>NZ_CP188223.1:0-4217117 GCF_049059565.2 Cupriavidus sp. 30B13 | reverse complement strand
TACACCCGGCCCGGCGCGATGATCGGTGCCTACGAACTCGGCCAGCGCGACGGGGAAACCTTCCTGCGCGAGTGGCCGTCTGTCATGAAGACGGAGCTCGGCACCACCGCATAGCGTTCTTCGGGCGCGCCGGCCGGCCTTGCGGCTCTGTCATCTCGATGTGCAACGCGGCCTTCGCGCCGCCACAGGAGGCATTGATGACGAAACGCCAGGCAAAACCGGCAAGCGAGCGCCAGAGCGCGCGCAGGGCGACATCCGAGCGGGCCATCGAGCGCGTGCCGCGCGGCGGCAAGCGCAAGGGCAAGGGCGGCGTGCAGCGCGAGGCGGACTTCGTGGTGATCGGCGCCGGCTCCGGCGGCGTGGCGGCGGCGCGGCGAGCCGCCGCGCACGGCGCGCGCGTGGTGCTGATCGAGCGCGACGCCATCGGCGGCACCTGCGTCAACCGCGGCTGCGTGCCCAAGAAGATGCTCTCGTACGGCGGCACCCTCGCCGCCATTCTCTCGGGCTGCCTGTCGCACACCGGCGGGCACGAGGACTGGAGCGACGCCATCGTGCGCGTCAACGCCGAGATGGCGCGCCTGCACGTGGCCTACACCCACCGCCTGCAGGACGCCGGCGTGGAACTGCTGCACGGCGAAGCCACCGTCACCGCGCCGGACCAGGTGCAGGTCGGCGCCGAGACCATCCACGCGCGCCGCATCCTGGTCGCCACCGGCGCGCGCCCGCAGACGCTGCCGGTGCCGGGCGGCGAACTGGCCGGCACCTCCGACGACGTGTTCACCTGGCAGAGCCTGCCGGCTTCGGTGGTGGTGATCGGCGGCGGCTATATCGCGGTGGAGCTGGCCTCGATCCTGTCGCGCTACGGCGTGAAGGTGGAGGTGCTGGTGCGCGAGAGCCGCCTGCTCGAGCGCTTCGACCACGAGATCGCCGCGGCGCTGGCCGAGGCGCTCGCCGCCAAGGGCGTGCGCCTGCATTTCCATGCCGAGGTCACGCTGCTCAACCAGGCCAACGGCGCCATCGACGTGTGCTACCGGCAGGACGGCAACGGCAATGGCAACGGCGGCGGCGAGGGCGGCAAGGACCGCATCCATACCGTGCGCGCGCAGGCCGCGCTGGCCGCCATCGGGCGCGAGCCGCAATGGGAAGGCCTGGGCCTGGCGGCGCTGGGGGTGGAAAAAGCCGAGAAGGGCGGCATCCGCGTGGACCGTTCGTTCCGCAGCAGGGTCCGCTCGATCCACGCCATCGGCGACGCCATCGACGGCCTGCATCTCACGCCGGTGGCCGCCGCCCAGGGCCGCTGGCTGGCCGACCGCCTGTTCGGCCGCCGCGGCGACCGCGCCGATTTCGACACGGTGCCCACCGCGGTCTTCTGCGATCCCGCCATCGGCAGCGTCGGCCTGACCGAGCACCAGGCCATCGAGGCCGCGGGCAAGGCCGAGCGCATCGAAAGCGTGGTGCGCCGCTTCGTCTCGCTGGAGAACCGCTTCGCCGGCAGCGAGCAGGCGTCGATGGTCAAGCTGGTGGTCAACGCGCGCAGCGGCCGCGTGCTTGGCGCGCACATGATGGACAACGCCGCGCCGGAGATCATCCAGGCCCTGGCGGTGGCGCTGCGCCTGGGCGTGAAACTGTCGCACCTGCGCACCACGGTGCAGTTGCACCCGACCGTGGCGGAGGAGCTGTTCGGCTAGGGCGCGGCGCGCGCTAGCCCATGCCGGCCGGCGCGGTGCCCGCGCCGGGCCTGGCGTCCTTGCACGGGTCCGGCCGCTTGCGCGCCGGCACCAGCACCACGCGGTCGTATTCGCCCACCTCGCCAGCGCCGGCCTGCTCCAGATACCCCACGCTGTAGATCTTGCCCTGCTCGGCGGCCAGCCAGCGCGGCGCGCCCACGTCGCGGCGCACGTGGCCGTTGCCGGCGATCAGCACGGCGCCGCGCCCGGCGTAGGCGCGCATGGCGTCGGCCATCACGGCGTCGCGGGCGGCCTGCGCGTCGAGCATGCCGGGCAGCATGGCCTTGGGGAAATTGCCGCAGTGGCCGCGGTCGAGCACCGCGGTCTGCTCGCTGACCACGTCGGCCGGCAGCGGCGCGGCCAGGCCCAGGCGCTTGCGCTCGGCCGGCTCGAACACGCCGTCGAGCCCGCCGCGCACGATCTTGCCCGCGTCGGCGCGCGACAGGTTGGCCGCCACCAGCGGCAGGTCGTATTGCAGCGCGAGCGCCACCACCGGCGTGTACAGCTCCCATTGCCAGCCCTTGCCGCCGGCCTGCGCCACCACGTAGGCGGCGTCGCCGGGGCGCTCGCGGCGGGCGCGGTCGATATCGGCCTGGCGCTCGCGGTCGAACTGCTCCATGGCGATGGCGGGGCGCCAGCCGGCTTCGAGCGCGCTCGACAGCGCCAGCAGGCGGCGCTTCTGGCCGTCGGCATTATCGTGAACTTCGCCCAGCAGCACGTAAGTCTTGCCGGTGAACTGGTGCGCGACGTCGCCGGCCACGGCGGCGGGCGGCGTGCCCGCGCAGCCCGCCAGGGCGGCGAGGAAAGCGGCCGCGAGCGCCGGTCCGGCGGTGCGGCGGAAGGCAAGGCGGGTACGTGTCTGCATGACGGGATGATCCTGTTTTTTCATTCTGCGGTTGGCTCGCGCCGCCGGTCCGGCTCGCATGGATGCCGAGCCGCACAAAGCGTGCCACGCGCGGCGCATGCGGCACGCCGGCGCATGGTGGCTATTATTGGCTCGTGCCTTCCGTCGTGTCCACGGGCGGCCCGGCGCTCCACGCAAAAAAGCAGAAGGGGCGGTGCCGGCTGACCCGGCACCGCCCCTTTTCCGCTGGCGTGGACTGCGCAGCCGCGGCAGCCGCTCAGTGGCCGGCGGCGGCCGCCTCCCCGCCCACCAGTTCCGGCAGCCGGTTGCCTTCCGAATCGATCTGCAGCGGCCCGGTGCCCGAGAAGCGGTCCAGCGCGAGATAGATCACCGGCGTGATGAACAGCGTGATGACCTGCGAGAACAGCAGGCCGCCCACCACCGCCAGGCCCAGCGGCTGGCGCAGCTCGGCGCCCGCGCCCAGGCCCAGCGCCAGCGGCAGCGCGCCGGCCACGGCGGCGAAGGTGGTCATCATGATCGGGCGGAAGCGCAGCAGGCAGGCCTGCCGGATCGCGCGCGCGGGGGGCATGCCCTGCTCGCGCTGCGCCGCCAGCGCGAAGTCGATCATCATGATGGCGTTCTTCTTGACGATGCCGATCAGCATCAGCACGCCGATGGTGGCGATCAGCGACAGCTCCACGTTGAAGATGAACAGCGTGAGCAGCGCGCCCACCGCCGCCGACGGCAGCCCGGCCAGGATGGTGAGCGGGTGGATGTAGCTTTCGTACAGCACGCCCAGCAGCGTGTAGATCACCGCGATGGCGGCCACCAGCAGCAGTACCTGGGTGGCCTGCGAGGACTGGAACACGGCGGCGTCGCCGCCCCAGCTGGTGAAGATCGAGGTCGGCATGTCGATCTCCTGCCGGTAGGTGTCGATCTTGGACGAGGCCGCGCCCAGCGCCGCGCCCGGCGCGAGGTTGAACGAGACCGTCACCGACGGCAGCTGGCCCTGGTGGTTCACGGCGATCGGGCCGACCCGGCGCTCGGTGGTGGAGAAGGCCGAGATCGGCACCATCTGCCCAGTCTTGCTGCGCACGTAGAGCTTGGAGAACGCAGTCTCGTCGGCGCGGTCGATGTCGGCCGCGGTCAGGATCACGTAGTAGTTGTCGATCGGCGTGTAGATGGTGGAGACCTGGCGCTCGCCGAACGCGGAGTACAGCGCCTGGCGCACGTCCTGGATCTGCACGCCGAGCGCGTTGGCCTTGTCGCGGTCGATGGAGAGCTGCGCTTCCAGGCCCGATTGCTGCGAATCGCTGGTGACGTCGCGGAACACCGGGTCGGCGCGCATCTTGGCCATCAGCTTGTCGGAGTACTCCTGCAGCTGGCCGGCCTTCACGCTCTGTAGCGTGTACTGGTAGCGGCTCTTGCTCTGGCGCCCGCCCAGGCGCAGGTTCTGCACCGGCGAGAAGTAGACCGCCAGGCCGGGGATGCCGGACACGTCGTGGCGCAGCGACTCCACCACGCGCGCCATGCGCGGGCGCTCCTCGTGCGGCTTGAGCTCGACGAACATGCGGCCGGTGTTGATGGCGGGCGAGTTGCCGCCGCCGATCGTCACCACGATGCTGCGCACCGCGGGGTTCTTGCGCATGCGCTCGGCCGCGTCGCGCAGGCGGTCGGCCATGGCGTCGAACGAGATGTCCTGCGGGCCTTCGGCGTTGACCTGGATCTGGCCGATGTCTTCTTCGGGGAAGAAGCCCTTGGGGATGGTGGCGAACAGCACCGCGGTCAGCACGAAGGTCAGGCCGGCCACCGCCAGCACCGACTTGCGGTGCGCCAGGCACCAGTCCAGCCCGCGCGCATAGCGGTGCAGCGTGAACTCGAACAGGTTCTCGAACCACTGCGTGGAGCGCAGGCCGATGGTCTGCTTCTGCGCCGCGGCGGGGGCGTGGGCCGCCGCCGCGCCATGGTCGCCGTAGGTGTGCTGCGATTCGTCGATGGGCACGTTCTCGGCCGAGAGGAAGCGCGCGCACAGCATCGGGATCAGCGTCAGCGAGACCAGCGCCGAGACCAGGATCGACAGCGACACCACCGCGGCGAACTCGTGGAACAGCAGGCCGATCACGCCCGGCATGAAGAAGATCGGGATGAACACCGCGATCAGCGAGATCGAGATCGAGAGGATGGTGAAGCCCATCTCGCGCGAGCCGATCAGCGCGGCCTTGAGCGGCGGCACGCCTTCCTCGATGTGGCGCACGATGTTTTCCAGCATCACGATGGCGTCGTCCACCACCAGGCCCACGGCGAGCGTGATGGCCAGCAGCGAGACGTTGTCCAGGCTGTAGCCGAACACCTTCATCAGCGCCACCGTGCCGATCAGCGAGATCGGCAGCGACACGGTGGGAATCAGCGTGGCGGCGGCGCGGCGCAGGAACAGGAAGATCACCATCACCACCAGCGCCACGGTGAGGGCCAGCGTGAACTGCACGTCGTGGATCGACTCGCGCACGGACACCGAGCGGTCGTTGACCACGCTGACGCTGACCGAGGCCGGCATCTGCTGGATCAGGCGCGGCAGGGTGGCCTTGATGGCGTCCACCACCGCCACGGTGTTGGCATCCGGCTGGCGCAGCACGGCCAGCACGATGGAGCGCTCGTTGTTGAGCCAGCTGCCGGTCTTGATGGTCTCGACGCTGTCTTCGACCTCGGCCACGTCGGACAGCCGCACCAGCGCGCCGCTGGGCTGGCTGGCCACGATGATGTTGCGGAACGCGTCGGCGCTGGCGAGCTGGCGGTTGGCCTGGATGGTGAGGGTCTGGCGCGCGCCGTCGAGCGTGCCGACCGGGGTGTTGGCGTTGGCGCGGTTCAGCGCGTTGGCCAGCTCGTCGAGCGTGAGGCCGCGCGCGGACAGCGCGTCCGGGTGGGCGCGCACGCGCACCGCGAAGCGCTTCTGGCCGTTGACCTGCACCTGCGCCACGCCGGGCAGCGTGGCCAGCGTGGGCGAGATCAGGTTGTCGCCGAAGGCGTTGAGCTCGGCCAGGCTCAGCGCCGGCGAGTTGATCGCCAGCAGCAGCACCGGCGCGTCGGCCGGATTGACCTTGCGGTACGACGGCGGCACCGTCATCTCGATCGGCAGCGAGCGCTGGGCGCGGAACAGCGCGGCCTGCACGTCCACGGCGGCGGCGTCGATGTCGCGGTCGTTGTTGAACTCGATGGTGATGCTGGAGTTGCCCAGCGTGTTCGACGAGCTGATCACCGACACGCCGGGAATGGTGGCGAACTGCTTTTCCAGCTGGATCGCCACCGAGGCCGCCATGGTCTCGGGACTGGCCCCGGGCAGCGTGGCGGTGACCTGGATCACCGGCGAGTTGAACGACGGCAGCGCGGCGATCGGGATGGTGGGGTAGAGCGCGATGCCGGTGACGATCACCGCAAGGCACAGCAGCACCGTCATCACCGGACGGCGGATACAGAGCTCGGACAGGTTCATGGCGTGGGGGCTCTGGACTTCAATGCTTGGCGTCGGCGGCGGGAGCGCTGGCCGCACCCTGGGCGCCCTGCGGGGCTTCGCGCACTAGGCTGCCCGCGCGCAGGTTCTGCGCGCCTTCCACCACCACGCGCGCGCCGGGCTGCACGCCGTCGATGACGGCGGCGCTGGCCGTGGAGATCTGCACCTTGACCGGCACCGGCTTGACGCGGTTGTCCGGTCCCACGACGTAGACGAAGCGGCCTTCCGGACCGGTCACCACCGCCTGCGGCGGCACCGACAGCGCGCCCTTGAGGGTCTGCACCACGGCATCCACGTTGGCGTAGGTGCCCGGCCACAGGCGCTGCTCCTCGTTGTCGAACTGCGCCTTGATGCGGATGCTGCCGTACTGCGGATCGACCGAGTTGTCCACGAAGCTGATCTTGCCGGTCACCGGGGTCTTGCTGCCGTCGTTGGGCATGGCGGTGACGGCCACCGGCCCCGCGTGCAGCGCCTCGCGCAGCGCCGCGAGCTGGCGCTCGGGCAGCGTGAAGGTGACGGCGATGGGCTGGATCTGGGCGATGGTGACCAGCGGCAGCGTGCTGGTGGGCGTCACCAGCGAGCCCGGGAACATATTGATGACGCCGGTGCGCCCGGCGATGGTGGCGCGGATGGCGCCGTAGCTGACCGCCACGCGGGTGGCCTCGATGGCAGCCTGGTCGGCGCGGATGGTGGCCTCGAAGCCGTCGACCTTGGCCTGGGCGGTGTCCACCGCGCTCTTGGAGATGAAATTGCGCTGGAGCAGCTCCTGGCTGCGCGCCAGCGTGCGGCGGGCATCGGACAGGTCGGCCTGGTCGCGCACCAGCTGGGCCTGCGCCTTGGCCAGGTTGGCCTCGTCCATGCGGGTGTCCAGCGTGAACAGCAGATCACCCGGCTTGACCGACTGGCCTTCCTTGATGTGCACGGCGCGCACGGTGCTCGACACCTGCGGGCGCACTTCCACGGTGGACAGCGCGCTGACCGTTCCGTTAGCGCTCACTTGCAGCGGAACGTCGCCCTGCTGGACCACGGCCGTGCTGACCACGACCGCGGCAGGCGCCTTGGCGGCCGGCTTGGGGGCCATCCAGGTACGCCAGCCGAACCAGCCGCCGGCCACCAGCGCGGCCAGCACCGCGATCAGCAGCCACGGAGAAACCCGTCCCTTGCCGGTTCCCATGGCCGGACTCCATTTACCGTCGACGAAGCCCTTGGCCTGGTCGATGCCGTTCGTTTTCATGTGAGGACTCTCTTACAGTGCGCGCTTCAGGCGCCGCTCCCCGACGGCCCGGCTTCTTGGAACCGGTGCCGACTCGCGACAAAACGCTACTAGTACAGGATCGGGGCCGCCAGCGGCTAGTGGCGCGGCCGCCGGAACGATTACAACGTATTACAGCGCGGCACCGTCCGATACTTGTATCGAGAGCCAAACATTAGCAGAAAAGCAAGGCGCGGCGGCCATTCTGCATTCCGAAAGCCTGATATCGATGCTGGCCCGCGCGCGGATGCGCGGGCGGCCATCCCTGCCGCGGGCTGGCGGCGCCTGCGGCTCAGGCCTGCCGCACCGCGTTCCAGCGGCGGCCCAGGGCCCGCGCGCGCTGCGACACCGCGAGCGCCAGCAGCATCAGCGCGGCGGCGCCCCAGTGCAGGGCGTCGGCGCCGGCGGTGGCGTAGATCGCCGCGCCGCCCATGGCGCCGAGCGCCTGGCCGAGGTAGATCGAGGAAGAGTTCAGCGAGATCGAGGCGGAGGCGCGCTCCGGCGCCAGCGCCACCAGCCGCGCCTGCTGCGCGCTGTTGGTGGCGAAGCCGCCCACGCCCCACAGCATGAAGATCAGCACCAGCGCCACCGGGCCGATGGTGGCCAGCGGCCACAGCAGCATGGCCGCCAGCGAGGTCAGCATGGCAAGCTGGACGATGCGCGCGGGCGTGGCGCGGTCCATGCGGGCGGCGGCCAGCACGTTGCCGGCCACGCCGCAGGCGCCGTAGGCCAGGAACATCAGGCTCAGCGCGGCGCCGCTGATGCCGTGCACGTCGCGCAGCAGCGGAGCGATATAGGTAAACAGCGTAAACATGCCGGCCGACTGGATCATGGTGGTGGCCACCACCAGCACCATCGGCGTGTGCCGCAGCACCGCGCTCCAGGCGGCGCGCCCGACCGGCGCCACGTACAGCCGCGGCGGCAGCGCCCGCCACACGGCCAGCGCCGCGGCCAGCGCCATCGCGCCCACCAGCGCCATGCTGAAGCGCCAGCCCGCCGTGCTGGCGATCCAGGTGCCCAGCGGCACGCCGACCACGCTGGCCACGCTCCAGCCCAGGAACACGAAACTGATGGCGCGCCCGCGCGTGTGCGCATTGACCAGCAGCGGCAGCGTGGCGGCGGCCTGCGGCGTGTAGATGGCCGCGCCCACGGCGGTCATGAAGCGGATCGCCATCAGGCTGGCGAAGCCCGGCGCCAGCGCGGCGGCCAGGTGCATGGCGGCGTAGGCCAGCAGCGCGCCGGCCAGCAGCAGGCGGCGGTCGATGCGCGAGCCGAGCGTGGCGAACAGCGGCGCGCCCACGCAGGTGGCCAGCGCGAAGACCGAGATCAGCTGCCCGGCGGTGCCCGCGCCCAGGCCGAAATCGCCGGCGATGTCGTTGAGCATGCCGGTGACGATCATCGCGCCGGTGCCGATGACGAAATTGCCGAAGCACAGCGTCAGGAGCCTGGGATCCATGGCGGCCGGCGCCGCCAGGCGCCGGGAGGGAAAGGGAAGACGGACGAAAGCGCGGCCGGGCCGCGCGCGGTGCCGCGAGTGTAGCGGGTTTGCCCGGTTCGCGTTTCGGAGCGCGAACGGCGGGCAAGGGCGGGGAAGAAACGGGGCGGCGCGCCGCCCCCAGGCAAGCCTCAGCGCGAGAGCGCGGGCGTCAGCGCCTTGGGATTGGCGATGCTGTCGTGCTTGCCGGCCAGCACGTCGAGGATGTTCTGGAAGGCGATGCGGAAATACAGCTCGTAGCTCTCGCGCTCCACGTAGCCCAGGTGCGGCGTGCAGATGCAGTTTTCCATGCGCAGCAGGGCGTGGCCCTGCAGGATGGGCTCGGACTCGAACACGTCGACCGCCGCCATGCCGGGGCGCCCGCGGTTGAGCGCGGTCAGCAGGGCGTTTTCCTCGACCAGCTCGGCGCGGCTGGTGTTGACGAACAGCGCGGTCGGCTTCATGCGGGTAAGGTCGGCCAGCTTGACCAGGCCGCGGGTCTCGTCGTTCAGGCGCAGGTGCAGCGACAGCACGTCGCTGTCGGCAAACAGCTGCTCCTGCGACTCGGCGACGGCCAGGCCGTCCTCGCGCGCGCTCTTCTGCGAGTTCTCGCGGCCCCACACCAGCACGTTCATGCCGAAGGCGCGGCCGTAGCCGGCCAGCAGCTTGCCGATCTTGCCGTAGCCCCAGATGCCCAGGGTCTGCCCGCGCAGCACCTGGCCCAGGCCGAAGTTGGGCGGCATGGTGGTGGACTTGAGCCCGGACTGCTGCCAGGCGCCGTGCTTGAGGCTGGCCACGTACTGGGGAATGCGGCGCTGGGCCGCCATGATCAGGGCCCAGGTGAGCTCGGCCGGCGCCACCGGCGAGCCGGCGCCTTCGAGCACCGCCACGCCGCGCTCCGTGCAGGCCTCGATGTCGATGTGCCCGCCCACGCGGCCGGTCTGGCTGACGATCTTGAGCTTGGGGAGCTTTTCCAGCAACTGGCGGGTGATGCGCGAGCGCTCGCGGATCAGCACCACGGCTTCCACGTCCGACAGCCGCGCCGCGAGCTGGCCCACGCCCTTGACGGTGTTGTTGAACACCTTGACGTCGTGGCCGTCGAGCAGGCTGAAGCAGGACAGCTTGCGGACCGCGTCCTGGTAATCGTCGAGTACGGCAATCTTCATCGGCAACTCTATTTTGGCAATGGCTAAGGTGCGCGCGCCCACAGACCTGCGTGCGCATCCACTGTATGGTTTTACCACCTGCGGCGCGATACCGCAGCCGCGGCGGCGTGCGGCGCAGCCACTTTGGCGAGCGGCAAATGTGCGCTGCCCGATAGTCTGGCAGCACAATGCGACAAGGCCCACGCGGCAGCGCCCGCAGCGCGCCGCCGGTGCCCCGGCATTGCTGCGGAGCAAAAAACAGCGGCGCGGTGCAATGGTATCCTTGCCGGCTCCGATGCCCCCCGGAGCGCCGGTCGAGCCATGCTCCCGCCTTCCGGATCGCGCCGGACAAAGCCGGCCGTGGCCCTGCCGCGGGCAAAGCGCAACTGTAGCGCAGCCGCGGGGCCAGCCGGCACCTTTTACGCGCCCGCGGCCGCCGTGGAGTTGTAACGGGATGTGACGATGCTGGCCCGGCCGCCGACACCGGCCGCCATGTGGCAAGGAAAGCGCGCAAGGCACGCAAAGAATTCTTTTACGCTTTGGAGTAGCTGTATGAACCACCCCACCATGCAGGGCACGCCCGCACTCAACGTTCCAGCCTGGGTCAAGCACCAGAAGCTGGTCGCCTGGGTCGCGGAGATCGCGGCGCTGACCAAACCCGACAACATCCACTGGTGCGACGGCTCGCAGGAAGAGTACGACCGCCTGTGCGAGCAGATGGTCGCCGCCGGCACCATGAAGCGCCTGAACCCGGCCAAGCGCAAGAACTCTTTCCTGGCGCTGTCCGATCCGTCGGACGTGGCGCGCGTGGAAGACCGCACTTTCATCTGCTCGCAGAAGCAGGAAGACGCCGGCGCCACCAACAACTGGACCGCCCCGGCCGAGATGCGCCAGACGCTGTCGGGCCTGTTCGACGGCTGCATGCGCGGGCGCACGCTGTACGTGGTGCCGTTCTCGATGGGCCCGCTGGGCTCGCCAATCGCCCACATCGGCGTGGAGCTGTCCGATTCGCCGTACGTGGCCGTCAACATGCGCATCATGACGCGCATGGGCCGCGCGGTGTCAGACGTGCTCGGCACCGACGGCGCGTTCGTGCCGTGCGTGCACAGCGTGGGCAAGCCGCTGGCCGCCGGCGAGAAGGACGTGCCGTGGCCGTGCAACGCCACCAAGTACATCGTCCACTTCCCGGAAACGCGCGAGATCTGGTCCTACGGCTCGGGCTACGGCGGCAACGCGCTGCTGGGCAAGAAGTGCTTCGCGCTGCGCATCGCGTCCACCATGGGCCGCGACGAGGGCTGGCTCGCCGAGCACATGCTGATCCTCGGCGTGACCTCGCCCGAGGGCAAGAAGTACCACGTGGCGGCGGCCTTCCCGTCGGCCTGCGGCAAGACCAACTTCGCCATGCTGATCCCGCCCAAGGGCTTCGAGGGCTGGAAGGTCACCACCATCGGCGACGACATCGCCTGGATCAAGCCGGGCCAGGACGGCCGCCTGTACGCCATCAACCCGGAAGCCGGCTACTTCGGCGTGGCCCCGGGCACCAGCGAGAAGACCAACTTCAACGCGATGGCCACGCTCAAGGAAAACGTCATCTTCACCAACGTGGCGCTGACCGACGACGGCGACGTGTGGTGGGAAGGCATGAGCAAGGAGGCCCCGGCCCACCTGATCGACTGGCAGGGCAAGGACTGGACCCCGGAAATCGCCAAGGCCACCGGCGCCAAGGCCGCGCACCCCAACGCACGCTTCACCGCGCCGGCCGTGCAGTGCCCGTCCATCGACGAGAACTGGGACAACCCCGCCGGCGTGGCCATCGACGCGTTCATCTTCGGCGGCCGCCGCTCCACCACGGTGCCGCTGGTGACCGAGGCGCGCAACTGGACCGAAGGCGTCTACATGGCCGCCACCATGGGCTCGGAAACCACCGCCGCGGCCGCCGGCCAGCAAGGCGTGGTGCGCCGCGACCCGTTCGCCATGCTGCCGTTCTGCGGCTACAACATGAGCGACTACTTCGGCCACTGGCTGGCGCTGGGCAAGAAGCTCGAGGCCGCCGGCGCGACGCTGCCCCGGATCTACTGCGTGAACTGGTTCCGCAAGGACGCCGACGGCAATTTCGTGTGGCCGGGCTTCGGCGAGAACATGCGCGTGCTGTCGTGGATGATCGACCGCGTCGAAGGCCGCGGCCAGGGCGCCGAGCACGTGTTCGGCACCTCGCCGCGCTACCAGGACCTGAACTGGAACGGCGTCGCCTTCACCGAGGCGCAGTTCGAGCAGGTCACCTCGATCGACCATGCCGCGTGGAAGCAGGAGCTGGCGCTGCACGACGAGCTGTTCACCCAGCTCAGGCACAACCTGCCGCAGGCGCTGGCTGACACCAAGGCCGCGCTGGCCAAGCGCCTGGCCGGCTAAGCCTTCGCACCCGGCCGCAAGGCATGAGCCCCCTGGAAACAGGGGGCTTTTTCTTTTTGCCCGCCCCGGCTTTCCCGCGGCGGGCCGCCTATGCGCCGCCCGGGGACGCGTCCGCCGCGCCCGTGCCCAGCTGCTCCACCGCGTATTTCACCAGTTCGGCGCGCCCTTCGATGCCGAGCTTGCGGCGCAGGTTCAGGCGGTGCGTCTCGATGGTGCGCACCGACACGCCGAGCGCCGCGGCGATGTCCTTGTTGGCCTGCCCGCGGCCGATGCAGTTGAGGATGTCGCGCTCGCGCGGCGTGAGCGCGTCGAGCGGCCCCGCGGACGGCGATTCCTCGGCCATGCGGCGCGCGATGCGGGCGCTATAGAAGACGCGCCCGGCCAGCACCGCGGCGATGGCCGCCATCAGTTCGTCGGCCGGCGCGTCCTTGAGCACGTAGCCGCGCGCGCCGGCGCGGATGGCCTGGCGCACGTATTCCAGGTTGTCGTGCATCGACACCATCAGTACCGCGATCTCCGGGTAGTCGTCGTGCAGCGCGGCGGCCAGCGCGATGCCGCCCATGCCGCGCATGCCGATGTCGGTGATGACCAGCTCGGGCATCTGCTCGGGGCCGGCCTGGGCCAGCCAGGCCAGCGCGGCCTCGCCGTCGTCGGCCTCGCCCACCACGCTCAGCTCCGGCTGCAGGCCGAGCCGCATGCGCATGCCGTCGCGCACCAGCGCGTGATCGTCGATCAGCAGGACGCGGGCGGGGGCTGGGGTCATGATGCGGTCTTTCCTGGTACGTCCTGAGGTGGCGGGGCCGAGCGTACCACCGGCACGGCGGCGCGCAAACGGGTGGCGCCCGCGCGGGACTCGATCTCGAACTCGCCGCCCAGCGCGGCCACGCGCTCGCGCAGGTTGCGCAGGCCGATGCCGCGCTTGGGGTCGTGCTGCATGCGCGCCACGTCGAAGCCGGCGCCGTCGTCCTGCACCGTCAGGCGGGTGGCGTCGGCGCCGAAGTCCAGCGCCAGCGCCACGTGGCGCGCGTGCGCATGGCGCTCCACATTGGTCAGCGCTTCCTGGGCGATGCGGAACAGCGCGGTGGCCTGCTCGTCGGGCAGTTCGCGCGGCTCGCCGGTGCGCGTGACGGCGATGCGCAGGCCGCTGCCTTCCTGCATCTCGCGCGCCAGGTGCTCCAGCGCCGCGTACAGGCCGAGATCGTCGAGCAGCGCGGGCCGCAGGTTGCGCGCCACGCGCCGCACTTCGTTGAACACGGTGTCCAGTCGCCCCAGCGCCGTGCCGAGCACCGGCGCCACGGTGACGCCGTCGCCGGGCGCCAGGCGCAGGCGGTTGGCGGCGGTTTCCAGCAGCAGCTTGACCGACACCAGCAGCTGGCTGATGCCGTCGTGCAGCTCGCGCGACAGCCGCGCGCGCTCGTCTTCCTGCGACTGCACCACGCGCTGCGCGAGCTGGCGCAGCTTGGCGTCCGCCTCGCGGTGCTCGCTCACGTTGAGGGCCAGCCCGCTGGCGGCCACCAGCAGAATGCTGACGCCGGCGATCACGCCGATCCACGCCATGGTCTCGCGGATGTCGGTCTCGGCGCGCGCGTCGAGCTGGCGCAGGGTGCGCTCGACGTCATCCAGGTAGATGCCGGTGCCCAGCATCCAGTTCCATTGCGGCACCCCGACCACATAGCCGAGCTTGGGCGCCATCTGCTGCGACGAAGGCTTCTTCCACATGTAGCGCACCGAGCCGCCGCCGGCGCGTGCCGCCGCGATCAGCTGCTGGATGGTGAGCGCGCCCTTGGGGTCGCGCAGGCTCCACAGGTCCTGCCCCACCAGTTCGGGCTGGCGCGGGTGCATCAGGTTGCGGCCCTGCATGTCGTAGAGGAAGAAGTAGCCGTCGGGGCCGTAGTCCAGGCGCGCCAGCGCCTGCATGGCGGCGTCGCGGGTGGCGGCGTCGTCGCGGCCCGAGCGCACCATCGGCGCGATCGCGCTTTGCGCCAGCTCGACGTAGTGGCGCAGCTCGGTTTCCTTGCTCTGCAGGTAGGCCGCCTCGACCAGCGCGCGCTCGTGGCGGGCCAGCGCGGTGGCCTGGTAGCGCACCGCCAGCGCGATGCCGAACATGGCGACGGCCAGCGGCGCGACGGCCAGCAGGAGGATCTTCTGACGGAGTTTCATCGGTGCCGGGGCAATGCTTGGATGGTGCCTGGACGGCCTCGCGGCCATGTACCGGGGTAAACACGGATGACGCGCAAGCGGCATCCGGCCGTGGATCTGCGTAGTACTACGCAGTGCCGCTGCGTAGTTCCGCGCTTGTGCCGCCAGGGACGGGTGTCAATACTACACGCCGGACGCGCGACGGCTGCCTGGCAGCCCGATGCATGCGTCCTGCGCAGCGGGTGCGGCCGGCGATCGGATGATCAGCCGGCGGCATCGCCCGCCTGCGACGACCAGATCCGGAGCTTGCGAGACTTGCCGGGCGCCGACGAAAAACCTGGCAGGAGACAACCGCGCCATCCCATCGTCAGCCCGCCGTCCCCGGCGCGCCCCGTCCACCCGGACGCCCCAGCCGCGCCATCCCACGCATGCCCGGCCTGCCGCCGCCGGCATTCCTATAAATGGTCTGAGGAGACCCTCATCATGAATCGCATCGGGCAACACCTGGTGTGGCTGGCCGTCGCCGTGCTCGGCGCCTTTGCCTTCGCCACCGTTGCACTGTCTCGCGGCGAAGCCGTCAGTGCCCTGTGGATCGTGGTCGCCGCGATCTGCATCTACCTGATCGCCTACCGCTACTACAGCAAGTTCATCGCCGACAAGGTCATGCAGCTCGACCCGAGACGCATGACGCCGGCCTGGCGCCACAACGACGGGCTGGACTACGTGCCGACCAACAAGGCGGTGCTGTTCGGCCACCATTTCGCCGCCATCGCCGGCGCCGGCCCGCTGGTGGGCCCGGTGCTGGCCGCGCAGATGGGCTACATGCCCGGCATGCTGTGGATCCTGGCCGGCGTGGTGTTCGCCGGGGCGGTGCAGGACTTCATGGTGCTGTTCATCTCCACGCGCCGCGACGGCCGCTCGCTGGGCGACCTGATCAAGTCCGAGATGGGCACGGTGCCCGGCATGATCGCGCTGTTCGGCTGCTTCATGATCATGATCATCATCCTGGCGGTGCTGGCGCTGATCGTGGTGAAGGCGCTGGCCGGCTCGCCGTGGGGCACCTTCACCGTGGGCGTGACGATTCCCATCGCCATCTTCATGGGCCTGTACACGCGCTACATCCGCCCGGGCCGCATCGGCGAGGTGTCGGTGATCGGCTTCGTGCTGCTGATGCTGGCCATCATCGGCGGCCAGTACGTGCACGAGAGCGCCGCGCTGGCGCCGCTGTTCACGTACGACGGCAAGGCGCTGACCTGGATGCTGATCGTCTACGGCTTCATCGCCGCGGTGCTGCCGGTGTGGTTGCTGCTGGCCCCGCGCGACTACCTGTCGACCTTCCTCAAGATCGGCACCATCATCGCGCTGGCCATCGGCATCGTGATCGTGGCGCCGGAGCTGAAGATGCCGGCGTTCACGCAGTTCGCGCAGGGCGGCGGGCCGGTGTGGTCGGGCAACCTGTTCCCGTTCCTGTTCATCACCATCGCCTGCGGCGCGGTGTCGGGCTTCCACGCGCTGATCTCGTCGGGCACCACGCCCAAGCTGCTGGAAAACGAATCGCACATGCGCTTCATCGGCTACGGCGCGATGCTGGCCGAATCCTTCGTCGCCATCATGGCGCTGGTGGCCGCCTCGGTGATCGAGCCGGGCGTGTACTTCGCCATGAACAGCCCGGCCGCCGTGATCGGCACCTCGCCGGAAGCGGTGGCGGCCGTGGTATCGGGCTGGGGCTTCGTGATCACCCCCGACGTGCTGATCCAGACCGCCAAGGACGTCGGCGAGAACAGCATCATCTCGCGTGCCGGTGGCGCGCCGACGCTGGCGGTGGGCATCGCCCATATCCTGCACCAGGTGGTGGGCGGCCAGGCCATGATGGCCTTCTGGTACCACTTCGCCATCCTGTTCGAGGCGCTGTTCATCCTGACCGCGGTGGACGCGGGCACGCGCGCCGGCCGCTTCATGCTGCAGGACCTGCTGGGCAGCTTCGTGCCGGCCTTCCGCCGCACCGATTCGCTGCCGGCCAACCTGATCGCCACCGCGCTGTGCGTGGCGGCATGGGGCTACTTCCTGTACCAGGGCGTGGTCGATCCGCTGGGCGGCATCAACACGCTGTGGCCGCTGTTCGGCATCTCCAACCAGATGCTGGCCGCGGTGGCGCTGGTGCTGGGCACCTGCGTGCTGGTCAAGATGAAGCGCGGCCAGTACGCCTGGGTCACGCTGGTGCCCACCGTGTGGCTGCTGATCTGCACGCTGACCGCCGGCTGGCAGAAGCTGTTCGATGCCGATCCCAAGGTCAGCTTCCTGACCCACGCCGGCAAGTTCAGCGACGCCATCGCCGCGGGCAAGGTGCTGGCGCCGGCCAAGTCGATGGAGCAGATGCACCGCATCGTGTTCAACGACTACCTGGATGCCGGGCTGTGCGCGCTGTTCATGTTCGTGGTGCTGTCGATCGTCTTCTACGGCTTCAAGACCGCGCTGGCCGCGCGCGCCGCGAACCGCCCGACCGACCGCGAGACGCCGTTCGAGCCGCTGCCCGCGGCCGCCTCGGCGCAGCAGTGAGTACGCCCCGGACCCGCTTGCGCCACCGCACAGGAGAATCGTCATGCTCGAACAACTTGGCACCATGGGCCGCTACCTGGGCCAGTCCCTGCGCCTGATGGTGGGGCTGCCGGACTACCAGACCTACGTGGCGCACATGGAGAGCACCCACCCCGACCGCGCGCCGATGAGCTACGAGGAATTCTTCCGCGAGCGCCAGGAAGCGCGCTATGGCGGGGGGCAGGGCAAGTGCTGCTGAAGCACGGGATCGTGCGCTGCGGGGCGCGCGATCCGGCGGCAAGCCATGCTCGATGATGTTTGAAAAGGGCCGCTGCGAAAGCGGCCCTTTTTACGTTTCCACAGCGGTTACAGCGCCTTACACGTGGTTACAGCAAGGTCGGGGCGACCTCTCTACACTTGCGACAAAAGTTGATAACAGTTGATAAACCAAGGAAGAAGAACATGTCTCGGCACACCGTTCGCCATTTCACCCTGGCCATCGCCCTGGCGGCCTCCGCGCTGCCGGTGTTCGCGGGCGATATGAACAATGCCCTCGGCGGCGCGCTCGGCGGCGTGGCCGGCGCGGCGGTCGGCGGCGCGCTCGGCGGCTCGACCGGCGCGGTGATCGGCGGCGCGGTGGGCGGCGGCGCCGGCGGCGCGGTCACCTCCAACCACCGCGAGCGCACCGGCGCCATCATCGGCGGCGCGCTTGGCGGCGGCGCCGGCACGGCGGCCGGCAATGCCATGGGCGGCCGCACCGGCGGCCTGCTGGGCGCGGCCGTGGGGGGCGGCGCCGGCGCGGCGCTGGGCGGCAACGTGTCGCGCAGCAACTCCTACGCCGACGAGCGTGGCCGCGGCGGCTACAAGCGCAGGCACAACAAGCGCCATCACCACGACTGAGCTGCGGCGCGCCGCAGCGGCAGGACGGAAACGGGCCCCACGGGGCCCGTTTTTCATGGAGCGGAAACATCCGATGGGAGGCGCGGAAAAAACGGCCGGCGGGCTGCCGCGCGAAAGCTATCATTCATCACTTGCACGCAGCGTGGCGGCTATCGGCGATGGCGGCGATGGCGGCGATTTGCGAAGCCCGAAAGCAAACATGCCCGTACCGGCAGGGTACGGGCATGCTCTCCAAATCGATGCGGGGCAAGCGCTTGCGCGTTCGCTCCGCCGGCCTGTGGAGATCAGCCGGAAACGGCAGGCACCGCGAGCCGCGGCCCCGCCGGCACACGAGCGGCTTCAGATGCCGTCGGTAAAGCTGTCGAACTTGCCGGCCTTGGCGCCGTCGGTGAACGGATCGAACTTGCCGAGCTTGGCGCCATCGGTGTACGGGTCGAATTTGCCGGCGCGGGCGCCATCGGTGAAGCTGTCGAACTTGCCGGCCTTGGCACCGTCGGTGAACGTATCGAACTTGCCGGGCTTGGCGAAGGCGGGGGCGGCCGAGAGGGCGGCGGCGAGCGTGGCGGCAACAGCGAGCAGGGCGTAGCGGCGGGTTTTCATGATCGTTCCTTTCCACAGGCGGGACGCCAGGCTCTTTTCAGCAGCTTCGCTGCAATGCGGCATCCGATGACTTGATATTAGGCATTTCCCTCATATGAATAAATATCGTTGCGGGCAATGATTAGTTCTAGTTTTCACAATAAATACCCCACTATCCGTAAGAGTTCGCGGGCAAGACTGGAGACTATCTCATGGACCGGCTGCAATCGATGCGCGTCTTTTCCAAAGTGGTCGAGCTGGGCAGCTTCGCCCGTGCAGCGCAACAACTGGAGATGTCCAATGCGGTGGTGACGCGCTACGTGGCGGACCTGGAGAGCCATCTGGGCACCCGGCTGCTCAACCGCACCACTCGCAGCCTGTCGCTCACGGATGCCGGCGAGACCTATCTCCAGCGCTGCCAGCAGATCCTCGAGGACGTGGAAGAGGCCGAGTCCGTGGTGACCGCGCGCAGCCAGTCGCTATCGGGCACGCTGCGGCTGGTGACGCCGGTGATGTTCGGCCTGCACCTGCTGCCCGAGGCGATGATGCGCTTCCAGGCCATGTACCCGGACGTGGTGTTCGACGTGCAGCTCTCGGACCGCATCGTCGATATCGTGGAAGAGGGCCGCGACGTGGGCGTGGTGCTGTCGGACCTGGGGCTGGGCTCGCACCTGGTGGCGCGGCCGATGCTCTCGGCGGAGATCATCCTGTGCGCGTCGCCCGGCTACCTGCGCCAGCACCCGCCGCTGCGCCATGCGCACGAGCTGACCAACCACCGCTGCATCGCGATGCGGATTCCCACCGTGGAGCACGAGTGGACGCTGTCGGGCCCGGAGGGCGAGGTGACGGTGCCGATCCGGCCCGGCCTGCTGTGCAGCAATGCCGAGCTGGCGCACCAGGCGGCGCTGGCCGACATGGGCGTGGCGATGCTGTCGTCGTACCTGGCGCGGCCCAATATCGAAGCGGGGCGGCTGACCCATATCCTGCCGCAGTACCAGCTGCCGCGGCGCGACATCAGCGTGGTCTACCCCAGCCGCAAGTTCCTGCCGACCAAGGTGCGCGCGTTCATCGATTTCCTGCTTGAAGAGGGTATCCAGCGCGGCAAGGAACAAGGCTAGCGGGGCGGCCGGCAGCGGGGCGGCAAGCCGGCGCGCTGCCGGCCGCCGCGCGCGCCTGCCTACTCTTCCGCGTCGGCCGTGGCTTCGCCGCCGGCGCGCGACTTGCCGGTGGCGCGCTTGGCCGCCGGCGCCTTGGCGGCTGCCTTCCTGGCGGCCGGCGCCTTCTTGGCCGCTACCTTCGCCGCCGCCTTCGCCGGAACCTTGGCCGTCTTTTCCGCGGCCTGCGCTTCGTCGCCGCCGGCCTTGGCCGCGGCGGTCTTCGCCGCGGCGCCCTTGGCGCCGGCCTTGGGCTCGCGCGCCTCGAACTCGAAGCCGATCTTGCCGTCCGGCTGCTTGACCAGGAAGGCCTTGAAGTTGCGCCCGGTGCGCGAGGACTTGAAGCCGGTCAGCAGGTCGGTGCGGCCTTCGCCCAGCAGCTTGCCGATCTGCTCGCGCGAGATCTCCTGCTGCAGGATGATCTTGCCGGTGGTGAAGTCGCAGGTCTTCGGGCTGGCCACGGCGTTCTCGCACACATACTTCATGCCGTGCTCGTACACCGCGCCCGCGCACTTGGGACAGGCGCCGACCGCTTCCTGACCGCTGAAGTCGATCGGCTCGCCGTCGTTGTCGTCGTCGTTCTGGCCGAAGTCGAATTCCATCTTGTAGTGGCCTTCGTCGTCCTTGGCCAGCTTGAGGATGGCGGCGAAGGGGCGGCCCATCTTGCTGCGGAAACCCTGCAGCGGACCGATCTCCTTCTTGAGCAGCAGCTCTTCCACCTCGTCGATCTCGAACTGGCGCCCGCCCGGGATCTTGCTGATGGAGAAGTCGCACGCGGTGCAGGCAAAGCGGCGGTAGTTCTCCTTGACCTGGCTGCCGCACTGCGGGCACGGCGTGTGCAGCGTGGCGTAGTCGCCCGGAATGGTGTCGCTGTCGTATTCCTTGGCGCGCTTGACGATCTGCTGGGTCATCTGCGCGATCTCGCGCATGAACTCGTCGCGCTTGAGGCCGCCGCGCTCGATCTGCGACAGCTTGTGCTCCCATTCGCCGGTCAGCTCGGCCTGGGTCAGTTCCTGCACGCCCAGGCCGCGCAGCAGCGTCATCAGCTGGAAGGCCTTGGCGGTGGGGATCAGCTCGCGGCCTTCGCGCACCAGGTATTTCTCGGCCAGCAGGCCTTCGATGATGGCCGCGCGCGTGGCCGGCGTGCCCAGGCCCTTGCCGGCCATGGCTTCGCGCAGCGCGTCGTCGTCCACCAGCTTGCCGGCGCCTTCCATGGCGGACAGCAGCGTGGCTTCGTTGTAGCGCGCGGGCGGCTTGGTGGTCAGGCCGACGCCGTCGACCTTGTCGACCTTGACGCGCTCGTCCTTGGCCACCGCCACCAGGTTGGCCTCGGCGCCCTGGGCCTCGCGCCCGTAGACCACCAGCCAGCCGGGGTTGACCAGCACCTTGCCTTCGGTCTTGAAGTGATGGCCGGCCACCTCGGTCACGCGCGTGGTGACCAGGAATTCGGCGGCCGGGAAGAACACCGCGAGGAAGCGGCGCACCACCAGGTCGTACAGCTTCTGCTCGGGCTCGGACAGGTTCTTGGGCGCCTGCAGCGTCGGGATGATGGCGAAGTGGTCGCTGATCTTGCTGTTGTCGAAGATCTTCTTGTTCGGCTTGACCCAGCCGCTGGCCAGCACCTTCTTGGCGTGCGGCAGGTAGTTCGGCGAGCTTTCGGCCAGCATGTCCATGGTCTGCTTGACCGTGTCCATGTAGTCCTCGGGCAGCGCGCGCGCGTCGGTACGCGGGTAGGTCAGCACCTTGTGCTTTTCGTACAGCGCCTGCGCCAGGCCGAGCGTGTTCTTGGCCGAGAAGCCGAAGCGCGAGTTGGCCTCGCGCTGCAGCGTGGTCAGGTCGAACAGGGCCGGCGACTGCTGCGTGGAAGGCTTGGATTCCTCGGTGACGGTGCCGGTCTTGTCGCGGCAGGCCGCCACGATGCTCTTGGCCTCGGCCTCGCTCCACAGGCGCGAATCGCGCGCCTCGGGATCGAACTCGTTCTTCTTGAACTTGGGATCGAACCAGCGGCCTTCGTACAGGCCCGCGGCGGCGATGAACTCGGCGCGCACTTCCCAGTAGTCGCGCGGGACGAATTTCTTGATCTTCTCCTCGCGCTCCACCACGATCGACAGCGTCGGCGTCTGCACCCGGCCCACGGTGGTCAGGAAGAAGCCGCCGCCCTTGCTGTTGAAGGCCGTCATGGCGCGCGTGCCGTTGATGCCCACCAGCCAGTCGGCCTCGGAGCGGCAGCGCGCGGCGTCGGCCAGCGGCAGCATGTCGGCGTCGTCGCGCAGGCGGGCGAAGCCGTCGCGGATGGCCTGCGGCGTCATCGACTGCAGCCACAGGCGCTGCACCGGCTGGCGGGCCTTGGCCTGCTGCTGGATCAGGCGGAAGATCAGTTCGCCCTCGCGCCCCGCGTCGCAGGCGTTCACCAGGCCGGTGACGTCCTTGCGCTTGATCAGGCGGTTGAGCACCTTGAGCCGCGACTCGGTCTTGGGAATCGGGCGCAGGTCGAAATGGGGCGGGATCACCGGCAGGTTGGCGAAGCTCCACTTGCCCCGCTTGACCTCGTATTCGTCCGGGGCGGCAATCTCCACCAGGTGGCCGACGGCCGACGAAAGCACGTATTCGTCACTTTCGAAGTATTCGTCATGCTTGGTAAAGCCCCCGAGGGCACGGGCGATATCGGCCGCAACCGATGGCTTTTCCGCGATGATGAGGGCTTTTGACATGGATCGGTCCTTGCTGGCCGCGCGCTGGCGGCCTGCGAATTATTGCCACTGAAGGCTCTGCACTATATGTAAACAGCGAGCCGGGGGCTTTGAGGCGCCAATAATAAGCGCGGTTCCGACGGCGGTGCAAGCCGGCCCCGCCGGCGCTGCCCTCAATCGGTGCCGCCTCCGCCCCGCAGCCACGCCAGCACGTCGGGGATTTCGGCATCCGCCGGCAGCGTCATGGCGCCGCCACGCGCCAGCATACGCTCCAGCACCTCGATATGCGGCAACAGCGTGCCGTAGAACTGCGGCGCGCCGCCGTCCGCCGGCTGTACCAGCACGGTCGGGAAATTCTCGATGTCGAGGTCGCCCAGGCGGTCGGCGTGGGTCTCGATGTCGATCCAGACGAAGCAGTCATCCGGGAAACGCGCCGCCAGCGCCTGCAGCGCCTCCAGGTAGTCCCGGCAAGTGCCGCACCAGGCAGCGCACAGGCAGGCCACCAGGCGGCCCTGCGCACGCGCTGCCAGCGCCTGGGCCAGCTCGCCCGCATTGTGCTCCGGAAAGTAAACGGTCATGGCAGCCTAAACATGAGCCTTTTCAGGCACGGGAATCGTTTGATTGTAGCGGGCGGCGGGAAAACCGTTCGGCGCGCCCGCAGCGCGCTCAGACCAGCCGCCGGTAGAGATTGCCCGGCAGGCGCTCCACCGTCCCCTCCAGTTCCAGCGCCAGCAGCGCGGCCGCCACCTGCTCGGGCGGCAGCGCGGCGCGGGCGCACAGGACATCGAGCGCGACCGGGTCGTGCGCGAGCGCCGCGCCGAGCAGGTCGTCCGCCCGCGGCGCCGGGGGCGGGGCCGTCCGCGGCGCGGCGCCGGCAGCGATGCCGAGCTCCTCCAGCACGTCCTGCGCGGTCTCCACCAGCTTGGCGCCTTGCCGGATCAGCAGGTGGCAGCCCTTGGACAGCGGCGCGTGGATCGAGCCGGGCATGGCGTAGACCTCGCGGCCGAGCTCGGCGGCCAGGCGCGCGGTGATCAGCGAGCCCGAGCGCGCCGCCGCCTCCACCACCAGCACGCCGCGCACCAGCGCCGCGATGATGCGGTTGCGCTGCGGGAAATGCTGGCTGCGCGGCGCGGTGCCGAGCGGGAACTCGCTGACGAGGGCGCCGGCCTCGGCGATGCGGTGCGCCAGCGCGCGGTGGCGCGCGGGATAGACCACGTCGATGCCGGTGCCGATCACCGCCACGGTGCCGCCCGGGCCGGCGAGCGCGCCGTCATGGGCGGCGCCGTCGATGCCCAGCGCCATGCCCGACACCACGGCCAGCCCGGCCTGCGACAGCGCGCCGGCAAAGCGCCGCGCATCCTCCACGCCCTGCAGGGTGGCGTTGCGCGCGCCCACCATGGCCACGCCGGCGCGGGCCAGCAGTTCCAGCCGGCCCTTGACGTACAGGACCGGCGGCGGATCGGCGAGATCGAGCAGCGCGCGCGGATAAGCCGCGTCGGCCAGCGTGAGCAGGTGGTTGCCGGGTTCCGCCGTCCACGCCACGGTGCGCTCGACCAGCGCCAGCGTGGCGGCGTCGGGCGGCGCCAGCAGGGCGTTGGCATGGCGCGCGGGAATGACGCGGGACAGCGCGGCGGCGTCCAGCGCGAACAGCCGCTGGGGCAGGCCGAACGCGGCCAGCAACTGCCGCACCGCGGCCTTGCCGATGCCGGGCACGCGGGTCAGCCGCAGCCAGGCCGCGATCTCGGCCGCATCGGTGGTACCGGCGGTACCGATGGCATCGGCCGTGGCGGCCGCCCGTACCGTCAACGCGGGGACGTGATGCGGTCGCCCACCTCGACCGCGTTCGAGGCATCGGTGACCAGGGCGTAGGCCACGCCGGGGAACACCCGGAACACGAAGGCCAGCCCGTAGCGCTCGTCGGGCAGCTGGACCGCGCGGTTGCCGTCGGTGGCGTCGCGCACCACCTGCCCGGCGCGCGACAGCGCCACCACGTGGCCCGGCTCCAGGCCCGCGGCGGTGCCGAGATTGAGCACCACCACCTGCTTGGCGCCGCCGAACTGTACGCCGCCGTAGACCCCCGCGATGCGGCCGTCGACCGGCACGTCCGGCGCATGCGGGATATAGCGCACCGGCTCGCGCGCGGGCTGGGGCATCAGCAGCGTGCCGGTGCCCATTTCCTGCTGGGCCTCGGTGACCTTCACCGTGGTGACGGCCTCGATGCCCTCGGGCGGGCGCGCAATCCGCACGTTGCCCTGGTATTCGGCCTCGAACGCCAGCACGCGGCCGCTCACCGGATCGCGGATCGGCTTGACCGGCTTGAAGGCCTGCCAGTCGCTGCCGACCACGGCCTCGGGCGGGGAAATGCCGCGCACGTAGGCGGTGTCGCCCATGCCGAGGTAGACGCGCGGCTCGGGCAGGGCAATGATGCGCGCGGAGGTGGCCAGCACGCCTTCGTCCACCACCTGCGGGCGGATCAGGAAGGGCTCGATGTCCTTGGCGGGAATGCTGGCGATGGCGCCGTCGGGCCCGCCGTCGCCGCGCATGCCGGGGGTGAGGCGGACCGTGTCGCCGTCGGCGGGCGTGGTGGAGAGCCAGGCGCGGCCGTCGCGCTGGATCAGGTACAGGACCTGGCCCGGGTAGATCAGGTGCGGGTTGCGGATCTGCTGCCGGTTCATGCCCCACAGTTCGGGCCAGCGCCACGGCTGGCGCAGGAAGCGCCCGGAGATGGCCCACAGCGTGTCGCCGCCGCGCACCACGTACTGGGAAGGCGCGCCGGCGGCGAGGTCGGCGGCGGGTATGCCCTGCTGCGCGGTAGCCAGGGCCTGCGCCTGCTGGGCCGGCGTGACGACAAGCCCGGTGGCCTGCGCTGCCGCTCCCGCGGCGGCAGTGACGCCAGCCGCACACAGCATCCAGCGGGCAAACGCGTACTGCCTGCGGCGCGGCGCCGCCTGGTGTTCTTTGGTAAGATCGCGCATTTTCTCGAACCGGCTGGCAGAACAGCCGGATTGACCCTGGAGAGCGTGCCTGCTGCGGCGCGCCTTGAATTTTTGTACTTGCGCCCCGATTCTGCATGTAAACACCCGTCGCCGCAACGCGGGCCACATGTGTGAGCAGTGGGCGTTGCGCCCCAGCATCATGGCCAAACTCGACATCCTGACCTACCCCGATCCCCGCCTGCATATCGTGGCAAAACCGGTTGCCGCGGTGGACGACCGCATCCGCCAGCTGGTGCAAGACATGGCCGAGACCATGTACGAAGCGCCCGGCATCGGCCTGGCCGCGACCCAGGTCAACGTGCACGAGCAGGTGGTGGTGATCGACATCTCCGAGACCCGCGACGAGTTGCGCGTGTTCATCAACCCGGAGATCGTCTGGGCCAGCGACAACCGCAAGGTATGGGAAGAAGGCTGCCTGTCGGTGCCCGAGGTCTATGACCGCGTTGAGCGCCCCGACCGCGTGCGCGTGCGCGCGCTCAACGAGAAGGGCGAGACCTTCGAGCTGGACGCCGACGAGCTGCTGGCGGTGTGCATCCAGCACGAGATGGACCACCTCAAGGGCAAGGTCTTCGTGGAATACCTGTCGCCGCTGAAGATCCAGCGCATCAAGTCCAAGCTGCACAAGCGCGAACGCGCGCGCATGTAGTTCCCGCCTGTCGCGGCGACGGCGGTGCCTGCCGCCGCGCCGCTCTGCTATCGTATTGCCTTCCCCATGATTCCCTCGCCGGCCGCTGACATGCGGCCGGTGCTGCTTTACGCCGGAGCGCTCCATGACAGACGTGTCCCGATCAGACGTGTCCCAACACGCCAGCCCCTCCGCGGCGCTGCGCGTCGCCTTCGCGGGCACGCCCGAGTTCGCGCGCGTGGCGCTGGCGGCCATCCACGAGGCCGGCTTCCCGGTGGTGGCGGTGCTCAGCCAGCCGGACCGCCCGGCCGGGCGCGGCCTGCAGCTGCAGGCCAGCCCGGTCAAGCAGTACGCGCTGGAGCACGGCCTGGAGCCGGTGCTGCAGCCGCGCTCCCTGCGCCGCCATGGCAAGTATCCCGAGGAGGCCGGCGCGGCCGTCGACACGCTGGCGCAGATCGCGCCGGACGTGATGGTGGTGGCCGCCTACGGCCTGATCCTGCCGGCGGAGGTACTGGCGCTGCCGCGCCTGGGCTGCCTCAACATCCACGGCTCGCTGCTGCCGCGCTGGCGCGGCGCGGCGCCGATCCACCGCGCCATCGAGGCCGGCGACAGCGAGACCGGCATCACGCTGATGCAGATGGACGAAGGCCTGGACACCGGCGACATGCTGACCCGGGAGGCGGTGCCGGTCGGCCCCCGCGACACCACCGCCACGCTGCACGACACGCTGGCCGCGCTGGGCGGCCGCATGGTGGTGGACTCGCTGCGCCGCCTGGCCGCGGGCGAGCGCCTGCCGGCCACGCCGCAGCCTGCCGAGGGCGTCACCTACGCCGAGAAGATCGGCAAGGACGAAGCCCCGCTGGACCTGCGCCGCGCCGCCACGGCGCTGGCCGCGCAGGTGCGCGCCTTCAATCCCTTCCCGGGCGCCACGCTGCAGATCGGCCCGACCGTCGTCAAGTGCTGGCAGGCCGAGGCGCTGCCTGGCCACGCCGCCGGTCATGCCGGCCACGAGCCGGGCACGGTGCTAGCAGCCGATGCCGCCGGCGTGGTGATCGCCTGCGGCGATGGCGCGCTGCGCGTGACCGAGCTGCAGAAGCCGGGCGGGCGCCGGCTGCCGGCCCAGCAGTTCCTGCAAGGCATGCCGCTGCCGCCGGGCACGCGCTGCGCCTTGCCCGAAGCGGCGGCATAGTACCGCGCGCGATTCCGCCCACGACCCTATCGTTTCCCGCCAGGAGCGCCCGATGCTAGGCATTACAGACTTCCCGCTGTTCGTCGGCGCGGTATTCCTGCTCAATGTGACGCCCGGCCCGGATACCGCCTACATCGTCGGGCGCAGCGTGGCGCAGGGCAGGGCGGCGGGCGTGGTGTCGGCGCTGGGCGTGAGCGCCGGCTGCTGCGTGCATTCGGTGGCCATCGCCTTCGGCCTGACCGCCTTGCTGGCCGCCTCGGCCACGGCCTTCACCGTGATCAAGTTCGCCGGCGCGGCCTACCTGGCGTGGCTGGGCCTGCGCCTGATCCTGCAGCGGCGCACGCCCGCCGGCACGCAGGCGGCCGCGCCGGCACGGCCGGCCGCGCGCGGACTGCGGGCGCTGTTCATGCAGGGCTTCCTCACCAATGTGCTGAACCCGAAGGTGATCCTGTTCTTCGTCTCCTTCTTCCCGCAGTTCGTCGATCCGCATGCGGGGCACCAGGCTGCCGCCTTCCTGGTGCTGGGCGGGGTAATGGTGCTGATGTCCACGCTGTGGAACGGGCTGGTGGCCTGGATGGCCGGCACGCTGACGCGCAAGGTCGGGCAGGCGCCGCGCCTGAAGTGCTGGCTGGACCGCTTCGTCGGCATCGCCTTCATCGGGCTGGGCGCCCGGCTGGCGCTGGTCCAGCGCTAGCCTTGCTGCCTGATTTTCAGGCAGCGGGACGTTGAATTCCGGCCAGCGGATACTATCTAAAGGTCACCATGCCGGGTTTGCCGGGCATGGCCGGCCCGGCCCTCCGCACCGTGCCGCGGCATCGATGGCGGAACTGACTTCTTCGGAGCTCAAGGCAATGTTCAACTGGGTCAAGACCTTCATGCTGATGGCCGCCATCACGGCGCTGTTCATCGTCATCGGCGGCATGATCGGGGGCCGCAGCGGCATGATGTTCGCGCTGATCATGGCGCTGGGCATGAATTTCTTCTCGTACTGGTTCTCGGACAAGATGGTCCTGCGCATGTACAACGCGCAGGAGGTCGACGCCAGCACGGCGCCGCAGTTCTATCGCATGGTGCAGGAGCTGGCGCAGCGCGCCCAGCTGCCGATGCCGCGCGTGTACCTGATCAACGAGGACGCGCCCAATGCCTTCGCCACCGGCCGCAACCCCGAGAACGCCGCGGTGGCGGCGACCACCGGCATCCTGCGCGTGCTGTCCGAGCGCGAGCTGCGCGGTGTGATGGCGCATGAACTGGCCCACGTGCAGCACCGCGACATCCTGATCTCGACCATCGCCGCCACCATGGCCGGCGCCATCGCCGCGCTGGCCAACTTCGCCATGTTCTTCGGCGGGCGCGACGAGAACGGCAACCGCGCCAACCCGATCGCCAGCATCGCCGTGGCGATCCTGGCGCCGCTGGCGGCTTCGCTGATCCAGATGGCCATCTCGCGCGCGCGCGAGTTCGAGGCGGACCGGGGCGGCGCCACCATCAGCGGCGACCCGCAGGCGCTGGCGATGGCGCTCGACAAGATCCACCGCTATGCCCAGGGCATCCCGTTCCAGACCGCGGAACAGCATCCCGCCACCGCGCAGATGATGATCATGAACCCGCTCGCGGGGGGCGGCATCGCCAACCTGTTCTCGACCCATCCGGCCACCGAGGAGCGCATCGCACGGCTGATGCAGATGGCGCAGACCGGCGTCTATCCCGCCTGACGGCGGCCCGGCCCCGCCGGCGGCAAAAAAGCCGGCCGCGGGCATACAGGGTAAACTGCCCGCCGTGCTTCCCCTGGAAACGGCGGGCAGTTCGTTTCCGGCCCCGCGCGGCCCCGCTGGCCGCGCCGCCGGCGCCCGCGGCGCGGCTCCTTGCCCTTTTTCCGCCTCACCGCGCCACCGCCTTACCGCTTCACTGCCCACTGTCATGCGCCTGCCACACGAATCCCTCGCCTTCCAGATGCTCGCCGCCGCGACTGCCGTACGCGGCGTCAACGAAGGCAGCGCGCTGCCGCTGGCCATCGACAACGCCGCCGCGCAGTTTCGCCTGGACCGCGTGCGCGACGCCGCCACGCGCGGCGCGCTGCAGGACCTGGCCTACCGCACCATGCGCCAGTTCGGCACCGCGCGCGCGCTGGTCACCCGGCTCGTGACGCGCCCGCCCGGCGCGCAGGTGGATTCGCTGCTGGCCGTGGCGCTGGCGCTGCTGGTCGAGGACGAGCAGGGCGAGGGCGGCTATACCGAATTCACCGTGGTGGACCAGGCCGTCAGCGCCGCGGCCTCCGAGCCGAAGACCGCGCACGCGCGCGGGCTGGTCAACGCGGTGCTGCGCCGTTTCCTGCGCGAGCGCCGCGCGCTGCTCGAAGACGTGCGCCGCGACGACGAGGCGCGCTGGAACCTGCCCGCGTGGTGGCTGAAGATGCTGCGCGACGCCTATCCCGGCCAGTGGGCAGCGCTGGCCGAAAGCGCCAATGTGCGCCCGCCGATGACCCTGCGCGTCAACACCGCGCGCGTGCCGGTGCCCGACTATCTCACGCGCGTGGCCAATGCCGGCATGGCGGGCACGGCCATCGGCACGCAGGCGGTGCGGCTGGTGCGCGCGTTCCCGGTGTCGCAGATTCCCGGGTTTGTCCAGGGCGACGTCTCGGTGCAGGACGCCGGCGCGCAACTGGCCGCGCCGCTGCTCGAGCTGGCCGACGGCCAGCGCGTGCTCGACGCCTGCGCCGCGCCCGGCGGCAAGACCGGGCACATCCTGGAGCTGGCCCGCGTCGACGTGACCGCGCTCGAGAGCGATGCGCAGCGCGCCGCGCGCATCGACGAGAACCTCGCCCGCCTGGGCCAGCAGGCCAGGGTGGTGGTGGGCGACGCGAGCCGTCCGCAGGACTGGTGGGACGGCCAGCCGTTCGACCGCATCCTGGCCGACGTGCCATGCTCGGCCTCGGGCATCGTGCGCCGCCACCCGGACATCCGCTGGCTGCGCCGCGAGGTGGACATCGCGCGCCTGGTGACCGAGCAGCGGCGCATCGTCTCGCAGTTGTGGAACCTGCTCAAGCCGGGCGGCATCCTGGTCTACGTCACCTGTTCTATTTTCCCAACGGAGGGCGAGGAGCAGGCGCGCTGGTTTGGTGCACAGCTACCAGATGCGATACGATTGCAGGCGCCCGGCCAGATGCTGCCCGGCAGTAGAGACCATGGAGGCCAGGCGGCCGGCGGCGGGAGTGCCAGCCAGGAAGGCCTGCCCTCCGATCACGATGGCTTCTTCTACGCGCGCTTCCAGAAACGACCCTGACCGCTCCCGACCGCTGCCAATGCCGAATCCGCTTCGCTTGTCCGTCCTTCGCGTCCCTGACGACAATGCGTGCGTATGCCTGGCGGCAAGCGGTCCCCGGCATGGTGCACGCGCGGGACGGAGCGCGCGCGCGCGGCTCGCGTCGTGGTGGCTCGCCGCGGCAATCGCGCTCGCCGCACTGCTGGCGCTGACGGTGCTGCCGGGCACGGCACGCGCCGATGTCATCGAGGTGACAGAAGCGCGCATCGAATACCAGGATGGCGGCTTCGACCTCGCCGCCAGTTTCGATTTCGACCTGCCGCCGCCGCTCGAGGATGCGCTCAACAAAGGCATCTCGCTCTATTTCGTGGTCGATTTCCAGCTCACGCGCCCGCGCTGGTACTGGTTCGACGAAAAGCCCGTCAACGCCAGCCGCAGCGTGCGGCTGTCCTACCATCCGCTCACGCGCCAGTACCGCGTCTCCACCGGCGGGCTGCAACTGCCGTTCACGCGCCTGAAGGGCGCGCTGCAGTTCATCCAGCGCGTGCGCGGCTGGCGCGTATTCGACCGCAGCATGGTCAAGGCGGGCGAGACCTACCAGGCCGAGGCGCGCATGCGCCTGGACCTGACGCAGCTGCCCAAGCCGTTCCAGATCAACGCGGTCAACACGCGCGAGTGGAATCTCGCCTCCGAGTGGCGCCACTTCAGTTTCACGGTGCCGACCGAGTACCCGCCACCGGCGCCGCCCGCGCCGCCGGTCGCTCCGGTGGTGCCGGCGGTGCCGGTACCCGTGCCGCCGCCCGCGCCGGCGCCCGCATCGGCCGCCTCCGCGCCGGTGGCCGGCGAGACGCGCGCGGTGCCGTTCGCGCAGACCGTGTCCACCGTGCTCTCGCCCACCACCCTGGTGCAGCCGGCCGCGAGCCAGCCATGATCGCCAGCAACAGCCTGTGGGACAGCCGTTTCCGGCGCGTGCTCTACCGCGTGGTGGCGGGCATCATCGTGTTCCTGGCGCTGGTGCTGGTGGCGCTGCTGGCCGGCGCCTCGGCCAACACGGAATTCTTCGACCGCTACTTCACGCTGCTGTTCAAGATCAACCTGGTGATCGGCGTGCTGCTGGTGCTGATCATCGGGGCGCTGGCGCTGACCTTGTGGCTGCGCTACCGGCGCGGCAAGTTCGGCACGCGCCTGATGACCAAGCTCGCCGTGTTCTTCGGCGTGGTGGGCGTGCTGCCCGGCGTGCTGATCTACCTGGTGTCGCTGCAGTTCGTCTCGCGCAGCATCGAGTCGTGGTTCGACGTGCGCGTAGAAACCGCGCTCGAAGCCGGCCTCAACCTGGGCCGCTCCACCATCGACAGCGCGCTGTCCGACCTGCAGGGCAAGGCGCGCCTGATGGCCGACCAGCTCACCAGTTCCTCGAGCGTGGCCACTTCGCTGCAGCTCAACCGGCTGCGCGAGCAATACGGCGTGCAGGAAGCGGCCATCTTCACCGGCAGCGGGCGCGTGATCGCCACCGCCTCGAGCAACTACGCGTCGCTGGTGCCGGACCTGCCCTCGGGCGTGCTGGCCGAGCAGGCGCGCCTGGCCGGCGGCTACGCCGCGGTGGAAGGCGGCACCGATCCGGCCGTCGACGGCCGCCAGCCCCAGCGCACCGATGTCAGCCACCTGTACCGCCTGCGCGTGATCGTGCCGCTCGGCCCCGCGCCCGCCGCGCAGGCCAGCGCGCAGAATCCTCCCGAGGCCGCCAGCGGCCCCGCGGTGAAGGCGCCGCTCAATGCCGCCAGCCGCTGGGCGGGCTCGGGCCTGTCCATCGAGCGCCGCCCCGAGGACGCCGCCTCGTCCGGCTTCGGCCTGGTGGGAGAGAGCGTGCGCGAGGAGCGCTACCTGCAGGTCGTGCATCCGGTGCCGGCGGCGCTGGCGCGCAATGCCGACGAGGTCCAGCGCGCGTACCAGGAGTACCAGGAAAAGGCGCTCGGGCGCACCGGCCTGCGCAAGATGTATATCGGCACGCTCACGCTCACGCTGTTCCTCGCCGTGTTCATCGCCGTGATGCTGGCGCTGCTGCTCGGCGGCCAGCTCGCGCGGCCGCTGCTGATGCTGCTGCAGGGGACCAAGGAAGTCGCCGAGGGCGACCTCTCGCCCAAGCGCGAGCTCAAGAGCCGCGACGAGCTCGGCATGCTCACTCAGCAGTTCAACATGATGACGCGCCAGTTGTCGGAGGCGCGCATCGCGGTGGAACAGAACCGCAGCGCGCTGGAGAAATCCACCGCCTACCTGGAGAGCGTGCTGCAGAACCTCACCGCCGGCGTGCTGGTGTTCGACCGCCGCTTCGTGCTGATCACCGCCAACCCCGGGGCCGAGCGCATCTTCCGCCAGCCCTTCGGCGGCGCGCTCGGCCAGCCGATCGACGGCATCCCGGTGCTGGGCGCGTTCGGCGACATCGTGCGGCAGGCCTTCTCCGAGCAGAGCACCAGCGAGATGCTGGGCGGCTCGCAGCACTGGCAAAAGCAGATCGAGCTGCCGCAGAGCGACGAGGAACAGGCCCTCACGCTGCTGGTGCGTGGCGCGCGCCTGCCCGGCGGCAGCCGCGGCGAACGCGACGAGCCGGGCTACGTGGTGGTGTTCGACGATATTTCCGATGTGATTTCGGCTCAACGCTCGGTGGCGTGGGGCGAAGTGGCGCGGCGCCTCGCGCACGAAATCAAGAACCCGCTCACGCCGATCCAGCTCTCGGCCGAGCGCCTGCAGATGAAGCTCTCGCCCAAGCTCGACGGACCCGACGCCGACGTGCTAAAGCGCGGGGCCACAACGATCGTTAACCAGGTGGCGGCGATGAAGCGCATGGTCGACGACTTCCGCGACTATGCGCGCACGCCGCCGGCGATGTTGCAGTCACTGCAGCTCAACGCCCTGGTGGCCGAAGTGCTGCACCTGTACGGCATCGACGACGCCGGCGTGCACGAGCATGCCGTGATTCATCCGTCGCTGGCGGCCGGCCTGCCCGAGATCAAGGGCGACCCGACCCAGCTGCGGCAGGTGATCCACAACCTGCTGCAGAATGCGCAGGATGCGGTGGCGGACAACGTCGCGGCGGCCCGTCCGGCGCCCCGTATCGCTCTGCACACCGAGACTGTAGAATACAAAGATTCTGCCGGCGAAGACCGGCAGGCCGTCAAGCTCACCATTGCGGATAACGGTCCCGGTTTCGCCCCGCGCATCCTCAGCCGCGCGTTCGAACCCTACGTGACCACCAAGGCCAAGGGTACCGGCCTGGGGCTCGCGATGGTGAAGAAGATCATTGACGAACACGGCGCCCGCATCGAACTGCGCAATCGCATGGAGGGCACCGAGCTCATCGGGGCGCAGATCTCCATCCTGTTCGTTAAACTGGCATAGTCACAATGTAGCGGCCCCGAACCCGGTGAGCCGCGGTGGGGTCAAGAGGGGAAGTATGGCAACCATCCTCGTAGTCGACGACGAAATGGGTATCCGGGAGTTGCTCTCGGAGATCCTCAGCGACGAAGGCCATGTGGTCGAAGTGGCAGAAAACGCGCAGAAGGCGCGCGAGTACCGTGCCGGCAATACGCCCGACTTGGTGCTGCTTGACATCTGGATGCCCGATACCGACGGCGTCACGCTGCTCAAGGAGTGGTCGGCGCAGGGCCTGCTTTCCATGCCCGTCATCATGATGTCGGGCCACGCCACCATCGATACCGCGGTGGAGGCAACCAAGATCGGCGCGCTCAACTTCCTCGAGAAGCCGATCGCCCTGCAGAAGCTGCTGTCGGCCGTCGAGCAGGGCCTGGCCCGCGGCATCGAGCGGCCGCGCGCGGGCGCCGCCGCGGCGGGCGCCGCGCAACCGGCAGCCGGCAACGGCGAGGCCGCAGCGCCGGCAACGGCCGAAGCCGCCGCCGAGACCGCCAACGGCAACCCGCAGCGCCTGCCCGAAGCCGAGATGCATTTCTCGTTCGACATGCCGCTGCGCGAGGCACGCGACCTGTTCGAGCGCGCCTACTTCGAATACCACCTGGTGCGCGAACACGGCAGCATGACGCGCGTGGCCGAGAAAACCGGCCTCGAGCGTACCCATCTCTACCGCAAGCTCAAGCAGCTCGGCGTGGAGCTGGGCCGCAACAAGCCGGAGCCGGCGGAGCAGTAAGGATTTTTCCTGGCGGTGCTTGACCGGGTCAAAAAGCACTGCTATTATTTCGCTTCTTTGGCCCGGTAGCTCAGTCGGTAGAGCAGAGGATTGAAAATCCTTGTGTCGGCGGTTCGATTCCGTCCCAGGCCACCAGGTTTGAAAAGAAAACGGAGACTTCGGTCTCCGTTTTCTTTTTGGCTGCCCATTTCGACGACCGTCGCCATGACGCCGGCTTCCGCCCGACCTGGTCCGCGTGAATACGCAATGACCCGCGTGCCCCAGCTAGACCCGACAGGTCGAGCGCATCAGATCCCTTCGACTTTTTGTGGGTTGCCGCACGTTGCGGCGCGCGCCCTGCGGCTAAGCTGAGCCGCAGGGACAGCCATCGAAGAAACTTGGCGCTGCAAGCCCTTGATTTGCATGGGCCTGATCGCGAATTACATCTTCCTTCACTCGCGCGTCTTCCGCTCGCCTTTTCGCGCTGCCACCGGACCCACTCACCCGAATCTGAACAGACTGAAAAGGCGAACCATGTCGAAGTCTATCTCGGTGTGCATTCCGACCTACCGCCGTCCCGACCTGCTCAGGCATGCGGTTGGCTCGTGCCTCAAGCAGACTATGTTGCCGGCGGAGATTCTAATTGGAGATGATTCGCCCGATGACGAGACTCGCCTCGTCGTTGAAGAACTCGCGACTTGCAGCACCGTTCCTCTGCGCTACTTCCACAACAAGCCGGGGTATGGACAGGCCCGGAACGTCGATCGGCTGATCCACGAGGCCAGCGGCGAATTGATATCGGTCTTGCACGACGATGACGAATTTGAGCCGACCGCGTTCCGGCTTCTGGCTGCCCCGTTCGACGATCCGGAGGTCGTCGCATCATATGGAAAGCAGTTCCTCATGTCCGAGGACGGCGTTCGCGACATAGCCGGTTCCGAGGAACTGAACCGGGTGTACTCGCGCACTGATCCATACGCGGGCGCACAGCGCGACACCATGGAAGCGGCGATTGTTCAGCAGTTTCCGAACGATTGCTATCTGGTATCGTCGCATGCGGCAAAGCACGTGGGCTACGCGCGCGCGGGCGAACTGGGCGGCGACGCTTGCGACTACATGTTCGGGCTTCTTCTTGCACAATCGGTGCGTGGCAAGAAATTCTATTTCGTCAACCGCTATACATCGGCATACCGCACGACATTCCGTTCGGTGACCAACCGCGGCACGCTCAGCGACATGTCGTATTACTCGTTCAAGCGCACGATCGAGCTTGAGGATTCCGTCCTGGCGATCGCCAGCGTAGTCGATCATCTGAGCAAAAAATCGAGCGGGGCGATATCGCAGGCGCTGAATCTTGGCCATCGTGGAGAAGCCGTACGCTGGTTCTTCTCGAAGTGGCATCGGCGCAGAATCGCGACCATATCGGGACTGAAGCTTGTCGCCAAGTTTGTCATCGTGGTCATGCTGCCGGACAGGCGCGCCGGGCGTGCGGGCTGACTGCCGGGCGTGCTTCGTCGATCGGCGAGCGATTGCGAAAAGGACTCGCTAAGACGAAGCGTATCCGAGCGTATCCGCCACTCGCCTTGCCGTGGCCTTCCCGGGTTTCCCCCGGATACGAGGCCACCCGGCCGCGTCACCTTGCATTCCCGCCCTCCACCGCCTAATGTTTAGGCACGCCTCCCGCCTCGAATGCCATCGCGCCTGCGATTATCGGCATTGCATCAAATACCCCCAGAATCCGCGTTCTGAATTTGGTCCTGAGCGGCAAATCTCATCGCCGCCAGCCATATTCCACATGTGTTGCATGGCTATCGAGCATAGCGGCAGCAAGGGATGGGGGGGACACAGCGCACCGTGGCGCCGCGCCGCCGCCCCTACCAGCGCCGATTGAGCTGCACGCCGAAGATCGAGCCGGAGTTCTGCGAGGCCCAGGTATCGGCCGGCGCGGTGAAGGCGATGCCGTCCACGTCGCTGGCGCGGCTGTAGGTGTAGAAGGCGCGCAGGTTGGCGTTGCCGGCCGCCTTGCCGAGCGTGAAGGTGGGCGCCACCGTCACCGCCGTGCGCTGGCCGCTGGTGCCGAAGCCGGAGGTGATCTGGTCGCGCGCGACTTCGAAGGTGAGCCTGAACTGGTCGCTGGCGATGTAGGCCGGGCGCACGCGCGTGGTCGTCCATTGCAGCGTGCCGACCGGCGAGCGGTCGAACTGCACGCTGGATTCGACCGAACCGGCCAGGCCCAGGCCGGAGGCCTGCTTCCATTCCATCGACTCGGCCACGCGCACGCGCGACAGCGACGGGCCCATGCCGGTGTAGCCGGTCAGGGCATTGCGGCTGCCTTCGCCGAACTGCATGCCCAGGCGGTTGGTGCCGGCCAGCACGCCTTTCTGCTCATGCATCGCGGAGACCCACCACGCGCTGCCGGTCTGCTGGATCAGCGGTTCGGCTTCCACGCGCGTGTAGCCCAGCTGCACCGAGCCCTTGTCGTTGGTCTGGATGGGCGCCGTGCGCAGCGAGTGATAACTCGGCAAGTTGGTGCCGTTGAGGTCGTTGCGCGCGGTGTACTGGTAGTTGAGCGCGATGTCGCCGAAGCGCGCATTGTCCACGCCGACGCGCATGGCGGGTGAATTCGGCGGCAGCAGGCCGGACGACATCAGGAAGGACGAGTCCTCGCGCCGGCCGGCCCACATGGTGGCGCCGTCGAGCACCGACAGGCCGGTGACGGCGGTGTAGAACTGCGGCAGCAGGGCGTACTGATCGACCGCCACGGGACGGCCGTTGACCGAGGTGGCGTCGGTGCCCTTGGCCTGCGCCACCAGCTGCACCTGGGCGCCGCCGTCGAGCGAGAACAGCGATTCCTTGACCTTGACCTCGCCGGTGCTGCGGCAGGCTACGCCGCTGATGCCGGCCGACAAGGTGCCGCCGCCGGCGCAGGCATGCGCGGTGATGGTGCGGTCGTCATAGGCGGCGCGCCCGCTGTAGCCGAGCCGCAGGATCTGGTCGCCGGCGGGATCGTCGGGCGGCAGCTGCGAGGTCAGCGCAAAGCCCTCGGCGGCAGGCGCCTCCGGAGCGTCGCTGGTGGGCAGCGAGGGGGGCGCCTCCGCCACGAACTGGCCCAGCCGCGCGGGGAACAGCACGACCGGCGGCGGCGGGGCGACATAGGGCTCGAGCGGGTATTCGGGGTCCGGCGGGCCGGCCAGCTCGGTGCCGTCGTCGGACAGCCCGGCATTGACCCAGGTCGCGGGCGCGGGCGGCGCCGGCATGGCCGCGGCTTCGCCGGCGGGCGCGTCCGGTGTTGCCGCGAGCTGCGCCGCACCGGCTGCCGTGGGCGGCGTGGGCGGCGTGGAGATCGCAGGCGCGGCGTCGGGAGCATTGTCCTGCGTGGCCGAGATCAATGCGGCCAGCGGATCGTCCGTGGCCTGCGCGGATGCCGGCGCGGGCGCAGCGACAGCCGGGGATTGCGGCGCCGCCCGCACCACGGGCGGCACCGGGTCCGGGCCGGCGGGCGCCTGCGCGCATGCGTCGAGACCCCAGGCAGCCAGGATGGCCAGTGCGAGGCAACGCGTGCGGCGGGCCGGCGGATGGCCGGGAACGATCGGAACAGCGGACAACATAGGCTAAGCAGGCAAGGCGTGTTTTTTTAACAGTCGAGCGATTGGACAGCAAGCAGGGTTACAAAATCCGCGGCAAAGCGGCCTTCTCACCATACGGTAAAACGCGTGCGCGGCACCCTGGAAAGCGCCGCATGCGCCGCATGCGGCAGCCTTCGCCACTCCCGATGACCGGGTCGCAATCTCTTGCCCCGGGCCGGCCTCTCCTAGCGAAAACCCGGACCCCGCCGGACCCCCGTGGCGAAAGGGCCACCGCTATAATCATCTGGCCGTCCCGACGGGTACGGGCCGGCCTCCGGAGCCTGTTACGAGGGCATGCCAGCATACGTCATCGCGGTGGCATGTCTCCGTAACAGGCTCATTGCTGCGCCACGGCCGTATCCCGGCTCCACGCGCGTCCCGGCTCAGGAACGGCGCTGCGCGCAAGACGCGGGCCCGTTCCTGCGGCCGCATTACAAGATCGATAAAAGAGGAGAAGAAGTCATGGAACGTCGTTCCTTTCTGTTGAAGGCATCGGCCGTGGCGGCCACCGGCGCGCTGGCCGCTTGCGGCAAGGAAGAGAAACCCGCGGCGCCAGCCGCCGCCCCTGCCGCCGCCAGCGCGCCTGCGGTGGTGGGCAGCAACCCGGCCGTGGAATGGCGCCTGGCTTCCAGCTTCCCGAAATCGCTCGACACCATCTACGGTGGCGGCGAGATGCTCGCTGCGCGGGTCAGGGAACTGACCGACGGCAAGTTCAACATCAAGGTCTTCGCCGCCGGCGAAATCGTGCCGGGCCTGCAGGTGCTGGACGCGGTGCAGAACAACACCGTGCAGATCGGCCACACGGCAGGCTACTACTACTTCGGCAAGAACCCGACGCTGTGCTTCGACACCACCGTGCCGTTCGGCCTGACCTCGCGCCAGCAGAATGCCTGGATGCTGCAGGGCAACGGCATGAAGCTGATGCGCGAATTCTTCAAGGAATACAACGTCGTCAACTTCCTCGGCGGCAACACCAACGCCCAGATGGGCGGCTGGTTCCGCAGGGAAATCAAGACCGTGGCGGACCTGCAGGGCCTGAAGTACCGTATCGCCGGTTTTGCCGGCGTGGTGCTGTCGCGCCTGGGCGTGGTGCCCCAGCAGATCGCCGGCGGCGATATCTACCCGGCGCTGGAAAAGGGCACCATCGACGCGGCGGAATGGGTCGGCCCCTACGACGACGAGAAGCTCGGCTTCTACAAGGTGGCGCCGTATTACTACTACCCGGGCTGGTGGGAAGGCAGCGCGCAGCTGTCGTTCTACGCTTCGGCCACCGAATACGAGAAGCTGCCGCCGCTGTACAAGCGCGTGCTGGAAACGGCCACCATCGAGGCCCACACCAACATGATGGCCAAGTACGACGCGCTCAACCCGCAGGCGCTGGCCCGCCTGCTGGAAAACGGCGTCAAGCTGCGTCCGTTCTCCAAGGAGATCATGGAGGCCTGCTTCAAGGCCACCCAGGAAGCCTACGCCGACGAAACCGCCAAGAACCCGTCGTTCAAGAAGATCTACGACGACTGGCGCGTGTTCCGCAACAACGAGGCCGCGTGGTTCAACGTGGCCGAACAGGCGTTCTCGCAATTCAGCTTCGCGCGCAAGCTGTAAAGCGCGGCCGCGGAACCGGCGCCCCCAGGCCCGTGCCCTGCACGGGCTTTTTTACGCCGGTAGAATGCCCGATTCTCCGGGACTTCTCATGCAAATCGGCATTCTCTACGCGCTGCTGGCCTACATCATCTGGGGCCTGCTGCCGCTCTATATCAAATCCCTGCACGGCATCGCGCCGACCGAAATCCTGCTGCACCGGATGGTGTGGTCGCTGGTGTTCCTCGGCCTGGTGCTGGCCTGGCGCCGCCACTGGGGCTGGCTGCGCGCGGTGTGGTCGAATCCGCGCCTGCTGGCCGGCTTCGTGGCCAGCGCGCTGCTGCTGTGCGGCAACTGGTTCCTGTACATCTGGTCGGTTTCCAACGGGCGGGTGGTGGATGCCAGCCTGGGCTACTTCATCAACCCGCTGTTCAGCGTGCTGCTGGGCGTGGTGTTCCTGCACGAGCGGCTGCGGCCCGGCCAGTGGCTCTCGATCGCCATCGCGGCGGCCGGCGTGGCATGGCTGACGGTGGCCGCGGGCCAGTTGCCGTGGATCGCGCTGGCGCTGGCCGGCACCTTCGGCGGCTACGGCCTGCTGCGCAAGACCGCCACGCTGGGCGCGCTGGAGGGCCTGTCGCTCGAGACGCTGCTGTTGTTCCCGCTGGCGGCGGCCTCGCTGGCCTATCTGTTCGCCAGCGGGCAGGCCGGCTTCAGCCAGGCCGACAGCGGCGTGCAGTTGCTGGCGCTGCTGGCCGGGCCGGTCACGGCGGTGCCGCTGCTGCTGTTCGCCGCCGGCGCCCGGCGCATCCCGCTGTCGCTGCTCGGGCTGCTGCAATACACCGGGCCCACGCTGCAGCTGCTGCTGGGCGTGTGGCTGTGGCACGAGCCGTTCCCGGCCAGCAAGCAGGCCGGCTATGCGCTGATCTGGATCTCGCTGGCCATCTACGCGGTGGAAGGGCTGCTGGCCGGGCGGCGGCGGATCGCCGCAGCGGCCCGGGGGTGACAGGACGAGGCACGAAACGTGCCCCTCTTGATTCGCACCATTGATGAATTCATCGATGACAGGATCGATTTCATCCGTCCGGAAAATACTGCTTCCCCCTTCCCCAGCAATATGGCCGGCGATGAAATCGCTGGCGCCGCCTTTCCCCGCCGATTCGATTCGCGCGATCTATCCGATCACGGCAATTCGACCGACATGCCATTCGTGGCCGGAATAAATCCGAGCCTTCATCCGGCCGGGTACAGTCCCTGAACCTGCGCCCGCAGCCGCACCAGGCCAAGCAGCGCATCGATGTTCGGCGTGGCGATGCCGACATGGCCGGCAATCTCCCGCACGGAGGCCACCAGCGCGTCGATCTCCAGCGCACGGCCGGCCTCCGCATCCTGCAGCATCGAGGTCTTGAAGACACCCAGCTTGCGCGTGAGCTGGCAGCGCTCCTCGCCGCTCTGCGCGATCGGGCAGCCGATGGCGGCGCCGATGCGGCCGGCTTCCTCCATCACGGCCAGGCAGAAGCGGCTGACCAGCGGATCGTCGAGGATGCGGTCACAGGTGGCGCCGGTCAGCACCGAGACCGGGTTCATCGTCATATTGCCCCACAGCTTGAACCAGACGTCCTGCTGGATGGCGGCACTGCGTTCGACGTCCAGGCCGCCGCGCGCCAGCAGGTCCGCGAGCATGCCCAGCCCGGCGGCGGCCTGGCTGGCTTCCCCGCCCGCCGCCCCCAGGATCAGCCGCGCGCCGAAGCCGTGGCGCACCACCGCCGGGGCCGCCGTGGAGGCGGTCAGATGGACCACGCAGCCGATCACCTGTGCCGCCGGGATGGCGCGCGCGATGGCGCCGTCCGGATCCACCGAGCGCAGGGACAGGCCCGCGTGCGGTCCCGGCCTGTCGAAAAACCACCACGGCACACCGTTCATTGCCGTCACCACCAGCGTGCCGGAACCGACCAGCGGCCCGATGGCCTGCGCCAGCGCCGGCAGCGCGGGCGCCTTGACCGCCAGGATCACCACGTCCTGCGTACCCAGTGCTGCGGGATCGCCCTCGGCGCGCACGCGGAAGGTTTCCGGGTGCCCGCCTTCGATCAGGGTCAGGCCCTGTTCGCGCAGCGTGGCCAGCGTCTGGCCGCGCGCCAGCACATTGAGCGCCTGGCCGGAACGCGCCAGGCGCGCGCCGATGAAGCCGCCCACGGCGCCGGCGCCGACGATGCAGATGGAAGTCATGACTGCCGTTTCCCTCGGTTTCGCCCCAGGGGCATTCCCGGGACAAATGATTGATGGCCCGGATGGACGCATGGCATCGATCCGGTCGATTCTCCGTGACAGTGCTCGCCGGCGGGGCTCAGGGCAGCGTATTGCGCATGATGAGCAGCCAGGGCATGTGCGAGTTGGTCACGCCATCGATCATGCCCGAATCGCCCAGCTCGATCAGTTCCATCGAGACCGACTGCTGCACGTTGCCGCCGATGGCCTTGACCAGGCGCGCCGCCGGATCCACCTCGACCACGATGTCGCAGTGCATGGGCGTGGTGCCGAAGCCGATCTCCGCGGCGCTGGCCAGGTATTTGTCGCGCCCGCGGCCGGCGCAGATCATGTCGCCCGGGCGCGGCATGGCGGGCAGCGGCTCGACGCGGAAGGCGGGCGCCGGCAGGATGCCGTCGCGGGCGTCCACCACGTACATCGAATGCGAGTCGCCGGTGAGGAACTGCCGCTCGTCCAGGCCAGCCTTGCGCATCACCCAGGAAATGAAGACCGCCGACCAGGCCCAGTTGCCCTGCGTGATCTGGCGGCAGGTGACGGCCTTGCCGACGATGGCCCAGTAGCGCTGGGCCAGCTGGCAGCCCTGCGGCGTGGCCTCCATGCCGGTGCCGTCGGGAAAGCGCAGGCAATCCGCCGCGCTGCTGTCGTCGTCCTCGCGGTCGGCGCTGCGGCCCGTGGCGTCGGCAGCGTCGGCGGCGCTATCGGGCGCCGCCGGCGGCATGCCCGGCAGCACCGGCGCCGGCAGCGGGCTGTCCACCACGCAGGCGCTGTCGTCGCGGCCCAGGCGCACGGTCTGGCCGCCCCAGCGCTGCCATTCCTGCCAGGCGATCTCGACGATGCGCTGGCGCGGGGTGGCGCCGGGCGTCGTCGCCGGCCGTTCGGCATCGGGCAGCGGCACCGCCTGCGGGCGCGCCGGCTGCGAGGGCGTGGTGCAACCGGACAGCAGCGCGAGCGCCGTCAGCAGGCCCAGCCCGAGCAGGCGCGCCTGTGGAAAATTTTGTGGGAAACGCTGTGAATAAAATTGTGGAAATCTGCGGCGCGGCGATCTGAGGTCCATGCTGGTCCTACTCGGCAGGACGCCCTAGACCCTTGTATTTATTGAGGTAAGGCGCCGACGGGGCACGATCTTGGCGGGCTGGCGGAGGGTGCGGCGTATACCGCGCGGCGTCAGGATAACCAGGGTGCCGATATTGTGGATAACGCCCCCCGCCTGGCGCTCGCCCGCGCCAGGCGGCAGCTGGCGGCGACACGGCGGGGTTGTTCCTGCAAGGCCGGCGCGAAGGCCGCCTGCGGGACGTTGCTGCTTACTGGTTCACTGCGTCCTTGAACTTCTGGCCGGCCTTGAACTTGACGGTCTTGGCCGCTTCGACCTTGATTTCCTCGCCGGTGCGCGGGTTGCGAGCCATGCGTTCGCCGCGTTCGCCCTGGCTGAACGTGCCAAAGCCGATCAGGCTCAGGGTATCGCCCTTGGCGACGGCGTCCATGATGGCGCCCAGCGTCACGTTCAACGCTTGTTCAGCCTTGGCCTTGGTCAGGCCGTCCACGCCGGCCGCGATGGCGTCGATCAGTTCGGTTTTCGTCATGCTTCACTCCGTCTCGAGTTGATAAAAACAGGGACGCCCGCCCTGGCCGGCGCGCTGGGCACCGGCCTCGGCAAAGGCGCCGCGGGCCACATCATACCGTGTCGGGCAAGCCGGACCGGGAACAGATTGTTACAGCGCATGGCGCGCCAGGCCGCGCCGGCTGTGGCTTTGAGGGAGGGCAGGGGGACCGGCGAGGGGTCGACGAGGGCGCCCGGAGGGATCCGCCGCGGGGCGTGCGGTCCAGGAGAAGGCCCCTGACGATGCGCGGGGCCGAGGTGTCCCGCAGGACACGGAAAGGCAGAAAACGGCGCCACGGCCCTTCTGAGCGCTCCCAGACGGCTTGCGGGCCGCCTGGGAGGCTCGCGAGCCGCGTATACGACACGAAGCACCAGAAAGGCCTCTTTCCGCCCTCTGAACAGGTCGGGCTGCAATATCGTGCATACGCCATGCGGCCGATATTCGCGCGGCGAATGCCCCCTTGCGGCGGAGGCCTTTGGTGCGTATACGCCATTTCTGCAATTGCCGCCGTGCCCGGTTTACATCGCCGCGGCAACGTAAACGCGGGCCGAGGTATACGCGCCGGCGGCGGCGCCCTGCGTAAAGGTAAACGCCCGAACTTCCCTGCTCAAAAAAGAGGCCCTGCCAAAAACACGCTTCCGGTTCTCTGGTTTTCCGGCCTGCCGTGCTTTTCGACCGATGCCCGGGCGTAGTCCTTTCGGTTTACATCTTTCTTTCATGTATACAGATAGTAGTAGTAGGTAAACGCCGCCCTTTTCTGTGGATAACCCGGTTAACTCCATTTCAATCAATGGTTTACGGCGCATGGAAATGCCGGGATGCGGTGTTGGCCGGCGTGGATGACTCAGCCGTTTGGCCGAGGCAGGTAATCCGGGGCCTCCGACTTATGCCTGAGCCGTCCCCATGCCAACCCCAGGCAGCCCACATGATTCGCGCGTTCTTATCCACAGATTTTTGCGGGTTTATCCACATGCGCTCATGGGCGCGTATGTGCATACGTGCCGTGCGCGCCGGCCTTGTGGCTGGCCGGTTGCGCGTATACCGCGGCAGGGCGGCGGCGATCCGGCGGGAAGCTGCGCGGCGTATACCTCGAATACCTCGAATGTGCCGCCAAATGCCGGCCAGGGGATGCCGCCGTGTTGGGGCGCAGGTATCATCGCCAGCGCGCGGCCACACCGGGTGGCAGGCCGGCGGATCACGACGGGATGGCAAATGGCGGAACAGGACACCAGCGACATGAAGAACGGCACGGGTGCCACGGCTGACGCCGCGGTAAACGACAAGGAAGGCAAGAAGAAGGGCAAGGGCGGCAAGCGCAAGACCGCCTCCGACCGCATCGAGGTGCGCCGCTCGGGCGTGCACGGCAAGGGGGTCTACGCGATCGCGCCGATCGCCGAGGGCGAGCGCATCATCGAGTACAAGGGCGAGCATATTTCGTGGAAGGAAGCGCTCAAGCGCCATCCGCACGATCCCGCCGACCCCAATCACACCTTCTATTTCAGCCTGGAAGACGGCGACGTCATCGACGCCAAGTTCGGCGGCAACCGCGCGCGCTGGATCAACCATGCCTGCGCGCCCAATTGCGAGGCGCGCGAGAAGAAGGGCCGGGTGTTCATCCACGCGCTGCGCGACATCGCCGGCGGCGAGGAACTGTTCTACGACTACGGCCTCGTGATCGACGCGCGCTACACCAAGAAGCTCAAGAAGGAATTCGAGTGCCGCTGCGGCAGCCCGCAGTGCCGCGGCACCATGCTGGCGCCGAAGGAAAAGAAGTCGCGCTAGATCCGCGGTGCCCGGCTCAGGCGGTGCCGGGCGCCTCGCACGGGATGCGGATCACGAAGCGCATGCCGCGCGCCTCGGCGCCGGGCGCGGGCGGCGGCACGTCCTCGATGCGGATGGAGCCCTGGTGCAGGCCGATGATCTCGTGCACGATGGCCAGCCCCAGGCCGGCGCCGCCGGGCGGCTGGGCCGGCGCGCCGCCGCCGGGGCCGCCCGGCGTGTGGTCGCCGCGGAAGAAGCGCTTGAAGACTTCCTCGCGGCGCGCCGGCGCGATGCCGGGGCCGTTGTCTTCCACCATCACGACAGCCATGCCGCGGTGGCCGAGCGTCTCGCCGCCGGCGCGCACGGTGATGCGCCCGCCCGACGGCACATACTTCACCGCGTTGTCGATCAGGTTGCTGAGCGCTTCGCGCATCAGCAGCCGGTTGCCGCGCACCGTGGACGGCGCCGCGCCGGTGAAGGTGGGGCCGGGCAGGGTCTCGAAGCCCAGGTCGATCTGGCGCGCCAGCGCCTGCGGCACCCACTCGGCGCCGGTCTCGAAGGCCAGCGTGGCCAGGTCGAAATGCTCGATCGGCCCGAGCCGCTCCAGCGACAGCCCGGGTTCCGCGCGCGCCAGCGACAGCAACTGGTTGGACAGCCGCACCGCGCGGTCGGCCGCCGACTGCAGCTCGCGCAGCGCGTGTCCGGTCACCTGCGGATCGTCCGACTGCACCGCGCGGTCGGCGTGCAGCTTGACCGCCGTCAGCGGCGTGCGCAACTGGTGCGCGGCGTCGGCGATGAACTTGCGCTGCGCGTCGAGCGCATCGCGCAGCCTGGCCAGCAGCGCATTGAGCGCGCGGATCAGCGGCTCCACCTCGGCCGGCACCTGGGTCTCGTCCAGCGGCGCCAGCGAGCGCGCGGTCTGGCGGTTGAGCTTGTCGGTCAGGATCTGCAGCGGCACCAGCTCTTCCTTGAGCACATGCGACAGGATCAGGCTACCCACCACCAGCAGCAGGATCAGCGGCACCGACACCGACAGCAGGATCTCGTTGGCGGCGGTCTCGCGCCGGTCCAGCAGCTCGGCCACTTCCACCACCACCGGCCCGCGCGGCGCGCGCCCGGCCTCGCTGGTGGCCAGCTCGTCGGAGGCCGGGCTGGGCAGATTCACGGGCAGGCGCACGGCGCGCACCTGGCGCCCGCTGAACCACGCATAGAACAGCCGCGCATCGTGCAGCGAGGTCTGGCCGGTGCCGTAGCCCAGCCAGGTGTCCATGCCGCCGATCAGGCCGTCGGGGCCGTGGATGCGCCAGTAGATGCGGTCGGTGCCCTCGGCCTCGACCAGCGTCTGCGCGATCATCGGGATGTCCTGCTCGAGCCGCGGCCCCGCAATGCGGATCTGCTGGGCGATATTGTTGGCCACGCCGTACAGCGCGCGGTCGAATACCTGGGTGGTGTAGTGGGCCGCCAGCCAGTAGGACAGCGAGCCGCTGGTCAGCACCAGCGCGAACAGCGGCGTGGCGAGCGCGCGCAGCAGGTGCACGCGCAGGCTCTGCGTGGAAGCGGGGCGGGCCGGCTGCGCGGCCGGGCGCTCGCCGGCGGCCGCCGGCTTTACCGCGACGGCCTGGCCGGCCTTGGGGGAACGGGGACGCGGCCACATGGCGGACTGGCCCGGCGCGCGGCGTCAGGCGCCGGCGCGGATCTGCAGCAGGTAGCCGAAGCCGCGCACGGTGACGATCTCGACGTCGCTTTCCTCGAGCTTCTTGCGCACGCGGTGCACGTAGACTTCGATGGCGGTGTCGCCCACGGTGTCGCCGCCTTCGCCGGCCGGATGCGCGAAGGTGGCGAGATGGTCCTGCAGCTGCGCCTTGCTGACCACGCGGCCCTGGCGCTGCAGCAGCAGCTCCAGCACGGCGAACTCGCGCGGCGACAGCTCCAGCGGCTTGCCGTCGATGAACATGCGGCGGTCGTTGCCCGACAGGCGCAGCCGGCCCAGGCGCACGTCGCGCTCGGGCGCGGCCTCGCCGTGCTGGCTGCGGCGCAGCAGCACGCGCACGCGCGCCTCCAGCTCGGGCAGGGCGAAAGGCTTGACCAGGTAGTCGTCGGCGCCGGCGTTCAGCCCGGAGAGCTTGTCTTCGAGCTCGTCGCGCGCGGTGAGGATGATGACGGGGGTGGTGCGGTTGCGGGCGCGGTAGCGCGCCAGCAGCGTCATGCCGTCGATGCCGGGCAGGCCCAGGTCGAGTATCACCAGGTCGTGCTGCTCGCGCAGCAGGTGCTCGGTGGCGTAGACGCCATCGTGCACCACGCGCACCTGGTGGCCGGCCTGCGACAGGCCGGCTTCGACGCCACTGGCGATCTGGCGATCGTCCTCGATCAGAAGGATACGCATGGCAGCAGGGGAAATCCGGGAAAGAAGCGGGTCAGGGACGGGAACGCAGCCGGCGCGGTCACCACAACCGCCGCGGCCGGCGCTCAGGCGCCAATTGTACAGGCCACGGCCTTTCCGGACCTTTCGGTTTCCCTACAGCGCCGCAGCGTGCCGGCGGCCCGCGCCTACGCCTTGGCCAGCGATGCCGCGGCGCGCTCGATGAACCCGGCCAGGTCGGTGTCGCGCCGGGTCAGGCCGTTGGCGTCATGGGTGGACAGGGTGATGTCGACGCGGTTGTAGACGTTGAACCACTCGGGATGGTGGTCGGCCTTTTCCGCGGCCAGCGCCACGCGCGTCATGAAGGCGAAGGCGGCGTTGAAGTCGGCGAAGGTGAAGCGCTTGCGGATCGCGTCGCGGTCCTCGACGGTCTGCCAGCCGGGCAGGCCGGCCAGCAGCGGCGCGCGTTCTTCCGGCGAAAGGGGCACGAGGGGCGCAGGAGACATGATGGGCTCGATGGTGTGGATGGAAACCGGCTAGAAACAGGCCGGCAACGGGGCATGCCGGCATTGTTTCACAAAGCGCCCCGGGGCCGGCGCGGCAGATGGCGGCGGCGCGGAGGCGCCGCGGCGTGCTCAGATGTCGTCGCTGTCGGCCCAGCCTTCGCGGCTGCCGCGGTCGAGCACCAGGTCGCCGGGCGCCACGTCGCCGGCGCCGAGCGTGGGCTGCCCGCGCAGCGCCGTGTAGAGCGGCGCGAAATCCGGGCGCGTGGCATCGAACAGCTGTTCGAAGCTGTCGATCACGAAGTAGGTCTTCTGGAAGGTGTCGATGCGGTAGCGCGTGCGCATGATGCGGCGCACATCGAAGCCGATGCGGTTGGGGCTGGCCGAGTCCAGGCTGTAGATCGATTCGCCCTGGCTCGACAGGATGCCCGCGCCGTAGATGCGCAGCCCGGCCGGCGTGCGGATCAGGCCGAACTCCACCGTGTACCAGTACAGCCGCGCCAGCATGTCCAGCGCGCCCAGCGAGGCGGCCTTGAGCCCGCCCTTGCCGTAGGCCTCCATGTAGCTGGCGAAGACCGGGTTGATCAGCAGCGGCACGTGGCCGAACACGTCGTGGAAGCAGTCGGGCTCCTGCAGGTAGTCGAGCTGCTCGGGCTTGCGCATCCACCAGCTGGCCGGAAAGCGCCGGTTGGCCAGGTGCTCGAAGAAGACTTCGTCGGGCACCAGCCCGGGCACGGCCACCACCTGCCAGCCGGTGGCGCGCATCAGCGTCTCGTTGAGCCGGGCGAAGCTGGGCACGCGGTCGCGCTCCATGCCGAGCGCGGACAGGCCGGCGAGGAACTCGTCGCAGACGCGCCCGCGCAGCATCGAGGACTGGCGCTCGTAGAGCTGGCGCCACACCGCGTGGTCGGTCTCGGTATAGCGCTCCAGCGGCTGCTCGATGGTGAAGTCGTCGCGCAGCGCCTGGCCCGACAGCAGGCCGGCGTCGAACTGTTCCCTGAGCTTGTCGGTCAGCGTGCCGGCAAAGGCGGGCTGCGATGCCGGCGCGGCATCGGCGGGCTGGCGGACTGCGGTAGCCGTGGCTTCCATGTGCTTATCTCCTGCAGATTTACCGCACAGTTTAGCGAGGAGACGCTGCAAGCGGCCCGCGAAAACGGCCTGTTTTGGTTCCGCAATGCGCATAACCCGCAGGAATTTGATATTGTTTGCGGAAAACGCGCGCACATGACTTGCCCGCCCCGGCCCGCCGGCGGCGCCCGCGACGAGAATCACAAGAACCGCAACCAGCACGAGAACCGGGAAGCGATTCCCGAAGGCGAACCCACATGCTCAATCTCGATCCATTCGATCTCGCGCTGCTGGCGGCGCTGCAGACCGACGGCCGCTCCACCCACCAGCAGCTGGCCGAGCGCATCCACCTGTCGCCCAGCCAGATCGGCCGGCGGCTCGCGCGGCTCGAAGCCGACGGCGTCATCACCGGCTACCGCGTGGTGCTGTCGCCGCCGCTGCTCGGGCTCGGCGTGCTGGTCTTCACCAGCGTCAAGCTGGCCCACCACGGCGACACCATCGTCGAGCGCTTCCGCGAGGACATCCTGCTGCTCGAGGAAGTGCAGGAGTGCTACTCGGTGGCGGGCGAGGCCGACTACCTGCTGCGCATCGTGGTGCCCGACCTGCCCACGCTGGCCGAGTTCACCATGAAGAAGCTGATGCGCGTGCCCGGCGTGGAAAGCGTGCGCTCCAACATCGTGCTGACCGCGCTCAAGCGCGACGGGCCGCTGCCGCTGTCGCACCTGCGCTAGCGCGCGGATGCGGCGCGGCGTGTCGCGCCGATGCCGCGTCAATGCCGCGCCAATGCCGCGCCGAGACCGTACCGATGCCTTACCGGCGTGCGCGCACTTGCACTTGCCATCGGCGCATGTCACCCTCGCCCGGTGCCGCAAACGGAAGGGGACAGGATGACGCAGATCGTCGCTCGGATTGGCAAGCGCGCGAAGCACGGGCGCCGGCAGGCTGTCGCGGCCGGCCTGCGGATGGCATTGGCGGGCGCGGCCTCGGTCGCCGCGCTGGCGGCGGCGCTGCCCGGCGTGGCTGACGCCGCGCAGGTGGTCCGTTTCTCGCCCGAGGGCGAGGTCGCGCGCGCGCGGCAGGTGGCGATCCGCTTCGACGAAGCCATGGTGCCGCTCGGCGACGCGCAGGCCGGGCCGCCCGCCGCGGTGTCGTGCAGCGGCGCCGCCGTCGAAGGGCAGGCGCGCTGGGTCGATGCCAGGAACTGGGTGTTCGATTTCACGCGCGACCTGCCGCCCGGCGTCAAATGCGCGGTGCGCATGGCGGCCGGCCTCAGGAGCGAGGCCGGCAAGGCGTATGCCGGCAAGCCGGAATACCGTTTCGAGACCGGCGGCCCCACCGTGGTGTCGGCGCGCCCGGCCGGCGGCGAGATCGAGGAGGACCAGGTCTTCGCGCTGCGCTTCAACGGCGCCGCCACGCCCGATTCCGTGCGCACCGCCGCGTGGTGCCAGGCGCAGGGCCTGGGCGAGCGCATTCCGGTGCGGCTGCTCGGCGGCCAGGAGCGCGAGGCCGTGCTGGCCGCGCTGCGCTGGAAGCTCAAGGCGGACCAGGCCGATACCGTGCACCTGCTGGCCTGCCAGCAGCGCCTGCCCGCCGGCGCGCGCATGCAGCTGGTGCTGGGCAGCGGCATCGCCACGCCGTCCGGCGTGGCCGCGCGCGAAGAACGCCGCTTCGACTACACCGTGCGCGAGCCCTTCACCGCCAGCTTTTCCTGCGAGCGCGAGCGCGCGCAGTCGCCGTGCACGCCGCTGCGGCCGGTCTCGCTGTCGTTCTCGGCGCCGATCTCGCGCAAGGATGCCGAGCACATCCTGCTGGGCACGCCCAAGGGGCCGCGCGCGCCGCAGTTCGAGCCCGGCGCCGCGCGCGACGCGCCGGTCAGCAGCGTCGCCTTCGCGCCGCCGTTTGCCGAGAAGACCGAATTCACGCTGTCGGTGCCGGCGGGCCTGAAGGACGACAGCGGCCGCGCGCTCGCCAACGCGGACCTGTTCCCGCTCAAGTTCGCCACCGCGGCCATGCCGCCGCTGGCGAAGTTCCCGGCCGCGCCGTTCGGCGTGCTGGAGCGCTTCGGCGAACTGCCCAAGGGCCGCGCGCCCGCCGACTATCCCGCGCTGCTGCCGGTCACGCTGCGCAACGTGGAGGCCGACCTGCCCGCGCTCGGCGTGCGCGCCCAGGCCGGCACCGTGCGCCGGCTCAAGGTGGACGACGACGGCGCGGTGCTGCGCTGGTACGCGCTGGTGCGCCGCCTGCACGAGAGCAGCTGGACCCGCGGCGAGCTCGACGCCATCCTGGCCGGGCGCGCGCCCGGCGACGTCGTCAACCCGCGCAATGCGCCGGCCATCGAGACGCGTTCGGTCTCGCTGCTCGAGGGCGTGCCCGGCGCGCGCAAGCTCGCCATCCCGCAGCTGTCGGAGCCGGGCGGCAAGGCGCCGCGGCCGTTCGAGGTGGTGGGCATCCCGCTGCCCGAGGCGGGCTTCCACGTGGTGGAGATCGCCTCGCCGCTGCTGGGCGAGGCGCTGCTCGGCCGGCCGGCGCCGATGTATGTGCGCACCGCCGCGCTGGTGACCAACCTGGGCGTGCATTTCAAGCTCGCGCGCGGCCCCGGCAAGATGACCGCGCTGGCCTGGGTCACCACGCTCGACGACGGCAAGCCGGTCGCCGGCGCCGCCGTGGCGCTGCGCGACTGCGGCGCCCGCCTGCTGGCCTCGGCGCGCACCGATGCCGCCGGGCTGGCCAGCTTCGGCGCGGTGGACGACGTGCGCGAGCGCGAATGCGGCGACACCGGCTTGTCCGGCTACTTCGTCTCCGCGCGCATCGGCGCCGATCACCCGCAGGCGCGCGGCCAGGCCGACATGGCCTTCGTCATGTCCGGCTGGAACCAGGGCATCGAAAGCTGGCGCTTCAACGTGCCCACCGACACCAGCGCCACGCCGGACGTGCGCGTGGCCACCGTGTTCGACCGCACGCTGCTGCGCGCCGGCGAGACCGTGTCGATGAAGCACCTGATCCGCGCCGAGACCGCGGGCGGTTTCGCGCTGCCGTCCGGCGACGGCGCCATGCCCGCCAGGATGGTGATCCGCCACGAGGGCAGCGGGCAGACCTACGAGCAGCCGGTGCAGTGGCGCGCCACCGCCACCGGCGGGCGCAGCGCCGAAAGCACGTTCGCGGTGCCGGCGGCGGCGAAGCTCGGCGCCTACACGGTGTCGTTCAGCGATGCGCGCGAGCGCGTGTACGACAGCGGCAGCTTCCGCGTCGAGGCGTTCCGCCTGCCGGTGCTGGCCGGCACGCTCAAGGCCGGCAGCGGCGGCGCGCTGGTGGCGCCGGCCGAGGTGCCGCTCAACCTGGAAGTGCACTACGTGTCGGGCGGCGGCGCGGCGGGCCTGCCGGTGCAGGTGTCGGCGCTGCTGCGCGACAAGTCAGTGGGCTTTGCCGACTACGGCGACTACGCCTTCGCGCCGCCGCGCCCGCAGCGCAAGGGCGGCGAGCCGTCCCGCGGCGACGAGGACGAGAGCGAGGACGGCGGCGCCGCGCGCGACGACGGCCAGAAGCTGGTCGCCGACAAGCTGCCGCTCAAGCTCGACAAGAACGGCAGCGGCGCGCTCACGCTCAAGAACCTGCCGCGCGTGGACGCGCCCGGGGATCTCGTGGTGGAGACCGGCTTTGCCGATCCCAACGGCGAGATCCAGACGCTGCGCCAGACCGTGCCGCTGTGGCCGGCCGCGGTGGTGGCCGGCATCCGCGCCGAGAACTGGGTGTCGGTCAGGCAGAAGCTCAAGGTCAACGGCCTCGTGCTCGACACGCAGGGCCGCCCGCAGGCCAACGCGCCGGTCGCCGTGCGCGCGCTGCTGCGCACCACCACCTCGGTGCGCAAGCGCGTGGTGGGCGGCTTCTACCGCTACGACAACAGCAGCCAGACGCGCGACCTCGGCAGCGTCTGCGAGGCCCGCACCGATGCGCAGGGCCGCATGCAATGCGAGGTGACGCTGCCTGAGGCCGGCGAAGTCGAGCTGGTGGCGCAGGCGCGCGACAATGCCGGGCGCATGGCGCAGGCCGCCACCACGGTATGGGTGACGCGCCAGGGCGAGCTGTGGTTCGGCGGCGAGAACAACGACCGCATCGACCTGCTGCCGGAGAAGAAGGCCTACGCGCCGGGCGAGACCGCGGTGTTCCAGGTGCGCATGCCGTTCCGCCATGCCACCGCGCTGGTGTCGGTGGAGCGCGAGGGCGTGCTGGAGTCCAGCGTGGTCGAGCTCGACGGGCGCGACCCGACCGTGCGCGTGAAGGTCAGGCCCGAATGGGGGCCGAACGTGTACGTCTCGGTGCTGGCGCTGCGCGGGCGGCTGCGCGAAGTGCCGTGGTATTCGTTCTTCACCTGGGGCTGGCGCCAGCCGCTCGAATGGTGGCAGGCCTTCCGCAGCGAGGGCCGCGAATACGCCGCGCCGAGCGCGCTGGTCGACCTGTCCAGGCCGGCCTTCCGTCTCGGCCTGGCGGAGATCCGCGTGGGCGACGAAGGCTACCGCCTCGACGTCAGGGTGACGCCCGACAAGGCCAGCTATCCGGTGCGCGGGCGGGCACAGGTGGCGGTGCAGGTGACGCTGCCCGACGGCAAGCCCGCGGCCAACGGCGAAGTGGCACTGGCCGCCGTGGACGAGGCCTTGCTCGAGCTGATGCCCAACCCCAGCTGGGACCTGCTCGGCGCCATGCTGCGGCGGCGCAGCTATGGCGTGGAGACCGCCACCGCGCAGATGGAGATCATCGGCCGCCGGCACTACGGCCGCAAGGCGGTGCCGGCCGGCGGCGGCGGCGGCAAGAGCCCCACGCGCGAGCTGTTCGACACGCTGCTGCTGTGGAACCCGCGCGTGCAGCTCGACGGCGCCGGGCGCGCCACGCTGACGGTGCCGCTCAACGATTCGCTCACGCGCTTTCGCATCGTCGCCGTGGCGGACCTGGGCGTGAGCCGCTTCGGCAGCGGCAGCGCCACGGTGGCCGCCACCCAGGACCTGCAGCTGATCTCCGGCCTGCCGCCGCTGGTGCGCGAGCAAGACCGCTACCGCGCCATGTTCACGCTGCGCAATACCACGCAGCGGGCGATGACGGTGCGCGCGGCCGCGCGCATGAGCGGGCCTCTGCAATCCGCGCAACCGGCCGTGCCATCGCCCGCACAGCCGGCCGCACAGCCAGCCGCACAACCGGCCGCGCAGATGCTGCCGGCGCAGACGGTGGAGATCCCGGCCGGCGCCGCGCGCGAGATCGGCTGGGACGTGAGCGCGCCGCTGCTGCCGGCGGGCGCGCTGGCACAGGAAGGCACCGTGCAGTGGGAAGTGGAGGCCAGCGAGCAGGCCCGGGGCGGCGCGGCCGCGGCCGACCGCATCAGGCTCGCGCAGCAACTGGTGCCGGCGGTGCCGCTCGCGGTGCAGCAGGCCACGCTGGCGCAACTGGCGCCCGCGCTGTCGGTGCCGGTGCGCGCGCCGCAGGGCGCGCTGGCCGACGCCGCGGGCCAGCCGCGCGGCGGCTTGCAGGTCGACCTGCAGGCGTCGCTGGCGGGCGGCATGCCCGGCGTGCGCGAGTGGTTCCGCAACTATCCGTTCTCGTGCCTGGAGCAGCGCGCCTCGCGCGCGGTGGGGCTCGGCGACGCCGCGCAATGGAGCACGCTCGCGGCGCAGTTGCCGGGCTATCTCGACAACGACGGGCTGGCGGCGTATTTCCCGCTGCAGAACGACGCCGCCGCCGGCAGCGAAGTGCTCACGGCCTACCTGCTGGCGCTGTCGGACGAGGCGGTGCGCGCGGGCCTGCCGCTGCGCCTGCCGGACGAGACGCGCGCGCGCATGGAGAGCGGCCTGGCGGCCTTCGTCGAGGGCCGCATCAAGCGCGAGCGCTGGGCGCCCACGCAGGACCTGGAGGTGCGCAAGCTGGCCGCGCTCGAGGCGCTCTCGCGCAGCGGGCACGCGCAGGCGCGCATGCTCGGCTCGGTCCAGATCCTGCCGCAGCAGTGGCCGACCTCCGCATTGCTCGACTGGATCGCGCTGCTGAGCCGCGTGCACGATATCCCGCAGCGCGAGGAGCGCCTGGCGCAGGCGCAGCAGATCCTGCGCGCGCGCCTGACGGTGCAGGGCACGCGCCTGGCGTTTTCCACCGAGCGCGAGGACAACTGGTGGTGGCTGATGAGCGGCGCGGATCTCAACGCCGCGCGGCTGCTGACGCTGTCGCTCGAGCTGCCCGGCTGGAAGGACGAGGCCGCGCAGCTTGCCACCGGCCTGCTGGGCCGGCAAGTGCGCGGCGCGTGGGGCACCACCACCGCCAATGCATGGGGCGCGCTGGCGGTCGCGCGCTTCGCGCAGGCCTTCGAGAAGACGCCGGTGGCCGGCGCCACGCGCGTCGCGCTGGAGGGCGTGCCGGGCGCGGCGGATGCCGCGCGCACGTTCGACTGGGCGCGCGCCGCCAGCCGCGACGGCGTGGCGGCGGGCAGCGTCAGCCTGCCGTGGCCGCAGGGCGGCACCGCCACGCTGCGCGCCGACCAGCAGGGCGCCGGCAGGCCGTGGGCCACGGTGCGCGCGGTGGCGGCGGTGCCGCTGGCCGCGCCGCTGGCGGCGGGCTACCGCATCGCGCGCAGCGTGACGCCGGTGGAGCAGGCGGTGGCCGGCAAGTGGTCGCGCGGCGACACCTACCGCGTGACGCTGCAGGTCGACGCGCAGGCCGACATGACCTGGGTGGTGGTGAGCGATCCGATACCGGCCGGCGCCACCATCCTGGGCAGCGGCCTGGCGCGCGATTCGGACATCGCCACGCGCGGCCAGCAGCGCAAGGGCGCGTGGCCGGCCTTCACCGAGCGCACGCAGCAGGCCTACCGCGAGTACTACGCTTACCTGCCGCGCGGCAGCGCCACCGTCGAATACACGGTGCGCCTGAACAACGCCGGCGAGTTCGCGCTGCCGCCCACGCGCGTGGAGGCGATGTACGCGCCGGACGTGTTCGGCGCCCAACCCAATGCAAGGCTGACCGTAGGAGCGCGCCCTTGAGCTGGCTTGCGATGATGATGCCCGCGCGCGTGCGCGAATGGTGGCTGGCCGGCACGCTGGCCGGCCTGGTGTACGGCGGCATGCTGGTCACGGTGGCGATGGACGCGCAGCCGGGCGCGCCGCTGGGCGGCCAGATCGCCTTCCAGCCGGTATGGAAGACGGCGATGGCGCTGATGCTGGCGCGCGCGGCGCGCTACCACCCGGTGCCGCGCGAGCGGCGCTGGCTGATGGCGGCGCTGCTGTTTTCGGCGATCGGCGACTTCCTGCTGGCGATGCCGTGGTTGTCGGCCTCGTTCATCGGCGGGCTCGGCGCGTTCCTGCTCGCGCACCTGGCCTACCTCGGCCTGTTCGTGCCGATGGCCGGCGACTGGCGCCCGCACCGGCTGGTCGGCTGCGGGCTGGTGATGGGCGCCGCGGGCGCCATGCTCGGGCGCTTCTGGCCCAACCTGGGCGCGCTGGCGGGGCCGGTCACCGTCTACGTGATCGCGCTCGCGGCGATGGCCTGCGCGGCGCTGGTGGCCAGGCTGCCCACGCCGCTGGCGGCCATCGGCGCGCTGTGCTTCGCGTTGTCGGATGCGCTGATCGGCAGCGCGCGCTTCCTGGTGCCGTTCGAGACCTTCGCGCTGGGCATCTGGTGGACCTACGCCGCGGCGCAGGTGCTGCTGGTGGCGGGCGTGGTGGCGGGGCGCAGGGAATGAGCCGCGCGCTGCGCGCCGCGCTCGCCGCCGCCTGCATGGCGGCGATGGCCGGCGCGCACGCGCTGCCGCCGTTCGACAGCGTGCGCGCCGGCTGGCGCAGCGCCGACGTGCTCGTGCTGGACCGCCACGGCGCGCCGCTGTCGCGCGTGCGCGACGATTTCAGCGCGCGCCGCGGGGACTGGGTCACGCTGGCGGAGATCTCGCCGGCGGTGCGCACCGCCATCGTGCTGTCGGAGGACCGGCGCTTCTATGCGCACAGCGGCGTGGACTGGCAAGGCGTGGCGGCGGCGGCCTGGGCCAACCTGTGGAACACGCGCACGCGCGGCGCCTCCACGCTGACCATGCAGCTCGCCGGCCTGCTCGACGACGACCTGCGCCGCGCCGGCGGCGGGCGCAGCGTGGGCCAGAAGATGACGCAGGCGGTGCGCGCCGCCGCGCTCGAACGCGGCTGGAGCAAGGACCAGATCCTCGAGGCCTATCTCAACCTGGTGCCGTTGCGCGGCGAACTGGTGGGCTTGTCCGCGTTGTCGCAGGCGCTGTTCGGCAAGTACCCGGGCGGGCTCGACGCGCGCGAGGCGGCCCTGGCGGTGGCGCTGGTGCGCGCGCCCAACGCGCGCGCGCCGCAGGTCGCGCAGCGTGCCTGCGGCATCCTGCGCGAGCAGGGCCTGCCGAAATCGTGCGAAGGGCTCGACGGCTTCGCGCAGCTGACCTTGCTGCGCGGTGGCGCGGGCGCGGGAGTGGCCGGGGGCGCGCAAGCCACGGCGCCCGGGCCGGACCTGGCGCCGCACCTGGCACGCTTGCTGGTGGCGCAGGCCCGCGCCCGGCTGCGCACGGCCAATGCGGCCAATGCGGCGGCCGCGATGCCGGCATCGATCACCTCCACGCTCGACGCCGGCCTGCAGCGCGTTGCCGCCGACAGCCTCGGGCGGCACCTGCGCGAGCTGGCCGGGCGCAACGTGGAAGACGGCGCGGTGGTGGTGCTCGACAACGCCAGCGGCGACGTGCTGGCCTACGTGGGCTCGTCCGGCGCGCTGTCCGGCGCCGCGCAGGTGGACCACGCCGCGGCGCCGCGCCAGGCTGGCTCCACGCTCAAGCCCTTCCTCTACGAACAGGCGCTGGAAGCGCGGCGCCTGACGCCGGCCTCGCTGCTCGACGACCGTCCCGTCAACCTGCCCACCGGCGGCGCGGGCGGCCTGTACGTGCCGCAGAACTACGACCACCGCTATGCCGGCTGGGTCAGCATGCGCGCGGCGCTGGCGTCGTCGCTCAACGTGCCGGCGGTGCGCACGCTGGTGATGGTGACGCCGCACCGTTTCCACCGGCGCCTGACCGCGCTCGGGCTGCCGCTGCCGCAGGCCGGCGACTACTACGGTTACAGCCTGGCGCTGGGCAGCGCCGACGTGCCGCTGCTGGCGCTGGCCAATGCGTATCGCGCGTTCGCCAACGGCGGCAGCTATGCGCCGGTGCGCATGCGCGCGGACGCCGCCGCGGCGCCGGCGCGCGCGGTGATGGCGCCGGCGGCCAGCTACCTGATCGCCGACGTGCTCTCCGACCGCCATGCGCGGGCGCGCACCTTCGGCCTGGACAGCCCGCTCACCACGCGCTTCTGGACCGCGGTGAAGACCGGCACCTCGAAGGACATGCGCGACAACTGGTGCATCGGCTGGTCGCAGCGCTACACGGTGGGGGTGTGGGTGGGCAACGCCAGCGGCGCGAGCATGCACGAGGTGTCCGGCGTGTCGGGCGCGGCGCCCGTGTGGCACGACGTCATGGAAGCGCTGCACGGCACGGTGCCGAGCGCGGCGCCCGCCATGCCGCCCGGCGTGGAGCGCGTGGCGCTGCGTTTTGCCGGCGACCTGGAGCCGGCCCGCGAGGAGGTGTTCCTCGCCGGCACGGCCATGCGCGTGGTCGACGTGGCCGGCGCGGCGCCGGCGCGCACGGCGGCGCAGGATGGCGTGCCCGCCATCGGCAGCCCGGCCGACGGCACCGTGTTCGCGCTCGACCCCGACATCCCGCCGGCGGCGCAGCGGGTCTGGTTCCATGCCGAGGGCGTGGGCGGCCAGGCGGCGCGGCGCGTGCGCTGGCGCATCGACGGCAAGCCGCTCGGGCGCGGCGCGCAGCTGGCGTGGTTTCCGTGGCCGGGGCGCCACCAGGTGGAGCTGGTCGACGCCAGCGGCAAGGTGGTGGACCGCATCGGCATCGAGGTGCGCGGCGCGGTGGCGAAGGGCGCGCCGCGCGGCTGAGGCGCACATCGCGGCACACCTGCGCGCGCCGCCGATCCGGCCTATGCTGCCAGGGTTGCGCGCGCCGGATGCCGCGAGGGCCGCGCGCAATGCGCCGGCGGGCGAGCCGCCCGTTGCCGCCGCCGGTGTTTCAGCCAACGTCTTTCCAGGAGTCGGCATGACCGCATTACGCAAGCTGGGCCGCCACGGCCCGGAAGTCTTTCCGCTCGGCCTCGGCTGCATGGGCATGAGCGAGTTCTACGGCGCGCACGACGACGCCGAATCCATCCGCACCATCCACCATGCGCTGGCGCGCGGGGTCAACCTGATCGACACCGCCGACATCTACGGCCCGCACACCAACGAGCGCCTGGTCGGCCGCGCCATCGCGGACCGCCGCGACGGCGTGGTGCTGGCCACCAAGTTCGGCATCGTGCGCGATGCGGCCAACCCGGTGGCGCGCGGCGTCGACGGCCGCCCCGAGTACGTGCGCGCCGCCTGCGACGCCAGCCTGCGGCGGCTCGGCCTGGACCACATCGACCTGTACTACCAGCACCGCGTGGACCCGCAGGTGCCGATCGAGGAAACCGTGGGCGCGATGGCGGAGCTGGTGCGCGCTGGCAAGGTGCGCTGGCTGGGCCTGTCGGAAGCCGGCGCGGGCACGCTCGAGCGCGCGCACGCGGTGCATCCGGTCGCCGCGCTGCAGAGCGAGTATTCGCTGTGGACGCGCGACGTGGAGGCGGGCGGCGAGCACGGCATCCTGGCCACCTGCCGGCGGCTCGGCGTGGCCTTCGTGCCGTACAGTCCGCTCGGCCGCGGCTTTCTCACCGGCGCGATCCGCAGCCCGGACGATTTCGCCGCGGACGACTACCGCCGCACCAGCCCGCGCTTCGTCGGCGAGAACTTCGCGCGCAACCTGGCGCTGGCCGACAAGGTCAGGGAGATCGCGCACGGCAAGGGCTGCACGCCGGCGCAGCTCGCGCTGGCCTGGGTGCTGGCGCGCGGCGAGGACATGGTGCCGATCCCCGGCACGCGGCGCGTGGCCAACCTCGACGACAACCTCGGCGCGCTCGACGTGAAGCTGGACGCGGCGGAGCTGGCGGCCATCGATGCCGTGTTCCCGCCGGACGCGGCGGCGGGCACGCGCTATCCGGAGCAGGTCATGCCGTTGCTGGCGCGCTGAACGAGCGAGCGGGGCAGGGCGGGGATCGCGGATAATCCGGCATCGCAAACCGCTTCCGGAGCCACCCGCCGTGTCCCTCGCCCTGCTCGACGCCGACCAGACCGCCGCCCGCCTGCCGTATCCGGAACTGGCGCGCGCCATCGCCGACATGCTGGCCGAACTGCGCGCCGGCACCGCCATGGCGCCGCCGCGCATCGCCCTGCCGGTGGGCGACGCCGAGGGCGGCGCGGGCACGCTGCTGGTGATGCCGGCGCGCAACCGCGAGCTGGTGATGACCAAGAACATCACCGTGCACCCGGACAACCCGCGGCGCGGCCTGCCCAACATCCTCGGCGAAGTGGTGGTCGCCGACGCGCACACCGGCCGGCGGCTGGCGCTGCTGGACGGGCCCACCGTGACCGGGCGGCGCACCGCGGCGGTATCGCTGCTGGCCGCGCAGCAGTTCGCGCCGCGCGCCGACGGCGAGCTGCTCATCGTCGGCGCCGGCGTGCAGGCGCTGACCCACCTCGAAGCCTTTATCGCCGGCCTGGCGCCGCGCCGCGTGTGGCTGCATTCGCGCACGTCCGCCAAGGCCGGGGCGCTGGCCGCGCACGCGCGCGCGCTGGGCACCGAGGCGCAGGCCGTGGATGACGTGCGCGCCGTGCTGCCGCGGGTGTCGATGGTGGTCACCGTGACCTCCAGCCTGGCGCCGGTGCTGCCGGACCTCGATAGCGGCTTGTGGCGCGACGACCATTTCGTCGCCGCGGTGGGCGCCTTCCGTCCCGAGATGTGCGAACTGCCGCCGGCGCTGTGCCAGGCCGCGTCGGCCAGCGGGCGGCTGCTCGCCGACACGCTGTTCGGCATCGAGGAAGAGGCCGGCGACCTGCTGCAGGCCGGCATCGACTGGGCCACCGTGCAGCCGTTCGAGCAGGCCATCCTCGCCGCCGGCGCGCTGCGCGCGCGCGGCGGCAGTCCGCTGGTGTTCAAGAGCGTGGGTTATGCGCTGTGGGACCTGGCGGCCTGCGTGCTGGCCAGCGCCGCGGGCGCGCCGGGTGCCGCCTGAGGCGCATGGAAGGTGTGTTGAAGGCGCGTTGAAGGCGCGTTGAAGGCGCGCCGGCAAGCGGCCGCCGCCGCCGCGCCTGGTCCGAATTCCCTTACCCCCAGTAGGTCTATACCGCAGAGTAGGTTTTGCGGCGGGCAGGCGTCGCAAATTCGGTACAGTTTTCGCACGCTTTTCCCGCTATTTCCCCCATTTTTTAGTGGTTAACCCGCTCTTTAGGGGCCTCACTCTATGAAAGCGTTGCACGTTTGAAACAGACGGCAGATCGCAGACGGGATAATGCATCCCTCACCTCGAGGCAGAGAAACAACAAGGAGTAGGCATGACCCATAAGAAGATTCTGGTGGCCAGCGTTGCCATGCTGATTGCAGGGGCCGCGCAAGCACAGAGCGCAGGTAGCAACGTCGTCAGCCTCGGCTGGTTCCGGCTGATGCCGAACAGCTCGGCGGACCCGCTCACCGTGGACAGCATCAACGGTTTCCCGGTCGGCATGGCCAAGGCCGGCACGGGCGCGAAGATCAAGTCGGCGGATACGCTGGGGATCTCGCTGGAGCACTATGTCACCGACAACATCGGCGTCGAGTTCGTGGTCGGCGTCCCGCCCAAGCACGACGTGACGGGCGAGGGCACCTTCGCCAAGTACGGCATGCTGGGCAACGTGAAGCAGTGGAGCCCCGCGGTGCTGCTGAAGTATCACTTCCTGGAAGCCAAGGCCAGGTTCCGCCCGTATGTCGGCATCGGCGTGAACTACACGTGGTTTACCGACGAGACCATCACCAACCAGACCTTCGTGAAGTCGGAGTTCGGCCCGGGCGCGACCATGTCGGCCAGCGCCAAGAGCTCGTGGAACCCGGTGTTCAACGTCGGCGCCAACTACGCCGTGACCGACAACTGGTTCGTCGGCGTCTCGGTTTCCTACCTGCCGCTGTCGACCACCGCCAGCTTCACGGCGCAGAACGCCGGCGCGGGCGCCAACCAGACCATCCAGTCGCATACCAAGATCAAGATCGACCCGGTGGTGACCTTCCTGAGCGTGGGCTACCGGTTCTGAGCGGTCTTTCGCCCCAGGCAAAAGAGAAAGAAAGGGCTTCCGGAAACGGAAGCCCTTCTTGCTTTCGTGGCGGGGAGAAGCGAGCCGCGAGGCGCCTGTGCGAGCCGTCCGCGCGCCTCAGTTCTTGACCGGATAGCCGGCGTCTTCGATGGCCGCGCGCAGCGCTTCCTTGCTGGCCGCGGCCTCCACGGTCACCGCCTGCGCGGGGATGTCCGCCGACACCTTGGCGGCCGGATCGACGGCCTGCACGGCGCGGGTGATGGCGCCCACGCAGTGGCCGCACGACATGCCTTCAACCTGGAACTGGATCATCTGGGTTCTCCTGTCAAAACGGAAAAACAACGGAAAAGCGAAAACAAATAAAGGCGCAATCGCCGCGGCGTACCCACCGCTGCGCGCCGGCCGGATTGCGATCCGGACTGGAGTGTGCACCTTCCCACCGTGGGAAGCGCAAGGGCTTTGTTGGCGGGAGGGCGTGACCGGCAAGTGATGCGTGGGCGGCTTCGCTTCCGTCCTTGACCTTCCCAACATGGTAAGGTCCATGATGTGCTTGTCGCCCCTGTGGCATCTCTCCCCATCCACGCCATGTCCGCTTCATCCCAGACTCTTCCCTTGTCCGGCGCGCCAGCAGGCGCGCCGGATGCCGAATGGCGCCTGCCCATCGGCGGCATGACCTGCGCCTCGTGCGTGCGGCGTGTCGAGAACGCGCTGGCCAAGGTGCCCGGCGTGCGCAAGGTCGCCGTGAATCTTGCCACCGAAGAGGCCACGCTGCAGGCCGACAGCGCCGCCGTGCTGCCGGCCGCGGCCGCGGCGGTGAAGGCGGCCGGCTACGAGGTGCCGTACCAGGCCGTCGAACTGTCGATCAGCGACATGACCTGCGCGTCCTGCGTGGCGCGCGTGGAGCGCGCGCTCAAGGCGGTGCCGGGCGTGGCCGACGCGCAGGTCAACCTGGCGACCGAGCGCGCCGCGGTGACCGTGCTGCGCGGCGCGGCGGACGCCGCCGCGCTGGCCGCGGCGGTGGCACGCGCCGGTTACGGCGCCGTGCCGGTAAGCGAGGCGCAGCCGGCCGGCGCCGCGCCACGCGAGGGCTTCTGGTCCGGGCCGTGGCCGGTGGCGATCTCGGCGGCGCTGTCGCTGCCGCTGGTGGCGCCGATGGTGGCCGGGTGGTTCGGCGTGCACTGGATGCTGCCGGCCTGGGTGCAGTGGCTGCTGGCCACGCCGGTGCAGTTCGTGTTCGGCTGGCGTTTCTACAAGGCGGGCTGGAAGGCGGCGCGCGCGGGCGCCGGCAACATGGACCTGCTGGTCGCGCTCGGCACCTCGGCAGCCTATGGCTTGTCGCTGTGGCTGATGTGGCGCGGGGCGGACGGCATGCCGCACCTGTATTTCGAAAGCGCGGCGGTGGTGATCACGCTGGTGCGCCTGGGCAAGTGGATGGAAACGCGCGCCAAGCGCCAGACCGCCGACGCGATCCGCGCGCTGGCGGCGCTGCGCCCGGACAGCGCCATCGTGCGCCGCGCCGGCGCGCAGGCCACGGTGCCGCTGGCCTCGGTGCAGGTGGGCGACGAGATCGTGGTGCTGCCGGGCGCGCGCGTGCCGGTGGACGCCGAGGTCATCGAGGGCACCAGCCATGCCGACGAGTCGATGCTGACCGGCGAGAGCCTGCCGGTGCCCAAGGCGCCCGGCGACCGCCTGACCGGCGGCGCCATCAACTATGAAGGCCGGCTGGTGGCGCGCACCGTGGCGGTGGGGGCCGAGACGGTGCTGGCGCGCATCATCCGCATGGTGGAGCACGCGCAGGCGGCCAAGGCGCCGATCCAGCGCATGGTGGACAGCGTCAGCGCGGTGTTCGTGCCGGTGGTGCTGGGCATCGCGCTGCTCACGCTGCTGGGCTGGGGCGTGTTCGGCGGCAACTGGGAAGCGGCGCTGCTCAACGCGGTGGCGGTGCTGGTGATCGCCTGCCCGTGCGCGCTGGGCCTGGCCACGCCGACCGCCATCATGGCCGGCACCGGCGCCGGCGCGCGCGCCGGCATCCTCATCAAGGACGCCGAGGCGCTGGAAGTGGCGCACCGGGTCAACGTGGTGGCGTTCGACAAGACCGGCACGCTCACGGTCGGCAAGCCGGAAGTGGTGGCGCTGGCGGTGCCGCAGGGCATGGGCGAAGGCGAGGAGCTGCGCGTGCTGGCGCTGCTGGCCGCGCTGCAGGCCGGCAGCGAGCATCCGCTGGCGCATGCGGTGCTGGCCGCGGCACGCGAGCGCGCGGTGGCCGCGCCGGTGGCCAGCGACGTGCGCGCGCTGCCGGGCGTGGGCCTGGCCGGCACGGTCGAGGGCATGGCGCTGCAGCTTGGCAGCGAGCGCCTGCGCGCCACGCTGGGCGCGGCGGCGGGAACGCTGCAGGCGCGCGCGCAGGCGCTGCAGGAAGCGGGGCGCACGGTGTCCTGGCTGATCGACGCCAGCGCGCCGGAGGCACCGCGCGTGCTGGGGCTGGTGGCCTTCGGCGACGCCATCAAGCCCGGCGCGCGGCGCGCCGTCGAACGGCTGCGCGCGGCCGGCGTGCGCACCGTGATGCTGTCCGGCGACAACCGCGGCGCCGCCGCGCGCGTGGCCGAGGCGCTCGGGCTGGACGAAGTGCAGGCCGAGGTGCTGCCCGCCGACAAGGCCGAGCGCGTGCTGGCGCTCAAGGCCGGCGGCGCGGTGGTGGCGATGGTGGGCGACGGCATCAACGACGCGCCGGCGCTGGCCGCGGCCGACGTGGGCATCGCCATGTCGACCGGCACCGACGTGGCCATGCATGCCGCCGGCATCACGCTGATGCGCGGCGACCCGGCGCTGGTGGCCGACGCGCTGGGGATCTCGCACCGCACCGTGCGCAAGATCCGCGAGAACCTGTTCTGGGCCTTCTTCTACAATGTGATCGGCATCCCGCTGGCGGCGGCCGGCCTGCTCAACCCGGTGGTGGCGGGCGCGGCCATGGCGTTTTCCAGCGTGAGCGTGGTCGGCAACGCGCTGCTGCTGCGGCGCTGGAAGCCGGCGGGAGAGCAAGCATGAATATCGGCGAAGCGGCACAGGCCTCGGGCGTGTCCGCCAAGATGATCCGGCACTACGAATCGATCGGCCTGGTGGCGGCGCCGCCGCGCAGCGAGGGCGGCTACCGGCGCTACGACGAACGCGCGGTGCACACCTTGCGCTTCGTGCGGCGTGCCCGTAATCTCGGGTTCTCGCTGGACGAGATCCGCGGCCTGCTGTCGCTGTGGCACGACCGGGCCCGCGCCAGCGCCGACGTCAAGGCGCTGACGCTGCGGCACGTGGCGGATCTGGAGCAGCGCATCGCCGAGCTGGCCGCCATGCGCGACACCTTGCGCCAGCTGGCCGAGGCCTGCAGCGGCGACCACCGGCCGGATTGCCCGATCCTCGCCGACATGGCGCGGCTTGGCGACGGCAGCGATGTTGGCGATGGAGGCGATGGAGGCGATGGCGCCGGCACGGCGCCGCCGGCCTGCCACCGGCACGGCGGGGGCGGCATGGCGGCGTAGCGCCGCGGCCACGCCGGCGGGCGCAACGCAAGCGGAAACGGACATGGAGACCAACCGGATGGACCAACCCAGTACCGCTGTTCCCGCCGAGTCCGGCGGGCCGGCGGGGCCTGCGCCGGGACCCGCCGGCCATGCCCGCCAGGACGAAGGCGCCGGCCCCGGCGCGGCGGCGCCCGCGCGGCCGCTGGTGCCCGCCGAAAGCCGCCAGCGCATGCGCGACGGCACCGAATTGCTGCTGCGCACCTGGCAGCCCGATCCCGGCCTGTTTCCCGAAACCACCGGCTCGCTGCTGCTGGTGCACGGCCTGGCCGAGCACTGCGGGCGCTACCAGCATGTGGCCGAGCTGCTGTGCGGCCTGGGCCTGCGCGTGCGCGCCTACGACCAGCGCGGCCACGGCGCCAGCGGCGGCGCGCGCATGGCGGCGGGGCATCCCGATGTCTATGTGGAGGATCTCACCGAGATCCATGACGCGGCCGTGGACCAGTGGAAGGAACTGCCGTTCCTGCTCGGCCACAGCATGGGCGGCCTGGTGGCGGCGCGCTTCGCCACCGCGCGCGTGCGGCCGATCCGCGCGCTGGTGCTGTCGTCGCCGGCGCTGGCGCTGCGGCTGTCCGGCGCGATGCTGATGCTGCACCGCACGCTGCTGGCGCTGGCGCCGAACCTGCGCGTACCCAATCCGATCGACGCGCGCTACCTCTCCCACGATGCGGCGGCGGTGGCGCAATACCGCGCCGATCCGCTGGTGCAGGGCACCATCAGCGCCGGGGTGTTGGAAACCTTCGTGCGCGGCATGGCGCAGGCGCAGGCCGACGCGGCGCTGCTGGAAGCGCCCGCGCTGCTGCTGGTGGCGGGCGACGACCGCATCGTCGACCCGGCCGGCAGCCGCCGCTTCTGCGACGCCGCGCCGCCGGACCTGCGCGAGCTGCGCTGGTTCGACGGCGGCTACCACGAGCTCTTCAACGAGGCGCAGCCGCTGCGCGGCGAAGTGTTCGCCGCGCTGGCCGGCTGGCTGCGCCAGCACCTGCAACCGCAGGCATGACGGCAGGCGCGCGAACCATCGCGCGCCGCCATGGCCCAAGACCGGCAGGCCGCGCTGCGGCGCGGGCCATCTTCAACCCTTCCAATCGCGGCGCAAGGCCAGACAAAGATAAAAGCATGGAGACTTACGACTACATCATCGTCGGCGCGGGATCGGCCGGCTGCGTGCTGGCCAACCGCCTGACCCAGGACCCCGAGGTGAGCGTGCTGCTGCTCGAAGCGGGCGGGCGCGACGACTATCACTGGATCCACATCCCGGTGGGCTACCTGTATTGCATCGGCAACCCGCGCACCGACTGGATGTACCGCACCACCGCGCAGGCCGGGCTGAACGGCCGCGCGCTGGGCTATCCGCGCGGGCGCGTGCTGGGCGGCTCGTCGTCGATCAACGGCATGATCTACATGCGCGGCCAGCGCGAGGACTACGACGACTGGGCGCGCCTGACCGGCGACGACGGCTGGCGCTGGGACAACGTGCTGCCGCTGTTCAAGCGCAGCGAGGACCATCACCGCGGCGCCAATGCGTTCCACGGCGCCGGCGGCGAGTGGCGCGTGGAGGGCCAGCGGCTGCGCTGGGACATCCTGGAGCGCTTCATCGACGCGGCCGGGCAGGCCGGCATTCCGCGCACCGAGGACTTCAACCGCGGCGACAACTTCGGCGTGGGCTACTTCGAGGTCAACCAGCGCCGCGGCATCCGCTGGAACACCGCCAAGGCCTTCCTGCGGCGCGCGGCCGAGCGGCCCAACCTGACCATCATCACCGGCGCGCAGGTCAGCGCGCTCGACTTCGACGGCCGCCGCTGCAGCGGCGTGTCCTACCTCGGCGGCGGCGCCGCGCACGCGGCCGCCGCGCGCGAGGAAGTCATCCTCGCGGCCGGCGCGGTCAACTCGCCGCAGTTGCTGGAGCTGTCCGGCATCGGCCAGCCGGAACGGCTGCAGGCGCTCGGCATCGCGGTGCGCCATGCCTTGCCGGGCGTGGGCGAGAACCTGCAGGACCACCTGCAGCTGCGCACCGTGGTCAAGGTGGAGGGCGTGCGCACGCTCAACACGCGCGCGGCAAGCTGGTGGGGCAAGCTCGGCATCGGCCTGCAATACGCGATCAACCAGAGCGGGCCGATGAGCATGGCGCCGTCGCAGCTGGGCGCGTTCGCGCGCTCGGATGCGTCGCAGGCGCGCGCCAACCTCGAGTACCACGTGCAGCCGCTGTCGCTCGACAAGTTCGGCGATCCGCTGCACCGCTTCAATGCGTTTACCGCGAGCGTGTGCAACCTGCGTCCGACTTCGCGCGGCAGCGTGCACATCGGCGACGCCGACTTCCGCAAGGCGCCGGTGATCGAGCCCAACTACCTGGCCACCGAGGCCGACCGCAAGGTGGCCGCCGACTCGCTGCGGCTGACGCGGCGCATCGTGGCCTCGCCGGCGCTGGCCCCGTACAAGCCGCAGGAGTGGCTGCCGGGCCCGGCCTTCGAGACCGACGAGCAGCTGGCGCAGGCCGCCGGCGAGATCGGCACCACCATCTTCCATCCGGTCGGCACCTGCCGCATGGGCCGCGCGGACGATCCCGCCGCGGTGGTGGACCAGCGCCTGCGCGTGATCGGCGTCGACGGGCTGCGCGTGGTGGATGCGTCGGTGATGCCGCTGATCACTTCGGGCAATACCAACTCGCCCACCATCATGATCGCCGAGCGCGCCAGCGACATGATCCGCGAAGACCGGCGCCGGCGCCTGGGCGGCACGGCGGACGCGGCCGGCGACGTGGCCGAAAGCCCCGCGGGGAGCGCCGCGCCAGCCGCCGCCGGCGTGCCCGATGCGCTCCATGCCAGGAGCGGGGCGGCGCCGCAGACCTGACATCTGGTTCATGTTTCATGATCAGTGCAAACCCGGATGTTTTGCGACGCAGCAGACGCACACAATAGACGCCCAGATGCCGTGCAGCAGCGCTCACATTGGCGCGCCCTACCCAGGGCGCGTCGCGCGTTGAGGGCCTGGGTGCCGGCAACGAGCCGGTAACGAACCGGCAGCAATGAATCGGGTGGCAATAAAAAGACAAGCGGCGGACAAGCCGCAATAGCCACGGGGAGCGCGACTGGATTGGCGTGACTCGTGCAGTGGTGGCGCAAACAGCGCCACGGTTCTGACCATTGGCGGTGCCGACCAGAAGCCGGCGCCGCGGCAAGAGGCGGGCAGGAGACCATGAACGAGCAAGACACGATCCTGGAGACGCGGAACCTCACCAAGGAATTCAAGGGGTTCACCGCGGTGAGCGACGTCAACCTGAAGGTGGCGCGCGGTTCCATCCATGCCTTGATCGGCCCCAACGGCGCCGGCAAGACGACCTGCTTCAACCTGCTGACGAAGTTTCTCGAGCCGACCACGGGGACCATCCTCTTCAACGGCATCGACATCACGCGCGAAGCGCCCGCGCAGATCGCGCGGCGCGGCGTGATCCGCTCGTTCCAGATCTCGGCGGTGTTCCCGCACCTGACGGTGCTGGAGAACGTGCGCATCGGCCTGCAGCGGCAGCTCGGCACTTCCTATCATTTCTGGCGCAGCGAGCGCACGCTCGACGTGCTCAATGCGCGCGGCATGGAGCTGCTCGACCAGGTCGGCCTGACCGATGCGGCGCAGATCGTCACCGTGAATCTGCCGTACGGCCGCAAGCGCGCGCTCGAGATCGCCACCACGCTGGCGATGGAGCCCGAGCTGATGCTGCTGGACGAGCCCACGCAGGGCATGGGCCACGAGGACGTGGCGCGCGTCACCGAGCTGATCCGCAAGGTCGCGGCGGGACGCACCATCCTGATGGTCGAACACAACATGAACGTGGTGTCGTCGATCGCCGACAAGATCACCGTCCTGCAGCGCGGCGCGATCCTGGCCGAAGGGCCGTACGCCGAGGTATCGAAGGACCCGCGCGTGATGGAAGCCTACATGGGCACGGTCGAGGCCGAGCTGCAGGGCGCGCACTGAGGAACCAGGATGAGCACAACATCGGCGACGCCCGCACTCGAAATCAAGGACCTGCACGCCTGGTACGGCGAATCGCACATCCTGCACGGCGTGGACCTGACCGTGAACCCCGGCGAGGTGGTCACGCTGCTGGGCCGCAACGGCGCCGGGCGCACCACCACGCTGCGCGCCATCATGGGCCTGACCGGCCAGCGCAAGGGCTCGATCCGCGTCAACGGCACCGAGACCATCGGCATGCCCACGCACAAGATCGCGCATTGCGGCATCGGCTACTGCCCGGAAGAGCGCGGCATCTTCGCCAGCCTGTCGTGCGAGGAGAACCTGATGCTGCCGCCGCTGCTCAAGGCCAGGGGCAGCGGCGCGGGCACCGGCATGAGCGAGGCCGAGATCTACGAGATGTTCCCCAATCTCAAGGAGCGCCGCCAGAGCCAGGGCACGCGCCTGTCGGGCGGCGAGCAGCAGATGCTGGCGGTCGGGCGGATCCTGCGCACCGGCGCCAACCTGCTGCTGCTCGACGAGATCTCCGAGGGCCTCGCGCCGGTGATCGTGCAGGCGCTGGCGCGCATGATCCTGATGCTCAAGAAGAAGGGCTACACGGTGGTGATGGTGGAGCAGAACTTCCGCTTCGCCGCGCCGCTGGCCGACCGCTTTTACGTGATGGAGCACGGCACCATCGTCGAGCGTTTCGCCGCGGCGGAACTGCAGGCGAAGATGCCGGTGCTCAACGAGTTGCTTGGGGTCTGATGCCGCGTGCGCAGCATGCGTCGCGCGGTTGGCGGGGCATCGATCGCGGGCATTGTTCTAGGGCAGGAACGGGTGGCGACAGGTGCCGCCGAAACTAAGGAGACAGGTAATGAAGATGACTCGGCTGGCGGCTGCTCTGGCGGCCATCGTAACGGGCGTGGCAATGGGTTCGGCCTCGGCACAGGTTTCGGGCGACACGGTCAAGATCGGCTACATCACCGACATGTCGGGGCTGTACGCCGACATCGACGGCCCGGGCGGCCTCGAGGCCATCAAGATGGCGATCGAGGACGCCGGCGGCAAGGTGCTGGGCAAGCCGATCGAGCTGCTGTCGGCGGACCACCAGAACAAGGCCGACATCGCCGCCTCGAAGGCGCGCGAATGGATGGACCAGCAGGGCGTGGACATGCTGCTGGGCGGCACCAACTCCGCCACCGGCCTGGCCATGGCCAAGGTGGCCGCGGAGAAGAAGAAGGTCTACTTCAACATCGGCGCGGGCTCGGCGCGCCTGACCAACGAGGAGTGCTCGCCGTACACGGTGCACTACGCCTATGACACGGTGGCGCTGGCCAAGGGCACCGGCAGCGCGGTGGTCAAGCAGGGCGGCAAGTCGTGGTTCTTCCTGACCGCCGACTACGCCTTCGGCCACTCGCTGGAGCAGGACACCGCGGCGGTGGTGAAGGCCAACGGCGGCACGGTGGTGGGCCAGGTGCGCCACCCGCTCAACGCGTCGGACTTCTCCTCGTTCCTGCTGCAGGCGCAGTCCTCCAAGGCGCAGATCCTGGGCCTGGCCAACGCCGGCGGCGACACCATCAACTCGATCAAGGCGGCCAAGGAATTCGGCATCACCAAGACGATGAAGATCGCCGGGCTGCTGATGTTCATCAACGACGTGCACAGCCTGGGCCTGAAGAACACCGAGGGCCTGCTGATGACCGACAGCTGGTACTGGGACACGAACGACGAGACGCGCAAGTTCGCCAACCGCTTCTTCGGCAAGGTCAAGAAGATGCCGAGCAGCCTGCAGGCCGCCGACTACTCCGCCATCCGCACTTACCTGAAGGCGGTGGAGGCGGCCAAGACGGACGATCCGGACAAGGTCATGGCCGAGCTGAAGAAGGCCAAGATCGACGACTTCTACACCAAGGGCTACATCCGCCAGGACGGCCGCGCCATCCACGACATGTACCTGATGCAGGTGAAGTCGCCGGCCGAGTCGAAGAAGCCGTGGGACTACATGAAGGTGGTCACCACCATCCCGGGCGAGCAGGCTTTCACCACGGTGGCGGAATCGAAGTGCGCGCTGCTGAAGAAGTAAGCGCCTGAACTGAGTGTGCTGTCCCCGCCGCGGCGGCCCGGGTTCCGAGAGCCGGCATCCGGGCCGCCGCGGCTTCGCTTCATTTGACTGCGCCTTGCCGGGAGGCCACGACGCATCCCGGCCGGCGCGCGAACGGTAACGCCCGCGATGGACATCTTCGGTATTCCCTTGCCCGCCATGCTGTCCCAGTTGCTGCTGGGGCTGGTCAACGGTGCCTTCTATGCGATGCTGAGCCTTGGCCTGGCGGTGATCTTCGGCCTGCTCAACGTCATCAATTTCGCCCACGGGGCGCTGTTCATGCTGGGCGCGGTGCTGGCCTGGATGGGCATGAACTACTTCGAACTCAACTACTGGGTGACGCTGGTGCTGTCGCCGTTGGTGGTGGCGCTGCTCGGGGTGGTGATCGAGCGCACCATGCTGCGCTGGATCTACAAGCTCGACCACATCTACGGCCTGCTGCTCACGCTGGGCATCACGCTGGTGATCGAGGGCATCTTCCGCTCGATCTACGGCGTGTCCGGCCTGCCGTACTCGACGCCGGAACTGCTGACCGGCGCCACCGACCTGGGCTTCATGATCCTGCCCAACTACCGCGCGTGGGTGGTGCTGGCCTCGCTGGTGGTGTGCTTCGCCACCTGGTTCCTGATCGAGAAGACCAAGCTGGGCGCCTACCTGCGCGCCGGCACCGAGAACCCCAAGCTGGTGGAAGCGTTCGGCGTCAACGTGCCGCTCATGGTGACGCTGACCTACGGCTTCGGCGTGGCGCTGGCGGCGTTCGCCGGCGTGCTGGCCGCGCCGGTGATCCAGATCTCGCCGCTGATGGGGCAGAACCTGATCATCATCGTGTTCGCGGTGGTGGTGATCGGCGGCATGGGCTCGATCATGGGCTCGATCCTCACCGGCCTGGGGCTGGGCGTGATCGAGGGGCTGACCAAGGTGTTCTACCCCGAGGCGTCGTCGACGGTGGTGTTCTTCATCATGGTGATCGTGCTGATGCTGCGCCCCGCCGGGCTGTTCGGGAGGGAGAAGTGATGAGCCAGACATCGGGCGCGGCCGCGGCCGCGGGGCAGACAAGACAGGGGCAGGGCGTGCAGAAGAAACTGTGGCTGGGGTACGGATTGTTGCTGGTGGCGCTGATCGTGGCGCCGATGGCCGGTGCGTATCCGGTGTTCGTGCTCAAGGTGATGTGCTTCGCGCTGTTCGCGTGCGCGTTCAACCTGCTGATCGGCTATACCGGGCTGCTGTCGTTCGGGCACGCGGCTTTCTTCGGCGGCGCGGCCTACATGGCCGGCCATGCCATGAAGGTGTGGGGCGTGACGCCGGAAGTGGGGCTGGTGCTGGGCACGCTGACCGGCGCGGTGATCGGCTACGTGGTCGGCTGGATCGCGATCCGCCGCCAGGGCATCTATTTCGCCATGATCACGCTGGCGCTGGCGCAGATGCTGTTCTTCTTCTGCCTGCAGGTGCCCTACACCGGCGGCGAGGACGGCCTGCAGGGGATTCCGCGCGGCAAGCTGTTCGGCGTGCTGCCGCTGGACAGCGACCTGACGCTGTACTACGTGGCGCTGCTCATCATCGTGCTGGCCTTCGGGCTGATCGTGCGCACCGTGCATTCGCCGTTCGGGCAGATCCTCAAGGCGATCAAGGAGAACGAGCCGCGCACCATCTCGCTGGGCTACGACACCGACCGCTTCAAGCTGATGGTGTTCGTGCTGTCGGCGGCGCTGTCCGGGCTGGCCGGCTCGATCAAGGCGCTGGTGCTCGGCTTTGCCACGCTGACCGACGTGCACTGGTCGATGTCGGGCTCGGTGATCCTGATGACGCTGGTGGGTGGCCTGGGCACGCTGTCAGGCCCGCTGGTGGGCGCCTTCGTGGTGGTGGCGCTGGAGAACAAGCTTGGCGACATCGGCAACTTCCTGGCCTCGGTCACCGGCATCGAGTGGTTCGGCTCGCTGGGCGAGTCGGTGACGATGGTCACCGGGGTGATCTTCGTGATCTGCGTGCTGACCTTCCGGCGCGGCATCATGGGCGAGCTGCTGGCCCGCTTCGGCAAGGCCCGCGAGTGATGATGGGGAGACATGCCCGATTTTGGGGCTAGGGTTTCTTCTAGCTTGTTCAAAACGCACCGCTTCGTTACATTGCATATACGGTTTTCGCAGGTTAGATGGAGGCGGAAGCGAGGAGACGACAGGCGCGCGGTCACTAGGCTGCAGTGTCAATATAAGATGAGGGCGTTGCCGGGTGATCCCTGGCAACGCCTTTTTTCATGCCTGCTCGCAGCGCTTTCGTGCCCGATTCTGGTGCGCCGGACCGCGCCATGCGGAATCTGCATAAGAAGGACCAGGGCCACATGAGACAATCCGTCTCCACCTTCCGTGCCCGCCATGTCTTCCGATTCTTCCCCTTTAGTGCCTGATGCGCCGCATGATCCGCTAGCGGCCCGTGCCGCGCCGCGCGTGCGTCTTGCGGCGCCCGCCGACGCGCGGTGGCTCGCCGAGTGGCTCCAGGCCGCGCAGCCGCTGCCGGTCGCCGCCGCGCGCGCGCGGCACGCGCTGGTGGAAGGCCTGCTGGCCCGGCCCGAGCGCGGGGCCTGCGTGGTGGTGCAAGACGCGGAGCAGGGGCTGCTGGGCTGCCTGCCCGTCGCGCTGGTGCCGCATCTCGGCCTCGGCGGCCTGGCGGCGTTCGCCGCGGAATGGTGGGCGCGGCCGGCGGGCGCGCAGGCGGAGCCGTTGCTGGCCTGCTGCAGCCTGCTGGCCGACTGGTGCCAGGCGCACGGCGTGCGGCACCTGCTGCTGTCGCCCGCGCTGCTGACGCCGCCGCAGGCCGCCGCCGCGGGCTTCGTGCCGCATGCCGGCGGCTTGTGGCACCGCAATCTTTCGCCGGCGCCCAAGCACCTGGGCTGAGGCGCGCCGCTGCCGCGCCTGGCTCCGGCCGCGCCGCCGGCGTCCTTTCTTTCCGCCTTCTTTCTTCTCCTTTTCCCTTTTTCGTTTCCCCGAGCGTTCCATGGAATTCGCGTTTCTCGCTGTCGCCGCCTTTCTTGCCGGCCTGATCGATGCTGTCGCCGGCGGTGGCGGCCTGGTGCAGATCCCGGCCCTGTTCTCCGCGTATCCCAATCTGCCGCCGGCCACGCTGATCGGCACCAACAAGGTCGCCTCGCTCGCCGGCACCGCCAACGCCGCGGTGCGCTACGGGCGCAGCGTGCGCATCTACTGGGCCGCGACCCTGCCGGCGATGCTGTCGGCATTCGCCTTCTCGATGGCGGGCGCCTATGCGCTGACGCTGATTCCCGCCGGGCCGCTGCGCAAGTCGCTGCCGTTCGTGCTGGTGATCCTGCTGGTCTACACGGTGGCCAAGAAGAACCTGGGCACCGAGCATGCGCCCACGCTCTCGGGCGGCAAGGAGCGCGCCGCGGCGCTGCTGGCCGGCGCGGCCATCGGCTTCTACGACGGCGTGTTCGGGCCCGGCACCGGCAGCTTCCTGATGATCGTGTTCGTGCGCGTGTTCGGCTACGACTTCCTGCACGCTTCGGCCTCGACCAAGGTGGTCAACCTGGCCACCAACCTCGCGGCCTTGCTGCTGCTGGCGGCCAAGGGGCACGTGTGGTGGCAGCTCGGCCTGGTGATGGCGGTGGCCAACGTGGCGGGCAGCCAGGTGGGCAGCCGCCTGGCGCTCAAGCACGGCAGCGGCTTCGTGCGGCGCGTGTTCATCGTGGTGGTGGCGGCGCTGATCGTGAAGACCGCGTGGGACGCCTTCGGGCATTGAGCGGTGCCCCGGGGCGCTCCGGGTTAATCCCGCTTTGCGGGCCATATCGCTGTTGCTAGACTCGCTACGCATTCCCGACCGTGCGGTCGGCGAATCAGCGGCAACGCGCCGCCGGGACGGACGCGCGGAACGGGAGACAGGGGTGCGCAGCGCACGGGTGCCGCGCGCACCGGGCAGCAGGCAGGCGCCGGCGTTGCGCCTGGACACGGGTCCGCGAGGACACCGGCAAAAAGACAAAGACAAGAAGAGCAAGAAGACCAGACCGAGGCATCCGACCGGCCGGAAGCCGGCGCGGATGCCTTTTCCGTTTGCCGCAATGGAGGAGACACGATGACATTCAAGCGCGCCAGCCTGCTGGCTTTCGCCGCCGCCGCCCTGTGCGCTGGCACCGCCAGCGCACAGGTCAAGGTAGGGGTGACGGTTTCGGCCACGGGACCGGCGGCTTCGCTGGGCATTCCGGAAAAGAACACGATCTCGCTGCTGCCGAAGGAGATCGCCGGCAAGAAGATCGAGTACATCGTGCTCGACGATGCCTCCGATACCACCACCGCGGTCAAGAACACGCGCAAGCTGATCAGCGAAGACAAGGTCGACGTGGTGATCGGCTCCACCGTGACGCCGAACTCGCTGGCGATGGTCGACGTGGCGGCCGAGAACGAGACGCCGATGATCACGCTGGCCGCCTCCGCGCGCATCATCGAGCCGATGGACGCCAAGCGCGCGTGGGTCTTCAAGACGCCGCAGAACGACTCGCACATGGCGACCGCGATTGCCGAGCACATGACCGACCACAACGTGAAGACGGTGGCGTTCATCGGCTTCGCGGATGCCTACGGCGACAGCTGGGCGCAGGAGTTCGCCAAGGTCGGCGAGATGCGCAAGATCAAGGTGGTGGCCAACGAGCGCTTCGCGCGCGCCGATACCTCGGTCACCGGCCAGGTACTGAAGATGATGGCGGCCAATCCGGACGCGGTATTGATCGCCGGCTCGGGCACGCCCGCCGCGCTGCCGGCCAAGGCGCTCAAGGAGCGCGGCTGGAAGGGCAGGATCTACCAGACGCACGGCGTGGCCAACGCGGACTTCCTGCGCGTGTGCGCCAAGGATTGCGAAGGCACCTTGCTGCCGGCCGGCCCGCTGCTGGTGGCCGAGCAGCTGCCCGACGGCAACCCGGTGAAGAAGCCAGCGCTGGCCTACAAGACGGCCTACGAGAAGGCCTTCGGCGGGCAGGTCTCCACCTTCGGCGGCCACGCCTGGGATGCGGGCCTGCTGCTGCAACGCGCCATTCCCGAAGCGCTGAAGAAGGGCCAGCCCGGCACCAGGGAATTCCGCAAGGGGCTGCGCGATGCGCTGGAGCAGACCCGGGAGCTGCCGGTCTCCCACGGCATCATGAACATGACGGCGAGCGACCACCTCGGCCTGGACCAGCGCGCGCGCGTGATGGTGCTGATCGCGGACGGCAAGTGGAAGCTGCAGACCAAGTAGGCCGGCTTGGGAGCTGAGACAACGAGGAGGGCGCATGGTCAGCCATGCGCCCTTTTTCGTTTGCCGCGCCGCGCCGGGCCTGCGGCTGCCGCACCGCGCAAGCTAGGGTTGGTGAGGATTTGCGCTATGCGTAACTTGCTTACTATTTCGTAACCTGCAAATCCGTAACACCAGCCCGCCGGCTCCTCTTGCCGGCCGCGCATATCGAACAAATACGGGGAGACAATGGACCTATCGATCGCCGCCATCCTGGCGCAGGACGGGATCACGTCGGGCGCCATCTACGCGCTGCTGGCGCTGGCCCTGGTGCTGGTGTTCTCGGTGACCCGCGTCATCTTCATCCCGCAGGGGGAGTTCGTCGCCTACGGCGCGCTCACGCTGGCGGCGATCCAGGCCGGGCATGCGCCGCAGAGCAGCTGGCTGCTGCTGGCCCTGGGCGTGCTGACCTTCGTCTACGAAACCGCCACGGTGCTGCGCAGCGCCGAACTGCGCCGCACCGCGGGCACGCGGCTGGCGGTGCTGGCCGGCAAGTACCTCGTGTTTCCGCTGGCGGTGCACCTGCTGGCGCAGCGATACGGCGCGCTGCCGATGCCGATGGCCGCGCAGATCGCGCTGACGCTGCTGATCGTGATCCCGCTGGGCCCGATGCTGTACCGCCTGGCCTACCAGCCGCTGGCCGAGGCCAGCACGCTGGTGCTGCTGATCGTCTCGGTGGCCGTGCACTTCGCGCTGGTGGGGCTGGGGCTGGTGATGTTCGGCGCGGAGGGCTCGCGCACCACGGCGTTCTCGGAGGCGCGCTTCGAGCTGGGCAGCCTGGCGGTCTCGGGACAGAGCCTGTGGGTGGTGGGCGCGTCCGGCCTGCTGATCGCCGCGCTGTACTTTTACTTCGAGCGCACCATCGCCGGCAAGGCGCTGCGCGCGACCGCCGTCAACCGGCTCGGCGCGCGCCTGGTGGGCATCGGCACCGCGCAGGCCGGGCGCCTGTCGTTCACGCTGGCCGCGGCGATGGGCGCGCTGTGCGGCATCCTGATCGCGCCGCTGACCACGGTCTATTACGAATCGGGCTTCCTGATCGGGCTCAAGGGCTTCGTCGGCGCCATCGTCGGCGGCCTGGCGAGCTATCCGGTGGCCGCCGCGGGCGCCGTCCTGGTCGGGCTGCTCGAATCGTATTCGTCGTTCTGGGCCAGCGCGTTCAAGGAGGTCATCGTGTTCACCCTGATCCTGCCCGTGCTGCTGTGGCGCTCGCTGAACAGCAAGCACGTGGAAGATGAGGAATAAGGAGCAGGCCATGAGCAATGCAAACGCGAAGAACGCGCACGGCAAGGATGCCGTGGCCGGTACGGGCACGGCGGCGGGGACGGGCATGGCGGGCGGCACGGCGCGCCGCAACCGCATCTTCCTGCTGGCCTTCGCCGTGGTGCTGGCGCTGCTGCCGGTGCTGCCCACGCCGGAGTTCTGGATCACGCTGGGCAACTACATCGGCCTGTACGGCATCGTCGCCATCGGGCTGGTGCTGCTCACCGGCGTGGGCGGCATGACGTCGTTCGGCCAGGCGGCGTTCGTCGGCCTGGGCGCGTACAGCACGGCGTACCTCACCACGCAGTTCGGGCTGTCGCCGTGGCTTGGCCTGCTGGCGGGGCTGGCGATCACGATGGCCTCGGCCTACGTGATCGGGCTGGTCACCATGCGCATGTCGGGGCATTACCTGCCGCTGGCCACCATCGCCTGGGGCCTGTCGCTGTTCTTCCTGTTCGGCAACCTGGAGTTCCTCGGCAAGTACGACGGCCTCAACGGCATTCCCGTGCTGCATGTGCTGGGCATCGAGCTGGCTTCCGGCCGCGCGATGTTCTATCTGATCTGGGCGGTGGTGCTGCTGGCCGCGATCGCCATGCACAACCTGCTCGACTCGCGCCCGGGCCGCGCCATCCGCGCGCTCAAGGGCGGCGGGCTCATGGCCGAGGCGATGGGCGTCGACACGGCGTGGATGAAGGTGGTGATCTTCGTGGTGGCGGCGGTGCTGGCGTGCATCTCGGGCTTTCTCTACGCGCACCTGCAGCGCGCGGTGAACCCGACGCCGTTCGGGCTGAACTACGGCATCGAGTACCTGTTCATGGCGGTGGTGGGCGGCGTGGGGCACGTGTGGGGCGCGGTGCTCGGCGCGGGCATCCTCACCATCCTCAAGGACGTGCTGCAGGGCGTGCTGCCCAGGCTGCTCGGCGCCAACGGCAACTTCGAGACCATCGTGTTCGGCGTGCTGATGGTGCTGCTGCTGCAGCATGCGCGCGACGGCATCTGGCCGTTCATCCGCAGGCTGTTGCCGGGCGGCCCGCCGGTGCTGGCCCCCCGGCACGCCGCGCCGTTGCCGCTGCGCGAGAAGCCCCGGGCCGGCGAACTGATCCTCGACGTGCGCGCCGCGCGCAAGGAGTTCGGCGGACTGGTGGCGGTCAACGACGTCAGCTTCCAGGTGCATGCCGGCGAGATCGTCGGGCTGATCGGCCCCAACGGCGCTGGCAAGTCCACCACCTTCAATCTTGTCACCGGCGTGCTGCCGGTCACGCGCGGCGAGGTGCGCTATCGCGGCGAGCCCATCTCGGGGCTGCCGTCGCGCGAGATCGTCAGGCGCGGCATCGGCCGCACCTTCCAGCACGTGCATCTGCTGCCGGCCATGACGGTGCTCGAGAACGTGGCGATCGGCGCGCACCTGCGCGGCGACTTCGCGGCCCGGGGCGGCGTGGCCGCCGCCATCCTGCGCATGAACCGGGCCGAGGAAGACAAGCTGCTGCACGAGGCCGCGCGCCAGCTCGAGCGCGTGGGGCTGGCCGACTGCATGTACATGGAAGCCGGCAGCCTCGCGCTGGGCCAGCAGCGCATCCTGGAAATCGCGCGCGCGCTGTGCTGCGACCCGGCGCTGCTGTTGCTCGACGAGCCCGCCGCGGGCCTGCGCTACAAGGAGAAGCAGGCACTGGCCGGGCTGCTGAAGAAGCTCAAGGGCGAGGGCATGAGCGTGCTGCTGGTCGAGCACGACATGGACTTCGTCATGAACCTCACCGACCGCCTGGTGGTGATGGAGTTTGGTACGCGCATCGCGCAGGGCGTGCCGGAGGACGTGCAGAAGAACCCCGCGGTGCTCGAAGCCTATCTCGGCGGCGTGGAGTAAGGAGACGCCATGAGCCCCATCCTCGAAGTGAAGGACCTCCACGTACGCTACGGCAAGGTCGAAGCCGTGCACGGCGCCAGCCTCAAGGTGGAGGCCGGCCAGATCGTGACCGTGATCGGCCCCAACGGCGCCGGCAAGTCCACCATGCTCAACGCCATCATGGGCGCGTTGCCGGCCGGCGGTTCGTCGTCCGGCGCGGTCGGCTACCTCGGCCACGACATGGCCGGGCTGCCGGTGGAAGGCCGGGTCGCGCGCGGCATGTGCCTGGTGCCCGAGAAGCGCGAACTGTTCGCCTCGATGAGCGTGGCCGACAACCTCGTGCTGGGCGCGTATCGCCGCAGGCGGGCCGGCGAGAAGCGCTTCCTCGACCAGATGGACGTGGTCTACGAGCTGTTCCCGCGGCTGAAGGAACGGGCCCGGCAGGAGGCGGGCACGCTCTCGGGCGGCGAGCGGCAGATGCTGGCGCTCGGCCGCGCCCTGATGGCCAAGCCGCAACTGCTGATGCTGGACGAACCGAGCCTCGGCCTCGCGCCGCTGATCGTCAGGGAGATCTTCCACATCATCAGCGACCTGCGCCGCACCGGCGTGGCGACGCTGCTGATCGAGCAGAACGCGCGCGCCGCGCTGCAGGTTGCCGACTACGCCTATGTGATCGAGACCGGGGACATGGCGATGGAAGGGCCGGCGGCGGAACTGGCGGCGAATCCCAAGGTGATCGAGACGTATCTGGGCCTGGCGAAGAAGGCGGCGTAGGCGCTTTTCCGAAGGGGATTCGCGGGATGGATGGTGGCGGGGTCGATCCGCCATTTTTTATCTTTGCGATGGATTGCGGGCGGCGATGGATCCGGTGGGGCCGTGGAAGGGAAGCAGCGCAGCGATTGGTACGCTTTTAATCCATTTTATAAATTCTGCACTGGCATTTTTGCTGAGAATAATTTATCGGGTGAATTTATTCGGCTGAAGGAAGCAGCTATATTTATGGGGTGATTGATTTACCGGTGAAATCTATCCGATAACATCCATCGTATGAATTACTCCGAGGGCGCTTCCAGTATGTCCGGGTCCTGTGACGCCGTACCAAGCAGCCATGCGCGGAATTGAGCGAAGGCCGGGTGTGAACGCCGCTCGCGCGGCGCGCAGAGGAAGTAGCCGCGCGCCAGCCGGATCGGTAGATCGAATGGCGCCACCACGCGTCCGGCGGCGATCTCCTCGCGTACCAGGCAGCGCTGCAGCACGGCCACGCCCATGTCGGCCTTGACCGCCTGCACCAGGATCGAGACCTGGTCGAAGCCCGTGGCGAGCGCGGGCGCAGCACTGGGTACGCCCGCCGCCCACAGCCAATGCTGCCAGTTGGCGGGGGCGGTGGTGTGGTAGAGCAAGGGCTCGTCCAGCAGTTCGGCGGGGCTGGCCCAGCGGCCGGCCTCACGGCGCGCGCGGGCGCGGTCGGGGTGGCAGATGGGGACGACTTCGCTGCCGATGACGTAGTCGCATTGGAGATGCGGCCAATGCTCGGGCGTGCCTGGCAGGATGGCTGCGTCCGGCGCGGGGCCGGAGAAGTCCTCGTCGCGCCGGTAGGGCGCGAAATCGAGGCGGATCTCGGGATAGCGGCGGTGGAAATCCGGCAACCGCGGCACCAGCCATACGCTGGCAAGGGTCGGCACGGCGGACAGCGTCAGGTGATGCTCGCGGTCGCGGGACAGCAGGGCGGCGCTGGCGTTTTCGATGGCGGCGAGAGGGCCGGCCACCGAGTCGAGCAGTTGCCGGCCCGCGTCGGTGAGGGTGAGCCGATGCGCATTGCGCTTGAGCAGCGGCTGGCCAAAGTGCGATTCCAGCCGGGCGATGGCGCGGCTGATGGCGCCCTGGGTCACGCACAGCTCCTCGGCCGCGCGCGTGAAGCTGCCCAGCCGGGCGGCGGCCGCGAACGCGTGGAGCTCGGACATCGACGGGGATTGCAGCCGCATGGCGTAGGGGGGAGGGGGCTTGGCAGGGGTCGGGCCCGGCTGGCTGACCATGATCTTTGGTAATGCAAGCGTGCAATATAGTCGTTTGTGCGCTGCCGGTAAACTGCCGACACTTGGCGGTCGATACCAAGATCACATGCCATGGAGAACCTCTTTATGAACCGAGCCCGCCAGCCGCGCCGGCATTTTGTCCTGTCTTGCCTGGCCGCCTTCGCCAGCCTCGCCGCCGCCGGCGGCGCGATGGCACAGGCCGGCTATCCCAGCAAGCCCATCCGCCTGATCGTGCCGTTCGCCGCGGGCGGCTCGACCGACCTGTCGGCACGCCTGGTGGCGGAGTTCGGCGGGCGCGAGCTGGGGCAGACCATCGTGGTCGAGAACAAGGGCGGGGCCGGCGGCTCGGTGGGCATGGAGCAGGTCGCGCGCGCGGCGCCCGATGGCTACACCATCGGCATGGCCACGGTCAGCACGCACGGTTCCAATCCGGCGGTGTATCCCAAGCTGAACTACGATCCGCTCAAGGATTTCGCGCCGGTCACCAACGTGGTGGCGATTCCGAGCGTGTTCGCCGTGCATCCCAGCGTGCCCGCCAGGACCATGCAGGAGTTCGTCGCGCTGGCGCGCGCCAACCCGGGCAAGTACAGCTTTGCTTCGCCGGGTGCCGGCTCGCTGGGCCACGCCAATATCGAGAACTTCATGATGCTGGCCAAGATCGACCTGCTGCACGTGCCGTACAAGGGCGCGGGGCTGGCGCTCAACGATGCGGTGGCGGGGCAGGTCAACGCCATCACGGACAACCTTTCGTCGACGCTGCCCCACGTGAAATCCGGCCGCCTGCGCGCGCTGGCGGTGCTGGGCGCCACGCGCTCGCCGCAACTGCCCAACGTGCCGACCTACGCCGAGCTGGGCTACAAGGAGATGGGCGACGGCGGCTGGTTCGGCATCGTCGCGCCGGCGGGCACGCCGCCGGCTGTCGTCGACAAGCTCAATCAGGCCATCCACAAGGCAATGCAGAACCCGGAGTTCAGGCGGAAGGTGGAAGAGTCGGGCGGCACGCTGGTGCCGACCACGCCGGACGGCTTCAAGGTGCAGATCCAGCAGGCGATGGCGCGCTACGCGCGCGTGGCCAAGGCTGCCAACATCAAGCTGGACTGAGGCATGGGCAAGGACTTCGAAGCATCGCCGGCACCAGCGGCATCCCCGGCATTTCCCCCGTTCACGCTTGCCGTGCCGCAGGCAGCGGCGCTGCCGCTGGTGTGCGATTCGCCGCATAGCGGCACCCAATATCCGGCCGATTTCGGCGCGGCGGTCTCCGGACCACGGCTGCGCGGCGGCGAGGATACCCATGTGGAAGCGCTGTGGGAAGCGGTGCCGCGGGCCGGCGGCACACTGGTCGCCGCCAATTTCCCGCGCGTTTATATCGACCCCAACCGCATGCTCGACGACCTCGACCCGGCGCTGCTCGATGGCGCCTGGCCGGAGCTGCTGGCGCCGGGCGAGAAGACCCGCCTGGGCTACGGGCTGATCTGGCGCAACCTGGATGCGGCCACGCCGCTCTACGACCGCAAGCTTTCGCTGCAGGAGGTGCGCAACCGGATCGACAGCTACTACCGCCCGTACCATCAGGCGCTGGCAGCTGCGGTGGAGGCGGCGCACGCCCGCTTCGGCGCGGTCTGGCACCTGAACCTGCATTCGATGCCGAACAACGCTTACGAACGGCTCAAGATCCGCAGTGAACGCGCGCTGGCGGACTTCGTGCTCGGCGACCGCGACGGCACGACCTGCGAACCGGCCTTCGTGGCGCTGGTGGCAGACGAGTTGCGGGCGATGGGCTACACGGTGGCCTGCAACGATCCGTACAAGGGCGTGCAGCTGATCGCTCAGATCGGCCGGCCGGCCGAGCGCCGCCACAGCCTGCAGATCGAGATCCGCCGTCCGCTGTACATGGATGAGGCCACGCGCGAGCGCAATGCCGGCTTCACCCGGCTCCAGGCAGACCTGGGCCGGCTGGTCGAGCGGATTGCCGCTTATCTGCGGGAGCAGGTGAGGGCATAACTCTCGCGGTGAGGATAGGCGTGGAGAGCCGGGCTTGCGCCCGGCTTTTTTGTTTCACGTGGAACACACTTAAGTCGTCGAAGCGGCATGTTTCACGTGAAACACGCTGCTGCGCAAAAAGGCGGCAACGATTGCCGCTATAATTCGGCATCCCGAATGATTCCCGCACGCCTCCCGGAGGAGGTACGTCCATGCTTTACCCAAAAGAATTCGATGTCATTGTTGTCGGCGGCGGCCACGCCGGCACTGAAGCCGCACTCGCCGCTGCGCGCATGGGCTGCCAGACGCTGCTGCTGAGCCACAACATCGAGACGCTTGGCCAGATGAGCTGCAATCCGTCGATCGGCGGCATTGGCAAGGGCCATCTCGTCAAGGAGGTGGATGCCATGGGTGGCGCGATGGCCGCCGCGACGGACGAATCGGGTATCCAGTTCCGCATCCTCAATTCGAGCAAGGGCCCGGCCGTGCGCGCCACGCGCGCGCAGGCGGACCGCGTGCTCTACCGCAAGGCCATCCGCACGCGGCTCGAAAACCAGCCCAACCTGATGCTGTTCCAGCAGGCGGTGGACGATCTGATGGTGGAGGGCGACCGCGTGGTCGGCGCCGTCACGCAAGTCGGCATCGCGTTCCGCGCGCGCGCGGTGGTGCTGACCGCCGGCACCTTCCTGGATGGCAAGATCCACGTGGGGCTGGACAACTACACCGGCGGCCGCGCCGGGGATCCCGCCTCGGTGTCGCTATCGGCGCGCCTGAAGGAACTGAAGCTGCCGCAAGGCCGCCTCAAGACCGGCACGCCGCCGCGCATCGACGGCCGCACCATCGACTTCTCCGTGATGGAGGAACAACCGGGCGACCTCGATCCTGTGCCGGTGTTCTCGTTCCTCGGCCGCGCCGAGCAGCACCCGCAGCAATTGCCGTGCTGGATCACCCATACCAATACCCGCACCCACGACATCATCCGCGGCGGCCTCGACCGCTCGCCGATGTACACCGGCGTGATCGAAGGGGTGGGGCCGCGCTATTGCCCGAGCATCGAGGACAAGATCCATCGCTTTGCCAGCAAGGACAGCCACCAGATCTTCCTCGAACCCGAGGGACTGACCACCAACGAGTTCTATCCCAACGGCATTTCCACCAGCCTGCCGTTCGACGTGCAGCTCGACCTGGTGCATTCGATCCGCGGCATGGAGAACGCGCACATCCTGCGCCCCGGCTACGCCATCGAATACGACTACTTCGATCCGCGCGCGCTGAAGGCCTCGCTGGAGTCCAAGGCCATCCAGGGCCTGTTCTTCGCCGGCCAGATCAACGGCACCACCGGCTACGAGGAAGCGGCCGCCCAGGGCTTGCTGGCCGGCATCAACGCCGGCTGCTTCGTGCGCGAGCGCGATGCCTGGACACCGCGCCGGGACCAGGCCTATCTTGGGGTTCTGGTCGATGACCTGATCACCCGCGGGGTGTCGGAACCGTACCGGATGTTCACCAGCCGCGCGGAATTCCGTTTGAGCCTGCGGGAAGATAATGCCGATATGCGACTGACCGAGGCCGGCCGAGAGCTTGGTGTGGTCGACGATGTGCGCTGGGATGCATTCAATCGCAAGCGCGACGCGGTTTCACGTGAAACAGAGCGTTTGAAGAGCACCTGGGTCAATCCGGCGCTGTTGCCGGAGGCCGATGCCGTGCCGCTGCTGGGCAAGGCCATCGAGCGCGAATACAACCTGGCCGACCTGCTGCGCCGCCCGGCGGTCGCCTACGAAGCACTGATGGCACTGCAGGGCGGGAAGTACGCGCCCGCGCAGCTGCTCGATGCCGATCCGCTGTTGGCCGAGCAGATCCGCGAGCAGATCGAGATCGGCATCAAGTACCACGGCTATATCGCCCGCCAGGCCGCCGAGGTCGACAAGCTGGAGGCGAACGAGACCACGCGCCTGCCCGACGGCTTCGACTACACCGAAGTGCGCGGCCTCGGTTTCGAGGTCAGCCAGAAACTGAACCAGCATCGCCCGGAAACGCTCGGGCAGGCGTCGCGCATTTCGGGCGTGACGCCGGCGGCGATCTCGCTGCTGCTGGTTCACCTGAAGAAAAAGGGCATGGGCCGCACCAAGCCCGGCTCGACCCAAGAGGCAGCCTGAGTGCGGGGCCAACGCTATCCCGCGGTGGACGACGCCGACCAGCGCCGCCGGCTGGAAGCCGGCCTGTCCGCCATCGGCCTCGCGCTGACGGCGGCCCAGGTCGACCAGCTCTTCGCCTACCTGGCGCTGCTGCGCAAATGGAACGCCATCTATAACCTGACCGCCATCCGTCATCCCGACGAGATGCTGACCCATCACCTGCTCGATTCGCTGGCCGCCGTTCCGGCGCTGGCCGAGGCGGCGCGCAGCGCGGCGGTGGAAGAGGGCGCGCGCGGCCGGGTGCTCGACGTGGGCTCGGGCGGCGGCATGCCCGGCTTGCCGCTGGCCATCGCGTGCCCGGACCTGTCCGTGCTGATGGTCGACATCGTGCAGAAAAAGACCGCTTTCCTGACGCAGTGCCGGGCGCAGCTCGGGCTGTCGAATGCCGCCGCCCATTGGGGCCCGGTGGAAAAGCTCGAAGACGACAAGGGCTATGCCGTCATCACCTCGCGCGCGTTCGCCGAGCTGAGCGACTTCGTTTCGCTCGCCGGCCACCTGCTCGCGCCGCACGGCAAGCTGATCGCGATGAAGGGCGTTTATCCACAGCCCGAACTCGACCGCATGGAAGCGGCCGGCCTGATGGCCGGCTGGCAGGTGGAGGCGGTGCCGCGCCTGGCCGTGCCGGAACTGGATGCGGAACGTCACCTGGTGGTGCTGTCGCGCCGCTGACCCGGCCGGTGGTTGTTGCCGGCGCCCACCCCCGGCAGGTTGAAATCAAGCAGGAGCAGCTAAGAGCTTATGGCCAAGGTATTCGTGATCGCAAACCAGAAGGGCGGCGTCGGCAAGACCACCACCACGGTGAACCTCGCCGCCGGGCTGGCGGCGCAGGCGCAGCGCGTGCTGCTGATCGACCTCGATCCGCAAGGCAATGCCTCGATGGGCTCCGGCATCGACAAGCAATCGCTCGAACACAGCGTCTACCAGGTGCTGGTCGGCCTCTCGACGATCACACAGGCGCGGCAGCATTCCGAGTCGGGCAAGTACGACGTGCTGCCGGCCAACCGCGAACTGGCCGGTGCCGAGGTGGAGCTGGTCGAACTGGACCAGCGCGAACGCCGCCTGAAGAACGCCATCGCCGAGGTCGATGGCGAATACGACTTCGTGCTGATCGACTGCCCGCCGTCGCTGTCGCTGCTGACGCTCAACGGGCTGTGCGCCGCCAACGGCGTGATCGTGCCGATGCAGTGCGAGTACTTCGCGCTCGAAGGGCTGTCCGACCTGGTCAACACGATCAAGCAGGTGCACGCCAACCTCAATCGCGACCTGAAGGTGATCGGCTTGCTGCGTGTGATGTTTGATCCACGTGTGACCTTGCAGCAGCAGGTCTCGGCCCAGCTCGAATCGCACTTCGGCGAGAAGGTCTTCAAGACCGTGATCCCGCGCAACGTGCGGCTCGCGGAAGCGCCGTCCTATGGCGTGCCGGGCGTGGCCTTCGACCCGTCCTCCAAGGGCGCCAGGGCTTACCTGGATTTCGGCGCGGAGATGATCGCGCGGGTCAGGCTGCTCGACTGAGCGCACGGCCCGAGACACGGCGACACGGCGTACACACGACGACGTACACAGGATACCGGGCGGCCGCCAGGCTGCCACCAAGTCAGGATAACGAGATGAGCACCGCAAAGAAGAAGGGGCTGGGCCGCGGACTGGAAGCCTTGCTGGGCGGCCCCGCCGAAATCGTCGACGCCGTGAAGCAGGAGGGCGCGCCGTCGGTGCTGCGCCTGGACCAGTTGCAGCCCGGCAAGTACCAGCCGCGCACGCGCATGGACGAGGGCGCGCTGCAGGAACTGGCCGCGAGCATCCGCACGCAGGGCCTGATGCAGCCGATCCTGGTGCGGCGCGTGGCCGAGCCGGACCGCTACGAGATCATCGCCGGCGAGCGGCGCTTCCGCGCCTCGCGCATCGCCGGGCTCGAGGAAGTGCCGGTGCTGGTCAAGGACGTGGCCGACGAGGCCGCGGCCGCGATGGCGCTGATCGAGAACATCCAGCGCGAAGACCTCAATCCGCTGGAAGAGGCGCAGGGCATCATGCGCCTGGTGCGCGAGTTCTCCTTCACGCACGAGCAGGCGGCCGAATCGGTGGGGCGCTCGCGCAGCGCCGTGTCCAACCTGCTGCGCTTGCTGAACCTGGCCCAGCCGGTGCAGACCATGCTGATGGCGGGTGACCTCGACATGGGCCACGCGCGCGCGCTGCTCGCCGTGGACGGCGCCAACCAGATCACGCTCGCCAACCAGATCGTCAACAAGCGGCTGTCGGTGCGCGAGACCGAAAAGCTGGTCGCGTCCACGCTCAAGCCGCTCGATCTGCGCTCGATGCGGCAGAAGGGCGCCGCGCCGGCGCGCGACGTGGCCCGGCTCGAAGAAGAGCTGTCGGACGCGCTCGGCCTGCCGGTGCAGATCAAGCTGGGCGTGCGCGGCAAGGGCCAGCTCACCATTCACTTCACCAGCAACGACGCGCTCGACGGCGTGCTCACGCGGCTGCGCGAGCAGGGCGAAAGCCAGTCGCCGGCCTGAGCGCCGGCGCGGGTCCGCATCTTGTCCGTCCCGCGTCCGCTTCCCAAAAATAGTGCGCGATTAACGCACGAAGGTGTCCGCTCCGGTGCGGCGGCCGCACCTGTGCCGCGCGCTTGCGCAAGGTCTACGCAAAGGCGATAAACGATGATGTTGCGCCACCCGCGCCGATGGTCTCAATTACCTGCCGCGTCATTGGCCTGCGGCCGCCGCGCGGGCACTATCGGCACGTGGGCGCACGTTGCGCACCGTTGCAAGGAGTCTGTAAGCAGATTGACTCGCATGGTGCATTCCTCGTAAAATCGTGCGGTTTGAATTCTGGCCGGTTCGAGAAAGTTCCGGGTGGAGTAAACAACCAGCAGAGGCAATAAGCAGGTGGTTTCAGATCGTCGAGATGCCGGTCGGCAAAAGGACTGGCAGCCGCGCGATGCCTGGGATGACGAGGCAGAGCGCGCAGAAGAGGCGGTCGAACCGCTGTCACGCGCGGACGCGGAAACGCTGTTCGGCGCGCGTGCGCTGCGCCCTTCGCGCATGACGCCCGGCAGGGTCGTGCTGGCGCAGGTGGCGGTGACGGTTTTGTCGGCCCTTGCCTGGCGACTGCTTGCCGGCGGCAATGCCGCGGCAGCGGGCTGGTCCGCGCTGTTTGGCGGCATCGCGTGTTTCGTGCCGAGCGGTTTCTTCGCGCTGCGCCTGAGGTTGTCGGGCGAGCGTACCTCGATCAGCGGCCTGGTCGTTGGCGAGGCCATCAAGGTGTTTGCCACCGTCGGCCTGCTTGTGCTGGTGGTGGTGCTGTACCGCGAGTTGCGCTGGGTGCCGATGCTGGTCACGTTCCTGCTTGCGCTGAAGGCTTACTGGGTGGCACTGGCGATTCGCTGAGGAGCGCGCCGGCGGCTGCATCGGAAAGCGCACCGGAATGCGCGCTGCAAGCGCCGGCGCCGTGGACTTGTCCACAGGCCGGGCGGCAAGGCGCGGTGGTTCGAAGGCAGTGCATTCCACCCGAGGTGGGGCACGAAAACGGAATATCAAGAGTTTTTTGGCGTGGCGCGTCACAGCGGTGAAGCGCGGCGCAGATAAGTTAGACGTCCTTGCCCGCGGTGACCAGCGACTCATGCTGAAGGCGGTGCAAGAAGCGTACCGGCAGAACGCCGGCAACTGGTTTCGCAATATTACGGTTCGTTTCGACATGTCAGCTGCTCAAGGCGCCGAACAGGCGCTCACCCCCTCCGGCTATATCGCCGAACACTTGCAGAACCTGAACACGGTCGGCGGCAAGCAAGCCTCCGTGGTCGATTTCAGCGTCCTCAACTACGACACGGTGTTCTGGTCGGTCCTGTGCGGCGCGATCGCCGTGATCTTCCTGTACGCCGCCGCGCGCCGCGCCACGGCCGGCGTGCCGGGCCGCTTCCAGGCCTTCGTCGAGATGATCGTCGAGATGGTCGATGACCAGGCCAAGGGCATCATCCACGGCGACCGCTCGTTCATCGCTCCGCTGGCGATGATGGTGTTCTGCTGGATCACCGTCATGAACGCCATCGACCTGATCCCGGTCGACTGGGTCACCGGCCTGAACCAGCTGCTGGCCATCTTCCACATCCACCTGCCGCACCACCGCGCCGTCGCCACGGCCGACCTGAACGGCACGCTGGGCATGTCGTGCTCGGTGCTGGTGCTGATGATCTACTACAGCTTCAAGATCAAGGGCGCCGGCGGCTTCATGCACGAGCTGTTCTCGGCCCCGTTCGGCGCCAAGTGGTACCTGGCCCCGTTCAACCTGGTCCTGAACCTCATCGAATTCCTCGCCAAGGCGGTTTCGCTGGGCATGCGGTTGTTCGGCAACATGTATGCCGGCGAACTGGTGTTCCTGCTGATCGCGCTGCTGGGTTCCATCTGGACGTTCGGTGCGGACCTGTCCGCGCTGGGCTTCGTCGGTCACGTGCTGGCCGGTACCGTATGGGCGATCTTCCACATCCTGATCGTCCTGCTCCAGGCCTTCATTTTCATGATGCTGACGCTGGTGTACATCGGCCAGGCACATGATCACCACTGATTTTCCGGTTTTTGGTTTTTTGGTTTTTTGGTTCTAAGTCTCTTCTCAATTTAAGGAGTCGTCATGCAAGCATATCTCGCCAACATCCAGGGTCTGACCGCTATTGGTATCGGCATCATCATCGGCCTGGGCGCCATCGGCGCCTGCCTGGGCATCGCCCTGATGGGTGGCAAGTACATCGAAGCGTGCGCACGTCAGCCCGAGCTGATGAACCCGCTGCAAACCAAGATGTTCCTGCTGGCTGGCCTGATCGACGCGGCATTCCTGATCGGCGTGGGCGTTGCAATGCTGTTCGCATTCGCCAACCCGCTGCTGGCTGTCATCAAGTAATTTCTTTTCGGTCTGCATGATGCTGACGGGCGGCGCGGGCCACTTAGCCTGGCCGCCCTTGCGCATTTATCTGTAGTTTGATTACCGAAAGGAACACACCATGAATCTGAACGCAACGTTTTTTGCGCAGATGGTCGTGTTCTTCATCCTGTGGTGGGTAGTTGCCAAATTCATTTGGCCGCCGCTGGTGAAGGCGCTCGACGAACGCGCAAAGAAGATCGCCGATGGCCTCGCCGCTGCCGAAAAGGGCAAGGCTGAGCTCGAACTCGCCAACAAGCGTGTGGACCAGGCTCTGGCCGAAGCCCGCACCGAAGGTGCTCAACGCGTCGCCGACGCCGAGAAGCGCGCCCAGCTGACGGCCGACGAGATCAAGCACAACGCCCAGGCGGAAGCCGCACGCATCATCGCCCAGGCCAAGGCCGAGGCGGAACAGCAGGTTACCCGCGCGCGCGAACAGCTGCGCGACCAGGTTGCCGTGCTGGCCGTCAAGGGTGCCGAGCAGATCCTCAAGCGCGAAGTGAACGCGCAGGTCCACGCCGACCTGCTCAATCAACTCAAGGCTGAGCTCTAATCATGGCTGAAACCGCAACCATTGCCCGTCCCTACGCCGAGGCGCTGTTTCGCGTCGCGACCGAGTCGAGCGGCAATCTGGATGCATGGTCCGAGCTGGTGTCGGAAATGGGGCAGGTCGCCGCCAATCCCGACATGAAGGCGGTGGCTGGCGATCCGAACGTGCCCGGCGACAAGCTGGCTGCACTGTTCCTGTCGGCCCTGAAGTCTCCGGTCAACGACGAAGCCAGACGCTTCGTCGGCCTGCTGGTGGAAAACCACCGCCTGGCAGTCCTGCCGGAAATCGCCGAGCAGTTCCATGCGCTCAAGAACGCCCGTGAAGGGTCGGCCGATGTCGAGATCACGAGTGCCTTCCCGATCGAAGGCGCGACCCTGACCGACCTCGTCGCCGCGCTCGAACGCAAGTTCGGCCGCAAGCTGCAGCCCTCGGTTGCGGTAGACCCGTCGCTGATCGGCGGCGTGCGCGTCAAGGTTGGCGACGAAGTCCTCGACACCTCCGTGCGTGCCCGCCTGGCTGCGATGCAAGTCGCGCTGACCGCCTGATGCGCGCGAGCGCTCACCGGCCGACGGATTGAAGAATTAGGAGCATTGTGATGCAACTGAACCCCTCAGAAATCAGCGAGCTGATCAAGTCCCGCATCTCGGGTCTTGGCGCCGACGCTGAAGTGCGCAACACCGGCACGGTTATCTCCGTGACCGATGGCATCTGCCGCGTGCACGGCCTGTCCGGCGTGATGCAGGGCGAGATGCTGGAATTCCCCGGCAACACCTTCGGCCTCGCGCTGAACCTCGAGCGCGACTCCGTCGGCGCCGTGGTGCTGGGCGACTACGAACACATTTCGGAAGGCGACCCGGTCAAGTGCACCGGCCGCATTCTGGAAGTGCCGGTCGGCCGCGAGCTGCTGGGCCGCGTGGTCAACACGCTGGGCCAGCCGATCGACGGCAAGGGCCCGATCAACGCGAAGGAATTCGACGTGATCGAGAAGGTCGCCCCTGGCGTGATCGCGCGCCAGTCGGTGAGCCAGCCGGTGCAGACCGGCCTGAAGTCGATCGACGCCATGGTGCCGATCGGCCGCGGCCAGCGCGAGCTGATCATCGGCGACCGCCAGACCGGCAAGACCGCCGTGGCCGTCGACGCCATCATCAACCAGAAGGGCAAGGGCGTCTTCTGCGTGTACGTGGCGATCGGCCAGAAGGCTTCGACCATCAGCAACGTGGTGCGCAAGCTCGAAGAACTGGGCGCGATGGAATACACCATCGTGGTCGCCGCCTCGGCTTCGGACTCGGCCGCCATGCAGTACCTGGCCGCCTACGCCGGCTGCACGATGGGCGAGTACTTCCGCGACCGCGGCGAAGACGCGCTGATCGTCTATGACGACCTGACCAAGCAAGCCTGGGCCTATCGCCAGGTGTCGCTGCTGCTGCGCCGCCCGCCGGGCCGCGAAGCCTACCCCGGCGACGTGTTCTACCTGCACTCGCGCCTGCTCGAGCGCGCCGCCCGCGTGAACGCCGACTACGTCGAGAAGTTCACCAAGGGCGTGGTGACCGGCAAGACCGGCTCGCTGACCGCGCTGCCCGTGATCGAAACGCAGGCCGGCGACGTGTCCGCGTTCGTGCCGACCAACGTGATCTCGATCACCGACGGCCAGATCTTCCTGGAAACCGACCTGTTCAACGCCGGTATCCGCCCCGCAATCAACGCCGGTATCTCGGTGTCGCGCGTCGGTGGTGCCGCCCAGACCAAGGTCATCAAGAAGCTGTCCGGCGGTATCCGTACCGACCTGGCCCAGTACCGTGAGCTGGCTGCGTTCGCGCAGTTCGCCTCCGACCTGGACGATGCCACCCGCAAGCAGCTCGAGCGCGGCCGCCGCGTGACCGAACTGCTCAAGCAGGCCCAGTACCTGCCGCTGCAGGTGTGGCAACTGGCCGCGTCGCTGTACGCAGCCAACAACGGCTTCCTCGACAACGTGGAAGTGAAGGACATTCTGCCGTTCGAGAAGGGCCTGCACGACCATCTGAAGACCAAGTACGCCGACCTCGTCAACCGCATCGAAGAGACCAAGGATCTGTCGAAGGAAGACGAAGCCACGCTGCGTGCCGCGATCGAGGATTTCAAGAAGTCCGCCGCGTTCTAACCGCGTAATTCCACGAATCTGCGCCGGACCGCCGTTGCCATGACGGCCCCGGCGCAGCACGAATGGAGAGGAAGATATGGCCGGAACGAAAGAAATTCGAACCAAGATCAAGAGCGTGCAGAACACGCGCAAGATCACCAAGGCGATGGAGATGGTCGCCGCGTCCAAGATGCGCAAGGCGCAGGAACGGATGCGCAACGCCCGCCCCTACGCCGAGAAAGTGCGCAATATCGCGGCGCACCTGGCTGAGGCCAACCCCGAGTTCAAGCACCCGTTCATGGTGGCGCGCGAAGTCAAGCGCGCCGGCATGATCGTGGTGACGACCGACAAGGGTCTGTGCGGCGGCCTGAACACGAACGTGCTGCGCGCGGTGACCAACGAGCTGCGCGATCTGCAGAACCGCGGCGTGCAGGTGCAGAGCACCGCCATCGGTTCCAAGGGCATGCAGTTCCTGGGCCGCATCGGCGCGAAGGTGATCTCGCACGTGACGCACCTCGGCGACACCCCGCATCTGGAAAAACTGATCGGTGCGATCAAGGTCCAGCTCGACGCTTTCACCAATGGTGAGGTCGATGCCGTGTACCTGGCCTACACCCGCTTCATCAATACGATGAAGCAGGAGCCGATGGTGGAGCAGCTGCTGCCGCTCCCCGCCGACAAGTTTGCCCAGACCGAAGATGAAAAGCGCGCCTACTCGTGGGATTACATCTACGAGCCCGACGCCCAGACCGTGGTGGAAGAACTGCTGGTCCGCTACGTCGAAGCGCTGGTGTACCAGGCCGTGGCCGAGAACATGGCGTCCGAGCAGTCGGCGCGCATGGTGGCCATGAAGGCGGCATCCGACAACGCCAAGAACGTGATCGGCGAACTGCAACTGGTCTACAACAAGACCCGTCAGGCAGCGATCACCAAGGAACTGTCGGAAATCGTCAGCGGTGCCGCAGCCGTCTAAGGCGTCAAGTATTCAAGCTATCGGAGATACGAAATGAGTATCGGAAATATTGTGCAGTGCATTGGCGCCGTGGTGGACATCGAGTTCCCCCGCGACGCGCTGCCGAAGGTGTACGACGCGCTCGTGCTGGAAGACAGCAACGAAGCCTCGTTCGCCGAGAAGGGCCTGACCTTCGAAGTGCAGCAACAGCTCGGTGACGGCGTGGTCCGCACCATTGCCCTGGGTTCGTCCGACGGCCTGCGCCGCGGCATGTCGGTCAAGAGCACCGGCGCCCCGATCTCGGTGCCGGTCGGTCACGGCACGCTGGGCCGCATCATGGACGTGCTCGGCCGTCCCATCGACGAAGCCGGCCCGATCGCCTCGGACGAGCTGCGCTCGATCCACCAGAAGGCCCCGAAGTTCGACGAACTGTCGCCTTCCGTGGACCTGCTCGAAACCGGCATCAAGGTGATCGACCTGGTGTGCCCGTTCGCCAAGGGCGGCAAGGTGGGCCTGTTCGGCGGCGCCGGCGTCGGCAAGACCGTGAACATGATGGAGCTCATCAACAACATCGCCAAGCAGCACAGCGGTTTGTCGGTGTTCGCCGGCGTGGGCGAGCGTACCCGTGAAGGGAACGACTTCTACCACGAAATGAAGGACTCGAACGTGCTCGACAAGGTGGCCATGGTGTTCGGCCAGATGAACGAGCCGCCGGGCAACCGTCTGCGCGTGGCGCTCTCCGGCCTGACCATGGCCGAGAAGTTCCGCGACGAAGGCCGCGACATCCTGTTCTTCGTCGACAACATCTACCGCTACACGCTGGCCGGCACCGAAGTGTCGGCACTGCTGGGCCGCATGCCTTCGGCGGTGGGCTACCAGCCGACGCTGGCCGAGGAAATGGGCAAGCTGCAAGAGCGCATCACCTCGACCAAGACCGGCTCGATCACCTCGATCCAGGCCGTGTACGTCCCTGCGGACGACTTGACCGACCCGTCGCCGGCAACGACCTTCCTGCACCTGGACTCGACCGTCGTGCTGTCGCGTGACATCGCCGCGCTGGGTATCTACCCCGCCGTCGACCCGCTCGACTCGACCTCGCGCCAGCTCGACCCGCAGGTCGTCGGCCAGGAGCACTACGACGTGGCCCGCCGCGTGCAGCAGACGCTGCAGCGCTACAAGGAACTGCGCGACATCATCGCGATTCTGGGCATGGACGAACTGTCGCCGGAAGACAAGCAGTCGGTGTCGCGCGCCCGCAAGATCCAGCGTTTCCTGTCGCAGCCCTTCCACGTCGCGGAAGTGTTCACGGGCTCGCCGGGCAAGTACGTGCCGCTGAAGGAAACCATCCGTGGTTTCAAGATGCTGGTGGACGGCGAGTGCGATCACCTGCCCGAACAGGCGTTCTACATGGTCGGTTCGATCGACGAAGCCTTCGAGAAGGCCAAGAAGCTCCAGTAAGCGTCTTTCGCCTTCGCGCGGGCCACGGCCGTGCCGCGGACAGCATGTCCGCGGGGCGCCGGACCCGGCCTGAAGGCGGAAACTTGCTTCCTGGCAACGGGAAGTCAACGCTTTCTGGAACAAAGGAATTCACATGGCAACCATTCTTGTAGACGTCGTCAGCGCCGAATCGTCGATCTTCTCCGGCCAGGCGAAGTTCGTGGCGCTGCCGGGCGAGTCGGGCGAGCTGGGTATCCTGCCGGGCCATACGCCGCTGATCACGCGTATCCAGCCGGGCGCGGTGCGCATCGAGAAGGAAGACGGCAGCGAAGAGTTCGTGTTCGTGGCCGGCGGCATTCTCGAAGTGCAGCCCAAGCATGTGACCGTGCTGGCGGACACCGCCATTCGCGGCAGCGACCTCGACGAAGCCAAGGCGCAGGAAGCCAAGCGCGCGGCTGAGGAGTTGATGCAGAACCAGAGCAGCGATCTCGACCTGGCACGTGCCCAGAGCGAGCTGGCTGTGGCGGCTGCGCAACTGGCCGCCATCGCGCGCCTGCGCCGCAAGCGCTGAGAAAAGGCGGTACCGCCGCGGCTGTTGTTTTTTGGCCGTGGCGATAAAAAAAGGCAGCCGCGAGGCTGCCTTTTTCACGAGCGTACGACTATTCTGTCGGCTCAGCGCAAAAAAAAGCGCGCGGGCCGGGGAGGCACCGCGCGGACGGGAAAATCCCTTCGAGGGGTCAATTCGAAGGAACGGGTAAGGTCCAGGTCATCCAACAGGCGCCGGTCACTTTCCAGCCGGATCATCGTATCCGGCAAGGTGGCCAACCATCCGGTCAGGCGGTACCGATCGCAATCAGACGATCCAACCAGCCGAAACCGCAACGCGCCAACAATCTTTCAACCTGGTACACCGACCGCAGGCATGGCCTGCGATCCGGTCAAACTGGGTGGGAATTGCTTCCAAAGGCTTTCTTCACGACGCCCTCCCTTTCTGTTTGGGGGAGGGAACGCCTTTCACAAAAACTGATTGTGTTAAAGCATTGTGGGGGAAACTTTTGGCAATGGCAGTAACAAAATGTATCGGTTTGCAAGAAGTTGAAAGCGCCGTAACTAAAACGTCGGCCAAATAGGCCTCATCCTGCCCAAAACTCCGCCCAGACTGTAACGCGGCGGGAACATCACCGGGCACCGCCGGTCCCATAGCTTTCGCTTGCCAGCCATCCGCGCCGCGGTCTGGCCGCCGACTGCCATGCCGCATCCTTCCGCCATTCCGTTTCCCCGCCGCAACGCCGTACAAGTCCGAAGTGGCCTTGCCCAGCTTGGCCTCGCCGCCTTTCTTGCCGCGCCGCCGCTGGCATGCGGCCTGGCGTTTGCGGACGCGCCGCAAGCTGCCGCGGGCACCTTCTGGCAGGGCGAGCCCGGCGACGCCGGGCAGCTGTCGCTGACCCTATTTCCGCGTCCCGGAACGGAGCGGGTCGAGGCCACCCTTCGTTACGATTCAAGGCTCGCGGCCACCCCGCGTCAACTGGATGGCCAATTGACAGCCGACGGCCGTCTGAGCGTGCGCGAGCGCGATGCCTCGCCGGCCGCCGCTGACGACGACATGCAGGCGCACGGCAACATCCGTTTCGAAGGCAACGTCGCGCCCGACGGCCGCAGCGCCAGCGGCGTATGGACCGGCGCGGACGGAGTCGCGCGGCAACTGATGCTTACGCGCAAGGCGGTCTATCGCGAACGGGTGACGGAAGCGGCCGGCGTGCGCTTCACCGAGCGCTACCCGGAAACCGGCAACCCTGCCCTCGACGCGCTGGTCGCGTCGGTGCGCGCCGGCGGCTGCGGCGAGGGCGAGCGCGAATGCCGCAGCGCCGTGGAACTGGCGCGGCTCGATGCCGGCACGATCAGCCTGCTGCGCACCACCTGGCGCTACAGCGGCGGCGCGCACGGCAGCCTGGACTACGCCGGCGGCACGTGGCGCCGCGACGATGCCGCGCCGGTCGCCGGCGCCGCCGGCGAGGCCGTCTACGTGCCGGTCCGGCTCGCGGACCTCCTGGCCCCGGGCAAGGACTGCGTGCAGAAGCTCAATGCCGAACTGCAGGCATCGCTGCAGCGGCAGGGCGCGGCCGATCCCGAGCGCGGCCTGCTCGACGAGCCCGCCCTGCGCGACGCGCGCACGCCCTTTACGCTATACCGTGGCGGCGTGGTGCTGCACTATGCCCCTTATGCCGTGGGGCCGTTCGCCCAGGGCACGTACCAGGTCGCGGTGCCGTTCGCGCGGCTGGGCGCCTGCGCGCGCCAGCCCGGCGAAAGCCGCGACCGATCCCCCGAACCCGACCAGAAGGAAGCGCAGACGTGAGCGAGATGCAGACAGCGATGCAAACAGCCATCGAGGGCATGCTGGCGATGAAGACCGTCGCCGTGGCGGGCCTGTCCGACAACCCCGGCCGCGCCAGCCACGAGGTGGCGGCGTTCCTGCAGGCGCGCGGCTACCGCATCGTGCCGGTCAATCCGCGCCACGCCGGGGCCCTGATCCTCGGCCAGCCCTGCCACGCCAGCCTGGCCGAGGCGGCGCGGGCACTGGCCGCCGAAGGGCGGCGCATCGACTGGGTGGACATCTTCCGCCGCGCCGAGGACGTGGCCCCGGTGGTGGCGGACGCCATCGCCATCGGCGCGCGCGGCGTCTGGCTGCAGCTCGGCATCGTCAATGACGCCGCGTTCGGGCAGGCCCGCGCCGCCGGCCTGCTGGCGGTGCAGGACCGCTGCGCCAAGATCGAGCTGCTGCGCGCGGACGCCTGAACACCTGAACCCGCGAACGCCGCTACACTGCGGGATCGCGCGGCGTGCCAGCACGTCCGCCGCTTCAACCCGACCCGACCAGATCCGCACCACCTAGCCATGGCCATCGATCCCCAGCTCCTCGATTACTACCGCCGCCTCGGCGAACGCTATGCCGGGCAGCCCGCGCCGGCCGATGCCGCCGCGGCCCGCGCGCGCTTCGCCGAGATCGCGGCGCTTTCGCTCGCGCCGGACCCCGAGGGCATCGCCGCCACCGACCTCGAGATCCCGCTGGCTGGCCGCACGCTGGCGGCACGCCTGTTCCGGCCCGAGGGCGTGGCCGAGCCGCGCCTGATCGTCTACTTCCACGGCGGCGGCTGGGTGGTCGGCTCGCACGAGACGCATCACACCGTGGCCGCCCTGCTGGCGGCCGACACCGGCTGCGCGGTGGCCAGCGTCGACTACCGCCTGGCGCCCGAGCACCCGTTCCCGGCGCCGTGCGACGACGCGCTGCATTCCGTGCTGTGGTTTGCCGAGCAGCGCGCCCGGCTGCGCCTCGATACCCGCTTCCTGGCCGTGGCCGGCGACAGCGCCGGCGGCCACCTGGCCGCGCAGGCCGCGCGCTGGGCCAACGCGCACGGCCATCCCGGGCTGGTCAACGCGCAGTTGCTGATCTACCCGGTCACCGCGCCCGCGCTCACCACCGAAAGCTATCGCGCGTTCTCCGACGGCCCGGGCCTCACGCGCGACGAAATGGCCTGGTTCTGGACCCAGTTCATCGGCGCCCAGCAGCTTGCCGCCGGCGCCGCCATCGAGGACACGCGCATCCACCTGATGGGCGCGGCCCCCCGGCACCTGCCGCCCGCCAGCGTGGTGATGGTGGCCGCCCACGACGTGCTGCGCGACGATGGCCTGGCCTATGCCGACTACCTGGTGCGCTACGGCGCCCCGGTCATCACGCTCGAAGCCAGCGGCATGACGCACGGCTTCGCCCGCCTGCAGCCCGAGGCGCCGCGCGCGCGCGAATGGATGCGCCGCGCCGCGCAGGCCTTCAAGGAACTGGCCGACGATATCTGACGCGCCGGCCGGCGGGCCGCCGCGCAGGGCCGGCCCCGGGGAGCGCCGGCGCGGCCCGGCCATCCCTTAGAATGGCGGTCTTACGAGGACGACCATGACCGCACTGCAGAACGACACCTTCCTGCGCGCACTGCGCCGGCAGCCCACCGAGTACACCCCGCTGTGGCTGATGCGCCAGGCCGGCCGCTACCTGCCCGAGTACAACGCCACGCGCGCGCGCGCCGGCAGCTTTCTCGGGCTGGCCAAGAATCCGGCCTACGCCACCGAGGTGACCCTGCAACCGCTCGAGCGCTACCCGCTCGACGCGGCCATCCTCTTCTCCGACATCCTCACCGTGCCCGACGCGATGGGCCTGGGCCTGTCGTTCGCGCAGGGCGAAGGCCCGCGCTTTGCCCACCCGCTGCGCACCGAGAGCGACGTGATGAAGCTGGCGGTGCCCGACATGGCCTCGCTGCGCTACGTGTTCGACGCGGTCGGCGAGATCCGCCGCGCGCTGGTGCAGGACGGCCGCCAGCGCGTGCCGCTGATCGGCTTCTCGGGCAGCCCCTGGACGCTGGCCTGCTACATGGTCGAAGGCGCCGGCTCGGCGGATTTCCGCACGGTCAAGAGCATGATGTACGGCCGCCCGGACCTGATGCACCGCATCCTGGAGATCAACGCGCAGGCGGTGTCCGCCTACCTGAACGCGCAGATCGAGGCCGGCGCGCAGGCGGTGATGCTGTTCGACACCTGGGGCGGCACGCTGGCCGACGGCATGTACCAGGCCTTTTCGCTGGCCTATATGCGGCAGGTGGTGGCCGGCCTCAAGCGCGAGCACGACGGGCAGCAGGTGCCGGTGATCGCCTTCACCAAGGGCGGCGGCCTGTGGCTGGAAGAGCTGGCCGGCATCGGTGCCGACGCGCTCGGGCTGGACTGGACCGTCAACCTGCAGCAGGCGCGCCGCCGCACCGGCAGCCAGGTCGCGCTGCAAGGCAATATCGATCCCAATGTGCTGTTCGCGCCGGAAGCCGCGATCCGCGCGCAGGTGCGCGGCGTGCTCGACAGCTATGCCGCGGGCGGCGGCAGCGACGGCCACGTCTTCAACCTCGGCCACGGCATTTCCCAGTTCACGCCGCCCGAGAACGTGACGGTGCTGGTGGACGAGGTGCATCGCTACAGCCGCCAGTTGCGCAGCGCCGCCAGGTGAGCCGCGCGGCACGCTCCCGCCCGGGCTGGCCCGCGCCGGCAGTGCGGCGCAGCGAGCGTTGCGGCTGCGCCGCCTTGGTGAATCCGGGTGGCGCGGGAGGCTGGCACAAGGCACTGTCAAGTAAACTATTTTGCAATATTTCGCCCTTTCGGTGCCGCTTCGCGCTTGTCAAGGCTTGACTTATGCACATCAATGGGTTTTCCGCAGTGCAAGAGCGGGTTAGTCCCTAACTCATCTGAGGGAGGCTTGCAAGTCCTTGATTTACAAGGATTTGCATCTGGTCAATCGGGCACCCGAATACCCGTGGGAGCCTTGTTTTACGGGGCTTGGCGGAAACGCCGGACGAGTTTTCAACAAAGTTATCCACAGGCACTGTGCGCAAGCGGGAAAAGCGGCGATCTATCATCGACTTAGGGGCACATTTGAAGCGTTACTTTAAGTTGATGTTGCGCCGCACACTTAATTTGTCTGGCATGCGGCTCAGTTCCGTCCTGCACTTGTGTTGGGCCGGCCTGTCCACATGCCTGCCCCATTCTGGCCCGTACCCGGTGCTGCGCGCCGGAGCCGCGCGATGAACGCCCCGATGCAACCCGAAGCCGCCCCGCCGCGGCCGGCGGACGACGCCGGCGCGGCGCCGCCGGACATCGTGCGGGTGGCGCTCGACACCCCGGCCGACGACGTCTTCGACTATCTCGCACTGCCCGGGGTGCAGCCCGGCGACCTCGTCACCGTGCCGTTCGGCCGCCGCCAGCTGGTGGGCGTCGCCGTCACCCGCGCCACCCGCTCCGAGGTGCCGCTGGACCGCCTGCGCCCGGTCGCGCAGCGGCTGGACTGGCTGCCGCCGCTGGGCGCGCACTGGATCGCGCTGGCGCGCTTTGCCGCGCTCTACTATCACCGCCGCCTCGGCGAAGTCATGCTGCCGGCGCTGCCGCCGGGCCTGCGCGAGGCCGAGAGCTGGCCGCGGCTGGCGCTGCGCGCGCGCAGCGAGCATTACCGCGTGGTGCCGGGCCAGGAGGCGGCGCTGCTGGCCGCGGTGCCGGCGCGCGCGCGCACCGTGCTGGCACTGGCCCAGGCCCTGGTGGCTGCGGGCGGGCAGGGCGGGGCGGTCGCCGCCGCCGAGGCGCGTACCTTGTGCAGCGCCGCGCCGGCCCGCCTGGCGGAGTGGCTGGAAGCCGGCTGGATCAGCGCCGGACATGCCGACCAGCCCCTGCTGGCCGTCGCGCCCGGCGCCGCGCCGTCGGCCGCCCCGCCGCTGCACGAGGAGCAGCGCGCGGCCGTGGCAGCGATCGGCCAGGCGCGGGGGTTCTCCCCGTTCCTGCTGCACGGCGTGACCGGCAGCGGCAAGACCGAGGTCTACCTGCACGCGATGGCCGAGGTGCTCGCCCGCGACCCGCGCGCCCAGGTGCTGATGCTGGTGCCCGAAATCAACCTGACGCCGCAGTTGCAGGGCCGCATCGCGGCGCGCTTCCCGCACCTGCCGCTGGCGGTGCTGCACAGCGGCCTGGCCGACCAGGAGCGCACGCTGCAATGGCTGGCGGCCCACCGCGGCGAGGCGCGCATCGTGCTCGGCACCCGCATGGCGGTGATGGCCTCGCTGCCGCACCTTGCCCTGGTGGTGGTGGACGAGGAGCACGATACGTCCTACAAGCAGCAGGAAGGCCTGCGCTACTCCGCGCGCGACCTGTCCATCTGGCGCGCCAAGCAGCTCGGCATCCCGGTGGTGCTGGGCTCGGCCACGCCGTCGATGGAATCCTGGTGGCGCGCCGAGCAGGGCGCCTACCGCAAGCTGGTGCTGCGCGAACGCGCCCAGGCCGACGCGGCGCTGCCGACCGTGCGCCTGGTCGACCTGAACCAGGAGCGCCAGCGCCAGCGCGCCCTCTACGAAGGGCTCTCGGTGCCGCTGCTGAACGCCATCGAAGCCCGCCTGGCGCGCGGCGAGCAGAGCCTGCTGTTCCTCAACCGGCGCGGCTACGCCCCGGTGCTGGCCTGCGGCAGCTGCGGCTGGCTGTCAGGCTGCCCGCGCTGCTCCGCCTACCTGGTGCTGCACCGGCCCGAGCGCCGGCTGCGCTGCCACCACTGCGGACTGGAGTCGCCGGTGCCGCATCACTGCCCCGATTGCGGCGATGTGGACATCGCGCCGCTGGGCCGCGGCACGCAACGCATCGAGGAGGCGCTGGCCGCGCGCTTCCCGCAGGCCCGCATCGCCCGCATCGACGCCGACTCCACGCGCCGCAAGGGCAGCGCGCAGGCGATGTTCGACGAAGTCCACGCCGGCGAGGTCGACATCCTGGTCGGCACCCAGATGGTGGCCAAGGGCCACGACTTCCAGCGCGTCACGCTGGTCGGCATCGTCCACCCCGACGCCGCCATGTTCAGCCACGACTTCCGCGCGGCCGAGCACCTGTTCGCCTCGCTGATGCAGGTGGCCGGGCGGGCCGGGCGCGCCGGGCTGGCCGGCGAGGTGCTGATCCAGACCCGCTACCCGGACGCCTCGGCATTGCAGGCGCTGGTGCGCCATGACTATGATGGATTCGCGGCCGCGCAGCTGCGCGAGCGGCGCCAGGCCGGGTTGCCCCCATTCGCCTACCAGGTGCTGGTTACGGCGGAACATGGGCAGCTGGAGCGCGCGCTGGCCTTCCTGCAGGGCGCGCGCGACCGCGCCGACGCCTGCCGCATGGCGCCCGAGGTGCAACTCCACGACCCGGTGCCGATGTCGATGGTGCGCGTGGCCAACCGCGAGCGCGCGCAGATGCTGGTGGAGAGCACCTCGCGCGCTGCCCTGCAACGGTTTGTCAGCGAGTGGGTGCAGACTTTTGGCGACGTCCTGGCCGCTGCCAGGGGGGTGAAGTGGCAGCTGGAGATCGACCCGCTGCGCATCTGATCCTGCCTGCGCAGGGCACGTTCCGGTGCATGCGGCCCGGGTCAGGTGCAACCTGTGGTGCGATTGGGATTCAGTGGTTGTACCTAGTTGCACCTTCGGTTTGCCCGGGAGTATGATCGCGCCAACCCGCGGGCGCTTCGGGAGTCTCGGCGCCTTGCATCCGCACCCTTCGGAGAATCAAGCGCATGGCTACCACCACCCTCGGCGTCAAGCTGGACGACGCTGCCCGCGAGCGCCTCAAGCGCGTTGCCCAGTCCATCGACCGCACGCCGCACTGGCTCATCAAGCAGGCCATCTTCACCTACCTGGAGCAGGTCGAGCGCGGCCAGCAGCCGGCCGAGGCCGGTGCCGCCGGCGCGCCCGCCGACGGCGCGGCGGACGGCGCGGACGGCTTCGACGCGGCCGGCGCCGAAGGCGCGCCGCAGCCGTTCCTCGAATTCGCCCAGAGCGTGCAGCCGCAGTCGGTGCTGCGCGCGGCCATCACCGCCGCCTACCGCCGCCCCGAGACCGAGTGCGTGCCGGTGCTGCTGGAGCAGGCCCGGCTGCCGCGGCAGCAGTCCGAAGCCGCGCTGGCCATGGCCCGCGCGCTGGCCACGCGGCTGCGCGAGCGCAAGGTCGGCACCGGCCGCGAAGGGCTGGTGCAGGGCCTGATCCAGGAGTTCTCGCTGTCGTCGCAGGAAGGCGTGGCGCTGATGTGCCTGGCCGAGGCCCTGCTGCGCATCCCCGACAAGGCCACCCGCGACGCCCTGATCCGCGACAAGATCAGCGGCGCCAACTGGCAGTCGCACCTGGGCCAGAGCCCGTCGCTGTTCGTCAACGCCGCCACCTGGGGCCTGCTGCTGACCGGCCGGCTGGTCGCCACCCACACCGAGGCCGGCCTGTCGCGCGCGCTCACCCGCATCATCGGCAAGGGCGGCGAGCCGCTCATCCGCAAGGGCGTGGACATGGCCATGCGCCTGATGGGCGAGCAGTTCGTCACCGGCGAGACCATTTCCGAGGCGCTGGCCAACGCGCGCAAGTACGAGGCCGAAGGCTTCCGCTACTCCTACGACATGCTCGGCGAGGCCGCCATGACCGAGGCGGACGCGCAGCGCTACCTGGCTTCCTACGAGCAGGCCATCCACGCCATCGGCCAGGCCTCGCGCGGGCGCGGCATCTATGAAGGCCCGGGCATCTCGATCAAGCTCTCGGCGCTGCACCCGCGCTACAGCCGCGCCCAGCACGAGCGCGTGGTCACCGAGCTGTATGGCCGCCTCAGATCGCTCACGCTGCTGGCCCGCCAGTACGACATCGGCATCAATATCGACGCCGAGGAAGCCGACCGCCTGGAGATCTCGCTGGACCTGCTCGAGCGCCTGTGCTTCGAGCCCGAGCTGGCCGGCTGGAACGGCATCGGCTTCGTGGTGCAGGGCTACCAGAAGCGCTGTCCGTTCGTGATCGACTACCTGATCGACCTGGCCCGCCGCAGCCGCCACCGCCTGATGATCCGCCTGGTCAAGGGCGCCTACTGGGACAGCGAGATCAAGCGCGCCCAGGTCGACGGCCTGGAGGGCTACCCGGTCTACACGCGCAAGGTCTACACCGACGTGTCCTACGTGGCCTGCGCGCGCAAGCTGCTGTCGGTGCCGGACGCGATCTACCCGCAGTTCGCCACCCACAACGCGCACACGCTGGCGGCCATCTACCAGATCGCCGGCCACAACTACTATCCCGGCCAGTACGAGTTCCAGTGCCTGCACGGCATGGGCGAGCCGCTCTACGACCAGGTGGTCGGCCCGCTGGCCGACGGCAAGTACAACCGCCCGTGCCGCATCTACGCGCCGGTCGGCACGCACGAGACGCTGCTGGCCTACCTGGTGCGCCGCCTGCTGGAAAACGGCGCCAACACGTCCTTCGTCAACCGCATCGCCGACGATTCCATCTCGCTCGACGAACTGGTGGCCGATCCGGTCGCCGTGGTCGAGCGCATCAACGCCGAAGAAGGCGCGCTCGGCCTGCCGCACCCGCGCATCCCGCAGCCGCGCGCGCTGTATGGCGGCGCGCGCGCCAATTCCGCCGGCATCGACCTGTCCAACGAGCATCGCCTGGCCTCGCTGTCCTCGGCGCTGCTGGCCGGCTCCGGCGAGGCCGTCGCCGCCGTGCCGCTGCTCGGCGCCGAGGCCGCGCCGGGCGCGCAGGCGAACCCGCCGGTGCCGGTGCGCAACCCGGCCGACCTGCGCGACATCGTCGGCCACGTCACCGAAGCCAGCGCGGCCGAGGTGGATGCCGCGCTGCAGGCCGCCGTCAACGCCGCGCCGATCTGGCAGGCCACCCCGGCCGACGTGCGCGCCGCCGTGCTGGAGCGCGCCGCCGAGCTGATGGAAGCGCAGATGCAGTCGCTGATGGGCATCATCGTGCGCGAGGCCGGCAAGACCTTCTCCAACGCCATCGCCGAAGTGCGCGAGGCGGTGGACTTCCTGCGCTACTACGCCGCCCAGGTGCGCGAGACCTTCTCCGGCGACACCCACCGCCCGCTCGGGCCCGTGGTCTGCATCAGCCCGTGGAATTTCCCGCTGGCCATCTTCACCGGCCAGGTCGCGGCCGCGCTGGCCGCCGGCAACACCGTTTTGGCCAAGCCCGCCGAGCAGACCCCGCTGATCGCCGCGCAGGCCGTGCGCCTGCTGCGCGAGGCCGGCGTGCCGGCCGGCGCGGTGCAGCTGCTGCCGGGCCGCGGCGAGACCGTGGGCGCGGCGCTGGTGGGCGACGCCCGCGTCAAGGGCGTGATGTTTACCGGCTCCACCGAGGTGGCGCGCCTGCTGCAGCGCAGCGTGGCCGGGCGCCTGGACGCGGCCGGCCGCCTGGTGCCGCTGATCGCCGAGACCGGCGGGCAGAACGCCATGATCGTCGACTCCTCCGCGCTGGCCGAGCAGGTGGTGGGCGACGTGCTCAGCTCCGCCTTCGACTCGGCCGGCCAGCGCTGCTCCGCGCTGCGCGTGCTGTGCCTGCAGGAAGACGTGGCCGAGCGCGTGCTGGCCATGCTCAAGGGCGCCATGGACGAGCTGAGCATGGGCAACCCGGACCGCCTGTCCACCGACGTCGGCCCGGTGATCGACGAAGAAGCGCGCGGCAACATCGTGCGCCATATCGAGGCCATGCGCGCCAAGGGCCGCCGCATCCACCAGGCCGCGCGCGGCGAAGCGGAGGAAGCCGCCACCCGCAACGGCACCTTCGTGCCGCCCACGCTGATCGAGCTCGACAGCATCGAGGAACTGCAGCGCGAGGTGTTCGGCCCCGTGCTGCACGTGGTGCGCTACCAGCGCCCCGCGCTGGGCGCGCTGCTGGACCAGATCAACGGCACCGGCTACGGCCTCACCATGGGCATCCATACGCGCATCGACGAAACCATCGCCGAGATCGTCGAGCGCGCCGAGGTGGGCAACCTCTACGTCAACCGCAATATCGTCGGCGCCGTGGTCGGCGTGCAGCCGTTCGGCGGCGAAGGCCTGTCGGGCACCGGCCCCAAGGCCGGCGGCCCGCTCTACCTGCACCGCCTGCTGTCGGTCTGCCCGCAGGACGCCGTGGCGCGCGCCGTGCGCGCCTCCGACGTGGCGGGCGCCGCCGCGCAGGCCGGCCCGGTGCGCGCCGCGGTGGCCGATGCGCTGGGTACGCTCAAGGCCTGGGCCCACAGCGAAGGTGCCGCGCTGCCCGGACTGGCCGACGCGTGCGAGCGCTTCGCCGCCGCCTCGCCGGCGGGCCTGTCGGTGACCCTGCCCGGGCCCACCGGCGAGCGCAACACCTACACGCTGCTGCCGCGCGCGGCCGTGCTGTGCCTGGCCCGGCAGGAGGCCGACCTGGCCGTGCAGCTGGCCGCCGTGCTGGCCGCCGGCAGCCAGGCCGTGTGGCCGGACGGCCCGGTGGCCCGCGCACTGTCGGCACGCCTGCCGAAGGCAGTACAATCGCGCGTCCGCCTGGTGCCCGACTGGGCCGCCGGCGACGCCGGTTTCGATGCGGTGCTGCACCACGGGGATTCCGACCAGCTGCGCGCGGTCAGCGAACAGCTGGCGACGCGGCCCGGCCCGATTATTGCTGTGCAGGGCCTCGCGCACGGTGAGCCGAACGTGGCCATCGAGCGGTTGTTGATCGAGCGTTCGCTGTCCGTCAACACGGCGGCGGCGGGCGGCAATGCCAGTTTGATGACGATCGGCTGAGCAGCCGGGCGTCGATCGAAGAGACGCAGGGCGGCGGCGATCCCGCACGCCTTGCGTATGTCAATCGGGGAGCGTTTCGCGCCGCACCCGGACGCATCCAGAAACGCAGCAGAAGGCTATCGAAAAGCCACCAAGGAGAACTGATGAACTCGACTTTCCACAAGACGGCACTGACCGTTGCCCTGTCCCTCGCCGGCGTGTGCGCCAGCTCGGCCGCCTTCGCCCAGGCCCAGGAAATCAAGCTCGGCTTCGCCGCGCCGATGACCGGCGGGCAGGCCCAGTACGGCAAGGACATGCAGAACGGCGTGGTCCTCGCCATCGAGGAAATGAACGCCACCAAGCCCAGGATCGGCGGCAAGGAGGTCAAGTTCGTACTGCTTTCCGAGGACGACCAGGCCGACCCGAAGACCGGCTCGGTGGTGGCCCAGAAGCTGGTCGACGGCGGCATCCAGGGCATGCTCGGCCACTTCAACTCCGGCACCAGCATCCCCGCGTCGATGGTCTACAACCGCGCCGGCATCCCGCAGATCGCGATGGCGACCGCGCCGGAATACACCCGCCAGGGCTTCAAGACCACCTTCCGCATGATGACCTCCGACACCCAGCAGGGCTCGGTCATCGGCGCCTTCGTGGTGAAGAAGCTCGGCGCCAAGAACATCGCCATCGTCGACGACCGCACAGCCTACGGCCAGGGCCTCGCCGACGAGTTCGAGAAGGCCGCGCGCGCGGCCGGCGGCAAGATCGTGCGCCGCGAGTTCACCAACGACAAGGCGGTCGACTTCAAGGCCGTGCTGACCAACATCAAGCGCAGCAACCCGGACGTGATCTTCTACGGCGGCGCCGAGACCCAGTCCGCGCCGATGGCCAAGCAGGTCAAGGAACTCGGCATGAAGTCGCCGCTGGTGTCGGGCGAAATGTCGAAGACCGACAACTTCCTCAAGCTGGCCGGCCCGGCTGCCGAAGGCACCGTGGTGTCGCTGGCCGGCCTGCCGCTGGAGCAGATGCCCGGCGGCACCGCCTACGAGCAGAAGTACGAGAAGCGCTTCGGCGGCAAGGTGCAGACCTACTCGCCCTACGCCTATGACGGCGCCACCGCGATGATGACCGCCATGATCAAGGCCGGCTCGGCCGACCCGGCGCGCTACCTGCCGGTGCTGGCCGCCACCAGCATGCAGGGCGTCACCACCAAGACCCTGGCCTACGACGCGCGCGGCGACCTCAAGGACGGCGGCATCACCGTCTACAAGGTGGTCGGCGGCAAGTGGACCGTGCTGGAGACGGTCGGCGGCAAGTAAGGCCCAAGGCCCGGCTCCCGGCCGGGAGCATGCACCGCCTCGCATGGACGCCATCCCGGCCGGATGGCGTTTTTTTTGTGCGTGGCTTGAGAGCGGCGAGACGACGCGAGTGCCGCTTCGCGAAGCGGCACTCGCGCCCGTTCATCGCGGGGATTGGGAGATGCGGATCCGGGCCTCCTCGATCATGCGAAACGCCGCCGCATCATTGCCTGTCTGCAATGACAGGTGCGAGAGCCGCTGCTGGGCCGCTTGTGTCTGGCCGCGTTGCGCCAGAGCACGGGATACCTGCTCCGCCAGAGGCGAGGCGAGGACTGCAAGCAGTCCTCGGGGATCGGTGTTTTCCTGCATGACGAGCGTGGCGACGCGGTCTTCCTTGCTGCCGCCGGACAGCGTTGCATCGATCGCGGCGCGGGCCGAGATCCAGTCGCTGTAGCGAACCAGATCGAGAAAGTCCATGGGCGCGGGGGGCGTGGCGAAAGCCGGCTCGGCCCCGGCGAGGATATCTTGCAGCGAGCGCAGCGTTTGTCCGTGGATCGATGCGAGCGCGTGGGGCAGCAGGACCATCGCCGCCAGATCTTCCGCAATCGCGCTGTCGGACACGCCGGCGCGCCGGATCGCCTGCAATGCCTGCTGCTGGGCCTCTGGTGCCTGGATCAGGGGCAGAAGAAATCCCAGTTCCTTCGTGTATTCCGCGCGAGTGATCGTGCCGCTGGCCAACGCCGCGTCCAGGATCGAAATACTGTCGGGGAAGAGGCCTGCCCTCGCATATTGCATGACTGCCTGATGCGCGATTTCGGCGTCGGGAGAGCGGGCGGCCCTTGCAAGCATGGCGGCGACCTGGGGGTTGGCGCGGAGGCGGGCTTGTTCCGCGGCCGACAGCGTGAGATCGGTCTCGTACTGGGACGCCAGGAGATTGACCAGCGAGCGCTTGACCGGCTCCGCGTGGATTCCGCCATACAGGCCGGCCTCGATCTTCGAGGCTCTTGCCGCGCTAGGCTGAAGCGGCAGCAATCGCATCGTGTCCAGCAGGTATTGCGCACCTGCCGGATCGTGATCCAAGCGCTCGAAATCACGCCACAGCGCATCGAATTTTTGCGCGGCCGTGAAGGCCGGGTCGGAGACCGTCTTTTGCGTGCGGTGCCGGAGCGTCTCGAAGCCGGTTCCGCGCGGAAGCGCCGCGGCGTCGTCCATGTCTCGCTTTCCGATAGCCTCCGGCGGCGCCATGGAAGCGGCCGCGACGGCGGCGGGTTCTCGCATGGCCGGGGTATTCCGGCCCGCCTCCTCGGCCGAAGGGGCGAAGAACAGCGAGGCTATACCGGCCAGGGCCACGGCGGCCAGTCCAGGCAGGGCGAGGCGTAGCTTCATGGCGTCATATCCAGCGTTATTTTTTCCGATCACCACGCCACGTTCGTTTAGCAGGCTGAACAGGCCTTCGGGCGTCGTGGACTTGAACATACTGGTCCACATCGTCAGGTTTCCGCCTCCTAGCGGCGTATAGGCATCGATAACGAATCTGTCGCAGCGATACAACCCGCGAATTGGAGGGCGATAACTGGCGCACATAGGTGGCCTGCATGCCGGTTTTGCGGAAATGTAGCCATCCGTGATCGTATAGTCGCACCGACCAGCCCAATGACCCGAGCGATCTAGTATCGAAACTGCTTGGAGGATCGAGAGGACCCTATTTGTCCAAGGTAGGTCTGAGGTACTTGGGCTCTCAATCAGCAATTGCTGAATTGGGGGCAAGAAATATCTGCATGGCGCCTCATTCCGAATCCTCAAATTGCTCGCCATGTGAGAGTTGTGGTGGTCAAGTAATCGTGGACACTTTTCTGGCCACTTCCACCTTTAAATTCTCGTACTCGGCTGGCGGCATGTTCATCGCGGCCGAGTGCAATCTCTGTTGGTTGTAGAAGAACAGCACGTAGTTCGTGATGTCCGCCTGTGCCTCCGCGCGGTCGCAGTAGATCCGGTCGCGGATGCGCTCGCCCTTCAGGCTGCAGAAGAAACGCTCGACGACCGCGTTGTCCCAGCAGTTGCCCGCCCGACTCATGCTCGGTGTGATCCCTTCCTCGCGCAACAATTCCTGGAACGCATGGCTGGCATACGGGCTGCCCTGATCCGAGTGAAACATCAGGCCCTCGGCCGGCTGCCGGCTCGACAGCGCGATTCTCAGTGCCCTCACCACTAGCCGCGTGTCGGCCGAATTCGAGTAAGCCCAACCCACCACCCGCCGCGAGAATAGGTCCATCACCACGGCCAGGTACAGCCAGCCTTGCTGCGTCCAGATGAAGGTCACATCTCCAGCCCACACCCGGTTCGGTTGCGCGACGGCAAACTGCCGGTTCAATCGGTTCGGCGCTATGGCCGAGGACTTCCCGCCCTTCGAGTAATAATGCTTGCGAGCCTTCCGGACCGCGACCTGGGCTTCCCGCATCAATCCTCTGGCTCGATGGCGTCCGACAGCATGGCCTCGTCTGCGCAGCTCCTGCGACATGCGGCGGCTGCCGTAGCTTTGCCCACTCGTCTCATGAATCGCCTGGACCTGACCCATCAGCGCCTCACGTTGGGCACGCGGCTTGGCTTGCCGGGCCTTCCACGCGTAGTAGGTGCTGCGCGGCATGCCCAGGGTCTCGCACACCACCGCCACCGGCCAGACCTTCTCCGCCTGTTCGATCACTTCGTATTGCGATCGAGTTCCTTGACGAAGAAGGCCGTGGACTTTTTTAGGATGTCACGCTCCCGCTCCAGCCGGGCCACTTGCCGCTCCAGATCCCGGATGCGGCGCTGGTCGGGCGTCAAGCTCGTCGGGTCACTTGTGGTCGGTACCGGCTTCGCCTGGCGATTGCCAATCCAGCGACGAAGCGCTGTCTCACCAATGTCCAGTGCCTTGGCGGCATTGGTCACTGAATACCCCTGCTCTAGCACCAAGTTCACTGCGTCGGCCTTGAACTCGTCGGAGAAATCTCTGCGTCCCATCATCACCTCTCTAGTTGACCGGAAGTCTACCTTTTGAAGTGTCCAGGATCATTAGACCACCACAAGTTTCTTCTTTCCCCCTGTCCTTTCTTCAGGGGTGGTCAGGGAGCAAACCTCGGGCGACGGGATGCATGCAAGCCGCCCTAGCGCCACCTCCGGGTGGCGCTTTTTTTCGCGCACCCGCCACAATGTCTCGCAGGCACAACATGGCGTGCCGCCACCATTTCCATCCTGCCGGATTGCCGCTTAATGTTGCGCTTGCTGCGCAACCGAGCGCCGCCACCAGCAAGACCGGAACATGGAACGCAAGCACACCATCATCGGCATCGACCTTGGCACCACCAACAGCCTGGCCGCGGTCTGGCGCGACGGGCACGCGCAGATCATTCCCAATTCGCTCGGCAAGCGCCTCACGCCGTCCTGCGTGAGCGTGCTCGAGGACGGCGCCATCGTGGTCGGCGAGCCGGCGCGCGACCGGCTGCTGACCCATCCCGCGCACAGCGCCGCCTTGTTCAAGCGCCACATGGGCACCGCGCGCGCCACCGCGCTGGGCGAGCGGCGCTACCGTCCCGAGGAGCTGTCGTCGTTCCTGCTGCGCGCGCTCAAGGCCGACGCCGAGGCCTGGCTCGGCGCGCCGGTGGACGAGGCGGTGATCACCGTGCCGGCCTATTTCAGCGACGCCCAGCGCCGCGCCACGCGCGTGGCCGGCGAGCTGGCCGGGCTGCGCGTGGAGCGGCTGCTCAACGAGCCGACCGCCGCGGCGCTGGCCTACGGCCTGCAGCAGAAGGAGGAAAGCCGTTTCCTGGTGTTCGACCTGGGCGGCGGCACCTTCGACGTCTCGGTGCTGGAACTGTTCGACAACGTGATGGAGGTGCGCGCCTCGGCCGGCGACAACTTCCTCGGCGGCGAGGATTTCGTTAGCGCGCTGATGCGCGCCTTCGGCCGCGACAGCGGCCTCGACGCGCATCTTGCCGCGCGCGGCTCGTTCGCCGGCGACGAGCAGCCCGAGCGCTGGCCCCCGGCCTTGCGCGAGCGCGTGCGCAACGCCGCCGAGAGCGCCAAGCGGGCGCTCGGCGAGGCCGCCAGCGTGGCCATGTCGGTGGAGTGGGACGGCCGCGCCTTCGCCGCCACCGTGACCCAGGAAGGGTTCGCCGAGCTCAGCGCGCCGCTGCTGGAGCGCCTGCGCAAGCCCATCGAGCAGGCCATGCGCGACGCGCGCATCCGCCCGGCCGAGCTCGACAGCGTGGTGCTGGCCGGCGGCGCCACCCGCATGCCGCTGGTGCGCCGGCTGGTGAGCCGCATGTTCGGCCGCTTCCCGGTCACCGAGCTGCATCCCGACGAAGTGGTGGCGCTCGGCGCCGCCGTGCAGGCCGGCCTGAAAGCGCGCGACGCGGCGCTCGACGAAGTCGTCATGACCGACGTCGCGCCGTATTCGCTGGGCATCGAGACCAGCCGCCGGGTAAGTCCGGAAGCGTTCACCCACGGCCACTACCAGCCCGTGATCGACCGCAACTCGGTGGTGCCGGTGAGCCGCGTCGAGCGCCTCCACCCGCTCGCCGACCAGCAGGAAGTACTGGCGCTGCGCGTCTTCCAGGGCGAGGGGCGGATGGTGGCGGAGAACGTCTTCCTCGGCGAGGTCGCCGTGCCGCTGCCGCGCCTGAGCGCCGCCGAGTCCGGCGTGGACGTGCGCTTCACCTACGACGTCAACGGCATCCTCGAAGTGCAGGCCACGGTGGTGGCCACCGGCGCCGCGCACCGTATCGTGATCCAGGAAAACCCCGGCGTGCTGAGCGACGAAGAGGTGGCCGAGCGGCTGGCCGCGCTCGCCGGGATCAAGATCCATCCGCGCGACCAGGCCGAGAACGCGCAACTGGTGGCGCGCGCCGACCGCCTCTACCAGCAATGCCTGGGCCACGAGCGCGACCAGATCGGCGGCGCGCTGGCGCAGTTCCAGGCCGCGCTGGAGGCGCAGGACGGCGAGCGCATCCGCGCGCTGCGCGCGCCCGTCCGGCGCCTGCTCGACTCGCTCGACACCCAGCTCTGGGACTGACCGGGCCGCCTGTCCGCCGCTCATTCGCCGCTCATTCGCCGCCTGCCCGCCACGCACCTCCTCCCGCCCCGTCCCATGCACTGGCAAGTCCTGCAACTGGCGCCCACCACCGACACGCGCCGCATCCGCTCCGCCTACGCCGCCCGCCTCAAGGTCACGCGCCCCGACGACGACGCCGAGGCGTTCCAGGCGCTGCGCGCCGCCTACGAGTTCGCGCTGGAGTGGGCGCGCCACCATGCGCAGGACGACGCGGCCGGGTCCCCGGACGCTGCCGGCACGCCCGAGGCCGCGGCCGGCACGCCGCCGCCGGGCGCGCCGCAGGCCGAGGCGACGCCGCCGTCGCCGCTGGTCACGGCCGCCTCGCCGGTGCGCGGCAGCCTGCCGGCCATCGGCCCGCTGCCGCTGCCGCTGCCGGCGCCGCCGCCGGCCCAGCCGTCGCCATCCCTGCCGTCGCGCTCGCCGGCGTCCCCCGTTCCGTTCACTTCGCCGGTGCCGCCGGCCGCCGCGCTGCCCGACCCCGCCGCGCTGGCGCAGGCGATGTGGGCGCGCCTGGCCGCCAGCTTCCCGCCGCCGCCGGCAGCGTCCGCCGGTAGCCACGCCGGCCCCGACCGCGGCGAGCTGGCCGCGCAGTCGCTGCCGGTGGCCGAGGCGCTGCAGCGCTGCCTGCAGGACGACGCTTTCGTCAGCATCGAGGCGCGCGCCCAGTTCGAGTGGCTGGCACTGTGCTACTGCGCGCGCGACGACGCCAGCCCGGCGGCGCGCACGGCGCTGTTCGAAGGCTTCGGCTGGGAGGAGCAGGCCGCCCACCTGGCGCGGCGCGACGGCGCGCTGACCCGGCACGCCGTCGCCCGCGCGCTGGCGGACCGGCAGTTCAGCTATTTCCGCACCTATGCCAAGGGCTCGGCGGCGGCGCGGGCGCTGCTGGCGCCGCCGCCGGCCCGCATCGGCTGGCGGGCGCTGATGGGCGGCGGCTTCGTCAGGGACATGCGCGCGCTGCTGGAGCAGTTGCGCTGGAAGACCCCCGAGACGCGCCATTTCCATTTCGACGACGGCGTGCTGGCGGCATGGGAAGACGCGGTGTCGCGCCCGCTGCTGTCGTGGGGCCAGTTGTTCCACGCCCTGTGGATCGGCGCCATCGCGGCCAGCGTGGCGCTGATGATCGTGGTGATGCACGAGGAGCGCGCCGGGCGCGGCGCGGTGTCGCCGTGGCTGGCGCTGGGCACCTGCGGCGCCGTGCTGGCGGCGCCGATGCTGCTGTGGATCTGGTACGTGCGGTTCTGGCAGCAGGCCGTCATGCAGCGGCTGGCGCGCTGGCGCGCACGGCCCGGCGTGCAGTGGAGCTGGTTCGGCCTCTATGCCGTGATCGGCGCGTTCGCCATGTTCGCGGGCTCGCTGCCGTCGCTCTACGGCTGGTTCATCGGCGCTGAGCTGTACGCGCTGCTGCTGGCCTTCGCGCTGCTCTACCTGCCGGCGCTGCAGCGCATCGGCGTGGGCGGCGCGCTGACCATCGGCGGCATGTACGTGGTGCTGGCGGTGGCGCTGTTCGCGCCGTTCGCGCATGCGCTGGCATTCCCGCTCGGCCTGCTGCTGGCCTGCGCCAACCTGTCGCTGGTGCTGCCCACGCGCGCCTGGCTGCGCCAGCGCCACCGCGCGCGCCTGCTGCAGGGCCAGTGCGCGGCGCTGGCCGCCGGCGCCGCGCTGCTGGCGGTGCAGATGCAATGGGACCTGTCGGCCGAGCCGTGGCTGGCGGTGGCCGCCTGGCTGTGGCTCAACGCCGCCGTGTTCGGCGCCGACCCCATCCTCGACGGCCGCCTCAAGGGCTGGTGGCTGGCGCTGCTGCTGGTCCTGTGCGGCCTGGCCGGCGCGCTGCCGGTGCACGCGGAAACCACGCCGCTGTTCCGCGCCGAGGCGGTGGCCTGTGTCTACCTGCTGCTGGCCTGCCTGTTCGCGTGGTCGGACCGGCGCGGCGCCGGCGGGAGTCTCAGGTCGGGCCGGCGCCCCTGAACGGGGCAGGAGGCCGCCGCGGGCTTCCCGTGCCCGCGCCGCCGCGGTGGAAACGGGCCGGGAAGGCCCCCTTCCACTGCGGACCGCGAAACCTGCGCATGGCGCATAATCCCGCACTCGCACATTCCACCCCAGAAGGAGCTGTCCGTGTCCGTGCAGGAAGTCAGTTACGACCACGCCATCGAGCTAGCCAATGCCGAGCGCTACGACGAGGCGCTGGTCATTCTCGACCAGCTCGCGCAGGCGCAGCCGCAGGTGGTGGATTTCGATTGCCTGCGGGCGCGCCTGCACTTCGACCGCGGCGATGCCCCCCAGGCCTTCGCCGTGCTCGACGCCGCGCTGGCCAAGCTGCCGGGGCTGAACCTGCATCCCGCGCACCGCTGGTCTTCGCGCGGCATCGTCGCGCACCGCTACGGCATGCTGCTGGTGAGCATGGAGCGTTTCCGGGAAGCGCAGCCCTGGCTGGACGAAGCCGCGCTGCGCAACGGCTTGTCCTCGGGCGAGTGGAGCGCGCGGCTGCACGCCGGGCTGGTGCATTACCGGCTGGGCGATTTCGCCCGCGCCGGCGCCTACTGGTACGACCTGCTGTACCGCGCGCCGGACCTGGGCGCGCAAGAGATCCTGGCGCAGGCCGCGGCGCACGTGAACGCCGCCGGCGCGCAGGCCGAGCCGATGCTGCGCCTGTGCCTGGCGCGCATCGGGCTGGACAACCCCGACCTGCTCGAGCTCGACGAAGCCGCCGGCGATGCCTTTGCCGCCGAGCAGGCCGCCATCGTGCTGGCCGGCCGGCCCGATCATCCCCATGCGCGCCGCATCCGCGCGCCGCTGCGCTACCGCGCCGGCGAGCTGGACGGCGCGTGGGACGACCTGGCCACTTACCAGCGCCAGGCGCCGGACCCGAAGGCGCAGGTGCGCGAGCTGGAATGGCGCCACCAGGCCGGCGAGGAACAGCCGTGGACGCGCTTCGCCTTCGCGGAGAACGCCACCGACGCGGCCGGCTACTACAACGCCGGCGTGGCGCTGGCCGAATTCATCGACACCGTGCCGGCCGCCGAGGCGGCGCTGGCGCCGCATGTGGTCAAGGCCTACCGGCTCGGCCTGGCGCGCTTCGAGCAATATTTCGCCAGCGGCGAAGGCGGCTACGACGACGCCGACCCGCACCTGTATTCGATGCTGTGCCACAACCTGGCGCAGCGGCTCGACGGCGCCGGCCAGCGCGCCGAGCGCATCGCGCTGCACGAGAAGGGCATCGCGGCCAGCGAGTTCATTGAGCACTGGATCGACCTGCTCGATTGCCTGGTGGCCGGCGGCCAGCACGCCAAGGCGGTGGAGGTGGCCGGCGACGTGCTCAACCGCTACCCGCTCGAGCGCGACCCGGCCAACGTGGGCTGGGTGTTCAGCCGCCTGATGGACGCCTGGAAGGGCATCGGCGGCCTCGAGGTGACGTCGGCGGCGCGCGACGCGCTGGCCCACATGGATGCCCGCGCCGATGCGCTGCCGGTGGAAGAGCGCAGCCAGGCCGCGCATGCGCTGGCCCACGCGCGCGCGCATTTCGCCGGCCTGCTGCGCAACGGCACCGCCAGCATGGACCAGCACGACCGCACCGACGCGCTGGCCGAGATCGAGGCCCTGCAGCGGCGCGCGCTGCTGATCGAGGACGCCTGGCTGTGCAACGCGTTCGGCCTGGTCTGGCGCGACCTGGGCGCGCCCGAGCGCGCGCTGCCGCTGTTCGAGCAGGCCATCGCGCTGACCGAGGGCGATCCGTGGGACCAGGCCTTGCCGCGCGTGCAGCGCGCGTTGCTGCGCAACGGCGAAAAGCAGCATGCCGAGGCGCTGGCCGACTTCGAGGCCGCCTTCGCCGCGCGCGACGGCTGGGACGGCGAGGCCTGGCTCGGCGCAGTCGAAGCCGCGCTCGGGCTGGCCCGGCGCGAGACCGCGCTGGCCTATTTCGAGAAGGCCCGCGCGGCCGGCGCCGCGCAGGGCCGCACGCGCACGCAGTACGCGCGCATGGAAACCGGCCTGCGCGCCACCCGGCCCGCGTGGAAGTTCTGGGGGGTGTAGCAAGCTGCCCGCGGGACGCTTGCGGAAAAACGCCATCCTGAGAGATGGCGTTTTTTTATGCACGAACGCACCACGTTCCCTGCAACTTACGTGCCCTGTCGGACAAACTCCGACACGGAATGTCACAAGGCTCCGTTACCATGTCACCCATGAATGGACTGAGCCAACTGTTTCCGAGCCTGCCGCTGACACCGGGCGGGCTGTTCTGGGTCGGGCTTGCGCTGGTCGGGGCGGGGCTGGCGGGAGAGGTATGCCGCACCTACCTGGGGCTGCCGCGCATCGTCGGCTATGCCGCCACCGGGCTGTTTGCCGGCTTGCTCGGCCGCGGCATCGTGACCGAGGACATGATCGCGCAGACGCGCATCCTGATCGACATGGCGCTCGCGCTGGCGCTGTTCGAGCTGGGTCACCGCCTGTCGCTGACCTGGCTGCGCGCCAACCGCTGGCTGTTGTTTACGAGCGCCTTCGAGAGCCTGCTGACCTGGGGCCTGGTGGCGGCCGCGCTGCAATGGATGGGCGTGACGCCGGCGGTCGCCATCCTGGCCGGCGGCATCGCGGTCAGCACCTCGCCCACCATCGTGCTGCAGCTGAAGAACGAACTGCGCGCCGACGGGCAGGTGACCGAGCGGCTGCTGGCCATGGCCGCCCTCAACAGCATCTACGCCGCCGCCATCGTGCAGGTCGCCACCGGCTGGCTGCATTCGGAATACGGCAACCTCGGCGCGGCGCTGCTGCACCCGCTCTACCTGCTGGTGGGCTCGTGCCTGCTGGCCTGGGTGGTGGGCAAGCTGGGCCACGCCATCTACGCGCGCATGGCCTCGGACGACCACTACAGCTTCCTGGTGCTGGTGGGGCTGGTGCTGTTCACGCTGGCGCTCACGCGCGTGCTCAAGCTGTCCATGCCGCTCACGCTGATGCTGGCCGGCGTGGTGTTCAAGCACCAGGACAGCCAGCCGCGCGTGTGGCCGGCGCACTTCGGCAGCGCCGGCAGCCTGCTCATCATCGTCATGGTGGTGTCGCTGGGCCTGCCGCTGACCGCGCACGACTGGGCCATCGGCGGCAGCGCCGCGGCGGCGCTGGTGGTGCTGCGCCACCTGGCCAAGCTGGCCGGCGTGGCCTCGCTGGGGTCGTTCTCGGGCCTGAGCCTGCGCCAGTGCGTGGCGCTCGGCCTGGCGCTGGCGCCGATGTCGGGGCTGGCCTACCTGCTGATGAGCGACGTGGCGCGGCTCTATCCCGCCACCGGCGAGCCGCTGGCCGCCATCATCCTGTGCACGCTGGCGATCGAGCAATTGCTGGGGCCCACCGTGGCCGCCTGGGCACTTCGCTATGCGGGCGAGGTCAGAGGCAATGGAGGAGGGCGCTGATGTCACTCGAACCGTTCAAGCACTCCGAGGCGCTGACCTTCGGCGTGGAGCTGGAGCTGCAGCTGGTCAACCGCCACGACTATGACCTGGCGCCGTTCGCGCCGGACCTGCTGCGTGCGCTCAAGGGCGCCCAGCACGCCGGCGACATCAAGCCCGAGATCAGCCCGTCGATGATCGAGATCAGCACCGGCATCTGCCACAGTTATGCACAGGCGCTCGACGAGCTCGGCACCATGCGCGACCTGATGGTGGAGGCCTCGCACTCGCTCAACCTGGGCATCTGCGGCGGCGGCACGCACCCGTTCCAGCAATGGGCCGACCGCACCATCTCCGATTCGCCGCGCTACCAGTACATCTCCGAGCTGTACGGCTACCTCGCCAAGCAGTTCACGGTGTTCGGCCAGCACGTGCACATCGGCTGCCCGAGCGCCGACGAATCGCTGTTCCTGCTGCACGCCATCGGCCGCTACGTGCCGCATTTCATCGCGCTGGCCGCCTCGTCGCCGTTCGTGCAGGGCGTGGACACCGGCTTCGCCTCGGCGCGGCTGAACTCGGTCGCGGCCTTCCCCATGAGCGGGCGCGCGCCGCACCTGCTGACCTGGGACGCGTTCACCGCCTACTTCGAGAAGATGCGCAAGACGGGCGTGATCGAAAGCATGAAGGACTTCTACTGGGACATCCGTCCCAAGCCGGAATTCGGCACCATCGAGGTTCGCGTGATGGACACCCCGCTGACGGTGCAGCGCGCCTGCGACATCGCCGCCTACATCCAGGCGCTGGCGCGCTACCTGCTGCTGTCGCGCCCGTTCATGCCGCAGGAAGACGACTACCTGGTCTACACCTTCAACCGCTTCCAGGCCTGCCGCTTCGGCCTCGAAGGCGAGTACGTGCACCCCAACGAGCTCACGCGCATGCCCATCGCCGATCACATCGTGACGATCTGCGACGCGCTGGTGCCGCACGCCGAGGCGCTCGGCTCGCTCGATGCGCTGGCCAATATCCGCGCGCTCGCCAGGAGCCGCGACGGCGACGCCGAGCGCGTGCGCCAGATCGACGCCGACACGCGCAGCCTGCGCGAGACGGTGCGCCAGACCTGCGACTGCTGGGCGGGCTGAGAAGCCTCGTTTCGCCTCGCGTGCGTGCCGCTAGACCCCGTGCGGCACCTGCTCCCCTTCGCGCAGCCCGAGCCGCCGGTTGGCCGGCACGGCCACGTCGATCAGCCTCGGCTTGGGCAGGTTGAGTTGGCCCATCATCTCGACGAACTGGGCGCGCGTGCGGCCGGCCACGCGGCTGTTGTGCGCGCGCTCGTGGCCGATGGTGGAATCGGTGCGGCCCTTGTAGTCGTGGGCCGGGTAGACCACGGTGTCGGCCGGCAGCGCGAAGAGGCGGGTGGTCAGGCTATCGTACAGCGTGCCGGCATCGCCGGACTGGAAGTCGGTGCGGCCGCAGCCGTCGATCAGCAGCGCGTCGCCGGTGAAGACGCGGCGCACCGGCCCGGCCGGCGTGCTTTCTTCCCACAGGTAGCTCATGCTGCCGGCGGTGTGGCCGGGCGTGTGGAGCGCGCGCAGTACCTGGGCGCCGAACCGCAGCGTGTCGCCGTCGATCAGCTGCATCTGCGCGGGGCGGATGTCGCAGCCCGACGGCGCCGCGGTGCGGGCGCCGGTCTGCTGCGCGACGTGGCCGGCGGAGGTGATGTGGTCGGCGTGCGCGTGGGTCTCCACCACCCATTTCAGCGTGGCGCCGGTCGCCGCGAGCAGCGCCAGGTCGCGCCCGAGCTGGCGGTCGACCGGGTCGATCAGCAGCGCTTCGCGCGTGGCCGCGTCGATCAGCAGGTAGGTGTAGGTCGACGAGGTTTCGTCGAACAGCTGGTGGAAGGTCTGCATGGCGCCGCCCGCTCGGTAACTTGCTCGCATGATAGCGCCGCGGCGGGCGCGCGCGGCGCCATTTTGCCTCGCCCGGGCGGCCTTCAGCCGATCTCCACCACTTCGCTGACCTGCACCACCGGCACGGCGTCGGTGTAGTTGGGGATGTCCTGCTGCAGTTCCTTGCCCGCCACCTGGGAGGCGGCGGCGAACTCGGGCAGCGAGTCGAACAGGATGTGGCACATCGCCGTGTAGGCCGGGTCGGAGCCCGGCGCGCCGCCGCCCAGGCCGCGCTCGACCGCCACGCCGCGGTAGCCCGGCTGGGCGCCGTACAGCTCGACCACGCGCGGCATGTGACGCGTGCGGTAGTAGTCGAAATCGAACTTGCCGTCCTTGCGGTACGGATAGAGGATGCTGATCTTGATCATGCCGGGTCTCCGTCGTGGTGGTTGGTGGTGAGCCGGGCTAGCGTAGCAGAAAGCGCCGGTTCGGCCAGGCACTCCGGCCCCGGCGCCTCAGCACTCCACGATATTCACCGCCAGCCCGCCGCGCGCCGTTTCCTTGTACTTGGTCTTCATGTCGGCGCCGGTCTCGCGCATGGTCTTGATCACGGAGTCGAGCGACACATAGTGCTCGCCGTCGCCGCGCAATGCCATGCGCGCGGCGTTGACGGCCTTGACCGAGGCCATCGCATTGCGCTCGATGCAGGGGATCTGCACCAGCCCGCCGACCGGGTCGCAGGTCAGGCCCAGGTTGTGCTCCATGCCGATCTCGGCGGCGTTTTCCACCTGTTCCGGCGTGCCGCCCATCACCGCGGCGAGCGCGCCGGCCGCCATCGAGCAGGCCACCCCGACTTCGCCCTGGCAACCGACCTCGGCGCCCGAGATCGAGGCGTTGAGCTTGTACAGCATGCCGATCGCGCCGGCGGTCAGCAGGAAGTCGATCACGCCCTGCGGGCTGGCCCCGGGCACGAAGCGGTCGTAGTAATGCAGCACCGCCGGGATGATGCCGGCCGCGCCGTTGGTGGGCGCGGTCACCACGCGCCCGCCGGCGGCGTTCTCTTCGTTGACGGCGATGGCGTAGAGGTTGACCCAGTCCATCACCGAGAGCGGATCGGCCAGCGCGCGCTCGGCATGCTCGGTGAGATTGCGGAACAGCTCCGGCGCGCGCCGCCTGACCTTGAAGGGCCCGGGCAGCTCGCCGTCGGTGCGGCAGCCGCGCGCCACGCAGGCCTGCATCACGGCCCAGATCTGCAGCAGGCCGGCGTTGACCTCGGCCTCGCTGCGCCACGCGCATTCGTTTTCCATCATCAGGCGCGCGATGCTTTTCTTGCTGGCGGCGGCCATCTCCAGCATCGCCCGCCCGCTGCGGAACGGGTGCGGCAACAGCTGGTCGGCGTCGAGGATATGCGTGTTGGCCGCGCCGGCGGTGACGACGAAGCCGCCGCCCACCGACAGATAGCGGCCTTCGCGCAGCGCTTGCCCGGCCGCGTCGTAGACGTGGAACTTCATGCCGTTGGGATGCTCGGCCATGGCCTCGCGCCGGTAGAACACGATGTGCTCCTTCTCCACGAAGGGCACCGGGTGCGTGCCCAGCAGCGCCAGCGTGCGGGCCGCGCGCAGCGCGGCCAGGCGCTGCTCGATGGTGTCCGGGTCGATGGTGTCGGGCGCCTCGCCCAGCAGGCCGAGGATGACGCCGCGGTCGGTGCCGTGGCCGCGGCCGGTGGCGCCGAGCGAGCCGTACAGCTCGATGCGCACGCTGGCCACCCGCGGCAGCAGGCCGTCGCGTGCCAGCCCCTGCGCGAACATCAGCGCGGCGCGCATCGGTCCCACGGTGTGCGAGCTGGACGGGCCGATGCCCACCTTGAACAGGTCGAAGACGCTGACTGCCACGGCATGGCTCCTGGGGGGGGGAAACTGCTGGCGCCGGCTTCAGACCGGCGCGTCGCTATCGTTGTTGATGGGGGTGCGCCACAGCGAAGTGGCCGCGTCGCGCGGCGTGGCGGGCGCATCCTTGCGCACCATCACGCTGATGGTGCCGTCGTTCTCGAGAATCGCGAAATGCACATCCGCCACGCGCTCGCAGCCGGCATGGCGCAGCGCCTTGTGCAGGTCGTCGCGGCTGATGAAGGCGTTCTTCATCACGTCGGGATAGACCTGCCCTTCGTGGATCAGCACCTGAGGGCGTCCTTCCACCACGTCCTCGAAGCGCCGGCTGCGCCAGCTCAGCCAGGCCAGCAGGAGGTTCGCGCCGACCAGCGTCACGGCCAGGATCAGCCCGGCGGTGACGGAGTTGTCGCCCGCGTTCATCGAGTTCTGCACCGCGTTGGACAGCACCAGCAGCAGCACCAGGTCCAGCGAGGTGAGCTGACCGATCTGGCGCTTGCCCGACAGCCGCAGCAGCACCAGCAGGCTGACGTACACGATCAGTCCGCGCAGGACGAATTCCCACCAGGGGGCGCTGAGATTCCACATCGGCCAGACCTCCGCTCAGGAGCGCGGCACGCGCCGGCGCTTGCCTGCCGCAGCATAGCGCAGCGGCGGCGTCCGCGTCTGCCGGACGCCGCCCGACAGATCCGCGCGGGCGTGCTTCAGTCCTCGGCGTACTCGCTCATCGGCACGCACGAGCAGAACAGGTTGCGGTCGCCGTACACGTTGTCGGCACGGCCCACCGGCGGCCAGTACTTCTGCGTGCGCAGCGAGGCCACCGGGTAGGCGGCTTCCTGGCGCGTGTACTTGTGCTCCCACGTGTCGGCCGTGATCACCGCGGCGGTGTGCGGGGCGTGCTTGAGCGGATTGTCCTCGCGGTCGAAGCTGCCGTCCTCCACGCGCGCGATCTCGGCGCGGATGGCGATCATGGCGTCGATGAAGCGGTCCAGCTCGTGCAGCGCCTCGCTCTCGGTCGGCTCGATCATCAGCGTGCCCGGCACCGGGAAGCTCATGGTCGGCGCGTGGAAGCCGTAGTCCATCAGGCGCTTGGCCACGTCCTCGTTGGAGATGCCCGTGGTCTTCTGCAGCGGGCGCAGGTCGAGGATGCACTCGTGCGCGACCAGGCCGTGCTGGCCGGTGTAGAGCACGGGGAAATGCGGCGACAGGCGGCGCGCCACGTAGTTGGCGGCCAGGATCGCGTTCTCGGTGGCGGCGGTGAGGCCGGCCGAGCCCATCATGGCGATGTACATCCACGAGATCGGCAGGATGCTGGCCGAGCCGAACGGCGCGGCGGACACGCCGCCGATGCCGTTGTCGTCGCGGCGGTAGCCCACGCTGTCCTGGTTGGGCAGGAAGTCCGCCAGGTGCGCGCCGACCGCGACCGGGCCCACGCCGGGTCCGCCGCCGCCGTGCGGGATGCAGAAGGTCTTGTGCAGGTTCAGGTGCGACACGTCGCCGCCGAACTGGCCCGGCGCGGCGGTGCCGACCATGGCGTTCATGTTGGCGCCGTCCACGTAGACCTGGCCGCCGTGCTTGTGCACGATCTCGCAGATCTGCTGCACGCCCTGCTCGAACACGCCGTGCGTGGACGGGTAGGTGATCATGATGGCGGCGAGGTTCCGGCTGTGCTGCTCGGCCTTCTTCGCCAGGTCTTCGAGGTCGACGTTGCCGTTCTCGTCGCAGGCCACCACCACCACCTTCATGCCGGCCATCTGCGCCGAGGCCGGGTTGGTGCCGTGCGCGGAGGAGGGGATCAGGCAGATGTCGCGGTGGCTCTCGCCGCGGCTGGCGTGGTAGGCGTGGATGATCAGCAGGCCGGCGTACTCGCCCTGCGAGCCGGCGTTGGGCTGCAGGCTCACCGCGGCGTAGCCGGTGGCCGCGCACAGCATGGCCTCGAGCTGGTCGATCATCTCGCGGTAGCCCACGGTCTGGTCCAGCGGCGCGAACGGGTGGATCTTGCTGAACTCGGGCCACGTCACCGGGATCATCTCGCTGGTGGCGTTGAGCTTCATGGTGCACGAGCCGAGCGGGATCATGGTGCGGTCCAGCGCCAGGTCCTTGTCGGCCAGCGCGCGCAGGTAGCGCAGCATCTCGTGCTCGGCGTGATGCGTGTTGAACACCGGGTGCGTCAGGTACGCGCTCTGGCGCGCCAGCGCGGCGGGGAAGGCGTCCTGCACGGTGGCTTCCAGCGCGTCGAACGCGGGCACCGGCTTGCCCTGGGCGAAGATTTCCCACAGCGCGACCACGTCCGCGCGCGAGGCGGTCTCGTCGAGCGAGATGCCGATGCGGTTGGCGCCGGCATGGCGCAGGTTGATGCCGCGTGCCGTGGCGGCGGCATGGATGGTCTCGGTGTGGAAACCGGTCACCAGCGTGAGCGTGTCGAAGAAGGCCGCGTTGGCGCGGGTGTAGCCGAGCGCCTCCAGGCCGGCGGCCAGCGTGGCGGTCAGGCGGTGCACGCGCTGGGCGATGCGCTTGAGGCCCTGCGGGCCGTGGTACACGGCGTACATCGAGGCCATCACCGCCAGCAGCACCTGCGCGGTGCAGATATTGGAGGTGGCTTTCTCGCGGCGGATGTGCTGCTCGCGCGTCTGCAGGGCCAGGCGGTAGGCCTTGTTGCCCTGCGCGTCGATGGTCACGCCGACCAGGCGGCCCGGCATCGAGCGCTTGAACGCGTCCTTGACCGCCATGTAGCCCGCGTGCGGGCCGCCGAAGCCCAGCGGCACGCCGAAGCGCTGCGAATTGCCCACCGCCACGTCGGCGCCCCATTCGCCGGGCGCGGCGATCAGGGTCAGCGCCAGCAGGTCGGCGGCGGCCACCACCAGGCCGCCGGCGGCGTGCACGGCCTCGGCGATGGCGCGGTAGTCGGCCACGTCGCCGTTGACGCCCGGGTATTGCAGCAGCACGCCGAAGGCATGCGCGCCGGCGGCGTCGGCCGCGGGCCCGACCTTGACCTCGATGCCCAGCGGCAGCGCGCGCGTGCGCACCACTTCCAGCGTCTGCGGCAGCACGTCGTCGGCGACGAAGAAGGTATTGGAGGCGTGCTTGTTGACCCGCTGCAGCAGGGTCATGGCCTCGGCCGCGGCAGTGCCTTCATCGAGCATGGAGGCGTTGGCGATGTCCAGGCCGGTCAGGTCGGTCACCATCTGCTGGAAGTTCAGCATGGCTTCGAGGCGGCCTTGCGAAATCTCCGGCTGGTACGGCGTGTAGGCGGTGTACCAGGCCGGGTTCTCGAAGATGTTGCGCAGGATGACGCCGGGCGTCAGCGTGTTGTAGTAGCCCTGGCCGATGAAGCTCTTGAACACCTGGTTCTTGCCGGCCAGGCCGCGCAGCCTGGCCAGCGCGGCTTCCTCGGTGAGCGGCTCGGTGAATTCGCCCAGCGGCATGCCGTCGCGGCGGCGGATGGCGGCCGGGATGACGGCATCGATCAGCGCGGCGCGGCTGTCGTAGCCGAGCACCTTGAGCATGTGCTGCTGCTCGGCGGCGTCGGGGCCGATATGGCGGGAAGCGAAGGCGTCGCGCGCCTCCAGTTCGGCCAGCGTGGGCCGGGCACCTTGGGCGGCGGTGGTGGGAAGCGGGGCGTTCATGGCAAGAACCTCGTTGGAGCGCAGGGCGGCAGGTGGTCGGCCTGGCCGCCGTGCATCGGTATTCAGTCGCCGTCCCGCGGCATGGCTGCGGCGCGGGAACGGCGCGGTGTGGCGGCGCGCGGTGTCAGGCGCCGACGTTGGCCTTGTAGGCGTCGGCCGACATCAGGCCGTTGACGTCGTCGCTGTTGGCCGGCTTGAGCTTGAACAGCCAGGCGTCGAAGGCGTCGGCATTGACGCTTTCCGGCGCGGCGACGGCCGCCTCGTTGACGGCGATCACTTCGCCGGCCACCGGGGCGTAGATGTCGGACGCGGCCTTGACCGATTCCACCACCGCCAGCGCGTCGCCCGCGCCGACCGACTTGCCCACTTCCGGCAGCTCCAGGAAGACGATGTCGCCCAGCGCGTCCTGCGCGTGGTCGGTGATGCCGATGGTCAGCGTGCCGTCGGCTTCGACGCGCACCCATTCGTGGGATTCGGTGTACTTCAGGTCGGCGGGGAAATTCATGGGATTCTCCAGATGCAGTTTGTTATTCAGCGCCAGCCGGGCGGGGGATCGCTTGGAGCGGGGGTAGCCGCCGGCGGGCGCGCTGTGACCGGGTGCGAGCGTTCAGCTCACGAGTGCCTTGCCATTGCGCACAAACGGCAGTTTAACCACAGTCGCGGCGAGTTTGCGGTCGCGGATCTCGACCTGCACCTCGGCGCCGATGGCAACGCCGAGCGGCAGGCGGGCAAAAGCGATGGATTGGCTCAGCGAAGGGCTGAAGGTGCCGCTGGTGATCTCGCCGTCGCCGGCCGGGGTGATCACTTTCTGGTGGGCGCGCAGCACGCCGCCCTTTTCGCGCAGGATCAGGCCGACGAACTGGCGGGCCTGGCCGGCGGCGGCGAGCGCCGCCTTGCCGGTGAAGTCGCGCTCGCTCTGCAGGTCCACCGTCCACGCGAGGCCGGCGTCGAGCGGCGAGGTGTGGATATCCATGTCCTGGCCGTACAGGTTCATGCCGGCTTCCAGGCGCAGCGTGTCGCGCGCGCCCAGGCCGGCCGGGCGCGCGCCGGCGGCGATCAGCTTTTCCCACAGGCCGGCCACGTTCTCGGCCGGCACCACCAGCTCGAACCCGTCTTCGCCGGTATAGCCGGTGCGCGCCACCATGACTTCGCCCAGCGCCGGGTCCTGCACCACGATGGCGTTGAACGGCTTGAGCGCTTCGCTGGGCTGGGTGGCCGGGAAGGCGCTCCACACCTTGGCGCGCGCGTTGGGGCCCTGCACCGCGACGATGGCCAGCGGCGCCGCGCCGGCCGGAGCGTTGTCGGCGCGGCGCGGGGTGATGGCCACGCCGCTGCCGGTGGCGGCATTGCGCGCCACGATCCACTCGATGTCGCCGATGGCGGTGCTGGCGTTGACCACCAGGCGGAAGCGGTCCTCGGCGAAGAAGTAGACGATCAGGTCGTCGATGACGCCGCCGTGCTCGTCGAGCATGCACGAGTAGAGCGCCTTGCCCGGCGTCTGCAGCTTGTCCACGTTGTTGGCCAGCAGGCCGCGCAGGAAGGCGCGCACATTGGCGCCGGCCAGGTCGACCACGCACATGTGGGACACGTCGAACATGCCGGCGTCGGTGCGCACGGCGTTGTGTTCCTCGATCTGGGAGCCGTAGTTGACCGGCATGTCCCAGCCGCCGAAGTCGACCATGCGGGCGCCGAGCGCGCGGTGGATGGCATTGAGGGGCGTGGCCTGGAGCGTCATGTAATCCTCGGGAAGGCGGAAATCTCGGTTCGAAAACGAAAAAAGGGTCATCCGCCGCCGGACCCGGCGCGCAATGGCGCTGCCAGGTCCGCCGCGGCGGATGACCCCTCTGTCCTCGATACCTGAGAGATTACAAGGCGGTCCCGCGGACCAGTGCCTTGCGCGCCCCTTCGGTGGGCACGCTCGCCAGGCTTCACGCAATGCGCCGGTGCGCTGCGTGGATGGCGGGTGCCGCTCTCCAGAGTACGGCGTGCATCGTGTGCATGTTGAACGCCGATCCGACCAGTCCATGGTGCCTGAGAGTTTTCGGGTGATACCCCTTCGGCGGCGCAAGATCTGCGCGCTCTCCCGGCCGGATGGCGCGACTCTACAGGCAGCCCCGGTGGCTTGTCAACGCGTGCCGCGCGGGCACCGGGCGGCACGCCCCCGGCGTGTTAACATCTGCCGCTGCGCTACGCCGCCGGCCCCGCCGCCGCGGTGCCGCGGTCTTCACAGGCAGCCCTGGCCGTTCCGTCTGCGCCAGCCATTTCGCCATCCGCTTCCGCCACCAAGCCAAACGCATGACCCACGGACTCAATCCCGCCCAATCCGAAGCCGTCCGCTATCTCGACGGCCCTTGCCTGGTGCTGGCCGGCGCCGGCTCGGGCAAGACGCGGGTGATCACGCAGAAGATCGCGCACCTGATCGAGGACAAGGGATTCGAGCCCAGGCACATCGCCGCGGTGACCTTCACCAACAAGGCCGCCAAGGAGATGCAGGAGCGCATCGCCAAGCTGATGGAGGGCAAGACCACGCGCGAAGGGCGCCGCATTCCGCTCAAGCAGATGACGGTCAGCACCTTCCACTCGCTCGGCGTGCAGATCCTGCGCGCCGAGGCCGAGCACGTGGGCCTCAAGCCGCGCTTTTCCATCATGGACTCGGACGACTGCTTCGGCCTGGTGCAGGAGCAGCTCGCCACCACCGACAAGAAGCTCATCCGCAGCGTGCAGAGCACCATCTCGCTGTGGAAGAACGGCATGGTCGACCCCGAGACCGCCATCGCCACCGCCGAGAGCGCCGACGACCACCAGGCCGCGCTGGTCTACCGCAACTACGTGGCCACGCTGCACGCCTACCAGGCGGTGGACTTCGACGACCTGATCCGCCTGCCGGCCGAGCTGTTCGCGCGCGACGAAGCGGTGCGCATGAAATGGCAGAACCGCCTGCGCTATTTCCTGGTGGACGAGTACCAGGACACCAACGCCTGCCAGTACGCGCTGCTCAAGCAACTGGCGGGCGGCTCGCACCTGCGCGCGCCGGCCTTCACCGCGGTCGGCGACGACGACCAGGCCATCTACGGCTGGCGCGGCGCCACGCTGGACAACCTGCGCCTGCTGCAGACCGATTTCCCCGACCTCAAGGTGATCAAGCTGGAGCAGAACTACCGCTCCACGGTGCGCATCCTGGAAGCCGCCAACGCGGTCATCGCCAACAATCCCAAGCTGTTCGACAAGAAGCTGTGGAGCGAGCACGGCATGGGCGACCCCATCGCCGTCAACCCGATGAACGACGAGGAGCACGAGGCCGAGTCGGTGGTGTTCCGCCTGTCCGCGCACAAGTTCGAGCGGCGCGCGCAGTTCCGCGACTACGCCATCCTCTACCGCGGCAACCACCAGGCGCGGCTGTTCGAGCAGATCCTGCGGCGCGAGCGCATTCCCTACGTGCTGTCCGGCGGCCAGAGCTTCTTCGACCGCGCCGAGATCAAGGACATCTGCGCCTACCTGCGCCTGATCGCCAACCCGGACGACGATCCCGCCTTCATCCGCGCCATCACCACGCCGCGCCGCGGCGTCGGCAACGCCACGCTGGAAGTGCTGGGCACCTTCGCCGGCCAGGCCAAGGTCTCGCTGTTCGAGGCGGCCATGATGGGCGGCATCGAAGGCAAGCTGCAGCCGCGCCAGCTCGAGCCGCTGCGCGTGTTCTGCGAAGCCATGGTGCGCCTGGCCGGCCGCGCCGCCAGCGATCCCGCCAGCGAAGTGCTCGACGACATGATGGAAGGCATCCACTACGAAGCCTACCTGTACGACACCTTCGACGAGCGCCAGGCCCAGTCGCGCTGGACCAACACGCTCGAATTCCTCGACTGGCTCAAGCGCAAGGGCACCAAGCCCGAGGGCACCGGCGAGGGCGAGGCCACCGGCTTCGACACCGCCGACGGCTTCGGCGACGAAGGCAAGAACCTGCTCGAGCTGACCCAGACCGTGGCGCTGATGAGCATGCTCGAAGGCCGCGAGGAAGATCCCGACGCGGTGCGCCTGTCCACGCTGCACGCCTCCAAGGGGCTGGAATATCCGCACGTGTTCCTGGTCGGCGTGGAAGAAGGCATCCTGCCGCATTGCCGCGAGGACGAAGACCTTGGCGACGAGAAGATCGAGGAAGAGCGCCGCCTGATGTACGTGGGCATCACGCGCGCCCAGCGCAGCCTGCACATCAGCTGGTGCAAGAAGCGCAAGCGCGCGCGCGACACCTATTCCTGCGAGCCCTCGCGCTTCATCGGCGAGATGAAGCTCGAAGAGGCCCCGGCGCCGGCCGACGCCACGCCCGCCATGAGCCCCAAGGACCGGCTGGCCGGCCTCAAGGCGCTGCTCGGCACGCCGGGCAAGACCGCCGCGCCCTGACGCCCGGCCGCGGCCGCCGGCCCGTCGTACAAAGTCGATACATTGGCATACAAGGGGGACAAGATCGCCGGCCCCCGGCCTCCTACCATCGCAGGTGCCTCGACTGCTTTACGGGTCCGGGCGCCGCGCCGCTCCGTCCCTTCGGAGTGGGCGCGGCCGGGCGGTATGCCCGACTTCTTCCCTGTTTCGACGCCCCCGCACCCTGCGTCCGGGGGCGTTTTTTTGTGCGCTTGCCGCGGCTCAGGCCAGCGCGACGCCGACCAGGAACTCGCCTTCGAGCAGCGCGCCCTCGCTGGTGCGGTGGACGATCACCAGGCCGGGATGCGCGCCGGCGAGCGGATCCTGGCGCGTCGCCACCGGCGAGGGGCCGCGCGCGCGGTAGGCGGGATGGGTCGTATGCACCACGCGGCTGACCCGGTCGTCGAAGAACATCTGCGTGGTCAGCACGGCCTGCTCGCCCAGATGGATCTTCAGGTGGATATGCACCGCGCGCGGCGCGTACCAGCCCGGATAGATGGTCAGGAACTGGGCGCTGCCGTCGCGCCTGGTGGTCTGCACGCCGCGCAGGAAGCGCTGCGCATTGCCGGGCGCGGCGGGGCCTGCCACGGGCCGCGGCGCGCTGGCGCCGTCCGGCGGCGGGTCGTCCCGTTCGACACCGCTGTAGCGGCCGCCGGCATCGCAATGCCAGATGCTGGCCACCGCGCCGGGCACCCGCGCGCACCCGCGCGCGGTGTCCATCAGCACCACGCGCAGCCGCAGCGGCAGGCCGGGCCGGCGGTCGCGGATATCGCTGCGCACCAGGGCCTGGTCTATATAAAAAGGGCCCTGGGTCAGTTCCGGCGTCAGTGTGCACAGGGGCGGCATGACGGGGCCGCGCGCGGCCCCGGCCTCGCCGGCCAGCCCGAGCAGGCCCGCGCCCAGGGCGCCGCCCACGAAGCGGCGCCGGCCGTCATCCGGCAAGGCGGGCTTAGCGCGCATCGCGGGTGCCCTCCCGGCGTGGCGGCGCAGCGCCGGGTACGCCGGCGGCGCCCCCGGCCGGCGGCGGGCTGCGCGGCCATGCCGGTGCGGCTTGCAGTGGATTCATGGCAGTCTCCAGTGGCAGGCGCGGGGAAGCGGCATTCCCGCGCCCCGGCTTCTCATGCCGGTCACGTTCAGCATAGCGGGCGCCGCCGCGCCGGGACAGCTCGCGGCAAAGCGGTGCGGCACGCACATACCATCTTAGGAGACGCGCGCGCGGCTGCTTGCGCGTTTGGCCACGGACGGCCAGACACTGGCGTGCGCCGCCGCCCGCTTCATGTCGATTTCGATACAAAGAAGCCACACCGCACCCATCTGTGCGCGCCGCCATGCTGGTAGAGTGATCGCCTGGCGCAGGCAACGCGCCTGCCCGCCTTGGCGCGCGCGCCGCGCGCCAGCAGACCTCCCGGCGCCGCCGCGCCGCCAGCCATGCCGCCAACTGCCGCAACCTGCCACACCGATATCCCGATGGACTTGTCCCCCGCCTCGCCCCTGCACCTGCTGGTCGTCGACGACGATCCGCAGATCCGCGCCATGCTGGCCGAATACCTGGCCACCTTCGGCATCGCGGCCGACGGCGCCGAGGGCGGCACCGCCATGCGCGCCGCGCTGGCCGCGCGCGACTATGACCTCGTGGTGCTGGACCTGTCGCTGCCCGGCGAGAACGGCCTGGCGCTGTGCCGCGAGATCCGCGAGCGCGGCGACCTGCCCGTCATCATGCTGACCGCGCGCACCGAGCTGGCGGACCGCGTGGTGGGCCTGGAAGTGGGCGCCGACGACTACGTCACCAAGCCGTTCGAGATGCGCGAGCTGGTGGCGCGCATCCACACCGTGCTGCGCCGCGCGCGCGGCGGCGCCGGCCAGAAGCGCCCGGCGACGGTGGCCGGCCACGAACTGCGCTTCGGCAACTGGCGGCTCAACACCACGCTGCGCCAGCTGGTGGACGGCGAGGAAACCGTGGTGCCGCTGTCCAACGCCGAATTCCGCCTGCTGCTGGCCTTCATCGAGCATCCCAACCGCGTGCTGGACCGCGAACTGCTGATCAACCAGGCGCGCGGCCGGGACCTCGACGTATTCGACCGCAGCATCGACCTGCTGGTCTCGCGCCTGCGCCAGAAGCTGCGCGACGACCCGCGCGACCCGGCGCTGATCCGCACCGTGCGAGGCGAGGGCTATGTCTTCACCGGCACCGTCGAAGGCTGAGCGCGCGGGCTGGCTGGCCCGCCACGACACGATGTTCGTGCGGCTGTTCCTGGTGATGACGGCCATCATGCTGGCCGTGCACGTGCTGGGCGTCACCGTGATCGAAAGCATCTTCCCGCGCCCCGGCGCGATCGGCATCGCGCTGCTGCCGGGCGACGACCCGCCGCCCGACGATCCGGGCCAGCCCCGCGCCGGCAACGCCGGCAACAGTCCCGCCGCGGCGCTTCCGGCCACGCCGGCGGCCACTGGCGCCGCCGCCGGCGGCGCTCCCGCGCCGACGCACCACCACCTTCATCCGCCGCGTGGCCTGGGCCCGCCGCGCCTCGGCCTGCTGTTCCAGTTCGCCGCCATCATCGCCGCCTCGTGGGCGGGCGCGCGCCTGCTGGCGCGGCCCGTGCAGAGCCTGGCCAGCGGCGCCGGCCGGCTGGCGCAGGACGTGCACGCGCCGCCGCTCGACGAGGACAGCGGCCCGGCCGAGGCGCGTGCGGCGGCCGGCGCGTTCAACCACATGCAGCGCCGCATCCGCACCCAGCTCGCGCAGCAGTCGCGCTTCCTGGCCGCCGTCTCGCACGACCTGCGCACGCCGCTCACGCGCATGAGCCTGCGCATCGAAGGCGTGGAGGACAACCGCGTGCGCTACCGCCTGCGCCAGGACCTGGCCGAGATGAACGGGCTGATCGACGCCACGCTCTACTACCTGCGCGAGCGCGACGGCAATGCCGCGCCGCGCCAGCGCGTGGACGTGCACGCGCTGCTGCAGGCCGTGGTGGACGACGCCAACGAGATCGGGCAGGACGTCACGCTGGCCGGCGCCGCCGCGCCGCTGCTGGCCTACCCGGCCGAACTGCGCCGCGCCGTGGTCAACCTGGTGGAAAACGCGCACCGCTACGGCGGCAGCGCCCGCATCGAGCTGGCCGACAGCCCCGAGCGCGTGCTCATCGACGTGTGCGACAACGGGCCCGGCATCCCGCCCGAAGACATGGCGCGCGTGCTGGAGCCGTTCTACCGGCTGGAAACGTCGCGCAGCCGCACCACCGGCGGGGTCGGCATGGGGCTGTCGATCGCCTCGGACATCGTCGCGCGCCACGGCGGCGAGCTGAACCTGGCCAACCGCCCGGAAGGCGGCCTGCGCGTGCGCATCACGCTGCCGCGCGCCTGAGCCCGCGGGTGACGCCGGCGCGGCGCCGCGGCATGCCGGCCCGGCCGCACTGGCCGCGGCTTGACGCCGGTCAACGCCGGCCGGGCCGGCCGCCTCTAGGATGGGCCATCGACATCCGACACGAAGGCCGCCCCATGTCCGCGCCAGCCCCCGCCCCGCACGCCACCCCGCCGTCCGCCCTCCGCATCCCGGTTTCCGCCGCCGGCCAGCCGCGCGCCTGCTCGGGCAACTGCGGCGCAGCCTGCACCGGCAAGCAGCCCGGCGGCCACGCGCTGGCGGACTTCCGCGCGCTGGCCGGGCGCATGGACATCAACGGGCCGCGCTACACCTCCTACCCCACCGCCGACCGCTTCCACGGCCGCTTCGGCGAGGCCGACTACCTGCAGGCCCTGGCCGACTGCGCCGCGCAACCGGCGCCGCTTTCGCTCTACGTGCACATCCCGTTCTGCGAGAACATCTGCTACTACTGCGGCTGCAACAAGATCATCACGCGCGACCATGGCCGCAGCGGCCGCTACGTGGATTACCTCGTGCGCGAGATGCGCATGGTGGCCGGGCGGCTCGGCGCGCGGCGCGCGGTGGTGCAATCGCACTGGGGCGGCGGCACGCCGACCTTCCTCGACGCCGCCGAGATGCGCCGCGTGATGGACGCCATGCGCGCGCACTTCGACCTGCTGCCCGACGGCGAGCATTCCATCGAGATCGACCCGCGCCGCGTCGGCGACGCGCAGATGGCGCTGCTGGCCGGGCTCGGCTTCAACCGCATCAGCCTCGGCGTGCAGGATTTCGATGCCGAGGTCCAGCAGGCCATCCACCGCGTGCAGTCGCAGGCCGAGACCCGTGCCGTGGTCGACGCCGCGCGCCGGCTCGGTTTCCGCTCGGTCAGCATGGACCTGATCTACGGCCTGCCGCACCAGACCCCGGCGCGCTTCGCCGCCACCGTCGAGCAGGTGCTGGCGATGCGCCCGGACCGGCTCTCGGTCTACAGCTACGCGCACCTGCCGCACGTCTTCAAGCCGCAGCGGCGCATCGACGAGCGCGCGCTGCCCGCGCCCGCGGAAAAGCTCGACATCCTGGTCGGCACCATCGCGCAGCTCAGCGCGGCCGGCTACGTCTACATTGGCATGGATCACTTCGCGCTGCCCGGCGACGCGCTCGCCGCGGCCCAGCGCGAAGGCCGGCTGCAGCGCAACTTCCAGGGCTACTCGACGCACGCCGGCCACGACCAGCTCGGCTTCGGCGTGTCGTCGATCGGCGCGGTCGCGGGCCGCTACGTGCAGAACGCGCGCACCCTCGACGACTACTATGGCGCGCTCGACCGGGGCGCGCTGCCGGTGATGCGCGGCCTCGCCACCAGCGGCGAAGACCGCCTGCGGCGCGAAGTGATCGGCGCCCTCATGTGCAACGGCGTGCTCGACGTCGCGGCGCTGGAGGCCCGCGAAGGCATCGACTTCGCCGCGCATTTCGCCGTCGAGCTGGCCGAGCTCGCCACGCTGGCCGCCGACGGCCTCGTGCGCATCGAACCCGCGCGCATCGAAGTCACGCCGCTGGGCCGGCTGCTGGTGCGCCGCGTGGCGATGGTGTTCGACAGCTACCTGCGCGCCGATGCCGGCCGCGCCGCCCAGGCCGCCGCGCCGGCGCGCGACGCTGATGCGGGTACGCCGGCGCATACACCGGCGCATACGCCCGCCGAGGCGCCGCTGCGCTACTCGCGCGTGGTCTGAGGCCGGCGCATCCTGCGGGCCCCCCAACGAAAAAGCCCGGCGCATGCGCCGGGCTTTTTCCTGGGGCCGCCACGCCGCTCGCGCGGCGCAGGGCAATTACTTCGCGGCGTTCGCCATGTAGTCCACCGCGGCGATCACGTCGGCGTCGGGGCCGGCGTAGCCGCCCTTCGGCGGCATCACGCCCTTGCCCTTCAGGGCGAACGCGTGGACCGCATCCATGCCCTCCTTCAGGCGCGGCGCCCAGGCCGCCTTGTCGCCGAACTTCGGCGCGCCGGCGACACCGGCCGCGTGGCAGGCGGCGCAGACCTGCTCGTAGACCTTCTTGCCCACCTCGGCCGAAGCCGGCGCGGCGGCGGCAGCCGGGGCCGCAGCGACAGCCGGGGCCGCAGCAGGTGCCGCGGGCGCCGCAGGTGCGGCGGCCTCGGCCGCGGGCGCAGCGCCGGCATCCGAAGCGGCAGCCGTGGCCGGCGCGGCGGCGGCCGGCGCGGCCGGCTCGGGGAACTTGGCGCCACCGGCGTCGGCCATGTAGACCACGGCGCGGCCGAGTTCGTAATCGGAATAGTCGTCCGGCGTGGTGCCGGCACGCGCCTGCATGGCGCCCTTGCCGTGCAGCACCGAGTTCAGCAGGCCGTCGAAGCCCTGGCCGATGCGCGGCGCCCAGTCACCCGCGTTGCTGTACTTGGGCGCGCCGGCGGCCCCGGTGGCGTGGCAGGCGGCGCACACTTCCTTGTAGACCTGCTCGCCCGTCTTGAAGACGCGCGGCGCATTGGGATCCTTCAGTTCGAGAGAGGCGACCGGCTTGATGCGGTCATTGACGGCTTCGGCCGAGGAAGAGGAGCCGGCGCCTTCCTTGGAGCCATGTCCGACGAAATTGACCAGCAGGATGATCACGATGATCGGCACCAGGAAGGCCGCAATCACCACTGCGATCAGCTGCTTGGGGGTCTTGATGACAGACTCGTGTTCTTCGTGCTCGTTTTGGACGTCGCTCATGCTGAACTCTCGATTTTGCAGGAAACCCGTAGCAGCTCGCGATGGCTGCCTTGTCAGGCCGCTTGCCCAGTGGCCGAACCTCCCGGCCAGTTGCGCGCATCGACCGTTATCCATTCCCCGCCAGCCCTGAGAGCGCCGGCAGGCGGAGCCAGCCTTGCCCCGTCCCTGACTCCATGTGGACGCGGCGCAGCCCCGTTTGTACACAAATAACTCGCGATTATATCCCCAAAGCCCCCCGGGATCGAAGCAAAAGCGGCTTGAAAGAAACGTCGCGGCGCCACCGAAAGGGCACCGGTCATGGACGCTGGCCGGCAAACGCTGTATGCTATGCGACTTTCCGGCGGCGCCATTCGTGCGTTGCCAGCGTCATACCCTCCGCGCCCGTAGCTCAATGGATAGAGTACTGCCCTCCGAAGGCAGGGGTTGCTGGTTCGATCCCAGCCGGGCGCACCAATCACCGCAAGGTCTTTCCCGCGTTTCCCGTTCTGCCGGGAGGCGACTGCACCTGAATTGCCTCCGGCTTGGGCGTTGGCATTTCCGCCTGCGACGCTGTGACGCACCGCGCATGGTTTCCGTCTTCTCGAGTTCGCGAATCCCGCGAGCAGGCGTCACAGCGAGCGACGCCCGCGGCATATCTTCACATTTATCGCGGCGCGGAACTCGCGCGCATGCGGCCTGCGCGGGAGGCGCTGCCCCAGCTGGCCGGCGAGAAGATGGCGCAGGCGCTGCTCAAGCGGCGCGGCCGGCCGGCGTTGCCGGCGGATCAGCCGCGCGGCTGTTCCGCTGCCGTCCCGCCGCCACCCCGTCTTTCGCCTATCTCAATCGCGCCGCGCCTCGCGCGGCCACCGCAGCGCGTCGAGCAATTCCCGCGTCTGCCCGGGCACCGGTACCGGCCGCCCCGTGCCGCGATCCACGTAGACGTGGACAAAGTGGCCCGCCGCGCAGGCGCGCTCGTCTCCGGCGCGGAAGATCGCGACCTCGTAGCGCACGCTCGACGTGCCGATGCGGCCGACGCGGATGCCTACCTCCAGCGCATCGGGGAACGCGATCGGGCGGAAGTACGAACAGCCGGTCTCGACCACGAGGCCGACGATCTTGCCCGCGTGGATGTCGAGCGCGCCGCCGTCGATCAGGTACTTGTTGACCGCCGTGTCGAAGTAGCTGTAGTAGGTCACGTTGTTGACGTGGCCGTAGGCGTCGTTGTCCATCCAGCGGGTGGTGAGCGGGGTGAGGTGCGGGAAGTTCTCCCGGACTTCGTCGCGCATGGCGGCCTCTTCAGAATGCGGCTTCGTACAGGTGGAGCGCGTCGCCGGGCGTGACCTCGCGCGGGTTGTTGACCAGCAGGCGCTGCTGTTTCATCGCATCGCCGGCGAGCAGCGGCAGCGCGTCGCGCGGCACGCCGGCTTCGCCGAGCGATTGCGCGTAGGGCATTTCCCCGACGATGTCGGTGATGGCCTGCACGAAGCTTTCGGCGGCTTCGGCGTCCGGCGAGGTGGCCAGCGCCGGCAGGATGGCGCGGCCCAGCGCCGCGTATTCGGCGGTGGCGTGGGAGAGGTTGAAGCGCAGGGTCACGGCGAGCATGAGCGAGTTGCTCAGGCCGTGCGGCAGGTGGTAGTGGCCGCCGAGCGGGTAGGCCAGCGCGTGCACGGCCGCGACCGGCGCGTTGGCGAAGGCCATGCCGGCCAGCATGGAGCCCAGCAGCATGTTCTCGCGCGCGCCGGGGCTAGCGCCGGCGCTCACCACCTCGCGCAGGTTCGCGTACAGGAGCTGGAGCGCCTTGACCGCGAGCGCGTCGGAGATGGCGTTTTTCTTGTGGCGGCTGGTGAACGATTCGATCGCGTGCACCATGGCGTCGACGCCGGTCATGGCGGTGACCGCGGGCGGCACGCCCAGCGTGAGCAGGCTGTCGAGCACGGCGGCGTCGGGCAGCAGCAGCGGCGTGACCACGCCTTTCTTTTCCGCGGTGGGCGTGGTGACGATCGAGATCGGCGTGACTTCGGAGCCAGTGCCGGCGGTGGTAGGCACCTGGACCAGCGGCAGGCGCGGGCCGGCGGCCAGGCCGATGCCGTAGATCGCGCCGAGCTGCTGCGGCGTGCGGGCAAGCAGCGCCACCAGCTTGGCGGTGTCCATCGAGCTGCCGCCGCCGAAGCCGATCACCATGTCGGCGCCGGCCGCGCGCGCGGCTTCGACAGCCTGCAGCACGACGGCCTCGGGCGGGTCGGCCTGCACGTCGGAGAAGACCGTGGCCTGGATGTCGGCGCGCTGCAGCGCGGCGAGCGGCCCGGCCGCGATGCCGGCGTTCAGCACGCCGCGGTCGGTGACGAAGAAAACGTGCTTCGCGCCGAACGATTGCGCGAGTTCGTGAAGACGCAGGGCCGCGCCCTGCGCGCAGACGATCTGCGGCGCGGTCTGGAAAACAAAACTGCTCATGGGTCGACTCCGGATGCGGGATGGGTTGGCGAGGCGCTCAGGCGCCCGTTCGGGGACGCATTCAACCGCCCATATACTGCGCGCCGCCGTCGGCGTCGATGACGACGCCGCTCAGGTAGGAGGCGCGGTCCGAGGCCAGGTAGATGACGAGGTCGGCGATCTCGTCCGGGCGCGCCGCGCGCCCGAACGGCAGGTGCCGCAGCATCTCTTCCCAGCGCGATTCGTCGCCGAACTTCTGCAGCGCGCGCGCCTTGTAGAGCTTGACCAGGCGGTCCGTCTCGGTGGGCCCGGGATTGACGCCGAGCACGCGCACGCCGCGCGTGGTGGCATGCGCGCCGACCGCGCGCGTGAAGGTCGACAGCGCCGCGTTGCCGACCGAGCCGCACAGGTAGTCGTAGCGCGGCATCTGCGCCGCGATGCCGATCACGTTGACGATGACGCCCGCGCCGCGCGCCATCATTTCCGGCAGCGCCAGGCGCGTGGTGTCGATGTAGCCGTGCACCTTGAGATCCCAGGCGCTGCGCCACTGCTCGTCGCTCAGGGCGGTCAGCCCGCCGCCGGGGATGGCGCCGGCGTTGTTGACGAGGATGTCCACGCTGCGCAGCCGTTCGGCCAGCGCCTGCCGTTCCTGCGTGCGCGACAGGTCGGCGCACAGCGCCTGCACTTCGATGCCCTCGCCGCGCAGCGCAAGCCGCGCCTTGTCGGCGGAGGCCTGCGTGCTGCCCGCGATGGTGACGCTGGCGCCTTCGCCGGCGAAGGCCCTGGCGCAGGCCAGTCCGATGCCGCGCGTGCCGCCGGTGACGAGTACCGATTTTCCGGTGAGATGCAGATCCATGCTGGTTACTCCTGGCGCTGGCGGTCCACCGCCGTGATGAAGTCGGACACTACCCGGTTGAAGGCCTCGGGCTCTTCCAGATTGACCGCGTGCGTGGTGCGGGGCACGATCCACAGGCGCGCGTCGGGAATCGTGCGCTTCATGAACAAGGCCGGTTCGATGCACGGCTCGTCGTCGTCGCCGGTCACGATCAGGGTGGGGACGTCGAGCTTCGCCATGCGCTCGCCCAGCTCGTAGATGGTGGGCCGGCGCATCTGGCAGCCGCGCGTGGTCAGCGACGAGCCCAGCGCAGAATGCTCGGCGAACTGCCGGTTGAAGGTGGCGAAGCCGCGCGGGTCCTTTTCCTTGAAGCGGCGCCGGATGGTGCTGTTGGCGTAGTGCACGATGCCTTCCTCCATGCCCAGGCTGACCAGCCGCCCGGCGAGCTCGCCGCTGTCGCGCAGGAACTGCTCGTGGCGCTCGGGATCGGAGCCGTGGCCGGCGCCGACGATGGTGAGCGAGCGCGCCATCGCGGGATGGGCGAGGCCGAAATTGAGCGTCGCGTAGCCGCCCATCGACACGCCCACGATGTGCGCGTCCTTGACGCCGGCCCAGCGCAGCACGCTGGCGATGTCCTCGACCGCGAGCGCCTGGCTGTAGTGCTCCACGTCGCCGGGCACCTCGGAGGGCGGATAGCCGCGCGCATTGAAGGTGATGCAGCGGAAGTGCCGGCCGAAGAAACGGACCTGGTCGTCCCAGTTGCGGTAGTCGCCGGCGAACTCGTGCACGAAGACGATCGGCGTGCCTGTTCCGGTGGACTCGACGAAGAGCTTGACGCCGCTGGATTCTGCAAACTGCATGATGGCCTCGATGTGAGGGCCGGCGTCAGCGCGCCGCGCGCTGGTCGCCCGCCGAATAGATGTTGACACCCTTGCTTTCCCGCACGAACACCGCGCAGATCACGAAGCATGCCACGGCTAGCGCAACCGGGTACCAGAGGCCCGCGTAGATGTCGCCGACCGCGGCGGAAATCGCGAAGGTGGTGGCCGGCAGGAAGCCGCCGAACCAGCCGATGCCGATGTGGTAGGGCAGCGACATCGCCGTGTAGCGGATGCGCGAGGGGAACAGCTCCACCAGCATCGCCGCGATCGGCCCGTAGGTCATGGTGCCGAACAGCATGAGCGTGATCAGCACCAGCACCGTCATCGGCTTGTTGATCTGGGCCGGGTCCGCCGGGCCGACGTGATAGCCGTTCTCGCTCAGCGCCGCGCCGACCGCGGCATTGAGCGCCTTGGTGCGGGCCGCGGCATCCGGGCCGCCGCCCTCGAAGCTCTCGATGGTGGTGCGGCCCACCACGATGCGTGCGGGCTGGCCGGCGGGCAGCGCCTCGGACGTGTAGTTGAGCCCGGCCTTGGCGATGGCCGCGCGGGCGATGTCGCACGAACTCTTAAACTCGGAGGTGCCGGCCGGGTTGAACTGGAAGCTGCACTGCGCCGGGTCCGCCAGCACCGCGATCGGTGCGGACTGCTGCGAGCGCTCCAGCGCCGGATTCGCGTAGTGGGTCAGCGCCTTGAACAGCGGGAAGAAGAACAGCGCCGCCAGCAGGCAGCCGGCCAGGAACACCGGCTTGCGCCCGATGCGGTCCGACAGCTTGCCGAAGATCACGTAGAACGGCGTGGTGACGATGGTGGCCACGATGATCAGCAGGTTGGCCGTGCCGCCCTCCACCTTGAGCGTCTGGGTGAGGAAGAACATGGTGTAGAACTGGCTGGCATACCAGACCACCGCCTGGCCCATGACGATGCCGAACAGCGCCAGCAGCACCAGGCGCAGGTTGCGCCACTGGCCGAACGCTTCGGAGATCGGCGCCTTGGAGGTGGTGCCCTCGCGCTTCATGTGCTCGAATTCCGGCGACTCGTGCAGCTTCATGCGGATGCGCAGCGAGACCAGCAACAGCAGCAGCGACACCAGGAACGGCACGCGCCAGCCCCACGCCGTGAAGCTCTCCTCGCCAAGGAAGTAGCGCGTGGGCAGGATCACCGCCAGCGACAGCAGCAGGCCCAGCGCGGCGGTGGCCTGGATCCACGCGGTCTTGGCGCCGCGCTCGTGGTTGGCGGCGTGCTCGGCCACGTACACCACGGCGCCGCCGTACTCGCCGCCGAGCGCCAGGCCCTGCAGCATCCGCATGGCGACGAACAGGATGGGCGCGGCGATGCCGATGCTGGCATAGCCGGGCAGCAGCCCGATGGCGAAGGTGGCCACGCCCATCAGCGCGATGGTCACCATGAAGGTGTACTTGCGCCCGACGATGTCGCCGATGCGGCCGAACACGAGCGCGCCGAACGGGCGCACCGCGAAGCCGGCGGCGAAGCTCAGCAGCGTGAAGATGAACGCCGCGGTCGGGTTGACGCCGGAGAAGATGTTGGCGGAGATCTGCACCGCGAGGGAGCCCGCCAGGAAGAAGTCGTACCACTCGAACATGGTGCCGAGGGATGAGGCCAGGATCACACGCCGCTGCGAGCTCCCCGGCGCCAGCAGGGGCGGCGCCGCGGCGATGGCGCTGTCCAGTCTTGCGGTCATTGGTCTGTCTCCGTCGAATATCGGCCGGTCGGCCGCGGGCGGGCCTGCGCCGCGCAATCGCGCGCCGGGCGTCGCCTCATTGGCAAGGCTCCCTTTTTATGCGACCAAGTATAGGGACGACTTCAATCGAGTAAAAATATTGAATCGGTATTGGTCCATCGCTTATTCTTATTGGACGCCGGCCGGCCGGCCGATGCCGGTGGCTCCGGCGCGCGAGCGCACACGCACGATGGAATTCAAGCAACTCAAGTACTTCGTCAAGATCGCCGAGCTGGGCAACATGACGCGCGCCTCCGAGGTGCTCTGCATCGCCCAGCCGGCGCTGAGCCAGCAGATCGCCAACCTGGAGGCCGAGCTGGGCACGCGCCTGCTGGACCGCGGCGTCTACGGCGCGCGGCTGACCAGCCCCGGGGAAGTCCTCTACAGCTACGCCAAGTCGCTGCTGCGCCAGCAGGAAGACGTGCGGCAGGCGGTGTCGCAAGAGGCACTTCATCCCACCGGCCGCACCGCCATCGGCATTCCCGGCAGCACCGGCAAGATGCTGGCGGAACCGCTGCTGCGCGAGATCCTCGCCAACGGCGCCATCCTGCTCGAGATCGTGGAGCGCCCCAGCGCGGAGCTGGTCGACCTGGTCGCCGCCGGCAAGCTGGACATCGCCGTCACGGTGGATGCGCAGCCCCGGCGCGGCGCGCAGGTCACACCGCTGTTCACCGAGGCGCTGTACGCGGTGCTGCCGCAGGCCGCGGCCGGCGAGCGGCAGGCGCTCAAGCTCAGGGAGCTCGCCGACAGCCCGCTGATCCTGCCCAGCGCGCCGAGCACGATCCGCCAGCGCGTGGAGGCCGCGCTGCTGGAAAAGCGCCTCAAATACCGCCTGGTCAGCGAGATCAGCGCCACCGACATGCTGATCCGCCTGGTCGCGGCCGGGCTCGGCTGGACCGTGCTGCCGTGGTCGGCGCTGTCGGACGAAGTGTCGCTGCAGACCCGCATCGCCGCGCTGCCCATCGCCGGCTACCGGCTGGACCGCGAGATCTCCCTGTGCGTGTCGGACACCCTGCCGCTGAGCCGCGCGGCGGAGGTGGTGCGCGCGACCGTGACCGCCATACTGGGCAGGCTCCTGGCCTCCGGGCAATGGAAGGGCACGCAGGCGCTGCCGGGCTCGCCCTTACTCGCCGATCCATCGTAATTTCCTATCGACCCATCCGCATTCCATATTTTTTTGCGAGCGACGGCGTTCTTATACTGGTGCGTACCAAAGGCCATCGGCGCACCGTGAGCGCGCCGGCCATCGCACACCAGAATAGGGAAGACGCAGATGAGCGACGCGGACAGAGCGGACCAAACGAACGAAGCGGGCCAGGGGGACCTGGCCGGCGCGGCCTTCGAGCAGCCATTGAAAGGCGTCAAGGTCCTGGAGCTGTCGCAGATCATGGCGGGGCCGACCTGCGGCCTGATGCTGGCGGACATGGGCGCCGAAGTCTACAAGGTCGAGAAATTCCCCGGCGGCGACGATGCGCGCAACTACCGCCGCGAAGGCGACAGCGGCCTGCCGCCGTCGTTCATGATGCTCAACCGCGGCAAGCGCTCGATCGGCATCAACGTCAAGTCCGAGGAAGGCAAGGCCGCGCTGCTGCGCATGGTGGCGCAGGCGGACGTGCTCACCGAGAACTTCCGCCTGGGCGTGATGGAGCGCCTCGGGCTCGGCTACGATGTGCTCAGGGAAGTGAACCCGGCGCTGATCTACTGCTCCATCACCGGCTACGGCCGCGCAGGCCCGCTCGCGAAGAAGGGCGGCTTCGACCTGATCCTGCAGGCGTTCAGCGGCCTCATCAGCGTCACCGGCGAAGACGGCGGCGAGCCGGTCAAGCCGGGCGTCTCCATCGCCGACGTCAATGCCGGCGTGCTGGCGGCGGTCGGCATCCTCGCCGCCTACATCCACCGCCTGCGCACCGGCAAGGGCCAGCGCGTCGACACCTCGCTGCTGCAGGCATCGATGCAGCAGCTCTACTGGTATGCCGCGGGCTATTTCTCGCGCGGCATCGTCCCCAAGCCGTCGGGCACCGCGCATCCGCTGATCGCGCCCTACCAGGTCTACCGCTGCCAGGACGGCCGCGTGGCCATCGGCGGCGCCAACCAGGCCAACTGGGAACGCATCGCCGACATCCTCGGCCACCCGGAATGGAAGGACGACGCGCGCTTCGACACCCCCGACCTGCGCCTGGCCAACCGCAAGACGCTCGCCACGCTGATCGAAGCGGTGCTGGCCACCGACACGCTCGCCAGCTGGCTCGACCGTTTCGATGCCGCCGCCATTCCGGCGGGCCCGGTGCAGGACGTCGGGCAGGCGCTCGAGCACGAGCAGGCGCGCGCGGTCCGCATGGTGGTGGACGTGGAGGCGCCCGACGGCGGCACCGCGCGCGCGCTCGGCCTGCCGATCCTGTTCAACGGCAAGACCAGGATCGCCGCCGGCGCGCCGCCGCGCGTGGGGCAGGACACCGCGCAGATCCTGCGGGACTTCAACTTCACCGACGCGGAGATAGAACGGCTGGTCGCGTGCGGCGCCGTGCTCCAGGCGCCGCGGCCCGCCCCGGCCGGCGTGCCGTCGGTGGCCGAAGCCGAGGCCATCTGACCGTGGCGCAGACAACCATGCACAATGCCGCCGCCGCCATCCTGCCCGCCGCCGAACTGCCCCGGCCCCATCCGCACCTCAGGCTCACGGTGGAGGACGGCCTCGCCGTGCTGGCCATCGACCGCGCCGAGAAGCGCAACTCGCTGACGCTGGCCATGTGGCGCGCGATCGGCCACACCATGGCCCGGCTCGACGCGCGCGACGACGTGCGCGTGATCGCGCTGACCGGCACCGGCACCAGCTTCTGCGCCGGCGCCGACATCGCGGAGTTCGCCACCGTGCGCGCCAACGAGCACCAGGTGGCCGAATACGAACAAGCGGTGGACGGCTGCTGCGACGCCATCGAGGCGGTATCCAAGCCGACCATCGCCGCCATCAACGGCTTCTGCATGGGCGGCGCCGTCAACGTGGCGATGGCGTGCGATTTCCGCTATGCCGTCCCCGGCGCGCAGTTCGCCATCCCGGCCGCGCGCCTGTCCATCGTCTACGGCATCAAGGGCACGCGCCGCCTGTTCCATCTGGTCGGGCTGGCGAACGCCAAGCGCATCCTGTTCTCGGGCGAGCGGCTCGACGCCGCCGACGCTTACCGCATCGGCCTCGTCGACGCCATCGTGCAGGACGTGCCCGGCCACACCCGGCAGGCCGCGGCGATCCTGGCCGACAACGCGCCGCTGTCGATCAGCGGGGCCAAGGCCATCCTCAACAGCCTGGCGTCGGGCGCGGGCCCCATGACGGCCGAGGCGGTGCAGGCACTGGTCGACGGGGCCGCGGCGAGCGAGGACTACGCGCAAGGGCGGCAGGCCTTCGCCGAGAAGCGGCGGCCCGTCTTCCGCGGGCGCTGAGCGCCGGCCGCCCCGGCGGCGGCGCGCGGGCCCGAGCCGCCCGCGCGTCCCAAGTGCATCCGGCCGTGCATCCCGTCGTGCATCCGGCAGTGCATCAACCATCAGAAGAAACAAAAAATCAAAGAGGAGACATCATGCTTTGGAACACAAGCCGGCTGCTTGCCGTCGCCACGCTCTGCGCCGCCGGCGCGGCGGCAGCCCAGGACGCCTATCCGTCCAGGCCCTTGCGCATCGTGATCGGCTTCCCGCCCGGCGGCGCGGCCGACACCATCGCGCGCATCTACGGCGACGCCCTTGCCAAGGAGCTGAAACAGACCGTGCTGATCGACAACCGCCCGGGCGCCGGCACCACCATCGCCGCCGACTTCGCCGCCAAGTCGCCCCCGGACGGCTACACGCTGTACATCGGCGGCGCCAGCCTGATGGGCGGCGACAACGCGCTGTACAAGAAGCTGCGCTACACGCCCGCGGATTTCATGCCGGTCACGCAGCTGACCACCGCGCCGCTGCTGCTGGTCGCCGGCAAGACCGCCGGCATCCGCAACGTCGCCGAACTACTGCAGAAGGCCAGGCAGCAACCGGGCTCGCTGAACTACTCGTCGTCCGGCAACGGCGTCATCACCCACCTCGCCGGCGTGCACTTCGCCAAGCTGGCCGGCGTCACCATGACCCACGTCCCTTACAAGGGCGGCGCGCAATCGGCGCAGGCCGTGGCCGCCGGCGACGCGCAGGTCAGCTTTGCCACGCCGGCCTCGGTGCAGCCGATGATCGACGCCGGCAAGGCGGTCCCGCTCGCCGTCACCTCGGCCAGGCGCTCGCCGGTGATGCCGAACTATCCCACCATCGCCGAAGCCGGCGTGCCGGGCTACAGCCTGTCCAACTGGTACGGCCTGTTCGCGCCGGCCGGCACGCCGCAGCCGGTCGTCGACCGCCTGTTCGCCGCCTCGGCCAGGGTGCTGGCCGATCCCACTCTGCAGAAGCAGCTGGCCGGCCGCGGGGAAGAAGCGGCGCCGTCCAGGTCGCAGGCCGAATTCAAGGCGTTCGCCGCGCACGAAGGCAAGCTCGACGTCGAGCTGATCGCGCAGAGCGGGGCGAAGATCGACTGAGGGTCCGGGGGCCGTGGCGCCACGCCCGGCCTTCCCCGGTCCGCCTTCTCAGTCCTTTTTTTCCAGCCGCGCCACCGCGCGCCGCACCGCGGTGGCGAAGAACCGCACCGGCGTGGCGCGCTGCGCGCCACGCTTCCACAGCAGGCCCGGCGTGCGGTGCGGCGTGGGGCTTTCCAGCGGGATGAAGCGCAGGCTGTCGCTGCCGGAATCCGCGCTCTCGCCGATCACGGCGGCGAGGCCGGTCTGCCGCACCAGCTCCAGCATGGGCGCGATCGAGTTGAGCTCGGCGATGACCAGCGGCTCCGCGCCGGCCGCGCGAAAGCACTCGTCGAGCAACTGGCGCGTGGCGAAATACGCGGGCAGCAGCACCATGCGCATGCCGTGCAGCTCCACCATGCGCGCGCGCCGGCGTCCCGCCAGCGGGTGGTGCTCGCTGACCACCAGCTTCAGTTCCTCGTTGTACAGCGGCTCGAACCACAGCGCCTCGGTCTGCTCGGGCCGGTACGACACGCCCAGGTCCAGCTCGCCCGCCACGATGCGCTGCGTGATGTCGGCGGCGCTGAGTTCCTCCACGATGACGCGCACGGCCGGGTAGCGGTTCAGGAACGACGCCACGCACTGCGGGATGAGCTGGATGTTGAAGCTGTGGGTGGCGCCGATGCGGACCTCGCCCACCAGCGGCTCCTTGCCGCCGCGCACGGCGTGGATGGCGTGGTCCACCTGCCGCAGCGCGGGCCCGATGTGGAGCAGCAGCGTCTCGCCGGCCTCGGTGATCGACACGCGCTTGCCGGCGCGGTCGAACAGCGGCTGGCCCACTTCCTCTTCCAGTTGGCGGATCTGGTGCGACAGCGTCGACTGCGTCACGTGCATGCGCTCGGCGGCGCGCGTGAAATTGAGCGTCTCGGCGAGGGCTTCGAAGTAGCGCAGGTGTCTGAGTTCCACGGTTTTCACCATGAGTACGGGGCATGCGCCGCATTCTACATAGATGCCATCGATCATTTTGATCGATATTCATCATTTCCATCTGTGACGCGCCGCCCATAGACTGCCCATACACGACACGAGGTCCGGCCACGCGCCCGGCCCATTCCCAGCACGGAGACAGCAGAACCATGAAGATCGGCAAGGAAACCATTCCCCAGACCGGCATCAGCACGTCCAACACCGAGACCATCGTGGTGCGCGGCGCGGACCTGTGCCAGGACCTGATCGGCAAGCTCAGCTTTACCGAATACTTCTATTTCCTCGTCACCGGCCGGCGGCCCGACGCGGCCGCGGTCAAGGTGGTCGACGCCACCCTGGTCGCCATCGCCGAGCACGGCCTGGTGCCGAGCGTGCAGGCCAGCCGCATGACGCTGGCAGCCGCGCCGGATGCGCTCCAGGGCGCGGTGGCGGCGGGCATCCTGGGCTGCGGCTCGGTCATCCTCGGCGCCTCCGAGACCGCCGGCCACCTGCTCGAGGAGGTGCGCGTGCGCATCGCCGGCGGGGAGGCGAAGGAACAGGCGGCCGCCGCGGTGGTGTCGGCCTGGCGGGAAGCCCGGCGCGCCATTCCCGGCTACGGCCATCCGCTGCACAAGGCGCGCGACCCGCGCGTGGCGGCGCTGTTCGCGGTGGCGCGCGAGGCCGGCGCGGACCTGACCTACATCGAGATCGCCGAGGCGGTCGAGGCGGCCATCCCGGGCATCGTCGGCAAGGACCTCAGCCTCAACGTCTCGGCGGCGATCCCCGCCGTGCTGCTGGGCGTCGGCTTCCCGCTCAACGCGCTCAAGGGCGTGCCGATCCTGGCGCGCACCGGCGGCCTGATCGCCCACCTCAGCGAGGAGCTGCGCCAGTCGATCGGTTTCGCGCTGTCGTACCAGGCCACGCGCGAAGTGGTCTACACCGGCAGCACGCCGGCGGGCTTCGATCCACGCGCATGAGTTCACGCATGAGTTTGCCCATGAACCCGCATACCCGCGCGCGCAAGGAGCCGCAGCCATGATCAAAGTCCTGCAGGGCGTGAAAGTCCTGGAGCAAGGCACGTTCATCACCGGGCCCGCCGCCGGCATGCTGCTGGGCGACCTCGGCGCCGACGTCGTCAAGCTGGAGCAGCCGGACACGGGCGATCCGTTCCGCGCCTTCAAGGGCGGCCTGTACAGCCCGCATTTCCAGACCTACAACCGCAACAAGCGCAGCATCACGCTCAACACCAAGAACGCCGAGGACCTGGCGGTCTTCGACGACCTCGTGCGCGAGGCCGACGTCTACATCCAGAACTTCCGCCCCGGCGCCGCCGAGCGCCTGGGCGCCGGCGAGGAACGGCTGCGCGCGCTCAACCCGCGCCTGATCTACTGCGCCATCAGCGGCTTCGGCGCGACCGGCCCGGCCGCCTCGCGCCCGAGCTACGACACGGTCGCGCAGGCGGCCAGCGGCTTCCTGAACCTGCTGGTCAACCCGGCGAACCCGCGCGTGGTCGGCCCCGCCATCGCCGACGCGATGACCGGCTTCTACGCCGCCTACGGCATCCTCGGCGCGCTGCACGAGCGCAACCGCACCGGCGTGGGCCGCAAGGTCGAGGTGTCGATGCTGGAGGCAATGAGCCACTTCAACCTCGACGCGTTCACGCATTACTATGCGGCCGGCGAGGTGATGGGCCCGTACAGCCGGCCCAGCGTGTCGCAGTCCTACGTGCTGGAATGCGCGGACGGCAAATGGATCGCGCTGCATATGTCCTCGCCCGAGAAGTTCTGGCAGGGGCTGGCCAACGCGATCGAGCGCCCGGCCTTGTTCACCGACGCGCGTTTCGCCTCGCGCGAGCAGCGCATCGCCAACCAGGAGGCGCTGATCGACCTGCTCGGCGGCCTGTTCCGCCAGCGCACGCGCGCACAATGGTGCGAGCGGCTGCAGGCCGAGGACGTGCCGCACGCGCCGATGTACGACACCAGCGAAGCGCTGGAAGACCCGCAGGCCAGGCACCTGCAGCTGCTGGTCACGGGCACGCATCCCACGCTGGGCGAGTTCAAGACCGTGCGCAGCCCGGTGTCGTTCGACGGCGAGCGCCCGCTCGAGGTCACGGCGCCGCCGCTGCTGGGCGAACACAACGACGAGGTGCGCGCCGCGCTGGCGCGAACGCGAAGCACGGCGCAAACCGATTCCAGGTAAGCCGAAAACAGGAGGAGACATGAAAAAGATAATGATGGCCGCCATGCTGGCCATGAGCTGCGGCGCCGGCCTCGCGCAGGCACAGGGGCAGGGGCAGGGGCAGGACTATCCGTCGCGGCCGGTGCGGCTGGTGGTGCCGTTCGGCGGCGGCACCTCGACCGACATCACCGCGCGCATCCTCGGCGAGGCGATGGCGAAGAAGCTCGGCCAGCCTTTCGTGGTGGAAAACAAGGCCGGCGCCGGCGGCGCCATCGGCACCGACTACGTGGCCAAGTCCAAGGGCGACGGCTACACGCTGACGTTCGGCACGGTGGGCACGCTGGCCATCAACAAGGCGCTCTACCGCAACCTGCCGTACGACCCGGCCAAGGACTTCTCGTATCTGGCCATGCCCGGCTACACGCCGACGCTGCTGGTGGTGCGCGCCGACGCGCCGTACAAGACGCTGGCCGAGCTGGTGGCCTATGCGCGCGCCAATCCGGACAAGCTGTCGTTCGGCTCGGCCGGCAGCGGCACCTCCGGCCATCTCGCCGGCGAGCTGCTCAAGTCCATGGCCGGCATCAACATGACGCACGTGCCGTTCAAGGAAGGCGGGCAGGCGCTGACGGCCGTGCTGGGCGGGCAGGTGGACTTCATGTTCTACCACCCGGTCGCGGTGCTGCCTTACCTCAAGGCGCACAAGCTGCGCGCGCTGGCCGTCAGCAGCCAGCAGCGCTCGGTGAGCGCGCCCGAGGTGCCGACCGTGGCCGAATCGGGCTATCCCGGCTTCGACCTGACCGCCTGGTTCATGCTTGCCGGCCCGGCCGGGATGGACGAAGAAGTGCGCAACCGGCTGACCAGGTCGATGCAGGCGGTGATGCAGGATCCGGGCGTGCAGAAGAAGCTGGCGGAGCAGGGGCTGGAGATCGCCCGGCTCGACACGGCGCAGTTGCCGCGCTTCGTCAACGGCGAGATCCAGAAGTGGACCGCGGTGGTGAAGCGCTCCAACGCGCAGGTCGACTAGCACGCCGGCCGGGGACGGATCATTTGCGCCGAATCGCGGAAACTCTTTTGCGCTCCGGCGCATTTTCCGTTGGCGCGGATTGGGGGATGATCGGGGCTCCGCATGTCCTTTGCATACCAGACAGGAGCCATCATGAGCGAATCCCGCAAGCCACCCGTGGCGGTGGTCGCCACCATCGTGCCCGAGCCGGCCCACCGGCAGCTCGTCGAGGACGCGCTGCGCCAGGCCGTCGCGCAGGTGCGCCTGGAGCCCGGCTGCGAATATTACGAACTGCATCGCGACCTGGACGACGCCGGCCGCTTCGTGATGCTGGAGCGCTGGCGCGACGAAGACGCGCTCGCGCAGCACGGGCGCGGCGCGGCGCTTGCCGCGCTGGGCAAGGTGCTGGAGGGCCGCGCCAGCCTGCACATCGTGAAGCTCGCGGCGGTCGCCTGACCGGCCCCGGCGGGCGCTGCCCGCCACGCCCGGGCGGCGCGCTTGCTATCATTGCCCGATGCCGAGCGAAACCGTCATCCCCCACACCGAGTACGAGATCACCGCGATCCGCGCGCAGGGCGCGGGCGGGCAGAACATCAACAAGGTGTCCAACGCGGTTCACCTGCGCTTCGACGTGCGCGCGTCGGCATCGCTGGACGAGGACCACAAGGCGCGCCTGCTGCAATTGCATGACCACCGCATCACGCGCGACGGCGTGGTGGTGATCAAGGCGCAGCAGCACCGCAGCCTGGAGATGAACCGCGAGGAAGCCGTGCGGCGCCTGCACGAACTGGTGCGCAGCGTGGCCACGCCGCCGCGCGCGCGGCGCCCCACGCGTCCCACCTTCGGCTCGCGCATGCGGCGGCTGGAAGGGAAAAGCCAGCGCAGCCAGGTCAAGGCCATGCGCGGCAAGGTGCTCGACTGAGCCCGTGGCGCGCTGCCGGCGCGCCGCTTGCATCGCATGCGCGTGCCGGCTCCCGGGCGCGCATATCCATATCGGCTTTCCTTCGTTCCGTTTTGCGCCATGGCGCGTAAGCTGGACTGACATCCTCGCGCCGGGCGCCACACGGGCGGCGCCGGCAACGGGGATGCCCTGGGTGTCCGCATCGCCTCGCTTGCCGTGCAACCCGCCACCGTTCAACGATGACGCAGCCATGGCAATCTACCTGGACGACATCCAGCGCGCGGAGATCGCGCGCGCCAGCCGCGCCTGGCTCTGGCGCACCGAGCTTCCCACCTGGCTGCTGATCGCGGCGGTCTACGCGCTGTGGTTCGGCGCCGCCCTCAACGCGGCCCGGCTGGGCCTGCCGCTCGCGCTGGCGCTGCTGGCGCTCGCCACCACCTGGTACATGTCGCTGCAGCACGAGCTGCTGCACGGCCATCCCACGCGCCTGCCGTGGCTCAACGCGCTGTTCGGCATGGCGCCGCTGGCGGTGTGGTTTCCGTATGGCCTCTATCGGCGCGAACACCTGCAGCATCACGCGCACGACGATCTCACCCACCCCGGCGCCGATCCGGAGAGCTATTTCCTGCTGCCGGGCGACTGGCAGGCCGCCGGCCCGCTGCTGCGCACGCTGCTGCGCTGGCGCAACACCATGGCGGGGCGCGTGCTGCTGGGCCCGGCCTTCGCCATCGCGCGCACGGCGGCCGACGCGGCGCGCCGCTTGCGCGCCGGCGACCTGCGCGACCTGCCGATGTGGGCCGCGCACCTGCTCGCGCTGGCCGCGCTGCTGGCGTGGCTCGACCGCGTGTGCGGCATCGCGCCGTGGCTGATGCTGGCGGGCGTGGCGTATCCGGCGCTGTCGCTGTCGTCGGTGCGCTCGTTCCAGGAGCACCGCCCGCACGCGCTGCCGGCGCGGCGCAGCGTGCTCAACGAGGCGGCATGGCCGTGGCGCCTGCTGTTCCTCAACAACAACTTCCACCTCGTCCACCATGATCTGCCGGTGGTGCCGTGGTTTGCGCTGGGCCGTGTCTATCGCGCCCGCGAGGCCGGCTACCGGCGGCGCAGCGGCGGCTTCGTGGTGAACGGCTACGGCGAATGGCTGGCGCGCTTCGCGCTGCGTCCGGCCGCGCCGGTGGTGCACCCGCTGTTCCGCGGCCCGCGGCGCGGCGGCACCGCCGCCGCGGTCACGCCGGCCGCGCCGGCAACGCCGGCAACGCCGGTTGCGGCGGGCAGGCGGGCCGGCAACGACGCGCGGGCACGGCTGACGGGGTGAGCGCGCATGGATGACCGGATGGATGACCGCAAGCACTGGGTGGCCGCGCTGCCCATGTACAACGTATCGCCCGCGCTGCGCGAGGACTGGCTGGCACTGATCGCGCGCGTGGCGGAAGGGCTCGCGCGCGGGCGCGATCCGCTGTTCCTGCGCGCGGTCGAGCCCGGCGCCACGCACGCGCAGTTGCAGGATTTCTGGCGCCGCCCGGACCTGCTGCTGTCGCAGACCTGCGGCTACCCGCTGGTGCAGGGGCTGCAGCGCCACGTGCGCGTGATCGGCACGCCGCTGTTCGACGCGCCCGGCTGCGAGGGCGAGCGCTACCGCAGCGCGATCGTGACGCGCGCCGGCGGCCCGGACAGCCTGGCCGAATGCCGCGGGCTGCGCGTGGCGTACAACGACGAGGCTTCGCACAGCGGCATGAACGCGCTGCGCCACGCGGTGGCGCCGCTGGCGCAAGGCGGACGTTTCTTCGCCGCGGCGCTGCGCACCGGTTCGCACCTGGCTTCGCTCGATGCCGTGGCGCGCGGCGATGCCGACGTGGCGGCCATCGATTGCGTCACGCTGGCCTTCGCGCGCGATCACCTGCCCGCACGGCTGGCGCCGCTGCGCCAGATCGCCAGCACCGCGGCCGCGCCCGGCCTGCCGCTGGTGAGCTCGCGCCATGCGAGTCCGGCGCTGAGCGCGCGCGTGGGCGACGTGCTGGCGCAGGTGATCGATGCCGAGCCCGCGCTGGCGCAACGGCTGCGCCTGCGCGGCATCGCCAGCACCGGCTTCGCGCACTACGCGCCGGTGGCGCACATGGCGCGCGCCGCGGCGGCGGCCGGCTACGCGCGGCTGGCCTGAGCGGCGGCGCCCGCCGCCGCGTTCAATGCGGCACGCCCGGCGGCGGCTTGCGCTTGCGTCCCGCCGCCGGCGCGGCGGCCTGGGCATGCGCCAGCCCGCGCTGCTGCTCGGCGGCGCCATGCAATAGCCAGCACACCAGTTGCCGCGACTGCTCCACGCGCCGGCGCCGGCCCGCCGCGTCGTCTTCGAGATAATCGGTCGACAGGTGGAACAGGTAGGACACCACGTAGCCGGAGAGGTCGTCGATGGCCGCGCGCGGCAGGCCCGGGCAAAGCCCCAGCCGCTCGATGTCCTCCGCCATCTCGGCGGCGATGTCGGCCAGCAGCTGGCGCACCGCGTCGCGCAGCGCCGGCTGTGGCCCGGTGCTGCCGCACACGCCGACGAAAAAGGCATCCCGGTGCGCCTCGGCGTAGGCGAAGAAGGCCGCGCACGCGCGCGCGGCCACCTCGTCCGGGTTGTCGCGCGCCGCCGCCCAGCGCACCGCGCGCAGCATCGGGCGCAGCTCGCCGCCCACCTCGGCCACGGCGGTCAGCGCCAGGTCTTCCATGTCGCGGAAATGGCGGTAGAAGGTGTTGGGGTTGAGCCCCGCTTCGCGCGCGAGCTCGCGCAGGCCCAGGCCGGCGAAGCTGCGCCGCGCGGCGGCCAGGCGCAGCGCGGCGTCGATCAGTTTGCGTTTGCCGGCGGCAACGTCGTCCATGGTTTGGCGTCTCTTTGTCTGCAATATCGTGGCGGCGCAAGCCGGCGCACGGCCGTGCCGCCCGTTGCGCGCACCTGCCGTGAAATGCCGGTTTGGAATTGACACTCGGTCTACATTCGTCTACTTTGCTGCAAAAGTAGACATTTGTCTACGCCCACAAGAACAACGAACGCGAGACAACCCCGGCGCCTTGCACGCCGCTTCCGAACGGTGACCTGAACATGCAGCCAGCCTCCAACCCGGCATCCGCCGCCGACGCCACCACTGCCGCCGCCGCCGCGCCGGCCGCGCGCCCGCCCGAACCGATTCCGCAGGCGCCCGGCTGGCCGGTGGTCGGCAACCTGCTGCAGGTCACGCCGGGCATGGTCGCCCAGCACCTGCTGGCGCGCAGCCGCGAGTTCGACGGCATCTTCGAGCTGAACTTCGCCGGCCGGCGCGTGGCCTTCGTCAGCGATGCCGGGCTGGTGGCCGAGCTGTCCGACGAGCGGCGCTTCCGCAAGCTGATCGGCCCGCCGCTGTCCTACCTGCGCGACGTCGGCGGCGACGGCCTGTTTACCGCCGACCACGGCGAGCAGAACTGGGGCCGCGCGCACCGCATCCTGATGCCGGCCTTCAGCCAGCGCGCCATGAAGGGTTACTTCGACGTGATGCTGCGCGTGGCCAACCGGCTGGTCGGCAAGTGGGAGCGCCAGGGCCCCGACGCCGACATCGCGGTGGCCGACGACATGACGCGGCTCACGCTCGACACCATCGCGCTGTCCGGCTTCGGCTACGACTTCGATTCCTTCGCCAGCGCGCAGCTGCATCCGTTCATCGACGCGATGGTCGGCGCGCTCGAGGAGGCGATGGGCAAGCTCACGCGCATGGCCATCAAGGACAAGTTCATGCACGCGGCGCACCGCAAGTTCGCCGCCGACGTCGGCTTCATGCGCGAGCTGGTCGACGACGTGGTCCGGCAACGCCGCGCCGCCGCCGCGCGCGGCCAGGCGCCCGAGCCCGACCTGCTCAACCTGATGCTCGACGCGCGCGACCCCGAGAGCGGCGAGCGCCTGGACGACGTGAACATCCGCAACCAGGTCATCACCTTCCTGATCGCCGGGCACGAGACCACCAGCGGCATGCTGACCTTCGCGCTGTACGAGCTGATGCGCCATCCCGGCGTGCTGGCGCAGGCCTATGCCGAGGTGGACGCCGTGCTGCCCGGCGACGCGCCGCCGGTCTACGCCGACCTGGCGCGCCTGCAGGTGATCGACCGCGTGCTCAAGGAAACGCTGCGGCTGTGGCCGACCGCGCCGGGCTTCTCGGTGGCGCCGTTCGAGGACACGCTGCTGGGCGGGCGCTACCTCATCAGGAAGGACCGCCGCCTCTCGGTGGTGCTCACCGGGCTGCACCGCGACCCCAAGGTGTGGGCCGATCCGGACCGCTTCGACATCGACCGCTTCCTGCCCGAGAACGAGGCGCGCATCCATCCGCACGCCTACAAGCCGTTCGGCAACGGCGAGCGCGCCTGCATCGGGCGGCAGTTCGCGCTGACCGAGGCCAAGCTGGCGCTGGCGCTGATGCTGCGCAACTTCCAGTTCAGCGATCCGCACGATTATCAGTTCCGCATCAAGGAAACGCTCACGCTCAAGCCCGACGGCTTCACGCTGCGCGCGCGCCGGCGCCGCCCGCACGAGCGCATCGCCGCCGCGCAGCCCAGCGCGGCCGGCGCGCACGCCGCGCGCCCCGCGGTGCGCGGCGACGGCCAGCCGCTGGCCGTGCTGTGCGGCTCGAGCCTGGGCACCGCGCGCGAGCTGGCCGAGCAGATCCACGCGGGCGCGCTGCAGGCCGGCTTCGCCGCCACGCTGCGCGATCTCGACGCAGCGGTGGATGCCTTGCCCACCGCGGGGCTGGCCGTGATCGTGGCGGCCACCTACAACGGCCGCGCGCCCGATTCGGCGCGCCGCTTCGAGGCCATGCTCGATGCGCAGGCGCAGGCGCCTTCGGGCTACCGCGCGCCCGGCCTGCGCTTTGCCGTGCTCGGCTGCGGCAACTCGCAATGGGCCACCTACCAGGCGTTTCCCCGGCGCGTGCAGGCGTTCTTCGACGCGGCCGGCGCCACGCCGCTGCTGGCGCGCGGCGAGGCCGACGGCAACGGCGACTTCGACCACGCCGCCGAGCAATGGCTGGCCGCGCTGTGGCAGGCGCTGCAGGCGCTGCGCGAAGCGCAGGGCGCCGGGCCGGACGCGCCCGCCGCCGCGGCCGGCGCGATCGAGGTGCGGCTGCGCGACATTGCCGCCATCCGCGCCGGCACGCTGCCGCCGTCCACGCAGGCGTTCACGGTGCTGGCCAATACCGAGCTGGTCAACGATCCCGCCGGGCTGTGGGACTTCGCGCAGGAAGCGCCGCGCACCTCCACGCGCGACATCCGGCTGCAATTGCCGCCGGGCGCGCGCTACGCCACCGGCGACCACCTCGCGGTCTATCCGCAGAACCAGCCGGCCGTGGTGGACGACCTGTGCGCGCGGCTCGATCTCGACCCCGCTGCGATGGTGACGCTGTCGGCCGCGCACGCGGGCGCCGCGCGCGGCCTGCCGCTGGAAGAAGCGCTGCCGGTGCGCGAGCTGCTCACGCATTTCATCGAGCTGCAGGACGTGGTGTCGCGCCAGACCCTGCGCACGCTGCTGCAATACACGCGCTGCCCGCACACGCGCGCCGCGCTGGAGCAGCTCGGCTCGGACGATCCCGCCGCGGGCTATGCCGCGCAGGTGGCGGCGCCGCGCCTGGGCCTGGCCGACGTGCTGGCGCGCCATCCCGCCATCGAACTGACGCTGGCGGGCCTGCTGGCCTGCACGGTGGCGATGCGCCCGCGCTTCTATTCGATCGCGTCGTCGCCGGCGGTGTCGCCCGACGTGGCGGCGATCACGGTGGGCACCGTGTGGGCGCCCGCGCTGTCCGGGCGCGGCATGTTCCGCGGCGTGGCGTCCACCTGGCTGCAGGGCCTCGCGCCCGGCGCGGTGGTGGCCGCCAATATCCGCACGCCGAACCCGCCGTTCGCACCCGACGCCGATCCCGCCCGGCCGATGATCCTGGTCGGCCCCGGCACCGGCATCGCGCCGTTCCGCGGCTTCCTGGAGGAGCGCGCGGCGCAGCAGGCCGCCGGCGCGCGCGTCGCCGCCAGCCAGCTTTACTACGGCTGCCGCCATCCCGCGCACGACTGGCTGTACCGCGACGACATCGCGCGCTGGCAGCAGGCCGGCGTGGTGCAGGCGCACGCCGCGTACTCGACCGGCAGCGCGCCCGACCGGCGCTTCGTGCAGCACCTGCTGTGGCGCGACCGCGCCGCGGTGTGGGCGCTGCTGCGCGACGGCGCCACCATCTATGTGTGCGGCGACGGGCGGCAGATGGCGCCCGCCGTGCGCCGCACGCTGATCGAGATCGCCGCGGCAGAGGGCGGCATGGCGGAAGCGGCGGCGTCCGGGTGGCTGGCCGGCATGGTCGCGCAGGGCCGCTACCGGCAGGACGTCTTCAACTGATTCTCACGGACCTGCCGCCGCGGCGTGGCAGGATTGCGCGGATCATTGTCAGCCGGCGCGGCGGCGCTTTCCTTACGCTCGGTGCCATCCCCAACGCCCCATGTCCTTTGCCGGACTTTACCGGAGCGCCCCGATGGCACGTCCCGCGATCCCCCAAGCCCGCCTGCTGGCGGTCTGCCAGGCTCTCTTCACCTCGGCCCTGTCGGTCGACCTCACGCTGACCGGGCTGGTCGGCTACACGCTGGCGCCGGACAAGGCGCTGGCGACGCTGCCGTTCGCGCTGATCACGGTGGCGTCCGCCTTCACCGCCATCGCGGCGGCCTTCCTGATCGAGCGCCTGGGCCGCCGCGCGGCGTTCTGCCTGGGCGGGATGGCCTGCTGCGCGGGCGGGCTGGTGTCGGTGTGGGCCATTTCGCACCATGACTTCGCCGCCTTCTGCGTGGGCACCGCGCTGGTCGGCGTGTTCCAGGCCTTCGCGCGCTTCTACCGGCTGGCCGCGGCCGATGCCGCGCCGGCCGCCGACAAGCCGCGCGCGATTTCCACCGTGCTCACCGGCGGCGTGGTGGCGGCGGTGTGCGGCCCGGCCATCGCCGCGTGGAGCAGCGACCTGCTGGTGGCGCAGCCGTTCGCCGGGTCCTACGCGGTGGTGGCGGGGTTCGGGCTGGCCACGGTCCTGCTGCTGGCGCTCGGCTACCGCGACGCGCCCGCCCACGCCGCGGCGCAGGAGAGCGCCGCCGCGCTGCCCGCGCGCCCGCTCGCGCAGATCGCGCGCCAGCCGGTGTTCCTGGCGGCCTTCGCCAACAACGGCATCGGCAACGCGGTGATGATGTTCGTCATGACCGCCACGCCGATTGCCGCGGTGGCGTGCGGCCACACCATCGGCCAGGGCGCGCAGATCATCGAGTGGCACCTGGTCGGCATGTACGCGCCGTCGTTCTTCTCGGGCTGGCTGTTGCAGCGCTTCGGCCGCGGGCCGATGCTGATGTGCGGCATCGCGCTCGCCGCGGCGGGTTCGCTGGTGGCGCTGGCGTCCACCGCGGTGCCGGCGTTCTATGTGGCGCTGCTGTGCCTGGGCGTGGGCTGGAATTTCATGTTCATCGGCGGCACCACGCTGCTGGCGCAGAGCTACCGCCCGGCCGAGCGCGCGCGCACCCAGGCGCTGGCCGAATTCAGCGCCGCGGCGCTGACCGCGCTCGCCACGCTGGCGGCCGGACAGGTGCTGTACCGCCATGGCTGGCAGGCGGTCAACCTGGCCGTGCTGCCGGCGCTGGCGGTGGCGCTGCTGGTCACGCTGGGCTGGCAGCGCGGCGTGGCGCGCCGCGCGGTGCTGGCCGGATGAAGACGCGCGCCGGTATGATCGACGGGCCATCCATTCCGACAGGCTCCCGACCCGGGCCAGACGCCATGCCAGCCAGCCTTCCCCTGCCGGACGATCCGCCCCGCATCGTGGTGATCGTCGCGCCGGACCCGGCGCAGGAACTCGACGTGACCGGACCGAGCGCGGTCTTCGGCCACGCCAACCGCCTCGAGGGCAGGACCGTGCCGGCCTACGACATCCGCGTCGCCAGCGCGCGCGACGACGCCGTGGTGCATACCGAAAGCGGCATCCGGCTGCTGGCCGACGCGCCGTACCATCGCATCGGCGAGATGCTGCCGGGCCCCATCGACACCTTGCTGATCGCCGGCGGCGCGGGCCACCGCGCGGCGGCCGGGGACGCCCGCCTGATCGAGTGGATCCGCGCGCAGGCGCCCCGGGTGCGCCGGCTCGGCGCCGTGTGCACGGGCGCCTTCGTGCTGGCGCGCACCGGCCTGCTCGACGCGCGCCGCGCCACCACGCACTGGCGCCACGCCGCGCGGCTGGCCGCGCAGCATCCGCAGGTGCAGGTCGACCCCGACCCGATCTGGATCCGCGCGGGCGAGCTCTATACCTCGGCCGGCGTCACCGCCGGCATGGACCTGGCGCTGTCGCTGGTGCAGGAGGATCTCGGCCACGCCGCCTCGCTGGCGGTGGCGCGCGAGCTGGTGCTGTTCCTGCAGCGCCCCGGCAACCAGGCGCAGTTCTCCACGCTGCTGCAGGCGCAGAGCGCGCAGAACCCGGAACTGCGGGAATTGCAGGGATGGATGGCGCAGCACCTGGCGCGCGACCTGTCGGTGCCGGTGCTGGCCGAGCGCGTGGCCATGAGCCCGCGCAACTTCGCGCGCGTGTTCGCGCGCCAGGTCGGCGAGACGCCGGCGCGCTACGTGGAGCGGCTGCGGGTGGAGGCGGCGCGGCGCCTGCTGGAGAAAGACGGGCGCCGCCTGGAAGGCATCGCCCGCGCCACCGGCTTCACCAATGCCGACGTGATGCGGCAGGCGTTCCAGCGGCACATGCAGACCACGCCCGAGCGTTACCGCGCGGCGTTCCGCGCATGACCCGAAGGGCGCAAGCCCGCTCAGCGCTGCCCCTGCAGCGCGGCGATGCGCTGCTCGATCGGCGGGTGGCTGGAGAACAGCGACAGCCACGACTTGCCGCCGGCGATGCCCATCGCCTGCATGTTCTGCGGCAGGCCGTCGGGCTCCAGGCCGCCGAGGCGGCGCAGCGCGGCCACCATCGGCGTGGGGGTGCCCATCAGCCTGGCCGCGCCGGCGTCGGCGCGGAACTCGCGGTGGCGCGAGAAGGTGGCCACGATGATGCTGGCCAGGATGCCGAACACGATCTCGCACACCACCACGGTGATCATGTAGCCGATGCCGGGGCCGCTCGACTCTTCGTCGTTCTTGCGCAGCATCGAGTCCACGAAGTAGCCGACCACGCGCGCCAGGAAGATCACGAACGTGTTGACCACGCCCTGGATCAGCGTGAGCGTGACCATGTCGCCGTTGGCGATGTGGGCCACTTCGTGCGCCAGCACGGCTTCCACCTCGTCGTGCGACATGCTTTGCAGCAGGCCGGTGGACACCGCCACCAGCGAGCTGTTCTTGGTGGCGCCGGTGGCGAAGGCGTTGGGTTCGCCTTCGTAGATGGCGACTTCGGGCATCGGCAGGCCGGCGCGCTGGGCCAGTTTCTGCACGGTCTGCACCAGCCACAGTTCGGTGCTGTTGCTCGGGTGCGTGATGACCTGGGCGCCGGTGGACCACTTGGCGATCGTCTTGGACATCAGCAGCGAGATGAAGGAGCCGCCGAAGCCCATGAGCGCGGCGAACGCCAGCAGCATGCCGAGATTGAGCCCGTTGCTGGTCAGGAAGCGGTTCACGCCAAGCAGGCTGGCGGTGAAGCTGAGCACGAGCATGACGGCGAGGTTGGTCGCCAGGAAGAGCAGGACGCGTTTCATTTCTTGTCTGTGAGGAAGGTCTGTCTGTTCGAAGGGAAAAACGGCAAAGCGGCGCTGGCACCTTGCGCGCGTGCGCATCGCGCTGACTGTGCGCACGCGGCGCGCCGCGCACGGCGCACGGGTGCCAGCGGCAAGGTGCGGGAAACGAAGGGCGCGCCAGGCAGGCGCGCGGGCTCAGGCGCTCGGGGGGCGCTGCTGGAGCGGGAGGTCGGGATCGGGCAGCAGGCCCGGACGGTGCGACGGCGCGCCGGCGCGCGCGAGGCCGGCGGCAAAGCGCAGCGGCGCGGCGGGCAGCAGGGATTCGGCCAGGTCGGCGCCGCCCTGGGCCGGGTCTTTCACGTCGGAGCCGTCGCTGTCGCCATGGCCGGCGGCGCCGGTGTCCGCGGCGTCCGGGGCGAATGCCGCCAGCATCACGGCAGCCTGGCCGCCACTCTCGCCGGCCACCGCGGCGAACGCCTGCTCGTGCGGTGCGCCGGCGTTGCCGCCCGCGCACGTGGCGCCGCCTGCCCAGCTCTGGAAGGGCATCACGGCAAGCATGAGGAGCAGCAGCAACAGGCGGATGGCGCGCACGAAGGATGACGTCGGGTTCGGATTCGCGGGATCGAATCGGGATCGAATTGCTCGACACGATGTTCGACACGAAACCGTGCCGAGAATTCTACAGGATGCCGCCATGCGCATGCAGCCGCGCGCGGGGTACAGGCCGGACAGGTCGGCATGCGCGAACAGGATGCGGACCGGCGCGCCGCGAGCCGCGCTGGCAGGACCGGGCGCGATGGACTAGACTCAAGGCAACCCTGTAATGACTACAGGGTCTTCTGCCTGATGCAGGCATCATCCGGAGTCGGCATGAGAATCGGTGAACTGTCCCGCCACAGCGGCTGCGACGTGGAAACCATCCGCTATTACGAGCGCGAGGGCTTGCTCGACGCGCCCCAGCGCGAAGACAACGGCTACCGCCGCTATGGCGACGGCCACCTGCTGCAGCTCAATTTCGTGCGGCACTGCCGCTCGCTCGGCATGAGCCTGTCCGACGTGCGGCGGCTGCGCGACTTCGAGCGCGACCCCACGCTCGCCTGCGACGACATCAACGCGCTGCTGGACCGCCAGATCGAGCAGATCCATGCCCAGCGCGTGGCGCTGGAGGCGCTCGAAGGCCAGCTCCGGGCCCTGCGCCACACCTGCGACCAGCCGCATCCGGCCAGCGAATGCGGCATCCTGCAGAACCTGCAGCAGGCCGCGGCCGGCGCCGCCTGCGAATGCCATCCGCACCCCCAGGGCCATCACTGACGTATGTGGCGCCTTCTTAAAAGAAGACGCCGCCTGTGCTACGATCCCCCTTGTCTGTGGAGACTCCGCAGCGCCTGCGCCGCGCGCCACGTCGGTGAAAACGCAGCGGATGGGGCATGCCGGACAACCGGCCGGCGGCGCCCGAGTGAGCCATCGCTCTCGCCGCATGCCGCCCGCGGCGCGCTTTTCCACAGTTCGTATCCGCTGTCTGCGTTGCAGACCGCCCACCACATTCTTGCCGTCCGCCGATGATGCCTCGCTGCCTCGCTCCGACCGCTGCCACGCTTGCCCGTACCGGGCAGGCCGGCGCGCGCGCGCGGGTAGCGCCGGCACGGCGCGCGCAAGCCAAACAGGCCACGGCCTGCCGCCGGGTCAGCGCACCGCCTGATCCCGCCCGGTTCCCCGCCTGACGTCTCCCCGCACGCAGGCAAGCACCGAACCGGGCCAAGCCACACCCCCTGTTCGCGGTTTTTCCCGTCGCACCTGACGGTCCGACTTATTCCATGACCTGGCAGCACCGGGCCGGTCCCGCGCGGACCGTGCCCGCGGGCCGGGTCCACGCATCGCCATTGAGCGAGGATCCACCATGACGGCTTCATCCAAGCAGCAACCGACCCTTTACCTCACCGAACTCGACGTCACCCGCCTCGAGCGCATCGCCAGCCGCGCCGGCGCGGCGCCGCTGGCCGAGATGCTCGACAGCATCCTCGAGCGCGCCGCCATCGTGCCGGCCGATGCCATTCCGAAGGATGTGGTGACCATGAACTCCAGCCTGACGTGCGCGCTGGAAGGCGAGGCCGCGCCGCGCCAGTGGACGCTGGTCTACCCGGACACCGCCGATTTCGACGCCGGCCGCCTCTCGGTGCTGTCGCCGGTGGGCCAGGCGCTGCTGGGCGCGCGCGCGGGCCACAGCGTGAGCTACCGCCTGCCGGACGGGCGCGAGCAGAAAGTCACCGTCCTCGAATTGTCGTTCCAGCCCGAGGCCAACGGCCAGTTCACGCTGTAAATCGGCAAGCGGCGCAATCGCCGCAATCGCCACATTACGCAGATTCGGGAACACCGCCTGCGGGCGTTCCCGGCCCGCGCCGCCATGCCGCGCCGGCGGCGAAAAAATGCCGCTTCGCGCGCCTCCCGGATTCCCGCCAGCCCGCCTCCAGCCTGGGCTGGCCGCCGCCTGGGGGCGGCCTTTGCGCCACCCCGTCCCGCCGTCGTCCGCGTCCCGCGGGCGCCATTCGTCGCGGCAAAGACGCCGTTCGTCCGCACTTCCAGCGTTTCACGACACACAACGCACCATTCGTCGCAGTGGTATTTCTCGTTGCGGCCCAACCCACTAATCTTCAGTCCGTGCCTGCAGCGCAACACAGATTTGCCGGGGCAGCCAGCAAAGCAGACAGAAAAAGATACATAAATCAGTTGAAGGAGTCCCAAATGAATGCCAAACGCATCCTTGGCAGCGCCTTAGGCGCATTGATCCTGGCCTCGTCGGCCGCGGCCCTGGCGGCCCCCGCCGGCAGCAAGGTCGGCAAGTTCGACGTCTACGCAGACGCGCTGAGCAAGGCCGACGTGTACACGGACGGCGCCAAGAAAGACAAGTTCGACCCGTTCACCGACGGCCTGCGCCAGGGCAAGTTCGACTCCTTCAGTGAAGGCAGGCATGCCGCCTTCACCGGCGAAGTCGCGGCATCCTCGCTCGACAACTCGCGCTCCGGCGACGGCTCGCTGTACGGCTACCGGGTCTGACCCGGCGCCCGTGTCGCCTGGCGGTCACTTAGGTGGCCGCCTCGCGTTACGGCACGCCGTAACGTGCTGCCGCACCGCATCACCGCTTTATCTCCCACCCGCCCGGCTGACCTCCTCCTCCTTCTCTCTCCCGCCGGGCGGGTGATTTTTCCCCCCCCGCCAGTCCGCCGCCAGTCCGCCGCCAGTCCGCCACCGGTTGCTCCCGCGCCGTTTCCGGCACAGTTTCCCCGCAGCTATCTCATCCCGGCCCGCCTGAACGCGGTCGATGCCGTTCGCGCGTCATCACAGTTCACAGTTCACAGTTGCTTGGCGGCGAAGGTGTCGCACTTGCGGATGTCGCCGCTGTCGAGGCCCTGGCGCAGCCAGCGCACGCGCTGCTCGCTGGTGCCGTGCGTGAATGCCTCCGGCACCACGTAGCCCTGCGCCTGGCGCTGCAGCCGGTCGTCGCCGATGGCGGCGGCGGCCTTCAGGCCTTCCTCGATGTCGCCCGGTTCGAGCAGTTGCTGGTTCATGCGCTCGGCGGTGGCGGCCCACACGCCGGCCAGGCAGTCGGCCTGCAGCTCCACGCGCACCGAGAGCTGGTTGGCCTGCGCCTCGCCCATGCGGCGGCGCGCGGCGTCCACCTTGCCGGACACGCCGAGCAGGTTCTGCACGTGGTGGCCCACCTCGTGCGCGATCACATAGGCCTGCGCGAAGTCGCCGCCCGCGCCGAAGCGCTTGCGCAGTTCGTCATAAAAGGCCAGGTCGATGTAGACCTTCTGGTCGCCGGGACAGTAGAACGGGCCCATGGCCGACTGGCCGGTGCCGCACGCGGTGGGCGTGGCGCCGGTAAACAGCACCAGCGTGGGCGGCGCGTAGCGGCGGTTGAGATCGGTCTCGAAGATATGCGACCAGGTGCGCTCGGTATTGCCGAGCACCTTGCGCACGAACACCGTCATCTGGTCGTTGGCGGGCGGGTGGCTGGGCGCGCGCGGCTGCGCCTGCTGCTGTTGCCCCTGCAGCACCGAGGCGCCCTGCATGATCACGGTGGGGTCGATGCCGAAGAAATACGACGCGGCCAGCGCCACGATGATGGTGCCGATGCCGATCGTCTTCGGCCCCGCGCCGAAGCCCCCGAATCCGCCGCCGCCGTCGCCGCGGCGGTCTTCTATGTTCTGGCTTTCGGCTTCGTCATCGAGACGCATGGTGGCTCCGCATTGCTGGTCTGGCTGGTGTCCGGTGGCCGCGGCACGAAGCGTGCCGCGGCGTGCCGGTCAGTATAGCAACGGCGGTGCGGCCAGCGCATGGGAGTGATGTATCAGGCCGTAACCGTGGCGGGGGACGCGGCCGCCACCGCGGTGGCCTGCGCGCGCGCCGGCTCGGCGGCCGTGACTTCGGCCACGCGCAGCAGGTTGGTGGTGCCGCCCTGGCCGAACGGCATGCCCGCCGCGATGGTGATCTGGTCGCCGGCCTGCGCGTAGCCCTCGGCCAGCGCCGCGCGGATGGCGGCGTTCACCATCTCGTCCACGCTCTGCACGTCCGGGCTCACGGTGGAGTGCACGCCCCACGCGATCGCCAGCCGGCGCGCGATCTCCAGGTTCGGCGTGATGCTGACGATGGGCGCGCATGGCCGCTCGCGCGCCGCGCGCAAGGCCGTGGCGCCGGACGAGGTGTAGGCGACCGTGGCCACCGCGCCGATGATCCGCGTGACCTCGCGCAGCGCCGCGCAGATGGCGTCCTGGCGCGTGGACAGCGGCGCCTCGTGCTGGGCGTCGAGCAGGTTGCGGTAGAGCGGGTCGCGTTCCACCTCCGCGATGATGCGGTTCATGATCGCCACCGCCGCCACCGGGTGGCGGCCGTTGGCCGACTCGGCCGACAGCATCACCGCGTCGGCGCCGTCGTAGATCGCGCTGGCCACGTCGGAGGCCTCGGCGCGCGTGGGCACCGGCGAGTCGATCATCGACTCCAGCATCTGCGTGGCGATGACGATGGGTTTGCCGTGCTCGCGGCACACGCGCAGGATGCGCTTCTGCACGCCCGGCACGCGCTCCGGCGGCAGTTCCACGCCGAGGTCGCCGCGCGCCACCATCACCGCGTCCGACACGCGCACGATTTCCTCGAGCTGCTGCAGCGCGGCCGGCTTCTCGATCTTGGACAGCACGCCGGCGCGCGTGCCGATGATCTCGCGCGCCTCGACGATGTCGGCCGGGCGCTGCACGAACGACAGCGCGATCCAGTCCGCGCCCAGCGCCAGCGCGAAGTCGAGGTCCTTGCGGTCCTTTTCGGTCAGCGCGGGAATCGGGATCACCGCGTCGGGCACGTTGACGCCCTTGCGGTCGGACAGCGTGCCGTGGTTGGCCACGCGCGTGACGATGCTGCCGCTGGCCACCGATTCGATCGTCAGCTGCACCTTGCCGTCGTCGATCAGCAGCGACTGCCCGGGCGCGGCCACGCGGAACAGTTCCGGATGCGGCAGGTGCACGCGCGTGGCGTCGCCGGGGCTGGGGTCGCTGTCGAGCACGAACACGTCGCCGGCCCGGACCGCCACCTTGCCGGCGGCGAAGGTGCCGATGCGCAGCTTCGGGCCCTGCAGGTCGGCCAGCACGGCAATCGGCCGGCCGGTCTCGGCCTCGACCTGGCGCACCGCGTCGTAGCGGCGGCGGTGGTCCTCGTGCGAGCCGTGGCTGAAGTTCAGGCGGAACACGTCGGCCCCGGCCTCGAACAATTGCCGGATCACCGCGATGTCGGTGCTGGCCGGGCCGAGCGTGGCAACGATCTTGGCTTTGCGCTGGCGTCTCATGTTGTCTCCTCTTCCATTCTCGGGCGGCGCGCCGCGGCGGGCGCGCCTGGGTTCGTACGCGTTGCCTACACGATCAGGATCGCGCGGAAATCGTTCACATTGGTGCGGGTCGGGCCGGTCACGATCAGGTCGCCGAGGCCGTCGAAGAAACCGTAGCCGTCGTTGTCCGCCAGGCGGGCGAGCGCCGACAGGCCGCGCGCCCCCGCGCGCGCCAGCGTGTCCGGCGACAGCAGCGCGCCGGCGTTGTCCTCGGAGCCGTCGATGCCGTCGGTGTCGCAGGCGATCGCATGCACGCCGGGCTGGCCGTCGAGCGCGGCCGCCAGCGCCAGCAGGAACTCGGCGTTGCGCCCGCCGCGGCCGCGGCCGCGCACGGTCACCGTGGTCTCGCCGCCGGACAGCAGCACGCACGGCTTGCGGAAGGGCTGGCCGTGCTGGGCGACCTGCCGGGCGATGGCGGCGTGCACCAGCGCCACCTCGCGCGCCTCGCCCTCGACGCTGTCGGACAGCACGTGCGCCTCGATGCCGAGTTCGCGCGCGCGCGCGGCGGCCGCTTCCAGCGCCTGCTGCGCGGTGGCGAGCGTGATGCTGCGGTGGCCGGCGAAGCGCGCGTCGCCGGGCTTGGGCGTTTCGCCGGCGCCGCTCTCCAGGTGCGCGCGCACGTGGGCGGGCACCGCGATGCCGTACCTGGCGAGCACCGCCAGCGCGTCGGCGCAGGTGGTGGCGTCGGGCAGGGTCGGGCCGCTGGCGATCAGCGCGGGATCGTCGCCGGGAATGTCGGAGATCAGCAGCGTCTCCACGCGCGCCGGCGCGCAGTGCAGCGCCAGGCGGCCGCCCTTGAGCGCGGACAGGTGCTTGCGCACGCAGTTCATCTCGCCGATGTCGGCGCCGCTCTTGAGCAGCGCGCGGTTCACGGCCTGCTTGTCGGCCAGCGTGATGCCGGGCGCGGGCGCGGCCAGCAGCGCCGAGCCGCCGCCCGAGACCAGGCACAGCACGAGGTCGTCGGCGGTGAGGCCGCCGACCAGTTCCACCATGCGCCGGGCAGCCTGCTGGCCGGCCTCGTCGGGCACCGGGTGCGCGGCTTCGACGACTTCGATCTTGCGGCACGGCGCGCCGTGGCCATAGCGCGTGACCACCAGCCCGGACAACTCGCCCTGCCAGTGCAGCTCCACCGCCTGCGCCATCGCGGCGGCGGCCTTGCCGGCGCCGATCACCACGGTGCGCCCCCTGGGCGGCGCGGGCAGGCGCGGCGGCAGGCAATGGCCGGCGCTGGCGGCGGCCACGGCCGTGTCGAACAGGTCGCGCAGCAGCGCGCGGGGATCGCTGAGGCCGGCCGGGCGTGGCGGCACCAGCAGGGCGGAGTAAGAATCGGTGGCGTACATGGCTGGATCCGGAAATGCTGTCTCCCCGGCACGGCCGGGGAGCGGTACTGGCCTGCGGCGCTGGCAGGCCGCGCTGGCGTACTTACTTGCCGCCCTTGGCGATCTCGTGGTTGGACATGATCTCGATCGCGCGGCACAGCGCCGAGTGATCCTGCTTGCCCAGGCCGTTGGCCGCGCACGCGTTGAACAGCTCCTGCGCGGTGGCGGTGTTGGGCAGCGCCACGCCGAGCGCCTTGGCGCCCTGCAGCGCGAGGTTCAGGTCCTTCTGGTGCAGCTCGATGCGAAAGCCCGGGTCGAAGGTGCGCTTGACCATGCGCTCGCCATGCACCTCCAGGATGCGCGACGCCGCGAAGCCGCCCATCAGCGCCTGCCGCACGCGCGCCGGATCGGCGCCCGCCTTGGAGGCGAACAGCAGCGCCTCCGAGACCGCCTGGATGTTCAGCGCCACGATGATCTGGTTGGCCACCTTGGTGGTCTGGCCGTCGCCGTTGCCGCCCACCAGCGTGATGTTCTTGCCCATCAGCTCGAACAGCGGCCTGACCTCCTCGAACGACTCCTGCGGGCCGCCCACCATGATGGTCAGCGAGGCCGCCTTGGCGCCCACTTCGCCGCCCGACACCGGCGCGTCCAGGTAGGCCGCGCCCAGCTTGTTGATGCGCGCGGCGAAGTCCTTGGTGGCGATCGGCGAGATCGAGCTCATGTCGACCACGATCTTGCCGTGCGCGGCTTCCTTGCCCGCGCTCTTGAGCGCGGCGGCCACGCCCTTGTCGGCGAACAGCACCGCTTCGACGTGCGGCGTGTCCGGCACCATGATGACGATGATGTCGGCGCGCTTGGCCACTTCCTCGGCGCTGGTGCAGACGGTGACGCCGGCATCGACGAGCGCCTGCGGCGCGGGGTTCACGTCGTGCACGAACAGCGTGTGGCCGGCCGCGCGCAGGTGGCCCGCCATCGGCGCGCCCATGATGCCCAGGCCGATGAAGCCGACGTTGCGTTGGTTTGCCATGTGTTGTCTCCTTGGAGCGAAAAAGTGAAATGAAACCAGCGGCTTTTTTTTGAGTGGGCCCAAGCCGCCGGAGCTAGCCCAAGCAAGGTGTTCCCCCTCTCCCCTCACGGGGAGAGGGCTGGGGAGAGGGGCGGTTCGGCTAGGAGCCACATCAAGCGAGGCCAGCGGTGTTGTCCAGCATGGAGGCCAAAAATGAAGCCGATGGTTTTTTCCCGCACCGCGGCATTCGCAAGCACCAGCCCTCTCCCCCGGCCCCTCTCCCGCGAGCGGGAGAGGGGCGCAGACAATCGCGGTCTGCATCCTCTCCAGCATCCTCTCCGGAAGAGGGGAGCAAACAAGCGGCGGTCTTTACTGCACGCCGTGTTCCGCGCGCCACCCCAGCCCTTCGACCGTGGTGGTCTTCGGCTTGTACTCGCAGCCGACCCAGCCGTCGTAGCCGATCTGGTCGAGCCACTGGAACAGGAAGCGGTAGTTCAGCTCGCCGGTGCCCGGCTCGTTGCGGCCCGGGTTGTCGGCCAGCTGCACGTGCCTGATCTTCGGCAGGTTGGCCTTGAGCGTGGCGGCGATCTCGCCCTCCATGCGCTGCATGTGATAGATGTCGTACTGCACGTAGAGGTTGGGCGCGTTGACCTGGCCGATCAGTTCCAGCGCCTGGCGGGTGCCCGAGAGGAAGAAGCCGGGAATGTCGAAGGTGTTGATCGGCTCGACCAGCAGGTCGATCTGCTCGGCGGCGAGCGCGCGCGCGGCGAAGCGCAGGTTTTCCACCAGCGTCTCCTGCGCCTGCTCGCGCTTGACGTCCTGCGGCTGGATGCCCACCAGGCAGTTGAGCTGGCGCACGCCGAGCACCTTGGCGTACTTGAGCGCTTCGCCCACGCCGTCCTGGAACTCGCCGACGCGGTCGGGGTGGCAGGCGATGCCGCGCTCGCCCGCGTCCCACTTGCCGGCCGGCAGGTTGTGCAGCACCAGGTCGAGCTGGAAGCGGTTGAGGCGGTCCGCGATCTGGTCCGCGTGGAAGGCGTACGGGAACAGGAATTCCACGCCGCGGAAGCCCGCGCGCGCGGCGGCCTCGAAGCGGTCGAGGAAGCCCGCCTCGGTAAACAGCATGGTCAGGTTGGCGGCCAGTTTTGGCATGTCTTTTCTCCGGAATCTGGAGCACCGGCGCCGCCGCGCAAAAGCGCCAGCCCGGTGCGGTTGCGTTGCTTGGCTTACGCCGTTTCCACTTCTTCGCCGAGGATGGCTTCCTCGATGTCTTCGATGGGCTCGAACTCGTTGATGTTGTCGATCTCGGTGCCCATGGCGATATTGGTCACGCGCTCGAGGATGACCTCCACCACCACCGGCACCGAGAACTCGGCCATCAGCTCGCGCGCCCGCGCGAAGGCCGGCGCGATGTCCTCGGGCTTGAACACGCGGATCGCCTTGCAGCCCAGCCCTTCGACCACCTTGACGTGGTCCACGCCGTAGCCGTTCAGCTCGGGCGCGTTGACGTTGTCGAAGGCGAGCTGCACGCAGTAGTCCATGTCGAAATTGCGCTGCGCCTGGCGGATCAGGCCGAGGTAGGAGTTGTTCACCACGAGGTGGATGTAGGGCACCTTGAACTGCGCGGCCACGGCCAGTTCCTCGATCATGAACTGGAAGTCGTAGTCGCCCGAGATCGCCACCACGTCGGATTCCGGCGAGGCCACCTTCACGCCGATGGCGGCGGGAATGGTCCAGCCCAGCGGCCCGGCCTGGCCGCAGTTGATCCAGTGGCGCGGCTGGTTGACCGAAAGGAACTGCGCGGCGGCGATCTGCGACAGGCCGATGGTGGAGACGTAGCGCACGTCGCGCGGGAAGTACTGGTTCATCTCGCGGTACACGCGCTGCGGCTTGACCGGCACGTTGTCGAAATCGCTCTTGCGCCGCATGGTGCGGCGGCGCTTCTGCACGTCCGCCACCCAGCCCTTGCGGCACGGCAGGCGGCCGGCCATCTTCATGTCGCGCGCAATCTCGACGAACAGTTCCAGCGCGGCCCCGGCGTCGGACACGATGCCGAGGTCCGGGCCGAACACGCGGCCGATCTGGGTGGGCTCGATGTCCACGTGCACGAACTTGCGGCCTTTCGTGTAGACGTCGACGCTGCCGGTGTGGCGGTTGGCCCAGCGGTTGCCGATGCCGAGCACGAAGTCCGACGCCAGCATGGTCGCGTTGCCGTAGCGGTGCGACGTCTGCAGGCCCACCATGCCGGCCTGCAGCGGATGGTCGTCGGCCAGCACGCCCCAGCCCATCAGCGTCGGCACCACCGGCACGTTGACCAGCTCGGCGAATTCGACCAGCAGGGCGGCCGCGTCGGCGTTGATCACGCCGCCGCCGCACACGATCAGCGGGCGCTCGGCCGCGTTGAGCATGGCGATGGCCTTTTCGACCTGCGCGCGCGAGGCGGCCGGCTTGTACGGCTGCAGCGGCTGGTAGGTGGCGGGATCGAACTCGATCTCGGCGACCTGCACGTCGAACGGCAGGTCGATCAGCACCGGCCCCGGGCGGCCCGAGCGCATCAGGTGGAAGGCCTGCTGGAACACCTGCGGCACCAGCGCCGGCTCGCGCACGGTCACCGCCCACTTGGTCACCGGCTTGGCGATCGATTCGATGTCGACCGCCTGGAAGTCTTCCTTGTACAGCCGCGCGCGCGGCGCCTGGCCGGTGATGCAGAGGATGGGAATGGAGTCCGCCCAGGCCGAGTACAGGCCGGTGATCATGTCTGTGCCGGCCGGGCCCGAGGTGCCGATGCACACGCCGATGTTGCCGGCCTCGGCGCGGGTGTAGCCCTCGGCCATGTGCGACGCGCCTTCGACGTGGCGCGCCAGGAAATGGTCGATGGTGCCGGCGCGGCGCATCGCCGAGTAGAACGGATTGATGGCGGCGCCGGGCACGCCGAACGCGGTGGTGACGCCTTCTTTTTCCAGTACGGCGATGGCCGCGTCGACTGCTCTCATCTTGGGCATGTCTGTCTCCAATGTGCCTGCAATGTGTTCCGGGAAATGCCGGGATGCTGGGAATTGCGGTGATTCACTGTTGGGGGCCATGCTATGCCCGCGGGCGGTGCGGGATAAAGGGAAGCGGGATCAGTTGATTCGATACCCGGAGTATGGAATTCGACCGTGGAGCGTCATTTGCGCCACGGCGCAACGGCGGATTACCGCACGTTGTGTGACGGCAACGATACGTGCGAATTTGCAGGAAAAGACCGGCGCGCTGCCGCCGCGCATCCCTGCCCGCGCGCCAAATGGCGACAATGTGCGCACGTGCGCGTGCCACCGGCGCCGCGCGCGGAAATGACTCACCGCAAACCGAATTGCCATGCTGACCAGGCTCCCCACCACCCGCGAGCTGCTCGACGCGCTCAAGCGCAGGCCGTCATCCCCGCCCGACACCGCCGCCCCGCGCCCCGCCGGCCTCGATCCGGCGCGGCTGCAGCGCGGCCTGCTCGGCCTGTTCTGGGGCTGCTCGCTGGCGGCGCTGCTGGTGGCCGGCGCGGTGCTCCACGCCCGCGCGCAGCACCGGGCGCCGGCGCCGTGGCTGCTGCGCCTGCTCTACTGCCTGCTGGCCGGCAGCGTGGCCGGGCTGGGCGGCCTGCTGCTCAGCCATGCGCCCGCGCTGCTGCGCCGGCTGCGCGACCCGCTCGGGCCGCTGGCCGAGCAGATCGACCGGCACGACGACGCCGAAAGCGCGCTGCTGCGCGCGCTCGCGCGCATCCCGGCCCAGGCGCTGCGCGCGCGCGGCCGCCGGGTCGAATTGCATCTGCGGATGTGGGAAGGCATGGCGAAGACCGCCGGCCTGCTGGTGGCGGTAAGCCCGCTGGCGCTGATGCTGGTCACCGGCCTGCTGGAGCTGCCGCGCAAGGGCGCGGGCCTGGTGCCGCTGCTGTCGCTGTACGGCGTGGCCTTCGTGGCGGGCGCCGCGCTGGTGGTGTTCCTGCAGTTGCAGGTGGCGCGGCCGCTGCGGCGGCTGGCCTATGTGCTGGCCGAAGCCGCGGAGATCAGCGCGCAGCTCGGGCGCGCGCCGGACGTACCCGTGGCAGCGGCCCGGCCCGCCGTGCCGTCGCCGGCGCCGGTGCCGCCGGACAGCCTCGGCGGCCCCGACAGCCGGGAAGAAAGCCCGGCGCCGCTGGATCAGGCCGCCAGGTAGGTCCGCGCCAGCCGTACCCAGCACGCCGCGCCCAGCGGCAGCACCCGGTCGTTGAAGTCGTAGCCCGGGTTGTGCACCATGCAGCCGCCGAACTCGCCTTCGCCGTTGCCGAGGATCAGGTAGCAGCCCGGCACCGCGTTGAGCATCCAGGCGAAATCCTCGCTGCCGTTCAGTCCCTTCGGCGCCTGCGTCACCACCTTGTCCGCGCCCACCAGCGCGGCGCAGACCTGCTGCGCGAGGCGCGTCTCGGCCTCGGCGTTGACCATCGGCGGGGTCAGCTGGCGGTAGTCGATGTGCGCCTCCACGCCATGCGCCTGCGCGGTCAGTCCGACGATCTCGCGGATGCGCTGCTCCACCAGCGCGCGCGTCTCGGGGCGCGCGGCGCGCACGTTCAGCCCCAGCGTCACCGCTTCCGGAATCACGTTGTGGGTGGCGCCGCCGCGGATGAAGCCCACCGACAGCACCGCCGTGTCGTCGGGCGCCACGTTGCGCGCCACCACCGTCTGCAGCGCGGTGATGATCGCGGCCGCCGCCGCGATGGTGTCGCGCGTGCGGTGCGGCATGGCGCCGTGGCCGCCCACGCCCTTGAGGGTCACGTCGGCCACGTCGGACGACAGGCTCACCGGCCCCGGCAGCACGCGGAAGGTGCCGGCCGCCACGCCCGGCATGTTGTGCAGCGCGTACACCGCGTCGCAGGGGAAGCGCTCGAACAGGCCGTCCTCGATCATCGCGCGCGCGCCGCACAGGTTCTCTTCGTCGGGCTGGAAGATCAGGTTGAGCGTGCCGTCGAAATCGCGGCTGTCGGCCAGCGCCTTGGCCGCGGCCAGCAGGATGGCGGTGTGGCCGTCGTGGCCGCACGCGTGCATCTTGCCGGGGTTCCGGCTGGCGTAGGGCAGGCCGGTCTTCTCGGCGATGGGCAGCGCGTCCATGTCGGCGCGGATGCCCAGTCGGCGCTTGCCGCTGCCGAGCCGGAGCTGGCCCACCACGCCGCTCCTGCCGATGCCGGTGTGCACCTCGTAGCCCCAGCTTTCCAGCAGCGTGGCCACCAGCTTGCCGGTGGCGCCCACCTCGAAGCCGAGCTCGGGCTGCGCGTGGATCTGGCGGCGGATGCCGATGAAGGTCTCGGCGTCGATCCGGATATCGGTGATGCCGGGCAGCAGGTGCGGCAGCAGCTGGAACGGGGTCAGGGTCGGTTCGCGGGTCATGTGGGAATCCTGTGGAAGCAAGGGCAGGGCGGAAGAGGTGGCCGAAGAGGTGGGGAAGAGGTGGGGAAGAGGTGGCGCAAGAGGTGGCGCAAGAGGGGAAGCTCAGGCTCGCGGCTTTTCGCGGATGCTCAGCACGGCGAGGATGGTCACCACGCCGCAGGCCATCATGTAGAACGCCGGCGCCATCAGGTTGCCGGTGCGCGCCAGCAGCCAGGTGACGACGAACTGGCAGGAGCCGCCGAACACCGTCACGCCCACCGCGTAGATCACCGACAGGCCGCTGGCGCGCACGCGCGCCGGCAGGATCTCCATCAGCACCAGCAGCATCGGCGTGGAGCCGAGGTAGAGGCTGGCGGTCAGCAGCGCCGACAGGCCCAGCACCAGCGGCACGCTCGGGTAGTGCGTCATCAGCCAGAAGGCGGGATAGAGCGCCACCAGCGTGAACGCCATGGCGCCCAGCACCAGCGGCTTGCGGCGCGGCAGGCGATCGGCCAGCCAGCCGGACAGCAGCGACGCGAGCAGGCACACCAGTCCGGTGACGCAGCCGGCCAGCAGCGACAGCGAGGCCGGCAGGTGCAGCTCGCGGATCATGTAGGTCGGCATGAAATACACCACGAGGTAGGTGCCGACCGTGCCGCCGATGATGGTGAGGATGCCCTTGGCCACGGTGCCGCCGTGCTCGCGGAACAGCGTGCCGAGCGGACTCGGCGCGCGCGCCTCGGCGACATGGGTTTCATCGAGATGCGCGCGGATGTACAGCCCCACCGGCGCGATCAGCAGGCCCAGCACGAAAGGCACGCGCCAGCCCCAGCTTTCCAGCGCCGCGGCCGGCAGCGTGCCGTACAGCACGGCCGCGGTGAGCGCGCCCAGCAGCGCCGCGATGCCCTGGCTGCCGAGCTGCCAGCTGATACGGAAACCGCGGCCGCGCACGCCGCCGGCCTCCATCAGCATGGCGGTGGAGGCGCCGATCTCGCCGCCGAGCGAGAAGCCCTGCAGCAGGCGCCCCGCCACGATCATCAGCGGACCGCACACGCCCGCGAGCGCGTAGGTCGGCGCCACCGCCAGGCACAGCGTGCCGGCCACCATCATGCCGATGGTCAGCGTCATGGCCGCCTTGCGGCCGTGGCGGTCCGCGTAGTTGCCGATCACGAAACCGCCTAGCGGCCGCATCACGAAACCGATGCCGAACGTGGCCACCGCCAGCAGCAGCGAGCCATAGGCGCTGTCGGACGGGAAGAACAGCTTGCCGATCAGGATGGCGAAGAAGCTGTAGACCGTGAAGTCGTACATCTCCATCGCATTGCCGATCGAGCAGGCGGCGATCAGGCGGAACTGGCCCGCGCGCGCCGGGCTGGCGGCGGCCGCAGCGGAAGGCGCCAGCGCGGGAGCGGCGGGCAGGATGGCGTCGTTCATGTCGGATCTCCACGAACTGGTTTGCGGGGGTCGTGGAGGCGGGCGGTGCCTGCGTCCAGCGCGGGGATGAAGATTCCCTGGCGCTGAAGTATTCAGGCAAAGACGGCGCGCCGAAAATCATATATTTTCATCCTGATAACCAAATGGCATCGCCGTCATAACCGTCGCCCGCCCGCCATCGGTACAACTACCGAGAACCCAGGCGGGAAGCGGCCCGGCGGGCAGGTACCGGCAGCGCGCTGCCGCACTGCGGCGGGGCACGGCGCACCACGGCGGACAGCAACACGGCAACGGAAGCGAGACGATGAAACTGCAGCAATTGCGCATCCTGCTGGCGGTGGCCCAGCACGGCAGCATCCACGAAGCCTCGCGCGCGCTCCATGTGTCGCAGCCCGCGCTGTCCAAGGCCATCGCCGAGCTCGAGCGCGAGCTCGGCGTGACGCTGCTGTCGCGCTCGGTGCGCGGCGTCAGCCTGACCGCCTACGGCGTGGCGCTGGTCAAGCGCGCCAGCCTGGTCGAGCAGGAGCTGCGCCACGCGCTCGAAGACATCGAGGCCATCCGCGGCCATGCCGACGCCGAGCTCAATATCGGCCTCACCGCGGTGGCCTCCGGCGGCCCGCTGCCCGACGCCATGGCCGCGTTCCGCCAGCGTTTTCCCAACGTGGCGCTGCGCGCGTTCGAGATGCGTCCGCAGCAGATCCTCGAAGGCCTGCGCGAAGGCCGTCTCGACCTCGGGCTGATCTCCTCCAACGGCGGCCCCGGCAGCGGCGCCTTCCAGTGGGAACCGCTGTTCTCCACCGGCATGTCGCTGGCCGTGCGCGCCGGCCACCCGCTGCGGCGGGTACGGCGGCTGCGCCCGCTGCTCGACGCCGACTGGCTCGTGCTCGACCCGCTCGACGACCCCGGCAGCCCGCTCGCCAGCCTGATGCGGCTGCACCGCTTCGACATGCCCAAGCGCGTGGTGCAGAGCGCCTCCAACCTGCTCGGCCTGCAGCTCGCCACGCGCACAGACCTGATCAGCATGTGGTCCGACTTCGTGTTCGAAGGCACCGGCGGCCCGCTGCGCCTCGACCCCGCCGCGCTGGTGCGCCTGCCGGTCAGCGACGAGCTGCCGGACTTCCGCGTGTTCCTGGTCTACCGCTCGGAAGACCTGATGACGCACGCGTGCGCCGAGTTCAGCAAGGAAGTGCGGCACTGCGCGCAGTCGATGCCGCGCGGGCGGGCGCCGGGGCGTGGGGCGAAGTGAGCGACAAGAGAACCACAGTAGGACAACAAGACGGCGCGCAAGATGGCGCCCATTACGGAAATGTCCGCGGCGGCTTTGGGAAAGGCCTGAGAGAACGGGCGCGCGGTGCGCACTAGCCTGATCCGCGGTGTCGACTTTGCGGCACTTCAGGAGAATGAATGGCACCTTTTCTCAGGATGGACGGCAGCAGCCTGCCCGCCCGGATGCCCCTGATCGGCGGCAATACCCTGTGGTTCAAGGTGTCGGGACTCGGACCCGACCGCAAGCACCTGCGCATCGCCAGCTCGTCGCCGGCGGCGCGCGTGTCGGTGGTGTCGGCGCGCGACGGCAACGTCGAGCAGAAGCTCAAGCTCGACATCGGCGAGGTCCGCACGGCGGCGCGCGTGGCGCTGACCGCCCACACGCAGGGCGGGGCACCGGACCACGCCCCGCAGGGCGTCGAGTTTCAGCTTGAACCGGCACTGGCGCTGCCGCTTGCCGGCGACGAAACCGGCATGCTGGCGCGCCTGCTGCTGGCCGAGGCCAAAGGCCCCGGCCAGCCGGGCTTCGTTTCCCAGTCGCGCACGCTGCTGTCGATGCAATGGATGCGGCATGTGCTGCTCAACCGGCTCAAGTTCGGGCCCAGATTCTTCGGCGCCGGCAACGCGGGCACGCTGGCGGCGCTGATCGTGGCGCCGAATCAGGTGGAGGGGTTTGAGCAATATCCCGCGCTGCGCGGCATTCAGGAAAAGAATCTTCGGGATTTTGTGAAGATTGCAAACGACGCCACGGACTCGCGCCATGCTGCCATGCGCGAGTTCATGACGAACGCGATCGCCGTTGCCAGAGGCAGCAATCCCGGCACAGATCCATGCCCTACCGGACTGTACGCGTGGCGGACGGCAGGCGAAGACTCCCCGGGAAAGAATTTCGTGAAATTCATCACGGAAGGCGGGAATGATTTCTACACCCTGAGCGAGGCATTCCGACGCGATCCGCTATTGAGAGGGCAATGACATGACACTTCGTTCTTCCGTCTCGCTGACTCTCTGCATCCTGCTTGCCTTGTGCTTCGCCGCGCCTGCACTGTCGAATGCCGCCGACGATCTTCCGGCGACATTCGGCAGTCCTCCCAAGGGGCGTTTCGTCGTGTCTAAGAGCCCGTATTTTCTCCGTCCCGATCGAGCGATGCGTCAACGCGTCGCGTTCGACAAGAAAAACCGCGTCACCAATCATTTTTGCGTCGTCGGTTACGAATGGCCCGATGGCAATCTTCAGGTGTGGGTGAACTGGAAAGAGGAGAAGACCAACATCCTCTGGGACGGAAGCGAATACCGGGACATGCGCGAGGCAGGACTGACCACCGCGCGCCGCAACCTCAAGCTCGGCCGGGACACCGTGGAAACGGTGGACGACATCAACGGCAGCACCTATCTGGTCACGCACGCGAGATGGCATTCCATCGCCGACGACTGCGCCGCGCACGGCGAAAAATACGTCATCAAGCCGTTCCGCCCCAAGCCGCGCTGACCCCTGCGCACGCCGCCTGCGCCAAATGCGCCACAATGGCGGGCAGGAGACGGACGAGCATGGACAAACTCAAACAGATCGAGGCGTTCATCGCCGTGGTGGAACACGGCAGCATGGCCGCGGCGGCGCTCACGCAGGGCGTGACGCCGGTGATGATCGGGCGGCGCATCAATGCGCTGGAGGCGCGCATCGGCGTGAAGCTGCTGCACCGCTCGACGCGCCGCATCGTGGTGACCGAGCAGGGCGCGGCGTTCATGGAACAGTGCAAGAAGGCGCTGGCGGACCTGGACCGCGCCGAGATGCTGATCGCCGAGGGCAAGCACAAGGCCACCGGCCACCTGATCGTGTCGGCGCCGGCGGCGTTCGGGCGCAAGCACGTGGCGCCGCACGCGCCGCTGTTCCTGGCGGCCAACCCCGAGGTGCAGATTTCCTTCAACCTGACCGACCGCGTGGTGGACCTGGTGCGCGAAGGTTATGACGTGGGCATCCGCATCGGCGGCGCCATCGACCCGAACTTCGTCGCCATCAGGCTGGCCACCAACAAGCGCGTGGTGTGCGGCACGCCGGCCTACTTCGCGCGCCACGGCGTGCCGCACACGCTGGACGACCTGGCGCAGCACAACTGCCTGGCGTTCAACCTGCAGGGCGGCCAGCAGCGCGGCTGGTATTTCCAGCAGGACGGCAGGACGGTGACGGTGCGCGTGAACGGCAACCTCGACTGCAACGACGGCGAGCTGCTGCACCGCTGGACCGGCGAGGGCCTGGGGCTGGGCTGGCGCTCCACCTGGGAGATCCTGCCGCAACTGGAGAGCGGCGAGCTGATCACGGTGCTGGACGGCTACGCGCTGCCGGACTACGACATCCTCGCGGTGTACCCGCAGCAGCGCCCCGTGCCGGCCAAGATCCGCTTCTTCATCGAGCACCTCAAGGCCGCGTACGCGGCGCCGGGCTACTGGACCGGGCGGCGCACGCCATGAGCGCGCCATGGCTGGCCGATGCGGTGGTGCTGGCGCACCTGGCCTTCATCCTGTTCGTGATGTTCGGCGGCCTGCTGGTGCTGCGCTGGCCGCGCCTGGCGTGGCTGCACCTGCCGGCGGCGGCGTGGGGCGTGGCGGTGGAGTGGACCGGCTGGATCTGCCCGCTCACGCCGCTGGAAAACGCGCTGCGCGAGCGCGCCGGGCAGCAGGCCTACGGCGGCGATTTCGTGCAGCACTACATCATGCCGCTGATCTATCCGGACGGCCTCACGCGCCATACGCAGTTGGTGCTGGGCGCGCTCGTGCTGCTGCTCAACGTGACGGTCTACGCGGCGCTGTGGCGCCGGCGGGGCGGCCGGCGCGGCTGAGCGCTAGGCGGCCGGCTTGAATGCCGGCGCGCGCTTTTCGAGATTGGCGAGCACCGCCTCGCGCTGGTTGGCGGTGCCGATCAGGCCATCCTGCTCGACGGATTCCGCCCGCAGGATGGCGGCGCCATCGCGCCCCTCGCCGTCCTCGCTGACCTGCAGCAGCCGCTTGGCCGCGCGGATGGCGTCGGGGCTGCGGCCGGCGATCTCGCGCGCGGCGGCCAGCGCGGCGGCGCGCGGGTCGTCCACCAGCGCGGTGGCCAGGCCGAGCGCGCAGGCTTCCTCGGCGCCGACGATGCGGCCGCTGTAGACCAGCTCGCGCAGCCGGTCCGGGCGCACCAGCCCGCGCATCAGCAGCATGCCGGCCATGTCCGGCACCAGGCCCCACTTGATCTCCATCACCGACATGCGCGTGTCCGCGCCGACGTAGCGCAGGTCGGCGCCGAGCGCCACCTGCAGGCCGCCGCCGAAGGCCACGCCGTGCACCGCGGCGATCACCGGCACCGGCAACTCGCGCCATACCATGCAGGCGTACTGGGGCCGGTTGGAGATGCCGTGCGTGCGCGCCGCCAGCCGGCCGGCGGCGATGCCGTCGCCGGCGCCCGCGGCGATCCCGGCCATGCTCTGCATGTCGAGCCCCGCGCAGAACGCGCGGCCCTCGCCGGACAGCACCACCGCGCGCAGGTCCGGCTCGCGCAGCAGGCGCTGGCCGGTTGCGATCAGCGCGTCGAACATGGCGGGGTCGAGCGCGTTCATCTTGTCGGGGCGGTTGAGCCTGACCTCGGCCACGCCGCGGTCGATAGTGAGGACGATGCGCTGAGCGCCGTCTGCCGGGTGGGTCATCGTTGTCGGTCTCCGTGTCCGGTGTGTGGTTTGTGCGTGCCGTCGCGCACGGGCAAGCCGCTGGCATTTGCCCTCTGCTGCCTGTTTGCTCCCCTCTCCCACTTGTGGGAGAGGGGAGCAAACCACTGGCGAATCATCGTCCACGCGGGTGTCCGAGCGCCGCGGCTCAGCGCCCCTTGAACTGCGGCTTGCGCTTTTCCAGGAACGCGGCCACGCCTTCCTTGAAGTCCTGGCTGGCCGACGCGCGCGTCTGCAGCGAGGCTTCGCGCTCGAGCTGGTCGGGCAGGTTGCTGTCGAAGCTGGCGTTGAGCGCTTCCTTGATCAGGCCGTAGGCGAAGGTGGGCATCTGCGCCAGGTGCGCGGCGAGCTTGGCGGTCTCGGCGGCCAGCGCGTCGTCCGCGTGGACCTTCCACACCAGGCCGATGCGGTGCGCTTCTTCGGCGTCGATCTTCTCGGCCAGGATGGCCAGCGCGCGGGCGCGCATCTCGCCGGCGTAGCGCGGCAGGAAGTAGGTGCTGCCGGCATCGGGCACCAGGCCGATCTTGGAGAACGCCTGCAGGAACGAGGCCGAGCGGCCGGCCAGCACCACGTCGCCGGCCAGCGCCAGGCTCATGCCGGCGCCGGCGGCCACGCCGTTGACCGCGGTGACGACGGGCTTGGGCATGTTGCGCAGCGCCAGCACGATCGGGTGGTAGCGCTCGCGCAGCAGCGTGCCGGAATCCTTCATCTCGCCCTGGCGCCCGGCCAGGTCGGCGCCGGCGCAGAAGCCGCGGCCGTTGCCGGTGAGCACCACCGCGCGCACGGCTTCGTCCTGCGCGGCGCGCTCCACCGAGGCGCGCAGCTCGGCCATCAGTTCGGCGTTGAGCGCGTTGAGCACGTCGGGGCGGTTCAGGGTAATGGTGGCCACGCCTTCGGCGGCGTGATAGAGCACGGGAGAGGTCATGCTTGTGTCCTTGTCGGTTGGGGCGAAGAAAAAGGTCAGGCCGGCCTGCCGGGCGGATGCAGCGCGTCGGCCAAGGCGTCGCCGGGCTTGCTGCCGCCGTCGCAGTCGACGATGGTGCCGGCGATGAAGGCGACCTTGCCGGACGGCACGCCGTCCCTGCACGCGTTTGACATGGCTTTTCCTCCCTGGAGCGGGTCGGGTATGGCGGAAATCGGATGAGGCCGGCGCCGGCCGGGCGCGCTGCGGTTCAGCCGCGGCGGTGCGCGGCGGGCGAGGCGGAACGGGTCATGGCGGTCTCCTGTCTTCTGTCTTTTTTGTGCGGTGCCGGGCGGTGCCTGGCCCGGGCCTCCGACATCCTACTCCGATGCCGCGATTCGATCACGCGCATGCCAGGCAACAGAGGTGCGCATGGCGCGCAACAAACCGGCGGCGGCAAGCGGGGAAAGAGGCGCGCAAGGAAGGGAGCGGGAAGGGAGCAGGAAGGGAACGGAAAGGGAGCGGGATTGTGCCGCGCGGAACCGGCCGCGCAAACGAAAAAGCCCGCACCCAGGCCGGCGTGCGGGCGGGGATCCGCAGAGGGACCACCCAGTGTCATGAAGCGCGCCCCCGCAGCTTCATGACGGTTCCAATGATGGGGCAGCGCCGCCGCGCGCGCCTTGACCTTGGTCAAGGCCGGCGCACATCGGCGCGCCGTTCAGGCCAGCAGCGCCGTGACCAGGTCCTTGCCGCGCGCGGCGGGCAGTTCCTCGAAATGCAGGGCGGCCTCGACGTGGTTCAGGTGCTCCACCATCAGCGCCACCGCGCGCTCGCCGTCGCCGGCGCGCGCGGCCTCGATGAATTCGCGGTGCTCGTCGGACGAGCAGGCGGCATCGCGGCGCGACTGGTAGAGCATGGTGATCACGGCGCTGCGCATCGACAGCTCCTGCAGCATGCCGGTCAGCACGCCGTTGCCGACCACCTCGGCCAGCAGGATGTGGAAGTCGCCCAGCAGGCGCGTGCGCAACTGCGCGTCGCTGCCGGCCAGCGCCTTTTTCTCGGCGGCAAGATGACGGTCGATGCGCTTGTAGTCGGCCGCGCCGGCACGCGCCACGAACTCGCGGGCCAGCGCCGCTTCCAGGATGCGGCGCACCGCGAACACCTCGCGCGCTTCTTCCGCGCTGGGCTTGGCCACGAAGGCGCCCTTGTCCGGCACGATCTGGATGACCTTGTCCTTGGACAGCATCAGCAGCGCGGCGCGCACCTTGGTGCGGCTGACGCGGTAGACGCTGGCCAGCGCCTCCTCGCGCAGCTTGGTGCCGGGCGGCAGCCGGTGCGAAACGATGGCCGCGACGATGTCTTCGGCGATCGCTTCGGCGGTCATGGCAGGGTCGATGTGCTCGGGCATGATGGCGCGCCGGGGCGGCCTCTCGTGATCAGGAATGCCCAGATTCTAGCGCCCCGCGGCCGCGCCGGGCAGCGGGGCCGTCCCGGGGGCGGCCGGAGCGGCTTCGTGCGGAGCCGGGGCGAGGCCGGCGTCGAGTTCGGCCGCGTCGATCCTGCCGTCGAGCACGCCGTGCGCGCGCACGCGGTCGATGTCCTTTTCCCAGGCCGCCACCACCACGGTCGCCACGCAGTTGCCGACCAGGTTGCCGACCGCGCGGGCGATGCCGATGAACCAGTCCACCGACAGCACCAGCACCAGGCCGATGGCGGGAATGGCCGGGTGCGCCGACAGCGTCGCCGCCAGGATCACGATGGCCGAGCCCGGGATGCCGTGCGCGCCCTTGGAGGTGACCAGCGCCACCGCCAGGATGCCGAGCAGGTCGCCCAGCGCCAGCGGCGTGTTGGTGGCCTGGGCGATGAACACCGCGGCCAGCGTCAGGTAGATCGAGAACGCATCCAGGTTGAACGAGTAGCCGGTGGGGATCACCAGCCCCACCACCGATTTCTTGATGCCCATGAACTCGAGCTTCTTCATTACCTGCGGCAGCACGCTGTCCGACGAGGCCGTGCCCAGCACCACCAGCAGCTCGGCGCGCAGGTAGCGGATCAGCTTGAGCACCGAGAAGCCGCACAGGCGCATCACCGTGCCCAGCACCACCAGCACGAACAGCGCCACCGCGCCGTAGAACACCACCACCAGGTAGCCGAGCTGCTTGAGCGAGCCGATGCCGTACTTGCCCACGGTGAAGGCCACCGCGCCGAGCACGCCCAGCGGCGCGAGCTTGATGATGAAGCCCATCATCTTGAACAGCGTGTGCGAGAAGGTGTCGATGATGCCCACCAGCGGGCGGCCGCGCTCGCCCACCAGCGACAGCGCGCAGCCGAACAGGATCGACACCAGCAGCACCTGCAGCACGTCGCCGCTGGCGAAGGCGCCCATCACCGTGTTGGGAATCAGCTTGAGCAGGAAGTCCGCCGTGCCCGCGCTCTTGATCTTGTCGGCGGTGTCCACGTAGGCCGCCATCGCCGAGGCGTCGAGCGAGGCCGGATTGACGTTCATGCCGGTGCCCGGATGGAACAGGTAGGCCAGCGCAATGCCCAGCGCCAGCGCGATGGTGGTGACCACCTCGAAGTAGAACACCGCCTTGATGCCGACGCGGCCCACCTTCTTCAGCTCGCCCGCGCCGCAGATGCCGGCCACCACCACGCAGAACACGATCGGGCCGATCAGCATCTTGATCAGCTTGATGAAGGCGTCGCCGAGCGGCTTGAGCCTGGCGGCGAACTCGGGGAAGAACAGCCCGAGCAGGGTGCCCAGCAGCAGGGCGATCAGGACCTGGCCGAACAGCGAGCGCGCGAAGCGCGCGAGGGGGGACTGCGGGGGAGTTTGCGGGCGGCCGGAAGCCGGACCTTGCTGGACTGCTGGGTGCATCGTTGTCTCCATGCGGCGCGTCCATGCGAAGGCTGGCGCGACCTGTCGAAAAGCTGCAGGAATGCCGGCTGCCGCCGCGTCACGTTGCGTTGCGCTGCCGTGGCGAAGGCGGCCGGCCTGGCGTGCCGAGCGCCGCGCCGGGTGAAGGCGGCGGCGCTCGCGGATGGCCCCCCTGTTGGAGCGGAATCCACGCGATTCGCTGTCCGGGCGGGATTGTCGGCGGCGAATTGTCGGAACGTGCCGGTCAATATAGTGCATATCATTTTTGTATGCAATTTTTGAATTCACTGTGCTAAGATGAATCGCACAGAATAGAGCTCTCGCCACGAGAGCCGTGGCGTGCGGCGGCGCTGGCGCGGTGCTTGCATGAGACGACGCCACCCGCATTCGCGCACTTCCAGCAGGAGACACGCATGGCAGCAACCCTCACGCCCGCCCCCGACACCGTCGAGACCGGCGCGCGCATCATGGCCTGGGCCGACGACCTGGCCGTCCACACCGAGCAGCCCGGCATGCTCACCCGCACCTACCTGACCGAGGCCCACCACGGCGCCGCGGCGCAGCTGGCCGCGTGGATGCGCGAGGCCGGCATGACGGTGCGGCGCGACGCCGCGGGCAACGTGATCGGCCGCTACGAGGGCGCCACGCCCGGCGCGCCGGCGCTGCTCACCGGCTCGCACTTCGACACCGTGCGCGACGCCGGCCGCTACGACGGCAACCTCGGCGTGATCCTGCCGGTGGCCTGCGTGGCCGAGTGGAACCGCCAGGGCAGGCGCTTTCCGTTCGCCATCGAAGTGGTGGGCTTCGCCGAGGAGGAAGGCGTGCGCTTCAAGGCCACGCTGCTGGGCAGCCGCGCCATCGCCGGCACCTTCGACACCAACGTGCTCGACAACGTGGACGACGCCGGCCAGACCATGCGCGAAGCGATGCGCGCGGCCGGCTTCGACCCGGCCGCGCTGCCCGCCGCCGCGCATCCGCGCGAGCAGGTGCTGGCCTTCGTGGAAGTGCATATCGAGCAAGGACCGGTGCTGCTCAACGAAGGGCTGCCGCTGGGCGTGGTGACGGCGATCTCCGGCGCCACCCGCTTCCTCGTCGAGCTCGAGGGCCTGGCCGGCCACGCCGGCACGGTGCCGATGGACATGCGCCGCGACGCCGCCATGGCCGGCGCCGAGATCGGCCTGTTCATCGAGCGCCGCTGCGGCGGGCTGCCCGGGCTGGTCGGCACCGTGGGCCAGTTCAACGTGCCCAACGGCGCCACCAACGTGGTGCCCGGCCGCGCGGTGTTCTCGATCGACATCCGCGCCGGCGAGGACGCCGTGCGCCAGGCCGCGGTGGACGACGTGCTGGCGGAGATCGAGCGCGTGTGCGCGCGCCGCAATGTGCGCGTGCAGATCCGCAAGACGCACGAGGCCGCGAGCGTGCCGTGCGCGCCGTGGCTGCAGGCGCAGTGGGCCGGCGCCATCGCGCGCCAGGGCCTGCCGGTGCGGCACCTGCCGTCCGGCGCCGGCCACGACGCCATGGCGATCTCCGCCATCGCCGACGTGGCCATGCTGTTCGTGCGCTGCGGCAACGGCGGCATCAGCCACCATCCCACCGAAACCATGACCGCCGCCGACGCGGCCAGCGCGGCGGCCGTGTTCAGCGACTTCGTCGAGCACTTCGCGCCGCAGCGCTAGGTCCGCGCGCCGCGCAGGCCACCGCCTTCCCCCATGCGAGCAAGACTGCAAACGCAAGCCACAAACATCCGAGACCAGACAATGACCGCACGAGACAACGTGAACCCGCTGCAGACCACCCTCACCAGCTACATCGACACGCAGCGCCCCGCGCAGGAGGCTTTCCTGGCCGAACTGGTCAAGGTGCCCTCCGACAACCCCCCCGGCGACTGCGACGCGCACGGCAGGCGTGCCAAGGTGCTGCTCGAGGAACTGGGCTTCAAGGTCGAGGCGCACAAGGTGCCCGACGAGCTGGTCAAGGCCGCCGGCATGATCAGCGCCACCAACCTGGTGGTGCGCAAGACCTTCGGCAGCGGCGGCCCCACCATCGCCATGAACGCGCACGGCGACGTGGTGCCCCCGGGCCTGGGCTGGACCAAGGATCCGTACGGCGCCGAGATCGGCGGAAGCGAGCACGGCCCGGTCATGTACGGCCGCGGCGTGGCGGTGTCCAAGTCCGACTTCGCCACCTACACCTACGCGGTGCTGGCGCTGATGGAAGCCGAGAAGCAGGGCGCGAAGCTCGATGGCACGGTCGAGCTGCAGTTCACCTACGACGAGGAAACCGGCGGCGACATCGGTCCCAAGTACCTGCTCGACCAGGGCCTGAGCAAGCCCGACTACGCCATCTCGGCCGGCTTCTCCTATGGCATCACCTCGGCCCACAACGGCTGCCTGCACGTGGAAGTCACGGTCAAGGGCAAGCAGGGCCACGCCGCCATGCCGCACACCGGCGTGGACGCCATCGAGGCCGCCACCCACATCCTGCAGGCCATCTACGGGCTGCGCGCCGAACTCGCCACGCGCAAGTCGCAGACCCCGGGCATCGACACCGCCACGCTGAACGTCGGCCTGATCAAGGGCGGCATCAATACCAACGTGGTGCCGGACCTGGTGACCTTCCGCGTCGACCGCCGCATGATCCCCGAGGAAATCGGCTTCGACGCCGAAGGCGAGATCCGCGCCGTGGTGGAAAAGGCGGCCAGGGAACGCCCGGGCATCGAAGTGAAGGTCGAGCGCATCATCCTGGCCGAGCCGCTGTCGGAACTGCCGGGCGTGGAAAAGCTGATCGGCGCGCTCAAGAGCCGCGCCGAGGCCGTGTTCGGCGTGGAGATTCCCGTGCACGGCGTGCCGCTCTACACCGACGCGCGCCACTACACCGCGCGCGGCATCCCGACCGTGCTGTACGGCGCCGGCCCGCGCACGCTGATGGAAGCGCGCGGCCACAACTCGGACGAGAACCTGCGCCTCGACGACCTGAACCGCGCCACCAAGGTGGTGGCGCTGGCGCTGTCGGACCTGATGGGCTGAGGCCGTTCATGGGCGAGCCGGGCGGGGCGCCACAGTGCGCCGCCCGCTGCCCGCAAGGTTGCCCGGTTCCGGGCTGGTGCTCCGGGGCCTGTCTGGCACCGGCCCGGGACCCGGGCATTCCGTCGCGCCCGCCTCCGCTGCCTGCCTCAATCATTCACCGGAAGAATGAAAGGCCGCATCAAAACCGCAGCTTCAAATTTTCCCGCATATAGTTTGCGCCTGAAGGCGTCCTGCCCGGCGTTCCGATCGCTTGCCTATAATATCAGTGCTCTTATATTATGTTCGAGGGCTGATATCGGCGCAGCCGCCATCCCGACACCGACCGCAAAGGAGAACGCCAGCATGTCGACGCATCCCCGCATGGAGTACACCGATTTCACCGGCATCGCGCCCGGCGTGGCCGCCGCGCTGCGCGCGCTGTCCAAGGCCGTCGACGACGCCGGCCTGGAAAAGCCGCTGACCGAGCTGCTCAAGCTGCGCGCCTCGCAGATCAACGGCTGCGCGTTCTGCCTGCAATTCCACCTCAACCTGGCGCGCGCCGCCGGGGTGGAGGCGCGCAAGCTGGACCTGCTCGCCGCCTGGCGCGACGCCGGCATCTACACCGAGCGCGAGCAGGCCGCGCTGGCGTGGACCGAGGCGCTCACGCTGCTGGGCCACGACAGCGCCTCCGAGGCCGTCTACGCAGCGGTGAGTACGCAGTTCGCGCCGGCCGAACTGGCCCATCTCACCGCCACCATCGCCAATATCAACGCGTGGAACCGCATCGCCGTGAGCCTGCGCTTCTCGCCGCCGGCGCCGGCGCAGCCGCGCGGCGCGGCATGAGCGCCGCCGCGCCCGCCGGGCAGATCCGGCATGTGGAAGCCGAAGCGGAAGTGCGCGCCTGTTTCGCGCTGATGCGGCAGCTGCGCCCGCATCTGGCCTCGGCCGACGAGTTCGTGGCGCGCTGGCGCCGCCAGCAGGGCGCCGGCTACCGCCTGCTGGCGCTGTGGCAGGAGGGACGCCCGGCGGCGCTGGCCGGGTACCGCGTGCTCGACAACCTCACGCATGGCGTGCACTGCTATGTGGACGACCTCGTCACCGACGAGGGCCAGCGCAGCGGCGGGTACGGCGCGGCGATGATGGACCGGCTCAAGGCCGAGGCGCGCGCGCTCGGCTGCGGCCGGCTGCTGCTCGACACCGGGCTGGCCAATGCGCTCGGCCAGCGCTTCTACTTCCGCAACGGCTTGCTGGCCACCGCCCTGCGCTTCATGATCCCGCTGGACTAGGAAGTCGTTTCAGGAAGATCCGGCGCCGTTGCGCGGCCTTGCCGTACCGGTTGTGCTGTCCGCCGCCGCACGCCTGGCCAGGACCGCTTCGCTTCATCTTGAAACAACGTCTAGGGTTTGGCCACGCGCTCCGCCGGCAGGCTCTCGTCGCCGTCGCCGAGCGCGCGCTGCATCAGCACGGTATCGATCCACTGGCCATGCTTGAAGCCCACCGACTGCAGCCGGCCGATGGTGCGGAAGCCCACGCGCTCGTGCAGCGCCAGCGAGCCGGCGCCCTCGCCGCTGGCGGTGCAGGCCACCACGGCCACCATCTGCCGCCACGGGCCGTTCTCGCAGCGCGACACCAGCGCCGCCAGCAGCGCCAGGCCCAGCCCCTGGCCGCGATGGCGGTCGTCGATATAGACCGAGTCCTCGATGGCGAAGCGGTAGGCGCTGCGCGTGCGGTAGGCCGAGGCGTAGGCGTAGCCGAGCACCACGCCGTCGCGCTCGGCCACCAGGTAAGGCAGGCCCAGGCGCTTCACCTCGGCATGGCGCAGGCGCATGTCGTCCACGCCCGGTTCGACCTCTTCGAACGAGGCCCGGCCGTGGCGCACGTGATGCGCGTAGATGGCCTGGATGGCGGGGATGTCGGCGGCCACGGCGTCGCGCACGGCGAGGCCGGCGCTGCCCTGCACGGCGGCGGTGGCGTTGGCCACGGCCAGCGGGGTGGCGGAGGCGGCGGAGAGCGTGGCGAGCGGGGTCTTCATGGTGCGGATCTGTCTTCAGGGCGGAGTCGGAGCCCGGCGGGGCCGGGCGACGTTGACGATGCCGCTACCTTACCTTGCGCCGATGCTATAAAGGAAACTTCGCCAACTTATGCTTGGCATAAGCATTTCTTTGCCATGCGCCACCTCAACCCCGATTTCCTGCATGCCTTCGCGCTGGTTTGCGAGCTGGGCAGTTTCTCGGCGGCCGCCGAGCGCCTCGGCCTGAGCCAGCCGGCGGTCAGCCTGCAGGTGCGCCAGCTCGAGCAGCGCTACGGCCTGCGCCTGCTCGAGCGGGTGGGCCGGCGCGTGCTGCCCACCGCCGCCGGCGAAGATCTGCTGGCCCACGCGCGCGGCGTGGCCGGCGCGCTGGCCGCGGCCGACGACAGCATGGCGCGCCACGCCGGCGGCGCGGTCGGGCGGGTGCGGCTGGGCACCGGCGCCACCGCCTGCATCTACCAGTTGCCGGCGGCGCTGCGCGAGCTGCGCCGCGCCATGCCGGCGCTGGAAATCGTGGTCAGCACGCTCAACACCGGCGAAGCGCTCAAGGCGGTGGAAGACAACGCGCTGGACCTGGCCTTCGTCACGCTGCCGGCCGCGGGACGCATGCTGGACATCACCCCCGTGCTGCAGGACGCCTTCGTCGCCATCGGCCCGGCCGACGGCGCGCCGCTGCCGGCCACGGTGGCGCCAGCCGACCTCGCCGGCCTGCCGCTGGCGCTGTTCTCGCCGGGCGGCAATACGCGCCGGCTGGTGGACGAATGGTTCCTGCGCGCCGGCGTGAGCGCGCGCCCGGTGATGGAACTCGACAGCGTGGAGGCCATCAAGGCGCTGGTCGGCGCCGGGCTGGGCTATTCGGTGCTGCCCGGCATGGCCCTGCCGCCGGGCCAGCCGCGCGCGGGCATCGCCGTGCGGCCGCTGGCGCCGCCGCTGGAGCGCACGCTGGCGCTGGTGCTGCGCCACGACAAGCCGCTGCGCGCGGGGCTGCGCGCCACCGTGGCCGCCTTGCGCAAGCTCGCGCCGGAGCAGGACGGCGCGGCCTGAAGCCGCTGCGCCGGCGCCGGCGCGCTTGTATAGTGCGGATTTGCGCGCCTGCGGCGCGCACGGACAAGGAGGCCCGCCATGATCACCATCTATCACAATCCCCGCTGCTCCAAGTCGCGCGAAACGCTGGCGCTGGTGGAAGCCGCCGCGGCGCGGCTGGGCGAGCCGGTCGACATCGTGGAATACCTGAAGACCCCGCCCACGCTGTCCACCCTCAAGCAGCTCCACACCATGCTGGGCGTGCCGGTGCGCGAGATGCTGCGCGCCAACGAGGCGCCCTACAAGGAACTGGGGCTGGATGACCCCGGCCTTACCGATGCGGAGGTGCTGGGGGCGGTGGCGGACAATCCGATCCTGCTGCAGCGGCCGGTGGTGGTGAGGAACCGGCGGGCGGCGATCGGGCGGCCGCCGGAGAATGTGGTGGGGTTGTTGGGGTGAGGTTTTTTTGATTAATAGATTTGGAGGACTAGAGTCAAAGTCTTTAAAACCATAAAGTCAAAGTCAACTTCAAAGTCAAAGGCTTTCGCTCCCCCGGAGCGACCTACTTTCTTTTTTCCGAAAAGAAAGTAGGCAAAGAAAGCGGACTGCCTGGCCGGCAGGGGCAGAAACGTTGGGTTTCTGATTGTTGGTGGTTTCGTGGTGGGGTTTGTAGTTCTGCGTGCATTCTGCCGTTACCGGATTTAACGGCCACTATTCTGCAAGCGATGCTGGATTCGTGGTGGCGCTGCATGATGGCGATGGTCCAGGTGGTTCAAGCTGCTGCCGCGACCGGGGCGGATGCCACGTCATAGGCACGACACTGGTTTCGTGGTGGGCGTAGTGGCTCCCGTTTGAAACGTACCTCATACACTCGCGCGCCGGTCCACCGCGCCCACCACGAAACCACGAGGGTGCTATGTCGTGGTGGCCGGCACCGGTAACGGCAGATGGCAGAACAAGCAGTGCGTCCCCCATCATAGGTCTGACCCCGAGACCAATACCGCCAGCAAGATCGTGGTGGGTCGCACCGGTAACGGCAGGATGCCAGCAGAACCGCAGTCCCCGCCACGAAACCACCAACAATCAGCAATTCCAATGTTTCTGCCCCTGCCGGCCAGGCAGTCCGCTTTCTTTGCCTACTTTCTTTTCGGAAAAAAGAAAGTAGGTCGCTCCGGGGGAGCGAAAGCCTTTGACTTTGATTTTAAAGATTTTGACTTTGATGTTGACTTTAAGCTTTTAAATATTTTGATTTTGAAGTTGGTATTTCAAAGACGTTGACAAAGGTATCAAAAAATACCGTCAGCATCAAATCCATTCCCCAAAAAAACAAAGTCCAAAATAAAACCGGCCCCCACGTAAAGTGGAGGCCGGCCCGGTCAGACAGACACATTTGCTTCAGGCGGGTCGTCTAATGAACACCCAGCCAGTGCAGGGCCTCCTGACCGAAAGCGATTGCAGCCAGCACCACCAGCAGGATCACCAGCGTCACCGCGCTGACATAGAGCGTGGCCTTGGCGACTTCGGCGTCTTCCTGCAGGGAATGCCAGTGCGCCTGGCTGCGCGCAGCGTGTGGCTTGGGTGTTTCGCGGGTTTCTTTCGCTTCCTGCGGCAAATGCGACCAGTGCGGCCAGTGCAGCCGGCCGGCCATCTGCCTGAGGTGCAGTTCGGGATGGAAACGCATGGGCGACACCTCCTGGGCGTGGCACGCGCCGGCCGGGCACGCGAAAGCCGTATATGGCATGGCGGCGCGGCAGCCCTGAACTCGCTGGTTCGGGGCCATATACGACTTAACTATAGGCCGCGCTGCGCAGGATGCGAGCTTTGCGTGACATCGCCCGGCCTGGCCTCAGGCGGCGGGTGCGGCGCCCGGCGCGCTGGCCGCCGCCGCCGCGGCTTCGCGCGCGCGCAGTTCGGCCAGCATGTTGCAGAACAGCGCGCCCTGTTCCAGCGCGTCGTCCAGCGCCACGTGGGTGTGCGGCAAGGGATCCTTCCAGGCGTCCGGCAGCGCCGGCTTGACCGTCTTGCGGTAGGGCAGGCCGGTCATGGCGAAGCCCAGCGTCTTGATGTCGAGCGCGGCCCAGCCGAACGGCGAGCGGCCGGCGAAGCGCATCATGTACCAGAACATCCAGGTGAAGTCGAAGCCGGCCGGGAAGGCCACGAAGACCGGCTTGCCGGGCAGGCTTTCCACCCACTCCACATAACGCACCATGGCCTGCGCGGGCGGCTCCAGGTCGCGGCGGCAGGCTGCCCAGGCTTCGGGCTGGGTCAGCCACCATTGCATCTGCACCGGGTGGCCGGCGGCGCCCGGCAGCGTTTCCAGGTTGGCCGAGAAGGTGCCGAGCACGGTCTTGTCGGCCAGCATCGCGGCCGAGGCGAAGGACAGCATGGAGTGCGGCCCGGGGATGGGGCCGTCGGCCTCCACGTCGGTGCTCACGTAGATCTCGGGGCGGGTGTCGGGTGCCTGTTTCTTTGCCATGGCTGCGGGGAACGGAGGTGGGGAAGCGGCGCCGCTCAGCCCACGTCGATCAGGTGGTCGGCGACGTAGGGATTGTGCTTGCGCTCGTCGCCGAAGGTCGAGACCGGGCCGTGGCCCGGCACGAAGGTCACGTCCTCGCCGAGCGGCCACAGGTGCGTGCGGATCGAGCGGATCAGGTCGGCATGGTTGCCGCGCGGGAAGTCGGTGCGGCCGATCGAGCCGGCGAACAGCACGTCGCCGACGATGGCCAGCCGGTGCGCGCGCGAGAAAAACACCACGTGGCCCGGCGTGTGGCCGGGGCAGTGGTAGACCTCCAGCGTCTCGCTGCCGAACTGCACGGTGTCGCCGGTATCGAGCCAGCGCTGCGGCTCGAAGGCCTCGGCATGGCCGAAGCCGAAGCGGGTGGTCTGCTCCGGCAGCTGGTCGATCCAGAAGCGCTCGTCCTCGTGCGGGCCCTCGATGGGGATGCCCAGCTCGCGCGCCAGCGCCGCCGCGCCCGCGCAGTGGTCGAGGTGGCCATGCGTGAGGAAGATCTTCTCCAGCGTCACGCCGCGCTCCTTGACCGCCGCGTGGATGCGTTCCAGGTCGCCGCCCGGATCCGTCACCGCGGCCCGGCCGGTGGTCTCGTCGATCAGCAGCGCGCAGTTTTGCTGGAAGGGCGTCACGGGAATCAGGAGGACTTGCATGGGCAGGCGGGGAGGGACGTGGAAGGTGGATCGTGCGGGCGCGCTTGGCCGGCGCGCGCCCGGGTGCCGTGCATTGTAGCGTCTGGCGCGCCACGCGATGCGGCCTCGGGGCGCGGCTCCCGCCGGCCCGAAGCCATGCCCGCATCACACCGCAAAGCCTTGCCAGGACTGGGCTCGCGCCCGCCGCCACGCTGCCGCGGGTACGCGCCGGGAGCCCCGTTTTTCGCCGTTATTCAACCTTGTTACAGACAATTCGTAACAAAATCAAGAGCATACGCACAACTGCCTGGTGCTAGACTCGCGCGATGCTCCGGTTACCCCCCTATCTTTCCCGCCCCGGGCGGATCGCCCGTCTGTGCGTGCACGCCGCATGCGCGCTGGCGCTGGCCGCCTGCGCACTGCCTCCGGCGGGCGAAGAGCAGGAAAGCGCGCCGGTCGCCAGCACCGTGAAACCGCCCGGTCCGGGCAAGGCCGCCAGGCCCGCGAAAGGCGCCAAGGATGGCAAGGACGCCGGCAAGGATGGCGCGGCGCAGACCGCGAACGAGAGCGGCAACGGCTGGGGCCTGTTCCGCTGGGGCAACAACGAAGGCCTGGCCGACACCGGTCCCGGTTCGTTCGAAGGCCTGCGGCCCGACCTCGGCTCGTTCGAGCAGCGCGGCATGGCTTCCTGGTATGGCAAGGGCTTCCACGGCCGCCGCACCGCCAACGGCGAGCGCTTCGACATGCGCGCCATGACCGCCGCCCACCCCTCGCTGCCGCTCGATAGCTGGGTGCTGGTGCGCAACCTGCGCAACGGCAAGGTGGCGGTGGTGCGCATCAACGACCGCGGCCCGTACCACAGCAACCGCGTGCTCGATGTGTCATATGGCGCGGCCAGGCGCCTCGGCTTTACCGATCACGGCTCGACCCAGGTCGAGATCCGCCGCCTGTCGCGCAGCGAAGTCGCCGCGCTGGGCCCGCAGACCACCGGGCCGGACGACGACAGCGGCGATGGCGGCGACGACGCCAGTGGCAGCGACCAGGCCGACGCCAGCGCCGATCCGCCGCCGCGCGCCGCGCGCAAGGCGCGCAAGCCAGCGGCGCGGCGCAAGCACCGCTGACGGCGCGATGCGGAACCGGCAGGCCGGCGCCGTCCGCTTTGCGGCCCGCGCTCCGGCCAGGACCCGCGGCGGCGCCCGCCGGTTCCTAGTCTTCGCCGTCCTCGCCGTCGTTCCCGGCGCGCTGCGCCAGCGCCAGCCGGTACAGCGCATCGGTGGATGCGCCGGTGATGGCGGCGGCCAGCTTGGCCGCGCGCTTGGCCGGCAGCTCGGCCAGCAGCAGCGCCAGCACCTGCTGCGCGCGCGCGTCGGGCAGCCCGGCGTCCGGCGCGGCCGGCGCCGCGCCTTCCACCACCAGCACGAACTCGCCCTTGGCGCGCGTGGCGTCGGCGGCCAGCCAGGCCGGCGCGTCGCCCACCGGCATCACCGGGATTTCCTCGAACAGCTTGGTCAGCTCGCGGCCTACCAGCAGGCGCCGTTCGGCCGGCAGCGCGGCGGCCAGCGCGGCCAGGGTGTCGGCGATGCGGTGCGGCGCCTCGTAGACGACCCAGGCGTGGTCGAGCGTGGCCAGCGCGGCGATGGCCTCGGCGCGCGCGCGCGCCTTGGGCGGCAGGAAGCCGGCGAAGGTAAAGCGCCCGCCGCCGCTGTCCAGCATCTCGCCGGCCACCGACAGCGCCGCCACCGCCGCGCTCGGGCCCGGCAGCGGCACCACCTTGTGGCCGGCCGCGCGCGCGGCCTCCACCAGCCGCGCGCCGGGGTCGGAGATGCCGGGCGTGCCGGCGTCCGACACATAGGCGATGCGCTCGCCGGCGGCCAGGCGCGCGTTGACGCGCTCGGCCGCCTCGCGCTCGTTGTGCTCGTGCACGGCCAGCAGCGGCCGGTGCAGGCCCACGCGCGTGAGCAGCTGGCCGGTATTGCGGGTGTCCTCGCAGGCCACCGCGTCGGCCAGGCCGAGCACGTGCAGGGCCCGCAGCGAGAGATCGGCCAGGTTGCCGATCGGCGTGGCCACCACGTACAGGGTGCCGGACGGGTAGGACTGGCCGGCCGCCAGGGAGATCCAGTCAGTCATGCTTGAGAACTTCCGTTGAATCCATCATTCAAATCCACCACGCAGGCCCGGGGAGCCCGGGCCGAGGCGCGCGCGCTGGCTTACCTGGAAAGGCAGGGCCTGGCGCTCGTGGTTCGCAATTATCGCTGCAAAGGCGGCGAGATCGACCTGGTCATGCGCGAGGCCGACGGCACGCTGGTCTTCGTCGAAGTGCGCGAGCGCGCCAGCCGCGCCTTCGGCGGCGCGGCGGCCAGCGTCACGCCGGCCAAGCAGCGCCGCATCCTGCTGGCGGCGGCGCACTTCCTGGCCGCGCGGGAGGCAGACGCGCCAGGCCCGGACGCGGGCTGCCGGCTCGACGTGGTGGCGCTGGAGCCGGGCCGGCTGGAATGGATCCGCGGCGCGTTCGACGCGGACGGCGGCTAGCCGCAGGCGGGCGGAGGCGGGGGCGCCTGCGTCATAATGCGCGGTATCGCGCGGCGCGCGCCGCGCGCGGACACAGGCAGGGATTGAGACAAGGCCGATCGAGCCATGCATATCGATAGCATCCAGCAACATTTCTTCGACAGCGCCGACGCCAAGCGCGAGGCCGCGCCGGTGATGGCGCCCCATATCGCCGCGGCGATCGAGCGCATGGTGGGCGCGCTCACCAGCGGCAACAAGATCCTCGCCTGCGGCAACGGCGGCTCGGCGGCCGACGCCCAGCACTTCGCCGCCGAGCTGATCGGCCGCTTCGAGCGCGAGCGGCCGGGGCTGGCCGCGATCGCGCTGACCACCGACAGCTCCATCCTCAGCGCGGTCGGCAACGATTACGATTTCAGCGTGGTGTTCTCGCGCCAGGTGCAGGCGCTCGGCCAGCCCGGCGACGTGCTGCTGGCGATCTCCACCTCCGGCAACTCCGCCAACGTGGTGGCCGCGGTGGCCGCCGCCAAGCAGCGCGACATGTGCGTGGTGGCGCTGACCGGCAAGGGCGGCGGCGAGGTCGCCGGCCTGCTCGACGAATTCGACGTCAGCCTGTGCGTGCCCAGCGAGCGCACGGCGCGCATCCAGGAAGTCCACCTGCTGACCCTGCATTGCCTGTGCGACGGCATCGACGAGGCGCTGCTGGGCGAGGGCTGAGCCCGCCCGGCGCCGCCGCTTTTCCGCAACCCATGCTTCATGGCGTACTTCCGCCCCACCGCTTCCAGCAAGGACCGCATGACGACTCTGCCCAACCCGCGTGAATCCCGCACCGTCCGTCCCGCCGGACGCCTCGCCGGCCTCTCTCGCCTGGCCCGCACCGCCACCACGGTGGCGGCGCTGACCGTGGCCGCCACGCAGCTCGCCGGCTGCTTCCCGGTGCTCGCCGGCGCCATGGCCGGCGGCGTGACCATGGCCACCGACCGCCGGCCCACCGGCACCCAGGCCATCGACCGCGGCCTGCAGCTCGAGGCCGAGAACACTCTGAACTCGCGCTACAACGGCCAGGCCCGCGTCAGCGTCACGGTCTACAACCGCAAGGTGCTGCTGACCGGCGAGGCCAAGAACAACGAGGTCAAGCAGCAGGTCGAGCAATACGTGCGCGGGCTGCCCAACGCGCGCGAAGTGATCGACGAGCTGGAGATCGTGTCGTCGCCGTCGTTCGCCACGCAGAGCCAGGACACCTACATCACCAGCAAGGTCAAGACCATGCTGATCACCACCGAGGGCATTCCGTCCAACTCGATCAAGGTGGTCACCGAGAAAGGCGTGGTCTACCTGATGGGCGTGGTCACGCCGGCCGAGGGCGACCGCGCCACCGACGTGGCGCGCAATGCCAGCGGCGTGGTCAAGGTGGTCAAGGCCTTCGACTACATCAGCGAGACCGAGCGCGCGCGGCTCGACGCCGCCGCCAGCTCGCAGAACCCGCCCCCGGGCGAAAGCGGCAGCGCCGTGCCGGGCCAGTCCGCCCCGGCACAGCCGGCGCCGCTGCCGGCGCCCGACACCACCGCGCCGGGCGCCACGGCCAGCCCCGTCACCGCGCCGGTCTCGTCGCCGGTGGCGTTGCCGCCGGGCCGCAACCTGCCCTGACGCCGCGGCGGGTACGCGCAGGCCGCCTTCGCCGCGGCCGTTCGCGCGCGTACCCGTTACGGCGCCGGCGCCGGCATCCGCCGCGCCGCTGGCGCAGATCGATCTGCGTATCGCGCATCACATCCGCGCGCGTTGTGATAGGGTTTGGCACGCCTCGCGGCGCGCTCCCGGAATCCAACCATGACCCCCACCACCGCACGAGCCATCTTCGCAGCGCTGGCGCTGCTCATCGCGGCGAGCGCCGCGCGCGCGCAGGCGCCCGCTGTCCCCGATGCCGCCAATGCTGACGCCACGCTGCAGGCGCGCAACCGGGCCGCCGCCTGCGCCGGCTGCCATGGCCCCGCCGGGCGCGCTCCCGCCGGCAGCCCGGTGCCCGCGCTGGCCGGCCGCAGCCAGTCGGAGCTGGTCCGCCTCATGCAGGAATTCAAGCAGGGCAAGCGCGAGGCGACCGTCATGCAGCAGATCGCCAGGGGCTACAGCGACGCGCAGATCGAAGCCATCGCGGGCTGGTTCGCCGGCGTGCGCTGAACCGCCGCCCGGCCCGTCAGGAGAACACCCATGCAAAGACGCGAATTCCTCGGCGCGCTCGCCGGCACGGCGCTGCTCGGAGCGCAGGCCGCGAAGGCCGCCGGCGCCACGCGCGCGGCGAAAGTGGTGGTGGTCGGCGGCGGCTACGGCGGCGCCACCGCCGCGCGCTACCTGCGCGAATGGAGCGGGCACGGCATCAAGGTCACGCTGGTCGAGCCCGCCGCCAGCTTCGTCTCGTGCCCGCTGTCCAACCACGTGCTGGGCGGCGGCAAGACCATCGCCGACATCACCCTGTCCTACCATGCGCTGTCCGCGCGCCACGGCGTGAAGGTGGTGCGCGACCACGTCGGCGCCATCGACGCGGCGCGCCGCGTGGTGCGGCTCGGCGGCGGCGGCACGCTGCCCTATGACAGGCTGGTGCTGTCGCCGGGCGTGGAAATGCTGTCCGGCGAGATTCCCGGCCTCGCGCAGCCCGGCGGCGAGCAGATCCTGCACGCCTGGAAGGCCGGCGCGCAGACCGTGGCGCTGCGCCGCCAGCTCGAGGCCATGCGCGACGGCGGCACCTTCGCCATCACCATCCCGCTCATGCCGTACCGCTGCCCGCCGGGGCCATACGAGCGCGCCTGCCTGGTGGCGGACTATTTCCTGCGCGCCAAGCCGCGCAGCAAGGTGCTGATCCTCGACGCCAACCCGGACGTGACCTCCAAGGGCGCGCTGTTCCGGCAGGCCTGGGCCACGCGCTACAAGGACATGATCGAGTACCGGCCGCAGTACAACACCGTCGACGTCGATCCCGCCACGCGCACGCTCAAGTTCGACGTGCAGGACGATGAGCGCGCCGACGTCATCAACCTGCTGCCGCCGCAGCGCGCCGGCGCGATCGCCGTGGCCAGCGGCCTGGCCACCGCCAACGGCAAATGGTGCGAAGTGGATTTCCTCACCTTCGAGGCCAGGGCCGCGGCCAATGTCCACGTGCTCGGCGACGCCATCCAGATCGCGCCGCTGATGCCCAAGTCCGGCCACATGGCCAACCAGCACGGCAAGGTGGCGGCCGCCGCCATCGTCTCGCTGCTGGCCGGGCAGGAGCCCGACCCCGAGCCGCTCTACAACAACACCTGCTACAGCTTCACCTCGGCGCGCGAGGCCATCCACATCGCCAGCGTGCATCGCTACGACGCGGCGCAGCGCACCATGCTGACGGTGCCCGGCGCGGGCGGGCTGTCGCCGGCGCCCAGCGCGCTCGAGGGCACCTACGCGCAGGGCTGGGCCGACGCGATCTGGCGCGACATGCTCGGCTGAGCCCGCCGCGCGCGCCCGCATCGGCGCATTCGCCCATCCACGTAAACGCGCACCGCGTAAACGCTATATGCGCAATTACGCATATACGAATATATTGGACTGCATGGACGAGATGGACCGCGTGTTCGAAAAGGTATCCGGATACTTCAGCCTGCTGGCCGAGCCCACCAGGCTGAAGATCCTGCACGCCCTGTGCGACGGCGAGAAGCCGGTCGGCACGGTGGTGGAGACGGTGGGCTCGTCGCAGACCAATGTGTCGCGCCACCTCACCGCGATGTACCGCGCCGGCGTGCTGTCGCGGCGCAAGGAAGCCAACCTGGTGTTCTACGCCATCGCCGACGAGAGCGTGGTGGAGCTGTGCCGCACGGTGTGCGTGCAGGTGGCCAGCCGGCTCGAAGACAGCGCCTTGCCCGCGGGCATGGTCGAGCGCTTCATGCCGCAGGCCGCGCCCGCGCCGCGCCGCGGCCGGGCACGCTAGCGCCGCGGCCGGCGCGCGCGGGCCCCCGGGATTTGCACCGGCGCGCCGCCGCATGGCGCGCGCCGCAGAAGACGACAGGCATGCCGGCGGCACATTCCGTGCCGCACGCGCGAAGCCGGAGGAGACCGCAGTGCCGGACCAGATCCGCCCCGGGCGCATCGTGCGCGCGCCGGAGCATTTCGTCAGCGCATCGCTGCAGCAGGACGTCGCGCAACGCGGCTGGGGCGAGCCCGGCAGCGCGCGCCGCGCCTTCCTGCGCAGGAGCTTCCTCGGCGCCGCCGCGGTGCTGGCGGCCGGCGCCGCCAGCGGCCGGGCCCGCGCGGCGGACAGCGCGGGCGAGAACGCCATCCTCGCCCCGCAGCCCTGGGCCACCACGCTCGGCCAGCCCGTCGCCGCGCACCCCTACGGCCAGCCTTCCGCCTACGAGAAAAACCTGGCGCGGCGCGAATCGCCGGGCCTCACGCGCGTCTCCGCGGCCTCGGTGGCGTTCGCGCCGCTGCAGGGTTTCTTCGGCATCATCACGCCCAACGGCCTGCACTTCGAGCGCCACCACCAGGGCTGGCAGGACATCGACCCGGCGCGCCACCGCCTGATGCTCAACGGCCTGCTCAGGGCGCCGCGCGTCTACACCATGGACGACCTGATGCGCCTGCCGGCCGTGTCGCGCATGCACTTCATCGAGTGCGGCGCCAACACCGGCATGGAATGGGGCAACGTCGCCGTGCCCACGGTGCAGTACACGCACGGCATGCTGTCGTGCTGCGAGTTCACCGGCGTGCCGCTCAAGGTCCTGCTCGACGATGCCGGCGCCGACTTCAGGCGCGGGCGCTACCTGCTGGCCGAGGGCGGCGACGGCTCCGGCATGACGCGCACCATCCCGATGGAGCTGGCCGACGAGATCATCGTCGCCTGGGGCATGAACGGCGAGATGCTGCGCCCCGAGAACGGCTACCCGCTGCGGCTGGTGGTGCCGGGCGTGCAGGGCGTCTCGTGGGTCAAGTGGCTGCGCCGGCTGGAACTGGGCGACCGGCCATGGAATACCAAGGACGAGACCGTGCACTACGTCGACATGATGCCGGACGGCATGCTGCGCCAGTACACCTCGATCCAGGAATGCAAGTCGGTCATCACCACGCCCTCGGGCGGCCAGCAGATGGTCGGGCGCGGCTTCTACAACATCAGCGGACTGGCGTGGTCGGGGCGCGGGCGCGTGCGGCGCGTCGACGTGTCCGTCGACGGCGGGCGCAACTGGCGCAGCGCGCGGCTGGAAACGCCGGTGCTGTCCAAGTGCCTGACGCGCTTCAACCTGGACTGGGTGTGGGACGGCGCGCCCGCCATCCTGCAAAGCCGCGCCATCGACGAGACCGGCTACGTGCAGCCGCGCCTGGCGCAGTTGCGCGCGGTGCGCGGCACGCGCTCGATCTACCACAACAACGCCATCCAGAGCTGGCAGGTGTCCGACAGCGGCGAGGTCTCCAATGTCCACGTGGACTGAGCGCGGGCGCGCCGCCGCACTCGCCCTGGCCCTCGCCCTGGCGCTCGCGGCCGCGTGGCCGCCCGCCGCTTCCGCGGCTTCCGCGGCTTCCGCCCCGGATGCCGTCCCGGACGCCGCCCGCGCCGCGCTGGGCCGTCCGGCCACCGCCGCCGAGGTCAAGGCCTGGGACATCGACGTGCGCCCCGATTTCCAGGGCCTGCCCCGCGGCAGCGGCACGGTGTCGCAGGGCCAGGCCATCTGGGACGGCAAATGCGCCTCGTGCCACGGCGACTTCGGCGAGTCCAACGAGGTGTTCTCGCCGCTCGTCGGCGGCACCACGGCCGACGACGCCAGGCGCGGGCGCGTGGCCTCGCTGACCGGCAACCAGCCTTACCGCACCACGCTGATGAAGGTCAGCACGGTCAGCACGCTGTGGGACTACATCCGGCGCGCGATGCCGTGGAACGCGCCGCGCAGCCTCTCGCCGGACGAGGTCTACGCGGTCACCGCCTACCTGCTCAGCCTGGGCGACATCGTGCCGGCGGACTTCACGCTGTCGGAGCGCAACATTGCCGCGGTGCAGCAGAAGATGCCGAACCGCGACGGCATGACGCTGCGGCACGGCCTGTGGCCGGGGCGGGGCCAGCCCGACACCCGCAACACGGCCTGCATGCGCGACTGCGCGGCCACGGTGAAGGTGGTGTCGTCGATGCCCGCCTATGCGCACGATTCGCACGGCGACCTGGCCGCGCAGCAGCGCGCCGTGGGCCCCACGCGCGGCGTCGGCGCGGCCGCCGGCGCGCCGCCCGCCGCCGCCCCGGCCCCGGCCGCGGGCGCCACGCTGGCCGGCCAGTACCAGTGCACCGCCTGCCACGCGCCCGACCGCAAGCTGGTCGGCCCGAGCTTCGCCGAGATCGGCGCCAGGTACCGGGGCCAGGACGCGCACGAGGCGCTGGCCGCCAAGATCCGCGCCGGCGGGCAGGGCGCCTGGGGCAGCGTGCCGATGCCGCCGCAGGCGCAGATTCCCGATTCCGACCTGCGCGCCGTGGTGGGTTGGATTCTTGAGGCAAAATAGCGGGCTGGCCGCTTCCGTGCCCGGTGGGGCGGCCGGCATGCCGCCGCGTTTGCGCGCGGCACCTCGCCGTCCCCACGGCTCACATAAATTCGGAGCGAGAAACATGAAGCAGTTTGTCATTGCAACCCTGATGCTGGCCTGCGCGGCCTCGGCCAACGCGGCGGTCGACGCCGCCAAGGCCCAGGAAATCGCCAACAAGAACGCCTGCATGGGTTGCCACCAGGTCGACAAGAAGCTGGTCGGCCCGGCCTACAAGGATGTGGCTGCAAAGTACAAGGGCGACAAGAACGCGCTGGCGACGCTGACCAAGAAGGTCAAGGGCGGCGGCGCGGGCGTGTGGGGCCCGGTGCCGATGCCGGCCAACGCGGGCCTGAGCGATGCCGACCTGAAGACGGTCGTGGAGTGGGTGCTGGCAGGCGCCCCGGCCAAGTAAGGCACCCAGGGCAAGCCCTGCCCGGACCGGTCACGGCTTCGGGACCCCGGGGGCGCGCGAGCGCCCCCCGAAGACGGGCGGCACGGTATGGCCGCCAGCAAACCAGGCCGGAACGGAAAACGCAGGAGAAAGGGAAACAATGAATTCGAAACGACGAGACGTGCTGCGGGTCACCTCGGTGCTGGCCCTGATGGCCGCCACCGGCCTCATCAGCGAAGCCCAGGCAGCCGAGTGGAACAAGACCGCCTTCGACGGCAAGAGCGTGGCGGACGTGATCAAGGCGCTGGGCGGCAGCGGCACCGAGAAGAGCACCGCCATCGTCTTCAACGCGCCCGACATCGCCGAGAACGGCGCCGTGGTGCCGGTCGCCGTGACCAGCAACATCCCCGGCACCGAGCAGATCGCCATCCTGGTGGAAAAGAACCCCAACACGCTGGCCGCGGATTTCACCATCCCGGCGGGCACCGAGCCGTTCGTCTCCACGCGCGTGAAGATGGGCCAGACCTCGGTGGTGTACGCCGCCGTCAAGGCCGGCGGCAAGTGGTATGTGGCGTCCAAGGAAATCAAGGTGACGCTCGGCGGCTGCGGCGGCTGAAGCCGCCCGATCGCCCGCATCCCCAGCCCCCAACATCACCGAGAGAGCAAAGAACATGGCAGATCCGATGCGCGTACGAGCCGCCGAGAACGGCGGCGTGGTCGACGTCAAGATCCTGATGAAGCACGACATGGAAACCGGCCAGCGCAAGGACGCGAACGGCAAGACCATCCCGGCCTGGCATATCCAGAACGTGACCGCGGTGTGCAACGGCAAGGAAGTGTTCCAGGCCCAGTTCGGCCCGGCGGTGTCCAAGGATCCGTTCCTGAACTTCAAGTTCAAGGGCGGCGCCAAGGGCGACAAGGTCACGGTGACCTGGGTCGACAACCGCGGCGACAAGCGCACCGACGAAGCCACCATTTCCTGAGGCCGCCCGCGGTGCAAGCGGCCGCCGGCATCCTCTGCTATGGTTCAGGGCGAATGTCGGGCCCGGGCCGGCGCATGTGGCGCGCGGGGGCGCGACCGGAAGGATAGCGATCATGCGGCGAGCATTCATCAGGGCAACGGCGGCACTGGCGGCGATCGGCCTGTCGGCCAGGGCGGCGGCGCAGGCCGCCCCGGCGGCGGCGGCGGCCGGCGGCAAGGGCGGGCGCGTCAAGGTGGTCTACCAGTTGTCGGAAGGCACGGACCAGGCGGTGCGCGCGATGGCCAACCTGCGCAACCACCTGAACGCCGCGCCCGACACCAAGATCGTGGTGGTGGCCTTCGGCTACGGCGTGGACTTCATCGTCGAAGGCGCGCGCGATGCGCGCGGCAATACGTTCGAGGCGGCCATCGCCTCGCTGGCCAGCTCGGGCGTGGAGTTCCGCGTGTGCCGCAACACGCTGGCCGCGCGCAAGATTCCCGAGTCCAGCCTGTCGATGGAAGCCAGGGTGGTGCCGGCCGGCGTGGTCGAAGTGGCCCGCCTGCAGTTCGAAGAAGGCTACGCGTACATCAAGCCCTGACCTCGGGCCTGAACCGGTGGCCGGGCGGATAGACAAGCAATAAGACGGCCTCGGCCCGGCGCGCCATCGCGCCGGGTCCGACAGGCCCCAGGAGAAGAGCCCCATGAAGACCAACAGACGCCGCCATGCCGGCGCCGCGCTGGCGCTGGCCGGCACCGTAGCGCTGGCGGCCGCCGCCGCCGCGCATGCCCAGGGCAGCACCGCCGAGGAAATCGCCAAGTACCGGCAGATGCTGGCCGAAGGCAACCCCGCCGAGCTGTGGGAAGCCGCCGGCGAGGAGTTGTGGAAAAAGCCGGCCGGCCCCAGGAACGCCTCGCTCGAGCAATGCGACCTCGGCAAGGGCCCCGGCGTGACCAAGGGCGCCTATGCTGAGCTGCCGCGCTTCTTCAAGGACACCGGCCGCGTGATGGACCTGGAGCAGCGCCTGGCCTACTGCCGCGTGACGCTGCAGGGCCTGACGCAGGAAGAGGCCACGAAAAACCCGTTCGCCTCCACCGGCAAGCCGTCCGACATCGAGCGCCTGGTGGCCTTCCTGGCCGGCGAGTCGCGCGGCGTGAAGATGAACGTGCGGCTCGACACCCCCGAGGAAAAGCACGTCTACGCGCTCGGCCAGAAGATGTTCTTCTACCGCGGCGGCGCCTACGACTTCGCCTGCGCCACCTGCCACGCCGTGGACGGCCAGCGCATCCGCCTGCAGGACCTGCCCAACCTGCTGAGCCAGCAGGGCGCGCAGGCCGCCTACACCACCTGGCCGGCCTACCGCGTCTCGCAGGGCGAGGTACGCACCATGCAGCACCGCCTCTACGACTGCCTGCGCCAGCAGCGCTTTCCCGAGCCCGCCTACGGTTCCGACGTGATCACCGCGCTGACCCTGTTCCTGGCGAAGAACGCCAACGGCGGCACCTACGACGGTCCGGCCTTGAAGCGCTGAGCCAGGGAGAGAGCACAGATGAAACAAGCCAACCAAGCGAAACTCGCCACGCTCGCCGCCGCCCTCGCCATGCTGGCCTGCGCGGGCGCGGCCCATGCGCAGGACAGCGCCAGGCCGGCCAAGGGCAAGCCCGCCGCCAGGGCCGCCGCCGGCGCCACCGACGCCGACATGCGCAAGCTGATCGAAAGCTCCTTCTCGTCCAAGGGCCCCGCCACCGTGGAAGGCGTGCTCGACCGCGACGCCATGCAGAAGGCCTGCAGCGACTACGCCGACCGCACCAAGGTGCCGGCCGCGGTAGCGAAGAAGATCGAGGCCGCCGAGCTCAAGCAGGTCAAGTACCCGGCCGACGGCCAGTACCTCGGCGACTGGAAGGAAGGCGAGAAGACCGCGCAGAACGGGCGCGGCATGCAGTTCTCCGACCCGGTCGGCGGCGTCAACGGCGCCAACTGCTACGCCTGCCATCAGATGACCAAGGCCGAGATCTCGTTCGGCAACATCGGCCCTTCGCTGTACCAGTACGGCAAGCTGCGCGGCAACTCGGAAGCGGTGGTCAGGTACACCTGGGGCAAGATCTGGGATTCCAGCGCCTACACCGCCTGCTCCAACATGCCGCGCTTCGGCCACAAGGGCATCCTGACCGAGCAGCAGATCCGCGACGTGATGGCGCTGCTGCTCGACCCGGCTTCGCCGGTCAACCAGTAAGGCCGCGGCCATGGCCTCCGCCCGCCTGGCGCGCCGCACCGGCACCGCGCTGTTGCTCGCCGCGCTGGCCTGGAGCGGCGCGGCCGCCGCGCTCGACGTCGGCGACACCGTGCACCTGCCGCCGGTGCAGCTGCTCGACGGCCGCACCATGGTGCCGGCGCAGTGGGCCGGCAAGCCGCTGGTGCTCGAGGTATGGGCATCGTGGTGCCCGTTCTGCGCCCTGCAGAACCCGCGCCTGCAAAAGCTCTACGACAGTACCGGCGGCGCCAGCGGCGGCCTGCAGGTGCTGGCCGTCAACATCGACAAAGACCCGAAGGAGGCCAGCGCCTACATGGCGAAGCACGGCTACACCTTCCCCGCCGCGATGGATACCGCCGCGCTGCGTGCCGTGCTCGGCAAGCGGCGCGGCCTGCCCGAGCTGTACGTGATCGACGCCGGCGGCAAGGTGGTGCAGAAGGAAGTGGGCGAGATGCTGGAAGAAGAAGTCGCCGCGCTGGCCCGCTACGCGAAATAGCCGGCCATGAAGCGGGCACCGGACGCCGGGCCGCGGCTGGCACCGGCGCGCGCAGTCCACAGGAAGAGACAATGAACCGACGCGAGTTCCTGCAGGTGCTGGCCATCGCCGGCGCCGGCGGCATGGCCTTTCCCGCCACCGATGCCCAGGCCACCCAGGCCGCCGGCAAGCTCTACGACGTGCCGCGCTTCGGCAACGTGCACCTGCTGCATTTCACCGACTGCCACGCCCAGCTGCGCCCGCTCCATTTCCGCGAGCCCAACGTCAACCTCGGCGTGGGCGACTACGCCAACAAGCCGCCGCACCTGGTCGGCCAGGCGCTGCTGCGCCACTACGGCATCGCGCCCGGCAGCGCGCAGGCACATGCGTTCACCTGCCTCGACTTCACCGAGGCCGCGCGCCGCTACGGCAAGGTCGGCGGCTTCGCCCACCTCGCCACGCTGGTCAGGCAGCTCAAGGCCGGCCGCCCCGGCGCGCTGCTGCTCGACGGCGGCGACACCTGGCAAGGCTCCGCCACCGCGCTGTGGACGCGCGGCCAGGACATGGTCGACGCCGCGCTCGCGCTCGGCGTCGACGTGATGACGCCGCACTGGGAAATGACGCTTGGTGCCGAGCGCGTCACCGAGATCGTCGAGCGCGACTTCAAGGGCAAGGTCGCCTTCCTCGCGCAGAACATCAAGACCAGCGACTTCGGCGACCCCGTCTTCGACCCGTTCGTGATCCGCGAGATGAACGGCGTGCCGGTCGCCATCATCGGCCAGGCCTTCCCCTACACGCCCATCGCCAACCCGCGCTACTTCGTGCCCGACTGGACCTTCGGCATCCAGGAGGAAAACCTCCAGCAGGTCATCGGGCAGGCCCGCGCCAAGGGCGCGCAGGTGGTCGTGCTGCTGTCGCACAACGGCATGGACGTCGACCTCAAGCTCGCCTCGCGCGTGCGCGGTCTCGACGCCATCCTCGGCGGCCACACCCATGACGGCATGCCCGCGCCGGTGCCCGTCGGGAACGCCGGCGGCACCACGCTGGTCACCAACGCCGGCTCCAACGGCAAGTTCCTCGGCGTGCTCGACTTCGACGTCAAGGACGGCAAGGTGCGCGACTTCCGCTACCGCCTGCTGCCCGTGTTCGCCAACTACCTCGCCGCCGATCCCGCCATGGACGCGCTCATCGCCCGCGTGCGCGCGCCGTACGAGAAGCAGCTCGGCGAAGTGCTCGCGCGCAACACCGGCCTGCTGTACCGCCGCGGCAACTTCAACGGCACCTTCGACCAGCTCATCCTGGACGGCCTCATGGACGTGCAGGGCGCCGAGATCGCCTTCTCGCCCGGCTTCCGCTGGGGCACCACGCTGCTGCCCGGCCAGGCCATCACCATGGAAAGCCTGATGGACCAGACCGCCATCACCTATCCGCACACCACCGTCACCACCATGACGGGCGAGACCATCAAGACCATCCTGGAAGACGTGGCGGACAACCTGTTCAACCCCGACCCCTACTACCAGCAGGGCGGCGACATGGTGCGCGTGGGCGGCCTGCAATACACCATCGACCCCAACGCCGGCATGGGCCGCCGCATCACCGACATGCGCCTCAAGGGCCAGCCCATCGACGCCGCCAAGACCTACAAGGTGGCCGGCTGGGCGCCCGTGTCGGAAGAAGCGCGCCACGCCGGCAGCCCGCCGGTCTGGGACCTGATGGCCCAGTGGCTGCGCGCGTCCGGCGAAGTCACGGCCCGGCCGCTGAACCTGCCGGCCGTGCGCGGCATGGAAGGCAACGCCGGCATGGCGGCCTGACGCGGCGTGATTGATACGGCAACGGAAACTACGCTACAATCTCGCGTCACGGGCCGATAGCTCAGCTGGGAGAGCGCTGCGTTCGCAATGCAGAGGTCGGGAGTTCGATCCTCCTTCGGTCCACCAGATTCCAAGGCCAACCGCTTGCGGTTGGCCTTTTCATTTTGGCCGGCCCGAAAAAGCCGGCCCGTTTGAGCCGGCTTTTTCGGGCCGGCTTTTTCATTGCGCCTCCACCATTGCCATGGCGCCCGCGCAGCTAGCCCCCCTCGCGCGCCTGCGCGCAGCGCGAGCGGTAGTCCGCCTCCAGCGTATGGACCGCCGACTCGCGCGCGGCGCTGGGGCTGGTCAGTCCCGGGGTGGCCTCGATGGTGCGGCGGGTGCCGACCAGCGACTGCTGCGCCTGCGCGGCCCGGACGCGTTGCAGCAGCGCGTCGCACGCGGTGCGCTGGGACTCGTCTTCGCTGGCGACGGCCGGCGGCATGCGGTAGGGGGTCTCGCCCCGCTGCACGGCGCTGGAGATGGCGTCGCTGACCGCCGCGCTGGCGGCGCCGGGCAGCGCCGGCTGGGCATGGGCGGCGCTGGCCAGCCCGAGCAGGGGCAGGGCGAGCAGGGCGGTAATGCAAGGTACGAGCATCACGTCATCCTCCACCGGCGGCTAAGGGTACTTCCAGTGTAGGCGGCGGCGCACTTGCGCACAGGACAATCGCGTCGGTTGCCGCACGTCCTTGCCGTCGCCGCCCACGCGCAATTCAGTCTTTCCGAGAGCGGCATTCAACGCCCGCGGCTGTGGATAACTGCGCCGCCGGCTGGGGATAAGCGGGCCGGAAAGCTGTGTTCCGGCTGGGGGCGGGCTGTGGGACGTATACGCATAACTTCGGGGCGCCGCCGGCACCTTGCGTATACATCCTGAGATATCCCCGTTTCCTAGGGTATTCCCTAGGCGCTTATCTTTTCCGCAAGCCACTGAGCCAAAAGGGAAAAACCGGCTTATCCACGGAAAGAGGCGACGTTTACCTACTACTACTATTTATGTATACGTAAACAATACAGAAAGACTTAAGAGGACCGTTGCGGGAACCAGCGTAAACGCGGCGCATGGGTATACGTCCCTGCAGCAGCCCCTCCTTCGTTTACGTCCGTTCAGCGCGGCACCTTGAACGCCTTGCGCGCCCGCAGCGCCTCTTCGCGCGTGGTGCAGCCGTCCTGGTGATCGTTGACCAGCCCCATCGCCTGCATCAGCGCATACATGGTGGTGGGCCCGACGAAGCGCCAGCCGCGTTTCTTGAGATCCCGGGACAGCGCGGTGGATTCGGGCGAGATCGCCATCGTGCGCAGGACTTCCGGCGTCAGCACTTTGGGCCGGCTGGCCGGGTCTGGCTCGAAGCGCCAGAAGTAGGCCGCCAGCGAGGACTCGGTCTCCAGCAGCTCGCGCGCGCGGTGCGCGTTGTTGATGGCGGCCTCGATCTTGCCGCGGTGGCGCACGATGCCGGCGTCGCCGAGCAGGCGCTGGATGTCCTTCTCGCCGAAGCGCGCCACCTTCTCGATCTCGAAATTGGCGAAGGCGCGCCGGAACGCCTCGCGCTTGCGCAGGATGGTCAGCCAGCTCAGGCCCGCCTGGAAACCTTCCAGGCAGAGCTTCTCGAACAGGCGGCGGTCGTCGTCGACGGGGAAGCCCCATTCGTTGTCGTGGTAGTGGCAATAATCTTCCAGCGTCCCGCACCAGCCGCAGCGCTGGCGCTCCGGCGGGGTGGCTTGCTTTCTGGCAGGCATCGTCTCGGTTCTCTTCCTGGTGTGAATGCGCCATCTTAAGGCGGCTTGCCGGGCCTGTCGCGCGCGCCGCCAGGCGGGCATTTTGATACGATGCGGCCATCGGGATGCCCGCCGGCGCGGGCGTCCCGGCCCATCCCGGCCCATCAACCAGCGAACAACGACATGGAACAACGACTAGCCACCCTGGAAGACGACGGCTGGCAGCTCGACGACGGCGAGGCCATCGCCGCGGCCTATCCCGAGACCTTCTGGGTCCCGCCGCTGGCAGAGCGCCAGGCGCTGCAGGCCGGCCAGGCCGTCAAGCTGATCTTCCGCATCGTCACCACCGACGACCAGGACCGCGACGAGCAGCACGTGGAGCGCATGTGGGTGGTCGTCACCGGCCGCGCTGGCGAGCGCTACAGCGGCGAGCTCGACAACCAGCCCTATTGCACCGAGGAAATGGGGCCCGGCATGCCGCTGTGGTTCGAGGCGCGGCATGTAATCAACATCCACGGCGACGACGAGGAGCAGGCGGAGTAGGCGCAGCAGGCGGCGCCGGAAAAGCAAAAGGCCAACCTCGCGGTTGGCCTTTTTCGTCAGCGTGCGCCGGCGGACCTGCGCGCCGGCCCGCGCGTCATTGCAGCGGCTTGCCGGTGCGGTCGTGCATGAACAGCAGCGCGATGAAGCTCACCGCGGCGGCGGCGATCACGTAGTAGGCCGGCGCCAGCTTGCTGCCGCTCGAGGTGATCAGCCAGGTCACGATCAGCGGGGCGAAGCCGCCGAAGATGGTCACCGCGAAGTTGTAGGCGAGCGACAGGCCGGTGGAGCGCACCTCGGTCGGGAACTGCTCGGCCAGCACCGCGGGCGCCGGGCCGGTGAAGGCCGCCAGCAGGATGCCCAGCACGATCTGCACTTCCAGCAGCGTCTGCGTGGTCGGCGAGACGTTGAGCCAGTGGAACAGCGGATAGGCCAGCACGCCGATGGCCAGCGCCACGGCGCCGAGCATGCGCTTGCGGCCGACGCGGTCGGACAGCATGCCCATCAGCGGGCACAGCACCAGGATGATGGCGCCGCAGATGGCGGTCGACTGGAACGTGGCGCCCAGCGGGAGGCCGAGCTGCTGCTTGGCGTAGGACGGCATGTAGAACACCAGCACGTAGGTGCAGACCGTCCACAGGATGGTCACGCCGAGGCCGGCCAGCACTTCGCGCGGGTGGTCGCGCAGCACCTGCGTCAGCGGCGAGAACTTGACCTTGCTGGCCTTGCGTTCGGCGCGGCGCGCCTCGAACGCGGGCGGCTCTTCGAGGTGGGAGCGGATGTACATGCCGACCGGGCCGATCAGCAGGCCGAACAGGAACGGGATGCGCCAGCCCCAGGCGTCGACCTGCTCGGGCTCCAGGCCGTTGATCACCAGCGCGCCCATGGCCGCGCCCAGCATGAAGGAGATGCCCTGGCTGGCCTGCTGCCAGCTCGCGTAGGCGCCGCGCTCTTCGTCCGGCGCGTGCTCGATCAGGAAGGCGGTGGCGCCGCCGACCTCGCCGCCGGCCGAGAAGCCCTGGATCAGGCGGGCCAGCACGATCAGCGCCGGGGCCCACAGGCCGATCGACGAATAGGTGGGCGCCAGGCCGATGATGGCGGTGCCGAGCGCCATCAGCAGGATGGTCAGCGTCAGCGCCGCCTTGCGGCCCACGCGGTCGGCGTAGACGCCGAGCACGATGGCGCCGACCGGGCGCATGAAGAAGCCCACGCCGAAGGTGGCGACGGTCAGCAGGAAGGAAGTGAGGTCATTGCCGGTGGGGAAGAACAGCTTGGCGATGATGAGCGCGAAGAAACTGTAGACGGTGAAGTCGAACCACTCGAGGCCGTTGCCGATGGTGGCGGCCAGGATGGCCTTTCGTCGCTGGGCTTTGGAGATGTCCGGAATCCGGGAGGTGGCGGCGTTGGCTTGCATGATGCTTTTGTTGCGATGAAAAAACTGGCGGTCCGCGTCCGGCGCGCGGGCAGCGGGCCCGGGCGGACGGAAAGGCAGCATGGTAAGGGATTTGCGGGCCATTTCCCGGCTGCCGACGGCCTCCGGACGGCGCGGCGAACCCCGCGTGTGCCCACAAGGTTACACCCGTATGACAGGGACATACAGCGGGGCATACAGGGGGGCACGCGGCGCGGCGAGGGAAAAGCGCGCGCGGCGGCGTTTCAGCCGATGCGGTGCGGGGTATGGTCGCCGGGTTTGGCGGCGCTGTCCGGCGCCTGTCTGGGGGCGGGCGGCATGGCGGCGCGGCGGCGCGTAAGCCACAGCCACACGGCGCTGGCCAGCCAGCCGGCCACGAACACGGTATCGCCGCCGTGGTTGAGCAGCACGGCAGCATTCGGCAGGTTGAACAGGTCGGCCAGCCAGGGCGCCGGCAGGCGCGCCGCGATCCACAGGAGCACAGCCGGTCCGCTGGCATACACGCCCGGCTGCCACCAGTTCGCGTGGGGCAGTCTCGGGCTGCGGGCGGTGCGCTTGACCACGATGTTCTCCGACCGGACGCGCCGGGGCGCGCGTCGTCACCTTGGGTTGCGGGGTTGGCCGGCACGGGACCGGGCCCCATGCTTGCCATCATAAGCCGATTGCCGGGGGTGCGCCGGACTGTTTGAAGCGTTGTGTGGGCCTCCCAACGCTGGCGCGCCGGCGCGGGGCGCGCTGGCTTCAACTTTTTTGACGGAGGTGTGCGCAAATGGCCGCCGCCGGCGGCGCCGGACTTTGCCACACTGATGCATGTCCATGAACCAGAAGGCAGACATCATGCTTCCCGCCATCTATGTGTCCCACGGCTCGCCCATGCTCGCGCTCGAACCCGGCCCCAGCGGCGCCGCGCTCGACGCGCTCGGCGAGCCGTTGCGCGCGCGCCGCCCGCGCGCCGTGCTGGTGGTCTCGGCGCACTGGATCTACAGCACGCTGGTGGTCGGCACGCGCCAGCGGCAGGAGGCCTGGCATGACTTCGGCGGCTTCCCGCGCGCGCTCTACGAACTTCGCTACGACGCGCCCGGCTCGCCGGCGCTGGCCGGCCGCGTCAAGGCGCTGGTCGAGGCGGCGCGCGTGCCCGGCGCCGCGGTGGTGCTGGAGGACGAGGACCGCCCGCTCGACCACGGCGCCTGGATGCCGCTGCGGCGTTTCTTTCCCGCCGCCGACGTGCCGGTGGTGCAGCTTTCGCTCAACCCGTACCTGCCGCCTGCCGCGCAGATCGGGATCGGCCGCGCGCTCGCGCCGCTGCGCGGCGAGGGCGTGCTGGTGATGGGCTCGGGCAGCTTCACGCACAACCTGCAGGAAGTGTTCGGCGCGGGCGGGCCGCGCGAGCAGCACGGCGCGCCGGCCGAATCGTACGTCGAGGCCTTCCGCCGCTGGATGACCGACGCGCTCGGCGAGGCGCTCGCCGGCGGCGACACCAGCCGCATTGCCGACTACCGCGCGCAGGCCCCCTACGCCCGCCGCGCGCACCCGACCGACGAGCACCTGCTGCCGTTCTTCGTGGCGCTCGGCGCCGCACTGGGGCCGCGCACTGCCGCGCCGGCGCCGCGGCCGGCCGCCGTGGCGCGCGTGGCCGACGCCGTCACCTATGGCGTGCTGGCGATGGATACCTTCGTCTTCGAGGGGATGGGCGCGCAGGCCCCGGCGGCGCTCGGCGCGGCGGCCTGAGCGGGACCGGCGCCTTACTTGCCGGCCCCCAGGTAGGGCCGCGCCAGCCGCGCGCCCGCCAGCGCGATCCAGCCCATGGTCAGCGCCACCACGCCCAGCCCGTAGCGCAGGCTGCTGACGTGAGCCACGCCGCCGATGATGACCGGGCCGAGCAGCAGGCCGACATAGGCGAAGCGCGCCACCCGCGCGATCGCCTCGGCCGGCGCCACGCCCGGCAGGCGCGACGCCGCCACGAAGAACACCGGCACCATGTTGGCCGCGCCCAGCCCCATCAGCGTGAAGCCCGCCAGCGCCGCCAGCGGCGCCGGCCACAGCAGCGCCAGCACGATGCCCGCGAAGGCCACCCAGGCGCTGATCTTCAGCGTGCGGGCATCCGACCAGCGCGCGCGCAGGCGGTCCCCGCCGAAGCGCCCGCATGCCATGCCGCCCGAGAAAGCGGCGTAGCCGGCGCTGATCCATGCCGCCGGCGCCTGCGCCACCTCGCGCATGTAGACGCTGGTCCAGTCATACATGGCACCTTCGCCGACCAGCCCGAGGAAGGCCATCAGCCCGAGCAGCCAGAGCGCCTTCACCGCGTGGTCGCGGTGCTGCGCCGACGGCTGCGCGACCGGGTGGTCGGCCAGCAGCCAGGGCGCCACGCCGGCGCTGACGGCCGCGGTCAGCAGCGCCATGCCTGCCGCGTGCGCCAGCGGCGGCACGCCCAGCCCCATCAGCAGGCCGCCGGCGGCCGCGCCGGCCATGCCGCCCAGGCTGAACATGCCGTGCAGCGCCGACATCACGGGCCGCGCGCGGCTGTTCTCCACCGTGGCGGCCTGCGCGTTCATGCCTACGTCGAAGGCCGCGTTGGCCATGCCGAACACCACCAGCGCCGGGATCAGCGCCGCGAACGCCGGCATGGCCAGGATGGCAACCGTGGCCACGGCGTACACCAGCCCGCTCAGGCGCGCGGCGCGCGCACTGCCCACGCGCGCCACCCAGCGGCCCACCGGCCCCATCGCCGCGATGGCGCCGCCGGCCACCGCCAGCATGGCCAGCGAGAGCACCGCGTCGGACAGGCCGAAGCGCGCCTTGATGGTCGGGATATGGACGCCCCAGGTGGCGAAGGTGGCGCCGTTGACGAAGAACAGCGCCATGGTGGCGCGCGCGGCGTGCTCCACGCGGCGCGCGTCGGGTGCGGCATGGCTCTCCGGGGCCGGGATGGGAGCGGGAGGACGGGTCAGTTCGGCAGGGGAGGAATCGGGCATGTCGACGAAGGGCACGGACGGCCGCGCCGGCCTGGCGCGCGGTGCCCCGGGAGGCGCAGCGAAGTGTTCGAGCCCCGCATCGTCGCACATCGGCGCGTCGGGCGCATGACGCCGCGCTATGCCAGCGCGCTGCCGGCCGGGCGCAGCAGGCCGCGCCGGTGCAGGGCGAAGGCGAAGGCGCCCAGCGCGGCCAGCGCCAGCGCCACCATCGCCCACAGCATCAGCCAGTAGCCGCCGGCGGCGCGCCACAGCAGCGCGCCCAGCCACGGCGCGGCGGCCTGCATCAGCAGCACCGGGGTCATCATCAGGCCGTTGAGCGTGGCGTAGTGATGGCGCGAGATCAGCTCCGGCATGGCCATCGCGCGCAGCATGGTGTTGATGCCGTTGGCGCAGCCGTACAGCAGCGCCGCCACCATCAGCCACTTGCCGTAGCCGAGCGCGAAGCACAGCAGGCCCACGCTCATCACCGCGTAGACCGGCAGCGACAGGCGCAGCGGATGGCGCACCGGGAAGCGCATCATCACCACCCGCCCCAGCACCTGCGCCGGGCCGATCAGCGCCGCCACGATCAACTGCTCGCCCAGCGGCAGGCCCTTCTCGGTCAGCATCGGGATCAGGTGCGCGCCCAGCAGCGAGGCGATCACGGCGAGCGCCGTGAAAGCCAGCACCACCGCCCAGAACACCGGCTGGCGCAGCGCCGACCGGGCGATGCCGGGCTGCGCCGCCCCGGCCTGCGGCGCGGGCGCCGGCGCGGCGGCGTAGCTGGCGTGCGCCACGTAGCGCAGGCGCGCGTGCAGCGGCGCGCAGACCAGCAGGTTGAGCGCGGCGAAGCATAGCAGCGTCTCGCGCCAGCCCAGGTGCAGCACCAGCCATTGCGCCAGCGGCACGAAGATCGTGCTGGCGAAGCCGGCCATCAGCGTCACCGTCATGATGGACTTCTGGTAGTGGTCGCCGAAGGCCTGGCGCAGCACCACGAAGGCCGGTTCGTACAGCGTGGTGGACATGGCCAGGCCCAGCGGTATCCACATCAGCAGGAACGCCGCCTGGTTCGGGCTCCATGCCCACAGCAGCAGCCCCGCGCCGGCCAGCGCGGAGCCGCTGGCCATGACCACGCGCGCCGGCACGCGGTCCAGCAGCCGGCCCACCGCGAACGAGCACATCGCCCACACCAGCAGGCCCAGCGAGTAGCCGCCGGCGAGGAAGGGCTTGGAGTAGCCCAGCGCCGCGCTCATCGGCCCGATGAAGACGGTGAAGGAGAAATACAGCGTGCCCCAGGAGATGGTCTCGGTGACGCCGAGGGTCCATACCAGCTGGCGCGGCGAGATGGGCGGGCGGCCCGAGGCAGCAGAGCCGGCAGGACCGGCAGCGGTGGAAGCCGGGCGGGGCGCCGGGCCGGGAGCAGCGTGTCGAGGTGTCATGGCGCGCCTGGAGCGGCGGCGGGGGAAGCGGGAATTGTAGGGTGAACCGCGCCGGATGCCTAGTTCGCGTCACGCGTCATGCGTCACGCATCATGCATCCGTTGGCGGCCCTTTCAGCTCGACCACGTTGCCGTCCGGATCGCGCACGTAGATCGACGGCCCCCTGCCCTCGGCGCCGAAGCGCATCTCCACCGGTCCCGGCTCCACGCCGTGCGCGAGCAGGTGGGCGCCCAGGGCAGCGGCGTCGAACGGGTCGAGGCGCAGGCAGAAATGGTCCAGGTTGCGGCCCTCGGCGCCCGGCCCCGCGCCGCCGGCCCGGCCAAGCGGGCCGTCCAGCGCGACCAGGTCGATCAGGCCGCTGCCGGCGCGCAGCTGGGTCAGGCCGAAGGCGGGCTGCTCGCGCTCCACGCTGCAGCCCAGCACGTCCACGTAGAAGCGCAGCAGCGCGGGCACGTCGGCGCTGCGCAGGACCAGGTGATCGATGGCTAGGATGCGGAACATGGTGGCCTGCCGATGGCGCGATGCGCCTACAAATCCGGGATCAGCCGCTTGCCGAGGCTGACCGCCTCGTCCTGCGCGTACCCGAGGCTGCGGTAGAAATCGATCACCCGGTGGTTGCCGGTGCGCACCAGCAGGTTGATCTTGGGGCAGCCGCGCTCGATCAGCAACTGCTCGGCGTGCGCCATCAGGCGGCGGCCGTGGTCGCGGCGCTGGTGCTCGGGATGCACGGCCACGTAATACACCCAGCCGCGGTGGCCGTCGAAGCCGATCATCGCCGAGGCCATCGGGCGGCCGTCCACCTCGCCGACCAGGAACAGCTCGGGCTGTTCGGTGAGCTTGCGGGCGATGTCCTTCTTCGGGTCGTTCCAGGGCCGGGTCAGGCCGCAGGCCTGCCACAGGGCGATGATGTCGTTTTCGTCGGCGGGCCGGTAGGGGCGGATCTGCATGCTGCTGGGCGTGCCGCGCGCGGCGGCGGGAATGTTGGATCCTTGACAGTGTAGCCGCGAATCCTGTGCCAGAATCGGCCCACCAAGACCAAGACCAAGACGACGGGATCCACCCGCAAAGGAGACAACCCCCATGAGCGAAACGACCGCGCCCGCCCGCGCCACCTTCAGCCATATGGAAAACGGCACGCGCGAGGACTGGGCCGCCATTTCCGCCGAGTTCATGCCGTTCGCGCAGAACCTGGCCGACCGCGTGCTCGCCCACCTCAGGCTGCTCGACGGCGACTGCGGCGGCTTCCCCATCGACCGCCTGGCCCACAGCCTGCAGACCGCCACGCTGGCGCACCGCGACGGCCGCAACGAGGAATACGTGGTGTGCGCACTGTTGCACGACATCGGCGACACGCTCGGCAGCTTCAACCATCCCGACATCGCCGCGGCCATCCTCAAGCCCTTCGTCAGCCCCGAGAACCTGTGGATGGTGGAGAAGCACGGCGTGTTCCAGGGCTACTACTTCTTCCACCACCTGGGCCTGGATCGCAACCTGCGCGAGCAATTCCGCGGCCAGCCCGAGCTGTTCGCGCGCACCGCCGAGTTCTGCGCCAAATACGACGGCGCCGCCTTCATGCAGGACTACGACAACCTGCCGCTGTCGTTCTTCGAACCGATGGTGCGGCGCGTGTTCGCGCGGCCGCGCAACTCGATGTACGTGAAGGAAAACGAGACGACGCTGGCGCAGCCGGCGTGATGGCGTGACGACCGGGTCGGCGGGCGCCGGGGCGCTCCCCCGGCCCCTGCCGCAGGCGGGAGAGGGGAGAAGACCGTCGCTATGGAAGGATGGTCAGGGTGGCGGCAATACCTGCCCGGCGCGCGAGAGGTCCTCGTAGCACAATGCAGCGACTTGCCACCGTCCGCCGCTGACAAGCCACAGCTCCACGAAGCTGAAGCGCGAGCACGCCTTCGCGTTTTTCATCATCGAGCCGACGCCCGAGACCGTCGCCCACGCGGCATGCTCGGTCACGTCGATCGACTCATCCCGCACGTGTGGGCGGTCCCACGTACCTGCCGCCACGCGCGAACGGATATGTCCGAGTTGTTGCCGCTTGGAGAGCATTTTCTCGCCCCGCTTGACGAAGAAGTGATCGCATTCGACGAAATCCAGTTGGTCGATGTCGCCGCTTGCGTAGGCATCAATCCATACGTCCCGCATTTGCGCCAGGCTGAACTTGGGCTTCATAAGCTTCCAGGAAAGATATCTGCTCGACCATGTCGCTTAGCTTGTTTTCGATCAGCCTGGCGGCCGCGCGCAGCCCCTCGTTGTAGAACTCGGTTCGGACGGCCTCCACGATTCGCCCGCCGACGTCGAGTAATTCCATATTCCCGACCTCGATGTCCAGGTCTTCTGCGAGGAAGGTTTGAAGAATGGCGGCGATTTTCAGTATCCGCTTTCGCTTCTGGTCATCCATCTGGCGTCTCCGGCAGTGTTGTAGCCGCAGCGTAAAGGGCGCTCCGCGGGGAATCAATCAGACGACTCCGAGTTTTCTCCGATGGCCGGAACGGATCGGAACATTGCGCGGCCAAGAACAAAAAACCCCGCGCTACAAATAACGCGGGGTTTGACGGCAACCGGGGCGCCGTCGCAGGTCTGCGCCCGAGCTGCAACTCAAGCCACCTGCTGTACCGTCTCCGGATGGCGGAACTGCTCCAGCAGCGCCGCCCAGCGCGAGCGCACCTTGGCCAGGTTGGCATCCTTGATGTGGCCGAAGCCGCGGATGTCGTCGGGCAGGCTGGCCAGCGCGACGGCGCTCGCGTGGTTGGCCGTGCTCAGGTCCCGTGTCAGCTCGTCCAGCAGCGCGCGGTATTCGCCGATCAGCGCGCGTTCCGTGCGGCGCTCGGCGGTCCTGCCGAACACGTCGAGCGGGCCGCCGCGCAGGCCCTTGAGCTTCGCCAGCAGGCGGAACAGGGTCATGGTGGACGGGCCGAACGCGCGCTTGACCAGGTGGCCCTGTTCGTCGCGCTTGCCCAGCAGCGGCGGCGCCAGCCAGAACTTCAGCTGGTAGTCGCGCCCGGGTTCGCCCTCGAACTGGCTGCGCAGCTTGTCGAGGAAGACCGGATCGGTGTATAGGCGGGCGACCTCGTATTCGTCCTTGTAGGCCATCAGCCTGGACAGGTTGCGTGCCACCGCCTCGGTCAGCGGCAGCGGCTTGCCGCTGCCGAGCAGTTCGCTTTCCCTCGCGCGCACGCTGTTCACGGCATCGCGGAAGGTCTGCGCGTAGGCGGCGTCCTGGTAGGCGGCGAGATGCTCGGCGCGGCGCGCGATCAGCTTTTCCAGCAGCGCGCCCGACGACGTGGGCAGCTTGACCACGTCGGCGCCTTCGGCGGTGCTGCGGAGCTGGCCGGTAAGCGACAGCACGTGCTCGGGGTCGTGCGCCATGTGGCGGCCCCAGTCGAAGGCGGCCTTGTTCTTGTCCACCTGCACGCCGTTGAGCTCGATGGCGCGCACCAGCGCGTCGAGCGACAGCGGCAGCCAGCCTTTCTGCCAGGCGTAGCCGAGCACCAGCGGGTTGGTGTAGATGGTGTCGCCAAGCAGCGCCACGGCCAGGCCGCTGGCGTTGATGAAGTCGCACGCCTCGCCCACCGCGTTGCGGATGTCATGCTCGGCGGACAGGCCCGGGAACTGCCACTTCGGGTTCTTGATGAACTCGGCGGTGGGCGTCTGCGCGGTGTTGACGACGGCGCGCGTGCGGCCGGCCTGGGTCTTGGAAATGACGTCGTCGGTGGCGCTGACGATGGCGTCGCAGCCGATCACCAGGTCCGCCTCGCCCATGGCGATGCGGGTGGCGTGCAGCTCCTCGGGGCGCGCGGCGATCTGCACGTGCGAGAGCACCGCGCCGCCTTTCTGCGCCAGGCCCGCCATGTCGAGCACGGTCACGCCCTTGTTCTCCAGGTGCGCCGCCATGCCCAGCAGGCCGCCGATGGTGACCACGCCGGTGCCGCCCACGCCGGTGACCAGCACGCCGTAGGGATGGCCGAGGCCGGGCAGTTCGGGCTGCGGCAGCGCCGGCAGGTTGTCCATCGAGACGCCGTGGCGCTCGGGCTTCTTGACCTGCGCGCCCTCGGCCGTGACGAAGCTCGGGCAGAAGCCGTTGACGCAGGAGAAGTCCTTGTTGCACGACGACTGGTTGATCTGCCGCTTGGTGCCAAGCTCCGTCTCCAGCGGCTCCACCGACAGGCAGTTGGACTTGACCGAGCAGTCGCCGCAGCCTTCGCACACCGCGTCGTTGATGAAGGCGCGCCGGGCCGGGTCGGGATAAGTGCCGCGCTTGCGGCGGCGGCGCTTCTCGGTGGCGCAGGTCTGGTCGTAGATCAGGATCGTGCAGCCGGGCACTTCGCGCAGCTCGCGCTGGATCTTGTCGAGCTCGTCGCGGTGGTGCACGTCCACGCCCTGCGGCAGCTTGATGGCGCCGCTGTACTTTTCCGGCTCGTCGGTGACGATGACGATCTTCTTCGCGCCTTCGGCGGCGACCTGGTTGGCCACGTCCTGCACCGACAGCTTGCCGTCGATCGGCTGGCCGCCGGTCATGGCGACCGCGTCGTTGTAGAGGATCTTGTAGGTGATGTTGACGTTGGCCGCGATCGAGGCGCGGATCGCCAGCAGGCCAGAGTGGAAGTAGGTGCCGTCGCCGAGGTTGGCGAACACGTGCTTGTCGCCGGCGAACGGCATCTGGCCGATCCATGCCACGCCTTCGCCGCCCATCTGGCTGAAGGTGCTGGTACTGCGGTCCATCCACACCGTCATGTAGTGGCAGCCGATGCCGGCCAGCGCGCGCGAGCCTTCGGGCACGTTGGTCGAGGTGTTGTGCGGGCAGCCCGAGCAGAACCACGGCTTGCGCTCGGCCGCCACGCGCGGCACCGCGAGGCTCTTTTCCTTGGCGTCGATCACCGCGATGCGCGCGGCGATGCGCGCGCGCACGTCGGACGGCAGCTCGAACTTGTCGAGCCGCGTGGCGATCGCGCGCGCGATGATGGACGGCGACAGCTCATAGTGCGCCGGCAGCAGCCAGTTGCTCTGCGGGATCGACCATTCGCCGCCCGCGTTGTCCTTCTCGTCGAACTTGCCGTAGACCTTGGGCCGCACGTCGTCGCGCCAGTTGTACAGCTCTTCCTTGAGCGCGTACTCCATGATCTGGCGCTTTTCCTCGACCACCAGGATTTCCTGCAGGCCCTCGGCGAAGGCGCGCGCGCCGTGCGCTTCCAGCGGCCACACGCAGCCCACCTTGTACAGGCGGATGCCGATGCGCGCGCAGGTTTCCTCGTCCAGGCCCAGGTCGCACAGCGCCTGGCGCGTGTCGAGGTAGGCCTTGCCGGCGGTCATGATGCCGAAGCGCGCGTGCGGCGAATCGATCTCGATGCGGTCGATCTGGTTGGCGCGCACGTAGGCCAGCCCGGCGTACCACTTGTAGTCGAGCAGGCGCGCTTCCTGTTCCAGCGGCGGGTCCGGCCAGCGGATATTGAGGCCGCCCGGCGGCAGCGCGAAGTCCCCGGGCAGCACGATGCGCACGCGGTGCGGGTCCAGCGCCACCGAAGCCGACGATTCCACCACGTCGGTCACGCATTTCATGGCCACCCACAGCCCCGAGTAGCGGCTCATGGCCCAGCCGTGCAGGCCGTAGTCGAGGTATTCCTGCACGTTGGACGGATAGAGCACCGGCAGGCCGCAGGCCTTGAAGATGTGCTCGGACTGGTGCGCCAGCGTGGAGGACTTGGCGGCGTGGTCGTCGCCCGCGAGCACCAGCACGCCGCCGTGCTTCGAGGAGCCGGCCGAGTTGGCGTGCTTGAACACGTCGCCGGTGCGGTCCACGCCCGGCCCCTTGCCGTACCACATGCCGAACACGCCGTCGAACTTCGCGTCCGGGTACATGTTGACCTGCTGCGAGCCCCACACCGAGGTGGCGGCCAGGTCTTCGTTCAGGCCGGCCTGGAATACGATGTCGTGCGCGGCCAGGTGCGCCTTGGCCTTCCACAGCGACTGGTCCAGCGCGCCCAGCGGCGAGCCGCGGTAGCCCGAGATGAAGCCGGCGGTATTGAGGCCGGCGGCGCGGTCGCGCTCGCGCTGGAGCATCGGCAGGCGTACCAGGGCCTGCGTGCCGCTGATGTAGATGCGGCCGCTTTCCAGCGTATATTTGTCGTCCAGGGAAACGTTCTCGAGCGCGCGGCGGATGGCGTCGCTGACCGGCGGGGTCAAGGGGGCATTCATGGGTGCTCCTCTATGGGGAATGCAGTCGGGATCGCCGACTCACTTCAGTTGTGGGCGGCCACCCGCTGCCTCTCGTGAAGGCTGGAACGGCCGTGTCTCTTTGCTGCATGGTAGCACCGGCCCAAAAAGGGCGGCACCTTGCGATGCAGCAAAAAATGCGCCCGCGGCAAACGTGCTTTCCCATCTCGTCACGGCTTCGCGTGTACACTGCGCTGCAAACAGCTTGCACAACGAACGGGCAGATGCGGATCGTGCGCCATATCCTGCGGGAGCGCGCCGCGGTGCAGCCGCCCCACCCGAGGCCGACCGGCCTCCAGGACCCTAAATGACCATTTCCTCCCGCCAGGGCACCGCGACCCTGGCCGTGCTGATCGACGCCGACAACGCGGCGCCCGCCATCGTCGAAGGCCTGCTGGCCGAAGTCGCCAAGTACGGCGTGGCCGCCGTCAAGCGCATCTACGGCGACTGGACCAAGCCCAACCTCGCCGGCTGGAAGGAGCGCCTGCTCTCGCACTCGATCCAGCCGATCCAGCAGTTCCGCTACACGGTGGGCAAGAACGCCACCGACAGCGCGATGATCATCGACGCGATGGACCTGCTGTACACCGGCCGCTTCGACGGCTTCTGCATCGTCTCCAGCGACAGCGACTTCACGCGCCTGGCCTCGCGCATCCGCGAGCAGGGCCTGACCGTGTACGGCTTCGGCGAGCGCAAGACGCCCAAGCCCTTCGTCACCGCCTGCGACAAGTTCATCTTCGCCGACGTGCTGCGCGCCGACAGCGATGCCGATACCGACACGGAGGCCGATGGCGCCGCCGCGCCCGCGCGCAAGCGCAGCAGCGGCGAGCTGCGCCAGGATTCGCGCCTGGTGCGCCTGCTGCAGAGCGCCTCGCAGGCCGTATCCGACGAAGAAGGCTGGTCCACGCTGGGCGGCATGGGTACCCATATCGCCAAGCAGGCGCCGGAATTCGACTCGCGCAACTACGGCTACGGCAAGCTCTCCGAACTGGTGGCCGCCACCGGGCTGTTCGAAGTCGAGACGCGCAACGGCGGCAACAACAAGACGCTGTGGGTGCGCCTCAAGCGCCGCGCCAGGCCGGGCGAGGGCGAGAACCGTCCCGCCGAGAACCGCCCTGCGGAGAGCCGTCCGGCCGAGCACCGCCAGGACGGCCGCCCGGGCGAAGGCCGCGACAATCGCGACAATCGCGAAAACCGGGATAGCCGTGACAACCGCCAGGGCGAGAACCGCCAGGCGGAAAGCCGTCCGGTGGAGAACCGCGACGGCCGCGAGAGCCGTGATAGCCGCGACAGCAGTCGCGACAACCGCGGCGAAGCGCGCCAGGGGGGCGAGAATCGCGAGCCGCGCGAGCCGCGCGAAAACCGCGAGGGTCGCCAGGGTGACGGCCGAGACAATCGCGAAAGCCGCGAAGGTCGCGACAACCGGGAAGGCCGCGAAGGCCGCCGTGGCGACAACCGTCGCGGCGACGGCCGCCAGGGCTCCCAGCAGCCGAACGGCGCGCGCCCGGCGCCGGCGCAGCAGCAGCCCGCGCTGCCCGTCCAGCCTGCGCCGCTGCCCGAATTCGCCGCCGACGAGCAGGAGGACGAGGCGGTGCCCTCGTTCGTGGTCGATCCGCTGGACGCGCTCGGGATGGCGGACGACGGCCTCGACGAGGCCGAGCCGCAGGCGGACGCCGACGCGGAAAGCGGCGCCGGCACCGCCGACGGCGCGCGCCGCCGCAAGCCGCCCAAGCCCGAGGTCACGCTGAGCGAGACGCCGTGGCCGATGGACCGCTCGATCTTCGTGGCGCCTTCGGCCACGGTGATCGCGCCGGTGGTCGAGCCGGTCGCGGCGATCGAGCCGGTCAGGTCGTTCCGGTGGGCGGAACCGGTAGAAGCGGTCGAAGTGGCCGAACCGGCCAGCGAAGCGCAGGCAGCCGAGCCGGCGCCGCAGGCCCGGGCCGGCGAAGTGGCGGAAGCCGCGGAAGTGGCGCAGGCGCCGGAACCGGCCGCCGCGGCGCAGACTGCGCAAGCAGAAGAAGCCGAGGACGCCCAGGACGCCCAGGAAGTCGAAGAAGCTCCCGTGGCAGAGCCGAAGGCCAAGCCCAAGGCGAAAGCCAAGCCCAAGGCACCGGCGAAGAAGGCCGCCGCGCCTGCCAAGAAGGCGCCGGCCGCGAAGAAGGCCGCGCCCGCCAAGAAGGTGGCCGCGCCGGCAGCCAAGAAGGCCCCGGCCAAGCGCGCACCGAAGAAGACCGCGAAGGCCGCCGAATAAGCGGCCCCGCACCATCCCTGTCGAAAAGAACGGCGCCGCAAGGCGCCGTTTTACGTTGTGGGCAAGGCCGGTCCGTCACCGGCGGTTTGCTCCCCTCTCCCATGTGCATACACGCGGGGAGACGGAAGCGGACCTTCGGCAACCGGGAGGCCGCCCGGCGCCGCCGCGCTACCGCACCAGCTGGTTGATCTCGATGATCGGCATCAGCACCGCCAGCACGATCAGGAGCACCACCACGCCCATGCTCAGGATCAGCAGCGGCTCCAGCAGGCTGGTCAGGAACAGCGTGCGCCGCTCGAGTTCCTGGCCTTCGCCCTGGGCCGCGCGCTCGAGCATGATCGGCAGGTTGCCGGTGGCTTCGCCCGAGCGGATCAGGTGCACCAGCACCGGCGGGAACTGGTTCTGCGCGGCCAGCGCGCGCGCCAGCGAGGCGCCTTCGCGCACGCGCGTGGTGGCGTCGTCCACGTTGTCCTTGAGCGCTTCGTTGGTGAGCGTCTCGCCGGCCGCCTGCAGGCTGCGCAGGATGGGCACGCCGGCCGACACCAGGATGGCCAGCGTGCTGGCGAAGCGCGCGGTGTTGTAGCCGCGGATCAGCTTGCCCAGCAGCGGCGCGGTCAGCAGCCAGCGGTGCCACGACAGCCGCACGCCGGGCTGGCGCAGCAGGCTGCGGATGCCGAGCGCCACCGCGGCGATGAAGGCCAGCGCGGCCCACCACCAGTTGCGCACGAAATCCGACAGCGCCAGCATGACGATGGTCAGCGTGGGCAGCTTCTGCTTGGTGTTGGCGAACACGCTCACCACCTGCGGCACCACGTAGGAGAGCAGGAAGATCACGATGGCGAAGGCCACCACGGTGACGATCGCCGGGTAGGTGAAGGCCAGCCGGATCTTGGAGGTGAGCGTGTTGCGCGTCTCGATGTAGTCGGCCAGCTTTTCCAGCACCAGGCCGAGGTGGCCGGAGTGCTCGCCGGCCGAGACCAGCGCGCGGTAGATGTCCGGGAAATCGCGCGGATGCTGCTGCAGCGCCAGCGACAGCGAGCTGCCGCCCATGACCTCGGCGCGGATGCCGGCCAGCAGCTCGTGCACGTAGCGGCGCTCGGCCTGGTCGGCCAGCGCGGCCAGCGCCTCGTCCAGCGGCAGGCCGGCCACGATCAGGCTGGCGAGCTGGCGCGTAAACAGCGCCTGCTCCTGGGTGGACAGGCGCCGCACGAAGGACGCCGTGCTGCTCTTCTGCACCCCGCCCACGCCGGCCAGCGGGTCCACGTTGAGCGGCGTGAGGCCGCGCGCGCGCAACTGGGTGCGCGCCTGCTTGGGGCTGTCGGCCTCGATCACGCCGCGGTCGGTCTTGCCGGCGGCGTCTACGGCCTCGTAACGGTAGGCGGGCATGGCTGGTTTCTACGTCCCGGCTAGTCGCGCGTCACGCGCAGCACTTCTTCCAGCGCGGTGGCGCCGCTGTCGATCCAGCGCTGCGCATCGCCGCGCATGGTGTGCATGCCGCGCGCCAGCGCCACCTTCTTGATCTCGGATTCGGGCGACTGGCGGTGGATCATGGTGCGGATCTCGTCGTCGACGGTGAGCAGCTCGTACACGCCCATGCGGCCCTGGTAGCCGGAGTGGCCGCACTTGTCGCAGCCCACCGCGTGCCACACGCGCTGCAGCGGCTTGCCCTGCGCGAGCAGGGCGTCGGCTTCCTCGGGCGTGACTTCGATCACTTCCTCGCGCTTGCAATGCTGGCACAGGCGGCGCACCAGCCGCTGCGCCAGCACGCCGAGCAGCGACGACGACAGCAGGAACGGCTCGATGCCCATGTCGACCAGCCGCGTCACCGCCGAGGCGGAATCGTTGGTGTGCAGCGTGGCCAGCACCAGGTGGCCCGTGAGCGAGGCCTGCACCGCGATCTGCGCGGTTTCGAGGTCGCGGATCTCGCCGATCATCACCACGTCCGGGTCCTGGCGCAGGATGGCCCGCAGCGCCTTGCCGAAGGTCATGTCGATGCGCGGGTTGACCTGGGTCTGGCCGATGCCGTCGAGGTCGTACTCGATCGGGTCTTCCACCGTCATGATGTTGGTGGTGCGCGAATCGAGCCGCGACAGCGCGGCGTACAGCGTGGTGGTCTTGCCCGAGCCGGTCGGGCCGGTCACCAGCACGATGCCGTGCGGCTGGCGGATCAGGCCGTCGAAGCCGCGCAGCGTGCCCGGCGCCATGCCGAGCTTGGCCAGGTCCAGGCGGCCGGCTTCCTTGTCCAGCAGGCGCAGCACCGCGCGCTCGCCGTGTCCGGTGGGCAGCGTGGAGACGCGCACGTCCACCGGCCGTCCGCCCACGCGCAGCGTGATGCGGCCGTCCTGCGGCAGGCGCTTCTCGGCGATGTCGAGCTGGGCCATGATCTTGATGCGCGAGATCAGCGCGCCGTGCAGCGCCTTCTTCGGGCGCACCACGTCGCGCAGCGTGCCGTCCACGCGGAAGCGCACCACCGAGGACGACTCGAACGGCTCGATGTGGATGTCGGAGGCGCCTTCGCGCGCGGCCTGCGTGAGCAGCGCGTTGATCATGCGGATGATGGGCGCGTCGTCCTCGGATTCGAGCAGGTCTTCCACGGCGGGAATGTCCTGCATCAGGCGCGACAGGTCGACCTCGCCCTCCACCTCGCCGACCACCTGCGCGGCGCTGCCGCTGTCCTGGCGGTTGTAGGCCTCGGACATGGCCAGCTCGAGCGCCTCGGGGGCCAGCACGCGCAGGCGCAGCGGGCCGTGCACGCGCGTGAGCTCGGCCAGCGCCGCGGGCGAGGTGCCGCTGCTGACCCACACTTCCAGCCCGTCGGCGCGCTGGTGCGCGACCAGCAGGCGCGCCTCGCGCGCGAAGCCGTACGGGACCAGGCGCGCGGCCAGGGTCGAGGGCGGCTCCGGCGGCGCGGCTGGGGCGGTGCTAGTTGCCATGGCGGGTCCCGGTTCTCAGTTCGCGCCGCGCACGGTGTCCACCGTGGCGTTGCCGAGGTTGATGCCCGGCGGCAGCGGCGCGCCGCCGGCGCCGGCGCCGGCCTGGCCCGGCGCGCCCTGGGCGTCCGCGGCATCCGGCGCGGGCTGCTGGCGCGCCTGCGGCAAGGTCTGCTCCAGCGGCAGCGGGCCCGGCACCGGGCCGCGCGAGCGCGGGTCGACGAACGGCGCGGCCGGCGCGTCCGCGGGCGGCAGCACCGGCGTGTTGGTGTCGCGCGTCATGGTGTTGGGCGACACGTAGCCCTGCTGCAGGCCGCGCATGTAGTCGTAGCGGTCCTGCGTGAGGCGGTCGGTGGCGCCGGCGGTGCGCATCACGTAGGGACGCAGGAACACCAGCAGGTTGGTCTTGCCGCGGTTCTTGTTCTCGTAGCGGAACAGGCCGCCGATCCACGGCAGGTCGCCCAGGCCGGGCACCTTCTGCACGCTGTCGCCGTAGGTGTCCTCGATCAGGCCGCCCAGCACGATGATCTGGCCGTCGTCCACCAGCACGTTGGTCTCGATCGAGCGCACGTTGGTGGTCGGGCCCTGCGTCAGGGTGGCGGTGCCCGCCACCACCGAGGAGGACTCCTGGTAGATCTGCATCTTGACCAGGCCGCCGTCGGTGATCTGCGGCTTGACGCGCAGCGTGATGCCGACGTCCTTGCGGTCGAAGGTCTGGAACGGCGTGACCGAGGCGGAGCCGCCGGTCTGCGCGTAGGAGCCGGTGGTGATCGGGATGTTCTGGCCGATCAGGATCTTGGCTTCCTCGTTCTCGAGCGTGATCAGGTTCGGCGTGGACAGCAGGTTGACGCTGCCGTCGCTGCCCAGCGCGCGCAGCAGCGCGCCCAGGCCGACGGCCTTGTTGACGATGCCCAGGTTCAGGCCGGCCAGGTCCGGCACGAGGCCGGAGACCGACGGGATGGCCGAGGCGCCGTTGGCCGCGATGCCGGCCACGGCGCCGGTCAGGTTGATGATGTTCTGGCCGCCGGTGCCGAAGTTGGTGCCGGCGAACACGTTGGTGTTGTTGTTGCCCGAGCTGAGCAGGCCCTGCCACTGGATGCCGAGCTGTCCGGTCTGGGTGGACGACACTTCGACGATCATCGATTCGATGTAGACCTGCGCGCGGCGCGCGTCGAGGTCGTCGATCACGGCGCGCAGGTTGCGGTAGACCGGTTCGGTGGCGGTGATGATGAGCGAATTGGTGGCCGGGTCGGCCTGGATGATGCCGCCGGTGGTGGGCAGGCTGTTGGTGGCGAACGAAGCCGAGAAGGCCGAGCCGCCGCCCGCGCCAAAGCCCGATCCGGACCCCGAGCCGTAGCCGCTGCGCGAACTGCCCGTGGTGCCGCCGGTGTACTGGCCGCTGGTGGACGTGGCGGTGTTGAGCAGGCCGCCGGCGCCGGCGGCGCCCACGCCGGCCGCGCCCGGGGTGCCTTGCTGGTTGGTGCTGAAGGAGCTGTCGGCGGCCACGATGGCGCGCAGCGTCTGCGCCAGCTTGGTGGCTTCGGCGTTCTTCAGCGGCACCACCCAGATGTTGCCGGGGCGCGCATAGGGCTGGTCGAGCTTTTCGATGAGCTGGCGGGCCTGCTGCAGGCGCGCGCGGCTGGGGGCGCGGATCATCAGCGCGTTGCTGCGCGGCTCGGCCACCACGGTGGTGCGCAGGCTGGCGTCGACGCCCGGCGCGCCGCCGGCGGCACCGCCCGCGGCACCCGGGTCCAGCAGCTTCTGCAGCACCAGCGCGGTATCGCTGGCGATGGCGTTCTTGAGCGGCACCAGCTCGACCTCGCCCGAGGCCGGCGCGTCGATGGCGGCGATGATGCGGGCCAGGCGCTGCAGGTTCTCGGCGTAGTCGGTGATGACCAGCGTGTTGTTGCCGGGGTAGGCGGTGATGGTGTTGTTGGGCGCGATCATCGGCCGCAGCACCGGCACCAGGTTGTTGGCCGACTCATAGTTGAGGCGGAACACCTGGGTCACCACCTGGTCGCCGCGCGAGTGGCCGCCGCCGACCACGATCGGCGAGCCCTGCAGCTTGGCGTCGGCTTCGGGCACCACCTTGGTGAAGCCGTTGCTCTCGACCATCGCATAGCCCTGCATGCGCAGCACCGAGCCCAGCGTCTCCAGCGCCTGCGAGCGCGACACCGGCTGCTCGGTCACCAGGTTCACCGTGCCCTTGACGCGCGGGTCGATGACGAAATTCTTGCCGGTGGCCTGTCCGACCGCCTTCACCACCGATTCGAGATCGGCGTTGACGAAGTTCAGCACGACCTGGTCGCGGTTGCGCGGGGTCAGGTCCGGCGGCTGGCCGGGCTGCGCGGGCGCGGGCGCCGGTTGCTGGGCCCACAGCGGCGCCGGCGCCAGCAGGGATAGGCCGCACAGCAGCGCGGTGGCGCGGGCGCAGCAGGTCTTGAACGAAGGTCGTAGAGCTTGGGTTTTCATAATCGGTTCCGGGCTGCGGGGGCGGTGCGCACAGGCGCACCGGCCGCCTGGGTCAGAAGCGCAGCCGTGTCACATTGTCCTCACGTCGTCCCAGCAGGCTCAACAGGCCCACCAATTGCGCGGCGGCGTCGGGGTCGGCGTTGGCCGTGCCCTCGAAGCGCGCCTGGCGGCCCAGGGTGCCGCTGCCTTGCAGGTGCAGCGGCCCGGCAAGGGTTGTCAGTTCCAGCTTGCCGGCGCCGCCGGCCCAGTCGATCTCGGCCCGGTAGCTGCCCAGCGGGCGCACCCGGCTGACGGCCGATGATACTTGCTCGAGGCGCAGCGTCAGGTGGCCGGTCAGGCCGCCGCCGCCGCCATTGCCGTTGCCACCGTCGCCGGGCTCGCCCGCGCGGCGGAAGAAGCGGCCCTGCAGCATGGACCAGTCGAGGCGCATCCGGCCGTCCGGGCGCAGCGTGTTGAACGGCGCGCCCACGCCTTCGAGCAGCGCCGCCGGCAGCCGGATGGCGCCGGCCTGGGCGGTCCAGCCCAGCGGCGTCACGGTCACGCCCACGGGGGCGCTCATGGCCTCAGTGTGCATCACCACCAGGCGCAGCGTGCCGGTCAGCAACGGCCAGAACGACACCGACCACTGCAGCCGCCCGGGCAGCACGGTGGCGGTCTCGCTGCCGGCGCCGGCGGACAGCGCCAGCGTGGCGCTGCCTTTCCACAGCGAGCCCTCGGCGTCGGCCAGCAGCACGCGGCGCTGGCTCTGGCTGGCGATGCCGTCGGCGATCCAGGTTGCCGGAAATGCCGCCAGCACGGTCAGCGCGACCGTGGCCAGGCCCAGCGCGAGCCAGCCCAGGCTGCGCCAGCCGAGCGGGCGGCGCACGCCGCGGCGGGCCAGCCGGAGGGCCTCGAGGCGGGCCATCAGCCGCGCCCGCCGGGGCTGGCGGCCGGACCTTGCAGCGTGGCCGTGAGGTTGACCAGCGCGGTGGCGCCCACGTAGACGATGCGGGTTTCGGTGACCTTGAGCCGCTGCTGCTGGCGCACGTCCTGCAGCCAGCTCGCCACGGCGCCGAACGGCACCTTGTCGAGCTGGAGCTGCACGCCGTTCTCGCCGGTGCTGGCCAGCCGCGTGGCCTTGAGGCCGTGCTGGGCCAGGCTGTCCTGCAGCGCCTGGGTGAGCGCCTCGCCGCGCAGCGACGGCGCCGGGCTGGCGGCCAGGCTGCGCGCTTCCTGCGCCAGCGTTTCCATCTCGGCGAGGTCGGTGCGCAGTTGCGGCAGGCTGCGCTGGAGCCTGGCGCGGCCGTCGGCGGCGGGCTCCCACAGCGCGCTGTAGCCGATCACCAGCGCCAGCACGGCGCTGCCGGCGGCCAGGATGGCCTGTTCGCGCGGATTGCGCGCCGACCAGAACGCCTGGAAGCGCTCCTGCCAGCGCTGCGGCACGCGCGGGCGCAGGCGCGCCAGCCGGTCGGCGGTGCGCTGGCGTCCGGCGGCGGCGGACTGGGATGCGGTCTGTTTCATCGGGTTCACTTGGCGGGGCGCGCTCACAGGCTGGGCTTGATCGACCAGCGCGTGCCGGCCGGCGCGTTGCCGCGCGCGGCGTCGGGCGGGCTCTGGTCCGGCTCCATGGCCAGGCCGGCCTGGCGCGCCGCGCTGCGCAGCGCCTCGGCGTTGGTGCCGGGCTTGAGGGTGGCGTACAGGGTGCGGCCGCGATATTCGAGCGCCAGCAGGGCGTCGGGGGCGAGCTGGCGCGCGGCCTGGCCGAAGCGGTCCGCCAGCGGCAGGAAATCGTCGGGCGTGCTGCGGCCGCTGGCCAGCCGCAACTGGTCGACCTGGCGGCGCATCTGCAGCGGCGGGTCGATCACCACGGGGATCTGCGGGAAGGCGCTGCGCAGCGTCTGCTCCTGGCCCGCCAGCAGGCGCTTTTCTTCCTGGCCAAGCATCAGCCACTGCGCATTCATGCCGATCAGCTGCACCAGCAGCAGGCCGGCGGCCAGCGCCAGCGGCAGGCGCCAGGCCAGCAGGTTCCAGCGGTCGGCGCGGCCCTGCGCGAATTCGAACTGGGCCAAGTCGAGCGCGGGGTCGAGCAGGCTGGCCTGCGCGCCTTCGATCCACACTGGCCAGCCGAGCGCATGCGCGCCCGGCGGCGCGGCCTGCGCGAGCGCCTCGGGCGTGGCATGCCACTCGCCCGGCGGGGCCAGGGCCTGCCAGGCGCCGAGCGCGTCGTCGCCGAGCAGCAGGCCATAGCCGGCGTACTCGCTGCTGCGCACGGTCAGTTGCCACAGGCGGGAGGCCGGCTCCGGCGCGGGCATGCCTTCCGTTTCAAACAGGGGCGAGGCGCTGGTCAGGGTGGCGGCCTCGATCGCCAGCGCGGCCAGCGGCGCGGCATCCGCGGCGGCGGCATCGCCTCCGCCTTCACCTTCGGTTTCAGCTTCGCCCGGCGGCACGGGCGCCGGCAGCGGCAGGCACAACTGTGCCGGCAGCACGTGGCGGCGGCGGTGGCGGTGGCCGGCGAAGGCGTCCATCACGGCGCGCAGCCAGGCGCGGTCGGCCACCATCAGCAGGCGCCGGCGGGCGCCGGCCGCGGCCTTGGCGGCGGGCGCGTCCAGCGCGGGGCCGACCGCGATGTGGCTGAGCTGGGCATCGGCGGCCAGCACGTCTTCCACCAGGTTGGGCAGCGCGAGCTTGAGGCGCGCCGGCGCCAGCGGCGGTACCGTGGCCGGGGTGAGCAATACGTCGCTGGCGGCCATGATCAGGACCAGGCGCTCGGCGGCGGGCAATTCGGCGATGGAAGCGTGGCCTTCGCGCAACAGCTGCGGCGCCGGCTGGGGGCCCTGGCGGCGCCCGCGCCCGGCGACGGCCGCGCGCACCAGCGCGAACGGCAGGGCGCCGAAGTGCCAGGGTTGCGGCTGGTCGTGCGGCCTGTGCGGCAGGCGGACGTACAGGGTGGTGCTCAAGATTTCCTTGCTACTGCGCCAGCAATGGCGTCAATGAACGATGGCGGGGGACAGGCGGCCCGCGCGGCGGAGCGCTCCGCTGCGCGAAAGACGCCGGCTGCGATGCTGCCGGCGGCACTGGACAGGCGAAGAAGCGCAAGACCTTGGACTACCGCTTCCGCCGGGCCGGAGCATACCTTGCCTGTGTGACGAATTGGCGTCAATACGTATCTGTCTGACGACTGTCGCCGGGCGGCCTCCAGCCACGGCTGCAGGCGCCTTTGGCGACAGTTGGCGGGATGCTTTCCGGCGCATTCCGGCGGCCTCAGCGTTGCTCGGGCATGCGGTCGATGTCGCGCACCCAGACCACCCGGGTGGTGTTGGCGTTGCCCATCACTTCGCCGCGGTAGACCAGCGACACCTGCATGCGGGCGGCGCGCTCGTGGCGGATCAGGCCGTAGACCAGGAAATAGTGGGTGCGCACGTCGAGCGTGCTGGCGGCGCTGTTGGGGTCGGACTGCGGCGCCAGCGTGCGCAGCTGGGATTGCAGGTCGGACAGATTGTTGAAATAGGCGCGGTCGCGCTGGCGCACCAGTTCGCGCGCGCGGTCCAGCGGCAGCTTGTCGATCACCGCGGACAGCACCTCGGCCTCGGCGGTGTTGCCGTTGACCAGCGTGCGCTCGGGCAGCAGGTCGACGAAGGGCTCGAGCGCCGCCACGATGTCCGGCGTGTAGCCCGGGATGGCCAGCAGGTCGTCGACGCCGTCCGGCGCGCGCAGGCACGGCCGGCTGCTGCCGCCGCCGTCGCCGTCGCCGCCGCTGCCCATGGCCGCGTTGACCAGGTAGCTCGCGGTGGGCTCGGCCAGCGCGGCGTTCAGGCCCAGCGTCTGCAGCAGGCGGCGGTAGGTCGCCACGCTGGACGGGTCGACGGTGGCCACGCGGCCCTGCGACTCGCTGGCGCTCCACAGCACCAGGTTGCTGAGGTTGAAGCGCGCCTGCGCGTCCTGGATGCGGCCGGAGAGGAAGGAGGTCTCGCCTTCCTGGTCGGTGCGCAGCGCGGCGCCGAGGAAATCCGACAGCCGGGTCTCGGCGATGGGCACGGCCCAGGGCTCGCCCAACTGGTCCACGTTGGTGCGGCGCTGGTCGTCGCGCAGGATCAGGCGGGCCCAGTCGACCGCGGCGCGCTCGATCCAGGTGGCCTGGGCCAGCAGGCGCTGGTTCTCGATGGAGCGGATCTGCACCTGCTGGCGCCACAGCATGCCGGAAACCACCACCACCGCCAGCGTCACCACCAGCAGCGCGGTCACCACGGCGGCGCCGCGCTGGCGGCGGCGCGGCGCGAGGCGGCGGGACGGGCGGCGGGCGAGGGAGGGCGGGCGCATGCTCATAGGCCGGTCATGCAGATTTTCTGGAAATAGCGCGGCGCGTCGCCGTCGCCCATGCGCGCCGAGAGGCTGAGCTCGATGGCGCGCACCGCCGTGGTGGCCACGCCGAGGCTGACGCCCGCGGCGGAGGCGGCCACCGCGCTGGCGCTGGCATTGCCGCTGAGCAGGGCCGCGGCGATGCGGCCGTTCTCGGACTGCCAGCCGCCCGGCTCCACCCACGCGCGTGCCGACAGGCCGTCGGCGTCGCCCACCAGCGGGCGCACCAGGTTGCCGCCGCCGCCGGCCTGGCGCAGCGCCTGCAGCGCGGCCTGCACCGCGCCGCGGCTGTCCGCCGGCGGGCTGGCCGCGCGCACCACGGTGTCGCCGTCGAGGCGGTAGGCCACCACCTGCCACTGGGTGGGGCGGCCCTCGTCGCGGCGGTCGCGCACCATCAACAGCTGGCCGTTGCCGATCTCTACCGGGCTGCGCTGCAGCAGCGCGGGGCTGGAAAGGTGCTCGCAGTCGGACTGGAACTGCCCGTACAACAGCTTGAGCGTGTTGAGGCGCTGGTCGTGGTCGGTCAGGCGCTCGCGGCTGCGCGTCATGGCGTCCAGGCCGCGCCAGGCGATCACGGCGATCACGGCCAGCAGGGTGATGGCCACCAGCATTTCCAGCAGCGTGAAGCCGCGCGTGCCGGTGCCCGCGCGCGCGCGCGGTCCGGGCCGCCGTTCAGAGCAGGTTGCGCGTTTCATTGGGAACGATGGTGACGAGCCAGGCCAGGCGCACGGATTTGTCGGCGTCCGACGGGTAGACCGCGATCTCGACGCGGCGGAACGACGGGTTGGGCGTGCCCGAGACGGTTTCCTCGCAGTACAGCAGCACGCCGCCCTGCGGGCAGGCATAGCCGCGCGTGCCCGGCTCCGGCCACGTCTTGGACAGGCGCAGCGTGGCGAGGTGGTTCTCGGCGCTCCACTCGGCCAGCATGCGCGTCTGCAGTGCGCTGCCGGCCTCGATCATCGAGCCCATCGCGCGCATGGCGGCGGTCAGCGCCACGGCCAGGATGGTCAGCGCGACCAGCACTTCGATCAGGGTGAAGCCGCGCCGGGCGCGGCCCGGGCGGCGGCGGGCGGGCGGGCGCGTCATGGCGTGCTGGCGAAATAGCGGCCGGTGCCGTCGCCGGCCACGTCCACGCGGATGTCGCCGCGCACCAGCACCACGTGCTGGGGGCCGTCGATCAGCTCGCGCCCGAACACCAGGCGCGTGCCGTTGTTGCCGCGGCCGCCCTCGGTCACGGCCACGCTGTCCAGGCGCAGGCGCCAGCTGGCGGGGGCGAACACATCGGTGGTGAACGCCGTCCAGCCGGCCGGCGTGGCCTGCAGGAAGCGCCAGCCGGTGACATCGGCTTCCCAGGCGATCGGGCGCGCGCGCAGTTGCGCCTCTTCCTGCGCCAGCTCGAACAGGCGCGCGATGCGCTGGCCGTCGTCGAGCACGCGGCCGCGCTCGTTGGGCGAGGCGTTGACGGCGACCAGCGAGATCACGATGCCGGCGATCACCATCACCACCAGCAACTCCAGCAGGGTGAAGCCGTGGCTGCCGGGCTGGCGCCGGCGGCCTTGCGGCCCGGGGGTCATGGCTGCACGCCTGCCGTGGTCATGGGCGATGCGTCCTTATTCCCAGTTGCCGATGTCGGCGTCGTTGGCGCTGCCGCCGGCCTGGCCGTCGGCACCGAAGCTGAACACGTCGATCTCGCCGCGCACGCCCGGGTTCAGGTACTGGTAGGGATGGCCCCAGGGGTCCTTGGGCAGCTTTTCCAGGTAGCCGCCGCCCTTCCAGTTGTTGGGGATGGGCTCGGTGGTGGGCCGGGCCACCAGCGCGGCCAGGCCCTGCTCGGTGGTGGGGTAGCGGCTGTTGTCGAGGCGGTACAGCTTGAGCGCCTGCATGATCGACGAGATATCCTGGCGCGCGGCCACGATGCGGGCCTCGTCGGGGCGGCTCATGATCTTGGGCACCACCAGCGCGGCCAGCACGCCGAGGATCACGATCACGACCATGATCTCGATCAGCGTGAAGCCGCGCGCCTGGCGGCGGGACCGGGAACGGGAAGGGCGGCGGAAAGAATCGGAATCGGAGAAACTGGCAGCGAACCTACGCATCATGGATAGCCTATTTGGAATATCTGGTGCAGCGCCGGACCCCGGACGCGGGGGCGCTGCGGCTGGCCGGACAGTATAACCGCCACTTGATGACGGCTTTGTGAGCGGGTGCTCGCGCAAGCGGCCAGCCCCGCGCGGCGTGCCGGCGAGGGGCAGACAGTTGTCACGCGGCTCTGGTAGGCTTGGCGCTTTCCCCCCTTTTGCAGCCCGCTGCAGCTCCGTCCCGTGCAACTTTCCATGCGGCCCGCCTTTCGCTTCAACCCCGCCGGCCTCTGGCTGCCGCGCCTGGCGGCGCTGGTGCTGTTCGTCGCGCTGTGCGCGCTGGCCACGCGCTGGGTGCTGACCTTCAGCGCCATGAAGACCATTCCCGTACCGCGCACCGCGCGCGTGGCGCAGACCGAGGCGGTGGAGACCGGCGCCGCCGGCACGCTGTTCGGCGGCGCCGCGCAGTCCGGCGTGCGCGACGTGCAGCTGATCGGCGTGGTTGCCGAGATCGGCCGCGGCGGCGGCGGCGCCGGCGCGGCCATTCTCTCGCTCGACGGCGGCCCGCCCAAGGCGGTGCGCGCGGGCACCGCGCTGTCGCCGCAGTTGCGGCTGGTGGAAATCCGCGACCGCGGCGTGGTGATCGAGCGCAACGGCGTGCGCCAGGAAATCGCGCTGCCGGTGCCGGCCATCGTCACGCGCGGCGCGGCGGCGCCCGCGCAGCCGGCGCTGCCGGCCGGCGCCGCGGCGCCGCTGTCCACGCCGATGCCGGTGCCGGCCGCTCCCGTTCCCGTGCCGCAGCAATCGCTGCCGGGGCAGGCCGTCAACGCGCAGGGCGAGCCGGCTTCCGCCAAGGACTGAGCCTCGCGCGCGGCGGCGCATATATTTACCAATGCTTTCAGCGGTTTACGGGAACGCCGCCCAACTGTGAGCCGCGTAACAACGTATTAGAGGACCCAACTTTCGCGCCTGCCTTGCGTTCTAATCCGTACCAGTCCACCGAGACGAAAAAGGAGCAAAGACATGCAAGGCAATCTCAAGACGCGTTCGATCCGGAATTTCATGGCCGCTTCGGCGGTGTTCCTGGCGATGGGCGGCACGGCTTTCGCGCAGACCGCGGCGCCCGCGCCGGCCACGCCGGCCACGCCGGCACCTGGCGCGCAAGGCGCCATGCGCCATCATATGGGGCACGGCGGCGGCATATGGCTGAAGTCGCTCGACACCGACGGCGACGGCACCATCTCCAAGGCCGAGGTCGATGCGCTGTTCGACAAGATCGACACCAACCACGACGGCAAGCTCGACAAGAGCGAACTCGCGGCCTATCGCAAGACCATGAGGGAGCAGCGCCGCGCGGCGATGCAGGCCGACTTCGAGGCGCGCTTCAAGGCCGCCGACAAGAACGGCGACGGCGCGCTGACCAAGGCGGAAGTCCAGGCCGGTTTCCCGCGCCTGGCCAAGCGCTTCGACCAGCTCGACGCCAACCACGACGGCAAGCTGACCATGGACGAGATCCGTGCCGCCATGCAGAAGATGCACGACCAATGGCGCCAGCAGCACCGCAACCCGGCCAACCCGGCAACGCCTTCGAGCCGCGGCGGCTGATCCGGTCCAGGCGGGAACCCGCGGCGGCCGGCGCCGCGGACATCGGAAAGCGCGACCTGCACGGTCGCGCTTTTTTTCTTGCGGCGGCGGCCCGCGCCGCTGGCCTTGGCACCATCCTTGCCTTCCCAACGCTCGCGTCCCGGATGCCCGGTTCCAGTGCACGGCGGCCGAAATTCCGCTTTGCCGTCGCCGCTGTTTTCAGGGGAGGCGCGGCGGCCGCGTGGGAGGAGCGCGGCGCCGCCGGGGAGAACGAATGCCGGCCACGAGGTCCGGAAGCACACAAAAAATTGCATACTTGTGCACAGCTTGCTAAATTTGCGCAAAAAAATTGCCGTCAAACATATTGCGGAGCAACAATATCGTGAGCAAGGTGGAGCTGGACAAGATCGACAGGAAGATCCTGGAGGTATTGCAGACCAACGGGAGACTGACCAACCTGGAAGTGGCCGAGCGCGTGAACCTGTCGCCGAGCCCTTGCCTGAGACGCATCCGGCGGCTGGAGGAGATCGGCGTGATCCGCCAGTACGCGGCGCTGCTGGAGCCGGGCAGGATCGGGCTGGGGCTGCTGGCCTACATCAACGTACGGCTCGAGAAGCACGGCGGCGCGCCCAAGGGCAAGGCGCCGCTGGACCTGTTCCGCGCCGCCATCGCGATCTGGCCGGAAGTGGCCGCGTGCCATGCGATGACCGGGGAGATGGACCTGCTGCTGAAGGTCTACGTGGAAGACATGGAGCACTTCGCGCGCTTCATGAAGGACCACCTGCTGGCGCATCCGGCGGTGATCGACGTGCGCTCGAGCTTCGCGCTGGAGTGCATCAAGGACACCACCGCGCTGCCGGTGATGGGCGGCTGAGCGCCGCGGTGCCCGTGCGCCAATGAAAATGGCGCGCCGGGCGGGCGCGCCATCGGGGCTGGAGCCAGAGGCTGGAGCCAGAATCGGGGACGAGGTCAGGCCGTGCGTTTCTGCGGCAGCATCGAGCGCCAGAAGCGCAGGCCGAAGCGGCGCGCGTCGCGCAGGTTGCGGCGGACCATGTAGTCGAGGTCGGCCACCTGCTCGTCGAGCGCCTCGGTCAGGCGGCTGACGGTATCGGCCGGCGGCAGCTCCAGGTAGGCATCGGCCTCGCCGTAGGCGTACTGCACCTTCATGCCGGCCTTCTTGGCGATGTGCATCATGGCGGCGTTGCGCGACAGGCAGTGCATGTACAGCGTGCGCACGTTGCTGTTGCGGCCGTGCATGGCGGCGCGCTCGAACAGGGCGCTGCCGATGCCGCGCCCGCGCGCGCTCTGCGACACCGACACGCCGAACTCGGCCACGCGGCCCTGGGTGTTGTCGCGCAGGTTGGCGAAGTGGCCCACGCCGATCAGTTCGAGGTGCTCGTCGTAGACGCCGAACACGGTGTCGTGGTCGAAGTCGATGCTGTCGACATAGGCCTCGATCACATGGTCGCCGACCGACTGGCCGAAACGGAGCAGGCGATCCTCCTCGCCCAGGGCGAGGAAATGCTTGAGCAGGCGCGAGCGATGATGCGCGGCCAGCTCGCGCACCAGCGTGGTGGGGCGATGCGAGGCTTGCGCGGCTGCGGATGCACGGCGGAGATCTTCGTCGGATACGGCCCCGACGGCCTTGCTCAGTTCGAGCGGATTCACTTTGTTTTCCTTGCGACGTATTCAGGTATAAAAATAGCACTCAGCAGGTGTTCGGCCACGCACTTTCGGCGCCGGACCCAGTGCGGGAGGCTGCGAAAAGCCGGGCCCGAGGGCAAACACTATCTTGCTGCATTGCAAAAAGTATTGTAGTGGAATTGTCAGCCTGACGTAAGGTTCCAGGGTGTGCCAGTTGGCCGCATTTTGTAATTTTTGTTTATCATCAATTAAATCAAAGGCTTAGTGTGTGATTCATGGTGCCGTCGGGCACCGCGGGTGTGGATTTGTTGCAACGCCGCATACCGGTCACCTGCCGCGCCGCATGCCGGCGGCACCGGACTTCGCTGCGGCAGGAGCCGCCCGAGCCACCTCCGCATGTGAGTCTTCGTTCTCTTACCTGTTGCGATGCCGTCGTTCCGGCGGGCGCCGCACGCTTTCCAGGACATTTCGTGGACCCCAAGGCAGAGCCTCCGATCCTCGTCATCTATGCCCATCCCAGGCCGCGCCTGTCGCGCGTCAACCAGCCGCTGGCCTCCGCCCTGCGGGCGCTGCCCGCGGTCACCGTGCACGATCTCTATGCCCGCTACACCGACTACGACATCGACGTGGTCGAGGAGCAGCGCGCGCTGGCGCGCGCCGCCACGCTGGTGCTGCAATTCCCGGTGCAGTGGTACAGCGTGCCGGCGCTGCTCAAGCTGTGGATGGATGAAGTGCTGGAGAGCGGCTGGGCCTATGGCCCGGGCGGCACCGCGCTGCGCGGCAAGTCCATGCTGGTGGCCGCCAGCACCGGCGGCCATGCCGATTCCTACGGGCCCGACGGCACGCACGGCCACGGCATCGACGAATACATGCTGCCGCTGGCGCAGACCGCCGTGCTGTGCGGCATGAACTGGCTGGCGCCGCTGGTGCTGCATGACGCCAATCAGGTGGACAAGGACGCGCTGGCCGGCCATATCGCCCGCGTGTCCGGCGTGCTCGGCGCCGCCGGCGTCGCGACGGACTGAAGGGGCGCGCCATGGAACAACACGATTTCCTGGTGGCCCTGGTGGTTTTCCTGGTCGCGGCGGTGGTGGCGGTGCCGCTGGCGCGCCGCTTCGGGCTGGGCGCGGTGCTGGGCTACCTGCTGGCCGGGGTGGCGATCGGCCCCTGGGCGCTGCGCCTGGTCACCAACGTCGACTCCATCCTGCATTTCTCCGAGTTCGGCGTGGTGCTGATGATGTTCGTGATTGGCCTCGAGCTGGAGCCCAAGAAGCTGTGGGAGCTGCGCCGCGTGATCTTCGGCTACGGCGGCGCCCAGATGGCGGCCTGCGCCGTGCTGATCGGCGGCGCCGCCACGCTGGTGGGCGCGCCGTGGCAGGTGGCGCTGGTGGCGGGGCTCGGGCTGGCGCTGTCGTCCACCGCCATCGCGCTGGCCACGCTGACCGAGCGCAACCTGTTCGGCACGCCGGCTGGCGCCGCCGGCTTCGGCATCCTGCTGTTCCAGGACATTGCCGCGATCCCGATGATCGCGTTGCTGCCGCTGCTCGCGGCCGGCGGCGCGCAGGCCGGCGCGGCCGCGGCGTCCGGCGCGGCGGGCTGGCTCGGCGCGGCCAAGGCGGTCGGCGTGATCGGCGCGGTGGTGGCAGGCGGGCGCTACCTGGTGCGCCCGGCGCTGAACTTCATCGCGCGCACCGACATGCGCGAGATGTTCACCGCCTTCGCGCTGCTGCTGGTGGTGGGCATCGCGCTGATGATGGACGCGGTGGGCCTGTCGATGGCGCTGGGCACCTTCCTCGCCGGCGTGCTGCTGGCGGACTCGGAGTACCGGCACGCGCTCGAGGCCGACCTGGAGCCGTTCAAGGGCCTGCTGCTGGGGCTGTTCTTCATGGCGGTCGGCATGTCGATCGACTTCGGCGTGCTGATGCAGGCGCCGGGCACGGTGGCGGCGCTGGTGGCCGGGCTGGTGCTGCTCAAGACCGCGGTGCTGGCCTTGCTGGCGCCGCGCTTCGGCATCGCGCACGGCCAGCGGCTGCTGTTCGCGCTGCTGGTCTCGCAGGGCGGCGAGTTCGCCTTCGTGGTGTTCGGCGTGGCCGGCGGCGCCGGCCTGCTGCCGCCGCGCACCGAGGCGCTGCTGGTGCTGGTGGTGGCGCTGTCGATGGTGGCCACGCCGCTGCTGCTGCTGGCCTACGACCGGCTGGTGGCGCCGCGGCTGGCGAAGCTGGCGCGGCGCCCGGACGACGTGATCGCGCCGCAGGACAACCCGGTGCTGATCGCCGGCTTCGGCCGCTTCGGCCAGATCATCGGCCGCCTGCTCTACGCGCAGGGCATCGGGGTGACCGTGCTGGACCACGATCCCGACCAGATCGAATTCCTGCGCCGCTACGATTTCAAGGTGTTCTACGGCGATGCCACGCGCATGGACCTGCTGGAATCGGCCGGCGCCGAGCGCGCGCGCATCCTGGTGGTGGCCATCGACGGGATGGAGGACAGCCTGGCGCTGATCGACAGTGTGCGCAAGCGCTTCCCGCACCTGCGCATCTATGCGCGCGCGCGCCACGTCTCGCACGTCTACCAGCTCAAGGACCGCGGCGTGGAACTGTTCGAGCGCGAGGTCTTCGAAGGATCGCTGCGGCTGGGCCGCGGCGTGCTGGAAGGGCTGGGCTACGACCCGGTCGAGGCGCGCTCGGTGGCGCTTCGCTTTCGCCGCCACAACATCGCCGCCATCGAACGCTTCTACCCGCACTACACGGACCAGAAGAAGCTGGTCTCGCTGGCGCGCCAGGCGCGCGACGAGCTCGAGGAAATGTTCCGCCAGGACCGCGACCAGCGCCGGCGCCGGGAGGAGGAGGACTGGTCCTGACGCGCGCCGCGGGGTGGCGTCGTGCGGCGCGCCGGCTGGCGTGCCGGGCGGCGTTCTAGGCGGCGCCGCGCGGCGCGTCCGGCAGGCCGCCCGCGAGCAGGTCGATCACCATCTCGGCGAAGTCGGCATAGGACAGCTTGCCGCCCGGCTTGAGCCAGGTGAAGGTCCAGTTGATCATGCCGAACACCGTCATGGTCAGCGCCGCCTGGTTGTCGCGGGTGACGCGCTCCGGATAGGCGCGGCGCAACTGGCGCGAGAACGCGGCCACCACGTCGCGCTCGCGCTTGAGGATCTGGTCGCGCTGCTCGTCGGCGAGGAACTTGACGTCGTTGATGAGCGCGACGTGGCGGGTTTGCGAGGTTTCGTACTCGGCCAGGAAAGCGCGGATCAGGTTGGCGAAGGTCTCCTGCTCGCTGCGCCCGCGGCGTTCGGCCTCGGCTTCCACCTCGGTCACGATCAGCATCAGCCGGCGCGTGTAGCGGTCGAGCAGGTCGAACAGGATCGCTTCCTTGCTCTCGTAGTAGTGATAGAGGCGCGCCTTGGAGGTGCCGCAGGCGGCGGCCAGGTCGGCCATGGAGGTGCTGGGATAGCTGCTGGCGGCGAACGCGGTGGCTGCCAGGTCCAGGATCTGCTCGCGCTGCGCCTCGAAATCGGGTGCCTTGGTACGGGCCATGTAAACGTCCGCTTATAACCGCTTGTTTTGGGCCTGTCGGGTTGGTCGGGCTGAATGGGCTGGAACGGAGCTGAACGGGCCGGTCGTGCCTTGTGCGGGCGCCTCGGCTTATTCGCCGCCGGCGGACAGATTGCGGCGCAGCTCGCAGGTTTGCAGCGAGTCGGCATTGCCGCGCAGCACCAGCTGCCCGGCGCCGATCAGCTCGCGGCAGCGCCAGAACACGAACCAGTCGCTGGCCAGCAGGCCTTCGATCGCGCCCATCACCGCTCCCACCACCTGCTCGGCCGGCGCCCATTCCAGCGGGGCGCGCTCCAGGATCACGTCGTCCACCGTGTGATACGCGGCCGGCACCAGCGTGTTGCCCTTCCACAGGCGCACGTCGGCGTTTTCCTTGACGTTCTGCTGCCACTCGTAGCCGAGCCGGCCCAGGCGCAGCACCGAGACCGGCGCAATGGTGGAAAAGCGCCGCGCCAGGCGGGCCGCGGGATACATGCCGATGGCGGCCAGGTTGCCGCGCGCGGGCGTTTCGAGCTCGCGCAGGTCCATCGCCACCTCGTTGATGCGCTGTGGCGACTGGTAGAGATGGAATACCACCCGGCGCAGCATCAACTGGTCGGACGCGCTCTGGCCATGCCAGATGGCGATCTCGGTTTCTTCCTTGCGCAGGGCATGCAATTGATCGAGCGCCTGCTGCATCTCGGCGGCGAAGTCGATGTCGCTGCGCGGTGCCACGCGCTGCCAGAAGCCCGAGCGGATGAGGCCGCTGCCGTCGACGTCGGCGATCGGGCCGACGGCAAGGTCGTCGCGCAGCACGACCACCGGGTCGGGCCGGGCGGCCTGGGCGAGGGCTTGCCGCAGCGTGTTGCCCGCTACGTCACCGTTGACGACATGAATATATTGCATGGCGTGATTGTATATGGATGCGCGGCGCGGCTGCTTCCATTTTAATCACACCGCCGGCCACGCCGGCGCGGTGTGGCGGCCGCCTTGGTTCGCCACCGCGCGCTCGCGCCGGCACGCCTTGCCGGCACCGCGCCTAGCCGCGCGGCGCGTCTCGCAGCATGGCCGCGAGCGCCGCGCGGAGTTCGGCCAGCGCGCCGTCCCAGTCGCGCAGCGCGGGCTGGCGGAACAGGCGCATGCCCGGGTACCACGGCGAGTCGGTGCGCTCCAGCAGCCAGCGCCAGTCGGGCGAGAACGGCAGCAGCAGCCAGACCGGCTTGCCGAGCGCGCCGGCCAGATGGGCGACGGCGGTATCGACGCTGATGACGAGGTCGAGGTTGTCGATGAGGGCGGCGGTGTCGGCGAAGCTGGCGAGCTCGTCCGATACGTCCAGCAGTTGCGGCAGGTCTTCGAGCGTGGCGCGGTCCGCCGCGCGCACCTCTTTCTGCAGGCAGATGAAGCTGGCATCGGCGGCAAGCACGGGCCGCAACTGTTCCAGCTTCAGCGAGCGGTGGCGGTCGTTGGGGTGCCAGGTGCTGCCCGACCAGACCACGCCGATGCGCGGCCGGCGGCCGGTGGCGAGGGCGGACTCCAGCCGCGCGCGCCAGGCGGCGCTGCGCTCGGGGTCCGCGCGCAGGCGGGGCGCCGGCGGAATGGTCGCCAGGCTGGTGCGGAAGGCGAGCGGCAGGCTCATCAGCGGACAATGGCAGTCGAACGCCGGCAGCGGGTCGCCTTCGGCAACCAGCTCGGCAACGCCGGGCAGACCTTGCAGCAGCGGCACCAGCGCCGGCTGCACCTGCAGGATCACGCGCGCACCGAGGGCCGCCACGGCCGGTACGTAGCGGATGAACTGGATGGTGTCGCCGAAGCCCTGCTCGTTGTGCAGCACGATGGCCTTGCCGGCCAGGCTGCCTTCGCCCAGCCAGGGCTTGCCGGGCAGCCGGTGCACGGGGCTGCCGTCCAGCCAGCGCCATTCGTACTCGCGCCAGCCGTGGTCGAAGACGCCCATCAGCAGGTTGGTCTGGGCGCGGTTGCAGCGCGCCAGCGCATCGTTGGCGTCCAGCGTGACGGCCTTCTTGAACTGGCGCATGGCCTCGTCGAAGCGATGCAGGTCGCGCAACGCCACGCCCAGGTTGACGTAGCCGCCGGAGAAATTCGGCCGCAACGCGATGGCGCGCTGGTAGCAGTCGATCTCGTCGGCGAAGCGTTCCAGCTCGCCCAGCGCCTTGCCCTTGTTGTAGAGCGCCTCGAAACTGTTCGGGCGCAGCCTCAGCGCTGCGTCGAAGGCCGCCACGGCCGCCGCCGCGTCGCCCGCTGCCGCGTGGGACAGGCCCAGGTCGTGATGCGCCTCGAAAAAGTAAGGCCGCAATGCCACCGCCTGCGAGAAGGCGGCGATGGCCGCCTCGTGCTCGCCCAGCTTCTGGCGCGCCACCGCCAGGTTGTAGTGCAGCTCGGGCGACCCCGCGCCCGCCCGCGCGGCACTTTCGAGATGGGCCGCCGCGGTCCGGAAATCGCCCTGGTTGCCCGCGGCCAGCCCCAGCAGCTCGAGGGCGCCGCCGTGGCCGGGTTCCTGCGCCAGCAGGGCTTCCAGCCCCGCGCGGGCGCCGGCGAAATCCCCGCTGGCGAGGCGCTGGCGGGCTTGGTTGATGACTTGAGTCTGATCCATTGGCAAACGCTGTGGCCGAGCAAGGGGGCAATTATGCAATGCGCGCTTCCTGACGGGGGCGGCGCCCGCGGGGCAAAACCGGCGATTCGCCGAACTCCGGGCGCCTACGGGTGCAGACGGCGACGCCGCTGGCCGCGGCGCGGGCCTCGCCGGCAAGTGCCGTGCGAGGCGAGTACTATCGATAGCGGCCGGCGCACTGGCGCCGGCATCACTTCCTGCGATTTCCCATGGAGCTAACTGCAATGACGAATGCGGCATACAAGAAGATCGTGGTAGCGGTGGACGGCAGTGCCACCTCGGACCTGGCGCTGACCGAAGCGATCCGCCTGGCCGTGGGCGGCGAGGCGCAGGTGCTTGCCCTGTACGTCGTGGACAACAGCCAGATGCTGTTCGATGCCGCCTACTATGATCCGACGCCGATCCAGCAGGCGCTGACCGAGAGCGGCGAACGCGCGCTCGCGGCGGCCGCCAGGCGGCTCGAGGCAGAGAAAGTGAAGTACGAGGCGAGGCTGGTGAATGAGCCCACCACTGTCGGCGATATCGCGGCGTCCATCAACGAAGCCGCGGCCGCATGGGGCGCGGACGTGATCGTGATCGGTACCCACGGCCGGCGCGGGGTGCGCAGGCTGGTGCTGGGAAGCGTGGCGGAGTCGGTGATCCGCCAGGCCAGCGTGCCGGTCCTGCTGGTCCGCGGCCAGGCGGCGGAAGGCTAGCGGCAGCGCGCGGGGGCGCGCCCGCTCGGCTTGGCCCGCGTTATCCCGCGAAGCGGATATGGCCGCTGCGCAGCACGATTTCCTTGGCCTGGGTCAGTTCGAACAGGCCTTGGGCGATGTGCTCGATGCGCTGGCGGTTGCTGGTGAAGGCCCGGACCAGGTCCTCTTCGCGCGGCGAGCGGGCGCCGAAGTGCGTCTCGAGCGCTTCGGCCGTGATCGAGTAGAGCGTCGGCTTGCCGTTCACCGTGGCGGGGCACGACAGGGTAAGGCTGGCCGCGCAATAGGCGGGAACGCTGCGGGGAAATGAGATCTCGGGCATGGCGCGCCTCACACCGGTCGCTGAGGGATGCCACCATTCTAGGAGATCGCGGCGCGCAGCGATGCCGCCTCGCGCCGCCCGATGCGGCGTGCTTGACGGCCGTCAACCGGGATGGGGCACCCGCCGCCCGCCTGCCGCGGCGTGTCCAGCCGCCAGCCGGCCGATGGCGGCGACCGCCGCATCGGCCGCGTCTGCCTGGGCGGCGGCAAAGGCGGCTTGCTCGAGCAGGAAGCGGTCCAGCGGGGGCGCGGCCGCCGCGCCCCCGGCCGAATTCGCCGCGGCCGTCCGTGCCGGCGCGTTTTCGCCAGGATGCGCCGCCAGCGCCGACAGCCGCCCCGCCAGCATCTGCAGCGCGCCCTGCGTGCCGGGCAGCGGCGCGCCGGCGCCGGCTTCCGCTTCCAGCCCGGCACGCACCACGCCGGCCAGCGCGGCCATGCGCCGCGCGCTCAGGTGAAGCCCGGCATAGGCGGTCGCCAGTTCGGGGCCGAGTTCCGCTTGCGCCTGTTGCAGCGTGAGTTCGGCCCGCGCCGAAGTCCGGCCCGCGGCGATGCGCAGGGACTCCAGGCGGGCGGGCGTGGGGGCCGGCGAGCGCGTGGGCGACGTCGTGAACGCGCCGGCGCCGGCAAAGGCCGCGCGCAGATACACGGCATTGGCGGCGAGTGTCTCGATGCTGTGCCGGTGCACCCGCGACAGTTCGGCGCGCGGCGCCAGCACGTAGTAGCTGGCCAGCGCGATCAGGCAGCCGAGCGCGGTGTCGATGCCGCGCAAGGCGGCGAAATGGCTGCTGTCCGCCGCCGGCGCTCCCACCCACGAGAACAGGATCACGGCCGGCGTCAGGAAGAAGGCGAACAGCGCCGGGCTGCCGGCGAGCCGGAATACGTAGGCGGCGGCCAGGCACGCCGCGCTGATCGCCAGCGCCAGCAGGGGGGCCGGGTGGGCCAGGCCGATCGCGCAGGCCATCAGCGCGCCTGCCAGCGAGCCGGCGAAGCGCAGGAACGAAATCCGGCGCGTGGTCTGCAGTTGCGGACTCAGCACCATGATGACGGTGACGGCCACCCAGTAGCCATGATCCACGCGCAGCAGTTGCGCGGGCAGCAGGCTCAGGCTGCCGGCCAGCGCCAGCCGCACGGCGTGGCGCGCCACGCGGGCGTCGCGTGCCGTGTGTTCGGACAGAGTGGCGCGCCAGCGCTGCCAGCGTTGCCGGAAGGCGCGGCGCGGCCGGCGGTGCGCGCCGTGCCAGGCGGCGAAGGCCGGATAGCGGGACAGGGCGGCCAGCGCCGACTGATACAGCGCCGGCGCGGCGGCATTGACCAGCGGCGCGTGCAGGCGCCGCAGTTCGTGGGCCAGCGCGGCGCACAGCGAAAGCAGGTCCGGCGCGGTCCGGGCCAGGGCTTCCTCCACTTGCAGGCGCATATCGGCGACGCAGCGCTGCAGGTGTTGCAGCGGCAGCGTGGTGGCGCTGCCCCTGGCGGCGGGATCCGCGGCGGTGGTGTCCATGCGGCCGCGCAGTTCGGCAGCGACGATCAGCAGCGCGAAGATGGCATCGGCCAGGCTGACGACGTAGGCATAGCGCATCCGCGCCAGCGGGTCGCGCAGGCTGCGGCGCGCGCCGATGGCAAGATGCGCCGCCTCGATCCGCTCCCGTATGTCGCGCTTGCAGGCGGCCGCATCGCCTACCGGGCCGGGGCCGGCAAGCTCGGTGGCAAAGCGCAGCAGGGCGTCGAAGACCGCCATGACTTCGGCGCGCGGACGCCGGTCGGGCTCGGAAGGGACCAGCACCAGGCACATCAGGCAGGCGAATATGCCGCCGAGCAGGAACTCCTGGCTGCGTTCGAACACGTGCGCCGCCAGCCCGGTATCTCCGGCCGGCAGCAGGCAGGCGGCGATCAGGATCACGTAAAGCAGCTTGGCGGAGAGCGCCGGCACCGGCCCGCGGGTTTCCGCCAGGCCCACCGCCAGCCCGGCTGCGGCGACCACGGCGAGCGCCGCCCATGGAGAGCCGGCCACCGCCGCGCCCAGCGCGCACGCCGCCGTGCCGCCCACGCCGACCGAACCGAGCGCCGAGATCCGGTCGCTGGCGGTGCCGGTCCGGTCCGCCAGGCAGGTCCAGAGCGAAGCCGTGGCGGCCCACAGGTATCCCGGCTGGTCCGTCAGCCAGCCCGTGCCGGCCAGGATCAGGAACGCACAGGCGTAGACCAGCCCCCTTTGCAGCATCGGGGCGTCGGGCCGGGGCAGGTGCGGCGTGGAGAACATGTCGACGAAAGCGAGGCGGGGGCGCCGCCGATACAAAAGGATGGATTGACTCTAAGTCACGGCATGTTGCGATGCAACATATGGCGTCGTTTCCGCTGTTTTGCACTGCTCCGGTGCGGTACTGCCTTGCGGCGGTGCGGAATATGGGAGGTCCGCGCCCAAGTGGGGCAGAGCGGCGCTTTCGTTGCCAACACTCGACGTTTCAAAGAGAAATGCCGGGGGCAGGGCCGAATTTCGGGCAAAAAAAACCCGCGCAGTTCATGCGCGGGTTGGAATCCACCGAGGTGGTGGAGGAGACAGACTCCACTATATACGGTTTGTTGCGACGCACCAAGCGCCGTGTTGTCCAAGCGTGTATTACTTCACAAACATGTTGCTTTTGAGCAACGAAATTTGCGCTTTTCGGGCGGGGCCGGTTTTTTTAGGTTCCCTTGCTTGGCATTCGGGCGCCGGCCGGTGATCGTGCCCACGGCATTCAGGTGAAGAAGACGTAGGCAATGGCTACCGCCGCACACAGCCCGGCGAGGTCGGCGAACAAGGCGCAGGCGAGCGCGTGCCGCGTGTTGCGGACGTTGACGCTGCCGAAATAGACGGCAAGCACATAGAAGGTGGTTTCGGTCGATCCCTGGATGATCGCGGCCAGCTTGCCCTGGAACGAGGCGACGCCATAGGTATTCATCACATCGATCATCAGCCCGCGCGCGCCCGCGCCCGAGAGGATCTTCATCAGGCCGACCGGCAGCGCGGGCACGAATGCCGTGTCCAGCCCAAGCCAGGCAAAGCCGGCGGCAAGTCCCCGCATCAGCACGTCCATGCATCCGGTCACGCGGAACAGGCCGATTGCCACCAGGATCGCGACCAGATAGGGAATGATCTGCACGGCCACGCCGAAGCCCTCCTTGGCGCCGTCGACGAACGCATCGTAGACATTGACGCCACGCAGGGCGCCGCACGCCAGGAAGACCACGATCAATGTGAGGATAGAGCCGCTGCCGACCAGCGCGGTGAGCGAGCTGACCTGCTCCGGCGGCGCGTGGCGCAGCCACACGAAAAGGCCGCCGACCGCGGCGGCCAGCACGCCGAAGGTACCCAGCACGGCTGGCTTGAGCAGGCTGAGCCGCTGCGCCCAGGCCACGGCGAGCAGGCCCGCCATGCAAGAGACGAAGGTGGCCAGCAGGGTGGGCAGGAAGATGTCGGCCGCATTGAAGCCCGCCAGGCCCTGCTTGACGGCGATGGCCTGCCGCATGGCGATCACCGAGGTGGGAATCAAGGTCAGCCCGGCCGTGTTCAGCACGATGAACATGATCTGCGCATCGCTGGCCGTATCGGGGTGCGCATTCAGCGTCTGCAATTCCCGCATGGCATTCAGGCCGAGCGGGGTGGCTGCGTTGTCGAGGCCTAGCATGTTCGCCGAGACATTCATCATCATGGCGCCCTGGGCCGGATGGCCCTGCGGCACGCCCGGAAAAAAATGGCGCAGCAGTGGGCTGACGGCGCGCGCAAAGACATCCACCACGCCGGCGCGCTCGCCGATGCGCATGATGCCCAGCCACAGGCTCATCACGCCGGCCAATCCCAGGGAAATCTCGAACGCGGTACGCGCGCTGTCGAAGAGGCTGGCCAGCATGGCGGGGAACACCGCGGTATCGCCGAGCACCAGGCGAATGCAGGCGACGATGAAGGCCAGCAGGAAAAAAGACAGCCAGACGATATTCAGTGCCATCGGTGCGTCGGGTTTGGAGAGCTTCGGGCTCACGCATCATAGCGTGCCGCATGGGGCGCCCGGACCACAGGGCATGCTGGCGGCCCCCTTGACCGTGCGCAAGGCCGGTACATGGCGGCGCGCAAAAATGGCGCAGCGCCGGTATACAATGCGAACAATATCGCTGCCATGGCCTTGCGCTCCACGGAAAGCCTGGCGGCCCCCGATCCCTTTGACTACCGTCCGCGACGGCTCGCTTGCGCGGCTTGCCCGGTGACGGTGTCCTGCCGACCGAAGTCAGAATCTATGTCCGACGCCCCTGGTACCGAACACGCTCACGCCGCATCGGATTCCGCCGGCACCAGCCTTGGTGCCCAGCATTCCCCTTTGTTTGCGCTCGTGACCGACACCTTGCGGCAGCGCATCCTGGCCGGCGAGTACAACCAGGGCGACCGCCTGGTGGAGAACAAGCTTTCCACCGAGCTTGGCGTATCGCGCATCCCCGTGCGCGAAGCCCTGCGCGCGCTGGCTGCCGAAGGCCTGGTGCGCATCGAGCCGCGGCGCGGGGCATCGGTAGCGACGCTGTCGCCCAATATTGCCAAGGAGATGGTCGAGGTGCGGGCCACGCTGGAAGGGCTCAACGCCAAGCTGGCCGCGCAGCGGCGCGACCCCCGGCTGCTCGCCGAACTCAATGACGTGCTGCGCCAGGGGACCGAGGCGGCCGCCAGCGGCAGGTCGGAGCGCTTTGTCGAACTGAATTCCCACTTCCACGAGGTGCTGGGCAATATCGCCGCCAACAGCGTGCTGCAGGATATGGTGCGCACGCTGCGCGAGCGTACGGGCTTGCTCTTCGCGCCGGCCAACGTGCCGCGCGCGCGGCAGAACTGGGAGGAGCACGCGCAGATCCTGCAGGCGGTCATTGCCGGCGACGCCGATCTTGCTGCGCTGCTGGCCACCCGTCATGTCTATAGCGCGGCCAAGGCCGCGGAAGAACTGGCGGGCACCGAGGCGGGCACGCCAAATGGCGGCGAGGAAGCACGCGCAGGCAGCCCGGTCAAGCGGGGCGGCCGCACGGCGGCGAGCGCAGGCTAGAAGCGCGGCGCAGGCGGTACCTGTGCGGCATCGGTATACGATGTGCCGAAAACAGCATGATCAAGGGTCGGGACGTGAACAACGTCCCGGCCCTTGATTTTATTGGGCATTTCCGCAACAGAAATGCACCATTGCGATGCGTGCGTGCGCCCTGTTATGACGCGATGCACCAAAATTCGGTATACTATCGTTTCCGATGAACCACAATAGGGAATGACCATGGACTACCCGACGCCTTCTTATTTCCGGCAGTCGGTCGGTCAGCAACTGCTGGCCCACTATGCCCGGCGCGATGCCGTGCGGCACAGCACGCCGCTGCTGCCTATCCAGTGGAGCGCGCTGCGCACGCTGTTTCGCCGCTCCTGCGCCGGCACGCAGAAGACGGTCTGACGCGAGTCTTCCGTTCTCCGGAGGCGGTCAGGCCATCGCGGCTCCCCTCTTTTCAAGCAGCGACCGCAGGATAGAGCGGTGGCAGCGACGCTCCTGCTCGCAATAGCAGCCCAGGGAAAAATTGGTCTGCTTCGACAGGGCGGCCAGCAAGTCCAGCGTGCGGCTGGCTTCGGGGCGCGCCATTTTCGCGCGGAAGTGCCGTTCGAACTCGCGCCACGCCTTGTCGTTGTCCTTCTCGTGTATCGCCAGCGCCTGGGCAACCAGGTCCGGCGACGGCGAGAGCTCCGGGTACCAGACATCGTAGTAGTTGCGCGACGCGAACTCCGCCTTGGGGACGCCCCGCGGCGGCCGCCGCACGGTACCGATGCGCAACCCTTCGTCGGCGGCGCGCGCCGAGCCCAGCCTCACGATGCGGATCGTCATGGCCACGTCTCCTTCTATATAGAAGTAATGGAATGCAAAGTATGTGGCATCCCGGCGCTCAGGAGAGTGAGAAGGATCTGATTCGCAGTATCGTCGTGCCATGGCATTTTTGTGGTGCTTTGGTCTCTTTTAGGGCTTCTGAAAATTCATTTCAGAAAACGCTTGCCAAGGTGTTTGGGTGGCCTTAATATTCGCTCCCTCGCAACACGAAGCGCGCTGCAAAGCAGACGGGACAAGGGTTGCGGGGTTGATGGGGGAGGTTGGCGGCGCGGAAGGCGCGGCTGGCTGGAGCAAAAAAAGATTGCGAAACCTGTTGACGAAACGTAGAAAGTTCTTCATAATCTCGTTTCTCTGCTGCTGACAACGAAGCAGCGACGCGGTAAGCGAAGCGAACCGCGGTGCGTTCTTTAACAAACAAACAACCGATAAGTGTGGGCGCTTGATAGCGGATGCCCGGTGCGTAACAGCGCCGGAGCTTACAAGTTATAAAGTGCTCGCACAGTAAAACATGTTCGGTTCTTCTTCGGAGGGATCGAGTCAGTTTTCTGAGAGTGAGCGACCGCTCGAAAGAGCGAGACCCTTTTGGGTCACACAGGTATTGAACTGAAGAGTTTGATCCTGGCTCAGATTGAACGCTGGCGGCATGCCTTACACATGCAAGTCGAACGGCAGCACGGGAGCAATCCTGGTGGCGAGTGGCGAACGGGTGAGTAATACATCGGAACGTGCCCTGTCGTGGGGGATAACTAGTCGAAAGATTAGCTAATACCGCATACGACCTGAGGGTGAAAGCGGGGGACCGCAAGGCCTCGCGCGATAGGAGCGGCCGATGTCTGATTAGCTAGTTGGTGAGGTAAAGGCTCACCAAGGCGACGATCAGTAGCTGGTCTGAGAGGACGATCAGCCACACTGGGACTGAGACACGGCCCAGACTCCTACGGGAGGCAGCAGTGGGGAATTTTGGACAATGGGGGCAACCCTGATCCAGCAATGCCGCGTGTGTGAAGAAGGCCTTCGGGTTGTAAAGCACTTTTGTCCGGAAAGAAATCCTCTGGGTTAATACCTCGGGGGGATGACGGTACCGGAAGAATAAGCACCGGCTAACTACGTGCCAGCAGCCGCGGTAATACGTAGGGTGCGAGCGTTAATCGGAATTACTGGGCGTAAAGCGTGCGCAGGCGGTTTTGTAAGACAGGCGTGAAATCCCCGAGCTCAACTTGGGAATGGCGCTTGTGACTGCAAGGCTAGAGTATGTCAGAGGGGGGTAGAATTCCACGTGTAGCAGTGAAATGCGTAGAGATGTGGAGGAATACCGATGGCGAAGGCAGCCCCCTGGGACGTCACTGACGCTCATGCACGAAAGCGTGGGGAGCAAACAGGATTAGATACCCTGGTAGTCCACGCCCTAAACGATGTCAACTAGTTGTTGGGGATTCATTTCTTCAGTAACGTAGCTAACGCGTGAAGTTGACCGCCTGGGGAGTACGGTCGCAAGATTAAAACTCAAAGGAATTGACGGGGACCCGCACAAGCGGTGGATGATGTGGATTAATTCGATGCAACGCGAAAAACCTTACCTACCCTTGACATGCCACTAACGAAGCAGAGATGCATTAGGTGCTCGAAAGAGAAAGTGGACACAGGTGCTGCATGGCTGTCGTCAGCTCGTGTCGTGAGATGTTGGGTTAAGTCCCGCAACGAGCGCAACCCTTGTCTCTAGTTGCTACGAAAGGGCACTCTAGAGAGACTGCCGGTGACAAACCGGAGGAAGGTGGGGATGACGTCAAGTCCTCATGGCCCTTATGGGTAGGGCTTCACACGTCATACAATGGTGCGTACAGAGGGTTGCCAACCCGCGAGGGGGAGCTAATCCCAGAAAACGCATCGTAGTCCGGATCGTAGTCTGCAACTCGACTACGTGAAGCTGGAATCGCTAGTAATCGCGGATCAGCATGCCGCGGTGAATACGTTCCCGGGTCTTGTACACACCGCCCGTCACACCATGGGAGTGGGTTTTGCCAGAAGTAGTTAGCCTAACCGCAAGGAGGGCGATTACCACGGCAGGGTTCATGACTGGGGTGAAGTCGTAACAAGGTAGCCGTATCGGAAGGTGCGGCTGGATCACCTCCTTTCTAGAGCGTGCAGAAGTTGTTGAGCGTTCACACTTATCGGTTTGTTTGGTGTTACAGCCAAGGGTCTGTAGCTCAGGTGGTTAGAGCACCGTCTTGATAAGGCGGGGGTCGTAGGTTCAAGTCCTACCAGACCCACCAAGTTATCGGGGGATTAGCTCAGCTGGGAGAGCACCTGCTTTGCAAGCAGGGGGTCGTCGGTTCGATCCCGTCATCCTCCACCACTACCTTGGGTTGGTCAGTCCAAAGGCAAGCGCTTTGAGAGAAAAGCGTTTGCCTTTGGCTTTGCCAAGACGATGGAAACATCGGCTGTTCTTTAACAATATGGGATGTAGTAAAGGTGTCGTGAGCGTTGATGAGACGCTGCAGTACAACACGATACCGGGTTGTGATTGTATCAACCGAAATGTATTTAAGTGATCGAAAGATGACTTGGAATACGGCACAAATGCGAGAACTCATCCTGTAGCGATGCGTGGCTCGAAGTTTGAGACACACTCGTTATAGGGTCAAGCGAACAAGTGCATGTGGTGGATGCCTTGGCGATCACAGGCGATGAAGGACGCGGTAGCCTGCGAAAAGCTTCGGGGAGCTGGCAAACAAGCTTTGATCCGGAGATGTCCGAATGGGGAAACCCGGCCCGCATGGGTCATCCCTGACTGAATACATAGGTCAGGGAAGCGAACGCGGCGAACTGAAACATCTAAGTAGCTGCAGGAACAGAAATCAACCGAGATTCCCAAAGTAGTGGCGAACGAAATGGGAAGAGCCTTGTACTCTTTAGCAGTGTTGTTAGCAGAACGGTCTGGAAAGGCCGGCCATAGCAGGTGATAGCCCTGTATGCGAAAACAGCGTTGTGGAACTAGGTGTACGACAAGTAGGGCGGGACACGTGAAATCCTGTCTGAAGATGGGGGGACCATCCTCCAAGGCTAAATACTCGTGATCGACCGATAGTGAACCAGTACCGTGAGGGAAAGGCGAAAAGAACCCCGGGAGGGGAGTGAAATAGATCCTGAAACCGCATGCATACAAACAGTCGGAGCCTGGAAACGGGTGACGGCGTACCTTTTGTATAATGGGTCAGCGACTTACATTCAGTGGCAAGCTTAACCGATTAGGGAAGGCGTAGCGAAAGCGAGTCCGAACAGGGCGTTCAGTCGCTGGGTGTAGACCCGAAACCAGACGATCTATCCATGGCCAGGTTGAAGGTGCGGTAACACGTACTGGAGGACCGAACCCACTAACGTTGAAAAGTTAGGGGATGAGCTGTGGATAGGGGTGAAAGGCTAAACAAGTCTGGAAATAGCTGGTTCTCTCCGAAAACTATTTAGGTAGTGCCTCGTGTCTCACCTTCGGGGGTAGAGCACTGTCATGGTTGGGGGGTCTATTGCTGATTACCCCGCCATAGCAAACTCCGAATACCGAAGAGTGCAATCACGGGAGACAGACATCGGGTGCTAACGTCCGGTGTCAAGAGGGAAACAACCCAGACCGCCAGCTAAGGTCCCTAAGATTGGCTAAGTGGGAAACGAAGTGGGAAGGCTAAAACAGTCAGGAGGTTGGCTTAGAAGCAGCCACCCTTTAAAGAAAGCGTAATAGCTCACTGATCGAGTCGTCCTGCGCGGAAGATGTAACGGGGCTAAGCCAGTCACCGAAGCTGCGGACGCACGCAAGTGCGTGGTAGGAGAGCGTTCTGTAAGCCTGTGAAGGTGTCTTGTAAAGGATGCTGGAGGTATCAGAAGTGCGAATGCTGACATGAGTAGCGATAAAGGGGGTGAAAAGCCCCCTCGCCGTAAGCCCAAGGTTTCCTACGCAACGTTCATCGGCGTAGGGTGAGTCGGCCCCTAAGGCGAGGCAGAGATGCGTAGCTGATGGGAAGCAGGTTAATATTCCTGCACCGTCGTATGATGCGATGGGGGGACGGATCGCGGAAGGTTGTCCGGGTGTTGGAAGTCCCGGTCCCTGCATTGGAGAAGGCGCTTAGGCAAATCCGGGCGCGGAATTCAAGGATGCGGGGCGAGCGGCCTAGTGCTGCGAAGCAATTGGAAGTGGTTCCAAGAAAAGCCTCTAAGCTTCAGTCATACGAGACCGTACCGCAAACCGACACAGGTGGGCGAGATGAGTATTCTAAGGCGCTTGAGAGAACTCGGGAGAAGGAACTCGGCAAATTGGTACCGTAACTTCGGGATAAGGTACGCCCTTGTAGCTTGACTGGCCTGCGCCAGGAGGGTGAAGGGGTTGCAATAAAATGGTGGCTGCGACTGTTTAATAAAAACACAGCACTCTGCAAACACGAAAGTGGACGTATAGGGTGTGACGCCTGCCCGGTGCCGGAAGATTAAATGATGGGGTGCAAGCTCTTGATTGAAGTCCCGGTAAACGGCGGCCGTAACTATAACGGTCCTAAGGTAGCGAAATTCCTTGTCGGGTAAGTTCCGACCTGCACGAATGGCGTAACGATGGCCACACTGTCTCCTCCCGAGACTCAGCGAAGTTGAAGTGTTTGTGATGATGCAATCTCCCCGCGGCTAGACGGAAAGACCCCATGAACCTTTACTGTAGCTTTGCATTGGACTTTGAACCGATCTGTGTAGGATAGGTGGGAGGCTTTGAAGCGTGGACGCTAGTCTGCGTGGAGCCGTCCTTGAAATACCACCCTGGTTTGTTTGAGGTTCTAACCTTGGCCCGTGAATCCGGGTCGGGGACAGTGCATGGTAGGCAGTTTGACTGGGGCGGTCTCCTCCCAAAGTGTAACGGAGGAGTTCGAAGGTACGCTTGGTACGGTCGGACATCGTACCTAAAGTGCAATGGCAAAAGCGTGCTTAACTGCGAGACCGACAAGTCGAGCAGGTGCGAAAGCAGGACATAGTGATCCGGTGGTTCTGAATGGAAGGGCCATCGCTCAACGGATAAAAGGTACTCTGGGGATAACAGGCTGATACCGCCCAAGAGTTCATATCGACGGCGGTGTTTGGCACCTCGATGTCGGCTCATCTCATCCTGGGGCTGTAGCCGGTCCCAAGGGTATGGCTGTTCGCCATTTAAAGAGGTACGTGAGCTGGGTTTAAAACGTCGTGAGACAGTTTGGTCCCTATCTGCCGTGGGCGTTGGAATCTTGACGGGGGCTGCTCCTAGTACGAGAGGACCGGAGTGGACGTACCGCTGGTGTACCTGTTGTCTCGCCAGAGGCATCGCAGGGTAGCTATGTACGGAAGAGATAACCGCTGAAAGCATCTAAGCGGGAAACTCGCCTGAAGATGAGGATTCCCTGGAGGCTTGACCTCCTTGAAGGGTCGTTCGAGACCAGGACGTTGATAGGCTGGGTGTGGAAGCGCAGTAATGCGTTAAGCTAACCAGTACTAATTGCCCGTAAGGCTTGATCCTATAACCAGTGTGTTTCTGCCTGGTTGAGTGTATCGCGTGCCGCTGCCCAGCAGCTTGGCCGATACAAGACACAACCTGACTACATCCCTATTTGCTGTGTTGGCCAGTTCGCCAGCACGGCACACCGTTTATGCCTGGTGACCATAGCGAGTTGGAACCACCCCTTCCCATCCCGAACAGGACCGTGAAACGACTCCGCGCCGATGATAGTGCGGATACCCGTGTGAAAGTAGGTAATCGCCAGGCTCTCCCTTGAAACCCCTCAGTACCTCCTACTGGGGGGTTTTGCTTTTTATGGCGCGCGCTAGCTGTTGCCCGCCGAGGCCGGGTGAAGTCCCTTGCGGCTTGGCACGAAGCGCCCGGAAACGCTGGCCGGAAGCCATTTCCGGGCTGCCGGCTCGACCCTATAAGGTGAGAGCGTGTTCTTTTGAGCGCGCTGGTGGTTGTGGTACGGCCAGGCGGCCTGGATGGCGCCGTGCCTTGAACTCGTCACTGTCTCCACGCTTTGCATAGCATGGAAAAAGCTTGACAGGCCTGATGAGTTACACCATAATCACAAGTTCTCTGCGGAGAGGTGCCCGAGTGGCTAAAGGGGGCAGACTGTAAATCTGTTGGCTTACGCCTACGCTGGTTCGAATCCAGCCCTCTCCACCAGAATTAAGCAAGACCAGTAACCCGGCGGTAGTCGGTGAAGCAGAAAGCGTGGTAACCCGGCGGGTGTAGCTCAATGGTAGAGCAGAAGCCTTCCAAGCTTACGACGAGGGTTCGATTCCCTTCACCCGCTCCAGATTGCCCGGGTTGCAGTCAAGAAAGCAGTAGTCAAGTTTCGCCCATGTGGCTCAGTGGTAGAGCACTCCCTTGGTAAGGGAGAGGTCGGCAGTTCGATCCTGCCCATGGGCACCAAATACCGCACTGGCAATATCGCAGCCGACACAGGAGTCGCGAAATGGCAAAGGAAAAGTTCGAGCGGACCAAGCCGCACGTGAACGTTGGTACGATCGGTCACGTTGACCATGGCAAGACCACGCTGACGGCAGCGATCGCCACGGTGCTGGCAGCAAAGTTTGGCGGTTCGGCCAAGAAGTACGACGAAATCGACGCAGCGCCGGAAGAAAAGGCACGCGGTATCACCATCAATACCGCCCACGTCGAATACGAAACGGCCAACCGCCACTACGCGCACGTTGACTGCCCGGGCCACGCCGACTATGTGAAGAACATGATCACCGGCGCCGCGCAGATGGACGGCGCGATCCTGGTGTGCTCGGCCGCCGACGGCCCCATGCCCCAGACCCGCGAGCACATCCTGCTGGCCCGCCAGGTCGGCGTGCCTTACATCATCGTGTTCCTGAACAAGTGCGACATGGTCGACGACGCCGAGCTGCTCGAGCTGGTCGAAATGGAAGTGCGCGAACTGCTCTCGAAGTACGAGTTCCCCGGCGACGACACCCCGATCATCAAGGGCTCGGCCAAGCTGGCACTCGAAGGCGACAAGGGCGAACTGGGCGAAGTGGCGATCCTGAGCCTGGCCGACGCGCTGGACACCTACATCCCGACGCCGGAACGTGCCGTTGACGGTACCTTCCTGATGCCGGTGGAAGACGTGTTCTCGATCTCGGGCCGCGGCACCGTGGTGACCGGCCGTATCGAACGCGGCATCATCAAGGTCGGCGAAGAAATCGAAATCGTCGGTATCAAGCCGACGGTCAAGACCACCTGCACCGGCGTGGAAATGTTCCGCAAGCTGCTGGACCAGGGCCAGGCTGGCGACAACGTGGGCCTGCTGCTGCGCGGCACGAAGCGCGAAGACGTCGAGCGCGGCCAGGTGCTGTGCAAGCCGGGTTCGATCAAGCCGCACACGCACTTCACCGGCGAGGTCTACATCTTGTCGAAGGACGAAGGCGGCCGTCACACGCCGTTCTTCAACAACTACCGTCCGCAGTTCTATTTCCGCACGACCGACGTGACCGGCTCGATCGAGCTGCCGAAGGACAAGGAAATGGTCATGCCCGGCGACAACGTGTCGATCACCGTCAAGCTGATCGCCCCGATCGCCATGGAAGAAGGCCTGCGCTTCGCCATCCGTGAAGGCGGCCGTACCGTCGGCGCCGGCGTCGTGGCTAAGATCCTCGACTGATAAGGTCGATCAGCGGATACGGCACCAACCGGCCGTATCCGTTGCCAGAGGGGTTGGCGTCAGCGCCGACCCCACAGTTGTTTTAGGGGTATAGCTCAACTGGCAGAGCGTCGGTCTCCAAAACCGAAGGTTGGGGGTTCGATTCCCTCTGCCCCTGCCAATTCAATCAGCCGCGTCGCGATACAGTATCGTGACGCGGCTTAGTCTCGTTTGCGAAACATGGCCAATCCCAACGTCGAAACCGTTAACGCCTCCAGCGGCAAGTGGTTGCTGGGCGTAGCGGTGCTACTGGTGGTTGCCGGCGTCATCGGTTTCTATGCCCTGGCACAGCAACCCTCCTATGTGCGCGGCGCCGCGCTGTTCGGTGGCATCGTACTGGGCGTGGTCGTCGCGCTGGTCTCGGCGCCGGGCAAGGACTTCATCGGATTCGCCAAGGAATCCTATCGCGAAGTCCGCAAGGTCGTCTGGCCCACCCGCAAGGAAGCCGGTCAGATGACGGGCTTGGTGTTTGTCTTCGTCGTGATCATGGCCGTGTTCCTGTGGTCTGCGGACAAGCTCATCGAGTGGGTCATCTTTTCGCTCGTGCTTGGCTGGAAATGAAGGATAGGACATGACGGATAACGCACAACAGGAAGTCCCCGCAGCGGAATCGCCTTCGTCGAAGAAGCGCTGGTACGTGGTGCACGCTTATTCCGGCATGGAAAAGAGTGTGCAGCGCGCGCTGCAGGAGCGCATCGAACGCGCGGAAATGCAGGACAAGTTCGGCCGCATCCTGGTGCCGTCGGAAGAAGTGATCGAGATCAAGGGCGGCCAGAAGTCGGTCACCGAGCGCCGTTTCTTCCCCGGCTACGTGCTGGTCGAGATGGAAATGACCGACGAGACCTGGCACCTGGTGAAGAACACCAGCAAGGTCACCGGCTTCGTGGGCGGCGCGCGCAACCGCCCGAGCCCGATTTCCCAGCGGGAAGTCGACAAGATCATGACCCAGATGCAGGAAGGGGTCGAGAAGCCGCGTCCCAAGACGCTGTTCGAAGTGGGCGAAATGGTGCGCGTCAAGGACGGCCCGTTCACCGACTTCAACGGCAACGTCGAGGAAGTGAACTACGAGAAATCGCGCCTGCGCGTCTCGGTCACCATCTTCGGTCGCGCCACCCCGGTCGAGCTCGAGTTCGGCCAGGTCGAGAAGGTCTGAGGATTTTGCCCGCTGCCTGCCCGCAAGGCTGGCGGCGGACGAAGAGGGCGGGTCGAAAGACATGCCCAAAGAGGAGCGTGAGGTCGTGCCGGCGGCACGGCGATAGCGCGTTACGACTCAACAGGATCCTTTCCATAAGCGAAGGATCCGGATTGGAGTAGAGATGGCCAAGAAGATCATTGGCTTTATCAAGCTGCAGATTCCGGCTGGTAAGGCAAATCCCTCCCCGCCCGTGGGCCCGGCACTGGGTCAGCGCGGTCTGAACATCATGGAGTTCTGCAAGGCGTTCAACGCGCAGACCCAAGGCATGGAACCCGGCCTGCCGGTGCCGGTGGTGATTACCGCCTTCGCCGACAAGAGCTTCACGTTCGTGATGAAGTCGCCCCCGGCGACCGTGCTGATCAAGAAGGCCGCCGGCCTGACCAAGGGTTCGGCCAAGCCGCACACCGACAAGGTCGGCAAGATCACCCGCGCCCAGGCTGAAGAAATCGCCAAGGCAAAGAACGCTGACCTGACCGCCGCCGACCTGGACGCCGCCGTGCGTACCATCGCTGGCTCGGCGCGTTCGATGGGCATCACCGTGGAGGGTCTGTAAATGGCTAAGCTTTCGAAGCGCGCAGCCGCCAACAAGGCGAAGATCGAGCGCACCAAGTTCTATCCGATCGACGAGGCCCTGGGCCTGGTGAAGGATTGCGCATCGGCCAAGTTCGACGAATCGATCGACGTAGCCGTGCAGCTCGGCATCGATGCGAAGAAGTCGGACCAGGTGGTCCGCGGTTCCGTGGTGCTGCCTGCCGGTACCGGCAAGTCGGTGCGCGTGGCTGTGTTCGCGCAAGGCGAAAAGGCCGAAGCTGCCAAGGCAGCCGGTGCCGATATCGTCGGCATGGAAGACCTGGCCGAGCAAGTCAAGGCCGGTAACCTGAACTTCGACGTGGTGATCGCCTCGCCGGACACGATGCGTGTCGTCGGTACGCTGGGCCAGATCCTGGGCCCGCGCGGCCTGATGCCGAACCCGAAGGTCGGCACGGTTACCCCCGACGTGGCCCAGGCCGTGAAGAACGCCAAGGCCGGTCAGGTGCAGTACCGCGTCGACAAGGCCGGTATCATCCACGCCACCATCGGCCGCCGTTCGTTCCAGGACGCCGACCTGAAGCGCAACCTGAACGCGCTGATCGAAGCGCTGGTGAAGTCGAAGCCGGCCACGAGCAAGGGCGTGTACCTGCGCAAGATCGCCGTGTCGTCCACCATGGGCGTCGGCGTGCGCGTGGAACAAGGTTCGCTGTCGGCCTGAGGCCGGCGGCGGATACCCGGGCGGACCCGATAACGTCGCCCGCGGTAAAGAATCGAAGATCCCGGCCCAGGCCGGGGTCGTCTCCCGCCCGGAGCGGCGCCTGAGCAGGCGCGGCAACCGGGCAGGAGCAAGGCTTTGGGCAGTGGTGCCCGCCGGCGCGAGCAGGCAGGCACCGCTGGTTATCAAAGACCGCTGGTGGCGGGCGTGGCCGAAGTCTGGCTGGCTCGCCTTAATCGGGTGGAACGTGCGCGGCCGGGCTTTGCTCCGGCAGCGGCGCCTCCCGCCCCACCAGCGCAGATGGCGCACCCGAGGGATTGATGAATCCGGGCAACGACCCGGGTGATTCGGGCCAATCGGACGCCGTTCGTTTGGACTGATGTGCGTGCCCCGGACGATCCGGGGGACAAGCATCGTTTTGGAGCTTAACCGTGCCACTCAATATTGAAGATAAGAAGGCCGTCGTTGCTGAGGTTTCGGCGCAAGTCGCCAAAGCCCAGACCATCGTCGTGGCCGAATATCGCGGCATTGCGGTTGGCGATCTGACCAAGCTGCGCGCCAAGGCCCGCGAGCAAGGCGTGTACCTGCGCGTTCTGAAGAACACGCTGGCCCGCCGTGCCGTGGAAGGCACGCCGTTTGCAGGCCTCGCAGAGCAAATGACCGGCCCGCTGATCTACGGTATTTCCGAAGATGCAGTGTCGTCGGCCAAGGTTCTGAACGACTTTGCCAAGACCAACGACAAGCTGGTTCTGCGTGCAGCGTCGTACGACGGCAACGTGCTCGATGCTGCTGCCGTCAAGGCACTGGCCTCGATCCCGAGCCGTGACGAACTGATTGCTCAGCTGCTTGGCGTGATGCAGGCACCGGTGTCGGGCTTCGCCCGTCTGCTGGCTGCACTGGCCGCCAAGAAGGGCGAGGGCGAAGCCGCCCCCGCCGAGAGCGAAGGCGCAGCTGCTTAAGGCGCAAGCCCGCAGCTCGGCTCAAAAGATCGCATTACCGATACCGAATCAAATCTAGCAGGAGTAACAAATGGCAATCAGCAAAGACGACATCCTCGAAGCCGTAGGCGCGATGTCCGTGATGGAACTGAACGACCTGGTCAAGGCGTTCGAAGAAAAGTTTGGCGTGTCCGCCGCTGCAATGGCCGTGGCTGCTGCCCCGGGCGCTGGCGGTGCCGCCGCTGCCGAAGAGCAGACCGAGTTCAACGTGATCCTGGCCGAAGTCGGCGCCAACAAGGTCGGCGTGATCAAGGCCGTGCGCGAAATCACCGGCCTGGGCCTGAAGGAAGCCAAGGACCTGGTCGATGGCGCACCGAAGCCCGTCAAGGAAGGCGTGGACAAGGCTGCCGCAGCCGAAGCCAAGAAGAAGCTGGAAGACGCCGGCGCAAAGGTCGAAGTCAAGTAAGCTGTGCTCGCGTGCCATTTCGCGGCACGCGGATGGGGCTGGCAAAGGGAGTTTCCCGGCGCCAGCCTTTTTGCGCTTCTGCGAAGTGTGTTTTATGCGACACCTGGAGCGCGGAACAGCGGGAACAAGTCGCCGTAATGTGGCGCAAGCGATGCTTGAAGGCTAGGTAACTTCCTAAGCTTCAGCAGAGGCCAAACATCAGTGGCACACTAGGTGGTTGCTGATGTTTGTCTTCTGAACCGACTGCAGAAGACAAGTTTGGTCGGGTGTCCCCCGAGCCGGCATGGCGCATCGCGTCGTAGCTGCCGGCTCGCAGCGTGCGGGCACCGTCAGCCAGAGGTTGGTAGCGGCCAACCGCCAAATCCCCTCCCAGTCGCTGAACACCTCAGGTGCTGCGCCAGGTCCAGCCAGCCCCTGCGATGATTCGGAGATCCCATGGCGTACAGCTTCACCGAAAAGAAGCGCATTCGCAAAAGCTTTGCGAAGCGCGCGACGGTTCACCAGGTTCCTTTCCTGCTTGCCACTCAGATTGAATCCTACACTCAGTTTCTGCAAGAGGATACGCCACCCTCGCGTCGCAAAACAGAGGGCCTGCAAGCGGCATTCAGTGCAATCTTCCCGATTGTGTCGCACAACGGGCTCGCCCGTATGGAGTTCGTCTCCTACCATCTCTCCAACCCGCCGTTCGACGTCAAGGAATGTCAACAGCGTGGCCTGACCTTCCATTCGGCCCTGCGCGCGAAGGTGCGCCTGATCATCAACGATCGGGAAAATCCGGGCAAGGTCAAGGAAGTGAAGGAACAGGAAGTCTACATGGGCGAAATTCCGCTCATGACGTCGACCGGTTCGTTCGTGATCAACGGTACCGAGCGCGTGATCGTCTCGCAGCTCCACCGTTCCCCCGGCGTGTTCTTCGAGCACGACAAGGGCAAGACCCACAGCTCGGGCAAGCTGCTGTTCTCGGCCCGGATCATCCCCTACCGCGGTTCGTGGCTCGATTTCGAGTTCGACCCGAAGGATATCCTTTACTTCCGCGTCGACCGCCGCCGCAAGATGCCGGTGACGATCCTGCTGAAGTCGATCGGCCTGACGCCCGAGCAGATCCTGGCGCACTTCTTCGTGTTCGACAACTTCACGCTGCAGTCGGAAGGCGCGCAGATGGAGTTCGTGCCCGAGCGCCTGCGCGGTGAAGTCGCGCGCTTCGACATCGCCGACAAGAACGGCCGCGTCGTGGTGGAGAAGGACAAGCGCATCAACGCCAAGCACATCCGCGACCTGGACTCGGCCGGCACCAAGCTCATCAGCGTGCCGGAAGACTACCTGCTGGGCCGCGTGCTGGCCAAGAACATCATCGACCCGGACACCGGCGAGGTGATCGCCAACGCCAACGACGAGCTCACCGAGACCGTCCTGGAAAACCTGCGCGAAGCCGGCGTCAAGCAGATCCAGACGCTGTACACCAACGACCTGGACCAGGGTCCGTACATGTCGCAGACCCTGCGCGTGGACGACACCGCCGACCAGACCGCTGCGCGCATCGCCATCTACCGCATGATGCGCCCCGGCGAGCCGCCGACCGAAGACGCGGTGGAAGCCCTGTTCCAGCGCCTGTTCTACAGCGAAGAGTCGTACGACCTGTCGCGCGTCGGCCGCATGAAGGTCAACAGCCGCCTGGGCCGCCCGAGCGGCGAAGGCAGCATGGTGCTGCAGGACGAAGACATCCTCGAGACCATCAAGATCCTGGTCAACCTGCGCAACGGCAAGGGCGAGGTCGACGACATCGACCACCTGGGCAACCGCCGCGTGCGTTGCGTCGGCGAACTGGCCGAAAACCAGTTCCGCGCCGGCCTGTCGCGCGTGGAGCGCGCCGTCAAGGAGCGCCTGGGCCAGGCCGAGACCGAAAACCTGATGCCGCACGACCTGATCAACTCGAAGCCGATCTCCTCGGCCATCCGCGAGTTCTTCGGTTCGTCGCAGCTGTCGCAGTTCATGGACCAGACCAACCCGCTGTCCGAGATCACGCACAAGCGTCGTGTCTCCGCACTGGGCCCGGGCGGTCTGACCCGCGAGCGCGCAGGCTTCGAAGTCCGCGACGTGCACCCGACCCACTATGGCCGCGTGTGCCCGATCGAAACGCCGGAAGGCCCGAACATCGGCCTGATCAACTCGCTGGCACTGTATGCGCGCCTGAACGAGTACGGCTTCCTGGAAACGCCGTACCGCAAGGTCGTCGACAGCAAGCTGACCGACCAGGTCGACTACCTGTCCGCGATCGAGGAAGGCAAGTACGTGGTGGCGCAGGCCAACGCGACGGTGGACGCCGACGGCACCCTCATCGACGAACTGGTGTCGTCGCGAGAAGGCAGCGAGCGTGAAACCCGCATGGTCACGCCGGACCGCGTGCAGTACATCGACGTGGCGCCGTCGCAGATCGTGTCGGCGGCGGCCTCGCTGGTGCCGTTCCTCGAGCACGATGACGCGAACCGCGCACTGATGGGCGCGAACATGCAGCGCCAGGCCGTGCCTTGCCTGCGTCCGGACAAGCCGCTGGTGGGTACCGGCATCGAGCGTACCGTCGCGGTCGACTCGGGCACCGCCGTGCAGGCGACCCGTGGCGGCGTGGTGGACTACGTCGATGCGATGCGTATCGTGATCCGGGTGAACGACGACGAAGCCGTGGCCGGCGAAGTCGGCGTGGACATCTACAACCTGATCAAGTACACGCGCTCGAACCAGAACACCAACATCAACCAGCGTCCGATGGTCAAGGTCGGCGACTTCGTCGCCCGCGGCGACGTGATCGCCGACGGCGCCTCGACCGACCTGGGCGAGCTCGCGCTCGGCCAGAACATGCTGGTGGCGTTCATGCCGTGGAACGGCTACAACTTCGAAGACTCGATCCTGATCTCCGAACGCGTGGTCGCCGAAGACCGCTATACCTCGATCCACATCGAGGAACTGTCGGTCGTCGCCCGCGACACCAAGCTGGGACCGGAAGAAATCACGCGCGACATCTCCAACCTCGCCGAGGCGCAGCTGGCGCGCCTGGACGAGTCCGGCATCACCTACATCGGTGCCGAAGTGGAAGCCGGCGACGTGCTGGTCGGCAAGGTCACGCCCAAGGGCGAGACCCAGCTGACGCCGGAAGAAAAGCTGCTGCGCGCGATCTTCGGCGAGAAGGCTTCGGACGTGAAGGACACCTCGCTGCGCGTGCCCTCGGGCATGAGCGGCATCGTGATCGACGTCCAGGTCTTCACCCGCGAAGGCGTGACCCGCGACAAGCGTGCCCAGTCGATCATCGACGACGAACTGAAGCGCTACCGTCTGGACCTGAACGACCAGCTGCGTATCGTGGAAGGCGACGCCTTCCAGCGTCTGGAACGCCTGCTGCTCGACAAGACCGTCAACGGCGGTCCGAAGAAGCTCGCCAAGGGCGCGAAGCTGACCCGCGAGTACCTGGCCGACCTGGACAAGTACCACTGGTTCGACATCCGCCCGGCCGACGAGGAAGTCGCTGCCCAGCTGGAAGCGGTCAAGGAAGCCATCGAGCAGAAGCGCCACGAGTTCGACCTGGCCTTCGAGGAAAAGCGCAAGAAGCTCACGCAAGGCGACGAACTGCCGCCGGGCGTGATCAAGATGGTCAAGGTCTACCTGGCCGTCAAGCGCCGCCTGCAGCCTGGCGACAAGATGGCCGGCCGCCACGGCAACAAGGGTGTCGTGTCCAAGATCACCCCGATCGAAGACATGCCCTACATGGCTGACGGCACGCCTGCCGACATCGTGCTGAACCCGCTGGGCGTGCCCTCGCGGATGAACGTGGGCCAGATCCTGGAAACCCACCTGGGCTGGGCCGCGCGCGGCCTGGGCCAGCGCATCGGCGCGATGCTCAAGGCGCAAGCCAAGGCACAGGACCTGCGCAAGCTGCTGGGCCAGATCTACAACGAAAGCGGCAAGCCGGAAGACCTCGACAGCCTGTCGGACGCGGAAGTGCTCGAGCTGGCCAACAACCTGAAGAAGGGTGTGCCGTTCGCGACGCCGGTGTTCGACGGCGCGCACGAAGACGAAATCCGCCGCATGCTGGACCTGGCCTACCCGGACGAGATCGCCCGCGAAATGGGCCTGACCAAGTCCAAGCAGCAGGTCACGCTGCACGACGGCCGCACCGGCGAAGCGTTCGAGCGTCCGGTGACGCTGGGCGTGATGCACATGCTGAAGCTGCACCACCTGGTCGACGACAAGATGCACGCCCGTTCGACCGGCCCGTACTCGCTGGTGACCCAGCAGCCGCTGGGCGGCAAGGCGCAGTTCGGTGGCCAGCGTTTCGGCGAGATGGAAGTGTGGGCGCTGGAAGCTTATGGCGCCTCCTACGTGCTGCAGGAAATGCTGACGGTCAAGTCCGACGACGTGAACGGCCGGACCAAGGTCTACGAGAACATCGTCAAGGGCGAGCACTCGATCGATGCCGGCATGCCGGAGTCGTTCAACGTGCTGGTGAAGGAAATCCGCTCGCTGGGTATCGACATCGACCTCGATCGCTACTGATCGAGAGCGCGCGGGAGGCCGGTCGCGGCCAGCCTCCCGCCGGTTGCCAGCTACGGTTTTCCCACAGGATGAATGCCGTGGCCCCGAAGAGATTTCGGTGCCGCGGCGAAACAAGGAGTTGCAATGAAAGCATTGCTCGATCTCTTTAAGCAGGTTCAGCAGGAAGAGCAGTTCGACGCGATCAAGATCGGCCTGGCCTCGCCGGAGAAGATCCGTTCGTGGTCGTACGGTGAAGTCAAGAAGCCGGAAACGATCAACTACCGCACGTTCAAGCCCGAGCGCGATGGCTTGTTCTGCGCCAAGATCTTTGGCCCGATCAAGGACTACGAGTGCCTGTGCGGCAAGTACAAGCGCCTCAAGCACCGTGGCGTGATCTGCGAGAAGTGCGGCGTCGAAGTGACGCTGGCCAAGGTGCGCCGCGAGCGCATGGGCCACATCGAACTGGCCGCGCCGACCGCGCACATCTGGTTCCTGAAGTCGCTGCCGTCGCGTCTGGGCATGGTGCTCGACATGACGCTGCGCGACATCGAGCGCGTGCTGTACTTCGAGGCATTCGTGGTGCTCGAGCCCGGCATGACCCCGCTCAAGAAGAGCCAGATCATGTCCGAGGACGACTACCTGGCCAAGTGCGACGAGTACGGCGAGGGCGAGTTCGTCGCCATGATGGGTGCCGAAGGCATCCGTGAACTGCTGCGCGGCATCGACATCGAGAAGCAGATCGAACAGATCCGCGCCGAGCTGCAGGCCACCGGCTCCGAAGCCAAGATCAAGAAGTTCGCCAAGCGCCTGAAGGTGCTCGAGGCGTTCCAGCGCTCGGGCATCAAGCCCGAGTGGATGATCCTGGAAGTGCTGCCGGTGCTGCCGCCCGAGCTGCGTCCGCTGGTGCCGCTGGACGGCGGCCGCTTCGCGACCTCGGACCTGAACGACCTGTACCGCCGCGTCATCAACCGCAACAACCGCCTGAAGCGCCTGCTGGAACTGAAGGCGCCTGAAATCATCGTGCGCAACGAAAAGCGCATGCTGCAGGAAGCGGTCGACTCGCTGCTGGACAACGGCCGTCGCGGCAAGGCGATGACCGGCGCCAACAAGCGTCCGCTGAAGTCCCTGGCCGAAATGATCAAGGGCAAGGGCGGCCGTTTCCGCCAGAACCTGCTGGGCAAGCGCGTCGACTACTCGGGCCGTTCGGTCATCGTGGTGGGCCCGACGCTCAAGCTGCACCAGTGCGGCCTGCCCAAGCTGATGGCGCTCGAGCTGTTCAAGCCCTTCATCTTCCACAAGCTGGAAACGATGGGCATCGCCACCACCATCAAGGCGGCGAAGAAGGAAGTGGAAAGCCAGACCGCGGTGGTGTGGGACATCCTCGAAGAGGTGATCCGCGAACATCCGGTCATGCTGAACCGCGCGCCGACGCTGCACCGCCTGGGCATCCAGGCGTTCGAGCCGGTGCTGATCGAAGGCAAGGCCATCCAGCTGCACCCGCTCGTCTGCGCGGCGTTCAACGCCGACTTCGACGGCGACCAGATGGCCGTGCACGTCCCGCTGTCGCTGGAAGCGCAGATGGAAGCCCGCACCCTGATGCTGGCGTCCAACAACGTGCTGTTCCCGGCCAACGGCGATCCGTCGATCGTGCCGTCGCAAGACGTGGTGCTGGGTCTGTACTACACGACCCGCGACAAGATCAACGGCAAGGGTGAAGGCCTGACGTTCGCCGACATCAGCGAAGTGATCCGCGCCTACGAGAACAAGGAAGTCGAACTGGCTTCCCGCGTGAACGTGCGCATCACCGAGTACGAGATGGTGGACAAGGACGCGGTGGGCGATGCCCGCTTCGCGCCCAAGATCACGCTGCAGGCCACCACGGTCGGCCGCGCGATCCTGTCCGAGATCCTGCCCAAGGGCCTGCCTTTCTCGGTGCTGAACAAGCCCCTGAAGAAGAAGGAAATCTCGCGCCTGATCAATACCGCGTTCCGCAAGTGCGGCCTGCGCGAGACCGTGATCTTCGCTGACAAGCTGCTGCAGTCGGGCTTCCGCCTGGCCACGCGCGCCGGTATCTCGATCGCCATCGACGACATGCTGGTGCCGCCGCAGAAGGAAAAGATCATTGGCGACGCGGCAGCCAAGGTCAAGGAATACGACAAGCAGTACATGTCGGGCCTGGTGACCGACCAGGAGCGCTACAACAACGTCGTGGACATCTGGGGCGCCGCCGGCGACCAGGTGGGCAAGGCGATGATGGAGCAGCTCCAGCACGAAGACGTGGTCGACCGCGACGGCAACACCGTCAAGCAGGAATCGTTCAACTCGATCTACATGATGGCCGACTCGGGCGCGCGCGGCTCCGCCGCGCAGATCCGTCAGCTGGCCGGCATGCGGGGCCTGATGGCCAAGCCGGACGGCTCGATCATCGAGACGCCGATTACGGCGAACTTCCGTGAAGGCCTGAACGTTCTGCAGTACTTCATCTCCACCCACGGCGCCCGCAAGGGCCTGGCCGACACGGCACTGAAGACCGCCAACTCGGGTTACCTGACCCGCCGTCTGGTCGACGTGACGCAGGATCTGGTGGTGGTGGAAGACGATTGCGGCACCACCAACGGCGTGGCCATGAAGGCCCTGGTCGAAGGCGGTGAAGTGATCGAAGCCCTGCGCGACCGCATCCTCGGCCGCGTGACGGTGACCGACGTGGTGAACCCGGAAACCCAGGAAACCGCGATCGAGGCCGGCACCCTGCTGGACGAAGACCTGGTCGACCTCATCGACGCCCTGGGCGTGGACGAAGTCAAGGTGCGCACCCCGCTGTCGTGCGACACGCGCTACGGCCTGTGCGGCAAGTGCTACGGCCGCGACCTCGGCCGCGGCGTGCTGGTGAACTCCGGCGAAGCGGTTGGCGTGATCGCCGCCCAGTCGATCGGCGAACCGGGCACGCAGCTGACCATGCGTACGTTCCACATCGGTGGCGCGGCATCGCGTGCGGCGGTGGCATCGAGCGTGGAAGCGAAGGCAACCGGCACCGTGCGTTTCACGGCGACCATGCGCTACGTCACCAATGCGAAGGGCGAGCTGATCGTCATCTCGCGTTCGGGCGAAGCGCTGATCACCGACGACCACGGCCGCGAGCGCGAGCGCCACAAGATCCCGTACGGCGCCACGCTGCTGGTGCAGGACGGCCAGGCCATCAAGGCCGGCACGCAGCTGGCGACCTGGGACGCGCTGACGCGCCCGATCGTGTCGGAGTACACCGGCACGACCAAGTTCGAGAACGTCGAAGAAGGCGTGACCGTCGCCAAGCAGATGGACGAAGTCACCGGCCTGTCGACCCTCGTGGTGATCGACGCCAAGCGCCGCACGGCTGCCACCAAGGGCCTGCGCCCGCAGGTGAAGCTGCTCGACGCGAATGGCCAGGAAGTGAAGATCCCGGGCACGGACCACTCCGTGACCATCGGCTTCCAGGTCGGCGCGCTGATCACCGTGAAGGACGGCCAGCAGGTGCACGTGGGTGAAGTGCTCGCGCGTATCCCGACCGAATCGCAGAAGACCCGCGACATTACCGGGGGTCTGCCGCGCGTGGCCGAACTGTTCGAAGCCCGTTCGCCGAAGGACGCCGCCGTGCTGGCGGAAGTCACCGGCACGACTTCGTTCGGCAAGGACACCAAGGGCAAGCAACGCCTGGTGATCACGGACCTGGACGGCAACGCCCACGAGTTCCTGATCGCGAAGGAAAAGCAGGTCCTGGTCCACGACGGTCAGGTGGTGAACAAGGGCGAAATGATCGTGGAAGGTCCGGCGGACCCGCACGACATCCTGCGCCTGAAGGGCATCGAGGAACTGGCGCACTACATCGTCGACGAAGTGCAGGACGTGTACCGTCTGCAGGGCGTGAAGATCAACGACAAGCACATCGAAGTGATCGTGCGCCAGATGCTGCGCCGCGTGCAGATCTCGGATGTGGGCGACACCAAGTTCATCCCGGGTGAGCAGGTGGAGCGTTCGGAGCTGCTCGACGAGAACGACCGCGTGATCGCCGAAGGCAAGCGTCCGGCCACGTACGAAAACCTGCTGCTCGGTATCACCAAGGCGTCGCTGTCCACGGACAGCTTCATCTCGGCGGCATCGTTCCAGGAAACCACGCGCGTGCTGACCGAAGCCGCGATCATGGGCAAGACCGACGACCTGCGCGGTCTGAAGGAAAACGTGATCGTCGGCCGTCTGATCCCGGCCGGTACCGGCCTGGCCTACCACCGTGCCCGCAAGGCGCGCGAGGCGGCCGAGCGCGAACGCGCCCAGGCGATCTCCGACGAAGAGCAGTCGCTCTTCATCGAGCCGCCGGTGGTGCCGGCGACGACGGAAGGCGAGGGCGACGCGGTCTGATTGCATTGACCGTGTTCCACCCCGCCTGACCGAGTCAGAGCGAAAGGCAGTAGAAGTTGAAAAAGCCCGGCTTTCGAGCCGGGCTTTTTTTCGTCCTGCGTTTGGCGTCCGCGCGCGGCGTCTTTCGGCGGGCTTTCACGGCGCTTACACCAGGCTTTCAGCGGCGCGGCCGAGTGTCGCGGCCATGTTTTTGCGGATTCCGCTGGATACCGCGGGATACAGCCAGAAGCCGGCGACTTGGAGGTACTTGCGGGAAATGGCGGCGAATTATTGTTGATTAAGAAATGAAGTGACCAGTTCATTGACTTGACCCCCCGCATCGATGGTCCTAGCATCCACGCAAATCGCTTGTTTGTTCGCAAAAAGAACTCAAGTTCGACAGGCGATAAAAATCATCATTTGTGGGGACAAGTAGTGAGCAAGATCGCAGGTTTCTTTACCGAACTGATGCGCCGGTATTTGCCGGATCCTTTCGTTTTCGCCATCGCGCTGACGCTGCTGACCATGGTCATGGCGGTCCTGGTGGAGGGGCAACCCGCCCCGGCGGTGATCCTGAGCTGGGGCAAGGGCTTCTGGAACCTGCTGTCGTTCACCACGCAGATGGCGGTGATCCTGGCGATGGGCTACGTGCTCGCCGCCGCGCCGCTGACCGACCGCCTGCTCGACCGCATCGTCGGCGCCGTGCACACGCCGCGCGGCGCGGTGATCGTCGCCACCCTGGTGGGCGCCATCGGCAGCTACCTGAACTGGGGTTTCGGCCTGGTGATCGGCGGCATCATCGCCAAGAAGCTCGCCACCAAGGTGCGCGGCGTGCATTACCCGCTCATCATCGCCGCCGCGTACAGCGGCTTCACCATGTACGGGCTGGGCCTGTCGGCCAGCATCCCGGTGCTGATCTCCACGCCGGGCCATCCGCTCGAAAAGTCGATGGGCGTGGTGCCGCTGTCCGAGACCATCTTCTCGCTGCCGATGCTGCTGACCAGCCTGGTGGTCCTGGTGACGCTGCCGCTGCTCAATGCCTGGCTGCACCCGCGCAACCCGGCCGACGTGGTGGAGATCAAGCGCGAGGCCAGCGCCGCCGACACCGCTGCGCAGGGCTCCGGCCATAGCCTCGGCGGCGACGGCACCGTGGCCGCCCGGCTCAACAACAGCCGCCTGCTGAGCCTGGCCATCGGCCTGTGCGGCGCGGGTTATGCCGTGCTGTACTTCCGCGCCGGCGGCTCGCTCGACCTGAACCTGATCAACTTCATGATCCTGTTCCTGGGCGTGTTGCTGCTGGGCACGCCGGTCAACTACGTGGCCAAGCTCAACGAAGGCATCAAGACCATCTCGGGCATCATCCTGCAGTATCCGTTCTACGCTGGCATCATGGCGATCATGGCCGGCTCAGGCCTGGTCGACAGCATCTCGCGCGTGTTCGTGGACATCGCCACGCCGCAGACGCTGCCGTTCTGGGGCCTGATCAGCTCCTTCGTCATCAACTTCTTCGCACCGTCCGGCGGCGGCCACTGGGTGATCCAGGGACCGTTCATGATCGACGCCGCCAAGGCCATCGGCAGCTCGATCAGCCAGACCTCGATGTCGGTGATGCTGGGCAACGCCTGGAACGACCTCGTGCAGCCGTTCTGGATCCTGCCCGCGCTGGCGCTGTCCAAGCTCAGCCTGAAGGACGTGATGGGCTACACCGTGATCATGATGTTCTGGGTCGGCCTGGTGTATATCGGCGCGCTGCTGCTGTGGGGCGCGCAGATCGGCTGAAGCCGGCCGGCCCGCATTGCACCGCACTCCGTACGCCAACCCGTCGAATCGCGAAGAGGAAACCACCATGCCGTTCCTGATCGAAACCTGGGACAAGCCCGCCCACCAGCAAGTGCGCCAGGCCAACCGGGCCGCCCACCTTGCCTACCTCGAGGCCAACAAGGCGCTGCTGCTGGCCTGCGGCGCCAAGCTCAACGACGACGGCAGCGATGCCGGCGGCGGCTTCTACATCGTCGACCTCGACACGCGCGAAGCCACGCAGGCCTTCATCGACGCCGACCCTTTCGCCGCGGCGGGCCTGTTCGGCGAAGTGCGCATCACGCGCTGGCGCAAGGCGTACCTCGGCGGCGCAAGCTACCTGTGAACCTGCCCTGCATCTGAGCGGCCTGCGGACCGCCCGCCTGCCGCCCCGCGGCGACCTGCCTGCGCAGGCGCCCGGCGGCGCAACCGACCCGAGATCAACATGCGATGGAAGAACCGGCCGGACGGCTCCAACTGGGGCGAGTTCGGCCCTGACGACCAGCTCGGTCGCCTGAACCTCATCACGCCGGACAAAGTGCGCGACGCCGCGCGCGAGATCCGCACCGGCAACACCTTCTGCCTCTCGCTGCCGCTCGACCTGCCGGGCGGCAACGCGCTCAACGTGCGGCGCCATCCGCCGCAGTTGCGCCCGACCTTCCGCGAAGGCATCGCCTACGTCAATTTCCCGCTGGCCAAGGTCGATGCCAATGCGGTCGACGTGCTCAGCGACGACCAGGTCCTGCTGTCGCTGCAGTACTCGACGCAATGGGATTCGCTGGCGCACGTCGGCGCGCTGTTCGACGCCGACGGCGACGGCGTGGCAGAGCGCGTCTACTACAACGGCTTCCGTCCCAACCAGGACATCGTCGGCCCGGTCGACTACGCCGAGGCCGACGGTTTTGCCGCCCACCCGTGCGGCCACGATCACAGCCGCGCCAAGGCGCTGGGCATCGAGCACTTCGCCGAGCACGGCATCCAGGGCCGCGGCGTGCTGCTGGACGTCGCCGAGCATCGCGGGCGCGAGTTCGCCACGCTCGGCTACGACGACCTGATGCGCGTGATCGAGGCCGACCGCGTGGAAATCGGCCAGGGCGACATCCTGGTGCTGCGCACCGGCTTCGCCGAGATGGTGCTGGAAATGAACGGCACGCCCGACGCCGAGCGCCTGCACCACAGCTGCGCCGCGCTCGACGGCCGCGACGAGCGGCTGCTGCAATGGATCACCGACAGCGGCATCGCCGCGCTGGCGGCCGACAACTACGCGGTCGAGCGCTTTCCCGCGCGCCCGGCCAGCGGCGCCGCGCCGGCCTTGCCGCTGCATCACCACTGCCTGTTCAAGCTCGGCCTGCCGCTGGGCGAGCTGTGGTACCTGCGCGAGCTGGCCGGCTGGCTGCGCGCCAACGGCCGCACGCGCTTCTTCCTCAGCGCGCCGCCGCTGCGGCTGCCGGGCGCGCTCGGCTCGCCGCTGACGCCGGTCGCCACAGTGTGATCTTTCATTCAACGCACGAAATACGACGTACCGCCAAGCCAAGGAGATATTCATGTTGTTCATGGCAGAAATGACCGTCCGCATCCCGCATTCGCTCGACCCGCAGTTCGTCGAGCAGCTCAAGGCCGACGAAAAGGCGCTGTCGCAGAAGCTGCAGCGCGAAGGCAAGTGGCGCCACCTGTGGCGCGTGGCTGGCCAGTACGCCAATGTCAGCATCTTCGACGTCAAGGACAACGACGAGCTGCACACGCTGCTGACCTCGCTGCCGCTCTATCCGTACATGGACATCACCGTGACCGCGCTGGCGCAGCACGGCTCGGCCATCGCGCAGAACTGAGCCGCGCCGCCAACTCACCGATCCACCGGAGTCCCGCACACCATGCCTTACGCTGACCTATCCGACGTCCGCCTGCACTATCGCCTCGACGGCGACGCCAGCCTGCCGGTGCTCGTGCTGTCCAATTCGCTCGGCACCAATCTCGACATGTGGCAGCCCCAGGTGGCCGCGTTCTCGCAGCGCTTCCGCCTGCTGCGCTATGACACGCGCGGCCACGGCGCCTCTTCGGTGACGCCCGGCCCGTACACCATTGCGCAACTGGGCGGGGACGTGGTCGGCCTGCTGGATCACCTGCAGATCGCGCGCGCGCATTTCTGCGGCCTGTCGATGGGCGGCATCACCGGCATGTGGCTTGGCGTGCATCAGCCGCAGCGCATCGACCGCCTGGTGCTGAGCAATACCGCGGCCTACATCGGCCCGCCCGAGAACTGGACCAACCGCGCGGCGGCGGTCGAGCGCGACGGCGTGGCATCGATCGCCGCGGCCGTGGTCGAGCGCTGGCTCACCCCCGGGTTTGCCGCGCAGCAGCCGTCGCTGGTGGCATCGCTGCTGGCCATGCTGGGCGCCACCGATGCGGCCGGCTATGCCGCCAACTGCCGCGCGGTGCGCGACTCGGACCTGCGCGAAGCGGTGGCGGCCATCACGCGCCCGACGCTGGTGATCGCCGGCGCCAACGACCTGCCCACGCCGCCGCGCGACGGCGCCTTCCTGGCGCAGGCCATTCCCGGCGCGCGCTATGTCGAGCTGGCGCCGGCCGCGCACTTGTCCAACCTGGAGCAGGTAGAGCCGTTCAACACCGCGGTGCTGGATTTCCTGCAGGGCTGAGGCAGGCGCGGCGGTGCCGGCGGGATGGCGGCGCCGCCGGCCGCCATCGTCGCCCGCGCGCGCCGTCACGCGGGGCGCACGGGCGATGCATGCACGAGGCGCAACGGTTGGAAACGTCTGCGCCGGGCCCTTAGTGGTATGGTTACGCCTTTCCGGCTTGCCGGGGCTTTTCCGGCTTCACCGCTATCGTTTCCCTATGTCGCGCGCGCTGGCGATTCTCAAGGATGTTTTCGGGTACCACGCCTTCCGCGGCCGCCAGGCCGAGATCATCGACCACGTGGCCGATGGCGGGGATTGCCTGGTACTGATGCCCACCGGCGGCGGCAAGTCGCTGTGTTACCAGATTCCGGCGCTGCTGCGGCAGCGCGCGGGGCAGGGCACCGGCATCGTGGTGTCGCCGCTGATCGCGCTGATGCAGGACCAGGTCGCGGCCCTGTCCGAGGCGGGCGTGCGCGCCGCCGTGCTGAACTCGACGCTCAGCGGCGCCGAGGCCGCCGCGGTCGAGCGCGACCTGCTCGCCGGCCGGCTCGAGATTCTCTACGTGGCGCCCGAGCGGCTGATGACGCCGCGTTTCCAGGACCTGCTCGAGCGTACCCGCATCGGCGTGTTCGCCATCGACGAGGCGCATTGCGTATCGCAGTGGGGGCACGATTTCCGCCCCGAGTACATCCAGCTGTCGGTGCTGCACGAGCGCTTCCCGTACGTGCCGCGCATCGCGCTCACCGCCACCGCGGACTCCGTCACGCGCGAGGAAATCGTCGAGCGCCTGGCGCTGCATGACGCGCGCGTCTTCGTCTCCAGCTTCGACCGCCCCAACATCCGCTACCGCATCGTCGAGAAGGACAATGCGCGCCAGCAGCTGCTGTCCTTCATCAAGGCCGAGCACCTGGCAGCGGACGGCACCCACGACAGCGGCATCGTCTACTGCCTGTCGCGCAAAAAGGTGGAAGACACCGCCAGCTGGCTGAGCAGCCAGGGGCTCAACGCACTGCCCTATCATGCCGGCATGGACGCCGGCGTGCGCCAGCACCACCAGGCGCGCTTCCGCGAGGAGGAGGGCGTCATCATGGTGGCCACCATCGCCTTCGGCATGGGCATCGACAAGCCCGACGTGCGCTTCGTCGCCCACATGGACCTGCCCAAGAGCATGGAAGGCTACTACCAGGAAACCGGCCGCGCCGGCCGCGACGGCTTGCCGGCCAATGCCTGGATGGCCTACGGCCTGGGCGACGTGGTGCAGCAAAAGCGCATGATCGACGAGTCGGAGGCGGACGAAGCCCACAAGCGCGTGTCGTCCGCCAAGCTCGACGCGCTGCTCGGGCTGTGCGAGACCGCGGGTTGCCGCCGCGTGCGCATCCTGGCCTACTTCGACGAAGCCAGCGAGCCGTGCGGCAACTGCGACACCTGCCTGGAGCCGCCCGCCACCTGGGACGGCACGCGCGAGGCGCAGATGGCGCTGTCGTGCGTCTACCGCACCGCGCAGGCCAGCCGCGTCCATTTCGGCGCGACCCACCTGGTCGACGTGCTGCGCGGCAACGCCTCGGAAAAAGTGCGCCAGTGGGGGCACGACAAGGTTTCCACGTTCGGCATCGGCGCCGAGCGCTCGGTGTCCGAATGGCATGCCGTGTTCCGCCAGCTGATCGCCCACGGTTTGCTGGTGATCGACCACGGCGGCCACGGCGCGCTGCTGCTCGGCGAGTCGGCCCGCGCCGTGCTCAAGGGCGAGATGCAGATCACGCTGCGCCGGCAGGCCAGCAAGCCCGGCCGCAGCAGCGAGCGCGCCACGCGCGGCGGCAGCGGCACGCGCACCGACCATACCGCCGACATGGATGCCGGCGCGCTGGCCAACTGGGAGGCACTGCGCAAGTGGCGCACCGACACCGCGCGCGAGCATGGCGTGCCGGCCTACGTGATCTTCCACGACGCCACGCTGGCCGAACTGGCCCGCAGCGCGCCGGACTCGCTGGCGGCGCTGGCCGAAGTGCCCGGCATCGGCGCCGCCAAGCTCGAGCGCTACGGCGACGCGATCCTGGAGACGCTGGGCGCGGTGTAGCGGGCCGGGCGGCGGCGGCGGCATAGGGATCGCCAAGGTATACGTATACGAAAGCCACTTGACCGTTTACGGTTGTCCTGCTAGCATGTCAGATTCGAGTTTTTGGCTTTGGATTTCGCTCGCCTGTCGGATTTGCGGCTTTCGGTTCGCAATCGGCAAGCCGGCCGGGGGATCAACGATGTCCCGGCGGTGTGGTCGCAGCGGGATCCCTGGCGAGCTCGCGCTCTTTGGCCGTCTGTACTTCCACAGGTCCCGTCTCAAGAGCGCCCGCTCACTTTTCCCGCCCAAAACCCGTCGTTGCCCTTCCGGCCCATTGCTTGTGGCGGAGGGGTGTTTTTCCGTAAAACCAAGCTGGATTGAACAATGCCAACTATCAACCAACTGGTTCGCAAGCCGCGCGTCTCTGAAGTCGTCAAGAGCAAGAGCCCGGCGCTTGAGAACTGCCCCCAGCGTCGCGGCGTGTGCACCCGTGTGTACACCACGACGCCGAAGAAGCCGAACTCGGCACTGCGTAAGGTCGCCAAGGTGCGCCTGACCAACGGTTTCGAGGTCATCTCGTACATCGGCGGCGAAGGCCACAACCTGCAGGAACACTCGGTCGTGCTGATCCGCGGCGGCCGTGTGAAGGACTTGCCGGGTGTGCGTTACCACATCGTCCGTGGCTCGCTCGACCTGCAAGGCGTGAAGGATCGCCGCCAGGCTCGTTCGAAGTACGGCGCGAAGCGTCCGAAGGCTGCCTAAGCCCGTACGGCTTGCAACCTGGGCCGAGGCCCGAAGCAATAACCGATGGCCTGTGGCGGTTGCGTCATGGTGCTGTCACCAGGCGGCGGTACAACGGAGCGTTTTTTGCGCCGTGCCGTCGAGTAAGTGGTCACCCGGCGAATTTGCCTGAATGGAAGGCAAGCTAGTTGGTGGCCGGAGAGCCGGAAATCTGTGCCGCGCTCTCAACTGAATCTAAAGGAAAGAAGATGCCACGTCGTCGTGAAGTCCCCAAGCGGGAAATTCTGCCTGATCCGAAGTTCGGTAACGTTGAAGTTGCCAAGTTCATGAACGTGCTGATGCTGGACGGCAAGAAGTCGGTTGCCGAACGCATCGTCTACGGCGCGTTCGACCAGATCGAAAAGAAGGCAGGCAAGGCCCCCGTCGAAGTGTTTTCCGTTGCCATCAACAACGTGAAGCCGGTGGTCGAAGTGAAGAGCCGTCGCGTGGGCGGCGCCAACTATCAGGTTCCGGTCGAAGTCCGTCCGTCGCGTCGTTTGGCATTGGCGATGCGTTGGCTGCGCGAGGCCGCGAAAAAACGCAGCGAGAAGTCGATGGCGCTGCGCCTGGCAGGTGAGCTGCTGGAAGCATCGGAAGGCCGCGGCGGCGCAATGAAGAAGCGCGACGAAGTGCACCGCATGGCCGAAGCCAACAAGGCGTTCTCGCACTTCCGCTTCTAAGGCGCGCGGGTTACGTCGTTGGTTGCCGGGCGGGCTGTGTCATGACACGCTCGCCCGTTTGTGTTACGGGCGCTGGCAATGAGATGCCGGCGCCTCACGGACGAATAGAGGATTAAAGTGGCTCGTAAGACTCCCATTGAGCGCTACCGCAATATCGGTATTTCGGCTCACATTGACGCGGGTAAAACCACCACGACCGAACGGATCCTGTTCTACACCGGTGTGAACCACAAGATCGGTGAAGTGCATGATGGCGCAGCCACCATGGACTGGATGGAGCAGGAGCAGGAGCGTGGCATCACCATCACCTCCGCTGCCACCACGGCCTTCTGGAAGGGCATGGCCGGCAACTACCCCGAACACCGCTTCAACATCATCGACACCCCGGGCCACGTGGACTTCACCATCGAGGTGGAGCGCTCCATGCGCGTGCTGGACGGCGCGTGCATGGTGTACTGCGCAGTGGGTGGCGTGCAGCCGCAGTCGGAAACCGTCTGGCGCCAGGCCAACAAGTACGGCGTGCCGCGTCTGGCGTTCGTCAACAAGATGGACCGTACCGGCGCGAACTTCTTCAAGGTCTACGACCAGCTGAAGACCCGCCTGAAGGCCAACCCGGTGCCCGTGGTGGTGCCGATCGGCGCTGAAGACGGCTTCCAGGGCGTCGTCGACCTGCTGGAAATGAAGGCGATCATCTGGGACGAAGCCAGCCAGGGCGTGAAGTTCGAATACCAGGACATCCCGGCCGAGCTGCAAGCCACCGCTGAAGAATGGCGCGAGAAGATGGTCGAGTCCGCCGCCGAAGCCAGCGAAGAGCTGATGGAAAAGTACCTGGGCGGCGAAGAGCTGACCCGCGCCGAGATCGTCAAGGCCCTGCGCGACCGTACCATCGCCTGCGAAATCCAGCCGATGCTGTGCGGCACCGCGTTCAAGAACAAGGGCGTGCAGCGCATGCTCGACGCCGTGATCGACTTCCTGCCGTCGCCGGTCGATATTCCGCCGGTCAAGGGCGTGGACGAAAGCGACGACGAGAAGAAGCTCGAGCGCAAGGCTGACGACAGCGAGAAGTTCTCGGCGCTGGCGTTCAAGATCATGACCGACCCGTTCGTTGGCCAGCTGATCTTCTTCCGCGTGTATTCGGGCAAGATCAACTCGGGCGACACCGTGTACAACCCGGTGAAGCAGAAGAAGGAGCGTCTGGGCCGTATTCTGCAGATGCACGCCAACCAGCGCGAAGAAATCAAGGAAGTGCTGGCCGGCGACATCGCCGCCGCGGTGGGCCTGAAGGATGCCACCACGGGCGATACGCTGTGCGATCCGGCTGCGCCGATCGTGCTCGAGCGCATGGTGTTCCCGGAGCCGGTGATCTCGCAGGCTGTCGAGCCGAAGACCAAGGCTGACCAGGAAAAGATGGGCATCGCCCTGAACCGCCTGGCCGCCGAAGATCCGTCGTTCCGCGTGCGTACCGATGAAGAATCGGGCCAGACCATCATTTCGGGCATGGGCGAGCTCCACCTCGAAATCCTGGTCGACCGCATGAAGCGCGAATTCGGCGTGGAAGCCAACATCGGCGCGCCGCAGGTGGCCTACCGCGAAACCATTCGCAAGAAGGCCGAAGACGTCGAAGGCAAGTTCGTCAAGCAGTCGGGCGGCCGCGGCCAGTACGGTCACGCCGTGATCACGCTGGAACCGCAAGAGCCGGGCAAGGGCTTCGAGTTCGTCGACGCCATCAAGGGCGGTGTGATTCCTCGCGAATACATCCCGGCGGTCGAAAAGGGCATCGTCGACACGCTGCCGGCCGGTATCCTGGCTGGCTTCCCCGTGGTGGACGTGAAGGTCACGCTGACGTTCGGTTCGTACCACGACGTGGACTCGAACGAAAACGCGTTCCGCATGGCCGGCTCGATGGCTTTCAAGGACGCCATGCGCAAGGCCAGCCCGGTTCTGCTCGAGCCGATGATGGCCGTGGAAGTGGAAACGCCGGAAGACTACACGGGTACCGTGATGGGCGACCTGTCGTCCCGCCGTGGCATCGTGCAGGGCATGGACGACATGGTGGGCGGCGGTAAGATCATCAAGGCCGAAGTCCCGCTGTCGGAAATGTTCGGTTATTCGACGTCGCTGCGCTCGGCCACGCAAGGCCGCGCCACGTACACGATGGAATTCAAGCACTACGCAGAAGCGCCGAAGAACATCGCCGAAGCCGTAATGGCGGCCAAGGGCAAGTAAGTAAAGCTTAACCGCCGCGCGCGACCCGTGCGGCGGTGCAATGAACTGTATAAAAGACTGCATACCATTAGGAGCTGAAAAATGGCAAAGGAAAAGTTCGAGCGGACCAAGCCGCACGTGAACGTTGGTACGATCGGTCACGTTGACCATGGCAAGACCACGCTGACGGCAGCGATCGCCACGGTGCTGGCAGCAAAGTTTGGCGGTTCGGCCAAGAAGTACGACGAAATCGACGCAGCGCCGGAAGAAAAGGCACGCGGTATCACCATCAATACCGCCCACGTCGAATACGAAACGGCCAACCGCCACTACGCGCACGTTGACTGCCCGGGCCACGCCGACTATGTGAAGAACATGATCACCGGCGCCGCGCAGATGGACGGCGCGATCCTGGTGTGCTCGGCCGCCGACGGCCCCATGCCCCAGACCCGCGAGCACATCCTGCTGGCCCGCCAGGTCGGCGTGCCTTACATCATCGTGTTCCTGAACAAGTGCGACATGGTCGACGACGCCGAGCTGCTCGAGCTGGTCGAAATGGAAGTGCGCGAACTGCTCTCGAAGTACGAGTTCCCCGGCGACGACACCCCGATCATCAAGGGCTCGGCCAAGCTGGCACTCGAAGGCGACAAGGGCGAACTGGGCGAAGTGGCGATCCTGAGCCTGGCCGACGCGCTGGACACCTACATCCCGACGCCGGAACGTGCCGTTGACGGTACCTTCCTGATGCCGGTGGAAGACGTGTTCTCGATCTCGGGCCGCGGCACCGTGGTGACCGGCCGTATCGAACGCGGCATCATCAAGGTCGGCGAAGAAATCGAAATCGTCGGTATCAAGCCGACGGTCAAGACCACCTGCACCGGCGTGGAAATGTTCCGCAAGCTGCTGGACCAGGGCCAGGCTGGCGACAACGTGGGCCTGCTGCTGCGCGGCACGAAGCGCGAAGACGTCGAGCGCGGCCAGGTGCTGTGCAAGCCGGGTTCGATCAAGCCGCACACGCACTTCACCGGCGAGGTCTACATCTTGTCGAAGGACGAAGGCGGCCGTCACACGCCGTTCTTCAACAACTACCGTCCGCAGTTCTATTTCCGCACGACCGACGTGACCGGCTCGATCGAGCTGCCGAAGGACAAGGAAATGGTCATGCCCGGCGACAACGTGTCGATCACCGTCAAGCTGATCGCCCCGATCGCCATGGAAGAAGGCCTGCGCTTCGCCATCCGTGAAGGCGGCCGTACCGTCGGCGCCGGCGTCGTGGCTAAGATCCTCGACTGATAAAAAACTTCCTGGAACTGGCTGGCGGTACAATACCGCTGGCCTTTTCCCATGTTCCAGGGCGTCCGCGCCCATCGCTCTTTTAAGGAAATATCATGCAGAACCAGAAGATCCGTATCCGCCTGAAGGCTTTCGACTATCGCCTGATCGACCAGTCGGCAGCCGAAATCGTGGATACCGCCAAGCGTACCGGCGCGATCGTCAAGGGCCCGGTGCCCCTGCCGACCCGCATCCAGCGCTTCGACATCCTGCGTTCGCCGCACGTCAACAAGACCAGCCGCGATCAGTTCGAGATCCGCACTCACCAGCGCCTGATGGACATCGTCGATCCTACCGACAAGACCGTTGACGCACTGATGAAGCTCGACCTGCCGGCAGGCGTCGACGTCGAAATCAAGGTGTAAAGCTATTCCGCGCAAGGCCGCCCCAGGCGGCCTCGGGCAACGCAAAACGGCGAACTTCGGTTCGCCGTTTTCGTTTTTGCGCTCCCGGTGTCCGCCCCCCTGCATGGCCACCTTGCCTCATGGTGGCCCGCGCCGCCGCAAGGTCTGGCCCGGCGGTTCGCCGAAGCTCTTGCGGTATTCCACGCTGAAGCGCCCCAGGTGGCTGAAGCCCCAGCGCAAGGCCGCTGCCGTGACCGAATCGATGGTCCGGTCGCCGAGCAGGTCGTGCCGCACGCGCTCGAGCCGGACCGCGCGCAGGTAGGCCATCGGGCTGATGCCACGGTGTTCCCGGAAGCCCGCGTACAGCCCGCGCAGGCTGACGCCGGCCACCTCCGCCAGCACGGCGGGCGTCAGCGGCGCATGGGCATGCGCATGGATGTACTCCTCGACCAGCCTCACATGGCGCGGTGCCAGCGGCTTGCCGCGCGCCCGCAGCGCATCGCTGAGATTGTGCGACTGCACCGTCAGCAGCGTGCCGATCACCAACTGCTCCAGCTGGCAGGCGGTGAGCGGATGGCGCGCCGCGTCCGGGGCTTGCGCCAGCAGGTCGGCCAGGTAGTGCATCAACTGGTACCACGCCGCCGCGCGCCGCCACGCCATGCCCAGCTCGAAGCGCAGCGCCTGTTGCGGGCGGTGCCCGAGATGGGCCGCGCAGACCCGCTCCAGCGCGCCGCGTTCCACCCGCACGATCAGCTGGTCGCTGTCCTTGCTCCAGCGCATCTGCACCGGATCGGCCGGCGTGAGCACCGAGGCCGTGTCCCGGTCGGAAACGATCTGCTGCCTGCCGCAGCGGATCTCGGCGTGGCCGCCGACGGGCATTTGCACTAGCAGGAAGTCCTCGAGCGGCCCGGGCTCGATCCGCACCTCGGCCCCGTAGGCCAGCCGGTTGAACGACACCGCCCCGAGCGGCGCGTGATGCATGCGCGCGGCCAGTGCCGTGCCGGCAATGGTCAGCTTGTGCGGCTTGAAAACGGCGCCGACCGCGGCGCGCGTGCGTGCGTGGTCGGTCGAGGCGAAGACCAGCCGGCTCGGGTCCGACAACAAGGCGCCGGCCAGCGGCTCGGCGGCCGTGGCAGCGGGGGGCTGCGGCATTGTCTCGCTCCTCGGCGTCATGGCGCGCCGTTGCTGAAGGTGGCCGCGGTGGCGGCATGGTGCGCCCGCGCGGGGCCGGCGGACGGGTTCCTCTGCGTCACTATAGTGGATTGCCGCCGGGCGCCGCCGCCGCGGCGCTTGCCCGCGCCGGCATTTTCCTGCACTAATCGGATAGCCGCTGCAGCCGGCGGCTAGTTTGCTGCGGTGCGGATCGCCCATGATGGCATCCATAGCACGGCAGCCCCACCCCCAAATCAGACAAGAAGGAGCGCAGCCCATGGGCCAGACCATCCAGATCCACGCCGCCGACGGCAGCGGCACGTTCAGCGCCTACCTGGCCACTCCCGCTGCCGGCAAGGGCTCGGGCCTCGTGCTGTGCCAGGAGATCTTCGGCGTCAACGCCACCATGCGCGCGGTGGCGGACTACTACGCCGAGGAAGGCTACACGGTGCTGGTGCCCGACCTGTTCTGGCGCATCGCGCCCGGCATCGAGCTGGGTGACCGCGGCGAGGATTTCCAGCGCGCGCTCGGCCTCTACCAGCAGTTCGACGAAGCCGCGGGCGTGCAGGACGTGGGCGCCGCGCTGGCCGCGCTGCGCGCGCGCCCGGAATGCGCGGGACTCACCGGCGTGCTGGGTTTCTGCCTGGGCGGCAAGCTGGCCTATCTCGCCGCCTGCCGGCTGGACGGCGTGGCCTGCGCGGTGGCGTACTACGGCGTGGGCATCGAGCACGCGCTCGACGAAGCCCGCGGCATACGCGGCCGCCTCGTGCTGCACGTGGCCGAGCGGGACGGCTTCTGTCCGCCCGCAGCGCAGGCCCGGATCGGCACCGCGCTGGGCGGCCGGGAGCAGGTCGAGCTGTACGTCTATCCCGGCGTCGACCATGCGTTCGCGCGGGCCGGCGGCGAACACTACGACCGCCCCAGCGCGCTGATGGCGCACCAGCGCTCGATCGCCGCGCTGCGCGCCGAGATGGGCCCGCACTACGATTTCTCCGCGCTGTGGGACAAGCACTGCGAATACGAATTCGCCACCCGCGACGTCGACGCCACCATGGCGACGATGGTGGCCGAGCCCTACGTCAACCATATCCCGACCATGACCGGCGGCGTGGGCTACAGCCAGCTCAGGCGCTTCTACAGCAACCACTTCGTCCACAGCAACCCGCCCGACACCACCCTGATCCCGCTCTCGCGCACGGTGGGCGCCAGCCAGATCGTCGACGAGCTGCTGTTCTGCTTCACCCACACCTGCGAGATCGACTGGATGCTGCCCGGCGTGCCGCCGACCGGCAAGCGCGTGGAGATCCCGCTGATCGCCATCGTCAAGTTCCGCGGCGACAAGCTCTACCACGAGCACATCTACTGGGACCAGGCCAGCGTGCTGGTGCAGATCGGCAAGCTCGACCCCGCCGGCCTGCCCGTGGCCGGCGTGGAAACGGCGCGCAAGCTGCTCGACGAGACGCTGCCGTCGAACACGCTGATGGCGCGCTGGCAGGAGAGCGAAGGCAAGTAGCCGCGCGTCCCCGGCATCCGCTGCGGCGCATCCATAGCGAAACAGCAAAGAAAAGCGCGTGCCCGCGCTGCGCGGGCAACGCCTCACACCACATCGGGAGACAACGTCATGAAAGGACTGCAGGACAAGGTCGCCATCGTCAGTGGTGGCGCCACCCTGATCGGGGCCGGCGTGGCCAGGGCCTTCGCCCGCGCCGGCACGCGCGTGGCCGTTCTGGACATCGACGCCGCCGGCGGCGCGCGCATCGCCGCCGAGCTCGGCGAGCGCGCGCTGTTCGTGCGCGCCGACATCACCGACGACGCCCAGGTCGCCGCCGCGGTGGCGCAGGTGAAGCGGCATTTCGGCGGCATCGACTACCTGGTCAACCTCGCCTGCACCTATCTTGATGACGGCTTCAAGTCCAGTCGCCGCGACTGGCTCGCCGCGCTCGACGTCAACGTGGTGTCCGGCGTCATGCTGGCGCAGGCCGTGCACGGCGCCATGCGCGAGCGCGGCGGCGGCGCCATCGTCAATTTCACCAGCATCTCGGCCAGCGTGGCGCAGACCGGGCGCTGGCTCTATCCCGCCTCCAAGGCCGCGATCCGCCAGCTCACGCGCAGCATGGCGATGGACCTCGCGCCGGACCGCATCCGCGTCAACGCGGTCTCGCCCGGCTGGACCTGGTGCCGGCTGATGGACGAGGTCAGCGGCGGCGACCGCGCGCGCACCGACCGCGTGGCGGCGGACTTCCACCTGCTCGGCCGCGCCGGCGAGCCGGACGAGGTGGCGCAGGTGGTGCTGTTCCTGTGCTCCGACCACGCCAGCTTCGTCACCGGCGCCGACTACGCCGTCGACGGCGGTTATGCCGCGATGGGGCCGGAGCAGAACGTCCCCGCCATTTCCCGCCTGGCCGGCTGAAGCTATTTGTCCATATCGAGGAGATCGTCATGAGCCAACGCATTGCCATCGTCGGCGCCGGCCAGTCCGGCCTGCAGATGGCCCTCGGCCTGCAGGCCCGGGGCTATCGGGTCACGCTGGTGACCAACCGCACGCCCGACCAGGTGCGCGCGGGCAAGGTCATGTCCAGCCAGTGCATGTTCGACCGCGCCTTGCAGTGCGAGCGCGAGCTCGCGCTCGACTGGTGGGGCGATGCCTGTCCGCCGGTCGAAGGCATCGGCCTGGCGGTGCCGCATCCCGAGCAGCCCGGCGCGAAGCTGATCGACTGGGCCGCCCGCCTCGCGCGGCCGGCGCAGGCGGTGGACCAGCGGCTGAAGATGCCGGCCTGGATGGAAGCCTTCGCGCAGCGCGGCGGCGACCTGCGCATCGCCGATGCAGGCGTCGCCGAGATCGAGGCGCTGGCCGCCGAGCACGACCTGGTGCTGCTCGCCGCCGGCAAGGGCGAGATCGTGAACCGCTTCGAGCGCGATGCCGCGCGCAGCCCGTTCACCGCGCCGCAGCGCGCGCTGGCGCTGACCTACGTGAACGGCATGAAGCCCTGCAGCCCGTTCTCGCGCGTGGCCTTCAACCTGATCCCGGGCGTCGGCGAATACTTCGTCTTCCCGGCGCTGACGCTGAGCGGGCCCTGCGAGATCATGGTGTTCGAAGGCGTGCCGGGGGGCCCGATGGACCGCTGGGGCGAGGTCCGCTCGCCGGAGCAGCACCTGGCCGAGAGCCTGCGCATCCTGCGCGCCTGGCTGCCGTGGGAGGCGGCGCGCTGCGAAGCCGTGACGCTGACCGACGAGCAGGGCATCCTGGCCGGGCGCTTCACGCCGACCGTGCGCCGCCCGGTTATGACGCTGCCGTCCGGGCGGCTGGTCTTCGGCATGGCCGACGCGGTGGTCGTCAACGACCCCATCACCGGCCAGGGCTCGAACAACGCCGCCAAATGCTGCAAGGTCTACCTGGACGCGATCGTCGCCCACGGCGAGCGCGCCTTCGACGCCGGCTGGATGGAGCAGACCTTCGCGCGCTACTGGCAATACGCGGGCGACGTGGTCAACTGGACCAACTCCCTGCTCACGCCACCGCCGCCCCATATCCTGGCGCTGCTGGGCGCCGCCGGGCAGGCGCCGGCGCTGGCCGCGCGCATCGCCAACGGCTTCGACAACCCGCCGGACTTCTTCCCGTGGTGGGCCGACGCCGCGGCGTGCCAGCAACTGATCGAGCGGCACCTGCCGCGGGCGGCCTGAGATGGTGGCCGCCACCACCGGCGATGCGCGGGCTCTGCGGCAGGTTTGCGGGCGCTACGCGACGGGCGTGGCGGTGATCGGCGCGTGCGGCGCCGGTGGCCGCCCGGTCGGCCTCACCGTCAACTCCTTCGCCTCGCTGTCGCTGGCGCCGCCGCTGATCCTGTGGAGCCTGGCCCTGCATTCGCCCAGCGCCGGGCACTTCGCGCCCGGCGCCGCCTTCGGCGTCAGCATCCTGCAGGCGGGGCAGGGCGAGCTGGCGCGCCGCTTCGCCACGCCCGCGGCGGACAAGTTCGCGGGCGTCGCGCACCGGCGCTGCGCGCGCGGCGTGCCCTACCTGGCGCACGCGCTGGCCACGCTGGCCTGCCGGGTCGAGCGCGCCGACCCGGTCGGCGACCATCTGCTGATCGTGGGCGCGGTGGACGGGTTTGAAGTGGGCGAGGGCGAGCCGCTGGTGTTCTACGGCGGCGAATTCGTCCGCATCGGGGACGCGGCCGGGCGCTGAAGCCCCGCCGGGCGCCGCTATCGGCGGGCAAAAGCAGCGGAAAACGTCACAAAGCAACACGCGGCCCCGCGACGCTCGGCGACATTCGACGCGGTGCTTGCTCTTTCCAAATCAGTGCGATATAGTGTAAGGCTACCCGTTTGTCTATGGGTAGTGGGCTGGCCGTTTTGGCCGCGCGCAGTCTTCTTTAGCGCAAGCCCTCGCGCTGCAAACGCAGTTTGCAAACACAGTTTTCGTGTATCAATCAGCCCCGGCCAATCGCAGCTGGGAATGGAGCAAACCATGAGCCTTGGCCTTGTAGGTCGCAAGGTTGGCATGACCCGTATTTTCACGGACGACGGTGATTCGATTCCCGTTACCGTGGTCGAGGTCGGCGACAACCGCGTGACGCAAATCAAGACGGACGAGACCGACGGTTATACCGCGGTTCAAGTCACTTTCGGCGCACGCCGCGCTAGCCGCGTCACCAAGCCGCTGGCGGGTCACCTCGCCAAAGCCGGTGTCGAAGCCGGCGAAATCATCCGCGAATTCCGTATCGATGCCGCCAAGGCGGGCGAACTGCAAGCTGGCGGTTCGCTGTCGGTCGACCTGTTCGAAGTCGGTCAGAAGATCGACGTTCAGGGCGTCAGCATCGGTAAGGGCTACGCCGGTACCATCAAGCGCCACCATTTCGCATCGGGTCGTGCCACCCACGGTAACTCGCGTTCGCACAACGTGCCGGGTTCCATCGGTATGGCGCAGGATCCGGGCCGTGTGTTCCCCGGCAAGCGCATGACGGGCCACCTGGGTGACGTCACCCGCACCGTCCAGAACCTGGAAATCGCCAAGATCGACGCAGAGCGCAAGCTGCTGCTGGTCAAGGGCGCGATCCCCGGTTCCAAGGGCGGCAAGGTCATCGTGACCCCGGCCGTCAAGGCCAAAGCCAAAGCTTAAGGAGCGAATCAATGGAACTCAAGCTCCTCCAGGACAATGGCCAAGTCGGCGCGGGCGTTGACGCCTCGCCCGAAGTCTTCGGCCGTGACTACAACGAAGCCCTCGTTCACCAGATCGTCGTCGCTTACCAGGCCAACGCTCGCAGCGGCAACCGTAAGCAGAAGGATCGTGAAGAGGTCAAGCACACGACCAAGAAGCCGTGGCGCCAGAAGGGCACGGGCCGCGCTCGTGCCGGTATGTCTTCCTCGCCGCTGTGGCGCGGGGGCGGCCGTATCTTCCCGAATTCGCCGGAAGAGAACTTCAGCCAGAAGGTCAACAAGAAGATGTTCCGTGCCGGCATGCGCTCGATTTACTCGCAGCTCGCACGTGAAGGTCGTATCAACGTGGTGGACGGTTTCACCGTCGATGCGCCCAAGACCAAGCTCTTGGCCGACAAGTTCAAGGCCATGGGCCTGGACTCGGTGCTGATCATCACCGACAGCCTCGACGAAAACCTCTACCTGGCTTCGCGCAATCTGCCGCACGTGGCAGTTGTCGAGCCGCGCCAGGCTGACCCGCTGTCGCTCGTGCACTACAAGAAGGTGCTGGTGACCAAGGCAGCCGTCGCGCAGATCGAGGAGTTGCTGAAATGACGCAAGTAGCCAAGAACGATCATCGTTTGATGCAGGTGCTGCTCGCGCCCGTGGTTTCCGAAAAGGCAACCCTGGTCGCCGACAAGAACGAACAAGTCGTGTTCGAAGTCGCTCGCGATGCCAACAAGGCAGACGTGAAGGCGGCAGTCGAACTGCTGTTCAAGGTCGAGGTGCAGTCCGTTCAGATCCTGAACCAAAAGGGCAAGCAAAAGCGCTTTGGCCGCTTCATGGGGCGTCGCAACCACGTGAAGAAGGCTTACGTTTCGCTCAAGCCGGGTCAGGAAATCAATTTTGAAGCGGAGGCCAAGTAATCATGGCACTCGTCAAGACCAAGCCGACGTCCCCGGGCCGTCGCTCCATGGTGAAGGTTGTCAATCCCAACCTGCACAAGGGCGCGCCCCATGCTCCGCTGCTGGAAAAGCAATTCCAGAAGTCGGGCCGCAACAACAACGGTCACATCACCACCCGCCACAAGGGCGGTGGTCATAAGCACCACTACCGCGTGGTCGACTTCAAGCGCAACGACAAGGACGGCATCCCCGCCAAGGTCGAGCGCCTGGAATACGATCCGAACCGCAGCGCCAATATCGCGCTGGTGCTGTTCGCCGACGGCGAGCGCCGCTACATCATCGCCACCAAGGGCATGGTAGCCGGCCAGGCCATCCAGAACGGCTCGGAAGCGCCGATCAAGGCCGGCAACAACCTGCCGATCCGCAACATCCCGGTGGGTACCACGATCAACAACGTGGAAATGCTGCCTGGCAAGGGTGCCCAGATCGCCCGCGCCGCCGGCGGTTCCGCCGTGCTGCTGGCTCGCGAAGGCATCTACGCTCAAGTGCGCCTGCGCTCGGGCGAAGTGCGCCGCGTGCACATCGAGTGCCGCGCCACCATCGGCGAAGTCGGCAATGAAGAGCACAGCCTGCGCGTCATCGGCAAGGCCGGCGCAACCCGTTGGCGCGGTATCCGCCCGACGGTGCGCGGCGTTGTGATGAACCCGGTGGACCACCCGCACGGTGGTGGTGAAGGTAAGACCGCTGCTGGTCGCGACCCGGTTTCGCCGTGGGGTACCCCGGCCAAGGGTTACCGTACCCGTAGCAACAAGCGCACTGCCAGCATGATCGTGCAGCGCCGCCACAAGCGTTAATCGGTAGGTAGGAGCCTAGACATGACACGTTCCGCAAAAAAGGGTCCGTTCTGTGACGCCCACCTGCTGAAAAAGGTGGAAGCGGCCACGGGCGGCAAGGACAAGAAGCCCATCAAGACTTGGTCGCGTCGCTCGACCATTCTGCCGGAATTCATCGGCCTGACGATCGCCGTCCACAACGGCCGTCAACACGTGCCGGTGTACGTTTCGGAAAACATGGTCGGCCACAAGCTCGGCGAATTTGCGCTCACCCGCACGTTCAAGGGCCACGCGGCTGACAAGAAAGCGAAGAGGTAAGGTGCCATCATGGAAGTGAAAGCGATTCATCGCGGTGCCCGCATCTCCGCCCAGAAAACTCGCCTGGTCGCCGACCAGATCCGCGGTCTGCCGATCGAGCGCGCGCTCAACGTCCTGACGTTCAGCCCGAAAAAGGCTGCCGGGATCGTGAAGAAGGTGGTCGAATCGGCCATCGCCAACGCCGAGCACAACGAAGGCGCCGACATCGACGAACTGAAGGTCAAGACCATCTTCGTCGACAAGGCCACCTCGCTCAAGCGTTTCACGGCACGAGCAAAGGGCCGCGGCAACCGCATCGAGAAACAAACTTGTCACATCACTGTGACGCTCGGCAACTAAGGAGTCACGATGGGACAGAAGATTCATCCGACTGGCTTCCGTCTGGCCGTCAGCCGTAACTGGGCTTCGCGTTGGTACGCCAACAACACGAAGTTCGCCGGCATGCTGAAGGAAGACATCGAAGTTCGCGAGTTTCTGAAGAAGAAGCTCAAGAACGCTTCGGTTGGCCGCGTCGTCATCGAGCGCCCCGCCCGCAATGCACGTCTGACCATTTACAGCTCGCGTCCGGGCGTGGTCATCGGCAAGAAGGGCGAGGACATCGAACTGCTCAAGGCCGAGCTGCAACGCCGCATGGGTGTGCCCGTGCACGTGAACATCGAGGAAATCCGCAAGCCGGAAACCGATGCGCAGCTGATCGCCGACTCGATCACCCAGCAGCTCGAGCGCCGCATCATGTTCCGCCGCGCCATGAAGCGCGCGATGCAGAACGCGATGCGCCTCGGTGCCCAGGGCATCAAGATCATGAGCGCCGGCCGTCTGAACGGTATCGAAATCGCACGTACCGAGTGGTATCGCGAAGGCCGTGTGCCCCTGCACACCCTGCGCGCCGACATCGACTACGGCTTCTCCGAAGCAGAAACCACCTACGGCATCATCGGTGTCAAGGTGTGGGTCTACAAGGGTGATCACCTCGGCCGCAACGATGCGCCGGTGGTGGAAGAGCCGCAAGACGAACGTCGCCGCCGTCCGGGTCGTCCCGAAGGCCGCCGCCGCGAAGGCGAAGGCCGTCCGGGCGGTAACCGCCGCGGTGGTGCAGGCGCCGGTGCCGGTCGCCGCGCTGCGCCTGGCGCAGATGCGAAGAGTGGAGAATAACGATGCTGCAACCTAAGCGCAGAAAATACCGCAAGGAGCAGAAAGGCCGCAACACGGGTAAGGCTACCCGTGGCAACGCCGTGTCTTTCGGTGAATTCGGCCTGAAGGCAATGGGCCGTGGCCGTCTGACGGCTCGCCAGATCGAGTCGGCGCGTCGTGCGATGACCCGTCACATCAAGCGTGGCGGCCGCATCTGGATCCGGATTTTCCCGGACAAGCCGATCTCGAAGAAGCCCGCCGAAGTCCGTATGGGTAACGGTAAGGGCAATCCGGAATACTACGTGGCAGAAATCCAGCCGGGCAAGATGCTGTACGAAATGGATGGCGTGACCGAAGAGCTGGCACGTGAGGCGTTCCGCCTCGCGGCCGCCAAGCTGCCGATCGCCACCAATTTCGTGGTGCGCCAGGTCGGGACGTAAGGAGAGCAGGGATGAAAGCATCCGAACTTCGCGGCAAAGATGCCGCCGGGCTGAACCAGGAGCTCTCCGAGCTGCTGAAGGCCCAATTTAGCCTGCGCATGCAAAAGGCCACCCAACAGCTGCAGAACACCAGCCAGCTGAAGAAGGTGCGCAAGGACATCGCGCGGGTGCAAACCGTGCTGAACGAGAAGGCGACCACGAAATGACTGAAACTGCACAAACGGAATCGTCGCTTCGCCGCACTCTGGTCGGCCGTGTAGTTAGCGACAAGATGGACAAGACCGTCACGGTCCTGATCGAAAACCGCGTCAAGCATCCTCTGTACGGCAAGTACGTGCTGCGTTCGAAGAAGTACCACGCACACGACGAAGCCAACCAGTACAAGGAAGGCGACAAGGTCGAGATCCAGGAATCGCGTCCGCTCTCGCGGACCAAGTCCTGGGTGGTTTCCCGTCTGGTCGAAGCTGCGCGCGTCATCTAAAAAACCACACGGTTTTCGGTTGACTTGCGAGTCCAGGGTTATGTGCTATAATCCTGGACTTCCGCTTTGTTGCATTCGCCCTAGCACCATCACCACGGCGAATCGACCGAGCGAACCTAGGCCGAGCGGCTCCTGATTAACCATGTTCAGGCCGCCTGGTAACTACCGACTTCAAAGTTGATCAACCCAAACGGTTGCTGGCGCAAAGCCGGAGGCCGACGGGACCAAGACTGACCGGCGGGCGTTGCCCGGTGGATTAAGTTGGGAAGATAACACCATGATTCAGACAGAAAGCCGGCTCGAAGTGGCCGATAACACTGGTGCGCGCGAAGTTCTGTGCATCAAAGTGCTGGGTGGGTCCAAGCGCCGCTATGCGAGCGTGGGCGACATCATCAAGGTGACCGTCAAGGACGCAGCGCCGCGCGGTCGCGTGAAGAAGGGCGATATTTACAATGCCGTCGTCGTTCGCACCGCCAAGGGCGTGCGCCGTGCCGATGGTTCGCTCGTCAAGTTCGACAGCAATGCCGCTGTCCTGCTGAACACCAAGCTCGAGCCGATCGGCACCCGTATCTTCGGGCCGGTGACTCGTGAACTCCGTACCGAGCGCTTCATGAAGATCGTGTCGCTCGCGCCGGAAGTGCTGTAAGGAGCCGCCATGAACAAGATTCGCAAAGGCGACGAAGTCATCGTCCTGACCGGCAAAGACAAGGGCAAGCGCGGTACCGTGCAAGCCATGCTCGGCGACAAGGTCGTGGTTGAAGGCGTGAACGTTGCCAAGAAGCATGCACGTCCGAACCCGATGCTGGGCACCACCGGTGGTGTGGTCGACAAGGTCATGCCGCTGCATATTTCCAACGTTGCGCTCGTGGATGCCAATGGCAAGCCGTCGCGCGTCGGCATCAAGGTGGAAGACGGCAAGCGCGTGCGCGTGCTGAAGACCACCGGCGCCGTCGTGGCAGCTTGATTCTGGGCAAGGATAGGAGTTGAGCATGACAGCACGTCTGCAAGAGTTTTACAAAGAACAGGTCGTACCGAAGCTGATCGAACAGTTCGGCTACAAGTCGGTCATGGAAGTGCCGCGCATCACCAAGATCACCCTGAACATGGGCCTTGGCGAAGCCATCAATGACAAGAAGGTCATTGAGCTGGCCGTGGGCGACCTGACCAAGATCGCCGGCCAGAAGCCGGTGGTGACGAAGGCCAAGAAGGCAATCGCAGGCTTCAAGATCCGCCAGGGCTATCCCATCGGCGCGATGGTGACGCTGCGCGGCGAACGCATGTTCGAATTCCTGGATCGTTTCGTCACGGTGGCGCTGCCCCGCGTGCGCGACTTCCGTGGTGTGTCGGGCCGTTCGTTCGATGGTCGTGGCAACTACAACATCGGTGTGAAAGAGCAGATCATTTTCCCCGAAATCGAGTACGACAAGATCGACGCACTGCGCGGTCTGAACATCAGCATCACGACGACGGCTAAGAATGACGAGGAAGCCAAGGCACTCCTCGGTGCATTCAAGTTCCCGTTCCGTAATTAAGGGGTTACCGTGGCTAAATTGGCTCTGATTGAACGTGAGAAGAAGCGCGCTAGGCTCGTGGCGAAGTATGCCGGCAAGCGTGCATCCCTCAAGGCCATTATCGACGACCAGGAAAAGTCGGAAGAAGAGCGTTATGGCGCTCGTCTGGAGCTGCAACAGCTCCCGCGCAACGCGAACCCGACCCGCCAGCGCAATCGCTGCGCGATCACCGGTCGTCCCCGCGGTACCTTCCGCAAGTTTGGCCTGGCGCGTAACAAGATCCGCGAAATCGCCTTCCGTGGCGAAATCCCGGGTCTGACGAAAGCCAGCTGGTAATTACGCACAGGCTACAGGAGAAACAGTATGAGCATGAGCGATCCTATCGCCGATATGCTGACGCGCATCCGCAACGCCCAGGGCGTGCAGAAGGCGTCGGTTGTCATGCCGTCGTCGAAGCTGAAAGTGGCAATCGCCAAGGTCCTGAAGGACGAAGGCTACATCGACGACTACGCCGTGAAGGAAGAAGGCGGCAAGGCACAACTGAGCATCGGTCTGAAGTACTACGCCGGCCGTCCGGTCATCGAGCGCATCGAACGCGTCTCGAAGCCCGGCCTGCGCGTGTACAAGGGCCGCAGCGACATCCCCCAAGTGATGAACGGCCTGGGCGTCGCGATCATCTCGACCCCGCAGGGTCTGATGACCGATCGCAAGGCACGTGCCACTGGCGTGGGCGGCGAAGTTCTTTGCTACGTCGCGTAAGGAGTAACCATGTCCCGTGTAGGTAAGGCTCCCATCGCGCTGCCCAAAGGCGCAGAAGTCAATGTGGCGGCTGGCGTGCTCTCCGTTAAGGGCCCGCTCGGCACGCTGACGCAGCCGATTCACAGCCTGGTCCAGGTCAAGGTCGAAAACGACACGCTGACCTTCGTCCCGGCCGACGAATCGCGCGAAGCAAACGCACTGCAGGGCACCATGCGCGCCCTGGTGGCCAATATGGTCAAGGGTGTGACCACCGGTTTCGAGCGCAAGCTGAACCTGGTCGGCGTGGGCTACCGTGCCCAGCTGCAAGGTACTGCGCTGAAGCTCCAGCTTGGTTTCTCGCACGACGTGATCCATGCGATGCCGGAAGGCGTGTCGGCGGCAACGCCCACGCAGACCGAGATCATCATCAAGGGTGCGGACAAGCAGAAAGTCGGTCAGGTTGCCGCGGAAGTTCGCGCGTACCGTCCGCCTGAGCCCTACAAGGGCAAGGGCGTTCGCTACTCGGACGAGCGCGTCATCCTGAAGGAAACCAAGAAGAAGTAAGGGGTGCAATCATGAACAAGAAAGACGCTCGTTTGCGCCGTGCACGTCAGACCCGCGCCAAGATCGCGGAGATGAAAGTCAATCGTCTGACCGTGTTCCGTACGAATTCGCATATTTACGCCCAGGTCTACTCGCCGTGCGGCACGCAAGTGCTGGCTTCGGCTTCGACCGTCGAGGCAGAAGTGCGCAAGGAACTGACCGGCAGCGGTGCTACCGCCGCCGCCGCGACCCTGATTGGCAAGCGCATCGCCGAGAAGGCGAAGGCCGCCGGCGTGGAGACCGTTGCGTTCGATCGCGGCGGCTTCCGCTTCCATGGTCGCGTGAAGGCCCTGGCTGACGCTGCGCGTGAAGCCGGCCTCAAGTTCTAAGCGCACAAAGAGAGATACGTCATGGCAAAGATGCAAGCAAAAGTCCAGCAGGACGAACGCGACGACGGCCTCCGCGAGAAGATGATCTCGGTCAACCGTGTCACCAAGGTGGTGAAGGGTGGCCGGATTCTCGGTTTCGCTGCGCTGACCGTGGTTGGTGACGGCGATGGCCGCATCGGCATGGGCAAGGGCAAGGCCAAGGAAGTGCCGGTGGCAGTTCAGAAGGCAATGGACGAAGCCCGTCGCAAGATGGTCAAGGTCTCGCTCAAGAACGGCACGCTGCAACACGAAGTCGTGGGCAAGCACGGCGCCGCCAAGGTGCTGATGATGCCGGCCAAGGAAGGTACCGGCGTGATCGCCGGCGGCCCGATGCGCGCGATTTTCGAAGTGATGGGCGTCACCAACGTGGTGACCAAGTCGCACGGCTCGACCAATCCGTACAACATGGTTCGCGCCACGCTGGACGGTCTTCAGAAGATGAGCACGCCCGGCGAGATCGCCGCGAAGCGCGGCAAGTCGGTCGAAGACATCCTCGGTTAAGGAGTCGGACGAAATGTCGCAACAAACCGTAAAAGTGCAACTCGTGCGCAGCCTGATCGGCACGCGCGAGGATCATCGCGCCACCGTTCGTGGCCTGGGCCTGCGCCGCATCAACTCGGTGTCGGAGCTGCAGGACACGCCCGCCGTGCGCGGCATGATCAACAAGGTGTCGTACCTGGTCAAGGTTCTGGCCTGATACCGGACACGGAGAGCAAGATGCAACTGAACAACCTGAAACCGGCCGCCGGTTCGAAGCACGCCAAGCGTCGCGTCGGCCGCGGTATCGGCTCCGGCCTGGGCAAGACTGCCGGTCGTGGCCACAAGGGTCAGAAGTCGCGTTCGGGCGGCTTCCACAAGGTCGGCTTCGAAGGCGGTCAAATGCCGCTGTATCGTCGTCTGCCCAAGCGTGGCTTCACCTCGCTGACGAAGGAATTCACCGCCGAGGTGACCCTGCGCGACATCGAGCGTCTGGAAGCTGCCGAAGTGGATCTGCTCGTTCTGAAGCAGGCTGGCCTGGTGGCTGATCTGGTCAAGAGCGCCAAGGTCATCAAGGCAGGTGAGCTGACCCGCAAGGTGACGATCAAGGGTCTGGGCGCCACCGCTGGCGCCAAGGCTGCGATCGAAGCCGCCGGCGGTCAGATCGCGGCGTAATTTAGCAGCTGATTTCGCAGCAATAGGCGAGTCACAGTCGGAGCATCGTTTGGCCACGGCGAAACCCAATGCAAGCGCGCAAGCCAAGAACACGGCTAAGTACGGCGACCTCAAGCGCCGGCTGATGTTCCTGGTGCTGGCCCTGATCGTGTACCGCATCGGAGCGCATATTCCGGTGCCGGGCATCGATCCGGAACAGCTTGCGAAGCTTTTCCAGAGTCAGTCGGGTGGCATCCTCGGGATGTTCAACCTGTTCTCGGGCGGTGCGCTGTCGCGCTTTACCGTCTTCGCGCTCGGCATCATGCCGTACATCTCGGCGTCGATCATCATGCAGTTGCTGACGATCGTGCTGCCGCAGCTGGAGTCGCTGAAGAAGGAAGGGCAGGCGGGTCAACGCAAGATCACGCAGTACACGCGCTACGGCACGGTGGTCCTGGCCACCTTCCAGGCGCTGTCGATCGCGGTCGCGCTGGAATCGCAGCCCGGCCTGGTGATCGATCCGGGCCTGATGTTCCGGGCCACGGCGGTGATCACGCTGGTGACCGGCACGATGTTCCTGATGTGGCTGGGTGAGCAGATCACCGAGCGGGGTCTGGGCAACGGCATCTCGATCATCATCTTCGGCGGTATCGCGGCGGGCCTGCCCAACGCGATCGGCGGTCTCTTCGAGCTGGTTCGCACCGGTTCCATGAGCATCATCGCGTCGATCCTGATCGTGGCGATCATCGCCGGCGTGACGTTCGCCGTGGTGTTCGTCGAGCGTGGCCAGCGCAAGATCCTGGTGAACTATGCCAAACGTCAGGTCGGCAACAAGGTGTACGGCGGCCAGTCGTCGCACCTGCCGCTGAAGCTGAACATGGCCGGGGTGATTCCGCCGATCTTCGCATCGTCGATCATCCTGTTCCCGGCGACCATCGCGGGCTGGTTCACCTCTGACTCGACGGGCGCTGCGGGCCGGTTCATCAAGGACCTGGCGGCAACGCTGTCGCCGGGCCAGCCGGTCTACATCCTGCTGTACGCTGCTGCGATTGTATTTTTCTGCTTCTTCTATACGGCCCTGGTGTACAACAGCCGTGAAGTGGCGGACAACCTGAAGAAAAGCGGTGCCTTCATTCCGGGCATTCGTCCGGGCGAGCAGACGACGCGCTACATCGACAAGATCCTTGTGCGTCTGACGCTGGCTGGTGCGATCTACATCACACTGGTCTGCCTGTTGCCGGAATTCCTGGTACTGCGCTGGAACGTTCCGTTCTATTTTGGCGGAACCTCGCTGCTGATCATCGTGGTCGTCACGATGGATTTCATGGCCCAGGTCCAGTCCTATGTCATGTCGCAGCAATATGAGTCCCTGCTGAAGAAAGCGAATTTCAAGGGTAATCTGACCTTGCGCTGAAGCCGGGTCGGTACGGGCTAGGTATGGCAAAAGACGACGTCATCCAGATGCAGGGGGAGGTCCTGGAAAACCTTCCCAATGCGACGTTCCGAGTCAAACTGGAGAATGGCCACGTAGTGCTGGGCCACATCTCCGGGAAGATGAGAATGAACTACATCCGGATTCTTCCGGGTGACAAGGTGACGGTTGAGCTGACTCCATATGATCTGTCACGCGCGCGTATCGTCTTTCGGACGAAGTGAAGCGAACAGGAATTGAAGGAAGAGGAAAATCATGAAAGTGCTGGCTTCTGTTAAGCGCATTTGCCGCAACTGCAAAGTTATCAAGCGCAACGGTGTCGTGCGCGTGATCTGCTCGTCGGATCCCCGCCACAAGCAACGCCAAGGCTAATCGTAAAGAGGATTGACGAATGGCACGTATCGCAGGGGTTAACATCCCGAACCACAAGCATACCGAGATCGGCCTGACGGCTATTTACGGTATCGGCCGCTCGCGCGCCCGCAAGATTTGCGAGGCCACCGGCGTTCCGTTTGACAAGAAGGTCAAGGACCTGACCGACGCCGACCTGGAAAAGCTTCGTGACGAAGTCGGCAAGGCCACGGTCGAGGGTGACCTGCGTCGTGAAACCACGATGAACATCAAGCGTCTGATGGACCTTGGTTGCTATCGTGGCGTCCGTCACCGCAGGGGCCTCCCGATGCGCGGTCAGCGCACCCGCACCAACGCCCGTACCCGCAAGGGTCCGCGTAAGGCCGGCGTGGCTCTGAAGAAGTAAAGCCGAAGGCAGAGGAAGAAACTAATGGCAAAAGGTCCGAACAACGCCGCCCAGCGCGCGCGTAAGAAGGTCAAGAAGAACGTTGCCGACGGCATTGCGCACGTCCACGCTTCGTTCAACAACACCATCATCACGATCACCGACCGTCAGGGCAATGCCCTGGCGTGGGCGACCTCAGGTGGCCAGGGCTTCAAGGGTTCGCGCAAGTCGACCCCGTTCGCAGCCCAGGTCGCAGCCGAGAACGCCGGCCGCGTGGCGCAAGACCAGGGCATCAAGAACCTGGACGTGCGCATCAAGGGTCCCGGCCCTGGCCGTGAGTCCGCTGTCCGTGCGCTGAACGCACTGGGCATCAAGATCTCGGTGATCGAAGACGTGACGCCGGTGCCGCACAACGGCTGCCGTCCGCCGAAGCGCCGCCGCATCTGAGCGACGCCGTCTTGCCCGGATAGCCGGCAGGGTTTCCTTGCCGGCGTTCCGGTGTGGTACTATCGCACGTTGACCTGCTGCATCAGCTTTGCGGCAGGTTTTCGTTTTGCGCCTTGCGTTTGTCGGATCGAAGCCTTGTTCCGCCGCCCGGCGCAGCTAGCCATGCTTTTGCGCACTCCCTCCGGGGCGTGCGCTGGATAAGCCCACCGTCCGCCACTCGGCGCCCCGCAAGGGCGGAGAAGGCGGACTCGCGGCGCGTACAGAAGGCGCCGCGATCGATCAGGAAGGAAGATAAAGTGGCACGTTATATCGGCCCGAAGGCCAAACTCTCCCGCCGTGAAGGCACCGACCTGTTCCTGAAGAGCGCACGCCGCTCGCTTGCCGACAAGTGCAAGCTGGACAGCAAGCCGGGCCAGCACGGCCGCACCTCGGGTGCACGCACCTCCGACTACGGCAACCAGCTGCGTGAAAAGCAGAAGGTCAAGCGCATCTACGGCGTGCTCGAGCGCCAGTTCCGCCGCTACTTCGCCGAAGCCGACCGCCGCAAGGGCAACACCGGCGAAAAGCTGCTGCAGCTGCTGGAGTCGCGCCTGGACAACGTCGTCTACCGCATGGGCTTCGGCTCGACCCGCGCCGAAGCGCGCCAGCTGGTGTCGCACAAGGCGATCCTGCTGAACGGCCAGGCCCTGAACGTGCCGTCGGCCCAGGTCAAGGCCGGCGACGTCATCACCATCCGCGAGCAGTCGAAGAAGCAGGTCCGTATCGCCGAAGCGCTGTCGCTGGCCGAGCAATCGGGTTTCCCGCAATGGGTCGCCGTTGACGCGAAGAAGTTCGAAGGCACCTTCAAGCAAGTGCCGGACCGCGCCGATATCTCGGGTGACATCAACGAAAGCCTGATCGTCGAATTGTATTCGCGTTAATCGCTCGAATCTGTCCGACACCATCGAACGGTCAGGGGCTTGCGTTTCCCGTCAAGCTTCACTTTCAGCCCGACGCGCTGCCGCGCGCCGGGCTTATTGCCCATCGTACGATGGGATTTTCAGGTTCCATACGTCAGCCTTATCGGTGTAACGAGCCGAGGGTATTGAAAAGGACAACCTAATGCAAACAGCACTCCTCAAGCCTAAAATCATCGCCGTAGAGCCGCTGGGCGACCATCACGCGAAGGTCGTGATGGAGCCGTTCGAGCGTGGCTACGGCCATACGCTCGGTAACGCCCTGCGTCGCGTGCTGCTGTCGTCGATGGTCGGCTACGCGCCGACCGAAGTCACGATCGCTGGGGTGGTCCACGAGTACTCCACCATCGATGGCGTGCAGGAAGATGTGGTCAACCTGCTGCTCAATCTGAAGGGTGTGGTCTTCAAGCTGCACAACCGCGACGAAGTCACGGTGTCGCTGCGCAAGGAAGGCGAAGGCGTGGTCACGGCTGCCGATATCGAGCTGCCGCACGACGTCGAGATCATCAATCCCGGCCACGTGATCGCTCACCTGTCCGCCGGCGGCAAGCTCGACATGCAGATCAAGGTCGAGCAAGGCCGCGGCTACGTGCCGGGCAACGTGCGCAAGTTCGGCGACGAGTCGGGCAAGGTCATCGGCCGCATCGTGCTGGACGCTTCGTTCTCGCCGGTGCGCCGCGTGTCGTACGCGGTGGAGTCCGCGCGTGTCGAGCAGCGTACCGACCTTGACAAGCTGGTGATGAACATCGAAACCGACGGCGTGATCTCGCCCGAGGAAGCGATCCGCCAGTCGGCCCGCATCCTGGTCGACCAGCTGTCCGTGTTCGCCGCGCTGGAAGGCACCGAGTCGTCGGCGGAAGCCGCCTCGAGCCGCACGCCGCAGATCGACCCGATCCTGCTGCGCCCGGTCGACGACCTGGAGCTGACGGTGCGTTCGGCCAACTGCCTGAAGGCCGAAAACATCTACTACATCGGCGACCTGATCCAGCGTACCGAGAACGAGCTGCTGAAGACCCCGAACCTGGGCCGCAAGTCGCTCAACGAAATCAAGGAAGTGCTGGCTTCGCGCGGCCTGACCCTTGGCATGAAGCTCGAGAACTGGCCGCCCGCGGGTCTCGAGAAGTAATTTCGCGGCGTGCCGCGCGGGGCTGGCCTCCGCGCGGCGCCCGCGATTCCGGCAGCCGGCATGTGCCGGCCGCTTCAACCGACTACCGGCCCGCGCCGAACCGGGGATGATCCCGGCCAAGCGATAGAAGAGCTGGTCAAACATTGCAATAAAGGAATCATCATGCGTCACCGTCATGGTTTGCGGAAACTGAACCGCACCTCGTCGCACCGTCTCGCGATGCTGCGCAACATGTCCAACTCGCTGTTCCAGCACGAGCTGATCAAGACCACCCTGCCCAAGGCCAAGGAACTGCGCAAGGTTGTCGAGCCCCTCATCACGCTGGCCAAGAAGGACACCGTTGCCAACCGCCGCCTGGCCTTCGCCCGCCTGCGCGACCGCGACATGGTCACCAAGCTGTTCAACGAACTGGGCCCGCGCTACAACGCCCGTCCGGGTGGTTACACGCGTATCCTGAAGTTCGGCTTCCGCCAGGGCGACAATGCGCCGATGGCGCTGGTCGAGCTGGTCGACCGTCCGGAAATCACCGAAGCCCCGGCCGAAGAAGCCGCGGAATAAGGTCGATGCCGTCCCGCCGCCTGCGACCATCGGTCCCGGCGGCAGGCGCGGACACCGCTTACAATCGAGCCAGGCTGATGCCTGGCTCTTTTGTTTTGCGGCTGGTCTTGCGCCCGTACCGATGACGCGCGGCGAGTGACGTGTGGGAGGCGAACAATGAGCGATAGCGAAACGATCCTGGTGATGACGGCGCTGCCCGATGCCGGCGCCGCCGCCCGCGTGGCGCGCGCCGTGCTGGAAGCGCGCCTGGCCGCGTGCGTGAACCGGCTGGCGCCATGCGAGTCGGAATACTGGTGGCGCGGCCGGCTCGAGACGGCCAGGGAATGGCCGCTGCTGATCAAGACCACGCAGGACCGCTATGCCGCGCTGGAAGCGGCGATCCGCCTGGCCCACCCCTACGAGGTGCCGGAGATCGTGGCGCTGCCGGTGGTGGCGGGTTTCGCGCCCTACCTGGCGTGGGTGGCCGAGGAAACGCGCCCGGCCGGGACCGGGGACGCGCAGGCATAGCAACGGCCGTCCGCGCCGGCGATCTTCGCGGCGGGCGGATGAACCAACGTTTTTTCAAGGACAGAGCATGGGTTTCGCAGTGGAGTCGGGCGCGTTTGGCCGCCAGCCGGCGGCAGTGGTGCGGCATGGTGCCGCAGCGCGCTTCCTGGTCTCGCTGCTGGCCGTGCTGTGGCTGTGCCTCGGCGGCGCCGCGCGCGCGGCGGGCGAGGATGACTTCCTGCCGCCCGAGCAGGCGTTCCGCTTCGCCGCGCGCCAGGTCGACCCGCACACCGTCGAGATCCGCTTCGACGTGGCCGACGGCTACTACCTGTACCGCGACCGCTTCGCCTTCGCGGCGCAACCGGCCTCGGTCAGGCTCGGCACGCCCGACTTCCCGCCCGGCAAGGTCAAGTTCGACGAGACCTTCGGCAAGGAGATGGAGACCTACCACGGCGGCCTGACCATCCGCGTGCCGGTCGAGTCGGCGCCCGCCGACGGCAAATGGTCGCTGGTGGTGACCTCGCAGGGCTGCGCCGACAAGGGCCTGTGCTATCCGCCGCAGGAGCACGTCTTCAAGGTCGGCGGCGGCGTGCTCGACGGCCTGTTCGGCAAGCGCGCGAGAGCGGATTCCACACCTGCGGACGCCACACCGGCGGGCACCGGCGATGCCGCCCCGGCCGCGCCGGTCTCACCATCCGCGTCTCCCGAGGCGGCTGCCGGCCGCCTGCCCGCCGCGGCGGACGAGAACGACCGCATCGCCGGCGCGCTGGCCAGCCGTAACCTCGGCCTGATCGCCGCGCTGTTCTTCGGCCTTGGCCTGCTGCTGACCTTCACGCCGTGCGTGCTGCCGATGGTGCCCATCCTGTCCTCGATCGTGGTGGGCGAGCACGTCACGCGCGGCCGCGCGCTGCTGGTGTCGCTGTCCTACGTGCTCGGCATGGCCGTGGTCTACACCGGCGTCGGCGTGGCCGCCGGGCTGCTCGGCGAGGGCCTGTCGGCGGCGCTGCAGGCGCCCTGGGTGCTGGCGCTGTTTGCCGCGCTGATGGTGGCCCTGTCGCTCTCCATGTTCGGCCTTTACGAGCTGCAGCTGCCGCAGCACTGGCAGACCCGGCTGACGGAATCGTCCAACCGCCGCCCGGGCGGGCAACTGGCCGGCGCCGCCGTCATGGGTGCGATTTCCGCGCTGATCGTCGGCCCCTGCGTGACCGCGCCGCTGGCCGGCGCGCTGGCTTATATCGCGCGCACCGGCGATGCCGTCAGCGGCGGCGGCGCGCTGTTTGCCATGGCGCTCGGCATGGGCGTGCCGCTGGTGCTGGTGGGCGTGGGCGCCGGCAACCTGCTGCCGCGCGCCGGCCGCTGGATGGAGATGACCAAGCGTTTCTTCGGCTTCCTGCTGCTGGGCGTGGCGCTGTGGATGGTCAGCCCGGTGCTGCCGGCCTGGGCGCTCATGACGGGCTGGGCCGCGCTGCTGCTGGTGGCGGCGGTGTTCCTCAGCGCCTTCGACGCGCTCGGCCCCGACGCGCACGGCCTGGCGCGCGTGGGCAAGGGCCTCGGCCTGCTGGCCGCGCTGGCCGGCGCGATCCTGCTGCTGGGGCTGGCCAGCGGCGGCCGCGATCCGCTGCAGCCGCTGGCGCACCTCGCCGCGCTGCGGTCCGCTCCGGAGGCCGCCGCCGGCAAGGTCGCCGAGCCGCGTTTCGAGCGCGTGCGCTCGCTGGCCGAGCTCGACGCGCGCGTGGCGCGGGCCGCCGCCGCCGGCCAGCCCGTGCTGCTGGATTTCTATGCGGACTGGTGCGTGAGCTGCAAGGAAATGGAGCGCTTCACCTTCAGCGACGAGCGCGTGCGCGCGCGCCTGTCCGGCGTGGTGATGCTGCAGGCCGACGTCACCCGCAACAATGCCGACGACCGCGCGCTGCTCAAGCGCTTCGGCCTGTTCGGGCCGCCTGGCATCATCCTGTACGGCGCCGACGGGCGCGAGCGGCCGGTCCGCGTGATCGGCTACCAGCCTGCCGCGCGCTTCCTCGACAGCCTGGCGCGCGCGTTCGACGCCAAGGCCAGCACCTGAGCCGGCGCTGCCGCGGCGGGATCAGCTCTGGTCCAGCCGCCGCCCCAGCGCCCACACCGCGCCCAGCACCAGCACCACCGCGCCCATCAGCCCGAGCGACCACCAGAAGCCTTGCGGCTCGCGCAGCCACGGCATGCGCTCGAAGTTCATGCCGAAGATGCCGGTGATCAGGGTCAGCGGCATGAACAGCGCGGTGATCAGCGTCAGCGTGCGCATGGTGCGGTTGGTGCGGTGCGCCACCGCCGAGAAATGGATCTGCACGGCGGACTCGATCGAATCCTCGAGCCGGCGCGCGTGCGCCAGCACGCGCGAGATATGCTCCATCACGTCGTTGATGCGCACCAGCAGCGCGTCGTCGCGGCCCGCGGCGCCGGCCTGTCCCTCGCTGGCGATGCTGTAGCTGTTGTCGAGCAGGCTGTCGCGGAATTCCTGCAGCGCATCGTGCTGCTCCTCGCACAGGTGTTCGAGCCGGCGCAGTTCGATGCGCGCGTCGAGCAGTCCCTCCCAGCTGGAAAAACTGCGCCGCGTGCTGAGCAGCGCGCGCTGCCAGCGGTCGAGCTGGCGCGTGAGCGGCGCGCGCAGTTCCAGGTAGCGGTCCACCATCGCATTGAGCAGCCGCAGCATCAGGTCTTCGGGGCGCGTCGGCGGCCGGATGCCGTGCACCAGCGCGGCGTGCCCGTTGGCGCGTGCCTTAGCGGCCGACTGCGGGCGCGGCTCGCGGCATAGCTCGAGCAGCCGCTGGCGCACCTGGTCGAGGGTGCGCGATTGCGCCGGGCGCACCGTCAGCAGCACGTTGTCGAACACGAAGCAGGTGACCGGCTGGGTGTCGATGCGCGCCAGCGCGGGCAGGAAGCCGGGCGGATAGCGGCGCGGCTTCGCCGCCGCCGGCCGCGTGCCCGCGCTGTCGGGCGCGGCGGCGGCAGGCCGGGCGGGCAGTGCCGGCGGATTGGGCGGATTGGGCGTGGCCGGCGCCGCGGCGCCGGCCGGCGCGGGCTCGCCGCCCGCCTCGGCGATCAGCCGGCTGGTCTCGAAGGTGAGCTTGCGGAAGACCACCATGTCGTACGCATGGGTCGTATCGAAATACGACGGATGCGCGGGATTGGTGGCGTCGAGCAGGTGCAGGTCCAGCACCGGGGCGCCGGTCAGCACCTGCACGCTGTCGCGCCAGGCCGCCGGCGCCATGCCGACTTCCTCGATCGGCGTGTCGACCCACACGAAGCGGGCCGCCGCGTTGCCGGCGAGGAAGTCGCGCGCCTCGTCGAGCGAGGCAAGCTGGTGGACCTGGCTGGCGGAGAAGCCTAGCAGCTGCATCCGGGCCCGTTCAGCGCGTGAGCAGGCGGGCGGCGTCGCGCGCGAAGTAGGTCAGGATGCCGTCGGCGCCGGCGCGGCGGAAGGCCAGCAGCGACTCCATCATGACCTTGTCGTGGTCCAGCCAGCCGTTCTGCGCGGCGGCCTTGAGCATCGCGTATTCGCCGCTGACCTGGTAGACGTAGGTGGGGAAGCGGAACTCGTCCTTCACGCGGCGCACGATGTCCAGGTACGGCATGCCGGGCTTGACCATCACCATGTCGGCGCCTTCCATGATGTCCTGCGCCACTTCGCGCAGGGCCTCGTCGGTGTTGGCCGGGTCCATCTGGTAGGTCATCTTGTTGCCCTTGCCCAGGTTGGCCGCCGAGCCGACCGCGTCGCGGAACGGGCCGTAGAACGCCGAGGCATACTTGGCCGAGTAGGCCATGATGCGGGTGTGGATGTGGGCGTTGTCTTCCAGCGCGGCGCGCACCGCGCCGATGCGCCCGTCCATCATGTCGGACGGCGCCACGATGTCCACGCCGGCCTCGGCCTGCGTGAGCGCCTGCCTGACCAGGATCTCGACGGTAACGTCGTTGATCACGTAGCCGTTGTCGTCGAGCACGCCGTCCTGGCCGTGGCTGGTGTACGGGTCCAGCGCCACGTCGGTCAGCACGCCCAGCTCGGGGAAGCGGTCCTTGAGCGCGCGCACGGCGCGCGGGATCAGGCCTTCGGCATTGGTCGCCTCGATGCCGTCCGGCGTCTTCAGCGACGGGTCGATCACCGGGAACAGCGCGATCACCGGGATGCCGAGCTTCACGCAATCCTCCGCCACCGGCAGCAGCAGGTCCACCGAGACGCGCTCCACGCCCGGCATGGACGCCACGCTCTGGCGCTGGTTGTGGCCGTCGAGGATGAACACCGGGTAGATCAGGTTGTCCGGCGACAGGCGGTTTTCGCGCATCAGCCTGCGCGAGAAGTCATCGCGGCGCATGCGGCGCGGACGGTACTCGGGGAAAGTGGACATGGCTTGAGGTGAGGGAATCGGGGAAGGATCGGGAGAAGTCGGAAGGACGTGGCGGGAATTGCCGCGGCCGGCCGCCATGCGGCGGACGAGTGACCGGGCAGGCCGCTCCGAAAGAAAAACTAAACTTTTGATCGTGCCCGCTATCATACTCGCGGACACCCTGTGTTGCGCTTGCGCGATGTGGCGTCCCCCGCTACTCCTCCCTGAGCGGGTACCCACCCTCAACCGGTGGGAAAGTTCGTCCCCGTTGCTTGCAGCGGGGTTTTTTTTGCCGGCCGCTTTATCCCCATCGCTTTTCGCCGCGACGGGTACGCGGCCCGGCCTATTCGGCGACCGGGCCGGGCGCGCCGTCTGCCGGCGCCGGTTCCGCGCCGGGTGCCACCGGCGGCTGCGCCTCGGGCAGCGCCAGCCAGCCGGCCACCACGCGCTGGGCCTCCTCGATACCGCGCCGCTTGAGGCTGGAAAACAGCTGCGCGGTCAGCGCCACGGGCGTGTCGAGCTGCTCGGCGTAGCCCGCCAGCACCTTGCGCGTTTCGCGCAGGGCCAGGGCGTTTTCGCTGTTGGTCAGCTTGTCGGCCTTGGTCAGCAGCACGTGGATGGGCCGGCCGGTGGGCAGGAACCACTCCACCATCTGGCAATCGAGGTCGGTAAACGGGCGGCGCGCGTCCATCATCAGCACCAGCCCGGCGAGCTGCGTGCGGGTCTGCACGTAGTCGCTCAGCAGCCCCTGCCAGTGGAACTTGGCCGAGCCCGAGACCTGCGCGTAGCCATAGCCGGGCAGGTCGACCAGGAAGGCCAGCGGGTCCGGCGCCTTGACCGGCGCCACCGAGAAATAGTTGATGTGCTGGGTGCGGCCCGGCGTGCGCGAGGAAAAGGCCAGCCGCTTCTGGTTGCACAGCACGTTGATGGCGGTCGACTTGCCGGCATTGGAGCGGCCGGCGAAGGCCACCTCCGGCACCGCCGTGGCAGGCAGGTCGCGCAGGTGGTTGACGGTGACGAAGAAGCGGGCCTGGTGTAGGAGGGACATGCGCGTGGGCAATGAGGCGGGGCGGCGGCAGCTGCGCGCGGGACGTTGGCGCTGCCGGCGCGACCACGCCGATGTGAGTGAGGCGGGCGGCACTTGGGCCGCCGGGTTGGCCGGGGGGTGGCGTCGGGCCGCGTCGCGGCGCGCACATCCTCTATCCGGCACACGATTTATTGTACAATAACGCGGTTAACGGCCTCCCGATTGGGTGACGCGTGGCATCCTTGGCGCGCCTCATTCCGTAAAGGGAAGCCTTGCGTGTCCGTTCCATCGTGGTAGCGCGGCCTGCAGTTCCGGCCTCGTTGCGGCGGCACCAGGAAGCCGGTGCCGGCACAGCGGGGCAAGCCAGGGCCGGGGGTCTGCTACCTGGATATTCGCACGGTCCGCCGCATCCGCACGATTCGTTCGCACGGGCGCGGCGCCATCCGGGTTTGCGTCTGGGCGTGGTTGGTTCAGGCGGCCGGGCGGCCGTCGTGATGAATTTCCGATGTCAAAGTCCCGTTCCTGCGCGTCCTCACCGCAGGCAGGAGGCTGAGCGGCGTGCTCTGTGGAATTCAAAACAATCAGAGAAGGTGTGCGAATGAACCGCATTGCGAAACTTCTGGCTGTCGTGGCGCTGGCTCTGCCTGCAACCGCCATGACGGGTCTGGCATCTGCAGCCGAGCAGCCCGCCGCCAAGGCCGACCCGGCCAAGGGCGAGACGCTGTACACGCAAGGTGTTCCCGATCGCAATGTCCCCGCCTGCCTGAGCTGCCACGGCGCCGGCGGCAACAGCGCCGCCGCCGTCAACCCGAAGCTGGCCGCCCAGCATTCCGAATACGTCCACAAGCAGCTCGACGACTTCAAGGCCAAGACCCGCAACAACGCCATCATGTCGCCGTACGCGGCGGCCCTGTCCGAGCAGGACATGAAGGACGTCGGCGCCTACCTCGCCAAGCAGGCCCTCAAGCCGGCCACGGCCAAGGACAAGGACACCATCGAAGCCGGCCAGAAGATCTACCGCGGCGGCATCGCGGCCAAGGGCGTGCCGGCCTGCGCGGCCTGCCACGGTCCCACCGGCGCGGGCATTCCCGCGCAGTACCCGCGCATCGGCGGCCAGTGGTCCGAGTACACCGAGGCGCAGCTGGTCGCATTCCGCCAGGGCACCCGCAAGAACAACACCGTGATGAGCACGATCGCCGCCAGGATGTCGGACGCCGAGATCAAGGCGGTCGCCGACTATGTCGCCGGTGTGCGTTGAGAGGTAAATTCAGAAGAAACCCTGGCGCCGTTGCGCGGCGTGCCGCGCCTGATGTACTGTCGCCAGGCTTCCGCCTGAAACAACCTCGACCAGTCGTTCCGCGCCGGCGCAGCCAAGCAGCCCGGCAGCAATCGAAGAGGGTGGCCTGCGCGAGCATGCCCACCCTCTTTTTATTTGATGGCCCCAGGCCACACCGCACATGTCGACCGCTTCCACGTCCGGACTGCACCTGAAGACTTCCCACCGCCTGCTGCGCGACGCGGTGGAGCTGCTGTCCTCGATGCGTTTCGCCATCGCGCTGCTGACGGTGATCGCCATCGCCAGCGTGATCGGCACGGTCCTCAAGCAGAACGAGCCGTATCCCAACTACGTCAACCAGTTCGGGCCGTTCTGGGCCGACCTGTTCCAGACGCTGTCGCTGCAGAAGGTCTACGGCTCGTGGTGGTTCCTGCTGATCCTGGCCTTCCTGGTGGTCTCCACCTCGCTGTGCCTGACGCGCAACGCGCCCAGGATGGTCACCGACATGCGCTCGTGGAAGGACCACGTGCGCGAGCGCAGCCTGCGCGCCTTCCACCACCGCGCCGAGTTCGACGCCAGCCGCCCGCGCGCCGACGCGGTGGCGCGCCTGAGCGCGCTGCTGGCCAACCGCGGCTACCGCGTCAAGGCCGTGCCGCACGAGGGCGCCACGCTGCTTGCGGCCAAGGCGGGCGCGGCCAACAAGCTCGGTTATATCCTGGCGCATACCGCCATCGTGGTGATCTGCATCGGCGGCCTGCTCGACGGCGACATGCTGATCCGCGCGCAAATGTGGTTCGGCGGCAAGACGCCGATCAGCGGCAACGCCGTGATCACCGACATTCCGCCGCAGCACCGCCTGTCGGCCAGCAATCCGGGCTTCCGCGGCAACGCCTTCGTGCCGGAAGGCGCGACCGTGTCCACCGCCATCCTCAACGTCGCCGACGGCGCGCTGGTGCAGGACCTGCCGTTCAACATCACGCTCAAGAAATTCACGGTCGAGCACTATTCGACCGGCATGCCCAAGCTGTTCGCCTCCGACGTGATCATCACCGACCGCGCCACCGGCCGCCGCACCGAGGCGACCGTCAAGGTCAACGAGCCGCTCGTGGTGGATGGCGTGGCGATCTACCAGTCGAGCTTCGAGGACGGCGGCTCCAGGCTGAAATTCGTCGGCTACCCGATGCAGGGCGGCAGCGGCAAGACCTTCGCCTTCGCCGGCACGGTGGGCGCAAACACGCCGCTGGCCGGCACCGGCAGCGCGGCGGACGCCGAGGGCCTGACGGTGGAATTCAGCGATTTCCGCCTGATGAACATCGAGAACGTCACCGATGCTTCCGGCAAGCCCGACGCGCGCGGCGTGGCGCACAAGTCGTTCAACGAGAAGCTCGAGTCGCACCTCGGCTCGGCCGTCAATCCGGACCGCGCCAAGGAACTGCGCAACGTGGGCCCGTCGGTGCAGTACAAGCTGCGCGACCGCAACGGCCAGGCGCGCGAGTTCAACAATTACATGGTGCCGGTGCAGCTCGACGGCCAGACCGTGTTCCTGGCCGGCATGCGCGATTCGCCCAGCGAGCCGTTCCGCTACCTGCGCATTCCGGCCGACGAGCAGAACAGCGTGGCGGACTGGATGCGCCTGCGCGCCGCGCTGCAGGACCGCGCGCTGCGCGGCGAAGCGGCGCGCCGCTTCGCGCTGGCGTCGATGCCCGGCACCGAGCGCGAGACCCTGCGCGGCCAGCTTGCCGAGAGCGCGCTGCGCGCGCTCGACCTGTTCGCCGGCGCCGCGCGCAACAGTCCGCAGGCGCCGCCGGGCGGCTTCACCGCGATCGCCGCGTTCCTGGAGAAGTCCGTGCCGCAGGCCGAGCAGCAGAAGGCGGCCGACGTCCTGCTGAAGATCCTCAACGGCGCGATGTGGGAGCTGTGGCAACTGGCGCGGGCGCAGGACAACCTGCCGGTGGTGCCGAATAGTGCGCAGAGCGGCGCTTTCCTGCAGCAGGCCATCAATGCATTGTCGGACAGTTTCTTCTACACCGCGCCGGTTTTCCTGCAGCTCGACGACTTCACCGAGGTCAAGGCCAGCGTGTTCCAGATGACCCGTGCGCCAGGAAAGAACATCGTGTATCTTGGCTGTCTGCTGCTGGTGCTGGGCGTGTTTTCCATGTTCTACATCCGCGAGCGCCGCGTCTGGCTGTGGGTCAAGGACCCGGCGGGCGGCGGCGCCGACGGCGCCGCCAGCCACGTGCTGATGGCCATGTCCACGCAGCGCCGCACGCTGGATTTCGAAAAGGAATTCGCCGCCCTGCGCGACGATGTCGGCCGCGCGGCCGGAGCGGGCGGCGAGAACGGCAAGCGCGAGACGAACGACAAGAACGACAAGAACGGCAAGAGCGGTACGAGGCAGCGCGGACGGCACCGGTGACGCCCGCCAAGGCATGCCGGCCGCGCATTGAATGAGGCCGCCCCCGCAATCAAGCAGAGAACCACTATGTCTTCGAATGTGAATCAGGCCAGGACGGCCATGCCGGCGGGCACGGCCGCCCGAACGGGCGCCGGCACCGCCGGCGGCGACCAGGCTTACCTGGAGCCGTCGTTCCTGCGTCGGCTGAGCTGGGCCGACTGGCTGTTCGCGCTGCTGCTGGCGGCGGGCGCGGGCTTCGCGCTCACGCGCTACGGCGAGTGGATGAACGTCTACGACAAGGGCGTGCTGATCGCCGCGGTGCCCACCTTCGCGCTGCTGGGCTGGCACTGGAAGCCGCTGCGGCTGCTGATGGTGGCGCTGGCGGTGCTGTCGCTGTCTGCCATCCAGCTTTATCACGGCCAGCTCGCGCGCGCCGAGCAGGCCTTCTTCCTCAAGTATTTCCTGTCGAGCCAGTCGGCCATCCTGTGGATGAGCGCGCTGGTGTTCCTGTCCACGCTGTTCTACTGGGGCGGCCTGCTGGCGCGCGCCGAGAGCGGCATGCAGATCGGCAGCAAGATGGTGTGGGCGGCGGTGGTGCTAGGCTTCACCGGCATGCTGGTGCGCTGGTACGAGTCCTACCTGATCGGTGCCGACATCGGCCACATTCCCATCTCCAACCTCTACGAAGTGTTCGTGCTGTTTACGCTGATCACTTCGCTGTTCTACCTGTACTACGAAGCCCACTACGCCACGCGCGCGCTCGGGCCCTTCGTGATGCTGGTGGTGTCGGCCGCGGTCGGCTTCCTGCTCTGGTACACGGTCAGCCGCGACGCCAGCGAGATCCAGCCGCTGGTGCCCGCGCTGCAGAGCTGGTGGATGAAGATCCACGTGCCGGCCAACTTCATCGGCTACGGCACCTTCGCCCTGGCGGCCATGGTTTCGTCGGCCTACCTGCTCAAGCAGCGCGGCATCCTGGCCGATCGCCTGCCCTCGCTCGAGGTGCTCGACGATGTGATGTACAAGGCGATTGCGGTCGGTTTCGCGTTCTTCACCATCGCCACCATCCTCGGCGCGCTGTGGGCGGCCGAGGCCTGGGGCGGCTACTGGAGCTGGGACCCGAAGGAAACCTGGGCGCTGATCGTCTGGCTCAACTATGCGGCGTGGCTGCACATGCGCCTGATGAAGGGCCTGCGCGGCACGGTGGCGGCCTGGTGGGCGCTGGTGGGGCTGCTGGTCACCACCTTTGCCTTCCTCGGCGTGAACATGTTCCTGTCCGGCCTGCACAGCTACGGCGAACTCTGAATCGGTTGCCGCAACGCAATAAGAAAAACCCGCCGCTGGTCCGGCGGGTTTTTTTTCGCCCGCATGGAATAAACACGTCACATCCGGTGTTTACTGAAGGAACGGCGCCGGTTGTCGGTGCCGACCCGCATGGAGACACCCATCATGGTTCGTTCCCGCCTTTTTGCAGTACCTGCCCTGACTTCGCTGTCGCGTCCTGCCGCGCTCGCCTTCGCCTGCTCCGCCGTACTGCTGTCCGCCTGTTCGGGCATGGGTGGCATGGGCGGGGCCGGCAACATGCCGCCCACGGTGAAGGTCGCCAACGGCGCGCTGACCGATCCGCAAGGCCTCACGCTCTATACCTTCGACCGCGACAGCGGCGACCGGAGCGCGTGCAATGGCGGCTGCGCCACCAACTGGCCGCCGCTGCTGGCGTCGCCGGGCACCAGCCCGATGGGCAGCTACACCATCATCACGCGCGACGACGGCGCCAAGCAGTGGGCCTACCGCGGCAAGCCGCTGTACCGCTTTGCCAAGGATGCCAAGCCGGGCGACCGCACCGGCGACAACCTCAACAACGTCTGGCACGTCGCCACGCCCTGATGGCGGTGCGCGCTGCCTGAGGCCATGGACGGCTTCGACCGCCAGCTGGTGGCGCTGGCGCCGCGCCTGCGGCGCCACGCGCGCGGCCTGACCGGGGATGCGGCAGCGGCCGACGACCTGGTGCAGGACACGCTGGAACGCGCCCTGCGCTACCGCTGGCGTTTCCGCCTGCGCGCCGGCGCATGGTGGGGCGACGGCGCCGACGGGCTGCTGTCCTGGCTGCTGACCATGATGCACAGGCTGCGCATCAATGCTTACCGGCGAGCCGATCTCGTGACCTTTGCCGACACCCTTCCCGACGTACCCAGTGCTGCGCCCGGACCCGCGCTCGGGCTCGACCTGGCGCGCGCGCTGGCCCAGCTGCCCGAAGCCCAGCGCGCGGTGATGCTGCTGGTCGGCCTGGAGCAATTCACCTATGCCGAGGCCGCGCAGGTGCTGGGCGTGCCGGTCGGCACCGTGATGTCGCGGCTGGCGCGCGCGCGCGAGCGGATGCGCGAACTCATGGATGGCGGCGCCACGCCGGCCACCGCCGCCCACCCTGGCGGCCCCGGATTGCAGCGAGTCAAGTAATGCCGCTGATCGACGAATCCGATCTCCACGCTTACGCGGACGGCCAGCTCGACCCGTCCCGCCGCGCCGAGGTGGAGGCCTACCTGGCGGCGCACCCGGAGGCGGCCGGGTGGGTCGGCGACTGGCGCCGCCAGGCCGATGAGCTGCACGCCGCGTTCGATGGCGTGCTCAACGAGGCCGTGCCGCTGCGCGCGCTGCCGCCCAGGCTGCAAGGCCGCGCCGCCGCGCCGGCGGCGCGCGCGGCGGGCTGGCGCATGGCGCTGGCGGCGAGCCTGGCCTCGCTGGTGGCCGGCGGCGCGGCCGGCTGGCTGGCCCGCGGCCAGGCCGGCGACCTCGCCGTGCTGACGCCGCCGGCCGAGCGTTTCGCGCGCGATGCGCTGGCCAGCCATGTGGTGTATGCGCCTGAAGTGCGTCACCCGGTCGAGGTGGCCGCCTCGGACGAGGCGCACCTGGTGGCCTGGCTGTCCAAGCGGCTGGGCGCGCCGCTGCGCGTGCCCGACCTGCGGGCCGAGGGCTTCCACCTGATCGGCGGGCGCCTGGGCGTGGCCGAAGGCGGCCCGTCGGCCATGCTCATGTACGAGGCGGACAACGGCAGCCGGATCTCGCTGCAACTGCGGCACATGGCGCCGGGCACGGCCGACGCCGCCTTCCGGCTCGAGCGCCTGCCCGGCACCGGTGACAGCCATGGCACCGCGGCCTTCTACTGGGTGGACCGCGACCTCGGTTTCGCCCTGGCCGGCCCGCTCGAGCGCGGCGCGCTGCTGGCGCTGGCGCAGGCCGTCTACCGCCAGTACCAGGACGACTGAAGCCGCCGCCATGTCGAAAAAGATGCCAGGATGCGCCGGCACCAAGCGGCCGGGCGCGAAGTCCAATCGTGCAGGCGGCCTGGCCCAGGCCGGTGTGCGCGAACCTGCATGCAACAAGGAAACCCGACGATGCTGATTCCCTCTCCCAAATGGCTGCGCGGCGGCGACATCGCCGCCAGCGAGATCACGCCGCGCGGCGTCTTCGAGGCGCGCCGCCGCCTGCTGGCGCTGGCCGCGGCCGGCGCCGCCGGGAGCACCCTGACGCCGTGGTTCTCGCGTCGCGCGCTGGCCCAGACGCCGCACGGGCGGAAGCTGCCGGCCACGCCCAACAACGCCTACGTGGTGCCGGAAAAACGCACGCCCTACGAGGACGTCACCACCTACAACAACTTCTACGAGTTCGGCACCGACAAGTCCGACCCGGCGCGCAACGCCGGCACGCTGCGCACGCGGCCGTGGCAGGTTGCCGTCGAAGGGCTGGTGAAGAAGCCCAAGGCCTACGACATCGACGAGCTGCTGCGCCTGATGCCGCTGGAGGAGCGCGTCTACCGCATGCGCTGCGTGGAAGGCTGGTCGATGGTGATCCCGTGGAGCGGGTATTCGCTGGCCGAGCTGATCCGCCGCGTGGAGCCGCAGCCCGGCGCCAAGTACGTGGAATTCGTCACCCTCGACGACAAGAAGCAGATGCCCGGGCTGGGCAGCCGCGTGCTGGACTGGCCGTACACCGAGGGCCTGCGCATGGACGAGGCCATGCATCCGCTGACGCTGCTGACCTTCGGCCTCTACGGCGAGGTGCTGCCCAACCAGAATGGCGCGCCGGTGCGCGTGGTGGTGCCGTGGAAGTACGGCTTCAAGAGCGCCAAGTCCATCGTCCGGATCCGCTTCGTCGACAAGCAGCCCAGCACCAGCTGGAACCTGGCGGCGGCGCAGGAGTACGGCTTCTACTCCAACGTCAATCCGGACGTGGACCATCCGCGCTGGAGCCAGGCCACCGAGCGCCGCATCGGCGAGGACAAGAGCGGCGGCGGCTTCAGCGCGCTGTTCGCGCCCAAGCGCAAGACGCTGCCGTTCAACGGCTATGCGCCGCAGGTGGCGTCGCTGTACCAGGGCATGGACCTGAGGAAGTTTTTCTGATGGGCCCGCCGGACCTGTCCCCGCCGCGCGCCGGCGCGCCGGGCGCGCGCGCCGCGCAGGGCACCGCGCGGTCCGGCCTCGCCGCGCTCGCGCCCGGGCGCGTGCGCGCCGTCAAGGCAGCGGTGTGGCTGCTGGCGCTGCTGCCCTTCCTGCGCCTGCTGTTCCTCGGCTTCACCGGCCAGTTCGGCGCCAATCCGCTGGAATTCGTCACGCGCTCGACCGGCACCTGGACCCTGGTGATGCTGTGCGCCACGCTGGCGGTGACGCCGCTGCGCCGGCTCAGCGGCTGGCCCTGGCTGGTGCGCCTGCGGCGCATGCTCGGGCTGTTCGCGTTCTTCTACGGGCTGCAGCATTTCCTGCTGTGGCTGGCCGTGGACCGCGGTTTCGACGTGGCCTACATGATCAAGGACATCGCCAAGCGGCCCTTCATCACGGTGGGGTTTGCCGCGTTCGCGCTGATGGTGCCGCTGGCGGCCACCTCGACCAGCGCCATGGTCAGGCGCCTGGGCGGCAAGCGCTGGCAATGGCTGCACCGCGCCGTCTATGCCGTGGCCGTGCTGGCCATCCTGCACTACTGGTGGCACAAGGCCGGCAAGCACGACTTCGGCACGGTGTCGATCTACGCCGCGGCGGTGTTCGGCCTGCTGGCCATGCGGTTGTGGTGGTGGTGGCGCAAGCCGGCGCCGGCGCGCCGCTGAGCGCGGGCGCACCGGCAAGCGAGGGAGCGGCTCAGCCCTGCAGCAGGCGCTCGTCGCGGAACAGGTCCTCGACGCGCTCGCGGCCGCGCACCAGGTGCACGTCGTCGCCGTCGACCATCACTTCGGCCGCGCGCGGGCGGGTGTTGTAGTTGGAGCTCATGACGAAGCCGTAGGCGCCGGCCGACATCACGGCCAGCAGGTCGCCCGGCTGTACCGACAGCGCGCGGTCGCGGCCGAGCCAGTCGCCCGATTCGCATACCGGGCCGACCACGTCGTAGGTCACCGGGGCGGCCTGTTCCGCCTCGCGCAGCTGCACGGGTTCGATGCGGTGGTAGGCCTCGTACATGGCGGGGCGCGCCAGGTCGTTCATGGCCGCGTCGACGATGCAGAAGTTCTTGGCGGCGCCCGGCTTGAGGAATTCCACCTGCGTGAGCAGCACGCCGGCGTTGCCCACCAGCGAGCGGCCCGGCTCGAACAGCACTTCGCGGTGGCCGTGGCCGCGCTCGGCCACGCGGTCGAGCAGCGTGCGGGCAAAGCCGGTGATGTCCGGCGGGGTCTCGTGGTCGTAGGTGATGCCCAGGCCGCCGCCCACGTCGATATGCTCGAGCCTGATGCCTTCGCGCTCCAGCGCTTCCACCACGTCCAGCACCTTGTCCAGCGCTTCCAGGTAGGGCGCGACCTCGGTGATCTGCGAGCCGATGTGGCAGTCGATGCCGGCCACTTCTAGGTGCGGCAGCGCGGCCGCGGCGCGGTAGGTCGGCAGCACGTCCTCGAAGGCCACGCCGAACTTGTTGCCCTTCAGGCCGGTGGAGATATACGGATGGGTCTTGGCGTCCACGTCCGGGTTGATGCGCAGCGACACGCGCGCGCGCTTGCCCAGGCGGCCGGCCACCGCGTTCAGGCGGTCCAGCTCGGGGATCGACTCCACGTTGAACGACAGCACGTCGTGCGCCAGCGCCAGTTCCATCTCGGCCGCGGTCTTGCCCACGCCCGAGAACACCACCTTGCGCGGATCGCCGCCCACGGCCAGCACGCGCTGCAGCTCGCCCCCGGACACGATGTCGAAGCCCGCGCCGAGCCCGGCGAAGACCTGCAGCACGGCCAGGTTGGAGTTGGCCTTCATGGCGTACTGCACGCGCGCGCGGCGGCCCTGGCACGCCGCGGCGTAAGCCCGGTAGGCGGCGGTCAGCGCGGCGCGCGAGTAGACGTAGGTGGGGGTGCCGTATTCGGCGGCGATGCGCGCCAGCGGCACGTGCTCGACTGCGAGCGCGCTGTCGTGGCGATGGAAGAAGGCGGTCATGGTTACTTGGCGGTGGGGGTGGCCGGCGCGGTCGCGCCGCCGGCCTGCGGGGTTGCCGGGGCGGCCGGCGCGGCTGCGGGATTCGGCACGTTCGGGTTGCCCAGGCCTGGGTCCGGTACGGTCGGCCTGGCCGGCGCGGCGGGCGGCCGGGGCATGGTCAGCGGGCCGCGGATGCCGCATCCCGACAGCAGGGGCATCGCAAGGCTGGCGGCAATCGCCGATACAATCGCAACACGACGCAACATCGGGTCGTCCTAGAAGAGTTGTCCGGCGCGTGCCCGCGGCGAAGGCGGCGCGACGGCGGGACCAACGAAAAACGAAACTGGATTCAACACGTTACCGGCCAGGCGGCGCCTGATGCGCGCCGGCCGGGCGGTCTTGGAGTTTAGCATGCCCCCCATGAGTGAAAGCGAGTTCCTGGCCCTGGCCCAGCAAGAGCTGGACCGGCTTGAAAGCGCGGTGGAAACGGCCGCCGACGCGGCCGACGCCGACATCGAAATCAACCGCGCCGGCAACCTGATCGAGCTGGAGTTCGAGGACGGTTCCAAGATCATCGTCAACAGCCAGGCGCCGATGCAGGAACTGTGGGTGGCGGCGCGCGCGGGCGGCTTCCATTTCCGCCACGACGGCCGGCAATGGCTGGATACGCGCGGGGGAGGGGAGTTGTATGCGGCGCTGTCGGCGTACGTGAGCCAGCAGGCCGGGGTGACGCTGCAGCTGAACTGAGGATTGCCGCTGCCCGCGTGGCGCCGGCATTCCGGTGAATACCGGCGCCACCCCGGGCAGAACAACCTGCGCGGGCGGGGCTTAGCCCCCGCCGCCGAACATCTCCAGGATCCGCTTCTTCTCGCCCTCGATGTCGGCCGGCGACTGCGTGCTCTCGTCCGGCTTGCCCGGCCACGGGTCGCCCAGCCCCACCGACGCCACGCCGGCGCCGCCGGCATTCTCCTCGAAGGTCCAGTCGCCGGCCACCATCACCACGCCCTCGGGCGCCTGGCGCTCCGGCAGCTCGGGCACGCCCTTGAGCATCTTGCTCATGTAGCCGACCCAGATCGGCAGGGCCAGGCCGCCGCCGGTCTCGCGCACGCCCAGGCTCTTGGGCTGGTCGTAGCCCATCCACGCGATCGCCACCAGCTTGGGCGTGTAGCCGGCGAACCAGGCATCCACGGCATCGTTGGTGGTGCCGGTCTTGCCGGCCAGGTCGTTGCGGCCCAGGCGCTGCTTGGCGCTGTTGGCGGTGCCGGTGCGCACCACGTCGCGCAGCATGCTGTCGGCGATGAAGGCCGTGCGCGCGTCGAGCACGCGCACGGCATCCTCGCCGGCGCGCTGCGGCCTGGTTTCCGAGATCACGTTGCCGCGCGCGTCGACCACCTTCTGGATCAGGTAGGGATTGACGCGGTAGCCGCCGTTGGCGAACACCGAGTACGCGCCGGCCATCTGCAGCGGGGTGACGCTGCCCGCGCCCAGCGCCATCGGCAGGTAGGCGGGGTGCTTGTCGGCGTCGAAGCCGAAGCGCGTGATGTAGTCCTGGGCGTATTGCGTGCCGATGGCGCGCAGGATCCGCACCGACACCAGGTTCTTGGACTTGGCCAGCGCGCGGCGCATGGTCATCGGGCCCTCGAACTTGCCGTCGTAGTTCTTCGGCTCCCACACCTGGCCGCCGTTGTCGGCGATCGAGATCGGCGCGTCGTTGATCACGGTGGCGGGCGAGAAGCCCTTCTCCAGCGCCGCCGAGTAGATGAACGGCTTGAAGCTCGAACCCGGCTGCCGCCAGGCTTGCGTCACGTGGTTGAACTTGTTGCGGTTGAAGTCGAAGCCGCCCACCATCGAGCGGATCTCGCCGTTCTCGGGGCTGAGCGAGATAAAGGCCGCCGACACTTCCGGCAGCTGGGTGACCGACCACGCGCCCTTTTCGTCCTGCGTCACGCGGATGATCGCGCCCGGTCGGATGCGGGCCTTGGGCTGCGCGTTGGCCGCCAGCGACGGCGCGATGAAGCGCAGCGCCTGGCCCTCGATATTGGCCACCTCGCCCGACAGCAGCGTGGCCGTGACCTGCTTGGCCGACACGCTGGTGACCACGGCGGAGCGCAGGTCGTCGCTGCCCGGGTGTTCCAGCAGCGCGTCGTCGATGGCCTGCTCGCGCTCGTCCGGGCTGGACGGCAGGTCGATGAAGGCCTCGGGGCCGCGGTAGCCGTGGCGGCGCTCGTAGTTCATGATGCCCGAGCGCACCGCCTCGTAGGCGGCGTCCTGGTCGGTCTTGTTGAGCGTGGTGTAGACGGTCAGGCCGCGCGTGTAGGTTTCCTCGCGGTATTGCGCGTACATGAGTTGCCGCACGATCTCGGCCACGTACTCGGCGTGGGTGGAGAACTCGTTGCCCTCGCCGCGCACCTTCAGTTCTTCATGGATGGCCTGGTCGTACTGCTCGGGCGTGAGGTAGCGCAGGTCGCGCATGCGCTGCAGGATGTATTCCTGGCGCACCTTGGCGCGCTTGGGATTGACCACCGGGTTATAGGCCGAAGGCGCCTTGGGCAGGCCGGCCAGCATGGCGGCCTCGGCCGGCGTCACGTCCTTGATCGACTTGCCGAAGTAGACGCGCGCCGCGCTGGCGAAGCCGTAGGCGCGCTGCCCCAGGTAGATCTGGTTCATGTACAGCTCGAGGATCTGGTCCTTCGAGAGGTTGGCCTCGATCTTGTAGGCCAGCAGCATTTCGTACAGCTTGCGGGTGTAGGTCTTCTCGCTGGAGAGGAAGAAGTTGCGCGCCACCTGCATGGTGATGGTGGATGCGCCCTGCGACAGGCCGCCGCGCAGGTTGGCCACGCCGGCGCGCAGCACGCCGACGAAGTCCACGCCGCCGTGCTCGTAGAAGCGGTCGTCCTCGATGGCCAGCACCGCCTTCTTCATCACATCGGGGATGTCGGCGATCGGCACGAAATTGCGGCGCTCCTCGCCGAACTCGCCGATCAGCACGTTGTCCGCGGTGTAGATGCGCAATGGAATCTTGGGGCGGTAGTCCGTGATGGTGTCGAGCGACGGCAGGTTGGGCGCCGCCACCAGCAGGGCATATCCCACCAGCAGAGCCACCGCCACGATGCCGGCCACCAGCAGGCCCAGGGCCCAAAAGGTCAGCCGCATCCAGATCGGGCGGCGGGCGGGCAGGGACGGCTTCGGTTGTGCTGTGGCCATAAAGGGAACTACCTAGTTAGGGGTGCCGGGGATTATATCTCCCGGGATCGGGCCCTCCGGCCGCGCTGTGGCGGGAACGCCGCTATCGGGCTGTTACAAGATGTAATGGGATTGATATCTGCATGAAACGCGAAGAGGGGTCTGGCGCGCGGGCAGCGGGACTACCGTGGGATTTTGACAACGCTTTGCGTGGGGCGTCTGCGAAAAGCCACCGTGGTCAAACCGGCACATTGCCAGCACCCCACGTTTTTGTGAGAATCCACCAACTAAAAGAGCAAAACGTTTCATCCAAGAAACAAACAGACTCGCCCAATTAGAGCTGCCAAGCCAGGACGAGTTCAACGGTCAGGGGGTCACCTTGCGGCGAGGTATCTTGTCGGGGTTGTTGCGCCGCACGACGGTCGGCGTCGACATCGGGTCGTCCAGCGTGAAGGTAGTCGAACTGTCCGTGGGCAGTGGCAAGAACGACTACCGGCTGGAAAAATGCGCCAGCGAGCTGCTGGACCGCAATGCCGTTGCCGATGGCAACGTGGTCAATATCGAAGCGGTGGGCGTGGCCCTCAAGCGCGCGCTTGGCAAGGCCGGTATCCGCGGCAAGGACGTCGTGCTCGGCGTGCCCTCGATGCTGACCGAGTCGCAGACCGTCAGCCTGCCGGACAACCTGTCCGAGGATGAACTCTACGTGCAGGTGGAATCCGAGGCGCACCGCCTCTATCCGCCTTCGCAAGCCGTCAATTTCGACTTCGCCGTGATCGGCCCCAGCGAAACCGAGGGCGGCATCGGCGTGCGCGTGACCGCCGCCAACAGCGACCGCGTGCAGGAGCGCGTGACCGCCGCCGAGATGGCCGGGCTCAAGCCGCACGTGATGGACGTCGAGGAATACGCGGTGCAGCGCTCGGTGGTGCAGATGCTGGGCGTGTCGCCCGACCTCAGCGAGACCGAGGCCAAGGAGCTGCCGGTGGTGGTGGTGGTCCATCTGGGCGGCAGCCGCTCCAAGGCCATCTTCTACCAGGGCTGGAAGGAACTCTACGAGCAGCCCCTCAACAGCTACGGCGACCAGCTCACCCAGAGCGCCGCGCGCATGTTCACGCTGGACGCGCTCAAGGCGGAGATCAAGAAGCGCAAGAACACGCTGCCGGAAGCCTGGCGCACCCAGTTGCTCAAGCCTTCGCTGGAAGCCCTGGCGGTCGAGGTGCAGGGCGCCGTGCGCAACTTCCTGTCGTCGTCCAGCATCGGCCGGGTCGACGAGATCCTGCTGTCCGGCGGGCATGCCTCGCTGGTCGGCGTGCAGGCGGCGATCGAGCAGCAGACGGAGATCACCACCACGCTGGCCAACCCGTTCGCCAACATGATGACCGCCGGCAAGGTCAACGAGCGCTATCTCCAGCGCGACCTGCCGGCCTACATCGTGAGCGCCGGGCTTGCGCTGCGCGGCCTGCAGTAAGCCAGCGAGGGAAGCCGCATGTCCATCAACACGATCCCGACCGTCAACCTGCTGCCGTACCACGAGGCCCGCAAGGCTGCGCGCCGCAAGAAGGTCTACGCCATGCTCGGCGGCGCGGCGGGAGCCGGCGCGCTGGTGGTGCTGCTCGGCGGCCTGTACATCGACAGCCGCGTCGACGCGGTGACCGGGCTGAACCAGGTGCTCTCCACCGAGAACAGCCGCCTCGACCTGCAGATCCGCGAAGTCAACACGCTGCGCAAGGACATCGACGGGCTGCTGCAGCGGCAGAAGGCCATCGAGGGCCTGCAGAACGAGCGCAACCGCCCCGTGCAACTGCTCGAGGAGCTGGTGCGCCAGGTGCCCGAGGGCGTCTACCTGACCACGCTCAAGCAGGCCGGCGACGCCTTTACCGTCACCGGCATCGCGCAATCGAACGAACGCGTGTCGGAACTGCTGCGCAACCTCAGCCAGGTGAGCTGGCTGGACAAGGCCGAGCTGGTCGAGTCGAAGGCCGTGATGATGACCAACAACCTGCGCGAGCAGCGGCGCCTGTTCGACTTCTCCATGCGCTTCTCCTATCGCGCGCCCGAGGTGCCCGACGACGGCAAGAAGGGCCGTGCCGGCGCCGCCAGCGGCGCCGCGGCGCAGGGCGCCCGCGCGGGCAAGGGCTGACCTGACCATGGCACTCAATACCGAAATCTCGCTGGCCGCGCTCAACGACCTCGGCGCCCAGTTCCGCGGCCTCAGCCTGAACGAGCCGGAAACCTGGCCGGCCGCGCCGCGCGTGCTGTTCGCCGTGCTGGCCGCCGTGCTGGTGCTGCTGCTGGGCTGGCAGTTCTACTGGAGCGGCAAGCTCGACGAGCTCGACCGCAAGCACCTCGAGCAGGAAAGCCTGAAGCAGGCCTACCAGTCCAAGGTGGCGCAGGTCGCCAACCTGGACGCGCTGCGCAAGCAGAAGGCCGAGGTCGAGCAGCGCGTGGCGCTGGTCGAGCGCCAGCTGCCGAACAAGACCGAGATGGACGCGCTGCTGGCCGACGTCAACCACGCCGGCGTGGCGCGCGGCCTGCAGTTCGAGCTGTTCAAGCCGCAGGCCGCCGTGATCAAGCCTTACTTTGCCGAGATCCCGGTCAACCTGAAGGTCACCGGCCGCTACCACGACGTGGCGCAGTTCAATGCCGACGTGGCCGCGCTGTCGCGCATCGTGTCGATGCAGGGGCTGCAGTTCACCACCGGCAAGGACGGCGGGCTGGCGATGGAGGCCGTGGCGATGGCCTACCGCGCGCTCGACGCCGACGAGCAGGCGGCGCAGCGCAAGGCGGAAGCCGCGGCGGCCAAGACGGCCAAGACGGCCGCGGGAGCGAAGAAATGATGTCGGCGACCAGGGCTTCATGCCTGCGCGCCTGCGCCTGCGCGCTGCTCGGCATGGTGATGCTGGCCGCCTGCGGCGCCAGCGAGGAAGACGGCCTGCGCCAGTGGATGGCGCAGGCGCGCGCCGCCAAGGCGCCCCCGCCCGCGCCGCTGCCCGAGCCCAAGCCCTACGTGCCGCGCGACTACGCCGGGCGCAGCGCGCCGGAGCCGTTTGCCCAGAACAAGATCGGCGACCTCAACCGGGTCCTGTCCGATTCGCCGGAGTCCGGCCGGCAGCGCGAGCCGCTGGAGGACTACCCGCTGGAGAATTTCAAGATGCTGGGCGCCATGAAGAAGCATGGCGAGACCTACGGCGTCGTGCAGGTAGACAACAAGATCCACCACGTCAAGGTGGGTCAGTATCTCGGCCAGAACTACGGCCGGGTGGTCCGCATCAGCGATCAGGAGATCGTGTTGCGCGAATTGGTCCGGGAAGGGGTAGCCGAGTGGAAAGAGAAAATGACCAGCCTGAGGCTGGAGGGGGCGGCATGATCATGGGTCGCTGGTACCGGGCGCTCGCGGGCGCCGCGGTGATGATGCTCGCACTGGCCGCTCCGGCCGCGATGGCGCAGGCGGCGGCAGGCAATACCGTCAAGCGCGTGGATGCCACCACGGTGGGGGAGCAGACCGTCTTCACGGTCGAGCTGGCCGGCACGCCGGCGCAGAAGCCGGCGGACTTCACCACGCAGAACCCGCCCAAGATCGCCATCGACTTCCTCGACACCGGCTTCGCCCAGGGCCGCGCGCAATACGACTTCGGCGGCAAGCTGCTCAAGGGCGCCAATGTGGTGCAGATCGGCGACCGCACGCGCGTGGTCCTCGATCTCGCGCGCACGGCCAGCTACCGCACCGAGGTGCGCGGCAACCAGTTCCTGGTGCTGCTCGACAACGTCGCGCCGGTCACGCGCGCGGCGGCGCCGACCTTCGCCCCGGCCCCGGCGCAGGCGCCGCAGGCGGCGGCCGGACGGCCCACCCTGCGCAATATCGATTTCCGCCGCGGCCCGGACGGCGCGGGCCGCATCGTGGTGGACCTGTCCTCGCGTGACTCCGGCATCAACATTGCCCAGCAGGGCCAGAACGTGGTGGTGGATTTCCTCAACACCGCGCTGCCCGACGGCCTGCGCCGGCGCTATGACGTGAGCGACTTCGGCACGCCGGTGCAGGGCATGCGCGCCGGCGACAACAACGGCAGCACGCGCCTGACCATCGAGCCGCGCGGCAACTGGGAATACAGCTCCTACCAGACCGACACGCAGTTCGTGGTCGAGGTGCGCCCGGTCAAGGAAGACCCGGCCAAGCTGATCAGCGGCGCGGGTTTCCGCGGCGAACGGCTCTCGCTGAACTTCCAGAACATCGACATCCGCTCGCTGCTGCAGGTGTTCGCCGACTTCACCAACCTCAACATCATCACCAGTGAAAGCGTGCAGGGCAACCTGACGCTGCGCCTGAAGGACGTGCCCTGGGACCAGGCCCTGCAGATCGTGCTGGATGCCAAGGGGCTGGCTTCGCGCCGCAACGGCAATGTGCTGTGGGTGGCACCCAAGGCCGAGCTGGCCACCAAGGAAAAGCTCGAGCTGGAGTCGCAGCAGCAGATCAACGACCTGGAGCCGATCCGCAGCCAGGTGTTCCAGCTCAACTACCAGCGCGCCGAGGACGTGCGGCGCATGCTGCTCGGCCTGGCCGCGGTGGGCAGCACCGGCGGCGCGGGCGGCGCCGGCGCGCTCGCCAACCCGGGCGCGCTCGGCAGCGTGGGCGGCGTGGGCGGGGCGGCGGCCAGCAACACCCGCATGCTGTCCAAGCGCGGTTCGCTGACGGCCGATCCGCGCACCAACCAGCTGTTCGTGTCGGACATCGGCAGCAAGCTCGAAGAGGTGCAGAGCTTCCTCGGCAAGATCGACATTCCGGTGCGCCAGGTCATCATCGAGGCGCGCATCGTCGAGGCCAACGACAGCTTCAGCCGCAACCTTGGCGTCAGGCTCGGCTTCGCTTCCAAGACCGCCGGCGCCGGCTACGGCAATACCTACACCAACGTGGTGAGCCCGGTGACGCAGAACGCCACCTGGGACAACAGCCCCGCGCTGAGCCTGCCGGCGGCGGCGATCAACGGCATCAACCCGGGGTCGGTGGCGGTGAGCCTGTTCAGCAATTCGGCCGGCCGTTTCCTCGCGCTCGAGCTTTCCGCGCTGGAAGCGGACGGGCGCGGCAAGATCATCTCCAGCCCGCGCGTGGTCACCGCCAACAACATCAAGGCGCTGATCGAGCAGGGTACCGAGCTGCCTTACCAGGCCGCCACCTCCAGCGGCGCCACGTCGGTGCAGTTCCGCAAGGCCAACCTGAAGCTCGAGGTGACGCCGCAGATCACGCCCGAAGGCAACGTGCTGCTGGACGTGGACGTCAACAAGGACAGCGTGGGCATCCAGACCACCTCGGGTTTTGCCATCGACACCAAGCATGTGCAGACGCAGGTGCTGGTGGAGAATGGCGGCACGGTGGTGATCGGCGGCATCTACAGCCAGACCGAGTCCACCAACGTCAACAAGGTGCCCTGGCTGGGCGACATCCCGGTGCTGGGCAACCTGTTCAAGGACAACGCCAAGGTCAACAACCGCACCGAACTGCTGGTGTTCCTGACGCCCCGGGTGCTCAACGAGGGCGTCTCGCTGAAATAAGCGCGGGCCCCGGCGCCGGCCGCGGCGGGTTGGTCGCCGGGTTTGCCGCCCGATACGCCGGACACGCCGGACACGCCGGACACGCCGGATGCAGTAGACTGGGAGGCCGCATCGTGCGCGATGCGGCCTTTTTCATTGCCGGGCCGGGCGGCGCGGAGGGCAGGGCGGACACGGGGCGGGCCGCCGCCTGCGCACTCCGTGCCACTTGCCCGGATCGCCTCAACATAAGAAGATGATGCAGTTTCCCACTGCGGTGGCCGGCCAGAGACCCGGCTGCCGCCCGACATGCCAGTGACAGCCACCCGCCCGAACCTCTTCTTTGTCGGCCTGATGGGGGCCGGCAAGACCACCGTCGGCCGAACCGTGGCCCGGCGCCTGAACTATCCCTTCTTCGATTCGGACCACGAACTCGAGGCGCGTTGCGGCGTGCGGATCCCGATCATCTTCGAGCACGAAGGCGAAGCGGGCTTCCGCGACCGCGAGGCGCACATGATCGACGAGCTGAGCCAGCGCAGCGGCATCGTGCTGGCCACCGGCGGCGGCGCGGTGCTGCGCCCGGAAAACCGGGCCCACCTGAAGGCGCGCGGCACCGTGGTCTACCTGCGCGCCAGTCCGCACGACCTGTGGCTGCGCACGCGCCACGACCGCAACCGCCCGCTGCTGCAGACCGCCGACCCCAAGGGCCGGCTCGAGGCGCTCTATGGCGAGCGCGACCCGCTCTACCGCGAGGTGGCGGATTTCATCATCGAAACCGGCAAGCCCTCGGTGGCCCAGCTTGCTAATATGGTGTTGATGCAACTTGAAATGGCCGGTTTCAGCGTGGCCGCCGAAGAGCCGGGCGAGCCCGGGCAGGACGACGGCGAAAGCGCGGACGCACAACCGGCGCAGGACCGGAATCACGATGATCACCCTTGAAGTCGACCTGGGGGAGCGCAGCTACCCCATCCACATCGGCACCGGCCTGCTCGACCAGGCCGAGCTGCTGCGCCCCCACGTGCGCGGCACCCACGCCGTCATCGTCACCAACGAGACGGTCGGCCCGCTCTACGCGGCCCGGGTCGAGGCCACGCTGGCCGCGCTCGGCAAGACCGTGCGCACCGTGACCCTGCCCGACGGCGAAGCCTTCAAGCAGTGGGAAACGCTCAACCTGATCTTCGACGCGCTGCTCAAGGCGGGCGCCGACCGCAAGACCACGCTGGTCGCCCTCGGCGGCGGCGTGGTCGGGGACATGACCGGGTTTGCGGCGGCCTGCTACATGCGTGGCGTGCCGTTCGTGCAGATGCCCACCACGCTGCTGGCCCAGGTGGACTCCTCGGTGGGCGGCAAGACCGGCATCAACCATCCGCTCGGCAAGAACATGATCGGCGCGTTCCACCAGCCCAACGCGGTGATCGCCGACATCGACACGCTGCGCACGCTGCCCGGGCGCGAGCTGGCCGCCGGCCTGGCCGAGGTGATCAAGCACGGCGCCATCGCCGATGCCGAGTACTTCGGCTGGATCGAGCGCAATATCCGCGCGCTCAACGCCTGCGACCCCGACCTCATGGCGCTCGCCGTGCAGCGCTCGTGCGAGATCAAGGCCGCCGTGGTGGCCCAGGACGAGCGCGAAGGCGGCCTGCGCGCCATCCTCAATTTCGGCCACACCTTCGGCCATGCCATCGAGGCCGGCATGGGCTACGGCGAGTGGCTGCACGGCGAAGCCGTGGGCTGCGGCATGGCGATGGCGGCCGACCTGTCGCACCGGCTCGGCTTCATCGATACCGAGACGCGCGCGCGCGTGGTGCAGCTCACGCGCGCGGCCATGCTGCCCGTGGTGGCGCCGGAACTCGGCACCGACCGCTACATCGAACTGATGAAAGTGGACAAGAAGGCAGAAGCCGGCAGCGTCAAGTTCATCCTGCTCAGGAAGCTGGGCGAAGCCTTCATCACCACCGTGCCGGACGCCGACCTGCGCGCTACGCTGCAGCACGCGGTGCTGCGGCCGCCCACCGAGGCGCCGGTCGCCTGACGCGATCGGTTGTGCCTCGCAACCCCGGCCGGCGGCGCGAGCCGCGGCCGGATGCCGACCGGATTGCCGCATGACCGACCTCGAAAGCCACCTCGCCCCGTATGCCGCCCGCTCCGCGCTGTCGCGCGGGCGCGTGCATGCCGAAGCGCCATCCTCCTCGCGCAGCGAGTTCCAGCGCGACCGCGACCGTGTCATTCACAGCACGGCCTTTCGCCGGCTCGAGTACAAGACCCAGGTTTTCGTCAACCATGAAGGCGACCTGTTCCGCACCCGGCTCACGCACAGCCTGGAAGTGGCCCAGATCGCCCGCTCGATCGCGCGCAACCTGCGCCTGAACGAGGACCTGGTCGAAGCCATCTCGCTGGCGCACGACCTCGGCCACACGCCCTTCGGCCACGCCGGGCAGGACGCGCTGAACACCTGCATGAAGAACCACGGCGGCTTCGAGCACAACCTGCAGAGCCTGCTGGTGGTGGACGAGCTGGAGGAGCGCTACGGCGGCTTCGACGGCCTGAACCTGACCTTCGAGACGCGCGAGGGCGTGCTCAAGCACTGCTCGCGCGTCAATGCCTCGGCGCTGGGCGAGCTGGGCCGGCGCTTCCTGGAGGGCGCGCAGCCCTCGCTGGAAGCGCAGCTGGCCAACCTGGCCGACGAGATCGCCTACAACAACCACGATATCGACGACGGCCTGCGTTCGGGCCTGCTCACGCTCGAGCAGATGGACGAAGTGCCGATGTGGCGCCGCCACCACGCCGAGGCGATGGCCGCCTTCCCCGGCATCAACGGCCGGCGCGCCATCAACGAGACCGTCCGGCGCATGATCAACACCCTGATCGTCGACCTGATCGAGACCACCGGCCGCAACATCGCCGCGGCCAATCCGCGCAATATCGAGGCGGTGCGCGCCGCCGGCCCGCTGGTGGCCTTCAGCGACCCGGTGCGCGAGGAGGCCGCCGAGCTCAAGCGCTTCCTGTTCCGCCACCTGTACCGCCATTACCTGGTGATGCGCATGTCGGCCAAGGCGCAGCGCATCATCACCGACCTGTTCGACGCCTTCATGGGCGACCCGCGGCTGCTGCCGCCGCAGTACCAGGCCGGGCAGGGGCGCGACCAGTCGCGCCTGATCGCGCATTACATCGCCGGCATGACGGACCGCTACGCGATCCGCGAGCACCGCCGCATCTTTGCCGTCCACGAGGGCGGCGACTAAACGCCGCGCGCACGGGGCTGGGCATCCCGGCAAATTGGGGACGGATCAGCGCGCGCCTGCGCTATCATCGGGTTTTGTCCGCGCGCCGTCGGCGCGGGCTTCCGATTCCAGGCGTTCCTCCTCATGGCCCGACTTCCCCGTTTTTCGCCCACCGGCCTGCCAGCCCTTGTGCTGCAACGCGGCAACAACCGCCAGCCGGTCTTCCTCGGCCCCGACGACTATCTCCATTACCTGGACTGCCTGCGCATGGCGGCCCGCGAGCACGACCTGGCCATCCACGCCTATGCGCTGCGGCCCAACCACGTCCACCTGGTCGCCACGCCGCGCCAGGCCGACTCGCTGAGCCTGACCATGCAGGCGATCGGGCGTCGCTACGCGCGCTATTTCAACCGCGCCGCGGGACGCACCGGCACGCTGTGGGACGGCCGTTTCCGCTCCGCGGTGTTCGATCCGGCGGCGTGGATGCTGCCGGCCATGCTGTACGTGGAGGGCAATGCGGTGCGCGCGGGCGAGGTCACGCAGCCCGAGGCGGACCGCTGGAGCAGCTACCGCCATCACGCCGGCATCGAGGCCAGCCCCTTTGTGAGCGATCACTCTGCCTACTGGGCACTCGGCAATACGCCGTTCGAGCGGCAGTCCAACTACCGGTCGGTGGCAGCCGACGGCCTGTCGTCGTCCTCGCTGGCGACGCTGCGCAGCCATGCGCACAGCGGCTGGCCGCTCGGCGACGCAGCCTTCCTGGCCCAGCTCGAGCGCCAGGGCACGCGCCGCGTGCAGCCGTTGCCGAAGGGGCGGCCGGCGGGGCGCAGCGCGGGCGGCGCCGATCCCGAACCCAGCGCTGCGTAGGCGGCGCGCCGGGACGGTGCATTCGTGTGCGCAAAACATCTCGCCATGCACCATGAAATAATATGTCCCCAATTAAAGACCATCCCGTTTGTGGTGCGAGCTTAAATATGTTCTGACCCCATTTAAATTTTTTGCGAGACTCGGATGATTCTTTTATAGTTCCTCCACCCACATTCATTGTGCGGCGCGTCACGCTTGCGTACGCCGCTGCGGCCCCGCTGTCCCTCTCGTCATCCCGCTCCCGGCTCCGGCCGGCCCAGGTGGCAGAGTGCGGCCCCCGTTCCGGTCTGCCCTGCTGGCTGCGCAGCCCTCACCGGAATCAAGCCCGTGGACCAATCGCAATCCCAATCGAAGCCAACGCTGGCGCAGGCCGCAGAGTCCGCCGCCACGCACGCGCCCGCCTCGCTTCCGCAAGCCCAGGGCATGTACGACCCCGCCAATGAAAAAGACGCGTGCGGCGTCGGCATGGTCGCCCACATCAAGGGCAAGAAGAGCCACGAGATCGTCCTGCAGGGCCTGAAGATCCTGGAGAACCTCGACCACCGCGGCGCGGTCGGCGCGGATGCGCTGATGGGCGACGGCGCGGGCATCCTGATCCAGATCCCGGACCAGTTCTACCGCGAGGAGATGGCCAGGCAAGGCGTGACCCTGCCGCCGTCCGGCGAGTACGGCGTGGGCATGATCTTCCTGCCCAAGGAACACGCTTCGCGCCTGGCCTGCGAGCAGGAGCTCGAGCGCACCGTGCGCCTGGAAGGCCAGGTCGTGCTGGGCTGGCGCGACGTGCCGGTGGACTGCAACATGCCGATGTCCCCGACCGTGCGCAAGACCGAGCCGGTGATCCGCCAGATCTTCATCGGGCGCGGCCGCGACATCATGACCACGGACGCGCTGGAACGTAAGCTCTACGTGATCCGCAAGACCGCCAGCCACGCCATCCAGGCGCTCAAGCTCAAGCACGGCAAGGAATACTTCGTGCCGTCGATGTCGGCGCGCACGGTGGTGTACAAGGGTCTGCTGCTGGCCAACCAGGTCGGCGAGTACTACCTCGACCTGCAGGATCCGCGCGCCGTCTCGGCCCTGGCCCTGGTGCACCAGCGCTTCTCCACCAACACCTTCCCGGCCTGGGAACTGGCCCACCCGTACCGCATGGTCGCCCACAACGGCGAAATCAACACGGTCAAGGGCAACGTGAACTGGGTCAACGCGCGCACCGGCGCGATCTCCTCGCCGGTGCTCGGCGACGACCTGCCCAAGCTGTGGCCGCTGATCTATCCCGGCCAGTCGGACACCGCTTCGTTCGACAACTGCCTCGAGCTGCTGACGATGGCGGGCTATCCGCTCGTCCACGCGATGATGATGATGATCCCGGAAGCCTGGGAACAGCACACGCTGATGGACGACAACCGCCGCGCCTTCTACGAATACCACGCCGCCATGATGGAGCCGTGGGACGGCCCCGCCGCGATCTGCTTCACCGACGGCCGCCAGATCGGCGCCACGCTCGACCGCAACGGCCTGCGCCCGGCACGCTTCTACGTGACCGAGGACGACGTCGTGGTGCTGGCCTCGGAAGCCGGCGTGCTGCCGTTCCCCGAGTCGCGCATCGTGCAGAAGTGGCGCCTGCAGCCGGGCAAGATGTTCCTGATCGACATGGAGCAGGGCCGCATCATCGACGACAAGGAGCTCAAGGACAACCTGGCCAACGCCAAGCCGTACAAGAGCTGGATCGACGCCGTGCGCATCAAGCTCGACGAGCTCGAAGCCAAGCCCGAGGACGTGGCCGCAGAGAAGAAGCCCGATGCGCGCCTGCTGGACCGCCAGCAAGCGTTCGGCTACACGCAGGAAGACGTCAAGTTCCTGATGGCGCCGATGGCGCTGTCCGGCGAGGAAGCCACCGGCTCGATGGGCAACGACAGCCCGCTGGCCGTGCTCTCGTCCAAGAACAAGACGCTGTACCACTACTTCAAGCAGCTGTTCGCCCAGGTCACCAACCCGCCGATCGACCCGATCCGCGAGAACATGGTGATGTCGCTGGTGTCGTTCATCGGCCCCAAGCCCAACCTGCTCGAGCTCAACAACATCAACCCGCCGATGCGCCTCGAGGTGTCCCAGCCCGTGCTGGACTTCAAGGACATCGCCAAGATCCGCAACATCGAGCACTACACCGGCGGCAAGTTCCGTTCGTACGAGCTGAACATCTGCTATCCGAAGGCCTGGGGCAAGGAAGGCATCGAAGCCCGCCTGGCCTCGCTGTGCGCCGAAGCGGTGGACGCCGTGCGCTCGGGCTACAACATCCTGATCGTGTCGGACCGCCGCGTGGACGCCGAGCACGTCGCCATTCCCGCGCTGCTGGCCACCTCGGCCATCCACCACCACCTGGTGGACAAGGGCCTGCGCACCTCGGCCGGCCTGGTGGTGGAAACCGGCACCGCGCGCGAAGTGCATCACTTCGCCCTGCTGGCCGGCTACGGCGCCGAAGCCGTGCACCCCTACCTGGCGATGGAAACGCTGGCCGACATGGCGCAAGGCCTGTCCGGCGACCTCTCGCCCGAGAAGGCGGTCAAGAACTTCGTCAAGGCGATCGGCAAGGGCCTGCAGAAGGTGATGTCCAAGATGGGCATCTCCACCTACATGTCGTACACCGGTGCGCAGATCTTCGAAGCCATCGGCCTGTCGCGCGAACTGGTGCAGAAGTACTTCCACGGCACGGCGTCGAACGTCGAAGGCATCGGTATCTTCGAAGTGGCCGAGGAAGCGCTGCGCCTGCACCACGACGCCTTCGGCGACAACCCGGTGCTGGAAAACATGCTCGAGACCGGCGGCGAGTACGCCTTCCGCATCCGCGGCGAAGAGCACATGTGGACGCCGGATTCGGTGGCCAAGCTGCAGCACGCCGTGCGTGCCGACGACGGCCGCGGCGCATACCAGACCTACAAGGAATACGCCAACATCATCAACGACCAGAGCCGCCGCCACATGACGCTGCGCGGCCTGTTCGAGTTCAAGGTCGACCCGGCGCGCGCGATCGCGCTGGAAGAAGTGGAGCCAGCCAAGGAGATCGTCAAGCGCTTTGCCACCGGCGCCATGTCGCTGGGCTCGATCTCGACCGAAGCCCACGCCACGCTGGCGGTGGCCATGAACCGCATCGGCGGCAAGTCCAACACCGGCGAAGGCGGCGAGGACGAGAAGCGCTACCGCAACGAACTGCGCGGCATTCCCATCAAGCAGGGCGACACCATGCAGGGCCTGCTGGGGCCGGACGCCGTGGTGCGCGACCTGGAACTGCAGGCCGGTGACTCGCTGCGCTCGAAGATCAAGCAGGTGGCCTCGGGCCGGTTCGGCGTGACCGCCGAATACCTGGCCTCGGCCGACCAGATCCAGATCAAGATGGCGCAGGGCGCCAAGCCCGGCGAGGGTGGCCAGCTGCCCGGCCACAAGGTGTCGGACTACATCGGCAAGCTGCGCTACTCGGTGCCCGGCGTCGGCCTGATCTCGCCGCCGCCCCACCACGACATCTACTCGATCGAGGACCTGGCGCAGCTGATCCACGACCTGAAGAACGTCAACCCGGTGTCCGACATCTCGGTCAAGCTGGTGTCCGAAGTGGGCGTGGGCACCGTGGCCGCCGGCGTGGCCAAGGCCAAGGCCGACCACGTGGTGATCGCCGGCCATGACGGCGGCACCGGCGCCTCGCCGCTGTCGTCGATCAAGCATGCCGGCACGCCGTGGGAACTGGGCCTCGCCGAGACCCAGCAGACCCTGATGCTCAACGGCCTGCGCAACCGCATCCGCGTGCAGGCCGACGGCCAGATGAAGACCGGCCGCGACGTGGTCATCGGCGCGCTGCTGGGCGCCGACGAGTTCGGCTTCGCCACCGCGCCGCTGGTGGCCGAAGGCTGCATCATGATGCGCAAGTGCCACCTGAACACCTGCCCGGTGGGCGTGGCCACGCAGGACCCGGCGCTGCGCAAGAAATTCCAGGGCAAGCCCGAGCACGTGGTGAATTTCTTCTTCTTCATCGCCGAAGAAGCCCGCGAGATCATGGCGCAACTGGGCATCCGCACCTTCGACGAGCTGATCGGCCGTGCCGACCTGCTCGACACCAAGCCCGGCATCGAGCACTGGAAGGCGCGCGGCCTCGATTTCTCGCGCGTGTTCTACCAGGCGCCGTTCCCGGCCGAGGTGCCGCGCTTCCATACCGACCGCCAGGACCACGGCCTGTCGGTCGAAGCCGGCAAGGCGCTCGATCACGTGCTGATCGCCAAGGCGCGCCCGGCCATCGACAAGGGCGAGCGCGTGTCGTTCATCCAGCCGGTCAAGAACGTCAACCGCACCGTCGGCGCGATGCTGTCGGGCGTGGTGGCCAAGCAGTACGGCCATGAAGGCCTGCCCGACGACACCATCCACATCCAGCTGCAAGGCACCGCCGGCCAGTCCTTCGGCGCGTTCCTGGCGCACGGCATCACGCTGGACCTGGTGGGCGACGGCAACGACTACGTCGGCAAGGGCCTGTCGGGCGGCCGCGTGATCGTGCGCGCGCCGCACGAGTTCCGCGGCGATCCGACCCGCAACATCATCGTCGGCAACACGGTGCTGTACGGCGCCATCGCCGGCGAAGCGTTCTTCAACGGCGTGGCCGGCGAGCGCTTCGCGGTGCGCAACTCGGGTGCCGCCGCCGTGGTGGAAGGCACCGGCGACCATGGCTGCGAGTACATGACTGGCGGCACAGTGGTGGTGCTGGGCGGCACCGGGCGCAACTTCGCGGCCGGCATGTCGGGCGGCGTGGCCTACGTCTACGACGAGGACGGCCTGTTCGACAAGCGCTGCAACACCTCGATGGTCGCGCTCGAAGCCGTGCTGGCATCCGCGGACCAGGAAAAAGGCCAGTCGCCCGCTTCCTGGCACAAGGTCGGCGGCAAGCGCCAACTCGACGAAGCCATCCTCAAGGGCCTGATCGAGCAGCACTTCCGCTTCACCGGCTCGGAGCGCGCCAAGGCGCTGCTGGCCGACTGGACCACGGCGCGCCGCAAGTTCGTCAAGGTCTTCCCGACCGAGTACAAGCGCGCCCTGGGCGAGATGTACGCGAAGGAACAGGAAGCCAAGGACAGCGACCGGGAAGCCATCGCGGCCTGACGTTCGGCAGGCGGGGCCCGCGGGCCCGACCAAGCAGGAGCGGCGGCGCAGCCCGCGCCGCCGGCTCACAAGATACTGACCTCACAGCAGGGCCGGCGCATGCGCCGGCCCTGCCCAGCAAGACCAAGGACGCAACATGGGTAAGGCGACTGGCTTTCTCGAATTTCCGCGCCAGAACGAAGGTTACGAGCCCGTAACCAAGCGCGTGAAGCACTACAAGGAATTCGTCTTCGCGCTGTCCGACAGCGAAGCGAAGATCCAGGGCGCGCGCTGCATGGACTGCGGCATCCCGTTCTGCAACAACGGCTGCCCGGTCAACAACATCATCCCCGACTTCAACGACCTGGTGTACCGCCAGGACTGGAAGTCGGCGATCCAGGTGCTGCACCAGACCAACAACTTCCCCGAGTTCACCGGCCGCATCTGCCCGGCCCCGTGCGAGGCCGCCTGCACGCTGGGCATCAACGAGCTGCCGGTCGGCATCAAGTCGATCGAGCACGCCATCATCGACAAGGCCTGGGAAGAAGGCTGGGTCGCGCCGCAGCCGGCCCGGCACAAGACCGGCAAGACCGTGGCCGTGGTCGGCTCCGGCCCCGCCGGCATGGCCGCCGCCCAGCAACTGGCGCGCGCCGGCCACGACGTGACCGTGTTCGAGAAGAACGACCGCATCGGCGGCCTGCTGCGCTACGGCATCCCCGACTTCAAGATGGAGAAGACGCTGATCGACCGCCGCATCGAGCAGATGCAGTCCGAAGGCGTGACTTTCCGCCCCGGCGTGATGGTGACCGACGGCGAACTGCCGGCCGGCATCAAGAACTACGCGCGCGAAACCATCTCGGCGCAGGCGCTGCAGGACCAGTTCGACGCCGTCGTGCTGGCCGGCGGCTCGGAAGTGCCGCGCGACCTGCCCGTGCCCGGCCGCGACCTGGCCGGCGTGCACTACGCGCTGGAATTCCTGATCCCGCAGAACAAGGAAGTCGCCGGCGACGGCCCCAACGACATCCGCGCCGAAGGCAAGCACGTGATCGTGATCGGCGGCGGCGATACGGGTTCCGACTGCGTCGGCACCTCCAACCGCCACGGCGCTGCGTCGGTGGTCCAGTTCGAGCTGCTGCCGCAGCCGCCGGAAGAAGAGAACAAGCCGCTGGTGTGGCCGTACTGGCCGATCAAGCTGCGCACCTCGTCGTCGCACGACGAAGGCTGCGAGCGCGACTGGTCGGTGGCGACCAAGGAATTCATCGGCGAGAACGGCAAGATCACCGCGCTCAAGGCCTGCCGCGTGGAGTGGAAGGACGGCAAGATGCAGGAAGTACCGGACAGCGAGTTCATCCTCAAGGCCGACCTCGTGCTGCTGGCGATGGGCTTCACCAACCCCGTAGGGTCGCTGCTCTCCGCCTTCGGCGTGGACACCGACGCGCGCAAGAATGCACGCGCTTCCACCGAAGGCGAGCGTGCGTATCACACCAACGTGCCCAAGGTGTTTGCCGCCGGCGACGTGCGCCGCGGGCAGTCGCTGGTGGTATGGGCGATTCGCGAAGGGCGCCAGGCGGCGCGGTCGGTGGATGCGTTCCTGATGGGGCATTCGGAATTGCCCCGCTGAGCCTTTTGCGCGCCTTGCCGGCCGTGAGCCGCAGGATGACCCGCCCGGGGGCGTAAACCCCGGGCGGGTTTTTTGTTGCCCGATTGGCCGGTCAGGCGCCCGAGAGCGGGCTCGCGCCCCCGTTCGCATACATGTAATCTCGGCTGGCTCCGGGCGCTGGCTCCAGTATGAAACGTAGCCCGGCACACCCGCGCCCCGGTCCACGACGCCCATCACGAAACCACGAGGGCGCTACGTCGTGGCCGCCCAAGCCGGTAACGGCAGATGACCGGACAAGCAGTGCGCCCGCCATCACAGGTCTGACCCCGAGACCGCTGCCGTCAGCAAGATCGTGGCGGATCGCACCGGTAACGGCAGGATGCCAGCAGAACCACAGGCCCCGCCACGAAACCACCAACAACCGGAAACCCAACGTTTCTGCCCCTGCCGGCCAGGCAGTCCGCTTTCTTTGCCTACTTTCTTTTCGGAAAAAAGAAAGTAGGTCGCTCCGGAGGAGCGAAAGCCTTTGACTTTGAAGCTGACCAAGCCAGAAATCGCCAGGCGCCACTGGTGCAGGCAGGTACCTGAAGAACCCAATCGGCCCAATCCCCCGCCCCACGGCAAACTACAACTCCCTCCCCATCCACACCGCCTCGTCTCCATAAACCGCCAGTTTGGCGGACAGCGCCGCGCCGACCGGCGCAATCTGCTGATATCCGAGCCGGCCCCACCAGCCCGCCGCCGACTGCACCGCCACCAGCCGCGACGAGCGCAGCCCGGCATCGAGCGCCGCTGCCCGCGCCGCCTGGTAAAGCCGCAGAGCCAGGCCTTGCCCCTGTCCGGCAGGCGCCACCGCCATGTCATGCACGAACCAGGTGAGTTCCCCGCCCTCCCAGTCCCTTGCCAGCACGCCGTCGAGCGGTGGCAGGCCGTCCCGTGGCCACATGTGGCTGAACAGGTACGCGGCCAGCGCTTGTGGCCGGCCCGGCGGAGCGGCCACCCAGCAGGTGGCGGGCGAGAGCGCGAGCCGGCTGGCCAGCGCCGCGCCGGACTCGTGCAGTGCGCCTCGGTAGCACTGTGCCTGGATGCCGAGTATGGCGGGCAGGTCGGCGGCCGCCATCGGCCGGAGGATGAATTCGCTCATGGATTCGTTCATGGCGGGCGATTATAGACGGCGCCCGGGCGCGGATTTCCGCCGCGCCGCGCATGCGCACAGGGTTGTCCCGGCTATGGTTAACGTGGTCTGTGCGGCCCAGGCCATTGTTCGTAGAATGGACCGGACAATTAGAACAAAGACTGCCTCGCTCATCCCCTTTTCAGCCGACCCATATGTCACCGGCAACGCCCGTGGCTCGGAGGAATTGATGTCCGAAGTGCGCATTTTTCCGCGACTTTGGCGAGGTAAGGCGAAGTTGCTTCACCCCGCGGCAAGGCCGTCCGGTTTGCTGTCTCCGCTGCAATCGCCGCCGCGATCGCCGCTCCCGCTGCGCGCCGGGCACCGGCCACGCCCGCTGGCGGCCCTGCGCCGTCGGGCGGCGCAGGGCCTGGCCCTTTGCCTCGGCGGCCTGCTGGCGGTTTCCGGCGGCGCCAGCCAGGCCAGGCCAGCCGCGCCGCCGCCGGCCGCCACCCCCACCGCCTACACCCGCCCGATGACGTTTCCCGCGCGCCCGGTCCGCCTGATCGTGCCGTTCCCGGCCGGCGGCGTGCCGGATGCGGTGGCGCGCATGCTGGCCGAGCGGCTGGCGCTGCGCCTGGGCGTGTCGGTGGACGTGGACAACCGGCCCGGCGCGGGCGGCACCACGGCCGGCGACGTGGTGGCCAAGGCCAGCTCCGACGGCCATACGCTGCTGTTCCACCAGGCCACCATGCTGATCCAGCCCGGGCTGGAGCCGGTGCCCTACGACGTGGTGCGCGATTTCACCCCGGTGGCGCGGGTGGCCACCATGCCGCTGTTCCTGGTGATCGACGCGCGCCTGCCGATGCGCACGCCGCAGCAGTGGCTGGGCGCGGTGAAGGCCAGCCCGGCGTCGTACAGCTACGGTTCCGGCCAGGCCGGCAGCCCGTCGCACCTGTATGCGGAATACGCGGTGCATGGCGTACCCAACGGTGTGCCGCTGGTGACGGCCAAGGGAGAGGGCGCGGTGGTGCAGGAGATGCTCGCCGGCCGCATCAGTGCCTGTTTCTGCTCTTACGCGGCGGTGCAGGCCCATGTCCGGAACGGCAACCTGCGCCTGCTGGGCGTGACCGGCATGGCGCGCTCGCCGCTGGCACCCGCCGTGCCCACGCTGCAGGAGTCGGGGCTGGACGGCTATGGCGCGGGTGCCTGGTTCGGCGTGATCGCGCCGGCCAAGACCCCGCACGCCATCGTCGCGCGCCTGGCCGGCGAGCTCGACGCCGTGATGGGCGAGCGCGAGGTGCGCGACCGCCTGCTGGCGGCGGGACTGACGCCGCTGCGGGATTCGCCGGAGGCGTTCGCCACCGCGATCCGTTCCGAGTCGATCCAGTGGCAAGTGATCTTGCGGCAGGCGGGCGGCCCGACCGAGCCATAGACCGGCTTGACGACTCGGTCCGCTAAAAGTGATCCATGAAATTCTTTATCCGCAAAAAGTGATGAAACAATTATTTGCGGCCGATGGATGTGGATTGCCCCACACTGGCCCGGGCACCGCTAGGTAGTAGCCCTTATAATGGCGGACTGCCAAAACGGTGCAAACGTGACGGAATCCGCCTCAAACCTCGTCGAGCTCAACGCTGTCGACTTCGCCTACACGGCGGGCGGCAAGCCTATCCTGTCGGGCCTCAGCATGCGCTTTCCGCGCGGCAAGGTGGTTGCCGTCATGGGCGGCTCCGGCTGCGGCAAGACTACCGTGATGCGCCTGATCGGCGGCCAGGTGCGGCCGCAGCAAGGTGAAGTTTTGTTCAAGGGCGCCAACATCCCGGCGCTGGGCCGCGACGACCTGTATGCCGTGCGGCGCCAGATGGGCATGCTGTTCCAGTTCGGCGCGTTGTTCACCGATCTCTCGGTGTTCGACAACGTAGCCTTCCCCTTGCGCGAACATACCGACCTGCCCGAGTCGATGATCCGCGACCTGGTGCTGATGAAGCTCAACGCGGTCGGCCTGCGCGGCGCGCGCGACCTGATGCCTGCCGAGATCTCCGGCGGCATGGCGCGCCGGGTGGCACTGGCCCGCGCGATCGCGCTGGACCCCACCCTGCTGATGTACGACGAGCCCTTCGCCGGGCTGGACCCGATCTCGCTGGGCCTGACCGCGCGCCTGATCCGCAGCCTCAACGAGGCGCTCGGCGCCACCACCATCATCGTCTCGCACGACGTCAACGAGACCTTCCTGATCGCGGACTACGTGTATTTCATCGCCAACGGCCGCATCGTCGCCGAAGGCGAGCCCGAGGCGCTGCGCGCCTCGGCCGATCCCTTCGTGCACCAGTTCGTCCACGCCGAGGCCGACGGCCCGGTGCCGTTCCACTATCCGGGGCCTTCGCTGGCCGACGACTTCACCGGCGGGGCCCCCCGATGATGGGATTCTTCACGAATATCGGTGCCGCGGTGCGGCGCTCGGTGAGCGGGCTCGGCCACGCCACGCGCATGTTCTTCACGGTGCTGGCGATGTCGCCGGCGCTGCTGCGGCGCTTCCGGCTGGTGAGCGACCAGATCTTCTTCGTCGGCAACCTGTCGCTGGTGATCATCGCCGTATCGGGGCTGTTCGTCGGCTTCGTGCTGGGTTTGCAGGGCTATTACACGCTCAACCGCTACGGCTCGGAGCAGGCGCTCGGCCTGCTGGTGGCGCTGTCGCTGGTGCGCGAACTGGGGCCGGTGGTGACCGCGCTGCTGTTCGCCGGGCGCGCCGGCACCTCGCTGACCGCCGAAATCGGCTTGATGAAGGCCGGCGAACAACTCACCGCCATGGAGATGATGGCGGTGAATCCGCTGCAGCGCGTGATCGCGCCGCGCTTCTGGGCGGGCGTGGTGGCCATGCCGGTGCTGGCCGCGATCTTCAGCGCGGTGGGCATCCTGGGCGGCTACGTGGTCGGCGTGCAGATGATCGGCGTGGACGCCGGCGCGTTCTGGTCGCAGATGCAAAGCGGCGTGGACGTGCGCGCCGACGTGCTCAACGGTGTCATCAAGAGCTTTATTTTCGGGGTCGCGGTGACGTTCATCGCCTTGTACCAGGGTTATGAGGCCAAGCCCACGCCCGAAGGCGTGTCGCGTGCCACCACGCGGACCGTGGTGATTGCCTCGCTGGCGGTGCTGGCGCTGGATTTCCTGCTGACGGCGCTGATGTTCAGCTGAGCCGGCAGGGCCGTTGTCCCATCCGGCCCGTTGCCGCGGTGCAGTATTTGAAGAAGAGACGAGAGATGAAAAGAAATACCCTCGATTTCTGGGTCGGCCTGTTCGTGGTGGCGGGTTTCGTCGCGCTGCTGTTCCTGGCCCTGAAGGCCGGCAACATGAGCTCGCTGTCGTTCCAGGAAACCTATGCCGTGCAGGCGCGCTTCGACAATATCGGCGGCCTCAAGCCGCGCGCGCCAGTCAAGAGCGCCGGGGTGGTGGTGGGCCGCGTGGCGGACATCCGCTTCGACGACAAGACCTACCAGGCCACCGTGTCGCTGAACCTGGAGAAGCGCTACCAGTTTCCCAAGGACACCTCGGCCAAGATCCTCACGTCGGGCCTGCTGGGCGAGCAGTACATCGGCCTCGAGGCCGGCGGCGACACCGCCATGCTGGCCGACGGCGGGCGCATCACCATGACGCAGTCGGCCGTGGTGCTGGAAAACCTGATTGGGCAGTTCCTGTACAACAAAGCCGCGGACGCAGGTGCCGGCGGCGGCAATAACGCGGGCGGCGGCGCGGCGAGCGCACCCGCGGGGGGATTGAAATGAGCGGCAAAGGTGTCCCTGCGCAATGGCGCGGGGGACGGAAATGGTGGATGGCGGCTGCGGCCGCTTTCTTGATGGCGGGCTGCGCGACCGGGCCCACGGCGAATCCGAAAGACCCCATCGAGCCGTTCAACCGCCAGGTCATGCGCGTCAATGACGGCGTCGACAAGGTTGTGCTCAAGCCGGTCGCGCAGGTCTATGCCGACTACGTTCCCTCGCCGATCCGCACCGCGATCGACAACGCGTTCTCCAACGTCAGCGACGTCTATTCGGCCATCAACAATCTGCTGCAGGGCAAGCCCACGCGCGCCGCGGAAGACACCATGCGCGTGGCCATCAACAGCGTGCTGGGCATCGGCGGCCTGATCGACATCGCCACGCCGGCCGGCCTGCCCAAGTACAAGGAAGACTTCGGCCAGACCCTGGGCGTGTGGGGCGTGCCGGCCGGCCCGTACCTGGTGCTGCCCCTGTTCGGGCCGAGCACGGTGCGCGACACCGCCGGCATGCTGGTGGACCGCCAGATGGATCCGCTGGCTTACCTGGATCCGGTCTGGGCCCGCAATACGCTGACCGGGGTGCGCATCGTCAGCACGCGCGCCTCGCTGCTGAGCGCGTCGAACCTGATCGAGGAAGCCGCGCTGGACAAGTACAGCTTCCTGCGCGACGCCTACCTGCAGCGCCGCGAGTACCAGATCTACGACGGCAATCCGCCGCAGAGCGACGAGGACGGCGCGCCGTCGGCGCCGCCGGCCGATGCCCAGCAGGAAAACCAGGCGCTGCCCACGCCGCCGGTGCAGATGCCGCCCGGCATCCGCTTTCCGCGCTGAGCGCCCCCGGCGCGCGCGCCGTGCCACGTGACACGGCTGTGAGCGCTGCAACAAGATGTTTGGATGTGGCGCCGGAAGCTTCGGCGCCGCGAACTCCCCGGGTGCGCCCGACTCCAACCGGGCGTGACCACTACCGGTCCCGGGGTCGGGAAGGCCGGAAATGCCGGAAATGCCGGGAATGCCGGGAATGCCGGGATACGCAGGCACGCCGCGCCGCGGCTTGTCCTGCGTTCGATTGACAAGGAAGAAGATAATGATGAAGCGACTGTTGCTGCCTTTTCTTGCTGTTGCTGCCTTTGCCAGCGCCGCCCACGCCCAGACGCAGGATGCCAGCACGCCCGACGGGCTGGTCAAGGCCGTGGTCAACGACGTGATGGCCACGGTGCGGTCCGACAAGGACATGCAGGCCGGCAATATCAGCAAGATCTCGGCGCTGGTCGAGCAGAAGATCCTGCCCAACGCGGATTTCCAGCGCACCACCCAGATCGCCATGGGCCGCAACTGGTCCAAGGCCACGCCGGAACAGCAAAAGCAGATCGCCGATGAGTTCAAGACGCTGCTGATCCGTACCTATTCGGGCGCGATCGCGCAGATCCGCGACCAGCAGGTGCAGTTCCGCCCGTACCGCGGCGCGCCGGACGATACCGATGCCACCATCCGCACCCAGGTCATCAACAAAGGCGACCCGATCCAGCTGGACTACCGCCTCGAGAAGACCCCGCAAGGCTGGAAGGTCTATGACATCAACGTGCTGGGCGCGTGGCTCACGGAGGCCTACAAGGGCAGCTTCAACACCATCGTCGGCCAGCAGGGCGTGGAAGGCGTGATCAAGACGCTGCAGGACCGCAACCGCCAGCTCGCCAACGCCAAGAACTGAAACGGAAGCGCACGCAGCCGCGGCCTGCCGCAAAAAGCAGGTTGCGGCGCAACATGGACGGGCGAAGTGTTTTACAATGGACACTCCCGCCAAAACAGCGGGAGCGTTTTTTGGCCTTTTGGGCTTTCCCGTCTTTTTCCGTCTTTTGCCGCCGTCGAGGCGCCCTGTCCGGACCCTGCGCACTTCCCGATGCTCTCGCTCGATACCTCGCTGACCAACCGCAACGCCGCCGCCGTGCTGCGTGACGGGCTGGCTCGCCTGGCCCAGGGCGAGGACCGGGTGGACTGCAGCGCGCTGGCCCAGGTGGATTCGGCCGCGGTCGCGGTGCTGCTGGCCTGGCAGCGCGATGCCGCCAGCCGCGGGCGGGCGCTGTCCTTCGTCGGCGTGCCGGCGCAACTGGCCCAGCTGGCCGCGCTGTACGGCGTCGATTCCCTGCTGCAACTGGCGCCCGCGGCGGGCGCCAGGGCGCCGCAGGCCGCCTCCCACCAGGCTTCCCACCGACATTGAACCGGCATCCATGGCAGGCAGCCGAGCCGGCGCCTGCCACTGCGATGCCCGGGCGATGGCACGCGCCACGCCTCGCGCACACAGCGGGACTGCTCCCGCATCCCCTATAATTCCGGGTTGTTCGACCGTTCCGGCACAAAAGGCACGGACCAGACGCAAGACCCGGTCGAAGCACCCAGGCGGTCCCCGCCATTTCAAGGAGGCCGGCGCGCGAGCCCGCAGCCCGCAGCGCCTGCCAAACAGTATCCGGCCATGAAAGCCATCGAACTCACCGACGTTCGCAAGCGCTACCGCAACCTGCAAGCGCTCAAGGGCGTCAGCTTCACCGTCGAGCGCGGCGAATTCTTCGGCCTGCTCGGCCCCAACGGCGCCGGCAAGACCACGCTGATCTCCATTCTCGCGGGCCTGAACCGCGCCGATTCGGGCAGCGTCAGCGTGCTTGGCCACGATGTCGTGTCCGATTACCGGCTGGCACGCCGCATGCTGGGCGTGGTGCCGCAGGAACTGGTCTTCGATCCCTTCTTCACCGTGCGCGAGACGCTGCGCCTGCAGTCGGGCTATTTCGGCCTGACCCGCAACGACGACTGGATCGACGAGATCATGGCCAACCTGGATCTCACCAGCAAGGCCGACAGCAACATGCGCCAGCTCTCCGGCGGCATGAAGCGCCGCGTGCTGGTGGCGCAGGCGCTGGTGCACCGCCCCCCGGTGATCGTGCTCGACGAGCCGACCGCCGGCGTGGACGTGGAACTGCGCCAGACGCTGTGGAAGTTCATCTCGCGCCTGAACCGCGAAGGCCACACCATCATCCTCACCACGCACTACCTGGAAGAGGCCGAGGCGCTGTGCGACCGCATCGCCATGCTCAAGTTCGGCGAGGTGGTGGCGCTGGACCGCACCAGCAGCCTGCTGAACCAGTTTGCCGGCCTGCAGCTTGCGCTGACATTTTCCCGTGGTACCTTGCCGCCCGCGCTGGAGCCGCTGCGCATGCCCGCCAACCCGGGCGAGCGCGCGGTGCGCCTGCGCCTGTCCGGCTTTCCGGCGGTCGAGCCCATCCTGGCCGCCTGCCGCGAAGCCGGCTGCGAGATCGAAGACATGGAAATCAACAAGGCAGACCTGGAGGACGTGTTCGTGCAGATCATGCGCCGCGAAGGCCATATGCCCGGCGCGCTGCCGGATACGGCGGTGGAGGCCGCAGCATGAAGATGCCGACCGAATTCGACAGCGCGCCCGACGCCCTCAACGCGCACCTGGCGCCGATGGCGGTGGGCGGCCTGGTGGGCTTCCGCACGCTGCTCTACAAGGAAGTGCTGCGTTTCTGGAAGGTCAGCTTCCAGACCGTGGCCGCGCCGGTGCTCACGGCGATCCTGTACCTGCTGATCTTCGGCCACGTGCTGGAAGACCGCGTGAAGGTGTACGACCAGATCAGCTACACCGCCTTCCTGGTGCCCGGCCTGGTGATGATGAGCGTGCTGCAGAACGCCTTCGCCAACAGCTCGTCGTCGCTGATCCAGTCCAAGATCACCGGCAACCTGGTGTTCATCATGCTGCCGCCGCTGTCCCACTGGGAGATGTTCGGCGCCTACGTGGTGGCTTCGGTGGTGCGCGGGCTGGCCGTGGGCCTGGGCGTGCTGCTGGTGACCGCCTGGTTCGCCCACCTGCATTTCGCCTACATCGGCTGGATCCTGGCGTTCGCGCTGCTGGGCGCGGCCATCCTCGGCACGCTGGGGCTGATCGCCGGCATCTGGGCGGAGAAGTTCGACCAGCTCGCCGCGTTCCAGAATTTCCTGATCATGCCGGCCACCTTCCTGTCCGGCGTGTTCTACTCGATCCACTCGCTGCCCCCGTTCTGGCAGGCGGTGTCGCACGCCAACCCGTTCTTCTACATGATCGACGGTTTCCGCTACGGCTTCTTCGGCGTCTCCGACGTGGCGCCGGCGTACAGCCTGGCGGTGGTGGGCACGGCCTTCGTCGTGCTCGCGGCCGTCGCGCTGCGCATGCTCAAGAGCGGCTACAAGCTGCGCCACTGAACTCCGCCCTCAGCCAACCCGCCGCCACGGCTGCGCACGCGAACCAACGCCAATACTCATCATGCTGCCTACACCGCAACAAGTCAGGGACTACATCGCCCAGGGGCTGTCCTGCGAACACCTCGAAGTGGAGGGCGACGGCCAGCACTTCTTCGCCACCATCGTCAGCGCCCAGTTCGACGGCAAGCGCCTGATCCAGCGGCACCAGCAGGTCTACGCCGCGCTGGGCGACCGCATGCGCGCCGAGATCCACGCGCTGTCTATGAAGACCCTGACGCCCGCCGAATGGCAGGCGCAGGGCGCGCAGGCCAAGTAGGAAACGCACCGCTCGGAACATCAAGCTGGCCGCCCGACAGGCCGGACGTAACAAACAGGGCCGCCGCGCGGCCCGCGGGTACCAGATACCGCGCGCAGGCGCCCCGAGGCGCCGCGCGCGGAATGTGACGAACGATGCCGGGCGCGCGCCATGCGCACCGGCCGGAAAAGACTGAAGATGGACAAACTCGAGATCCAGGGCAATGGCCCGCTGCGCGGCGAGATCCGCGTCTCGGGCGCCAAGAATGCCGCGCTGCCGATCCTGTGCGCGGGCTTGCTGGCGGCCGATACCGTATCGCTCGGCAACGTGCCCGACCTGCAGGACGTCAGCACCACGCTCAAGCTGCTGCGCCAGATGGGCATGAAGGCCACGCAGGACGGCGCGCGCGTCACGCTCGACGGCACCGACGTCAACCTGCCCGAGGCGCCGTACGAGCTGGTCAAGACCATGCGCGCCTCGATCCTGGTGCTGGGCCCGCTGGTGGCGCGCTTCGGCGAGGCGCGCGTGTCGCTGCCCGGCGGCTGCGCCATCGGCGCGCGCCCGGTCGACCAGCACATCAAGGGCCTGCAGGCCATGGGCGCCGAGATCACCATCGAGCACGGCTTCATCCATGCCCGCGCCAGGCGCCTCAAGGGCGCGCGCGTGGTGACCGACATGATCACCGTGACCGGCACCGAGAACCTGCTGATGGCCGCCACGCTGGCCGAAGGCGAGACCGTGCTGGAGAACGCCGCGCGCGAGCCGGAAGTGACCGACCTGGCCCACCTGCTGGTCAAGATGGGCGCCCGCATCGACGGCATCGGCACCGACCGCCTGGTGGTGCAGGGCGTGGAGCGCCTGCACGGCGCCAGCCACACCGTGATCGGCGACCGCATCGAGGCCGGCACCTTCCTGTGCGCGGCCGCGGCCACGCTGGGCGACGTGGTGCTGCGCGGCATCGCGCCGGGCCTGCTGGACGCGGTGCTCGACAAGCTGCGCGAGACCGGCGCCGCCATCGAGACCGGCGCGGACTGGATCCGCCTGCACATGGCCGGCCGGCCGCACGCGGTCAGCTTCCGCACCTCGGAATACCCCGCTTTCCCCACCGACATGCAGGCGCAGTTCATGGCGCTCAACAGCATCGCAGGCGGCGTGGCGCGCATCACCGAGACCATTTTCGAGAACCGCTTCATGCACGTGCAGGAACTCGGCCGGCTCGGCGCGGACATCGCGGTCGAAGGCAATACCGCGGTCGTGACCGGCGTGCCCCGGCTGTCCGGCGCCAGGGTGATGGCCACCGACCTGCGCGCCTCGGCCAGCCTGGTGATCGCCGGCCTGGTGGCCGAGGGCGAGACCGTGATCGACCGCATCTATCACCTCGACCGCGGCTACGACCGCATGGAAGACAAGCTGTCGGCGGTGGGCGCGAAGATCCGCCGCATCGCCTGAGCGCACGCACGCCCCCAGGCGCACGACAAGACAGAACAAGGACGCAGATGAGCCCCTCCCCGAACCAGCTGACGCTGGCCCTTTCCAAGGGCCGGATCTTCACCGAAACCATGCCGCTGCTCGAGGCCGCCGGCATCCACGTGACCGAGGATCCCGAGACCTCCCGCAAGCTGATCCTGCCCACCTCGGACCCGGACGTGCGCGTCATCATCGTGCGCGCCTCGGACGTGCCGACCTACGTGCAGTACGGCGCGGCGGATTTCGGCGTGGCGGGCAAGGACGTGCTGATGGAGCACGGCATGGCCGGGCTCTACGCGCCGATCGACCTCAACATTGCCAAGTGCCGCATGTCGGTGGCGACCTCGGCCGGCTTCGACTACGCCAGCGCCGTGCGCCAGGGCGCGCGGCTGGCGGTGGCCACCAAGTATGTGCAGACCGCGCGCGAGCACTTCGCCAAGAAGGGCGTGCACGTGGACCTGATCAAGCTGTATGGCTCGATGGAACTCGGGCCGCTGGTGGGGCTGGCCGACGCCATCGTCGACCTGGTCAGCACCGGCGGGACCTTGCGCGCCAACAACCTGGTCGAAGTGGAAGAGATCGTGCAGATCTCGTCGCGGCTGGTGGTCAACCAGGCTGCCCTCAAGCTCAAGCGCGAACGGCTGGCGCCGATTCTCGCGGCGTTCGAACGGGCTTCGGCCGCGCTGGCCTGAGGCCGTGCGTGCCGCACGGGTGCGGCGCGGCGGCTGCGAGGGGAAGGCAGTGATGGAGAGGCCGTGATGGAGAGGCTGTGATGGAGAGGGACAAGGGCATGGACCCGGAGAATGGAGTCATGAACGAAAACGCTATGGAAAATCTCGTAATCCGCCGGCTGGATTCGACCGAGCCGGATTTCGCCGCCGCGCTGCGCCAGGTACTGGCCTTCGAGGCCGGCGAGGATGAGGCCATCGACCGCGCCGCGGCGCAGATCCTGGCCGACGTGAAAACCCGCGGCGACGCCGCGGTGCTGGAATACACCGAGCGCTTCGACCGCGTGAAGGCCGGCTCGATGGCCGCGCTGGAACTGTCGCAGGCCGAGCTCGAAGCCGCGCTGGAGGAGCTCGAACCCAAGCGCCGCGCGGCGCTGGAGGCGGCCGCGGCGCGCGTGCGCGCCTACCACGAGAAGCAGAAGATCGAATGCGGCAGCCATAGCTGGGAGTACACCGAGTCCGACGGCACCGTGCTGGGCCAGAAGGTGACCCCGCTGGACCGCGTCGGCATCTATGTGCCGGGCGGCAAGGCGGCCTATCCCTCGTCGGTGCTGATGAACGCGATTCCCGCGCGCGTGGCCGGCGTCAAGGAAGTCATCATGGTCGTGCCCACGCCGGGCGGCGTGCGCAACGAGCTGGTGCTGGCCGCGGCGCAGATCGCCGGCGTGGACCGGGTGTTTACCATCGGCGGCGCGCAGGCGGTGGGGGCGCTGGCCTACGGCACCGCCACGCTGCCGCAGGTGGACAAGATCGTCGGCCCCGGCAACGCCTACGTGGCGGCGGCCAAGCGCCGCGTGTTCGGCACGGTGGGCATCGACATGATCGCCGGCCCGTCCGAGATCCTGGTCATCTGCGACGGCACCACCGACCCCGACTGGGTGGCGATGGACCTGTTCTCGCAGGCCGAGCACGACGAGCTGGCGCAGTCCATCCTGCTGTGCCCGGACTCCAATTACCTGGCCGAAGTGGAGCAGAGCATACATCGCCAGATCAAGGGCATGCCGCGCCGCGAGGTCATCCGCGCCTCGCTGTCCGGCCGCGGCGCGCTGGTGCGCGTGCGCGACATGGAGGAGGCCTGCGAGATCGCCAACGCGATCGCGCCCGAGCACCTGGAGATTTCCGCCGAGAACCCGCGCCACTGGGCCGAGCGCATCCGCCACGCCGGCGCCATCTTCCTGGGCCGCTACACCAGCGAATCGCTGGGCGACTACTGCGCCGGCCCCAACCACGTGCTGCCCACCTCGCGCACGGCGCGCTTCTCGTCGCCGCTGGGCGTGTACGACTTCCAGAAGCGCTCGAGCCTGATCGAGGTGAGCGAGCAGGGCGCGCAGATGCTCGGCCAGATCGCCGCCGAGCTGGCCTACGGCGAAGGCCTGCAGGCCCACGCGCGCAGCGCGGAGTACCGCCTGCGGCGTAACTGAGCGCCGCGGCAATCAGGCTGCCGCCGGCCCGCCGGCGGCAGCCAACGGTTTCACCACCACCCAGACCATGCAAGAGGTAAATCCAATGTCAGCAGTACAGCCTTCCCTGATCGAACGCATCATCCGTGACGACGTACGCGCCATGGGCGCCTACCATGTGGCGGACTCGCACGGTCTGGTGAAGCTGGACGCGATGGAGAACCCCTACCGCCTGCCCGACGCGCTGCGCGGCCAGCTCGCCGCGCGCCTGGCCGAGGTGGCGCTCAACCGTTACCCGGTGCCCAGCAGCGAAGCGCTGCGCGCGCGCCTGAAGGCGGCGATGCAGGTGCCCGCGGGCATGGACGTGCTGCTGGGCAACGGCTCCGACGAGCTCATCAGCATCCTGGCGCTGGCCGTGGCCAGGCCCGGCGCCAAGGTGCTGGCGCCGGTGCCGGGCTTCGTCATGTACGCCATCTCGGCGCAGTTCGCCGGCGTGGAGTTCGTCGGCGTGCCGCTCAAGGCGGATTTCACGCTGGACCGCGCCGCCATGCTGGCGGCCATGGCCGAGCACCAGCCCGCCGTGGTCTACCTGGCCTACCCGAACAATCCCACCGGCAACGCGTTCGATGCCGCCGACATGGAAGCCATCGTGCGCGCGGCGCAGGGCGAGGTCAGCCACAGCCTGGTGGTGGTGGACGAGGCCTACCAGCCGTTCGCGCAGGACACCTGGATGCCGCGCCTGGCCGAGTTCGGCAACCTGCTGGTGATGCGCACGGTGTCCAAGCTGGGGCTGGCCGGCATCCGCCTGGGCTACCTGGCCGGCGCGCCCGAGTGGCTGTCGCAGTTCGACAAGGTGCGCCCGCCGTACAACGTCAACGTGCTGACCGAGGCCACCGCGCTGTTCGTGCTGGAACACGTGGACGTGCTCGACCAGCAGGCCGCGCTGCTGCGCGCCGAGCGCGCCGCCGTGGCTGCGGCGCTGGCGGCCATGCCCGGGGTGACGGTGTTCCCCAGCGACGCCAATTTCCTGCTGGTGCGCGTGCCCGATGCCGCGCGCGTGTTCGACGGCGTGCTCGCGCGCAAGGTTTTGATCAAGAACGTGAGTAAAATGCACCCGTTGCTGGCCAATTGTCTGCGCGTTACGGTCAGCACCCCCGAAGAGAACGCGCAATTTCTCGCCGCCTTTGCCGCGGCGTTGCAGGATTAACACCATGCGTGTTGCAGAGGTCACCCGCAATACATCGGAGACGCAGATCCGCGTTTCCCTGAATCTCGACGGCACCGGCCGCCAGAAGCTGGCGTCGGGCGTGCCGTTCCTCGACCACATGCTGGACCAGATCGCCCGCCATGGCATGTTCGACCTCGAGGTCGAAGCCAGCGGCGACACGCATATCGACGACCACCACACGGTGGAAGACATCGGCATCGCGCTCGGCCAGGCGGTGGCCAAGGCCATCGGCGACAAGAAGGGCATCACCCGCTACGGCCACAGCTACGTGCCGCTCGACGAATGCCTGTCGCGCGTGGTGATCGACTTCTCCGGCCGTCCCGGGCTGGAATTCCACGTGCCGTTCACGCGCGCGCGCGTCGGCAGCTTCGACGTGGACCTCACCATCGAGTTCTTCCGCGGCTTCGTCAACCATGCCGCGGTCACGCTGCATGTCGACAACCTGCGCGGCATCAATGCCCACCACCAGTGCGAGACCGTGTTCAAGGCCTTCGGCCGCGCGCTGCGCATGGCGGTGGAGATGGACCCGCGCGCGGGCAACACGATCCCCTCGACCAAGGGCACCCTGGTAGGCTGACGCCGGCCGGCGCGCGGACAAGCCGCGCGCCGCCGGCCACGCGCCTGCGACAACCTCCGATCAACGCGGTACCGAAGCAGACCGTGACGCGGGACCCGCACCAAGCCGTGTCACGGCGCGTGCGCGGCCCGCGCCAGACCAACCGTCCAGGCCCGACCCGATGGATACGCTCAAGTCGTTCATCTCGCTGCTGGCGCTGATCAACCCGATCGGGGCGATCCCGTTCTTCATCAGCCTGACCACCCAGCAGACGGAAGCGGAAAAGCTGCGTACCATCCGGATCGCGTCGGTCTCGGTGGCGATCGTGGTCGGCATTTCGGCCTTGCTCGGCCAGCAGATCATCGAGTTCTTCAATATCTCGGTGGCCTCGCTGCAGGTGGGCGGGGGCCTCATCATGATCATGATGGCGATGAACATGCTGAACGCCCAGACCGGCCGCACCAAGGCCACGCCGGAAGAAGAAGACGAGGCCGAGGCCAAGGCCAGCATCGCGGTGGTGCCGCTGGCGCTGCCGCTGCTGACCGGGCCCGGCTCGATCAGCACGGTGATCGTCTACGCCGGCAAGACGCAGCACTGGTACCAGCTGCTGATCCTGGTCGGGATCGGGGTGGTGCTCGGCGCAGTGGTATATATGACGTTCCGCGCCGCTGACCCGATCGCCCGCGTGATCGGGCGCACCGGCATCAATATCGGCACGCGGCTGATGGGGCTGATCCTGTCGGCGCTGGCCGTAGAATTCATTGTGGACGGGCTGAAGACATTGTTGCCTGTTTTGAAATCATGACTACCATAGCAATTGTGGATTACGGCATGGGCAACCTGCGCTCCGTGGCGCAGGCACTGCGTGCCGCGGCGCCGGAGGCGGATGTGCAGGTGGTGGACCGCCCCGAGGCGATCCGCGCGGCCGAGCGTGTGGTGCTGCCGGGCCAGGGCGCCATGCCGGACTGCATGGCGGCGCTCGGCGCCTCGGGTTTGCAGGAGGCCGTGATCGAGGCCGCCGCCAGCAAGCCGCTGCTCGGCGTGTGCGTTGGCGAACAGATGCTGTTCGACCTGAGCAAGGAAAGTAGGACTGCGGGCGGTAGCACCCCGTGCCTGGGCCTGCTGCCCGGCGAGGTCATCCGCTTCGAGCTCGACGGGCTGACCCAGCCGGACGGCTCGCGCTACAAGGTGCCGCAGATGGGCTGGAACCGCGTGAGGCAGGTCCGGGCCCATCCGCTGTGGGCAGGCATTCCCGACGACAGCTGGTTCTATTTCGTGCACAGCTACTTCGTGCATGCGCAGGATCCGGCGCATATTGCCGGCGAGACCGACTATGGCGTCGTATTTACGAGCGCGGTGGCGCGCGATAATATTTTTGCCACGCAGTTCCACCCGGAGAAGAGCGCCGCCATGGGCTTGCAGATTTACCGGAACTTCGTGCACTGGCATCCCTGATCCTGACGTAGTGGCTTTACCGGGACCGGGCCGAACGGCCATGCTGGCCTAGGCTCATCTTTCTTCTCTTTCTCAATCAAACACGCTCTTCACGCTTATGTTGCTCATTCCGGCCATCGACCTGAAGGACGGTCAATGTGTACGCCTCAAGCAAGGCGACATGGACCAGGCCACCGTCTTTTCCGAAGATCCCGCCGCCATGGCACGTCACTGGGTGGAACAGGGCGCACGGCGCCTGCACCTGGTCGACCTCAATGGGGCGTTCGTGGGCAAGCCCCGCAATGAAGCCGCCATCAAGGCCATCATCGCCGAGGTCGGCGACGAGATTCCGATCCAGCTCGGCGGCGGCATCCGCGACCTGAACACCATCGAGCGCTGGCTCGACGGCGGACTGTCCTACGTCATCATCGGCACGGCCGCGGTCAAGAACCCCGGCTTCCTCAAGGACGCCTGCACGGCGTTCGGCGGCCATATCATCGTCGGCCTCGATGCCCGCGAAGGCAAGGTCGCCACGGACGGCTGGAGCAAGCTGACCGGGCACGAGGTCGCCGACCTCGCGCGCAAGTACGAAGACTACGGCGTGGAAGCCATCATCTATACCGACATCGGCCGCGACGGCATGCTGCAAGGCATCAACATCGACGCCACCGTCAAGCTGGCCCAGTCCGCCACCATCCCCGTGATCGCCAGCGGCGGGCTGTCGGACCTGGCCGATATCGAACGCCTGTGCAAAGTACAGAAGGATGGCGTCGAAGGCGTCATCTGTGGCCGCGCGATCTACTCCGGCGACCTGAACTTCGCCGAGGCCCAGACGCTTGCCGACAAGCTCGGCGCCGAGCAGTAAGACCACGCGCGTCCCCGCGCGACACAGTTGCAGCCGCCGGCGCCCGCGAGGGCCAAGCGCCGGCGGCGGGCAAGGAACCTCATGCTAGCCAAACGTATCATCCCCTGCCTCGACGTGACCAACGGGCGGGTGGTCAAGGGTGTCAACTTCGTCGAATTGCGCGACGCGGGCGACCCGGTCGAGATCGCCCGCCGCTACGACGAGCAGGGCGCCGATGAAATCACTTTTCTGGACATCACCGCGACCAGCGACGGCCGCGACCTGATCCTGCACATCATCGAGGCGGTGGCCTCGCAGGTGTTCATCCCGCTGACGGTGGGCGGCGGCGTGCGCGCCGTGGAAGACGTGCGGCGCCTGCTCAATGCCGGCGCGGACAAGATCAGCGTCAATTCCTCGGCCATCGCCAACCCGCAGCTGGTGTCGGATGCCACCGCGCGCTACGGCTCGCAGTGCATCGTGGTGGCGATCGACGCCAAGCGCAGCTCCGCCCCCGGCGAGCCGGCGCGCTGGGAAGTCTTCACCCACGGCGGGCGCAAGGCCACCGGGCTCGACGCGGTCGAATGGGCGCGCGAGATGGCCGCGCGCGGCGCCGGCGAGCTGCTGCTCACCAGCATGGACCGCGACGGCACCAAGAGCGGCTTCGACCTCGAACTCACGCGCGCGGTCAGCGACGCGGTATCGGTGCCGGTGATCGCCTCGGGCGGCGTGGGCGGGCTGCAGGACCTGGCCGACGGCATCAAGCTGGGCCGCGCCGACGCGGTGCTGGCCGCCAGCATCTTCCACTACGGCGAGCACACCGTGGGCGAGGCGAAGGCATTCATGGCCCGCGAGGGCATCCCGGTGCGGATCTGAACTCTGGAACACGGCGAACCGACATGGCAAAGAAGTGGCTCAACAAGGTGAAGTGGGACGACAACGGCCTGGTGCCGGTGATCGTCCAGGAAGTCGGCTCGAACGACGTACTCATGTTTGCGTTCATGAACCGCGAGGCGCTCCAGCGCACCGCGGAGATCGGCGAGGCCGTGTTCTGGTCGCGCTCGCGCAAGCGCCTGTGGCACAAGGGCGAGGAATCCGGCCACGTGCAGAAGGTGCATGAGATGCGCCTGGACTGCGACGAGGACGTGGTGCTGCTCAAGGTCACGCAGAACGACGGCATCGCCTGCCATACCGGCCGGCACTCGTGCTTCTTCCAGAAGTTCGAGGGCGATGCCGAGAACGGCGACTGGCAGACCGTCGAGCCGGTGCTCAAGGACCCGTCCACCATCTACGCGCCCAAGCCATGAGCGACAACCAGACAAGCAGCACCGACGTGCTGGCCCGCCTGGCCGCGGTGCTGGAATCGCGCAAGCCCGAGAACGGCGGCGATCCCGACAAGTCCTACGTGGCGCGCCTGTTCCACAAGGGCGACGACGCCATCCTGAAGAAGATCGGCGAGGAAGCCACCGAGACCGTGATGGCCGCCAAGGATGCGCGCGCCGCCGGGCTGGGCCAGGAAGCCGTCGGCAAGGTGGTCTACGAAGTGGCCGATCTCTGGTTCCACAGCATGGTGCTGCTGGCCCGCTTCGGCCTGGAGCCGGCCGACGTGGTCAACGAGCTGGCCCGCCGCGAGGGCCTGTCCGGCCTCGAGGAAAAGGCGCGCCGCGCGCCGGGCGCCTGAAGGTTTGCCGCGGGCGCCGGCGATGCGGCGCCCGCGGCAGGCCACAGCCAAGAGGAGCATGACGAGATGGCAGAGGTGATCACGGCGGACGGCGACCGGCTCGCCAGCCTGCGCAAGCTCACGCATATCCTGTATGCGCTATACGCCATTTTCTGGCTGACCGGTGGCGTGACCGCGCTGATTGCCATCATCGTCGGCTACGTGAAGCGCGACGACACGCGCGGCACGCTCTACGCCTCCCATTTCGCCTGGCAGATCCGCTCCTTCTGGTGGTCGGTGGGGTGGGCGGTCCTCGGCGGCGTGCTGTTTGCCACCGTGATCCTGATTCCGCTGGCCTTTGCCCTGTGGAGCATCTTGTCCCTGTGGATGCTGTATCGTATCGTCAAAGGCTGGCTCTACCTGAACGATGGCAAGCCGATGTACCCGGACCAGGCTTTCTGAGTCCCGGCTGCCGGGAGTGGTCAAGGCAGCGGAGCAGGTTCCGGAACGGGCCCGGCATGGGCCACGTGACGAAAATCCGGCTCAATTTGCAGCGCGCAATGAAATTTTCATGAATCCACAGCAAAATTGCATCTTCTGCCGGATCGTGGCGGGCGAGCTTGCGTCGAACAAGGTCTACGAAGACGACGATATGCTGGCTTTCCATGATATCCACCCGAAAGCCCCGGTACACTTCCTGCTCATTCCCAAGGCGCATGTCGATTCGCTGGCCGATTGCGGACCCGGCGATGGCGCTGTGCTTGCTAAAATGATGTTGAAGGTGCCTGAGCTGGCGCGTGCGGCAGGATGCGGGAACGGTTTCCGGACGGTGATCAATACCGGCCCGGATGGCGGACAGGAGGTCTATCACCTCCATCTGCATGTGCTCGGCGGCCCGCGCAACCAGTGGAAGGTGGCGCTGCCCTGAGCGCGGTGCCCGGCTGTCGAAAGCCGGCTGCGCGCCAGGCTTGCAGCCAACCCATGCAGGACCGCGGGCCGGATGGACCACGGTCAGACGCCGTGCCGGCAACCGTCGCCCGGCATGGCCTTCAGTGACGGAACAACGGGCCGGGGTGGCAAGGTGCCGCCCCTGGCCTCATCAGGAGCAGAAAATGGGTTCGTTTAGCATTTGGCACTGGCTCATCGTGCTGGTGATCGTCATGCTGGTCTTTGGCACCAAGAAGCTGCGCAATATCGGCCAGGACCTGGGCGGCGCCGTGAAGGGTTTCAAGGACGGCATGAAGGACCCCAACGGCGAAGACGCCACGGCGGCCGCGCCGGCCAAGGAGCTGCGCGACAGCACCACCATCGACGTCGAAGCCAAGGAAAAGTCGCGCCAGCAGTAAGCGCGACACGACCCTTGCCGGCTTTCCCGATGTTCCTTCTCCCGCCAGCCATGCCATGCCTGCCGGCCCTGTCGCGGCAGGTTCGCCTGCGTGAAGGCCCGCATGCCGCAGGGCCGGGCGGCGGATCCTTCCTCCCTAAGCTCGCATGATCGATCTCGGCATTTCCAAGCTTGCACTGATCGGCGCCGTGGCGCTGGTGGTGATCGGTCCCGAGCGGCTGCCGAAGGTGGCGCGCACGGTCGGCGCGCTGGTTGGCCGCGCGCAGCGCTATATCAATGACGTCAAGGCGGAGGTCAGCCGCGAGGTCGAGCTCGACGAACTGCGCAAGATGCGCACGGAGTTCGAGGACGCCGCGCGCGACGTGGAGCGCACCATCCACAAGGAGGTGCACGAGCACGCCCAGTCCCTCAACGAGGCGCTGTCCGGCACCGATGCCGGCGCCGCGCCGGCGGGGGCGGCCGCGGACAGCGGCCACGTGCCCTCCTGGGGCACGGCGCACAAGCTCCACAACGGCCGCAAGAGCTGGCGCGTCAAGCAGGGCGCGCAGCCACTGTGGTACAAGCGCCAGCACAATGTCCGCGTGTGGGCGCAATCCGGCGCCGCGCGCGTCAAGCGCCATCGTCCCGCCACCGGCCCCGCACGCTCTTTCTTCGATTGAGCATGACGGGGTTCGTCATCACGCCGGTACCCGGCCGGCTGTCGCTGTCGTGCGTTCCGACCCGCGCGCCGTGCCGCCGTGCCGTTTCCGATTCCGCCACCGATTTTTCCATGCCAGCCCGCCCGGCTGAGTGGTCCACGCCATGAGCGACTCCCGTTCCCAAGATCCCCAAGACCCGCAGGACGAAGGCCAGCAGGAAACCTTCATCTCTCACCTGGTGGAGCTGCGCTCGCGTATCGTCAAGGCTGCCTCGGGCGTGATCCTGGTGTTCGTCAGCCTGATCTACTGGGCGCCGAATATCTTCAACCTGTTCGCCCGGCCGCTGATGGAGAACCTGCCCAAGGGCGGCAAGATGATCGTCACCGACGTGACCGGCTCGTTCTTCGTGCCGATGAAGGTCACGCTGCTGGTGGCCTTCCTGATCGCGCTGCCCTGGGTGCTGTACCAGATCTGGCAGTTCGTCGCGCCCGGCCTGTACCAGCATGAGAAACGGCTGATTGTGCCGCTGGTCAGCAGCAGCTACGTGCTGTTCATCTGCGGCGTGGCCTTCGCCTACTTCCTGGTGTTCCCCACGGTGTTCCATTTCATGGCGCACTACAACGCGCCGCTCGGCGCCGAGATGTCGACGGACATCGACAAATACCTGAGCTTCGCCATGACCATGTTCCTGGCGTTCGGCATCACCTTCGAGGTGCCCGTGGTGGTGATCGTGCTGGTGCGTTTCGGCGTGGTCGAGCTGGACAAGCTCAAGCAGATCCGGCCCTACGTGATCGTCGGCGCCTTCGTGATCGCCGCGGTGGTGACGCCGCCGGACGTACTGTCGCAGCTCTTGCTGGCGGTGCCGCTGGTGGCGCTCTACGAACTGGGACTGATCATGGCCCGCTTCACCGCAAAGCCAGTCGTGGCGGACCCCGCAGGCAGCGAAGCCCAGCCGGACTGAGTGTGCCGCCGCGGTTCGGCGGCAGAGCTGCGACACGATACTTTTGCACCGGAGTGGCGAATATGCCTTTCCGTGCTGTTGCTACATCACAACAAAATCCCCCGCTATCCACGGTTTACGACGAAAAAGCCTTCTGGCGGCTGGGGGGGCTGACCCATAATACGCAGCAGACGTGAGGTAAATGCGTCGCCCAAGCACTTGGGCAAGCCAAGATTTCCCAATCAGTTGACAAGGAAAGTGTCGATATGAAGATGAAACTGTTTGCAGCCGCTGTCGCTGCCCTGGCCGCTGGTGGTGCGTATGCCCAATCGAGCGTGACCCTGTACGGCGTGGCCGACGCTGGTATTGAATACACCAACCACGCCACCGTGGGTAACACCGGCAACAACAACTCCTTCCGCCTGACTTCGGGTAACCAGTCCGGTTCGCGTTGGGGCCTGCGCGGCATCGAAGACCTGGGCGGCGGTCTGAAGGGCATCTTCGTCCTGGAAAGCGGCTTCAGCATCGATAGCGGCACGTCGGGCCAAGGCAGCCGCCTGTTCGGCCGTCAAGCTTTCGTCGGTCTGCAAAGCCAGTACGGCCAGCTGACCTTGGGTCGTCATCAGACTCCGTTCTATGACTTCGGCCTGATCTATGATCCGATGGCCATTTCGACCCGTTACAGCATCGGCGCACAAGACAACTACATCGGCGCTTCGCGTGCCGACAACAGCGTCAAGTACATCGGCACGTTCTCGGGCCTGACCGTGCAAGCTCTGTACTCGTTCCAACGTGACGGCCAGGAAGTCCCGGGCGTGTTCACGGCTGGCCGCGAGTACGCGTTCTCGGCTAGCTACGCTGCCGGTCCGTTCTCGGTTGGCGCTGCGTACGACGAGTCGAACGGCACCAACGGTACCACCGCTCCGACGACCAACAGCCAGATGATCCGTCGTGCTACCGTTGCCGGTACGTACGCCATCGGACCGGCAAAGGTCTACGCCGGTTACCGTTACGCTCACTCGTTCAACGGCGCAGCTCTGCCGGGCGCAATCGTTGCCAACACCGCTACGACTCTGACCAACAGCGTCTCGAACCTGTACTGGCTCGGCGTTGGTTACCAGCTGACCCCGGCGTTCTCGCTGACGGGCGCTGCGTACTACCAAGACTTCAAGAGCACCAGCGCAGATCCGTGGAACTTCGTTGCTACGGCTGACTACGCTCTGTCGAAGCGCACCGACCTGTACACCTCGCTGTCGTACGTCAAGAACAAGAGCGGTTCGGCTCTGGGCGTGAACGGCTTCAACAGCGCATCGCCGACCGATGGCGCCGTTGTGACCCCGGGTCAGAACCAGTTCGGCGCTACCGTTGGTATCCGCCACAAGTTCTAATTTAACGCGGGCGTAAGCTCGCTTTAGATTGGCTTGAGCGCAGAACGCCGGCATCCGCAAGGATGCCGGCGTTCTGTCGTTTTGGCGATCCGTAATTCGCGGGGGCTTGCCTGGCCAGGCTTGCTCGCCGGTCTGGCGTGGGATATGGCGGGGGCAATCAGAACCCGGCAACCGGCGACTGCACGGCGGCGACCGGTTCGCCGCTTCGTCCGTCTTGCCTGCCCGGCTCGCGAAAGCGCCAGCAAATGGGCAGGGGGAGCGGCAGATCGCCGCATGCTGGCATCGGCACAGGCGTGCCTGTGCACTGCCTTCTGCTGGCTGCCTGACCGTGCGAGCGCAGCACCGGGTACGCGCGGGGCATTGCGGCGAGTCCGCCATGTGCCGCGGCTGGGATATGCGGCACCGAATGGCGTGCGCATGGCCCAAACAAAAAACCCCGCCACAAGGGCGGGGTCGGGCAAAGCTCTCAATTCGGCGGGCGCCCGCACTTGGCGCCACGCCCGCGCTGATTTATTCCTCTTCGTCCAGCGGCAGCGCGCGGCGCGGCGGTGGCGGGCGCTTGCCGATCATCACCGTCAGCTCCGCCGGCTTGCCCCGGCGCACCACCTTCATCTTGGCTTCCGCGCCCGGCTTGAGCTGCGCAATGGCGTTGAGCAGGGCCGTGGTGTCGGAAATGGCCTGCCCGTCGACCGAAACCAGCACGTCGCCCGGCTTCACGCCGGCCTTGTCGGCGGGGCCGCCCTGGACCACGGCGGCGATCAGCGCACCTTCCTTGGCCTCCAGGCCGAACGATTCGGCAATTTCCGGCGTCATGTCCTGCGGCTCCACGCCGATCCAGCCGCGCGTCACGCTGCCGGTGGAGATGATGGACTCCATCACCTGCTTGGCCGTCGACACCGGAATGGCAAAACCGATGCCCAGCGAGCCGCCCGAGCGCGAATAGATGGCCGTGTTGATGCCCAGCAGGTTGCCCTGCGCATCGACCAGCGCGCCGCCCGAATTGCCCGGGTTGATGGCCGCGTCGGTCTGGATGAAGTTTTCGAAGGTGTTGATGCCCAGGTGGCTGCGGCCCAGCGCCGACACGATGCCCATGGTCACGGTCTGGCCCACGCCGAACGGGTTGCCGATCGCCAGCACCACATCGCCCACCTTGACGTTCTCGATGCGGCCCAAGGTGATCGCGGGGAGGTCCTTCAGCGTGATCTTGAGGACGGCCAGGTCGGTTTCCGGGTCCGAGCCCACCACCTTGGCGTTCGCCTTGCGCCCGTCGGTCAGCGCGACCTCGATCTCATCGGCCCCGTCCACCACGTGGTGGTTGGTTAGAATGTAACCTTCCGCGCTGACGATCACGCCCGAGCCCAGGCTGGACACGGGTTCCTGGCGTTCCGGCAGGCGGTCGCCGAAGAAGAAGCGGAACCACGGGTCTTCCGCCTGCGGGTTGTTGGGCGTGCGCTTGCTGCCGTTCTTGCTGGTGAAGATGTTCACCACCGCCGGCATGGCCTGCTGGGCCGCGTCGCTGTACGAGCCCTGTGCCGAAGAGCCCGCTATGTTGGGCACGACTTCCTTCAGCGCGACGATGGGCGATCCGGACTGCACGGCCACCCGGCCGCGCTGCAGCCATTCCGGTTTGAGCGTGGCCACGACGAACCACACTGCCAGCACAACGGTGACAGCCTGGGCAAAGAACAGCCAGAAACGGCGCAACATATTGGAGTTTGGGCAGAAAATGAAAACAAAAGATCTTGAATTGTACTTGAACGACCTGCTCCAGGTCCCTCGATACAAAGACTATTGCCCGAACGGATGGCAAGTGCAAGGTCGCGCGGAGGTCGAAATTATCGTCACCGGGGTGACGGCAAGCCTTGCATTGGTCGAAGCCGCCATCGAAGCCGGCGCCGATGCCATTTTGGTTCACCACGGATATTTCTGGAAAAACGAAGATGCGCGGGTAATTGGCCAAAAACACGCCCGCCTGAAACGCCTGCTTGGCGCGGATGTGAACCTGCTGGCTTATCACCTGCCACTCGATAATCACCCGGAATTCGGCAATAACGCCCAGCTCGGACTGCAATTAGGATTTACACCCACCGGCCGGTTTGGCGACGACCAGCTCGGCTGGACCGGCACCCTGCCGCAATCCATGCCGCTGGCCGCGCTGGCCGCGCACGTGGGCGGCGTGCTCGCGCGCGAGCCGCTCGCCATCGGCGACCCGGAGCAGCTCATCCGCACGGTGGGCTGGTGCACGGGCGGCGCCCAGGGTTACTTCGACGGCGCCGTGGCGGCCGGCGTGGACTGCTACCTGAGCGGCGAGATTTCCGAGCAGACCACCCACCTCGCGCGCGAGAGCGGCGTGGCCTACCTCGCGGCCGGCCACCACGCCACCGAGCGCTACGGCATCCGCTCGCTCGGCGAGCATCTCGCGCAACAGTTCGGTTTGCGCCACACCTTCATCGACATCCCGAATCCGGTCTGATCGCCCTGCAAGCCGCCACAGGCGCGGCTTATTGTCGCAGCGGGCGGCCGCCGCTCAGGCCTGGCGCGCCTTCAGGCTGTCGCGGATCTCGCGCAGCAGGACCACGTCTTCCGGCGTCGGCGCCGGTGCTTCCTCCGCCTTCGGCTCCTCGGCGCGCAGCTTGTTGATGGCGCGCACCATCATGAAAATGATGAAGGCCAGGATCAGGAAGTTGACCAGGATGGTCAGGAAATTGCCATAGGCAAACACCGGCACGCCGGCCTTCTTCAAGGCATCGAGCGTGCGCGGCACGCCCTCGGGCGGGTCCGACAACACCACGAACATATTGGAGAAATCGAGCTTGCCGATGATGCGCCCGACCACCGGCATGATCAGGTCGTTGACCACCGAATCGACAATCTTGCCGAACGCCGCGCCGATAATCACACCCACCGCGAGGTCGACTACATTGCCGCGCATTGCGAAGGTCTTGAACTCGGACATCATCCCCATGCTTTTTCTCCCACTGTTGCTTACGTTGAACGGTCGTTAGGACAAAAGCCTGCCGCATCACTGCCTGTAACGCAAGCCTGCAGGCCATATCGCTGTTTTCTGGCCGATTATCGCGCGAACGTGAGCAAATCTGCGCCTTTCAATGCCGCATGTGCCTAAGGTACAATTTTAGGTTGACGCAAAATCTAATTTGACATCCCCTGGGGTTTGGAATGAGTGACCAGCAAAACGTGAAGAACGTGGATAAGGGTCGCCGCAATTGGTTGATTGCGACGTCAGTCGCTGGCGGCATCGGAGGCGTGGCGGTCGCAGTGCCGTTCGTCAGCACGTTCGCGCCGTCGGAGAAAGCCAAGGCAGCCGGAGCACCAGTCGAGGCTGACATCAGCGCCTTGAAGCCGGGCGAGATGATGACGGTCGAGTGGCGTGGCAAGCCCGTCTGGATCCTGAAGCGCACCGAGGACATGCTCGCCTCGCTCAAGAAAACCGATTCCGAAGTCGCCGACCCCAACTCGGACGTGCCTTTCACCATGAAGACGCCCGAGTACTGCAAGAACGAAACGCGCTCGCGCGCCGACCACAAGGACCTGCTGGTCGTGGTCGGCATCTGCTCCCACCTCGGCTGCTCGCCCTCCGGCCCCTTCGCCGCCGGCTCCAACCCTCAGCTCGGTTCCGACCCGGGATTCCTCTGCCCCTGCCACGGTTCGACCTTCGACCTGGCGGGCCGCGTGTTCAAGAACAAGCCGGCCCCGCAAAACCTCGACGTACCCCCCTACCAGTTCCTGTCCGACACCAAGATCGTGATCGGCAAGGATGAAAAAGGAGACGCTTGACCATGGCGGCCGAAAAACAAGTCAAAACGACCGGCCTGCTCGGCTGGATCGACGCACGCTTCCCTGCGACCCAGCTCTGGGAAGACCACCTCTCCAAGTACTACGCGCCGAAGAACTTCAACTTCTGGTACTTCTTCGGTTCGCTGGCGCTGCTGGTGCTGGTCATCCAGATCGTCACCGGCATCTTCCTGGTGATGAACTACAAGCCCGACGGCACGCTCAACCCCGCCGGCATTCCCGTGGCCTACGCCAGCGTGGAATACATCATGCGCGAAGTCCCCTGGGGCTGGCTGGTGCGCTACATGCACTCCACCGGCGCCTCGGCCTTCTTCGTGGTGGTGTACCTGCACATGTTCCGCGGCCTGCTGTACGGCTCGTACCGCAAGCCGCGCGAGCTGGTCTGGATCTTCGGCTGCCTGATCTTCCTGTGCCTGATGGCCGAAGCCTTCATGGGCTACCTGCTGCCGTGGGGCCAGATGTCATACTGGGGCGCCCAGGTGATCGTGAACCTGTTCTCGGCGATTCCCGTGATCGGCCAGGACCTGTCGCTGTTCATTCGCGGTGACTATGTCGTCAGCGACGCCACCCTGAACCGTTTCTTCTCGTTCCACGTCATCGCCGTGCCGCTGGTGCTGCTGGGCCTGGTCGTCGCGCACATCATCGCGCTGCACGAAGTGGGCTCCAACAACCCGGACGGCGTCGAGATCAAGGCCAAGAAGGACGAGAACGGCATCCCGCTGGACGGCATCCCGTTCCACCCGTACTACTCGGTGCACGACCTGCTGGGCGTGGGCGGCTTCCTGATGATCTTCTCCGCGGTGATCTTCTTCTTCCCGGAAATGGGCGGCTACTTCCTCGAGTCCAACAACTTCATCCCGGCCGATCCGCTCAAGACCCCGCCGCACATCGCGCCGGTGTGGTACTTCACGCCGTTCTACTCGATGCTGCGCGCCACCACCTCGAACTTCCTGCCGATCCTGTGGGTGTTCTTCGCGGTGCTGCTCGGGCTGGTGGTCCTGCGCAGCAAGGACGTCCGCATCAAGATCGGCGCGCTCGCCATCGCCCTGATCCTGGCGGTGGGCTTCTACTTCATCGACGCCAAGTTCTGGGGCGTGCTGGTGATGGGCGGCTCGGTGGTGATCCTGTTCTTCCTGCCGTGGCTGGACCATTCGCCGGTGAAGTCGATCCGCTACCGCCCGGCCTTCCACAAGACCATCCTCATCGTCTTCGTGGTCGTGTTCGTCGTGCTCGGCTACCTGGGCGTGCAGCCCCCGTCGCCGGTGGGCGAAAAGGTGTCGCAGCTTGGCACCCTGCTGTACTTCGCCTTCTTCCTGACCATGCCGCTGTGGAGCCGCGTCGGCCAGTTCAAGCCCGTGCCGGAACGCGTGACGTTCCACCCGCACTGAGCCCGGACGAACCCCGACAAAAGCACAAGGACACACGATGAAAAAGCTGCTTTCGATTCTCGCGCTGGCCGGCGCCTGCTTTGCCGCCGCGCCCGCCATGGCCAGCGAAGGGGGCTACCCCCTCGAGCCGGCCCCCGTGCAGACCAGCGATCTTTCCTCGCTGCAGCGCGGCGCCAAGCTGTTCGTGAACTACTGCCTGAACTGCCACGGCGCGTCCATGATGCGCTACAACCGCCTCAAGGACATTGGCCTCACCGACGACCAGATCCGCCAGAACCTGCTGTTTACCGGCGACAAGGTCGGCGACATGATGACCATCGCCATGCAGCCCAAGGACGCCAAGGCCTTCTTCGGCGTCACCCCGCCTGATCTGTCGGTGATCGCCCGCGCGCGCGGCGACGACTGGCTCTACACCTACCTGCGCACCTTCTACCGCGACGACGACCGCGCCACCGGCTGGAACAACCTCGTCTTCCCCAACGTCGGCATGCCGCACGTGCTGTGGGAACTGCAGGGCCAGCGCGCCGCCAAGTTCGTCGAGGCCGAAGAGCACGGCGAGAAGGTGCACAAGTTCGCCGGCTTCGAGCAGCTCACCCCCGGCAAGATGAGCACGCTCGAGTACGACCAGGCCGTGAGCGACCTCGTCGGCTACCTGGACTGGATGGCCGAGCCAGCCCAGAACCAGCGCAAGCGCCTCGGCGTGTGGGTGCTGCTGTTCCTCGGCGTGTTCACCGTCCTCGCCTGGCGCCTGAACGCCTCCTTCTGGAAGGACATCAAGTAAGCGCGGCAAGCCCCCGCCGGGCGGAAGGCCGGAGCTGACGTTGTGAAAAGCGGCGTCGCTCCGGCCTTTCTTGCTTGATAAGCGCTGGCTACCGATGGCGGCCAGGTGCCCCGCGCATCGCCCCGGACCGCCAAAATCCAGCATAAATGTGCTTTAAGCGCATCTAATTTGCTTTCTGCATACCGCTTCTGCCAGAATACCGATCCAGTCAATCGACCCCGCATCAAAGGAATCCAACCATGATGGTGTTGTATTCGGGCACCACCTGCCCGTTCTCCCAACGTTGCCGCCTTGTCTTGTTCGAAAAGGGCATGGATTTCGAGATCCGTGACGTCGACCTGTTCAACAAGCCGGAAGACATCTCGGTGATGAACCCCTACGGCCAGGTGCCCATCCTGGTCGAGCGCGACCTGATCCTGTACGAATCGAACATCATCAACGAGTACATCGACGAGCGCTTTCCGCACCCGCAACTGATGCCGGCCGACCCGGTGCAGCGCGCCCGCGCCCGCCTGTTCCTGTTCAACTTCGAAAAAGAACTCTTCACGCACGTCTACGCCCTCGAAAACGAAAAGGGCAAGGCCGCCGAGAAGAACCACGAACGCGCCCGCGCCGCCATCCGCGACCGCCTGACCCAGCTCGCGCCGATCTTCGTCAAGAACAAGTACATGCTCGGCGAAGAGTTCTCCATGCTCGACGTCGCCATCGCCCCGCTGCTCTGGCGCCTGGACCACTACGGCATCGAACTCTCCAAGAACGCCGCGCCGCTGCTCAAGTACGCCGAACGCATTTTCAGCCGCCCGGCCTACATCGAAGCGCTCACCCCGTCGGAAAAGGTGATGCGCCGCTAAACCGGCCCTCCGGCCCGAAGCCCCCCGCTTCGGGCCACCCGGAGCGCGCCCCGCGCCACTGGAAGCACAATGCCTGAAACCTCCACCAAGCCCTACCTGATCCGCGCCATCTACGAATGGTGCACGGACAACGGCTTCACGCCATACATCGCCGTCTTCGTCGACGCCAACACCAGCGTGCCGCGCGAGTTCGTCAAGAACAACGAAATCGTGCTCAACGTCAGCTTCGACGCCACCAGCGGCCTGGACATGGGCAACGAGTGGATCGGCTTCAGCGCCCGCTTCGGCGGCGTCTCGCGCAAGATCGACGTGCCCGTGGAAAACGTGCTCGCCATCTACGCCCGCGAAAACGGCCAGGGCATGGCCTTCCCGGTGGAGCGCAGCGTGCCCGAAACCCAGGCCGCCACCGAACGCGAAAACAACCCGCCGCCCAAGCTCTCCTCCGTCGAAAGCGAAACCCCCCAGGCCACGGCCGACGCCACCACCGACAACGGCGACGACGAACCCACGCCGCCCTCGCCGGTCTCGCGCATCGGCGCCAAGAAGCCTTCCCTGAAGGTGGTGAAGTAAGTACCGCCCGCGCCGCACCCAGGCATCGTCATTTCGCGCCGCATGCAGTAGAATCGCGGTCTGCACCAAACATGCCGGCTTAGCTCATCAGGTAGAGCAGTTGATTTGTAATCATCAGGTGGCGGGTTCGAGTCCTGCAGCCGGCACCAGAATTTGAGAACGGCCCCCAGAAGGAAATGGGGGCCGTTTTCGTTTCGAGGCTCGCGCTTACTCTGGGCGCATGCAGTCGTCGGGCATGGAGTGCACATTGACGAATCGCCTCAGAACATTTCCTGGACGCTGTTCACCGCACGATCCAACTTCTCCTTGAGCGCGGCAAGCAGGCAGTGCAATCCATCGTCCTCGACGGAGGCATCGCCGCGCTGTTGAAGCATGGCCAGCATTGTGCCAAGGCCAGCGCTTACCCCAAGCAGCTCTGCACACCCGTCTACGGTTGTTTCACGAATGCGCTCGCTAACACCGTGAAGCTCGCCCGCCAAGCGCCTTGCATGCTTGCGGTTCATCCTCGTTCCATCGGCCGCCAAGTGAGCCAGCTCCGCAACCAGATCCTGATGTTTGCGTGCTGCCAGGAGACGCCCGTGAGTCGTGGCCTTATCCATGCTTCACCTCCAGATGGGAAAGCCCCGGCGCTACGACCCCAATGCGATGTAGTTGATGCGCGACCTGACCAGCATCGCGTCGAAGACCAATGGCAATAGCAAAAGCCATAACAACCTCCTTGGGTAGGTTGAAGGCCCGCCGCTCATTCTCACGTGAGGGGTGGCGGGCCCGACAGCGGGGGTGAGAACCGGTACCCAAGGATCCCGGCCAGCCCGAAGGCTGCCCCGCCCGGCCCGCCATTGAACTAGAGGCGTGCGCGTGCGCGCGAACAGAAGCCGCGTGGCGCGGCTGTTCGCCCTTGGGATCTCTCGGGTTCTCACGCCCGATCACCGTTGTTTCGGTGATGGCCCATTCTTGGTGACCGTCCGTTCCATGTCAACCCAACCGACGATCACGGAAACCATATTTAACACCTTGTGTAATATCTATCAAATCCAGCCGTAAAGTCCTGTCCGGCCAGCAACACAAACGAAAGAAAGGCGGATGCGTACTGGCACCCATGGTGCCGTTCTAGGATGCACCAACTATCCCGGCTGCAAGGTGAAAATAAGCTTATCGCGTGAGGCTTCGGTCTTCCCCAATTCGGCAGTGCAAACGGCACCGCATACCGATGCATGGCCGTCAAGGCGTCCGGGCGGCCGGGCCCTATCGCGGCGAAGTGACGCCCCCGCCTCGCTCCTGGAAGCACGCGCCGCAATCCTCCCGAATCTTCATGCTGCAGTGCAGGCACAACGCGCGGCCTGACGGTAAGCTCCTGACTTTGGGCGGGAGATTCCACGGGGGAAGGGCAAATGCGGCGCGTCGTATTCAATCAGAAGGGCGGTGTCGGGAAGTCGACCATTGTGTGCAACCTAGCGGCGATCAGCGCCAGCGAGGGCTTGCGTACCCTGGTCATCGACCTGGATGTGCAGGGAAATTCCACCCAGTATCTGCTGGGCAAGCAGGCCAGCGAGGCTACCCCGACGGTGGCGGATTTCTTCGAGACCGCGCTGACCTACAGCTTCAAGCCGGTCGAGTTCTCCTCGTTCGTGCATGCGACGCCGTTCGAGAATCTGGACGTGATGCCGGCGCATCCCGATCTCGATGCGCTGCATGGCAAGCTCGAGTCGCGCTACAAGATCTACAAGCTGCGCGATGCGTTGAACGAGCTGGATACGTACGATGCGATCTATATCGATACGCCCCCGGCGCTGAACTTCTACACCCGCTCGGCCTTGATTGCCGTCGAGCGCTGCCTGATTCCATTCGATTGCGACGACTTTTCCCGCCGTGCCCTGTATGCGCTGCTGGACAACGTGAAGGAGATCCAGCAGGACCACAATGCGGCGCTGGAAGTCGAGGGCATCGTGATCAATCAGTTTCAGCCTCGCGCCAGCCTGCCCCAGCAACTGGTCGATGAGCTGGTGAGCGAAGGTCTGCCGGTGCTGGGCTCGCGGTTGTCTTCGTCCGTGAAGATCCGCGAATCCCATCAGCACGCCAGGCCGATGATCTACCTGGACCCGCGGCACAAGCTCGCCCAGGAATACGTGGCATTGCACCGTGAGCTGGTCGGATCTATTGAAGATTGATCACCGTCAGATGCCCGTTGAGTCCTGCGGCTGCGCCGAAAGGGGAGGCGTCATTTCGTTGTTCGTACCCAGGCCTGCGCCAACACGACACAATTCTGCACAGCCTCCATCTGACGTCGTGTGAGAAATGAAACTCGCCGCGTAAGCCTTCAGTCTTGCCGCTGGACACCGCACGAGAGCGTTCTCGATTGCGCGGCGTTGCTGGCCGTCTTTCTGCTCTCGTAGTCTGCGCGAGAGACATAGCCCCTGGCGAGCCAGTAGTCCGGATAGGTGGGATCAAACGCGAGTTGAACGATCTCGTATCGGCATGACCGGCTCTTGTGCTGGAGCGCGAAGGCGATGCTGGGCGCAGCGGCGTCCATGTCTTTGTCGATCACAGTGTAGGGCGTCCTTGCACAAGCGCTGTAGGGCGTATTCCATTCAAGGGTCTTCGTTTTCACGTAGAGCTTGCCCCAGCATCCACGTCCCTGACCCTGGAATACGCCGGTAAAGGGCGCTGCCTGTGTCGTTGTCGAGCTCAGTGTCATTGCAAGCGCCAAGACGCGACAGCCGATGATTGCTTTAGCTATTATTGGACGCACGTCGTGATGTTCCGTTGGCGGATCAATGGCAATACGTAGCTGAGCTTTTCCGCGTAGCGGGCATCGCCGCCGCCGTTGTAATAGCGCGCGATGTTTGATGTAGTCCTGGGCTTCCAGCCGACGATGACCTTCTTCATCGAAGCCTTGCGATACATGAGAGTTTGCCCTGGTCGAAGAATATGTGCGCCAGGATTCAGTGCTTTCATCATCTCTATAGTGGTGCCCTGCATTCTCGCAATCCTATCGAGGTTATCGCCGGGTCTGACCTTGACCTCATAAGTTCTTCGATCAGAGTTCGGGATGCTCTTGATGGCGAAGTCGGCCAGTCGCATTAGCAGATAACCTACGCCAGCACGAATATTGTTCTTCGTGGAGGTGCTTACGCTACCTCGATTCAACACGCCGCGTAGGGCGAGCGGAAGGATCAGGTCGCCGCCCTCTTTGCCGTCAAGTAGGGCGTTCAGGCCCGGATCTCCGGGGTTACCCATCTGGATTGGATTTTGCTCCCAAAGTGGGCTACCAGCTCCCGTTTCTACCCATATCATGGCCTTTATCAAATGCCAGTCAAGCGGGAAGTAGTGTGGTTGATCTGCTAGGTGACCGTTGAACTCGTCGACCACCGATCTGATGCAGCAGTCGTGCATGTCCCATTTTTCGTTGCCTGTAGCGTTGTCGATGCCTTCCCGCCATCTATCACGACCAGCGCTAAGTTGCGTTGTTACTGCCATGCTTTCTCCCCTCAGAATGGACGGTCGATGGGATCGTATTTCCAATGAGCTGCATTTATTGCCGCCGTGTAGGTCGTACGCGAGAGGGGAGTATCGCGATGTTCGTTCTCGCGGTAAATCTGACGTGTCTTAATTCGAGGAAATCTGCGATAGCGACTCATCATTGTGGCGAAGTTGAGTGCTGACCTAGATTGGCGCTAGGTCATCCAGTAAGCCTCGAACGAACATCAGTCGGACATGATCGCAAGGCCAGCATTGGGCGCCAGTGTGGGCACAGGGTCTAGGCCAAGATGAAATTGTCGTGATCAAGAATGCCGTGCTCGCGCAAAACTTCGTCGAGGGAACTTTGCAGACGGTGGCGGCACGCTATTGGCTCTGTGCCTGCGTAACAGCACACCCACGCATGAGCGGTTTGAGCCTACATCGCCACTCCGGATGCCTTCCGCAACCTGTCGAGCAGTCGGGATTCCTGCCCATACGTCATCACGAGCTGCCGCGTGGCGCGGGTCATCGCCACGTAAAGCAGCCGGGCCTCGTCTTCTTCTGACTCGTCCTTCTCGTGGACGGCGCCCGTCGCGGGAATGCACACCAGCGGGAATTCCAGCCCCTTGCTGCTATGTATCGTCACTACCTTGACGGTGTCGGCGCTGGGCTTGAAGCGTTTGCTGATCGCCGGCGTCTCGAAAGGAATGCCCTTGCGCGAGAATGTGTCGGCAATCGTATTTCCCGCGTCGCTCCAATGGCGGTACAGCACCGCCATCTCAGCCCAGGGCGTTCCGGTGCGGTTCTCGTCGATCAGGATCTGGGCGATGCGCTCGGCTTCCGCATGAAGGCTCGGCAGTTCAATCACCAGTGGCCTGGGTCCGCTGCGCCCGGCGCCGACCGGCTGGACTGTCGGCGCCTCGTCCTCGTCGGCATCCATCGGCCGCAGCAGTTCATTGGCGAAGGCGCGCGCTACCGACAGGATTTCCTGCGTATTGCGATAGTTGACCTTGAGAATCGTGGTGCGGCCTTTGGCCTGGACCCCCACGCTGGCGAAGCTGAACTTGCGTTTCTTCGCATGCCCGTAGATGGACTGCGCATCGTCGTAGAGCACCAGCAGCGCATTGCTTTCCGGGTTGACCATCTGCACTACGAGCTTGAACCACTCCGGCCGGAAGTCATGGCCTTCGTCGATCAGGACAGCGTCATACTGGCCACCTGGAATGGTCTTTCGCTCGACGCCCTGGATCACCCGCTCGACCATTGACTCGAAAAACGCGTCCGATGATCGCCCGGCAGGACGCTCGATGTTGTAGGCGGCGAGCTGGCGCGAGCACCACGCATGGAAGTTGTAGACGTGAACTTTGTCCGCGATATCCTTCTCGGCCATGGTGGCGGCGAGTTTGGCTGCCAGCGTCTTGTTGTAGCAGAGCACGAGCACGGGTCGCGTTGCCACCTTGGCCAGATGCTCGGCACGGTAGCCGAGGATCAATGTCTTTCCCGATCCCGCCACACCGTGGATGACGCGATGGCCTTCGCCGAGGCTGCGGGCGAGTTGTTCCTGCTGCAAATCCATGACACGCAGGATGTCGGGAATATCCTGCGGCGCCAGCGCGTCTTCGGCAAACAGCCCGCGCTGCTCCGGCATGCGAATCTGCGGGAACAGGTGCCAGCGGACCCGTTCGATCTGCGGCAGCGAAAGCTTGAAGCTGAACTTGATCGGGAACATTTCCCAGAGGCGTTTCTGGAAGGCCTCCGCATCCACGCCCTCGGTCATCTCATCGCTGCAGATGACGAGGTGCGGCGCAAGTACATCGCCCAGGTTTGCCTGTTCGAACTGCGCGCGCTTGATATTCGACAGCACCACGCCGCAACCATAGGGGAAGAACGGCTTGCCCTTCAGCGAACCGCTTGGCCAAACCAGTTGCGGATCTCGCTGCAACAGATCGAGCACATAGAACATGAACTGGCGGGCCGTCTCCAGCGGGTTCATCTCGCAAACCAGTCCGCGCTCCGTGAGCAGCGTGACATCGCGCTTGTCGATCTCGCGAATGTTGTCCAGTCGCCAATCCTTGACTTCCAGCACCAGCAAGCCTCGATTCGGATGGAATACGACGAAGTCCGGATGCCGGGTCTTCTCGCCGATGGCGACGTCGTACCAGCAGAGATAGTCGTCTTCGAGCTTTGCCTCCAGCCGCTCGGCAAAGCGTTTTTCCCCGGTGGTCATGCGCGACGTGACCGATCCAAGCGCGGGAATCAGCGTGGCCATTTCTTTCTCGATTATTCTTGGCGACATTGCGTGCGCTGCGTGTGGCGGCCGAGGACCCAATCCGGCCAGGACGCACCGCGAGCGTCGGGTGGACCATTGTAGTAACAGCGCTGATGAAGCGCTTACTGTTTTGCGATATTCAGGCCTACATAATTCTGAATATCAGATATCAATTCCAATTACATCACCGGCATGAAACCCTGTCTTACCCCGGTCATCCAATTTCCCTACCGTATCGAAGCCCAATTCCCTTAAGCTCTGCGCGGAAGCAACCGACGACGTTGCTGAGCGCCAGTTCAAGCCGCCCATCCACTGCCATCCAAACCAAAGGAATCTTCGTGTCCCAGAACTTCATCCGCCTGGCATGGCTGCTCCCCGCCTTCCTCACGGCCTGCGGCGGAGACGGCGGCACGGCGGAGCCGGGTGCTGCCATCCAGTCCATTTCGTCGGCCAACGCGGTCGCGACCAATACAGCCTCGCCTTCGTCGCAGACGCCGGCCACCGGCCACTGGATGCCAGTCGCCACCGATACCTGGCAACTGCAACTCACCGGCACCATCAACACAAGCTACCCGGCGCAGGTCTACGACCTCGACCTCTTCGACACGCCGCAGGCCACCATCGACGCGCTCAAGGCGCAGGGCAGGCGCGTGGTCTGCTATTTCTCGGCGGGCAGCTCGGAGAACTGGCGGCCGGATTTCAAGCAGTTCGCGGCGGCGGACATGGGCAAGGCCCTGTCGGGCTGGGCGGGCGAGAAGTGGCTGGATACGCGTTCGGCCAACGTGCGCAGGATCATGCAGGCGCGCATGGATCTGGCGCGCGCGAAGGGCTGCGATGGCGTGGACCCGGACAACGTGGATGGCTATACCAACAAGCCGGGCTTTCCGCTGACGGCGGCGACGCAGCTGGACTACAACCGTTTCCTGGCCGCCGAGGCGCATGCGCGCGGGCTGGCGGCGGGCCTGAAGAACGACGTGGACCAGGTGGCGTCGCTGGCCACCGATTTCGATTTCGCGGTGAACGAGCAGTGCTTCCAGTACAAGGAGTGCGCGAGCTATGCGCCGTTGACGGCGCAGGGCAAGGCGGTGTTCAACGTGGAGTACGCGGCGAAGTACAAGGACGCGGCCACGCGCGCCGCGCTGTGCGCGTCGGCCCGGGCGGCGCATCTGCGCACGCTGGTGCTGCCGCTGGACCTGAACGATGCGTTCCGCTACGCCTGTGACTGAAGCGCCTGCGCGCGCGTCGTCGTTGTCCTACACGCGCTTTCAGCCTGGCTGACAGAGCGCGCGGCCGGCGGCTCCTATAGTGAAATGCGCACGCGCGGATGCCGCGTGCGCATTGCATTCGTCCGTATTGCATTCGCCTGGCTCGCCGCCGCGCGCGGCGGGCTTGCCGTCCGTCTTTTGCAGGGAGCCCATCATGCCTTTGCAGCGCTTGCCGGTCTTGTCCTTGTGCCTGTTGACGGCGGCCGTCCTGGCCGCCTGCGGCGAGTCCGCCACCTTGCCGGTGTCCGCCGGCACCGGCGCGAATCCGCAGTTGCCGCCGCCCAACAAGACCATGCTGCCGACGGTGAACATCGCCCCGGCCAAGGGCTGGGCGGATGGCACGAAGCCGGCCGCGGCGCCGGGCATGGCCACGGTGGCGTTCGCCGACAAGCTCGATCATCCGCGCTGGCTCTATGTGCTGCCGAATGGCGATGTGCTGGTGGCGGAGTCCAACGCGCCGCCCAAGCCCGACGATGCCAAGGGCATCCGCGGCTGGGTGATGAAGCAGGTGATGAAGCGCGCCGGCGCGGGCGTGCCGAGCGCCAATCGCATCACGCTGCTGCGCGATACCGATGGTGACGGCGTGGCCGACGCGCGCTCGGTGTTTCTCAAGGACCTGAATTCGCCGTTCGGCATGGTGCTGGTCGGCAACGATTTCTATGTGGCCGACACGGACGCCGTGCTGCGCTTCCCGTACCAGCAGGGCCAGACCGAGATCACCGCGCCCGGCGCCAGGGTGGTGGACCTGCCGGCAGGCCCGATCAACCATCACTGGACCAAGAACGTCATCGCCAGCCCGGACGGCAGCAAGCTTTACGTCACCGTCGGCTCCAACAGCAACGCGGGCGAGAACGGCATCGACAAGGAAGAAGGCCGCGCCGCCATCTGGGAAGTGGATCCGAAGACTGGCGCGCACCGCGTGTTCGCCAGCGGCCTGCGCAATCCCAACGGCATGGCGTGGGAGCCGGTCAGCGGCGCGCTGTGGACCTCGGTGAACGAGCGCGACGAGATCGGCAGCGACCTCGTGCCGGACTACATCACCTCGGTAAAGGACGGCGCGTTCTACGGCTGGCCGTTCAGCTACTACGGCCAGCACGTGGACGCGCGCGTGCAGCCGCCACGGCCGGAGATGGTGGCCAGGGCGATCCCGCCCGACTACGCGGTCGGCCCGCACACAGCCTCGCTGGGCATGGCCTCGTCGGTGGGCAATACGCTGCCGGCGCCGTTCAAGGACGGCATGTTCGTCAGCCAGCATGGCTCGTGGAACCGCAAGCCGCACAGCGGCTACAAGGTGATCTTCGTGCCGTTCTCGGCCGGCAAGCCGGCGGGCGTGCCGGTCGATGTGCTGACCGGCTTCCTCAGCGGCGATGGCGACGCGCAGGGCCGGCCGGTGGGCGTGGCCATCGACAAGGGCGGCGCGCTGCTGGTGGCGGACGACGTGGGCAATATCGTGTGGCGCGTGTCCACCGCCAGGTAGCCGGCGGCCGCGGGGTGGCCGGCTACCGGTTCACGCCCATCTGCCCGAGCAGCGTGAGGTTGTCTTCCAGGTGCCAGTCCCGACGATCTTGCCGTTGGCCACGCGGTACAGGTCGAAGGCCTGGAAGCCGATCCGGCCTCAGGCAGGTGTGATGTAGCCGCCAGCGGCGGCGGCGCCGATGACCTTGTCCAGCGCTTCGATGAATGCCATGGCGGCCGCGCCGTCGGGCCGGCCGCGGCGCCGGTGCAGCGCCGCCGTGCGGGTAAAGCCGGGGTGCGCCACCGGCGCATGCGCCAGCCCGGCCAGCCCCGCGCTGCGGCGCGCGCCGGCGATGTGCAGCGCCAGCGGGCTGGCGATGGTGAACAGGCGCCCGCCCGGCACGGCGCGCAGCAGCGCTTCCACGCTCGGCCCTTCCAGCCGTGGCCGCAGGCTGTAGCCCCCGGCCTGCGCCGCTGCGTCGATCTGGCGGCGCATGGCGAAGCGCTCGGGCAGCAGCGCCAGCGGCAGCGTGGCGAGCTGCGCCAGCGTGATGCCGCCCGGCGCTTCGGGCAGCTTGCCCGCCGCGGCGATCAGCGCCAGCGTCTCGGAGAACAGCGGCACCAGCGCGATGCGCTTGGGCGCCTCGCGCGCGAAGGCCAGGCCCAGGTCGATCTGGCCGTCGAGCAGGGCGCGGTCGACCTCGCCGGCGGCGAACTCGAAGACCTGCACGTCGAGCGCGGGATGCGCGTCGAGCAGCGCCTGCGCGGCCGGCATCACCAGCGCGGAAAGATAAGTATGGATGGCGCCCACGCGCAGCGTGCCCTCGACCGCGCCGCGCGGCGAGGCGGCCGCGGCAATCACCTGTTCGAGCTGGTCCAGCACCGGCTCCAGCGAAAGCACCAGTTGCCGCCCGGCTTCGGTGAGTTCGAGGTGGCGGCCCACGCGCCCGAACAGCGGCACGCCCAGGCTCTGCGCGAACGCGCGCAGGTGCTGCGACAGCGCCGGTTGCGTCAGCCCGAGCGAATCGGCCGCCGCGGTCACGCTGCCATGGCGGGCTACCGCCATGAAGCTGCGTACCAGGCGCAGGTCCGGCGTGGCGGGCGTGGCGGTGGGTCGCATAAGCTGTCGTGATGAATTGAAAATCGATTCATCATTTTACAGAACATGCCGCGGCTGGTGGAATACGGGGCAACAGGAAAACAAAAGGAGACCGCCATGACCATCCGCTTCCGTCCGTCCGCGTTCGCCGCCATCGCGCTGGCCGCGCTGTCGCTCGCCTCCGCCGCCCGCGCCGACTGGCCCGACCGCCCGATCAAGCTGGTGGTGCCCTACGCGCCCGGCGCCACCACGGATTCGCTGGCCCGCCTGGTCGGCAAGGAGCTGCAATTGCGGCTCAAGCAATCGGTGGTGGTGGAGAACCGCCCCGGCGCCGGCGGCACCATCGGCAGCGACTACGTCAGCAAGGCGCCCGCCGACGGCTACACGCTGCTGCTCGGCGCGGTCGGGCCGATCTCGGTGGGCAAGGCGCTGTATCCGACGCTGCCCTACGACCCGGCCAAGGACCTCGCCGGCGTGGGCCTGATCGGCACGGTGCCGTTCATCCTGGTGGGCGGCACGCGCGGCCAGCGCTTCGACTCGGTGCCGGCGCTGCTGCGCGCCGCCAGCGCGGCGCCGGACACCATCGCCTACGGCTCGGCCGGCAACGGCACGCCGCAGCACATCATCGGCGCGATGTTCGCGCAGGCCACCGGCGCGAAGCTGCTGCACTCGCCGTACAAGGGCTCGGGCTCGGCCATCAACGACCTGCTCGGCGGCCAGATCGCGCTGATGTTCGACAGCCCGGTGCTGCTGCTGCAGCACATCAAAGCCGGCACCGTGGTGCCGCTGGCGCAGACCGGCGCGCAGCGCTCGGCCCTGTTGCCCAACGTGCCGACCATGCGCGAGCAGGGCGTGCGCGGTTTCGACGCGGCGCCGTGGTACGGCATCATGGCGCCGGCCAAGGTGCCCGCCGACGTCCTCGCGCGGCTGAACCGCGAGCTCAACGCCGTGCTGGCCGACAAGCCCGTGCAGGAGCACCTGCTCGCGCTCGGCGTGGAGGCCCGCCCGCTCGACGCGGCCGGTTTCCGCCAGTTCCTGGCGCAGGCCCAGGCGAGCTGGACGCGCACCGTCACCGCCGCCGCGGTCAAGGCGGACTGACCATGCCGCACCTGATCGTGGAGACCACGCGGCAACTGGCCGGCCGCATCGATTTTCCCGGCGTCTTTGCCGGCCTGCACCGCGAGATGGCGGCGCTGGGCTACGCGCGCCTGGAGGATTTCAAGAGCCGCGTGCTGGTGGCGCAGGCCGGGCTGGTCGGCGGCGACCCCGCCACCGGCTTCGTGGTGGCGCACCTCGTGATGACCAATGCGCGCCCGGAAGCGATGCAGGCCGCGATGGCCGACCTGGTGCTGGCGCGCCTGGCGGCGTGCGTGGAGCAGGCCGCGCCCGCGGGCGAGGTGCAGGTATGCGTGCTGCACCGGCAGGCTGCGCCGGGCACGTACCGGAAGACGCTGGTGGCGGGCTAGCCCTGCGCGGCGTCGAGCTCGCGCCACGCCAGGTACAGCCGCGTGTCGAACTCGAGCTGGTGGTAGGCCGGCTCCATGTATTCGCAGAGCCGGTAGAACGCCTTGTTGTGATCGCTTTCCTTCAGGTGCGCCAGCTCGTGCACGACGATCATGCGCAGGAATTCCGGCGGCGCCTCCTTGAACACCGAGGCCACGCGGATTTCCTTCTTGGCCTTGAGCTTGCCGCCCTGCACGCGCGAGACCGCGGTATGCAGGCCGAGCGCGCGGTGCACGGTGTCGATCTTGGCGTCGAAGGCCACCTTGTGCAGCGGCGGCGCGCTGCGCAGGAATGCCTGCTTCAGCTCGCCGGCATAGTCATATAGCGCGCGGTCGGTCTGCACGGTGTGCCGCGCGGGATACTTCCTGGCCAGATGCTCGCCGAGGCGGTTGGCGGCGACCAATTGGCGCACCTGCTCGAGCACGTCCGGCGGATACCCGCCGAGAAAGCGCAGCGGGTCCTTGGCGCCGGGGTGCCAGGTATTGCCGGCGAAAGCGCCGGCGAAAGCGGGGCTGCTGGCCTGGCTCACCGGGGCTCAGTGATGATGATGGTGGTGGTGGTGATGAGCGATCTCGCCGGTGCTGACGAAGGTTTGCACGGCGTCCTGCTCGCCGGTGGCGTGGCGCATCAGCTCGCCGCACTTGCACCAGCCCTGGTAAGGCTGGATATGCGCACACGCCGACGCCTTCTGCAGAAACAGCGTGACGGGCTTGGTGCACTTGTGGCACTTGAAGGTGAGGGTGCGGGCGGGTTTGCTCATGCTGCGGCTGGAATCCTGGCTTGTGACGGATGGCGGCGCGGGAGGCCCATGGCGGCACCCCGGAGGGGCAGGAACGGGCCGCGCCGGCAAAGGCAAGATGATACATGGCGTGCCGGCGCGCCGTTTGCAAGGGCGCCGCCGCCAGCGGCGCGCCGGCATGCGTGCAAGCGGCGTGATCGGGCAGGGCGTTTTGCTACACTGCCGCCATTCCCATACACACTTCCCGGATTCGCATGGCACAGTACGTTTTCACGATGAACCGCGTGGGCAAGATCGTTCCGCCCAAGCGCCACATCCTCAAGGACATCTCGCTGTCCTTCTTCCCGGGCGCCAAGATCGGCGTGCTGGGCCTGAACGGCTCCGGCAAGTCGACGCTGCTCAAGATCATGGCCGGCATCGACAAAGAGATCGAGGGCGAAGCCACGCCCATGCCGAACCTGAACATCGGCTACCTGCCGCAGGAACCGCAGCTCGATCCCGAGCAGACCGTGCGCGAATCGGTGGAAGCGGCGCTGGGCGGCGTGTTCGAGGCGCGCAAGAAGCTCGACGAGATCTACGCTGCCTACGCCGAGCCCGACGCGGACTTCGACGCGCTGGCCGCCGAGCAGGCCAAGTACGAGGCGATCCTCGCCGCCAGCGACGGCAACAACGCCGAGCTGCAACTGGAGATCGCCGCCGACGCGCTGCGCCTGCCGGCATGGGACGCCAAGGTCGGCAACCTGTCCGGCGGCGAGAAGCGCCGCGTGGCGCTGTGCCGCCTGCTGCTGTCGCGCCCCGACATGCTGCTGCTCGACGAACCGACCAACCACCTGGACGCCGAATCGGTGGACTGGCTGGAACAGTTCCTCACGCGCTTCCCGGGCACCGTGGTGGCCGTGACCCACGACCGCTACTTCCTCGACAACGCCGCCGAATGGATCCTGGAACTGGACCGCGGCCACGGCATTCCGTGGAAGGGCAACTACAGCTCCTGGCTGGACCAGAAGGAAGCGCGCCTGAAGCAGGAAGAGTCGACCGAATCGGCGCGCCAGAAGGCGCTGAACAAGGAACTGGAGTGGGTGCGCCAGAACCCCAAGGGCCGCCAGGCCAAGTCCAAGGCGCGCCTGGCCCGCTTCGACGAGCTGAACAGCCAGGAATACCAGAAGCGCAACGAAACCCAGGAAATCTTCATCCCGGTGGGCGAGCGCCTGGGCAACGAAGTGATCGAGTTCGACGGCGTGAGCAAGGCTTACGGCGACCGCCTGCTGATCGACAACCTCAGCTTCAAGGTGCCGCCCGGCGCCATCGTCGGCATCATCGGCCCGAACGGCGCCGGTAAATCGACCTTCTTCCGCATGCTGACCGGCAAGGAACAGCCGGACAGCGGCGAGATCAAGGTCGGCCCGACCGTCAAGCTGGCCTACGTGGACCAGAGCCGCGACGCGCTCGACGGCAGCAAGACCGTGTTCGAGGAAGTCTCGGGCGGCGCCGACGTGCTGACCGTGGGCCGCTACGAAACGCCGTCGCGCGCCTACATCGGCCGCTTCAACTTCAAGGGCTCGGACCAGCAGAAGCACGTGGGCACGCTGTCGGGCGGCGAACGCGGCCGCCTGCACCTGGCCAAGACGCTGATCGCCGGCGGCAACGTGCTGCTGCTCGACGAACCGTCCAACGACCTCGACGTGGAAACCCTGCGCGCGCTCGAAGACGCGCTGCTGGAATTCGCCGGCTGCGTGATGGTGATCTCCCACGACCGCTGGTTCCTGGACCGCATCGCCACCCACATCCTGGCCTTCGAGGGCGAGTCGCACGTGGAGTTCTTCCCGGGCAACTACCAGGAATACGAAGCCGACAAGAAGCGCCGCCTGGGCGAGGAAGGCGCCAAGCCCAAGCGCATCCGCTACAAGCCGATCGCGCGCTGAGACCGGCGTCTCGAAGGGACGGTTTGCTCCCCTCTACACCATGAAAGGCGAGAGGGGAGAACACAGAGCGGCAAGCCGACGTTGTCGGCAACCAAGGGCCTCGCATCGCGAGGCCTTTTTTTCTTCACCTGCCGCGCTATTTCCTCACCAGCCGCAGCCGCGTGATCTCTGACGGCGCGCCGAACCGCTTCGGCGGCCCCCAGTAGCCGGTACCCCGGCTCACGTACACCCACATCGCCTCATGCCGCTTCAGCCCGGCGACATACGGCTGCTGCATCGGCACGAACAAGGTCCACGGCCAGAACTGGCCGCCATGCGTATGCCCGGATAGCTGCAAGTCGAAGCCGGCGGCCGACGCGGCCGGCGCGGTGCGCGGCTGGTGCGCCAGCAGCACGCGCGCCGCCGCCGCCGGCGGTGCGCCCTCGAGCGCGCGCGTGGGGTCGCTGCGGTGGCTTTCGTCGAAGCGGTGGGCGGTGTAGTCGGTCACGCCGGCCAGCACCAGCGCGTCTTCGTCCTGCCCGATCACCACGTGCTCGTTCATCAGCACGCGCACGCCCAGCCGGCGCAGCTCGGCGATCCACGGATCGGCGCCGGCGTAGTACTCGTGGTTGCCGGTGACGAAGTAGGTGCCGTGGCGCGCCTGCAAGCTGCCCAGCGGTGCGGTATGGTGCGCCAGCTCGCGCACGGTGCCGTCGACCAGGTCGCCGGTGATGGCGATGGCGTCCGGCTTGAGCCCGTTGACGCGCGCCACGATGCGCTCCAGGTAGGGGCGCTTGATGGTGGGGCCGACGTGGATGTCGCTGATCTGCACGATGGTGAAATCGTGCAGCGCGTCGGGCAGCCCGGCGATGGGCACTTCCACCTCCACCACCCGCGCCAGCCGGCGCGCGTTGAAGAAGCCCAGCGCGGTGACCACCAGCGCCAGCAGCGGCACCGCCGCGGCCGTGCGCGGCAGCAGCCAGGCCGGGTGCCAGCCCGCGATGGCGCTGCCCAGCAGCGCCACGTCGCGCGCCAGCGTCAGCACCAGCAGGGAAGAGAAGAAGCCCATCGCCAGCATGCCCACCCAGGTGAGCGCGTCGGACCAGGGCTGGTCCAGGCGCCGCGCCAGCAGGCCGGCGGGAATCAGCGGCCAGGACACGGCCAGCCAGGCCACCGCCAGCGCCTTGAGCGCGAAGGCGACCGGCAGGTCGGGCAGCAGCCGCACGCCGATATAGATATGAAGCAGGCCGACCACGAGGGCGGCCACGAAAACGGTGGTGCGAGGGGGCATGCCACCTCCAGGGAGTTTGAGGCGGATCCGGCGCATGCCGGGTCCGGCGGGCGCGCGGCGGGGCCCTCTTGCCGCGCCGCGCGCGAATCCCGTAGCTGAGGCTGGCCCGGCGCGGATTCAAGAGCGCGCCGCGAATTGTTCACATGGCACGGGCGGCGCTGCCGCTCGGTGCGCCCCGGCGCACCCTCAGCGCGCCGACCAGTTCCCGCTGCGCACGCCCAGCGCGGTCACCACGCCGTAGGCGCTGATGCCCAGCGCCACGCCCAGGAAATGCCCGTCCAGCCCCATGCCGCCCGCGGTGGCCAGCAGCCAGCCGCCGCCGGCGGCCAGCGCGATGCGCGCGGCGCCCGCGGCCATCGGCCAGCGCATGCGGCCCGCGCCCATCGAGGCGAAGTACAGCGCCATGCCCAGGCCGAAGCCGCCGAACGCGGGCGCCACCCAGGACAAGGCGCGCGCCGCGACGCTGGCGACCTCGGCATCCTTGGTGAAGAAGCCGGCGAACGCGGCCGGCGCCAGCCCCACCGCCGCGCCCACCGTGCCGGCCACCGCCAGCGCCAGCAAGGCGCCGGCCCACGCCGTGCGGCGCGCGGTCGGCCAGTCGCCGGCGCCCACCGCGCCGCCCACCAGCGCGGTCAGCGCGGAGCCCACGCCGAAGGCCAGCGGAATCATCAGGAATTCGAGCCGCGCCGAAATGCCGTAGGCGGCCACCGCCGCCGTGCCGTAGTGGCGCAGCTGCGTGGTCACCAGGATGGTGGTGAGGTTGGCCACCGAGGCCAGCAGGCATGCCACCAGCCCCACCGACAGGATGCGCGCGAACAGCGCGCGCGAAGGGCGCACGCGCAGCGTGGGCACGAAACCCGCGCCGCCGCGCAGCACCACCGCGGCCATCGCCAGCGCCGCCGCCCACGACACCGCGGCCAGCGCCGCGCCGATGCCGGCCAGGCCCATGCCGAGCGGCTCGGCCAGCGTCCAGGCCAGCGGCGGGAAGGCGATCCACATCAGCGCCAGCACGCGCGCGGCCAGCGCGTGGCGGCCGCCGCCGCGCAGCACGGACGCCAGCGTATTGGCCAGCCATGCCGGCACCGCGCCGGCGCCGAACAGCCAGACCGCATAGAGGGCGGCTGCCTCGGCGGCGGACTGGCCCGCCACCGCGCCGAGGATGCCGCGCGGAAAGCCGGCCAGCGCCACCGCGAACGCCAGCCCCGCGGTGAGCGCGATGATGAGCGCGTGCAGCACCAGCGAAGACGCCTCGTCGCGCCGGCCCGCGCCGAGCGCCCGCGCGATGGCGGACACCACGCCGCCGCCCATGGCGCCGGTGGACATCTGCTGGAGCAGCAGCGCGAACGGCAGCACCACCGCCCAGCCGGCCAGCGCCGCCGTGCCCTGGCGCGCGGCCAGCCAGGTTTCGATCAGTTGCGCGCTGGCCTGGAGGAAGGCAATCAGGCTGGTGGGCGCGGCCAGCGCCAGGATGCGGCGCGTCAGCTCGCGCATGGGCGGCTGGGCGAAGGCGGTGCCGGTGTCGGGGGCGCCTGCGGCGACGAGCGCGGCGCCGGCTAGCGGATTGGCGCCCGGCTCACGCATGGCCGGCCCTGGCCCCGCTGGCAAAGCGGATGTGTTCCATGGTCTCGTTCTCCTCCTCCGTGCGGCCCGCGGATCGGTCGGCTTGTGCGCGCCGGCGCCGCCGTGGCGGGGCTTGGCGGCTTTCTTCTGTCTTGTGCGGCGGGCCGGTGTTTTCCCGCGGTGTTTTCCCGGCATCTTAGCTTGCAACCCGATGGCTCGCTGAGCGCGCGCCCGCCCCCGGGGCGTCACGCGGCGGGCCTGCCGGCCTGGCCGGCGAACACGTCCAGCGCCGGGATGCGTTCGCGCAGGAAGTCGATCAGCGCGCGCGTGGCCATCGACGGATGCAGGTTGGGCGTGGTGATGATGTACAGGCGGTCGCCCAGGCCCTCGGCGTGCCATTCGGGCAGCACGCGCACCATGCGGCCGGCGCGCACGTCGTCCCAGCCGGCATAGGCCGGCAGCAGGCCCACGCCGTGGCCGTCGCGCACCGCGCGCATCAGGAAGGGGAAATGCTCGGACTGCAGGTAGGGCGCCAGCGCCACCTGCTCGCGCTGCTCGCCGCGGTCCAGCGTGAGCACGAAGCGCCGCGCCGGGTAGGGCGGGCACAGGAACTGGCAGCGCGCCAGGTCGGCCGGCGCGTGCAGCGGCCCGGTGCGCGCCAGGTAGCCGGGCGAGGCGAACAGCTGCCAGTCGATCGCGCAGATGTCGCGCGCCACGTAATCCTGCTGCGCCCGCGAGGTGACCCTGAGCGCCACGTCGATCTCGGCGGCGATCAGGTCCACCACGCGGTTGGCGAAGAACACGCGCAGCGTGATGCCGGGATGCTCGCCGGCGAATTCCAGCAGCAGCGGCGCGATGAAGGTATCGCCGAGGCCGGAGGGCACGCTCAGGCGCACGTGCCCGCGCAGCGTCTTGCCCAGGCTGTCGATCTCGGCCTGCGCCAGCGCCACCTCCTGCAGGATGCGCAGGCCGTGCTGGTAGAGCGAGCGGCCCGGCTCGGTCAGCTCCAGCCGGCGCGTGGTCCGGCGCAGCAGCTGGGCGCCGGCCTGCTGCTCCAGCTCGCGCAGCTGGCGGCTGACCTGCGAGCGCGTGACGTCGCGCCGGCGGCCGGCCTCGGACAAATTGCCGGCCTCGACGATGTCGACGAAGGCCTGGATCAGGTTGAGGTCCATCCGGGATTCCCTGGGGGATTGTCACTTGTAGCGCAACATTGTGAGTCGGCTATCGGGAATTGTCGATGCCGTGTGGCAGGACTACAGTGTGTGCTCCCCCGCCGGACTGGCATGCGCGGGGCCAGACAGGAGACAACGATGTTCAAGGACGATCTTTTCGCCGGCCGGCGCGTGCTGGTCACCGGCGGCGGCACCGGGCTGGGCCTGGCCATGGCCGAGCGCCTGGCCGGGCTGGGCGCCGAGCTGCACCTGTGCGGGCGCCGCCTGCCGGTGCTGGACGAGGCCGCCGGGATGCTGCGCGGCCGCCACGGCGCCAAGGTGGCGACGCACGCGGTGGACATCCGCGACGCCGCCGCCGTGGACGCCATGATGGAGACCATCTGGAGCGAGCACGGCCCGCTCGACTGCCTGGTCAACAACGCCGCCGGCAACTTCATCAGCCGCACCGAGGATCTCTCGCCCAACGGCTTCCACGCGATTTCCGACATCGTCTTCCGCGGCACCTTCTACGCCACCCAGGCGGCCGGCAAGCGCTGGATCCGCGACGGCCACCCGGGCTCGGTGCTGTCGATCGTGGTGACCTGGGTCTGGACCGGTTCGCCGTTCGTGGTGCCGTCGGCCATGTCCAAGGCCGGCGTGGACGCCATGACCAAGTCGCTGGCGGTGCAGTGGGGCCGCCACGGCATCCGCTGCAACGCCATCGCGCCGGGCGTGATCCCGACCGAAGGCGCCGGCTCGCGCCTGCGTCCGCAGGATTCGCAGCAGGACCAGCTCAGCGCGCAGAATCCCACCGGCCGCCTCGGCCAGCCGCAGGACATCGGCAACCTGGCCGCCTTCCTGCTGGCGCCGGACAATACCTGGATCAACGGGCAGACCATCGCGCTGGACGGCGGCGACCATCTTGCCAACGGCGCCTATTTCACCCAGTACCTGGACTGGGGCGACGCCGAATGGCAGGCCGCGCGCGAACGCATCGCCGCCCGGAACGCCGCCGACCGCGCCGGCCGCACGGTCAATGCGCCCGCGTCCTCTGCCGCCGGAGCCGACTGATGGCCGCCGATCTCTGGTTCGAAGACAGCCGCCGCAGCGGCGACGCGCTGCTCGGGCGCGGCGCGCGCCTGGCCGGCGGCCTGCGCGCGCTGGGCGTGGGCGAAGGCGACGTGGTCGCCGTGCTGCTGCGCAACGATCCGGCCTTTGCCGACATCGTGCATGCCTGCCGCATCGCCGGCACCTACTACTGCCCCATCAACTGGCACTTCACCGCCGAGGAAATCCGCTTCCTGCTGGCCGACAGCGGCGCGCGCGCGCTGATCGTCCATGCCGGCCTGCTCGACGGCGTGCGCGCCGTGGTGCCGGCCGGCTTGCCGGTGCTGGCCGTCGCCGAAGCCGGCGCGCCCGCGCCCGCCGGCGCCATCGACTACGACAGCTGGCTCGCCGCGCAGCCGCCCTACGACGGCCCGCGCGTGGCGCCGCGCGGCCACATGGCCTACACCTCCGGCACCACCGGCCGCCCCAAGGGCGTGCTGCGCGCGCCGATTCCGCTGGAGCGGCTCGACGCGCAGCTTGAGCGCATGCGCTCGGTGGTGGCCCAGACCATGGGCATCGTGCCCGGCTGCCGCGCGCTGATGGCCGCGCCGCTGTACCACAGCGCGCCCGGCGTGTTCATCCAGAATGCGCTGCAGATGGGCGAGCGGCTGGTGCTGTGCGCGCGTTTCGATCCGGAGCAGGTGCTGGCGCTGGTGGAACGGCACCGCATCGACGTGCTGTATCTGGTGCCCATCATGTACGTGCGCATGCTCAAGGTGCCGCCCGAGGTGCGCGCGCGCTACGACCTGTCGTCGCTGCGCTTCGTCGCGTCCACCGGCGCGCCGTGCGCGCCCGAGGTCAAGCGCGCCATGCTGGAATGGTTCGGCCCGGTCATCCACGAGACCTACGCTTCCAGCGAGGCCGGCATGATCACCGTGGCCACGCCCGCCGACGCCGCCGCGCGGCCCGGCACCGCCGGCCGCGCGGTCGACGACGGCGAGGTGCGCATCCTCGACGAGCGGGGCTCGCCCTGCGCGCCCGGCGAGATCGGCCTGGTCTACGTGCGCCAGCCGGCCTATCCCGACTTCACCTACCGCAACAACGAAGCGGCCCGCCGCGCCATCGACCGCGACGGACTGGTCAGCCTCGGCGACATGGGCTACCTGGACGCGGACGGCTACCTGTTCATCTGCGACCGCGCCTCCGACATGGTGATCTCCGGCGGCGTGAACATCTACCCGGCCGAGATCGAGCACGAACTGGTGCGCTACCCCGGCGTGGCCGACTGCGTGGTATTCGGCGTGCCCGACGACGAATACGGCGAGCGCCTGCTGGCCATGGTGCAGCCGGTGCCGGGCGCCGTCCTGGAGGAGGGCGCCGTCATCGAATGGCTGCGCCAGCGCCTGTCCGGCTTCAAGGTACCGCGCACCATCGTGGTGGAGGCGCAACTGCCGCGCGACGACACCGGCAAGCTGGCCAAGCGCCGCCTGCGCGACAAATATTGGGAGGGCCGCGCGCGCCGCGTGTGAGCGGCGGCGGCACGCCTGCCGGCGGCGCAAGCCGGCGAACCGCAAGGCAAACCATAAGAAAGAAGGAGACAACCAAATGCAACGCTGGATTTCCACATGGCGCGCCGTGCTCGGCGCGGGCGCGCTGGCCTGCGCGCAGCTCGCCGCGGCGGGCGCCTTTCCCGACCGGCCGGTCAAGCTGGTGGTGCCGTACACGCCCGGCGGCTCGGCCGACCAACTCGCGCGCGCGCTGGCCGACGGCATGGGCCGCGAGCTCAAGCAGCCGGTGGTGGTGGAGAACCGCCCCGGCGCCAACACCATGATCGCCGCCACCAGCGTGGCGCGCGCCGCCGCCGACGGCTACACCGTGCTGCTGGCCAGCAACGCCAGCATGGTGCTCAACCCCTTGCTCTACAAGAAGGTCGGCTACGACGCCCGGCGCGACTTCAAGGTGATCTCGGTCGCCGCCGAGATCCCGCTGGTGGTGGTGACCAACACCCAGGTGCCGGCCGCCAACGTGCGCGAGTTCGCCGGCTACGCCAAGGCCAACGCCGGCAAGCTCAACTACGCCTCGGTCGGCCTGGGCAACCCGCTGCAGCTGGCCACCGAGATGCTCAAGACCGAGCTCGGCATCGACCTCACCCACGTGCCCTACAACGGCAGCGCGCCCGCGCTGGCGGCGCTGCTGGCCAACGACGTGCAACTGATGATCGACGTGGTCAGCACCTCGCTGCCGCACATCAAGGCCGGCAAGCTCAAGGCGCTGGCGGTCACCAGCAAGGAGCGCCTGGAGGTGCTGCCCGACGTGCCCACCGTGGCCGAGAGCGGCCATCCCAGCTACCAGGCCGCCACGTGGTTCGGCCTGGCGGTGCCGGCGCAGACCCCGCCCGAGGCCGTCGCGCGCCTGCAGGCCGCCGCCGCCAAGGCCACCGGCGACGCGCAGTTCCGCCAGACCTTCGCCGCGCTCGGGCTGGTGATCCAGCGCCCGCGCGACAGCGCCGAGCTGCAGCGCTACGTGGACGCGGACCGCGCGCGCTGGGGTGCGGTGATCCAGGCCAACCACATCTCGCTCGACTGAAGCGCGCCGGCGGCAGGGGCGCCGGCGACTGACCCGGCACGGCGAACGGCGTATAGTGCCGTGACGCCGTGACGTGTCCGGCCCACCGGGCTGCCCGCGGCATTTCTCCGCCTGTGCCGTTCCATGAAAGACGCCGAGACCGACCCGCGCTCCGAAGCACCACCGCCATCGCCTCCGGGTCCCGCGCCGGACTCAGGCTCCAGCCCCGACCCCGGCGCGCCGCAGGACATCCGGCGCGAAGCCGGCGCCCAGACCCGGGCGCAGGCGCGCGCCGCTGCCGAGCATGAGCGCCTGCGCGCGCTGCGCCGCCGCGCGCGCGTGGCCGCCGGGCGCAAGTCGCGCCAGATGTGGCGCATCTCCCGCACCACCCTGCGCTATGCCGTGTTCATGTGCGGCGCCGGCGGCGTGGCGCTGTTCTCCCTGGTCTTCGCGTGGATCGCCGAACTGGCGCTGAACTGGAACCAGCGGGTCACCGCCGCCACGCCATGGCTGGCGTTCGTGCTGCTGCCGCTGGGCCTGGCCGCGCTGCGCTGGCTGACCCTGCGGCTGGCGCCGCAGGCGCGCGGCAGCGGCATCCCGCAGGTGATCGCTTCGTTCGGGCTGCCGCCGGCGGGTCCGGCGCAGACGCTGCTGGTGTCGTTGCGCCAGTCGATGTGGAAGGTGCTGCTGACCACGGGCGGCCTGCTCGCGGGCGCTTCCATCGGCCGCGAAGGGCCGTCGGTGCAGGTCGGCGCGGCCGCCATGCTCAGTTGGGGACGCTGGTGCCAGGAGCGCCTGCATTTCCGCATCGGTTTCCATCCCAACGCGCTGATCGCCGCGGGCGCCGCCGGCGGCCTGGCGGCGGCCTTCAACACGCCGCTGGCCGGGGTGGTGTTCGCCATCGAGGAACTCGGCCGCGGCACCACCGTGCGCTGGGACCGGCTGGTGTTGTCGGGCGTGCTGACGGCGGGCTTCCTGTCGCTGGCGATTTTCGGCAACAACCCGTACTTCGCCGTCAAGACGCCGATCCTCGCGCTGCACGACGCGTGGGGCCCGGTGCTGCTGGCCGCGCTGTTCAACGGCGCGCTCGGCGGCCTGTTCGCCAAGGCCCTGATCGGCGGCATGCCGGCGCTGCTGCCGGCGCGCCTGCGGGCGTGGCCGCTCGACCACCCGGTGCTGGCCGCCCTGCTGTGCGGGCTGGTGGCGGCGGCGATCGGCGTGGCCAGCGGCGGCGCCACCTTCGGCACCGGCTACGCGCAGGCCAGCCACCTGATCAACGGCGAGTCGGCGCCGACGCTGTGGTTCGGCGTGGCGAAGCTGGCGGCCACGGTGGTGTCGTATTTCGCCGGCATTCCCGGCGGCATCTTCACGCCCTGCCTGGCCATCGGCGCGGGCATCGGCGCGGCGCTCGAGCACGTGGTGGCCTTCCTGTCCATTCCGCTCACCGAGCCGCGCGTGCTGGCGCTGGTGTCGATGGCCGCCTTCCTGGCCGGCGCCACCCAGGCGCCGATCACCGCCAGCGTGATCGTGATGGAAATGACGCGCTCGCAGGATCTCACCGTGTTCCTGCTGGCCGCGGCGCTGCTGTCCTCGTTCGTGGCGCGCCAGTTCTGCCCGAACCCGTTCTATCACCACGTCGCCCACGCGTTCCGCCGCGAAGCGCTCGCCGCCACGCGCAAAGTGCCCCCGGCCACATAAGCGGCGCGCCAGACATGGTGCCCGCCGCCGCTTTGCCTTACCATTGGCGGCGCCCGGGGCCACGGTCCCGGCGCCGTGTACCGGCGGCACACGACGATCCGCGCCGGCACCAGGAACCGGGGAGCACAGATGGCCACGCAACGACCGTCCGGCAGCGACGGCGCCCAGCGCGCATCGGGTACATCACGCGCAACGCGCCCATCGCGCCCGCAGCCGCCCAGGCCACCGGCCAGGGAAAGCACCGCCGTGCGCGATCTCGGGCCCGACACGGTCTGGCACACGCGCGGCCTGCATGGCCATGCCCGGCCGCGCGCGCCGCTGCCGCGCGGCGCGCGCTCCCCGCGGCGGCAGCTGCCGCCCAGCCGCGTGCCGCGCCTGCTGCTGTGGGGCCTGCTGCTGGTGCTGCTGGCCGTGCTGGCCAACGCGGTGCTCCGTATGACGCAATAGCCTCCGGCGGAACCACGCGCGCGGGGGGCGCTCCAATCCGCAGCTTTTCTCAGGAGTCTGGATGAAATACCCCCTCGCCGGGCTGGCCGCCGCCAGCCTGCTGCTGCTCTCGCCGCTGGCCGGCGCCGCGGCCAAGGATGGCGCCGACAAGTTCGCGCCGATGCTGGACAGCCTGGAAATCGGCAGCCCGCTGCCGGACCTGCCCGATTGCGCCGACAAGCGCACCCCCGATGGCCGCGACGTGACCGCCCTGTGCGTGGAAGTGCGCGGCGACGGCGTCATGCGCCAGGTCGGCGTGCCGCGCGACAAGCGCCCCGCCTTCATGGACGGCCCGCATGTGGTGGCCTTCGTCGACCGCAGCGCGCTGGTCGGCCTGATCGTGCCCACCGACGGCATCCGCTCCGAGCAGGCCGCCGTGGACAGCCTCACCGCGCGCTACGGCAAGCCGTTCCGCTCCGAGCAGGTCGACATGAAGGACAAGGCCGGCAAGCCCGTCAAGAGCGTGCACGCCGGCTGGACCAGGCGGCCGCTGACGGTGGAGCTGTATGCCATTCCCGAAGACCCGAACACCGGCACGGTGGAACTGCTGCTGCCGCAGGCGCGCCTGCTGATGGCCAACCAGGACGCGGCGATGGCGCAGCAGCTCAAGCCCCAGGAAGCCGCTTCCGCGGCAAAGGGCGCGCCTGCCGGGAAGGCGGGGGACAAGAAGAACTGGTAAGGCGGCCGGGCCGCCCTGCGGCCCGGGTTTGCGCATCAACGCCTCGAAGCTTCAAAGAAAGCCTCAAAGCCTCAAAGCCCCTCCATCACCTTGTCCAGCCCGCGCACCAGGCCGCGCAGCCCGCTCACCTTGCGGATTGCCAGCAGCGCGCCCGAGACATAGGGCCTGGAGCCGTCGCCGGCCTCGTGCTTGAGGTGCAGGCGCTGGCCATCCGAGCCGAAGATCACTTCCACGCCGAGCTGGTAGCCGGGCAGGCGCACCGCGTGCACCTGGCTGCCGGACAGCGTGGCGCCGCGTGTTTCCTTCGGGCCCTTCACCTGGTCGACCGGCACCACCTGTCTGGCCTCGCGGATCTGGCCGAGGCGGTAGGCCAGTTCGCGCACGGTGCCGGAGGGTACGTCGATCTTGCCGGCCTTGGCATAGTCGATGATCTCCCAGTGCTCCAGGTGGCGCGCGGCCATCTCGGCGAATTTCTGCAGCAGCACCACGGTGATGGCGAAGTTGCCGCAGGCCAGCACGCCCCGCCCGGCCTGGCGCGCGGCGGCGTCGATCTCCTCGTAGTCCTGGTCGGACAGCCCCGAGGTGCCCACCACCACGTGCGCGCCCTTGGCCAGCGCTTGCAGGATGTTGCGCTTGGCCACGTCGGGCCTGGTGTACTCCACGTAGACGTCGAAGCTGCCCGCGGCCAGCTCGTCGATGCTGGCCACCGCCACGCCGGGCGTGCCCTTGTGCGCGGTCAGTGCGGCCAGCGTCTGGCCGGCCGCGCCGCGCGACAGGCCGGCCACCAGCGTCATGTCGTCGGCGTGCGCCACGCCGCGCGCCAGTTCGCCGCCGGCCCAGCCGGTCACGCCGCCCACGGCGACTCGGATGCGATTGCTCATCGTGCTGTTCTCCTGAGGTGGATTTGCGGTGTCTTCAGGCCGCCGCGCGGCGCCGGTCGATCTTGCGCGCCAGCACGATCGACGTGGTGGTGTGGTTGACGCCGTCGAGCGTGCCGATCTCGTCGAGCAGCTTGTCGAGCCGGGCGTGCGTGTCGCAGCGGATCACCGCCATGTAGTCCACCGGACCGCTCACGGAATTCAGTTCCTCGATCTCCGGGAAGCGCTGCAGCGCCTTCACCACCGCGGGCGCCGCCTTCGGCATGACCGACAGGCCGCAGAACGCCAGGATGGCATGGTCTTCCATCTGCTGCCCGAGCCGCACGCCGTAGCCGGCGATCACGCCGCCGCGCTCCAGCCGCGCGATGCGCGCCACCACCGTGGTGCGGGCGATGCCCAGCTTGCGCGCCAGGTTGGCGGCGTTCTCGCGCGCGTTGGCCTGCAGCAGCGCGAGCAGGTGGCGGTCGGTCTGGTCGAGTTCGGTCATGGCGCAACGTCGCGACGTCGAAAGGGAGAGGGATGCCGATTCGACGATCGGTCTTGTCGAATCGTTCGATTATGGGGTGTTTTCGTCAATCTTGCCTGTTCATTCCGACTGTGGCTGCAACCATACTTCAGTCACCGGCGCAGAGGAGCCGAAGCGAACGAACACAGGCAATACCGCAATACCGCAATACCGACAGGAGAACATCATGAGCAAGCTCGATCCCCCCAGCCTGCTGGCCCCGGCCGGCACCGCGCCGGCCACGGGCGTCTTCCCGGTCCCGCTGCGCGTGGTGGTGCTCGGCGCCGGCAAGATCGGCCGCACCATTGCCGCCATGCTGCATGACAGCGGCGACTACAGCGTCATGCTGGTCGACCGCGACCCCGCGCAGCTCAAGGGCCTGCCCGAAGGCATCGCGGTGGGCGCCGGCACGCTGGAGCGGGAGCAGGACTGCGCGGCCCTGCTGCGCGGCGCCGATGCCGTGCTCAACGCGCTGCCGTTCCATGCCGCGGTGGGCGTGGCCACGGTGGCGGCCAGCCTTGGCGTGCATTACTTCGACCTGACCGAAGACGTGGCCGCCACCCACGCCATCCGCGCGCTGGGGGCCGGCGCGCGCGCGGTGCTGATGCCGCAGTGCGGACTGGCGCCGGGCTTCATCGGCGTGGTCGGCAACGAGCTTGCGCAGCGCTTCCTGCGCGGCGGCGGCGAACTGCTCGGCCTGAAGATGCGGGTCGGCGCGCTGCCGCGCTATCCCACCAACGCGCTCAAGTACAACCTGACCTGGAGCACGGAGGGGCTGATCAACGAATACTGCAATCCGTGCGAGGCCATCGTCGACGGGCGCCGGGTGGAGGTGGCCGCGCTGGAAGGGCTGGAAAGCTTCGCGCTGGACGGCGTCGAATACGAGGCCTTCAACACTTCCGGCGGACTGGGCACCTTGCCCGAGACGCTGGCCGGCCGCGCGCGCGACGTGGACTACAAGTCGATCCGCTATCCGGGCCACTGCGCGGTGATGAAGCTGCTGCTCGACGACCTGCGCCTGCGCGAGCGGCGCGACTGGGTGCGCGAGATCTTCGACAGCGCGATTCCCGCCACGCAGCAGGACGTGGTGATCGTGTTCGCCAGCGCCACCGGTTATGCCGCCGGCAGCGGCGGCGCGCGCGGGCGCCTGACGCAGGAGTCGTTCTCGGCGCGCATCGGCGGGACGGACACCGGGGCTGGCCACCTCAACGCCATCCAGCTCACCACCGCGGCCGGCATCTGCACCGCGCTGGACCTCGTGGCCACCGGCGTGCTGCCGCAGCAGGGCTTCGTGCCGCAGGAAGCGATGCCGCTGGACGCTTTCCTTGCCAACCGTTTCGGCCGACACTACACGCGTCACCCGCTCCAGGAGGCAACGGTATGAAAGCCAGGGAATTCGCGGCCTGCTGGCAGGCCATCGGTCTGCCGGCGCCGTGGCGCGAAGGCGAAGAAGGACCCGCGGGCGCGCTGCCGGTGCGCTCGCCCATCGACGGCGAAGCGTTCGGCCATCTCCCCGCCTGCACTCCGGCCGAAGCCGACGCGCGCATCGAACGCGCGCGCGTGGCGCAGGCCGGCTGGGCCCTGGTGCCCGCGCCGGTGCGCGGCGAAGTGGTGCGGCGCTTCGGCGAGGTGCTGCGCGAGCACAAGAAGCATCTCGGCCAGCTGGTCTCGCTGGAGTCCGGCAAGATCCTGCAGGAAGGGCTGGGCGAGGTGCAGGAGATGATCGACATCTGCGACTTCGCGGTCGGCCTGTCGCGCCAGCTGCACGGACTGACCATCGCCTCGGAGCGGCCGCAGCATGCCATGCGCGAGACCTGGCACCCGTACGGGCTGTGCGGCGTGATCTCGGCGTTCAATTTCCCGGTCGCGGTGTGGGCCTGGAACGCGGCGCTGGCGCTGGTGTGCGGCAACGGCGTGGTGTGGAAGCCGTCGGAGAAGACGCCGCTGTGCGCGCTCGCCGTGCAGGGCCTGCTGGACGGCGTGCTGGATGTCGCCGCGCCCCATCACGCCGGCATCGCCACCGTGCTGACCGGCGCGCAGGCGCTCGGGCAGCATCTGGTCGCGCATGCCGACGTGCGGCTGATCAGCGCCACCGGCTCCACGCGCATGGGCCGCGAGGTCGGCATCGCCTGCGCCGGGCAATTCAAGCGCGCCATCCTGGAGCTGGGCGGCAACAACGCGGCGATCGTCGCGCCGTCGGCCAATCTCGAACTGGCCATTCGCGCCATCACGTTTTCCGCCGCCGGCACCGCCGGGCAGCGCTGCACCACGCTGCGCCGCGCCTTCGTCCATGCCGACCTGTTCGACGCCGTGACCACGCGCCTGATGCATGTGTTCGACACCCTGCCCGTGGGCGATCCGCTCGCCGACGCCACGCTGGTCGGCCCGCTCATCGACGGCGCCGCCGGGGCCGCCATGGCCGGCGCGCTGCTGCGCTGCCGCGGGCATGGCAACGTGGTGCACGGCGGCGAGCGCGTGCTGGCGGAGCGCTACCCCAATGCCGAGTACGTGCGTCCGGCGCTGGTGCTGACCGACCGGCAGCACGAGACCATGCTGACCGAGACCTTCGCGCCGATCCTCTACGTGATGCCCTACGACACGCTGGACGAAGCCATCGCGCTGAACAACGCCGCGGCGCATGGCTTGTCGTCGTGCATCTTCACCGAATCGCTGCGCGAGGCCGAGCGCTTCCTGTCGGCCGCGGGCAGCGACTGCGGCATCGCCAACGTGAACATCGGCACCAGCGGCGCCGAGATCGGCGGCGCGTTCGGCGGCGAGAAAGCGACCGGCGGCGGGCGCGAGTCCGGCTCCGATGCGTGGAAGGGCTACATGCGGCGCGCCACCAACACCATCAACTACGGCGACGCGCTGCCGCTGGCGCAGGGGATACGGTTTGAGGTGTGAGATGCGGGCATGGCGCCGGCGAGGCGGCGCCATGCCATATACCGACACCCGGCCGTTTCCATTCGTAACAACGGTTACAGCACATTGACCCTGTATTACCAACCCGCCCCGTATAACGTTCTCATGGGCAAGGCATCACCTGCCCGCAAAGGACAACGAAAATGAAAACGTGGATGATTGGGATTGCAGTGGCTGGCTCCGCCCTGCTCGGGGGCTGCGCGGTCTATCCGGCTTATCCGGCCTATGGCTACGGCGGCGGCGGAGAAGTGGCCGTGGCGCCGGCGCCGGTGTATGCCGCGCCCTCGGTGGTGGTGACGCCGGGGTTCTATGGCGGTGGCTACTACGGCTACCGTGGCGGCTATTACGGCGGCCGCCGCTACCGCTACTGGCATTGAGGCGGACCGAGGCCGCGGCGCACGCCGGGAAGCCGGCAGGCGGCCTCCGGCGGTCTCAGGCCTGGCCGTTGAGCCCGCCCCAGCTCGGCGCCAGCGTCTGCGGCACGTCGATCAGGTCGAGCACGCGGCCGACGGTATGGTCCACCAGCTGGGCCACGCTCTGCGGCTTCTGGTAGAAGCCGGGCACGGGCGGGAAGATGATGCCGCCCATCTCGGTGACGGCGGTCATGTTGCGCAGGTGGGCCAGGTTCAGCGGTGTCTCGCGCACCATCAGCACCAGCTTGCGGCGCTCCTTGAGCGTGACGTCGGCGGCGCGGGTGATGAGGTTGTCGGACAGGCCGTGCGCCACCGCGGCCAGCGTGCGCATGGAGCACGGCGCGACCACCATCGCGTGGGACGCGAACGAGCCGCTGGCAATGGTGGCGCCGATGTCGCGCACGTTGTGCACGACGTGCGCGAAGGCTTCGACTTCGGCCTTGCCCATGTCCAGCTCGTGCTGCAGGTTCATCACGCCCGCGGGCGAAATCAGCAGGTGGGTCTCGATGCCGGGCGCGGCGCGCAGGATCTGCACCAGCCGCACCCCATAGACCGCGCCGGTGGCGCCGGTGATGGCGACGATCAGGCGCCGCGGCCTGCCGGTCCCGCGGTCGCCCGCGCCACCGCCTGCATCGCCGGCTGCGCTCATCGCGTGCTCAGGCCTTGAGCAGCGACTGCAGTTCGCCGTTCTGGTACATCTCCATCATGATGTCCGAGCCGCCGACGAATTCGCCGTTGACGTAGAGCTGGGGAATGGTCGGCCAGCTGGCGTATTCCTTGATGCCCTGGCGGATGCCTTCGTCTTCCAGCACGTTGACCGTGGTCGGCGCGTCCACGCCGCAGGCCTTCAGGATCTGGATGGCGCGGCCGGAGAAGCCGCACATCGGGAACTGGGCGGTGCCCTTCATGAACAGGACCACCGGGCTGCCCTTGACGATCTGGTCGATCTTTTGTTGCACGTCACTCATGATGTCTCTTTCGGTTGCGCGGGGCCGGCCACGCCGGATGCCGCAAGCGGGAAAATCGGCAGGCATGCGGAGTGCACGCCATGAAGGAAACGATTTTACCGGAATCGGCCGTTCCCGTTCAGGCGCCGCCGTCGGGTGCCGGCGGCGCCGCCAGGAGCCGCGCGCCGCTGCAGCGCTCGTGGCCGGCGAGGTCGCGCGCGGTGAAGACTTCGGCCAGCCCGGCCGCCGCCAGCAGGCCGCGCGTGGCGGCGCCCTGGTCGTAGCCATGCTCCATCAGCAGCCAGCCGCCCGGGTGCAGGCGCGCGGCGGCGCCGGCGACGATGGCGGCCAGGTCGGACAGGCCGTCGCCATGGTCGGTCAGCGCGTCGACGGGCTCGAAGCGCAGGTCGCCCTGCGCGAGGTGCGGGTCGCCGGCGGGGATATACGGCGGGTTGCTGACGATCAGGTCGAAGCGCAGGCCGTCGGGCAGCGCGGCATACCAGTCCGATATCAGGAAGCGCACATTGGCCGCGCCGAGCGCGTGCGCGTTCTCCCGCGCTACCCGCAACGCGCCCTCCGACACATCCGTGGCCCAGACTTCCGCGTCCGGCCGTTCGCAGGCCAGTGTGACGGCGAGTGCGCCCGAGCCCGTGCCCATGTCGAGCAGGCGCGGCGCGGACAGCGGCGCGATCCGCTTCAGCGCGGTTTCCACCGCGATCTCCGTGTCGGGCCGCGGAATCAGCACATCGGGCGTGACGCGGAACGGACGCCCGAAGAATTCGCGCTCGCCGAGCAGGTAGGCCACGGGCTCGCCGGCGAGCCGGCGCGCCAGCAGCGCGCCGAAACGGCCGCGGTCGGCCGGGGCCAGCGTGTCGCCGTCGCGCGTGATCAGTTGCGTGCGGGTCAGCCCGGTGACGTGCGTCAGCAGCATCCGTGCCTCCAGCGTCGGCAGGCCGGCCGCCGCGGCCAGCGCCAGGGCCTGGTGCACCGTGACCGTTTCAGGCAGGACAGCGGACGGGGCGGAGGAATGGCTGGACATGGATCGAAGTCAGGCGGACGGAACGGGTGCCGGAAAGCCGGAAAAAGCCAAAAAAGGCGCCGGAAAAAGGAAAACCCCGCCGGGCGGGGGCCTTGACGGGGTTCGCAGTGTAGCGCGCTTGTCCGCGCGGCGGCATTACTTGTTGACGGCGTCCTTGGCCTTGTCGGCGCCGGCGTTCACGGCATCCTTGGTGGCTTCCTTGGCGCGCTCCATCGCATTGCCGGCATCCACCTTGGCCTTTTCGGCGGCGGCGGAGACATCGGCGGCGGCGCCGCTGGCGGCGGCCTTGGCGGCGTCGGCGGCATTGCTGGCTGCGGCTGCGGCATCGCTGGCGGCGGCCTTGGCGGAATCGGCGGCGTTCTGCATGGCGCTGTCGGCGCTAGGCGTGGCGGGAGCTTCTTCCTTTTTGCCGCAGGCGGTCAGGGCAGCGGTGAGCATCAACAGCGCGAGCAATTTCTTCATGATTTCGTCCTTTTATCCATTAGGAGGGTAGACACGCCGCCCTCTGTGCGGCGGCTCAGTCGAAATCGATTATAGACAGCGAAAAATGCCACGCCAGTGCTGTTTCAAGCATTTACAACAGATACAAAGGTTTTCGTCGATGGCCGATTTATATGCCGCGATATGGGTTATCGGGGCCGCCTCGACATAACCGGCCTCCGATAATGCCGGCGCCGCGCCGCCATTTTTTGCAATTAATGGTCTTCGCCGAGCGCCGCCAGCTGGTCGGCCTGGTGTTCCGCCGCCAGCGCCGACAGCAACTCGTCCAGGTCGCCGTCCATGATCGCTTCGATCTTGTAGAGCGTCAGGTTGATGCGGTGGTCGGTGACCCGGCCTTGCGGGAAGTTGTACGTGCGGATGCGGTCGCTGCGGTCGCCGGAGCCGATCAGGTTGCGGCGGGTGCTGGCCTCCTTGGCCTGCGCGGCGCGCAACTGCGCGTCCATCAGGCGCGCGGCCAGCACTTTCATCGCCTTGTCCTTGTTGCGGTGCTGGCTGCGGTCGTCCTGGCATTCCACCACGATGCCGGTGGGCAGGTGAGTCAGGCGCACCGCCGAGTCGGTCTTGTTCACGTGCTGGCCGCCGGCGCCCGAGGCGCGGAAGGTGTCGACGCGCAGGTCGGCTGGATTGATCTGCACCTCGGCCACCTCGTCGGCCTCGGGCATCACCGCCACCGTGCAGGCCGAGGTGTGGATGCGGCCCTGCGCCTCGGTGGCCGGCACGCGCTGCACGCGGTGGCCGCCGGACTCGAACTTCAGGCGCGAGAAGGCCGCGTCGCCGACGATGCGGATGATGACTTCCTTGTAGCCGCCCAGGTCGGACGGCGATTCGCTCATCACCTCCACCTGCCAGCGCTGGCGCTCCGCGTAGCGCGTGTACATGCGCAGCAGGTTGGCGGCGAACAGCGCGCTTTCCTCGCCGCCCGCGCCGGCGCGGATTTCCAGCAGCAGGTTGCGGTCGTCGTTGGGGTCCTTGGGCAGCAGCAGCTTCTGCAGGCTGATCTCCAGCGCTTCCAGGCGCGCGCGCGCGGCGCCGATCTCGTCGGCCGCGAACTCCTTCATCTCGGGGTCGTCCAGCAGGGCCTGCCCGGTGGCCAGGTCTTCCTGCGCCTGGCGGTACTGCGCGTACTGCTCGGCCACCGGCGACAGTTCCGCGTGCTCGCGCGTGAGCTTGCGGTAGACGTCGATCCTGGCGGTGGCGTCCTCGCGGGCGAGCAGGGCGTTGACTTCGTCGAGTCGCTCGGACAGTTGGTCGAGCTTGGCTAGCATGCTGGCTTTCATGGGTATCCGGGCAGGGTCGCGATGAAGCGGAGGAAGCTGGTTAGGGCGGATGCCGGCAGGCGGCGTCGGGATGGCTTGCGCGGGCAAATGCCACGGCAGGCAAGGCGGGCGGTGCGCAGGACGCGCGCCGCCGGTGGAAGAGCGCTGCTAGCGCTCGGAGTGGCTGCTGTGGCGGAACAGGCCCGGCACCAGGCGCAGCAGGGTTTCGCGGTCGTCGCCCTGGGTGTGGTTGAGCGCGTGGGTGGGGCCGTGCAGGAACTTGCGGGTGAGCGCGCCGGACAGCGCCTCGAGCACCGCCTCGGGGTCGTCGCCGCGCGCCAGCATGCGGCGCGCGCGCTCCAGCTCGGCCTGGCGCATGGCTTCGCCCTGGGCCTGCAGGTCGCGGATGACGGGCACCACGCTGCGGGTTTCCAGCCAGTGCATGAAGTTCTGCACGCGGCTCTCGATGATGGCTTCGGCCTGCGCCACGGCGGCCTGGCGCATGGCGTTGCCTTCGCGCACGATGGCGCCGAGGTCGTCCACGGTGTACAGGAACACGTCGTCCAGGCGCGCGACTTCGGGCTCCACGTCGCGCGGCACGGCCAGGTCGACCATCATGATCGGGCGGTGGCGGCGCAGCTTGACCGCGCGCTCGACCGCGCCCAGGCCGATGATGGGCAGCGAGCTGGCGGTGCAGGACACCACGATGTCGAATTCATGCAGGCGCGCGCCCAGGTCCGACAGGCGGATCGCCTCGGTGGTCAGGCCCTGTCCGGCCAGTTGCTCGGCGAGCTTCTCGCCGCGCTCCACGGTGCGGTTGGCCACCACGATCTGGCGCGGCGTCTGCGCGGCAAAGTGCGTGGCGCACAGTTCGATCATCTCGCCCGCGCCGATGAACAGCACGCGCTGGGTGGAGACGCTTTCGAAGATCCGCTGCGCCAGGCGTACCGCGGCGGCGGCCATCGACACCGAATGCGCGCCGATCTCGGTCTGGCCGCGCACTTCCTTGGCCACCGCGAAGGTGCGCTGGAACAACTGGTTCAGGTAGGTGCCAAGCGCGCCGGCCTCGCCGGCGGTGCGCACCGCGTCCTTCAGCTGGCCCAGGATCTGGGTTTCGCCCAGCACCATCGAATCCAGCCCGCTGGCCACACGGAAGGCATGGCGCACGGCTTCGGACTGCGGCAGGGAATAGAGGTGGGGCGCCAGCTCCCCGGCCGGCACGTTGTGGTGCTGCGCCAGCCAGCGCAGCGTGTGCTCGAAGCCGGCGTCGCCGTTGACCAGCACGTCGGTGGCGCAATAGATCTCGGTGCGGTTGCAGGTAGAGAGGATGGCGGCTTCGGTGCCGTTCCTGCCCGCCAGGTGCGTGCGCAGCGCCCCCAGCGCCGGTTTGATCTGCTCGAGCGGAAACGCCACCCGTTCGCGCAGCGAGACGGGCGCCGTGGTGTGATTGATACCGATCGCGAGCAGTTGCATGGTGGGGGACATGTCTTTGGACCGGGCCCCGCGGGGTGCCATGCTCCAGGCTGGCTGCCGCGCGGGCTTCAAAAGGCAAGTCCGCGGCGTGGTTTTCACGCGGCGGACTCCGGCGCATTGCGCCGCCGAACCGGGCTACATTATAACGCCCGATGCAAAATTTGCTTCGGAAGGGCGGTCCGGGCGCGGTTTACCGTATCCTCGGGGCCACGTGGCGCCGGTGCTCGTGGCGCAAAAGCCGCGTCATGACATGGATTTCCGGGGAAAGTGATGCTTGGGACGCTGATTGTGGGCGTGTTGGTCGGACTCGCTGCGCGGTCGCTCCATCCCTCGGGGCGGGTCGGCCTGCCGGCGGCCGTGGTGTTGGGGGCGCTTGGCGCGCTGGCGGCCTTCTACGGCGGCCGCGCGCTGCACTGGTTCACGGACGGGCAGATGGCGGGCTGGTTCGCCGGCATCGTCGGCGCCGGCGTGCTGGTCGGGGCCTGGGGGCTGGCGCGGCGGCGCTGACCGGTATTCCTGCCCGGGCCATTGCAGGCGGTGCCGGGCAGCGTGGTTTATCCCCGGTTGCGCAAAAATCGCCCCAATACTCCCTCCGAATAATGGCTGGCCACTTCGGTCAGGAACGCGGAAAAATCCACGTGCGCGGTATCGTCGGCACGGTCCGATAAAGTCCGCATTACCGCATGGCGCACGCCATATTCGTGGCAGACCTGGGCCACCGCGGCGCCTTCCATTTCCACCGCCAGCACGCCCGGCAGGCGCTCGCGCAATTCCGCCGCGGCTGCCGGCGAGCCGATGAACTGGTCGCCGCTGGCGATCATGCCCACATGCAGCGCGGGCGCGCTCACGCCGAAGCGGGCCAGCACGCCGGCGGGGGTCGCCGCGGGCAGTTCTTCGCGCAGGTAGCCGTCCACGGCCGCGCGCAGCTCGGCGGTCAATGCCGGGTCGGCGGGGAATTCGGCGCGGTCGAGCAGCGGCACCTCGTGGCGGGCGAAGAACGGGCGCGCGTCCAGGTCGTGCTGCAGCGTGCGGTCCGCCACCACCACGTCGCCCACGCGCGTGCGCGCGCCGATGCCGCCGGCCAGGCCGGTGAAGACGATCTCGTCCACGCCGAACTCGCGCACCAGCGTCACCGTGGTGGCCGCGGCCGCCACCTTGCCCATGCGCGCCAGCACCAGCACGCAGGGCTGGCCGTACAGGTGGCCGACGTGATAGTCGCGCATGCCGATGCGCCGCACGCTGGCGCGCGCGTCGTCGTGGCGCATGGCGGCCACGAGGCCGTCGACTTCATCGTGGATGGCGGCGAGGATACCGAGGGTCATGGCGGGGCGCCCCGAGGCGCAGGCGGAAAAACGCACAGCATACCGGCCCGCCGGGCGGCCGCAAAGCGGCGGCGGCGCCGGCAAGGAAAGCTGCGCGGCCGCGCGCGCGTTTGCTACAGTGCACAGGCGTATCCATCACACGGGACCTCCATGCACCCATCCTCGATGCAAAGCATGCAAGACCGGCGCGCCGTGCGCCAGGCGCTGGCCCACTGGCGCGAGCAGCATGCCATCGCCGCCGACGGCGTGGCCGCCGCCTGGCCGCGCGCCGAGCCCGACGCGCCCGCGTGGCGGCACTGGCTGGACCGCGCCTTGCTGGCGCTGGGCGCGGCGCTGCTGTGCGCCGGCGTGATCGTCTTCTTCGCCTTCAACTGGCAAGACCTGCACAAGTTCGCCAAATTCGGGCTGCTGGCCGGCGCCCTGAGCCTGCTGGCCGCCTTCGCCTGGCTGCGTCCGGCCGGGGACACGGCGGCCCGCGCCGCGCTGTGCGGCGCGCAGATGGTGGCCGGCGTGCTGCTGGCCGTGATCGGGCAGGTCTACCAGAGCGGCGCCGACGCGTGGCAACTGTTCGCGCTGTGGGCGCTGCTGGCGGTGCCGTGGGCGCTGGCCGCGCGCGCCGCGCCGCACTGGTGGCTGGTGATCGTGCTGGCCAACGTGGCGCTGCTGCGCTACTGCAGCGTGCGGCTGGGCGTGGGCGGCATGTTCGAGCTGCTGTTCGGCGCGGCGGGCGAGCGCGGCACCACGCTGTTCCTGCTGGGCGCCACGCTGGCGCAGCTTGTGCTGTGGTTCTTGCTGTGCGCGGCGCTGCCGGCGCTCGGCTTCCGCGGCCAGGCCGGCGCGCGCATCGTGGCCGCGCTGGCGTGCGCCTGCGCCGGCTGGCTCGGCATCGGCAGCCTCCTGCAAAGCCGCCTCGACGCCGCCATGCTCGGCGTGGCCGTGCTGGCGCTGGGCGCGCTGCTGGCCTGGTTCCGGCTGCGCGCGTTCGACGTGGTCGCGCTCAGCCTGGCCAGCTTCGCCCTCATCGTGGTGGTGGTGACGGCCGCCGCGCGCGCGTTGCTGGAGGGCAGCCGCAGCGGATTCGGCGCCTTCCTGCTGCTGGGGCTGCTGACCATCGGCCTGTCCGCCATTGCCGCCGCATGGCTGCTGCGCGCCCAGCGCCAGCACGATGCGGTCCCCGCGCAAGGAGAGCCGGCATGAACAGCCAGCGTGAGGTAGTGCAGCGGCTGTGGCAGGACCTCGCCGCGCGCGGCCTGGTGCACGGGCAACCGGCACAGGCACACGCCGGCACGCCGTGGGCGGTGCGGCTGCTGATGGGCGCGGCCGGCTGGCTCGGCGCGATCTTCTTCCTTGCCTTCCTGCTCGGCTCGGTCTTCGTCGCCGCGCGCGACAACGGCGTGGCGATGGCCTTGTGCGGCGCCGCCATGATCGCGCTGGCGGCGGTGCTGTACCGGCGCGGCACCGGCACCGCGCTCGAACAGTTCGCGCTGGCCGTGAGCCTCAGCGGGCAGAACCTGCTGGTGTTCGGCGCGGGCCAGGCTTACGGCGGCACCCGCCTGCTGGAAACCTGCGCCTTCTGGGCCGCGCTGGCATTGCTCGAAGCCGTGCTCTACGTGCTGGTGCGCAACCGGCTGCACCGCTTCCTGTGCGCGCTCGGCGTGTGGAGCGGCGTGGCGGTGGCGCTGCAACTGGCGATGATGCCGGACCTGCGCCATGCCTGGGAGTGGACGGCCCTGTCGCTGGGCTGGCTGGCGCCGCTCGCGCTGGCGCTGCTGGCCGCATTCGTGTGGGCCGAGGGCCGGCTGTGCGCCGCGGGCCGGCACGGCTGGCTGGAGCCGGCCGCGGATGCCACGTTGCTGTTTGCGCTGGGCGCCGCGCTGGTGGTGACCGGCCTGGGCACGCCTCACGCGTTCCTGTTCGATGTCGAGACCGGGCGCCACGCCACGCCGTACTGGATGGCCGGCGCGCTGTGCGGCGCGATGCTGGCCGCCTTCGTATTGGCCGAGAGCGGCCGCCTGCGCCTGGCGGTCCCGGTACGCGCCGCGGCCGTCGCGGGCGCCGCGCTGTTCAGCGCATTGCTGGCCGGCGCGCCCGCGGTGGTGGCCGCCGCGCTGGCGCTGGGCCTCGCGTTGCGCCGCGGCTCGCTGCCCTGGCTCGGGCTGGCCGTGGCCGCGCTGGCCGGCGGCTTTATCTGGTACTACGGCGCGCTGCACTGGACACTGCTGATCAAGTCCGCCACGCTGGCCGGTGCCGGCCTTGCCATTCTGATATTGCGCGCCGGGCTGCGGCGCGGCAGCGCAAGGAGCCCCTCATGAAACGCTGGATACTGATTGCCTGGGCGCTCACGCTCGGGCTGGCGGCCGCCGCCATCGGCACCAAGGAGCATCTGCTCGCGCGCGGCGATACCATCTACCTGCGGCTGGCGCCCGTCGATCCGCGCTCGCTGATGCAGGGCGACTACATGGCGCTCAACTTCGCCATTGCCGACGCCATCCGCGCGGCACGCCAGCGGCAGGACCTGCCCGCCGAACGGGAGCAGGTCGCCGTGGTCCGGCGCGATGCGCGCGGCGAAGCCGGCCTGGTACGCCTGCATGCCGGCGAGCCGCTTGCCGCCGGCGAGCAACTGCTGCGCTTCCAGACCGTGCCGTCGCGCTGGGGCGGCGTGCAGGTACAGGTATCGACCGACGCGTATTTCTTCCAGGAAGGCCAGGGCGCGCGCTTCGAGAAGGCGCGCTTCGGCGAGTTCCGCGTGGGGGCAGAGGGACAGGCCTTGCTGGTAGGGCTGCGGGACGAAAACCTGCAGCCCCTCTGAGCAGCGCTCAGTGCGCCGCGCGCTTCGGCGTCACCAGCGACACCACGAACGTCACCACCGTGTTGGCCGCCAGCGCTATCAGCCCGATATAGAGCGGATACGTGGCGCTGCCCAGGTGCACCGCGTACACCGGCTTGAGGCCCTGCGAAACCGCCAGCCCGGTGCCCACCACGACACCAACCGCCCAGCCCAGCATCAGCCCGGTGGTGTTGAGCCGTCGCGTGTACAGCGTGTACACCACCGCCGGGAAGACCTGCAGGATCCACACGCCGCCGAGCAATTGCAGGTCGATGGCGTACTGCGTGGGCAGGAACACGATGAACAGCAGCGCGCCGAACTTCACCACCAGCGACACGATCTTCGCCGTGGACGCCTCCGCCGCCGGCGTGATGTCGGGCGACACCAGCGGCCGCCACAGGTTGCGCGTAAACAAGTTGGCCGCGCCGATCGACATGATGGCCGCCGGCACCAGCGCGCTGATGGCAATCGCCGCCGCCGCGAAGCCGACGAACCACGACGGGAACAGCGTGGCGAACAAGGCCGGCACCACGTCCGACGGCGAACTCACGCGCACGCCCGCCGCGATCGCCATGTAGCCCAGCAGCGCGATCAGCCCCAGCAGCAAGGTATAGGCCGGCAGCAAGATGGCGTTCTTGCGCACCGTGGCGGCGGACGACGACGACAGCACCGCCGTCATCGTATGCGGATACATGAAGGCCGCCAGCGCCGAGCCCAGCGCCAGCGAGGCGAAGGCCGTGTACTGCGAAGGCTTGAGGATGATGCCGGTGGCGCCGCCCTTGGCCTGGAAGTACTTGTCGGCCACGTCGAACACATGGCCGTAGCCGCCCAGCTTGGACGGAATCAGCCACACCGCCGCGATCACCACGATATAGATCATGATGTCCTTGACGAAGGCGATCATCGCCGGCGCGCGCAAGCCGCTGGTGTACGTGTACAGCGCCAGGATCACGAAGGCCACCACCAGCGGCACCTCGCCGTTGACGCCCAGCCCCTTGATCACCACCTCCATGCCCACCAGCTGCAGCGCGATGTACGGCATGGTCGCCACGATGCCCGTGATGGCCACCGCCGCCGGCAGCAGCTTGCCGCCATACTCGCCATGCACGTAGTCCGCCGCCGTGATGTGGTTGCGCGCATGCGCGATCTGCCACAGCTTCGGCATGATCAGGAAGACGAAGGGATAGACGATGATGGTGTAAGGCAGCGCGAAGAAACCATACGCGCCCACCGAATACACCAGCGCCGGCACCGCGATCACCGTGTAGGCGGTGTAGAAATCCCCGCCCACCAGGAACCATGTGATCAGCGTGCCGAACTGCCGCCCGCCCAGGCCCCACTCGTGCAGCTGCGTCAGGTCCCCGCGCTTCCAGCGCGCGGCGAAGAACCCCACCAGCGTGACCAGCACGAAGAAGGCGATGAAGACCGCCATCGCCACCGGATCGATGGGAATGGGGCCGCTCATCTGACCCACCGGTAGACGATGTAGATCAGCAGCGAGGTCAGCGGCACCCACAGGAACTGATACCAGTAGAACAGCGGGAAGCCCGCGATGGACGGCTCCGTATCGTTATAGAACGGCAGCCACAGCAGGGCGAGGTAGGGGAGCAGCAGGGTGATGCGCAGCCACGCGTGGCGGGGGGGCGGGTTTGCAGGTTCCACGAGTATTTTCTCTCGGTTGGTCCGTTGCATAAGACTGCTCGTATCGATGGCGCGGCGGCATGTCGCGCGCTTGCTACAAAGCGCATCCATGCGAGCAGGCCCTCATTGGTATCGTCTTCAAGACATGGGGGCGACGCTACACGCCGGCCGCGAGCCCGGAGCATCGTGTCCCGGCCCGCTTGTGCCTTGAGGGCTGCTTCAGTCTAGGCGATCGGCGGGGAGATTTCACTGCGGCTTGCAGGGGGAGGCGTAGCCGCAGGCGCCGCGCGTTGCGGTTGTACACCCAACCGGCGAAGGGTGGGTGCTTGCCCGTCGATTGCCGTTACCCTTTTCGGGTGGCTGGATTTCCGCACCCGCCCCGCAAAGCGGAAATCCTTTGTTTCATGGGGCAATGGACGGCATCGGCCGCCTCGGCGGACAGGCCAAGACCGTGCTGGTCACCCATCTGCAGCAGAGCAACCGCTTCAACGTGCTCGACCGCGACAATATGGAAGAGATCAAGCGCGAAGCCACCATCAAGAGCCAGGCGCAACGCCTGAAGGGCGCCGACTACGTGATCACCGGCGACGTGACCGAGTTCGGCCGCAAGGAAGTCGGCGCCCAGCAACTGTTCGGCATCCTCGGCCGCGGCAAGTCCCAGGTGGCCTACGCCAAGGTTGCGCTCAACGTGGTCAACATCGCCACCTCGGAAGTCGTGTTCTCGAGCCAGGGCGCCGGCGAATACGCGTTGTCCAGCCGCGAGATCATCGGCTTCGGCGGCACGCAGAGCTACGACTCCACGCTCAACGGCAAGGTGCTCGACCTGGCCATGCGCGAAGCGGTCACCAACCTGATCACCGGCATCGAAAGCGGCGCGTGGAAGCCGGGCAATCCGTAAAGCCGGCTAGTTTGTCGAAGAGGAGAAGAAGTGAAAGAAGTCAAAAAGCAAAAGCAGTACCGGCCGTGGCGCGCCGTCGTGCCGGCCTTGACGGGAATCGTGTTGCTGGCGGGCTGCGCAGGGCCCAAGACCTTGTACCAGTGGGAAAGCTACCAGCCGCAGGTCTACGAATACTTCAAGGGCGAGCCCAAGCAGGCGCAGATCGAAGCGCTCGAGCGCGATATGCAGAAGATCGCGGCCGCCGGCGCCACGCCGCCACCCGGCTACCACGCCCACCTGGGCCTGCTGTATGCCGGGATCGGCAAGGACGACCAGATGGCATCGCCTTCAGTCCTCGGTCGGTGGCGTCGAGGTCGATCTTGATTCTGCGTTATCGGCGGATGACGAATGAGGGTAAACAGATCTGTGCCGTTGTTGATCAATGGCTGTCAGGAGGCCGCCAGCTCTTCATCCGCCTGCCGCAGGTGGTAGGGGCGAATCAGCACCTCGGCGGGCAGCTTCAAGCCCTCGGCCAGCTTGCGGATCATTTCCAGCGTCAGCGGGCGGACGCGGTTCAGGATGTCGGACACCCTGCCACGCGGCCCGATGTAGGGCTCCAGGTCCTTGCGTGTCAAGCCGCGCGCCTCCATGACGTGGTCCAGGAAGTCGATGGGGTCAGGATCGGTAATCGGGAAATGCTCGCGCTCGTATTGCTCGATCAGCAGAGTCAGCACGTCCAGTTGGTCGGCAGCCGGTGATTTTGCAGGCGCATCCCACAGGCGATCAACTTCAGCCAACGCTGCCCGGTAGTCCTTCTTGGTGCGAATCAGCTTGAGTTCCATGTCGGGCTCCTTCAAATCGTCTCGACGTCGATTTTGTCGTACTGGCGATGCGTGCCGAGGAATCGGACGTACATCAAGCCCTTGTCATAGCGCACGGACACCACCATACGGTAGTCGTTGCCTTTGATGTTGAACACCACCCGGTTGTTTCCGGTGAAGCTGGCATTCCCGTAGGCGGCCTTGATGTCTGCCGGCGTCTTCCAGGCGGCACGACTTGCCAGGGCATACCACGACCGCAATGGCGTTTCGGCATCGGGACGGGATTCCCAGAACGTCCGCAAAGTGGAAAGGGCGATGATGCGCATGTCCCACTCTAGCATGATACCAAAATGGTAGCAAATGGCAGGCCGCCGCATGGCCTGGACAAGCGAGGAGTTTTCTCGTCGGAACCTGTCCAAGCCCTGGGCAGACTGAAGCAGAGAAGGCAGCATCTTTTCGACGCAGTACCTTTCGATACCCACGTTCCACCAGGATTACAACGAACGACAAGAACCTACAGGAAACAAAAAACCCCGCATTTGCGCGGGGTTCAAGGGATACCTGGAAGTTGATGAATCTTGGTCGAACAGTTCCTGCCAGTCAGACGTTAAACAAGAAATTCATCACATCCCCATCCTTCACCACATATTCCTTTCCTTCCGCCCGCATCTTCCCGGCTTCCTTGGCGCCTTGCTCGCCCTTGTAGGTAATGAAGTCCTCATAGGCGATGGTCTGCGCGCGGATGAAGCCGCGTTCGAAGTCGGTGTGGATCACGCCGGCGGCCTGCGGGGCGGTGTCGCCTACGTGGATGGTCCAGGCGCGCACTTCCTTCACGCCGGCGGTGAAGTAGGTCTGCAGGCCGAGCAGGGTGAAGCCGGCGCGGATCACGCGGTCCAGGCCCGGTTCTTCCATGCCGAGGTCGGCCAGGAATTCGGCCTTGTCGGCGTCGTCGAGGTCGGCGATCTCGGCTTCGATGGCGGCGCACACGGCCACCACCGGCGACTTGGTCTTGGCGGCGTGGGCGCGTACGGCGTCCAGGTGGGGGTTGTTCTCGAAGCCGTCTTCACGCACGTTGGCCACGTACATGGTGGGCTTGGCGGTGATCAGGCAGAGCGGCTTGATGGCGGCCCATTCTTCGTCCGACAGGTCGAGCGTGCGCACGGCTTTGGCTTCGTTGAGCACCGCCTGGGCCTTTTCCAGCACGGCTACCAGGCGCAGCGCTTCCTTGTCGCCGGCGCGCGCCGGCTTGATATAGCGGGCGTGGGCTTTTTCGACGGTGGCGAGGTCGGCCAGCGCCAGTTCGGTATTGATCACTTCGATGTCGGACAGCGGATCGACCTTGCCGGCCACGTGGATCACGTTGTCGTCTTCGAAGCAGCGCACCACGTGGGTGATGGCGTCGGTTTCGCGGATGTTGGCCAGGAACTGGTTGCCCAGGCCTTCACCCTTGGAGGCGCCCGCCACCAGGCCGGCGATGTCGACGAACTCGACCACGGCCGGCAGCACGCGCTCGGGCTTGACGATCTCGGCCAGCTTGGCGAGCCTCGGATCCGGCACTTCCACCACGCCCACATTGGGCTCGATGGTGCAGAACGGATAGTTCTCGGCGGCGATGCCGGCCTTGGTCAGGGCGTTGAACAGCGTGGACTTGCCGACGTTGGGCAGGCCGACGATGCCGCATTTGAGGCTCATGGTAGAAGGCTTGAAATAGCAAAACCCCTATTCTAGCGGATGGGCGTGCGCGCACCGTGCCCGGCTTGGCTGCCCGTTGCCGTCCGGCGCCGCGCTGGCCGGCGCACGGGACGGGCGCGGGCCCATGTGCCGGGATGGCTATAATCCCCCCATGACTCGTCCATCCCCCTCCCGTTTCCAGGTTGCCGTGGTCGGCGGCGGTATCGTCGGCAAGGCTTGCGCGTTGTTGCTGGCCCAGCAGGGCATGCAGGTGGCGCTGGTCGCGCCGCGTCCGCAGGCGAGCGCGCCGGAGGCGGACCAGTGGGACAGCCGCATCTACGCGTTTTCCGCCAGTTCGCAGGCGTTGCTGGCGCAGTTGCGCGTGTGGGAGGCGCTGGATCCGGCGCGGGTGCAGCCGGTATGCGACATGCGGGTGTTCGGCGATGCCAGCGCGGCGCGCGAGAATGCTTCGGCCGCGGGCGACCTGCATTTCTCGGCGTATGCGGCCACGGTGCCGCAACTGGCCTGGATCATCGAGTCGGGCCAGGTGGAGCGCGTGCTGGATACGGCGTTGCGGTTCCAGCATCAGGTGCACTGGTTCGACGATACCGCCGCGGCATTCCAGCGCGACCACGATGGCGCCACGCTGGCGCTGGCCGGCGGCGACAAGGTGCGCGCGGCGCTGGTGGTGGGCGCGGACGGCGCGCGCTCGTGGCTGCGCGACCAGTGTCATATCCCGGTCTCCAAGCGGCGCTACCGTCAGCTTGGCGTGGTGGCCAATTTCGAATGCGAGCAGCCGCACCAGGATACGGCCTGGCAATGGTTCCTGGGCGCGCCGGCCAAGCTGATGGCGGACGAGGAGCCGGCCAACGGCGAGATCCTGGCATTGCTGCCGTTGCCGGGGCGGCGCGTGTCGATGGTGTGGTCGGCCGACGAGGGCCACGCGGCGGAGCTGCTGGCCTTGTCGCCGGAGGCGCTGGCGGCCACCGTGATGCAGGCCGCCAGCGGGGCGGTGGGCCGGCAGTTCGGCACGCTGCGCTGCGTGACGCCGGCGCAGGGCTTCCCGCTGGTGCTGCAGCGCGCGGAGCAGTTCGCGCAGCCGCACGTGGCGCTGGTGGGCGACGCGGCCCACGTGGTGCATCCGCTGGCCGGGCAGGGCATGAACCTGGGCCTGCGCGACGTGGCGGAACTTGGCCGCGTGATGGCCGCCAAAGAGTCTTTCCGCAGCGAAGGGGATCTGCGCCTGCTGCGCCGCTACGAGCGGGCGCGCGCCACGGACCTGTTGTCGCTGACGGCCGCCACCGACGGCCTGCACCGGCTGTTTTCGCTGCCGGGCGGCATGGCGCGCACGGTGCGCAATGCCGGCATGCGGGCGGTGGGCGGCCAGCCGCTGCTCAAACGTTTTCTCATCGGTCGTGCGCTGGGCTGAGCCCTGAGCGCCACGCGCCGGATCACCGGATACCTGGAGTCATCATGTTGCAATTCCTGCGCCGCCGTCCCGCACTGTCGGCCACCGTCGCCACCATCGCCGGCGGCCTGGCGGCGGCCGGCTTCGCGCTGCACGCCATGGCGGCGAGCGAGCCCGGCACCGACCGCATCAAGGAGTCGATCCAGAAGATGCTGGGCGGCCGCGCCGAGGTCAAGAGCGTGGGCAAGACGCCGGTGCCGGGCCTGTTCGAGGTCAATATCGGCGGCCAGGTGGTCTATACCGATGCCACCGGGCGCTACGTCATCAATGGCGAGATGGTCGACACCAAGACCGGCACCAACCTGACCGAGGAGCGCGTGGCGGACCTGAACCGCATCAAGTGGTCGGACCTGCCGCTGGCGCGCGCCATCAGGTGGACCAAGGGCGACGGCAGCCGCCAGGTGGCGGTGTTCTCGGACCCGAACTGCGGTTACTGCAAGCGCATCGAGCAGACCTTCCAGCAGATGGACAACATCACGGTCTATACCTTCCTCTATCCGGTGCTGTCGCCGGATTCGGAGGTCAAGGCCAAGCAGGTCTGGTGCGCGTCCGACCGCACCAAGGCGTGGCGCGACTGGATGCTCAACCGCGTGGCGCTGACCGGCAACGGCAGCTGCAAGACGCCCGTGGACGAGAACCTGACGCTGGGCCAGAGCCTCAACATCACCGGCACCCCGGCCGTGTTCTTCATGGACGGCACCCGCATCCCCGGCGCGGCCGACGCCGCCACGCTCGAGCGCAAGCTCGCCAGCCTCAAGAAGTAAGCTTCGCGCCGGCATTCCGGCGCCGCGCGTGCCGGGCCGGCCGGCGCCTCGTTCATCAGGTTTTCGATATCCGCATACACCGGAAGGAGACATCATGACGTTCCAGGCATTGCTGCTGACCCAGGACGGCGGCGCCACCCAGGCCGCCGTCACCGCGCTCGAAGAATCCGCACTGCCGGCCGACGGCGACGTGCTGGTCGCGGTCGACTATTCCACCATCAACTACAAGGACGGCCTGGCCATCACCGGCCGCGCGCCGGTGGTGCGCAAGTGGCCGATGGTGGCGGGCATCGACGGCGCCGGCACGGTGCTGGAGTCCGCGCACCCGCGCTGGCAGGCGGGCGACCGCGTGGTGCTCAACGGCTTCGGCGTGGGCGAGACGCACTGGGGCTGCCTGGCGCAGCGCGCGCGCCTGAAGGGCGACTGGCTGGTCAGGCTGCCCGATGCCTTCACCGCGCAGCAGGCCATGGCCATCGGCACGGCCGGCTACACCGCCATGCTGTCGGTGCTGGCGCTGGAGCGCGCGGGCGTGAAGCCGGGCGACGGCGAGGTGCTGGTGACCGGCGCCTCGGGCGGCGTGGGCACGGTGGCGATCGCGCTGCTGTCGAAGCTGGGCTACCAGGTGGCGGCGTCCACCGGCAAGACCGCCGAGGCGGATTTCCTCAAGGCGCTGGGCGCGGCCGAGGTGATCGACCGCACCGCGCTGGGCCAGCCCGGCAAGCCGATGCAGAAGGAGCGCTGGGCCGCGGTGGTGGATTCGGTGGGTTCGCACACGCTGGTCAACGCCTGCGCGCAGGTGCGCTACGGCGGCGCGGTGACGTGCTGCGGGCTGGCGCAGGGGCTGGACTTCCCCGCTTCGGTGGCGCCGTTCATCCTGCGCGGCATCACGCTGTATGGCATCGACAGCGTGATGGCGCCGATGGCCAGGCGCGAGCAGGCCTGGCAGCGGCTGGCCGCGGACCTGCAGCCGGACCGCCTGCGCGCCATCACCAGCGAGGTCGGCCTGTCCGGCGCCATCGAGGCGGGCCGCAAGATCGTCGAGGGCGGCATGCGCGGACGCGTGGTGGTGAACGTGAACGCCTGAAGGCCGGCGGGAGCCCGCCCGAGCCTCGACCCGCAAGCCGGCCACCGGCGCGGCGCGGCGCGGAGGCGCCCCCGGGCATGGCGCTACAATCACGCTCATGAAGCCGATCCACTACGCCATCGCCCCGCTTCAACCCGAAGCGCACCTGTTCGCCGTCACCGTCACGGTGGACGCCCCCGATCCCGCCGGCCAGCAGTTCTACCTGCCGGCGTGGATTCCCGGCAGCTACATGATCCGCGACTTCGCCCGCAACATCGTGCGCATCCGCGCCGATGCGAACGGCAAGCAGGTCGCGCTGACCAAGCTCGACAAGCAGAGCTGGCAGGCCGCTCCCGTGAGCGGGCCGCTGACGCTGAGCTATGAAGTCTATGCGTGGGATCTGTCGGTGCGCGCGGCGCACCTTGACGCCACGCACGGCTTCTTCAACGGCAGCTCCGTCTTTCTCTGCGCCGAGGGGCACGAGCACCAGCCCTGCACGGTGGACATCCTGCCGCCCGCGGGCGAAGCCTATGCCGGCTGGCGCGTGGCCACCGCCATGCGCGAGGCCCCGGGCCGCGGCGGCGCACGGCGCTACGGCTTCGGCCGCTACCAGGTGGCCGACTACGACGAGCTGGTCGACCATCCGGTCGAGATGGGCACCTTCACGCTGGGCAGCTTCGTCGCCTGCGGCGCCCGGCACGACGTGGTCTTCACCGGCCGCGTGCCGCAGCTGGACCTGGAGCGCGTGTGCCGCGACCTCAAGCAGATCTGCGAAGCGCAGATCCGCCTGTTCGAGCCGAAGACCGAGCGCGCGCCGTTCCTGGACAGCAACCGCCGCTACGTCTTCATGACGATGGTCACCACGGATGGCTACGGCGGCCTGGAGCATCGCGCCAGCACCGCGCTGATGTGCGCGCGCGCGGACCTGCCGGCGCGCGGCAAGGAAGAGTCCACCGAAGGCTACCGCACCTTCCTCGGCCTGTGCAGCCACGAGTATTTCCACACCTGGAACGTCAAGCGCATCAAGCCCGCGGCGTTCGTGCCGTACCGGCTGCGCGAGGAAACCCACACGCCGCTGCTGTGGCTGTTCGAGGGCTTCACCAGCTATTACGACGACCTGATGCTGGTGCGCAGCGGCAGCATCACCGAGGCGCAGTACGTCGAACTGCTGGCCAAGACCTGGAACGGCGTGCTGCGCGGCAACGGCCGCACCAAGCAGAGCGTGGCCGAAAGCTCGTTCGACGCCTGGACCAAGTATTACCGCCAGGACGAGAACGCGCCCAACGCCATCGTCAGCTACTACACCAAGGGCTCGCTGGTGGCGCTGGCGCTGGATCTCACCATCCGCGCCAGGACCCGCAACCGCCGCTCGCTCGACGACGTCATGCGCGCGCTGTGGCAGCGCTACGGCAGCGGCTTCTACGCGCCGGGCGCGCAGCAGCGCGGCGTGACCGAGGCCGAGGTCCACGCCCTCATCGACGAAGTCACCGGCCTGCGCCTGGGCGCGCTGCTGCGCTCGCTGACCGAAGGCACGGGCGAGCTGCCGCTGGCGGCGCTGTTCAAGCCGTTCGGCATCAAGGCCGTGCCCGCCAAGCCGGAGCGCAATGCCGCGCTCGGCATCAAGACCAAGACCGAGGACGGCTGGGTGCGCATCACCCAGGTGCTCGACGGCGGCGCCGGCCAGGCGGCCGGGCTGTCGGCGGGCGACCTGCTGGCCGCGGTGGACGGCCTGCGCGTGGCGCCCGGGCAGCTGGACAAGCTGCTGGCGCGCTACCGCGCCGGCGACCGCGCCGAATGCCATGTGTTCCGCCGCGACGAGCTGCATGTGCTGCCGGTGACCTTCGCCCGCGAGCCGGCCGCGCAGTACACGGTGACGGCAGAGGGTGGCCGCCAGGCCATGCGGGCCCGCTGGCTGGGCCAGTAGGCCGGCCACGCTCCGCTCCCCGAGGCCAGCCCCAAGCCACCACATGCAATACGCGCACGACGCCCGCACCTTCGTCTATTCGCACTATGTCTATCGCGGCCTGCGCTCGGCCACGGGGGTGATCGGCGCCGCGCTGATCGCCATGCAGTTCACCGACCTGCCCACCGCCATGGTGGTGTCGATCGGCGCGCTGTGCACCAGCCTGATGGACCTGCCCAACCCGCTGAACCACAAGTTCAACGAGATGCTGGCCAGCGTGCTGCTGTGCACCGCGGTCACGCTGGCGGTGGCCTTGGCCACGCCGTTCCCGCGCGTGATGCCGGTGGTGCTGGTGCTGGTGACCTTCATGGCCGGCATGATGACGGCGTACGGCAACAAGACCTTGCCTTTGCAGTTCTCGGCCTTGTTCGTCATGACGCTGACCGTCAACGAAGACTTCGTGGTGCGGCGCGCGGTGGAGCACGCGTTGCTGTTCGGCGTGGGGGCGGCGGCCTACATGGGCTATGCGATGGTGGTGAGCTGGGCCACGCAGCGGCGCACCAAGCAGCAGGTGCTGGCCGAGGCGCTGTACGAGATGGCCGGCTACCTGGAGATCAAGGCCGGCTTCTACGACGCCGGCAACGACTACGAGGCGCAGTTCAACCAGCTGGTGCGCCAGCAGATCGTGGTGGCCGAGCGCCAGCAGGCCGCGCGCGACCTGGTGCTGCGCGGCAACCGCACCACGCATGACGGGCTGCTGGTGCAGACGCACCTGCGCATGCTGGACCTGTACGAGTACATCCTCTCCACCAACACCGACTACCCGCTGCTGCGCCAGACCTTCGCCGGCACGCCGGTGCTGGACCACCTGCGCCGGCTGGTGCAGCTGATGTGCCAGGACGTGGAGTCGATCGCCTACGAGATCACGCGCGGGCGCTACTCCTATGCCGAGGTGGACTACCGGGACGAGCTGCGCGCGGTCGAGTCCGAGATCGCGCAGCTGCGCCATCACCACATCCAGCCCGCGGCGATGACCGCGCTGGCCGAGACGCTGGACATGATCAAGGGTGCCATCGCGCTGGTGGCGCAACTGCACGAGGCTTCGCGCACGCCGGTGGAGCCCAGCAAGGTGCTGCCGGGCCCCGACATGACGCCGTTCCTCACGCGCCAGCGCTATGAGCTGAAGGTGCTGCGCGACAACCTGAACTGGAAGTCCCCGGCCTTCCGCTTCGCGCTGCGCATCACCCTGGCGGTGAGCGCGGGACTGTGGCTCGCCGACCACCTGCCGTACGTCTCGCACAGCTACTGGATCCTGCTGACCATCATCGTCATCCTGAAGCCCAACTTCAGCATGACCAAACAGCGCTACAACGACCGCCTGATCGGCACGCTGATCGGCTGCGCGATCTCGGTGGCGGTGCTCAAGGTGGTGCACCAGCCGCTGCTGCTGCTGGGCGTGCTGTTCCTGGCGCTGGTGGCGGGCACGGCATTTTCCACCATCAAGTACCGCTACACGGCGGTGGCCGCCTGCGTGCAGGTGCTGATCCAGATCCACCTGCTGATCCCGGGCGCCACGGCGGCCGGCGAGCGGCTCATCGATACCGTGATCGGCGGCGTGCTCGCCTCGGTGTTCAGTTTCGTGCTGCCGAGCTGGGAATACCGCGCGCTGCCCGCGCTGGTGGAGAACGTGCTGCAGGCCAACCGCCGCTATATCGCCGCCACGCGCGACCTGCTGCTGCGCGTGGCCAAGGACGACTTTGCCTACCGCGTGCAGCGCAAGCAGTTCATGGACAGTCTGTCGGCGCTGATCGGCTCGTTCCAGCGCATGCTCGACGAACCCAAGAGCCGGCACCGCGCGGTGGACAACCTGAACCGCTTCATCGTGCAGAACTACCTGGTGGCCGCGCACGTGGCGGCGGCCCGCATCCAGGTGCGCGAGCACTACGGCGAGCTCGACGTGCCGGCGGCCGAGGCCGCCATCCGCCAGGCCACCGATGCCGCCACGCACAGCCTGGCGCTGGCGAGCGAGCGGCTGGTCGAGGATGACCGCGCGGGCGGCCGCGGCGTGGGATTCGTGCGGCCGGGAGAGCCGGCCACCGCCGCGGCCGCCGCAGTGGGCGCGGCCGGGGCGGGGCATGCCGCGCCGAAGGCCGGCAGCGCGGCGGGGCCGGGCCATGCCGCCGCGGCGGGCGCCGCGCCCATGGCGGCGGCCGTGCTCAATGCCGCGGTGGATGCCACGTCCAGCGCCGACGAGGCCAGCGCGCGCCGCGCGCGCCTGGCCGATTCCGCCGACCGCCGCCGCGCCGACGTGCTGGTGCAGGCCGCGGCCTCGGGCGAGCTGGCCCGCGTGGCCAGCGCCGCGCGCGATGCCGGCGCCGCCGCCAGCACGGCCAGTTCCACCGGGCGCAGCGCCAACGCCATCCTGGAGCGCCGCCTGCGCGCGCTGCGCGAGGACGCCGCCAAGATCGCGCTGCGCACCGGCGCCATCGGCCGCGCCATGCGCCAGCGGCGGCGCTAGCGTCCCGCCGGCGCCGGGGTCAGGGCTGCGTGTCGGCGCCCGGCGCCTGGGGCGGCTCTTCGCGCGGCAGCGTCAGCATGCCGCTGTTGTAGCTGTACTCGTACACCTCGCCGTAGCGGCCCCATTCGATGCCGATGGTCAGCACGCGCTCGGCCTCTTCCGGCTTGAGGAAGTCTTCCAGCTCGCGCAGCACGTGTTCCTCGCGGATCTCGCCGTCCTCGGACTGCTGCAGCTCGCGGCGGATATGCGCGGCCAGCGCCACGTGCAGCAGCAACTGCTTGCCGAACAGCACCTTGCGCTCGGGCGGCTCGGTCTCGTAGTAGGCGCGGCCCAGGCCAGTGGCGGTGATGTCGCCGCGCTCGATGGTGGCCAGCTGCAGCAGGTGCAGCGCCTCGCAGGCGGGCAGCAGGTCGTCGTCGGTGAGGCCGGCCTCCTCGGCCAGGTGCGGCAGGTCGGCGCGGCCGTGGAAAGGCGCCTCGCACAGCAGGTCGAGGATAGCCTCCATCTGGCTGATGTCGGCGTCCGGCAGGCGGTAGCCGATATTGCTGGCGGCCGCCAGCGCGGTGACGCGCGGCCCCAGCGCGGCGGGCGAGGTCATCAGTGTATAGACCTCGTCGATCAGGCCGCGCACCTGGGCGGAGTCGCGGTTGCGCGGGCGCGGGAAGGGCACCTTCACCTCGGCGCGGATGCGGCCCGGGTCGCTCGACAGGATGACGATGCGGTCGGCCATCATGACCGCCTCCTCGATATTGTGCGAGACGATCAGGATGCACTTGATGTTGGTGCGGCCGTCCTCCCACAGGTCCAGCATTTCGTCGCGCAGGGTCTCGCCGGTGAGCACGTCGAGCGCGGAGAAGGCTTCGTCCATCAGCAGCAGGTCGGGCTCGGTCACCAGCGCGCGCGCGATGCCCACGCGCTGGCGCATGCCGCCGGACAGCTCGCGCGGCAGCGCGCTGTTGAAGCCGGACAGGCCGATCATGTCGATGGCCGCCTCGGCGCGGCGCGCGCGCGCTTCCTTCTGCACGCCCTGCGCTTCCAGCCCCAGCTCCACGTTCTGCTGCACCGTCAGCCACGGGAACAGCGCGAACGACTGGAACACCATGGCGATGCCCTCGGCGGTGCCGCGCAGCGGCTGGCCGCGGAAACGCACTTCGCCGTGGTCGGCGCCCACCAGGCCGGCCATGATGCGCAGCAGGGTGGACTTGCCCGAGCCGGACTTGCCCAGCATGGCGACGATCTCGCCGCGCCGCAGCGTGAGGTCCACGCCTTCGAGCACGGCGCGGTCGGTATGGTCGGCGGTGCGGAACATCTTGGAGACGCCGCGCAGTTCGACCACGGGTTCGGCTACGGTTGCGGCTGCGGTGGCGGGGGAGCTGGCCATGATGGAATTCCGGTGCGGATGCTGAAAGATCGGGTCAAAGCGCAATCAAAGACGGGTGCGTTCCTGCGCCAGCAGGTAGAGGCGGTTCCACAGCAGGCGGTTGAAGCCCACCACGAACACCGCCATCACGCCGATGCCGAGCGCGATGCGGGGAAAGTCGCCCTTGGCGGTCATCTCCGCGATATAGCTGCCCAGGCCGGTGGCCACCAGCGTGCGGTCGCCCCAGGTCACGTATTCGGACACGATGCTGGCGTTCCACGAGCCGCCGGCCGCCGTTACCAGCCCGGTCAGCAGGCTGGGGAACACCGCCGGCACCAGGAAGCGCTTCCACATCAGCCAGCCGCGCAGGCCGAAGTTGCGCGCGGCCAGCTTGAGCTCGGTGGGAATGCCGGAGGCGCCGGCGATCACGTTGAACAGGATGTACCACTGGGTGCCGAAGATCATCAGCGGGCTGAGCCAGATTTCCGGGTTCAGGCCGAAGCGCACGATCAGCATGACCACCAGCGGAAACATCAGGTTGGCCGGAAAGGCCGCCAGGAACTGCGCCACCGGCTGGGCGATGCGCGCCGCCGCCGGGTTGAGCCCGATGCGGATGCCGATCGGCACCCAGATCAGCGCGGCCAGGAAGATCAGGATCACCACCCGCACCATGGTCAGCAGGCCGAGCCACAGCACGTGCCCGACCTCGGTCCAGCCCACTTCGGTGCGCACGAAGTGCATCACGCGGTATAGCGCCGCCACCGCGACCAGCGTGATCAGGATGGTGCTGGCGCGCTCGATCCACAGCGCGCGCCGGCCGTCGCCGTTGCGCGATGCGGTCGCCTTGCGTTCCGAGCCCCACGCCAGCGTGCGCTCGGCCAGCGCGGCGGTGCGGGCCAGCAGCAGGCTGACCCATTCCGAGCGGCGCAGCAGGTTGAGCAGCCACGACTGCGGCTCGTTCTCCTGCGCCATGGTCTCGAAGCGGAAGCGGTCGGCCCAGGCAATGAGCGGGCGGAACAGCAACTGGTCGTAGAGGATGATGCCGACCAGCATGGCCAGGATGGCCCAGCCGATCGCCGCCAGGTTCTGCTGCTGGATGGCCAGCGAGATATAGGAGCCGATGCCCGGCAGCTTGATGTCGTTGCCGGACACCGAGATCGCCTCGGACGCCACCACGAAGAACCAGCCGCCGGACATCGACATCATCATGTTCCACAGCAGCCCCGGCATGGCGAACGGCACCTCCAGGCGCCAGAACTTCTGCCACGCGGACAGCCGGAACATGGCCGCGGCCTCCACCAGGTCGGTGGGAATGGTGCGGATCGACTGGTACAGGCTGAACGCCATGTTCCACGCCTGCGAGGTGAAGATGGCGAAGATGGCCGCGCACTCCACCCCCACCAGGCTGCCCGGAAACAGCGCGATGAAGCCGGTCACGGTGATCGACAGGAAGCCCAGCACCGGGATCGACTGCAGGATGTCCAGCGCCGGTACCATGACCTTCTCGGCGGTGCGGTTCTTCGAGGCCAGCGCGGCGAAGGCGAACGAGAACAGCAGCGACGCCACCAGCGCCAGCAGCATGCGGATGCTGGTGCGCAGCAGGTAGTACGGCAGGTAGGCGATGTCCAGGTGCACGTCCAGCGGCTGGCCGGGGTGGTAGGGCACGTCCATCTGCCGCGCGGCGAAGGCCACCAGCACGATCGTCGCCAGGATGATCGGCAGCAGCGCCAGGTCGAAGCGGTTCGGCGGCGCGGTCAGCAACTGGCTGACGTAGCCAGGGGAGGCGACCGCGCTGGCCTTGTCGTGTTCGGCTTGCTGCATTGTCTTGGCTGAAGTTCGGTGGCTGCGGTTGCCGGCGGGAACCGGACGGCCCGGGGCCTGGATGGATCGGCGTGCGGGGCGGGGGCGGGCGTGGGCCGGAAGGAGCGCCGGCCGGGCGCCGGCGCGGCATTGTGCTGTCGGCGTTACCTCAAGCGGCCTGCCCATACTGGTAACGCTCAGGGTGGCCGGCTAGTTTACCTGTATTGCATTTCAGAGCCGTTTCAAGCAGCGGCGCGGGCGGACGGAGCGGACAGACGGAGCGGATACATGGAGCAGACGGAACACCACACGGGACCCCAATGGGCGCATCGCCCGGCAACCTGGCACATCGTGGTCACGGGGCGCGTGCAGGGCGTGGGCTACCGCGCCGCCTGCGAGGACCGGGCTCGCGCGCTCGGCCTGGGCGGCTGGGTGCGCAACCGGCGCGACGGCTCGGTGGAGGTGATGGCCTATGGACCGCCGGAACGGCTGGCGGCGCTGCGCGACTGGATGCGCAACGGGCCGCCGGCCGCGCAGGTCGGCAGCCTGCAGGTGGAAGGTGGCGAAGGCGTGTTCGACAGCTTCGACTGCCTGCCGACGGCCTAGCGCGAAGGCGGGGCGGCTTAGCTGGCGCGCCAGTCCACCGGCGCCATGCCGTGCTTTTCCAGCCATGCATTGGCCAGCTTGAAGTGGCCGCAGCCGAGAAAGCCGCGATGGGCCGACAGCGGCGACGGGTGCGGCGCTTCCAGCACGTAGTGGGTGCCGGCCAGCAGCGGCTTCTTGGCTTGCGCGTGGCTGCCCCACAGCAGGAAGACCAGGTTGGGGCGCGCCGCGGACAGGGCCTGGATCAGGCAGTCGGTCACCGCTTCCCAGCCGCGCCGGGCGTGGCTGGCGGCCTGGCCCTGCTCCACGGTCAGCACCGTGTTGAGCAGCAGCACGCCCTGGCGCGCCCAGCCTTCCAGGTTGCCGGAGGCGGGCACGGGCGTGCCGTCGCCGTATTCGGCGGCGATCTCCTTGAAGATGTTGCGCAGGCTCGGCGGCACGCGCACGCCGTCCGGCACCGAGAAGGCCAGGCCGTGCGCCTGCGGGATCTCGCGGCCGCCGACGGTGCCGGTGCCGTGGTACGGGTCCTGGCCCAGGATCACCACCTTGACCGCTGCGGGCGGGGTGAGGTGCAGCGCGTGGAAGACGTCGTGCGGGAACACCGGCTTGCCGGCGGCGCGCTCGCCGTCGACGAAGGCGGCGAGCTCCCGCCAGCCTTCACCGTGCATGCAGGGCGCGAGCAGTTCGCGCCAGGCGGAGGGCAGCGCGGCGGCCTGGGCGGCCAGGCCGGCGGTTGCCGGGGGCGCCTTGGCGGCGGCCGGGGCGAACAGGTCGGCCTGCGCGCTCGTGGGTTTGCTCATGCGGATGCTTGCCGGAAAAAGATCAGGAAAAAGATCAGGAAAAAGATCAGGGAAAGGTTCGGGGAAAGCCTGCCACGCTTCAGGCGTCGGCCGTGCCCGCGAGCCGGTAGCCGCGCGCGGCCTTGCTCTGGTCGGAGGGCCGCAGCGGCGCCACGTGCTGCAGGCGCCGCGCCAGCGCGCGCAGCGCGGCTTCGGCATCGGCCTGCGCGGGACCCTGGCCGTCCTTGCCGGGCAGCCATTCCAGCTCGAGTTCGTGGATGGCATCGCGCGCGCCGGTGCCGGGCACGGTGATCTCGCCCACGTCGAGCGCGGCCTCGATGCGCGCGCCGTCCTGCTCGATCAGCCAGGTGCGGCGCGTGAAGTCGGTGCGGAAGACCGGCGCCAGCGCGGTGGCCAGCGGCGCCAGCAACTGGCGCGCCTCGGGCGGGAAGGTGCCGAGTTCGATGGCCTCGGCGGCAATCCTGGTTTCCCATTCGTTGCGGGCGGCCAGGCCCGCATCGCTCCTGCCGGCGGTCTTGAGCGTCTGCAGCCACTGCTCGCCGCGGCGGCGCAGCCGCAGCGCGGCGCGCGCGCGGGCCAGGTCGCGCGCGGGCGTGTCGAGGTAGACGTTGAGCAGCGCGTGCTCGCCGCGGGCCTCGCCGTGCGCGTCCAGCCATGCCGCCAGCACGGGCATGGCGCCGTGGGGCACCGCCAGCTTGAGTTCGATTTCCTGGGCCATGTCAGTGAGCGGTTCCGGTGGGCGGTGCGGGTGGCAGGTGAGCGGTGCGGCTGGCCGATGCGGGTGAGCGGGGTATCGGCCGGTCAGGCGAACAGGCGGGCCAGCTCGACGCCCGGCTCGGGCGCGCGCATGAAGGCCTCGCCGACCAGGAAGGCGTGCACGCCGGCATCGCGCATGCGCTGCGCGTCGGCCGGGCCGAGAATGCCGGATTCGGTCACCACCAGGCGCTCGGACGGGATGCGCGGCAACAGTGCCAGCGTGTTGTCGAGCGAGACCTCGAAGGTGCGCAGGTTGCGGTTGTTCACGCCCAGCAGCGGCGTCTTCAGGCGCAGCGCGGCGTCGAGTTCTTCGCCGCCGTGCACTTCCACCAGCACGTCCATGCCGAGTTCGTGGGCGCAGGCTTCGAGCTCGGCCATCAGGCCGGGGTCGAGCGCGGAGACGATCAGCAGGATGGCATCGGCGCCCCAGGTGCGCGCTTCATAGACCTGGTACAGGTCGATCATGAAGTCCTTGCGCAGGGCGGGCAGCGGGCAGGCGCCGCGCGCGCGCTTGAGGAAGTCGGGGTGGCCCTGGAAGAAATTCACGTCGGTCAGCACCGACAGGCAGGCCGCCCCATGGCTGGCGTAGCTCTCGGCGATCGCCTCGGGCACGAAGTGCTCGCGCAGCACGCCCTTGGACGGCGAGGCCTTCTTCACCTCGGCGATCACGCCGGCGTGGCCGGCGGCGATCTTCTCGCGCAGCGCGCGCTCGAAGCCGCGCGGCGCCAGGCCGGGCTCGCTGCGCAGGCTCTCGGCCTCGGCGCGCAGGCTGGGCAGGTCGCGCTTCTTGCGCGCGGCGCTGACCTCGTCGGCCTTGACGGCCAGGATCTTGTTCAGGATGTCGGACATGCGTGTTTCTCTTGCGGTGTGTCGCCGCGGCGTATCGTTGCGGGATATCGGGGATATCGCCACGGCGGGCGGCCCGGATTACTTGAACTGCTGCGTGGCGCGCACGAACTGGTCGAGCTTCTCGCGCGCCGCGCCACTGGCGATGGCCTCGCGCGCGCGGCGGATGCCGTCCTCGATCGAGCCGGCCACGTTGGCGGCGTACAGCGCGGCGCCGGCGTTGAGCGCGACGATCTCGCGCGGCGTGCCGGGCACGTCGGTCAGCGCTTCGAGCAGCATTTCCCTGGACTCGGTGGCGTCCGCCACCTTGAGGCCGCGGTTGGAGATCATCGACAGGCCGAAGTCCTCGGGGTGGATCTCGTACTCGCGCACCTCGCCGTCCTTCAGTTCGCCCACCAGCGTGGCGGCGCCGAGCGAGACCTCGTCCATGCCGTCCTTGCCGTAGACCACCAGCGCGTGCTTGGCGCCCAGGCGCTGCATCACGCGCACCTGGATGCCGACCAGGTCGGGGTGGAACACGCCCATCAGGATATTGGGCGCGTCGGCCGGGTTGGTCAGCGGGCCCAGGATGTTGAAGATGGTGCGCACGCCCATTTCCTTGCGGATCGGCGCCACGTTCTTCATGGCCGGGTGGTGGGTCGGCGCGAACATGAAGCCGATGCCGGTCTGCTCGATGCAGTGGCCGACCTGCTCGGGCGTGAGCATGATGTTGACGCCCAGCGCCTCCAGCACGTCCGCGCTGCCCGACTTGGAGCTCACGCCGCGGTTGCCATGCTTGGCGATGCGCGCGCCCGCCGCGGCCGCGACGAACATCGAGGCCGTGCTGATGTTGAAGGTGTGCGAGCCGTCGCCGCCGGTGCCGACGATGTCGACGAAGTTCTCGCGGTCCTTGACCGGAACCTTGTTGGCGAACTCGCGCATCACCTGCGCTGCCGCCGAGATCTCGCCGATGGTTTCCTTCTTCACGCGCAGCCCGGTCAGGATGGCCGCGGCCATCACCGGGGAGATCTGCGCCTGCATGATCTGCCGCATCAGGTGCAGCATTTCGTCATGGAAGATCTCGCGGTGTTCGATGCAGCGGGTGAGGGCTTCCTGTGGCGTGATGGACATGGCGGTCTCGTTCGTGTCGTGGGCAGGCGCGGGCGTGGGGGCGATGGGGGTGTCGAGGCGCCTCATCGCCGTGCCTTGATGAAGTTGGCCAGCAGCGCGTGGCCGTGCTCGGACAGGATCGACTCCGGGTGGAACTGCACGCCCTCGATGTCGAACTCCTTGTGGCGCACGCCCATGATCTCGCCGTCCGGCGTCCAGGCCGTCACTTCCAGGCAGGCCGGCAGCGTCTCGCGCTCGATCGCCAGCGAATGATAGCGCGTCACGTCGAAGTGCCTGGGCAGGCCGGCGAACACGCCTTCCTGCGTGGTCTCGATGCGGCTGACCTTGCCGTGCATGACCTGCTTGGCGCGGATCACCTCGCCGCCGAACGCCTCGCCGATGGCCTGGTGGCCCAGGCACACGCCCAGCAGCGGCACCTTGCCCGCGAAGTGCTGCAGCACCGCCACCGAGATGCCCGCTTCCTTGGGGCTGCACGGGCCGGGCGAGACACAGATATGGTCAGGCTTGAGCGCCTCGATTCCCTCGAGCGTGATCTCGTCGTTGCGGTAGGTGCGCACGTCGGCGCCCAGCTCACCGAAATACTGGACGAGGTTGTAGGTAAACGAATCGTAGTTGTCGATCATCAGCAGCATAGTGATCCTAACCTTTTGGTTTTCAATGGGTTGATGCCAGGCGTTCGAGCCTTATGCGCGGTGGCATGCACCACTGCTGCTGGTTCGCATCGCTTCCCTTTCTCGATGAGGCGGGCGAGCCGCCAAGCGGCCGCAAGCCGGTTTCTTATGCTGCGGTCGCCATTCTGCTGACGCAATGTGACGGGCTTTGCGCCAAGACAATGGAGCAAGAGCCAACGATACGGGGGAGACGGGGTACAGCGATAGCATCTGGCAATCTCCTGGGAACTGGAGCCGCCGTGCCGGGAGAGGGGTTCTCTGGATTACAACCTTGCCCGCCCGATACGGCGGCAAGGTGCGGTTCGAAACCGCGACGACGTGCCGCTTCCTATTGGAAGCGCCACCACTGAGCGAGATTCGTCGTTGCAATACAGGTCATCTGAATCAATCGGGTTCGTTGTCCGGTGTACCGATATGCAGGCTGGGAACGGGGCCCGGAGGGGGTAACCGCGCTTTCCGGCCTGCAAACAGTCGCGGCCATTGTAGCCTGATGTCCCCGAGCCTGTCGATATGGGCCGGCGGCGAGGTGACTTGTCAGGCCGGGTCGGCGGGTGCGGCGGGAAATCCTCGCAGCTTCCGGATTTCAGTCATATCTCGATTTTCAGCGTCTGTCGAAGGCCAGCAACGTGAGCCTGGGCCACGTGAGCAACGTACGCACCGGCCTGCTGGACCGCGAGTGGGCGCAGGCGGGCGGTGACGGGCTGTACCTGTCCCAGCCCGACGCGCTGCTGGACGCATGGCGCGACAGCCATGAAGCGCCCGCAGGCGAGCGCAAGCGCTTCTACACCACGCTGCACGGGGGGGGCGCTGGAAGAGGCCTCGCGCGGCGTGATGGGCGAAAGCGGCAAGAAGGACGCCGCCTTCGCTTCGTTTTCGGCGGCCAGCTGGCTGGCGCCCTATGGCCGGACAGGTACGCACTATTTCTATGCCACCGGGCAAGGGCTCAAGAAGCTCCAGACAGCCCTGAAACTTGTCTCCGCCGCCCAGGGGGAAAACGTGGTCATCGTGCTTCCGAAGGATGAGGGGCTGCTGTCCGACACAGTCGAGCCGGCGCCCCATGTCGTTTGCACCAGTCCGGTTCAGACCTATCTGGATCTGACTCTCGCGGACGAGCGCGGCGAAGAGGCTGCCCGGCATCTGCGTCAGGAGAGGATGAAGTGGCAAGCCTAATCCCGCAGGCGCCGCAATCCGCGGGCGGATACGACGATCGCACCGCCGCCGCGGCCGGCCACTGCTCGGGGAGGAAAGCGGCGCGACGGGCTTTCGTCACATCGCGGCAAAATTCGAGGCCTTCGACGCCTTCGGCCCGACCTCGGTCAGGCAATTTGTGCAGGACTCCCGGGTGCTGGGAGAGCGGACTGCGGAGCAATGGCAGCAGGACGCGTTCGGCCAGCTTGATGCGCTGCTGCGTGAATTGAAGCTGCGCGACTAACCGCGCGTTACGCGCGAGGTACCGCCGATGCGGACCCGCGTGCGTAGCGGCGCCGGCCTGAGCGGTCGCATCGCGCCGCCGGCAGTGCGTCTTTCGCCACGGACGCTGTCGAATTCCCGTTTCCACCGACCGCCTCTTCCCCGCCGATTGCAGCGGAAATGACGTCAGCAAATGACGCATTTATCTCCGCGAAAATGCTTGCATTTGGCGGCCGGAAAACTACCTTACACATACAAAACGAACCGTATCTCGGCACTGGAGGAGACCATGCCGGCGACACGTATGATGATTGCGCGCCGGGCCGGCGTCAGCGTCGCCACGGTCGATCGTGTGCTGCGCGATGATGCCTCCGTGCGTGCCGAGACCGCTGCCCGCGTGCGCCAGGCCCTCGCCGACCTGCGTGACGATCGGGCCAGCCGCGGGCGCCCGCCGAAGGCGGCTGCGTTTCGCATTGCGTTCGTGCTGCCGCAGATCAATTCCCGCTTCCTCGATCAGGTCGAGCGCGACATCGCGCTGTCGGCCAGTTTCTTTCGCGAGCACCGCATCATCCCTTCGTTCTACCGGTGCGATTTCTCCAGCCAGCGCGACACGTCGCGCTTTGGCGAGCAGGCGGCCGGCTACGACGCGCTGGTCCTGGTGCCGCTCGACTATCCGTGGGTGGGCCGGCTGATCGAAGAGCTGAGCGACGCGAGCGTGCCGGTCGTCACGGCGTTTTCCGACCTGCCGGGCAGCCGCCGCGCCGCCTATGTCGGCGTCGACAACCGCATCGCGGGGCGCACGGCCGGGCTGCTGATGGGCGGCTTCCTGTGCACGCGGATCGGCTCGGTGGCGGTGCTGTCCGGCTCGTCGCGCCTGCATGACCAGGTCGAGCGGCGCACCGGTTTCTCGCAGGTGCTGGAGGAGGATTTCCGCAACCTGCGCGGCATTGCCGAGCCGGATTTCACCGAGGACGACGACGGCGCCGACCTGGCCGTGCAGGGCCTGCTGGCGCGCCACGACGACCTGGTCGGCATCTACGTCACCGGCGGTGGCGTCCGCGGCATCGCGGCGGCCCTGCAGGAGTCGGGCGACAAGCCGCGCATCTTCCTGATCGGCCACGAGCGCACGGCGGACACGCGCGAGCAGTTGTCGGGGCGCGCCATCGACGTGATCCTGGACCAGGACGTGCGCGGCATCGTGCACCGCGCGGGCCTGGCCGCGGTCGATTTCCTCAACGACGTGCGCGGGGCGCTTGCGATCCCCACGCCGGAGACCCGGATTTATCTTCGTGAGAATGCGCATGCCTGATAGCTCGCGACACGCGGACTGACGCTTGAATTTGCCAGAGCCGAAATACAGCGCCCGGCGCATGGACGTTGTCTGTCAGCAGGAATGGAGTCCTGGGAAGCTGCAAGGAGACAAAAATGTTACGTCTGATAGCAAGGGTGACGGCGGCGGCCGCATTGTCGCTGGGGCTGGCAACGGGGGCGCACGCGCAGGCAAAGCAATTGACGTTGTGCTGGGCGGCGTGGGACCCGGCCAACGCGCTGGTCGAGCTGTCGAAGGATTTCACGGCCAAGACCGGCATCCAGATGAAGTTCGAGTTCGTGCCATGGACGAGCTACGCGGACCGCTTCCTCAACGAGCTCAACTCGCACGGCAAGCTGTGCGACCTCATCATCGGCGACAGCCAGTGGATCGGCGGCGCGGCGGTCAACGGCCACTACGTCAAGCTCAATGATTTCTTCGCGAAGAACAATATCTCGATGAACGACTTCGTGCCGGCGACCGTGGTGGGGTATGCCGAATGGCCGAAGAACACGCCGAACTACTGGGCCCTGCCGGCGATGGCGGACGCGGTGGGCTGGACCTATCGCAAGGACTGGTTCGCGCGGCCGGACCTGCGCGCGGAGTTCAGGCAGAAGTACAAGCGGGATCTCGAGCCGCCCACCACGATGGACGAGCTCAAGCAGACCGCCGAGTTCTTCCAGGGGCGCAAGATCGACGGCAAGACCGTGTACGGCGCGTACATCTTCACCGAGCGCGGCTCCGAGGGCATCACCATGGGCGTGACCAACGTGCTCTACAACTTCGGCTTCCAGTACCAGGATCCGAAGAAGCCTTATCACCTCGAAGGTTTCGTCAACTCGCCGGGCGCGGTCAAGGGGCTGGAGTTCTACAAGGCGCTCTACAAGTGCTGCACGGCGCCGGGCATGACCAACGCCTACATGCAGGAAGGGCTCGACGCGTTCAAGTCCGGGCAGGTGGCGATGCAGATGAACTGGTTCGCGTTCTTCCCCGGCCTCTACAAGGACCCCAACGTGGGCGGCGACAAGATCGGCTTCTTCGTCAATCCGAAGGAGGTGCAGCAGTTCACGCAGCTTGGCGGGCAGGGCATCTCGGTGGTCTCCTACTCGGACCGCAAGGCCGACGCGCTCGAGTACATCAAGTGGTTTGCCCAGCCCGCGGTGCAGAAGAAATGGTGGGAGCTGGGCGGGTACTCGGCGGCCAAGTCGGTGGTCGATGCGCCTGACTTTCCCAAGAGCCAGCCCTTCGCGCCGGCATTCCTGAAGTCGATGTCGATCGTCAAGGACTTCTGGGCCGAGCCCGCCTATGCCGAACTGCTGCTCGACATGCAGAAGCGCGTGCACGACTACGTGGTTGCCGACAAGGGCACGGCGAAGGAGGCGCTCGACCTGCTGGTGAAGGACTGGAACAAGGTCTTCAAGGCGGAAGGCAAGAACTGAGGCCGGAGGACCGGGACCGGAACCGAGACCAAAGCTGGCGGGGCGCGGCGGACCGCCTCCGGCCTGCCGCCCGCCGCCGCTTCGCGACAAGGAGTCAGCCATGCTGGCAGACAAGCCTTTTCCCGCGCAGAACCTGCAGGCCGCGGCGCCCGCGCGCGGCGGCGCGCGCCTGCGCGGGCTGTCGGACCGCGCGATCGCGTGGCTGTTCATCCTGCCCACGATCCTGCTGCTGCTCGCGGTCAACATCTTCCCGCTGATCTGGGCGCTGCGGCTGTCCTTCACCAACTTCAAGTCGAACATGCCGAGCATCCCGGCGCGTTTCGTCGGCATCGACAACTACGTCGACATCCTCACCGACGAGGACATCTGGTACGCCATGCAGGTCACCGCCCGCTTCGTGTTCTGGTCGGTGGGGCTGGAGGTGCTGCTGGGCTTCGGCCTGGCCTTGCTGATCAACCGGCGCTTTCGCACGCACAGCTTCTGGACCACGCTGATCCTGCTGCCGATGATGCTGTCGCCGGCGGTGGTCGGCAATTTCTGGACCTTCCTGCTGCAGCCGCAGACCGGCCTGTTCAACGACATCGTGAGCTTCTTCACGGGCATTGCGCCGGGCTCGTTCCAGATGATCGGGGACGTGGCGCTCGCGCCGTGGACCATCGTGATGGTCGACACCTGGATGTGGACGCCCTACGTCATGCTGATCTGCCTGGCCGGGCTGCGCTCGATTCCCGAGTACATCTACGAGGCGGCGGAAGTGGACCGGGCCACGCCGTGGCGGCAGTTCTGGTCGATCACGCTGCCGATGACGCTGCCTTTCCTGATGCTGGCGGTGCTGTTCCGCGCCATCGAGAACTTCAAGATGTTCGACCTGGTGAACCTGCTGACGTCGGGCGGCCCGGGCTCGGTCACGGAGACGGTGTCGATCACGCTCAAGCGCGCCGCGTTCGAGAAGTGGCAGACCGGGTATTCGTCGGCGCTGGCGATCATCCTGTTCGTCACGGTGTTCGGCGCGGCGAACATCTATATCAAGGCACTCAACCGGGTGAAACAGCGATGAGCAAGCCAAGACCGCCCGCCGGTGCCCATTCGGTGGTGGCCGCCACCGCGCGCGGCAAGACCTTCGCGGCCATCGTGGTGATCGCCTATGCGCTGATCGCGACCTTGCCGATGGTCTGGATCATCCTGACGAGCTTCAAGACGCAGGAAGACGCCATCGCGTATCCGCCGGTGGTTTCGTTCCAGCCCTCGCTCGAAGGCTACGTCAACCTGTTCACGATCCGCTCGCGGCAGACCCCGGAGTTCATCGCCAGCCTGCCGCCCGCGCAGACCTGGTACGAGCGCGACGTGCGCAAGCGCGGCATGGTCATCGCCGGGCCCTCCAAGGTCCTGCCGCGCTTCGTCAATTCGCTGGTGATCGGCTTCGGCTCGACCTTCCTGGCGGTCTTCCTCGGCACGCTCGCGGCCTATGCGTTCTCGCGCTTCAAGGTGCCGTGGGCCGACGACCTGCTGTTCTTCATCCTGTCCACGCGCATGATGCCGCCCATCGCGGTGGCGATCCCGATCTACCTGATGTACCGCGCGCTGGGGCTGAGCGACAGTTACCTCGGCATGATCGTGCTGTACACGGCGGTCAACGTCTCGCTGGCGGTGTGGCTGCTCAAGGGCTTCATGGACGAGATCCCGCGCGAATACGAGGAAGCGGCGCTGGTGGACGGCTATACGCGGCTGCAGGCGTTCGTCAAGGTGGTGCTGCCGCAGGCGGTCACCGGCATCGCCGCGACCGCGATCTTCTGCCTGATCTTCGCCTGGAACGAGTACGCCTTCGCGCTGCTGCTGACCAGCGGCGACGCGCAGACCATGCCGCCGTTCATTCCCTTCATCATCGGCGAGGGCGGGCAGGACTGGCCGGCGGTGGCGGCGGCCACCACCTTGTTCGTGCTGCCGATCCTGTTCTTCACCGTCGTGCTGCGCAAGCACCTGCTGCGCGGCATCACCTTCGGAGCGGTACGCAAATGAAAAGCACTCCTGCCCGGCGGCGCCCGCGCGTGCTGCGCCGGCGTTTCGGCGAAGGCGCCGCGACCGTGGTGATCGGCGCGGGCGTCGCCATGCTCGTGCAGCCGTTCTGGCTGGCGCTGTTCACGTGGTCGTTTCCCGTCATCCTGGCGGGCGCGGCCGCGTTCGTCGTCACCAGCCATTTCCCGGACTGAGCCATGGCTACCATCGCGCTGGCGAACCTGCACAAGCGCTTCGGCGATTTCGTCGCGGTGCGCAACACCAACCTCACCGTCGGCGCCGGGCGCTTCGTGGTGCTGCTCGGCCCGTCCGGCTGCGGCAAGACCACCACGCTGCGCATGATCGCCGGGCTGGAGCTGCCGAGCGCCGGCCGGATCCTGATCGACGGCGAGGACGTGACGGCCTTGCGCGCGCGCGAGCGCGACATCGCCTTCGTGTTCCAGATGTTCGCGCTTTACCCGCACATGACGGTGCGCGACAACATCGCCTTTCCGCTGCGCAACGAGCACGTGCCCCGCCATGAGATCGCTTCCCGGGTCGGCGCGGCGGCGCGGATGCTGCGCATCGAAGGCATCCTGGACCGCAAGACCGGCGGCCTGTCCGGCGGCGACCGCCAGCGCGTGGCGCTCGGCCGCGCCATCGTGCGGCAGCCCAAGGCATTCCTGATGGACGAGCCGCTGGGCACGCTCGATGCCGATTTCCGCGAGCTGATGTGCCTGGAATTGCGCAAGCTGCACAATGCGCTCGCCGCCACCACGGTGTACGTCACGCACGACCAGAGCGAAGCGATGGCCATGGCGGACGACATCGTGGTGATGAACGAAGGCGAAGTGCTGCAGGCCGCCTCGCCGCACGAGATCTATCACTATCCGGCGACGGTGTTCGTGGGCAACTTCATCGGCAGCCCGCCGATGAACTTCCTGCCGGTCGACGGCGCCGTCGCCGCGGGCCAGGAGCAGGTCCTGCTGCACGGCGCGCCGGTGCCGGTCCCGCGTTGCGGGCAGGCGGCCGGGCGGGTGCTGCTCGGCATCCGCCCGGAGCATCTCGCGCTCGACGAGCGCGGCCCGTTGCGCGGCCGGGTGGTCGCCGACGAGTACCTCGGCTCGCACCAGGTGCTGATGATCGAGACCGCGCTGGGCATGGTGCGCGCGCGCGTCGGCAAGGACGCGGGGCTGGCGGCGGGAGCGCCGGTCGGCCTGTCGCTGCGCCGGGAGCGCGCGCTGCTCTACGACCAGTCGTCCGGGCGCCTGCTGCCCGGCGCCACGCAAGCGGGAGGCGGGCATGGCTGACATCCAGTTGCGCAATGTGTCGAAGCGGTTTGGCGACGTGGCCGCGGTCGACGACCTGTCCATCGACGTGCGGGACGGCGAGTTCGTCGTGCTGCTGGGGCCGAGCGGCGCCGGCAAGACCACCACGCTGCGGCTGATCGCCGGCCTGGAGCGGCCCGATGCCGGCGACGTGCTGATCGACGGCGAGGTGGCCACCGCCGTGCACCCGTCCGAGCGCGACGTGGCGTTCATCTTCCAGCAGTACTCGCTGTATCCGCACCTGACGGTATTCGGCAACCTGGCGTTCCCGCTGCGCGCGCCGCGCCGGCGCACCGGCGAGGCGCAGATCCGCGCGCGCGTGCAGGCGGTGGCGGAGATGCTGCATATCGCGCCCAAGCTCGGCAACATGGCCACGCACCTGTCGGGCGGCGAGATGCAGCGCGTGGCCATCGGCCGCGCGCTGGTGCGCGAGCCGCGCGTGTTCCTGATGGACGAGCCGCTGTCGTCGCTCGACGCGAAGCTGCGCGAGGAACTGCGCATCGAGCTCAAGCGCCTGCACCGCGCCATCGGCGCGACCATCCTGTACGTCACGCACGACCAGGTCGAGGCCACCACGCTGGCCGACCGCATCGGCATTCTCGAGCACGGCCGCCTGGTGCAGATCGGCACGCCGCGCGAAATCTACGGCAACCCGGCGTCTCTGAGCGCGGCCCGGCGGCTCGGCTCGCCGCCCATCAACCTGCTGCCGCCGGCCTTGTTCGACGCGGTGGCGGTGCCCGCGGAGACCGCCACGGTGGCGATCCGCCCGGAAGACATCGTGGTGCACGAGGCGCACGAGCGCCATGCGCTGGACCTGAAGGTGCTCGAATACTCGCCGCTGCGGCATCTGCTGATCCTGGACCACCAGGGCACCACCGTGGTCGCGACCAGCGCCGGCGAGCGCAATTTCAGCCCGGGCCAGTCCGTGGGCGTTTCGCTGCCCGCACGCAGCCTCTTATATTTCCGTTCCGACGGCAGGAGGATCCCGACATGAACGGCAAGACGGTCATGGCATGCATCGACGCGGCCTGCGCGGCGTTGAGAGAGAACATGGACGAGATCGCGCTGCTCGACCAGCAGATCGGCGACGGCGACCATATCTTCAACCTGCTGCGCGGCATGGAGGCGCTGCGCTCGCTGCGCGCGGAGATCGAGGCGGCGGCGCCCGGCGCGGCGCTGGAACTGGCCGCGGCCAAGGTGTTGTCCACGGTGGGCGGCTCGTCCGGCCCGCTGTTCTATTCGCTGCTCAGCGGCATGGCCAAGGCGGTGCCCGCGCAGGCGGCGGACGTGGCGGGATTCGTGCGCATCTATGCCGCGGGTGTCGACGCGGTCGGCCTGCGCGGCAAGACCGGCGTGGGCAGCAAGACCATGATGGACGTGCTGATTCCCGTGGCCAGGCGCGGCGAGGAGCTGGCGGCGGCGGGCGCATCGGCGCGCGCCGTGCTCGAAGAACTGCCGCGCGTGGCGGAGCAGGGCATGCTGGCCACGCGCGACATGGTCGCCACCAAGGGGCGCGCGTCGTTCCTCGGCGAGCGCTCGCGCGGCCACCTGGACCCGGGCGCGCGCTCGAGCCAGCTCATGATCAAGGCGGTGTGCGAATGGCTGGCGCGGCCGGCCGACGGCAAGGAGTAGAGACCATGAAGAAATTCATCAATCACGTCGACGATTTCCTGGCCGAGAGCCTGGCCGGATTCGCGGCCGCGCACGGCGATCTGGTGACGCTCAACAGCGAGCCGGTGTTCGTGCGGCGCAAGGCGCCAAGGCCCGGCAAGGTCGCGCTGGTGTCGGGCGGCGGATCGGGGCACGAGCCGCTGCACAGCGGCTTTGTCGGCTACGGCATGCTCGATGCCGCCTGCCCCGGGCAGATCTTCACCTCGCCGACGCCGGACCAGATGATGGCCGCGGCCGAGGCGGTCGATACCGGGGCCGGCGTGCTGTTCATCGTGAAGAACTACTCCGGCGACGTGATGAACTTCGAGATGGCATCGGAGATGTCGGAGGTGCCCAACGCGATGGTCCTCATCAACGACGACGTCGCGGTCGAGAACTCCAGCTACACCACCGGGCGGCGCGGCGTGGCGGGCACCGTGATCGTCGAGAAGCTGGTCGGCAGCATGGCGGAAAGCGGCGCCGACCTGGAGCAATGCAAGGCGTTCGGCGACCGCATCAACAAGCGCACCGCGACCATGGGCGTGGCGTTCACCAGCTGCACCGTGCCGGCGGCGGGCACGCCCACGTTCAAGATCGGGGAAGACGAGATCGAGGTCGGCGTCGGCATCCACGGCGAGCCGGGCCGGCGCCGCGCGCGCTTCGCGCCGGCCGACGCCATCGCGGGCGAGTTGCTCGCGGCCATCGTCGACGACCTCAAGCCGCGCGCGGGCGCCGAATTGCTGGTGCTGGTGAACGGCCTGGGCGGCACGCCGCTGAGCGAGCTTTACCTGCTGTTCAATTCGGTCCGCTCGTGGCTGCAGCAGCGCGACCTGCGCGTGGCGCGCGCGCTGGTCGGCGCGCTGACCACTTCGCTCGAGATGGCGGGCGCGTCGGTCACGCTATGCGTGCCCGACGACGAGATGCTGCGCCACTGGGACAGCCCGGTGCATACGCCGGCGCTGCGGTGGGGGATGTAGCGCGGCCGCGGCGCGCTGGCCGTCAGATATCCGAGTCCAGGCCATCCTGGACCTGCTCGGCGGCGCGGATCACGGCGCGCGCCTTGGCTTCGGTTTCCCTCCATTCGGCTTCGGGGTCGGAGTCGGCGACGATGCCGGCGGCGGCCTGCACGTAGAGGTTGCCGTCCTTGACGATGCCGGTGCGGATGGCGATGGCCAGGTCCATCTCGCCGCCGAAGGACAGGTAGCCCACCGCGCCGCCGTAGATGCCGCGCTTGCGCGGCTCCAGCTCGTCGATGATTTCCATCGCGTGCACCTTGGGCGCGCCCGACAGCGTGCCGGCCGGGAAGGTGGCGCGCAGCACGTCGAGGTTGCTCATGCCGGGCTTGAGCGTTCCTTCCACCGAGCTGACGATGTGCTGCACGTGCGAGTATTTCTCGATCACCATCTGGTCGGTGACCTTGACCGAGCCGATCTCGGCGATGCGGCCGATGTCGTTGCGGGCCAGGTCGATCAGCATCACGTGCTCGGCGATTTCCTTGGGGTCGCTGAGCAGCTCGGTGGCGAGCTGCGCGTCCTTCTCCGGCGTGTTGCCGCGCGGGCGCGTGCCGGCCAGCGGGCGGATGGTGACGATGTGGTCCTCGCGCTGGTCGCCGTTGCCGCCGCTGCGGCGGGTTTCCTGGCGCACCAGGATCTCGGGCGAGGCGCCCACGATCTGGAAGTCGCCGAAGTTGTAGAAATACATGTACGGCGACGGATTGAGCGAGCGCAGCGCGCGGTACAGCGACAGCGGCGCGTCGCGGTACGGCTTGACCAGGCGCTGGCCGATCTGCACCTGCATCATGTCGCCGGCCATGATGTATTCCTTGGCCTTGTGCACGGCGGCCAGGTAGTCGGCCTTGTCGAACTCGCGGAAGACGTCGGTCTGCACCGAGGGGCTGGTGACCGGCACGTCCACGGGCTGGCGCAGCTTCATGCGCAGCTCGCGCAGGCGCTGGCGCGCGCGCGCATAGGCCTCGGGCGTGGTCGGGTCGGCGTAGACGATCAGGTAGAGCTTGCCGGACAGGTTGTCGATCACGGCGAGCTCTTCGCACAGCAGCAACTGGATGTCGGGCAGGTTGAGGTCGTCCGGCTTGCGGGTGTTGGCCAGCTTCTTTTCGATGTAGCGCACCGCGTCGTAGCCGAAGTAGCCGGCCAGGCCGCCGCAGAAGCGCGGCAGGCCGGGGCGCAGCGCCACCTTGAAGCGTTTCTCGAAGTCGGCGATGAAGTCGAGCGGGTTGCCTTCGTGGGTTTCCACCACGCGGCCGTCGGTGACCACCTCGGTGCGCATGCCGTGGGCGCGCAGCAGGGTGCGGGCGTGCAGGCCGATGAAGGAGTAGCGGCCGAAGCGCTCGCCGCCCACCACCGATTCGAGCAGGAAGGTGTTGACCCCGCGCGTCTGCGATTGCGCCAGCTTGAGGTAGAGCGAGAGCGGCGTTTCCAGGTCGGCGAAGGCTTCGGCGATCAGCGGGATGCGGTTGTAGCCCTGCTCGGCCAGCGATTTGAATTCCAGTTCGGTCATGTCGATCCTCTTGTGCGGCGGCGCGGTGCCCTGGGCTGTGCGCTCGCCGCGATGTCGGCAACTTGGGGCTGGAAGGTCGTCAGACCCGCCCCGGGAAGACCTGGCGCGGAACGGCAGTCCGCGCACGGCCGGGGTAGGCGTGCAGCGCGTTCGGGTGACAGCAGGCGCAAGGCCTGGGACGTCGGGCGGCTGGGGAAATCTGTGAAGGTCCGGCAACCTGCCGGTCTGGCCGGCCCCGTTCCATGTTAGTGCATCGCAGATGCAGCAGATCCGGGAAGAGGGGGGCGGTCAGGAGACTCGCGAACGCACTTTACGCCTGTTGGGAGGCACGCCAGCGACGCCAGGGCCAGGCCTGCCGATCACTGCCAGAAGAGATGCGCTTGCGGTTCAGGAACATGAAATCGTGTTCAGCGATTTACGGTTTGGATGCGGCGGTCCGGATGGAACGGTGGGTAATATCCGGCGCCGCGGGAGGCTGCTCAGGTCGCTTGATGTGCTTGGTGTGCTCGATGTGCGGTAAGCACCTCTGCGGCCTGGGCAATGGAATCGACTATACCATCGGCGTCGACGCCTTGTACAGGATTGCCATGGTTGTACCCATAGGGCACCAGCAGCACGCCCATGCCGGCCGCGCGCGCCGCCAGGGCATCGTTTTCCGAGTCGCCGATGGCGGCGATCTCGGCCGCTTCGAGCCGGAACGCCTCGCCCACCTTGAGCAGCGGCAGCGGATCAGGCTTGCGCAGGGCGAAGGCGTCGCCGCCGTAGACCAGCTCGAAAAAGCGCGCCAGCCCGGTCTTGGCAAGCAGCGGCTCGGTGAAGTCATGTGGCTTGTTGGTGACACAGGCCAGGCGCAGGCCGGCCGCCCGGAGCGCGGCCAGCCCCTCGGCCACGCCCGGGTAGACTTGCGAGAACTGGCCGTTGATGCGCAGGTATTCGCGGTCGTACAGCGCCAGCGCGTCGGCGAACATGCCGTTGGCGTGGGCCGGCGACAGGCGCGCGTCCAGCACGCGCCGGATCAGGTTTTCCGAGCCCTTGCCGACGAAGCTGACGATTTCCTCGCGGCCCAGCGGCGCCAGCGGGCCGAGATGCGGATGCAGGTGCGCCAGCGCCGCCAGCATGGCGTTGACCGCGGCATGGAAGTCGCCGGCGGTGTCGACCATGGTGCCGTCGAGGTCGACGATGACGCCGCGGATGCCGCGCCAGTCGGTGCGCTTGAGCCGGGCCGTGCTCATTGGCCGGCCTTGGCGACCTTGGCCAGCTCGGCGCGCAGGGCGCCCAGCACGCCCTTGTAGCCGCCGTCGGCGTCCGGCTTGCCGAACACGGCGGAGCCGGCCACGAAGGTGTCGGCGCCCGCTTCGGCGATCTCGGCGATGTTGTCCACCTTCACGCCGCCGTCCACTTCCAGCAGGATGCGCCGCCCGGTGCGCTCGGCGTACTCGTCGATGCGCCGGCGCACGGTGCGCAGCTTGTTGAGCGTCTCGGGAATGAAGGACTGGCCGCCGAAGCCGGGGTTGACCGACATCAGCAGGATCACGTCGAGGCGGTCCATGACGTGGTCCAGGTAGTTCAGCGGCGTGGCCGGGTTGAACACCAGGCCGGCCTGGCAGCCGTGGTCGCGGATCAGCGTGAGCGTGCGGTCGATGTGCTCGCTGGCCTCGGGGTGGAAGGTGATGATGTTGGCGCCCGCCTTGGCGAAGTCCGGCACGATGCGGTCCACCGGGCGCACCATCAGGTGCACGTCGATCGGCGCCGTCACGTGCGGGCGGATCGCCTCGCACACCAGCGGGCCCACGGTCAGGTTCGGCACGTAATGGTTGTCCATCACGTCGAAGTGGATCCAGTCGGCGCCGTCGGCGGTCACGCGTTTGACTTCTTCGCCCAGGCGGGCGAAATCGGCGGACAGGATGGACGGGGCGATGCGGTAGTCGGGAGTGCTCATGGCGGCGGCTCGTGGGGGTGCGTTCAGCGCAAATCCAGCGCGAAGACCGGTATTTTACCCTTCCCGCGCGGGGGACCGCAGCCGGCCGGCGGCGCCGCGGCTTGCCGCTCCCCCGGCCTTGCCGCACAATGCGGCTACCCTATCCTGCCGTGATGTGCCGACAATGAGCGAATACGCGTTTTCCGTGGCCGTGCGTACCCAGTACCTGGCCGACCAGTCCGACCCCGAGCGCGGGCGCCATGCCTTCGCCTACACCATCACCATCCACAACACCGGCGAAGTGGCCGCGCAGCTGATCTCGCGCCACTGGGTGATCACCGACAGCGACAACGGCACGCAGGAAGTGGCGGGCCTTGGCGTGGTGGGCCACCAGCCCCTGCTCAAGCCGGGCGAGCATTTCGAATACACCAGCTGGGCCACCATCTCGACGCCGATCGGCTCGATGAAGGGCGAGTATTTCTGCGTGGCCGAGGACGGCCACCGCTTCGAGGTGCCGATTCCCGAGTTTGCGCTGGTGCTGCCGCGCATGCTCCATTGACACCGGCAGGATGCAGGCGCAGGCAGAAGCGCCCGCGCGGAACCTAGCGGCCCGGCGTGCTGTCCTGGTCCTGTGGGGCGCCGGCGGCGGGCTGGCTGCCGGCCTGGCCGGCGCGCGAGGGATGATCGTCCGGCGCGCGGGCGGGGCGCGGGTTCTTCTTCGCCGTGCCCATGGTCCAGACCACGATGAAGATCAGCAGGAAGAGCGCCACGCCGGCCTCGAGGGCAAACAGCAGCATGGGATGGGCTTCGAAGAACTGGCTCATGGCAGGATCACTTGGAGGCGACGCTGGGCATTGTAGGGCATCGGCAGATGCGCCCGGCCTCGCGGTTCCGCGTTCTTACCCAAACAAGATGGCTTATCCGCATTCCTTTCCCCGTTTCTCCTTTTCCCTGCCGGCGCCCGTGTCCGGCGCCGCGGGCGCGCGCCGGCTCGGCTGGCTCGCGCTGGCCACGGCCGCGGCGCTGCTGGCCGGCTGCATGAGCGGGCCGCCGCCGCGCATCGAGGCGCCCGCCGGCACGCGTCCCGCGGCGCCGCCCGCCGCCTCCGGCCAGAAGGGCCAGTTGCAGGCCGCCAGCTGGGCCGAGATCGGCGGCTGGAGCCAGGACGACGTGCGCGCCGCGTGGCCGGCGCTGCAGGCCAGCTGCCAGGCGCTCAAGAAGCGTGCCGAATGGAACCGCGTCTGCGCCATCGGCCTGATGGTCGATGCCGGCGACCTGGGCGCCATGCGCGCCTACTTCGAGTCCAACTTCCAGCCGTACCGCGTGGTCAACGGCGACGGCACCGACAACGGCCTGATCACCGGCTACTACGAGCCGATCCTGCACGGCTCGCGCACGCGCCAGGGCCAATACCAGATTCCGCTTTACCGCAAGCCGCCCCAGTGGGGCAACCGGCCGCTGCCGGCGCGCGGCGAACTGCTGCAGAACCCGGCGCTGCGCGGCCAGGAACTGGTGTGGGTGGACGATGCGGTGGAGGCCGCCTTCCTGCAGATCCAGGGCTCGGGCCGCATCCGCCTGCAGGACGGCACCATGATGCGCGTGGGCTTCGGCGGCACCAACGACCAGCCGTTCCGCTCGTTCGGCAAGTGGCTGCTGGACCGCGGCGAGATCACGCCGGCGCAGGCCACCATGCAGGGCATCAAGGGCTGGGCGCGCGCCAATCCGGGCCGCGTGGAAGAGATGCTCAACGTCAATCCGCGCTTCGTGTTCTTCCGCGAGCTGCCGCCGACCAACGAGGGCCCGGTCGGCGCGCTGGGCGTGCCGCTCACGGCGGAGCGCTCGATCGCGGTCGACCCGGCCACGATCCCGCTGGGCGTGCCGGTCTTCCTGTCCACCACCAGGCCGCTGTCGGCCGAGCCGATCCAGCGCCTGATGTTCGCGCAGGACACCGGCTCCGCCATCAAGGGCGGCGTGCGTGCGGACTTCTTCTGGGGCGCCGGCGACGCGGCCGGCGAGGCGGCCGGCCGCATGAAGCAGGGCGGCCGCATGTGGGTGCTGATGCCGCGCAGCTAAAGCGGCCCGGCGCGGCCGGCGTGGCGTCCGCTCAGCGCGGGCGCTGGTCGACGATGCGGCGCGCCTTGCCCACCGAGCGTTCCACGCCGCCCGCGGGCAGGATCTCGATGCCCACGGTCACGCCGATATAGGCCTTGATGTCATAGGTCAGCCGGGCGCTGGCCTGCTGCGTGCCGGCCGGGTCCACGCCGTGCGCGCACTCCACGCGCACGGTCAGCACGTCGAGGTGGCCGTCTTTGGTCAGCACGCACTGGTAGTGCGGCGCCAGCTCGGCGTGCTTGAGGATCAGTTCCTCGATCTGCGAGGGAAACACATTGACGCCGCGGATGATCATCATGTCGTCCGAACGGCCCGTGACCTTCTCCATGCGGCGGAAGGCGCCGCGCGCGCTGCCCGGCAGCAGGCGGGTCAGGTCGCGCGTGCGGTAGCGCACGATGGGCAGCGCTTCCTTGCTCAGCGTGGTGAAGACCAGCTCGCCGAATTCGCCGTCGGGCAGCACCTCGCCGGTGTCCGGGTCGATCACCTCGGGGTAGAAATGATCTTCCCAGATGGTCGGGCCGTCCTTGGTCTCGGCGCATTCGCTGGCCACGCCCGGCCCCATCACTTCCGACAGCCCGTAGATATCCACCGCCGAGATGCCCATGCGCTTCTCGATGGCCAGGCGCATCTCGGGCGTCCACGGCTCCGCGCCGAAGATGCCCACGCGCAGCGAGGTGGAGGACGGGTCGATGCCCTGGCGCTCGAATTCGTCGGCAATCGCCAGCATGTAGCTGGGCGTGACCATGATGACTTCGGGCCTGAAATCCTGGATCAGCTGCACCTGGCGCTCGGTCTGGCCGCCGCCGAACGGGATCGCGGTAAGTCCGGCCTTCTCCACGCCGTAGTGCGCGCCGAGGCCGCCGGTAAACAGGCCGTAGCCGTAGCTGATGTGCACCTTGTCGCCGCGCCGCGCGCCAGCCGCGCGGATCGAGCGCGCCACCACGGTGGCCCAGTTGTCGATGTCCTGCAGGGTATAGCCCACCACGGTGGGCTTGCCGGTGGTGCCCGACGAGGCATGGATGCGCGCGATGCGGTCCTGCGGCACGGCGAACATGCCGAACGGGTAGTTGTCGCGCAGGTCCTGCTTGGCGGTGAACGGAAAGCGGGCGAGGTCGGCCAGCGTGCGCAACTGGTCCGGATGCACGCCGGCGGCGTCGAACTTGCGGCGGTAGACCGGCGAGTTGCGGTAGGCATGGTCGAGCGACCATTTCAGGCGTTCGAGCTGCAAGGCCTGCAATGCGTCGCGGCCGGCGGTCTCGATCGGCTCTAGCGGCAGATCTGTGAGGCGCGTGCTCATGGTGTCTCCTGCGCGGGGGCTTGTGTTTCTGGCTTGCGTTCTTTCTTGTGGCGGGTGTGCCGACGGGGAGCTTACCGTGCCGGCCCGGGCGGGGCGACCACATGGCCCTTGATCTGCGCGGACTTGCCGCGGAACATCGCCACCGTCTCGCCGGCGCGGTTGGTCACGCGGATGTCGTAGATGCCGTGCCGCCCGGACAGGACCTGCTCGGTGGCCTCGGCCGTGAGCAGGTCGCCGCCGTGCACGGGCTTGAGGAACTCGATGCTGCAGCCGGCCGCTACGGTATTGATGTTGTGGCTGTTGCAGGCGAAGGCGAAGGTGGAATCGGCCAGCGTGAACATCAGCCCGCCGTGGCAGATGCCGTGGCCGTTGAGGAATTCCGGCCGCACCGGCATCGACAGGCGCGCGTAGCCGGGGCGCACGGCTTCGAGGGTGATGCCCAGCCAGCGGCTGCAGGCGTCGGCTTCGTACATGCTGGCGGCGGCCGCTTCGGCGAGGGCCTGGGGAGTGTGGGTCAAGCTGGTCTCCTGGTGGGGCGGGGAAGCGGGTGGAGCGGGTGGAGCCGGTGATTCAGCGCCCGCTGAAGCGGGGCGCGCGCTTTTCCAGGAAGGCACTCACGCCCTCCGCGTAGTCATGCGAGGCGCCGAGCTCGCGCTGCAGGTCGCGCTCCAGGTCCAGCTGGGCATCGAGCCCCTGGCTCGCGCCGGCCTGCATGGCGTGCTTGATGGCCGCCAGCGCGCGCGTGGGCTGCGCCGCCAGGTGCGTGGCCAGCGCCAGCGCCTGCTCGGGCAGCAGCGGGTCGTCCATCGCTTCCCAGATCAGGCCCCATTTCTCGGCTTCGTCGGCACTGAGCTTGTCGCCCGTCATGGCCAGGCCCATCGCGCGCGCCATGCCGACGCGCCTGGGCAGCAGCCAGGTGCCGCCCGAATCCGGGACCAGGCCGATCTTGACGAAGGCCTGGATGAAGCTGGCCGAACGCGCCGCCAGCACCATGTCGCAGGCCAGCGCCAGGTTGGCGCCGGCGCCCGCCGCGGTGCCGTTGACGGCGGCGATCACCGGCAGGGGCAGCTTCTGCAGGCGGCGGATCAGCCGGTTGAACCAGACGTCGATCAGCTCGCCCAGGTCGGTCATGGCGCCCGGGGTGAAGTCCAGGTCGGCCAGGTCCTGCCCGGCGCAGAAGCCGCGGCCGGCGCCGGTCAGCAGCAGCGCGCGGGCGCCGCCGGTCTCGACGTGGTCGAGCGCCTGCTGGAGCACCGCATGCATCTCGCGCGTGAAGGCGTTGAGCTTGTCGGGGCGGTTGAGCGTGACGACCGCGACCTGGCCGTGCCAGGCGAGCAATACCGGGCCGGAAGTCAGGCTGGCCTGAGGGGGCATGTCTGGCATCGTTGTCTCCTGCCTAGGATGGTGGCTGGTGGCCTGCGCCGGGCGTATCGCGGCGGGGCTTGGTAGCGGACCGCGCGGCCCCTCTTCTCTCTTCTATATAGAAGGTGTTGCCGGAAGATGTTGCGGCCCGAAAAAATTAACCGACCAGTCGGTCGGCAAATAATAGCAACATATCCGGTGGTGCGGAAGCGGTCGCGCGCCATTTTGGATGTCCGTCCGGTCTCTCATCGCTTCCTGCCGCAGTGCAGATCGCCTCGGGCCCGTGAATCCGCCAGGCCCGGTTATGCAACAATGGCTTTCACGATACTTGAATTGGTGCGGCAACGCTCCCGCAAAGCAAGACTTATGTCCGATCGGCTCACCCAATCGCAGGACTTCGAGGGCGGCATCGCGGTCGCCGTCGCCATCGTCGGGCACGATGCGCGCCACAATCTGGTCGTCACCGCCTGCAACGACCACTTCTTCCGGATAACCGGCGGCGCGCGCGCGGACACGCGGGTATTTCCCGTCGCGTTCGATACGCTGTTTCCCGATGACGGGCAGCTCGAGCTGCGCGGGAAACTCCAGGCGTGTTTCGAGTCCGGCGCATCGCACGAGCTCGTGCAGGCGCACGACCTCCCCGAGGGCGGGCGTCGCTGGCGGCTCTCGCTCAAGCCGTTCCGGCATGCGAGCAGCGGCGCGGCCGTGTCCGAAATCCTCGTGACGGGCATCGACGTCACCGCCAAGCTGCATCTGGCGCACAAGCTGGAGGTCAGCACCACCCGTTTTCGTGCCGTGGTCGACTCGGCGTACGACGCGATCGTCACGATCGACGAGCGGCGCAACATCACGATGTTCAACCGGGCGGCGGAGAACCTGTTCGGCTATACGTCGGCCGAGGTGCTGGGACGGCCCATCGAAACCCTGCTGCCGGAGAAATTCCGCGCGCGCCATCCGCAGCACGTGCGGCAGTTCGCGGACTCGGTGCAGACGAACCTGCGCTCGATGAGCCCGCCGCGCATGGACGAGAGCAACAGTGTGTACGGGCGGCATCGCGACGGCACCATCATCCCGGTCGAAATCTCGATCTCCAAGATCAACGTGGACGGCGTGACCGAGTTCACGGCGGTCATCCGCGATATCACCGATCGCGCCCGGCTGATCGATCTGCTGAAGAAGCAGGCCGTGACCGACGCCCTGACCGGCCTGCCGAATCGCCGCGAGTTCCTGGACTTCGTCGATAAAGTGCTCGGCACCGACGACATCGTGTCGGTGTTCATCCTCGACATCGACTTCTTCAAGAAGATCAACGACAGCCATGGCCACGACGTCGGCGACGAGGTGCTGCGCGTGCTCGCGAAGGTCGGCATGTCGATCCCGCACCAGTCCAAGCTGTTCGCCCGCTGGGGAGGCGAGGAATTTGTCGCGGCCCTGCCCGGCGCGGATGCCGAGCTCGCGCGCGGCATTTCGGAGCGGCTGCGCCAGCGCGTCGAGCAGCAGGATTTCGAGCACGCGTGGCGCGTGGAGCCGATCCCCTTTACCGTCAGCATTGGCGTGGTCACGCGCGAGGCCGGCGAACGCGACGTCGACGCGCTGATGAGGCGCGCGGACCGGGCGCTCTACCGGGCAAAGGAGTCCGGCCGCAATCGCGTCGAGGCCGGATAGCTCCATGCCAGAACGACGGACCGGAACGCAAAGCATCGAACGCGCCGTGGATTTGCTGCGCGTGATCGCGATGGGCGGACATTCCGGCATGCGGCTCAAGGAGGTCGTGGCGGCTTCCGGCCTGGCGGAGGCGACGGTCGTGCGCATCGTGCAGGGCCTGGTCGCCTGCGGCATGCTCACGCGCAACGAACGCTCCAACCGGCTGGTGCTGGGCCCGCTCGTGCAGGAACTCGGGCTGCTCACGCGCGATGAGATCCCGGCGGACGTGCTGGCCTGCCAGGGCCTGGTGCGCGAACTCGCCGCGCTGACCGGCGAGACCATCTACCTCAACCGGCGCAACGGCTTCGATTCGGTCTGCGTGGACGTGGCGATGGGCGCCAACCCGGTGCAGGCGCATCCCATTTCGGTCGGCGTGCGGCGGCCGCTGGGCGCCGGCGCCGGTGGCATCGCGATGCTGGCGACGCTGCCGGACCGCGAAGTGGCGGCCTGCATCGCCCATAATGCCCCGCGGTACGGCTTCTACGGCCTCGACGCGCCGGGCGTGGAGCGGCTCGTGGAAGAAGCGAAAGCCAAGGGGTTTGCGCTGTTGCGGGGCCTGACGATCCGCGCGGTGTCCGTGGTCGCGCTGCCGATTCCGGGCCCCGCGCCGCAGAGATCGGTCGGCTTTTCCGGCATGACGACCCGCCTGACGGACGCCGCCATCGCGGCCTGGGTGCCCCAGGTCCGCGCGCGGATCGCGGCAGCGGCGCAGCGCCTTGACGAGGAGACGCCCCAGCCGTGAGCGCGCGGCCGGCGCCGCAAGGCGAGCCGGCGTCCGGACCCAGCGCCCCGCAGCCGGCGCGCCGGTCAGCCGAAGATCAGCGGCGCGCCGGTGCGCTCGCGCACCTCGGCGGGCGTCACGCCGGGGGCAAGCTGCACCACGCGCAGCCCGGCCGGCACCACGTCGATCACCGCCAGATCGGTGATGATGCGGCTCACCACGCCTACGCCGGTCAGCGGCAGCGTGCACTGCGGCAGGATCTTCAGGTCGAAGCCGCCATCCTTGCGCCGCGCCACGTGTTCCATGAGGATCACCACGCGCGCGACGCCGGCCACCAGGTCCATCGCGCCGCCCATGCCCTTGACCATCTTGCCGGGAATCATCCAATTGGCGAGGTCGCCGCGCTCGCTGACCTGCATCGCGCCGAGGATGCTCAGGTCGATCTTGCCGCCGCGCACCATGGCGAAGGCCTGGTCGCTGCTGACGATCGAGGTGCCGCGCACGGTGGTCACGGTCTGCTTGCCGGCATTGATGAGGTCGGGATCGACCTCGTCTTCGGTCGGGTAAGGGCCGATGCCGAGCATGCCGTTCTCGGCCTGCAGCCATACGTCCACATCGGCCGGCACATGGTTGGCGACCAGCGTCGGCAGGCCGATGCCGAGGTTCACGTAGAAACCGTCCTCCAGTTCCTCGGCCGCGCGCGCGGCCATCTGCTCATGGGTCCAGGGCATGTCGGGGGTCTCCTGCTCAGGCGCTGCGCGTGGTGCGCTTCTCGATGCGTTTCTCGGGATGGGCGTTGACGACGATGCGGTGCACGTAGATGCCCGGCAGATGGATGTCGTCGGGCGCGATCGCGCCGGTCTCGACCAGCTTCTCCACTTCGACGATGCAGATCCTGCCGGCCATCGCCACGGCCGGGTTGAAGTTGCGCGCGGTATAGCGGAAGCGCAAGTTGCCCGCGCGGTCGGCCACGTCGGCTTTGACCAGCGAGACGTCCGGCACCAGCGAGCGCTCCATCACGTACCGGCTGCCGTCGAACTCGCGCACCTCCTTGCCCTCGGCGACCATCGTGCCGACCCCGGTCTTGGTGAAGAACGCCGGAATGCCGGCGCCGCCGGCGCGCAGCTTCTCGGCCAGCGTGCCCTGCGGCGTGAACTCGAGCTCGAGTTCGCCGGCCAGGTACTGGCGCTCGAATTCCTTGTTCTCGCCGACGTAGCTGGCGATCATCTTGCGGATCTGCCGCGTCTCGAGCAGCTTGCCCAGGCCGAAGCCATCGACGCCCGCGTTGTTCGAGATCGCGGTCAGGTTGCGCGCGCCCGAGTCGCGCAGCGCGTCGATCAGCGCTTCCGGAATGCCGCACAGGCCGAAGCCGCCGACCGCCAGCGTCTGCCCGTCCCGCACCACGCCGGCCAGCGCGGCGGCCGCGCTGGCGTATACCTTGTTCATTGCTGTCGTCTCCTCCGGATATCGTTCCGGTGATGTCTGGGTTGCGCGCGCGGCGTCAGCGCACGCGTGCCGCCTGTGCCCACGCGAGGTCGGCCACGCGCGCGAAGCGCTCCCCCAGCGCCTGCGCGTCGGCGCTGGCGGCGGTGCCGCGCGCGGCGCGCCCGCGGATGCCGTGCAGGATCGCCGCGAAGCGGAACATGTTGAACGCGACGTAGAAATCCAGGTCGGGAATGCCGGCGCGCCCGGTGTGCCCGCAATAGGCGGCCACGTAGGCCGCCTCGTCGGGCAGCCCCGCTGCGGCCAGGTCGAGGCCGGCGAGGCCGCCGAGGATGTCGCGCGGCATGCGGTACATCATGGCGTGATAGGCAAAGTCGGCCAGCGGATCGCCGAGCGTCGACAACTCCCAGTCGAGCACCGCGATCACGCGCGGCTCGGTCGGGTGGAAAATCATGTTGTCGACGCGGAAGTCGCCATGCGTGATCGAGGTTTCGTCGGACCGCGGCAGATGCGCGGGCAGCCAGTCGACCAGGCGGTCCATCGCCGGATGGCGCCCGGCGGCCTCGTCGGCGAGATACTGCTTCGACCATCGCTCGATCTGGCGCGCCACGTAGCCGCCGGGCCTGCCGTAGTCGCCGAGGCCGACCGCTGCCGGGTCGATGCGGTGCAGCGCCGCGAGGCTCGCGTTCATCGCATGCAGGTAGGCTCCGCGCCCGTCCGCCGGCACCTCCGGGAAACTCGGGTCCCAGAAGATGCGGCCGTCCACCATGTCCATCACGAAGAACCAGCTGCCGATCACGGCGTCGTCCGTGCACAGGCCGTGCACGCCGGGCACCGGATAGCCCGCCCGGCCCAGCGCCGCCATCACGCGCGCCTCGCGCTCCACCGCGTGCGCGCCCTTGAGCAGCTCGCCGGGCGGCTTGCGGCGCAGCACGTAGTGGCGCCCGGGCGTGCGCACGCGGTAGGTCGGATTGGATTGCCCGCCGCTGAACTGGTCGACCTGCATCGGGCCGGCGAAGCCGTCCACGTGCTGCGCCATCCAGCGCAGCAGCGCGGCTTCGTCGATGCGGTGCTGCGCGCGCACCGGCACGGTGGCGGCGCCGGCCTTGCCGCCGGAATCAGCCATGGCGGGCGGCCTCCAGCGTGTCGCGCTTGATCTTCCTGGCCAGCGACCACTTGTGGACCTCGGTCGGGCCGTCGTAGATGCGGAACGCGCGCAGTTCGCGGAAGGCCTGCTCGACGATGGTGTCGCGCGACACGCCGTTGCCGCCCAGGACCTGCACGCAGCGGTCGGCCACGCGGTAGAGCGCCTCGGACACCGCCACCTTCGCCATCGAGCTTTCGGCGGTGCCGGACGAGCCTTCGTCGAGCACGCCGGCGCACCAGTCGATCATCAGCGCGGCCTGCTGCAGGTCGATCAGGTTTTCCGCGAGCATGAAGCCCACGCCTTCGTGATCGATCAGCAGCTTGCCGAACGCCTTGCGCGTGGTGGCATACGCGCGCGCGATTTCATCGGCGCGCGTCACGGTGCCGAACCAGCGCATGCAGTGCGACAGCCGCGCCGGAGACAGCCGCACCTGGGCATAGCGGAAGCCCTCGTCGGCCTCGCCCAGCACCTGGCCGGCGGGTACGCGCAGGCCGTCGATCAGGACCTGCGCATGGCCGCCGGGCATCGAGCTGTCGATGGTATCGAGCACGCGCTCGATGCGGATCGCCGGATGCGGCAGGTCGACGAGGAACATGGTGGCGCGCGCGTGCTCGCCCTCGCCGGTGCGGGCCATGACGATGCCGACCGTCGCGCCTTCCGCGCCGGTGATGAACTTCTTGCGGCCATGGATGACCCAGCCGTCGCCTTCGCGCACCGCGGTGGTCTGCAGCATCGACGGGTCCGACCCGGCGCCGCCGTCTTCCGCGGGCTCGGTCATGAAGAAGGCCGAACGCGCCTCGCCGCTGACCAGCGGCGCCAGGAAGCGCGCCTTCTGCGCCGCGGTGCCCACCTTGCCGAGCAGGTACATGTTGCCCTCGTCGGGCGCCATCGTGTTGACGGCGACCGGACCGAGCGGCGACAAGCCCGAGCGCTTGAGCACGGCCGCGGTTTCGCGCTGGCTCAGGTGCGAGCCGTCGGGCAGGATGTGCGGCGTCATCACGCCCGCGGCGCGCGCCAGGGCGCGCAGCTCGTCGACGAGGCCAGCCGACGGGCCATGCGAGGCGCAGCGCGGATCTTGCTCGTAGGGCACGACCACGTCGCGCACGAAGCGCTCGACGCGCTCGGCGATCTCGCGGCTTCTTTCGGTGGGACAAGCGGTGAACATGATGTGAATCTCCTTGGTGGTCGTTTCAGAAAGCTCCCGGCGTCGTTGCGCGGCACGGCAAGTACCGCCTGTACTGCCCGCGGCCGCGCCTGGCCAGGACCGCTTCGCTTCGTCTTGAAACAACCTCTACAGCGTGTTGACCAGGTGGCCGCCGTCGACGGCCACCACGGCGCCGGTCATGTAGCGCGAGGCATCGGACGCGAGCAGCAGCAGCGGCCCGTCCAGGTCCTCGAGCCGGCCGAGGCGGCGTTGCGGAATGCGTGCGATCAGCGCCTTGCCGGCATCGGTCTGCCAGAAGTCGCGGTTGAGCTCGGTGTCGATATAGCCCGGTGCGATCGCGTTGACGCGGATGCCGTAGCGGGCCCACTCGAGCGCGAGCGTCTGCGTCAGCTGGACCACGCCGGCCTTGGAGACCGCGTACGACACCACGCCGCCGGCCTGGCGCAGGCCGAGGATCGAGGCCACGTTGACGATGCTGCCGCCGCCGCGCTCGCGCATGCCCGCCGCCAGCGCCTGCGCGACGAAGAACATGCCCTTGAGATTGGTGTCGAGCACGAGATCCCAGTCGGCCTCGGCATGCCCGAGCGCCGCGCCTTCGCGCACGAGGCCGGCGTTGTTGATCAGGATGTCGACCGGGCCGACCTCGCGCGCCATCGCCGCGCGCGAGGCGGCGTCGGTGACGTCGAGCGCCACGCATTGCGCGCGCCCGTATGCCTGCACGCGGTGCGCCACGGCCTCCAGCGCGTCCAGGCGCCGTGCCGCGAGCACCACCTCGGCGCCCTGCGCGGCCAGCCGCTGCGCGAAGTGCGCGCCGAGCCCGCTGGAGGCGCCCGTGACCAGCGCACGCTTGCCGCGCAGGCCGAGCAGCGTATCCGTCATCCTTGTCTCCTTTTTCCAGATTGTAGGACAATGTTGTAGGATTTATCCATGTCTTGTCAATCGGGGTTCACGGTGCCGTCCCGCATCCGTCCCGCATCCGTCCTTCCCGCGCGGCGGCCGGCTCCGTTCGAAGTTAGAATTGCGCCCGTGACAACCGCACCCGCACCTCTCTCCTCCGCCGCCGGCGCGCCCGACGATCCCGGCCCGAGCGCATCCGACACGGTGTTCTTCGGCATCATGAGCGGCCTCGAGCTCGGCAGTTTCGTGCCGGGCCAGCGGCTCGTGGAAGCGGATCTCGCCACGCAGTTCGGCGTGGGCCGCAACTCCGTGCGCGAGGCGCTGCAGCGGCTGGCCGCCGAGGGCATCGTCGAGCTGCCGCGCCACCGCGGCGCGGCGATCCGGCGCCTGAGCCTGCAGGACACGCTCGACGTGCTCGACGTGGCCGAGCGCATGACCGGCCTGCTCGCGCGCGCCGCCGCGCGTGGCAGCGGCGACCGCGCGCATGCGCAGGCCCTGCGCGCGGCCGTGCAGGAACTGGCGAGCGCCGAGAAAGCCGGACCGGCACGCACCGGCGAGGTGTTCTCGAGCGCGCGGCGGCATTTCTATCGCACGCTGCTGGAGATGGGCGGCAACCGCGAACTGCGCCGGCTGTTCCCGACCATCCACATGCCGATCGTGCATGCGCAGCATCGCCTCGCGTCGCTGCCGCAGATGCGGCTGGCCGACTACCGGCGCATCGCCACGGCGGTGCTGGCCGGCAATCCCGACGAGGCCGAAGCCGCCGGCGCCGCGCATGTGCAGAACGTGCGCGCGGCGATTCTGGCCGGGCAGCCTGGCCCGCCCGGCTAGTCCCGCATCGGCGCGAGCGCCGCGCCGAACGCCTTGGCCATGAACTCGCGGTCGGACCCCATGGTGAAGTTGCGCGCGCCGCGCGCGACCCACGCCTGGCGCTCGCGGCGCATGGCCGCCGGTTCGGCGGGACGCAGGCGCGTGACGTAGGGCACCCCGGCCTGCTCGGCGCGCGCCACGAAGGTCTCGAAGATGCCGCTGATCGCAGTGCCGTAGCGGTCGCCGTTGAGACCCATCTCGTGCGCGAGGTCGAAGCGGCCGAGCGCCACCATGTCCACGCCCGGCACCGCCAGGATCGCGTCGAGATCGGCAAGTCCCTGTTCGCTCTCGATCAGCAGCGTCACCAGGATGTTGGCGTTGGACCAGGCCACGTACTGCTCCCATTCGGCGGCGCCGCGGGCGCGCGCGGCACGCACGGTCGGGCATGCGCCGCGCATGCCGCCGTTCTCGCCGACGCGGAACCGCACGGCCGCCACCGCGGCGGCGGCCTGCCCGGCGGTGCGCACGTCAGGCACGTAGACGCCCATCGCGCCGGCCTCCACCGCCTTGCGCAGGCCCGCCGCGCCGTGATCGGGCACCCGCACCACCGGGCAGATGCCGGTCGCTTCGGCCGCGCGGATCAGCTCGACGGTGGCGCCGTGGCCGAACGGGCCATGTTCCTGGTCGAGGATCGCGTAGTCGAAGCCGGCCGCCGCCGCGATCTCCACGCTGTCCGGGCTGGCGGTCTGGATATAGAGGCCCGTGATGCATTCGCCGGCGGCGAGCTTGCGCCGCAAGGGATTGGGTGCGGGATACATTGGCAGGTCTCCTCTTATCGTGCCACCATGCCGACTTCGGCCGCCACGCGGCGAAAGCGCGCGATCTCGTTCTGCTGCAGTTCCTGCATCTGCGCGGGCGTCAGCGGCACGCCCTCGCTGCCCTTGGGCGCGTAGAGCGTGCGGATGGTGGCCTCGCTCGTCATCACCGTGCGGATGGCTTCGCCGAGCTTCGCGCGGATCGGCGCCGGCGTGTCGGCGCGCACGTAGAACGCATTCCAGCTGTATTGCGAGAATTCCGGGATGCCGCTCTCCTTTACGGTCGGAATCGAGGGGAAGTCGGCATGCCGCTTGTCGCCCGTGACCGCCAGCGCGCGCACCTTGCCCGCGCGGATCAGCGTGGAGGCGCCGCCGAGGTCCACCATGCCGAAATCGAGCTGGTTGCCGATGACCTCCGTCATCACCTGCCCTTGGCCCTTGTAAGGAATGTTGTTGAACTTCGCGCCGGCCAGCTTGGCGAGCCAGGCGCCGGTCAGCGCGAGCGTCGGCGAGAACGTGCCCATGTTGAGCGCCGCCGGCGATGCGCGCCCGCTGGCCAGCAGCTCGGCGAAGCTGTTGAGCTTCGATTCGTTGGACACGATGATCACGTTCATGTTGCGGCCGTAGCCGGTCAGCGGCACGAAGTCGCGCATCGGGTCGTACTGGAGGTCGGCGTTGATCGCGGGATTGACGGTCATGGGCCCGATGCTGCCCTGCAGGATCGTGTAGCCGTCCGCGGGCAGCGCCTTCACCGCCATGATGCCGATGGCGCCGTCGGCGCCGGGGCGGTTCTCGACGATGATGGGCTGGCCGAGCATCGGCGACATCTTCTCGGCGTAGAAGCGCGCGCTGGCATCGGCGCCGCTGCCGCCGGTGAACGGCACGATGATGCGCAGTGGGCGGCTGGGCCAGGCGTCGGCCGCGCGCGCCAGGGGCAGGGCGCCCGCGGTGGCGAGCAGCATCGCGCCGCAGAACAGGCGTCTGGTGGTCATGTCTTGTCTCCTCTCGTTCTTTTCTCTGGTTCTTTTGCCCGGCGTTCCTCGCTCAGCTCGTCGAAGGCAGGAACTGGCGCTCGAGCGCCTCCACCTCATCGAAGCCGATCCATTGCTTGAAATCCATCTCGCGCATGGGCGCGATCGGCACGGTCGCCGGCTGCAGGCTGTCGCGCAGCGCGGCGAGGTTGCTGCGCAGCGCGGCGGCCGCGGTCAGCAGCGGCAGCAGCGGGAACGTGCAGATGCCGCCAAGCTGTTCGACCTGCGCGGTGCTCAGGTTGCGCTGGAGCTGGCCCAGCAGCGAGATCGCCAGCGGGCGCTGCGTGGCCTCGCGCAACCGCACCAGGCCTTCGAACGAGTCGAAGCACTTGCTGATCGGCTTGATCACGTCGGCGCCGGCCAGCGCATAGGCCTTGCCGCGCGCGATGGCCTCCTCGGGCGTGCGCGCGTCGGTGCGCGCGATGATCGCCAGCGCCGGGTCGCGCCGCGCCGCCACGGCCGCGCGGATCTTGCCGGCCGCCTCCTCGAGCGGCAGCAGCGAGGTGGCATCGCTGACGGCCGGGCATTTCTTCGGCGAGACCTGGTCCTCGAGCGTGATGGACGCGGCGCCGGCCGCCTCGAACTCATGGACGGTGCGCATCACGTTGATCGCATTGCCGTAACCGGTATCGCAGTCCGCCATCACCGGCACCGGCACGGCCTGGCACACCGCGCGCACCACCGACAGGTTCTCGGTCATCGTGTACAGCTCGGTGTCGGGCATGCCGAGCATCGACGCGGACACGCCGAAGCCGCTCACCACCACGGCGTCGAACCCCGCATCGGCGATCATGCGCGCGCTCAGCGCATCGTAGGCGCCGGGCACCCACAGCGTGCGCCCGGAACTCAGCCGCTGCCGCAGTCGCATGCGGCGCGCGGTCGCGGACGGAAGGTCTTGCATCATGATGTGGTCCCCATGGTGTGGGTGCGCTCGCCCGAAGCCAGCGGCGCGCCCGGTTGATCGATCGTCGCGCGCAGCACCGTGCCGGTCGACGATTCGGTGCAATAGACGGTGCGGCGCTGCGGCCCGCCGAACGCGAGGTTGGTCACCGAGGTGCCCGCCGGGCTGCGGATCACCATCACCGGCTCGGCGCGCGCGTTGAGCACCCACACGTAGCCCAGGCCCGGATTGGCCACCAGCAGCAGGCCGCCGCTCGTCATGGCGAGCCCGTCGGGACCCGCGGGCCCGTACGAGGTGAAGAACACGCCGACCTTCGATACGCCGCCGTCGGCATGCAGCGGCACGCGCCAGACTGCGTTGGCGCGGGTGACGGCCAGGTACAGCACGCGTTCGTCGGGCGACAGGCACACGCCGTTCGGGCTCGGGATGCCGTCGACGAGGACGTCGAGCCGGCCATCCGGCGCGAGGCGGTAGAGCCGCCCGCGCGGGTCGTGCATGCCGGACTGCCCCTGGTCGGTGAAGTACAGGTTGCCGGCCCGGTCGAAGATCAGGTCGTTGAGTCCCTTGAAGCCTTCGCTGTGCCGGCGCGGCAGGTGCGGCGCCACGCTGCCGTCGCGCACGTCGATGAGCACGAGGCCGCGCCGGTAGTCGGCGGCGATCAGGCGATGGTCATCGTAGAACTTGAGCCCGTTGGGCTCGCCATCATATTGCGCGACCAGCGACCATGCGCCCGCCGGCGAGATGCGGAAGATGCGGCCATGCGGTATGTCGCACACGTAGAGATTGCCCGCGCGGTCGAATACCGGCCCCTCGAGAAACGAGTCGACCGGATGGCCGGGGCGGTTGCTCTCGCTCCAGTCGGAGACGGTGTTCGTGCGGAAGCGGTCCGGCATCCGGCTGAAGACGAGCGCCTCGCACACCAGGGGGGCCGGCGCCAGGAGCGTCGCATGCATGCTGTCCATGCCGGTCATTCCGGCTTGATGCCGGCCGCGGCCGCCACGGACTTCCAGCGGCCGACCTCGTTGCGCATGAACGTTGCGAACTCCGCGGCCGGCATGCCGCCGGCGTCGGCGCCGATCGAAGCGTAGTACGCGCGCATGTCCTCTTCTTCCATCGACTTCGCCACTTCTTTCCGCAGGAACGCCACGATTTCCGGCGGCGTTCCCTTCGGCGCGGCGAGGCCGGTCCAGTAGCTCATCTCATAGCGGATGCCCGACTCCTCGAAGGTGGGAACCTGCGGCAGCACCGCGAGCCGGTGCGAGCCGCTGACCGCCAGCGCGCGCAGCTTGCCGCCCTGCACCAGCGCGAGCGCCGACGAGGGCCCGCCCATGCAGATGTCCACGGTCCCCGCGGCCACCGCCGCCACGGCCTCGCCGGCGCCCTTGAAGGGGATGTGGCGCAGCGAGATGCCGGCGGCCTGGGCGAACTGCTCGGTGGCGAAGTGCAGCGAGCTGCCGACGCCGCCGGTGCCGTAGGTCACCTCGCCGGGATGCGCCTTCGCGTAGCGCACGAGTTCGGCCACGGTGGCGAAACGCGTGTTCGGCCCGACCGCCAGCAACGCCGGCGAGACGGAGGTGGTCGTCACCGGCACGAGGTCGTTGGCGTGGTCCCACGTGAGCGTCTTGAAGACATACGGCAGCATGGTGTAGGTGCCGTCGTTCGCCAGCAGCGTGGTGCCGTCGGGCGCCGCCCGGGCGACCTGCGCCGTGCCGATCGTGCCGCTTGCGCCGGCCTTGTTCTCGACGTAGAAGGTGGTGCCGGTCTGGACCGTGAGCTTCTGCGCGACGCGGCGCGTCATCGCGTCCACGCCGCCGCCCGGCGCGTAGGGCACGACGATGCGTACCGGCTTGGAGGGATAGGCCTGGGCCTGTGCGAGCGCGCTTGCGCAGGCCAGCAGCAGCGCGGCCAGATGGCGCGGCCAGCGTGAGGGTGTCACGGTGAAGTCTCCTGTGTTGTGAATGCTTTTGCTTTGGCACGATTATCGAAGCACTTCACAAGGTCCGGCATGCCGGCGGATCCATCGGACTCCACAATGCGGAGTCTTCTGCCGTTTGCGGTTTTTTCTTCCTCCGCCGCGAACCGGACTGGCGGCAGCGTTGTCCGCCCGCGATGCCGGTCCGCGAGCAGCCCCCGGCCGCCGGCGTAAACGCAAGCGGCGCACGGGGGAGAACCCCGTGCGCCGCTTCGCCGTGCCCGCGCCTGGATTACATGGCGTGCTTGGCCGCGTCCTCGATGACGGCGGCGACTTCCTTCGGGCGCGACTCGTAGACCGAGTGGCTGGCGCCGGCAATGACCGTCATGTGGCTGTGCGCGCGCTCGTAGTACCAGCGCTCCAGGTCCGGGTTGATGATCTTGTCGTCGCTGGCGACGATGCCCCAGCTCGGCTTGGTGGTCCACGCGGCGGCCGTCAGCGGCGTGCCGAAGACCTTCGCGGCCGTCAGGATCTGGCCGTGCGCTTCGAACTGGGCCTGCCTGAGCGGCAGGTCGGCGGCGAAGTCTTTCGGGAAGACCGCCGGGTTCAGGTAGGTATAGCCGTCCTCGGTCTTTTCGATCGCGCCGGCCTGCTTTGCGGTGAAGCTGGGCTTGCCCTTGCCGAGCGCGCCTTCGTCCTCGCCGACGTTCGGCGCGTGCGCGGCGACGTAGACCAGCCCGACCACGTTGGGATGGGTGCCGGCTTCCGTGATGATCGAGCCGCCATAGCTGTGGCCCACCAGGATGGTCGGGCCGTTCTGCAGGTCGAGCACGCGCTTGGCCGCGGTGACGTCGTCTTCGAGCGAGGTGAGCGGTTCTTGCACGAGCGTGACGTGGTAGCCGTCCCTGGCCAGGATGTCGTAGACCGGCTTCCAGCCGGACCCGTCCACCCAGGCGCCATGGACCAGGACGATGTTCTTGACCGGCTTGTGTTCCACCTTGGCATCCTGGGCCATTGCGTTCGCCGACGCAAAGAAACAAGCGGACAGTGCCAGGACCGATGCAGCATAAGACGAAATTTTCACGGAAGACTCCATATATCGACAAGGAAAGGATGTGAACCAGACGCGATGTGTGATGGCCGGATGGCCGTCGCGCATGTCAGGCGGGCGGTCCGGGAAATCCGAAGCACTGCCGTGAAAACAATGTAGTCGGGCGCCATCGCGGGGCCTATCCCTACGAGGGGACGGTCCCGCTGAACGATCGTTGCGCTGCCCGATACCTCTGGATGATGCGGCCGCGCGGCCGGCCTCTCGCCGGTATGGCCGGGGACCGGCCCGGCCAGCGGGGAGGGCAGACCGGGGTATGAAGGCCCTATGCGAAGGTGTTATCGCCGGCGCCGGGGATGGCCCGCCGTGTTCAATGGCCCGCCGTCGCTCACGAGGCCCCCGCCCGCAGCGCGGCGACGTCGCGCCGCGGCGGCGAGCCGAACATGCGCGAGTATTCGCGGCTGAACTGCGAGGGGCTTTCATAGCCGACCTGGAACGCGGCGGTCTCGACGTTGGCGGCATCGGCCGCCATCAGGCGGCGCGCTTCCAGCAGGCGCAGCTGCTTCTGGTACTGCAGCGGCGTCATCGAGGTCAGCGCCTTGAACTGCCGGTGGAAGGCCGACGGGCTCATCTGCGCGGCCAGCGCCAGGTCCTCGATGCGCACCGGCTGCGCGAAGCGTTCCCGCAGCGCATGGATGGCGCCGACGACGCGCTGCGCATGGCTGTTGGCCAGCGTCAGCCGCGCGATCTCGCCGCCGTGCGGACCCGTCAGCAGCCAGTAGCTGATCTCGCGCATGAGCAGCGGATGGATCATCGGGATGGCGCGCGGCGTATCGAGCAGGCGCACCATGCGCAGCGCGCAGTCGGCCAGCGGGCCGTCGAAGTCGGTCACGAACACGCCCGCGCGGGCCTCGCCGTGCGCTTGCGGCGGCGCGTCCATCGCTTCCATCACTTCGCGCATGATCGCTAGGTCGAATTCGATGACGATGCCGAGATACGGCTTGCCCGGACTGGCCTCGACGACGCGGCCGAAGGCCGGCGTCTCGATGCTGACGACCAGCGCCTGCCCAGCGCGGTAGTCGAAGCGCTTGTCGCCGAAGGTGGTCCATTTCGCGCCCTGCACGACGATGCAGAGCGCGGGCTTGAAGATCAGGTGGGACGGCTGCTTCTCCCGGTTCGAGCGCAGGATCGCGAGGCCGTCGATGGCCGTGGCGAACGGGCTCGCCCCGGTTTGCGCATCGGTATAGCGGGTGACGGCATCCAGCAGGGCGTCTGACATTGCGGGTCTCTGTTGCGTTTGGTGTTTGGCGCTGGGCTTGGCTTGGCATCCCCGGCCGTTATAGCCACCCGGGCAGGATTAGGCAAGAAACAGGCGAGTTTCGGCATTCAACGCGGACGGTGGCCGGACTACCTTATCACCACGCCAGAACCACTCACTTGCAGGAGCAAGCCATGACTACCGAAACCACCACCGCCGGCATCGCCACCGGTTCACGCGCCCCGGTTGCCATCGTCACCGGCGGCAGCCGCGGCATCGGCCGCAACACGGTACTCAGCCTCGCCAGGCGCGGGGTCGATTCGATCTTCACCTATCACGCCAACCGCGCCGAAGCCGCGCAGGTGAGCGCGGCGGCCGAAGCCCTGGGGCGCAAGGCCATCGCGCTCCAGCTCGACGCCGGCGACAGCGGATCGTTCGACCGCTTCGTGCAGGAGGTCGGGCAGGCACTGGCTGGCCTGGGCGCCACGCGCTTCGACTACCTCGTCAACAATGCCGGCACCTCGCTGCACAACGCCTTCGCGCAGACCACCGAGGATGAGGTGGACAGCATCTACCGCATTCACTTCAAGGGGGTGTTCTTCCTGACGCAGAAGCTGCTGCCGCTCATCAACGACGGCGGGCGCATCGTCAACATTTCTTCGGGGCTGACGCGCGTGGCCTTTCCCGGCGTCGCGGCCTATGCGGCGATGAAGGGCGCGGTCGAAGTGCTGACCCGCTGCATGGCCAAGGAGCTCGGCCCGCGCGGGATCGCCGTCAACACCGTCGCCCCGGGCGCGATCGCCACCGACTTCAGCGGCGGCATGGTGCGCGACAACCCCGAAATGAACAAGCGCGTGGCGGACATCACCGCGCTGGGCCGCGTCGGCGAAGCCGACGACGTCGGCCCGATGATCGCCGCGCTGCTCTCCGGCGACAACCGCTGGGTCAACGCGCAGCGCATCGAGGTCTCGGGCGGCATGGCCATCTAGCGCTCACCGGTGCCAGTAGCCGACGCCGTAGTGCCACGCCCCGTAGGGCGGATACCAGTGGGGACCGTAGTAGCCGACCGCGACCGGCGGCGCACAGACCGGCGCGGCATAGACCGGCGGCGCGTAGACGGGGGGCGGCGCGTAGTAGCCCGGGGCGACGTACATCGGCACCACCGGCACCATCGGCGCGGGCGCGCCCACGGCGACGCCGACGAACACCCGCGCCTGGGCGCCGCTCACGAGGCCGCAAGTCAGTACGGCGGCAACCGCCAGGTTTCGCATGACATTCATGATCCTCTCCTTGCTGGTCGATGCCGCGCGCTGGCCGCATCGGGATGACTGCATTGTGGCCGTCCAGAATGAGGAGAGAATGAGCAGGCGTGAGGGGACGTGAGGCGCGGATGCGGGGTGCGGGCCGGCGCGCGCGGCAGCGCAGGCCGCGCTCATTTTCGTCTCATTCTGGCTGCTTAGCATGGGGTGCACGGACCCCGGCGGCGCAGAACGAACGGCGGCGGGGTCCGGTTCGACACCTACCGGAGACCACCATGTTCGAAGCCCTGATGCTCAAGTTGAATTACTGGATGGAACGCAGCGCGCAGCGCCGCAACGAGGATTGGCTGGCCTCGTCCGACGACGCGGAGGAACTCGACCGCCGTCTGCGCGAGATGGACAGCCGCGGGCGCATCTACTGACGCCCGGCTGCCGTGCGGCCGGCGCCCGACCGGGCCGGCACGGCGGCGCCGCGCCACGCTACGTCGCCGGGATGCTCCAGCCCAGCCCGCGCACGTTGCGGATGACGGTGCTGCCGAACTTGCGGCGGATGCTGTAGATGATGGCGTCGACGGCGTTGCTTTCGACTTCCTCGCCCCAGCCGTACAGCCGCTCCTCGAGCTGCTCGCGCGACAGGATGGCGTTGGGCCGCTCGAGCAGCGCCAGCAGTAGCGCGTACTCGCGGGCGGAGACGTTTTCCGTGTGCCCGTCGAAGCTCAGCTGGCGCGCGTTGATGTCGAGCGTGACCCGGCCGTGGCCGATGGTGGCGCTCGCGAAGCCTGACTTGCGCCGCACCACGGCGCGGATGCGGGCAAGCAGCTCCTTGCTCTCGAAGGGCTTGACGACGTAGTCGTCCGCGCCCAGGTCGAGCCCGGCGACGCGCGTGTCGACATCGTCGCGCGCGGTGATGATCAGGACCGGCGTGGGGTTGTCGTCGCCGCGCAGCCATTGCAGCAGCGCCATGCCATCCATGCCGGGCAGGCCGAGGTCGAGCAGGATGGCGGTGTAGGAGCCGTCCGCGATGGCGGAGCGGCCAAGATCGCCGTTGCGCACCCAGTCGACGCTGCACGACGCATCCTTCAAGGCATGCACCAGGCTTTGGCCGATCTGCGGATCGTCCTCGATCAGCAGGATTCTCATGGCAACGGTCCTCCCTCGGGCGGCGTGGCTGCCGCGTGGGCTCCACGCGGCCAGTGCGGCTGTCAACGCGGCTATTGTATGGGCAGCACGATCCGCGCCACAACGCCCGTGGCGCCATCGGGCCGGCCGGCCAGCGTGACGTGGCCGCCGTGGTTGGCCGCCAGCGTCTGCGCAATGGACAGGCCCAGGCCGCTGCCTTCCTCGTCCGACGCGCTGCCGCGGAAAAAGCGGTCGAACACGCGCGCGAGGTCGGCCGGCGGGATGCCCGGGCCATTGTCCGCCACTTCGATCACCGCGCTGGCGTCCTGGCGCAGCACGCTGACGTCGACGCGGCAGCCCGTCCCGCCGGCGCCGCCGTAGCGGATGGCGTTGTCGATCAGGTTCTTGACCAGCACGCGCAGGTCGGCCTCGGCGCACACCAGCGAGATATCGTCGAGGCGCTCGGCGCCGAGATCGACGCCCCGGTCGATCGCCAGCGGCAGCAGGTCGGCGATGACGTCGGTCACCACCTGCGGCAGGGACACGGCCTGCGGGGCGTTCTGCGCACCGCCCATGTCGGCGCGCGCCAGGCCCAGCAATTGCGAGATCAGCGAAGCGGTGCGCCGGATGCCGCGCTGCAGTTCGTCGAGCCGCTCGCCGCGGTCGGCGGGCGTGGCGTGGCGCAGGTTGTCGACCTGCAACTGCATCGCGGTGATCGGCGTGCGCAGTTCATGCGCGGCGTTGGCGATGAAGCGGCGCTCCGCCTCGATCAGCGTCGACAGCCGGTCCATCATGCGGTTGATCGAATCGAGGAAGGGCCGCAGCTCGTCGGGCGCCTCTTCATCTTCCAGCGGCTGCAGGTGGTTCAGGTCCGCCCGCGCGGCCCGCTGGCCGAGCTGCTCCAGCGGGCGCAGCGACAGGCGCACCGTGATGTGGACGATCAGTACCAGCAGCGGCAGCAGCGCCACCACGGGCAGCGCCGCCCACAGCGCGACGCGCCAGGCGTTGGCGTTGCGCACGCTGCGCTGCTCGGCGATCAGCAGGTATGCGTCGCCGGCCTGCAGAGCGAAGGCGTCCCAGATCTTGCCGCCGGCCTCCAGCGAAGAGAAGCCGGGCCGGGCCCGGGGCAGCGTCACGCCGGGGTCGCTGGTGTGGCCGGGGCGCGCGCCGTCGCCGGGGCCCCACACCTGCACCACCACGTTCTTGGCCGGCATCGGCGCGCCGTCCGGCCGCGTCGGCGGCACGGCCGGGGTGGGGCGGACGGCCGCGGCGGCTTCCTGGAGGTCGTCGTTGAACTGGTTGCCCAGGCTGTGCACGACCAGGTAGGCCCCGAGCGCCCCCAGCAGGCCAACCAGCAACGCGAGACTGCCGAGCGCCGCGCTGAGGCGGCGGTGCAACGATCTGGCGACAAACGGGTTGGCCATTGCGGGCTCCGGTCGGGACGATGGGGCGAGTGTGCCTCAGCCGCCGGCGGGTGCCAACCTGGCCGCATGGCGGTCCCGCCCCATATATAGCCAGCGGTTGCCAGAGCGGGTATCGTCTCGCGGACGACTGATATCGATCCACTTCAAACGAGGAGAAGACATGCCGTACGAGAACATTCTGGTCGAGACCCGCGGGCGCGTCGGCCTGGTGACCCTGAACCGCCCGAAGGCGCTGAATGCGCTCAACGACGCGCTGATGGACGAGCTGGGCGCAGCCCTGGCGGCCTTCGACGCCGACGAGGCCATCGGCAGCATCGTGATTACCGGCAGCGAGCGCGCCTTTGCCGCCGGTGCCGATATCGGCATGATGGCCAAGTACTCCTATATGGATGCGTACAAGGGCGACTACATCACGCGCAACTGGGAAACCATCCGCCGCATCCGCAAGCCGGTGATTGCGGCGGTCGCCGGCTATGCGCTGGGCGGCGGCTGCGAGCTGGCGATGATGTGCGACATCATCATCGCGGCGGACAGCGCCCGCTTCGGCCAGCCGGAAGTGAAGCTCGGCACCATGCCCGGCGCCGGCGGCACGCAGCGCCTGCCGCGCGCGGTGTCCAAGGCCAAGGCCATGGACCTGTGCCTGACCGCGCGCATGATGGATGCGGCGGAAGCCGAGCGCGCCGGCCTGGTGTCGCGCGTGGTGGCTGCCGACAAGCTGCTCGAGGAAGCCGTGGGCGCGGCCGAGACCATCGCCGGCTTTTCGTTGCCGGTGGTCATGATGATCAAGGAATCGGTCAATGCCGCCTACGAGACCAGCCTGTCCGAGGGCGTGCATCTGGAGCGGCGCCTGTTCCACTCGACCTTCGCGACCGAGGATCAAAAGGAAGGCATGGCTGCTTTTGTGGAGAAAAGAGCCCCCGCGTTCAAGCATCGCTGAATCTTGATAGGGGAATACCCGAGTAACTCCATCGGGTATTCATGTCGCCGTTCTTTTAAGAAATACGGTATTTCCCTTAAAGATCAACGGCTTGATTCGTCCCGCCTCGGCCTGTTTTCACATTTGCGTAACAAATCGATTGCCAAGGTTGGATGCCTCCCTTAATATTCGCTCCCTCGCAACACGAAGCGCGCTGCAAAGCAGACGGGACAAGGGTTGCGGGGTTGATGGGGGAGGTTGGCGGCGCGGAAGGCGCGGCTGGCTGGAGCAAAAAAAGATTGCGAAACCTGTTGACGAAACGTAGAAAGTTCTTCATAATCTCGTTTCTCTGCTGCTGACAACGAAGCAGCGACGCGGTAAGCAAAGCGAACCGCGGTGCGTTCTTTAACAAACAAACAACCGATAAGTGTGGGCGCTTGATAGCGGATGCCCGGTGCGTAACAGCGCCGGAGCTTACAAGTTATAAAGTGCTCGCACAGTAAAACATGTTCGGTTCTTCTTCGGAGGGATCGAGTCAGTTTTCTGAGAGTGAGCGACCGCTCGAAAGAGCGAGACCCTTTTGGGTCACACAGGTATTGAACTGAAGAGTTTGATCCTGGCTCAGATTGAACGCTGGCGGCATGCCTTACACATGCAAGTCGAACGGCAGCACGGGAGCAATCCTGGTGGCGAGTGGCGAACGGGTGAGTAATACATCGGAACGTGCCCTGTCGTGGGGGATAACTAGTCGAAAGATTAGCTAATACCGCATACGACCTGAGGGTGAAAGCGGGGGACCGCAAGGCCTCGCGCGATAGGAGCGGCCGATGTCTGATTAGCTAGTTGGTGAGGTAAAGGCTCACCAAGGCGACGATCAGTAGCTGGTCTGAGAGGACGATCAGCCACACTGGGACTGAGACACGGCCCAGACTCCTACGGGAGGCAGCAGTGGGGAATTTTGGACAATGGGGGCAACCCTGATCCAGCAATGCCGCGTGTGTGAAGAAGGCCTTCGGGTTGTAAAGCACTTTTGTCCGGAAAGAAATCCTCTGGGTTAATACCTCGGGGGGATGACGGTACCGGAAGAATAAGCACCGGCTAACTACGTGCCAGCAGCCGCGGTAATACGTAGGGTGCGAGCGTTAATCGGAATTACTGGGCGTAAAGCGTGCGCAGGCGGTTTTGTAAGACAGGCGTGAAATCCCCGAGCTCAACTTGGGAATGGCGCTTGTGACTGCAAGGCTAGAGTATGTCAGAGGGGGGTAGAATTCCACGTGTAGCAGTGAAATGCGTAGAGATGTGGAGGAATACCGATGGCGAAGGCAGCCCCCTGGGACGTCACTGACGCTCATGCACGAAAGCGTGGGGAGCAAACAGGATTAGATACCCTGGTAGTCCACGCCCTAAACGATGTCAACTAGTTGTTGGGGATTCATTTCTTCAGTAACGTAGCTAACGCGTGAAGTTGACCGCCTGGGGAGTACGGTCGCAAGATTAAAACTCAAAGGAATTGACGGGGACCCGCACAAGCGGTGGATGATGTGGATTAATTCGATGCAACGCGAAAAACCTTACCTACCCTTGACATGCCACTAACGAAGCAGAGATGCATTAGGTGCTCGAAAGAGAAAGTGGACACAGGTGCTGCATGGCTGTCGTCAGCTCGTGTCGTGAGATGTTGGGTTAAGTCCCGCAACGAGCGCAACCCTTGTCTCTAGTTGCTACGAAAGGGCACTCTAGAGAGACTGCCGGTGACAAACCGGAGGAAGGTGGGGATGACGTCAAGTCCTCATGGCCCTTATGGGTAGGGCTTCACACGTCATACAATGGTGCGTACAGAGGGTTGCCAACCCGCGAGGGGGAGCTAATCCCAGAAAACGCATCGTAGTCCGGATCGTAGTCTGCAACTCGACTACGTGAAGCTGGAATCGCTAGTAATCGCGGATCAGCATGCCGCGGTGAATACGTTCCCGGGTCTTGTACACACCGCCCGTCACACCATGGGAGTGGGTTTTGCCAGAAGTAGTTAGCCTAACCGCAAGGAGGGCGATTACCACGGCAGGGTTCATGACTGGGGTGAAGTCGTAACAAGGTAGCCGTATCGGAAGGTGCGGCTGGATCACCTCCTTTCTAGAGCGTGCAGAAGTTGTTGAGCGTTCACACTTATCGGTTTGTTTGGTGTTACAGCCAAGGGTCTGTAGCTCAGGTGGTTAGAGCACCGTCTTGATAAGGCGGGGGTCGTAGGTTCAAGTCCTACCAGACCCACCAAGTTATCGGGGGATTAGCTCAGCTGGGAGAGCACCTGCTTTGCAAGCAGGGGGTCGTCGGTTCGATCCCGTCATCCTCCACCACTACCTTGGGTTGGTCAGTCCAAAGGCAAGCGCTTTGAGAGAAAAGCGTTTGCCTTTGGCTTTGCCAAGACGATGGAAACATCGGCTGTTCTTTAACAATATGGGATGTAGTAAAGGTGTCGTGAGCGTTGATGAGACGCTGCAGTACAACACGATACCGGGTTGTGATTGTATCAACCGAAATGTATTTAAGTGATCGAAAGATGACTTGGAATACGGCACAAATGCGAGAACTCATCCTGTAGCGATGCGTGGCTCGAAGTTTGAGACACACTCGTTATAGGGTCAAGCGAACAAGTGCATGTGGTGGATGCCTTGGCGATCACAGGCGATGAAGGACGCGGTAGCCTGCGAAAAGCTTCGGGGAGCTGGCAAACAAGCTTTGATCCGGAGATGTCCGAATGGGGAAACCCGGCCCGCATGGGTCATCCCTGACTGAATACATAGGTCAGGGAAGCGAACGCGGCGAACTGAAACATCTAAGTAGCTGCAGGAACAGAAATCAACCGAGATTCCCAAAGTAGTGGCGAACGAAATGGGAAGAGCCTTGTACTCTTTAGCAGTGTTGTTAGCAGAACGGTCTGGAAAGGCCGGCCATAGCAGGTGATAGCCCTGTATGCGAAAACAGCGTTGTGGAACTAGGTGTACGACAAGTAGGGCGGGACACGTGAAATCCTGTCTGAAGATGGGGGGACCATCCTCCAAGGCTAAATACTCGTGATCGACCGATAGTGAACCAGTACCGTGAGGGAAAGGCGAAAAGAACCCCGGGAGGGGAGTGAAATAGATCCTGAAACCGCATGCATACAAACAGTCGGAGCCTGGAAACGGGTGACGGCGTACCTTTTGTATAATGGGTCAGCGACTTACATTCAGTGGCAAGCTTAACCGATTAGGGAAGGCGTAGCGAAAGCGAGTCCGAACAGGGCGTTCAGTCGCTGGGTGTAGACCCGAAACCAGACGATCTATCCATGGCCAGGTTGAAGGTGCGGTAACACGTACTGGAGGACCGAACCCACTAACGTTGAAAAGTTAGGGGATGAGCTGTGGATAGGGGTGAAAGGCTAAACAAGTCTGGAAATAGCTGGTTCTCTCCGAAAACTATTTAGGTAGTGCCTCGTGTCTCACCTTCGGGGGTAGAGCACTGTCATGGTTGGGGGGTCTATTGCTGATTACCCCGCCATAGCAAACTCCGAATACCGAAGAGTGCAATCACGGGAGACAGACATCGGGTGCTAACGTCCGGTGTCAAGAGGGAAACAACCCAGACCGCCAGCTAAGGTCCCTAAGATTGGCTAAGTGGGAAACGAAGTGGGAAGGCTAAAACAGTCAGGAGGTTGGCTTAGAAGCAGCCACCCTTTAAAGAAAGCGTAATAGCTCACTGATCGAGTCGTCCTGCGCGGAAGATGTAACGGGGCTAAGCCAGTCACCGAAGCTGCGGACGCACGCAAGTGCGTGGTAGGAGAGCGTTCTGTAAGCCTGTGAAGGTGTCTTGTAAAGGATGCTGGAGGTATCAGAAGTGCGAATGCTGACATGAGTAGCGATAAAGGGGGTGAAAAGCCCCCTCGCCGTAAGCCCAAGGTTTCCTACGCAACGTTCATCGGCGTAGGGTGAGTCGGCCCCTAAGGCGAGGCAGAGATGCGTAGCTGATGGGAAGCAGGTTAATATTCCTGCACCGTCGTATGATGCGATGGGGGGACGGATCGCGGAAGGTTGTCCGGGTGTTGGAAGTCCCGGTCCCTGCATTGGAGAAGGCGCTTAGGCAAATCCGGGCGCGGAATTCAAGGATGCGGGGCGAGCGGCCTAGTGCTGCGAAGCAATTGGAAGTGGTTCCAAGAAAAGCCTCTAAGCTTCAGTCATACGAGACCGTACCGCAAACCGACACAGGTGGGCGAGATGAGTATTCTAAGGCGCTTGAGAGAACTCGGGAGAAGGAACTCGGCAAATTGGTACCGTAACTTCGGGATAAGGTACGCCCTTGTAGCTTGACTGGCCTGCGCCAGGAGGGTGAAGGGGTTGCAATAAAATGGTGGCTGCGACTGTTTAATAAAAACACAGCACTCTGCAAACACGAAAGTGGACGTATAGGGTGTGACGCCTGCCCGGTGCCGGAAGATTAAATGATGGGGTGCAAGCTCTTGATTGAAGTCCCGGTAAACGGCGGCCGTAACTATAACGGTCCTAAGGTAGCGAAATTCCTTGTCGGGTAAGTTCCGACCTGCACGAATGGCGTAACGATGGCCACACTGTCTCCTCCCGAGACTCAGCGAAGTTGAAGTGTTTGTGATGATGCAATCTCCCCGCGGCTAGACGGAAAGACCCCATGAACCTTTACTGTAGCTTTGCATTGGACTTTGAACCGATCTGTGTAGGATAGGTGGGAGGCTTTGAAGCGTGGACGCTAGTCTGCGTGGAGCCGTCCTTGAAATACCACCCTGGTTTGTTTGAGGTTCTAACCTTGGCCCGTGAATCCGGGTCGGGGACAGTGCATGGTAGGCAGTTTGACTGGGGCGGTCTCCTCCCAAAGTGTAACGGAGGAGTTCGAAGGTACGCTTGGTACGGTCGGACATCGTACCTAAAGTGCAATGGCAAAAGCGTGCTTAACTGCGAGACCGACAAGTCGAGCAGGTGCGAAAGCAGGACATAGTGATCCGGTGGTTCTGAATGGAAGGGCCATCGCTCAACGGATAAAAGGTACTCTGGGGATAACAGGCTGATACCGCCCAAGAGTTCATATCGACGGCGGTGTTTGGCACCTCGATGTCGGCTCATCTCATCCTGGGGCTGTAGCCGGTCCCAAGGGTATGGCTGTTCGCCATTTAAAGAGGTACGTGAGCTGGGTTTAAAACGTCGTGAGACAGTTTGGTCCCTATCTGCCGTGGGCGTTGGAATCTTGACGGGGGCTGCTCCTAGTACGAGAGGACCGGAGTGGACGTACCGCTGGTGTACCTGTTGTCTCGCCAGAGGCATCGCAGGGTAGCTATGTACGGAAGAGATAACCGCTGAAAGCATCTAAGCGGGAAACTCGCCTGAAGATGAGGATTCCCTGGAGGCTTGACCTCCTTGAAGGGTCGTTCGAGACCAGGACGTTGATAGGCTGGGTGTGGAAGCGCAGTAATGCGTTAAGCTAACCAGTACTAATTGCCCGTAAGGCTTGATCCTATAACCAGTGTGTTTCTGCCTGGTTGAGTGTATCGCGTGCCGCTGCCCAGCAGCTTGGCCGATACAAGACACAACCTGACTACATCCCTATTTGCTGTGTTGGCCAGTTCGCCAGCACGGCACACCGTTTATGCCTGGTGACCATAGCGAGTTGGAACCACCCCTTCCCATCCCGAACAGGACCGTGAAACGACTCCGCGCCGATGATAGTGCGGATACCCGTGTGAAAGTAGGTAATCGCCAGGCTCTCCCTTGAAACCCCTCAGTACCTCCTACTGGGGGGTTTTGCTTTTTATGGCGCGTAAATTCCTGCGCCGTACATCGCACTTCTCCCTCGCCCGCTCGGGGCGATGCGCCTGAGCCGCTGCCCGACTGTCGCGTTTGTCCGTCAGAACGATCGTCTCAGGGTACTGGAGCCTTCCTTCCCCCATATCGTTCTGTTACCGTAGCCCCCAAGCGCGGATCGGGAAACTGCGTGAAGCAGTTCGATGCATTGCGCAGTTCGAAAGATTGTCGAGAAAACCAAGGCCAGGCCGCGCCCATGCGCGTCGCGGCAGGCCGCGGGATCCAGTTCGGGGGAACGATGGCGGCCAGATTTTGCCTGCCGGCACTGACCGGCGTGGTAGGCGCGCTCATTTTGGCGGGTTGCGGCACATTGGGAACGGCTCCGGCGGAGCAGGCCGCGGCCGTGGAGTCGGGGCCCGGCGCCATTGCCGCTCTGTCGTCGACCGATTGCGGCCGTTTCGCGGCCCATATCGAAGCGCTCAAGCAGGCCAATCCGCCCGAGGCGGGCATCCCGGCCGATCGTCCGCCCGAGAAGCTGATGGCCGCCAACGCTGCCGGCGCCGAAGGCGAATCCCTCACCGATGCTGCCGAGCCGCCCTTGCTGGCGCGCCTGCCGCTGTTTTCCGCGGCGCCAGCCGGCCGCGGCGAGCCGCCGGGATGGCAACCCTGGACCGTCAACCGCAACAAGATTCCCACGCGCTATGCGCTCACGGAAGTCGATCAACGCGTCGTGTTGCACGCAGAAGCCGACAGTTCGGCGTCCGGCCTGTACGTGCCGCTGACCAGCCGCGATCCCGGCGTGCTCAACTGGACCTGGAAAACGCGCGATGTGATCCGCACCGCCGACAACTCCCAGGCGCCGCGCGAGGACTCGCCGCTGCGCATCTTCGTGGCGTTCGACGGCGATAAGGGCAGCCTGTCGCTCAAGGACCAGCTGATGTACGAAATGGCGCGGCTGACCACCGGGCGCGAAATGCCCTACGCCACGCTGATGTACGTCTGGGGCAGCCGCAAGCCGGAAGGCACCGTGGTCTCGAACCCTCACACGGAGCGGGTGCGCATGATCGTGGTCGATTCCGGCACCGCGCATACCAACGAATGGCGCTGCCACCGCCGCGACCTGCGCGAGGACTACCGCAAGGCCTTCGGCACCGATCCCGGCAAGGTGCTGGCGATCGGCATCATGACTGACACGGACAACACCAAGAGCCATGCCGAGAGCTGGTACGGCGACATCGCGCTCGAGTGAGGCCGTTCGCGCGGCAAAACACCGCAAAACCCCGCATCGCAAAGCCAAAGCGCCGGAAGTCCTCCGGCGCTTTTTTATGCCTGCCTGAATGCGCTCAGGCGGGGGCCAGCCACTTCTCCACCAGCTTGACGAAGAAGGTGGAGCCTACCGGCAGGATCTCGTCGTTGAAGTCATAGCTGGGGTTATGCAGCATGCAGGGGCCGAGGCCATGGCCGGACTCGCGGTGCACGCCTTCGCCGTTGCCGATGAACAGGTAGCAGCCGGGCTTTTCCTGCAGCATGAAGGAAAAATCCTCGGCGCCCATGGTCGGCTCGTACTTGCCGTCGACATTGTCCGCGCCCACCAGCTCGGCGGCGACTTCGACCGCGAACGCGGTCTCCGCCTCGCTGTTGACCGTGGGCGGATAGTTGCGGCGGAATTCGAAATCGACGGTGCAATCGAACGCGCTGGCCACGGCGCGGGAAACCTCCTCCATGCGGCGCTCGATCAGGTCCAGCACCGGCAGCGTGAAGGTGCGCACCGTGCCGCCGATCCAGGCCTGGTCGGGCACGATGTTGGTGGCATCGCCGCCGTGGAACTGGGTGACCGAAATCACCGCGGCGTCGATCGGGCGCTTGTTGCGCGTGATGATGCCCTGCAGCGCGGAGACGATCTGCGCGCCGGTGAAGACCGGATCGTTGCCGTTGTGCGGCAGCGCGGCGTGCGCGCCCTTGCCGCGCACGACGATGCGGAACTCGTTGCTCGACGCCATGAACGGTCCCGGCGTGGTGCCGAACGAGCCTGCCGGCATGCCGGGCCAGTTGTGCATGCCGAACACGGCGTCGCACGGGAAGCGTTCGAACAGGCCGTCCTTGATCATCTCGCGCGCGCCGCCGCCGCCTTCCTCGGCCGGCTGGAAGATCAGGTTGACGGTGCCGTCGAAATTGCGGTGCTCGGCCAGGTAGCGGGCCGCGCCCAGCAGCATGGTGGTGTGGCCATCGTGGCCGCAGGCGTGCATGCGGCCGTCGTGCTGCGAGCGGTGGCCGAAGGTGTTCGCTTCCTGCAGCGGCAGCGCGTCCATGTCCGCGCGCAGGCCGATGCTGCGCCCGCTGTTGCCGTTGCGGATGACGCCGACCAGCCCGGTGGTGCCGAGCCCGCGATGGACCTCGATGCCCCACGCGGCGAGGTTCCGCGCCACCACGTCGGACGTCCGCTGTTCCTTGAAGCACAGCTCGGGATGGGCGTGGATGTCGCGTCGGATGGCGCGCATTTCGGATTGCGCGTTAAGGATTTCGGGGAGAAGAGTCATGATGCCGGTTTGCCAGTGTGGGCGGTTGGATATCCGGATCATACGACGCCTGCGGACAAAGCGCCAAAGCGGCCGGCTGGCCGGAGCGCCCGCGCCGGGCGCCGCGCCGGCCACGCCGGGCCGCATCGGAGGCCGCATCGGAGGCCTCACTGGGCCGCGTCGGGGTCATATCGCGGTCGACCACGGGCCACCTCCAGGCCGCGGGGGTTTCCCCGCATTGCCCCGCGTAGCCCACTGCTGGAACAGTTCATGCTTGATGTGCCTGCCCGGCAACGCTGCCGCATCCGCCGTCCCGCGGCCGCACCAAAATGCGGCGCGGTGGCCGGTGCGCTTCGCTGTCCCAACAGTCGTTTGCTAGATTACTTCCCTGGAGAGTTGCGCGATGTCCCTTCGCACATGCAAGAAGGCATTTGGTGCCATGGTGGTGGCCGCGGTCATGGGCTTCGGTCTTGCCGGCCAGGCCCAGGCAGTGGATTTCAAGCTGGCCATGAGTTCGCCGCCGACCTCGATGGATCCGCATTTCTATAACCTGTTCTCCAACATCAACGTCTCCGAGCACGTCTTCGAGTGCCTGGTGAAGATGGACGCGGACAGCAAGATCATCCCGGGCCTCGCCGAGTCCTGGAAACTGGTCAACAACCTGACCTGGGAATTCAAGATCCGCAAGGGCGTGAAGTTCCACGACGGCTCGGAGCTGACCACCGACGACATCGTCTGGTCGCTCGACCGCCCGGCCACCATCCAGAACAGCCCCGGCAAGTTCGACGTCTACACCAAGGCGATCATCAACAAGAAGGTGATCGACAAGTACACCATCCAGCTCACCACCAACGCGCCCTACCCGCTGATGCTGAACGACCTGACGTCGATCTTCGTCGTGCAGAAGAAGGCCACGCAGGGCCTGACCTCGGACGATTTCGCGCAAGGCAAGGGCATGATCGGCACCGGCCCGTTCAAGTTCGTCAGCTACGCGCGCGACGACCGGGTCGAACTGGTCAAGAACCCCGACTACTGGGGGCCGAAGCCGGCCTGGGACAAGGTGACGCTGCGCTTCATCCCGAACCCGGCCACGCGCATGGCGGCGCTGCTGTCGGGCGACGTGCAGGCCATCGAGAACGTGCCGACGCCGGACCTGCCGCAGGTGCGCAAGGACCCCAAGCTGAACTTCTTCTCCAAGATCTCGCACCGCGTGATCTACCTGTATACGGATGACAAGCACGACAAGTCGCCGTTCGTCACGACCAGGGACGGCGCGCCGATGGACAAGAACCCGCTCAAGGACACGCGGGTGCGCACCGCCATCAGCATGGCCATCAACCGCCAGGGCATCAAGGACCGGCTGATGGAGGGCCTGTCCGAGCCCACCAACAACCTGGTGCCGCCCACGCTGTTCGGCTACAACCCGAACCTGAAGACGGTCAAGTACGACCCCGAAGGCGCCAAGAAGCTGCTGGCCGAGGCGGGCTACCCGAACGGCTTTGGCATCACGCTGCACACGCCGAACAACCGCTACGTCAACGACGAGAAGATCGCCCAGACCATCGCCCAGAACCTGACCCGCATCGGCATCGCGACCAAGGTGGAAGGCATGCCGATGGCGACCTACTCGGCCAAGGGCATCAAGCACGAGTTCTCGTTCGGCCTGCTGGGCTGGGGCGCGCAAACCGGCGAAGTGAGCTCGCCGCTGCGCGCGCTGCTGGCCTGCGAGGATGCCAAGAAGGGCTTCGGCACCGTCAACTGGGGCGAATACTGCAATCCGAAGATGGACGTGGTGCTGGAAAAGGCCCTGTCCACCGTGGATGACGGCGAGCGCTCCAAGCTGCTGCAGGAAGCCACCGCGATCGCCATCAACGATGGCGGTATCATCCCCATCCATCAACAGGTGACGACCTGGGCCACCCAGAAGGGCATCACCTACGTGCCGCGTACCGACGAACGGACGTACGCGCACAATTTCCGGCCGCAGTGACGTGGCGGCGGGGCGCGCTCCAGGGCACGCTCCCGCGGCACGGTAATGTCGGCTTTTGCCGGCAGGCGCCCGCGGTCTGGGCGGGCGCCTGCCGCAGAATCATCCCCGGACGGTAGCCGGGCCTAGCCACAAGCCGACTGCCGGTGCAGCCACGCGGTGCCCGACCGGCGCCGTGGCAACCACCGGCGAAGGGAAGCTTCCGAACATGCTGGTTTTCATCATCCGGCGCCTGATGCAGAGCGTGGTCGTGCTCTTCGTCATGTCGCTGCTCGTTTTTCTCGGCGTCTTCGCCATCGGCAACCCGGTCGACATCCTGATCAATCCGCAGGCCGACCAGGAAGACATCAAGCGCACCATCGCGGCGCTCGGGCTCGACAAGCCCCTCTGGGAACAATACTGGATCTTCCTGCGCAACGCGCTGCACGGCGACCTGGGCATCTCGTTCGCGCACGGCACCCCCGCGCTCAAGCTGATCTTCGAGCGCATGCCGGCCACCATGGAGCTGGCGATCTGCGCCATCCTGCTGGCGGTGCTGCTCGGCATCCCGCTCGGCCTGTGGGCCGGCCTGCGCCCGAACGGCGTGGCGGGCAAGACCATCATGGGCGTGTCCATCCTCGGCTTCTCGCTGCCCACCTTCTGGGTGGGGCTGATGCTGATCATGGTGTTCGCCGTGCAGCTCGGCTGGCTGCCGTCCAACGGCCGCGGCGAGACCGTGTCGCTGCTCGGCATCCCGGTCAGCTTCCTCACCGTGGACGGGCTGCGCCACCTGCTGCTGCCCGCGGTGACGCTGTCGCTGCTCAATATCGCCATGGTGATCCGGCTCACGCGCGCCGGCACGCAGGAGGCCATGCTGCAGGACTACGTCAAGTTCGCGCGCGCCAAGGGGCTGTCCAACACCCGCATCGTCGGCGTGCACGTGCTCAAGAACATCATGATCCCGATCGTCACCGTGATCGCGCTGCAGTTCGGCTCGATCATCGCGTTCGCCATCGTGACCGAATCGATCTTCGCCTGGCCGGGCATGGGCAAGCTGATCATCGACTCCATCCAGTTGCTCGACCGCCCCGTGATCGTGGCCTACCTGATGGTGATCGTGACGCTGTTCATCCTGATCAACCTGTTCGTGGACATCATCTACAGCGTGCTCGATCCGCGCGTGCGTATCGCCGACAACAAGGGCTGAGCCATGACAACCGCAACCGAAACCACCGCGGCGCCGGCGCCGCGCGCCGAGCAGACCCCGCTGCGGCGCTTCGCCAGCCAGTTCTTCTCCAGCAAGATCGCCGTCACCGGCCTGGTGCTGCTGGTCATCGTCGTGCTGATCGCGCTGTTCGCGCCGTGGCTGTCGCCGCAGAACCCGTACGACCTGGCCACGCTCGACGTGCTCGACGCGCGGCTGGCCCCCGGCGAGCAGTCCGCCGCCGGCATGACCTTCCTGCTCGGCTCGGACGAGCAGGGCCGCGACATCCTCTCGGCGGTCATGTACGGCCTGCGCATCAGCATCGGCGTGGGCGTGGTCAGCACCGTGATCGCGCTGCTGCTGGGCGCCACGCTGGGACTGATCGCAGGTTTCCTCGGCGGGCGCGTCGAGGCCCTCATCATGCGCGTGGCCGACCTGCAGCTGTCGTTCCCGCCGATCCTGCTGGCGCTGATCCTGCTGGCCTTCCTGCGCCCCGGCATCGGCAACATCGTGATCGCGCTGGTGGCGGTGCAGTGGGCCTACTACGCCCGCACCACCCGCAGCGCCGCGCTGGTGGAGCGCCGCAAGGAATACATCGAGGCCGCCACCTGCCTGGGCCTGCCGCCGGGGCGGATCATGTTTCGCCACCTGCTGCCCAACTGCCTGCCGCCGCTGATCGTGATCGCGGCGCTGCAGGTGGCCTCGGCCATCACGCTGGAAGCCACGCTGTCCTTCCTCGGCCTGGGCGTGCCCATCACCGAGCCGTCGCTGGGCTCGCTGATCGCCAACGGCCAGCAGTACATGCTGTCCGGCAAGTACTGGATCAGCTTCTTCCCCGGCATCGCGCTGGTGGTCACCATCGTGGCCATGAACCTGGTCGCCGACCAGCTGCGCGACGTCCTCAATCCGCGCCTGCAGACGCAGTAACGCAGCACGACAGGAGCGAACATGAGCAAGCCTACCCTGGTGGTGGAAGGTCTCAAGACCCAGTTCTCCACGCGCGCCGGCGTGGCGCGCGCCGTCGACGACGTCTCGTTTTCGGTGGACCGCGGCCAGATCATGGGGCTGGTGGGCGAGTCCGGCTCGGGCAAGTCGATGACCGGCTACTCGATCATGGGCCTGATCGACCCGCCCGGCAAAGTGGTGGACGGCCGCATCGAGCTGACCAGCCGCGACGGCGTCACGCGCGACCTGCGCCGCCTTACGCCGGCGCAGCAGCGCGACGTGCGCGGCAACCGCATCGCCATGATCTTCCAGGACCCGATGATGACGCTCAACCCGGTCCTGCGCATCGACACGCAGATGATCGAGGCGGTGCTGGCGCACGAGAAGGTCGACAAGGCGGTGGCGCGCGAGCGCTCGCGCAACGCGCTGGCGCGGGTGGGCATTCCGTCGCCGGACGAGCGCCTGCAGGCCTACCCGCACCAGTTCTCGGGCGGCATGCGCCAGCGCGTGGCGATCGCCATCGCGCTGCTCAACAAGCCCGACCTGATCATCGCCGACGAGCCCACCACCGCGCTGGACGTGACCATCCAGGGCCAGATCCTCTACGAGATGCAGAAGCTGTGCCGCGAATCCGGCACCGCGCTGATCTGGATCACCCATGACCTGTCGGTGGTCGCCGGCCTGGCCGACACGGTGTGCGTGATGTATGCCGGCAAGATCGTCGAAGCCGGCGACGTGCGCCAGGTGCTGGAGCGCCCCGAGCATCCCTACACCCACGGCCTGATCGGCTCGGCGCCGTCGCGCAATCCGCGCGGCGCGCCGCTGCGGCAGATCCCCGGCATGACGCCGTCGCTGCTGAACCTGCCCGCGGGCTGCGCCTTCCGCGAGCGCTGCGCCTATGCCACCGACGTGTGCAAGATGCCGCCCCCGCTCGACACCTCGGCCGACGGGCGCCGCCTGCGCTGCTTCCATCCGGTTCTGTCCCAGCAGGAGGCCGCATGAGCGCCGCCGTGATTGACCCCGCCCTCGCTTCCCACATGCCGGATCCCATTGCCGAACCTACCCCCGGCGCGCCGATCCTCCAGCTCGAAGGCGTCTCCAAGCGCTTCGTCAAATCGCTCGACGTGGCGGCCAAGATCGCCAACGCGTTCGGCGCCGGCGCGCGCGAGGAAGTCGTGCATGCGGTCGACCGCGTCGACCTCTCCATCCGCGCCGGCGAAGTGGTCGGGCTGGTCGGCGAGTCCGGCTGCGGCAAGTCCACGCTGGGCCGCATGGCGGTCGGGCTGCATTCGCTGACCGAAGGCGCGCGCCGCTGGAAGGGCGTGGACCTGGACCGCCTGCCGCCGGAAAAGAAGCGCGAGAAGCAGTTGGCGATCCAGATGATCTTCCAGGATCCCTATGCCTCGCTGAACCCGCGCCTGCGCGTGATGGACATCGTCGGCGAGGCGCCGGTGGTGCACGGCATGGTGCCGCGCGGCGAGCAGAAGCGCTATGTGGAAGACATGCTGGTGCGCGTGGGCATGGACCCCACCGTGCTGCGCCGCTTCCCGCACCAGTTCTCGGGCGGGCAGCGCGCCCGCATCGGCATCGCGCGGGCGCTGGCGGTCAAGCCGGAATTCCTGGTGTGCGACGAATCGGTCGCCGCGCTCGACGTGTCGATCCAGGCCCAGGTGCTGAACCTGTTCATGCGCCTGCGCCAGGATCTCAACCTGACCTACCTGTTCATCAGCCATGACCTCGGCGTGGTCAAGCACATCAGCGACCGCGTGGTGATCATGTACCTGGGGCGGGTGGTGGAGTCGGCGCCGGCGGAGGACGTCTTCGCCAGCCCCAACCATCCCTACACCCAGGCGCTGCTGGCCGAGGCGCCCAAGCTGGAGGTCGGCAAGAAGACCTTCGTGGCGATCAAGGGCGAGATTCCGTCGCCGCTGCATCCGCCGCCGGGCTGCCATTTCCACCCGCGCTGCCCGCACGCCATGCCGCGCTGCCGGGAGGAGCAGCCGCTGCTCCGGGAAATCGCGCCGCAGCGCTTCTCGGCCTGCCACCTGAACGACATGGCCTGACCTGGCGGCCCGCCGCGCGGGCCGCCGTCCGCCTCCGTCCGGAATTGCCGCCCGGACTTCAGCGAATCACCTGCCCGCGCGAGTTGATGATGGTCATCTCGACGAATTTCGAGCCGACATGGCTGTCGGGGCCGAAGTTGACGATATAGCCGCCCAGGTCGTAGCTCTTCATGGTTTCCAGCGCGGCCATCAGCTTGTCGCGGGTGAGGTCCTTGCCGGCGCGGCGCAGGCCCTCGACGAACGCCTTGGCGGCGATGAAGCCTTCGATGCTGGCGTAGTCGAACTCGTTGGGCTTGCCCGCCGCCTGCAGCAGGCGCAGGTATTCGCGCACCACCGGCAGCGTGGCGTTGCCCGGGTGCGGCATGACCTGCGAGATGATCACGCCGCTGCCCTTGGCGCCCACTTCCTTGGCCAGCGCCTGCGTGCCGACGAAGGACACGTTGTAGAACTGGCCGTTGTAGCCGCGCCGCAGCGCTTCCTTGACGAAGGCGCCGGCGGTCTTGTACGCGCTGATCATGACCACCGCGTCCGGCGTGGCCTTCATCGCGCCCTGCATGGCGTCGCCGATTTCCGTGGTGTTGCGCACCACGCCCTCGCGCGCGACGATCTGCACGCCGCTGTCCGGCGCGGCCTTGAGCGCGCGCTCGAGGCCGTCCAGCCCGGCCTTGCCGTAGGCGTCGTCGTTGTAGACCACGGCCACGCGCTTGAGGCCGGTGGTCTGGATCTGGCGCAGGATGGCGGCGGTTTCCTCGTTGTAGCCGGCGCGCACGTGGAAGGCGTAGCGGTTGAACGGCAGGCGCAGCGACTGGGCGCCCGTGAACGGGGCGAAGAACGGCACCCGCGCCTGCGTCGCCAGCGGCAGCGAGGCCTCGCTGGTGGCCGTGCCCACGTAGCCGAACAAGGCGAAGGCGTGGGTGTCGTCGATCAGCGCGCGGGTGTTCTTGGCCGCGGCGTCCGGCTCATAGTAGTCGTCCAGCGCCTTGAGCTCGATCTTGCGGCCGTATATGCCGCCTTGCTGGTTGACGAAATCGAAATAGAGCTGCGCGCCGCTATTCATCTGCTTGCCGAGCACCGCGGTGGGCCCGGTGAGCGCCGCCGACTGGCCCAGCACGATGGTGTCCGCGCTGACCCCGGGCTGCACGTTGCCTTGTGCGCCGGCGCTGGCGATGAACGAGCCGATGGCGCACGCCACCAGCAGGCCGGCGATGCGCCCGGCCCTGACCCCAGAATGCACTTGCATGGTTACCCCGTGAAAACGGTCTGTTTCTATACCCGTGGATGCCTGCCAGTCTGCGCCGGCGCTGCCGTGCCGCCGCGCCAGGGCATCGAGCCCCGGCGCAGCGCCGGGCTATCATAATCGAATACAATCGGAGCCTGACAATTTCTCCCAGCGGCGCTCGTCGGGACGACGCCGGCGTACAACACGCGAGGCCCTGGCCTGGCGCCAGGCGAAGGCCGGCGGCAGCCCGGCCCGGGCGGCACGGCCGGGCCCGCAGCGTGTGGCCGCCCAGCCACTCCCGGCACCCGCGGCGCCGCCGCCCCCACTCGTCATGCCAGGAGATCCCATGGCTTCCCGCATCGTCCGTGCCGCCTGTCCGCACGATTGTCCCGACACCTGCGCCTTGCTCGTTACCGTCGAGGACGGGCGCGCCGTCAAGGTGGCGGGCGACCCCGACCATCCGGGCACCCAGGGCGTGCTGTGCACCAAGGTCTCGCGCTACCCGGACCGCACTTACCACCGCGACCGCCTGCTCACGCCGATGAAGCGCGTGGGCGCCAAGGGCGCGGGCAAGTTCGAGCCGATTTCCTGGGACGAGGCGCTCGACACCGTGGCCGCGCGCCTGTCGGCCGTCGCCGCGCGCGACGCGCAGGCGATCCTGCCCTACAGCTATGCCGGCACCATGGGGCTGGTGCAGGGCGAAAGCATGGCGGCGCGCTTCTTCCACAAGCTGGGCGCCTCGCTGCTGGACCGCACCATCTGCGCCAGCGCCGGCGCCACCGCGCTGCGCTATACGTACGGCGCCAGCCTCGGCATGGACATCGAGCACGTGCCCGACGCCAGGCTCATCATCATCTGGGGCGGTAACCCGATCGCCTCCAACCTGCATTTCTGGACGCGCGTGCAGGAAGCCAAGCGGCGCGGCGCCACGCTGGTGGCCATCGATCCGTACCGCTCGCTGACCGCCGAGAAGTGCCACCGCCACATCGCGCCCATGCCCGGCACCGACGGCGCGCTGGCGCTGGCCATCATGCATGTGCTGATGCGCGACGACCTGCTCGACCACGAGTACATCGCCAGCCACACGCTGGGCTTCGAGGCGTTGCGCGAGCGCGCGCAGGCCTTCACCCCGGCGCGCGCGGCCGAGTTGTGCGGCGTCGACGCGGCGGACATCGAATGGCTGGCCGGCCTGTACGGCAACCTGGCCGTGCGCGAGCGCCAGCCGGTGGCGATCCGCCTCAACTACGGCATGCAGCGCGCCCATGGCGGCGGCCAGGCGGTGCGCGCGGTGGCCTGCCTGCCGTCGCTGGTGGGCGCCTGGCGCCATGCCGCGGGCGGCCTGCAGTTGTCCACCTCCGGCTTTTTCCCGGTCGACACGCAGCGCCTGCAGCGCCCGGACCTGCTGCCCGGCCTGCCGGCGCTGCCGCGCACGGTCAACATGAGCACCATCGGCGACGCGCTGCTCGACGACGGCAACGGCGCCGCCGGCCCGAAGATCGAGGCGCTGGTGGTCTACAACAGCAACCCGGTGGCGGTCGCGCCCGACTCGAGCAAGGTCGCCGCCGGCTTTGCCCGCGAGGACCTGTTTACCGTGGTGCTGGATCACTTCCGCACCGACACCGCCGACTACGCCGACATCCTGCTGCCCGCCACCACCCAGCTCGAGCACGTCGACGTGCACAAGGCCTACGGCCACACCTATTTCCTGGCCAACAACCAGGCCATCGCCCCGCTCGGCGAGGCGCTGCCCAATACCGAGATCTTCCGCCGGCTGGCGCGGCGCATGGGCTTCACCGAGCCGTGCTTCGCCGACAGCGACGAGGACATCGCCGCCCAGGCCATCGTGGCGTCCGACCCGCGCGCGGCCGGCATCAGCTGGGAGTCGCTCAAGGAAAAGGGCTGGCAGAAGCTCAACCTGCCGGCCGCGCCGCTGGCCGAGGGCGGTTTTGCCACGGCTTCCGGCAAGTGCGAGTTCTACTCCGAAGCCATGCGCCGCGACGGCCTCGATCCGCTGCCCGGCTACGTGGCGCCGTACGAGACGCCGGCCACCGCGCCGGAGCTCGCCGCGCGCTATCCGCTAGCGATGATCTCGCCGCCGGCGCGCAACTTCCTCAACAGCTCCTTCGTCAATGTCGACAGCCTGCGCGCCACCGAAGGCGAGCCGCACCTCGACATCCACCCGGAGGACGCCGCCGCGCGCGGCATTGCCAACGGCGGCATGGTGCGCGCCTTCAACGACCGCGGCAGCCTGCTGGCGCGCGCCCGCGTGACCGACCGCGCCCGGCGCGGCCTGGTGGTGGGGCTGTCGATCTGGTGGAAGAAGCTGGCCCCGGACGGCAAGAACGCCAACGAACTGACCAGCCAGCGCCTGACCGACCTGGGCCGCGCCCCGGTGTTCTACGACTGCCTGGTGCAGGTGGAAGCCGCGCCGGCGCCGGCCGAAGCCACGCCGGAGCCGGTCGCGCCATGAGCCGCCGGCCGGGCCGCGTGCTGCTGACCCTGGCCTTGCTGGGGCTGGCCGCCGTGCTGGCCGGCTGCGATACGGTGGGCTACTACGCGCAGTCGATCGGCGGCCACCTCGGCCTGATGGCGGAATCGCGCCCGCTGCCGGACGCCATCGCCGCCGCGCAGCAGGCCAAGGACACGCGGCTGGCGCAACGCCTGGCGCTGGCCGGCACCATCCGCGACTTCGCCTCGAAGGAGCTCAAGCTGCCCGACAACGGCAGCTACCGGCGCTACGCCAACCTGCACCGGCCCTACGTGGTGTGGAGCGTGTTCGCCACGCCCGAGCTGTCGATGGAGCTGCACAAGTGGTGCTTCCTGGTGGTGGGCTGCATCAGCTACCGCGGCTACTACGACCAGGCCGATGCCGACCGCTACGCCGAGGGCCTGCGCAAGGAAGGGCTGGAGCCCTACGTGGCCGGCATCCCGGCCTATTCCACGCTGGGCTACTTCGACGATCCGCTGCTCAACACCTTCGTCTACCAGCCCGAGGGCGAACTGGCCCGGCTGATCTTCCATGAGCTGGCGCATCAGGTGGTGTACGTGCGCAACGACACCACCTTCAACGAGTCCTTTGCCACCGCGGTGGAGACCGCCGGCGTGGAGCGCTGGCTGGCGCTGGCGGCGTCGCCCGACGCGCGCGCCAGCTACCGCCAGTACGACCTGCGCCGCCAGCAGTTCCGCGCCATGCTGCTCGAGACGCGCGACCGCCTCGACGCGCTGTACCGCTCGGCGCTGCCGGACGAGGCCAAGCGCGCCGGCAAGGCGGAGATCTTCGCCGGGCTGCGCGCGCAGTACGCGCGGCTCAAGACGGAGTGGGGCGGCTACAGCGGCTATGACCGCTGGTTCGACAAGCCGCTGACCAACGCGCAACTGGCCGCGGTGGCGACCTACCAGCAATGGGTGCCGGCCTTCACGGCGCTGCTGGCGCAGAACGGCGGCGACTGGACCGCCTTCTATGCGGCCGCCCGGCGCATCGGCGAACTGCCGCGCGCCGAACGCGACGCGCGCCTGCGCGAACTGGCGCCGCCGGCCACCAGTGGCGAGCTGATCCAGGCCGGCGGCAGCGCGGCGGGCGGCGCCGCGCCGGGTGCGGCGCGCGCCAGCGGGGCGCCGGACACTCCCACGGCGCCCGGCGCGCCGGGCGCGGCCAAGCCCTGAGCCGGCGGTCCGGCGGTCCGGCGGGTTAAGCGGACTAAGCGGACTAAGCGGATCAAGGGGATCAAGCGGATCAAGCGGCGGGCTTGGCGCGTCAGGCGCCCGCGGGCCGCTTCATCCGGCACATCGACGGCAGGCTCAGGTCCTGTCCCGGCGTCATGCTGTCGAAGCGGAAACCGTATTGCGTGCCTTCCACGCCCACCTTCACGGTCTTGCCGTCCACCGGCGCGATGGTCGACACCACCTGCGGCAGCAGCAACTGGTGGTCGCCCTTGCGCATCAGCACCTCGCCCACGGCCGAGCGGTACTGCATGCCCTCGAGCGCCAGCGCGATGCCGGCGGCCTCGTCGGACTGCGCGCGGCGCATGGCCTCGCCGAGCATCTGCACGGCGATCAGCACGCGCGGCGCGAAATACTCGCCGGCCGGGGTCTGCCGCACGCGCGCGGCGAGCGCGTCGAGCGCCGCGTCGCCGCCGTTGGGCATGTACTCGGCGACCCAGGTCAGGCGCGCATTGCCGGCCTGCGCCACGGCCGCCACCGTGCCCGGCGCGCCGCCGCCGCTGTTGTTCAGGTAGTCCAGCGCGTAGCCGGCGTCGCCGGCCGCCTTGACCAGCAGGCTCAGGTCCTGCCCCCAGTTGCCGGTGACCACGGTATCGGCGCCGCTGGCCTTGATCATGCCGACATAGGGTGCGAAGTCCTTGACCCTGGCCAGCGGATGCAGCGCTTCGCCGACGAACTCCACGTCGGGCCGCGCGGTGGCGATCATCTGCCGGCCCAGCGCCGCCCACACGCGGCCCTGCGTGTAGTCCTGGTTCAGCAGGAAGACCTTGTGCATGCGCTGGTCGCCGCGCGCGAAGTTGGCCAGCGCGCGCATCTTCATGGCGGCGTTCGCCTCGGTGGAGAACAGCCAGAAGCTGCAGCGCATGCCGGTCAGGTCGGGGTCGAGCGAGGCGTAGTTGATGACCAGCATGCGCTGGCCCGGGTTGCGCTCGTTGTGGCGGTTGACGGCCTCGACCAGCGCGGTCACTACCGGCGAGCCGGACGCGCCGGTAAACACGATGCGCACGCCGGCGTCGATGGCGCTCTGCAGCGCGCTCAGGCTGGCCTGCGGCGAGAGCCTGTTGTCATAGCTGAGCAGCTCGTACTTGCGCCCCAGCACGCCGCCCTGGGCGTTGGCGTCGTCGAGCGCGAACTTCAGGTTGGCCAGGAAGATCTCGCCGACGTTGGCCAGCGGCCCGGAGAGCTGGTCGATGAACGCGACCTTGATCGGGCCCGCGCCGGCGGCCGGCCCGGGCCGGCCATCCTGCGGCGCGGCCTGGGCGCTGGCCGGCAGCGGCAGCATCCCGGCCAGCGCGAATACCGCCGCCGCCACACTTGCCGCCAGCCGGCCGGCCATGCCGGCCGGGCGCATCCACTCTTGAAGCATCGCCACCCCCTTGCGTCGGTTTCCCCGTTGATTCCACCCGTTCCGCCCGTCCCGCGCCAGCCTACCAGGTGTCGATGAAGCGGCGCGCCGGGGCCGCCTCCGCCGCGCGCCCGGCCGGCGCCGAGGCCAGCCCGCGCAGCAGCCACTGGCGCGTGTCGGCCGGATCGATCACCGCGTCGATCTCCAGGTGGCTCGCCATGTTGAGCGCGCGCCCGCGCTGGTACGCAGCATCCACCATACGCGCGAACAACGCTTCGCGCTCGGCCGGATCGGCCACCGCCTCCAGCTCCTTGCGAAAGCCCAGCCGGATCGATCCCTCGATCCCCATCGCGCCGAACTCGCCGCTGGGCCACGCCACGGTGAAGAACGGCGCGGCGAAGCTGCCGCCCGCCATGGCCTGCGCGCCCAGCCCGTAGCCCTTGCGCAGCACCACCGTGAAAAACGGCACGCGCAGCGCGCCGGCGGTGACGAACAGGCGCGACACATGGCGCACGGTGGCGGTCTTTTCCGCCTCCGGCCCCACCATGAAGCCGGGCGTGTCGCACAGCGAGACGACCGGCAGGCCATGCGCATCGCACAACTGCATGAAGCGCGCGGCCTTGTCGGCCGCCGCCGCGTCGATGGCGCCGCCCAGGTGGCGCGGGTTGTTGGCGATGCAGCCGAAAGCTCGCCCTTCGATGCGGATCAGCGCGGTGATCATGCCGCCACCGAAGGCGGCGCGCAACTCCAGCACCGAGCCGCGGTCGGCCAGCGTGGCCAGCACCTGGCGCATATCGTAGCTGCGCAGCCGGTTCTCGGGAATCGCGTGGCGCAGCATCCGTACGTCGTCGGCCTCCCATTCCGGCAGGTCGCCCTGGAAATAGGACAGGTAGCGCTGCGCCGCCGCCACCGCGGCCGGCTCGTCGTCGACCAGCACGTCGATCACCCCGTTGGGCGCCTGCACGCTGGCCGGGCCGACTTCCTCCGGCGCGAACACGCCCAGCCCGCCGCCCTCGATCATGGCCGGGCCGCCCATGCCGATGGTGGCGTCGCGGGTGGCGATGATGACGTCGGCGCAGCCCAGCAGCGCGGCATTGCCGGCGAAGCAGCGGCCGGACACGATGCCCACCAGCGGCACCTGGCCGGACAGCCGCGCGAACTGGATGAAGGAGGCGCAGTCCAGCCCGGCCACCACCGGCATGTCGGTGTCGCCGGGGCGCCCGCCGCCGCCTTCGGCGAACAGCACCACGGGCAGGCGCCACCGGCGCGCCAGCGCCAGCATGCGGTCCAGCTTCTTGTGGCCGTAGAAGCCCTGCGTGCCGGCCAGCACGGTGTAGTCGTAGGCCAGCACCATGCAGCGCGCGTCGCCGCCCGGGAAGCGCGCGGCGTTGACGGTGCCGATGCCGGTGACGATGCCGTCGGCCGGGGTGGCGCGCTCCAGGTCCGCCACGCTGCGGCGCTGCCGCTGGGCGGAGATGGCCAGCGCGCCGTATTCGATGAAGGAGCCGTCGTCGCACAGTTGCGCGATGTTCTCGCGCGCGGTGCGCCCGCCGCGGGCATGGCGCCGGGCCACGGCCTCGGGGCGGGCGGCGTCCAGCGTCAGCGCCTGGCGCTCCAGCGCCGCGCGCAGGTCGGCGCGGACATGGGCCGGGTCCGCCGCCGGGCCCGCTTGGTGCGCGTGGCCGGCGCCGGCGGCGGCGGCCAGCACGATCACCGGCGCGCCGGCGCGCAGCACGTCGCCGGGCGCCGCCAGCACGCGCAGCACCTCGCCCGCCACCGGGGCCTCGAGCGGGTGCTCCATCTTCATCGCCTCGATGATGGCCAGCGTCTGGCCGCGCCGCACCATGTCGCCGGGCTTGACCTGGACCGCGGCGAGCGCGCCGTCCATCGGCGCGCCGACGCGCTGGGCGTCGCCGGGCAGGTCGTCGTCCCGGGCGGTGGCGGGCATGGCGGGTGCGCCGTCGCCGCCGAGCGCGTGCAGCGCCGGGTGCGCGTCGCCACCGGCCTGTGCCGCCAACGCCGGCAGCACGGCGTCCAGGTACTGGGTATGGACGGCGTTGCGCCGCACCTCGTCGCGCAGCAGCAGGTCCTGCAGCAGGCGGCGGTTGGTGTCGATGCCCTCGATGCGGAATTCGCACAGCGCGCGGTAGGCCTGCGCCAGCACGCGCTCGTAGCTGCCGCCGGGCTCGTGCACGATCAGCTTGGCCAGCAGGGAGTCGAAGCGCGGGTTGACGGCCATGCCGGCGTGGCCGGCGCCGTCCACGCGCACGCCCGGGCCGCTGGGCGGCTCGTAGGCCGCGATGCGGCCGCTGGCCGGCCGCAGCTGGCCGTGCGCATCGAGGTGCTCGGCGTTGATGCGCAGCTGCACCGCGATGCCGCGCGGCGCCGGCGCCTCGGCCAGGCCGAGCCGGGCCAGGCTTTGCCCGGCGGCGATGGCGAGCTGGGCCCGCACCAGGTCCACGCCGGTCACCATCTCGGTGACGGTGTGTTCCACCTGCAGGCGCGGGTTGGCCTCCATGAACCAGAACTCGCCGTGCGCACCGAGCAGGAATTCGAAGGTGCCGATGCCGCGGTAGGCGCTGGCGCGCGCCAGCGTGACCGCGGCCTGCGCCAGCTTGGCGCGCGTGGCGTCGTCGAGCGCGGGGCTGGGCGCCACCTCGAGCAGCTTCTGGTGGCGCCGCTGCAGGCTGCACTCGCGCTCGCCCAGGGCGACCACGGCACCGGCGCCGTCGGCCACGATCTGGATCTCGATATGGCGCGGCGCGGGCACGATGCGCTCCACATAGACCGCGCCGTCGCCGAACGCGGCGGTGGCTTCGGAGACGCAGCGCGCGTAGGCTTCGTCGATGTCCGCGGCCGCGTGCACCGCGCGCATGCCGCGGCCGCCGCCGCCGGCCAGCGCCTTGATCATCATGCCGGCGCCGCTGTCCCGTGCCTGCAACGTGGCGAAGAACGCGCGCGCCGCCTCCGGCGTGGTGGGGTCACTGGTGCCGGGCACCACCGGCACGCCGCATTCGCGCGCCAGCGCGCGGGCGCGGGCCTTGTCGCCGAACAGGCGCAGCACGTCCGGCGCCGGGCCCGCGAAGGCCAGGCCGGCGTCCAGGCAGGCCTGGGCGAAGTCCGCGTTCTCGGACAGCAGCCCGTAGCCCGGGTGCACCACGTCGCAGCCGCTGCGGCGCGCCGCGGCCACCACCGCGCCGATGTCGAGATAGGCGCGCGGGCCGGTGCCGGGCAGCGCCACGGCGCCGTCGGCCTTGCGCACGTGGAGGGCGTCGCGGTCGTCCTCGCTGAAGAGGGCGACGCTCTCCAGGCCGGCGCTTGCCGCCGCGCGCGCGATGCGGATGGCGATCTCGCCGCGGTTGGCGATCAGTAGCTTGCGGAACGTCATGGTGAGGGAAAGGTAGTCGGAGCGGGAAGGGTGGCCAGGCGCCGCGCGGCGTCAGTCAGGCGCGTCGAGCAGCGGCGCCAGGTCCTGCTTGCGCACCTTGCCGGTGGCGGTGAGCGGCAGGGACTCGACGATGCGCACCAGCGGCACCTTGTAGACCGCCAGGTTGGCGCGGCACCACTGCACCAGCGCGGCGGCGTCGACGGTGCCGGCGGCCTCCGGCCGCAGCATGACGAAAGCTACCGGCAACTGGCCGCGGTCCTCGTCGGCGCGGCCCACCACGGCCGCGCCGAGGATGGCCGGATGCTGGCCGAGCAGCGCCTCGATCTCCGCCGGGAACACGCTCATGCCGTTGACCTTGAGCATCTCCTTGCGCCGGCCCAGGTAATGCAGGTAGCCGTGTTCGTCGATCAGGCCGATGTCGCCGGTGTGGAACCAGCCGCCGCGCAGCGCTTCGTGCGTGGCCTCGGGTTGGTTCCAGTAGCCCTTGAGCAGGGTCGGCGTGCGCACGCACAGTTCGCCTTCGGCGCCCGGCGGCAGCAGCGCGCCACTGGCGAAATCGCAGATCTTGAATTCGGTGCCCGGCACCGGCAGGCCGACGAAGACGGGCTGCGCGCGCAGGTCGAGGTCGCCGTCCTGCATGCCGCAGGTAAAGGTGTTGCAGGTCTGCGTCTCGGTCATGCCCCAGGCGGTCTCGGCGATGACGGAGCCGGTCAGCGCCTGCCATGCGCGGCGGTAGGGCAGGTTGAGCTTCTTGACGAAGGACGACACGCCCACGTGGCGCAGCGAGCGCAACTGGTATTGCGCCGCGCGCGGATGTTCCATCACCTCCACCGCATTGTCGACCAGCATCGAGGCGTTGGTGACGCGGTAGCGCTGCACCGCGGCCATGAAGGTTTCCGGATCCCAGCGCGCCAGCAGCACCAGCGGGATGCCGAAGAAAGCGGGGAAGATCAGGCACAGGTTCTCGCCGGCGATCCAGAACGCCGGGAAGAAACCGAGCATCACGGTGTCGTCGGCGATTTCCAGCGAGACCGCGCCGAAGGCCGCCGCCATGTCCACCATGTCGCCCTGCGTGTGGATGCAGCCCTTGGGCAGGCCGGTGGTGCCGCCGGTGTAGTTGAGCGCGGCGGGCATGTCGAGCGACACCGGCGCGGCGGGCGCCGGGTGCGTGCAGGCCGCCATGGCGGGCAGCAGGGCGATGGCGCGGTCTTCCGGCTCGCACGGCCAGGGCGGGGCCTGCACCATCGGCGGCAGCGGCAGCGTGGGTTCGGCCGGCAGCGCTTCGGCGAAGCTGGTCACGAACAGCAGCGCGAGCGGATCGTCCGCGCCCAGCGCGTCGCGCGTGTCGCGCACCAGCGGCACCAGCTGGTCGAGCGCGATCAGCGCGCGCGGCGTGCTGTCCATGAGCGCATGCCGCAGCTCGGCATGCTGCGAGAGCGGGCTGACCGGCACGTAGATGGCGCCGAGCTTGAGGATGCCGAAGAACACCACGTGGAACTGCGGGCAGTTCGGCAGCAGCACGGCCACGCGGTCGCCCGCGCCGATGCCGTGCGAAGCCAGCAGTGCCGCGCAGCGGTCGCTTTGCGCGTCGAGCTCGGCGTAGCTGGTTTCGTGGCCGTAGAAGATCACCGCCGGCCGCGCGGGCCGCGTGCGCGCCCAGTGCCGCAGCATCGCGGTGAGCGGCTGGCGTCCCAGTGGGTACTGCGGCGCACGCGGCAGGTGCGCGGGCCAGGCGCGCTGCCAGCGCGCGTGCAGGTCGGCCAGGTACGTGGTTTCGTCCATCGGCGGTGTCTCCTGGTTGGGCCGCCAGGCCGGTTCGGACTGGCGAAATTTACTCTTTGGTATATTTATGTACCCGTTGGTATGATGCTATGGGCATTGCCATGCGGCGTCAAGCGCGCCCGGCGCCGGCCTCCCCGTCCGTGCCACCCTTGCCGCATGCGAGAATCGCATCATGTCGACCGCACAGAAAACCGTTCCCGCCGGCACCGCGCCGGATCCTGCTCCGGAAGCCGTTCCGGACGCCGCGCCGGCGCGTTCGCACATCGCCGAGCGCCAGGAAGCGCGCCGCCGCCAGATTCTCGATACCGCGGCCCAGCTGTTCTACACCAAGGGCTATCCCGGCATGACCATGAACGACCTGTGCCGGGCGCTGGGCGTGACCAAGCCCGCGGTCTACTATTACTTCACGGACAAGTACGAGATCTTCGACATCCTGTGCCGCGAATCGGCGCAGACCTGCCTGCCGGTCATCCGCGAGACCGCGGACCCGGCGCTGCCCGTGCGCGAGCGCCTGCATGCGTGCCTGCTGGAAATGGCGCGCCGCTGCATCGACTGCTATGTGCCGGCCACGCTGAGCTTCCGCGACAACCAGTACCTGCGCCCCGAAACCGTGGCATGGCTGGGCAGCATGGCGCGCGCGTTCTACCGCGATCTCTACACGCTGCTCGAAGAAGGCAAGCGGGACGGCGTATTCCACTACGGCGACGCGCGCGTGACCGCGCACGCGATCGGCAGCGTGGTCGGCTTCATGTACACCTGGCACGAGCCCGGGCGCCTGCCGCCGCGCGCGCTGGCCGAGGAACTGGCCACCAATATGATGAAGATGGTGCTGCCGGTGGAAGCCTGATCAGGGAATTCCCGTGGGTCGCCCGAACTGTGCGCTAGACTTCACGTCTAACCGCGGTCTTCGTCCAGAGGACTTCGTCTAACGTGTTGTCTTAACAGGGTGGCGCGTTTAGCATCTGTCGAAAATCGAACGACCATTCAGAAAATCAGGAGACGGTGCATGGAAAGACAATGGCTTAAGCACTACCCGGCGGGCGTCCCCGCCGAGATCGACGGCAGCCAGTACCGCTCGCTGGCCGCCCTGCTTGAGGAATCCTTCCGCACCTACGCCGACCGCCGTGCCTTCGTCTGCATGGACAAGGCCATCACCTACGGCGAGCTCGACCGGCTGTCGCGGCAATTCGCGGCGTGGCTGCAGACGCGCGGCCTGAAGCCCGGCGCGCGCGTGGCCATCATGATGCCGAACGTGCTGCAGTACCCGGTGGTGCTGGCCGCGGTGCTGCGCGCCGGCTATGTGGTGGTCAACGTCAACCCGCTCTACACCCCGCGCGAGCTCGAGCACCAGCTCAAGGACAGCGGCGCCGAGGCCATCGTCATCCTGGAAAACTTCGCCACCACGCTGCAGCAGGTGCTGCCGGCCACGCCGGTCAAGCACGTGGTGGTGGCCAGCATGGGCGACCTGCTGGGCGGCCTGAAGGGCGCCATCGTCAATTTCGTGGTGCGCAACGTCAAGAAGATGGTGCCGGCCTGGGAACTGCCCAACTGCGTGCGCTTCAATACCGTGCTCCAGGAAGGCAGCCGGCTGCAGCTGCAGCCCGCCAGCACCGGCCCGGACGACATCGCCTTCCTGCAGTACACCGGCGGCACCACCGGCGTGTCGAAGGGCGCCGTGCTGCTGCACCGGAACATCGTCGCCAACGTGCTGCAGTCCGAGGCATGGATGCAGCCGGCGCTGGCCAAGGGCGCGCCGGTGGAACAGCTCATCACCATCACGGCGCTGCCGCTGTATCACATCTTCGCGCTCACGGTCTGCTGCCTGCTGGGCATGCGCGGCGGCGGCCTGAGCGTGCTGATCCCCAACCCGCGCGACATCCCGGGCTTCATCCGGGAACTGCAGAAGTACAAGTTCAACATGTTCCCGGCGGTCAACACGCTCTACAACGCGCTGATCAACAATCCCGAAATCGGCAAGGTCGATTTCTCCGGCCTGCGCGTGGCCAACGGCGGCGGCATGGCGGTGCAGGAAGCGGTCGCCAGGAAATGGCTGGACAAGACCGGCTGCCCGATCATCGAGGGCTACGGCCTGTCCGAGACCTCGCCCTCGGCCACCTGCAACCCCACCGACACCGATGCCTTCTCCGGCACCATCGGCCTGCCGCTGCCGTCGACCGACATCGCCATCCGCGACGACGACGGCCGCGACGTGCCGCTCGGCCAGCCCGGCGAGATCTGCATCCGCGGCCCGCAGGTGATGGCCGGCTACTGGAACCGCCCGGACGAGACCGCCAAGGTCATGACGCCGGACGGCTTCTTCAAGACCGGCGACATCGGCGTGATGGACGAGCGCGGCTATACCAAGATCGTCGACCGCAAGAAGGACATGATCCTGGTGTCCGGCTTCAACGTGTACCCGAACGAGATCGAAGGCGTGGTTGCCGAATGCCCGGGCGTGCTGGAAGTGGCCGCGGTGGGCGTGCCCGACGAGCACTCGGGCGAGGTGGTCAAGCTGTTCGTGGTGAAGAGAGATCCCGCGCTGACCGAGGCCGAGCTGATCGCCTTCTGCAAGGAACGGCTGACCGGCTACAAGCGGCCCAAGTACGTGGAATTCCGCGGCGAGCTGCCCAAGACCAACGTGGGCAAGATCCTGCGGCGCGAGCTGCGGGACAGCCGCAAGGCGGCGTAGCGGTGGCATAACGGTGGGCATAACGGTGGAATAAGCGCGCTGCCGATGTGAAATGGCCTCCCGCCAGGGGAGGCCATTTCATTTGCGCCCGGGCCGGATCGTCCCGGGCCGCCTCAGCACTCGGCAGAGGGGACGATGCGCGGGCCCGGCGAACCGTCGGGATAGATCATGCGCACGCAGGCCCCGGGATCGAGACCGGGCGCCGCCGGGCCGGTCACGGTGGCGACGGTGCCGTCCAGCGCCGTCACCTTGTACTGGTAGAGCTCGATCTGCGGCCGCGGCTGCGGGTTGAGCAACTGGTTCAGGTCGACGGCGAAGCCCATGCTCATGCCGCCGCCGCCCCAGCCGTTGCCGCCGGCCGCGCCAACGCCCACGGCCGAGCCGAAGGCGCCGGTGCCGGGGGCGTCCATGGTGCCCGCCACGGTCTTTTCGCTGATGCGGCCGAGCTTGATGGTGTAGTCGAGCGGCGTGACCTTGGGCTGCGGCGGCCCGCTCTGGCAGGCGGCCGCCAGCAGCAGCGGCGCCAGGCAGGCGGCCAGCCGCGGCAGGCGCGGGCCGGCAATGCGCGCGGAGCGGGGCGCGCTCATGCGCCGGCCAGCCCGCTCTTGAGCCGGCCCAGCAGGCGGAACAGGGTGCGGCGGTCGGTTTGCGGCAGGCCGCCGAACAATTGCTCGATCCAGCCCTCGTGCGCGCGCGCCATCTTCGAGAAAGCCGCGCGCCCGGCCGGCGTGAGGCGGATCAGGTAGGCGCGGCGGTCGCTCGGCAGGGCCTCGCGCGATACCAGGCCTTCCTCCTGGAGCTGGTCGGTGATGCCGGTGACATTGCCGCCGGTGACCATCATGCGGCGCGACAGCTCGCCCATCTTGAGGCCCTCCGGGTGGCGGTCGAGCTGCGCCATCAGGTCGAAGCGCGGCAGCGTGCAGGCGAAGTCCTGCCGCAGCCGCGAGCGGATGTCGGCTTCCACCAGGTTGGTGCAGGTCAGCAGGCGCAGCCACAGGCGCAGGCCGTCGTGGCTGGCATCGTCGGCGCGGGTTTCGAGATCGACCGGCGGTTCGCCGGCACCGGCCTTGGCGGCAGCCCCGGCGGCAGTGTCGGCGGTGGTCTCGGCGGCAGTCGTGATGGGCATCGCGGCAGGCAAGTTGTTTGATGCCTCAAGTATATGCCCTCCCGCGCCGGGCGGCGCGGGGATCGGCAGTGCTGCCGGGGCGCTCAGTCCACCTTGGCGCCCGAGTCCTTGACGACCTTGGCCCACTTGATGTGCTCGGCGCGGATGAACGCGGCGAACTGTTCCGGCGTATTGCCGACCGGATCGGCGCCCTGGGCCAGCAGCTTCTCGCGCACCGCCGGCGTGGCCAGCGAGCGCGTGACTTCCTGCTGGATGCGCGCGACGATCTCGTGCGGCGTGCCGGCCGGCGCCAGCAGCCCGAACCAGGAACTGGCCTCGAAGCCCGGCAGCTTGCCCGCCTCGGCCACCGTGGGCACGCCCGGCAGCGCCGGCGAGGGCTTGGCGCTGGTCACCGCCAGCGCCTTGAGCTTGCCGGCCTTGATCAGCGCCATCGAGGACGGCAGGTTGTCGAACATGAGCTGCATGGTGCCCCCGGCCAGGTCGGTCAGCGCCGGGCCGCTGCCCTTGTACGGGAAGTGCACCATGAAGGTATGGGTCTGGGTCTTGAACAGCTCCCCGGCGAGGTGGATCGAGGTGCCGTTGCCGCTCGACGCCATGTTGAGCTTGCCGGGATTGGCGCGCGCGTAGGCGATCAGGTCGGGGACGCTGTTGATGTGGTTCTGCTGCGCGAAGGCGGGGTTGACCACCAGCACGTTCGGCACCGACGCCACCTCGGTGATCGGGGCGAAATCCTTGATCGGGTCGAACGGCAGCTTGCCGTACAGCGACTGGTTGATGCCGTGCGTGCCCACCGTGCCCATCAGCAGCGTATAGCCGTCGGGCGCCGACTTGGCGACCATGTCGGCGCCGATATTGCCGCCGGCGCCGGGCCGGTTGTCCACCACCACGTTCCAGCCTTGCAGCTTGGACAGCTCCGCCGCCACCGCGCGCGCCAGGATGTCCGTGGTGCCGCCGGCCGGGAACGGCACCACCAGCCGGATCGGCTTGGCCGGGTAGGGATCGGCGGCTAGCGCCGGCGCGGCGCCGGCAAGCAGGCCGAGGCAGGCGCTGGCGAGCAGCATGAGGGTGGCGCGGCGGCGGTGGCGGTGCATGGTGTCTCCTGGTTGGTCTGGTCGCGGCGGCACGGTCGCGCGCCGCGAGGGTTGCTGCATTCTAGAGTCCGCCGCCGGAGGTGCCGATGAGGTGATGCCCTAGGCTGCCGGGCCCGCCATTGAAAAAGGCACCCGGAGGTGCCTTTGCAAAGCCGCGCGGATGCGCTCAGAACTTGTGGCGAATACCCAGGCCCACGCCGAGCATGGTCGTCTTGCCCGGGCCGAGGGGGTAGCCGTTGGCGAAGGCGATGGCCGAGGTGTCGAGGTTCAGGCCGGCGTTCTTCGAGAACGCAGCGGTCAGGTAGAGGTCGGTGCGCTTGGACAGGTTGTAGTCGGCGATGAAGGACACTTCCCACGGATTCGGCACATTGACGCCGTTCTGGTTCTTCACGTCGTCATAGTTGTACTGCAGCGTCAGGCCCAGTGCCGCGGTGACCTGGTAGTTGGCGCCGATCCAGTAGTAGTCGTCGCGCAGCACCAGGGTCTCGTTCTGTGCCTTGCTCTGGCCCCAGCGATAGCCGCCCATGACCTTGGCCGGGCCCCAGGCATAGCTGGCGGCGACGGCGGCTTTCTTGACCGTGCCGGTGCCCGCGAAGGCGGTGCCGGCCATCACGCTCGGGTTGTACTGGTCGTAGGCGATGGTGGCGCCGACCGGGCCGGCGAAATACGACACGCCGGCACCGTAGCCGGTGTCGCGGCGGAACTGGCCGGGGGCTTCGCCGGCGCCGGACACGCCGTTGCCGAACGACCAGTGCGCGATCGCGGTCACCGGGCCGAACACGCCGGTGTACTTGGCGGTGTTGTCCGAGCGGAAGTTCAGGCCGAGCTGGGCCACCACCGGCTCGTACTGGGTCGCGTAGCCGCTGGGCGAGAAGTTGGCGAGCAGGTCGAACAGCGTGGTGTACTGGCGGCCGAAGGTGAAGCGGCCGACCTGGGCGCTCTCCAGGCCCACGTAAGCCTGGCGGCCGAACAGGCGGCTGCCCTGCTGCGACTTGCCGTCGTCGAGGCCAAAACCGTTTTCAAGCACGAACAACCCCTTCAGGCCGCTGCCCAGGTCTTCGACGCCGCGCAGACCCCAGCGCGAGCCGGACAGGCCGCCGGACGTCAGGCGGTATGCGTTGTCGCCGGTGGGGCCGAGATGGCTGACGTATTCGACGTTCATGTCGACGACGCCATACAGCGTCACGCTCGACTGAGCTTGTGCGGCACCGGCAAAAAGGCCAAGCGCTGCCAGCGCGAGAAGCGATTTTTTCATGCTCGTTGATCTCCATGTAAGAATTATTGGTGGTCGGCGGGGAAACCTCCTGAGTCTCCATCTCCCGCTTACCCAACTTCGTCAGAAGTTGCCAACTACTGTAACAAACCGCCCCTGTTTCACAATCGGGGGTGCTGCCCTTGTCAGCTTTTCACAACTCAGGGTTTTGGAGTATCGGGAGCGCCGCAGGCGAGGCGCCCGCTGGCGCCGCCGCGGGGCGGCCGCCAGGGCGGGCACGGTACAATGCGGGAAATCCCGAGGGCGGACCCGCGCGGGTCCGGTCCCGTGCCGGCGGCGCCGGAAAACACGGCCGCGGGCAATCACGAGTGCATGCATCCATGGATACCTTGATTCGCGAATTCGATGTGGCCCTGCGCGCGATCGCAGGCGTGACGCGGGCTGAACGGGCCAATCCGGCGGCGCGGCTGGCGCCGGACGACGGCGGGCTGGATGAGCAAGAGCGCCGCCACGTGGCCGGGCTGATGCGCATCAACCATGTCGGCGAGGTCTGCGCGCAGGCCCTCTACCAGGCGCAGAAGCTCACCGCGCATACGCCGCAGGTGCGCGCGCAGATGGACCAGGCCGCGCGCGAGGAAGAAGACCATCTCGGCTGGTGCGCCGAGCGCCTGCGCGAGCTCGGTTCGCGCACCAGCCTGCTCAACCCGCTGTGGTACGCCGGCGCCTTCGCCATCGGCTGGGTGGCCGGCCGCGCCGGCGACCGCGTCAGCCTCGGCTTCGTGTCCGAGACCGAGAGCCAGGTCGAGCAGCATCTCGACGGCCATCTCGGGCAGCTCCCCGCCGCGGACCAGCGCTCGCGCGCGATCCTCGAGCAGATGCGCGACGACGAGGTGCGCCACGGCGCCACCGCCCGCGAGGCCGGCGGCATAGCGCTGCCCGCGCCGGTGCGCGCGATGATGCGGGCCGCGTCGCGCGTCATGACCACGGCCGCGTACCGGATCTGACGGTCCGGCGGCCGGCTGGCACAGGTCCCCGCGCGGGCGGGGTAGACAACAAAACGTTGTATCCTTCCATCGGTCCCGCGAGGCGGATTTTCGTGCGGCAGGCAGTTCCTTCCCCGGTTGTTCTCAGGTGGTTTCTCTGCTTTCCTCCATAAGATCTTCATTTCATTAGGGATTCACTTTTTCGGTGCGTGAGGAGTGCGCGCTAAGTCATTGTTCTGATTAAAAAAACCCGGTTTGTTGCCTTGCGGCGAGCCTTGACCCGCCAAATCGCTTCCTCTAAAGTGGGAAATAGTGTGAGGAAGTGTATTTTTGTGTGAAAAAGCGGGCTGGCTATGGGATCATCCCTCAACGTCGGCTTTACAGGGTTCACCGCGCCAACCGACCGTAGATCGGCCGGCGCGGATCGGGAGCGAGCTTGTTTCAGGGCGCATCGGCGCTGTCACTGGATGCCAAGGGCCGGATGTCGGTTCCGGCGCGGCACCGTGAAGCGCTGCAACAGCAGGCCGAGGGCCGGGTAACGCTGACAAAGCACCCGGATGGCTGCCTGCTGCTGTTTCCGCGGCCCGAATGGGAAAACTTCCGCGCCCGCATCGCCGCTTTGCCGATGGACGCGCACTGGTGGAAGCGCATCTTCCTCGGCAACGCGGCGGACGTCGACATGGACGGCGCCGGCCGCGTGCTGATCGCGCCTGAGCTGCGCAGCGCCGCGCTGCTCGACAAGGAAGTCATGCTGCTCGGTATGGGCAGCCATTTCGAAGTCTGGGATGCCGCAACCTACGCCGCCAAGGAACAGCAGGCGATGGCGCAGGGCATGCCGGATGCGTTGAAGAACTTCTCTTTCTGACGAGGTCATGAGCTCAACCCAAACGCCGGGGACCACCGCCCTGCGCCATCGCACCGTGCTGCTGGACGAGGCTGTCGAAGCCCTGGTCTGGCGGCCCGATGGCGTCTATGTGGACGGCACCTTCGGCAGAGGGGGGCACAGCCGGGCAATACTGGCCCGGCTGGGGCCGGCCGGGGCACTGGTGGCCTTCGACAAGGATCCGGCAGCAATCGCAGAGGCGGGCACCATCGAGGATGCCCGCTTCTCCATTGAGCACACCAGCTTCGCCGACATGGCCGAGCGGCTGGCGGGGCGCGGCAAGGTGGCCGGGATACTGCTCGACCTGGGCATCAGTTCGCCCCAGATCGACGATGCGCAGCGGGGGTTCTCCTTCCGCTTCGAGGGCCCGCTGGACATGCGCATGGACACCACGCGCGGCGTCACCGCCGCCGAGTGGCTGGCGCAGGCGGATGAACAAGACATCGCGAGGGTGATACGGGACTATGGGGAAGAACGGTTTGCTGTACAGATTGCAAAGGCGGTTGTTGCTCGCAGGAGCGAACCCGGCCATGGCGGACCACTTGCCACTACGGCCGAGCTTGCCGCACTCGTGGCGAAAGCCGTCAAGACTCGCGAGAAGGGCCAGGACCCTGCGACCCGCACCTTTCAGGCTCTACGGATTCACGTCAATCAAGAGCTTGCGGACCTCGAAAGAGGGCTGAGCGCGGCGTACGGGTTGCTGCAGACCGGGGGACGGCTGGTGGTGATCAGCTTTCATTCGCTCGAGGACCGCATCGTCAAGCGGTTCATGCAGGCGCACGCCCGCCCGCAGCAGGATGCCGACCCGGCCCTGCGCCGCGCGCCGCTGCGCGCCGACCAGCTGCCGCAGCCCACGCTCAAGCTGCTCGGCCGCGTCAAGCCGGGCGCCGACGAGGTGGCCGCCAACCCGCGCGCGCGCTCGGCCGTGATGCGGGTGGCCGAGAAACTGCCGGCGAGCACGCCCGCACAGGCTGGCCGCGCATGAACCGCCTGACTTTCTTCCTGCTTGCCGCGCTGATCTTCTGCGCGCTCTCCCTGGTGAGCGCGCAGCACCAGGCGCGCACGCTGTTCGTCGCCTTCGAGCGTGCCCAGGCGGAAGAAAAGCAGCTCGACATCGACTGGTCGCGCCTGCAGTACCAGCAGAGCGCGCTCGGCAAGAGCGCGCGCATCGCCGACGCGGCCCGCGCCCAGCTCAAGATGACGCCGGTCATTCCCGGCCGTACCCAATACCTGGCCGGCGTGGTGCTCGACACCCCGCCGGCCGCGGCGGCTTCCGCTGCGGCGGCGGCCGCTCCGGCGCCCGAGGGGAGCAAGCCATGACCATCGCCCATCCCTCGCAGCGCGGCCAGCAGCGCGGCAGCCCCTCGCGCCCGCGCACCGGCCAGTTCGCCGCCAGCCCGGTGCTGGGCCTGCGCCTGCCGATGTGGCGCTCCAAGCTGGTGGTGTTCATGATGTTCGCCGCCTTCGTGGCGCTGGCCGGGCGCGCGCTGTGGATCCAGGGCCCCGGCAACCAGTTCTACGAGGCCGAGGGCAAGAAGCGCTTCCAGCGCACGCTCGACCTGCCGGCCACGCGCGGCAAGATCCTCGACCGCAACGGCCTGGTGCTGGCCACCAGCCTGCCGGTCAAGGCCATCTGGGCGGTCCCCGAGGACGTGCCCGACCAGATCGACGCGGACAAGATCCGCGAGCTGGGCAAGCTGCTCGACATGAGCGACAAGGAACTGCGCCGCAAGTTTACGGAAGACAAGAGCTTCGTCTACCTGAAGCGCCAGGTGCTGCCCGACACGGCGGACAAGATCGCCGCGCTCAAGATCGAGGGTATCCACCAGACCCGCGAATACAAGCGCTTCTACCCGGAAGGCGAGGCGATGGCGCACATCGTCGGCTTCACCAACGTGGAAGACCGCGGCCAGGAAGGCATGGAGCTTGCGCGCGAGCCGGTGCTGGCCGGCAAGTCGGGCGCGCGCCAGGTGATCAAGGACCGCCTGGGCCGCGTGGTGGAAGACGTGGGCATCCTCAAGACCCCGCGCGACGGCGAGGACCAGCAGCTTTCCATCGACGCCAAGATCCAGTACCTGGCCTTCAACGAGGTCAAGGCCATCGTCGAGCGCAGCAAGGCCAAGGCCGCCAGCGCGGTGGTGCTGGACGCCCAGACCGGCGAGGTGCTGGCGCTGGCCAACTGGCCGACCTACAACCCCAACGACCGCACCCGCCTGTCCGGCGAGCAGTTGCGCAACCGGGTGCTGACCGACACCTTCGAGCCCGGCTCGATGATGAAGCCGATCACCATCGGGCTGGCGCTGCAGCTCAAGCGGGTCACGCCGTCGACGGTGTTCGCCACCACCGGCAAGTTCAACTACGAAGGCGCCACCATCAGCGATACCCACAACTACGGGGCGCTGACGGTGGCCGGCATCATCCAGAAGTCGAGCAACATCGGCACCACCAAGATCTCGATGCTGCTCAAGCCGCAGGAGATGTGGGACATGTTTACCAGCGTGGGCCTGGGCCAGGCGCCCAAGCTCGGCTTCCCCGGCGCGGTCGCCGGCCGCGTGCGCCCGTTCAAGAGCTGGCGCCCGATCGAGCAGGCCACCATGTCGTACGGCTACGGCCTGTCCGTGTCGCTGTTCCAGATCGCCCACGCCTACACCATCTTCGCCCATGACGGCGAACTGATCCCGGTCACCATGTTCCGCAACAACGGCCCGGTCACCGGCGAGCGCGTGCTGTCGCCCGAGGTGGCGCGCCAGGTGCGCGGCATGCTGGAAACCGTCACGGCGCCCGGCGGCACCGCGCCCGAGGCCCAAGTGATGGGCTACCGCGTCGGCGGCAAGACCGGCACCGCCTACAAGCACGTCGGCCGCGGCTACGACCGCAGCAAGTACCGCGCCTCGTTCATCGGCCTGGCGCCGATGTCCAACCCGCGCATCATCGTGGCGGTGAGCGTGGACGAGCCCACCGCCGGCAGCCACTATGGCGGCGCCGCCGCGGGCCCGGCCTTCGCCGCCATCACCGGCGGCACGCTGCGCGCGCTCAACGTGCAGCCCGATTCGCCGATCCGCCAGCTGGTGGTCAGCGACAAGGTGCAGGAAAGCGAGCCGTGGAGCGCCACCCAATGAGCCGCCAACTGCTGCCCCTCGAAGTCGCTGCCCAGGCCGCCGACGCGCTGGCCTGGCTGCGCCGGCGCGCGCCCGCCGGCGCCCGCCTCACCGGCGACACGCGCCGCCTGACCCAGGGCGACGTGTTCTTCGCCTACGTGCTGGGCAACCGGCGCCTGTCGACCGATGCGCGCCCGCATATCGCCCAGGCCATCGCCCGCGGCGTCAGCGCCATCATTCATGAAGCCGACGGTTTCGCCTGGCCGCATGGCGAGGCGGTGCCGCACCTGGCCGTGTCCGGCCTGCACCAGCTGGCGGGCCCGATCGCGGCCGGGTGGTACGGCAACGACGCGCGCGGCCTGGCGGTGACCGGCATCACCGGCACCAACGGCAAGACGTCCTGCGCGCAATGGCTGGCGCGGCTGCTGCAGGCCGCGGGCAAGCCCTGCGCCACCATCGGCACGCTCGGCACCGGCTTTCCCGGCGCGCTCGCCGCCACCGGCTTCACCACGCCGGATGCGGTGCAGCTGCAGGACAGCCTGGCCGCGCTGCACGACGCCGGCGCCCGCGCGGTCGCCATGGAAGTGTCCTCGCACGGCCTCGAGCAAGGCCGCGTGGCGGGCACGCACTTCGACGTGGCGGTGCTGACCAATCTGACCCAGGACCACCTCGACTACCACGGCACCATGGCCGAGTACGAGGCGGCCAAGGCGCTGCTGTTCCAATGGCCCGGCCTGCGCGCCGCGGTGATCAACCGCGACGACGGCATGGGCGCCCGTCTGCTGGCGGGCAAGCTGGCCGCCGCGCAGGTCATCGAATACGGCGTCGACGGCGCGGCCGCCGCCACCCGCAAGGGTGGCCAGTGGCTGCGCGCCAGCGGCCTGCGCGCCACCGCCGCCGGCACCGCCTTCCACGTGGACGGCAGTTTCGGCAGCGCCGACGTGGCCACGCCGATGATCGGCGGCTTCAACGTCAGCAACCTGCTCGCCGTGCTGGGCGCGGCGCTGGCCAACGGCATTGCCTGGGACGCCGCCGTCGACGCGCTGCGCGCGCTCAAGCCGGTCGAGGGCCGCATGGAACTGTTCGGCGGCGGCCAGGACGGCCCGCTGGCGGTGGTCGACTACGCCCACACGCCCGACGCGCTGGACAAGACCCTGGCCGCGCTGCGCCCGGTGGCGCAGGCCCGCAACGGCCGCCTGTGGTGCGTGTTCGGCTGCGGCGGCGACCGCGACCCGATCAAGCGCCCGCTGATGGGTGCAGTGGCCGAGCGCCTGGCCGACGAAGTCGTGCTGACCAGCGACAACCCGCGCAGCGAAGACCCGCTCGACATCCTGGACGCCATCGCCGACGGCATGGACGAGCGCGGCCGCGCCCACCTGATCGAAGACCGCGCCGCCGCCATCCTCTACGCCATCAAGCACGCCGCCGCGGCGGACGTGGTGCTGGTGGCCGGCAAGGGCCACGAAGCCACCCAGGAAGTGCATGGCCGCAAGCGGCCGTTCTCCGATCGCGAACACGTCCGGCTGACGCTGGGCACGCGCGGGGTGGCGGCATGAACCAGAACATGATGACCAATCTGCAGCAAGCCGCCGGCTGGATCGCCGGCGCGCGCCTTTCCCTGCCCGCTGCCGCCGGCGCCGCCGATGCGGCCGCGCCGGGCTTTTCGCGCGTGCTCACCGACAGCCGCGCGGTCCAGCCGGGCGACCTGTTCGTCGCGCTCAAGGGCGAGCGCTTCGACGCCCACGATTTCCTCGCCGACGTGGCCGCGCGCGGCGCCGCCGCGGTGCTGGTGGAGCGCGAGCCCGACACCGCGCTCGGCCTGCCCGCCATCGTGGTGCCCGACACGCGCCTGGCGCTGGGGCAACTGGCCGCCGGCTGGCGCCGCCGCTTCAGCCTGCCCGCGGTGGCGGTGACCGGCAGCAACGGCAAGACCACGGTCAAGGAAATGATCGCCGCGATCTTCGCCGCGGCGGTAGGGGAGGGCGCCCGCCTGGCCACCGGCGGCAATCTCAACAACGACATCGGCCTGCCGCTGACGGTGCTGCGCCTGTGCGCCGCGCACCGGCTGGCGGTGTTCGAGCTGGGCATGAACCACCCGGGCGAGACCGTCTACCTGGCCGGCATCGCCCAGCCCACCGTGTCGGTGGTGACCAACGCCCAGCGCGAGCACCAGGAATTCATGGTGAGCGTGGAGGCGGTGGCGCACGAGCATGCGGCGGCCATCGCGGCGCTGCCCGCCGACGGCGTGGCGGTGTTCCCGCTCGACGCCGAGGGCGGCGGCGCGCATGCCGGCATCTGGCGCGAGGCCGCCGGCCAGCGCCGCGTGCTGTCGTTCGGCCTGGCCGCCGGCGCCGACGTGCGTGCCGACGTGCATCTCGACGACGGCGTGCAGGTGATGCAGGTCACGGCGCCCGGCGGCGCCTTCGAAATCCGCCTGTCGGTGCTGGGCACCCACAACGTGCGCAACGCGCTGGCGGCCACCGCCTGCGCGCTGGCGGCCGGCGTCGGCCACGAGGCGATCCGCGCCGGGCTGGCGGGATTCGCCGCGGTCAAGGGACGCCTGCAGGCCAGGCACACCGCCGCCGGCACGCTGGTGATCGACGACACCTACAACGCCAACCCGGACTCGGTGCGCGCCGCCATCGACGTGCTGGCCGGGTTTGCCGCGCCGCGCCTGCTGGTGCTGGGCGACATGGGCGAAGTGGGCGACCAGGGCCCGGCCTTCCACGCGGAGATCGGCGCCTACGCCGCCGCGCGCGGCATCGAGGCCCTGTGGGGCACCGGCACCGCCATGGCCGACGCGGTGCGCGCGTTCGGCGCGCGGGGCAGCGGCCAGGCGCGCCATTTCGACAGCGCCGAGGCGCTGGCCGGCGCGCTGGCACAGGACGAGGACGGCATCGTGGCGCGCGCGGGCGCGGTGCTGGTGAAGGGGTCGCGCTTCATGCGCATGGAACGGATGGTGGATGCGCTGGTCGCAGACACGTCCGCGCCGAAAGCATGAAGGGCGTGAGGGGTGCGGCCGGTGGCCGGCGACGCCTGGTCAAGTAACCGCGAAGCAATCGCAAGCAATCGCAAGCAATCGAGAAGCCCGGCGCCGCCGGGCGGTTGTCGAAAGGAATACGGAACACGATGTTATTGGCTCTGGCCCAGTGGCTGCAAAACGACTACAGCTTCCTGCGGGTCTTCAACTACCTGACCTTCCGCGCGGTGATGGCCAACCTCACCGCGCTGTTGATCGGCCTGTGCCTGGGCCCGTGGGTGATCCGCAAGCTGACCGAACTGAAGATCGGCCAGGCGGTGCGCACCATCGGCCCGCAGTCGCATCTGGTCAAGGCCGGCACGCCCACCATGGGCGGCGTGCTGGTGCTGGTGTCGATCGGCATCTCCACCTTGCTGTGGTGCGACTGGGGCAACCGCTTCATCTGGGTGGTGATGCTGGTGACGCTGGGATATGGCGCGATCGGCTGGGTGGACGACTACCGCAAGGTGGTCTACCGCGACCCGCGCGGCATGTCGAGCCGCGAGAAATTCTTCTGGCAGACCCTGATCGGCCTGGTGGCCGCGGTCTACCTGGCGTTCTCGGTGTCGGAAAGCAGCAATGTGCGGGTGTGGGACCTGTTCCTGGGCTGGGTCGAAAGCGGCATGTCGCTGGACATGCCCTACAAGTCCAACCTGATCGTGCCTTTCTTCAAGGAAGTGAGCTACCCGCTGGGCGTGGCGGGCTTCATCGTGCTGACCTACCTGGTGATCGTCGGTTCGAGCAACGCGGTGAACCTGACCGACGGCCTGGACGGGCTGGTGATCATGCCGGTGGTGCTGGTCGGCAGCGGGCTGGGCGTGTTCGCCTACGTGATGGGCAGCGCGGTCTACAGCAAATACCTGCTGTTCCCGCACATCCCGGGCGCGGGCGAGCTGCTGATCTTCTGCTCGGCGCTGACCGGGGCGGGCCTGGCCTTCCTCTGGTTCAACGCCCACCCGGCCCAGGTCTTCATGGGCGACGTGGGCGCGCTGGCGCTGGGCGGCGCGCTCGGCACGGTGGCCGTGATCGTGCGCCAGGAGATCGTGCTGTTCGTGATGGGCGGCATCTTCGTGGTGGAAACGCTGTCGGTGATGCTGCAGGTAACCTGGTTCAAGATCACCAAGCGGCGCTACGGCGAAGGCCGGCGGCTGTTCAGGATGGCGCCGCTGCATCACCACTTCGAATTGTCGGGCTGGAAGGAAACGCAGGTGACGGTGCGCTTCTGGATCATCACCATGCTGCTGGTGCTGATCGGGCTGTCGTCGCTGAAGCTGCGCTGAGCGCGCTGCCGGCGGCATCGAGGCAGCGACGAATCGACGTAACAACGTAGCAACGTAACAACATAACGAAAAGGGCGGAAAACGAAGTGTTTGGCGAGTTGCAGAAACCTCATGTGCTGGTGCTGGGCCTCGGCGAGTCGGGGCTGGCGATGGCGCGCTGGTGCGGCCAGTACGGCGCCCCCGTGCGCGTCGCGGACACGCGCGAGGCTCCCGCCAACCTGGTCTTCCTGCAGGCCGAGCTGCCCTCGGCCCGGTTCATCGGCGGCGCGTTCGACACCGCGCTGCTCGACGGCATCGGCCTGGTGGCGATCAGCCCCGGCCTGGCGCCGGCCGAGCCCGCCACCGCGGCGCTGCTGGCCGCGGCGCGCGAGCGCGGCATCCCGGTGTGGGGCGAGATCGAGCTGTTCGCCCGGGCGCTGGCCCACCTGCAGGCCGAATCGGGCTACGCGCCCAAGGTGCTGGCGATCACCGGCACCAACGGCAAGACCACCACCACCGCGCTGACCGGCCGCCTGGTCGAGCGCGCCGGCAAGAGCGTCGCGGTGGCCGGCAATATCAGCCCGTCGGCGCTGGACAAGCTGGCCGCCTGCATCGCTTCGGCGACGCTGCCCGAGGTCTGGGTGCTGGAGCTGTCCAGCTTCCAGCTCGAAACCACGCACACGCTGGCGCCGCACGCCGCCACCGTGCTCAATGTCACGCAGGACCACCTCGACTGGCACGGCAGCATGGAAGCCTATGCCGCCGCCAAGGCGCGCGTGTTCGGCCCGGCGCCGGGCGAGCCCGGCTGCCTGCAGGTGCTCAACCGCAACGACCGCCTGAGCCTGGAGATGGCGCGCCCGGGCACCGTGCCCGTTACCTTCGGCACCGACCTGCCGGAAACGCCGGGCAGTTTCGGCGTGCTGCGCGAGGGCGGCATGCCCTGGCTGGTGATCGCCGAGGCCGACGGCGAGGCCGAAGGCGAGAACAAGCCGCGCCGCCGCAAGGCCGCCGCCGAGGCGGAGCCGGCCGTGCCGGTGCGCCACAAGCGCCTGATGCCGGCCGACGCGCTGCATATCCGCGGCATGCACAACGCCACCAACGCCATGGCCGCGCTGGCGCTGTGCCGCGCCATCGACCTGCCGCTGAGTGCCTTGCTGCACGGCCTGCGCGAATACCGCGGCGAGCCGCACCGCGTGGAGTGGGTCGCCACCGTGGACGACGTGGAGTATTTCGACGACAGCAAGGGCACCAACGTGGGTGCGACCGTGGCCGCGCTGTCGGGCCTGGACAAGCGCGTGGTGCTGATCGCCGGCGGCGAAGGCAAGGGCCAGGATTTCTCGCCGCTGGCCGCTCCCGTGGCGCAGTACGCGCGCGCCGTGGTGCTGATCGGCAAGGATGCCGGCGAGCTGCGCCGCGCGCTCGAAGGCACCGGCGTGACGCTGGCCGACGCCGCCACGCTGGAGCAGGCGGTCACGCTGGCCGCCGGCGCCGCGCAGGGCGGCGACGCGGTGCTGCTGTCGCCGGCCTGCGCCAGCCTCGATATGTTCCGCAACTACGTGCACCGCGCCGACGTGTTCCGCTCCGCGGTGGAAGAACTGGCGATGTCCCGGGGGATCCTGCCATGAGCGACGCACAGGTCAAGCGCAGCGGGTTTATCGGCGCCACCATCGGCAATGCCTGGGGTGGCCTGCGCGACGCGGTGTCCGGCGTCAAGCCGACCCGCTCGCGCATGATGGAGTACGACCAGCCCCTGCTGTGGGTGTCGATCGTGCTGCTCGCGCTCGGCCTGGTGATGGTGTACTCGGCCTCGATCGCGCTGCCCGACTCGCCGCGCTACGCCAATTACCGCGAAAGCCATTTCCTCACGCGGCACGCCTTCGCGCTGTTCGTCGGCCTGTCCGGCGGCCTGCTGGCCTTCCAGATCCCGGTCAAGTTCTGGGACCGCTACGCGCCCAAGCTGTTCGTGATCGCGCTGCTGCTGCTGGTGATCGTGCTGGTGCCCTTCGTCGGCAAGGGCGTCAACGGCGCGCGGCGCTGGATCCCGCTGGGCATCATGAACTTCCAGCCGTCCGAGCTGATGAAGCTGGCCGTGGTGCTCTACGCCGCCAACTACACCGTGCGCAAGCAGGAGTGGATGCAGAACGTGGGCAAGGGCTTCCTGCCGATGGGCGTGGCGGTGGTGGTGGTGGGCATGCTGCTGCTGCTGGAGCCCGACATGGGCGCCTTCCTGGTGGTGGCCACCGTGGCGATGGGCATTCTTTTCCTGGGCGGCATCAACGGCAAGCTGTTCGCCGGGCTGGTCGGCGTGGCGGTGGGCGCGTTCGCGCTGCTGATCACGGCCTCGCCGTGGCGGCGCGAGCGGATCTTCGCCTACCTCAACCCGTGGGAAGAAGCCAACGCGCTCGGCAAGGCCTACCAGCTCACGCACTCGCTGATCGCCTTCGGCCGCGGCGAATGGACCGGGGTGGGGCTCGGCGGCAGCATCGAGAAGCTGCACTACCTGCCCGAAGCGCATACCGACTTCATCCTCGCCGTGATCGGCGAGGAATTCGGCTTTGTCGGCGTGCTGGTGGTGATCGTGCTGTTCTACTGGCTGGTGCGCCGCGCCTTCGAGATCGGCCGCACCGCGCTGCAGCTCGACCGCACCTTCGCCGGCCTGGTGGCCAAGGGCATCGGCGTGTGGGTCGGCTGGCAGACCTTCATCAACATGGGCGTGAACCTGGGCCTGCTGCCGACCAAGGGGCTGACCCTGCCGCTGGTGAGCTACGGCGGCTCGGGCATCCTGATGAACTGCATCGCGCTGGCGATCCTGCTGCGGGTTGATTACGAGAACCGGGTGATGATGCGTGGGGGGAAGGTATGACCGCTGCGCGCACCCTGCTCGTGATGGCCGGCGGCACCGGGGGGCACGTGTTCCCCGGGCTGGCGGTCGCGCGCGCGTTGCGCGAGCAGGGCTGGCGCGTGGTGTGGCTGGGCAACCGCAGCGGCATGGAAGCCACGCTGGTGCCCAAGTACGACATCCCGATGGAGTTCATCCAGTTCGGCGGCCTGCGCGGCAAGGGGCCGCTGACCAAGCTGCTGCTGCCGCTGAACCTGCTGCGCGCGTTCTGGCAGAGCCTGCGGGCGCTGCGCCGCGTGCGGCCCGACGTGGTGCTCGGCATGGGCGGCTACATCACCTTCCCGGCGGGCATGATGGCGTCGCTGCTGGGGCGCCCGCTGGTGCTGCACGAGCAGAACTCCATCGCCGGGCTGGCCAACAAGGTGCTGGCCAAGGTGGCGGACCGCGTGCTGTGCGCGTTCCCCGATGCGCTGCCCGGCGGCGAATGGACCGGCAACCCGGTGCGCGACGAGCTCGCGCGCATGCCCGCGCCGGACGAGCGCTATGACAACCGCAGCGGCCCGCTGCGCCTGCTGGTGGTGGGCGGCAGCCTGGGCGCGGCCGCGCTCAACGAGGTCGTGCCGAAGGCGCTGGCGCTGCTGCCGCAAGCCGCGCGCCCGCTGGTGAAGCACCAGGCCGGCGCCAGGCAGATCGACACGCTGCGCGCCAACTACGAGGCGGCCGGCGTGCAGGCGGAAACGCTGCCCTTTATCGACGACATGGCCGGCGCCTACGCCGAGGCGGATCTGGTGATCTGCCGCGCGGGCGCCATGACCGTGTCGGAGGTGGCGGCCGCCGGCGTGGCGGCACTGTTCGTGCCGTTTCCTCATGCCGTGGACGACCACCAGACCACCAATGCGCAATTCCTGTCGTTGCAGGATGCCGCCTTGCTGGTCCAGCAGAACGAACTGACCGCGAGCGGGCTGGCGCAGACGCTGGCCTCGCTGTCGCGGACCCGACTCAAAGAGATGGCGCACCAGGCGCGCGGTCTCGCCAAGCCGGAAGCGACCCGGCGCGTGGCGGAGATCTGCAGCCAGATGGCCAGGGATTGAAACAAACGGATTCATGAAGCACATCGTCAAGAACATCCACTTCGTAGGCATTGGCGGCGCCGGCATGAGCGGCATCGCGGAGGTCCTGCTGAACCTGGGCTACAAGGTCTCGGGCTCCGACGTGGGCAGCAACGCCGCCACGCGGCGCCTGGCGTCGCTGGGCGCGACCGTGATGCACGGCCACGACGCCGCCAACATCGGCGGCGCCAATGCCGTGGTGGTGTCCACCGCGGTGACCGGCGACAACCCCGAGGTGCTGGCCGCGCGCGCCAGGCGCATTCCGGTGGTGCCGCGCGCGGTCATGCTGGCCGAGCTGATGCGCCTGAAGCAGGGCGTGGCCATCGCCGGCACCCACGGCAAGACCACCACCACCAGCCTGGTGGCGTCGGTGCTGGCCGAAGGCGGGCTGGACCCCACCTTCGTGATCGGCGGCCGGCTCAACTCGGCCGGCGCCAACGCGCGCCTGGGCACCGGCGACTTCATCGTGGCCGAGGCCGACGAGTCGGACGCGTCGTTCCTCAACCTGTTCCCGGTGATCGAGGTCATCACCAACATCGACGCCGACCACATGGACACCTACGGGCACGATTTCGCCCGGCTCAAGCAGGCGTTCGTGGAGTTCACCCAGCGCCTGCCGTTCTACGGCATCGCCGTGCTGTGCGTGGACGACCCCAACGTGCGCGAGATCATGCCGTTCGTGTCCAAGCCGATCGTGCGCTACGGCTTTGCCGAGGACGCGCAGATCCGCGCGGTCAACGCGCGCGCGGTCGACGGCCAGATGCATTTCACCGTGCTGCGCCAGCTCAACGGCCACGCCGAGCCGCCGCTGGACGTGGTGCTGAACCTGCCCGGCATGCACAACGTGCAGAACGCGCTGGCCGCCATCGCCATCGCCACCGAGCTGGAGGTGGCCGACGCCGCCATCGTCAAGGCGCTGCGCGAGTTCCACGGCGTGGGGCGGCGCTTCCAGCGCTACGGCGAAGTCGCCTGCGCCGGCGCGGACGGGGCCGAAGGCACCTTCACGCTGGTCGACGACTACGGCCACCACCCGGTCGAGATGGCCGCCACGCTGGCCGCGGCGCGCGGCGCGTTCCCGGGGCGCCGGCTGGTGCTGGCGTTCCAGCCGCACCGCTTCACCCGAACGCGCGACTGCTTCGAGGACTTCGTCAAGGTGCTCGGCACGGTGGACGCGCTGCTGCTGACCGAGGTCTACGCCGCCGGCGAGACCCCCATCGTGGCCGCCGACGGCCGTGCGCTGACGCGCGCGCTGCGCGTGGCGGGCAAGGTTGAACCCGTTTTCGTGGAGCAGATCGAGGAAATGCCACAGGCCATCCTGAACGCCGCGCGTCCCGGCGACGTCGTGGTGACGATGGGCGCCGGCACCATCGGCGGCGTGCCGGGCCAGCTGGTCTCGCAACAGCTTTCGCAGCAGGTTTCTCAACAAGCGGGAGGCCACGCATGAGCTTCGTCGCCCATCCCAATATCGACCCGAAATCGCTCGGCAAGGTCGGCGTGCTGCTGGGCGGCCGCTCTGCCGAGCGCGAGGTCTCGCTGATGTCGGGCAGCGGCGTGCTGGCCGCGCTGCGCGCGCGCGGCGTGGATGCGCACGGCTTCGATCCGGGCCTGCAGTCGGTGGCCGAGCTGGCCACGGCCGGCTTCGACCGCGTCTTCATCGCGCTGCACGGCCGCTACGGCGAGGACGGCACCATCCAGGGTCTGCTGGAACAGCTGGGCGTGCCCTATACCGGCAGCGGCGTGCTGCCTTCCGCGCTGGCCATGGACAAGCAGGCCACCAAGCGCCTGTGGCTGACGCACGGCCTGCCCACGCCGCGCTTCGCCATGCTGCACGCCGATACCGACCTTGCCGCCGTGGTGGCCGAACTGGGCCTGCCGCTGATCGTCAAGCCGGCGCGCGAGGGTTCGTCGATCGGGCTGACCAAGGTCACCGAGGCGGGCCAGATGCAGGCCGCCTTCGAGAAGGCCGCGGTACTCGACAACGACGTCATCGCCGAGGAATTCATCGACGGCGCCGAGCTGACCTGCCCGATCGTGGGGGAGGGCGCCGGCGCCGAAGCGCTGCCGGTGATCCGCATCGTCGCGCCCGGCGCCAACTACGACTATCAAAACAAGTACTTTACTGACGATACCCAATACTTGTGCCCGTCGGGCCTGCCGGACGAGGTCGAAGCCGAGGTCCGGCGCCTGGCGGTGCAGTCCTTCCGCGTGCTGGGCTGCCGCGGCTGGGCGCGCGCCGACGTGATGCTGCGCGCCGACGGCAAGCCTTTCCTGCTCGAGATGAACACCTCGCCCGGCATGACCGGCCATTCGCTGGTGCCGATGGCGGCGCGCGCGGCCGGCATCAGCTACGAGGATTTCGTGCTGCAGGTGACGGCCGCCGCCACGCTGGACCTGCATCCGAACGAAGCCTGGAAACCCGACTGAACGCAAGAAACGATTGCATCGAACCTGACCCGACGGACCGGAAACGCGCCAAGCCATGTGGCACAACACTCGCCTGCTCAACCTGATCGCCTCCACGCTGTATGCGCTGGTGGCGCTGATGGCGTTCGCCGCCGGCCTGCTGTGGCTGGCGCAGCGGCCGGTGTTCGCCATCACGCACGTGGAGCTGTCGGCCATGGAGGGCGGCACCCTGCGCCACGTGAACGCGCCGGGCGTGCGCGCCAACGCGCTGGGCAAGCTGAGCGGCAACTTCTTCACGCTCGACCTCAACGAGGCGCGCCAGAGCTTCGAGTCCGTGCCCTGGGTGCGGCGCGCCAGCGTGCGGCGCGAATGGCCCAATGGCCTGGCGGTCGAGGTCGAGGAGCACGAGGCGCTCGGTACCTGGGGCAATGCCGACAGCGGCCGCCTGATCAACACCTACGGCGAGATCTTCGTCGCCAACCCGGCCGAGGCCGAGGAAGACGCGCAGCTGCTCGCGCTGGACGGCCCGCCCGACAGCGAAGCGGACGTGGTGGACAAGCTCGAGGTCATGCGCGAATGGTTCAAGCCGCTCAAGGTCGAGCCGCTGGCGGTGACGCTGTCGCCGCGCTACGCGTGGCGCACGCGGTTGTCCAACGGCATGGTGATCGAGCTCGGGCGCGAGCAGAACGATGAAGAGCGCGACGCCATGGCGCAGCGCGTGAAGCGTTTCGTGGTGGCCTGGCCCCAGGTCACGGAGCAGTGGGGCAAGCAGATCGAATACGCGGACCTGCGCTATCCGAACGGATTTGCCATCCGCGCGGCCAACGTGCGCTTCCTGACCGATGCGCAGGCCGCGGCGGCCGCCAAGGCCCGCGCGCCCGCGGCCAGTACCAATCCGACAAACAATCCGACGCGACTCAAGAGCAAGAACGCGGAGAAAACCCGATGAGCAAGGAATACAAGGACCTGTTGGTCGGTCTCGATATCGGCACTTCCAAGGTGGCCGCGGTGGTGGCGGAACTGCGCCCCGACGGCAGCTATGAAGTGATCGGGATGGGCCAGTCGGAGTCCAAGGGTCTGAAGAAGGGGGTCGTGGTCAATATCGAGGCCACCGTGCAGTCCATCCAGCGCGCGCTGGAGGAGGCCGAGCTGATGGCCGACTGCAAGATCTCCGAAGTCTTCACCGGCATCGCCGGCAGCCATATCCGCAGCTTCAATTCCAGCGGCATGGTGGCGATCAAGGACAAGGAGGTCACGCAGACCGACGTGGCGCGGGTGATCGAGACCGCCAAGGCGGTCAACATCCCGACCGACCAGCAGATCCTGCACATCCTGACGCAGGAATTCATCATCGACGGCCAGGAAGACGTGCGCGAGCCGATCGGCATGAGCGGCATCCGGCTGGAAGTGAAGGTGCATATCGTCACCGGCGCGGTCAGCGCGGCGCAGAACATCGTCAAGTGCGTGCGGCGCTGCGGCCTGGAGGTGCACGACCTGATCCTGCAGCCGCTGGCCTCCAGCCTGGCGGTGCTGACCGAGGACGAGAAGGAGCTCGGCGTGGTGCTGGTCGACATCGGCGGCGGCACCACCGACATCGCCATCTTCAGCGAAGGCGCGATCCGGCACACCGCCGTGATCCCGATCGCCGGCGACCAGATCACCAACGACATCGCCATGGCGCTGCGCACGCCCACGCCCGATGCCGAGGACATCAAGATGCAGTACGGCATCGCCAAGCAGGCCATCGCCGATCCGGAAGACATGATCGAGGTCCCTGGCGTGGGCGACCGCGGCACCCGCACGCTGAGCCGGCAGGCGCTGGCGGCGGTGATCGAGCCGCGCATCGAGGAACTCTACTCGCTGGTGCACCAGGTGGTGCGCGAGTCGGGCTACGAGGAATTGCTGTCTTCGGGGGTGGTGATCACCGGCGGCACGGCGATGATGCCGGGCATGGTGGAACTGGGCGAGGACATTTTCCTCAAACCGGTTCGGGTCGGCGTGCCGGAATATCGCGGAAATCTGCACGAAGTCGTCAAGAGTCCGCGCTATTCGACCGTAATGGGACTACTGCTCGAAGGCCGCGTGCAGCGCATGCGCGGGCGCCGGGTGGCGGTGCAGAGCGGCTCCGTCAAGCACGTATGGGGCCGCATGAAGGAATGGTTCGTCGGCAATTTCTGAGGTTGCCGGCGCGCAGGGTTTGGAAAGATTGACGGCGCTGTCCACCGGATCGGGGGCGGGCCGTTGAAACAGGCAGTTCTTTTTGATGGTTTCTTGTTCAGTAGCCAAGGGTTGCGGCGGGGAGGCCGCAGCGTTTGGCAGCTGATTCTTCTTGGAGGCAGTGATGGACTTTGACATGATCGAAACGGAAATGCAGGACGGCACCATCATCAAGGTGGTGGGCGTGGGCGGCGCGGGCGGCAATGCCGTGCAGCACATGATCAGCCGCGGCGTGCAAGGCGTCGAATTCATCTGCATGAACACCGACGCACAGGCGCTCAAGCGCTCTTCCGCCTCGCGCGTGCTGCAGCTCGGCAACACCGGCCTGGGCGCCGGCGCCAAGCCGGAAGTGGGCCGCAACTGCGCCGAGCAGGCGCGCGAGCAGATCGCCGATTCGCTGCGCGGCGCGCACATGGTCTTCATCACTGCCGGCATGGGCGGCGGCACCGGCACCGGCGCCGCCCCGATCGTGGCGCAGGTGGCCAAGGAAATGGGCATCCTGACCGTGGGCGTGGTGAGCAAGCCGTTCGAGTTCGAAGGCGCGCGCCGCGCCAAGGTGGCGGAATCCGGCTCGAGCGAGCTGGAGTCCAGCGTCGACTCGCTGATCGTGGTGCTCAACGAGAAGCTGTTCGAGGTGATGGGCGACGACGCCGAGATGGACAAGTGCTTCCAGTGCGCCGACGACGTGCTGCACAACGCCGTGGCCGGCATCGCCGAGATCATCAACGTGGACGGCCTGGTGAACGTCGACTTCGAAGACGTGAAGACGGTCATGGGCGAGCAGGGCAAGGCCATGATGGGCACGGCGACCGTATCGGGCGTGGACCGCGCCCGCCTGGCCGCCGAGCAGGCCGTGGCCAGCCCGCTGCTCGAAGGCGTGGACCTGTCCGGCGCGCGCGGCGTGCTGGTCAACATCACCGCCAGCCGCTCGCTCAAGCTGTCCGAGACCAAGGAAGTCATGAACACCATCCGCAGCTACGCGGCGGAAGATGCCACGGTGATCTTCGGCACGGTGTACGACGACTCCATGGGCGACGCACTGCGCGTGACCGTGGTGGCGACGGGCCTGGGCCGTTCGGCCAAGAAGCAGCAGCCGATGACCCTGCTCAAGACCGGTACCGACAACATGCCGGTGCAGATGATGGGCAACATGGCCAACACCGTGAACGCGGGCCACAGCAGCGCGCCGGACTACAGCAACCTGGACACGCCGGCCGTGTGGCGCAGCTCGCGCGAATCGGCGTCCGCCCATGTCGCCGCGCTGCAGGAAAAGGGTGTGGATACCTACGATATCCCCGCCTTCCTGCGCAAGCAGGCGGACTGAGTCGGCACGGCAAGGTGCTGGCCTCCAGGCCGGCTGCCCGCCGGGCCGTGGCCCCGGAACAGCGAAACACGCAAGCGCTCCCTATCCGCCCGTGTTGCGCCCCGAGGCCGCGGCCTGAGCGGCAGCCTGCCGCGCCGCGCCCGCGCTGACGCCCTCAGCTCGCATCCCGTCGCCGGGACAGGCGTGCCTCCGGCCGCCTCCCCGGACTGGTCTCCCGCCGTTCCCGGCCGGGATGTGCCGCCGTCCGCGCGGCGATCGCAAGATCGCCGCGCGCATTGCATTTTTCTGGCACAGTGCGGCACCACGCCCTTGCCGCACGTTTGCGCCCCGCACGTCCAAGCTCAAGCGCGCGCCAGGGTTAAGGTTTAGAGTCGCACTGGATCCGCATCGGGCCGCGCCGCCCGCCCCCCATGTCGGAAAGCACCGACAGCGCAACGCGCAGGCTCTGCCTTGGGCGCCGCGGATGTGCGCACTATGATGCTAGACAGGGTTTTTACCGAGACAGGAAGAGACAGCATGATCGAAACAGGAGCGCGTGTGCCCGACGCCACGCTGAACGAATTCTTCGACACCGAGGCCGGCGGCTGCAGCCTCGGGCCCAACGCCTTTTCGGTGGCGGAGCTGGCGCGCGGCCGCAAGATCGTGGTGTTCGGGCTGCCGGGTGCCTTTACCCCGACCTGCTCGGCCAAGCACGTGCCGGGCTATGTAGCCCAGGCCGAGGCGCTGCGCGCCGCCGGCGTGGATGAAGTGTGGTGCGTCTCGGTCAACGACGCCTTCGTGATGGGCGCCTGGGGCCGCGAGCAGAACACGGCCGGCAAGGTGCGCATGATGGCCGACGGCAGCGCCGAATGGACGCGCAAGCTAGGCCTGGAAATGGACCTGACCGCGCGCGGCATGGGCGTGCGCTCCAAGCGCTATGCCTTGGTGATGGAAGACGGCGTGGTGACAGGCCTGTGGATCGAAGCCCCGGGCGAATTCAAGGTCAGCAGCGCCGAAGCCGTGCTGGCGGCGCTGGGCGCGTAGAGGTCGCGCGCCGGGGTTGCGCGCCTGTCGTTGCGCATCTAATACGCAATTGTGACAGTCAAGCCCTCGCGAGTGATGCAAATTACACTTGTGGGGGCTGATTTTTACCGATCTAACAGACCGAAACAAAGTGGCGCAGCGCAGCAAACAAAGCGGTGGTAAAATCGCTATATCAGTAAGTTCAGTCGATAGATTTTAATAATAGCTGAGAACGTCATGCTCAAACAGCGCACCATCAAATCCCTGGTCAAGACCGTAGGCATTGGCTTGCACTCGGGCCGTAAAGTGACGCTGACGCTGCGCCCCGCCCCGGTAGACACTGGCATCGTATTCACCCGCGTGGACCTGCCCGAGGCGGTCGAGATCCCCGCGAGCGCCAGCGCCATCGGCGACACCCGCCTTGCCTCGGTCCTGCAGAAGGACGGCGCGCGGGTCTCCACCGTGGAACACCTGATGTCCGCCTGCGCGGGCCTCGGCATCGACAACCTGTACGTGGACGTCGACGCGGAGGAAATCCCCATCATGGACGGCAGCGCCGCGTCCTTCGTCTTCCTGCTGCAGTCCGCCGAGATCGAGCAGCAGTCCGCGCCCAAGCGCTTCATCCGCGTGAAGAAGGCCGTGGAGGTGCGCGAAGGCGACAAGCTGGCGCGCCTGGAGCCGTTCTTCGGCTTCAAGCTGGCCTTCACCATCGACTTCCGCCACCCGGCGGTGGACAAGACCGGCCAGACCTTCGCCATCGATTTCGCCGACACCAGCTACGTGCGCGAGATCGCGCGCGCGCGCACCTTCGGCTTCGCCCACGAGGTCGAGGCCCTGCGCGAGATGGGCCTGGCGCGCGGCGGCAGCCTCGACAACGCCATCGTGCTCGACGAGCACCGCATGCTGAACAACGAGGAACTGCGCTATGGCGACGAGTTCGTGCGCCACAAGATCCTGGATGCGATCGGCGACCTCTACGTGGTCGGCCACCCGCTGATCGGCGCGTATATCGCCAACAAGTCCGGCCACGGCCTCAACAACCAGTTGCTGCGGGCCCTGCTGGCCGACCAGGAAGCCTACGAAGTGGTGACGTTCGAGCGCGTCGAAGACGCGCCGCCGGCTTTCCTGCCGCAGTTGCAGCCGGCGTTCGCGTAAGCCGCGGGCGGTGCGCGCCCCAAGGACAAAGCCGGTCGGACGACCGGCTTTTTTCATGCGCGGACTCAGGCCTTCTCCGGTCCCGGTCCGTGATGCGACAGCAGCGTCTTCAGCGCGTCGCGCAACGGCGAATCGGGCAGGTCGCGCGCCAGCCGGTCCAGGCTCGCCAGCCCGCTGGCCGACATCCTGCCGTTCCTGGGGCGCTCCACCGGGCCGGTGTCCCAGTCCCCGTGGCGGCCCACGTCCGGTTGAACGCGTACCCGGATTGCGGTAATCTGCGAGCCCCGCTGCTGCAGTCTTCCAAGTAGCGTCGGCACCACCTGCCTCACCCGTGCCGCGGCGGCTCCATGGGCCGCCAGCAACAGCAGTGTCCGCTCCCCCTGGCCTTGCCCGATGGCGCGGGCGTCTTGCTTGACGCCTGCCACGGCGATGCCGTCCTGCAGTCCGCGAGGCAGGAGCGACAGCACCTCAGTTTCCAGTACCGCCAGTTCCCGCGCCGTCTGCATCAGGGCCGAGACCGGGCCGGCCTTGGCCAGCCAGTCGTTCAGCGGCTTGGCGGCGGGCGTCTGGAGGGCGTGGTGGGTGAACATGCGCATGCGCGCATTCTAGCGTGCCGCCGCTTGCGTGCGGCGCCGGGCCTTGCATCGGGAGAAGGGAGCCGCCTCATGCAGATCATCGTGCTTCATCCGCGCCTGCCGCAGGTGCGCCATTTCACGCTGTCGCGCGGCCGCCTCGCTGCCGGCCTGCTGCTGCTGTGCCTGCTGGTCGCGCTGGCCTCGTCGGCGCTCACCTGGTTCGCCGCGCGGGCCGGCCTGGCCGGGTCCGCCGCGCCGGCCCGCGCTCCCGGCGACGACGCCTACCTGCGCGCCAACCTCAATGTGCTGGCCGCCCGCGTGGGCGAGATCCAGGCCCGCATGGTGCGCCTGGATGCGCTCGGCGAGCGGGTCTCCGGCCTGGCCGGCATCGCGCCGAAGGAGTTCGACTTCCGCCAGCCGCCCGGCCGTGGCGGCCTGGCGCCGTCGGCGCAGTCGCGCGCGCCCAGCCTGCCGGAACTGCAGCTCGCGCTGGCGCGCCTGTCCGACCAGGCCGAGCAGCATGCCGACTATCTCGACGTGGTGGCGACCACGCTGCTGGACCGCCAGAGCGAGGACCGCCGCGTGCCGCGCGTGCTGCCGGTGGCGTCCGGCTATGACGCGTCCGGCTTCGGCTGGCGCTTCGATCCCTTCACCGGGCGCCGTACCCCGCACGACGGCGTCGATTTCTCCGCGCCGCCCGGCACCCCGATCGTGGCGGCCGCCGGCGGCGTGGTGGTGGCCGCCGAATGGCACCCCGAGTACGGCAACCTGATCGACATCGACCACGGCAACGGCCTCAAGACCCGCTACGCGCACAGCGCCAGGATGCTGGTCAAGCCCGGCGACCTGGTCAAGCCGGGCCAGCAGATCGCGCTGGTGGGCTCGACCGGGCGCTCCACCGGCGCGCACCTGCACTTCGAGGTGCACGTCAACGGCGTGCCGCAGAACCCCAACCGCTTCCTCGCGGTGGCGAAGCCGGCACCCGCGCAGCTCGCCCGGGCCCCCGAGCCGACCGACCGCACCGCGATCCGCTGAGGTTTGGCGCGGCGCGGTTGAAGAACTGCCGGCCCGCCCCGATGTCCGAAGGGAACCGGGTGCGCGGGGACGTCAAGCGCGGCGGCCGCGGGGTGTGGTTTGCGCATCGCGCGGCGTGCCGCCTGCTTCCGGTCGTGACACCCGCGCGTGATAAACTCGGCGTTTTGCGCCAATCTTCCTATTTCCTCGCGCGGTTCGCCCTGGGCTGCCGGCCTGACCGGCGGCCAGGCCGCCGGTGCATGGCACAGCGGCGTACCACGGCAGACCTCTCGCGTAGGTGAAAGCAATCGATGATCACGGGCCTTCTCAAGAAAGTCTTCGGCAGCCGCAATGAACGGCTGGTCAAACAATACGGCAGGACCGTCGCGCAGATCAATGCGCTGGAACCGAAGTTCGCGGCGCTGTCGGACGACGACCTGCGCGCCATGACCGAGACCTTCCGGCAGCGCCACGCCGCGGGCGAGTCGCTCGAGGCCATGCTGCCCGAGGCGTTCGCGGTGTGCCGCGAGGCCAGCAAGCGGGTCATGAAGATGCGCCACTTCGACGTGCAGCTGATCGGCGGCATGGTCCTGAACGACAACAAGATCGCCGAAATGCGCACGGGCGAGGGCAAGACCCTGACCGCCACGCTGGCGGTGTACCTGAACGCCATCACCGGCAAGGGCGTGCACGTGGTCACGGTCAACGACTACCTGGCCCAGCGCGACGCCGAGTGGATGGGGCGCCTGTACAACTTCCTCGGCCTGTCGGTGGGCGTGAACCTGTCGCAGATGCCGCACGACCAGAAGGCGGCGGCCTACGCGGCCGACATCACCTACGGCACCAACAACGAGTTCGGCTTCGACTACCTGCGCGACAACATGGTCTACGATCCGGGCCAGCGCGTACAGCGTCCGCTGCACTACGCGATCGTCGACGAGGTGGACTCGATCCTGATCGACGAAGCGCGCACCCCGCTGATCATCTCGGGCCAGGCGGAGAACCATACCGACCTGTACCAGCGCATGAACGGCATCCCCAAGCTGCTCGAGCGCCAGATCGGCGAGGAAAAGGCCGACGGCACCGGCGTCGAGAAGCCCGGCGACTACTACGTCGACGAGAAGGGCCACCAGGTCTACCTGACCGAGGCCGGCCACGAAAAGGCCGAGGAAATCCTCGCGCAGCAGGGCCTGATCGGCGAGGGCGAATCGCTCTACGCGCCGCAGAACATCACGCTGATGCATCACCTGTACGCCGCCCTGCGCGCGCACAGCCTGTTCCACCGCGACCAGCACTACGTGGTGCAGAACGACGAAGTCGTGATCGTCGACGAATTCACCGGCCGCCTGATGACGGGCCGCCGCTGGTCCGACGGCCTGCACCAGGCCGTGGAAGCCAAGGAAGGCGTGACCATCCAGCAGGAAAACCAGACGCTGGCCACGATCACCTTCCAGAACTACTTCCGCATGTACGAGAAGCTGTCCGGCATGACCGGCACGGCCGACACGGAAGCCTACGAGTTCCAGGAGATCTACGGCCTCGAAGTGGTGGTGATCCCGACCAACCGGGCTGCCCAGCGCAAGGACTTCCAGGACCAGATCTACAAGACCTCGAACGAGCGCTACGACGCCGTGGTGCGCGACATCCGCGACTGCTACGAGCGCGGCCAGCCGGTGCTGGTGGGCACTACCTCGATCGAGACCTCGGAATACCTCTCGGGCCTGCTCAACAAGGCCAAGCTGCCGCACCAGGTGCTCAACGCCAAGCAGCACGAGCGCGAAGCCGAGATCGTGGCGCAGGCCGGGCGGCCCAAGATGATCACCATCGCCACCAACATGGCGGGCCGCGGCACCGACATCGTGCTGGGCGGCAACGTGGAAAAGCAGGCCGGCTTCATCGAGGCCGACGACAGCCTGCCCGAAGCCGAGAAGGCCACGCGCATCGCCAAGCTCAAGGACGAGTGGCAGTCGCTGCACGAGCAGGTCAAGGCCGCCGGCGGCCTGCACATCGTCGGCACCGAGCGCCACGAGTCGCGCCGCATCGACAACCAGCTGCGCGGCCGCGCCGGGCGCCAGGGCGACCCGGGCTCGTCGCGCTTCTACCTGTCGCTCGACGACCAGCTGCTGCGCATCTTCGCCGGCGACCGCGTGCGCGCGATCATGGAACGCCTGAAGATGCCCGAAGGCGAGCCCATCGAGGCCGGCATCGTCACGCGCTCGATCGAATCCGCCCAGCGCAAGGTCGAAGGCCGCAACTTCGACATCCGCAAGCAGCTGCTGCAGTACGACGACGTCGCCAACGACCAGCGCAAGGAAATCTACAAGCTGCGCAACGAAGTGCTCGAGTCGCACGACGTCGGCGAGATGGTGAAGAACCTGCGCGAGAGCGTGCTGGTCGAGATGTTCCGCGACCACGTGCCCGCCGACACCATGGAAGAGCAGTGGGACATCGCCGGCCTGGAAACCAAGCTGCGCGAGGAATGGTCGCTGGACGTGCCGCTGGCCGCCACGGTCGAGGCCGCGCAGAGCATCGAGGACGAGGAACTGCTCAACCTGATCGTGCGCGCCGCCGACGAGCGCTACGAAAGCAAGGTCAATCAGGTCGGCCGCGAGTCGTTTGCCGGCTTCGAGCGCTCGGTCATGCTGCAGAGCATCGACACGCACTGGCGGGAGCACCTGGCCGCGCTGGATCACCTGCGCCAGGGCATCCACCTGCGCGGCTATGCGCAGAAGGACCCCAAGCAGGAATACAAGCGCGAGTCGTTCGAGCTGTTCGCGCGGCTGCTGGACCTGATCAAGGTCGAGGTCACGCGCGTGATCTTCAACGTGCAGATCCAGTCGCCGGAACAGCTCGAGCAGGCCTCGGAGCAGATCGAGGAAGGCCTCTCGCATCTCGGCAACGTGCAGTACAAGCATGAGGAGTTCGACGAGGCCAGCCAGCCCGCGGAGGCCGCCACCGCGCCCGAGCGCGCCGGCATCGCCTACGCCGCCGCGGCCGAGGCTGCCGGCATGGCCAAGGTGGGGCGCAACGATCCCTGCCCGTGCGGCTCCGGCAAGAAGTTCAAGCAGTGCCACGGCAAGCTCAGCTGAGCCGCGCACGGTGAAGTCAGCAAACATGCCCGCGCAAGCGGGCATGTTCGTCAGGGCGGTGCGGAACACGCAAGGACACGCAGGAAACAAGCGAGGAATCCGCGACGCGCGGGCCGCGCACGAGCGGTCCGCTCCGGCCTGGCGCCAGCAAACCAGCAACAAAGAACGCATAGAGGAACGCACATGGCCGTCAACCTGCCCCTGCCGCTGGCAGAGAACCTGAAACCCGTGGCCGGCGTCGAGCTCGGCTGGGCCGAAGCGGGTGTCCGCAAGGCCAACCGCAAGGACGTGCTGGTGGTGCGCGTGGCCGAAGGCAGCACCGTGGCCGGCGTGTTCACCCGCAACCGCTTCTGCGCCGCGCCGGTGCAGGTCTGCCGCGAGCACCTGGCCGCCGGCAAGGGCATCCGCGCGCTGGTGGTCAACACCGGCAATGCCAACGCCGGCACCGGCGAGCCCGGCCTGGCCGCCGCCCGCGCCACCTGCGACGCGCTCGCCGCGCAGCTCGGCATCGCCGCCGAGCAGGTGCTGCCGTTCTCGACCGGCGTGATCCTGGAGCCGCTGCCGGTGGACCGCATCGCCGCCGCGCTGCCGGCCGCCATCGCCAACGCGAAGCCGGACAACTGGCTGGCCGCGGCGGAGTCGATCATGACCACCGACACCCAGCCCAAGGCCGCCTCGCGCACCGTGCAGATCGGCGGCAAGACCGTCACGCTGTCGGGCATCAGCAAGGGCGCCGGCATGATCCGCCCCAACATGGCGACCATGCTGGGCTTCATCGCCACCGACGCCACCGTGGCGCAGCCCGTGGTGCAGGCGCTGGTGTCCTACGCGGCCGACCAGTCGTTCAACAGCATCACCATCGACGGCGACACCTCCACCAACGACTCGTTCGTGCTGATCGCCAGCGGCAAGGCCGGCGCGCCGGCCATCGAGCGCGCCGAGGGCGCCGACTTCGAGGCGCTGCGCGCCGCCGTGACGGACCTCGCCCAGGAACTGGCGCAGATGATCGTGCGCGACGGCGAGGGCGCCACCAAGCTGATGACCATCCGCGTGGAAGGCGGCAAGGACGTCGCCGAATGCCGCCAGATCGCCTACGCGGTGGCGCACTCGCCGCTGGTCAAGACCGCCTTCTACGCTTCCGACCCCAACCTCGGCCGCATCCTGGCCGCGGTGGGCTACGCGGGGGTGGACGACCTCGAGGTCGAGCGCGTCAACCTGTGGCTCGACGACGTGCTGGTCGCGCGCGACGGCGGGCGCAATCCCGACTACCGCGAGGAAGACGGCCAGCGGGTGATGAAGCAGGCCGAGATCACCGTGCGCATCGCGCTCGGCCGCGGCGACGCCGCCGCCACCGTATGGACCTGCGACCTGTCGCACGACTACGTTTCGATCAACGCGGACTACCGTTCGTAAGCCCCGCCCCGGGGGCCGGCGCCCGCTGCGCGCGGACGCCGGCCCCGGCTTCCTGCCCGGATCCGCCTTTCGCCTTTCGTCTTTCCCGCCTCTCCTGCCCAGCCGCCATGTCCGACCTCGCCTCCCGCCTCGACAGTTTCCTCGCCCGCCTTGAACAATGGTTGCCGCCCCAGCTGACCGACTCGGACTGGGAGCAGGCGGTAGCGTTCCGCTGGCGCAAGCGGCAGAGCCTGTTCGGCAACATCGGCTACCTGCAGGCGATCCGCCAGCTGCCGCCGATCCACCTCGACGATCTCAAGAACATCGAGCGCCAGAAAGACGCCATCGTCGCCAACACGCGCCAGTTCGTGCAGCGCCTGCCGGCCAACAACGTGCTGCTGACCGGCGCGCGCGGCACCGGCAAGTCCTCGCTGATCAAGGCTTGCCTCAACGCCTTCGTCAAGGACGGGCTGCGCCTGGTGGAAGTCGACAAGGACGACCTGGGCGACCTGGGCGACATCGTCGAGCAGCTCTCGGCGCGCCCGGAGCGCTTCGCCATCTTCTGCGACGACCTGTCGTTCGAGGACGGCGAGTCGGGCTACAAGTCGCTCAAGTCGGCGCTGGACGGCTCGGTGGCCGCGCAGTCGGACAATGTGCTGATCTACGCCACCTCCAACCGCCGCCACCTGTTGCCCGAGTACATGAAGGACAACGAGACCTACCGCCACACCGACGACGGTGAGATCCATCCCGGCGAAGTGGTGGAAGAAAAGATCTCGCTGTCCGAGCGCTTCGGCCTGTGGCTGTCGTTCTACCCGCCCAAGCAGGACGAGTACCTGGCCATCGTCGGCCACTGGCTCAAGCATTTCGGCTGCTCGGACGAGGACGTGGCCGCCGCGCGCGGCGACGCGCTGGTGTGGGCGCTGGAGCGCGGCTCGCGCTCGGGCCGCGTGGCCTGGCAGTTCGCGCGCGACTGGGGCGGCAAGCACGGCAAGCCGTTCGTCGCCGCGCCGGAAGGCCAGGCATGAGCGAGGCCGCGCACAATGCCGGCGGCGCCGCGCGCAAGGTGACCGAGGTCGCCGTGGGCGTGCTGGTGCGGCCCGACGGCCGCTTCCTGCTGGCGCAGCGCCCGGCCGGCAAGCCATACGAAGGCTACTGGGAATTCCCGGGCGGCAAGCTGGAGCCGGGCGAATCGGTGGAAGAGGCGCTGGCGCGCGAGCTGCACGAGGAACTCGGCATCGCGGTGTCGCAGTGCGTGCGCTGGCACGTGCTGGAGCACGATTACCCGCACGCCTATGTGCGCCTGCATTTCTGCAAGGTCACGGCATGGTCGGGCGAGCTGGAAGGGCGCGAAGGGCAGGCCTTCTCGTGGCAGTCGGCGCCGGTCGAGGTGGGGCCGCTGCTGCCAGCCACGGTGCCGGTGGTGGCGTGGCTGGCTGACGAAGGCAAGCGCTGAGGCGGCGCCTCGGCGCCTCAGTCTTCCTCGTCCTGTTCCGCCGAGGGATTCTCGCCGGGCTTGCCGCCGATCACGTATTTCTCCGAAGCCCAGGCGCCGAGGTCGATCTGCTTGCAGCGCTCGGAGCAGAACGGCCGGAACTTGTTCTCGGGCACCCAGGCCACGTCCTTGCCGCAGGTGGGGCATTTGACTACGGTTGTCATCGCTTCAGAAATTGCAGAGCTTGAGCAGGAAGGGGATGTCGGCATCCACCGAGCGCGGCCGCAGGTCGCCGTCCTGTTGCGTGAAACGGACCCACAGCATGTATTTGTTGGCGCTCATCTCGGGGATGAAGGCTAGCAGCGAGTCGTCCAGCAGCACCTGCATGAGCTGGTAGCTGCGGCCCGACAGCATCTGCTGGTAGCTGCCGCCGGTGGCGATGACCTTGCCGCTCTGGCCCGACTCGCGCAGCAGGCGCAGCACGGTATTGGTGCCCATGCGCAGCGCCACCAGCGGGCGCGCCCACTTGAGGATGTCCGAGCGGCGGTCCTCGGCCGGGCGGTGCTGCCATGCGTAGTAGGCCGGCAAATCGAATTCGCAGGTGCCGCCGGGAATGATGGCGCGGCTGCGGATGCTGGTCAGCCACTCGTTGTCGGTCAGCAGCTGGCCGGCCTTGCCCACCACCTGGTTGAGCTGCGACATGGCCTGCTCGATCTCGCCGACCACCGCGTCCAGCGCGCCCTGGTCGATCTGCGGGTTGGCGCGCAGCGCGGCCAGGGCCTGGCGCTGGCGCTCCAGCTCCTTGAGCAGGTCGGTCTTCAGATCCGCGCGGCCGGCCACGTCGATGATCTCGAACAGCGTCGTCAGCGCCACGTGGTGCTGCAAGGCGTGATCCTGGCCGAGGAAATAATCCAGGCGATCGAACAGGTCCTCCAGGCGCAGGAGAGTCCTGATGCGTTCGTTGAAAGGATATTCGTACAGAATCAAGTGATTGTCCGGGCGGCAGGGCGGGTTGGCGGGCAGCGTCGCTGGCAGTATGCGGCCATTTCCCGCGTGTATCCAGCGCATTCTATGCGAGTCCGCCGGGCAGGACAACGAAACGGCAGTCTAAAGGTGCTTCGCGCGCCACTGCTCACACTGGTGCCCGGCCGGCGGCGAGGCCGCGGTAAAGCCGGTCCAGACGCTCCACCTGCGGCGCCAGCGCCTCGGCCGGGCCGTCGTTGTCGACCACGTCGTCGGCGCAGGCCAGGCGCTCGGCGCGCCGGGCCTGCCTGGCCATGATGGCTTCGACCTGCGCGCGCGTGAAGCCGTTGCGCGCCATCACGCGCGCCACCTGCGTGGCTTCGCTGCAGTCGACCACCAGCACGCGGTCCACGCGCCTGGCCCAGGTACCGGACTCGACCAGCAGCGGCACCACGTAGATCAGGTAGGGATGCCGGCCCGCCGCGCGGATTTCGGCGGCGCGGGTCTCGGTCAGCTGGCGGATCAGCGGGTGGGTGATGGCTTCGAGCCGGGCCTTGGCGGCCGGGTCGGCAAACACCAGCGCGCGCATCGCTTCGCGGTCCATGGCGCCGTCGGCGCGCAGGCAGCCGGGGCCGAACGCCGCCACCAGCTCGGCAATGGCCAGCCCGCCCGGCGCGGTGATCTCGTGCGCCAGCAGGTCGGTGTCGATCAGGGCGGCGCCGCGCGCGGCGAACAGGTCCGCCACGCGGGTCTTGCCCGAGCCGATGCCTCCGGTCAGTCCGATTTGCAGCATGTCTGTCTCAAGGCTAGCGTGGGGTTGGCGGCGCGCCGCTCAGCCCGCGATTCCCCCGATTCTCGCGATGCCCAGCGGCAGCACGTTGGCGCCGAAGAACAGCACCAGCAGGCCGGCGCCGGCGATATAGGGGCCGAAGGCGAAATGCGTATCGCGATCCTGACGGCGCAGCGCGATATTGGCAAGCGCGAACAACAGTCCCACCACCGACGACAGCAGCACCAGCGCCGGCAGCGCCTGCCAGCCGAACCAGCCGCCCAACGCCGCCATCAGCTTGAAGTCGCCATAGCCCATGCCTTCCTTGCCGCGCACCAGCTTGAATACCCAGTACACCGTCCACAGCAGCAGGTAGCCCGCCGCCGCGCCGATCACGGCATCGGCCAGCGGCGCGAACAGCCCGCCCAGGTTGAGCAGCAGGCCCAGCCACAGCAGCGGCAGCGTGATCTGGTCGGGCAGCAGCTGCGTGTCCGCATCGATCAGCGTGAGGCAGATCAGCGCCCAGATCATGGCGATGGCCGCCAGCGCCTGCCAGGTCGGGCCGAAGTGGGCCGCGGCCAGCGCCGTGAGCAGCGCGGTGCCGGCTTCCACCAGCGGGTAGCGCCTGCCGATGGGCGCCTTGCAGGCCGAGCAGCGCCCGCGCAGCGCCAGGTAGCTCAGCACCGGAATATTCTCCAGCGCGCCGATCGCGTGGCCGCAATGCGGGCAGGCCGAGCGCGGCGCCATCAGGTTGTAGGTGTCGGGGTGGGGCAGCGGATCGTCGCGCAGCGAGGCGATGTAGTTGGCCTCGTCGCGCTCCATCATGCGCGGCAACCGGTGCACCACCACGTTGAGGAAGCTGCCGACCACCAGGCCGAGCAGCGCCGCCGCCGCCACCAGGAACCAGGGCGGCAGCACCGCCAGCGACGCGATGGCCTGCGCGGGCGCGGCCAGCGGGAAGAACGCGCCAGCGGCGCCGTGCGCGGAAAACAGCCACTGCATGCCTTACACCACCTGTCCCAGTTTGAAGATCGGCAGATACATCGCCACCACCATGCCGCCGATCAGCACGCCCAGCACCACGATGATGAGCGGCTCGATCAGGCTGGAGATGGCGGCCACGGCGTCGTCGACCTCGCGCTCGTAGAACTCCGCCACCTTCAGCAGCATGTTGTCCAGCGCGCCGGACTCCTCGCCGATCTGCGTCATCTGCAGCACCATGTTGTCGAACACATGGGTGGCCTGCATGGCGTTGGTCAGGCTGGTGCCGATGCGCACCGACTGCTCGATCTCCCTGGTGGCGTCGTAGTAGACCCAGTTGCCGGCGGCGCCGGCCACCGACTCCATCGACTCCACCAGCGGCGTGCCGGCGGCGAACATGGTGGCCAGCGTGCGCGTCCAGCGCGCGATCACCGCCTTGCGGAACAGCGAGCCGAAGATCGGCAGCCGCAGCAGCAGGCGGTCGCTGGCGCGCTGCACCTTCTCCGAGCGTTTGAGGCTGCGCAGGTAGAAGCCGATGCCGAACACCGGCACGCCGATCACCAGGTACCAGTTGTTGACGAAGAAGTCCGACATGGCGATCACGGCCAGCGTCGGCGCCGGCAGGTTGGCGCCGAAGCTCGAGAACACGCCCTTGAACGCCGGGATCACGAAGATCATCAGGATCACCGTCACGGCGAAGGCCACCGTCAGCACCGCGATCGGATAGATCATGGCCGACTTGATCTGGCTCTTCAGCGCGATGGTCTTTTCCATGTAGAGCGACAGGCGCTCCAGCAGGGCATCCAGGATACCGCCCTGCTCGCCCGCGTCGATCAGGTTGCAGTAGAGCGTGTCGAAGTAGCGCGGATGGCGGCGGAAGGCCTGCGCCATGCTGCTGCCCGATTCGATGTCGAAGCGGATCTCGGAAAGCAGCTGCGTGAAATTGGGGTTGGCATGGCCGCGCGCGATGATGTCGATCGACTGCAGCAGCGGGATGCCCGCCTTGAGCATGGTCGAGAGCTGGCGCGTGAAGTACGCGATGTCCTTCTCGGTGATCTTGCGCCCGCGCGCCGCGCGCCGCTTCTTGAGCTTGACCACGGTGAGGCCCTGCTTGCGCAGGGTGGCGTTGACCTCGGCCTGGCTCTCGGCGCGCAGCTCGCCCGTGAACACCTTGCCCTTGCGGTCCTTGCCCTCCCACTCGAAGATGTACTGCGTGGGCGCCTTACGCCCGGATTTCCCCTTGGGCACGGCCGCCTTGCGAGCGGCGGCGGCTGGTGCGCGTGTCGCCATGATTGACCCCAAATGACATGCTTTGTTGTTTTACATATTGGTTGTTGCCAGCACTTCTTCCAGCGAGGTGACGCCCTGCTTCACCTTGGACAGGCCGGCTTCGCGCAACGATAGCACGCCGTCGCGGCGTGCCTGCTCGGCGATCTGCAGGGCCGTGCCGTGCGCCAGGATGATCTGCTGCATCGCCTCGGTGATCGGCATCACCTGGTAGATGCCGCAGCGGCCCTTGTAGCCGGTGCCGTTGCAGCGCTCGCAGCCGACCGGGTGGTAGGGCTGCCAGCTGCCGTCGAGATCGGCTTCCTGGAAGCCGGCGTCGACCAGCACCTCGCGCGCCAGCTCGCCGGGCCGCTTGCACGTGCACAGGCGGCGCGCCAGCCGCTGCGCGGTGATCATCAGCACGCTCGAGGCGATGTTGAACGGGGCCACGCCCATGTTCATCAGGCGCGTGAGCGTGGTCGGCGCATCGTTGGTGTGCAAGGTGGAGAACACCAGGTGGCCGGTCTGGGCCGCCTTGATCGAGATGTCGGCGGTTTCCAGGTCGCGGATCTCGCCGACCATGATGATGTCCGGGTCCTGCCGCAGGAACGAGCGCAGCGCCGCCGCGAAGGTCAGGCCGGCCTTTTCGTTGACGTTGACCTGGTTGATGCCGGGCAGCTGGATTTCGGCCGGGTCCTCGGCCGTGGAGATATTGATGTCGCCCTGGTTGAGCCGGTTCAGGAAGGTGTACAGCGACACCGTCTTGCCGCTGCCGGTGGGGCCGGTCACCAGCACCATGCCGTAGGGGCGCTTGATGACGTCCAGCAGCAGCGCCTTCTGCGCCGGCTCGTAGCCGAGCTGGTCGATGTCGAGCTTGTCGGAGGACGACTCCAGGATCCGGATCACGATCTTCTCGCCGAACAGCGTGGGCAGCGTGGAGACGCGGAAGTCGATTGCCTTCTCGACGACTTCCCTGGGCTCCTTGCTGTCCTTGCCGTCCTTGTCCTTCTCCGCGTTCTTGTCCTTGGGCAGCGCGATCAGCAGCTTCATGCGGCCGTCCTGCGGCACGCGCTTTTCCGAGATGTCCAGGCGCGACAGCACCTTGATGCGGGTGGCGATCTTGTCGCGGATGTCGACCGGCGGCCGCGCCACCTCCTGCAGCACGCCGTCGACGCGGAAGCGGATGCGGTAGAAGGTCTCGAACGGCTCGAAGTGCAGGTCGGAGGCGCCGCGGTGGAAGGCCTCGGTCAGCAGCTTGTGCAGGAAGCGCACCACCGGCGCGTCGTCGATGTCGCCGGCGGTCTTGTTGCGCTGGGCGGCGGCGGAGGCGACCGGGTCGTACTCGATCATCTTCTGCTCGGCCTGCACCGGCGTGAGCGACTTGAGGGTGCCGCCGCCGTCCTCGCCGGCGGAGCGCACGTACTGCATCAGCTTGTCGTGCTCGACGACCACCGTATCGACCGGCAGGTTGTACTTCTGCTTGATGGCCTCGAGCCCGCCCTGGTTGCCCGGGTCGGACAGGGCCAGCACCAGGCGGTTCTCGCGCCGGCCCAGCGGCAGCAGCCGGTGGGCGTGGAACTCGCGGTTGCCCGCCAGCGCCGCCGGCACCTTGTTCAGGTTGTACTGGTTCAGGTCGACGAGAGGCAGCTGATATTTATCAGCCGCGAAGATCGCCACATCGTGCGCAGTCATGGTGCCGCTGGCGATGATCTCGTCGATCAGCTGCGACTTTTTTTCTCGTGCCGACTGTTCAAGCTGGGCGAGCAGGGCCGGCGCGATGCGCCGGCTCTGTGCAAGAGCTAGACCAAGTGTCATGGCAAAAAAAGCTGACGGCCGGCAAGCGGCCGAAGGACCCCGAATCGGCGCAGTTTGCAGGCGGGGTCACTTTTTGTAAAGGCGAGGCGGGAGCGGCGTTGGCGTTTGCGCGACACGCGCGCAACCCTACTGGCGCGGGGGGAGGGGGGGAGGGGCCCGCGGTGACAGTCCGGCAAAACCCATGGACGAAAAAAAGCCGCACATTGCTGTGCGGCTTTTTTGTACGGTCTTGCCGACCGTGAAAACTGGTCGGGGTGAGAGGATTCGAACCTCCGGCCTCTACGTCCCGAACGTAGCGCTCTACCAGGCTAAGCTACACCCCGTTTTTCTTGCTTTTTTCTATCGCGGCGCCAGAAATATTGTTGCAGCGAGAAAGCACACAAGTGTAGCAGCCTTTTTTTCGGATGGGAAGAGGCAAGCGCGTGTTCCTGTGTTTTTCCTGGCGGGGCGACGCGGACTCGGGGCTGGGACTCAGGACTGGCGCTGCAGCGAGAACGCGCACAGGTCGATCAGCGTCTGCTTGAGCGGCGAGTCGGGGAACTGTCGCGCGGCTTTCTCCGCCGCTTCGGCCTCGCCCCGCGCGGCTTCGAAGGTGACCTCGAGCGCGCCGCTGTCGTGGATCGCCGCGAACACCGCGTCGAAGTGCTCGGTGCCGCCCTGCACGATGGCGTCGCGCGCCAGCGCGCGCTGCGCCTCGGTGCCGTGCTCGAGCAGGTGCAGCAGCGGCAGCGTGGGCTTGCCTTCGCGCAGGTCGTCGCCGGCGTTCTTGCCCATCTGCTCGGCGCTGGCGGTGTAGTCCAGCATGTCGTCGATGAGCTGGAAGGCGGTGCCGATGCGGCGGCCATATTCGGCCGCGGCCTCTTCGGTGGCGGCATCCGCGCCGGCCAGCACGGCGCCGAGCTGGGCCGAGGCCTCGAACAGCTTGGCGGTCTTGTAGCGGATCACCTGCAGGTAGCGCTCCACGGTGACGTCGGGATCGTGCATGTTCAGCAACTGCAGGACCTCGCCTTCGGCGATCACGTTGGTGGCGTTGGAGAGGATCTCCATGATGCGCATGCTGCCGGCGTCCACCATCATCTGGAAGGCGCGCGAATAGAGGAAGTCGCCCACCAGCACGCTGGCGGCATTGCCGAACACCGCGTTGGCGGTCTGGCGGCCGCGGCGCAGCTCGGATTCGTCGACCACGTCGTCGTGCAGCAGCGTGGCGGTATGGATGAACTCCACCACGGCGGCCAGGTCGTGGTGGCGATGGCCGTCGTAGCCGAAGGCCCGCGCGGACAGCAGCAGGATCACCGGGCGCAGGCGTTTGCCGCCGGCGCTGATGATGTACTCGCCGATCTGCTCGATCAGGGGCACTTCCGAGGCGAGGCGCTGGCGGATCACTGAATCAACGGCGCGCATGTCGGCAGCGACCGGGGCAAGCAAGGCAGTGGCGGAAGACTGGGACAAGATGTTCACCGTTACGCAAAACCCGCCGATTATAAGCGATGCGGGTGTATGTATGTCCCCTGAACGGGGGGTGCGGCATGGGCGCGGCCGGGACCGGCGCGTGGCTCGCGCCCGCGACCCGCGCGCGACCCCGCGACCTATAATGCGGGCATGACCGATAGACATTCCTCTTCGCGTCGCCGGCTGCGCCGCACTGCCTGGTGGGCAGCCTTCGCCGCCCTGGCGGGCTTCCTGCTGGCGGACCTGATCTGAGCCGGGCCGGTCCGCCTGCCGGCACAATGTGCGCCGGACGGCGCCGGGCAGGCTATGTGCCTGTTTTCTTTGTACTTTTCCCGGATCTCGTATAGAATCACGGGTTTCCTCCGGCCGCTTTGCGTTGTTTGCGCGTTGTTCACGGCTGTGCCGGCGGGAGATAACCGGCGCCAATTGGGCTGTCCGGGTGGTCCGGGCCATCCTGCCAAGGCAGGGCGGACGGGCGCCAGGGGCAGGCCGGCATTGGCTTTCGGCGTTTTATTTCACATCGAGAGGTTCGACAATGTACGCGGTCGTAAAAACCGGCGGCAAGCAATACAAGGTTGCTGCTGGCGAAAAACTTAAAGTAGAACAGATACCGGCAGACATTGGCGCAGAAATCACGCTCGACCAGGTGCTCGCAGTGGGCGCCGGCGACCAAATCAAGTTTGGTACGCCGCTGGTTAGCGGGGCTTCCGTCAAGGCTACCGTTATCTCCCAAGGTCGTCACGACAAAGTGAAGATCTTCAAGATGCGCCGTCGCAAGCACTACCAGAAGCGTCAAGGCCATCGTCAAAATTACACCGAGCTGCGCATCGAAGCGATCGTTGCCTGAGCTGCCGCTCAGTCCACATCGAAATCGAATTCAAGCGTAACTAGGTAAAGTAAAGCGACAGGAGTTAGTCATGGCACAGAAAAAGGGCGGCGGTTCCACACGGAACGGCCGCGATTCCGAATCGAAGCGTCTGGGCGTCAAGGTGTACGGTGGCCAGGCCATCAACGCCGGCAGCATCATCGTGCGTCAGCGCGGTACGCGCGTGCACCCGGGCGAGAACGTTGGCATTGGCAAGGACCACACCCTCTTTGCCCTGGTCGACGGTCACGTTCAGTTCGCCGTCAAGGGCGCTGCCAAGAAGCAGCAGGTCAGCGTCGTTCCGGCAGCCTGATCACCGCCTTTGCAGCACGAAGGCCCCGCAGCACTTGCGGGGCTTTTTCATTTCTGGCGACAATGGGATTGTCGCCATCCGCCGCCTGTGCGGTCCCCGCCATGCCGGCCGGGCACGCGCATCGCGGCCGCTCCACCACGGAAGGTCATCATGAAGTTCATCGACGAAGCCAGAATTGAAGTCATTGCCGGCAATGGCGGCAATGGCAGCGCATCGATGCGGCGCGAGAAATTCGTGCCCTTCGGCGGCCCGGACGGTGGCGATGGCGGCCGCGGCGGCAGCGTGTTCGCGGTGGCCGACCGCAACATCAACACCCTGATCGACTTCCGCTACGCCAAGAAGCACGTGGCGCGCAACGGCGAAAACGGCCGCGGCGCGGACTGCTACGGCGCCGGCGGCGAGGACGTGACGCTGCGCATGCCGGTCGGCACGCAGATCCTGGACATGGACACCGGCGACCTGATCGCCGACCTGACCGAGCACGGCCAGACCGTGTGCCTGGCCGAAGGCGGCATGGGCGGCTGGGGCAACCTGCACTTCAAGTCCAGCACCAACCGCGCGCCGCGCCAGCAGGTCGACGGCAAGCCCGGCGAGCGCCGCATGATCAAGCTCGAGCTGAAGGTGCTGGCCGACGTGGGGCTGCTGGGCATGCCCAATGCCGGCAAGTCGACGCTGATCTCCCACATCTCCAACGCGCGTCCCAAGGTGGCGGACTACCCGTTCACCACGCTGCATCCGAACCTGGGCGTGGTGCGCGTCGACCACGAGCAATCCTTCGTGGTGGCCGACATCCCCGGCCTGATCGAAGGCGCGGCCGAGGGCGCCGGGCTGGGCCACCAGTTCCTGCGCCACCTGCAGCGCACCGGCCTGCTGCTGCACATCGTGGACCTGGCGCCGTTCGACGAGAACGTGGATCCGGTGGCGGAAGCGCGCGCCATCGTCAACGAACTGAAGAAGTACGACGAAAGCCTCTACGACAAGCCGCGCTGGCTGGTGCTCAACAAGCTGGACGTGGTGCCGGAGGAAGAGCGCGAGAAGCGCGTCAAGGATTTCGTCAAGCGCTACAAGTGGAAGGGCCCGGTATTCCGCATCTCCGCCCTGACCGGCGAAGGCTGCCGCGAGCTGATCTACGCGATCAAGGACCACCTCGCCGCGATCAAGGCCGAGGAGGCCGCCGCGCTGGAGGAGCCGGACATCCGCTTCGACGAGCGCCTGCACAATATCGACCAGGCCGGCACGGAACAGGACTGAGCCGGTCCGCGCCCGCCAACGACAAACGACAAACGACAGCCGTAGTACCCAGGAGACAGGATCCCGCCATGCAATCGGTCATCGCCCAGGCAAAACGTATCGTCGTGAAGGTCGGGTCCAGCCTGGTGACCAACGACGGCAAGGGGCTCGATCACGACGCCATCGCCCGCTGGGCGGCCCAGATCGCCAAGCTGCGCATGGCCGGCAAGGAAGTCGTGCTGGTCAGCTCCGGCGCCATTGCCGAAGGCATGCAGCGCCTGGGCTGGGTGCGCCGCCCGCGGGAGATCCACGAGCTGCAGGCCGCCGCGGCGGTGGGCCAGATGGGCCTGGCCCAGGTCTACGAAAGCCAGTTCGGCCGCTACGGCATCCGCACCGCCCAGGTGCTGCTGACCCACGCCGACCTCGCCGACCGCGAGCGCTACCTGAACGCGCGCTCGACGCTGCTGACGCTGCTGTCGCTCGGCGTGGTGCCGATCATCAACGAGAACGACACCGTGGTCACCGACGAAATCAAGTTCGGCGACAACGACACGCTCGGCGCGCTGGTCACCAACCTGATCGAAGGCGACGCGCTGGTGATCCTGACCGACCAGCGCGGCCTCTACACCGCCGACCCGCGCCGCGATCCGCAAGCCGCCTTCGTGGACGAAGCGCTGGCCGGCGCACCCGAGCTCGAGGCCATGGCCGGCGGCGCCGGCACCTCGATCGGGCGCGGCGGCATGCTGACCAAGATCTTGGCCGCCAAGCGCGCGGCCAAGTCGGGCGCCCACACCGTGATCGCCTCGGGGCGCGAGGCTAACGTGCTGGAGCGGCTGGCCGGCGGCGAAGGCATCGGCACCCAGTTGCTGGCGCCGACCGGGCGCCTGAACGCGCGCAAGCAATGGATGGCAGACCACCTGCAGATGCGCGGGCGCGTGGTGATCGACGCCGGCGCCGCCGACAAGCTCACCGGCGGCGGCAAGTCGCTGCTGCCGATCGGCGTGGTGGAGGTCGAAGGCGAGTTCGCGCGCGGCGAGGTGATCGCCTGCGTCGACGCCGGCGGGCGCGAGGTGGCGCGCGGCATCACTAATTATTCCAGCGCCGAGGCGCGCCTGATCGCGCGCAAGCCGTCCTCGGAGATCGAGCGCGTGCTGGGCCACCAGAACGAGCACGAGCTGATCCATCGCGACAATCTCGTGCTGGTCTGACGGCACCGGCGAGCGGGCGTTTAGAAACAAAAGGGCTGCACATCGTGCAGCCTTTTTGTTTGCCGGTGCAGCCTCCGATCATCGACGGTTTGCTCCCCCCTCCCACGCCAGCGGGAGAGGGGAGAACACAAGCGGCAAGCCGATGCTGTCTGTCAGTCGTTCGCCTGCCTCATCGCGGCCCGCTGCCGCTCAGCGCGGGAACAGGCTCTTGCGCGGCGCGTCCCCGCGCAGCTGCCTGACGATTTCCTCCGCCGTGCCGGCCGCTCCGCGGCCCTCGCAGAAGAAGTCGGCGGCGAGCGCGCCGGCGTAATTGTTGCGCGCGCCCTTGACGACGCGGATCCAGCCGTCGCGGTCGTCGCTGCCGTTGCGCACCCATTGCGTGGCGCCCTTGGGCAGCGTGGCGAACATCTTGCGCTCGTACGAGTCGCAGCGGAAGCCTTCGAAGCTGGCGCTGCGCGTGCCGCCCGGGCCGCTGATCACCACCGTGTAGCGCACGGCGCCGTCCGCGCCGACCGAGACCGACTTGGCGTCCACGGCGAAGTCGAAGTTGCCGGTCGGGCTCACCTCGAACGGGATCAGGTCGGCATCGCGCGGCGGCGCCGGCAGCGGGGTGGCGGCCTCGTGGAATTCGCGCGGGCCGAACAGCGGCGCGAACAGGCTCGATTCCTTCTTGGGCGTGTAGTCCTCGGCTTCCTCGTCCGGGGTGTCCACCCTGGTGTAGTTCGGCTTGGTGCTGCCGCAGCCGGCCAGTCCCAGGGACAGGGTTGCCGCCAGCAGGCAGGCGGCGGTCAGCCGGGAGCGAAAGCCCCGGCCGGCGGATTCAATCATCGGTACTCCGTTCTGTGGACGCCGGCATGGCCGGCGGTGTTGGGCCGGGATCGCCGGCCTGGTCGTCGCACGGGCCCTGCGGCTCGTGCGCGAGGCGGCCGCTGGCCCCGGCATGCTCGTCCGGCGCCCGGCCCGGCCGCGCCGCGGCGTGCCTGCCGTGCGCGCCGTGCGTCCCGTAGGGGCTCAGCGGCGCGCGGGTGTTGCGTTGCAGGAAGCGGGACAGCTCGTTCAGCGCGAGCTGGTACACCTCGCGCTTGAACTCGATGACGGCATCGAGTGGTACCCAGTAGTGGCTCCAGCGCCAGGCATCGAACTCCGGGTGGTCGGTGGCGCGCAGGCGGATGTCGCAATCGCGGCCCGCCATGCGCAATAGGAACCAGATCTGCTTCTGTCCCCGGTAATGGCCGCGGATCTCGCGGCGGATGAACTTGTCCGGCACCTCATAACGCAGCCAGTCGCGCGTGCGACCGACGATCCTGACGTGCTCGGGCAGCAGACCGACTTCTTCATGTAGCTCGCGGTACATCGCCTGTTCCGGCGTTTCGCCGTATTTGATGCCGCCCTGTGGAAACTGCCACGAATGCTCGCCGATGCGCTTGCCCCAGAACACCTCGTTCCGTGCGTTGATGAGGATGATGCCGACGTTCGGGCGAAAGCCTTCACGATCGAGCATGACTGCACCTCGAATCCTTTAGAATTACGTCGATTATAAAGGAAGCGCGTAATGCGGCTTGTGCAACGGGGTGCTGGTTTTCCCCGAGCAAAAAGCGCAGTTTCAGGCGCACGCGCGCAACGAATTCGCGCCACTCCCCGCCCGCGGTCCGCGCGGCGGGCATGGCCTTACGAGAAAGCAACGGATGAAAGCCTCGCAATTCTTCATTTCCACCCTCAAGGAAGCCCCTTCCGACGCGGAAATCGTCTCGCACAAGCTGATGATGCGCGCCGGCATGATCAAGAAGCTCGGCGCCGGCATCTATAACTACATGCCGGTGGGCCTGCGGGTCATCCGCAAGGTGGAAAACATCGTGCGCGAGGAAATGAACCGCGCCGGCGCGGTCGAGTTGTCGATGCCGGTGATCCAGCCCGCCGAGCTGTGGCAGGAAACCGGCCGCTGGGACAAGATGGGGCCCGAGCTGCTGCGCCTGAAGGACCGCCACGAGCGCGACTTCGCCGTGCAGCCCACCTCCGAGGAAGTGGTCACCGACATCGCCCGCAGCGAAATCCGCAGCTACAAGCAGTTGCCGGTCAATTTCTACCAGATCCAGACCAAGTTCCGCGACGAGCGCCGGCCGCGCTTCGGCATCATGCGCGGGCGCGAGTTCACCATGAAGGACGCCTACTCGTTCGACCGCGACGTGGCCGGCCTCAAGGTGTCCTACGACAAGATGTTCGACGCCTACGTGCGCATCTTCGAACGCTTCGGCCTGGAATTCCGCGCCGTGGCGGCCGACAACGGCGCCATCGGCGGCTCGGGCTCGCACGAGTTCCACGTGATCGCCGATACCGGCGAGGACGCCATCGTCTATTGCCCCACCTCGGACTACGCCGCCAACATGGAAGCGGCCGAGGCCCTGCCGCTGCTGGCCGAGCGCGCCGCGCCGGCGCAAGACCTGGTGAACACGCCCACCCCGGGCAAGGCCAAGTGCGAGCAGGTGGCCGAGCTGCTCGGCATCCCGCTGGCGCGCACGGTCAAGTCGATCGTGCTGGCCACCGACGGCGAGGCCGGCGTGCAGATCTGGCTGCTGCTGCTGCGCGGCGACCATGAGCTCAACGAGGTCAAGGCCTCCAAGGTGCCCGGCCTGGCCGAGTTCCGCTTCGCCACCGAGGCCGAGATCGTCGAAACCTTCGGCACGCCGCCCGGCTACCTGGGCCCGATCGGCACCAGGCAGCCGGTCAAGGTGGTGGCCGACCGCACCGTGGCCAACATGAGCGACTTCGTCTGCGGCGCCAACCAGAAGGACTATCACCTGACCGGCGTGAACTGGGGCCGCGACCTGCCCGAGCCGGCCGTGGCCGACCTGCGCAACGTGGTGGCGGGCGACGCTTCCCCGGATGGCAAGGGCACGCTGGAAATCTGCCGCGGCATCGAGGTGGGCCACGTGTTCATGCTCGGCACGCGCTATTCCGAGTCGATGGGCGCCACCTTCCTCGACGAGAACGGCAAGACCCAGCCCATGCAGATGGGCTGCTACGGCATCGGCGTGACCCGCATCCTGGGCGCGGCCATCGAGCAGAACTTCGACGAGCGCGGCATCATCTGGCCGGCGGCCATCGCCCCGTTCGCGGTGGTGATCTGCCCGGTCGGCTACGACCGCTCGGAAGCCGTCAAGGCCGAGGCCGACCGCATCCACGCCGAGCTGCTGGCGGCCGGCGTCGACGTGATCCTGGACGACCGCGGCGAACGCCCGGGCGCCATGTTCGCCGACTGGGAACTGATCGGCGTGCCGCACCGCGTGGTGGTGGGCGACCGCGGCCTGAAGGAAGGCCGCGTCGAATACCAGGGCCGGCGCGACGCCGAGGCCACGCAACTGCCGGTGGCCGACGTGGTCGGCCACGTGCGCGGCCTGCTGTCCGCCTGAGCCCATGCGCGCCGCGGGCAGTCGCCTTGGCGCTCGTCGCCTCCTCCTGCGCGGCCGCGTGTGCCTGCGCCTGGCGCGCGCCGGCGCCGGCCTGCTGCTGGCGCTGAGCGCGGCCGCGCACGCCGGCGCGCAGAAGGAAGAAGACCTGGCCGACGCCGTGCGCGGCGCGCTGGCCGCCGCCATCGCGGACAGCCGGCCGCTGCGCCCGGCCTTCGCCACCGGCGGCGAGCAGCTGGCCTACGTGAAATGGCTGGAGGAGATGTCGCACCGGCTCGCCGCGCGCATCCCCGAGCCGCAGGTGCGCATCGAGCTGATCGAGACCGCCTACTACGAGGCCAAGCGCGCCGGGCTGGAGCCGGCGCTGGTGCTGGGGCTGGTACAGGTGGAGAGCAATTTCCGCAAGTACGCCATCAGCGGCGCCGGCGCGCGCGGCCTGATGCAGGTGATGCCGTTCTGGTCGCGCAGCATCGGCGACGGCGACGCGCGCAAGCTGTTCCACCTGCAAAGCAACCTGCGCTACGGCTGCACCATCCTGCGCTACTACCTGGACCGCGAGCAGGGCGACCTGTTCCTGGCGCTGGGCCGCTACAACGGCAGCCGCGGCCGGCCCGAATATCCCAACGCGGTGCTGGCGGCGTGGAAGCGCTGGCAGTACTCCGAGGCCAGCGTCACGGTGGCCGGCGACCCCGATCCCGCCGCCGCGCGCGCGCGCGTGCTGCCGCCCGAGGCGCCGTCGCGCAATCCGTTCTCGCCGCAGCGGCTGGCCAACCCCTCATGAGCACGCCTGGCGGAACCGGAGGCGGAGGCACCGGCACCGGCAGGGCCGGCTACGCCAGTTCCTCCCCGGACCTGGAGCGCTGGCTGCGGCGCCATATCCGCCAGGGCTTCAACGCCGACGCGCTGGTGCGGTCGATGTGCCAGTCGGGCTACGACGCCGCCTTCGCGCGCACCACGGTCGGCGCGGCGCTGGCCGCCACGCGCGGCACGGCGGAGGATGGCGACGCTGTCGCGGACACCGTCCCGGCCGCCGGCCCCGCCGAGCCCCGCATCCACGCCGCCGGCTTCCCCGCGCGCAATACCGCGCACCATGGCGGGCGCGACATTCCCATCCTGTTCGCGCTGGCCGCGCCGCGCGTGGTGCTGTTCCAGCAGTTGCTCACCGACGCCGAGTGCGACGCCCTGGTGACGCTGGCGCGCGGCCGCCTGGCGCGCTCGCCGGTCATCAACCCGGACACCGGCGACGAAAACCTGATCGACGCGCGCACTAGCATGGGCGCCATGTTCCAGGTCGGCGAGCACCCGCTGATCGAACGCATCGAGGATTGCATCGCCAGCGTGACCGGCATCGCCGCCGACCGCGGCGAGGGTTTGCAGATCCTCAACTACAAGCCCGGAGGCGAATACCAGCCGCACTACGATTTCTTCAATCCCCAGCGCCCCGGCGAGGCGCGCCAGCTCCGCGTGGGCGGGCAGCGCGTGGCCACCCTGGTGATCTACCTCAACAGCCCGCCGGCGGGCGGCGCCACCGCGTTTCCCAAGCTCGGCCTGGAAGTGGCGCCGGTCAAGGGCAACGCCGTCTATTTCAGCTACCGCAAGACCGACGGCACGCTGGACGACCGTACCCTGCACGCCGGCCTGCCGGTCGAGGAAGGCGAGAAGTGGATCGCCACCAAATGGCTGCGCGAGCGGCCCTACCGCACCGGATGACGGCCGCCCGGCCCGGCCGCTACTGGTTCGACCCGGCTATGCCGTTCGTCGAAAGCCGCTGCGCCAGCGACAGCGGCGCAGCCTATCTGCCGCATACCCATCCCACCTTGTCGGTGGGCGCCGTCGACAGCGGCCACAGCGTGTTCGGCACCGAAGCCGGCACGGTGCGGCTGTCGCCCGGCGACGTGGTGGTGATCCCCGCCGGGCAGGTGCACGCATGCAACCCGGAGCCGGAGCGGCGCTGGAGCTACCAGATGCTGCATATCGATGCGGCCTGGGCGGACGCGGTGCTGGCGGCGCACGGCGCGGCGCCGGCGCTGCCGGCCGCGCTCGCGCGCGTGCGCATCACCAGCGCGGCAGATACCTACGCGGCCCTGTGCGCGCTCAACCGCCTGCTGTTCTCGGCGGCGCCATGCGCGCGCAAGGAGGCGGCGCTGGCCAGCTTCGTCGCCGCGCTGCTGGGCGGCGCGGACCCGCGCCAGACCGTGCGCGCGCCGCGCCTGCCCGCCGGCCGCGCGCGGCTCGCCCGCATCGTGGCGACCCTGCGCGAGCGCCATGCCGAGCCGCTGCCGCTGGCCGAGATGGCGCGCGGCGCCGGCATGAGCCGCTACCAGCTGATCCGCGCCTTCCGCGCCGAGACCGGCATGACGCCGCACGCCTACCAGCTCGACCAGCGCATCAACCACGCGCGCCGCCTGCTGCGCGCGGGCGGCGCTCCGGCCGACATCGCCCAGGATCTGGGCTTCTCCGACCAGAGCCATTTCCAGCGCGCCTTCAAGCAGCGCGTGGCGCTCACGCCGCGCGGCTTCCAGCACCGCGCCGGTTGAGCCGGGCGCCGCAATTTTCTCCAATACGCCAGCCGTGTCCGCGGCCAGACTTCGTGTTCGACACGAAAGGACTGGCATGGATCTCTGCGCCGCATCCGGCTTCGGCCAATTCGCCATGGTGGCCGGCGCGCACTTCCTCGCGCTGCTCAGCCCGGGGCCCGACTTCTTCCTGGTGGTGCGCAGCTCGCTGGTGCTCGGCGTGCGGCGCGCCGCCGCCGTCTGCCTGGGCATCGCGCTCGGCAACGGCGTGTTCATCGGCGCGGCGCTGGCCGGGCTGGCCGCCACGCGCGCCAGCCAGGGCGTGCTCGTGCTGCTGCAATGGGGCGGGTGCCTGTACCTGGCGTGGCTGGGCTGGCGCCTGCTGTCGGCCAGCGGGGAAACCGCGCTGCCCGAAGCCGGCGGCCAGCCGCCGCCGGGCGGCGGCTGCGCGGCACAGTTGGTCAGCGGTTTCCTGTCGGCCGTGCTCAACCCGAAGAACGCGCTGTTCTATGCCAGCCTGTTCTCGGTGCTGGCCGGCAACGGCACGCCGGCCGCGGCGCAGTTCGGCTACGGCCTGTGGATGTTCGCCATGGTCTTCGGCTGGGACCTGCTGGTGGCCTGGGGCGTGCGCCGGCCGCCGGTGCGCGCGCGTTTCGCGCGTTCCGTGCGCGGCGTGGAGCGGGCCACCGGGCTGGTGCTGTGGGGCATCGCGCTATGGGTGGCGGCGGCTGCCTTGCAGGCAGCGCGTTCCTAGGCAGCCGGCAGAGGCCGTACCGCCAGTTTTCTGGCCGAGTGTACCGGTACTGTATTGGAGTGCTCGACTAGACTGGGTTGCCTCATTGTCCGCCCCCCGATGGAGTCAGTCATGGCAGTTCCCCAGCTCGTTGCCGGATCCGGCGTGTTCGCCGCCTTCTGCGTGTTCGCCCTCGTGTCGTCGATCACGCCCGGCCCCAACAATACGATGGTGCTCGCGTCCGGCGTCAATTTCGGCTTCGCGCGCACGGTGCCGCACATCCTCGGCATCAGCCTGGGCTTCGCCCTCATGGTGGCGGTGGTCGGGCTCGGGCTGGGTTCGCTGTTCGCCGCCTTGCCCTGGACCTGGACGGTCCTGCGCGTGGTGGCGGCGCTCTACCTGGCGTGGCTGGCGTGGCAGCTGGCCACCTCCGGCGGCATGCAGGAGCGCCAGGCGGCGCGGCCGATGGGCTTCCTGCGGGCCGCGGCGTTCCAGTGGGTCAACCCCAAGGCGTGGGTGATGGCGGTGGGCGCGTGCAGCACCTATGTGCTGCACGGCAACGTGTGGCTCAACGTGCTGCTGCTGGCCGGGGTGTTCGCCGTGATCAACCTGCCGAGCGTGGCGATGTGGGCGGTGTTCGGCTCGGCCTTGCGGCGCTGGCTGGCGCAGCCGCGCGTGCTGCGCGTGTTCAACGTGGCGATGGCGCTGCTGCTGCTGGCCTCGCTGTGGCCGATCGTCAGCGCAAGGCCCTGATGGCGGGCAGGTTGCGCCAGTAGCCGTGGGCGTCCATGCCGCAGCCGAAGACGTAGCGCTCGGGCACTGTGAAGCCGCAGAAATCCGGGTGCATGGGCTTGGGCTTTTGCAGCACCTTCTCGCACAGCACCGCGGCGTAGACGTTGGTGGCGCCCATGTCCATGATGCGCTGGCGGATCGCCGCCATGGTCTCGCCTTCGTCGAGGATGTCGTCCAGCACCAGCACGGTGCGGTCCTTGACCGACTCGCGCGGCGCCACGCGCCATTGCATCTCGCCGCCCACCGTCTTGTTGTTGTAGCGCGAGAGGTGGATGTAGTCGAACTCCAGCGGGAATGCCAGCTTGGGCAGCAGCATGCCGGTGAAGACCACCGCGCCGCCCATCACCGACAGCACCAGTGGGAAGGTGTCGCCCATCCTGGCCGTGATCTCGGCGGCCATGCGGTCCAGCGAATCCTGCACCGCTTGCGCGCTGACGATTTCCTCGGAGTTGGCCCACAGTTCGCGGGCCTGTTCGGCGCTCATCATGATGTCGATCCTGTCTCTGACTGTCTTTATGCGTTGCTGCCGGCGGCCCGGCGGTTCATCGGGCGCTTCGCTCAGCGATTGAAGAGGCCCTTCATGCCGCCCTTCATCGCGCCCATCGAGCGCATCATCTTCATCATGCCGCCGCCCTTGAGCTTTTTCATCATGCCCTGCATCTGGTCGAACTGGTTGAGCAGGCGGTTGACCTCCTGCACCGGCACGCCGGCGCCGGCCGCGATGCGGCGCTTGCGGCTGGCTTTGATCAGCTCGGGCTTGGCGCGCTCGGCGGCGGTCATGCTGTTGATGATGCCTTCCATGCGGCGCACCTGCTTTTCCGCCACGTCCATGTTGGCGCCCTGGGCCTGCTGGGCGAACTGCGCCGGCAGCTTGTCCACCAGGCTGCCCAGGCCGCCCATCTTCTTCATCTGGCCGATCTGGGTCTTGAAGTCCTCGAGGTCGAAGCCGCCCGTCTTCTTGATCTTCTTGGCCAGCTTCTCGGCCGCTTCCATGTCCACGCCGCGCTGGGCTTCCTCGACCAGCGCGAGGATGTCGCCCATGCCCAGGATGCGCTGGGCCATGCGCTCGGGGTAGAACGGCTCGAGGCCGTCGAGCTTCTCGCCCACGCCGACGAACTTGATCGGCCGGCCGGTGATGTGGCGCACCGACAGTGCCGCGCCGCCGCGCGCATCGCCGTCGAGCTTGGTCAGCACCACGCCGGTCAGCGGCAGCGCGTCATGGAACGCGCGCGCCGTGTTGACCGCGTCCTGGCCCAGCATGGCGTCGACCACGAACAGGGTTTCGGCGGGCTTGAGCTCGGCGTGCAGGGCGGCGATTTCCTGCATCATGGCCTCGTCGATGCCCAGGCGTCCGGCCGTGTCGACGATCAGCACGTCGTGGTAGTGCTTGCGCGCCCAGTCCACCGCCGCGCGCGCGATGTCCACCGGCTTCTGGTCCGGCTGGGAGGGGAAGAAGTCGGCGCCGACCTGCTCGGACACGGTCTTGAGCTGGGCGATGGCGGCGGGGCGGTAGACGTCGCACGACACCGTCAGCACTTTCTTCTTCTTGTTTTCCTTGAGCCACTTGGCCAGCTTGCCCACGGTGGTGGTCTTGCCGGCGCCCTGCAGGCCGGCCATCAGGATGATGGCGGGCGGCTGCACGGCCAGGTTCAGCTCGCCGCTCTTGTCGCCGGCCGTGAGGCTTTCCTCGCCGCCGATGACGGCGGTCAGCTCGCGTTGCACCACGCCCACCAGGGCCTGGCCGGGGGTGAGGCTGGACACCACGTCCTCGCCCAGCGCCTTTTCCTTCACGCGGGCGATGAATTCGCGCACCACCGGCAGGGCCACGTCGGCCTCCAGCATGGCCAGGCGCACCTCGCGCAGCATTTCGGCGGTATTGGCTTCGGTCAGGCGAGCCTCGCCGCGCATGGTCTTGACGACCCGCGCCAGGCGTTGAGTGAGATTGTCCAGCATGGCAGAGAAGTCCGGGGGTAGGGCTTGTTTCGGGGCCTGGGCGGCGCGGGGCCGGCGCCTTGCGAGGCCGGGCGCAGGTTCCGGGCCAGGCTCACGCGCGGCTCGAGCGCGGCTCAAGCGCGGCGCCACCGGGGCGGGGGCGCTAGGGTAAACTGTGCAAATGGCCATTGTACTGTATGCCTTGACGGCACTTCTCTATTGCGGCCTGGCCTTTCACGGCTGGGCGACGCGCAATCCGCAACTGGCGGCTGCCGGCGCCGCCGGCGGCGCCGCGGGGGGCGCCACCGCCACCATGCTGCTGCAGGGCGGCGGCACGCGCGGGGAGGGGCGCCCGGCCTGGTGGCATGTGCTGATGCTGGCCGCGCTGGCCAGCCACGGCCTGCTGCTGCACGAGACCATCTTCCCGGCCGACCGCATGATGTTCGGCTTTGCCTTCGCGCTGTCGGCCATGCTGTGGCTGGGCGTGGGCATCTACTGGATCGAGAGCTTCTTCTTCTCGCTGGCCGGGCTCGGGCTGATCGTGTTCCCGGTGGCGATGCTGGCCAGCCTGATCCCGCTGGCCTTCCCGGGCGCGCAGATCCTCGGCTACGCCGCCGCGCCGCTGTTCAAGCTGCACTTCGTCATCGCCAACGTGGCGTACGGGCTGTTCACGCTGGCCGCCTTCCACGCCTTCCTGATGCTGCTGGCCGAGCGCCGCCTGCATGGCTTCAACCGCTCGCCGCAGGCCGCCGAGGGCGCGGCGCCGGCGCAGTGGGTGGGCCGCTGGCTGGACCTGCTGCCGCCGCTGCTGACGCTGGAAAAGCTGCTGTTCCGCCTGATCGGCGCGGGTTTCGTGCTGCTGACCCTGACCATCCTGTCGGGCCTGCTGTTCTCCGAGCAACTGTTCGGGCGCGCCTTCCGGCTGGACCACAAGACCGTGTTCGCGCTGCTGTCGTGGGTGATGTTCGCCGGCATCCTGGCCGGGCGCAGCTTCTACGGCTGGCGCGGGCGCACGGCGCTGCGCTGGGTGATCGCCTCGTTCGGCATCCTGCTGCTGGCCTACGTGGGCAGCCGTTTCGTCATCGAAGTCATCCTGCACCGGCTCTGATCCCCGCATGGCACGCATCGTCCTCGTCCTGGCCGTGTTGCTGGGTTGCCTCTGGTGGCTGCGCCAGCGCGCCGAAGAGCGCCAGGCCAGCCGGCGCGCCGTCCGGCCGCGCCCGCCCGCGGCGCCGCAGGAAGCCATGGTGCAATGCGCGCGCTGCGCCGTGCACCTGCCGCGCGGCGAGGCCATCGCCTACCGCGGCCTGCACTATTGCCGGCGCGCCCACCTGCCGCCGGACAGCGACGCGGACGACGCCGCCGCATGAAGGGGCCCGCCGCGTCCCAGTCCCAGGCCCAGCTCCGGTCCCGGACCCGCGCCGGCGCCTGGGGCGCCGTCGCCGCGCTGTGGCGGCGGCCCGAGCCTCCTGAATTCCACTGGCGCCTGCTGCGCTATTTCTGCTGGGCCCGCCTGGCGGTGGCCGCGCTGCTGCTGGGCTACGCCTGGCTGCCGGCCCAGCGCGCCGAGACCGAGCGGCTGGCGCAGGCGCTGGGCCAGGGCCAGGCGGCGCTGCCGCTGGCGGTGCCTTATGCGCTGATGGCGCTTGCCATGACCGCCGCGGCGCTGTGGTGGCGGCGCGGCTTCCACCTGCGCGTGCACATGCAGGTGCTGGCCGACCTGGTCCTGCTCGGCCTGATCTTCCACGCCCAGGGCTACCGCAGCGAAGGCATGGCCATGATCTTCCTGCTGCCGGCGCTGCAGGCCGGCGCGCTCACCAGCCTGCTGTTCGCGCTGTCCGCCGCGGCGGTCTCGGCGCTGGTGGTGATGAGCAGCCCGTTCGCGCAGACCCTGCTGCTGCACCAGGCCGACGCCGGCCTGCTGGGCTCCGGGCTGTACGGCCTGGTGTTCATGATCGCGGCCTCGCTGATGTACCTGCTGGCCAACCGCCAGCTCGCGCAGGAGCGCCTGGCGCTGGCGCGCGAGCAGGAGCTGCGCCTGCAGCAGCTGGTCAACCGGCTGATGGTCAACGACATGCAGGACGGCGTGATGCTGCTGCGCGCCAACGGCGCGGTGGTGGCCGCCAACCCGGCCGCGGTGGTGCTGCTCGGCGTGCAGCCGGCCGAGCGCGGCAAGGCCGCCACCACGCCCGGCACCGGGCGCGACGCCCTGTTCGACCTGCGCCAGATCCCGCGCCTGCAGCCGCTCATGGAGATGCTGCGCGACTGGGTGCGCAGCAAGGACGACGCGCCGCGCATCCTGCAGTTGCTGCCGCTGCCGTCGCGGCCGTCCTCGGGGCGCGGCCCGATCCTGCACACGCGCCTGCGCCTGCGTTTCCTGCTGCCGGGACTGGCCAGCCTGCGCTCGACCTTCGCCTCGTCGCTGTCGGTCTCGCTGAGCGCGCAGCAGGCCATGGACACCGCCACCTGGAACGAGCTCACGCCCGAGGCGGCCGCGCGGCTGCGCCTGGCCATCGCCCAGAACGAGGCCATGGCCTGGCGGCCCGAGGACGAAGCGCTGCTGCGCAGCGAGATGCGCGACACCGTGCTGGTCCATATCGAAAGCTGGGAGCGCATCGCCGAGCAGGTGCAGCAGGAAAAGCTGGCCGCCATGGGCCGGCTGGTGGCCAGCGTGGCGCACCAGATCCGCAATCCGCTGGCCGCCATCAGCCAGGCCAGCGAGCTGCTGTCCGAGACCGGGCGCGGGCGCCCCGACGGCGACGTGGACGCGCGCCTGCTGCGCATCATCCACGACAACGTGCAGCGGCTCGACCAGGTGGTGTCGGACGTGCTGCAGATGTCGCGCCGCCCGCGCACCGAGCGCACCGTGGTCGACCTGAACCAGGCGCTGCCCGAGATCGTCGACCGCTGGCGGCTGGAAATGCGCGCGCGCTCCGCCACCCACGACCCGATGGGCGCGAGCCGCACGCCGCGCCCGGCCGAGATCAACGCCAACGCGGTGCGGCTCACGGTGGACGTGGCGCGCCCGGTCATCTTCGATTCCTCGCAGTTGCAGCAGGTGCTCGGCAACCTGCTCGACAATGCGTGGCGCTACTGCAGCCGCCTGCCCGGCGCGATCCGCCTGCTGGCCCACGCGCTGGACCAGCACCACGCCGAGCTGATCGTCTGGAATGATGGCGTGGAGGTCTCGCGCGAGCACCAGCGCACGCTGTTCGAGCCGTTCTTCACCAGCAACGCGCAGGGCACCGGCCTGGGCCTGTTCATGGCGCGCGAACTGTGCGGCGCCAACGACGCCCAGGTGCGCTACGGCACCATCTCGCTCGACGCGCTGCTGGCAAGCACCGGCATGCTGGCCCCCGCCGCACGCGATACACTGCCGGCCAAGGCCTTCGTGCTGACCCTGCGCATCCACGCGCCGGACCAAGCCGGCGGCTGACCGCTTCCCGTCCGCCTCCCGCCTCACCACGCGCCAGATCCATGTCCCTCAAGACGCCAGGCCCCGATCCGATCCTCGTCATCGACGACGAGGCCGACCTGCGAGAACTGCTCGACATCTCGATCCGCCGCATGGGCCACGACGTGGTCCTGGCGGGCTCGCTGGCCGAGGCGCGCGAACAGCTCGCCGCGCGCCGCTATAGCCTGGTGCTCACCGACATGCGCCTGGGCGACGGCCAGGGCATCGACATCGTGCGCCAGCTCTCCAGCGCGCCCGAGCGCGTGCCGGTAGCCGTGATCACCGCCTACGGCAGCGCCGACAACGCGGTGGAAGCGCTCAAGGCCGGCGCCTTCGACTACATCGCCAAGCCGGTTTCGCTGGAACAGCTGCGCAACCTGATCCTCAACGCGCTGGGGCGCCAGCAGCGCGACCAGGCCGAGGGCGGCGACGGCGATGGCGCCGGTGCCGCGGCGGGCACCGCGGACCTCGCCTTCAACCTGCTGCCCGGGCATTCGGCGGCCATGCACGAGGTGCGCCGCTCGCTGTCGCGGCTGGCGCGCAGCATGGCGCCGATCGTCATCAGCGGCGAGTCGGGCAGCGGCAAGGAGCGCGCCGCGCGCGCCATCCACGCCATCAGCACGCGCGCCTCGCATCCGTTCGTGGCGGTGAACTGCGGCGCCATCCCCGAGACGCTGATGGAGTCCGAGTTCTTCGGCTACGTGAAGGGCGCCTTCACCGGCGCCGACGCCGAGCGCGGCGGTTTCTTCCAGGCCGCCAACGGCGGCACGCTGCTGCTCGACGAGGTGGCGGACCTGCCGCTGGCCATGCAGGTCAAGCTGCTGCGCGTGCTGCAGGAGCGGCGCGTGCGCAAGATCGGCGCCAGCCGCGAGGAAAACGTCGACGTGCGCGTGCTGTGCGCCAGCCACAAGGACCTGGCCGCGATGGTGGCCGCCGGCCAGTTCCGCCAGGACCTGTTCTACCGGCTCAACGTGCTGGCGCTGCGCATGCCCACGCTGCGCGAGCGGCGCGAGGACCTGCCGGTGCTGTCCGACGCCATCCTGGAGCACCTGGCGGTGCGCTATGGCGACCGGCACCCCAGGCGGCTGTCGACGGCCGCGCGGCAGCGCCTGGCGGAATATCCGTTCCCGGGCAATGTGCGCGAGCTGGAGAACCTGCTCGAGCGCGCCTATGCCTTTGCCGAGGGCGACGCCATCGAGGAGGGCGACCTCGGCCCGCTGGAGGCCGGCGCGCCGCCCGCCGCGCCGCCGGGCAGCCCGCCGCCGCCGGCCGTGGCTGCCGGCTTCCAGCCCGAGCCCCGCCCCGGCGGCCGCGCCGAGATGCCGGACGCGTACGGCGAGCCCGCGCCGGTCAGCGACGGCGCCGCCGAGGCCGCGCGCGTGACCTTCCCGATCGACCTGACCGGCCGGCTCGAGGCGCTCGAACGCGACCTCATCCTGCAGGCGCTGCAGCAGACCGGCTTCAACCGCACCGCGGCGGCGCCGCTGCTGGGCCTGAGCTTCCGCCAGCTGCGCTACCGCATCCAGCAACTGGGCATCCGCGAAGGCCGCGAGGATGCCGCCGACGACGCCGGCGGCGAGGGCCTGGATGCCGCTGCCCACGGAGGGCGCGATGCCTGAGCACGTCCATGGCGGCCCGGCGCCCGCCGCCCCGGCCGCCTTCGGCCCCGACCCGTCGGGCTGGGTGCCGGCCGCGCGCCGCGTGCCGTCGCCCAATTTCGATGCGCGCCCGGCCGGCCTGCCGGTGGAGCTGGTGGTGATCCACAACATCAGCCTGCCGCCCGGCCAGTTCGGCAGCGGCGACATCGAGGCCTTCTTCCAGAACCGGCTCGATCCCGCGCGTCATCCGTTTTTCGCCACCATCCACGATGTGCGTGTCTCGGCGCATTTCCTGGTGACGCGCACGGGCGAGCTGGTGCAGTTCGTGTCGTGCCTGGACCGGGCCTGGCACGCCGGGCAGTCCGAGTTCCTCGGCCGGCCGCGCTGCAACGACTTTTCCATCGGCATCGAGATCGAAGGCAGCGACGACCAGCCGTTCACGTTGGCGCAATACCACACCGCCGCGGCGCTGGTACGTGCGCTGCTCGCCGCCTATCCGGTGCGCGCGCTGGCCGGCCACAGCGATATCGCCCCCGGGCGCAAGACCGATCCGGGCCCGCATTTCGACTGGACCGCCTTCGCGGCCGCCGCCGGCGTGGCTGCCGGCATGCTGCCCTACCGCAAAGACCGGCCCTGAAGCAAGCGCGCGGCACGCGCTCTGGGGGCATCGAGCGGACACGGGAAAACCCTGATAAAGTCCGGCCCCTATCGAAGCGGCCCGGGCAATCGAAAAAATTTCTTTTCATCGGGCGGTAACGCACCGACGGGCCGAATCCCTTGCGTCTCTTGGGCTGGCGGGTTCGGCACGGTGCCACATGCCGCCGCCGTCACCGGCTCCGCTTCAAAAAGCCGCTTGTCAAGACTGGTCAAGCCGCTTCATTTCACTATACTTAGTCCAGTTTTTCGCATCGACCACTATATCTAGTGGTGCTTTTCGGGGAGCCGGCCTAGGTGTGCAGTTGCCGCCGCGGCGCTACAGCGCGTTGCGTGCGGTCCGCCCGAGGACTGGCGCGTCACAAGAGTCCCAGCAGAATCCAGCAATGCAGTTCGCCCCGGCCGGTCAGGGCCAGGCGAGCCTTTCCTGTCTTGCGTCTTTTTGCTCGGGGCTCTTTGTCACTCATAAAACACGGGTAAGAACAGGAGTTCCTCATGCAGACAGCCCAGAACGAATTTTCCACCGGCGCCGTCGCCGCCGGTGTCGCAGCCAACCCGCAGTCGAGCCCCGCTGCTGCCGGCGCTGGCAACTACCAGGACTACAAGATCATCCGCCGCAACGGCGCCGTGGTGGCGTTCGAGCCGAGCAAGATCTCGGTGGCCGTGACCAAGGCCTTCCTGGCCGTCAACGGCGGGCAGGGCGCCGCTTCCGCGCGCGTGCGCGAAGTGGTCGAGCTGGTCACCCAGAACGTGGTGCGCGCGCTGCTGCGCAGCCGCCCGAGCGGCGGCACCTTCCATATCGAAGACGTGCAGGACCATGTCGAGCTGGCGCTGATGCGCTCGGGCGAGCATGAAGTGGCCCGCTCCTACGTGCTGTACCGCGAGAAGCGCACCCAGGAACGCGCCCAGGCCAATGCCCAGGCGGTTGCCCGCGTGCAGGAAGGCGGCGCCACCTTCAACGTGACCGACGGCGGCGTGGCCCGCGTGCTCGACGTGAGCTCGCTGCACGCGCTGATCGACAACGCCTGCTCGGGCCTCGGCGACGCCGTCAGCGCCGAGCCGATCCTCAAGGAAACGCTCAAGAACCTGTACGACGGCGTGCCCATGACCCAGGTCTACGACTCGGCCATCCTGGCCGCGCGTACCCTGATCGAGAAGGACCCGGCCTACAGCCAGGTCACCGCGCGCATCCTGCTGCACACCATCCGCAAGGAAATCCTGGGCGCCGAAGTGACCCAGACCGAAATGGTGTCGCGCTACGCCGACTACTTCCCCAAGTTCATCGCGCGCGGCATCGAAGCCGAGCTGCTCGACGAAAAGCTGGCCACCTTCGACCTGGCCCGCCTGGGCGCCGCGCTGGACGCCCAGCGCGACTTCCAGTTCAACTACCTCGGCCTGCAGACCCTGTACGACCGCTACTTCCTCCACGTGGACGAAGTGCGCATCGAAATGCCGCAGGCCTTCTTCATGCGCGTGGCCATGGGCCTGGCGCTGAACGAGAAGGACCGCGAAGGCCGCGCCATCGAGTTCTACCAGCTGCTGTCGTCGTTCGACTTCATGTCGTCCACGCCGACCCTGTTCAACTCGGGCACGCGCCGCTCGCAGCTGTCGTCGTGCTACCTGACCACCGTGTCGGACGACCTCGAAGGCATCTACGAAGCGCTCAAGGAAAACGCGCTGCTGTCCAAGTTCGCCGGCGGCCTGGGCAACGACTGGACCAACGTGCGCGCGCTCGGCTCGCACATCAAGGGCACCAACGGCAAGTCGCAGGGCGTGGTGCCGTTCCTGAAGGTGGTCAACGACACCGCGGTGGCGGTCAACCAGGGCGGCAAGCGCAAGGGCGCGGTATGCGCCTACCTGGAAACCTGGCACCTGGACATCGAGGAATTCCTCGAACTGCGCAAGAACACCGGCGACGACCGCCGCCGCACCCACGACATGAACACGGCGAACTGGATTCCCGACCTGTTCATGAAGCGCGTGATGGAAAACGGCGAATGGACGCTGTTCTCGCCGGCCACCTGCCCGGACCTGCACGACAAGGTAGGCCGCGCCTTCGAGGCGGCCTACCTCGGCTACGAAGCCAAGGCCGCCAGCGGCGAACTGAAGCTGTTCAAGAAGATCCCCGCCATGCAGCTGTGGCGCAAGATGCTGGGCATGCTGTTCGAGACCGGCCACCCGTGGATCACCTTCAAGGATCCGTGCAACATCCGCAGCCCGCAGCAGCACGTGGGCGTGGTGCACAGCTCCAACCTGTGCACGGAAATCACGCTCAACACCAACGAGAGCGAGATCGCCGTGTGCAACCTGGGCTCGGTGAACCTGGTGGCCCACCTGAAGCAGCAGGCCGACGGCACCCAGGCGCTCGACCACGCCAAGCTCGAGAAGACCATCCGCACCGCCATGCGCATGCTCGACAACGTGATCGACATCAACTACTACGCGGTCGACAAGGCGAAGAACTCCAACCTGCGCCACCGCCCGGTCGGCATGGGCATCATGGGCTTCCAGGACTGCCTGCACGTGCTGCGCCTGCCGTACGCCAGCGACGCGGCCGTCAAGTTCGCCGACACCTCGATGGAAGCGGTGTGCTACTACGCCTACCTGGCCTCGACCGAGCTGGCCGAGGAGCGCGGCCGCTACAGCAGCTATGACGGCTCGCTGTGGGACCGCGGCATCCTGCCGCAGGACTCGCTCAAGCTGCTGGCCGAGGAACGCGGCGGCTACCTGGAAGTCGACATGTCCTCGTCGATGGACTGGACCGGCCTGCGCGCGCGCATCAAGCAGCACGGCATGCGCAACTCGAACTGCATCGCGATCGCGCCGACGGCCACGATCTCGAACATCATCGGCGTGTCGGCCTGCATCGAGCCGACCTTCCAGAACCTGTACGTGAAGTCCAACCTGTCGGGCGAGTTCACCGTGGTCAACGACTACCTGGTGCGCGACCTCAAGGCGCGCGGCCTGTGGGACGAGGTCATGGTCGCCGACCTGAAGTACTTCGACGGCTCGCTGTCGCGCATCGACCGCATCCCGCAGGACCTGCGCGACATCTACGCCACCGCGTTCGAAGTCGAGCCGAGCTGGCTGGTGGAAGCGGCCAGCCGCCGCCAGAAGTGGATCGACCAGGCCCAGTCGCTGAACATCTACATGGCCGGCGCCTCGGGCAAGAAGCTGGACGACACCTACAAGCAAGCCTGGCTGCGCGGCCTGAAGACCACGTACTACCTGCGCACCATGGCGGCCACGCACGTGGAGAAATCCACCGTGTCGCGCGGCTCGCTCAACGCCGTGTCGTCGGGCAGCGACGGCGGCCTGGCCGCCTCCGGCCTGGACCGCGCCGCGGCCTCCGCGCCGGCCATGCCGGAAGCCGAGGGCGCGGTCTGCACCATGCGTCCGGGCGACCCCGGCTTCGAAGAGTGCGAAGCCTGCCAGTAAGCTGAAAGCCGCCCCCGCAAGCCCAGAGTGGGCCGCGGGTGCGGCCCACTAGAGAATTCCACGGAGAACCACACCATGCTGAGCTGGGACGACGACGTTCAAGCCACCCCGCCGGCTGCACCGCAGCCCGCTCCCCAACCCGCCCTGCAGGCCGGCCTCGGCGCCGACCAGCAAGGCGTGCTGCCGCCCGCCGCCACCCAGCCGGCCGGCTCGGGCATCCTCGGCAACCACCCGAACGCCGCCGCCGTGCAAAGCGACCGCCGCGTCAACGCCGCCGACAAGCGCGTGATCAACGGCTCGACCGACGTCAACCAGCTGGTGCCGTTCAAGTACAAGTGGGCCTGGGAAAAGTACCTGGCCGGCTGCGCCAACCACTGGATGCCGCAGGAAATCAACATGTCGCGCGACATCGCGCTGTGGAAGGACCCGAACGGCCTGACCGAAGACGAGCGCCGCATCATCAAGCGCAACCTCGGCTTCTTCGTCACCGCCGACTCGCTGGCCGCCAACAACATCGTGCTGGGCACCTACCGCCAGATCACCGCGCCGGAATGCCGCCAGTACCTGCTGCGCCAGGCCTTCGAGGAAGCGATCCACACGCACGCCTACCAGTACATCGTGGAGTCGCTCGGCCTCAACGAAGCCGAGATCTTCAACGCGTACCACGAGGTGCAGTCGATCCGCGACAAGGACGAGTTCCTGATCCCGTTCATCGACACGCTGACCGACCCGGCCTTCACCACTGGCACGCCCGAGAACGACCAGAAGCTGCTCAAGTCGCTGATCGTGTTCGCCTGCATCATGGAAGGCCTGTTCTTCTATGTCGGCTTCACGCAGATCCTGGCGATGGGCCGCCAGAACAAGATGACCGGCGCCGCCGAGCAGTACCAGTACATCCTGCGCGACGAGTCGCTGCACTGCAATTTCGGCATCGACCTGATCAACCAGATCAAGCTCGAGAACCCGCACCTGTGGACCAACGAGTTCAAGGCCGAGATCACCGAGCTGTTCAAGAAGGCGGTGGACCTGGAATACCGCTACGCCGAGGACACCATGCCGCGCGGCGTGCTGGGCCTGAACGCGCCGATGTTCAAGGGCTACCTGCGTTTCATCTGCAACCGCCGCTGCCAGCAGATCGGCCTGGAGCAGCTGTTCCCGAACGAGGAAAACCCGTTCCCGTGGATGAGCGAGATGATCGACCTGAAGAAGGAACGCAACTTCTTCGAGACGCGCGTGATCGAGTACCAGACCGGCGGCGCGCTGAGCTGGGACTGAGGTGCTGCCGGGCCGTCGCCCGGCAACTGCCGACAAGCCCCGCATGCCTGTGGCATGCGGGGCTTTTTTTGTCCGCGCCGGCCTTGCGCGGCCGTCAGTCGCCGATCTGCCGCAGCGCCCGCTCGATGGCCTCGGGGCCGTCCGGGCGCACCAGCCGCGCCACTTCCGCGCCGTCGCGCAGGAACACCAGCGTGGGCCACAGCTTGACGTGGAACGAGCGGCCCAGCCGCCGGCCGCTGCCGTCCTCGATCTTGAAGTGCCGCACGCCCGCGTGCGCGGCCAGCGCGCGGGCCAGGTGCGGCTGGGCGTGCTGGCAGTAGCCGCACCAGGGCGCGCCGAACTCGACCAGCACGGCGCCCTTGAGGGCGTCGATCTCGGCGCGTGCGGGCTCGTGCTCGGCATATTGCTGGGTCATCGTCATGCTGGGGTCTCCTGGCCGGTGCCAGCGGCTAGCTTAGCCGATGGCGCCCCGTCCTGCGCCGGCGGCGCGCCGGGCGCGGGCTGCGCCTTGCCGAACCGGACCGTCGCCAGCAGCGAGGCCGCCACGATCAGTCCGCCGCCGGCCCAGGCCGTGGCGGAAATCCGCTCTCCCAGCCAGAGGCTGGCGAACAGCGCGCCGAAGGCCGGTTCGCTGCCCATCAGCAAGGCCACGCGGGTGGGGCTGCTGCGCCGGATGGCGTAGTTCTGCGCGAAGAAGGCGAACAGCGTGCAGGCCAGCACCAGGTAGAGCACGCTGCCCCAGAACGGGCCGTGGCCGGCCAGCGCGGGCAGCGGCTGCCACTGCGCCGGCATCAGCGCCAGCGCCACCGCGGCGCTGCCGGCGGCCACCACGCCGGATTGCACCGCGGTCATCGTCAGCGTCGGCAACGGCGCGGCCCGCATGACGCGCTTGGTCGCGCAGACGATCAGCGCGCGCAGCGCCGCGGCGGCCAGGATCAGCGCGTCTCCCGGGTTGAAGGCGAGCGCGCCGTCGCCGGCCAGCAGCCACGCGCCCGCCAGCGAGAGCGCCACCGCGGCCCATTCGAGGCGTGCCGGGCGGCGCCTGAGCAGCAGCCACTCCACCAGCGGCGTCAGCACCACGCACAGGCTGATCAGGAAGGCCGCGTTGGCCGCGCGCGTGAGCAGCACGCCGAAGGTTTCGCACAGGAAGATGCCGAGCAGCAGCACGCCGGTGCCGAGCACGCCGCGCAAGGCGGCGCGGTCGGCCTGGCGCAGCGCCGCCAGCGCGGGGCTCAGGATCACGAAGGTGATGCCGAAGCGCAGCGCCAGCAGCCCCAGCACCGGATAGAAGGCGAGGGCGCCCTTGACCACGCCGTAGCTGCTGCCCCACACGATGGCGACGGCGAGCAGCATCAGGTCGGACAGGATCAGCAGGCGCTTGGGCGTGGTGGAGGCGGGCATGGGCGGTTCCGGGAGGCAGACAGGCGAGAGAGGCATTGTCCGGCTTTGCGTGGACGCCGATAATCGGGTTGGCGCGCACAGCTTTTATGTCGCCGATGCATAGATGCGCCAGGCCGTGCGTCACCAGCCCGGCCGCCGCCCGCCGCCCCCCATTCATCCCGACCCGTGCCGATGAACCCGACCGATTTCCTAGCCCTGCTGCCCGACCTGGCCGTGTTCGCGCGTGTGGTGGATGCCGGCAATTTCTCGCTCGCCGCGCGCCAGCTCGGCAGCACGCCGTCGACCGTGAGCCGCCAGATCAAGCGGCTGGAGGAAGCGCTGGCCACGCGCCTGCTGGAGCGCTCCACGCGCAAGCTGCGCATGACGGAGTCGGGCGCGCAGGTGTACCGCCATTGCCGCGACATGGTGAGCGCGGCCGCGGGCGCGGTGGATGCCGCGGGCCAGCTGGCCGCGCGGCCGCAGGGCACGGTCAGCGTGAGCGCGCCGACCGCGTTCGCCAAGACGGTGATCCATCCGCTGGTGCCGGGATTCCTGCGCGCCCACGGCGGCATCGACCTGCGGCTGGTGTTTACCGACCATGAGGCCGATCCGCTCGAGCACGACCTCGACCTCGTGATCCGGCTGACCGAGCGGCCGCCGCCGGGGCTGGCGGGGCGGCGGCTCGGCGCGGTGCGCTGGGTGCTGTGCGCGTCGCCGGCCTACCTGCGCGCGCACGGCACGCCCGCGCACCCGCGCGAGCTGGCGCGCCACGACTGCCTCTATCTCGGCGAGACCGCCGACGACAACCGCTGGCGCCTGCGCCGCGACGGCGAGGTCCATACGGTGGCGGTGAAGGGGCGCTATATCGCCAACCACGCCGGCGCGCGGCTGGAGGCGGCGCAGCAGGAGCTGGGCATCGCCGCGCTGCCGGACTTCGCCGCCGCCGCGGCGCTGCGCGACGGCACGCTGGCGCGCGTGCTGGCCGACTGGGAAATGCAGGCCCGCGCCTACGTGGGGCCGGTGTGGCTGCTGTATCCGCCCAACCGCTTCCTGCCGCCCAAGGTGCGCGTGCTGATCGACTACCTCGCCGCGCATCTCGGGCCTGCCTGAGTCGCGGCCCGCCGTGGTTCCCCGAGGCGGCGAACGATGCAACACTAGCGGGCGGAGCCATGAAGCAACAGAGCGGCCGGCGAGGCCGCCGCTTTTTCCCCACGCTGTTTTCAGGAGACATGCCACCCATGACGCAACCCGAAATCACGCTCTACCACTCGCCCAACACGCGTTCCACCGGCACGCTGACGCTGCTCGAGGAACTGGGCGCGCCCTACCGGCTGCACTCGCTCAACATGAAGGCCGGCGAGCAGCGCGAGCCGGCCTACCTGGCCATCAACCCGATGGGCAAGGTGCCGGCGATCCGCTACGGCGACGCGCTGGTGACCGAGCAGCCGGCGATCTTCATCTTCCTGGCGGACCTGTTTGCGCAGGCGAAGCTCGCGCCGGCACTGACCGATCCGCTGCGCGGCCCCTACCTGCGCTGGCTGGCTTTCTACGGATCGAGCTTCGAGCCGGCGCTGGTGGACCACTCGCAGCAGCGCGAGACGCCGCGCTCGATGTGTCCCTACGGCGACTACGCCACCACCATCGGCACGCTGTTCGCCCAGCTGGAGAAGGGCCCCTATCTGCTCGGCGACACCTTCAGCGCGGCGGACGTGCTGTGGGGTACCGCGCTGGCCTGGACCACGCAATTCAAGCTGGTGGAGGCCACGCCGGCGGTGCAGGCCTACATCGGGCGCACCACCTCGCGCCCGGCGGTGGCGCGGGCGCGCGAGATCGACGCCAGGCTGGTGGCGCAGCAGGGCGGCTGAACCGCGCCGCCCGCCGCCGCCGGCGCGGCCGGGCGGCGGCTTCAGGCGGCTTCAGGCGGCTTCAGGCGGCTTCAGGCGGCTCAGGCGGCTCAGGCGGCTCAGGCGGCTCAGGCGGCTCAGGCGGCCTTGCGCTCGGTGGCCGCTGCCTCGCCCGTCTTGCGCTCGCCGCCCAGCGCCGCGGTCAGGTCGGCCAGCAGGCCGGCCAGCTCGCCCGCCATCATGGCGAAGTCTCCGTCGAAGCGCTCGTCTTCGTCGCGCGCGCCCGGATCGGCCTGTTCCTTGATGACGTCGAGCGGAGCCACGCGCTTGACGGCCAGCGACTCGGTCAGCACGAAGGAGACGCGGTCGTTCCAGGTCATCGCCAGGCGCGTGCAGCGCTTGCCGGCGGCGATGTGGCGGCGCAGGTCCTCGGGATCGAGCGGATGGCGCACGTAGCGCACGGTGGCCTTGCTCTCGGCGCTGGACTGCAGCTCGATCTCCTGGTCCACGGTGAAGCCGGCCGGCGCGGTGTCGCTCGACAGCCACTCGGTCATGGCGGCGACCGGCGACAGGTTGACCTGCAGCGTTTCCAGCGGCAGCGGGTCGATCGACTTGAACAGCAGGCTGCGCACTTCGTCGGCCTTGGCCGGGGAGGCGGCGTCGATGGCCAGCCAGCCGTTGACCGGGTCGATCCACACGCGGGTGTCGCGGCGGATGCTGAAGGCGCGCGGCAGCAGTTCCTCGGTCACCTGTTCCTTGAGCTCGCGCATCTGCTTGCGGCCGGGCTTGAAGCCCTGCTGCTCTTCGATCTCGGCGGCGCGCGCCTTGGTGACCTGGTTGACCACGGTGGTGGGCAGGAGCTTTTTCTCGGTGCGCAGGGTCAGCAGCATCTGCTTGCCGACCAGGTGGACCAGCGCGCCGTTCTCACGCGGGGAGGCCCAGCCCTGGGTCTGCATTTCCAGGCTGGTGCCCGGGAAGAAGGCATGGCGCGCGAGGCTGGCCTCGACTTCGTCGGCGGCAAGGGTCCACGGCGCGGACAGACGGTGCAACTGGAGATTCTTGAACCACATGGGAATTCGGCCAAAGGGACCGATTCTAGCCGGTTAGCGTGACCGGTGCGGTAACAATGCGTGAAGTGCGTGGCGCGGGGAGCCGCAAGGCAACGGGAGGCAATGGCGAGGCGCGGCAACTGGAGAGGCGAGGCAGCCGCGCGCCGGCCGGCGTGGCGCCAAAGCGGCAGGGGGCCGGGCTGCCTGCGGCATCCCGGCCCCCTGCCTGCGTCCCGGACCCCGGATCAGATATCGAGCTTGCTGATCTTGGAGCCTTCCAGCGACAGGCCCGCCATCAGGCCCGCGTTGGTCACCACGAAGCCGACGATCGGCTGCTGGGCGGTGTTGGTGTCGATGGTGCCGTTGGCGCCGATGGTGGCAAGCGCCACGGTGGCGTCGCCGCCCACGGTCCAGCCGCTGCTGTTGACGAACTTGTCGAGCGCGTCCTGGGTCATGAACATCAGGATGATGGCCTTGGACTGCGCGCCGATCTGCCAGCCCACCGAACCCGAGATGATGCGGTAGTAGCCGCGCGTGGCGCCGCCCGTGCGCAGTGCGCCGTCGCCATACTCGCCGCCGATCACGAAGCCGGCCGACAGCGTGTTGGGGAAGACCAGGATGCCGCGCGCGCGGTTGGCCAGCTGGCGCGAACTGCCCGCCGTGGCGTACAGCTTGTTGAGCGCGCCGTCCACGCCGCTGTCGATCTCGCGGCGCTTGGCCGACTTGTCGGTAGGCGCGCTCGGCGTGGTGGTGCAGGCGCCCAGCAAACCCGAAGAAGCCACTATCAGTCCTGCCCCTGCCGTCAGAAACGATCTGCGTTCCATACTCACTCTCCTGATTGTTTTACCGCACTGCACCGTTACCCCGGAGCAAACTTCACGCTCCCCGTGCTCAAGGATAGGCGTAATCGGCACTTGTAGAAACGTGAATCGCACAGGAAAATTCTGCATCGCCTTTTCCCGGCGTACTGCTCAAACCTCCGCGTTTCTGGAGAAATATACAAGGCGGCCGGTTCAAACGGTGTAGGACGAAACTGCAATTTGCGGCGTCTCTGTCCTACAAATTGGCGGCAAGGGTGCGGGTGCGGGGTTTTCCCGCGCTTTGCCGACCTGGCAGGAACCTGGCGCCGGCCGCGCCGGTCCATGAAGCATGACATTCGCCAAATCCGCTCTCGTCCTCGTTCCCGCCGCCTTGCTGGCGGCCTGCGCTTCGCGCCCGCTCGCGGCCGATCCGCAGGCGCTCAGCGCAGCCAATGCGCAGTGGCAGTCACTGCGCGCCGACTATACCGCCTGCGCCAGGGACAAGGCCGATGCCGGCCTGCCCGGGCGCGGCTCGGCGCAGGACCTGGCCGGCGCTGCGCTCAAGGCATGCCAGCCCACGCTCGACGCCATGCGCGGCGCGTTCCGCGATTACCTCGATGCGCAGATGGTGTCCTCGCACGGCCACGACAGCGCGCGCCAGGCCGCCGACCGCCTGGCCCAGGACACCGAGGCCAAGACCCGCAGCTACGTGGTCCGCTACGTCGAGCGGGAGCGCTACAACGCCGGCCAGCACTGACCGGGCTGCCGGCCGGCCCGCCGCTGTGGTGTAATGCGCGGGCACGGCCCCCCTCACTCCATGGCAGTCCGCTTCCGATGAATCTCTCCCCCGAACGCCTCCAGCTCGCCCACGAGCGCTTTCTTGCCGACAATCCCGAGGTGGTGTCGCTGCTCAAGGCGATCACCGAGCGCCACGCGCGCGCGGCCGGCATGAGCGTGGCGGCGTTCCAGCTCAGCGAGCTGGAGCGCGCCATCGGCCGCGAGGCCCGGCTGCGGCGCCTGACCCCGGACGAGTTGCTGCTGGTCTACCTGGGCGAGCGCACGGCACCCGCGCCGCGCCGCTGAGCGGCCCTCAGGGCCGGGCCGGCGGCATCGCGGGCGCCGCGCGCCGGCCGGCCGGCAGCAGCCACCAGGCGCAGCCCGCGCCGCCGGCCGCCAGCAGCGCCGACAGCAGCATCACCGCGCGAAAGCCCGCCACGAAGGCCTCGTCCACCGCCTGCCGGACATGGCGGGCCGCCTGCGCATCGGCCGCCGGCGGGATCGCGATGGCGGCCAGCCGGCCGCGCTGCGCCTGCACCGCCAGCGCCAGTTGCGGCGGCACCGCGCCCGGCCGCGCCAGCGCACGCTCCAGCCGGTGGCCGAACACCCCCGCCATCACGATCCCAAGCCCCGCGATCGCCAGCAGCGTCGCCACCCGCGCGGCGGCATTGTTGATGCCCGACGCGGTGCCGGCCGTGCCCGGCGGCACCGCGTTCATTACCGTGGTGGTCAGCGGCGCCACGCTGATCGACATGCCCGCGCCGAGCACCGCCACGGCCGGGAAGAACGTCGTCCAGTAGCTGCCGCCGGCGCCTGGCAGCGCGAACAGGGCGAAGCCCGCTGCCGCCACCAGCGGTCCCACGATCAGGGGCCGGCGCGCGCCGTGCCGGTCGGCCAGGCCGCCGGCCCAGCCCGAGAGCAGGAACATCAGCAGGATGAAGGGCAGCAGCGCCGCGCCGGCGCCGGTCGGCGAATAGCCCTGCACCTGGATCAGGTTGAGCGGGAAGAAGAACAGGCCGCCGCCGAGCGCCGCGTAGAGCAGCAAGGTCAGCAGGTTGGCGCCGAGGAAAGCGCGCGAGCGGAACAGCGCCGGCGGCATGACCGGATTGGCCGCGCGCGCCTCCACGCGCGCGAACAGGGCCAGCGCCAGCACGCCGGCGGCGGCCGGCAGCCACACGGCGGGCCGGCCCCAGCCTTGCTCCGGCGAGGCGATCAAGGCATAGACCACGCCGCCCAGCCCCAGCGCCGCGAGCAGGCTGCCGGGCCAGTCGAGCGGGCCCGGCTGCGCTGGCGCGCGGCTTTCCGGCACACGCCAAAACGCGATCAGCAGCACCGCCGCGGCCAGCGGCAGGTTGACCAGGAAGGCGGCGCGCCACGACAGGTGCTCGATCAGCCAGCCGCCTACCACCGGCCCGAGCGCGGTGGTCATGGCGGTGGCGCCGGACCAGGTGCCGATGGCCTTGCCGCGCCGGCTTTCGTCGAACGAGGCCGACAGCAATGCCAGGCTGCCCGGCACCAGCAGCGCCGCGCCCACGCCCTGCGCCGCGCGCGCCGCCACCAGGTGGCCGATATTGCCGGCCAGCCCGCACCAGGCCGAAGCGGCGGCGAAGACCGCCACGCCCAGCGCGAACACGCGGCGGCGCCCGAAGCGGTCGCCCGCCGCGCCGCCCACCAGCAGCAAGGCCGCCAGCAGCAGCGCGTAGGCCTCCACCGCCCATTGCATGCCGCTCAGGCCGGCGCCGAGGTCCTTCTGCAGCGCGGGCAGCGCCACGTTGACCACGGTGCCGTCGATGAAGGCCATGCTCGACGCCAGGATGGTGGCGGCCAGCACCCACGGCTCGTCGGCGCGGGGGCAGCCGGGACCGTCGGCAGGGGGTGGCGCGTGGCGCAGCGCGCCGTCGTCGCACGGCCCCTGGGCCAGCGGCGTGGTGGACATGCCGGGTGCCGGGCCGCGCTCAGGCTGCCGGCGCCAGCGGCCGCAGCTCGCCCAGCATGGTCGGCACCAGCTCGGACACGGTGGGGTGGATGTGCACGGCGCGCTGCAGCACCGTGTAGGGCGCGCGCGCATACATGGTGTCGAGGATGCAGTGGACGACCTCGTCGCCGCCCACGCCCAGCACCGCCGCGCCCAGGATCTCGCGGCTGTCGGCATCGACCAGGATCTTCATGAAGCCCTGCGTCTCGCCTTTCTCCACGGCGCGGGCCACGCGCGTCATCGGGCGCATGCCCGCCAGCACGCGGCGGCCGGACGCGCGCGCCTGCTGCTCGGTCATGCCGGCGCGGCCCAGCGGCGGATCGGTGTAGAGCGCATAGGCGGGAATGCGCTCGCCCACGGTGCGCGGCGCTGCGCCCGGCGCCGCGTCCAGCAGGTTGGCGGCGACGATCTCGAAGTCGTTGTAGGCGGTGTGGGTGAAGGCGCCGCGCCCGTTGCAGTCGCCCAGCGCCCAGATGCCGGGCACATTGGTGCGCAACTGCGCATCCACCTCGATATAGCCGTGCGCGTCGGTGGCCACGCCGGCGCGGTCCAGGCCGAGGTCGTCGGTATTGGGACGGCGGCCCACGGCCAGCAGCACGTGCGAGCCAACCACTTCGGGCGCGCCTTCGGTGCAGGCCATCTTCACGGCGACCTCGGCGCCACGCCGTTCCAGCGAGATGCACTCGGCGCCCAGGCGCAGGCCGATGCCCTCGGCGGCGAGCATGCCGCGTATCGCCTCCGACACGTCCGGGTCCTCGCGCGGGATCAGGCGCGGGCCGCGCTCCACGATGGTGACCTCGCTGCCGAAGCGGCGGAACATCTGGCCGAACTCCAGCCCGATGTAGCTGCCGCCCACCACCAGCAGGTGCCGCGGCAGCTTGTCCACCAGCATCATGCTGGTATTGGTCAGGTAGTCGACCTGCTCCAGCCCAGGCATCGGCGGGGCCGAGGCGCGCCCGCCCACGTTGATGAAGATCTGGCCGGCGCGCAGCACCGTGTCGCCCACGCGCACGGTGTCCGGGCCCTCGAAGCGCGCGTGCCCCAGGTAGACGGTGGCGTTCTCCAGGCCGCGCATCCAGGCTTCCACGCCGTGGCTGGACCTGGCGACGATGCCATCCTTGCGCGCCTTGACGCGCGCCATGTCGACCGTGACCGGGCCGCCCGCCACCACGCCGAAATCGGCGGCGCGGCGCGCCAGGTGCGCCGCGTAGGCGCTTGCCACCATGGCCTTGGTCGGGGTGCAGCCGTCGTTGACGCAGGTGCCGCCGAAGGCCCGCCGCTCGATCACGGCCACCTTGCGCCCGGCCGCGGCCAGGCGCGCCGCCATGGATGGGCCGGCCTGGCCGGTGCCGATGATGATGGCGTCGTAGTCGATGGGCATGGCGTGGGTTCCTTGGCTGGCGCGGTGGCGGCGGGCCGCGGCCACGCCGGGGATCAGAGCATTTCCAGCGGGTGCGGGCCGCGCGGTGGCGCAAAGGCGGCATCGAGCTCGGCCAGCTGCCCGGGCGAGAGCCGCTGCGCCAGCGCGCCGTGGTTTTCGCGCAGGCGCTCGCGGTGGCCGGTCTTGGGAATGGCGATGACGTCGTCGCGCGCCAGCAGCCAGGCCAGCGCGGCCTGGGCGGGGCTCATGCCGTGCTGCGCGGCGAAGCGCGCCAGGCGCGCATTGCGCAGCAGCGCCGCCTGCTCGATCGGCGAGTAGGCCATCAGCGGCACGCCGTGGCGCCGCAGCCAGGGCAGCAGGTCCCACTCGATGCCGCGCCGCGTGAGGTTGTAGAGCAACTGGTTGACCGCCACCTGCTCGCCGCCGGGCACGCGCCACAATTCCTCCATGTCGCCGAGGTCCAGGTTGCTGACGCCGAAATGGCGGATCTTGCCGGCCTGCTGCAGCGCCAGGAAGGCGGCCATGGTTTCGGCCAGCGGCACGCCGCCGCGCCAGTGCAGCAGGTAGAGGTCGAGCCGGTCGGTGCCGAGCCGGCGCAGGCTGCGCTCGCAGGCGGCCACCGCGTCCTTGCGGCCGGCGTTGTGCGGATAGACCTTGCTGACCAGGAACACTTCGTCGCGGCGCCCGGCGATGGCCTCGCCGACCAGCTCCTCCGAGCGGCCCTCGCCATACATCTCGGCGGTGTCGATCAGGCGCAGGCCGAGCTCCAGGCCGAGCCGCAGCGTGGCCAGTTCCTCGGCGCGCGCGGCCGGCTTCTCGCCCATGTTCCAGGTGCCCATGCCAAGCGCGGGAACGGCTTCGCCGCCGGGCAGATTCACGGTTCTCATGCAGTGGTTCCGTCGGGAAGGGATGGGCAGCGCGCGTGCCGCGCAAGGCACGCGCGGCCGCCCGCCTACCCACCCACACTAGGCAAGGACGGCGCGATGCACAAGGGGCACGAGGCGGGGGCGTGGGCGGGGCGCGGTGTCCCCGCTGCCGCGCTCAGACCAGGCCGGTCAGGTAATAGACCGTGATGACGAAGAAGACCGCCAGGGTCTTGATGACGGTGACCGCGAAGATGTCGCGGTACGACTCGCGGTGGGTCAGGCCGGTCACCGCCAGCAAGGTGATGACCGCGCCGTTGTGCGGCAGCGTGTCCATGCCGCCGCTGGCCATCGACACCACGCGGTGCAGCACCTCGAGCGGGATGCCGGCGGCCTGCGCGCCGTGGATGAAGGTGTCGGACATGGCGGCCAGCGCAATGCTCATGCCGCCCGAGGCCGAGCCCGTGATCCCGGCCAGCGTGCTGACCGACACCGCCGCGTTGACCAGCGGGTTGGGAATGCTCTTAAGCGCGTCGCTCACCACCAGGAAGCCCGGCAGCGCGGCGATCACGCCGCCGAAGCCGTATTCCGATGCGGTGTTCAGCGACGCCAGCAGCGCCCCGCCGACCGCGCTCTTGCTGCCTTCGGCAAAGCGCTCGCGCACCGCGCCGAAGGCGGTCGCCAGCACCACCACGATGCCCAGCAGCAGTGCCGCTTCCACCGCCCAGATCGCGGTCACCGTGGCGATCTGCGTTTCCACCGGCTTGGCCAGCCCGGGCAGCGTCACGCTGTAGCTGCTGCCGTACCACTGCGGGATCATGCGCGTGAAGACGAAGTTGGCCACGCCCACCGTCACCAGCGGCAGCAAGGCCAGCGCCGGATGCGGCAGGTGGCCGGTGTGGCTGCGCTCCGGCTCGTTGCGCAGCTCGGTGCCGTAGCCCTCGCCGCGCGCGGCCGCGGCGCGGCGGCGCCATTCCAGGTAAGACAGGCCCACGACGATGATGAACAGCGAGCCCAGCACGCCCAGCACCGGCGCGGCCCACGCGGTGGTCTTGAAGAAGGTGGTGGGGATGATGTTCTGGATCTGCGGCGTGCCGGGCAGCGAATCCATGGTGAACGAGAACGCGCCGAGCGCGATGGCGCCGGGCATCAGCCGCTTGGGAATATTGCTCTGGCGGTACAGCTCGGCGGCAAACGGGTAGACCGCGAACACCACCACGAACAGCGACACGCCGCCATAGGTCAGCAGCGCGCACACCGCCACGATCACCGCGTTGGCGCGCGAGCGGCCGATATAGCGGATGGCCGCGGCCACGATCGATTCGGAAAATCCCGACAGCTCGATGACCTTGCCGAACACCGCGCCGAGCAGGAACACCGGGAAGTACAGCTTGACGAAGCCGACCATCTTCTCCATGAAGATGCCGGAAAAGACCGGCGCCACCGCGGCGGGCTCGGTCAGCAGCACCGCGCCGAGGGCGGCCAGCGGGGCGAACAGGATGACGCTGTAGCCGCGGTAGGCGGCCAGCATCAGGAAGGCCAGGGCGGCCAGCACGACGAGGAAGGACATCGGTTCTCCTTTTTATCTTCGCGGGGACGGCGCTCGTGGCGCCATCCCCCGCAGTCCAAAGGGGGCGACTTTGCCACAGCTCGCCGCGCGGCGGAATGTCCTTCCTCAAGAGTTGGCCTGCGCGGGGCTTTTTGCGGCACTTCAGCCGTGCTGGTAGCGGTACTCCTGCGTCAGCCCGCCGTAGCCGTAGGTGGCGGCGCGGGCATCGATCACGTGGATATACGAGACCGGATGCACGTTGCCGACCAGTTCGGACAGGGCCTCGAACACCTCGCGCAGGAAGCGGGCTTTCTCCGCCTTGGTATTGGTTTCGTCGGTCACGCTGATATCGAGGTGGAAGGCGTTGCGCTTGTGCTCCGAGAGCGGCGCGCCGGCGACGATCCAGTGATCGTGGTCCAGGTACTGCACGGCGACGGTGATCACCTCCGGCTTCTTGCCGAGCACGCGCTGCGTGATCTGCGCCACGGCGGCGGCGCTGCGGCGGGTGAGGGCGGCGTCGGGCTGGCCGGAGATCTGCAGGTTGACATGGGGCATGGCTGGCTCCTTCTGGCGTGGTTGGCGGCCGGGGATCCGGCCGTCCGGTGCTTGGTGATGCCAGTCTAGGGCTTTGCCTTCCATCGGAAAAACGGGAATTTGCGATACCATCCATCGATAATCCCGAAACATGTCGGAGCTTGCCATGCGCGCCCTGGAACTCGATCAGCTACGCACCTTCGTCACCGTGGCGGACGCCGGCAGCCTGTCCGCCGCGGCGCCCCGGCTGTTTCTCTCGCAATCGTCGGTCAGCGAACAGTTGCGCAAGCTGGAGGAGCGCGCCGGCGTGCCGCTGCTGGTGCGCGGCAAGCAGGGCGCGGCGCCCACGCCGGCCGGCCTGCGCCTGCTCGAACACGCGCGCCGCATCCTCGCCCTGTCCGACCTCGCCCTGCAGGACCTGCGCGGGCACACGCTCGACGGCGAACTGCGGCTGGCGGTGACGGACTACTTCCGCCCGGGCGAGATCGCCGGCATGCTGCGCCGGCTGCGCGAGCACTATCCCCACCTGCGGCTGCACGTGACCGTGATGAAGAGCGGCATGATCGAGGCGGGCGCGCAGACCGATGCCTTCGACATCGGCTTGTCGATGCGGCTGCCCGGCGCGCGCGGCGCACGCAAGGAGGGGGCGGCCGGGCGCGGCGCGCGCGGCATGGTGCTGCGCCGCGAGGCGCTGGCCTGGGTGGCCGCGCCGGGCGAGGCCGGCGCGCCCGGCGCGCCGCTGCCGCTGGTGCTGCTGCCCGATACCTGCTCGCTGCACCAGTATGTGGTGCAGATGCTGCGGCGGCGCCGGCTCGATTATGTGGTGGCGCATTCCGCCTCCGGCGTGGCCGGGCTGCAGCTGGCGCTGTCCGCCGGGCTCGGCATCTCGTGCCTGAACGAGTCCGCCATCGGGCCGGGCGTGGCCCGCATCGATGCCGCCACGATCGCCCGGCTCAGGCTGCCGGCGCTGCCGGTCGCGGAATTCTTCCTGCTGCCCGCGCGCGCCGGCGAGGCGCCGCTGGTGGGCCAGGTGCGCGCCGCGCTGGCCGAGCAGTTCGCCTGAGCGGCGCTACCCGCGCGCGTTCAGGTCTCGGACCACTGGCGCAGCAGGTTGTGGTAGCAGCCCACCAGCGAGCGCCGCGCGCCTTCGTCGGCGCCGGTCTGGTTCAGTTTCTGGATCGCGTTGTCCATGTCGAACAGCAGCGCGCGCTGCGCGTCGTCGCGGATCAGGCTCTGGATCCAGAAGAAGCTGGCCACGCGCGTGCCGCGCGTGATGGGGGTGACCTGGTGCAGGCTGGTGGCGGGGTAGACCACCATGTCGCCGGCCTCGAGCTTGACGCTGTGGATGCCGTAGGTGTCTTCCACCTGCAGCTCGCCGCCGTCATAGCTGGCGGGGTCGCTGAGGAACAGCGTGGCGGAGATGTCGGTGCGCAGCTTGCGGCCGTTGTGCGGGTGGATGCGCACGCTGCCGTCCACATGGGCGCCGAACGTCATGCCCTCGCCGTAGCGGTTGAACATCGGCGGGTAGACGATATTGGGCAGCGCCGCGCTGATGAACAGCGGATTGCGCTCCAGCATGGCGAGGATCAGCTGCTGGCATTGCGCGGCCACCTCGGAGCGCTCGTCGATCTGCTGGTTGAACTTGACGGGCGCGCCGGAATAGCCGGCGGTGACGCGGCCGTCGACCCAGGCCGCGCCGGCCGAATCGAGCTGCTGGCGCAGCACCGCGAGCTGCTCCGCGTTGAGGACCTTGGGAATGCAGACAAGCATGGCGATCTCGGCAGGGTGGTGCGCCGGCGCCGCCGCGGGAGGCGGCGCCGGGAGGCGTGGCTGGATGTCACGCCACTTTACCTCAGCGCAGGGCTGCGCTTACATGCGGTAGGTGAACGACAGCATGGCGGTGCGGCCCGTGCCCGGCACCGAGCGGCCGCCGTCCGACTGGATCAGCGCGTCGTAGTAGCGCTTGTCGAAGATGTTGAACAGGTTCAGGCGCACGTCGTACTTGGGCTGGTGGTAGGCCACCATGCCGTCCCAGCGCACGAAGCCGCCGACCTGCGTGGTGTCGGTGTTGTTGGCGTAGCGCTGCGACATATAGAAGGCGCCGCCGCCCACTTCCCAGTTCGGCAGGACCATGTAGCTGGTCCAGGCCGTGGCGGTGTGCTTGGGCGTGTTGCCCGGGATCTTGCCCTGCGTGCCGGAGGCGATGCCGTTCTCGATGATCGCGTCGAGGTAGGTATAGCCGGCGAAGACCTGCCACTTCGGCGTGATGCGGCCGGTGATGCCCACGCGGGCGCCATCCACCTGGATCTTGCCGGTCAGCGCGTAGGTGGTGGAGTCGATCTGGCTGCGCGCGTTGTCCTTGGTGATGCGGAAGATGGCCGAGGTCAGCGACAGGTCGCCGCCGGCCAGGTCCCACTTGCCGCCGGCCTCGTACGACTTGTTCTTTTCCGGGTCCAGGTTGGTCTGGCCGACGGTGCCGGTCAGCTGTTCCAGCGATGGGTTGAACGAGGTGCCGTACGACACATAGTAGGACTGCGCCTCGGTCGGCTGCCAGATGCCGCCCAGCCGCACGCTGGTGAAGTTGACGGTCTGCTGCGCATTGGCCAGCGCGGTGTTGCCGGCGGTGTTCTGCGAGTTGATGGAGTTGCTGATGCTGGCGATATAGCGGTCATAGCGCACGCCGGCCACCAGCTTCCACTGCTTGGTGAACTCGATCGAGTCGTTGGCGTAGACGGCGATGGTGTTGGCCGAGGCGCCCTGCAGGTTGCCCGGCGTGGTGACCGCGCTCGGCGGCGAGTTCTGGTAGACCGGGTCGATCACCGGGACGCATGCGACGAAACCGGGGCAGGGGCCGCTGGGGTTGGCGCGCCCGAAGGCCTGGTTGTCGTAGCCGTCGTGGCCGATTTCCAGGCCGGTCAGCAGCGTGTGCTTGATGAAGCCGGTCTCGAACTTGGCGGTCAGCTCGGTCTGGTTGAAGATCGAGTAGTCGCGGATGTTGCGGTCGTGGCTCTGCTGGCGCACGACCAGGGCCGACAGTGGCAGGTTGGTGTTCGTCAGGGCAGTAAACAGGCCATTGCCACCGATGACACCCACCGATTGCGGCGCGGTCTCGCGCGCATCGGTTTCGACGTAGTTGAACTGGGTCTGGTTGCGCAGGCGCAGGTTCGGCGAGAACTTGTGGTCGATGCCGGCGGACAGCGCCACGATGTCCTGGCGCGTGTGGTCGTTGTTGTTGCCGTAGTAGGTGTTGCGGTTGACGTTGACCGGGTGGCCGTTGATGGCCGGCAGGCCGTAGTCGGGCATGTCCTCGTTGTGCTGCAGCAGCGCCGACAGGGTGATCTCGGTGGAAGTGCCGATACCGTACTTCCACGACGGCGCGATGCCGAAGTCCATCGCGCGCATCTCGTCGCGCGTGCTGGGCTTGCCGTCCTGCGCCATCGCCGAGACGCGGAACGCGGAGGTGTCGCCGGTCGGCGTGTTGACGTCGGCGGTGGCGCGCACCATGCCGTTGGTGGTGACCGAGCCGGTCACCGTGGTGGCGGCCTTCAGCGACGGCTTCTTGGTGACCTGGTTGATCACGCCGCCGGTCGAGCCGCGGCCGAACAGCATCGACGACGGACCCATCAGCACTTCGACCGAATCCAGCGCGAAGACGTCGCGGTAGTACTGGCCGCGATCGCGGAAGCCGTCGAGGTAGATGTCGGTGCGCGCCGAGAAGCCGTTGAGGTTGATGTTGTTGCCGATCTGGCCGCCCTCGGCGCCGCCGATGGTGATGCCCGGCACGTTGCGCAGCGCGTCGGCCAGCGAGGTGGCGCCCTGTGCGTCGATCAGCGCCTTGTTCACCACCGTCACCGATTGCGGAACGTCGCGCAGGTCCTCGGGCAGCTTGCTGACCGAATTCTTCACCGCGCCGTAGTCTTCGTTGGCACGGCCGCCTTGCACCACCACTTCCTTGAGCGTTGCCGGCGGCTGCCCGGCGGCGGGATCGGTCGCGGCCGTCTGGGCCAGGGTGACAACGGGAGTGGCAAAGAGCGCGAGCAGGGCGGTCGCGATCGGAGTGCGGCGATTCATGTCGTTTCTCGGTTCCGGTACGGCCATTGGGGGGCGAGCTGGCTGGCAGCGGAACGACGTTGCGTGCCTTCGGGTTCGGCCAACGGCGGGACAAATGGGTTGGGCGAGCCGGAATATAAATGCGAATGATTAGCGTTGCAATTCAGTTTTGTATTTTTATCACAGACATTATCTTCAGTGTATTAATGTCCTTATTTAAGGACAAAGCCATTACGTTAGGTTACAAGGGCTCACATTTAGCCTAAAAAGCGTCTTTTGAGACGCAATTCGAAAATAAAAAAAGGCCTGCGTGTAACAGGCCCGGTACAGACAATTGCCGCCGCCACGCGCGGGCGGCTGAAAGAATTTCTTATTCCGCCGTCATATTGGCGGCCTTGGCGATCCGGCCCAGCCGCTCGCGCTCGGCCTTGATGAAGGCCACGAAGCTTTCCTGCGAGCCGCCGGCCGGTTCGATGCCGTTGGGGATCAGGCGGTCGCGCGTTTCCTGCGTCTGCATCGCCACGCTCATCTCGGCGTTCATCTTCTTCAGGATGGCGGGGTCGGTGCCCTTGGGCGCGAAGATGCCGGCCCAGTGGCCGATGCGCACTTCCGGCATGCCCTGCTCGGCGGTGGTCGGGATGTTGGGCGCCGCGCTCATGCGCTTGTCCCAGGTCGCGCCGAGCGCCTTGAGCTTGCCGGCCTTGATGTTGGGCAGCACCACCACGCTCGCCTCCGAGGTGGCCGCGACCTGGCCGCCGATCACGGCGGTGATGCTCTCCGAGCCGCTCTTGTACGGCACCACCGTCAGCACCGCGCCTTTCTCCTTGAGCATCTCCTCGACGAAGTGCGGCGTGCTGCCGCTGCCGGCGGTGGCGAAGTTGGCGCCGGCCGCGCCCTGCTTCTTCGAGTACTCCACCAGCTCCTTCAGGTTGTTCACCGGCAGCGAAGGCGAGGCCACGATCACCGACGGGCTCACCGCGACCAGCGACACGGGAATCAGGTCGTCCTGCGCGTAAGGCATCTTGGTGCGGATCAGGCCGTTGGTGACGGTGCCCACCGCGCCCACCAGGAAGGTGTAGCCGTCCGGCTTGGCCTTGGCCACATAGTCCGCGCCCACCACGCCGCCGGCGCCGGGACGGTTCTCGATCACCACGGCCTGGCCGAGCCGCTTGCCGACGGCGTCGGCCGCGGCGCGCGCCACCAGGTCGTTGGCGCCGCCCGCGGTAAACGGCACCACGAACTTGATGACGTGCGTGGGCCACGCGTCGGCGGCGTGCGCGGGCGTGGCGAGGCCGGTGGCGAACGTGGTGCAGAGGGTGGGAAGGGCAAAGGCCAGCGCGCGGCTGGTGGCGGAAATACGCATGGTTGTCTCCAGTAGCAGGTTTGCCACGTCTGCCGTGATCGGCATGGGCTGTTCTGGTTACCGCGCGCCGTGGACGGCAAGTCCCGGCCGGTATTGCGGCTTCCGGCGATGATAAACAGCAAAGCTGTCAATTTGCTGAACCGGTTCCCGAGGGCTAACCCTCATTCCGCCGGCGCGCTGCGCCGCCTTGCGTTCCACGCGGTCCGCGTAGGCGCTGGGAACGGCGCCAAGAACGACGCCGCCGACCGGGCGCGTGAAGAACCCCGCTCCGGGCGGGCCACTGCCGGCAGCAGGGACGACAGGTCGTCGCCGGTCGCGCAAGAAGCGCTTCGCGATGGCAACGGCGAGGAAGCTGGAGACGGTGAAATCGACTCGCCCGGGACCGTTGCCGGCGACGGTGGAGGCGATGGCGCGGGCGGAGGTGTCTGCGGTGCCCGTGCCGCACGGGCACCGCGGGAGGCGGGGCTAGCGCTCGCGTTCCCAGGTCTGGGTGCGGCCCAGCAGGCTGATGCCGATGAAGCCGCGCACGTTGAGCTTGTTGCCGTCGTCGGTCAGCGACATCTTGGTCTTGTAGACCTTGCCGTTCTCGGGGTCGAGGATCTCGCCGCCGCTCCATTCGTTGTCGCCGGTCTTGCGCACGCCGGAGATGATGGTCAGGCCGATGAGGGGCTGGTCGCGGCGCGCGTCGGTGCACTTGTCGCACACCTTGGACCTGCCCTCCGGGTCGACGAAGCTCTTGACCAGCTTGCCGCTGTAGACGCCGTTGCTCTCGGTGATCTCCACCAGGCCGCGCGGCTTGCCGGTGTTGTCGTCGATGGTCTTCCACGCGCCGACCGGCGAGGACTGGGCCAGCGCCGCGGCGCTGGCCAGCAGCGCGCCGGCCAGCACGGCGACGCGGGCCGCCGTGCTGGCGGCGCGCGCGGCGCGGTGGGTGACAGTAAAGTGCATCGGGTTCTCCTCTCTTCAGGTTGGTGCGCGCGACGGCGCGGCGCGCTCACGCCAATCTACTGGCGAAGCACGCCAGCCGCAATGCGATGGCGGTGTTTGCGTACGCACCAGGCGAATGCCCGCTGCTGCCCGGAAACCCGCACCGCTGCTGGCAATGGCGAAATTCTGTCATGCAGCAAACCAGCCCCTTTGCGGGTCTCCGAAGCAATCCTCTAGGCGTTCGTTTCAAGTGCGGGCCGGGCATCTCGCCGGCACGGCCACCGCGGTCCGCGCGGGCGATCCGCCGGCATGCCCAGGTTCGCCGGACGCCTGGCCGGCATCGCCAACGCGTGCGCCGGCCGCGGCGAACGACGCTGCCGCATCGCTGGCTCGCGCCGCGGGACCGCGCCAAAAAAAATCGCGTCGGCGCGAGAGCGAAGTCGGACGGTCACCGACATGCATGCGGATGGATGACGGCGCGATGGTCCGCTGTGCATCGATGCGCCGGCGCGCGTGTCGAGAGACGGCGTTCGCGCATCGCAGGGGCGCGTCGGCGAGGCGCCGACAGCGAACCTGACGCGAACAAGATGCGAGCCGGATGCGAGCCGGGCGCGCATGACGATGCGCGTAGCCGATTCGCTGCGCTCGCATCGCGCCGACGATGCGCAAACCGTTGCGTCGACGCATCACTGTTCGCGCTGCGCGTGCGCGCGTGCGCGGCGTCTCGGAAGAGGTCGTGCAGGAGCTTCGCCGACACGCGTTCGGGAGACGCCGCGCGCCGTGTCGCGGCACCGTGCGCCGGGCGCGGCAGCGGCATCGCGCGATGCGCACTCGCCCTCGACAAGTCTTGCGCGCGGCGTTGGCGCGCACCGCTTGCTGCATCCCGGAAAGCCTTTATCCGTGCGGCTTTCCGGGATGACGGGAGAACCGGTGAAGACGCCGCGCAAGCGCGCTCCCGGCAAGCGCGGCGATGCGCGCGCGGAAAAATCCGAAGCATCGTGGCGATGATTTCGCGCGCGCGCCGCGCGGCCTTTTTTGTCGCGCCGACATGCTCGCGCGAGGTGGTTTTCATCTGCGATGGAACGCGTCGAGAGCGCGCCGCGCGCATGCGAAGTCGGGGCAGGCGATGCGCAACGATGAAGACGACGAAGTTGTCATGCGCGCGCGCAAGTTTTTTTGCACTTTTTTCTTAACATCGCCGAACAAACGAATTATGATTCGCCTTGACAAGAGTCTCACTTCATTGCATGGCTGTGGTCGTCGAAGTTGGCAAGCTCAGGACAGCAAGCTCAAGACGGCGAGCTCGAAGTGCCGGCAAGCTCGAAGCAAGTGCGAAGCACGAGCGAGGCAGGACGAAGAGCAAGGCAGGACGGAAGCAGGATCGCCGCAGCAGGATCCAACGGCGATGTCGGACGCGATGCAGGACAACACGCCGACGACAGGCGGACGACGAGCGCCACCAGCTTCGATGCAATGAGACAGGTAGCTCAGGAGCACTAGAACTTTGACGCAGACCAAGCCGTACTGGTTTTCTAAAACGCGTGCAGTCTCCTTTGGCCCAGTAGCGGGATGGGCGAACTACCCCCAGACGAATGCCGACCGCGGTGCGCGTGGCCTAGCCCGCATCGTGGCAGTGCCGGCCGATATCTCTTCTTTTCATGCTGCGCGCCGATCCGGCGGATGGCGCGGGCAGATCGAATATTCCAGGGCGCGGCAAGCGTCAGAAGCCCGGCTGCGGGCTCCGCTTGACCACATTCGCACCGCGCGCCGCGGTGCCCCTGCCACCGAATTCATTAGCGTGCGGACGCAGTGTTGCCGTGCGCCGATGAATCGCTCGCTCGATTGGGGTCGCAGCGCTGTATCGCGCCTCGGGTCGGTCGGGTCGCCAACTTAGGTCATTCGATATTCACTCTCTAGTGAAGGAGTTATCCATGGCAACGACTGCAAAGAAGAAACCGGCGGCCAAGAAGGCCGCCAAGCCTGCTGCCAAGAAGGCAGCAGCCCCGGCCAAGAAGGCCGCCGTGAAGAAGGTCGCCGCCAAGAAGGTCGTGGCGAAGAAGGCTGCACCGGCTGCCAAGAAGGCTGCGCCGGCGAAGAAGGCTGCTGCCAAGAAGGTCGTAGCGAAGAAGGCAGCGCCGGCCAAGAAGGCTGCACCGGCGAAGAAGGCCGCCGCCAAGAAGGTCGTAGCGAAGAAGGCCGCACCGGCCAAGAAGGCTGCTGCCAAGAAGGTCGTGGCGAAGAAGGCCGCACCGGCCAAGAAGGTTGCTGCCAAGAAGGCTGCGCCGGCCAAGAAGGCTGCCGCCAAGAAGGCCGCACCGGCCAAGAAGGCTGCTGCTGCCAAGAAGGCCCCGGCCAAGAAGGCTGCCGCCAAGAAGGCTGCGCCTGCTGCCAAGCCTGCCGCTGCGCCTGCTGCCGCTCCCGCGACCACTTCGAAGACCGTGCTGAACCCGGCCGCCGCGTGGCCGTTCCCGACGGGCACCCGTCCGTAAGCTGTGCCGCCGACGGATTCCCGAGGGAATCCCCAAGGCACGCAGCGCGTGCCGCACCGACCGGATACGCCGTATCCGGTCTGCAAGACGCCAGTCTTGCCAACCCGCCGATGGCGCAAGCCCGGCGGGTTTTTTCATGGCCGCGCGCAGCGGCATGGAGCGGCGTGGAGCGGCGTGGGGCGGTTCTGGGGCAAATAAAAAAGGCGCCGCTCCGTGTGGGGAGCCGGCGCCTCGGCGAGCGGCCTGGCGGGCCTGCAGACGTCGCCGCAGGCGGATCTCCAAGCCGCGGCGGCAACGCCGCGCAACGGCATCGGGATCGTCCTAGGGCAATTTCCTAGTGGGTCACGCGGGTGGTGCCGCCCGAGGACAGCAGGCGCACGCGCTCGCCGGGCCGGAACGCTTCGTCGGCGTCCTGCACGATGGCGCGCATCTCGCCGTTGTCGAGCCTGACGGTGATCTCCAGGCCACGGCGCTGGTTGATCTTGTTTTCCGCCGCGCTGCCGGCGATGCCGCCGAGCACGGCACCCAGCACGCCGGCCGCGATCGAGCCGCCGCCGCTGCCGATGGTGCTGCCCGCGGCGATGCCGCCGATGGCGCCGCCGGCGATGGTGCCGGCGCCGGTCTGGTCGCCCTGGATCAGCACTTCACGCACGCTCTCCACCACGCCGTAGCGCAGGGTCTGCTCCCGCTGCGCCTGGCCGGGCGTGTAGATGCTGGCGGAGTTCGATTGCGAGGCGCAGCCCGCCACGAACGTGGCGGCGGCGGCGAGCGCGAGGGCGCTGGTGCGAATCAGGGTGTGCATGAGATCGATCCCGGAAAAAGTTACTCGTAGCGATAGCCGAACGCCGACTGGAAGCGCTGGCCGATTTCGTCGCGCGACGGTTTGTGGTTCTGCGGACCTTGGTGCGCGATCTTGATGGAGCCCATCAGGCTGGCGAGGCGCCCGGTGGTTTCCCAGTCGAGGCCTTGCTCGATGCCGTACAGCAGCCCGCCGCGGAAGGCATCGCCGCAGCCGGTCGGATCGACCACGCGATCCGCCTGCACGGCCGGAATATTGTACTGCCGCTGGTCGGCCAGGACGCTCGCGCCCTTCTCGCCGTGGGTCACGATGAAGGCGCGCACCTGCGCGGCGACCTGCTCGCTGGTCCAGCCGGTACGCGAGAGCAGTACCTGGGCTTCGTAGTCATTGACCGTGACGTAGCTGGCGAGTTCAACGAACTGGCGCAGGTCGTCGCCGTTGAACAGCGGCATGGCCTGGCCCAGGTCGAAGATGAACGGCACGCCGGCGTCGGCGAACTGGCGCGCGTGGTGCAGCATGCCCTCGCGGCTGTCCGGCGCGACGATGCCCAGCGCCGGCGGGTTGGCGCCCTTGAGCGCGTCCTGCACGTGCGAGAGCTGCGACTGGTTCATCGCGCCCGGGTGGAAGGCGGTGATCTGGTTGTTGTCCAGGTCGGTGGTGATCATTGCCTGCGCGGTGAAGGTGTCGGGCAGGGTGCGGATGTGCTCGGTGCTGATGCCGAGCCCGCGCAGGTATTGCAGGTAGGGCCCGGCGTCCACGCCCACGGTGGCCATGACCACCGGATCGCCGCCCAGCAGCTTGAGCGTGTAGGCGATGTTGCCGGCGCAGCCGCCGTACTCGCGGCGCATGCCCGGCACCAGGAAGGACACGTTCAGCATGTGGATCTGGTCGGGCAGGATGTGTTCGCGGAAGCGTCCCTCGAACGTCATGATGGTGTCGTAGGCGACGGAGCCACAGATCAGGCTGGACATGCTCTCTCCAAATGCGGGTAATCGGGAATCGGGTAAACGGATGATGGCGGGCGAATGCCGCCGGCACGCGCGGGTGCCGGCGGCCGCCGAAAAAAAGGCCACCCATGATACCGGGTGGCCGCGACTGCCGGGTGGCGCGCTTACTTCAGCGCGGCCAGGGCGGCGTCGTAGTCGGGCTCGTTCTTGATCTCGGGCACCAGCTGGCTGTACTTGACGGTGTCGTTCTCGTCCAGCACCACCACCGCGCGCGCGGTCGCGCCGGCCAGCGGGCCGGTCTTGATGTCCACGCCGTAGCTCTCCTTGAAGCCGGCGCCGCGCATCAGCGACAGCGGCACCACGTTGGCCAGGCCTTCGGCGGTGCAGAAGCGGCCCATCGCGAACGGCAGGTCGGCCGAGATGGTCAGCACCACGGTGTTGGCCAGGCTGCTGGCGGCTTCGTTGAACTTGCGCGCCGAGGCCTGGCAGACCGGGGTGTCCAGGCTCGGGACGATGTTGAGCACCTTGCGCTTGCCGGCGAAGTCGGCCAGCGCGACATCCTTCAGGTCCTTGCCGACCAGCGAGAATGCGGGGGCCTTGTCGCCGGCTTGCGGAAACTTGCCGCCGACTTCGATGGCGTTGCCGCCGAGGGTGACGTTGCTCATATGTGCTCCTGTGTGAAATGTAGGGCCCGCATGGCGAGCATGCGGGCCGGGGGCGCGCAGCGGGGGCGCCCGGGCGGGCGCCGAACCCGTGTGGAATTCAGGGATAGAAGATCAGCACGCGGTAGTTGGCCGCCGCCTGCTGCGTCCGGAATCGTACCCGAACCGGCAGTTCCGTGCCGGCGCGCAGGCCCAGCGTGGCGAATGCCTTCTGCGCGGGCTCGAGATAGTCCGCCGGCTGCAGCACCTTGCGCAGCAGGAGCTGGTCCTGCAGGTCGGTCATGACCAGCTCGATGGCGGGCAGCGCCACGGTGGCGCGGCTCTGGTTGCGCATGGTGACGGCCAGCAGGTAGGCGTCGGATTCCTCGTCCTGCTTCTGCAACTGCGAGCTTTCGATGCGCAGCGCGTCGATGTCGCGCCACGGCGCCACTTCGCAGCCGAGCGGCGCGCACAGGGCCTCGAAGGCCGGGCGCAGCAGGGGGAACTGGCCTGAGAGCTGGCTGCGCGCCAGGAAGGTGACCTGCGCCAGCGCCGCCACCGCCAGCGCGGCGATCGCCAGCTTCTGCAGGCGCCGCTTGCGCCGGGCGGGGCCGGGATCGCGCGCGCGCGCGTGGCGCAGGAAGTCCGGCGCGAATACCGGCGCGTCGGGCGTGCCCTGGCCGGCCCACTGGCGCCCCGCCTGCTCGCGCGCGACGGCGGCGGGGATCTCGGGGAAGTCGTCCTGGGCCTCGGCGCGCAGGTAGCCGCTCGCGCTGGGGACGGCGGCGGGTTCGGCGGGCGCGGCATGGCTTGCGGGCCCGCTTTCCCGCGCGGCCGGTGCCGGGGCGTCGGCCGCATGTTCTTCCGCATGTTCTTCGATACCGGCCGTGTGCGTGGCATCGTCGATGCCGGCTTGCGGCCGCGGCGGTGGCGGCAGTGGCGTCGCGGCATGCGCGGCCGTCGGCTCGGCCTGTGCCTCATGAGCATTGTCCGCGGGCGCGGCAGCGGCTTCTTCGGGTGCCGCGCGGACCGCGGGCGCGAACGGCGGCAGGTCGTCGGACAGCGTCCTCGGGTCCAGCGTGGGCCACGATGTGGCCGCGGACGCCGGAGCCGCCTCGGCGGTGGCATCTGCTGCTGTCGCGGCGGGCTCTGTCGTCTCGATTGCCGCGGCCGCTTCCGGCTCCCGGGGTGGTTCCGCCACGGACCCGGCGTCCGTTTCCGCCGCGCTCCCGGTCTGCGCCGGCGCGACGCCGTCTTCGCGGGCTGCCGCCGTTTCCGGCTCCTGCTCGATCACACCGGGGACGAAGACCGCGGACGGTTCGTCGTCTTCCACGCCCGCGACCGTGCCGCCTGCCTCCCGCTCCTGCTGCCGGGCGGCCTCGGCGGCCTGCACGGCCTGGTCGGCCTCGGCCTGCGTCTGGTACAGCATGATGGTGGGCGCGTCGAGCGCCGGCACGTCGTAGCCGGGGTCGAAGGGCGGGGCGAAGGCTGGCGCGGGCGGCGCGTCGCCGTGTCCGGCGCCGGCTTGCGCCGGCTGCGTGGCGGCGGCGTCCGCCGCGGCATGCGTCGCCGGATGCGCCTCGGCGTGCGCGCGCTTGCGCGGGGCGCGCGGCGCACGGGCATGCGCGGCTTCGTGGGTCTCTTCGCGGGTCTCTTCGTGGGCGCCGTCCTGGACGGCGTCATGGGTGTCGTCGAAGGTCTTTTCGTGCGGGGTGCGCGCAGCGCGGTGGTGTGGCCTGGCGGGCGTGGTGTGCGCCGACGTCTCCTGCGTGGCCTGCGGCTCGGCGGCGGGCGCCGCCTCGGGCGCGGGCAGCTCGATCAGGTGCTCGCGCGCGTCGAAGACCGTGTCGCACTGGCCGCAGCGCACCAGCCCCTGGCGCAGGCGCAACTGGTCGGCTACCAGCCGGAAGGCAGTGCGGCAGGCCGGGCAACGCGTGACGAGCTTGGCTGCGGCCATCGGCGGGCTCAGTGCGGGACGCCGGCGCCTTCGCCGCGGGTGCCGTGCAGGCACACCCAGCCTTCCTCGCTGCGCCATACCGACATGGCGAGCCAGGGCGCATAGGCGGCGGCGACGTCGTCGGCCTGCCGTTCCAGCACGCCGGACAGCACCAGGCGGCCGCCCGGGCGCACGCGCGCGCTCAGCATGGCAGCCATCACCTTGAGCGGGTTGGACAGGATATTGGCCACGACCAGGTCGTAGCTGGCCTCGGATACGCTCTGCGGCAGCGCGAACGCGGCTTCGACACGGTTGCGCTGCGCGTTGTGGCGCGAGGCTTCCACCGCGTTGGGGTCGATGTCGATGCCCAGCGTGTCGCCCGCGCCGAGCTTCTTCGCCACGATGGCGAGGATGCCGGAGCCGCAGCCGTAGTCGAGCACCGACTCGCCGGGCCCGAGGTTCTGTTCCAGCCACTGCATGCACAGCCGCGTGGTGGGATGGCTGCCGGTGCCGAAGGCCAGGCCCGGGTCGAGCTCCAGCACCACGGCGTCGGGCTCGGGCGCCTCGTGCCAGGACGGCACCACCCAGATGCGCTCGCCGATGCGGATCGGCGCGAACTGGGATTGCGTCAGGCGCACCCAGTCCTGGTCCTCGACCGGGCGCAGCACGTAGGCCGGCACTGCGGCGGCGCCGAGCGCGTTGGCGGCGGCGGCCACCGCCAGCGCGGGGTCGGTGGCGTCGTCGAACAGTGCCACCACGCGCGAGCGGTTCCAGGCCAGGCGCGTCGGCTCCAGCCCGGGCTCGCCGAACAGCGGCTGCTCGTCGGGCGTGTCGGCATCGGCGTCTTCCACCGAGACCGACAGCGCGCCGAGGTCGAACAGCGCGTCGGACCAGGCTTCGGCCTGGTCTTGTGCGATTTCAATCACACATTCCTGAAATGCCACTGGCGATCCTTGTCGATCCGTTGTTGTTAGTCCACTGCGTCATTCCAAAGCACCCCCGTTCGACTGCGCCTCAAGGCCGCATGCGTCGTTGCAAATGCTCGCAATAGCGAGCTATTGCTGCGCTTTGCGCCTAGCCTGCGGCCTCGATGCACAGCCGACCCGGGGCGTTTTCTCTGACGCAGTGGACCAGGCCGCGCCGGGCTTCAGATCTTGCCGCCCTTGGCCACGGTCTTCTGGGCCAGGCGATGCTCGAGATAGTGGATGCTGGTGCCGCCTTCGACGAAGTTGGCATCGAGCATCAGCTCGCGGTGCAGCGGTACGTTGGTCTGGATGCCGTCCACCACCATTTCCGACAGCGCGATCCGCATGCGGGCGATGGCCTGCTCGCGGGTGGCGCCGTAGGTGATGATCTTGCCGATCATCGAATCATAGTTGGGCGGCACGAAGTAGCCATCATACGCGTGCGAGTCCACCCGCACGCCGGGGCCGCCCGGCATGTGCCAGGCGGTGATGCGGCCCGGCGACGGGATGAACTTGAACGGATCCTCGGCGTTGATGCGGCATTCGATGGCATGGCCGCGCAGCTGGATGTCCTTCTGGCGCCAGCGCAGCTTCTCGCCGAAGGCGATGCGGATCTGCTCCTGCACGATGTCGATGCCGGTGATCATCTCGGTGACCGGGTGCTCGACCTGCACGCGCGTGTTCATCTCGATGAAGTAGAACTCGCCGTTCTCGTACAGGAACTCGAAGGTGCCGGCGCCGCGGTAGCCCATCTTCTTGCAGGCCTCGGCGCAGCGGTCGCCGATGCGCTCGATCAGGCGGCGCGGAATGTGCGGTGCCGGCGCTTCCTCGATGACCTTCTGGTGGCGGCGCTGCATGGAGCAGTCGCGCTCGCCCAGCCAGACCGCCTGGCGGTGCTGGTCGGCCAGGATCTGGATCTCGACGTGGCGGGGGTTCTCCAGGAATTTCTCCATGTAGACCTCCGGGTTGCCGAAGGCGCGGCCGGCTTCTTCGCGCGTCATGTTGACCGCGTTGACCAGGGCCGCCTCGGTGTGGACCACGCGCATGCCGCGGCCGCCGCCGCCGCCGGCGGCCTTGATGATGACCGGATAGCCGACGTTGCGGGCAATCTGCAGGATTTCCTTGGGATCTTCCGGCAGCGCGCCTTCCGAGCCCGGCACGCACGGCACGCCGGCCTTGATCATGGCCTGCTTGGCCGAGACCTTGTCGCCCATCAGGCGGATGCTCTCGGGGCTCGGGCCGATGAAGACGAAGCCCGATTTTTCCACGCGCTCGGCGAAGTCGGCGTTTTCCGACAGGAAGCCGTAGCCCGGATGGATGGCTTGCGCGTCGGTCACCTCGGCGGCCGAGATGATGGCCGGCATGTTGAGGTAGGACAGCGGCGAGGGCGCCGGGCCGATACAGACGGCTTCGTCGGCCAGCTTGACGTATTTGGCTTCCTTGTCGGCTTCCGAATAGACCACGACGGTCTTGATGCCGAGCTCGCGGCAGGCGCGCTGGATGCGAAGGGCGATTTCACCGCGGTTCGCGATCAGAATTTTTTCAAACATAGTCACTCTCTGCGAGGAGAAGGGCAGTCCCGCCGCGGTGGCTCGTGGCGCTCCCCGGCGGCGCGGCCGGAGTGCGGGCGGAGGAACTGGCAGCCGGACGGGGAACGTCCGGTCCGCCGGCGCCGGCGCGGCCGTCCGGATCTTCCGGCGCGGGCTGCGGGCGGCGCGGCATGCCGATCAGTATCAGCCGATGATGAAGAGCGGCTGGCCGTATTCGACCGCCTGGCCGTTCTCGACCAGGATTTCCTTGATCACGCCGGCCTTGTCGGACTCGATTTCGTTGAGCAGCTTCATCGCTTCGATGATGCAGACCGTCTGGCCTTCCTTGACGGTGTCGCCCACGTTGACGAAGGCGGCGGCGCCCGGCGACGGCGCGCGGTAGAAGGTGCCGACCATCGGCGAGGTCACGACATGGCCGGCAGGCAGTTGCGGCGCAGCGGGTTCGGCGCTGGCGGCCGGGGCGGCGGGAGCGGCCGCGGGCGGCAGCGCCTGCACCGGCTGCATGGCCACCGGCGCGGCGATCACCTGGGGCGGCGCCTTGACGATGCGTACCTTGCCTTCGCCTTCGGTGACTTCCAGCTCGGAGATGCCGGACTCGGCCACCAGGTCGATCAGCGTCTTCAGCTTGCGCAGGTCCATCTTCTATCCTCCTGAATCGGGTTGTCCGGCGCGCTGCGCTGTGGCGGCTGCGTCCGGGTAAATTGCATGCGTCCGGCGTATTGCCTCCGTCCGCCGCGAGCAGCGGGCAAGGCAGGCGCCAGGGGCGCGGTCATCGTCCATGAAATCGAAATCAGCGGGCGGGTCAGGCCGCGGGGGGCGCCGGTTCAGGCGCCTGCCCGAGGACATAGTCCAGCGCCAGCAGGTAGCCTTGCCAGCCAAGTCCGCAGATCACTCCCACCGCGATATCGGAGAAGAAGGAGTGATGACGGAAGTTCTCGCGGCGATGCACGTTCGACAAGTGGACTTCGACGAACGGAATCGCCACCCCGGCCAGCGCGTCGCGCAAGGCTACGCTGGTATGCGTGTAGGCGGCCGGGTTGATGATGATGAAGTCGACCCCCTCGTCGCGCGCCGCATGGATGCGGTCCACCAGCGCGCCTTCGTGGTTGGACTGGAACGTCGCCAGGGCAAGGCCGGTTTCGCGCGCACGCTGCGCCAGGGCCAGGTCGATATCGACGAGCTTCGTATGCCCGTAGGTTTGCGGCTCGCGCGTGCCCAGCAGATTGAGGTTAGGCCCGTGCAGGACCAGCACCTTGCGGTAGCGGGCAGAGCGGCTTTCTGGCGGCGTATCGATCACGGCGGCTCGACCATTTCAACGAAATTGCGCGGAGATTACCGTAGCTTAGAGTGATTTGTCTAGCAGCGCAGACATAGGCAAGCCCGGATTTTCCGGCCGCCGGCGGCATTTTCGCGCCGGGGCAGGCGTTTTTCACCACATGGAGCGTAATTCGTAAAAATTGCGGGACAATCGAACAAGGTTAGTTGAAATTCACCGCAAATCAAGGATCTTGGGGTTATCCGCGCGGTAGCGCCGAGCGCAGTTCGCTAGGGGAAACCCTACCCATCTTCCGGTAGGTGACGGTGCCGTCCGGCGCGATCACCACCGTATAAGGCAGCCCTCCGGCCGCGTTGCCGAAGTTGCGCGACAGTTCGGTGCCGGCGAAACCGGCCACCGCCAGCGGATACGCCACCGGCACTTTCTTGATGAACTGCTGGATATTGCTGGCCGAATCGATGCCGATGCCGACAAATTCCACCTTGCGGCCCGCATACTCCTGGTACAGCGCGGTCAGGTCGGGCATTTCCTCCACGCAAGGGCCGCACCACGGCGCCCAGAAGTTCACCACCACCGTCTTGCCGCGGAAATCGGCCAGCCTGAGCTTGCCGCCCTGCGGGTCGGGCAGTTCGGTGCTCAGGAAGGTCTCCACGGCGGCATCGGAGGCCGGCTTGGGCGAGAACACATAGTGGCCGGCAAGCGCGCCGGCCACGGCGGCGGCGATGGCGACGAGCCAGATCCAGAGGCGGCTGCGGCGGGCGGGTTGGCTGGTGGTGGCGGTCATGGCAGTGGGTGGGGTCGGATGCGGGAGCGAGGCGCGCGGCGGCACCGTGGCGGCCTTTGTCTTTATCTTGTCTCTGTTTATACGTCAGGCCGCGGCCGGCGTGCCGGGCACATCGGGTGCGGCCAGCGCCACCAGCGCCTGCACCGCGGCCAGGTCGGCCCGCGCCACGCGGCCGCCGGCATCGGCGCGCACCGCGCCGCGTTCGTCGTCCGCATCATACAGCGCGATATGGATGCCGACCGGCTGGCCGAGCTCGGCGCGGACCTCGCCGGCCAGCAGGCGCGCTTCGCGCTGCGCCGGCCACTGGCCTTTCCACAGGAAGCTCAGCGTCTCGACGTCGCCGCGGCCGGCGAAATGCCGCGATTCGCTGGTGTCGAAGTCGACTCCCGCATTCAGCAGGTGCAGGGTCAGGTCCTTGGGGCTGTCGCAAAAGCACTGCAGATAGATATCCGAATGCTCGGTCGCGGTGCCGTTGAGCACGGCGCCCGCCAGGTAAGGCCGGAAGCCCGCCAGGTCCCGCATGGCCAGCAGCGCCAGCCGGCGCAGCAGGGCCAGGATGCGGGGCTGGCTGTCGGAATGGAACAGCGCCTGGTAGGCGCGCACCTCCGCTTCCACGGTCTCGTTGTCGGGCAGCCACTCGCCGGCCACGCGCACGTCGCCCAGCAGCTGGCGCGCGGCCTTGCGCTTGGCGCTGGCGTAATCGGCGCCGTCTTCCGCGATCATGCGGGCGGCGGCCTGGGCGATTTCCTCGCGCAGGCGGATGGGGTCGAGGGTCGGACGGCGTGACATGGGGGGATGATACCGGAGGGAGGAGGCTGGACTTTTAGAGTTTATGCGGCGCGGCGGGTTCGCGCGCGCCGGCGAGATACCGGCAATTGCCGCCAGACCCCTCGGGTACAATCCCCTTCCATCCCGTAGCAACAGGGGCCCGGCCCGCCAGAGCCGCCCCGCGACCCGAATTCCATGCATATTCACATCCTCGGCATCTGCGGTACGTTCATGGGCGGCCTGGCCGTGCTGGCCAAGCAGGCCGGCCACCGCGTGACCGGCTGCGACGCCAACGTCTATCCCCCCATGAGCACCCAGCTCGAGGCGCAGGGCATCGAGCTGATCGAGGGCTTCGACCCGGCCCAGCTGGCGCTCGGGCCGGACCTGTTCGTGATCGGCAACGTGGTGTCGCGCGGCAATCCGCTGATGGAGGCCATCCTCAACCGCAACCTGCCCTACACCTCGGGCCCGCAGTGGCTGGGCGAGCATGTGCTGCGCGGCAAGTGGACGCTGGCGGTGGCCGGCACGCACGGCAAGACCACCACCACCTCCATGCTGGCCTGGATCCTGGAGGACGCCGGCTACCAGCCGGGCTTCCTGGTGGGTGGCGTGCCGCAGAACTTCGGCGTGTCGGCGCGGGTGACGGAATCGGACTTCTTCGTCATCGAGGCCGACGAGTACGACACCGCCTTCTTCGACAAGCGCAGCAAGTTCGTCCACTACCGCCCGCGCACGGCCATCCTGAACAACCTCGAATACGATCACGCCGACATCTTCCCGGATCTTGCCGCGATCGAAACCCAGTTCCACCACCTGGTGCGCACCGTGCCCGAGCAGGGCCGGCTGATCGTCAACGGCATGGAAGAAAGCCTGGCGCGCGTGCTCGAGCGCGGCTGCTGGAGCGAGACCGAGCAGTTCGGCCTGGGCGAGTGGCGCGCGGGGGAGCCGGCCGGGGCCGAGCCGGACGGGGCCCGCGCGCAGCGGGACCGCTTCGACGTCTGGTTCGGCGACGCCGTGCAAGGCCGCGTCGACTGGACCCTGCAGGGCACCCACAATCGCATGAACGCGCTGGCCGCGATCGCCGCGGCGCGCCACGTGGGCGTGCCGCCGGCGCAGGCCATCGATTCGCTGGCGCGCTTCGCCAACGTGAAGCGCCGCATGGAGGTGCGCGGGGTGGCGGGCGGCATCACCGTCTATGACGATTTCGCCCACCACCCGACCGCCATCCAGACCACGCTCGAAGGCCTGCGCCGGCGCGTCGGCGCGGCGCGCATCCTGGCCGTGCTGGAGCCGCGCTCCAACACCATGAAGCTGGGCGTGATGAAGGCGCAGCTGCCGGCCAGCCTGGAGGCGGCCGACCTGGTGTTCGGCTACGGCGCGGCCAGCGGCAAGGACGCGCTCGGCTGGGACCTGGCCGAATCGCTGGCGCCGCTGGGCGAGCGCGCCGCCGCCTTCAGCGATCTCGCCGCGCTGGTGCGGGCGGTGCGCGCCGCGGCGCGCCCGGGCGACCACGTGCTGGTGATGAGCAACGGCGGCTTCGGCGGCGTGCACCAGAAGCTGCTGGATGCCTTCGCCGCCGGCGCGGCGGCCTGAGCGGGGCGCGGCATGCTGCTGTACCTGCATGGTTTCCGTTCCTCGCCGCAGTCGTTCAAGGCGCGCATGGTGCAGGAGCGCATGCGTGCCCGGGGCGCGGGGCGCTACTACGCCTGCCCGGTGCTGAACGTGTCGCCGGCGGCGGCCATCGCCCAGGCGCAGGCCGCCATCGCCGCGTCGCAGGCGGGCGGCGCGCAGCCGCTGGCCATCGTCGGCTCGTCGCTGGGCGGCTTCTACGCGCGCTGGCTGGCCGAGCGCCACGGCTGCCGCGCGGTGCTGCTCAACCCGGCCGTGCATCCGTGGACCGACCTCGAGCGCTACCTCGGCGACCAGCCGCTGTGGCACGGCGGCGGCTCGGTGCGGGTCGAGCGGCATCACCTGGAGGAACTGCTGGCGCTGCGGGTCGAGACGATCACCCGGCCCGAGCGCTACCTCCTGCTGGCCGCCACCGGCGACGAGGTGCTGGACTACCGCGAGATGCTGGCGGCCTTCCCCGGCGCGCATGCGCGCGTGATCGAGGGCAGCGACCACGGCATCAGCGAATTCGCCGACTACGTCGACGAGGTGCTGGCGTTCTGCGGCTACGGCCCCGGCGGCCCGGCGCAGCCGGAGATGCCGGAGATGCCGGCATGAACGCAGCATGAAGGCGGCGCACCTGCGCCGCAGCGCCTGGCACGCCCACTTGCCCGAGGACCGCGCCATCGGCGCCAACCTGCGGCGCTGGGTGTGCGGCGAGGGCTCGCTGACCGCCCGCCTGGTGGCCGCCTCGACGCGCTTTCGCGTGCGCCGCCTGGCGCAGCGCATGGAAGTGGCGCTGGCCGACGAATGGCAGGCCCTGGGGCTGCCGGCGCGCCGCCGCGCGCTGGCGCGCGAGGTGCTGCTGATGTGCGACGGCACGCCGGCCATCTTCGCCCACACCGTGGTGGTCGCCGCGCACGCCCGGCGCGACTGGCCTTTCCTGCGCGGCCTGGGCGAGCGCCCGCTCGGCGGCGCCCTGTTCGTCGACCCGCGCGTGCGGCGCGAGCCGTTCGCCTTTGCCCGCCTGCCGGCGCACCACCCGCTGCGCCAGCGCCTGCTGCGGGCGGTGCCGGCCATGCGCGAGCTGGGCCCGAACGTGGCGCTGCCGGCGCGGCGCTCGCTGTTCCGGCGCGGCGGCGGCGCCATGCTGGTGACCGAAGTCTTCCTGCCGGACCTGGTGGCGCGCCGCGCGCCGGAGCTGGCCGGCACGCCATGAAACCGCGGCCGTAGCCAGGACGTCAGCAAGTACGCAGAGAGAACACAAACAAGAACGCCATCAAGAAGAAGAGACCGACATCATGAAATTGCAGGGACGGGTTGCCATCATTACCGGCGCGGCTGCCGGCATCGGCTTTGCCACCGCGCAGCGCTTCGCCGCCGAGGGCGCGACCGTGGTGCTGTGCGACGTGCAGGAGGAACGCGTGCGCGCCGCCGCGGCGGCGCTCGCGCAGGCCGGCGCGGCCACGCTGGCGTTCAAGGTCGACGTGACCCGCCGCGACGAGGTGGATGCCATGGTGGCCGCCACGCTCGCCGCGCACGGCCGCATCGACATCCTGGTCAACAACGCCGGCATCACCAAGGACGCGCGCCTGGTCAAGATGAGCGAGGCCCAGTTCGACGCCGTGATCGACGTCAACCTCAAGGGCGTGTTCAACTGCGCCCAGGCGGTGGCGGAGATCATGACCGAGCAGGGTCGCGGTGTGATTCTCAATGCATCCAGCGTGGTCGGCCTCTACGGCAACTTCGGCCAGACCAACTACGCCGCCAGCAAGTTCGGCGTGATCGGCTTCACCAAGACCTGGGCGCGCGAGCTGGGCCCCAAGGGCGTGCGCGTAAACGCGGTGTGCCCGGGCTTCGTCGCCACCGAAATCCTGCAGACCGTGCCGGAGAAGGTGCTGGAGGGCATGAAGTCCTCGTGCTGGCTGCGCCGCCTGGCCGAGCCGGCCGAGATCGCCAGCATCTATGCCTTCCTCGCCAGCGACGACGCCAGCTACGTCAACGGCGTGGCGATCGAGGCCAGCGGCGGCATGTCGCTGTGACCACCGGGGCCGCGCCCGGCTGGCGGCCGGCGCGGTGCGGTATCATCTCGGGTCCGGCCGCCGCCTCGCCTGAAGGCGGCTCCTCGCATCATTTCTCCTGCCGGGCCGTTCCGAGCGGCGTTACCTGACGCCAGGCGCCGGTTCCACCGGGCGGCTCCCGGCATTTCTGAAAGTACCGATCCATGCAGTTGCTGTTCGAAGAAGGCGGCGAGATTCGCGCCGGCACCGTGCTGACCCAGCAGGGCGAGGCCTACCAGGTGGAGTTGCCCGCGGGCAAGCGCACCAAGGTCAAGTCGCGCGACGTGCTGCTGCAGTTTGCGCAGCCCTCGGCGATCGAGCTGGTGCGCCAGACCGCCGAGCTGGTCGGCGAGATCGACCTCGATTTCCTGTGGGAATGCGCCGCGGACGAGGAGTTCGGCTTCGCCGACCTGGCCGCCGAATACTACGGCGCGGGCGCGGGCGTGGTGCAGCAGGCCGCGCTGGCGCAGGCGCTGCACGGCAACCCGGTCTATTTCCGCCGCAAGGGGCGGGGCCGCTACCAGCGCGCGCCGGAAGACCAGCTCAAGGCGGCCCTGGCCGCGCTCGAACGCAAGAAGCAGCAGGCCCAGGTGCAGGCCGAGTACGAGGCCCAGCTCAAGGCCCTGACGCTGCCCGACGCGTTCCGCGGCAAGGCGCTGCAACTGCTGTTCAAGCCCGACAAGAACAGCCTCGAATACAAGGCGATGGACGCCGCCTGCACCGCGCTGGGCATGTCGCCGATGCGGCTGATGGTGGCGGTGGGCGGCATTGCCAGCCCGCGCGCGCTGCACGAGGCCAAGTTCCTCTCGGAGTGCTTCCCCAAGGGCACCGGCTTCCCCGAGGTGGCGGTGCCGGAGCCCGCCGGCGAGCTGCCGCGCGCGGCCGTGCAGGCGTTCTCGATCGACGACGTCACCACCACCGAGATCGACGATGCGCTGTCGGTCACGCCGCTGGACGGCGGCAAGATCCGCGTCGGCATCCACATCGCCGCGCCGGGCCTGGGTATCCGCCGCGGCGAGCCGCTCGACGCGGTGGCGCGCCAGCGCCTGTCCACGGTCTATTTCCCCGGCGACAAGATCACCATGCTGCCCGACGCCGTGGTGGAGCGCTACACGCTGCAGGAAGGGCGCGAATGCCCGGCGCTGTCGCTCTATGTCGATTACGACCCGGCGCTGCAGATGATCCTCGGCAGCGAGACCCGCGCCGAGATGGTCATGATCGCGGCCAACCTGCGCCACAACCTGCTCGAAGACGTGGTGACCGAGGCCGCGCTGGCCGACGGCAGCGGCGACTACCCGTTCCGCCCCGAACTGACCCAGCTCTGGCATTTCTCCGGCTGGCTGCACGACGAGCGCCAGAAGGCGCGCCTGGCCAGCGGCCTGCGCCCGGAGTCGCACAACCGCGCGGACTACAACTTCTACCTCGACGTGCTGCCGGACGGCGGCGAGCGCGTGCGCATCGAGCAGCGCCGGCGCGGCTCGCCGCTGGACAAGATCGTGGCCGAGCTGATGATCCTGGCCAACAGCACCTGGGGCAAGCTGCTGGCCGACCACGGCGTGCCGGGCATCTACCGCACGCAGAAGGCCTGGGGCATGCACCGCACCCGCATGCAGACCTACCCGGCGCCGCATGAAGGCCTGGGCGTGGCGCAATACGCGTGGAGCACCTCGCCGCTGCGCCGCTATGTCGACCTGGTCAACCAGTGGCAGATCCTGGCGGTGGCCCAGCATGGCGTCACCGCCAAGCTGGTGGCGCCGTTCAAGCCCAAGGACGCCGACCTGCTGGCGGCCGTGGCCGACTTCGAAGGCACCTATGCGGCCTACGCCGACCACCAGTCCACCATGGAGCGCTACTGGTGCCTGCGCTGGCTGGGCCAGGAAAAGCGCGAGCGCATGATGGCCTCGGTGCTCAAGGAAGGCGCGGTGCGCTTTGCCGAGATCCCGCTGGTCACGCGCGTGCCCGAGCTGGCCCAGGCCGCGCGCGGCACCCAGGTGCTGCTGGAGATCGGCGCCACCGACGAGATCTCGCTCGAGGTGTCGTGCCGCGTGCTGGAAGTCTTCGCCGGCGAGGGCGAGTTGCCGTCGGAAGAGCTGGAAGGCGACGACGAGACCGCCGAGGTGTCGGCCGAGGCAGCCGCCGAAGCCGCTGCCGAGGAGGCCGCGGAGGCGGCTGCCGAAGGCGCCGCCGGCACGCCGCCCGATGGCGCTGGCGGCGACGCGGCCGGCGCGGCCGGTGTGGCGGACGCGCCAGGCGACGCCGGCGGCGCTTCGTCGGGCGCACGCGACACCGGCGGCGGCCAGGCCGGCTGACGTCCTCGGAAAAAACGGGACGCTCCCTTACAATCGCAGTCTGAACCGGGCCGGGTCCCACGGGAACCCGGCCCGGCCCTGCCGACGCCCCGTCCAACCACGCCAGCAACCGCGCCGCCGCCGTGAAAGCCGTCTTTTCTCCCCGCCACTGGTGGCAGACCCGCAGCACGATGAGCAAGGCGCTGGCCGTCTCGGTGCTGGCCCACGTGCTGCTGCTGACCGTGCGCGTGGTGGCGCCCGAGGCGTTCGAGATCAAGCGCACCGATGCCGCGCTCGACGTGGTGCTGGTCAACTCCAAGTCGGCGCAGCGCCCGCGCAACCCGACCGTGCTGGCCCAGGCCAATCTCGACGGCGGCGGCGAGCAGGACCAGCAGCGCGCCACCACGCCGCTGCCGGCCCAGACCGCCACCAAGGACGGCGACCTGGTGCGCCAGATGCAGCGCCGCGTGGAGCAGCTCGAACAGGAGCAGCAGCGCCTCATGACGCAGGCGCGCGAGGCCGCGCCGGCGGTCAGCAGCCAGCCGCTCAAGCCTGGCCAGCAGCGCACCGAGACGCCGCTGCGCGGCCAGGACGAGCGCACCTCGCTCGACGAGATGGCCAAGCTCGAGGCCGAGATCGGCCGCAGCCTGGAGCAGTACGCCAAGCGGCCAAAGCGCTTCCAGCTCACCGCCACCAGCGCGCAGGAGGTCGAATACGCGCAGTACTACGACCGCCTGCGCCAGAAGATCGAGGCGCGCGGCACCGCCGATTTCCCGCAGCGCAACGGCAAGCCGCTGTACGGGCAGCTGATCCTGGTGATCAACGTCAACCGCCAGGGCAAGCTCGGCTACAACCGCGACGGCTACAACATCGACGCCATCGACGTGGTCAAGAGCTCGGGCGACCCGGCGCTGGACCGCCAGGCGGTGGCCATCGTGCGCGCGGCCGCGCCGTTCGGCGCCTTCACCGCGCAGATGCAGGCGCGGCAGGATATTCTCGAAGTGATCTCCACCTTCAGGTTTTCGCGCAGCGGCCTGGAAACTCGCCTACAGGCCAGATGATGTCCACAGAAACCACGCAGACCCCCGCCACCGCCGATCGCTATGTGGTGGTCGGCAACCCGATCGCGCACAGCCGCTCGCCTGCCATCCACGCCGCCTTCGCGCGGCAGACCGGCGAGGCGGTTTCCTATGAGCGCCTGCTGGCGCCGCTGGACGGGTTTGCCGACACCGTGCGCGCCTTCTTCGAAGGCGGCGGCCACGGCCTGAACGTGACGGTGCCGTTCAAGCTCGAAGCCTACGACCTGGCCGACCGCCTCACGCCGCGCGCCGAGAGCGCCGGCGCGGTCAACACCATGTGGATCGAGGACGGCCTGATCCATGGCGACAATACCGACGGCGTTGGCCTTGCGCGCGATATCGAGATCAACCTCGACACGCTGCTCGAAGGCCGCCGCATCCTGCTGCTCGGCGCCGGCGGCGCGGCCATGGGCGCGATGCTGCCGCTGGTGATGTGCCGCCCGGACCGGATCGTTGTGGCCAACCGCACGCCCGAGCGCGCCAGCTTCATCCTCGAGGACGTGGCGCAGCAGGCCGACGAATACGGCGTGGAACTGTGGGGCGGCGGCTTCGACGCGCTCGCCGCGCTGACCGGCGACGACGCCTGCGACGTGGTCATCAACGCCACCAGCAGCAGCCTGCAGGGCGAGCTGCCGCCGGTGCCGGCCGGGTTGCTGGGCAAGGGCGTGCTGGCCTACGACATGATGTACGGCGCCGAGCCGACCGTGTTCCTGAAGTTCGCCGCGCAGAGCGGCGCGCGCACCAGCGACGGGCTGGGCATGCTGGTCGAGCAGGCCGCCGAGGCCTTCTACAACTGGCGCGGCGTGCGGCCCGCCACCGCGCCGGTGCTGGCGCAGCTGCGCGCGGAACTGCAGGCGGAGTCGTCGGGCGGGCAAGCCCGCTGAGCGACCGGCCGGCCGCGCGCACCCGTCATGGCAGAACGCAGGCGCACCGCCCGCTCCGCCGCCGCATCGGGGGGCGGCTTCGATCCGCTGCGCTGGCTGGCCTGGCTGATCGGCATCGCGGTGGCCGGCGTGCTGGCCATGCAGGTGTATTTCTTCCTGCAGATCGCCGCCTGGCAGTATGTGAACCCGTCGTCCACCGCCTTCATGCGCGCCGAGCACTGGCGCCTGTGCGGCTTCAATTTCTGGAGCTGCCGGGTGGACCGGCGCTGGGTCGGCTACGACGACATCTCGCGCAACCTCAAGCGCGCGGTGATCGCCAGCGAGGACGCCGACTTCGTCAACCATCCCGGCTACGAGCTCGACGCCATGCTCGATGCGTGGGAGCGCAACAAGAAGCGCGGGCACATCGTGCGCGGCGGCTCCACCATCACCCAGCAACTGGCCAAGAACCTGTTCCTCTCGCCCGAGCAGCACTACCTGCGCAAGGGGCAGGAACTGGCCATCACGTGGATGCTGGAGTTCTGGCTGGACAAGCAGCGCATCTTCGAGATCTACCTGAACTCGGTCGAGTGGGGCGAGGGCGTGTTCGGCGCCGAGGCCGCCGCCCAGCACTACTTCAAGACCAGCGCGGCGAAGCTCAACGTGGGCCAGGCGGCGCGCCTGGCCGCGGCGCTGCCGGCGCCGAAGTGCTTCGACAAGAAGCCGTACTGCGCCAGCGTGCGCGTCAACTTCAGGGCCAAGGCCGGCATCATCGCGCGCCGCATGGGCGCGGCCACGCTGCCGGACTGAGCGCCCGGCCGGCAGCCCGGCCGGAAGCCCGGCGCGGGCGGCCGCTCAGCTGAGCCAGCCCTTGCGGCGGAAATAGATCAGCGGCACCGCCGCCGACACCGCCATCAGCGCGATCGCCCACGGATACCCCACCGCCCAGTCCAGCTCCGGCATCAGCTTGAAGTTCATGCCGTAGATGCTGGCGATCAGCGTGGGCGGCATCAGCGCCACCGATACCACCGAGAACAGCTTGATGATCTTGTTCTGGTTGATATTGATGAAACCGACCGTGGCGTCCATCAGGAAGTTGATCTTGTCGAACAGGAACGCGGTGTGGTTCTCGATCGAGTCGATGTCGCGCAGGATCTGGCGCGCCTCGTCCTGCTGCTCGGCCGACAGCAGCTGGCTGCGCATCAGGAAGGAGACCGCGCGGCGCGTGTCCATGACGTTGCGGCGGATGCGGCCGTTCAGGTCTTCCTCGCGCGCGATGGTTTCCAGCACGTCGGCCGCGGCGGCATCGGTCACGTTCTCGGCCAGCACGCGCCTGCTGGCCGCTTCCAGCCGCTCGTAGACTTCCTCGATCGAGTCCGCCGAATATTCGGCGTCGGTCGCGTACAAGTCCATCAGCACGTCCTTGGCGTTGCGCACCGAGCCCGGCCGCATGCGCGCGCGCAGGCGCACCAGCCGGAACACCGGCAGGTCTTCGTCGTGGATGGAGAACAGCACGTCGCGCGTGAGCACGAAGGCCACCCGCACGTTGCGCGAGATGTCTTCCTCGTCGAGCAGGAAGTCGGTGCGGATGTGGATGTTTTCGTCCTCGCCCTCGAAGTAGCGGGCCGAGGCCTCCAGGTCGCCGAGGTCCTCGAGCTCGGGCAGGGCTACGCCGTAGGCTTCCTTGATCCAGGCGAGTTCTTCGTCGTCGGGACTGATGACGTCGATCCAGATCGGCTTGTGCTGCAGCAGTTCATTGCGGTCATCGACCTGCTCCTGTGCGAGCCGGCCTTTCTGCAGGACGAACAGGTTGATCATCCCAGGGCTTCCTTGTTGCGTTTGGCGGAGAAACGCGCAGGCGCGGCTGGCCGGGCATGGAAGCGAACCCGTCCCTGGCCGTGGCGGCGCAAGGGCGGGAAGCCGCTGGCAAGCGTGATCGCGCTGCGCGCCGGCGCAAAGCGCGCGCAAGGCGATGGCGTTTGCCGTTCATGGCTGGCAAGCCGGGGGAGGGAAGATCCGGAACGAGGCGGCGCGCACTGGCGGTGCGCCGGCAAGGGACACGGAAAAACGCTCACCCGCAGTATGGTTCTGCGGGCAAGTCCGACGAGGCGGTGGAAGCGGCCTGGGCCGGCTCCGGCGGTCGTCGTTACGCAGCCCGCAGTGACATGGCATTCGGTGCGGTCGCGGCTTCGCCGCGGCGACTCGAACACCCGATGCTACTGCCCACGTAGTTTCTCCGGGATTATGATGGCCGCGAGTGTAGCCCAACGCAGGGGGCTTGTTAAGTGAAATATGGGTGAATGGCGCTGCCGCCGCACCCTGCGCGCAACGGTGCCGCGCTCAGCCGGAACGGGCCTCCCGCAGGCGCCGGCGCAGCAGCGGCACCAGCAGCACCGAGGCCAGCGCGGCGAACATCAGCACGATGGCCGCGTAGTCCTGCCAGTGCGGCTGCTCGCCCAGCAGCCACATGCCCGAGAACACGCCCACCACGGGGATGAACATCACCGACAGGCTCGACACCACCGGCGGCAGGCTGCGCGCCAGCACGAACCACACCAGGTGGCAGTAGGCGAACACCACCACCGCGTTGTAGGCGATGGCGCCCCATTCCACCGCGTCGGGCAGGCGCCAGCCGCTCTCGAACGCCAGCGTGCCCAGCAGCAGGAAGGGCAGCGTCACCACCAGCATCCAGAAGGTCAGCACGCCGACCGGCATCTCGATGCGGCTGCGCTTCATCATCTGCGTGCCCAGGCCCCAGCCGGCCGCGGCGCACAGCATCAGCAGCGTGCCGGCCGGGCTGCCGGCCAGCGCGGCCAGCTCGCCCGACAGCAGCAGGACCGTGCCGGTCAGCGCGCAGGCGATGCCGGTCCAGGCGGCCGCGCCGATGCGCTCGCGGTACAGCACCAGGCCCCACACCACGGCCCAGATCGGCATGGTGTAGCCGAGGATGGCCGCGCGGCCCGAGGACAGCATCTTCACCGCGCAGATCGCCAGCAGGTGCCAGACCACCATGTTGAACAGGGCGAGCCTGACCACCGTCGGCCACTGGCCGGGCGGCACCCGCAGCGGCTCGCCGCGCACGCGCAGGGCCAGGCCCAGCGCCAGCACGCCGCCGGCCATGCACAGCAGGCGGAACCCCATGGCGGGAAAGTGCGCCACGCCGAGTTTCATGATGGGCCAGTTGACGCCCCAGGCGATGGTGAGGACGACGAGCAGGATGACGCTGCGGCGGTCGAAGGACATGGCGGGCGGGCGGCTGTGTGCGATGCCGCTCTTTGTATCGGGGAAGAACGGCAGAAGATAGCACGCAGCGGGTAAAATCGCTGGCAACCACCGTCGCCGCGCGCAGCGCCGCCCTGGCCCCGCGGGGCCAGCCCCGGGGCGCCGCCGCGGCCGACCCAGACTAGCGAGCATTCCATGACCTTCACCGAACAACTGGCCGAAGCCTGGCAGCGCAACGATTCGCTGCTGTGCGTCGGGCTCGATCCCGACCCCGCCAAGCTGCCCCTGTCCATGACGGGCACCGGCGGCGCCATCTTCTCGTTCTGCCGCGAGATCGTCGACGCCACCGCCGACCTGGTGTGCGCCTTCAAGCCGCAGATCGCCTATTTCGCCGCGCAGCGCGCCGAAGACCAGCTCGAGCAGCTGGTGGCCTACATCCACGACGCCCACCCCGGCATTCCCGTGATCCTGGACGCCAAGCGCGGCGACATCGGCTCGACCGCGCAGCAATACGCCATCGAGGCCTTCGAGCGCTACCAGGCCGACGCGGTCACCGTGAACCCGTACATGGGCCTGGATTCGCTCGAGCCCTACCTGGCGTATCCCGACCGTGGCGTGATCGTGCTGTGCCGCACCTCCAACCCGGGCGGCTCGGACGTGCAGTTCCTGCAGGTGGACGGCAAGCCGGTCTACCAGGTGGTGGCCGAGGCGGCCGCCACGCGCTGGAACACCAGCGGGCAGATGGCACTGGTGGTGGGAGCGACCTTCCCGGCCGAGATCGCCAAGGTGCGCGAGATCGTGGGCGACATGCCGCTGCTGATTCCGGGCATCGGCGCCCAGGGCGGCGACATCGAGGCCACCGTGCGCGCCGGGCGCACTGCCGGCGGCGCCGGCATGATGATCAACTCGTCGCGCGCCATCCTCTACGCCAGCCGCGAGAAGGACTTCGCCGCGGCCGCGCGCAATGTCGCGCTGCAGACGCGCGAGACCATCAACCGCTTCCGCGCGGGCTGACGGCGGCGTGCCGGGCGGCCAGCCGGCCGCCCCGGTTCAGGGCCGCGGGGACTTCAGTATCTTCGGCAGCTTCAGGATTCGTTGCGGACCAGCTCGAGCAGGCCGCGGATGGCGTGCTCGGCCGCCTGGCGGCGGATCTGCTGGCGGTCGCCGCGGAAGCGCTGGGTCTCCACCCGCGTGGTGATGCGGTTGCTCCAGCCGAAGCAGACCATGCCCACCGGCTTGTCGGGCGTGCCGCCGTTGGGGCCGGCCACGCCGGTGATCGACAGCGAGACCTGGGCGCGGCTGTTGAGCAGCGCGCCTTCGGCCATGGCGTGGGCCACTTCCTCGCTGACCGCGCCGTGGTCGCGGATCAGCTTGGCCGGCACGCCCAGCATGGTGGTCTTGGCTTCGTTCGAATAGGTGACGAAGCCGCGCTCGAACCAGCCCGAGGAACCCGACACATCGGTGATCGCCGCGGCCACCAGGCCGCCGGTGCAGGATTCCGCCGTGGCGAGCAGCAGCGATTTCTCGTTCAGGGAGATGCCGGCCTGGACGGCGAGTTGATCGAGCAAGCGGCTGACGGACATGATGGCGGATTCAGTGAAGAGGGTTGCGGGGCAAGTTCAGGGGCAGGCTCGGGAGTCGGTTCGGGGCGGCATCGGGCCGGTTACAGCGAACGCCACAGCGCGAACACCAGCAGCGTGTAGAAGGCCGCCATCACGTCGTCGAACATCACGCCGAAGCCGCCGCGCAGGCCGGGGCCCTTGAGCGTGCGGTCCAGGTGCCCGATCGGGGCCGGCTTGACGATGTCGAACAGCCGGAACCACAGGAAGGCGGCGAGCTGGCCCCAGAAGCCGGTCGGCATGACGAACAGCAGCACCAGCCAGAACGCCACGATCTCGTCCCACACCATGCTGCCGTGGTCGTGCACGCCCATGTCGCGCGCGGTGCGGGCGCAGGCCCACAGCCCGAGCAGGAAGCCGCCGGCGACGATCCACAGCCAGGTCTCCGGCTGCACCCACATCGAGATCACCAGGTAGGACAGCCAGGCGTAGAGCGTGCCGACCGTGCCGGGGCCGGCCGGCGACAGGCCCGAGCCGAAGCCCAGCGCGATCAGGTGGGCCGGGTGCGACAGCATGAAGCGCGCGGTGGGGCGCAGCACCTTGGCGGCCTGGCCGGCTTCCAGGGTCAGGGCGGGATCGTGCACGGCGGGCCCGGGCGGGTAGGCGGACATCAAGGATTGGCTCGTCTGGTTTGGATGAGATTGTCCCGGGCGGCTTCGGCCCGGGCGGGATCTGGCGCCCCGCACGGCAGCATCATGACACGGCGGGTACCGCTTGTCAGGGGGAGGCGAAGTGGTCGAAGCTGCCGCCGCCGTAGGCGCAGGGGTTGCCCGCGCGGTCGACCAGGCGCAGGCCCGGCTCGGGGGTGATGTTGCCGACGCGCGCCAGCGGCAGCCCCAGGCGCGCGCCGATGGCGGCGATTTCCTCGCGGGCGCCGGCCGGCGCGGTGAAGCAGAGTTCGTAGTCGTCGCCGCCGGCCAGCGTGCATTCGCGCTGGCGCGCCTCGGGCTGCTCGGCCAGCACGGCCGAGCGCGGCAGCGCGTCGACATCGAGCAGGGCGCCGGCCTGCGAGCGCTCCAGGATATGGCCGAGGTCGCCGAGCAGGCCGTCGGAGATGTCGAGTGCGGCATGCGCCACGCCGCGCAGCGCCATGCCCAGCGCGACGCGCGGCGCCGGCGTGTCCATGCGCGGGCGCACCTGCGTGAAGTCGGGCTCGGGCAGCAGCCATTCGCCGCGGCAGTCGCCCAGCGCCAGGCGCGCGTCGCCGAGCGTGCCGGAAATCCAGATGTCGTCGCCGGGGCGTGCGGCATCGCGTCGCAGCGCCATGCCGGCGGGCACGTCGCCGAATACCGTCAGGCTCAGCGTGAGCGGGCCGCGCGTGGTGTCGCCGCCGATCAGCTCGCAGCCGTGGGCATCGGCCAGCGCCAGCATGCCGGCGGCCAGCTCGCCCAGCCACGCCGGGTCCGCCTCTGGCAGCGCCAGCGCCAGCGTGAAGGCGCGCGGCTCGGCGCCCATGGCGGCCAGGTCCGACAGGTTGACCGCCAGCGCCTTGTGGCCCAGCGCGCGCGGCGCCACGTCCGGGAAGAAATGGCGCCCGCTGACCAGCATGTCGGTGCTGATGGCGAGGTGGTGGCCGGGGCGGCCTTCGATCAGCGCGCAGTCGTCGCCCACGCCGAGCACCGCCTTGCGCGCGGGACGGGTGAAAAAGCGGCGGATCAGGTCGAACTCGGAGAGCGGGGCACTCTGCGGGCTGGTGGCACTCGAAGAAGATGGCATGGGACGGATGGAGGCGGGATTCTGCCCGGGCGGCGTCCGGCGCCGGGGTGGCGCGGCGGTGCGGCGGCGTGGCTTACGCCCCGCTGTTCAACGCTGGCGGCATGCGGCATATTGTACCGAAACGCAAAGCTGCCCCGCGCAAAACGCTTATTGTGAAATAATATTTCACAATATAAAATGCCAGGTTCAGAAGGAAGAGACCGCGGGTATGTGGAACCGGCCCGCCATTTCGTTTCCCATAACGTCTACAACGGTTCCACCGACCGGAAGATGCGCCGATGACCAGTCCCCAGCAGCCCACGCCCCAAGACGACCTGAAACAGCAGCAGCGTGAGGCGCTGCGCAAAGCCGCCCTGGAATATCACGAGTTTCCGACCCCCGGGAAGATCTCCGTCACGCCGACCAAGCCGCTGTCGAACCAGCGCGACCTGGCGCTGGCCTACTCCCCCGGCGTGGCCGCGGCCTGCGAGGAGATCGTGGCCGATGCGGCCAACTCGTTCCGCTACACCGCGCGCGGCAACCTGGTCGGCGTGATCACCAACGGCACCGCCGTGCTGGGCCTGGGCGACATCGGCCCGGCCGCCTCCAAGCCCGTCATGGAAGGCAAGGCCGGCCTGTTCAAGAAGTTCGCCGGCATCGACGTGTTCGACATCGAGATCGACGAGAAGGACCCCGAGAAGCTGGTCGAGATCATCGCCTCGCTCGAGCCCACCTTCGGCGGCATCAACCTCGAGGACATCAAGGCCCCCGAGTGCTTCTACGTCGAGCGCAAGCTGCGCGAGCGCATGAAGATCCCCGTCTTCCACGACGACCAGCACGGCACCGCCATCGTGGTGGGCGCGGCCGTCATCAACGGCCTCAAGGTGGTCGGCAAGGACATCGGCGAGGTCAAGCTGGTGGCCTCGGGCGCCGGCGCGGCCGCGCTGGCCTGCCTGGACCTGCTGCTGGACCTGGGCATGAAGCTCGAGAACATCTGGGTGACCGACCTGGCCGGCGTGGTCTACGAGGGCCGCACCGAGCTGATGGACCCGGAGAAGGCGCGCTTCGCGCAGAAGACCGACAAGCGCAAGCTGGCCGAGGTCATCGACGGGGCCGACATCTTCCTGGGCGTGTCCGCCGCCGGCGTGCTCAAGCAGGACATGGTGCAGCGCATGGCCGAGCGCCCGCTGGTGCTGGCGCTGGCCAACCCCAACCCGGAAATCATGCCGGAGCTGGTCAAGGAAGTGCGCCCGGACGCGGTGATCGCCACCGGCCGCACCGACTACCCGAACCAGGTCAACAACGTCCTGTGCTTCCCGTTCATCTTCCGCGGCGCGCTGGACTGCGGCGCGACCACCATCACGCGCGAGATGGAAGTGGCCGCCGCGCACGCGGTGGCGGAGCTGGCCCGCCAGGAGCAGAGCGACATCGTCGCCACCGCCTACGGCATCCAGGACCTGTCGTTCGGCCCCGAATACCTGATCCCCAAGCCGTTCGACCCGCGCCTGATCGTCAAGATCGCCCCGGCCGTGGCCGAGGCGGCGATGCAGTCCGGCGTGGCCGCGCGCCCGATCGCCGACATGGACGCGTACCGCCTGCAGCTGCAGCAGTTCGTCTACCACTCGGGCACGCTGATGAAGCCGATCTACGCGGCGGCGCGCCAGGTCGACATGGAGAAGAAGCGCATCGTCTTCGCCGAGGGCGAGGAAGAGCGCGTGCTGCGCGCGGTGCAGGTGATCGTCGACGAGAAGCTGGCCAACCCGATCCTGATCGGCCGCCCGGCGGTGATCGCGCACCGCATCGAGCGCTTCGGCCTGCGCCTGCGCGGCGGGGTGGACTTCACCGTGGTCAACCCGGAAAACGACCCGCGCTTCCGCGACTACTCCGAGGCCTACTTCAAGATGATGGCGCGCCAGGGCGTGACCCAGCAGTACGCCAAGCTGGAAATGCGCCGGCGCACCACGCTGATCGGCGCGATGCTGGTCAAGAAGGGCGAGGCCGACGGCATGGTGTGCGGCACGGTCAGCACCACGGCGGCGCACCTGCGCTACATCGACCAGGTGCTGGGCGGCACCAACGAGGTGTACGCGGCGATGAACGGGCTGGTGCTGCCGGGGCGGCAGATCTTCCTGGTGGACACGCACGTGAACGTGGACCCGACCGCGTGCCAGCTGGCGGAGATCACCATCATGGCGGCCGAGGAGCTCAAGCGCTTCGGCATCGAGCCGAAGGTGGCGCTGGTGTCGCACTCGAACTTCGGCACCTCGGAGGCGGCCTCGGCGCAGAAGATGCGCGAAACGCGGGCGATCCTGCGCGAACGGGCGCCGGAGCTGGAGGTGGACGGCGAGATGCACGGGGACTGCGCGCTGGACCCGAAGCTGCGCGAGCAGCTGGTGCCGGACGGCACGCTCAAGGGCGAGGCGAACCTGCTGGTGTGCCCGAACATCGACGCGGCCAACATCTCGTACAACCTGCTGAAGGTGGCGGCGGGCAACAACGTGGCGATCGGGCCGATCCTGCTGGGGGTCAAGGCGCCGGTGCACATCCTCACGCCGTCGGCCACGGTGCGCCGCATCGTCAATATGACGGCGCTGGTGGTGGTGGATGCGGCGGCCAAGCGCTAAGCCGCTGCCGCCAGGAAAAGCCGGGCTTGCCCGGCTTTTTTTTCGTCCCGCCCCGCCACCCCGGCGGGGAGCAAAGCGCAGGGTAAGTGCGCGCACACATGTTAATAACACCTTGAAACAATTGGAGTTTTCCGTTGTTCGCAGATGCAGGGGATTGATTATTCGGCGGCATGCGCGTAACCTTATGCCCTTAAAGCGCGCGTTGGGCACACCTGCGCGACGATGTCACCGTTTTTTGATGCCACCGTTTTCGCGCACGCCGTCCGGGGCGCAGGCAGGAAGGTCGCCGCGGCGGCGCGGAAATCGCGTTGCCGCGCCAGGATTTTCCCGTGGGCGCCTCCAAACAAGACTAGCAACGTGGGTTCCCAGATTCCTTTGACGCAGCGCGCATCGCCATGGATTTCAGCCGCAGGTTCAGCCGCAACGCTGGCGCGGGCAGCGGGCCGGGTGCTGGCGGGCATGGCGGTGTCGTGTGCATTGCTGCAGCCGCTGCAGGCGCGCGAGGCGCCCGTGGCGGGCACGGGAACCATCCCGCTGCAGCAGTTGCCCAATGAAGCGCAATTGACGATGGAGCGTATCGAAGCGGGCGGCCCGTTTCCGTATGCCAAGGACGGCTCGAGATTCGGCAACTACGAGCGTGCCCTGCCGCAGAAGCCGCGCGATTATTACCGCGAATATACGGTGAAAACAAACAGCCGGAACCGGGGAGCCAGACGGATCGTATGTGGCGGTGATCGACGCGCCACCAACGACTGCTATTACACGGACGACCACTACAACAGTTTCAAACGGATAGCCAAATGATGACTGACATTTTCGGACTGGGCGACGCCCTTGCCGCCCGCGAAGAGCGCGGCGCCGGAGATGGCTGGCAGCGGGCGCAGACCCAGGCCCGGAATCTTTACGACAATGTGTTGATGATGCCTCGCAACGAGCTCTCGCACCAACCGCCGCTCGCACCTGTTCCCGCAGCTGGCACCGACGGTAGCAAAGAGGGAGCCATGAACCTGTTCAAGACGGTGCGTCCGAACATCGTCCAGTCGATCCGCGCGTTCCGCGTGCCCGAACTCGCCCAGGCGGCGGCCGAGCTTGGCCAGCATTTCCTGTACGCCAACTGCGCGCATTGCCAGAGCAAGGCCGAGGTGCTGGACACCATCGCCACCAGCTTCCTGTTCCCGAAGCATTTCGGCAAGAACTTCGACGCACTGGCCGACTGCCTGACCGACCTGATCCACAAGGCCGGCGCGCAGCCCGGTTTCGTGATCGTGCTCGAAGGCCTGCCGATCGCGCAGAAGTTCGACAAGGAAGGCCGCGAGGTCCTGCTCGACGTCTTCCGGGACGCCGCCGAGTTCTGGGCCGAGCGCAAGGTGCAGTTCCGCGTGTTCTACTCGTTCGCCTGAAGCCCGCCCGGACCGCGCGCCGGCCGTGACCGGCCAGCCATGACAAAGGCCCGCCTGAGCGGGCCTTTTGTTTTGCCTGTGCGCCGCAAGCGCCGGCGCGGCTTATGCGGCCGGCGGCACTTCGCCCGCGGGGGTGAGCTTGTCGATCAGCTCCGGCAATCCTTCGCTCAGGTGCGCGGCCACGTCGTCCGCCGACATGCCGGTGGAGCTGGCCAGCGATTCGAGCGCGCCGGAGCCGCCCAGCGCGCCGGCCAGTTGGGACGGCGAGACCGGCTGGTTGTCGCCGGTGCCGATCCACGACTTGACCTGCTCGCCCAGGCCGGCCTGGGCCAGGATTTCCTGCAGGGCGCCGATGCCCCCGGCCGCGGCGCCCAGCGCCGGCGCGCCGCCCGGCTGGCCCTGGCCGCCGAGCAGCCCGCCCAGCAGGCCGCCGAGCCCGCCCAGGTTGCCGAGGCTGCCCAGGTTGCCGAGGCTGCCCAGGCCGCCGCCGCCGGCCGGATCCTGCGGCGCGGCTTCGCCCGCGTCGCCGCCCTTGTGGCGCATCGCCAGCATGGCCAGCAGGCCCAGCGCCATCATCATCTTCGGACTCAGCCCGCCCGCGCCCGTTTCGCCGCTGCCGCGCTGCCCGAGCACCCCGCCCAGCACGCTATCGAGTAGTCCCATGATCGACTCCTTCGGTGAAATGCGGCACCGGACCCGGATGGCCCGCCGCCGTCAGAATCCGCCCAGCACCGCGTTGAGCGCGGCCAGGCAGGCAAGCCCTGCGGTCTCGGTACGCAAGATACGCGGCCCGAGCGACACCCCCGTGAAACCCGCGCGCAGCGCCGCCGCCTCTTCCTCCGGCGCCAGCCCGCCCTCGGGGCCGATCAGCAGCGTCACGCCGCCGTCCAGCAGGCCCTGCCGGTGTTCCGTGGCAAACGATACCAGCGATTGGCCGGCGCGCGGCGAGATCAGCAGGCGCGCGCCGGGGTCCGCGTCCGGCCCCGCCTGCCGCGCCAGCCAGGCGTCCAGCCCGGCCACCGGCGCGACCGCGGGCAGGCGGTTGCGCCCGCACTGCTCGCATGCCGCTTCCACCAGCGCCTGCCAGTGCGCATGGCGCTTCTGCGCGCGTTCGCCCGCCAGGCGCACCACCGAGCGCGCTGCCTGCAACGGCTGGATCGCGCCGACGCCCAGCTCCACCGCCTTCTCGATCAGCCAGTCCATCTTGTCGCCTCCGGCCAGGCCCTGCGCCAGCGTGACGCGGAACGGCAGCTCGGCCTCGGCCGGATCGCGCCCGCCGATGCGCGCCAGCGCATGGCGCTTGCCGATCTCGAGCAGCGTGGCGGCGTGGCTGCCGCCGCGGCCGTCGAACAGCGTGATGTCGTCGCCCGGATTGAGCCGCAGCACCTGCACGTGGCGCACCACGGCCTCCGGCAGCGTCATGTCGGTTTGCGCGGCCAGCGCGGCGTCGATGAAGAAACGAGGTGGCATCAGGCGCTTCCGTCCTTCTTTTCCAGCGGTTTGCCGAAGCCCCAGCGGTAGCCGTCGGGATCCTCGACCATGCAATAGCGGTCGCCCCAGAACTGGTCGGCGGGCGCCATCAGGCTGACCGCGCCGGCGGCGACGGCGCGCGCGTGCATGGCGTCCACGTCGTCGCAATACACATAGAAGGTCTGCGGGCATTCGACGCCGAGCGAGCGCGGCGTGCGCGCCGTGCTGCCCCAGGCGCCTTCGGGCGCGAACATCACCACCAGCTCGCCGCGGTAGTGCATCTCGGCGTGCGTGGGCACGCCGTTCTCGTCGACCACGTTCCCCGCGCTGAAGCCGAAGGCGCGGTGGTAGAAGTCGAGCGCGCGGCGCCCGTTGGACACCGTCAGGTAGGGGGTGAGCCAGGGCGTGTTGGCCGGTCTCGTCATGATCGTCTCCTGTCGTCTCCTGGTTGCCGAAAGCCGCGCCGCGCCTGCCTTGGCGGCGCGGCGCGCGGTGCGAACGAGCATCTTACGCGGGTGCGCCGGCGCTGTCGAAACGCGCGCGCGGGCGCGGGGGCAGGGCGCGCGCCACGCCGCCGGGCGCCCCCGCCGGGGGCCGGACTCCCCGTTTCCTTCTGGTAAAATCGCGCTTTTCCCGCCGCCAGGTTCCCGCCGCATGTCCCACCTCGCCCATCCCGCCGCCAGTCCGCACGCTTCGCAGCCCGTCCAACTCATGGCCAACGCCATCCGCGTCCTGGCCATGGACGCCGTCCAGCAGGCCAATTCAGGCCACCCCGGCATGCCGATGGGCATGGCGGACATCGCGGTGGCGCTGTGGGGCCGTCATCTGAAGCATAACCCGGCCAATCCCAAGTGGGCCGACCGCGACCGCTTCGTGCTGTCCAACGGCCACGGCTCGATGCTGCTCTACGCGCTGCTGCACCTGACCGGCTACGACCTGCCGGTCAGCGAGCTGAAGAACTTCCGCCAGTTGCACAGCAAGACCGCCGGCCACCCCGAATATGGCATCACGCCCGGTGTGGAAACCACCACCGGTCCGCTGGGCCAGGGCCTGACCAACGCGGTCGGCATGGCGCTGGCCGAGCGCCTGCTGGGCGAGGAATTCAACCGCCCCGGCTTCGACATCGTCGACCACCACACCTACGTGTTCCTCGGCGACGGCTGCCTGATGGAAGGCATCAGCCACGAGGCCTGCTCGCTGGCCGGCACGCTGCGCCTGAACAAGCTGGTCGCGCTGTGGGACGACAACGGCATTTCCATCGACGGCGACGTCGAGCACTGGTTCGGCGACGACACCCCCAAGCGTTTCGAAGCCTACGGCTGGAACGTGATCCGCGCGGTGGACGGCCATGACGCCGCCGCCGTCGACGCCGCCATCGCCGAGGCCAAGTCCAGCGACCGCCCGACCCTGATCTGCTGCCGCACCCTGATCGGCAAGGGCGCGCCCAACAAGGAAGGCGGCCACGATGTGCACGGCGCGCCGCTCGGCGGCGCGGAGATCCTGGCCACGCGCGAAGCGCTGGGCTGGGCCCATGCGCCGTTCGAAGTGCCCGCCGAAGTCTATGCGGCGTGGGACGCCAAGCCCCGTGGCGGCTCGCTGGAGAAGGCCTGGAACGCGCTGTTCGAAGCCTATGCCGAGCGTTTCCCGTACGAAGCCGGCGAATTCCAGCGCCGCATGCGCGGCGAGCTGCCGGGCGCGTTCGACGCCGCCGTCGATGCCTTCCTGGCCAAGTGCGAGGAAAAGGCCGAGACCATCGCCACCCGCAAGGCCAGCCAGAACACCATCGAGGCCTTCGGCCCGGTGCTGCCCGAGTTCCTCGGCGGCTCGGCCGATCTGACCGGCTCCAACCTGACCAACTGGTCGGGCAGCAAGGCGGTGCGCGTGGATGCCTGGGGCAACCACATCAACTACGGCGTGCGCGAGTTCGGCATGAGCGCCGTGATGAACGGCATCACGCTGCATGGCGGCTACATCCCTTACGGCGGCACCTTCCTGACCTTCTCGGACTACAGCCGCAACGCGCTGCGCATGGCCGCGCTGATGAAGATCCGCACGCTGTTCGTGTTCACCCACGACTCCATCGGCCTGGGCGAAGACGGCCCGACCCACCAGTCGATCGAGCACGTCGCCAGCCTGCGCCTGATCCCCAACATGGACGTGTGGCGCACCGCCGACACCACCGAGACCGCGGTCGCCTGGGCCCAGGCCGTGCGCCGCGAGAACGGCCCGAGCTGCCTGATCTTCAGCCGCCAGAACCTGCCGTTCCAGAAGCGCAGCGACGCCACCCGCGCCAATATCGCGCGCGGCGGCTACGTGCTGCGCGAAGGCAACGATCCCAAGACCGGCCTGCCGGACGCGGTGATCATCGCCACCGGCTCGGAAGTCGGCCTGGCCGTGGGCGCGGCCGAGCAGCTGGCCATCGACGGCGTGCACGTGCGCGTGGTCTCGGTGCCGGCAACGACCGTGTTCGACAAGCAGGACGCCGCCTACAAGGCCTCGGTGCTGCCGGCGGGCGTGCCGCGCGTGGCGGTCGAGGCCGGCGTCACCGATTTCTGGTGGAAGTACCAGGTCCAGGCGGTGGTCGGCATCGACACCTTCGGCGAATCGGCTCCGGCCGGCGTATTGTTCAAGCACTTCGGCTTCACGGTCGAGAACGTCGTGCGCACGGTGCGCGACACGCTGGCACGGTAATCCGCTCCCCGGGCGCGGCGGCGCTGGCCGCCCCGCTCCGGCAAACGCTTTTCTTGCATCCATCGATCGTCAGGCTACTCAGGAGATAAACATGACCATCAAGATCGGCATCAACGGCTTCGGCCGCATCGGGCGCATGGTGTTCCGCGCTGCCATCGCCAACTTCAAGGACCTCGAAGTGGTCGCCATCAACGACCTGCTCGAGCCCGACTACCTGGCGTACATGCTGAAGTACGACTCGGTGCACGGCCGCTTCGACGGCGAAGTGTCGGTCGACGGCAACACGCTGGTGGTCAACGGCAAGAAGATCCGCCTGACCGCGGTCAAGGACCCGGCCGAGCTGAAGTGGGGCGAGGTCGGCGCCGACGTGGTGGTCGAGTCCACCGGCATCTTCCTGACCAAGGAAGGCGCGCAGAAGCACATCGACGCGGGCGCGAAGAAGGTGATCATGTCGGCACCGTCCAAGGACGACACCCCGATGTTCGTGTACGGCGTGAACCACGAAACGTACAAGGGCGAGGCGATCGTCTCCAACGCCAGCTGTACCACCAACTGCCTGGCCCCGGTGGCCAAGGTGCTGAACGACAAGTGGGGCATCAAGCGCGGCCTGATGACCACCGTGCATGCCGCCACCGCCACCCAGAAGACCGTCGACGGCCCGTCCAACAAGGACTGGCGCGGCGGCCGCGGCATCCTGGAAAACATCATCCCGTCGAGCACCGGCGCCGCCAAGGCCGTGGGCGTGGTGATCCCCGAGCTGAACAAGAAGCTGACCGGCATGTCGTTCCGCGTGCCGACCTCCGACGTGTCGGTGGTCGACCTGACCGTCGAGCTGGACAAGCCCGCCACCTATGCCGAGATCTGCGCCGAAATGAAGGCGCAAAGCCAGGGCGCGCTCAAGGGCGTGCTGGGCTACACCGAGGACAAGGTCGTCGCCACGGACTTCCGCGGCGATGCGCGCACCTCGATCTTCGACGCCGAAGCCGGCATCGCGCTCGATTCGACCTTCATCAAGGTCGTGAGCTGGTACGACAACGAATGGGGCTATTCCAACAAGGTGCTGGAAATGGTCCGCGTGGTGGCCAAGTAAGGCTGCCGGGCTGCGCGCCGGCATGAGGCGCCGGGGGTCCCCGCGTGGGGATCCCGCTGCCATCGTGCCGGCAATTTCGGCAATTCCGGCCATCGGTCGCCCGGCGGGTGGGCGGCGCGTGGAATCCCTGTTCCACGCGCGGCTTTGCTCTTACACTGATAAAGTGCTGGAAATACTGATGTGCAGCCTATGCAAGTGACGCCAATGTCATTCGCGACCTCCAATCTAACCTGGGCGAGATCATGGTGAACGTGGATACCAAGCTTCTCGTGATTTTTACCGAGTTGCTGAGCAAGCGTAACGCGACCTATGTCGCGGAAAAGATGCACATGACCGCGCCCGCGGTATCGCATTCGCTGGGTCGCCTGCGCGAGATCTTCGACGATCCCCTCTTCATCCGCGTGCCGCACGGCCTCACGCCGACGCCGCGGGCCCTGGAACTGGGCCCCAAGATCCGCGACATGCTCGACCTGTGGTCCTCGATCAACGAGGGCGACGCCGACAATTTCGACCCCGCCGTGGCCACCGGCACGCTCAATATCGGCTTCGCGGCGGAACTGGGCGATACGGTGTTCAACCGCTTCATCCTGCGCATCAAGCAACTGGCGCCGGAACTGCATATCAAGCTGGTCGAGTCCCACTCGTGGGAATCGGACGTGGCCGCCATGCGCGGCAACGAGCTGGACCTGGCGTTCTCGCCGTTCCCGACCCGCCACCCCGAGATCGTGGAAGAGATGGTCACCTCGCTGAACCTCTGGGTTTGCGCGCGCAAGAACCATCCGGTGCTCAAGGGCACCTGCACGCTCGAGCAATATCTCGACTGCGGCCATATCTTCATGGCGCATTCGGGCGGCAGCGGCCGCCCGGCGCCATCGCTGATCCCGCTGGACTACGCGCTGCAGCAGCGCGGGCTCAAGCGCAACGCCACGCTGACCGTGCATTCGTGGCGCGCGCAGTCCGAGCTGGCGGCGCAGACCGACATGATCTTCACGGTCAATGCGCTGACCAAGGACATGGCCTGCGAGACCTACGGCCTCAAGGCCTTTCCGCTGCCGGCCGAGCTCAACACCACGCTGGGCCTGAACATGTTCTGGCACCGCAGCCGCAACACCCACCCGATGCTGGTGTGGGCGCGCGGGCTGTTCCGCCAGGTCGTGGGCGAATTCGTCGGCGTGCCGGCCGCCGCGCGCGGCCTGCATATCGTTGCCGAGCAGGACCGGCAGGAATCCTGAGCGCCGCCCCGGCGCGGCTTTGCGGGCAAAGAAAAACCGGCGCGTCGCGCCGGTTTTTTCATGATCGTGCGCGGCAATCCGCCTGCCGCCGGAGGCCGCCGTCAGCGTTTGGGGCGGAACTGGCAGTCGTGCTTGGTGCAGTTGCCATACAGCGACAGCGCATGCTCCTGCAGCGCGAAGCCGCGCTCGCTGGCGATGCTCTGCTGGCGCCGCTCGATTTCGGAATCGTAGAATTCCTCCACGCGGCCGCAGTCGATGCAGACCAGGTGGTCGTGGTGCTTGCCCTCGTTGAGCTCGAAGATGGCCTTGCCGGATTCGAAGTTGTTGCGCGAGAGCAGGCCCGCCTGCTCGAACTGGGTCAGCACGCGATAGACGGTTGCAAGGCCGATGTCCATCTGTTCGTTGAGCAGGATGCGGTAAACGTCTTCCGCACTCAGGTGGCGCTGCTCGCTGGTCTGGAAGATCTCGAGGATCTTCAGACGGGGTACGGTCGCTTTGAGACCGATGTTTTTGAGGTCCGCCGGACTCGGCATGGGCGTGACTCCCTAGAGTACAATGTCTGGATTATTGAATCATAAGGGTTTTGGCGGCAAAAGTCGCCTCGGCGGTTGCCTGGAGCGCCGCCGGCTGCCCCAGGCTGCGCCCGCGGTGATGCATCGCCCCAGCCGTCTCGCGGCAACGGCCGCGGGGGCCGGAACCGGCACTTTCCTCTCCCTTCTAGAAGCGAGATACATGCGTTCATTTCGTTCGTCCGCCATGCGTCCGACGCTGGTTACCTCTGTGCTGGCCGCTGCCATGCTGATGGCAGCGTGCTCCACTTACGACAATACGTCGCGCAAGCTCGCCAACGCGATCACGCCGTACCGTATCAATATCGTGCAAGGCAACTTCGTCTCGCGCGAGGCCGCGTCCCAGCTGCGCGAAGGGATGACGCGCGACCAGGTCAAGTTCCTGCTGGGCACGCCGCTGCTGACCGACGTCTTCCACGGCAACCGCTGGGATTACTTCTTCTCGTTCCGCCGCGGCAACACCCCGGTGGTGCAGCAGCGCCACTACACGGTCTTCTTCGACGGCGACAAGCTGGTCAAGTTCGGCGGCGACGAATTGCCGTCCGAATACGAGCTGATCGCGGAGATCGACGGCATGAAGGCGCTGCAGGCCAACCAGCGCCCGCTGCGCAGGGAAATCGACGCGGCCGCGGCGGCCTCGGCCGTGGGCGCGACGCCGCCGGCCGCGGGCGGCCCCGAGGCGGCCGCGCCGGCCCCGACGCCGGCCGCCGACGCCGCGCCCACGGCGGATGCCGCCGCAAGCCCCGCCGCCCCGGCGGGCACGGGCAGCGCCCCCGGCACCGCCGGCAGCCCGATCTCCGGCAAGCTGACCGAGGATTCCGCCTCGGCGCCCGTGGCCGGCCAGAACCCCGCCAACTGAGCGCTCCTCCGGGCCGCCACGCCCGGGATGCCGGCCGCCCGCGCGGCCGGCCTGTTTTTTTTCCGATAGCCGACAAGCCATGAATATCGCCATCGCAGGTGCCTCCGGCCGCATGGGCCGCATGCTGATCGAACACGTTCTCGCCACCGCCGGCGTGACCCTGACGGGCGCGCTGGATGTGCCTGGCGCGCCGGCCCTGGGCCAGGATGCCGGGCTGGTGCTCGGCCGCGCCACCGGCGTGACGATCACGTCCGACATCGAAGCGGCGCTGGCCGGCGCCGATTGCCTGATCGACTTCACCCGCCCCGAAGGCACGCTGGCGCACCTGGCCGTGGCCGAGCGGCTCGGCGTCAAGATGGTGATCGGCACCACCGGCTTCGACGACGCCGGCCGCGCCGCGCTGGCCGCGGCCGCCGAGCGCATCGGCGTGGTCTTCGCCGCCAACATGAGCGTGGGCGTGAACGCCACCTTCAAGCTGCTGGAGACCGCGGCGAAGCTGCTGTCCTCGGGCTATGACATCGAGGTGATCGAGGCCCACCACCGCCACAAGGTGGATGCGCCGTCCGGCACCGCGCTGGCGATGGGCGAAGTGGTGGCCAAGGCGCTCGGCCGCGACCTGAAGACCTGCGGCGTGTTCGCGCGCGAAGGCCACACCGGTCCGCGCGACCCCGGGTCGATCGGCTTTGCCACCGTGCGCGGCGGCGACATCGTCGGCGACCATACCGTGATGTTCGCCGGCATCGGCGAGCGCATCGAGATCACGCACAAGTCGTCGAGCCGCCAGTCCTACGCCGACGGCGCGGTGCGCGCGGCGCTGTTCCTGGCCGACAAGCCCACCGGGCTGTTCGACATGCAGGACGTGCTGGGCCTGAAGTAAGGGGCCGCGCCGCGCCGTCGGTGGCGACGGTTATAATCGGCACTTTCGGCATTCCAGCGCAGGCGGGCGCCGCAAGGCAGCCCGCCGCTTTTCTTTTCCACGCTTTCCGCCCGTCAACGCGCCTCGCCGTTGTCCTGAACATGCAAGACAAATACCTTCCCTCCGCCGTTGAACAAGCCGCCCAGCAACACTGGCAAGCCATCGATGCCTACCGCGTGTCGGAGCGGGCGACGCTGGCCGACGGCAGCGAGAAGCCCAAGTTCTATGCCTGCTCGATGCTGCCGTACCCGTCGGGCAAGCTGCACATGGGGCACGTGCGCAACTACACCATCAACGACGTGATGGCGCGCCACCTGCGCATGACGGGACACAACGTGCTGATGCCGATGGGCTGGGACGCGTTCGGCATGCCCGCCGAGAACGCCGCGCTCAACAACGGCGTGGCGCCGGCGGCCTGGACCTACGACAACATCGCTTACATGAAGAAGCAGATGCAGTCGATGGGCCTGGCCATCGACTGGTCGCGCGAGGTCGCCACCTGCAGCCCGGACTACTACCGCTGGAACCAGTGGCTGTTCCTCAAGATGCTGGAGAAGGGCATCGCCTACCGCAAGACCGGCACCGTGAACTGGGACCCGGTCGACCAGACCGTGCTGGCCAACGAGCAGGTCATCGACGGGCGCGGCTGGCGCTCGGGCGCGCTGGTGGAAAAGCGCGAAATCCCGATGTACTACCTGCGCATCACCGAGTACGCCGAGGAACTGCTGGGCGACCTCGACGGCCTCGGCTGGCCCGAGCGCGTCAAGATCATGCAGCAGAACTGGATCGGCAAGAGCGTGGGCGTGCGCTTCGCCTTCCCGCACGCCATCGCCGGCGACGACGGTGGGCTGATCGGCGACGGCAAGCTGTACGTGTTCACCACGCGCGCCGACACCATCATGGGCGTGACCTTCTGCGCGGTCGCCGCCGAGCACCCGCTGGCCACCCACGCGGCCGCCACCAACCCGGCGCTGGCCGCCTTCATCGACGAGTGCAAGCACGGCTCGGTGATGGAAGCCGACATGGCCACCATGGAAAAGAAGGGCATGCCCACCGGCCTGAAGGTGGTGCATCCGCTGACCGGCGAGCAGGTCGAGGTGTGGGTCGGCAACTACGTGCTGATGAGCTACGGCGACGGCGCCGTGATGGGCGTGCCCGCGCACGACGAGCGCGACTTCGCCTTCGCCAACAAGTACGGCCTGCCGATCCGGCAGGTGGTGGACGTCAAGGGCCAGCCGTTCTCCACCGAAGCCTGGCAGGAATGGTACGGCGACAAGGAGCACGGCACCTGCATCCACAGCGGCAAGTACGACGGCCTGGGCTACCAGGCCGCGGTGGAAGCCATCGCCGCCGACCTGGGCGCGAAGGGCCTGGGCGAGAAGAAGACCACCTGGCGCCTGCGCGACTGGGGCATCTCGCGCCAGCGCTACTGGGGCACGCCGATCCCGCTGATCCACTGCGAGGACTGCGGCGTGGTGCCGGTGCCCGAGCAGGACCTGCCGGTGGTGCTGCCCGAGGACCTGGTGCCGGACGGCACCGGCAACCCGCTGGCCAAGGACGCGCGCTTCCTCGCGTGCACCTGCCCGTCGTGCGGCAAGCCGGCGCGCCGCGAGACCGACACGATGGATACCTTCATCGACTCGTGCTGGTACTACATGCGCTACACCAGCCCGGACGCCGCCGCCATGGTCGATGGCCGCAACGATTACTGGATGCCGATGGACCAGTACATCGGCGGCATCGAGCACGCCATCCTGCACCTGCTGTACGCGCGCTTCTGGACCAAGGTCATGCGCGACATGGGCCTGGTCGGGTTCGGCGAGCCGTTCACCAACCTGCTCACCCAGGGCATGGTGCTCAACGACACCTATTACCGCGAGGACGCGGCCGGCAAGAAGACCTGGTACAACCCGGCCGAGGTGGACGTCAGCACCGACGAGCGCGGCCGCCCGCAGGGCGCCGTGCTCAAGGCCGACGGCCAGCCGGTGGTGATCGGCGGCGTGGAGAAGATGTCGAAGTCCAAGAACAACGGCATCGACCCGCAGGCGCTGATCGACCAGTACGGCGCCGATACCGCGCGCCTGTTCGTCATGTTCGCCGCGCCGCCCGAGCAGCAGCTCGAATGGAGCGGCTCGGGCGTGGAAGGCGCGTCGCGCTTCCTGCGCCGCGTGTGGAACTACGGCCATGCCAACGCCGCGGCGATCGCCGCGGCCGGCACCGGCGCGCAGTACGGCGACGGCGACGCCGCGCTGCGCCGCGAACTGCACGGCGTGCTCAAGCAGGCCAACTACGACTACCAGCGCATCCAGTACAACACGGTGGTGTCCGCCACCATGAAGATGCTCAACGCGCTGGAAGGCGCCAAGGCCGCCACCGCGGCCGCGCGCCGCGAAGGCTTCGGCATCCTGCTGCGCGTGCTGTATCCGGTGGTGCCGCACATCACCCACGGCCTGTGGCAGGAACTGGGCTACGCTGCGCAGTACGGCGACCTGCTCGACGCGCCGTGGCCGCAGGTGGACGAATCCGCGCTGGTGCAGAGCGAGCTCGAACTCGTGCTGCAGATCAACGGCAAGGTGCGCGGCAGCCTGACGGTGCCGGCCGATGCCGACCGCGCCGCCATCGAGGCCATGGCCGCCGCCAGCGAGACCGTTGCCAAGTTCGCCGGCGGCGCCGCGCCCAAGAAGATCGTGGTGGTGCCCGGGCGCCTCGTCAACGTGGTGCTGTAAGGCGCCGCCGCCCAGCCCCACGCCAAGCCCGTGACCAAGCCAAGGAGGGAGTTGCCCGGTATGGATCGACAGACGGACCGAGACACGGACCGACACGCGGACCGACACGCGGACCGAGCGCAGGACCGCCCCGCGCGGGGCCGGCGCAGGGTCCTGGCGGCGCTGCTGGCGGCCGGCCTGGTGGCCGGCTGCGGCTTTCACATGCGCGGCAACGCGGACTTCGCGTTCAAGAAGCTGTACCTGAGCATCCCCGCCAATTCGCTGATGGGCTCGGACCTGCGCCGCGCCATCCGCAACGGCTCGGATACCACCATCGTGGCCGATCCCAAGGAAGCCGACGCGCTGCTGGACGTGCTGCAGGACACCCGGACCAAGACGATCCTCTCGCTCACCACCGCCGGCGTGGTGCGCGAATACCGGCTGACCCAGCGCTTCACCTTCCGCCTGCGCGATGCCGGCGGCCAGGAGCTGATCGCGCCGTCGCAGCTGGTGCTCACGCGCGACCTGACCTACAACGAAGCCAACACGCTGGCCAAGGACTACGAAGAGCAGCAGCTCTACCGCGACATGCAGCGCGACATCGTGCAGCAGCTGATCCGCCGGCTGGCCTCGGTCAAGGCGATCTGAGCCGCCCCGGCATGCAGCTCAAGCTCGACGGACTCGACGCCCACCTGCGCCAGGCCAAGGCACGCGGGCTGGCGCCGCTCTACGTGGTGCACGGCGACGAGCACCTGCTGGTGCTGGAGGCGGTCGACCGGCTGCGCCAGGCCGCGCGCGAGGCCGGCTTCAGCGAGCGCGAGGTGCTTTCCGCCGAGCGCGGCTTCAACTGGGGCCAGGTGGTCCAGGCGCAACAATCGATGTCGCTGTTCGGCGACCGCAAGATCGTCGAGCTGCGCATTCCCTCCGGCAAGCCCGGCAAGGACGGCGGCGAAGCGCTGCGCGCGGTGGCGGCCCAGCCGTCGCCGGACGTGCTGATGCTGGTCACGCTGCCGCGCCTGGATTTCGCCACGGCCAAGTCGGCATGGTTCCAGGCGCTCGAAGGCGCCGGCGTTTCCCTCAAGATCGACGCGGTCGACCGCACCCGCCTGCCGGCCTGGGTGGGCGAGCGACTGGCGCTGCAGCAGCAGCGCGTGGAGCCGGGCGAGCCGGGCCGGCGCGCGCTGCAGTTCGTCGCCGACAAGGTCGAAGGCAACCTGCTGGCCGCCCACCAGGAAATCCAGAAGCTCGGCCTGCTCTACCCGGCCGGCGTGCTGACCTTCGAGCAGGTGCACGATGCCGTGCTCAACGTGGCGCGCTACGACGTCTTCAAGCTCTCCGAAGCCATGCTCGGCGGCGACGTGCCGCGCCTGGTGCGCATGCTCGAAGGGCTGCGCGGCGAGGGCCAGGCCACGGTGCTGGTGCTGTGGGCGCTGACCGAGGAAATTCGCGTATTATCCAAGGTCCGGCAAGGATTGGCCGCCGGCAAGCCGGTCGGCGTGCTGACCCGCGAGCTGCGCATCTGGGGACCGCGCGAAAAGCTGGTGCCGCAGGCAGCGCAGCGGCTGTCGCTGCCGCAGCTCGAAAGCGCGCTGGCGATGGCCGCCAGGCTGGACCGGCAGGTCAAGGGCCTGCGCGCCGAGGGCATGCCGGCCGAGCCGTGGGACGGCCTGCTGCAGCTGGCGCTGCTCGTGGCCAGGCCCGGACAGGCAGACCCGGCCCGGTAGGTCCGGCCGGGCAGGTCCGGCGCGCCACGGCCCTGCCACGATCCTTTCACGCCTTGCCGGCAAAATACACGCGGCAAAATACACGCATTGAGGGCCGCGCTTCGCCGGCCAGGACTATGAACGAGCTCGATCTCAAGCAATACATGGAACGCGTCGGCCAGCAGGCCCGCGCCGCCTCGCGCGCCATGGCGCGCGCCTCCACCGCCGACAAGAACCGCGCGCTGCTGACCATCGCCGCCGCGATCCGCCGCGACGCCGCGAACCTCAAGGCGGTCAACGCGCGCGACGTCGAGCGCGCCCGCGCCAACGGCCAGGACGCCGCCTTCATCGACCGCCTCACGCTGTCGGACAAGGCCATCGCGACCATGGCCGCGGGCCTGGAGCAGATCGCCGCGCTGGCCGACCCGATCGGCGAGATCAGCAACATGAAGTTCCGCCCCACCGGCATCCAGGTGGGCCAGATGCGCGTGCCGCTGGGCGTGATCGGCATCATCTACGAATCGCGTCCCAACGTGACCATCGACGCGGCCGCGCTGTGCCTGAAGTCCGGCAACGCCACCATCCTGCGCGGCGGCTCCGAGGCGATCGAGTCCAACACCGCGCTGGCCGCGCTGGTGGCCGAGGGCCTGGCCGCGGCCGGCCTGCCGCAGCAGGCCGTGCAGGTGATCGAGACCACCGACCGCGCCGCCGTCGGCCGCCTCGTCACCATGACCGAATACGTCGACGTGATCGTGCCGCGCGGCGGCAAGAGCCTGATCGCGCGCCTGATGGAAGAAGCGCGCGTGCCGATGATCAAGCACCTCGACGGCATCTGCCACGTCTACATCGACACCGATGCCGACCTCGACAAGGCCGTGCGCGTGTGCGACAACGCCAAGACCCAGCGCTACGCCCCCTGCAACACCATGGAGACGCTGCTGGTCGCCGCCGGCGTGGCTGCCGCCGCGCTGCCGCCGCTGTGCCGCATCTACCAGGAGAAGGGTGTGGAGCTGCGCGTGTGCGCCGCCACCCGCGCCACGCTGGAAGCCGCCGGCTTTACCGGGCTGGTCGACGCCACCGAGGCGGACTGGCGCCTGGAATACCTGGCGCCGGTACTGGCGATCCGCACCGTGGCCGGGCTGGACGAAGCCATCGCGCACATCAACACCTATGGCTCGGCGCATACCGATTCCATCATCACCGAGAACTACACCGCCGGCATGCGCTTCCTGCGCGAGGTGGACTCGGCCAGCGTGATGATCAATGCCTCGACGCGCTTCGCCGACGGCTTCGAGTATGGCCTGGGCGCCGAGATCGGCATCTCCAACGACAAGCTGCACGCACGCGGCCCGGTCGGGCTGGAAGGCCTGACCTCGCTCAAGTACGTGGTGTTCGGGCACGGCGAGATCCGTACCTAAGTAGGGGGGGCAATGCTCACAAAGCTCAGTGTCAGTGGTTTTAAGAGTCTAGATGACGTTACCGTACATTTCGGTCCTTTTACGTGTATCGCTGGGCAAAATGGTGCGGGCAAGTCAAATCTCTTTGACGTCATCTTGTTTTTGAGCGATCTCACTCGGATGCCGATTATGGACGCCGCGAGACGCGTGCGTGATCGGAGTGAGAAGCCAGGGGGGCCCATCGCCTCGATCTTCACCCGCACTAGGGATGGAATGCGGGACACCATGGCGATCGCGGCGGAATTTATTGTGCCAGGCTCAGTCGTCGATGATTTCAATCAGCGCGCAGAGCCAAGCGTTGCATTGCTTCGCTATGAACTAGAACTCAGATTTACGCCGACCGATGAGGTGGAATCAGAGAGAATTTTGCTGGTCAAAGAAGCTCTTCGATATATTCCCAAAAGTGAATTTCGTGGTGCCCTTTTTCCAACATCGGGTATGTTCTGGGACTCAGTGAAAGGCGGGACGAAGACTTCGCCATTTATTTCAACTAGCGAGGACAAGGATAGCATTTTTGTTCACCAAGATGGAAATGGTAAGAGTGGTCGCCCAGAGCGATTCTCTGCCTTAGGCGCTCGTAGAACGGTTCTAAGTACCATTTCTTCCGTTGATCGTCCGACTGCTTTTGCGGCAAGAAGAGAGATGGAGTCTTGGGTGCTGCTTCAACTAGAGCCGAGCGCACTCCGAAAAGAGGACGAGTTTTCGACGCCTAGCGATGTGAAAGTATCTCCCACCGGGGCTCATATGCCTGCCACCCTTAGGCGGCTGGGGGCAGACGGGTTGATAGCAAGTCGTCTTTCCGAGTTACTCCCAGACGTCGGTGAGTTGTCCGTTGATATTGATGAGCGGCGCCAGACCAAAACGTTGGTGATGACAAATAAAGATGGCATTAGTTTCCCGGCAAAGGCATTGTCAGATGGGACTCTTCGATTCCTTGCCCTAGCGATCATGCATGCGGATCGTGATGCCGGTGGCGTTATTTGTCTGGAAGAGCCGGAAAATGGGATTCATCCATCCAGAGTGAGCGCGATGACAAGACTGCTTCGAGATATGGCGGTCGATCCTCAGGAGGCGGTAGGTGATGACAATCCATTGAGACAAGTCATTATCAATACCCATTCTCCGCTTGTTGTACAAAGTTTACGCACGGCGGATCTCGTGGTATGTGGCAGCTATCGGCAAGATGGTGCGACCTACACGGATTTCAGCTTCGTTGCGGAAACTTGGCGTGCAGCCCTTATGCCCGATCATCATCCGACGTCCCTAGGCACACTTGTAGCATATCTTAGTAAACCGGAAGAGGCTGACTGGTCTCAAAGCGAAACGGTTCGCCAGCGTCTGGAAACTCAATTGACGTTGCCCTTGAGGGAGATTGCCCATTGACGACTGTCCGCTACACTTTATTAGCCGATGGCACATCAGATGGTGCATTGATGGCGCCGCTTCAGTGGCTAATTGAAAACCATTTTCCAGCCTTGCGGACAGTCCCTCAGTTTGCTCAGCACGATCTTCCGGCAGGTGATGGGCTGAGAGCGCGAGTGGAAGAGGCTGTTCGAGCTTACCCATGTGAGGTGCTTTTTGTCCACCGTGATGCAGAGCGTCTTTCCTATGAAGATCGTTTGCTGGAAATAGAGACTGCGACAAAGGAATGCGTGCAACACTGGGTCCCTATTGTGCCTGTGAGAATGACGGAAGCTTGGTTACTGGGTAGCGAAAGAGCGATCCGGGCTGCGGCGGGAAATCCGAATGGGCGAGAGAAGTTGCGACTTCCTCTCGCAGGGGATTGGGAGCGCCTTTCAGATCCAAAGGAGGAGCTGTTTGACGCAATTCGTGTGGCTAGCGGCTTAAAGGGGCGAAGACTGGCAGGCCTTCCCGTTAGGCGCATTCGCGCTTTGGTGGCTGAGAAAACCCCCGATTTTGAACATCTAAGAGTATTGCCATCCTTCAGGGAACTGGAAAAATCTCTCATCACTACTTTCGCTCGTTTTAGATAATCGATGCTCTGGGTCAAAGCGCTGCACATCGTCTTCGTCGTCTCCTGGTTCGCCGGCCTGTTCTACCTGCCGCGCATCTTCGTCAATCTCGCCATGGAGACCGACCCCGCCGGCGTGCAGCGGCTGCTGCTGATGGCGCGCAAGCTCTATCGCTTCATGACCATGCTGGCGGTGCCGGCGCTGGCGTTCGGCCTGTGGCTCTATCTCGGCTACGGCATCGGGCGCGGCCCGGGCCAGGGCTGGATGCACGCCAAGCTGGCGCTGGTGCTGGTGCTGATCGGCTATCACCACGGCTGCGGGGTGCTGCTGAAGAAGTTCGAAGGCGGGCGCAACACGCGTTCGCACACCTTCTACCGCTGGTTCAACGAACTGCCGGTGCTGGTGCTGCTGGCGGTGGTGATCCTGGTGGTGGTCAAGCCGTTCTGATCCGAGACGCGCGTGGCCCGGCGTTTTCCCTTATCGTTTCCGCTCGGTTCCGCTTCCCCGCTTTCGCCATCGCTCCCTTAGCCCCCTTAGCCCCTTCGCCCCTTGGCGATTTCCCCCGTTTCCCCACCGTCCCAAGCGCCGTTGTCTCGCGCCCCCCGTTCAGAGGACATGATGAGCAAGCAGGTCGACTACTATCTTTCCCCGCAATCGCCTTTCGTCTACCTAGGGCATGCACGCTTCACCGCGCTGGCGGCGAAGTACGGCGTGCAGGTCAATCTCAAGCCCTGCGACCTGGGCAAGGTGTTCTCGGTGTCGGGCGGCCTGCCGCTGGCGCAGCGCCCGCCGCAGCGCCAGGCCTACCGGCTGGTGGAGCTGGCGCGCTGGAGCGAGTTCCTGGGCCTGCCGCTCAATCCGCACCCGACCTATTTCCCGGTTTCCGGCGACGCCGCCGCCAGGCTGATCATCGCCGTGCAGCTCGCGCAGGGCACCGCGCGCGCCATGGAACTGATCGGGGTGATCGGCCGCGCGCTGTGGGCCGAGCAGCGCAACATCGCCGACGCCGCCACGCTGACCCAGCTGGCCGACGGCATCGGCCTGGACGGCGCGGCCATGCTCAAGGCCAGCGAGGCCCAGGCGGTGCAGGCGGACTACGCCCGGCACACCCAGGATGCGGTTTCGGCCGGCGCCTTCGGCGCGCCGTGGTTCGTCTACGAGGGCCAGCCCTACTGGGGCCAGGACCGGCTGGACTTCCTCGAGCGCGCCTTCGCGGCTGGCTGAAGCCCCGCGGCGCGGTACACTGCGCGCTATCTGACCCCGTCCGCCGCGGCGGACGTTTTTGTTTGCAGGAAATCCCAAGCCATGTCCCAAGCCTTCTTTGCCCCTTGCCCGCGCGGCCTCGAAAGCGCGCTCGCCGAAGAGCTGCGTGAAATCGCAGCCCGGCCCGGCATGGCCACGCTCGCGCCGTTCCAGGTCCATCGCGAGATGCCGGGCGGCGTCACGTTCTCGGGCGAGATGGTGGCGGCCTATGCGGTGAACCTGCATTCGCGCATCGCCAGCCGCGTGCTGATGCGCGTGGCCGCGCGCGGCTACCGCCGCGAGGACGATATCTACGATCTCGCCCGCGGCCAGCGCTGGGAACAGTGGTTCTCGCCGGACGAGACGCTGCGTGTGGATGTGACGGCACACCGCTCGCCGCTGCAGAGCCTGAACTTCGTCGGCCTGCGTGTGAAGGACGGCGTGTGCGACGCCATGCGCGAGCGCCTCGGCGCGCGTCCCAGCGTGGACACCGTCAGCCCCGACGTGCGCATTTATGCGCACCTGACCGAGCACGACGTCACGCTCTACCTCGACACCTCGGGCGAGCCGCTGTTCAAGCGCGGCTGGCGCATGGAAAAGGGCGAGGCGCCGCTCAAGGAAAACCTGGCGGCGGGCATCCTGCGGCTGGCCGGCTGGGTGCCGGGCCAGACCGAACAACCGTTCTACGACCCGATGTGCGGCAGCGGCACCTTCCTGGTGGAAGCCACCCAGGTGGCGCTGGGCCTGGCGCCGGGCGCGGGCCGCAGCTTCGCCTTCGAATGGCTCAAGGGCGCCGACACGCGCGGCTGGCAGGCGCTGAAAGCCGCCGCGCAGGCCGACGCCGAGGCCGCGCGCCAGCGCGCCGCGGCCGATCCGCTGGAGATCGCCGGCAGCGACATTTCCACCGACCTGCTGTCGATGACCGAGGCCAACTGGCAGCGCGCCGGCCTGCCGGGCGAGCCGCGCCTGAAGCAGGTGGACGCGCGCTTCGCGCAGCCGCCGTTCGCCGCACCCGGCATGCTGCTGATGAACCCGCCCTACGGCGAGCGCATCGCGGTGCGCGGCGAGCGCCGCCGCCCGCAGGACGAGGCGCCCGGCGACGGCGTCGAGGACGAGGCCGCCAACCAGTTCGCCAGCGCCTTCGCCACCACGCTCAAGCAGAACTTTGCCGGCTGGCAGGTGTGGGTCTTCACCGGCGACCTCGGCCTGCCGCGCCGGCTGCGGCTCAAGGAATCGCGCCGCACGCCGCTCTACAACGGCAATATCGAGTGCCGCCTGTTCCGTTTCGACATGGTGCGCGGCGGCAACCGCGGCAACCACGGCGCGACGACGCCGTCCTGACGGCAGGCAAGGAACCAGAGGGAAGGGAAGCGCAGGGAGGCCCGGGCGGGTTCCCGCCGGGCGCCGCTCAGCGGCGCCCGGTGATGCGCTCGGGCTGCCGGCCGAAGTCCTGCAGGAAGTCCTGGAAGCTGACGATGGGCTCCTGCAGCAGGTGGCGCGGCAGGTCGAACAGCGCGTAGAAATAATCCTCGCGGCCCACGCAGTGCTCGGCGGGCAGGCAGTATTGCTCCCAGTCGATGCAGGCCGGCGTGTACATGCCGTTGCCGGGCCAGAAGAAAGGCACGATGCGGCCCTCGCGCAGGCCTTCGATCAGTGCCGCGGGCGCGTCGTAGGCCTCGGCGGATTCCACCTGGCTCATCAGCCCCGCGCGCGTCTCGATCACCATCAGCGTGGCGTGGCCCTGCGCCGTCAGCATCAGGATGCCGGCCGGGTTGGGATAGAGGTAGTACTCCACGAAGCCGTAGCGCGCGGTGATCTGGCGCACGCGGTCGCAGATCACCGGGTCCGACAGGAAGGAAAACGAGTGGCGCGTGAGCAGGTCGCGCAGCGTGCGCGACAGCGTGGCGAAGTATTGCTGCTGGAGCGCGTCGATCTCCTGGTCCAGCCGCTCCACCATGTTGCTGTCGTGCTTCTTGACGTAGCGGTCGATCAGGCCGTGGTTGAAGCCCTGCACCGCAATGCCCTCGTCGGCGGTGCCGGTCAGCAGGATGGTCTTGCACGGCAGGTCCTGCAGCGCCTGGCAGAACTCCAGCCCGTTCATCTGCGGCATCGAATAGTCCACCACGATCACGCCCGGCTGCACGTAGCGGTTGATGTCGTGGATCTGCCGGTAGATGCGGTCGATGTCGAGCTGCACGGTGCGCCGCTCGGTCAGGAAGGTCAGGTCGTCGTGGGTCACGCGCACCGGCAGGAAGCCGGTGAAGCGCGTGTAGGTATCGCGCACCCACTGCAGCGCCTCGCGCGGGTCGGTGAACGTGACCACCGGGCGCGCCGGGTCCATCTGGAACGCCAGGCTGTCGATGAACGATTTGCTGTCGTCGACGAGCACCGTCAGGATCGGGTGATGGAAGACCGACAGATTCCTGTCCTGGGGGTTGAATGTCATGTTGCGTTCGGCTTGGGTGTCTCTCGGACGGGTGTCTCTCGGACACTTCGGGCGGGTGGATCGGCGCGGCCGGTGCCGATGCGGCGGCGCCGGCGGCGGATCGGTCCGCGTGCACACCGTGGCCGAAGACCGGAACCAGTATAGCGCGCCCGCGCACCCGCGCAACCGGGGCGCGGCGGGGTGGAAGGAGGGGAGGGGCGCCGGCGGGCGGAAAACGGCGCCCGGCCCGCGCCGGGCGCCCTGGCGGGCTTACTCGATGGCCTTGCCCATGTCCTCGACCACCTTCTTGGCGTCGCCGAACACCATCATGGTCTTGTCCATGTAGAACAGCTCGTTGTCCAGGCCGGCGTAGCCGGCCGCCATCGAGCGCTTGTTCACGATGATGGTCTTGGCCTTGTACGCTTCCAGGATCGGCATGCCGGCGATCGGCGAGTTGGGGTCGGTCTTGGCGGCCGGGTTGACCACGTCGTTGGCGCCCAGCACCAGCACCACGTCGGCCTGGCCGAACTCGCTGTTGATGTCCTCCATCTCGAACACCTGGTCGTAGGGCACCTCGGCCTCGGCCAGCAGCACGTTCATGTGGCCCGGCATGCGGCCCGCCACCGGGTGGATGGCGTACTTCACGGTCACGCCCTTCTCCACCAGCTTCTCGGTCAGTTCCTTGAGCGCGTGCTGCGCGCGCGCCACCGCCAGGCCGTAGCCGGGCACGACGATCACGGTTTCGGCATTGCTCATCAGGAAGGCCGCGTCGTCGGCCGAGCCGGACTTGACGTTGCGCTGCTGCTGCGCGCCCGCCGCGCCGCCCGCGGCCGCGCCGCCGAAGCCGCCCAGCAGCACGTTGAAGAACGAGCGGTTCATCGCCCGGCACATGATGTACGAGAGGATCGCGCCCGAGGACCCCACCAGCGAGCCGGCGATGATCAGCATCGGGTTGTTCAGCGAGAAGCCGATGCCCGCCGCCGCCCAGCCCGAATACGAGTTCAGCATCGACACCACCACCGGCATGTCGGCGCCGCCGATCGGGATGATGATCAGCACGCCCAGCACGAAGGCGATCGCCAGCATCACCAGGAAGGGCAGCCAGCTCTGCGACAGGAAGAAGGTCACGCCGAAGCCGACCATCGCCACCGCCAGCAGCAGGTTCAGCCAGTGCTGGCCGGCGAACGACACCGGCGCGCCCTGGAACAGGCGGAACTTGTAGCGCCCGGCCAGCTTGCCGAAGGCGATCACCGAGCCCGAGAACGTGATGGCGCCGACGAAGCAGCCGATGAACAGCTCGATGCGGTTGCCCATCGGGATCTCGTGCGAACCGGCCGGCGTGATGCCGAAGGCGGCCGGCTCGGCCACCGCGGCCACCGCGATGAAGACCGCCGCCAGGCCGATCAGCGAGTGCATCGCCGCGACCAGCTCGGGCATCTTGGTCATCTCGACCTTCTTCGCCACGTAGGCGCCGATGCCGCCGCCCACCACCAGCGCGCCCAGGATCAGCGCCAGCCCTTCGCCCACCGGCGACTGGCCCGCGCCGACCGCGAGGAATTCGTTCTTGAGCTTGACGATGAGCGCCAGCGTGGTCAGCGCCGCGATCACCATGCCGGTCATGCCGAAGGCATTGCCGCGCCGCGCGGTGCTCGGGTGCGAGAGTCCCTTGAGCGCCTGGATGAAGCAGACCGAGGCGAGCAGGTAGAGCAGGGTGACGAGGTTCATGCTCATTTGCCGTGCTCCTTGGCCGCGCCGTCGGCCTTTGCCCTGGGTTCCTTCTTCTTGAACATCTCCAGCATGCGCTGGGTCACCAGGAAGCCCCCGAACACGTTGACCGCGGCCAGCGCCACGGCCAGCGTGCCCATGGTGCGGCCCACCAGGCCCTCGGTCAGGCCGGCGGCCAGCATGGCGCCGACGATGATGATGGCCGAGATCGCGTTGGTCACGGCCATCAGCGGGGTGTGCAGGGCCGGCGTCACCGTCCAGACCACGTGGTAGCCCACGTAGATCGCCAGCACGAAGATGATCAGGTTGATCACCGTGTGGTTCACCATTTCCATCGCCTACTCCTCCGTTGCTTGAATGCCCTGAATGCCGTTGCGCGCGGTTGTCCCGTGTTCTTCTGCCTGGCCCGGCGCACCTGGCCGTGCCGACCGATGCTGCGCTTGCTTCTCGCATGCGTGCCGCCGTTGCCGGCGACGCGCGAAGTCCGTGCCGATGGACGGCCGGACGGCTCCTCCCGGCTGGCCCGCGGGAAGCGGACCGGGGGGCCGGGAGCCGCTTACACCTTCTTGATTTCCTTGATGCCGTTGTTGTCGTCCACCAGGATGACCTTGGGCTTGTAGGTGGCGATTTCCTCGTCGCTCATCGGCGCGTAGGTGCAGATGATGAGATGGTCGCCGAGGTGCGCGCGCCGCGCGGCCGCGCCGTTGAGCGAGATCTCGCCGGTGCCGCGCGCGCCCTTGATGATGTAGGTGGAGAAACGCTCGCCGTTGTTGACGTTGTACAGCTCGATCTTCTCGAACTCCTTCATGTCGGCCGCGTCGAGCAGGTCCTCGTCGATGCCGCATGAGCCCTCGTAGTGGAGGTCCGCCTGCGTCACGGTGACACGATGGAGCTTGGCGCGGAGCATGATGCGTTGCATGGGTGATACGTCCTTGGTTTGTTGCCGTGTGAGCCCGGGGGCAAGCCCGCGGGCCGCCGGGAAAGGGGCCGGTGCGCGTGCGCCGGCCGTGCCGGCGGATGCCGCGGCGCGCAGGCGCGCCGGGAACCGCCTGGCGCCATTCTAAGGCTGGCCGGCCGCCACCGGCGCCGCCGGCGCGCTTTCAGCTGGCGCCGCGGATGACCTGGCCGTCCTTGCACATCAGGCAGGCCGCCACGATGTCGTCCTCGAGGTTCAGCGTGAACTGGCCGTCCTTGTCGATGACGAGCTTGAGGAAGTCGAGCACGTTGCGCGCGTAGAGCGCCGAGGCATCGGCCGCCACCATGCTGGCCAGGTTGGTATGGCCGACCAGCGTGACGCCGTGGCGCTCCACCACTTCGTCGGCCACCGTGAGCGGGCAGTTGCCGCCCTGCGCCGCGGCCAGGTCGACCACCACCGAGCCCGGCTTCATGGCCTGCACGGTTTCTTCCCTGAGCAGCACCGGAGCCTGGCGGCCCGGGATCAGCGCGGTGGTGATGACGATGTCGGCGGCCTTGGCGCGCTCGTGCACCAGCTCGGCCTGGCGGCGCATCCAGTCCGGCGGCATCGGCCGCGCGTAACCGCCCACGCCCTGCGCGATCTCGCGCTCTTCGTCGGTGACGAACGGCACGTCGAGGAACTTGGCGCCCAGCGATTCGATCTGTTCCTTCACCGCGGGCCGCACGTCGGAGGCCTCGATCACCGCGCCGAGCCGCTTGGCGGTGGCGATGGCCTGCAGCCCGGCCACGCCCGCGCCGAGGATCAGCACGCGCGCGGCCTTGACGGTGCCGGCGGCGGTCATCAGCATCGGCATGAAGCGCTGGTAATGGTGGGCGGCGACCAGCACCGCCTTGTAGCCGGCGATATTGGCTTGCGAGGAGAGCACGTCCATGCTCTGCGCGCGCGTGGTGCGCGGCGCGGCTTCGAGCGCGAAGGCGGTGAGCGTGGCGCGCGCCATGCGCGCGTTGTTGTCGGCGTCGAAGGGATTGAGCATGCCGACCAGCGCGGCGCCCGGCTTCATCAGCGCGAGCTCGGCATCGTCCGGCGCGCGCACCTTGAGCACCAGTTGCGCGCCCAGCGCCTGGGCCGCGGTGCCGATGGTGGCGCCGACCGCCTCGTAGGCCACGTCGGGCTGGCTGGCGCGCACGCCGGCGCCCGACTGCACGATGACCTGATGGCCCTGCGCGACGTACTTCTTGACCGTCTCGGGGGTGGCGGCGACGCGGGTCTCACCCGCCCGCGTCTCCTGCGGGATGCCGATGTGCATCGTCAATTTCTCCTTTTGATGGCGTCTTCGAGGCGCTGTCAAAATGATCCTGGCGATGCGGCGCGGCAAGGCTGGGTGCCTGTCCGGAACCGCATCGTTTCAGTTTCATTCCGACAATGCCACTGCTCTGTCCCGCTCGGCCTGGCCTGGCTCGGCTGTGCCGCGGGGCGGACGTCCCGGACCCTGTGCCGCGCCGGGTCCCTTGTGTTCCGCCGCGCGCGGCCGGAGCCGGGCGCGGCGCACAATTTTTCCGCAGCTTACAGGAAACTGACGGTCCGTGGTGACCGGCCGTTCGGCTTTTGCGCAACAAGGCCGGACCGCGCATGACCGCCATCCGCGCGCTGCATGGCCGCCGCCGGCGAGCCCGCCCGCAAGCCCGTTCCGGGGCGCTTCGCGGCTGGCGTCTTTATGCGCTTGCTTGGCGCATCCGCGCTTTCTTGACACCGATTTGAGATGCGCTCCCGTACTGTTCCGGTCGCCGCGCGGCCAGTGCCGCGCGGCAGCGCCGATGGCGCTTTTCCGATCGACGTCCCCGTTTTCCGCCAAGCCTTCCATGACTGTTTTCCGCCTCGATGCCCCGCGCGCCTGCGCTGCCTTCCTGTCCGGCGCCGCGCTCCTGTCCGCCATGTCCGTCGCCTCCGTCGCCCGTGCCCAGGGCGCGCCCGACGCCGCGCCGGCCGACGCCTCGCCGCACACGTTCTCGGCCAACGTGACGCTGGCCAGCGAATACCGCTACCGCGGCCTGATGCAGACCAACCGCCGCCCGGCCATCCAAGGCGGCTTCGACTACGCGCACGCGAGCGGCTTCTACGTCGGCAACTGGAACTCGAACATCAGCTGGCTCGGCGACAGCAACCCGCAGGTTTCGGCGCCGGTCGAGATGGACTTCTACGGCGGCTTCAAGAACACCGTCACGCTCGCCGGCCTGGAGTGGAACTACGACATGGGCGTGCTGCAGTACTACTACCCGGGCGACTACCCGGCCGGCTTCACGCGCCCCAACACCACCGAGCTGTATGTCGGCGCCGGCTACGGCCCGGTGTTCCTGAAGTACTCGCAGTCGCTGACCAACCTGTTCGGCTTCGCCGACAGCAAGTACAGCTCCTACATCGACCTGAGCGCCAACGTGCCGCTGAACTTCTGGGACCTGACGCTGAACGCGCACGTGGGCTACCAGGACGTGCGCAACGTCACCGACGCCTCGTACACCGACTGGAAGCTGGGCCTGACCAAGGACCTGGGCAAGGGCTTCGCGCTGGCGGTCGCGTATATCGACACCAACGCGCACCGCTCGGTCTACACCAGCGCGTCCGGCCGCTACATCGGCCGCGCGGCCGCGTTCGCCTCGCTGACCAAGGCCTTCTGAGCGCGCTGCCCGCGCGGCCGTTTTGATGACTTCTTGACGGCGCGGGCGGCAATCGTTGCATCAACTTGAGGCCCGCCTGCCTAGCATCGTTACATCTACCACAGACGACCCGCCGCGCGCGGGTCCCGACCCCATGCGACAGTCGAGCCTTGCCGTGGCCTTCGTTTCCGTGCCGCGCCGCCGCCATGCACGCGCCGAATCCGCCCGCGCCGAACGGCGCGGCGCGCCTCCCGCGCCTTCCGTATCCCTCATCGACGCCACCGCGGCGGAAACCGGGCAAAGCGCATGCTCGTGGATCCGCCTGCGCCTGGCGGTGGCGTCCAGCCAGGTCTTCGCGCTGCGCCAGTCGCTGCATGCCGCGATCGGCAAGCTGGCGCGCATCTACGTGGTCGAGGTGGACCACCGCCACGGCGAAACCACCGTGCACGTGGAAGTCGAGCGCGGCGGCCGCGATGCCGCCATGCACGCCATCATGATGGCGCTGCCGGCCGCCGAGTTCGGCGTCACCACGCCGCTGGGGCAAGACCATGCCGCGCATTGAACCCGGGCCCCTGGCGGGCGGCCTGCGCAAGCCGGGCGGCCCCCGGCTGTGGCTGCCGATGGTGACGCCGTTCAAGGGCGGCGAGCCGGACCTGGCGTGCGCGCAGCGCCTGGCCGGGTACTACGCCGCCAGCGGCGTGGACGGCCTCGTCATCCTCGGCACCACGGGCGAGGGCGCCTTGCTCTCGCCGGCCGAGCGGCTGATGTTGACCGCCGCGGTGCTGGAGGCGGTCAACGGCGCGCTGCCGGTGATGGCCGGCGTGGGCGGCGTGGACACCCGCGCGGTGTGCGCGCAGGTGCGCCAGCTCGACCGCTTCGACCTGGCCGGCTACCTGGTGCCGCCGCCGTATTACCTGCGGCCCGGCGACGACGGCATCGCCTGGCATTTCGAGTGCGTGGCGCAGGCCACCTGGCGGCCGCTGATGCTTTACAACGTGCCGCGCCGCACCGGCTGCAGCCTGTCGCCGGCGCTGGTGCGGCGCCTGGCCGCCCATCCGCGCATCGTGGCGGTCAAGGAGTGCGACGCGGCGGGGCTGCGCGCGCTGGCCGGCTGCGAGGCGCTGTCGGTGCTCTGCGGCGAGGACGAGGCGATGCTCGGCCACCTGCTGGCCGGCGGCGACGGCGTGGTGCCGGCCAGCGCGCATATCCGCCCCGACCTGTTCGTGCGCCTGGTGCAACTGGCCGAGGCGGGCCGGCACGAGGCCGCGCGCGCCCTGTTCGCGCGCCTGGCGCCGCTGATCGCGCTGCTGTTCTCGGAGCCCAACCCGGGCCCGGTCAAGGCCGCGCTGGCCCTGTGCGGGCTGGCCGGCGCCGAGGTCCGGCGGCCGCTGATGCCGGCCAGCCGCGCGTTGTGCGGGCGGCTCGAGCAGGCGATCGGCCTGCTGCCGGCCGCGCAGGACCTGGAGCGCACTTTGCTGCCCGCCTGAGCCGCGCCGGGCGGGGATGCGCCGGCGCGGCGGGATGCATGAAAAGGCGGCAGCCGGTAGAATGCCGGATTGCCTAAATTTTGTGCATCATGTCACACGACTGGAAAGCCAGCGTCACCGTCGCCGCCGTCATCGAACGCGGCGGCCGTTTCCTGCTGGTGGAAGAAGAAACGCCCGACGGCCTGCGGCTGAACCAGCCCGCCGGCCACCTCGATCCCGGCGAGAGCCTGGTGCATGCGGTCATCCGCGAAACGCTGGAAGAGACCGCGCACACCTTCGAGCCGCGCGCGCTGCTGGGCTGCTACATGGCGCGTTCCGCCTCGGCCGGCAGCAGCGCGCGGCCGGGCGGCGACATCACCTACGTGCGCTTCGCCTTCACCGGCGAGCTGGGTGCGCTCGACGCCGGGCGCCAGCTCGACGTGGGCATCGTGCGCACTGTGTGGATGAGCGCGGACGAGATCCGCGCCTGCCCCGAGCGCCATCGCACGCCGCTGCTGCTGTCGTGCGTCGAAGATTACCTGGCCGGCAAGCGCTTCGCGCTCGATGCGCTCTACACCCATGTCTCGGTGCAGGGCGCGGGGAGCGCGGCATGAGCGGCGGCACGGGTGGCGGCATGGGTGGCAAGCGCGTGGTGGTGGGCATGTCGGGCGGCGTCGACTCGTCGGTGACCGCGTGGCTGCTCAAGCAGCAGGGCTACGAGGTGATCGGCCTGTTCATGAAGAACTGGGAGGACGACGACGACGGCGAATACTGCTCGACCCGCCAGGACTGGCTGGACGTGGTCTCGGTGGCCGACCTGATCGGGGTGGACGTGGAGGCGGTCAATTTCGCCGCCGAGTACAAGGACCGCGTGTTCGCCGATTTCCTGCGCGAATACTCGGCCGGGCGCACGCCCAATCCCGACGTGCTGTGCAACGCCGAGATCAAGTTCAAGGCCTTCCTCGACCACGCCATGTCGCTGGGCGCGGACACCATCGCCACCGGCCACTATGCGCGCGTGCGCCAGGCGCAGGACGGCCGCTTCGAGCTGCTCAAGGCGTTCGACCACACCAAGGACCAGAGCTACTTCCTGCACCGGCTGAACCAGGCCCAGCTCTCTCGCACGCTGTTCCCGCTCGGCGAGATGCCCAAGACGCGCGTGCGCGAGATCGCCGCCGAGATCGGCCTGCCCAACGCCAGGAAGAAGGATTCCACCGGTATCTGCTTCATCGGCGAGCGGCCGTTCCGCGATTTCCTCAACCGCTACCTGCCCACCAGCCCGGGCCCGATGAAGACGCCGGACGGCAAGGAAGTCGGCCAGCACATCGGCCTGGCCTTCTACACGCTGGGCCAGCGCAAGGGCATCGGCCTGGGCGGCAGCCGCGAAGGCAGCGGCGACGCCTGGTACGTGGCGCGCAAGGACATGGCGAGCAACACGCTGTACGTGGTGCAGGGCCACGATCATCCGTGGCTGCTGACGCCGGCGCTGGAGGCCGCGGACCTGTCGTGGGTGGCGGGCGAGGGCCCGGCGGTGGGGACCGCGCTGTCGGCCAAGACGCGCTACCGGCAGAGCGATGCGCCGTGCGCGGTGTCGGCGCTGGCGGGCGACGCGCTGCGGCTGGGATTCGCCGAGGCGCAGTGGGCGGTGACGCCAGGCCAGTCGGCGGTGCTGTACCAGGGCGACGTCTGCCTCGGCGGCGGCATCATCCGATAGCGGAGAGGACCGCGCGCCGCCCGGACGCCGCGCCCGCCCGGGCGCGGCCGCGTGCTTACGCGCGCGGCGGTTCGGTGTCGATGAACGACTGGCGCTTGCCCAGCTTGTCCTGGTAGGCGGCCAGGCGCGGGTGGCGCTCGCGCCAGGGGATGTCCGCGAAGCGGAAGTCCAGGTACGACAGCGCGCAGCCCACCGCCACGTCGGCCAGCGAGTAGTGGTTGTCGCAGCACCACGGGCGGTCGGCCAGGCCGTCGGCGATGGCCGCCACCGCCGAGTCGATCTTGCCGAGCTGGCGCTTGACCCAGCGTTCGCTGCGCTGGGCGGGTTCGCGCTGGGTGTGCTCCAGGCGCGCCAGCAGGGCGGCGTCGAGCAGCCCGTCGGCGAGCGCTTCCCAGCAGCGCACTTCCACGCGTTCGCGGGCGCCCTGCGGGATCAGCCGGCTGACCGGCGTGAGCGTGTCGACGTATTCGACGATCACGCGCGAGTCGAAGATCGCGCCGCCGTCTTCCATCACCAGGCACGGCACCTTGCCGAGCGGGTTGTACTGGCTGATGGTGGTGTCGGGCGACCACACATCCACTTCCACCATCTGGTAGTCGATCTTCTTTTCTGCCATCACCACGCGCACCTTGCGCGCGTAAGGACTGGTCTGCGATGCATACAGCTTCATGGACTCCCCTCGAGCTTGTTATGAAGTGCATCGGCGCTCTCTGGCACGACGGGCCGCGCGTCAGGCGTCCGGCCGGCATGCCCGATGCACTTCATAACAGGCTAGTGGATTGGCGAGCGGGAGTATACCTGTGCGCCGTGCCCCGCATGTGGCGGCCCTGCACCAACTCCGTGCGGGTGTCGTGGTGCCGATACGCGCCGCCGCGCGGCGGCCGCGGCGGTGGCCACAGAACGGCGGCCACGATGGTAAAATGCCCGCTTTCCGCCGCGCCGCCGGTCGGTTGGCGCGCCTGATTGGTCTCTTTCGATCTGTTTCCGGGCTCTTTTGACGCCAGATCGCATCAGGCCGCCGTCCTTTCCCTTCCTTCCGGTCTTCCAGCATGTCCTCGTCCTCGCTCTCTCCGCTCACCGCCCTGTCTCCCATCGATGGCCGCTATGCCTCCAAGGCCGATGCGCTGCGCGAGTGGCTCTCGGAAGCCGCCTTCATGCGCAACCGCGTCAAGGTGGAGGTGCACTGGCTGATCGCGCTGTCGCAGGCCGGCCTGCCCGACATGCCGAAGTTCTCGCCGGCGTCCGAGGCCGCGCTGCTGGCCCTGGTGGACAACTTCACCGAGGCGCACGCCGGGCGCATCAAGGAAATCGAAGCCGTCACCAACCATGACGTCAAGGCGGTCGAGTACTGGCTCAAGGAACAGGTCAAGGGCAACGCCGAGCTGGAAGCCGCCAGCGAGTTCATCCACTTCGCCTGCACCTCGGAAGACATCAACAACACCTCGCACGGCATGATGCTCAAGGGCGCGCGCGACGGCGTGGTGGTGCCGGCGCTGCAGCGCGTGCACGCGCGCCTGGTGGAGCTGGCGCGCGCCAACGCCCGCCAGCCGATGCTGTCGCGCACGCACGGCCAGCCGGCCAGCCCGACCACGCTGGGCAAGGAAATGGCCAACGTGGCGGCGCGCCTGGGCCGCGCCATCGAGCGCATCCAGCGCGTGGAACTGCTGGGCAAGATGAACGGCGCGGTGGGCAACTACAACGCGCACCTGTCGGCCTATCCGTCGTTCGACTGGGAGGCGTTCTCGAAGCAGGTGATCGAGTCGCGCCTGGGCCTGACCTTCAACCCGTACACCATCCAGATCGAGCCGCACGACTACATGGCCGAGCTGTTCGACGCGATCGCGCGCGCCAACACCATCCTGATCGACCTGAACCGCGACGTGTGGGGCTATATCTCGGTGGGCTACTTCAAGCAGAAGACCAAGGCCGGCGAGATCGGCTCGTCGACCATGCCGCACAAGGTCAACCCGATCGACTTCGAGAATTCGGAAGGCAACCTCGGCCTGGGCAACGCGGTGCTGCGCCACCTGTCGGAAAAGCTGCCGCTGTCGCGCTGGCAGCGCGACCTGACGGACTCCACCGTGCTGCGCAACATGGGCGTGGCGCTGGGCTACAGCCTGCTGGCCTACGAGGCCTGCCTGCGCGGCCTGGGCAAGCTGGAAACCAACCCCGAGCGCCTGCACGAAGACCTCGACAACTGCTGGGAAGTGCTGGCCGAGCCGGTGCAGACCGTGATGCGCCGCTTCGGCGTGCCCAACCCGTACGAGCAGCTCAAGGAGCTCACGCGCGGCAAGGGCATCTCGCGCGAGGCGCTGCGCACCTTCATCGGCGGCCTGGCCATTCCCGACGACGCCAAGCAGCAGCTGCTGGAAATGACCCCGGCCAGCTATATCGGGCGCGCCGTGAGCCTGGCCGAGTCGGTCCCGGCTTCCTGACGCGGGCCGGCCGCAGCGGCCGCCGCCACCGGGCATGAAAGAAAAAACCACCCCGCGGGGTGGTTTTTTCGTCTGGCGGGGCCCGCGGCGAAATGTCACTTCAAATGGTTTGAATGAATCCATGAATTTCGGACCATTCGCCCGCCTGCGCGCGGCTCAATAATGCGAGAATTCAACGGCAGACGGTCAGTCCGCCGCCGTTGCGCTTTTTGCAGAAGTCGATGAAACGCCCGCCACGGGCAGGGGTCTTCCATGCATTCCCGAGTCAAGACCGGCGCCAGCGCCGGGGCTGCTTCACCACAATCGTCCGCCGCCGGCTACGGCGCGACCGCGATCGGCCTGCACTGGATCGTCGCCCTGATGATCTTCGCCGCCTTCGCGCTGGGCCTCTACATGACCAGCATTCCGGGCCTGTCGATGCTCAAGCTCAAGCTGTTCTCCTGGCACAAGTGGCTGGGCGTGACGGTGTTCGCCATCGCCGTGCTGCGCGTGCTGTGGCGCGCCACCCACCGCGCGCCGGCGCCGGCCGCGGGCACGCCGGCCTGGCAGGCCGCCGCCGCGCACGGGGCCCACATGCTGCTGTACGTGCTGATCGTGGTGGTGCCCGTGACCGGCTACCTGTACAGCCTGGCCGCCGGCGTGCCGGTGGTCTACCTGGGCCTGTGGCCGCTGCCGGTGCTGATCGGCAAGGACGAGGGGCTAGCGGAGATCCTCAAGCAGACGCATATCTGGCTGAACTACCTGATGGCCGCCATCGTCGTAATCCATGCGGCCGCGGCGGTCAAGCACCAGTTCATCGAGCGCGACGGCACGCTGGCCCGCATGCTGCCGTTCCTGAAGCAAGGCGTAAAACGCAAAGCGTAAAGCGTAAAGCGGCACCCGCAGCATCATCCGAAAATCCGACCGAGGGCACCAGCCCTCTCAGCGACAGGAGTTTTTAATGAAACGCATTCCCCGCCCGAGCGCGCTCCTGATGGCCGCCACGCTGGCCAGCGCCGGTATCGCCGCCAATCTTGCCTGGGCCCAGGTCGACGCCGGCAAGAGCACGGTTACCGCCACCGCCCGCCAGATCGGCGTGCCGATGGAAGGCAAGTTCAAGAAGTTCGACGCCACCGTCTCGTTCGACCCGGCCAAGCTGGCCACCTCCTCGGCCAAGGTCGAGATCGACGTCTCCAGCTTCGAGATCGGCGACGCCGAGACCACCAAGGAGGTCAAGGGCGGCGAGTGGTTCGACGCGGCCAAATACCCCAAGGCGGTGTTCCAGTCCACCAGCATCAAGGCCGGCGCCGCCGGCAAGTACGAGGTGGCGGGCAAGCTCACCATCAAGGGCAAGACCGTGGACGTGGTGGTGCCCGCCACCTATCGCCAGGACGCCGCCGGCCAGGTGTTCGACGGCGTGCTGCCGATCAAGCGCACCACGTTCAACATCGGCGACGGCGAATGGAAGGACACTTCCGTGGTCGCCGACGACGTCCAGATCAAGTTCCACATCGTGACCTTGGCCAAGAAGTAAGCGCGCCGCGCCGGCTTCCATAACCATTCCATCGTTGTCCATTTCCTTTTTTCGCCGGGAGCACCCATGAAACTGCGTACCATCCTCGCCGCTGCCGCGGCCATTACCGCCAGCGCCGCCTTCGGCGTGGCGTCCGCCAACACGGTGACCTACAACCTGGATCCCACCCACACCTACCCGAGCTTCGAGGCGGATCACCTGGGCGGCCTGTCGGTGTGGCGCGGCAAGTTCGACAAGTCGAGCGGCACGGTGACGCTGGACCGCGCGGCCAAGACCGGCTCGCTCGACGTCAAGATCGACCCCGCCTCGGTCGACTTCGGCAACGCCAAGCTGAACCAGCACGTGAAGGGCCCGGACATGTTCGACGTCGAGGCCTTCCCGGAAGCCACCTACAAGGGCAAGTTCTCCAAGTTCAACGGCGACGTGCCGACCGAGGTCGACGGCGTGCTGACGCTGCACGGCGTGTCCAAGCCGGTCAAGCTGGAGATCCGCGAGTTCAAGTGCATCCAGCACCCGATGCTCAAGCGCGAAGCCTGCGGCGCCGACGCCGTGGGCACCATCAACCGCGCCGACTTCGGCATCGACTACGGCGTGAAGATGGGCTTCAAGCCCGAAGTCAAGCTGGCCATCCAGGTCGAAGGCGTGAAGGCGGACTAAGCGCGGGCGGACTAAGCGCGCGGGCCTGCCGGGGCGCTGTCCCCGGCAAGTGGCACGCACGTGGCACGGCAAGGGCCGGGGAGCGATCCCCGGCCTTTTTCTTTGCCGCGGGGCTCCCGCCGCGTTATGTTGTCGGCACCTGGCGCCCACAGTACAATGATTCGCCAAGAATCAGTTACAGTCTCACCCAGTCGCCGTTTCAGCCATTTTCCCGCTTACAGTCACCAGGGTGTAGTCGCGTGCGTTGCCTGCCATCAGCCGAGGACGCCCATGCCCGCAACCGATTACCGACATGTATCCCAGCAGTACCCCTTGATGCCGGCCTAGCGTAGCGATCGCAGCGATCCCCCTCGCCGTACGAGCTGTACCCGGCCAAGTCAGGCAAGGACTGGCCGGCCGGCAGCGTTTCTCGGATTTCTCTGGCGCCATACCGTGTACTCCCAAACGCAAATCGATCCGGTGGTCAGCTTCCGCAACTCGCAGGGCGAGCAGGTGCGGGGCACAATTATCAATCTCCAGAGAAAAGCTCTGGTGATGGAAATCTACAACCCGTACTCGATCGTCCAGGTCAGCGAGGTGCTGAGCGAGCTGAGTGTGCGCATGGGCACCAAGAACGCGTACCTGGGCAAGGCGGTGGTGATGAGCCTGGTCAACACCGGCCTCACCGCGGTGGTTTCGCTGACGCTCATCGACGAATGGCGCGAGCTCAGCGACCTGACCAACGAGCCCAAGTCGGTGCGGCGCGAAGCCGAGCTGTTCATCAACGACTGGGACGCGCGCTTCAATATCCGGCGCGACTACCAGATCGTGGTCAACGAAATGCGCGCCTTCCTCTCCGAGGTCTCGCGCTGGGTCGAGCAGGTCGACCTGACCGAGAACCTGCCGAAGATCGACGGGCGGCTGCGCGAGGACGTGTTCTACGAGCTGGCCACGCCGATCATGCTCAAGACCAAGACCTACCTGGACCGCCTGGAGGGCGAGGCCGAGCAGGTCGACCCGGAGATCGCGCCGGTGCACCGCACCTACGCGCAGTCCGCGCTGCACCCGCTGCTGCTGCGCGCGCCGTTCGTCTACCGCACCTTCACCAAGCCGCTCGGCTATGCCGGCGACTACGAGATGGTGAACCAGATCCTGAGCGATCCGCAGCAGGGCCCGACCACCTACTTCCAGATCGTCAACACGGCCTTCCTCAAGGCCGCCGTGGCCACCGCCCACCGCAACCGCATCGACCTGCTGGTCGATTTCCTGTCGCGCCAGGCCGATGCCGCGCGCGCGGCCGGGCGTCCGTTCCGCGTGCTCAACGTGGGCTGCGGGCCGGCCTTCGAGATCCAGCGCTTCGTGCGCGAGTACCCGCAGCCCGAGCTGCTGTCGTTCCAGCTGGTCGATTTCAGCGAGGAGACGCTGGCCTATACCAAGGCCTCGATCGAGCGCTCGGCGGCCGCGGCCGGCCACAAGGACAAGGTGTCGGTGGAGATGGTGCACCAGTCGGTGCACGAATTGCTCAAGCGCAAGATCGCGCCGGACGACGCCAGCCTGCGCGAGTTCGACGCGGTGTACTGCGCCGGCCTGTTCGACTATCTCTCGGACAAGGTGTGCGCCCGCCTGCTCAGCTATTTCGCCGCGCGCACGCGCCCCGGCGGGCAGTTGCTGGTGACCAACGTCCATTCGGCCAATCCCGAGAAATTCGGCATGGAACACCTGCTGGAGTGGTACCTGATCTACCGCGACGAGGCCAGGATGAGTATGCTGCTGCCCGAGCACTCGAGCGGGCACAAGCTCTACGTCGACCAGACCGGCGTCAACGTGTTCGCGGAAGCGACCATATCCTGAACACCCGTTCCGACATACCAGCGACACACCAGCAGCCGGCCCAGCCATGAGCACCAATCAACTTTACGCGGGTTACCAGACCGAGCTGGCGGACTTCCGCCTGGCCTTCAGCCGCGGCGGCGCCTATACCGCCATCGTGCTGGTGCTGCTCGGCGTGGGGCTGGACTACGGCCAGTACCCGCAGCTGCAGGCGCCGTTCGCGGTGGCGCGGGTGCTGGTGTCCCTGCTGATCGCCGGCATCGTCATGGTGCTGTACAGCTCGGCCGGGCGCCGCTTCGCGCCGTGGCTGACCCTGTCGTGGCTGCTGCTGCCGCAGATCATGATCTCGTGGATGATCTGGCACACCGACGGCGTGGAGTCGCCCTACTACGTGGGGCTGAACCTGGCCATCTTCGCCTCCGGCATCGCGCTGCCGTTCGGCCTGTGGCAGAACCTGGTGTTCGGCCTGCTCTCCTACCTGTTCTACCTGCTGGCCTGCGTGTTCCATCCGGGCGGGATCGAGCCGGTCGGCACCTTCATCGTCAATTCGCTGTTCCTGCTGTTCGCCGCCGCGGCCAGCGCGGTCTATACCTTCTTCAACGAGCGCGCGCGCTTCATGCTGTTCCGCCTCAAGGCCGAGGTCGCGGAGAAGAACGCCGAGCTGGAAGTCATCAACCGCAAGCTGGTCGACATCAAGGGCCAGATGCTGCAGCAGGAGAAGATGGCCGCCATCGGCACGCTGGCCGCGGGCCTGCTGCACGAGGTCAACAATCCGGTGAACTTCTGCCTGATGGCGATCGAGGTCGCGATGGAAGAGCCGGTGGCCAAGAACGAGCCCATGCTGCAGGAATGCCTGGTCGACGCCAAGCAGGGCATGCAGCGCATCCAGCATATCGTGTCGGACCTGAAGACCTTCGCCTACCGCAAGCCGGGGGCCGAGGCCGAGGGCACGCCGTTCCTGTTCGAGAAGGCGCTCGACTCCTCCATCCGCCTTACCGCGCACGAACTGCGCGGCGTCGCGGTCACGCGCGAGCTGCCCGCCGACACGCTGGTGCTGGGCGACGAGGCCGCCGTGATCGGCGTGCTGATCAACCTGTTCTCCAACGCCGCGCTGGCCATGCGCAAGGCCGGCACGCCCAGCCCGGCGATCCACACCACCGTGAAGTGGGTCGAGCGCCGCCTGCACGTGACGGTGAAGGACAACGGCCCCGGCATTGCGCCGGAGAACCTCGCGCGCGTGTTCGAGCCGTTCTTCACCACGCGCGAAGTCGGCCAGGGCCTCGGGCTCGGCCTGTCCATCAGCTATGCGGTGATCGAGCGCCACGGCGGGGTCCTGTTCGCCGAGAGCGAGCTTGGCCAGTGGGCCTCGTTCAGCTTCGACCTGCCGCGCGCCGACTGAGAACGCCATGAGCGACGCCAGGCAACCCCGGCTTACCGTGCTCTACGTCGACGACGAGGAGATGGCATGCAAGTACTTCGCCCGCGCGGTTGGCGCGGAGTACGAGGTGCTGCTCGCCAGCGGCGCGGACGAGGCGGTCGGCATCCTGCGCCGCGAGAGCGCGCGCGTGGCCGTGCTGGTGACGGACTTCCGCATGCCCGGCCGCGACGGTGGCGACCTGCTGCGCCAGGTGGCGCTCGAGTACCCGCAGATCGTGCGCGTGCTGGTGACGGCCTATGCCGACAAGGACATGCTGCTGCAGACGGTCAATACCGGCGAGGTGTTCCGCATCCTGGAGAAGCCGCTCGGGCTGGGCCAGGTGCGCGACGCCCTGCGCCTGGCGGCCGAGCGCTACCGCGAGCGCTCGATGCGCCACCAGCGCCTGATGGCCATCGACGAGACGCTGGCCTTCCTCGCGCACGAACTCAACACGCCGCTGGCCGCGATCGCGAATTTCGCGCGCGGCATCGAAAGCCGGGTCGCGGCGGAATACAATCCGCAGCGCCAGGGCGAGATCGGCCAGGCGGCCAGCGCGATGCACGACAACGCGCAGTATTGCCTGGCGGTCATCTCGTCGTTCCTGCAGTCGGTGCGCAGCACCGGCAGCCGGCCCAGCACGCAGGCCACCGGCAGCCGCGAGGTGACCGCCGGCGGGCTGATCGCCTCGTTGCTCGACACCTATCCGTTCTCGGGGCCGCAGCGCGGCTGGGTGCAGGTGGAGATGGAGGACGACTTCGCCGTGCGCACGCTGCCCAACTGCGTGGCGCTGGTGCTGTCGTCGCTGCTGTCCAACGCGCTGCGCGCGCTCGACGGCGTCGCCGCGCCGTCGCTGCGCTTCGTGGTGGCGACCGAACCCGAGGCGGCGATCCGCATCTGCGACAACGGCCCGGGCATCCCGCCGGAGGTGATGGGGCGCCTGCTGGTGGATCCCGTCACCACCCACGCCAGCACCGGCGGCAATGGCCTGGGCATGATTTTCTGCAACCGTGTGATGCAGTCGTTCGGTGGCGGCATCCGGATCGAGTCAACGGCCGGCGCGGGTACCACCGTCACGCTGGATTTCCCCAATACCAAGAGTCGAATGCATAGGAGTGATCGATGAACGAACCGAATGCCACGCAGGCACCATCACCGGCGATTCTGTTCGTCGATGACGAAGCCACGGCAGTCAAGTATTTCCAGCGTGCCATCGGCGCCCTGGCGCCAGTGGTGACGGGCGGCTCGGTCGAAGAAGGCAAGGCGCTGCTGGATGCCCACGCCGACAGCCTCGCGGTGCTGGTTTCCGACCAGCGCATGCCAGGCGAGTACGGCAACGAGCTGCTGCGCTACGCGCGCGAGCGCTACCCGCATATCGTGCGCATCCTGACCACCGCCTATTCGGAAATCGAACATACCGTCGCGGCCGTCAACGAAGGCCAGATCCACCGCTACATCAAGAAGCCGTGGGACATCACCGCGCTGCGCATGGAGCTCAAGCAGGCGCTGGAGATGGCCGGCCTGCGCAAGGAACGCGACCAGCTCGTGCGCGAAAAGCTGAGCGTGCTGCAGAAGCAGACCATCGCCACGCGCGTGGGGCTGGTGCGCGCGCTCACGGCCAGCCTGATCGGCCCCGCGCGTTTCCAGCCGGTGGAGACCTACCTCGCCTCGGCCGCGCTGGCCGGGGTGCAGAACCCCGAGCCGGACTGGCTGCTGATGGATTACGCCGACCTCGTGGCGGCGGAGAGCCAGCGCGGCGGCGGCTTCGGCTACGCGGTGGCGGCGCGGCTTGCCGCGCTGCGCGCGCGCTTCGCGGGCCGCGGCGCGGGCGACGCGGTGGCGGTGCTGGCCGAGGTGCTGGCCGAAGGCGCTGAAGGCGCTGAAGGCGAGGGCGCGGCCACGGTGCGCCGCGACGGCGACGCGCTGGTGTGGACCCGGCCCGCCGCGCTGGCCGAATACCTCGGCGCGCCGGTCAAGCAGGACGTCTCGGCGCTGCACGCCGCCTGGCTGGCCGGGCTGCTGTGGCTGGAAGAGGCCGGCGGCGCGCTCAAGGCCACGCGCGAAGGCGACGCCATCGTCTGCCGCTCGGCCGGACACACCGCGGAATTCTCCGCCGACCGCCTGGCGGTGTGGATCGAGCAGTTCTGATCCGCGGCCGATCCGCTGCCGCGCGGCAAGAAAAATGGGCACCGAGGTGCCCATTTTTCATTGCGGCGGCCAGCGGCCGTCAGGCCTGCGCGCCGTAGTTCGGGTCGTTGCGGTCGATCTCGCCCGGCTTCTTGTCGCCCTTGACGAGGTCTTCGCGCTTGACGCCCAGCCACATGGCCAGCGCCGCGGCGACGAACACCGACGAGTAGATGCCGAACAGGATGCCGACGGTCAGCGCCAGCGCGAAGTAGTGCAGGGTGGGGCCGCCGAAGAAGAACATCGACAGCACCATCATTTCGGTCGAGCCGTGGGTGATGATGGTCCGCGAGATGGTGCTGGTGATCGCATTGTCGATGATCTCGTGCGTGGTCATCTTGCGGTACTTGCGGAAGTTCTCGCGGATCCGGTCGAAGATCACCACCGATTCGTTGACCGAGTAGCCCAGCACCGCCAGGATCGCCGCCAGCACCGACAGCGAGAATTCCCACTGGAAGAAGGCGAAGAAGCCGAGGATGATCACCACGTCGTGCAGGTTGGCGATGACGCCCGCCACCGCGAATTTCCACTCGAAGCGGAACGACAGGTAGATCACGATGCCGGCCACCACGCACAGCAGCGCCAGCAGGCCGTCGGTGGCCAGCTCCTTGCCCACCTGCGGGCCGACGAACTCGACGCGCTGGAGCTTGGCGTCGGGCGTGGCGGCCTGCAGCGCGCCCATGACCTGCTCGCTCTGCTGGGCCGAGGTGACGGGCTTGCCGTCCGGGCCCTTCTGGATCGGCAGGCGGATCATCACGTCGCGCGAGGTGCCGAAGTTCTGCACCTGCACGTCGCTGTAGCCGAGCTTGCCGACCTGGCCGCGGATCTTCTCGAGATCGGCCGTCTGCTGGTAGTTGACCTCCATCACCGTGCCGCCGGTGAACTCGATCGACAGGTGCAGCCCCTTGTGCCAGAGGAAGAACACGGCCGCGGCAAACGTCAGGAAGGAAATCACGTTGAAGACCAACGCGTGCTTCATGAACGGAATGTCGCGCCGGATGCGGAAGAATTCCATGTTGAATCCTGTTCTGTACGGCGGCCCTTGCCGCCGTGCTTATGCTGATTGGCCGCCGCGCGCCGCGCGCGGCAGCCTTGTGCCGTGTTGCCGCTTACTTGGCGACGGTGCCCTGGCTGTCCGAGCCCGGCTTCCAGATCTGGCCGATCGCCACGCCCTGCAGCTTCTTCTTGCGGCCGTACCAGAGGTTGACCAGGCCGCGGTTGAAGAACACCGCCGAGAACATCGAGGTCAGGATGCCCAGGCAGTGCACCACCGCGAAGCCGCGCACCGGGCCCGAGCCGAAGGCCAGCAGCGCCAGGCCGGCGATCAGGGTGGTCACGTTGGAGTCCAGGATGGTGGCCCAGGCGCGGTCGAAGCCGGTGGCGATGGCCATCTGCGGCGAGGCGCCCGCGCGCAGTTCCTCGCGGATGCGCTCGTTGATCAGCACGTTGGCGTCGATGGCCATGCCCAGCACCAGCGCGATGGCGGCGATGCCCGGCAGCGTCAGCGTGGCCTGCAGCATCGACAGCACCGCCACCAGCAGCAGCAGGTTGACGGCCAGCGCGGCCACCGAGAACACGCCGAACAGCATGTAGTACAGCACCATGAAGACGGCGATGGCGCTGAAGCCGTAGGCGACCGAGTCGAAGCCCTTCTGGATGTTGTCCGCGCCCAGCGACGGGCCGATGGTGCGCTCCTCGATGATGTCCATCGGCGCGGCCAGCGAGCCGGCGCGCAGCAGCAGCGCCAGGTCGTTGGCGGCCTCGGTGGAGTACGAGCCGGTGATCTGGAAGCTCGAGCCCAGTTCGGACTGGATGGTCGCCACCGTCAGCACTTCGCCCTTGCCCTTCTCGAACAGCACGATGCCCATCGGCTTGCCGATGTTCTCGCGCGAGACGTCGCGCAGCACGCGCCCGCCCTGGGCGTCGAGCTTGATGTTGACCGAGGGGCGCTGGTTCTGGTCGAAGCCGGCCGAGGCGCTTTCGATGCGGTCGCCGGTGAAGATGACCTGCTTCTTGAGCACCACCGGGGCGCCGTTGCCCTGCGTGAACAGTTCGCTGCCGAACGGGATCGGATCGCCCGGGCGCGGGTTGCGCGGCGCGTCCGGATCGGCCAGGCGCGCCTCCAGCGTGGCGGTGCGGCCGATGATGTCCTTGGCCTTGGCGGTGTCCTGCACGCCCGGCAGCTGGACCACGATGCGGTCCGAGCCCTGCTGCTGGATCACCGGCTCGGCCACGCCGAGCTCGTTCACGCGGTTGTGCAGCGTGGTGATGTTCTGCTTGACCGCCGCGTCCTGCACCGCCCGGCGGGCGGCATCGGTGAACACGCCGGTGAGATTGTTGCCGTCGGCGGTGAAGGCCAGCTCGCGCAGGTTGTCGGCGAGGATGCCGCGCGCCTTGCCCGCGTCGTCCGCGTTGTTGAAGCGCACCGTCAGGCGCTCGCCGTCGCGGTCGATGCCGCCGTGGCGGATGCCCTTGTCGCGCAGCAGCGTGCGCGCGTCGCCGGCCAGGCTGTCGAGCTTCTTGTCGACCGCGCCCTTCATGTCCACCTGCAGCAGGAAGTGCACGCCGCCGCGCAGGTCCAGGCCCAGGTACATCGGCAGCGCGTGCAGCGCGGTCAGCCAGCGCGGCGAGCCCGACAGCAGGTTGAGCGCGACCACGTAGGTGGCGTCGTTGGGGTCGGGGTTGAGCGCGCGCGTCAGCACGTCCTTGGCCTTGAGCTGCTCGTCGGTGGTGCGAAAGCGCGCCTTGACCGAGCCGGTCTGGCCGTTGACGTCGAAGAACATGCCGTCGGGCTGCAGGCTGTTCTGCGCCAGGACCTGCTCGACCTGCTTCTGCGTGGCCAGGTCGACCTTGACCGTGGCCTTGGCCGAGGAGACCTGCACGGCAGGCGCCTCGCCGAAGAAGTTCGGCAGCGTATAGATGATGCCGATGGCCAGCGCCACTAGGATCACGAGGTATTTCCAAAGCGGATAACGATTCATCTTTGGCCAGTCGTTCTGCGGTTGGCGGGGCCGAGAATACCGTCGGACGGTACTGTCAGCGGGGTATCGGGCACCCGCACCGGTTGGCAAACAGCCGCCTGGCATCCACGGACAACCCGGGCTGGATCAGGCGGCTGCAGGGGCACGCGCGCTAATGGCGTGCCGGGAAGGGCGAAAAAGCCGGCGAAAAAGCAGTAAAGCGGTCAAAATGAGCTGCGGGAGCGGCGTCGCGTACGGCGCGCCGCCCGCGGTGCGCGGCTCAGAGGGACTTCAGCGAGCCCTTCGGCAGCACCGTGGTCACGGCGTTCTTCTGCACCGTGATTTCGGTGCCGGCTGCGATCTCCAGCGTCACGTATTGCTCGTTCACCTTGGTCACGCGGCCCAGGATGCCGCCGGCGGTGACGACTTCGTCGTTCTTGGCCAGGGCTTCCAGCATTGCCTTCGATTCCTTCTGGCGCTTCATCTGCGGGCGGATCATGATGAACCACAATACCGCGAACATCAGGATGATGGGCAGGAAACTCATCAGGCCACCCGCCGCGCCGCCGGTGATCCCGGCAGTCTGGGCAAATGCGTTAGAAATCAGCACGTCGCTTCTCCGTCACAAAGTCAATCAGTTAGTCGGTCATTCTACCACCCGCTTGCAACCGCCTTCCATGCCCGATCGGGGCATTTGCGGGGATTTGCGGGTTTGTTCGGGGCGCCTTGCGCGCCGCCCCGGCAGGCGCGCCGGACCCGCGTATTCGACCGGCGTCCGGCGGAAAGTTCCGGGCGCCCGGCGCCTCGCCCCGGGTGCCGCCTACTGCGCTCCGCGCGCGCGGTCCGCGGCAAAGCGCGCGCGGAAGGCTTCGAAACGGTGCTGCTCGATGGCCTCGCGCATCTGGGCCATCAATTGCAGGTAGTAGTGGAGGTTGTGGATGGTGTTCAGGCGCGCGCCCAGGATCTCGCCCACGCGGTGCAGGTGGTGCAGGTAGGCGCGCGAGAAGTTGCGGCAGGTATAGCAGCCGCAGCTCTCGTCGAGCGGCCGCGTGTCGTTGCGGTGGGCCGCGTTCTTGATCTTGACGTCGCCGAAGCGCGTAAACAGCCAGCCGTTGCGCGCGTTGCGGGTGGGCATCACGCAGTCGAACATGTCCACGCCGGCGGCCACGCCGGCGACCAGGTCCTCGGGCGTGCCCACGCCCATCAGGTAGTGCGGCTTGTGCGCCGGCAGGCGCGGCGCCACGTGCTCCAGCACCCGCATCATGTCTTCCTTGGGCTCGCCCACCGACAGCCCGCCGATGGCGTAGCCGTGGAAGTCCAGCTCGGACAGGCCGGCCAGCGATTCGTCGCGCAGGTCCTCGAACATGCCGCCCTGGACGATGCCGAACAGCGCATTGGGGTTGGCCAGGCGGTTGAATTCGTCGATCGAGCGCCTGGCCCAGCGCAGGCTCATGCGCATGGAGGCGGCGGCTTCCTCGTGGGTCGCCGGGCGGTCTTCGATCTCGTAGGGCGTGCACTCGTCGAACTGCATCACGATGTCGGAGTTCAGCGTGCGCTGGATCTGCATCGAGATCTCGGGCGAGAGGAACAGCTTGTCGCCGTTGACCGGCGAGGCGAAGGTCACGCCGTCCTCGGTGATCTTGCGCAGCGCGCCCAGCGAAAACACCTGGAAACCGCCCGAATCGGTCAGGATCGGCTTGTCCCAGCCCATGAAGCGGTGCAGGCCGCCGTGGCTTTCCACCACTTCCAGCCCGGGGCGCAGCCACAGGTGGAAGGTATTGCCGAGGATGATCTGCGAGCCGATCTCGTTGAGTTCGAGCGGCGACATCGCCTTGACCGAGCCGTAGGTGCCGACCGGCATGAAGATCGGGGTCTCGACCACGCCGTGGTTGAGGGTGACGCGGCCGCGGCGGGCATTGCCGTCGGTGGTGAGCAGTTCGAAGTCGAGCATGGCGGATATCCTGGAGTCGGGTTCGGGCTGGCGCGGCGCGCTCAGGGCTGCGGCTGGCGGGTCAGGAACATGGCGTCGCCGTAGCTGAAGAAGCGGTAGCGCTGCGCCACCGCATGGCGGTAGGCGGCGCGGATGGGCTCCACGCCGGCCAGCGCCGACACCAGCATCAGCAGCGTCGACCTGGGCAGGTGGAAATTGGTGATGAGCGCGTCCACCACGCGGAAACGGTAGCCGGGCGTGATGAAGATATCGGTGTCGCCGCGGCCCGCGGCCAGCGTGCCGTCGGCCGCGCCGGCCGATTCCAGCGCGCGCAGCGAAGTGGTGCCGACCGCGATCACGCGGCCGCCGGCGGCGCGCGTCTCGCGCACGGCCCGGGCCAGGTCCTCGGAGATCTCGTACCACTCGGCGTGCATCTTGTGCTCGGCCAGGTTCTCGGTGCGCACCGGCTGGAAGGTGCCGGCGCCCACGTGCAGGGTGAGGAAGCCGCGCCGCATGCCGAGCGCGTCGAGCCGGGCGAACAGCGCTTCGTCGAAATGCAGGCCGGCGGTGGGCGCGGCCACCGCGCCGGGCGCGCGCGCGTAGACGGTCTGGTAGCGCGTCTCGTCGTAGGCGTCGGGGTCGTGGGTGATGTAGGGCGGCAGCGGCAGGCGGCCGTACCGCTCGATCAGGTCCAGCGCCGGCTCGGGGAAGCGCAGCGTGAAGAACTGGTCCACGCGCGGGCCCACGGTGACGTCGAAGGCATCCGCGAGGCGCAGCCGGCTGCCCTCGGGCGGGGTCTTGGAGGCGCGCACCTGGGCCAGCACGCTATGTGCGTCCAGCACCCGCTCGACCAGCACCTCGACCTTGCCGCCGCTGCCCTTGTGGCCGAAGAAGCGCGCCTTGATCACGCGCGTGTCGTTGAATACCAGCAGGTCCGACGGGCGCAGGTAATCCACCACGTCGGCAAAGCCGCGGTCCGCCATGCGCGTGGCGCCGGTCTGCGCGTCGGTTTCCACCACCAGCAGCCGGCTGGCGCCGCGCTCGGGCAGGGCGGTCTGCGCGATCAGTTCAGGCGGAAGCGGGAAATCGAAATCGGACAACGTCAGCATAGGGGGGCGAATACGGGCAAATACGGGCAAAAACGGCTACCGGCCGCGCGGTGGCGCGGCCGGCATAGGTACAATCGGCGAATCCGATATTGTAAGGCTTGAGGCGGCAGCGCCGCCCGGGCGCGCATGATATCGCCTATTTGCCGGCCGATTGCGGCGTTTTGCGCGATCGACGCCGCCGGCGCCAACCCGGACAGGCTTGCCGCCGCCTTCCCTTCGCCACCCCAGCCCGCCCGATGCCAGGAACCGCTCCCGACCCGACCCAGGAAACCACCGACAGCCCCGCGCGCGCCGCGGGCAAGCCGGGGCGGCCGGGCAAGGCCGCGGCGGCCAAGGGCACGGCGGCGGGCAAGCCGTCCTCGGCCATGGCGCGCCTGCACAAGCTCGGCCTCAGGCGCGACGTCGACCTGGTGCTGCACCTGCCGATGCGCTACGAGGACGAGACCACGCTGCTGCCGATCGCCGAGGCGATCCGGCGCGCCGGGCTGGGCCTGGCGGCGCAGGTCGAGGGCGTGGTCACCTCGAACGAGGTCACCTTCCGCCCGCGCCGCCAGATGGTGGTGAAGATCGCCGACGACAGCGGCGAGCTGACGCTGCGCTTCCTCAATTTCTACGGCAGCCAGGCCCAGCAGATGGCCGTGGGGGCCAGCCTGCGCGTGCGCGGCGAGGTGCGCGGCGGCTTCTTCGGCGCCGAGATGGTCCATCCCGCGGTGCGCGCGGTGGCGCCCGGCGAGGCGCTGCCGGACCGCCTCACGCCGGTCTACCCGAGCACCGCCGGCATCCCGCAGGCCTACCTGCGCAAGGCCATCGGCGGCGCGCTGGGCCGCACGCCGCTGCCCGAGACGCTGCCCCAGCCGGTGCTGCAGGGCCCGCTGGCGCAGCTCAAGCTGCGGCCGCTGCCGGAGTGCCTGCGCCTGCTGCACGCGCCGCCGCAGGAGGTGGACGAGCACGCGCTGACCGAGCGCTCGCACCCGGCCTGGCAGCGCATCAAGTTCGACGAGCTGCTGGCCCAGCAGCTCTCGCTCAAGCGCTCGCAGGCCGCGCGCCGCGACAAGAGCGCGCCGCCGATGCCGCGCCGCGCCGGCGGACTGCTCAGCGCTTTCCTGGACGCGCTGCCGTTCAGGCTCACCGGCGCGCAGCAGCGCGTGGTGGAAGAGATCGCCGCCGACATGGGCGCGCCGCACCCGATGCACCGCCTGCTGCAGGGCGACGTCGGCAGCGGCAAGACCATCGTCGCCGCGCTGGCGGCCTGCCAGGCCATCGACGCCGGCTACCAGGCCGCGCTGATGGCGCCCACCGAGATCCTGGCCGAGCAGCATTTCCGCAAGCTCTCGGCGTGGCTGGAGCCGCTCGGCGTGCCGGTGGTGTGGCTGGCCGGCAGCCTCAAGGCGCGCGCCAAGCGCGAGGCCGCGGCGCGGGTGGAGTCGGGCGAGGCCCGGCTGGTCATCGGCACCCACGCGCTGATCCAGGACAGCGTGAAGTTCGCCCGGCTGGGGCTGTCGGTGGTGGACGAGCAGCACCGCTTCGGCGTGGCCCAGCGCCTGGCGCTGCGCGGCAAGGCGGAGGCCGAGCCCGCGGCGGCGCCCGCGCGCGGCCGCGCGGCCGCCGAGACCGTGCCGCACCAACTGATGATGTCGGCCACGCCGATCCCGCGCACGCTGGCCATGACCTACTACGCCGATCTCGACGTCTCGGTGATCGACGAGCTGCCGCCCGGGCGCAGCCCGGTGGTGACGCGGCTGGTCAACGACGCGCGCCGCGACGAGGTGATCGGGCGCGTGCACCACGCCGCCGCCGACGGCCGCCAGGTCTACTGGGTCTGCCCGCTGATCGAGGAAAGCGAAGCCTTGCAGTTGCAGACCGCCGTGGAAACCTACGAAACCCTGGTGGCGGCCCTGCCCGAGCTCAAGGTGGGGCTGGTGCACGGCCGCCTGCCGCCGGCCGAGAAGGCCGCGGTGATGGGCGACTTCATCGCCAACCGCCTGCAGGTGCTGGTGGCCACCACCGTGATCGAGGTCGGGGTGGACGTGCCCAATGCCTCGCTGATGGTGATCGAGCATGCCGAGCGCTTTGGCCTGGCGCAGTTGCACCAGCTGCGCGGCCGGGTGGGGCGCGGCAGCGCCGAATCGGTCTGCCTGCTGATGTACCAGGCGCCGCTGTCGCCCACCGCGAAGGAGCGCCTGGCCACCATGCGCGAAACCACCGACGGCTTCGAGATCGCCCGGCGCGACCTGCAGATCCGCGGCCCCGGCGAATTCCTCGGCGCGCGCCAGTCCGGCGAGGCGATGCTGCGCTTCGCCGACCTGGAAACCGATGCCTGGCTGGTCGACTACGCCCGGGAAGCCGCCGAGCTGATGCTGGCGCATTACCCCGAGGCGGTGGAGGCCCACCTGCTGCGCTGGCTTGGCGGGCGCGAGCACTTCCTCAAGGCCTGAGCTGCCAAAAGCCGGCGGTTCTGCACCAAGAAGATGCCCGGCCGCCACCTGCCGGGGCGCCGGAGCCGCGTATGCGCCGCATCGAAGGCGGGCTCTGACAGAACCGTGAATCGAAGGTAAAATCTATCGCCTAACGGGAATTGATAAGTCATGACGCTCACCGAACTCAAGTACATCGTCGCCGTGGCGCGCGAGCGCCATTTCGGCCGGGCGGCGGAAGCCTGCTTCGTGTCGCAGCCGACCCTGTCGGTCGCTATCAAGAAGCTGGAAGACGAGCTCAATGTGCAGATTTTCGAGCGCGGCACCTCCGAGGTGTCGGTGACGCCCATCGGCGAGCAGATCGTGGCGCAGGCCCAGCGCGTGCTCGAGCAGACCATGGCCATCCGCGAGATCGCCAAGCAGGGCAAGGACCCGCTGGCCGGGCCGCTGCGCCTGGGGGTGATCTACACCATCGGCCCCTACCTGCTGCCGTCGCTGGTCAAGCAAATGATCCAGACCGTGCCGCAGATGCCGCTGATGCTGCAGGAGAACTACACGGTCAAGCTGATCGAGCTGCTCAAGCAGGGCGAGATCGACTGCGCCATCATGGCCGAGCCGTTCGCCGACTCCGGCCTCACGGTGCAGCCGCTCTACGACGAGCCGTTCGTGGTGGCGGTGCCGCGCGGCCACCAGCTCGAGAACGCCGGCCACGTCGATCCCGACGAGCTCAAGCAGCAGACCATGCTGCTGCTGGGCAGCGGCCACTGCTTCCGCGACCAGGTGCTGGGCGTGTGCCCGGAGCTGTCGCGCTTCTCGCAGGCCGCCGACGGCATCCAGAAGACCTTCGAAGGCTCCTCGCTGGAAACCATCCGCCACATGGTGGCCAGCGGCGTCGGCATCACGGTGCTGCCGCGCACTTCGGTGCCCGACCTCAAGCCGGGCAAGAACGACCTGCTGGCCTACGTGCCGTTTACCGACCCGGTGCCCGACCGGCGCGTGGTGCTGGCCTGGCGCAAGAGCTTCACCCGCCTGCCGGCCATGGAAGCGCTGCGCCGCGCGGTGGCCGCGTGCGAGCTGCCCGGCGTGAGCAAGCTGGCCGCCAAGGAGCTGGCCGAAGCCGCCTGAGCCGGCCTCTGCATCCCCGTCCGGGGCGGGTGTCCTGCCCGTCCCGGCGTTTTCTCCCTTCCCCGTTTCCGCTGATTTCCCGGTATCGCCCGGTCGACATAGGTGACGCCTATTTCATAGTTAGAAATTATTGAATTTCTAATTTAATAGATTGTCCGTAGACTGCCTCCATCGACACATTGCGTGCCGATCATCCAAGGGAGCCGCAGATGAACAGCATTGAATCCACCGACCAGGGCAATCTCCTGCGCACGCTGGCAGGCGCGGTGGCCGATTGCCTTGCCTGTTACGCCCGGGTGTACTGAAATTACCCAGCGGCCTGCCAAGCCGGTTCCCCCAGCCAGAACTTCCCGATCACCCACAAAAAGAGGTCATGATGAGCAAGGACAAGGACATTCTCACCACCGGCGCGGGCGCGCCGGTCGCCGACAACCAGAATTCCCAGACCGCCGGCCCGCGCGGTCCCATGTTGCTGCAGGACGTGTGGTTCCTCGAGAAACTCGCTCACTTCGACCGCGAGGTCATTCCCGAGCGGCGCGTGCACGCCAAGGGCTCCGGCGCCCACGGTACCTTCACCGTCACGCAGGACATCAGCAAGTACAGCAAGGCCTCGGTATTTGCCCAGGTCGGCAAGCAGACGCCGGTCTTCATGCGCTTTTCCACCGTGGCCGGCGAGCGCGGCGCGGCCGATGCCGAGCGCGACGTGCGCGGCTTCTCGATCAAGTTCTACACCGACGAAGGCAACTGGGACGTGGTCGGCAACAACACGCCGGTGTTCTTCGTGCGCGACCCGCTCAAGTTCCCCGACTTCATCCACACTCAGAAACGCAACCCGCACACCAACCTGCGCGACCCCATCGCCGTGTGGGACTTCTGGTCGCGCCACCCCGAATCGCTGCACCAGGTCACCATCCTGATGAGCGACCGCGGCCTGCCGCAGAACTACCGCCAGATCCACGGCTTCGGCTCGCACACGTATTCGTTCATCAACGCGGCCAACGAGCGCTTCTGGGTCAAGTTCCACTTCAAGTCGGCACAGGGCATCGCCAACTGGACCAACGAGGAAGCGGCCAAGGTGGTGGCGAGCGACCGCGAAAGCGCCCAGCGCGACCTGTTCGAGAACATCGAAAAGGGCAACTTCCCGCGCTGGAACGTGCGCGTGCAGATCATGCCGGAGGCCGACGCCGCCAAGTACCACCTCAACCCGTTCGACCTCACCAAGGTGTGGCCGCACAAGGATTACCCGCTGATCGACGTGGGCGTGCTGGAGCTCAACCGCAATCCGGACAACTACTTCGCCGAAGTCGAGCAGGTGGCGATGAACCCGGCCAACGTGGTGCCCGGCATCGGCTTCTCGCCCGACAAGATGCTGCAGGGCCGGCTGTTCTCGTACGGCGACACGCAGCGCTACCGCCTGGGCGTGAACCACAACCAGATCCCGGTGAACGCGCCGAAAGTGCCGGTGTACAACACCTACCACCGCGACGGCGCGATGCGGGTGGACGGCAACCAGGGCGGCAAGCTGAACTACGAGCCCAACCGCGAAGGCGCCTTCGCATCCAGCGAACGCGCCATCGAACCGCCGCTGGCGCTCGACGGGCAGGCCGCCGACCACTGGGACCACCGCGTCGACGGCGACTACTACAGCCAGCCCGGCGCGCTGTTCCGCCTGTTCGACGAGGCGCAGCGCCAGCGCCTGTACTCGAACATCGCGGCCGCCATGCAGGGCGTGCCCGAAGAGATCGTGCGCGTGCAGATCGAGCACTTCACCAAGGCCGACCCGGCCTACGGCGAAGGCGTCAAGCGCGCGCTCAACCTGAAGTAACGAAGCCGCGCCGTCCCGCCGCCGCCCGGAGGCGCGGGCGGGACGGCAACGCAGGACCAGGAGAACCATCATGGCCATGATCGACATGTTCGTCAGCGAATTGCAGCAACTGCGCCACGACGCGCACGACCGGGGCGGCCGCGCCGATGCCGCGCGCCTGCAGCGCAAGCTGTGGCGCAAGGAAATCGGCATGGCGGTGATCGCGCTGGGTGCGGCCGCGATGTTCCTGGACGCGGCCCGGACTTTGTCGGGCGGTTTGTCGGTCTTCGGCGGGTGATGCCATAATGTGCGGGTTGTGCCGCGTTTTCCGTAGCGCGGCAGTTCTCGTGGCCACCCCCGGATTTGGAGCGTACCTATCATGGCAAAGAAGAATGAGATGAGCGTCAACATCGGCATTTCGGACAAAGAACGCAAGAAGATCGCAGAAGGCCTGTCGAAGCTGCTGGCGGACACCTACACGCTCTATCTCAAGACCCATAACTTCCACTGGAACGTCACGGGTCCGATGTTCAACACGCTGCACCTGATGTTCGAAACCCAGTACACCGAACTGGCGCTGGCGGTGGACTCCATCGCCGAGCGCATCCGCGCGCTGGGCTACCCGGCGCCGGGCACCTACAAGGAATACGCCCGCCTGTCGTCGATCGCCGAGGAAGAGGGCGTGCCCGAAGCCACCGAGATGATCCGCAAGCTGGTCGAAGGCCAGGAAGCCGTGGTGCGCACCGCGCGCTCGCTGTTCCCGGTGATCGACGCCGCCGGCGACGAGCCCTCGGCCGACCTGCTGACCCAGCGCATGCAGACGCACGAAAAGACCGCATGGATGCTGCGCTCGATGCTGGCCTGAGCGCCGCCGAAGGCCGGCGTCGGCGGCCCGTCGATGCCCGGCCGGGCGTCGCGCGGCTGTCGTCCGGGCGCCCGCGCCGGCTCAGCTGACCGCCGGCCGCCTCGCGCGCCTCGACCGGTACCGGCTACCGGCTCGAGGCGCGTTTTTCGTTCAAAGTCCCAGCTTTTCCGTCCGCCCTGCGCAGCGCGGACCCTTGCCATGCTCGAACGCCTCGCCCTGTACGCGCGCCTCGTGCGCATCGACAAGCCCATCGGCACGCTGCTGCTGCTGTGGCCCACGCTGTGGGCGCTGTGGATGGCGGCCGGCGGCCCGCCCGCCTGGGGCCTGTTCTGGATCTTCTTCGCCGGCACCTTCCTGATGCGCTCGGCCGGCTGCGCCATGAACGACTGGGCCGACCGCGACTTCGACAAGCACGTCAAGCGCACCAGGGAGCGCCCGCTCACGGCGGGCAAGATCGCCGCGTGGGAAGCCATCGCGGTGGCGGCGGTGCTGGCGCTGCTGGCCTTCGTGCTGGTCCTGCCGCTCAACGCGCTGACCAGGTGGCTGGCGGTGGCGGCGGCCATCATCGCCGCCACCTATCCGTTCTTCAAGCGCTTCTTCGCCATCCCGCAGGCTTATCTCGGCATCGCCTTCGGCTTCGGCATCCCGATGGCCTTCGCCGCGGTGCGGGGCGAGGTGCCGGCGGTGGCGTGGATCATGCTGCTGGCCAATGTGTTCTGGGCGGTGGCCTACGACACCGCCTACGCCATGGTCGACCGCGACGACGACCTGCTGATCGGCATGAAGACCTCGGCCATCACCTTCGGCCGCTTCGACGTGGCGGCCATCATGCTCTGTTATGCGGCCTTCCTCGGCCTGATGGCGTGGGCCGGCGCCCGGCTCGGGCTGGGCTGGCCTTACTGGGCGGGGCTGGCGGCCGCGGCCGGCTGCGCGGCCTATCACTACACGCTGATCCGCGGCCGCGACCGCATGCGCTGCTTCGCGGCGTTCCGGCACAACAACTGGCTGGGCGCGTTCGTGTTCGCCGGGACGGCGGCGGCCTACGCGCTGCGCTGATTCCTGGGCTTTGGGTTTGCTCCCCTCCCGCTTGCGGGAGAGGGGGCGTGGGCTTGCAAATGCTGCCGTGCCGGAAAAAACCGTCGGCTCCGTTCATGGCTCCGGGTTTGCGCCACCATTTCTCGCGCCTTCCGCTCAATCCTTGCCGAACTCCGCGCCCATCTCGGTCGCGCGCGCGGCCGCCGCGTGCATGGCTTTCACGAAAGCGTCGCCGATGCCCGCGGCCTGCATCGACGTCAGCGCCGCGTAGGTCGTGCCGCCCTTGGACGTCACGCGCTCGCGCAGCACGCTGACCGGCTCCGCCGACTGCGCGGCCAGCGCCGCGGCGCCGCGGAAGGTCTCCACCGCCAGCGCGCGTCCCTGCGCGGCGCTCAGGCCCAGTTCGGCGGCGGCCTTCTCCATCGCCTCGATAAAGTAGAAGACATAGGCCGGGCCGCTGCCGGAGATGGCGGTGACGGCGTCGATCTGCGCGTCGCCCTCCACCCACTCGCACTTGCCCACCGCTTCGGCCAGCGCGCCGGCGACCGCGCGGTCGCGCTCGCCCAGGCCGGGCGCGGCGGCGAGTCCCGTCATGCCGAGGCCGGCCAGCGCCGGGGTGTTCGGCATGGCGCGCACCAGGCGCGGGTGGCCGCCGAACCAGCGCTGCATGTCGGACAGGCGGATGCCGGCGGCCACGCTGACGATCAGGTTGTCGGCGAGGTACGGCGCCAGCGACGCGGCGGCGTCGCGGAACTGCTGCGGCTTGACCGCCAGCACCAGCACGTCGCTGGCGCCGAAGGCGGCGTCGGGCGTGCCCGACGCATGCACGCCATGGTCGCGCCGCAGGCGCGCCCGGGCATCCTCGAACGGATCGACCACGCGGATCGAGGTGGCGGGCACGCCGCGGGCGATCAGGCCGCCGATCAGGGCGGTGGCCATGTTGCCGCCGCCGAGGAAGCCGAAGGTGAGGGTGTCGAGCATCGGTTGTCTCTGTTTCTTGCTGGAAGGGGAAAGGGCCACCGCAGGGGGGCGGGGGTGTTCAGCCGTGGGCGACGGGCGCCGCGCCGGCCGCCTGCGGCGCGCGGCCGTAGTCGCGTCCGCCGAAGATCGCGGTGCCGATGCGCACCAGGGTGGCGCCTTCGGCGATGGCGGCTTCCATGTCCGCGGACATGCCCATCGACAGGGTGTCCACGTCCAGGCCTTGCGCCCGCAGCGCGGCGAGCAGCGCGCGCATGGCGGCGAACGGCCGGCGCTGCGCGGCCACGTCCGCGGCCGGCTCGGGAATCGCCATCAGCCCGCGCAGCCGCAGCCCGGGCAGCGCCGCCACCGCGCGCGCCAGCGCGGGCACTTCTTCAGGTGCCACCCCGCTCTTGCTGGCTTCGCCGCTGATATTGACCTGCAGGCAGACCTGCAGCGGCGGCAGTTCTGCCGGGCGCTGCGCCGACAGCCGCTCGGCGATGCGCAGGCGGTCCACCGCGTGGACCCAGTCGAAGCGCTCGGCCACGATGCGCGTCTTGTTGCTTTGCAGGGGACCGATGAAATGCCAGCTGATGGCGGCGCGCAGGTCGGCCAGCTGCGCGATCTTGTCGGCGCCTTCCTGCACGTAGTTTTCGCCGAAAGCGCGCTGGCCGGCATCGAAGGCGGCCCGCACGGCATCCGCCGGGAAGGTCTTGGAAACCGCCAGCAGGGTGACGTCGGCGGCCACCCGTCCGGCCTGTTGTGCGGCTGCCGCGATGCGCCGGTGCACGGCTTGCAAGTTGGCGGCGATTACAGACATAATCCGGCGAACATATCAAGAAGTACAACAAAGTACGACAAAAATAGGGTGGGGTCATTATAGATGGACATCGCGCAGCTATTGGCTTTCGCCGTCAAGAACAAGGCGTCCGATCTTCATCTGTCCGCGGACATGCCGCCGATGGTCCGCATCCACGGCGACATGCGCCGCATCAACGTGGCCGCGATGGCGCACAAGGATGTCCACGCCATGGTGTACGACATCATGAGCGACACCCAGCGCAAACAGTATGAAGAACGCCTGGAGATCGACTTCTCGTTCGAGATCGCCGGCCTCTCGCGCTTCCGGGTCAACGCGTACAACACGCAGCGCGGCGCGGCCGCGGTGTTCCGGACCATTCCCTCCAAGGTGCTGACGCTGGAAGACCTGCGCGCGCCGGCGGTGTTCGCCGACCTGTGCATGAAGCCGCGCGGCCTGGTGCTGGTGACCGGGCCCACCGGCTCGGGCAAGTCCACCACGCTGGCGGCGATGGTGGACCACCGCAACGACCACGACATGGGCCACATCCTCACCGTGGAGGACCCGATCGAGTTCGTGCACACCTCCAAGAAGAGCCTGATCAACCAGCGCGAGCTGGGGCCGCACACGCACTCGTTCGCCAACGCGCTGCGCTCGGCCCTGCGCGAGGATCCGGACGTGGTGCTGGTGGGCGAGCTGCGCGACCTGGAAACCATCCGCCTGGCGCTGACCGCGGCGGAAACCGGCCACCTGGTGTTCGCCACGCTGCACACCAGCTCGGCGGCCAAGACCATCGACCGTATCGTCGACGTGTTCCCGCCCGAGGAAAAGGACATGGTGCGCACCATGCTGTCCGAATCGCTCGAGGCGGTGATCTCGCAGACGCTGCTCAAGACGCGCGACGGCAACGGCCGCACCGCCGCGCATGAGATCATGATCGCCACGCCGGCCATCCGCCACCTGATCCGCGAGAACAAGATCGCGCAGATGTACTCGATGATGCAGACCAGCAGCGGGCTCGGCATGCAGACGCTGGACCAGTGCCTGTCGGACCTGATCAAGCGCGGGCTGATCGGCTACAACGACGCGCGCGCCATCGCCAAGAACCCCGACTCCTTCGCGGGCTGACGCCGGCCGCGCAACCGAACGACGCCGTACCCGGCGTACCCGAACCAGGTGACCGCCATGCTCGACCGCGACTCCGCCGCCAAGTACATCAACGACCTGCTCGAGCTGATGGTGAACAACCGCGGCTCGGACCTGTTCATCACCGCCGAATTCCCGCCCGCGATCAAGGTCGACGGCAAGATCACGCCGGTCTCGCAGCAGCCGCTCATCCCGGCCCAGGCGCTGGGCCTGGTGCGCTCCATCATGAACGAGCGCCAGATCGCCGAGTTCGACGGCACCCACGAGTGCAACTTCGCCATCTCGGTGCCCAACGCCGGGCGCTTCCGCGTCTCGGCCTTCATCCAGCAGGGCAAGGCGGGCATGGTGGTGCGGACCATCAACACGCGCATCCCGTCGGTGGACGACCTCGACCTGCCGCAGACGCTGCACGACATCGTGATGGCCAAGCGCGGCCTGGTGATCGTCACCGGCGCCACCGGCTCGGGCAAGTCGACCTCGCTGGCGGCCATGCTCGACCACCGCAACGCGCATTCGTACGGGCACATCATCACCATCGAGGACCCGATCGAATACGTGCACGCGCACCAGAACTGCATCGTCACGCAGCGCGAGGTGGGCATCGACACCGACTCCTGGCACATCGCGCTGAAGAACACGCTGCGCCAGGCGCCCGACGTGATCCTGATCGGCGAGATCCGCGACCGCGAGACCATGGAGTACGCGATGCAGTACGCCGAGACCGGCCACCTGTGCCTGGCCACGCTGCACGCCAACAACGCCAACCAGGCCATCGACCGCATCGTCAACTTCTTCCCGGAGGAAAAGCGCCAGCAACTGCTGATCGACCTGTCGCTCAACCTCAAGGCGATGATCTCGCAGCGGCTGCTGCCGCGCCAGGGCCAGAAGGGCCGCGTGCCGGCCGTGGAAATCATGATCGGCACGCCGCTGGTGGCCGACCTGATCTTCAAGGGCGAGATCCACGCGCTCAAGGAAGTCATCAAGAAATCGCGCGAGCAGGGCATGGTCTCGTTCGACCAGGCGCTGTTCGATCTCTACGAGTCCGGCAAGATCAGCTACGAAGACGCGCTGAAGAATGCCGACTCGCTCAACGACCTGCGCCTGATGATCAAGCTGCACGGCTCGCGCGACCGCGAAAGCGACCTCGGCGCCGGCACCGAGCATCTCAACGTCATCTGAAGCCGGCGCGCCGCGCGGGCCAACCAAGGAAAGCCGCCATGAGCAACGTCTACCAGTTCGAAGCCAGTTCGCTTGCCGGCGAGCCGGTGCCGCTGTCGCGCTTTGCCGGCAAGGTGCTGCTGATCGTCAACACCGCCAGCGAATGCGGCTTCACGCCGCAGTACGCCGGCCTGCAGGCGCTGCAGGAACAATACGCCGCCGCCGGCCTGGAAGTGCTGGGCTTTCCGTGCAACCAGTTCGGCAAGCAGGAGCCCGGCGACGCCGCGCAGATCGGCCAGTTCTGCGAAGCGCGCTTCCACGTCACCTTCCCGATGTTCGCCAAGATCGACGTCAACGGCGCCAGCGCGCATCCGCTGTACCGCTGGCTGACTTCCGAGAAGCCGGGCGTGCTGGGCATCGAAGCCATCAAGTGGAACTTCACCAAGTTCCTGCTGCGCCGCGACGGCACGGTGTTCAAGCGCTACGCGCCGACCACCAAGCCCGAGGACATCAAGGGCGACATCGAGAAGCTGCTGGCCGAGCCGGCGTAAGCCGCGCCTTCGGCACTACGGGCGAGCGGGGGTGTCGGGGCCCGCTCCGCTGGCCTGCACCGCGCGCAGGAAGCCGTTGAGCGAGCGGTCCGGCGTTTCGTGGAAGCGGTCGTCGAGCATGACGATGCTGCGGCAACGGTCGAGGCGGAAGCTGCGGTAGTCGGTGCGCGTGGTGCACCACGCGGCCAGCAGCCAGTTGTTGCCCCAGAAGAACAGGCCGAGCGGCTGCACCACGCGGTCGGTGGCGCGCTGCTGCGCGTCGGTGTAGTCCAGGCGCAGCAGGCGCTGCGCGTTCATGGCGCCGTGCACCACGTCGAAGGCGTCGCGCACCTGTGGATGGTTGACGAACTCGGGCGCGAACACGCGGCTTTGCTGCGCCGCATGGCGCCGCGCCGGCGGCAGCGCCGCCACCAGCTTCTCGAGCGCGGGATCGGCCGCGGCGGCCAGCGCGCCGCCGCCCCAGGCCTTGAGCAGGCGCAGCCCGGCCACCAGCGCCTCGACTTCCATGGCGGTAAACATCAGCGGGGGAACGTCGTAGTCCGCGCGCAGCCGGTAGCCGATGCCCGCCTCGCCCTCGACCGGCACGCCCGACAGCGACAGCGCCTGGATGTCCCGGTACACCGTGCGCTCGGACACGCCGAGCCGCTGCGCCAGCAGCGCCGCCGTGGTCAGGCGGCGCCCGCGCAGCACCTGGACGATCTGGAAAAGGCGGTCGGCGCGGCGGCTCATCGGGCTCGGTTCATGTCGCGGGCGGGGAGGTTGGCAAGGGTGCGTCTGGCAGCGCGGCTTCGGGCCGGCCTGCTCAGCCCGCCAGCGGCTGGTGCAGGCCGATCCGGTTGCCTTCGGTATCGATGATATGCGCGATATGGCCGATGTCGCCAGGCAGCTGCAGCGGGCCGAACACGGTCTTGCCGCCCGCGGCCTGCACGCGCGCCAGCAGCGCCGCCAGGCCCGGCGCGTGCAGGTACGGCACGCAGCCGTCGGCCGAGGGACGGTAGGACTCGCCCGCCACCAGCGCGCCGCCGGGCTCCATGTTGTCGAACACCGCCATGTCCACCTGTTCCATGGTCTCGCGCTTGAGGCCGGTCTGGAACACCTGCTCGTAGAAGCGGATGGCGCGCGGCATGTCGGCGACCGGGATTTCAAGCCAGTTGATCAGTCCACTCATGATGACCTCTGCGGTTGGGGTTGGAGTGGCCGATCATGCGCGGGGGCTCCTGACAACGTGCTGTCAGCAGCCATTTGTGCGGCCTCCGCCACCGCCCCCGCCACCGTGCCCCGCGCGGCGCTCAGCGCGGCATCCATGCCGCCAGCACCGGCACCATCACCGCCGTCAGCACACCGTTCAGGCCCATGCCGAGCGCGGCGAAGGCGCCCGCTTCCTGGTTGACCTGGAACGCGCGCGCGGTGCCGATGCCGTGCGCCGCCAGCCCGGTGGCGAAGCCGCGCACGGTGTAGTCGGTGATGCGCAGCAGGTTCAGCAGCCGCGTCGCGCTGACCGCGCCGATGATGCCGGTCAGCATCACCAGCACGGCGGTCAGCGACGGCAGGCCGCCGATCTTCTCGGCCACGCCCATGGCGATCGGGATGGTGACCGACTTGGGCGCCAGCGAGCGGATGGTCTCCGGCGACGCGCCCAGCAGCCAGGCGATGCCCACCGCCGAGACCACCGCCACCAGCGAGCCCGCCAGCAGCCCGCCCAGCAGCGGCAGCACATGGCGGCGCAGCTTGGGCAGTTGCAGGTACAGCGGCACCGCCAGCGCCACCGTGGCCGGGCCGAGCAGGAAGTGCACGAACTGCGCGCCGTCGAAGTACGTCTTGTATGGCGTGCCGGTCACGGTCAGCAGCGTGACCAGGATGGCCACGGCGATCATCACCGGGTTGGCCAGCGGCGAGAAGCGCGCGCGCTCGTAGACGCGGAAGGCGAACACATAGGCCAGCAGCGTGGCGGTCAGCCCCAGCAGCGGGCTGGCGGCCAGGTAGACCCAGATTTCGTTGAGGCGCGGCGTCATCATGCGCGCTCTCCGTCGCCGGCCCGCGCGCGGCCCATCAGCGCGCGCGCCACCAGCGCCGTGGTGGCGATGGCCAGCCAGGTGGACAGCACCAGCGCGACCACGATCGGCAGCCACTCGCCGCCGATGCGGTGCGCATGCACCATGATGCCCACCCCGGCCGGCACGAACAGCAGCGACAGGTGCTTGAGCAGCTCGGAAGTGGTGCCCTGGATCACCGGCAGGATGCGGTCGTCGAGGGCGAGCCAGCAGAACAGCAGGATCATGCCGATCACCGGGCCGGGCACCGGCAGGCTCAGGGCATAGCTGAGGGCTTCCCCGACGGACTGGAAGACGAGGAGGATGGCGAAGGTCTGGAGCATGGCGAAGGGCACGCCGGAGCGTGCGGATCTGGGGCAGCCGCATGGTAACCCGGAGCGGCCCCCGCCGGCAGATGCGCCGGCGCCGCGAGAAGACCACGCGTGTTTCCACGCGCTTTCCCGCAAGCGGGAGAGGGGAGCCAAACCTAGGGAGCCAAACCCTGGGGAGCCAACCCGCAGCGACGGACGCGGCCGGCGGGGTGCGACAGCCGGCCGCGGCCGCTTACTCCAGCAGCCGGTCCACCAGTTCGATCCAGTGCTGCACCGGCGTGTCGGTGCCGCTCTGCAGGTGCGTGATGCAGCCGATGTTGGCCGACACGATGGCGTCCGGCTTCGAGGCCTGCAGGTTGGCGAGCTTGTCGTCGCGCAGGCGGTAGGACAGCGCCGGCTGCAGCACCGAGTAGGTGCCGGCCGAGCCGCAGCACAGGTGGCTGTCGGCGCAGAGCCGGACGTCCACGCCCAGCGCGGTCAGCAGCGCCTCCACGCGGCCGCGCAGCTGCTGGCCGTGCTGCAGCGTGCAGGGCGGGTGGTAGGCCACGCGCTGGCCGTTGCCGGCGCGCCGCGCGGCGCCGGCCATGTCCTGCAGGTTGTCGGCGAAGTCCGGCAGCAGCTCGCACAGGTCGCGCGTGAGCGCCGAGATCCGGCGCGCGCGCTCGGCGTAGCGCGCGTCGTCGCGCAGCAGGTGGCCGTATTCCTTGACCATCACGCCGCAGCCCGAGGCGGTCATGACGATGGCCTCGGCGCCGGCTTCCACCAGCGGCCACCACGCGTCGATATTGCGGCGCGCATTGTCGAGGCCGCCGTCGTGGTCGCCGGTGTGGTAGCGCACCGCGCCGCAGCAGCCGGCCTCGCGCGCCACCAGCAGCTGCACGCCGAGGCGGTCGAGCACGCGCGCGGTGGCGGCATTGATGTTGGGCGACATCGACGGCTGCACGCAGCCGTCGAGCAGCACCATCTTGCGCGCATGCGCGTTGCGCGGCCACGCGCCGGCGGCAACCGGGCGGGGCACCTTGTTGCGCAGCGCCTGCGGCAGCAGCGGGCGCACGCGCTGGCCCAGCCGCATGGCCGTGCCGAACAGCGCCGGGCGCGTCATGCCTTCGCGCAGGGCCCAGCGCGCGAAGCGCTCGCCGGCCGGGCGCCGCACGCCCTCGGCCTCCAGGCGCTCGTCCACCACCTTGCGGCCGATGTCGACCAGGCGGCCGTAGCGCACGCCAGAGGGGCAGGTCGATTCGCAGTTGCGGCAGGTCAGGCAGCGGTCCAGGTGCAGGCGCGTGCTTTCGGTGACGGGCTGGCCTTCGAGCACCTGCTTCATCAGGTAGATGCGCCCGCGCGGGCCGTCCAGCTCGTCGCCCAGCAGCTGGTAGGTAGGGCAGGTGGCGGTGCAGAAGCCGCAGTGCACGCACTTGCCGACGATGGACTTGGCTTCTTCGCCATCGGGCGTGCCGCGCAGGAATTCGGCCAGGGTGGTTTGCATGGTGGGGGGACTCTCCGGTGCCTTTGCTTGGGATGGGTGGGGCCTGGCCGGCGGCTCAGAGGCCGGCGTACATGCGCTGCGGATTGAAGATGCCGGCGGGGTCGAAGCCGGCCTTGAGGCGCTGGTGGATCGCGTGCAGCGGCGCGGCCAGCGGCGTGAACACCCCCGCAGCCTTGTCGCCGTTGCGGAACAGCGTGGCGTGGCCGCCCGCGGCAGCGGCGGCGGCGCGCACGGCGGCGGCATCGGCCGCGCTGTCGGCGCCGCCCAGCCACCAGCGCTGGCCGCCGCCCCATTCGATCAGCTGGCCGCCGCCCGGCAGCGCCAGCGGCGCGGCGGTGGTGGGCACGGCGATGCGCCATAGCGCGCGGCCTGCCTGCACCGGCGCAAAGAACGGGTGTTGCTGGTCGCGCAGCGCGCGCCACAGCGCGACGGCTTCGTCCGGCGCCACGGCCTCGCCGCCCAGGCGCTCGCGCGCGGCGCGCACCGCCGCCGCCGCGCCCGACAGGCGCAGGTGCAGCACGCCGTCGTGCCACGCCGAGGCCGCGACCGGCAGCGGCTGTCCGCCCCACTGGTTGAGGCGCTCGAGCACCTCGGCCTCGCCCATGGCGAAGCGCAGCGTGGCGTCGTCGAACGGCACCGGCAGCACCTTCAGCGAGACTTCCAGGATCAGCCCCAGCGTGCCCAGCGAGCCGGCCATCAGGCGCGAGACGTCATAGCCCGCCACGTTCTTCATCACCTGGCCGCCGAAGTCCAGGATGTCGCCGCGGCCGTCCATCACCCGCACGCCGAGCACGAAGTCGCGCAGCGCGCCCACCGCCTGCCGGCGCGGGCCCGACAGGCCCGCCGCGACCGCGCCGCCGAGCGTGGCGCCGGCGCCGAAATGGGGCGGCTCGAAGGCCAGCATCTGGCGGCGCTCGGCCAGCGCCGCCTCGATCTCGGCCAGCGGCGTGCCGCAGCGCGCGGTGATCACCAGCTCGGGCGGGTCGTAGTCGACGATGCCGCTGTAGCCGCGCGTGTCGAGCACCTCGCCTTGCAGTTGCTGGCCGTAGAAATCCTTGCTGCCGCCGCCGCGCAGGCGCAGCGGCGTGCGCGCGTCCGTGGCGCGCCGGATGGTGTCGCGAAAGGCGTCGAGAGTGGCTTGCTGGTCGGCTGGCATGGGTGCTGGCTGGTTCTGGTTTTCGATGTGGGCCCGGTTCGGGGCGCGTGGCCGCGGGATCAGCCCGGCGGCGACTTGGCCGCGGCGGGCAGGGGTTTGTTGTCGCCTCCGCTTTCGTCCCGCTCGTCCCGCTCGTCGCGGTAAGGCGGCAGCGCGTTGCCGCAGTGCTTGCAGTAGCCCGCGTCGGGGTCGTGCCCCTCGCTCAGGCAGTGCGTGCAGGTGCGCGTGGTCAGCGGGCGCTTCAGGATGCTGGCCGCCAGCTCCGCGCCGACGATGCCGGTGGGAAAGGCGATGATGCCGTAGCCCAGCAGGATGGTCAGCGAGGTGATGAACTGCCCCAGCGGCGTCTTCGGCACCATGTCGCCGAAGCCGGTCGTGGTCAGCGTCACCACCGCCCAGTACATGCTTACCGGGATGCTGGTGAAGCCGTGTTGCGGGCCTTCCACCACGTACATCACGGTGCCCAGGATCACGGTGATGATGAACACCGTGGCGAGGAAGACGAAGATCTTGCGCCGGCTGTTGGCCAGCGCGCGGTAGAGGATCTGCGCCTCCTCGAAATACACGGTCAGCTTGAGGATCCGGAACACGCGCAGCAGCCGCAGCAGCCGCACGTCGATCAGGAAGGCCAGTTCCGGCACGAAGAAGGCCAGCCAGGTCGGGATGATCGACAGGAAGTCCACCACGCCGAAGAAGCTGAACACATAGCGCAGCGGGCGCCGCACCACCAGGATGCGCATTGCGTACTCGGCCGTAAACAGCAGCGTAAACAGCCATTCCGCCACCGTGAACGCGGTGCCTAGGCGCAGGCTCACCGCCGGCAGGCTGTCGAACACCACCACCAGCACGCTGGCCACGATGCACAGCAGCAGCACGATGTCGAACAGCCGCCCGGCGTGCGTGTCGGCCTCGAAGATGATGGTGTACCAGCGCTCGCGCCAGCCCGATTCGGGCTTGCCCAGGCGCTGGCGGACCTGCGCGGCGTGCTTCTGCTGGCCGCGCGCGGCGGCTTTCTGGCCTGCCATGTTCAGAAGCGCGGCAGGTCGGGGTGGGGCAGCACGCCGCGCTTGACGTGCATGCGGCCGTACTCGGCGCAGCGCGCCAGCGTGGGGATGGCCTTGTCCGGGTTGAGCAGGCGCGCGGGGTCGAAGGCCGCCTTGACGGCGAAGAACATCTCGCGCTCCTCGGGCGCGAACTGCACGCACATCGAATTGAGCTTTTCCACGCCCACGCCGTGCTCGCCGGTGACGGTGCCGCCCAGCTCCACGCAGCTTTCCAGGATGTCCGAGCCGAACAGCTCGGCGCGGTGCCATTCGTCCTGGTCGGCGCCATCGAACAGGATCAGCGGGTGCATGTTGCCGTCGCCGGCGTGGAACACGTTCATGCAGCGCAGGCGGTACTTGCGCTCCATTTCCTCGATGCGCCTGAGCAGCGTGCCGATGTGCTTGCGCGGGATGGTGCCGTCCATGCAGTAGTAGTCCGGCGAGATGCGCCCGGCGGCGGGGAAGGCGTTCTTGCGCCCGCTCCAGAAGCGCAGCCGCTCGGACTCGCTCTGCGACACGGCGATGCGCGTGGCGCCCGAGGCGCGCAGCACTTCGCTCATGCGCTCGATCTCCTCGGCCACTTCCTCCGTGGTGCCGTCCGACTCGCACAGCAGGATGGCGGCGGCGTCGAGGTCGTAGCCGGCGCGCACGAATTCCTCCACGGCGGCGGTGGCGGGCTTGTCCATCATTTCCAGCCCGGCCGGGATGATGCCGGCGCCGATCACGTCGGCCACCGCGTCGCCGCCCTTGGCCACGTCGTCGAAGCTGGCCATGATCACCTGGGCGAGCTGCGGCTTGGGAATCAGCTTGACGGTCACCTCGGTGACCACCGCCAGCATGCCTTCCGAGCCGATCATCACGGCCAGCAGGTCCAGCCCCGGCGCGTCGGGCGCCGCGGAGCCGAATTCCACCACCTCGCCTTCCATCGTCACCGCGCGCACGCGCAGCACGTTGTGCACCGTGAGGCCGTATTTCAGGCAATGCACGCCGCCCGAGTTCTCGCTGACGTTGCCGCCGATGGTGCAGGCGATCTGCGAGGACGGGTCCGGCGCGTAGTAGAGGTTATGGGGCGCGGCGGCCTCGGAGATGGCGAGGTTGCGCACGCCCGGCTGGACCACGGCGGTGCGCGAGCGCGCATCCACGCTGACGATGCGCTTGAACTTGGCCAGCGACAGCACCAGCCCGGCGGCGATCGGCATGGCCCCGCCGGACAGGCTGGTGCCCGCGCCGCGCGGCACCACCGGCACCTGCAGCGCGTGGCACAGGCGCAGGATGGCGCAGACCTGTTCTTCCTTGTCGGGCAGCGCCACGGCCAGCGGCAGCTGGCGGTAGGCGGCCAGGCCATCGCACTCGTAGGGCGCGGTGTCTTCGGGTTTCCACAACAGGGCCGCATCGGGCAGGATTTTCGCCAGGCCTTCGAGCAGCGCCGCGCGGCGGCCGTCGTCGGTGACCAGGGAGACTTCGTGCGGGGCGTTCATGACAACTCCTGTATTGGCCGCCGGCAGGCGCCTGGGCGGCGCGCGAGCGGGTGGGGAGCAAGGACTATAGCGCAGCCCGGCGGCCGCGCCGCACCGCGGCGACGTGAATTCCGCATGGCAGGCCGATCAAAATCGCTCATGCCGGCGGCGCGCCGGGGCATGGCAGGCGCGGGGCAGGCGCGCGATTCCAGCTTAGCACCGGCGGCCGGCGCCGGACGTCACCGGCGCGCTACGCCGGCGCCACATCCCTGCCGCGCCGCTACCACTCCAGCCCCAGCAGCCAGTCGACGAAATAGCGCGCCTCCGGCTTGAGCGGCGCCTGCTCGCGCTCGACGATGTAGTAGCCGTGCGGCGAGACCGATTCGATGTCGAGCAGGCGCACCATCTGGCCCAGCGCCAGCCACTGGCGGGCCATGCGCTGGCGCACCAGCGCCACGCCCTGGTTGGAGGCGATGGCCTCCAGCATCAGGCCGATGTCGTTGAACTGCGGGCCGGTCTGCGGCTCCGCCCAGTCCAGCCCGGCGGTCTCGAACCACGGCTTCCACGGCTCCAGCGGGCTGCGCAGCAGCACCAGGTTGTGCAGGTGCTCGGGCCGGGTGACGGAGCGGCCGTCGATGCGCTCGTAGTATTCGCGCCCGCAGGCGGGAAACACCGGCTCGACCAGCAGCTTCGTCGTCTTCAGGTCCGGGTAGCGGCCGGTGCCGTAGCGGATCTCCACGTCGGTGTCCTCGGCCTTCACGTCCAGGAACGGGATGGCCAGATGCAGCTCGGTGTCGATGTGCGGGTACAGCGCGGTGAACTCTGGCAGGCGCGGCACCAGGTGCTGGCGGCCGAAGGTGGGCGGGATGGCCACGCGCAGGCGCGTGCGCTGCTTGTTGTACTCGGGCCGCGCCAGCTCGTTGAGGGACTTGAGCGCGTCCTGCACGTTGCGCAGATAGCGCGTGCCGGCGGCGGTCAGCCGCAGCGCGGCGTTGGAGCGCACGAACAGGTCCTCGCCCCACAGTTCCTCGAGGTTCTTGATGCGGTGCGACACGGCGCTGGGCGTGACCGACAGCTCTTCCGCCGCGCGCGCGAAGCTGCCCAGGCGGGCGGCGGCCTCGAACGCGATCAGCAGGTGCAGCGGCGGGACGCGGTTGAACACGGCGGCCATGCGCGGCTTCAGCGCGTCGCGCGGAAGATCTTGCCGGGGTTGAGGATGTGGTTGGGATCGAGCGCGTTCTTGATGGCGCGCATCAGGTCCAGCGCATCCTCGCCGTGCTCGCTGACCAGGAAATCCATCTTGTGCAGGCCCACGCCGTGCTCGCCGGTGCAGGTGCCGCCCATGGCCAGCGCGCGCTCCACGATGCGCCGGTTGATGGCCTCGGCCTCGGCCAGCTCCTGCGGCCTGGCCGGGTCGGTCAGGATCGCCACGTGGAAGTTGCCGTCGCCGACGTGGCCCACGATGGGGCAGGGCAGGCTGGATGCGTCGAGGTCGCGCTCGGTCTCGGTCACGCACTCGGCCAGCCGCGAGATCGGCACGCATACGTCGGTGGTGACGGCGCGGCAGCCCGGCTTGAGCTGCAGCATGGCGAAGTAGGCGGTATGGCGGGCGTTCCACAGGCGGCTGCGGTCTTCCGGCCGGGTGGCCCATTCGAAGCCCTGGCCGCCGTGCTCGGCGGCGATCTGCTGCACGGTCCCGGCCTGTTCCCTGACGCCGGCCTCGGTGCCGTGGAATTCGAAGAACAGATGCGGCATTTCCGGCATGGCGAGGTTGTCGTGCCGGTTGATGGCGCGGATGGCCAGCGCGTCGACGAACTCCACGCGCGCGACGGGCACGCCGAGCTGGATGGTGTCGATCACCGCCCGCACCGCGCTGCCCATGCTGGGAAAGGCGCAGATGGCGGCGGAGATGGCCTCCGGCTGCGGGTAGAGCCGCACCGTGACCTCGGTGATGATGCCCAGCGTGCCTTCGCTGCCGATCATCAGGCGGGTCAGGTCGTAGCCGGCGGACGACTTGCGCGCGTGGGTGCCGGTCTTGACGATGCGGCCGTCGGCCATGACCACGGTCAGCGCCAGCACGTTCTCGCGCATGGTGCCGTAGCGCACCGCGTTGGTCCCGGAGGCGCGCGTGGCGCACATGCCGCCCAGCGAGGCATCGGCGCCCGGGTCGATCGGGAAGAACAGGCCGCTGTCCTTGATTTCCTGGTTGAGCTGCTTGCGGGTCACGCCCGGCTGCACGGTCACGTTCAGGTCCTCGGCCTGCACCGACAGCACGCGATTCATCTGCGACAGGTCCAGGCTGATGCCGCCGGCCACCGCCAGCAGGTGGCCTTCGAGCGAGGAGCCGGCGCCGTAGGGGATCAGCGGCACGCGGTGCGCGTTGCACAGGCGCGCCACCTCGGCCACTTCCTCGGTGCTGTGGGCGAAGACCACGCCGTCCGGCGCGGCCGGCGGGAACGGCGACTCGTCGCGCCCGTGGTGCTCGCACACGCCGGAGGAGGTGGAAAAGCGCTCGCCGAAACGGGCCTGCAGGGCCTCGCGCACGGCGGCCGGCAAGGGCTGGCGCGCCAGCGCCGCATGGGGGGTGGGATGGTTCATGGTGTCTCCGGCGGGACTGCGGCGGCGGGCTGCCGTGGGGCGACGGCCCGCAACGGGCGGCGCGCGACGGTGCCGGCACTGGTACCCGCTGGCGTCGCGGGCGAATCCCGTATTCTACGCCGCGCCTGCCCGCCGCAGCACATCGGGCGCCGGAGCCGGCGCGCGGCAGGCGCCCCCGCCGCGGCCCCGATGCGCGCCATAATGCGGGATCGCCACCGCAGGAGACCCGCATGGGCAACCGCCTGACCAAGATCGCCACCCGCACCGGGGACGGCGGCACCACCGGCCTCGGCGACGGCAGCCGCACCGGCAAGGACAGCGTGCGCATCGCCGCCATCGGCGAGGTCGACGAACTCAACTCCAATCTCGGCGTGCTGCTGGCCGAGACCCTGCCCGGCGAGGTGCGCGCGGCGCTGCTGCACATCCAGCACGACCTGTTCGACCTCGGCGGCGAGCTGTCCATCCCCGGCTACGTGCTGGTCAAGCCGGAACAGGTGTTGCAGCTCGACGAATGGCTGGCGCACTACAACGCCGCCCTGCCGCGCCTGGCCGAGTTCATCCTGCCCGGCGGCAGCCGCGCCGCGGCCGTGGCGCACGTCTGCCGCACGGTCTGCCGGCGGGCCGAGCGGGCGCTGGTGGCGCTGGGCGCGCAGGAGGCGCTCAACGAGGCGCCACGCCAGTACCTGAACCGGCTCTCGGACCTGCTGTTCGTGCTGGCGCGCGTGCTGAACCGCGCCGCCGGCGGCGGCGACGTGCTGTGGCAGCGCGGCCGTGTTGCCGAAAGTGACAAATAAGTCATAAATAACGGGTCGGCGCCCGCTTTGGCGCGCCAGCGCTCAAGCCGCCCCGCCGGCCTGCCGTTGAACACCTGGAAAAACCGAGAAAATTACTCGGAATTGCGTCCGCCGCCCTTGAAATGGCCCCGGACGGCCACATTTCGGACTCCAGGACGAATTGCAGCGCCCGCGGATAGCGGGGCTCAAGAGGAGAGGAACAAATGGGTAAGATCATCGGTATCGACCTCGGTACCACCAATAGCTGTGTCGCGATCATGGAAGGCAATACGCCCAAGGTGATCGAAAACGCGGAAGGCACGCGCACCACCCCGTCGATCATCGCCTACATGGAAGATGGCGAGATCCTGGTGGGCGCGCCGGCCAAGCGCCAGGCGGTGACCAATCCGCGCAACACCCTGTATGCGGTGAAGCGCCTGATCGGCCGCAAGTTCGAAGAAAAGGAAGTGCAGAAGGACATCGGCCTGATGCCGTACTCCATCGTCAAGGCCGACAACGGCGACGCATGGGTGTCGGTGCGCGACCAGAAGCTGGCGCCGCCGCAGGTTTCGGCGGAAGTGCTGCGCAAGATGAAGAAGACCGCCGAGGACTACCTCGGCGAGCCGGTGACCGAAGCCGTGATCACCGTGCCGGCCTACTTCAACGACTCGCAGCGCCAGGCCACCAAGGACGCCGGCCGCATCGCCGGCCTCGACGTCAAGCGCATCATCAACGAGCCGACCGCGGCCGCGCTGGCGTTCGGCCTGGACAAGAACGAGAAGGGCGACCGCAAGATCGCCGTGTATGACCTCGGCGGCGGCACCTTCGACATCTCGATCATCGAGATCGCGGACGTGGACGGCGAGAAGCAGTTCGAAGTGCTGTCGACCAACGGCGACACCTTCCTGGGCGGCGAAGACTTCGACCAGCGCATCATCGACTACATCATCGCCGAGTTCAAGAAGGACCAGGGCGTCGACCTTTCCAAGGACGTGCTCGCGCTGCAGCGCCTGAAGGAAGCCGCGGAAAAGGCCAAGATCGAACTGTCGAGCTCGCAGCAGACCGAGATCAACCTGCCGTACATCACGGCGGACGCCTCGGGCCCGAAGCACTTGAACCTGAAGATGACGCGCGCCAAGCTCGAAGCGCTGGTGGAAGAACTGATCACCCGCACCATCGAGCCGTGCCGCATCGCGATCAAGGACGCTGGCGTCAAGGTCAGCGAGATCGACGACGTGATCCTGGTCGGCGGCATGACCCGCATGCCCAAGGTGCAGGAACAGGTCAAGGAATTCTTCGGCAAGGAAGCGCGCAAGGACGTGAACCCTGACGAAGCCGTGGCCGTGGGCGCCGCGATCCAGGGCTCGGTGCTGTCGGGCGACCGCAAGGACGTGCTGCTGCTGGACGTGACGCCGCTGTCGCTGGGCATCGAGACGCTGGGCGGCGTGATGACCAAGATGATCACCAAGAACACCACCATCCCGACCAAGCATGCGCAGGTGTTCTCGACCGCCGACGACAACCAGCCGGCCGTGACCATCAAGGTGTTCCAGGGCGAGCGCGAAATGGCCACCGGCAACAAGCTGCTGGGCGAGTTCAACCTCGAAGGCATCGCCCCGGCGCCGCGCGGCCTGCCGCAGATCGAAGTGTCGTTCGACATCGACGCCAACGGCATCCTGCACGTGGGCGCCAAGGACAAGGCGACCGGCAAGGAAAACCGCATCACCATCAAGGCGAACTCGGGCCTGTCGGAAGACGAGATCCAGCGCATGGTGAAGGACGCCGAGGCCAACGCCGAGGAAGACAAGAAGGCCCGCGAGCTGGCTGACGCCCGCAACCAGGCCGACGCGCTGATCCACTCGACCAAGAAGGCGGTCGCCGAATACGGCGACAAGCTCGAAGCGGGCGAGAAGGAAAAGATCGAAGCCGCGATCAAGGAACTGGAAGACGCCGCGCGCGGTGGCGACAAGGCCGAGATCGACGCCAAGGTCAATGCGCTGTCCGAGGCCAGCCAGAAGCTGGGCGAGCGTGTCTACGCCGACATGCAGGCCAAGGCCGGCGAAGCGGGCGGCGCGGGCGCGGCCGGTGCCGCGGGCGCGGGTGCGGGCCAGCAGCAGGCCCAGCCGCAGGACGACAACGTCGTGGACGCCGAATTCAAGGAAGTCAACGACAAGAAGTAATGGATGAGCTGGGGAGGGGCGCGGTGCGCGACACCGCCGCCAGCCCCTGTCCCCACGCCGGGCGACGGACATCGGACCAAGCGGATCACCGCCGTCGGATGCCGCGCTCGGCTTTTTTGCTATTTTCTTTGCTATTTGCCCGGGCGGGTCTTACGCGCCGCGGGGCCAATCAGGTAACCAGCCACCATGGCAAAACGTGACTACTACGAAGTGCTCGGGGTGGGCAAGAACGCCAGCGACGACGATATCAAGAAGGCGTATCGCAAGCTGGCGATGAAGCACCACCCGGACCGCAATCCGGACAGCAAGGATTCGGAGGAGAAATTCAAGGAGGTCAAGGAGGCCTACGAGATGCTCTCCGACCCCGAGAAGAAGGCGGCCTACGACCAGTACGGCCACGCCGGCGTCGACCCCAACATGGCGGGCGGCTTCGGTGGCGGCGGCCAGGGCTACGGCGGTTTCGCCGAGGCCTTCGGCGACATCTTCGGCGACATCTTCGGCCAGCAGGGCCAGGGCGGCGGGCGCCGCAGCGGCGGCGGCCCGCAGGTGTACCGCGGCGCCGACCTGCGCTACAGCATGGAGATCTCGCTCGAGCAGGCCGCGCACGGCCACGAGGCGCAGATCCGCGTGCCGCACTGGGACGAGTGCGAGCATTGCCACGGCAATGGCGCCGAGCCCGGCACCAACGTCGAGACCTGCCCGACCTGCCACGGCGCGGGCCAGGTGCGCGTGTCGCAGGGCTTCTTCTCGATGCAGCAGACTTGCCCGAAGTGCCACGGCACCGGCAAGCACATCCCCAAGCCGTGCACCAAGTGCCACGGCCAGGGCAAGATCAAGTCGCAGAAGACGCTGGAGGTGAAGATCCCCGCCGGCATCGACGAGGGCATGCGCATCCGCTCCTCGGGCAACGGCGAGCCGGGCATCAACGGCGGCCCCCCGGGCGACCTGTACGTGGAAGTGCACATCCGCCCGCACCCGGTGTTCGAGCGCGACGGCGACGACCTGCACTGCCAGATGCCGATCTCGTTCGCCACCGCGGCGCTGGGCGGCGACCTGGAAGTGCCCACGCTAGGCGGCAAGGCCAGCTTCCCGGTGCCCGAAGGCACCCAGGCCGGCAAGACCTTCCGCCTGCGCGGCAAGGGCATCAAGGGCGTGCGCTCGGGCTATCCCGGCGACCTCTACGTGCATGTGAACGTGGAAACGCCGGTCAAGCTGACCGAGGCGCAGAAGGACATCCTGCGCCAGTTCGACCGCTCGGTGCACGAAGGCGGCTCGCGCCACAGCCCGCAGGAGCAATCCTGGCTCGACAAGGTGAAGAGCTTCTTCAGCTAAGCCGGTTCGGCTCGCGGCGAGTGGCCGGCCATGCTGTTGCGCGTGGCCGGCTTTTTGTTTTTCCGGGGCGAGGAGGTTGCCGGTGGCGGTTCTTGCTGCCGGTGGCTTCGGCGTGCGCCTGCCCTCTCCTCCGGCCCCTCTCCCGCAGGCGGGAGAGGCGAGACCACAGACGTTCATGGGAAGCCGGGCAGTTTCCGTGTCCTGGTGGTTTGCTCCCTCTCCCGCGAAGCGGGAGGGGCCGGGGGAGAGGGCAAGCGCGCGATAATGCGATATCGCTGCGTTTCGCGGCCGCCCAACCGACGCTGGTGATTTTCTCGTGGCAGTTCTTCCCGTTTCCCCCTCTGCTTCGCCCGAACCGTTCGTCCTGCTCGACGATGCCACCGCCGCGCCCGGCGCGGCCGTCTCGCGCCTGTACACCGGCTTCGTGCGCGAGGACGTGCTGCCCGGCGGCGGCGCGCTCGATGCGCTCGACGCCATGCTGGCGGAAGGCTGGCGCCAGGGCTGGCATGCCACGCTGTTCGCGCCGTACGAATTCGGCGGCCCGCTGGCCGGGGTGCCGGTCAAGGTGGACCATGCGCTGCCGTTCCACGACGGCGCGCTGCGGCTGCTGTGGTTCCGGCGGATGCAAAGGCTCGACACGCAGGCGGTCGCATCGTGGCTGGCCGGCGGGCATGGAGGCGCGCCGGCCGGCGTGACGGACATCGCCGCCGATACCACGGAGGCGGCTTTCCACGCCGCCATCGCCCGCATCCACGCGTGGATCGAGGCCGGCGACACCTACCAGGTCAATTTCACCCAGCGCCTGCGCTTCGGCGCGTTCGGCGAGCCGGCGGCGCTCTATGCGGCGTTGCGCGCCGCGCAGCCGGTGCCCTATGCCGTGCTGGCGCGCCTGCCCGGCGACGGCTGGGTGCTGTCGCTGTCGCCCGAGCTGTTCGTGCGGCACGACGGGCAGGGCCACCTCGTCACGCGGCCGATGAAGGGCACCGCGCCGCGCAGCGGCGACCCGGCGCGCGATGCCGGGGCCGCCGCGGCGCTGGCCGCCGACGCCAAGAACCGCGCCGAGAACGTGATGATCGTGGACCTGCTGCGCAACGACCTGGGCCGCGTGGCGGTGCCGGGCACGGTGGCGGTGCCGGCGCGCTTCGTGGTCGAGCCGTTCGGGCAGGTGCTGCAGATGACGTCCACCGTGACCGCCACCGCGCGCGCCGGCACGACCGTGGCCGGGCTGCTGCGCGCGCTGTTCCCGTGCGGCTCGATCACCGGCGCGCCCAAGCGGCGCACGATGCAGATCATCGGTGAGCTGGAGCGGTCGCCGCGCGGCCTCTACACCGGTTCGATCGGCTGGATCGATGCGCCGGGCACCGGGAGCGGCGCCGGGTTCCCGGGCGCCTTCGCGCTATCCGTGGCGATCCGCACGCTGGTGCTGGGCGCGCCGGGCGCCGATGGCCTGCGCGCGGGCGAGATGGGCGTGGGCGGCGGCATCGTCCACGACAGCGACGCCGCCGGCGAGTACGCCGAATGCGGCTGGAAGGCCCGTTTCCTGACCGCGCACGATCCGGGCTTCACGCTGTTCGAGACCATGCGCGTGGAGGACGGCGCCTGCCAGCGGCTGGACCGGCACCTGGCGCGGCTGGCCGCCTCGGCTGCCAGCCTTGGCTTCGCGCTCGACGCGGCGCGCGCGCGGGCGGCGGCGCGCGAAGCCGCGGCAGGCCTCGGCACCGGCGCGTGGCGCCTGCGCCTGGCGCTGGACAAGGCCGGCGGCATCGCCGTGACGCACGGCGCGCTGGCGCCGCTGGCCACCTCGCCGGCGGCGGTGTTGCTGGCGCCGCAGCCGCTGCCGGACGCGGACCCGCTGCGCTGCCACAAGACCAGCGCGCGCGCCGTGTTCGACGCCGGCTGGCAGGCCGCCGAACGCGCCGGCGCCTTCGACAGCCTGTTCTTCAACACGCGCGGCGAACTGCTCGAAGGCGGCCGCAGCTCGGTATTCGTCAAGGTGGACGGCGCCTGGCTGACGCCGCCGCTGGCCGCGCACATCCTGCCCGGCGTGATGCGCGCGGCGGTGCTGGCCGACGGCGCGCGCTACCTGGGCGGGCCGGTGCGCGAGGCGGTGGTCACGCGCGCCATGCTGGCGCGCCGCGAGGCGCTGGCGGTTGCCAACGCCCTGCGCGGCGTGCTGCCGGCGGTGCTGGCCGCCGGCTGAGGCAGGGCGGGCAGGGCGGGCAGGGCGGGCAAAGCGGGCAAAGCGGGCGCGGTCAGGCGGAGAAGGTGTGCTCCGCCGCCGGGAAGCTGCCGTCCTTCACGGCCGCCACATAGGCGCGCACGGCGGCCTCGATCGAGCCGGCGCCTTCCATGAAGTTGCGCACGAACTTGGCCTTGCGGCCCGGGTAGACGTTGATCATGTCCTGCAGCACCAGCACCTGGCCCGAGCAGTCCACGCCCGCGCCGATGCCGATGGTGGGGATCGTCAGCAGGCCCGTGACCACGCCCGCCAGCGCCGCCGGCACCGCTTCCATCACGATCATCTGGGCGCCCGCGGCCTGCAGCGCGAGCGCATCGCGCTTGAGCTGCGCGGCGCTCTCGTCGGTCTTGCCCTGCACCTTGAAGCCGCCCAGCGCATGCACCGACTGCGGCGTCAGGCCGATATGCGCGCACACCGGGATGCTGCGCTCGACCAGGAACTTCACGGTCGGCGCGAGCCAGTCGCCGCCTTCGAGCTTGACCATGTGCGCGCCCGCGCGCATCAGCGCGGCCGCGCTGGCGAAGGCGGTCTCCGGCGTGGGGTAGGTGCCGAACGGCAGGTCCGCCACCAGCAGCGCGCTCTGGTTGCCGCGCGCCACGCATTCGGTGTGGTAGGCCACCTGTTCCAGCGTCACGGGCAGCGTGGTCTGCTGGCCCTGCATGACGTTGCCGAGGGAATCGCCGACCAGCAGCACCTCGACGCCGCAGTAGTCGAGCAGCGCGGCGAAGCTGGAGTCGTAGGCGGTCAGCATGGCGATTTTCTCGCCGGCGGCGCGCATCGCCTGCAGCTTGGGGATGGTGATGGTCTTGCGGGAGGGGTCGAGGAGGTAGCTCATGACGTTGGGCCGGTAGAGAGACGGGAACCGGGCGGGCCGCTTCAGGCCATGCGGCGGGCCGTTGTCCCCTGCAATCCGCTTTGCCGTGGTGCGCGGCAGCGGCTGCTGTCGTTATGGTCGGGCTGGCAGGCGGGAACCTGTCAGGGCGCAGCGAGATTGAGAAAGGCCTTGCGGCCGCGCATGTTTTCGATGCGCGACAGTAGTGTACGGAAATCGCCGTCGTTGTCCACCGGGCTGAAGTGGGCGGTGTCGACGATCATCACCGGCGCCTCGTCGTAGCGGTGGAACAGCTCGCCGTAGGCGCCGCACAGGCGCTCCAGGTAGGTGTCGTCGATGCTGGACTCGCCGGGCGCGTTGCGCCGCGCGATGCGCTCGCGCAGCAGCGCCGGCGAGGCCTGCAGCACGATCACCAGGTCCGTGCGCTGGCCCTGCGCGGGCAGGCGCGCGGCGAGGGCGTCGTACAGCGCCAGCTCGTCCTCGGGCAGCGTCAGGCCGGCATAGAGCCGGTCGCGGGCATGGAGGAAGTTGCCCACCATGCGCTGGCCGGCCAGCAGCGCCGCCTGCCACGCCTGCAGTTGCTGCGCGCGCCGGTTCAGCAGCGACAGCTGCAGCGGCAGGGCGTAGCGCGCCGGTTCGCGGTAGTAGCGTTCGAGGAAGGGGTCGTCGCGGGCGGCGTCGAGCAGTTCGCCGGTGCGCAGGGTTTGCGCCAGGCGCTGCGCCAGCGCCGTCTTGCCGGCCCCGACGGGGCCTTCCACCACGATTCTGCGCAGATGTTCGAGCATGGGCGGATCCGGTGGGCCAGGGGGGCGCAGCGGGGAAGCGCCTTGGCGCGCGCCCCGGGATGCCGCGCCGTCAGGAAGCGTCGCGCGCTTCCGCTTTCTGCCGCGTGCACTGGCAGAACGAGAACTTCTCGATGCGCTGCGTATTGACCGCCGGCAGGAAGCCGGCGGCCGGGCCCTGGCCCGGGATCACCAGCGCGGGGTCCAGTTCCAGCAGCGGCACCAGCGTGAAGGCGCGCTCGGCCACGCGCGGATGCGGCACCGTGAGATGCTCGTCGCCGTGGATTTCGTCGCCGAACAGCAGCAGGTCCAGGTCGAGCGTGCGCGGCGCGTTGCGGAACGGGCGCTCGCGGCCGAACTGGTCCTCGATGTGGTGGCAGATGCGCAACAGCTGGGGCGCGGTGAACGAGGTTTCCACCTTCACCACCGCATTGAAGTAGTCGTCGCCGCCCGCGTCGACCGGGGCCGTGCGGTAAAGCGACGATCTCGCCAGCACCGTGATGCCGACCTGCTGGGCCAGGCACACGATGGCATCCTTGAGGGCCTGCCGGGCATCGCCCAGGTTGGCCCCGATGCCGATAAAGGCAACTGTCATTAAGATTCCTCCGGCTGGACGCGTACCTTGCCGGCGTTCCGGTCTTCACCGGAGCCGGAATCCTGGCTCGCGTCCATATCACTCCGGGAGGAAACTTTATCCGATTTCCGCGGACTGCGCCGGCGGCGCTTCTTGCGCGCCGGGCCGCCGCTTTCGCCACCGCTTTCGCCACCGGCGCCGCTGTCCCAGTCGGTGGACGGCTCGCCGCCGTCGGCGCCGCCGCTACCGCCGCCGCCCTGCCTGCCGCCGCGCGGCGGGCGCACGGCGTCGATCAGGGCCTCGCGGCCTTCGCCGTCGGCATTCTGGAAGTCCTGCCACCAGCGCGCCAGCTCGGCCGGCTGCTCGCCGGAGTCGCTGCGCAGCTGCAGGAAGTCGAAGCCGGCGCGAAAGCGCGGCGACTCGATCAGGCGAAACGGCATGCGGCCCACGCGCTTCTCGAAGCGCGGCTGCATGCCCCAGATGTCGCGCATGTCGGTGACGAAGCGGCGCTGGATGGCGAGCTGGCCGGTCTGGCGCTCCAGCACGTCGTCCATCGCCGTGTTGAGCGCGGCGATGGCGTGCTCGCCCTGCTCGCGCAGCGCAGTCCAGCGCTGCAGCACGTGGTGCCACAGCAGCGCGGCGAACAGGAAGCCCGGCGACACCGGCTTGCCTACCTGCACGCGCTGGTCGGTGTTGTCCAGCGCCAGCTGCACGAAGCGCTGGCCCATCGGCTGCTCGATCGCCACGTCGAGCAGCGGCAGCAGGCCGCGGTGCAGGCCGGCCTTGCGCAGCTCCTGCAGCGAGGCCCAGGCATGGCCGGACATCAGCAGCTTGAGCATCTCGTCGAACAGGCGCGCGCTCGGCACGTTGTGGATCAGCGAGGCCAGGTCGGCGATCGGCTGGCGCGTGTCCTCGTCGATGCCGAAGCCGGTCTTGGCGGCAAAGCGCACCACGCGCAGCATGCGGATCGGGTCCTCGCGGTAGCGCGTGACGGGGTCGCCGATCATGCGCAGCGTGCGCGCGCGGATGTCTTCCATGCCGTGATGGTAGTCATATACCGTCTGCTCGGCCGGGTCGTAGTACATCGCGTTGATGGTGAAGTCACGGCGCTCCGCGTCCTCGGCCTGCGAGCCCCAGACGTTGTCGCGCAGCACGCGGCCCGAGGCGTCGATCGCGTGGGTCTTGCTGTCGAGCTCGGCGCGCTTGAGGCGGCGCCCTTCGGGCAGCGTCTCGCTGGCCACCGCGTCGACCAGCGCGCGGAAGGTGGAGACCTCGATGATTTCCTGCTCGCGCCCGCCGTAGAAGGTCACGTGCACGATCTGGAAACGCCGGCCGATGATGCGCGAGCGGCGGAACAGCGCCTGCACCTGGTCGGGCGTGGCGTTGGTGGCGACGTCGAAGTCCTTGGGCTTGATGCCCAGCAGCAGGTCGCGCACCGCGCCGCCCACGATGAAGGCCTGGTAGCCGGCCTGCTGCAGCGTGGAGGTGACCTTGATGGCGTTGCGCGAGATCAGCGACTGGTCGATCTGGTGCTCGTCGTGGGTCACGATGCGCGGCGTGCCGGCGCGCTGGCCACGGCGTTTGGCGGGGCGCTGCTGGGGGCCCGGCTTGCCGAGCAGCCGGTTGATTAGCTTCTTGATCACGTCAGAACAGATCCATGATGCGCCAGCCGGCCGCGGCGGCGTGGTGACGCAGGCGATCGTCCGGGTTGGCGGCGATCGGTTCGCTGACCTTTTCCAGTAGCGGCAGGTCGTTGGCCGAATCGCTGTAGAAGGTGGTGGTTTCGAAGGCATCCCACTGGGTGCCCATGCTCTTGAGCCAGGCTTCCACGCGGGCGACCTTGCCTTCGCGGAAGCTGGGCAGGCCCGCCACTTCGCCGGTGAAGGCGCCGTCCGGCTGCCCGCTGGCGGTGGCCGGCTCGGTGGCGATCAGGTGCTTGATGCCGAAGGCGGCGGCGATCGGCGCGGTGACGAAGCTGTTGGTGGCGGTAACCACCGCGCACAGGTCGCCGGCGTCGAGGTGCTTGTAGACCAGCGCGCGCGCCTGCGGCGTGATGACCGGATCGATCACTTCGCGCATGAACTGCTTGCGCCAGGCTTCCAGGCGGTCGCGCGGATTGGCGGCCAGCGGGGCCAGCGCGAAGCGCAGGAAGGCCTGGATATCCAGGGTGCCCGCCTTGTACTGCCCGTAGAACTCCTCGTTCTTGCGGCGGTAGGTTTCCTCGTCGACGACGCCCAGGCGCACGAGGAAGCGCCCCCATTCGTGGTCGCTGTCGGTCGGGAGCAGGGTGTGGTCGAGGTCGAACAATGCCAGATTCATGGGCGGCGATTTTACATTAACGTGATTGTTGCCGGTTTCTTGGCGTCGCTGCGCGCCAACGCAGGCAAGCACGGGGCATGCCAGGGCCTGCGGGGACGGGGCCGACAGCCTGCGCTCACTCGCGCAGCTCCGCGAACATTTCCCGCAGCAGCGGCAGGGTGACGGCGCGCTTGCGCTCGAGCGAATAGGTGTCGAGCGCGTCCAGCAGGGCCATCAGGCTGGGCATGTCGCGGTAGTGGCGCGTGACCAGCCAGTGCGGGATCTCGGGCGAAAGCTGCAGCCCGCGCTCGCGCGCGGCCTGCACCAGCGCCGTCATCTTGTCTTCGTCCGACAGCGGCGCGAGCTGGTAGACCAGGCCCCAGCCCAGCCGCGTGCGCAGGTCCTCGCGCACCGGCATGGCCAGCGGCGCCACGCTGCCGGCCACCACCAGCGCGGTGCGCACGTGGGCCCGCACTTCGTTGTAGAGCGAGAACACGGCGATCTGGCGTGCCTCGTCGAGCAGCTCCACGTCGTCCACTGTGTAGAGCTGGCAACTGGGGTCGAAGATGAAGTCCGACAGCGCGTGGTGCGGGCTCAGGTAGCGGCAGCGGATGCCGGCGTGGTAGCCGCTCTCGCACACCGCGTGCAGCAGGTGGGTGCGGCCCGAGCCGGTTTCGCCCCACAGGTAGATCAGCCGGTCGGGTGCGCGCTCCTGCGCCACCGCCGGCGCCAGGTCGCGCAGGCGCTGCACCGGCTCGCGGTTGGCGGCCACGAAGAAATTCTCGAAGGTCGACGGCGGCGGACTGCCAAGTTCAAGCGAAAGCTGCTTGGGGCGCGGATACATGGCTTTTCGGTTACCTGGGGAGAAGGCCTGCTGCCCGGCCGGCGCGCCGCGCCGCGCCCGCGCCGACCGCGGCCCGCGCGCGGGCGCGCCGGCCGGGCAAGGCAGCGATGGTGTGCATCCGGGAGGAGCGGGGGCAAGACTTCATGACGCGAAGAACCGGAAACTGGAAGCCGGAAGCCTGTATCCGTTAAAATTGCGATTCTACTGGACTCGCGGCCGCAAATCGCCGTCGCGAGCGCCGCATTCCTCACTTCATACCCCCAGGACGAGCAGGTTCTATGAGCGCATCCCCCACTTCCGGCCAGGCAGGCCTTTCCTACCGCGATGCCGGCGTCGATATCGATGCGGGCGACGCGCTTGTCGACCGCATCAAGCCGTTCGCCAAGCGCACCATGCGCGAAGGCGTGATGGCCGGCATCGGGGGCTTCGGCGCGCTGTTCGAACTGTCGAAGAAATACAAGGAGCCGGTGCTGGTGTCCGGCACCGACGGCGTGGGCACCAAGCTCAAGCTGGCCTTCCAGCTCAACCGCCACGACACCGTGGGCCAGGACCTGGTGGCCATGAGCGTCAACGACATCCTGGTGCAGGGCGCCGAGCCGCTGTTCTTCCTCGACTATTTCGCCTGCGGCAAGCTCGACGTGGAAACCGCCGCCACCGTGATCCAGGGCATCGCCCATGGCTGCGAACTGTCCGGCTGCGCGCTGATCGGCGGCGAGACCGCCGAAATGCCGAGCATGTACCCCGACGGCGAATACGACCTGGCCGGCTTTGCCGTCGGCGCGGTCGAGAAGAGCCGCATCATCGACGGCAGCACCATCGTGCCGGGCGACGTGGTGCTGGGCCTGGCCTCGTCGGGCGCGCACTCCAACGGCTACTCGCTGGTGCGCAAGATCATCGAGGTGGCCAGGCCGGACCTGAACGCCGACTTCCACGGCCAGCGCCTGCAGGACGCCATCATGGCGCCCACCCGCATCTACGTGAAGCCGCTGCTGTCGCTGATCGAGACCCTGCCGGTCAAGGGCATGGCCCACATCACGGGCGGCGGCCTGACCGAGAACGTGCCGCGCGTGCTGGCGCAGAACGTGACCGCCGTGCTGCAGCGCGACGCCTGGACCCTGCCGCCGCTGTTCCAGTGGCTGCAGGCCCAGGGCAACGTGGCCGACGACGAAATGCACCGCGTGTTCAACTGCGGCATCGGCATGGTGGTGATCGTGGCCAGGGAAGATGCCGAACGCGCCATCACCCATCTGCAGGCCGCCGGCGAAGCCGTGTGGCAGATCGGCGAGATCCGCGAGCGCGCCGAGGGCCAGGCGCAGACCGTGGTGGTCTGAGCGTTCCGGCTGTCCGCAAGAAAAAACGGCACATGCGCGAGCATGTGCCGTTTTTTCTTGCGGGCCGGGCTTCAGCCGGGCGCGCCCATCTTCGCCAGCGCGTCGCCGGTCACCCGGCAGATGCGCCAGTCCGGCAGGACGTCGGCGCCCATGGCCCGGTAGAAGTCGATCGACGGCGTGTTCCAGTCCAGCACGGTCCACTCGAAACGGCCGCAGCCGCGCTCGACCGCCAGCGCCGCGAGGTGCCTGAGCAGCGCCCGGCCCATGCCGTGCCCGCGCCAGGCCGGATCCACGTAGAGGTCTTCCAGGTACAGGCCGCGCCTGGACAGGAAGGTGGAGAAATTGTGGAAGAACAGGGCGAAGCCGACCGCCTGCGGGCCCCGCGCGCCGGGCACTTCCACCAGTACCGCCTCGGCCAGCGGGCGCGGGCCGAACAGCGCTTCGTGCAGCTTCTGCGGCGTGGCCTCGACCAGGTGGGTCAGCTTCTCGTATTCGGCCAGCGCCGAGATCAGCGTGAACAGGGTTTCGCAATCGGCGGCGGTGGCGGGGCGCAGGACGAAGTCGGGGGCGGGCATGGCTGGTGGCGGTATCGTCAGTCAATAAGCGGTGATTATCGCCTAGCCATCTCGCGGGCCCCGATCCTGGTGCAATTGTTGTATTTGCAGTTGTATTTGCGGCGCCAGGACGCCGGCTACGCCTGTCCGATGCCGGCCAGCCGCGCCACCTGCGCCACGTAATCCGGCGCCAGGCAGTCCACCACCTCGCGCTCGGGCGTGCTGCGCAGCCAGGTCAGCTGGCGCTTGCAGAGCTGCCGCGTGGCGGCCAGGCCGCGCTCGCGCATGGTGGCGTAGCCGGTCTCGCCGTCGAGGTATTCCCACACCTGCCGGTAGCCCACGCAGCGGATCGAAGGCAGCGTCGGCTGCAGGTCGCCGCGCGCGCGCAGGCGTTCCACTTCCTCGATGAAGCCGCCGGCGAGCATGGCGTCGTAGCGCGCCTCGATGCGCGCGTGCAGCACGGCGCGGTCCGAGGGCTCCAGCGCGATCACGCGGTAGCGCCGGTCGGCGGCGCCGGCGAAGGTGCGCTCGTCGGCCTGGCGCGCCAGCAGCGCGGACATCGGCTGGCCGGCGAGGCGATGGATCTCCAGCGCGCGCTGGATGCGCTGCGCGTCGTTGGGCGCCAGCCGCGCGGCGGTGACCGGGTCGACCTCGGCCAGCATCGCGTGCAGCGCCGGCCAGCCGCGCGCGGCGGCCAGCGCATCGAGTTCGGCGCGCACGGCGGGGTCGGCCTGCGGCAGGTCGTTCAGGCCCTGCGTGAGCGCCTTGTAGTAAAGCATGGTGCCGCCGACGACCAGCGGCTCGCGGCCGCGCGCGCGGATCTCGCCGATCAGCCGCTCGGCGTCGGCCACGAACTGCGCGGCCGAATAGCTCTCGGCCGGGTCGATGATGTCGATCAGGTGGTGTGGCACCGCGGCGAGTTCGGCGGCCGACGGCTTGGCGGTGCCGATGTCCATCCCGCGGTAGACCAGCGCCGAATCGAGGCTGATGATCTCGACCGGCGCCTGTGCCGCCAGCGCCAGCGCGGCGGCGGTCTTGCCCGAGGCGGTGGGGCCGAGCAGGCAGACGACGGGCGCGGCGTGGCCGGCGGAGGCGGGGACGGTCAAGGCGATGCGGTGCGGTGTGGTGCGAAGCGGGCCGGCAGGCTTACTGGCCGCGCAGGAACAGGCGGTCCAGCTCGGCCACCGACAACTGCACCCAGGTGGGCCGGCCGTGGTTGCACTGGTCGGCGCGCTCGGTCTGCTCCATCTGGCGCAGCAGCGCGTTCATCTCTTCCACGGTGAGCTTGCGGTTGGCGCGCACGGCGTTGTGGCAGGCCAGCGTGGCGAGCAGCTCGTTCTGCCGCTCGGCCAGCACGCGCGAGCCGCCGAACGACTGCAGGTCGCGCAGCACGTCGCGCGCCAGCGCCTCGGTGTCGGCCTGCTTGAGCAGGGCCGGGATGGCGCGCACCGCGAGCGTGGTGGGCGAGACCGGCGCGATGTCGAAGCCCAGCAGCGCGAGCGTGTCCTGGTGTTCCTCGGCGGCGCCGATCTCCACCGGGCTGGCGGTCAGCGTGACCGGGATCAGCAGCGGCTGCACCGCCAGTTCGCGCGCGTCGAGCGCGGTCTTGATCTGTTCGTAGAGGATGCGCTCGTGGGCGGCGTGCATGTCCACCAGCACCAGCCCGCGCGCGTTCTGCGCGAGCACGTAGATGCCGTGCAGCTGGGCGATGGCGAAGCCGAGCGGGTTGGCGTCGTCGGCCGCGGCATCCGGCGGCGGGCCGGCGTCGAGCAGGCCGGGCGGGTCGTTCTCGCGCGCGGCCCGGGCATCGGCCAGCCATGCGGGCGGCGTGGATTCGCCGCCCGCATGGCCGCCGGGCGCCGGCGCGGCGGGGCGCACGAAGCCGCCGCCGGGCTGGATCGCGTCGCGCACCATGCCGAGGTAGGCCTGGCGCGGCTGGGCGACGCCGAGCTCGGTCTGGCGCGCGGCGGCGGTGTAGTCGACCCAGGGGCGGGCGCTGCCGCCACCACCACCGATACCGCCGCCCGCCGTGCCGCTTCTTGCCACTTGGGCGCCGCCCAGGCCGCCCAGGCCGCCGATGCCGCCGATGCCGCCGCGCGGCAGGATGGCGGCCGCGCCGCCGTCTTCGGCGTCGGCGCTGCTATGCAGGCTGTCGCCCTGTTCGCCGGCCTGGCGGGCCAGGCAGCGCTGCACCGCGTGGTAGACGAACTGGTGCACCGCGCGCGATTCGCGGAAGCGCACCTCGATCTTGGACGGGTGCACGTTCACGTCCACCATCTCCGGCGGCAGGTCCAGGCACAGCACGTAGGACGGGAAGCGGTCGCCGTGCAGCACGTCCTGGTAGGCGCTGCGCACCGCGTGCGTGAGCAGCTTGTCGCGCACGTAGCGGCCGTTGACGAAGAAGAACTGCTGGTCCGGGCGGCCGCGCGAGGCGGTCGGCAGCCCGGCGAAGCCGTACAGGTGCAGGGTGTCGGCTTCCTCGTCGAGCGGCAGGCGGGCGCGCGCAAAATCGGCGCCGAGCACCTGGGCCGTGCGCGTGGCCACGTCGCCGCCGTTCCAGTGTTCCATCGGGCGGCCGTTGTGATGGACCGTGATGGTCACGTCGGGGCGCGCCAGCGCCACGCGCCGGACCATCTCCAGGCAATGCCCGAACTCCGTCTGCTCCGACTTGAGGAACTTTCTGCGCGCCGGCGTGTTGAAGTAGAGGTGCTGCACGTCGACGGTGGTGCCGACGCCGCCGGAGGCCGGCTGCACCTTGCCGGTATCGGCGGCCACCAGCGTGGCATGCGCGTCGTCGGCGGTGCGGCTGGTCAGGGTCAGCTCGGAAACCGAGGCGATCGAGGCCAGCGCCTCGCCGCGAAAGCCCAGCGTCAGCACGGACTCGAGTTCGTCGAGCGAGGCGATCTTGCTGGTGGCATGGCGCATCAGCGCGACCGGCAGCTCGGCGGCGGGAATGCCGCAGCCGTTGTCGGCGATCACGATGCGGCGCACGCCGCCTTCTTCCAGGCGGATGTTGAGCTGGGTGGCGCCGGCGTCGAGCGCGTTTTCCAGCAGTTCCTTGACCACGGAGGCGGGACGCTCCACCACCTCGCCGGCCGCGATCTGGCTGATCAGCTGGTCGGGCAGCGGGCGGATGGGGCGGGGCGGCTGGGCGGGGCGGATGGCTTCGGCAGGCATGGGCGGAATTATACGTGTGCGGGGCGCCCGGCCGGTGCCCGCCCCGGGTGACTTTGGCGCCGGTCCGGTCTTGTATGATGTCGGCTAAATCTATAACGGGGATCGAATTGGATATCGCTTTGCAGTTCATCGACATGCTGCTGCACGTCGACAAATACCTGGGCACCGTGATCCAGAACTACGGCGCGTGGGTCTATGCCATCCTCTTCGCCATCGTCTTTGCCGAGACCGGCCTGGTGGTATTGCCGTTCCTGCCGGGCGATTCCCTGCTCTTCATTGCCGGCGCCTTCTGCGCCACGGGCGCCATGAACGAATGGGCGCTGGTCGGGCTGCTGCTGGTGGCGGCCATCGGCGGCAATACCGTCAACTACCTGGTGGGGAGCTGGGTGGGCCCCAAGGTGTTCGACGGGCACTGGCGCTTCCTCGACCAGACGGCACTGCGCAAGACGCACAATTTCTACGAGCGCCACGGCGGCAAGACGCTGGTGATGGCCCGCTTCCTGCCGATCGTGCGCACCTTCGCGCCGTTCGTCGCGGGCGTGTCGCAGATGACCTTCGCCAAGTTCCAGCTGTTCAACGTGCTGGGCGCGGCCGCCTGGGTGCTGGGCCTGGTGTTCGCCGGCTACTTCTTCGGCAATTTGCCGTTCATCAAGCAATACCTGAACCTGATCGTGCTGGCCGGCATCGGCGCGGCCATCGTGCCGCTGGTGCTGGGCGGGCTGTGGAAGCTGGTGCGCGGCGGCAAGCGCCGCACGTCCTGAGCGCGGCGGACGTTCAGCTGACGCTGCGGCTCATCAGGCGCAGCGCCGGCATGCGGTCGCGGATCTGGGTGGTGTCGGCCGCGTCGGGCCGCGCCATCACATAGGCTTCCAGGTCCTCCAGCGCAGGGCGGAAGCACTCCAGGTTGGCATAGGCCAGGCCGCGGTCGCGCACTTCCTCGATCGAGCCGGGCAGCAGGATCACCAGCCGGTTCTGCACCGCCAGCAGGCGCTGCCAGCGCGATTCCTGCAGATAGATCGACTTGAGGTTGCGCAGCACGCGCGCCACGATCTCGCGGTGGCTGGCCACCTGCAGGAACAGGCCCAGCGGCACCTCGTTGGGATCGGCGATGCCCTCGCGCTCGAGGTGGGGGTCCAGCATGTCCTGCAGTTGCTCCTTGGACAGCGTCTCGCCCGTGAGCGGGTCCACCACCACCTCGCCGGCCGGTATCGACATCCGCACCAGGAAATGGTTGGGAAAGGACACGCCCTTGAGCGGCAGCCCGATCTGCTGCCCCAGTTCCATATAGAGCACCGCCAGCGAGATGGGGATGCCGCGGCGCTGCTTGAGCACCACGTTCAGGTACGAGTTGTCGGGGTCGTAATAGTCGTTCGCGTTGGCGCCGAAGCCCAGGTCGCGGTAGAAGAAATGGTTCAGCAGCCGCAGGCGCTGGATGGCCGGCGTGCCGTCGGCCACGCGGCGCTTGAGCCGGACCGCGAGCACGTCCAGCGCCGCCAGTTCCGACTGCAGGTCCAGGTCCGGGTAGGCATCCTGGGCGATCGAAAGCACCGTCTCGGTCAGCGGGATGCCGTGCTCGTCGGCCACGAGGCTGGCGAAGTAGTCCAGGACTTTCGTGGTTGTCATCGCGGCATTCCCGAATCCGGCATGGCGGCGCTCGCGCGGCCGCCCGTCCTGGCGTGGCCGCCTTGTCTCATTCTGGCACTCATTCTGGCACCACCTCGCTTGCCTTGACCCTGCACCGCACGCGGCCATCCGGCTCTGCGCCGCGCGTACTCCCGCGCGCGGCGTCCGGCGGACTGGCTGGCGGGGCCTCTTAGCCGGCTCTCCGCTTGAAAGCGGAGTATCTCAGCCCCATGAGCCACAGTGTACCGAAGTAGACGACCGCCGCAAGTACCAGGCACGAGGCGAGCAGGGCGATGCGCAGCAGCGGCGTGGCGCCCAGGCCCACCCAGTCGAAGGTGCGGGCGAACCACAGCAGCATGCCGGCCAGCAGCAGCACCGCGGTCAGCAACTGGGCCAGGAACAGCGGCCAGCCCCGGGCCGGCGTGTAAAAACCGCGGCGGCGCAGGCCCAGGAACAGCAGCAGCGCGTTGACCGTGGCGCCGAAGCTGATCGACAGCGCCAGTCCGGCATGGCCCAGGCGCGGCACGAACACGTAGTTGGACAACTGCGTGATCACCAGCACCAGCAGCGCGATCTTGACCGGCGTGCGGATGTCCTGGCGCGCGTAGAAGCCCGGCGCCAGGATCTTGATGAGGATCAGGCCGAGCAGGCCGGTGCCGTAGGACACCAGCGCCTGGCGCGTCATTTCCACCGCGTGGGCGTCGAACTTGCCGTAGTTGAACAGCACCGCGGTCAGCGGCGTGCCGAACACGAACAGCCCCACCGCGCACGGCACGGCCAGCAGGAAGGTCAGGCGCAGCCCCCAGTCGAGCAGGCCGGAATACTCGGCGCGGTTGCCCTCGGCGCTGGCCTTCGACAGGCTCGGCAGCAGGATGGTCCCGAGCGCCACGCCCAGCAGCGCGGTGGGGAACTCCATCAGGCGGTCGGCGTAGGTCAGGTAGGACACGCTGCCGGCGGCCAGGCGCGAGGCGATATTGGTGTTGATGATGAGGCTGATCTGCGCCACCGAGACCGCCAGCAGGGCCGGCGCCATCTGCCGCATGACGCGGCGCACGCCGGGATCGGACCAGGCCGCGCGCAGGTTGAAGCTCAGCCGCGGCATCACGCCGAGCCGCCGCAGCGCCGGGATCTGCACCGCCAGCTGCAGCACGCCGCCGACCAGCACGCCCCACGCCTGCGCGTAGATCGGCTGCGCCATGTGCGGCCCGACGAACAGCGCGGCCACGATCAGGCACAGGTTGAGCAGCACCGGCGTGAAGGCCGGCATGGCGAAGCGGCGCCAGGTGTTGAGGATGCCCGAGGCCAGCGCCACCAGCGAGATCAGGCCGATATAGGGGAACATCACGCGCGTCATGAAGACCGCCGCGTCGTAGGTCTCGCCGCCCTGCCGGTGAAAGCCGGTGGCGACCACCAGCATCACCACCGGCGCGCCGATCACGCCGAGCAGCGACACGCCCATCAGCACCCAGGTCATGACCGTGGCCACGGCATCGATCAGCGCGCGCGTCTCGCCCTCGCCGCGCTTGCTGTGGTATTCGCCCAGGATCGGCACGAAGGCCTGCGAGAACGCGCCCTCGCCGAAGATGCGCCGCAGCAGGTTGGGGATGCGGAAGGCCACGTTGAAGGCGTCGGTCATGTCCGAGGCCCCGAAGGCGCGCGCGATCAGGATCTCGCGCATGAGACCGGTGATGCGCGACAGCATCGTCAGGCTGCTGATGGTGGCGAGCGCTTTGAGCAGGTTCAAGGTGGTCGGCGGCAAGGGGGAGAGGCTGCGGCGGCATGCTGCGTGCCGCCGGCGCACCGGCTTGAGACGCCGGGCGCGCGCCAAAGTTGCATCGGGGCCACGCGGGGCGGGCCGGTGTGGCGCGTATTATACGGTTCGGCCCGGCGGCGTCCCCGCGCGCGGCCCCTTGCGTCACCTGCTTGCCCGCAAATGCCGGCAAGCTTGCCAGCGGCTTTTTCTTGTGTGTATAATTGCCGATTCACAAGGATAGTTGCGTTCCGGATTCGTGTGCCAGTGCATCCCGGGTCGCTTGATGTGCACTTAATTGTGCCTGCGGTTACGTCCGTGGAGCACGCATCTGAATTCAGGAAATCTACTTAAATGGCAAATTCCGCACAAGCTCGCAAGCGCGCTCGCCAAGCCGTCGCCCAAAACGCTCATAACTCCAGCCTGCGCTCGCGTCTGCGCACCGCCGTGAAGGCCGTCCGCAAGGCCATCGAAGCCGGCGACAAGGCTGCCGCCGCCGAGATCTTCAAGAACTCGCAAGCGATCATCGACTCCATCGCCGACAAGAAGATCGTGCACAAGAACAAGGCCGCACGCCACAAGTCGCGCCTGTCGTCGGCCATCAAGTCGATGGCTGCCTGATAGCGGCTGCGGCGCCGGGCACGATGCCAGGCGCCTCCGGCATCGTGCCGGCCATGCTGTCTCGTGCCGGGTCGCCGGCGCAGGGCGCGGCGGCACGATAAGCAGCCGGAATGTGGGACCGCAGGGCTGCGGTGCCCAGCAAAAAAGCTCGTCATTCGACGAGCTTTTTGTTTTTTGGCGGATGCGCCGGCAGGTTCTTTCTGTGTGGCGCTTTCCATCGTCTCCGCCCGCGGTCGGACGGCGGTCCTGCCGCCGCAGCGGCACCGGACCTCTCCGGGTCCGCCTACGCGATCGAGCAGGCCTCGACCAGCTGCAGGTTGTTGTCGCGCGCGAAGTTGAGCACGAAGTCCAGCGCCTTGGGTTCGATGTCGCGCAGCCGCGCATCCACCACCACGGTCTTCACGTTGCCGGTCATCACGGGCCGCACGTAAGGCGAGTAGGTGATGCGCGGATCGCCGGTGTCTCCCTCGGGGCGGAATTGCGCCATCACGCCGCACAGCCGCTCAGCCCAGTCGCTCGGACGGAAGGTCTTGCCTTCCTTGGTGATGCCTTGGATGAAATATTCGCGAACGTTGGGCTTCATTGGACTGCGGGGATAAGACGGGTGACTCGACGGTAAACCCGCCAGACTTCGACCAGACGCAAAGCCCGTTTGACGCGGCCAGGAAACGTTTGGTTCGTTTCTTTTCCGGGCCTGGGCAGCGGGGCGTCGGTGTCGGCGGGGGCACTTTTGATGCCGGCGGCGGGCGGTGGCATCGGTATGCCTGGCCCCGCGTGAATCAGCCAGTATTATATCTTATATAAGACCTGAGCATAAGCTCCGGTGCCACCTCGCCGCACCGCGCAGGCTCGCCAAAGCAGAAATAATCCCTTATGATTCTTACAGTTAAATTGCGCAAGCGACGCGAAAGGCGGCTCCGCGGCATGCTCAGGCCATGAAATCCTTCATGGCGGCGTGCCCCCACCGAGCCGCCTTCTTTGTTTTATGAGCCCAACTTCGATCAAGCATTACCTCCAGTTCAGCGACCTGACTCCCGACGAGTATGAGTACCTGCTGGACCGCGCGCGGATTCTGAAGGCCAAGTTCAAGAATTACGAGACATGGCACCCGCTGCACGACCGCACGCTGTCCATGATCTTCGAGAAGAATTCGACCCGCACGCGCCTGTCGTTCGAGGCCGGCATCCACCAGCTCGGCGGCCATGCAGTGTTCCTCAACACGCGCGACTCGCAACTCGGGCGCGGCGAGCCGATCGAGGACGCGGCGCAGGTGATCTCGCGCATGGTCGACATCATCATGATCCGCACCTTCGGCCAGGAGATCATCGAGCGCTTCGCCGCGCATTCGCGCGTGCCGGTGATCAACGGGCTGACCAACGAATACCATCCGTGCCAGGTACTGGCGGACGTGTTCACCTACATTGAGCAGCGCGGCAGCATCCGCGGCAAGACCGTGGCCTGGATCGGCGACGCCAACAACATGGCGTACACCTGGATCCAGGCGGCCGAGCGGCTCGGCTTCACCTTCCATTTCTCGGCGCCGCCGGGCTACCAGCTCGATCCGGCGATGGTGCCGGCTTCGGCCGCGCACCTCGTCAACGTGTTCGCCGATCCGCTGGCCGCCTGCCAGGGCGCCGACCTGGTCACCACCGACGTGTGGACCAGCATGGGCTTCGAGGCCGAGAACGACGCGCGCAAGCGCGCGTTCCAGGACTGGATGGTGACCACGGCAATGATGGACCGCGCCAACCCCGACGCGCTGTTCATGCACTGCCTGCCCGCCCACCGCGGCGAGGAAGTCGAGGCAGCGGTGATCGACGGTCCCAAGAGCGTGGTGTGGGAAGAGGCCGAGAACCGCCTGCACGTGCAGAAGGCCCTGATGGAATTCCTGCTCTGCGGCCGCTACTGAGCGCGGCGCGGGCCGGCGCCGCCGCGCGCAGCGCATGGCGCACATCCGGCGCGCCGATGCCGCGGGCCCACGCGGCCTGAGGGCCGGAAGTGCCGCCCAAGCCTGGGCGGACGTGTCAAAATAGCGGTTTTCCGCATCAATTTCTCGCGTGTCCGGCAACCATGCCGGCCGCGCTTACTTTGCGCATCGAGTCGAACATGAGCGATATCAAGAAAGTCGTGCTTGCCTACTCCGGCGGGCTGGACACTTCGGTGATCCTGAAGTGGCTGCAGGACACCTATCAATGCGAGGTGGTCACCTTCACCGCCGACATCGGCCAGGGCGAGGAGCTCGAGCCGGCCCGCCAGAAGGCGCTCAAGTTCGGCATCAAGCCGGAAAACATCTTCATCGACGACCTGCGCGAAGAGTTCGTGCGCGACTTCGTGTTCCCGATGTTCCGCGCCAACGCGGTCTACGAGGGCGAATACCTGCTGGGCACCTCGATCGCGCGTCCGCTGATCGCCAAGCGCCAGATCGAGATCCTGCGCAGCACCGGCGCCGATGCCGTGTCGCACGGCGCCACCGGCAAGGGCAACGACCAGGTCCGCTTCGAACTGGGCTACTACGGCCTCGAGCCGGGCGTGAAGGTCATCGCCCCGTGGCGCGAATGGGACCTGCTGTCGCGCGAGAAGCTGCTGGCCTACGCCGAGAAGGCCGGCATCGAGATCGACATGAAGCACAAGAAGGGCGGCGCGCCGTACTCGATGGACGCCAACCTGCTGCACATCTCGTTCGAAGGCCGCCACCTGGAAGACCCCAAGGCCGAGGCCGAGGAAGACATGTGGCGCTGGACCGTGTCGCCGGAGAACGCGCCGGACGCGGCCGAATACCTCGACATCGAATTCGACGGTGGCGACATCGTCGGCCTGAACGGCAAGCGCATGACGCCGGCCGAAGTGCTGACCGAACTGAACCGCCTGGGCGGCAAGCACGGCATCGGCCGCCTGGACCTGGTGGAAAACCGCTACGTCGGCATGAAGAGCCGCGGCTGCTACGAAACCCCTGGCGGCACCATCATCCTGAAGGCCCACCGCGCCATCGAGTCGATCACGCTCGACCGCGAAGTCGCTCACCTGAAGGACGACCTGATGCCGCGCTACGCCAGCCTGATCTACAACGGCTACTGGTGGAGCCCGGAACGCCGCGCGTTGCAGGTCCTGATCGACCACACCCAGGCCAAGGTCAATGGCTGGGTGCGCGTCAAGCTGTACAAGGGCAACGTGATCGTGGTCGCGCGCGATTCGAAGGACACGCTGTTCGACAAGACCATCGCGACCTTCGACGACGACGGCGGCGCCTACAACCAGGCCGACGCCGGCGGCTTCATCAAGCTTAACGCGCTGCGCATGCGCATCGCCGAGAACGCACGTCGCCAGCGCGGCGAGTAAAACCCGCTGACGGCTACCGGCCCGGCGCGCGCCGGGCGTGGCAGTGGGAAGGAGGGGCCATCGCGGCCCCTTTTTTTGCGCCGCGCCAGCGCCGCCGATGCCGGCCATCGAGACACCCAGAACCGCATCAAAGGAGCAAAGACATGAGCCAGTTCGACAACGTTTCCGTCGTCAAGAAAGCCAACCTCTACTTCGACGGCAAGTGCGTCAGCCACACCGTGCTGTTCCCGGACGGCACCCGCAAGACGCTGGGCGTGATCTTCCCCGCCGCGCTGACCTTCAACACGGGCGCGCCGGAAATCATGGAAATCAACGCCGGCAGCTGCCGCGTGCGCCTGGCGGGCGAGGAGCAGTGGAATACTTACGGCGCCGGCCAGCAGTTCAACGTGCCGGGTAATAGCAGCTTCGATATCGAAGTGCAGGAAACCCTGGACTACGTCTGCCACTTCGCCTGAGGCGCGGCCTAGAGGATGACCGGCTCGGGCTCGATGCGCACGCCGAAGCGCGCCGCCACCGTCTCGGCGATGCGCTGCGCCAGCGCCAGCAGTTGCTGCCCGTTGCCGCCGCCGTGGTGCACCAGCACCAGGGCCTGCTTGCCGTAGACGCCGACCGCGCCGTCGCGCAGGCCCTTGAGCCCGCACTGGTCGATCAGCCAGCCGGCCGCCAGCTTGTAGCTGCCGTCGGGCTGGGCATGGCTGACCAGTCCGGGATGCTCGGCCAGCAGCGCATCGCGCTGCGCCGCATCCACCACCGGATTCTTGAAGAAGCTGCCCGCGTTGCCGATCTCGGCCGGGTCCGGGAGCTTGCGCGAGCGGATGGCGACGATGGCATCGCGGATGCGTTCGGCGCTGACCGGCGCGTCCGGGTCCCGGGCGATTTCCCGCGCCAGTTCCGCATAGCCCAGCACCGGCTGCCACGGCCGCGGCAGGCGCAGCGTGAGCGCGGTGATGATGTAGCGGTCGCGCCCTTCGGCCTTGAACAGGCTGTCGCGGTAGGCGAAGCGGCACTGCTCGCCCGTCAGGGTCACGAATGCGCCGGACTGGCGGTCCCACGCGCGCAGGCTGTCGAAGCGCTCGCGCAGCTCCACGCCGTAGGCGCCGATGTTCTGGATCGGCGCGGCGCCCGCGGTGCCGGGGATCAGCGCCAGGTTTTCCAGGCCCGGCATGCCGTCCGCGATGGTGCGGCAGACCAGCCCGTGCCAGTTCTCGCCGGCGCCCGCCGTCACCAGGAAGGCATCGTCGGCCGCGCTGGCCGCGCTGGCCGCGTAGCCCGGGATTTCCATCAGCAGCACCAGGGCGTCCAGGTCGCGCGTGAGCACCACGTTGCTGCCGCCGCCCAGCACCACCAGCGGCAGGCCATGTGCGCGCGGATCGGCCAGCGCCGCCTGCAGGTCGGCTTCGCTGCGCACGTGCACGGCGAAGCGCGCGCGCGCGTCGAATCCGAATGTATTGTGGCGGCGCAGGGGATAAAATTCGTGGAAATCTGCCATGCAAGGAAAAGGTGAAGCGGCGGCCGCGCGGCGGCGCCGCACTGCAGGGTAGGCTGGATTATACGTAAGCGCCGCCGCCGGCCCGCCGCGGGCGGGCGGCGCTACGCCGCAACATCAGCAACAAGCAAGACAAGGAGAATGCAATGCCGTCGTTTGACATAGTGTGCGAAGCGAACATGGTCGAGGTGAAGAACTCGGTCGAGCAGGCCAACAAGGAAATCACCACCCGTTTCGACTTCAAGGGATCGGACGCGCGGGTCGAGCACAAGGAGAACGAGCTGACCGCCTTCGCCGACGACGACTTCAAGCTCGGCCAGGTCAAGGACGTGCTGATCAGCAAGATGGCCAAGCGCAACGTGGACGTGCGCTTTCTCGACTATGGCAAGACCGAGAAGATCAGCGGCGACAAGGTCAAGCAGGTCATCACCATCAAGAAGGGCGTCACCGGCGACCTGGCCAAGAAGATCGTGCGCATGATCAAGGACAGCAAGATCAAGGTGCAGGCCAGCATCCAGGGCGACGCGGTGCGCGTGTCCGGCACCAAGCGCGACGACCTGCAGGGCGTGATCGCGCTGCTGCGCAAGGACGTCTCCGAGGCGCCGCTGGACTTCAACAACTTCCGCGACTGATCTCGCCGCGGCGCGCGGCGGCCGCGCGCGCCGCGCGCCGTTGCGCTAGCGCGGCTGCGGCAGGCCGCCGATCTTCGCGCCGGCCTTCAGGCCCTTCTGCGCGAACCATCCCTTGTTCATCTCCAGCGCGTAGCGCACGGCCGCGCGCGGGCAGTGGTTGTCTTCCGTCTGGGGCGCCATGTCCTCGATGTTGACGATGGCGCCGTCGTCGGCGATGAAGGCGATCGACAGCGGCAGGTCGGTGTTCTTCATCCAGAAGCAGTGCCCCGCCTTGTCTTCGAAGACGAACAGCATGCCTTCGTTGGCTGGCATGCTCTTGCGGTACATCAGGCCCAGTTCGCGGGATTCCGGCGTGGCGGCGATTTCCGCCTTGATCGCGTACATGCCCGCGGTGAGCTGCCTGACCGGCAGGCCGGCGGCGGGAGCCTGGGCAAACGCGGAACCCAGCAAGGCAACGGCGCAGCCGCCGGCGAGAAGGAACGGGAGGACAGGACGCATGGAAGGGAAACGGAAGGAAAACGGCGGATGACGGGTTCAGGACAGCCGCCAGCATAACGCAGCTATTGCCTGCGCGGCTGGCGCGATCGTTTCGCTGGGTTGCCTGGATGGCCCGGCGCGGCCAACAAAAAAGGCAGGCGCCCGCGGGCAGCCTGCCTTTCGCATGCCGGACGCTAGGTCCGGCGCGCCAGCAATGAACTTACTGGGCAGCCGGAGCGTCGGCCTTGGCGGCCGGAGCAGCCTTGGTCTTGCTGCGGGCGTGCTTGGCGTGGCTCTTCTTGCTCTTGGCCGGCTTGGCGGCCGGAGCTTCCGCTGCGGGCGCCGCGGCGGCCGGGGCAGCCGTTGCGGGAGCGGCGGCTTGAGCGAAAGCGCCGGTGGCGAACAGGCCGGCAACCAGAGCAGCGATCAGTTTGTTCATGCTATCTACCTCGGAAGGTTGAATCGATTCGAAAGAGTGACTCGTGTGCGACGTGTCACTGTCAAAAACGAAACCCGATGGCCGGCCGTTGACCCCCGATCTGTTAATTTTTGTAACTTTATCGCCGCGGGCGCGCCGGGCCGCGGGTTTGCCGTCCGGCCGGCCGGCGCGCCTTGTCCGCGCCGGGGGCGACGCGCGGGCGGGGCGCGGCAGTTTCCGCCAGGCCCAGATCGGCCGGCGAGATCTCGCACCATTGCCCCGGCGCCAGCCCGAGCGCACGCAGGTCGAGCGCGCCGATCTTCACGCGCACCAGGCGCAAGGTAGGAAAGCCCACCGCCGCCGTCATGCGCCGCACCTGCCGGTTCTTGCCCTCGCGGATCTCCATTTCCAGCCATTGCGTCGGGATGGCCGCGCGGAACCGCACCGGCGGCTGGCGCGGCCACAGGAAGCCGGGCTCCCCGATCAGGCGCGCCCGCGCGGGCAGGGTGCGGAAGTCGCCAAGGTCCACGCCCTGGCGCAACCGTGCGAGCGCGCCCGCGCCGGGCTCGTTCTCCACCTGGACCAGGTACGTCTTCGGCAGCTTGTGATGCGGATCGGCCACGCGCGCCTGCAAGGCGCCGTCGTCGGTCAGCAGCAGCAGGCCTTCGCTGTCGGCATCGAGCCGGCCCGCCGGATACACGCCGGGCAGCGCCACGCAGTCCGCCAGCGTCGGGCGCGACGGGTGCGCGGAAAACTGGCTCATGGTGCCGAAGGGTTTGTTCAGGGCGATCAGGGTCATGCGGATGCGGGGGCGTTGCCGGCAAGGCGCCGGCGGGCGCCAGTATGCCGCAGCCGCGCGCCCGGGCAAGCCCCGCGCCGTGCCGCGGCAATGGCGGAACGCGGAATTTTGCTGCATAATGGAAAACGGTCTTATGTCTTATATAAGACTGGAATGCATATAGCGTGCCACCGGGTGCTGGCCATGATGCGCTGCGTCATCGCGGCCGCGCCGATCCCCGCTAAAATGCCCCGCGCTCCCCCATATCTCGCCGCCCGGCCTGCGCGCCTGGCGGCCTGTTCCAATCCCCCGTTCCGCACTGGAGACGTCATGTACCAACACATCAAGGTTCCGGCCGGTGAGAAGATCACGGTCAACCAGGATTTCTCGCTGAATGTTCCGGACAATCCGATCATCCCCTTCATCGAAGGCGACGGAACGGGCCTGGACATCACCCCGGTGATGATCAAGGTGGTCGACGCCGCCGTGGCCAAGGCCTACGCCGGCAAGCGCAAGATCTCCTGGATGGAGATCTACGCCGGCGAGAAGTCGACCAAGGTCTACGGTCCCGACGTGTGGCTGCCCGACGAGACGCTGCAGGCCCTGAAGGAATACGTGGTGTCGATCAAGGGCCCGCTGACCACGCCCGTCGGCGGCGGCATCCGCTCGCTGAACGTGGCGCTGCGCCAGCAGCTGGACCTCTACGTCTGCCTGCGCCCGGTGGCCTACTTCAAGGGCGTGCCTTCGCCGGTGCGCGAGCCGCAGAAGATCGACATGGTCATCTTCCGCGAGAACTCGGAAGATATCTATGCCGGCATCGAATGGGAAGCGGAAAGCGAGCAGGCCAAGAAGCTGATCGCCTTCCTGCAGAACGAGATGGGCGTCAAGAAGATCCGCTTCCCGGAAACCTCGGGCATCGGCGTCAAGCCGGTTTCCCGCCAGGGCACCCAGCGCCTGGTGCGCAAGGCGATCCAGTACGCGATCGACAACGACAAGCCCTCGGTGACCATCGTGCACAAGGGCAACATCATGAAGTTCACCGAAGGCGGCTTCCGCGACTGGGCCTATGAGCTGGCGCAGAAGGAGTTCGGCGCCGAGCCGATCGACGGCGGCCCGTGGTGCAAGTTCAAGAACCCGAAGACCGGCCGCGAAATCGTCGTCAAGGACGCCATCGCCGACGCCTTCCTGCAGCAGATCCTGCTGCGCCCGGCCGAGTACTCGGTGATCGCCACGCTGAACCTGAACGGCGACTATATCTCCGACGCGCTGGCCGCCCAGGTGGGTGGCATCGGCATCGCCCCCGGCGCCAACCTGTCGGACTCCGTGGCCATGTTCGAGGCCACCCACGGCACCGCGCCGAAGTACGCCGGCAAGGACTACGTCAACCCGGGCTCGGAAATCCTCTCCGCCGAAATGATGCTGCGCCACATGGGCTGGACCGAGGCCGCCGACCTGATCATCTCGTCGATGGAAAAGTCGATCCTGTCGAAGAAGGTCACCTATGACTTCGCCCGCCTGCTCGAAGGCGCGACGCAGGTGTCGTGCTCGGGCTTCGGCCAGGTGATGATCGACAACATGTAAGCGGCAAGTACTCCCGCCCCGCCTCGTCCGGCGGAAGACCAGCGAACCCCCGCGCGCACTGTGTGCCGCGGGGTTTTTTGCCCGGCGCTGCGCGTCCTCGGGGCTCTCCGGGGTCCTCTGCGCCCGCCTACGCCAGCCGCACCGCGATGGCCTGCCCCACCTCGGTGGTGGTGGCCTTGCCGCCGAGGTCGCCGGTGCGCGGGCCTTCCTTCAGCACGGCCGCGATCGCGGCGAGGATGGCCTCGTGGGCGTCATGTTCGGCGCCTTGGCCGTTGCCGAGGAAATCCAGCATCATGGCCGCCGACCAGATCATGGCGACCGGGTTGGCGATGTTCTTGCCGGCGATATCCGGCGCCGAGCCGTGCACGGGCTCGAACAGCGAGGGAAAGGCGCGTTCGGGATTCAGGTTGCCGGAAGGCGCGAGGCCGATGGTGCCGGTGCATGCAGGACCCAGGTCGGACAGGATGTCGCCGAAGAGATTGGTGGCCACAACCACGTCGAAGCGGTCCGGCTGCATCACGAAGCGCGCGCACAGGATGTCGATATGCTGCTTGTCCCAGCGGACGTCCGGGAACTGCGCGGCGACCTCGGCGGCGCGCTGGTCCCACCAGGGCATGCTGATGGCGATGCCGTTGCTCTTGGTCGCCACGGTCAGCGTCTTCTCGCGGCGCTGTGCCAGGTCGAAGGCGAACTTCAATACCCGCTCGCTGCCGTGCCGGGTGAAGACCGACTGCTGCACGACGAACTCGCGCTCGGTTCCTTCGAACATCGTCCCGCCGACGGACGAATACTCGCCTTCGGTATTCTCACGGACGATCCAGAAATCGATGTCGCCGGCCTTGCGGTTCGCCAGCGGGCAGGGCACGCCGTCGAACAGGCGCGCGGGCCGCAGGTTGATGTACTGGTCGAATTCGCGGCGGAACTTGAGCAGGGATCCCCACAGCGAGACGTGATCGGGGACTTCGGCCGGCCAGCCGACCGCGCCGAACAGGATCGCGTCGCATTCCTGGAGCCGGGCCTTCCAGTCGTCCGGCATCATCTGGCCGTGCTGCGCGTAGTAGGCGCAGCTGGCCCATTCGATGTGGCGGTACTCCAGCTCGATGCCAAAGCGCTTGCCGACCGCATCGAGCGCGCGCAGCGCCTCGGGCATGACCTCCAGGCCGATGCCGTCGCCGGGGATGACGGCGATAAGATATCTGGGCTTCATCAACACGCTCCGTAAACAATGACGATGCCGCCAATTTTTGTTCATCCCCAGCGGGAATAAAATGAGGCTTTGGTTAATCCACTCTGCACGATCCGTGAACAATGAAAGCTGACGACCGCTGGACCCCGGAGCGCGCCGCCGATCTCAACCTCAACGATCTGCGCGTGTTCTGCGCCGTGGCCCGGCGCGCCAGCTTCAGCGCGGCGGCCGAGGCGCTGAGCGTGTCCGCCGCTTATGTGAGCAAGCGGATCGGCGTGCTCGAGGCGGGTCTCGGCACCCGCCTGCTCAACCGCTCGACGCGGCGGGTCTCGGTCACCGAGGCGGGCGAGGGAGTCTATGCCTGGGCGCAACGGATCTTCGACGACGTCGAGCATCTCGTCACCGAAGTCTCCGATACCCGGCGCGTGCCGAGCGGCACGCTGCGGATCTCCAGCAGCTTCGGTTTCGGCCGGCATATCGTCGCGCCCGCGCTGGCCAGGATGTCGGACCGCTATCCCAAGCTGGCGCTGCGCCTCGATCTGTTCGACCGGCTCGTCGACGTCGCCAGCGAAGGCTTCGACCTCGACGTGCGCATCGGCGACGAAATCGCCCCCAGCCTGATCGCCAGGAAACTGGCGCCCAATCACCGGGTGCTGTGCGCGTCACCGGCATACATCGAGCGGCACGGCGCGCCGCAGCGGCTGGAAGACCTGGCCCGCCACCAGTGCCTGATCATCAAGGAGCGCGATCACCCGTTCGGCGTGTGGCGGCTGCAGCGCGACGGCGCCGTGGAATCGATCAAGGTGTCGGGGCCGCTGACGACCAACCACGGCGAAGTCGCCGTGCAGTGGGCGCTCGCGGGCAGGGGTGTGGTGCTGAGGTCGATCTGGGATGTCCGGCCCTTGCTGGAGGAGGGCAGGCTGGTCCAGGTGCTGCCCGGATTCACGCAGCCGGCGAGCGTCTGGGCGGTCTACCCGGGCCGGCTGGCGACGTCCGCCAAGGTCCGGGCTTGCGTGGAATTCCTGCAGGAGGAGTTCGCCAGGTGGCATTGACCCGTCCGCGTCCGCCAAAATCTCGCGCCTGTCCGGCGCGGGCGGCGCAGCGGGGAGCGGCCGCACCGGCGTCCAGGCAAACAAAAAGCCCGGCATTGACCTGACCGGGCTTTTTGACGGATGCGCCGCGTACTGCTGTTCAGCCTGCTTTTTTCCGGACCAGGCACCCCGGCGGTTGAGGCCGGGCGGTCTCCGGGGGGCTACAGGCCGATCCCGTTCCGGGGAGAACTCCCCCGCATCCTTTCGTGGCCGCCGCTAGCTCTGCCGGCTGGTGCGGCCATGCACAGCGTCTTCAGGCAGCGTCCTGGATATTGGTGGCTTGTTTGCCCTTGGGACCCTGGATGATTTCGAAGGACACGCGCTGACCCTCTTTCAGGGTCTTGAAGCCACTCATCTGGATGGCCGAAAAGTGCGCAAACAGTTCTTCTTCGCCGTCGTCCGGCTTGATGAACCCAAAGCCCTTGGCGTCATTGAACCATTTGACGATACCGCTTGCCATAAACTCCCCCAACAAAAAAAGCAGGATACGAGCGGGGGAAAGCGCCGCGGCCAGCCGGGTACCCGGCATGCGGCCTAGCGCTCGGGCCGGTCGGACCGGCCGGGCACGATGGCACGACTTGCGGGTACCGCGTGGCGGCCAGTTTCTGGATGCTGACTCGCCGCCGCCGGATTCGTGGGCCTCCCTGCTCACGGATCACCCAAGTCCGGATTATTGCTTGGCTCGCGTTACCAGACTGAATGTGCGATCGATTCTTCTGTCAAACCCGCGCACTGTCAAGATGGCAGATTCCCCACTCTCCGTAGGGTGTGGCGGGAAAGGAACGGCGGTAGGTGGTATTTTGGAGGGGATTGGAGCCCGGCGGCGCCCTTGCGCTCCCCGAGTGTCCCCGGATGCATTCGGCATCTCCGGAATTTCGACGGCCGCTGCATCGGCCTCTTGAATCCGGTGTCTTTTCCCCAAATTGCAGAGTTGTGCGTAAGGGTTAGAATAAAGCCATGGCTACACGGCTGGCAAATGTCCCACAACGCGAAGCAGGCACCGTACTGGAGCGGAAAGAGCAGGCGCTCAAACCGCCCGCCATGTACAAGGTGCTGCTGCTGAATGACGACTTCACCCCGATGGAGTTCGTCGTGATGATCCTGCAGCAGTATTTCAGCAGGGACCGGGAGACGGCGACGCAGATCATGCTCACCGTCCACCGGGAAGGCAAGGGGGTTTGCGGTATCTATACCAGGGATATCGCGGCGACGAAGGTCGAGCTGGTGTCAACGCACGCGCGGCAGGCGGGTCATCCGTTGCAGTGCGTGATGGAGGAAGCATGATTGCGCAAGAATTGGAAGTCAGCCTGCACATGGCGTTTGTTGAAGCGCGGCAGGCACGCCACGAGTTCATTACCGTGGAGCACCTGCTGCTGGCGTTGCTTGACAACCCCACGGCAGCGGAAGTCTTGCGCGCCTGCGCAGCCAATATCGAGGACCTGCGCACCAGCCTGAAGAATTTCATCGCGGACAATACCCCGGTGGTGCCCGGCACCGACGAGGTGGATACCCAGCCCACGCTGGGCTTCCAGCGCGTGATACAGCGCGCCATCATGCACGTGCAGTCCACTTCCAACGGCAAGAAGGAAGTCACGGGCGCCAACGTGCTGGTCGCGATCTTCGGCGAAAAGGACTCGCACGCGGTGTACTACCTCCAGCAGCAGGGCGTGACCCGGCTGGATGTGGTCAATTTCATCAGCCACGGCATCCGCAAGGACCAGGCCGAGCCCGCCAAGCATGGCGAGGGCGCGGCCGAGGGCGAAGGCGGCGACGGCAAGGAAAGCCCGCTCGAGCAGTTCACCCAGAACCTGAACGTGCTGGCCAAGGCCGGCAAGATCGATCCGCTGATCGGCCGCGAGAGCGAAGTCGAGCGCGTGGTCCAGGTGCTGTGCCGCCGGCGCAAGAACAACCCGCTGCTGGTGGGCGAGGCCGGCGTCGGCAAGACCGCCATCGCGGAAGGCCTGGCCTGGCGCATCACCAAGAACGAAGTGCCCGACATCCTCGAAAAGGCGGTCGTGTACTCGCTCGACATGGGCGCGCTGCTGGCCGGCACCAAGTACCGCGGCGATTTCGAGCAGCGCCTCAAGGGCGTGCTCAAGTCGCTCAAGGACAATCCGAACGCGATCCTGTTCATCGACGAGATCCACACGCTGATCGGCGCGGGCGCCGCTTCGGGCGGCACGCTGGACGCCAGCAACCTGCTCAAGCCGGCGCTGTCGTCGGGCCAGCTCAAGTGCATCGGCGCGACCACCTTCACGGAATACCGCGGCATCTTCGAGAAAGACGCCGCACTGTCGCGCCGCTTCCAGAAGATCGACGTGGTCGAGCCGTCCGTCGACCAGACCGTGCAGATCCTGCGCGGCCTGAAGTCGCGCTTCGAGGAGCACCACGGCGTCAAGTACGCGGCGGCGGCGCTGACTGCCGCGGCCGAGCTGTCGGCCCGCTTCATCACCGACCGCCACCTGCCGGACAAGGCCATCGATGTGATCGACGAGGCAGGCGCCGCGCAGCGCATCCTGCCGAAGTCCAAGCAGAAGAAGACCATAGGCAAGGGCGAGATCGAGGACATCGTCTCGCGCATCGCCCGCATCCCGCCGCAGAGCGTCAACCAGGACGACCGCAGCAAGCTGCAGACCCTGGACCGCGACCTGAAGTCGGTGGTGTTCGGCCAGGACCCGGCCATCGAGGCGCTGGCTTCGGCCATCAAGATGTCGCGCGCCGGCCTGGGCAAGACCGACAAGCCGATCGGCTCGTTCCTGTTCTCCGGCCCGACCGGCGTCGGCAAGACCGAAGTCGCCAAGCAGCTTGCCTTCATCATGGGCATCGAGCTGCTGCGCTTCGACATGTCCGAGTACATGGAACGCCATGCGGTGAGCCGGCTGATCGGCGCGCCCCCGGGCTACGTGGGCTTCGACCAGGGCGGCCTGCTGACCGAGGCCGTCACCAAGAAGCCGCACTGCGTGCTGCTGCTGGACGAAATCGAGAAGGCGCACCCGGATATCTTCAATATCCTGCTGCAGGTGATGGACCACGGCGCGCTGACCGACAACAACGGCCGCCGCGCCGACTTCCGCAACGTGATCATCATCATGACCACCAACGCGGGGGCGGAGACCATGAACCGCGCCACCATCGGCTTCACCTCGGCGCGCGAGCAGGGCGACGAGATGGCCGACATCAAGCGCATGTTCACGCCGGAGTTCCGCAACCGCCTGGACGCCATCATCAGCTTCCGCTCACTGGACGAGGAAATCATCCTGCGCGTGGTGGACAAGTTCCTGATGCAGCTCGAGGAACAGCTCCACGAGAAGAAGGTGGAAGCCAGCTTCAGCGAGAAACTGCGCAAGTTCCTCGCCAAGAAGGGCTTCGACCCGCTGATGGGCGCGCGGCCGATGCAGCGCCTGATCCAGGACCTGATCCGCAAGGCGCTGGCCGACGAGCTGCTGTTCGGCAAGCTGGTCTCGGGCGGCAAGGTGGTGGTCGATCTCGACGAGCAGGACCAGATCAAGCTCGACTTCACCGAAGCCGCGGCGGAGCCGCCGGAACCGCCGGAGTCACCCGAGAACGAGAAGGCAGAGGTGTAAGGCGCACGCGCGGGCCACGAAGGCGGACGGCAGGCCTGCCGTCAGCAATTCGTGCTATCCTCGGGCAAAATACAGGGCGGCAGCAATGCCGCCCTTTTTTGTTGTGGCCGGGTGCGGCTGCCACGGCAGCCGCGTCGAGCCCGCCATTCGCCTGAGTACCCGATGTCCCTGACCGACCGCTCGCGGCTGCGCCGCCTGCTGCTCAAATCGCTGCCGCTGGGCGCGATGCCCCTGATTCCCGTGCCCGGCCGCGCCGCCCAGGGCGGCGATGCCCCCATTGGCGGCCCCGGGCGGCCCATTTCGATGGTGCTGCCGTTCCCGCCCGGCGGCAGCGTCGACATCGTCGCGCGCCAGCTGCAGCCCGGCCTCAAGGCCGGCCTCGGCCAGACCGTGGTGATCGACAACAAGCCGGGCGCCGGCGGCCTGATCGCCTCCAGCACGGTGGCGCGCGCCAAGCCCGACGGCACCACCTTGCTGATGGCGTTCGACACCCACGCCATCAACCCGTTTGCCTACAAGCAACTGCCGTACGACACCTTCCGCGATTTCACGCCGATCTCGCAACTGGTGCGCTTTCCGCTGGTGATCGCCGCCAACCCTTCGCTGCCGGCTTCCAACGTGAAGGAACTGGTGGCGATGGCGCGCGAAAAGCCGGAGAGCATCCACTACGCGTCGTCTGGCGTGGGCAGCCTCAACCAGTTGGCGGCCGAGGCGCTGGCGACCGAGGCCGGGGTGCGCTTCCTCCATGTTCCATACAAAGGCGGCGGCCCGGCGGTGCAGGCCGTGCTGTCCAACGAAGTCGACGTCTTCTTCTCCAGCTATGCCGCCGTGCAGGCGCACGTGGCGGCCAAGACGGTCAAGCTGCTGGGCGTGACCGGCACCACGCGGCTGCGCCAGTTCCCGCAGCTGCCGACCGTGAGCGAGCAGGGCTACCGCGGCTTCGAGGCCTATTCCTGGATCGGCGTGTTCGGCCCGGCCGGCCTGTCCGAGCCGGTGGTGGCGCGCCTGCACGATGCGCTGGTGCAAGCCTTGCGGCAGCCGCGCGTGATGGATGCGCTGGCCATGCAGGGCTTCGAGATCGTCGGCGGCACGCCCGCCGAACTCGCCAGCCTGGTGCGGCATGAGCACGACAAGTGGCAGGCGGTAGCGCGCAAGGCCAATATCCAGTTCGATTGATTGCAGCAAATTGCAGAGGTAGCGATGACGACGGAACCGCTAGACCATGCCGTGATGGTGTGCCCCGACCTCGATGCCGCTGCGCAAGCGTGGCGCGGGTTCGGCTTCACCCTGACGCCGCGCGGCTACCACACGCTCGGCTCGCAGAACCACTGCGTGATGCTGGAGCGCGACTACCTGGAGCTGCTGCACGTCACCGCGCCCAGCCCCACGCGCCAGTATTACTGGGATGCCCAGCAGGCCGGCGGCGGCTGCGCCGCGCTGTCCTGCAAGAGCGCCGACGGCGTCGCGGCGGCGGCGCAGCTGCGCGCGGACGGCTGGCATGCCTCGGAGCCGGTCAAGTTCTCGCGCCCGGTGCGGCTGGACGACGGCAGCGAGCATCCCGCCACGTTCCGCGTCACCGCCATCGACGACGCCCCGGGAGCGCGCTTTTTCTTCTGCGAGCATCTCACGCCGGAACTGCTGTGGCGTCCCGAGTGGACCACGCACGCCAACGGCGCCACCGGCATCGCCACCATGTTCCTGGTGGTGGCGCCGGCGCTGGTGGACGCGGCCGGCCGCGCCTACGCCGAACTCACCGGCGGCGAGATGACCCAGCTCAACGATCACATCTGCAGCCTGGCGCTGGACGGCGCGACGCTGGTCGTGACCACGCCGCAGGCGCTGTCGGCGGCCACCGGCACCGAGCAGGTGCGGCGCGCGGTGCCCGGCTATGCCGCCATCCGGCTGCGCACCGCCGATCTCGCCGCGGCCCGCGCGGGCTGGCGCGACGCCGGTGTGGGGGCGGTCGACCTCGGCCCGGCGCAGAGCCTGATCCCGGCCGCGCTGGCCGGCGGGGTGGCGCTGCTGTTCGAACAGGCGCACTGAGCGCGCCTGCCTTCCCGGCCCGGGGCGCTCAGGCGCCCTTGCCGGCGTGATGCACGCCGGTCGAGCCGAAGCCGCCCGCGCCGCGCGCGGTATCCGCGGAAAAATCCTCCACCGTCCTGAACACCGGCCGCAGCACCGGCACGAACATCATCTGCGCGATGCGCTCGCCCGGCTGGATCACGATCGGCTCGGTGCCGGGCGCGTTGCGGTTCCACACGCTGACCATGATCGGGCCCTGGTAGTCCGCATCGATCACGCCGATGGAATTGCCCAGCACCAGCCCCTTCTTGTGGCCCAGGCCCGAGCGCGGCGCGATGGTGGCCGCCATGTAGGGATTGCCCATGTGCACGGCGATGCCGGCCGGCACCAGTTGCGCCGGCGTGCCGGGTTCGATGGAGAGCGCCGCATCCAGGCAGGCATGCAGGTCGATCGCCGCCGCCATGTCGCTCTGGTAGGCGGGCAGGCCCCACTCGTGCAGGCGTGCGTCGAGCACCTTGATTTCGACGGTCGGATTGGCTTCGATGGTCATGGCTGGTCGGTCCCGGAAACGAAAAACGTTGGCAACCCGGGATGATAGCCGAACGGGCCGCCGCGCCGGCCGGCCTCACTGCGCCGAAAGATCGAAGGCCTGCGCCAGCAACTCGTAGGTGCGCAGCCGCGCCGCGTAGCTGGCGGCCACGCTCAGCACCACCAGCTCGTCGGCCTGGAAGCGCTCGCGCAGGTCCAGCATGCGCTGCGCGACCTGCTCCGGCGTGCCGCAGATGGTGCGCGGGCGCTCGCGCTCGACGATCAGGCGGTCGCGCTCGGTGGGCTCGTGCTGCGCGGCCTGCGCCAGCGACGGGATCGGCGCGTTGACGCCGTAGGCCATCTGCAGCCGGCGCAGGTCCACCGCGCGCTCCAGCGCCGCCGCCTCGGCCTCGGTATCGGCGCAGATCACGAAGATCGCCGCAGCGCTGTACGGCCGCTCGTCGTAGGCGGGCGTGAAGTCCTCGCGGTAGTGGCGCGCCACGGCGTGGCCCATGTGCGGGTTGATGAAGTGGGCGAAGGCGAAGCGCAGGCCCAGCCTGGCCGCCAGCGCGCCGCCGTAGTCGCTCGAGCCCAGCACCCACAGCTCGGGGCGGGTATCGATCTCCGGCTGCAGCACCACGCCCTCGGCGATGTGGCCCGGCGGCACCTCGCCGCGCAGCAGCCAGGACAGATCCTGCACCTGCTCGGCAAAATGGTCGCCGCGGTTGTAGTCGCCCATCGCCACCGCCTGCGCGGTGCGCATGTCGCCGCCTGGCGCGCGGCCCACGCCGAGGTCGATGCGGCCCGGGAACAGGCCTTCGAGCATGCGGAACTGCTCGGCCACCTTGAACGGGCTGTAGTAGGGCAGCATCACGCCGCCCGAGCCCAGCCGGATGCGCTGCGTGACGCTGCCCAGGCGCGCCAGCATGACTTCCGGCGCGGGGTTGCACACGCCGCGCAGGCCGTGATGCTCGGCGCACCAGTAGCGCGTGTAGCCGAGCGCGTCGGCGGCCTGCGCCAGCTCCACCGTGGCGGCCAGCGCGTCGCGCGCGCTGTGGCCGGCGATGACCGGGCTCTGGTCCAGCACCGAGAGGCGCAGCTTGGGTTTGCTTTCAGGCATGTGGGGACTCGTGCGGAAGGGGACTCGTGCGAAGGGTCGGGCGGCCGGGGTTCAGCGGCAGGCGCTCATGTGCGTGCCGGCAGGCGCTGGCCGATGGCGGCCACCAGGTCGCGCGCCAGCGTCAGCTTGTCCGCGCGCGGCAGGCGCGTCACGCCCCTGGCGTCGAACAGCACGATCTCGTTGTCGTCGAGGCCGAAGGTCTGGTGGCCGATATTGCCCACCAGCAGCGGCACATTCTTGCGCTGGCGCTTCTGCTCGCCGTATTGCTCGAGCTTCTCGCTCTCGGCGGCGAAGCCCACGCAGTAGGGCGCGTTCGCGCGCGCCGCCACGGCCGCGAGGATGTCCGGGTTCTGCACGAACCGCAGCGTCGGCGTGTCGGTGTCGTTCGCCTTCTTGAGCTTCTGCGTGGCCACCTCGGCCGGGCGCCAGTCGGCCACCGCCGCCACGGCGATGAACACGTCGGCGCCGGTCAGGTTCGCCAGCACCGCATCGAACATCTGCTGGGCGCTTTCCACGTCGGCGCGCGCCACGCCGCGCGGCGTGGGCTGCGCGGTCGGCCCGGCCACCAGGATCACGTCGGCGCCCGCCTCGCGCGCCGCGCGCGCGATGGCAAAGCCCATCTTGCCCGAGGAGCGGTTGGTGATGCCGCGCACCGGGTCGATGGCCTCGAAGGTCGGCCCGGCCGTGATCACCACGCGGCGGCCCGCCAGCGGCTTGGGCTGGAAGAAGGCGACGAGGTCTTCCACCAGCTCCGCCGGCTCCAGCATGCGGCCGTCGCCGATCTCGCCGCAGGCCTGGTCGCCGCTGCCCGGGCCGAGGATGGTCACGCCGTCGGCGCGCAGCTGGGCGGCATTGCGCTGCGTGGCCGGCGCGCCCCACATCTGGCGGTTCATGGCGGGCGCCACCAGCAGCGGGCAGTCGCGCGCGATGCACAGCGTGGAGAGCAGGTCGTCGCACAGGCCGTGTGCCAGCCGCGCGAGGAAATCGGTGGAGGCGGGCGCGATCAGGATGGCGTCGGCCTCGCGCGAGAGGTCGATATGGGCCATGTTGTTGCCCACGCGCGCGTCCCACTGCGAGGTGAACACCGGCCGCCCGGACAGCGCCTGCATGGTGACCGGGGTGATGAACTGGGTCGCGGCCTCGGTCATGACCACCTGCACGGTGGCGCCGGCCTTGGTCAGCAGGCGGACCAGCTCGGCCGACTTGTAGCAGGCGATGCCGCCGGTCAGGCCAAGGACGAGATGCTTGCCTCGCAGATCCATGGATATGCTCTTTGCTCGAAGGTGTGATCCGGGTGCCGCGGCTGGCTTGCCTGGCAATTGCCCTGCAATTGCATGCCGCTGCGCCGGAGAAACGTCAATAATACCGGCTTGCCCGCGCGCGCGTTTGCCGCGCGCCGCCGCCGGCGTTCCCGGCCATCCCGGCCTCTCACTTTCCCACCGTCCTCATGTCGCCACGTCCCTTGTTCCGCCAGCACCGCCCGCAGCATCCGCTGCGCCTGCAGAACCGGATCCTGCTGCTGCTGGCCGCCGGCCTGGCGCTGGCCCTGCTGCTGCTGGCCTTCGCCAAGGACTGGCTGCCGCGCGAGGATGTGCCGGCGCGGGCGGACTGGATCGTGGTGCTGGGCGGGGAGTCGGGCGAGCGCGTGATCGGCGCGGCGGAGCTGTACCACGCCGGCGTGGCGCCGTTCGTGTTCGTCACCGGCACCGGCGACTGCCTGCTGAACGTGCGGCGCCTGGTCATGGCCGGCGTGCCGCGCGGGCGCATCGGCTACGAGTGCATGTCGCGCAGCACCATGGAAAACGCCCGCATGACGCGGGCGCAGCTGGAACGGTTCGTACCCCGCCGGGCGGTGCTGGTGACCAGCTGGTATCACACCAGCCGGGCCCTGCAATCGTTCCGCCAGAGCTGGGGCGAGGTCGAGTGGGGCGCCCACGGCGTCCACCCCGGCGTGAGCCTCGACAAGTCGCTGGTGGTCTACGAAGCGGGCGCGGTGCTTGCCGAATACCTCAAGCACGCCTGGTACGCCGTGCGCTACTGAGCGCGGCGCTCGCTGGCGCCCGGCGCGCTCAGTGCCGGCGCACGCGCCGCAGCTCGTCGATGATCAGCAGCACCGCGCCCACCGTGATGGCGCAGTCCGCCACGTTGAACGCGGGCCAGTGGTAGTTGCGGACGTGGAAATCGAGGAAGTCGATCACGTGGCCGTAGGCCACGCGGTCGACCACGTTGCCGATGGCGCCGCCCAGGATCAGCGAGATGGCGAAGCAGAACAGGCGCTGGCCGGTGTGGCGGTACAGCATCCACACGATGAACAGGCCCACCACCACGCCCAGCGCGGTGAAGAACCAGCGCTGCCAGCCGCCGGCGTCGGCCAGGAAGCTGAAGGCGGCGCCCTTGTTGTAGACCAGCACCAGGTTGAAGAAGCCGGTCACCGGGCGCGATTCGCCGTAGGCGAAGGTCCTGACGATGACGATCTTGAAGAACTGGTCGAGCACGATCACCAGCAGGGCGAACGCCAGCCACAACAGCGGCGTGGTGTTGCTGCCCTTGCTGGCGCGCTTGCCGGCGCGCGCGCCGCGCGTGGTGGTGGCGGCCATCAGGCGTGGCTCCTGTGTTCGCCGGCGCCGAACAGGTTGCTGTCGCAGCGCCCGCAGAGGGTGGGATGGGCCGGGTCGCGGCCGACGTCGGCGCGGTAGTGCCAGCAGCGCTCGCACTTGGCGTGGACCGACGGCGTCACGGTCACCAGCAGGTCGCCGCCCTCCGGTGCCGGCTCCACCTTGGCCGCCGAGGTCAGCAGCACGAAGCGCAGGTCGTCGGCCAGGCTTTGCAGCGCGGCCAGCACCGGGCCGCCGGCCTGGATGGTGACCTCGGCCTGCAGCGACGAGCCGATCTCGCCGTCCACGCGCACCGCTTCGAGCTGCTTGGTGACTTCCGCGCGCACGTCGCGGATGGTGTGCCACTTCTGCAGCAGGTCGTCGGCTTCGTCGACCGCCGGCACCTCGTAGTAGGTGCTGGTGAAGATGGTGTCGCGGTGCGCGGTGCCGTGGCCGAAGATCTGCCACGCTTCCTCGGCGGTGAACGAAAGGAACGGCGCCATCCAGTGCAGCATGGCCTGGGTGATGTGGTAGATCGCGTTCTGCGCGGCGCGGCGCGCCTGCGAGCCGGGCGCCGTGGTGTAGAGGCGGTCCTTGAGCACGTCGAGGTAGAAGCCGCCCAGGTCTTCCGAGCAGAACGTCTGCAGCTTGGCCACCACCGGGTGGAACTCATAGGCCTCGTAGTGCGACAGGATCTCGCGCTGCAGGCGGCCGGCCAGCGCCACCGCGTAACGGTCGATTTCCAGCCATTCCGAGGCCGGCAGCGCATGCTGCGCGTGGTCGTAGTCGGCCAGGTTGGCCAGCAGGAAGCGCAGCGTGTTGCGGATGCGGCGGTAGCCTTCCACCACGCGCTTGAGGATCTCGTCGGAGATCGACAGCTCGCCGGAGTAGTCGGTCGAGGCCACCCACAGGCGGATGATCTCGGCGCCCATCTTGTTCGACACCTCCTGCGGCGAGACCGTGTTGCCGACCGACTTCGACATCTTGCGGCCTTCGCCGTCCACGGTGAAGCCGTGCGTGAGCAGCGCCTTGTAGGGCGGCTTGCCGTACAGCATCGAGGCGGTCAGCAGCGAGGAGTGGAACCAGCCGCGATGCTGGTCCGAGCCTTCCAGGTACAGGTCCGCCAGGCGGCCGTCGGGCAGGTCGGCCGACGGATCGTACAGGTCCGCGCGGTGCGAGCCGCGGATCACGGTCCAGTGCGTGGTGCCGGAGTCGAACCAGACGTCGAGCGTGTCGCGGTTCTTTTCATACAGGGCGGCCTCGTCGCCGAGCAGTTCCTGCGGGTCCAGCGTCTGCCAGGCCTCGATGCCGTGCTGCTCCACGCGCCTGGCCACTTCTTCCAGCAGTTCCGGCGTGCGCGGGTGCAGCGCGCCGGTTTCCTTGTGCACGAAGAAGGCCATCGGCACGCCCCACTGGCGCTGGCGCGACAGGGTCCAGTCCGGCCGGTTGGCGATCATGTTGTGCAGGCGCTGCTTGCCCCAGGCAGGGTAGAACTCGGTGGCCTCGATGCCGGCCAGCGCGGTTTCGCGCAGGGTGGGGCCGTCGTCGGCCGGGTCCACGTCCATGCCCGCGAACCACTGCGAAGTGGCGCGGTAGATGATCGGCGTCTTGTGGCGCCAGCAGTGCATGTAGCTGTGGGTGTACTTGTGCGAATTGAACAGGTTGCCCGAGGCTTCCAGCACCGCGACGATCTTCGGGTTGGCGTCCCAGATCTTCTCGCCGCCGAACAGCGGCAGCGTGCTGGCGTAGACGCCGTCGCCCATCACCGGGCTGATGATGTCGGCGTCGGTCATGCCGTGCGCCTTGCAGGACTGGAAGTCTTCCACGCCGTAGGCCGGCGCCGAGTGCACGATGCCGGTGCCGGTATCGGTGGTGACGTATTCGCCCAGGTAGACCGGCGAGAGGCGGTCGTAGCCGGCGTCGGTCCCGGCCAGCGGGTGGTGGAAGCGGATCTCCGCCAGAGCCGCGCCCGTGGTGGTGGCCAGCACGCTGCCCTCGAGCCCGTAGACCCTGAGCTGTTCCTCGACGCGCTCGGTGGCCAGGATCAGGTAGCCGCGCGGCGTGTCGACCAGCGCGTATTCCACCTCCGGATGCACGTTGAGCGCCTGGTTGGAGGGAATGGTCCACGGCGTGGTGGTCCAGATCACGATCCAGCCCGGCTTGGCCGCCAGTTGCGCGGCCGGCAGCCTGAACGCATGGGCCAGCTTGTCGGTCTCGGCGAACGGGAAGCCCACGTCGATGGAAAGGTCGGTCTTGTCCTTGTACTCGACCTCGGCCTCGGCCAGCGCCGAGCCGCAGTCGAAGCACCAGTTCACCGGCTTGAGGCCGCGGAACACGTAGCCCTTCTCCATGATCTTGCCCAGCGCGCGCAGCTCGTCGGCTTCGTTGCTGTAGTTCATGGTCAGGTAGGGATGGTCCCAGTCGCCCAGCACGCCCAGGCGCTCGAAGTCCAGCTTCTGGCGGGCGATCTGCTCGGTGGCGTAGGCGCGCGCCTTCGCCTGGACTTCCTGCACCGGCAGGCCCTTGCCGAACTGCTTCTCGATCTGGATCTCGATCGGCATGCCGTGGCAGTCCCAGCCCGGCACGTAGACCGCGTCGAGGCCCGACAGGCCGCGCGCCTTGATGATCATGTCCTTGAGGATCTTGTTCACCGCATGGCCGATGTGGATGTCGCCGTTGGCGTACGGGGGGCCGTCATGCAGGATGAACTTCTTCGCGCCCTTGCGGGCGGCCCGGATCTTCTTGTAGATCTGCTTGTCCTGCCACTGCTTGACCCACAGCGGCTCGCGCTTGGGCAGGTCGCCGCGCATCGGGAACGGGGTGTCGAGCAGGTTGACCGGATACTTGCTTTTTTCGGGCTTGGCGCGTTTGTCGTTGGACATGTCGATTCTCGGGGCAATTCGGTTGGCGCGCGGGGCACCAGCTCGGCTGGCTGCGGGCGCGCGGTACGGCGTGGGCTGGCTGCGGGGAAGCCTCGGGTTTGAAGGGGTAGCGACCCGGGTCCCGCGGTGCGGGAACGGGGCGCTAGCTAATTCGGTCGGTGGCGGAGGTGGCGAAGTCGCGCCCGCCCGCGGCCGGGGGCGTGCCCTCGGGCGAGCCCGGCACGGTCAGGCCGAAGAACGCGCGCGCATCCGCGCAGTCCTTGGCGATGGCCGCGGTCAGCGCCTCCAGGCCGTCGAAGCGGGCCTCGTCGCGCAGCTTCTTCATGAACTCGACCCGCACCAGCTTGCCGTAGACGCTCTGGCTGAAGTCGAACAGATGCACTTCCAGCAGGACCCGGCCGGCATCCTCGATGGTCGGGCGCACGCCGATGCTGGCCACGCCGGGCACCGGATGCTCGCCCAGCCCGTGCACCTGCACCACGAAGATGCCGCTGACCGCCGGCCGCTTGTGCGAGATGCGCAGGTTGATGGTGGGAAAGCCCAGGTCGCGCCCGAGCTTGCGGCCGTGCACCACGTGCCCGCTGATGGCGTAGCCGTGGCCGAGCAGGCGGCGCGCATGCTCGAGATCGCCGCCGGCCAGCGCCTGGCGCACCGCGGAGCTGGAGATGCGCACGCCGCCTTCGGAGACCGAGCCCATCTGCTCCACGTCGAAACCGAACTGGGCGCCGGCCTCCTGCAGGTAGGCGAAATCGCCGGCGCGCTTCGCGCCGAAGCGGAAATCGTCGCCGACCAGCAGCCAGCGCGCGTGCAGGCCGTGCCACAGCACGTTCTCGACGAAGGCTTGCGGCGACTGGGCGGCGAAATGGGCGTTGAAATGCTCGACCACCACGCGGTCGACCCCGTTGCGGCGCAGGCTCTCGAGCTTGTCGCGCAGCAGGGCGATGCGGGTGGGCGCCTTGTCCGGGGTGAAGAACTCGCGCGGGTGCGGCTCGAAGGTCATCACGCACAGCGGCAGGCCGCGCGCGTCGGCCGCCGCGCGCGCGCGCGCGAGCAGCGACTGGTGGCCGCGGTGGACACCGTCGAAATTGCCGATGGTGAGGGCGCAGGGCGCCCGGCTCTCGGCATTGGGCAGGCCACGGAAGACTTTCACGAGGACGGCGTCAAGCGTTTGGGTAAAGCGAGCATTATAAGGCGAATGGGGGACGAGTTCCCCGGAGGCGCCAGGCCCGGCACGCAGGCTGGCGTTTTTGTGCACGGATCGGCCCATCGGCGTGGCGCCGCTCCCCAAAAGGCGGCATGATACGGCGGATCGCATCCGACGCCCCAGCCCTTCCATTGAACGCGCTGCTCAACCGAATCCTGCCGCCGCCAGGGCCTCCGCTCGATACCGAAACGCGGGCCAAGCTGCTGGCGACCATCCACCGCGTTTCTCCCACCGCAACCGTTGCCTCGCTGGTGCTGCCGGCGCTCACCGCCGTCGCCTTCTGGTCCGCCGCCGACCATGCCGCGCTGCTGGGCTGGTGCGGCGTGATGCTGGTCCTGGCGACCGCCTCCACGTGGTTCTACTACGGCTACCTGCGCGACGGCGCCACCATGAGCCGCTCGGCCCATACGCGCAAATGGTGGGCCAATATGCGGGCGCTGGCCTTCCTCACCGGCCTGACCTGGGGCAGCTCCGCGCTGCTGCACCTGTTCACCGGCTCCACCGTGTTCTCCAGCGTGCTTTACCTGCTGGCGCTGGGGGTGCTGGCCGGCGGCGTCACCGCGCAGTCGCCGGTGCCGTCGAACCTGGTCTATGCCGGCATCCCGATCCTGGTGCCCAACATCCTGCTGGCCGACTACGCGTTTCCCGGGCACGGCACCTACGTGCAGCTGCTGCTGGTGGTCTACGCCATCATGCTCACGCGCCATGCGCTGAACCTGCAGCGCACGCTGGTGCGGGCCATCCAGCTCGAGAGCGACAGCCGGCGGCTGGCCAAGCAGTTCCAGGAGGAAAAGGAGCGGGCGCTGCACGCCAGCGAGGAGAAATCCCGCTTCCTGGCCGCCGCCAGCCATGACCTGCGCCAGCCCGTGCATGCGCTGGTGATGCTGGTCGAGGCGCTGCGCGCGCGCAACAAGTCGTCCTCGCTCCACCCGCTGGTCGAGCAGGTCGCCGCCGGCACCCAGACCATCGACCTGCTGTTCCGCTCGCTGCTGGACCTGTCCAAGCTCGAGGGCCGCAAGGTGCTGCCGACGCTGGAGCCGTGCGAGCTGGGCCACCTGATCAACGAGGTGATGAGCCAGTTCGCCGCCGACGCGCGCGAAAGCGGCCTGACCCTGACCCCGCGCGTGCCCGAGGAACTGTTCGCCATGGCCGAGCCGGTGCTGCTGCGCCGGGCGCTGTTCAACCTCGTGCAGAACGCGCTGCGCTATACCCGCCGCGGCGGCGTGCTGGTGACCGCGCGCGAGCGCCGCAAGCATATCCGCGTGGAAGTGTGGGACACCGGCGCCGGCATCACGCCGGAGCACCTGCCGGACATCTTTTCGCCGTACTACCAGGTGCACAACCCCCAGCGCGACCCGTCCCAGGGGCTGGGGCTGGGGCTGGCCATCTTCAAGGAGTGCGTGCGCCTGATGCGCGGCACCTACGGCGTGCGCTCGGTGCCGGGGCGCGGCTCGGTGTTCTGGTTCTCGCTGGCGCCGGTGGAGGCCGAGACCGTGGCCACCATCCGCGCCGTGCGCGCCTCCGCGGCGGCCGAGGAGACCAAGCCGGACCACCTGCGCGGCACCGTGCTGGTGGTGGACGACGACACGCAGATCCGCAAGGCCTGGATCGCGCTGATGGAAGCCTGGGGCATCCAGGTCGCCTGCGCGGCGCACGGCGCGGACGCCGACCACCTGTTCATGCAAGGGCTCAGGCCGGACATCATCTTCTGCGACCTGCGCCTGCCGGGCAGCGAGAACGGGCTGGACCTGCTCGAGCGCTGGCAGAACACCCAGCCGCAGGCGCGCAGCGCGCTGCTGTCGGGCGACCTCAAGTCCGATGCGCTGGCGGCGGCCGAGGAGGCGGGCTATTTCGTGCTGCCCAAGCCGGTCGATCCGGCGGCGCTGCGGCTGCTGCTGCGGCGCTGGCTGCGTCCCGCCTGAGGAGAGGAGAGGGAGGGGGAAGGCCCTGCCGGGCTGGCCGGGCGCTTACTGGCGCAGGCGGAAACGCTCCATGCGCGACATCACCTGCATGCGCGTGCGCACGCCGAGCCGCTGCAGGATCGCCGAGACGTGTTCCTTGACGGTGTTCTCGGTCAGGCCCAGGCGCCGCGCGATGACCTTGTTGGGCAGTCCTTCCAGCACCAGCGCCAGCACCGAGCCCTGGCGCGGCGTCAGCCCGAGTTCCGCCGGCGTGACCGGGATGCCGTGGGCCGGGCCGAAGGACTGGGCGCGGCCGCTGAGGGCTTCGTCTGAAGGAAACGAGGTGTCGCCCGCGAGCACCTTGCGCACGGCCGCGGTGAAGGCATTGGCGTCGAGGTGCTTGCCGACGAAGCCGTAGGCGGCCAGCGCGCGCGCGCGGCCCACGATCTCCGGCGTGGCTTCGGCGGACATGAAGATGAAGCGCGCCGAGGGCACCAGCGTCTTGAGCGCCTGCATAGCGTCGAAGCCGGTGCCGTCGGTCAGCCAGATGTCCAGCAGCACGATGTCGGGCCTCAGCCCCTGCTGCAATGTATTGAGCGCCTCTTTGGCGCTGCCGGCGGCATGGACCGCAACGTCGGGCATCACTTCCGCCAGGAAGGCGGTGGTGCCGGACAGGGCCATGGGATGATCATCGACCACCAGCAAGGTCGGTGCAGCGTTCGACATGCGATTTCCCGTCTAATTTTCCACTTCGTCCTTGTTGTCACTTGAAGCCGCGTGAAACGGTCTGCGCGTGGACGATAGCAGCCACTCTAGCAGAGCGGGCGAGGCGTCACAATCCATGAACAAGCTAACGACGTTGCGCGCAGGCCATGCCATCCGGCTTGCCAACGGTCGTTTCGCGTGTTTTAAGTGCCTAATGCGCTCGCTTCGGCCGTGTATGGGCCCTGCCTTGGTAGAATTGCGCGATGAAAAATATCGTTATCCTGATTTCAGGGCGTGGCTCCAACATGGAAGCCATCGTCCGCGCCTGTGCCGCCGAGGGCTGGCCAGCGCGCGTGGCGGCCGTCCTGTCCAACCGGCCCGATGCCGAGGGCCTGCAGTTCGCCGCCGCCCACGGCGTGGCCACGGGCGTGGTGGACCACACCGAATATGCCGACCGCGCCACCTTCGACGCGGCCCTGGCCGCCGCCATCGATGCCCACGCGCCCGACCTGGTCGTACTGGCCGGCTTCATGCGGATCCTGACCCCGGGCTTCGTCGACAAATACGCGGGGCGCATGCTCAATATCCATCCTTCGCTGCTGCCGTGCTTTCCCGGCATGCATACGCACCGCCAGGCCATCGAGGCCGGCGTCAAGATCCACGGCGCGAGTGTGCATTTCGTCACGCCCGAGCTCGATCACGGCCCGGTGATCGCCCAGGCCGCGCTCGACGTGCTGCCGGGCGACACGCCGGACAGCCTGGCCGAGCGCCTGTTGCCGGCCGAACACGTCATTTACCCGCGCGCGGTGCGCTGGTTCGTCGAGGACCGCCTGCGCGTGCACGCCGGCGCGGTCAGCGTCGAACCCCCAGAATCCCAGTTGTTTACGGCCTTTGCTGCCGCTACGGAGGTGCAGTCATGAGCCGGAATACCACAGGAGCGCGCCAGCCCGTGCGCAACAAGCGCAAGGCCACCCCGATCCGCCAGGCCGCGCGCACCGGCGACAGCCGCGACGGCCACGCGCCGCAGCAGGGCCGGGCGCCGCACGGCGGCCTGCACGCCGTGCATATCCAGCATATCGACCGCCTGCTGGGCAAGGTGCTGATGTTCACGCGTCCGTCCGACGTGGTGGTGAGCTACTACTTCCGCGAAAACCCCAAGCTGGGCCACCGCGAGCGCGGCATCATCGCCGAGGCGGTGTTCGCGGTGTTGCGCCGGCGCGTCGAATTCTCGCAGTTCGCCGCCAGCGGCACGGGCGCCTCGCAGCGCCGCCTGGCCCTGCTGGGCCTGGCCGCCACGCTCGGCCGCGATGTCCTCACGCCGTTCCTGCTGCCCGAGGAAGGCGAATGGCTGGACCGCCTGACCACCATCGAGCGCTCGAGCCTGGCGCCGCGCGTGCGCGCCAACCTGCCCGAATGGCTGTTCGACGAGCTCGCCGCGCGCCACGACCAGGCCTTCGTCGAAGCGCTCGGCGACGCCTGGCTGCGCCCGGCCCCGCTGGACCTGCGCGCCAACCTGGCCAAGACCTCGCGCGAAGCCGCGCTGGCCGAGCTGGAGGCCGCCGGCCTCAAGGCCGAGCCCACGCCGATGGCGCCCGCGGGCATCCGCCTGGCCGGCAAGCCCGCGCTCAACCAGTTGCCGCTGTTCGTCAACGGCCTGGTCGAAGTGCAGGATGAAGGCAGCCAGCTGCTGTGCAACCTGGTCGCGCCCAAGCGCGGCGAGATGGTGGTCGACTTCTGCGCGGGCGCGGGCGGCAAGACGCTGGCGCTGGGCGCGCTGATGCGCTCCACTGGCCGCCTCTATGCCTTCGACGTGTCCGAGAAGCGCCTGGCCAACCTCAAGCCGCGCCTGGCGCGCAGCGGGCTGTCCAACGTGCATCCGGTGCAGATCGACTCCGAGCACGACGCCAAGATCAAGCGCCTGGCCGGCAAGATCGACCGCGTGCTGGTGGACGCGCCCTGCAGCGGCCTGGGCACGCTGCGGCGCAACCCGGACCTGAAGTGGCGCCAGTCGCCGCAGTCGGTGCTGGAACTGACCGCCAAGCAGGCCTCGATCCTGGAGTCCGCCGCGCGCCTGGTGAAGGTCGGCGGGCGCGTGGTCTATGCCACCTGCAGCGTGCTGGAAGCCGAGAACGAAGGCATCGTGCGCGGTTTCCTGTCCACGCATCCGGGCTTCCGCCTGGTGCCGGCCGCGCAGGTGCTGGCCGAGCAGAAGATCGTGGTGCCGGGCTTGCCCGAGGACGCCGGGATGCTCGCGCTCTATCCGCACCTGCACCAGACCGACGGCTTCTTCGCCGCCGTGCTGGAGCGCGTCGGCTAAGGCCAAGGCCGCCGCGCCCGGTACCGGCAGCAGCACCAGGACGCTACGGACACCGAGGACACCGAGGACGCTGCCAGGCAGCGTCCTTTTTTCATCGCGCTTCCCGCCGCACCGTTCCTCACCGCATCCCCAGCAGGCCTTCGATGGCCTGCGCCAGGGCCACCAGCCGCGGCGCCACGTCCTTTTCCACCGCGGCAAAGCTGCCGGCCCGCGCCGGCACGCCGCAGTTCACCACCAGCAATTGCGCGTCGACCGGCTGCAGCATCGGCACGGCGAAGCCGTACACCTGCGCGCGCCACTCGCCGCGGTTGATGCAATAGCCGCGCCGCGCGAAGTCCTGCCGGGCTTTCTCCGCCGCCGGCGCGAGCTGGCGGAAAGCGGCCGGGTCTTCCAGCCTGAGCCGGTTGAGCACCTCGGTGCGTTCCGCGGCCGGCGCGCGCGCCAGCCATGCCCGGCCGATGGCGGTGGTGAGCATGGGCAGCGCCGCGCCGATATCGGGCGTGACCACCAGGCTGTCGGTCGAGCGAGCCGTCTCCACATAGATCATCCGCGTGCGCTCGCGCAGGCCCAGCGACACGGCCCCGCCGACGTGGTCGGCCAGCGCCTTCATCAGCGGCCGCGCGGTCTGGCGCACCTGCATGCCGGCCAGCAGCGGATAACCCATCGACAGCACGGCCGCGCCCAGGCGGTATTTGCCCAGCAGCGCGTCGCGGCGCAGGTAGCCCAGCGCGCAGAGCGTGTGCGTGAGCCGCGCCACGGTGGATTTGGACAAGCCCGTGCGGCGCGCGAACTCGGCGTTGCCCAGCAGCGCCTCGCCGGGCCGGTAGGCCAGCAGGAGGTCGATGCCGCTGGCCAGCGTGCCGGCGAACTGGCGGTCGCGTTCGGCGGCGGGCGGCATGGTCATGGCTGGCGCAGCGCGGCCTCGACGCCGCGCACCATGCGCAGCAGCCGCGGCCCCATGTCGCGCTCGAGCTTGCGCGGCGTCATGCGCGCGCCGGGCACGCCGCAGTTGAACACCAGGACGTCGCCGTCGATGGGGTCGCGCATGGGCACCGCGACCGCATGCACGTCCGGCTGCCATTCGCCGCGCGAGAGGCAGAAGCCATGCGTGGCGAGGTCGCGCGCGGCCTGATCCAGCGCCGCGCCGTGCGCGCGCCATTGCGCGGGCTCGTCATGGCGCAAGGCGGCGAGCACGCCGTCGCGCACCGCCGGCGGCGCCTGGCACAGCCACGCGCGGCCCATCGCGGTGGCCAGCAGCGGCAGCGTGGCGCCGATGTCGGGCCGGAACGCGATGGCCTCGTGGCCGCGGCTGGTCTCCACGTAGACCATGCGCAGGCGGTCGCGCAGCCCGAGCGACACCGAGCCGCCGACGCGGTCGGCCAGCGCCTTCATCAGCGGGCGCGCCAGCTGCCGCACGCGCATGCTCGACAGCAGCGGATAGCCCAGCGACAGCGTGGTGGTGCCCAGCCGGTAGCGGCGCAGCGCGTTGTCGTAGTGCAGCAGGCCGCGCGCGGCCAGCGTGCAGGTCAGGCGCGAGATGGTGGCCTTGGACAGCCCGGTGCGCTCGGCCAGCTCCTTGTTGCTGAGCACCGGCTCGCCCACGCGGAAGCACTGCAGCAGCGCCAGCCCGTGCGCCAGCGTGGTGGCGAAGGCCGGGTCGGGATGATGCGGGCGGCTGGGCATGGGAAAGGGCCTTCGGGGACGAGCCTCCATCATAGCGGCCGGCGCCCGCCGTGGCGTTGCCGGCGGCACGCGCGGTGTTCAAGATAGCGAAACAACGGTCCTGTTTCCGCGCGCCGCTTGCTACGCTGCTGCGCATACCGTCCTGCAAGGGCGGAACGCACAATGGAGCGAGACAGATGATCAGGGATCCGGAAGCCTTCGCGGCGTTCCAGGCGCAGTTGCGCCGTTTCGTGCGCGAGCGGCTGGTGCCGCGCGAGGCCGAGGTCGCCGCGCGCGACGAGGTGCCGGCGGCGCTGGTGGACGAGATGGCCGGGGCGGGCATGTTCGGCTATTCCATTCCCGAAGCCTATGGCGGCGCCGGCATGACCACCGAGGAACTGGTGCTGGCGGCCATCGAGCTGTCGCAGTGCTCGGTGGCGTTCCGCGCGCGCGTCGGCACCAATACCGGCATCGGCTCGGAGGCGCTGGTGGCCGACGGCACGCCGGAGCAGAAGCAGCGCTACCTGCCGCTGCTGGCCAGCGGCGCGCTCACCGGCGCCTTCGCGCTCACCGAACCGGAGGCCGGCTCCGACGCCACCGCCTTGCGCACCAGCGCGCGCCGCGACGGCGACCACTATGTGCTCAACGGCAGCAAGTGCTTCATCACCAATGCGCCCATCGCCGGCCTGTTTACCGTGATGGCGCGCACCGACCCGGAGCGCGCCGGCGCCGCCGGCATCTCCGCCTTCCTGGTCGAGCGCGGCACGCCCGGCCTGAGCACCGGCCAGCCGTACCAGAAGATGGGGCAGGCTGGCTCGCCGGTGTCCGAGGTGCATTTCCAGGACTGCCGCGTGCCGGCCGCCAGCCTGGTCGGCGGCGAGGAAGGCCAGGGCTTCCGCACCGCGATGAAGGTGCTCAACAAGCAGCGCATCCACCTTGCCGCGCTGTGCACGGGGCCGGCCATCCGCATGCTCGACGAAGCGGTGCGCTTCGTCAGCGAGCGCCGCCAGTTCGGCCAGCCGCTGGCCGAGTTCCAGCTCGTGCAGGCCATGATCGCCGACTGCCAGACCGAGATCCACGCCGCGCGCGCGCTGGTGCTGGAAACGGCGCGCGCGCGCGACCGCGGCGAGGACGTGGCCATGCAGGCGTCGATGTGCAAGTACTTCGCGTCCGAGATGTGCGGCCGCGTGGCGGACCGCTGCGTGCAGATGTTCGGCGGCTACGGCTACATCGCCGATTTCGGCATCGAGCGCTTCTATCGCGACGTGCGGCTGTTCCGCTTGTATGAAGGCACCAGCCAGATCCACCAGCTCAACATCGCCAAGCGTACGCTCGCGCTTGCCGCGGCGCGCGGCTAGCCTGCCCCCGCATACCCGACGAGGAGACATCATGTTCAAGCGCATTCTTGCCGTCCTGCCCCTGCTGCTGGGCGCGCTGGTCCCGCTGCGGCCCGCGCTGGCGGACGCCGCTTATCCCGCCAAGGTGATCCGGCTGGTGGTGCCGTTCGCGCCCGGCGGCTCCACCGACATCCTGGCGCGGCTGCTGTCCGAGCGCCTCAAGGACGAGCTGGGGCAGACCGTGATCGTGGAAAACCGGCCAGGCGCAGGCGGCAACATCGGCGGGGAGGTGGTCGCGCGCGCGGCGGCCGACGGCTACACGCTGCTGCTGGCCGCGGCCGGTCCCACCGTGATCAACCCCAGCCTCTACGCCAAGATGCCGTTCGACCCGGCGCGCGACCTGGTACCCGTGACCATGCTGGTGCGCGAGCACAACCTGATGGTGGTGAACGCCAGCCTGCCGGTGCGCAACCTGAAGGAATTCATCGCATATGCCAAGGCGCATCCCGCGCAGCTCAGCTTCGGCTCGCCCGGCAACGGCTCGCCGGCCCAGCTCGGCGGCGAGCTGTTCAACCAGCTCGCCGGCGTCAAGCTGCAGCACGTGCCCTACAAGGGCAGCGGCCCGGCGGTGGCCGACCTGATCGCCGGCCACATCAACCTGATGATCGACAACATGCCGGCGCTGATGCCGCACGTGCAGTCCGGCAAGCTGCGCGCGCTCGCGGTGGCCAGCGAGAAGCGCGCCTCCGCGCTGCCCGACGTGCCGACCGCCGAGGAAGCCGGCGTCAAGGGCTTCGTGGTGACCGCATGGAAGGGCCTGATGGTGCCCGCGGGCACGCCGCCGGCGGTGATCGCCAGGCTGAACCAGGCCACCGTGAAGATCCTGTCCTCGCAGGACATGCGCAAGCGCCTGGTCGATCTCGGCGCGGAGCCGGTCGGCAACACGCCGGAACAGTTCGCCGCGCAGATCCGCAGCGATGCGCGCTGGTGGGCGGCGCTGGTCAAGTCGACCGGCACCACGCTGGACTGAGGGGCGCTCCCATGCATGCTCAGATTGCGGGCGACGCCCGCGAGGCCGGACTGCGCGAGGCCACGCGCGAATTCGTCGAGCGCCACGCCATCCCGCGCGAGGACCCGGCGCTGGCGCACGACGTCGCGGCGCTCGACGCCGTCACGCGCGAACTTCGCGACCTGGCGCGCCGGGCCGGCATCTACGCGCCGCAGCTGCCGCGCGAGCTGGGCGGTCTCGGCCTGGACTGGCGCCAGCGCGCCGGCGTACTGGAGGAGGCCGGGCGCAGCTTCCTCGGCGCGCCCGCGCTCAACTGCGCGCCGCCGGACCAGCCCAACATGATCAACCTGCTGCAGCAGGGCACGCCGGCGCAGCAGGCGCGCTACCTGATGCCGCTGGTGCGCGGCGAGATCCGCTCGTGCTTTGCCATGACCGAGCCGGCGCCGGGCGCGGGCTCCGATCCGTCCATGCTGCGCACGGTGGCCGAGCGTGCCGGCGGCGGCTGGGTGCTGAACGGGCACAAGTGGTTCATCAGCGGCGCCGTCGGCGCGGCGTTTGCCATCGTGCTGGCGCAGACCGCGCACGGTCCCACCCTGTTCGTGGTCGATACCGCGCAGCCGGGCTACCGGCTGGTGCGCAATATCGGCAGCATGGACGGCTACCAGGTCGGCGGCCACGGCGAGATCGTGCTGGAGCAGTGCGCGGTCGGCGCCGATGCGGTGCTCGGCGAGATCGGCCAGGGCTTTGCCTATGCGCAGGCGCGGCTGGAGCCGGCCCGGCTGTCGCACTGCATGCGCTTCATCGGGCGCGCTTCGCGCGCGATGGAGATCGCGCAGCACCATGCCGCGCAGCGCGAGTCGTTCGGCCAGCGCCTGAGCGAGCTGCAGCAGGTGCAGGCCATGGTGGCGGACGCGCATATCGACCTGCACGCGTGCCGGCTGATGGTGCGCGATTGCGCGCAGCGCCTCGACGCCGGCCTGCCGGTCAAGCACGAGTCGGCCATGGTCAAGGTGTTCGTCTCGGAGGCGGTCTGGCGCGTGGCCGACCGCGCCGTGCAGATCATGGGCGCGCTGGGCGTATCCGACGATACGCCGGTGTCGATGATCCAGCGCGAGCTGCGCCCGTTCCGCATCTACGACGGCGCCTCGGAGCTGCACCGCGCCACGCTGGCGCGCCGCATCTTCAGCCAGCAGTTGCGTCCCTGAAACACCGCAGCCGCATGGCCGCGATGTCCGCATGTCCGCGGGCATATGGCCATGCCCCGGAGATTCCAAGCCATGTCCACCTTCCTTGCCTACCGCCTGCACGCGGACGGCGGCGGCGCGCCCGGCGCGCGCTTCGTCGAGCTGCGCGTGGACGACCTGTCGCCCGGCGACGTGCTGATCCGCGTCGCCTATTCCAGCCTCAACTACAAGGACGCCCTCGCCGCCGCCGGGCGCAACGCCATCGTGCGGACCTACCCCCGCATCGGCGGCATCGACCTGGCCGGCCATGTGGCGGCCTCGCGCGATGCGCGCTTGCGCGAGGGCGACGCCGTGGTGGTGCACGGCTTCGGCATCGGCGTGGACCACGACGGCGGCCATGCGCAATATGCCCGCGTGCCCGGCGGCTGGGTCATGCCGCTGCCGGCGGGGCTGTCGCTGCTGGAGGCCAGCGCGCTGGGCGCGGCAGGCTATACGGCGGGGCTGTGCCTGCACTGGATGGAGCACAACGGCCTCGCCCCGGATGCCGGCAAGGTGGTGGTCAGCGGCGCCACCGGCGGCGTGGGCAGCATCGCCGTCGACATGCTGGCGTCGCGCGGCTACGCCGTGGCCGCGCTGACCGGCAAGCCGGACGCGCATGCGTACCTGCGCGGCCTGGGCGCGTCGGACATCCTTGCCGACGATGTCGCGCTGGCGCCGGGCAAGCCGCTCGAGCGCGGCGCATGGGCCGGCGCCGTGGACGCCGTGGGCGGCGCGGTGCTGGCCTGGATGCTGCGGACGATGCAGCCGGACGGCGTGGCGACCAGTTTCGGCAATGCCGGCGGCGCGGCCTTCGACGGCAACGTGCTGCCCTTCATCCTGCGCGGCGTGCGCCTGATCGGCATCAACGCCAACAGCCCGATGGCGCTGCGCGAGCACGTGTGGGCCAAGATCGCCGGCCCTTACCGGCCGCGCCGGCTGGAGGCCATCGCCAGCGTCATCGCGTTCGACGCGCTGCCCGGGGCGATGGCGCGCATGCTGGCGCGCACCTCGCGCGGGCGCTACGTGGTCCGCATGCCGGACTGAGCCGGCTTTTTTTTATTTCCCAAGTCCGTTATTTCCCAAGTCCGCCGGGCCTGCGGCCCGCTCGGGCAGACCTGAGCCATCCATCATGCAAGACACCGCTGCACAGACTTCCCGCGGCGCCGGCCCGCTGGCCGGCATCCGCATCCTCGACATGGCGACCGTGGTGGCCGCGCCGTTCGCGAGCACGCTGTGCGCCGACATGGGCGCCGACGTGGTCAAGCTCGAGCTGCCCGACGGCTCGGACCCGCTGCGTGGCCTGGCGCCGGTCAAGGGCGACCTGCCGCTCTACTGGAAGGTCACCAACCGCGGCAAGCGCGGCATCACGCTGGATGTGCGCAAGCCCGAGGGGCGGGCGCTGTTCCTGCGGCTGCTGCCGGAGTTCGACGTGCTGGTGGAGAATTTCCGCACCGGCACGCTGGACCGCTGGGGCCTCGATCTCGCCACGCTCCATGCCGCCAATCCGCGATTGACGGTGTTGCGCCTGACCGGCTTCGGCCAGACCGGTCCCTATGCCGGCCGCGCCGGCTTCGCCCGCGTGTTCGAGGCCATGAGCGGCTTCACCAACCTGGCGGGCGAGCCCGGCCGCGCGCCGCTGCACATGAACTACCCGATGGGCGACATGATCGCCGGCCTGTTCGGCGGCTTCGCCATTGCCGCGGCGGTGGCCGAGCGGCGGCGCGACGCCGCCGGCGCGGCGATGCCGGGCCGCGAGATCGACCTGTCCGCCACCGAGGCGCTGTTCCGCCTGCTGGAGCCGCTCGCCGTGGAACACGAGCAGCTCGGCCAGGTGCGCCAGCGCGCGGGCAACCGCGCGACCTACACCGCGCCGTCCAACATGTACGCGACCGCGGACGGGCACTGGGTCTCCCTGGTGGCATCGTCCGACCCGATCTTCCGCCGCCTGTGCGCGGCGCTCGGGCGGCCCGAGATGGCGCTGGACGCGCGCTATGGCAGCAATCCGTCGCGCGTGCGGCATATCGATACGCTCGATGCCGAGATCGCCGCATGGTTTGCCGCGCGTGCGTACGCGGATGCGGCCGCCGCGCTGGCGGCGCACGAGATCCCGTTCAGCAAGATCTTCACCATCGCCGACATCCTGGACGACCCGCATTTCCAGGCGCGCGGCGCCGTCGTGCGCCTGCCCGACCCGGATCTCGGCAGCGTGCCCGCGCCTTGCGTGGTGCCGCGCTTTTCCGGCCACGACGCGCCCGCGCCGCGCAGCGGCCCCGCGGTGGGCGAGCACAACGCGGACATCTATGGCGCGCTCGGGCTGGCGCCGCAGGCGTTGGAGCGCTTGCGGAGCCAGGGCGTGATCTGATGCGGCAATGCCGCCACCCTGCCCGCTACCGCCGATACCGTGGATGTTGCCGATACCGCCGCATTCGGCCACGCCATTGTCTTTTCCCGCCACCCGTTTCGGCGGACTAAGCCTTCTGGCTGGGCGCCGCGCCGGGCCGCCGGGCCGTGCGCGCGGGCCCTTGCCCAGGCGGCGGCGTCCTTGCGTGAAGGTGCGCCGGCCCACATTTCCTTCCTCCATCCGGGCGGCTTTGCCACCGGTCCTGGTTCAATACATTTAAGGCGGCGCAACTTGTCTTGTGGTGCGAAGCCGTCTACCTTGACCTGACAGCGCCGCGCCGGCGAAGATCGGGCGCGCGACAGGCGCGGCCCATTCCAGCCAGCGCGATTTCGACAGGGAAGCGGTCGTTCCGGCGTATCCGGGCCGGCGCCCAGTGACGGGAGGGGGAATGCTGCATTCATTTTTCTTCGAGTCCGCCGCGCGGCGGCCCGGCGACCACGCTTTGTGGGTCGATGGCCGCTACTACACCTACGGCGAAGTCCGCGCGCGCGCGCACGGCATCAGCCTGGCGCTGGCGCCGTTCGCCGGCGGCCCCAACCGCAACTGCATCCTGTTCGCGCACCGCAGCGCCTGCGCCTACGCCGGACTGCTCGGCGCGCTGGCCGCCGGCATGGCCTACGTGCCGATCCACGCCCGGTTCCCGGCCGCGCGCAATGCCGCCATCATCGCGCGTTCGGGCGCGCGCGTGATGCTGGTCGACCATGTCTGCGCGCCGCAGCTCGCGGCGCTGCTGCCGCTGCTGCCGCCCGACCTGCGCATCGTCATGCTCGACGCGCAGGCGTGGGATGCCGCCGCCGGCAACGCGCCGCCGGTGCCGCCGCCGTCCGCGCCCTTCGTGCACGATCCGCCGGCAGCGTGGCCCGCCACCGTCGCCGCCGACGACCTTGCCTACCTGATCTTCACCTCGGGCACCAGCGGCCCGCCCAAGGGCGTCATGATCCCGCACGGCAGCGCGGTGGCCTACGTCGAGGCGCAGATGCGGCGCTACCCCTGCGAGCCCGGCGCGCGCTTCAGCCAGTTCGCGGATCTCACCTTCGATTTCTCGGTGCACGACGTGCACGTGTGCTGGGCCAACGGCGCGTGCCTGTACGTGCCGACGCTGCAGGACCCGCTCTACCTGGCCGGCTTCATCCGCGAGCACGGCATCACCCACTGGGCCAGCGTGCCCTCCGTGCTGGCCCTGCTGCAGCAGTTCCGCAAGCTGGCGCCGGGCGCGTTCCCCAGCGTGAGGATGACCCTGATGGGCGGCGAGGCCCTGCCCAAGACCCTGGCCGAAGCCTGGTCGCGGGCCGCGCCGAACACCCGCATCGTCAACGGCTACGGACCCACCGAAACCACGGTCATCGTGCTGACCTTCGAGCTCACGCCGGCCTTTCTCGCCGATGCGTCGCGCCCGGTGGTGCCGCTGGGGCAGCCCTACCCGGGCATCGAGACCGTGGTGGTCGACCAGCACCTGGTGCCGGTGGCCGCCGGCGCGCAGGGCGAGCTGCTGATCGGCGGCGCGCAGCTCGCGCGCGGCTACCTGTCGGCCAACCCGCTCGACGGCGAGCGCTTCTTCGCGCGCGCCTATCCGGGGCGTGCCTGCCGCCGCTGGTACCGCAGCGGCGACGCCGTGAGCGAGTCGCCCGATGGCCTGCTTTACCACGGGCGCATCGACACGCAGGTCAAGATCCGCGGCAACCGCATCGAGCTGCAGGAGATCGAGCAGGTCGTGCAGGCCGCCAGCGGCAGCGCGCAGTGCGCGGTGCTGGCATGGCCGCTGGACGAGGCCGGCAAGCCGATCGGCCTGGTGGCGTTCGTGCTGGGGCCTGCGGGCGAGTCGCCGGGCGTGAGGGGCGCGCGCCTGGCGCGCATCCGCCACGCCTGCAAGCACAGCCTGCCGGTCTACGCGCGGCCCGACCGCGTGGTCTGCCTCGATGGATTTCCCATCAACGTGAACGGCAAGATCGACCGCGCCCAGTTGCTGGCGCGCTGCGAGCACCTCGACGCCGCCGGCGCGGGGACGGCGCGCCAGCGCAGCGGCGCGGCCGCGGTCTGAGATCCGCGCCGGTCCGGCCGCGCGGCCCGGGCCGCCGGCGCGCACGGAGTTCGCCCATGACGCCTTTGCACTTCGACGGATGTTTCGGCTGGTACCACGCGGCGGCGGGTCCGCGCGCGGTGGTGCTGTGCAACGCGGTCGGCCACGAAGCGCTGTGGACCCATGCCGGCCTGGCGCGCCTGGCGGAGCGGCTCGCGGCGCAAGGCGTGCCGGTGCTGCGGTTCGACTATCCCGGCACGGGGGATTCGCGGGATGCGGCGGATTCGGGGGAGGGCAGCGATGGCGCGGCGCCCGCTTCCTGCGTCGACGCATGCGTGGCGTCCATCGGCCAGGCCGGCAACCTGCTGCGGCGCTTGTCCGGCGCGCGCGAGATCGTGCTGCTCGGCGTGCGCGGCGGCGCCGCGCTGGCCGCGCTGGCGGCCGCGCGCCGCGCCGGCGGGCTTGACGTGGCCGGGCTGGCGCTGCTCGCGCCGGCCGCGAGCGGCCGCATGCTGATGCGCGAGATGCGCATGATCGCCCAGACCTGGCGCTCGCTGGCCGGGCGCGCGGTGACGGAGGACGAGGCTTCGGCGCCCGCGCCGGAAGGCGCCGACATCCTGGGCATCCATTTCACGGCGGCCGACATCGCGGCGTTCGCCCGCATCGACCTGCTTGCCGCCGCGCGCGCCCCGGCGCCGCGCATCTTCATCGCCGGCGCGGGGCCCGGCGAAGCGCTGCCCCGCCGCTACGCGGCGCTGGGCGCGCAGGTCAGCACCGTGCCGTTTCCCGAGGTGCTGGGCTGGCTGCAGGACCCGCTGCACGGCACGCCGCCCGAGGCAACCTTCGCCGCGGTCGCCGGCTGGCTCGCCGCCATGGCGCCGGCCGGGGACCCTGCGGCGGACATGGCGGCGGACGTGGCGGGCGACTCGGCCGGCGCAGCGGTGCCGGCGGTGGCGCCGTGCCTGCGCGCCGCCGCCTGGGTGGAAACGCCGGCGCGTTTCGGCCAGGGCCTGTTCGGCATGTTGTGCGAGCCGCGCGCGCAGCGGCCGGGCCGGCCTGCCGTGCTGATCAACAACGCGGGCGGCACCCATCACGTGGGCGCCGGCCGCGGCGGCGTCATGCTGGCGCGGCGGCTGGCCGAGCACGGCGTGGCCTCGTTCCGCATCGACGTGCGCGGCATCGGCGACGCCAGCGTGGGCGCGCAGGCCATCAAGGAGGCGGTGCCGGCCGACCCGGAGGGCTATCGCGACGCGGTCGCCGCGTGCGACTGGCTGCAAGCCCGCGGCCACGGCGAAGTGGTGGTGTTCGGCGTGAGCTACGGCGCCAACGTCAGCCTGCATGCGGCCGCGGCGCACCCGGGCGTGGTGGGCGCCGTGCTGGTCAACCTGCAGCGGCTGATGCGCCGCGAAACCTTCACCCGTCCGCGCTGGCTGATCCATGGCCGCAGCGCGCCCACGGCGGAGGAGGGGATGCCCGGCACCGATGCGGCATCGGTGCTGCCGAAGCCGCCGCCGGCCGAGCAGCGGGAAATCGAGGCGCTGCTGCGCACGCTCGATGCGCGCGGCACCGTGCTGCGGCTGCTGTTCGGGCCGGAGGATCCGGGTCCGTACGAACTGGCGCGCTTCTTCGGGCCGCGGCTCGAAGGCCTGGCCGGCTTCGGCATGCTGCAGATCGAAACCGTCGAGGGCCTCGACCACGGCATGCTGAATCCGCCGGGGCGCGCGCGGGTGATCGACTATTGCGTCGGCCTGCTGGCCGGCGCGCTGCATCCCGGCGCCGACCTGCCGGTCCGGCTGCGGCGCGCGGCCGCGCCATGGCGCAACCCGCCGGGTTGCCGGGGGCGCTGCGGCTGAGGCCGCGTTGAGGCTGCCATGAGGCCGGCCACCGGGGGCCACCCTGAGGCCGCCAGGATCCGGGGAGTGGGCTGCCGCGCCCCGGGCGGCTAGAATGGCTGACTTTTCGCGGGCCGGGCGCAGGGCGCCTCGCCCGCCCGCCGGCGGCGCCGATTGCCGTGTGCGCGCCCGGCCAGCCACATCCAAGCATGAACCCCAATTCCCTGACCGAACTCCATGTATCGCATCCTGCCTTTGGCCGCATGCTCGACGACCTGATCCGCGACGCCGGCGGGCCCGGCTTCATCTGGCAACTGGTGGTCCTGGCCGCCAGCCTGGCGGTGGCGTGGCCGCTGGCGCGGCTGGTGGTCAAGCGGCTGGAAGCCCGCTACGACGGCTCCAGCTTTGCCTTGCGCTTTGCCGCCGCCAGCCTCGAGCGCGCCATGTTCCCGCTGTTCGGCTGGCTGCTGGTGACGGTGGCGCGCTTCGGGCTGGAGCAGTTGATGTCGGTCAGCGTGCTGCGGCTGGCGCTGGTGCCGCTGTTCGGCATCACATTCCTCTATTTCGCTTTCTATATCCTGCGGCGCGTGATGTCGGGCAGCGGCCAGCTGCACGGCATGCTGCTGCTGGTGGAGAAGGTGCTGACCACGCTGGTGTGGGCGGCCATGGCGCTCTATGTGCTGGGCCTGCTGTGGGACGTGGTCGGCTGGATGGAGTCGGTGCGCTTCTCGGTCGGCGGCAAGCAGAAGATCAGCCTGGCCGACACGCTGGTGGCCATGGTGTGGATCCTGCTCACCGTGCTGGTGGCGATGTGGTTCGGTTCGTGGCTGGAAGAGCGCCTGATGCGCTCGACCGCGCTGGACAGCAACCTGAAAGTGGTCCTGACAAGGCTTTCAAAGGCCTTGCTGCTGCTGGTGTCGTTGCTGCTGAGCCTGTCGCTGGTCGGCATCGACCTGACCGTGCTGTCGGTCTTCGGCGGCGCGCTGGGTGTCGGCCTGGGCCTGGGCTTGCAAAAGATCGCCAGCAACTACATCTCGGGTTTCATCATCCTGCTGGACCGCTCGGTCAAACTGGGCGACCAGATCACGGTGGACAAGTACACCGGCATCGTCTCGCAGATCCGCACGCGCTACACCGTGGTGCGCAACGGCGACGGCGAAACCCTGGTGCCGAACGAGCAACTGGTGGCCCAGGCGGTGCAGAACCATTCGTTTTCCAATACCAATGTGCGCGTGGCGACACGTGTGCAGGCCGACTACGCGTCCGACCCCGAAACGGTGCTCGCCCTGCTCGTGGCAGCGGCGCAGGGCGTGCCCCGCTTGCTGGCGGAGCCCGCACCGGCGGCGTTTCTGGTGGCGTTCGCCGACAATGGCATCGAATATGAGCTCGCCGGCTACATCGCCGATCCGCAGAACGGCAAGCTGGGGGTGCAATCCGCGCTGAACCGGGCCATATGGCGCAAGTTCCGCGAACATGGCGTTTCGATCCCGTATCCGCAGCGCGAGGTGAGGATGCTGGGGCAGGCGGCAGCGCAGGCGGGCGGGCAGGGCGCGGAAGCGGCGGATCGGACGCTTCTGGCGGATTCCGCCCCGCGCGAAGGCGGCGCGGCCTAGCCCTGGGCGGGACGTTTGGGGCACCTTGCGGAACGTTCTGCGTTGCTTACCGTCAAATCCGGGGAAAAACGGATGTCCGCTCGATGGCGATCCGGTAGAATTACATTAGTTGCGGGTTCCGAGTTTCGACCTCCCGCCCCCACATCAGACAGCCGCCAGATTGCAGCGGCTCGTGCCCAGTCCCGCCGGCAGGCAGCAATTGCCCAAGGCGCCAGACGCGCATGCCCGGGGGGCTCCGGCGAATGCCGGGGTTTCCGGCAGGCGCCATATGACGCAATCACTGAATTTGCAGTCCTTTTTTCTGCACCTGTTTGCGGTCCGCCCTGTCGTGCCGCAATAGCACCTGTTTAATCGACGGAGAACAGTTTGTTCGACACTATTCTTGACTGGGCCTCGAACGGCCTTGCCAACTGGTCCTGGTGGGAGATCGTGATCTACACCCTCGTGGTGACGCACATCACCATCGCGGGTGTCACCATCTATCTGCACCGCTGCATGGCGCACCGGTCGCTGGATCTGCATCCGGTTGCCGCGCATTTCTTCCGCTTCTGGCTGTGGCTGACCACGGGCATGGTCACCAAGGAGTGGACCGCCATCCACCGCAAGCACCACGCCAAGTGCGAGACCGAGGAAGATCCGCACAGCCCGCAGACCCGGGGCATCCGCAAGGTGCTGCTCGAGGGGGCCGAGCTGTACCGCGCCGAGTCCAAGAACCGCGAGACCATCACCAAGTTCGGCCACGGCACGCCCGACGACTGGGTCGAGCGCAACGTGTATTCGCGCTTCGGCTGGCAGGGCGTGGGCCTGATGCTGATCGTCGACGTCGCGCTGTTCGGCGTGATCGGCCTGACCGTGTGGGCCGTGCAGATGCTGTGGATCCCGATCCACGCCGCCGGCATCATCAATGGCCTGGGCCACTGGTGGGGCTACCGCAACTACGATTGCGAGGACGCTTCGACCAACGTGTCGCCGTGGGGCCTGATCATCGGCGGCGAAGAGCTGCACAACAACCACCACACCTACCCGACCTCGGCCAAGTTCTCGATCAAGTGGTACGAGTTCGACGTGGGCTGGGGCTATATCCGCGCCATGCAGGCGGTCGGCCTGGCCAAGGTCAAGAAGACCCCGCCCAAGGCGCGCCTGGTGGAGGCCCGTCCGGTGGACCACAACACGCTGGAAGCCATCATCGCCAACCGCTATGACGTGATGGCGCGCTATGCCAAGGCCGTCAAGAGCGCGTACAAGCAGGAACTGGAAAAGCTCAAGGAAGCCAGCGTGGCCGAGTACAGCAGCTTCAAGCCGGCGCGCAAGTGGTTCCACCGCGAAGAGGCCAAGCTGGCCGACCCGCAGCGCCAGCAGCTGGCGAACATCGTGGAGCAGAACAAGTCGCTGCATACCTTCGTGGAAATGCGCCGCGAGCTGGCCGCGATCTGGGGCCGCTCCAACCTGACGCGCGAACAGCTGCTGCAGCAGCTGCAGGCCTGGTGCCACCGCGCCGAGGCCAGCGGCATCCAGGCCCTCCACGATTTCTCGCTGCGCCTGCGCCGCTACGCATAAGGCCGCCAAGGCCCAACGCCAGTGGCGGGCCGCAGCCTGATCCGGCGCGGCCTGCTACAATGCACTGCGCCCGAAAGCCCCGCCCCTGGCGGGGCTTTTGTTTTCGCTAAACTCCCCCATGTCAGGGCCAGCGGCGAGACACGCGGCGGCCAAGAGGAGTAACGGAGATGACCCCACAAACGATCAAGACCGTCGAGTTCGAGAAACCGAACCTCTCGGCGGCGTCCCCGGAGGGCGCGAGCTGCGTCGCCCATGCCTGGGCCAAAGTGCCGCCGGTGCTGTCCGTCCCGGAGCGCGCCGCGCTCAAGGCGCGCATCAGGGAACTGCTGAAGGCGCGCAACGCCGTGCTGGTGGCCCACTACTACGTGGATGCCGACCTGCAGGACCTGGCCGAGGAAACCGGCGGCTGCGTGTCCGACTCGCTCGAGATGGCGCGCTTCGGCCGCGACCACCCGGCCAAGACGCTGGTGGTCGCCGGCGTGCGCTTCATGGGCGAGACCGCCAAGATCCTGAGCCCCGAGAAAACCGTGCTGATGCCGGACCTGGACGCGACCTGTTCGCTCGACCTGGGTTGCCCGGCCGACGAATTCGCCGCGTTCTGCGACGCGCACCCCGACCGCACCGTGGTGGTCTACGCCAATACCAGCGCCGCCGTGAAGGCGCGCGCCGACTGGATGGTGACCTCCAGCATCGGCCTGAAGATTGTCGAGCACCTGCACGCGCGCGGCGAGAAGATCCTGTGGGCGCCCGACCGGCACCTGGGCAGCTACATCCAGAAGCAGACCGGTGCCGACATGCTGCTGTGGCAGGGCTCCTGCCTGGTGCACGACGAGTTCAAGGGCATCGAGCTGGACCTGCTGCGCCGCGAATTCCCCAAGGCCAAGATCCTGGTCCATCCGGAATCGCCGGCCCACGTGGTGGAACAGGCCGACGTGGTCGGCTCCACTTCGCAACTGATCGCGGCCGCGGTGGAGCTGGATGCCTCCGAGTTCATCGTCGCCACCGACAACGGCATCCTGCACAAGATGCGCATGGCGGCGCCGGGCAAGCATTTCATCGAGGCGCCCACCGCCGGCAACAGCGCCACGTGCAAGAGCTGCGCGCACTGCCCGTGGATGGCCATGAACGCGCTGACCAACCTGGCCGAAGTGCTGGAGCGCGGCCACAACGAAATCCATGTCGATGCCGGCATCAGCCGCCAGGCCGTGACCTGCATCGACCGCATGCTCGACTTCGCCGCGCAGCAGAAAGCCAATGTGCGCCCGCGCGGGGATCTCGCCGCCGAGCAGGCACTGTTCAAGGGAATCGGTCCGGCATGAGCGACGGGAGCAAGGTAGCCAGCATGAGCATCAACCCCATTTTCGACAGTTTCGGCGCCGCGCTTGCCGAGGCGCTGCAAGCCAACGTGCGCGCGGCCATTGCCGAGGACGTCGGCAGCGGCGACCTTACCGGCCTGCTGGTGCCGGCGGGCAAGCGCGCGCAGGCGCGCGTGATCGTGCGCGAACAGGCCGTGCTGTGCGGCCAGCCCTGGTTCGAGGCGTGCATGCGCGCCGTCGATCCGGCGCTGGAAGTGCGCTGGCTGCAGGCCGAAGGCGCGCGCATGGCGCCCGATTCCGCGGTATGCGAAATCGCCGGCCCGGCGCGCGCGCTGCTGACCGCCGAACGCCCATCGCTGAATTTCCTGCAGCTGCTGTCCGGCGTGGCGACGGCCACGCGGCGCTACGCCGACATCATCGCGGGCACCCGCGCGCGCGTGCTGGATACGCGCAAGACTTTGCCGGGGCTGCGCCTGGCGCAGAAGTACGCGGTGCGCGTCGGTGGCGGCGAGAACCAGCGCCTCGCGCTCTACGACGGCATCCTGATCAAGGAAAACCACATCGCGGCGGCCGGCAGCATCACCGCAGCGATGCAGGCCGCGCACGCGCTGGAGGCCGGCGTGCCGGTGCAGGTGGAGGTGGAAAACCTGCCCGAGCTGGAAGAAGCCCTGGCCGCCGGCGCGAAATCGATCCTGATCGACAACTTCACCGTGCCGATGATGCACGACGCCGTGCGCATCAACGACGGCCGCGCCTTGCTGGAAGTGTCCGGCGGGGTCAATGCCGACACCATCCGCGTGTTCGCCGAAACCGGCGTGGACCGGATCTCGGTGGGCGCGCTGACGAAGGACGTGCGCGCCACGGACTACTCGCTGAGGATCCTGGCCTAGCGCGGCACAGCCGCGCCAGGTTCTGAACCCTCGGCCTTCACACGGGCGGGGGAGGGGAGGAAAGCCAGAACCCTCCCCGCCTGCCTACTTCCCCGCTTCCCGCTTGAACACCGGCTGCATGACCGTCGGCAGCGCCTTGGGCAGCGTGTCCGGATAGTCCCTGCTGTAGTGCAGGCCGCGGCTCTCATGCCGCGAGTAGGCACTGTCCACGATCAGCGACGCCACTTCGACCAGGTTGCGCAGTTCGAGCAGGTCGCGCGTCACGCGGAAGTTGGCGTAGTACTCGGCAATCTCCTCGCGCAGCAGGCTGATGCGGTGCTGCGCGCGCTCGAGCCGCTTGCTGGTGCGCACGATGCCGACGTAGTTCCACATCATGCGGCGCAGCTCGTCCCAGTTGTGCGAGACCACGACTTCCTCGTCGGCGTCCGCCACGCGGCTCTCGTCCCACTTGGGCAGCGCGATGTCGGGCTGGCCGGCCTTGTCCTGCGAGGCGATGTCGAGCGCGGCGGCGCGGCCGATCACCATGCACTCCAGCAGCGAATTCGAAGCCAGGCGGTTGGCGCCATGCAGGCCGGTGCAGCCGGTCTCGCCCACCACGTAGAGGTTGGCGAGGTCGGTGCGGCCGGCGGTGTCGGTCACCACGCCGCCGCAGGTGTAGTGCGCCGCGGGCACCACCGGGATCGGCTCGCGCGCGATGTCGATGCCCAGCTCCAGGCAGCGCGCATGGATGGTGGGAAAGTGCTCGCGCAGGAAGGACTCGGGCTGGTGGCTGATGTCCAGGTGCACGTAGTCCAGGCCGCGCTTCTTCATCTCGAAGTCGATCGCGCGCGCCACCACGTCGCGCGGCGCCAGTTCGGCGCGCTCGTCGTGCTCCGGCATGAAGCGCGTGCCGTCGGGCAGCTTGAGCAGGCCGCCCTCGCCGCGCACCGCCTCGGAGATCAGGAAGGACTTGGCGTAGGGGTGGTACAGGCAGGTCGGGTGGAACTGGATGAACTCCATGTTCGAAACCCGGCAGCCCGCCCGCCATGCCATCGCGATGCCGTCGCCGGTGGCCGTGTCGGGGTTGGTGGTGTACAGGTAGACCTTGCCCGCGCCGCCGGTGGCCAGCACCGTGTGGGTGGCGGTGATGGTGCGCACTTCGCCGCTGGCGTCGTCGAGCACGTAGAGGCCGTAGCAGCGGTTGCCCGGCAGGCCCAGCTTGCGCGAAGTGATGAGGTCCACCGCGAAGTGGTCCTCGATCACGGTGATGTTCGGGTGGCTGCGCGCCTGCTCGGTCAGCGTGGTCACCACCGCGTGGCCGGTGGCGTCGGCGGCGTGGATGATGCGCCGGCGGCTGTGGCCGCCTTCGCGCGTGAGGTGGAAGCCCAGTTCGGCCTGCTCGTCGCGCGTGAACGGCACGCCGCGGTCGATCAGCCACTGGATCGCTTCGCGCCCGTGCTCCACGATGAAGCGCGTGGCACCATCGTCGCACAGCCCCGCGCCGGCCACCAGCGTGTCCTGCGTGTGCTCGTCATGGCTGTCGCCGGAGTCGAGCACGGCCGCGATGCCGCCCTGGGCCCAGTCGCTGGCGCCCTGGGTCATGGCGCGTTTGCAGATGATGACAACCCGATGGGTGTCGGCCAGTTGCAGCGCGACCGTCAGACCGGCCAGTCCGCTGCCGACAATGGCGACATCGAAGTTCATGATGCGAAGGGGCGCGCGGCGCGCGGCCGGGAGGCAGGAAAGCTGGAAAGTGTACACCCGGCGCGACATGACGTGGGCATGCGGAGGCGGGAGCGAAACGCGGAAGTGGCGGAAGTGCGCGCGACGGAAAGGCAGGAGGGCGCCGGAAAGGCAAAAGGCCCGGCCCGGAAAAGCAAAAACCCCGCGGATGCGGGGTTTTCACGGACATGCCGCGCGAATCGGCATGCGGAACGCAAGGATCAATTACTTGATCTTGGTTTCCTTGTACGACACGTGCTTGCGGGCGACGGGATCGAACTTCATGATCTCCATCTTTTCCGGCATGGTGCGCTTGTTCTTCGTGGTCGTGTAGAAGTGACCCGTACCTGCGGTCGACTCCAGCTTGATTTTATCGCGTCCGCCTTTGCTGGCCATGATGTACTCCTAATTAGACTTCGCCGCGTGCGCGCAGGTCGGCGAGCACGGAGTCGATGCCTTTCTTGTCGATCAGGCGCAGGCCGGCGTTCGAGACGCGCAGGCTCACCCAGCGGTTTTCCGATTCAACAAAGAAACGACGATTCTGCAGGTTGGGCAGAAAACGGCGCTTGGTCTTGTTGTTTGCGTGGGAAACGTTGTTGCCGACCATCGGCGCTTTCCCGGTCACTTGACAGACGCGTGCCATGAAGCACTCCTAAATCTTCTATTCGTGGACAATGTTCGCAACAGATCAACAAAAGGCGCGCGGCCCGGACTGCAGCGGTTAAGACTTCAGCAAAACGGGCATTATAGACCGGAAAGCTCCGGTGGATCAATGCCTTCCGCAGTTTACCGTGCGCGGGCAAGTTATTAGTGACGTGTTGCGCACTATTTCGCTGTGCATATGGCGCACGAGGCGCCTTTGCCGTGCGTGCGATCATAGATCGCCATGCTCCGCGAACGAGTGGATCGTCGTGCCCGCCACGATGAAATGGTCGAGCACCCTGACGTCGATCAGCGCCAGCGAGCGCGTGAGCGAGCGGGTCATGGCCAGGTCCGCGCTGCTGGGCAGGGCGTTGCCGGACGGGTGGTTGTGCGCCACGATCACGGAGGCCGCATTATGCAGCAAAGCCTGGCGCGCCACCTCGCGCGGGTAGACGCTGGTCTGCGTCAGGCTGCCGCGGAACAGTTCCTCGCTGGCCAGCAGCCGGTTGCGCGCGTCGAGAAACAGGCACATGAAGACCTCGTGCTCGTAGGCCGACAGGGTCAGGCGCAGGTAGTCGCGCACCGCCGCCGGCGAATCGAGGCCGCCGGGCAGCGTCAGGCGCTCGGCCAGCCCGCGCCGCGTCAGTTCCTGGGCGGCCTGCAACTGGGCGTATTTGGCGGTACCCATGCCGCGGACGCGGGCAAGTTCTTCCACCTTGGCGGAAAACAGGCCGCTGAGCGTGCCGAAATCGTTCAGCAGCTCGCGCGCCAGGTCGACGGCGCTCTTGCCGGACACGCCCACGCGCAGGAAAACGGCCAGCAGCTCGGCGTCGGACAGCGCGGCGGCTCCTTCGCGCAGCAATTTTTCGCGTGGCCGTTCGCTGCTGGGCCAGTCGGTAATGCGCATGACACGATCCCCCCGGAACAATGGCATTGCGTGGCGGCGCGCGCCGGGCAAGGACAAGGCGGCGCGCGGTCGAGTCGCTTACAATACGGGTTGTCGACTGGTTGAGCACCCATGAATCTGCAAACTTTTGCGTCAGGGCCGCAGGGCGGCGCCGCTGACGGTCGCAAGACCGTGCAGCCGGACTCGTTCCTGACCCTGCACTACCGCATTTCCCTCGAGAACGGCACGGAAGTCATCAGTACGTTCGAAGAAAAGCCCGCCACGCTGCTGCTGGGCCAGGGCCAGTTCGCGCCCACCCTGGAGCAGGCCCTGCTGGGCATGCCCGAGGGCGAGCGCATGACCTACCGCCTGGCGCCCGAGCATGCCTTCGGCCCGCGCAACCCCGAACTGCTGCAGCGGGTGTCGCTCGCCACGCTGCGCGAAAACAGTTCGTTCGAAGAGAACTACACGCCGGGCGACCTGGTCGAGTTCAATGCGCCCGGCGGCGGCAAGTACGCCGGGGTGCTCAAGGAGATCGGCGAAACCGCCGCGCTGTTCGATTTCAATCACCCGCTGGCCGGACAGACCATCTTGTTCGACGTCCAGCTGATCGGCATTCTCTAAGCTGAACCAGGCCGGACCCGCGCCGGCCGCATTGAACTGAATTCCCGCATGTCCGAACTCACCACAGCCGCCGAAGCCGAGATCCTGATGGCGCAGCCCCGCGGCTTCTGCGCCGGCGTGGATCGCGCCATCGAGATCGTCGAGCGTGCCCTCGCGCGCTACGGCGCGCCGATCTACGTGCGCCACGAGATTGTCCACAATGCCTATGTGGTCGAGGACCTGCGCCGCAAGGGCGCGATCTTCGTGCAGGAGCTCGAGGAAGTGCCGTCCGGCTCGACCGTCATCTTCAGCGCGCACGGCGTGTCCAAGGAAGTGCGCGCCGACGCGACCGTGCGCGGCCTCAACGTGTTCGACGCGACCTGCCCGCTGGTGACCAAGGTGCACGTCGAGGTGGGCAAGATGCGCGCCGAAGGCTGCGAGATCATCATGATCGGCCACGCCGGCCATCCCGAGGTCGAGGGCACCATGGGCCAGACCGAGGGTGGCATGCTGCTGGTGGAGTCGGCCGAGGACGTGGCCCGGCTGGACGTGTCCGACCCGAGCCGCCTGGCCTTCGTGACCCAGACCACGCTGTCGGTGGACGAGACGCTGGAGATCGTCGCCGCGCTCAAGGCGCGCTTCCCGCAGATCCGCGAGCCCAAGAAGCAGGACATCTGCTATGCCACGCAGAACCGCCAGGACGCCGTGAAGTTCATGGCGCCGCAGGTGGAAGTCGTGATCGTGGTGGGCAGCCCCAACAGCTCGAACTCCAACCGCCTGCGCGAACTGGCCGAGCGCCTCGGCGTGCCGGCCTACATGATCGACTCGCCCGACCAGCTCCGGCCGGAGTGGGTCGCGGGCAAGCGCCGCATCGGCCTGACCGCCGGCGCGTCCGCGCCGGAAGCGCTCGCGCAGTCCATCGTGGAGCGCCTGCGCCTGCTTGGCGTGCGCCACGTGCGCGCGCTCGACGGCATCGAGGAGAAGATGTCCTTCCCGCTGCCGCGCGGCCTGGTGCCTTCGGTCTGACCTGCGCCATCCCCGGCACCGGCCCGTTCGCGGGCCGTGCCGCCGCGCCGGCGACATGCGCCGGCCGCTTTCTCTTTTCCTTTCCTGTCCCCCCCGCCTGGCCGCACGCGCCGGCTACGCGTGCGCCGACTGCGCGCCGACTGCGCGCGCCGCCGTTCCCGGTCCGGAGCGCGCGTGCTCTTTCACGGGGCATCGCATGCCAATGTCGCGCGCCTGCCGGCGGCCACCCTGGCCGGGCCGCCGGACCGCACCAGAATGAAGCATGAATATATTGCGCGGCGCCGCCGATAATGCACGGCGGCGGTGCGCATTCGCATATACGTGTCTGAGGTGGCAGACAAATAAGGGAATTCCCTAGAGTTAGGAGTTTCCCTATTATGGTGCCGGGCAATTAAGGTCTTGTATTAGAAGCGACGGGCTCCTATTAAATGAAACGCCTATTTAATACGGCCTTACCGTGAGTGACGCAAGCGCAGCAAAAGCAGGGTCTGGACAGAGGCAGGCACGATTCTTGTTAGTAACGAAGGCTAGCCCGCGAGTAGGCGGGAATTGCCCCAATGTGTGCATTGGGGAAATTCCCTAGCTCAATTTGTGGGTTAATCCTTCAGGTTGTTGCGTCGCATATTGCATCCGCAAAAAAAGGGGATACAATTCGCGCGTTTCAAATTGAAACTAAACAAAGGCGGTTCAGGGGAAACGTCCGGGGGGCGTTGGTTTACCCTGATCATGTGAATCCTAGGAGATCACTCATGCAAATCACGTTTGCCAAGATTCTGCCGATCGCAGCCGCAGTGGCGCTGGTTACTGCTTGCGGCAAGAAGGAAGAAAAGCCGGCCGATGCGGCAGCGTCGGCACCTGCTGCCGCAGCCGCTCCCGCAGCCGGCAGCGGTGAAACCGTAGTCAAGATCGGCCACGCGGCCCCGCTCACCGGCGGAATCGCTCACCTTGGCAAGGACAATGAAAACGGCGCCCGCCTGGCCGTGGAAGAAGTCAACAAGGCCGGCCTGGAAATCAACGGCAAGAAGATCAAGCTCGAACTGGTCGGCGAAGACGACGCGGGCGATCCGAAGACCGGCACCGCCGTGGCGCAGAAGCTGGTCGACGAGAAGGTCGTGGCCGTGGTCGGCCACCTGAACTCGGGCGTGTCGATCCCCGCCTCCAAGATCTACAGCGATGCCGGCATCGTGCAGATCTCGCCGTCGTCGACCAACCCCGACTACACCAAGCAGGGCTTCAAGACCACCTTCCGCGTGGTCGCCACCGACGCCCAGCAAGGCCCGGCGCTGGCCAACTACGCCACCAAGAGCCTGCACGCCAAGACCGTGGCCATCGTCGACGATGCCACCGCCTACGGCAAGGGCCTGGCCGACGAGTTCGAAAAGACCGCCAAGGCTTCGGGCGTGAACGTGGTGGCGCGTGAAGCCACCAACGACAAGGCCACCGACTTCAAGGCCATCCTGACCAAGATCAAGGGCAAGAAGCCCGACGTGATCATGTACGGCGGCATGGACGCCACCGGCGGCCCGTTCGCCAAGCAGGCCAAGGAACTCGGCATCGGCGCCAAGATCGTCGGCGGCGACGGCGTGTGTACCGACAAGGTGGCCGAGCTGGCCGGCGACGCCGTGTCCAACATCATCTGCTCGGAAGCAGGCCTGGCCCTGTCGAAGATGGACCAGGGCGCGGACTTCGACAAGCGCTACCAGGCTCGCTTCAACACCCCGGTGCAGATCTACGCACCGTTCACCTATGACGCCGTGATGGTCATCGTCGACGCCATGAAGCGCGCCAACTCGACCGAACCGGCAGCCATCCTGGCCGAAATGCCCAAGACGAACTACAAGGGCCTGATCGGCAACATCGCCTTCGACGACAAGGGCGACATGAAGGAAGGCACGATCACCCTTTACGAATACAAGGACAAGAAGAAGACCGTCCTCGACGTCGTGAAGATGTAATCCGGGCTTACCGGCCCATCCGAACGGCACCGCGAGCACTTTGCGGTGCCGTTTTTTTAGCCTCGCCGAACGTATAGCATCCTTACCATGGGTGGACTAGGCAGGCCGCTTACCAGCACATAACACACTACCAAACCACTCACACATTACCGTCCGCCCGGCAACCACTCCATGCCGCGGAGCTTCGGACGGAGCAAGGAGTTTTCATGGATATCTTTATCCAGCAGATCGTGAATGGTCTGGTGCTCGGCAGCATCTATGCGCTGATCGCACTTGGCTACACCATGGTCTACGGCATTCTCGGCATCATCAACTTCGCCCACGGCGACGTCCTGATGATCGGCGCGCTGACTGCCCTCTCAGCCATCCTCGGCATCCAGAAAATCGCCCCGGGCCTGCCCGAGTGGCTCACGCTGGTCATCGCGACGCTGATCGCCATGCCCGTGTGCGCCGTGCTGGCCTACACCATCGAGCGGGTCGCCTACCGGCCGCTGCGCAATGCGCCGCGCCTGGCCCCGCTGATCACCGCCATCGGCGTCTCCATCATCCTCCAGACGATGGGCATGCTGATCTGGTCGCGCAATCCGCTGACGTTCCCGCAGCTGCTGCCGTCCAGCCCGATCGACATCGGCTCGACCGGCGCCACCATCACCGGCAAGGAAATCGTCATCATCGGCATGGCGCTGATGGTCATGGCGGGCCTGCTGACGCTGGTCAACCGCACCAAGCTCGGCCGCGCCATGCGCGCCACCGCCGAGAACCAGAAGGTGGCGGGGCTGATGGGCGTGAACCCGAACTTCGTGATCTCGGCCACCTTCATGATCGGCGCCGCGCTGGCCGCGCTGGCTGGCGTGATGATGGCCACCAACTACGGCAACGCCCACTTCTACATGGGCTTCATCCCCGGCCTGAAGGCGTTCACCGCCGCGGTGCTGGGCGGCATCGGCAACCTTGCCGGCGCCATGGTCGGCGGCATGCTGCTGGGCCTGATCGAAGCGCTGGGCGCCGGCTACATCGGCGACCTGACCAATGGGGTCTTCGGCTCCAACTACCAGGACGTGTTCGCCTTCATCGTGCTGATCGTCGTCCTTGTGTTCCGTCCGTCCGGCATCATGGGCGAGCGGGTTTCCGAACGCGCCTGAGGAGAGAATCCATGAGTGCCCCGATTCCATCCACGGCGCAACCCGCGCCGCTGACCAAGACGCCGGCCAAGACCCTGGCCGCGCTGCTTGCCTTCCTGGTGGTCGCCTTGTGCGCGCCGTTCCTCGTGCAGACGCTGGGCGGCAACTACTGGGTGCGCGTGCTCGACTTCGCGCTGATCTACATCATGCTGGCGCTCGGCCTGAACATCGTGGTGGGCTTTGCCGGCCTGCTCGACCTCGGCTACATCGCCTTCTACGCGGTCGGCGCCTACCTGATGGCGCTGCTCGGCTCGCCCCACCTGTCCAACCAGTTCGAATGGATCCACAACCTGTTCCCCAACGGGTTGCACCTGTCGATGTGGTTCGTGCTGCCGATCGCGGTGGTGGTGGCGGCGACGTTCGGCGTGCTGCTCGGCGCGCCGACGCTCAAGCTGCGCGGCGACTACCTGGCCATCGTGACGCTGGGCTTCGGCGAGATCATCCGCATCTTCATGAACAACCTGGACCGCCCGATCAACATCACCAACGGGCCGAAGGGGATCACGGCGGTGGACCCGGTCCATATCTTCGGCTTCGATTTCTCGAAGTCGCACGAGATATTCGGGCTCAAGTTCACGCCGGTGTTCATGTACTACTACCTGCTGGTGTTCCTGGTCATCGTGATCGTGTTCATCTGCCTGCGCCTGCAGAACTCGCGCATCGGCCGTGCCTTCGTCGCCATCCGCGAGGACGAGATCGCCGCCAAGGCCATGGGCATCAACACCCGCAACGTCAAGCTGCTGGCCTTCGCCATGGGCGCCTCGTTCGGCGGCGCCTCGGGCGCGGTGTTCGGCGCGTTCCAGGGCTTCGTCTCGCCGGAATCGTTCGTGCTGTGGGAGTCCATCTACATCCTCGCCATCGTGGTGCTGGGCGGCATGGGCCATATCCCGGGCGTGATCCTGGGCGGCATCCTGCTGGTCGGCTTCCAGGAACTGCTGCGCGTGGTGGCGGAACCGGCGCAGCGCATGATCTTCGGCCACGCCATCGTGGACGCCGAGGTGCTGCGCCAGCTGCTGTTCGGCCTGGCCCTGGTGATCGTGATGCTGTACCGCCCGGCCGGCTTGTGGCCGTCGCCGCGCAAGGAAGACCGCCCGGTCGTGCGCCGCGCCGGCAGCGTTGGCCGTTTCTGACGAGGAGGACGAGATGAGCAATGGAAACTTCCTCCTGTCGGTACAGGGGGTCAACAAGCGTTTCGGCGGGCTGCAGGCCCTGTCCGATGTGGGCCTGCAGATCAGCCCGGGCCAGATCTACGGCCTGATCGGCCCCAACGGCGCCGGCAAGACCACGTTCTTCAACGTGATCACCGGCCTCTACACGCCCGACTCGGGCGAGTTCATGCTGGGCGGCCAGGCCTACCAGCCGACCGCCGTGCACGAAGTGGCCAAGGCGGGCATTGCCCGCACCTTCCAGAACATCCGCCTGTTCGGCGAGATGACCGCGCTGGAAAACGTCATGGTGGGCCGCCACGTGCGCACCAAGGCCGGCATCTTCGGCGCCGTCTTCCGCCCGCCCGCCGTGCGGCGCGAGGAAGAAGGCATCGAGGACATGGCGCACGACCTGCTCGAGTACGTGGGCATCGGCAAGTACGCCAACTTCACCGCGCGCAACCTGTCCTACGGCCACCAGCGCCGCCTGGAGATCGCCCGCGCGCTGGCCACCGAGCCGAAGCTGCTGGCCCTGGACGAGCCCGCCGCCGGCATGAACGCCACCGAGAAGGTGGAACTGCGCGGCCTGCTCGACAAGATCCGCAGCGACGGCAAGACCATCCTGCTGATCGAGCACGACGTGAAGCTGGTGATGGGCCTGTGCAACAGCCTGACCGTGCTCGACTACGGCAAGGTCATCGCGCAGGGCCTGCCGCAAGACGTCCAGAACAATCCAGCGGTGATCGAGGCTTACCTCGGTACCCCGGCGCACTGACGGGGGAAAGAGACGATGAAAGACACTCTACTGAAGATTTCCGGCCTGAAGGTGGCCTACGGCGGCATCCAGGCCGTCAAGGGCATCGACCTCGAGATCCGGGACGGCGAGCTGGTGACGCTGATCGGCGCCAACGGCGCCGGCAAGACCACCACCATGAAGGCCATCACCGGCCTGCAGGGCTGGGCCGGCGGCGACGTCGAGTACATGGGCAAGTCCATCAAGGGCGTGCCCAGCTACACGCTGCTCAAGCAGGGCCTGGCGATGGTGCCGGAAGGCCGCGGCGTGTTCGCGCGCATGACCATCACCGAAAACCTGCAGATGGGCGCCTACACGCGCGACGACGAAGCCGGCATCAAGGCCGACATCGACCGCATGTTCGGCATCTTCCCGCGCCTGAAGGAACGCGCCAACCAGCTCGCCGGCACCATGTCCGGCGGCGAGCAGCAGATGCTGGCGATGGCGCGCGCGCTGATGAGCCAGCCCAAGCTGCTGCTGCTCGACGAGCCTTCGATGGGCCTGTCGCCGATCATGGTGGCGAAGATCTTCGAGGTGGTGCGCGACATTTCGGCGCAGGGCGTGACCGTGCTGCTGGTCGAGCAGAACGCGCGCCTGGCCTTGCAGGCCGCGCACCGCGGCTATGTCATGGAGTCCGGCCTGGTCACCATGAGCGGCGACGCCAAGCAGATGCTGGACGACCCGAAGGTGAGGGCGGCTTACCTCGGCGAATGACGGCGCCGCCGGCGCGAACGCGCCGGCCGAAGCCTGGAAAAAGCCTGGAAAAAAGCCCGGTGCAGTTCAACCTGCACCGGGCTTTTTCACGTCCGCGCGGCCCCGCGGGGCGGAGCCGGCAAGGCCGGTCAGGCCAGCTTCTTCAGCAGCGTGCGCAGCATGCCGATCATCTGGTCGATCTCTTCGGTGGTGACGTTGAGCGCCGGCATGAAGCGCAGCAGGCCCGGGCGCGGCGAATTGAGCAGCAGGCCCTCCGGCTGCATCTCGCGCGCTTCCTCGACCAGTTGCGGGCCGATGTCCTTGTTCAGCACCAGCGCGCGCAGCAGGCCTTCGCCGCGTTCGCCGCCCAGGCCGAATTCCGCCGACAGCGCCAGCAGCTGCTCGCTCAGGTAGGCCGATTTTTCCTGCACGCCCTGCAGGAAGCCCGGCTTGGTCAGCTCGCCGATCACGGCGCTGCCCACCGCGGTCATCAGCGGGTTGCCGTTGTAGGTGCCGCCCTGGTCGCCGGCCTCGAAGCTGGCCACCTCGGCCTTGCACAGCAGGGCCGCCAGCGGCACGCCGCCGCCGATGCCCTTGCCCAGCGTCATGATGTCCGGCTCCACGCCCGACAGCTCATACGCGAACAGCGTGCCGCAGCGTCCGCAGCCGGTCTGCACTTCGTCGACGATGAACAGCAGCTTGTGCTGGTCGGCCAGCTTGCGCAGGCCCTGCATGAACTCGCGCGTGGCGGGGATCACGCCGCCTTCGCCCTGCACCGGCTCGAGCATGATCGCCACGGTCTTGTCGGTGATCAGCTTTTCCACCGAGGCCAGGTCGTTCAGGTCCGCCTTGGGGAAGCCCGGCACCTGCGGCGCGAAGATGGTGTCCCAGCCGGCCTTGCCCGACGCGCTCATGGTGGCGAGCGTGCGGCCGTGGAAGCTGTGGTCCATGGTGATGATCTCGTACGCGCCGTCCTTGTGCTTGCGGCCCCATTTGCGCGCCAGCTTGATCGCGCCTTCGTTGGCCTCGGCGCCGCTGTTGGCGAAGAAGACCTTGTCGAAGCAGCTGTGCTCGGTGAGCTGGCCGGCCAGCCTGAGCATGGGCTCGTTGTAGAAGGCCGGGCTCGGGTTGATCAGCTTGCCTGCCTGCGCCACCAGCGCGTCGGTCATGACCTGGCTGGAGTGGCCCAGGCAGTTGACTGCCCAGCCCTGCACGAAGTCCAGGTAGCGCTTGCCGTTATGGTCCGTGAGCCACGAGCCCTTGCCTTCGGTGAAGACCAGTTCGGGCCGGTTGGTGATGTACATCAGGGATTGGACGGGGTACTCAGCAAATGCCATGGCGGACTCCAGGGGTCGGCGAGAAACGGGGGAGAGGAGAGCGGGTAAGCGCGCGCAAAAGGGTGCGTGGGAAAACGCGTGAGAAGGCGCGTGAAACGGCGCACGAAAACAAAAAGCCACGGGGGTTGCCCGTGGCTTGTCGACCTGAACAGAAGCGATGGACGGTCAGCCGCGCGGCACCCCGGTGGGGAGCATCGTACGGTAGCTGCGTCGGACCATTGCGTAGTTCATGGCGGCAAATATAAGGCGCATGCGCCCGGCTGTCAAAACGAATTTTGGACGGGCCGGGCATTGTTGCGGCAACAGGACGGTGCGCGCGGCGCTCAGGCCGCCGGGGCCGGGTGCATGTCGGCCTCGGAGGTGAACGAGTCGGCGAAGAAGGCGTCCTCGTGCAGGTCGCAGCGCAGCGAGAAGTCCTTGCGCGCGGCGTTGACCATGACCGGCGCGCCGCAGGCGTAGACCTCGAAGTTGGCCATGTCGGCGTGGTCTTCCATCACCGCCTCGTGGACGAAGCCGGTGCGGCCGTCCCAGTCGTCGGCGGGCTGCGCGTCGGAGATCACCGGCACGTAGCGGAAGTTGGGCAGCTCGCGCGCCCACTGCTCGCACAGCGCGTTCATGTACAGGTCGGCCGGGCGGCGGCCGCCCCAGTACAGCGTCATCGGGCGCGTGATGCCGGTGTAGGCGGCATGCTCGACGATGGCCTTGATCGGCGCGAAGCCGGTGCCCGAGGCCAGCAGGATGATCGGCTTGTCGGAATCCTCGCGCAGGAAGAAGCTGCCCAGCGGGCCTTCGAAGCGCAGGATGTCGCGCTCCTTCATGGCGGGCTGGCCTTCCTTCGCGCCGAACACGTAGTCGGTGAAGGTGCCGCCGGGCATATGGCGGAAGTGCAGCTCGATCGGGCCTTCCTGGTGCGGCGGCGTGGCGATCGAATAGCTGCGGCGCTTGCCGTCGCGCAGCAGGAATTCCACGTACTGGCCGGCCAGGTACTGCAGGCGCTCGGTGGCGGGCAACTGCAGGCGGGCCACGATGACGTCGTCGGCCACGCGCTCCAGGCTGGCCACGCGGCACGGCACCTTCTTGATGGGGATGTCGCCGGCGCCCTGCACCTCGCGGCATTCGATGGTGATGTCCGAGCTGGCCCTGGCGCAGCAGAACAGCGCGCGGCCCTCGGTCTCTTCCTGCGCGGACAGCGCGGAGGCGGCATGGTCGCCCTGCACGATGCTGCCCGCGGTGACGCGGCCCTTGCAGGAACCGCACGCGCCGTTCTTGCAGCCGTAGGGCAGGCCGACGCTGTGGCGCAGGGCCGCGGCGAGGATGGTCTCGTCGGCGGCGGCTTCGAACTGGCGCCCGCTGGGCATGACGGTAACTTGGTAAGCCATAATCACTCTATGAGCAAAAAACTGTCGCGACGCCGCCTGGGCCGGCCGCGCCTGCTGATCGTAGGCTGCGGGGACGTGGGCACGCGCTGCCTTCGTATTCTGTCGACGCGCTGGCGCGTCTTTGCCACCACTTCGCAGCCATCCCGCCGCCGTGAGCTGCGGGACAGCGGCGCCGTGCCGCTGCTGGCCGACCTGGACCGCCCGGCCACGCTCGCGCGCCTGGCCGGACTGGCCGGCCGCGTGCTGCACCTGGCGCCGCCGCCGGCCGCCGGCGAGGGCGACCCGCGCACGCTGGCGCTGCTGCACGCTTTGCGGCGAGGCGCCCGGCGGCGCTCGCCGGCCCGCGCCGCCGGCTGGTCTGCCAAGCCCGCCATTCTACCCGAGCAGGGCGACAAACGGCCTGCGCGTCGGCCCGCGCGCCCGGCCTTCGTCTACGCCAGCACCTCCGGCGTGTACGGCGACCGCGCCGGCGCGCGGCTCAAGGAATCGCACCAGGTGCGCCCGCAGACCGCGCGCGCGCGGCGCCGCGTGGCCGCCGAGCGGGCGGTGCGCCAGTTCGGGCGCGACAGCGGCTGGCGCGCCTCGATCGTGCGCATCCCCGGCATCTACGCCGAGAACCGCCTGCCGCTGGCCCGCCTGGCCAGGGGCACGCCGGCGCTGGCGCCGCAGGACGACGTCTACACCAACCATATCCATGCGCTGGACCTGGCCCGCGCGATGGTGGCATCGCTGTTCCGCGGGCGCGCCCAGCGCGTGGTGCACGCCAGCGACGACACCGAGATGCGCATGGCCGACTACTTCGATCTCGTCGCCGACCGCCGCGGCCTGCCGCGCCCGCCGCGCCTGAATCGCGCGCAGTTGCGCGAGGCGGTCGAGCCGAACCTGCTCAGCTTCATGAGCGAATCCCGCCGGCTGGAAAACACCCGTCTCAAGCGGGAGCTGCGCCTGCGCCTGCGCTATCCCACGGTGAGCGCCTTCTTCGATGCCTGAGCCGGCCATGCCGCCGCGCGGCACGCGCCGGCGGTGGCACGGCATTTGCGTTTCCGTTGGCTCGCCCGATCCTGTATAGACAGCAAGCCGTCTTTTCCCGGCGCGAGGCACCCGCGTGGTGCGCCGAACCGCCGCAGGCACTGTTTTGCAGCCCGCGCCCGGCGCCGTGGAGGGGCGCGCCGTCCGCCCCTCCACGGCCGCGCGCGGCTCCATGGCCAGGTGCCGTCGACGCCGGTTGTTCGGGCCGGCTCGGGTTAACTACCGCATTGACTTGTATATACAGGATTGCTAAATTGCCTGGAAACGAGCGGCGCCGCAGGTACGGCGCCGCCACGAGCCGGGCGGTCCGGCCGGCGCCGGCGGCGGCGCGGCCATCGTTCGCATCACACCAAGGGAGCCAAGGAAGATGGGATTTCGTACCCCGGGATTTCGCATTCGCGGCGGCGCGCTGGCCGCGGCCAGCGCCATCGCCATGCTGGGCGCCGCCGGCGCCGCGCACGCGCAGGCCACGCAGGTCACGCTCGGCATGAGCGGCTGGACCGGCTTCGCGCCGCTGACGCTGGCCGACAAGGCGGGCATCTTCAAGAAGCATGGCGTGGAAGTCGACATCAAGATGATCCCGCAGAAGGACCGTCACCTCGCGCTGGCCTCGGGCGCCATCCAGTGCGCGGCCACCACCGTGGAAACCCACGTGGCCTGGAATGCCAACGGCGTGCCCATCACCCAGATCGTGCAGCTCGACAAGTCCTACGGCGCCGACGGCCTGGCCGTGCGTGGCGACGTCAAGAGCTTCGCCGACCTCAAGGGCAAGACCGTCGGCGTCGACGCGCCCGGCACCGCGCCGTACTTCGGCCTGGCCTGGATGCTCAAGAAGAACGGCATGACCCTGAAGGACGTCAAGACCACCACGCTGTCGCCGCAGGCGGCCGCGCAGGCCTTCATCTCCGGCCAGAACGACGCGGCCATGACCTACGAGCCGTATCTCTCCGGCGTGCGCCAGAACCCGGACAAGGGCAAGATCCTCGCCACCACGCTCGACTACCCGATGGTGATGGACACGCTGGGCTGCGCGCCCAAGTGGCTCAAGGACAATCCCAGGGCCGCGCAGGCGCTGGTCGACAGCTACTTCGAGGCGCTCGACATGATCAAGGCCGAGCCGGCCAGGGCCAACGACATCATGGGGGCGGCCGTCAAGCAGAGCGGCGAGCAGTTCGCCAGGTCGTCGGCCTACCTGCGCTGGCAGGACCGCGAGGCCAACCGCAAGTTCTTCGCCGGCGAGCTGGCCAGCTTCAGCAAGGAAGCCGGCCAGGTGCTGCTCGAGATCGGCGTGATCCGCCAGGTTCCCGACGTCACGGCGCTGTACGACGCGCGCTTCATCAAGTAAGGAAGGCGCTCGCCATGCCGCAGGTTCATCCCGCTTCCGCTTCTTCTTCCGCCTCCTCTGCCGCCTCCGCTTCCCCCGGCGCGCCGGCGGCCGCGGCCGCCGCGCCGGCGCGCCGCCATCCCTGGCTGGCGCCGCTGGCGCCGGTCTCGCCGCGCGCGCGCTGGACCCTGGGGCTGCTGTTCTTCGTGCTGTTCTTCGGCGCGTGGGCGGCGGTGACCCTGGGCGGCATGGTGCCGCGCACTTTCCTGGCCGATCCCCTCACCATGGCGCGCGAAGGCGTGCTGCTGTTCGCCGAGTACAACTTCATCGGCGACATCGGCATGACCGTGTGGCGCGTGCTGGGCGGCTTCGTGCTGGCCGCCGCGCTGGCCGTGCCGCTGGGCATCTTCATGGGCGCGTACAAGGCGGCCGAGGCGTTCTTCGAGCCGTTCGTGTCGTTCTGCCGCTACCTGCCGGCCTCGGCCTTCATTCCGCTGCTGATCCTGTGGGCCGGCATCGGCGAGGCGCAGAAGGTGCTGGTGATCTTCATCGGCTCGTTCTTCCAGATCGTGCTGATGGTGGCGGTGACCGTGGGCGGCGCGCGCCGCGACCTGGTGGAGGCGGCCTACACGCTGGGCGCCACCAGCAGCGGCATCGTGCGGCGCGTGCTGATCCCGGGCGCGGCGCCCGAGATCGCCGAGATCCTGCGCCTGGTGCTGGGCTGGGCCTGGACCTACGTGATCGTGGCCGAGCTGATCGGCTCGTCGTCCGGCATCGGCCACATGATCACCGACAGCCAGGCGCTGCTCAACACCGGGCAGATCATCTTCGGCATCATCGTGATCGGCTGCATCGGCCTGGTGTCCGATTTCGCCTTCAAGCTGGCCAACCGGCGGCTGTTCCCGTGGAGTTCGATCAAATGAGCGCGCTGTCCATCCAGCAGGTCTCGCGTACCTTCGCCGATCCGCGCGGCGGCCAGACCGTGGCCCTGCAGCCCACGGATTTCGACGTGGCGGACAACGACTTCGTCACCATCCTCGGGCCCTCCGGCTGCGGCAAGTCCACGCTGCTGCGCATCGTCGCCGGGCTCGACGCGCCCACCACCGGGCGCGTGCTGCTCGACGGCCAGCCGGTCACCGGCCCCGGCGCCGAGCGCGGCATGGTGTTCCAGTCGTACACGCTGTTTCCGTGGCTGACCATCGAGCAGAACGTGCGCTTCGGCCTGCGCGAGCGCGGCATGAGCGCGGCCGAGCAGCGCGAGCGCAGCGACTTCTTCATCCAGCGCGTGGGCCTGCGCGGCTTCGAGCACCATTTCCCCAAGCAGCTCTCGGGCGGCATGCAGCAGCGCACGGCCATCGCGCGGGCGCTCGCCAACGACCCCAAGATCCTGCTGCTCGACGAACCGTTCGGCGCGCTCGACAACCAGACCCGCGTGCTGATGCAGGAGCTGTTGCTGGGCATCTGGGAGGCGTCGCGCAAGACCGTGCTGTTCGTCACGCACGATATCGACGAGGCCATCTTCATGGCCAACCGCGTGGCGGTGTTCTCGGCGCGGCCCGGCCGCATCAAGCGCACCGTCGAGGTGGACTTCCCGCACCCGCGCCACTACACCATCAAGACTTCGCCCGGGTTCTCCGAGCTCAAGGCCGTGCTGACCGAGGAAATCCGCGCCGAAGCGATGGCCTCGGCCGGGCACTGACGCCATGAAAGCCGCCACCCCCGCCCGCCGCGGCGTGCCCGACGCCATGCCCGCCGCGCTGTACCGGCAGGTCAAGGAGTACATCGCGCGCCAGATCCAGAGCCGCGCGTGGCAGCCGGGCGACCGCGTGCCGTCCGAGCAGGAACTGGTGACCCGCTTCGGCGTCTCGCGCATGACGGTCAACCGCGCGCTGCGCGAGCTGGCCGAGCAGGGCAGGGTGGTGCGCGTGGCCGGCGTGGGCACCTTCGTGGCCGAGCACAAGCCGCAGTCCACGCTGCTCAGCGTGGTCAACCTGCAGGACGAGATCCGCCTGCGCGGCCACGACTACGCCTGCGACGTGATGCTGGTGGAGCGCGTGGCCGCCTCTACCGAGGTGGCCGCCGCGCTCGACCTGCGCACCGGCGAATCGGTGTTCCACTCGGTGTGCGTGCACCGCGAGGACGGCGTGCCGGTCCAGCTCGAAGACCGCTATGTGAACCCGCGCGTGGCGCCGGATTTCATCAACCAGGATTTTGCCGCGGCCAGCGCCATGAAGCCCGGCGAGTACCTGCTGCGCCATGTGCCGTACGACCAGATCGAACACGTGGTGGACGCGATCGCCGCCACGCCCGAGCAGGCCGCGCGGCTGGAAATGCCCGGCAACCAGCCCTGCCTGCTGCTGACCCGCCGCACCTGGACCGGCGGCACGCCCGTTACCTTCGTGCGCTGCCTGCACCCAGGCAACCGCTATCGCCTCGGCAGCCGCTTCCGCGCCGACGGCAACCCGGCCTTCGGCTGACCCGCCGGACGCCGGCATTGCGCGGCCGGACGACGCCATGCCGCGCGCGGCCGCATAGACAGGAGCAGATCAATGACAGACACCAGCACCGATATCAGCACCAGGCCAGCCGCCGCCCGCCCGCTGCTGACCCTGCAGCCCGGCGCCGTCACGCTGGCCGAGCTGCGCCGCATCCACCGCGGCGAAGTGCGCCTGGCGATGGACGATGCCGCGTGGGCCGGCGTGCGCGCCGCGCAGGCCACCGTGCAGGACATCATCGACGCCGACGCCGTGGTCTACGGTATCAACACCGGTTTCGGCAAGCTCGCGCAGACGCGCATCCCGCACGACAAGCTGGCCGACCTGCAGCGCAACCTGGTGCTGTCGCACAGCGTGGGCACCGGCGCCGACCTCGCGCCCGACACCGTGCGCCTGATCCTCGCCATCAAGGCCGTGAGCCTGGCGCGCGGCCACTCCGGCATCCGCCCCGAGATCATCGAGGCGCTGCTGGCGCTGGCCAACCACGGCGTGACGCCGTGCATCCCCGCCAAGGGCTCGGTCGGCGCCTCGGGCGACCTGGCGCCGCTGGCGCATCTGTCGTGCACGCTGATCGGCGTGGGCGAGGTGATGATCGGCGGCCAGCGCCGCCCCGCCGCCGAAGGGCTGGCCCATGCCGGGCTGGCGCCGTTCACGCTGGGCCCCAAGGAAGGCCTGGCGCTGCTCAACGGCACCCAGGTCTCCACCGCGCTGGCGCTGGCCGGCCTGTTCGCCGCCGAGGACCTGCTGGCCGCCGGCCTGGTGGCGGGCGCGCTCTCGCTGGAAGCCATCAAGGGCTCGGTCAAGCCGTTCGACGCGCGCATCCACGCCGCGCGCGGCCAGCCCGGCCAGATCGCCGTGGCCGGCGCGGTGCGCGCGCTGCTCGACGGCAGCCGCATCGTCGATTCGCACCAGCAATGCGGCCGCGTGCAGGACCCGTATTCGATCCGCTGCCAGCCGCAGGTGATGGGCGCGTGCCTGGACAACCTGCAGCACGCCGCGCGCGTGCTCGGCATCGAGGCCAACGCCGCCTCGGACAATCCGCTGGTGTTCCCCGGGCAGGGCGACGTGATCTCCGGCGGCAACTTCCACGCCGAGCCGGTCGCTTTCGCCGCCGACATCATCGCGCTGGCGATCGCCGAGATCGGCGCCATCTCCGAGCGCCGGCTCGCGCTGCTGCTCGACACCGGCCTGTCCGGCCTGCCGCCGTTCCTGGTGCGCGACGGCGGCCTCAACTCCGGCTTCATGATCGCGCAGGTCACCGCCGCCGCGCTGGCCTCCGAGAACAAGTCGCTGGCGCATCCGGCCAGCGTCGACAGCCTGCCCACCTCCGCCAACCAGGAGGACCACGTGTCGATGGCCACCTACGGCGCGCGCCGCCTGGGCGAGATGGCGGAAAACACCGCGGTGGTGGTCGGCATCGAAGCGATGGCCGCCGCGCAGGGCATCGAATTCCATCGCCCGCTGCAGTCTTCCCCGCTGATCGAAAGCGAGATCGCGCGCATCCGCGCGCGCGTGGCCTTCGTCGACGGCGACCGCTATCTCGCGCCCGACATCGAGGCGATGAAGCAGTGGGTCACGCAGGGCGACGCGGGCGCGGGCTGGCCGGAGGCGGTGCGGGCGGTGCTGCCGTCGCATGCCTCGTGAAACCATCGGCTTCGCTTCCGGTGGCGCCTGGCCGGCTCCCCCCGAAGCGACACATTCGAAATTACCGCAGCGCAGCCTGACACCGGACATGCAGGAGAACCAGAGATGAACGCCAACGAACACCAATTCACCGAGGCCGCCCGGCGCGGCCGCCGCGAGATCCGCGCGCCGCGCGGCACCGAGCTGCACTGCAAGAACTGGCTGATCGAAGCCGCCTACCGCATGATCCAGAACAACCTGGACCCGGACGTGGCCGAGCGCCCGCAGGATCTGGTGGTGTACGGCGGCATCGGCAAAGCCGCGCGCAACTGGGAGTGCTTCGACGCCATCCTCGACAGCCTGCGCCGCCTCGGCGAGGACGAGTCGCTGCTGGTGCAGTCCGGCAAGCCGGTCGGCGTGTTCCGCACGCATGCCGACGCGCCGCGCGTGCTGATCGCCAACTCCAACCTGGTGCCGCACTGGGCCACCTGGGACAAGTTCAACGAGCTCGACCGCGCCGGCCTGATGATGTACGGCCAGATGACCGCCGGCTCGTGGATCTACATCGGCACGCAGGGTATCGTGCAGGGCACCTACGAGACCTTCGTCGAGGCCGGCCGCCAGCACTACGGCGGCGACCTCGCCGGCAAGTGGATCCTGACCGCCGGGCTCGGCGGCATGGGCGGCGCGCAGACGCTGGCCGGCGTGCTGGCCGGCGCGTGCGTGCTGGCCATCGAATGCCAGGAGTCGCGCATCGATTTCCGCCTGCGCACGCGCTATGTGGACAAGAAAGCCACCACCATCGACGAAGCGCTGGCGATGATCGAGGAGGCCACGCGCAACCGGCAGGCCATCTCGGTCGGCCTGCTCGGCAACGCCGCCGAGATCATGCCGGAACTGGCCAGGCGCGCGCAGGCCGGCGGCATGCGACCGGACATCGTCACCGACCAGACTTCCGCGCACGATCTCGTCAACGGCTACCTGCCCGAAGGCTGGAGCGTGCCGCAATGGGAAGCCGCGCGCACGGCCGATCCGAAGTCCGTCGAGGCCGCCGCCAGGGCATCCATCGTCAAGCACGTCGACGCCATGCTGGCGTTCCAGCAGATGGGCGTGCCCACGCTGGACTACGGCAACAATATCCGCCAGGTCGCGTTCGACGAAGGCGTGCGCAACGCCTTCGACTTCCCGGGTTTCGTGCCGGCCTATATCCGCCCGCTGTTCTGCCGCGGCAAGGGCCCGTTCCGCTGGGTGGCGCTGTCGGGCGACCCCGAGGACATCTACAAGACCGACGCCAGGATGAAGGAGCTGTTCCCCGAGGACCGCCACCTGCACCGCTGGCTCGACATGGCGCGCGAGCGCATCGCCTTCCAGGGCCTGCCCGCGCGCATCTGCTGGGTGGGACTGGACGAGCGCCACCGCGCCGGCCTGGCGTTCAACGAGATGGTGAAGAACGGCGAGCTCAAGGCACCGGTGGTGATCGGCCGCGACCACCTGGATACCGGCTCGGTCGCCAGCCCCAACCGCGAGACCGAAGCCATGCGCGACGGCTCCGACGCGGTCTCCGACTGGCCGCTGCTCAACGCGCTGCTCAATACCGCGGGCGGCGCCACCTGGGTCAGCCTGCATCACGGCGGCGGCGTCGGCATGGGGTTCTCGCAGCATGCCGGCGTGGTGATCGTGTGCGACGGCACCGACGCCGCGGCCAGGCGCATCGAGCGCGTGCTGTGGAACGATCCGGCCACCGGCGTGATGCGCCATGCGGACGCGGGCTACCAGAGCGCCATCGACTGCGCGCACGAGAAGGGCCTCCACCTGCCGATGCTGCCGATGCTGCCGAAGGGGCAGGGCGCATGAGCGGCGCCCGGCGCTTCTCGCTCGCCGCGCTGGCGCCGCAGCCGTGGAAGAACGGCGGCGGCGTCACGCGCGAGATCGCGGCCTTCCCGCCTGGCGCCGGCATGGACACGTTCCAGTGGCGCGTGAGCGTGGCGGACATCGCCGCCGACGGCCCGTTCTCGGCCTTCCCCGGCGTCGACCGCCAGATCGTGCTGCTCGGCGGCGCCGGCGTGCGCCTGCTGGCCGACGACGGCAGCTTCGACCACCGGCTCGACAAGGTCGGCGTGCCATTCGCCTTCGCCGGCGAACGCGGCGTGCAGGCCACGCTGGTCGCCGGCGCCACGCGCGATTTCAACGTGATGACGCGCCGCGGCCAGTGCCGCGCCCGCGTGGCCGCGCAGCATGGCGATTTCACGCTCGAGCCCGGCACGGATGCCGTGCTGGTGTTTGTCATCGAGGGCGCCTGGCATAGCGGCGGCGAGGGCCTAGCCGCCGGCGACGGCCTGCTGTTCGCCGAAGGCGTGGCCGCCGCGCGGCAGGTGCGCGCCGCGGCGGGAGCCGCGCTTTGCCTGTGCGTCACCCTCGTCATGGAGAATTCCCGATGAATCAGAATCCGGCGCAGGCCACCCCGGCCGACGGCGTCTGGCACCGCTGCCACCTGCTGCCCGATGCCGATCCCGCCAATGCCATCCGCGACGCGGCGCTGGTCGTGCGGGATGGCCGCATCGCGTGGCTCGGCGCGCTCGCCGAACTGCCTGCCGACTACGCCGGCCTGCCGCGCCACGACGCCGGCAACGCGTGGATCACGCCCGGCCTGGTCGACTGCCACACGCACCTGGTCTACGGCGGCCAGCGCGCCGACGAATTCGCCATGCGCCTGGCCGGCGCCGGCTACGAAGAGATCGCGCGCGCCGGCGGCGGCATCGTCTCCACCGTGCGCGCCACGCGCGCGGCCGACGAAGACACGCTGTTCGCGCTCGCCGCCGCGCGCCTGGCGCCGCTGCTGGCCGAGGGCGTGACCGCGATCGAGATCAAGTCCGGCTACGGCCTGGACCTCGCCACCGAGCGCAGGCAGCTGCGCGTGGCGCGCCGCCTGGGCGAGGCCTTCGGCGTGACGGTGCACACCACCTTCCTCGGCGCGCACGCGCTGCCGCCGGAATACGCGGACCGCGCCGACGACTACATCGCGCTGGTGTGCGACACCATGATGCCGGCGCTGGCCGGGGAAGGGCTGGTCGACGCGGTGGACGCCTTCTGCGAGTCGGTCGGCTTCAGCCTGAAGCAGACGGAGCGCGTGTTCGAGGCCGCGGCGCGCCACGGCCTGCGCGTCAAGCTCCACGCCGAGCAGCTCAGCAACCTGGGCGGCAGCGTGCTGGCCGCGCGCCACCGCGCGCTGTCCGCCGACCACCTGGAGCACCTGGACGAAGCGGGCGTGGCCGCCATGGCCGAATCCGGCACGGTGGCGGTCCTGCTGCCCGGCGCCTATTATTTCCTGCGTGACACCAACCTGCCGCCGCTCGCATTGCTGCGCCGGCACGGCGTGCCGATGGCGATTTCCACCGACCACAATCCCGGTACCTCGCCGGTCACTTCGCTGCTGCTGATGATGAATATGGCGTGCACCCTGTTCAGGATGACCGTGCCGGAAGTCCTGGCCGGCGTCACCCGGCACGCCGCGCGCGCGCTCGGCGCGGCGGACCGCCACGGCATCCTGGCGGCCGGGCGCGGCGCCGACTTCGTGCTGTGGCGGGTCGAATCCCCCGCCGAGCTGGCCTACTGGTTCGGCCGCAATCCGGCCGCGGCGGTAGTGCGGCAAGGCCGGCTATATCGCGCGGTGGGAGGACGGGCATGAACGCCGGAACCCTGTTTGCCACCGAGGCGCTGCTGCCCGCCGGCTGGGCGCGCAACGTCCTGTTCCAGTGGGATGGCACGGGCACCCTGGTGACGGTGCGGCCCGATGCGGGCGCCGCGGATGCCGCCGGCGTGCCGCACGCGGCCGGTCCGGTGCTGCCCGGCATGCCCAACCTGCATTCGCACGCGTTCCAGCGCGGCTTCGCCGGGCTGACCGAGTACCGCAGCGAGCCGGCCGGCGACGGCGGCCAGAGCGATTCCTTCTGGAGCTGGCGCAAGCTGATGTACCGCTTCGCGCTGCGGCTGTCGCCCGATACGCTGGAAGCCATCGCCACCCAGCTCTACGTGGAGATGCTGCGCGCCGGCTATACCAGCGTGTGCGAGTTCCACTACGTGCACCACGGCGAGGACGGCAAGCCCTACGCCGAGCCGGCCGAGATGTCGCTGCGCCTGCTGCGCGCGGCCCGGAATGCCGGCATCGGTATCACGCTGCTGCCGGTGCTGTACCAGACCGCCGGCTTCGGCGGCAAGCCCGCGCTGGCCGACCAGCGCCGCTTCCTCCACCAGACCGGCGCCATGCTCGACCTGCTCGCGCGGCTGGCCCCGCATTGCCACGGACAGGCCCGCCTCGGGCTGGCCCCGCACTCGCTGCGCGCGGTGCCGCCGGAAAGCCTGGCCGAAGCCGTGGCCGGCCTGCGCGCGATGGACGCGCAGGCGCCGGTGCATATCCACATCGCCGAGCAGCAGCGCGAGGTGGACGAGTGCATCACCCTCACTGGCACGCGCCCGGTGGCCTGGCTGCTCGACCACGCCGAGGTGGACGCGCGCTGGTGCCTGGTGCATGCCACCCACATGGACTGGGACGAACGGCGCCGCCTGGCCCACAGCGGCGCGGTGGCCGGCATCTGCCCCACCACGGAGGCCAACCTCGGCGACGGCGTGTTCGACGCCGCGCCCTACCTGGCCCAGGGCGGCGCGTGGGGCATCGGCTCGGACAGCCACGCCAGCGTCAGCGTGGCCGAAGAGCTGCGGCTGTTCGAATACGGCCAGCGCCTCGGCCTGCAGCGCCGCAACGTGCTGGCCTCCGATACCCACCACCAGGTGGCCGACCGCCTTTACCTCGACGCCGCGGCCGGCGGCGCGCGCGCCTCGGGCCGCGCCATCGGCGCGCTGGCGGTGGGGCAGCAGGCGGATTTCGCCGTGCTCGACGGCGCCCACCCGGCGCTGGCCGGCCTTCCCGGCAGCCAGGCGCTGGCCGTCCACGTGTTCGCCAACCACGGGCATGAGACACTAGCGGAAGTCCGCACCGCCGGCCGCATCCGCGTGCAGCATGGCGCTCACCCGCTGCAGCCGCAGGCGGGAGAGCGCTTCTCCGCCGCCCGCGCCAGCCTGCTGACCGACTGAATTCCGGCGCCGTCGCGCGCCCGGATGCTTGACACGACAAGCATCCGGGCGCCGCAGCGCGAGGATGGAAGCCGTACCTTTTCGCGTACCCGTTGCAAACCGTTGCAAACAGAACGATATGTCCTTCTCTACCGATACCCCCGCCTTCACGCTCCATCGCGGCACGCGCCCGCTGCTGGTGTCGATGCCCCACGTCGGCACCTACCTGCCGGCCTCGGTCTCCGGCCGCCTCACCGCCGAGGCGCGCACCGTGCCCGACACCGACTGGCACCTCGAACGCCTCTACGATTTCGCGCGCGAACTGGGAGCCTCCATCCTCGTGGCCACGCACTCGCGCTACGTGGTCGACCTGAACCGCCCGCCCGACAACGCCAACCTCTATCCCGGCCAGGACACCACCGGCCTGTGCCCGGTCGACACCTTCGACAAGACCCCGCTCTACGCCGACGCCATCCTGCCCGCCGACGACGAGATCGCCGCGCGGCGCGAAGCGGTCTGGCGCCCGTACCACACGGCGCTGGCCGAGGAACTCGCCCGCCTGCGCGCCGCGCACGGCACCATCGCGCTGTGGGACGCGCACTCGATCCGCTCGGTGCTGCCACGCTTCTTCGAGGGCAAGCTGACGGACTTCAATCTCGGCACCGCCAACGGCGCCAGCTGCGACGCGGCGCTGGCCGGCCAGTTGCTGGACATCGCCAGCGCCGTGCCGGGCCACACCGCGGTGCTGAACGGGCGTTTCAAGGGCGGCTATATCACGCGCCAGTACGGCGCGCCTGCGCAAGGCGTGCATGCCGTGCAGCTTGAGCTGACGCAGTCGGCGTATATGAGTGAGGTTTATCCGTTTGCCTATGAGGAAGCGCTGGCTACGCGGATTCAGCCTGCATTGAGGGTGATGTTGGAGACGGTGTTGGGGTTTGTCGAGGGGCGGTGATTTTTTATTTGTATTTTTATTAAAGTCAGGGTCTTAAAGACAAAGTCTTAACGTCAAAATCTTTAAAATCAAAGTCAAAGGCTTTCGCTCCCCCGGAGCGACCTACTTTCTTTTTTCCGAAAAGAAAGTAGGCAAAGAAAGCGGACTGCCTGGCCGGCAGGGGCAGAAACATTGGGATTACTGGTGTTAATGGTTTCGTGGTGGGGCCTGTGGTTCTGCTGGCATGCTGCCGTTACCGGTGCGGGCGGCCACTAAACTGCGGGTTTTGTTGGTTTCGGGGTCAGACCTATGATGGCGGGCGCACTGCTTGTTCTGCCATCTGCCGTTACCGGTTTTGGCGGCCACGACGTAGCACCCTCATGGTTTCGTGGTGGGCGTGGTGGACCGGGGCGCGGGTGTGCCGGGCTCGTCTCAAGCCGGGGCCACCGCGCCCACCACGAAACCAGTGCCGTGCCTATGACTTGGCATCCGCTCCGGTCGCGGCAGCAGCCTGAACTACCTGGGCCTACGCCATCATGCAGCGCCACCACGAATCCAGCGCCGCTCGCAGAATAGTGGCCGCCAAAACCGGTAACGGCAGGATACTAGCAGAACTACAGGCCCCACCACGAAACCACCAACAACCAGAAACCCCAACGTTTCTGCCCCTGCCGGCCAGGCAGTCCGCTTTCTTTGCCTACTTTCTTTTCGGAAAAAAGAAAGTAGGTCGCTCCGGGGGAGCGAAAGCCTTTGACTTTGAATTTAAGACTTTTATTTTAATATTTTGAATTTAAAGTTAAATAAAATAAATTGGTAAGTATCAAAACATAAAATATAAAATCCAACAAAAAATCACCCCTCCCCCTACAACAACGAATCCGCCAACCGGCAAAGATTCTGCCAAGTCCGCCGCCGCAGCGGCCGCCGCTGCCAAGCGGCCCGTTCCACCTGCACACTGTGGCAAAAGTACCGCTCCTGAATCTCCCGCATGCGCGCCACGACGGCCCGGTCGTAGATGACCAGCGCGGCTTCCGCGTTGAGCGCGAACGATCGGATGTCCATGTTGGTCGATCCCACCATCGCGACTTCGTCGTCGATGGTGACGTGCTTGGCATGCAGGAAGGCCGGCTGGTACAGGTGGATCTGCACGCCCGCGTCCAGCAGCGCGCCGAAGTAGGCTTCCTGCGCGGCCTGCGTGAAGCGCTGGTCGATCCGTTGCGACAGCACCAGGTGCACGGCCACGCCGCGGTAGCAGGCCAGTTGCAGCGCTTGCAGGAAGGCTTCGTCGGGGACGAAATAGGGCGTCGTGATGACGACGCGTTCGCGCGCGCGGTGGATCATGCTGACCAGCGCCATCTGCGCGTTCTGCGTGCCGTAGCCGGGGCCGCTGGGCAGCATCTGCGCGGTGTGCGCGCCGGTGGCCTGGGGCGGCGGGAAATTCTCCGCGATGAAGCCGCCGTTGGCGGTCTCGCCGGTTTCCAGGTAGCGGTCGGCCAGGAACACCGCCTGCAACTGCGTCACCACCGGGCCGGTCACGCGCGCCACCAGTTCTTCGTTGGGCAGGCCGGGCATGGATTCGGCGTCGATCACGTTCTGCGAGCCGATGTAGCCGATGCGGCCGTCCACCACCAGGATCTTGCGGTGGTTGCGCAGGTCGAAGCGCGCGCTCTTGCCCTTGAGCACGGCGGAGAGCGAGCGCATCGGCAGGGCCTGCACTACTTCCACGCCGCCCCGGCGCAGTTCGTCCGCGTACGCGCGCCAGCCGGCGCGGGCGCCGAGCGCATCCACCAGCAGGCGGCATTGCACGCCACGCGCGGCGGCGCGCAGCAGGGCGTCGGTGAAGGCGCGCGCGGTGGCGTCGGCGGCGTAGATGTAGACCAGCAGGTGGACCTGGCGCGCGGCGCCGTCGATGTCGGCGATCATGCGCGCGACCACGGTGCCGTAGCTGTCCATCAGTTCCACCGCATTGCCGCGCATGGGCCAGTAGGAGCCGAGCCGCTCGATCAGGCCGGCGGCGTCGGCGGACACGCCGGCGGGCAGCGGCTGCGCCGGCGCGAAGCGCTCGAGCGGACCGCGCACGCGCTCGATGCCCTGGTTGATGCGCGCGAGCTTGAGGCGGCGCGACTTCGGATAGTAGATGCGGCCGAACAGCGCATACAGCAGCAGGCCCAGCCACGGCAGGAAGAAGATCAGCAGCAGCCAGGTGCGCGCCGCCGCCGGCGCGCGGCGCTGCGGCACGTAGACCAGCATGGCCAGGCGGATCAGCCATTCGGCCAGCGTGAACAGCCACGGCCATCCCGAGGACAGGCCGGCGGCCACGGCATCGGGCAGCGCGGCCAGCCAGACGGCGGGCACGGTGGGGGAGAGCAAGGCGGGCAGTGAGGACAGCGGTGACAAGGATGGCGGCATGCGGCTCGTAGCGCCCGGCTGGCGACGTTCGACGGAGCGCCAACCATACCAGAGCCGCGCGGCGGCGGGATGCGGACATTTCCGCTATTGCCGCGCCGCGCGTTGCCGGCTCTTTGGTCCGCTCTTGGTCCGTTCTTTGCCCGTTCTTTGCCCGCTCTCCGGCTTGCTCTTCGGCCCGCGCTTGCCGGCCCCGGCCTATTTCTTCGTCACGTCCTTGCGCGCCTTGCTGCCGGTGGCCTTGTTGTAGCGCTCCACGTATTCCTCGAACAGCTTGCGGATCGAGCGGCCGATCTTGACGTAGTCGGACTCGTTCAGGTTGGCCAGCGACACGCGTCCGGACGGGTGGCGCGTGCCGAAGCCGCGCCCGGGCAGCAGCACCACGCCGGCCTCCTCGGCCAGGCGGAACAGCAGCTCGACCGGCTCGGCCGAGCTGAGCACCCATTTGACGAAGTCCGGGCCGATGGCCTTGCCGCCGAGCTGCTCGATGTCGAGCAGCGTGTAGTAGTCCACCGCGTTGGGGTCGCCGTCCTGCGGCGCGATGCCGATCTCGCGGTACAGCGCCGCCTTGCGGCTGCGGATCAGCCGCTTCATCGCCTGTTTGTAGTTGTCGGGCGTGTCCATCAGCGAGAACAGCGAGAACAGCACCATCTGCACCTGCTGCGGCGTGGACAGCCCCGCCGTGTGGTTCAGCGCCACCGTGCGGCTGTCGGCCACCAGGCGGTCGATGAACTTGAGCTTGTCGGGCTCGGTGGTGATCGAGCTGTAGCGCTTGTGCAGGCCGTCGCGCTGCGCCTTGGGCAGCTTGGCGATCTGCGCGTCGAACACATTGTCCTGGTGGGTGGCGATGACGCCCAGGCGCCAGCCGGTGGCGCCGAAGTACTTGGAGAACGAGTACACCAGGATGGTGTTCTTCGGGCACATGGCGAACAGCGAGACGAAGTTGTCGGCGAAGGTGCCGTACACGTCGTCGGTCAGGATGATGAGGTCGGGCCGCTCCTCCACGATCGAGGCCAGGTATTCCAGGCTTTCGTCGCTCATGCGCACCGAGGGCGGGTTGCTCGGGTTGACCAGGAAGAAGGCCTTGACCTTGGGGTCGCGCAGCTTGTCCAGTTCCTTGTTGGAGTATTGCCAGCGCTGGTTCGGATCGGCGTCGACGGACAGCTCCACCAGCTGGTAGTCGTTGAGCTCGGGGATCTCGATGTACGGCGTGAAGATCGGCATGCCCAGCGCGATGGTGTCGCCGGCCTTGAGCAGGTGGTTCTCGCGGATGGTGTTGAACAGGTAGGTCATGGCCGCGGTGCCGCCTTCCACCGCGAACAGGTCGAACTTGCCCGTGAACGGGTGGTCGCCGATCATCTCCTTGCGGATGTACTGCGCCACGATCTTCTCGGACAGCCTGAGCATGCGGTCCGGCACCGGGTAGTTGCAGGCCAGGATGCCCTCGCACATCTCGTAGAGGAAATCGCCCGCGCTCAGGCCGAGCTGGTCGCGCACGTAGGACACCGCGCCGGCCAGGAACTTCACGCCCGGCGTGTCGGCGCTCTCGCGCGCGAACAGGTCGAAGCGCTCGCTGATGCCTTCGCGGCGCGGAAAGCCGCCCACGCCTTCGGGCAGGAAGGAGAACGAGCGCTCCGATTCGCGCATGGCGAACAGGCCGAGCTGCCAGAAGGCGTGGCGCGGCACCGTGGCCAGGAAGTTGGGGTTGCCGCGCCCGGCGTTGAGCATGTGCCGGTCGGCGTCGCTGCCGGCCAGCTTGATGAGCTCGTCCTTCAGTTCGAATGGCGACAGGCTCGACAGCTTGGAAAGGTCAGGTTTGGTCATCACTTGCTCCAGGTAAGGCTGGTTGGCGAGGGACCGCGCCGGCCGGCGCCGGTGCGCGGGCGGTGTCGGGGTCCGGAAAGCGGAACGGCAAGGCGGAACGGAAAAGGGCACGCGCGGCACACCTACACCAGGCCCACCACCAGCGGCCCCAGCAGGGTCAGCAGCACGTTGGCCAGCGCGTAGGTGATGGCGAACGGCACCGTCGGCACCGGGCTCTCGGCCTTCTCGAGGATGCCGCCGAAGGCCGGGTTGGCGCTGCGCGAACCCGACAGCGCGCCGGCCAGCAGCGCGGCGTTGTCGTACTTGAGCACGTAGCGCCCGAACAGCATGGTCAGGAACAGCGGCAGCAGCGTCACCACCGCGCCCAGCAGGAAGATGGTCAGCCCGCTTTGCCGCAGCGTGGTCACTGCCTGCAGGCCGGAGTTGATGCCGACGATGGCGACGAAGGCCGCCAGCCCGAAGTCCTTGAGCAACTGGCAGGCCGCGGTCGGCATGGCGCCGAACATGGGATGCTTGGAGCGCGCCCAGCCGAACACCAGGCCCGACAGCAGCGCGCCGCCGCCGGCGCCCAGGGTCAGCGGGATCGAGCCCACGCGCCACACCAGCAGGCCGATCAGCAGGCCCACCAGCACGCCGGCGCCGAAGTAGACGAAGTCCGTCTTCTCGCTCGGCACCAGTTCGTAGCCCGCGGCCTTGGCCGCGCGCGCGGTGTCGGCCGGCGTGCCGTAGAAGGTGATGATGTCGCCATGCTGCAGTTTCAGCTCGGGCAGGATCGGCAGCGGATGGTCATAGCGCTCCAGGTGTTCGATGTAGACGCCGTGGCGCTGCTCGCGCTCCACCATGCCGATGATCTCGGCAATCGACTTGTTGTTCATGTCCTTGTGCGTGAACACCGCGCGCCGCGTCTGCATCACCACGCCCATGCCTTCGGGTTCGGCCACTTCCTCGCCGATCACCAGCGCGGTGGGCACCATGGCGTCGCGCCGGCCCACCAGCAGCACCAGGTCGTCGGGCTGGAGCACCAGCTCTTGCGTGACCGCGAGCGCCTTGCCGCCGCGCATCACCTTCTCCACCGTGACGAGGTCCTCGCCGCGCGTCTCGATCTGCGCCACCGTCTTGCCGGCCGCGCCGGTCACGCGGAACACGCGCCCCACCAGCCGCGGCAGCGCGCCGCGCTGGCCCGGGCCGAACTGCGGCAGCCCGCCGTGCATGGCCGCCTCGACCTTCTTCGCATCGGTCTTCAGGTCCGTCTTCATGAAGCGCGGCAGGATGTTCACGCACACGATGATGGCGCCCAGCGAGCCGAACACGTAGGTCACGGCATAGCCGATCGCCACGTTGGACTGCAGCGTCTTGACCTCCGCGGGCGACAGCCCGAGCTTGGTGATGGCGTCCCCGGCCGTGCCGATGATGGCCGACTGCGTCATGCCGCCGGCAGCCAGCCCCGCGGCCAGGCCCTTGTCGAGGTGGAACAGCTTGGCCAGGATCACCACCGTGGCCAGCCCCACCACCGCCATGAAGATGGCCATGGCGATCTCGCGCAGCGAGCTGCGGTTGAGCGAGTTGAAGAACTGCGGCCCGCTCTCGTAGCCCACCGCGTAGATGAACACGGCGAACATCACCGCCTTGACGCCGTTGTCGATCTCCACGCCCACCTGGCTGATGACCACCGCCGCCAGCAGCGAGCCGGCCACGCCGCCCAGCTGGAACCGCCCGAAGGTGATCTTGCCGATCGCGTAGCCCACCGCCAGCGACAGGAACAGCGCCGCTTCAGGGGATTTCTGGAAGATGCCGTGCAACCATTCCATGCTGTGCTCCTGCTGCGTGATAAATCGGTCGGCTCCGCGCCGTGCCGCGCGCTCGCCGGTCGGTGCTGGCCCTCAGTGCGCCAGCGCGCCCGCCACCGCCACCGCGATCGGCCCCATCAGCGGCAGCAGGACATTGGAAATGGCATACGTGATGGTGTAGCCGATCACCGGCGTGCTGTTGCCGGCCGCGCCGGTCAGCGCCATGATGGCCGGCGTGCTGCATTGCTGGCCCGCCACCGCGCCCAGCAGGATCGGCGTCTCGATCTTCAGCCAGCGGCCGATCAGCAGCGACAGCGAGGCCGGCACCACCGAGATCAGCACGCCCGCCACCGGCAGCGCCAGGCCATAGGTCTTCACCAGCTTGATCGCATCCGGCCCGGCCGACAGGCCCACCGCCGCGATGAACGTGGCCAGCCCGAAATCCTTGAGGATCTCCGCCGCCGAGGAGGGCAGCGAGCCCATCAGCGGCAACCGCGCGCGCAGCCAGCCGAAGGCCAGGCCGGACACCAGGCAGCCGCCGCCGGTGCCCAGCGTCAGGTCCACGCTGCCCAGGCGCAGGTCGAGCCGGCCCAGCAGCATGCCGAGCAGCACGCCGATGCCGAGAAACACGAAATCCGTCTTGATGGTCGGCACCACGCGGTAGCCCAGCTCGGGCACCACGCGCTCCACCGCCTCCGACGGGCCGCTCAGGCTCAGCACGTCGCCGCGCTCGAGCACCGTGTCGGGCAGCGCCGGGATCGGGCGGCCCACGCGGCTGATGCCGTCGATGTACACGCCGCGGCCCAGCCCCACGCTGGCCATGCGGCGCAGCGCGGCCAGCGTCAGGCCGCTGATCTCGCGGCGCGCGAGCAGCACGTCCTGCTCCACCTGGGCCACCGTTTCCATGTCGGTGTCGCCGGCGGGATCGGCCAGTTCGGTGCCGGTGTCCTGCACGAAGCGCACCATCGCCTCGCGCCGGCCATAGGCCAGCACCACGTCGCCGGCGCGCAGCAATTCGCCGGGTTCCGGCTTGAAGGTCACGCCGTCGCGGCGCAGGCGCCGGACCGTGACGCCCAGCGAGACCGCCTGCTCGGCCTGCAGCACGGTGCGCCCTGCCCCGCCGCGCACTTCCAGCAGGCGTCCCACCAGCGGCGGCAGCGCGGCATACTGGCGCGCGCCCATGTCGCCTTCGCCGCCGAGCTTGTGCCACAGCGCGGCGGCGGCCTCGCGCAGGTCGATGCGCATCAGCCACGGCGCGATCTGGCTGGTGAACAGCACGATGGTGATCAGGCCGAACAGGTAGGTCACGCTATAGGCCGTGACGATATTGGTCTGCAGCTCGCGCACGCGCTCGGCGGACACGCCCAGGCGCGCAATGGCCTCCGACGCCGTGCCGATCACCGCCGACTCGGTTGCCGCGCCCGCCAGCAGCCCGGCCGCGGTGCCCTGGTCGAGGTTCAGCGCCACCACCGCCAGCGACATCAGCGCCAGCACCGTGGCCACTTCCACCAGCGACAGCAGCCCGATGCGCCAGCTGCGCGCCACGTTGGCGAAGAACTGCGGGCCGCCGGTGAAACCCAGCGCGAAGATGAACAGCGCGAAGAAGACGTTGCGCACGTCGGCGTCGAGCCGCGCGCCGCTCTGGCCGATCACCAGCGCGGCGATCAGGGTGCCGCAGATGCCGCCGAGCTGGAACGGCCCCACCTTGACCGCGCCCACGGCATGCCCCACGGCCAGCGCCAGGAACAGGGCGATCTCGGGTTGCGTGGCGAGCAGGTGGACGATGGCTTCCATGGAACGGCGCCGCGTTGCCGGCGGCGCGGGATGGCGTGGGCCATTATCACTGCCACAAGTTGGTGCGCGTGCTGAAAGCTTTTGTTTGTGATTTAAGCAGTATCGATGTGCGGCGGACGGCGCAGGGGATGCGCCGGTGCGTGGCGTGCGGCATGCGGCAGGAAAAGCCTGGGGCGGCAGGAGGGAAGGGCGGCCCGGGCAGGGCCCGGGCCTTGCCCGCTGCGGCGCGGCAGCGGGCCGGCCGGCGCCGTCAGGCGGCGCCGAGCAGCCCGCGCTGCGCGAGATTGCGGTAGAGCGCGCGCACGCCGAAGGTCCACGGCGCGATCTCCGTGCACAGGCCCACCGTGTTGACCAGCGCGCCGAGCGCGGGTGCGGAGATGGTCACCACGTCGCCGAGGTGGTGGGTGAAGCCGGCGCCGGGCGCATCGCGGTCCTTGATCGGCGAGAACATGGTGCCGAGGAACAGCATGAAACCGTCCGGATACTGGTGGTGGCGGCCGCAGGTCTGGGCGATGAGGTCGGCCGGGTCGCGGCTGATCTCGCTCATGTGGCTGATGCCGTCGAGCACGAAGCCGTCGCCGGCGCCCTCGACGCGCAGCGACACGCTTTCGCGGCGCACCGAGTCCAGCGTGAAGTGCTCGTCGAACAGCCGCACGAACGGGCCGATCGCGCACGAGCCGTTGTTGTCCTTGCACTTGCCCAGCAGCAGCGCGGAGCGGCCTTCGATGTCGCGCAGGTTGACGTCGTTGCCCAGCGTGGCGCCCACCGCCGTGCCGGCGCTGTTGACCGCCAGCACGATCTCCGGCTCGGGGTTGTTCCACACCGAGGCCGGATGCAGGCCGATGTCGGCGCCGAAGCCGACCGCCGACATCGGCTGCGATTTCGAGAACACCTCGGCGTCGGGCCCGATGCCGACCTCCATGTACTGCGACCACGCGCCGCGCCGCTCGAGTTCGGCCTTGAGCCGCCGGGCGGCCTCGGAGCCGGGCTCGATCTGCGACAGGTCGGTGCCGATCAGCGCGGTGATGGTCTCGCGCACGTCGCGCGCGCGGGCCGGGTCGCCGCCGGCCTGCTCCTCGATCACGCGCTCGATCAGGCTGACGGCGAAGGTGACGCCGCAGGCCTTGATGGCCTGCACGTCGCACGGCGCGAGCAGGCGCACGGGCGCGCCGGCGTCGCCCGCGAGCGCCGCCGCCAGCAGCGCCTGGGCGCTGCCGAGCGCTTCGCCGGGGGCATGGCGGACGATGCCGGCGGCGTCGGCGCGCTCGAACAGGTCGGCGGTGGTGGGCACGGTGGCGGTGATGTCGAAGACCTGGCCGCCGCGCACGGCGACCACGCAGGGGCCTTCGTGGCCGCCGGCGCGGCGCCAGACGCGGCCGGCCAGCAGCGCCTGGTCGAGGTCAGCGGGCAGGCAGGCGGAGGGAGAGAGAGTTCGCATGGGTCGGCAAGGAAGTCGGCAAGGAAGTCGGTCGTGGGGCGCCGTTGGCGGGCGTTCAGTGCGAGTGGCGCGGCTCGCCGCGTTCCTCGATCACCTTCAGGTACAGCGTGGCCGGCTCCAGGCAGCCGCCGGTGGACAGCTGGCCCACCAGCTTGCGGTACAGTTCCTGCCACGGCGTCTGCGACGGCGGCGCGGTGAAGGTGGCGTGCTCGCGGCGGCGCGCCAGCTCGTCCTCTGCCACCAGCAGGTTGACGCTGCGCGCGTTGAGGTCCACGCGGATGCGGTCGTTGGTGCGCAGCAGCGCCAGGCCGCCGCCCACCGCCGCCTCGGGCGACATGTTGAGGATCGAGGGGCTGGCCGAGGTACCGCTCTGGCGGCCGTCGCCCATGCACGGCAGCGAGGTGATGCCGCGCTTGACCATGTCGTCGGGCGGCGCCATGTTGACCACCTCCGAGCTGCCCGGATAGCCCACCGTGCCGCAGCCGCGGATCACCAGGATGCAGCGCTCGTCGATCTTCAGCGCGGGATCGTTGATGCGGGCGTGATAGTCCTCCGGCCCCTCGAACACGATCGCGCGCGCCACGAAGGTGTTCTCCGCGCCGGGCTCGCTCAGGTAGGTCTGGCGGAAGGCATCGCCCACCACCGACATCTTCATGATCGCGCTGTCGAAGAAATTGCCCGACAGCACGATGAAGCCGGCGCCGTGCTTGAGCGGCGCTTCGGCGGTGCGGATCACGTCGTGGTCGGCATCCGGCGCGGCGCCGGCAATGTCGCCGATCCGGCGGCCCGACACCGTCAGGCACTCGCGGCGCAGCAGCCCGGCCGCGTCGATCTGGCGCAGCACGGCCGGCACGCCGCCGGCGCGGTGGAAGCTCTCGCCGAGGTATTCGCCGGCCGGCATGCAGTTCACCAGCAGCGGCACCTGCTCGCCCACGCGCTGCCAGTCTTCCAGGCTCAGCTCGATGCCCATGTGGCGGGCGATGGCGATCAGGTGCGGCGGGCAGTTGCTGGAGGCGCCCAGCGCCGACGCCACCACGATGGCGTTCTCGAAGGCCGCGCGCGTCATGATGTGCGACGGCCGCACGTCCTCGCGCACGAGGTCGACGATGCGCTTGCCGGTGGCGTAGGCCATCTGCCCGCGCTCGCGGTAGGCCGCCGGGATGCTGGCGCAGCCCGGCAGCGACATGCCGAGCGCCTCGGCCAGGCTGTTCATCGACAGCGCGGTGCCCATGGTGTTGCAATGGCCGATCGACGGCGACGAAGCCGTGGTCAGCTCCATGAAGCCTTCGTAGTCGATCTCGCCGGCGGCCAGCAGGTTGCGCGCGTGCCAGATCACCGTGCCCGAGCCCACGCGCTTGCCCTGGTGCCAGCCGTCGAGCATCGGCCCGCCCGACAGCACGATGGCCGGCAGGTCGACCGTGGCGGCGGCCATCAGGCACGCGGGCGTGGTCTTGTCGCAGCCGGTGGTCAGCACCACGCCGTCGAGCGGGAAGCCGTGCAGGATTTCCACCAGGCCGAGATAGGCGAGGTTGCGGTCCAGCGCGGCGGTGGGGCGGCGGCTCTGCTCGGCCAGCGGATGCACCGGGAATTCCATCGGGATGCCGCCGGCGTCGCGGATGCCGGCCTTGGTGCGCTGCGCCAGCTCGATGTGGTGGCGGTTGCACGGCGCGAGGTCGCTGCCGGTCTGCGCGATGCCGATGATGGGCCGGCCCGACTGCAGCTCTTCCCGGGTCAGGCCGTAGTTCATGAAGCGCTCGACGTACAGCGCGGTCATGTCCGCGTGGGACGGGTCGTCGAACCAGTTCTGGCTGCGCAGCCGGCGCGGCGTGGATTGGGACATCTTGCTTGTCTCCGTGAGGATCTGTTTGTGGTGCTTGCCTGTGGTGCGTACCTGGGATGCTTACCGGTGCCGGCGCGGCAGCGTGTACCGCATCGGGCGCAGGCGCGGCCGGGTTCCGCGGGTTTAAGTTACCGGTAACAATTTCGGATGTTAGCACGCATGCGCGGACCTGCACAGGTGCCTGCGGCCAGCGTGGCCGGCTCGCCAGGCTGGTCCGCCGGCGGTATTTTCAGGCGCTTTCGCGGGCCAGCACGGCGTAGTCGATCTTGACGCTTTTCGGCGGCGCCTTGGCCGCGCCGGCGCCTTCGCGCGCGTCGAGCGCGGCGAGCAGCGCCTCGCCGGTGCGCATGCCGATGCCGTACGCATCGACCGAGATGGTGGTGATGCCCGGATAGCAGCAGGCGGCCACTTCGAAGTTGCCGAAGCCCGCCACGGCGATGTCGCCGGGCACCGACAGGCCGCGGCGCAGGCATTCCATGATGGCGCCGAACGCCGACATGTCGCTCACGCACATGACGGCGTCGGTATCGGGCCACTGCGCCAGCAGCGCGGCGATGGCCGGGCCGCCGTGGCTCATGGTGACGGGCGACTCGCCCAGGCGGATGACGCGCGGCTCGCCCAGCCCGAGCGCCTTGATCTCGGCCTGGTAACCCTTCATGCGGTCCAGCCCGCGCCGGTCCAGCTCGCTGGCGCCGCCCAGGAAGCCGATGCGACGGTAGCCGCGCTCGGCGAGGTAGCGCACCATCGCGCGCGCGGCCTTGACGTTGGAAAAGCCCACCGCGGTGTCGATCGGCGCGGAGGGCAGGTCCCACATTTCCACCACGGGGATATTCGAGCGCTGCAGCAGCATGCGGGTGGTCTCGGTGTGCTGCGAGCCGGTCAGCGCCACGCAGCGCGGCTGGTGGCGCAGCATGGAGCGCACCAGCCGCTCCTCGCGCTCGAGGTGATAGTCGGTGTCGCCGATCAGCAACTGCAGCCCGTGCGGCTCCAGCGCGTCGCTCAGCCCGCGCACCGTGTCGGAGAAGTTGGAGCTCGACAGCGACGGCACCAGCACCGCGACGAATTCGGAGCGCCCGGAAGACAGCGCGCCGGCCGCCGCATCGGCCACATAGCCGAGCTCGTCGATGGCCTGCTGCACGCGCTCGCGCGTGGCCTGCGCCACGCTGTGTCCCGCCAGCACGCGGGAGACCGTCATCTTGGAAACGCCGGCCAGCCGGGCCACATCCGACATGCGGGGCGGTCCGGACTGGCGCGTCGCGGTGTGGCGGGCAGCGGGGGTATTGGCCATCGGTTGGCGCGGTGGAGGAGTGAAAGGTGCGCATATGATACCGGCCACATGACCGCCATCCTGCGCGCGCGCCTCGCTAAGGGAATACCCTTGGCGCCGCGGGCTTGAAGCCGCGATTGCCTCTGTGCTATTTTTCGTTACCGGTATCAGAGCGTTTCGCGGGTCCGCATTCCACTCCGAAATGTTACCGGTACCATAATAACCATGGCCGACCTCGCCGCCAGCTTTGCGAAGCGCACGCGGCCGGTGCCAGACCGGTGTCGTCACTGATCCGCGGCGAATGGATTCGCCGCCTGAACCTCTTCCGGCCCGCCGCGAACGCATTCCCGCGCGGCAGCAAGGTAACCCTGCCATCAGCGTGGGGCCGGAAGCCATATAAGAAACGGGAGACAAGTTCATGCCCACCATCACGCAGGCCGCCGCCATCCCGGCGGCCGCCGATACGTCCGAAGACCGCCTCTACCGCAAGGTCATGCTGCGGATCCTGCCGCTGCTGCTGCTGTGCTACGTGGTGGCCTACCTCGACCGCGTCAACGTCGGCTTCGCCAAGCTGCAGATGCTCGGCGACCTTGGCATGAGCGATACCGTCTACGCCATCGGCGCCAGCGTGTTCTTCTGGGGCTATTTCATTTTCGAGATGCCCAGCAACCTGCTGCTGCACCGCTTCGGCGCGCGCTTCTGGATCGCCCGCATCATGGTCACGTGGGGCATCGTCTCGTCTTCGCTGGCGTTCGTGGTGCCGCTGGCGGAGCTGTTCCACGTGCAGACCACCACCATGTTTTACTCGCTGCGCTTCCTGCTGGGGCTGTGCGAGGCCGGCTTCTTCCCCGGCGTCATCCTCTACATGAACTACTGGTTTCCGGCCAGGCGCCAGAGCATCGCGATGTCGGGCTTCCTGGTGGCGATCCCGCTGAGCCTGACGGTCGGCGGCGTGATCTCGGGCTGGCTGATGGAGCAGACCCACGGCATGTTCGGCATGCACGGCTGGCAGTGGATGCTGCTGCTCGAAGGCATTCCCTCGGTGCTGGTGGCGGTGCTGGTGCTGTTCGCGCTCGGCGACGGCATCCGCTCGGCGAAGTGGCTGAGCAACGAAGAAAAGGCCGTGCTCGAGCGCAATCTCGAACGCGAGAACAGCAACAAGTCGCACCGCGTCGGCGCCGCGCTGAAGAACCCGCGCGTGTGGCTGCTGACCTTCATCCTGCTGACGTTCAACACCGGCTTCTACGGCCTCGCGTTCTGGCTGCCGTCGATCATCCGCGCCTCGGGCGTGACCAACACCTTCCACATCGGCCTGCTCACCGCGATTCCCTACCTGAGCGCCATCGTCGCCATGATCTGGAACGCCCGCCATTCGCGCAAGACCGGCGAACGCCGCTTCCACGCCGCGGTGCCGGCCCTGATCGGCGGCGTGGGCCTGATCCTGAGCGCCGCGTTCGCCCGGCACGTGGAGTTGTCGATCGTCCTGCTGACCATCTCCACCTGCGGCATCCTCGCGCTGATGCCGATCTACTGGACCTTCCCCGGCCAGATCCTGTCCGGCCCCGCGGCCGCTGCCGGCATCGCGCTGATCAACTCCATCGGCAACCTGTCCGGCTTCACCGGCTCGATGATCACCGGCGTGGCCAAGGAACTCACCGGCGACATCAACAACGGCACCTATGCGCTCGGCGCGTGCCTGCTGGTGAGTTGCGTGCTGATCGTCCTGATTCCGCGCAGTTTGCTCAATGGGGAAGCGGAGGCGGCGCGCTGAACTGTCGGGCCACGGCGGCCCGGTTGCCGTGGCCCCGACGGGCATTGCGCGCCACGCGCGCGGCACCGGCGAAGGGCAGGGCGCACGCATGTGCGCCGCGCTCGTTTTCCGAACGCGGGCTGTCTTGTTTCCGAACTGCTGGGAAGAGATGGTGCCGGGGTCGGACTCAAATTGTAAGTATAAGTATTTGAATTTATTGGAATAAAAAATATTTCCATTCCAGGCATACCATCAAAAGTACCAACGTTTCCCAAGCCTTATCTCGCGTCTGCCGATGTTGTCTATCGCTGCCTCAAGACTTCCACCGGACCGCTGGGGGTATAGCCCCTCGCTTAAATTTTACGATGCTCTGCCGATAGCCTGTGGAGACACGAAGGCCGGCAGTTCGTATAGGGACGGGGCACCTACAACTATGTCGAATATCTTCCTGAGTGAGCTTGCCCCAAAAACCGAATCCCTTGCTGAGAGCTTAAATTCGGCCTATGTCTGTAATTTGGAGGATCCAAGTGCTTACCCCTGCTGTTGAGTTGCCTGGTGGTGAACTTATTGATTGCCATGATCTGGCGCGCGCTGTCGCATCGTTCCGCCATCCAGTGCCAGAGGAAGGCGCGACGGGTATGGCATGTATCACTGGCTCGAAAATGGTGGACTACAGCTTTAAGGCGAGATCTGAGGGTTCCGCATCGGGCGAGCGCATGCAACAACAAGCAACTCTCGATTTCCCGGCTGCACTTTTCGATCCGACGCCGTATGCGATCCCGTGTCCCCCTTTCATGGCGGGGGTTCAGCTTTCGCTACCTATTCGCGGGATGATGTCCGAGCACTCCTTGCCGGCGAGGCTAAGCCTAAAAAACAGAATGCTGCTGGCGGCCCTGCTGGATGAGTTGCCGCCATTGGTATACCCGATGTCCGAATGGGAGCAGGGGCGATTCTTGGCCGGTTTTCGGGAAAAGATGGAGACGCTGCAACTCGTCGAGGAGCAGTACTGGGAACCAATCTTGGTGACTGAAAGCTACGTTGAATTGCAGCGTCGCCGCCATGATGATTTCTTTGCCGAACATGGGATGATCGCTCTTGAAGAGGAGTTTTCCCAGGGGCTAAATATCGTTGACCGAGCCGGACACCCTATAGAGACGTTTGATGCTCGACTTGGACGAGGCCATTATTTTCTTTCGCGCACGTTGGCGATCAACCTCCTGAGAGAGTCCGGCATCCCCTATCGAGATGCTGATGGCCCTTCCCCCGGCAATGGACCGTCAGATAAGGCCGATATGGTTCGGCAGTCTCGCAAGGCTGGCACCCCGTGGTCTCGAGAGCAGGTGCAGAAGTTGTATGAGGAGTACAAGTTGCACACAGGGAAGGTGGTTGCGAAAATGCACGGCATTAGTGAGTCTCGCCTGAATCAGCTTTTTAAGAAACACGGGTTTCCCAGGAAGTCGCGAGCCGGAAGAAAGCCAGGACATGGACAGAAGAAGTCCGCTACCTGGCACCCCTGACTATAAATAGGCTAGAAACTGGATCCTCAGGCCGTTGCTGGACAAGGGGGCACGTCAGTGGGTTGATTTATACCCCCCTAGAAATTTCAAGATTCCTACCGAGCGGCGCAAGCCGTAACCGGCGGGCGCGGATCCGACTTCCCGTTCGCCTTCATTCTCAAGGAATCTTGATATGTCGACCTTTCGTCACAACTCAGCCCCGCCGCAACAATCGTTCCCCAATTTGCATGCCCCCTCGGCAAATGCAACACAGATGGTGTTTCAGTTCGGCAAGGCCCTGCGCATTCTGCGCATGGCTCAACTGATCGAGCGCACTGGCCTGTCTCGCGCGACGCTGTACGTGCTCATGGCGAAGGACCCGACATTTCCGCCCAAAATCCTGTTGACCGCACGCTGCGTGGGCTTCTACGAGCACGAGGTCGAGGCCTGGCTTGCTTCGCGTGCACAGCGCGCTGCCGCGTAATGGGCTATCAACAGCAATATCGAGAGCACGGCACATTGGAACTGACCTAACGGGTCATCCATGGTGATGCCCGACGCATTGGTTGGTCTCTAGGACCAAACAACGTGTTGAGCGTCGCCAGAATTGCACTATGCCGTCGTTGTGGTGTTGTATTTTTGCACAAATAAAAAATGCGATTGGATCCGGCTGGATCGGATTGGACGTCGTTGGACGGAGCTTTTGTTTTTCCGTTTTTTTCAATATTGACCATCATTTGTGCATTCTTGTAACGTGCCGATCCGGTGCTTACATTGAGTGCCGCTGATCTCTGTTCAATTCTTTTTTGAAGGGATATAGGACCGTAAGTAAAAAATGGCTTCGTAGATTGCGTCGAGACCTATCAAAAATCAGGGTGAGATACAAGTATGGTGGGCAATATAAGGTGATTACGGTGAATTGTGGAGGTGTGGAAATCTGAGGCCCATATATTCTCGCGGTATTTTAATTATGGTGCGTTGTTTTGTTGGCGCGCAACACGGAGCATGTCGAGTTGCCGTCGTGGCATATGACACGACGGTGGCAGTCGGCCAGCGCAGTCAAAAAAATCTAAAAATCAATTGAAATAAAAGTAGCGGCGGAAACCAATCTGCACACCACGCCGCAGCACGAAGCGATGACTTGACTAGAAGGATACGAACTGCGACCCGTGCATACAACTTAAGTCCGAAACTCTACAACTTACGACTATAGGTGGATCCGGTCCCTCGCGTAGCGGGTTGGCAGAGCCTCTTGTCGGATGCTGACCGGCTCAGGATGTTCCTGCCATCGGCAGGGAGTGTTTCGACCATCTGATTTTGGCATAAATCAGTATATCCCGAGAAGAGGTTGTTTCGCAGCTTTATAAGGGGGCTTTAATCGGAAGGTCCGTGTGAATTGTTAGGATATGTCGGGAGTTATTTATGGAACCTATGTAATGCAATGCAACGATGAAATGTAATGAATGCTACTGCATAGGGAATGCTTGCTCCGCTATTAATACCCAATCGGGGAGTGCTGTAAGGGTGGCGATGGCATGCAGTAGTTAGCAGTGCTGCTGCTAAAGCATGTCAATGCATTGGCACATCGGCTGGAAATTGACGGTTTATGGCCAGGCATATGAGTCGCATGAGGTCGCAGGGCGAGTGATAAGAGGGGCGAAGGGCAGTCACCCTGCCTTCGCAGGGATTCAGTTAAACGCAACTGCCAGTGGCAGCACACGGATGTGCTGTCGCGTTGCGATATAGATAGGAGGTTATGATGTCGTTTGAAGAGGACAACTACATCAAATACTACGAGTACTCGGATTTGGCGCGGAACACTGCGTCGTTCGACGGCTGCGAGGATACACCCGAGGTGAGTGGGGAATTCCGGGCTAACAGACGTTACCTTGTTGCCATGGAGCGCATGGTGCGCGATATCGCATGCGACAAAGGCAGCGTGGGGTTCGAGATCCAGACCGAGGAGGGTGGCAAGCCGGTCGTCAAGCCAACGGCGAAGGCGGCGGCCTGTGGGTACTTCAACTCCCTCAAGTACTTTTGGGGACACTGCGCTCCGCTGTTGCGTTTCGTTTACAGCCCGCATGTGCTGGCGGTCATCGAGGCGATTGAGGCGGTGGGGTTGCCAGCGCGTTTCCAGTTCCGTAAGCCCGAGACGATCGATCCTGACATGCGCAAGACGCACGCAGATATCTTCAACGACGTGCGTGACCACGTCAGCGATATCGTTGCTTCGTCGGCGTTCGAGAGCCGCCTGCGCGCACGCAAGCGCAATGCGGAGCGTAATGAGGCAACGGCTCTGGCCGTCGAGCGACAAGTGTTCGAGAACAAGTCGCGCACGCTTGTGCTGATGCTGCACTTCGGGTTTCGCAGTCACGATACCACCTTCGAGGAGATCCAGGCGTATCGCAAGCAGTTCTTCAACAACCGCCGCGGCAACAAGCTGCTGCGCGGCATCGATGACTACATCTGGAAGCTGGAGGAGGGCGATGAGTCTGGCCTACACATGCACCTGCTGATTTTCTACAACGCAGCAGATTCGTGCCGCGACGTGTATATCGCCAAGCAGATCGGGGAGTACTGGGTCAAGATGACGGGTGGCAAGGGCCAGTACTGGAACAGCAACGCCAACAAGGCCTTCCATGAGAAGTACGGCCACGGCGTGGGTACGGGCGTGATCAACTGGGACGACCGTGAGAAGCGCGAGGCGTTGCGCATCAACATCCGCTACATGACGAAAGCGGACCAGATCCTCACGATCAAGCACGGCGACAGCCACGTGTTCGGTACGAGCCGGGTCAAGGAAAAGAAGAAAGCGGGTCGTCCGCGTACCGTGAAGCCCAAGCTCGATGGTGATCCGACGCACAGCGTGCAGGCAGATTCGCTCGACGCCGGCTCTTTCGACCAGGCTAAGGCGGACACCTAGTAAGTCGTTGTGGGAGCGTGCATTGTGCGTGCACTTTCCGTGCATAATGCGTGCTCCTACTAGGCAAAGGGAGTGCAGACCAGGTGGACTACACCGGCAAAGCAGATGCAGGTATGGGGCAATCGGCAGCCTCGCTTTCAGACGGCGAACTGATTCAACGCCTGCGAGCACGTGCGGCCGATTGTAGGCAAAATTCCATGACGGCGCGGTTGGCGACGGTTATCGATGAAGTGGAAGCCCTGCTTGTGCGTGGATATGATCGCTCGCAGGTGCGAGACGTTCTAGTGGGGGCGGGCTGCCATTTCACGCCCGACAGCTTTGATTCGGCCTTGGCACGAATCAGAAAGCGGAAGCGGCGATCAGCAAACGGCTTGAGGGCTTCTGTGATTGGTAAGTCCGGTCCATCGGTTGGCGTTGAAAGCGCAGTATCGGGTGACGCTGCCGCGCGGAGCAATCTGTCAGAAGGCACCGGCTTCGCCGATGCTTTTGTTAAGTCGGAAGGCTCTCGGTCGGGGCGTCGCTGGAAATAGTGCCATGACCGGGGTTATGCCGGTCCGGGCGCTCAAGCTTCGACCGGCATCGCGGGCACGTCGGACGTAATTTGGGATAATCAGGTGCCCCATATCTGATCGTTGATAGACTGCGTGCCGTCCCTTTGTTCCCATCACGTACGGCGCTGACGCCTTGGCCACATCCACTACCGTATCGCCGTCGCGAACCGGCTCGAGCAGCACGCCGCAGCTACAATGGCTGTTCGCGGCCATAAGCCGCCAGTCGACATCAACGACTAGATTGTACACAATGCGTAGATCGTGTCCTCAACTATCCAGAGCGCCATGCAACAACACACCCTGTATGCATACGTAGATGGTTCAGATCTCGACGACGACGTCGTGGACATCGAGGGGGAGTTCGTCGAGCTCGTTGCCTCGCAGGGCTGGGTCCTTTCACGCCCGCTCGTAGTCAACCAGAAGAGCGTGGCCGTTGGAGTCGCCCAGGCGATTTGCCGGATTGGGACCTTGGAATCAACTTGGCACTACTCGACCCCGGACGCGAGCGATGCGAATGGTTTGCTGACATAGGGCGTGTCGTTGCACGCTTGGCCCATCTGCGCTTGCAATTCGGGCGCGATTTCGTCATTGGCATCGCTGACAACGTGACAGGCTCGGCGGACGATATTCTCTACATCGAATCGGAGTCGCCAGACTTAGGCCGGCTGCGCGAGGTCATCGAAGCATAGAATGTCCAACCTTGCCGAGGTCCTGCACCAAGTTCCCTAGCTATCGACCATAGACACATGCACGAGAATCCAAGCAGCAAGCTTCTTCCACTTGAACAGCCCCACTCGACTGCATCTCATAGCGAATCATCAGCAAGAGAATCCGTTGTCGCGGGGCTCATGTCGGGCTTGGATTACTGGATTGGCCTCGCGATTGGATGGATAGAGTCAGGCCAACCAATTGATGCCGAGTTGGCAGATCTTTTACTCGCATTAGCGCAAAGTCCTACCATCGAGCAGCGACTGCGTCATCGCGCATTTTCATTGGCAAAGCGATGGCAGAAGAACTCGCGATGCGAGTTCATTGACGTTCAGTGGCGTCACTCGCTGGGAACGGAACCTACGCGTCTTGTCTCAGAGCTCGACGAGCAACGCATGGAAATTCGAAAGCTCGAGTTTTTTGCAGATGGGCGGGTTGGGTACGCCTGGGCCGAACACACGGCTCATGGGACTGAGCTAGGATTGCTTCCGGTTCCGCCGCTTACCGAGATTAACGCCGCCGCTGAGTTCATCGGTACCACAATCACTGCAGCTGAATTTGACGCTCTATGGTCGACGCACGTGCTGAAAGTTGTGCCTTTCGGCCTCCGACTGATGAGGCGAAACTCCCCTTTGGCCGACGCAGCGACAGAGATTGAGGTGTTGCGCCGGACCCTTGAAGGAGCCCCGGGAGTTACGTTGGTAAAACGTATCGAACCTCATCGCAAAGGCGGTTATGTCGCGACATTGGATCTCTCACGCGATTCATTGGATTTGTTCATCGGACACCTTGAAGCATCAGGGTGGATGAGCGTGCTCTGACCGCACCACCAGCGTCTGCTTTGTGGATATTGGAGGGACCGCGTTGGGTCGTCTAGGGACCCTTGACCACCCCCACAGAACCAGAACGAAAAAAAAGCAGCTGCGATGCCTCTCACCCCGCAACTGGGGTGAGGGGCAGGCCAGTAGCCTCAACTTGAACGCGAGAGCTTTTGCCTCAGGTGGGTAACGATTTCCTGAATGACGGATCCCCAGTCGCCTGGCTGTGACTGGTAAACCCGTCGGGTTGCCGGGTACCACAAGCTGGACTCGGATCCCGCAAACCAGCGCCAGTCGGCAGCAAATGGCAGCATGAGCCACAGCGGTTTATGCATCGCGCCGGCCAAGTGAGCCACCGACGTGTCGATGGAGACGACAGCATCGAGTTGTTCCATCAGCGCGGCCGTATCCGCAAAGTCCTTCACAGTGTCATCGAAGCGATGGATGCGCGCCGCATGCGGGGAGCTCTTGAGCATATCGAGATCGACCTCACCGATATCGTGCTGGAGAATGACCCAGTCGATATGGTCCAGCGCGAGTAAAGGCGCGAGCTTTGCCAGTGGTATGGCGCGGTTCTCGTTGCGCCGGATGCGGCCAGACCACGCCAGCCCGATCTTGCGGCGCTTGAGATCCTGCAGCGCATTGCACCATTTGGCCCGATAGCTTTCTGGTGCCGCCAGATAAGGCGTGGGCGAGGGAGGATGCAATGTCTCTAATGTCATGCCGAGTCGGTACGGCAGGCTCAGCAAGGGACATTGGAGGGTGGCTTCCGGACAGGGATCGTTTTGGGCGATCAACTTGACGCCCCACGCCTTGGCATTGGGATCCAGCAGCGGGACGAGCTCCGGTTGCACTGCCAGGACGAGAGGAGGTGCTTGCTGCGCCGCCAGGGGAATAAATCTGACGAACTGGAGCGTATCCCCCAAGCCTTGCTCGGCCCGGATGAGCAGAACCTGATGGTCCAACGCTTCACCGTGCCAGCGAGGCAGGTCGGATGTGGGAGAGGATGGAACGGAATGGATGGTCTGGAACCGCCATTCATACTCAGGCCACCCGCGCTGGTAGTCCCCCATGGCCAGCCAGGTATGGGCCCGATTGAGGTGGGCCGGGGCAAAGCCGGGGGCAAGGCGCAGGACCTGGTCGAAGGCCTCGAGCGCAGCGCCGTAGGCACGCAGAGCAAGCCGGGCGCAGCCCAGGTTGTACCAGGCCGGCACCAGCTGTGGCTGGAGGCGAACCGCTGACTCCAGGTGAGCGACGGCCTCGGCATAGCGTTCCATCGCGCTGAGTGCACTACCAGCGCCCACCAGGGCGGGGACCGAGGCCGGGTCACATGCCAGCGCGGTCTCGAAGGCCACGGCGGCTGCGGCGTTGCGCTCTTGCGCATGGAGGAGGTTGCCCAGATTGATGTGGGCAGACACATAGCCGGGATCCGCGGCAGCGGCTGCCGTAAAGTGCCCGATGGCCCGGTCCGTCTCCTGGAGGGCGTGATGCGCAATGCCGAGATTGTTATGCAGCAAGGCGTGCCCTGGTGCGAGCTGCAGCGCCCGCTCCAATACATCCACTGCCTCCCGATGGCGCTGGAGGGCCAGCAGTGCATTGCCGAGGTTGTTGAGCGCAGCTAGGTCGTTGGGCTGCAGTTTAACGACGTCGAGGAACGACTCGACTGCATCGGTATGACGCTGTTCGGCAGCATAAGCGTTGCCGAGGTTGTAGTGGGCAGCCGCCATGGTCGGTGACAGTGCCAATGCCTTGCGAAAGCACGCGATGGCCTGGTCAGTGCGGCCGGCAGCGCGCAGGGCAATGCCGAGATTCAGATGGATCGTCGCATCTTGAGGCTGCAATGTGGCGGCGCGCTCGATGTGCGAGATGGCGAGATCGTGTTGTCCCTGTTGATGGTATAGCAGGCCAAGCAGGTGGAGTGCCTGGGCATGGCCGGGATTCTGGGCGATGGCAGCGCGGTAGCCTTGCGCGGCCGTCGCCACATCGCCTCGGCGATGGGCGAGCAAGGCATCTTCGAAGGTATTCATGGGGTGGAGAAAAAATGGCGCTTGTTTATTCAGGTTGCACGACGACAAAAAAAGACCGGCCGGACATCGAAAAGACGTACCGGCCGGTATTGAGTTCCAGCTTGTCACCTGCGCTGGCTAGGGAGTTACTTGGTCTGCTTGACCTGTTTCGACATCAGTTGGCTCAGATCCGCTGGCATGGCGAGCTGGCTGGGCAGGGCATTGGCAAACTGCACGGTTCGCTGCGCGTAGCCAGCGGGAAAGAGCACTCCACTCTGCAGTTGGCCGCCTCGCAACGCCATGACCAGCTTGGCGCCCTGGCCGATGGACCAGGCTTTATCGTTCAGCCCCGCCACGGCAGCGGCATCCGAGCGTGACATGTCAAACACTATCACGTTCGGGTTGCGAGCGTAGACCGTCCAGGTGGCGTTGACAAACTTGTTCGGGGTGCCTCCTGCTGACCAGCCCACAGTCCACTGCGCCTTGCCGTCGGGGGAAATTTGCACTTCGGCGCCGGTGATGACAGGCTCGATGAGCGTGCGACCGACCAGTTGCTGCAGGGAGGTCAGGGGGCTTGGCAGCTTGGCGTCATTGAGCGGCTGGTTCGGGTCGTATCGCGGGCGGCTCGGGTCGTACGGGGGCAGGTTGAGGCCGGCGTCAGGCGCCCAGGAGGGACCCCTGGGACATGTGCCATCCTTCAGGTAGGGGAACTCGCACCCGCTGCTCAGGCCCAGCGGCAGCACGATGCGGTCGCCGGCATACGACTGGATGCCCATATAGCCGGTCGTCCCTGCAGGAAACGGTGTGCTGTGCGCCGGGTAAAACGAGACGTCGGGGCCGAACTGGGTGCCTGAGACGGCCATCGTCATGGGTTGATGGCTCAGGTCGACGCGGCGCTCCTCAAGGGTGAAGCCGATACCGGTGACCGGATCGGTGCCCGATAGCGTGACGCCAGTTGCGGATAGCGGTTGTGCCGCGCGCCATTGATCGGGCGTGAGCATGTCCGACCATGTGCCATCGGCCTTCATGACGAACTGGGCGCGCGGATCCAGATAGCTCAATGAGTCCTCGGCGGATACGTCCGTCCAGACATCGCTCTTGACCGGCCGCTTTTGATAGGTCGTCTGGAGCATCCCGTTGGCAATCTGCTGGACGGACTGGATGATGAGTCCCTCGAGATAGACCGTATCGGCCTCCACCAAGCTGTAGAGTGGCTTGGCGAGGACTTCCGCGGCGTTGGCCTGTGCATACACGGGCTTGCTGGCCTGGGTATCGACATCCGCCTGGGTGACGGAGGCGATGTCGCCCTTGGCGAGGATGGCGTTGAGCACGTGGCGAATCGTCGCCGGATCGGCTTTGCCCGCTGACGCAAAGGCGGTCACCTTGTCGACGATCTGGCTGGCGGCCGTGGCCGTTGCGGCGTCGCCGTCGGCGACATAGTTGGCCATCGGGTCGACTTGGCTGCCCAGGAGCGCCCGGATGGCGGCGATGGCTTCGGCCTGGGTGAAGCCGGCTTCGATCTGCGCCGCGACCATGGTGGTCAGAGGCGTGACGACCTGGGCGGCAGAGCCTGTCGCGACATTGGAGAGAGTGAAGCTCGCCGGGAACTGGAAGCTGGCGGGACGGGCGAGGTCACGGGTGGAGGGGGTGACTTGCACGAGCAGCCGTTTGCCGCTGGCATCGCCGCTGTAGGGCAGCGAGAAGTTGCCATCGGCATCGGTGATCGCGCTTGGCTCATTCGCATCGCAGGCGTTGTTGCTGTTCAGGTCGAGGCAGACGGCTGCGCCGACGAGGTAGCCGTCGATGGCTTTGCCGGTGATGGCGGGCGTGGGCGTGGCTGGCGCGGAAGGTGCAAGCTGGTTGCTGCTATCCCCGCCGCCACCGCAGGCGGCCAGCATGGAAGCGCAGACGCCGGCCAGAAGGGTTGGTTTGAGGTTGAATCGGTTCATTGATGGTTCCTTGTTGAAGGATGGAGCCTCGCGAAGAAGGCGCGCGAGGCTCAACGTTGGCGCCAAAGCACCATGTTGTTTCTGGATCGGAAAATTGATGAAAGATGGGTGACGGATCCTTCCTGAATCCCCGTCAGAGGCGGTCATTGTGGGGGGACGGCGGCCCGCACGATGGAATCTGAAAGGGGATCTGAAGACGGATGCGGCTACCCTGGCTACTCCTGTATCGGGCTTGTGCCGGTGTCGCGCGCGTAGACCAGCGTCCGATTGCGCATGGCAATCAGCCGGAAACCTGCGTCATGAAGAAGGATCGAGGCGTCGGAGATCTCCTGCCGGGTGTGCGTTTCGAAGAGGACATACCGGGTTCGCCGAAGCGTGTGTGATCCGCCCTTCAATGCCTCGGCGCCGTGCCCCTCGATGTCGATCTTCAGCAGATCGATTTGCGCGAGCTCGTATTTCTCCAGGCGCGCATCGAGCGTGCCCGTCTCGATGGTGCGCTTCTGCCTGCGTCCCGTCGCGCTGACACTGTTCTCTCCGAAGAGTGGATCATCGAAGCTGATCTCGAGGTTGTCTCCCTCGCTCGCGGACAGGGCGCACGTGATGGGCTCATACCAGCTTCCCGAGGTGCCAATGCGATCCTGGGTGAAGGCATGGGCCTCGCTCATCATGTCGAAGCCGAAGACGCGCACCTTCCGGTTGAGGAAGTGCCACCAGCGGATCGTCACCCCGATGTTGACGCCGCAATCCACCACGACAGGCTGCGCCGAGTGGGACAGATGGTCTTCAATGTCAGGGTGCCGGAGTTCTCCTTTGGCAAAGTTGTCGTGAATGTTGAGCACCTCGTCGAGGGTCGACACGGTGCCGAAGACGGGCAGATCCAGGCTGAATGGGACGGCCCGGACTGTTCTGAACAGCGATATCAAACGGCCCTGGGGACCGATCAGTTCCTTGAATTGTTTGTTCTTCATTGCAACCTGGATTGGAAATAAGTCGTGCAGTGCTGGCCATTGCGGATGGGGACACAAGCCCGGATTGGGATCGCAGCCGCCTGTCGAAGCGGAAAAGGGTCTCGATGACGGCGAGCCGTTTGGCCAGCAACGAACAGGTTAACGACTAAAAAGGTTGAATATCAACCTCAAAAGCACTTCATGTCAACAAGACGATGCCCAACCATTTAGGTGGACGTGGAGAGGGCATGCACAAAGTAGACATGGATCAACTGGGCGGCGTGGTGGGACGGGCGATTGCAAGACAGCGTGCAGCCGCCAACCTGACGCAGGAGCAGGTCGCGGAACGGTTGGGAATTGGTAACGAGGCGGTTTCCCGCATGGAGCGGGGCGTGGTGATGCCCACCATCGGGCGGCTCGCCGAACTGGCCGATATTTTTCAGTGCGAGACGTCAGACCTGCTGACCGAGGCCAGCAACCGCTCCAGCGATCAGGCCAATTACTTGATGCGGCTACTCTCGAAGCTGAGTCATCACGACCGAACTATGGTGGTCGAGATCGTCGAACGCCTGTCCGCTCGCTTGGCGCGTCGCTAAAGTGGAGACTCACTAGCTTCGCAGTGCTTCCCGTGGAAGCGGGACAAGCTCATTTGCTCCACGGGAAGCAGTACGAATGTCACGGCACGGTTTCCTGTTGTCTGTACCCAGACTTTTTGGCCGGTCGATAGCACATAGCTGGACAGCAGGTAATCTCCGGTTGCCAGCGCGTATTCGTTGCGTTGCCAATCTTCGTCAGTGATCTGACCCCAATCACCGCGCGCATGGCGAATCAAGACGTAGACAAGCGGGGTGCGAGCGGCGCTCAGTGCAGTCAGCGCGCCCAGCGAGACGAAGACGTTGCCGAGCATGACACGAGCAGGTGTGCGCAGTCTTGATGGCAGGTGGGCCGTTGCCATGTCAATAGTCTTCCGGCAGGAGTACGGTTGTCACCGAGCGGTCCGCCTCGGTAATGACCCACACCTTCCCGCCTCCGGGCAGGGCGTAGCTCGACAACAGCCGCGCACTCATTGCCAGCGCGAAATTGTTCTGCTGATGGTCTAGCTCATCGAGGTCGCCCCAATCACCGCACAAATGCCGTCGCAGCAGGGACTGCGGGGTGACGTTGGCTTGGGCGAGCGCCGCCAGCGCGGCAGGCGTGGCAAGCACCTGGCCGGGTGCGAAGCGAGGGGTAAAAGTTGCTGCCGAGCACGGTGCTTCGACCGGCTTGGTGCGATCGGCCGCGAGGGGAGTCTGTTGCATGGTTTATCTCCAGGGAATGTAAAACGTCAGGACGAACGCGGTCCTCCGGGCGAGCCGGATGCGCGAATGAGGTCATTGGAACGTCAGCAAAAACGTCCAGCGTCGGGGGAGACGCCGGACGGGCTACGAGACGCCGGGCAGGAATTCGAGCTGACGGCGCAATGCCGATGCCCTGGCCTGGGAGCAGCCCAGATGCCGGCGGATGCCGGTGACGGTCGGACGTAGTTCACCGGCTGCGACGGCTTGGCGTAGTCGCGTCAGGTCGTCCTCTGCCCCGGCATGACTGGCAGGGCCAGGGGAAGCCTGCGGCGTGACGGCGCCAGTCACGGACGCGTGACTGCCTGGCTCCGGCTCGTGACTCGGCGCGACTGGGGTATTACTGGGGATGACGGGAGGTATGACCGGCGGAGCATCTGGAGACGGTAGCGGTAGTCGCAGCGTGACGGTCCATAGCAGGCAGGCGACACCTTCCAGGACGGCCGCGAACGTCAGCCCCGACAGCAGGTCGACCCGGGCGGCTGTCGTGCCGAGTAACGCCGCCAATCGCGCCGTGACCGGATCGGCTATCGCGGCGTCATGCTGCTCCACCGCCCGATCTTGCGCGACTTGCCCGCGCCGGATGTCTTCGGTCTCGGCCTCCAGCGCATCGAGCGTGGCAGCCAGTGCGACACGCCGGCCTTCCAGCGTTGGGCAGTTGCCGGTACAGCGCTGCGCGTTGGCCGCCGCCAGTCGTGCGGTGACGTCGGCCCGTTGCGCCATGACGACCGTGAGACTGCGGCCTGGCTGCGACGCGGTAACAGGTAGCGTGGCCGCCCGCAGTTCCCCGACATGCCGCTGGGCGAGCAGGAAGAAGGTCAGATGACCGTACGACGTTGTGAGCAGGCTGGCCACCCACAGCACGGTTGCCGCGCCGCGCACCGCCGGTGGCGACTCCCGGGCCAGGGCTGGCAGCAGGTGTGCGCAGGCAACGAGAACCACACCGATTGCCACCCACACCAACCGCTCCGGCAGGGAACCCCCACGCTGCCACCCAGCCAGCACGGACAGGCAGATCGCAGTCACTGTCGCGCTCGCCGCCAGTACCAGGACACTGCGGCGAACGCCTATCATGCTGCTTTGCCCCCGAGCAGCGCCGCTTGCCGGTCTAGCTTGTCACGCAGCGTCGTTGCCGGTGCCTCACCCGTGGCCGATCCGTCACCGCTCGATGCCGGCCCGCCATGCGTGGCTGCGGGGTAAAACTCATCCACGACCGCAGCCGCTTCTTCTGGGCTGTCCTCGAACGCGCCATTGCTGAACCCGAGCCGGGCGGCCTCGTCCAGCGCTGCCTGATCGAATCCGGCCGTGCGCCGCCTGTCATTCAACTCTCTGGCGTCCGCGATTGCCGTTTCCAGCGTACTGCTGGCACGCACACCCAGATCCACGTAATAAATGGCGGACCGGTAGCTCTGCGTGGTGGACTTGCCGCGCAGCTTCAATTCCAGCGGCAGGCAGGCTAGCAGCCCACCCGACACCGCGCCGAAGTAGTGCAGGCGCGCGGCCAGTGTGCGAATGCTGTTGTAAGAGGTCGTGCGGAAGATGAACGAACCCATCTCGTCCTCGTCCCCGACAATGACGTTCAGCCGCCCATAGGGCTTGCAGCCGCCAGCCTTGCCGAATCCGCAGCCGTCTGGCGACGGGCAGGGCAGCGTGGCCAGGCCGTCGTTGCCCATCCGCTTGCAGGTTTCACCGTTGCCCACACAGACCGGCCGCCCGGTCTCGCGATCAAACAGGGAGTATTCGGCACGCAAATTCAAATTTGGATCATTAAAGAGTAGACGCACGGGAACCGCGCGCAGCTTGCCGTTGGCGCCCTTGCGCAGCGTTTCGTCGAGGGGGTGCAATACCCACCCGTCGCGGCCCTGGATCTGGCTGGTCAGGGTAAATTGGTCATCTTTCTCCGGCAGACGCTTGCCGTTCTTCTCGACCACGCGGCCGATGGAAATCCGCCCGATGACGGGCGGGGTGATACTCAAGCCTTTGAGCATGGGTTGTCTCCATGAGGGTGAATCAGGAACCGGCGTGAGCCGGGCTTGGTAATGGCGTACTGCGTGGCAAGGTCGGCGTGATCGGCGAGCAGGCGCTTCAGGTCAACGCCGGAACTATCCTTGCTGCGCTTGAAGGTGACTTCGCCGGTTTCGAATTGCGCCCGGGAGGCGTCGCCCATAGCTTGCTGGAGCGTCTGCTTGAGGCGGGCCTCAGCCCCTTCGCGCAGGGCGATTTCGGCGCGCAAGGCCACCAAATCTGCAAAGGTCGCGCTCAACGGACGGTCCCCACTGAAATCCACGGTCTGGCCGCTGTCCTGCGGGTACAGGCAGCGCAGCGCGGCATCGGCCGAATCCGAACCATCGGCAGGCGGCGGGGTGTCGCTTTCCACGCATTGCCAGAAACGCGCTTCCAGCAGCATCAACTGTCCGATCAGGGCATCGTCCCGCTCGATCCGGTGCACTTCCAGCTTCTGGCCACAGAGCAGCACGGCCACGTCGGCGGCCTGCTTGCCGGTCACCGCCAGCTGATGCTGAACCTGCAACTGGACGTATTCCGGTACACCCTCGCGCCACAGCCGTGCGCCGAACTCTCCAGCCGTCTTGCATTCGAGGATCTGCACGTCCGGCGCGCCTACTATCTCCCGGTCGATATTGGCGAGCATGTAGGGCACGGTCGGATGACGCAGGACCGCATTGACCTTGCGCACCCGGCGTCCGGTCTGCTGGGTATAGGCCGCTGCCACGATCGGCTCCAACAGTGAGCCCCAGTACACCGGCTCGGTGGTATCCATGGGGTCGGGCTTGACCAGGCCCGCATCCCGCCCAGTCTTCTCCAGCCACAATTCCAACTGGCTCTGATAGGGATTGAGTCCGACCGCTGCGGCGGCATCCGACCCACCGATGCCGGTCTTGCGCACGGCGAGCCAGTCTTCGCGGCTCAATCCCTTGGTGTCCACCAGGCGCAATGCCGGACGATTCCGGCCGCGCTCGGTCATTACCGCTTGAGACATACGTCCTCCTGAATAAAAAAATGCCCGGCGGGAACATCCCGGCCGGGCGGCTATGCCGTAGAGGCAGCAGAAAGCTGCGGAGTCATCATGCAACCAGTTTCATTGCTTCGTCCCACGCCTTCTGCTTGAGCGCAGCCCCCGCGCCGAACCAGGCCGCATCGCGACGGTGGTCATCACTGCGAGCGCGGCGGTGGTGATCGACGAACTCGGTAATGCTGTTGACCAGGCCCCAGGCGGTGCTGTCCGCCGAGGCCAGCAGCGCGCCCTTGCCGCGCCCGGTGTAGAGTTGTTGTACCGTCTTGATCGCGCTGTCGTTGACGCTGGCGGCAGGCCGATCCGTGGCATTCCCCGTGGGATAGGTCAGCACGCGCCGGAAGAACGCTTCTGCGGCATCATCCTTGACGCGGCACTCAGAGAGCGCCTTCATGCGGGCCATGAAGCCATCCCACGAGGAGATGGCGATGCCGAGCTGGCGCTTGACTGCCTGCGCATCAAATTGGCTGCGATGCGGGACTTTGACGGCGCCGGTGCTGTCGCTCAGGGCAATTGACAGGGTGTTGTTGCAGACCACGCGTACCGACGTGAACTGCGCGGTGGTCGCTAGCGTTCCATCGCAGGCCGTGGCCAGCAGCAGGTAGCCATTGACCTTGTCGCGACCCTTGAGCGTGGCGCTCTGGCCGGTCTTGGCGAGCGCCCAGAACTTGCGGCCTTCCTTGAGCACGCCCGCCGTTTCCAGTTCATAGCCGCCGACCTCGGTGAGATCCCGATAAAACTCCAAAATCTCAGCAGGTTGCACAACCTGGTAGCGGCTAGAGACAACGGAGAGCGGCGCATTGGTGTCCGAGCGGTACAGCACCTTCTGTTCTGGGAATGCGTGAATAGTCCCCAGTCCAGCGTTGCCGGAGACGAAGCGAACTTCAGATTCCTCGATGCGCCAGTTCATGCCGGCGCGATCGGCCCAGACCTCGAGCGGTTGATTCGCGGCTAGCTTGTTGCCGAGGCCGTGCCAGGGCGTTTCGTTAGCATAGGCCATTGTTTGTACGAGATGCATGATAGAAATCCTTGTAGAGAGAAAAATGCAAAAGCCCGGCCAAGGCCGGGCTCCAAGAGATGAGTTAAATGCAGAAAGGGGAACGCGCCAGTCGTCCCGGAATTCGATGTCGTCGGCGCCGTGTGTCTCCAGGTTCTGGTCGATTCGGTGTTGCCGGAGTAGACGGGGCGGCCATGGTAATCGAGGCTGGTTACGCAGGCGCAGCCCGGAATTGTTCGAGGGTGCCGAGAATACGCAGGCCTGTGCGTTTCACCTAGACTTGCTTCACAGCCAGGTCATGTTCGAGACCGTCATGCGTCGGAGCGAGGGATGTGGTAACCGCAAGCCATGGTGGCGGGACATAAAAGGCATAGAGCCCGGCGGGCGGGCCGGGCTCACAGGGAATTGAGACAGCCGACGCAGGCGGCGTGGTGTCACGCTGAAGGAACTACTCGCGCCTGCGCGCGCTGAAGACGTGTTGACAATCAAGGCAGCGGAAGTTGTCGAGGACGGCGTCGTCGATCGCCTCGCCGATCCGCGCGCCGGTGACGCAGCCCGTGGCGCCGCCCACGAGACCACCGATGATGGCGCCCGCGATCGTACCGAAGGGGCCACCGACCGAGCCGACAAGGGCTCCAGCTTCCGCGCCGCCGATTGCGGCCGAGGTACCGCCCACCGCGCCGGCAATGCCGCCGATGATGCCAGCGCCCTTGCGGGCGTAGTCGCGTGTTTCGATCCGGGTGGAATTGCAGCGAGGGCAGGGCGGCGTCATTGCGTGTTCCCCGGGAGCGTACAGGCCGGGCGCGTTGTTGCACCGCTGTCCGTGAGTCGGCAGCGCGGCGCAGCCTTCGTGCGGTTGGTGAAATTGTCGAGGCGAGCGTGTCTGCTGGTCTCGAGGATGACGATGACCAGAAGCGGTCGGGAAGGTCGTTGGATAGGTATCACGCTGACTCCATGAAGAGAGAACTCGATGGATGAGCCGCCTCACGGCAATACCGGGGCGGGTTCACGTCAGTGATATGTGATTGAAAAATCTTGGGATCAAGGCTGTGCGGGCCAGGATACTGCTACGGTTGTCAACGTGGGGCGACCGAATGCCTAGGATCGCGCATTGTCTAGGCTTTGCTCAAATGTCGTACAGCCGGCCATTTTCAAATGTCGGCACGGACGTTCGAAAACTGGCGGTTGGGGGTGGGGCAGTGTCGCCGAACTGATGCAATAGAGTTGCATTAGAGAGATGCATGGGTTGGCCCAAACACCGTTCAGGCGAACAAACTAGCGGTGGCTGCAGCCATGGCCGCGAGTGTCGCAGAACCCAGAGCCGACGTTGGACTCGGCACCATGTTCGGCCGCGTCCAAGCTACTGCGGCCATTCACTCCAGCCAGTCGCTCGAAGTCGAAACGCGTGAGCAATTGAATAAACCGTAAGCTGGATTCGAACAGACCGCTCCCTTTGAACCCATGAAAGCGCGAACTGCGGTATTTGCCGTAGGTGAAGTCGATTATGCGATAACGCTACGTGGCGCATCTACTCGTACCTATCAGTGTGCTCCTGTATGAGTGAAAGCGCTTCTGAGTATCGCGTCGCGTACACGTCGGGTGTAGTCTGTTTGAGGCGCTGAATCACCGTACGATGCTCTTCCTCGCTCGTTACAAACTCCGCGACGCCATATCGCGACGCTATGTCACTCAGTGGCGCTTTTCCCCATGCGTCTTCACCTGCTCCATCCGAGTGCAGTACAACGCTGTGAAAATAGCCGCGCTTGCTTATCTGTGTTCCTTCCCATCCTGGCAAAAACCGCGTGGCAAGAAGTGCGGTAGGTTGTAACCCGGCATGTTCGCGCATTGCTTCAGCAAAGACTGCGCACGATCCAAAGCTGAGGCGCGCGGCATGATGCGCGGCTATGCCGGAAGGATTTCTTGAGGGGATGCGTGCAAGAAAGCTACGGTGCCCCTCGATTTCTGCAAGCGCCTGGCTGACCATTTGTTCATCGGGCTGGTAGCGCAAAGGCAATTCCGCGAATCGGTCCTCGGCATAGAACCGAGTCAGCACGCCACCGCTGTTGAAACCGCGCTCGCGTACTTGCCTTCTGACGATCCGTTCGGCAAAGTCGAAAATCGACATCACGCCGCGTGGATCAAAAATCTTATCTGCGTTGTCGGCCACGTAAACACGAAGCGGGTAGAAGTTGCTTTCTTTGCAGTCTTCGGAGGGGCGCTGCGACGACGTAGACCACCAGTCAACATGTAGCAGCCAGCCAGTGCGCCGTGCGAGTGCGACAGCAAAGTCGATACAATCGCGGCTTTCCCATTCTTCTATTAGATTGCGTGCGAACGCGTCCTGCTGCTTCAACTTAGCTTGGCCCATGTAATTCCTCGGAATAACATACCTGTACGCGCTGGAGCGTGCCAGCTAAGACGAATCTACCACACGGTTTGAATGCAACCGACTGCATTCGATCCTTAGAGAAAGTCTGTAAGATGCGAACGGCCGTTCGTGGCCGGACTGAGCCGGCCGTTGGCCAGGGAAGGTGGTTGTCCCTGACCGACCCTTCTCGGTCATCCGTTGCGTAACGCCCAATAGCGGCTACGAGAGTTGAGCGGTCATCCGATGGCGAAGCGTAGCTGCCGGCGTCGCAAGGCACGCTGTTGCATTATCTAGAATCAGCTTACTTGCGACTTCCCCCTGGCTTGCGACGCCTCTTGCGCGGGCGAGCCACCTGTATTGATGTCCGCTGGCGACGAGTGCCATGATGGCGCCTGAGATGCCAGGCGAACCAGCATATCGCACAGAATGTCAGCGCCAGGGTGACCAAGTGCGCCATTACGACGTTGGACGGAAGATATAGTGGTCGCATCAGCTGGGCGCTCGGGCTTATTTCGAAGAAATCCGATGCATTGGGTCGCACGACAATTGCATGCCACCGACAGCGACCGCATGCAATTGCGTGCGCTTACCGTCGCTTCATGTCTACGACGGCCGGTTCGCCGTTGATCTTGTCGAACGTAACGGAAACCGCGTCGCCCTCCTTGAAGTTCTGTAGCGAAGCGCGGCCCTTAACAGGAAACGCCATCACCATGGCGGGCATGCCGAGGTTGTCAATCGGGCCGTGCTTGAGTGTTACCTTGCCGGTTTGGGCATCGATCTTCTTGACTTCTGCTGCGACAGGCTGCGGAGCCTTCGGCGATGCGGCAGACGGCTTCATGTCCATGCTTTTCATGTCCATGCCGTCCATGGATCCAGCCGCGAATGCCGCCGAGGCGGCCGTAAGGGAGAGAACGAATGCGAGAGTGTTGACGTGTTTCATTGCGTTTCCTCTGGAAGCGAGGGGTGGGTGGAAAGGGAGACAGATTTTGTCTGGCGTTTGCGTATCAGCAGGTACACCGCCGGGACAACAAACAGGGAAAGCAAGGGCGCGGTCGCCATGCCACCGACCATCGGGGCCGCAATGCGCTGCATGACCTCCGAGCCCGTGCCATGCGACCACATGATGGGAATCAGGCCAGCGAGAATGACCGCGACCGTCATAGCTTTGGGACGGACACGCTGCACCGCGCCTTCCTGGATGGCTTCCAGCAGCGCGGGTAGGCTTGCTTTGCCTCTGTCTTCTCGCTCGTTCCAGGCGTGCTTGAGGTAGAGCAGCATGATCACGCCGAACTCGGCCGCCACGCCGGCCAATGCGATGAAGCCGACCACGCCGGCCACCGATAAGTCGTAGCCGAGCGCATAGAGCAGCCAGAAGCCGCCGATGAGCGCCAGCGGCAGCGTGCCCATGATCAGCAGTGCTTCATCAAGGCGGCCGAACACCAGATAAAGCAAGACGAAGATGATCAGTAGTGTGAACGGCACCACTACCTTCAGCTTTGCGGTGGCCCGCTCCAGGTACTCGAACTGCCCCGACCAACTGAGGGAATAGCCCGCTGGCATCGGCACCGCCTTGGCCACCACTGCCTGCATGTCATGGACCGCTGAGCGCAGATAACGTCCGCGAATGTCCACGTAGATCCAACCGGACAGACGGGCGTTTTCGCTGCGCAGCATCGGCGGGCCTTGCACCACTTCAAGGCGTGCCACATCGGATAGGGTGATCTGCTGCCCTCGATCCGTGACGATGGGCAAGGCGCGCAATTGCTCCACCGAATCGCGGTAGTCGCGTGGATAGCGGACATTGATTGGAAAGCGCGCCAATCCGTCGACCACTTCCCCCACATTGTCGCCACCGACGGCAGAGGACACAAAGCTCTGGACGTTCTCGATGTTTAGGCCATAGCGGCCCGCCGCCATCCGGTCGATATTGACGTCGATGTAGCGTCCGCCAGACAGACGCTCCGCCGGCGCGGAAGTGACGCCCGGGACGGTTTTCACGGCTTCCTCGATGCGCGTGGCAAGCCGATCGATTTCCTTCAGGTCCGTGCCCGCCACCTTAATGCCCACCGGGCTCTTGATACCGGTGGCCAGCATGTCAATCCGGTTGCGGATCGGTGATACCCAGATGTTCGACAGGCCCGGCACCTTCACCACGCGATCGAGTTCTTCGACCAGCTTGTCCGGCGTCATGCCGGCGCGCCATTGATCGCGCGGCTTGAACTGGATCGTGGTTTCGAACATCTCCAGCGGCGCCGGGTCGGTCGCCGAGTCCGCGCGACCCGCCTTGCCGAACACGGTGGCAACCTCTGGCACAGTCTTGATCAGCCTGTCCGTCTGCTGGAGCAATTGCGCGGCCTTACCTGCGGAAAGGCCGGGCAGCGCAGAGGGCATGTAGAGCAGGTCACCCTCATCAAGGGGCGGCATGAACTCGCCGCCAACTCGCGTAATCGGCCAGACGGTCGCGGCCAGCAGAATTGCTGCAATGGCCACCGTGGTCTTCGGATAGGTCAGCACCTTGGCCAACATCGGCTGGTATGCACGTATCAGCCATCGGTTGAGCGGATTGGACTGTTCGCTGGGGATCCTGCCCCGGATCATATATCCCATCAATACTGGCACCAGGGTCACCGACAACCCAGCGGCTGCGGCCATCGAGTAAGTCTTGGTGAAGGCCAGTGGTGAGAACAGCCGTCCCTCCTGCGCTTCCAGCGTGAACACCGGCACAAAGGAGAGTGTGATGATCAGCAGCGAGAAGAACAGTGCAGGGCCCACCTCCGCCGCCGATTCGCCGATCACACGCCAGCGCTCCTCCCCGGAGAGTTCCCTTCCGGGATTGTCCGCATTCCAGTGCTCGAGATGCTTGTGCGCATTCTCGATCATGACGACCGCAGCATCGACCATGGCGCCGATGGCAATGGCGATGCCACCCAGCGACATGATGTTTGCATTGACGCCCTGGTAGCGCATGACCAGGAAGGCGGCTAGTACCCCCAACGGCAGCGAAACAATGGCCACCACGGCCGAACGCAGGTGGAACAGGAGGATCAGACAGACCAGCGCGACGACGATGAACTCTTCGATCAGCTTGTGCGTCAGATTGTCCACCGCGCGATTGATCAGGGACGAGCGGTCGTACGTGGTGACGATCTCGACGCCTGCCGGCAGGCTCTTCTGTAGCACGGCGAGCTTGGCCTTGACTGCCTCGATGGTTTCCAGGGCGTTCTTGCCCGAGCGCATCACGATGACACCGCCGGCGACCTCGCCTTGGCCATTGAGTTCGGCGATACCGCGCCTCAACTCGGGACCGAACGGGACCGTGGCCACATCGCCGAGCCGTACAGGAATGCCTGCTTCGCTGGTCACTAGCGGAATCTGCCAGAAATCATCGAGCGTCTTCAGGTACCCCGAGGCTCTCACCGCGTACTCGGCTTCACCAAGTTCAAGTACTGAGCCTCCGGCCTCCTGGTTCGTACCCTTCAAAGCCTCCAGGATCCTGGACTGGGGGATGTTGAAGGCGCGCAGCCTATCCGGCTGCAATACGACCTGATACTGCTTCACCATCCCGCCGATGGGAGCGACCTCAGCGACATTGGGCAGTGACTTCAACTCAAAGCGCAGGAACCACTCCTGTAGCGCGCGTAGTTGTGAGAGGTCGTGCCGCCCGGTCTTGTCCACCAGCGCGTACTCATAGATCCAGCCGACGCCGGTGGCATCCGGCCCCAGCGCCGGTTTGGCGGCTGCCGGCAGGCGTGACTACACCTGATTCAGGTACTCCAGCACGCGCGAGCGCGCCCAGTATGGGTCGGTGCCGTCCTCGAACAGGACGTAGACGAACGAATCCCCGAAGAAAGAGTATCCGCGTACGGTCTTGGCCCCCGGCACAGACAACATGGTCGTGGTCAGCGGATAGGTGACCTGGTTTTCGACCAGTTGCGGTGCCTGCCCCGGGAATGGAGTACGGATGATCACCTGCACATCGGACAGGTCTGGCAACGCGTCGAGCGGCGCACCGCCCACAGCCCCCACGCCGTGAGCATGACCGTGGCCAGGAGCACCAGGAAGCGATTGCGTATCGACGCCAGGATGATGCGCGCGATCATGGCTTGGCTCCTTCAGCACCGGTCGGCTGTACCGACGATAGCGTGGCGGCACCGTCTTGGTCCAGGCTGAAACGGAACAGGATGCGGTCGCCAGGTTTCAACCCCTTGAGCATTGCAGGGTCATGCGCGGCGAAATCCATCGTCATAGCGCCCCACTGTGCCGAAGGAATCGGTCCATGCGAAATTGTCAGGCCCGCAGCGTTCACAGCTTCGATGCGACCGATCCCCTCATGCTCCAGCACAGTCGCGGCGGGCGCGGATGCACCGGCCGGCGAAGCCAGCCGGTCCGACGTGCCGCGCAGGCTGACTTCGGAATCGATCAGAAACTGGCCCGACGTCACAACCTTTTGCCCGGCATTCAGTCCGGAGACGACTTCGGTCATGCCGTCGGATTCATGGCCTGTGCGGATTTCCGTGGCCACATAACCTTTCGGCCCCGCATCGACCATCACGACGTTGCGCTGGCCCGTACGAATCACGGCCTCGGATGGAATCTGCAGGACGTCCTGGCGATCGCCGCTGTCGAACCGCACGTTGGCAAACATGCCGGGCACCAGCCGGTGTTGCTTGTTGGGTAAGACGATGCGTACCTTGAGGGTGCGCGTGGCGGGATTGACGTCGGGCAGGATCGCATCGACCTTGCCGTTCACGGGTTCCGGGGCGGCGGTGGCCGATACCGTGACGGATTGTCCGGGTGCGATACCGTGCGCCTGTGCTTCCGGCACTTCGGCAATCACCCAGACCTGACCAAGATCCGCCAACCGGAAAAGTGTCATGCCCGGGGTGACTGTCATGCCTTCGCGCACTGTGATCTCAGTGACAACGCCGTCCAACGGGCTGGCGATGCCTTGCCCTGTCTGAAGTTTGCCCGAACGGGCGACGGCATCGGCTTGCCCCGGTGTCATGCCGGCTTGCCGCATGCGCGCTTTTGCCGCATCCGCCAAGTCGCCCTGTAACTCTTGAGGCATTCGGGCGACCGCCAGGTACTCCTCCTGCGCCGCCACCCAGTCGGGTGCATAGAGAGTGATCAGTGTCTGACCCTTTCGGACCGAATCGAGCGTGGCTCGCACTCCCACATGCTGCACGAAGCCGGTGGTGCGCGCCTGGATCACTTGGATGCTGCGCTCATCGATGGCGACATTGCCGGGTGCCTCAAGCATGGCACCCATGCGAGCGGCCTTTACCTCAGCGATGCGGATATCCAGGTTCTGCGTCACGCGACTGTCGATGGAGATTCCACTGCCGCCGGAACCGTCACCGTCGGCATAGAGCGGTACTAGTTGCATGTCCATGAAGGGCGATTTTCCAGGCTTGTCAAAGCGCTGGCCCGGCACCATCGGGTCGTGCCAATAGAGAACCTTTTTGCCCGTTTGCGGATCGCTATCACTAGCTTTCGCTGTCGCGCTCGTCGCCGGTTTGCCGGGCATCGTGGACGTGCCCTGCGAAACGCCGTAGCGATAGCCGGCATATCCGGCCGCACCGATCAAAGCCAGGCACTAAGCGGCAAGCTTCAGTCGTGGGTTCATTTGAAGTCCTTGGTGGCAGGTTCGGGCAGTGGCGTCAAGAACGTCAGTTCGGCCCAGAGCCTCGTCGTGCGTTGTTCCAGGGTTAGCCGTTCCAGTGCAGTATCGATGGCGCGGTGATTCGCTTCCGCCACCGCCAGCAGCGAACCCGTGTTAGCGCGATAGGCTGTCAAGGCAGCTTCCGCCTGCGCATTGGCCAGCAGCAGAGTAGCATCGTCATAGCGCTTGAGGCGTTCAAGGTTGCGGCGCAGTTCCGCGACGCGCGCACCAGCGACTGCGTCGGTATTGCGCTGGATAATCTCTCTAGTGCCCGCGCATACTAGTGGATGAAGGTCCAGGCACCTGCTCCGTCAAGGCTACCAAAGCGGCTAATAGTCAACCTCGTCAGGGATATTCTCCTGTAGCGGTACATCGCCGAAACCGTGAGCAATCTCTGAGCCCGTAGAAAATAATCTGACATCATGCCCATCGGGCGCTTCAGATGCTGTCCTGCTCCTCCCAGCCGTGTTCAAACTGTTGGAGCATGGCTCTAGCTTGAGCAGACTTCTCCGCTTACTACCGTGTTCCCACCTGACGCGCCTATGTCTCGAACATCTGTACATTCCCTTGAGCAGCGCTCAGAGGGGGGAGGGCCAAGCAAAAAAATATCTCTCAACCACTTTCCGGTTTTTTGAGTGCCCTCCTATCTAGGAAGTAGAGGCAGGCGAATCGGAGGATACATGCCCAGGAAACTGACCAAAAAAACGGTTCATGGAACCCCCATGCAGCGTTTGCCCGCGACTGAACAGGAACTGGCGATGCTCGAGCGGCTATCTGAATCCGAACTGATCCGTCGCGTTAAGGTGATGCCACGGAAATCCGCAGGGTCTATCCAGAGTGAGTGTTTGCTCGCTCTGGCGCGCGATGCGCAGCGCGAAGGACGACGCGCATTGCTGAACCAACTGGTTGATACGCTTATGCGGCGTGTAACGCCCCGCGTCCGCTCGCTTTTGCGAGCGAGAGGCGTCGGAGCAGAGCAAGAGGCCGCCGAGAACGTGATGGGCCGGTTTGTGGACATGTTCGCTAGTGATGCGAGTGGCCACGGCTGCGAAAGGCTGGATTTCTACGAGGTGCTTTTCGATAACGCTATCTGTGCGCTGGTGTCGACTGAAAGCAAGCGCATGCGTATCCATCAGTCGAGAATCGTCCCGATGTGTGAGCGTGAAGACGACGAGGGCAACGAAATGGAGGGCACGCTGGCCGATGGCAAGGTTCCCCAGATGCCGCTCGGCCTAAGTCAGCCTGAACGAGGCGTCTTCACAGGACAGGTGCTCGATGCGTTAGCGAAGCTCCCGGCGGACGAACAGGAGGTCATGATCTATACGATTCTTGGCCTCAAGAGCGAATCGCTCGACAAGGAGGAGTCGACGATTTCGACCCTATGCCAGGTCGACAGCAGAACCGTGAGAAACCGCCAAAAACGGGCCCGCGAGAAGCTCGAAAACTTAAGGAGTGAAAATTGAACGCACAATCCAAGCATGACACGCTAGAGGAAGTCCTGCTGCAGTTCTCGACGGAGCAGGACCTGCCGGACGAGCGCCTGTTGAAAGCGTACGTCAGCCAGTATCCGGAGTTCGAGCGCGAGCTCTTGCAATGCGCTGCAGTGCTGGTTCAGGTCCGCTTGCGGGGCGACACGGAGCCGGTCCTGGCGCACGATCCGGTTGCGGAATGGGCGATCAGCCGGTTTCACAACCTTCGTTTTGGAGCGCAGGCAGCAGCTAAGGCCGAACCGAATGTTGTAGCTGCAGGGAATCCCATCGCACGACTCGATTCGGGAGGCTATAGTGAATTGATGACACAACTCGGCGTCCCATCCTCTTTCATTAAGAAGCTGCGCGATCGGCAGGTGCTTCCTAACACGATCCCAGCAGCATTCGTGAAAAGACTCGCCCGTCTCCTGGCAATATCGATTTCGGAGCTTGAAGCGCATTTCAGGGCGCCCCAGCAATTCGTGCGTCTCGCTTTCGCCCAAAGCTCGGCGGGTTCAGAGCCGCCAGAGTCATTCGCGGACGCGCTACATTCGTGTGGTCTTGATCAGGAAAGCGCTGACCGACTGCTATTGACGCTGTCGCAGGACGAGTGATGCCAATGATCACAGAATCAGGCAGCTCCCTATGTAATCCGTTTGTGAGGCCGTAAGATAGATCCCGGTGCATTGAATGGTTTTTACCCTAGCTACCGACTGTCCGTTCACTTCAGGATGAAGTCACTGGTAGCAGTCGTTCCCGGTCAATGCATCCGGTGTCTTTCAGCAGGTTGTTGATTTCCACCGGATACTGACCCAGTGTTTTCATCTAAATTTTACCCACCCCACAGCGCGCTTGACCCTACTCAGGTGAATCGATTCAGGGTGATGGCATGGCCTTTGCGCTGGCCTTCCTGGTAGACGCGTTTTTTCTCTACGGTGCTGCTGTTACGGAAGCGCCGCGAGTCATTCCCTGTCTCCACAATGTGGCAGTGGTGGGTCAGGCGGTCTAACAGAGCTATGGTCAGCTTGGCGTCTCCGAACACGTTTGCCCATTCCGTAAAGCTCAGGTTGGTCGTGATGATGACGATGCTGGTCCGCTCGTAGAGCTTTGAGAACAGATGGAACAGCAGGGCACCGCCGGTCTGGGTAAAGGGCAAGTAATCCTACTCATCCAGAATCACGGCATCCATATACATTAGGCGATGCGCTAGTTGGCCGGGCTTACCCGCCGCCTTCTCCGCTTCGAGCTGGTTCACCAACTCGACTGTCGAATAGAGGCGCACTCGCTTGGCGTGCTGCTGGATAGCCTCAATGCCCAGCGAACTGGCCAAGTGGGTCTTCCCGGTACCGGGCCCGCCGATGAACACTATGTTCCGCGCCGAGTCGCAGAAGCGCAGAGTGTGCAGCTCCCGCACCAGATTCTCGTCCACAGAGGCTTGACTGAAGTCGAAGCCTGCTAGGTCTCGATGGGCAGGGAAGCGGGCTGCTGCCATCTGATAGGCGATGGACCAGCCGGTCGGCGGTCTCGGCTTGCAGGAGTAGGTCCATGAACCGCTCTGGTTCGAAGCCAGTATGCCGAGCCTGGCCAAGCAGTTCTGGCCAGCTTCGCGCCATGCCGTGCAGCTTGAGGGCTTTGAGTTGAGCAACGGTCTCATTCGACATGGCCGTCCTCCGGTTGATGTACCGAGCGCAGGCGCTCATACCGGTGGACGTTGGCGACTGGCTCCTCTTTCAACCTGAACGACGTCTGCACTCCATCCGTCTTATCCCTGCCAGCAGTCTTCAGTCGGGCAAGTACGTTCAGTACATGGTCTGCACTTGGCCGGCCGGACTCGAGCGCCAACATGTGGGTCAGTTTTTGATGAAAAATCTCAGCTTAGGTGGGTCAGTTTTGCATGGTCATCAAAGTGCCATATCGGTCGCGGAACCCGATCCATATTCGCAGGCCATTCGCTAACAATCTAGTCGAAGGCATCAACGATTGCCTCAAGCCGTTCAAGCGCGTGGCCCACCCCGCCCACGATGGCCATTGCTCCCCTAACGATCTAGGACGTCTTCCCCAGAGATGCATGGAAGACAAAAATCTGACGATCTTGCTTTCCGCTTTTCCCGTCAGATTCCGATCTCTCAAGTACAGGGCCGGCGAGAACGCTCGCCAGTGCCTAATTCTTTGAGGGTTGTCAAAAATGACTATTTTTGTCCAAAAGCAAAGCGCTACTCAAGTTTACGCCATCGAGCAGTTCGACGGTCTGAATCTCAAGGTTTTCAAGGAACTCTTGATCGGCAACGATATGGAAATCGAAGAAGTCCTCGTGTTCGAGGAGGGCGGCGATGAGCCGATCACGGAAGAAGCCTTTCTTGCCCTGCTGAAGAAAAAGCAACATCCGAAAGTCCATGTCCATCGCCACCTCAAGGTCGAAGTACTTGTGTACTTCAACGGTCAGGAGGCGAAGCATCAATTCTCACCCTCAAAGACGGTAGCAGCTGTTAAGGCATGGGCCGATGAGAAATTCCGTGTCGACCCGTCGCATGCTGCGGAACATGTTCTTCAACTGCATGGCACATTGACACGTCCTTCGCCGTCGACTCATATCGGTTCTCTCACGCAAGGTCATGCATGCGTGGTTGCGTTCGACCTCGTACCGAACGAGCGGATCCAGGGGTAAGACATGAGCACGGCGACCGACACCCTTTCACCGGACCACCGGGCATTCTCCGTGAGTATCGAGCAGCCGGTATTCCGCATGGGCGTCGCTGACGGGCGATGGAACCTCATCAGAGTCGAGTGGCCCATCGCCCTGATCGAGGTCTCGGCGTCGGTTGGCACGTTCGTTCTGCGGTTTGAACTTTCTGGATATCCCGCGCAACCACCCACCGCACAGTTGTGGGATGTCAACGCGAACATGAGGCTGACAGACGCACACTGGCCTCGCAGCAAGGGCGGTCGAGTCGGGGAGGTGTTCCGACTTGATTGGAACGCTGGCACCGCGCTCTACCTTCCTTGTGACCGCGTAACTATCGCGACCCACCCTGGATGGATTGCCCAGATGCCCGCCAAACTGTGGCGGCCAGATGGATCCATCGTCCAATATATCGAGGCAGTCTATGAACTACTCCATTCGGCGGACTTTACGTCGCCTCTGGTCGCCGCAGCATGAGCTTGCGTGTGACATGTTCGTGTGGCGCAGGTTGTTGCGCGGCTTGCGCGAGCGGGGAGCTGGCCACCGGGAAAGTGGTGCTTTTCTACTAGGCTCAATAGACGATACCGCACGGGTCATTAGCGACTTCGTGCTGTACGATGACATTGATCCCCATGCGCTCGACAAAGGCTTCGTGCAGTTGAACGGTGCAAGCATGGGAAAGCTGTGGGCGTACTGCCGCCAGCGGAATCTGCAGGTTGTGGCCGATGTTCATACGCATCCCGGCGGGCCGGAACAGAGTGAATCGGATCAGCTCAACCCAATGATTTCCGTCATCGGTCACATCTCGCTGATCGTGCCGAACTACGCGCAGGGAGAAGTGCGACGTGGCTCGCTGGGCCTCTATCGCTATCTCGGTGGCCGACAGTGGCACACGGTCGTGAATACAGACAGGGTTAACTTTTTCTACGTCGGCATCTAGGTGGCACTATGACCGAAACCATCAACAGCGAAACCGTCAACCGAACGTTGAAACAGCTCGTCGACAGCGGACGTGCGAAAACCTTCGAGGAAGCAGAGGCGATACTCGATGGCTACAGACTTCAGCTCCACATCGACGCGAACCATGCGCGACTGCAGCACGGACAGATCGCCGCGCTCACAGCGGTAGAGCTGGCCCGACGTGTGTTTCTCGGTGGGGTCTACGTATCCGTCGAACTGGATGCGCCAGCCCACCCGTGTATCGGGCACACCGGTACTCTTGTAGACGCATTGCTGCAGGCAGGCGCGAAGATCGGTACGCCAGGGCAGACCCCGGTAGTATCGATTGGCGAGACTACGGGCGTGCTGGCGTCGGGCTTTCACGTGAGACTGGTTACCTGCGGCTGGCGTGCCGGAATCGCTCCCGCGAGCGACCATCCAGGCGAAGTGAAAGGCTACGTCATGCCGCTCGCGTCCGTCGCCGCTGCAGCACTCGCCGTAGGCGAGGCATTCCTGTCTGTGAGCGGGATCTCGCCGCTCGCCGGCAGGCGGACACTCGGCATTTCTCTTTGGGATCCGGCCACACCCGCGTGGGCCTCCGCGGCAAGCGACGGGCCACCGCTCACCTATCTGCCATCCGACATTTGGATGCTTGGCCTTGGACATCTTGGGCAGGCGTACGCTTGGTGCCTCGGCATGCTGCCATATGACACGTCGGCAACTTCGAAGGCACGAGTGATCGTCCAGGATACGGATTCCGTATCGAAGTCGACGGAAAGCACGTCGGTTGTCAGCCGCCAGACAGATGTGGGACGCCCGAAGACGCGCGTTGTCGCGAGCTGGCTTGAGGAAAGAGGATTCAGCACCCGACTTGTTGAACGACTATTTGAGGGGGATACACGGCGCGGAAAAAGTGACCCCGGAGTACTGCTATGCGGCGTCGACAATCCGGTGGCGAGACGTCTGCTCGATACGGTCGGCTTTCCCTTCATCGTTGAAGCTGGACTTGGAAGTCGCTTCGACGATTTCCAGTGTGCACGCATTCATACCTTTCCGGGCTCGCGGGCGGCAGTCGATGTCTGGCCGCTAAGGCAGGAGCGCGCGAAGGAGGCTCCAAACGGGGCGTATGACGCTTTGCTTCGGGAGGGGCGCCTTGATCAGTGTGGCGTAACGACGCTCGCCGGTAAGGCCGTAGGCGCAGCGTTCGTCGGCGTCTTTACTGCAGCACTGGCTATGTCCGAACTGTTGCGGGTGCTGCACGGCGGCCATGCCCACGACGTCATCGATATCAATCTCTTTGACCTTGAGTACCGTAGCGTTGTGCCAAATCGAACTGACTTCGCGAGCCTGAACTCGGGGTTCGTAGCGGCGGCGTGATCAATCCGTGACGCCGTTAGGCGCAGGGCAATTTCCAGTTAACCGGAATAATGGACGAAAAATGAGTAAGTTCCAGAACAACGTATTCAACGTTAAGGGTGATCGAAACACATTCGGAGATAACAGTGGAAACACGTCGATCTCCAATGTGCGTATCACAAATATCCGGCCGGGCGGGGAGCGACCGGTGGGTTCGACAGATATGCCCGCTGTGCTTGTCGGCGCGTTCGCTGTTTCAGTTCTTTTTGCGTGGCTGTACCTGAAGCACTTCGAAACCGTGCATCTTGTGTTACGTGTGGGTTTCCTGACGAGCGTAGTCCCCGTCCTGATCGCCATCGTTGCCGCCGCGTGGCAGGAAGAAGGTGCGAAGCTAAAGGTTGCTGTCAACGGATTGCCAGTAGGAATGTTAAGTATTGCTGGGCTTTTTATGATGACGAATTTCAACGACCGGATCTCTCCGGACCTCCTGTCGTTTGCGCAGCAGGTCAGCGCTGTTGAGATGTGGAGCAGACTGTCTGCCGACGGGTGTCGCGTGGTTCTCGAAGCCGAGGGAGCCGTGATTTCCTGCGCGTTGGCCCTCCTCGTGACTGTTCTCGTGTCGCTTCGCACTCTGATTGCGCAAACGTTGTCGCCGACGAATCTTCTTTCTCGCTTGACCGCACGATATTCGTCGGTATTTGGAGCAGCGCTCGGCTCCCTCTTCCTTGCGCTGGCATGGGGCCTGTCGAGCGGGCGCGCCTACGAGCTGTGGACTGCGCTGCAATTGACGCAGGCTGTCGCTGCCCACTAGTCTTGGCGGTGAAGCCGCCGTCGTGGTGGCCTCACGTCTGCTGGGATAAAGTACTTGACGAAGTTGCACGGTTTGTAGTGTTATTTGCATCTTTTGCAAGAAAACCTGCACGTGAAACGCCAAAAAACGATTCATTTTTCGCTTCTCACCGATGTATGCCGCGCAGCGATCTCGGACAATGAGAGCTCCCGGTCGCTCGTGTCACGGCTGTCGGAGATCGTCGCCGAGAGGGGAGACCCGGATGGGGGGGCTATTATTCGAGCGCTCCTCGCAGAGAGCAACGCGACGGCACCTGGCGACACCGAGGCTGCTGCGCCTAATACGCTCGAGAAGGACGCGATCTCGATCGCCCTGCCCGGTGAAAATCTGACGCGCGCGTCGCGCATTCCCGTGGACCGAGAGACGGCAGCGCCACTAGCAAGTGTCCTGTATCGTGACCACCTGCCGTCGGCCCCTCCCATTCTCGCAAGCGAGCTTCATGCAACCCTGGAGTCATTTGTAGCCGAATGGCAGCGATCTGCCGAGCTACTTCAGGTAGGCATCCAGCCCGCGAGGAGTTGCTTGTTTTTTGGCGAGCCGGGAACCGGTAAGACGCAGCTTGCGCTCTGGCTGGCCTCGAGGCTCGGTCTCCCAGTCATCCTCGCGAGGCTTGATGGGCTGATGTCATCCTTCCTTGGTACGACATCGCGGAATATCGGAAACCTTTTCGCCTTCGCAAACCGCCATCGGGCTGTGTTGCTGCTTGACGAAGTCGATGCGATTGCGAAGCTGCGAGATGATCCGAACGAAGTCGGTGAGATCAAACGCGTCGTCAATACCCTCTTGCAGAATATCGACGAGCGCGCCGCGCACGGCCTCACTTTCAGTATTACCAATCACCCGCAACTCCTGGATCCTGCCGTTTGGCGTCGTTTCGAGATTCAGATGGAGCTGCCGAAGCCCGGTACGGTAGAGCGGATGTCGATAATCCGAAAATATGCGATGCCTCTGGAATTTGCCGCAGGGGAGCTGAAGTTGATCACGTGGCTGTTGCAGGGCACGTCCGGAGCCGAGGTCGAAGACTTTGTACGATCGATCAGAAAAAGCTGGGTGCTTCAGGGGGCAACGATCGCGCTTGTTGAGCGGCTGAGAATGATCGCGTACACGCATGCAGCTCGGATTTCCAAAGTGAACCTTGCTGAAATTTCAAAACCGGACAGGGAAATCGCTGGACTCCTTGCTAACTGTTATAATTTTTCCGTGCCTGAATTGGCTCAGGCGTTTTCTGTTAATCGGACAACAATAGCTCGTTGGTTAAATTGATCCTGTAATTTCGGGGGCGACATGGCTGCAGAATACCCACTTCTCTACGTCACAAATTCGAAGAACCTGAGAAGGGAGCGCGTTGTCAATCCAGGAGGCAAGAAAACAGATTTCTTTGCTGACCGCGATAACGAACTGGCAGCTCACAAGGCGCGCATCTCCTCGGAGATTCAGCAGGTACAAGCGGTCTTGCATCAGAGTGCACAGCGTTTCTGTTCCTCTGGATTCGTCAAGGTGACTCTGCAGGAGAAGGCCTGGGCGAAAACTCATCGGCCCGTCAAGCGGTTATTTACACCGGACGAGAATCCTGTTGTTGGGAACAGCGACATTGGCGAACTGATAGTCAAGGTAAGCGCCACGTCCCTTGAGCGGGTTCGTTCAGACGTTGATGGCATCGAGCCTGAAACGCGGAGAAAGCGGGATCGTAGGGGGCGGATCGTTCTTGACACTACGCGCGCACGCTCCGAGGTTGGCGCAATTGAGCAACTGAGTCTTTGGTCGGTCGGCGACCGTAGCGTGCCCGATGCGAGGCTAGCGATCGAGGTATTCGAGGAGCATCGGCTTGCGCCGATGTACTCGGTCCAACTGTTCGAGTCGGTTGCGAGTCTTGCTGCTCAGGGCGTGCCGCGCGTGAAGGGTGATAGTCCAGCGGCGTCGTTCCTCAAGACTGTGAGAGAGCTCGGGCAAAAAATTGGCGTTTACCTTGTCTTTGGCGATGAAGAAGGTTTGGTGCCGAGCGTGTATGTTGGACTGACGGACAGTCCAGGTTTTGCCATCATTCGCGGTGCGAAAGACTTGAAACTGGTCTCAGAACACTTGCGGGAGGACGGGAGTCTGAATCCGTCGGACCATTTGCAGCTTTTGGAACTCCTTGGCGCGCACCCGAATGTTCGTCGGGTTTCGGTGCCGACGGTTTTTGCAATCGACAAGCAGGCTGGGTTCACCGAATCTGCGCTGGGAGAACAGCGCCTGAGGCGAGGGCAATCGGATGCGCCCGCTTTGGTGCCACTGAATCTTCCCGCGCCGCAGCAGGGCCAGGCTTATCCTATGGTTGCCATCGTTGATGGTGGCATTTCTGCACAGTTCAAAGACTGGGTGGTTGGTCGGTACACGGAGATCGACGAGGACCATCGGGACCTGACACATGGGTCCAATATTGCTGGATTGCTAGTAGGGGCCGACTCGTTTAATGGGCAATATATGGGCCGGCTTGAACAAGACGGATGCTGGCTTATCGATATAGTCATGCAGCCAGACAAGGATAACGTCCACGCTGGCGACTACTATGCCAATGGATCGGGTCAGTTTCTTGACCGGCTCGAAACTATAGTTGCACATGTGCGGCAGGAGCATGGAGTTCGGGTCTTTAATTTCAGCCTGAACAACCAGATAATGGTCTCAACACGCCAATTCAGCGAAGAGGCAACGCGTCTCGATGAGATCGCCCGCAAACATGACGTGTTTTTTGTCATCTCGGCCGGAAACGCTCGTGAAAATGATGCTCGGCCGGAGTGGGATCGGCGTCCTTCTTACGCGGCCGCGCAACTCATCGAATCCAAGATGGATACATTGTACGGACCGGCCGATTCGCTGCTCAACATATCGGTCGGGGCTACCAATGGTCATGGCGTTCCAGGTTGTCTACCGGACGCGCCAGCAAGGTATAGCAGGCGCGGACCTGGAGTGCGGGGGTCGATCAAGCCCGACGTCTGTCAGATTGGCGGGGCGGCGGGTGATGGGGAGTCTACAGGATTGCATACAACCAACAAGGTTGGCAATCGCGTCTCGGTCCAGGGGACCAGTTACGCCACCCCGCTTGTCGCGAAAACGCTTGCAATGCTGGATGCTGAACTCGAGGGAACAGCGCCAAGAGAAGTGTTGCTGGCGATGCTGCTACATAGCGCGCATTTGAAAGCGCCGCTTTCCGGGCGGTCGGTAAAGCGTTATGCGCGAAATCTCGTTGGCTTTGGATTTCCAGCATCCAGCGAAGATATCCTAACTCTCGATCGGCATACATTCGGTGTCGTCGTTGCTGACTCGCTGCATATAAAAGAGAACACGATCATCGATTTCAAGTGGCCTCGCGCGATGGTCGGTCCGGATGGTTCCTGCCGCGGCAATGCTCGCCTCACACTTGTCTATTCACCGCCGGTTGACTTTCGATACGGCGCTGAGGCCGCGCGGATTATGCTCGAGCCGTCACTTCGCCAGGCAACACTCGGGCCGGTCAACAACGAGGATGAGGACGAAGAGCAGCTTGTGGACGGAAAAACTCGGTATGTCTCACGTGTCAAGCCGGTACATTCATACGGATTGAAGCGCACCTCCAGGGAGGCGTCATTGCTGGTCGATGGCTTGAAATGGAGTCCGGTGAAGGTCCTCGAAGGACAGCTAAAGGGGGTTGGTCAATCATCTGACTGGCGTTTAACTGTCAACTACATTGCACGTGACCAAGCCGAATTCCCGGAGGAAGGGATAGCGTTTGCGGCTATCCTGACGATTTCGGATCCGGAAAAGCAGGCGGATGTATACGACGAATTGCGCCAAGAGTTAATCGCGGGTTCAGCGTTGCAATTGAATGACATCCGCACGGCGCTGCGGATCAGGCCACGTGGCTGAAATACAAACTGAGGAGGCAGTGTGAACGAGGTGGCAGCAAAGTATGTTGTGCGCGTACGGCGTCGCGCAGAAGGCATGCGTGGATCTGGTTTCTGGCAATCGTCCGCGAAGCCGCGAGATCCGCTTGCAGATGCGTTGACTGCGGTAACAGGGTCCATCGAAGGCATGATTCCCGTCGAGCGAGGAGCCCTTGATTCTGACGTGGCGCTTGTTGAGGTCACAGAAGACCAGCGTGCAGCGATCGAACGCACTGGTTCACGAGTAGAGTTGTACCCGCTGAAGGCTTATTCGCTTATCGCGGGCATCGACAGCGCCCTGTTGGCTAGCATCACGGCCAGTGTGCCTCCGGCTCCGCTACCGCCAGCCAACACCTTTCAAATCAAGGTCACTGACCAAAACGGCACTCCAATTGCCGGCGCAAAGGTCCGGCTTATTCTGCCTATCGGCGGTTCAATTCACGGAATAACCTCTGCCCTTGGGGATGTGGCGATTTCCGCACCAGTGGGCTTTGCCGATTGTGTAGTCTCGACGTTCTCGGATTTTTGGGCCGCGTTCGAGCCTGCGTTGTATGCGGCAAATGGCCTGAAGACTGTTACCTTGCAAAAGCTTGATGCTGCATTTGCAGATTGCAAAAAGCATCACTACCCCTCGGTTATGAGTCGGGGCGGACGCGGTGTGCGGGTCGCCGTTGTAGATACGGGCGTGGATCAGCACAAGGACCTGCCAAATGTTGGGAAGCGCACCACGGTCGTGGCGAGTCCTCCGTACAATCTGGTCAATGACAATGGCATCGGCCACGGTACTCACGTAGCGGGAATCATCGGCGCGAATGGAGTGGTCTGCGGAGTTGCTCCGAACGCCCAGTTGCTGAGCTATCGGGTCTTCGAGCAGGATAGCGGCAAAACCGACAACTACCTCCTGATTCAGGCGGTCCTCGCAGCCATGCAAGACGGTGCAGATATCATCAATCTGAGCGTTGGAGACGTTGATAGCGATCCCGGACTGGAATCGGCAGTGGAGGATGCGGCGGCGGCAGGTGTCCTAGTTGTTGCGGCATCAGGCAATTTCGGTCAGCCACAGGTATGCCACCCTGCTGCGCATCCAAAAGTAGTATCCGTCGGAGCGGTTGGTCGTGCGAACACATTCCCCGCCGGCACGATTCATGCTTGGCTGTCGAGGCGAGCGCACGGCACGGATCCAGATGACTTTGTCCCTGCTTTCTCAAATTTTGGGAAAGTAGATCTGGCTGCACCGGGAGTTGGCATCGTATCCACGATCGGCACAGACGGCTATGCCGCGTTGGATGGAACATCCATGGCGACCCCGGTGATCAGCGGGGTCGCGGCCTGTCTGCTGTCGGATGAGCCCACGCTAACCGGCAAGCCTCGGACACCGGAACGCCTAGCGGAACTGCTGAAACTGCTCTACGCTAAATGTGATGCACTGGGATTCGCCAAGCAGGATGTCGGCGTCGGCTTACCCAAATGAATGGGGGCTCTCATGAGCACTTACGTCTTATACTTTAGAGGCCCGGGCGCGGCGCCTCAAAAAGATATCGAGCAGATTCTTGAGCATAAAGGCGTTCATGTGATCGATCATTCGTCAGCGAAAATGCTACTCTTGGAGAGCGACAGTGACGCATTCCTTCAGGATGTATCCCGTATGAAGAATTGGGTGGCGAGTCGAAAAAAGGAATATCATCTGATTGGCTAACGGTGCGCAATATAGCAGATCATTCGCATCAGTCGCCAAATACAGCCGGGAGGCTGTTACGCGCATGTGTTGTAGTCCTATCGGTGAGCATATTTAGTGGACCAAGCCTCGCGTTTGTTTAGCAGCGCCGAGGATCCCACGTCGAGTTGGTCGACTGTGATTGTCTACATGGAGCGGAAGGGATAAAGGCTGAAGGACGCATGAATTGCCGTGATATGACATGCGCCCGCGAGCAAATTGCCAAGGTCTCCCTCAAGTGTCGTGATCCCTTCTAATCCACTCAGCCGCTCAGCGGCCGCACGTATCGAATCTTGTACTTGGGCCAGGTGGTCACCGGGCACACTGGCAAGGCTCACTTAACTAGCGGCCGCATTGGCCAGCTCCACCACTTCGACTGATTGGCGCTGACATCCCGCGGGGCTGGTAGCAAATCTATGGAGATTCGCCTGCGGACGTCGTGTCCGAAGCGATTCGTGGCTGCTTCGCCGCCATAGAGGATGAACTAATAGTCGCCATCAGTGGCCGGAAAGCAATCCAAGTCCCGCTTGGCTCTACCCTACCCGGGTCATCGAACTCTTTTTGGATGCCGCAGCCGGCAAAAAACCGACGGCGTATCTGGATGCCGTCTTGACCCGCTATTAATTTGTTTTGGCGAGTTGCGCGCGGAGGCGATTGTTCTCAAGCTTTAGATCCAAGATCAATGCATCTGCTTCGACCAATAGCGAAAGCGCATGATCGCGCTGAATCCGAAATTCTTCCAGTTTCTCGTCAAGAGAGCGACGCCTCGCGATTCGCTCGGTTGTAGACATACCTTTCTTGGGTCGAGAGGCACCCGCTTGTTGCTCAACCCACTTTTGAATCTCCGCTACTAAGCTCGGATATCGCGTCTTCCTTAACGCAGTTGGGTCCCTTCCTGCTTCCCTCGCAACGTTGTTTTGCGTTACGGGTGTCCCTTTGTTCATTCGCTCTGGAGCATCTTTCTTCAGCCGCTCAAAGGCTCTGCGAAAGGACGTAAGCATCCGGCCATCATCGTCCTTGACGACGGTCGGCGAAGCCAGGTCGTGATGCTTGATGGAGTTATGGCGTTGGCGCGTCGAGGGTCGCCAACTCGGCAGCGACGGCCCAGGGCAGCAGCTCGTCGATCCGGTTTATCGGATGATCGGCGATGCGGCTCAGCACATGGCGCAGGTACGCCTCGGGATTGAGGTTGTTGAGCTTGGCGGTGCCGATGAGGGTGTACATTGCGGCGGCTCGCTCCCCGCCGCTGTCAGCTCCCGCGAATAAAAAATTCTTTCGGCCAAGGGCGACGGCGCGCAACGCGCGCTCGGCGCTGTTGTTGTCGATCTCCAGGCGCCCATCGTCCGCATAGCGCGTGAACGCGTCCCAACGCTTGAGCGTGTAGAGGATCGCCGCCGTGGTGTCCGACTTGCGTGAGAGCTTGGGCGCGGTCCCTTCTAGCCAGGCCTTGAGCGTTGCGAGCCGAGGTACGGCCTCGCGTTGCCGGATCTCGCGCCTCAGGTCCGGTGGCTGCCCTCGGATCTCGCGCTCGATGTCATAGAGTTCGCCGATGCGCGCCAAGGCCTGTTCGGTGACGGCATTGGGCCGGACCATATGCAACTCGTGGAACTTGCGTCTGGCGTGCGCCCAGCAGGCGGCTTCTTGCACTCTGCCTGTTTCATAGACCGCGTTGAAGCCAGCGTACGCATCGGCTTGCAAGGTGCCGGCGAAGGATCGCAGATGATGTTGAGGATGTTCACCCTTGCGATCGGGCGAGTAGGCGAACCACACCGCGGGTGGCGCGGCATCAGCCGATGGCCGGTCGTCCCGCACATAGGTCCACAGCCGTGCCGTCTTCGTCTTGCCATTGCCAGGCGCCAGTACGGGGATCGGCGTATCGTCGCCGTGCACCTTCTTGCCACCCATTACATAGCGTTGCACCGCAGCCACCAGCGGGCTGAGCAATGCCGAACATCCGCCGACCCAGTCGCCCAGTGTCGACTCGGGCAGGTCGATCCCTTCACGTTCCCAGCGAACGCGTTGGCGATACAGCGGCTGGTGGTCGCAGAACTTTGAGACCAGTACATTGGCCAGCAGTCCCGGGCCGGGGATGCCACGATCGATGGGACGGCTGGGCGCGGGCGCCTGCACGATGCGATCACAGCCGGTGCAGGCCAGCTTCACGCGCCGATGTCGGATGACACGTAGCCGTGCAGGGACGAGTTCGAGTTGTTCGGAGATGTCTTCGCCAAGGACTTTGAAGGCACCACCACATGCGCAGCACGTGGTCTCCGCCGGCGTGTGAATGACGTCTTCGCGTTCCAGGTGCGCAGGTAGCGGGTTGCGTCCACCGTTGCCACGGGCAGTGTGCGCGCGAGGTGCACTTGCCGCAGCGACGCCTTCATCGGTCTGCAGTTCTTCGAGCTTGAGTTCGAGCTGCTCGATCTGCCGGTCCAGCTTCTCGGACCGATGGCCGTACTGTAGGCGCCGGAGCTTGGCAATCAGCAGCTTGAGGTGCTCGATCTCGATCGCGTGATCTCGCAACGCGCTATCGCGCGCAATGATCATCGCCTTCAGGGTGGCGATGTCATCGGGAAGCGTGGCGGGATCGGTTTGCATGCTCCGCAGTGTAGGAAGCGGCGCAGCAGTTTACAAGGCGAGTGTCGGTCGCCAGGTGCGTTCTGGCTTACGCCAGTCAATGCCTTCGAGCAGCATCGAGAGCTGCGCCGGCGTCAGGTGGACCTTGCCGCTGTCAGCCTGCGGCCAGACGAAGCGGCCTCGCTCCAGGCGCTTGGCCAGCAGGCAGAGACCGTCACCGCTCCACCAGAGCACCTTGATGAGGTCTCCGCGCCGGCCACGGAAGACAAAGACGTGACCGCTGTATGGATCTTCGGACAGGGTGGTGTGTGCCTTGGCGGCCAGACCATTGAAGCCGCAGCGCATGTCGGTGATGCCCGCGGCGACCCACACACGTGTTCCCGCAGGCAAGCCAATCATCGTAGCGCCTCGACGAGCGCGCGCAGACAGTCCACGCCGACATCGTGCATCACGATCCTGCCCTTGGCCAGATGAAGCTCAACGGTCGCTATCGCTCCGGTGCACGAGGCCACTTGCGAGGACGAACTGCCTATCGGACCGACGCATGCTGGAACGAACTCCACGCCCGCCTGCGCCATCGGTCCATACGTGCCTTGCTCGTACTCGCGACGCCATCTGGCCAGTTGGTTGTGGTTCAGATCGTGCTCGCGCGCAAAGCGCGCCAACGACATCGTCGATGACAGTAGCGTCTGCACCATCCGGCATTTGTACTCCGCCGAGAAGCGGCGCCTTGGCTCCCGACGATAACGATCTTCCTGATCCTTAGCTGACTGCGACATAGGTCCCTACTTATCGATAGGTGGGGACCTATTGTGCTTATCGATGCTTCAGCGTCTAGACGGTGCTGACCGGGCGCTTACGCTGCAGGCGATGCTGACGCAGCTGCTGCGGCTGCCGAACGACATCTCAGGAACGCTGCACATCGACTCGATATGTATTTAAAGGAGTAGGAGACGCTTTAGGGAAGAGGCGATCCGGGCAATGGTCAAGAAAAGTGAATTCTGTGTTCACAGCCTGCGAATAGATATCGCGGCACAATATGGTGGCCGTCCCAATATCCACTCGCACATCGCGGCAGGAGGCCAACATGAGTAGCGCAAAGGAAAGATTCTTCCAAAGTCTCGTGAATTATGACCAAGTAGAAGTAACGGGCCATGACGCGGTACAAAAGTTTCAGAATGCAGTCGAGGAACTTGGCAAGCTAATTGGCGCTTGGCTAGAGGGGAGGATTCAGTTAAGCGTCTCGGATGCTCGTACACTCTGTGACCAAGAAAATGTTCTGACGAAGTCGTACACGCTTCGGTTCAAAGACAAGCACGTATCGTTCGTCCCGCTACATGTACGCGCCATCGGTTCCGCTGGCGTCATCGGGGTGAAAGGCCTGCGATACGACGCCCAGCTGACACTGAGTTCGAACGGAGAATGGTGGGTGACTACCAAGAAATTTGGCGAGCACGACGGGGTGCGCCAGCTCTTGGACGAAGAAGGGTTCTTTGCACTTCTCGAAGACGCTCGATGAAATGGAGCGCAGTCTCTGAAGAAAGCTCATGCTGCCTAGATCCGCCTTGGGATACGCCTTTCATTGCGCCCCAAGGCTCTTCGACAATTTGGCATACGCACTTTGCGAACGTTTGTGACCATTGTGGGATGCCGGTGTCGCGGCAAGACCTGGAAGCTTTCGTAAGTGCAGGCTTCCAGGCTGAGCGTCAGGCGAGGCGCGAAGAGTTCAGGCGAAAGTCCCCAGCCTAAGAGCTCGATAAAATCTTACGACATGCCAAGCAGTCGTTTGGCAAGTTCGAGGTCGAAACCACCTGCAGATGTCTTACTGTTACGGTCTCCGTCAGATTCACCCGGCCGCTTGATCCACAACTGACCATGAAAACCGTCGACCGTCAATGATGGTTCATCACCGAGTCGCGCACCCAGTGGGTTGCACCAAGCATCCTTGCCTGTAAGATCGACGACTGCGCCGTTACGACTGCAATCAACGATCACTGGCAATTCTTGTGACGCGTCCGTCCTAAAGATGATTCGGCGTGCACGCTGGAGGCAGGCCTCGGTAGACCTGAAATTCGAAACGTTCAGTGCCAAGCCCGTCACGCGGTCCAGAATCCTTTCGCCGTCCAACCAAGTCATGAGTTTGGCTTCATCTGGCCAGTCCGAATGACCACAATCCAGATAGACATCGGTGTTCTGAAGGCGCGACAACTCGTCTATCGCATGAATAATCAACCTCGTGCGCCAGGCTTTGTCGTTTGCGTCGAAGTCATCATTTAGCATATCCGGTACAGCATCAGGTTCGACGATGACCATTACCTGCTTGTCATCGATGAAATCGCAAATCCGCTTAATATAGTCTCGATATTCTTGCTCGCTACGAGCCCCGCCGGATGAGTATTGTCCGCTATCATCGCGCTTTGGAATGTTGTACAAGACAAGCACCGCAATTTCATTCGCTGCTGCAGCTGCTGCCAATTTATGACCGAGATATTGAATTGCAGCTGTGCTGGTGAGCCAGATCGCCTGTGGCGCCTTGGCGATTGGCTCCAAGAACGCCGACTCTTGCGTATTGCTCATCCACCTCGCATATGCTTGGGACGTAATATCAAGATAAAGCGTTTTAATACGAATCTTCTTCTGCAGCATGACGATGACCGAGTGACTAGAGACTATTGCATCAGATTGTAGCCAATAATCTTATCACGTATCGCGCAGCGAATATTGCGTACCGTGACGATGAATGCGGCTAGGTCTTTCGTTTTCAACGAGGTTGCGTCCTTCGCGATGCGCGTCGCTCCCCGGCCATTCTGGATACGTCGGCTTCGGGATATTCCCGCTCGATGGACGCGAGCGCCTCCGTCTCGGATTCGAAGACAGAGGCACGCTCATGATGCCAAGCTTCTGCACTACGATAACGAAGTATCGTCCGCCAATAGGTCTGCTCAGCACGATACGTAGAGATGACCTAGTGGCCATGGAATAATGCCTGCTTGGGAGGCAGTATTCGCAAAAGCCATCGACTTTACGCGCTGCTCGTCGCAACCTAGGCAATCCGTCAGCCTTCTTTTGGTGATTCGGTATTCGTCGGCTTCCAGATGCGTTCGATAGAGGCTGGATATTTTTCGAGGAGCTCTGCAGGCCTAACAGGCCGCGGAGCAAAGTTGCCGCTGCAGTTGGGGCATTTATGGTTCAGAACTCCGTCTGCGCACTCTCTACAAAACGTGCACTCGAAGCTGCAGATCACTGCGTCGGCAGAGTCGGGCGGTAAGTCCTTGTTACAGTGCTCACAGTTTGGGCGAAGCTCAAGCATTGTTTGTCTCCAAGTTGTTATGGGAGGAGGGGCAGGCGGCTTGCCAAAGAAGAAAGGCAAGCTGATTCAGAATCAGTCGGCCACTTAGGTAAGTTTCGTGTGCTTGACGCTATCTGCTCTGGCTCCAAGCACACACCCTGGCGGCTCTGTATTGAGCGAGACCTAACCCATGAGCTCCTGAAGTTTTCCGTACGGCATGGCATTCGCACTTAGTCCAAGACGGCCGGATTTGAGGAATTCTTGTGCGAGTGCCTCGGTCGTGCCAAAGCTGACCTGCGAGATCCCCGAGCCGGCGCTGAGACGACGGACGTTCAGTTTCGCGAGCGCAAACACATCCGGTAGCCCGGGCCACGCCATGACATTGAGAGGCAGATCAATCTCGCTCACGACCTCAGCAATTTGTTCGGGCATCAAGATTCCTGGAAGAAAGAGGCCATCCGCTCCTGCCTTCGCATATATCTTGGCGCGACGGATGGACTCTTCGACAAGTTTGGCCTTGGGAGCTAAGCCAGCAAGAAACACATCCGAGCGAGTGTTGATAAACAGACTCGTGCGACTCTTGGCAACTGCAGTTGAGATAGCCTCGATTTTGGAAGCAAGCACTGACGGATCATCGGTTCCGTCCTCGATGTTGATGCCCGCAATACCGAGGTCTACCAGTCGCATGATATTGTCAGCTGCAACCTTTGGTTTGTCCGAGTAACCATTCTCGACATCGACTGTGAGAGGGACGCTAAGTACACGCATCATTCGCTGCACCGCGCCCACAGTTTCCTCGATGGGCAACGTCCGACCATCGATATATCCAAGAGACCAAGCTACGCCGGCGCTGGTAGTGCCCACAGCTGCTGCGCCAAGATTTTCAACGATGCGTGCAGTACCCGCGTCCCATGCGTTTGCGAGGATTAGGGGCAAAGGGTTGGCATGCAGCTTACGGAAGGTATCTACAATTTTCGACATCATTCACTCCAGGTTGATGGCGCACAACGGCGCCATGCCAGATAGTTGAGGGAGAGAAGCTGGACCAAGCCGCCTTCTCCGTCCTCGGTCTTAGAGTTAGCTAGCTTTCGCCACATTGGCAGGAGGAGGTTCCCATCCGCCACCGAGCGCTCGATATACGCCGACTGCAGCTCTCGCAGCATTCGCCCGATTCGCATCTAGCTCATCGCGCGCAGTTAGCAATTGCCGGTCAGCATCGAGAACGTCGGTCAAGGTAATGGAGCCAGCCTTGTAGGCCTGCTCAGATAGGTCGCGCGCCTTCAACAGCGCTTGGACTTCATCACGAAGCTGGACTACATGGATCTCCGTTTGCGTGAGTGTCGTGAACGCGTTCTCAACGTCTTCGGCAGCGCGCAAAACAGCTTTGCGATAGAGCGCCAAAGCTTCTGCGTTCGCCCCTTTCGCCTGTGCTACTTCAGCATCTACCTTGCCGAAATCGAACAGTCTCCAGCGCAAGGCTCCGCCGCCAGTCGCCGTGAACGCCGAGGAGGTGAAGAGCTTGCCAGCGTTCAAACTGTCAAATCCCAGTGCTCCAGACAGCGAAATCTTGGGGTAGTAATCCGAAATCGCTACGCCAATCCGCTCGCTGGAGGCAGCCAGACGGCGTTCTGCAGCGATGATGTCTGGGCGCCTCCGAAGAACGTCTTGTGGCTCGGCATCAGCAGGCACGCCGGGAACAGCAGGAATCTCGCTTTCAGCACCGAGTTCCTGGGCGTATGTGCCTGGTTGCACCCCCATCAGAACGTCGAGTCGATTGAGCTGTTGTTCCAGGCCGATGCGTAGAGCCGGCACTGAGGCCAAAGCATGCTTCAGTAGCGCGTCCGCCTGCGCGACCTCACGTCCTTGCGCCGCGCCAGCGTTGTAACGATCCTTGACCAGGCCCAGCAGGCGCTCATCCGTTTCAATCTGCTTCCCGGCAATAGCCAGTCGAGCTTGATAGCCGCGGATCTGGAAATACGCGTCCGCTGCATCGGCCGCAACAATCACGCGAGTCCCTGCATGGTCGGCCTCGGCCGCGATGGCTTCATACTCAGCGGCCGCAGTCCCGCGACGCAACCCGCCAAACAGGTCAATTTCCCAGCTTGCGGCAGGGCCGACGGTGTAGAAGGGCGTGTTGCGCTTGAACCCAGGGCTCCCGGATGCGACAGAGCCAAGAGGACCACGCAAGCTCTGGTGCGTGTAACCGGCCGCAGCATCGAAATCAACGGTGGGCAGAAGCTGCGCGCCTGCGCTGCTTGCCACAGCTCGCGCTTGTTGCACACGAGCTATCGATGCTGCCAAGTCCAGGTTCTGCCCCAGAGCACGCTGCACGATGTTGACCAGCATCAGGTCGTTGAACCCATGCCACCAGTTTTCCAAGGACGGGGCGGAAGCGGCCTTTCCAGCCGCCGCTGCCGTGCTGTGGAATGCAGCCAAGTCGTTCTTCGGCGCTGTGTAGTCAGGGCCTACTGCGCAGCCAGCCAACAGGGCGGTCAACAACAGAGTACCTACTGCTGTCTTGGACAGCTTCGAAGGGATGCGGATCATGCTGACCTCCCAATACGGAACCGGCTCAGAACACCCGATACAGCCGGGTTGTTACGGACGCGGTGAATCATGCTGTAGAAAGCAGGGGTAAACATCAGGCCGAATATCGTCACACCCAGCATCCCGAAGAACACCGCGGTGCCCAGCGATTGGCGCATCTCTGAGCCTGCGCCGGTTGCTACAACCAGAGGTGCGACACCTGCGATGAAGGCGAACGATGTCATCAGAATCGGGCGCAGACGGGTCCGAGCCGAATGCACAGCTGCATCTTCAGCATTGGCGCCGTCTTCGTCTTGCCGTTGCTTGGCGAATTCCACGATAAGAATCGCGTTCTTCGCCGCTAGCCCAAGGAGCACCACGAATCCAATTTGAGCCAGGATGTCGATCGGCATATTGCGCAAATGGAGGCCAGAGGACGAAGCCAGCAAGCACATCGGAACAATCAGCACGATGGCCAGAGGCGTCTTCCAGCTTTCATATTGCGCGGCCAGCACCAGGAACACAAACAGTGCGGCAGCCGCGAAGATTGCAATCGTTGGAATGCCGTGCTGTTGTTGCTGGTATGCCAGGTCGGTCCATTCGAAGCCAATGCCCGGAGGCAGTACTTCCTTGGCCAGCTCTTCCATACGCTTCATAGCCGTACCGGATGCAACACCAGGTGCTGCGGCACCCATCACCTCTGCGGCAGGGAACAGGTTGTGGCGCGGTACTCGATACGGAGAAGTCTGATCCTTAAACGTCGCTACTGAGCCGATCGGCACCATCTCTCCGTCCGCATTGCGAACCTTGAGTCGGGCGATATCTCCGGGCGTCTTACGGAACGCTTCATCCCCTTGAGCGAGCACCTGATAGGTGCGACCAAGGTAGTTGAAGTCGTTCACATACTGCGAGCCGAGGTAGAGCTGCAGCGTCGAGAAGACGTCGGTAGTCGTGAGGCCAATCTTTTCAGCCTTGAGACGGTCAATATCGGCATAGATCGAAGGCGAGCCAGCGTTGTACAGCGTGAAGACACCACCAAACGTCTTATCCTTGTTAGCTGCAGCAACGAGAGCGTTCGCTGCCTTGGCCAGCGCCTGAGGCCCCAGTCCATCGCGGTCCTGGAGCATCATCTTGAAGCCGCCTGCGGCACCTAGCCCTTGAACTGCCGGCGGCTGCACGACGATGACGTAAGCGTCTTTGATGACAGACAAGCGTTCCCGCAAAGTCTGGACCATCGATGCAGCGGTCACCCCCTTCATGTGCTCGCCATAGAGCGAAGGCAGAGACGTAAAGATCGTCCCAACGTTCGGCGACACAGTCGACGTCGTGACATCAAAGCCAGTGGTAGGCGAAGTATGCGTAACACCAGGGGTGTTGAGGGCAATCTCGTTGACTTCGCGAACGACCTTGTCTGTGCGCTCCAAGCTCGAGCCAGGCGGCAACATGACGATGACAGCCAAATAGCCGATGTCCTGTTCTGGGATAAAACCCGTGCTCATACGGGACATTTGCAGGCCAGTAAGACCGATCAGACCAACATACACCGCGGCAACGACCACACCAGCGCGGACCAGACGAGCAGTCACCTTGCCGTAGCGATCCGACAGCCATTCGAAGCCGTAGTTGAACTTCCCGAAGAATAGACGGAAGAATGCGCCGATGCCGTGAGCCTTTGCATGAGTATGGTCATGCGGCTTCAGCATGACTGCGCACAGAGCCGGGCTCAGCGTCAGCGAGACGAAGCAGGAGATGACCGTCGAAGCGGCAATCGTGATGGCGAACTGCTTGAAGAAGAGGCCAGAGATCCCGGAGATGAAGGCCGTCGGCACGAACACTGCGCACAGCGTCAGCGCAATGGCAATCAGCGCTGTCGAAACTTCGGTCATCGTCTGGTGCGCTGCCTCAAGCGGCGACATACCAAGACTCATGTTCCGCTCGACGTTCTCGACCACCACAATGGCGTCGTCTACTACGATCCCTACCGCCAAAACTAGCCCGAATAGGGATAGATTGTTCACGGACATTCCAAGCGCAGCCAGAACCGTGAAGGTGCCGAGCAGCGAAATCGGGATAGCAATCACCGGAATAATCGTTGCTCTCCAGCTCTGGAGGAAGATGTAGACGACGCCGACGACTAGGATGATAGCGATGAAGATGGTCAGAATGACTTCATCAATGGAGTATGTAACGAAGTTGGTCGGATCATAGATCTTGATATAGTCGACGCCCGGCGGGAAGTCCTTCTTGAGTTCCGCCATCTTGTCCCAGACCGCGTGCTGCACTTCCACCACGTTGGCATCTGGCGTGGCAATGACCCACCACGGTGCAGACACGTGGCGATCAGCATAAGCTTTCGATCCATAATCTACCGAGCCAAGTTCGACGCGACCTACGTCGCGGATGCGAGTAACGCGGCCCTTATTGTCGGACTTGACAATGATGTCGCCAAACTCTTCAGGGGTCGTCAAACGGCCAAGCGCTTCAATGTTGACTTGGTATGCTGCGCTATTTGCGACAGGAGGAACATTCAGCGCACCCGCTGAGACTTGAGCGTTCTGTGCACGGAGAGCCGCCATGATTTCGCTCGCGCTGATGTTGTATGCAGCCGCCTTATCCGGATCGACCCAGATACGCATTGCATAGCGCCGTTCACCTAAAGCCCAAAAGTCTGCAACGCCTGGGATTCGAGCGATTTCATCACGGACTCGAAGCATGTAGTTGGACAGATACTCCGCGCTACGCGAGCCGTCAGGCGAGTAGACATGCACGCCAAGAAGCAACGCCTGGATCGTCTTCTTTACCTGGACACCCTGGAGCTGAACTTCCTGAGGCAGTCGCGACAATGTGTCCTGTACACGGTTGCGAGTCAGCATCAGCGCGGTATTCGGATCCGTGCCAATCTTGAAGATGACGGTAATGGTGAGCAAGCCATTGCCGGTCGACTGGCTGCTGATGTACGACATGTTTTCCACGCCGTTGATGGCTTGCTCAAGCGGCGTAGCCACTGTGCGAGCGATGGTTTCGCCTGATGCACCGGGGTACGTCGTCGTGATCTGGATCGTTGGCGGGACAATGTCCGGATACTGTGCGACCGGCAGCGTTGTCATGGCTGCTAAGCCGAATAGCACCAGGAAAATATTGAGCACTGCGGCGAACCGTGGATGGTCAATAAAGAAGTGAGCGAGCTTCATGGCATCAGTCCTGTTCGGCGAACGTGATAGAACCCGGCTTCGGCGCAACCTTGGAGCCGGGCGCTGCGAAAGGCACACCGTCGATTACGACCTGGTCCGTGGCTGCGAGACCGGAGCGGACCACGCGAAGCCCCCCGCGAAGATCGCCAATTTCAACTTTCTTCGGAGTGACGACGTTGTCCTTGCCTACTGTGAGGACGATGTGTTCCGACTGGTCCGCCATCACTGAAGCATCCGGCACGAGCAAAGTGGGTTCAGGTGTGGTTACAGCCAGACGGATACGGGCAAATCCACCGGGAGTCAGCACCAGGTCGGGATTACGAATCGTGGCGCGCGCGTGAATCGTGCCGCTCGAGCGGTCCAGGGTGTTGTCGAGGAAGTCCAGCGTGCCCTGGCGGTCGTACTTCGATTCGCCATTGAGGGAGAGCTCGATCTTGTTCGCAAGCGGCCCTTTTTCCTTAGCGCGCTGTTGCTGAAACCTCATGTAGTCAGCTTCACTCATGTCGAAGTTCAGGTAAATCGGGTCCATCGACACGATGGTGGCAAGCAGGGTGGTAGGACCGTTCGCTGCACGACTGCCGGCGATGATGTTGCCAGCTGAAACCTGGTGCGTGCCGATGCGTCCCGTAAAGGGCGCTTTGACTCGTGTGCGCTCCAAGTCGAATCGCGCATCGCGAATCTGTGCCTTCGCGTCATTCACTGCGGCCTGGGCGGCTCTCTTTTCCGCCAGACGCTGCTCAACGTTCTGTTGCGTGCCAGCGTCGGTGTTCTTCAGCGTCTCCGCACGGGTCAGTTCACGCCCAGCCAATTCGAGCCGGGCGGTTGCGCTTTCAAGCTGCGCTTGCGCTTTGGCAAGCGTGATTTCGTAAGGCTCTGGATCGATGACGAAGAGGACGTCGCCCTCGCGAATGATGTCACCATCCTTGAAGTTGATTTGCTTCAAAGTGCCGCCGACCTGAGCGCGAAGCTCCACATTCTTGACAGGTGAGAACTGACCCAGAAATCCAATTCGCGTCTCGATGTCTCGCTGCAATGGTGAGCTCACCGAGACGATTGGTGCTTTCGTCGGAGCGGCCTGCACCTTGTTCGAGCCTCCCGTGTAAAGCGTCAATGCACCGCCTGCCACCACTACAGCTGCTGCGGCGATTGAGCCCACCCAGAGTGTCGTCCCCTTCCTGCGGGAAGCCTGGCTCGCGCTACTTCCGGCGTCCAGCCGGGTGATGTCGTCATTCATCTTCATTCCTCGTTTGCTCTTAGAGAGGGATTGCGCCGCTGAGCACACCCAAGCCGGCACCGGTTAATTCCGAAGCGTCTGCGGCTCCCCAACCTCCCCGGCCAGTTGGCCGCGTTAGATGACTGCTTGACGCTATCTGGAGGTAAGATAAAATCCGTCATCTAAAAAGTCAAGAATTAGATGAGCGCTTGACACTATAATTTTTTTGACCGATAGTTCAGACGTAGTCGATACGGGGCTCTGACCGGCCTCGCATGCGACCTGAAGGAGCTTGCAAATGAAGAAGTCGAAGGCAGAAACTGCCGAGACAAGACGGCGGATCGTGGAAATTGCGGTGCGGATGTTCCGGCGCAACGGTATTCATGCGACAGGCGTGTCGGAAATCATGGCAGCCGCTGGTCTTACCCACGGGGGCTTTTATCGTCACTTCTCTTCCAAAGATCAGCTCGTCGCGGAGGCCTGTGCGGCGAGCATGGGGTCACTAGTAGAGAAAGCTGAGGCAGCCGCAGAAGGCGGGGCGGAGCAATTCTTGAATCACATTCAAGATTTCTTATCCGCTGAGTATCGGGACGATCGCTTGGGCGGATGCCCCTTGGTAGCGCTTGGAAGTGAACTTGCCCGAGCAGATGAAGACACCAGGCGTGCTGCTTCGAATGGATTCCGTGGGCTGATCGACGTCACGTCGGAGTATTTCGACTCGGAAGAGGCGAAAGGCGATGCGATCTTTACGTTGTCTGCGATGATTGGCGCAGTAACGATGTCGCGAATCATTGACGACCCGGGTCTGTCGGATCAGATCCTCGAAGAAGCGAAGAAGCGGTTGGCAAAGCTTCCTTCCAAATCCGCGGGAAAGAAGCGAACTGGGGCGAAGAAGTCGCTGGCCAGCGACCAAACTGCAGATGAGCCGCTGCAGCAGTAGGGGTGCACTTCGCGGCGTAAGCAACAGGGCGACATCACGTGGGAGCGAGAAAGCTGAATGAGGAGGCATCTTTCATTTCGACGCCGAGTCGATCCTGTGCTTCGATGGAATGAATGTGCGTAGGACAGCGATAAAAATCCTGTCTAACTGTTGAAAACATAGTCTCGGCGGATGCATAGACTCAAGTTCTATGTTCCAAAAGAATCGTTCTGTGTATCGGAACAATACATGTTTGTTCCATTCATGATTCGATGGTGCAATTGCGTGCAAGCATTTCTTCTAGAGTGGTGTGGCCGTGGAATAGCTGCGCTTGGTGCGCCGCCGGTGTCATCCTTTTCGCATCGAGCTGAAGACGAGCGGCAGCGGTAAGCACCATAGGGTGAGTGGCGGCCTATTGGGCTATCACCGTACAAATGGCGCGGGCTATTCTCGCTAAGAATTGCCTGGAGATAGCCGAACATTGGGCGGGGAGATGCTTCTTGATGTTTCTTCCGGCTAAGCGAGCAATCATCTCGCTTGAAAATTCGACGCCATACTAGAGCACCAGGCGAGCGCGATGTCCACGGAGTGCGACATCAGCTTGATTCGCATCCTCGGCGCATTCGCGCAATTCCTGCCACTGTCAGAAGAGGGGAGCCTGCCTGTCGTCCTTGCGCTTGCGAGAGGTTTCCAACGCAGGTGATCGTTCAGGTGCACGGAATAGAGATGTATCGAGTCTCAGCCGCTTATAGCTCAAGCCGAGACGGTCAGCAGCTTTGTAAAATCGCTGTCTCAGGAAATCTGCCCAAATTCCAGTGCCACTCATCCGCTGGGAAAAGTCTGCATCGTAATCCTTGCCTCCGCGCATCTCACGCACGCGGTTCATCACGCGCTCGGCGCGATCCGGATAGTGAGCCTCGAGCCATTCGAGGAACAATGGTCTCACCTCCCACGGCAGACGCAGCACAACATAGCTCGCGTATCGTGCGCCTGCTTCCTGTGCAGCTTCGAGAATCCGTTCGAGGTCTGGCTCTGTGATGAAAGGGATGATCGGCGCGACGCTAACGCCCACGGGTATGCCCGCGCTGGAAAGCTCGCGAATCGTGCGCAGCCTGCGCGACGGTGTTGCCGCGCGGGGTTCTAGTGTACGGGCAATGTCGGCATCTAACGTCGCGATTGTGATGTCCGCGAAAACAAGGCGCTTTTCGGCCATCGGTGCCAATAGATCAATATCGCGTTCAATTAGTGACGATTTGGTTATCAACGCAACGGGATGGTCGATTTCATGCAGCACCTCGAGAATCTCGCGCGTGATGCGATGTTCTCGCTCTATCGGTTGATAGGCATCCGTGTTTACTCCCAGCGCAATCGGCTCGCAGCGGTAGGACGGCTTGGAAAGCCCTTCACGAAGACGCGCCGCGGCGTTCGTCTTGGCGTAGAGTTTCGTCTCGAAATCTAGTCCTGGGGAAAGATCCAGGTAGGCGTGGGACGGCCGCGCAAAACAATAGATGCAACCGTGCTCGCAACCCCGATAGGGATTGAGCGAAACGTCGAAACGGATGTCTGGGGAACTGTTGCGCGTGAGAATAGACCTTGCGTGCTCAATGGTTACCTGAGTCAGCAACTTCGGTGGGGATGAATCAATCTCACGCTGATTCTCGTCGATTGGCTCAGCCCAGCCATCATCGAACATCTCACGCTGTTCGCGCTCGAATCGTCCCTGGACGTTGCTGATGGCCCCACGACCCTTCTGGGGTTGCGGGGGGCGGCCTCGTTCATTGCTCATATCAGTGGATCCACCCAGCCACCAATTCTGGCGAAACCAATCGGGATCGACTCAGAGATGTGTCTTTGTCTCGCCTGGGATCGCTGCTCCGGACTACCAGAGAGTGGCTTTCGCATTGTCAATATGAAAGCTTAAGCCAACCTGGTCTCATGCGTTGGATCATTGATCGGAAAGCAGAGTTTAGTTCTTCTAAACAATCCTACTTGCGCCGAATCGATGAGGCTAAAGGGATCTCCATGCGGTGCGTCCAGCTTGTCCGCAGAACTGGCCGCGCGACTCGTCACGACCGCGTTCGCACAAGCCGCGTCCAACCGAGATGCGCTACTAATCCCATTCGATAGCGCAAAGCTGCCGCGAGAGACGCCGGACGATGAGAGGCCATCCCTGCGCTCTACCATCGCTCAAACATTGAGAGGGCATGTGCGGTTGCTCGCACGCGCCGTGGCCGGTTGACTTGACGGCGCCGTGCCGACGGAGCTTTGCGACGCTTTGCAAACGCTCATTTCGCGCAGTGTCATTGAGCATGCCGAAAAAGGGCGCGTCGGAGCCCTCACGGATAGGTATAGCCCAAGTCGCTTTCTTGCGCGTGAAGAAGGCTCGTCAGCACAAGACCTCACAGCCGCATGGCGAAGGCTTGACAACAGTAATAAGGAAGCCATGCTGTAGGTGCTCGCTCAGTCCGACGACCCGGTGCTTCTTGCTGAGATTTGCCAGAATCTGCCCGCAGCGACAAAGCTCAGCATCCAAGCGAGGTTGCAGCAGCTGAAGACGGGAGAGGCTTCAACGCCTTGGACGTGGACCGAGCTACAGCATCGTATCAAGTCCTTGTTGGTCGCTGGCGAATATGGGCTTGCCCGGGACACCTGGATGACGCCGAGCAGATTTTAGATCGCGCGTCGTCGCAATTCCGGCTTGTCTTTTTTGGCCTTGGGCTTCGGCTGCTTCTAAAGGAGAAGAACTGGATCGCACTCGATGTCGCGGTAATCCCGTCAGGACTGGATACGCTCACGACGCAGCAAGCGCGCGATCAACTGGACTTCTACAGAGCGACCTCCCAACTGCTGCGCCCGAACGGTGATCTAGCAGATGCTCGGGTTGTGCTGCAGCGCCTCGCAACGCGTCCCGGTGCGGCCCCTGCATATAAGGAGAACGTCTTTGCAGTTGCCATTCAGCAGCTTCTGGGGCCAACGCTTCATCCATTGACCGGTGCGGACAAGGTGGCGGGCGAGGGCCTCCTTCTGGAAATCAATGCTGCCATCGCCGTGGACGGGAAGCTAGCCAGCAACAACTTGCTCGCCAATCGTGCGCTGCTCATGTTGGCCTTGCAAAGGCCTGAGCACGCATTGGAGAGCATGGCTGCGCGTCGTCAGGAGATGCGAAGCGCAGAACTTGAGCTTATCATCGTACTTGCAAAATCCGAGTTGAGGCTCCGGGACGAAGCGATGGCGATATTGGACGCGGCTATCACAGAGTTCGGCACTGGCGATCAATTTATCGCGCTCAAGAACGAGCTCCAAGCTGGTGATACTACGCCCAGCGTCGCTTCGGCATCGGTCGTGGTCGACTCGATTTCGTCCATCAGGGCCGCCTTGCAACAGTTGATCGAGCTTCCGTCTTCTCAGGTTGGTGACATACTCGGTCCCTCCGACAGTGGAGTACGAGGCTATCTCGTACGGCAAGTCTCACGCACCGTCGCCGCGCTTCAACATATGGCGGCGATGTTGCGTGACCGCAAAAATCCAGAGGACGAGGCAAAGTTTGAAGACGATCTCAACTCCGCTGTGAGAGAAGTGCTGGGAGCTTCGCTCGCAATCGCCAAATGAGCTCCACCGTCGGCAGCAGCGGCTGCAATGCCTTCCACAGTTCGTTGTTGATTTTCTTTCATGCCATGCTATCAGCTAACGTCCATCCGGCGCCGTTCGATGACATGGTTTTGTTAATGACTCTTAGCAGCATTACGGCGCGCCGCAAGAAGCCAATTGCCTCGTGAGGTTCCAGGTTCCCGATGGTCGATCCAAAGAAGAAACCTATGGGACATTGGGACTGTTTGGGCAACTCCTCAATGGCCATGTAGTCCTCGACCCGCAGATATATATCAAGATCAAGATAGATTGCCATCAGTGCTCGTGCCGCCCGCAGCAAATGTCTTCCGGAGATATCGATGAGCGTGTAATCTAGCTTGCCTGGTTTGCTGCGAGCACAGCGTTTGCTGCACTTTGAAGAAGCATCACGGCTTCATCTGGCTCAAGAACTTGCATACTAACGAAAGCGCCGTTAATCAAAACGGTCAGCTGACCAGCAACTCTGTCCGGGTCCGCGACATTGAGTCGCGTGGCAATCGCCTTTAAGCGGCGGCGCATTTCGCTTTTGTGGGCAGCTGCGACCTTGCGGGCGGGATGGTCAGGGTCGGGAAATTCTGCAGCTGCATTGATCTGCGCACAGCCTCGGTAGCAACGGTCATTGACACGCAGACCGATCCACTCCAGATGAGCATCCAATTCTGCCCCGGGATCGTCGGTGTGTTTCGCGGCGACCTCGTTCCATGTCTCCCAGAACGCCTTGTCTTCGCGTTCAAGATAGGCGGCCACCAGGTCGTCCTTCGTGCCGAAATATCGATACAGGCTGGTCTTGGCAACCCCGGCCTTTTGAATCACCAAATCCACGCCAACAGCACGGACACCTTGTGTGTAGAACAGGTCCGAAGCGGCGTCCAGCACCTTTTGCCGCACATCCGTACCTAATTCTTCCGCTTGTCGGCCTGCTCGAAGCGCTGGCATATCTGGCCTGTTCCTCTGCTTGTATAGCCACACTCTACCACGAGAACTTGACTCACTACATACCGGTCTGTATCGTTATAGGAAACAGACCGGTCAGTAGCGTGTGTGCGCAATCTGACTTCGATGAAGGGATGATTGCGAGGCAACTTCAGCGCCTCATTGACACAAAAAGGAATTCAAAGAGCACATCATGCACCTATATGACGTTTCAACTTCCACAGATTCTTTGCGGATTCGCGTTGCCTTGGCCGAAAAGGGCCTGTCCGATCAAATCGAACTCGTCGAAATCGACATGCCCACTAGCGCGCATGACGAGGCGCCTTTCGCCGACATCTATCCTGGCGGTGCGGTACCAATACTTGAGCTCGATGACGGCACCTTCGTTTCTGGGGTGACTGCTATCACCGAGCATCTCGACAACCTCGATGGGAGTCCTGTTCTGACCGGTACGACTCAGAAGGAACGAGCGCTGGTGCAGAGAATGCAGAGGTGCGCGGAGCAGGAACTCCTATACGCTCTCGGAGGCTATTTCTACTACGGCACCCCAGGTGGACGCTTGGCGTTGGAAGCGTTTCAATTGCCCCATTGAGATGGTCGCCCAGAATGGGCTGCGCTTGAGCGAGAGAGGGCACTCGGCGGTATGCATTACTTTGACGATGTGCTTGCAACACAGCCATACGTCGCTGGCGACAGATTCTCTATGGCGGACATTACGCTATGGTCGGCGCTGCACGTTGCATCGTCCCTAGGCATAGACGAGCCACCAGGATGTGAATCGCTCAGAGCATGGCACTCCGAAATGTGCCAGCGTCCTGCCATCCGAGTCCCCGCCTAGCCAACCAATCAACGTGTGATGGTGTTGCTTGCGAGAATGCATGCAGGCCAGCTTCCAATAGTAAGGTAGTTATCATGGACAAACTGGCTTCGATGCGGGTCTTCACGCACATCGTCGACCATGGCGGATTTAGCCGCGCTTCCCAAGCCTTGGGCATACCGAAGTCGACGATTTCGCGGAGCATCACTCTGTTGGAATCACAGCTGGGTGTTGCACTATTCCGCCGCACTACGCGCAACGTCAGCTTGACCGAGGAAGGTGCCTATTATTACGGCATGTGCAAGCGGATCTTTACTGCCATAGAAGAAGCGGATCTCTCAGTCTGCAGCCAAAACAAGTCCTAGATGAAGTGGAACCGCTATCCCAACTTTTTTTTCCACATTACAACTGCCTACGATATCTTTAGGCACATCGGCGTCCCGCTGGGAAAGCGGGACTATCTTGGTCTCTATGATGGAGTGTTCCAATGAGAAATCTGAATGTTGTGCTCTGCCACCCGTAAGGACGGCCATCGGTGCATACAACGGCGCTCTCAAATCCACGCCGACCACCGAACTCGGCGCGATTGTCTTTCGTGAGACCTTGCGCTGCGCCAATCGGTCCCCGCGATGACCATCAACCGAGTCTGCGATTCTGGCGCGCAAGCTATCGTTACAGCCGCTCAACAGATTGCCACCGGTGAAGCTGAGATGGCGCTTGTCGGAGGCGCGGAGAACATGGACCGTCCTCTCTATCTGATGGGCGCGGCCCGTTGGGGTTATCGAATGGAGCCGGCGGAGATCCTTGACAGCATGCTGACCCATGGCTTGCTAGACGCGTTCTCGGGGGAACACTCAGGCTGGCACACGGAAGACCTCGTGACGGCTTCGCAGCTAACTCGCGAGGATCAAGACCGATTCGCAGCCCGCTCGCAACAACGTTTCGCCGCCGCTCGCGAAGCCGGTCGGCTTGAAGCCGAGATTGTCCCCATTGAACTAGAAGGCAAGCGGGGAACCGAAAGCTTCGCCATCGACGAGGCGCCTCGTGCGGATACAACCGTTGAAATCCTGGCAAAGCTCAAATCAGCCTTCCGGGCTGATGGCAGTATCACCGCGGGCAATGCTCCGGGCCTGAATAGTGGCGCCGCCGCAATGATTGTTGCTGACCAGGCGGCAGCAGAGAACAGGAGCATCGAGCCTATGGCGCGTCTCGTGTCTTTTGGCGTAGCCGCCGTTGAGCTCAGTATGTTCGGACTAGGGCCCGTTCCAGCAGTCCGACTGGCGCTAGAACGAGCCGCATGGTCACTTGGCGATGTGGAGCGCATCGAAATAAATGAAGCCTTCGCTGCTGTCCCGCTGGCTGTTGGAAAACAGCTAGGGCTGCCCGAAGACCTGATCAATGTGGAGGGTGGCGCTGTCGCGCACGGGCATCCGATTAGCGCAACAGGCGCCGTCCTGACAGCACGGTTGCTTCATTCGATGAAACGAGACGGCCTTAAGCGAGGAATCGTCACACTGTGCATCGGTGGTGGCCAAGGTATCGCACTGGCTCTAGAGATGATCTCCTGAGCCTTGAAACGGCCGTCACGCACTGCTGGCGACGGCCGACTATCAAGATGGCTGACGCTCAAGGACCACTGTCTTCCCAAATCCGGAGAGGGACTGCCGGAGCTTGGGCGCGGCAAAATCGATGAACTTGCGCAGCTTGATTGGCATCAGGCTGCGCGAAACATGGATCATGTGCACTGGTACCGGTTCGACCTCGAATTCCGGCAGCAGGATTTCCAGTTGACCGGCTGCCAGTGCTTCCGCGATGTCGTGTTCGAGGAGCAAGGTTGCGCCCACGCCATCAGATGCAGCATCCGCCGCGGCGTCTGGAGATGTCACCTGGAGCCGCGGGTCGACTACGACCGTAATAGTTTTTCCCGTCTGCGGTAGCCGGAATCGCCATGGCGACAAATATGGGCTGTTGAAAACAACAGACGGAATCTTGGAAAGAGCGTCAGGCTCGCGCGGGACTCCGTACTTCTCCAGGAAGGCGGGGCTCGCACACAGGACTGGGCGCAGCATTCCTACTCGCGTAGCAATCATGCTGCTGTCGGCGAGCTCTCCAATGCGTATTGCCAGGTCAGCATGCATGTCGACTAGATCTACATTACGGTCAGACTGCAGCAGCTTGATCGAAATGTCTGGAAATAGGGACAGAAATTCGTTAACGATGGGCAGAACATGGAGTCTGCCGAGCTGGACTGGGGTAGTAATGACCAATTCACCCCGAGGAGAGGTGAACTCCCCCGTTGCTTCGCGTTCCTGGTCGTGAACCTGATCAAGAATCCGTCTAGCCGCTGCGACATAGGCGGCACCCGCGTCTGTCAGCGTCAGCTTGCGTGTTGTCCGGGTGAGCAGGCGGGTACCGAGAAATTCCTCAAGATCCGTGACTCTGCGGGTTAGCGTAGAGACGGGGATCTTCATTTCGCGTGCAGCTGCGGACAAGCTTCCCTTGTCGACGGCACTTAATAGCATCGCCATGGCTTCCAGACGGTCCACGTCATTTGCCCATTTTAAGATCGATGGCATGATTGTAAGAGAAAGATGCTATCGGATGTATCCACGCAAGGGTTCAACGTGGAGACGGACCACCCCGAATGGAGCACACGGCCCAAGGCAACGTGGTCTGCCAACCCTGCGGATTGCTCCCAGCGAAACTGGAGTTCCACAGTAGCCGAACCTCATACTTGTTGAGGTGGTGGGAGTAGTCGCATCCGAATCCCATATGGACCGCAGGATCGGCATAGGACTGCATCATGCTGGCAGTCGCCGGCATTGCCGCGATAACGTATCGTGGGCAGTGCGAAAATTTGAAAACCAAAGAAACAGCAGAGTCGAAACCTGCGTTGTGTCGAAGTCCGGGCCATCTTGGTCTTCCCCTGTTGAGCGGTGAAGCCAATCGCCAAAGGAGGAGTACTCTGGTCGCCCTTACGTCTCTATGACGTAGGGGCAACCAGGGCTTCGGCGATGTTCCGGACGCGACTACGTCAGACCTGCGTCAGACCACCATCCACCACCAGTTCGATTCCATTCGTATACGAAGAATCGTCGCTAGCGAGATAGAGCACTGACTTGGCCAATTCGACGGGCAAACCAAACCGCTTGAGGGGTACCTTTTCCTGCAGGCTCGCAGCAACTTGCTGGAGATCAGCCTCGGAAAGGCCCATCTTCCCGTAGAACGGAGTCGCAATCGTGCCAGGACTCACGGCGTTGACACGAATTCCCTTGCCGGCCAATTCCGCGCCGAGTGTGCGGACGAGCGACCGGGTAGCAGCCTTCGTGGCAGCCAGGACGGACAGTCCAGGCATCCCTACCTCGTTGAGGAACGATGTGGTCACGACAATACTACCGCCATTGGATATGAAGGGCACCGCCTTCTGGATGGTGAAGAACACGCCGTTGAAGTTGAGCGCAAAGTTGCTTTCGATGTATTCGGGCGTGATGGCTTCGAGCGGCGCTACAGTGCTTGCGCCAGCATTGGCAAAAACGACGTCTATACGACCAAACTTCACACGTGTTTCCTCGACAGCACGCTCGATATCCGCGACCTTTCTGACATCCGCCAGTACGGTGAGAGCCTTTCCTCCCAGCGCATTGCCGGCAGCTGCGAGGCGTTCGGCATTGGAGCCAACGATAGCAACCTTCGCTCCCTCGGTCAGAAACAGCTTCGCAGTCTCCAGACCAATACCGGAGGTGCCGCCTGTGATGAATGCCACTTTATCTTGCAGTTTCATTTCAAGCTCCAGATGTGAGACGCGATTTGCGCGCGTCATTGATGTTCGAAAGATTGGACGTAGTGAGATGTGGAAAGGCGTGCCCGTCAGGTTGTCATGCCGGGGAAACGACGGACGGTCTTTGGCTCATTTCGATGTGCCACGCCATGAGGGCAGTGAGGTCCTCGGGAATCTCCAGCTTGGCAACGCGTGCGAAATATAACCCTGCCCACACGGTGATATCTGCCATCGAAAATTCTTGTCCAGCTACGAATGGTTGCTTCGCCAACAGGTCGTTGAAGTAGCACATGGCCTCCATAGCTCGGTCACGCTCGAAGCCCGCCCACTCGGCACGTGCCTTCCATTCCGGACGCTTGTACGACATCAAGATAGGGCCGGGGCCTGGCGTCCCGTAGTGAAAGTAGTGGCCTACGGCGTAAAGCAACTCGCGCTCCGCACGCTTTTGCATCATATGGATCACCGCGCGCTGCCTGGGCGTAGTTCCAGTTAGCATCGGCTTGCCTTCCACATGGTCCAGGTACTCGATAATCGCGGTGCATTCCGAGAGGTAGGTTCCGTCGTCGAGTTCGAGAACGGGCACCGTACCTTCCGGATTTATCGCGAGAAACGGCTGTTGCTTGTGCTCGGCCCCGGGCAAATCGACGAAGACGAAGTCGATCAGAGAGCCGAGATTCTTCTCAGCCAGTGCGATGCGGACGCGAAGCGGATTCGGGAAATCGGGGAAGTCAAAGATCCTCATGATTCGTTCTTAGGTTTGCGGTATTGGGAAGTACTGCCATCGCTACGCGTGCTCACAAGCCCTGACTGCCCTCTGCTCCAAAGGGAATCCGCGGAATCCAAGAGCTCGAATGAGCAGTGGCCAGGAGATCCATCCCGCGGTCTTCACGGTTGGAGGGCGGCCGCTACAGGCGCCCTCGCGCTCAGATATTGATGCCTCAGGCCGCGGCCCGCGTTTCCTCGCCGTAGAACGGATAGTCGGTGTAGCCCACTTCCGTGCCGCCGGAGAACGTTGCTCTGTCATAAGCATTCAGGGGAAGGTTCTTGCGCAGCCGCTCTGGCAGATCAGGATTGGCCACAAAGTGGCGACCGAACGCCACGAGGTCTGCATCGCCCGCATCGACAATTTCCTGCGCCGTGCTGCCGGTGAATCCACCGGCAGCGATGATGATGCCGGGGTAGTGCTTGCGAATATGCCGAGCAGCGATGGCATCCGGGTTCGCCCCCTCTGTTTCACCAGCGCCCGTGATGCGCGGCTCAATGATGTGCACGTATGCCAGGTCGAACCTGGCAAGCTCTTGCGCGACGTAGGTGAAGAGCGTGACGGGGTCAGAGTCCGACACATCGTTGAATACCCCGCTCGGGCTCAGCCTGACGCCAAGCTTCCCATCACCAACCACATCGAGGACGGCGCGAATCGTTTCGACCAGCAGGCGCGCGCGATTCTCGAGCGAACCCCCATAGGTGTCCGTGCGCTTGTTGCTGCCGTCCTGGAGGAACTGGTCGAACAGGTATCCATTTGCCGCATAGAGTTCAACGCCGTCGAACCCAGCTTCCACCGCGCGCTGTGCGGCGGCACGGAAGCTCTCCACAAGGTCAGCGATCTCGTGTAGCTCAAGGGCGCGGTTCGGCGTGGCCGGGACCCAGCCGCCACGGGTGTGAGCAACACCGCTGTGAGGAATTGCCGACGGACCAACGGGGACGCCGCCATCGGGTTGGAGCTCAGCATGCGACTGGCGGCCAGCGTGGTAGAGCTGCATGAAAATCTTGGAGCCCTTTGCATGCACTGCCTGGGTGACGAGACTCCAGCCAGCAATTTGACTGTCATCGTAGATACCGGGCGAGCCCAGATAGCCGTTGCCGCCCATGGTTACTGCGGCTGCTTCAGTCAGCATGAAGCCTCCCTTGGAGGCGCGCTGGCCATAGTAGGTTGCCATCAGCGGCGTCGGGATTGCACCTTCTGCTGCGCGCATACGCGATACAGGCGCCATCACAACGCGGTGGGAAATCTCGTAGGCACCAACTTTAACAGTCGAAAAAAGCTTGGACATGATAATTTCGCAATTTAAAAGTACGTCAATCGGAATCAACAATAAGAGCTAAAAGGCGTCGATTTATCATGCGGTAAAGCAAATCAACACCGCTCGAAATTGGGTTACTTTATTTCCAATCCGTTGTGAATCGGATCAATGTGAACCCGGTGATGCAAGTGTATGAACGGAAGCGGAAAAGCAGTATCCGGCTGCGCCGGGAAACATTTCCCCACAGGATGGGGAGATGGCTGAGGAATCGGGCTCGCATTGTGGAGCAGCGATTTCAGTCGGACGTTTGTGGATTTTAATGCACATATAGGGACCATCAAAGCGGCAGTTCACGCCCCTGATGTGGCTATTTGTGCCGTTTGCAGCGCATTTTCTGCGCGCAGCCCGCGACGCTCTCCCGCGCCCGGATAACAATCATTGCCGGTGGCTAGCATGACCAGACGTCGGATGCTCATTGAGCTCATTGGGCAACCAGCAGGCCCGATCGCCACATTGCAGCGGAATCTCACACCAAATCGCGTAGTCGGGACTCGGGTCTATTGAGTCAATTTCGATAAATCGAGCGTTCTGCGAGCAGTGGGACGAAACGAAAGCGATCGGATTGGATGCTGCATTTCCGAGAGCGCACGTTCTATCAACTCTGCGGTACCAAAAAAAACCCCTGGGCCGCCGGTACGGTTCGGCCCAGGGGACGGGGGAGAAAGGTCAGGACGTGCGAGCACCATTCGAGTTTCGACACGGGGTCAGGCTCAGACGACAGGTAGAGGGAAAAGGCATATGAGCTAAATCGAAACGTATTTCGCTATAACCGATTAGAAAAATATCGTCACTTGTGTTATGAAATCAAGTTCAATATGCTGAAAGATTTATTTATCACAACGAAACAATTTAGCTTTGGAAAGAACGCGCCAATAATGTGTCCAGGCCGCGTAGCGATGATGGTGCGCCGGATGGGTGCCATCGAGAAGGAGCACCAGTAACCTTGGCCTGTTGGTGGTTTGTGCAGGACAAACTAGACTGGATGGAGGCCAGGTCTAGCAACGAAAGTCAATCTCCGCGCTTATAGCGCCGTTGCTAAGAGCGTGCGACGAGCGATTGAAAAACGCTTTGCGTTGCAATGGGCGCCACTGCCGCGAGCTCTTCTCTGTTCGACTAACTCCGTCATCCGAGAGATCGCTGCAAACCTTTTCTCTCAAAAAAATTCCCTGACTGCGGGAGCAGCCAGGGAGAGAGGATAAGAGAAAGTCAGGACGCAGCCAACCGAACCTGGAGCCTTCCGATGAAGAAACCGGCAATTCCCACGGAGAGCTAAGAGTCGCCGGAAAGAGATCGTAATGAATCGCATCCTGACGTTAGGACAGTAGCGGATAAACCATCATCTTCTCAAGTCATTATTTGAAAATAGAATGTTTGGTATAATTGAACAATACAGCGGGACCCGACTTCTGCGGTCCATCGACTGCATCGCGATGGCAGATGCGCACGCGATGTGGATGCACAAGAGGCAGCACCATGAAAGTCAGCAAGGAAAAGGTAGCTGAGAACCGGGCAGCCCTGATCGACGCCGCCAGACTATTGCTTAAAGAGAAGGGATTCGATGGCGCGAGTGTCGCAGAGATCAGCGCGAAGGCAGGGCTGACCCAAGGGGCGTTCTATCGGCAATTTGCCTCCAAGGACGAGCTCACGGCGATAGCTTGCCGACTTGACCTAGCTTCGCGTTGCGAACGCTGGGAAGCCGAAAGCAGCGACCGCAACGGCGCTCTGGCTTACATAGACGACTATCTGCTCTATGCATTGAGCCAGGATCCGACGGTCAACTGCCCCCTGGCCGCTTATGCGGGTGAGATTGCACGTCAGCCGAAGAGCGTGATGGCGGCCTTTGCAGACGGCACGGCGGAGATTGCCAAGCTGATGGAGTTCTCGCTGCGCAGGACACTCTCTCCGGCTCTGGCGCGTCGCAGAGCGCTGTTTCTGGTGACCTCTTTGGCTGGAGTAGTGGCTATCGCGAGAGCTATTAATCCGTCCAATTCGGAGCTCGCGAGAGAGATACTTAATGCTGCGGCGGTCGAAACCAAAAAGCTGATACTCTCACCGCCAAAGAAGAAGGCCCAAGGAGCGTCGCCATCGAAAGCTGCTTAGCCTCTCTTGCTATCTCTCAGAAGTGGGCAGCCAGGCATGGGGGCCGCCATCGTCGGTATCTTCCGTGGTCTATCTTCCAACGCGAACAAGTCTGACTGCTCGAAAAGTTTGGTGATCCAATCCAGGAAAACTTTGACCTTCGGAGGAAGATGGCGGTTCTGTGGATAGACTGCCGAGACGGGTAGTGAGCTTGGCTTCCACTGCGGCAGAATCTCCACAAACGAACCGATGCGTAAGTGCTCCTCGACCATGAATCGTGGAGGCTGCAATATCCCGAGGCCGGTGAGTCCACACTCGACATATGCTTCGACGTCGTGGAAACTGAGCTTGCCCATCATCGGCACATCTAGGCACTCGCCCTCCACTCGAAAACTCAGATCCGTGGGGCGGTTTGTCTTGCTCGACACATAGTGCAGTGCCTGGTGATTCTTCAGATCTTCGATGTCTTCGGGATGCCCATGGCGTCGCACGTAATCTGGGGTTGCCACGGTAATCTTCTGCATATCAGCTAGGCGACGTCCGATTAAGAAGCTGGAACTCTCAAGCTCGCCGGCTTGGACTGCGCAATCTACACCTTCTCCGATGAGGTCCACCCATCTGTCACAGTACGACAGAGTCAGTGCTATGTCCGGATACGTCGAATGGAAGTGCTGCAGTTGAGAAGTGACCAGCCATTTTCCTATGATGGCCGGCATGCTTACGCGCAGTTTGCCGCGAGGCCCATTTCCGGGTCCTCCCATCACGGCTTCCATTTCAGATACCTCGGCCAGGATTCTCAGAGAATGCTCGTAGTATTCCTCTCCCTCAGGAGTAAGCTTTACGGTGCGTGTCGTTCTCTGCAACAAGGGCACCCGAAGATGCCCTTCTAGATTCTTGACGATCATCGTCACAGAGGTACGGGAGATATGCAGGACGTTCGCAGCCCGGGAGAAGCTATTAGCCTCTACTACGCGTACGAACACCTCCATGGCATGTAACCGGTCCATCTTCCCTCACCCCTTACACGTTCTCTCCGTCACACCTCGCTATCGGGGAGACTCTTTTAATCTGCACCTGTCGGGCGTAGTCATGTACGTGGGACCTTGAATTTCTCTCGGGCGCGAAATGCAGCATCCCGAGCCCAGCAGCCTTCCACGTGGTCATTCACCAAGCCCAGCGCCTGCATCAAGGCATACATGTTCGTTGGCCCGACAAACTGCCAGCCGCGCTTTCGCAAATCCTTCGATAGGGCGATGGATTCTGGGCTGATGGTCATCGCGCGATACACCTCCAGTGTCACGCGTGTTGGACGACTCCTCGGGTCGGGTTCGTATTGCCAGAAATAGGCAGCCAGGGATGACTCCGTCCTTAGCATTTCCTGCGCACATTTGGCGTTATGAATGGCCGCTTGGATTTTTCCTCTGTGTCGCACAATGCCTCGATTGCCCAACAGTCGCTGAACATCGCGTTCAGAAAATCGAGCGACGTGCTCAATCTCGAAATCGGAGAAGGCCTCACGAAACGCCTCGCGCTTGCGAAGGATCGTCAGCCAACTCAAACCGGCTTGAAATCCCTCCAGACAGACCTTTTCGAAGATCCGTGTGTCATCCTGAACTGGGAAGCCCCATTCTTTGTCGTGATAGCGGCAGTAGTCTTCCAAGTCTCCGCACCAATCGCAACGAACTGATGCCTGTAGCCCGGCCTTTGACACCACCTCGCCTCCTTGATCGATCAACCTGGCAAGACCCTTCCGAGGCTTGCATGCTCGCGCTGGCGAACTGCCGTGTCGGAGGCTAAAAGTACTATCGGGACCGCATATTCTAATGATAGCCGGTGCTATCATTATGGTCAATGCACCCCATAGTTGGTCCTGATGCAGATATGTGCGCTGCTGGCGATGAGGAGTGAGTTATGTGGCGCCGTCGGATCGAGAATCGAAAGTACTACACGAGAGAATCTCGTTTCTCTGGTAGAACATCTCGTTTAGAAGTCTTGAGGGTACTGCTTGAGCACATCCGTACAGATGGCCACCCAGACATCACTGCAGAGAGGTGTTCTTGTGTTCACTCGCATTCCTCCGTGGACTCACTAGCGAACACGTCGGACGTCATGTGGCGTGAGGCTCCGCTTTGTGCGGTGGTCAGCTCGCAAACGAGCGCCGATGCTGCAGGGCTACTACGGCGCATTGCGAGCCTTGTTAGGCGCTGTAGCGCATCCACTATCAAGTTGCGCTTTGCGATCCACCGCTGCAGATACATGGATGTGTGTCGTGCAAAAAAACGCGCAGTCTCACTGCGCGGTCGGAAGAAAAATGCCGTGGGGTCAAATCACGGCACGACGGACTGTGAGGTGACGTGCTAATGGCCGCCAGCCCGTCGTGAGAAGGATATCTCCATCATACGAGCCTATGTATGGGCTTTACTTTGCGAGGCGCGTAGGGAGTCGGCTTTGATTGGCGCGAAGCGCGGCGCCGTATTCCATGATCTGCGCGGTCTCACTGCAAACCTCTGGTCCAAGATAGCGCTCAAGCAGATAGGGAGTCGTATCGATCCCGAGAATCACGCCATCACCCGTCACGATATCGCCCTCATCTACGACAAGCGCTTCGACAGCGGCTGTCGTCGAGTAGAGGCGTTCCATCGTTGTGATGGGACGTTCCTCTGGATCGGCTATCGCAACGACGAAGCAGGCGAGATGACAGTGCTGCTGAAGTGGGAGCCGGGCGCGGTTCTGCCTTTCCACAAGCATCCGGAAATCGAGCAGAGCTATGTCTTGGAGGGATCGTTTTACGACCACGACGGCATCTGCCGCGCGGGTCAATTCGTTTGGCGGCAGCCTGGCTAGCTGCACGAGACGCATTCGGATGAGGGCTGCCTGCTGCTTGCTGTCTATTGCAAGCCCAATGTGTTCTTTGGTACGGCGGGTTTCCGCAAGGCGTCCTGAAGTCGGGTGAGGGCGGGGCGATCCAAGTGGATTGCCCTGGTAGCCTATTCGGAGGAATCCATCCGGCGACGGCTTCGTGTTCGGCAAATTGAAAAATGATGATGACGCGGCTTGGGCCAAAGCGAATGTGCGGGCGAGCTGGGTACTGGGAGCCGCGCGTCTTTCGTCGGATGCGCTGTGGTGTGCTGGCGCGCAGGGTCTACGTAAGGTCGAAGCTGCGCTATTCATGCTTGGTTACGGCTTGCCACTGCTTCGCGGCAATCGAGAATCGCTCGCGTGCGGGCTAGGCATGGAAACTTGAGCTGATGTTGCGGGAACTGGCTAAGTGCGACGGTAGGGTGTGTTCGCGGGTCTCAGCGGACAGGATTTCGAGGGTGCGCTGCGCGTGCTCGACGCGCTGTCGCGCGCTGCAGCTGCGGCGCGCGACAGCGCCGGCAACATCGCCCTCCCCGGCAGCGCGGAGTCCTGACCGCGATGATGACTTAGCCTTCCGGAAGAGACTGGCTCTTTTCCTTCAAAGCTTTCGTGGCCGCCATGCTGGTGTTGTTCATCGCGCTCTATCTCGGCCTGCCGCGTCGGCTGGTGGCCTTGCGGTCCATGAGCTATGCGCGGATGCTGTTGACAGAGCCTGGCACCGGCTGGTGGTCGGCATCCTGGCGTTGGACCGGCTCATCAGCCAGCTTTCCTACGGCACCGAGACCACCGCGCGCGCAGCAGGCGTAGGAACTGTGCGGCCGCATGGCCATCGGGGGCGCTAGCATGTGATGGCGCGTTAGCAGCGTGTCCCGGTAGATGGGTCCAGTCCGGGCAGCGTCGAGGTACCGCACGCACCTCGACGCCGCACTGGCCTCCCACTGAGGCAGCGGGCGGCCGCAGGCCAATTTGAGCACGCGCGGTTCGCGCCGATGCCACCGGCCTCCGTGGCGCTGCATTCTCGTCAGCGCTGCCCCTGCCGCGAGCATCCAGTGCCTTGATGATAGGAGCGAGCTGGGAAGCGGGTCTTATCGCTGAAGCCATAGCCAGCGAGCGACGGCAACACAATATGGGATGCATCCTTGGACGTGCCGCCATGTGCGGTCGAATTAATCAACGGATCGATGGTTTCTAGGAACTCCACGATAGAGCTGGGCCAGTCGTGCGTCATGATCAGCGGCATCGCGTCCTGGTGCTTCGAGCGGATGTGCAGGAAATGGATGCCGAGGTCGTCAATCTCGGTCTTGAACTGCGGGTAGACGGGGCAACGGAGGATCAATTTCCGTTCGTGCTAGTGCGTCGCAGATCTGCGAGGTAATTCTTGACTGGTTCGGTATATTCAAATGGAATGCGGGCCTGTTCGAGGAACCAGGCTTCGATCTTGGTGTGCCAATCCAGCAAAACCTCCTGCGATCGGCGTTTGTAGTGTTTCTCGGCGATGGCCGATGGCCGGTGACCCTGGATTTGAGCAATCAGTCCGCTTGCCGCGCCAGATTCTTCCGCCAACGTGGCAAAGGAGCGGCGTAGGCCATGCAGGCTGACATGCGCTAATTCTGCGCGCTCCAGAGCTTGGTTGTGAGCAATGCGGGGTTCCGCGATGTAGCCACGGTCAGCTGACTTGCTTTCGAAAACGTAGGGAGATGGAGCGCGCTCTTTTTTCTGGGCATAGGCTTCACCTTGAGTTTTGAGCTTGCCGAAAAGGGAGGCGAGATAGGGCGGAATGGGTATGGTGCGTCCATTGTCCTTGTCCACCTTGTCGTCCAGCGTCATGCGGCGGGCTTTTAGGTCGACATCTTTCCATTCGAGCTTCGCAAGTTCTTCGCGGCGCGCGCCTGTCAGAAGCAAGCCCTGCAGGTAAGCGGAGATGATTGGATTCGAGATCGCCTGAACTTCTCGGAACCATGCGGCAAGGTGCAAGCGCTCCAGGCAGTCCCCGTCCTTAACTTTGGCTTTCGGCAATCCATCGCGGATTTGGCGGGATTTGTAAAGATCTGCCGGCACAATTCCTTGGTACGGAGGTACGTCCTGTAGCCAACGAATGAAGGCTCTAAGGTAGCGGTACGCTTGGCTGACTGCAGTCGGTCGCTTGGCTCTTTCGTTGTTCATCATGTCCGCGAGGACTTGACTTGTGAACTTGTTCAGGGGGACTGATAGGAAGCACGCCAGCACTCTTGCCTGTTGTTTTTCCGTGCGTTCGGCCGAGGCCCGGATGTGGTCGAGATAATTGCGCTCGCCCCAGTGAGGTTTACGAGCCTCCAGGACTCGCTGCTCTGTTAGGTTGATGGTGCGCGCCTCAACTTCTTGCCATCGGATATGGCCTCTTTCGATCGGTTCCTAGTGGTGCCGTCAAAGGCACGCTAAGGGCACATTTTTTTGCTGTTCTAATTTTTCGGAATCTCTTATGTTCCGCAATACGTGCGAGAAAAATGTATTAGAATAAATGAATTGGGGGACTCATCCTGTTGCTTCCGCGGAAATTCAGTTCTGGATTTTTCGACACCTTCCGACTTTTAATCCCCAAGGCGCGTTCGGCGGCGCCATTAACGCCGAATGAAAAGGAAAAGTCCATGACAATGCAAGCTATGCCGATCCCCAAGAACGGATCCTGTCCGCCTGGTTACCATTCTGCCGGCAACACGTGCGTGCCAAACGCAAACGCGAAACCCGCTATTCCAAAGAACGGCACCTGTCCGCCGGGTTGGCATAGCGAAGGCAACTATTGCATAGCCAACAGCGCAAATCCGAAGAATGTGATTCCCAAGAACGGACCGTGTCCTTCGGGGTATCACAGCGCGGGAAATTACTGCGTCCAGAACTAACGATTATCAATGCCACGTTTCATCGCAGCTTGCCAGCGCAAAGCGGCAAGGGTTATGCGCAGGTTCCAGGGCGCGAGAAGCGTTGGCCCCTGAGAAATATCGGAACAAAGCAATGATGGGTTATGACATTATCGGCGACGTCCATGGCGAGGCGCGCAAGCTTCAATCACTCTTGGTGCGCCTGGGTTACATCGAACGAGAAGGGGCATTTCGGCACCCGGAGCGGACCGCCATCTTCGTTGGTGATTTCATTGACCGCGGGCCGCATCAGCTAGAAACGATCAACATCGTGCGCCCCATGGTGCAGGCCGGCAGCGCACTGGCCGTCATGGGAAATCATGAATTCAATGCCATCGCCTGGTATCTGCGAGATCCTGACCAAAGCGACAAATACCTTCGCACCCGCGAAGGTGAAGTGGGGCAGAAGAACAGGAAACAGCATCAGGCATTCCTCGATGAGGTGGAGCGCAACTCCGATCTCCACGCCGAGATCATCGAGTGGTTTCTTTCCCTGCCTCTCTGGCTGGATCTCCCCGAACTGAGGGTGATTCATGCTTGCTGGCACTCCGACGCAATTGCGGAGCTTGAGCCACTTCTGAGGCCCGGACGTCTGCTGGATATCGAGATGATGGTCAAGGCGAGCCGCAAAGATACGCTGGAATACCGTCTGGTCGAAACGCTTCTGAAGGGTGTGGAAGTCCCGCTCCCGCCCGGTCGCACTTTCAAGGACAAATCGGGACATACCCGACATGAGGCCCGTATTCGCTGGTGGGACGGGTCAGCCACCAATTATCGCCAGGCGGCCATGGTTTCTCACGAAACCAGAGTTCAGCTTCCAGATGCCGATCTTCCCGGGAGTGCAAGGGTTTCCTACGCTGACGACAAGCCCGTCTTCGTCGGGCATTACTGGATGACCGGCAGGCCGGATGTCTTGTCGTCGGCCGTGGTGTGCGTCGATTACAGCGCGGGCAACGGTGGCCCACTCGTGGCTTATCGATGGAGCGGGGAGGCGGAACTGTCGGCTGACTATTTCGTCTCATCCCACTGATGCCTGAAGGCACGGCTGGGACATCTGGGCATGTCTTTACGTTGAAACTGATGTGGTCCTGCGGTTCACGGATTCAGTCCCTGATGGACAGGTTCATACCGCAATGGCGGCAGATTCGGGACGAGGTGAATCGACTGCCGGTACGGCATGAGGATTGGGCGGATTAGTGTGTGACGATGCCGTGGTGCCCCATCGTCGCGAGGCCTGAAGATGGAAGTATGGGGTTAATAAACGGCAAAGGGGAGTAGAGAGGGAGACCTATGGATTCTCGCTCCGAAAGATTAGCCTTCATCCTTGAGCAATTGCTTTGCGGTATCGACTTCCAAGAGCGTGAATGCCTGTGGGTTCATCTTGTACAGCATCCGGAAGGCTCCCAGACAACCGTCCGCTGGGGCGGTGCCTAGCGCTTCAGAATATGTTCTGTCAAGCGTAGAGGTTACGGGACCGAGATGAATTTGCTTACCGGCCGACATGGCAACATTCGCTAAGTCGGAGTACTCCTTGCCGGCACAAGCAAATAGCCCGGCTTTGGCCAGTTGGGCCTCTACAGGTGTCCTGAGGGCGCGGTCATCTGCGACCAGCTCCGCAAACGATCGAGTTAGTTCCGCATGTGCTCGTTGCTTGTCAACCGAGAAAGGGCTTTTGTCAAGGAACAAGCCAGGAATGCCAAGTGCCCCTGCAGCTAGTACGATGACTTGTGCAAGCGAGCTCTCTTCAAAGATGCTCTCGCCCGTTAAGGCAATCAAGCCCATTGACACCGCAACGAGAATTCCAGATACGGCGCCAAAGTACGCTTGATGAAATAAGTCTTTGATACCGAAGGCGAGGCTCAGGAGTGCAATGGTTCCGAAGAAAATAGTGCGAAGGTTCATGTTTAGGGTAAGCGCCCGGGCAGCACCGTCTAGACGCTGAAGCATCGATAAGAACAATAAGTCCCCACCTATCGATAAGTGGGGATCTATGTCGGAGTCTGCTAAGGATCAAGAAGGTCGTTATCGTTGGGAGCCAAGGCGCCGCTTCTCGGCGGAGTACAGATGCCAGATGGTGCAGACGCTGTTGTCGTCGACGATGTCATTGGCGCGCTTTGCGCGCAAGCACGACCTGAACAGATCAGTCCTGCAGGACGGTGAACTCGGCGTCGATGGCCTCGCCCGCTTGGCGCCATGCATTGAAGCGGTCGCGCTGCTGCCGACGCTGCACCACGTCCAGTTGCACCTCCGCCACGTTGCTGCGTAGTTCGATGTATTCGGAGAAGAAGTGGTCGACGAAGTGCACCCCGTCGATCAACTGCAGCAGTTCCATCCGCTGGTTGTTGAAGTTTGCGACCATCATCTCGATCGACTCGCGGAACTTCTCCTCGCGCTTGGCCTGCTCCCAGCTATCCCAGGCCTCCAGGGCTAGGCCCGCGAAGGCCAGCACGCCGTTGATTCCTTTGGCCAGATTGACGGCTCCCCAGGGCTTGAATTTCAGCATCTTGCCCAAGTCTACCCCGACCGTTTTTGCAATGGCGACGATGCCATCCCGCGTCGCCAGCACCGTGGAGTTATTGATCAGGTTGCTCTTAAGCATGTAGTCAAGGCCCTGCTTACCGAGCACTTTGACCGCACTATTGAAGTGGTTGATTTCTGTGTTGAAACCGATTTTCATCCTGCTGACTTCCAGGGTGACCGCCTGCAGTTGGCGCTCGAACTCGTTCTGCAGACGCGTCGTCAGCACAATGCCGTTGTTGCCCACTTCGCGCTCGAAGAATTCGGTGAAGGTGGCCAGGCTCGCCCCCTTTGCCTGCAGGATCAGGTCCGTGAAGTAGTCGGAGACGAACTCGCGCAGGCTTACGCGCACCGCCGAGATCTTGCCCTCGGTCGAAGCGAGCTGGCGGGCCAGCCTGGTGTTCATCGCTTCGAGCTTGTCCACCTCACGGCCGATCTTCTCGTCGTTGGCGACCGCCACTGGCAGCTGTTTGGTCAGGACGTCGCGGATGATGCTCGCTTTTGTGGCCTCGGCAATGGCTGCGGCGCCGCCGTTGGCCTTGACTTTCTCTGACGTGGCTGCTTGCAGCGTGGCGATGTGGGAGAGGGTCTTGAACTTGTCCAGGTTTGACAGCCAGTACTCAGTGCCCATGTCGAACGGGTTCGCCGCCACAGCGACGATCGCCAGAGCGGCCGTCTCGACGGCGTCCAGGCAGATCAGGTTGCGCAGGCGGTCGCTGACGTTGTCGCGCTTGACCGCCAGGCTTTCCCGGTACTCTCGCTCGTCTTCCACGTCGGCGACTTCGTCGAAGCGGCTCAGCACGAACACCGTGCGCGGCAGGAGGTCCAGCGTGCGGAACAGCCACATCAGGTCTTCCTTGTGGCTTTCCTTAATGGGGTTGGTCGAGTTCATTACGTACAGCACTAGGTGGGCTTCGCTCACGTACTTCTTGGTGATGTCCTTGTACTTCTCCACGAGGTGGGTTTGCGCATTGTATTGTTCCTTGAAGCCGAACAGCCCGGGGGTGTCGATCAGTACGAAATCGGAGCCCACGTCGTACACCTTCACTTCGTTGGACGATTCCTTGTGGCTGATCTTCATGGTGGACTTGTCCAGTTGCTCCATCCAGGCCGCAGCGATAGAGGTCTTGCCCTCCGAGAAGCCGCCAACTAGTGCAATCCTGAGCTTTTCTTCGGCTACGTCCTGGATGGCCGTTTGCAGTTTGGCCTTTAGGTTCGGATCGATCTGCACGCCGACGCTTTCGCCTTGTTGCAGGAAGCCCTGAAGCTTCTCCAAGATGTCCAGGGCGCGGGATTGTTGCGCCTTGAAGGTGTCTAGGGTCTTTTCCATTTACTGTGCACCTACGGCTTCGATGGTTTTGGATAGTTTCTTTAGCTCTGCCACGGACTTGAGGAGCGTCGCACTGATTTCGTCAACCTGGCGGACAGGCTCGTTCAGCGCTTCCTTGATGATCTCGACGTTTTCCTCCAGTTCGCGGAAGGCGACGGCCAGGCTTCCGCGCAGCGAGTCGCGCATCTTGTCTGCGATGGTCTCCAGGTTCTGGTCGGCCGACTTGCGCTGTTGGGACATTTTGTAGCTGGAGCTGAAGAAGCCGACGAGGGCCTTGCCGAGGCTGACCAGCAGCGTAATGGCGCCGATCGTCAGCGCGACCCACCCGGCCGGGTTCCAGATCATCAGCACTCCGCCGACCAGCGAGCCAAGCAGGTTGGATATCTTGAGACCGTTGTCAATGCTGATCTTCAGCTCGAACGAGCTGTCCAACTGGCCCATGCCGATCTTGCCGTAGGTCTCAACCAACTCGCTGGCATATTGCTGGAACTGCTCGACGACCTCTGCGATCTCCGCCTTGAAGGTATTCAGTTCGGCCTCCATCAGCCCGGGCAGGCGCTGTTCTAGGCTGGCCTGCTCGGTCCTGATGCAGGATTCGAGCGCGTTCTTGAAGGTATCGTTGCCGATGTCGGACTCGATGCGTGCGTAAATGCGCCTGCGCACGGCGTTCTTGAAACCGGTGATCGTCCGTTCACCTTCCGTTTCCAGGCGTGTTTTAAGCGTTCGGAGCGCGATGGTCAGTTGCTCGCGGGAGCCATTTGCGTCCTGCTTTAGCTGCTGTCCCAGCGGCTTGAACGAATCACGCTGGATCCTGGCGACCTCATCCGACGCCGTCTTGACCACTTGGTTGGCCTTGTTGAAATTGGAGCGCCTGATCTTGGTCTTGTAGTCGTGCACAAGGTTGCCGGCCAGAAGCTCGCGAAACTGCTCCATGTTCGAGCGCTGCAGCAGTTCTTGGGGCTTGAGCCTGGCGAGGAACTTGTCCTTGCTCTTGGCATTCTGTGAGCCGGGCACCAGGCAGTCGGCAACGGCTAGGAACGCGGGCTGGGCACTCAGCGGGATGACGCGCTGGTAGTGCTCGCCGAGCTGCTCGCGCATTTTTTCGTCGAGGTCCTGCAGGCTCTCGAGTTCGTCCTGGCTGGCGAGCCCGCCCTTCTCTAGCTGCATGGGGTTGGTGATGCGCTTGTTGAAGAGGGTCCAGACCTCGGTCTGCGCGCCGAGGTGTTCCTTGATCTTCTCCAACGTGCCCTTGGTATGCTCGTCGCCTTTCTGCGGAGCCGCAGCTTTGCCCGTCACATAGAATACGGCGTGGGCCTTCTGCACTGCCGAGCGGATGCCGTCCATGACCATGGCTTCCTTGCCTTCGATGCCGGGAACGTCGAGCAAGGTGAATTTGTGGCCACCGGCTTCGAATGCGTAGCCTCGGGTCTCGAGCGTATAGTCGGAGCGCCCGTTACCGATGATTACGCCGTCGGCCAGCGCTTCCAGCTTGTGCTGGTCGCGCTCCACGCGTTCGAGTTCTCGTTCGGCAGCTTGCTTTGTATCCAGCGTCTCGCGCTGCTGCCGCGCGACGTCTTCGACGGCGCCGTTCCTCTCGGCGAGCAGGGCCCGCAGGCCGGCTTCTGCGCCGGTGAAGGTCTGTTCTTCAGGCGACTGGCGCAGCCGGTTCAGGAACTTCTGCCAGAGTGTCGCCGTTCTCTTTTTCTCGACCACCAGCGCATGCAGGCGGTGGATCTCGTCGCGGCAGGCCTGCTCCTGCTCATCATAGTACGGCACGAGTCCGTCAAGGCGCGCCTGCAACTCGGTAAGCAGTGCGTCGCCCTGCCGGATTCGTTGGCGCAGGGCCTCGAGATTCTCCTCGCTGACGCCAAGTTCTTCCCGCAGTGTCCGGAAGGCCTGCTGAGCCTTAGCCTTGCTCTGTTCCCCCAGCATGATGCGCAGCGTCTCGATGATGGTCGACTTGCCGGCATTGGTTTCGCCGTAAAAGGCGATGGTGAAGGTGTCCCATTCGGCATGGCGCTCGAGCCCGGCGATATTGCCTTCGATGTCTCGCTGGAACTTCTCGAGGATGGCGCGGGTATTCTTCTTGGCCTCCGATACCTGCTGGTCCTCCGATGCGCTGCCAAGCCTTCGCAAAATACTCTCTACTTCGCGCGAGACGTTCAGGTAGATGTCTCGCGGGGATTCCGGGCTTATGCTCATCCGTCGTTCTTGTCGTTTCAAGAGGGAAATCGCCGCCAGCTGGCGGCAACTCATGCGCGCGAGCGCGGCATGCAGCCGCTGCGCGGCCCCCGATTTTGCGGGATGACCCCTGGAACGGCCGCCCTCCTAAAGCGGGGTGAAGTCGTGCGGCATGGCTGCCGTTAACTAGCTGGGACTATGCGCGAGCCGCGGGCGCGTCGGGCAAAAAGAAAGGTTTTTCGCTGATCTGTGTGACCGCTTAGAAGCAAGAAGAGCCAACTATCCGCTATTGTAAGTGGGGGACTGTGTCCAGCGTCTCAGGGGGCCGCTCCAGCCACTGGACAACACGGATTCGTAGCTGAGCGCGCATCATGCGCATCAATGAGGATCCAGCCGCCATCAGTTCATGTTGCGCGTGGCTTAACTTACCGCCAGCAACGGGATGATCTTCGCCCCAGCCTTGAGTTGATCCAGATAGTCTGCCCACTTCTGCATCATCACTCGCCGGTCCTTAATGAATTTAGTGCGGTTGTATGCCGCGCCGAGTGCATCGGGGACCGTGTGCGCGAGCTGGTGCTCGATCACCTCGGGCTTTTGCTCCAGTTCTTCATGAAGAATGGTGCGAGCCATCGCACGGAAGCCGTGACCGGTAATCTCCGTGCGCGTGTCGTAGCCGAGCCGGCGCAGCGCGGCGTTGATCGCAGCATCGCTCATAGGGCGCTGCCTGGAGCGAGCCCCCGGAAACACATATCGCTCGTTACCCGTCACTGCTTGCAGTTCTTTGAGAATTTGGACGACCTGCGTGGCGAGCGGAACGAGGTGTTCCGTTTTGGTCTTTGTGACCAGATAGCGCCACTCCCCTTTCTCAAGGTCGAATTGAGCCCATTCTGCCTTGCGCAATTCCCCCGGCCGGACGAATACTAGCGGCGCCAGCTTGAGGGCGCATAGAACCGTGAAGGTGCCGCTGAAACCATCGAAGGCGCGGAGCATTTCACCAACCTTCGCCGGTTCGGTGATCGACGCAAAGTGCGTGGCCTTCGCTGGTGGGATCGCCTTGACCAGAGCCGCGGCGGGGTTACTGGTGCAGAGCCCTTCCTTGACGCCGTAGAGAAACACTCGGCCGATTTCGCTGCGCACGCGGTGCGCGGTAAAGCGCGCTCCCCGGCCATCAATCCGTTTCAGCACTGCCAGGATCTCTGGGGCCTCGATTTCGGTAATCGGGCGCTTTCCCAGCCAGGGATAGACATCGTTCTTGAGGCGCGAGAGTGTTTTTTCGCATTGTTTGGGGGTCACGGTGCTTCCGTGCTCCTTTAGCCATGCGTTTGCAACCACCTCGAACGAGTTTTCCGCTGCCAGGCGCGCAGTGCGCTTGTCGCTTTTCTTGAGCTCACCAGGGTCAAATCCTGCCGCCAGTTTCTCGCGTGCCTCCGCTCGCCGCTGTCGGGCCGAGGCCAGACTCACTTCGGGGTAGACGCCCAGGGCCAATGTCTTTTGCTTGCCGAGGTAGCGGTAGGCGAGTCGCCAATATTTTCCGCCGTTCGGCTGTACCAACAGGAACATGCCGTCGCCGTCAGTCATCTTGTACGGCTTGTCCAGGGGCTTGGCGTTGCGCACAGCTAGGTCGGTGAGGCTCATGGGGCGATTGATACCAACAGGGGTGGAGTAGGTACCAACGAATATACCATCAGCTTTTTCGGATCTAGTTGGACATCGTCGGATGCCAAAAAGGAAAAAACCCAGCAAAATCAGGGGCTAATGCGGGGTTCTTGGACGGCTATGGAGGTTGTTGGACGTGCTGTTGGTGCCCGGGGTCGGACTCGAACCGACACGCCTTGCGGCGGGGGATTTTGAGTCCCCTGCGTCTACCTGTTTCACCACCCGGGCGGAGTGGGTGCCGGCGGCTTGTGCCGGGAATCCGGCGGGCCAGCACTGTGCTGAGCCGGGAATTATGCCGCAAATCCTGATCGCCCACAACCTGGGCGCCGCCCCCTGACAGGGGGGCGACTGTCCTGCCGCTCTTGGCCGCCGGGCTGTCCCGCGTGGCGCGCCGGCGGATCGATCGCCGCCTTCGCTGCCCGCGGGCAGACGATTCCTTCCGATTTGGGGATTTTTCCGGCTGGAAGGCCGTGTGCGAACTCGGCTAGCATTGTCGTCGCCGCAGCGACTTCTTCCTGGCTGCCGGACGGTCCCGAGTCCACCGGACTGGCCGGACACGCCGCGGCACCGGTCCCTTCTTCTTGCCGCAGGCCGCCGCATCAACACAAAGAATGGCGGCTTCGGTACAACGCCCCCGGAGACCCATGCCGAACCCGCCCTCCCTGGCCAGCCTTGCGCGATTGCCGTCGCAGGATCCTGCCTTCTTCGACCGCGAATACAACAACCGCGCCCTGGTGCCGGACCATCCCGCCGACATCGCCCGCTGGGCGGAACTGTCGCGCCAGGTGCGCGAGCGCACCGGCTGGCTGGAGGACCTGAGCTACGCCGATGCCGTGCCCGGCCCGCACGCCGATGCCGAGCGGCTCGATTATTTTCCCGCCGACGCGGACCCCGAGGGCAGCGCGCCGCCGCTGCTGGTGTTCCTGCACGGCGGTTACTGGCGCGCGCTGGACAAGCGCGACCACAGCCTGGTGGCCAATGCGCTGCCGGGCTGCGGGGTGTCGGTGGCGGTGGTCGACTACGCGCTGGCGCCGGCGGTGACGGTGGCGGCCATCTTGCTGCAGGCGGTGCGCAGCGTGGCCTGGCTGTACCGCCAGTCGGAGCGGCTCGGCCATGACCGCGCCCGCATCTTCGTCGCGGGCCATTCGGTGGGCGGCAACATGGCGGCCATGATGCTGGCCACGCACTGGCCGGGCCTGGCCGGCGACCTGCCCGCCGGGCTGGTGAAGGGCGCGGTGTCGGTCAGCGGCCTGCACGAGCTGGAACCGCTGCGCCGCGCGCCGTTCCTGGCCGACCTGCGCCTGACCGAGCAGGACGTGGCGCGCATGTCGCCGGCGCGGCTGCTGCCGGCCACGGCCGCGCCGCTGGTGACGGCGGTGGGCGAGCTGGAGTCGGGCGAGTATCACCGCCAGACCGCGCTGCTGCGCGCGGCGTGGCCGGCCAATGTGTCGGTGCCCGGCGCGGCGCACGTGCCGATGCCGGGCAGGCATCATTTCAGCGTGGTGGATGCCTTTGCCGAGCGCGACGGCGCGCTGCTGCGCGCGGTGCGGCGGATGATCGGGGTGGACTGAGGCGCGGCATCCGTCACGGCTCTCGGATTCCTTCGAGGAAGGGCGCGGCATTTGATACATATCAGATATGTGCCGGGGAATCCTCTCTAGAATCAGGAGTCCCCTACCGGGGATGCCATCCAGCCTCCAGGGCGCACCGCATACCGCGGCGTCCCGCGCGGACCCAACGGAACCGATGCCACCAGCCCTCTTCCCGACGCCAACCTTCCTGCCGGACCCGAGGCGTATCCTGGCGTGCGTGGGGTCGCTGGCGCTGGCCGCCGTGCTGGGCGGCTGCATCTCGATGGCGCCGCCCGATACGCGGCCGCCGGCGCCGGTGCGCGCCTCGTGGGAACCCGATGCCGCCGCGCAGCCGGCCGCCGCCAGCGCCGCCGCGCTGGACTGGCGCGACTACTTCGCCGATCCCACCTTGCGCGAGCTGATCGCGCAGGCGCTCGACAACAACCGCGACCTGCGCATCGCCGCCGCGCGCGTGGCGCAGGCCTACGCGGCCTACGGCATCCAGCGTGCCGACCAGTTTCCCTCGTTCGCCGCCGTGGCCGGCGACACGCGCCAGCGCGTGCCCGGCGACCTCAGTTTCACCGGCCGCCCGCTGATCACCAGCCAGTACCAGGTGGGCCTGGCGCTGAGCCCGTGGGAGCTCGACTTCTGGGGCCGCGTGCGCAGCCTCAAGGACGCCGCGCTGGACAGCTACCTGGCCAGCGAGGCCTCGCAGCGCGCGGTCGGGCAAGGGCTGATCACCCAGGTCGCGCAAACCTACCTGGCGCTGCGCGAGCTGGACGAGCGCATCATGCTGGCCCGGCGCACCATCGACAGCCGCGCCGAGTCGCTGCGCATCTTCCGCCGGCGCGAGCAGGTCGGCTCCGCCTCGCGGCTGGAACTGACCGAAGTCACCACGCTGTGGCAACAGGCGCGCGCGCTGGCGGCGCAGCTCGAGCAGGAGCGCGCCGCGCAGGCGCACGCGCTCGAGCTGCTGGTGGGGCGGCCCGTGGACATGGCGCCCGCCACCGGACTGATCGGCGACGCCGAGCTGATGCGTGAACTGGAGCCGGGCCTGCCTTCCGCGCTGCTGGAGAACCGGCCCGACATCATCGCCGCCGAATACCAGCTGCGCGCGGCCAACGCGAATATCGGCGCGGCGCGTGCCGCCTTCTTCCCGCAGATCACGCTGACCGGCTCGCTCGCCACCGCCAGCGCGGACCTGAGCGGCCTGTTCCGCGGCGGCAGCCTGGCGTGGAACTTCGCGCCGGGCATCACGCTGCCGATCTTCCAGGGCGGCCGCCTGCGCGCCAACCTCGCGCTGACCGAGGCGCAGCGCGCCGAGGCCGTGGCGCAGTACGAGCGCGCCATCCAGGGCGCCTTCCGCGACGTGGCCGACGCGCTGTCCGCGCGCCGCTGGCTGGCCGAGCAGGTGGACATCCTGCAGGCCACCCAGGCCGCGCAGGCCGAGCGCGCGCGCCTGGCCAAGCTGCGCTACGACCACGGCGCCGCCGCCTTCCTCGAAGTGCTGGACGCCGAGCGCGACCTGCTCGCCGTCGAGCAGCAGGCCGTGCAGTCGCGCCGCGCGCTGCTGGCCAGCCGCGTGAGCCTCTATGCGGCGCTGGGCGGCGGCGGCACCGCCATCGACGCCGCCCGGCCCGCGCAGGCGGATGCGCCTCCCCCGTAATGAGCCAACGCAATGAGCCAAGGTCATTCCCGATGAAACTCCCTGCCAAGAAGCTGGTTCCCGTCCTGGCCGTGCTGGCCGCCGCCGCCGGGGGCTGGTACGCCTGGACCTCGCTGCGCGACACCGGGCCCGGCCCGGGCTTCACCAGCGGCAACGGCCGCATCGAGGCCACCGAAGTCGACGTAGCCACCAAGCTGGCCGGCCGCGTGGACGACATCCTGGTCTTCGAGGGCGATTTCGTCAAAGCCGGCCAGCCGCTGGCGCGCATGCAGGTGCAGGTGCTGCAGGCCCAGAGCGACGAAGCGCGCGCCCAGCACCAGCAGGCCATCACCAGCGTGGCCGCGGCCGAGGCGCAGGCCGCCGCGCGCCTGAGCGACAAGGCCACCTCGGAAGCGCTGCTGGCGCAGCGCGAGGCCGAGCTGGATGCCGCCGAGCGCCGGCTGTCGCGCTCGCAGACGCTGTCGAAGGAGGGCGCCTCCTCGATCCAGGAACTCGACGACGACCGCGCCCGTGCCCGCAGCGCGCGCGCCGCCGTGGCGGCGGCCCGCGCGCAGGTGGCGGCGGCGCAGTCCGCGGTGGAAGCCGCCCGCGCGCAGGTGACCGGCGTGCGCTCCACGGTCCAGGCCACCCAGGCCACCATCAACCGCATCGAAGCCGACATCACCGACAGCGAACTCAGGGCCCCGCGCGACGGCCGCGTGCAATACCGCGTGGCGCAGCCCGGCGAAGTGCTGGCCGCCGGCGGCAAGGTGCTCAACCTGGTCGACCTGTCCGACGTCTACATGACGCTGTTCCTGCCCGAGGCGCAGGCCGGCAAGCTGGCCATGGGCGCGGAGGCGCGCATCGTGCTGGACGCCGCGCCGCAGTACGTGATCCCGGCCAGCATCTCGTTCGTCTCCAGCACCGCCCAGTTCACGCCCAAGACCGTGGAGACCGCCAGCGAGCGCCAGAAGCTGATGTTCCGCGTCAAGGCGCAGATCAGCCGCGAGCTGCTGCAAAAGCACCTCAAGCTGGTCAAGACCGGCCTGCCGGGCGTGGCGTGGGTGCGCGTGGACCCGAAGGTGGCCTGGCCGGCCAGCCTCGCGGTCAGGTTGCCGGAGTAGGCCATGACAGACGGGCGCGTTCCCGCCGTGGTGCGGCTGGCCGGCGTCTCGCTGCACTATGGACGCAAGACCGTGGCGCTCGACCACGTCGACCTCGACATTCCGGCCGACCGCATGATCGGCCTGATCGGGCCGGACGGCGTCGGCAAGTCGAGCCTGCTGGCGCTGGTGGCCGGCGCGCGCGCGGTGCAGGCGGGCACCGTGCACGCGCTCGGCGGCGACATGGCCAGCCGCGCGCACCGCGACGCGGTCTGCCCGCGCATCGCCTACATGCCGCAGGGGCTGGGCAAGAACCTGTATCCCACCTTGTCGGTGGAAGAGAACCTGCAGTTCTTCGCGCGCCTGTTCGGCCATGACGCGGCCGAGCGCCGCCGCCGCATCGACGACCTCACCCGCAGCACCGGCCTGTACAAGTTCCTGGCGCGGCCCGCAGGCAAGCTCTCCGGCGGCATGAAGCAGAAGCTCGGCCTGTGCTGCGCGCTGATCCACGACCCCGACCTGCTGATCCTGGACGAGCCCACCACCGGCGTGGACCCGCTCGCGCGCGCGCAGTTCTGGGACCTGATCGCGCGCATCCGGCGCGAGCGGCCAGGCATGAGCGTGCTGGTGGCCACCGCCTACATGGACGAGGCGCAGCGCTTCGACTGGCTGGTGGCGATGGACGCCGGCAAGGTGCTCGCCACCGGCACGCCCGCGGAGCTGCTCGCGCGCACCGGCGCGGCGGACCTCGAATCCGCCTTCGTCGGCCTGCTGCCGGACGACAAGAAGCAGGGCTACCAGCCGGTGGAGATCGCGCCGCTGCGCATCGGCGACGACACGCCGGTCGCCATCGAGGCGAAGGGCCTGACCATGCGCTTCGGCGACTTCGTGGCGGTGGACCATGTGGACTTCCGCATCCGCCGCGGCGAGATCTTCGGCTTCCTCGGCTCCAACGGCTGCGGCAAGTCCACCACCATGAAGATGCTCACCGGCCTGCTGCCGGCCAGCGAAGGACAGGCCTGGCTGTTCGGCAACGAGGTGAACCCGCGCGACATCGACACGCGCCGCCGCGTGGGCTACATGTCGCAGGCGTTCTCGCTCTACAGCGAGCTCACCGTGCGGCAGAACCTGGTGCTGCACGCGCGCCTGTTCCACGTGCCCGAGGGCGAGGTGCCCGCGCGCGTGGACGAGATGGTGGCGCGCTTCGCGCTCGGCGACGTGCTCGACAGCCTGCCAGACAGCCTGCCGCTGGGCATGCGCCAGCGCCTGTCGCTGGCCGTGGCGATGGTGCACAAGCCGGAACTGCTGATCCTCGACGAGCCCACCTCCGGCGTCGACCCGGTGGCGCGCGACAGCTTCTGGCGCCTGCTGATCGCGCTGTCGCGGCAGGACCACGTCACCATCTTCATCTCCACCCACTTCATGAACGAGGCCGCGCGCTGCGACCGCATCTCGCTCATGCACGCCGGCAAGGTGCTGGTCAGCGACCCGCCCGCGCGCATCGTCGGCGACCGCGGCGCGGCCACGCTGGAGGAGGCCTTCATCGATTACCTGGTGGAAGCCGGCGGCGGCACGCCGGCCGAGGCGCAGTCCGCCGCGCCGGTGGCCGCTGCCGCGCCGGCTGCTCCGCACGCGGCGGCGCCCGCGCGCCACCGCGGCTTCTCGCCGGCGCGCATGATCAGCTACCTGTGGCGCGAGACGCTGGAGCTGCGCCGCGACCCGGTGCGCGCCACGCTGGCGCTGGTGGGCTCGGTGGTGCTGATGTTCGTGATGGGCTACGGCATCAGCATGGACGTGGAAGACCTGCGCTACGCCGTGCTCGACCGCGACCAGACCACGCTGAGCCAGAACTACGCGCTCAATATCGCCGGCTCGCGCTATTTCATCGAGCACGCGCCCATCACCGACTACGACGACCTGGACCGCCGCATGCGCAGCGGCGAGCTGTCGCTGGCCATCGAGATCCCGCCCGGTTTCGCGCGCGACGCCGCGCGCGGCAAGGCGGTGCAGGTGGGCGCGTGGATCGACGGCGCCATGCCGTCGCGCGCGGAGACCGTGCAGGGCTATGTGCAGGGCATGCACCAGAACTGGCTGGAGACGCAGGCGCGCGAGCGGCTCGGCCAGCGCGCCGCGCCGGCGTTCTCCATCGAGACGCGCTACCGCTACAACCCCGACGTCAAGAGCCTGCCCGCCATGGTGCCGGCGGTGGTGCCGCTGCTGCTGCTGATGCTGCCGGCCATGCTCACCGCGCTGTCGGTGGTGCGCGAGAAGGAGCTCGGCTCCATCCTCAACCTGTACGTCACGCCGGTCACGCGCGCCGAGTTCCTGGTCGGCAAGCAACTGCCCTACGTGCTGCTGGCCATGCTCAATTTCCTGCTGATGGCGCTGCTGGCCGTGACCGTGTTCGGCGTGCCCGTCAAGGGCAACTTCTTCGCGCTGCTGGCGGGCGTGCTGGTATTCAACGTGGTGGCCACCGGCATCGGGCTGCTGGCCTCGACCTTCACGCGCAGCCAGATCGCGGCGATGTTCTTCGCCATCATCGGCACCATGATCCCCTCGATCCAGTTCGCCGGCATGCTCACGCCGGTGTCCTCGATGGAAGGCAGCGCGCGCCTGATCGGCGAGGTCTATCCCGCCACCTACATGCTCATCATCAGCCGGGGCGTGTTCAACAAGGCATTGGGCTTCGCCGACCTCCATGCCGCCTTCTGGCCGCTGCTGGCGGCGGTGCCGGTGATCCTCGGCGCCACGATCATGCTGCTCGACAAGCAGGAGAAGTGATGGCGCCGTTTCCACGTGCATCCGACACCGGCACCGCGCCCGCCGCCGCCATCCCCGCTGCGGCGCCGGCACCCGCGCCGGCCGCCATGCGCGGGCAGCGGTGGCTGCGCCTGCTGGTCAACGTCTACCGGCTCGGCTGCAAGGAATTGTGGAGCCTGGCGCGCGACCCGATGATGCTGGTGCTGATCGTCTACACCTTCACCGCCTCGGTCTATTCCGCCGCCACCGCGCAGCCGGACACGCTGCACCTGGCGCCCATCGCCATCGTCGACGAAGACAACTCGCCGCTGTCGGCGCGCATTGCCTCGGCGTTCTTCCCGCCGCAGTTCACCCAGCCGCGCATGATCACCTCGTCGGCCGAGGACGCCGGCATGGATGCGGGCGACTACACCTTCGCGCTCAATATCCCGCCCAACTTCCAGCGCGACCTGCTGGGCGGGCGCCCGGCCGTGGTGCAGCTCAACGTGGATGCCACCCGCATGAGCCAGGCGTTCACCGGCAACGGCTATGTGCAGCAGATCGTCTCCGGCGAGGTGCGCGAGTTCCTGCAGCGCTACCGCGACACGGCGGTGCTGCCGGTGGACCTGGCCGTGCGCGTGCGCTTCAACCCCACGCTGACGCAGGCCTGGTTCGGCGCGCTGATGCAGGTGGTCAACAACATCACCATGCTGTCGATCATCCTCACCGGCGCCGCGCTGATCCGCGAGCGCGAGCACGGCACCATCGAGCACCTGCTGGTGATGCCGGTCACGCCCGCGCAGATCATGCTGGCCAAGGTGTGGTCGATGGGGCTGGTGGTGCTGGCCGCGGCGGCGGCGTCGCTGCTGCTGATCGTGCACGGCGCGCTGCACGTGCCGATCGGCGGCTCGGTGGCGCTGTTCCTCACCGGCGCCGCGCTGCACCTGTTCGCCACCACCGCGATGGGCATCTTCCTGGCCACGCTGGCGCGCAGCATGCCGCAGTTCGGCATGCTGCTGATCCTGGTGCTGCTGCCGCTGCAAATGCTCTCGGGCGGCAACACGCCGCGCGAGAGCATGCCGGTGCTGGTGCAGAACGTGATGCTGGCCGCGCCCACCACGCATTTCGTCGAACTCAGCCAGGCCATCCTGTTCCGCGGCGCGGGGCCGGGCGTGGTGTGGCCGCAGTTCCTGGCGCTGCTGGCCATCGGGGCCATACTGTTCGTGATTTCGCTGCGGCGGTTCCGCAAGACCATCAGCCAGATGGCTTGAGCGCGGTATGGGCCACATCGGCCACATTGGCCACCTCCGCCACATTGGCCGCTTCGCCACTTCCGCCGCACCCACTCCACTCGCGCTCGCCCCCGGCGCGTCGACCTTCAGGAGCAAGACCGCCATGTCATCCAAGGAATACGCCAGCCAGTCCCCCGCATTGCGCTATCCCGGTTTCGACTGGGCCGCGGCGGCAGCCTACGCCACCGACACCTGGCAGCGCGGCGTGCTGTACGCCGACGTCATGCGCCAGCGCGGCAACCAGTACCTGGCCCACCTGGCCGAGGCCGTGCCCAACGTGCTGGATTTCGCCGCCGAGCTGGTCATGGACGGCCGCAACCTGCCGCGCCCGGTCAACTACGGGCTGGTGCGCATCGCCGCGCCGGAGGACGCGCCGGCCGTGCCCGGCAAGCGCCCGTTCGTGGTGGTGGACCCGCGCGCCGGGCACGGCCCGGGCATCGGCGGCTTCAAGCGCGACAGCGAGATCGGCGCCGCGCTGCGCGCCGGCCATCCGTGCTACTTCGTCGGCTTCCTGCCGGACCCGGTGCCGGGCCAGACCGTGGAAGACGTGATGCTGGCCGAGGCCGCCTTCCTGGAGAAGGTCATCGCGCTGCATCCGGACAGCGCCGGCAAGCCGGCCGTGATCGGCAACTGCCAGGCCGGCTGGCAGGTGATGATGACCGCCGCCATGCGCCCGGACCTGTTCGGCCCCATCATCCTGGCCGGCGCGCCGCTGTCCTACTGGGCCGGCTGGCGCGGCAAGAACCCCATGCGCTACTCTGGCGGGCTGCTGGGCGGCAGCTGGCTCACCGCGCTGACCGGCGACCTCGGCAACGGCCGCTTCGACGGCGCCTGGCTGGTGCAGAACTTCGAGAACCTCAACCCGGCCAACACGCTGTGGGGCAAGTCGTACCAGCTCTACGCCAACGTCGATACCGAGGCGCCGCGCTACCTCGGCTTCGAGAAATACTGGGGCGGCCACGTCTTCCTCAACGCGGTGGAAATGCAGTACATCGTCGACAACCTCTTCGTCGGCAACAAGCTCACCACGGCGTCGCTGATCACCTCGGACGGCACGCGCCTGGACCTGCGCCACATCCGCTCGCCCATCGTGGTGTTCTGCTCCTACGGCGACAACATCACGCCGCCGCCGCAGGCGCTGGGCTGGATCACCGACATGTACCGCGACGACGACGACGTGCTCGGCCACGACCAGACCATCGTCTACGCCACGCACGACAGCATCGGCCACCTCGGCATCTTCGTCTCGGGCAGCACCGGCCGCAAGGAGCACCGCGAGTTCGTCAGCAATATCGACGTGATCGACGTGCTGCCCGCCGGCATCTACCAGGCGCAGATCAGCGACAAGACCGCCGACACGCCGGGCGGCGCGCTGGTCGAGGGCCCGTACCTGCTCTCCATCGCCAGGCGCGGCATCGAAGACGTGCGCAAGATCGTGCAGCCCGATGCCGAGAGCGACTGGCGCTTCGCCACCGCCGCGCGCGTGTCGGAGGTGAACCTGGGCCTGTACCGCAGCGCGGTGCAGCCGTGGGTGCGCGGCTGGGTGACGCCGCAATCGGCGTGGTGGGCGCAGGCGCTGCAGCCGCTGCGCGTGTCCTACCAGCTATGGTCCGACCGCAATCCGCTCGCGCGCAGCGTGGCGGGCCTGGCCGGGCAGGTGCGCGAGGAACGCGAGGCGCGCCAGCCGGTGCCGGCGGACAACCCGTTCCTGCGGATGCAGAACGCGTGGTCCGGCATCATCGAGACCGCGCTCGACCAGTGGCGCGACGTCCGCGACGACGCCTGCGAGAAGACCTTCGAAGCCATCTACGGCAATCCGTGGATACAGGCGCTGGCCGGCCTGAACCACGGCGCCGGCGACAGCGCGCGCCAGCATCCCGGCACCACGCCCGAGCACCGCGCCCTGGTCGCCGCGGAACTGGAGGCCCTGCGCGGCGAAATCGACAAGGGCGGGCTGCAGGAAGCCGGCATGCGCGCCATGCTGTACATCCTCCATTCGCAGGGCGAGGCCGACGAGCGCCGCTTCAACCTGGCGCGCTCGCTGCACGCGGCGCGCGACGCATCGCACGGCACGGCCGGGCACGGCCTGCACGATGCGGCCGGCCTCGCGGCGTTCAAGCGGATGGTGCGCCGGCAGGCGAGCCTGCTCAGGATCGCGCCGGACGCGGCCATCGGCGCCTTGCCGGCGCTGCTCGAGGGCGCGCCCGCCGACGAGATCCGCGCGACGGCGCGGACCATCGAAGCCATCGCCACCGCCGTGCCGCTCGAAGCGGGCGAACAGCGCGACCTGGCGCGCATCCTGGAAGTGTTCCGCGCGGCGGCGGAGGTTGGCGGGCCTGCGGCGCCCGCTTTGCCGGCACCGGCCCGGCGCCGCGTTGCGCGGCGTCCCGCGCAGGCCGTTGCCGCGGCCAAGGTCCGGCGGACGTAGCGCCTGGTTTTGGGGGGCGCTCACGCGGCCGGGGACGCGGGTTTGCTCCACTCGCCCTGCTCGCGGGAGAGAGGGGTGGGGAGAGGGCCGACGCTGGCGAACGCTGCCGTGCCGGAAAAAACGGCGGCTTCGTTCCCGAGCCCGCCGCGGTTCGCGCCCGCCGGGCTGCATCTGGCGAACCGCACCTGCATTTCGTCGCGGGCCGCTCCCGCGTGCCGGCCGGGGCCGTCACCATGCCGCATCCCCAACCACCTGACGGAGCACGCCATGAACGCAGACCTCCTCCAGCACACCCCCGCCTGGGTCTGGTTTCTGCTGGCCGCGCTGATCGCAGTGGGCCGTGCCCAGGCCGTGCCGCGCCGGATGACGCTGCTGCGCGGTGCCGCGCTGCCGGGCGCGATGGCCTTGTTGTCGCTGTCCGGCGTGCCCGGCTATTTCCCGGGCCAGCCAGGCGCGCTGGGCGCCTGGGCCGTGGGCGCCGCGCTCGCGCTGGTGCTGTGCAACATGGCCGGCGCCTGGGCCGGCATCCGCTGGTCCGCGGCCGGGCGCTGCCTGCTGGTGCCCGGCAGCTGGATGCCGCTGGCGCTCATCCTTGGCATGTTCGCCGTGCGCTTCAGCCTGGGCGCCGGCCAGGCCATGCACGCCGCGTGGCTGGCGGACCCGCGCGCCGCGCTCGCGGCCGGCTTTGCTTGCGGCGCGGTTAGCGGTATCTTCCTTGCACGCGGGCTGGCGATGTGGCGCGCGGCCAGGCAGGCGGCGCCGGCCGGTGCCCTCGGCTGAGCCCGCCGCGCCTTGCGCATTCACACTACCGTCTCCATGCAAGCTGCCACCGACCGTTCCACGCACTGGCTCCTGCGCGAACTGCGCATCGGCGTGCCGGTGGCGTTGGGCGTCGCGCTGTTCTTCAGCGCGCTGTACCGCGAGCCGTTCGGCATCAACCTGGTCTATTCGGCCTGCATCACCGCCATGATCCAGGCACTGATCCAGGCCGGCCGCCAGGGCCTGCTGCGCCTGGGCTTCAGGCAACACGCGCCGGCACCGGGCGGGCGCCCCTGGCCAGGCTGGCGGCTGATGTTCCCGTGGGTGCTGGTGTCGGGCATCCTGGGCTACTTCGCCGGCAGCGCGCTGGCCGCCTGGCTTACCGGCACCGGCGGCAGCCCCGCCGAGCTGGTGCGCAATCCGCGCGCGCTGATGGTCAGCACGATCGTGGTGGCGGTGCTGTCGCTGGGCATCAGCTATGTCTTCTACACGCGCGGGCGCCTGGCCGCGATGGCCGCGCGCGAGCAGGCCGCCATGCGCAGCGCGGCCGAGAACCAGCTGCGCCTGCTGGAATCCCAGCTCGAGCCGCACATGCTGTTCAACACGCTGGGCAACCTGCGCGTGCTGATCGGCCAGGACCCGCAACGCGCCCAGCTCATGCTCAACCAGTTGATCGCCTTCCTGCGCGCCACGCTGGAGGCGTCGCGTTCCGGCCCGCACCCGCTGTCGTCGGAGTTCGCGCGCATCGCGGACTACCTCGGCCTGATGCAGGTACGCATGGGCCCGCGCCTGCGCACCGCGCTGGACCTGCCGCCCGGGCTCGCCGGCCTGCCGGTGCCGCCGCTGCTGCTCCAGCCGCTGGTGGAAAACGCCATCAAGCACGGCCTCGAGCCCAAGCTGGACGGCGGCGAAATCCGCCTCGCCGCGCGCCGGGACGGCAACGCGCTGGTGCTCACCGTGCGCGACACCGGCATCGGGCTGCGCGTGATGCCGCTCGCGCCGGCGCCCGGCGCATCGTGCTTTGGCACCGCGCAAGTGCGCGAGCGCCTGGCCCAGCTCTACGGCAACCGCGCCAGCTTCGCGCTCGACAATGCCGCCGACGGCGCCGGCGGCACGCTTGCCACCGTGCGCCTGCCGCTTCCCTGAACCCGCCCCCCGCACGCTCCATGCAAGCCACCGCCCTCATCGCCGAAGACGAAGCCCTGCTCGCCGCCGACCTGCAGGCCGAACTTGCCCGCCTGTGGCCGGCCCTGCGCATCGTGGCGACCGTGGGCGACGGCGCCGCCGCCGTAGCGCAGGCGCTCAGGCTGCAGCCGGACCTGCTGTTCCTCGATATCCGCATGCCCGGCATGTCCGGCCTGGAGGCCGCGCAGGCGCTGGCCGAAGACTGGCCCGCGGATGGCAAGCCGTTCCCGCTGCTGGTGTTCGTCACCGCCTTCGACAGCTACGCGCTGCACGCCTTCGAGCAGGCCGCCGCCGACTACATCCTCAAGCCCGTGCAGCCCGAGCGCCTGGCCAAGGCCTGCACCCGCCTGCAAGCCGCGCTCGCGCACCGCGCGCAGGCGCCCGCGTTCGACGCCACGCTGGCCCAGCTGCGCGCGCTGCTCGGCGCCGGCACGCCGCTGCAGCCCGCGCCCGCCGCCGAGCCGCTCAAGGTGATCCAGGCCAGCGCCGGCAGCACCATCACCATGGTGCCGGTGGCCGAAGTGATCTACTTCGAAGCCGACGACAAATACGTGCGCGTGGTCACCGCCGGCGGCCAGCACTGGATCCGCCTGCCGCTGCGCGAGCTGCAGGCGCGGCTGGATCCGCAGGTATTCTGGCAGGTCCACCGCGGCACCATCGTGCGCGCCGACGCCATCGCCACCGCCACGCGCGACGATGCCGGCAAGCTCACGCTGAGCCTGCGCGGCTGCGCCGACAAGCTGGGCGTCAGCCGGCTCTACGCCGATCTGTTCCGGGGAATGTGAGGCGCCTGCGCGGCGTCGCCGGCGCAGGGCCGGCGGCATCGCTCATTCCGGCTGCCGCGCCTTCGCCTCCATCTCCCGGATCAGCGCGCGCGCCTCGTCCCCTTCCGGAATCGGCTTGCCGCTGTCGCGCCACTGCACCGCCGCCTTGAAGCCCTCCGCCTGCGCATAGCGGCGGAACCACAGCCCCTCCGGGTTGTGCCGCGTGATGCCGTCGAACACCGTCGCCATCATCTGCGTCTGCTCCAGCCCCATGGTCAGCATCACCTGGTTCACCACCATCTTGTGCATCGCCAAGTGCGCGCGCGGCACGCCCGCGATGCGCTGCGCCAGCCGCATCGCCGCCGCATCGAGTCCGGCCGTCGGCGCGATCTCGTTGGCCAGTCCCCACGCCAGCGCCTGTTGCCCGTCGATGGTGTCGCCGGTGAACATCATCTGCTTGGCGCGCGTGGGCCCCAGCCGGAACGTCCACATCGCCGTGGTCGGGCAACCCCACACGCGCGTAGGCATGTAGCCGATGCGCGCGTCCTCCGCCATCACCAGCAGGTCGCAGCTCAGCGCAATGTCGCTGCCGCCCGCCGCCGCATAGCCATGCACCTTGGCGATGGTCGGCTTGCTGCAGCGCCACAAGCTCATGAAATCCTCGGTGTTCCGCTTCATGTACGCGTAGTCCACCATCGGATCCCACGGGTACTGCTCCTGCTGGCACGGATGCTCGATGGACTGCTGCGCCGTGTCGGCCAGGTCATAGCCGCCGCAGAAACCCTTGCCCGCGCCTTCCACCACGATGACATGCACCTCGTCGTTGGCCTGCGCCCACTCCACCGCCGCGCGGATCTCGCGCGGCGTGTCGTCGGTGATCGCGTTCAGGCGCTCGGGGCGGTTCAGCAGCAGGCGGGCGATGCGGGGGAATTGCGGGTCCTGGTCGATGCGCAAGGTGGTGAAGGTGGGCATGCGGTCTCCTTGGTGGAGGGAAGGGGCCGGGGCAGGCTAGCATCGGGGCGGTGCGACGGTAAATAGTGGTTGTCGTGGAGAGGCCAGGCCAGTTTCACGGAGGCGCCATGGCCGCTACAGCCGCTCATGTAGCGCATCCCGCGCCCGATTCCTCGTAGGGCTGGTGCCTTGCTGCGGGCCGGCGACGGCCTGGGCAATATTGGGCCTGCTTGATGCGGATGGCGATTTGGCTGAAGCCGCGCACTTGACGACGAAAACTGCTTGGCGCATCTGCGCGGATTCATTTCGCGCCGCGTCAGCTGATCACACGATGCCGGCGGAAGAAGATGGACTGCCGACGGCGGCAATCAAGGCTGCCCGCGGATGGAACGATCCGTGCCGCGGGCGCTGCCTTTCCGCTCGGGCCGCCTGCCAGGACGCACGGCCCAGCGGTGTTCGTTGGCCAACAGCTGCTCGCGGACGCCGGGCGGGTAGTCATCGGCGGTGGACAAGGCGGGTACGGGCTTGCCCGGCAGGCCGGCCTCGCGGAGGACCTTGGGCCAGCGCGGTCGCCAGCACAACAGCAGCGATGCCCAGTGCGACAGGCCAACGATGACGAAGGCCGGCGAAATCATCAGGCAGCCCAACCAGATGAGAGGGCCGCCATTGTGCAGGAAGGGACCTGATGCCTCGAATTGCGCGATGAAGGCTTGCCACGGCAATGGCAACTGCGAACTGATGCGCGGCTTCGGAATGGCCTGCAGGCCGCCCTCGTTCATGTAGCGGCGGATGAATTCCCACTCCGCCTTGAGGTCGTCCGCGCTGCTGCTTTGCTTGCCGACGAAGGCCATGACGGGAAAGGGCAACGGCGTGTCGCCAGGAAACCAGCCAACAAGGAGACGCTGCCCGGCGATTTCCTCCGTGCTGACGCCCTCCCAGGGCACGACCACAATCCCGCCACAGCTAGGAGGACGATGTAGATAGACCTGGCGCGTGATACGGTTGAAACGAATGAGCAAGTGGCGGGAGGTCAGCGCTTCCAGGCGCGTGAATCGGAAGGCGTATTTGAAATAGAACCAGAGAGGTGTACCTGAAATTAATGTTACGAACACGGCATAGAAAATATCGCCAATATCCAAAGGCCTGCCAAATACGGGTTCATTGCCTCTGATCAAGGCCAAATAGATGGGCAAGGCAAAGTCAACCCACATGCCGAACAAGAGAAGAACAAAAGCCCCCGAGATAAAAGTTACCAACCCGCGCTTATCCTCCATGCCACCGCACCGCATTTCCAGATAAGTGTCGTTGCAAGCATAGACCGGCCCTCGCGTTTCAGCATATGCGAACCGTTTCGCCGCCTGACGCGCCTTGTCTTCGGTCACGGATTCTGCGTACACGGGTTCCATCAGTGATTTCTTTGAGTCTTCGGCCTCTCCCATGTTCTCCTCAAACCATTGGTCAGACTTGATGTTGAGCAACCATGCCATCCACTCTACGTAGTACATTAGAACACCTCGTGCAGTCCGCCGTACAGACCGGCGAGTTCTTCTTTCGTATCCTTATACGGCTTTTCCCGATCGAACTTGGGTCCGCGATACATAGTACGTTTGCACCATTTTTGCAGGGCGTCATCATCGAAAATAGCGATGAATGCACTAACGACCAGTACGACCCCGGTGCCACGAAACAGGATGCGTTGCATTAATAGGGCGAAAGTTTCTTTGCCGAGGAATGCAGCGGATCTGGAAAGAGCGCTAAACAAGGTGGACGAACGAGAATAAACTGCGCGCTCGACTGACAATTTGAGCATTGGCCCCGCCGCCGCAAATGCAATGCTGGCCTGGCTTGCAATCATGGAAACTGTTACTGAAAAACGGATGAGATATGCAATACTTAGCCAACTATTTCCATGGTTTCGAGCCTCGTTTGCATCCGACCAGTCGTACCTGACGAGATAGATGCCAACTGTCGTAGCCAGCGCCGCTCCCCACAACTTGAGTCCACCAAGAAAGACCGCAGCTCCCACGCTCGTTGTACTGCCAGCGGCATACTGGCGTAGCACCACCTCGGTGCCGCAGGCCAACACTTCCAGACTTGCCGCGAAGGTTGTTATGGCGGCTGCGCTCAACTCCGTTTTTTCCTTTTCGTCCTGGGTGCCTTTGAGCCATTTATGGCTGAGCAGGGCGGCCTCGAACAGTAATAGCCAGCCACTGGCGCGCACTTTGTAGAATTCACTGGAGCGGGCATCGACCAGTTCGGTGGCGAAGGCGAAGTTCACATTGCGCTTGACCTGCGCGCGCAAGAACTTGGGGTCGGCGCTGCGCCCGATCGCCTGCAGCTCTTTGAGCCGCAGTTTGACGGCTTGCCTGCCGATGCCAGCGGCCAGCAAGGAGCGGCTGAAGCCGTGGACGAACCACTCCATACCCTTGGGCGCGCGGCGCAATGTCTGACGCCCCAGGCTGGTGTACCAGGCGGGTGCGCCGCCGGCGAGCCTGGCATTGCCGGCCTTTTCCATTTCCTCGTACAGCCCGTTGGCCTTGTCGAACATGTCTCCCAGAGTCTTGGCCCGCTCCAGGCTTTTGCCTGTGTAGTCGTAGATATCGGCCCCGGTGACGGGCAGCGGGGCGGCTTTGGCCGCCTCCTTCATGCGCGCCATCTCCGCGAGCATGTCCTTCTGGTTCAGCGCGAAGCCTCGCATGGCAAGATTGGCGCGGTCGGTGGCGCTGCCCTCCCACCACTTCTGGATGATATCGGCGGTGGCCTTGCAACCCTCCGCGCCCAGGACGCACAAGCCCGTCTGGCCGGAGAAGTGCCAGCCGTTGGCGTGGTCCTTGTTGTCGTAGACATCCAGGGCCGAGAGCAACTGCTCGCTCTGCAGCCATTTATGGTGATCGTTGGAGCGGCCCTCGGCCAATTCTTCCAGCGCCTTGCATTGCTTCTCGAAGTTGGCCAGGTTGGCTTTCATGGCCTGGACCTGCAGGGCGGCCTGCGGGTCCGGCGGATTGACGTAGCTGGTTTCGAATCGATTGCGGTATTCGCCGCTGTCGAGCTTCGTCTGCACCCGCGCGCGGATGGTCGCCTCGTAGTCCTTCATGTGTTGCTCTGCGGCCCGTTTCCAGCGGGCGTCCTGCTCCTTGCCGAGCACCCAGCCGCGGGTCGCGGCGGCGCCTGGGTCCTGGAGCTTGGCGCGCTCGATATCGATGTAGTGTTGCGCTGCGATGGCGGCCGATTTTTCTTCGAACAGCTGCCTGACGTCGTCGAACGCCTGGGCTACCAGGATCATGCGTTCATTGCTGATGCCTTTCCGGTTCTTGCGGCCGAGGTAGTCTTTGAGTTGTTCCGCCGCCTCGTTTCGCCATGCGTTGAGCTGCTGGGTGATGCCGATGGGGTCGTGCAGTACCACGGCGCAACCGCGTGCGCGGCGGTCGGTTTCCTTGAGTTCCGAGGCTACCCATTGCGCGTGGTATTCGTAATCCGGGCTGGAGTAGAGCTGGCCGGCGAGCACCGGCGCGAGAGCCTTGTCGGTGCCGGCAATGGCATCCGACAGGGTGCCGTCGATCGCGGACGGGTCGAGCACGTCGGCGGCAAACGAGCAGGTCTTGGCAATTTCCCGAATGTCGAATTGCTGCAGCTTGTCGCGCAAGGCGGTATTGTCGCGCACGTCATCCACCATGCGCTTGGTGAGCGGATCCGGGGTAAACAGCAGGCGCAGCTCTTCGACATCCTCCGGCGCCTTGAAGCAAATGGTCCAGCCACTCCGCAGTTGAATGCCTTGGGTCTCGGAGATCGGCTGGTGGGGCGCATACGGCCAGACCGGATGGAATACACCGGCAGGCACGGCATGCCAGGCGCTCTCGCAGGACCATTCCCTGCCCAGGCGCTTGACGAAGGCATAGAGATATCCCTCTCGCAGGCTGCGCACGGCGTACCGGACATTGAGTTTGTCGAATGCCGGAAAGTTCTTGCCGAGATTGGACGATAGCTGTGGCGCCAGTTTGTCCAAGGCCTTCAGGTCGCCGTGGGCGAGGACCGCATAGCGCAGCGGCAGGATGGCTACCTCCGTCTTGCACTCGACACAAGGACCGGGCGCTTCGTCCCTGCGTGTTTTCTGGGCAACGCGAAGTGCCTGGGGCAGAAGCGTGGCAGGCGAGTTCGTGGTCATGATTGCGGCCTCTTTGGGTCTGCCCGGTGCTGCAGAGCTGCCAGCGACTGGCTCAGCGGAAGTTGATCGGTGAGGGCACGTTTCACGGCATCCTGCCAGTCGCGATCGGCGGCCAGGCGCGCAGCGGGTATCGACAACCCCACCAGGACGTAGGTGGTCAGGTCGTCGTGGCGGCTCAGTCCATGCTGGCGGGCGGCGTCGAGCTGGGCTTCTATCTGCGCCAGGCGCACGCCGCGGCAGTCGCTGGCGAAGACGGCCGGAGCTTCCTGTTCCAGCGTGTGCAGCAACTGATGCGGCAGCGGGTCGGAAACCAGGGCTTCCCACAGGGCGTCGGTCAATGTCAGCGCCGGCGGCGAGGGCTGCGGCAGGCGCGCGCCGCCGCGGATGCGGCTCCAGCGCGGGTGTTCCGTCGTGGCGCCGGCAAACCACCAGGACAGGATGGGAGCGAAGAACCAGCTCACCCAGGCCGGGCTGGCCGTGCGGTGCAGGACCGGCAAGACCAGGGGATCGTAATAGCGCAGCAGGTAGCGTTCGCCATCGCCGCCTTGCGCGAAAGTGGCGTGGCTGAAGTGGCGGGCCAGCATGTCGGGAGGCCACAGGCTGGTCACCCAGGCCTGGATCACGTCGGTACCATAGCCGCTGGCCTTGGCGATGAGGGTGTCGAAGCCGGCCGGGCTGCTTTCGTCCGTGCCCGCCAGCATCGCGCCCAAGGGTTGCAGCGTGGCATAGTCCGGGTCGAGCAGCAGAGGGTGCAGCAATCCCTCGAAGCGCGCGGTCACTTGTTCGCGTTGCGCTTGGGTCAGCATCGCCATGTCGATCAAGGCCATCAGGTAACACGGCCGTGCGCCGGCGTTATAGTGCAGGTCCTCGCTGAATGCCTGCAGGAGCTGGCGGGCGATCATGCTTCCACCTTCATCAGGGCTTTGCGCTGGACGGCGGCCTTGAGCCAGCAACTGATACAAATGGGTTCGCCGGCGGCGGGCGTACCGTCGATGGCGGTGGTGTTGCCCCCGCCTCCGGCCTGTCGGTTCAACGGTCCCTTGAGATAGATCGCGATGCCGTCCACGGTGATGCCGCTGTCGTCCAGCGTGATGGTGCCGCCAGGCCCGCACAGGCGGGCCACCTGGCCGGCCTGCAGTTCGTAGCGCGCGGTCTTGCGCTCGATGCTCTGCCCGGCCTGCAGCTTGTGGTGGCCCTGCACGGTCGTCTCGGCATGCCCACCGATCTCCACCCAGTGGTGGGCAACGGTCTTGTCGCGGCGATTGTTGCCCACCTCTTCCGTACGATCCTTGCCGGTCCGGATCGTGTGGTTGCGCCCGACGGTCTGGAAATCGTCCTGGCCGACGTCATGCCGGCGGTCCTGGCCGACGGTTACCTGCTCGTCCTTGCCCACGGTCTCCTTGCGGTCGTGCCCGATGGCGACGGTCTCGTCGTGCTGCACCTGCTCGCTGCGGTCATGCCCGACGAAGGTGGTTTCGTGATGGTTGACGTGGATGTTCTGGTCCTTCTGCGCGTGGACGAAGATTTCCTCCTGGTCCTTCTCGTCCTCGAAGCGCAGTTCGTTGTAGCCCTCGCCCTTGTGGGTCTGGCTCTTGATGGTCATGCGGGTCTTGTGGTGTGGCAGCGCGTACGGCGGCAACTGGTTCGATCGGTACGTGCGGCCGGTGATGACCGGCTGGTCCGGGTCGCCGCTCCAGAAGTCGACGATGACCTCCTGGCCGATGCGCGGGATGGCCATGTGGCCCCAGGTGGCGCCGGCCCAGTTCTGCGCCACCCGGATCCAGCAGGAGCTGTGCTCGTCGTGCCTGCCCTGGCGGTCCCACGGGAACTGCACTTTGACCCGGCCCCATTCGTCGCAGTAGATCTCTTCGCCGGCCGGTCCGGTCACGGTGGCCGATTGCGGCCCTTCGATGCACGGCCTGGGCAGCGGCTCGGCGCGCCACTCGGTGCGGTCGGGAACCAGCTCGGCGGTGTAGCTGTAGTGAGTGCCTTGTTCGCTGCCGGCGCTCTCCTCGGCCTGGCTGGTGTGCTGCACGCCGTGGTGGCGCAGGCGCACGGGGCGCCAGCCGCGGTTCATATCCTGGCGTGGGTGGCCGGTGAGCTCGAAGGACAGGCCGGGCACCAGGCGCGGGTCGTCGCCCCCGACGCGGGCGAGGCGGGCGTCGCGGCGGTAGCCGCGCAGGCGCGCCTCGGTGAAGGGCTTGCCGGCTTCGTCGCGCTTGTAGCGCCCCGGGTAGGCGTAGTGCGCGTAATGCGTCTTCTGGTGCTCCAGGTCGGCGCCGAGCGGGGCGTGTTCCTGGTCGTACTGGGGATGGGTGAAGGTGTAGTCGCGCTGGGTGAGGCGTGCGGTGCGCACGTTCTCGGAGTAGGTGAAGCGGCGCAGGGCGGGCTCGGGCTGGTCGCCGCCGGGGTTGGGGTTGTAGAGCACGGGCCCGCCGGCGATGCGGCCCTGCACGAACAGGCGGTCGCTGTGGATCAGGCGGTGGCCGTCGGCGTCATGGCGGAAGGCAAAGTAGAAGCCTTCCTCGCGGGCAATGCGCTCGAGGAAATACAGGTCGGTGTCGCCGGCCTGCACGCAGTACTCGCGGGGCAGGTGCCCGGCGGTGACGATCTGCTCGTAGCGGGCGGCCAGGCCGTGGTCGTCGAGCACGCGCCGGAGGATCTCGGGCACGGAGAGGGTCTGGAAGATGCGCCAGTTGGAGGACAGGCGCAGGCGGGCGAGGGCGGGCTCGACGACGGCGCGGTAGCGTGTGCGCCGAAAGCCGGTGTCGCCCTGCTCGAAGCCGCTGACCAGGCCATGGACATGGCGCACGGGTTCGTCGCCGCGCCAGAGGGTGAGCAGGGCGGGCCGGTCGAGGATGGCGGCGAAGTCGAGGCCGGGATCGGCATGGGCCAACTGCACGTCGAGGCGGAAGGTCTCGGAGAGGGCCTCGTCGAGATCGAACGCGATGACCTCGAAGTCGACGCCGCCGACGACGGCGAAGGTGAAGCGCAGGTCGGACTGGCGGGCCATGGCGGATCTCCGTGCAATGCGGTGCCACGGCATGATGCTGGCGATCCACCCGTGCAGGCGTCAGAAGCGTCGGATTCTCGATGGGGATATTTCGCGATCGCGGTGGTGAAATGCACTAGGCATCCGGGCGGGATGCCCCTTCAGGACTGCGAACCGTCCGCCCCTCTGCGCGTCCGATGCAACGCTCGACCGCCTCGAAGAAAGACGAAATCAGCCGGCTTTCGCGCCGCTCGCGCAGGCAGCATACGTGGATATGCGTCGACACCACGTCGCCCGCGATGCGCACGGGGCGCAGCCTTGGGTCGGGCACGTATTCGGACTGGGAGACGGTGCCCACGCCGAGCCCGCGGGCGACGGCTTCGCGCAGTGCTTCGCGGCTGCCGATTTCCATCGCTACCTGCACGGTCACGCCGTGTTCGAGCAGGGCGTCCTCGAGGGCCTTGCGGGTGGTGGAGCCGGGTTCGCGCATCAGCAGCGGCTTGCCGGCCAGCTCCTGCAGCGCGATCGATTCGCGGCGCGCGAACGGGTGGTCGACGTGCACGAAGGCGATCACCGGATAGCGCGCGTAGGGCTGCATGTAGTAGCGCTCGTCGGGCAGCCGGCTGGCCAGCACGCCGACGTCGCACACGTATTTGTCGAGGTCGCCGAGCACGACCTCGGAGTTGCCGAGCGTGACGGACAAGCCGATGCCGGGATAGATGGCGTGGTAGGCCTCGATCATCTCGGTGACGTGGAACGGGCCGACCGCGCCGACGCGCAGCAGGCCGCGGCGCAGCTTGCCGCTGTCGTCGAGCAGCGCGGACATGTCGCCTTCGAGCGCCATCATCCGCCGGGCCAGCGGCAGCAGTTCGAGGCCCAGCGCGGACAGCTCGACGTGCCGGCCGCGCCGGTGGAACAGCTCGGCGCCGTATTCCCGCTCGAGCATCTGGACCTGGGAGTTGAGGGTACTGTGGCTGATCCCCAGCGTGCGAGCCGCGGCCGCGAAGCCGCCATACTGTGCGACGGCGATGAACGCGCGTATCTGGTTGAACGTCACGGTAGCCTCTCCCGGCCCTTTCACGGCTCTGAAAGGCGACATCATGCGGGCCGATCGTGATGGCTGCATGTCACCGGCGCGCCTGGCGTCCGGGCGGCGGCGCGGCGCCGGGCGTTCGCCGCCCGGGCCGCTTTCCTGCCGGCGTCTCACGCCACGCCCATGGCGGGATCGCTGACGCCGTCCTTGCCGGTCTCGAGCCGCCCGGCGAAGCGCCGCGCGAAGCTGGTGCCCATGGCCAGCGTGAAGTCGTACCAGCTGCCGGAGGCGTCGAGGGTCCAGTACGGCTCGACCTGCATGCCCGGATTCACCGTATAGGTCCACGGCCCGTCGGTGCGGTACGCATTGGCGGTCGCCGTCACGGTGGCGGGGGCGTCGCCGGTGTTCATGATCGTCAGGTAGACCGCGTTGTTGCCGTGGTCGTAGCAGACGCGCACTTCCGGGTTGGGGCCGCTTGCCAGTTGCGCCATGTCGCCGGTGAACTGGCGGTGGTAGCCGTTCGGGCCGAGCACCCAGAGGCGGTATTTGCCGGCGTTGTCGGCGAGGGCGTTCCATGCGTCGGAGATCGCCTTGCCGGCTTCCACGGTGTAGCGGCGCGGGTAGTCCGCCAGGTTCAGCTCGTCGTAGACGTGGAACACCGCGCCCTGGGTGCCGGTGTTGCCGAAGGTCAGCCACACCTGGCCGTGCGCCAGGTCCACGTTGGCGCTGGTGTGCAGGTGGTAGGGCAGCGCGCGCGACGGCCGCGCCGCGAGCGGCTGCCGGGGCAGCGGCACGGAGCCGACCGCCGGCACCGGCACGCCACCCGCGGCGGCCTGCTGCGAGTAGGCGGCGTCGGCCTGGGCCTTGGTGGGCGCCGTGGCCAGCGCCGGCCTGGCGCTGTTCGGCGTGCTGAAGTTGAAGCACGAGGTCAGGTCGCCGAACACGGTGCGCCGCCACGGGCTGATGTTGGGCTCCGCGATCCCGAAGCGCTGCTCGAGAAAGCGCAGCGTCGAGGTATGGTCGAACACCTGCGAGTTGACCCAGCCGCCGGCGCTCCACGGCGAGACGACCAGCATCGGCAGGCGCACGCCGGGGCCGAACGGCCTGCCGTCGGGCGTGCGCTGGGTCGAGTCTCCGGGCGGCGCGGGCATCGTGAAGTATTCGCTGGAGGTGTCGACGGTGGACTTGCCGGCATAGGTGCCGTCCGCGTTGCGCCAGGGCGGGTCGGGCGGCGGCATGTGGTCGAAGAAGCAGTCGTTCTCGTCGTAGTTGATGAACAGCACCGTCTTGCTCCACACCTCGGGGTTGGCGGTGAGCATGTCCAGCAGTGTCTGGATGTACCAGGCGCCCTGGTTGGGGATCGACGAGATCGGATGCTCGCTGTAGGCGGCCGGCGCCACGATCCAGCTGACCTGGGCCAGCGTGCCGGCGGCGATGTCGTCGGCGAGCGCCTGCAGGTAGCCGCCGTCCGGCATGGTGTTGCCGTAGCCCTTGTAGAGCGGCGAGAGCGCTTCCATCTCGGCCGAGTAGGGCGCGCTCGGCGAGCCCTGGGCCTGCAGCCGCTCGTTCGTCGCGCGGTAGCTGGCGAAGGCGGCGAGCTGGTTGTTGCTGCTGTTGTTGCTGGGGTTGTTGTAGACCTTCCAGCTCACCCCGGCGGCCTGCAGGCGTTCCGGATAGGTGGTCCACGTCAGGCCGGCGCCCGACGGGCCTAGCGGCCCGTAGTTGTCGTTGCTCACCACGGCCTGGTTGGCGACGTTCGCGCCGTTCGTCCCGCTCCACAGGAAGATGCGGTTGGTGAAGGTGCCGGTATGGATCGACGTGTGGTACGCGTCGCAGATCGTGAACGCGTTGGCCAGCGCCCAGTGGAACGGAAGGTCGGCCTGCTGCAGGTAGCCCATCGAGGCGTTGATGTTCTTGGCCTTGGGCCACGCCGCCATGCGCCCGCCGTCCCACGCGGCCTGCTGGTCGGACCAGTCGTGGGCGCCGCCGACGTACAGGCCGTTGCCTTTGCTGGGGTCGAGGTAGTACGGCTGCACGGTGCCGGACGCGCCTTGCTGGATCCACACCGGGTTGCCCGAGGCCATCGGGATGGTGAAGCGGTCGCTATAGCCGCGCACGCCCGGCATGGTGCCGAAGTAGTGGTCGAACGAGCGGTTCTCCTGCATGAAGATGATGACGTGTTGCACGTCGTTGATGGTGCCGGTCGCGTTGTTGGCCGGGATGGCCAGCGCGCGCTGGATGGCCGGCGGGAAGGCGCCGAGCGCGGCGCCGGCCGCGGCGGTGCGCAGGAACTGGCGGCGGTTCATTCTGGTCATGATGATCCGTGTCTGGAAGTCGTCGGGGTGGGTGCGTGACCGTGGCCGCGCGCTCAGGGCGCACAGTCGAGCCGCGAGTTCAGCAGCGGCGACGGCAGCGCCGGCGTGCCGGATGCCGCGCACGGGCCGGGCGCGGGCGCCGCCACGATCGGCACCTCGCCGGTCACGCCGCCGGCGCCGAGCGCCGCGGTGCTGCCCGGCACGGTTGCCTGGGCGGGGGCCGGCGGCGCGCCGTCGTCGCCGCCGCAGCCGGAGACCAGCAGGCATGCGGCGCAGGCCGCGCCCGCCGCCGCCAGCATGCGCAGCCGGACGCCGGCGCGGCGCGGCGCGGGGAAGAGTTTCGATGTCATCGGCGTACCCTTTAGTTCGCTTGCAGCGTGGACAGCGGCTTGTTCGACAGGAAGATCGACTGCAGTTCGGCGTCGGTCAGGACGCGGTTCCACATCGCCAGGTCGCCGAACCATTCCTGGTAGGTGGGCGCGGTCGCGCACTTGCCGGGGGTGTATGGCGGCGTCACCGTGCCGTTGCATTTGTTCATCAGATAGGTGCCGGTGCCGTCTTCGCCGATGCCCCACTGCGAGAACGGCGACAGCTTCGACAGATCCACGGTGCCCGTCGACTTGCCCGCGGCGACCTTGTTGGCGATGCCGGTCACCGGATCGAACACGTACATGTTCATGGTCTTGGCGACGCCGTCGACCGAGAACGCGATATAGATCCACCGGTTCACGGTGACCTGGGTGTACGGGCTGGTCGGGCCGTCGGCGCGCACGCCGCCGCCGGAGCCGATGTTGAACGCGATGCCGCACTGGTTGCCGCTGCTGGAGAACAGGCCGATCGCCACGCCTGCGTTGCCGCCGCTGACGTAGTTCTTGTTGGAAATGATGGGCACGTCGTTGGTGGCGATGCACGACGGCACCTTGAACCAGAACCCGATCGTGAACTGCGGCGCCGTGCCCTTGGCGATGTCGAAGCCGGTCGCCGGCGTCATCTTGTAGCCCTCGAAGCCGTTGGTGTCCACGAAGTTGGTGTCCACCAGCAGGCCGTAGGTGCCGGTGAAGGGGCCCGGCACGACCAGCCCGGCGGTGGCGGGCAGGTCGTTCGCGTAGGGGCCCATCGTGCTGTGCCCGAGCGCGTCGGCCGGCGGCAGCGAGGCGCTGAACGGGTAGTAGCTGACGAGCCCGTTGGCCAGCGTGGCGGCCAGCGGCACCGGCGGGACATACGACACCGGCGGCGCGAGCGTTGCCCGCAGCGCCATGTCCTGCGCATCGCCGACCTGCACCGTATAGCTCAGTTGGTAGGTGCCCTTCGCCGTCAGGATCTGCGACAGCTGGTTGTCGGTGTAGGTGGCCGTCCCGGCCGGCAGGTTCGACGCGATCACCTCGCCGTCGCGCAGCACCGTGATCGCGCCGCTGGCCGGCGCCGCCCAGTTGAGCACCACGCTCGCGTTCGCCGAGTTGTTGTCGCTCACGGTGGCGGCCAGTTGCGACACCGGCTGCGTGCCGGTCAGCCTGCCGCCGTCCATCGCATAGTCCTTCGCGGCCGGCAGCAGGTTCAGGTATCCGAGCAGGGTCGGCGCCACGTCGGCGATGCTGGCGTACGCGTACAGGTCGCCCAGTGCCGCCGGCACCGCCACGCCCACGCCGTGAGCGCCATTGCCGGCGCTCTGGTTGAGGCCGAGGAAGGTGGCCGACTCTGGCACCAGCGGCAGCCCGTCGTCCTGGCTGGCGGCGCTCAGGCCGTGGTTGCCGGTCACCACCACCAGCCACCGGCTGTCCGCGTGCTTCGCCGTTTCCGCGACGAGACTGCCGACCGCCTTGTCCAGTTGCGCGAGCGTTCCCGCGTATTGGGACGAGCCGAGCCCGTAGTCGAGCGCGGCGTCCTTGGCGGTGTGGTACTGCGCCACCACCGTGGCGTAGTTGCCGCCGATCATCTGCGTCGCCTGGGTCGTCACGCAGTCGGCGACGGTGGTGTTCTGCGAGCAGTCGGCCAGCGTATCCAGGTAGCCCGCGCCATGATCCGAGGACAGCAGCTGGGCCAGCCCGGCCGATGCCACCGCCGCGCCGTTCAGGCCGGTGCTCGCCGCCCTGGCCGCCTGGAACAGCGTGCTGCTGTGCATGGCCTGCTTCGGCGCGTCCGAGTTCACCTGGTGGCGCGCCGCCCACGTGCCGGTCAGCAGCGTCGCCCATCCCGGGGTGTCGAGGTTCGGTTGCTGGCTCGGCGTGCCGGCGATGCCGCCGCTGTAGGCGAGCTGGATCTGCAGCTTCGCCAGATTGGGCAGCGCGCCCGCGGCGATGCCGCTCTGCAGCGCGCCGTAGGTCACGCCGTCGAGGTCGACCAGCAGCGTGCGGTTCGCCACCGGGCCCGAAGGCGCCGTGGGCGGCGCGGCCGCGGGCGGCGCCGCGTCGGCGCTGCCACTGCCGCCACCACCGCCGCCGCAACCGCCGAGCGCGCCTGCCAGCGCCGTGGCCAGGGCCAGCGAGCAGGCCAGCCCGGCCGCGCGTTGCCGCTGCGGGCCCGCGCTTGCCCGTTCCGGCACCGGCATGCGGCCGCGAGGGCGCCGCGCGAGCCGCGCCCGCAGCAGAGGGAAGGGGGATGACGCCTGAGAAGCCGGGTGGTCTGCTCGCATGCTCTCGCTACCTGTGATGAGGTTGGGGGTGGGCGAATTTAAGCTGAGCAGGGTTACGCGCCAGAGACGAAATCCCGGGGTTATTTCGACGATCCTGTCGGGTTTTTCGTTTGATGAGCGCGGGCCGGCGGGCCGGGCCGCGGGGGAACCGGAGGACGTGGCGCGGTGGAATCGTGACAAGGCGGCGCGCGGCGATGCGCCGGAGGCAACGCACGGATTGCGCGGATGGCACGGTGTTGCGGGCACCGTCGCAGCCGCCGCCGGATGCGGCTGCGGATCGCGCGCAAAGGACGATGTGGAGCGCGGGCGCTATTTCCCTTGGGAGTGCCGGCGCCGGTCCCTCGGCGGGACCGGAGGGAACGCGAGGGATGCGTGGGTCATTCCGTCATGCGGCCGGGCGCGCGCCGGATAGCGCGCCACCGGGCGCGCCGGCCTTCACTGCTTGACCACCACCGGCAGCCTGTTGCGTTCGGTGAGCGAGCGCAGCAGGCCTTCCACGCCGCCTTGCTGGATGATCTCGTTGAACTGCTGGCGGTAGGTCTGCACCAGCCAGGCGCCCATCACGTTCAGGTCGTACACGCGCCAGCCTTGCGGGGTCTTGTGCAGGCGGTAGTCGATCTGCACGGGCTGGCCGCTGGCGGTGTCCAGCGCGACCGTGCGCACCACCACGTCGGTCTCGGTGGGCTCGAAGCGCGAGGGCGGGTAGGCGATCTGCTGGTCGGGACGGAGTTGCGCGATGGCGCCGGCGTAGGTGTGGATCAGCAGTATCTTGAATTGCTCGATGATCTGCTCTTGCTGCGCCGGCGTCGCCGTGCGCCAGTACCGGCCCATGGAGAGCTGCGTGGTGCGGCGCAGGTCGGTGTAGGGCAGGATGTCGCGGTTCACGATGGCCGTGATGCGCGGGATGTCGTCCGGTGCCACAGCGCGGCTGCGTACTTCGTTGAGCACTTGCTGGGTCGCGGTCTGGATCAGTGCCTGCGGATGCGACTGGTCGTCGATCTGCGCGAAGGCTGGGGCGCCGAATGCGGACAGCGCTGCGTAGAGGAGGGTCAGGAGCAGTGTCTTCATGGGAGGAAACCGGCTTGAGTCGTGTGATCGGAAGCTTGGGGGTCGCGCACTGAAGCCCCTTCGGATGAGGGGTGCCATCGCCGCTATTCTGGCACGGCGATGGCGCCCGGTAAGCCTTATCTTCCGTCGACTTGTCGTTCTCCTCTGCCCTTGTCGGCCTGCGTTCACCTGCGCCATCCCGCCGCCGCCGGCGCAGGTGCGCCATCGGGCACGCCCGCCGGCGTGGCGCCCCGCGGGCTCAGGCGTCCACCAGCACCTCGAATCCGCCAAAGATCATCCGCTGGCCGTCGAACGGCATCTCGCCGTGGTTTTTCAGGCGCGGGTCTTCCATCGCGGCTTTCATGCCGGCGTCGCGGGTCTGGCGGTCGGGCCACGTGATCCAGGAGAAGACCACGGTTTCGTCTTCCTTGCGCCGCACGGCCATGGAGAACGAGGTGACCTTGCCTTCGGGCACGTCGTCTCCCCAGCATTCGACCAGGGCGAGCGCGCCGTTGTCCTTGAAGACCACGGCCGCGGTTTCGGCCATCTTCTTGTAGATCTCGCGGTTGGCGGTGGGAACGGGAACGACAAATCCATCGATGTATGCCATGTCTGATCTCCTTTTTGCCTGTCGGCGCATGGGTGACGGGCGGTGCCGGTGCGGCCCGCTATCCGGACGACGGTTCAGTGTGGGGGAAATCGACAGGCCGGGCGGAATTCTTTCGTCGGGGTGGCGCCGCGGGCGTTTTTCAGCCCAGCGGCAGCAGCTCGCGGAACGAGGACTCGATATGCGCCACCAGCGACGGGCTGGCGGTGTCGTTGAGCAGGACCTGGAACGCGTCGAACACCAGTTCCACCGCGGCGCGGTCGGTGGCTTCGACGAGCCGGGCCCGCAGCGGATGGTCGGAGGTGCCGAAGGTGCGCGCCATCACGTCCATCAGGTACATGCGCGCGGCGGCGAGGGAGCGTTTCCTGCCGGCTTCGGCGGGGGCGGGGGCGGGGGACGGCGTGGCGGCCGGTGCGGCCGGTGCGGCGGGCTGTGCGGCCGGCGCGCCTTGCGCTGCGCCGGCGGGGCCGGCCGCCAGCTTGACGAGGCCGCCGTCGATCAGTTGCATGACGGCGCTGGCGTCGAGCCCGAGCTGGCCTGCGCGGCTGACCATGTCGGCCATGCTGGTGCGGCCGTCGACCATGATCAGCAACGCGCGGCTGCGCCGGTCGAGGGTGCCGGCGCGCTGCCCGAGAACCTCGCGACCGGCTTCCGTTTTCTCCAGCAACCCAACCAGACCTTGCATGGCTCGTCCTCCCCAGGTGGCGCCGAGGCTAGTGGCGGCAGGTGACAGCGGCATGACAGCCTGATGGCACCGAGGTGGTACGGGCGGGGCGCGCGCAAGCCACGTCCGGCGCGTGTCGGCGGGCAGCAAGGGCGCGCGCGCGTGCGGCAGATCTGCGGGGACCGATGAACCCCACTTGCGAGGGGCGGCGGGGTGTGGCCGGCGCAACGGTGCGTCATCGCTCGGTCACACTCACTTAGCAATAATCACGGCGCACGACTATTCGTTCCGTTTAAAACGGGCAATTTTCCCTTTATATAGGGCTTGACACGCTTGCAGACAGGGGCTTAGAGCATGACCATCCGTCATCGCATTACGTTATTGGTAGTCCTGATGTTCGTGGCACTGGCGGCGATAGGCGGCTATGCCGTCTACCAGACCCGGGCCGGGGCTTCGGAGGTGAGGCAGGTGACGGAAGGCGTGGTGCCCAGCGCGCTGGCTTCCGCCGATGTGGTGTCGCTGGTGAAGGACGTGCAGCTGGCCACCATGGCGCTGGTCTATGCGCCGGACGGCAACCTGGTGGCGCAGGCGCAGGACGAGCTCAAGGCCAAGGAGGCGGCGCTGCGCGAGGCGCTCGCGCGCCAGGCCAGGGGCGCCAACGGGCAGGCGCAGAAGGGCCTGCTGACGCAGGCCGGGGAGAGCCTGGACAACTATTTCGGCGCGATCAGCGAGACCGCCGAGATGAAGGCCGCGGGCCGCAACGAGATCGCGCAGGCCTTCCTGTTCGCCAACGTGGCGCGCTATCGCGACGAGATGGAGAAGATCGTCGATACGCTGCGCGTGGAAAAGAACCGCGAGAAGGACGAGGCCATCACCGGGCTGAACGGCAAGCTGGCGACCACGGCCACCGCCATCGGCGTGGTCAGCGGCGTGGCCATCGTTCTGCTGACGGCGATCGGCGCGCTGCTGTACCGGCAGATCACCCGGCCGCTCACGCGCATGCAGGCGATGATGAGCGAGATCGCCACCAGCCAGGACTTCACGCGGCGCGTGCCGGTGGGCCGCATGGACGAGATCGGCCATTCCATCGTGGCGTTCAACCGGATGATCGAGAAAATCCAGGAGAACGCGGCGCTGCTGCGGCAGAAGACCGCCGACATCCAGGCCATCCTGCAGAACATGCAGCAGGGCATCCTGACGGTGGTGGAAGGCGGCACGGTGCACCCGGAGTATTCGGTGTACCTGGAAGAAATCTTCGAGACCCCGGACATCGCCGGGCGCGACTTCATGCAACTGGTGTTCGCCGACACCGACCTGGGCGCGGACGCGCTGTCGCAGATCGAGGCGGCGGTGGGCGCGTGCCTGGGCCAGGACGGCATCAACTTCGTGTTCAACCAGCACCTGCTGGCGGGCGAGGTGGCGCGGCGCATGCCGGACGGCCGCGTGAAGGTGCTGGACCTGAGCTGGTCGGCCATCACCGACGACGCCGACACGGTGACGCGGCTGATGCTGTGCGTGCGCGACGTGACGCAGCTGCGCCAGCTCGCGGCCGAGGCCAGCGAGCAGCGCCGCAGCCTGGAGATCATCGGCGAGATCCTGTCGGTGAGTCAGGAGAAGTTCCACCAGTTCATCGAAAGCTCGAACAGCTTCATCCACGAGAACGAGCGCATCATCCGCCAGTACTCGGAGGCGGACAGCGCCGCCATCGCCGCGCTGTTCCGCAACATGCACACCATCAAGGGCAACGCGCGCACCTACAACCTGCAGCACCTGACCGACGTGGTGCACGAGACCGAGCAGCGCTACGAATCGCTGCGCCAGGCCGGGCACGGCAGCCACGGCTGGGACCAGGACAGCCTGATGCAGGAACTGGCGCGCGTGCGCGAGGCGGTGGAGCGCTACGCCCACATCAATGCCGTGAGCCTGGGCCGCCGCGGCCAGGGCGGCGGCGCGGCGCCGCTGCTGATGGCCGGCAAGGAGCGCATCCGCGAGAGCCTGCGCCTGCTCGAGGCCGCCAATCCGGACAACCTGCACGACCTGGTGTCGATGCGCAAGGCGGTGCACCAGACGCTGCGCCTGCTCGAAACGCAGAGCCTCGGCGAAGCGCTGGCGGGCGTGCTCGGTTCGCTGCCTTCGCTGGCCGGCGAGCTGGGCAAGGAAACGCCGGTGGTGCGCATCCAGGACAACGGCTACCGCGTGCACGAAGAGGCCGGCGCGTTGCTGGAGAACGTTTTCACGCACCTGCTGCGCAACGCCATCGACCACGGCATCGAAGCCCCCGAGGCGCGCCTCGCGCACGGCAAGCCGGCCGCGGGCACGATCGAGATCGAAGCGGGTGTCGACCAGGACATGCTGCAGATCACGCTCAGCGACGATGGCCGCGGCCTGGCCCTCGACCGCATCCGCAGCATCGCCGCCGAGCGCGGCTGGATCGAGGCCGGCGCCGCGCTGGCCGATGCGCAGGTCGCCCAGTTCATCTTCCGCCCGGGCTTTTCCACCGCGCCGGCCGTCACCGCGGTATCGGGGCGCGGCGTCGGCATGGATGCCGTGCACGATTTCCTGGCGCGCGCGCAGGGCAGCATCGAGCTGCGCTTCACCGACGACCGCGAAGGCGCCGCGTTCCGCCAGTTCCAGACCATCGTCTGCCTGCCGGACCGGCTTGCCGTGGACAGCGTCGCCATGATGACGAACGCGGCGGCCGGGCAGGCCGCGGCCGCCAACTCCATCTGATGCAGCTAAACCGGAAGGATTGCTTGTGATTGGACAGTATCTGTTGGCCGCCCTCGCGGGCGGCGCGGTGAGCGCGGTGCTGGCGCTGTGCGCGCACCGCTTCTACAAGGCGCGCGCGCTGTCGCAGCTGCGCGCCGATGCCGACCGCGAGCTTGGCGCGCTGGCGCGGGCCGGCGCCGAGCTGCGCGAGCGCGCCGCGGGGGCCGAGCGCGAGCAGCAGGCGCTGCAGGCGCTGGTGCAGCGCCTGCGCGAGGAGGCGGCGCGCCAGGCCGAGGCCGCCGACGGCCAGCGCGCGGCGCTCAAGGCCGCGCGCGAGGAGCGCGACCAGTGGGCCGGCCAGGCCCGGCAGATCGCCGGCGAGGCCGGGCGCCTGCGCGGGCTGGCCGCCACCTTCGAGCGCTGGCATGAGCAGATGATCTCGCTGATGGCGCGCAACCAGGCCATGCACGAGCAGAACCAGGAGCTGTCGTCCATCGTCAGGCACGTGGTGATCGTCTCGCTCAACGCCTCGATCGAGGCGGCGCGCGCGGGGCAGGTGGGACGCGGCTTCGCCGTGGTGGCCGGCGAGGTCAGGGAGCTGGCCGCGCGCTCGGAGGCGCTGTCCAAGAGCTACAGCGACAGCCTGCACCAGAACGACCTCACCACCACCGCCACGTTCCAGGACATCCAGGCCGGCGGCAAGATGATCACCGCGTCGCTGAGCAGCGTCGAGGCGCTGGCCAGCCAGTTCCAGGCGCGGCTGCATTGAGCGCGACCGGGCGGCATCGAGCATCCGGCGGGCGGCATCGGGCAATCGGCATCAGAGAACAGGCATCAACGTGATCAGTCCTCGCGCACAGCATAGTTTCGAACGCATTTTCCACCGCGCGGCGCAGTCCCGGCTGCCCGTGCAGGCCGGCGACGCCTGCGTCGTCACGCCGGCGCCGAAGGGCCTGGCGCATGAGCGCGACAATGGCCGGGCGCATGGCCGGGCGCATGGCCGGGCCGATGCCGAGGTGGTGGTGCTGACCATCTCGTCGGTGGTGTTCCGGCTGATGCTGATCCTGCATTTCGAGGACGACGAGGCCACCCGCGCGTATTTCATGCGCGAGGGCGCCCAGGGCGCGCTGCGCGAGGCGTTCGTGGAAACCGGCAATCTCTGCTGCGGGGCCATCAACCAGGACCTGCTGCGCCATTTCCCGGACCTCGGCATGTCGACGCCGTACGTGCTGAGCGCGAATTGCGTGGCGCACATCGACGGCCTCGGGCCGGACTATCGCGCCGCGTACGACGTCTCGATCAACGACACCGTGCAGCTCGGCGCGACGGTGTGCGTATTTACGAGCGCGCCGCTCGACTTCGTGGCAGACGAAGAAGCTGTCGAAGAGAGCGGCGGGGAACTAGAGCTGTTCTGACTGAACAAGACAGGGGAAAAAAGTGGCAAAGATTCTGGTGGTGGACGATTCGGGCACCGTGCGCGACGAAGTGGCGGGCTTCCTGAGGAAGAACGGACTGGACGTGGACACCGCGGTGGACGGCAAGGACGGCCTGGCCAAGATGAAGGCGGGCTCCGGCATCCGGCTGGTGATCAGCGACGTCAACATGCCCAATATGGACGGCCTGACCATGGTGGAGAAGATCCGCGGCGAACTCGGCAACAAGACCGTGAACATCGTCATGCTGACCACCGAAAGCAGCCCCGCCATGAAGGACCGCGGCAAGGCCGCCGGCGTCAAGGGCTGGATCGTCAAGCCGTTCAAGGGCGAGGCGGTGCTGGAGGCGTTCCGCAAGCTGGCCGGCTGAGCGCCCGCCGGCCGCGGGGGCGGCCGCCCTCATTCCCGCCTCATTTTCCGTGCCTACAATGCAGTCGGTGCAGACATGGAGAAGGGGGTGTGGCGATGCCGTTCCAGCTATCGATTTCGCAGGCCGACGAACCGCGCATCGCGATTCCGGCGATCGGCCTGCAGTTGCGCGTGCGCCTGCCGCAGTACGTCAGCGGCGGCAGCGTCGCCATCGTCGAGACCACCAACGCGCCCGGCTTCGGGCCGCCGCTGCACCGCCACGGCGAGACCGAGATCTTCTACGTGACGGCCGGGCGCTACCTGTTCGAGGTCGACGGCAGGCAGTTCGAGGTGCGCCAGGGCGAGATGGTCACGGTGCCCGGCGGCTGCGCCCACGGCTTCGTCAACATCGGCGACACGCCCGCGAGCCAGCTCGTGACGATCATGCCGGGGATGGACGCCCTGGCCTTCTTCACCGAGCTCGGCGAGGCGATGCGCGCGGGCAGGCCGGATCCCGCGGCGCTTGCCGCGTTCGGCCAGCGCTGGGGGGTCGAATTCCTCGGGCCGCCGCTGCGCGCGCCGCAGCGGCCCGCGGCGCGTTCCGGCGCCTAGTGCCGCTGCCGCAGGCAGGCCGCCCGGGCCTGCCATGCTCGAACGCCTATTTCGCTCCCAGCCGCCACAGCGAAGTCACTTCCGCCGCGCGCGCCGCGTGCAGCGGATCGTCCTGGTCGGCGGTCTTCGGGTGGCGCGGCTTGACTTCCAGGCGTCCCAGCATCTTCAGGCCGGCTTCGTCGATCCAGCCCAGCAGCGCTTCGCGCGTGCGCAGGCCGAGGTGCTCGGCCAGGTCCGACAGCAGCAGCCAGCCTTCGCCGCCGGGTTCGAGGTGATCCGCCAGGCCGGCCAGGAAGCCCCTGAGCATCTGGCTGTCCGGGTCGTACACGGCATGTTCGATCGGGGAATTGGCGCGTGCCGGCACCCACGGCGGATTGCAGACTACCAGCGCGGCGCGGCCTTCCGGGAACAGGTCGGCTTCGGTGACCTCGACCTGGCCGTCCAGGCGCAGGCGCCTGATGTTGTCGCGCGCGCAGGCCAGCGCGCGCGGGTCCTGGTCGGTGGCGATCACGCGCTTGACGCCGCGCTGGGCCAGCAGGGCGGCCAGCACGCCGGTGCCGGTGCCGATGTCGAAGGCCAGCTCGGTGGCGCCGGCCGGCAACTGGGCCTTGGCCACGAGGTCGATGTATTCGCCGCGCACCGGCGAGAACACACCGTAGTAAGGATGGATGCGCTCGCCCAGCGCGGGGATCTCCACGCCCTTCTTGCGCCATTCGTGCGCGCCGATCAGGCCGAGCAGCTCGCGCATGGTGGCCACGTAGGGGGCGCCGGCTTCGCCGTGGGCCTCCAGGCAGGCTTCGCGCACGTCGGGCGCGCGGCGCAGCGGCACGCTGTGGTCGGCCTCGAACGGCAGCAGCAGCATGCCGAGCGTGCGGGCGCGCTGGGACTGCGCCTGGCGGTGCAGGTGGAACGCCTCGGTGGGGGTGGGCTTGGCCTGGGCCTTGTTGCGGTGCGCTTTCTTGGGCTTGTCGGCGCGGCGGGCCAGCGCCTGCAGCAGCTGGCGCGCGTTCTGGAAGTCGCCGCGCCAGAGCAGGCCGGTGCCTTCGCAGGCGAGCCGGTAGGCGGTGTCGGCGCTGGTGGTGTCGTCGGCGACGACCACGCGCCGGGGCGGCGGCATATTGGACTCCGAGCGCCAGTTGGCGCTGCGGTCCTCGCCGTCTTCGGTCCAGTGGATGGTGCTTTGTACTTGATTCGTCATATCGGGTTCAGGCCAGGTTCGGTAAGCCGGCCCCGCGTGGGAGCAGGAGCGGGGGCGGCCAGGGCGCGCCAGGCCGGGGCGCGCCGCCGGCACCGGCCACGCCGGTGCCGTTGGGGAAATCAGAGTTCGTAGGCTTCGTGGTCGCCGGACATGGCCTGCTCCACCAGCTTGCGGTTCAGCGTGGGCGAGAACAGCTCGATGAAGGTATACACGAAGCTGCGCAGGTAGGCGCCCTGCTTGACCGCCAGGTGCGTCACATTGGTGCCGAACAGGTGGCCGGCGGGAATGCCGCGCAGGTTGCGGTCGCGCTCGGCATCGTAGGCCAGGCCGGCGACGATGCCGATGCCCAGGCCGATCTCCACATAGGTCTTGATGACGTCCGCGTCGATGGCCTCGAGGATGATGTCCGGCTCCAGGTGGCGCAACTCGAACGCCTTGTTGATCTTGGGGCGGCCGGCGAAGTTGAGGTCGTAGGTGATGATGGGGTAGGCCATCAGGTCTTCCAGCGCCAGGTGCTTCTTCTCCAGCAGCGGGTGGTCGGGTGGCGTCACCACCACATGCTGCCACTGGTAGCCGGGCAGCGAGACCAGGTTCTTGTCCGCCGAGATGCCTTCGGTGGCGATGGCGAGGTCGGCCTGGTCGTGCAGCACCATGTCGGCGATCTGGCTCGGGTTGCCCTGCTGTATGGAAAGGCGCACCTTGGGGTAGCGCCTGGTGAACTCGGCGATCACGCGCGGCAGCGCGTAGCGCGCCTGCGTGTGGGTGGTGGCGATGGTGAAGTTGCCCTGGTCCTGCGCGGCGTAGTCCTTGCCCACGCGCTTGAGGCTTTCCACCTCCTGCAGGATCTTTTCCACCGACACCAGGATGCGCCGCCCCGGCTCGGTCAGGCTGCGGATGCGCTTGCCGTGGCGAGTGAAGATATCCACGCCGAGCTCTTCCTCGAGCTCGATGATGGCCTTCGACACGCCTGGCTGTGATGTGTAGAGCGCTTTTGCGGCTTCGGTCAGGTTGTAGTTCTGACGTACGGCTTCACGCACAAAGCGGAACTGATGCAGATTCATATAACTGAGGTCGTATAAACAAACAACTTCTTATTAGTTTGAGATATGAGGCCAGTTTATTACGATTCTCGAACTTTGTTAACGAATGGTCGGATTCTCCGCGCGCGCCTGGCATCCCGGCGGCCGCGGCGCTCACCGGCCCGGCGCTCGCCCCATGTCCCTTGCCTATACCGTTTCCGGTCTGCTAGTAGGCGTCCTCGTCGGCCTGACCGGGGTGGGAGGGGGCTCGCTCATGACGCCGCTGCTGACGCTGATGTTCGGCTTCTCGCCGGCCACGGCGGTCGGCACCGACCTCGCTTTCGCCTCCATCACCAAGGGTTTCGGCACGCTCGCGCACCGCGCGCACGGCCACGTGCAGTGGCAGGTGGTGCGCCGCCTGTGCATCGGCAGCCTTCCCGCCGCCGCGGCGGCCATCCTGGTGCTCAAGAGCGCCGGCGAGCTCGACGCGCGGTGGCTGTACGCGATCCGCATGGCCATCGGCGTGTCGGTGATCCTGACCGTGCTGTCGCTGCTGTTCCGCAAGCAGATGCTGGACTGGCTGGCGCGCAATCCCCGCTTTCACCTCCAGGGCCGCGCCCAGGCCGTGGCCACCGTGCTGGTGGGCGCCGTGATCGGCGTGCTGGTGACGGTGTCCTCGATCGGCGCCGGCGCCGTGGGCGCCACCCTGATCCTGCTGCTCTATCCCCGGATGAAGCCGGCCGAAGTGGCCGGCACCGACATTGCCTACGCCGTGCCGCTCACGGCGCTGGCCGGGCTGGGCCATGTGTGGCTCGGCACGGTGGACTGGAATCTGTTGCTGTCGTTGCTGGTGGGCTCGATCCCCGGCATCTGGCTGGGCGCGCAATTGTCGCGGGCGCTGCCCGAGCGGCTGGTGCGCGCCGCGCTGGCGACCACGCTGACGCTGGTCGCCATCAAGCTCGTCTCCTGAATTCAACGCCTTACCGCATACACCGAATACTGAACGGACCCACACCATGTATCAGTACGACCAGTACGACCAGCGCATCGTCAACGAGCGCGTAGCCCAGTTCCGCGATCAGGTGCGCCGCCGCATCTCCGGCGAGCTGAGCGAGGAAGAGTTCCTGCCGCTGCGCCTGCAGAACGGCCTGTACATGCAGCGCCATGCCTACATGCTGCGCGTGGCGATTCCGTACGGCCTGCTGTCGAGCAAGCAGATGCGCATGCTGGCCCATATCGCGCGCACCTACGACCGCGGCTACGGCCACTTCTCCACCCGCCAGAACATCCAGTACAACTGGATGGAGCTGGAGCGCGTGCCCGACGTGCTGGCCGACCTCGCCAGCGTGGAAATGCACGGCATCCAGACCTCGGGCAACTGCGTGCGCAACATCACCACCGACCAGTTCGCCGGCGTCGCGCCGGACGAATCCGTGGACCCGCGCGTGCTGGCCGAGCTGCTGCGCCAGTGGAGCACCTTCCAGCCGGAATTCGCCTTCCTGCCGCGCAAGTTCAAGATCGCCATCACCGCCGCGGCCGACGACCGCGCCGTGGTGCAGATGCACGACATCGGCATCCACGCCTACAAGAACGCCGACGGCGAGACGCGCCTGCGCGTGCTGGCCGGCGGCGGCCTGGGCCGCACCCCGATCCTGGGCTCGGTGATCAAGGAAGACCTGCCGTGGCAGCACCTGCTGTCGTACGTGGAATCGGCCATTCGCGTGTACAACCGCTACGGCCGCCGCGACAACAAGTACAAGGCGCGCATCAAGATCCTGGTCAAGGCCATCGGCGTGGAGAAGTTCGCGCAGGAAGTCGAGGAAGAATGGCAGTTCAGCAAGGATGGTCCCGCCACCATCACGCAGGCCGAGTTCGACCGCGTGGCGCAGTACTTCGCGCCGCCCGCCTACGACAAGCTGGCCGACACCGATGCTTCCTATGAAAAGCACCTGCTGGAAGACAAGGCCTTCGCCCGCTGGGTGAGCCGCAGCGTCCATCCGCACAAGGTGCCGGGCTACGCGGCCGTGACGCTGTCGACCAAGCCGGGCGTGGTGTCGCCCCCGGGCGACGCCACCGACGCGCAGATCGATCTGGTGGCCGACCTGGCCGACCGCTACGGCTACGGCGAACTGCGCGTGGCGCACGAGCAGAACCTGGTGCTGCCGGACGTGAAGAAGCGCGACCTGTACGCGCTGTGGCAGGAAGCGAAGCAGGCCGGCCTGGCGACCGCCAACGTGGGCCTGCTGACCGACATCATCGCCTGCCCGGGCGGGGATTTCTGCTCGCTGGCCAATGCCAAGTCGATCCCCATCGCGCTGGCCATCCAGCAGCGCTTCGACGACCTCGACTACGTGCACGACCTGGGCGAGATCTCGCTGAACATCTCGGGCTGCATCAACGCCTGCGGTCACCACCACGTGGGCAACATCGGCGTGCTGGGCGTGGACAAGGATGGCGAGGAGTGGTATCAGGTCACGCTGGGCGGCGCGCAGGGCAACGCCAGCGCGATCGGCAAGGTGATCGGCCCGTCGTTCAAGGCCGAGGAAATGCCCGACGTGGTGTCGCGCATCATCGACACCTTCGTGGCCAACCGCCACGAGGACGAACGCTTCATCGACGTGCTGGGCCGCATCGGCATCGCGCCGTTCAAGGAGCGCGTGTACGCCCAGGGCCGTACCAGCGGGCAGCGCGAACGCGCCGAAGCCTGAGCACCGGAGAAACAAGACATGGCAAAGATCATTCAACTGCAACGCGGCACGCAAGGCGCCCACCCGACGCCGGTCATCCTCGACGATGCCTGGACCGTGCTGCGCGGCGCCGAAGGCCAGCCGCTGACCGACGAGCAGATCGCCGCCGCGGCGCAGGGCAAGGACCAGGTACTGTTCCCGCTCGCCGCGTGGCTCGCGCACAAGGACGGCGTGCTGGCCGGCCGCGCGGCCGACATCACCGGCATCTGGCTGGCGCCCGAGGACGAGCCCGCCGACGCGCAGGCCGCGTTCGGCAGCGTGTCCGTGGTGGCGGTGGACTTCCCGGTGTTCCGCGACGGCCGCGGCTTCTCCACCGCCTACCTGCTGCGCACGCGCTACCACTGGGCCGGCCAGCTGCGCGCCATCGGCGACGTGCTGCGCGACCAGCTCAACTTCATGAAGCGCTGCGGCTTCGACACCTTCGCCGTGCGCGCCGACAAGAACATCGAAGACGCCATCAAGGGCTTCACGGAGTTCACCGTGGCCTACCAGGCGTCGGTGGACGAGCCGCTGCCGCTGTTCCGCCGCAACCGCGCCGAAGCGCTGGGCAGGGAAACGGCATGAACGGGATCTCCATCGCCGGCGTGCCGGTGAGCGTGCTGTCGCCGCCCGCCGATGCGCCCGAGGCCGAGGGGTCGCTTTCGTCGCTGCGCCCGCCCGCGCTGTGGGCGGCGCCGGAATACACCGGCAGCATCGCCGACCTCGAAGCCAAGGAGCGCGAGCTGGGCCTGCGCCTGGCCGGCATCGCCGGGCGCTTCTTCCGCGCGCGCTTTGCCTCCAGCCTGGCCGCCGAGGACATGGTGGTGACCGACGCCATCCTGCGCGGCAGCGAAGCCGTGCGCGCCGGCATCCGCGTGTTCACGCTGCAGACCGGCCGCCTGCACGCCGAGACGCTGGCCGTGCTGGACGCGGTCAAGGCGCATTACGGCTACGACATCGAGCGGTTCACGCCGGACGCCGAGGCCATCGAGAATTACCTCAAGAAGAACGGCCTCAACGCCATCTACGACAGCGTGGACCTGCGCAAGAGCTGCTGCGGCATCCGCAAGGTGGAGCCGCTGAACCGCGCGCTGTCGCATGCGGACGCGTGGCTGACCGGCCAGCGCCGCGAGCAGGCGGTCACGCGCGCCGAGCTGCCGCTCGAGGAAATCGACGAGGCGCGCGGCATCCCCAAGTTCAACCCGCTGGCCGACTGGACCGAGGCCGAGGTGTGGGCTTACCTGAAGCGCCACGGCGTGCCGGTCAACGCGCTGCATGCCAGGGGCTACCCGAGCATCGGCTGCGAGCCGTGTACGCGCGCGGTGCGCGCCGGCGAGGATGTGCGCGCCGGGCGGTGGTGGTGGGAGAGCAAGGACTCGAAAGAGTGCGGGCTCCACGAACAGAACATCAAGCATTGAGGCCGAGACGACATGGGCATCATGAACGAACTGAAGGGCGCGCCGGACGTGGCGCACCTGCTGCAGGTACAGAACGATCACCTCGACAAGCTCGAGGCGGAATCCATCTACATCATCCGCGAGGTGGTGGCGGAGTGCCGCAACCCGGCGCTGCTGTTCTCGGGCGGCAAGGATTCCATCGTCATGCTGCACCTGGCGCTCAAGGCCTTCCGCCTCGGCGACCGCAAGACCGAACTGCCGTTCCCGCTGGTGCACATCGACACCGGCCATAACTATCCGGAAGTCATCGCGTTCCGCGACCAGCGCGTGGCCGAGCTTGGCGCGCGCCTGGTGGTGGGCCATGTGGAAGACTCCATCAAGCGCGGCACCGTGCGCCTGCGCAAGGAAACCGACTCGCGCAACGCGGCCCAGGCCGTGACGCTGCTGGAAACCATCGAGGCGCACAAGTACGACGCGCTGATGGGCGGCGCCCGCCGCGACGAGGAAAAGGCACGCGCCAAGGAACGCATCTTCTCGTTCCGCGACGAGTTCGGCCAGTGGGACCCCAAGGCCCAGCGCCCGGAATTGTGGAGCCTGTACAACGCCCGCATGGCGGCCGGCGAGCAGATGCGCGTGTTCCCCATCTCCAACTGGACCGAGCTGGACGTGTGGCAGTACATCGCCCGCGAAGAGCTGGAGCTGCCGCCGATCTACTACGCGCACGAGCGCGAAGTGGTGCGCAAGAACGGCCTGCTGGTGCCGGTCACGCCGATCACGCCCAAGCAGGACGGCGACGTGAGCGAGGTGCTGTCGGTGCGCTTCCGCACCGTCGGCGACATCAGCTGCACGTGCCCGGTGGCCAGCGTGGCGGCCTCGCCGATCGAGATCATCGCCGAGACCGCGGTGACCGAGATCACCGAGCGCGGCGCCACGCGGATGGACGACCAGACCAGCGAGGCGTCGATGGAACGCCGCAAGAAAGAAGGCTATTTCTGACACCGGACGCATAGGCGGGCACGTCGCGCCGTTGCGCGGTGCCCGTGCACCGATGCACACGTCGCCCCGCGCGCCTGGCGCTGCCTCGCGCATCCGCGCCGCAGCGAGCGCCCCGGGGAACAAAGGATCTGATCATGAGCAACCAAGCATCACACCAAGGCCTGCTGCGCTTCATCACCGCCGGTTCGGTCGACGATGGCAAGAGCACGCTGATCGGCCGCCTGCTGTACGACAGCAAGGCCGTATTGTCGGACCAGCTGACCGCGCTGACCCGCGCCAAGAACAAGCGCACCGCCGGCGAGCAGATCGATTTCTCGCTGCTGACCGACGGCCTCGAGGCCGAGCGCGAGCAGGGCATCACCATCGACGTGGCCTACCGCTATTTCTCCACCGCGCGCCGCAAGTTCATCATCGCGGACACGCCGGGGCATGAGCAGTACACCCGCAACATGGTGACCGGCGCGTCCACCGCGCATGCCGCCATCGTGCTGGTCGACGCCACCCGCGTGACCGTGAGCGACGGCCGCGCCGAGCTGCTGGCGCAGACCAAGCGCCATTCGGCCATCCTCAAGCTGCTGGAGATCCAGCACGTGATCGTGGCCATCAACAAGATGGACCTGGTCGAGTACAGCGAAGAGCGCTTCGACCAGATCCGCAACGCCTACACCGAGCTGGCGGGCCAGCTTGGCCTGAAGGACGTGCGCTACGTGCCGGTGTCGGCGCTGCGCGGCGACAATATCGTGCACGCCAGCCAGGCCATGCCGTGGTACGCGGGCGAGCCGCTGCTGCCGCTGCTCGAGGCGCTGCCGGTGGAAGAGCCCGCGCCCGCGGGCGATGCCGCGCTGCGCTTCCCGGTGCAGCTGGTGATCCGCCAGGACGGTGCCCAGGCCGACGATTTCCGCGGCTATGCCGGCCGCGTCGAGGCCGGCACCGTGCGCGTGGGCCAGAAGCTGCGCGTGCTGCCCGCCAACCGCGACGCCGTGGTGGCCGAGGTGCTGACGCCCAACGGCGTGGCGGAATCGGCCAGCACGGGCGAGACCGTCACGGTGCGCCTGTCCGAGGACGTGGATGTATCACGCGGTGACATGTTCGTCGCCGCCGGCGCGGACAGCGCATCGGCCAGGAAGCTGACCGCCGACCTGTGCTGGTTCGACGACGAATCGCTCAACCCGGCGCGCAAGTACGTGCTCAAGCACACCACGGCCACCGTGTTCGCGCGCGTGTCGTCGGTGGACCGCGTGCTGGACGTGCACACGCTGTCGCACGAAACCGGCCGCCACGACATCAGCCTCAACGACATCGGCTCGGTGCAGCTCTCGCTGCAGAAGCCCATCGTCTGCGACGTCTATGGCGACAATCCGGCCACCGGCGCGTTCGTGCTGATCGACGAAGCCACCAACCACACGGTGGCGGCGGGCATGATCCGTGCATTCGCCTGAGCGTGTATAAAGCGTAGCGAACAGGCAAGCGAAGGCTAAGGAGCAAGGCAATGGGCAAGGTCTATCTGATCGGCGCGGGTCCCGGCGCCGCGGACCTCATTACGGTGCGTGGCGCACGGCTTTTGGGCGAAGCCCAGGTGGTGCTGCACGACGCGCTGGTATCGCCCGAGATGCTGGCCTGGTGTCCGCAGGCGCAACTGGTGGAAGTCGGCAAGCGTTGCGGCCAGCGCTCCACCGCGCAGTTGTTCATCAACCGCCAGATCGTGGACATGGCCGGCAAGCATGAGCGCGTGGTCCGCCTCAAGGGCGGCGACCCCATGCTGTTCGGCCGCGCAGACGAAGAACTGCAGGCGCTCGAAGCGGCCGGCATCGAGTACGAGATCGTGCCCGGCATCACCGCCGCGCTGGCGGCCGCCTCCGCCATCCGCAAGCCGCTGACCAGGCGCGGCGTGGCGCGCAGCGTCGCCTTCGCCACGCAGAGCAAGGCCGCCGGCACCATCGACGTGGAGGCCGACGTGAAGGCCGATACGCTGGTGTACTACATGGGCCGCGACCAGGCGGCGTCGATCGCCGCCCAACTGATCGCCCATGGCAAGCCCGCCGCCACGCCCGCGTGGGTGGTCGAGGCCGCCACTTCGCCGCGCCAGCGCAGCCGGGAATTCACGCTGCGGCAGATGGCGGCGGGCGAGGCGGCCGCCTGGATCGACCCGGCGCAGCCTAGTTTGTTGATGATTGGGGAGGCGTTGGGGAGGAGGGAGACGGAGGGGTTGCCGGTGGAGGGGATTACGCGGGCGGCATAAGGGGGAGTTGGGGTTTTTGCTTCAACTTCAACTTCTTAACGTCAACTTCAAAGTCAAAGGCTTTCGCTCCCCCGGAGCGACCTGCTTTCTTTTCCCCGAAAAGAAAGTAGGCAAAGAAAGCGGGCTGCCTGGCCGGCAGGGGCAGAGCCGAACAGTGTTGCTGGTTGTTGGTGGTTTCGTGGTGGGGCCTGCGGTTCTGCTGGCCTGCTGCCGTTACCGGTTCGGCTGGCCACGATCTGGCTGGCGGTATGGGTTGCGGGGTCAGACCTATGATGACGGGCGCACTGCTGGTTCGGGCATCTGCCGTTACCGGTTTTGGTGGTCACGGCATAGCACCGGCACTGGTTTCGTGGTGGGCGTGGTGGACCCAGCGCGAGTGTGCGGGGTTGCTTTGAATCGGATGACTTCTCAAGTCAAAACCGGGCACGTCTCAAGGCGACAACTACCTTGACACACGCCGAGACAAAGAAAAGTGACGATCTCTCCCAAGCCCGTACCACCAATACCGTTCGAGCCTCCGGCCCACAGCAGCTAGAACAAGGACCCAAAGCAAGAACTACCAACCAAGCCCGAGCCGCCAGGTCCACAGCAGCCCGAGCAAGGCCCCTCACCTTACTTCGCTACCCCCACACAATAAGCAACAACCGCATCCAACACCCCCTCAGCCTCCCCCACAGCCGTCGCGCAGCGAATCTCCACACCAGGATGGCGCCGCCGGCAATCATCCAGCAGCACCGGCAAATCGCGCCGCAGATGGCCGCCCTGGCCGAAGAATACCGGCACTACGGTGATGTCGGCCACGCCGCTGCCGGCCAGTTCGGCCAGGGCGTCGGGCAGGGAAGGGGTCATCAGTTCCAGGAAGGCCAGGCGTACCGCGCTGCCGGGCAGGGCCGCCGCGAGCTTCGCGTGGAGCCGGTCGAACGGCTCGCGCCAGCGCGCGTCGCGCGCGCCGTGGCCGAACAGGACCAGGGCTTTGGCGGGGGCGGCGGGGTTGTCCATGGCGCGCCTAGTGCCGGTCGACCCAGCGCAATGCGCCCAGCGCCACCAGCAGGTACAGCGTGCCGGGGATCAGCGCCGAGACGATCGGCGGCCAGGTGTGCAGCAGGCCCACGTGCGAGAACAGCGTGTTGGACAGGTGGAAGGACAGCCCCAGCATGATGCCGCCGAACACCTTCACGCCCACCGCGCCGGCGCGCGCGTGCAGGTAGGCGAAGGGCAGGGCCAGCGCCACCATCACGAACAGCGTGAGCGGGTAGACCACTTTCTTCCAGAACGCGATCTCGTAGCGCTGCGTGTCCTGCTTATTGTCGCGCAGGTGGCGGATGTAGCGGAACAGGTCCAGCGTGGACATGCGTTCCGGCTCGACCAGCAGCACCGACAGGATCTGCGGCGTGAGCTCCGAGCGCATGGTCATGCTGGGCACGGACTTCTGCTCGCCGCGGAACACCGGCGCCAGCGCGTCGGCCTTGCCGGGCTCGCCGCGCGGCAGTTCCAGGAAATGGGTCTCGGTGACATCGCTGAGCTGCCAGGACTGGCTGCCCTGGTAGCGGCCTTCCTTGGCCACGCGGATCACGCTCAGCCGGTACTGGTCGTCGAACTCGTAGATGGTCACGCCGGTGATACTCTGGTCGGGCCGCAGGCCGACCACGTTGACGAAGCGCGTGACCTCGTGGCCCTGGGCGGCGTCGCGGTCGCGGTCCTTGACCCACACGCCCGAGCGGAAGCCGGCCGACACCGTGGCGCCGAGCGCCTCCAGCTTGACCTTCTGCGCGTACTGCTCGGCCTGCGGGCCGATGAACTCGCCGAAGATGAAGGTGGCGATGGCCAGCGGGATCGCCAGCTTGAACAGCGAGAACAGCGCCTGCCGGGTATTGAGGCCGGCCACGCGGAAGATGGTGTACTCGGACTGGCTGGCCAGTTGCGAGAACACGTAGATCGCGCTGATCAGCACCGCGATCGGCAGCACCTCGTAGATGCGCGTGGGCGCCTGCAGGATGACGTGGAAGAACGCCACCAGCGAGGTGTAGCTGCCGGCCACGCTTTCCAGTTCGCTGAGCATGTCGAAGAACACGAACAGCGCCAGCACGGCGAACAGGATGAAGGCGAAGACGCCGTAGATCAGGCGCCCGAAATAGCGCTCGTAGACGCGCAGGAACCTCATGCCTGGCCTCCCGCGCGCGTCTTGCGCGGCAGGCCGAGCACGGCCCGCCACCCACCCAGGCTGATGTTCTGGCGGTAGCGGAACAGCACCACCGCGCCCAGCAGCGCGATCAGGTGGAACGGCCACCAGGCCAGCGCGAACGGGATCGAGCCGGAACGCACCCAGGCCTGCGAGAGATTGATCAGGTTGCTGTAGGTCAGGTAGATCAGCACCGCGAACACCAGCGGCGTGTAGCGGCCCAGGCGCGGGTTGACGTAGGCCAGCGGGATGGCGATCAGCACGAAGTTGAAGGCCAGCAGCGGCAGCGACATGCGCCACAGCAGCTCGCCCAGGTTCTCGTTGCTGCGGTTGCGCAGCAGGTCGATGGTGTCGCGGCTCTTGGTGGGCAGGTCGGCCTCGCTCTCGGGTGGTTTGTTGTCCACCTTGACGGCGTACTGGTCGAATTCGACGATGCGGTAGTCGAGCTTGCCGGGCAGGCCGGTGTAGCGGCGGCCGTTTTCCATCACCACCAGGCGGTCGCCGTTGGGCATGGTGCGGAACTGGCCCTGGTGGGCCAGCGACACGCCGATCTTGCCCGCTTCCGCGCTGGCCACGAAGACATTGCGCGCATGGGTCATGTCGGCGTCGATGCTTTCGATGAACAGCACGTAGTTGGCCTTGGCCGGCTCGATGAAGCGCCCCGCGGCGATCATCGACAGCACGCCGCGCTGCTCGAAGCGGTCGCGGAACAGCGCGCTCTGCTGGTTGGCCCACGGCCACGCGAACATGCCCAGCAGCAGCGACATGATGATGAACGGCGCGGCGAACTGCAGCACCGGCTTGACCAGGTCGCGCAGCGAGATGCCGGCCGAGAACCACACCACCATCTCCGAATCCTTGTACCAGCGCGTGAGCACGATCAGGGTGGAGATGAACAGCGTGGCCGACAGCAGGATCGACAGGTAGCCGATGGTGGCCAGGCCGATCAGCATCAGGACGTCGTTCGGGCTGGCCTGCCCGTTGGCGGCCATGCCAAGGATGCGGATCACGAGCGAGGTCAGCATGAAGGTCAGCATGACCAGGAACACCGCCCCGGCGGTGTAGGCGAGCTCGCGACGCAGGGCTTGTTGAAAGATCATGCGTTGTCGGTTCCGGACTGCCGGCCGGCGCGGGCGATGGTGCGCCGGAAGGCTTGCTAGTCAGGATAGCGGACCGGCGGCAGCAAATCGCGGATAATAGGGGTTTTCTTTGGACGAGCCCCTGGAAGGAAGCGCGATGGAATTTAGCACAAAAGCCTTGGATTGGAGCAAAGCTGGCCAAAATGGTTTCCTGGCGACCAAGACCGATTGCCTGGTGGTAGGCCTGTTCGAAGGGCAGAGCCTGGCCGGCGTGGCCAAGGCGCTCGACGTCGCGACCAAGGGCCTGGTGGCGCGGCTCGTCAAGCTCGGCGATTTCGAGGGCAAGCGCGGCACGCAGCTGATGCTGCACGAGGTGGCCGGCGTGGGCGCGGCCCGCGTGCTGCTGGTGGGCCTGGGCAAGGAGGGCGAGTTCAACGAGAAAGCCTTCGCCGAAGCCGTGCGCACGGCTCTGCGTGCCTTGTCCGGCACGCGTGCCGCCAGCGTGCTGTGGTGCCTGGCGCAGCAGCAGGCTTCGCAGCAGGCCGGCAACGCCGCCGACCTGTCGTGGCGCCTGATCACGACCGTCACGCTGATCCGCGAAGCGGGCTACCGCCTGCTGGAGCGCCATCCCGGCCTCAAGCGCGCCGGCGCCAATGCCAAGGACAAGACCGGCCTGCGCAAGGTGGTGCTGACCGTGGACGCGGCCGACGCCAAGGCGGCGGCCCAGGCCGTGGTGCGCGGCGCGGCCATCGCCGGCGGCATGGAGCTGACCAAGGACCTCGGCAACCTGCCTTCCAACATCTGCACGCCGACCTATCTGGCCGACACCGCGCGCACCATCGCCAAGCGCCACAAGCTCAAGGTGGAAGTGCTGGGCCGCAAGCAGATCGAAGCGCTCAAGATGGGCGCCTTCCTGGCCGTGACCAAGGGCGCGGTCGAGCCGCCGCAGTTCATCGTGCTGCGCTATGACGGCGCCTCGGCCAAGCAGGCGCCGGTGGTGCTGGTGGGCAAGGGCATCACCTTCGACACCGGCGGCATCTCGCTCAAGCCGGGCGAGGGCATGGACGAGATGAAGTACGACATGTGCGGCGCGGCCTCCGTTCTCGGCACGCTGCAGGCGGTGGCCGAGATGGGCCTCAAGCTCAACGTGATCGCGGTGGTGCCCACCTGCGAGAACATGCCCAGCGGCACCGCCACCAAGCCCGGCGACGTGGTCACCAGCATGTCCGGCCAGACCATCGAGATCCTCAACACCGACGCCGAAGGCCGCCTGGTGCTGTGCGACGCGCTGACCTACGTGGAGCGCTTCAAGCCCGCCGCGGTGATCGACGTGGCCACGCTGACCGGCGCCTGCATCATCGCGCTGGGCAACGTGAACAGCGGCCTGTACGCACGCAACGACGGCCTGGCCGACCAGTTGCTGCAGGCCGGCCGCAAGGCCATGGACACCGCCTGGCGCATGCCGCTGGACGACGACTACCAGGACCAGCTCAAGTCCAACTTCGCCGACATGGCCAATATCGGCGGCCGCCCGGCCGGCAGCGTGACCGCGGCCTGCTTCCTGGCGCGCTACACCGAGAAGTACGACTGGGCCCACCTGGACATCGCCGGCACGGCCTGGAAGAGCGGCGCGGCCAAGGGCGCCACCGGCCGCCCGGTGCCGCTGCTGGCGCAGTTCCTGATGGACCGCGCCGGCTGACGCCAGGCGCGGGCCGGCGCCCGCGGGCGCCGGCTTCCGCAGAGGATCGCTTTTGACCATGACGCGCATCGACTTCCACAGCAACGTGCCCGACAAGCTCGGCTACGCCTGCCGCCTGATCCGCAAGGCCTACGGCGCCGGCCAGAAGCTGGTGGTGCACGGCGCGCCCGAGCAGCTGGCGCAGCTCGATGCGCGGCTGTGGACGTTCTCGCCGCTGGACTTCCTCCCGCACTGCGGCGTCGACAGCCCCCAGGCCGCGGTCACGCCGATCGTGCTGGCCGCCACGCTGGACCAGGCCCCGCATCACCAGTTGCTGATCAACCTGGACACGCAGCCGCCCGCGCAGTTCGCCAGCTTCGAGCGCATGATCGAGGTGGTGGGCAGCGACGCCGCCGACCGCGACGCCGGGCGCGAGCGCTTCCGCCTCTACCGCGAGCGCGGCTATCCGCTGGCCCACCACGACATCGCGCAGGCCAGCCAGTCCAGGGGAGAGGCCGCATGACCGAACGCACCACCTCGCGCGTGATCCCGCGCATCGGACCCAACGACAGCATTCCGCTGCTGACCGAAGTCATCGACCTGCCCGCCGATGCCGCCCGCCAGGACGCGCCGCAGGATGCCAATGCCGCGCCCGCGCCCGTCAGCCCGCCCCAGCCGCACATTGCCCGCGAACCGGCCTGGCCCGGCCCCGCGACCCACGTGGTCGTGCCGCGCGAAGCCGCCACGCCGATGCCCGAGGTGCCGGCGCTGGGGCAGCCCAACCCCTCCGTGCAGGACGGCGCCTACTCGGTCTCGCACGGCATGCCGCACGCCGCCGCGCATGCCGCGCCGCCCAGCGACGAAGAACTGCGCGCGGTCCGCAGCGAGCTGCTCACGCGCGTGATGATGCGTTTCCGCACCGAGTGGCCGCAGGTGGTGGAAGCCCATACCGAAGCCACGCTGCAGTCGCGCCTGGCCCCGCTGACCGCGCAACTGGCCGCCGAGCTGACGCAGGCGCTGGAGGCACGGCTGGTGGAGTGGCTTGATGCCACGCTGGAGGAGATTGAGAGGGATCCGGGTGGGGTTTGAGTTGGGGGGATGGTTTTGGAGGGTTAAGTTTGGGTGTTGAAGGGGGTTCAAAGTTAAAGGCTTTAAAATCAAAATCTCAAATTCAAATTCAAATTCAAAGTCTTCAAAGTCAAAGTCAAAGTCAAAGTCAAAGGCTTTCGCTCCCCCGGAGCGACCTACTTTCTTTTTTCCGAAAAGAAAGTAGGCAAAGAAAGCGGACTGCCTGGCCGGCAGGGGCAGAGCCGAACAGTGTTTCTAGTATTAATGGTTTCGTGGTGGGGTTTGTAGTTCTGCGTGCATCCTGCCGTTACCGGATTTAATGGCCACGCTTCTGCAAGCGGTGCTGGATTCGTGGTGGCGCTGCATGATGGCGATGGCCCAGGTGGTTCAGGCTGCTGCCGCGACCGGGGCGGATGGGCCCGTCATAGGCACGGCACTGGTTTCGTGGTGGGCGCGGTGGACCGGGGCGCGAGTGTGCCGGGCTACGTTTCAAGTCGGGGCCACCACGCCCACCACGAAACCACGAGGGTGCTACGTCGTGGCCGCCAAAACCGGTAACGGCAGATGGCAGAACAAGCAGTGCGCCCGCCATCATAGGTCTGACCCCGAAACCAATACCGCCAGCAAGATCGTGGTGGGCCGCACCGGTAACGGCAGCATGCCAGCAGAACCGCAGGCCCCACCACGAAACCACCAACAATCAGCAATTCCAATGTTTCTGCCCCTGCCGGCCAGGCAGTCCGCTTTCTTTGCCTACTTTCTTTTCGGAAAAAAGAAAGTAGGTCGCTCCGGGGGAGCGAAAGCCTTTGACTTTGAAGTTAAGATTTTGATTTTAAAGAATTTGATTTTGACGTTAATCAATTAATCAATGATCTTTGAATTCAAGAAATTGACGTTAAACAATTCCCGCAAAAATAAGAAAAGCGCCAAGAAAAAAACCCGCGAGAAATCGCGGGTTTTTTTCTTCGGGCCCAGTTCCAGACCGACCCCCAAACCTACCACCAAAAAACCTCAGTCCGTCACCGCCCCCTTGCTTGCCGTCGATGCCAGCTTGGCGAACTTGGCCAGCACGCCGCGCGTATAGCGCGGGCCGGGCTGCTTCCATGCGGCGCGGCGCCCGGCGAGTTCCTCGTCGCTCACGTTGAGCTGCAGCAGCAGCTTGTGCGCGTCGATGGTGACCGAGTCGCCTTCCTGCACCAGTGCGATATTGCCGCCCACGTGCGCTTCCGGCGCGACGTGCCCGACCACCATGCCCCAGGTGCCGCCGGAGAAGCGGCCGTCGGTGATGAAGCCGACCGATTCGCCCAGGCCCTTGCCGATGATGGCGGAGGTGGGGGCCAGCATCTCGGGCATGCCCGGGCCGCCCTTGGGGCCCAGGTAGCGCAGCACCAGGATGTCGCCGGCGTTGATCTTGTCGGCCAGGATGGCGTCCATGGCGCTCTGCTCGTCCTCGAACACGCGCGCCGGGCCGGTGATGACGGGGTTCTTCAGGCCGGTGATCTTGGCGACCGCGCCTTCCTCGGCCAGGTTGCCCTTGAGGATGGCGAGGTGGCCTTCCTTGTACAGCGCCTTCTCGATCGGCAGGATCACGTCCTGGTCGGCGCGCGGGGTGTCGGGTACGTTTTCCAGTTCCTCGGCCAGCGTGCGGCCGGTGATGGTCAGGCAGTCGCCGTGCAGCAGGCCGGCCTTGAGCAGGATCTTCATCACTTGCGGGATGCCGCCGGCGCGGTGCAGATCGGTCGCCACGTACTGGCCCGAGGGCTTGAGGTTGCAGATCACCGGCACCTTGCGGCGGATGCGCTCGAAGTCGTCGATGGTCCATTCCACCTCGGCCGAGTGGGCGATCGCCAGGTAGTGCAGCACGGCGTTGGTGGAGCCGCCGGTGGCCATGATCAGCGAGACCGCGTTCTCGATCGACTTGCGCGTGATGATGTCGCGCGGCTTGATGTCCTTCTTGATCGCCTCGACCAGCACGCGCGCCGATTCGGCGGCGCTGTCGACCTTCTCCTGGTCCGGGTTGGCCATGGTCGACGAGTACAGCAGCGACATGCCCAGCGCCTCGAACGAGGAGCTCATGGTGTTGGCGGTGTACATGCCGCCGCACGAGCCCGACGACGGGCAGGCGTTCTTTTCCACGCCTTCGAAGTCTTCCTCGCTCATGCGGCCGGCGGTGAATTCGCCCACGGCCTCGAACGACGACACGATGGTCAGGTCCTTGCCCTTCCAGTTGCCCGGCTTGATGGTGCCGCCGTAGACATAGATGCCCGGCACATTGGTGCGCGCCAGCGCGATCATGCCGCCCGGCATGTTCTTGTCGCAGCCGCCGATCACCACCACGCCGTCCATCCACTGGCCCTGCGTCGCGGTCTCGATGCAGTCGGCGATGACTTCGCGCGAGATCAGCGAGTACTTCATGCCCTCGGTGCCCATCGACATGCCGTCCGAGATGGTCGGGGTGCCGAAGATCTGCGGGTTGGCGCCGGCGTCCTTGATGGCGGCCACGGCCGCGTCGGCCAGGCGCTGCAGGCCGGAGTTGCACGGCGTGATGGTCGAGTGGCCGTTGGCGATGCCCACCATCGGCTTGTCGAAGTCTTCCTTCTTGTAGCCGAGCGCGTAGTACATCGAGCGGTTGGGGGAGCGCGCCACGCCTTGCGTGATGTGCTGCGAGCGTTTGTTGAATGCCATGGGGAATCTCCGGGGAATGGGTGCTGGCCCGCGCGGTGGTTTCGGGGGTGGCCTGGGCCCCGCGCGGGCGTCTGCCGTGTTGTGGGCGAAAGCATGCCGCTTGCGTTTTATCGTGTCAAATATATTATTCAACCTCTATTGAGTCGAAAAACATATCAGGAGGCCGATTGGACCTGCGCCAGCTGCGGTACTTCGTCACGGTGGCGGAAGAACTCCATTTCGGCCGCGCCGCGCGGCGCCTGGCCATGACCCAGCCGCCGCTGTCGCAGCAGATCCAGGCGCTGGAGGAGGAAATCGGCGTGCCGCTGTTCCTGCGCACGCGCCGTTCGGTGGCGCTGACGCCGGCCGGCCAGCAATGGTTGCCCGAGGTGCGCCGCGTGCTGGCCGACGCCGCGGCGCTGCCCGGGCTGGCCCAGCGGCTGGCGCGCGGCGAGGCGGGCACGCTTTCGCTGGCCTTCGTCAGCACCGCGGACTACGGCATCCTGCCGGACCTGCTGCGGCGCTTCCGCGCGCGCCACGCCAACGTGCAGCTGCAATTGCGCGAGGCCACCAGCGACATCCAGCTGGAGGCGCTGATGGAAGGCGCCATCGACGCCGGGCTGGTGATCCGCCCGCAACTGCCGGCCATGCCGCACGGCGTGTCCTACCTGCCGCTGGTGCGCGAGCCGCTGGTGCTGGCCGTGCCGCAGGGCTGGCAGCCGCGCGGCGCGGCACCGGACAGCGCGGCCGGCACCGGCGCGCAGGCCGGCATCGCGCTGCGCGACGCGGCCCATGAGCCCCTCATCATCTTCCCGCGGCGAAGCGCGCCGGCGTTTTATGACATCATTACGGGCTGCTATGCGCGCGAAGGGCTGACGCCGGCGATTGCCCAGGAGGCCATCCAGATGCAGACCATCGTCAGCCTGGTGTCGGCTGGCATGGGGGTGGCGCTGGTGCCGGCCTCGCTGTGCAACCTTCGCCGCACCGGGGTGTCCTACCTGCCGCTGCGCGATGCCGGGCCCGACATCGAGACCGGGCTGGTGTGGCGCGAGGCGGGCGCCGGCAGCGTCAGCCCGGTGCTGCGTTCCTTCATCGAGATCGCCGGCGCGCTGGCCTCTGCCATGACCGTGACGCAAAACGCTGGCATAAAGCCGGACGCGGCCGCCGGCTGATTTCCCGCCCGCGTGCTGGCTCCTGTATTCCGGTACGCCGGTACACCGGTACGCGGCGCGGTTCCACAACCTACTTCACGGCAAACATGCTGATTCACCCGCAATTCGATCCGGTCGCCATCCACCTCGGTCCGCTGGCCATCCGCTGGTACGGCCTGATGTACCTGGCCGGCTTCATCATGTTCCTGTGGTTCGGCCGCCTGCGCATCCGCCAGCCGCACATCGCCGCGCAGGGCTGGACCGTCAAGGACCTCGACGACATGCTGTTCTTCGGCGTGCTGGGCGTGATCCTGGGCGGGCGCCTGGGCTACGTGCTGTTCTACAAGGCCGACTACTACTTCAGCCACCCGCTCGAGATCTTCAAGGTGTGGGAGGGCGGCATGGCCTTCCACGGCGGCTTCCTCGGCGTGATCGTGGCGATGTGGCTGTTCGGCAAGCTGCGCGGGCGCCACTGGATGGAAGTGACCGACTTCATCGCGCCGATGATCCCGTGCGGCCTGGCGGCCGGGCGCATCGGCAACTTCATCAACGGCGAGCTGTGGGGCCGCCCCACCGACCTGCCGTGGGGCATGGTCTTCCCGCAGGCCGGCGACAACATTCCGCGCCATCCCTCGCAGCTGTACCAGTTCGCCGGCGAGGGCGTGGCGCTGTTCATCATCCTGTGGCTGTTCGCGCGCAAGCCCCGCCCGATGGGCGCGGTTTCGGGCGCGTTCCTGATCGGCTACGGCGGCTTCCGCTTCCTGGCCGAGTTCGCGCGCGAGCCGGACAACTTCCTCGGCCTGCTGGCGCTGAATTTCTCGATGGGCCAGTGGCTCAGCATGCCGATGATCCTGGCCGGCATCGCCATGCTGGTGTGGGCCTACCGGCACGGCGAGGCGGTGCGCGCGTCGATGCGCTGAGGCGCAGCGCTTGTTCATTGCCCTCGGTTTGCTCCCCTCTTCCCATGAGGGGAGGGGGAGAACATCTTGCCTGGGCCAGCTCGCACGGCGTGGGCGCATCTTTCCCGGTTTCGTTCGACGCCTTCACAAATCCCGCTTGCCGCTGCGCAACATCGATTCTTGTTGTGTTAACGCCGCCGTTATTCATAATTATGAATTATTGAGTTGGCGAAAGTGCCGCCGCGGCCACCTCGATGCCATTGCCACGTTCCCGCCGGAGAACTCCATGCGCATCATCCAGCAGGCCCTGTATCTCGAAGTCGCGGAGCGCCTGCGTACCCTGATCGACGAGCATGCGCTGATGCCCGGCGCCTGGATCGACGAAGCCAGCGTGGCCGAATCGATGGGGATCTCCCGCACGCCGCTGCGCGAGGCGCTCAAGGTGCTGGCCGCCGAGGGGCTGGTGCGGCTGGAGCCGCGCCGCGGCTGCTTCGTCAATGCGCTGTCCGAGCAGGATCTCGACGAGATATTTCCGCTGATGGCCCTGCTCGAAGGGCGCTGCGCCTTCGAGGCCGCGCGCAACGCCGGCGCCGCCGACCTCGACGCGCTCGAAAACCTGCACGCCGATCTGTCGCGCTACGCGCAGGACGGCAACATCGACGCCTACTATGAAACCAACTACCAGATCCACGAGGCGATCCAGCGGCTGGCCGGCAACCGCTGGCTGTCCGGCCTGATCAGCGACCTGCGCAAGGTGCTGCGGCTGTCGCGCCACAAGAGCCTGAAGCTGCCGGGCCGCATCCGCGAGTCGTGCGCGGAGCATCTCTCGGTGTTCTCCGCGCTCAAGGCGCACGACTCCGAAGGCGCCGAAGCGCTGATGAAGACCCACCTGATGCGCCAGCGCGGCGCGCTCCGGGCGCTGGACGCGGCCGAGGCGCAGGCTGCCGGGCCGCCCGCCGCGGCGCCGGGCAAGGCTGCCGCCCGCTAGCGCCGCGCCCGTCGTCCGGCATGCATCGCCCGATACCCGGCCATTTGACAGTCCGATAGCAGGTACGCCATGGATTCCCTGAGCAGCGAGCAGAAAGTCAGCGCCCCTCTTGCCGGCCCCGAGTCTTCGGGCGGCAACCTGTTCTCGCGTTTCGGCCGCTGGTGGGGCCGCAAGGGCCAGCGCGGCGCCGGCAAGCCGGAAGCCAGGGCCGAGGCGCGCGTGGACACGGCCCCGGCGGCGCTGCCGGCGCGCGTGCTGCGCCGCCAGCGCGAGCAGCTGCGCCAGTGCTTCGACGCGCGCCTGACCGACGGCGCCGCCAATGCCGCCGCGCAGTCGTGGCGCGCCGGGTACGAGGCGGCGGGGGACGACGCACGGCAGGCCATGCTCGGCGTGCTGGCCGAAGTGGCGGCCAGCGGCGAGGCGGGCGAGGCGGGCGAAGGCGCCGATGGCAATGGCAATGCCGCGCCCGGCCTGTCGCAGGCGCTGTCCAACGCGCGCATCCGTTTCTTCAAGCGGATCGCCGCGCTGCACGGGCAGCAGGGCGACAGCGTGTGCGGCCTGCATTTCCTGATCGGCCTGCGCGCCGACATGCTGCGCTGGCAAAAACGCATGCCGGGCCTGCGTCCGCTCGACGACGATCTCGAGGCGCTGTTCTCCAACTGGTTCGACGTGGGCCTGCTCGAACTGCAGCCGATCACCTGGGACTCGCCCGCCTCGCTGCTGGAAAAACTGATCCGCTATGAGGCCGTGCACGAGATCGCCTCGTGGGCGGACCTGCGCAACCGGCTCGATTCCGACCGGCGCTGCTATGCCTTTTTCCACCCGCGCATGCCGCGCGAGCCGCTGATCTTCGTCGAGGTGGCCTTCGTGCCGGAACTGGCGGCCAACGTGCATGCCCTGCTCGACGAGGCGGCGCCGCTCGAAGACCTGCGCCGCGTCAAGTGGGCCATCTTCTATTCCATCTCCAACACGCAGGCCGGGCTGCGCGGCGTGAGCTTCGGCAACTTCCTGCTCAAGCGCGTGATCGAGGAATTGCAGCGCGAGTTTCCCAAGCTCAAGCAGTTCGCCACGCTCTCGCCCATTCCCGGCTTCGCCGACTGGCTGCGCAAGCGCGACGGCGCGGCGGTGGCCGGGGTGCTGGGCGACAAGCGCCTGGCGCGCTGGCGCGAGCAGCACGGCGAGCCGCCCGCCGACGGCGCGGGCTGGCTGGCGGCGCTGGCCGGCGGCGCGGACGCCGCGGACGGCCCGCACGAGAAGGGCGCCCGGGAAGACGCCGTGGTGCGCGACACCGCGCTGGCGCTGGCCGCGCATTTCCTCGTGCGCGAGCGCCACCACGACATGCCGGCCGACCCCGTGGCGCGCTTCCACCTCGGCAACGGCGCCTGCGTGGAGCGCCTGAACTGGGCCGCCGACCTGTCGCGCAAGGGCCGCGCGCAGTCGTGCGGCATGATGGTGAATTACCTGTACGTGCCCGAGGCGCTCGATGACAACCTGGCGCGTCTCGGCAATGGCAACCCGCGCATCAGCCGCGCCGTGGGGAAGTTCTTGTGATCCTGGCCGGGTCCCGGGCGAGGTCCTTCGCCGGGCCATGGCCTTGTTGTGGTGGCAGTTCCGTGGTTTGACTTTCCGCAGAGAAAAGACACAGGAGACAGAGCAATGAAACGTCGTCAGTTCCAACTGGCCGGGCTGGCCTGCGCGCTCGGCGCGGCCCTCGGCATGGCAGCCCCCGCGGCACAGGCCGACACCTGGCCGTCCAAGCCGATCACCGTGATCGTGCCGTTCCCGGCCGGCGGCGGCACCGATGCCTTCGCCCGCCCGCTGACCGCGCAGCTTTCCAGGCAGCTCGGCAAGCAGTTCGTGATCGACAACCGCGGCGGCGCCGGCGGCACGGTGGGCGCGAGCATCGCGGCCAAGGCCGCGCCGGACGGCTACACGGTGTTCATCGGCGGCGCGCACCACGCCATCGCGCCGTCGTTCTACAAGAAGCTCGACTACGACATCGAGAAGGATTTCATCCCGGTCACCGTGATCGCGCAGCCGCCGCAGGTGGTGGTGGTCAACCCGGCCAAGGTGTCCGCCAACACGCTCGGCGAGCTGATCGACTACGCGAAGAAGAACCCGGGCAAGCTCAACTACGGCTCGGCCGGCAACGGCTCGTCCCACCATCTCGCCGGCGAGCTGTTCAAGCTGCAGACCCAGACCTTCATCACGCATATCCCGTACAAGGGCGCGGGGCCGGCGCTGTCGGACCTGATCGCCGGGCAGGTCGACATGGTGTTCGACGGCCTCGGCTCCTCGGCCCAGCATATCCGCGCCGGGCGCATCAAGGCGCTGGCGGTGGCGTCGAACAAGCGCTCGGCCGCGTTCCCCAACGTGCCGACCGCGGCCGAGGCCGGCGTGGCCAACTATGACGTTTCCACCTGGTACGCGATGTGGGTGCCCAAGGGCACGCCCAAGGATATCGTCGACAAGCTCTACGCCGAAGTGGAAAAGGCGCTCAACACGCCCGAGATGAAGCAGGTCTGGCTGGCCAACGGCTCGGACACGCCGGCCTTCACGCAGGATCAGTTCGCCCAGTTCCAGCGCGCCGAGATCAAGCGCTGGGCGCAGGTGGTGCAGCAGTCCGGCGCCAAGATCGACTGATTCGATTGATTCGACCGATTCGACGCAAGGGGATGGTGATGATGGCAGGAGCAGGGGCATGAGCGGCACGGTGGAAATCACGCGCGACGGCGACGTCGCCACGGTCACGCTGGCCAACGCGGGCAAGCTCAACGCGATCTCGGTGGCGATGTGGCGCGCGCTGGCGCGGGGCTTCGCGCGGCTGTCGGCGGACGAGTCGCTGCGCTGCGTGGTGGTGCGCGGCGCCGGCGGCAACTTCGCCGCCGGCGCCGACATCGCCGAATTCCCGCAGGAGCGCGGCGATGCCGCCGCGCTGCGCCGCTACCACATGGAGACCATCGCCCCGGCGCTGGCCGCCGTGGCGCAATGCCTGCATCCCACCGTGGCGATGATCGACGGGGTTTGCGTGGGCGGCGGGCTGGAGATCGCCTGCCACTGCGACCTGCGCATCGCCGCCGCCGACAGCCGCTTCGGCGTGCCCATCAACCGGCTCGGCTTCCCGATGGCGCCCGGCGAGCTGGGCGGCCTGCTGGCCCTGGCCGGCCGCGCCGTGGCGCTGGAGATCCTGCTCGAAGGCCGCGTGTTCGACGCGGCCGAGGCACGCGAGAAAGGACTGCTCACGCGCGTGGTGCCGGCCGCCGCGCTGGCCGGCGATGTGGCCGCCACCGCCGCGCGCATCGCCGCCGGCGCGCCGCTGGCCGCGCGCATCAACAAGGAGACCATCCGCCGCCTGGCGCCCGCCCCGGAGCCGCTCGACGCGCACGAACTGGCCGCGCATTTCCGCTACGGCGAGAGCGCGGACCATGCCGAAGGCGTGGCCGCCTTCCTGGCCCGGCGCGCGCCGCGCTTTACCGGGCACTAGCGGCGGGCCTATCATGGCCGGCTGTCGGCCAGCCTCAAGTCCGGGCTTGACGAAGTCCGCCTAACCACACTCGTACTGCCTCATTGACCTTTCGGGCTATCGGCCCGCGGCCCCGGCCCCCGATTGCCAATGTTACTGACGATCCCGTTCTATATCTTCCGCAACATGAACGCCAACCTGTTCGCCCTGTTCGAATCGCGCTTCCCCTCGGACCGCAGCGCCTGCTGCATCGAAACCCACGACGGCCTGTACTACAGCTGGGACGACCTCGACCGCGCCACCGCCAAGCTGGCCAACCTGCTGGCCGCGCTCAAGCTGCCCGAAGGCGCGCGCGTGGCGGTGCAGGCGGAGAAGTCGCCCGAGGCGCTGTTCCTCTACCTCGCCACGCTGCGCGCCGGCTACGTCTACCTGCCGCTCAACACCGCTTACCAGGAAGCCGAGATCGACTACTTCATCGGCAACGCCGAGCCCGACGTGGTGGTCTGCAGCAGCGCCAATTTCCCGTGGGTGTCCAAGGTGGCGTTCCGCCACGGCACCCGGCACGTGTTCACGCTGGACGAAGACCGCTCCGGCTCGCTGCTGGCGCGCGCGGCCGGCAGGCCGGATACCTTCGCCACCGTGGCGCGCGGCGCCGACGACCTCGCCGCCATCCTGTACACCTCCGGCACCACGGGCCGCAGCAAGGGCGCCATGCTCACGCACGGCAACCTCGCCTCCAACGCGAAGACGCTGCACGAATACTGGGGCTGGCGCAGCGACGACGTGCTGCTGCACATGCTGCCGATCTTCCACGTGCACGGCCTGTTCGTGGCCTCGCACGGCGCGCTGCTGGCCGGCGCCAAGATGATCTGGGCGCCCCGCCTCGACATGGCCCAGGTCCTCAGGTTCCTGCCGCGCTCGACCGTGATGATGGGCGTGCCCACGTATTACGTGCGCATGCTGCAGGAGCCGCGCTTCGACGACGACACCTGCCGCCGCATGCGCCTGTTCGTGTCCGGCTCCGCGCCGCTGCTGATGGAGACCTTCGACGCCTTCCGCGAGCGCACCGGCCACACCATCCTCGAGCGCTACGGCATGAGCGAGACCGTGATGCTGGTCTCCAACCCATACGAAGCCGCCGACGGCGAGCGGATCGGCGGCACCGTCGGCAAGCCGCTGCCGGGCGTGTCGGTGCGCGTGGTCGACGGCGACGGCAAGCCCTGCGCGCCCGGCGAGATCGGCAACGTGGAGGTGCGCGGGCCCAACGTGTTCAAGGGCTACTGGCGCATGCCCGAGAAGACCCGCGAAGAATTCACCGCCGACGGCTGGTTCAAGACCGGCGACGTCGGCCGCTTCGGCGGCACCATCCTCAGCCACGCCGGCGAACGCAAGGTGCCCGACGACTACCTGACCATCGTCGGCCGCAGCAAGGACCTCATCATCTCGGGCGGCTACAACGTCTACCCGAAGGAAATCGAGAGCTTCATCGACGAAATGCCCGGCGTGGCCGAAAGCGCCGTGATCGGCGTGCCGCACGCGGATTTCGGCGAAGCCGTGGTGGCGGTGGTGGTGGGCAAGCCCGGCTCGGCGCTGGAGGAGGCCAGCCTGATCGGCTCGCTCAAGGGACGGATTGCCAATTTCAAGGTGCCGAAGCGGGTGCATCTTGTCGATGAACTGCCGCGGAATACGATGGGGAAGGTGCAGAAGAATTTGTTGAGGGTGCAGTTTGGGGGGGATTAAGGGGGGCTCGGGTGTTTTTGGGCCTGGCGGCCCGGGCGTGATTGGGTTTTTCTTGGGTTTTTGATTTGAAGGATTTGGATTTTAAGTCAAAATCTTGACTTCAAAGTCTTTAAGATCAAAGTCAAAGGCTTTCGCTCCCCCGGAGCGACCTACTTTCTTTTTTCCGAAAAGAAAGTAGGCAAAGAAAGCGGACTGCCTGGCCGGCAGGGGCAGAAACGTTGGGATTATTAATGTTAATGGTTTCGTCGTGGGGTTTGTAGTTCTGCTGGTATCCTGCCGTTACCGGTTTTGGCGGCCACTATTCTGCGAGCGGAGCTGGATTCGTGGTGGCGCTGCATGATGGCATTGGCCCAGGTAGTTCAGGCTGCTGCCGCGACCGGGGCGGATGCCACGTCATGGGCACGGCACTGGTTTCGTGGTGGGCGCGGTGGCCCCGGCTTGAGACGAGCCCGGCACACTCGTACCCCGGTCCACCACGCCCACCACGAAACTATGAGGGTGCTACGTCGTGGCCGCCAAAACCGGTAACGGTAGATGGCCGGACAAGCAGTGCGCCCGCCATCATAGGTCTGACCCCGAAACCAACAAAACCCGCAGCTTAGTGGCCGCCCGCACCGGTAACGGCAGGATGCGAGCAGAACCACAGGCCCCACCACGAAACCACCAGACAATCAGAAACCCAACGTTTCTGCCCCTGCCGGCCAGGCAGTCCGCTTTCTTTGCCTACTTTCTTTTCGGAAAAAAGAAAGTAGGTCGCTCCGGGGGAGCGAAAGCCTTTGACTTTGACGTTAAGATTTTGAATTTGATGTTGAATTCAATGTTTTAAGATTTTAAGGGGTTTATTTTTGAAATAAACAATTGAGTTTGAAATAATTTTAATGTGAACGAAAAAATCCCCCCTACGCCACCCCCAACCTCTCCCTCAACTCCGCAATCTTCGCCCGGCTCACCGGCACCAGCGTGCGCTGCGCATCGTCCATGACAAGCTGCACGCGTTCCTCGTTCCTCACCACTTCCACCGCATAAGCCAGGCTGACGATATGGCTGCGGTGCACCCGCAGATAAATACTGTCATCGAGCCGCATCTCCAGGTCGGTCAGCGACAGGTTCGACAGGTAGTGCTCGTCCCTGGTGACGATCGTCGTGTAGTGCCCGTCGCCCTGGAAGCGCACGATGTCCTTGAGGTCCACCAGGATCACGCGGTTCTTCCGGTACACGGGGATCTTGAACAGCCGGCGCGGCATGGGGGCGCTGCCGGCCGCGAGTGCCTGGTGTGGCTCCGTGGTGATGTCGGTGACGTCGTAGAAGATCATGCAGGTGCCGCATACACCGCTGCTGCCGGTCATCTTGGACACCTTGATCAGCAGCACCCGGTCGGGGATGTTGATCATCATCGCCAGCGGCGGCGGCGACTTGACCGGGCAGCCGCTGGCGTCCTCGGACTGCAGCAGGAAGCGTAGTTTCTCGCGGCTTTTCTCCGGGTGGAGTTGCACCACGTCGATGCCGATCAGCCGGTCCTGGCTGACGCCCAGCGACTGCTCGCTGGCGGGCCCGAGGATCTGCAGCGCAACATCGTTGAAGGCGGTGACGCGGCCTTGCGCGTCGAGCCAGACGATGCCCGGGTTGAACTGTTCCAGCTTGTGCTGGAAGGTCTCGTTGCGGCGCACCTCGGGGGCTGGCGGGGTGAACGGCGCAAGGCGGTCCATTGCAATCTCCTGGTTTAGACGTCGGCCTATCGCGCGCCTGCGCGGCCATTCTGTTGTACGTCCCCACTGTAGTTCGTGCAAGTTTCCCGGCGGTTGGCGCAGGCTTGCCGTGCGTTCGGGAAGTCACATTGCTTTGCTGCGCTGCATTATGAAATGCTTCTGAAAACACAGCGAGGCGCGCAAGCGGCCGGCACGGCGCCGGCGGCGCAGGCGCCGATGCGAGACAAGGAGACCAGCGTGATACCCCGCCCGTTTGAATATCATGCGCCGAAGACGCTGCCCGAAGCGGTCGCCATGCTCGAAGAATACGGCGACGGCGCCAAGCTGCTGGCGGGCGGGCACAGCCTGCTGCCGATGATGAAGCTGCGCTTCGCCGAGCCGGCCCACCTGATCGACCTCGGCAAGGTCGAAGGGCTCAAGGGCATCCGCCAGGAAGGCAGCGAGCTGCGCATCGGCGCGATGACCACCGAGAACGAACTGATCTGGTCGCCCCTGCTGCAGGAAAAATGTCCCTTGCTGGTGGAGGGCGCGCGCCTGATCTCGGACCCGCAGGTGCGCTACCGCGGCACCATCGGCGGCGATATCTCGCACGGCGATCCCGGCAACGACCATCCGGCGCTGATGATGGCGCTGGACGCTTCCTTCGTGCTGGCCGGCAGGCTGGCCGAGCGCGTGGTGCCGGCGGACGGCTTCTTTCTCGGCACTTACATGACCTTGCTGGAGCCGGGCGAGATCCTCACGGAAATCCGCATCCCGGTGCCGGCGCAGGGCAGCGGCCATTGCTATGCCAAGCTCAAGCGCAAGTCGGGCGATTTCGCCACCGCCGCCGCGGCCGTGATGCTGCGCCTGCGCGGCGAGAGCGTGGAGGACGTGCGCATCGCGCTGACCAATGTCGCGCCCACGGCGATCCGCGCCACCGACGCCGAGCAGAGCCTGCGCGGCAAGCCGCTCGACGACGCGGCCATTGCCGAGGCGGCGCGGCTGGCGATGGCCATCTGCGACCCGGCCGAGGACCTGCGCGGCGACGCCGAATACAAGACGGCGATGGCGGGCGAGATGACGCAGCGGGCGCTGCGCGTCGCCTTCTCGCGCGCGGCGCACTGATTGCCGTCCCGATTGTCGAAACCATTGCAGGCCCCCAGCGGAGACCGGACATGATCAAGAAAGTGATGGTGTCGTTCAAGCTCAACGGCAAGGACACCGACGTGGTGGCCGAGCCGCGCGAATTGCTGATCCACACGCTGCGCGAGCGCTGCCTGCACACCGGGCCGCACATCGGCTGCGAGACCTCGCACTGCGGCGCCTGCACGGTGGACCTGGACGGCATGTCGGTCAAGTCCTGCACGGTGCTCACGGTACAGGCCGAGGGCGCGCAGGTACTGACCGTGGAAGGCCTGGCGCAGGGCGGCGAGCTGCATGCGCTGCAGGAGGCCTTCATGCAGGAGCATGCGCTGCAGTGCGGCTTCTGCACGCCCGGCATGCTGATGCGCGCGTACCGCCTCCTGCAGGAAAACCCCGACCCGGGCGAGGAAGAGATCCGCTACTGGATGGCCGGTAACCTGTGCCGCTGCACGGGTTACCAGAACATCGTCAAAGCGGTGCAGTATGCCGCCCGCAAGCTGCGCGGCGAAGCGGTGCAGACCTCGCATCCATTGATGGACGAGGCGGCGCACTGACGCGGCCGGCAGGACGGGCAACAGGCAATGCCGGGCGCGCGATGGCCGCGCCCGGTGTCTCAAGCAGACGCACGGAGACGCACCATGGGAACGATGAACGCCGAAGCCGAGCGCCTCGCCGCGCTGGAGGGCATGGGCTGCTCGCGCAAGCGCCGCGAGGACCCGCGCTTCCTGCAGGGCAAGGGCACCTATGTCGATGACATCAAGATGCCGGGCATGCTGTTCGGCGCGATGGTGCGCAGCCCCTATGCGCACGCCCGCATCAAGCGCATCGACAAGTCGCGCGCGCTGGCGCATCCCGGCGTGCACGCGGTGCTGACCGCCGACGACCTCAAGCCGCTCAAGCTGCACTGGATGCCGACGCTGGCCGGCGACGTGCAGGCCGTGCTGGCCGACGAGAAGGTCTGCTTCCAGAACCAGGAGGTGGCCTTCGTGGTGGCCGACGACCGCTACGTGGCGGCCGACGCCGCCGAGCTGGTGGAGGTGGAGTACGAGGAACTGCCCGCGCTGGTGGACCCGCACCAGGCGCTGGCGCCCGACGCGCCGGTGATCCGCGAGGACATCCGCGACAAGCAGGTGGGCGCGCACGGCGCGCGCCGGCATCCCAACCACATCTTCAACTGGAAGATCGGCGACAAGGACAAGACCGACCGCGCCTTCGACAACGCCGAGGTCACGGTCGCGCAGGAGATGCTGTATCCGCGCGTGCACCCGTGCCCGCTGGAAACCTGCGGCTGCGTGGCGTCCTACGACAAGGCGCGCGGCGACCTGACCGTGTACATCACCTCGCAGGCGCCGCACGTGGTGCGCACCGTGGTGGGCATGCTGTCGGCGATCCCGGAATCGAAGATCCGCATCGTCTCGCCGGACATCGGCGGCGGCTTCGGCAACAAGGTGGGCGTGTATCCGGGCTACGTGGTGTCCATCGTGGCGTCGATCGTGCTGGGCCGGCCGGTGAAGTGGATCGAGTCGCGCGCGGAGAATCTCAGCAGCACCGCGTTCGCGCGCGACTATCACATGAAGGGCGAGCTGGCCGCCGACCGCGACGGGCGCATCAAGGCGCTGCGCGTGAACGTCGTCGCCGATCACGGCGCCTTCGACGCCTGCGCCGACCCGACCAAGTGGCCGGCCGGCATGTTCCACGTCTGCACCGGCTCGTACGCGATCCCCAACGCGTTCGTCTCGGTCGACGGCGTCTACACCAACAAATTTCCGGGCGGCGTGGCCTACCGCTGCTCGTTCCGCGTGACCGAGGCGGTCTACCTGATCGAGCGCATGATCGACGTGCTGGCGCTCAAGCTCGGCATCGACAAGACCGAGCTGCGGCTGCGCAACTTCATCCGCAAGGACCAGTTCCCGTACCTGACGCCGCTCGGCCTGGAGTACGACTCGGGCGACTACGAGCCCGCGCTGCGCAAGGTGCTGGCCGCGGTGGACTATCCCGCGCTGCGCGCCGAGCAGGACGCGCGCCGCGCCGACCCCAAGGCCGAGTGGCTGATGGGCATCGGCGTGTGCACCTTCACCGAGATCGTCGGCGCCGGGCCGTCCAAGGCGTGCGACATCCTCGGCATCGGCATGTTCGACTCGTGCGAGATCCGCGTGCATCCGGACGGCTCGGCGATCGCGCGCATGGGCACTATCACGCAGGGGCAGGGCCACCAGACCACCTACGCGCAGATCATCGCGTCGGAGGCCGGCATCCCCGCCTCGGTGATCCAGGTGGAGGAGGGCGACACTTCCACCGCGCCTTACGGGCTCGGCACCTACGGCTCGCGCTCGACGCCGGTGGCGGGCGCGGCGGTGGCGCGCGCGGCGCGCAAGATCCGCGAGAAGGCCAGGCTGATCGCCGCGCACTTGTTCGAGGCCGGCCCCGACGACGTGGAATTCGATCTCGACCGCTTCGTGCTCAAGGGCTCGCCGGGCAAGTTCAAGACCTTGAAGGAAGTGGCCTGGGCCGCCTACAACAACGTGCCCGAAGGCATGGAGATGGGGCTGGAGGCGGTGGACTACTACGATCCGCCCAACTTCACGTTCCCGTTCGGCGCCTACCTGTGCGTGCTCGACATCAACCGCCATTCGGGCGAGACGCGCGTGCGCCGCTTCTACGCGCTCGACGACTGCGGCACGCGCATCAACCCGATGATCATCGAGGGCCAGATCCACGGCGGCCTGACCGAAGGCTTCGCGGTGGCGATGGGGCAGGAGATGCCCTACGACGAGGCCGGCAACCTGCTCGGCGCCACGCTGATGGACTACTTCGTGCCGACCGCGCTGGAGACGCCGCACTGGGACACCGACTTCACCGTCACGCCGTCGCCGCACCACCCGATCGGCGCCAAGGGCGTGGCCGAGTCGCCGCACGTGGGCTCGATCCCGTGCTTCACCTCGGCGGTGGTCGACGCCTTCGCCCACCTCGGCATCACGCACATGAACATGCCGCACAACGCCTACCGCGTCTGGCAGCAATGCCGCGCGCTCGGCCTGGCGCAGCGCTGACGCCGGGCCCGCCCACGCGCGCCGCGCCGCGGCGCGCAAGCCTGCGAGGACAAGCTGATGAAAGTCGTGCTCGAAAAGGTATTCCCTCTCGCCGCCGGCGCCGACGCGGCCTGGCAGTCGCTGCAGGACATCGCCGCGGTGGCCGGCTGCATGCCGGGCGCCACCATCACCGAGCGCGTGGACGACACGCACTACAAGGGCACCATCGTCGTGCGGCTCGGCCCGGCCACGATGTCGTTCAAGGGCGACATCGAAGTGCTGGGCCTCGACCCGGCCGCGCGCAGCCTGCACCTGGCCGGCAAGGGCGCGGACTCGACCGGCACCTCGGGCGCGTCGATGGACCTGCTGGCGACCGTGCAGGGCAGCGGCGCGGCCTGCGCGCTGTCCGGCAGGAGCGAGGTGACCATGAGCGGCAAGGCGGCCGCGTTCGGCGGGCGCATGATGAACACCGTGGCCGACCAGATCCTCAAGCAGTTCGCGGCCAACTTCGACGCGCTGGCGCAGTCGCGGCAGGCGCCGCCGGCGCCCGCGCAGGAGGCGGCGGCGCCTGCCGGCGACGGCGCGCCGGCGGCGGCCTCCGCGGCGGCCCCGGCCGCGCCGCCGCCGCCGCGCGCGGAGCTCAACGGCCTTGCGCTGGCGTGGGCGGTGCTGCGCGACTGGCTGCGCGGGATCTTCTCGCACAAGGCCACCTGACGGAGGAGCCGGCGCCATGCCCACCGACCGCATGCCGGACGTGGTGGCGCTGCAGCAGCGCCTGGAGCAGCATGGCTACATCGCCGAACGCAGCTTCGCCGCCACCATGCTGCTGACGCTCGAGATGCGCCGCCCGCTGCTGCTCGAAGGCGAGGCCGGCGTGGGCAAGACCGAGGTGGCCAAGGCGCTGGCGCGGCTGCTCGCCACGCGCCTGATCCGCCTGCAATGCTACGAAGGGCTGGACGCCCATTCGGCGCTCTACGAGTGGAACTACCAGCACCAGTTGCTGGCGATCAAGCTGCTGGAGCAGGACCCGCGCCCGGTGGCCGACAAGGAGCAGGACATCTTCTCCGAGCGCTACCTGCTCAAGCGCCCGCTGCTCGACGCCATTACCGCCACGCCGGCGCCGGTGCTGCTGATCGACGAGATCGACCGCACCGACGAAGCGTTCGAGGCTTACCTGCTGGAGCTGCTGTCGGACTTCCAGATGTCGATCCCCGAGCTGGGCGTGATCCGCGCGGCCGAGCGGCCCTACGTGGTGCTCACCTCCAACGGCACGCGCGAGATCTCCGACGCGCTGCGCCGCCGCTGCCTCTACCAGTACGTGGACTACCCGGGCTTCGACAAGGAACTGCTGATCGTGCGCATGCAGGTGCCGGACGTGCCCGAGGCGCTGGCGCGGCAGATCGTGGAGTTCGTGCAGGCGGTGAGGCAGATGGACATGCAGAAGCGCCCCGGGCTGGCCGAGACGCTGGACTGGGCCTCGGCCCTGCTGCGCCTGGGCGTGAGCGCGCTCGACCCGGGCGGCGCCGAGCAGATCATGGATTCGCTGTCCGCGCTGGTGAAGACGCGCGCGGACCTGGCCGGGCTGACGCGCCCGGTCGTCGAAAAACTGGCGGCCGCATGCTGAGCGCGCTGCCCGGCGCCGCGCAGCGCGCTCCCGAAGCGGATCTGGCGGCGCGGCTGGTGTCGCGCTACACCGGCTTCGCGGGCTGGCTGCGCGCCAACGGCTTTCGCGTGGCGAGCGAGGACATGGCGGCCTCGATGGAGGTGGCGCGGCGCATGGGCCAGCTCGACAGCGAACTGCTGCGCTGGAGCCTGCGCGCGCTGCTGTGCTCGCGCGCCGAGGAATGGCGCCGCTTCGACGCCTTGTTCGATGCCTACTTCCAGCGGCCCAACCGGCGCGCGCTGGCGCCGGCGCAGGCCAGCGGCGCCGGGCGCCTCGAGCCGCGGCGCGAGGCCGGGCCGCGCGACGACAGCGAAGGCACCGCGCTGGCCAGCGCCGGCCCCGAGGCGGACGGGCTGGCCGCGCAGGGCAGCGCGGCGGCGCGCGGCGCCAGCGCGGCGGACTCGCTGGCGCACGCGGATTTCCGCCATCTCAACCAGCCCGACGCGCTGTTCGCCATCGACGACGCGATCCGGCGCTTCGCGCAGCGGCTGCGCGGCGTGCAGACGCGGCGCGAGCGCAGCGCGGCGTCGGGCCGCCTGATCGACATGGCCGCCACCATCCGGCGCAGCGTGCCGCGCGGCGGCCAGCCGCTGGAGCTGGCGTGGCGGCAGCGCCGGCGGCAGCGCCCGCGCATCGTGCTGCTGCTCGACGTGAGCCGCTCGATGAGCCTGTACAGCTTTTTCTTCCTGCGCCTGGCGCGCGTGCTGAGCGCGCGGCTGGCCGACGTGCACTGCTTCATCTTCCACACCGCGCTGGCGAACGTGGGGCAGGCGCTGCGCGACCCCGACCCGTGGCGCTCGCAGGAACGCCTGGCGCTGCTGTCGGCGGGCTGGGCCGGCGGCACGCGCATCGGCGAGAGCCTGGATGCGTTCAACCGCCGCCACGGCGCGGCGCTGCTGCATTCGCGCACGGCGGTGGTGATCGTCAGCGACGGCTACGACGCGGGCGAGCCCGGCCTGCTGCAGGAGGCCCTGCACAAGATGCGGCGGCGCTGCCGCCGGCTGGTCTGGCTCAACCCGCTGATGGGCCAGCCCGGCTTCACGCCGGCCAGCGCGGGCATGTCGGCGGCGCTGCCGTACCTCGACCTGCTGGCTGGCGCGCGCGACCTGGCGAGCCTGCGGCAGGTGCTGCCGCAAGTGCTGTCGGTATTGCAGTAAACGACGTTCCGGACCCTGCCATGAACCACGCAACCATAGACCCCACCGCGGACACCGCCACCGGCGCCGCCGCGGATGCCACCGGCGGCGAAGCGCTGCTGCAGCGCGAGCAGCGGCTGACCGAGGCGCTGCGCCCGTTCGCCGTGGTCACCGTGATCCGCGCGCAGCCGCCCACCTCGGCCTGGGTGGGCGCGCAGGCGCTGCTGGAGGAGGACGGCGCACTGCACGGCTGGGTCGGCGGCGGCTGCTCGCGCGCCATCGTGATCCAGGCCGCGCTGGAGGCGATCCGCACCGGCGCCCCCAAGCTGCTGCGCATCAGCAACGCGCCCGCGGCGGCCGAGGACGGCGTCGAGATGCACGCCATGCCGTGCGCGAGCAACGGCACGCTGGAGCTGTTCATCCAGCCGACCTTGCCGCCGCCGCTGGCCCTGGTGCTGGGCGCCACGCCCACCGCGCTGGAGGCCTGCGTGCTGGCGCAGCGCATGGGCTTCGCCGTGGCGGCCGCGGCCAGCGTGACGGTACCGCTGGCCGCGCTCGGCCTGCGCCAGGTGGTCGAAGGCTACGACGCGGCCGCGCTCGCCGCGCTGGCGCCGCGGCTGGTGCTGGTGGCCACCCAGGGCGACGCCGACGAGGACGCGCTGGAAGCCGCGCTGCGCGGCCCGGCCGCGGCGGTGCTGCTGGTGGCGAGCCAGCGCAAGGCGCAGACGCTGCGCGAGGCCATGCACCGGCGCGGCATCGCGCCGCAGCGGCTGGCCGCGCTGCACGCGCCGGCCGGCCCGCATATCCACGCGCGCACGCCGCAGGAAATCGCGCTCGGCGCGGTGGCCGGGCTGGTGGCGCTGCGCCGGCAGATGGAGGAAGAACGGGCCGCGCAGGCGCCGGCCGAGCATGCGGACGCGCTGCCGGTGGTGCTGCCGTGCGAATCGATGGCGCCGGCCGCGCCCGCGCCGGCTGCGCGCTACGTCAACCCGGTGTGCGGCATGGCGGTCGACATCGCCTCGGCCAGGCATGTGATCGAGCATGGCGGGCAGCGCGTGTATTTCTGCTGCGACGGCTGCAAGGTGGAGTTCGAGCGCGAGCCGGACAAATACCTGCCGGCGGCGCGCGGCGTGCGGGAGACCACGTGAGCGACCATCTGAGTGCGCCGGCGGACGCGGCGTTGCCGGCCTTCTCCGCGGTGGTGCTGGCCGCCGGCATGTCGTCGCGCATGGGCGGGCAGCACAAGCTGCTGCTGCCGCTGGACGGCGAGCCGGCGGTGCGGCGCACCGTGCGCGCCTTGCTGGCGGCGCGGCCGCAGGAGATCGTGGTGGTGACGGGGCACAAGGGCCGCGAGGTGATCGGCGCGCTCGCTGGCCTGCCGGTCGATTTCCAGCCGAACCCGCGCTACGAGGAAGGGCAGATGACTTCGGTGGCGGCCGGCGTGGCGGCGCTGCGCATGCCGTGCAGCGTGGTGCTGGTGTGCCTGGCCGACCAGGTCCTGCTGGAAGCGGCCGACTACCTGGAGCTGCTGCGCGCGTTCGCGGCGATGCCGCGCGGCGCGATCGTGGTGCCCGTGCACGCGGGCCAGCGCGGCAACCCGGTGGCGTTCTCGGCCAGCTATGCCGCGGAGGTCGTGGCCGGGCACGTCAACCCGGGCTGCCGCAAGCTGATCGCCGACCACCCGGACGACGTCTTCGTCCACGAGGCCGGCCACGACCGCTTCACCACCGACATGGATACGCCGGAGGACTACGCGCGCATCCTGGCGCGCGTGGCGCGGCTTACTTCAGCATCTGCACCGAGCCGCTCACCGTCACCGTGACCTGGGCCTTGCCGCCCTCGACCGGCACCGGCGCCGCGTCCGACATCATGGCCTTGGCCGCGTACATGCGCGGCATCGGCTGCACCGCGCCGATCTCGTTGACCTGCACTTCGCGGATCGCGTAGCTGCTGTAGCCGAACAGCTTGGTGGTGGTGTCGGCCTTGCCGCGGAACGACGCCACGGCCTGTTCCGTGAGCCTGGCTTCGGCTGCCTGGCGTGCTTCGCGCGAGAGCGAAAAGGCGATGTTCTGCACCTGCATCTGGCTGGCCAGCTGGCCGGCCAGCCGGGATACCGCGGTGAAATCGCGCGATTGCAGGATCACCTCGGCGCGCCCGCGCCAGGTGCTGATGCGGCCGTTGCGGTCGGTGGACGGGTTGATGGTGAAGCCGCCCGATTCGGCCTGGACGCCGCTGGTGCGCTTGGCCTGCGCGATCACTTCCTGCGCCTTGGCCGACAGCGCCGACGAGATCGCGCCCGGTTCGGCGCCTTCCTGCTCGGCGGCCAGCGTCAGGTGGACCACGTCGGTGGGGACGTCGGTCGCGGCCTGGGCCGACAGCGACAGCACGCCGGCGGGCGCGGCGTCGCGGGCCGGGCCGCCGCCCTGCGCGGAAGCGATCATGGCGGTGGTGCCCAGCAGCGTGGCGGCAAGCAGTTTTTTCATGGTTTCTCCCGTTAAAACGATGCGTGTCAGACGCGCCGCGCAAGTGATTGTTCCGATACGCGGCGACAACGTTGTATCCACATGTTTCCGGCGCCCCGCGCTAGAACGCCTGCCAGGCCTTCCACAGCATGTAGGCCGACAGGCAGAACAGCAGGCACGCGAAGGCCTTCTTCAGTTGCGCCACGTCCAGGCGGTGCGCCGTGCGCGCGCCCAGCGGCGCGGTCAGCACGCTGGCCAGCGCGATCACCGCCAGCGCGGGCAGGTAGATATAGCCGAGCGAGCCCGCCGGCAGCCCGGCCTGGTCCAGTCCGCTCCACACGTAGCCGGTCACGCTGGCCGCCGCGATGGGAAAACCGAGCGCGGCCGAGGTGGCCACGGCATTGTGGATGGGCACGTTGCACCAGGTCATGAACGGCACCGAGACAAAGCCCCCGCCGGCGCCCACCAGGCTGGACAGGAACCCGATCACGCCGCCCGCGCCGAGCATGCCCGGCGTGGCGGGCAGCTGGCGGTGCGGCGCGGGCCTGCGGTTGCGCAGCATCTGCCAGGCCGAAAAGCCGACGAACACCGCGAACAGCAGCGACAGCCCGCCGGTCTTGAGCGCGGCGAAGACCTTGCCGCCGCCGATCAGGCCGGCGGCGAGGATGCCGGGCGCCAGCGCGAGCACCAGCTTCCAGCGCACCATGCCGCGCTGGTGGTGGGCGCGCACCGAGGACAGCGAGGTGAACAGGATGGTGGCCATCGAGGTGGCGATCGCCATGTGGATGATGGCCTCGTGCGGGAAGGCCATGTAGGTGAACAGCAGCGTGAGGAAGGGCACCATCAGCATGCCGCCGCCGACGCCGAGCAGGCCGGCGCAGAAGCCGGTGAAGGCGCCGAGCAGCAGCAGCCCGGGAATCAGGGAGACATTCATGGAACGGGAATCGACCTCATCGGTGTGGTGGATGTGGCTGGCGTCGATGCGCCGGGGAAGGGCGCGCGGGGGCGGCGCGCAGGTCAGCCCATCAGCCGCGTGGTGATGAAGCGCCATTCGGCCGGCGTCACCGGCGTGATGGACAGGCGGTTGCCGCGCCGTAGCACGGCCATGTCGGCCAGTTCCTCGTGCGCGCGCAGGTCCGCCAGCGAGATCAGCGGACCCTTGGCGACATAACGCACGTCGACCAGCATCCAGCGCGGCGCGTCGGGCCTGGCCGCGGCGTCGTAGTAATCGCTCTCGGGGTCGAACTGGGTGGGATCGGGATAGGGCTGCGAGCAGACCTCGGCCAGGCCGGCGATGCCGGGCTGCGGACACGACGAGTGATAGAACAGCACGCCGTCGCCGATGCGCATGGCGTCGCGCATGAAATTGCGCGCCTGGTAGTTGCGCACGCCGGTCCAGGGCAGGGTGCCGCGCTCGGCGAGGGTGTCGATGCTGGCCTCGTCCGGTTCCGATTTCATCAGCCAGTACTGGCGGGCCCGGTCAGCGGCAGTGGCTTGCGAGGAGCGGCTCATTGGCGTGTTGGCTCATGGCGGAGTGGCGTTGGCGACAGCGCTATGGTGCAGCAAGCCCGGCCAAAAGAAAACCGTGGACTCAAGGTGGGCGCAGGCGCGTCGGCGGCGCGCAAACGAAGCGCAGGCGTGGCGCGCAAGCAGGCACTGCATACGCGCGGCACGGGAATGCGTGCGGCGCAGGAAAACGCAGTGCAGGAAAAATGCCGCGCAAAAGGAAAAAGGGCGGTGGTCTGAAACCACCGCCCTTTTAGGGGGTCCCCGCCTCGGCCGCTGGATCGGCATCCTGAACCCAAGTGAGGTTCAGAGTGGCTGCGGAAGCCGTATTTTGGGTACATCACTGACTCAGGGAGTCCCGACTGCAGACTTTGAACCAAGCGACGCGCTCGCCCACACGGCATTGTCCCGCACCAACAAATGCTTATCGGTTCAAGGAATATGATCCTGACGAACCAGGCAGGGAAACTGTCAAACGTCTGACTTTGTTCGCCGCAGGACCAACCACTTCCGCAGACTGTCAGACGTTTGCCGTTTCTAACTTGGATGGGATGAAAACGGCGGCCAGGCACGATAACCCGACCTTTGGTGTCGCGACTATGTGGCTTGGCGCGACTTGGCTCCACTATACACCGCCGGGCATTTCATACCAAGCCCGCCGTGCCGGGCCGTTACATTTTGCCGACGCGCGCGGCACCTCGGGCACACCGCGGTCATGCTGCCGCCACAACTGTGCCGTGCGGGGCACCGCGCCGCGCGGCGCGCGCCTTCAGCCGCGCGGCGCCGGCGTGTTGGTGCCCACGTGGGCATACTGGCGCAGCGCTTCGTCGGCGCGCTCGTTGAGCTCGCGGATGCGCGCGCGCACGGCGTCCACCGGGATCGCGCCGTCTTCCTGCTGCTTGCGCTTGAGCGAGAGCAGGTCCGAGGCAATGCTGATGGCCGCCATTACCGCCACGCGCTCCACGCCCTTGGCCGAGACGCCGCTCTTGAGGCGGGTCATCTGGTCGTCCACCAGGGCGACGGCCTCCAGCAGCGCGGCCTCGTTGTCCGGCGCGATGGCAAAGCGGTAGGACTGGCCCGCGATGCTGACTTCGACTTGCTTGTTGCTCATGCGTTTTCTCCGGGTGCCTTGACATGGGCGCTGTCGGCGGTGCGGGCGCCCTGGGCGCTCGCGGCGCGGCCAGCCGTGTCGCCCTCGCCCAGCAGGTCGAGCTGGCGCGCGTCGCTTGCGGTGGGGAGCTTGTCGAGGATCGACTGGATGCGCAGCTGCGCTTCCTCGATCTTGATATTGAGCAACTCGCGGTCGGCCGCCATGGCCTCGCGGTCGCCGCGCAGCTGGCTGGCTTCGGCCTGCAGGCGTTCGATCTCCTCGCGCAGGCGCTGGTTCTCCGCTGCCAGGGTATCGGCGTGGTGCAGCACGCGCCCGATCTTGGCGGCGAGTTGTTCGAGTTCTGTGAGCATAGAGCCTGTCATATCTAGGGTCTCGGGTTCTGGGATTTTAGCCCAAGCGCTCCGCGCGCAGACGTGAAAGCAGCCCGGTGTGACCGGGCCAGCGCGCCGAAGTTGCATGCAACGTCGCCCAACCGGCGCCGCTGCGGCGCTTTTTTGCCTGCTTCCACGCGTTTTGGCGCGGCGCCGGGGTACTTGCGGGCGTCATTGACGCTCGCCGTGAAACTGCCTACACTCGCGCACGTTCCAGGTGCTCGCAATCCTGTTCACTACAGGGTTGCAGTTCAACGGGAAACAGGGAGCCAGCCGCCGCCGCCAGGGCGCGTGCCGGGCCAACCTGTGCTGCCCCCGCAACGGTAAGCGACCGCGATCGGAAGCATCGCAAGGCCGACCCATCAGCCACTGGACCGCAAGGTCCGGGAAGGCGGTCGGACTGGTGTCGCCAGCCCGGATACCGGCCTGGACGAGAGTGCGCCGCCTTCCACCGGATGCGTGGCGCGCTTCGTCGCCAGACGGTCCGCGGGGGAACGGACCAGGCTGCTCTCTCCCTCTTCGCATCATGCGCTCATCGTCTTCCCGGCCGAGCCGACCGGCATTGCCGGCGTTCCGCCAGTCTGCTCCTGTTTCCGCTTCCGTTTCCGCGCGCGCTCCCGTTTCCGTCTTGCGGTCGTGGTCCGCCGGCCTGCTCGCCCTGCTCGCCGCCGGCGCGCACGGCCTTGCCCATGCGCAGCCGGCGCCCGAAGCCGAGCCCGCACCGGCCTCCGCGCCACAGCCGGCCGCCCCGGCCGCGGCTGCGCAACCCGCCGCGGCGCAGCTCGACCCCGTGGTGGTGACCGCCACCCGCACCGCGCAGGCGCTGACCGAGGCGCTGCCGCACACCACCGTGGTGACGCAGCAGGACATCGTCAACTCGCAGGCGCCCGACCTGCGCACGCTGCTGCGCTCGCAGGCCGGCGTGGAGTTCGCCGCCAACGGCGGCATGGGCGCCAATACCACGCTGTTCATGCGCGGCGCCAACGGCAACCAGACCCTGATCCTGATCGACGGCGTGCGCGTCTCGTCGGCCAGCAGCGGCACGGCGCAGCTGGCCAACATCCTGCCCGACCAGATCGACCACATCGAAGTGGTGCGCGGCAACGTGTCGGCGCTCTACGGCTCGGACGCGATCGGCGGCGTGGTGCAGATCTTCACCAAGACCGGCGCGGGCCAGCCGCCCACCGCCAACGCGCAGATCGAGTACGGCAGCAACAATACGCGCCAGGCCACGGTGGGCTACGGCGGCCAGGTCGGCGACACCTCGTTCAACGTCACCGGCTCGGTCTTCAAGACCGACGGCTTCTCCGCCGTCAACACCCAGCAGCAGCCCAAGGCCAACCCCAACGACAATCCCTACGACAACAAGAGCATCTCGGGCCAGGTCAAGCACCGCTTCACCAGCGACTGGGACGCGGGCGTCACGGCCTACTACTCCAAGAGCAAGCTGTCCTACGACAGCACCTCGGGCAAGCCCACCGACGTCTGGTGGATGAACAGCGAGCTCTACACGGTATCGGGTTTCGTTAACGGCAAGCTGGGCCGGGACTGGAGCACGCATTTCAAGGTGGCGCAGAGCGAAGACCGCAGCACCACCACCAGGAACGGCCTGTTCGACAGCCGCTTCAACACGCGCAACCGCCAATACACCTGGCAGAACGAATACGCGCTGGCGCCCGCCCACACGCTGCTGTTCGGCGCCGAGTACGCGCAGCAGGAGCTGGATTCCAGTTCGTACACCACGCCGGTGCGCAATATCGCCTCGGTGTTCGGCGGCTACGACGGCCGCCTGGGCAAGCACCAGTTGCAGCTCAACGTGCGCAACGACCACTACTCGGACTTCGGCAGCCAGGCCAGCTATTTCGCCGGCTACGGCTATAACCTGACCGAGGCGTTCAAGCTGATCGCCAATGCCAGCAATGCCTTCCGCGCGCCCACTTTCAACGAGCTGTACTACCCCGGCTACGGCCAGCCCGGCATCCAGCCCGAACGCGCCAGGTCGGTCGAGCTGGGCGCGCAGTACAGCACCGACGGCGCCGGCCTGCTGCGCGTGACCGCGTTCGAGACCCGCTACGACAACCTGATCGTCTCGGCGCCGCAGCCCGGCGGCCTGTACCTGGCGCAGAACGTCGCCAAGGCCAGGGTGCAGGGCATCGAGGCCTCGTGGCGCGCCCGCCTGCTGGGCACCGACGTGGGCGCCAGCGTGACCTTCCAGAATCCGCTCGACGAGCAGAGCAACACCCAACTGCTGCGCCGCGCGCGCCGCCATGCCGCCTTCGACGTGGGCCGCCAGTTCGGCGACTTCCGCCTCGGCGGCGAGTGGATCGTTTCGTCGGCGCGCCTGGACAGCGGCTCGCGCACGCTGGGCGGATACGGTATCGTCAACCTCAACGCCCGCTACAACATCGACAAGCAATGGTTCATCGCCGCCCGCGTGGAAAACCTGTTCGACAAGAACTACCAGCTCGCCTATCCCTACAACACGCAGGGGCGCGCCGGCTTTGTCACGCTGGGCTGGCGCCAGCGCTGATGGCGGCGGCCTGAGATGCGGCGCGCGCTCGCCGTCTGGCTGATGCTCGCCGCCGCCGGCGCGGCGGTGTTCCTGCTGTCGCTGGCGGTGGGCAGCGTGCCGCTGACCGCCGCGCAGGTGTGGCATGCGCTCGCCGGCGGCGGTGCCGGCACGGCCGACACCGCCAGCGCCATCGTGCGCGAGCTGCGCCTGCCGCGCGCGGTGGCGGCGTTCGCCTGCGGCGGCCTGCTGGCGCTGACCGGCGCGCTGATGCAGGTGCTGCTGCGCAATCCGCTGGCCGAGCCCTACGTGCTGGGCGTGTCCGGCGGCGCCGCCACCGGCGCGCTGGGCGCCATGCTGATGATGTGGCCGCTGTGGATGGTGCAGGCCGGCGCCGCCGGCGGCGCGCTGTTCTCGATGGTGCTGGTGGCCACGCTGGCGCGGCGCGACCTGCTGCATCCGCAGGTGCAGGGCGGCCACCACGAGGCCGGCTCGCGCCTGCTGCTGACCGGCGTGATCCTGGCCGCGGGCTGGGGCGCGCTGATCACGCTGATCCTGAGCGTGGCGCCCGAGGCGCGCCTGCGCGGCATGCTGTTCTGGCTGACCGGCGATCTCGGCGGCACCGCCAGCTACGGCGTGGCGCTCGGCGCGCTGGTGCTGGCCGTGCTGCTGGCCATGCCGCTGGCGCGCTCGCTCAATGCCATGCTGATGGGCGAGACCGTGGCGCAGGCGCTGGGCGTGCACGTGGGCGCGGTGCGCGTGTCGGTGTTCGTGCTGGCCTCGGTGGCGATCGCGGTGGCCATCACCTCGGCCGGCTCGATCGGCTTCGTCGGGCTGGTGGTGCCGCACCTGGTGCGGCTGGCATGGGGCAACGACCAGCGCCTGCTGCTGCCGGCCTCGGCGCTGCTGGGCGGCGCGCTGCTGATGGCGGCCGACCTGGCGGCGCGCACCGTGATCGCGCCGGCGCAGTTGCCGGTGGGCGTGATCACCGCGCTGCTCGGCGTGCCGACCTTTCTCTTCCTGTTGCTGCGCAGGCCGCGCTGATGCCGATGCCAAGCTGGAACGAACCCGCCTCGAACTGCCCCGTGCTGGCGCTGCAGGCCCTGCAGCTGCGCGCCGGCGCGCGCACGCTGCTCGACGGCCTGACCCTGTCCGTGCAGGCCGGCCAGCTATGGTGCATCGTCGGCCCCAACGGCGTCGGCAAGTCCACGCTGATGTCGGTGCTGGCCGGGCTGCGCAAGCCGGACGGCGGCGCGGTGCTGCTCGACGGCCGCGCGCCGCCGGAGATCGCTCCGGGCGCGCTGGCGCTGCAGCGCGCCTACCTGCCGCAGGCGGTGAGCGATACCTTCTCGATGAGCGTGCGCGACGCGGTCGCGGTGGGGCGGCACCCGCACCTGTCCGGCTGGGGCTGGGCGCGCCGCGAGGATGATGCCATCGTGGCCGCCGTGATGCGCGAACTCGATCTCGACGCGCTCGCCGCGCGCGACGTGCTGACCCTGTCCGGCGGCGAGCGCCAGCGCGTTTCGCTGGCCGCCACGCTGGCGCAGCAGGCGCCGCTGCTGCTGCTCGACGAGCCGGCCGCCCACCTCGACCTGCGCCACCAGATCATGGTGCTGGACACGATGGCGGGACTTGCGCGCGCCGGCCGCCATGCCGTCGTCGTGATCCTGCACGACCTCAACCTGGCGCGCCGCTACGCCACCCACGCGCTGCTGCTGGCCGAGGACGGCCTGTGCCTGCACGGCCCGGCTGCCGACGTCCTCACCCCGGCGCACTGCTCGCACGCGCTGCGCACGCCCATCGTCAGCGTCAGCGACGGCCGGCACACCGCGCTGATCGCGCACGGCGCCTTTCATCCGCAACCGGGCGGACCTACCGAACAAGACGGAGCTTCATCATGACAGAACCCCAATCCAGCACCGCTCCCACGCCGCAAGACGCCGGACGCGACGAGCGCCACAAGGCGCGCATGGCGCGCAAGAAGGACGTGGTCGACGCCAAGATCGCCGCCGCGCAGGACGAGCGCGGCGTGATCGTCATCACCACCGGCAACGGCAAGGGCAAGTCCAGCTCCGGCTTCGGCATGGTGGTGCGCGCGCTCGGCCACGGCATGCAGGCCGCCGTGGTGCAGTTCATCAAGGGCGCGATCCCGAGCGGCGAGGAGATGTTCCTGCGCCGCTTCCCGGACCAGTGCGCGTTCCACGTGATGGGCGAAGGCTATACCTGGGAGACCCAGGACCGCGCGCGCGACGTGGCCAAGGCCGAGGCCGCCTGGGAAGTGGCGCGCGGCCTGCTGCGCGATCCGGCCGTCGACCTGGTGCTGCTGGACGAGCTCAATATCGCGCTCAAGCTGCACTACCTCGACGTGGACACCGTGATCGCCGACCTGCGCGCGCGCCCGCCGATGCAGCACGTGGTGATCACCGGCCGCGGCGCGCCGCAGGCGCTGATCGACGCGGCCGACACGGTGACCGAGATGACGCCGGTCAAGCACGCATTCAAGCAGGGCATCAAGGCCCAGCGCGGCATCGAGATGTAAGCTCGCGCCACGCGACTCCAGAACGACTACGAGTATTCGGACATCATGCAGTTTCCCGCCATCGCCCCGCTCGATGCCTCCCTCCGCCCGGCGCTGCAGGCCGCCATCGATGCCAAGACCAAGCCGCTCGGCGCGCTCGGCCGGCTCGAGTCGCTGGCCTTGCAGATCGGCCTAATTACCGGCAGCACCGCGCCCGCGCTCCGGCGCCCGGCGGTGATCGTGTTCGCCGCCGACCACGGCATCGCCGATGCCGGCGTGAGCGCCTATCCGGCCGAGGTGACGGCGCAGATGGTGCTCAACTTCCTCGGCGGCGGCGCCGCCATCAACGTGTTCGCGCGCCAGCACGGGCTGGCGCTGGAGGTGGTGGACGCCGGCGTGCGCGCGCCGCTGCCGGCCGCGCCGGGGCTGGTCAACTGCCGCATCGCCGCCGGCACGCACAACTTCGCGCGGGAGCGCGCGATGAGCGCGGAGCAGGCCGAGGCGGCGCTCACCGCCGGCATGGCGCGCGTGCTGCGCCACGCGCAGCAGGGCACCAACGCGATCGCCTTCGGCGAGATGGGCATCGCCAATACCTCGTCGGCCGCCTGCCTGATGAGCCGGCTCACCGGCACGCCGCTCGACGAATGCATCGGCCGCGGCACCGGGCTGGACGATAGCGGCCTGGCGCGCAAGCGCGCGGTGCTGGCGCAGGCGCTGGACCTGCACGCGGATGCCGTGGAGCCGCTCGACGCATTGGCCGCGTTCGGCGGCTTCGAGGTCGCCATGATGGCCGGCGCCTTCCTGGCCGCGGCGGCCAGCCGCATGGTGATCGTGGTGGACGGCTTCATCGCCTCGGCCGCGCTGCTGGTGGCGCAGCGCCTCGATCCCGCGGTGCTCGACTACTGCGTGTTCTCGCATTGCTCGCACGAGCACGGCCACCGCAGGCTGCTCGCGCAGTTCGGCGCCGAGCCGCTGCTGGCGCTGGACCTGCGCCTGGGCGAGGGTACCGGCGCCGCGCTGGCCTACCCGCTGCTGGTGTCCGCCGCCGCCTTCCTGCGCGAAATGGCCACCTTCGGCGGCGCCGGCGTCAGCACGGCGTCGGCGTAGACTGCGCGGATCGCTTTCTTCTCTTTCAGCCCCCTCCCGCACCGGCCCATGCTCGACGAACTTCGCTACTTCCTCACCGCGGTCGGCTACTTCACGCGGGTGCCGGTGCCGCGCTGGGTCGGTTTCGCGCCGCACTACCTGAACGCGGCGGCGCGCTATTTCCCGCTGGTGGGCCTGCTGGTGGGCACGCTCGGCGCGCTGGCGAGCTGGGGCGCGCTGCAGTGGTGGCCGCCCGGCGTGGCGCTGCTGCTCGGCATGGCGGCGACGCTGCTGGCCACCGGCGCCTTCCACGAAGACGGCCTGGCCGACTGCGTGGACGCCTTCGGCGGCGGCTACCGGCCCGAGGACGTGCTGCGCATCATGCACGACTCGCGCATCGGCGCGTTCGGCGCCATCGCGCTGGTGGTGGCGCTGCTGCTCAAGTGGCAGCTGCTGCTGGCCATCGCCATGCGCGGCGGCACCGCGGACCTGCTGCTGGTGCTGGTGGCCGCGCACGGCGCCAGCCGCGCCATGGCGGTGAGCTATCTCGCCACGCTCGACTACGTGCGCCCCGAAGGCAAGGCCCGGCCGGTGGCGCAGCGCCTGTCCGGCTTCGGGCTGGCGTTCGCGCTGCTGTGCGGCGCGCTGCCGCTGCTGCTGGTGTCGCCCGGGTTTGCCGCGGCGGTGCTGGCCGCGCTGCTGGCGCTGCGCTGGCTGCTGGGCCGCTATTTCGTGCGGCGCATCGGCGGCTATACCGGCGACTGCCTCGGCATGGCGCAGCAACTGGCCGAACTGCTGGTCTACCTGGTGGCGGCGGCATGGACCTGGTCCTGATCCGCCACGCGCAGCCGCAGGTGGCGGCGGGCCTGTGCTACGGCGCGCTCGACCTCGCGCTGGACGAGCCCGTCTCGCCCGCGCCGGCGCGCATGCTGGCGGCGCTCGACGGGCTGGTGCCGCAGCGCATCCTGTGCAGCACGCTGCGGCGCGCGCAGGCGACCGCCGCGCTGCTGGCCGCGGGCCATGCGCTCGTGCCCGAGCCCGACGCGCGCCTGCGCGAGCTGGATTTCGGCAACTGGGAAGGGCAGGCCTGGGACGCGGTGCCGCGCGCGGACCTGGATGCCTGGGCGGCCGACCTGCTGCACGCGGCCCCGCATGGCGGCGAGAGCGCGGCCGCGGCCATGGCGCGCGTGGCGGCCTGGGCCGATGCGCTGCCGGCGGATTCGCCCGACTGCGTCTGGGCGGTCACGCACGCCGGCCCGATGCGCATGCTGGCCGCGCACTGGCTCGGCGTGCCGCTGGCCACCACGCTCGGCTGGGAGCTGGCGTTCGGCGCCAGTTGCCGCTTCGCGCTGGGCGGCGGCGCGGCGCGGCTGCGCTGGTGGAACCGGATCTGACGATCCGCCCCCGGCGCTACTGCGCGGGCCGCCTGGCGCGCGCTTCGTCGAGGTCCTTGCAGATGATCTCCGCCCCGCGCGCCAGGCGCGGCCCGGCGCGGTTGACGAGGTCGCCGTCGATCGCGTACAGGTTGTCGCGCGCCACCGCCGTGACCTGCTTCCAGCGCTCCCACATGGCGAAGTCGGGCAGCGGGCGGTCGGCGCGCGTGGCGCCCATGCTGGCGGTCATCATGACTTCGGGATTGCCGGCCACCACCGACTCCACCGAGACCGTCGGCACCAGCAGCGATTCGCTGGCGAACAGGTTGCGCCCGCCGCACAGCGCCAGCACGTCGCTGATCAGGTGCTGGCCGTTGAGCGTCATCAGCGGCTGCTGCCAGACCTGGTAGAACACCGTCACCGGCGCGCGCGCGGCGTAGGTCTGGCGCAGCTTGTCGATCTGCCGGCGGAAGTTCGCCGCGGCGGCCCCGGCGGCGGGCCCGGTGCCCATCAGCGCGCCCAGCCGCTCGATATTGCCGGGGATGCCGTCGAGCTTGCGCGGCTCGCTGAAGAACAGCGGCAGGCCGAGCGCGCGCAGGCGGTCGGTCTGCTTCTGCGCATTGCCATGGCGCCACACCACGATCAGGTCCGGCTTGAGCGCGGCGATGCGTTCGAGGTCGAGCGCCTTGTTGTCGCCCACGCGCGGGATCTCGCGCGCCTGCGGCGGATAGTCGCTGTAGCTCACGGTGCCGACGATGCGCTCGCCGCCGCCGGCCGCGAACAGCAGTTCGGTGACGTGCGGCGCCAGCGAGATCACGCGCCGCGCGGGCTGCTCCAGCGTGACGGTCTGGCCGGTGTCGTCGACCGCCGAGACGGCGGCGTGGGCGCCGGCGCACAGGGCGCAGCCAAGCAGGGCGGAGAGGGGAAGCAGGGCGCGGATCATCGGCGGGCGGCTCATGTGCGGCTTATGCGTGGGTGGGATTGGATGAGTGGCCGCAAGCACTGGCCAGCGCGGCGTCGAGCCGCTGCCAGGCTTCGGCCGGCGCCGGCGGCAATCCCAGGCGCAGGCTCGGCGGCGCGTCGCCGCCGGGCGCGTCGAACAGCCGCGTCCACACGCCTTGCCGCGCCAGCGCATCGTGCAGCTGCGCGGCGCCGGCATGCGGGATCCAGCTGAACAGCGGATGGCTTGCGGGCGCCAGCCCGTGCGCGCGCAGCAGCGCCGCGAGGCGCTCGCCGGATCGCTGCAGCCGTTCGCGCGCGGCATCCTGCCAGGCCGTGTCGGCCAGCGCCAGGCGCGCCACCGCGCGCGCCGGGCCGGCCACGGTCCAGTGGCCGAGATGCGCGGCCAGCGCCTCGAGCAGGGCCGGTTCGGCCAGCACGAAACCGCAGCGCACGCCGGCCAGCCCGTAGAACTTGCCGAGCGAGCGCAACACCGCCAGCCCGGGCCGGTGCGCATGCGCCGCCAGCGACAGCGCGGGCGTGCAGTCCATGAACGCTTCGTCGAGCAGCAGCGTGCCGCCGCGCGCGGCCAGTTGCGCGTGCCAGCGCAGCAGCGTGTCCGGCGCCAGCGTGCGCGCGGTGGGGTTGTTGGGGTTGACCACCACGAGGTGGTCGAGCCGCGCGGGCAGGTCCGGCCGCGCGAAATCCGCTTCGGCCAGCGCCACCACCTCATGCCCGGCGCGCGCGAAGGCGGGCGCGTATTCGCTGTAGCCCTGCGCCGCCACGCCCGTGCGGCCCGGCCGCAGCAGCAGCGGCAGCGCGCGGATGGCGGCCTGCGAGCCGGCTACCGGCAGCGCGTGCGCGGCGCCGTAGGCTTGCGCGGCCAGCGCGGCGAGGCCGTCGTCGTCCTGCGGCAGGCGCTGCCACGCGTCGGCGGGCAGGGCGGGGACCGGATAGCCGTCGGGGTTGATGCCGGTGGAGAGGTCGAGCCAGCCGGCGGCGGGCCGGCCGTAGCGGCGCTCGGCGGCGAGCAGGTCGCCGCCGTGGCGGATGGGCATGGTCATGCGGGCAAGAAATGAAGGAGGATGGCGCTGGCGGCGGCAAGGGCCAGCCATAGCCACAAGGTGCGCCGCACCAGCCGCAGGCAGGCCCGTACCTCGGCGCTGCCGGGGGCCACGCCCGCGCCCAGCGACGGGCGGTCTTCCCACTCGCCGTGGTAGCGCGCGGGGCCGCCCAGCGCCACGCCCACCGCGCCGGCGCCGGCGGCCATGACCGGGCCCGCGTTGGGGCTGGACCAGGCCGGCGCCTGCGCGCGCCAGCAGCGCAGCGCCTGCGCGGTGTGGCCGAGCAGCGCGTACGACAGCGCGGTCAGGCGCGCGGGAACCAGGTTGAGCAGGTCGTCCAGCCGCGCCGCGGCCCAGCCGAAATACACGAGGCGCGGCGTGCGGTAGCCCCACATCGCGTCGAGCGTGTTGGCCAGGCGGAAGGCGACCACGGCCGGCGCGCCGCCGACCAGGAACCAGAACAGGGCGCCGAACACGGCGTCGTTGCCGTTTTCCAGCGCGGACTCGCAGGCGGCGCGGGCCACCGCCTCGCCGTCCGCGTCGGCGGTGTCGCGCGAGACGATGCGCGCGGTCAGGCGGCGCGCTTCGGCAAGGTCGCCGCGCGCCAGCGCGGCGGCGATCGGCGCGATGTGCTGGTGCAGGCTGCGCGCGCCGAGCGCGGCGTACAGCGCCAGTGCCTGCAGCAGCCAGGCCAGCGCCACGCTCAGGTGCGCGGCCGCCTGCACCAGCAGGGCGGCCAGCGCAGCGGGCACCAGCACCATCAGCAGCCACGCGCCGATGCCGGCGATGCGCTGGCGCAGCGGCGCGCCGCCGCGGTTGACGCGCCGCTCGAGCGCGGCGGCGAGGTTGCCGAAGCCCACCAGCGGATGCCAGCGGCGCGGCTCGCCCAGCCACTGGTCCAGCAGCACGCCGGCCACGGCCGCCGCCACGCAGGCGGGCCAGTCGAAAAGCGCGGACAGCATCAGCACGCCGGATCGGCGCCCTTGACGCTGACGGGAATGCCGGCGACCACCAGCCGCACGCGGTCCGCGGCGGCGGCCAGCTTCTGGTTGAGGCGGCCCAGCTCGTCGACGTAGAAGCGGGTGATGGCGCCCATCGGCACCACGCCGAAGCCGACCTCGTTGGAGACCAGGATCACGTGGCCGGGCAGGGTGGGCAGCGCGGCCAGCAGCGCGTCGATTTCCTCGGTGAACTCGGCCGGCGGCGTCACCAGGCCGTGCTCGGGATAGCTGCGCGCGTCGAGGAAGATCAGGTTGTTGAGCCACAGCGTGACGCAGTCGACCAGGACGCAGCCGTCGCGGGTGGCATTGGCGTAGAGCGCGTCGGCCAGGTGCAGCGGCGCCTCGACCAGGCCCCACTCGACCGGGCGGCGGGCGCGGTGCAGCGCGATGCGCAGCTGCATTTCCTCGTCGGCGCTGTCGTCGTCGTGGCGCGCGGTGGCGATATAGGTGACCGGGCCGCCGGTGGCCGCGGCATGGTCGGCGGCGAGCTGCTCGGCAAAGTGGCTCTTGCCCGAGCGCGCGCCGCCCAGCACCAGCGTGAGCTGCCGCGCCGGCCCGCCGGCGGCGGCAGCGTGCGGTGCCGCGGCGGCGTGGGGCGCACGTTCGCCTTGCGGCGCGGCGGTGGCAGTGGCGGCGGGCTCGGTGGCGGTGGCGGAGGCATGGGCCGGAGTCATCCGGGTATTGTAGCGGGCGCATCCGGGGTCCGCACGCTCGCGATGAGGCCGGCCGGCCCGGCGCGGGTGCGATAATTCCGCGATGCAAAATCCTCTCTCCAAAGCCGGTCCCGGCACGCTGCCGGGTGGCTTGCGCGGTACCTTGATGGTGCAGGGCACGACCTCCGACGCGGGCAAGAGCACGCTGGTGGCGGGCCTGTGCCGCCTGCTGGCGCGCGCCGGCGTGCGCGTGGCGCCGTTCAAGCCGCAGAACATGGCGCTCAACAGCGCGGTTACCGCCGACGGCGGCGAGATCGGCCGCGCCCAGGCCCTGCAGGCGCAGGCCGCCGGGCTGGCGCCGCACACCGACATGAATCCCGTGCTGCTCAAGCCCAGCAGCGATACCGGCGCGCAGGTCATCATCCACGGCCAGGCCCGCATGGACCTGAGCGCGCGCGACTACCACGCCTACAAGCCGGTGGCGATGCAGGCGGTGCTGGCGTCGCACCGGCGCCTGGCGGACGCCTACGCGGTGGTGCTGGTGGAGGGCGCCGGCAGTCCGGCGGAGATCAACCTGCGCGACCGCGACATCGCCAACATGGGCTTTGCCGAGGCGGTGGACTGCCCGGTGGTGCTGGTGGCCGACATCGACCGCGGCGGCGTGTTCGCGCACCTGGTGGGCACCCTCGACTGCCTGTCGGACTCCGAGCGCGCGCGCGTGAAGGGCTTCGTCATCAACCGCTTCCGCGGCGACATCGCCCTGCTCGAGCCCGGCCTGGACTGGCTGGAGGCGCGCACCGGCAAGCCGGTGCTGGGCGTGCTGCCCTACCTGCACGGCCTGCACCTGGACGCCGAGGACGCCATCGTCGGCGCGCAGGCGGCCAAGCGGGGCGAACTGCTGCGCGTGATCGTGCCGGTGCTGCCGCGCATTTCCAACCACACCGATTTCGACGCGCTGCGCGCCCATCCGCAGGTGGACCTGCGCTTCGTCGGCCCCGGCATGCCGATTCCGCCGGCGGACCTGATCGTGCTGCCCGGCAGCAAGAGCGTGCGCGCCGACCTGGCCTTTTTGCGCGCCAACGGCTGGGAGGCGGCGCTGCGGCGCCACCTGCGCTACGGCGGCAAGGTGATCGGCATCTGCGGCGGCATGCAGATGCTGGGCCGGCGCGTGGAAGACCCGGCCGGCTACGAAGGCCCGCCCGGCGGCAGCGACGGCCTCGGCCTGCTCGACTACGGCACCGAGCTGGCGCCCCACAAGCAATTGCGGGTGGTGGCCGGGCGCCTGGCGCTGGCGGCCGCAGATGCCGCAGATGCCGCGGTGCAGGGCTACGAGATCCACATGGGCGTGACCACCGGCCCGGCGCTGGCGCGGCCGGCGCTGTGGCTCGACGGCGGGCGCGTGGACGGCGCGCTGTCGGAGGACGGCCAGGTGCTGGCTTCCTACGTGCACGGCCTGTTCGACCAGCCGGCCGCCTGCGGCGCGCTGCTGCGCTGGGCCGGGCTGGCGCGGGCCGAAGGCGTGGACCTGGCCGCGCTGCGCGAGGCCTCGCTGGAGCGCCTGGCCGATACGCTGGCCGCCCACCTCGACCTGCAAGCGCTGCTGGCGCCGCTGCAAGCGCCCGCCGGCGGCAGTCACGCAGCCGCCGCCAACTGCTAAACTCGCACGCGGGCCCGCGCCGCCGGGGGCCGGCAACGTCGATGTCCCGGGCGGCAGGAGCCGATGCGGCGCGCGCCCGCGGCCGCCCTGGAAACCGCTAGCGGAGAGTCCCCGAAATGCCCGTAGTCGTGATCGCCAATCCCAAGGGCGGCGTAGGCAAGACCACGCTGGCCACCAACCTGGCCGGCTATTTTGCCCGCGCCGGCCACGCGGTGATGCTGGGCGACACGGACCGCCAGCAATCCTCGCGCGCGTGGCTGGGCCTGCGCCCGCCCACGGCGCCCGCGATCGCCACCTGGGAAATCAGCTCGGACCATATCGCCCGGCCGCCCAAGGGCACCACCCACGTGGTGCTGGACACCCCGGCCGGCCTGCACGGCTGGCGCTTCAACGACGTGATGAAGCTGGCCCACCGCGTGGTGGTGCCGCTGCAGCCCTCCATGTTCGATATCCTCGCCACCCAGGATTTCCTGGCCCGCCTGGCCGACGACAAGCGCGTGCGCCACGGCGACGTGGCGGTGGGCGTGATCGGCATGCGGGTGGACCTGCGCACGCGCGCGGCGGAGCAGTTGCAGCGCTTCGTGGCGGGGCTGGGGCTGCCGGTGCTGGGCTTCCTGCGCGACACGCAGAACTACGTGCAACTGGCCGCGCACGGCCTGACCCTGTGGGACGTGGCGCCGTCGCGGGTGGCGCGCGACTGGGAGCAGTGGCAGCCCATCATCGGCTGGCTGGACCCGGCCGCCGCCGGGGCCGCCGCGCCGCATGCGGCCGCCGGGGCGGCCGGGGCGGGCGCGTCCGACCCGTCCGCCCCGGCCGGCGCACCGGCGGCCTAGCCGCCCAGCCGCGCGAGCAGGGCGTCCAGGTCGTTCCAGCTGACGCGGCGCACGGCCACCATGAGGTCCGCGCCCGGGAACGGGTCGTCGAACGGCTCGCCCTCGATGCCGTCCAGCCGCCGGTAGAACCCGCGCGCCTGCACGTTGGCGTCCAGCACGTAGAGAAACAGCGGCTGCCCGGGCCAGCCGGCGATGGCGCGGCGCACGCACGCGGCGAACAGGCGCTTGCCCACGCCCATTCCGTGCCACTGCGGCATCACATGCAGGTTATCCAGGTAGATGCCGAACTCCGGCTCGGCGTGCGGCTGCAGGCAGGAGAAGCCGGCCGGCTCGCCGTCCACGCGCGCCAGCGTGACTTCCAGCGGCGCCTCGGCGCCATCGACCAGCCGCGCCCGCCAGGTGCGCAGGCGCTGGGCCGGGGCTTCCTGCTCCAGATAGCCGTCCGGCAGCACGCCGCGGTAGGCGTGCTGCCAGCTGCGCGCGTGGAGCGAGGCGACCAGCGCCGCATCGCGCGGGCCGGCGGGCGTCAGTTCGATCGTCCTGGTCATGTTCGGTGTGTTCGGCTTGCGGTGCTGGTCAGGCTCGCCATTTTGCCCCAACTCCCGCGCCGGCCGGCGCTGACACACAGCGGATACACAGCCGCGCGGCCGTCCTGCTAGAATCGCGAATCCTTCGCATTCTCATTTTTGCCGGCGGCGGGCAAGGTGCTTCCGCCGGCATGCCGTGCGCCGTACCCACCCCACATACAGATATCCCGTCCTCATGGTCACCGGCCGCCTGCGCGTCGTCCTCGTCAAGACCCACCTGTACATCGGCCTGTCGGTGGGGCTGCTGTTCATCATGCTGGGGCTGACCGGCACCACCATCGCCTGGCGCGACGAGCTCGACGCCCTGATCAACCCGGAGCTGCTGAGCGCCACGGCCGACGTGCCGATGCCGCTGGCGCCCGCCACCGTCAAGGCCGTCGCCGAGCGGCTCGAAGCCGACCCGCACTATGGCCGGCCGCGCATGATGATGCTGCCGTCCTCGCCGCGCGAGGTCTTCGTGGCCTGGTATCCGGTCAAGGGGCCGGGCGGCGAGGGCCGCTCGCGCCAGGTCATGGTCGATCCGGTCACGCTGGCCGTGAAGGGCGAGCGCATCTGGGGCCAGCCCGGCCTGTCGCGCCCGCTGCTGATGCCCACGCTGTTCCAGCTGCACCACTACCTGCTGTCCGGCGAGACCGGGCGCACCATCCTCGGCGTGACCGGCATGCTGCTGCTGGTGCTGATCGTCGCCGGCGTGCTGCTGTGGCTGCCCAAGCTCAGGCCGCGCGCGCTGCTGCGCGCGTTCCGCGTCAGCCACGGCGGCTCGTGGTCGCGCTTCAACTACTCGCTGCACCGCACCGCGGGCATCCTCGCCGCGCCGGTGCTGGCCACCATGGCGTTCTCCGGCTGGTACCTGAACCTGCCCAAGTGGGTGACGCCGATCGTGGCCAGCGTCATGACGGTGACGCCGCCGGGCAAGCCGGTTTCGGCGCCGGCGCCGGCCGGCACGCCGCTGCTGGGCATCGCGCAGGCGGTCACCGCCGCGCGGGGCCTCTACCCGGAGGCCGATGTCACCCGCGTGAGCTTCCCGCGCAAGCCCGGCGATCCGTTCGAAGTGCGCCTGCGCCAGCCGGGCGAGGTGCGCCGCGACACCGGCGCCACCCGGCTCTGGCTCGACGCGCATACCGGCCAGCGCGTGGCGGTGCGCGACCCGCTGAAGGCCGCCGCCGGCGACACCTTCCTCAACTGGATGTACCCGCTGCACACCGGCGAAGCGTTCGGCCTGCCGGGGCGGATCTTCATCTCGGCGTTCGGCCTGGCGCCGCTGGCGTTCGGCGTGACCGGCTTCCTGATCTGGTGGAAGCGGCGGCGCGGCCACCGCAGGCATGTGGTGCGCACGATGGAGCGCGCGCAGGTCGGCGGGGTGAAGGGGGCGTGAGGCTGGGGCGCCTCCGTCGGAGCAGAAAAGGGGCGTCCGCGGACGCCCCTTTTTCATGACCGGGCCTTTGCCCGCGACTCAGATCTCGAGGTTGTCGATCAGGCGGGTGGCGCCGAGCTTGGCGGCGGTAAGCACCACCAGCGGCTCGCCGGCGACCAGTTCGTCGCGGCTGGGCGGCTGCAGGTCGACGCGCTTGCGCACCGCCACGTAGTCCGGCTTCCAGCCGCGCGCCGCCAGGGCGGACACGGCGCCGGCCTCGATGGCGGCCAGGTCCGCGCTGGCGCTGTCGGCGGCCAGCACGGTGTCGCGCACCTGGTGCAGGGTCCGGTAGAGCACGGGGGCCTCGGCGCGCTCATCGGGGGTCAGGTAGCGGTTGCGCGAGGATAGCGCGAGGCCGTCCTCGGCGCGCACGGTCTCGGCCGGCACGATGTCGATCGGCAGCGCGAACTGGTTGGCCATGCGGCGCACGATCATGAGCTGCTGGTAGTCCTTCTTGCCGAACACGGCCACGCGCGGCTGCGCGCACGAGAACAGCTTCATCACCACGGTGCACACGCCCTTGAAGAAGCCGGGGCGGAACTCGCCTTCGAGAATGTCGCCGAGGTCGTGCGGCGGCTCGACGCGGTATTCCTGCGGCTCGGGATACATGTCGCGCTCGGTGGGCGCGAACAGGACGTAGACGCCTTCCTTCTGCAGCTTCTCGATGTCGTCCTGCAGCGTGCGCGGGTATTTGTCGAAATCCTCGTTGGGCCCGAACTGGAGCCGGTTGACGAAGATCGAGGCGACCACCGGGTCACCGTGCTGGCGCGCCAGGCGCATCAGCGACAGGTGGCCTTCGTGCAGGTTGCCCATGGTCGGCACGAAGGCCACCCGGTTCTGCCCGCGCAACTGGTCCCGCAACTCGTGAATGGAGGAAATGACTTTCATGAAGTTGGTGTGCTGGTCGTGGTAGGAGTGTGCCCGGCGCGGTTCTGCGCGGATGGCGGCGGGAGGCCGGCCGGGCTGGCGCTCTTGTCGGCGCCGGCTGTCGGCGGATTGTAGAGCATGTCGCGCCGTTCGGACGGCGCTGGCCGGCGCGGATCAGTTGGGAATGTACGCCAATCGCACATAAATCGGTGCGAACGGCTCGGCCTGGGTGATCTCGACCAGCGACTCGCGCGACAGCTCGAGCATGGCGATGAAGTTGACCACCACCACCGGCACGCCCTTGCCGGAGCGCACCGCTTCGTCGAAGAGCTGGCTGAACTCCATGAAGCGCGCATGCTGCAGGCGGCGCAGGATGTTGCTCATGTGCTCGCGCACCGACAATTCCTCGCGCGAGATCTTGTGGTGCTGGTTGAGCCGGGCGCGCTTGAGCACGTCGGCCCAGGCGGCCTGCAGGTCCGGCAGCTCCACGTCGGGGAAGCGCGGCGCCAGACTCTGCTCGATGTACACCTGCGAGTGCAGGAAGTCGCGGCCGAGCTGCGGCAGCTGGTCGAGGCGCAGCGCGGCGAGCTTCATCTGCTCGTATTCCAGCAGGCGGCGCACCAGTTCGGCGCGCGGATCCTCGGCTTCCTCGTCGCTGTCGGTCTTCTTCACCGGCAGCAGCATGCGCGACTTGATCTCGATGAGCATGGCCGCCATCAGCAGGTACTCGGCGGCCAGTTCCAGGTTGCTCTTGCGGATCTGCTCGATATACGTGAGGTACTGGCGCGTCACTTGCGCCATCGGGATATCGAGGACGTTGAAGTTCTGCTTGCGGATCAGGTACAGCAGCAGGTCCAGCGGGCCTTCGAACGCCTCCAGGAAGACTTCGAGCGCATCGGGCGGGATGTAGAGATCCTGCGGCAGCTTGAACAGCGGCTCGCCGTACAGGCGCGCGAAGGCCATGCCGTCGACCGCCGCCGGCGTGGAGTCCTGGCCGGGCGCGACGCTCGGCAGCTCGATCGCCAGCGACAGCTTGTCCTGCTCGCTCTGGTTCATCGGGGGCGGGGGCGGCGCAGCGGACGCCTCAGTCCAGCGAGTAGACGTAGGGTTTCTGCGCCACGCGCGAGGCGAGGGCGCGATCGCGCTCCTCGAGGTTGATCGGCGCCTTGTCCCACAGCAGGGAGCGGCCCTGGCGCTGTTCTGCCTCCAGGGAAGGATGCTCTTCCTTGAGCGACTTCAGGAACTGGGTGATATCCGATTCGTAGGCGGCCATGGCGGAAAACTTGTGAGATTGAAGAAGCAGCCGGGATTTTACCGTATCGGCGGGCGCCGGCAGGGGTTTGCGCGCAAGCGGGTCCGCGCGGACCCGCCCGGGCCCCGGCGCGCGGTTTCCGGCCGGGGTCTTTTTGGGCCGCGGCGGCAGGCGGGGCGCCCGATGTGGTCAAATGTCGACTTCGCATGATGTGCACCGATCGATGAGGATGGATCCAGGGAACGAGCGCCTGCTGCCTGCCGCGCCCTCCGGCCCGCCGCCGGGGAAAGCGTCCGTCCCGCGCCGCCCGCCGCGGCTGCCGCGGCTGCTGCCGGCGGCCGTGTCGGTCGCCCTCGCGCTGTGCGCGCTCCCCGCCGCGGCCACCTACAAGGTCGAGGTGGAGGCGCCCAAGGCGATCAAGGACATGCTCGAGGAGCACCTCGACCTGTCGCGCTACCGCACGCGCGACGACATCTCGCCGGACCAGTTCGACTACATGGTCGAGACCGTGGGCGAGCAGGTGCGCCAGTTCACCTCCACCGAGGGCTATTTCGACCCGACCACCACCACCCGGGTGGAAGGCAGCGGCGACCAGCGCACCGTCCATGTCACCGTGGACCCCGGCGCGCGCACGCTGATCCACGCGGTGGACGTGGACGTGACCGGCCCCGCCGCCACGCAGTCGCCGGCACAGGTGGCCGAGCTGCGCGCCAAGTGGGGCCTGCCGGTGGGCGAGCCGTTCCGCCAGGCGGACTGGAGCAAGGCCAAGGAGGACGCGCTGGTCGAGCTGCAGAGCCATACTTACTACGGCGCGCGGCTGACCGGCTCGCAGGCGCGCGTCGACCCCGACGAGCAGGCCGCCGACCTGAGCGCGCGCTATGCCAGCGGCCCGGCCTACAGTCTGGGGCCATTGCGGATCAGCGGCCTGCGCCGCTATCCCGAACAGATCATCCGCAACGTCAATCCCTTGTCGGAGGGCGAGCCCTACCGCGTGGAACGGCTGCTCGAGTTCCAGCGCGCGATCCAGAACCAGCCGTATTTCTCCAATGTGGAGATCGACCTGGGCAGCCAGGGCGACGCCGACCAGAGCGACGAGCAGAAGGCCAGCGAGCAGGCCGACCCGCCGCTGGACCAGAATGCCGACCATGTGACCGCGCCGGTCTACGTGCGCGTGCGCGAATATCCGGCCAACCGGCTCTCGTCCGGCGTGGGCTACACCACCGACACCGGCGCCCAGGTGGAGGGGCGCTATTCCTATTACAACCTGTTCAACCGCGCCTGGGTGTTCGACTCGCAGGCCCGCCTCGAGCAGAAGCGCCAGTACGCCTTCGCCGAGGTGGCCATGCCGCCCGACACGCGCACCTACCGCAACAGCGTCTACGGCAGCTACGAACGCACCATCGACCTGGAAAGCACCGACCTGACCAGCCTGCGCACCGGCCTGAAGCGCTCGCGCTCGCGCGAGAAGTACGACACCACGCTCTCGCTCGACTATTACTACGACAACCTGCAGCCCTACGGCGAGCAGGCGCAGCTCAGCCACGCGCTGGTGCCGGCCTTCGCCTGGACCCGGCGCGACGTGGACAACCCGGTCTTTCCCCGCCGCGGCAACGTCATCAACACGCAGCTGGGCGTGGCGGCCAAGCACGTGCTCAGCGACGAGACCTTCTTCCGCGTCTACGGCCGCATCCGCCAGTACATCCCGGTGGGCAAGCGCGACCTGGTGGTGGCGCGGCTTGAGCTGGGCGCCGACATCACGCATGGCGACGTGGCCGGGATCCCCGCCTCGCTGCGCTTTCGCGCCGGCGGCACGGACTCGATCCGCGGCTACGGCTACCAGTCCATCGGCACGCGCAGCGGCGCCAGCGTGCTGCCCGCCAAATACCTGGGCACGGCCAGCCTGGAGTATCAATACTGGTTCCTGTACGACTGGGGCGTGGCGATATTCTGGGATACCGGCACCGCGACCGACAACCTGACCGGCGTCAGGCTCTACAACGGCGTGGGCATCGGCGCGCGCTGGCGCAGCCCGGTCGGCCCGGTGCAGCTCGACGTGGGCTACGGCATCCAGGAGAAGCAGTTCCGCCCGCATATTTCGCTGGGAGTCGCTTTCTGATGACGATGCGCGAGCCCGCCCGCAGAGGATCCGCCGCATGAGCATTCCCGACATGCCCCCGGTGCCGGCCCGCGACAGCGGGCCGCCGCCGCCGCGGTCGGGCCGCCGGCGCCTGTGGCGCTGGCTGGCGTGGCTGGCCGCGCTGGTGCTGCTGGCGCTGGTGGCCGCGGTGCTGGCGGCGGTGCTGGCGCTGCGCACCGAAGCCGGCACGCGCCAGTTGTGGTCGCTGGCGACGCGGCTGTCCGCCGGCGCCTTGTCCGGCACGCTGGAGGGCGGCACGGTGGCGCGCGGGCTGCGCCTGCGCGACGTGGTCTTCGCCAGCGGCCAGACCCGCGTCACGGTGGACCGAGCCGAGGGCGAGTGGGCGCTGGGCTGGTCGCCGGCGCGACTGCACGTGAGCTGGCTGCGCATCGGCAAGGTGACGTTGCGGCTGCCCCCGGCCGCGCCCGACAGCGCGCCGGCCACGCTGCCCCGGTCGCTCGAGCTGCCGCTCGCGGTGGACGTGGACGCGCTCACGCTGGAGCGCCTGGCGCTGCTGCAGGGGCCGCCGGCCACGCCGAGCGAACTGGTGTTCTCCGGGCTGGCGGGCACGCTCCATTCGGACGGACTGCGCCATCGCGCCAGCATCGACCAGTTGCTCACGCCCTACGGCAAGCTGGCCGCCAACGCGCAGATCGCCGGCCAGGCGCCGTTCGCGCTCACCGGCGGGGCGCTGCTCGAAGGCAGCTGGCAGAAGGAATCGTTCCATATCAGCGCCAGCGCGAGCGGCTCGCTGGCCGCGCTGCACGCCCAGGCCGAGGCCAGCGGCGACCGCCTGCACGGCCGCGCGGCCGCCGACCTGACGCCGTTCGGCAAGGTGCCGTTTACCCACGTGCGCGTCGACGGCGAACAGATCAATCCGCAGCTGTTCAGCCCTTCGGCGCCGCGCGCCAACCTGTCCGTGCATGCCGACCTGCGGCCGGTGGAGGAAGCCGCGGCGCCGGCGCTGGCGCCGTCCGCCCCCTCGGCGGCCCCGGCGTCCGCCGCCGGGGCGTCCGCGCCGGTGGCGCCACCCGCCCGCGCGGCGCCGCTGCGCGTGGCCGGCGAGGTGCGCGTGGTCAATCACGAGGCCGGTCCGCTCGACGCGCAGCGCCTGCCGGTGGAATCGGCGGAGGCGCGCATCGAGGTGAGCGAGGCGTCGCAGGTGGTGCGCGACCTGCGCGTGGCGCTGCCGGGCCGCGGCGAGATCCGCGGCAGCGGTGCGCTGCGCGACGGCCGCGGCGGCTTCGACCTCGACGTGCGCGGCCTCGATCCGAAGGCCCTGCACGGCAGCCTGAACCGCGTGCGCCTGTCCGGGCCGGTGATCGTGCGGCTGGAGCCGGGCCGGCAGAGCGTGGCGGTGGACCTGTCCGGCGGCGAGCTCAAGCTGTTTGCCGACGCGCGCCTCGACGCCGACGCGGTGACGCTGACCGCGCTGCGCGCCGGCATCGGCAACGGCACGCTCAACGCCGAGGGCAAGCTCTCGCTCAAGGACCAGCAGCCCTTCAGCTTCAAGGGCCGGCTGGCCAACTTCGATCCCGCGCGGCTGGCCGAGGTGGCGCCGGGCAACATCAATGCGGAGTTCGCCACCAGCGGCACGCTCGCGCCCGAGCGGCGCGTGTCGCTCGATTTCACGGTGCGCGACAGCGTCTACGCCGGCCTGCCGATGCGCGGCGAAGGCAAGCTGCGGCTGGCCGGCGAGCGCCTGCTGCCGAGCCAGGCCACGCTCGACATGGCCGGCAACCAGGCCCGGCTCGACGGCAGCTTCGGCGCGCGCGGCGACCGCCTCAGGCTGCACGTGGACGCGCCCCAGCTCGACCGGCTCAAGTTCGGCGTGGCCGGCCTGCTCAAGCTCGACGCCGACATCACCGGCACGCTGGCCAGGCCCGAGGTGGCCGGCAGCTACAGCGCGCAGGCGCTGGCGGTCGGCCCGCACAAGGTGGCCAGCGCGAGCGGCAAGGCGGAGCTGCGCGGCGGCCTGAACGGCACGCTGGCGCTGCAGCTTAACGTGCGCGACTACCGCGGCCCGTTCGCCTCGCTGCGCACGCTCGACGCTACGCTGAGCGGCACCCAGGCCAGCCACGCGTTCGAGCTGAAGGCGGCCGGCGCGATGCACGACAAGCCGCTCGACCTGACCCTGGCCGGGCAGGGCGCCTGGCAGGGCGCGGCGGGCTGGAGCGGCACCATCCGCACGCTGGAGGAGCGCGGCACCGTCAACGTGCGCCTGCTGGCGCCGGCGCCGCTGCAGGTGGCGGACCAGCGCGTGAAGCTGGGCGCGGCCGGCCTGCAGTTCGAGCGGGCCCGCGTCAACGTCGACGGCTTCGAGTTCGACCATGGGCGCATCCGCACGCAGGGCAACCTGGACGGCCTGCAGGTGGGCAACCTGCTGCGCCTGGCCGAAGCCTTCACCGGCGAGGCGCCGCCGGTGCGCTCGGACCTGGTGCTGGACGGGCGCTGGAACGTCACGCTGGCCGAGACCGCGGCCGGCTTTGCCGAACTGCGCCGGCGCAGCGGCGACATGTCGGTCAACGCGGGGCGCGGGTACACCACGCTGGGCCTGGGCGAGACCGCGCTGCGCGCCGACCTGGCCGGCAACCGCATCAACCTGCGCGGCGGCATCGAGGCGTCGCGGCTCGGCAAGGTTACGGTGGACGCCTCGGCCGGGCTGCTGCAGGAACAGGGGCTGCTGACGGTGACGCCGGCCTCCGCGCTGGCGGGCAAGGTGACGGCGGACATTCCCCGGCTCAAGACGCTCGAGGCGCTGAGCGGCCCGCAATATGCGTTCGAGGGCCGGGTGGGAGCCGTGCTGCGGCTGGCGGGCACGGTGGGCAACCCGCTGCTGACCGGCAACATCGACGGCGAGGCCATCGCGCTGACGCTGTACGACGAAGGCATCCGCCTGACCGACGGCGTCGTGCGCGTGGCGCTGGACCAGAACACGATCGAGCTGCGCCAGGTGGAGTTCCACGGTGGCGACGGCAAGATCGTCGCCACCGGCAACATCAAGCTGGGCGACACGGATCCCAACCTGACCGGCAAGATCGTGGCCGACAAGCTGCAGATCTTCGCCAGCCCGGAGCGCACGCTGATCGTTTCCGGCGACGCCAGCATCCTCAACGAAAACCGCCAGATCGTGATCCGCGGCAAGTTCCGCGTGGACCGCGGGCTGTTCGACCTGCCCAAGGCGAGCGCCCCGGTGCTGGGCGACGACGTGGTGGTGGTGCGCCGGCGCGACCAGCGCGAGTTGAAGACGGCCGCTACGCCGGTGCCGGAAACCAAGCCGGCCAGCCGCTTCAGCCCGCTGATCGACCTCACGCTGGACCTGGGCGACAACTTCCGCTTCCGCGGCGCGGGCGCCGACCTCAAGCTGGGCGGGCAGCTCGGCGTGCGCAGCGCGCCGCTCACGCCGCTGCGCGCCACCGGCACCATCCGCGTGACCGAGGGCACCTACGAGGCATTCGGGCGCAAGCTGGACATCGAGCGCGGCATCGTCAACTTCAACGGTCCGGTGGACAATCCCAACCTGAACATCCGCGCCATGCGCCGCAACCAGGACGTATCGGCCGGCGTGGAGGTGACCGGCACGGTGCGCCTGCCGCGCGTGCGGCTGGTGTCCGAGCCCAACGTGCCGGACGAGGACAAGCTGTCGTGGCTGATGTTCGGCTACGGGGCCGAAAGCAATACCGCCGGCCAGACGCAGCAGCTCAACGCCGGCGCGCTGGGCGGCGCGGCGCTGGGCATGCTGGGCGGGCGCGCCGGCAAGGGGATCGTCCAGCATCTGGGCATCGACGAATTCTCGATCGGCCCGAGCACGGCGGGCCTGAACGACCAGCAGGTGGTGAGCGTGGGCAAGGCGGTGACCGAGAAGATCTCGGTCGGCTACGAGCAGAGCCTGACCAGCGCCTCCAACGTGGTCAAGCTGACGTGGGCCTTCTCGCGGCGCTGGTCGCTGATTGCCAAGGGCGGCTCGATCAACGGCCTGTCCGTGCTGTTCAATCGCCGCTTCGACCGCTGGGCCAGTCTGTTCAGCGGCACCCCTGCCCGCGCCGCGGGCGCAAGGAGCCAGACCGATGCCAGCCAGGATACCGCCACCGACAACACAGACAGCACCACCGCGCCGGCCGGCGCCGCCTCGGATGCCGCGGCGCGCTGAGCCAGGCGGGCGCCTTTCCTCCACTCACGCGCCGTACCGGCGCCTTGCCGCCATGGGACTGATTTCCTCCGTGCTCGCCCTGTTCGGGTGCGACCAGCAGAAGGTCGACGAAGCCATGAAGAAGGCGGGCGAGGGCGCGCGTTCGGTGTGGAACGCCGTCAAGCCCGACAGCGAACTGTTCAAGGGCATCGTGATCGGCCAGTCGGGCGAGGAGGAGGTGCGGCGCCAGGCCGGGCGCCCGGAAATCGTGTGGGAAGAGGACAACGGCGCGCGCCGGCTCGAATACCCGCGCGGGCCCGAGGGGGCCACCACGTGGATGGTGACCATCGGCGCCGACGGCAAGGTCAGCGCCATCGAGCAGGTGCTGACCGCGCAGAATTTCGCGCGCGTGCGCGCCGGCATGAGCCGCGACGACATCCGCCGCCTGCTGGGCAAGCCCACCAAGGTGGAAGCGTTCGCGCTCAAGCAGGAGGAGGTGTGGGGCTACCGCTGGTGGGAAAGCTCGCAGGACAAGGCCTTCTTCAACGTGCACTTCGACGCCGCCGGCAAGGTGACCCACACCTCGCGCAGCGACGATCCGTCGAAGACGCAGGGCGGCTAGCTAGGCCGGCGGCGCGGCGGAGGCGGCCCCGGCCGCGGCTCCGGCATCGCGGGCATCCCGTTCGGCCACCAGCACGCCCGCGCGGGCGCAGGCCGCGGCCAGCGTGTCGCAATAGTTGGCCGGGCCCATCCGCTCCAGGAAGCCGGCGCGCCGCATCAGCGAGATCACCTGGGCGGCGGCATTGCACACCACCAGCGTGCCGCCGCGGCGCGCCAGCGTGCGGCGCAGCGCGTCGAGCGTGTCCAGCCCGGTGGTGTCCAGCGCCACCAGCTTGCCCACCTCCAGGATCAGCACCGCCGGCGCCGGCTGGCTGCGGTCGCGCGGGTCGATCAGCGCCTCCACCTTGTTGACCGCGCCGAAGAACAGCGCGCCGGTCATGCGGTAGGCCTGCACCTTGCCCGCCGGCAGCGCGCCGCCGGCCGCCGGCGGCAGCTCGGCCGGCGCGATCGCCTCGATCTGCGTCAGCGAAGCCATGCGGTAGATGAAGAACAGGCAGGCCAGCACCAGCCCCACCTGCACCGCCACGGTGAGGTCGAACACCACGGTCAGCGCGAAGGTGCCGAGCATGATGATGCGGTAGTTGTTGCTGAAGCGCTTCAGGTGCGCCAGCCCGAACACATGCCATTCGCCCATGTTCCACGCCACGTACAGCAGGATGGCGGCCAGCGTGGCGAGCGGGATGGCGCTGGCCAGCGGCGCCGCCGCCAGCATGATCAGCAGCAGCGTGGCGGCGTGGATGATGCCGGCGACCGGCGTGCGCCCGCCGCTGCGCACATTGGTGACGGTGCGGGCGATGGTGCCGGTGGCCGGTATTCCGCCGAAGAACGGCGTGACGATATTGGCGATGCCCTGCGCCATCAGTTCCTGGTTGGGGTCGTGGCGGTCGTCGATCAGGCTGTCGGCCACCCGCGCGCACAGCAGCGACTCGATGGCGCCGAGCAGGGCGATGGTCAGCGTGGGCGCCACCAGTTGCTGCACCAGCTGCCAGCTCAGGTGCGGCAGCGCGAACGGCGGCAGGCCCTGCGGGATGCCGCCGAAGCGCGTGCCGATGGTTTCCACCGGCAGGTGCAGCACCGCGTTGAGCGCGGTGGCCAGCACCAGCGCCACCACCGTGCCGGGCACCATCGACAGGATGCGGGCGCCGCGGCCCGGCGCGGATGGCGGGTCCGCCGGCGTGGCATGCCGGCGCCGCCCGGCCAGCAGGGCGAGACGGGACCAGCCCGCCACCACCGCCAGCGAGCCCAGCGCGAGCGCCACCGTGGGCCACGAGATGGTGGGCAGGGCCTGGCCCAGCACGCGCATCTGCGACAGGAAGTCGCCCGGCAGCTTGCCGGTGCGCAGGCCGAGGAAATCGCCGATCTGCGACACCATGATGAGCACCGCGATGCCGTTGGTGAAGCCGATCACGATGGCCACCGGGATGAAGCGCACCAGCGTGCCGAGCCGGAACAGCCCCATCGCGAACAGCAGCGCGCCGGCCAGGATGGTGGCGATCAGCAGGTTGGCCACGCCGTAGCGCGCCACGATGCCGTAGACGATGACGATGAAGGCGCCGGCGGGGCCGCCGATCTGCACCGGCGAGCCGCCCAGCGCGGCGATCAGGAAGCCGGCGATGATGGCGGTAAACAGGCCGGCCTGCGGCGGCAGGCCCGAGGCGATGGCAAAGGCCATCGCCAGCGGCAGCGCCACCACGCCCACGGTCAGGCCGGCGGCGAGGTCCTTGGCGAAGGTGGCGCGGTCGTAGCCGCGCAGGCTGTCGAGCAGGCGCGGGTGGAAGGCGGCGAGGGGGAAGGGCTGGCGCAGGCGAGGTCCGCTGCGCGGAGTGCCGGCGACGGGAGCGTGGCCGGGAACGCTGTCGGGCATGCCTGCGTACTCCATCAACGCCCTGTAGCGGGCAGGAATGCAGTATGGGCTTGCCGGCGCGGTGTCGTCAATCGCCCCGGCCGGCGGTCTGGCCGGGGCCGGGGCGGGCGGGGCCGGTGCGCAAGCGCTGCGCGCCGGCGCGCGCTCAGCGGATGCGCATGCCGGGCACGGCGCCCTCGTGCGGCTCCAGGATCCACAGGCCCGGCGTGGCCTTCTCGTCGGCGGCCGAGGCGGCCAGCACCATGCCTTCGGACAGGCCGAACTTCATCTTGCGCGGCGCCAGGTTGGCCACCATCACGGTGAGCTTGCCCACCAGCTGCTCCGGCGCGTAGGCCGACTGGATGCCGGAGAAGACGTTGCGGGTCTTGCCTTCGCCCACGTCCAGCGTCAGCTGCAGCAGCTTGCTGGAGCCCTCCACCTTCTGGCAGGCCACGATCTTGGCCACGCGCAGGTCCACCTTGGCGAAGTCGTCGATGGTGATGGTCTCGGCCACGGGCTCGATGGCGGCGGCGCCGGCATCGGCGCCGGCGGTACCCCCGGCCGGCGCGGCGGCTTGCAGCGAATCGCGGTTGGCGGCCAGCAGCGCGTCGACCTGCCTGGCGTCCACGCGCGTCATCAGGTGCGAATACGGCTGCACCGGGCGCGCCGCGCTCAGCTGCCGGTCGATCCCGCGCCAGTCGAGCGGCTCGATATTGAGGAAGCGCTCCACGCCGGCGGCCATCTGCGGCACCACCGGCTTGAGGTAGACGGTGAGCAGGCGGAACGCCTCGAGCGAGACCGAGCAGGCCGCGTGCAGGGCCGCGCGCTTGCTGTCGTCGCGCGCCAGTTCCCACGGCTTTTCGGTGTCGACGAAGGCGTTGACGCTGTCGGTCAGCTCCATCACCAGGCGCAGCGCCTTGCTGTACTCGCGGCTTTCATACAGCTGCGCGACCTGCGGCGCGGCCTCGCGCAGCTGCTTGAGCAGCGGGTGCGCCAGCGCGGCCTCGTCCACCACGCCGTCGAAGCGCTTGACCAGGAAGCCGGCCGCGCGGCTGGCGATATTGACGTACTTGCCGATCAGGTCGCTGTTCACGCGCGCGATGAAGTCCTCGAGGTTCAGGTCGAGGTCTTCCATGCTGGCGTTGAGCTTGGCGGCGAAGTAGTAGCGCAGCCATTCCGGGTTCATGCCGGTGTCGATGTAGCTCTGGGCGGTGATGAAGGTGCCGCGCGACTTGCTCATCTTGGCGCCGTCGACGGTCAGGAAGCCGTGGGCGAACACGTTGGTCGGCGTGCGATGGCCCGAGAAGCGCAGCATGGCCGGCCAGAACAGCGTGTGGAAATAGAGGATGTCCTTGCCGATGAAGTGATACTGCTCGGCGGTGGAGTGCGGGCCCACCCAGGCGTCGAAGTCGATGCCTTTCTTTTCGGCCAGGTTCTTGAAGCTGGCGTAGTAGCCGATCGGCGCGTCCAGCCACACATAGAAATACTTGCCCGGCGCGCCCGGGATCTCGAAGCCGAAGTAGGGCGCGTCGCGCGAGATGTCCCAGTCCGACAAGGTCGAGGCCTCGCCTTCGGCGCCCAGCCATTCCTGCATCTTGTTGGCGGCTTCGGGCTGGGCCAGGTCGGCCACCCACTCGCGCAGGAAGGTCTCGCAGCGCGGGTCGGACAGCTTGAAGAAGTAGTGGGCCGACGACTTGCGCACCGGCGTGGCGCCCGAGACCACCGAATACGGGTTCTTCAGGTCGGTGGGCGCGTAGGTGGTGCCGCACACCTCGCAGGAGTCGCCGTACTGGTCCTTGGCGCCGCACTTCGGGCATTCGCCCTTGATGAAGCGGTCCGGCAGGAACATGTTCTTGACCGGGTCGTAGAACTGCTCGACCTCGCGCTCGGCGATCAGGTCCTCGGCCTGCAGGGCCAGGTAGATCTTGTCGGAAAGCTGCTTGTTCTCGTCCGAATCGGTGCTGTAGTAGTTGTCGAACGACACCAGGAAGCTGTCGAAGTCGCGCTTGTGCTCGGTCCACACGCGGTCGATCAGCTGCTTGGGCGTGATCCCTTCCTTCTCGGCGCGCAGCATCACGGGCGTGCCGTGCGTGTCGTCCGCGCCCACGTAGTAGACCTCGTTGCCCATCATGCGCTGGAAGCGCACCCAGATGTCGGTCTGGATGTACTCCACCAGGTGGCCGATATGGATCTGGCCGTTGGCGTATGGCAGGGCAGATGTGACGAGGATGCGACGTGCGGTCATGGAGGAATTGCCGGTCAGGGGGTAAACGGGAAAGCGGGCGGCGCGCCGCCGCCGGAGGCGGGCGCGTGCCGCAGGATGGCTATTCTAGCAAGCGGGGCCGCCGGCGCGGGTGGCGCGCGGCGGCACGGACAGGGCGGCGCAGGGCAAGCGTCCACGTTGGTGACTTATGTGCCACTTGGCGGCGTGCGGACAAAAAAAGCGCCGGTCAGAGCCGGCGCAGCTTTCCACAACGGAAAAGGAGGAGAAATCAGGTACCGCCCGGGAGGTCAGTCACCCATCGCGAGCCAGCAACGGTGACAAGCGGTACCTGTTTCTATGACCGCGTCATCCTTGAATTGGTTTCAAAAAAATTTCGACGCGGCGATTTTGTGCCCGTCCCGCCTCGGTGGCGTTGTCGGCCACCGGCTGCGTCTGCCCTCGTCCCTCGGCCGACAAGCGGTTGCGCGCGACGCCGCGGTCACCCAGGTAGGTGGCCACGCTCTGCGCGCGGCGCTGCGACAATTGCATGTTGTAGCTGGGATTGCCGGTGCTGTCGGTATGGCCGACCACGGTGGCCGAGACGTCCTGGTGCTGGCCGAGGGTCTGCGCGACCTGGTCGAGCACCGCGCGGAACGACGGCTTGATGGTCGAGCTGTCCGTATCGAAGGTCACCTGGCTGGGGATGTTCACCTTCAGCGAGCCGTCCGGCTGCTCGGTGATCTGCGTGCCGGTGCCGGCCGTGTCCTTGTTCAGCTTGCCGCGGATCGCGTTCCAGTTGTAGCCGGTGGCCCCGCCCAGGGCGCCGCCCACCGCCGCGCCGACCAGCGTGCCGGTGGTGTTGCCGCCGATCAGGTTGCCCAGTCCGGCGCCGACCGCGGCACCCACGCCGGTGCCGACCGCGGTCTGGGTGCCTTGTTCGGTGGCGCAGCCGGCAGCGAGCACGGCGACGGTGGCGAGGCTGACGAGCTTGAGTTTCATGCTTTCTCCTTCAGGACGAATCTTGTTGGCTGGTTTTTTTTGACACGGTGCGCACGACACCGCTAGAAATAGCGCGGAAGGCACGTGAATACAAGTATCCGGCGGTATCTCGCGGAGCGGCGTTACTGGCGCACTACAATAAGGACATGATGCCGGGTGCACAAGCATGAGCCTGTGACAGTTGTAAGTGCGTGTAATTCCATGCGCCGCGCATGGGCTTGTCGTCCCCGCGCCACCCTCGGCCAGCGCCTGGCCCATACTTTGATACAGTACGCGCCTTCCCCATATCCACCCATCCAGCAGCGGAGATTGTCTTGAGCCTCACCACCGACCAGGTTACCGAAGTCCTGCGCACCGTGATCGACCCGAACACGGGCCGGGATCTGGTGTCCACCCGCTCGGCGCGCAACGTGCGCGTCGATGGCGGCGACGTGTCGCTGGAAGTGGAGCTGGGTTATCCCGGCAAGAGCCAGCTCGAGCCGATCCGCGAGGCGGTTTCTGCTGCGCTGCGGCAACTGCCGGGCGTGGCCAACCTGAGCGTGGCGGTCACCTCCAGGATCGTCTCGCACGCCGTGCAGCGCGGCGTCAAGCTGCTGCCCGGCGTCAAGAACGTGATCGCCGTGGCCTCCGGCAAGGGCGGCGTGGGCAAGTCCACCACCGCCGTCAACCTGGCCCTGGCGCTGTCCGCCGAGGGCGCGCGCGTGGGCATGCTGGACGCCGACATCTACGGCCCGAGCCTGCCGATGATGCTCGGCATCGAAGGCCGGCCCGAGTCGTCGGACGGCCAGACCATGGAGCCGCTCGAAGGCCACGGCCTGCAGGCCAATTCGATCGGTTTCCTGATCGAGCAGGACAACCCGATGGTGTGGCGCGGCCCGATGGTGACCTCGGCGCTGGAGCAGCTGCTGCGCCAGACCAACTGGCACGACCTCGACTACCTGATCGTCGACATGCCGCCGGGCACCGGCGACATCCAGCTCACGCTGTCGCAGAAGGTGCCGGTCACCGGCGCGGTGATCGTCACCACGCCGCAGGACATCGCGCTGCTGGACGCCAAGAAGGGCCTGAAGATGTTCGAGAAGGTGGGCATTCCCATCCTCGGCATCGTCGAGAACATGGCGGTCTACTGCTGCCCGAACTGCGGCCACGTCGAACATATCTTCGGCGAGGGCGGCGGCGAGAAGATGTGCGAGGACTACCACGTGGACCTGCTGGGCAGCCTGCCGCTGACCCGCTCGATCCGCGAGCAGGCCGACACCGGCCGCCCGACCGTGGTGGCCGATCCGGACAGCCCGGTGGCGGAGCTGTACCGGGCGATGGCGCGCAAGGTGGCGGTCAAGGTGGCCGACCGCGCGCGCGACATGACCAGCAAGTTCCCCAGCATCGTGGTGCAGAACACCTGACGGCCGCTGGCCTGACGGCCGCCACCTGACCGCCAGATGACAGACTTCCAGCCGATCCGGCTGATCCCGCCGGCGGCCGACGCCGCCATCGATGCCGCCGCGCGCGCCGAGGATGCGGCCCGCGCGGACCTGTACGGGCTGCTGGCCACGCTGTTCTACCGCGCGCCCGATGCCGTGCTGCTGCACCATATCGCCGCCAACCGCGCCCACGGCGACGACGCGGGGACGGCGCTGGGCGACGCGTGGAACGGCTTGTGCGACGCGGCATCCGGCACCGCCGCCGCCGACGCGGCGGGCGAATACCAGGCCTTGTTCGGCCGGGACGGCGCCGCGGCCGCCCCCGTCCCGCTCCAGGGCGGCGGCTATGCGCGGGGCTGCGCGCTGCCGGCGCTGCGCGGCGACCTGGCGCGCTATGGCCTGGTCAGGCGCGCCGGTGTCGGCGAGAGCGAGGATCACCTCGGCACGCTGTGCGAGGTGATGCGCGTGCTGATGGCGGGCGAGCAGGCCGGCGCCGGCGGCCCCGCCGAGCAGCGGCGCTTCTTCGCGCGCCACCTGCTGCCGTGGGCGGACGATTTCGGCGGCACCCTGGCCGCGCACCCGCGGGCTTGCTTCTATGCGCGCGTGGCGCGGCTCTTCGCGGCGTTCGTGGCGGTCGAAGCCAGCGCGCTCGGGCTGGCCTGAGCGCCCGGCCGGGCCACTGACCGTGCGCCCGGCCGCGCGCGCCCGCCGCTTGCCCGCCGGCGCGCGCCATCCCGCACCAAAGTCCCCCCAGCGCATCACATGGCAGCGGTACAATCAGCCGCACAACACCGTGAGAGGAGGTTCGGCATGAAGCATGTACGCGTACTTTTCGGTCTGGCGGTAGCGGGCGCCCTGGCCGGCTGCGGCAGCATGGGCATGGACGGCGGCGACAACGCCGTGGCCAGGCTCGACGCCAAGAGCGGCACCGCCACGCAAGGCACCGTGACCTTCACCCAGCGCGGCGACCGCGTGCTGGTCAAGGCCGACGTGACCGGGCTGCCCCCCAACACCGAACACGGCTTCCACGTGCACGAGAAGGGCGATTGCTCGAGCCCGGATGCCATGAGCGCCGGCGGCCATTTCAACCCGACCGGCAAGCCGCACGGCTCGATGTCGATGCCCGACCACCATGCCGGCGACATCAACAACCTGCGTGCCGACGCCAGCGGCCGCGCCCAGGCCAGCTTCGAGCTGACCGGCGTGACCGTGGCCCCCGGCCCCACCAGCGTGGTGGGCCGCGCGGTGGTGGTGCACAAGGACCCGGACGACTACCGCACCCAGCCGACCGGCAACTCCGGCGGGCGCGTCGCCTGCGGCGTCATCGCCAAGTCCTGACGCGCGGCGCGGGAGGCGCGGCGGGCCGCTGCGGCACCGCGCGGCCGCCTCCCGGCGCGCCTTGCGCGCACGCCGGCCGCAGCCGGTTTCCGGCCTCGCGCCTGCCCTGGCGGGCCGCGCCGCGCCGTCCGCGGCGGGCCGCCCCGTCCGCTGGCGGGAGCGCCGGCGATTGGTTGTACAATGCGGCCCATCGCGAGGCCCCGGCAGGTCCGGCGTGCCGTGAGCAAATGCGAGCAGCGTTCCCGCTGCCCGGCCAGGCAAGGCTGCCAGCCGGCCGGGCCCGAGCCTGCCCACATTTGTTCATCCCGGTACCCTTATGAGCATCAAATCCGACAAGTGGATCCGCCGCATGGCGGAACAGCACCGCATGATCGAGCCGTTCGCGCCCGGCCAGGTACGGGAGTCCGACGGCCGCAAGATCGTTTCGTACGGCACCTCGAGCTACGGTTACGACATCCGCTGCGCCGACGAATTCAAGATCTTCACCAATATCAACAGCACCATCGTCGATCCCAAGAACTTCGACGAGAAATCGTTCGTGGACTTCAAGGGCGATGTCTGCATCATCCCGCCCAATTCCTTCGCGCTGGCCCGCACGATGGAATATTTCCGCATCCCGCGCAGCGTGCTGACCATCTGCCTGGGCAAGAGCACCTACGCACGCTGCGGCATCATCGTCAACGTGACCCCGTTCGAGCCGGAGTGGGAGGGTTACGTCACGCTGGAGTTTTCCAACACCACGCCGCTGCCTGCCAAGATCTACGCCGGCGAGGGCTGCGCCCAGGTGCTGTTCTTCGAAAGCGACGAGATCTGCGAGACTTCCTATGCCGACCGCGGCGGGAAGTACCAGGGCCAGCACGGTGTCACACTGCCGAAGACCTGATCGCTTTACAATGCGCGCGTCGCGGCATGCGCCGGCTCCCGAGTGAGCGCCGGCGGGCCGCGCGCCAAACCCGAATGTCGAGCCACATGCCGCCCAGGGGAGTGCGTCCCCGGGCCATGTGGCTCAAGTCCTTCCTGCCGTCCAAGGATGCCCCATGAAATTCCGCTTTCCCGTCATCATCATCGATGAAGACTTCCGCTCCGAGAACATTTCCGGCTCGGGCATCCGTGCGCTAGCGCAGGCCATCGAGCAGGAAGGCATGGAGGTCATGGGCCTGACCAGCTATGGCGACCTGACCTCGTTCGCGCAGCAGTCCAGCCGCGCGTCCTCGTTCATCGTGTCGATCGACGACGACGAGTTCGTCAGCGAGGACGACCGCCCCGAGGCGGCCGCCATCGAGAAGCTGCGCGCCTTCGTCAACGAAGTGCGCCGCCGCAACACCGACCTGCCGATCTTCCTGTACGGCGAGACCCGCACCTCGCGCCATATCCCCAACGATATCCTGCGCGAGCTGCACGGCTTCATCCACATGTTCGAGGACACGCCGGAATTCGTGGCGCGCCACATCATCCGCGAGGCGCGGGTCTACCTCGATTCGCTGGCGCCGCCGTTCTTCAAGGCGCTGATCGCCTACGCGCAGGACAGCTCGTACTCGTGGCACTGCCCGGGCCACTCGGGCGGCGTGGCGTTCCTGAAGAGCCCGGTCGGCCAGGTGTTCCACCAGTTCTTCGGCGAGAACATGCTGCGCGCCGACGTCTGCAACGCGGTGGACGAGCTCGGCCAGCTGCTCGACCACACCGGCCCGGTGGCGGCCTCGGAGCGCAATGCCGCGCGCATCTTCAACTCCGACCACATGTACTTCGTCACCAACGGCACCTCCACCTCGAACAAGATGGTGTGGCATGCCAACGTGGCGCCGGGCGACATCGTGGTGGTGGACCGCAACTGCCACAAGTCGATCCTGCACGCGATCATGATGACCGGCGCGATTCCCGTGTTCCTGATGCCCACGCGCAACCACTACGGCATCATCGGCCCGATCCCGAAGAGCGAGTTCGACCCCGAGACCATCCGCCGCAAGATCGCCGCGCACCCGTTCGCCAGCCAGGCGAAGAACCAGAAGCCGCGCATCCTGACCATCACCCAGGGCACTTACGACGGCGTGCTGTACAACGCCGAGCAGATCAAGGAAATGCTGGCGACCGAGATCGACACGCTGCATTTCGACGAAGCCTGGCTGCCGCACGCGGCGTTCCACGAGTTCTATCGCGACATGCACGCGATCGGCAAAGACCGCCCGCGCAGCAAGGACGCGCTGGTGTTCGCCACGCAGTCCACGCACAAGCTGCTGGCCGGCCTGTCGCAGGCCTCGCAGATCCTCGTGCAGGACTCCGAGACGCGCAAGCTGGACCGCTACCGCTTCAACGAGGCGTACCTGATGCACACCTCGACCAGCCCGCAATACTCGATCATCGCCTCGTGCGACGTGGCCGCGGCGATGATGGAAGCGCCGGGCGGCACCGCGCTGGTGGAAGAAAGCATCCAGGAGGCGATCGACTTCCGCCGCGCCATGCGCAAGGTCGAGGGCGACTACGAAGCCGGCAACAACGGCGACTGGTGGTTCAAGGTGTGGGGCCCGGACGCGCTGGTCGAGGACGGCATCGGCGACCGCGAGGAATGGATGCTCAAGTCCAACGAGCGCTGGCACGGCTTCGGCGACCTCGCCGACGGCTTCAACCTGCTCGACCCCATCAAGGCCACCATCATCACCCCGGGCCTGGACGTGGACGGCGAGTTCAGCGAGCGCGGCATCCCGGCGGCCATCGTCACCAAGTACCTGGCCGAGCACGGCATCATCATCGAGAAGACCGGGCTGTACTCGTTCTTCATCATGTTCACCATCGGCATCACCAAGGGCCGCTGGAACTCGCTGGTGACCGAGCTGCAGCAGTTCAAGGACGACTACGACCAGAACCAGCCGCTGTGGCGCGTGCTGCCCGAGTTCGTGGCCAAGCACCCGCAGTACGAGCGCATGGGCCTGCGCGACCTGTGCGATGCCATCCACAGCGTCTACAAGGCCAACGACGTGGCGCGCGTGACCACCGAGATGTACCTGTCGGACATGGAGCCGGCGATGAAGCCTTCCGATGCCTGGGCCATGATGGCCCACCGCGAGATCGAGCGCGTGGCCGTGGACGAGCTGGAAGGCCGCGTCACCGCCATCCTGCTCACGCCTTACCCGCCGGGCATCCCGCTGCTGATCCCGGGCGAGCGCTTCAACCACATCATCGTGCAGTACCTGAAGTTCGCGCGCGACTTCAACAAGCTGTTCCCCGGCTTCGAAACCGACATCCACGGCCTGGTGGAGGAAGAAGTCGAAGGCGGCGGCAGGGCGTACTTCGTCGACTGCGTGAAGCAGAGCGGCTGAAGCCGCGCCGGACCGGCCAGACTGCCTTTGCCGGCACCCCCGGGGCCTCGCGCAAGCGAGGCCTTTTTCATTGCCCGCGCCCGCGTGCCTGCCCGGCAGCCTGCGCGGGAATGCGCTAGAGTGGCGCGTGAGCTGCGGCGGCACCTGGCGCGGCGCGGCATCGGCACGTGGAAATCCAATCTGACGGAGTGGAAATGGCTTCAGCGCGTAGGGTGGAATTGACAGAGTTCGGCGGCGTCGAGGTGATGCGGCTGGTAACGGCGGAGCTGCCGGCGCCGGCGGCGGGCGAGGTCCAGCTGCGCCAGACCGCCATCGGCTTCAACTACATCGATGTGTACCAGCGCGCGGGCAAGTATCCGCTGCCCAGCCCGACCGGCCTCGGCCACGAGGCCGCCGGCGTGGTCGAGGCGGTGGGCGAGGGCGTGGAGGGACTGCGCGAAGGCGATCGCGTGGTCTACATGAACGCCGGCATCGGCGCCTACGCCGACCGCCGCAACGTGGCCGCCGACAAGGTGGTGAAGCTGCCCGAGGGCATCGACGAGGTGGCCGCGGCGGCGGTCTTCTTCAAGGCCATGACCGCGCAGTACCTGGTGAAGAAGACCCATCGCGTGCAGCCCGGCGACATCGTGGTCGTGCATGCCGCCGCCGGCGGCGTGGGCCAGATCCTCAGCAGCTGGGCCAAGGCGCTCGGCGCCACGGTGATCGGCACGGCCGGCTCGCCGGCCAAGTGCGAAACCGCGCTGGCGGCCGGCTGCGATGTCGCCGTCGACTATGCGCAGGCGGACTGGGTACGGCAGGTGATCGACGCCACCGGCGGGCGCAAGGCGCGCGTGGTGTACGACTCGGTCGGCCAGCATACCTTCATGGGCTCGCTCGACTGCACCGCGCCGTTCGGGCTGGTGGCGCTGTACGGCGCGGCATCGGGCCCGGTGGCGGCGTTCGAGCCGGAACTGCTCAACAAGAAGGGCTGCCTGTTCCTGACCCGGCCCTCGGTGTTCCCGCACAACGCCGACACGCAGACCTTCCGCGCCAACGCGGCGGACGTGTTCCAGGCCATCGAACAAGGCGCGATCCGCGCCACCATCGGCGCGCGCTATCCGCTGGAGCAGGTCGCCGAGGCCCACCGCGCGGCCGAGGCGCGCGCCACCACCGGCGCGATCGTGCTGCTGCCCTGAGCGGCCTGGCGCGGCGGGTAAAGAAAAAGGTCCCGCGTGCGGGACCTTCGGACTGCCGGCAAAGCCAGCGTGCCGCTTGTGTTCTCCCCTCTCCCGCTTGCGGGAGAGGGGCGGGGGAGAGGGCCAGAGCTTCCACGAAGTGAGGGCTTTCGCCAAATGCGGGTGCCCGCCCTCTCCCCCGGCCCCTCTCCCATTTCATGGGAGAGGGGAGCAAACCTTCGGCAACCGGAGGCTTGCCTGCCATCTCAAGGCCCCGCCAGGCGGGGCCTTGAGATGGCAGGCCCACCGCCCGCCCGCTCACTTCTTCTTGTCGAACTCGAATTGCGGCGCGGCCGGCTCGTCCTGCGCCGGGGCCGACGGCAGCTCGAGCGTGCCGGCCCCGCCCGCCGGCGGCGCCGAGGCCCCGCCGCTGTCGCCGCCGCCGAGCGGGATCGACACCTCCGCCGCGTTGCTATGGTGCAGCGAGCCCTTGTCGAGGAACATGGTGACCATGCCCGGCCAGAACATCACCATCACCACCATGATGAGCTGCAGGCCGACCCAGGGCAGCGCGCCCCAGTAGATGTCCGAGCTCTTGACTTCCTTGGGGGCGATGCCGCGCAGGTAGAACAGCGCGAAGCCGAACGGCGGGTGCATGAACGAGGTCTGCATGTTCACGCACAGCATCACGCCGAACCACACCAGCGCCGCGGTGGCGGCCGCTTCGGGGTTGCCGCCCATCGAGTCGGCCACCACCGGCGCCAGCACCTTGACCGCGACCGGCGCCAGCATCGGCACCACGATGAAGGCGATCTCGAAGAAGTCGAGGAAGAACGCCAGGAAGAAGATGAACAGGTTGACCACCAGCAGGAAGCCGATCCAGCCGCCCGGCAGCGAGGTGAACATGTGCTCCACCCACGCGCCGCCGTCCACGCCCTGGAACACCACCGAGAAGCAGGTGGAGCCGATCAGGATGAACACCACCATGGCGGTGATGCGCGCCGTCGACTGGTACGCATCGACGATCAGCAGGCGCAGGCCGGTCAGTTGCCCCGCGCGCAGCAGCAGCCAGGCGATGACGAGGTAGACCACCGCCAGCGGAATGCGGAACAGGTGCGAGCCGAAGGCGAAGAAGCCGGCCACGATGGCGATGCCGGTGGCGGCGATGGCGATGCGGTAGAGCGTGCGGTCCAGCTTGCCGAAGCCGGGGTCGCGCAGCACCGCCAGCACCAGCGCGCCGACCGCGCCCATGGCGCCGGACTCGGTGGGGGTGGCGATGCCCAGCATGATGGTGCCCAGCACCAGGAAGATCAGCACCGCGCACGGCACGATGCCGCGCAGGCATTTGCGCCACAGCGCCCAGCCGTGCAGCGTGCGCTCTTCCTGCGGCACCGGCGGCAGCCAGTCGGGCTTGATGCGCGTGAGCACGAAGGTGTAGAGCGCGAACAGCGCGATCTGCACCACCGACGGGCCCCATGCGCCGAGGTACATGCTGCCCACGTCGGCGCTGCCGGCGGGCGTCTTGAGCTGGTCGGCCAGCACCACCAGCACCAGCGACGGCGGCACCAGCTGGGTGATGGTGCCCGAGGCCGCCAGCACGCCGGTGGCGTACTTCATGTTGTAGCGGTAGCGCATCATCACCGGCAGCGAGATCATCGCCATGGCGATCACCTGGGCCGCCACCGTGCCGGTGATGGCGCCGAGGATGAAGCCGACGATGATCACCGAATAGCCCAGGCCGCCGCGCACCGGGCCGAACAGCTGGCCCATCGAGTCGAGCATGTCCTCGGCCAGCCCGCACTTCTCCAGGATCGCGCCCATGAAGGTGAAGAACGGGATCGCCAGCAAGAGCTCGTTGGCCAGCACGCTGCCGAACACGCGGCTCGGCACCGCCTGCAGGAAGCTGACCGGGAAATAGCCCCACTCGATGGCGAGGAAGCCGAACGCGAGGCCGACCGCCGACAGCGAGAATGCGACCGGGAACCCGATCAGCATGAATACCACCAGGCCGCCGAACATGAGCGGCGGCATATATTCCAACGGAATCGTCATTGCACCGGCCTCTCGTATTTCGATTCGATGCGCACCAGGCCCTTGAGGGCGGCAATGCGCTTGATCAGCTCGGACACGCCTTGCAGGCCGAGCAGGGCGAAGCCGAGGGGCACCACCAGCTTGATCGGGTAACGCGGCAGGCCGCCGGAATTACCGGATTGCTCGAGAATGCGCCACGAGGGCAGGAACAGGGATTCCCACGACAGCCAGGCGAACAGCACGCACGACGGCAGCAGGAAGACGACGATGCCGAAGATGTCGATCCAGTGCTGCGCGCGCTCGGACACGTTGCCGTAGATCAGGTCCACGCGCACGTGCTCGTTGCGCTGGAAGGTGTATGACGCGCCGAACATCACGGCGATGGCGAACATGTACCACTGCAGTTCGAGCGGCCAGTTGTCGCTGAGGTTGAAGCCGTAACGCAGCAGGGCGTTGCCTGCGCTGATCAGGCACGACAGCAGGATCATGATGTTTGCAAGCCTGCCCGTGTGCTGATTCAACCTGTCGATCTGCCGTGACAGACCAAGCAAGTAATACATGGGTTGTCTCCCCCTGTTTTTGCGCCGATTAGTTTATCTGTAACAAAATGCATCGGCGCTTGGGGCTAATACCTACCGCATTGCGCAAATATCGGCGGCCAATAAAAAAGCCGCCGAGGGCATGCGCCCTGGCGGCTTTCCATCCGGTGCGGAGCTTACGTGAAACTTACGCCGGCGGCCTGCGTTTCGTTCAAAGCGCCGCGCGCGCGGCGGCGATCGCCGCACGCACCTGCGCCGGCGCGGTGCCGCCGATATGGTCGCGCGCCGCGACCGAGCCTTCCAGCGTCAGCACCGCATGCACGTCGTCGCCGATCAGCGCGGCCTTGTCGCCCAGGCCGGTGGCTTCGCGCAGCTCGGCCACGGTGAGGTCGGCCAGGTCGCAGCGGCGGTCGTCGCAGGCACGCACGGCGTGCGCCACGGCTTCGTGCGCGTCGCGGAACGGCAGGCCGCGCTTGACCAGGTAGTCGGCCAGGTCGGTGGCGGTGGCGTAGCCTTGCAGCGCGGCGGCGCGCATGTTCTCCGGCTTGACCGAGATGCCCGGCACCATGTCGGCGAAGATGCGCAGCGTGTCGGCCACGGTGTCCACCGTGTCGAACAGCGGTTCCTTGTCTTCCTGGTTGTCCTTGTTGTAGGCCAGCGGCTGGCCTTTCATCAGTGTCAGCAGGCCGACCAGGTGGCCGTTGACGCGGCCGGTCTTGCCGCGCGCCAGTTCCGGCACGTCCGGGTTCTTCTTCTGCGGCATGATCGAGCTGCCGGTGCAGAAGCGGTCGGCGATGTCGATGAAGCCCACGCGCGGGCTCATCCAGATCACCAGCTCCTCGGAGAAGCGCGAGATGTGGGTCATCACCAGCGCCGAGGCGGCGCAGAACTCGATGGCGAAGTCACGGTCGGACACGGCGTCCAGCGAGTTGCGGCACACGCCGTCGAAGCCCAGCTGCTGCGCCACGAACTCGCGGTCGATCGGGTAGCTGGTGCCGGCCAGCGCGGCGGCGCCCAGCGGCAGGCGGTTGACGCGGCGGCGGCAGTCGGCCATGCGCTCGGCGTCGCGCGTGAACATTTCCACGTAGGCCAGCAGGTGGTGGCCGAAGGTGACCGGCTGCGCTACCTGCAGGTGGGTGAAGCCCGGGAGGATGGTGTCGGCGTTCTTCTCGGCCAGGTCCAGCAGCGCGCCGCGCAGCGCGCCCAGCAGGCCGGTGATGGCGTCGATCTCGCTGCGCAGCCACAGGCGGATGTCGGTGGCCACCTGGTCGTTGCGCGAGCGCCCGGTGTGCAGGCGCTTGCCGGCGTCGCCGACCAGCGCGGTCAGGCGCGCCTCGATATTCAGGTGGACGTCTTCCAGGTCGAGCTTCCATTCGAAGCTGCCGGCCTCGATCTCGCCGCGGATCTGCGCCATGCCGCGCTCGATCTCGGCGCGGTCGGCCTCGGCGATGATTCCCTGCTTTGCCAGCATGGCGGCATGCGCGAGCGAGCCCTGGATGTCGAACAGCGCCAGGCGCTTGTCGAAGAACACCGACGCGGTGTAGCGCTTCACCAGGTCGGACATCGGTTCGGAGAAGCGGGCGGACCAGGCTTCGCCTTTCTTGGCAAGTTGGGAGGTCATGGGCGGTAAGGCTGGGTTGGCTCGCAGGCCGGCGGCGGCACCGCGGCGCGAGCGGGAAAATCGGGGAAACGGCGATTATATCGCTGCCGCCGCCTTCCCAGCCCGGCTTGTGGGCGGCGCCGGCGGCAGGCGGCGTGGAAGCCGGCGGCGCGCCCGCGCCGTCCGGCCCGCAGCGTCGCCGCGCCGGCTGCCGCTGCGGGTGATGCTCGCGGCACAATGCCGGCGTCCCCGGGGCCGCGGCGGTTCCCCGCGCGAGCCCCCGGGGCTGGCTCAGCCGCTGTTGCGCAGGCCCGCCGCCACCCCGTTGATGGTGAGGTGGATGCCGCGGCGCACGCGGATGTCGTCGCCGTCCTTGCCCGAGCGGTAGCGCTTGAGCAGCTCCACCTGCAAGTGATTGAGCGGGTCGAGGTAGGCGAAGCGGTTCTTGATCGAGCGCGCCAGCAGCGGGTTGTCGGCCAGGCGTTCCTGGCGCCCGGTGATCAGCGCCAGCATGTCGCAGGTCAGGTGCCACTCGGCGCTGATGCGCGCGAACACGGTCTTGCGCAGCGCCGCGTCCTCGCACAGCGCCGCGTAGCGCGAGGCTACCGCGAGGTCGGTCTTGGCCAGCACCATGTCCATGTTGGACAGCAGCGTGGAGAAGAACGGCCAGGACTTGACCATGCGCCGCAGCGTGGCCTGCACGGCCTTGCGCGCCTTGTCGTCCGGCGCCGCGTCCAGCACCGCCTTGACCGCGCTGCCGAAGCCGTACCAGCCCGGCAGCAGCAGCCGGCACTGGCCCCACGAGAAGCCCCACGGGATCGCCCGCAGGTCTTCGATGCGGCGGTGCTTCTTGTCCATCAGCTTGCGCGAGGCGGGGCGCGAGCCCAGGTTCAGGTCGGCGATCTCGGTGATCGGCGTGGTGGCGAAGAAGTAGTCCTTGAAGCCCGGCGTGTCGTAGACCAGGTCGCGGTAGGACGCGAAGGCGCGGTCCGAGAGCTGCTGCATCATCGCCTCGAACGCGGCCAGCTCCTTCGGCGCGTTCTGCGTGGGCAGCAGCGAGGCTTCCAGCGTGGCGGCGATCACCGTTTCCAGGTTGCGCCGGCCGATCTCGGCGTTGGCGAACTTGCTGTTGATGATCTCGCCCTGCTCGGTCAGCCGGATCTGCCCGTTGACCGTGCCCGGCGGCTGCGACAGGATGGCCTGGTAGGTCGGGCCGCCGCCGCGCCCGACCGTGCCGCCGCGGCCGTGGAACAGGCGCAGCTTCACGCGGCGCTGCTCGAACAGTTGCACCAGCGCCAGCTCGGCCTTGTAGAGTTCCCAGTTCGACGTCAGGAAGCCGCCGTCCTTGTTGGAGTCCGAATAGCCCAGCATCACTTCCTGCTCGCCGCCGTGGCCGGCGATCACCGAGGCGAAGCCCGGCAGCTCCAGCAGCGACTGCATGATGCCGGCGGCGTTGCGCAGGTCCTCGATGGTCTCGAACAGCGGGATCACCATCAGTTCCATGCGGGCCGGGTCGGCCTTGCTGCCCAGCGCGCCGCGCAGCATGCCGGCTTCCTTCTGCAGCAGCATCACCTCGACCAGGTCTGACAGCGTCTCGGTGTGCGAGATGATGTAGTTGCGCGCCACCCGCGCGCCGTAGCGCGCGCGCAGCTGGCGCGCTGTGTCCAGGATGGCCAGCTCGCTGCGGGTCTGCTCGGAGTAGGTATGCCAGGGCAGCGTCAGCAGGCGCGGCTGGCGCAGCTCGGCCAGCAGCAGCTCCAGCTTGCGCGCCTCGGGCAGGCCGGCGTAGTCGGCCTCCACGCCGGCGGCGGCGAACAGCTCGGCGATCACGGCTTCGTGCACGTCGGACACCTGGCGCATGTCGATCGACGCGAGGTGGAAGCCGAACACGGCGATGGCCTTGGCCAGCGCGTCGATGCGCGCGCGCGCGAGCGCCGCGCCGTGGTGGGCGCGCAGCGAGTCGATCACCACCTGCACGTCGGCGGCGAACGACTGCGCATCGGCGTACGGGGCGGCGTCGGCCACCGGGTGGCGCGGCGCGGCCTGGCCGTTGACGGCCAGGCAGGTGGCCGCCAGGCGCGCGTAGATGCCGATCAGCGCGCGGCGGTAGGGCTCGTCGGCGCGATGGTCGGAGTGGTCGGGCGAGGCGTCGGCCAGCGCCAGCAGTTCGGGGCTGGCTTCCACCATCAGGCTGGACATCGACAGCTCGGCGCCGAGCGCGTGCACCTCGTCCAGGTACCACTCCAGGATCAGCGAGGACTGCTTGCCCGCGGCCTGCTCCAGCGTGGCCGCGGTGACGTTCGGGTTGCCGTCGCGGTCGCCGCCGATCCACGAGCCCATCTGGAAGAAGGGCGCGAGCCGCGCGGGACCGGCCGCGGCCGCCGCGCCCTTGTGGCGGCGCGAGGCGGGGAACACCGCGGCGATGTCCTCCTCCAGCTCGCTCATCAGTTGCGGGATGCCGCGCAGGAAGCAGGTGCGGTAATAAGAGAGCGCGTTCTCGATCTCGTCCACCACCATCAGGCGGGTGTTGCGCAGCATGCGGGTCTGCCACAGCGTGGTGACGCGCGCGCGCAGCAGGGCGGTGTTCTGGTCGCGCTCGCGCGCGGTCATGGGCAGGTCGCGCTCGGCCAGCAGGCGGGCGATCTCACGCTCGGCATCCAGGATGCTCTTGCGCTGCACCTCGGTCGGGTGGGCGGTGAGCACCGGCACGATCAGCGCTTCGTCGAAGAACTCGCGCAGGGTCTTGCCCGACACGCCGGCGGCGTCGATGGCCTGCAGCGCGTGCGCCAGGCTGCCGGGCTGGGCCGGGGAGCCGGCCAGCGCGTGCACGCGGCGGCGGCGGTTGTGGTGCTGGTCCTCGGCGATATTGGCCAGGTGCGAGAAGTAGCTGAAGGCGCGCACCACCCAGTTGGTCTGGTCGCGCGACAGGCGCTTGAGCAGGCGGTCGAGCTCGGCGCCGGCGGCGCGGTCGTTCTCGCGGCGAAAGCGCACCGCGGTCTGGCGGATGGTCTCGACCAGCTCGAAGGCCGGTTCGCCTTCCTGCTCGCGCACGCAGTCGCCCAGCAGGCGGCCGAGGAAGCGGATGTCTTCGCGCAGCGGCAGGTCTTTGTCGCTGGCGCGCCGCGCCGGGGTGCCGGCGGCGGGCGCGGGTGCGGCCGGACGGCTCCTGGCGACATTCCTGGTGCTCTTGGCGGCCTTGGCGGGTCTGGCGCGGGGGGCGGGCGGGGTGGCGGGGGGGCTTGCGGGAGCCGCGGCCAGGGCCGTGGCGGCATCGGGGGCGTCGGCCCGGCTGGCGGTGGGCTTGCGCCGGCCGGCAGGGCGCGCAGCTTGCTGCGTCATGCAATCTCCTGTTGTCTCGTATCTCTTATTCGTGGCCTGGAGCGGCTTGGGGTGCGTGCTAACATGCGCGGATGCAAGCATCCGTCTCCCAGTCCCCTTCCGGCGCCGCGCCGCGCAAGCTTGTCATCGCCTCCCGCGAAAGCCGTCTGGCGATGTGGCAGGCCGAGCATGTGCGTGCTGCGTTGCAACAATACTATCCCGCGTGCGATGTGTCCATCCTGGGCATGACGACCCGCGGAGACCAGATTCTAGACCGTACGCTGTCGAAAGTCGGCGGCAAGGGGCTCTTCGTCAAGGAGCTGGAGATCGCGATGGCCGAAGGCCGCGCCGACCTCGCCGTGCACTCGCTCAAGGATGTGCCGATGGAGCTACCCGCCGGGTTTGCGCTGGCCGCCGTCATGGAGCGCGAGGATCCGCACGACGCGCTGGTCTCGGCGCGCTTCGGCTCGCTCGGCGAGATGCCCGCCGGCACCGTGGTGGGCACTTCCAGCCTGCGCCGCGAGGCCGCGCTGCGCGCGCGCTACCCGCACCTGGAAATCCGCCCGCTGCGCGGCAACCTCGACACGCGCCTGGGCAAGCTGGACCGCGGCGACTACGCCGCCATCATCCTGGCCGCGGCCGGGCTCAAGCGCCTGGGCCTGGCCGGCCGCATCCGCGCCGTGCTCGACCCGGTCAGCTCGCTGCCGGCCGCCGGCCAGGGCGCGCTGGGCATCGAGATCCCCGCCGGCCGCCCCGAGCTGGCCGCCTGGCTCGCCCCGCTCAACCACGCGCCGAGCGCGCTGGCGGTGACCGCCGAGCGCGTCGTGGCGCGCCTGCTGGGCGGCTCCTGCCAGGTGCCGCTGGCCGCGCACGCGCGCTGGGACGGCGCGCAGCTGCATATCGATGCCTTCGTGGCCATGCCCGACGGCAGCCGCAGCGTGCGGGCCAGTGCCTCGGCGGTGGTCGAAGGCGAGGACGCGGTGGCCCGCGCCGAGGCGCTCGGCAATGCGGTCGCACGGGACTTGCTCGGCCAGGGCGCCGACGGCATCCTGGCCGCGCTGGCGGACCCGGCTTCGCCGCAAGCTCCTGCCTGAGGCCGGCACATGCCCCGCCCGACCGTCGTTGTGACACGACCCGCCGGGCAGTCCCGGCAACTGACCGAGGCGCTCTCGGCAGCCGGCCTGGACGTGCTCGGCTTTCCCCTGCTGGCGATCGGCCCTGCGGCCGACGAGGGCCCGCTGCGCGCCGCGCTGGCGCAACTGGCGGACTTCGCGCTGGTGGTGTTCGTCAGCCCCAATGCCGTGGCCTTCGCGCTCGACGCGCTGGCCCAGGTGCAGGACAAGCCCGCGGCGCGCTGGCCTGACACCGTGCCGCTCGCGGTGGTCGGCCCGGCCAGCGTGGCCGCGCTGGCCGAACGCGGCATCGCCGCGCCCGGCTACCGCGTGATCGCGCCCGCGGGCAGCCAGGCGCAGGAGGCGGGCAACGCCGGCAACGACAACGGCGACGGCGCTGACAACAGCACCGACAACGGTGCCGACAACGGTGTCGACAACGGCGACACCCGCTTCGACTCCGAGTCCCTGTGGCAGCAGATCGAAAGCCAGCTCGGCGCCGCGGCGCTGGCCGGGCGCCCGGTGCTGATCATCCGCGGCAACGGCGGGCGCGACTGGCTGGCCGAGCGCCTGCGCGGCGCCGGCGCCGAGGTGCGCGCCGTCGAGGCCTACCAGCGCTCCGTGCCCGCGCCCGGCAGCATGCAGTGGCAAGCCGTGCGCGATGGCCTGAAGCCGGGCGCGCCGCCGCAGGCCTGGCTGCTGACCAGCTCCGAGGCCGTGCGCAATCTCGACGGCATGGCCCGCGAGGCGCTCAGCCCCCAGGAGCTGGCGGGCCTGCGCCAGGTGCAGTGCATCGCGCCCCATGCGAGAATCGCCGAGCAGGCCGCCGAGCTGGGCTTTGTCCATGTGCTGCGCGCCGCGCCGGGGGACGAAGGCCTGCTTGCCGCGTGCCGCCAGTGGGCCCAGGCCCATGCCGGCCCGCCGGCGCCGATGCCGGTGCTGCCCGCCGCCGCGCCCGTGGCGCCCGTGGTGCCCATGGCGCCGGCCCCGCCCCGGGGCGAGCCGGACGGCCCCGCTGCCGTCATACCGTCAACCACGTCAACCACGTCAACGAAGGCCGATCGCGTGACGCAAGAACATACCGCTACCGCTCCTCCCGCCACCAGCCCGCCGCCCGCGGCGCAGCCCGCCCGCGGCGCGGCGCGCGTCAGTCCGTGGTGGCCGCTGCTGGTCCTGCTGCTCCTTGCCATCGGCGGCGGCTTCTGGTGGCTGCAGAACCGCGTCGAGCACCTCACGCAGGAGCTCGCGCGGCGCCAGCAGAGCAATGACGCGCTGGTGCAGGAAACGCGCGTGCTGTCGCGCAATGCGCAGGACACCGTCAAGGAGTTGCAGGCCAAGGTCGGCGCGCTCGACGGCCAGCTCGGCGAGGCGCGCGACAAGCAGTCCGCGCTGGAACAGGTCTACCAGGACCTGATGCGCAACCGCGACGACTGGGAGATCGCCGAGATCCAGCAACTGCTGACCAACGCCGGCCAGCAGCTCCAGCTGACCGGCAACGTGCAGGTGGCGCTGGCCGCGCTGCAAAGCGCCGACACCCGCCTGGCGCGCACCGACAAGCCGCAGTACAACCTGCTGCGCCGGGCCATCGCGCGCGACGTCGCGCGCATGAAGGCGGTGCCTGACACCGACCTGACCGGCGCGGCCATCAAGCTCGACGAAGCCATCAACCAGATCGACACGCTGCCGCTGCTGTCCAGCGAGCGCATGCTCGAGCGCAGCGAGGCCGACGCGCGCAAGGCCGAGGCCAGGCCCGAGGCCCGGGCGGAGAAAGGCGCCGGCGCCAGGAGCGGCGCGCGCACCGAGGCCGCCGCGGTATCGGCGGGCAAGGCCATCGGCAACTGGTTCGGCGGGCTGTGGGACAGCGTGCGCGACGAGCTGACGCAGGTCATCCGCATCCGCCGCGTGGACGACGCCCAGGCGCTGCTGCTGACCGGCGACCAGGGCTGGTTCCTGCGCGAGAACGTCAAGCTGCGCCTGCTCAACGCGCGCCTGGCGCTGCTGTCGCGCAACGAGCCGGTGTTCCGCAACGACCTGGCCGCCGCGCAGGCCATGATCGGCCGCTACTTCGATACCAAGTCGCGCCGCGTGCAGGCGACGCTGACACTGCTTAAGCAGGCGCAGGCCGGCGCCGTGTCGGTCCAGCTGCCGACCATGGCGGACAGCCTCGGCGCGCTGCAGGCGCTCAAGAAGGAGTAGCGCATGCGGCTTCTGTTCTGGGTGGCGATCCTTTTTGGCGGCGCGGTCGGGCTGGCGCTGTTTACGCAATTCAACCAAAGCAACGTGGTGCTGTTCTACCCGCCGTACCGGGTCGAACTGTCGCTCAACCTGGCGCTGGCCTTGCTGCTGCTGGCGTTCTTCGTGGTCTGGACCATCCTCACCACGGTGCGGCACCTGTCAGAGATGCCGGGCCGCGCGGCCGCCTACCGCGAGCGCAGCCGCATGAACCGCGCGCAGGCCGCGCTGCGCGAGTCGATCGAGAACCTGTTCGCCGGCCGCTTCGCCCGCGCCGAGCGCACCGCGCGCGAAGCCCAGGCCTGGCCCGAGCAGGCCCAGACCGCGGCGCTGATCGGCGCGCGCGCCGCGCACCGCATGCAGGAAATGGAGCGGCGCGACGCCTGGATGACGCAGGTCACCGACCCCGAGCGCGAACAGGCGCGGCTGGTGTCGATGGCCGAGCTGCTGGTCGACGCGCGCGATGCCGAAGGCGCGCTGGAAACCATCGCGCAACTGCAGTCGCAGGGCGCCCGCCAGATCCACGTGCAGCGCATCGCGCTGCGCGCGCACCAGCACCTGAAGAACTGGTCCGAGGTGCTGCGCCTGGCGCGCTCGCTGGAAAAGCGCAATGCCCTGCACCCCGTGCTGGCGCTGCGCCTCAAGCAACTGGCCTGCGAAGCGCTGCTGGAAGAGCGCCGCCACGACGGCGAGGCGCTGCAGGACCTGTGGCGCTCGCTGTCCGCCGACGAGCGCCGCGCCGCCCGCATCGCCGAGCCCGCCGCGCGCTACTTCGCCGCGCTCGGCCGCCAGGACGAAGCGCGCAAGATCGTGGAAGACGCGCTCAAGGTGAACTGGGACAGCCGGCTGGTGCTGCGCTATGCCGAATGCGCCGAGCCGGGACACGCGCTGCCGCAGATCCAGCAGGCCGAGAAATGGCTGGCGCAGCATCCGGTCGACGCCGACCTGTATTTCGCGCTGGGCATGCTGTGCCTGGGCGAGAAACTGTGGGGCAAGGCCCAGTCGAGCTTCGAGCGCGCGCTCAGGTATGCCGACGACGAATCGCAGCGCCGGCTGCGGGTGCGCGCGCACCTGGCGCTGGGCCGGCTGTACGAGGAAACCGAGCGGCCCGAGGAAGCGCAGAAGCACTATCGCGAAAGCGCCATGCTGTCGGCCTAGCGGCGGGGCCGGGCGGCCAGGCCGTCATGCCCCTTCCTCGCCCTCCGGCGCCTCCGGTGGGCGTTTCTCCGGGTGCTTCTCCTTTACCACCGCATAACGCGCCAGCGTCTCCTTGCGCGCCACGTCGTGCTGCACGAGCGGGCGCGGATAGTTCTCCCCCAGCTTCACGCCGGCCGCCGCCAGCACGTCGTCCGGCGCGGTCCACGGCGCGTGGACGTACTTGTCCGGCAGCCGCGCCAGCTGGGGCAGGTACTTGCGGATAAAGCGCCCCTGCGGATCGAACTTCTCCGACTGCGTGACCGGGTTGAAGATGCGGAAGTAGGGCTGGGCGTCGCAGCCGGTCGAGGCCGCCCACTGCCAGCCGCCGTTGTTGGCGGCCAGGTCGAAATCGTTGAGCTGCCCGGCGAAGTACTGCTCGCCGCGCCGCCAGTCCACGCCGAGGTCCTTGACCAGGAAACTGGCCGCCACCATGCGCAGCCGGTTGTGCATATAGCCGCTTTGCCTGATCTGCAGCATGGCCGCGTCCACCAGCGGATAGCCGGTGCGGGCGTCGCGCCAGGCCTGGAAATAGCGCTCGCCGGTGGCGCCGTCCGTCCAGCGGATGGCGTCGTAGGCCGGGTGGAAGGCGTGCCCGGCGGCCACGCGCGGATGGTGGTGCAGGATCATGAAATAGAAATCGCGCCAGATCAGCTCCGACAGCCAGGTCGCGGCGCCCGCGCTGTCGGCGCCGCCGCGCAGCACGGCTTCGTGGGCCGCGCGCGCCAGCGTGCGGATCGACAGCGTGCCGAAGCGCAGGTGCACCGAGAGGTAGCTCGGGCCGCGCAGGGCGGGGTAGTCGCGCCGCCGGGCGTAGTCGCCCATGCGCGCGCTGAAGTCGTCGAGCAGCGCGTGGGCGCCGGCGCTGCCCGCCGGCATGGCGATTTCGGCCAGGTTGGACGGCGCGAAGCCGAGCGCCTGCAGCGTGGGCAGCGCCCGCGCATGGGCCTTGGGGACCGGGGCGAGCGCCGGGAGGTAGGGCTCGACCGGGTAGGGCCGCAGGTCGAACGGCAGCAGCGCCTTGAGCCAGGCGTTCTTGTACGGCGTGAACACCGAGAACGGCGTGCCCTGGCCGGTCAGGATCTCGTCGCGCTCGAAGATCACCTGGTCCTTGAAGGTGAAGAAGACGCGGGAGGCGTCCGCCAGCGCCTGCCTGACATGGGCGTCGCGTGCGTGCGCGGCGGGTTCGTAGTCGTGGTTGGCGAAGACCGCCTCGGCGCCCAGCTCGGCGGCCAGCGCGGGGATGGCCGCGCGCGCCGCGGCATCGAGCACGATCAGGCCGCCGCCCGCTGCCTTCAGGGCGGCGTCCAGCGGGGCCAGCGAGGCGAGGATGAACTCGACGCGGCGGTCGGCGGCCGGGCCGCGCGCCAGCAGGGCAGCGAGGATGTCGCGGTCGAACACGAACACGCACCACACCTGGCGGCAGTGCTTGAGGGCATAATGCAGCGCCGCGTGATCGTCGGCGCGCAGGTCGCGCCGGAACCAGACCAGGCCGCGTTCGAACCGGCGGTCGATCCGGTAGGGCTGGCGCGCGGCGGCGGGCAGGGCAGGCAAGATCGGCACTCCTCGGGATGAAGCCTGCTACCCTAGCATAGGGCTCGCCGGCTGCCACGCCGCGGCCCGCAGGGTTGCACGCATTTCCCGGTTTTCCGGATTCACAGAACTCCAGTATTCCAGACAGCAAGAAGCAAGACATGGCCACCACACTCGACCGCATTCTCCAATCGCAAGGCTTCGGCACCCGCCGCTACTGCGGCGACCTGATCGGCGCCGGCCTGGTCGAGGTCGACGGCGTGCTGTGCGAAGACCCGCGCGCGCAGTTCGAGATCGACGGGCTGCGCCTGACCGTCGACGGCGAGGAATGGATCGGCCACACCAAGGCCTACCTGATGCTCAACAAGCCGGTGGGCTACGAGTGCTCGCAGCGCCCGCGCCACCATCCCAGCGTGTACAACCTGCTGCCGGTGCCGCTGCGCCAGCGCGAGGTGCAGGCGGTGGGCCGGCTCGACCAGGACACCACCGGCCTGCTGCTGCTGTCGGACGACGGCCAGTTCATCCACGCCCAGACCTCGCCCAAGAAGAAGGTGCCCAAGGTCTACGAGGTAACGACCGCCGAGCCGGTCACGCAGGCCCAGGTCGGCGCGCTGGTGGCCGGCGTGCAGCTGGAGGACGAGCCGGCGCCGATCGCCGCCGTGGCCTGCGAGGCCACCGGCGAGCGCAGCCTGCGCCTGACCCTGTCGGAAGGCAAGTACCACCAGGTCAAGCGCATGGTGGCCGCGGCCGGCAACCACGTCGAAGCCCTGCACCGCAGCGCCATCGGCGGGCTGGTGCTGGAGCCGGCACTGGCGCCGGGCGAGTGGCGCTGGCTGACGCCGGACGACCTCGCCGCCCTCACGCGCAAGGAATAGGGCACGCGGCGACGCGCACCCGGGACCGGAAAGCGTCGCCATGCTGCACCGCGGCATGGGTGAATCTTTTCCGGACGGACGGCTTTGATTTGATAAAATGCAGGGATGGCGACGCTGGAAGCCCCAATCAACCTCACCAATCAGTTCCTGATTGCCATGCCCGGCATGGCAGACCCGACTTTTTCGGGTTCCGTCGTCTATTTGTGCGAGCACAACGACCGCGGCGCGCTGGGCCTGGTGATCAACCGGCCTATCGACATCGACATGGCCACGCTGTTCGACAAGATCGACCTCAAGCTCGAGATCCAGCCGGTGGCGCAGCAGCCCGTGTACTTCGGCGGCCCGGTGCAGACCGAGCGCGGCTTCGTGCTGCATGATCCGGTCGGCATCTATGTCTCGTCGCTGGCCGTGCCCGGCGGGCTCGAGATGACCACCTCCAAGGACGTGCTGGAAGCCGTGGCCAACGGCAGCGGCCCGCACCGCTTCCTGCTCACGCTGGGTTATGCCGGCTGGGGCGCCGGACAGCTTGAGGACGAGCTCAGCCGCAACGGCTGGCTGACGGTCCAGGCCGATCCCGAGATCATCTTCAGCGTGCCGCCCGAAGAGCGCTTCGCCGCCGCCATCCGCCTGCTGGGCATCGACTTCACCATGCTCTCGGGCGAGGCCGGGCATGCCTGAGGGCGCAGCGGCGTCCACGCCGCGCCCGCTGCCCGCCGACGGTACCGTCCTGGCCTTCGACTACGGCGAGAAGAAGATCGGCGTGGCGCTCGGCAACTTCATCACGCGCGAGGCGCGGCCCCTCGTCATCCTGCCCAACCCCACCGTGGAAGCCCGCTTCGAGGCGGTGGCCGCGCTCGTCAGGGAATGGGCGCCGGTGCGGTTCGTGGTGGGCATGCCGGTCAATCCGGACGGCGGCGAGCAGCCTTCGATGCGGCTCGCCCGCCGCTTCGGCAACCAGCTCAACGGCCGCTTCGGCCTGCCGGTGGAGTGGGTGGACGAACGCTACACCTCGCGCCTGGCCCAGATGGCCGGCTACCGGCCCGGCGAACTCGACGCCGAGGCCGCCCGACTTATCCTGCAACAGTACTTCGACCAGCATCCCCTATGACCCAGACTCCCTCTCCAGACGCCGAGGCGCTTTACCGCACGCTGCGTGACCAGGTGCAGGCCGCGCTGCCTGCCGCCGAGCGCGCGCAGTGGTCGGTGGCCGGCATTTATTCCGGTGGCGCCTGGATCGCCGAGCGGCTGGCCGCCGACCTGCAGCTGGCCGGCCACGGGGTCATCAACGTCGCCTTCCACCGCGACGACTACGCCAAGAAGGGCCTGCACAGCCAGGCTCAGCCGACCACGCTGCCGTTCGACGTGCAGGACCGCAGGATCCTGCTGATCGACGACGTGCTCGCCACCGGCCGCACCATCCGCGCCGCCGTCAACGAACTGTTCGACTACGGCCGTCCGGCCCGCGTGGCGCTGGCCGTGCTGGCCGACCGCGGCGGCCGCGAACTGCCGGCCGCCGCCGATTTCGTCGCCGCGCACATCGAGCTGCCGCCCGGCACCACGCTGGTGCTGTCGCACCAGGGCAGCGGCGCCGGCATGCGCTTCGCCTTTGCCGTCGAGGCCACCGGCAACTGAGGCCGCCCGCAGGCCGGGCCGGCGCGCGGGCAACTGCCCGGCACGCGGGCCCGGCCTGCAAGCTCAGCAACGAACAAGTCCGCTCCAGACCAGCCAATCGCCGCCGCCCGGCTCTCTTCCACTGCCATGATCAAGACGTTTCGCAACCCGCAACTGACCAAGAACGGCGAGCTCAAGCATCTGCTGTCGATCGAAGGCCTGTCGCGCGAGATGATCGCGCACATCCTCGACACGGCCAGCCAGTTCGTCTCGCTGTCCGATTCGGACCGCGACGTGAAAAAGGTGCCCTTGCTGCGCGGCAAGAGCGTGTTCAACCTGTTCTTCGAGAACTCCACGCGCACCCGCACCACCTTCGAGATCGCCGCCAAGCGGCTCTCGGCCGACGTGCTCAACCTGAACATCAACGCTTCGTCCACCAGCAAGGGCGAGTCGCTGCTCGACACCATCAACAACCTGTCGGCAATGTCGGCCGACATGTTCGTGGTGCGCCATGCCAGCTCCGGCGCGCCGTACCTGATCGCCGAGCACGTCGCGCCGCACGTGCACGTGATCAACGCCGGCGACGGCCGCCACGCGCACCCCACCCAGGGGCTGCTCGACATGTACACCATCCGCCATTACAAGCAGGACTTCACCAAGCTCACGGTGGCCATCGTGGGCGACATCCTGCACTCGCGCGTGGCGCGCTCCGACATCCACGCGCTGACCACGCTGGGCGTGCCCGAGGTGCGCGCCATCGGCCCGCGCACGCTGCTGCCGTCCGGGCTGGAGCAGATGGGCGTGCGCGTGTTCCACAACATGGAAGAAGGGCTCAAGGGCGTCGACGTGGTGATCATGCTGCGCCTGCAGAACGAGCGCATGAGCGGCGCGCTGCTCCCGTCCGCGCAGGAATACTTCAAGGCCTACGGCCTCACGCCCGAGCGCCTGGCGCTGGCCAGGCCGGACGCCATCGTGATGCACCCGGGCCCGATGAACCGCGGCGTGGAGATCGACTCCGCCGTGGCCGACGGCCCGCAATCCGTGATCCTCAACCAGGTGACCTTCGGCATCGCCGTGCGCATGGCCGTGATGGGGATCGTGGCCGGGAACCACGACTGACCGCGACCGCCCCCGGGCGCCCAGCCAGAACAACCGAAACAAGCCAAGCGACACGATATGAAGATCCACATCAAAGGCGGCCGCCTGATCGACCCGGCCGCGAACGTCGACGCGCAGCAAGACCTCTACATTGCCGCCGGCAAGGTCGTCGGCGTCGGCAGCGCGCCGGCGGACTTCCACGCCAACAAGACCATCGACGCCAGCGGGCTGGTGGTCTGCCCCGGCCTGGTCGACCTCTCCGCGCGCCTGCGCGAGCCCGGCTACGAATACAAGGCCACGCTCGAATCCGAAGTGGCCGCCGCCACCGCCGGCGGCGTGACCAGCCTGGTCTGCCCGCCCGACACCGATCCCGTGCTCGACGAGCCCGGCCTGGTGGAGATGCTCAAGTTCCGCGCCCGCACGCTCAACCAGACCCACGTCTACCCGCTCGGCGCGCTCACGCTCGGCCTCAAGGGCGAAACGCTGACCGAGATGTCGCAGCTTACCGAGGCCGGCTGCGTCGGCTTCTCGCAGGCCGAAGCCCCGGTCCATAACACCCAGGTGCTGCTGCGCGCGCTGCAGTACGCGCAGACCTTCGGCTTCACCGTGTGGCTGCGCCCCGAAGACCCGTACCTCGGCGGCGGCGTGGCCGCCAGCGGCGCCGTGGCCTCGCGCCTGGGCCTGTCAGGCGTGTCGGTGATCGCCGAGACCGTGCGCCTGCACACCATCTTCGAACTGATGCGCAGCACCGGCGCTCGCGTGCACCTGTGCCGCCTGTCCTCCGCCGCCGGCATCGAACTGGTGCGCCAGGCCAAGCGCGAAGGGCTGGCCGTGACCTGCGACGTCAATATCCATCACGTCTCGCTGACCGACATGGATATCGGCTACTTCAACTCGCAGATGCGCTTCTCGCCGCCGCTGCGCAGCGGCCGCGATCGCGACGCCATCGTCGCCGGGCTGGTCGACGGCACCATCGACGCCCTGTGCTCCGACCACACTCCCGTGGACGACGACGAAAAGCTGCTGCCCTTCGCCGAGGCCTCGCCCGGCGCCACCGGGCTGGAACTGCTGCTGCCGCTGACGCTGCGCTGGGCCGAACAACACAAGGTCCCGCTCGCCAGCGCACTCGCCCGCATCACCTCCGAGCCCGCGCGCGTGCTCGGCCTGCCGGCCGGCACCCTGGCCAGCGGCAGCACCGCCGACATCTGCATCTTCGATCCCGAGCAGCAATGGAAGGTCGAGCGGCGCGCGCTCAAGAGCCAGGGCAAGAACTCGCCGTGGCTCGGCTACGACATGCGCGGCCGCGTGCGCACCACGCTCGTGAGCGGCCACGTCGTCCACGAACTGCACTGAACCGGTGCCGGAGAGCCTCGCATGATCTGGCTGCGCAAGACCGCGCTGATCCTCCACCTGCTGCGCGGCATCGTCACCTGTGCGGTGCTGTTCCCGTGGCTGGGCGCATCGTCCCGGCGCTGGCACATCCGGCGCTGGTCGCGCCGGCTGCTGCGCATCTGCGGGATCACGCTCGAAGTCCAGGGCCTGGAGCCCGGCGAAATGCCGCCGCGCGGCGCGATGGTGGTGTCCAACCATATCTCCTGGCTGGACATCTACGTCATCAACAGCTGGTACCCGCCGCGCTTCGTCGCCAAGTCGGAGATCCGCGACTGGCCGGTGATCGGCTGGCTGTGCGGCCATACCGGGACCATCTTCATCGAACGCGCCCGCAAGCGCGACGCGCACCGCGTGCTGCACGCCATCACCGACGTGATGCTGCAGGGCGACCTGGTCTGCGTGTTCCCCGAAGGCACCACCACCGACGGCACCAGCGTGCTGCCGTTTCACGCCAACCTGATGCAGGCGCCGATTTCCGGCGGACTGCCGGTACAGCCGGTCGGGCTGGCCTATCTCGCCGCCGCCACCGGGCAGCCGACCACCGCGCCCGCCTATATCGACGACCTGAGCCTGATGGATACGCTCAACGCGGTACTGCGCGCGGGACCGATCACGGCGCGCCTGAGCTTCGCTCCCGCGCTGCGGGCATCGTCGGCAAGCCGCCGCGAACTGGCCGAGGCCGCGCGGGAAGTGGTCAGCCACCTGAGCCAGGGAGCCCGGCAGCATGCCGTGGACGCGGTGGTGCGGGTCAATAGCGCCAGCGGCGCCGGTAGCGCGGCCGCGCCCGCCGACGACCTGTCCGGCCTCGCGGACGACGGCTCGCCCGCGCCGGCTACGTCGCAATAGACCGGCTGCGCTAGGCCAGCGGGTCGCAGTACTGCGGGCACTCGACCTGCACCAGCGTCCGCCCGGCCGGATCCGCCGCCAGCCGCGCGGCGGTCAGCTTGCCGCCCCAGACGCAGCCGGTATCCAGCGCCATCAGGTTCGGCCGCATCACCAGCCCGAGCGTGGACCAGTGCCCGCACACCACGGTGGTGTCCTCGGTGCGGCGGCCAGGGACGTCGAACCACGGCATATAACCCGCCGGCGAGCCGCCCGGCCCCTCCTTGGTCTTGAGGTCCATCACGCCATCCGCGCTGCAAAAGCGCAGGCGCGTGAGCGCGTTGACGACGACCCGGTGGCGCTCGATGCCGCGCAGATTGTCGTCCCAACGGTCGGCGGCGTTGCCGAAGATGCCGGCGAGGAAGGATTGCCAGTCGGGGCCCTGCAGCTGAGCTTCGATCTCCCGCGCCAGCTCCATGGTCTGGTCCGCGCTCCATTGCGGCAGCACGCCGGCATGGACGAGGAGGAAGCCGTTTTCATGGATAGCCATCGGCCGATGGCGCAGCCAGGTGATTAATTCGTCGCAATCGGGCGCGCCAAGAATGTCATCCAGCGTATCGCTGCGCCCGCGCTTGCGCACGCCGGCGGCCACCGCCAGGAAATGGATGTCGTGGTTGCCGAGGACGGATTCGGCCCGGGCACCGAGTTCGCGCACCGTGCGGAGGGTCCGCGCCGAGGCCGGACCACGGTTGATGAGGTCGCCGACGAAGCGCAGGGCGCTGTCGGGAGGCAGGCGGGAAAGCAGTTCGTCGAGCGAGCCGGCGCAGCCTTGGAGGTCGCCGATGGCGAAATGATGATTTTGGGTCACAAATAAGGGCCGGTTAAGCATTGCGCCAAGTCGTTGCCCGCTTGGCATTTGGCTGCACAGATACGTTACAACAGGCTACAAAAAGATGGAGGGGTATCTTAAGCGGGAGGATTCTGTCGGATAGAATACCGCCACTTCTGCAAATACTTAACATGACGCCGCCCTATCGGGTCAGGCGGAGACTTGGCACTCGCCGCGTTCTCGAATATCAGATAGCAGGGAGCACTGGTCTTGTCCCACATACTTGTCACTGGTGGTGCCGGTTTCATCGGCGCCAATTTCGTTCTTGACTGGCTGCGCGACGACAGCGCGGACGCGGTCGTCAACGTGGACAAGCTGACGTATGCGGGCAACCTAGAGTCCCTGGCATCGCTGCGGGGCAATAGTCGCCATATCTTCTGCCGCGCCGACATTTGCGACAGGGCGGCGCTGGACCAGCTCTTCGACAGGCACCGGCCACGCGCCGTGGTTCACTTTGCCGCGGAAAGTCACGTCGATCGCTCGATCGAAGGCCCGGGCGCATTCATTCAGACCAACGTCGTCGGCACGTTTACCTTGCTGGAGGCCGCTCGGGCCTACTGGCTAGGCTTGCCCGTCGCGGAACGCGAGGCTTTTCGTTTCCTGCAGGTGTCCACGGACGAAGTATTCGGTTCACTGAATAAAAGTGACCCTGCCTTCACGGAAACCACCGCCTACGCTCCGAACAGTCCATATTCGGCATCCAAGGCGGCCGCCGACCATCTTGTCCGGGCGTATCACCATACCTATGGCCTGCCGGTTCTGACCACGAATTGCTCGAACAACTACGGCCCTTACCATTTCCCCGAGAAGCTGATTCCGCTGGTCATCACGCGGGCCCTCGGAGGCGAGTCCTTACCGGTCTACGGCGATGGGCTCAACGTGCGGGACTGGCTGTACGTCGGAGACCATTGCGCTGCCATCCGAACGATACTGGCCCGCGGACGCCCCGGGGAAACCTACAACGTCGGCGGTGGCAACGAAAAAACCAATCTTGAGGTGGTGCGGAAGCTGTGCGATTTGCTGGACGAACTGCGGCCCAAGGCATCCGGCTCGTACCGGGAACAGATAACGTTTGTTGCCGATCGTCCCGGCCACGACAGGCGCTACGCCGTCGACTCGCAAAAACTCCAGGCCGAGCTGGATTGGACTTGCGCCGAGACTTTCGAGAGCGGGTTGCGCAAGACTGTCAGTTGGTATCTGGCCAATCAGCAGTGGGTTTCCCATGTGACCTCCGGGGCATATCGGAAGGCGCGAGAATGACTGATGTGCGCAATAAACCATTCCATGTGCCGACGCTTCTTGTAACAGGAAGCAACGGTCAGGTGGGATTCGAATTGCGGCGGTCCCTGGCTTCCCTGGGGCGCGTGGTCGCGCTCGACCGCGCCGCCTGCGATCTGACGCGCGCCGATCTGATCCGCCACGCCGTGCGGGAATGCCGCCCGGATGTGATCGTCAATGCGGCGGCGTGCACTGGCATGGACAGGGCCGAGACCGACGCGGAAGGCGCATTCGCCATCAATGCTACCGCCGTCGGCATTCTTGCCGAGGAAGCGAAACGCCTCGGCAGCCTGCTGGTGCACTATTCGACAGACTGTGTCTTCGATGGGCGCCAGGACGTTCCCTATGTGGAAACCGATGCTGTGAATCCCATTTCCGTGTACGGGCGGAGTAAGCTGGCAGGAGAGCAGGCCATCGCTGCCGTAGGGCCGGTTGCGCTTGTTCTGCGCACGAGTTGGGTGGCAGGCGTACATGGCAATAATTTTGCGAAAACGATGTTGCGCTTTGGCCGCGAGCAGGCCGCGATCCGCGTGATCCGGGATCGCTTTGGCGCCCCTACGGGCGCGGCCCTGATCGCCGACGTGACGGCCCAGATCGTGGCGCGGAGGTGGTTGTTCGGCGAGCGGCAGGCATTTCCGCAAGGGGTCTATCACCTTGCCGCGGCGGGCGAGACCAGCCCTTATGGGTATGCCAGGGAGGTGTTGCAGTATGCCGTGGACAAGGGTGTGGCGCTGAAGGCCGGTCCCGCGCAGTTGCAGGCGATTCCGGCAAGCGAATATCCGTTGCTGGCGGCCCGGCTGGCCAGTTCCCGCCTCGATACCGCCAAGCTGCGCGGGATCTTCGGCATCCATTTGCCGGACTGGCGGCTGGGCGTGCATCACCTGCTCGATCAGATATTGCCGGAGGCGAGCCAGCCATGAGCCTGAAAGCGACCTCTACCGCCCTGCCGGAAGTGCTGGTACTTGAACCGAAGCTGTTTTCCGATGACCGTGGTCATTTCTTTGAAAGCTTCAATGCGCGTGCGTTCGAAAACGCAACGGGTTTTGGCGGCATTTTTGTGCAAGATAACCACAGCCTGTCGGCCAGGAACGTGATTCGTGGCCTGCATTACCAGCTCGGGCCCCCGCAAGGGAAACTGGTCCGGGTCGTGGCAGGGGAAATCTTCGACGTGGCGGTGGATCTGCGGCGCCAGTCGCCTCGTTTTGGGCAATGGGTGGGAATGACGTTATCGCCCGAGAATGGCCGGCAACTGTGGATTCCGCCCGGTTTCGCGCACGGATTCCTGGTGTTATCGAGCGTGGCGGAAGTGATTTATAAGACAACAGAATACTGGAGCCAGAGCCATGAACGGACCATCGCATGGGACGAACCGCAGTTGGGTATTTCCTGGCCTCTTGAAGGGCGGCCGATTCAGTCGGAGAAGGATCGCCGCGGGGCTTTCCTTGCCGATGCCGAAGTCTTTGACTGAAGCGAGCGCCGTGGCCATGCCGGCGTGCGCGCCGGCAGCCCGCCGTGACGACTAATTCAAAAACAATCATGCTGCTCAAGAAAATCTCGGAGATGTCGCGTCAGAAGAAGATTCTTCTGATGCTGGTACTAGACTTCTTTCTGCTGCCGCTGTCGCTCTGGTCCGCGGTCGGGTTGCGCACGGATCATTGGCAGGTCAGCTCGCAATATCCGATCGGTCTGTATTTCGTTACCTCCCTCGTCGCGATTCCCGTCTTCATCAAGCTTGGCTTGTACCGGTCCGTGGTGCGGTATATGGAGGACAGGGCCATCCTGACCATCGTGGCCGCGGTCACCATTTCGATCGGCATATTCGGTTCGCTGATTTTTTTCCTCAATCTGTCCAACGTGCCGCGTGGGGCATTGCTGATCTACTGGCTGCTTGCCATCGTGTATATCGTCTGCAGCCGCTTTTTCGTGCGGGCGGCGTTCAGGATGCTGCCATCGTTCGGCCACCGCGAGCAGAAGGTCATCATCTACGGCGCTGGCGACGCCGGCCGCCAGCTTGCCGTCGCGCTGGGCGTGGGCAGCGAATACGAACCGGTGGCGTTTGTCGACGACGACGTCGCCAAGCGGGGGTTGAGCATCGCCGGGATCAAGGTCCACGGGGCGGACGAGTTGCCGGCGCTGGTCAAGCGGTTCTCGGTTCAGCAAGTGCTGATTGCCATCCCGTCGGCATCGCGCAGCCGGCGCATCGAGATCGTGAACGCGATCGAGCCGCTGGCTGTCGAGGTGCGCGCCGTGCCCGGCATGGCCGAGATGGTTTCCGGCGAGGTGCGCCTGGACGATGTGCGCGAGGTCGAGATCGACGAATTGCTGGGGCGCGACGTGGTGACGCCCAACAAGAAGCTGTTGATGAGCAATATCGACGGCAAGAGTGTCATGGTGACCGGCGCGGGCGGCTCCATCGGTTCCGAGCTTTGCCGGCAGATCATCAAGAACAACCCGCTGCGGCTGGTCCTGTATGAACAGTCGGAGTTTGCCCTGTACGCGCTCGAGTACGAGCTCCAGCAGACCATGGCGGCCAAGGGGCTGTCGATCGAGCTGGTGCCGGTGCTCGGCTCGGTGCAGAACGGCGAGCGGGTGTACGGGATCATGTCCCGCTACGGCGTGCAGACGATCTACCATGCGGCGGCGTACAAGCATGTGCCGATCGTCGAGTTCAACATGACCGAGGGCATCCTGAACAATACCGTCGGCACGCGCGTCACGGCGGAGGCGGCGATTCGTGCCAACGTCGAGGCGTTCGTGCTGATCTCGACCGACAAGGCAGTGCGCCCGACCAATGTCATGGGGGCCAGTAAACGCATGGCCGAGCTGTGCCTGCAGGCCTTCGCGCAGGAGCCGCACGTGCGCACGCGCTTCAGCATCGTCCGTTTCGGCAACGTGCTCGGGTCGAGCGGGTCGGTGGTGCCGCTGTTCCGGACGCAGATCGCGAGCGGCGGCCCGGTGACCGTCACCCACCCCGACATCATCCGCTATTTCATGACCATTCCCGAGGCCGCCCAGCTTGTCATCCAGGCCGGCGCGATGGGGGGCGACGGCGAAGTATTCGTGCTCGACATGGGCCAGCCGGTGAAAATCGTGGACCTGGCCCGCCGCATGATTCACCTGAGCGGATTCCAAGTGCGCGACGAAAACAATCCGGGCGGCGATATCGAGATTGAATTTACCGGCCTGCGCCCTGGCGAGAAGCTTTACGAGGAACTGCTGATCGGCGACGCCGTCAGTGGCACCGGTCATCCGCGCATCATGAAAGCGGACGAGTCCTGCCTGAGCCGCGAGAAACTCGACGAAGAAATGCGCAGCCTTATCGCGGCCTGCGATTGCAACGATTGCGAGGCGATCCGGAACATTCTGCTCGAATGCGTGTCGGGTTTCCGTCCCGACCGCGACATCAAGGACCACCTGCATGAAGAGCCGGCACCCCGTATCCGCCTGCTGCGCTGAAGCCGGAACGATGGTCTGGCCAAGGGCGCACGCCATGTGCCGGGCACGCCGCGCCACGCCGCCATTTCGTTTCGAGGCACTGAAACTATGGCAAAATGCCGGGAGTTTTTGTCCTGTGCCAGCCATGGGCAAGTGGGCAAGAGACGGAGGCAGGACGCGGTCTTGCGTCCTGTCGCAACCGCTCGCGCAGCCTTTCCCCTCGTCTTCCTCACCCGGCCGCAGATTCCTGCATGCCGGGCCGCAGCGCTCCAATCGAGTTATGAGCCGTCAATACCCGATTGCGCATCGGAAGATGTCTGTATTTAGAAATGTGAAGATTGGTAAGGCGGCGGGATTATTTTTCGGGAATGCGGAGTCATGGCGACGGAGCAGATTTTCCGGCCGCCGCTTTGTGTAAGCAAATATTGGCTTGAGAAATGAGAATTACTATTATCGGAACCGGCTATGTCGGGCTTGTGACAGGGACCTGCCTGGCCGAATTGGGCAACAATGTTTTTTGCCTTGACGTAGACGCCAAGAAAATCGATTTGCTCAACGATGGCGGGGTGCCAATCTACGAACCGGGCCTCAAGGCCCTGATCGACCGGAACCGCGCAGCGGGCCGCCTGAAATTCTCGACGGACGTGGCCGCCAGCGTGGCCCATGGAGATATCCAGTTCATCGCCGTCGGCACGCCTCCCGACGAAGACGGCTCTGCCGACCTGCAATACGTCATCGAAGCCGCCCGCAACATCGGCCGCCACATGGATGCGTTCAAGGTGATCGTCGACAAGTCCACGGTGCCGGTCGGCACCGCTGACAAGGTCAAGGCCGCGGTCGCGGAAGAACTGGCGAAGCGCCAGGCATCCCATCTCGACTGCGCGGTCGTCTCCAATCCGGAATTCCTGAAGGAGGGCGCCGCCGTCGAGGACTTCATGCGTCCCGACCGTATCGTGGTGGGCGTGCCCGCCGACGAGGCCGGCGACAAGGCAAAGGCGATGATGCGCGCGCTGTATGCGCCCTTCAACCGGAACCATGAGCGCATGTACTTCATGGACGTGCGTTCGGCAGAGTTCACCAAATATGCGGCTAACGCCATGCTGGCTACGCGCATCAGCTTCATGAACGAGCTGGCGAACCTCGCCGACCGCGTCGGCGCGGACATCGAACTGGTCCGTCAGGGTATCGGCTCCGACCCCCGCATCGGCTATAGCTTCCTGTATGCCGGTATCGGCTACGGCGGCTCGTGCTTCCCGAAAGACGTGCAGGCGCTGGCAAGGACCGCGGCGCAGTTCGGCCAGTCGATGCACGTGCTGGACGCGGTCGAGCAGGTCAACCAGGCCCAGAAGCGCGTGCTGATCGACAAGATCCTGGCGCGCTTCGGCAACGATCTGGCGGGCAAGCGTTTCGCCATCTGGGGCCTGGCTTTCAAGCCGGAAACGGACGACATGCGCGAGGCGCCGAGCCGCGTCATCATCCAGGAACTGCTCGCGCGCGGCGCCGTGGTGCACGCGCACGACCCCGTGGCGACCGAGGAGGCGCGCCGCGTGCTGGCCCAGGACCTGGCCGGCCAGCCGGAGGCCTTGCAGCACCTGCATTTCGCCGACCGGCCCGAGGCGGCCCTGGATGGCGTCGATGCGCTGGTGATCGTCACCGAGTGGAAGGCTTTCCGCAGCCCCGATTTCGAAGCCATGCGCAGCGAAATGAAGACCCCCCTGATTTTCGATGGCCGCAATCTTTTCGACCCGTCTTCGATGAAGAAACAGGGCTTCGAGTATTTCGGTATCGGCCGCTCCTAGAACAAAGTCTTGAACATGCGAAATTACAATTCCCGCCAGCGTATCCTGGTGACCGGCGGCGCCGGCTTTCTCGGCTCGCACCTTTGCGATCGCCTGATCGAGCAGGGCAACGAAGTGCTGTGCGTCGACAACCTGTTCACGGGCGCCAAGCAGAACATCGAACACCTGCTGGGCAATCCGCGCTTCGAGTTCATGCGCCACGATGTCACCTTCCCGCTGTTCGTGGAAGTGGACCAGATCTACAACCTGGCCTGCCCGGCCTCGCCTGTGCACTACCAGCACGATCCGGTGCAGACCACCAAGACCTCGGTGCATGGTGCCATCAACATGCTCGGCCTGGCCAAGCGGCTCGGCGCCAAGATCTTCCAGGCTTCCACCAGCGAAGTCTACGGCGACCCGGTCGTGCATCCGCAGCCCGAGGCGTACTGGGGCAATGTGAATCCGATCGGCATCCGTTCCTGCTACGACGAAGGCAAGCGCTGCGCCGAAACGCTGTTCTTCGACTACCATCGCCAGCACGGCCTGGAGATCAAGGTTGCACGGATCTTCAATACCTATGGCCCGCGCATGCACCAGAACGATGGCCGCGTGGTGTCGAATTTCATCATGCAGGCCCTGCGCGGCGAGCCGATCACCGTGTTCGGCGAAGGCAAGCAAACGCGTTCGTTCTGCTTTGTCGACGACCTGATCGACGGCTTCGTTGCCATGATGGACACGCCGAAGGAATTCACCGGGCCGATGAACCTGGGCAACCCTCACGAGATGACGATGCTCGAGCTGGCGACCCACGTCATCGAGCTGACCGGCTCGCGCTCGACCATCGAGTTCAAGCCGCTGCCGGCCGACGACCCCACGCAACGCCGCCCGGACACCCGCCTTGCCGAAGAAGTGATCGGCTGGAACCCCTCGGTGCATTTCCGCGACGGACTTGCCAAGACGGTCGATTATTTCAAGCGCTTTGTATAAGCGGCCCCGCTCATATTTCAGAAGAGATACGCAATGTTTGATAACAAGTCTATTTTGATCACGGGCGGTACGGGCTCGTTCGGCAAGAAGTACGCGCGCACCATTCTGCGCCGCTACAAGCCCAAGCGCCTGGTGATTTACTCGCGCGACGAGCTCAAGCAGTTCGAGATGCAGCAAGAGATCGACGCGCCGCCGATGCGCTACTTCATCGGCGACGTGCGTGACGGCGAGCGCCTTTCGCAGGCCATGCGCGGGATCGACTACGTCATCCATGCCGCCGCGCTCAAGCAGGTACCGGCCGCGGAATACAACCCGCTCGAGTGCATCAAGACCAATATCCACGGCGCCGAGAACGTCATCAACGCAGCGATCGCCAATAACGTCCACAAGGTGATTGCCCTGTCGACCGACAAGGCAGCCAACCCGATCAATCTCTACGGCGCGACCAAGCTGGCATCGGACAAGCTGTTCGTCGCGGCCAACAATATGGTCGGCGCCAACCAGACCTCGTTCGCTGTGGTGCGCTACGGCAACGTGGTCGGCTCGCGCGGCTCGGTGGTCCCGTTCTTCGAGCAACTGCTGGCCAGGGGCGAGAAGGAACTTCCGATCACGCACGCCGACATGACCCGCTTCTGGATCAGCCTGCAGGACGGCGTCGATTTCGTGCTGAAGAATTTCGAGCGCATGCACGGCGGCGAGATCTTCGTGCCGAAGATTCCGTCGATCCGCATTACCGACCTGGCGGAAGCGGTCGCGCCGGGCGTGGCCACCCGCGTGATCGGCATCCGCCCCGGCGAGAAGCTGCACGAGATCATGTGTCCCGCCGACGACTCCCACCTGACGCTCGAATTCGAGGACCATTACGTCCTGCGCCCGACCATCAAGTTCCACCACTCGGACATCGACTACACGGTCAATGCACTGGGCGAGACCGGCACGCGCGTCAGCCAGGGCTTCGAGTACAACTCCGGCAACAACCCGCATTTCCTCTCTCCGGAGGAAATCCGCGAATTCAACGCCAAGGCGATGGCATGATTCCCTACGGCCGGCAAGACATCTCGGCGGAAGACATCGAGGCGGTGGTAGCCGTCCTGAAGTCCGATTTCCTGACACAGGGCCCGGCGGTGCCGGCCTTCGAGGCCGCCGTCGCGGCCTATGTCGGCGGTGGGCACGCGGTTGCCGTCAACAGCGCGACTTCCGCCCTGCACATCGCCTGCATGGCGCTTGGCGTAGGACCCGGCGACACGGTCTGGACGACGCCGAATACCTTTGTCGCGTCGGCCAACTGCGCGCGCTACTGCGGCGCCTGCGTCGACTTCGTCGATATCGATGCGCGTACCTACAATATGTGTGCCGATGCGCTCGCCGCCAAGCTCGAGGAGGCCGCGGCGCGCAATGCGTTGCCCAAGGCGGTGATTCCGGTGGCATTCGCCGGCCAGTCCTGCGACATGAAGGCCATTCGCGCGCTTGGCGACCGGTATGGCTTCGCCATCATCGAGGATGCTTCCCACGCCATCGGCGGGCGCTACCTGGGCAAGCCGATCGGATGCGGCGACTACGCCGACATCACCGTTTTCAGCTTCCACCCGGTCAAGGTCATCACGACGGCCGAAGGCGGCCTGTGCGTGACCCGCCGCGCCGATCTGGCCGAAGCGATGCGCAAGGCGCGTTCGCACGGCATCACGCGCGACCAGTCCGAGATGACAGGGCCGGCCGACGGCGCGTGGTACTACCAGCAGATCGCGCTGGGCTACAACTACCGCATGACCGACATGCAGGCGGCGCTCGGCGTCAGCCAGATGCATCGTCTCGACGCCTTCGTGGCACGGCGCCACCAGATCGCGCACCGCTATGGCGAACTGCTGGCCGGAGCGGCGCTGACGGTACCCTACCAGCATCCCGACGGCTTGTCCGGCCTGCACCTGTATCCCGTCGTGCTGCACGATGCCGCGCGCCGCAAGGCCGTGTTCGACGCGCTGCGGGCCGCCGGCATCCACGTCAACGTGCACTACATCCCGGTCCATACGCAGCCGTACTATCGCGAACTTGGCTTCAAGCCGGGCGATTTTCCCAGGGCCGAGGCGTACTACGCCGGCGCGATCAGCCTGCCGATGTTCCCGGGGCTGAGTGACCAGCAGCAGGAATACGTTGCCTCCACCCTGCGCGGGATCCTTGCATGAAGCTGGCACTGGGAACCGTGCAGTTCGGATTGCCCTACGGCATCACGAATACCGCGGGACAAGTTTCCGAAGACGAGGTGGTACGCATCCTGCGCCGGGCCCGCGAGCTTGGGCTGGCGGTGCTCGACACGGCGGCGGCATACGGGCAGAGTGAAAGCGTGCTGGGCCGCTGCGCAGGCGAGGCGCACGCGTTCCGGCTCTATACCAAGACGTTGCCGCTCGGCGGGGCGGCGGCGGATGCCACCGCGGTCCGGCGCGTGGTGCAGGGCGTGCACGATTCCCTGCGCAATCTCGGCGTTGGCCGCCTGGATGGCCTGCTGGTGCATCACGCGGGCGACCTGCTGGGCGAAGGCGGGCAGGAACTGTACGCCGCGCTGCACGCGCTCAAGGCGCAAGGGCTGGTCGAGCGTCTCGGCGTATCGGTCTACAGCGTCGAAGAGGCGCGCGCCGCGACACAGCATTTCGGCATCGATGCCGTGCAGTTGCCGCTCAATGTCCTGGACCAGTCCTTCACCGGTTCCGGCGAACTGCAGCGCCTCAAGGCTGCCGGCGTGGAGATCCACACGCGCTCGGCATTCCTGCAAGGCATCCTGCTGTCCCAGCAGTTGCCGGCATTCCTGCATGCGCTGGCGCCCGGCTTTGGCCGCTTCCAGGCAATATGCAGGGAGGCCGGCGCGAGCCAGCTCGAAGGCAGCCTTGCGTTCCTGCGCCAGCAAGGCGCGATCGACCACGTCGTGGTCGGCGTGCTCGACCAGGGCCAGCTCGAGCAGATAGCCTCGGCCTGGGAGCGTAGCGCGGCCTGTCTCTCTCTCGATTTCGCAGAATGCAATATGGCGCCGTCGGCGGCCGTCACACCGTCGAACTGGCCCGCGCTGAAGAAGGAGCACCCATGACCGTGATGGCACTGCTGCAGGCGCGCACGAGCTCGACGCGCTTGCCGGGCAAAGTCCTGAAGCCGCTGCTCGGCGAGCCGATGATCCTGCGCCAGATCGAACGCCTGCGGCGCGCCCGCAACATCGGCCGCCTGATGGTGGTCACCAGCGACAGCCCCTCCGATGACGCGCTTGCGGCCTGCTGCGCCGCGGCCGGCGTCGAGGTGTTCCGCGGCAGCCTCGACGATGTGCTGGACCGCTTCTACTCGGCAGTGAGGGATATCCGGCCGGAACACGTGGTGCGGCTGACGGCCGATTGCCCGCTGGCTGATCCGGAGGTCATCGATGCCGTGATCGATTTCTATCTCGAGGGCGGCTACGACTACGCCAGCAACGTTCTGCCGCCCACCTATCCGGACGGGCTGGATGTGGAGGTATTCCGCTTCAGCGTGCTCGAGACGATCTGGCGCGAAGCCAGCCTGCCCTCGCAGCGCGAGCATGTGACTTCGTTCATCTACCAGCATCCGGAGCGCTTCCGGCTGGGCGGCCTCACGCGCGAAAAGGATCTTTCGTCGCTGCGGTGGACCGTGGACGAGCCCTCCGACCTGATGTTCGTCGAGGCCGTCTATCAGGCGCTGTACGGCGACAACCCCGCCTTCCTGATGGCCGACGTGTTGCGCCTGATGGCGCAGCGGCCGGAGCTGCTGGAGATCAACTCTGGCCAGGTCCGCAACGCAGGCTATCTCAAATCTCTTGTGCAAGACGACCAACTACCTCGAAGGGTGTGAACATCATGTCGCAACGCTACCAACAGTCCGAAGCCCTGCTCGAACGCGCCTTGCGCACGATTCCGCTCGGCTCGCAGACGTTCAGCAAGAGCCGCACGCAATACCCGTTCGGCGTGTCGCCGTATTTCATCGAGCGCGGCCGTGGCAGCCACGTGTGGGATGTCGACGGCAACGAGTACGTCGACATGATCAGCGGCCTGTGCGCACTGACGCTGGGCTACAGCGATCCCGACGTCGATGCCGCGGTCAGGGCCCAGCTGGAGGACGGCATCATCTTCTCGCTGCCGCACCGCCTCGAGATGGAAGTCGCCGAGCAACTGGTGTCGATGGTCCCCTGCGCGGAAAAGGTCCGCTTCGGCAAGAACGGTTCCGATGCCACCGCCGGCGCGGTGCGCGTAGCGCGCGCCTTCACCGGCCGCGATCACGTGGCGGTGTGCGGCTATCACGGCTGGCAGGACTGGTATATCGGTACCACCGCGCGCAACCGCGGCGTGCCGCAGGCCACGCGCGACCTGTCGCATGCCTGGGCATACAACGATATTGCCAGTCTCGACGCCATCTTCAAGGCGCACCCGGATCAGGTTGCCGCCGTCATCCTCGAACCGATGAACGTGGTCGAGCCGGCTCCCGGCTTTCTGCAGGCGGTCAAGGAACTGGCGCACAAGCACGGCGCGCTGCTGGTGTTCGACGAAACCATCACGGGCTTCCGCTATGCCAACGGCGGCGCCCAGCAATTGTTCGGCGTGACCCCCGACCTGGCTACCTTCGGCAAGGGCCTGGCCAACGGCTATCCGGTTTCCGCCGTCGCGGGCCGGGCCGATGTCATGCAGCTCATGGAGGAGATCTTCTTCTCGTTTACGTTCGGCGGCGAAACGCTGTCGCTGGCGGCAGCGCTGGCCACCATGAAGAAGCTCGAGCGCGAGCCTGTCACCGCCACCCTGGTTAGCCAGGGGCAGGTGGTGATCGACGGCCTGCGCCAGCGCATCGCCGCGCTCGGCGCGGACGATTTTCTCTCGGTTTCCGGGCATCCGAGCTGGAGCTTCCTGCTGATCAAGGACACCGCGCGCTACCCGATGTGGCACCTGAAGACCCTGTTCATGCAGGAGATGCTGGCCCAGGGCATCCTGACCTTCGGCACGCACAACATGGGCTACAAGCATACCGACACGGACATCGCCAAGCTGTTCTCGGCCTATGACCATACCCTGCCGATGCTGGTCCAGGCGGTGCGCGACGGCGGCATCGAGCAGATGCTGAAGTGCGCCCCGCTCGAGCCGCTGTTCAAGGTGCGCTGATTGCCATGAGGGTTGCGATTCGCGCCGACGCTTCCGTGCAGATCGGGTCGGGCCACGTCATGCGTTGCCTGACGCTGGCCGATGCCTTGCGCGCGCGCGGCGCCGACGTGCGTTTCATCAGCCGCGCCCACCAAGGCGGTGCCCAGGCGTTGCTCGTACAGCGCGGCTACCCGTGCCACGTGCTGCCTCCGGCCGTGCCGGCGGCGCCGGCCGGCGACTTGGCCCACAGCGCGTGGCTGGGCGTGCGCTGGGAAGAGGATCTCGCGCAGAGTTCGGCGGCGCTGGCGGGCTGGTCGCCAGACTGGCTGGTGGTCGACCACTACGGCATCGACTGGCGCTGGGAGCAGGCGATGCGCCGCCATGCGCCGCGCATCATGGCCATCGACGACGTGGCCGATCGGCGCCACGATTGCGACCTCCTGTTCGACCAGAATTACTACAGCGACATGGACCGGCGCTACGCCGGGCTGGTGCCACCGCACTGTACCTGCCTGCTGGGTCCCGGCTATGCCCTGCTACGGCCGGAATTCGCCGCCGCGGCCGGCACGCTGAGCCGGGAAGCGGGCCCCGTCAGGCGCATCCTGCTCTTCATGGGCGGGATGGACCAGGACAACGCCACCGGCATCGCGCTGCTCGGCCTGCAAGACGCGGCCCGCGCCGGTGTCGCCATCGACGTGGTGCTGGGCGCGTCCGCTCCGCACCGCGAGCAGGTGCGGGCCTTGTGCGGCGGCACGCCGAACGCCCGCCTCCATGTACAAGTGGACAATATGGCTGAGTTGATGGCGCAGGCCGACTTGGCCATCGGCGCCTGCGGCTCGGCCACCTGGGAGCGCTGTTTCCTCGGCTTGCCGACGATTGCCATTGTGCTGGCCGATAACCAGCGCAGGTCGGCCGCCGACCTGGCGGCGGCAGGCTATATCGTCAATCTGGGCGATGTCGCGGCGGTCACGCCGGAAGCCGTGGGCCGTGCGGTGGCGGCACTGAGCGCCGACACGGCTGGCCGCATGGCCTTGTCCCGGCGCGCCCGCGAACTGACCCGGCGCCGTTCCCGGACCGCGGCCGACCTGATCTGCGAAGGCATGCCCCATGCATAGATTCGACGACTGCGAGCTGCGTCCGATCCGCCTCGGCGACAAAGACATCCTGCTGGCCTGGCGCAACAGCGACCCGGTGCGCAGCAATATGTATACGGACCACCTGATCAGGCCCGAGGAGCATGAGCGCTGGTTCGCCTCGGCGCTGCAGCATCCGAACGCGTCGTTCATGGTGTTCGCCCTGCGAGGCGTGCCGGCCGGCTTCAGTTCGTTTACCGGCATCACCCGCGAACACCAACGCTGCACCTGGGGCTTCTACCTGGGCGAGCAGAATCTGCCCAAAGGCACCGGTTCGGCGCTCGCTTACCTGTCGCTGGCCCACGCGTTCGATACGCTGGGCATGTACAAGCTGGCCTCGGAAGCGTTCGCCTTCAACCAGGGGTCGGTGGGCCTGCATCGCAAGCTCGGTTTCAGGGAAGAGGGCCGCCTCGTCGAGCACTATGTGAAACAAGGCCGGCGCGAGGACATCCTCTGCTTCGCCAAATTCAGTCATCAATGGGAGAGTGACCGGCAGGCGCTGCGCGCGCTGTGTTTCTCGCCCGAAGGAGCATCGAAATGACGATCAATATCGGCGGACGCCTCGTCGGCCGCGAGCATGAGCCATTCCTGATCGCGGAAATGTCCGGCAACCATAACCAGTCGCTCGACCGCGCCCTGGAAATCGTCGACGCCGCGGCTGCGTCTGGCGCGCATGCGCTGAAGATCCAGACCTACACGGCCGATACCATGACCCTGGATATCCGCGAGCGCGAGTTCTTCATCTCGGATCCCAAGAGTCTGTGGAAGGGCAAGTCACTCTACGAGCTGTACCATGAGGCGCACACGCCCTGGGAATGGCACAAGGCGATCTTCGAGCGCGCGCGCGGGCACGGCATGATTCCGTTCAGCACGCCGTTCGACGACAGCGCGGTCGACTTTCTCGAAGGGCTCGACGCCGCCGTCTACAAGATCGCGTCGTTCGAGAACACCGACATTCCGCTGATCCGCAAGGTGGCGCGGACCGGCAAGCCGATGATCATCTCTATCGGCATGGCCAGCATTGCCGAGCTGGACCTGAGCGTGCGCGCGGCGCGCGAAGCGGGCTGCAAGGACCTGATCCTGCTGAAGTGCACCAGCACGTATCCGGCCTCGCCCGAGAATACCAATATCCGCACCATTCCCCATATGCGAGAGCTGTTCGGCTGCGAGGTGGGCCTGTCGGACCACACCATGGGCGTGGGCGTGTCGGTAGCGAGCATCGCCATGGGCGCCACCGTGATCGAGAAGCACTTCACGCTGGACCGTGCCGACGGTGGCGTGGATTCGACGTTCTCGCTCGAGCCTGCCGAGTTCAAGTCGCTGGTGGTGGAAACGCGCCGCGCGTGGCAAAGCCTTGGCAGCGTCAGCTACGGCCCCACCGAAGCGGAGCAGAAGTCGCTGGTGTTCCGCCGCTCGCTTTACATCACGCGCGATCTCAAGGCCGGCGACGTACTCGACGCGTCCAGCGTGCGCGCCATCCGCCCGGGCTTCGGTCTCGCGCCGCGGCACCTCGACCAGGTACTTGGCCGCGCCGTGAAGCGGGATATCAGCCGCGGGACGCCGCTTGCCTGGGACCTGCTCGCTTGAGTCCGGCACGTCGCCGTCTCGCCGCGGCTGTCTCGTTTGCCCCATAACTATTACTATATGCGTCTCGGTTTCGCCACAATTTACGCTTATCGCCCGCACGTCGAGCACGTCTACTTCCTCTCGTCGATGATGAAGGCGCGCGGGCACGAGGTGTTCTATCTGAGTTGCGACAGCGCGCTGTCGGAGTGCTACACGCGCGAGCTGCGCGACGATTCGAGTGCCACCAAGGAATGCCTGAAGTGCACCATGGGCGGGATTCGCTCCTTTGCGCCGGGGGTCGACTCGATGCGCCGCTATCGCGATCCCGCGGGTGCCGCCGCCGCGGCGGACTCCGCGCAGCAGTGGGGCTTCTCCGGGGCCTGCACCATCCTGCGTACCGAAAGCCAGTCCGACAAGCAGACCGGGGAGTTTCATGCGCTGCACCAGCGGCTTGCCACCGGTTCGGCCGAGGCCTTCGCCGCGGCCAGCCGCTGGATCGAGGAGCGCAAGCTCGACGGGATCATCTGCTTCAACGGCCGCATGGAAGGTCCGCGCGCGTTGCTCGAAGCGGCCAAGGCCAAGGGCATTCCGTTCATCTCGGTGGAACGCACCTGGTTCGGCGACGGGCTCCTGCTGATTCCGGATCAGAATTGCCTGGCCCTCGATGAGGTGGGCCGCGTGGTCGCCGCGTACAAGGACAAGCCGCTTACCGAGCCGCAGGCGCGCATCGTGGCTTCGCTGCTCGCGGCCCGCTTCCTGCGCACCAATACGCTGGAATGGCGTGCCTACAACCGCAATGCCGAGGACCTCGCGTGGCCGGTGCAGCGCAACGGCCTGAAGCTGCTGATCACGCCCAGCAGCCTGAATGAGTTCGACGGGCATCCTGACTGGCGTACCAGGTGGCCAAACCAGATCGCCGCGCTGGACTTCCTGTTCGACCATCTCGAAGTGGATCCGGCCAGTTGCATCCTGCGCTGCCACCCGAACTGGGGAGAGAAGATCGGCCTGCGGGATGGCAGCCTTGCCGAGCGTATGTATACCGAGTGGGCGCAGCGGCGCGGCGTGCACATCATCGGCAGCAAGGAGCGGGCGAACACGCTGGGCCTGATCGCCCAGGCCGATGCCGTGGTAGTCAACGGCGGCAGCGCCGCGTTCGAAGCTGGCGCGCTGGGCAAGCAGGTCATCGCCCTCGGTACGTCGATCTACCAGACGGCCGGCTTCCAGATCCAGCTCTATGGTCCCGACGATGCGCCCAACCTGGCCATGGTCGGCCGGCAAGACCCGGACGAGATCGCGCGGCAGGTGCTGCGCTTTGCCTACACGTTCAATTTTCGCTTCAACCAGTACGTGGACGACATCCGCGCCAGGACGACCACACAGTATGCGTACAATCCGGAACCGGATGCTACGCGGCTCGAGCGCCTGCTGCGCACCCGCCATATCGAGGCGGACGATGCGGAAGTCGCCTCGGATACCATCGGCGAGGACCGCGTGCTGAAGCTGTTGCATGAGCGGCGCTGGGAAGAACTGCGCGAGGCGCAGAAACCGATTCCGCAGACTTACCGTGCCGTGCATCGTCGCGGCGTGTTTCGTTACCTGGATGCAATCCGCGAGCGCATGCCGATCGGCGATAGATAATGCGGACCGGAAGAGTCCGGGCACAAAAGTGCGACGAGATTGCCTCGTATCCTTAGTGGTGCTAACCAGTTTGCCCCGTCCCCGGCTTTTGGCGCGGTCAGGAGCCAGAGTGCCGTATCGCGGAAATTAGCCCACGGCAAGTTGGGGGGTGTCCCGTCGTACCCGAATACCTCAAGGCCGCAGAATCGTCCTGGGGGTACAAGTTACCCGATTTGAGCACGGCCTTGTGGAGAGAGGCGACAGCGCGATAACCGATGAGCCATAAGAGAAATCTTGTAACCACCTGCCTAAACGGATTTGCGGCCATTCTGATGATGTGCCGCATGTTCGCGTATGCCAAAGTGCTCGATGTCGAGCAATTCGGGACTCTTAGCGTCGGCCTGCTGATTTCCGCATCGCTCGGGATGGTCAACGCATTTGGTCTCTATTTGCTGATGCAACGGGATATGCCGCGATTGTTCGTGGCTGGGCGTGTCATGCGTGGCATGGTGTTGATGAGCAAGGTCACACTCGTGACTCTTGCCTCCGCTGTTCCCCTCATCATTCTGAGCCTGACGGGTGCGTCACTTGCCGGGGCGGCGGGATTGCTCTTGGCACTTGCCACATTCCACGGCCTGAGCAACCAACTCTTCGGCGTGATCTCCACGGAAAGCAAGAGTCGGCTGAGGCAGGTCGAGTTTGCCATCACATTGTTCGTGCGTAGCTGCGTTGTCTCCATCGCCGGACTATGCGCGGCTTTGAAATGGGGTAGCGCAGAGGCAGTCCTTGTGGCGGAACTAGGGCTCACAGCCGCCGTAACGGTGATTGCATCCGTACGGGCAGGGCAGCGCTTCCCGTTGGGACTCAGTCTGCTGCCACGCCTGGCCGTTCGCCACCTCCGCAGTTCGGAATGGCACGTTGCCAGCGGTCTTCTGTTCAGCGTGATTCTTGCTTTTCTAATTCAGAACGTCGACCGCTGGATTGCTGTGGACGTATTGGACAAAAGGGTTTTTGCTCAGTTTGCCTTTGGCTGGACACTACTCTCGATGGCATCGACTTTCCAGGCGACCATCAATGCCAACCTCTTTCCGGGGCTTGCCGCGCGCGTCTACTACGACGGTCCCGAGTCCGTGCGCCTGCAAACGTGCAAGGTATCGCTTGGAATATTTGCTGCCCTGGCTGTGAGCGCTGTTCCGGGATTCTATATCATCAAGTGGGGAATTGATACTCATTACCGCCAGTATGCGGAAGTGATGGACTATATACCGCTGTTTTTGGCTGCTGCAGCTTTTCGAGCTTCGGATTTCTGGTCCAATTATCTGATCATTTCTGCAAGGACACGTTTATTATTCATCAGTCAGGGAGCGGTCTTGTTGGGTGCAATCTCTGTTTGGCTTGTCGTGGCTCGTTGTGTTGCCTCGTTTCCGATGCTCTTCAGATTGTCCTTCCTGACATTGATGCTTTCGTTCTTGTCATTCGCATTTGGTTTTACTGCATCGCGTGTTGGGAGGGGGAAATGAATCTGATGGTGTGGATATCGTTTCCTCGCTGCAGTCGCGTCGCCATCATTGGCGCGCCTCGACGGTCCCTGATGAACGAGTTGCGGTTAGAGGTCGATCAAATGTGCTCCACTGTTTTTCGTGTCTGTCGATGAACTTGTCGTGAAGATACTAAAGAGTTTCCTCGTCGCATGGTGCTTCTATTGGTTGCTGCAGTTGATTCTGCCTGTAAGGCCAATGGGGGAGGCGGTGCTATTGGGGTTTGTGATTCAGTTGATCTTTGTACTGGCGGTGACCCTTGGCTATCTGGCTGTAGAGCGTTGGCCAGATGCCTCGGCCGATATGCCGGGGTGGACGATCGATCGCCGGCTTGTACTGATTGCATTGATCCTGTCCGCATTTGGAACTGCTGCGTTAGCTTATGACAAGATCGTGGTGCAGGGGATAGATTACTCGGCGGGCCTCGCTGTCGCCCGAGAGCAATGGCGGGAGCTCGGAGCCGAACGGGAGGGCGCGATATCGTCCCCGGCTAGTGCCTTGGGATATTTGCTAAGTTCCTGCTATATAGCTGCAATCGTCCTTTTTCCGTACGCCAATCTCGGTAGGCGGGTCATTGTTTATGGGGTGAGCGCAGCGTTTCTCGCCTTTGCGAATACTGTGCTAACGGGCGGCAGGTCGACGCTGATCCTGACACTGTTGTTCTATATTGCCACCAGAATTTTGATGGGTAGAAGAAACCGTGCTGGCGGCCCAGCGATGAGTCGAAGATCGCGGTGGCTGACATTGGGGCTCGTTTCCATCAGTGGACTGTATTTCGTATTTATTTTTCTTCAGCGCGCGGATGCTGCCGGAGTGTCGGTGACGGATTATTCTTATGGCGTTCTCCAGGATCTTGGTCTGTTTCCAAGTACGTGGCTGGAAGACATGGATCCGAGGTCAATGCTGACCAGTTTGCTGAATTTATCGGTAATGTCCATTTCTTATTTTTCACATAGCTTTGCAACTACAGTTGCGATAGCTGATTATGGGTATGAGAACAATTTTGCAACTGTGGTTTTCATCACGGCACTGGGCTTGGCGGCAAAGTTGCATATCATCCAGACTCCCAATACCGATTGGTTCCTTGCGGGAGCTTTTCCCTCCCTGCCGGGTGCTTTTTATTTGCAGGGTGGATGGGGTATGCTTATTTTGACAGGGGCTATCCTTGGTGTACTGACTGCCCTCAGTAAATGCTGGTATCGTAGCGCACCTTCAATACTCTCTCTTGGATGTCTGACGGCGCTGATGTGTGTGCTGTTGGCAAGCCCGATACTCTTTGTCGCAGACGTGATGATGTTTCCCTTCGTCATGTTCCAGTTCGGCCTAATTTACTTGATCGCGAGATTCATCAAATGAAAGTCTGGATTGTCAATCCCTACGGTAGCCTGCCCGGCGAAGCGTGGCGCGAGTACCGCAGCGCAATGCTGGCGGAAGCCTATGCTCGCGCTGGCCACGAGGTGACCTGGTGGCTCTCGAACTTCGAGCATCGCTCCAAGACATTTCGTGGCGATGGATATGAAGAGCGGCAACTGGAGAATGGTGTTAACGTACGCATTGTGCCAACGACCGCGTACAGCGGCCATGTTTCTCTGGCACGCATCCGCAGCGAGCGAAATTTTGCACGGAATTTGGCTCAGCATGTGAGGTTGGATCCCAAGGACAAGGCTGATCTGATCGTCTTGGCGGAGCCATCAATCTTCTACGGCAAATTTATTGTGGAGATGGCACGCAGTATCGGTGCGGAGTTGGTAGCCGATGTGATTGATATATGGCCGGAGGTTTTTGCCATGATATTGCCACGACCTCTTCAGGGTCTAGAGCGTGTACTGCTGGCACCGTTGTACATGCGACGTGCGGCCATACTCCGCTCGTGTACTGGAATCGTCGGTGTTTCTGAGGACTATCGGGAAATTGGGGTTCGCGCGGCACCTGGGGTACCCTCCGCGGTTTCCTACTGGGGGGTCGATGTCGCGAGGGTACGCGCGGCAATAGATAGTGAAAGTGGCGAGGTGCTTCAAAAGCTGGGCCTTGATGCCAAGAAACCAGGCGAGGTCTGGGTAATCTATGCCGGTACCTTAGGCGCGGGCTATGACATGGAGTCAATTATCCAGGCTGCCCGTGCAGAATGCCTTGTCGGGAAATCGGTGAAATTTCTCTTCGCTGGTGATGGCCCTCAACGCGGCCTGCTCGAGTCAGTCTGTAAATTGCCAACGGGTAATATCGTTTACTTGGGGCGCCTGGATCCCGAGGATCTCAATTTGATATACAAATATTGCGATATCGGCCTGAGTACGTATCTGGCGCGTTCTACGGTGTCAATGCCAATAAAGTTCTATGATTATTTGGCGGCTGGCATTGCTATTGTGAATTCGCTGGAGCGAGAGATTGGGCGCCTGATTGCTGATCATCATCTTGGTAAACAATATGTGCCTGGGGATGCAGAGTCTCTTGCGACGGCTATCGCGGTGCTAGTTGATGATCATGCATCACTTGCTGTTTGTAAGGAAAATTCAGCTGCTTTGGCACCGAAATTTGATCAATATATGCAGCATGATGCATTCGTCAAATTTACTGAATCGTTGGTTTGAGAAATTGCTTTGTGTATAATTTTTCTGATTAATTTCGCGTAATAGAATTTATGCTAAAGAAATTATATATTTCGCCCCTTGGCTACATTATATCTTTTCTGATGAATGGGTTTGCGACTCTGTTTCGCCCATTCATGGCGTATGGATATTTTTGCAAAAAGGATTGCGCATTCCGGAAGTATACTCGAATCAGTTCGACGGCTACTATTTTGAGTCCCATGAATTTGTCCATAGGCGATCACTGTTGGATCTGGCATCATTCAATTGTGGATGCAAGCAATGGAGTTTCGATTGGTGAGGGGGTCCAGATAGGTGCATTTGTCGGTATTTTTTCTCACAGTAGCCATGTAGCGATACGGCTGCTTGGAAAAGATTTTCTTGCTACTCCTGTTGAGGATCGAATTGGCTATGTTCGGGAACCCGTCGAGATTGGAGATTACACATTTATCGCGGCCAGTTCAATCGTGCTTCCTGGTGCAAAAATCGGTCGAGGCTGTGTGGTCGGGGCTGGGAGTGTGGTTAAGGGAAATATTCCTGATTTTTCAGTGGTAGCTGGAAATCCTGCGAGGATAGTGGGTTCGGTTGACTCATTTGATAAGCGCTATCTTGGAAACGAAGAGATAATGAGAAGCTATTTCGATAAAGACCATCTCGCAGATCTTATGGGGAAAGAAATGTAAGATTGGGGCGGTTGTGCCGAGTGTTTATAAAATTAATTTGATGGTAGATTTTCTATATCTTTGATATTGTTGGATTGATCTAATTGCTGCGGCTCTCTTTTTTTGGGGCGCACTTAAGAAGGCGCATATCATTATTATGAAAACAGAGTTCCTTCCATTCGCACAGCCGGAAATCGGCGAAGAAGAGATCGCGGAAGTCGTGGCAACGCTGCGCTCCGGCTGGGTGACGACGGGGCCGAAGACCAAGCAGTTCGAGAGCGATTTCTCGGCGTTCCTGGGCGGCGGAGTAGAGTCCATCGCGGTGAACTCGGCCACGGCCGGCCTGCATCTGGCGCTGGAAGCCGTGGGCGTGGGCCCTGGCGACGAAGTCATCACGACCACGCATACCTTTACCGCCACCGCCGAGGTCATTCGCTACCTCGGCGCCCACCCGGTATTTGTCGATGTCAGCGCCGAGACACTGTGCATCGACGCGGATGCGATCGAGCAGGCCATCACGCCGCGTACGCGCGCCATCATGCCGGTGCACTTCGGCGGCCGCGCTGCGGACATGGAAAAAATCATCGCGATCGCCAAGAAGCACGGCTTGCGCGTGGTGGAAGACGCAGCGCATTCGCTGCCCGCGACCAGCGGCGGCAAGCTGGTCGGCACGCTCGACACCGACGCCACCGTGTTCAGCTTCTACGCCAACAAGACCATCACCACTGGCGAAGGCGGCATGGTGGTCACGCGCGACCCGGAGATCGCCAAGCGCGCCAAGGTCATGCGCCTGCACGGCATCAGCCGCGATGCGTTCGACCGTTTCGTATCGACCGCGCCGAGCTGGTACTACGAGATCGTGGCACCCGGCTTCAAGTACAACATGACCGACGTCGCCTCCGCGATCGGCATCCATCAACTGAAGAAAGCGCAGGCGTTCCACCGGCGCCGCGCCGCCATCGCAGCCCGCTATGACGAGGCGCTGGCCGACCTGCCGCTGGTCCTGCCGCCGCACGCCGCCGAAGGCGACATCCATTCCTGGCATCTCTACGTAATCCAGCTCGCCGAAGGCGCGCCGCGCACGCGCGATGCGCTGATCGACTACCTGTTCAAGCAAGGCATAGGCTGCAGCGTTCACTATATTCCGCTGCACCTGCAGCCATACTGGCGCGACACCTATCAGCTCACGCCCGGGATGTTCCCGGTCAGCCAGCGTATCTACGAGCGCACGCTCACGCTGCCACTGTATACGCGCATGCGCGACGAAGACGTCGAGCGCGTCATCCGTACAGTTCGGAGCGCGTTCAACTGATGCTGATCAAGAGGCTCTTCGATCTGGTCGCCAGCGCGGCCGGTCTGCTCGTGCTGGCACCGGTGTTCGCTGCCATTGCCGTCGCCATCAAACGCGAGTCACCTGGCCCGGTGTTCTTCCGCCAGGAGCGCGTGGGGCTGCACGGGCGCACGTTCCGCATCCACAAGTTCCGCACCATGGTCGTGTCGGGCGAAGGGAAGGGGCCGCTGATCACGATCGGCGCGGACCGCCGCATCACTGCCAGCGGCGCATTCTTGCGCAAGTACAAGCTTGACGAACTGGCCCAACTGATTGATGTGTTCACCGGCGAGATGAGCTTGGTCGGGCCGCGGCCGGAAGTGCCCAAGTACGTGGCGCTGTATCCGGCCGATGTGCGCGAGACCGTGCTGAGCGTGAGGCCGGGCATTACCGATCTGGCCTCGATCGAGTACAAGGACGAGAATGCGCTGCTTGGCAAGAGCGCGAATCCGGAGCGCACCTATGTCGAGGAAGTGATGCCGGCCAAGTTGCGGTATTGCGTGGAGTATGTGCAGAACCGGTCGATGTGGCTGGACTTGCGCATTATCCTCAGGACCGTGGCTGCCATTGTCTCGTAGCGGCGTAGGCGTAGCAACATCCGAGTCGCCACGGTGTGGCCGTGGAGTGGTATGCATCGAGTCGGATGCAGCCAGGAATTTGTCATGAAAGCAATCATACTTGCCGGTGGCACCGGTTCTCGCCTTTATCCGCTGACGCAGATATCCAGCAAGCAATTGCAGGCTGTCTTCGACAAGCCCATGATTTACTATTCGCTGACCGTGCTCATGGCCGCGGGGATACGCGATTTCTGCCTGATTTCCACGCCGAAGGATCTGCCGCGCTTTGAGCACTTGCTGGGCGATGGGAAGCAATGGGGCGTGAGTATCGAATACCGGCCGCAACCCAGGCCGGAGGGGATTGCGCAAGCATTCCTTATTGCCGAAGACTTCGTCGATGGCGGCGACGTCGTATTGATGCTGGGTGACAATATTTTTTCCGGCGGCGACGATTTTCCGCGCGCCATGGCAGCGTTCCGGGGAGGAGCGACGATCTTTGCTTACCATGTCAAGGACCCCCAGCGCTACGGCGTAGTTGAGTTCGACGGGGCTGGCAACGCGGTTTCCATCGAAGAAAAGCCTGCTCATCCCCGCAGCGCCTATGCGGTTCCCGGCATCTATATCTATGATCACCAGGCGGTCGAGATCGCCAGAACGATCGGTCCGTCGCCGCGTGGTGAGCTGGAGATCACCGATGTCAATCTCGAGTACTTGCGGCGTGGAGCGCTCCGGGTGCATCGCCTGAGCCGTGGTTTTGCATGGCTGGATGCAGGCACCAGCACGGCATTGCAGGAGGCATCGGCTTATATCGAAGCGATCGAGCGGCGCCAGGGCGTCAAGATCGGATGTCCCGAAGAGGCGGCGCTGGTCCGCGGATTCCTCACGATGGCGGAGTTCGAGGCATTGCTGGTACGGATGCCCGCATGTGAGTATCGAGACTACCTGCGCGGGGTGGCGGCCGAAATGGGCCGGCTGGGCCATGCCCGGTAAGTGTCTATCGGGCCGCGGTGCGGCGAACGAGCTTCACGCCGGCAATTCGCAATCCCTGCCTTTCGCACGCGTCTCCCGGCGGGTAGCAGGCGGAGCCGGGGCCGAGCAAAGGGCATCGATGGATACGAGGTTGTCCCTTGAGGGAAGCAAGCAGGAGATCTGGGGCATTATCCAGTGTTACTTGCTTGGCTCGACGCTATTCATTGCGCTACTGGCGGGGCTAGCCTTCAATGCCGTTACCTGGCAGGCGGTGGCTCGCACACTCCTGACTTGCGGGGTGTTGACCGGCCTGTATGTTCTGCTTGTTCTCGCAATGCGGCAGGCTGGCACGGCCGCACTGGCCATGGTCGTGCTGTTGATCTGTCTGCCACTGGTACCTGCGTTGCGCTATCCGCTTTATATCCTCGGCGCCATCGGATGCGTGTTCCTGTTCGGTCGTGGATGGCTGGTTCGCGGCCGCTCGCTGCTCGCGTTGCCGGTGCTGATGGTGACGATGCTGGGCTCAGGCATTTACATTGACTATCAGTACAAAAGCGCGCTTCTGGCAGGCGGCCTCACGCTGGACTCCTATTTCCATGCCGCGATCGCGGCGATGTATGGTCACTATGGCGTTGCCTCCCTCGGCCTGAACGGCCTGGTTCCGATTGGATATCACACGCTTTCGCACAAGATATTTGCCGGACTGGCCGCGCTCAGTGGCTTTGAAACCCTGGCGAGCTATGCCTACTTCTATATCGGCATGGGCCCGCTATTGCTCGCTTTCTCCCTGGCGGGACTGGCTTGCAGGCTGAATCGACAACTGCCGTTCTGGCGCGCGCTGCTGAGTATCGCACTGCTGTTTCTTGCCAGCATCGCGGTACGGGCCTTCGCCATCTCCGCACTGTGGGACAGTTACATTGCGTCCGAGTCCTACCTTGTTTCGCTGGTGCTGCTGGCAGCTTCGCTGTCCACGTTCGTGCGTTGCATCGAGGCGGAACGTGGTATGGGCTTCCATTTCTCGCTGGCCGTAGCGCTGCTGCTCCTGGTCTGCGCCGGGCTCGCCAAGGGCAGCGTGGGCGTAATCGGCCTGTGCGTATTCGGCTTGTTCGGGCTGACCCGTTTCCGCACTGCGGCCTACTGGGTGACGGTCTTGCTGGCGTCGGCGTTGATGTACTTCCTCATCGTGGCGGCAGCCAACAGCGCGGAGAAAGTCGTGTTCGTCAAGCCGTTCGATTTTGTCGAGACTTTTGTCAGCGGCCCCCTGTTCACGGACCTTGCGCACAAGCTATGGTTTTTCCTGGCCGTGCATTTCCTGCCGGTCTGGTTATGCTTTGGCGCTGGTATGCGCAGTCAGGGTCTTGCCTACGTAAAGGGCGCGGAATTTCAGGTGCTGTTTGCCCTGCTCGTGCCGGCCTTGGCGTTGTCGTTGACGTTGTATGTGCCTGGTGGCTCGGCTTATTATTTTTCGAGCATTCCTGTTGTCGTGGCGCTACCGTTCCTCGCGGCCAGGCTTGCCTCGGGGCCGGATCGGGTCGGGCTGGGCCAATTGGTGTTGATGGCGGCGGCCGGGCTGGCGCTGTCCGCGCTGTTCAGGGAGCTGGGATGGATCGGAACGGACGCTGTCTCCCTGGCGCTGGTGGTGGTGCTTCCGCTGCTGCTCGTCGGTTTCCTGCCGATGGCTTCGTCGTCGGCAGCTTTCGCGTACGTGACGTTATTGGTGGCGGTTTCGGCGTTCGCGTTGCAGGGACCGATTCTCAAACGGACGTTTCTTGCCAGGAGCGAGCGCTCGCCCGTGGATCTTTCGGACACGCTGGGGCTGCTTGACCGGGTAAGGGCCCACACGCCATACGATGTGTTCATCAAGGTCGAAAATCCCGAAACCCTGGTCGCGAAGATCGGATGCAAGGCGTATTGGCTACTTCCTGCCCTTTTGGAAAGGCCGCTGGTAGATGGTCTTCCGAATACGGCTCTTTGCCCGGGATTCAAAGGTACCTACGGTCTGGGCGACTACAGTGGAAAATCTTTGGTGCCACTGGGTGCCAAGGTAGAGAATCTGCGGCTGGCACCCTAGCCGGTTTCGCTTGCGGTTGGCCATCCCCCGCGGCCGGAACGGTGGCCGGCTTCGTCTACGCCGTGCCAAGTCGCCATAAAAGTGTAATACGACGCACTTCAAGATGAAAAAACTCGCCATTGTCCAGTCCAACTACGTGCCTTGGAAGGGCTACTTCGACATGATTGCCTCGGTCGACGAGTTCGTCCTGTACGATAGTGTCCAGTACACCAAGAACGACTGGCGCAATCGCAACCGGATCAAGACCGAGCAGGGCTTGCGTTGGCTGACGGTGCCGGTGCAGACAGGTGGCCGTTTCGGACAGACCATTCGTGAGGCGCGGATCGACGGCGTTGCCTGGGCACGCGCGCATTGGCAGATTCTGCAGCAGAACTACAGACATGCGCCTTGCTTCAAGCAGACCGCAGCGCGCCTGGAGCCGTTGTATCGAGATTGCGCATATACACACTTGTCGCAACTGAATCGCGCCATGCTCGACTGGGGCTGCGCGGAACTTGGTATCGCAACGAAGATTTCGGATTCATCGGACTACGAATTACGTGGCGACAGGTCCGAACGGCTGGCGGAACTTTGCCGGCAGGCGGGTGCGACCGAATATGTGTCCGGGCCAGCCGCGCAAGACTACCTTGATGTCGCCGTATTTGAGGCGCGTGGTATCCGGGTTTCCTGGTTCGATTATTCCGGCTACCAACCTTATCCGCAGCTTTGGGGGGAATTCGAGCACGGGGTCAGCATACTCGATCTGATTTTCAATTGCGGCGAAGACGCTCCGCGTTATATGAAGCATGTAAGAAAATGAAGCTGTCGATTGTCTCCACTCTCTATCGCTCTTCGCCGTTCATCGCGCTGTTTTACGACCGCGTCAGTGCTGCTGCGCGTCAAGTCACCGAAGACTACGAGATTGTCTTTGTCAATGACGGGTCTCCTGACGACTCACTGGAGCGTGCGACCATCCTGGCTGCTTCGGACTCGAAGGTTTCGGTGGTGGACCTGTCTCGCAATTTCGGCCACCATGCCGCGATCGTTGCCGGCCTGAGCCATGCGATGGGCGAGCGTGTTTTCCTGATCGATTCCGATCTGGAGGAGCAGCCAGAATGGCTCCTGGAGTTTGTCAGGCACATGGATGAAACCAGCGCGGACGTGGTTTATGGCGTGCAACGCCAGCGTACCGCCAGTTTCTGGTCCAACGCGTTCGGAGAGCTGTTCTGGCGTGCGCTCAATGCGTTCTCCTCGGTACGCATTGGTCACAACCCGATGACGTGCCGCCTCATGACGCGAGACTACGTCGATGCATTGCTCTCGGTGCGAGATCGCGTGCTCTATCTCGCAGGCGTCTTTGCATGGACTGGCTTCAGGCAGGAGGAGCTCTTGCTGGTCAAGAGCGAGCGGCCGGCCGCGCAGGCATCGAGCTATAGCCTGACCCGCAAGCTGGTCCAGGTGGCGGATTCCTTCTCTTCGTTCAGCGTGGCCCCCCTCACGGCCATTTTTCTCTTGGGTCTCCTGATCTGGCTGGGCTCGATCGGCGTCGGCGTGGCCTTGCTGGTGCGCAAGCTGCTGGCCCCCGATACCGTCCTGTCCGGCTTCGCATCGGTCATGCTGTCGATATGGTTTCTCAGTGGCACGATGATTCTCGTGCTGGGAGTGCTGGGGCTGTACGTGGCCAAGATATTCCAGGAGGTCAAACGCCGCCCGCTCTATATCGTCCGCAACGTTGTCCGGAATCCTGTACGTGACTAATCGGCTTGACTCATTCATCGAGGCATACGGAGAGAGGTTTGCCTACTCTTTCGACAATGACCTGATACTGAACTGGTATCCGAAGCGGATCCTCGATAAGGTACCTGCGTCCGCGCGCGTGCTCGAACTGGGGGTGGGGCATGGATATACCACCTTGCGGTTTGCCCGTTACTTCGCGCGAACCCTCGTTGTGGATGGCTCCGCCGCCGTCATCGAGAAATTCCGTGCCGAGCATCCGGAATGCACTGCCGAGATCGTCGAAAGCTATTTCGAATCCTTCGAGACGGAAGAGCGCTTCGACGTCATCGTGATGGGGTTCGTGCTTGAGCATGTGGTCGATCCGGCTCTTGTCTTGCGGCATTTCAAGCGATTCCTGGTGCCGGGCGGCCGCTGCTTCGTGGCGGTGCCGAACGGTGAGTCCATGCATCGTCGGCTGGGACACTCTGCGGGCCTGCTCGCGGACATGATGGCGCTCGGACAGGGGGATCGCGAGCTTGGACATCTGCGGCAGTACTCCAAGGCGAGCCTGCTCGATCTACTTGAGAAGGCCGGCTACCACATCTGCGCGATCGAAGGCATTTTCCTGAAGCCGTTTACCACTGCCCAATTGCTGCAGTTGGACTTGAGCCCGGCCATCACCGATGCTCTTTGTCAACTGGCGATCGGCTACCCGGAGCTTAGCTGCGCGCTTCTCGCCGAAGCCGAGCCGCACGGCTGATGGACAAGCTTGTGTCGAACGATTTTTTCTCCCGATTCGGTCCATCCCGCTCGGGCTCTTCGAGAGTACGCCGCGTGTGCGTGGCCATGGAGCAGGGTCGATGAGCACGGTGCTGGTGACAGGTGTTGGTGCAATCATCGGATACGGCGTACTGCGTTCGCTGCGCGCGAGTGGCGCGGAGCATCGCCTAATTGGAGCCGACATTTATCCGGATGCCGTGGGACAGGCCTGGTGCGATGGTTTCGAGCAGGCGCCGCTGACGAGTTCGAGCGGCTACCTCGATTGGCTGGCCGGCATTGTCGAGCGCCATGGCGTCGACCTCGTCGTGCCCGGCATCGAGCAGGATCTGCACCGGCTTTCCGACGCGCGCGAGTCGCTGCAGGCCCGGCATATTCGCTGCGTCCTCAACGACAAGGCTCTGGTCGATCTGTCCAAGGACAAGTGGCATACCTTTCAGGCACTGGAAGAGGCGAATGACCGGGTGCGCATTCCGTCGCTGGCCTCGGGTAGCTATGACGAACTGGCCGACAGGCTGGGCGTGCCGTTCCTGCTGAAGCCGCGTCGCAGCTATGCCTCGAAAGGCATTGTGCGGGTTACGTCGGCGGAAGTCTTCGCACCGCACGCGACCGACCTGGGAGACAAACTGATCGCTCAGCCAATTGTCGGGTCGGATGAGGGGGAGTATACGGTCGGTATCTTTGGTGACGGAGCGGGCGGCATCGCGGCATCCATCACGCTCAGGCGCAAGCTGGCGCCGGACGGGTCGACCGCCAAGGCGTGGGTCGCGCGGGACGCGACGCTGGACGCCGACGTCGCCCGGCTGGCTTCCCGTTTTCACCCGCTTGGGCCCACCAACCTGCAGTTTCGCGTTCACGAGGGCGGGTGGCGCCTGCTGGAGATCAATCCGCGCATCTCCTCGTCCACGTCGCTGCGCGCGGCTTTTGGTTACAACGAGAGCCAGATGTGCGTCGACTATTTCATCAAGCGAAAGCTTCCCGACCAGCCCATGATTTCGCAGGGGTTTGCGGCGCGTTATATCGAGGACTACGTCATCCATGATCGGCCTCATTTCTGACATACACGGCAACAGTACCGCGCTGGAAGCCGTGCTTGCCGCGCTGGATTCCATGCAGGTCGAAGGGATCTACTGCCTAGGAGACGTCGGAGGTTACTACAGCGAAGTCAATGCATGCTGTGACATGCTGCGCAAACGGCATATTCCGACGCTGATGGGTAACCACGACTGGTATCTTGCCAGTGGTGAGCCTTGCCCGCGGTCGCAGAGCGCGAACGACTGCCTGGCTTATCAGCGTTCCGTGCTTGCGGTGGAACACCTGGAGTGGCTGCGCGCTTTGCCACTTGAACTCGAGGCCGGAAGCTTGCGGATGATCCATGGCGGGTGGCGCGATCCTCTCGAAGAATATCTCGTGCCCTCCGACGCCTATTTCGCCGATCTCGACGGGCGTTACTTCGCTTCCGGGCATCTCCATGTCCAGTACGTCTGGCAAGGGGCGCAGGCAACGTACTGCAATCCAGGCTCGGTAGGACAACCGCGGGATGGCGATCCGGGTGCCGCTTTTGCGACATGGGACGGCACCGGGTTTACGCTCCATCGCGTCGGGTATGACGTAGATCGCACGGCCGCGGCCATGCGGGCGGCGGGGTTCAACTCCTACTACTACGAAAACCTCTACGGAGGCACGCGCATCGGCGGGAAACTGTCGCCGCGCCCTGTTTCCTGACGCCGTTGGATTCGGTGGTGTCGGTCGTAGGCCCGTTCAACTTTCAATGATGCAATTTAGATGAAAGCACGTCCACTGGACTACCTCTGGATTCTCTTGACGATCTTCTTCACCGTTTATGGTCAAGTCATCCTGAAGTGGCGCATGCAGCGGCTTGGTACGATGCCCGTCGAGCTTTGGGACAAGGCGCTTTTTGTCATCCGCGTGCTGTTTGACCCGGGTGTGTTCTCGGGCATTTTTGCCGCGTTCCTGGCTTCGCTGTGCTGGATCGTGGCGATGACGAAGTTCGAACTGAGTTACGCCTATCCCTTCGTCAGCCTTTGTTTTGTGGCAGTGCTGATGCTCAGTGCCTGGTTGCTCGGTGAGCCCTTGTCCATGCTGAAGATATTCGGTGTGGTATTCATCGTATTCGGTACCATACTGGCCAGCCAGGGCTGAATTAACCGATGTCCGGGCATTTTTCCAGCTTTAAGCAGACCATGTACAGGGTCATGACATGAAAGAAAAGACGACGCCGTTCAATCGCCCGTACATGACCGGGAAGGAACTCCATTACATCGCGCAGGCGCACTTCAATGGCCAGCTTGCGGGGGATGGGCCCTTTACCAAACGTTGCCACGCGTGGCTCGAACGGCAGACCGGCAGTGCCAAAGCGTTGTTGACGCATTCCTGTACGGCGGCGCTGGAAATGGCGGCACTCTTGTTGGACCTGGAGCCTGGTGATGAAGTCATCATGCCATCCTATACCTTCGTGTCGACGGCGAATGCGTTCGTTTTGCGGGGAGCCAAGCCCGTCTTCATCGATATCCGGCCTGACACGCTGAACATCGATGAGTCACTGATTGAGGCTGCTCTGACGCCTCGCACCCGCGCAATCGTGCCGGTCCACTATGCCGGCGTGGCTTGCGAGATGGACACCATCATGCGCATCGCGCAGCGGCACGGGTTGATGGTGATCGAAGACGCGGCGCAGGGAGTGATGTCGACCTACAAGGGGCGAGCTCTGGGGAGCATCGGACACCTCGGCGCCTACAGTTTCCATGAGACCAAAAATGTGATCTCGGGCGAGGGTGGCGCGTTGCTGGTCAACAATGCGGAATTCAGCATTCGGGCCGAGACTATTCGGGAGAAAGGAACCGACCGCAGCCGGTTTTTTCGCGGCGAGGTCGACAAGTACACCTGGCAGGAAGTCGGGTCGTCTTTTCTGCCCGGGGAGTTGGTGGCGGGATTTTTGTGGGCGCAGCTGGAAGAGGCGGAGCGCATCACGCGTGAGCGGCTGGATATCTGGGAGCGCTACCATCAGGCATTTGCCTCGCTGGAGCGCGACGGGACGCTGCGCCGGCCGATCGTGCCTGCCGACTGTGGCCACAACGCCCACATGTACTACGTTCTGCTTGCCTCGTCGCTGGATCGTCAGAACGTCATCGCTGAACTGAAGCAGCGCGGTATCTGGACAGTTTTTCACTACGTTCCCCTTCACAACTCGCCGGCGGGACTGCGTTATTGTCGGGCCGAAGGCGATCTTCCAGAGACTTGTTTGGCCGGAGAGCGCTTGCTGCGACTGCCATTGTGGGTCGGGCTCTCGCCGCAAGAGCAGGCACGAGTGATCGAGACGATCGCCGAGGTTCTGACCAAGCGCGCCTAGTGCGGATTGACGTCGTTGCCAGTCCCGCTGCATCGCTCCCGAGGGGCGTGCTTGCTGGCAATGCTGTCAGCGACCTCGGTACCTTGGCTTGGCGAACTGGCGCCGGGCCAAATTGAATTCCAACATGCTATGCGGCCCCGGGGCCGTGTCGGACACCGATATGCGTCAAGGCCAACAAGTCAATCAGGGCGAGGGTTTTCATGCGGAAGATTTCGCAACGCTCGCCCAACTCGAGAGCGATAGCTTCTGGTTCCGGGCGAGGAATCAACTCATTTTGTGGGCGACCAAGCCGCTGCTCCGGGCAGGCTCGAGCTTCTGCGAAATCGGCTGCGGCACAGGATTCGTGATTGCAGCGCTGGCGAAGGAAATGCCCCTGGTGAAATTCTCGGCTACCGAGCTGTTCGGCAATGCATTGCCGTTTGCGCGCAAGCGGGTTCCTTCCGCCGATTTCTACGAGATGGATGCACGCGATATCCCATTTCGGTCGGAGTTCGATGTCGTCGGCACCTTCGACGTGCTGGAGCATATCCAGGAGGACGAGAGAGTTCTCGCGGAGATCCACAAGGCCCTCAAGCCACAGGGAAAGCTCGTGATAACCGTTCCGCAGCATCCGTTCATGTGGAGTCACCAGGATGAGCGGGCCTGCCATGTGAGGCGCTATACGCGCGCGGAGATGACGGACAAGCTGAAGCGGGCGGGATTTTCGGTGGACCTGACGACCTCGTTCGTGAGTTTCCTGCTTCCCCTCATGTATATGGCTCGCCGGCCTGACCGGGTGGACTCTCCCGAGTACGATCCGGCGGCCGATCTGCGGCTCAACCCTGTTGTCAACGCCGTGATGCTGCTGGTCATGGCGATCGAGCGCCAGTTCATCAAAGTCGGGGTGCGATTCCCATTTGGCGGTTCGCTGCTCTTGGTGGCAACGAAGTTCTAGGTGCGCCGTACGGCTGCTTCCTGCGCCACAATGGCGCGCTGCCATGACGCTGGAATCTCTTTGAAACAAATTCGATAGGCAACAGGGGCTGGATGGCCTTTCTTCTGTTGGGGCTCTCTGCTAGGCTCTTCTAACAATGCATGGTACATGTATTGTAGTAAGTACATGGGGGTTGCCGCCGTGCAATCTTTTCGTATCGGCCTTCGCATGACCACACTGGAGAATTCCTTAATGGCAGCAAGACAGAACGAAATTTTTTCAACGGGTGGGGAAGGCGACCGCTACTTCCAGCGCAACCGCGCGTTCTATTCCGACAAGCGCTCCGCGGACGAGTTGAGTGCGGCCGCGGCGCTGTATACGAAATACATCAAGCAAGACGACCTGGTACTGGAAGTCGGGAGTTCATCGGGCGTCAACCTCGCCTCGATCTGCCAGGCGGCCGGGTGCCGCGGCGTCGGCATCGACCCGTCGGCCGAGGCGATTGGCAAGGGTCTGCAGTTGTTTCCCCATCTGGACCTGCGGGTCGGGACGGCGGACAGGCTGGATTTTGCAGACCATTCCCTGGACTTCACCCTGTTCGGATTCTGCCTCTACCTGGTTGACCGCGAACACATCACGCGAGTCGTGGCCGAGGCGGATCGCTGCCTGCGCGATGGTGGCTGGATCGGCATCACGGACTTCATGCCGGACGTGCCGACCGCACGCCCTTACGCGCACCGCGCTGAAATCACCTCGTACAAACTGGACTATAGTCGCCTGTTCACGGCGTTTCCGCATTTTCAGCTGGTGGAGTCGGTTTGCTTCAATCACACTGACAACCGCTATTCCGCGGATCCGCAGGAGCGGCTGTCTGCGCAAGTAATCCACAAGCAGATGCGCGGAGGATATCAGCGGATCTAGCTGACCACCGTGTCAAAGCCTTTTGACCATAGCAGACGCATATTTCCCGAACCCTGACTTCATCTTGCCAGGGCTCGCCCTCCCCTCCCGGGCACCTACGAACGACGCGTGTTGCGCGCCAGCGCGATCAGGAGACCGGCCATCAGTCCGATGGCTGCGCCTGCTACGGCATACAGCAATTTGCCGGGCGTCGAGGGGCGCTGGGGAGCGTAGTATTCTCCCAGCACCCGTGTGGGGTAGGTCCTCAGGTCCGCAAGTCCTTCTTCAAGCTGTAACTTTTGCTGCCCCAGGGTCAAGACTCGCGCGCTGACGACGGCAAGGATATTGGTAGTGAATAGATCCTGTGTAGTGGTCCGACTCTCGTTCGACTTCAGCGTGGTGTATGTCCGCTGATAGTCCTGTTCTGCTGCGGCAAGCTTCGTCGACGAGTCAGTGAGTTCGGCTTTCATGTGTTCGATCGCAGGCGCATATACCTTCTCATGTTCTGCGGACAGCGCCTTGAATGAGGCATCAAGTGCACGAATGGCTTGTTCCCGAGAGTATCCCGAGACCTGGACGTTGATCAGATCCAGGCTTTTTGCTGGCGATGCCCGCAGCGAATCGAAGAGCAGCGCCGATTCCGCATGATCGGCATCCGGCGTAGGCAGACCCATGCTCTTGAGCACGCCCAGGCGGAAGCTCGGCAGGTTATAGCGGTCAGATGCCGTTAATTGTGCCTCGATAAGTTTGCTGGTATTGCCTCCGCTCGCGCCAGGACTCGTCACCTGGCCGATCTGCACCGTCATCTTCGCAGTCCACTGCGGCGGCTGGAAGAAGGAGTATCCGATAGCGGCAGCAGTGCCAATGACAGTGGTTACCAACAGGAGCTTTGCGGATTTCGCGAGAAACGATTGCAGTGCTTTCGAGGAAAGGTTCTCGGGCGAGTTTTCTGGTGTAAACGGCATGGGGACAAGCCTAAGAAGCTTTGTACATTTGAGTGGTCGATTGTAACGCGGATCACAACATCGCCCTGTTTTGATGCGCATTCCCTGCTTTTGCTGGCGCAAGCTTGCTAGACGGTGCCGAGATGGGGCGTGCGCTCGACCACGGCAAGCAACGGCTGCCATCTTGTGGCGATCACGTCGGTGCCGAACGGGGTGGCAAAGTGCCTGCCCTCTCGCGCAAGCGTTTCCTGCAAAGACATGTCGTCCATCAATATTGAGAGTTTTTCTCCTAACGATCCAGAATTCTCAAGGCGTGCAACCAACCCGTTCTCTCCATCCCGCACCAGTTCCCTCGGCCCTGTCTCGCAATCCGTCGACACCACCGGCAACCCGAACGCCATCGCCTCCAGCAACACCAGCCCGAAGCCTTCGTAGCGCGAGCTCAGGCAGAAGATCGCCGCGCTGCAGTAGCATGACTCTACGTCCTGGCGTGTCCCCGGCATGCTGACCGAACTGGCAATGCCCAGCTCGCGGACCAGCGATTCGAGCGCGGTACGTTCTTCGCCTTCGCCGACGATTTCGAGCCGCCAGTCGGGATGGCCGGGTGCAACCAGTGCCCACGCATTCAACAGCACATCGAATCCCTTCGCGTGCACCAGCCGGCCCACCGCCAGAACCGTCTTCGATTGGCGGTTGGCAGGCACGGCCGGAAATGGAAACGGCAGCGGATTTGGAATGACTTCGACGCGGCACCGTGGCGTCAGCGCCTCCATCCACCGCTGACGGTCCCGCTCCGTCAGCACCACCACCGCATCATCGAACCTGGCCGCAAGCCGCCGCGCAATCCGCCGCGCCGGCTTGCCCAGGTCCTCGTCGAAATGGCAATGCTCCCATGCAATACGGCGTACCTTGAGACCGAGCGTTGCCGGCAGCGTGAACAACGTCAGCATGGTGTCCACCTCGATCAGCACATCGATGCGATGTGCGCTGACGAAACGCCTGATGCCGGAAACCGTGGACAAGTAGGCTCGCTTGAACGACGGCCGCTGTGCGAACAGCGCGTGATGCCTCACGGCGGAGTGCAGCGCAAAGCAGCTCCGAGCGTCCCACAGGCTCAGGATCCATACCGGATATCCACGCTCGGCGAGCGCATTGGCGATGACCGCGGTCATCCGCTCGGCACCTGCAAAGGCGTTGAGCGTGCCGGTCAGGAAGCAGATCGTCGGCAGCGTCTTCATGAGGATGAGGTGGCCAGTGCGGCGGCTTTCTTGCCGCGCCACCACAGCCACAGCCCGAATGCCACGGCCACGGCATTGCCGGCCGTATAGCCGCCTACCGCGCCCCAGACGCCGTAGGCGGGCACCATCACGAGATCGAAGGCCAGCGTGACGCCGAGCACCACGCCCCATTTGATGGCGATCCACTCGGGCCGCCGCAGATAGACCGGCAGCAGCGTCAGGCCGACGTCCGCGAAGATCAGCGTCGACGAGAGCGCGGCGGCGCGCAGCAGGGAGGCGGAGGAGGAGAAGGCGTGGCCGTAGAGCAACTGGACGATCCATGGCGCGCCGATGGCGATCAGGACTGCGCCGCCGAGGCCGATCGCCGTCATGCCGATGGCGATGCGGGCGATGTTGGCGCGTGCCGTTGCGAACTCGGCCCTGCTGTACACGTAGATCGGTGCGACGCCGGCGGCCAGGATGGTGGCCACCACCGTGTAGTTGTCCAGAATCTGCATGCAGGCCGCATACGCGCCGAAGTCCGCGAGCGTTACCGCCGGCTGCAGCACCAGTTGGTCGATCCGGCGCGCGCCCATCATCAGCATGAAGCTGACCCAGAACAGCGCGCCGTTGCGCATGAGTTCGCGGGTGAAGCGCAAATCGTATTGCACGCGGCCGCGTTCGGCGTGCGTCAGGTAGTAGACCGCCAGCAGGCCGGCCAGGATGACCGCTTCGGCGGCGAAGGCGCCGGCGAACCAGGGCACGCTGTGCGCGCCCGCGGTGAACAGGGCCGCCACGAGGCCTCCCTTGACAGCCAGCGAGGCCAGGCTGAACAGCGTATTCGGCCGGTTGTTGGTGTGGGCCTGCATCCAGGCGACCACGATGCCGAACGGTTCGCGCAGCAGGATGGCGATGCCGAGCAGCAGCGCCGCGGCCCAGGTTTCGGCGGCGGGCCGTTGCAGCAGCAGGTAGCCGCACATCAGCAGGTAGCCGAGCACGGCGCCGCCGATCCGCAGCGAGAACGCGTGGGCAAGCAGCCGGTGCTGCGCCTGCGGCGATGGCGTGGCGACCAGCCTGGGCACGACGACTTCGCCGCCGCAGATCAGCGCGACCGAGGCGGCGATCAGCACCACGGCCTGCGCGTACTGGAAGTGGGCGAAGCCTTCGGGCCCGAGCGCGCGCGCGAGCATGGCGACGATGCCGATGCCGGCGGTGACCTGGATGCCGCGCTCGGCGAGCATCCAGAACAGGTTGCCTGCAACGCGGCGGCGCATCAGGCGGGCTCCGCGCAACGCGCGCCGCGCGCGGCGGCGAGGCTGGCGTAGCAGTCCAGCCACTGGCGGGCGACCGCCTCAATGCCGAAGCGCGCGGCGATGCGCTGGCGGCGCGCGGCCTGGGCTTCGGGCGAGCCGGCGCCGGCCTCAAGCGCGCGGCGCATGGCGGCGGACAGGGCGGCGGCGTCGCCCCGTGGGACGATCTGTCCCGCATCGCCGAGCATGTCGGCGACGCCGGGCGCATCGGTGGAGACGACCGGGCAGCCGCATGCGAGCGCTTCGGCAATGACAAGCGGCATGCCCTCGATGCGCGAGGACAGGACGAACAGATCGGCCGCGCTCAGCAGTTCGGGAATGTCGCGCCGCATGCCCAGCAGCGTGGCGCGGCCGGTCAGCCCGAGCCGGTCGATGGCGCTGGCCAGTGCGGCACGCTCGGGGCCGTCACCGGCGATCGCCAGGTGCGGCGTGCGGTCGGGTACCGTTGCCATGTCGAGGCGGCCGAATGCTTCGAGCAGGAGGTCTTGCGCCTTCTCCGGGACCAGCCTGCCGACATTGAGGACCAGCATCGCGCCGGGCGCCATGCCGAGGGCGGCGCGCGTGGCCTGCCGCAGTTCGGGGCGGGGCCGGAAGCGTTCGATGTCGATGCCGTTGGGCACCACGACGATGCGCTCGGGCCGTACCGCGCCGGCATCGATCATGCCCTGGCGCCCGTCGGCGCTGACGTGGGTGGTGAGCGTGGCCCAGCGGTCGGTCAGCCGGTAGGCGAGCATGCGCAACTGGCCGCCCTCGCGATAGCTGTGCGCGGTGCACACCACTGGCGGCGTGCGTGCGATGCGCGTCAGCGCGCGCGCAAACAGGTTGGCGTGGATCATGTGCGCATGGATGACGTCGGGCCGCCATGCGCGCATGAAGCCGCGCAAGCGCCACAAGGCGCGCGCCATCGACCAGGGCGTCTTGCGCATGTCCAGGCAGAGCAGGGTTGCCGCCCCGGGCACGTCCACCTCGCAGCCGGGTGTGAGGCTAACCACCGCGACCGCATGGCCCAGCGCGATGAACTGCCGCGCCAGCGCGGCCACCTGCTGTTCGGCGCCGCCGAGTTTCAGGCCGGTGCTGAGCAGCAGGATGCGCATGGGCGGGCGAATCGGGCCGGGGCCGCGTGGCTGCTTCACCGCGCCCCATATCCCGTCAACAACGTCCGCAGCGTCTTCACCGCGATCAGCAGGTCCAGCGCGAACGAGCAGTGCTTGACGTAGTACAGGTCATAGCTGAGCTTGGTGACGGTCTCTTCGTGCGTGCCGACGTAACCCTGCTGCACCTGCGCCCAGCCGGACAGGCCCGGGCGCACCAGGTGACGATAGGGATAGTAGGCGATGGTGCGGGCGAACTCCTCGACCATTGGCACCTGCTCCGGGCGCGGGCCGATCAGGCTCATGTCGCCGACCAGCACGTTCCACAACTGCGGTATCTCGTCGAGGCGATACTTGCGGATGACGCGGCCCACGCGGGTGACGCGCGGATCGCGGCGGGCGGCGAATTGCGCCGGGGCGCCGGCGTCGTATCCCATGCTGCGGAACTTGAACATGGTGAACGGCTTGCCGAACAGGCCGACGCGGGCCTGGCGGAACAGCGCCGGGCCCGGCGATTCCAGCCGGATGGCGAGGCCCACGACGAGGCCCACCGGCAGCGCGACGGGCGCCAGGCAAAGCACGGCGGCCAGGTCGATCGCGCGCTTGGTGAAACTGTAGAAGTAGTGGGCGGCGTAGTCGTCGAGGAAGTTCTCGTCGATGTGGGCCAGGCCGACGCGGCCGGTGAGCATTTCGCCGATGCGCTCCACCGAGTACATGCGCACGTGGCTGAGCTTGAACTGGGCCAGCACGCGCGTGCGCTCGGGGTCGGCGGTGGCATTGCGGTCCAGCATGAGGCCGTCGCAGTGCACGGCTTCCTCTAGCGAGCTGATGGCCTGGAAGCGGGTGGGGCTGGCCGGCGCCGCGCCGGGCATGGCGAGGATCCGTTCGAGCTGCGCCAGGGTGGCGGCATCGGTGTAGCCGAATACGGGCACGTAGTTGCGCACGAAGCGGCGGTAGCCGAACCAGATCCAGCCCAGCGTGGTGAGGTAGCCGAGCAGCAGCGCGCCGCGCGAGTATTCGAGATGGAAGGCGGCGAAGCCGAACAGCAGCGCGGCGAAGGGCAGGGTGGCGGCGAGGCCGACCAGGCTGTTGCCTTCCATTGCCGGCAGGTGCAGCGAGCGGTGCAGCAGCACGAAGGCGAACAGGTAGGGCAGCACCGACCACAGCAGGGTGCGGGTGAAGACATGGGTGACCAGCCCGGTGTGGCGGGCCAGTTCGGCCAGCGCGGCGTTGAGGCCGAACAGCAGCAGCCCGAACAGAGCCCATACCAGCATGCGGCTGGCGCGGCGGATGGTTTCCGATCCCTGCGAACGGGGTAACTGGGCGGCGCGGCCCACGCTGTGGCTCTTGTTCATCTTGTTCCGGCTCCGCTGCTGGCTGCCGCGCGCACGGCTGGGTGCCTGCCGGCCAGCGCCTGCTGGTAGACCGCCCAGGTGGCTTCGGCCATCGGCGCTAGGCCGAATTCGCGCGCCCAGCGCGCGCGGGCGGCCTGCCCGAGCGCGGCGCGCAGGCTGGCATCGCCGGCCAGCCGCTGCAGTGCGGCGGCCCAGGTGGCTTCGTCGTTGCCGGGCACCAGCAGGCCGCAGGCGCCGTCGTCGAGCTGCTCGCGGATGCCGGGGAGGTCACTGGCGGCAACCGGCAGGCCGGCGCGCATGGCTTCCAGCACCGATAACGGGAAACCTTCGTGGTCGGAGGCCAGCAGGAACGCCTGGGCCGACGCCAGCAGCGCCGGCACGTCGGCGACCGCGCCGGCAAAGCGGATGCGGCCGGGCGCCGCGGCACCGGCCAGGGTACGCAGGGCCTCCAGTTGCGGGCCTTCGCCGGCGATCACCAGTTCGCAATCGGGCAGGGCGGCGCGCGCGAAGGCGCGGATCGCCAGGTCGGCCCGCTTGGGCGCGGCCAGGCGGGCCACCATGACGATGCGGCGCAGCGGCGCGCCGGGCGTGGCGCGCGCCGGCGTGTCGGCGATGCCGTTGCGGATCACGCTGATGCGCGACGCGGCAAGCGGCAGGGCCGCGGCCAGTTCGCGCTCGGCCTGCGCCACGCAGATCAGGCGCGTGGTGAGCGGGGCCAGCAGCCATTCCACCGCGCGCGCGGCCAGGCGCTGGCGCGCGGGCGCGGCGGCCTTGAAGGCGAAGCCGTGCACGGTATAGACCACCGGCACGCCGAGCAGCCAGCCGGCCAGCCGGCCCAGCGCGCCGGCCTTGGCGCTATGCGTGTGGATCAGGTCGGGCGCGGCCGCGCGCAGCGCTGCCAGCAACTGCCGGAAAGCGGCCAGCGCGCGCAGCGGCGAGAGGGCGTTGTCCAGCAGCGGCAGGCGTTCGGTGCGCGCGCCTGCGGCGCGGGCGTGGTCGAGCAGCGGGCCGCTGCCGCCGGCCAGCAGCACCGGCTCGATGCGGTCGCGCAGCGCGGTCAGCAGGTCGGCCACGTGCGTCTGCGCTCCCCCGATCTCGGAGTTCGTGATCAGGTAGGCAACGCGCGGACGGGTGGCGGACAGGGGAGAGGGCACGGGCAAGGCGGCAAGGCACGGCAAGGCACTAGGGGCGGCCGGCCGGGGCAGGCTGCCGGCAGCGGCGGCCCCGAGGGCCGCGGCGTCGATTTCGGGCACAGCCGGACGATTATAACTGGCGTGTCATCCGCATTCCGGCAAAATACGGTCTTTGGCGCGTTTGCCGCCGCCGGCCGTTCCGCCGGCGGCGGCAGTCCACGCCTGGACCGATTACCACAGGATGCGACCCATGCAAGCAGATCCTTCCATTTTCAAGGCCTACGATATCCGCGGCATCGTCGGCAAGACCCTGACGCGCGACGTGGCGCGCGCGATCGGCCTGTCCTTCGGCTCGGCCGCCGCGGAGCAGGGCGAGCGCGCGGTGGTGGTCGGGCGCGACGGGCGCCTGTCGGGCCCCGACCTGCTGGGCGGCCTGGTCGAAGGGCTGCGCGCCGCGGGCGTGGACGTGATCGACCTGGGCATGGTGGCCACGCCGATGGTCTATTTCGGCACCAATGTCGAGCTGGCCGGCCGCCGCGCCGCTTCCGGCATCATGGTCACCGGCAGCCACAATCCGCCCGACTACAACGGCTTCAAGATGGTGCTGGGCGGCAAGGCGATCTACGGCGAGCAGATCCAGGCGCTGCGCCAGCGCATCGAGGCAGGCCAGTTCGCCAGCGGGGCCGGCGGCTATGAGCAGGTCGACGTCCGCCAGCAATACCTGGACCGCATCACCGGAGACGTCAAGCTGGCGCGCCCGATGAAGATCGCGCTGGATGCCGGCAACGGCGTGGCCGGCGCCTTCGTCGGCGACCTGTTCCGCGCGCTCGGCTGCGAAGTCACCGAGCTGTTCTGCGAGGTGGACGGCAATTTCCCCAACCACCATCCCGATCCCGCTCATGTGGAGAACCTGCAGGACCTGATGCGCTGCCTGCGCGAGACCGACTGCGAACTGGGCCTGGCCTTCGACGGCGACGGCGATCGCCTCGGCGTGGTGACCAAGGATGGCCAGGTGGTCTTCCCCGACCGCCAGTTGATGCTGTTCGCCGAGGAGATCCTGGCACGCAACCCGGGCCAGCAGATCATCTACGACGTCAAGTGCACCGGCAAGCTGGCCCCGTGGATCCGCCAGCACGGCGGCGAGCCGCTGATGTGGAAGACCGGTCACTCGCTGGTCAAGGCCAAGCTCAAGGAAACCGGCGCGCCGCTGGCCGGCGAGATGAGCGGCCACGTGTTCTTCAAGGACCGCTGGTACGGCTTCGACGACGGCCTGTACACGGGCGCGCGCCTGCTCGAGATCCTCTCCAGGCACGCCGACCCGAGCGCGGTGCTCAACGCGCTGCCCAATTCGAACTGCACGCCCGAGCTGCAGCTCAAGTGCGCCGAGGGCGAGGCCTTCACGCTGCTCGACAAGATCCGCGCCAACGCGAAGTTCGACGGCGCGCGCGAGGTCATCACCATCGACGGCGTGCGCGTGGAATATGCCGACGGCTTCGGCCTGGCGCGCCCGTCCAACACCACGCCGGTGGTGGTGATGCGCTTCGAGGCCGACAGCGATGCCGCGCTGGCCCGCATCCAGGCCGAATTCAAGCGCGTGATCCTGGCTGAAAAGCCGGACGCGCAACTGCCGTTCTGAGCGGATGCCGTTGACTGCGCCCGTGTCGGGCGAAACGAGCAACACGGGCGAAGCCGCCGCGCCCTACGCGCTGCCCGCGAGGCCGCGCATCCTGGTGGTCAAGGTCTCGTCGCTGGGCGACGTGGTGCACAACATGCCGCTGGTGCACGACCTGCGCGCGCGCTGGCCCGGATGCGAGATCGACTGGGTGGTGGAAGAGGGCTATGCCGACCTGGTGCGCCTGCTGCCCGAGGTGCGCAAGGTGATTCCGTTCGCGCTGCGGCGCTGGCGCAAGCGCGTCTACCAGGGCGCGGCCTGGCGCGAGATCGGCGCCTTCCGCCGCGCGCTGCGCGAGCAGGCCTACGATGCCGTGATCGAAACCCAGGGCCTGCTCAAGACCGCCGTGGTGGCGCGCGTGGCGCGCCGCCGCCCGGGCGCGCCGGTGATCGGGCTGGGCAATGCCACGCAGGGCTCGGGCTACGAGCCGGCCGCGCGGCTGTTCTATACCGTGCCGGTGACCGTGCCGCTGCAGACCCACTCGGTGCGGCGCTCGCGCTTGCTGGGCGCCGCGCTTACCGGCATCGCGCCGCCCGAGCCGCCGCAGTTCTTCGGCCCAGGCGCGCGCAGCCTGCATGTGGACGATGTGCTGTGGGCAGGCCTGCCCGCGCGCTACGCAGTGTGCTTCCATGCCACCGCGGGCGCCAGGAAGCGATGGCCGCTGGCGAGCTGGCACGAACTCGGCCGCCGCCTGGCCGAGGAAGGCCTGGCCATGCTGCTGCCGTGGGGCAGCGAGGCCGAGCGGCGCGCGGCGCAGGAGATTGCCGCCGGCGTGCCAGGCGCGCAGGTGCTGCCGCGTTTTTCCGTGATGCAGGGCTTCGGGCTGATCAACCGCGCCGAGGTGGTGATCGGCGTCGACACGGGGCTGGTCCATATCGCCGCCGCGCTGTGCCGTCCCACCGTGGAAATCTATACCGCCACCTGGCGCTGGAAGACCGAGGGCTACTGGTCGGACAGCATCGCCAACGTGGGCGACGATGGCGTGGTGCCGCCGCCGGGCGAGGTCTACGCCGCCGCGCGGCGCGTGCGCGGGCTGGAGCGCTGATGCTGCGTGCCCTCTACAACCTGCTGTGGCTGGTCGCGCTGCCGGTGGCACTGCTGCGCCTGGTTTGGCGCGGGCGCAAGGAGCCGGGTTACGTGCGGCACGTGGGCGAGCGCCTGGGCGCCTACGGCAAGCTGCCCGCGGCTGGTCCGTGGCTGTGGGTCCACGCCGTGTCGGTGGGCGAGACGCGCGCGGCCCAGCCGCTGATCGAGGCGCTGCTGGCCAGCTATCCGTCTCACCGCTTGCTGCTCACGCACATGACGCCGACGGGCCGCCAGACCGGGGCCCAGCTGTTCGGTGCGCAGCCGCGCGTAACGCAGTGCTACCTGCCCTACGACCTGCCCTGGCTGGTGCGCCGCTTCCTGCGCTATTTCCGGCCGGTGGCGGGCATGCTGATGGAAACCGAGGTGTGGCCCAGCCTAGTGCGCGGCGCGCGCCTGGAGGGCGTGCCGCTGCTGCTGGTCAATGCCCGGCTGTCGCCGCGCAGCTACCGGCGCACGGCGCGCTTCGGGCAGGCCGCCACGGCGATGTACCGCGATTTCACCGCGGTGCTGGCGCAGACGCAGGGCGACGCCGAACGCTTCCGCGCGCTTGGCCTGCCCGCGGTCGAGGTCACCGGCAACCTCAAGTTCGACATGGAGCCGCCCGAGGCCGGCCTGCGGCGCGGCCGCCTGCTGCGCAAAGGGTTTGGCGCGCGTGCCGTGTTTGCCGCCACCAGCACGCGCGAGGGCGAGGAGGCGCTGGTGCTGGCCGCGTTCGCGCGCTGGCTGGCACTGGCCGCGCCCGCGCCCGCAGCCGTGCCGCGCCCGGCCCTGCTGCTGGTGCCGCGCCATCCGCAGCGCTTCGACGAGGTCGCGGCGCTGGTGGCGCGCCAGGGCTTCTCGCTCCAGCGCCGCAGCGCGTTCGGCGATGCCGCCGGCTGGGAACAGTCGGGTTTGCCGGAGCCGGTCACGGCGGACGTGCTGCTGGGCGACTCGATGGGCGAGATGGCGCTGTACTTCGCTGCTTCCGATCTTGCCTTCATCGGCGGCAGCCTGCTGCCCTTGGGCGGCCAGAACCTGATCGAGGCATGCGCGGCGGGCACGCCGGTGCTGATCGGGCCGCACACTTTCAATTTCGCGCAGGCGACCGAGGACGCCATCGCCGCCGGCGCCTGCCGGCGCGTGGCCGATGCGGACGAACTGATGCGCACGGCCGCCACGGTGCTGGGCGACGCGCCCGGCCTGGCCGCCATGCGCGATGCCGCGCGGGCATTCTCGGTGCTCCATCGCGGCGCCACGCAGCGGACCATGGCGGCTCTGGCGCAGGTGATCGGCGCGGCGCGCTAGCACGGGCCCCGCCGGCATGTAGGCCGGCGCCCGATGGGCCGCTGCTGTGTGGTTCGCTACACTGTCCCGCGTGAGGGCCAGTCTCGCGGCCTGACCTGGCCCGTGGGCCGCCCGCAGGGCGGCGCGGGCAGGCCAGGCCGCGCGCCCCCGAACCGGAGCTATCCCATGCAGAACCTGCAGAACCCCCGCCATTCTCACGCCCGCATGACGGCTGCGTGGGCAGCGCGCGTCGCCTCGGCCGTGCTGCTTGTCGCGGCGCTGGGCGCCTGCGCCACCGGCGCCGCACCCGATTCCCCCGGCGCGGGCGCCAGCCTCAACCAGACGCAGAGCGGCGGCCCCAGCCGCTGGGAACTGGTGCGTTGGCAACAGCCCGACGGCACGCTCAGGCCGATTCCGCACGGCGACAACGGCCAGCCCATCGTCTTTGAATTCAACAGCGGCATCGACGCCGCGCAAGGCACGGTCAGCGGCTATAGCGGCTGCAACCGCTTTACCGGCGGCTACGGCAAGACCGACGCCGGCATGCGCTTCGACCGGATGGCCGGCACGCGCATGGCCTGCATGCCGCCGCGCGGCGAACTGGAAGGCGCGCTGCTCAAGGCCATGCAGTCGCCGTTCACTACCGTGGGCACGCAGCCCTCGGCGGGATCGACCGGACGCCAGATCATCTGGAAGACCGCCGACGGCGACCTACTGCAGTTCGTCGAGCGCGCAGGCGTGGGCAGGCGCGGCGCGAAGATCGATGCGGTGGCGGGCGGCGAGCGGATTGTCTATATCGACTCGCAACGTGTGGAATGCCCGGGTATTGGCCGCATGCAGTGCTACCGCTGGCGTGATTCATCCGATGCGCCCTGGCAGCTTTGGTATGGTCCCATCGAGGGCCTCGACTTCGAGCCCGGGGTCAGTTATAAGCTTCGCGTGCGAGAGTATCAGGTGCCGAATCCGCCAGCGGATGCGCCGGCGATTCGCTGGCAGTTGCTTAGCGTGGAGGAGCGGTTACGTGGTGCGGCGCAACCGATCCGTTAAAATGCAGGCTGCCTTTGAACTGCCTCGCGGCGTGCGCCATGCCGCGTGGTATCGTGACCCCCATGAATGTTCCTGAAAAAAACCGGCTATCTTGGCTAGCCGACATCCTTGTCTTTTTCTTCCCTGTATTGATCCTATGCGTGCCGCGTGGGGCCGGGGGGTTCCTGGCGGGCGTCGTCCTGCTGGGGTTGGCTGGGTGGCGAGGAATGGGGCGCGCATGGCGGGAGCATGGTGCGGTCCTAGTTCCGCTGGCCTTGGCGGTGCTGGCCTTCATGCTGGTCTACGTCGGCTCGAAGCTCTACTTTCACACGCCTTGGAATGTAATCGACAATCCGTCGCGATCTTTGCTGGCTATCCTGACCTGCTGGACGGTGATTCGCACGGCACCCGATCCGGCCAAGCTCTGGCGAGGCATCACGGTTGCGTTGTTCTTTGCGCTGGTAATCGTCTGCTATCAATACCTCGCACTGCACGATCCGCGTCCCGCGGCCTGGACGCAGCCGATTGCCTTTGCCAACATGGTCGCGGCACTGTCGCTGGTCGGATTCGCGCGTCCCGGCGATGGCCGCCGTGTGCATGCCGAAGCATGGTTCAATGTGTTATGCGCGGTGTCCATCCTCATGCTCAATGGCACGCGCGGCGCGGTGGTTGCCTTGCTGGTGACGCTGGTTCCGATGCTCCTGATTCGCTACCAGCGTTTTAGCGTACGTATGTTTCTCGTTTCGATCGCAACCACGGCCGCACTGGCTGTCGGCGCATACATGGTGCCCGGCAGTCCAGTATCCGAGAGGCTGGACCAGGCAGTGCAGGAGATCGAGCAATTCCAGTTGGGCAATATCGATACCTCGGTGGGTGTGCGCTTGAAGATCTGGCAGATCGGCATGCAATATTTTGTCGAGCATCCGTGGACCGGCGTGGGCGTTGGCCAGTTCGCGAACATTCTGCATGCGTCGGCGTTCTGCCAGCAATGGACCGACTCCCCAGCATGCAAGCTCGAGCATGCACATGATGATGTCGTGGAGGCGGCGTCTACGACCGGACTTCCCGGCTTGCTGACCTTGCTCGGGTTGTTTTTCGTCCCGGCAGCGCTGTTTGGGCGTGCGCTGGTCGCCTGCCGCGAGGGCCACAACGGGCAAGGCATCAGCCTGTGCGGCGCGGGTCTGGGTGCCGTGATGGCCTCCCTCATATGCGGCCTAACCCAGGTCACCACGGCACACCAGGCTAACGTGGTGTTCTATGCAGGGCTGATCGGGCTGTTGCTGGGTCTAGCGGGCCAGCAGGCGCGCACGGTGCGGTCCGCGCAGGCTCCTGGCGATCTCGAGGCCGCCATGCAGCCCTCCACGGTGGCGGACGTCAGCCGCGCGGCCGCGAGTGTTCGGCCGGCGTAGCGGCCGGGCGGATTTCCCGAGTCAGGAACGCGGCACTGCGGGCAATGCCAGGCGTTCCTGCCGAGCACGCTGGCCGTGCGACGGGGCCGGCGCCGCCGTGCCCAGCTTCACCTTCTCCGGCAACTTATACATCGACCCCGGCACCGAGGTCAGCAGCGTATTGATCTGCACCACGTCGTTCTCGGTCAGCGCGCCGGTGGCGGCCTTCAGGCGCAGGCCGTTCATGATGGTGTCGTAGCGCGCCTTGGCGAGGTCGCGGCGGGTGGAGTAGAGCTGCGCTTCGGCGTTCAGCACGTCGATGTTGATGCGCACGCCCACTTCGTAGCCGAGCTCGTTGGATTCCACCGCGCTTTGCGCCGAATGCTCGGCGGCTTCCAGCGCCTTGACCTGGGCCAGGCCGTTGGACACCCCGGAGTAGCTCTGGCGCGCGCTCTGGGCGGCGGTGCGGCGCGCGAACTCGAGGTCGCTGGCGGCCTTGTCGGCCAGCGCGATGGTTTCGCGCACGCGCGACTGGATCTGGCCGCCGCTGTAGATCGGCACGTTGAGCTGCACGCCGATCTGGCCGCTGTTGTAGCGGCTGGCGACGTTGACCGTCTGCGTGGTGGTGCCGGTGGAATTGTTGAAGCCGTAGGAGGCGACCAGGTCGACGGTCGGCAGGTGCCCGGCGCGCGCCTTGTTGTACTCGCGCTGCGCGGAGTCGAGGTTGTAGCGGGCCAGGCCGACCTGCGGGTTGGTGTCCTCGGCCTGGCTGGCCCAGGTGTTCACGTCGGCCGGCACCGGGCCGGGCAGCTCGGCGGCGGGGCGCAGGCCGAGCAGTTCGTCGACCGGCTTGCCGGTGATCTGCTGCAGGTTGGCGCGCTTGATTTCCAGGTCGCTCTGCGCCGCGATCTCGGTCGAGATGGCGAGGTCGTAGCGGGCCTGGGCGTCGTTGGCGTCGGTGATGGTGGCGGTGCCGACCTCGAAGTTGCGCTTGGCCTGCGCCAGCTGCTCGGCGATGGCCTTTTTCTGCGCGCCGGCCAGGTAGAGGTTGTCCTGCGAGGCCAGCACGTCGAAGTAGGCCTGCGAGGTGCGCGTGATCAGGTCGAGCTGCGCCTGGCTGAAGCTGACCTCGCCGGCCAGCGCGGCCAGCTCGCCCTGCTTGTAGGTTTCCCAGCGGTCCCAGCGGAACAGCGGCTGGGTCAGCTGCAGCGCCCAGTTGTTGCCGTTGATGAAGCGGTCGCCGACGACCGGCGCGGACTGGTCGACCTTGGTGCGCGAAGCGCCTACCGCGCCGGCGATCTGCGGCAGCAGGCCGGCGCGCCCTTGTGGCAGCTTTTCCTGGCTGGCCGCCAGCTGGGCGCGGGCGCTGGCGAACTGCGCATCGTTGGCCTGGGCATCGCGGTAGACCTGGAGCAGGTCGTCGGCGCCATGCGCGGCCGGCAGGTACAGCAGCGCGAGCAGCGGGCCCGTCAGTGCCAGGCGCGTCGCGGGCAGGCTCCGCACACGAAACAGCGCATACCTCAGCGCAAACCTCATGACATCTCCAGTCGGCCGGCAGCGGGTGCGCGCGGCGTGGGTTTCTATCGATCAGCGTTCAAGGGGACCGGCGCCGCAAGCCTGCCGGCGCCGTGAAAAAGGACTGCCTGGTGCCGGCGCCTGGCGGCGCCGTCAATACTTCGGCATGGCCGGGTCTACCTGGCTGGCCCAGGCGTCGATGCCGCCGGTCAGGTTGTAGACCTTGCCGAAGCCTTGCCGCTCGAGAAAGCCCGCCACCTGCATGCTGCGCATGCCGTGATGGCAGATGCAGACGATGTCGGCGTCTTCGTCGAGCTCGGCGGCGCGCGCCGGGATCTGGCCCATCGGGATATGGGTGATGCCGGGCATGGCGCAGGTCTGCACCTCCCAGCCTTCCCGCACGTCGAGCAGCACCGGCTGCGGGCGGCCGGCGTCGGCCAGCCACTGTGCCAGTTCGGGAGCGTTGATGACCTGCATGTGGCCTGTCCCGTTCAGAAGTGGAAGCGCGACGGCTGCTCGGCGCCGGTCAGCGGCGTGACGACGGTCTCGAACAGGTTGACGGTCTTGTACTCGGTCTCGCTCACGCGCGTGATGATCTGCGCTTCCATCGCGGGCAGCGTGCCGACGAAGGCGGCGATGCGCCCGCCGACCTTGACCTGCGACAGGATCGAGGCGGGCACCGAGGGCAGCGCGCCGGAGATGCAGATGACGTCGTAGGGAGCGCTCGCGGCCCAGCCGGCGGCGGCATTGCCTTCGGCCACGTCGACGTTGGCCACGCCGGCGCCGGCCAGGTTCTGGCGGGCCAGCGCGGCCAGCTCGGGCAGGATGTCCACGGTCAGCACGTGGCGCGCGCGGTGGGCCAGCAGGGCGGCCATGTAGCCGGAGCCGGCGCCGATCTCGAGCACCTGCTCATGCTTGCGCACGGCCAGGTCCTGCAGGATGCGGGCCTCGACGCGCGGCGCCAGCATGTTCTGGCCGCCCGGCAGCGGGATTTCCATGTCGACGAAGGCCAGCGCGGCATACGCCTGCGGTACGAACTGTTCCCGCTTGACCACCGCCAGCAGGTCCAGGATTTCCTGGTCCAGCACATCCCACGGGCGGATTTGCTGTTCGATCATATTGAATCGGGCTTTCTCGAGATCCATCTTGCCATTCCTTCCAGTGCCAACCGCTTGTTCAGTTCTGAGTCCGGCCGCGCGGTGCCAGGGCCGGGGGAAATCCATTCAAACCTGGCATTTTAACCCCTCGCCAAGACAGTTGCCCAAGCGCGTGGGCCAAGGTGTCGCCTCCATGCCGCAATCCGGCCGGCGCCGCGGCCTCGTGCCCCGCGCTGGTGCCGGCTTCATTCCGCGCTGGCCGGCCCGCGCGCGGGCAGGTCGGCCATGTCCGCCGCCGGGGCCTGGACGCCCGCCCGGGCCGCCGCGGGCTTGCCTTGCCACAGCCGGCCCAGCCAGGCGCCGAAATCGTCCAGGTAGGTGTAGATCACCGGCACCACCACCAGGGTCAGGATCGACGAGGTGATGATGCCGCCGATCACCGTCTGCCCCATCGGCGCGCGCTGCTCGGCGCCTTCGCCGAGGCTGAAGGCCAGCGGCACCATGCCGAAGATCATGGCCAGCGTGGTCATCAGGATGGGGCGCAGGCGCACGCGCGCGGCGGCCACCAGCGCGGCCTCGCGCGGCAGCGGCGGCTGGCCGTCGGCGCCGCGCCGGGCCTGGTTGGCGAAGTCGACCAGCAGGATGGCGTTCTTGGTCACCAGACCCATCAGCATGATGAAGCCGATGACGGAGAACATGTTCAGCGTGGAGCGGAACAGCAGCAGCGCCGCGAACACGCCGATCAGCGTGAGCGGCAGCGAGGTCATGATGGCGACCGGCTGGAAGAAGCTGGCGAACTGCGAGGCCAGGATCATGTAGATGAAGATCACCGCCAGCGCCAGCGCCGACACGGCGAAGCCGAACGACTCGTTCATCGACTTGGTGGAGCCGCCGAAGCGGTACTTGTACCCCGCCGGCCAGTTCATGCCGTCCAGCGCCGCCCTGACCTCGCGCGCCACCTCGCCCTGCGAGCGGCCGGTGGTGTTGGCGGTCAGCTCCACCTCGCGGCTGAGGTCGCGCCGGCTGATCTGGTTGGCGCCGGTGGTGGGCACCAGTTCGGCGACCTGGCGCAGCGGCACCATGCGCGGCGCGCCGTCGCTGCCTGCCTGGGTGCTGGCGATCATCAGGCCGTTGAGGTCGGCCATGCCGGTGCGGGCGTCTCTGGGCAGGCGCACGCGCACGTCGTAGTTCTCGTCGTTCGGGGCGCGCCAGGCGCCGATGGCGTCGCCGGCCAGCAGCGGGCGCAGCGCGTTGCCGATCTGCGCGATGCCCACGCCCAGGTCGGAGGCGAGCTCGCGGCGGATGCGGACTTCCACGGTGGGGCGGTCGTCCTTCATGCTGGAGTCGAGGTCGGTCAGCCCGGGGACGGCGCTCATGCGGCGGCCGGCCTCGAGCGACAGGCGCCGCAGCGTTTCCAGGTCGTCGCCCTGGATCGATACCTGCAGCGCCTTCTGCCCGCCCGCGCCGTCGGGCATGCCGACCATGGTCAGCGTGATGCCGGCGATGCCCGCCAGCCGCGCGCGGATCATCGGGTTGAGCTTCGCCGTGGTGAGCGTGCGCGCGCGCCGGTCGGTCAGCCGCACCGACACCAGCGCGTTGTTGCGGCCCGAGGCGTTGCCCGAGTTGATGGTGGCGTAGGTGTAGGCCACTTCCGGGAAGGCCTTGAGCGCGGCTTCCACCTGCCTGACCTTGGCCTCGGTGACGGCCAGCGAGGTGCCCACCGGCGTGGTGAAGCCGACCTGCGTCTCGCCCAGGTCCGCCGCGGGCACGAACTCGGTGCCGATCAGCGGCACCAGCGCGAAGCTGCCGAAGAACGTGGCGGCCGCGATGACAGCCGTGGCCAGGCGGTGCCTGAGCGCCCAGCCCAGCATGCTGCCGTAGCCGTGGCCGAGCGCGTCCATGCGCGCCGAGAACCAGTCCAGCAGGCGGCCGGCGGTGCGGCCGTACAGGCTCGTCTTGTTGCCGGTGCCGTGCAGGTCGGGATCGTGCCAGACCGACGACAACATGGGGTCCAGCGTGAACGAGACGAACATCGAGATCAGCACGGCCGCCACCACGGTCACGCCGAACTGATGGAAGAAGCGGCCGATGATGCCGCCCATGAAGCCGACCGGCAGGAACACCGCGACGATGGAGAAGGTGGTGGCCAGCACCGCCAGGCCGATCTCGCTGGTGCCGTCCAGCGCCGCGGCGCGATGGTCCTTGCCCATCAGGTTGTGGCGCACGATGTTCTCGCGCACCACGATGGCGTCGTCGATCAGCAGGCCCACGCACAGCGACAGCGCCATCAGCGTGATCACGTTGAGCGTGAAGCCGAACATGTACATCACGCCGAAGGTGCCGATCAGCGCGATCGGCAGCGTCAGGCCGGTGATGACCGTGCTGCGCCACGAGCCCAGGAACAGGAAGACGATGGCCACCGTCAGCATGGCGCCTTCGAGCAGCGTGGAGCGGACTTCCCTGACGCTGCTGCGGATGCCGCGCGCGGCGTCGTTGACCACGGTGAGCTGCACGCCGGCGGGCACCAGGCGGCGCACCTCGTCGGTCATCCTGAGGAGGCCGTCCACGGTGTCCACGGTGTTCTGGCCCTGCGCCTTCACCACCGACAGGAACAGCGCGCGCTTGCCGTCGAGCATGGCCACGCTTTCCAGCTCCTCTTCGCCGTCGCGCACGTCGGCCACCTGGTCCAGCGTGACCGGCTGGCCGGCGCGGCGCGCCACGATGATCTTGCGGAACGCCTCGGGCGTGGCCATGCGGCCCTTGATCTGCACCACGGTCTCGGTGGCGGCGGAGCGCAGCTCGCCGGCCGGCAGTTCCTGGTTCTCGCTGCGCACCGCGTCCATGACCTGGTTCACGCCGATGCCGAGCGCTTCGAGCTGGGCCGGGCGGATGCGGATCTCCACCTCGCGCCTGGTGCCGCCGACCAGGCTGATGGCGCCCACGCCGCGCACGGTTTCCAGGCGCTTGCGCACGATCTGGTCGGCGATGGTGGTCAGCTCGCGCTGGCTGCGCTGCGCGCCCGGCGCGTTGGACACCGACAGGTAGAACACCGGCGCGTCGGACGGGTCGTAGCGCAGCACGCGCGGGTCCTTCACCTCGTCGCGGAACTGCGGGCGGATCAGCGCGATCTTGTCGCGCACGTCCTGCGCCGCCTGGCCCACGTCCACCGACAGGTCGAACTTGATCACCACCACCGAGGTGCCCTGGTACGAGTGCGAGAAGATCTCGTCGATGCCGGAGATGGTGTTGACGATCTCCTCGATCTTGCGGGTGACGTCCGACTCCACCGATTCCGGCGCGGCGCCGGGGTACTCGGTCTGCACCACCACGATCGGGAAGGTGATGTCGGGGAACTGGTCGACCGACAGCCGCTGGTAGGAGAACAGCCCCACCACGACAAAGGCCAGCATCATCATGGTGGCCAGCACCGGGTTATGGATCGACAGGCGGGTGAACCACATGGGCGCGCTCCTGGCTCCGGACCCTAGGCCTTGACCAGCTTGACGCGGCTGCCCGCGCGCAAGGTGCCGAGGTTGTTGCGCACGACCTGGGCGCCCGCGGCCAGGCCGCCGGCGATTTCCACCAGCCCGCTTTCTTCGTCGCGGATGCCGGGCCTGACTTCGCGCTCGGCCAGCACGCCGTTTTCCACGCTGTAGACGAAGGCGCGCCCGCCGTCGCCGCGGATCGCGGTGGCGGGTACGGCCACCACGCCCGCACGGTGGCCCAGCACCAGCGTGCCCTGCGCGAACATGCCGGCGCGCAGGCGCGCGTCGGGGTTGTCCACGCGCACGTAGACCATGATGCTGCGCGAGCCGGGCACCGCGGAGGGATTGATGCGCACCAGCCTGCCTTCGAAGCGGCCGCTGCCTTCCACGTCCAGCCGCACCGCCTGGCCGATGGCGGCGCGCGCCACGTCGGCGGTGGGGATGGGCGCCTCCAGTTCCAGCGCGCGCAGGTCGACCACGTCGACCAGGCGCGTGTCGGGCGAGACCTTCTCGCCGGGGTGCACCGCGCGCGCCGCCACCAGCCCGTCCAGCGGCGACCTGACCACGGTGTCGGCGAGCGCCTTCTGCGCGACGTCCAGCCCGCCCTGGGCGGCGTCGAGGTTGGCGCGTGCCACGTCGAGGTTGCTCTGGTAGTTGTCGAAGGCGGTCTTGGAGATGAAACCCTTGGCGACCAGCTCGCGGTTGCGCTCGAAGGTCTGCCGGGAATTTTCATACTGGCCGCGCGCCGCCAGCATCTGGCCACGGGCCTGGGCCACCTTGGCCTGGTATTCGGTGGCGTCGATGCGCACGATGACCTGGCCGGCGCGCACGGCTTCGCCCTCGCGCACCAGCACCTGCCGTACCTCGCCCGAGACCTTGGCCTTGACCGAGGCCTGGTTGAGCGCGCGCAGTCCGCCGGACAGCGGCAGCGAGACGTGCAGATCCTGCGCGGCGGCTTCGGCCAGGTCGGACGGGAGGAACTCCACCAGGCCGGCCGGGGCCGGCTGCGCGGCGGTGGCGGCGGCTGGTACCGCGCCTGGCTTGCGCACCGCGGCGGCGGTGCCGAGCACGGCGATCACGGCGATGGTGGCGAGCGCGCCTGTCAGTATCTTCCTGCGTCGGGTCATTCGGTCTCCGGCGGCCGCGCCGGAGTGTCCGCCGCGTCCTGCTGCGTTTGGGTCGGTGCCAGTGCTTCCTGTCGTTCCTGTCGTTCCTGCTGTTCCCGTTGCTCCTGCCGCTCCTGCTGCATCAGTTCCCAGACGTAGGGCCCGACCTTGGGCGGCACCGGCGTATCGCGCGCCGCGCCCGTGGTCAGGCCGAACAGCAGCATCTGCAGCAGGTTGTCGATAAACGCCTCGGGGTCGATCTCGATATTGGAGAACGTCCCGAACCCGCGCTGCCACAGCATCAGGAACATCAACGGCGCGCAGATCAGCGAGCTGGTGGGGTTGGCCGGCACCGCGCGCAACTCGCCGCGGGCCATGCCGCGCGCCAGCACGCGGGCGAACAGCTCGTCGCCGGGCACCGTCACTTCCTCGTGGTAGAAGCGGGCGATGTCGGGGAAGTGATTCGCCTCGGCCATGACGAGCTTGGTCAGCCCCGCCACCGGCGTGGCGCCGATCAGGCCCCACCAGCCGCGCAGCAGTTCGCGCAGCAGCTCGGCGGTGGTGCCTTCGAAGCTCTCCACCAGGTCGACGCCCCGGGCCAGCGCCGGCCCCAGGTTCTCCCGCACCACCGTCTTGAACAGCTCTTCCTTGTTGGCGAAGTACAGATATACCGTGCCCTTGGACACGCCCGCCGCCGCCGCGACATCTTCCAGGCGGGTGGCGGCGTAGCCGCGTTCGACAAACAGTTCTAGCGCCGCGGCCACCAGTTCCTGCGGGCGCGCGGCCTTGCGGCGCGCCCAACGCTTGCTGGGATTCGCCGCGGCTTGGTTCTGGTCTGGGGACTTGTTCACTTGGGGCGCGGCGCGCCTATGCCGGCGCGTTCTCTGCGAGACGTGTCAATAAATAACCCTTGGGTCAGTAATGTAGTGGAGCGGGTGGAGTCGGTCAAGCCAGGGGATGTGCGCCATTGTGCCGCGCCATTGTTGCGATATGTGAGCGCCGCGGTGCGCGTATGGGTGACTGTGTGCATGCGTGCCGGCGCGGTGCGGCGCAGCAAGCTTGGGGCACAATACGGCCTGCCGGACGCGGTCCGCGCCTGAACCTTTGCCATGCCCGCTCAGTCTGAACTCTCCTGCCGCCCGGATTGTGGCGCTTGTTGCACCGCGCCCTCGATCACGTCGCCCATCCCCGGCATGCCGCACGGCAAGCCTGCCGGCGTGCCGTGCGTGCAACTGCTGCCGGACCGCCGCTGCGCGATCTTCGGGCAGCCTTCGCGGCCGGCGTTCTGCGCCGGCCTGAGGCCCGCCGCCGACATGTGCGGCACTTCGCGCGGGCAGGCGCTGGCATGGCTGGCGCGGCTGGAAGCCGCCACGGCGCCCGCGCCCGCCGCCGTGGCCGGCTGAACGCAAGGAAACCAACGATGGTCATGATGACTCGCCGGCGCTGGCTGGCAGCAAGTGGTGCTACCGCGCTCGCCGCCGCGCTGGCGGGCTGCGCCGTGTTCGGCAACGACTACACCTTCTCGCAAAGCCAGTTGCAGGCCGCGCTGGAACGCAAGTTTCCGTTCAACAAGCGCTACATGGAGCTGTTCGACATCCAGCTCGCCAACCCGCGGCTCACGCTCGATGCCGAACGCAACCGCGTGAACGTGCAGTTCGACGCGACCATCGACAACCGCCTGTTCTTCGGCCAGCCGCTGACCGGCCGCTTCGCGCTCGACAGCGGCCTGCGCTACGACGCGCCCAGCCGCTCGCTGGTGCTGCAGGACCCGCAGGTGCAGCAGTTCGACGTCAGTGGCCTGCCGCCGCAGTTCGCGCGCCAGCTCAATGCGCTGGGCGGCGTCCTGGCCGAGCAACTGCTGCAGGGCTATCCGCTCTATACCTTCCGCCCGGACCAGCTGCGCCTTGCCGGCAGCAGTGTCGAGCCCGGTACAATCACCGTCTTGCCCAACGGGATCAACGTCAAGATCAACCGCCCGTGAGCGCGCGGCCGCGGCCCGTTCGCGGCGGGTTTCCTGGTCCGGCGCCTTGCGGCCTCTTTCCTTTTCCAATCCTTCGCCCCACCCAACCAGCATGGATATTGCGCTCGCCCTGAAAGCCGTGATCCTCGGCATCGTCGAAGGACTGACCGAGTTCCTGCCCATCTCCAGCACCGGCCACCTGATCCTGGCCGGCCAGCTGCTCGACTTCAACGACGAGAAAGGCAAGATCTTCGAAATCGTGATCCAGTTCGGCGCCATCCTGGCGGTGTGCTGGGAATTCCGCCGCCGCATCGCCACCGTGGTGGGCGGCCTGGCCACCGACGAGAAGGCGCGCCGCTTCGCCATCAACGTGATCGTCGCCACGGTGCCGGCGATCGTGCTGGCGCTGGTGTTCGGCAAATGGATCAAGGCGCATCTGTTCAACCCGGTCACCGTGGCCACCGCCTTCATCGTCGGCGGCGTGGTGATCCTGTGGGCCGAATGGCGCGAGGCGCATCGCGGCCGGGTTTCGCACCCGGCCGGCAACGCGCTGCTGGAAGCCGCCAAGGCCGGCGCGCCGCGCATCGAATCGGTGGACGACCTGAACTGGCGCGACGCGCTCAAGGTCGGCCTGGCGCAATGCTTCGCGCTGATCCCCGGCACCTCGCGCTCGGGCGCCACCATCATCGGCGGCATGCTGTTCGGGCTGTCGCGCCAGGTGGCGACCGAGTTCTCGTTCTTCCTGGCGATCCCGGTGATCTTCGGCGCCACCGTCTACGAGCTGTACAAGGCCCGCGCGCTGCTGTCCGCCGACGATCTCGGCGTGTTCGCGGTCGGCTTCGTGTTCGCGTTCCTGTCGGCCTTCCTGTGCGTGCGCTGGCTGCTGCGCTTCGTCGCCACGCACGACTTCAAGCCGTTCGCGTGGTACCGCATCGTGTTCGGCGTGATCGTGCTGATCACCGCCTATACGGGAATGATCGCCTGGCACGCCTGACGCGCGCAGGGCAGCCCGGCCGGCCGCCGGTGCGGACGTAAAAAAAAGCGTGGCTCCAGCAGCCACGCTTTTTCATCGGATCCGGCCCCAGGCGTTCAGGCCCGCTTGCGGAACACCACATCCCACACGCCGTGCCCGAGCCGCACGCCGCGGCGCTCGAACTTGGTGACGGGACGATAGTCGGGCCGCGGCGCAAAGCCGCCCGGCGCATCCGACGTGTTCTCCAGCGCCGGCTCGCCCGACAGCACTTCCACCATCTGGTGAGCGTACTCCTCCCAGTCGGTCGCGCAGTGCAGGTAGCCACCCGGCTTGAGCCGGCTGGCCAGCACCTTCACCAGCGGCGGCTGCACCAGGCGGCGCTTGTTGTGGCGCTTCTTGTGCCAGGGATCGGGGAAGAAGATATGCACGCCGTCCAGGCAGCCGTCGGTCAGCATGTGCGCGATGACCTCGACCGCATCGTGCGGCATGATCCGCACATTGTCGATGCCGCGCTCGCCGATCAGCTTGAGCAGCGCGCCCACGCCGGGCTCATGCACCTCGCAGCCCAGGAAATTGTCCTGCGGGCGCAGTTGCGCGATATGCGCGGTGGTCTCGCCCATGCCGAAACCGATTTCCAGGATCGCCGGCGCGGCGCGGCCGAACGTGGCTTCCCAGTCCAGCGGCCGTGGCGCGTAGGGCAGGATGAAGCGCGGGCCCAGGTCGTCGATGGCGCGCTGCTGCCCGGTGGAAGTCCGCCCCGCGCGGCGCACGAACGAGCGGATGCGGCGCGGATGCGCCACGTCTGCGGCCGGGTCGGGTACGTTGCCCGCTTCGTCGGCGGGCGTCGGGTCGGAACTGGGATCTTGGGGAAGCATGGCAACAAAAAAGCCGCCGGGCGGAGCCTGGTCGGTCGATGACCAGGCGGCGAAGGCGGCTCGTCTCAATCTGAAGTGGAGCGGGCGATGGGAATCGAACCCACGTCTTTAGCTTGGGAAGCTAAGGTAATGGCCATTATACGACGCCCGCTAAGGCGTAACAGGCGCGGATTCTAGCATAACTCGCAGGCCCGGAGCATTTCGGCGCCTCGCCACCCCGGGGCTTGCCGCACTGACGCCGGAGGGCTCCCGTCACTCCAGTCCGGGAGCCCCTCGCGGTTCAGCCCGGCTGATCCGTGCCCACCCCCATGGCCGGGTCGCTGACCGTGTGCTTGCCCGTTTCCACCCGTCCGGCAAACCGCCGGTAGAACGCGGGGTCGGCATCGCAGGTCACGGCGAAGTCATACCACTGGCCGCTGCCGGCCAGCGACCAGTGCATGGACTCGGTGCCCTTGCCCGCGACCGTCACCTGCCACGGGCCGTCCTTGCGGTAAGCCTGCGGCGCGATGGTGAAGTTGCATGGCTGGCTGCCGCCGTTCATCAGGTCGACGTAGACGTCGCCGTTGGCGATGTCGTAGCACACGCGGATCTCCGGCGCGATGCCGGTATCGGCGATCCGGTTGGTGTCGCCCTTGAAGTGCCGGTGGTAGCCGTTGGGGCCGAGGACCCAGAGGTCGTACATGCCGAGATTGTCCTGGAGCGGGCTCCAGGTGTCGCTCAACATTTTCCCGGCTTCGACCACGTAGCGGCGCGGTATGCGGCCGAGGTTGTGGCGGTCGTAGACATGGAACACGGCCGCCTGCGAACCGGTGTTGGAGAACACCAGTTCCATCAGGCCGGTGGCATTGCAGCGCGCGCTGGTGTGCAGTTCGTAGGGCAGCGCGCGCGAGGGGCGCGTGCCGCTGGCCTGGATCGGCAACTGCATGTCCGCCGGCAGCGGCACCGCCGGCAGCGCTTGCTGCGCGCTGCGCAACTGGTCCGCGGCGGCGCGCGTGCTGCGGCCGTTCAGCGTCGGCAGGGGCTCGTCGTTGGGGGTCTTGAAGTTGAACACGCTGGTCAGGTCGCCGCAGACGGCGCGGCGGAACGGGCTGATGTTCGTCTCGACGACGCCGAAGCGCGCTTCCAGGAAGCGCAGCACGGAAGTATGGTCGAACACCTGCGAGTTGACCCAGCCGCCCCGGCTCCACGGCGAGATCGCGTACAGGGGCACGCGCGGGCCCGGCCCGTAGACGCGGCCGTCCTTCGCGGGCTGGCCGCTGCTGCCCGGCGGCGCGGGGTGATCGTAATACTCGAAGCTCATGTCCGCATCGGCGAGCGTCGATTTCCCCGCCAGCGACGAATCGGCGTTGCGCGACGGCGCCGACGGCGACGGCACGTGGTCGAAGTAGCCATCGTTCTCGTCGAAGTTGACCAGCAGCACGGTCTTGCTCCACACCTCCGGCACCGCGGTGAGCGCATCCAGTACTTCCTGCAGGAACCACGCGCCTTGCACCGGGCTGGACGGCCCCGGATGTTCGCAATAGATCGACGGCGCATTGATCCAGCTGACTTGCGGCAGCTTGCCTTCGCGGATGTCCCGCTTGAACGCGTCGAGATAGCTTTCGGGGGTGGTTCCCGGCAGCGTATTGGCAATGCCCTTGTAGAGCGGATTGCCGGCGTTGTCCGTGGCCGCGTCGTAGGCGTGGTAGGGCAGGGCCTGGCCGGTATTGGCGTAAGGCACGCCGGGCGAGCCGCCGCTGGACACCGGGAAGCCCGACGCGAGGTTGGCGCGGCGGAACTGCTGGAAGGCGCCGAGCATGTTGTCGCCCCATTCGTCGGGCATGTTCTGGTAGGAAATCCAGCTCACCCCCGCTTCTTCAAGGCGCTCCGCGTAGGTTTTCCACGTGTAGCCCTTGTTGACCGAGGCCGGCAGGCCGTCGATCGCGTCCCACTCGTTGTTGACGAAGGCGACGCCGGCGGCCTTGGGACCGTTGGTGCCCGTGATGTGGAAGGCGCGGTTGGCGTCGGTGCCGGTATGCATCGAGCAGTGATACGCGTCGCACAGCGTGAAGGCATTGGCCAGCGCGAACTGGAACGGGACCTCCCTCTCCTTGAAGTAGCCCATGGAGATGTCTTTCTTGTTGGCTGGCCAGCTGGTCATGCGGCCGTTGTCCCAGGCCTTCTGGCTGTCCACCCAGGTATGGTTGGCGCCCGCCGCGCGCTGCGCGTTGTTGGCGCTGCCGTCGAGGTGATAGGGCGTCAGCACGGCGCCGCCGGTGCGCTCCTGCTGCCATACCTTGCGGCCGTTGGGCAGGGGGATGGTGAACCTGTCGCCGAAGCCGCGCACGCCCTTGAGCGTGCCGAAATAATGGTCGAACGAGCGATTCTCCTGCATCAGGATGATCACGTGCTCGACGTCCTTGATGGTGCCGGTTGCGTTGTTGGCCGGGATGGCCAGCGCCTTGCGGATGCTCGGGGGGAAGGCGGCCAGCGTCGCGGCGGCAAAGCCCGCGCCGGACGCTGTCTTCAGAAAGTTGCGGCGTGAAGTCATTGTTCTGGATTTATTGCTGGTGGGATTCGTGGGCGTTCGTCAGGGCGCGCAGCGCTTGTCGGGTGCGGGCTTCGCGGGCTGTTCCGCGCCAGGATCGAGGGGAGCCGCCGCGGGCGCATCGCTGTCGTCGGCGCCGCATGCGGCGAGCGTCGCTGCCACGATCAAGGCGGCAAGCGTCCGGGCCACGCTGTTGGAAGACATGAGGGTTCGCATGAATGTGAAGGAAATCGGTCTGGTTGTTTTAAGACCGAGACAATGAAAAGCAGCGAGTCTAGGCAGCCGATGTGACACGGGCGTGATTCGGCGCAAGCGGGGCGGGGAGTTGATCCGGCGGGCCAAGCGTGGAGATCCACGGAATCGGCGGTTCCGCCGTCATCGCCGGCACGCAGAACGCCGGCGGCAAAGTGAATGCCTGGAACCGGCAGATCGCCGGCATGGCCGCTGGCGGCGCGGCTCGACGCCGACGTGCGCGGCCTGGAGAACTAGCTGAGCGGCGGCGTGGCCGCGGCGATGGCCACCGCGGCGTCGAGCGCGGCCACGGTGCGCCCGATCTCGTCCATGCGCCCGGCGCGCGCGGTGCGGGTCAGTTCGAGCGAGGTCCGCATGCTTGCCGTGGGGGCCTCGATGCCGCCCAGGCCGCGGCCGATGCCGCGGGCGATGTGCAAGGCGAGGCCGCCCGCGCGGAGGACTCGCCGGAGATCACGCGGCGAGCGCCGCCATGCGCGGCGCCGCCGTTGCGGCCCCGCGCGCCGGCCGCTCCTGTGCGCCGCCGATGCGGAACACCGCCACCGCCGCCGACAGCTTGCGCGCCTGTTCTTCCAGCGAGCCGGCTGCGGCGGCCGCCTGTTCGACCAGCGCGGCGTTCTGCTGCGTCACCTCGTCCATCTGCGCGACGGCGACGTTGACCTGGTCGATGCCGCTGCTCTGTTCGGCGGAGGCGGCCGCGATCTCGTTCATGATGTCGCTGACGCGGGTGATGGCGCCGACGATCTCCGTCATGGTCGCGCCGGAGCGCTCGACCAGGCCGGCGCCCGATTCCACGCGCGCGGTGGAGGCGCCGATCAGGCCCTTGATCTCCCTGGCCGCGCCGGCGCTGCGCTGGGCCAGCGAGCGGACTTCGCCGGCGACCACCGCGAAGCCGCGTCCCTGCTCGCCGGCGCGGGCGGCTTCGACCGCCGCGTTGAGGGCGAGGATGTTGGTCTGGAAGGCGATGCTCTCGATCACGCCCACGATGTCGCCGATCTTGCGCGAATCCTCCACGATGTCCTGCATGGTGCCAACCACCTGCTGCGTGAGCGCGCCGCCTTGCGCGGCCAGCCCGGAGGCGCCGTGCGCGAGCTGGCTGGCCTGCCTGGCGTTCTCGGCGGTCTGCTTCACGGTGGAGGTGAGCTCTTCCATGCTGGCGGCGGTCTGCTCCAGCGAGGCGGCCTGTTCCTCGGTGCGTTGCGAGAGGTCGGTGTTGCCGGCGGAAATCTCGCGCACGCCGACGTTGATCGATTCGGTGCCGCGGCGCACGGTGCCGACCGTCTCGATCAGCGACGCCTGCATCTGTTGCAGCGCGGCGCTGAGCCTGCCCATTTCGTTGTCGCTGGTGACGGCGACCTGGCCGGTCAGGTCGCCCGCGGCGATGCGCTGGAACTGGGCGATGGCGGCGGTGACGGGATCGACGATGGCGCGCATCAGCGCCGCGCGCCCGGCCCACGACAGCAGCAGCGCGGCCACCAGCCCGATGGCCACCGCCGCGCTGACGGCCTTGAAGCGGCCCTGCGCTTCCTCATAGCGCTGCGCGCCGCGGTCGAGCTGGAGCTTTTCCAGTGCCAGCATGGATTTTTCGAAGGCGCCGTAGAGCGGCGGCAGCTTGTGGGCCTGCAACTGCAGGAAGGCCGGCCGGTCGCCGCTCTTGAGCGCGGCCAGCGCCGGCTCGACGCCTTCGCCGAGGAACTTCGCGCGCTTTTCCTGCATGTCCTTGATCAGGCGCTGCTCTTCCTCGCCGTTGCCGGCCGAGGCGAGATAGTGCGCCTGGCGTTCGTCGGAGGCCTTCAGGTACTGGCCGGAGCGCGCCAGCACGGCGCTGGCGCCTTCCTGGTCGTTCAGCTCGGTGAGCGAGGCGTAGGTGGCGAGGGCCAGGCGCAGGCGCAGCAACTGGCCGGCGCTGCCTTCGAGGTCGGCCACCGCGGGGGTGTCGACGGTGTACATCTGCTTGAGCGATTCGTTGCCGGCGCGCATGGACAGCAGTCCCGCCGCGGCCCCGACCATCAGGGTAAAACCGAACAGGACGACCATGAGGCTGACATAGCCTCGGATGGACAGGTGCTTCAACATCGTCTTCCTCTCTTTGGGTGCAGCGCTTTATGTCCGCTGCTGCGCGGCGCACGGAACGCAGCACGGAAAACGCCTCTGGTTGGAGCGGGGCGCTGTCTCGGTCTACGGCTGCGGGGGAGGAAAACTGAAGCGGCTTCGTGCGCGGAGGTACGCGGAATCTATGCCAGGATGCGCAGGCGGCACACGGCGGTCTCTTCCTGGCCCGGCGCGAGCCAGCGCAGTCCGGTGCCGTGGTGGATGGCGTTGGGCAGGCCGAGCCACGGCTCCACGCAATAGAAGTCGGAGCCGGCGTGCTCGGACCAGGTGGTGACGGCGAACCACGGCGCGGCGGCCGGCGAGGCCGGCACGTCCAGTTCGATCGCCAGCCGGCGGCCATGCGGGGCGGCGGGGTTGGGCGGCATGGCCAGGATGCAGGCGCGCGGCGCGGCGTGCGGTTCGCGCAGTACGTGGAAGGTGTCCTGCAGGCCCGGGTCGTCGAGACGGTAGCACGCCCTGCCGGGGCCGAGGATGTCCAGCGCGCCGTCGGCTCGCTGGCGCATCCGCTGCGCCGGCGGCATCTCCAGCGTGGCGGCCCCGCGCGCCTGGTGCGCGAGCGCGAAATAGAAATGGTGGCCGGCGTAATAAGGCAGCGAGGGCGGCGAGGGCAGCGGCCGCGTGCCGGTATTGCGCGTGCGCAGCGTGGCTTCGAGGCCGTCCTCGAGCAGGCGGTAGCCGGCCTCGAAGGCGAATTCGAACGGATAGCCCGCGCGCGTCGCATCGGAGGCTTGCAGCGTCATCGCGATGTGGCTGCCGGCTTCGTATCGGGTGAGCGCGAACGGCAGGTCGCGCGCGAAGCCGTGGCTGGGCAGCGCGCGCACCGTGCCGCCGGCATCGCGCCAGGCGCCGGGCACGCCGTCGACGAAGTGGCGGGCGATGAACGGGAACAGCAGCGGATTGCCGCCGCGCACGCGGGCGGGCTGCGACCAGTCGGCCTGGTCCGGCCAGAACAGGATGTCCTCGCCGCGATGCACCCAGCGCACCAGGCGCGCCCCGGCCTGCGGGGCCAGCAGCAGGTAGTCGTCCTGTCCGCCGACGCGGACCAGGTCCTGGCCTTGGAACTGCGTGAAGGAGGGCGTTTGCGTTTGCATGCGGCGCAGGATTTTCGGCGAGAAGGTGAAACGATGAAGGAATGGAGCTGAACGGGTGCAACGTCGGGCGCAATGGCAATCCGCAATGGCGATCCGCAATGGCCAATCATAACCGGCACCGCGCCGGTGCCGCCATGGAGAAGGCTGGCGCGCGGCGCGCCCTGCGCGGGTGCATGCCGCCCGCCGGCTGCCGCGCGCCGGGCGCGCCTGGCGCCGCGGACTCCACATTTTCCCGCGGATCCCCGCGTCCTGCCCGCCTTTCCCGCTGGCGCGGATGTTGCGTCGCATCGCAGCGCATTCCCCTCCAGCGAAAGGAGCTTGTCATGGCCGAGTCCGACACCGAGTCCAACAGCAAGTCCAGCAGCGAACCCGCCGGCGCCCTGGCCGCGGCTCTTTCCCCCACGCAGTTCTCGCACGTGCGCCCGCACGACACCGCCTTTGTCGACCAGGGCCTGCGCGACTTCTTCCTCTATCGCGACCTGGGCGTGGCCGAGGCCACCGGCGGCAAGTTGCTGGTGCAACTGGTCAAGGCCAACCAGCCGCCCGAGCAGGGCACGGGCTGGCACCGGCACGAGGCCCAGTTCCACGTGGTGCTGATGCTCAAGGGCTGGGCGCGCTTCATGTACGAGGACAAGGAGACGCTGGTCGCCACCGGCGACTGCGTGCACCAGCGCCCCGGCATCACCCACTACCTGTTCGACTATTCGCCGGACATGGAGTACCTGGAGATCGTCGGGCCGGCCGACTTCGCCACGGTCGACGTGGAGGGGCCGTGCGCGGTGCCGGCGGTGACGCCCTGGCCCCAGGATCGCGCCGCCTAGCGGCCCCGGGACCGGGGGCCCGGGGCCCTCTCCTGCCTCGCCTACGAAGTCGTGTGCACGGTGTTGCGCACGATCGGGTAGACCTGCGCATCCCAGCGCTTGCCGTTGAATACCCCGTAGTGGCCGACGCCGGTCTGCACGTGGTGCATGCGCATGTAGGGGCGCAGGCTTTCGCACAGGTCCTGCGCGGCCATGGTCTGGCCGATCGCGCAGATGTCGTCGCGCTCGCCTTCCACCGTGAGCAGCGCGGTGCGCTGGATCGCGCGCGTGTCCACGCGGCGCCCGCCCACGTCGAGCAGGCCCTGCGCCAGCAGGAAGCGCTGGAACACCATGCTCACCGTCTCGAGATAGAACTCGGCGCTCAGATCCATGGTGGCGAAGTATTCCTCGTAGAAGGTCTGGATCGCGTCGGCACGCTTGTGCTCGCCGTTGGCGCGCAGGTCGTAGAGGTCGCGGAAGGCCTGCTGGTGGCGCTCGCCGTTCATGCTCATGAAGGCGGTCAGCTGCACGAAGCCGGGATAGACGCGCCGCATGGCGCCGGCGAAGCGCAGCGGCACGTAGCTGGTGAGCGTGCGCTCGAACCACTCGATGGACTGGCTGGTGGCCAGTTCGTTGACCTTGGTCGGGTTGATGCGCGCGTCGATGGGGCCCGCCATCAGGATCAGGCTGGGCGGCTGGACCGGGTCGTCGTCCTCCGCCATCAGGGCCACGGCGGCGAGCGCGGCGACGGTGGGCTGGCACACCGCCATCAGGTGCGTGCCGCCGCCGAGCACGTGCAGGAAATCGATCAGGTGCTGGACGAATTCGTCGAAGCCGAAGCGGCCGTGCACCAGCGAGATGTCGCGCGGGTTATGCCAGTCGGTGATGTACACGTCGTGATCGCGCAGCATGGTCTGCACGGTGCCGCGCAGCAGCGTGGCGAAGTGGCCCGACATCGGCGCGACCAGCAGCACGCGCGGCTGCCGGCTCGCGCCGTGCTTGCGAAAGCGCAGCAGCGAGCAGAACGGCGTGCGCGCCACCACCTCCTCGGTGATCTGCATCGGCGTGCCGTCCACGGTGACGCTGTCGATGCCGAAGGCCGGGCGATGGTGGGTGAGCCGGCTCAGCGCCAGCACCTCGCAGGCGGCGCGCGTGGCGCGCATCGGCTCGCATGCGGCCAGGCGCGGGTTGGCGGCCAGCGCCACCGCCATCATGTCGGCCACGCTGCACGCTGGCTGCATGAGGTCCGCATAGGTCTGGTACACCTGATACAGCATGGCCGCCCCCCCTTTTATGCGTTGACTTCATACGCCGCAATATGTGTGCCACGGCGTTCCGTTGGCATGAGGCTTGCGGGCCTGTCCGTGTGGGGAAACGGGTGACCGGTTCTGGTTCGAATGCGACGCTTGCGCCGCGTGCGGCAAGTGCCTGGACGGGCTGCCGCCCAAGTGCGGCCTCAAGCTGGTGCCGCAAGCCGCACCGCGGCGGTGCGCGCGCCCGGCGGCGCTTTGCCGCGCATGCGGCGCACCGGGAAGGGCTCCGGATCGGCCGCCATGCCACGCCCCCGATGTAGTACAACGACATAGTAGGAGTGGCGGCACGCAGCACCTAGCACGATATTGCGGCGGGAATTCCCTGCGGGGCTGGCGGGCGCCCCAATGGCTTATCGAAGTGGCAAGGAGGCGCGATGGCAAAGACGACACTGACCATCAGCAGCAAGACTTATTCGTCGTGGTCCCTGCGCGGGTGGCTGCTGGCGCGTTTTGCGGGACTCGACTTCGAGGAAGTACTGGTGCCGCCGGACGACGCCGCGGCGCGCGCGGAGATCCTGCTGCTGTCGCCGTCGATCCTCGTGCCGCGGTTGTTCCACCAGGGCGTGACGGTGTGGGACACGCTGGCCATCGCCGAGTATCTCAACGAGATCAGCCCCAAGGCCGGCCTGCTGCCCGACGACCGCGCCGCGCGCGCGCACTGCCGCGCCATCTGCGGCGAGATGCACTCCGGCTTCGCCGCCATGCGCGCGGCCTTGCCGATGAACCTCAAGGGGCATTTCCCCGGCTTCAAGGTGTGGTCGCGCGCCCAGGCCGACATCGACCGCATCACCCAGATCTGGACCGAATGCCTGACCCAGTACGGCGGCCCCTTCCTGTTCGGCCAGCGCACCATGGCCGACGCGATGTACGCGCCGGTGGTGACGCGCTTCCTGACCTACGGCGTGGAACTCGATCCGCAGCCGGTGGCCTACTGCAAGCAGATCCTCGCCATGCCCGAACTGCAGGAATGGATCGCGGAGGCGCGCAAGGAGCCGGACGAGATCAGCGAGCTCGAAGTGGAATTCTGAACGCCGAACGCGCGTCCAGCGCCCGGGTTCCTTCGTCCCTTCCTTCGTCCCTTCGTCCTTTTGTCCGCCGCCGGTCCGTGTTCCGCCTCGTCAGGCGGCGGCGGACTCTCCGGCGCGCGCGGCCAGGAACGCTTCCGCGTAGGCGAAGTACCAGTCGAGCGCGTCCGGGTTGGCCATGGCGTCGCGGTTGGCGATCTTGTCCGGCGCGTGGCCCAGCAGCAGTTTCTTGACGGGCACCTCCATCTTCTTGCCGGAGAGCGTGCGCGGCACGCCCGGCACCTGCAGGATCTCGTTCGGCACGTGGCGCGACGACAGCGCGGCGCGGATGCGCGCGCGCATGGTCTCGCGCAGCGGCTCGTCCAGCACGAGCCCTTCGCGCAGCACCACGAACAGCGGCATGTAGGATTCCCGGCCGAGGTATTCGAGGTCCACCACCATGCTGTCGAGCACTTCCGGCAGGTCTTCCACCACGCGGTACAGCTCGCTGGTGCCCATGCGGATGCCGTGGCGGTTGATGGTGGCGTCCGAGCGGCCGTAGATGATGGCGCCGCCGTGCGCGGTGATCTTGATCCAGTCGCCGTGGCGCCACACGCCGGGGTAGGTGTCGAAGTAGCTGTCGCGGTAGCGCTTGCCGTCGGCGTCGCCCCACAGGAACAGCGGCATCGACGGCATCGGCGCGGTGCAGACCAGCTCGCCCACCGCGCCGGTCAGCGCGCGGCCCGCTTCGTCGAAGGCTTCCACGCGCGCGCCGAGGCAGCGGCATTGCATCTCGCCGGAATACACCGGCAGGATCGGGCAGCCGGCCACGAAGGAGCCGGCGAAATCGGTGCCGCCGCTCATCGGCGCCAGCCAGATGTCGCTGCGCACGTGGCGGTAGATCCAGTCGTAGGCCTCGGCCGGCAGCGGCGAGCCGGTCGAGCCGAGCGCGCGCAGGCGCGACAGGTCGGCCACGCGGGCGGGCTCGATGCCGGCCTTCATGCCGGCCGTGAAGAAGGCCGCGCCGGCGCCGAAGGCGGTCACGCCGGCGGCTTCCACGAAGCGCCACAGCACGCCGGCATCCGGGTAGGCCGGGTTGCCGTCGTAGAGCGCGATGGTGGTGCCCAGCAGCAGCCCGGCCACCTGCGCGTTCCACATGATCCAGCCGCTGCTGCTGTACCAGTGGAAGACGTCGTCCGGGCCGAGGTTGTTGTGGAACGCCATGAGCTTGACCTGCTCGATGACGATGCCGCCGTGGCCGTGCACGATGGGCTTGGGCATGCCGGTGGTGCCAGAGGAATAGACGATCCACAGCGGGTGGTCGAACGGCACCGGCTCGACGGCCAGCGCCACGCGGTGCGCCAGCACGTCCTGCCACGCGTGGCGGCGGATGCCCGGCGGCAGGGCCAGGGGCCGGGCGGCGGCGTCGGCGTGGCCCGACGGCACCAGCACCACGTCGGTCAGCGAAGGCAGGGCCGCGGCCAGGTCGGCCAGCACCGGCGTGCGGTCATGGTGCCTGCCGCCGTACTGGTAGCCGTCCACCGCGACCAGCACCTTGGGCTCGATCTGGCGGAAGCGGTCGATCACCGCGACCTGGCCCATGTCCGGCGCGCAGCCCGACCAGATCGCGCCGAGGCTGGCGGTGGCCAGGAAGGCGACCACGGTGGCGGGGATATTGGGCAGGTAGCCGGCCACGCGGTCGCCGCGCGCCACGCCCATCTGCCGCAGCGCGTGGGCCAGCGAGGCGACCTGTGCTTCGAGCGCGTCCCAGCTCAGCTCCGTCACGCCGACCGCCTCGCCGGCGAAGCGGATGGCCGCGCGCCGGCGCGGCGCGCCGCTGCCGGCATGGCGGAACACCTGCTGCACGTAGTTCAGGGTGGCCCCTTCGAACCAGCGCGCGCCCGGCATGGCGGGGTCGGCCAGCACACGTACCGGTTCGGTGTCGAAGCGCAGGTCGAAATACGCGCGGATGGCGTCCCAGAAGGCTTCCGGGTCGGTCACCGACCATTGCCACAGGGCGGCATAGCCGTCGAAGGCGAGGCCGCGCTCGCTCTCCAGCCAGCGCATGAAATCGGCGATGCGGCTGCCGTCGCGGAACGCCGGCGACGGCGTCCACATCAGTTTCCCTTCCTCAAGGGTGGTCATGTGTCTCCTCCTCGGGTCCGTCTGTCGCGGACGTGCGGATGGCGTGGTTTTGACTTTGCCGCGCGCGGCGGCGTGGCGTTGCGTGATCTTACATGGTGTCCTAGGCGCTGGCGCGCTGCGCGAACAGCGAGTCCCACAAGCCGTCGACGCGCGCCTTGACGGCGTCGTCCATGCGGATCGGGCGGCCCCATTCGCGGGTGGTCTCGCCGGGCCACTTGTCGGTCGCGTCGATGCCCATCTTGGAGCCCAGGCCCGACACCGGCGAGGCGAAGTCCAGGTAGTCGATGGGCGTGTTGTCCACCAGCACGGTATCGCGCGACGGGTCCACGCGCGTGGTGATGGCCCAGATCACTTCCTTCCAGTCGCGCACGTCCACGTCGTCGTCCACCACCACGATGAACTTGGTGTACATGAACTGCCGCAGGAAGCTCCACACCCCGAACATCACCCGCTTGGCGTGCCCGGCGTACTGCTTCTTCATGCGCACCACTGCCATGCGGTAGCTGCAGCCCTCGGGCGGCAGGTAGAAGTCGGTGATCTCGGGGAACTGCTTCTGCAGCAGCGGCACGAACACTTCGTTGAGCGCCACGCCGAGGATGGCCGGCTCGTCGGGCGGCTTGCCGGTATAGGTGGAGTGGTAGATCGGGTCGCGCCGCATGGTGATGCGGTCGATGGTGAAGACCGGGAACCAGTCCTGCTCGTTGTAATAGCCGGTGTGGTCGCCGTAGGGGCCTTCGAGGGCGTGCTGGTAGCCGCTCGGGTGAGCGGGGTCGGGCTGGATATGGCCTTCGAGCACGATCTCGGCCGAGGCCGGCACGCTCAGCTCGGACAGCGTCGGCGTGATGCAGCCGGCCAGCGCGGTGCGGCTGCCGCGCAGCAGTCCGGCGAACTGGTATTCGGACAGCGTATCCGGCACCGGCGTCACGGCGCCGAGGATGGTGGCGGGGTCGGCGCCCAGCGCCACGGCGATCGGGAACGGCTTGCCGGGGCTGGCCAGCGCGTGCTCGCGGAAATCCAGCGCGCCGCCGCGATGTGCCAGCCAGCGCATGATCACCTGGTTGCGGCTGATGACCTGCTGGCGGTAGATGCCCAGGTTCTGGCGCTTCTTGTGCGGGCCCTTGGTGACCACCAGCCCCCAGGTGATCAGCGGCGCGGCGTCCTCGGGCCAGCAGGTCTGGATCGGCAGGCGGGCCAGGTCCACGTCGTTGCCTTCCCACACCACCTCCTGGCAGGCCGGGCTGCCGACGCGCCTGGGCGCCATGTCCCACACCGACTTCGCCAGCGTGAACAGCTTGCCCGCTTCGCGCAGGCCGCGCGGCGGCTCGGGTTCCTTGAGCGCGGACAGGACGCGGCCGATGTCGCGCAGGTCGGCCAGGCTCTCGGCGCCCATACCTAGCGCAACCCTGCGTGTCGTGCCGAACAGATTGGCCAGCACGGGCACGCTATAAGTGTGTCCAGCACGCCGGGGATCGCTCGGGTTTTCGAACACGACTGCCGGTCCCTCCGCGCGCAGCAGCCTGTCGCAGATCTCGGTCATTTCGAGGTTGGGCGACACCGGCGTGCCGATCCGCTTCAGTTCGCCAAGGCCTTCAAGCTGGCCGATGAAATCGCGCAAGTCGTTGTATTTCATAGTGAATTCAGTTGGTGCCCAGGCGCGGCGACGCGCTCTTCCGGGTAATGGATGCGGATTTATCCGCACATCCGCATGACGAGGCGAAAAAAAATCGCCCTGATTTGCATCATCAAATTGTAAATTTTTTTACCTGGCCGGCCACGGCGGGGATGGCTCCGATGCTTTACCAGTACTGACTTTCGCCGAATCGGGGGGAGGTGAAAGCGGCGAAAAGGACATTGTTACATATAACCAAAGGCTATTACTTTCTGGTTCGTTATTCTTGACGATGTATAAAAGCGTTCCTACAATCCGGTTCTGCTCGTTGGAGTGTTGCGTCGCAGCACAAATTTTTCCTCCCTGTCAAGGGTCTGGCAAAAATTCATCCATTTCTGATCATTGAGCGGATTCGCCTGAGCAAGGGCGGGTCCCGATCGATTGTCCCGGCGCTGGCCGGGTGCATTGAGTAGTTCGCGGCAAGGCAGGTTTCCCCAAGAGCCTACCTTGTTTCTCGTTGGGCGCACGGGGAGCGCCCACCCAACAGGTGCTGGCAGCCTTTGCTAGGCAGTGCAGCATCCTTACTTGAGTACGCGGTCATCGGCGTGAGGCGTTTCGGCGCAGCACGATGCGAACGGCGGATGGAGGTAAGTATGAGTGGTTGGAAAACCCTTCATCTTCCCGGTGTCGGACGGGCATTGCAGGTCCGTCTCAGACAACCGGTTCCCGGCGTGAGCGGGGCGGTGCAAGTCCGCCTCGCGCACCGGGTAGCGGGTCGCGCTTTCCGGGGCGGCCGCGCAACAGTGAAATATGCCCTGAACAGTCTCGGGGTGGTGTCGGTGGTCGCGGCGGTCTCGCTGGCGGTCAGCCAGGAATGGCGCACGGCCCTGGCCGGTGCGCTGGCCGGGGAAGAAGCGCCGGCGGTGCTCATGGAGGCCGCGGTGCCTGCCGCCTCGGCCGACGTGACCGCGGCCAAGCTCGGCCTGGCGCCGGCGCCCGTGCTGGCCAAGGCTGCGGGCCTGCCGACGGTGTCCGGCACCGACGACTGGAGCCAGCCGGCCGGCAAGGTGCCCTCCGTGGCCCACCTGGCCGCGCAGATCCCGGCGCAGCGCGTGGCGCTCGACGCCCGCAACCCGGCCACGCTCGGCAGCGCGCGCGAGCAGGCCGTGGTGGCGGACTACATCGCCCGCAAGTACCGCGTGGCGGCGCAGGCCACCGCGCAACTGGTGAAGGCCGCGTACCTGACCGGGCGCGAGGTCGGCATCGACCCGCTGCTGATCCTGGGCGTGATCGCCATCGAGTCCAGCTTCAACCCGTACGCCGAGAGCGGCGTGGGCGCGCAGGGCCTGATGCAGGTCATGACCAAGGTCCACCAGGACAAGTACGAGGCCGTGGGCGGCGTGGCAGCCGCGCTCAACCCGTATGCCAACATCAAGATCGGTGCGCTGGTGCTCAAGGACTGCATCGCCCGTGCCGGTTCGCTCGAAGGCGGCCTGAAGTTCTACGTGGGCGCGTCCAGCAATACCGACGGCGGCTATGGCGCCAAGGTGCTAGCCGAGCGGGCCCGCCTGCGCCAGCTGCCGGGCGTGCACAGCGCACCCGAGCCGGTCGCGGCCAAGCCGGAAGCCGAGGCCGACGCCAAGGCGCAGGCCCAGGCCGTGCATCGCCAGGGCACCGGCGGCGACAAGCTGGAAGCTGCCGGCAACGTGCCGAAGAGCGCCTGAGACATCGCGCCGCGCGGCCCGGCCGCGCCGGTGCGGCATGCGTGGTCCCTGCCGGTCACGCGCCAGCAAAAAAAGCACCTCTCGGGGTGCTTTTTTGCTTGCGGCGGTCCGGCGCGGGGCTCCGGGCCGCAGCCGGGCCCGGGGCCAGGTCAGGCGAAGAACTTCCGCAGCCGCGCCATGGCTTCCTCGATGTTCTCCATCGAGGTCGCGTAGGAGATGCGGATGTAGTCGCTGGCCGTGTACGGGCCGAAATCCTGGCCCGGCACCAGGACCACGCCGGCCTCGTGCAGCATGGCCTGGGTCAGGCTGTCGGCATCGCCGGCGGCCGCGTGGTTGACGCCGCGGCAATCGGCATACACATAGAAGGCGCCATCCGGCTTGACCGGCACGTGCAGGCCGAGCGACTCCAGCGCCGGCACGATGGCGTCGCGGCGGCGGCGGAACTCCGCCTTGCGCTCGTCGTAGATGGCCAGCGCCTCGGGCGTGAAGCACGCCAGCGCCGCATGCTGGGCGACGGCCGAGGCGCAGATGAACAGGTTCTGCGCCACCTTCTCGAAGGCGTCGACCAGCGCGTCGGGCACCACCAGCCAGCCCAGGCGCCATCCCGTCATGTTGAAGTACTTGGAGAAGCTGTTGACGGTGACCACGTTGTCGTCGAGGCTCAGCGCCGACACCGGCGGCGCGTCGTACGACAGGCCCTGGTAGATCTCGTCGACGATGGCGAAGCCCTGGCGGGCACGCACGGCCTGCAGGATGCGCGCGAGCTCGTCCGGCAGGATCGAGGTGCCGGTCGGATTCGAGGGCGAGGCCAGCAGCACGCCGCGGGTCTGCTCGTGCCAGTTGGCCTCGACCTGCTCGGCGGTGAGCTGGAAGCGCTCGGCCGGGCCGCTCGGGATCATCTTCGCGCGGCCGTCGAAGGCGGCCACGAAATGGCGGTTGCAGGGGTAGCTGGGGTCCGGCATCAATATCTCGGCGCCGATCTCCACCAGCACGGCGCAGGCCAGCAGCAGCGCGCCCGAGGCGCCCGCGGTGACGATCACGCGGCGCGCCGGCACGTCGATCCCGTACGCGGTCTTGTAATAGCCGGCGATGGCCTCGCGCAGCGGGGCGATGCCGAGCGCCCCGGTGTACTGGGTGGCGCCGCGGCGCATGGCCGCTTCGGCCGCCCTGATCACGGGCTCGGCCGCGGTGAAGTCAGGCTCGCCGATGCCCATGTGGATGATGTGCCGCCCGGCGCGCTCCAGTTCGGCGGCTTGCTTGGCCAGTTCCATCACGTGGAAGGCGTCGATGTGGGCGAGGCGGGAGGCGGTGGCGAGGCGCTGCAGGTCCATGGCGGATTGGGGCCCGGTCGGCCCGTTGGTCAGGGGTTGGCGCCGGCGCGCGGGCGCCGGCGCAAGTAAAAACACCCGCCGGAAGCGGGTGTCGTCGCGGCAGGGGCGCCGCCGCGCGGGCGGCGCCGGCTGCCGTGCTCAGCGTCGCGCGGCCAGTTCGGGCGCGCGCACCTGGGCGGCCAGCTTGTCCAGCACGCCGTTGACGTACTTGTAGCCTTCCACGCCGCCGAAGGTCTTGGTCAGTTCCACCGCCTCGTTGATGACCACCTTGTAGGGGATGTCGATGCAGTGGACCAGTTCGTAGCTGCCGATCAGCAGCGCGGCGCGCTCGACCGGCGACAGTTCGTCCACCGGGCGGTCGAGGAACGGCGCGAACACGCCGGTCAGCGTGCTTTCCTCGCGGATCGCGCCGTTGAGCAGCGCGTCGAAATGCTCGCGGTCGGCCTTGTTGAAGCCTTGCGCGTCATGCAGGTGGGCCTGGATGGCGCCGGTATCGTTGCGGTTCAGCAGCCACTGGTACAGGCCCTGCAGGGCGAGCTCGCGCGAGCGGCGGCGCGCGCTCTTGGGCGCTGCCTTGGGCTCGGACTTGCCTGCGGGGGCCGCGGGCTTGCCGGCCGGGATGCTGCTCTCGGGCGCGTCACTCATCGTCGTCCTCGTCTTCGTCCTCTTCCTGGCTGCGCAGCGAATCCAGCGCGGACACCAGGTTGGCCATTTCCACCGCGGCACGGGCGCAGTCGCGGCCCTTCTCGCGGGTGCGGGCATGCGCCTGGGCGTCGGTGTCGACGGTCAGGATGCCGTTGGCGATGGGCACGTTGAAGTCCAGGCCCACGCGGGTGATGCCGGCGCCCGATTCGTTCGAAACCAGCTCGAAGTGATAGGTCTCGCCGCGCACCACGGCGCCGAGCGCGATCAGCGCGTCGAACTGGCCGCTTTCGGCCATCTTCTGCAGCGCCAGCGGCACTTCCAGTGCGCCGGGCACGGTCACCACGAGGGTGTCTTCGCCTTCGATGCCCAGCTTTTCCAGCTCGGCCACGCAGGCTTCGCGCAGCTCGTCGCAGACCGGCTCGTTGAAGCGGGCCTGCACGATGCCGATACGCAGGCCTTCGCCTTCGAGGTTGCTGGGGTAGAAACCGTGATCCATCTTGTATTCTCCTGGGTTCGGTTCGCGGCCGGCGCGATCGGGAAAGGCGCGGCCGCCGGTATTCGGTATGTCGGGGGTCGGTGTATCAGTCTGCCTGGCCGCGCATGGGCTGGTAGCCGGTCACTTCCAGGTCGTAGCCGGTCATGCTCGGCATCTTCAGCGGCGAAGCCAGCACGCGCATCTTGCCCACGCCGACATCCTTGAGGATCTGCGCGCCGGTGCCGTAGGTGCGCAGGTCCGGCTTGTGGCGCGGGCGGTCCTGCGGCGCGTCCAGCGCGCAGAACTGCGCGAACAGCTGCTCGGAGCAGTCGCCGCAGTTCAGCAGCACCATCACGCCGTGCTCGGCTTCGGCAATGGCTTCGAGCGCGGCGGGCACGCTCCACGAATGCGTGGTGCGCGACACTTCCAGCAGGTCCAGCGTGGACAGCGGCTCGTGCACGCGCACCAGCGTCTCGCGGTCCGGCTGCGGCGTGCCCTTGACCAGCGCGAGGTGGGCGCGGCCGCTCGGCTTGTCGCGGTAGATGATGCTGTGGAAGGTGCCGTAGGGCGTCTGCATGCTGCGCTCGCCGGCACGCTCGACGATGCTCTCGGTGCGGCTGCGGTAATGGATCAGGTCGGCAATGGTGCCGATCTTGATGTGATGCTCGCGGGCGAACTCGATCAGGTCGGGCAGGCGCGCCATGGTGCCGTCGTCCTTCATGATCTCGCAGATCACGGCGGCCGGCGTCAGGCCCGCCAGCGCGCCCAGGTCGCAGCCGGCCTCGGTGTGGCCGGCGCGGATCAGCACGCCGCCGGGCTGCGCCGTGAGCGGGAAGATGTGGCCCGGCTGCACCAGATCGGCCGGGCGCGCATCCTTGGCCACCGCGGCCTGCACGGTGCGCGCGCGGTCGGCCGCGGAGATGCCGGTGGTCACGCCCTCGGCCGCCTCGATCGACACCGTGAAGTTGGTGCCGTGCACGGTGCCGTTGCGGCTGACCATGGGCTGCAGGTCCAGCTGGCGGCAGCGCTCAGCGGTCAGCGTCAGGCAGATCAGGCCGCGCCCGTACTTGGCCATGAAGTTGATGGCTTCCGGTGTGACGAAATCGGCAGCCAGCACCAGGTCGCCTTCATTCTCGCGGTCTTCTTCGTCGACCAGGATGACCATGCGACCGGCACGGATTTCGGCAATGATTTCTTCGGTACGGGCGATTGTCATGGGTACGGGCTGGAAGCGGGCAGGGGTTGGGGCGGAGTGCGGGTGCGCGAGTGCTTTCGGGATTCGGGCGGGGAAGGCCGGTGCCGGCCGGCCGACGCGCCACGGGCTGGCTTCCGGGAGGAAAACCGGCGGGCCGCGGCAGCGGTCTGGCCCGATATTGTACGTCAACCGCGCGCCCCAAGGCGCGCGGCGGCGATTTCCGGGCCGGCCGCCGGTGCGCCAGGCGCCGGCGGCGGGCTTTCAGGCGCTCTGCGTGGCCGGCGCGCCGGCCTCGGCGCCAAGCAGCTTCTGCGCCCGTTGCCAGACGATCTCGGCCTGGAAGGCGACCATGACGGCAATCAGCACCATCACTTCGCCAAAGCCGCCGTGGGAGGCCACGGCGCCGCCGGCCATGAACGCGACCGCGCCGAGCGCGAACTTCACGATGACCAGGCCCAGGAACAGCGCGATCGTGAGCCGCGTGCCTTGCGAGTAGACCACGTCTTGCTCTACCCACAGCGTGGTCAGCCGGCCACGCGCATAACCGACCACGGCGCTCAGTGCCAGGCCGCCCAGCAGCAGGGCCCAGGCGGCCGGCGACGCCGGCGCGTGGAAGCCGCCGGCCATGAAGCCGACGACGGCATAGATGATGGCGAGCTTGAAACGTGTCTTCCCGTCCACCTGGCAGCGGACGGTCTGGCGATACACCGCATAGCAGCACAGTGCAACGATAATCAGGAGTTGGGTGGGCGTCATGATCTCTTCCTCGTGGCTGGTTGTTGCGGAAGCCGGTGCGCTGCCGCGATGGAAACCATCGTAGAAAGGGAAAATGAGCCGAAAATGATGGCGCCCCCGCGGTGGGCGAAGGGCGCCGGCGGGACGGCTACGCGGCGTCCCTGGGCGCGCTCATCATCCGCTCCACGTAGCGCGCGATCAGGTCGATCTCCAGGTTCACGCGCGCGCCGGCCTTGAGGTCCTGCAGCGTGGTGACCTCGATGGTGTGCGGGATCAGGTTGATGGAGAAAGTGCAGCCCTGCTCGTCGTCGCTGACCTTGTTGACCGTCAGCGAGACGCCGTTGACCACCACCGAACCCTTGTAGGCCAGGTAGCGGCCCAGTTCGCGCGGGGCGCGGATGCGCAGTTCGTGGGACTCGCCCACCGGGGCGAAGTGGGTGACTTCGCCGAGGCCGTCGACGTGGCCGGACACCAGGTGGCCGCCGAGGCGGTCGGCCAGGCGCAGCGCCTTTTCCAGGTTGACGCGGCCCGGGCGGTCCAGGCCGGCGGTCTTGTCGAGCGATTCGCGCGACACATCCACGTCGAAGGCGTCGCCTTCCAGTGCGATCACCGTCATGCAGGCGCCCTGGATGGCGATGCTGTCGCCGAGGACGACGTCGGACAGGTCCAGCCCGGCGGCGCGCACCCGCAGACGCACCCCGGCGGCTGCGCCGGCGGCCAGCGGGGAAACGGTTTCGATGCGGCCGACGGCCGCGACAATGCCAGTAAACATGGTCGGTGGGAGAGGCGATGGGAAAACACGCATGCTAGCAGGTGCGCGGCCGATGCGTGTTCCCGCTCCCGTCCACCCATGCCTGCCATGCAGGCCGGCGCTGGCCGCTACGGATGGTCGGCGCGGCGGGCGATCAGGCGCAGGTCTTCGCCGACCATGCGCACGTCGTGCCAGCGGAAGGCGGCGGCATCCTGCAGGCGCGCCAGCGGCGGCAGGTTGAACATGCCTTGCGCATCGCCCAGCAGCTTGGGCGCGAGGTAGACCAGCAGCTCGTCGACGCAGTGTTCGCGGATCAGCGAGCCGTTGAGCTTGAAGCCGGCCTCCACGTGCAGCTCGTTGATGCCGCGCCGGCCCAGTTCCTCCAGCATGCGGCGCAGCTCCACCTTGCCGTGCGGGTTGGGCAGCAGCACCACCTCGGCGCCGCGGGCTTCCAGCGCGCGCCGGCGGGCGGCGTCGTCGAAGGCGCAGAACACCAGCACCGGCTTGGCGAAATCGCCGGTGTCCGGGATCAGCAGGCGCGCATCCAGCGGGATTTCAAGCCGCGAGTCCACCACCACGCGCTGCGGCTGGCGCGGCGTCTCGACGGCGCGCACGTTCAGTTGCGGATTGTCGTCGCGCACCGTGCCGATGCCGGTGAGGATGGCGCTGGCGCGCGCGCGCCAGGCATGGCCATCGTCGCGCGCCGCCTGCCCGGTGATCCACTGGCTGGTGCCGTCGTGCAGCGCGGTGCCGCCGTCGAGCGAGGCCGCCACCTTGACGCGCACCCATGGCAGGCCGCGCGTCATGCGCGAGACAAAGCCGATATTGAGTTCGCGCGCTTCCTTCTCCAGCAGGCCGCAGCGCACGTCGATGCCGGCTTCGCGCAGGCGCTGCAGGCCGCGCCCGGACACCGCGGGGTTGGGGTCTTCCATGGCGGCGACCACGCGCGCGATGCCGGCGCGCACCAGCGCATCCGCGCATGGCGGCGTGCGGCCGAAGTGGCTGCATGGCTCGAGCGTGACATAGGCGGTCGCGCCGGCCGGATCGTGGCCGTGCGCCGCCGCGTCCTTGAGCGCCTGGATTTCCGCGTGGTCCTGCCCGGCGGGCTGGGTGAAGCCCTGGCCGATGACCTTGCCGTCCTTCGACAGGACGCAGCCGACGCGCGGATTGGGCGTGGTGGTGTACATGCCTCGCGCGGCTAGCGCGAGAGCCTGTGCCATGGCTGCGTGGTCGGTATCTGAGAACATGAGGCTGGGTGGATGTCTTGCCGCGCGCGGCGCGTTGGGTGGGAATCGGTAACGGGTTCCGGAGCTCATGGCGGTTCGGCCTGGGGCGGGCCGTCGCAGTCGGCGTCCTGCCCCGGCGTGCAGATGCGGACGCGGCCGTGCGCGCCGAGCTTCAGCAGCCGTTGTTCGCCACGGCAGGTCACGGCGAAGGTGGCGGCAAGGAAACCGCCTTGCTCTGAGCGAGAGTATCCCACAGCTGTCATGCGCAGCGTATGGTTGCCTGGCGCGGTGGAGCGCAGCCCGATGCGCAGGCAGGCGTCGCGCATCTCCACCACGGCGAAGGCATGGCCGGCGTGCCCGCCCGCCGGGGCCTGCGCCGATGCCAGGCTCAGGCGCCAGCCGCGGTCCAGCGCGGCGCCGCCCGGCAACGGCGACAGGATGACGTCCTCGCGCCGGGCCACGGCGGTGGCGCGCGCCAGCGCGAGCGAGCCGGCCAGCCGGTCGGTCGCTAGTTCGACCTGATGCCGGGCCAGCAGCCGCTGCCAGGACGGCCAGGCCGCTGCCGCCAGGATGGCCAGCACGGCCAGGCAGGTCAGCAGCTCGGCCAGCGTGGCGCCGCGCCATGCGCGCCGCGGCCGGTACGGTGCCATCGTTCAGCAGGCCGCCGGCAGCGGCACCGGCGTCGCGGCGAACGGGGGTTGCGCGAGCCATTCCCCGGTGCTGCGCAGGATCAGCGTGCCGCACGGCGCATCGGGCCGCTGCGGCACGGCGCGCAGTTCGACGCAGTGCTCCAGCCCGGCGCCAGGGCATGCGCCGGCGCTGATCAGGTGGCGCGTGCGCACCGGCGGCGCCGGCACCGGGCGCGGCCACTGGCCGGCCACCAGCCCGCCGCCGGGCTCTGCCGCAAAGGTCATGGCGGCCAGCGCGTGGCGCTCCAGTTCCAGCATGCCGCCGATCAGGGCGCTGCGCGCTTCGGCGCGCCAGCCGCGCTCGACATGCCGGTGCCAGGCCGGGACGACCATGGCGGCGAGGATGGCGGCGACGGTCAGGGTCACCAGCAATTCGAGCAGGGTGAAGCCGGAAGGATGTGGCCGGCATGTCATGGGCGGTCTCCAGGTGCTGCCCGGCGCGGCGGGCGATGGTCGGAAGCGGGCGCGGCGCGCTGTCTCAGGGCACGCCCGCGCGGATCAGTTCCCGCCAGCGCAGGCGGCCGGTACGGCGGCTGGCCACGGTGCCGTCGAGCGGCGTGGCGCGGCCGGCTTCGACGGACCAGAGCGTCAGCGCCACGGTCTCGCGCGTGGCGAGGCCGGGGCGCGGTAACGGCCCGGAAGCGAGCGGCGCGCGGGCAAGGACGATGCCGGTCCCCGCGCCGACCGCGGCCGGCGGATGTCCCGGGGATTTGACGGCGGAGGCCGGGGCGCCGTCCGCCGCGCGGATCAGGTAGGCCCGCCGGCGTGCATCCGGCGTGCGCGTGACCAGCGCCAGGTGGCCCGGGTCGGCCGGAAGGATCCGTTCGAGCCGCTCGCCCGGATCATGAAGCGGCAGGCGCCAGCCGGCCGGGAGCCGCGCCTTCGCCGGGGCGGCGAGGCCGGGCACGGCGGCCACCTCGCGGCCGTTGCCGTAGACCACCAGGTGGCCGCCTGCCGCGCTGAATATCTCCGGCGCGGCGGGAATGGCCGCCATGCCGGACTGCCCGGAGGCCGTGCCGGGGCCATGCAGGCATTGGCCATCCGCGCGCCACGGCGCCGCGCCGCGCAGATCGAAGCACCAGAGCCGGCCCGCGTCGTCCACCGCATAGGCCGCCACGGCGAGGCCGGCCGCGTCGGACAGCACGGTCGCGGCGAGCAGCGCCGTGCCGGTGGCATCGCCCCCGCAGCCGGCCGCGGGCAAGCGCAGGCGCTGCGCGGCGTACTGCCCGCGCCACGGCGCGTCGGCGGGTTTGTCCAGCGGCAGCAGGGCAAGGCCTTGCGCGGCCAGCGGCACCAGCGCATACCAGCGCTGTCCGTGCGGCGCGGGCAAGGCCAGCGCACGGACCGGTCCCGAAGGCGCGAGCGGGATCTCGGCGGAGGCGGCGGTTTCCCATAGCGGCCCGGGCGGCGGTTCCGCCGCCGTATCCGTGATGTCGAGGGCGAACACGGCAGCCGGGGATTTCGCCTCTGGGCTCCCTGGCCCCGCTGCCACGCCGCATAGCAGAACCGTGCGCCAGCGTCCCGCTTCGAGCCGCACGTCGGCCGCTTCGGGATACGGGCAGGGAGGGCTGGCGGGCCCGCTGACGGGCACCGCCTGCACGGCCGGTCCGGCCAGCTGGCGGTCGCCCGGCCGGGCCGCGGCCTGGCGCGGCGCAATGCCCGGCAGGTAAGCCAGCACTTCCTCGCCGGTGCTCGCGTGGAACGCGTGCAGCAGGCCGTCGAGCGTGCCCAGCCAGACGAGGGAGGGGCGCGCCGCATGCTTCAGCGCGAAGCCGGCATGGCCGGGCCGCCCGGGCATCCACGCCGGCGGCGGCACGAGGACGGGCGCGGCGCCGGCGGGGCTGCGCGCGAGCGGCGCGCGGCGCAGCCGCGCCAGGCGCGTGGCCAGGGGCTCGTCGGTGCCGGCGCGTGCCGCGAGCAGCGTGCGCGAATCGGGGTCGCGCACGGCGAGGCGGGCGCCGGCTTCCCAGATCGGGGCCGGCAGCAGCGTGGCTTGCGCCGGCGCGGTGGCCGGCAAGGCAAGTGCGAGCAGCCTGCCGGTGCCGGGTTGCCGGCCCGGCTGCGCCACGTAAGTGAGTGCCTGCGGGGGCGCGCCGGTGCCGTCGGCGCCGCCGGCGCAAAGCGGGCCCGACAGCAGGCTGGCGAAGAGGCCGGCCAGCAGGTGGCCGTGCAGGACAGGGCGCCTCATGGCTGGAACTCGGTCTGCAGCAGCGCGCGCACCGCGCGGTCGCGTCCGGTGCCCAGCGCGGTGATGCGAAAGCGGGGCGAGGTGTCCTTGCCCGCGCCGCCGTAGACGGGCGTCAGCCATTCCCCGGGCGGGCGTTCATGCCGCAGTTCGACCACGTAGCGCGGCAAGGCCGCCGTGCCGGCGACGCCGGCCGGAAGCACCGGCAGGGCGGCGCCCGTGAATGTCCCGACGACGATGCCGGTATCCGCCTCGGACCCGCGCGCATCGAGCCAGTCGTTCCACACCGGCGGCACGCCCGGCGCCGGCCGGCAAAGCCCCCGCTGCGCGCCGTCGGCGCAGCGCCCGGGCGGCGGCCACGCGGCAAGGCGCGCGTCGGCTCCCGTGGCGCCGGCGCGCAGCGCCAGCAGCAGGTCGGCTTCGGCGTCCAGCAATGCCGCCTCCGCCGCGCGAAAGGCGATCTCGCGCTCGAGCTGGTAAGCCCCGATCTGCCGTGCCGAGAGCAGGAAATGGAAGCCGGCCGCGGTGGTGGCGGCAACCAGCAGCAGCATCGTGCCGACCAGCAGCAGCGTCGTGCTGCCCGCCGCGCGCTGACGCGCGCAGAGCGGGGAGAGTGGAGAGAGCGGGGAGGCTGTCAGCATAGCGTCTCCGTGCAGGGCGCCGGATTGCGCAGCCGCACCGAGGCGGCGAACACGCGGCGCGGTAGCGCAGGCCGCTCCGTGGGTTCGAATATCTCGCCGCCGTCCTGCGCGGGAGACGCGGGCGGGAACAGCACGAGGCCCGGCACCGGCGCGCGCTGCGGCAAGGGGCGTTCGCCGCGCAGGACCAGCGCCACCTGCACGGCCAGCACGCCGTGCCATGCCGGCATCCCGCGCCGGTTTATCTCGTCGGCGGGCAGGAACGTGTCGGGCCTGCCGTCGCCGGTGGTGTCGATGCCGTAGCGCAACTGCATCGTCTCCACGCCCCGCACCAGCGTGCCGGAGGTCCAGCTTCCTGCCTGCGCCTGTCCGTCGCGCCGGCTGGCATAGCGGCACAGCAACTGCGGCTCGCCGTCGGCGCCGCTGGCCACGTAGAGCAAGTTGGTGCCCGCATACGGCGTGTCCGCCCCGGCGCCGGCATCGCCCGCGCCTTGCGCTGCCAGCGCATAGCCGCTGCAGTCCACCATGGTCCGGTCCGGCAGCGCGGGCTGCTGCTCGCGCCCGCTGCCGCTGAAGCGCACCAGCAGCGCATCGCTGCCGTTGACGCCGCGGCGCGCGCAGGTCGGGGCCGCGCCGATGCCCGGCTGCCCGCAGTCGTCGCGGCCCGATACGGCGGGCGGCGCCTGCGCCGGCATGGCCGCCGCGGCCGGCAGCCAGCCGCCATGGCGGATCAGCCGCGTGACCACCGCGAGCGCGTGCTGCCCCCGCTCCTCCAGCAGCACAAGATCGACGGCGGTGCGGTAGGCGGCGTGGACCGCATGAAAGGACGAAGCCGCCAGCGCGCTCACGAGCAGGCCCAGCACGAGGCCGGTCATCAGCTCGACCAGCGTGAAGCCTTGCCCGCGCCGGCGCCGGGCAGTACCGCTACCCGCGCTTCTCATGGCCGGATCCACAGGGCAATGGTGCGCAGGGCGGCGCTGCCGCCAGCGTCGCCGGCGCGCCCGGGCCAGGCGGGCAGCGGGCCGGCCACCGCCAGCCTCGGGCCCCCCACGCAGGCCGGCGCGCCGTCTTCGCCGGCCGCGGAAGCGAGCGAATCGCACAGGCGCAGGTGTAGCCGCCCCGCGTCGGCGCGCGCCTGCTGCAGGGCCAGCACTTGTCCCGGCGCCTCCAGTTCCGCCAGCTCGGCGCCCGCGCGCGTGGCATGGCCCAGCGCTTCGTAGTGGCGCACGGTCCCCAGCGCCAGGGGTGCGAGCGCGGCGAGCGGAAGGAGCCCGATGCCCAGCACCGCGAGCGCGGCGAGGGCTTCGATCAGGAGGTAGCCGCGGCGCATGGCGCGCGGAGGCGGGCGGTGGGCTTGGCGGCCTGAACGGCCTGGTCGCGGCGGCATGGCAATCTCGCGTGGCAGGGGATTGCCTGACGATAGCCGCGCCGCGGGGCCGGAAATGTTCCAGATTGTGGAGACCGGCGGTGGAGAATTCTCAAAATCGCCGATCCACGCCGGCCGCGCCCGACGCGCCGGTGCCGAACCGATACCCGTGTACCGCCGCCGGCGTACTTCGCTCCATCCGGACGGGACGCCGTCCTACCAGCAGTCCTGCGTGCTCCCCGTGCTGGCGGGCGACTTGTTGTTGAGAGAGTCGATCGTCATCTGGCCGCATGCCGCGTCGGCCTTCACCGCGTTCGCGGTCAGCGCGTAGGAGCTGCCGATGCCCGCTCCGCCCGCGGCGATCGAGATGAGGTAGGCGCTGGATCCGCAGCTGTCGCCGGACAGTACGGTGCTGGTGCCGGGGCAGGTCGGCAACTGCAATGCGGCCGGATCGGTGGTGTACGCGTTGTTGACGGTGAAGTACCGCTCCAGCGCGCCCTGTACCCGCAGCAGCGCGGCCTTGCCCTCGGTGCGCCGCGCGCGCAGCACGTATTGCGAGTAGTTGGGGATGGCGACCGCGGCCAGGATGCCGACGATGGCCACCGTCGCCATCAGCTCTATCAGCGTGAAGCCATGGCGCCGCCGCGGCAGGGTCGAGTGGGTCATGTGCTTGTTGCTCCTGTTGCTCCTGGTGCTCGTATTGCCATGCTGCGCGTCAATGCAGGATTTCGCGCCACGTCAGGCGGCCGGTGGGGCTGCCCGCGCTTTCGGACACCGTTTCCTGGTTGCCGCTGGTGCCGGTCAGGAACTTGCATTCCTTGTTCTGTCCGCATCGGGTCACGGTCGGCGTGGGCGTGACGCCGACGGTGGACTGGCGCCCGCCGACGTATTGCTGGCCGCCGTTGCCGGCGCTGCCGTTCACCATGTCGCGCGGGTCGAAGTAGCCATCGTTGTTGACGTCGAACGGCGAGACGGGAAGCCGGCCGCCGGATATCGCGCTGAGTTCCATCAGCCAGCTCGTGCCGCCGTTGGCGCACAGGTCGCCGGACGGGATCAGCGTGGAGAACACGATGCGGTTGCCGCGGATCTGCGGGTTGTAGACCACGCGCTCGCCCTGGGCGGGCAGCGCCGGGGAGAGCAGGTTCAGGTACCAGCCGCTGGTCGCGCCCGACGGGGAGTACGTCACGGAATTCTGGCTGACGAGCCGGTACGCATAGCCGTTGAGCGAGATCTCCTGGGTGATGGCCTGCGCGACCAGGTTGGTGCGCGACACGGTGGCGGGGCTCGCGCTGTCGCGGTCCCAGATGCCGTAGAAGCTCTGCAGGCTCATGTCGGCCGGGTCGCTGGTGTCCACGTAGCGGCCGGTGCCGAACAGCACCATGTAGCCGCCGGCCGGATTGCGCATCACGTCCACCGACGAGGTGATCGGCTGGCGCTTGCCGCCGTCGTCGGTGGCCACGAACAGCAGCGAGCGGGAGCTGTCCTGGGCCCAGGCGGCCGGACCGCCGGCCTTGCGCAGGTCGAACTTCCACAGGTTGCCGAGCAGGTCGCCGGCATAGAGGATGTCCGTGATGCCGTCGCCGTTGACGTCGGCCGGGAAGACCTGCGCGATGCCGTTGGCCGCGGTGGCGGTGCCGTCGTCGACCGACAGCTTCAGGTAGTCGGTGCCCTGCACCCAGCTTTTGGAGCCGGCCGGGCGGTCCAGGAACACGATGTAGATGTGCCCCTTGCCGGCGGTGCTGTTGAAGCCGTTGCCGAACACTGCCGCCCACTTGCCGTTGGCCAGCTTGACGATGGCGGGCTGGCCGAATGTGTAGCCGAGGTCGGCGTCGCTGTTGCTGGTGAACTCCCACAGCACGGTGCTGGCCGCCGTGCCTTCGGCGATCGCTTCGGGATCGGTCACGTCCAGCGCGTAGATGCCCTTGCCGCCCGCGCCCAGGCCGCCCACCAGCACTGTCTTCCAGCTGTTGTTGACCAGCGCGTCGCCGGCGGCGGGGGTGCCGTCGACGTAGTAGGCGTGGGTGTAGCCGGTATCGGTCAGTTTGGCCAGCGTGCCGTACAGCGGCGACGGCACGTAGGCGAACAGTTCCTTGCCGGCGTCGGAGCCGGCGTCCGTGCTGGGGTTGGCGGAGAAGGCGTGCAGCATGCCGTCGTTGGCGCCGACGTACAGCATCGGCTTGCGGTTGCGCTTGTTGGCGACGAAGGCCGCGTAGCCGATGTCGGCCAGGCCGGCATTGGGCGCGCCGACATACTGCGGGCTGGAGTTGACGATGTCGCCCAGCAGCGTGTTGGGCCGCACGCGGAACTTGCCCTGGGCGTCGCCTTCGTTGCTCTGGTCGCCGCGCAGCCAGTTCAGGCGCGCCTGGCCCTGGGCGTCGGTGAGGTTGAGCGCGGTCTGGTATGCCGAAGGCAGATTGCCCCAGCGGAACGGGATGCCGCTGCCGGCCGCGCTGTCGTAGGACAGGATCTTGCGGTTGTTGGCGACGGCGCCCTTGAGCAGCAGCCCCGCGTCCCACAGCGCGGGATTCTGCAGCACGCCATTCAGGTCGACCGCGTAGGCCAGCAGCTGGCCGGACCAGTCGGTGCCGTTGAAGCGGGCCTGGTAGATGCGCGAGCCCGTGGTCAGCGACGACGAGTTGGTCGCCACCGACGCGGCCGACGAGGTCTGGAGGATGGACAGGAACGCGCGCTCCAGCGCCGCCGAGAGCGCGCCCGGGTTGGTGGCGTAGAAGTAGTTGTCGGGCAGGCCGTCGGCACCGCCGCTGCCGTCGGACAGCCGCACGTCCCACTCGGAGACCTGGTCCGGCGTGTTCGAGCCGTTCAGGTCCTTGAAGCCGCCCCACTTCGCCGCGTAGTACAGCGGGTCCAGGAACTGCGAGCCGCTCTTGCCGTTGGCGGTGTAGGTGACGCTGGTTTCCGGGTCGCCCAGCACGCAGTTGCTGCAGCCGCCGCTGGCGTTGAGCTGCGAGCCGGACGGCGTCACCGTGACGTTGGCCGGATCGGTGTAGCTGAAGCCCAGGATGCCGGAGTGGAAGTGCGTGCCGTCCTTGTTGGTGCCGGAGACCGCGTAGCCGAAGCCCTGCCCGTTGGAGGTGGACGCGGAGACCACCTTGGTCGAGATCTTGATGGTGTCGCCGCTGACGCTGTAGGTCAGCGTGCCCCACACGTCCTGGTCGTAGTCGCCGCCCGCGATGGAGTCTTCCCAGTTGACGTAGAACTTGCCGCTGGTGGCGGTCTGGTAGATGACCTTGAAGTCCACCAGCGTGCCGTTGCTGGGCGTGACGCCGCTCGGGTGCAACTGGTAGGACGGCATGATGGTGACCGTCTTGCCGTTCACGTTGACGCTGATCTTGGGCGTGGTGGTGGCAAGCTGCACCGCGTAGGTCGAGACCTTCAGCGATTTCTGGTCGCCGTCCGGCACGCCCAGCGCCTTTCCGTCGCGGATCCGGTTCATGTGGGCGAACAGCGCGGCGCCGGCGATCTGGAACGTGCCTTTCTGCGACGGGCCTTCGGGGCAGATGCCGAGCACGTCGCTGAACTTGGAGACCGCCTTGGCCGAGCACATGTTGTCGATCACCGAGCCCACGCCGCCGGCGAACCATGTCGCAGTGCCGTCGACGCCTTCGCCGGCGCCCACCTTGTCGGTCCAGGGGCTGACGCTGCCGGTGGTGTTGAGGTCGGAGAACTTGTCGAGCTGGTCGCCGTCGTAGGAGGTGACGCTGGAGTTGAACACGAGCGCGTTCAGCGGCGAGCAGTAGGGCGCCTTGCCGGGGTTGGTGGCGGGCAGGTCGAGCGGGTTCGCCCAGCCCGGATTGGTGAGGTTGAGCGTGGCGTCCTTGCCATTGCCGCTGGCGGCAAAGCGGCTGTCCGGCGACTTGCCCGCGAAGTAGCGCAACGTTTCGAGATAGATCTCGGAGATCGGGTTGCCCCAGGTGGAGCAGTTGCCTTCATTGGCAGGCTGGTTCTGCGAGGTGCTGCCGCCGCTCGAGACGATGCCGGTCTGCTGGTAGTTGCACTTGTCCGCGTTGACGTAGCTGCCGTCGCCGTAGTTGTACCCGTACGGGCGCAGGTGGTCGATGTTCCAGACGATGCCCTTGACGGCGTTGTTGCCGGAGAACAGGAAGGTGCCGTTGTCCGGGTTGATCTCCTGCGCGAAATTGGTCACGTTCCGGCGCAGCACGCCGCCCGAGATGTTCTTGTCGTAGGTGCCGGTCATCAGGCCGAACAGCATCTGCCCGGTCTCGCCGTACTTCTGCAGCAGCCCGTAGGGCTTGTAGGTGGTGCCGTACTGCTTGCAGTTCTCGGTGCCGATCAGGCCCGCCACGCAGACCTGCACGCGCGCGTTGAAGGTGCCGGTGGCCTGGCCGGAGCCGAGGCCGCGCGCCGTTTGATCGGGATTCTCGGCGGACGAGTTGATGCCCGAGACCGCGGCCCGGTTGCCGTTGGAGGAGCCGGTGACGGAGACGTTGTTGTTGCCGACCTTGATCGACGGCAGGAACGATCCCTGCGTGTTGCTGGCCTCGCTGAACCAGTTGCACTGGTACTTCTCGCTGGCGCCCCACGTGGCATAGTTGCCCTTGACCACGCGCAGCACCGGCGCCTGCGTGTTGGTCTGCGAGTTGGTGCTGCCGGATCCGGGCGTGACGTTGCAGATGGTCAGGCCGCCGCGGGTCAGGTTCTTGACCGACCACGACGAATAGGTGGCGCCGGTGCCCTTGGGATCGGACACGCCGTCCGGGTAGATGGCCACGCTGACCTGCTGGCTGCCGCTGGTGGCGGTCACCCAGCCGGTCAGCGTGGTGTTGGCCTGGGCCCCGGAGTCCTTCGCCGTGAACTGGAGCTGGTCGCCCTTCTGTATGCCGGTGTTGGAGTTCAGGCTGACGGTGATGACGTTGGCCCGCATCTGGATGTTGCTTCCCGACGTCACGGTGCCGATGTCGGACATCAGTTCCACGTCGCTGAACGGCACCAGCTTCCGGATGTCGGCGTCGTTGTTGTAGTACTTGGCCCAGGCGTGCGCGTCCATCGGCAGGAAGGCGCGTTCGAGCACGGTGGCGCTGGCGGTGTCGGTCGAGCGCGTGCCGCCATAGAGGATCTTGCGCACCTCGTCGATCCGGCTCATGGTGGCCCAGTTCAGGAAATTGCCGCTCCAGGTGGTGCCGTCGCAGTACTTGGTGGTGGTGACGGCGCTGGGCACGAAGCCCTTGATCGTGCTGTTGTCGTAGCCGTAGCACTTGTACGAGTCGAAGTACCCCGCGTAGTCGATGGCGTTGTTGTACGTGGTGTCGAGCGCGCCGTCGTTGTTCAGGTCGGTGTAGTCGTTGTACGCCTTCTGGTGCAGCGAATGGTCCTTGGACAGGTCGATCATCACCATCGGCGGGACGTTGCCGCCGGCATAGAGCGGGCGCGCGGCCAGGTTCAGCTGGGCGGCGGACGCCGAGGCGAGCGCGAGCAGGAACGACACTGCCAGCAGCACGCGCTGCAGGCGGCCGACGGGACGGCCGAGGAGGCTGCCAAGGATGTGCTGGGTCATGGTGGGCCCGACAGGTAAGGTGACAGGTAAGGAGACACGTAAGGGTCGCGGGTACTGCTCAGAAACGGACAACTTCCTGCACCGTGACCTTGGTGGCGGGATTGGCGCCATAGCCAAGCGCGGTCACGCGGAAGACATATTGCGTAGCACCGGCGCGCAGGCTGCCTTCTGCGATGTCCGGGATCGATTCGATGATGTAGCGCGGCTGCTGCGACACGCCGCCCGACTTGTTGTCGGCCGCCAGCGGCATCTTCTGGCTCGCGCTCAGGTTGGTGATCTCGCCGAGCGCGACCGAGCGGCTGGTGTCCTCCAGGTACAGGTCCCAGACCTGGCTGCCGCTGTCGGCGGGGACGCAGAAGCCCTTGTAGCCCTGGATGTCGCAGGTCGGCGAGGCGCCCGTGCGCCCGGACAGGCTGCGCACCGTGCTGATGTCGTTGCGCGCGTCCCGCAGCGCGGCTTCGGCGGCCTGCAGCGCGATGTTCTGGTCGCGCGAGTTGCGGGCCATGCGTTCGGAAGACAGGCTCGTCAGGCTGGCTGCCACGCCGAGCAGCGTCAGGATGATGAGAAACAGCAGCACCATCACCAGCGAGATGCCGCGCTGCGCCCGGCGTGCTGGCAGTGGGGCAGGAGCGGAGCGGCGGAGCGGGGTGGGGAGACGCATCTCGGTGCCTAGTTCAGTCGGTTGCGGACAGCGATGTAGAAGCTGATGTGCTTGCGCAGGCGGCCGTCGTCCGGCAGCACGGCGACGCTGCCGGCGTCGCCGGCCGGCGCGTTGTCGGCGGCGGCGTAGCCCTTGCCGAAGTGGTTCAGCGTGAACGAGGCCGGCTTGGGGTTGGAGCGCGCGGCGCCGCGCAGCACCATCGAGATGCGCAGGGCCCGCACGTTGCCCATGGTCGCGGCGCCGGGCGGGACGTAGCGGTTGATGGTCTCGTCGCCGTCGGTGTCCTCGCCCAGCAGCACCTGGAAGAACTCGACCCCGGAGAACAGCGGCGTGGCGGCGCCGTTGACCGTGCATTGCAGCCACGGCGTGCCGGCGGCATCGTTGACCACGGAGAAGGTTTCCACGGTTTCGAAGTTGCCGTTGACGTTCTCGCCCAGGCAATTCACCGCCGAGCCGTCGGCCACGGGGGCGCCGGCTTCCGAAGCGCTCTTGGCAGGGTCGCCGCCGGCCTTGGACGAGCCGAAGTAGCGGAACGTCACGCTGTCGCTGGTGTTGACGCCGTCGTCGTTGGTGGCGTCGAGCGGATTCGCCGCGCCGAAGTCGTTGCTGTAATAGGTGAAGTCGCTGTAGCCGGCCTGCCGCGCCTCGCGCTGCAGGAGCTGGCCGATGGCGCGCGCGTTGGCCTGGATGTCGGCCACGTCGCCCTGCGTGTCGTAGGAGCGCCGTTGCGCCAGGTAGACCGAACTGGTGGCGATCATCAGCAGCATCGCGATGACGAGGCCGACCATCAGCTCCACCAGCGTGAAGCCGCCGGTGCTGGCGGGCCGGGGATGGCGGCGCGGGCGCGGGGTCGATGGGGTCATGGCACGAGCGCGGTGACGAAGAGTTGGCTGGCGCCCTTGTCCTCGTGCCACCAGATCTTGATGACATAGGGCGCGCCGGGCTGGTTGTCGCAGGCCGGCGCGGCCGGCCCGGTGCCGTCGTTGGGCGTGCTGTCGACGCAGACGGTGCCGGTGCCCCCCGGCAGCGCGGCGGCGACGTCCTCGGTCCAGTCCTGGAAGCTGCTGCGGGCCATCGCGTCCGTCGAGCAGCCCGCCGCCGTATAGCAGGCGGGCGTGCTCTGCGCCGTCGGCAGGTTGTACGTGCCGGCCTTGGTCGCGATCTCGTTGCTGCGGATCTGGTCGGCGAGGTTGTAGGCCATCACGGTGGCGATGTTGCGCATCGAGGCCGTGCGGTTGTCGATCAGCGTGTGCATCTGGAGCACGGTCAGGGCCAGCACGCCGATCGACAGGATGACCAGCGTGACCAGCGCCTCGATCAGCGTGAAGCCGCGGGTCCGGCCGGGCTGGCGGCGCGTCGGGCGCATGGCGGCGGGGAAAGCGTTCCGGCTCATGGCGTCACGACGCACTGCAGGCGGCTTGCCGGGAGCCGGCGCGGCCGGTGCCGGTCAGCGACACCGTCAGCCCGTCGTTTGCCGAGCCGTGCTCGCAGAATTGCCAGGCGGCATTGGGCGGCGTCGACGCACCGAACGAGCGGAACCGCACCACGGTGCCGGAAGGAATGTTGCTGGCGACGATCGCGGTCCGGGCGGTCGGCGCATCGCTGTTGCGGATGACCTCTTCGCCGGCGCCGATCTGGCCGTCGTTGTCGGCGTCCACGAAGATGACGCGGCGCCTGGACCAGTCGTCCGTGCAGCTGGCGCCGTCCATGGTCGGGCAGATGGTGACGGTGGCGTTGCGCCGTGCCGCCTCGCTGCGCGCGGTCTCGATATCGCTGACCAGCCTGGACGACTCGCTCGTTATCCGGCTGCGATGAAGAAAGGAGCTGAAGTTCGGTATGGCCGCCGCCGCCAGGATGGCCAGCACGGACAACGCCACCATCAGTTCGATGAGGGTGAAGCCGCCCGGGCGGCAGGGAGCGGGCCGATTGCGCGGATGACGCAGGGCAGAGGGCGCGGCAGCCGCATCCCGGAAACAGGGGCGTGAGCCGGCCAGCGCCGTCCGCTTGCCGCACGGCGCTTTCCCCGGTGCCCACAATGGCCTGGCGCGCGCACGCGTCGCCAAGCCCGCTGCCGCCTGGCAGGAAGGCTGACCCATAGTGACTCCCGTCCGAAAAACTGTTCTTATCTGTTCTTATTCTTAGCTGGCGTACCTCGCCTCTGCGGGCGAGTCGACCGTACCTTCCACACCGCGCCAGATGATATCCGGCGCAGATTAAAGGTAGTGCAGATTAAACAGCTTTCCTCGGAGTTCGGCTACCCCTTCCGAGGGGTAGACGCGGAAAACTCGTCGAGCATGTCGCGGAATTCAGACACGTCCTCGAAACTCCGGTACACGGAGGCGAAGCGGATATAGGCAATCTTGTCGAGCCGGCGCAGCTCGCGCATGACCAGTTCGCCCACCTGGCTGCTGGGGATTTCCTTTTCCCCCAGGCCGAGCAGCCGTTCCTCGATGCGGGAAATGGCGTCGTCGATGGCTTCGGCCGAGACCGGGCGCTTGCGCAGCGCCAGGCGCATGGAGTCCTTCAGCTTGTCGCGCACGTAGTCGGCGCGCGAGCCGTTCTTCTTGACGATGGCGGGGAAGGAGCGCTCGATCCGCTCATAGGTGGTGAAGCGGCGGTCGCAGGATTCGCAGCGGCGGCGGCGGCGCACGGTATCGCCTTCTTCCGACATGCGCGTGTCCAGGACCTGCGTGTTGGGATGGGCGCAAAAGGGGCATTTCATGCCTGACCACCTTCAAAGTTTGAGCCTGGGCGCAGGCTGCGCGGGGCAGCGTCTCGTCATCTTGTCATTCTGTGAGACGCCGGGCCGGGTTGGCAAGGCCCGTGCCGCGCGGCGGCACGGGGTTGCCGGCCGCCCGCGCGCGGCGGGCGGCGCAGTGCGTCAGCCGTAGACCGGGAAACGCTTGGTCAGGGCTGCCACCTGCTCGCGCACGCTGGCGATGTTGGCCGCGTCGTGCGGGTTGTCCAGCACGTCGGCCACCAGGTTGGCCACCAGGCGCGCTTCGTCTTCCTTGAAGCCGCGCGTGGTCATGGCCGGCGAGCCCAGGCGGATGCCCGAGGTGACGAACGGCTTTTCCGGGTCGTTGGGGATGGCGTTCTTGTTGACCGTGATGTGGGCCTCGCCCAGCACCTTCTCGGCTTCCTTGCCGGTGATCTTCTTGGCGCGCAGGTCGACCAGCATCACGTGGCTTTCGGTGCGGCCGGAGACGATGCGCAGGCCGCGCTCGATCAGGGTCTCGGCCAGCACGCGGGCGTTCTTGACCACTTGCTGCTGGTAGGTCTTGAACTCCGGCGAGAGCGCTTCCTTGAAGGCCACGGCCTTGCCGGCGATGACGTGCATCAGCGGGCCGCCCTGGATGCCGGGGAAGATGGCCGAGTTGATGGCCTTCTCGTGCTCGGCCTTCATCAGGATCACGCCGCCACGCGGGCCGCGCAGGCTCTTGTGGGTGGTGGTGGTGACGAAGTCGGCGTGCGGCACCGGGTTGGGGTACTCGCCGGCGGCGATCAGGCCGGCGTAGTGGGCCATGTCGACCATGAACAGCGCGCCGACCGACTTGGCCACGCGGGCGATGCGCTCGAAGTCGATGCGCAGGGCGAAGGCCGAGGCGCCGGCGATGATCAGCTTGGGCTGCTTTTCGCGGGCCAGCTTTTCCAGCGCGTCGTAGTCGATGTCTTCGTTGGCGTCCAGGCCGTAGCTGACCACGTTGAACCACTTGCCGCTCATGTTCAGCGCCATGCCGTGGGTCAGGTGGCCGCCTTCGGCCAGGCTCATGCCCATGATGGTGTCGCCCGGCTTGAGCGCGGCGAAGAACACGCCCTGGTTGGCCTGCGAGCCGGAGTTGGGCTGCACGTTGGCGGCTTCTGCGCCGAACAGCTGCTTGACGCGGTCGATGGCGAGCTGCTCGACGATGTCGACATACTCGCAGCCGCCGTAGTAGCGCTTGCCGGGATAGCCCTCGGCGTACTTGTTGGTCAGTTGCGAGCCCTGCGCGGCCATCACGGCCGGCGAGGTGTAGTTTTCCGAGGCGATCAGCTCGATGTGTTCTTCCTGGCGCTGGTCTTCCTTCTGGATGGCGGCAAAAAGCTCGGGGTCGATCTGGTCGATCGTATAGCGGCTGCGTTCGAACATGGCGAAAACTCGTCTGAAAAATTGGGATCCGAATGGCTTCGGGGTAGGGCGCGCGGGGAAGGCACAGGCGACCGGCGCCGGCGCAAACGCACCGGCACAGGGCGCACCCTGCTTCCCATTCGCTGCCCAGGCGAGCGGCAGGCGCCGAACTTCGCGCCAGAGAGCTTGCGCTTCCTCGTGGTAGTACCCACTGACTTCGCCAGTCGCGCAAGATGGAATGGTTGGCGGCAGTTTACGCGAGGCGCTGGCTTGCTGCAAGACGGTGCAGACGGCCGGCCCGCCATAAAATCAATGGCTTGTCTGTCAGACAATGTAATTGTTGTAAAGTCAGACAAGGGTTTACACCGGGTCGGGCCGGCTCTCCGCTACAATCGCGGCCATGAGTAACAATGTGTGGGCCCTGCGGGTGTACTGGGAAGACACCGACGCGGGCGGCGTGGTTTTCTACGCCAATTACCTGAAATTCTTCGAGCGCGCCCGGACCGAGTGGCTGCGCTCGCTCGGCATCGGGCAGCAGGCGCTCGCGGACGAAACGGGCGTGGTCTTTATCGTCAGGAGCACGGCGGTGGACTACAATGCCCCCGCCCGCCTGGACGACCTGCTCGAGATCCGCACACGGATTGAACGGGTCGGGCCGGCATCTGTCCAATTCGCCCAGGAAGCCTGGCGTGGGGAGCAATTGCTGGCCACCGGCGCCATCCGTGTCGGATGTGTCGACCGCAGCACGTTCCGCCCGACCCCCATCCCCGCCCCCGTCCTCGCAACCATCAAGACCGCCCGATGAACCCCGTGACCGTCACGCAAGACCTGTCGATCATTTCGCTGGTGCTGCACGCCAGTCTGCTGGCGCAGGCCGTCATGGCGCTGCTGCTCGTCATGTCCCTGTTCTCGTGGACATACATTTTCCGCAAGCACCTGGCGCTGCGCGCCGCGCGCACCCAGACCGAAGGCTTCGAGCGGGACTTCTGGGCCGGCGGCGACCTGCAGGCGCTGTACCAGAGCGCGGCCAACAACCGCCACAGCACCGGCGCGCTGGAACGCATCTTCGAGTCCGGCATGGGCGAGTACCTGAAGGCGCGCGAGCGCAACCACGAAGCCGGCGCGCTGCTCGACGCCGCCCGCCGCGCCATGCGCGCGGCCTACCAGCGCGAGATGGATGTGCTGGAATCGCATCTCCCGTTCCTGGCCTCGGTCGGTTCGGTCAGCCCGTACATCGGCCTGTTCGGTACCGTGTGGGGGATCATGAATGCATTCCGCGGCCTGTCGAACGTGCAGCAGGCGACGCTGGCATCGGTGGCGCCCGGGATCGCCGAGGCGCTGGTCGCCACCGCCATCGGCCTGTTCGCCGCCATTCCCGCCGTGATCGCCTACAACCGATATGCCACCGAGATCGATCGCCTGGCCATCCGTTTCGAAAGCTTCATGGAAGAGTTCCTGAATATCCTGCAGCGCCAGACCCGCTGACCCGCCGGTTCGCCGGCTTGCACAAGTCCACGCAGTTACATAGTCAAGGTCAAGGAGAAACCCGCATATGGCAGCGATACAGCGCCGCGGCGGCTCGCGCCGCCGGGCCAGCGCCGAGATCAACGTCGTGCCCTACATCGACGTGATGCTGGTGCTGCTGGTCATCTTCATGGTGGCGGCACCGATCGTTAGTCCGGCGGTGGTCGACCTGCCTACCGTGGCCAACGCCACGCCGCAGCAGAAGGCGCCGCCGATCGTGGTGACCGTGCATGAGGACGGCCAGCTGACCGCGCGCGGCAAGGACAATGCCGGCAACGCCTTCGACCGCAAGGTCGACAAGGACGGCCTGCTGGCGTTCGTGCACCAGCGCCAGGACGAAAATCCCGACCAGCCCGTGGTGATCGCCGCCGACCGCTCGGTCAAGTACGAGTCCGTGCTCGACGTGATGTCGGTGCTCAAGGCCGACGGCGTCAAGCGCGTCGGCCTCATGGTCAAGTCGAAGTAAGCAGGTTGAACAGACACCGCAGCGCGAGATGAAGACCGCCGCCTATCCATACCAGCCGGTCAAGGAGCGGGGAACCCTGCGTTCCTTCCTGCTCGCGCTCTTCATGCACGTGCTGCTGGGCATCGTGCTGTATTACGGCGTGCACTGGCAGAGCAGCACGCCGGTCGGCGCCGAAGCCGAACTGTGGGACGAAATCCCCGACACGGCGGTCGCGCCGCCGCCCCCGCCTGCGCCGCCCGAGCCGGTGGCGCAGCCGCGCCCGGCGCCGCCCGCGCCCGCGGTCAAGTCGCGCGCCGAAGAGGATGCCGACATCGCGCTCGAACAGCAGAAGCGCCGGCAGGCCGAGGCCGCCGCCCGCGACGAGGCGCGCCGGCAGGCCGACCTGCGCGCGCGCCAGGAAGCCGAGCGCCAGGAGGAAGCCCGCAAGGAGGCGCAGCGCAAGGAAGACCTGCGCAAGGAAGATCAACGCAAGGACGACCTGCGCAAGGAGGCCCAGCGCAAGGAAGACGCGCGCAAGCTGGCCGCGCAGCAGGAACAGCAGCGCCGCGACCAGGCCGAGCGCGACCGCAAGGAGGCCGACGCGAAGGCCCGCGCCGATGCCAAGGCCCGCGCCGACGCGGACGCCAGGGCGCGCGCCGATGCCGACGCGAAGGCCCGTGCCAGCGCGGACGCCAAGGCCGCGGCCAACGCGAAGGCCAAGGCGGATGCCGATGCGAAGGCGAAGGCCAGCGCCGCGGCCAACGCGCAGCGCCATGCCGAGCTGGCGCGCCTGCAGGCCCTGGCCGGCGGCGCCGGCGTGCCGGGCGGGGCGGGCGGGGTCGGCAACAGCGCGGGCAGCGGCGCCGGCAGCGGCGGCAAGGCGTCGCCCGGCTACTCGGACCGCGTGCAGCGCCGCGTGCAGCCCAACGTCAGGTATTCGGAAGATTTCCCGGCCAGCCTGGCGGCCGTGATCGCGGTCCGGCTGGCGCCGGACGGGGCGCTGCTGTCGGCCCGGGTCAAGACGTCGAGCGGCAACGCGGCCTGGGACGAGGCCGCGCTCAAGGCGGTGCAGAACTCGGATCCGCTGCCCAAGGATGAGAACGGCAAGGCACCTCCGAGCTTCGACATCCGGCTGCGCCCGCATGCCAATTGAGGCCGAACGTAACAATATGCATAGTGAAGGGAAGCCCGGCGGCGATGCGGCTACTATCTAGCGGTCATGGCCGGGCCTGACGGCGAGGCCGGCGAGTTAAACCATTCGTTAGGAAACCATATGCGATTCTGCAAACGGAACATAGCCTGGATCAAGGGACTGCTGCTCGGCGGCCTGCTGCTGCTGGCATCCGGCGCCCAGGCCCAGTTCACGGTGGAAGTCACCGGCGTGGGCCCCACCCAGTTCCCGATTGCCACCGCCAATTTCCAGGGCGAGGCGCAAGCCCCGCAGAACCTGACCGCCATCATCCGCAGCGACCTGCAGCGCAGCGGCCGCTTCCGCAACGTCGACGTGGCGGGCGCCACCGTGGCCGAATCGGCCAGCGTCGACCTGGGCAGCTGGAAGTCGCGCGGCGCCGATGCCTTCGTGGCCGGCAGCGTGACCCCGACCGGCAACGGCCAGTACGACGTGCGCTTCCGCCTCTACGACACGCAGAAGGGGCAGAGCCTCGGCGGCCTGGCCTTCACGGTCAGCGCCGGCCAGCTGCGCGTCACCGGCCACAAGATCGCCGACTACATCTACGAGAAACTGCTCGGCGAGCGCGGCGTGTTCGCCACGCGCCTGTCCTACGTGGCGCGCGTCGGCGGCCGCTACCAGCTGCTGATTTCCGATTCGGACGGCCAGAACTCGCAGGTCGCGCTGACCAGCAACGAGCCGATCATCTCGCCGTCGTGGTCGCCGGACGGCACCAAGGTCGCCTACGTTTCCTTCGAGGCCAAGAAGCCGGTGGTCTACGTGCATGACCTGGCCTCCGGGCGCCGCACGCTGGTGTCGAACCAGAAGGGCAACAACAGCGCGCCGTCGTGGTCTCCCGACGGCCAGCGTCTGGCGGTGGCGCTGTCGCGCGACGGCAATACCCAGGTCTACCAGGTCAATGCCGACGGCTCCGGCCTCAAGCGCCTGACGCGTAGCAGCGCCATCGACACCGAGCCGCAATACGCGCCGGACGGCCGCAGCATCTATTTCACCAGCGACCGCGGCGGCGCGCCGCAGATCTACCGCATGCCCGCGGGCGGCGAAGACGCCGGCGCGGCCCAGCGCGTGACCTTCAAGGGCAGCTACAACGTCAGCCCTCGCATTTCGCCCGACGGCAAGCAACTGGCCTTCATCACCCGCAGCGGCGGCTTCAAGCTGCAGCTGATGGACCTGGGCAGCGGCGACGTCACCTCGCTGACCGACACCGCCAACGACGAGGCCCCCAGCTTCGCCGCGAACGGCAAGTACATTCTCTATGCCACCCGGGTGGGAGGTCGCTCGGTGCTGGCGGCGGTATCCACTGACGGGCGCACCCGGCAGGTTCTGTCCCTCCAGTCCGGCGAGGTTCGCGAGCCGTCCTGGGGTCCATTCATGCAATAACGATGCAATAACGAGGAGTATCACGCCATGACCCAAATGATGAGCAAGACCCTTGCCGTAGCCGCCCTGCTGGCGCTGGGCGCCTGCAGCTCCGGCGTCAAGCTGGACGACACCGCCAACGCCGGCGCCAACAAGGGCGCGCCGACCACCGATGCCCGCGCCGTGGCGCCGGTGGACGTCTCGCGCGATCCGCTGAACGATCCGAACAGCCCGCTGGCCAAGCGCAGCGTGTACTTCGACTTCGACAGCTACAGCGTCAAGTCGGACTACCAGGGCCTGCTGTCGGAGCACGCCAAGTACCTGGCCGCCAACAAGGGCCGCCGCATCCTGATCCAGGGCAACACCGACGAACGCGGCACCAGCGAATACAACCTGGCGCTGGGCCAGAAGCGCGCCGAGGCCGTGCGCCGCTCGCTGTCCTCGCTGGGCGTGCCCGACACCCAGATGGAAGCCGTCAGCCTGGGCAAGGAAAAGCCCAAGGCCACCGGCCACGACGAAGCCGCCTGGGCGGAGAACCGCCGCGCGGACATCACGTACTAATCCGCGCACAGGCACCTCATGAACGCACGCGTCTCCAAATTGGTATTGCTCACTGCGATGTCCTGCGCCGGCCTGCTGCCGGCCGCGCAGGCACGGGCCGGCGTATTCGACGATGACGAGGCGCGCCGCGCCATCGTCACCATGCGCGATCAGTTCAACGGCTTCCAGGCAACGGCGTCGCAGCGCATCGACCAGAACAGCCGCGCCCAGCTGGACATGCAGAACCAGCTGGAAGGCCTGCGCCAGGAAGTGGCGCGGCTGCGCGGCCAGAACGAGATGCTGCAGAACGAGGTGGCCACCCTGCAGAAGCAGCAGAAGGACTACTACGCCGACCTCGATGCGCGCCTGAAGAAATTCGAGCCGCAGCAGGTCACCGTGGATGGCCGCGAGGGCTTGTCCCAGCCTGGCGAGAAGACCGAGTACGATGCCGCGCTCAAGCAGTTCCAGACCGGGGACTTCAAGGGCGCCGGCAACGTCTTCGCGGGCTTCATCAAGAAGTACCCGCAGAGCCCGTACGTGCCGCTGGCGCAGTTCTGGCTCGGCAACTCGCTGTACGCGCAGCGCGATTACCGCGGCTCCACCACGGTGCTGCAGAACATGGTGCAGGCGTATCCGGACCACCCCAAGGTGCCCGACGCGCTGATCGCCATCGCCAACAACCAGCTCGAGTCCGGCCAGAAGCCCGCGGCCCGCAAGACCCTGGAACAGGTGGTGGCGAAGTACCCCGGCACCGAGGGCGCGCAGGCGGCGAGCAATCGCCTCAAGACGCTGAAGTAAGACGCCGGCAGCCGGCGGGAAGAAGAACGGCGAAAGGCCGCCAGTGGCGACACTGGCGGCCTTTTCCATGTCCGCGCTCCGCGCGCGGGCGCCGCGCCTATTCGGGCAGGTCCTGGTCCTTGGTTTCGGGCAGGAACCACGGCAGCACCATGCCCAGCACGTAGACCGAGCCGAAGATCAGGGCGGCCTGCGCCACGCCGCCGAACGACTTGATGAGCGTGCCCGACAGGATCGGGAAGAACCACGCGATCAGGCGCGCCGAGTTGAAGACGAAGCTGACCGAGGTCGAGCGCACCGAGGCGGTGAACAGTTCGGCCGGGTAGATCGCCAGCCAGGCGAACGCGCAGCCCAGCGTGAAGAAGCCGTTGATGGGCGCGACGATCTGCATCTGCTGCACGGTGCCGACCCAGGCGTAGGCCATGACCGTGGTCAGCAGCGAGCCCGCGAACGTGAAGAACAGGAACCAGCGCCTGCCCACCGCATCGATGATGAAGCCCGATGCCATGTAGGCCACGATGGCACCGATGGTATAGGTGATGTTGACCGAGGAGATCCAGCGCTGCGGGTTCTCGACGTGGCCTGCCGCGGCCAGCGCTCCGGTGTAGACCGGCAGCCAGCTGGAAACCGCCCACCAGCCGACGATGGTCACGATCGACAGCGCCGTGGTCAGCGCGATGCGGCGCGCGGCCTCGCGCTCGCGGAAGATCTGGGTCAGCGTGAAGGGACGCTTGCCCGCTTCGCCGGCGGGCGCGGTGCTGCCTTCGGTGGCGCCCCAGCGCTTGTTGCGCACGGCCTCGATCCATTTCTCCGACTCGTCCACGCCGCGGCGCAGGTAAAGCACGAAGAACGCCGGCAGCGCGCCCACCAGGAACATCACGCGCCAGTTGTCTGCGCCGAACGGGTTAAACTCGCCCAGGAAGTACCAGATCACCGCGGCGATCAGCGTGCCCCAGCCGAAGCCCGACTGCAGGAAACCCGCGCCCTTGGAGCGCGCCTCCTTGGGCCAGGTCTCGGCCACCAGCGCGATGCCGGTGCTCCATTCGCTGCCCATGGCCAGGCCCGTCACGAAGCGCAGCGCGCTCAGCTGCCAGACGTCATGCACCAGCGCGGTAAAGCCGGTCAGCACCGCGTACAGAAAGACCGACCACATCATCATGCGCTTGCGGCCGACGTAGTCCGCCATGGTGCCGCCGATCAGCCCGCCGATGCCCCAGCCCAGCAGCGTGATGCCGATGACCAGGCCGCTGTAGATGGGGCGCGAGCCCATCTGCTCGGGCGTCAGCACCGACTGCATCAGCGAGGGCAGGATGACGATCAGCGCCAGCGCCTCGTAACCGTCGAAGATCCAGCCCATGAAGGCGCCGTTGAGCGTGCGCCAGTGCTTGGCCGTGAGGTTGGCGCGCCACGAGACGCGTGGCGCGGCGAGTGTGTTTTCAGTCTGCATGGGGATCTCCTGCATGTCGTTGTATTTGGGTCGTTGCATTGGGATGTCGAAGCCGATATCGAGGCGGATATCGAGGCGGATATCGACGCGGATATCGGCGCGGATATCGAACCACGGCGCGCTTCAGGGCAGGGCGCCGGCGCCGCCCGCGAGCCACGGTTCGAGCGCCAGCCGCCCGCGCTCGAAGGCGTCGATCGCGGCGGCGTGGCGCAGCGTGTCGCCGATCTCGTCCAGGCCGTCGAGCAGCATGGCCTTGTTGAACGGGTTGATGGCGAACGGGTGCGCGGCGCCGCCCGGCTCGCGCACGGTCTGCGATGGCAGGTCGATGGCGAGGCGGTAGCCCGGCTGCGCCTGCACGGCCGCGAACAGCGCATCCACCGCCGCTTCGGGCAGGACGATCGGCAGCAGCCCGTTCTTGAGGCAGTTGCCGCGAAAGATCTCGGCGAAGCTCGGCGCCACCAGCGCGCGCACGCCCCATTCGGCCAGCGCCCACACGGCGTGCTCGCGGCTGGACCCGCAGCCGAAATTGGCGCGCCCCAGCAGGATGCCGGCGCCCTGGTAGCGCGGCTGGTTCAGCGCGAAGCCGGGCACCAGGCGGCGCTGCGCGCAGTCGTCGCCGGGCTCGGCCGCATCCAGGTAGCGCCACTCGTCGAACAGGTACGGCCCGAAGCCGGTGCGCCCGATCATCTTCATGTACTGCTTGGGCAGGATCGCATCGGTGTCGACGCTGGGGCGGTCCACGGGAACGACGAGCGCGTCGAGGAAGGTGAAGGGCTGCATGATTGCGGCGGGCCTAGCGGAAAGTGGAAACGTCGACGAAATGGCCGGCGATGGCGGCGGCCGCGGCCATCGCCGGGCTGACCAGGTGGGTGCGGCCGCCGCGTCCCTGGCGGCCCTCGAAGTTGCGGTTCGAGGTCGAGGCGCAGCGCTCGCCGGGGTTGAGCCGGTCCGCGTTCATGCCCAGGCACATCGAGCAGCCGGGCTCGCGCCACTCGAAGCCGGCCTCGCGGAAGATCTCGTCGAGCCCTTCCTGCTCGGCCTGGCGCTTCACCAGTCCCGAGCCCGGCACCACCAGCGCCTGCACGATGCGCCCGGCCACCTTGCGGCCGCGCACGACGTGGGCCGCGGCGCGCAGGTCTTCGATGCGCGCGTTGGTGCACGAGCCGATGAACACCTTGTCCAGCGCGATGTCGCGGATCGCCGTGCCGGGCGCCAGGTCCATGTAGGCCAGCGCGTTGCGCAGGCCGGCGCGCCTGACGGGGTCGGCCTCATGCTCGGGGTCGGGCACCGCGCCGTCGACCGCGCAGGTCATGCCAGGCGTGGTGCCCCACGTTACCTGGGGCCGGATCGCGGCCGCGTCGAGCGTCACCTCGCGGTCGAAGGCCGCGCCGGGGTCGCTGGCCAGGGTGCGCCAGTAGGCCGCGGCCGCGTCCCACTGCGCGCCGCCGGGGGCGTGCGGACGCTCGCGCAGGTATCGCAGCGTGGTGTCGTCAACGGCCACCATGCCGCAGCGCGCGCCGGCCTCGATGGTCAGGTTGCACAGCGTCATGCGGGCTTCCATGCTCATGGCCCGCACCGCGCTGCCGCAGAATTCCAGCGCGTAGCCGGTGCCGAAGTCGGTGCCGAAGCGGCCGATGAAGGCCAGCGCCGCATCCTTGGCGGTGACGCCGGCGCCCAGCTTGCCCTCGATGGCCACCCGCATGGTCTTCATGCGAGGCAGGCGCAGGCACTGCGTGGCCAGCACGTGCTCGATGTCGGAGGTGCCGACGCCAAAGGCCAGCACCGCGAAGGCCCCGTGCGTGCTGGTGTGCGAGTCGCCGCAGATCAGCGTGGTGCCGGGCAGCGTCATGCCCTGCTCGGGCGCGACCACGTGCAGGATGCCCTGGCGGGCGTCGTTCAGCGGGTATTCGGTCAGGCCGAACTCGCGGCAATTGGCCTGCAGCGCCTGCACCTGGGCGCGCGCCACGGGGTCGGCGATGGCGGCCATGCCCTGGCTGCGGTCCGTGGTCGGCACATTGTGGTCCGACATGGCCAGCACCGACGCGGGGCGCCGCGGCGCCCGCCCGGCCAGGCGCAGCCCGTCGAAGGCCTGCGGGCTGGTGACTTCGTTGACGAGGTGGCGGTCGATGTAGAGCAGCGTGGTGCCGTCGTCGTTCTCGCGGACGGCGTGGCGCCGCCAGAGTTTTTCGAATAGTGTCTGAGGCATCGCGAATCGGCAAGTGGGCGTTGGGCGGGGCGCGGCCACGCGGGCCTGTGCTAGGATTTGCGGCCAGGCCGCCGGGGATGGCCGTGTTCCAGGGCCGGCGCGGCTGTGCGGCGCTCATCCGGCGCCCGGACAGCGGTCCAGAAGGGCATGCTAGCGCCCGCGCCGGCGCGCCGCTATTTCTTTTTCGACAATTCAGCCATCGCGGTGCGAGATGGCTGGCCGGCACCGGCAACGGAGGAACCCATGCGCTTCGACCTCGAATCCCTGCGGGTCTTCGCCGCCGTGGTGGAGCAGGGCAGCATCGCGGCCGCCGCCCAGGCCACCCACATCGTGGCCTCCGCGGTCAGCCGCCGCGTCTCCGAGCTGGAAAGCGACGCCGGCACGCCATTGTTCGAGCGCCACAGCCGCGGCGTGCGGCCCACTCCGGCGGGCCAGACGCTGTACCGCCACGCCCGGCGCATCTTCGAGCAGTTCCAGCAGGCCGAGGGCGAACTGGATGAATACACCAAGGGCGTGCGCGGCCACGTGCGCATGTCGGTCAATTTCACGGCCATGGTGCACTACCTGCCGCAGGCGCTGCACCGCTTCCTGTCGGCCAATGGCGCCATCAAGATCGACCTGATCGAGAAGACCAGCGACGTGATCGTGCGCATGGTGGAAAGCGGCACGGTGGACTTCGGCATCTGCGCGCTGACCGCGCCGCCGGAGCGCCTGTCGACGCTGCCGTACCGCGTCGACAGGCTGTTCTTCATCGTGCCCGAGCACCATCGCTACGCCGGCCGCGCGAGCCTGCGCTTCGAGGAGGCGCTGGACGAGGATTTCGTCGGCATGCAGGACGGCGCATCGATCTACACGCTGTGCCAGCGCGCCGCCGCGGCCAGCGGCCGGCGCCTGAAGCTGCGCATCCAGGTCACCAATTTCGAGGCCGTGCGCAACATGGTGGCCGTCGGCCTGGGCATCGGGCTGCTGCCCGAGGTCGGCATCCCGGAGCGCATGCCGGGCCTGGTGAAGGTCGCGCTGGACGAGCCCTGGGCCGAGCGCGAGCTGAAGATCGTGTTCCGCGACATCGACGACCTGCCGGCGGCGGCCAGGCTGCTGATCGAACAGCTGACTTCGCCGTGACGCACATCGGCGGGCCCTGGCCGGGCTCGCGCTAAAATACGCGATTCGCCCCGATTTCCGCCCCGATCTTTTTTTGCGCGCCGCCGCCAGGCGCCGCGCCCCGCCATCATGAAAAAACGCGCTATCGTCCTGCTCTCCGGCGGCCTGGATTCCGCCACCGTCCTCGCCATGGCCAATGCGCAGGACTTCGAGACCTACGCCCTGTCGATGCGCTACGGCCAGCGCCACTCTTCCGAGCTGGAGGCCGCGAAGCGCGTGGCCGCGGCCCTCGGCGCGGTGCGCCACGAGATCATCGACCTGGACCTGCGCCGCTTCGGCGGCTCCGCGCTGACCGACGACAGCCTCGACGTGCCCACCGACGGCGTCGTCGGCGGCATCCCGGTCACCTACGTGCCGGCGCGCAATACCATCATGCTGTCGCTCGCGCTGGGCTGGGCCGAGGCCGTGGGCGGGCGCGACCTGTTCTTCGGCGCCAACGCGGTGGACTACTCGGGCTATCCGGACTGCCGCCCCGAGTACGTCTGCGCCTACGAGGCGCTGGCCAACCTCGCCACCAAGGCCGGCGTGGAAGGCGAGCGCATCCGCGTGCACGCGCCCATCATCGACATGACCAAGAGCGAGATCATCCGCGCCGGCGTGCGGCTCGGCGTGGACTACGGCATGACCGTGTCGTGCTACCAGGCCGACGACGACGGCCGCGCCTGCGGCGTGTGCGATTCCTGCCGTATCCGCCGCGCCGGCTTCGAGGCCGCCGGCGTGCCCGATCCCACGCGCTACCAGGGCGCTGCCTGAAGACCGCCCGGCAGGCGCCGCGCCAACGCGCGCGGCGCCTGCCGGCACCGCTGCCTTTTCCGTTTCCCCGTTTCCACTCGTTCCGTTCCCCCGCCGGACATGCCATGCCCGATATCGACCTTGCCGCGCTCAGCCGCACCGTACTGGCCAGCACATTCCTCCTGACCTTCCTGTTCGGCGCGATACTGCAGCGCACGCACTTCTGCACCATGGGCGCGGTGTCCGACGTCGTCAACATGGGCGACTGGAGCCGCATGCGCATGTGGGGGCTGGCCATCGGCGTGGCCATGATCGGCACCGCCGCGCTGGCCGCGGGCGGCCTCATCGATCCCACCAAGACCATCTACGCCGCCAGCAAGCTGAGCTGGCTTTCCGCGCTGGCGGGCGGGCTGCTGTTCGGCTTCGGCATGGTGCTGGCCTCGGGCTGCGGCAGCAAGACGCTGGTGCGCATCGGCGCGGGCAACCTGAAATCGCTGGTGGTGTTCGTCTTCCTCGGCCTGTCGGCCTACATGACGCTGCGCGGCCTGTTCGGCGTGATCCGCGTCAACACCGTCGACGCGGTAGCGTTCACGCTGCCCACCACGCAGGATCTGCCGTCCGTGCTCGCGCATGCCAGCGGCATCGCGCGCGCCACGCTGCAGCTCGGCCTGGCGCTGGTGCTGGGCGGCGCGCTGGTGATCTGGGCGCTGGCCGGGCGCGGCTTCCGCACGTTCGACAACCTGCTCGGCGGCTTCGCCGTCGGCTTGATCATCGTGGCGATGTGGTACGTGTCGGGGCATCTCGGTTATGTCGCCGAAGATCCCAACACGCTCGAAGAACTGTTCGTCGGCACCAACAGCGGCCGCATGGAAAGCCTGAGTTTCGTCGCGCCGTATGCCTACACGCTCGACTGGCTGATGATGTTCAGCGACAAGAGCAAGGTGCTGACGATCGGTATCGTCAGCGTGTTCGGCGTGGTGGCCGGGGCCGCCGTCTATGCGCTGGTCACGCGCACGTTCCGCTGGGAAGGTTTCGGCAATGCCGAGGACGTCGGCAACCACATGGTGGGCGGCATCCTGATGGGCGCCGGCGGCGTGACCGCGCTGGGCTGCACCATCGGACAGGGCCTGTCGGGCGTGTCGACGCTGGCGATCGGCTCGTTCATTGCACTGGCCGGCATCATGGCCGGCGCGGTGCTGGCCTTCCGCTACCAGATATGGCGCCTTGAGCGCATGGCCTAGCACAGGTGCTGCGCGTTCAAAGTTGACATTGAAGCCATGATCTCCCTATAATCGCGGCTTCTGTTTTTCCGGGTCGTTAGCTCAGTCGGTAGAGCAGCGGACTTTTAATCCGTTGGTCGCGTGTTCGAGTCACGCACGACCCACCAGCACATCAAGGGCTTACAGCGTTTCTGCTTGTAGGCCCTTTCTGTTTCCGACGTTGTTCACGGATTCGGGGGCACGCCAGGGACACAGCGCGTGGCCACCGCATTCGTGCCGGATTCCGGTTCCCGGTTCCGTTTCTTTCCCTCTCCGGCCGCGCCTCTCGCCGCTTACACCCGACGGTTCGACTATTTCCGCCAACGTGCCGCCATGCGTCTCGATGACGAGCGTCGTCGCGTCGGCGCGTCGTCGTGGCGCGCGGCACACGGCAAGCGCTACCCCGATCCGCTGCGAGCGCGGCGCCATCGGGCGTGCGGCGCACGCCGAAACCGGTAGCTCCAAAAGGGAGGATGGAGGAGGGCAAAAGCCGACTGCCGAAGTCGCCACGGCCTGCACGAAGTTTGTTGCCTGGTTTCCATGATTCGACTATAGTCGAATCATGGAAACCAATCACGCCCTTGAAGCACTCGGCGCGCTCGCTCACTCGATCCGCCTGTCCGTCTTCCGCCTGCTGGTCCAGGCCGGGCCCGCGGGGCTTGCGGCCGGCCGGATTGCCGAACTGATGGAGATGCCCGCCTCGTCGCTCTCCTTTCATCTCAAGGAACTGCACCGGGCCGGCCTTCTGTCGAGCCGGCAGGACGGGCGTTCCATCATCTACATGGCTCGCTTCGACACCATGAACGCATTGCTTGGCTATCTCACCGAGAACTGCTGTGGCGGCAATCCGTGCTCGCCCGTGTCCAGTTGTGCCGTTGCCCCGGAGTCGCAATCATGAAGCGCTTTCACGTCCACGTCAGCGTGGCAGACCTGCCAGCCAGCATCCGTTACTACTCGGCGCTCTTCGCCGCGCAGCCCAGCGTAGTGAAGGACGACTACGCCAAATGGATGCTCGAGGACCCGCGCGTGAACTTTGCGATCTCGGCGCGGGGCGCCGAAGTCGGGGTGGACCATCTCGGGTTTCAGACCGACGACCCCAGCGAGCTGGCGGAACTGAAGGAGCACGCCGAGGCCGCCGACATGGCGCTGCTCGATGAAGGAGAGGCTACCTGCTGCTATGCGCGCAGCGAGAAGTACTGGGTCACGGATCCGCAAGGCATCGCCTGGGAGCACTTCCACACGCTGGGCAATGTGCCTGTCTATGGCGAGTCTCGCCCGGCGCAGCGGGAGCGGGAAAATTCGGCGTGCTGCGCTCCGCGCGCGGCCAGGGGCAGGCCGGTCGGCATTGCTTCGCAGCAAGAGATTTCGCACTGCGAGAGACCCTGCAGCGCTTCGCAGGGGGCGGAACCATGAGCCGTCCACGCGCCGCCGCCGCCGGGCGGGCGCCCGCCAAACCGGCCATCGGATTCTTCGAGCGCTACCTTACCGTCTGGGTCGCGCTTTGCATCGTCGCCGGCATTGCGTCGGGGCAGGCTTTGCCGGAGGTCTTCCATGCGATCGGCCGCATGGAGTACGCCCAGGTCAACCTTCCCGTGGGACTCCTGATCTGGGTCATGATCATTCCCATGCTGCTGAAGATCGATTTCGGCGCGCTCGGCCAGGTCAAGTCGCACTGGCGGGGCATCGGCGTGACCTTGTTCATCAACTGGGCCGTCAAGCCGTTCTCGATGGCCCTGCTGGGCTGGATCTTCGTCCGTCACCTGTTCGCGCCGCTACTTCCGGCCGGCCAGCTCGACAGCTACGTGGCCGGCCTCATTCTGCTGGCGGCGGCACCTTGCACGGCGATGGTGTTCGTCTGGAGCCAGCTGTGCAAGGGCGACCCCTATTTCACGCTGTCGCAAGTGGCGTTGAACGACGCCATCATGGTCGTCGCGTTCGCCCCGGTCGTCGCGCTGCTGCTCGGCCTGTCATCGATCATGGTGCCGTGGGACACGTTGCTTACGTCCGTCGGGCTGTACATCGTGGTGCCGGTCATCATCTCGCAACTGCTTCGGAAAGTGCTCCTGGCTCGCGGCGCCGCGCATTTCCAGCGCGTCGCGCAGCGCCTGGGCCCGTACTCCATTTCCGCGCTGCTGCTGACGCTGGTCCTGCTGTTTGCGTTCCAGGGCCGGGCGATCATCGAGCAGCCGCTCGTGATCGCGCTGCTGGCGGTGCCGATCCTCATCCAGGTCTTCTTCAACTCGGGGCTGGCCTACCTGCTGAACCGCAAGCTCGGCGTCGCGCATTGCGTGGCGGGTCCGTCCAGCCTGATCGGCGCGAGCAACTTCTTCGAGCTTGCCGTGGCCACCGCGATCAGTCTCTTCGGGTTCCGGTCGGGCGCCGCGCTGGCGACCGTGGTCGGCGTGCTGATCGAGGTTCCCGTGATGCTGCTCGTCGTCGGCATCGTCAACCGCTCGCAGGGATGGTACGAGGCCAGGGCCCACTGAGAAAACATGATGCCTGTCACGATCTATCACAACCCGGACTGCGGCACGTCGCGCAACACGCTCGCGATGATCCGCAACGCCGGCATCGAACCGCAGGTGATCGAGTACCTGAATGCGCCGCCGTCGCGGACACAGTTGCAGGACATGATCCGACAAGCGGGGCTCACCGTGCGCCAGGCCCTGCGCGAGAAAGGCACGCCTTATGCGGAGATGGGTCTTGCCGATCCCGCGCTCACGGATGCCCGGTTGCTGGATGCGATGCTCCGGCACCCTATCCTGATCAACCGGCCGTTCGTCATGACGGAACTCGGCGTGCGGCTGTGCCGGCCATCCGAAGTGGTGCTCGATATATTGCCCGCGCCGCAGCAGGGGCCTTTCGCCAAGGAAGACGGCGAGGTGGTGATCGATGCGCAAGGCCGGCGGGCCATGGACCGCGAACAAGACGCCCGGGCTGGCGATACCGGCAGCGGCGAAGTCGAATAATCATCGAAGGAAGGGTATGGCCAGGGAGCCGAATGGCGGCGTGATCGCCAGGCTGGGGATAGCCCAGACGTTGGCGTGGGGGTCGACGTACTATTTGCCGGCGATGCTCGCCACGCCGATGGCGCACGATCTCGGCGTGTCGACGCCCACGATCTTTGCGGCATTCAGCGCGGCACTCATTGTCTCGGCGCTTCTTGGCCCATCCGCCGGCAGGATGATAGATCGCGCGGGCGGCCGGCCGGTGCTGGCGGCCACCAGCATCGTGTTTGCGATCGGGCTGGCCGGACTGGGCCTCGCCCACGGCGCAATCGGGCTGTTCGCGGCGTGGCTGGTGCTCGGTGTCGGCATGGGCGCCGGGTTGTATGAGGCAGCGTTCGCCACACTCGTCGCCTTCTACGGCAACCGCTCGCGCGGCGCCATCACGGGCATCACGCTGATCGCCGGCTTCGCCAGCACTGTCGGCTGGCCGCTCTCGACGTTCATGGAGGCGCATATCGGCTGGCGCGGGGCTTGCCTGGCCTGGGCCGCGCTACACCTCACGCTTGGCCTTGCCCTGAACCTGAGCATGCCGGGCGGCACGCTCGCCCGCGCGCCCGAAGAAGCTGCAAGTTTGCCCTCAACGCCCCGGCAACCGGTCTCGCCGGGGGTGCCTTCGCAGCGGCTCGCCTCTGTTGCACTGGCTTTTGTCTTTGCCGCCACCTGGTTCACCAGCACGGCGATGGCAGCCCATCTGCCGCGCCTGCTGCAGGCGGGCGGCGCGAGCCTGGCGACGGCAGTGATGGTGGGCGCCCTGATCGGGCCTGCGCAGGTCGGCGCGCGCCTTCTGGAGTTTGGCTTCCTGCGCAAACTCCATCCACTGTTTTCTGCCCGCATCGCCGCGGCGCTTCATCCGGCCGGGGCACTGGCCTTCGGCGTCTTCGGGGCCCCGGCGGCGGCGCTGTTCGGGGTGCTGCATGGCGCGGGCAACGGTATTCTCACGATCGCGAAGGGCACACTCCCGCTGGTTATCTTCGGCCCGGATGGCTACGGTCGCAGGCAGGGTGTGCTGATGGTCCCCGCGCGCATGGCGCAAGCATTGGCGCCGTGGCTGTTCGGCATGTGCCTGGACGCGTTTGGGGCGAAGGCGCTGTGGCTTTCGTCGGGCCTCGGCATCGCGGCGATGTCGATGCTCATGTGCATCCGGCAAGTCGACCAGCCGGTCGAGGCAAGAATGCGTACCGGTTTGTCCAGCTAGCAGGCTCCACGATTCGCAAGGGCCCGCTCCAGCACTGACCGAAGAGCAGCGCAACAGCTACGCCTGGCCGGCGCGCGCCGTTTCCCTCCGCCATTTTCCATGAGCCGGTTTTCCATCCTGCTTATCGGCTTTACCCTTCCGTTATCGCAGGATGTCTGCCCGCCGGTGCGCAGCCCGGCCTGTCCTTGACAGGCTACCCGGGCCTGACACGCCGACGTCCGGGAGAGGCAGAGAACAGATTCCCCCATAGGTGGGGATAGAAAATTGGTATTCGCAAAATCGCCATTCTTTTATGTCAGAAATTAAAAATATAATATTTTCAGTAAGAATGCGCTGAGTTATAGTTCGCGCGGTTCCTCTGTGCTGGCGGCTTCCCAGGCCGACGTGGCGCGATCCGCCTTGATTGCGCCTGCCCGGTAAAACCGGCGGCGTCGCGGCGGTTATCCGAAGACGATTTAGCATCGAGAAATACCTTCATCTCCTTGGCGATGCCCCCACTCATCGTGATCGAGGATCAAGCCGTCCGGAGAAAGCAGGGCTCGCCGGGCGCGAGGGCATGCCGGGCAGAGCGGGCCGAACCCGCCACGCGGCACGCACTGCATCGGACTGCGTTCGAGAAATGACCACAGCGGTACGCGAATGCCGGAAGGCGTCTGCGCGGCACGCCTTGGCATGGGTAAATGGGGTCGAATTCTCGAAGTCGGGGGAGTGGATGCGGTACCCACAGGTATTCACGAGTCAAGAACTGGACGATTATTTTTCATCCTTCGTCGGCATGGAAGGCGGCAACCCGCGGGCGTCCGTCTGGATCTGCGACCGCAGCCCGCATCCGTGGTGCGAGCCGCTGGTCCGGCCGCTGCAGCCACGCACCGAGCCGCCCGCATGGGATGCGGCGTTCCGCCTGCGGCACCAGGGCGATATGGAGCGCTGGCTGCATCATCAGCGCATCGCGCGCATCATGGCGGCGGCCCGCGCGCAAGCGCTCGGGGAGCGGCTGGGCGACGATGACTGGAAGTCCTATTATCGGGACCGGCTGTACGCGCCCGGCGGCAGCGAGTTCAAGCTGAACCTGTTCCCGCTGCCCGCGCAGCTCGACGGCCTGACGCCCTGGTCCAGGGTGTTCCGCGGCCAGCCGGAACTGGTGCCCAAGGAGCGCTACCTGACCCTGTGCCGGCAGGGCGGGCGCTTTCGCTTCCTGCAGCAGGCACGCGCGCGCTGGCGGCCCAAGCTGGTGGTGTGCCTCGGCTACCGCCATGCCGACGACTACCTGCGCGCCTTCGGCTTGGAGCACGTGGCCGGCACCGACCTGCCGCTGCAGCCTGCGGACCTGGTCAAGATCCTCCGGGTGTTCGTCAACGACGGTACGACGTGGATCAACTGCCCGGCCCTGGCGGGTACGGACGGCCTGACCTCCGATGTGCTACTCAACGCGTTTGGCCGGCTGCTGGGCGCGCGGCTCGGGCCCGCCGACTTCGGCGTGCCGGCCGAGGCGGCCTTGCAGTACGCCTAGGGGGATCAACTGATCTCCGCCGGCGTTGTCTTGAATACCGGCATCAAAGGGTAAGCGCGTTGCCGGTGCCCGATGATCGGCCGGGAATTTATCTGTTCTCGATGTACAGCGCAAATTGCGAGGCAAGGCATCCGGCTGGGTCCGTCGATGCGATTCGACCGTGCTCGATGAGCACAGAGGTGGCGTGGATGCTGGCCGCGTCGGTCCGCCCGCCCGGCAGGTCAGCCGTTGCGGCCGGGGGAGGGCGCGAAGACCGGGCGGCCGGTCGGGTCGGATTCGTCACGTATCGCGCCGATGGCACCCGTGGCCAGCGCCAGCGAGGCCGCCGCGGACAAGGCGCCGCTATAGCTGTCCACGGCGGCATTCCTGGCCAGCAGCAGCTGAGTTTGCGCCAGCGTGGCATCGGTGATCGTGCCCACGCCCTTGCGATAGGCGGCGAAGGCCGCATCGAACGTGGTCTGGGCGGCCGCGGCCAGCGCCTGGGCCGCTTCATGCGCGGCGAGGCTGGTTTCCAGGGCATTCTGGCTCATGACGACCTGCCGGACCGCGTCTTCCTTGGCCCGCGTCAGCTTGGTCGAGGCGTTCTCGGCGTTGTTGCGCGCCTGCGCGAGCACGGCGGACCGCAGCCCGCCGTCGTAGAGCGGAATGGTGATGCCGAGGAACACGCTGCCGCCGTAGCGGCTGCCGTTGAGGTTCACGGTCGGTGCCTGCTGGCCGACCGCGGGCAGGGCGCTGATCGCCGTTCCGCCCGAAGCGTAGGAGGTGAAGGCGGAAACGAAGACCTTGGGCAGGAATTCCGCCTCGGCCGCCTTGACCTTCGCCTGGCTGGCTTTTTCGACGGCGTAGGCGCCGAGGATATCCGGCCGCCTGGCAATGGCGGTTTCGACGATCTGTTCGACCGAGCTGCGCAGCGCGGGCGACAGGGGACGGACCGGCAGCTCGGCGATCCTTGGCTTGGCGAGCGGCGAGACGCCGATGGCCGAGACCAGGCTGAGATAGGCGTTGCTTTCCGCGCCCCGCGCCTGCACCAGGGCCAGGTTGGCCTGGGCGCGGTTCTGGGTGGCCTGGGCGACCTCGACCACGGTGCCGATGCCTTGCTGGCGGCGCGCCTGGGCCGCGGCGAGGACGGCGTCCGCGTTGTGCAGCGCCTGCTGCGCCGTGCCGGCGCGCGAGCGCGCGGCCTGGTAGAGGTAGAAGGCCACGCTGACATCGTGGATCACGAGCTGGTGCGCGGCTGAAAAGGCGATGTTCGCCGCCACCGACGTCTGCTCCACGGCGTCGACGAGGTTCGCGCGCTCGCCGAAATCGAACAGCAGCCATTGCAGCGACAGTACCGAGATCGCGCCGTGCGCCGAGGCATTGGCCGACGCTTGCCCGAGCACGGTCGAGGTGGAGCCATGGCCGCTCTGGTAGCCGCCCATGGCGGTGGCGGAGATCTGCGGAAGATAGGCGCTCTTCGCGATGCCGGCCGCGAGCGCCGCGGTGCGCGCGTCGTTCCAGGCGATGCGGGTCAGCGGGTTGGCGGATTCCGCCATGTCGATCAGTTCGGTGAGCGTGTAGGCGTGCGCGGCATCGAGGTCCGGCGGCTGCGGCAGCGCCGCGAGCGCGCTATTGGCGGGCAGGACGTAGGTGGACGAGGGCGTGGAAGCCGGCTTCGGCGGGCCCGGCACGATTTCCCCGCCGGCGGCGGTTGGCGGTTGCCAGGGGCGGTCCGGCCGCGCGGGGGCCATCTCCAGGGACGAGGTGGCGCAGCCGGCCACGGCCACTGCGGCCAGCATCGCGAGGGCCGCCGGCAAACTAGGTGGGTGCATGAAGAGGAGATTCCTTTGCGGCTTCGTGCGGTGCGGCCCGGCCGCTCTCGGCCAGGCGTGTGTCGATGAGCCCGAGCAGCGCCGAGCGCGCCGTGGCTGCGCGCGTGTCCTGCGCGGGCTGCTCCGTGGCGGGCGGCACCGGGCCGGCGGTGTCGCCGGCGGGCCCGATGCCCGCGCGGCGCAGCCTGCGCACGATCTCGGGATCGCCAGGGCATGTCTCGGCCAGCACGAATAGCGGGCCGGCCATCGCGCCGAGCCTGTCGAGGGCCTGATGCCTGTCACCGAGCCACGCCGGCGCGGGCCCGATCGAGGCGGGCTCGTAACGGGCCAGCGCAAGGTCTTCCCGGATGGTGCCCTGCAGCGCCAGCGCGGCGGCCGCTTGCTGCCGCCGCGTGTCGGCATGCCGGGTCGCGGCCAGTCTTTCCCATTGCGCGGCAAGGTTCGCCAGCGCGGCGTCGATGCGGCCGGCGATGCTGACCGGCCAGACCCGCGTGAAGACGAGATAGACCACGACGTTGCCGAGCATCACGCCGACGATGCGGTCGCGCGCGATGGTCAGGTCGAAGCCCGGCGCGGCGCCCTGCAGGACGCACAGGAAGAAGGCGAAGGCGACCTGGAAGCCGGCGTAGGCGATGCGCGGCGAGCCTTGCCCGATCCACGCCGACACCAGCGTGCCGGCAAACACCAGCGCCAGCAGCGCGCCGACCGACGTGAGCGATGGAACCACGAACACGAGCGCGGCGGTGCCGAGCAGCGCGCCGGCCGCGCAGCCGGCCAGCCGCAGCGTCAGCTTCTCCACGGTCTCGGCCGCGGTGCCCAGCGATACCAGGTAGCAGGTGATGAAGCAGGTGTGGATGCCGGGCCAGTCGAGCTGCATGTAGAGCAGATAGCAGAACGTGGCCGCGGCCGTGGTCTTCAGCGCATAGCGGACGTGGTCGGGATTCGAGAACGCGTCGGGCAGGAAGAAGGAGGACGCGTGCGCTTTGTCGCCTGCCTTGTCGGTTGCCTGGTCTGGGGCTTTGCCTGCCGCATTGTCTGCTGCCTTGCCGTCCGGCGCGGCAGGCGCCGGCGCCGGGACTTGCGCGTAGCCGTTGATGGCCGACACCAGATTCGCCGCGACCGTTTCCGCCGCGGCCGGGAGCCGTTGCGCCGGCGGCAGCATCAGTGCGATGTCGACCGGATAGCCGCCCTGGTCGAGCATGCTGGCCATCTCGTCCAGGGTGTCGGCGATCGCCGCCGCCAGCGCGGCCGGCAGGCGATCGCACGGTGCGCGGGTGACGGCGTCGGTCGCCAGCAGGATCGCGGTGGTGGAGGCCGCGGCGTGGCGCAATGCCGCCAGGTCGGCGGGCGGCAGCGTGCCTTCGAGCTTGGCCAGCGACAGCCAGCCGGCCACCGGCGGCACGGCTTCCCGCAGGCACGCGTCGAGCGCGGCGCGGCTGGCTTCGGCCGCCGGCGCGCGCAGGCTGCCCGCGGCGGCGCGCAGGCATTGCGCCAGCCGGCCGCAGGCCAGGCGGCGCGGCGAGCGGCCGCACGCCAGGTTGACCGCCACGTTGACGCCGATGGGAATCGCCACCATCAGCCACGCATAGAGCAGGCCGCGCGTGGCCGCCTCGCCGATGGGGGCCACGCCGAGTTCGTCGAGCGCGAAGCCGGTGATCATGGCCACGATGGCGCCGATGGGGCGCAGCTTGCTGGCCGAGGTCAGGAACAGCAGGCCGGCCGACAGCAGCACGATGCAGGCCACCCGCAGCCCCGGGCTGTCGATGCAGAAGACCGCGACCAGTATCACCAGCCCGATCACGAAGCTGAGCAGCACCAGCGCGGCGACGCTCATCAGGATGCTGCTGGTGCGGTCGGGCCGGTTGATGAAGAACACCACATAGGCCGAGATCGCGGCCTCGGGCGTGCGGTAGATGCAGGTCACCAGCACCACCAGCGTGCAGGTCAGCGCGATGCGGGCGCTCGCCTGCGCGCGCCCCGGCGCGGGCGCGAGCAGCCGGGCGATGTCGCCCGCGCGCAGCCGCATCCCGTCAGCGGCAGGCCGCGCCATGCCGGATCTCGACGGTCGCGCTCGCGCCGATCCTGGCGAGCGCCTCGGGCGCCTCCTCCAGGTGGATGCGCACCGGGAAGCGCTGCGCCACGCGCACCCAGTTCACCGAGGCCTGCACGTAGGGCAGCGAGCGCGGCAGGTTGACGCGGTCGGTGTCGACCACGCCGGCGCCGATGCCGGTCACCGTGCCGCGGATGGCGCGGCTGCGGTCGATCAGGGAGTAGACCGTCGCGCAGTCGCCGGCCTTGATCTCGGAGAGCACGGTTTCGCGGAAATTGGCCACGGCGAACCATTCGCCGGTATGGATCAGCACGAAGATGGACTGGTTGGGCACCACGACTTCGCCGGACAAGACCGTCAGCCCGGTGACGCGGCCGTCGTGGGGCGCGCGCACCAGCGTGTCGTCCAGCGCGCGCTGCGCGATGGCCAGCGCGGCCTGGCGCGCGTGCACTGCCGCCACCGCATCGGCCGCGTCGCCCACCGCCTGGGCCGACGCGGAGCGCTGCACCTTGGCCTGCTTGAGCGAGATCGCCGCATCGCGCTGCGTGACCTGGGCCTGGTCCAGTTGCTGGGTCGGCACGTAGCCGTCCGCCTCCAGCGGGCGCAGGCGTTCCACCGTGCGCGCTGTCAGCGCATAGTTCTGCGCGGCGCGCGCCGCCTGCTCGGAGGCGATCGACGCGGCGGCCTGTTCGCTGGCGATGGTGCGGCGCCGGGTGCCGAGCGCCGCCTGTGCCAGTTCCAGGTCCGCCTGCGCCTGGGCGACGGCCAGCCGGTAAGGCTCGGGGTCGATCTGGAACAGCGGCGCGCCCTTGGCGACCTGCTGGTTTTCCGTGACCCAGAGCCGGGCAATCCTGCCGCCCACCGGCGACGCCATGTGGACCACGTCGGCGTCGAGCGTCGCGTCGTCCGAGGACGGGAAGCGCGTGATGCGGTGATACGCGTAGAGCGCCATGCCGATGCTCAGCGCGACGATGGCCGCGGCAATCAGGCGGCCGCGGATGGCGGTGTGGCGTGCGCCGGCCAGCTTCATGGAAATTGTCCCGTTCCGAGCAACCAGACGAACACGGCGACCGTCACGCCGATTGCGGTGTTGACCAGCAACTGGCAAGGCACGATCTGCGCCCATCCCGTGGCGACGAATACCCGGTACGCGATCGCCGCGCCGAGCGCGCCGGCCAGCGCGCTCAGCAGCCAGAGCGGAAAGTACGCGCCGAACAGGTCAAAGGCGGGGGCGCCGGCAAAGGCGCAGCCCTGCAGGGGGCTACACAACGCGGCGAGCGCAGCGAGCGCGGCCGGCGCGGATACGCGTTGAAACGGCCGCGGGCCGGATTTGTCCGCCGTCATTGCCGGGCATCCGGGCCGGGCGCGTGGCACGCGGACGTTGCCACGCCATGCATGCGCGCGGCGCGCGTCCGCCATGCCAGCCGCGGCCGGCGGAATGGCCGGACGCCGCGGCGGCCGCAAGTCCATTGCCCGAAGGGCGTGAGTGCGCTGCTTTCTGTCTGAAACATCGTCAGTGCAATGATCGGTTTCAAGGATCTGCCAGCTCGCTTCCATGCCGCCATGTCGGAAACAATGCAGGCAATATAGCAGCACGGAATGCGCCTTGTCCAAGGGTTGCTGCGGCGGTGGCGCACGGGGGAAATCCGCGGCGGTGCCGGCGAGCCGCCGGCCATGGTTGCGGCCGGCAGCCGGTCCGATCCGTTCCGCCCGATGGCGATGGCCGTGGTTAGTACTATGCGCATGCGCACCGGATTTAACAGGACGATTCGGAATAAAACAGCCGTGGAGTCTTATCAATCGTCGGGTAAATTTTTTTTAGATAATTCCGGGATTTAATTTTTATATGCGATAAGAAATTGAACTGCGCTATCATGAACGCATTCGTTCCGGCCAAGAATCCGCATCGCTGACTTCGGGAGTGGCTCCATATGAGCGCAGAGATTCTCCAGCTGTTCAGGCTGGTGGGCATCGGCTTGACGCTGATGCTTCCGCTGGCCAACCCGCTGACATCCATGTCCCTGCTGCTGGCGCTGGGCGCGCATATGCCGGACGCCAGGCGCAAGCGCCAGATCTGGCTCGGCGCCTGCTACGTGACATCGATCATGCTGGTGGCCTATTACTCCGGCACGTGGATCATGCGCACCTTTGACATATCGATTCCGGGCATGCGCATCGCGGGTGGCCTGATCGTTTCCTTTCTTGGTTTCAAGATGCTTTTTCCATCGGCGCCGGTGACGGAAATTCCGGAAACCGGCAAGAAAAAAGCCGAGCAAAGCCAGGAGAATTCCGCCGATATCGCCTTCGTGCCGCTGGCATTTCCGGGTACCGCCGGGCCCGGTTCCATTGCGATCGTCATCAGCCTCGCGTCCAAGCTCAGCGGCAAGCAGGACGCGTATGCCGAATGGGTCCTGGCGGCGGCCCCGGTGATCGTCGCGGTGCTGCTGGGGCTGCTGTTCTGGATCTGCCTGCGCTCGTCCACGCAACTCGTGCGCTTTCTCGGCAATGGCAGCGTCGAAGCCATTTCGCGCGTGATGGGTTTCCTGCTGGTCTGCATGGGCGTGCAGTTCGTGATCGACGGCACGCTGGAAGTCGCCGCTGCGGCGCGCTGAGGAGAACATCATGTTGCGGCATCTTCGGAAGTTCCGGCTCGCGGCGCTGGGCGCGGCCGCCATCGTGCTGACCGTGCTGGGCGCCTCGTTCGCGTACGGCTGCACGCGCGTGCTGTACGTCGGCGCGGACGGCCAGGTGATCACCGGACGCTCGATGGACTGGTCCGAGGACATGGGCTCCAATCTCTGGGCGTTTCCCGCCGGCATCGAACGCGAGGGTGCCGCCGGGCCGCGCTCGCCGCGCTGGACGTCGAAATACGGCAGCGTGATCGTGTCGGGTTACGAGATCGGCAGCGTCGACGGCATGAACGAGCGCGGGCTGGTCGCCAATGCGCTGTATCTCGCGGAGACCGACTACGGCAAGCCCGATGCGCGCCGCGCGGGGATCGCCATCAGCTTGTGGGCGCAGTATGCGCTCGACAATTTCGCCACCGTCGCCGAAGCGGTCGGCGTACTGGGCCAGAATCCCTTCCAGGTCATCGCGCCGCCGTTGCCCAACGGCAAGCCGCTGACGATCCATCTTTCGCTCTCGGACGCGCAAGGCGATTCGGCCATCCTCGAGTATCTCGGCGGCAAGCTCGTCATCCATCACGGCAAGGCGTTCAAGGTCATGACGAACTCACCGGTCTACAGCGAGCAGCTGGCGCTCGACACCTACTGGAAAGGCGTCGGCGGCCTGACGTTCCTGCCGGGCACCAATCGCGCCGCGGACCGCTTCGTGCGCGCGTCGTTCCTGCTCGACGCGATTCCGAAGCAGCTCGATCCGAACTACATCGCCGGCGTGCCCAACCGGTCGTACGCGTTCCAGGCCGTGGCCGGCGTGATGAGCGTGATGCGTTCCGTCAGCGTGCCGCTCGGCATCAGCACGCCGGACCAGCCCAACCTGTCCTCGACCATCTGGCGCACCGCGTCCGACCACAAGAACCTGGTCTACTACTTCGACTCGGCCACGCGCCCGGACACGTTCTGGGTATCGTTGAACAAGCTCAACCTGAGGGCCGGCGCGCCGGTGCTGAAGCTCACGATGGACAAGGGGCAGGTCTATTCGGGAGAGGTGTCGGCGTCGTTCGTGCCGACGCCGTCATTCGCGTTCATGCCGGCGCCGGCGCCCTGAAGCGCAGGGGCAATGAAATGAAAAAAGGCGTAGCGGGCAAGCGCTACGCCTTCGTGCCTGCCTGCGCGGACCGGGACCGGGTCCGCGCGCCTGCGCTCATGGCTGGCCGCCGGCCTGGGCGGGGGGCTTGGCGAGATGCTTGGCCAGGAACGCCTCCATCGCCTCGTAGAAATCGAAGCGGTTTTCCTCGTTGTGGAAGCCGTGCCCTTCGTTTTCCTTGAGCAGGTAGGCCACGTCCACGCCGCGCTTGCGTAGCGCCTCGACGATCTGGTCGCTCTCGGCCTGCTTGACGCGCGGGTCGTTGGCGCCCTGGGCCACCAGCAGCGGCGTGCGGATGCGGTCGGCGAAGAACACCGGCGAGGCATCGTGCATGGCCTTGCGGTCGTTCTCGTCGTTGGGGTTGCCGATCATCTCGTAGAGCATGTCGAGCATCGGCTTCCAGTAGGCGGGAATGGTCTCGAGCAGCGTGAACAGGTTCGACACACCCACGTAGTCGATGGCCGCGGCGTAGCGCTCCGGCGTGAAGGCCACGCCCGCGAGCACGGCATAGCCGCCGTAGCTGCCGCCGTAGATCGCCACGCGGCGCGGGTCGGCGATGCCCTGGGCGACCAGCCAGTCGACGCCGTCGTCGATGTCGTTCTGCATGGTCCGGCCCCACTGCTTGAAGCTGGCTTCCCAGAACTTGCGCCCGTAGCCGGTGGAGCCGCGGAAGTTGATCTGCAGCACGGCGTAGCCGCGGTTGGCCAGCAGCTGCACTTCGGGGTTGAAGCCCCACACGTCGCGCGTCCATGGGCCGCCGTGCGGGTTGACCACCAGCGGCAGGTCACGGGCCTCGGCTCCCGGCGGCAGCGTGAGGTAGCCATGCAGCTGCAGGCCGTCGCGCGAGGTGAAGCTGACCGGCTGCATCGGCGCCATGTCGGCCTCGTCGAGCCACGGCAGGATCTGGCCGAGCGAGACCAGCTTGCCGGTGTTGCTGTCGTACAGGTAGCGCGTGCCGGTGGTGCGGTCGCTCGACGCCGAGACGATCATGCGGGTCTCGTCGCGCGTGATGCTGGTGACGTGATGCTCGTAGCCGGGCAACTGGCGCTCCAGGTCGGCGTGGATCTGCTCGCTGCGCGCGTCGAAGAAATGGCGGCGCGTCTTCCAGTCGGTGTACCAGGCCGCCGTCAGCACGCGGCGCCGGCGCGAATACCCGAGGCCGCCGACGTCGACTTCGCCGTGCTCGAATACCAGCTTGCCTTCCTGCGCGGTGTGCGGGTCGAACTCGAAGATGGCGAGCTTGTCGCGGCCACGGTTCGACTGCACGTAGAGCCGAGCGTCGTCGAAGGTGAAGAACAGCGGCGAGACCGTGTCGCGGAAGTCCGTGGTGAGGATCGGGCGGAACGGCTCGTCCTCGGTGTCGCGGTAGAGCAGGGTGGTGTTGACGCCGTCGCTGGCCGAGGCCACGCGCAGGCGCCCGGCGTGGTCGGTGCCCCAGCTCATCACGTTGCCGGGGTTCTCGGCGATCTGCACGGACTCGCCGGTCACCACGTCCACGCGCAGCACGTCGAAGACCTGCGGGTCGCGCTTGTTGTGGGACAGCAGGATGTGGCGCTCGTCGTCCTCGAGGTCGTCGAGGACTTCCGCGCGCACACCCGGGTACGGCGTCAGGTCCAGCGGCTCGCCGCCGTCGACCGGCACCGACAGCACGTGGAAATTCTCGTCGCCGCCGAAGTCCTTGATGTAGAGGATGTGCGCATTGCCCTTCCAGGTGTGGAAGGGCAGGTCGCGCTCGGTCTCGCCGGTCAGCGGGCGCGCTTCGCCGAGCAGGTTGCCATCGGCATCGATGGCCTGCACGAAGATGTTCTGGCGGCCCTGGTGGCGCGCCAGGAAGGAAAGGTGGCGCCCGTCCGGCGAGATCGAGAACTGGGAGCGGTCCGGCTTGCGGAACAGCTCGCGCACCGTGTAGTGCCTGGGTGTTGCGTTGCTCTGGTTCAAGGCTTGCTCCTGAAGGGATTCGGGGAGGCCCGCGGCGCGCTTACTCGGTGCGTTCCGCGGCCGCGCGGCGGTCCCGCGGGGCGGGCGGGGCGGCGGGGCCGGCCGCCGCGTCCGGCGCCGGCGGGGTTGCCGCGGCCTGGTCCTGCGCGGCCTCGCGGCGTTCGATCTCGTCGCGCGTGGAGGTGGATAGGTCCCAGCTGGCGATGAACAGGGCGGCGATCAGGGGCCCGATGACGAAGCCGTTCAGGCCGAACAGCGCCATGCCGCCCAGCGTGGAGATCAGCACCACCCAGTCCGGCATGCGGGTGTCCTTGCCGACCAGGAGCGGGCGCAGCACGTTGTCCACCGTGCCGATCACCACCACGCAGAAGCCGATCAGGATCGCGCCCTTGCCGACGGCGCCGGTGAGCAGGAAGTAGATCGCCACGGGCCCCCAGATCAGCGCCGCGCCGACCGCCGGCAGCAGCGAGAGGAAGGCCATCAGCACGCCCCACAGCAGCGAGCCCTGGATGCCGAGGAACCAGAAGATCAGCCCGCCCAGCGCGCCCTGCACCGCGGCCACCACGATATTGCCCTTGACGGTGGCGCGCGCCACCGTGGTGAACTTGCGCAGCAGGTGCTGCTTGTGCGGCTCGCTCAGCGGGATGGCCTGCACGATGCGGCGCGAGATCTGCGGGCCGTCGCGCAGCAGGAAGAACAGCAGGTACAGCATCACGCCGAAGCTGATGACGAACTGGAACGTGTTCTGGCCGATGCTGAGCGCCTGCGTGGCGATCAGCTGGCTGCCCTGCGCCGCGCCCGCGGTGAGTTTCTCCTGCACGCCGGCGATGTCGGCCATGCCGAAGCGGTCCAGCACCCGGTTCACGGACGGCGGCAGCGCGTGCACGGCCTGCTGGAAGTAGGCGCCGAAATTGAGCTGCCCGCTCTTGATCTGCTGGTAGACGGTGCTGATCTCCTGGATCAGCGCGCCGGTCACGAAGATCAGCGGCAGCACCACGATCAGCAGGCACAGCGCCAGCGTGGTCAGCGCGGCGAGATTGCGGCGCCCGCCCATGCGGCGCGTGAGCCAGTTGTTGGGCGGCGTGAAGATGATGGCGAGGATGGCGCCCCAGAACACGGCGCCGAAGAAAGGCCACAGCACGAAGCAGAATGCGATCGAGACTGCGGCCAGCAGCAGGTAGAACGCCTTCTGCTGCATATCTGCTGGTTGGGTCATTTGCGCGGTCACCTTGCGTGGAAAATCCCGGGGGCGTTGCAAGATCATCCCGTCCTGGAATGACACCGTGCCGGGCGCGCCATGCGCGGGGCTGGCGGCGGGGCGGGCCGCGCGGCGGCGGCCCGGCCGGCCTGCATCCGGCTAGCGTACCAGCGGATCGCGGAAGCCGGTATCGACGGTGGCGGGGGTGGCGCCGCTCCGGCTTGCTTCCGCGGTACCTTTTTGCCAGGTGTCGTAGACCCAGAAGCCCGCCGCGGCGAGGCTGCCGAGCTTGGCCAGCTTCCAGCCCCAGCGCAGCACCGGGGTCTTGCGCAGCAAGGGCAGCGCCAGGGATACCGTCGAGCTGAGGATGGGGTAGTCCCTGGCCAGTCCAAGCAGCTTGAACCAGGAGGCCGGCCGCGTCATGCGCGGCAGCCAGGTGCCCAGCCGGCCGAAGCGGGCCGCGCTGCCGCGCACCTGATGCAGGGCCTGGGCGCAGTCATAGCGCTCCAGCGCGGCGCGGGTGATCAGCAATTCCTTGCGGATCGCCAGCGGCAGGCGCACTTCGCGCGAATAGCGCACCGGGCGCGGATGCGCGCGCGGCTGGCCGGTATCGCGGGCCGCGGCGGTGTCGGCGCGGTCGTCGGCGCTGTCACCGGGCGCGCCGCTGGGGGTGGATGGCGTGCTCATCGGCGCAGGATCTCCCGGTCTTTGTCGATCTCGGCCAGGGTGGCCTCGAACAGCGGCGGGGCATGCCGCACGAGGTGGCGGGCCGTCGCCAGGCAGACCGCGCAGGCCAGCAGATAGAACAGGACCAGCGCGCCCAGGGCCTGCCAGCGGTAGGTGTCCCAGAACAGGACGGCGATCAGGAACGTCAGCGTGACCATGGACAGGCCGAAGAACACCAGCCCGAAGCAGGCCAGCAGGGCCATCTTCATCAGGCGCGATCGTTCTTCCGCGAGTTCGACGCTGGCGAGCTCGAGGCGCGTCTGCACCATCGCCACCAGCGATCCTGCCAGGCTGCGCAGGGCGTCCATGAACTTGGGAGAGGAGGTCGGGTCGCTCATGCAATTCCGGCAAGGGCGTGCAGCGCGAGGCTGCACCGGTTGCGCACGGGAAGCCGGGCCGGCGGAACATGCCGCCGGAGGGCGTTTGCCCTGCGCGGCGCAGGGCGCTCGTTTCAGGCGCCGGGCCAGCCGGCCCGGCAGATTCGAAATGAATCCGGATTACTTGCGGTTGAGCAGCAGGCCGATCAGCAGGCCGACACCGGCCGCCACGCCGACGGCGCGCCACGGATGATCGTGCACATAGTCGTCGGTGGCGCGTGCGGCCGCCTTGCTCTTGGTGACGACGGCGTCCTGGAGGTCCTGGGCCTTTTCCTTGGCCTGCTTCAGCAGGCCCATGCCGCGCTCGCGCAGTTCGGCAGCTTTCTCGCCGGTGGTCGAGGCCGCTTGCTTAAGCAGTTCTTCGGCATCGGACAAAACGGTCTTGACATCGCTCATCAGTTTCTCCTGTTTGCGGGCGGTGGTTTCGGATTGTGACATTTTGCCTTCCTCGCACGCTGTCGGGCAGCTTTCATGCCTTCTTTCTTAGCATATGCGGGGAGACGCCGTGGTTTCAACACCACGAGTCCGACACTTCGTGTAGGACAGTGACGTAAAGCAAAAGTCTTAAGACGAAAAGGTGATTTTGTAGTGACTTTATATTTGTTTGGGTTGGATCGCAATCGGACTAAACTGGTTCAACCCGAATTTGCCCGTAAGGAGACAGAGATGGCACTACGTCTAGGCGATATTGCGCCGGATTTCGAACAGGATTCCAGCGAGGGCCCGATTCGCTTCCATCAATGGCTTGGCGACAGCTGGGGCGTCCTGTTCTCGCATCCGGCCGACTTCACGCCGGTCTGCACCACCGAGCTCGGGCTGACCGCCAAGCTCAAGGGCGATTTTGCCAAGCGCAATGTGAAGGTCATCGCGCTGTCGGTCGACCCGGTCGAATCCCACCGCGAGTGGATCAAGGACATCAACGAGACGCAGGGCACCACGGTCAATTTCCCCATCATCGCCGATGGCGACCGCAAGGTCTCGCAGCTCTACGACATGATCCATCCCAATGCGAACGAGACCCTGACGGTGCGTTCGCTGTTCGTGATCGATCCGAAGAAGAAGGTGCGCCTCATCATCACCTACCCGGCCAGCACGGGGCGCAATTTCAACGAGATCCTGCGCGTGATCGACTCGCTGCAGCTGACCGACAACCACAGCGTGGCCACGCCGGGCAACTGGCAGGATGGCGAGGACGTGGTGATCGTGCCTTCGCTGAAGGACGAGGAAGTGATCAGGCAGAAATTCCCGAAGGGCTACAAGGCCGTGCGGCCTTACCTTCGCCTGACGCCGCAGCCCAACCGGTAGGGGCCTGGCGGCGGGCCGGCCGGCGCGCGGCGCCGGGCCGGTGTGTCACGGTGTAGTAACACGATGGGCTCGCCCGTCGTCTCTCCTTGGTAGTGTGCTTGGCCCGGCTTCGCAGCCGGGCCTTTTTGCTTTTTTGCTTCTGGCTTCGGAGACGGGCGGGCGCAGGCTTCAGTAGAAAGCCTGGATGCCGGTCTGGGCGCGGCCCAGGATCAGCGCGTGGATGTCGTGGGTGCCTTCGTAGGTGTTGACCACCTCGAGGTTGACCACGTGGCGGATCACGCCGAACTCGTCCGAGATGCCGTTGCCGCCGAGCATGTCGCGCGCCACGCGGGCAATGTCGAGCGACTTGCCGCAGGAATTGCGCTTCATGATCGAGGTGATCTCGACCGCCGCGGTGCCTTCGTCCTTCATGCGGCCCAGGCGCAGGCAGCCTTGCAGGCCCAGCGTGATCTCGGTCTGCATGTCGGCCAGCTTCTTCTGCACCAGCTGGTTGGCGGCCAGCGGGCGGCCGAACTGCTTGCGGTCCAGGGTGTACTGGCGCGCGGTGTGCCAGCAGAATTCGGCGGCGCCCAGCGCGCCCCAGGCGATGCCGTAGCGGGCCGAGTTCAGGCAGGTGAAGGGACCCTTCAGGCCGGACACGCCCGGCATCAGGTTTTCTTCCGGCACGAACACCTGGTCCATGACGATTTCGCCGGTGATCGAGGTGCGCAGGCCTACCTTGCCGTGGATGGCGGGTGCCGACAGGCCCTTCCAGCCCTTTTCCAGGATGAAGCCGCGGATGGCTTCCTTGCCGTCGTCGCCAACCAGCTTGCCCCACACCACGAAGACGTCGGCGATCGGCGAGTTGGTGATCCACATCTTGGCGCCGCTCAGCTCATAGCCGCCGGCCACCTTCCTGGCGCGCGTGACCATCGAGCCCGGGTCCGAGCCGTGATTCGGCTCGGTCAGGCCGAAGCAGCCGATCCACTCGCCGCTGGCCAGCTTGGGCAGGTACTTCTGCTTCTGCGCTTCGCTGCCGAATTCGTAGATCGGCACCATCACCAGCGAGGACTGCACGCTCATCATCGAGCGGTAGCCCGAGTCCACGCGCTCGACTTCGCGCGCGATCAGGCCGTAGGCCACGTAGTTCAGGCCCGGGCCGCCGTATTGCTCGGGAATGGTCGGGCCGAGCAGGCCGAGTTCACCCATCTCGCGGAAGATCTCGACATCGGTCTTCTCGTTGCGGAACGATTGCAGCACGCGCGGGGCGAGCTTGTCCTGGCAATAGGCCTGGGCGGCCTCGCGCACCATGCGCTCGTCGGCGCTCAGTTGCTGGTCCAGCAGCAGCGGGTCGGCCCAGTTGAATTCGGCGTTGGCAGCCATGTAGGTCTCCTTCGGTAGTGCAGTGTGTGGTGCAGGTGTTGGCAGGCGCCACCAGGGTGGTCCTGCGGGTCGGGCCGGGCAGTCTCGCGGGTGGCCCGGGGTCGAAAGCATCGGCGCATTCCGCAGTCTGTCGTGACTTTTTAGTTCCGCATTGCGGAACTTTGTTCCGATGATGTAGTATAGCGCAATGCGCGGTCCGTGCAATAGCCGGAATCGGCATGACCGGCGCGGCCCTTCCCCGCGGAAGCGGCAGCGCCTTCCCATCCCCCAGCCGGAGCCCTCTCTTGGCCACTGAACCGCAAGCCCCGCCCGCCGCGCCGGACGCGGATGCCGCCCCCGGGCCCGCGCCCCGCGAAAGCGATCCCAACTTCGTCGCCGCGCTGGCGCGTGGCCTGGAGCTGCTGCGTTGCTTCCGCACCGGCGAAGCGATGCTGGGCAACCAGGATTTCGTGCGCCGCACGGGCTTTCCCAAGGCGACGGTCAGCCGGCTGGCCGGCACGCTGGTGCAGCTCGGCTACCTGCGCTACGACGACAGCCTGGGCAAGTACGCGCTCGACGCGGGCGTGCTGGCGCTCGGTTATGCGTACTTGTCGGCTTCGGGCGTGGTGGCGCTGGCACGGCCGCACATGCTGGCGTTCGCGCAGTCCTACGGCGTGTCGGTCTCGCTCGGCAAGCGCGAGCGCATGGAGGTGATCTACCTGGAGTCGATCCGCAACGATGCCGGCGTGATGCTCGGGCTGGGCGTGGGGTCGCGCCTGTCGCTGGTGTCGAGTTCGATGGGCCGCGCCTACCTGGCGGCGTTGCCGGCGGCCAAGCGCGAGCGCGTGCTGGCGGAATTCGCGCAGGCGTTCCCGGAGCAATGGAAGATGCAGGAAGCGCCGATGCGCGCGGCGGTGGCGCAGGCATCGGAGCAGGGCTACGCGGCCTCGTTCCGCGACTGGCATCCGGCCATCCACGCCTGCGCGGTGGCGTTCCGGCCGGTGGGGGAGAAGGAGCTGCACATGCTGAGCTGCAGCGCCTCGTACGGCTCGGTGGAGGAAGCCGTGTTCCACGACAAGCTGGCGCCGGCGCTGCGCGCGCTGGCCGCGCGGCTGTCGGACCCGGCGCTCTGAGCCCGCGCCGGGCCTGCCTGCCTCAGAGATCGGTGCGCAGTTTCCACAGTTCGGGAAACAGCACCACGTCGAGCATCTTGCGCAGATAGCTCACGCCCTCGGTGCCGCCGGTGCCGCGCTTGAAGCCGATCACGCGCTCCACCGTGGTGACATGGCGGAAGCGCCATTGGCGGAACGCATCCTCCAGGTCGACGAACTTCTCGCCCAGCTCATACAGTTCCCAGTGCGCGTCGGGCTGGCGGTAGACCTCCAGCCACGCCGCCTCCACCGAGGCGTTTTCTCCCGCAGGCCGGGTCCAGTCGCGCTCGACGCACGCCGCGTCGATGGCGAAGCCGCGCCGCGCCATCAGGCGGATCGCCTCGTCGTAGAGCGACGGCGTGCGCAGCGCCGTTTCCACCAGCGCCAGATGCTCGGGCCGGTGCGCATGCGGGCGCAGCATGGCGGCGTTCTTGTTGCCGAGGATGAACTCGATCTCGCGGTACTGGTAGGACTGGAAGCCCGACGACATCCCCAGGTAGGGGCGCATCGCCGAATACTCCGGCGGCGTCATGGTGGCCAGCACGCTCCACGCCTGCACCAGCTGCTCCATGATGCGCGACACGCGCGTGAGCATCTTGAAGGCCGGCGGCAAGCGGTCGCAGCGCACGCACTCGCGCGCCGCGCGCAGCTCGTGCAGCGCCAGCTTCATCCACAGCTCGCTGGTCTGGTGCTGCACGATGAACAGCATCTCGTTGTGCTCGGGCGAGAGCGGATGCTGGGCGTTGAGGATCTGGTCCAGCGCCAGGTAGTCGCCGTAGCTCATGTCCTTGGCGAAGTCCATCTGCGCGTCGTGCCAGGCGGCGTCGCCGTCCGCTGCCGCGGCCTGCGCGGCATTGCCCGTGCCCGACATCGGGCATCCCTTGTTGGCGGTCATGTCGCGTTCCTCCTCAGGTCACCTGGCCGCGGGCCTGGTGGCGCGCCTGCTTGTAGCTGCCGCTGTCGAGCACGTCGCGCAGCACCTCCACCGCATCCCATACGTCGGCAAAGCCGAGATACAGCGGCGTGAAGCCGAAGCGCGCGATGCGCGGCTCGCGGTAGTCGCCGATCACGCCGCGCTCGATCAGCGCCTGCACCAGGGCAAAGCCGTCGGGATGGGCGAAGCTGACGTGGCTGCCGCGGCGCGCATGCGCGCGCGGCGTGGCCAGCTCGAGCGGATGGTGGCCGCAGCGCTGTTCCACCAGCGCGATGAAGAGGTCGGTCAGCAGCAGCGACTTGGCGCGCAGCGCCTGCATGTCGGTCTGGGCGAAGATGTCGAGGCCGCATTCGACCATCGCCAGCGAGGTCACCGGCTGGGTGCCGCACAGGAAGCGGCCGACGCCGGCGCGCGGCCGGTAGCCGGGCTCCATGGCGAACGGCGCGGCGTGGCCCCACCAGCCCGACAGCGGCTGCCAGAACGCATCGCGCAGCGCGGGCGCGACCCACAGGAAGGCCGGCGAGCCCGGGCCGCCGTTGAGGTACTTGTAGGTGCAGCCCACCGCGTAGTCCGCGCCCGAGGCCTTCAGCGCCACCGGCACCGCGCCGGCCGAATGGGCCAGGTCCCACACCGTGAGCGCGCCGCGCGCGTGCGCCATGCCGGTCACGGCGGCCATGTCCAGCATCTCGCCGCTCTTGTAGTTCACGTGGGTCAGCATCAGCACCGCGGTATCGGCGCCGACCGCGGCATCGATCTCCTCCGGCGCATTGACCAGGCGCAGCGAATAACCTTGCTGCAGCAGGTCGGCCAGGCCCTGCGCGATATAGAGATCGGTGGGGAAGTTGCTGGCCTCGGAGACGATGACCCTGCGCTTCGGGTCGCGCGCCTGCTGCACGCGCAGCGCCGCGGCCAGGACCTTGAACAGGTTGATCGAGGTGGTGTCCGTCACCACCACTTCATCCGCGCCGGCGCCGATCAGCGGGGCCAGCTTGTTGCCCAGGCGCTGCGGCAGCTCGAACCAGCCGGCCGTGTTCCAGCTGCGGATCAGGCCCGTGCCCCATTCCTCGCTCACCACGGCGGCGGCGCGCGCGGCGGCGCTGCGCGGGCGCGCGCCCAGCGAGTTGCCGTCGAGGTAGATCACGCCCGCGGGCAGCGCGAATTGCTCGCGCAGGTGGCGCAGCGGGTCCTGCTGGTCGAGTGCGAGGCATTGCTCGCGGCTTTGTGCGGTCATGGGAAGCGCTTCCTGGAAAAAAGAGTCGGTCGGGCTGGCGCGTCAGGCCAGGCTGCGCAGCACGGCGCGCACCGGGCTGGCGTCGAGCCCGGCCAGGCGCAGCGGCAGCGCGATCAGTTCATAGTCGCCGGCGGCGACGGCGTCGAGCACCAGGCCTTCGAGGATGGCCAGCCGGTGCTGGCGCACCATGCGGTGCGCGTCCATGGTCTTGGATTCCTGCGGGTCCAGCGACGGCGTGTCGATGCCCACCAGCGTGACGCCGCGGGCGGCCAGCAGCGCGATGGTCGCGGGCGCCACCGCGCAGAACGCCGGGTCCCACTGCGCCAGCGGGGCGGCCCGGTAGGTCCGCAGCAGCACGCGCGGCGGCGTGCCGGCCAGCGCGTGTTCGACGTGGCGCGGCTCGACCAGCGGAGCGGCGCCCAGGCAATGGATCACGCGGCAGGGGCCGAGGTAGGGCGCGAGGTCGACCGCGCCGATGGGCGCGCCGTCGGCGGCATAGTGCAGCGGCGCGTCGGCGTGCGCGCCGGTATGCGGCGACAGCGTGATGCGGCCCACGTTCACCGGGCAGTGCGCGTCCATCTGCCACGCGCGCTCCTGCTGGAACGGCGTGTCGCCGGGCCACACGGGCGTGTCGGGCGACAGCGGCGGGCTGATGTCCCAAAGCTGGCGCTCGGGGCTGGAAGCGGAGGCGGGGCGGTTCGTCATGGGCGGGGCGGGCCGGTGGCGCCAGGGTCCGGCGTTGCCGGGCTCGGCGAGGAGCGATGACGGCATGATAGTCAATATTCCAGGCAAGAGGCTTGCTAAATACCCCGCATGGCGGCCTCAAATTCGCATAGAATTTCGTTTGATGCCGGAATATGGAAAGAATCTGCGAAATGAGCCTGGACCCGAACCTGGACCCCACCGACCTGCGCATCCTGGCCTGCCTCCAGGAGAACGGGCGCATCAGCAACCAGGACCTGGCGGACCGCGTGGCGCTGTCGCCGTCGGCCTGCCTGCGCCGCGTGCGGCTGCTGGAAGACAGCGGCGTGATCGGCGGCTACCGCGCCTGGTTCGACGCCGAGCGGCTCGGGCTGGAGATCGAGGCCATCGTGCAGGTGTCGATGCGGCACGATGTGGAGGGCTGGCACGACACCTTCAATGCGGCCGTGCAGGCCTGGCCGGAAGTGGTGTCGGCCTACATCATCACCGGCGACAGCAACTACATCCTCAAGGTGCAGGCGCGCAACCTCAAGCACTACTCGGATTTCATCGTCAACCGGCTGTACCGCACGCCGGGCGTGATGGACATCCGCTCCAATATCGTGCTGCAGAAGATCAAGACCGATGGCTCGCCGCTGGCGGTGATCAAGGGCGCGCCGGCCGCCTGAGCGCTGCCTGAGCGTGGCCCGGGCGCTGCCTAGCGCGGCGCGTGCAGCGCGATCAGGCGGCGCAGCGTGTCCTTGAGCTGGTCGGCCTGCGCCGGGCCGAAGCCGTCCAGCACCCGCCGTTCGTGCAGGGCCGCCTGGCCGAGCAGGGCGCGCACGCGCGCACGGCCGCGCGCGGTGATGGACACCATGGCGTGGCGGCGGTCGTGCGCGCCATTGCGGCGCGCGACCAGCCCGCCGGCCGCCATGCGGTCGACCAGCTTGGTCAGCGTGGGCTGCTTGGCAAGGGTAAGGTCGGCCAGCGCGCCGATGGTGCACTCGGAGCGGTCGGCCAGCGCGGCCAGCACGCGCCACTCGGGGATCGACAAGCCGGCGGCTTCCACCTCGCGGTGGAATTCGCACGACACCAGATGGCTGGCGCGCGCGAGCAGATAGGGCAGGTAGCCGTCCACGAAGGCGGCCTGCGGCGATGGAGACGAGCGGGACGGTTGCGCCATGGCCGCGCGCTGGGCGCTTTCAGTCGCCGAGCGGGACGGAGGTGGCGAAGCGCCCGTCGTGGAACACCAGCGGGCCGCCGGCGAGTCCATGCACCCCGCAGCGCTCCACTTCGCCCACGAAGATCACATGGTCGCCTTCGTCGTAGCGGCTGCGGTTGTGGCATTCGAACCAGGCCAGCGCATTGGCCAGGATCGGCAGGCCATTCTCGGACAGGCGGTAGTCCACGCCGGCGAAGCGGTCGCCCTTGAGCGTGGCGAAGCGCTGGCACAGGTCCAGTTGCGAGGCCGACAGCACATTGATGATGTAGTGCGAACCGTCGCGGAACATCGGCAGGCTGTTGGCGCGCGTGGCCATGCTCCACAGCACCAGCGGCGGATCGAGCGACACCGAGTTGAACGAACTGGCGGTAATGCCCACGAACGGCACGCCCGGCGGCGAGCCCGGGCCCGCGCGCGTGGTGATCACCGTCACTCCGGTGGCGAACTGCGACAGCGTGCGCCGGAAGTGCAGCGTATCGAAATCGGGAGAAGCAGCCTTGCCGCTGATGCGCGGCGTGGCCTCAGGCATGCCCATAGCGCGGGCTCCACTTGAATCCATGAAATTTCATATATTATTTGCGCCCGCGACGACAAGCACAAGTACAAGCTAAGGCGTCCGGCGCGGGGCATCGGTGGGCTGGCGCACCAAGCAGACGAGGGGCGCGCCGGGCGGACCGGACAGGTCGTGGGGATTGTAGCGGAGTCCCGATCCCGCCCTGTCGACGCGGCTTTGGCCGAGCGGGCGGGCACGCGCGCGCGGGCGCGGGACAGGTCAGGCCACGGCGGCCGTGCCATGCGCGCCGTGGCGGCATGAGGCGCGCCGAACGAGTATGCTAGTTAGAATCAAGCGTCGGGGCCGGAGAAAACAAAATGGAAAACGAGTTGGAAAGCGAGCGCGAGGTTGCCACCCTGGGCGGGGGGTGTTTCTGGTGCCTGGAGGCGGTCTACCAGCAGGTCAAGGGCGTGCGGGCCGTGGAATCGGGTTATACCGGCGGCCACGTGAACCATCCGACTTACGAGCAGGTCTGCGACGGCGATACGGGGCATGCCGAAGTGGTGCGCGTGACGTTCGACCCGTCCGTGATCAAGTACCGCGAGATCCTGGAGATCTTTTTCGCCATCCACGACCCGACCACGCTCAACCGGCAAGGCAACGACGTCGGTCCCCAATACCGCTCGGTCATCTTCACCCACTCGGAACCCCAGCGCGCGACGGCCGAGTACGTGATGCGCGAAGTGACCGCGCAAAAGCTGTACGACGCCCCGCTGGTGACGCATATCGAGCCGGCCCAGCCGTACTGGCGCGCCGAGGAAAGCCACCAGAACTATTACCAGACCCATCCGAACCAGGGTTATTGCTCGTTCGTGATCTCGCCCAAGCTGGCCAAGTTCAGGCAGAAGTTCGCGCACCTGCTGATCCGCTGATCCGCCGGGGCGCGCACTGCCGGGCGCCGCTCAGCCCCCGGCGAGCCGCTCGGCGATGGCTTCCGCCAGCCGCACGCAGCTCAGCGGCGCGCAGCCTTCGGCCTTGTTGCTCACGATCACGTAGGCGGGCTGTCCCGCGCGCAGCGTGCGTACCACCTGCTCGGCGATCACGGCGCGTGTGTTCGGGTCTTCGTCGAGCAGCCGGTCGAACGGCGCATAGCGCGATTCGGCCTGCTCGTACGCAAAGCCTGCATGCAGCATCCAGCGCAGCACCAGCGGCCCCGGCATGCCTTCGTCCATCAGCGCCTGCGCCGGCAACTGGCGTTCGGCCGGCGGCATGCGTTCGCGCGCCGACAGGCAGAAGCGCACGCCGCGCGCGCGCAGCAGCTTGATGAAGCGCGGCGTGAGCAGGGACGCATCGCGCAGTTCCACCGCATAGCAGGCATTCGGATTGGCGCCGGCATCGAGCGCCGGCAGCGCGCCGAGGAAGGCGTCGAGCCGCGACAGGAAGCCGGCGCTGTCCGCGGCCATGGCGCCCAGCGGCGAAAGCTGGAACAGCAGCGGGCCGCATTTCTCCGCGAGCCCCGCGGTGGCCGGCTCGATGAAATCGCGTGCGGCGATGCCCGCATCGAGGAAGCTGGCATTGGCCAGCCGGCCCGCGCCTTCGGCGCTGCGCAGCCAGGGATCGCAGATGCTGGCGGGCGCCTTGATCAGGAAGCGGAAGTGCGCGGGTACCTGGGCCGCGTAGGCAATGTAGTCGGCCAGCGGGATCGGCGCGTAGAAGCCGCGGTCGATGCCGGCCGCACGCAGCAGCGGATGCTGCGAATAGGCGGCCAGGCCCTTGCGCGAGAGCAGGCTGTCGCTGTACTCGCCGTGGTAGACCAGGCCGTTCCAGCCGCCGTAGGACCACGATGAGGTGCCGAGATGCAGGCCGGCGGGAAGGCGTTCGGCCAGCGCGAGCAGGGCGGCATCGGGCGGCGGCGCCTGCACGCTTTTTCCGCGCGCGGGGCGCGCGGCCGGGGCGGCGGCCGGCGTGGGTGTTTCCGGCAGGCCGCCGAACAGGTCTTCAGTCAAGCAGTCTTCAGTCCAGCGATTTGTCGTAGATATAGCGGCGCGACCAGGGCAGGCTCTGCGCCGGCAGGCCGGCCTTGTGGCAGACCACCTGGTAGATCGACATCTGGTCGGTGTCGAAGGCATGCGCGCAGCCCGCCAGGTAGACGCGCCAGATGCGGTATTTCTTCTCGCCCACCATGGCGCGGATGGTATCACCCTGGGCTTCGAAGTTGTCCGCCCAGTGGCGCAGCGTGCGGTTGTAGTGGCCGCGCATCAGCTCCACGTCGGTGGCCTCGAGGCCGCCGCGCTGGAGCGTGTTGAGCACCATGCCGATGTGCGGCAGCTCGCCCTGCGGGAACACGTAGCGGTCCATGAACTCGGAGCCGTCCATCGGCGTGGCGCCGCTCTCCGGGTCGGGCGAGGTGATGCCGTGGTTCATGGCGAAGCCGTCGTCGGCCAGCAGCTCGCGCATGCGCTTGAAGTAGCCGGGCAGGTTGTCCTTGCCCACGTGCTCGAACATGCCGACGCTGGTGATGCGGTCGAACGTGCCGGCGGTGTCGCGGTAGTCCTGCAGGCGGATCTCGATGCGGTCCGACAACCCCGCCTGCCTGACCCGCTCGGTGGCCAGGTCGAACTGGTTCTGCGACAGCGTGATGCCCACGCAGCGCGCGCCGAACTTCTGCGCCGCGCGCAGCACCAGCGCGCCCCAGCCGCAGCCGATGTCGAGCAGGGTCTGCCCGGGCTGCAGCCGGATCTTGGTCAGGATGTGGTCGATCTTCTTGCGCTGCGCGGTGGCGAGATCTTCGTTGCCGTGCTCGAAGTACGCGCAGGAATAGACCATCGCCGGGTCGAGCCAGAGCGCGTAGAACTCGTTGGAAACGTCGTAGTGATACTGGATCGAGGCTTTGTCGTCGGCCTTGGTGTGGGCGAAGTGCTGCGCCACCCGGGCCAGCGCGCCGCCGGCCTGCGCGCTGGCGGCGGCGGAGAAGCGGTAGGCCACGGAAATGATGTCGCTGAGCTTGCCGTCCAGGTCGATCTTCTCCTGCACGTAGGCTTCGCCGAGATTGTCCAGGCTCGGCGTGAGCAGCAGCGGCAGGGCGCCCGCCTCGCGCACCGTCAGCGTGACGGCCGGCTGTTCAAAACGGCCGAGTGGGTACTCGTTGCCGTTCCATAAGCGCAACTTCACCGGCAGGTTGGCCCGCTCGCGCAGATCGGCGATCCAGTGATCCAGTTGCTTGTCCAATGCTTGCTTGAAAAACATGCGGCCTCCCAAATTGGCGGTTGCGGCACACTCCTCGAACCTCAGCAGCGGGCAGGCTGGAGCCTGCTCCTTGCGGCGGCTTCCTCGCGGAAGCGCTCATGACTCACTTTACGACAATTCCCAATTTTGTGCTCTGGGCGGCCCCGGTGCGCGGGAGCCTCCGAGGGTCACGGCGACAGGCGCACGATCTGCCATGCGCCGTCTGCATGCAGCCGGTAGGCGATGCGGTCATGCAGGCGCGAAGGCCGGCCCTGCCAGAACTCGATGCGCGCCGGCACCAGGCGATAGCCGCCCCAGTGGGCCGGCCGCGGCGGGTTATCGCCGAACCTGGCGCGGAAGTCCGCTTCGCGCTGCTCGAGCACCGCGCGGTCCGCGACCTCGCGGCTCTGCTCCGAGGCCCACGCGCCCAGGCGGGAGCCGAGCGGACGCGACGCGTAATAGGTATCGCTCTCGGCCTCGCTCACTTTTTCCACGGTGCCTTCCACGCGCACCTGGCGCTCCAGCTGCACCCAGTGGAACAGCAGCGCCGCGCGCGGATTGGACGCCATGTCCAGCCCTTTGCGGCTTTCGTAGTTGGTGAAGAAGGTGAAGCCCCTGGCATCCATGCCCTTGAGCAGCACGATGCGCGCGGACGGCTGGCCGTCGGCGTCGACGGTAGCCAGCGTCATCGCGTTGGGTTCGGGCAGCTTGGCGTTGATGGCTTCGTCGAACCAGCGCTGGAACTGGCTGATGGGATCGGGCGCCACGTCGGACTCGGAGAGCGAGCCCAGCACATAAGTGCGGCGGAGGTCGGCAAGTTGGGTCATGTCGGATCAGGTATCAAGTCTGCGGGCCGCGCGCCGGGCAAGCCTGCCCGGCACCGGCGGCGCGCCTGATTTGAGTATAGCGAAAGCGCACCAGGGCGCATTTGCGCACGCGCAAGCCTGCCGCTGCCATGCCGCCGCCATCGTCACGCCGGGGGTGGCGGCAGCTTGCGCGCATGCCCGCGCGAGTAGTAGCCGGCCACGCCCATCGCGCCCGCCATCGACAGGAAGATCGGCAGCATGCCAAGCGCGGTGCCGACCACGCCGAAGGTCAGCGGCCATACCACCTGGCTGGTGTTGAGCACGGCCGAGCGCAGGCCCAGCGCTTCGCCGGCGCGCCCGCTCGGCGAGGCCGCGTGCAGGATGTTCATCACATTGGGCTGCGCGCTGCCGAGCGCCAGCCCCAGCAGGAACGCCAGGCAGCACATCAGCCAGAATTGCGAGACGAACGGATAGAGCAGGTAAGCCACCGCGCCGACCAGCAGCGCGCCGCGGATCACCTTCCACTCCGACAGCCGGCGCGATACCAGCGGCATCGCCACGCGGATGGCGAAGGTGGCGATGGCGAACGCGCCCAGCACCCAGCCGATCGCCGACGGCGACAGGCCGACGCGCGTGCCCTGGATCGGGATGAGGAAGGCATGCAGGTCCCATGCGGCCGACAGCACCGCGCTGGCGATGAACACCGCGCGCAGTTCGGGATGCGCCAGCAGGCCCAGCGTGGAATTGCGGCTGCCGTCGACGATGGCATTGCGCGCGGCACGGGCACCGCGCGCGGGCAGGCGGTGGCGCACCAGTTGCAGGCCCGCCAGCCCCGCGCCGGCCACCGCGACCAGCGTGAAGAAGGCCGGGCGGAAGCCCGCGTGCTCGATCATGTAGCCCATCACCACCGGCCCCAGCGTGCCGGAGAAGGACAGCCCGAGCGCATGCAGCGTGTAGTTGCGCAGCCGCGTGCCGTCGCTGGAAATCTGGCCGATCAGCAATTGCATGGCGACCTGGACCAGCATGAAGCCCACGCCGATCAGCGCGCACGAAAGATAGAGCGCCGCGATGCCCGGCCACAGCGCCGGCAGCAGCGTGCCGGTCAGCACCATCAGCGAGCCCGCCGTCAGCGGCTTGCGCGGGCCGATCTCGTCGATGCGCTTGCCGGCATGGATGGCCAGCAGCATCGGCAGCAGCGCATAGAGCGACATCAGGATGCCGAGCGTGACGGTGGAAGCCTTGAGGGACAGCGCGAACAGCGACACCACCACGCGGCTGGCATTGAAGGCTACGTGGTTGCACACCGTGAGCGCGATCAGGCAGCTGATCGGCGGAACGGTGGCGTGTAGCGGCGTCATGCGCGGGCGGGGGCCTGGGAGAATCCGGAGGAAAAACAAGTGCGGCCGAAACCGCACCCTGGGAAGGACGCCGCGATCGCTCGCGGAGGTCCGCAATGCGCCATCTATTGAAGACTTCGTTGTAAATGGCCGTTTAATTATGCAAGCGGCGTGTGCGATAGACAACGATTGCCACCGATTCTCTGCACCAGACTGGCGAAAGTGTTGCGAAATTGCGTCGGCGGCCGGCCGGGTGTCGCGCCCAGGCAACGCCCGCGCCGCGACCGGCAGGCCGCGGCGTTCAGCCGCCCTCGTGCAGCGAGGCGGAGGGCGACGGCCGCACCGGCGCGGCGGGACGTGCCGGCGCGGCCTTGGCGCTGGCCGGCGCCGCGGGCGCGCCGTCGGGCGAGGGCGCGGGCCCGGCGGCCTGGCCGGTGGCGCCGCCCTGCGGGTCGCGGTAGGCCGTGCCCGGCGGCGGCGCCACGGGGCGCTTGCGCATCTGCGCCAGCAGCTTGCCGCACTGGGAGTCTTCGCTGCCGGTGGACAGGTCGATCAGCGGCAGCACCGCGGCGCCGACCGGCGCCACCAGCGCCAGCGCCACCGCGCCGCCCGCGCGCAAGGCCAGCACGCCGATGTCGGGGCTGACCGTCGGCTTCTTCAGCGTGCCGCCCACGTAGAGCGGCGAGCGCAGCGAGAAGATGCGCAGGCCCTTCGAATCCGGCCGGATGGTCAGCGCGAGCCGCTCGCTGGCCAGGTCGACGGCGCCGCTGGTGTCGATCACGGCGTCCTGCGTATCGAGCACGAAGGTGCGCGCGCGGGCCAGGCCATTGGTGAAGCTGACGTCGCTGACGCCGCAATTGATCTGCACCGGCTTGTCGCCGAACAGCTTGGAGATCACCACGCTGCCCACGTTCAGCCCCATCGCTTCCAGGATGAACTTGCTCACCGTGCCGTTTTCCACCAGCACCTTGGCTTCGCCGTTGGCACTGCCGAGCAGGGCCGCCACCGAGTTGCCGGTGGCGCTGAGCTTCGCGCTGCCGTTGAGCTCGCCGATGCTGGCGCGCATCGATTCGAGCTTCGGGAACAGTTGCCTGAGCTTGAGGTGGCGCGCCTTCATGTCGATCATGGCGCCCATCGGCGCGCGCTTGCCGTTGAGCTGCAGCGTCGACACCAGGTTGCCGCCGGCGATGCCGAAGTCGAGCGGGTCCAGCGTCAGCACGCCGTCGTCGAGCTTGAGGTGGGTGACGAGGTCGGTGATCGGCAGGTCGGCGGTGCGCACGATGCGCTTGCCGGTGAACTTCACGTCGGCGTCGATGCTGTCCCAGCGCTCGGTGCGGAACGGCGCCACCGGCAGCGCCTTGTCGGCGGGCTGGCGCACCGCGCTGTCCGAGGCCGCGCTGCCGGGCTTGGCGTCGGCGCCGATCAGCGGCGCCAGGTCTTCGAAGCGCAGCTGGCTGGATTCCAGCTCGCCCGACAGCAGCGGGCGCGGCTGGCGCTGGGCGTAGCTGAGCGTGCCGCTCAGGTCGCTGCCGCCCACGCGCCCGCTGAACTTGTCGTAGCGGTACACCGAGGCGCCCTTGCGCAAGGTGGCGACCAGCCGCCCGCGCGTCTCGTAGGGCGGCGTGCTGGGCAGCACGATGCCGGTGAGCGCATACAGCTTGGCCATGTTGTCGCCGGACAGTTGCAGGTTGACGTCGAGCGCGCCGAGGTGGGCCGGGTTGGTGAGCGTGCCTTCCACCACCGCGCGCGTGTTGCCCACGCGCGCGTCGGCCTGCACCGGGAACGGCACGTTGGCGTCACGCAGGCTCAGCACCGTGCCGGCCTTGCCGCTGGCGCTGATGGTGGCGTCGTTGTAGCGGCCGGTGGCCTTCCAGCGCAGGCCATAGCGCTGGCTGGCGGTGCCGGCGGCCGTTCCCGCCGCGGCGCTGGCGCCCGCCGTGCCCGAAGCCGCGCCGGTGAGCGTGCCGTCGCGGGCCTTGTCATAGAGGGGGCTGTCGCCGATGGTGTCGAGGCGCGCCTGCATCTCGATCTTCAGGACCTGGTCCGACAGGCTCAGGTCGCCCTGCGCGAGCGCCACTTCGCCGATGTCGAGCCGCCACTCGGACGGCTTCTTGCCGGCCGGCGTGGCGAAGGTCCAGTTGTTGCGCTGGTCGGCCAGGCGCTCCAGCCACACCGCCGGGCTGTCGACCACGATGGTGGGGATCGAGATCTGGTGCGACAGCAGCGGCAGCGGGCGCAGCACGAAGATCAGTTCGCGCACGGTGGCGAAGTTCGGCTCGCGCGCCCACGCCGGGTTGCCGATGGTGATGTCGGCGGCGGACAGCCGCGGCCACGGCACCCAGGTGTGCCAGCCGGTCTCGCCCTGCGCGCTGCGCCAGGTCAGCGTCAGGTCGCCGTTGACGGCGAAGGGCCGGCCGATGGCTTCGGTCACGCGCTGGTTGAGCCACGGCTTGAGGCGGTTCCAGTCGAAGGTCAGGATGACCACGACCAGCACCGCCACCAGCACCAGCGGCGTCAGTACACTCCAGAGAACAGCCTTGCGGCGCACGGGCATGGGTCGGTGTCCTGGTGGGGCGGGCCGCCGCCGCACGCTTGCCGTGGCACGGGGCGAGGCGGCGGTCGAACCACTACTGTTAGGTATTGTATAGTTGCGCGCCGCGTTCTCCTGTCGGCGCTTGGCTGACAGGGTGACGCGGGCGGCGCTTTTCCGGCCCCCCGCCCGCGCTCGCCCCCGGCGGCCTTCCCTTCGCAAGCCTTGATCCGACCTATGAGCAACCTCGTCCCGGAAACCTCCCCGGCCTCCTCCGCCTCCCCGGAACTGGCGCAACTGCCGCCGGCGCTGACGCACGAGAGCCCGGCCGACGACGATTACCACCGCCGCTTCGGCGGCGTGGCGCGGCTGTACGGCGCGGCCGGCCTGGCGCGGCTGGAAGCGGCGAGCGTGTGCGTGGTCGGCATCGGCGGCGTGGGCAGCTGGGCGGCCGAGGCGCTCGCGCGCAACGCGGTGGGCCGCGTCACGCTGATCGACCTCGACCATATCGCGCTGTCCAACACCAACCGCCAGATCCACGCGCTCGGCGACGACTACGGACGCGCCAAGGTCCAGGCCATGGCCGCGCGCATGGTGCAGATCAACCCGCGCTGCCGCGTGACCGAGGTCGACGACTTCGTCACCGAGGACAACGTCGCCGAGCTGCTGGGCGGGCACGACTACATCATCGACGCGATCGATTCGGTCAAGGTCAAGGTCGCCATGCTGGGCTGGGCGCGCCGCACCGGGCGGCGCATCATCACCTGCGGCGGCGCCGGCGGCCAGCTCGATCCCACCCGCGTGCGCGTGGTCGATTTCTCCCGCACCGTGCAGGACCCGCTGCTGGCCAAGGTGCGCTCCCGCCTGCGCCAGGACTGGGGCTGGCCGCGCAATCCCAAGCGCAAGTTCGGCGTCGACGCGGTCTTCTCCGACGAGCCCCTGCGCTATCCGGAACCCGAACAGCAGGCCTGCGAGCTCGACGAGGCGCCGGCCGACGCGCCCGCGCTCGCGCCCGCCGGCCCGCAGGGCCTGGCCTGCGCCGGCTTCGGCTCGTCGGTGGCGGTGACCGCGGTGTTCGGCATGGTGGCGGCCGCCAGAGTGCTGGGCGCGCTGACCGCGCCGGAGTGAGCGGCCGGAGCGGCCAGGGCGGCCGGACCTGGCGCGGCCCGCCGCGCTAGGCGGCCAGTCTCGCCAGCAAGGCCGACAAGTCGGTTTCGTCCGGCGCGGAATTGTCGAAATAGCTCAGCTCGGGATGCTGCTCCGGCGCCGGCATGAAGCGGCGCGTGCGGTAGTCCTCCCAGTGGGCCAGCTTGTAGGCATCGTTGGGGTTGCCGCGCCGGATGATGCGGGCATGCGCCTCGTCCTCCGGCAGGTGCACCCACAAGGCGCGCACCGTGGTGCCCGCCGGCACGCGCAGCCACGCCGGATCGTGCAGCCGGTGGTCGCGCACCTCGCGCGACAGCGGGCCGATCACGATCACGCTGATGCCCAGCGCCAGGTTCTCGCGCGCGGTATCGAGCAGGCCGTGGTACTCGGCGTCGCGCAGGTGCTTCAGGTAGGTGGGGCTGTCGCGGTCGTTCGGGTCGCCGGTCAGCGCGCCCATCGCGGCGGCGCTGTAGCCGCCGTACAAGGTGTCCTTGTCGAGCAGGCAGAACGGCTCGCCGGTGGCCTGCATGAGCGGGCCGATCAGGCGGTGGGCCAGGGTGGTCTTGCCGGTGCCGGCATGGCCGCAGAAGAAGAGCAGTCGGGGCATGGGACGGCGGGCGCGGCCCGCGGCGATGGAAATCCAGCCGCCAGCATAACCCGCGCGAGGGTTTGTCCTGGATCAGACCGCGTCGCGCCGGATTCGGTATCCTCTCGGCTGGCGCCGGACGTGTGCCGCGGGCAACGTCCGGCCAGCCCGCCCATTTCTTCGTTTCCTCGCTTCCCAGACATGACCGACCGCACCACGGATGTCCCTGCGCCGAGCCGCGTCACCCTTGCTCCCGAGCTGCTGCTCGGCGAGCCGGTGACCGACGCCACCCATGAAGAATTCGTGCAATTGCTGGATGCCGCCGCGCGCGCCGGCGACGCCGGCTTCCTGGCGGCGCTGGACGAGTGGATCGACCACACGCGCCACCATTTCGGCCAGGAAGAAGCATGGATGGAAGCGATGGCCTTCGGCCCGCAGCACTGTCACCGCGGCGAGCACCAGCAGGTGCTGGCGGTGGCCGACGCGGTGCGCGCCAAGGTGGCCGCGGGCGACCTGGCGCTGGGCCGGCGGCTGGTGTCGGAACTGTCCGGCTGGTTCGACCAGCACGTGAAGTCGATGGACGCGATGATGGTCAGCCACATGCGCGAGAACGGCTTCACCCTGATCGAGGCGCCCGCCGGGCAGGCCGCCTGAGCCGGTTCGGCAGCGCCGCGCTTCAGGCGCCTTCGGCCGCGGCGCGGTCGAGCACCACGAAGTGCTTGCGCACCGTTTCCAGCACCTCGAACAGCCCGGTGAAGCCGGCCGGGATCACGCAGGCGTCGCCCGGGCCGAATTCGCGGGCGTTGCCCGCCTCGTCGCTGATGCGGATGCGTCCGCTGATGACGTGGAAGAACTCTTCCTTGCCGGCCGGGAAGGCAATGCGCCACGCGCCTGGTTCGCAGGCCCACACCCCGCAGTCGAAATCGCCCTGGCCGGCGCTGTAGTGCGTCCAGGTAGTGCGGTCGGGATTGCCCGCCACGAGCCGGTCCGGGCGCGGACGGTCGTGGCTGGGGGTCGGGTCGGCGCGGAAATCGGCCAGGCGGGGCAGGGAAGAAGCGGTCACGGCTCGGGCGGGCAGGAACGTCGGGCCCGCCAGTTTAATTCAGCGCCGAGGCCAGTTGCCGGCGCCAGCGCGAAACCACCTCGGGCCGGTCGCTCATCAGCGCGAACACCGACAGCATGGTGGTGCGCCCGATGTCCTCCTCGAAGCCACGGTCGGCCCGCACGATGGCCAGCAACTGCTCCAGCGCGGGCTCGTACTGCCGGTGCGCGATCAGCGCGCGGGCCAGGTCCAGGCGCGCGCGCAGGTCGCCGGGCGCCGCCGCCACGCGCGCCGTCAGGGTGGCCGTGTCGGGCAGGCCGGCAAGGCCGCGCATGGCTTCGAGGCGGGTGCGCAGCGCCGCGAACCCGTCTTCCTGCGGCGCGCCCGGCGACAGCATGCCGAACTCGGTCTCGGCCTGGTCCAGCGCATCGGCGTCGAGCAGGAAGCCGATGTACTCCAGCCGCGCCGCGTCGAAGCCAGGATCGAAGGCCAGCGCCGCCTGGAACGCCGCCCGCGCGGCCTCGCGGTCGCCGGCGGCGAGCGCGTCGCGCGCCGCCCGCAGCGCGGTCTGGCCCGGGTTGGGCATCACGCGCGCGAGGAACGCGCGCAGGCCCGACTCCGGCAGCACGCCGGTGAACTGGTCCACCGCCTGGCCGTCGGCGAAGGCCACCACGTGCGGAATGCTGCGCACGCCGAAATGCGCGGCCAGGTCCTGGTTCTCGTCCACGTTGACCTTGGCCAGCCGCCACTTGCCGCCGGCCTCCGCTTCCAGTTTCTCCAGCATCGGGCCCAGCGTCTTGCACGGGCCGCACCAGGGCGCCCAGAAATCCACCAGCACCGGGATATGACGCGATGTCTCGATCACGTCCGCCTCGAAATTCTGCAGGGTTACGTCGCTCATGACTTGTCTCGCTAGAAGGGAAGCCCCGCGCATGCCGGGGCCGTACGAGGCCTAGTTGGGGGCGGATGGCGCCGATTACAACGGGCGCGCGGATAAAGCAGAGCGGCCCCGGAAGGTGGACAAGGGTAAGCGATGGATTGAAAATAGAACGGTCGTTCAGTTATATTGCCTGACTCGTATCGAAGATCAGGTCGGACAGACCGCACAGGAGACGTTCCATGCAGACCCACCAGCCCGCGCGCCCGCATTTCCAGTTCTGGCCCAAGCGCATCCCTACCGAGATCGTGCTGCCGGAAACCTCGCTCTGGTACAACCTGGTGGTCTCCGCGCACCGCTACGCCGACAAGGCCGCCATCCGCTACTTCGGCAACGCCATCACGTTTCGCCAGCTCGAGGCGCAGGCCAGCGCCGTGGCCGGCTGGCTGCAGCAGGCGGCGGGCGTGAAGAAGGGCGACCGCGTGCTGCTCTACATGCAGAACTGCCCGCAGTTCATCATCGGCTACTACGCCATCCTGCGCGCCGATGCGGTGGTGGTGCCGGTCAACCCGATGAACCGCAGCGAGGAATTCAAGCACTACATCAGCGACGCGCAGGCCCGCGTGGCGATCTGCAGCGCCGACCTCGCCGCCGGCGCGGAACAGGCCAACGCCGAGCTGCCGGAGGCGCAGCGCCTGCAGCACATGCTGGTCACGCAATACGGCGACGCGCTGCCGTCCAGCTACGACAACCCCGAGGACGCGCCCGCCGCCTGGCTCACCGCCCGGCATCCGCTGCCGGCCGGCGCCACGCCGTGGTCGCAGGCGCTGGCCGCGCAGCTGGTGCCGTCGCCGCATACCGCCGGCCCCGACGACATGGCGGTGATGCCGTACACCTCGGGCACCACCGGCTTTCCCAAGGGCTGCATCCATACGCACCGCTCGGTCATGCACAACGTGGTCGGCGGCAGTACCTGGAGCGGCAGCGGCGCCGAGTCGACCATCCTCTCGGTGCTGCCGCTGTTCCACGTCACCGGCATGCAGTACGGCATGAACGGCCCGATCTACACCGGCGCCACCGTGGTGATGCTGCCGCGCTGGGACCGCGAGGTGGCGGGCCGCCTGATCTCGCGCTACAAGGTCTCGCACTGGACCAATATCCCGACCATGGTGATCGACTTCCTCGGCAGCCCGAACCTGGCCCAGTTCGACCTGTCGAGCCTGCGCTACATCGGCGGCGGCGGCGCGGCCATGCCGCAGGCGGTGGCCGAGCGCCTGCAGCAGCAGTTCGGCCTGAGCTACCTGGAGGGCTATGGCCTGTCGGAAACGATGGCGCCGACCCACGGCAACCCCAGCGACCGCCCCAAGCTGCAATGCCTGGGCGTGCCCACCTTCAATACCGACGCGCGCGTGATCGACCCGGTCACGCTGGCCGAGCTGCCGCCCGGCGAAGTGGGCGAGATCATCGTGAGCGGCCCGCAGGTGTTCAAGGGCTACTGGGGCAAGCCCGAGGCCACGCGCGACGCCTTCATCGAGTTCGACGGCAAGACCTTCTTCCGCACCGGCGACCTGGGCCGCATGGACGAGGACGGCTATTACTTCCTCACCGACCGCCTCAAGCGCATGATCAATGCCTCGGGCTTCAAGGTGTGGCCGGCCGAGGTGGAGAACCTGCTGTACAAGCACCCGGCCGTGCAGGAAGCCTGCATCATCGGCACGCGCGACGCCTACCGCGGCGAGACCGTGAAGGCGGTGGTGGTGCTCAAGACCGACGCGCGCGGCAAGACCACGCCCGAGGACATCATCGAGTGGGCCAAGGAGAACATGGCGGCCTACAAGTACCCGCGCGTGGTGGAGTTCGTCGACGCGCTGCCCAAGTCGGGCACCGGCAAGGTGATGTGGCGCCAGCTGCAGGAAGGCGAGAACGCGCGCAGCGCCGCGGCGAAGCCGGCCGCCTGACGCCGCCCTCCGGCGCGCGCGCGGGCAAGGCTCAGTGCCCGCGCGCGCGCATCAGCATCTTCACCATGGTCTTGTAGCTGCGCTCGCGCGCGTGCCGCGTCGGGCTGGTGCCGTCGCGGTCGGCCAGGTTGGCGTCCGCGCCGGCGTCCAGCAGCAGTTGCACCGTGTCCTCGTAGCGCGCGCTGCCGTCGCCCATGACGATGGTTTCCAGCAGCGCGGTCCAGCCCTGCTTGTTGACGTGGTCGACCGGCACGCCCGCCTTCAGCAGCACTTTCACCACTTCCGTGTTGCCATGCTGGCTGGCCAGGATCAGCGCCGTGCTGTCGTTGCTGTCGGTGCTGGCGAGGTCGGCCCCGTGCGCCAGCGAAAGCTGCACCACTTCGAGCTGCCCGGTGGCGGCGGCCAGCAGGAAGGGGCTGTTGGCGTCGATGTCCTTGCGGTTCACATTGGCGCCGGCCCCCACCAGGGTCTTGGCGACCTCGGTGTGGCGGCTGTCCACCGCCACCAGCAGCGCGCTGCGGCCGCGCTCGTCGGTGGCCTGCGCGGAGGCGCCGGCCGCGAGCAGGCGCTTGACCAGCTCGAGGTCGCCCAGCATGGCCGCGCCGATCAGGTTGCGGTCCAGCGCGCCCACGCCCTCGCGCGGTGTGGAAACCGAGGTGCTGCCCGGGGCCTGGGAGCGCGACGCGGCGTGCGGCTGGCTGCTCCCGGCCGGGCGCGCGGCCAGGCTGGATCCGCCCGGGCTGGCCAGCAGCGCGCCGCCCATCAGCAGCCCGGTCAGCCCCAGCACTTCGGCAAGCACCAGTCGGCGGGGGCGGGCGGCGGGGCGCGGCATCGGGATGGTTCCTGGGTAGGTCCGGATCAGGCGGCTTCGCCGGCGGCAGGCCCGCCGGCCGCGTCGGTGTCCTGCAGCTGGCGCCACAGCCGGCCCAGATAAGGATCGTCGACGCCGTTGGTGGCCAGGCCCAGCAAGGTCTGCTGCAGGTATTCGCGCGCCGGGCCGTACAGGCCGGTGGCGTGGCGCAGGCAAGCCACCACGCGCTCGTCGGGCAGGCGCCCGGCGTAGGCTTCGTGGCCGCGGTTCATGACGAAGGCCAGCGCCGGCTGCGGCGCGCTGCCGGCCAGCTTCACGTTGAGCCAGCGCGGATGGTAGGCGCCGGTCAGCATTTCGCGGCGCCACAGCAGGCGGAATTCCGGCTCGATCATGTCATGGGGAATGCGGAACACCATGCCGTGGCAGGAACCGCCGCGGTCCAGCCCCAGCACCAGGCCGGGGTGGTCCCAGGTGCCGCGGTTGATGCGCGAATAGAGGTAGAAGCCGCGGTGGTAGCCGTGCACGGTCGCCAGCTGGCGGGCGGTGTGCACCACCATCGGGTTCCAGATCAGCGAGCCATAGCCGAACACCCACACATCGCCGGCCAGCTCGGGCGTATCGGGCCGCTGGTCCAGCGTGGCGCGCAGGGAGCCTTCGAAAGCTTCGTCCGGGAGTAGCGAGGAAGCCACCGGCGTGCTGCAAAGAGAAGCACGAAGCCGATCCGTTTCGAGATCTTGTCGGGTGATGGCCATGCCTGCAAGCATAATCCAAAGCTGCGTTTCAGGCGGCACCGAAACCACATGGCAAGCAGAAATCTCTGAATCGTTTATCCGGCTGTGTGCGGCAGACAACGGTGGGCGGCATGGCGGGGGGCATGACGGACACAAGGAAAATCGCGCGGAGTTGACCGCGCGAGGTGGCGGCGGCACCGGACAAGTCCTTACAATACCGCATCAACCCAGGAGAACAGGCTATGGCGCGCACGCTCACGGTGGCCTTCGGCACCGGCAAGGAATTCGGCTTCACCATCGGCGACGCCGAGCTGGCCGCCGTCACCGAGGAAGCCGGCTGGCGCTGGTTCGACCGCGAGTACGCCGAACTCGACTGCCAGGCCTCCAGCCCGGTGGGCAAGGTGCTGGTGATCGACAAGATCCTCAATGTGGCCAAGTTCTCCGGCGAACAGCGCTTTACCGACGACACCGCCTGGGCCCAGGACTACGCGCGCCATGCCGCGCGCCTGCTCGACCGCGACAAGGTACGGGTCGACGTGGGCAACGCCGCCATCAGCTTCTGACGCCGGCCGGCGCCGGGACGCAAAAAGGGACGCCCGCGGGCGTCCCTTTTTGCCTTTTTGCCTTGTGCTGCCGTGCCGGGCATCGCCCGGGCCGGCGCTCAGACCGCCAGCAGTTCCACTTCGAACAGCAGCGTGGCGTTCGGCGGGATCACGCCGCCGGCGCCGCGCGCGCCGTAGCCCAGCTCGGCCGGGATCACCAGGCGGCGCGTGCCGCCGACCTTCATGCCTTGCACGCCTTCGTCCCAGCCGCGGATGACGTGGCCGGCACCCAGCGGGAACACGAAGGGGTCGTTGCGGTCCTTGCTCGAGTCGAACTTGCGGCCAGCCTGGCCGTTGTCGTAGAGCCAGCCGGTGTAGTGCACCGTGACGTGCTTGCCCGCGGTGGCTTCGGCGCCTTCGCCGGTGACGGTATCTTCGTACTGCAGGCCGGAGGGAGTGGTGTTCATGATTGGCTTCCTTGTGTTCTGTCAGGAGGGTCTCGGTACCGGAGCTGCCCGCGCGGGGCGGGCGGCCTCGGACAAACGGGGTACTGCCGCACCCGCGCGGCGCGCCGGGCTCAGCCCGCGGCGCGCTGCAGGATATCGAGGGTGATGCGCACGTTGTGGTCGTCGTCGCTGACCCAGATCTCGCCGTCCTGGATCGTCACCGACAGCCGCATGGCGCGCTGGGCCAGCGCCGCGAGCGCGTCCACCGCCTCGGCCGGCACATTGTAGATGGTCACGTTGCGCAGCTTGCCGGCCTTGCCCGCCATGCCCTTCCACCATTCGCGCGCGCTTGCGCCATTGTAGGTGAACACGGTCACGCGGCGCGCGCGCGCGGCGGCGCGCTTGAGGCGGGACTCGTCGGGCTGGCCCAGCTCGATCCAGTGCGCGATCTCGTCGGTCAGGGTCTTTTCCCACAGGTCCGGCTCGTCGGGCTCGTCCAGGCCGCGGGTGAAGGTGAGCGCTTCGCTGGCTTCGCAGGCAAAGGCCAGCAGGCGCACCATCATGCGCGCGTCGTTCTCCGACGGGTGCTTGGCGATGGTCAGCGCGTGGCTGCCGTAGTAGGGCCGGTCCATGTCGGACACCGAAAGCTCGGCCTTGTAGATGGTGGATTTGAGAGCCATGGGAAGACGCTGCGGTATGCGGCTGAAAACGCAGCCGCGTGATGCGAACAGAGGCGAAAGGCCGCATGATACGTGAATCCGGCGGCGTACCCCCGGGGCAGCGGCCGGGCCGCTCAGGACGGGCCCACCGCGCGCAGGGCGATGCGGGTCAGCGTGGCGGCGAATCCGGGCTGCGTCCGCCATGCTTCGCTCAACTGGTGGCCGGTGCCGGGCAGGTCCACCACCTCCACGCGCGCGGCCCGGCCGGCGCGCGCGGCCAGCGTCCGCGCCACGCCGGGCGGGATCACCGTGTCGTCGGCGCCGCGCACCAGCGTCAGGCGGCCGCGGAAGCGCGCGATCTGCTCGAAGGCGTGCGAGGCCTGCCAGCTCCCCGGCGTGCGCAGCACGGCCGTGAAGGCCGGGCCGAAGGGCAGTTCGAACGCGTCGGGATGATAGGCCGCGCCGACCAGCGTCAGCAGGCGCTCGATGCGGTTGTCCGCGTCGGCGGCCAGCCGCACCGCGATCTCGCCGCTCATGCTGATGCCGATCACGGCGCGCGGCGCGCCGCGGTCCAGGTGCGCCAGCGCGGCGCGCGCCTCGCGCAGGCGCTTGGCCAGCGAGCCGGGCGTGCGCGCCGGGCTGTCGCCGTGGCCGGAAAAATCGATGGCGATGCTGCCCACGCCATGCGCGGCCAGCGCCTGGCGCAGCGGCAGCCAGCGCGCGCGGTGGCCATTGCCCGCGCCGTGCAGCAGCAGGCAGCCCACGCCTTCGCCGTGGCCGGCTTCGATGCGGTCGGCCGCCAGCGTCTCGGGGCCGGCTTCGATGTCGAAGCGTTGCGGCGCGCTCAACGCGTCTTGCGGTATTCGCTCAGGTAGAAGCGCAGCAGCGCCGCGGCCAGCGTCAGGCCGAGGAAGGCCGCCGCGACCACCATGGCGTGGCCGGCCGGGCTGTCGAGCTGGCCGGACATGGCCAGTCCGGCCAGCCAGCTCGTCGCCGCCAGCGCCAGCAGCGGCACCAGCAGCGCGCGGCGGCCGTAGGTGCGCAGCGCCCACGCCGGGAAGCGGCGCACGAAGGCCGCGGGAATGCTGCAGGCCAGGCAGGCGCCCGCCGCGGCCAGCGCGGCGGCCACCACGTCGCCGGCGTGAATCATCGTCATCTTGTTGTCGTCCCCGTGTCAGGCAAGGGCCGGAACGCCCGGGATGCGGGGCCGGCCAAAAATGCAAACCGCTGATTTTACAGAAGAAATCGTGGGCACAGGTGTCCTGTGGCCGACATCCGAGGGCTGCCGGGGCGGCGGAAACGGCGGCCGCGCGAACGGCGGCGGCCCTGTCACGGGTTGCCGGGGGAGGCCTCCACCGAGATGGTGAGCGTCACGGCGTCGCCGACGTCGGGCAGGAAGCGCGTCATGCCGAACGCGCTGCGCGAGATCACGGCGCGGAAGTCGCCGCCGCACACATGGCGCTTGATGCCGAACAGCGAGATATCGCCGCAGCTGAAGCGCTGCGCTTCGAGCCGCACCGGCTGGGTGACGCCATGCAGCGTCAACTGGCCTTCCACCGCCGCCAGGCGCTGGCCGTCGAGGATAAAGCGGTTGGCGCTGAGCCGCACCACCGGGAAATTCTGCGCGTCGAGGAACTGCGCCGACTGCAGCACGCCGTCGAGCGAGCGGTTGCCCGTGTCGAGCGAATCGGCGTTTACCGTGAAATCGATGCCGCCGGCGCCGGTGGCCTCGTCATAGTTGATGCGGCCGTCGATCTTGTCGAAGCGCCCGCGCACGGAAGTGCGGTCGAAGTGGCTGGCGGCGAAGTAGACCGCGGTGTGGGTGGGGTCCACCGTGTAGTTGGCGGGGGCGGCCTGCGCCGCGCAGGGCAGCGCCGCGGCCAGCAGGTACAGCGCGCGGCGCTTGAGGGCGGGAAGTGTGTGCATGTCGCGGGCGTCTCCTCGGGTGAGCCGGCGAACCGGCGGACGACCGGGCTGCCGGACTACGGGCTAGTGGACGAACACCGGCAGCAGGAAGATGCCGATCACCGAGAGGAAGCCCACGGTCCAGCACAGCGTGCGCAGGGTGGCGCGGTCCGCCAGGTAACACCCAGTGTAGAGCACGCGCGCGGCGATGAAGACCAGCGCCAGTTCGTCGATGCGCGCCGCCGGCGCATGCAGGTAGGTGGCCGACAGCACCGCCGCGGCGAAGAAGGGAAAGGCTTCGAAGTGGTTGCGGTGGGCGAGGTCGGCGCGGCGCGCGCGCCCGGCCTGCCGTTCCAGCCAGCCGCGCGGGTCGTGGTTGTCGAAACCGCGCCCGCCCGCCTTGGCGATGGCCACCGTCACGACGGGCAGGATGCCCGCCAGCAGTACGCACCAGAACGCGATCGGCATGGTATTTCCCGAGAAGTCGTCATGTCCCGCGCCGGGGCGCGCCTCAGGCGGCCACCACGCGGATCCTCACGCCGGCCACGCTGACCACCTGGCCGGCGCGGATCTTGGCGGTCTTGCGCGATTCCACGGCGCCGTCGACCGAGACTTCGCCGGCGGCCACCAGGGCCTTGCCGGCGCCGCCGCTGTCGCACACGCCGGCCACCTTGAGCAGGTCGTTGAGGGCGATATGCTCGCCCTCGAGCGGGAAGGTAATGGTCTGCATGCGCTTATTTGCCCCAGCTGTCCTTGAGGCCGACGATGCGGTTGAAGACCGGCTTGCCCGGCTTCGAATCCACCCGGTCGGCGACGAAGTAGCCATGGCGCTCGAACTGGAAGCGGTCTTCCGCGGCGGCCTGCCGCAGGCCCGGCTCCAGATAGGCTGTGACCACTTTCTTGGAGTCCGGGTTCAGCGCGTCGAGGAAATTCTTGCCGCCCGCGTCCGGGTTGGGGTCGCTGAACAGGCGGTCGTACAGGCGCACCTCGGCCTCGTAGGCGTGCGGCGCGCTGACCCAGTGGATGTTGCCCTTGACCTTGACGCTGTCCGCGCCCGGCGTGCCGCTCTTGGTGTCCGGCAGGTAGTTGGCATGCACGGCGACGACCTTGCCGTCGGCGTCGCGGTCCACGCCCGTGCATTCGATCACGTAGCCGTAGCGCAGGCGCACCTTGCTGCCCGGGTTGCCGTCCTTCGGCGCGAACAGGCGGAAATAGCCCTTGGGCGGCGCTTCGCTGAAGTCGTCGCGCTCGATCCACAGCTCGCGCGAGAGCGGGAACACGCGGCGGCCCAGCTCGGGCTGCTTCGGGTGCACCGGGGCCGAGCATTCCTCGCTCTGGCCTTCGGGGTAGTTGTCGAGGATCAGCTTGAGCGGGTCCAGCACGCCCACGCTGCGCGGCGCGCGCGCGTCGAGGTCGTCGCGCACGGCGCCTTCGAGCGTGCTCATGTCGATCCAGCTGTCGGACTTGGCCACGCCGATGCGGTCGCAGAACAGCTGGATCGATTCCGGCGTGTAGCCGCGGCGGCGCACGCCCACGATGGTCGGCATGCGCGGATCGTCCCAGCCGTCCACGCGGTTCTCGTTGACCAGTTGCAGCAGGCGGCGCTTGCTGGTGATGGCGTAGGTCAGGTTCAGGCGCGCGAACTCGTACTGGTGCGGCAGCGGCTCGCGGAACACGCCGCATTCGCGCAGCTGGGCCAGCACCCAGTCGTAGAGCGGGCGGTTGTTCTCGAACTCCAGCGTGCACAGCGAGTGGGTGATGTTCTCGATCGCATCCGAGATGCAGTGCGTGAAGTCGTACATCGGGTAGATGCACCACTTGTCGCCTGTGCGGTGGTGATGCGCATGGCGGATACGGTAGATCACCGGGTCGCGCATCACGATATTGGGCGCGTTCATGTCGATCTTGGCGCGCAGCACGTGCTCGCCGTCGGCGTACTTGCCGTCGCGCATGTCGCGGAACAGCTGCAGGTTTTCCGCCGCGCTGCGGTCGCGGTACGGCGAGGGCGTGCCCGGGCGCGAGAAGTCGCCGCGGCTGGCGGCGATCTGCTCGGCGCTCTGGCTGTCCACGTAGGCCACGCCGCGCTCGATCAGCTTTTCGGCGAAGGCGTAGAGCCGGTCGAAGTAGTCGCTGGCATAGTACAGGTGCTGCTGCCTGCCGCCGTCCGCGCCGGTGGCGTCCCAGCTGAAGCCGAGCCAGTGCACCGCGTCGATGATGGAATCGACGTATTCGGTGTCTTCCTTGACCGGGTTGGTGTCGTCGAAGCGCAGGTGGCAGCGGCCGCCGTAGTCGCGCGCCAGGCCGAAGTTCACGCAGATGCTCTTGGCGTGGCCGATATGCAGGTAGCCGTTGGGCTCCGGCGGGAAGCGGGTGATGACGGTGGGCAACGGCTGGCCCTGCGCATCCTGGCGGCCGGCATAGGTACCGGCGTTGTTGTCCTGGTCGATGATGCTGCGCAGGAAATTGGATGCGGCGGGGGTGCTGTCGTTGGCTTTGGGGTCGTGGCTCATGGTTGCGCCGGAGGGCGGTTACGTCAGCAGGCGCAGGCGGCGCACCGTGACGCGGCGCGCAGCCTGCCGCGCTGCTCGATTGCATGGCGGAATGCCGGATCGCGTGATTTTACCGTGCCTGCGCCGCGCGTCGTGGAAAGTCGCTGCGCGGGCGGGGGAAGACGGCCGCGGCGATGCCGGAGCGGGCGGCAAATGACGCCGGAAGACGCCAGAATGGCCGGCGCGGCCTAGCATGGAGTCAACGCCATCCACTTTTGGGGAGCTTTGCCGCCATGCCTGCCTCGACCGTCACTCCAGCCGCCCGCCCGACCCCGCAGGAGGCCGCGGCCGGGCTGTGGCAGGCCGCCGGGCTGCCGGCCGCCGCGCTGGCTTCGCTGCGGCTGTCCGGCGCCGATCCGGTGCTGCCCTCGTCGTTCGCCGTGGGTACCGCCGCCGCGGCCAGCATCGGCGCCGCGGGGCTGGCCGCGGCGGCCTTGTGGCAGTTGCGCGGCGGCGGCGCGCAGCAGGTCGCGGTGGACATGCGCCATGCCGCGGCCGAGTTCCGCAGCGAGCGCTACCTGCGGGTGGACGGCGCGCCGGCGCCGGAATTCCGCGACAAGACCGGTGGCCTCTACCGCTGCGGCGATGGCGGCTGGGTGCGGCTGCACACCAATTTCCCCCACCATCGCGACGGCGTGCTGCGCCTGCTCGGCTGCGGCCCCGACCCGGCCGCGATCGGCGCGGCGCTGTCGAAATGGGAGGCCGAGGCGTTCGAGATCGCCGCCGCCGAGGCCGGGCTGGTGGTGGCGGCCCTGCGCAGCTTCGAGGCCTGGGACCGCCATCCCCAGGGCCAGGCCCTGCGCGGGCTGCCGCCGCTGACGCTCGAGCGCATCGGCGAGGCGCCCGCGCAGCCCTTGCCGGGCTTGCCGTCCCCGCGTGGCGAGGGCGCCCGTCCGCTGGCCGGCGTGCGCGTGCTCGACTTCACCCGCATCATCGCCGGGCCGGTGGCCGGGCGCACGCTGGCCGCGCACGGCGCCGACGTGCTGCTGGTCACGGCGGCCCACCTGCCGTTCATTGCGCCGCTGGTCGTCGACACCGGGCGCGGCAAGCGGTCCTGCCAGCTGGACCTGCGCGACGCCGACGACAAGCGCACCCTGCACAAGCTGCTGCATGGCGCCGACATGCTGGTCCAGGGCTACCGCCCGCAAGGGCTGGCCGAACTCGGGGTGGGGCCCGAAGCCGCGGCGCGGGCGCGCCCCGGGATCGTCTATGTGACGCTGAGCGCTTACGGCCACGTGGGGCCATGGGCCGGCAGGCGCGGCTTCGACTCGCTGGTGCAGACCGCGACCGGCTTCAACCATGCCGAGGCGCAGGCGGCCGGCAGCGCGGAACCGCGGCCACTGCCGGCCCAGGCGCTGGACCATGCCGCCGGCTACCTGCTGGCGCTCGGCGCGATGGCCGCGCTATACCGCCGCGCCACCGAGGGCGGCAGCTGGCACGTGCGCGTGTCGCTGGCGCAGACCGGCCAGTGGCTGCGCGGCCTGGGCCGCGTCGAGGGCGGCCTGCGCCAGCCCGAGCAGCGCTTCGAGGATGTGTCGGACTTGCTGCAGACGTTGCCGTCCGGCTTCGGCGAACTGACGGCGGTGTCGCACGCGGCGCGCCTGTCGCGGACCCCGGCGCGCTGGTCCCTGCCGGCGGTGCCGCTCGGCACGCACGCGCCCGAATGGCTGCCGCGCGCCTAGCCCGGGCTCAGGCGCCCCTTGCTCAGGCGCCCGTCATGCGCGCCATCCACTGCGCCATGTCGCGCTCGAGCGGCGCGCCCTCGCGCTGGGCCGCCAGGATGCGCGCGCGGTCGGCGGCGGGCCGGTTCTGGCTGAGCTTGAACTTGGCCTCCACGCGCGTGGGCACGATGCGCAGGCCGACGATGGCGCCCAGCATCTTCTGCTGGAAGTCCTCCGGCAGGCCGCGCCACTGCGCGGCGTAAGCCGGCTCGTGCTGCGCGATCAGGCGCTTGAGCAGCGCGTCCTTGTCGGCGGCGTCGTGGAGCGTGGTGACTTCCGCGTAGACGTGCACCGCCACGTAGTTCCAGGTCGGCACCGACAGCTTCTGGTCGTACAGCGCCGGCGAGACATAGCCATGCGGGCCCTGGAACACCAGCAGCGCGCGCGGGGTCTGTTCCAGCCAGCGCCAGTGCGGATTGGCGCGCGCCATATGTCCTTCGATGCGCCAGCTGTCGCCGGTGCGTTCGGCCACCACCGGCAGGTGGGTGGCGAAGGGGATGCCATCGGCATCGTTGCCGGCCAGGGTGGCGAACGGGTAGCCGCGCATGACGTCGTCGATGGCGTCGGCTTCGGTGCTGGCGAAGTGGGAAGGCAGGTACATGTGGGTGTGACCGTCGGGTGATGCGTCAGTACAGGGTTTGCCGCATGCGCGCGGGCTGGGTTGCGTCGTAGGCGGCGCCGTCGATGGCGTCGCGCGTCAGCGTGGCCAGGATGGTGCCGTTGCTGGGCAGGCTGCTGCGCGCCACCTGCGTCTCGGGCGCCCACAGCTTCGAGCGCACCAGCGCGCGGGCGCACTGGAAGAAGACCGATTCGATGGCGATCACCAGCACCGTGGCCGGCGCCTTGCCGTCCACCACGCAGCGCGCGATCAGCGCTGGGTCCACCGAGATGGTGGCGGTGCCGGCCACGCGGATGGTCTCGTTGACGCCGGGGATAACGAACAGCAGGCCCACGCGCGGATCGGCCACGATATTGCGCAGGCTGTCGATGCGGTTGTTGCCGCGGCGGTCGGGCAGCAGCAGGGTGCGTTCGTCCAGCACCTGCACGAAGCCGGGCGCGTCGCCGCGCGGCGAGCATTCGGCATATCTGCCGCCCACGGTGGACAGCAGGCACAGCGGCGCGGCCTCGACGAAGGCGCGGTAGTGCGGGTGCAGGTAGCTGACTTCCTTGGCGAGCGAGGCTTCGCCGGCATCGGCGTAGCGGGCCTCCAGATCGGCCAGCGTGGTGATGGCGTATTGGCTCATGGCGAGGGCGCGGGCGGGCGGGCGCGCGCGCGTTTGCGGGGGAGTGGGCATGTTCTGTTGCGGGACGTGCCTCACTGTACCGCAATACTTCCCGCGCGGGCGCGCGGGTGCGCGGCGCTACAGCGTGACGGTGCCGCGGCCGATCTCGATCACGCGCCCGCCCACGCGGATGGCCCGGGCGGCCGTGACTTCCAGGTGCAGCGCGCACGGACGGCCCACGGCCTCGCCCTGGGCGATGCGGCAGGTGGCGGGCAGGGCGCGGCCGCTGGCGACGATCCAGCCGCCCAGGTTGGCGCAGGCCGAGCCGGTGCCCGGGTCCTCCGCCACGCCGCCGCCCTGCTTGGTGAAGAAGTAGCGCGCCACGACCTGGCCGGGCTGCGCGGGATCGAAGGCGAACACATAAGCGGTCTTGCGGCCCAGGCTGCTCTGCGGCCACGCATCGAGCCGGCTGCCGTCGGGCTGGGCGCGGCGCACGGCGTCCACGCTGCGCAGCGGCACCAGCAACTGGTCGGCGCCGGTATCGACCCACACCGGCGGCGCCAGCAGGTCCGCTGCGGTCAGGCCGAGCAGGCCGGCCATCTGCGCGTCCGGCAGGCCGGCCGGCGCGGTGCGCGGCGCGCCCGCGTGCGGCGCGGTGAAGGTCCAGACGTCGCCCTGCGCGGTGACCGGCACCACCCCCGCCTTGAATTCCAGCGAGAACGCATCGCCGGCGGCGGCCAGCTCGCGCACCACGTGGGCGGTGCCGAGCGTGGGATGGCCGGCGAAGCGCATCTCGTAGCCGGTGGTGAAGATGCGCACCTGGGCGGCAGCCCGCTCCGACGGCAGGATGAAGGTGGTCTCCGACAGGTTGAACTGCAGCGCCAGCGCCTGCATGGTGGCGTCGTCGAGCCCGCGCGCGTCTTCGAACACGCACAGCGGATTGCCGCCGAAGGTCGATTCGGCGAACACGTTGAGCAGGCGGTAGGCGTAGGTGGTCATGCTGTTCCCGGGGAAGGCGCCGGGCCATGGATGGCGGACATCACAGTCTACGGCGCCGGCGCGCGTACGCCATGCACAGTCATGCCGGAGCCGGCCGGGCCAGTTGCGGACACTTCCGCGCCGGCGCCGTGCGCTAGGGCTGGCAGGTTGCCGCCAAAGTCAGCATGCCGCTTGTGTTCTCCCCTCATCCATTTCACATGGGAGAGGGGAGCAAGCCGACCCGCGCAGACTCAGAACCCCACGGCCTGCCCGTCGCGCCGGCTGTCGCTGGCGGCCACGTAGCCGTGCTCGGCGTCGTCGGACAGGCGCCAGATGAACTGGCCGGAGCCGAAGTCCATGTACGGGTCGTCGACCGACTTGAGCTGGTGGCCGCGCGCCTTGAGGCCGGCGACCACGGCGGGGTCCATGGTCGATTCCACGTCCAGCGTGAAATCGCGGTTGACCTTCCAGCGCGGCGCGCAGCAGGCGGCCTGTGGCTGCTGGTTGTAGTCCACCATGCGCACCACGGTCTGCAGGTGGCCCTGCGGCTGCATGTCGCCGCCCATCACGCCGAAGCTCATCACCGGCTGGCCGCCCTTGGTCAGGAAGGCCGGGATGATGGTGTGGAACGGGCGCTTGCCGCCGGCCACCACGTTGGCGGACTTCGGGTCCATCGAGAAGCCCACGCCGCGGTTCTGCAGGCTGATGCCGGTGCCGGGCACCACCACGCCGGAGCCGAAGCCCATGTAGTTCGACTGGATGAACGAGATCATCATGCCGTTTTCGTCGGCCGCGCTCAGGTAGATGGTGCCGCCCACCTTGGGCATGCCGAAGTCGAAATGCGTGGCGCGCTGCATGTCGATCAGCCTGGCGCGCGACTTGAGGTAGGCGTCGTCCAGCATCTGCTCGGGCGTGACTTCCATGCTGCGCGGGTCGGCCACGTAGCGGTAGAGGTCGGCGAAGGCCAGCTTCATCGCCTCGATCTGCAGGTGCTGCGACTCGACCGAGTCCACCGGCAGCGAGGCCAGGTCGAACTGGTCGAGGATGCCCAGCGCCATCAGGGCGGCGATGCCCTGGCCGTTGGGCGGGATCTCGTGCATCTCGTAGCCGCGGTAGGACTTGCTGATGGGCTTGACCCAGTCGGGCTTGTAGCCGCGCAGGTCGGCGGCCGTCATGGCGCCGCCGCATTCCTTGCTGAAGGCGGCGATGCGCTCGGCGATCTCGCCTTCATAGTAGGCGCGGCCCTTGGTGGCGCCGATCTTGCGCAGCGTGTCGGCGGCGGCCTTGAGCGTGAACTTCTCGCCCACGGCGGGCGCGCGGCCGTTGGGCATGAAGGCCTCGGCGTAGCCGGGCTGGTCCTTCAGTTCGGGCACGGCGGCGGCCCACTTGCGCGCCACCACCGGCGGCACCGCGTAGCCGCGCTCGGCGATCTCGATGGCGGGCTCCATCAGGTCGGCGAACGGCAGCTTGCCGAAGCGCTCGTGCAGCGCGGCCCAGCCGGCGATCACGCCCGGCACCGTGACGGCGTCCCAGCCGCGCACCGGGCGGTTGGCGATGCCGTTGGCATCCACGCCGTACTTGTTCTTGAAGTACTCGGGGTTCCACGCCGCCGGCGCCACGCCGGACGCGTTCAGGCCGTGCAGTTCCTTGCCGTCCCACAGGATGGCGAAGGCGTCGCTGCCCAGGCCGCACGAGACCGGCTCGACGATGGTGATGGCCGCCGCCGCGGCGATGGCCGCGTCCACCGCGTTGCCGCCCTTGAGCAGCATGCGCAGGCCGGCCTGCGCGGCCAGCGGGTGCGAAGTGGATACCACGTTGCGCGCGAACAGCGGGATGCGCACGGAAGGGTAGGGGTTGGTCCAGTTGAAATTCTGCATGGGTTGTCTCGGTTGCCTGCGCGGCGCGCATGGGCGCGCCGCCGCTTCTTGTGTGTCTTTCTTATTCGACGGTGATCTTGCGATCCTTGATCAGCTTACCCCAGCGCGCGCTGTCCTTCCTGACCATGGCGGCGAACTGCGCCGGCGTGCCGCCGACCGGCTCGGCGCCCAGCTTGGCCAGGCGGTCCTTGACGTCCTGCGCCTGGATCGCCTTGTTGAACTCGGCATTGAGGCGGTTCACCAGGTCGGCCGGCATGCCCTTCGGGCCATAGATGCCGAACCACGTGTCGGACTCGAAGCCCGGCAGGCCCGATTCGCTGGCGGTCGGGATCTCGGGCGCCAGCGGCGAGCGCTTCAGGCTGGTCACGGCCAGCGCCTTGAGCTTGCCGTCCTTCACGTGCGGCAGGCCCGACACGATGCTGTCGAACAGCACCTGCACCTTGTTGGAGATCAGGTCGGGCACGGCCAGCGCGGTGCCGCGGTAGGGAATGTGCGTGATGAACACGCCGGCCTGCGCCTTGAAAGCCTCGGCGGTCAGGTGCACCACGGTGCCGTTGCCGCTGGAGGCATAGTTCAGCTCGCCCGGATGCTTCTTGGCGTAGTCGATCAGTTCCTTGACGTTCTTCACCGGCAGGCTGTTCGGCACCACCAGCACGTTGGTGGCGATGGCCACCTCGCCGATCGGCGTGAAGTCGGTTTCGGTGTTGTAGGGCAGGTGGGTGTTGATGTACGGCCCGATCGAGTGCGTGCTGGTGGTGGCGATCAGCAGCGTGTAGCCGTCCGCCGGCGCCTTGGCCGCCATGTCGGAGCCGATCGCGCCGCCCGCGCCGGGGCGGTTGTCCACCACGATCTGCTGGCCGATGTTGGCGCCGACCTTCTGCGCGATCGCGCGCGCCAGCAGGTCGGTGGCGCCGCTGGCCGGGAACGGCACGATCAGGCGGATCGGCTTGTTCGGGAACGTGTCGGCAAAAGCCGGGACGGCGCTCAGCGCCAGGCTCGTGGCGAGGCTCGTGCCCAGCAGGCGCAGCCAGTGTTTCATGGTGATCTCCGGATCGGGAAAAGCGGGGCAATGCACAGGGCCGATGTGGCCTTTCGGGCAGCTACACCGTCCATGTTTCGATGGTGTGTCGCAACATTATTCCGTGCGCGTCATCGTAATGAAAGCTAATATTTCTTTCTTGTGTCTCAAGATTTCCTTAAGTATCAGCGTGGCGGCCAAGGTGCCTGCCGAGGGCCTGTTCCATGAGCACCATCCGTTTCCTGCGTACCTTCGTCGCCGTGGCCGACCACGGCTCCTTCGCCGCCGCCGCCGAGCAGGTGGCGCTGACCCAGGCCGCCGTCAGCCTGCAGATGCGCGCGCTGGAGATGGAGCTGCGCCGCGAGCTGTTCGACCGCGGCGGCAGGGTGGTGGCGCTCAACGCGGGCGGGCGCGAGCTGCTGCCGCAGGCGCGCCGCATGCTGGCGCTCTACGACGAGATGCGGCTGCCGCCCGAGGCGCCCGACGCCATGGCGGGCGCGGTGGCGGTGGGCGCCGTGGTCTCGGTGATGGGCGGGCTGTCGCACGTGGTGGCGCGCATGAAGCGCGAATACCCCGCGCTGGACGTGCGCCTGGTGGGCGCCAAGTCGATCGACCTGGCCGCGCAGGTGGAAGCCGGCGAGCTCGATGCCGCCATGCTGGTGGAAGGCGCCGGCCGGCTGCCCGGCACGCTGGTGTGGACGCCGCTCTACCGCGAGCCGCTGGTGGCCATCGCCGGCCTCGCCACGCCCGGCGCCACCACGCGCGAGGCGCTCGCGGCCAACCCCTTCCTGCGCTTCGACCGCGGCCAGCGCACCGGCATGCTGGTCGAGCGCGCGCTGCGCCGCGCCCACCTGCGCGTCAACGAGTTCCTCGAGCTGAACTCGATCGAGGCGCTGGTCGAACTGGTGCGCCAGGACGTCGGCGTGACCGTGGTGCCGCTGCTGCAGCGCGCGCGCTGGCGCGACGACGACGCGCTACGCATCCTGCCGCTGGAGGCCGGCGGCGCGCCGGTGTTGCGCACCATCGGCATGCTGGAGCGGCGCGACCACGCGCGCCGGCGTATCACGGCGGCGGTGCGCGATGCGTGCGCGGCGCTGTTCGGCGGCGAAGCCGGGGCCCGGGCGCCATGAAAAAAGGGTGCCTCGCGGCACCCTTTCGAAAGTCCTGCAGGGCGCGCCATGGCGCGCCGTTGCCGGTTTATTCTTCCTGGAACGCTTCCTCGCGCTTGTTCTTGATCGACGGCAGCGCCACGATCAGCACCAGCACGGCGGCGGCGATCAGCAGCCCCAGCGACAGCGGGCGCGTCACGAACACGCTGAAGTCGCCGCGCGACAGCAGCAGGGAGCGGCGGAAGTTCTCTTCCATCATCGGTCCCAGCACGAAGCCCAGCAGCAGCGGCGCCGGCTCGCACTTGAGCTTGATGAACAGGTAGCCGATCACGCCGAAGGCCGCGGTCTGGAACACGTCGAAGGTGGTGTTCTGGACCGAGTACACGCCGATGCAGCAGAACGTCAGGATGGCCGGGAACAGGTAGCGGTAAGGCACCTTGAGCAGCTTCACCCAGATGCCGATCATCGGCAGGTTCAGGATGATCAGCATGAAGTTGCCGATCCACATCGAGGCGATCAGGCCCCAGAACAGCGCGGGGTTGCTGGTCATGACCTGCGGGCCCGGCTGGATGTTGTGGATGGTCATCGCGCCGACCATCAGCGCCATCACGGCGTTGGGCGGAATGCCCAGCGTCAGCAGCGGGATGAAGGAGGTCTGCGCGGCCGCGTTGTTGGCCGATTCCGGACCGGCCACGCCTTCGATGGCGCCCTTGCCGAATTCATGCGCGTACTTGGAGGTCTTCTTTTCCAGCGAGTACGCCGCGAACGAGGCCAGCGCCGCGCCGCCGCCGGGCAGGATGCCCAGCGCCGAGCCCAGCATGGTGCCGCGCAGCACCGCCGGGATCATGCGCTTGAAGTCGGCCTTGGTCGGGAACAGGTTGGTGATGTGGTCGGTGAAGGTCTCGCGGTTTTCCTTCTGCTCCAGGTTGGCGATGATTTCCGCGAAGCCGAACACGCCCATGGCCACCGAGACGAAGTTCAGGCCGTCGGTGAGCTCGGGCACGTCGAACGAGAAGCGCGCGGCGCCCGAGTTCACGTCGGTGCCGACCAGGCCCAGCAGCAGCCCCAGCACGATCATGGCGATGGCCTTGACCAGCGAGCCCGAGGCCAGCACCACGGCGCCGATCAGGCCCAGCACCATCAGCGAGAAGTATTCGGCCGGGCCGAACTTGAAGGCCAGCTCCGACAGCGGGGCGGCAAAAGCCGCCAGGATCAGGGTGGCCACGCAGCCGGCGAAGAACGAGCCGAGGCCGGCAGTGGCCAGCGCCACCCCCGCTCGCCCTCGCCGCGCCATCTGGTAGCCGTCGATGGTGGTCACCACCGACGACGATTCGCCGGGCAGGTTGACCAGGATGGCGGTGGTGGAGCCGCCGTACTGCGCGCCGTAGTAAATACCGGCCAGCATGATCAGCGCGGCCACCGGGGGCAGCGTGTAGGTCACCGGCAGCAGCATGGCGATGGTGGCCAGCGGCCCCAGGCCCGGCAGCACGCCGATCAGGGTGCCCAGCACGCAGCCGAGGAAGGCGTAGGCCAGGTTTTGCAGGGTCAGGGCGGTCGAGAAGCCCAGGCCCAGGTTGGCGAGTAGTTCCATATGGCCGTCTCCTTAACCTGCCAAGAATGCCGGCCACACCGGCATCTGAAGATTGATGCCGTAGACGAAGGCGCCCACGCTGATCAGCACCAGCACGATGGCGTTGAGCACCGCGCCCTTCCAGCTGAATTCATGGCTGGCCATCGAGGAAACCAGCACCAGCACCAGCACCGACAGCACCATGCCGAGCGGCTTGAGCAGCAGCCCGAACAGCACCACCGAACCCAGGATCCACAGCAGCGTCTTGATGTCCCAGCGGGCCAGCTGGTCGTCTTCCGTCTTGGAAGACAGCGAGCCCCACAGCACCAGCGCGCCCAGCAGGGCGAGCACGATGCCGAGCCAGAACGGGAAGTATCCCGGTCCCATCTTTGCCGCGGTCCCCATGGAATAGCCGCGTGCGACCCAGGAAAAGCCGAATCCGACCAGGATGAACATCAGGCCGGAGGCAAAGTCCTTTTGGCTACGTATGCGCAAAATGATTCTCCTCGATAAATCTGCTTGAAATCCGGGCAGCTGGCGCATGCTGCGTCGCACAAGAACAGTGCGCGCAAGCCGGCCTGCCACAGGCAGGGAGGAAAGTAAGGGGAATACCTTTCAGTTACCTTTCGGATGTCTTGTGAAATGGTCAATCTGCGGGTATCTCCCTAGGCGACATATGAAGGGCTTGCCGCGGATGCCGCGCCCTGCCTCGCGCCAGGCCTCGCGCGGTAAGGCAGCGGCGGCGCTGCGCTATCATCGTCCGCCGTCCTTGCCGTGGCGCGCCCGTCCTTGGCGTGTGAGCGATGCGGCACCGCACTGAAAGGAAAGCCGCTTTGGAAAGCATCGACCATGTCATCCTGATCGGCGCCGTCGTGATGTCCCTGGGCATTGTGGTGGGCGCCTTCTCGGCGCGCATCGGCGTGCCGTTCCTGCTGGTCTTCCTGTCGGTCGGCATGCTGGCCGGCGTCGACGGCCCCGGCGGCATCCGCTTTTCCAATACCTGGCTCAGCTTCCTGGTCGGCAACCTGGCGCTGGCGGTGATCCTGCTCGACGGCGGCCTGCGCACGCGGCTGGCCACGTTCCGCGTGGCGCTCAAGCCATCGCTGTCGCTGGCTACCGTGGGCGTGCTGGTGACCACCGGCATGGTGGGGCTGTTCGCGGCGTGGGTGCTGGAGATCGACTGGAAGCTGGGCCTGCTGCTGGGCGCCATCGTCGGCTCGACCGATGCCGCCGCGGTGTTCTCGCTGCTCAACACCAGCGGCATCCGCCTCAAGGAGCGGGTGGCCAGCGTGCTGGAGATCGAGTCGGGCATCAACGACCCGATGGCGATCTTCCTGACCCTGACCCTGATCGAATGGATGGCTGCGCCCGCCGGCCTGAGCCTGGGCGCGCTGGCGTGGCGGCTGGTGGTGCAGTTCGGCGTGGGCGGCCTGCTGGGCGCGGGGCTGGGCTACTGCCTGGCCAACGTGATGGAGCGCATCCGCGTGGCCGAGGGCCTGCAGGCCATCCTGCTGTGCTCGGGCGGCGCGATGGTGTTCGCGATCGTGCAAAGCGCCGGCGGCAGCGGTTTCCTGGCGGTCTACCTGACCGGCATCCTGGTCGGCAACCGCGACCGCGCGGTCAGCGCCGACACCATGCGCGCGATGGACGGCATGGCGTGGCTGTCGCAGTCGGCGATGTTCCTGCTGCTGGGCCTGCTGGTGGCGCCGCACCGGATCTGGGAAGTGGCCGGGCCGGCCGCCGCGGTGGCGGCCTTCCTGATGCTGGTGGCGCGCCCGGCGGCGGTCTGGCTGGCGCTGCTGCCGTTTCGCTTCAGCGCGCGCGAGAAGGGTTTCGTGGCGTGGATGGGCCTGCGCGGCGCGGTGCCGATCGTGCTGGCACTGTTCCCGATGCTGCAAGGCTTGCCCGAATCCGGCCTGCTGTTCCGGGTCGCCTTCGCGGTGGTGCTGGCCAGCCTGCTGCTCCAGGGCACCACCGTGCCGTTCGCGGCGCGCCTGGCCCGCGTGCTGCGGCCAGCCTACCCCGAGCCGCTGGCGCGGGCGCGCCTGCACGGCACGCATGGGCCGGCCCTCGAAGTGATGCAGTTCGCGGTGCAGGCCGGCTCGCCCGCAGAGCACCTGCGTGCCGACCAGCTCGAACTGCCGCCGCGCTGCCGCCTGCTTACCGTGGTGCGCGAAAAGGCGCTGGCGGTGCCGGAGCAGACCGTGCTGCGCGCCGGCGACGCGGTTTCCATCCTGGCCCCCGGCACCAGCGTGCCGATGCTCGCGCTGCTGTTCCACAAGCCCGCGCCGGCGCCGGCCTGGGGCAAGGCCAGCCACGATTTCCTGCTGAGCGGCGAGGCCCTGCTGCGCGACGTGGCGGGGCTCTACGGCACGCGCGAGCTGAGCCCCGCGCAGGCGGCCATGACGCTGGAGGCCGCCATGCAGGCGGCGTTCACGTCGCCGCCGGTGGAGGGGGATGCGGTGGCCATCGCGGGCCTGAAGCTGACCGTGACGCGCATGGACGGCCCGCGCATCATCCAGGTCGGGCTGCTGCTGCCGCGCGCCGGCAGCGGCGCCGTGGCGGCGGAGGACTGAAGGCGCCGCGGGCGCCGCCGGTTGCGCTCAGTCCACCTTCGCGCCCGACACCTTGACGATCTGCGCGTACTTCTTCAGCTCGCGCTGCACCAGCGCGCCGAACTGCTCCGGCGTGGTCGGCGCCGGCTGCGCGCCGATGCGCGCCAGGCGGGCCTTCATGTCGTCGGTCCCGAGGATGGCCACGATGTCGTGGTTGAGCCGCTCGACGATCTCGCGCGGCGTATTGGCCGGCGCGAACACGCCGAACCACGTCGAGATATCGAAGCCTTCCAGTCCCAGCCCCTTGCCGGCCTCGGCAACGGTGGGCAAGTCGGGGAAGGCGGCGGCGCGCGCCGCGGTGGTCACGGCGAAGGCCTTGAGCTTGCCGGCCTTGATGTTGGCCGAGGCCGAGGCGAGGTTGTCGAAGATCATGTCGGTCTGGCCGGACAGCACCGACAACTGCGCCGGCGATGCGCCGTTGTACGGGATATGGACCATGCTGACCCTGGCCATGCTCTTGAACAGCTCGCCCGACAGGTGACCCGCGCTGCCGTTGCCGCCCGAGGCGTAGTCCAGCTTGCCCGGGTTCCTGCGCGCGTATTCGACCAGCTCGCGCAGGTTGGCGATGTGCAGGCTGGCGGCCTTGCCGGGGTGCATCGCCAGCACGTTGGGCACGTCGGCCACCAGCGTGACCGGGCTGAAGTCCTTGACCGGGTCGTACGGCATCTTCGCGAACAGCGCCGGGTTGATGGCGTGCGTGGCCACCGCTCCCATCACGATGGTGTAGCCGTCCGCCGGCTGCCTGGCGGCGTAGTCGGCGCCGATGTTGCCGCCGGCGCCGGGGCGGTTTTCCACCACCACGGGCTGGCCCAGGCTGTCCTTGAGCTTGTCGCCGATGGCGCGTGCCACGGTGTCGAGCGGGCCGCCGGCGGGGTAGGGCACCACGAACTTCAGCGGCTTGACGGGATAGGCGGGGGAAGCCGCGGCCGGCGCCGCGGCGAGCGCGGCGCTGGTGGCGCTGGTGGCAAGCGCGCCGGCCGCGAGCAGCGCGGCGGCGCATCGTTGCCTGAACATGGAAATGCGCATCGGGATTGCGGGATTGCGGGATAGGGGTTGGAAGGCTTGCCTGATGGAAGGCTTACCGGAGGCCGATGCCGCGGGCCATCATCACGGCGCACAGGGGCAGCAGGATCAGCAGGTGGGCTTCGATCATGACCCAGCGCCGCGCCTTCTTCAGCTCGCCCTGCGCCGGCAGGAAATCCGGCTGCGCGCGGGCCTGGCTGCGCCAGCGCCGGATGGCGAAGGTGGGCGGCAGCGAGCACAGCGCGATCACCACGAACACGGTTATCTTGGCGTGGAACCATGGATTGTGCAGGTAGAACTGCACCCCCTTGGCGCCGAAGAACAGGCGCAGCAGGCCGCTGGCCAGCACCGCCATGGCGGCCAGGAAGTAGACCAGGTCGTAGACCGAGAGCCGCCGGAGCGTGGCGGGCGTGAGGCCGGGGCGCATCACCACGGCCTCGGCCGTGAGCAGTGCGACCAGCAGGAAGATGAAGGCAAAGTGCAGGAAGGCCAGCAGGGCGTCGGTCAGCATCCAAACTCCTTTCGTGGGTAGGCGGGCGCCGGCCGGCGGCGCCCGCGGGTCGGGGCTCTTGCTTTTCGCTCCGTTCTTGCTTCGTTCTCGCTTCGGTTGCTGCTTTGCTGCCGCGAGCGCGGGGCTGCCGCTACAGCACGCCCTTGGCGCGCAGCGCGGCGATCTGCGCGGGGCCGTAGCCCAGCATCTCCGCCAGCACGGCGTCGGTGTGCTCGCCCAGCAGCGGCGGGTGGCGCACGGCTTCGGGCGGGGTCGCGCTCATCTTGATCGGGCTGCCGACCAGCTTGACTTCGCCGGCGCTCGGGTGCGGCAGGTCCACGCGCAGGCCGCGCGCCTTGACCTGGGCGTCCTCGAAGACGTCGTCCAGCGTGTTGATGGGGCCGCACGGCACGCCGGCGCTTTCCAGGTCGAGGATCCACTGGGCGCGCGTGCGCGGGCGCACCATCTCGGCCAGGATCGGCACCAGCACGTCGCGCTGGGCCACGCGTTGCGGGTTGGTGGCGAAGCGCGGGTCGTCGGCCAGCTCGGGCCGCCCGCCCGCGCTCACGAACTTGCGGAACTGGCCGTCGTTGCCCACCGCCACGATGATCCAGCCGTCGGCCGCCTGGAAGGTCTGGTAGGGGACGATGTTCGGATGGGCGTTGCCCCAGCGCTTGGGCGCCACGCCGCTGGCCAGGTAGTTGGTGTTCATGTTGGCCAGCATGGCGACCTGCACGTCGAGCAGGGCCATGTCGATGTACTGGCCCTCGCCGGTGCGCTCGCGGTGCGCCAGCGCCGCCAGCACGGCGATGGTGGCGTACTGGCCGGTCATCAGGTCGGAAATGGCGATGCCGGCTTTCTGCGGGCCGCCGCCGGGCAGGTCGTCGCGCTCGCCGGTCAGGCTCATGAAGCCGCCCATGCCCTGGACGATGAAGTCGTAGCCGGGGCGCGCCGCGTAGGGGCCGGTCTGGCCGAAGCCGGTCACCGAGCAATAGATCAGGTCGGGCTTGAACGCCTTGAGCGAGTCGTAGTCCAGGCCGTACTTCCTGAGCTGGCCGACCTTGTAGTTCTCCAGCACCACGTCGCTCTGCGCGGCCAGCGCGCGCACCACCGCCTGGCCCTCCGGCGTGCTGATGTCGCAGGTGACCGAGCGCTTGTTGCGATTGGCGGCCAGGTAGTAGGCGGCTTCCGCGGTGTCGCGGCCATCGGCGTCCTGCAGCCAGGGCGGGCCCCAGGTGCGGGTGTCGTCGCCGGCGCCGGGGCGCTCGATCTTGATCACGTCGGCGCCGAAGTCGGCAAGGTTCTGGGCGCACCATGGCCCGGCGAGGACGCGGGTCAGGTCGAGGACGCGGAGGTGGCTTAAGGCTCCCATTGGGTGTGATGCGGATCCGGAGAAGGGGGTGGGCAAGGGAAGGCCGGGCGGCCCCGCCGTCTGGCTCCCGCGGGGGGCGGGGGCGGCTTTCTGGGGGCAACCGGGAGCGGCAAGGGGCCGGCCCCGGGGCGTCCGGCTCGGACAGCCAGCACTTTACCACCGGCAAGGCCGCCGGAGGCACATCGCGGGGCCGCGCGCCGCGCGCGGGGCCGCCCGCGGCGCGCCCGGCCCGCCAAAGCCCCGGCGGCGCGCCGCGGCGGCAGGCTTCCCCGTATAATCAATGGTTTGCAAATCCACACTGACCGACAGCGACCTGCCATGCCGCGGGACGCCCTGCCCAGAACATGAAAGTCTCCGACATCCGCAGCAAGTTCCTGCAGTACTTCGAATCGAAGGGCCACACCGTGGTCCGCTCGTCCAGCCTGGTGCCGGGGAACGATCCGACGCTGCTGTTCACCAACTCCGGCATGGTGCAGTTCAAGGACGTGTTCCTCGGCACCGACAAGCGCCCGTACACGCGCGCCACCTCGTCGCAGCGCTCGGTGCGCGCCGGCGGCAAGCACAACGACCTGGAGAACGTGGGCTACACCGCGCGCCACCACACGTTCTTCGAAATGCTGGGCAACTTCTCGTTCGGCGACTATTTCAAGCGCGAAGCCATCCAGTACGCGTGGGAACTGCTGACCAAGGTCTACCACCTGCCGGCCGAGAAGCTGTGGGTCACGGTGTACGCGGAAGACGACGAAGCCTATGACATCTGGTCCAGGGAAGTGGGCGTGCCGGCCGAGCGCATCGTGCGCATCGGCGACAACAAGGGCGCGCGCTATGCCTCGGACAACTTCTGGCAGATGGCCGACACCGGCCCGTGCGGCCCGTGCTCGGAGATCTTCTACGACCACGGCCCGGAAGTGTGGGGCGGCCCGCCGGGATCCCCCGAGGAAGACGGCGACCGCTACATCGAGATCTGGAACCTGGTGTTCATGCAGTTCAACCGGGACGAGCAAGGCAACATGCCGCGCCTGCCCAAGCCCTGCGTCGACACCGGCATGGGCCTGGAGCGCATCGCGGCGGTGCTGCAGCACGTGCACAGCAACTATGAGATCGACCTGTTCCAGGCGCTCATCAAGGCCGCCGCGCGCGAAACCGGCACCACCGACCTGGACAACAACTCGCTCAAGGTCATCGCCGACCATATCCGCGCCTGCTCGTTCCTGATCGTCGACGGCGTGATCCCCGGCAACGAAGGCCGCGGCTACGTGCTGCGCCGCATCGTGCGCCGCGCCATCCGCCACGGCTACAAGCTGGGCCGCAAGACGCCGTTCTTCCACAAGCTGGTGCCCGACCTGGTGGCGCAGATGGGCCAGGCCTACCCCGAGCTGGCCGAGGCCGAGCCGCGCGTGACCGAAGTGCTCAAGGCCGAGGAAGAGCGCTTCTTCGAGACCATCGAGAACGGCATGGCCATCCTCGACGCGGCGCTGGCCGAGGTCAAGGCCAAGGGCGGCACCGTGCTCGACGGCGAACTCGCGTTCAAGCTGCACGACACCTTCGGCTTCCCGCTGGACCTGACGCAGGACGTGTGCCGCGAGCAGGAAATGACCGTGGACGAAGCCGCCTTCGACGCGGCCATGAACCGCCAGCGCGAGCAGGCCCGCGCCGCCGGCAAGTTCAAGATGGCCGCCGGCCTCGAATACCACGGCGACAAGACCACCTTCCACGGCTACGAGAAGCTGGGCGTGGACGGCGCGAAGATCACCGCGCTGTACGTGGACGGCGCCGCCGTCGACACCATGCAGCCCGGCCAGACCGGCGTGGTGGTGCTCGACAACACGCCGTTCTACGCCGAGTCCGGCGGCCAGGCCGGCGACCAGGGCGAGCTCAGGAGCGGCGCCGCCGTGTTCAGCGTGGCCGATACCACCAAGGTGCAGGCCGACGTGTTCGGCCACCAGGGCACCCTGGCGGGCGGCGCGCTCAAGGTGGGCGACAGCGTGACCGCGCAGGTCGACGCGCAGCGCCGCGCGCGCACCGTGCGCAACCACTCGGCCACCCACCTGATGCACAAGGCCCTGCGCGAAGTGCTGGGCACCCACGTGCAGCAGAAGGGCTCGCTGGTGGATGCCGACAAGACCCGCTTCGACTTCTCGCACAACGCGCCCATGACCGACGAGCAGATCCGCCGCGTCGAGGAGATCGTCAACGCCGAGATCCTGCAGAACGCCGCCACCGGCGCCGAGGTGATGCCGTTCGACGATGCCGTCAAGAGCGGCGCCATGGCGCTGTTCGGCGAGAAGTACGCCGACGACGTGCGCGTGCTGTCGATCGGCAGCTCCAAGGAACTGTGCGGCGGCACCCACGTGACGCGCACCGGCGACATCGGCCTGTTCAAGATCGTGATGGAAGGCGGCGTGGCCGCCGGCATCCGCCGCGTGGAAGCCATCACCGGCGACAACGCGCTGCATTACCTGCAGGCGCTCGACGCCAAGCTCAACGAAGCCGCCGCCGCGCTCAAGGCCCAGCCGTCCGAGCTGGTGCCGCGCATCGGCCAGGTGCAGGAGCAGGTGCGCGCGCTGGAGAAGGAGCTGGAGCGCCTCAAGAGCAAGCTGGCCGCCTCGCAGGGCGACGAGCTGGCCGCGCAGGCCATCGACGTCAAGGGCATCAAGGTGCTGGCCGCCCAGCTCGACGGCGCCGACGTCAAGACGCTGCGCGAGACCATGGACAAGCTCAAGGACAAGCTGGGCAGCGCCGCCATCGTGCTGGGCGCCGTGGCCGACGGCAAGGTCAGCCTGATCGCCGGCGTGACGGCGGACGCCACCGGCCGCGTCAAGGCCGGCGAACTGGTCAACTTCGTCGCCCAGCAGGTCGGCGGCAAGGGCGGCGGCCGGCCGGACATGGCCCAGGCCGGCGGCACCGAGCCGGCCAACCTGCCGAAGGCGCTGGCGGGCGTCGGCGAATGGGTGGCGGCGAAGGTCTGACGTTCCAGGCCGCAAGGAAGAAAGGCGCTTCGGCGCCTTTTTTCACGTCCTCACGTCCTCATGCCCTTATGTTCTGTTCTACGTTCCCCGGCTCAGCTTCCCCACCACCGTGAGAATGTCGATCGGCAGCGGGAATACGATGGTCGAGCTCTTGTCGCCGGCGATCTGCGTGAGCGTCTGCAGGTAGCGCAGCTGCATCGCCTGCGGCTCCCGGGCCAGCATCTGCGCGGCCTCCAGCAGCTTGACCGAGGCCTGCAGCTCGCCTTCGGCGTGGATCACCTTGGCGCGCCGCTCGCGCTCGGCCTCGGCCTGGCGCGCGATGGCGCGGATCATGGTCTCGTTGATGTCGACGTGCTTGATCTCCACGTTCGAGACCTTGATGCCCCAGCTGTCGGTCTGGGTGTCGAGCGCCTTCTGGATGTCGATATTGAGCTGTTCGCGCTCGGCCAGCATCTCGTCCAGCTCGTGCTTGCCCAGCACCGAGCGCAGTGTGGTCTGCGCGAGCTGGCTGGTGGCTTCGAGGAAGTTCGCCACCTGGATGATGGCGCGCTCGGGGTCGATCACGCGGAAGTACACCACCGCGTTGACCTTGACCGAGACGTTGTCGCGCGAGATCACGTCCTGCGGCGGCACGTCCATCACCACCGTGCGCAGGTCCACGCGCACCATCTGCTGCACCGCCGGGATCAGGATCACCAGCCCCGGGCCTTTCACCTTCCAGAAGCGCCCGAGCATGAACACCACGCCGCGCTCGTATTCGCGCAGCACGCGGATGGACGAGACGATGAGCAGGGCGACCAGGAAGACCAGACCGCCTGCGCTGAATCCGAATGCCATGATCATGCTCCTCGAGTGGATGGGTGGATGGTGGCTGGCGGGCCCGCCGCGTCGCTGGCGCGCACCTCCAGCAGCAGGCCGCTGCGCCCGGTGACCAGCACGCGCTGGCCGGGCGCGAGCGGCAGCGCGCTGTGCACGCGCCAGCGCTCGCCGCGCACCTCGGCCCAGCCGTCTTCGCGCGAGTCGTCGCGCATCTCCAGCACCACGCCGGACATGCCGAGCATGGCGTCGCCGCCGGTGACCGTGGGCATGCGCCGGGCGCGCCACAACAGCGTCCAGATGGCCAGCAGGAAGGCCGCGCTCACCAGCGCCAGCGCGCCGATCAGCCACAGCGGGATGCCGAAGCCGGGCACGTCGGTGTCGATCAGCATCACCGCGCCGAACACGAAGGCGACGATGCCGCCCACGCCGAGCGCGCCGAAGGCGGGCAGGAACAGCTCCGCCACCATGCAGCCCACGCCCAGCGCGATCAGGCCCAGCCCCGCGTAGCTGACCGGCAGCATCTGCAGCGCGAACAGCGCCAGCAGCAGGCAGATCGCGCCGGCCACGCCGGGCACCACCATGCCCGGCGTGGAGAACTCGAAGATCAGGCCGTAGATGCCGATCATCATCAGGATCAGCGCCACGCTCGGCTCGGTGATGACCGCCAGGAAGCTGTTGCGCCAGTCCGGCTCCAGCACCTGCACCGGCGCCTGCGCGGTGTGCAGCACGCGCTCGGCGCCGGCGGCCTGCACGCGCCTGCCGTCCAGCGCGCGCAGCAGCGCCGGCAGGTCCGGCGCGAGCAGGTCGGCCACATGCTGCGCGACCGCTTCGCTGGCCGACAGGCTGACCGCCTCGCGCACCGCGCGCTCGCCCCATTCGGCATTGCGCCCGCGCAGCTGCGCCAGGCCGCGGATGTAGGCCGAGGCATCGTGCATCTGCTTGCGCTCCATGGTGTCCTGCGGCGGCGCGCCGGCCGGCGCCGAGGCGGGGGTGGCCTCCGGCTTCGGCGCGCCGCCCGGGCCGCCAATCCCGATCTGCACCGGACTGGCCGCCCCGAGGTTGGTGCCGGGCGCCATCGCCGCGATATGGCTGGCGTAGAGGATGTAGGTGCCGGCGCTGGCCGCGCGCGCGCCGCCCGGGTAGACGTAGCTGGCCACCGGCACCGGCGAGGCCAGGATGGCCTGGATGATCTCGCGCATCGACAGGTCCAGCCCGCCGGGCGTGTCCATTTCCAGCACGATCAGTTGCGCGCCGCTGCCGCGCGCGTGCGCCATGCCGCGCACGATGAAGCTGGCGCTGGCCGGGCCGATGGCTCCCTTGAGCGGAATCACGACGACCGGGGCGGCGGCCGGCGCGGCGGCGGGGGGCGCCGCGAAAGCGGTTCCGTGCGGCACCAGCGCGGCAAGGACGGCGGCAAGAACGACGGCAGCGAGGAGAGCGAGGGCGGCGGCGGCGGCGAGGCCGGGCCGGACAGCGGCGGCAAGCCATCGCAAGAACATCGGGGCATGCATCATGGCAAGGACGCCGGCACAGGGAGTGCAAACGCGGCGCCACTTCCAGTGTAGGCGAACGGCCACATCCTGCCGGGCGCGCCGCGCTGCCCCGGCTGTCATGGCTGAAGGGCGCTCAGGGCGCTCAGGGCGCTCAGGGCGCTCAGGGCGCCGCGGGCGGGCGCAGCCGCTCGGCCAGGGCCGCCAGCGCCGTGTTCGCCATGGCGGGATGCCAGGCCAGCAAGGTGTCGGCCTTGCCCGCCGCGCCCATCGGGTGCAGGCTGACCCGCGGCAGGTCGCGATAGAGGCCAAGCACCGAGCGCGGCACGATGGCCACGCCGATGCCGGCCGCCGCGCAGGCAATGATGGCATGGTACGAGCCCAGTTCCATCACGCGGCGCGGCGGGCTGTCCTCCGCGGCCAGCCAGGTCTCCAGGCGCATGCGGTAGTTGCAGCCGGGTTCGAAGGCCAGCATGGTGCGGCTTTCCAGGTCGGCGGCGCCGCGGATGGGCGGATGGTGCTCGCGCGCGACCAGCACCAGTTCTTCCTGGAAGGCCGGCAGCCAGGCCAGCGCGGGATCGTCGAGCGGCTCCGCCACGAAGGCGCAGTCCACCTCGAAGCGGCCCAGCGCCTGCAGCGCCTGGCGCGTGGGCAGCGTCACCAGTTCGAGCTGCACTTCGGGCCAGGCCTGGTGATAGGCGGCCAGCAGCGCGGGCAGGCGGCTGGCCGCGGTGCTTTCCATCGAGGCGATGCGCAGGCGCCCCTGCGGCCTGGCGGGCAGCACGGCGTGGCGGGCTTCCTCGGCCAGGTCCAGCACGCGCCGCGCGTAGTCGAACAGGGTCTGCCCGGCCGGCGTCAGCACCATGCGCTTGCCGTCGCGCAGGAACAGCGCCACGCCGAGCGACTTTTCCAGCTGGCGGATGCGGGTGGTGACGTTGGATTGCACGCGGTGCAGGCGCGCGGCGGCGCGCGTGACGCCGCCTTCCTCGACCACGGAGCGGAAGATTTCCAGGGAAGCCAGATCCATTTGCGATGTCCTTGCCCGGGTTGCCGGCACGCCGCCGGCGGGGGAGGGCCCGGTTTCCATCCGCCTTCCATCTCGTGGAAAGATCATTGTGTTCTCGATTATTCATTTTTCGGCGGCGTTCCGGCAGCGTAGCATGCAGCGATGGATTCCACCTTCCCGCCCCATGCCGTCCGCACGCCCGCCCGGGCCGGCACCTGGACCGTCGCGCTGGCCGGCCTGGCCGCGCTGGGCGTGGCGATGGGCATCGGCCGCTTCGCCTTCACGCCGCTGCTGCCGATGATGCTGCATGACGGCAGCGTCACGCTGGGCGAGGGCGGCTGGCTGGCCACGCTGAACTACTTCGGTTACTTCGCGGGCGCCGCGGCCTGCCTGTTCATCCATCCCGAGCCGGCGCGCATGGTCAGGCTGGGCCTGGCCGCCACCGTGCTGCTGACGCTGGGCATGGCCGCGCCCGGCGGCATGGCGGCCTGGGGCGTATGGCGCGCCGCCGCCGGCGTGGCCAGCGCGCTGGTCATGGTCTACGGCACGGCGTGGTGCATGCACCGGCTGGCCGAACTGGGCCGGGCCCCGCTGGGCGGCCTGATCTTCTGCGGGCCCGGCATCGGCATCGTCTTCACGGGGCTCTCGGCCTTCGGCATGGTCGGGGCCGGCTGGCAGGCCGGCTGGGCCTGGCTGGCCTTCGGGGTGCTGGGCGCGGCGCTGGTCGCGGCGGTCTGGCATGTGTTCCGGCCGGCGCCGCGCGCCGCCGCCGGCGCGGCCGCCGCGGCGCCGGCCGTGCCGCGGCTGGACCGCGCGGCCTGGCTGCTGACGTTTGCCTACGGGCTGGCCGGCTTCGGCTACATCATTACCGCCACCTTCCTGCCGGTGATCGCGCGCCAGGCCATGCCCGGCTCGGTCTGGGCCGACCTGTTCTGGCCCATCTTCGGCGTCGGCGTGACGATCGGCGCTTTCGCCGCGTCGCGCGTGCGGGCGGAGCGCGACAACCGCAAGCTGCTGGCCTTCACCTACGCCATGCAGGCCGCGGGCGTGGCGATCGCGGTGGCCTGGCCCACGGTGACCGGTTTCGCGCTGAGCAGCCTGCTGGCGGGACTGCCGTTCAACGCGCTGGTGTCGTTCGCCATGCGCGAGGCCCGGCGGCTGTGGGGCGGGCAGGCGCAGCGCCTGATGGGCCTGATGACGGCCAGCTACGGCCTGGGCCAGATCGTCGGGCCGCCGCTGGCCACCGCGCTGGTGGCGCGCACCGGCGGCTTTGCCGCCTCGCTGTGCTGCGCCGTGGCGGCGCTGCTGCTGGGCGGCGCGGTATTCGCCTGGATGGCGCGCGCGCCGGCGCGCTAGCCCCGCGCCGGGCGGTGCCTGACGGCGCCACGGGCATGCGCTACAGTATCGCCTTCGCTGCGCCGCAGCGCCGCCCGCACGGGCGCGTCGCGCGCGTGGCGCAGGAGCCGATTCCCATGTCATTCGCCTTGCAGCCCGCCCGCGCCGCGGGTGCCCCCCAGCCCGCCACGCCGCTCGAGGCGCGCCTGCGCGCCGACCTGGCGGCGGCCTACCGCCTGTGCGCGCTGCAGGGCTGGGACGACCTGATCTACACGCACATCTCCGCCGCCGTGCCCGGCGAGCCGGACCATTTCCTGATCAACCCCTTCGGTTTCGCCTTCGACGAGATCCACGCCAGCGACCTGGTCAAGATCAACGGCCGCGGCGAAGTGGTGGGCGCCAGCGCCCATCCGGTCAACGTCACCGGCTTCGCGCTGCACGGCGCGGTGCATGCCGCGCGGCCGGACGCGGTCTGCGTGATGCACCTCCACAACACCGCCGGCGTGGCGGTATCGGCCCAGGCGCGCGGCCTGCTGGCGCTGTCGCAGCATGCCATGCGCTTTCATGGCCGGCTGGCCTACCACGACTACGAGGGCCTGGCCTTCAGCCCCGCCGAAGGGAGCCGCCTGACCGCTTCGCTCGGGCAGCAGCCCGCCATGCTGCTGCGCAACCACGGCACCCTGACGGTCGGCCGCACCGTGGCCGAGGCCTATGTGCTGATGGCCACGCTGATCAAGGCCTGCGAGATCCAGATCGCCGCCCAGGCCGGCGGCGAGGTCGTGCAGCCGCCGCCCGCGCTGGCCGCGCGTGCCTCGGAGCAGCTCCACGACGGCGGCGCGCTGGAAGGCGAGCTGGAATGGCCGTCGCTGCTGCGCAAACTCGATAGAATCGATGCTTCTTACCGCGACTGACCTGCCGTGACCGACGCGCGCCCCGCGCGCGCCGGCCCCGGCGACTTCAAGACAACAGGAACCCAGCCATGCCGACTTACCACGTAGAACTTTTCGAAGGCCGCTCCATCGAGCAAAAGCGCAAGCTGGTCGAGGAAGTCACCCGCGTCACCTGCGAAACCCTGGGCTGCTCGGCCTCGGCGGTGGACATCGTCATCACCGAGGTCAAGCGCGAGAACTGGGCCACCGGCGGCGAACTGTGGGCCGACAAGAAGTAGGTTCCGGCCAGTCCCCCCGGCGCCCGCCGCACTGACCTCGCACGCATTCCACCCGTCACGGATTCCCCCTTTTCCATGCAGCATTTCGCCTCCGACAACTACGCCGGCTTCTGTCCGGAATCGCTCAAGTATTTCCTCGAAGCCAACGGCAGCGGCCACGAGCAGGCCTATGGCGACGACTCCTGGACCCAGAAGGTCTGCGACCGCATCCGCGACCTGTTCCAGACCGACTGCGAAGTCTTCTTCGTCTTCAACGGCACCGCGGCGAACTCGCTGGCGCTGTCGGCGCTGTGCCAGTCCTACCACTCGGTGATCTGCCACGAGCTGGCGCATATCGAGACCGACGAATGCGGCGGCCCGGAATTCTTCTCCAACGGCTCCAAGCTGCTGACCGCGCCGGGCGCCAACGGCAAGCTCACGCCGGACGCCGTGGAGGCGCTGGTCACGCGCCGCTCCGACATCCACTACCCCAAGCCCAAGGTGGTGTCGCTGACGCAGTCGACCGAGGTCGGCACGGTGTACACGGTGGAGGAGGTGCGCGCCATCGCCGCCATCGCCAAGCGCCGCCAGCTGCGCGTGCACATGGACGGCGCGCGCTTCGCCAACGCGGTGGCCTCGCTGGGCGTGCACCCGTCGGAAATCACCTGGCGCGCCGGCGTCGACGTGCTGTGCTTCGGCGGCACCAAGAACGGCCTGCCGGTGGGCGAGGCGGTGGTGTTCTTCGACCGCAAGCTGGCCGAGGACTTCGCCTACCGCGTCAAGCAGGCCGGCCAGCTGGCCTCCAAGATGCGCTTCATCTCGGCGCCGTGGCTGGGCCTGCTGGAGAACGACGTGTGGCTGGGCAACGCGCGCCACGCCAACGCCATGGCCCGGCTGCTGCACGAGCGCATCGCCGCCATCCCGGGCGTGCGCATCATGTTCCCGACCGAGTCCAACGCGGTCTTCGCCGAGCTGCCGCTGGCGGCCATCGAGGCGCTGCGCGCCAAGGGCTGGCGCTTCTACACCTTCATCGGCGCGGGCGGCTGCCGCTTCATGTGCTCGTGGGACCTGCAGCCGGAAACCGTGGAGGCGCTGGCCGCCGACATGCGCGCCGCCTGCGGCGCCTGAGCGTCATCCGCGCGCCGGCAGGCAGGAACGCGGAAAAGCAGGCATCGTGACCAGCTGACGGCCCGGCGAACGGGCCACAAAGAGACAACAAGGCCGGCAAGGCCGAAAGACAAGGAGCTCCGCAATGTCCCATTACCGCTACTGTCCCCAGTGCGGCTCGCCGCTGGAAGTGCTGCCGCATTCCGGCCGCGACCGCGACGCCTGCATCCAGCCCGACTGCGGCTTCGTGCACTGGAACAACCCGCTGCCGGTGCTGGCCGCCGTGGTGGAGTACGAAGGCAAGCTGCTGCTGGCGCGCAATGCCGCCTGGCCCGAGAAGATGTTCGCCCTGGTGACGGGCTTCCTGGAGCGCGACGAAACCCCCGAGCAGGGCGTGGCGCGCGAGCTCAAGGAAGAGACCAACCTGGACGCGCACGCGGTTTCGCTGATCGGCGTCTACGAGTTCATGCGCAAGAACGAGCTGATCATCGCCTACCACGTGCAGGCCAGCGGCACGATCGCGCTGTCGGAGGAACTGGCCGACTACAAGCTGGTCGCGCCCGAGGACATGCGGATCTGGTCCGCCGGCACCGGCTTCGCGGTGGCCGACTGGCTGGCCTCGCGCGGCCACCCGGTGCGCTTCTTCGACCGCAGCACCGGCGAGGACATCCCCGACCCGCGCCGGCGCGACGCCTTCGGCCTGCCCGGCGCTTCGCTACAATACAGGCCGTGAATACCTAGAACCAAGGAAGAGCGGAATGGAGTTCCAGAAAGAAGTGGACGCGCGGGGCCTGAACTGCCCGCTGCCGATCCTGCGTACCAAGAAGGCGCTGGCCGACATGGCCAGCGGTGACGTGCTCAAGGTGCTGGCCACCGATCCGGGTGCGACGCGTGATTTCCAGGCGTTTGCCAAGCAGACTGGGAATGAATTGCTGTCGCATCAGGAGGTGGATAAGGTTTTTGTTTTTTATATGCGGAGGCGGTGAGGGGGTAGGGGGAGAGGGTGTTGGGTTTGGCTTTAAAGGCCTAAATTCAACGTCAAAGTCAAAGTCTTTAAAGTCAAAATCTTAAAGTCAAAGTCAACTTCAAAGTCAAAGGCTTTCGCTCCCCCGGAGCGACCTACTTTCTTTTTTCCGAAAAGAAAGTAGGCAAAGAAAGCGGACTGCCTGGCCGGCAGGGGCAGAAACGTTGGGGTTTCTGATTGTTCGTGGTTTCGTGGTGGGGACTGTGGTTCTGCTGGCATCCTGCCGTTACCGGTGCGGGCGGCCACTAAGCTGCGGGTTTTGTTGGTTTCGGGGTCAGACCTATGATGGCGGGCGCACTGCTTGTTCTGCCATCTACCGTTACCGGTTTTGGCGGCCACGACGTAGCACCCTCATGGTTTCGTGGTGGGCGTGGTGGACCGGGGCGCGGGTGTATGGGGCTACGTTCAAACTGGGGCCACCGCGCCCACCACGAAACCAGGGCCGTGCCTATGACGTGGCATCCGCCCCGGTCGCGGCAGCAGCCTGAACTACCTGGGCCTACGCCATCATGCAGCGCCACCACGAATCCAGCACCGCTTGCAGAATAGTGGCCATTAAACCCGGTAACGGCAGGATGCCAGCAGAACTACAAACCCCACGACGAAACCATTAACATTAATAATCCCAATGTTTCTGCCCCTGCCGGCCAGGCAGTCCGCTTTCTTTGCCTACTTTCTTTTCGGAAAAAAGAAAGTAGGTCGCTCCGGGGGAGCGAAAGCCGTTGACTTTGACGTTAAGATTTTGACTTTAAGATTTTGAAGTTAAGCCTTTGACGTTGATCCTAAGCTTTAAAAGCTAAACCACTCGCCCCCAACCCAGTAAAACCAATAAAAAAACCCCACAAAGCCACCACCAACCGGCCACCCTGCAGGGCTCCCCTCATCCAGCAAGACCGACAACAACAATCACCCGCGCGTGCGCAGGTAAGTGCTGAATTCGTCCATCACCTCCGGGTGCTTGAGCGCGAACTCCACGGTAGCCTTGAGGTAGCCCAGCTTGCTGCCGCAGTCGTAGCGCACGCCCTTGTAGCGGTAGGCCAGCACCTGTTCCTGGCCGAGCAGCGAGCCGATCGCGTCGGTGAGCTGGAACTCGCCGCCGGCGCCCGGCTTGAGGTTGCGGATGTGGTCGAAGATGCGCGGCGTCAGGATGTAGCGGCCGACCACGCCGAGGTTGGAGGGCGCGTCCTCGGGGGCGGGCTTTTCGACGATGCCCGAGACCTTGATCACGTCCTCGTCCCACTCGCGGCCGTCGATGACGCCGTAGGAGCGGCTCTGCTCCGGCGCGATTTCTTCCACGCCCAGCACCGAGCAGTTGTAGTGGCCGTACAGGTCCGTCATCTGCTTCATCACGGGCGGATCGCCGTCCAGCAGGTCGTCGGCCAGCATCACCGCGAACGGTGCGTCGCCGACCAGCTTTTCCGCGCACAGCACGGCATGGCCGAGCCCCAGCGCCTCGGGCTGGCGCACGTAGAAGAATTCCACGTGCGACGGCTTGATCGAGCGCACCAGCGACAGCAGGGCCTGCTTGTTCTTGGCTTCCAGCTCGGCCTCGAGTTCGTAGGCCTTGTCGAAGTGGTCCTCGATGGCGCGCTTGGAGCGGCCGGTCACGAAGATCATCTCGGTGATGCCGGCCGCCATCGCTTCTTCCACCGCGTACTGGATCAAAGGCTTGTCGACCACCGGCAGCATTTCCTTGGGGCTGGCCTTGGTAGCGGGCAAAAAGCGGGTGCCGAGACCTGCTACGGGGAAGACAGCCTTGGTGACACGGGTTTCCATATCAGGTATTCCTTATCGTTTCGGTGTAGACAACCCTGCTGGTGACGCAAAGCTCATGCCGGCAGACGTTCCAGTTGATCCTGGAGCTTGCCCAGTGTCTGTTCGAAATCGGACAGACGCTGGTTTTCCTGCGCGACCACGGCCGGCGGTGCCTTGGCGACGAAGCTTTCGTTGGAAAGCTTGCCGCGGCACTTGCCGATCTCGGCGCTGAGGCGCTCTATTTCCTTGGACAGGCGCGCGCGCTCGGCGGCCACGTCGATCTCGATCTTCAGCAGCAGGCGGTTGCCGCCCACGATCGCCACCGGCGCGCCGGTGCCTTCCGTCATCAGGGCATTCTCATCTTCGAATACCTTGACCTCGGAAAGTTTCGCCAGCGCCTGCACATAAGCCTGGGCCGAGGCCAGGAAGGCGCTGTCGCCCTGCGCGTAGAGCGGGATGCGCTGGGCCGGGGAGATGTTCATCTCGCCGCGCAGGTTGCGGCAGGCGTCGACCACGGCCTTGAGCTGCGCGGTCCACTGCTCGGCGGCTTCGTCGATCTTGGCCGCGGCCGGCAGCGGGTAGGCCTGCAGCGCCAGCGTCTCGCTGCCGTCGCCCTTGGCGCGGCCGGCGAGCGGCGCCACCTTCTGCCACAGCTCTTCGGTGATGAACGGGATGACCGGATGGGCCAGGCGCAGCACCGTCTCGAGCACGCGCAGCAGCGTGCGGCGGGTGGCGCGCTGCTGCGCGGGCGTGCCGTTCTGGATCTGCACCTTGGCCAGTTCCAGGTACCAGTCGCAGTATTCGTCCCAGACGAACTTGTAGATGGCGCTGGCGATATTGTCGAAGCGGTACTCGGCGAAGCCCTTCTCCACCTCGGCTTCCACGCGCTGCAGCAGCGACACGATCCAGCGGTCGGCCTGCGAGAAGTCCAGGTAGCCGTCCGGGCCGCAGTCGTTGTTGCACGGGCCCATGCCGCAGTCATGGCCTTCGGTGTTCATCAGCACGAAGCGGGTGGCGTTCCACAGCTTGTTGCAGAAGTTGCGGTAGCCCTCGCAGCGGCCGGTGTCGAAATTGATGTTGCGCCCGAGCGTGGCCAGCGAGGCGAAGGTGAAGCGCAGCGCGTCCGCGCCGAAGGCCGGGATGCCTTCGGGGAATTCCCTGCGGGTCTTCTTCTCGATCTTCGGCGCGTCCTTGGGGCGGCGCAGGCCGGTGGTGCGCTTCTTGAGCAGCGGCTCGAGCTCGATGCCGTCGATCAGGTCGACCGGGTCCAGCGTGTTGCCTTCGGACTTGCTCATCTTCTTGCCTTCCGAGTCGCGCACCAGCCCGTGCACATAAACGGTGTGGAAAGGCACCTTGCCGGTGAAATGCTTGGTCATCATGACCATGCGCGCCACCCAGAAGAAGATGATGTCGTAGCCGGTAACCAGTGCCGACGACGGCAGAAAATGCTGCAGCTCGGGCGTCTCGGCGGGCCAGCCGAGCGAGGAGAACGGGACCAGCGCCGACGAGAACCAGGTGTCCAGCACGTCGTCCTCGCGGCGCAGCGCGCCGGTGCTGCCGGCGGCCGCGGCCTGCGCCAGCGCCTCTTCCTCGGTGCGCGCGACGAAGCACTTGCCGCTCTCGTCGTACCAGGCCGGGATCTGGTGGCCCCACCACAGCTGGCGCGAGATGCACCAGTCCTGGATGTTCTCCAGCCACTGGTTGTAGGTGCTGTTCCAGTTCTCGGGGATCAGCTTGATCTCGCCGCTGCGCACGGCGTCCAGCGCCACCTCGGCGATCGAGCGGCCCGGGTAGAAGGTGCCTTCGGGCGCCGGCTTGCTCATGGCGACGAACCACTGGTCGGTCAGCATCGGCTCGATGGCGCTGCCGGTGCGCTCGCTGCGCGGGGTCATCAGCTTGTGCTTCTTGACCTCGGCCAGCAGGCCTTGCGCGTCGAGGTCGTCGACGATGCGCTTGCGCGCGTCGAAGCGGTCCAGCCCGGCGTAGGCGGCCGGAGCCTCGGCGACGATCTTCGCGTCGAGCGTGAGGATGGACAGCTGCGGCAGGCCGTGGCGCTGGCCCACCGCGTAGTCGTTGAAGTCGTGGCCCGGGGTCACCTTGACCACGCCGGTGCCGAACTCGCGGTCGACGTATTCGTCGGCGATGACCGGGATGTCGCGGCCGGTCAGCGGCAGGCGCACCGACTTGCCGATCAGGTGCGCATAGCGCTCGTCTTCCGGGTGCACCATCACGGCCACGTCGCCCAGCATCGTTTCCGGGCGGGTGGTGGCCACGGTCAGGTGGGTCAGGCCGCGCAGGGCGTCGGCCTCGGTGAGCGGATAGCGGATGTGCCACATCGAGCCTTCTTCCTCGACGTTGTCCACTTCCAGGTCGGACACCGCGGTGCCCAGCACCGGGTCCCAGTTGACCAGGCGCTTGCCGCGGTAGATCAGGCCCTGCTCGTACAGGCGCACGAACACTTCGGTGACCGCCTTCGACATCTCCGGCGACATGGTGAAGTACTCGTGGCTCCAGTCGATCGAGGCGCCCATGCGGCGGATCTGGCGCGTGATGGTCGAGCCGGACTCTTCCTTCCAGGCCCACACCTTCTCGGTGAACTTCTCGCGGCCGAGCTCGTGGCGCGATACGCCCTGCGCCTCGAGCTGGCGCTCCACCACGATCTGGGTGGCGATGCCGGCATGGTCGGTGCCCGGCACCCACAGCGTGTTGGCGCCGGACATGCGGGCGTGGCGGGCCAGGCCGTCCATGATGGTCTGGTTGAAGGCGTGGCCCATGTGCAGCGTGCCGGTCACATTGGGCGGCGGCAACTGGATGCAGAAATCGGGGCGGTCCGAGTCTAGGGTCGGCTTCGCGATGCCGCGCTTCTCCCACTCTGGGCCCCACTTGGCCTCAATGGCGGCGGGTTCGAAGCTCTTGGCAAGGGACTGGTCTTGGGCGGTCATGCTCGGGGTGTCGATGATTGCGTCGGATTCTGCGGCCCGGGCGGACAGGGGCAAACACGCCGGGGAAAACATCAAATTATAGGGGAGGCGGGATGCCGGTGCGGGAAAAGGCCCCGCGCAGGCCGGTGCCGCGCCGCCCCCGGGGGCACGCTGGGACGCCGATCCGGGCGCGATCCGCGGGCATCGGGCCACGATGCCCGCGCAATCCGGGCGCCATTTTGCCGCTGTTCCGCGCCCCGCAGGTGGATTTCCGGCTACTTCCTGCGAGGGGATACCGCGGCGGCGGCGCCGCGGGCGCGGGCGGGGGAGGCGCCCCGGTATAATTCCCGGCATTCCACAAGGCCTCCCGATGTCCGACCTGCTTGCCAATCTCAACGCCGAACAACTTGCCGCCGTCACCCTGCCTGACGAACCGGCACTGATCCTGGCGGGCGCGGGCAGCGGCAAGACCCGCGTGCTGACCACGCGCATCGCCTGGCTGATCCAGAACGGGCGGGTGTCGCCGGCCGGCCTGCTGGCGGTGACCTTCACCAACAAGGCGGCCAAGGAAATGACCGCGCGGCTGACCGCGATGCTGCCGATCAATACCCGCGGCATGTGGATCGGCACCTTCCACGGCCTGTGCAACCGCATGCTGCGCGCGCATTTCCGCGACGCCGGCCTGCCGCAGACCTTCGCTATCCTCGACAGCCAGGACCAGCTCTCGGCGCTCAAGCGCCTGCTCAAGTCGCTCAACGTGGACGACGAGAAGTACCCGCCCAAGAGCCTGCAGTACTTCATCAACAACGCCAAGGAGCAGGGCCTGCGCCCGGCCGACGTGGAGGCCAACGACGATTTCAACCGCCGCTTCGTCGACCTCTACGCCGCCTACGACCAGCAATGCCAGCGCGAAGGCGTGGTCGACTTCGCCGAGTTGCTGCTGCGCTGCTACGAGCTGCTGCGCTACAACGACGCCATCCGCCAGCATTACCAGCACCGCTTCCGCCATATCCTGGTGGACGAGTTCCAGGACACCAACGTGCTGCAATACCGCTGGCTCAAGCTGCTGGCGGGCTTCGGCACGCAGAACCCGGCCGCGGTGTTCGCGGTGGGCGACGACGACCAGAGCATCTATGCGTTCCGCGGCGCCAACGTGGGCAACATGCGCGATTTCGAGCATGAATTCCGCGTGCGCCACATGATCAAGCTCGAGCAGAACTACCGCTCGCACGGCCACATCCTGGATTCGGCCAACCACCTGATCGCGCACAACGCGCGCCGGCTGGGCAAGAACCTGCGCACCGACGCCGGCCACGGCGAGCCGGTGCGCGTGTTCCAGGCCGGCTCGGACGGCCAGGAAGCGGCCTGGATGGTGGAGGAGATCCGCGACCTGGCGGCGCAGGGCATGAGCCGCTCGGAGATCGCCATCCTTTATCGCAGCAACGCGCAGTCGCGCGTGATCGAGCATGCGCTGTTCTCGTCGGGCATCCCGTACCGCGTGTACGGCGGCCTGCGCTTCTTCGAGCGCGCCGAAGTCAAGCACGCGCTGGCCTACCTGCAACTGCTGGAGAACCCGCGCAACGACGCCGCCTTCGGGCGCGTGGTGAACTTCCCCGCGCGCGGCATCGGCGCGCGCTCGCTGGAAGCGCTGCAGGACGCCGCGCGCCAGTACGACTGCTCGCTGGCCGAGGCGGTGGCCTACGTGCCCGGCAAGGCCGGCAGCACGCTCGGCGCCTTCGTGCGACTGATCGAGCAGATGCGCGCCGAGACGCGCCGCCTGACGCTGCCGGAGACGGTCGAGTACGTGACCAACACCAGCGGCCTGATCAACTACTACCGCGGCGAGAAGGAAGGCCAGGACCGCATCGAGAACTTGCAGGAACTGGTGACCGCGGCGCAGGCCTTCGTGATGGAAGAAGGCTACGGCCTGGACGCGCTGGCCAGCGCGATCCCGGTCGGGCGCGACGGCGCGCAGGCGCTGCCGGCGCTGGCCGACGGCGACCAGGCGCAGCAGGTGCTCGACCCCGAGGCGCTGCCGGTGGTGATGACGCCGCTGGTGGCCTTCCTGACCCACGCCTCGCTGGAGGCCGGCGACAACCAGGCGCAGGCCGGCCAGGACGCGGTGCAGATGATGACCGTGCACGCCGCCAAGGGGCTCGAATTCAACGCGGTGTTCATCACCGGCCTGGAGGAGGGCCTGTTCCCGCACGAGAACAGCGCCAACGAGGCCGACGGGCTCGAAGAAGAGCGCCGCCTGATGTACGTGGCCATCACCCGCGCGCGCGAGCGGCTCTACCTGTCGTTCGCCCAGAGCCGCGTGCTGCACGGGCAGATGCGCTATCACGTGCGCTCGCGCTTCTTCGAGGAGCTGCCCGAGGAAGCGCTCAAGTGGCTGCAGCCGCAGGCGCCGTCCTACGGCGCCCAGCGCCGCCAGCAGAACGAAGGCGGCTGGGGCCGCGACTGGTTCAAGAAGCCGGAGGACGTGCCTTACTCGGGCACCAAGCCCACCGGCGGCATGGATACCGGCAACGGCTACGCCGACGCCAAGCGAGAGGCCGGCTCCGGCCTGCGCATCGGCCAGAGCGTGTTCCACAACAAGTTCGGCGAGGGTGTCATCAAGGCGCTCGAGGGGGACGGCGCGGACGCGCGCGCCAACATCGAGTTCAAGCGCCACGGCGCCAAGTGGCTGGCGCTGTCGGTGGCCAAGCTGGACCCGATCGACTGAGCGGCCGGAGCGGCTGCTCGACGCGCGCGCCGGCGCATCCGGCCACCGGCGCGCGCGGATCCCCGCATCTCCGGATCCTTATGCCGCGGTGTCCAGGCTGCCTTCTGGATTTTCCGGGACCACGTTGAAGCAGCCGCGGTAGGTGGCGTAGAACGAGCAGTACATGATGGCCAGCATCAGCAGCGAATACGGCGTGACCAGGAAGGAGAGCAGCGTCTCCGCGCCGAGCGCGCCGAACAGCGCCTCGAGGAAGAACGGCACCGCCACCAGCAGCACCGCGAACACCACGGCGTAGGCGAGGAAGGCGCCGCGGTTGCGCCAGCAGGCGGTCCAGCTGAAGAACAGCGCCTTGACCGGCGGCACGTTGTGCCAGGCCGTCAGCAGCGGGGCGAACCAGAACATCATGGCGATCGGCGTGTACAGCGCGGCGCCGATCATCAGCGCGAAGTAGAGCTGGCGCACGGCGTCGGCCGAGGGCGCTTCTTCCTTGAGCAGGATCGGCACCAGCGTGCTGATGTCCACCAGGCTGCCGGCGATCAGGCTCAGCACGAACACCAGCGCGGCGTAGATGCCGCCCAGCACCAGCAGGTTGCGGCTGGCCGGCTTGCCGTTGGCGCGGAACCCCGCCAGCAGCACGGTGGGCAGCACCCGCTTGTTCTGGATCACCTCCCGGCACGCGGTCATGATGCCGACCGACAGGCCCGGCGTGATCACCAGCAGCGCGATGATGCCGATCAGCGGCACGAACACGGCCAACTGCGCGGCGATCAGGTAGATGAACAGCAGCATCAGGAAGGCGAGCGGGTTCTTGCGGAACAGCCAGACGCCCTGGCGGAACCAGACATAGCCTTCCTTGGCGGAAACTTCCAGTAATTGCATGGTGCTCAGGTCCAGGGCAGCGCGGCGGCTTCGATGCGCCGGCGCAGGATGCGTTCGAAATGGGTCGGATCGTGCGGCTGCAGCATGTCGGCTTCGCGCGGCAGGTAGAAGTCCCACAGGCGCGAGACCCAGAAGCGCAGCGCGCCGGCGCGCAGCATGTCGCGCCAGCGTGCCGCCTCCACCGGGCCCAGCGGCCTTACCGCATGATAGGCCCGCAGCAGCGCCCGGGCGCGCGCGTCGTCCAGTGTGCCGCTGGCCAGGTCGATGCACCAGTCGTTGACGGTGACGGCCAGGTCGAACAGCCACTTGTCGTTGCCGGCGAAGTAGAAGTCGAAGAAGCCGCCCAGCTTGTAGTGGCCGTGCGCATCGTTCTCGAACAGGGCATTGTCGCGGAACAGGTCGCAGTGGCACGGGCCGCCCGGCAGCGCGGCGTAGTCGGCGCTGTGGAAGAAGGCGGCCTGGTGGGCCAGCTCCTGCTGCAGCAGCGCGCGCTGGCCGGCGTCCAGGAAGGGCAGGATCTCGGCCTCGGTCTGCTGCCACCACGGCAGGCTGCGCAGGTTGGGCTGCTGGCGCGGGTAGCTCTGGCCGGCCAGGTGCATGCGGGCCAGCATGTCGCCCACCTCGGCGCAATGCTCGGCCGCGGGCGCGAGCTGCGAGCTGCCCGGCAGGCGCGTGACGATGGTGGCCGGCTTGCCCTTGAGCGCGCGCAGGATCTCGCCGTCGCGGCCCGGGATCGGGGCGGGCACGCGGATGCCGTGCCCGGCCAGGTGGGCCATCAGGTGCAGGTAATACGGCAACTGCGCGAAGGTCAGCCGCTCGAAGATGGTCAGCACGTACTCGCGCGTGCCGCCGTCCTGCTCCATGGTCAGGAAGAAATTGCTGTTCTCGATGCCCGAGGCGATGCCGCGCAGTTCGCGCATGTCGCCCAGGTCGTAGTCAAGGAGCCAACTGGCGATCTCGTCGGGCGAGACCGTGGTGAATACGGCCATACTCTTTGTGTGAATCGAAACGGATGGCGGCGCGCGCAACAAGCTGCGCATCGCCGCGGCATGGATGCCGGAAGCGCCGGCGCGGCCCCGCCGCGCTGGCCTGGCGGGGTCGTGGGAAAACGGAAAAGCGGGAACCGGAACCCGCGGCGGGCGCTGGCGCCCGCCGCGGCAGCCCGGACTCATTGCCCGGATGCGATACCCCTGGGCCGGATTGTGCCATCCGGCCGGCGCACCGCTCAGAACTGCAGCACGTTGACCGACGGCACGCGATTCATGTCGCGGTCGCGGATCTTCGGCGAGCTGTCCTCCGGCTTGCTCATCTGGTACTTGGTGCCCACCCCGGACTTGACCTCGATGTCCGTGGCCTGGCCCTTGTTGCGGTACTCGCGGATCTGCGTGCCGTCCGGCTCGTTGAGCTGGAAGCTCGGTTCGCGCGGCTGGTTGAGCTGCGTCTTGGCGGGCGGGGCGATCGGGCTGTTGTTGATCTGGTTCAGTTCTTGCTGCGTGAGGGCGCCGCCGACCTGTTCGGTGCCTTGCTGGGCCATTGCCGCGAGCGGCGCGCCGAGCGCCAGCAGCGCTGCAATTGCCAGCACCCGGGCGGATGCGGGGAACGGCTCCGGCTCGTCCGCGTTCGCGGCGGCCAGGAGGGAGGGGGAGGTCATTCAAGGCTCCTGTGCGAGGCAGCCGTGAGGCATGCTGCATCGCGAATGGCGCTGCAGCCCGGCGGCGCCGGGCTTTGGCAGTGTGTCAGGCTTCCATTCTAGCAATTCCTGCCCGCGCCGGGCCTCGCGGTGACCCGGCGGGCACCCTGGCGCGCGCGGCGCGGGGCGCGGGTGCGCACGGAATTACAGGTAGAACATCTCTTCCTTGGGCGGGATCGGGTTGTCGCCGCCGCGCTGTTCGTAGTACTCATATACCGCTTCGAGCACTTCGTGGGGCTCGTCCACGATCTTCATCAGGTCGAGGTCGTGCTCGGCGATCAGGCCCATCGGCAGCAGCGTGAAGCGGAACCAGTCGAGCAGGCCTTTCCAGAAGCGGCTGCCGAACAGCACCACCGGCACCGCGCGGGACTTGCCGGTCTGCACCAGGGTCAGCACCTCGGCCAGTTCGTCGAGCGTGCCGAAGCCGCCCGGCATCACGATGAAGGCGTCCGAGTTCTTGACGAAGGTGACCTTGCGCGTGAAGAAGTGGCGAAAGCGCATGGCGATGTCCTGGTACGGATTGCCTTGCTGCTCGTGCGGGAGCTCGATGTTCAGGCCGACGCTGGCCGACTTGCCGGCATGGGCGCCCTTGTTGGCCGCCTCCATGATGCCCGGGCCGCCGCCCGAGATCACCGCGAAGCCGGCGTCCGAGAACAGGCGGGCGATCTCGATGGTGCGCTGGTAGTACGGCGAATCCTCGCGCAGGCGCGCGCTGCCGTAGATCGACACGGCCGGCCGGATCTCGGATAGGTACTCGGTGGCCTCGATGAACTCTGCCATAATCGTGAACATTTGCCACGAAGCGCGCGCTTTCTTTGCGGTGGCACGGTCTTCGTCGGCCAGTGCGCGCAGGCTGGGAATCATCTTGCGCGGGTTGGCGCGGATGCCGGCGGCGGGGGACGTGTCTCCCGGGCCGTCGGCCGCGGCGCTGACCGTCACGTTCACATCCATATCGGCCGCGGTGGTAATGCTGCCTTGCGCGGCCTGCTTGAGTGCCGCGGCCGGGTCGGCGGCGCCTGCCGCGTCCGGACGGGGAGCGGCGTTCGCACCGCCTGCGGCGGCACCAGTCAATTTTGAGTCCATGGGAATGTCGGATAGTCCAAAAACACTCTTGCTCGTCGATGGGTCGAGCTATTTGTATCGCGCGTATCACGCCCTGCCGGACCTGAGGAACGCGGAGGGGCTGCCCACAGGGGCAATCTACGGCATGATCAATATGCTGCGCAAGCTGCGCAGCGATTTCCCGGCAGAGTATAGCGCCTGCGTGTTCGACGCCAAGGGCAAGACCTTCCGCGACGATCTCTATCCCGCCTACAAGGAGCATCGTCCCTCGATGCCCGAGGACCTGGCAAAGCAGATCGAGCCGATCCACGACGCGGTGCGCGCGCTGGGCTGGCCCATCGTGGTGGTGGAGGGCGTGGAGGCCGACGACGTGATCGGCACGCTGGCGCGCCAGGCCACCGCCGAAGGCATGCGCACGGTGGTCTCCACCGGCGACAAGGACCTCGCGCAACTGGTGGACGAGCACGTCACGCTGGTCAACACCATGAGCGGCGAGATCCTGGACCCGCCCGGCGTGGCGGCCAAGTTCGGCGTGCCGCCGCAGCGCATCGTCGACTATCTCTCGCTGATCGGCGACGCGGTGGACAACGTGCCCGGCGTGCCCAAGGTCGGCCCCAAGACCGCGGTCAAATGGCTGACCGAATACGGCACGCTCGACGACATCATGGCCAATGCCGCCGGCATCAAGGGCGTGGTGGGCGAGAACCTGCGCAACACGCTGGACTGGCTGCCCAAGGCGCGCGAGCTGGTGACGGTCAAGACCGACTGCGACCTCAAGAGCGCGCTGGCCGATTTCCACCAGCTCAAGGACGCCGGCGAGGACAAGGAAAAACTGGTCGAGTTCTTCTCGCGCTACGGCTTCAAGACCTGGCTGCGCGAAGCCACCGGCGAGAGCCTGCCCGACCCGCGCGCCCAGGCGCGCGCGCGCGCCGGCGAGCCGCTGCCGCAGGGCAACGGCCAGGCCGCCGGCCCGGCCCAGGGCGGCCTGTTCGACGCCGCGCCCGCGCCGGCGCAGATCCGCTACGAAGCCATCACCACCGAGGCCGCGCTCGAAGCCTTCATGCGCCGCGTGGAAACCGCGCCGCTGGTGGCCATCGATACCGAGACCACTTCGCTCGACCCGATGCAGGCGCAGCTGGTCGGCATCTCGATGTCGATCGAGCCGGGCGAGGCGGTCTACATTCCCGTGGCCCACGTCGGTCCCGACGTGGTGGGCCTGGAAGGGCATGGGCAGCTTTCGCGCGAGTTCGTGCTCGGGCGCATGCGCGCGTGGCTGGAGGATCCGTCGCGCGACAAGCTCGGCCAGCACCTCAAGTACGACGTTCACGTGTTCGCCAACCACGGCGTGGCGCTGCGCGGGGTGAGGCACGACACCATGCTGCAGAGCTACGTGCTGGCCTCGCACCGCAACCACGGCATGGACAGCCTGGCCGAGCGCCTGCTCGGCCTCAAGACCATCACCTACGAGGAAGTGTGCGGCAAGGGCGCGAGCCAGATCTGCTTCGACCAGATCGACATCGCGCGCGCCACCGAGTACGCCGCCGAGGACGCCGACGTCACGCTGCGCCTGCACCGCAACATGTACCCGCAGGTGGAGGCCCTGCGCGGGCTGCGCTACGTCTACGAGCAGATCGAGATGCCGGTCTCGGTGGTGCTGCAGAAGGTCGAGCGCAACGGCGTGCTGATCGATGCGGAGCGCCTGGCCGCGCAGAGCGCGCAGCTCGGCCAGCGCATGCTGGAGCTGGAGCAGGCCGCCTACGACGCCGCCGGGCAGCCGTTCAACCTCGGCTCGCCCAAGCAGATCGGCGAGATCCTGTTCGGCCAGATGAAGCTGCCGGTGGTCAAGAAGACCGCCAGCGGCGCGCCGTCCACCGACGAAGAGGTGCTGCAGAAGCTGGCCGAGGACTATCCGCTGCCCAAGCTGCTGCTGGACTACCGCGGCCTGGCCAAGCTCAAGTCCACCTACACCGACAAGCTGCCGAAGATGGTCAACGCGGCCACCGGGCGCGTGCATACCAGCTACGGGCAGGCCACCGCGGTGACCGGGCGCCTCGCCTCCACCGACCCCAACCTGCAGAACATCCCGGTGCGCACCGAGGAAGGCCGGCGCATCCGCGAGGCGTTCATCGCCGCGCCGGGCAACGTCATCGTCTCGGCCGACTACTCGCAGATCGAGCTGCGCATCATGGCCCATATCTCGGGCGACGAGAACCTGCTGCGCGCGTTCGCCGAGGGCGCCGACGTGCACCGCGCCACCGCCGCCGAGATCTTCGGCGTGGACCCCGCCGCGGTCAGCAGCGAGCAGCGCCGCTATGCCAAGGTCATCAACTTCGGCCTGATCTACGGCATGAGCGCGTTCGGCCTGGCCAGCAACCTGGGCATCGAGCGCGAGGCCGCCAAGCACTACATCGACCGCTATTTCATGCGCTATCCGGGCGTGGCGCGCTACATGGAAGAAACGCGCCAGACCGCGCGCGAGCAGGGTTTCGTCGAGACCGTGTTCGGCCGCCGCCTGTGGCTGCCGGACATCAACGGCGGCAACGGCCCGCGCCGCCAGGGCGCCGAGCGCGCGGCCATCAACGCGCCGATGCAGGGCACCGCGGCCGACCTGATCAAGCTGTCGATGATCGCCGTGCAGGGCTGGCTGGAGCGCGACGCGCTCGGCACGCGCCAGGTCATGCAGGTGCACGACGAACTGGTGCTGGAAGTGCCCGAGGCCGAGCTGGAACTGGTCCGCGTCAAGCTGCCGGAACTGATGTGCGGCGTGGCGCAGCTGCGCGTGCCGCTGGTGGCGGAAGTGGGTAGCGGCAGCAACTGGGAGGAGGCGCACTGAGGCGCGCCGGGCGCCGTCCCTGCGCGCGCCGGCATTGCCGGCGCGGCGTGATTCCTGCATCCTGGTTTCGATTGAAGCGACCGCTGAATCGGTGAATGGCGGCTTGCCAGTCTTGTTGCCGTGCAGCAGACTGGCGCAAAGCCTCGCCGGCTCATGCGCGCCGGCCCGCGGCAAGAAAAACATATCGACGACACTGGGTAGATCATGAGCACAGAGGAAAGGGCGCATCGCATCATCGTGGTCGGAGGAGGGGCAGGCGGGCTGGAGCTGGTCACGCGGCTGGGCGACAAGCTCGGCAAGAGCGGGGCCGCGCAGGTGGTGCTGGTGGACCGCTCGCCGACCCATATCTGGAAACCGCTGCTGCATGAAGTCGCCGCCGGCAGCATGGATCCCAACACCCATCAACTCGAATACGTGGCGCAGGCGCGCTGGCACGACTTCGAGTTCCAGCAGGGCGAGCTGACCGGCATCGACCGCGCCCGCAAGACCATCTCGGTGGCCGCCTGCCTCGATCTCGACGGCTTGGAGCTGCTGCCCGCGCGCGAATTGCCCTACGACACCCTGGTGCTGGCGATCGGCTGCGTCACGCATTTCTTCGGCGTGCCGGGCGCCGCCGAGAACGCCATCGCGCTCGATACCGTGGAGCAGGCCGAGCGCTTCCGCCGCCGGCTGATCGCGGCCTGCGTGCGCGCGCAGAACGGGCGCGGGCGCGTCGGCGAGGACGGGCGGCCGCGCGTGGACGTGGCCATCATCGGGGCCGGCGCCACCGGCGTCGAGCTGTCGGCGGAGCTGCGCAATACCGCGCACGTGCTGAGCGCCTACGGGCTGCACCAGCTCGATCCGCGCCGCGACGTGCGCATCCACGTGATCGAGGCCGGACCGCGCATCCTGCCGGCGCTGTCCGAGCGCGTCTCCACCGAAACCACCAAGCTGCTGCACAAGCTCGGCATCGACGTCTTCACCGCCGAGCGCGTCACCGAGGTCACCGCCGACGCCGTGCTGACCGCCAGCGGCAAGCGCATCGACGCCGACCTGACCGTATGGGCCGCCGGCATCACCGCGCCGCCGGTGCTGGCCACGCTCGGCCTGCCGGTCAGCCGCATGGGGCAGATCGTGGTGGGGCCCACCTTGCAGAGCGAGACCGACCCGGACATCTTCGCCTTCGGCGACTGCGCCAGCTGCCCGTGGCCGGAGAAGCAGACCGCCGTGCCGCCGCGCGCGCAGGCGGCGCACCAGCAGGCCACCTTCCTCTACGGTGCCCTGCGCGCGCGGCTCGCAGGCAAGCCGCTGCCCGAGTTCCGCTTCAAGGACCTGGGCTCGCTGGTGTCGCTCGGGCATTTCAGCGCGGTCGGCAGCCTGATGGGCGGCCTGATCGGCGGCTCGATGTTCATCGAGGGGCTGATGGCGCGGGTGATGTACAGCTCGCTGTACCGCATGCACGTGCTGGCGCTGCACGGCGCCGTGCGCATGGCGCTGGACACCGTGACCCACTGGCTGCGCAGCAAGACCAGCCCGCGCGTCAAGCTGCACTGAGGGCGCCGCGCGCGCCGCGCGCGATTTGGGCCGCCCGCGTGCGCCGGGCGCCATGTTTGCTTAGAATCGGTCTCCCCAACCCGCCAAGCAGGAGACCGCATGCTGAAGCCCGAAGTGGAAAGCCTCGTACCCGGACAGTCCTTCGACCGCCGGGCGTTCGTCAGGACCGCGCTGGGCTCGGCATTCGCCGCGGCCGTCCTGCCGGTGTCCGCGCAGACCATCAAGACCGACTTCGCGGGCCTCACCGCCGGCGAGGTCACCGTGGTCTCCGGCGGCTTCAACATGCCGGTCTACCGCGCGCAGCCGGAAGGCAAGACCAACCTGCCGGTGGTGCTGGTGATCAGCGAGATCTTCGGCGTGCACGAGCATATCGCCGATATCTGCCGCCGCTTCGCCAAGCTCGGCTACCTCGCCATCGCGCCGGAACTGTTCGCGCGCCAGGGCGACCCGGCCAGCTTCGGCACCTTGCAGGAGCTGCAGACCCAGCTGGTCGCCAAGGTGCCCGACGAACAGGTGCTCGGCGACCTCGATGCGGCCGTGGCCTGGGCCGGCGCCAATGGCGGCGACCTCGGCCGGCTGGCCATCACCGGCTTTTGCTGGGGCGGTCGCATCACCTGGCTGTATGCCGCGCACAGCAAGCGGCTCAAGGCCGCCGTGGCCTGGTACGGCCAGCTGGTGGGCGAGCCCAGCCAGCTCAAGCCCAGGAATCCGGTCGACGTGGCGGGCCAGCTCAACGTGCCGGTGCTGGGCCTGTATGGCGCCAAGGACACCGGCATCACGCAGGAACATGTGGCCCGGATGAAGGCGGCGCTGGCCGCCGCGGACAATGCCGACGCCAGGGCGTCGGTGTTCGTGGTGTATCCGGACGCCGGCCACGCCTTCAACGCGGACTACCGGCCGAGCTACGTCGCCGCGGACGCAAAGGACGGCTGGCAGCGCTGCCTGGCCTGGTTCAGGCAGCACGGCGCGTAATCGCGTGTAATCGCGTGTAAAGGCGGCCGGCTGGCGCAGCATTTGCAAAGTCGGCGCCAATCTACGTACAATGCGGGCTTCGTTTATTGCAACACTGTTGCGTTTGAGGTCGGTGCCGCTCCCCGCCGGGGCATGGCCGGCCCCGGGAGCCCATCATCGATTCCACCCTTGCCTACATCCTGCTGGCCGCCACGATCTCCGGGGTGGGCAGTATCTTCGGAGCGGCGCTGCTGTCGCTGACGGTGGCCTCGCGCGTGGTGGAGCGCATGGTGAGCTTCTCGGTGGGAGTGCTGCTGGCCACCGCGCTGCTGCATTCGCTGCCGGAGGCGTTCGAGTCGGGCGCCGACCCGCGGGCGCTGTTCGGCACGCTGCTGGCCGGCCTGCTGGGCTTCTTCCTGCTGGAAAAGATCGCGCTGCTGCGCCATTCGCACCATCACGAGGGCGACGGGCACCATCACCACCATGGCCACGACCGCGAGGAAGCCGGGCGCAGCGGCCTGACCATCCTGGTCGGCGACACCTTCCACAATTTCGCCGACGGCATCGTGATCGCGGCGGCTTTCCTGGCGGATCCGCATATCGGCCTGGTCACCGCGCTGGCGATCGCGGCGCACGAGATCCCGCAGGAAGTGGGCGACTTCATCGTGCTGCTCAATGCGGGTTTCTCGAAGGTGCGCGCGTTCGCCTTCAACCTGCTGTCGAGCCTGGCGGCCATCGCCGGCGGGCTGGTGGGGTACTACCTGCTGGACCAGATGAGCGGCTGGATCCCCTACGTGCTGGTGATCGCCTCGAGCAGCTTCGTCTATATCGCCGTGAGCGACCTGATGCCGCAGATGCAGCGCAAGCCGCGCTGGCGCGAGTCGATCATCCAGATGGTGCTGGTGGCGGCCGGCATCTGCGCCATCTTCTTCATCACCAACGGCGTGCACGAGGGGCACGGCCACCGCCCCGCGCGCGCGGCGGCGGCCGGCAAGTAGGCGCACAGGCCCCCGGCAAGCCGGCTCAGGCGCCGCTGGCGACCGGCCTGGCCGGGTCGGCGCACCACTCGCTCCAGGAACCCGGGTACAAGGCGGCGCCGCGCAGGCCCGCCACTTCCAGCGCCAGCACGTTGTGGCAGGCGGTGACGCCCGAGCCGCACTGCATGATGGCGGCGCCCGGCGGGGTGGCGCCCAGCACCTGCGCGAATTCCTCGCGCAGCGCCGCCGCGGGCTTGAAGCTGCCGTCGGCCCGCAGGTTGTCCTTGAAGAAGCGGTTGACCGCGCCCGGGATATGCCCGCCGACCGGATCCAGCGTCTCGTTCTCGCCGCGGAAGCGGTCGGGCGCGCGCGCGTCCACCACCAGCCGGCGCGGCTCGTCGAGGTTGGCCAGCACCAGGGCCGCATCCACCGTGGCCACCAGCGAGGCCTTGCGGGTGAAGGTGCCCGGCGTCTCGGGCTCGGGCGTGGTGCCCGCCTCCAGCGGCAGGCCGGCCGCCACCCAGGCGTTCTTGCCGCCGTCGAGCACCGCCACGGCCTCGTGGCCCAGCCAGCGCAGCAGCCACCACAGGCGCGCCGCGAACATGCCGCCCTGGGCATCGTAGGCAATGACCTGGCTGTCCGCGCCGACGCCGAGCGCGCGCAGGCGCGCGGTCAGCGTGTCGGGATCGGGCAGCGGGTGGCGGCCGTTGCTGCCGGTCTTGGGGCCGGACAACTCATTGTCCAGGTGCAGGTAGAACGCGCCCGGCAGGTGGTTGGCGTGGTAGGCCTCGCGGCCGGCGGCCGGGTTTGCCAGGTCGAAGGTGCAGTCGATCACGACGCTGTGGCGGCCGCTGTCTTCGCGCAGCGCGCGCAGGTCCTGGCTGGAAATCAGGGTGGTGAACATGGAATGGCCTCTGGTTGGGAAAGCACCGTGGCGCGCCGGCGCGCGGGGCTTGGGGCGCCACGGTCGATGCTACACCTCGGGATGGACTTCCGCCTCCGGCGAGCGCAGCGGGGTGGCGCGCGTGGGTTGCCTGCCGGCGGCGCCCTCGCGCGCGCGCGTCAGCGTGGTGGCGATGCCGCTGGCGATGATCAGCGCCATGCCCAGCCACGACAGCCAGTTGAGCTTGTCGCTCCAGACCAGCATGCCCCACAGGCTGGAAAACACGATGCCCGCGTACTGCAGGTTGGCCGTGAGCAGCGTGTTGCCGCGCTTGTAGGCGCGCGTCATGGCGGTCTGCCCCAGCGTGGCGAGGATGCCGATGCCCAGCAGCAGCGCCGCGCCGTGCCAGCTATGGGTGCTGACGCCGCTGGCCAGCATCCAGGCCAGGCCCACCACCATGCCCACCGCCGAGAAATAGAACACGATGCGGCCTTCCGGCTCGCCCAGCTGCCCGAGCTGGCGCACCTCCACGTAGGCCAGCGCGGTGAAGATGCCGGAGATCAGTCCGATCAGGCCGCCGGTGAGCTGGTCCTGGCCGACCGACGGCTGCAACAGGCACAGCACGCCGGCGAAGGACATCAGGATGGCGCCGATCAGCTTGCGGTCGGCGCCGGCCCCGCGGGTGCCCGCCAGCGCGGCGCCGGCACCCAGGATCAGGGCGATCCACACCGGCGACATGTAGTTCAGCGTCATCGCGGTGGCCAGCGGCAGCAGCGTGATCGAGGTGAACCACAGCAGCAGCGCGGTCACGCCGAACAGGCTGCGCTTGATGTGCATCACCATGTGCGGCGTGCGCACGGAGACGCCCGACGAGGCCAGCACCACCCACATGATGACCACGCTGACCGCGCTGCGGTAGAACACGATCTCGCCGGTGGTGTACAGCTCGGATGCCAGCTTGACGCCCACCCCCATCAGAGAAAAGGCGAAGGCGGCGAACAGCATCCAGAGCGATTGCATGGCGGGGCGACAAGGAAGGAATGGACAGCGCGCGGGTCCGGCCTGCTCCAAAGCGGAGCGGCCATGCCCGCGAAAGGCTTCGCGGCGGCGAATGGCCCGCGTGGCGCGGCGAGATGCCGGGCGCACACGGGAAGCGGAGATTGTAGCAGCGCGAGTGCGCCGCAACAAAGGCAAAACGGACCGCCTGGGCGATCCGTTTCGTTGGCTTTCGATCCCTGACTCAGTCCGTGAAGGACATGGCGCGGCGATACCACTCGTGGAAATGCTGCATGCCGTCTTCCATCGGCGACTGGTAGGGGCCGGTCTCGCTGACGCCGCGCTTGAGCAGGGCGCGGCGCCCGGCATCCATGCGCTCGGCGATCTCGTCGTCCTCGATGCAGGTTTCCATGTAGGCGGCGCGCTCGGCCTCGACGAACTCGCGCTCGAACAGCACGATCTCCTCGGGGTAGTAGAACTCGACCACGTTGCGGGTCTTGTTCGGGCCGAGCGGATGCAGCGTGGACACCACCAGCACGTGCGGATACCACTCCACCATGATGTTGGGGTAGTAGGTCAGCCAGATCGCGCCGTACTTCGGCAGCACGCCGTTGTTGAAGCGCAGCACCGCCTCGTGCCATTTCTGGTACGTGGGGCTGCCGGGCCGTTTCAGGCCGGCGTGCAGGCCGACCGTCTGGACGCTGTGCCAGTCGCCGAACTCCCAGCTCAGGTCGTCGCACGAGACGAAGCTGCCCAGGCCGGGGTGGAACGGCACGACGTGGTAGTCCTCCAGGTAGACCTCGATGAAGGTCTTCCAGTTGTAGTCGCACTCGTGGATCTCGACGTGGTCGAGCATGTAGCCGTCGAAGTTCAGGTCCGCGGCCACGCCCAGGCGCGCCAGGTCGGCGCGCACGTCGCGCTCGCCCTCGAACAGCAGCCCGTTCCAGTTCTGCAGCGGCGAGCGGTTCAGGTGCACGCACGGCTGCTTGTCGAAATGCGGCGCCCCGAGCAGTTCGCCCTTCAGGTCGTAGGTCCAGCGGTGCAGCGGACAGACGATGTTCTGCGCGTTGCCGCGGCCGTTGAGCATGATGGCCTGCCGGTGGCGGCAGACATTGGAGAGCAGCTCGATCCCGCCGGGGTTCCGGACCAGGATGCGGCCTTCTTCCTCGGCCGCGAGCGCCTGGTAGTCGCCCGTTTCGGGGACCATCAGTTCATGGCCGACGTAGCCCGGGCCCTTCTTGAACAGCAGTTCCAGTTCTTGTTGATGCAGCGCCTCGTCGAAGTAGACGTTGACGGGCAGTTGCGAATCAGCCGGCACCAGTTTCAGCGCGGTGCTGAGATTGGACATTATCCCCACTCCCTATGACAGGCGAAAGCAGTGAACAACCCAACCATCGAAAAGAAATCGATTTGGGAAAGACAGTCAGCGACCCCCAGGCCTGCTTCCCGGCCGTGGGTTCGGATCGCGCTGACGAACCGCGGATTGTACCCGAGCCAAAAAGTTAAGGGACTGATTATTTGGCCTTTTTAGCGAAAAAGTCGACCCGGGTCGTCATGGAGGTGCCGTTCCGGGCGCATTCGGAAAGACGACCCAAGCGCACAAGTCACTTTCCGGCAACGCCCCCTGCATGCGCGTGAGCAGGGGATGGGGCCAATGTCGCGCTTTGGCGTAAAATCCCAGCTTCCCCAGATTTAATGTCCGCAATGCCCAAGACTACGAGCTCCCCGGCCCAGGCCGAAACGGCCTCGGCCGACCAGCGGTCCGCCACCGCGACGCCAGCATCCTACGAGGCCGCCATGGCCGAACTGGAGGCGCTGGTGGCCAGCATGGAAGGCGGCGCGCTGCCGCTGGAAGATTCGCTGGCGGCGTACAAGCGCGGCGCGGAACTGGTGAAGTATTGCCAGCAGACGCTGGAGCGCGTGGAGCAGCAGGTCAAGGTGCTGGATGGCGATGTCCTCAAGACCGCCCCCGCCGAAGCCGCCATGCCGGGAGAGCAGGAATGAGCGAATCCAGGCAGAATCTCGACGCCGGCGATTTCGCCGGCTGGATGCGCGCCCAGGGCGCCCGCACCGAAAAGGCCCTGGACGCCGAGCTGCCGGCCGCCGGCATCGTGCCGGCCAGGCTGCACGAGGCGATGCGGTATGCTGTGCTCGGCGGCGGCAAGCGCGTGCGGCCGCTGCTGGTGCATGCGGCCGGCGAAGTGGCCGGCGCGGCGCCCGAGGCTTGCGACGCGGCGGCCTGCGCGGTGGAGATGATCCACGCGTACTCGCTGGTGCACGACGACATGCCCTGCATGGACGACGACGACCTGCGCCGCGGCCGCCCCACCGTGCACAAGGCTTATGATGAGGCGACGGCGCTGCTGGTGGGCGACGCGCTGCAGACCCAGGCATTCACGGTGCTGGCCGAATCGGCTTCGCTGGCCACGCTCGACGCCGCCGCGCGCATGCGCCTGGTGGCGGAGCTGGCCCGGGCCTCGGGCTCGGTCGGCATGGCGGGCGGGCAGGCCATCGACCTGCAGCACGTGGGCCTGGCCATGTCGCTCGACGAACTCGAGGCGATGCACCGCATGAAGACCGGTGCCCTGCTGCGCGCCAGCGTGCGCATGGGCGCCTGCTGCGGCAAGGTGGACGAAGCCGGCCTGGCCGCGCTCGACCGCTATGCCGCGGCTGTTGGGCTGGCGTTCCAGGTGGTGGACGATATCCTCGACGTGACCGCGGATACCGCCACGCTGGGCAAGACCGCCGGCAAGGATGCCGCCAACGACAAGCCGACCTATGTCTCGCTGATGGGCCTCGAGCCCGCCCGCGAGCTGGCGGCGAAACTGCGCGCCTCGGCGCACGAGGCGCTGGCGGTGTTCGGCGCGCGCGCCAAACGCCTGGGCGAACTGGCCGATCTGATCGTGCTGCGCTCGAACTGAAATGATAAGTAGAAAACCGATAACCGGGCACAAGAATCCGGCCGCCGAACGGACATCATGACCTACGCACTGCTTAAAACCATAGACGACCCCGCAGCCCTCCGCCGGCTGGACCGGCGCCAGCTCCAGACGCTGGCCGAGGAACTTCGCGCCTACGTGCTCGAATCCGTGTCGCAGACCGGCGGCCACCTGTCGTCCAATCTCGGCACGGTCGAGCTGACCATCGCGCTGCACTATGTGTTCGATACCCCGGAAGACCGCGTGGTATGGGACGTGGGCCACCAGAGCTACCCGCACAAGATCCTGACCGGGCGGCGCGACCGCATGCATTCGCTGCGCCAGTGGGGCGGCATCTCGGGCTTTCCGCGCCGCGCCGAAAGCGAGTACGACACCTTCGGCACCGCGCACTCCTCCACCTCGATCTCGGCCGCGCTCGGCATGGCGCTGGGCGCGCGCACGCAGGGCGAGAAGCGCGTGGGCATCGCCGTGATCGGCGACGGCGCGATGACCGCGGGCATGGCCTTCGAGGCCATGAACAATGCCGGCGTCTACAAGGACCTGCCGCTGCTGGTGGTGCTCAACGACAACGACATGTCGATCTCGCCCCCGGTCGGCATGCTCAACCGCCACCTCGCGCGCCTGATGAGCGGCCAGTTCTACGCCTCGACCAAGAAGCATATCGAGCGCGTGCTGTCGGTGGCGCCGCCGGTGCTGGAATTCGCCAAGCGCTTCGAGGAACATGCCAAGGGCATGATGGTCCCGGCCACCCTGTTCGAGGAATTCGGCTTCAACTACATCGGCCCGATCGACGGCCACGACCTCGAGTCGCTGGTGCCGACGCTGCAGAACATCCGCAAGCGCGCCCTCGAGGGCGGCGGCCCGCAGTTCCTGCACGTGGTCACCAAGAAGGGCCAGGGCTACAAGCTGGCCGAAGCCGACCCGATCCTGTACCACGGCCCGGGCAAGTTCAACCCGGCCGAAGGCATCCGTCCCTCGGCCAAGCCCGCGCGCAAGACCTACACCCAGGTCTTCGGCGACTGGCTGTGCGACATGGCCGCGGCCGATCCGCGCCTGGTGGGCGTGACGCCGGCCATGCGCGAAGGCTCGGGCATGGTGGAATTCGAGAAGCGCTTCCCGGACCGCTACTACGACGTGGGCATCGCCGAACAGCACGCGGTGACCTTTGCCGGCGGGCTGGCCTGCGAAGGCCTCAAGCCGGTGGTGGCGATCTACTCGACCTTCCTGCAGCGCGGCTACGACCAGCTCATCCACGACGTGGCGCTGCAGAACCTGCCGGTGGTGTTCGCGCTCGACCGCGCCGGCCTGGTGGGCGCCGACGGCGCCACCCACGCCGGTGCCTACGACATCGCCTTCCTGCGCTGCATCCCCAACATGATGGTGATGGCGCCGGCCGACGAGAACGAATGCCGCCAGCTGCTGACCACCGCCTTCCAGCAGGATTGCCCGACCGCCGTGCGTTATCCGCGCGGCGCCGGCGCCGGCGTGGCGACCGAGGCGGCGCTGACCGCGCTGCCGGTCGGCAAGGGCGAGATGCGCCGCAGCGGCGGCGCGCGCGCCGGCCAGCGCGTGGCCATCCTGGCCTTCGGCTCGATGCTGCATCCGGCGCTGGCCGCGGCCGAGGCGCTGGACGCCTCGGTGGCCAACATGCGCTTCGTCAAGCCGCTCGACGAAGAGCTGGTCAAGACGCTGGCGCGCGAGCACGACTACCTCGTCACGGTCGAGGAAGGCAGCGTGATGGGCGGCGCGGGCAGCGCGGTGCTCGAAGCGCTGGCTGCCGCCGGCATCGCCATGCCGGTGCTGCAGCTTGGCCTGCCCGACCGCTTCATCGACCACGGCGACCCCGCCTTCCTGCTCTCGCAGTGCGGGCTGGACGCCGCGGGCATCGAGCGCTCGGTGCGCGAGCGCTTCAAGCTGGCCCAGGCCACGGTCGCCACGCGCGCGGCCTGACCCGCCGGCCACGCATGCCCGCCGCCGGCGGGCATGCGGCGTTGGTTCGCGCGCAGTCCGCCGTGCGTCTTTCGGGCATCCCGCGCTTCGTGTGCGGGTATCGCCGCCCTCCCGGCAGCCCCGGGCGATTTCACTTAAAATCCCACGTTCTGTGTTCGCAGCTGCGGGAGGCATCGGTTGCCGTCGCCCGCGGTTTCACACTCGTTGCGCGGCAGTGTTGTCTGCGAAAAATGCCGCGACCGTAGAGGAAACCTAGGAATCCGGTATGAATGACATCAATCCCGCCTTCGTGATGCCCGACGTGCAGTCGAGCCTGGACACCCGCCAGATCCCCATCCAGCGGGTCGGCGTGAAAGGCGTGCGTTATCCCCTGTCGCTGAAGACGCCGGCCGGCGTGCAGGCCACCGTCGGCATCTTCAATCTCGACGTGCACCTGCCGGCGGACCAGAAGGGCACGCACATGTCGCGCTTCGTGGCCTTGCTCGAGGAAGAGCGCGAGCCGCTCGAGCTTGCCACTTTCCGCCGCCTGCTCGACAAGATGCTGCTCAAGCTCGAAGCCGAGGCCGGCCGCATCGAGGTCACCTTCCCGTATTTCATCAACAAGGTCGCGCCGGTCTCGGGCGTGCAGTCGCTGATGGACTACGAGGTCACGCTGGTGGGCGAAGTGCGCAACGGCGCCGCCAAGGTGTTCCTCAAGGCGCTGGTGCCGGTCACCAGCCTGTGCCCGTGCTCGAAGAAGATCTCGCAGTACGGCGCGCACAACCAGCGCTCGCATATCACCATGAACGTCGAGCTGGCGGGCGACCTGCCGGTGGAAGCGCTGGTGCGCATGGCCGAGGAAGAGGCCTCGTGCGAGCTGTGGGGCCTGCTCAAGCGCCCGGACGAGAAGTTCGTCACCGAGCGCGCCTACGAAAACCCGAAGTTCGTCGAGGACCTGGTGCGCGACATCGCCATGCGCCTCAATGCGGACGAGCGCATCGTGGCCTACGTGCTCGAAGCGGAGAACTTCGAGTCCATCCACAATCACAGCGCCTATGCCGTGATCGAACGGGACAAGCGCGCCGCCTGATCCCGCGCTGCTGCCGGCGCGGGCCGGCAGCCTGCCGCCCCGGCTACGCCGGCAGGCGGATGTCCGACAGGTCCCAGCGCGGCGTCACGCCGTAGCCATAGTCGTGCCGGGCCAGTTCCGGCGCGGCCTGCAGGCGCATGGCGCCGGCGAAGGCGATCATCGCGCCGTTGTCGGTGCAGAACGCCAGGTCGGGGTAATGCACCTCGATCTTCCTCTGCGCGGCGAGCTGGTTCAGCCGCTCGCGCAACTGCCGGTTGGCGCCCACGCCGCCGGCCACCACCAGCCTGCGGTGCCCGGTCTGCTTGAGCGCGGCCATCGACTTGGCGGCCAGCACGTCGACGATGGCGTCGACGAACGAGCGCGCCAGGTTGGCGCGGTCCTGCTCGCAGACATTGCCGAGCTTGCGGGTTTGCGTCAGCACCGCGGTCTTGAGCCCGGCAAACGAAAAATCCAGGTTGCCCGAATGCAGCATCGGCCGCGGTAGCGCGTAGGCGCCGGGCGTGCCGAACTCGGCCAGGCGCGAGACTTCCGGGCCGCCCGGATAGCTCAGGCCGAGCAGTTTGGCGGTCTTGTCGAAGGCCTCGCCGGCGGCGTCGTCGAGCGTTTCGCCCAGCAGCGCGTAGTCGCCGATGCCGCGCACCTCCATCAATTGCGTGTGGCCGCCGGAGACCAGCAGCGCGACGAAGGGGAAGGGCGGCGGATCGCGCGTGAGCAGCGGCGACAGCAGATGGCCTTCGAGATGGTGCACGCCCAGCATCGGCACGTTGAGGGCAAAACCGAGCGCGTTGGCGACCGAGGCGCCAACCAGCAGCGCGCCGGCCAGCCCGGGGCCCTGCGTGAACGCGATCGCGTCGATATCGGCGGGGGTGCGGCCGGCCTCGCCGAGGATCTGCCGCAGCAGCGGCAGCACGCGGCGGATATGGTCGCGCGAGGCGAGCTCGGGCACCACGCCGCCGTAGTCGCGGTGCATGGCGATCTGCGAATGGAGCGCGTGCGCGAGCAAACCGGCCCCGGTGTCGTAGAGGGCCAGGCCGGTTTCGTCGCAGGAGGATTCGATGCCGAGGACAAGCATGGGAACAGGCAGCGCCGGCCCCGATCGGGCCGGCAAATCAATGGGTTGGCGCGGGCCGCGGGCCATCCGGCCGGCGCGCTGGCGCAAGGCCAGCAGGGTAGCACAGCGGCGCGGGCCCCGCTTTTCGCTACAATCGCCGCTTCTTCAGCAGGCAGGACGGACATGAGCAGCAGGCACACCACGGGAGCCGCGCCGGCCGGCGCGCGCGCCGGGCGCTTCGATGTGGCGGTGCTCGGCGCCGGCGCCGCGGGCATGATGTGCGCCGCGGTGGCGGGCCAGGGCGGCGCCAGCGTGGTGCTGGTCGACCATGCCACGAAGCTGGCGGAGAAGATCCGCATCTCCGGCGGCGGTCGCTGCAATTTCACCAACCTGCAGGCCGGGCCGGCCAACTACCTGTCCGCCAACCCGCACTTTTGCCGCTCGGCGCTGGCGCGCTACACGCCGCAGGACTTCCTCGGCCTGATGCGGCGCCACGAGATCGACTGGCATGAGAAGCACCGCGGCCAGCTGTTCTGCAATGACAGCGCCGAGCAGGTCATCGAGATGCTGCGCGCAGAATGCGGCGCCGGCAACGTGGCCTGGCGCACCGGCTGCAGCGTGGAAGAAGTGCGCCGCGAAGGCGACGATTTCCTGCTGGCGACCACGCAGGGGACGATCCGCGCCGGCGCGCTGGTGGTGGCCACCGGCGGCCTGTCCATCCCCAAGATCGGCGCCACCGACCTGGGCTACCGCATTGCGCGCCAGTTCGGGCTGGGCATGGTCGACACGCGCCCGGCGCTGGTGCCGCTGACCTTCGACGGCCAGGGCTGGGCGCCGTTCGCGCCGCTGGCCGGGGTCTCGATGGAAGTCGATATCGCCACCGGCAGCGGCAAGGCGGCCGGCGCCTTCCGCGAAGACCTGCTGTGGACCCACCGGGGCCTGTCCGGACCCGCCGTGCTGCAGATTTCCAGCTTCTGGCGCCCGGGCACGCCCATCGCCATCGACCTGTTCGACGGCGCCGACGCCGGCGACTGGCTGCTCGAGCACAAGGGCAGCAGCCGCAAGCACCTGGCCAACCTGCTGGCCGAGCGCCTGCCGGCGCGGCTGGCCGATGCCTGGTGCGCGGCGGCGGGCCTGAACGGCGCCCAGCCGCTGCACGACATGCCCGACAAGGCCCTACGCCGGCTCGGCGCGGCCCTCAACCGCTGGGAACTGGTGCCGTCCGGCACCGAGGGCTACCGCAAGGCCGAGGTGACGCTGGGCGGCGTGGATACGCGGTCGCTGTCGTCGACGAGCATGATGGCGCGCGCGGTGCCGAACCTCTATTTCATCGGCGAAGTGGTCGACGTGACCGGCTGGCTGGGCGGCTACAACTTCCAGTGGGCATGGGCGTCGGGCGTGGCCGCGGGGCAGTCCGTCGCGGAAATGGCACGGGCAGCTCCGCAGGGGGCGCCATAGCCCCGATAGGGGGATTTCGTGCAATGCGGGCTTGACAAAGGCTGTGATATACTTGGCGTTTTCGTAAAATCCTCGCAAGACCGCCTAACCGCGCGTTCAACCGCTGCACTGCCACTGCTACTTATTTCAGCAATGACTACCATCCGCCTTAAAGACAATGAGCCGTTTGAAGTCGCCATGCGCCGTTTCAAGCGCACCATCGAGAAGAATGGCTTGATCACCGAGTTGCGGGCTCGCGAGTTCTACGAAAAGCCGACGGCCGAGCGCAAGCGCAAGAAGGCCGCTGCCGAGAAGCGCCACTACAAGCGCATCCGCAGCCAGATGCTGCCGAAGAAGCTGTACTGAGCGCTCCTTCGTTTTTCGCATCAGAACCCGCTGTGGGCAAGGCTCCGGCGGGTTTTTGCATTGGCGGCCGCACAGCGCCCCGCCTCACTCATTTCTGGAAGATAGCCATGTCCCTCAAAGCCCGTATCAGCGAAGACATGAAGGCCGCCATGCGCGCCCGCGAGTCCGAGCGCCTCGGCACCATCCGCCTGCTGCTCGCAGCCATCAAGCAACGGGAAGTGGATGAGCGCATCGAGCTCGACGACGCCGCCGTGCAGGCCGTGATCGACAAGCTGATCAAGCAGCGCAAGGATTCCATCAGCCAGTTCCAGCAGGCCGGCCGCACCGATCTGGCGGACAAGGAAAGCGCGGAAGTGGAAGTGCTGAAGGTCTACATGCCGGCGGCCCTGTCCGACGACGAAGTGGCGGCGGAAGTCCGGAAGGCCGTGGCCGAGAGCGGCGCGGCCGGCCCGCAGGACATGGGCAAGGTCATGGCCGTGCTCAAGCCCCGCCTGGCCGGGCGCGCCGACATGACCGCGGTGTCCGGCCTCGTCAAGGCAGCGCTGGCGCCGCGCTGAGCGCCGGCGGGCGTTGCCGGCGGCGCGCGGGCGCGGGAGAAAGTCTGCTTTGCGTCTCATTCGGCAGACACCCCACGCCGGAACTGCCTGCAATCCGTTGCGTCTGCACTACAATATATTGTTAAGGACCGGAAAAGCGCACTGCCGGTCACGCCTTCCAACACGATCATACCGCTGCCGCCCGCTCCCGACGGGCCGCCGGCACGAGGACGACAAGCCGGGTGATTCCGCAATCCTTCATTCAGGACCTGCTCAACCGTGTCGACATTGTCGATGTGGTGGGCAAATACGTGCAGTTGAAGAAGGGCGGCGCCAACTTCATGGGGCTGTGCCCCTTCCACAACGAGAAGTCACCGTCCTTTACCGTGTCGCCGACCAAGCAGTTCTATCACTGCTTCGGGTGCGGGGCGCATGGCTCCGCCATCGGTTTCCTGATGGAGTATTCCGGCCAGTCCTACCCCGATGCCGTGCGCGAGCTGGCGCAGTCGGTCGGCCTGTCGGTGCCCGAGGAGCGCGACCGCCTGCCGCCGGCCCAGCGCGCCGAGCAGCAGGCGCGCTCGCTGGCGCTGTCCGAGGCCATGACCCGCGCCACCGACTTCTACCGCAAGCAGCTGCGTGGCGCCCCGCAGGCGGTCCAGTACCTCAAGGGGCGCGGGCTGACCGGCGAGATCGCGGCGAATTTCGGGCTCGGCTACGCGCCCGACGACTGGCAGGGCCTGGAGGCCGTGTTCGGCAGCTATCGCGACGACGCCATCGCCGGCCCGCTGGTCGAGGCCGGCCTGCTGATCGAAAGCAGCGACAAGCGCGATGCCGACGGCAAGCCGCGCCGCTACGACCGCTTCCGCGACCGCATCATGTTCCCCATCCGCAGCACCAAGGGCCAGGTCATCGGCTTCGGCGGGCGGGTGATGGGGCAGGGCGAGCCCAAATACCTGAATTCGCCCGAAACGCCCTTGTTCAGCAAGGGCACCGAACTGTATGGCTTATTCGAGGCGCGCCACGCGATCCGGGAAACCGGCTACGTTTTGGTGGTCGAAGGCTATATGGACGTGGTTGCGCTGGCCCAGCTCGGCTTTGCCAACGCGGTGGCCACGCTGGGCACCGCGTGCACGCCGGTGCACGTGCAGAAGCTGCTGCGCCAGACCGACGCCGTGGTGTTCTCGTTCGACGGCGACGCCGCGGGGCGCCGCGCCGCGCGGCGCGCGCTGGAGGCCTGCCTGCCCTATATCGCGGACAACAAGACCATCCGCTTCCTGTTCCTGCCCGCCGAGCACGACCCGGACAGCTATGTGCGCGAGCAGGGCACCGATGCCTTTGCCGCGCAGGTGCGCGACGCCATGCCGCTGTCGCGCTTCTTGCTGCAGGTGGTGGCCGAAGGCCAGGACCTGCGCCAGCCCGAAGGCCGCGCGCGCGCCCAGTACGAGGCCAAGCCGCTGCTGCAGGCCATGCCGGCCGGCGGGCTGCGGCTGCAGATCGTGCGCGAGCTGGCCGACGCCACCGGCACCACGCCGGCCGAGATCGAGGCGGTCTGCGGCCTGGCCAGCGACCCGGCGCGGGTGGGCCGCTTCGCGCAGCCGCGGCCGCGCGCCAAGCGCCAGGCGCCGACCGGCCTGGAACAGCGCGTGCTGCAGTTGCTGATGTGCTATCCGCAGCTTTCGGTCCGGCTCGACGCCGACAGCCGCGCCCTGCTGCTGGAAGACGAGCAGGCCGGCGCCGAAGTGCTGGCGCACCTGGTGTCCGCCTGCGACGAGCTGCGCGGCGAAGTGAACTTCGCGGCCTTCAGCGAGCATCTGGCGCAGTCGCCGTATGCGGAGGTCTACGCCAATGTGCGGGCTGCCGTGCTGCGCGAAGAGATCGAAGAGGAGCCGGCGGGGCAGGAATTCGAGGCGGCCATCGCCAAGCTGCTGGCCGAGCCGCTGCGGCGCGAGCTCGACGGCCTGCAGGCGGCGGTGATCGCCGGCACGGCCGACGATGCGGCCAAGAGCCGCATGCGCTGGCTGGTCAGCGAGATCAATCGCCGGCGGCAGTTGGGATGAGGGCCCGCGGGGCCCCGCGCGGCGCGCCAGGCAAGGTGCGCCGTAGTGGGTCCGGCGGCGGATTTGTGAAGGGCATGTGAAGGCTGGGCGAGGCAGTACTGAGCTTAAGCCTTGATTTTTCAGGTGAAAACCTCACCTGATGGGAAGCCGGCTAGCTGCAACGTGCTACAATAGCCGGTTTGGATAGCGAAATCTTTCTCTCCAGTTCTGGTGAAAGTGAGCGTGCCAATGGCAAAGGCCAAAGCAACCGAAAAGGTTTCCACTAAAGCTCCCCAAGCGGGGAGCGGCAAGGCGTCCGTGAAATCAACGGCGGCTGCGAAGTCAGCCGCGTCAGTCAAGACGCCAGCCCAGCCTGTGCCAGCTAAGACCGCCCGCAGCGCCAAGGCGCCCGTGGCGAGCACTTCCTCCGGAACCCGCATATCCGAAAATTTGAGGCCCTCGACTTCGGCACGCGAGAGCGGCAATAGCGCCAATGCAAGCGGCATGCACGCCGCATCTGTACCAGTGAAAGGCAAGAGTATCACCGTGGCGAAACAGCAGATTACCGAAGTCGAGAGCAAGCGAACGGCAGCGACCAGCGCCAAGACCGGAGGGGCCAGGACGGCCGCCGCCGCGTCCGAGGCCGAGGCGCCTGTCACCACTTCCGCCCCCGTTGCATCCGAGCGTCCCGCCGCTCCGGCAGTCAAGCCGGAGCCGAAGAAGCGTGGCCGCAAGCCCAAGGCCGGCATGCAGCACGACGACAGCACCACAGACGACGTGACTGAAGAGCTTTACGAAGACGATATGCCCGCGGCAGCACCCGCCGCCGCGGCGCCCAAGACCGAAAAGCAGAAAGCCCGTGACCGCAAGGCCAAGGAAAAGGCGCTGCTCAAGGAATTCGCCTCGACCCAGCAGGGCACCGAGGAAGAGTTGGAAGCGCGCCGCCAGAAGCTCAAGGCGCTGATCAAGCTGGGCAAGTCGCGCGGTTACCTGACCTACGCGGAAATCAACGATCACCTGCCGGACGACATGGTCGATTCGGAAACGATCGACACCCTGGTCGCCACGCTCAACGACATCGGCATCGCTGTCTACGAACAGGCGCCCGACGCGGAAACCCTGCTGCTCAACGACAACGCACCGTCGGCCACCAGCGAGGAAGAAGCCGAGGAAGAAGCCGAGGCCGCGCTGTCGACGGTGGACTCCGAGTTCGGCCGCACCACCGACCCCGTGCGCATGTACATGCGCGAGATGGGCACGGTGGAGCTGCTCACGCGCGAAGGCGAAATCGAAATCGCCAAGCGCATCGAGGCCGGCCTGAAGGACATGGTCATGGCGATCTCGGCTTGCCCGGTCACCATCTCCGAAATCCTGGCCCTGGCCGAGCGCGTCGCCAACGACGAGATCAAGATCGACGAATTCGTCGACGGCCTGATCGATCCCAATGCGGAAGACGTGCCCGCCGCCGCCAGCGCCCCGGTCGCCGCCGCTGCGTCCGACGAGGAAGACGTGGAGTCGGACGACGACGAGGAAGGCGACGAGGACGAGGACGACGATGCCGGCGGCCTGGCCGCCTCGGCCCGCCAGCTCGAAGAACTGAAGCAGGCCGCGCTGGAGAAATTCCGCGTGATCGCCGAGCAGTTCGACAAGATGCGCCGCTCGTTCGAGAAGGAAGGCTACAAGTCCAAGGCCTACGTCAAGGCCCAGGAAGCCATCCAGGCCGAGCTGATGAGCATCCGCTTCACCGCGCGCAACGTCGAGCGCCTGTGCGACACGCTGCGCGGCCAGGTGGACGAAGTGCGCAAGCTCGAGCGCTCCATCCTCAAGATCGTGGTCGACAAGTGCGGCATGCCGCGCGCGGACTTCGTCGCCCGCTTCCCGGGCAACGAGACCAACCTCGACTGGATCCAGACCATCATCGACGACGGCAAGGGGTACAGCACCATCGTCGAGCGCAACGTGCCGGCCGTGCACGAGCTGCAGCAGAAGCTGATCGACCTGCAGGCGCGCGTGGTGCTGCCGCTCAAGGAACTGAAGGACGTCAACCGCAAGATGTCCGAAGGCGAGAAGCGCGCCCGCGAAGCCAAGCGTGAAATGACCGAGGCCAACCTGCGCCTCGTGATCTCGATCGCCAAGAAGTACACCAACCGCGGCCTGCAGTTCCTCGACCTGATCCAGGAAGGCAACATCGGCCTGATGAAGGCGGTGGACAAGTTCGAATACCGCCGCGGCTACAAGTTCTCGACGTACGCCACGTGGTGGATCCGCCAGGCCATCACGCGTTCGATCGCCGACCAGGCGCGCACCATCCGCATCCCGGTGCACATGATCGAAACGATCAACAAGATGAACCGCATCTCGCGCCAGATCCTGCAGGAAACCGGCAACGAGCCGGATCCGGCAACGCTGGCCGAGAAGATGGAGATGCCGGAAGACAAGATCCGCAAGATCATGAAGATCGCCAAGGAGCCGATCTCCATGGAAACGCCGATCGGCGACGACGACGACTCCCACCTGGGCGACTTCATCGAAGACACCAACACGCTGGCCCCGGCCGAAGCGGCGCTGCACGGCTCCATGCGCGACGTCGTCAAGGACGTGCTGGACTCGCTCACGCCGCGCGAAGCCAAGGTCCTGCGCATGCGCTTCGGCATCGAAATGAGCACGGACCACACGCTGGAAGAAGTCGGCAAGCAGTTCGACGTCACCCGCGAACGGATCCGCCAGATCGAAGCCAAGGCACTGCGCAAGCTGCGCCACCCGAGCCGCTCCGACAAGCTGAAGAGTTTCCTCGAAGGTAGCTGACCGGAGCGCGGATTGCGCGCCGGTCTGACTTTCCAGGGCCTCTAGCTCATGCCTGGTTAGAGCAGCGGACTCATAATCCGTTGGTGCCGTGTTCGACTCACGGGAGGCCCACCAATGTTGAAAGGCCCCACGGATTTTCGTGGGGCCTTTTCTTTTGTGCGCTGGCAAGTTCTCTGCCTGGCAGGGCGGCGGCGGGCGCTCCTGATTCGAGAATTGTCCCGCACCGGCCCGCAAGCCGGTCTGAAGCCGGGCCCCTTGCATGGTGGATTATCTTTTAATCGGGGTGAATGGAGTTCCGCCAGGATAAAGGCGAAATCGCATTGACCGAAATTGCGCATCAATTGATTATGCCGGTGTGCACCGCCAGCCGAAAATGCGGATCATATCCGGGCACTGGCTATTCCTCGTTGCGCACCAGCCCCTCCAGCCCCCGCACCATCCGCGCCAGCCGCGGGCCGATGTCCTGTTCCAGCACGCTGCGCCTGAGCTTGGCCGCCGGGCCGCCGACATTGAACGCGACCACATTGCCATCGGCGAGCCGGATGGCCGCGCCGACGGCGCTGATGTCGCTCTCCCATTCACGCACGGACATCGTGAAGCCGCGCTGGCGCCAATGCGAGAACGCGGCGTCGAGCGCGCCTTGCTGGGCCGTCCATTCGCCGGGCTCGTTCGCGCGCAGCTGGTGCAGCAGCCGCTCGCGCTCGCGCGTATCCAGCACGCATAGCAGGGCGCGGCCCATCGCCGTGCTGGCGATGGGGATCTGCGCGCCGATGTCGAGCCCCAGCGAAAGCGGGGCGGTGGAGCGGCAGTTTTCCACGTAGACCACGGTCAGGCCGTGCCGCACGCCGAGCGATACCGAGGCATTGCACTGTTCGGCAAGCTCCTGCATGTAAGGCCGCGCGATGCGGCGCAGCTTGATATTGGCGGCCATGGTGATGCCCAGCGCCGCCATGCTGTCGCCGAGCGCGTATTTGCCGCTGTCGGTGGAGTAGCGCAGGTAGCCCAGCACGCAGAGCGTGTAGGCCAGGCGCGCGATGGTCGCCTTGGGCAGGCCGGTGCGGCGCGCGATTTCCGTATTGGTCAGCCACTTCTCGTCGACCTTGAAGCAGGTGAGCACGTCGAGGCCGCGCGCCAGCGCCGTGACGAAGCGGCGATTGGATTCGCCCTGCTCGAAATCGAGTTGTTTGGTGCGGCCCACGATGGTCCTCCTGGCATTGCGCGGCGGAATGCGGCGCCCATGGAACTGGAAATTTCGCGCAGCGGAACAAGTAATTCCGTTCTTATACGGGATTGCGCTATGTTAGGCACAACACGCTTTACTTTTAATCGGGGAAACCTAGACTATCGGAAATCGAGAGAGACGCCGGCCCAGATTAAGAAAAAATTCCGCACGGCGGAATATCTCGGTGAATTCAATAAAACAAATGAGGAGACATTATGAAACGACCCCTTCAGGCGGGCCGTAAGGCCGCGCTTTGCGCTTTGATCGGCATTGCCTCGGCGAGTGTGCTGGCGCTGGGCGGCTGCGGCGGCGACGATACCGTCGCGCAAGGCCCCGCGCCGGCGCCGGCCGGTCCCGCCGCGCCGCAACCCGAGGCACCTCCCACCGTCAAGCCGGAGGAAGTCCGGGCGCAGGACAGCCGCGTCTTCACGGTCGACGAAGCCACGCTGCCGTTCGCCGCGCTCCCCGCCGCGCCCGACACCGACCGCTGGTGGGGCGTGCTGGAAGGGGCCGGCTATCGCATCGAGGTGCCGCGCAACTGGAACGGCATGCTGGTGATGTACGCGCACGGCTATGCCGGCACCGGCACCACGCTGACGGGGGCCAGCCCGACCATTCGGGCTCACCTGATCGCCCAGGGATATGCGTGGGCGGCGTCGAGCTTCTCGCGCAACTACTACGACGTGCGCGCGGGCATCGAGGACACCAACGCGCTCGCGCTGGCGTTCCGCGACATCGCCGGCAAGAACGGCCGCGTGCTGGCCGCGCCCACCAAGACGTACATCATCGGCACCTCGATGGGCGGGCACGTCGCCGCCGCGGCGGTCGATGCCGAAGCCGTGGAGACCGCCAACCACAAGGTCCGCTACGACGGCGCCGTGCCGATGTGCGGCGTGCTCGGCGACACCGAGCTCTACAACTACTTCGGCGCGTACCAGATCGCGGCGCAGCAGCTCGCGGGCCTGCCCGTCACGAGCTGGCCCGCCGCCAACTGGGCACAGATCGCGCCGATCGTGCAGGCCGCGCTGTTTACCGCCTTCCCGGCAACGACCACCGCGCAGGGCGACAAGCTCAAGGCCATCGTCAAGAACCTCACCGGCGGCGAGCGGCCGATGTTCAACGAGGGTTTTGCCGGCAGCATGACCAACACCGCGTGGGGTACGTTCGGGCGCGACGGCACCATCAACGGCATTCTCAACCGCGACGGCTACGACACGCGCGGCATCGTCTACCAGTTCGACAGCGACCCGGCGCTCTCGCCGCAGGAGCAGGTCTTCAACGATGCCGCTTACCGCCTGGCCGCAGATCCGGAGTCCAACCGCCTGCGGCGCGACGGCCTGCGCTGGTTCCCGAAGACCAACGCGCGCATCGGCGTGCCGGTGGTGACCATCCACACGCTCGGCGACATGTACGTGCCGTTCAGCATGGAGCAGATCTACAAGCGCCGCGCGCTCGCCGCGGGCACCTCGCAATGGCTGGTGCAGCGCGCGATCCGGGGCTTCAGCCACTGCGATTTCACCGATGCCGAGCAGACCGACGCGTTCCAGGCGATGACCAACTGGGAGCAGAACGGCGTCAAGCCGGACGGCGACGACGTGCTGGACGCCACGGCGGTTGCCGATCCGAATTTCGGCTGCAGGTTCTCCAGCACGCCGCGCGTCGGCACCTGCGGGCCGATCTGACCGGCGGCGCCGGGCCGTGTCGTGCGGCCCGGCGCGCGCGGGAGAGCGCCGGCAGGCGCCGGGCGCTTCCGCCTCGCCGCCGTCATCCACTTGAGGTTGCCACCTTCTTCCTTCTCTTCTCCCTTCTCATGAGCGCACACCAACGCATTGCACAGCTGGCCCGCGGGCTGGCGCTGGGCCTCGGCATCGCGGCCTTCGCCTCGCACGCGCAGACCGAGGCCTTTCCCGGCAAGCCGGTCCGGGTGCTGATCGGCTACACCGCCGGCGGCTCGACGGACGTCCCGTTCCGCGTGCTCGCGGAAAACGCCTCGAAGATCCTGGGGCAGCCCGTCATCATCGAAAACAAGCCCGGCGCCGGCGGCGTGCTGCCGGCCCAGATCATGCAGAGCACGCCCGCCGACGGCTACACGCTGGCGCAGGTGCCGCTGCCGGTATTCCGGCTGCCGTTCACCACCAAGATCAACTGGGATCCGGTCAAGGACCTCACCTACGTCATCAACCTGGCCGGCTACTCGTTCGGGCTGGTGGTGCCGGCCGACTCGCCCATCAAGACCATGCAGGACTACATCGCCTACGCGCGCGCCAATCCGGGCAAGCTGACCTACGGCACGCCCGGCCCGCTGACCACGCTGCACCTGACCATGGAGCAGATCGCGATGAGCACCGGGGTGGAACTGAGCCATATTCCCTACAAGGGGAATTCGGAGTCGCTGCAGGCGGTGCTCGGCGGCCACGTGATGTCCGTGGCCGACACGCCGGGATGGGCGCCCTATGTGGACCAGGGCAAGCTGCGTCTGCTGTCGACCTGGGGCGAGAAGCGCTCGGCGCGGTATCCCGGCGTGCCGACGCTCAAGGAGTCCGGCATCGACTTCGCGCAGAACTCCCCGTTCGGGCTGGCGGCGCCGAAGGGCACCGATCCGAAGGTCGTGAAGGTGCTGCACGACGCGTTCAAGAAGGCGATGGAAATGCCGAACTACCGCGAATCGCTGGCCCGCTTCGACATGGAGACCTACTACATGGACGGCGCGAGCTACCAGAAGTACGCGGCGGAAACGATGCGGCAGGAAAAGGCCGTGGTGGAGAAGCTGGGACTGGGCCGGTAGGCCGGACAGCCGCGGCCCCGCCCGCCGCCTAAAGCTTCTGCGCTGCCGCCAGCCCGAGAATCTTTTCCCAGCGCCGTGCTTCCTTGCGGTTCGCCACCGGTATCTCCCAGCTGGCTTGCGCGTTGTGCTCGAGGCGCAGTGCGAGCGTCCACCTGCCGCCGTTGTCCGTGGCCTGGGCGCCGGCGATATCGGCGAACAGGAATTTCGCCTGCTGCCCGCCGACATCGAGATAGCCGCGCTTGTTGTCGGCATCGATGCGGACGCTGCCCCACGGGCCGGCCAGCGACACGACGCGTGCCCCGTCGACCGTCTTGCCGTGGATGGCGCGGTAGCGCCGCAGCAGGCCGGCGGCCAGCGCGGCCAGCAGCGCCACGCCCGCGGCCACCGCCGCCGCGCCGGCCAGCGGGCCGGACATGGCGTCCACGGCTGCGTAGAGCCGGACCGCGCCGTAGATGAGGGCGCCGAGCAGGGCGAAGCCGGCAATGATGAATGGCACGTTCTTGTCCTTCTGGAGCGGCGGGAGCCGGGACGTCGATTATGCCGCCGGCGCGCCGCGCCTGCAGCCCGCTAGCGTTCGCACAATGACGCCACGAAGTCGATGAAGGCCCGCACCTTGGCCGGCAGATGGTGCCGCGAGGGATAGAGCGCGTACAGCGGGAAGCGCTCCTCGGGCCAGTCGGTCAGCACCGGCACCAGCCGGCCGTCGGCCAGCAGGCTTTCGGCGCCGAGCTGGAGGATCTGCGCGATGCCGTAGCCGGCCATGCAGACGCTGTGCATGGTGCCGACATCGTTGACGATCAGCCGCCCCCTGGCCTGCACGAGGATGCGCTCGTCGCCGCGATGGAATTCCCACGGGAAGGGCCGCCCCGTTTCCGGGTCGCGGAAGTGGATGCAGGCATGGGCGCCGCTTTCGAGATCGGCCGGGGCGGCGGGCGCGCCGTGCCGCTTGAGGTACGAGGGCGCCGCCACGGTCAGCACCGGGATGTCGAGCAGCTTGCGCGCCACCAGCGTGGAGGCGCGCGGAAAGCCGAAGCGGAACGCCAGGTCGAAGCCGTCGCCGATCATGTCGCCGAGGTTGTCGCGCGTGACCAGGTCGAGCGTGAGGTCGGGGTGGTCCTCGACGAACGCGCCCAGGCGCGGAGCAATCACCAGCCGCGAGAAGAGCGGGTCGATGTTGACGCGCAGCCGGCCGCGCACGGCGCTCACGCCTTTTGCCGCCGAGGCGGTGGTTTCTTCCAGCTGCGCCAGCAGCGGCAGCATTTCCTCGTAGAAGCGGCGGCCGTCGTCGGTCAGCGTGACGGCGCGCGTGGTGCGGTCGAACAGGCGGATGCCGAGCCGCGCCTCGAGCCGCGCGATGGCGCGGCTCACGCCGGATTGCGTCATGTCCAGCGTCTCGGAGGCGCGCGCGAAGCTGCCGTTGTCGATCACGGCCAGCAGTACGCCGACACCGTCCAGGATGCGCTCATCGAAGCTCATCGATGCCTCGCAGTCATCAGTCAAGTGACGGACATGTTATCGCGAAATCCCGCGCCGGCAACCACAATCCAGTCACCGCGGCATGTGCCGCAACCGAGCGGAGATGACGATGTTTGCGTTGACTGGGATTACCGGGCAAGTGGGTGGCGTGCTGGCGCGCGCGCTGTTGTCCGCGGGCAAGGATGTGCGCGCGGTGGTGCGTTCGCAGCATAAGGGTGCCGGGTGGGCCGCGCAGGGCTGCGAGGTGGCGCTGGCCGACATGAACGATGCGCAGGCGCTGCAGCGTGCGTTCAGCGGCGCCGAGGGCGTGTTCGTGCTGCTGCCTCCGGTCTACGATCCCTCGCCGGACCTGTCGGAGTCGCGCCGCGTGGTGGCCGCGCTGCGCGCAGCGCTGCTGGCCGCGCGCCCGCCGCGCGTGGTGTGCCTGTCGACCATCGGCGCGCAGGCGGCCGAGCCCAACCTGCTGCAGCAGCTTTCCCATATGGAGCGCGAGCTGGGCACGCTGCCGATGCCGGTGGCGTTCCTGCGCGCGGGCTGGTTCGTGGAAAACACGCTGTGGGACATCGAGCAGGCGCGCGCGACCGGCGTGATGGCCAGCTTCCTGCAGCCGCTGGACCAGCCGGTGCCGATGGTGGCGACGGCCGACGTCGGCCGCGTCGCGGCGGAACTGCTGCAGCAGTCGTGGGAGGGCACCCGGGTGGTGGAGCTGGAAGGCCCGCGCCGCGTCACGCCGCTGGAACTTGCCGCCGCGCTGTCGGTGGCGCTGGGCCGCGAGGTCAAGGCGCGGGCGCTGCCGCGCGGCGAATGGGAGGCGCTGTTCCGTGCGCAAGGCATGAACAATCCCGTGCCGCGCATGCAGATGCTGGACGGCTTCAATGCCGGCTGGATCCGCTTCGAAGCCGCCGAGGCGCAGACGCGCAAGGGCATCGTGCCGCTGCAGACGGCGCTCGCGTCGCTGGTGGAGCGCGCGCAGTGAGAGCCGGCCCACCGGCGTCACCTGACTTGCTTTCCTTTCTTTCCGGAGTCATGCCATGAAGACAACTTCCACCGCCCTGATCGTGGGCGCTTCGCGCGGTCTCGGCTGGGGCCTGGCGCGTGAATACCTGCGCCGCGGCTGGCGCGTGATCGGCACCGTGCGCGACGGCGGCGGCGATACGCCGCTGCACCGCCTGCGCGCCGAGGCCGGCGGCGCGCTGGAGATCGAGCAGGTCGACATCACCCGGCCCGAGGCGGTGGCGAGGCTCGCCACGCGCCTGGACGGCCGGCGGCTGGATCTGCTGTTCGTCAATGCCGGCGTCTCCAACGACCCCGCCGCGCCGGCCGGCGCGGTATCGACGGACGAGTTCAACCGGGTGATGGTGACCAATGCGCTGAGCCCGGTGCGCGTGGTCGAGGCGCTCGCGCCGCTGGTGGCGCCCGACGGACGCATCGCGGTGATGTCGTCCGAGCTGGGCAGCGTGGCGTTGAACGACGACGGCGGCTGGGAGGTCTACCGCGCCAGCAAGGCCGCGCTCAACACCCTGATGCGCAGCCTGGTGGCGCGGCGTGCCGGCGACACGCGCACGCACTACGTCGTGGCGCCGGGCTGGGTGCGCACCGACATGGGCGGGGCGGACGCGCCGCTCGACATCGAGACCAGCATGCCAGGCGTGGCCGACGCGATCGAGTTCCGGCGCGGCACGCCGGGACTGGTGTACGTCAACTACAGGAACGAGATCCTGCCCTGGTAGCGTGCCGGTTCCCGGGGCCTCAGCGCGTGCGCAGCACGGCCTCGATCTCCTGCGCCGCGCGCTGCAGCGCCGGCAGGTAGCGCTGTTCGAGATGGGCCTCGTCGCGGCTGCCCAGCACCATGCTGAAGCCCAGGCCCGCCACCACCTTGCCCGAGGCCGTGCGCAGCGGCACCGAGATGCCGGCGTAGCCGTCCACGAGCTCGCTGACCAGCGTGCAGTAGCCGCGGCTGCGCACCTGCCTGAGGGTACGCGCCAGCGCCGCGCGCGAGCTGACGGTAAACGGCGTGAGCTTGCGCAGCTGCGCGCCGGCGAGGTACGCCTCGAGCGCATCGTCGTCCAGCCCGGCCAGCAGCACGCGCCCGAGCGAATGCGCATAGGCGGGCATGCGGCGGCCGACGCCCATGTCCACGCGCAGCATCTGCTGCGGCTCTTCGCGCGCCACCAGCGCCACCGATTCGCCGTCGAGCACGCCCAGCGAGCAGGTTTCGCCGGCCTGCTCGGCGAGCGCCTTCAGGTAGGGGCCGGCCAGCCGCGGCAGGTCCATCGAGGCGAAATATGCATAACCCAGGTCCATCACGCGCGGCGTGATGAAGAACTCGCGGCCGTCCTGCGCGAGGTAGCCGTTGTGCTGCAGCGTGAGCAGCAGGCGGCGCGCCGCCGCGCGGGTAACGTCGAGCTGCTCGGCCACTTCCTGCATGGTCAGGCTGCCGGCGCCCGAGGCGAACAGCCGCAGCAGCGCCAGTCCCTTGGTCAGGGAATCGAGCAGTTCGCTCTTTTCTTGCGGGTCGGCGGCGGGCGCGGGCGCCGGGTCGGATCGGGTCATGGGCGGGCAAAAAGCGGAAACAGGGGGATTCTAGTGCCTTGCACGCACTTGCGCGATGCGGGCATGACTCCGTATGATATGCGTTTTGCGAACATTTGTTCGCAGGATCGACGCCCGGCGAAGAGCGGGCGGAAAGAACAGACGGAGACAGCCATGAAGGTCATCAGCGCGCAGCAGGCTGCTGCGCTCGTGCAATCGCAGTGGACCGTGGCAAGCGCCGGTTTCGTGGGCGCCGGCCATGCCGAAGCCGTGACCAGCGCGCTCGAGCGGCGCTTCCTGGAAAGCGGCCTGCCGCGCGACCTGACGCTGGTGTACTCGGCGGGGCAGGGCGACCGCGGCGCGCGCGGCGTCAATCACTTCGGCAACGCCGGCATGACGCGCAGCATCGTCGGCGGGCACTGGCGTTCGGCCACGCGGCTGGCCGCGCTGGCGCTGGCCGAGCAATGCGAGGGCTACAACCTGCCGCAGGGCGTGCTCACGCACCTGTATCGCGCCATCGCGGGCGGCAAGCCCGGCGTGATGAGCAAGATCGGCCTGCACACCTTCGTCGATCCGCGCACGGCGCAGGACAGCCGCTACCACGGCGGCGCCATCAACCGCAGCGCGCAGCGGGCCATCGCGCAGAACCGCGCCAACTGGGTCGAGGCGATCGAGTTCCGCGGCGACGAATACCTGTTCTACCCGAGCTTCCGCCTCGATTGCGCGCTGATCCGCTGCACTGCCGCCGACAGCCGCGGCAACCTCAGCACGCACCGCGAAGCCTTCCACCACGAACTGCTGGCGATGGCGCAGGCCGCGCACAATTCGGGCGGCATCGTGATCGCGCAGGTGGAGTCGCTGGTGGACCACCATGACAACCTGCAGGCCATCCACGTGCCCGGCATCCTGGTCGACTACGTGGTGGTGAGCGAAGACCCCGCGCATCACCAGATGACCTTCGCGGAAACCTTCAATCCGGCCTACGTGATGCCCTGGCGGGGCGAGGCGGCCAGCGCGGCCGCCCCCGCCGCGCCGGCCGATGCGGCGCCCGATGCGGCGCCCGATGTGGCGCCCGACGCGCGCACCATCGTGCAGCGGCGCGCGGCGCTCGAGCTGGCGCGCCGCCAGCCGCGCGTGGTCAACCTCGGCGTGGGCATGCCGGCCGCGGTCGGCATGCTGGCGGCCGAGGCCGGCCTCGACGGCTTCACGCTGACGGTGGAAGCGGGCCCCGTCGGCGGCACGCCGGCCGACGGCCTGAGCTTCGGCGCCTCCGCCTATCCGGAGGCGGTGATCGACCAGCCGTCGCAGTTCGACTTCTACGAGGGCGGCGGCATCGACCTGGCCATCCTTGGCCTGGCCGAGCTGGATGGCCAGGGCAACGTCAACGTCAGCAAGTTCGGCGAGGGCGGCGAAGCGCTGATCGCCGGCGTCGGCGGCTTCATCAATATCACGCAGAGTGCCAAGGCGGTGATCTTCGTCGGCACGCTCACGGCCGGCGGGCTCGACGTGCGCGTCGAGGACGGCGCGCTGCGCATCGCGCGCGAAGGCCGCGTCAAGAAGATCGTGCCGCATGTCTCGCATCTCAGCTTCAACGGCCCCTACGTGGCGTCGATGGGCGTGCCCGTGCTCTACATCACCGAGCGCGCGGTGTTCGAGATGCGTCCCGACGCGATCGGCGCCGAGCGCCTGACGCTGGTCGAGATCGCCCCCGGCATCGATCTGCAGCGCGACGTGCTGGACCAGTGCGCCACCGGGATCGCGGTGGCGTCCGACCTGCGCGTGATGGATGCCTGCCTGTTCCGTCCCGGTCCGCTGAAGCTCTGAAGGCACACGGATGGCGAGCGGGCCTTGGCCCCGTCCGCCATCACCGGAAAAGTCACCGGAAAAAACAAGGGCCGGCCATGACCGGCCATGGAGGAGACCATCGAAGCCTTGTCCTGTCTTTCCTGTCAGCAGTTTGCTGGATCGCCGACGCGCGCGGGCCCTGGGGCCGGCCGCGCCATTGCCGGATTACGTTTCCTATCTATCATGCAGAAGACAAGCCGCCGTACTTTCACGCGCCGCGCGGGCGCGGCCATCCTGGCCGCCGCCTTGCCGCTGTGCGCATCGCAGGCATTCGCCGACGCCTATCCCTCCAAGCCGATCCGGCTGGTGGTGCCGTTCCCGCCGGGCGGGCCCACCGACACCGCCGCGCGCATCATCGGCCAGAAGATGGGCGAAGCGCTCAAGCAGACCGTGGTGGTGGACAACCGCCCCGGCGCTTCGGGCACGATCGGCGCCGAAGCCGTGGCCAAGAGCGCGCCCGACGGCTACACGCTGATGGTGCTGGCCACGCCCACGCTGCTGGCGCCGCACCTGATCGCCCGCAAGGGCTACGACATTTTCAAGGACTTCACGCCGGTCGGCGCCGCCTACGACCTGCCCATCGTCATGGTGGTCAATCCGCAGGCCATGCCCGACGTGACCGACCTGCAGCAGTACATCGCGCGCGCCAAGGTCAGGCCCGGCGCGCTCAACTACACCAGCGCCGGCAACGGCAGCTTCGGCCACCTTTCCACCGAGCTGCTCAAGAGCCTCGGGCATTTCGACGTGCAGCACGTGCCGTACAAGGGCAGCGCGCCGGCGATCTCCGACCTGCTGGCGGGCCAGGTGCCGATGATGTTCTCGGACATGATCGCGGCGCTGCCGCAGATCAAGGCCGGCAAGCTGCGCCCCATCGCGGTCGGTTCGGCCAGGCGGGTGAGCTTCACGCCCGACGTGAAGACCGTGGCGGAGCAGGGCTTTCCCGGCTTCGAGGCGACCGCCTGGGGTGGCCTGCTGGCCCCCGCCGGCACGCCCAAGGACGTGATCGCCAGGCTGTCGGCCGAACTCAAGGCGGCGCTGGCCGATCCGGTGGTGCAGGAGAAGATGCTCGGCGCGGGCACGGTGGCCGCCTACATGCCGCCCGAGCAACTGGCCGCGCGCATGCGCAACGACTACAAGAAGTGGGGCAAGGTGATCCAGGACAACGGCATCAAGGGCGACTGAGCGCCGCGATGCGGCCCGGGTTGCCGCCTGGGCTGGAGCGATCGGCGCCATTGAAGCAAATCGAAGCAGCCGCAGGCCGCCGGACGAGATCCCGGCGGCTTTTTCATTTCCGCTCCCCGCCGGCGGCGATGGCCACCAAAGTGCCTTGTTTGCCATGCGCGCCGCCGGCGTCCGGATATCCGTGCGCATCTGCACGCATACCGCAAGGTTGCCTGGCCCGCTGACACGCATCTGAAATCCACGTTGCCTAGACTGCCTGATGCGCCACTCCTGCACTACCCATCGGAGGGGCTCTGGTGCTACAATCTAAGTCTTTGATTTACATGAGCTATTGATCTCGCGGGAGAATTCGCCCGCGAAAGGCACTGGCAGCGCGGCAAGCGGCGGCGAATCAGGTCGTCCAGCCGGGTCCCCAATCCATGCGCAGATCTTCCCCGCTCGGTTCAAGACGCGTGTCCGTTGGCGCCGGGTTCGCCTACTGCAAGACACGGAAACCATGACGACTACGACCACCGAGACCGCCGGCCAGACCACCTCCGCCGACCAGACCACCCCAGAGATCACCTTCGACAGCTTCGGGCTCGACGCGCGCATCCTGCGCGCGCTGACCGAGCAGGGCTACACCAAGCCCACGCCGATCCAGGCGCAGGCGATCCCGGTGGTGCTGCTGGGCAAGGACGTGATGGGCGCGGCCCAGACCGGCACCGGCAAGACCGCCGGCTTCGCGCTGCCGATCATCCAGCGCCTGCTGCCGCTGTCCAGCGCCAGCGCGTCGCCGGCCCGCCACCCGGTGCGCGCGCTGATGCTGACGCCCACGCGCGAGCTGGCCGACCAGGTCTACGACAACGTGGCCCGCTACGCCAAGCACACCGACCTGCGCAGCACGGTGGTGTTCGGCGGCGTCGACATGAATCCGCAGACCGAGGCCCTGCGCCGCGGCGTGGAAATCCTGGTGGCCACCCCGGGCCGCCTGCTCGACCACGTGCAGCAGAAGTCGGTGAACCTGTCGCAGGTGCAGATGCTGGTGCTCGACGAAGCCGACCGCATGCTCGACATGGGCTTCCTGCCGGACCTGCAGCGCATCATCAACCTGCTGCCGGCGCAGCGCCAGACGCTGCTGTTCTCGGCCACCTTCTCCGCCGAGATCAAGCGCCTGGCTTCGAGCTACCTGCGCCAGCCGGTCACGATCGAAGTGGCGCGCAGCAACTCGGCCAACGAGAACGTGCGCCAGTCCGTGTTCCAGGTCGAGGACGGCCACAAGCAGGCCGCCGTGGTGCACCTGCTGAAGAAGCGCGCCGGCGAAGGCCTGTCGCGCCAGTGCATCGTCTTCGTCAACAGCAAGATCGGCTGCTCGCGGCTGGCCCGCCACCTCGAGCGCGAAGGCATCAACGCCGCCGCCATCCACGGCGACAAGACCCAGACCGAGCGCATGCAGACGCTCGAAGGTTTCAAGCAGGGCACCATCGACGCGCTGGTCGCCACCGACGTGGCGGCGCGCGGCCTGGACATCCCCGACATGCCGTGCGTGATCAACTTCGACCTGCCGTTCAGCGCCGAAGACTATGTGCACCGCATCGGCCGCACCGGCCGCGCCGGCGCCACCGGCGACGCGCTGTCGATCTATGTTCCCAGCGACGAGCGCCTGCTGGTGGATATCGAGAAGCTGCTCAAGCGCAGCATTCCGCGCGGCGCGCTGGAGGGGTTCGATCCCACCGGCGCGCATGCCCGCGCCGAGGAAGGCGAACGCCGCCGCGGCCGCACCGACTCGCGCGCCGACTCCCGCTCCGATGTGCGCCGCTCGCGCAACGGCGGCGACGAGGAGCCGCGTCCGCGCCGGCACGATCCGGCCAGTTCGCGCAATGCGTTCCGTCCGTCCGACGATCCGTTCTTCTCGCGGCCCTACGAACCCAGCGGCGGCGCTGCCGCCGCGCAGCCCGAGGCGTCGGACAACAACGCCGCCGCCTTCGGCCGCGGCCGTCCCGCGCCGAAGCGCCCGCTCGCGGCCCTGCTGGGCGGCGTGCCGCGCAAGTCCTGATCCGCTGATCCGTTGATCCGCTGAGCGGCGGCGCGCGCCGGCGGGCCGCCGCCAAGCCTCACTCCCGGCGCCGCCGTTCTGGCAGCGCCTGCCATGCGGCGGTCGTCTCCGCCAGCCAGCTCTCCACCGATTCCGCCCCGCTCGCCAGGCCCAGGTGCGCGCCCGCCGCGCGCAGCGCGTCCAGCGGCGCCATCGCGTCGATGGCTTGCGCGCCGCTTTGCTTGCTGAGCTTTTCCCCGTCCGCGTTGGTCACCACTGGCACGTGCAGGTATGACGGGGTGGGCAGTTCCAGCAGGCGCTGCAGGTAGATCTGGCGCGGCGTGGAGTCGAGCAGGTCGGCGCCGCGCACGACGTGGGTGATGCCCTGCTGCCCGTCGTCCACCACCACCGCGAGCTGGTAGGCCCACAGGCCATCGGCGCGGCGCAGCACGAAATCGCCCAGTTCGGTCGCCAGGTCCTGGCATTGCCGTCCCTGCCAGCGGTCGTCGAAGCAGATCACGGCGGCCTCGCCATCGGGCACGCGCACGCGCCAGGCGCGCGGCGGCTTGCCGTGCAGGCCGTCGCGGCAGGTGCCGGGATAGCCGAGCGTCTGGTGGCGCTCGCGCGCGTGCAGCAGCGAGTCGGCGATCTCCTTGCGCGAGCAGCCGCACGGGTAGGTATGGTGGCCGGCGTCGAGCCGGCGCAGCGCCTCGGCGTACAGCATCTCGCGGCGGCTTTGCCACTGCGGCGGCTCGTCGGCATGCAGGCCGAGGCGCGCCAGCGTGTGCAGGATCTGCTGGTCGGCGCCGCGCACGCAGCGCGGGTAGTCGATGTCTTCGATGCGCACCAGCCAGCGGCCGCGGTGCGCGCGCGCGTCGAGCCAGCTGGCCAGCGCGGTGACCAGCGAGCCCATGTGCAGCGGGCCGGTGGGCGAGGGCGCGAAGCGGCCGCGGTAGCCGGGCGCCGGGTCCGGAACGTGGAACGTCATCGGAACGTCGTCGCGAAGCGGTGGCGGCGTCAGTCGGGCTGTCCCGGCTGCTGCTGCAGCAGCGCCTGCGCCAGGCGCGGGTCTTCGAGCTTGCTGGCCCACCATTGCAGCGCCTTGCCGCGCGTGCTGGTGCGCCAGGCCACCTTGAAGTTGCCGGGCGCCCGCACTTCGAGCGTCTCGCGCGCCTGCAGCACGCCGCTCTCGATGAAGGGCTGCGCCATCGGCGCCGGCAGCCAGCCGCAGCCCAGGCCGCGGATCTGCGCCTCGAGCTTGTCGCGCATGGTGGGCACCACCAGCACGTCCTGCCCGGCCAGCACGCCGTGGGTGCGCGCGGGCAGGTTGCGCGAGGTGTCGCCCACGGCCACGATGCGGTGCTTGGCGATCTGGATGGTGGTGAGCGGGCCGGCCTCGGTGGCCAGCGGGTGGTGCGCCGCCACCGCGAAGACGAACGGCATGGAGCCCAGCGGCCGCACCTGGAAGCCTTGCGTGCTGGGCGCGTCGTAGGCGCCGCCGATCACCAGGTCGGCGCGGTTGCTGACCAGCGCGTCCCAGGCGCCGCCCAGCACTTCCTTGGCGAAGCGCAGCCGGGTGGCGGTGTTCTCGGCGTAGAAGTCCTGGATCACCGGCAGCAGCGCGCGGAAATTGATGAGATCGTCCACCACGATGGTCAGCGTGGCTTCCCAGCCCGTGGCCAGGCGCTTGACGCGGCGCGCGAGGTCGTCGGCGGCGTGCAGCAGGTGGCGGCCTTCGTCGAGCAGGGCGCGCCCGGCCGGCGTCAGCTCGGCGCGGTGGCGGCGGCGGTCGAACAACAGCACGTCGAGGTCTTCCTCGAGCTTGCGCACCACGTAGGTCAGCGCGGAAGGCACTTTGCCCATCTCGTGGGCGGCCGCGGCGAAGCTGCCTTTGCGCTCGATGGCGTCGAGGACTTCGAGGGATTCGAGTGAGAGAGCCATGTTCAGAAATTCTGAATGAATGCTACTGAGATCGTCCCGCCCAATATACTCCTGCCGTCCTAAACTGCCTAGCATCGAAACGTAGCGCAAGGCCGGGACTCAGTTTATGCGGGTCCGCGTGCCGACAGGGCCTGAAGGAGGGCCGTCAAAATGATTGAAATCAGAAAGGCGGGCGAACGCGGATATGCCGATCACGGCTGGCTCAAGTCTTATCACAGCTTTTCCTTCGCCGACTACTACGACCCGGACCACGTCCAGTTCGGGCCGCTGCGCGTGATCAACGAGGACCGCGTCGCGCCGGGCATGGGCTTCGGCACGCACGGCCACCGCGACATGGAGATCATCAGCTACGTGCTGGAGGGCGAGCTGGCCCACAAGGACAGCATGGGCAACGGCAGCGTGATCCGCCCCGGCGACGTGCAGCGCATGAGCGCCGGCACCGGCGTGCGGCATTCGGAGTACAACCACGCGGCGCACGACACCACGCACTTCCTGCAGATCTGGATCCTGCCGGAACAGGCCAACCTGCAGCCCGGCTATGAAGAAAAGCACTTCGAGGCCGCCGACAAGCGTGGCCGCCTGCGCCTGGTGGGCAGCCGCGACGGTGCCGACGGCTCGGTGGTGATCCATCAGGATGTGCGCCTCTATGCCGGCCTGTTCGACGGCGACGAGTCCGCCACCCTGGCGCTGGCGCCGCAGCGGCGCGCCTATGTGCAGGTCGCGCGCGGCCGCGTCACGGTCAACGGGCGCGCGCTCGAGGCCGGCGACGCCGCCAGGATCGAAGGCGTCGATGCCGTGACGCTGTCGGCTGGCGACGGCGCCGAAGTGCTGGTCTTCGACCTGCCCTGAGGCGCGCCCCGCGCCTGGCAAGCCGCCCCTGGCAAGCCCCGCAGCCCGCCGGCCTCCCGGCGGCCCTGCGGGGCTTTGTCTTGGCGGGTTGGCCGTGTGCTATCTTCTCGCTATAGATAAGCGACCGGGCCGGCACATGCCCGTCCGGGCGCGTCCAGGCCTACGATCCCCCAGACCACAGATGACTTTTGTATCCGTTCTCCTCGCGCTGATCGCCGAGCAGTTCCGTGCCCTGGGCCGCAACAATCCGATCTACGACATCGTGCGCGTGCTTGCCGAGCGCGCCGAGCATGCGTTCGACACCGGCCGCCCGCGCGATGCCGCGCTGGCCTGGTTCACCGTGGTGCTGCCGCTCACGCTGGCGGTGGTGATCGTGCACTACCTGCTGGCTTCCATCAGCGTCGCGCTGACGCTGGCGTGGAACGTCCTGCTGCTCTATCTGACGCTGGGTTTCCGCCAGTTCAGCCATTTCTTCACCGACATCCACGAGGCCCTGAACCGCGACGACCTGCCGCGCGCCCGCGCGCTGCTGCACCAGTGGACCGGGCTCGACACCGTGGAAATGCCGGTCACCGAGATCGTGCGCCACACGCTGGAAGCCGCCATCGTGGCGGTGCACCGGCATGTGTTCGGCGTGTTCTTCTGGTTCCTGGTGCCGATCGGCCCGGGCGGCGTGGTGCTGTACCGCATCGCCGAATACCTGGCGCGCCACTGGAACCTGCCGTCCACGGAGCGCAGCCCGGCGCTGGGGCGCTTCGCGGCGCGCGCGTTCTATGTGCTCGACTGGATTCCGTCGCGGCTGACCGCGGTGGGCTTTGCCATCGTCGGCAATTTCGAGGACGCGGTGTACGCCTGGCGCAACCACGCGCGCAAATGGAACGACGCGGTCAACGGCATCCTGCTGGCCAGCGGCGGCGGCGCGCTCGGCGTGCGCCTGGGCGTGCCGCTGGCGGAAGAGGATTCCACCGTGGTGCTGCGCATCAGCATGGCCGGCCCGGCGGTGGACTACGCGCCCGGCATGGAAGACGACAGCGAGCCGGAACCGGTCGCCCCCGAGTTCGGCGCCGAACCCGGCGTGCGCACGCTGCAGTCGGCCATCGGCCTGGTGTGGCGCGCGGTGGTGCTGTGGATGCTGTTGCTGGCGATGCTGTCGCTGGCGCTCTGGGTGGGCTGAGCCCGCCGCCCGCGCCGCCGCCCCGGCCCGCTCAGGGCTGGCGCGGCGCGCCGCACTGCCAGCACGAGTCGAACTGCGCCTCGTGCCGCTCTGCGCAGGAAGCGCATTGCCAGCCCGGCCCGGCCACCGGGTTGTCGGCCGCGCGCAATACCGCCCACGCCTGGGCTTCCATCTCGTCATCGATCAGCCAGACCTGCGGCGCGCTTTCGCGCAACGGGATGTCGCCCATCGCGCCGGCCAGCCAGGTATTGCGCAGGTCGGCGCGGATGCCGGCGGCCTGCAGCAGGTTCCGGCAATGCGCCGCGTGCACCAGCGAAGGAGTCGAGAGCAGTAGTTTCATGGCAGCCGGGCGCGCCGGAGTGGGCACCCGGCCACCTTACCACGGCTCACCACGGCTTTTGCTGGCGGGATTCGTGCAGCAGCTGCGTGTAGAGCTGGTGGCGCCGCTCGGATATCTCGCCGGCCTCGATGGCCGCCAGCACGCCGCAGCCCGGCTCGTTGACATGGTGGCAGTTGTAGAAGCGGCACTCGGTCAGGCGCGCGCGGAATTCGGGGAAGGCGCGCTCCAGCATGCCTTCGCTGAGATGGTGCAGGCCGAATTCCTGGAAGCCGGGCGAGTCGATCAGGCAGCCGCGCTGGCGCTCGCCATGCGCGGGGCCGTCGCCGTCGATGCTGGCCGGCAGGTGATACAGCCGCGTGAAGGTGGTGGTGTGCTTGCCGGAATCGAGCTTGGCGGAGATCTCGCGCGTCTGCGCTTCCACGCCCGGGATCAGCAGGTTCAGCATGGAAGACTTGCCCATGCCCGACTGGCCGATCAGGATGCTGGCGCGCTGCGCCAGGCGCGGGCGCAACTGCGCGAGCGCGTCGTCCGGGGCGCCGTGCACGGACAGGAACAGGACCTCGTAGCCCAGCGCCTGGTACGGCGCCAGGCGGGCGCGGGATTCGTCCAGGCGCGCGGTCAGGTCGACCTTGTTGAGCACGATCAGCGGCTTGATTTCCATCGCCTCGGCCGACACCAGCGCGCGGCCGAGCAGGTCTTCCGAGAAGCCCGGCTCGGTCGCCAGCACGATCACCACCTGGTCGATATTGGCGGCCAGCAGCTTGGACTTGAACTGGTCCGAGCGGTGCAGCAGGTTCTTGCGCGGCTTGACGCCGGCGATCACGCACTGGTCCGCCGAGGCGTACTCGACGGCGACGCGGTCGCCCACCGCGCATTCGCTGCGCTTGCCGCGCGGGAAGGCGTGCAGGCGGCTGCCGTCGTCGAGCTCGATCACGTAGTGGCGGCCGTGCGCGGCGACCACCAGCGCGTCGGCCGTGGCCGCGCCATTGCCTTTGCCAGCGCTTGCGGCGCGCTGCGGGCCTGTCCTGCCGGCGCGGCTCATGCGTGCGCCAGCAGGCGGTCGATCCGCTGTGCCGCGGGCGGATGCGAGTAGTAGAACGCGCTGTAGAGCGGGTCGGGAGTCAGGGTCGAGGCGTTGTCCTTGTACAGCTTGACCAGCGCCGACACCAGGCGGCCGGCATCGGTCTGCCCCGCGGCGAAGGCGTCCGCCTCGAACTCGTGGCGGCGCGAGGTCTGGCTGGCCAGCGGCCCGAGCAGGAAGGTGAACACCGGCAGGGTCAGGAAGAACAGCACCAGCGCCAGCGCATGGTTGCTGGCGCCAAGGTTGGGCAGCACGCCCAGGCCGGTATAGAACCAGGTGCGGCCAGCCAGCCAGCCCAGCACCGCGAGGAAGGCCAGGCTCAGCGCGAAGCTGACCAGCATGCCCTTGAGGATGTGGCGGCGCTTGAAGTGGCCGAGCTCGTGCGCCAGCACCGCTTCGATCTCGTCGTCGGCCAGGCGCTCCATCAGCGTGTCGAAGAAGACGATGCGCTTGGCCGCGCCGAAGCCGGTGAAGTAGGCGTTGCCATGCGCGCTGCGCTTGCTGCCGTCCATCACGAACAGGCCGCGGCTGCGAAAACCGCACTTCTGCAGCAGGCGCGTGATGCGCGCTTCCAGCGTGGCATTGGCCAGCGGCTCGAAGCTGTTGAACAGCGGCATGATCACCGACGGCGCGATCATCTGCACGAAGATCGTGAACGCCATCCAGGTGAGCCACGTCCAGACCCACCAGAACTGCCCCATATGCTCCATCAGCCACAGCACAGCGAGCAGCAGGGGCAGGCCCAGCGCGATGCCGACGCCGGCCATCTTGAGCATGTCCACGACATACAACTGCCAAGTCATGCGATTGAAGCCGAAGCGCTGCTCGATGACGAACTGTCCGTAGAGCGAGAAAGGCAGGTCGACCAGGCCGCCGAGCACCGCCACGCTGGCGATCAGCGCGACGCCGTAGCGATAGCCGGGCCCGAAGGCCTCCAGCCAGAACAGGTTGAGCCACTGCAGGCCGCCCAGCATGGTCAGGACGATCAGCAGCGCGGCGCCGGCCAGCACCTCGAGCATCGACAGGCGGGTGCGCGCGATGGTGTAGTCGGCCGCCTTCTGGTGCGAGTCCAGCGTGATGGTGTCGGCGAAACGGCCGGGCACCGCATGGCGGTGCCGCGCCACATGGCGCACCTGGCGGGCAGCCAGCCAGAGCTTGGTCAGCACCATCAGCATCAGTGCGGCGAGAAACAGGTACGTGAACATCGGGCGGGGCCTTGTCGGATGAAGCATTGCGCGCCGGGCCGGAGGCGGCCCGCGGCGGCGGATATGCGAGAATTATAAGTTGTTCGTGCCTGCCGCCCCGTGTTCCTGATCCGGGGCCGGGCGCGCCCCTTTTCCGCCCCTCCTTCGATTGCAGTCCAGATGACCAGCCAAAATACCCACACCGGCGCCGGCGCCAAGTCCGTCAAGAGCGAAAACAACCTGATCTGGCTCGACATGGAGATGACCGGCCTGATGCCGGACCAGGACCGCATCATCGAGGTCGCGGTCGTGGTGACCGACTCGGAACTCAATATCCTGGCCGAAGGCCCGGTGCTGGTGATCCACCAGGAAGACGCCGTGCTCGACGGCATGGACAACTGGAACAAGGGCACCCACGGCCGCTCCGGCCTGATCGACAAGGTCAAGGCGTCGACCCTGAGCGAGGCCCAGGCCGAGGCCGAGCTGCTGGCCTTCGTCAAGCGCTGGGTGCCGGCCGGCAAGTCGCCCATGTGCGGCAACTCGATCTGCCAGGACCGCCGTTTCATGGCGCGCCACATGCCCAAGCTGGAGGCGTTCTTCCACTATCGCAACCTCGACGTGTCGACGCTCAAGGAATTGTGCAAGCGCTGGGAGCCGGCCATCCACAAGGGCTTCGTCAAGCGCCAGCTGCACACGGCGCTGGCCGACATCCTGGAATCGGTGGAAGAGCTGCGCTACTACCGCACGCACTTCATCCGCCATCCGGCGGTCGCGGCCGAAGCGCCGGCCGCCCCCGCCGCCCCCGCCGCGCCGGCAGCCTGACGCGCCAGCCCCATGCCACGCACGAGGCGCCCCGCGGGGCGCCTCGTGCCATTACCGCAGCCCTTCGCAGCCCACTCGCAGCCCAGCCATGTTCGCGCGCATCGTCTCGATCATCACCCCGGTCATCCTGATCATCCTGATAGGGTGGCTGTACGGGCGCCGCGCGCATCCCGACATGGCAGGCATCAACCGCGCCACGCTCGACGTGATCGCGCCGCTGCTGGTGGTGTCGGCCTTCGTCAGCAAGGATTTCGTGCTGGCCGACCAGCTGGAGCTGCTCGGCTGCGCGGTGGCGGTGGTGCTCGGCTCGGGCGCGCTGGCATGGCTGGCCGCGCGCCTGATGCGGGTGGACCCGCGCACTTTCGTGCCGCCCATGATGTTCAACAACTCCGGCAACATGGGCCTGCCGCTGTCGGTATTCGCGTTCGGTCCGGTAGGGCTGGCGCCCGCGGTGGCGCTGTTCGCGGCCTCCAACCTGATGCATTTCACCATCGGCATGAAGATCGTCAACCGCCACGCGCGGATCGCGCAGATCGCCCGCAACCCGATGGTGCTGGCGACCGTGGCGGGCGTGGGCCTGTCGCTGGCGCGGCCATGGTTCGCGCTGCCGGAGCCGGTGCTGGAGTCGGTCAAGCTGCTGGGCGACGCCACCGTGCCGCTGATGCTGTTCGCGCTGGGCGTGCGCATGAAGGACGTGAACCTGCGCAACTGGAGCATGGGCGCGATCGGCGCCGTGGTGTGCCCGCTCACGGGCATCGCCTGCGCGCTGCTGCTGGTGCAGGTGGTGCCGCTGAGCCAGTTGCAGCGGGGTTTGCTGTTCGTGTTCGCCTCGCTGCCGCCGGCGGTGCTCAATTTCCTGGTGGCCGACCATTTCCGCCAGGAGCCGGACCAGGTGGCCTCGATCGTGCTGCTCGGCAATATCGGCGCGGTGGTGTTCGTGCCGCTGGGGCTCTACCTGGGCCTGCGCTGAGGCGCGCGGGCCCCGCTCAGGCCGCGGGCCTGGCGCGCACGGCGTTCTTGGGCCGCCATGACGTCGCGACCGCCGCGTCGGTCTCGATATACGGCCCGCCGATCAGGTCCACGCAATAGGGGATCGCGGCAAAGATGCCTTGCACGATGGTCTTGCCGTCTTCGCCGCGCAGGCCCTCCAGCGTTTCGCGGATGGCGCGCGGCTGCCCCGGCAGGTTGACGATCAGCGCCGCGCGGCTGGCGGTCTCGCGGATCACCGCCACCTGGCGCGACAGGATCGCGGTCGGCACGAAATGCAGGCTGATCTGGCGCATCTGCTCGCCGAAGCCGGGCATTTCCTTGGTGCCGGCGGCCAGCGTGGCTTCCGGCGTGACGTCGCGGCGCGCCGGCCCGGTGCCGCCGGTGGTCAGCACCAGGTCGCAGCCGGCCACGTCGACCAGTTCGATCAGCGTGCGCGAGATCAGCGCCTGCTCGTCCGGGATCAGCCGCTCGACGGCCTGCCAGGGCGAGGTCAGGGCGCGCCCGAACCAGTCGCGCAGCGCCGGGATGCCTTCGTCCTGGTAAGTGCCGGCCGAGGCGCGGTCGGAGATCGAGACGAAACCGACCAGCAGTTCGTCCGGATGCCGGCGGGCAACGGGGTGGGTCATCGCGGGCTGCGTCATGTGGGCTCCGGTTGGTCGGTGTTGCCGTTGCGTTTTGCCGTTGCTGCCTGTGGCGCCGTCACTCGCCGGCGGCGTCCCTGTCCGCCTGCGCCTGCGCCTGATCTTCGCTGGCGGCGGCGCGAGTGCCGTCCAGCGCATCCTTGATGGCCTGGAACAGCTCGCGGAAATAGCGCGGCGGCTTGCTCATCTCGCGCTCCTTGCGGGCATTGCGGATGATGTTGCGCAGCGCCTGCACGTCGGTGGCGGGGTGCTCGGAGAGAAATTTCGTCAGCGCGGCGTCGTCGGCCAGCAGCAGCTCGCGCCAGCGCTCGACCAGGTGCAGCCGGGCGGTCTCGGCCTTGCTGGCGCCCTTGAAGGCTTCCAGCACGCGCTGGATGGCTTCGACCTCGGCCTCGTCGAGCTTGCGCATGACCTTGCCGACGAACTGCATCTGGCGGCGCTTGCCTTCGTGGTTGGTGATGCGGCGCGCGTCGCGGATGGCGTCGGCCAGCGCTTCGGGCATGGGCACGCGCGCCAGGCGGTCGCGGGGCAGCGCTTCGAGCTCCACGCCGAGGTCCTGCAGCGCGAGCATGTCGCGTTTTTTCTGCGACTTGCTCTTGGGCAGGTCGTCTTCGTCCGGTTCGGGGGCGAACTGGCCGGGGAAGCCGGAGGCATTCCGGGGGGAGGTGCGGGAGTTTCGCGTCATGGGTAGCATTTTATCTTGCTATGATTCCTGTTTGGACTTTTGATGACCGCGCCCACAATGGATCAATCCGCAGACCAGACCGCCCATTTCACCTATACCCAGGCCCAGCTCAGCGAGATGGCCGCCGATGTGCTGCGGGTGGCACGCGAGCTGGGGGCCACCGATGCGGCCACCGAGATCTCGGAAGGCAGCGGGCTGTCGGTCACCGTGCGCAAGGGCGAGGTCGAGACCATCGAGCAGAACCGCGACAAGGTGGTCGGCGTCACCGTGATGATCGGCAAGCGGCGCGGCAACGCCAGCACTTCGGATTTCTCGCCCGCGGCGCTGCGCGCCACCGCCGAGGCCGCCTACAACATCGCCCGCTTCACGGCGGAGGACGATTGCGCCGGGCTGGCCGAGGAAGAGTTGCTCGAGCGCAACCCACGCGACCTGGACCTGTTCCATCCGTGGGACATCGATGCCGCGCAGGCCATCGAGCTGGCCTGCCGCGGCGAGGCCGCCGCCTTCGCCGTCTCGCCGCGCATCCGCAACAGCGACGGCGCCAGCGTCTCGGCCCAGCATTCGCAGTTCGTGCTGGCCACCTCGCGCGGCTTCACGGGCGGCTACCCGTATTCGCGCCACTTCATCTCGTGCGCGCCCATCGCCGGCACCGGCAGCGGCATGCAGCGCGACGACTGGTATTCGTCCAAGCGCGCGCCCGGCGCGCTGGCCGCGCCCGAGGACATCGGCCGCTATGCCGCCGAGCGCGCGCTGGCCCGGCTGAACTCGCGCAAGCTTTCCACGCGCCGCTGCCCGGTGCTGTTCGAGGCGCCGCTGGCGGCGGGCCTGCTCGGCGCGTTCGTGCAGGCGGTGTCGGGCGGCGCGCTGTACCGCAAGTCCACCTTCCTCCACGACACGCTCGGCAAGGCCGTGTTCGCCCCGCACATCCACATCCACGAGCAGCCGCACCTGCCGGGCGCGATGGGCAGCGCGCCGTTCGACGAGGAAGGCGTGCGGACCCACGCGCGCGACGTGGTGCGCGGCGGCGTGGTGGAAGGCTATTTCCTGTCCACCTATTCGGCGCGCAAGCTGGGCATGAAGACCACCGGCAACGCCGGCGGCTCGCACAACCTGACGCTGTCCAGCAAGCTGACCACGCCGGACGACGATTTCGCGGGCATGCTGCGCAAGCTCGGCACGGGCCTGCTGGTCACCGAACTGATGGGGCAGGGCGTGAACTACGTCACCGGCGACTATTCGCGCGGCGCGTCGGGCTACTGGGTGGAAAACGGCGTGATCCAGTTCCCGGTGGAGGAAATCACGATCGCCGGCAACATGGCCGAGATGTTCCGGCAGATCGTCGCCATCGGCGCCGACACGCTGGTGCGCGGCACCAAGGAAACCGGCTCGATCCTGCTCGAGCAGATGACCATCGCCGGCAACTGAGCCAGGGTTTCAGACGACCGCGCGGCGGCCTGTCGCCAGGGCCGCCGCGCGGTCTTTGCCTTGCGGCCTGTCTTACTCTTCGCCAGAGGGCGGCCGCGCGTAGGTCACGAACGCGTAGTCGAAGCCGTTGGCCTCGGAGTGGTGCGATTCGCGGCTGGCGGCCAGCCACCGGCGCGGGTCGATCGGCGGGAAGACCGCGTCGCCCTCGATGTCCGCGTCGATCTCCGTCACCACCAGCCGGTCGGCGCTGGGCAGGGCCTCGGCGTACAACTGCGCGCCGCCGATCAGGAACACCTGGGCCGCGCCGGCGCACAGCCGTTGCGCGTCTTCCAGCGAGCCCGCCACGTCGCAGCCGTCGATGCGCAGGTCGCGGTTGCGGCTCACCACGATATTGCGGCGGCCCGGCAGCGGCCTGCCGATCGATTCCCACGTCTTGCGGCCCATGATGATGGGCGCGCCCATGGTGGTGCGCTTGAAGTGCGCGAGATCCTCGGGCAGGCGCCAGGGCAGCGCGTTGTCGCGGCCGATCACGTTGTTGCGGGCCTTGGCCACGATCAGCGTCAGCAGCGTCATACGGCCACCGGCGCCTTGATGGCCGGGTGCGACTCGTAGCCGGCCAGCTCGAAGTCTTCGTACCGGTAGCCGAAGATGCTGTCCGGCTTGCGCAGGATCTTCAGCCGCGGCAGCGGCAGCGGCTCGCGCGACAACTGGGTCTGCACCTGTTCGGCGTGGTTGCTGTAGATATGGCAGTCGCCACCGGTCCAGACGAAGTCGCCCACGTCCAGCCCGGTCTGCTGCGCGATCATGTGCGTCAGCAGCGCGTAGCTGGCGATATTGAACGGCACGCCGAGGAAGATGTCGGCGCTGCGCTGGTAGAGCTGGCAGGACAGGCGGCCTTCGGCCACGTAGAACTGGAAGAACGCATGGCAGGGCGGCAGCTTCATCTGCGGGATCTCGCCCACGTTCCAGGCCGACACGATCAGGCGGCGCGAATCCGGGTTGCTGCGGATCTGCGCCATCAGCTCGCTGATCTGGTCGATATGGCGGCCGTCCGGCGTCGGCCACGCGCGCCACTGCGAGCCGTAGACGGGGCCCAGCTCGCCGTTCTCGTCGGCCCATTCGTCCCAGATGCTGACGCCGTTGTCCTTCAGGTACTTGATGTTGGTCGAGCCCTGCAGGAACCACAGCAGCTCGTGGATGATCGACTTGATGTGCAGCTTCTTGGTGGTCACCACCGGGAAGCCTTCGCGCAGGTCGAAGCGCATCTGGTAGCCGAACACGGAGCGCGTGCCGGTGCCGGTGCGGTCGGCCTTTTCGGTGCCATGCTCTTGCACATGGCGCATGAAGTCGAGGTACTGTTTCATCGGCGCGGGTGTTGGGGAAAGTGATGCGGCAGCGGCTTTTCGCGTGGAACGGCAATCCGCGCGGCGAGGCGCGCAACACTGCCGGAGGGTTGGCATTTTATCGCAAAGGAAAGAAATGAAACGGGCCGCCTCGCGGCGGCCCGTTCCCGCCGGCCGGGTCCGGCGCCGCACGGGCGCCGCGTGGGCGCCGTGGGGGTGCCGAAAGCGCGCCTTACTGGCTGGCCGTCTCGGGAGCGCGGCGCTTCTGCTTCAGGTAGCCGGCGCCCAGCACGCCGCCGATGATCAGCACGAACAGGCCGTAGTGGACGATGTCGTTGGCGTCGAAGAACGCCTTGACCATCGGTTCGCTCACGATCATTTTCACCGCCGTGAAGGCCAGCACGCCCGCGCCCACGTAGATGATGGCGGGGAAGCGGCTCATCAGCTTGAGCACCAGGCTCGAGCCCCACACCACGATCGGGATGCTGATCAGCAGGCCCAGCACCACCAGCAGGAAGCTGCCGTGCGCGGCGCCCGCCACGGCCAGCACGTTGTCCACGCCCATCACCGCGTCGGCGATGATGATGGTCTTCATGGCGCCCACCAGCGTGGTCGCGCCGGCGCCGTGCTCGTCGCCTTCGCCGTCGTCGGAAAGCAGCTTGTAGGCGATCCACACCAGGGCCAGGCCGCCGATCAGCAGCAGGCCGGGGATCTTGAGCAGCCAGACCACGCCGATGGTCATCGCCGAGCGCACCACCACCGCGCCGACGGTACCCCAGATGATGGCTTTCTTCTGCAGGTGGGGCGGCAGGTTGCGCGCCGCCAGCGCGATCACGATGGCGTTGTCGCCCGCGAGCACCAGGTCAATGACGACGATGGACAGCAGCGCCGTCAGGAACTGCATCGTGAACAGATCGGTGAACCATTCCATGAACTCTCCTCGAAAAACGAATAGCCGTAAGCCAAAGGTTGCGCTTGCGCACAGTGTTCGCCTGGAGACATGAAGTTCGGGAGCTTGGGGGCGCCTTTGCAAACCATGAAACCAGGTTGCAAAGGTCTTGCTCGACAGCCATTGTGCATTGTTATTGCGTTGGCGGTCAGCACAACCGGAGACTTGTCAGGGACTGCCAGGTCTCGGAATGACGATTGTGCTAAGGGCTGGGCCCCGGAGCTACTCCCCTTTGAGGGACGTTCCGCCCGGGGTTGCCCCCTCGGCGAATACGCTGACGGGGATTATAAACGAAGGCGGAATTTTCGTGCAGCAAATAAATATGCCCATTGATGCACACGCATGCGCCGCGGCCGGCGCCGCGGCCATTTTTTCCGCTTGGCGTCACAGTTTGCGATCTATCCTAGAAGACCGGCATCGGCCGATGCGCCCCAGACGTCACCGGAGGCGCGTTCCATGCCGGTCCCGCGCAATGCCGTGACGTGCGGGCCTGGGGGTTTTACGCATCGCCCATAGACCAATAAGGAAACGTCATGCCGGCTGTCCCGACCCCGCTGCACCCGCGCCACGATCACCCTCAAGCCAAACGCACCTCCAACGCACCGCTCAAGCCCAACGGCACCCAGGCCGCCGCCACCGCCACCACTACCGGCATCGCGCTGCCCAATCCGGTGCCGCGGCTGGACTTCATCCAGCAGTACCACGAAGACAACGGCGCGCTGCGCGGCGAAATCACGCGCGGCCTGCTGGCCGAGGCCGCCAGCATCAGCCCCAAGTTCTTCTACGACGTGCTCGGCTCGCGCCTGTTCGAGGCCATCACCGACCTGCCCGAGTATTACCCTACCCGCACCGAGGCCGCCGTGTTCTCCGCCTTCGCGCCGGCCATGGCCGCGCGCGCGGGCAGCGGCTGCGTGCTGATCGATCTCGGCGCCGGCAACTGCCAGAAGGCGGCGCGGCTGTTCGGCAGCCTGCAGCCTTCGCAATACGTCGCGCTCGACATCTCGGTGGAATTCCTGCGCGGCACCCTGTTCTGCCTGCAGCAGCAGCATCCGCAGATTCCCATGCTGGGCCTGGGCGCCGACCTGTGCGCGCCGCTGGACCTGCCGCCCGAGGTCAGGCACGGGCGCCGGCTGTTCTTCTACCCGGGCTCCAGCATCGGCAACTTCGCGCCCGCGCAGGCGCAGGCCCTGCTGCGGCGCCTGCACGCGGCAGCGGGGCGCGGCGACGGCGTGCTGATCGGCGTGGACCTGCTCAAGGACGAGCAGGCGCTGGTGGCGGCCTATGACGATCCGCTCGGCGTGACCGCGGCGTTCAACCGCAATGTCCTGCGCAACCTGAACCGCATCGTCGGCAGCGACTTCGCGCTGGAGGACTGGCGCCACGCCGCCAGCTTCGACCGCGCCGGCTCGCGCATCCAGATGCACCTGCGCGCCGAGCGCGACGCCACCGTGCGCTGGGCCGAGGGCAGCCGCGCGTTCCGCGCGGGCGAGTCGATCCACACCGAGGATTCCTACAAGTACCATCCGCACGGCTTCGCCGACCTGCTGCGCGCTGCCGGCTTCCACGATCCGGTCTGGTGGACCGACCCGCGCGGCTGGTTCGCCGTGTTCCACGCGCGCGCCTGAGCGCCGCCGCGGAGCCCGGGCGGGGCCGGTGTCATAATGCCCGCATCCCTCCGGCAGGGGTGCGGCAGCGGGCACGCGCGCCGCGCGCCCGCCCGGGGGCCGTGCAACCGGGGTTGATCCCATAGACGGCAGGGTTCTCGATGAGCGGCTTTTCCATGCTTCCCGATCTGCATTTCAACGGCGGCACGACGGTCTGGGCCGATGCCCGCCGGCTGCCGCGCGAAGGCCTCGCGCAGGCGCTGGTGGAGACGCGCAGCCGGACCCTGGCCTGGCTGGCCGCGTTCGGCCAGACGCGCCGGGGCTGGGAGGTGCCGCGCGAGGCCTTCGCCGATCCGCCGTTATGGACGCTGGGCCACGTCGCCTGGCACGCCGAATGGTGGTGCCTGCGCGAAGTGCGCGTGCGCGAGCTCGACGGGCTGCCGCTGCAGGTGGCCGGCGTTCCTTCGCTGCTGGCCGGCGCCGACGAATGGTTCGATCCCGAGCGCATCGATCCCGACGCACGCTGGGAAGTCGCGCTGCCCGACGTCGCCGTGGTCAAGCGCTACGCCGCCGACGTGCTCGATGCCACCCTGCGCCGCCTTGCCATCCTGCCCGACGACGGCGACGCCACGCTCTACGCCTGGCGCCGCGCGCTGTTCCATGAGGACCGCCAGGGCGAGGCCATCGCCGCCTTGCTGCAGGCGCTCGGCGTGGCGCCGGTGGAGCCCGCGGTGGCGCTGCCCTCGCTGTCGATGCCGCACGGCGGCACGCTGCAGTTTCCCGGCGGGCGCTTCGTGCAGGGCTGGACCGAGGCGGACGGCTTCGCGCTGCCCGACGAACTGCCGCCGCAGCCCACCTACGTGCCCGCCTTCGAGATGGATGCCGCGCCGGTCAGCAATGCGCAGTTCCTCGAGTTCGTCGAGGACGCCGGCTACGAGCGCGGCCAGTGGTGGACGCCGGCCGGCCGCCAGTGGCTGATGGCGCAGGAGCGCTCGGCGCCGCGTTACTGGACGCGCCACCCGGAATCGCGGGCCTGGATGGCGCTGCGCTTCGGCAGCCTGCGCACGCTGAATCCCGACGAAGCGGTGCGCCACGTCAGCCTGTTCGAGGCGCAGGCCTGGTGTGCCTGGGCCGGCCGGCGCCTGCCGATGGAATCCGAATGGGAACTGGCCGCCGCGCAGAACCGGGGCGGGCTGCGCTGGGGCATGGTGCGCGAGTGGACCGCGACGCCGTACGAGCCCTACGCGGGGTTCGAGGCCGGCCCGGGCGACGCCGATTTCGCCGCCAGCTTCGCCACGCACCAGGCAGTGCGCGGCGCCTCGTTCGCGAGCCCGGCGCGGCAACACCATCCGCGCGCGCGGATGGCGCTGCTGCCCGACGACGATTTCGCCTTCGTCGGGTTTCGTAGCTGCCCCATCTAGGCCTTCCGGCGCAGGACCAAAGAAAAAGGCACCCGAAGGTCAATGCCAGTCAGTTAGCCCGCTGACTGGCATTTTTTGTTGGGAACTTGCTGCGAGAGCGCTTAACCTCGCGCGGGAATGAGCGCCCGGTGCGGCGAGGCGGGAGCACGAAGTAGCGGGCTTGCTCCAGCAGCCGCTGCAAGAGTTCAGGCAAGGCACCAGCGCGCGCCAGATGGACCGTGTTGATCGCCCCCGTGATGGCGTGGCGCGCCGTGTGGAAGCTGATGCGGCTCGGCTCGACACCCGCGTGCTGGGCCATCAGGCGCATCCATCGGCGCAGCAGTGTGTAGGCAATCAGCACGCCCCAGACTTCCTGCTTGACCAACTCGGGCTGTTTGCTGCGCAACACGGCTCGACCTTGTTGCAGTGATTGCTTGATTTCCCGAAACCCCAACTCGACCTCCCAGCGCTGGCGGTACAACTGCGCCAGTGGCACGGCGGCAAACCGCTCAGAATCCAGCATCGAGGTGATGAAGCGCCTGATCTTGCCACCAACGCTCACCTCGATCAGCCGGGCCTGCCAATGGCTGGGCAGTTCTGGATGCATCTTCCTGGCGCGTGGCGACACGGGCATGCGGATCAGCCAATCACCCTGGCCCAATACCTGCACCACCTCGTGGCGCAGATTGTCCTTGGCGCGCATGAGCCAGTGGCGCTGCTCGCCCACTTGCTGCCAGCGCAGCAGGAACGCGGCGCTGAAGTAGGCACGGTCGAACAAGGTGATCGAGTGATCCAGGCCGCGCAGATCGGCCGCCAACGTCAGCTCGCCACAGCCGTAGCCCCCCAATTGGGCATCGAGCAGTTCATGGCTGTCGGTGTCCAGCAGGCATACGGCGCGCACCATGGGCCAGGGCTGGGGGCCATATTGCGTCTGGCCGCTGCCCAACTCCTGGCGGTTGTCCTTGCTGTCCGGGGCTGACCAGACCACGCCATCGGCCGCCAGCACGCGCAACTTTCCCGCGTGCACCGCATGGGCGCGGCCCCAGGCGTTGGCGAGCAGGGCAAACAAGTGCGCCATGGGCTGCGCCCCCAACCGCTGGCGAACCTGCACGCTGGCGCTGGGCGCGGGCAGTTCCTTGCTGTCCAGCGTCAGCGCCATCTCCTGCACCACTTGCCACAGCGGCATGTGACGAAACAGCGCCAGACCGATTACCAGCCACACGGCGTGTTCGGCGGGCAGCTTGCGTCGGCGTATCGATGCCTTGCCCGTGGCTTCAAGCGCTTGTTCTATCCAGGCCGGATCCAGCAGCGCGCTCAACTCGGCTATCCCGTTGGCAGGCAGTGCTTCCAACGTCTCGTTCAGGGTGGTCTGCAGCAGGTTCAAAGCAAAAAAGGGAGCGTGGTCAACACGCTCCCTTTTTACTCCAAGTCACATTCGCTCTGGCTTAACTAACTGGCATTGCCCCACGGGGCCTTTTTCTTTGACAAGGGGCCGCTGCAAGCGGCCAGCCTTTCCTGCGATCAGCGCTCGAAGCGCGAGCGACCGCCGTTGCCGCTGCGCTGGCCGCCGAAGCCGCCACGGTTGCCGTCGCCGAAGCTGCGCGGCGCGGCACCGTCGCGGTTGCCGAAGCTGCGGCCTTCGCCGCCACGGTAGCCGCCGCCGTTGCCGGCCGGCGCGCCGCCGAAGCTGCGCGGCGCGGCGCCGTCACGGTTGCCGAAGCCACGGTTGTCGCCGCCGTGGTAGCCGCCTTCGCTGTTGCCGAAGCTGCGCTGGCCGCCATTGCCACCGGTGTTGCCGTTGCTCTGGCCACGGTAGCCGAAGCCGCCGCGGTCGCCGAAGCCGCGGTTGCCGTCGCGGTCGCCGAACGGACGGTCGCCCGCCGGGCGGTCGCCGGCCGGACGCGGCGCGCCGTCGCGGTTGCCGTAGCCACGGCTTTCGCCGCCGCCGAACTTGCGGTCGCCGAAGGTGCGGTTGTCGCCGCCACGGTAGCCGCCGCCGCTGCTGTTGCCACGATAGCCGCCGCGGTCACCGCCCGGCTTGCCGCCGAAGCCGGAGCGCGGCTTGGGCGAGCGGCGCGGTTCCAGGCCTTCGATCACCGAAGCGTCGACGCGGTTGTTGGTGAAGCGCTCGATGCGCTTCCACTGGAACATGTCGCCGTGGTTCACCAGGTTGATGGCCACGCCCGAGCGGCCCGCGCGGCCGGTGCGGCCGATGCGGTGCACGTAGTCCTCGGCCTGCTTGGGCAGGTCGAAGTTGACCACGTGGGTGATGTCCGGCACGTCGATGCCGCGCGCGGCCACGTCGGTGGCCACCAGGATGCGCAGGTTGCCGCGGCGCAGCGAGGTCAGGGTGCGGTTGCGCGCGCCCTGGGTCATGTCGCCGTGCAGCGCGCCGGCGGCGAAGCCGGTGTCCGACAGGCGCTCGGCCAGCGAATCGGCATCGCGCTTGGTGGCGGTGAAGACGATCGCCTGCTTGAGGCTGACGTCGCGCAGCAGGTGGTCGAGCAGCTTTTCCTTGTGCGACATGTCGTCGGTGAAGTGCAGGCGCTGCTCGATGTTGCTCTGGTCGGCGCGGGTCGCGGCGATCTCGATGCGTTGCGGATCGCGCAGCTGGCGCGAGGCGAGCTGGGCGATGCGGCCGTCCAGCGTGGCCGAGAACATCAGCGTCTGGCGGCTGGCCGGGGTGGCGGCGACGATGGCGTCGATATCGTCGGCGAAGCCCATGTCGAGCATGCGGTCGGCTTCGTCGAACACCAGCATGTCCAGCGCGGACAGGTCGATGCGGCCGGCTTCGACGTGGTCGAGCAGGCGGCCCGGCGTGGCGACCAGGATGTCAGGCATCTTGGACAGCGCGGCGAGCTGCTTCGGGTAGGGCATGCCGCCCAGGATGCTGGCGCACACGATGCGGCGCAGATGGCGGCCGTACTTGGCGGTGGCCTCGGTTACCTGCAGGGCCAGTTCGCGCGTGGGCGTCAGCACCAGCAGCGCGGGCTGCGCCGGCGCCGGACGGGGGCGCTTGCCCTTCATGCGCTTGACCGGATCGTCGGAGCGCGGGCGGTTCGGCGAAGCCTTTTCGCTGATGCGCTGGATGGCCGGCAGGATGAAGGCGCCGGTCTTGCCCGAGCCGGTCTGGCTCGAGACCAGCAGGTCGCGGCCAGCCAGGAAGGCGGGGATCGCTTGTGCCTGCACCGGGGTCGGCGTGGTGTAGTTCAGTTCGGCCAGGGCGCGCAGGATGGCTTCATCCAGGCCGAGCTTGGCAAAGCCGTTGTCGGCGGCGACCGCCGGGGCGGCAGGCGTCACGGCGGCTTCGGGGCTGAGCATGGCGTCGAGCTTGTCGAGCGGGCTCGGTTCCTGGATGGCGGGCGTGGCGATGGCGGCGGCTTCGGTCGATACGTCGGCGGCGGAGGCAAAATCGTGCTCCGCACGAATGTCGTGCTGGGTCATGTCGTGGTTTTCTTTAAATGCATGGCACCCCATGCCGAACTAGCGAACAGGGGCGGGCGCAGTGCAAAGTCTTAAAAAAGGCTTCGGCGCCAATCGGTGAGGCCGTTACGACAGACACAGCTGACAGTACGGCGGCAGGCAGGGCGGCATCGGCACAAGGCCGGGCGCGCAATCCCTGGCAGGCAAACAGCTTCAGATAAGCTGTTCAACAGGATCGGAGACGAGGCGACGTCGGTGAGAAATGCGTTCTGTCGGGTATCACCACTTGGCCATTCGGAACAGGCCAGCCGGCGGACCGGGGAGCAGAGCTTGAGAGGGGGGCGTATCGCCCGCCGGATGGTGCGGCGGGCTGGTTGCACAACTCACAGTGCGAACTCACGGCGCGGATTATAGCAGAACGAAAAGAAATTTGTTGCGCTGCGATAGGAATCTTCCAGGCGGGCAGGCCGGCACGGGTGCCTCCCCTCGCACTTTCCGCCCGGCAATCCGCCCGGTACGGCCGCGCGCGCCCGGCAGTTGCATCCGCCGGCCGCCTGCCTATACTGAATCCGTCGGGCACTCCGAAGCCCGGCAAGGTAGCGGACCCGAGCATACCGCTGACCTTCCTCGGCGCTTTCCTTTAAGCGCTGCTCGCCGCTGGTATCGCGGCAATCGGCGTCACTGCCAGTATTCCTTCGGCTCTCCGGGTGGTCCGGAGGGACGTCCGCGTCATGGGCGGAATCATGGGGATCCTGCTTGCACGACTGTTTGCCGGGATAACGCCGATGTGACCAGGAAGGTCCGGACCGTCCGCAACCGGCCCGCCAGCAGACTGGCGGGCTTTTTCGTTTGCGGGCGCGCATTCGCCACGCCGCGCCCGTCTTGCGCCGTGCGGTTTTTGATATACTCCGGGCCTGCTCCCGGAGCGGTGCCGTCGAGGCGCCGCGCTTGCTTCCGCGGGGTCTATCCGCTCGCCGTAGTTCAATGGATAGAACGAGCGCCTCCTAAGCGCTAGATACAGGTTCGATTCCTGTCGGCGGGACCAGCGCAACGCTGGTTCTACGCGGTCCACCAGAGGTGTTTTCCCCGCCATGCCGCTTGCCGGCCTCCCGCTTTCCCCGTTTACAGAGAACAGAGAAGCCGGCGAGAGGCGACGCCTGCCCGGCGCGACAAACAAATGCAAACCAGGTCCGCCCGATGAGAAACACCCTCCTCAGTTTCGCTCTCATGGCGCTGTGCGCGGCCGCCGCCGCGGCGCCTCAGCATGCCTGCGCGCCCGCCGCGCTGAAGCAGGCCGGCAAGCTGCTGGCATTCCACGCCGGCCCCGACGACCGCATCGAGATCGACACCGGGGTCAAGGTGCTCGCGCCGCTGAAGAACCCCGCGGGCAAGGACAAATACGACGTGCTGGAAGTGTATGGCTATATCTACAAGGGCACTTACCGCATGCACTTCATCTACGCGCCGGCCGGTTGCACGCTGATGGGCCAGGAAGTGCTGGAAATCGCCAACCTGTGAGCCGCGCGAGGCGGCAGGCCATGCCGCTCAATGCGCCCCCGTCTTCGAAAACAGCTGGATCACCGCCACGCCCGCCACGATCAGGCCGATGCCGAGCCACGCGGCGAGGTCGGGGATCTGCCGGTACAGCACGCTGGCGATCAGCGTGACCAGCACGATGCCGGCGCCGCACCAGATGGCATAGGCGATGCCGACCGGCACGGTCTTCATGACCTGCATCAGCAGCACGAAGGCGGCGATGTAGCCGGCCACCACCAGCAGGCTGGGCCACAGGCGGGTGAAATTCTCGGAGGCCTTGAGGCTGCTGGTGGCAATGACTTCGGCCACGATGGCAAGGGCCAGGAGCGCGTAGCTGTTCATCGTTGGTTGTTCCTGCGTTGGCTGTCGCCGGGTGCGCATTTTCCCACACGGGCGGCGCGCGCCCGCCGGCGGCAGGGCGGTGCCCCATTGCGCGCCGGCGCCGCGATACCCCCCTTTAGGGTGGTTGCCCGACGCCGGCCTGGGGCCTTCAATCGCTGGTAAAGCCCCTCAGAGGGTCTGCAGGTCGCGGCAGTTCTCGAACAGCCGGCAGCGTGACAAAGCCGGCGGCGAGTGAATTTCGGGTAGTTTCTTGGGGGAGCGCCATGAAAGGCGACGAGGAGTTGCAGACCGTCTGGCCGCAAGGCGAGGGCGCGTCGGCGGGGCAAGGGGTATGGCAGAACACGATTGCCGCGGCGGACGTCGCCCTGGAAGAGGCGTCGCGCATCCAGCGCGGCGTGCAGCACAACCTGCGCCTGCAGCAGGAGGTCCGCGCCCTGCGCGAAGAGCTGCGCAAGGCGCATGCCGAGCTCGACCGCTACCGCGGCATGCACGCGCGCGTGGTGGTGGGCATGCGCCAGCTCGAGGAGGACAACGCCGGCGAGGTCAGCCGGCTGCGCGCCGAGAGCGAGATGCTGATGGTGCGCCACCGGGTCTACAAGCTGCTGGCCGAGCATTACGCGCTGACCGCGCTGCGTTTCGATCCCGCCGTCTTCGCCGAGCACCGCGACCGCGTGCTGCAGCACATCCTGTTCCAGCGCCGCAAGGGCGCGCCGCTGTCCGGCATCTGCGCCGCCGACATCGGTTTCCTGCTGTTGTAAGGGCTCAGCCGCCTGCCGCGGCCGCGCGCGGGCGCAGCACTAGCAGCGCCAGCATGCCGCCCACCACGCCCCAGAAGGCCGAGCCCACCCCGGCCAGCGTCATGCCCGAGGCGGTGATCATGAAGGTCAGCAAGGCGGCTTCGCGCTCGGCCGGCGTCTGCATGGCCGCGGTCAGGCCGCTGGCGATGGAGCCGAGCAGGGCGAAGGCCGCCACCGCGACCACCAGCGCCTTCGGAAAGGCCGCGAACAGCGCCGCGATGCTGGCGGCCAGCGCACCCGCCACCAGGTAGCCGATGCCGCACACCACCGCCGCCGTGTAGCGGCGGTTGCGGTCGGGATCCGCCTGCGCGCCGGTGCAGATCGCGGCGGTGATCGCCGCCAGGTTGATGCCGTGCGAGCCGAACGGCGCGAGCAGGGCGGAGGCGATGCCGGTCACGGTGATCAGCGGCGAGGCCGCCACGTGATAGCCGTCCGCGCGCAGCACTGCCAGCCCGGGTACGTTCTGCGAGGCCAGCGCCACGATGAACAGCGGCACCGCGATGCTGACGAAGGCCTGCAGCGAGAACGCGGGCGTGGTCCACACCGGGGTCGCCAGCGCGAAATGGAAGGACTCGAAGTGCAGCTGGCCGAGCGCGCCTGCCAGCGCCACGCCGCCCACCAGCACGCCGGGCACCGCATAGCGCGGCCACCAGCGCTTGCCGATCAGGTAGAGCGCGAACATCGCCAGCAGCAGCACGGTCTGGTGCTGGGCCTGCACGAAGACGTCGACGCTGATGCGGAACAGGATGCCGGCCAGCAGCGCGGCGGCGATGCTGGCCGGCAGCGCGCGCATCAGCTTGTCGAACCAGCCGGTCAGGCCCGCCGCGGTCATCAGCAGCGCCGCCATCAGGAAAGCGCCGACGGCCTCGGGATAGGGCACGCCGGGCAGGCTGGCGATCAGCAGCGCGGCCCCGGGCGTGGACCAGGCGATCACGATCGGCGCGCGCGTGAGCAGCGACAGCCCGATGGTGGTCACGCCCATGCCGACCGACAGCGCCCAGATCCACGAGGCGACCTGCGCGTCGGACAGGTGCGCGGCCTGGCCCGCCTGGATCATCAGCACCAGCGAGCTGGTGTAGCCGGTCAGCGTGGCGATCAGGCCGGCGACGAAGGCGGAGACGGAAAGATCGGAGAACTTCAGCGGGGCGGTGGTGGTCATGGGCAGGAATGCCGCCCGCGCGCACGGAGGTCGGTGAACCTCCGGCGCGCGCGGCGGCAGCAGAAACGAGCCAGGAAAGCGGAACAGGGAAGCGGACCCAAAAAAGCGCCGGGAAGAAAGCACCCGGGGCCGACATCTTCGCACGAGTCCCGCCTTTTTTGTCCGCGGCGTGCCGTTGCCGCTACCCGGCGCCGTCCCGGCGCGGCTGCCCGGGCCTGGTCAGTCGGCCACCTTGTCGCTCGGGAACTTGAACGAATCGCGCAGCAGGTAGCTCATCGGTATGTCCAGGTTGACCCCCTGCGGCGGGATCGGCGACTGGAACCATTTCTTGTAGAGCTTCTGCGTGTCCTGCGAATAGATCGAGTCGACCATCGCCTTGTCCACCAGCCGCTTGAACTCGGCGTCGTGGCGCGACAGCATGATGGCGTAGGGCTCGATCGTCAGCAGTTCGTTGGTGACGGTATAGCTGGCCGGGTTCCTGGCGTTGGCGCGCAGGCCGTAGAGCAGCACGTCGTCCATGACGAAGGCGTCGGCCTTGCCTTGCTCGACCATGCCGAAGGCCTCGGCGTGGTCCTTGGCTTCCACCACCTTCAGCTGCATCGCGCCCGAGCCGTTGATCTGGCGGATCACCACCAGCGAGGTGGTGCCGGTGGTGGAGACCAGGGTCTTGCCGCGCAGGTCGGCGAGCTTGCGGATGCCGGAATCGGTCCTGACCAGCATGCGGATGCCGGCGATGTAGTGCGGGATGGTGAAGGCCACCTGTTCGCGCCGCTCGCGCGTGTTGGTGGTGGAGCCGCATTCGAGGTCGGCCTTGCCGTCGACGATGGCGGCGATGCGGTTGGCCGGCGTGACCGGCACGTATTCCACCTTCAGGCCCGGCAACTTCAGCGCGGTGCGCAGCGCGTCGGCCACGCGCAGGCAGAGGTCGATGGCGTAGCCGTAGGGCTTGCCGTCGGCCACGAACGAGAACGGCACCGAGCTTTCGCGGTGGGCCAGGCGCAGCACGCCGGTCTGCTGGATGCGCTGCAGCACCGGCGAGGCGGAGGACTGGGCCGCGGCGGGACGCGCGCCCGTGGCCAGGCATAGCGTCAACAGGAGGGCCGGCAGGAGGGGCAGCGCGCGGCCCCGGGCCGGCGCGCGCGCCGGCCGGGCGTCGCGCAGGGACTGCGAACGCGGATGGATCATGGTATTCCCCGTGCAAAAAAGCTACTGGAACCAGCTCTCGCTGGAAGAAGCACTGGTTGGCGTTGGGTCGCCCGTACCGGTTCTGGCCGGCTCTTCTCTGTTTTTGCTGCCGTCTTGCCGCGGCTTGCATGACCGGCGGCCATTGTTTCATGGCCGTACGCGGGTCGACAATACGCGCCGCGCGGAGTGTTGCGTGGCGAGCAACAGCGCACTGAAACGGGGGTCTGGAGGCGGCCGTCGGCGCCGCGCGCACCGTGTCCGCGAACGCTGCGCGCGGACTCTGCACACTAACGGGGCTTTCCCTTGGAGGGGCTTTCCCTTACGGATTTGTCCGACTGGAGCGCCAGCAGGGGCCTTGCTATCCTGCATTCGTGCCTTGCGAGCAGGGCACCGAGGAGAGACTCTTGGGCCCGCGCAAGCGCGGGCCCTTCTTTTTTTCCGGGGTCCGCGCGGGACCGGCCGGCGGTGCCCGTGGCCGGGCGCGCGGCCGCGCTGGTCTACAATGCCGGCTACTCGGTATCCCGGCGGCCCCCGCGGCGCGCGCGGCCGCGCGGCCCGCCATGCCGCCGCGCCCGTGCCGCGCCGGCGCTGGCACCCCCTGTCTCCCTTTTCGTATTGCTGCTCCCATGGCCCTGTTTTCGATTTCCGACGCCCAGCTCGCCTTCGGGCATGTGGCCTTGCTCGACCATGCCGACTTCTCGCTCGAAGCCGGCGAGCGCGTCGGCCTGATTGGCCGCAACGGCTCGGGCAAGTCGTCCCTGCTCAAGATCGTGGCGGGCCTGTCGGCGCCGGACGATGGCCTGATCGCGCGCCAGAGCGGGGTGACCTCGGCCTATGTGCCGCAGGAGCCGCAGTTCTCGCCCGGCCAGGCGGTGTTCGACGCGGTGTCCCAGGGCCTGGGCCAGGTCCACGACCTGCTGGCCGCCTATGAAGCCGCGCTGGCCGCGCTGGACGACAACCACGACGAAGCCGCGCTGGCCGAACTGCACCGCCTGCAGTCCGAAGTCGACGCCGCCGGCGCATGGCAATTGCGCACGCGCGTGGAAACCACGCTGGCGCAGCTCGGCCTGCAGGCCGATGTGCGCGTCGACTCGCTTTCCGGCGGGATGCAGAAGCGCGTGGCGCTGGCGCAGGCGCTGGTGGCCGAGCCCGACATCCTGCTGCTCGACGAGCCCACCAACCACCTCGACGTGGAAGCCATCCGCTGGCTCGAAGACCTGCTGCTGGCCTTCCGCGGCAGCGTGCTGCTGATCACCCACGACCGCGCCTTCCTCGACCGCGTGGCCACCCGCATCGTCGAGCTCGACCGCGGCCGGCTGGTTTCCTTCCCCGGCAACTTCGCCGCCTACCAGGCGCGCAAGGCCGAGCAACTGGCCGCCGAGCAGGTCGAGCAGGCCAAGTTCGACAAGCTGCTGGCGCAGGAAGAAGTGTGGATCCGCAAGGGCGTGGAAGCGCGCCGCACGCGCAGCGTGGCGCGCATCCAGCGCCTGGAGACGATGCGCGGCGAGCGCGCCTCGCGGCGCGACGTGCAGGGCAACGTCAAGCTGGAGGTGTCGCAGGGCGAGCGCTCCGGCAAGATCGTGGCCGAGCTGACCGACGTCAGCAAGGCGTTTGGCGACAAGGTGGTGGTGCGCGACTTCACCGGCGCCATCATGCGCGGCGACAAGGTCGGCCTGATCGGCCCCAACGGCGCCGGCAAGACCACGCTGCTGCGGCTGATCCTGGGCGAGCTCGCGCCGGACAGCGGCACCGTCAAGAACGGCAGCAACATGCAGGTGGCCTACTTCGACCAGATGCGCGCCCAGCTCGACCTGGAGCGCTCGCTGGCCGACACCATCAGCCCGGGCAGCGACTGGGTCGAGATCAACGGCCAGCGCAAGCACGTGATGAGCTACCTGGGCGACTTCCTGTTCGCGCCCGAGCGCGCGCGCTCGCCGGTCAAGTCGCTGTCCGGCGGCGAGCGCAACCGGCTGCTGCTGGCGCGCCTGTTCGCGCGTCCGGCCAACGTGCTGGTGCTAGACGAACCGACCAACGACCTCGACATCGACACGCTGGAGCTGCTCGAGGAACTGCTGCAGGACTACAGCGGCACCGTGTTCCTGGTCTCGCACGACCGCGCCTTCCTCGACAACGTGGTGACCTCCACCATCGCCGCCGAAGGCGACGGCCGCTGGCGCGAATACGTGGGCGGCTATTCCGACTGGCAGGTGCAGTCCCGGCGCAGCGCGGCCATGCAGGAAGCCCGGTCCGGCGAGCGCAAGCCCGCCGAGGCGGCGGCCAAGCCGCGCGAAACCCGCGCCCCCGCCCGCGTCAAGCTGTCGTACAAGGAGCAGCGCGAACTGGACGGCCTGCCCGGGCGCATCGCGGCGCTCGAGACCGAGCAGCAGACCGTGTCCGCGCAACTCGCCGACGGCACGCTCTACGCCAGCGATCCCGCCAGGGCGGCGCAGCTCGGCACCCGCCACGACGAGATCGAGACGGAACTGCTGGAGGCGCTGGAGCGCTGGGAAGTGCTGGAAGCCAAGACCAAGGGCGAGGCGCAGTAAGCGCCTGTGTTCTCCCTGGTGGTGCTTACCCGCACCACGCCAGCACCATATTGGCCAGGTCCACCATGAATCCCGGCCGCAGGTAGGCCAGGAAGGCCAGCGCCAGCAGCGCGGCGGCTGCCGCGAGAGCCGCGGCGCGCAGGACCGGCGCGCGCGTCCTCATGCCGCCCCCCATGCCGCCCCTCACGCCGCCGCCGCGCGCGGGCGCGCGATGGCGTGCTCGCGGATCGGCAGGTTGACCAGCGCCGCCATCACGCCCAGCCCGATGGCGATCAGCCACACGGTGTCGTAGTTGCCGGTGCGGTCGTAGAGAAAGCCGCCCAGCCACGCCCCCAGGAAGCTGCCGATCTGGTGCGAGAAGAACACCACGCCCGACAGCATCGACAGATACTGCACGCCGAACACCTGCGCGATGATGCCGTTGGTCAGCGGCACCGTGGACAGCCACAGGAAGCCCATCAGCGCGGCGAACACCCAGGTGCTGGCCGCGGTGAGCGGCAGCAGCAGGTAGGCGGCGATCACCACCGAGCGCGCGAGGTAGATGGCCGACAGCAGGTAGCGCTTGGGCATGCGCTGGCCCAGCGCGCCGGCGCTGTAGGTGCCGAACACGTTGAACAGGCCGATCAGCGCCAGCGCCACGGTGGCGACCTTCGGGTCGGTCAGCCCGCGGTCCTTGAGGTAGGGCGCCAGGTGCACGCCGATGAACACCACCTGGAAGCCGCACACGAAGTAGCCCAGCGTCAGCAGCTGGAAGCTGCGGTTGCCGAAGGCCTCGCGCACCGCCTGGCCGATGCTCTGCTGGAAGCCGCCCGCATGCGCCGCGGCCCGCGGCTCGCGCAGGCTGAAGGCCAGCGGCAGCATCAGGCACGCCAGCACCGCCAGCACGAACAGCGCGTTTTGCCAGCCGACGGTGGAAATCAGCGTCTGCTCCACCGGGATCATCAGGAACTGCCCGAACGAGCCCGCCGCCGCGGCGATGCCCATCGCCCACACCCGCTTCTCGGCGCTGGCCACGCGCCCGATCACGCCGTACACCACGCTGTAGGTGGTGCCCGACTGGGCGATGCCGATCAGGATGCCGGCGCCCGAGGCGAACGCGGCGCCGGAGCCGGCCAGGGCCATGACCAGCAGGCCGGCGACATAAAGCGCCACGCCGGCCAGCATGATGCGCACGGCGCCGAACTTGTCGGCCAGCGCGCCGGTGAACGGCTGCGTCAGGCCCCACATCAGGTTCTGCAGCGCCAGCGCAAAGGCGAAGGTCTCGCGGCTCCAGCCGTGGGCCTGGGTGATCGGCAGGTTGAACAGCCCGAAGCCGTGCCGGATGCCCATCGACAGGGTGACCAGCAGGCCGCCGCATATCAGCACGGCGGTGAGGGTAAGGGGTTTGGTCTGCGTGGCGTTCTGCATCTTGGCGTGCGTCCCTTGGCTCTGTGTGTTGTGTTGTTCTGGTTTTCTCCGCCGGCGCCCGGCATGTCTGCGGCTGCACCGAAGCGGTGCGGGCGAGTTTACCGCGCATCCGCGCGCCGCGTGGCACGCGGTGTCGGGCAATGTGCCGCCGGGGCCACGGCCGTGGGCGCGCACGGGCGGCGAGAATGGCGCCAGGGCCGCCGCGCGCTTCCATTACAATGCAGGCTGCCCGGCCACCTGGCTGGCGCGCGGCAAAGCGCCGCCGCGCCGGGCTGGCCGAGAATCCCACTAAGCAAGCGACTCCATGGCGAGCAAAACCAGTCAGTACAGCGAATCTTCCATCCGGGTCCTCAAGGGCCTGGAGCCGGTCAAGCAACGGCCCGGCATGTACACCCGTACCGACAACCCCCTGCATATCGTGCAGGAGGTGATCGACAACGCCTCGGACGAAGCCCTCGGCGGGCATGGCTCCGAAATCATGGTGACCCTGCACCGCGACGGCAGCGTCAGCGTGGAGGACGACGGCCGCGGCATCCCGGTGGGCATCCACCCGGAAGAGAAGGTGCCGGTGGTGGAGATCGTTTTCACGCGCCTGCACGCGGGCGGCAAGTTCGACAAGGGCAAGGGCGGCGCCTACGCGTTCTCGGGCGGCCTGCATGGCGTCGGTGTGTCGGTGACCAACGCGCTGTCGACGCGGCTGGACGTGGCGGTCTGGCGCGACGGCAGCCATTCCACGCTGACCTTCTCGGGCGGCGACGTCACCGTGCCGCTGGCCACGCGCAAGCTCGAGCGCGGCGAGAAGAAGAACGGCACCCGCGTGCAGGTGTGGCCGGACGCCAGGTATTTCGATTCGGCCACGATCCCGCTGGCCGAGCTGCAGCGGCTGCTGCGCAGCAAGGCCGTGCTGCTGCCGGGCGTGAAGGTCACGCTGCTCAACGAGAAGAACGGCGAGCGCCAGACCTGGCAGTACGACCAGGGCCTCAAGGGCTACCTGGTGGAAGCGCTGGCGCAAGGCAGCGGCGCCGAACTGGTGGTGCCGATGTTCGAAGGCGAGCATTTCGCCGACCCCGACGCCAACCCGGCCGAAGAGGGCTTCGCCGAAGGCGAGGGCGCCTCCTGGGTGGTGGCCTGGACCGAGGACGGCGCGCCGGTGCGCGAGTCCTACGTCAACCTGATTCCCACGCCGGCCGGCGGCACGCACGAGTCCGGCCTGCGCGAAGGCCTGTTCCAGGCCGTCAAGAGCTTCATCGAGATGCACGCGCTGCAGCCCAAGGGCGTCAAGCTGATGAGCGAGGACGTGTTCGCGCGCGCCTCGTTCGTGCTGTCGGCCAAGGTGCTGGACCCGCAGTTCCAGGGCCAGATCAAGGAGCGCCTGAACAGCCGCGACGCGGTGCGCCTGGTGTCCACCTTCAGCCGCCCGGCGCTGGAGCTGTGGCTCAACCACCACGTCGAGTACGGCAAGAAGCTGGCCGAGCTGGTGATCCGCCAGGCCCAGGCGCGCACGCGCGCCGCGCAGAAGGTGGAGAAGAAGAAGGGCTCGGGCGTGGCCGTGCTGCCGGGCAAGCTGACCGACTGCGAATCCACCGACGTCACCCGCAACGAACTGTTCCTGGTCGAGGGCGACTCCGCCGGAGGCTCGGCCAAGATGGGGCGCGACAAGGAATTCCAGGCCATCCTGCCGCTGCGCGGCAAGGTGCTCAACACCTGGGAAACCGAGCGCGATCGCCTGTTCGCCAACAACGAGGTGCACGACATCGCGGTGGCGATCGGCGTGGACCCGCACGGCCCCAACGACGAGCCCGACCTGTCCAACCTGCGCTACGGCAAGATCTGCATCCTGTCCGACGCGGACGTGGACGGCGCGCACATCCAGGTGCTGCTGCTCACGCTGTTCTTCCGCCACTTCCCCAAGCTGATCGACAACGGCAACGTGTGCGTGGCGCGCCCGCCGCTGTACCGCGTGGACGCGCCCGCGCGCGGCAAGAAGCCGGCGCAGAAGCTCTACGCGCTCGACGACGGCGAGCTGGTGGCGATCCAGGACAAGCTGCTCAAGGACGGCGTCAAGGAAAACAGCTGGCAGATCTCCCGCTTCAAGGGCCTGGGCGAGATGAACGCCGAGCAACTGTGGGAAACCACCATGAACCCCGACACGCGCCGCCTGCTGCCGGTGGCGCTGGGCAGCTTCGACCTGCCGCAGACCGTGGGCGTGATGAACATGCTGATGGGCAAGGGCGAGGCCGCGCAGCGCCGCACCTGGCTCGAGGAGCGCGGCAACGAGGTGGTGGCCGACATCTGAAGCGCTCCGCCCGGGCCGACAGTCCCTTCGATACCCGCAACACATGAGGAAAGCCGATGGCGAACACAAGCAGACCTGACGACAGCGGATGGCGGCGCCGGCTGGCCGCCGGCCTGCTGCTGGCCGGCCTGGCGTGCGCCCCGGCGGCGAACGCGGCGCTGTACGGCTATATCGACGACGACGGCGTGGCGCATTTCTCCGACGAGAAGCTCGACGAGCGCTACACGCTGTTCATGAAGAACGGCGGCGAGCTGCGCAGCCCGTCGCTGGGCCGCCCGGCAACCGCAGGCGCGGGGAACGGGGCGGGCGCCATCGACCTGGAGACGCACAAGCTGTACCGCTATGTCGTCAACCACCCGAACATCGCCACGGTCGAGCCGATCATCCGCCAGGTGGCGCAGGCGCAGAACGTGGACCCGGCGCTGGTCAAGGCGGTGATGGCGGTGGAGTCCGGCTTCAACCCGGGCGCGGTCTCCCCCAAGGGCGCGATCGGGCTGATGCAGGTGATCCCGGATACCGGGGCGCGCTTCGGCGTGGCCGCCGACGCGCGCCGCACGGTGGAGCAGAAGCTGGCCGATCCGCGCACCAACATCTCGGCCGGCGTGCGCTACCTGCGCTGGCTGATGGAGCTGTTCCCCGGCAACCTGGAGCTGGTGCTGGCCGCGTACAACGCGGGCGAGGGCGCGGTGCAGCGCTACAACAACGCCATCCCGCCGTTCCCGGAGACCCGGCAGTATGTCAGCACGGTGCTGCAGTTCTACCGCTTCTACCGGCCCGGCGGCATGCCGGCGGACGCGGCCGCCGCCGGCGGCGTGAGCCGCGTGAAGATGGTGATCGGCGGACGCCGCAACATGCCCTGACCGCCACCCGAACAACCCGAACGATCGCGCACAACATGCAACCGGCGCGCCACGCCGCAGACAGGCGCGCCGTCTTCTTGCCAATCCATGGAACAACAAGACTCTCTGTTTGACCCGGGCCCGCCCGATGGCGGCGCCGACTCGCTGACGCTGGCGCACTACGCCGAGCGCGCCTATCTCGACTACGCCATCAGCGTGGTCAAGGGGCGCGCGCTGCCGGAAGTGGCCGACGGCCAGAAGCCGGTGCAGCGCCGCATCCTGTTCGCCATGCACGAGATGGGCCTGCGCGCCGACGCCAAGCCGGTCAAGTCCGCGCGCGTGGTGGGCGACGTGCTGGGCAAGTACCACCCGCACGGCGACCAGTCCGCCTACGACGCGCTGGTGCGCCTGGCGCAGGACTTCTCGCTGCGCTACCCGCTGATCGACGGCCAGGGCAACTTCGGCTCGCGCGACGGCGACGGCGCGGCGGCCATGCGCTACACCGAAGCGCGCCTCACGCCGATCGCGCGCCTGCTGCTCGACGAGATCGACCAGGGCACGGTGGACTTCATCCCCAACTACGACGGCTCGATGGAGGAGCCGAAGCTGATGCCCGCGCGGCTGCCGTTCGTGCTGCTCAACGGCGCCTCGGGCATCGCCGTGGGCATGGCCACCGAAGTGCCGCCGCACAACCTGCGCGAAGTGGCCGCGGCCACCGTGGCGATGATCCGCAACCCCGGCATCACGCTGGCCGAGCTGCTGGCGCTGATGCCGGGGCCCGACTATCCGGGCGGCGGCCAGATCATCTCTCCGGCGTCGGACATCGCGCAGATCTACGAGAGCGGGCGCGGCAGCCTCAAGGTGCGCGCGCGCTGGATCATCGAGGACATGGCGCGCGGCCAGTGGCAACTGGTGGTGACCGAGCTGCCGCCGAGCACCTCGGCGCAGAAGGTGCTCGAGGAAATCGAGGAAATCACCAACCCCAAGGTGCGCGCCGGCAAGAAGTCGCTCACGCCCGAGCAGCTGCAGCTCAAGCAGGGCATGCTGGCCGTGCTCGACGCGGTGCGCGACGAATCGGGCAAGGACGCGCCGGTGCGCCTGGTGTTCGAGCCCAAGAGCAAGAACATCGAGCAGCAGGAGTTCATCCAGACGCTGCTCGCGCATACCAGCCTGGAGTCGGGCGCGTCGATCAACCTGGTGATGATCGGCACCGACGGCCGGCCGCGCCAGAAGGGCCTGCCGGAGATCCTGCGCGAGTGGATCGCGTTCCGCTTCGACACCGTCACGCGCCGCACGCGCCACCGCCTGGGCAAGGTCGAGGACCGCATCCACATCCTCGAAGGCCGCATGCTGGTGCTGCTCAACATCGACGAGGTGATCCGCATCATCCGCGAGAGCGACGAGCCCAAGCCGGCGCTGATGCAGGCCTTCGGCCTGTCCGACCGCCAGGCCGAGGACATCCTGGAAATCCGCCTGCGCCAGCTGGCCCGGCTCGAAGCCCTGCGCATCGAGAAGGAGCTGCAGGAGCTGCGCGAAGAGCAGGCCGACCTCGACGTGCTGCTCAAGTCCGAGACCATGATGCGCCGGCGCATCATCAAGGAGATCGAGACCGACGCCAGGCAGTTCAGCCCCGAGGACAAGGACCCGCGCCGCACGCTGATCCAGGAAGAGCGCCGCGCCGCCGCCGAGGTGCGCGTGGTGGACGAGCCGGTCACCGTGGTGATGTCGCAGAAGGGCTGGGTGCGCACGCGCCAGGGCCACGGCCACGACGCGCAGCAGTTCACCTTCAAGGCCGGCGACGCGCTGTACGGCACCTTCGAGTGCCGCACCGTCGACGTGATGCTGGTGTTCGGCACCAACGGCCGCGTCTACACCGTGCCGGTGGCCGGCCTGCCCGGCGGGCGCGGCGACGGCGTGCCGGTGACCACGCTGATCGAACTGCAGGCGGGCAGCCAGATCGCCCACACCTTCGCCGGCGGGCTCGACCAGCGCATGCTGATCGCCACGCGCGGCGGCAACGGCTTCCAGACCAAGGTCGGCGACATGGTGAGCCGGCAGAAGGGCGGCCGCGCCTACCTCACGCTGGACGAGGGCGACGCCCCGCTGGAGCCGGCGCCCATCGGCGAGGATGCCACGCACATTGCCTGCCTGTCCGCCAACGGCCGCCTGCTGCTGGTGGCGCTCGACGAGATCAAGTCGCTCTCGGCCGGCGGCCGCGGCGTGATCCTGATGGAACTCGAGCCCAAGGAAACGCTGCTGCAGGCCATCGCGGTGGGCGCGCCGGGGCTGATGCTGTCCGGCACCGGGCGCGGCGGCAAGCCGGCCGCGCAGAAGGTGGCGGGGCAGAACCTGCTGCCGTATGTGGGCAAGCGCGCCCGCAAGGGCCGCGCGCTCGAGGCCAGGCTCAAGGAGCCGCGCATCGATCCGGTGAAGATCGAGCCGCCGGCCGGCTGAGCGCGCCAGCCTGCCGCATGCAGTCTCCCCGCTCCCGTTGCACGGGAGCTGGGAGCAACCCGCCGTTCGTCGGTCTTATTGCCTGGTCCATGACATGCCAGCTTCCCTGCCCCCCCGCAGCGACACCCTCGCCCCGCCACCCACGCCGCGCCGCCTGTTCGTCGAGTTCGCCCGCATGGGCTTGTCCGGCTTCGGCGGCGTGCTGCCCTTCGTGCGGCGCGCGGTGGTCGAGCGCAACCGCTGGCTCGACGACCGCGAGTTCGTCGAGCTGCTGAGCATGGGCCAGGTGCTGCCCGGCCCCAACGTGATCAACGTGGCGCTGATGATGGGCCTGCGCTTCGCCGGCCTGCGCGGCGCGCTGGCCGCGTTCGCCGGGCTGGTGATGGTGCCGATGGTGGTGGTGCTGTCGGCCATGCTGCTGTATGAGCACTATCGCGACGTGGCGGCGGTGCAGCGCATGCTGGCCGGCATGACGGCGGTCTCGGCCGGGCTGGTGCTGGCCACCGGCATCAAGCTGGCGCAGAGCCAGTCGCCCACCGTGCGCGGCGTGCTGGTGGGCGTGGCGGCCTTCGCCGGCATCGGCCTGCTGCGCTGGCCGCTGGTGCCGGTGATGGCGGTGCTGGTGCCGCTTGGCCTGCTGTTCGAATGGCGCGCCGAGGGGCAGGCGCTGCGCGCCGCCGCGCAGGCCGCGCCCGCCGCCGGGAGCGCGCGGAGCGACACTGCCGGGGAGCCGCGCGCATGAGCCACTCCAGCGTCCTCGGCAGCTTCTTTGCCCACTTCTTCCTGCTGTCCTTCCTGTCCATCGGCGGCGCCGCCACCACCATCCCGGACATGCATCGCTTCCTGGTGGAGTCGCACGGCTGGCTCAGCGATGCGCAGTTCTCCGCCATGTACGCCATTTCCCAGGCCTCGCCCGGGCCCAACGTGCTGTTCGTGGCGCTGTTCGGCTGGCAGCTGGCCGGGCTGACCGGCGCGGTGGTGGGCATGATCGCCATCTGCGGGCCGTCGAGCATGATCGCGCTGGCGTTCGAGTATTTCGCCGGGCGCTCGCCGCAGGCGCGCTGGCCGGGCCTGATCCGGCGCGGCCTGGCCGCGCTCACCATCGGCCTGCTGTTCTCCACCGGCTGGGTGCTGGCGGTCAGCGTGGATCACCGCTGGGGCGCCGTCGCGGTGACGGTGCTGACCATCTTCCTGATGCTCAAGACGCGCGTGCATCCGCTGGTGCTGGTGGCGCTGGGCGCGGGCGCCGGGCTGCTGGGCCTGGTCTAGCGCCGTTTCCGGCGCATCGGTCCCGTTGGCGGCAGACGGCGCGCATCCGCGCGGCTACACTCAGGAAGCCATGCTGACGACACTGTCAGCCCCACGCGCCTCGCTGCCCAGGAGACCACCGTGCATCGCCTGCGATACGTCGTTCGCCTGTCATACGAAGTCATGGACCCGTCGGCCGACTTCGTGCTCAACATCGAAGCCGCGCGCACCGCACGGCAAACCGTCGTCGCCGAGCGGCTGGCGATTTCGCCCGCCGCCGATGTCGACTGCCACACGGACCCGGTGTTGGGCAATCGCCTGGCCCGGATGCGGGTGCCGGCGGGGCACGTCGCGATCTACTACGAGGCGGAAGTGGAGATCGACCACCGGCTGGACGAGCCCGGCGGGCTGTCGGAGGTGCCGGTTTCCAGGCTGCCCTTCGACGTCTTGCCCTTCCTTGCGCCGAGCCGGTATTGCGAATCCGACCGCCTGATGGAGTTCGCCATGCGCGAATTCGGCAAGATGCCGACCGGCTACGCGCGCATCGCCGCGATACAGGCGTGGGTGCGCAACCATGTGCGGTTTCTCTCGCGCTCCACCAACGAGCGCACCTCGGCGACCAATACGATCGTCGACCGCACGGGCGTGTGCCGGGATTTCGCCCACCTGATGATCGCGCTGTGCCGCGCGCTCAGCATCCCCGCACGCATTTCCAGCACCCTCGACTACGGGGCGGATCCCGAGGGCGGCGCGCCGGATTTTCATGCCGTGGTCGAGGTCTACCTGTCGCATGGCTGGTATCTCGTCGACCCCTCCGGCATCTCGGTCCCGACGGGCCTGATCCGCATCGGCACGGGACGGGATGCCGGCGACATCCCGTTCGCGGCGATCTTCGGCGCGGTGAAATCCGAGCGCCCCTTCGTCGAAGTCCAGGCCGTGACGGATGCCGCCGCCGGCCTCGTCGCGCCGTCCTGCACCGCGAAGGCGGTTTCCACCTGGTAGCGCCGGCGGCGCGCTACGCCACGCCGACGAAGCCGCCGGTCTGGTGCGCCCACAGGCGCGCGTACAGGCCGCCGCGCGCCAGCAGCTCGGCGTGCGTGCCGCTTTCCGCGATGCGCCCGCCGTCCAGCACCACCAGCCGGTCCATGCGCGCGATGGTGGACAGCCGGTGCGCGATGGCGATCACGGTCTTGCCGCGCATCAGCGTTTCCAGGTTCTCCTGGATCGCGGCTTCCACCTCCGAGTCGAGCGCCGAGGTGGCTTCGTCGAGGATCAGGATGGGCGCGTCCTTGAGCAGCACGCGCGCCACCGCGATGCGCTGGCGCTGTCCGCCGGAGAGCTTGACGCCGCGCTCGCCGACCTGCGCGTCGAGGCCGGCGGCGCCGCTGGCGTCGCGCAATTGCGGGATGAAACCGGCGGCGTGGGCGTCGCCGGCGGCGGCCATCAGTTCGGCCTCGCTGGCGCCGGGGCGGCCGTAGCGCAGGTTGTCGCGGATCGAGCGGTGCAGCAGCGAGGTGTCCTGCGTGACCATGCCGATCTGCGCGCGCAGGCTTTCCTGCGTGACTCCGGCGATGTCCTGGCCGTCGATCAGGATGCGGCCGCGCTCGACGTCGTAGAGCCGCAGCAGCAGGTTGACCAGCGTCGACTTGCCCGCGCCGGATGGCCCCACCAGGCCGATCTTCTCGCCGGGCCGCACCGTCAGGTCGATGTTCTCGATCACGCCCGAGCCCTTGCCGTAGTGGAAGCCCACGCCCTCGAAGCGCACCTCGCCGTGCGTCACGCGCAGCGGCGGGGCGCCCGCGCGGTCGGTCACCTTGCGCGGCACCGAGATGGTCTGCATGCCGTCCTGCACCTGGCCCACGTTCTCGAAGATGCCGTTGATCACCCACATGATCCAGCCCGACATGTTGACGATGCGGATCACCAGCCCGGCCGACAGCGCGATCGCGCCCACGCTGACGCGGCCCTCGCTCCACAGCCACAGCGCCAGCCCGGTGGTGGCGGCGATCAGCGCGCCGTTGAGCGCGGTGACGGTGAAGTCCATCGCGCTGACCATGCGGCCCGAGCGGCGCGCCTTGTCGGTCAGGTCGGCCATGGCCTCGCGCGCGTACTCTTCCTCCAGGCGCGTGTGGGCGAACAGCTTGAGCGTGGCGATGTTGGTGTAGCCGTCGACGATGCGCCCCATCAGCCGCGAGCGCGCGCCGGTGGCGTCCACCGAGCGCGCCTTCACGCGCGGCGTGAAGTAGAGCATGGCGCCCGTGTAGCCCGCGATCCATAGCAGCAGCGGGATCATCAGGCGCCAGTCGGCCTCGGCGAACAGGTAGAGCGAGCTGATGGCGTAGATCAGCACGTGCCAGAGCGCGTCCACCGCCTGCACCGCGGAGTCGCGCAGCGAGAAGCCGGTCTGCATGATGCGCTGGGCGATGCGTCCGGCGAAGTCGTTCTGGAAGAACCACATGCTCTGCTTGAGCACGTAGCGGTGGTTCTGCCAGCGCACCATGTTGCCGAGGCTGGGGTTGATGACCTGGTGCACGAGGATGTCGTGCAGGCCATTGAAGAGCGGGCGCAGCACCAGCGCCACCGCCGCCATCCAGGCCAGCTCGCCGGCGTGGCGGCGGAAGAATTCGGGGCCCGGGGTGGCCTGCGCCAGGTCCACCAGCCGGCCCAGGAAGCCGAACAGCGCCACCTCGATCAGCGCGCCGCCCAGCCCTACCGCCAGCAGGAAGACAAAGACCGGCCACACCTCGCGCAGGTAATAGGCATAGAAGCGCCAGATCCGGCGCGGCGGCTCGGTGTCGGGCAGGCCGCGAAACGGGTCGATCATTCGTTCCAGCAAACGCACCAGCATGGATCTCCTGTGGTCTGGGGTGCCTGCGACCGCGAAGGGCGCGGCAGACCGCCATCATACCGAGATCGGCCGGCGCGACCGGACGCCCCTTTCGTTCCCGTGGAGTGGCGCCGGCGGCGCCGCCTTCCCTTTTTTTGCGCGCCTCGCCTCGCCATATCCGGGAAACTCCCAATACAGCTATACTTGTATATACAACACTATACACGCACGGCACGTTCGCCCGGCGGCACGTGCAGCCTCATCCAGGCGCCTTCGGGCGTCTTCATGTCATGACCAAGGTACCAAGGAGTTCCCCCGTGAGCGACAACCTCCGTTTCCGCGATGTAGAGATCCGCGCCCCGCGCGGCAGCCAGCTGAACGCCAGGAGCTGGCAGACCGAGGCGCCGCTGCGCATGCTGATGAACAACCTCGATCCGGAAGTGGCGGAGAACCCCAGGGAGCTGGTGGTGTACGGCGGCATCGGCCGCGCCGCGCGCAACTGGGAGTGCTACGACAAGATCGTCGCCACGCTCAAGACGCTCGGCGACGACGAGACCCTGCTGGTGCAGTCGGGCAAGCCGGTCGGCGTGTTCAAGACCCACGCCAACGCCCCGCGCGTGCTGATCGCCAATTCCAACCTGGTGCCGCACTGGGCCACCTGGGAGCATTTCAACGAGCTCGATGCCCGGGGCCTCGCCATGTACGGCCAGATGACCGCCGGCAGCTGGATCTACATCGGTAGCCAGGGCATCGTGCAGGGCACCTACGAGACCTTCGTCGAAGCCGGCCGCCAGCACTACGGCGGCAGCCTCAAGGGCCGCTGGGTGCTGACCGCCGGCCTGGGCGGCATGGGCGGCGCGCAGCCGCTGGCCGCCACGCTGGCCGGCGCCTGCTCGCTCAACATCGAATGCCAGCAGAGCAGCATCGATTTCCGCCTGCGCACGCGCTACGTGGACGAGCAGGCCGCCGACCTCGACGACGCGCTGGCGCGCATCGCCCGCTACACGGCCGAGGGCAAGGCCGTCTCCATCGCGCTGTGCGCCAACGCCGCCGAGGTGCTGCCCGAGCTGGTGCGCCGCGGCGTGCGCCCGGACCTGGTGACTGACCAGACCAGCGCCCACGATCCGCTCAACGGCTACCTGCCGGCCGGCTGGACCTGGGGCCAGTACCGCGACCGCGCGCAGACCGACCCGGCCGGCGTGGTCAAGGCCGCCAAGCAGTCGATGGCGCGCCACGTGCAGGCCATGCTGGACTTCCAGAAGATGGGCGTGCCCACCTTCGACTACGGCAACAACATCCGCCAGATGGCCAAGGAAGAGGGCGTGGCCAACGCCTTCGACTTCCCCGGTTTCGTGCCGGCCTACATCCGCCCGCTGTTCTGCCGCGGCGTGGGCCCGTTCCGCTGGGCCGCGCTGTCCGGCGACCCGCAGGACATCTACAAGACCGACGCCAAGGTCAAGGAACTGATTCCCGACGACGCGCACCTGCACCGCTGGCTCGACATGGCGCGCCAGCGCATCAGCTTCCAGGGCCTGCCGGCGCGCATCTGCTGGGTCGGTCTGGGACTGCGCGCCAAGCTCGGCCTGGCCTTCAACGAGATGGTGCGCAGCGGCGAGCTGTCGGCGCCGGTGGTGATCGGCCGCGACCACCTCGACTCCGGCTCGGTGGCCAGCCCCAACCGCGAAACCGAAAGCATGCGCGACGGCTCGGACGCGGTGTCCGACTGGCCGCTGCTCAACGCGCTGCTCAACACCGCCAGCGGCGCCACCTGGGTCTCGCTGCACCACGGCGGCGGCGTCGGCATGGGCTTCTCGCAGCATTCCGGCGTGGTGATCGTGTGCGACGGCACCGACGAGGCCGCCGCGCGCATCGCCCGCGTGCTGCACAACGACCCGGCCACCGGCGTGATGCGCCATGCCGATGCCGGCTACGAGATCGCCATCGACTGCGCCCGCGAGCAGGGCCTGAACCTGCCGATGATCACCGGCCACAAGGGAGCCTGAACATGACCGCATCCGACCTGAACCTGCAGCCCGGCCAGCTGAGCCTCGCCCAATTGCGCGCAGCCTGGCGCCAGCCGCTGCGCCTGCGCCTGGACGACAGCGCCGGCGCCGCCATCGACGCCAGCGTGGCCTGCGTCGAATCCATCGTGGCGCAGGGCCGCACGGCCTACGGCATCAACACCGGCTTCGGCCTGCTGGCGCAGACCCGCATCGCCAGCGAGGACCTGGAGAACCTGCAGCGCTCGCTGGTGCTGTCGCACGCCGCCGGCGTGGGCGAGCCGCTCGACGACGCCATGGTGCGCCTGATCATGCTGCTCAAGGTCAACAGCCTGGCGCGCGGCTTCTCCGGCATCCGCCGCGAGGTGATCGAGGCGCTCATCGCGCTGGTCAACGCCGAGGTCTATCCGCACATTCCGCTCAAGGGCTCGGTCGGCGCCTCCGGCGACCTGGCGCCGCTGGCGCACATGTCGCTGGTGCTGCTGGGCGAGAGCCAGGCGCGCCACCGCGGCCAGTGGCTGCCGGCGCGGCAGGCGCTGGAAGTGGCCGGCCTGCGCCCGCTGACGCTGGCGGCCAAGGAAGGGCTGGCGCTGCTCAACGGCACGCAGGTGTCGACCGCCTACGCGCTGCGCGGCCTGTTCGAGGCCGAGGACCTGTTCGGCGCCGCGCTGGTGTGCGGCGGCCTGAGCGTGGAGGCCATGCTCGGCTCGCGCGCGCCGTTCGATGCGCGCGTGCATGCCGTGCGCGGCCAGCGCGGCCAGATCGACGCGGCCGCGGCTTACCGCGCGCTGCTCGGCGAGACCAGCGAGCTGGCGCGCTCGCACGCGGATTGCGACAAGGTGCAGGACCCGTACTCGCTGCGCTGCCAGCCGCAGGTGATGGGCGCCTGCCTGACGCAGCTGCGCCAGGCCGCCGAAGTGCTGCAGGTGGAGGCCAACGCCGTGTCCGACAACCCGCTGGTGTTCGCCGCCGAGGGCGACGTCATCTCGGGCGGCAATTTCCACGCCGAGCCGGTGGCGATGGCGGCCGACAACCTGGCGCTGGCCATCGCCGAGATCGGCTCGCTGTCCGAGCGCCGCATCTCGCTGATGATGGACCGCCACATGTCGCAGCTGCCGCCGTTCCTGGTCGCCAACGGCGGCGTCAACTCCGGCTTCATGATCGCCCAGGTCACCGCCGCCGCGCTGGCCAGCGACAACAAGGCGCTCGCGCATCCGCACAGCGTCGACAGCCTGCCGACCTCGGCCAACCAGGAAGACCACGTGTCGATGGCGCCCAACGCCGGCAAGCGGCTGTGGGCGATGGCCGAGAACGTGCGCGGCATTCTCGCGGTGGAATGGCTGGGCGCCTGCCAGGGGCTGGACTTCCGCGAAGGGCTCAAGAGCTCGCCCCGGCTGGAGCAGGCGCGCGCGCAGCTGCGCGCCGAGGTGCCGTACTACGAGAAGGACCGCTTCTTCGCGCCCGACATCGAGGCGGCCAGCCGCCTGCTGGCCGCGGGCGGGCTCAACGCGCTGCTGCCGGCGGGGCTGCTGCCCAGCCTGTGACGCCGCGGCGCGCGAACGGGAACAACCCGGCGCACACGGGCGCGACATAACAATGACTCGGAGACAGAACAGATGCAACAGCAGTCGCAAGGCCTGCAGCGCAGCCTGGGCGCGCGCCATATCCGCTTCATGGCGCTCGGTTCGGCGATCGGCACCGGACTCTTCTACGGCTCGGCCTCGGCCATCCAGGCCGCCGGCCCGGCCGTGCTGGTGGCTTACCTGATCGGCGGCGCCGCGGTCTACATGGTGATGCGCGCGCTGGGCGAGATGGCGGTGCGCAACCCGGTGGCCGGCTCCTTCGGCCAGTACGCCAATACCGCGCTGGGGCCGCTGGCGGGCTTCCTGCTCGGCTGGACCTACACCTTCGAGATGGTCATCGTCTGCCTGGCGGACGTGACCGCGTTCGGCATCTACATGGGCTTCTGGTTCCCGGACGTGCCGCGCTGGATCTGGGTGCTCGGCATCGTGTTCCTGATCGGCGGGCTCAACCTGCTCAGCGTGAAGGTCTTCGGCGAGCTGGAGTTCTGGCTGTCGCTGCTCAAGGTCGGCGCCATCGTCGCCATGATCGGCGGCGGCGTGGCCATCATGCTGTTCGGCGTCGGCATGGCCGACGGGGGCGCCGCCACCGGCATCCACAACCTGTGGGCCCATGGCGGTTTCATGCCCAACGGCGTGGCCGGCGTGATCGCTTCGTTCGCGGTGGTGATGTTCGCCTTCGGCGGCATCGAGATCATCGGCATCACGGCCGGCGAGGCGCGCGACCCGCAGCGCGTGATCCCGCGCGCGGTCAACGCGGTGCCGCTGCGCATCCTGCTGTTCTACGTGCTCACGCTGGGGGTGCTGATGTCGCTGTATCCGTGGCACCGGGTCGGCAGCGAAGGCAGCCCCTTCGTGCAGATCTTCAGCCGCCTGGGCATCGGCTCGGCCGCGGCGGTGCTCAACGTGGTGGTGATCTCGGCGGCGGTGTCCGCCATCAACAGCGACATCTTCGGCGCCGGCCGCATGCTGTATGGCATGGCCGTGCTGCGCCACGCGCCGCGCGCGTTCGGGCGCGTCTCGCGCAACGGCGTGCCGTGGATGACGGTGGTGGTGATGGCGCTGGCCCTGCTGGCCGGGGTGGTGCTGAACTACGTGATGCCGGAGGACGTGTTCGTGCTGATCGCCTCCATCGCCACCTTCGCCACGGTGTGGGTGTGGCTGATGATCCTGCTCTCGCAGTTCGCCATGCGCCGGCGCATGAGCCGCGCCGAGGCGGCCGCGCTCCAGTTCCCGGTGCCGTTCTGGCCGCTGGCGCCGCTCGCGGCCATCGGCTTCATGCTGTTCATCTTCGGCGTGCTGGGCTGGTTCCCGCAGACCCGCGCCGCGCTGGTGGTGGGCGCGGCCTGGCTGGCGCTGCTGGTGGCGGCGTGGTGGCTGTGGGTGCGGCCACGGCGCGACCCGCGCGGCGGCGCCGCGCCCGCGCTGGCGCCGGACTGACATCGCTCCGCAATCCAAAGCCCCCGGGTGCCCGCATGGGCGCCACGACGACATTCTTCCGGATAGACACATGCTCATCGACAACACCGCCCCCGGTGCCGTGGCCCTGCAAGGCGCCGCGCCCGCGCCGCTGTCCCGCTTCAAGGCCATTGCCGCGATCACCATCGGCAACGGCCTGGAGTTCTACGACTTCGTGGTCTACAGCTTCTTCGCCACGCTGATCGGCCGCCTGTATTTCCCGGTGGCCGACGCCACCGGCCAGTTGCTGCTGTCCTTCGCCACCTTCGGCGTGGGTTTCCTGATGCGTCCGCTCGGCGGCCTGCTGATCGGCATGTACGCCGACCGCGCGGGCCGCAAGCCGGCGGTGGCGCTCACGCTGTGGCTGATGGGCCTGAGCGCGGTGATCTTCGTGATCACGCCCACCTACGCCCAGATCGGCATCGCCGCGCCGGTGCTGATCCTGCTCGCGCGGCTGGTGCAGGGTTTCGCCATCGGCGGCGAGATGGGCGCGTCCACCGCGCTGCTGCTGGAGTACGCCGACGACCGCTCGCGCGGCTTCTACACCAGCTGGCAGCCGTTCAGCCAGGGCCTGGCGGCGCTGCTGGGCGCGCTGGTGGGGCTGCTGCTGAGCAACCTGCTCGCGCCGGCCGAGCTGCAGGCCTGGGGCTGGCGCGTGGCGTTCGCGCTCGGCATCCTCGTGATCCCGGTGGGGCTGGTGATCCGCCGCCGGCTGGAGGAGACCGCGCCCGCGGCCCACGCGACGCAGCGGGGCTCGTCCATGCGGTTGCTGCGCGAGCACCGCCGCGCGCTGGCGGCCAGCGTGCTGCTGATGATCGGCGTGGCTTCGTCGACCTATATCGTGGTCTACTACCTCAGCAACTACGCCGTGTCGCAGTTGCACATGCCGCTGTCGCTGGGCATCTGGGCGGCCTGCGTGGCGGCCGGCGTGCAGGTGGTGCTGTCGCCGTTCGCGGGGCGGCTGGCCGACCGCTTCGGCCGCCGCCCGGTGGTGCTGTGGTCGCGCGTGGCCCTGCTGGTCATGATCTACCCGGCCTTCGTGCTGATCAATGCCGAGCCGGGCCTGGCACGCCTGCTGCTGGTGGTGGGCTGCCTGTCGGTGCCGATGTCGATGACCTCGCCGGCCTCGATGGTGCTGGTCAGCGAAGTGCTGCCGCAGCGCCTGCGCGCCACCGGGCTGTCGATCGCGTATTGCGTGGCCATCGCCATCTTCGGCGGCTTCGCGCAGTTCTTCTCGGCCGAGCTGATCCACCTCACCGCCAGCCCGAACGCGCCGGCCTTCTACGTGATCGGCTGCGGCCTGGTCTCGCTGGCCGGGCTGGCGATGGTGCCGGAAACGCTGGGCCGCCGTCTGTCATGAGCGAGCCGGTGACGTCGCCTGCCGCGCACGAAGCCGCGAACCCCGTGTGGCGCGGCCGCACCGACAGCAACGAGCGCGGCGACACGCGGCGGCTGTTCAACGTGGTGCGCACGGGCGCCGCGCGCGTGCCGGGCGCGCCGGTGCTGCTCGGCTTCTGCTGCGACGCCGGCGTGCTGCGCAACCAGGGCCGCGCCGGCGCCGCCGGCGGCCCGCACGAGATCCGCCGCGCGCTGGCCGGCGTGCCGGCGCACGGTCTCGAGGTCTTCCACGATGGCGGCGACATCGTGTGCGCCGACGGCGATCTCGAAGCGGCACAGCAGGCGCTGGCCCGCGCCGTGGCCGCGGAGCTGGCGCAGGGTGCCTTCCCGCTGGTGCTCGGCGGCGGCCACGAGATCGCCTGGGGCACGTGGCAGGGCCTGCGCGCGCATCTCGACGCGCGCGGCGACGGCGGCCGCGTGCTGGTGGTCAACCTGGATGCGCACTTCGACCTGCGCACGGGCCGTCCCGGCAGCTCGGGCACGCCGTTCGACCAGATCGCCGAGGCCTGCCGCGCGCGCGGCCAGCGCTTCGAATACAGCTGCCTCGGCGTGAGCCGGCTCGGCAATACCGCGGCGCTGTTCGCGCATGCCGACGCGCTCGGCGCGCACTACGTGGAGGACGTGCGGATGCAGGAGCGGCACCTCGACGCGCGGCTGGCCGAACTGCAGGCGCGCATCGATGCGGTGGACCACGTCTACCTCACCATCGATCTCGACGTGCTGCCCGCGGCGGCGATGCCGGCGGTGTCGGCGCCGGCGGCGTACGGCGTGCCGCTGCCGGTGGTGGAGGCGGTGGTGGAACTGGTGCGCGCCAGCGGCAAGCTGCGGGTGGCGGACCTGGCGGAGTTCAATCCGCTGTACGACCGCGATGCCTGTGGCGCCCGCGCGGCGGCGCGGCTGGCGTACCGGCTGCTGGCCTGAGCCCTCGCTGGCAGGTGGCCGGCAAAGCAAAAACCCCCGCCTTCGAAGCGGGGGTTTTCCATTGCGACAGCTGGCAAATCCAGCGAAAGACTAGTGGATCACCATCTGCGTGAACGGATGCACGTACGCCTGCAGCGTGATGAACAGGCCCACCAGGATCGCCAGCGAGATCGAGTGGAAGAACACGTAGCGCAGGATCTCGCCCTCGTGGCCGTACCACTTGGTCGCGGTGGACGCCACCACGATGGACTGCGCATCGATCATCTTGCCCATCACGCCGCCCGAGCTGTTGGCCGCGGCCATCAGCACCGGCGACAGGCCGAGCTGCTCCGCCGTGGTCTTCTGCAGGCCGCCGAACAGGACGTTGGAGGCGGTGTCCGAGCCGGTCAGCGCCACGCCCAGCCAGCCCAGCATGGTGCCGAACAGCGGGTAGAGCACGCCGGTGTGGGCGAAGGCCAGGCCCATGGTGGCATCCAGGCCCGAATAGCGGGTCAGGTAGCCGATGCCGAACATGGCGCAGATGGTCAGCAGGGAATACTTCACCAGCTTGATGGTTTCCCAGTATTCCTTGATCAGGCGCGGCACCGAGTAGCCCATCAGCAGGCCGCCCAGCACGGCCGAGGCCAGGATGCCGGTGCCCGCCATCGACAGCACGTTGAAGGCGAACACGGCGCCTTCGGCGGTGGGCTTGGGCACCACCGGCGGCACCTTGAGCACGGCCTTGTCGAGGCCCGGAATGGGGAAGCGCCACTGCCAGAGGCCGTCCATCAGCTTCTTGAATTCCGGGATGCCCCAGACGAAGACGAACACCGTCAGGATCACCCACGGCATCCACGCCTTGACCACGGAGATGCCCACGGAGGCGGCGTTGGCGCGCGCCTCGGCGGCCACGGCTTCGGGGTCGTCGACCTTGGAGTCGTCATGGCGGCCCAGGATGCGCGTGGAGGTCCAGACCTCCTTCGGCTTCCAGACCTTCAGGAACAGCGTCAGCGATCCCATCGACACCAGCGCGGCGATCACGTCCACCAGCCACGGCCCGTGGTAGTTCGACACCAGGAACTGCGGGATGGCGAAGGAGACGCCGGCCACCAGGATGGCGGGCCAGATCGCCAGCATGCCGCGGAACCCGGCGAAGGCCCAGATCAGCCAGAACGGCACCAGCACCGAGAAGAACGGCAACTGGCGGCCGACCATCGCGGACAGGTGCAGCAGGTCCAGGCCGGTGACGGAGGCCAGGCCGATCAGCGGCGCGCCGAGCGCGCCGAAGGCCACCGGCGCGGTATTGGCGATCAGCGCCAGGCCCGAGGCGGCCAGCGGCGAGAAGCCCAGGCCGATCAGGATGGCGCCGGTCACCGCCACCGGCGTGCCAAAGCCGGCCGCGCCCTCGAAGAACGCGCCGAAGCTGAACGCCACCAGCAGCAGTTGCAGGCGGCGGTCCTCGGTGATGCCGGAGATGGAGTTCTGCAGCACCCGGAACGAGCCGTTGAGGGTGGTCAGGCGGTGCAGGAAGATGATGTTGAGGACGATCCAGCCGATCGGGAACAGGCCCGAGACGATGCCCAGGCCGGCCGCCTTGCCGGCCATGGCGGCCGGCATGCCGAACACCGCCGAGGCGATGACCACGCCCACCACCAGCGCCAGCCCGGCGGCCAGGTGGGCCTGCAGATGGAAGAAGGCCAGCGCGGCCAGCAGCACCACCACGGGAACCGCGGCCGACAGCGTGGATAGCGCCATGCTGCCTAGCGGGTCATAGATTTGACTCCACATGATTGATTTCTCCTCGGGTTGGGCGGCAGGTTTTCTCTGCTTTGGCTCCGGCCTGCCATGTCTCGGCTTCTTGTCGCTGTTCTTGCGCTTGTCTTGCCGCGCTTCTTTTTACGGCGCTTCTGGCTTTTGCCCTGGCGCTCCCGCGGGAGCGCCGCTCGGGCAAGCTTCGGATTCTAAGGATAGGTTCCCGCCGCGCTGCCCAAAATCGGATCATCACCAACATGAGCCGGATTCACGGATCAGGGTTTGCCTGGGGGCAGGCGGGCGCACACCGGGCGCCTCCCGGAGGTTACTCCAAACTCGCCGATCCGCAAATGCATGCCGGCCCCGGGGCGGCGCCTCGGTGGCGGCGGCGGGGCGGTAGGTCACCGGCGGGGCGCTGGCCGGGCTGGGGCGTGCTGGCGGCAGTGTCGAGTGGACCCCGCGCCCGGCAGCAGGCCCGGGAAACATGGCGCCCCGGGGGGCGGTCAGACCAGCGGCAGCACGAGGATGCCGGCCGCGGCCGGGCGCGCGCGCATGGCGGCCACCCAGCGTTCGAGGTGCGGGCGCGGCTGGCGCGGCGCCGGCATGCCCAGCCAGCGGTGGGCGGAGCAGGCCAGCGGGATGTCGGCCATGGTGAAGCGGTCGCCACAGATGAATTCGCGGTCGGCCAGCGCTTCGTCGAGCCGGGCCGCGAGCGGTTCGGTGCGCTCCAGCGAGCGGGTGATCAGGGCCTGGTCGCGCTGCTCGGCCGGCACCCGCACGAGCTGGACGAACGCGTCGACCATGGCCGGGCTGAAGGCGTTGGTCTGCCAGTCCATCCAGCGGTCGGCCAGCGCGCGCGCCTTGACGTTGCCGGGCCACAGGGTGTCTTCGCCGTCATGCGCGCACAGATAGCGCACGATGGCGTTGGACTCCCACAGCACGAAGGGCTCGCCGCCCACGTCGGTGCCGCGGAAATCCTCGATCACCGGGATCTGCCGGTTCGGGTTGAGGCGCACGTAGGCCTCGGTGTCGAGGTCGCCCTCGCGGATGCCGATGTCGATGCGCTCGTGGTCCAGGTGCAGCTCGCGCGCGCACCAGACCACTTTCTGCACGTTGATCGATGAGAGTCGACCCCAGATACGCAGCACGAACACGTCTCCCCTGGCTGTGCGAGGCCCGTGCGGACGGGCGATGGCCGCTATCTTGCCATGAAGCCCGCCGCGCAGGTATCAGCCAGGAGGTGGAGTCGCGCCGCGCTCCGTTCAGGCTGCCCGGGCCTGCGGCGCCTGCCCGGCGATGGCCTCGCGGAACAGCGTGCCGAGGATGGCCACGCCTTGCTCGATGCGCTCCGGCGCGACCGTCACGAAGGCCAGGCGCAGCGCGTTGCGGCGTGGGTTGCTGGCGTAGAACGGCGCACCCGGCACATAGGCCACGTTGCGCTTGACCGCCTCCTGCAGGATCTCCATGCTGTCCAGCCCTTCGGGCAGCTCCATCCAGATGAACATGCCGCCTTCCGGCGCATTCCAGGTCACGCCCGCGGGCATGTGGCGCGCGAGCGAGTCCAGCATGGCCTGGCATTGCGCGGCATAGAGCGCGCGGATGGTGGGGATGTGCGTGTCCAGCAGGCCGTCGCGCACCACTTCATAGGCCAGGCGCTGCGTGAAGCTCGGCGTGTGCAGGTCCGATGCCTGCTTGGCCTGGCACAGCTTGAAGTGCAGCTCGGGCGGGGCGATCACGTAGCCCAGGCGCAGGCCGGGGGCGAGGATCTTGGAGAACGAGCCCATGTAGATCACGCCGTCCGGGTTCATCGACAGCAGGCTCGGCAATTGGTCGCCGCGGTAGCTCAGCTCGCCGTAGGGATCGTCCTCGATCAGCAGCAGGCCCAGTTCGCGCGCGCGCGCCACCAGCGCCTGGCGGCGCTCCAGCGGCATGCGGCGGCCGGTCGGGTTCTGGAAATTGGGCAGGGCGTACAGGAAGCGCGCGCCGGCGGTCAGCTCGGGCGTGAGCGCTTCGGGCAGCAGGCTCTTGTCGTCGCCCGGCACCGAGACGAACTCCGGCTCGAACAGCGAGAACGCCTGCAGCGCGCCGAGGTAGCTGGGCGTCTCCACCAGCACCGGGCTGCCCGGGTCGATCATCACCTTGGCGATCAGGTCCAGCGCCTGTTGCGAGCCGGTGGTGATCAGCACGCGTTCGGCGCTCACGTGGTGGCGCGCGGCGACGAATTCGCGCAGCGGCATGTAGCCTTCGGTGGCGGCATACTGCAGCGCGGCCTGCGGGTTGTCGGCGAAGATCCGGGCTACCGCCTGTTCCATGGCCGCTACCGGGAACGTGGCCGGGGAGGGCAGGCCGCCGGCGAAGGAAATGACTTCCGGGCGCTCGGTGACTTTCAGGATTTCGCGGATGGCCGAGCTGGTCAGCTGTTGTGCCCGGCGGGAGATGGCCCAGTTCATGATGGTCTCTTGGTATGGGAGTCGAACGGTCTCGACTCAGTCAACGATAAAAAGCCGCGCGCCGGTCGGCGTGGACGAACGGTGCGGCTCGGCATGGTCGGCTACCTGGTAGCTCGTGCCCGCGCCGAGCACGAACTGCCGGCCGTCTTCCAGCTCGGTATGCAGCTCGCCGTCCAGCACGAACAAAATGTGACCCTTGGTGCACCAATGGTCGGCGAGGTAACCGGCAGAATACTCCACCATGCGCACCCGGATGTCGCCGAACTGGCGGGTGCGCCAGAGGGCTTCGCCGGTTTCGCCCGGGTGGCGGGTGGGGGCGATGTCGGACCAGTCGGTGGTGCCGAAGGGCAGGTTGTCGATGCGCATCGGTGGGGCGGGGTTCTTGTCTTGTGGGGGCGGCCCGGCAGCCGGCGGGCCGGCTGCGCGGATTGCGCCGGTGCGGCCATGCAGGGCCGCGGGGCTTGCCTGCTGCGGCGGCTTACTTGACCTCGACGATCATCTCGATCTCGACGCAGGCGCCCATCGGGATCTGCGCCACGCCGAAGGCGCTGCGGGCATGCTTGCCGGCGTCGCCGAAGACTTCCACGAGGAATTCCGAGGCGCCGTTGGTCACCAGGTGCTGCTCGGTGAATTCCAGCGTGGAGTTGACCAGGCTCATCACCTTGACGATGCGGGTGACGCGGTTCAGGTCGCCGACGTGGGCGTGCAGCGTGGCCAGCAGGTCGATGGCGATGGCGCGCGCGGCGGCCTTGCCGTCTTCGGTGGCGAGGTCCCGGCCCAGCTTGCCGACCCAGGGCTTGCCGTCCTTGCGCGCGATGTGGCCGGAGAGGAACACGGTGTTGCCGGTCTGGGCGGCCATCACATAGGCGGCGGCGGGGGCGCCGGCGGTGGGCAGTTCGATACCGAGGCGGGCAAGGGTGTCGTAGACGGACATAAAGTCTCCTGTCAGTGGGGTCGTCCCTGAGGGATGGGGTGGGGTTCTTCGGCGGCGGGCGCTGGCACGGAGCCGGCGGGGGCGCTGCGCACGGCGGTCCGGCGGCCCGCGGCCACCACGCCGATCACCGCCACCGCGAAAGCGAGGGTGGCGGCGTCGAGCGGCTCGGCCAGCATCAGGGCGCCGCCCGCCAGCGTGAGGAACGGCTGCAGCAATTGTATCTGTCCCACGCGGGCCACGCCGCCTTTTGCGAGCCCGGCATACCAGAACAGGAAGCCGATGAACATCGAGAACACCGACACATAGGCCACGCCGAGCCATGCGCGCGGCGTGGCCGCGGCGAGCTGGCCGGCATGCGCCAGCGCCAGCCAGCCCACCACCGGCAGCAGCACCGGCATCGACACCGCCAGCGCCCAGCTGATGGTTTCCAGCCCGCCCAGCTCGCGCGACAGCTTGCCGCCTTCGGCGTAGCCCAGCGCGCCGAGCACCATCGCGGCAAACAGCAGCCAGTCCGCGTGCTGCAGGCCGCCGGCGCCCTGCCACAGGGCAAAGGCCACCACCAGCGCGCTGCCTGCCGCGGCCGACAGCCAGAATCTTGCCGAGGGGCGCTCGCGGCCGAACCAGGCGGCGAACACGGCGGTGGCCAGCGGCAGCAGGCCGGTGATGATGGCGCCGTGCCCGGACGGCACCTCGCGCATGGCCAGCGAGGAAAACAGCGGAAAGCCCACCACCACGCCCAGCGCGGTCACGGCCAGCCGCCGCCACTGGCTGCCGCGCGGCCGTCGCGCCGCGGCGAAGGCGCCGCGCTGCCACAGCAGCAACAGCGCCAGCAGGCCGGCCACCACGGCGCGGCCCAGCGCCACCAGGGTGGCATCGAGCTCCGCCACCGCCATGCGGGTGAAGGGCAGGGTCTGGCTGAACACGGCCACGCCGATGAAGCCCAGCAGCATGCCGCCGCCGTGGCTGGCCTGGGTGGCCGGGCCGGGACGCGGCCGGGAAGCGGGTCGGGAAGCGGGTCGGGTCGTCATCGTCATGCCTCAGCGGGACGCCGGGCCGCCGGACAGGGCGATCCACAGCGCGGTCAGCGCCAGCGACAGCCCCATCGCGCGGTTGAACCAGCGGATGCGGTTGCCCACCTGCAGCCAGTGCCGCAGGCCGGCGCCGAGCGCGCCGTACACCCCGTTGCTGACGAAGCCGAACACGCCGAACACCGCGCACATCAGCAGCACGCGCTGCAGCGGCGACGGCGCGCCGGCCATGTAGGAAGCGGCGGTGGCCAGCGCCAGCATCCACGCCTTGATGTTGGCGTACTGCAGGATCACCGACTGCCACACCGACAGCGGCCGCAGCACCTGCTTGTCGCTCAGCACGGTGCTGCGCGCCAGCCGCAGCGCCAGCCACAGCAGGTACAGCACGCCCGCCGCGTGCACCAGCAGCCCCAGCGCCGGGCTGGCCAGCACCAGCGCGCCCACGCCGGTGGCGCACAGCGCCACGATGCTGGCAAAGCCGAAGGCCACGCCCACGCAATGCGGCAGCGTGGCGCGCAGGCCGAAATTGGCGCCGGTGACGGCGGCGATGGTGGTGTTGGGGCCGGGCGTGAAGGCGCCCACCGCCAGCAGCGTGAGCAGCGCGGCGAACTGCGCCATCGACAGCCCGGCCAGCAGGTCCGGGCCCGCGAGCGCGCCCGTCATGCCGCGAACTGCACCACCACGCGGCGGTTGGTGCGGCTTTTCTTCTCGATCTTGGTCACCAGCACCGCGCCGATCTCGCCGGTGGCGGCCACGTGCGTGCCGCCGCAGGGCTGGCGGTCCACGCCGGGGATCTCGATGATGCGGATGGCGCCGCTGCCGGCCGGCGGCGCGGCGCCCACGGTGCGCACCAGTTCCGGCTGCGCGGCCAGTTCCGCGGGCGTGATGAGGTCGACGCGCACGCGGCTGTCGGCGCCGATCAGGGCGTTGAGCTGCTCGGTCAGCACGGCCTTGTCGAGCGTGGATTCGGGCAGGTCGAAGTCGATGCGCGCCGAGTCGGGCGAAATGCCGCAGCCGGTCACCGGCACCGGGATCAGCGAGCCCAGCAGGTGCAGGCAGGTGTGCAGGCGCATCAGGCGGTGGCGGCGCTCCCAGTCGATGGCGACGGCGACGATGTCGCCGGGCCCGGGCAGCGCGGCGCCAGGCGCCGGCACGTGCAGGATACGGCCGCGGTCCGGCGAGTAGACGGTTTCGAGCAGCGCGATGGTGGCGCCGTCGGCCAGCCTGAGCGTGCCGGTATCCCCTGCCTGGCCGCCGCTGCGGGCGTAGCAAACGGTCTGGTCGAGTTCGATGCCCTCGGCGTGCACGGCCACCACGGTGGCGGTGCAGTTGCCCAGATAGGCGTCGTCGTCGAAGCGCTTGCGGGTGATGGGGGGCATGGCTGAAGTCTCCTGCGGTCGTTGTTCTTGTGGTGAATGCGGTACGGCTTTCGGCTTTTCTTTCTTTCCTCGGGCGCCGCTCAGCGCAGCGTGCGCACCCCGTCGGGCGTCTCGATCTCGGCGCTCAGCCCGGCCTCGTCGCCGGGCTCCAGCGCGATCAGCCCGCCGCCCAGCCATTGCAGCGCGCGTCCGAGCCGCGCCGCCTGCGGATGGCGGCCGCGCAGCGCGCGCAGGGCCAGGCCCTGGCCGGGCAGCCGCGCCGACGGGTGGACCGGCACGTCCCACTGGATCAGGGTAGGCAGCACGCCGTCGCCGGCCACGGCCGGGCCCTGCTCGTCGGCCGGCCAGCCGGGCAGGCTGCCGTCCCCGGGCACCGCGATGCGCCAGCGCAGGTCGCCGCGCGTCATCGGGATCACCGGGGCGATGCGCGCGGGGTATTGCGATTGCCACAGCGACAGGTCGACGGGGCGCGCCACGCGCGCGGCCCAGTGCAGCAGGAACGGGCCTTCGCGCAGGCGCGCCCGGATGGCCTCGCTGTCCAGGCCGAACCAGCGCGGGCGCGCGGGCGCCGGCGCTGCCGGGTCGATGGCGATGACTTCCAGGTAGGCCCCGCCGGACAGGTTGAGCAGGCTGTTGTGCGTGCCCATGCCGGGGTGGGCGCCGCCCGGCTGCGGCGGCACGCCCAGCGCCTCGGCGACATGCCGCGCGCCGGCCTCGAGCGTGGCGGCGGCAATCACGAGATGGTCGAGAGCTAGCGTCATTGTGTGTTGATGGTAGTGAAGGTTGTCGGTACAGTACCTATACAGTTATGCAGATCATTCACGGTACAGTGGCGGGAGCAGGAGGAAGCAGGACATGAGCAGCGACGATCTGGTGGCGCCGGGGGCCGCGCCGGGCCTCAAGAATAAAGCAGGGGGGGCGGCCAGTAGTGCGGTCGGTAGTGCGGCCGAGCCCGCGCGCCCGCTGCGCCTGGTGCCGCCGCCCACCGAGCGCATGCCCAGCCCGGTGCCGTCGGCGCAGATGACGCTGGTGGAGCAGTTGACCGAGTGGGCCCGGCTGCGCATCGACGAGCGCATCTTCCGCGCCGGCATGCGCATGCCGTCGATCCGCCAGCTGGCGCAGGACAAGGGCATTTCCCGCTTCACCGTGGTGGAGGCCTACGAGCGGCTGGTGGCGCTGGGCTACCTGGAGTCGCGCCGCGGCTCGGGTTTCTACGTGCGCGAGCGCACCCCGCAGGCGCCGGCGGTGGCGCCGGTGGCGACCGGCTCGCGCAATATCGACGTGACCTGGCTGCTGCGCAGCATGTTCCACTCGAGCGAGCCGCACAAGTCGCCCGGCCTGGGTTTCCTGCCGAACGACTGGCTGGACGGCGAGCTCGTGGCCAGCGCCTTGCGCGGGCTGGGCCGCCAGCCGGGCAGCCATTTCCTGGTCAGCGGCACGCCGCAGGGCTTCCTGCCGCTGCGCCAGCAGTTGCGCAACCGCCTGGCCGAGCTGGAGATCGGCGCCGCGCCCGAGCAGATCGTGCTGACCTCGGGCATCACCCAGGCGATCGACCTGATCGCCCGGCTCTACCTGCGCGCCGGCGACGCCGTGCTGGTGGGCGACCCGGCCTGGTTCGTGATGTTCGGCCGCTTCGCCGCGCAGGGCGCGCAGCTGATCGGCATGCCCTATACCGCCGAGGGCCCCGACCTGGACGCGCTGGAGCGCATCCTGCAGGCGCGCCGCCCGCGCCTGATGGTGATCAACTCGGTGCTGCACAACCCCACCGGCACCTCGCTGTCGGCCGCCAAGGCCTTCCAGCTGCTGCGGCTGGCCGAGCAGTACGACCTGCTGATCGTCGAGGACGACATCTACTGCGACCTGTGCCCGCCCGGCCACCCCGCCACGCGCCTGGCCAGCCTCGACCAGCTGCGCCGGGTGATCTACCTGGGCAGCTTTTCCAAGACACTGGCCGCCAACCTGCGCGTGGGCTTCATCGCCGCGCATCCGGAAACCGCCGCCGGCCTGACCGACAGCAAGCTGCTGGCCGGCCTGGCCTCGCCGGAAATCAACGAGCGTGTGCTCTACAAGGTGCTTACCGAGGGCCACTACCGCAAGCACGTGGAGCGCGTGCGCACGCGGCTGGACCGCGCCCGCGACGACACCCGCCGCACGCTGGAACGCATGGGCCTGGCGCTGTTCCCGGGCCAGCACGCCGGCCTGTACCTGTGGGCCGATACCGGGCGCGATACCAACGCCATCGCCACCGCCGGGTACGAGGAGGGCTACCTGTTCGCGCCGGGCAGCCTGTTCTCGCCGTCCCAGATGCCGTCGAGCTGGATGCGCTTCAACGTCGCCAGCAGCCAGGATCCGGCCATGCTGGCTTTCCTGGCGCGCCAGCTCGAGCGGCGCTAGCCGCATCTTGAAAATCGTGTCCCGGGCCTCATGTTCCGGGACACCGGCCGGGCGCCACGGCGCCGCGGCCAGGACACCAGATTCCCGTTTCAGCCAGATTTTCCAAGTTTGCCAAGAGGAGAACCATGACCGCACCGCACGAGACGATGAGCTTCCAGGCGGAAGTGAAGCAATTGCTGCACCTGATGATCCACTCGCTGTACAGCAACAAGGAAATCTTCCTGCGCGAGCTGATCTCCAATGCTTCCGACGCCACCGACAAGCTGCGCTTCGAGGCGATTGCCAACCCGGCCCTGCTCGAGAACGACGCCGACCTCGCCATCCGCATCGAGGCGGACGCCAAGGCCCGCACGCTGAAGATCACCGACAACGGCATCGGCATGAGCCGCGACGAGGCCATCCGCAACCTGGGCACCATCGCGCGCTCGGGCACCAAGGAATTCTTCCAGCAGCTCTCCGGCGACCAGCAGAAGGATGCCGCGCTGATCGGCCAGTTCGGCGTGGGCTTCTACTCGGCCTTCATCGTCGCCGACAAGGTCACCGTGGAAACGCGCCGCGCCGGCCTGCCGGCCAGCGAGGCGGTGCGCTGGGAAAGCGCCGGCGACGGCGAGTTCAGCGTGGACGCCATCGAGCGCGCCGAGCGCGGCTCCACCATCACGCTGCACCTGCGCGAAGGCGAGGACGATTTCCTCTCCGCGTGGAAGCTCAAGGGCATCATCCAGAAATACTCGGACCACATCTCGCTGCCGATCCGCATGCCCAAGGAAGTGTGGGATGCCGACACCAGCGCGTACAAGGAAACCGGCGAGTGGGAAAGCGTCAACCAGGCCAGCGCCCTGTGGACGCGTTCCAAGTCGGACATCACCGACGAGCAGTACACCGCCTTCTACCAGCACATCTCGCACGACAACCAGGCCCCGCTGGCGTGGACCCACAACCGCGTCGAAGGCCGCAGCGAATACACCCAGCTGCTGTACGTGCCGGCGCGCGCGCCGTTCGACATGTTCGACCGCAACCACAAGGGCGGCCTCAAGCTCTACGTCAAGCGCGTCTTCATCATGGACGAGGCCGAGCAGCTGCTGCCGTCCTACCTGCGCTTCGTCAAGGGCGTGGTGGATTCGGCCGACCTGCCGCTCAACGTGTCGCGCGAACTGCTGCAGGAAAGCCGCGACGTCAAGGCCATCCGCGAAGGCTGCACCAAGCGCGTGCTGTCGATGCTGGAGGCGCTGGCCGACAGCGACGACGAAGCCGAACGCGCCAAGTACGCCACCTTCTGGGAGCAGTTCGGCCAGGTGCTCAAGGAAGGCCTGGGCGAGGACGCCGGCAACCTCGAGCGCATCGCCAAGCTCCTGCGCTTCGCCTCCACGCACCAGGACAGCGCCGAGCAGAATGTCGCGCTGGCCGCCTACGTGGGCCGCATGAAGGAAGGCCAGGACAAGATCTACTACGTCACGGCCGACAGCTGGGCCGCGGCCAAGTCGAGCCCGCACCTGGAAGTGTTCCGCAAGAAGGGCATCGAAGTGCTGCTGCTGACCGACCGCGTGGACGAATGGATGCTGTCCTTCCTGCGCGAATTCGACGGCAAGGAACTGGTGTCCGTGGCGCGCGGCGACCTCGAGCTCGGCGCGCTGGCCGATGCCGACGAGAAGGCCGAGCAGGAGAAGGCCGAAGGCGACTGGAAGGACGTGCTCGAACGCGCCAAGACCGTGCTCGAAGGCAAGGCCAAGGACGTGCGCGTGACGCTGCGCCTGACCGAGTCGGCCTCGTGCCTGGTGTCGGACGAAGGCGACATGAGCGGCTACCTGCAGCGCCTGCTCAAGCAGGCCGGCCAGAAGGCGCCCGACGCCCAGCCCATCCTGGAGCTGAACCCGGACCACGCGCTGGTGCGCAAGCTGCGCGCGCTGGCCGAGTCCGGCACCACCGACGATGCGTTCGGCGACCGCGTCCACGTGCTGTTCGACCAGGCCCTGCTGGCCGAAGGCGGCACGCTGGAAGACCCGTCGGCCTACGTGCGCCGCATCAACAAGCTGCTGGCCTGAGCGCCGGCCCCCGGCCGCCCTCCCTCGTCCGCGCGGGAGGGCGGCATTGGCAATTCGCGATGACAGCACTCCCGCAACAGACGGCGGCGCTCAAGCGCTGCTTCCCGCCCGTGGTCGACGCCGACACGCGCGTGCTGATCCTGGGCAGCCTGCCGGGCGAGGTGTCGCTGGCGCAGAGCCAGTATTACGCGCACCGGCAGAATCGCTTCTGGCACCTGACCGGCGAGGTCATCGGCGAGGACCTGGCAGGCATGGACTACCCCGCGCGGCTGCGGACGCTGCTGGCGCACCGCGTGGGCCTGTGGGACGTGGTGGCCGAGGCGCGCCGCGATGGCAGCCTCGACAGCAACATCCGCGACCACGCCGGCAACGACCTGCCCGGGTTGATCGCGTCGCTGCCCGGCCTGGCGGCGATCGCGTTCAATGGCGGAACCGCGGCGCGGATCGGCATGAAAGCGCTCGGCGCCATGGGCGACCGCCACCAGATCGTCAGGCTGCCTTCCAGCAGTCCCGCCTACACGCTGCCGTACGCGGAGAAACTCAGCGCCTGGCAAGCGTTGCGTGCCTGGTTGCCCGGGCCGCCGCGTTAGGCGCGATGCCCGCACGGCCGGGCGCGTAGAATCACGGCCAGCTGGCACGGGGGACCGCAGGCGCGGATCGAGACCGGGCAGCCAGGACGACGACAAACCCGATCAGGAAGATCCGCAACATGATGCATTGCAACATGCGCGTTCCCGCGCGCCCGTTTTCCGCGCAGGCCGGCAAGCCAAAGGCCCTGCGCATCCGCGCCATCGCTTTGCTGGCCGCCTTGTATGCGACCTGCGCCGGCGCGCAGCAGGCGCCGAAGCGCGACGAGTTCTTCTGGCTGGGCGAGATCAACAAGGCGTCGGCGGTCATCAACACGGAGCAGGGACTGCTCGACAAGGCGGTGGCGCCGCGCGTCGCGGCGGGCGTCGCCAAGGTGATCCAGGACGGCAACCAGCCCGGCGGCAAGCGGCCGTCCAGCGTGATCACGTTCGAGCCGCTGCTGATCCAGGCGGCGGGCGTGGAGGTGACGCTGCTGCACGCGGGCCGCTCGAGCCAGGACATGCACGCCACCTATCGCGCGGCCATCATGCGCGACAACCTGCTGGCCCTGGCCGACCAGCTGAACCGCACGGCCACGACGCTGGTGGCGCTGGCGGACAAGCACAGCGCCACCATCGTGCCGAACTACACCAACGGCGTGGCCGCGCAGGCCAACAGCTACGGCCACTACCTGCTGGGGTTTGCCGCCGCGCTGGACCGCGACGCGCAGCGCATCCGCGAGACCTACGCGCGGGTCGACCGCTCGCCGATGGGCACCACGGTGCTCAACGGCACCAGCTGGCCGCTGGACCGCCAGCGCATGGCGGGCTACCTCGGCTTCGACGCCATCGTCGAGAACGCCTACGACGCCGCGCAGATCTCGTCGGCGGAATACCCGGTCGAAGTGGGCGCCATCGTCACCACCATCGCGCTGCAGGCCGGCAACTTCATCGAGGACGTGATGACGCAGTACGCGCAGTCGCGGCCGTGGATCCTGCTGGCCGAAGGCGGCGGCAATACCTATGTGTCGAGCGCGATGCCGCAAAAGCGCAATCCGGGCCTGCTCAACGGCGCGCGCCACGATGCGTCGATGGCCATCACGCTGGCGATGGGTCCGGTGATCGAGGCGCACAACATCCCGCCGGGCATGCCCGACGCCAAGGAGGTCAAGCCCAACAGCGAGATGGTGGGCAGCGCGATCAAGGTGCTGAAGGACTGGGACCGCATTCTCGGCGCGCTGGTGATCAGTCCGGAACGCGCGCTCGATGAACTGAACAGCGACTGGACCGCCTCGCAGGAACTGGCCGACGTGCTGATGCGCAAGTACAAGGTGCCGTTCCGCGTGGGCCATCACTTTGCCTCGGAAATCGTCGAGTACGCGCGCGCCAGCGATATCCGCCCGAGCGACTTCCCGTATGCGAAGGCCCGGGACATCTACCGCGAGGCCGGCAAGGCGTACGACGCCGGCGAGCTGCCGATGAGCGAGGCGGAATTCCGCGCGGCGCTCAACCCGCTGGCCATCACCAACGCGCGCGCCACCAGCGGCGGGCCGCAGCCGGCGGAGATGAAGCGCATGCTGGCCGCCGCCCGGCAGCGGCTGGTGCAGCAGGACGCCTGGATCCAGGCGCGGCGCGGCAGGATCGACGGGGCGCTCGCGCGGCTGGACGCCGATTTCGCCAAGATGGTCCCCGCCGCGGGCAAGTAGGGCAGCCGGCGGCGCCGGCGTGCTTACAAGGGCAGCCGCGCCATCTCCGCATGGGCGCGCTGCAGCCATACCTTGACGCGCTGCCGCTCCAGCAGGCCGAGCCCGGTGGCGGCGCGGTCCGGGTGATTGACCGCGGCCCAGAAGCTGGCGCTGTGCCGGTCGATCTTCTGCATCGTGGTGTCGGGCAGGTGGCGCAGGGTCATCACGCTGGCGCCGAGCGCCTCGGCCCGCTCGCGCTCGCCCGAGGCTTCCAGGATGTCGAAGCGGTCGCCGCGGATTTCGTTGAGGACGAGCACCAGTTTGATGCGTCCGCCGAACTGGTCGAGCCATTGCCGCAGCAGGTCGACCGAATCGCGGCCCGCGTCCATCACGTGCCACCATGTGAGCGTCAGGCCGTGTTCCCCGGCAAGGCCGAGCACGTCGGCATCGTCGAGCCACCTGGCCAGCGCTGGCTGGGTCTGCGCCGCGAGGTCGACCAGGATGCGCCGCTGCGGGTCCTCGACCGCCTGCTCGATGATGGGGTCCAGGCTGTCGTGCTGGTCCAGCACGGCGGGCGAGGCGAAATCGGCATAGAAGCGCAGCAGCGCGCCGTGCGATTTGTCGGTGTCGAAGCCCAGGAACGGCATGCCCTGGTCGATGAAATGCTGGGCCAGCAGGCGCGCGACGAGCGATTTGCCCACGCCGCCCTTCTCACCGCCGATGAAGTGGATGTGGCTCATGTCTGCGGTTCCTTTGTCATGGAAAGGGCCTGGCCGCAAGGGCAGTCCCGGGTTTCGCTAAGGTGACTGCGAAACATGACAGTAGCAAGTAACATGCCGCATCGCCGGCGGGCGGGCCGGAGCGGGCGGGACGCCGGTCGCCGCCGTCCGCGGTCTCCCGCAGAAGCGGGCGACCCGCCGCGAATGGCAAGGCGCAGGCTCAACGTCCGCCCGCGCCTTGCCTCCTCGCGCCGATTTCGCGCGCGGCCTTACTTCGTGCTGGCCTGCACCGCGTCGATGATGACCTTGGCCACCTCGGCGGGCCGCGATTGCTGCGGCACGTGGCTGGTCGGCAGGCTGGTGACCTTGGCGCCGATCTTCTTCGCCATCGCGCGTTCCAGGTCGGGCTGGATCATGCGGTCCTTCTCGCTCACGATGTACCAGGACGGGCGCGTGGACCACGCGGCGGCGGTGACCTTCTCGCCGAACGATTTCGCCTGGATGGGGCCTTGCGTGACGGCCATGACGCGCGCCTGCGCGGCGGGCACGTCCTGGGCGAAGTCGTGGGCCATGGCCTCGGGCGGCAGCGACAGGTAGCCTTGCGCGTCGGCCACCAGCTTGCCGATGCCCGGCGGCGTGGGGTAGCCCTTGCCGAGTTCCTCGGTGGACTGGCCGGCGTCGGGCGCGAACGCGGCGACGTACACCAGCGCCGCGACCTTGTCGTCGTTGCCGGCTTCGGTGATCACGGTGCCGCCCCACGAGTGGCCGACCAGCACCACCTTGCCTTTCTGGTTGTCGATGGCGCGGCGCGCGACGGCCACGTCGTCCTGCAGCGAGTTCAGGCCGTTCTGCACGGACTGCACCTTGATGCCCTTGGCCTGCAGCAGCGGGATCACCTTGGCCCAGTCCGAGCCGTCGGCGAAGGCGCCGTGCACGAGGACGACCGAGGGTGCGTCGGCGGCGGGCGCGGCGGCGTGGGCGAAGGAGCTGGCGGCCAGAGTAAGGGCGCCCAGGGCGAGCGAAATGGTCTTACGATGCGACATGATGGATCTCCGGTTGAGGGTTCGGCACGGGTTCGTGACTGGAACCGAGTATCGGCAATCGCGGCCGCCGCCGGAATCGGTCGATTATCCGACCCCGCCCGGCCGCTGCCGCGGCCCTTGCCGCCAGGTCCGTGCGCTTTTGTGTTCTCATTGGCCGCCGCGGCATGCCGTGCGCCCGCGGCCGGCCCGCAACCGCACCGCAACCGCAACCGCAACCGCAACCGCAACCGAACGAACGCCGCATGCAAAACCCAGATACCGTGCCGGTCCTCGACGCCATCCTGGCACTGGCTTTCATCGGCGACCTCAGCATGGGCCGGCCGACCGACCATTCGCTGCGCACGGCGTGGCTGGCCGCGCAGCTCGCCGAGCGGGCCGGCTGCGGCGCGCAGGACTGCCGCGCCGCGCGGCAGGTGGCGCTGCTGCGCTGGTCGGGCTGCACCGCCAACGCGGCCGGCTTCGAGGCGCTGCTCGGCGACGACGTGGGCGGGCGCGAGGCCCTGATGTCGCAGACCTTGCCCGCGCTCAGCCAGGCGCAGCAGCGCGGCATCTTCCCGCTGGCGGAGATCCATTGCGAGGTGTCGGGCGAGATTGCCGCCATGCTCGGCATGGGCAACGCGGTGGAGCAGGGCCTGCGCAACATCTTCGAGACCTACGACGGCACCGGCATGCCCGGCCGGCTGCGGCATCCGGCGGTGCCGGAGCTGGTCTATCACGTGACGCTGGCCAGCGACCTGGAGATCCTCGGGCGCGTCCACGGGCTGGAAGGCGCGCTCGCGCGCATCGCGGCCGCCGGCAACCGCAAGTATCCGGATGCGCTGGTCGGGCCGTTGCGCCGCCACGCGCGCGACTGGCTGGCCGCGCTGGACGAGCAGGCGCCGGCGGGCGGCGGCATGCCGGCCGCGCGCGGCGAGGAAGACGTCCCGCTGACCGTGATCGCCGACGTCATCGATCTCAAGCTGCCGTGGATGGCCGGGTATTCGCGGCAGGTCGCGGAGCTGGCGCGCGCGAGCGCCGCGCTGCAGGGGCTCGATGCGGTGCTGCAGGCGCGCCTGCACCGCGCCGGCCTGATCCATGGCATGGGCCGCGCCGCGCTGCCCAACCGCCTGTGGAACACGCCGGGCCGGCTGCCCGCGGCGGACTGGGAGCGCATCCGCCTGGTGCCGTACTGGACCTCGCGCGCGGCCCGCCAGATCGGCACGCTGGGCGCGGAGGCGGAGCTGGCCTCGTATGCCTACGAGCGGCTCGACGGCAGCGGCTATTTCCGCGGCCTCGGCGGCGACGCGCTGTCGGCCGCGCACCGCACGCTGGCGGTGGCGGCGGCCTGGGCCGCGCTGCGCGCGCGCCGTCCGTGGCGCGAGGCGATGGCGCCGGACGCGGCGGCGGCGCTGCTGCGCGAGGAAGCCGCGCGCGGCCGCTTCGACGCCGACGCGGTCGAGGCCACGCTGGCCGCGGCCGGCGGCCGGCAGGCGCCCGCCGCGCCGCGCACGGCCGTGGTGCTGTCCGAGCGCGAGACCGACGTGCTGCGGCGCATCAGCCAGGGCGAGAGCAACAAGGAGGTCGCGCGCACGCTGTCGATCAGCCCGAGCACGGTGCGCACCCACGTGGAGAGCATCTTCCGCAAGCTCGAATGCTCCACGCGCGCGGCGGCGACGCTGAAGGCGTTCACGCTCGGACTGCTGTGAGCCGCCGCGCCGGCGGCCGGCTACCTGCTGCCGGCCGCGCGCATCTGTCACAATCCTGCCTGTGAGCGCCGGCGGCCTGCCCGCCGGCGCGTGCCATACAGGATTGAACGACGATGCCCTATCTCGGAATTGGTTTTCACGTCATCGTGGCGCTGTATTTCGCCGTCCACGCGGTGCGCACCCACCAGAACATGTACTGGCTGCTGATCCTGTTCCTGTTCCCGGGGCTGGGCAGCGTGGTGTATTTCTTCGCCATCTACCTGCCGGCGCTGCGCCAGACGCGCGGCGCGCGCGCCGCCACGCGCGCGATCGGGCAACTGGTGGACCCCAACCGCGCCGTGCGCGAAGCGCGCGCCGCCTTCGACCGCGCGCCGACGGTCGACCACCGCATGCGCCTGGGGGCCGCCCTGCTGGACGCGGACGAGCCCAAGGAGGCGCTGCAGCACTACGAGGCCGCCGCGAGCGGCCCGTTCGCCAGCGATCCCGCGCTGCTGCTGGGGCTGGCGCGCGCGCAGTTCGCCACCGGCGCGCACGCCGCCGCCGCGGCCACGCTGGAGCGCCTGTTCGAAGCCCAGCCGCAGGCGCGCCAGCAGGCCGATCCCGCCTTGCTGTATGCGCGCGCGCTGGCCGCCACCGATGCGCCCGGCACGCGCGCCGCGTTCGAGCAGGCGTTGAGCTGCGCCAGCGATGCCGCCGCGCGCTGCCTGTTCGCCGACTGGCTCGCGGCGCGGCAGGACGGCGCCGACCGCGAGCGCGCGCAGGCCCTGTATGCCGAGATCGTGCACGACGGCAAGCACTGGCCGCGCCACGCGCGCGAGCACAACCGGGAATGGCTGCAGCGCGCGCAAGGCGCGCTCGGCAAGTCCTGATGCCCTGACGCCGGCCGCTGCCGCCTGCCGTCGCATGAAGCCGCGCGCCGCCCCGTAAGGCGGCACGCCTGTCCGTATTCCCGCCTTTCCCCGACCGACATGACTCTCCTGAAACGCAAATCCATCGAAGCCGTGGCCTCGCGCCGCCCCGCGCGCGGCGAGCGCGGCCGCGCCGGCGCGCAGCGCGAAGACCGGCAAGAAGACCAGCGCCGCGAAGCGCGCCGGACCGAGCGCGAAGAAAAGCGCATGACTCCGCGCTTCGCGCCGGTGACCTTCTCCGAGATGGACGGCGTGCGCTACCTGCACTTCGGCACGGAATGGGTGCAGGGCGCGATGCGCCTGCGCAAGCCGGACGCCATCGAGCTGGAGTACGCCCAGCAGATGATGGCGTGGCTGCTGTTCCTGTCGCCCTCGGCGCCGGACTTCCACGTCGCGCAGCTGGGCCTGGGCGCGGCGGCGCTGACCAAGTTCTGCCACCGCCAGTTCAGCCGCGCGCGCGTCACCGCGGTGGAGCTGAACCCGGCCGTGATCGTGGCCGGGCGCAGCATGTTCGGCCTGCGCGAGGACGACGCACGCCTGACCGTGCGCGAGCAGGACGCCTGGGACTACGTGATGGACAGCGCCCACACCGCCGCGCTCGACGTGCTGCAGGTCGACCTGTACGACGCCACCGCGCGCGGCCCGGTGCTGGACACCACGGCGTTCTACAAGGCATGCCGCCGCGTGCTGAAGGCGCCCGGGGTGATGACCATCAACCTGTTCGGCGACCACGACAGCTTCCCCAAGAACATCGTGCGCATCTGCGAGGCCTTCGAGGACCGCGTGCTGGTGTTCCCGGAAGTGCACGACGGCAACGTGATCGCGCTGGCCTTCAACGGCCCGGCGATCGACGTGTCGTGGGAAGTGCTGGAACTGCGCGCGAAGGTGGTGGAAGACGCCACCGGACTGCCGGCGCGCTCGTGGGTGAAGGGGCTGCGGGCGGCGAACGCCCGCCAGGAGGAGCGGCTCAGGATCTGAGCCCCGGCCGCCCGGCATGCAATGCCCGCCTGCCGCTTTGCCGCTTTGCCGCGTTCCGCTGCTTACTGCTTGTGGAAGAACTGCGCCAGCGACCACTCGTCGGTGCGGGCTTCGTACTTCAGGTCCTTGCGCATCGCCCACATCGCCAGCTGGCTGTGCGAGGGAATGATGGCGTGGTCGGCCAGCGCGAACTTCGCGGCGGCGCGGGCGTTTTCCTCGCGCGCCTTGTCGCTGCTCACGGTGGTGAGCGACTTCTCGATCAGCTGGTCGAGCTGCGCGTTGCTGTACTTGCCCCAGTTCCAGGTGCCATAGCCGGTCTTGGGGTTGGGCGTGCCGGTGATCGAGCGCAGCGCCACGTCGGCGGCCGCCGAGCCCCAGCCCAGCATCTCGAAGGCGAAGTCGCCCTGGCGCGCGCGCGTGAAGTAGGCGGCCACGGGCAGCGTTTCCACCTTGGTCTGGATGCCGATGCGGGTGAGCATGCTGGCGGTGGCCTGCGCCACGGCGGCGTCGTTCAGGTAGCGGTTGTTGGTGGCGTGCAGGGTCAGGCCGAAGCCGTCCGGGTAGCCCGCCGCGGCCAGCAGCTTCCTGGCGCCTTCGGGGTCGTAGGCATCGGGCTTGGTGCCCGGATGGCCGAAGATCTGCGGCGAGACGATCGACGAGGCCGGCACCGCCAGCCCTTCCATGATGCGGCTGACGATGGCGTCGCGGTTGAGCGCGTGGCTGATGGCGGCGCGCACGCGCGCGTCCTTGAACGGATTCTTGCCGAGCGGCTTGCCGGCCTTGTCGGTGACGAACGGCGGGTTGTCGCGCGACTGGTCCATCTGCCAGAAGATGGTGCGCCACGAGACCTGCTGCTCGATGCGGAACTTGGGGTTCTGCCTGAGCCGGGCGACGTCGGCCGACGGCACGCTTTCGATCACGTCCACGTCGCCGGCCAGCAGCGCCGCGCTGCGCGCGCCGTTGTCGGTGAGGATGCGGAAGATGGCGCGGTCCCATTCGGGCTTGGGCCCCCAGTAGTCGGGGTTCCTGGCCATCACGATTTCCTGCCCGCGCGCGAAGCGCACGAACTTGAACGGCCCGGTGCCGATCATGGCCTTGCCGGAGTCGAAGTCGGCCTGGCTCAGCGTGGCCGCCACCTTCTTCGGCATGATCGGCACGCTGTTGAGGTCGTTGGCGAGGTTGGCGTAGTTGGGCACGCTCATGGTCAGGCGCACGGTGAGCGGGTCGGGCGTGTCGATGCGCGCGATCGGCTTGGTGTAGCTGGTGAAGGAGCCGGGGCTGTTGACCAGTTTCTCGGGGCGTTCGAGCGAGGCCTTGACGTCTTCGCTGGTAAACGGCGAGCCGTCGTGCCATTTCACGTTGGGACGCAGCTTGATCTCCCAGGTGATGGCGTTGACCGGCTTCCACGACAGCGCCAGGCCCGGGATGTAGCGGGCGTTCTTGTCCATGAACACCAGCGACTCGAAGATATGCAGCGCGATGGCGTTGTTGGGCCCGGAATTGTTCCACTGCGGGTCCATCGAGGTCACGTCGGCGGACAGGCCGATGCGCAGGTCCTCGGCGCGGGCCGCGCCGGCGGGCAGCATCAGCAGCGCGGCGGCGCCGAGCGCCAGCGCCGCGCCGGCGCGCAGCGCGGCGCGGCGCGGCATCAGGGTCTGCAGGCGGCTGGTCGGGTGGTGGATGCGGCGGTTGGCGGTCATCGGATGCGCTCCTAGCACGGGCCGCCGTGGCGCGCGTGCGTGCGTGCTGGCGGCGGCGGGTTCTCAGAAGGGGGTGGCGGCGCGCGGCAAGCGGGCGTCCGGCCGACCCGGCTGCCCGCATTGTGCCGCCAAAACGACATCGATGTGCGATAGCCGCGTCATATCCTTATGCTCGCCGCCGGCGCCGCGCCTGTCCACCCCGGCTGCGCAGCCGGTAGAATCGCGCCCATGTTCGCCAACTCCCGCACCATCACTTCGGCGCAGGCCGATGTCCACGACCATCTCGCCGCGCGCGTGGCCCGCCACCTGGCCGAGCCGTTCCGCAAGCCGATCGGCGAGCCCAGCCGGCGCGCGCTCGATCTTGCGTTGCAGCAATGGCAGCGGGCCGGGGCGGCGCCGCTGATCCTCGACGCCGGCTGCGGGGTGGGGGAGAGCACGCTGCGGCTGGCCACGGCATTCCCCGGCCACTTCGTCATCGGCGTGGACCAGTCCGAGAAGCGGCTGGCGGGCGGCAAGGACTGGTGGGACGGGCCGATGCCCGCCAACTTCGCCTGGGCGCGGGCCGACCTGGTCGACATCTGGCGCATGTTGCAGGCCGAGTGCGTCCCGGTGGCGCGCCACTATGTGCTCTATCCCAATCCGTGGCCCAAGATCGGCCACCTGGGGCGGCGCTGGCAGGGCCACGCCGTGTTCCCGGCGCTGGCTGCCTGCGGCGACTACCTGGAGTGCCGCAGCAACTGGCGGGTCTATATCGACGAATTCGCCCAGGCGCTGGCGCTGGTGGGGCGCCCGGCCGCGGCCGGGCCGTGGCAGCCGGTCGCGGCCATCACGCCGTTCGAGCGCAAGTACGCCGCCTCGGGCCATGCCTTGTGGCGCTGCGTGAGCCCGCCGCCGGCCTGAGCGGGCCCGCCGACGAAAACGGCCCGCGCAAGGCGGGCCGTCGGCAATCCGTGGCGGGGCGCGCTCAGTGGAACAGCGGCTGCTGCGTCGGCGCGTCCTCGGGCAGTTCGGCGTGGACGATCTCGCCCGAGCGGTCGGCGTAGAGCGGCGTGCCGCAGTCCTCGCAATACTCGGGGTCGAACAGCGCGGCGTGGCGGAAGATGTCTTCCACGCCGGCATTGCGCAGTTCCTCGCAGATCTGCTCGAGCGGGTTGTCCTTGTCGGTGGCGTCGATCTCGCCGGACTCGCGGCCATAGACCGGCCAGACGATGCCGTAGATCACGTCCTTCTCGCCGCGCATGGTGAAGCCCACGCGATATTCCTCGACTTCTTCCTCGCCGAAGGCGGCCACCACCGCGGCCATCTGGCCGGCCGGCACGTCGAGCGTGCCGCACAGGTAGTTGACGGCGGCGCGCACCGTGAGCGGACGGATGCTCTTGTCCGATTCGCGGCAGGACAGGAAGAAGGCGTCCGGCAGCAGCAGCTCGAACTCGCAGCCCGGCAGCAGCAGCGCGATCGAAGGCTGCACCTGGGTGCGCCACTGCTCGAGGCACATGGAGCGCTCGGCGTGGTGGTCCTTGGCGTCTTCCTGCCAGCGGAACAGGGCCTGTTCGTGCGGCGCTACCACCACCGCCAGCAGGTAGCGCGGGTCGGCCAGGATCGGCGCGGTTTCCGGCAGGTCGCGCAGGTCGACCTTGGGCGTGGTGCCGGACATCGCCGCCGACACCAGCTTGTAGGTCAGCGCGAAGGTGTCGCTATGCGTGCGCGGGAGCTGGTCGATGCTGTACAGGTAGGGCGACAGCGCCATGCGCGTGCCGGCCGCCAGCACATGCGCCTGCATGTGCACCGAGAGCGTCTGCGCCAGCTCGGGCTTGAGCGCGCCCGAGGGGATGGCGTAGCGCGTGTGGGCCAGGATGGGCGCGGCGATCAGCAGGGCGTCGTAGCTGACACCGTCGATGTCGACGGTGGCGGATTCGGCCAGGGTCTCGGCTTGCTCGGCCAGCACGTCGGAGGCGTCGGCGTTGTGCTTGAACAGGTGTTCGAGCGCCGCGTCGAGCGCGGACTGGCTGCCGTTCTTCAGCAGCCGGCCCAGGCGTTGCGAGAGCCGCCGCTCCCAGTACCCGTCCTCCATGCGGCTGCCCGAGGCATCGAGCGCGAGCGCATCGGCCACCAGACGCTCGGCGTCAGGCGAAAGACGTTGGGAAGCCTTGGGGCGAAAACCTGCCATAAGTCGAGATCATCCGTTTTTCGGTAAAACGGTATTCTACTCGCTACGTTGACAAAACATGGCGTGCGGTGCCGCATGGGTTCCGCGCGGCGCGGGGCGGGGCAGTGCCGCCCGCGCGCCTGCCCGGTGCCGGGCCCGCCGGCCGCCTATTTCTGCGCGGCCGGCTGCGGGGTTTCGGGCGCGTGGCTTTCCACGCCGTGCTGCTCGCCGCCGATGGAGATGTCTCCGCCGCCCTTGGTGAGCAGGTAGAGGGCCGCGCCGGCGATGACGACGAATGCGATGAAGATCTTTGCCATGTTGTCTCCGATATGAGGTGAGCGTCGGAAGCCGGCGTGGCATGGCTGGCCGGACCGGCCGCCGCGCACGCTGCTTTCTTGTTGTTGACGGCAGTGTCGCAGGGCAGGCTTGCGTGGAACTTACACAGGCCGGCGCCCGCGCCGGCTTCCGCGCCAGTGCCCGGCAGGCGGCGCGGGCGGCGCTTTTCCCATGGAAAAAGCCGCTGGCCGCGTCCTCCCGGGGAGGCGCGGCCAGCGGCTTCGGTGTCCTGCCGGCAACCCCCGCGCGGGGGCGGCCCGCTCAGGCGGCCAGCAGCTGGCGCAGCACGAACGGCAGGATGCCGCCGTGGTTGTAGTAGTCGACCTCGATCGGGGTGTCGATGCGCAGCAGCACCGGCACGCGCTGCACGTCGCCGTTGGCGCGCTTGATCACCAGCGTGACGTCCTGCTGCGGCTTCAGCTCGCCCTCGATGCCTTCGATGTCGAAGGTCTCGTTGCCGACGATGCCGAGCGTCTGCACGCTGTCGTTGCCCTTGAACTGCAGCGGCAGCACGCCCATGCCGACCAGGTTGGAGCGGTGGATGCGCTCGAAGCTGCGCGTGATCACGGCCTTCACGCCGAGCAGCTGGGTGCCCTTGGCCGCCCAGTCGCGCGACGAGCCGGTGCCGTACTCCTCGCCGCCGAACACCACGGTGGGCGTGCCTTCGGCGATGTACTTCATGGCGGCGTCGTAGATCGACATTTCCTCGCCGGAGGGCTGGTGCAGCGTGACGCCGCCCTCCACGCGCGAGCCGTCGGGCTTGACCGGCAGCATCAGGTTCTTGATGCGCACGTTGGCGAAGGTGCCGCGCATCATGACTTCATGGTTGCCGCGGCGCGAGCCGTAGCTGTTGAAGTCGGCCTTGAGCACGCCGTTGGCCTGCAGGTACTTGCCCGCGGGCGAGGATTCCTTGATCGAGCCGGCCGGCGAGATGTGGTCGGTGGTCACCGAGTCGCCGAACACGCCGAGCGCGCGCGCGTTGCGCACGCTCGACTGGGTGGCGGCCGGTTCCATGCCGAAGTCCTGGAAGAAGGGCGGCTCGGCGATGTAGGTGGACTTGGGCCAGTCGTAGACCTGGCCCTTGGTGCCCTTGACCTTGGCCCACAGCTTGCTCGGCTTCTTGACCTGTTCGTAGTTGGTGCGGAACACGTCGGCGTTCATGGCGAACTTGAGCAGGGCGTGGATTTCCTCCGAGCTCGGCCAGATGTCGCCCAGGTAGATCTCGCGGCCGCCCTTGCCGGTGCCCACCGGCTCGGTCATCAGGTCGCGCGTGACGTTGCCGGCGATGGCGTAGGCCACCACCAGCGGCGGCGAGGCCAGGAAGTTGGCGCGGATGTTCGGGTGGATGCGCGCCTCGAAGTTGCGGTTGCCGGACAGCACGGCGGCGGCCACGAGGTCGTTCTTGGTGATGGCCTCGTTCAGTTCCGGCGTCAGGTCGCCGGCGTTGCCGATGCAGGTGGTGCAGCCGTAGGCGGTCACGCCGAAGCCGAGCTTTTCCAGGTAGGGCAGCAGGCCGGTGGCCTGCAGGTATTCCGTCACCACGCGGCTGCCGGGGGCGAGCGAGGTCTTGATGTGCGGCGCCACCGTCAGGCCGGCTTCCACCGCCTTCTTGGCCAGCAGGCCGGCGGCCAGCAGCACGCTCGGGTTGGAGGTGTTGGTGCAGGAGGTGATGGCGGCGATCAGCACGTCGCCGCTCTTCACGTTCACGCCGTTGGTGGTGGTGTAGGTCTTGTCCAGCTCGGCGATGTCCTTGTTGAAGCCGTTCTCGGCGGTCGGCTTGGCGAACAGCGAGGCGAAGGTGGTCTTGACGTTGCCGATCTCGATGCGGTCCTGCGGGCGCTTCGGGCCGGCCAGCGAGGGGGCCACGGTGCCGAGGTCGAGCGTGACCACGCTGGTGTAGTCGATCTCGCCGGCCTTGGGCACGCCGAACAGGTTCTGGGCGCGGAAATAGCCTTCGAAGGCGGCGATTTCCTCTTCCGTGCGGCCGGTGCCCTTGAAGTAGTCGATGGTCTTCTCGTCGACCGGGAAGAAGCCCATGGTGGCGCCGTATTCCGGCGCCATGTTGCCGATGGTGGCGCGGTCCGGCAGCGCCAGGCTCGCGGTGCCTTCGCCGAAGAACTCGACGAACTTGCCGACCACTTTTTCGCGGCGCAGCATTTCGGTGATGGTGAGCACCAGGTCGGTGGCCGTGACGCCTTCGCGCAGGCGGCCCTTCAGCTCCACGCCCACCACGTCCGGCGTCAGGAAGTAGACCGGCTGGCCCAGCATGCCGGCTTCCGCCTCGATGCCGCCCACGCCCCAGCCCACCACGCCGATGCCGTTGATCATGGTGGTGTGGCTGTCGGTGCCGACCAGGGTGTCGGGGTAGTACACGCCGTCCTTCTTGTGCACGCCGCGCGCCAGGTATTCCAGGTTGACCTGGTGCACGATGCCGAAGCCCGGCTGCACCACGCCGAAGGTGTCGAACGCCTGCATGCCCCACTTCATGAACTGGTAGCGCTCGTTGTTGCGCTGGAATTCCAGCTGCATGTTGAGGTCGAGCGCTTTCTTTTCGCGGAAGTGGTCGATCTGCACCGAGTGGTCGACCACCAGGTCCACCGGGACCAGCGGCTCGATCTTCTTGGGGTTCTTGCCCATCTTCTCGGCCACGTTGCGCATGGCGGCCAGATCGGCCAGCAGCGGCACGCCGGTGAAGTCCTGCAGCACCACGCGCGCCACCACGAAGGGGATCTCGTCCACGCGCTCGGCCACCGGCTTCCAGTTGGCGAGCTGCCTGACGTGTTCCTCGGTGACCTTCTTGCCGTCGCAGTTGCGCAGCACCGATTCGAGCACGAGGCGGATCGATACCGGCAGGCGCTCGACGGCCACGCCCAGCGCCTTGCCCAGTTGCGGCAGGGAATAGTACTGGCCCTTGAGACCCGGGCTGATCTTGAATTCTTTCAGAGTTTTATTGAGATTGTGGGGCATTGCCTTACTCCATTCGAAAGATGGTGCGGACTGGCTTGGACTCGTGAATCTGTCATTCGTGCTGCGGCCGCCGGCGGCGCCGGAGCCAGCCTGCCGCGCGGCGCGGGCGCCGGTGGGGCGCCGTGTTCATGCTTGCTGATGCTTCATGCCTTGCTGCTTTTTTTGCTTCTGGTTTCCCGATCCTGCTGCTGACCCCGGTGGTGATTCTATTGCCGACGACCGCATGCTGTCTTGCGCGGACGAGGCCTTGCCAATGCTTGCACCGCGTCGATTGTAGGGCAAGCCGGCGGCCGGCGCGCGCGCGCCTTGCTCAGATGACGTACAGATCCACATACTCGTGGACCGGCATCGCCTCCAGGCGCGCCTGGTCCAGCGACACCGCCAGGATGGCCTGCTGCTGCCGGTCCGGGAAGCGGCGCGCCAGGTTGGTCCTGAATTTCTCCACCAGCAGCGGGATGCCGTCCTCGCGCCGGCGCCGGTGGCCGATCGGGTATTCCACCACCACCTCGGGCAGCACCGTGCCGTCGTCCAGCTCGACGGTCAGCGCATTGGCGATCGAGCGTTTGTCCGGGTCATGGTAGTCGGCGGTGAAGGCGGGGTCTTCCACGCAGGCGATGCGGGCGCGCAGCGCGTCGATGCGCGGGTCGGCGGCGATCCTGTCCTCGTAGTCGCCGGCCGTCAGGCGGCCGAACAGCAGCGGCACCGCGACCATGTACTGGATGCAGTGGTCGCGGTCGGCCGGATTGGCCAGCGGGCCGGTCTTGTCGATGATGCGGATGCAGGCTTCGTGGGTGCGGATGGTGACCCGGCGGATGTCGGCGGCCGTTTTGCCGGCGGCGGCGAGCTGTCCGTGCAGGGTCATTGCCGCCTCCGCCGCGGTCTGCGCGTGGAACTCCGCCGGGAAGGAGATCTTGAACAGCACGTTCTCCATCACGTAGGTGCCGTAGGGGCGCTGGAAGCGGAACGGCTGGCCCTTGAACAGCACGTCGTAGAAGCCCCAGCCCCTGGCCGTGAGCACCGAGGGGTAGCCCATCTCGCCGGTGCGGGCGATCAGGGCCAGGCGCACGGCGCGGCTGGTGGCGTCGCCGGCGGCCCAGCTCTTGCGGCTGCCGGTGTTGGGGGCGTGGCGGTAGGTGCGCAGCGACTGGCCGTCGACCCACGCCAGCGAGACCGCGTTGATGATCTCCTCGCGGGCCAGGCCCAGCATGTGCGCCACCACGGCGGTGGTGGCCACCTTGACCAGCACCACATGGTCCAGGCCGACCTTGTTGAACGAGTTTTCCAGCGCGATGCAGCCCTGGATCTCGTGGGCCTTGATCATGGCCGCGAGTACCTGCTTCATGGCCAGCGGCTTGCGGCCGGCGGCCACGTGGTTGCGCGAGAGCCAGTCGGCGGTGGCGAGGATGCCGCCGAGGTTGTCCGACGGGTGGCCCCATTCGGCGGCCAGCCAGGTGTCGTTGAAGTCGAGCCAGCGGATCATGGCGCCGATGTTGAAGGCGGCCTGGACCGGGTCGAGCTGGAATTGGGTGCCCGGCACCTTGGCGCCGTGGGGAACCACCGTGCCCGGCACGATGGGGCCCAGCAGCTTGGTGCAGGCGGGGTAGGACAAGGCTTCCAGGCCGCAGCCGAGGGTGTCGATCAGGCAGTTGCGGGCCGTGTCGTAGGCCAGCGCGCTCTTGATCTGGTAGCCAGCGACGTAGTCGACGATATCGGCCAGCACCTGGTCAGGTTCCGGCCGGACATTCGCAATATGTGCAGACATGGGTCCCCTCGGGAATTTGTGCTGCCTGGTGCCTTTTTTATGCCTTTCTGGTGCTGCCGGTCCTTGTGATGCCTGTGATGCCCGTGACGCCCGTGACGCCGCGTCGCGCCTTACTGCTTCTGCGCGGCGGGAGCCTGGCCGGCATCGGCGGTGGCGGGCGCCGGCGGCGCGGACGGCGCCACCAGCAGCGGCGTGGCGACAGGTGCGCGCAGCGCGCCTGCCTGGGTCGGGGCGGAGCCGCCGGCCAGCATGTCGGCGGTCTGGCATTCGTCGGCCAGGCGCTGGCCGGCCGTCTTGTTGAACAGCATGGCCTTGCTCGGGATGACGACCAGGTCCATGCCCGAGCGGGCGTCGAAGTAGCGGTCGGCGCCGGTCACGGTGGACTGGCGGGGCAGGCGGTATTCCTTGCCTTCCCAGTTCACGACGATGACTTCGTCGCGCAGCATGTTGCCGCTGATATAGATGGCGTGGCCCAGTTCGCACTGCCACTTTTCACCGGTCGGCTCGGGCGGGACTTCCTTGGCGGCGACCGTCTTCTTGGTGTTCTTCTTGGCCGGGGCCTTCTTGGCGGGAGCGGCCTTCTTGGCCGGTTCCTGGGCCATCGCAACACCGGCGGAGGTCAGCGAAAAGGCGCCGATGCAGGCGGCGAGGACGAGATGCTTCATTCTGTGGGTTCCTTCTGGAGTTGAGTCAAAGGCAGGTGACGGGGCAAAGGCCGGTCATCACATTCCGCCGCTATTCTCTACGATTTGAAAGTCGGGGCGTAGTACCCCATCCATTGGTTACACAATTCGGCCGCCGGAGCCGCCCCACGCGGCTTGCCGTGCACTGCGGGCGGGCGGCATGCCGCTTGCGGGGCCGGCCAGTGGCCTATTTGCGCCTGCCGATCGGCACGAACTTCAGGTTCTCCGGCCCGGTGTAGTTGGCGCTGGGGCGGATGATCTTGTTGTCGATGCGCTGCTCGATGATGTGCGCGGCCCAGCCCGAGGTGCGCGCGATCACGAACAGCGGCGTGAACATGGCCGTGGGCACGCCCATCATGTGGTAGCTCACCGCGCTGAACCAGTCCAGGTTGGGGAACATCTTCTTGGCGTCCCACATGACCGTCTCCAGCCGCTCGGCGATGTCGAACATCTTCATCGCGCCGGCGTCCTTCGACAGGCGCCTGGCCACTTCCTTGATGACCTGGTTGCGCGGGTCGCCGGTGGTGTACACCGGGTGGCCGAAGCCGATCACCACTTCCTTGTTCTCCACGCGGCGCTTGATGTCGGCCTCGGCCTCGGCCGGGCTGTCGTAGCGCTTCTGGATCTCGAAGGCCACCTCGTTGGCGCCGCCGTGCTTGGGGCCGCGCAGCGCGCCGATGGCCCCGGCGATCGACGAATACATGTCCGAGCCGGTGCCGGCGATCACGCGCGCGGTGAAGGTCGAGGCGTTGAACTCGTGCTCGGCGTACAGGTTCAGCGAGGTCTGCATGGCGCGTTCCCACAGCGCCGACGGCTTCTGGCCGTGCAGCAGGTGCAGGAAGTGCGCGCCGATGGAGTCGTCGTCGGTCTCGACCTCGATGCGCCGGCCGTTGTGGCTGTAGTGGTACCAGTACAGCAGCATGGAGCCGAGGCTGGCCATGAGGCGGTCGGCGATGTCGCGCGCGCCCGGGGTGTTGTGGTCTTCCTTCTCGGGCAGCACGGTGCCGAGCACGGACACGCCGGTGCGCATGACGTCCATCGGATGGGCGCTGGCGGGCACCCATTCGAGGGCGGCCTTGACGTTGGCGGGCAGGCCGCGCAAGGCCTTGAGCTTGGCCTTGTAGGCGGCGAGTTCGGCGCGGGTGGGGAGCTTGCCGTGCACCAGCAGGTGGGCGATTTCCTCGAATTCGCAGGTCTCGGCGATGTCGAGGATGTCGTAGCCGCGGTAGTGCAGGTCGTTGCCGGTGCGGCCGACCGTGCACAGCGCGGTGTTGCCGGCGGCCACGCCCGACAGGGCGACGGATTTCTTCGGCTTCGGGGTTTGCTGCGGGGCGGGCTGCTGCTGCTCTGGCATCGCGTCTCCTGTCTGTTCGCGGACCGGGCGGGTATCCCGGCGGGGTATGCGGCGGGTATCTCTTATGCGTGCCGGCGCCTGGCTACGGCGCCGTGGTCATGCGAAGAAGCGGTCCAGCACCGTGCCCGGCAGCCGCGCGCCGGTGGCGTGGGCGCGCTGCAGCAGCGACCAGTAATAGCGGTAGCTGGCGCGGTCATGAAGCTGGCCCTGGTGCCGGATCGGTGCCCAGTTGTTTTCGTAGGCGGCCAGCAGGATCTCGCTGGCCGCGCCGATCTCCGCGCCGCTCGGGCGGAAAGCCGCCACGATCGGCTCGATCTGGCTCGGGTGGATGCTCCACTTGCGCAGGTAGCCGAATTCGGTGCGCGCGCGCAGGGCGTCTTCGCCGGCGCGTTCGGGCTGCGCGATGTCGGTGCTGACGTTGTGCGAGGGCACCTTGCCGTAGCGGTGGCAGGCGGCGGAGATCTCCAGCATGGCGCGCCGGATCAGCGGCTGCTCGAACTGCTGCGGCGAGCGCATGGCCTCGCCGGGGATGGCGCCGTGGTGGGCCGAGACGAAATCCATCAGGCCGAAGCTCAGGCATTCGACCTGCACCAGGCGGGCGATGTCGAAGACCTGTTCGAGCGCTGCGTGTGTCTCGATCAGCACATGGATCGGTATATGGCGGGCAATGCCGGCGGCGCGCGCCACTTGGTTGACATGGTCGGTCACGCGGGCGACCTCGACCACGTCGGCCACCTTGGGGATGACCACGTAGGCCAGGCGGGCGCCGGCGCTGCCGACCAGGGCATCGACGTCCGCGCGCCAGCTCGGGTGGGCCGGGTCGTGGATGCGCACGCCGACGCGGTTGAAGCGGTTCTGCGGGCCGTTGACGAGGCGCGCGCACAATTCGGCGTGCTCGCGCTCGAGGCCGACGGCGGCACCGTCCTCGCAATCGAGGGTGATATCGAAGACCGGCCCAAGCTCTTGCTGCAGGGCAAGCGATTTGAGCATCAGCTTTTCGTTGCCGGCGTAGTGGTCGCAGACCGGCAGTTGGGCCGCCATGGCTTCGCCCTGGAACAAGACCTCGGAAGGATGCACGTTATCGGTGGTGGTCGGGGTGGCGGGGCCAGGCCGCGCGCGCATGAAAAAAACCGGAGCCCGCGCCGATCCGTGAATCGTTGCGGGGCTCCGGCCTGGTCATCGGCGCTTGCCTGGGACTGGATCTACAGCGGATCAGCCGAGCAGGTGCTGCACGCCGGCCTTTTCTTCTTCCAGTTCCTTCAGGGTGATGTTGATCTTTTCCTGGCTGTAGGCGTCGATCTCCAGACCCTTGACGATTTCGTACTTGCCGTTGGCGGTGGTCACCGGGTAGCCGAACATGGTGTCGGCCGGGATGCCGTACTCGCCGTTCGACGGGATGCCCATCGTGACGATCTTGCCGTTGCTGCCCAGGACCCAGTCGTGCACGTGGTCGATGGCGGCGTTGGCGGCCGAGGCAGCCGACGACAGGCCGCGCGCTTCGATGATGGCGGCGCCGCGCTTGCCGACGGTCGGCAGGAACACGTCGTTGTTCCAGGCGTGGTCGTTGATCAGGTCCTTGACGCTCTGGCCGTCGACGGTCGCGTAGCGGTAGTCGGCGTACATGGTCGGGCTGTGGTTGCCCCACACGAACATCTTCTCGATCGACGCCACCGGCTTGCCGGTCTTGGCGGCGATCTGCGACAGGGCACGGTTGTGATCCAGGCGCAGCATGGCGGTGAAGTTCTCGCGCGGCAGGTTCGGCGCGGACTTCATGGCGATGTAGGCGTTGGTGTTGGCCGGGTTGCCGACCACCAGCACCTTGACGTCGCGGCTGGCGACTTCGTCCAGTGCCTTGCCCTGCACCGTGAAGATCTGGGCGTTGGCTTCGAGCAGGTCCTTGCGTTCCATGCCCTTGCTGCGCGGACGGGCGCCGACCAGCAGGGCCACGTCGGCATCCTTGAAGGCGACCTTGGGGTCGTCGGTGATGACGACGCCGGCCAGCAGCGGGAACGCGCAGTCTTCCAGTTCCATCACGACGCCCTTGACGGCGGCCTGTGCTTGCGGGAGGTCGAGCAGTTGGAGGATGACCGGCTGGTCCTTGCCCAGCATGTCGCCGTTAGCGATACGGAACAGCAGGGAATAGCCGATCTGGCCAGCGGCGCCGGTCACTGCGACGCGCATTGGGGCTTTAGCCATGAGTAGATCTCCAAACGAAAAGAGGGGGAAACTGGACGGTGTCGCGCCGGACGGGGGTCCGGACGTCACCGGGTGCGGGTTCGTCGCCACGGCGGCAGGCGGCAATCCGCCGGCGCGCTGGGAGCGATGCCGACGGGAAGGAGCCACAACGGGTCATGGGGTGCGACAAAGCGTAAGTCTACTGCGAAGAGGGGTGCCGTATCCAGAGCGGTGCCGGCGTCGAAACCAGCGGGAGTGTAGGCGGCCATATCTGCAATGTCAATTCATATGTCTTATATAAGACATAAGACATTTGATGCCGGGCTGGACGCCCTTTGCCGTTTTGTGGTGAAATTCGCCTATGTCATCCCTGCCCACGCCCCTCGTCGGTACTGCCGTTGCTGCAGCGCAGGATAATGGCGCCGCCACGTCCGGTGCCGCAGCGCCGCCGCCCGCCGCGGCGGCTTCGCCCACGTTCAGCCCCCTTTACCAGCAGATCAAGGCCCTCATTACGCAGAGCCTGCAGTCCGGCGAATGGAAGCCGGGCGAGATGATCCCCAGCGAGATGGACCTGGCGGCCCGCTACAAGGTCAGCCAGGGCACCGTGCGCAAGGCCATCGACGAACTCGCCGCCGAAAACCTGGTGGCGCGCCGCCAGGGCAAGGGCACCTTCGTCACGACCCATCACGAGGATGGCGTCAAGTTCCGTTTCCTGCGGCTGGTGCCCGACGAGGGCGAGCCGCATTATGGCGCAAGCCAGGTGCTCGAGTGCAAGCGCCTGCGCGCCCCGGCCGAGATCGCCCGCCTGCTCGACATCCGCACCGGCGACAGCGTGGTGCAGATCCGCCGCGTGCTGTTCTTCTCCGGCGAGCCCACCGTGCTGGACGAGATCTGGCTGCTGGGCACCAATTTCAAAGGCCTGACCGCGGAGAAGCTGACCGAATGGAAGGGCCCGATGTACGCGTTGTTCGAGGCCGAGTTCGGAACCCGCATGATCCGGGCCTCGGAAAAGATCCGCGCGGTGGCCGCCGATGCCGCCACCGCCGCCTTGCTGTCCGTGGAGGCCGGCACGCCGCTGCTGTCCGTCGAGCGTGTCTCGTTTACCTACGGCGACCGCCCCGTCGAGGTCCGGCGCGGCTTGTATGTCACCACCCGGCACTATTATCAGAACGATTTGAGCTGAGCTGCCGAATGGTAATTCCGGATGATTATTGCTGCCGTAGCGATGATGGCTGCCCGCCGTTGCGCCGGAGCACGGAAATATTACGCCGTGGCGTAGCCGCGTGCGATTGTCGGGCACGCCATGTTGGTGCGCGATAGCTGAAAATTATTGGTGCGCCGCGCAACAAAGGCGCTAAAATTATGTGGATTTGCTCCAGCTGCATTCATTTGCATGCAGGGCATCGAGTAGTTTCGTTTTTTGTTTACCGCAAAATGGGGTCTCGCATGGCTGAAGCCGTCAAACAAGCCAGGCCGGAGTTCCGGAACATCCATGTCACGCAGCTAGCGCGTTACAGGTTGCCCTGGGCCGGCAAGGTGTCCATCCTGCATCGCGCAAGCGGTGCCCTGATGTTCCTCCTCCTTCCTTTCGTGCTCTATCTGTTCGAGCAGAGCGTCACCTCGGAACTGAGCTTCGCAAAGTTCTCGGCGCTCCTGTCCGGCGGCTTCGTCAAGCTGGTTCTGCTGGTCCTGATCTGGGGTTATCTGCACCATTTCTGCGCCGGCATCCGTTTCCTGCTGCTCGACGTGCACGTCGGCGTGACCAAGCCCGCCTCGGCCAAGTCCGCAGTCGCCGTGCTGGTCATCAGCCTGTTGCTCACCGCGATTTTCGGCCTGAAGCTGTTCGGCCTGTTTTGAGGAGAGTCAAGGTGGCAAATAATAATATCGGTCCCAAGCGTCTTGTCGTCGGTGCGCACTACGGTCTGAAAGACTGGCTCGCGCAGCGCGTCACCGCTGTCATCATGGTGGTCTTCACCGTCGTGCTGGCAGTTTCCTTCCTGCTCTCGAACGGCGCTTCCTACGAAGCGTGGGCAGGTCTCTTCGCCAATCAATGGATGAAGATCATCACGTTCCTCACCGTCCTGTCGCTGCTGTTCCACGCCTGGATCGGCGTACGCGATATCTGGATGGACTATGTGAAGCCGATGGCCGTGCGCCTCGTGCTGCAAGTTCTTACGATTCTGTGGCTCGTCGGTTGCGCGGGCTACGCTGCTCAGATTCTCTGGAGGGTGTAATAAATGGTCGCAGTCAAGACAGGATTGCCGCGTCGTCGCTTTGACGTGGTCATCGTCGGGGCGGGCGGCGCCGGGATGCGCGCATCCCTCCAGCTCGCGGAAGCCGGCCTGAACGTGGCCGTGCTCTCCAAGGTGTTCCCCACGCGCTCGCACACGGTGGCGGCGCAGGGCGGCATCGGTGCCTCGCTCGGCAACATGAGCGAGGACAACTGGCACTATCACTTCTACGACACCATCAAGGGTTCCGATTGGCTGGGCGACCAGGACGCGATCGAATTCATGTGCCGTGAAGCGCCCAAGGTGGTCTACGAGCTCGAACACTTCGGCATGCCGTTCGACCGCAACCCCGACGGCACCATCTACCAGCGCCCGTTCGGCGGCCATACCTCGAACTATGGCGAGAAGCCGGTCCAGCGCGCCTGCGCCGCGGCCGACCGGACCGGCCACGCGCTGCTGCACACGCTGTACCAGCGCAACGTGCGGGCCAAGACCCACTTCTTCGTCGAATGGATGGCGCTGGACCTGATCCGCGACCAGGACGGCGACGTGCTGGGCGTGACCGCGCTGGAAATGGAAACCGGCGAAGTCTATATCCTCGAAGCCAAGACCACGCTGTTCGCCACCGGCGGCGCGGGCCGCATCTACGCCGCTTCCACCAACGCCTTCATCAACACCGGTGACGGCCTGGGCATGGCGGCGCGCGCCGGCGTGCCGCTGGAAGACATGGAGTTCTGGCAGTTCCACCCGACCGGCGTGGCCGGCGCGGGCGTGCTGATCACCGAAGGCGTGCGCGGCGAAGGCGGCATCCTGCGCAACAAGGACGGCGAGCGCTTCATGGAGCGCTACGCGCCGACGCTGAAGGACCTGGCGCCGCGCGACTTCGTCTCGCGCTCGATGGACCAGGAAATCAAGGAAGGGCGCGGCTGCGGCCCGAACGGCGACTACGTGCTGCTGGACCTCACCCACGTCGGTGCGGACACCATCATGAAGCGCCTGCCGTCGATCCGCGAAATCGGCCTGAAGTTCGCCAACGTCGACGCGATCAAGGAACCGATTCCCGTGGTCCCGACCATCCATTACCAGATGGGCGGCATCCCGACGAACTTCAACGGCCAGGTGGTGGCGCCCAAGAACGGCAACCCCAACGAGGTCATCAACGGTTTCTACGCGATCGGCGAATGCTCGTGCGTGTCGGTGCACGGCGCCAACCGCCTGGGCACCAACTCGCTGCTGGACCTGGTGGTGTTCGGCCGCGCGGCCGGCAACCACATCGCCGCCACCGCGATCAAGCAGAAAGAGCACAAGCCGCTGCCGGCCGACGCCGCCGACCGCGCCCTGTCGCGCCTGGCCAAGCTGGAGTCGTCGTCGTCGGGCGAGTACACCCAGGACGTGGCCAACGACATCCGCCGCAACATGCAGTCGCATGCGGGCGTGTTCCGCACGCAGAAGCTGATGGACGAAGGTGTCGAGCGCATCCTGGAAGTGACCGAGCGCGCCGCCAACATCCACCTCAAGGACAAGTCCAAGGTCTTCAACACCGCGCTGGTGGAAGCCCTGGAAGTGGCCAACCTGGTGGAAGTGGCCAAGGCGACCATGATCTCGGCCGCTGCCCGCAAAGAGTCGCGCGGCGCGCACGCCCACAGCGATTTCCCCAATCGCGACGACCAGAACTGGCTCAAGCACACGCTGTTCTACAGCGAAGGCAATCGCCTCGACTACAAGCCGGTGAAGATGGAACCGCTGACGGTGGAAAGCGTTCCGCCCAAGGCCCGGACCTTCTAAGCACCGCGTCGAAGAGCTAAACAGGACCCACAGAAATGAAGCGTATTTTCGAAGTCTACCGCTACGATCCGGACAAGGATGCGGCCCCCCGCATGCAGACCTACGAGGTCGAGCTGGACGGTCACGAGCGCATGCTGCTGGACGCGCTGGTCAAGCTGAAGAAGCTCGACGAGTCGATCTCGTTCCGCCGTTCCTGCCGCGAAGGCGTGTGCGGTTCGGACGCAATGAACATCAACGGCAAGAACGGCCTGGCGTGCCTGACGAACATGCGCGAGCTGCCCGACCGCATCGTGCTGCGCCCGCTTCCCGGCCTGCCGGTGGTGCGCGACCTGATCGTCGACATGACGCAGTTCTTCAAGCAGTATGATTCGATCAAGCCGTACCTCATCAACGACGAGCCGCCGCCCGAGAAAGAGCGCCTGCAGTCGCCCGAGGAACGCGACGAGCTCGATGGCCTGTACGAGTGCATCCTGTGCGCGAGCTGCTCGACGTCGTGCCCGTCGTTCTGGTGGAACCCGGACAAGTTCGTCGGCCCGGCCGGCCTGTTGCAGGCCTACCGCTTCATCGCGGACAGCCGCGACCAGGCCACCGGCCAGCGTCTGGACGACCTGAACGACCCGTACCGCCTGTTCCGCTGCCACAGCATCATGAACTGCGTCGACGTCTGCCCGAAGGGGCTGAACCCGACCAAGGCCATCGGCAAGATCAAGGAGCTGATGGTTCGCCGCTCGGTCTGACCGCACGGTGGTTGTAAGCGGCGCGTCAGCCCGGGCCAGCAATATGCAGGGCCCGGCCGGCGCGCCGGAAGTAGGTAGGGACCTATGACCGAAAGTATTTCCCCCAGTTTCTCCCACCAGGCCGATCCGCACCGGCGTGCGCGACTGCGCTGGCGCGCGCGGCGCGGCCTCCTGGAGAACGACATCATCGTCGAACGTTTTTTCAACCGTTACGAACAAAGCCTGTCCGATGAGGACGTGGCGTCGCTCTCCCAGCTGTTCGAGCTGAGCGACAACGAGTTGATGGACCTGCTGCTTGCCCGCAAGGAGCTGGACGGTGAGCTCGACACGCCCCCGATGCGGCACGTGATCTCCCTGCTGCGTTCGGTCTGAGTATCGTCAACATCATTAGTCAAGCATTTGAAGGAACCGACATGACACCGTCCGATGTGAAAGCCACGCTATCGTTTTCCGATGGTTCCCCCAGCGTCGAGCTGCCGATTTACACCGGTACCGTAGGTCCGGACGTGATCGATATTCGCAAGCTGTACGGTCAAACCGGTAAGTTCACTTACGACCCCGGTTTCATGTCGACGGCTTCGTGCAATTCGAAGATCACCTATATCGACGGCGACAAGGGCGAGCTGCTGTACCGCGGCTACCCGATCGAGCAACTGGCCACCAAGTGCGATCACCTGGAAACCTGCTACCTGCTGCTCAAGGGCGAGCTGCCCAACGCCAAGCAGAAGGAAGAATTCGTCGGCGCCGTGATGAACCACACCATGGTCCACGAGCAGATGCAGTTCTTCCTGCGCGGCTTCCGCCGCGATGCCCACCCGATGGCCGTGCTGACCGGCCTGGTGGGCGCCATGAGCGCGTTCTACCACGACGCCATGGACATCGACGATCCGCACCAGCGCGAAATCTCCGCGATCCGCCTGATCGCCAAGATGCCGACCCTGGTCGCGATGGCCTACAAGTACAACATCGGCCAGCCGTACATCTATCCGCAGAACGACCTGTCGTACTCGGGCAACTTCATGCAGATGATGTTCGGCACGCCGTGCGCGCCGTACAAGGTGAACCCGGTGCTCGAACGCGCGCTGGACCGCATCTTCATCCTGCACGCCGACCACGAACAGAATGCCTCGACCTCGACCGTGCGCCTGGCCGGCTCGTCGGGCACCAACCCGTTCGCGGCCATCGCCGCCGGCGTGGCCTGCCTGTGGGGTCCGGCCCACGGCGGCGCCAACGAGGCAGCGCTGAAGATGCTCGAGGAAATCGGCAGCGTCGACAACATCACCGAGTTCATCAAGCAGGTCAAGGACAAGAACTCGGGCGTGCGCCTGATGGGCTTTGGCCACCGCGTGTACAAGAACTACGACCCGCGCGCCAAGCTGATGCGCGAAACCTGCCACGAAGTGCTGAACGAACTGGGCCTGCACAACGACCCGCTGTTCAAGCTGGCGATGGAGCTGGAAAAGATCGCGCTGGAAGACGAATACTTCGTCAGCCGCAAGCTGTACCCGAACGTCGACTTCTACTCGGGCATCGTGCAGCGCGCGCTGGGCATCCCGACCTCGCTGTTTACCTGCATCTTCGCGCTGGCCCGCACCCCGGGCTGGATCTCGCAGTGGGAAGAGATGATCACCGATCCGGAATACAAGATCGGCCGTCCGCGCCAGCTGTTCAACGGCGCGGCCAGCCGCGACGTGCCGGAAATCGGCAAGCGCTGATTTTCCCCGGCGGGCGGCCCGCGCGGCCGCCTGTAGCAGTGCAGCAATACCAGACGCCCCGGCTTGCCGGGGCGTTTGTCATTCAAGGCCGGCACCGTTTGTGCGTTGCGGGAGAATCGATGCCATAAAGGTGGCGAAACCGGCAATTCACGGCGATTTGTGCCGTGGTTGAACGGATAAGATCCTCATTAGTTGTGCAGATTTGGCGCCGGACGGGGAATTTGACCCTATAATGCGGGCTGCTTTGCCGACAGCAGCCGGGCCACCCTTCCGGACTGCGCCGCGGCGAGCGGGGCAGGCGAATCACCTGCGCAATAGAGAACGCATCAACGTTGTCTTTCCGAACCAAGGTCCTTCGCCACGGGCGCAGGGCTGACACATGCCGGGCCCCGCACACGTTTTCATTGTCATCGTCGGCCCGTCTTCCGCGTCTCGGGCGTCTTTCTCGGTAGTAGCTCGCGGGTGTTGTTCGATTGCGCAGGTCATGCCGCCGTAAGCCCGGATGACCACTACATAATCGAGGAGCTCCTGATGACGCTGTCCCGTCTTACGTCCATCTCCCTGGCCACCGCACTGGTGGCCTTCGGCGCCGCCGCCCACGCGGAAACCGTCAAGATCGCCATCGCCGGCCCCATGAGCGGCTCGGTTGCCCAGTACGGCGACATGGTGAAGGCCGGCGCGCTGACCGCCATCGAACAGATCAACGCTGCAGGCGGCGCCGGCGGCAACAAGTTCGAGGTGGTGCTGATGGACGATGCCTGCGAACCGAAGCAGGCCGTCGCCGTCGCCAACAAGATCGTCAGCCAGAAGATCAGGTACGTGATCGGCCACGTGTGCTCGGGCTCGACCATCCCGGCCTCCGACATCTACGAGAACGAAGGCATCGTGATGGTGACGCCGTCGGCCACGGCGCCGCAGCTGACCGAGAACAAGAAGCGCAAGTTCATCTTCCGCACCATCGGCCGCGACGACCAGCAAGGCCCGGCCGCCGCCCAGTACATCATCGCCAAGGTCAAGCCCAGGAAGGTCGCCGTGCTGCACGACAAGCAGTCCTACGGCCAGGGCATCGCCTCGTCGGTGAAGAAAGACCTGGAAGCCGCCAAGATCCCGGTGGCGGTGTTCGAAGGCATCAACGCCGGCGACTCCGACTACTCCGCCGTGATCACCAAGCTCAAGTCGCAGGGCGTGGACTTCGTCTACTTCGGCGGCTACCACCCCGAGATGGGCCTGCTGCTGCGCCAGGCGCGCGAGCAGGGCGTCAAGGCCACCTTCATGGGTCCCGAAGGCGTAGGCAACAAGGACGTGACGGCCATCGCCGGCCCGTCGTCCGAAGGCATGCTGGTCACGCTGCCGGCCGACTTCTCGGCCGACCCGGCCAACGCGGCGCTGGTCAAGGCCTTCGCCGACAAGAAGCGCGACGCCAACGGCCCGTTCCAGATGCCGTCGTACGCCGCCGTGCAGATCATCGGCGACGCCATCGCCGGCGCCAAGAGCACCGATCCGGCCAAGGTTGCCGCGTACATGCACAAGAACGCCTTCCAGACCCCGATCGGCAAGGTCGAGTACGACGCCCAGGGCGACCTCAAGTCGTTCAAGTTCGTCGTCTTCACCTGGCACAAGGACGCCACCAAGACCGCAGCCAACTAAGCCGCACACCGGCTTCGCGCGCCCCGCCCGGCATGCCGGCGGGGCGCTTTGGCATCGGGCTGCCGGCCCGGCCGGCCCGCGCGCCGCGGCATGACCGCGGCGCGGCGGGGCTTCCGGTTTCAAAGTTATGGGGCTTCCCGCATGAACGAGTTCCTTCCACAGTTCACCCAGCAGCTGGTCAACGGCCTCACGCTGGGTGCGATCTATGCGCTGATCGCCATCGGCTACACCATGGTCTACGGCATCATCGGCATGATCAACTTCGCCCACGGCGAGATCTACATGATCGGCGCCTACGTGGGCCTGGTGACGCTCACCGCGATCGGCGCGCAGGCGGGCTATCCGCTGCCGCTGGTGCTGGGCGCCGCCTTGCTGGTATCGGTGCTGGTCACCGGCATGTACGGCTTCGCCGTCGAGCGCGTGGCCTACCGGCCGCTGCGCGGCGGGCCGCGGCTGGTGCCGCTGATCTCCGCCATCGGCATGTCCATCTTCCTGCAGAACTACGTGCAGATCGGGCAGGGCGCGCGCGATGTCTCGGTGCCCGTGCTGATCTCCGGCGCCATCGAATTCCAGATGGGCGGCGACTTCACCGTGACCGTGCCGTACTCGCGCCTGCTGATCGTCGGCGTGACGCTGGTGCTGATGGTGGCGCTGACGCTGTTCATCGGCCACTCGCGCATGGGCCGCGCGTGCCGTGCCTGCGCCGAGGACATGCGCATGGCCAACCTGCTCGGCATCGACACCAACCGCGTGATCTCGTTTACCTTCGTGCTCGGCGCGATGCTGGCGGCGGTGGGCGGCGTGCTGATCGGGCTGAGCATCGGCAAGCTCAATCCTTTCATCGGCTTCGTGGCGGGCATCAAGGCCTTCACCGCGGCGGTGCTGGGCGGCATCGGCAGCATTCCCGGCGCCATGCTGGGCGGCGTGCTGCTGGGCCTGGCCGAGACCTTCGCCTCGGGCTACATGCCGGCCGAGTACAAGGACGTGGTGGCCTTCGGCCTGCTGGTGCTGATCCTGCTGTTCCGCCCGACCGGCCTGCTCGGCAAGCCGGACGTGGAAAAAGTCTGAGGAGCGCGCGATGAGAAACGACGCATCCATGGGGCAATCCCTCAAGAACGCCATCACCGCGGCGGTCATGACCGCCATCCTCACCGTGCCGGTGCTCGGGCTGCAGCTCAAGCTCGAAGGCTACAAGGTGGTGCTCGAGCCGCACTGGCAGCCGGTCTGGCTGGCGGTCGGCGCGGTGTTCCTGTTCCAGCTGTTCAAGCCGCTGTTCCAGCGCGCCAGCGCCGGCGTCAGGCTGCCGGCCCTGCCGGCGCTTGGCGCGGACCGCCAGCGCAAGGTGATCTGGCTGCTGCTGGCCGTCGGGCTGGTGTGGCCGTTCTTCGGCTCGCGCGGCGCGGTGGACGTGGCCACGCTGGCGCTGATCTACGTGATCCTCGGCCTGGGCCTGAACATCGTGGTGGGCTACGCCGGGCTGCTCGACCTGGGCTACGTGGGCTTCTACGCGGTGGGCGGCTACACCTACGCGCTGCTCAACCAGTACTTCGGCCTGACCTTCTGGGAATGCCTGCCGATCGCCGCCGGCATGTCGGCGACCTTCGGCTTCCTGCTGGGCTTCCCGGTGCTGCGGCTGCGCGGCGACTACCTGGCCATCGTCACGCTGGGCTTCGGCGAGATCATCCGCCTGCTGCTCAACAACCTGACCAGCCTCACCGGCGGCCCGGACGGCGTCTCGGGCATTCCCAAGCCGACCGTGTTCGGCATCGAGATGGCGCGTAGCGCGAGCGTGGAGGGCGCCAGGACCTTCCACGAGCTGCTGGGCTGGGAATACAGCGGCGAGCACATGGTGATCTTCCTGTACCTGCTGGCGCTGCTGCTGGTGGCCTTCACGCTGTTCGTCACCAGCCGGCTGATCCGCATGCCGATGGGGCGCGCGTGGGAAGCGCTGCGCGAGGACGAGATCGCGTGCCGCTCGCTGGGCCTGAACCCGACCCGCATCAAGCTGTCGGCGTTCACGCTGGGCGCGGCCTTCGCCGGCCTCGGCGGCGCGTTCTTCGCGGCGCGCCAGGGCCTGGTCAATCCCGAATCGTTCACCTTCATCGAGTCCGCGCTGATCCTGGCGGTGGTGGTGCTGGGCGGCATGGGCTCGCAGCTGGGCGTGATCCTGGCCGCGATCCTGCTGACCGTGCTGCCGGAAGTGGCGCGCGGCTTTGCCGAGTACCGCATGCTGATCTTCGGCCTGGTGATGGTGCTGATGATGATGTGGCGTCCGCAGGGCCTGCTGCCCGCGAGCCGCCCCCATGTGGAGTTGCCGCAATGAGCCTGGCACACCAAGTACAAGACGCGGAACTGCTGAAGGTTTCCGGCCTGCAGATGCGCTTCGGCGGCCTGCTGGCGGTGGACGGCATCGATTTCGACGTGCGCCGCGACGAGGTCTTCGCCATCATCGGCCCGAACGGCGCCGGCAAGACCACGGTGTTCAACTGCGTGGGCGGCTTCTACAAGCCCACCGCCGGCGAGGTCACGCTGGACGGGCACTCGATCGCCCGCCTGCCCAGCCACCAGGTGGCGCGCCGCGGCCTGGTGCGCACCTTCCAGAACATCCGGCTGTTCAAGCAGCTCACGGTGGTCGAGAACCTGCTGGTGGCGCAGCACCTGCAGGTGCGCTCCGGCCTCCTGCACGGCCTGTTCGCCACGCCGGCCTACCGCCGCGCCGAACGCGCGGCGCTGGAGCGCGCCGGGGTGTGGCTCGAGCGCATGGGCCTGCGCAACGTGGCCAACCGCGAGGCGGGCACGCTGTCGTACGGCCATCAGCGCCGGCTGGAGATCGCGCGCTGCATGATCACCAACCCGCGCCTGCTGATGCTCGACGAGCCGGCCGCCGGCCTCAACCCGCAGGAAAAGGCCGAACTGTCGCAGCTGATCGACCAGCTGCGCCGCGAGTTCGGCATCTCGGTGCTGCTGATCGAGCACGACATGAGCCTGGTGATGGGCGTGTCCGACCGCATCCTGGTGATGGAGCACGGCCGCCCGATCGTGACGGCGAAGCCGGACGAGGTGCGCAACGACCCGCGCGTGATCAAGGCCTACCTGGGAGAGGACTAAATGCTGAAGCTGGAACAGGTCCATACCCACTACGGCGCCGTCGAGGCGCTGTGCGGCGTATCGATCGAAGTGAACAAGGGCGAGATCGTCACGCTGATCGGCAGCAACGGCGCCGGCAAGACCACCCTGATGATGACCGTGTGCGGCTCGCCGCGCGCCTCCAGCGGGCGCGTGCTGTTCGAGGGGCAGGACATCACGCGCCTGCCCACCCACGAGATCATGCGCCTGGGCATGGCGATCTCGCCGGAAGGGCGGCGCGTGTTTCCCAGCCTGACCGTGCTCGAAAACCTCAAGATGGGCGGCTTCTTCGGCAAGCGCGACGAGGTCGAGGCGGGCATCGAGCACGTCTACACGCTGTTCCCGCGCCTGAAGCAGCGTTCGGGCCAGCGCGCCGGCACCATGTCCGGCGGCGAGCAGCAGATGCTGGCCATCGGCCGCGCGCTGATGAGCCGCCCGCGCCTGCTGCTGCTCGACGAGCCCACGCTCGGCCTGGCGCCGCTGGTGATCGCGCAGATCTTCGACATCATCCGCGCCATCCGCGACGAAGGCGTCACGGTGTTCCTGGTCGAGCAGAACGCCAACAAGGCGCTCGGCGTGGCCGACCGCGGCTATGTGCTGGAAACGGGGCGCGTGGTGCTGGCGGACAGCGGTGCCAACCTGCTGGCGAACGACCGCATCCGGAGCGCCTACCTGGGCGGCTGAACGGCACAATCCCCCACGCGCGCCAGCCGAAGCCCGGGAATGGGCCCACGCCGCGAGAGCTGGCCCAGGCAAGGTGTTCTCCCTCTCCCCTCACGGGGAGAGGGGCGGTTTGGCCAGGAGCCACATCAAGCGGGGCCAACGGTGTTGTCCGGCTTGGTGGCCACCGACACAGCCGCCGGTTGTTTCCGGCACGGCAGCATTCGCAAGCTCCCGCCCTCTCCCCCGGCCCCTCCCGCAGGCGGGAGAGGGGAGCAAGCCGGCCCCGGCAGCCGAAACACCGCGCGCGCGCCGCGGCGCTTTCCCCATTTCCCATCTCCCTTTTCGCCATCGGCGAAATCCCCCTTTCGCCAATCACATTACATCGGCAGGCCCGATCCGCCCGGGCGGGGTCCGGCCGCGCGCTATCGCTGTGGCATAATCGATTGTGATGTCAAGCATCGCTGCAAGCTGTATTTCCTGCACGATTTGCCGCACAAAACCTCCCCGCAAACTACCGCGCGACGCCGCCAACCGTGCTGTACCGAACGGTCCCGGCCCGCCCCCTGCATCATGGCCAAGACGCTTTACGACAAACTCTGGGATGACCACACCGTGCACGTCGAGGACGACGGCACGACGATGCTGTACATCGACCGCCACCTGCTGCACGAAGTCACCAGCCCGCAGGCGTTCGAAGGCCTGAAGCTCGCGCAGCGTCCGGTCTGGCGCATCAGCGCCAACCTGGCCGTGTCGGACCACAACGTGCCGACCACCGACCGCAGCGAAGGCATCGCCGATCCGGTCTCGAAGCTGCAGGTGGACACGCTGGACGCCAACTGCGACGCCTACGGCATCACCCAGTTCAAGATGAACGACCTGCGCCAGGGCATCGTGCACGTGATCGGGCCGGAGCAGGGCGCCACGCTGCCGGGCATGACGGTGGTGTGCGGCGACTCGCATACCAGCACGCACGGCGCGTTCGGCGCGCTGGCGCACGGCATCGGCACCTCCGAGGTGGAGCACGTGCTGGCCACGCAGACGCTGCTGGGCAAGAAGGCCAAGAACATGCTGGTGCGCGTGGAAGGCAAGCTGCCGCGCGGCTGCACCGCCAAGGACATCGTGCTGGCCGTCATCGGCCGGATCGGCACCGCCGGCGGCACCGGCTACACCATCGAGTTCGCCGGCTCGGCCATCCGCGACCTGACCATGGAAGGGCGCATGACGGTGTGCAACATGGCCATCGAAGCGGGCGCCCGCGCCGGCCTGGTGGCGGTGGACGACGTCACGCTCGACTACGTCAAGGGCCGTCCGTTCTCGCCGCAGGGCGTGGAGTGGGAGCATGCCGTGGCGTACTGGCGCACGCTGCATTCCGATGCCGGCGCGCATTTCGACCAGGTGGTCGAGCTGCGCGCGGAAGACGTGCGCCCGCAGGTGACCTGGGGCACCTCGCCCGAGATGGTGGTCAGCATCGAAGACCGCGTGCCGGATCCCGAGAAGGAAAAGGACCCGAACAAGCGCAACGCCATGGAGCGCGCGCTCGAGTACATGGGACTGCAGCCCAACGTGCCGGTAAGCAGCATCAAGATCGACAAGGTCTTCATCGGTTCCTGCACCAACAGCCGCATCGAGGACATGCGCGCCGCCGCGTGGGTGGTGCAGAAGCTGGGCCGCCGCGTGGCCGGCAACGTCAAGCTGGCGATGGTGGTGCCGGGCTCCGGGCTGGTCAAGGAACAGGCCGAGCGCGAAGGGCTGGACAAGGTCTTCAAGGCCGCCGGCTTCGAATGGCGCGAGCCGGGCTGCTCGATGTGCCTGGCCATGAATGCCGACCGCCTCGATCCGGGCGAGCGCTGCGCTTCCACCTCGAACCGCAACTTCGAGGGCCGGCAGGGCGCGGGCGGGCGCACCCACCTGGTGAGCCCGGCGATGGCCGCCGCGGCCGCCATCGAGGGCCATTTCGTCGATATCCGCCAGCTCGGCTGAAGCGTTGCCCGATATACGCAGATACGCAGATACACCGATACACGCCGTTTCATCATGAAATACGCCCTGATCGCCCTCGCATGCCTCGGCATGCTGCAACTTGCCGGCTGCAACACCATGGCCGGCATCGGCAAGGACACCCAGGCAGCGGGCCGCTCGCTCGAAAGCGCGGCCCGCAAGTAAGGAACAGACCATGGACAAGTTCACTGTACACAGCGGGCTCACGGTGCCCCTGGACCGCGAGAACGTCGACACCGACGCCATCATCCCCAAGCAATTCCTCAAGTCGATCAAGCGCACCGGCTTCGGCCCCAACCTGTTCGACGAGTGGCGCTACAAGGACGTGGGCCAGCCCGGCCAGGACAACAGCCGCCGCCCCCTCAACCCGGACTTCGTGCTGAACCAGCCGCGCTACCAGGGCGGCTCGATCCTGCTGGCGCGCCGCAACTTCGGCTGCGGCAGTTCGCGCGAGCACGCGCCGTGGGCGCTCACGCAATACGGCTTCCGCGCCGTGATCGCGCCGAGCTTCGCCGACATCTTCTTCAACAACTGCTACAAGAACGGCCTGCTGCCGGTGGTGCTGACCGAGCTGCAGGTCGACCACCTGTTCAACGAGACCAACGCGTTCAACGGCTACAAGCTGACCATCGACCTCGACAAGCAGGTGGTGCTCACGCCGGGCGGCGACGCCTATGCGTTCGACATCGCGCCGTTCCGCAAGTACTGCATGCTCAACGGCTTCGACGACATCGGCCTGACCCTGCGCCATGCCGACAAGATCAAGGCATACGAGGCCGAGCGCGTGACCCGGATGCCGTGGCTGAACAACCGCGTGGTCGGCTGAGCCGGCCAGGACAATACTAGGTACTAGGAAGACACAGCATGAAAATCGCAGTCCTGCCGGGTGACGGCATCGGTCCCGAGATCGTGGCGGAAGCCGTCAAGGTCCTCAACGCGCTCGACGAAAAGTTCGAGCTGGAAACCGCGCCCGTGGGCGGCGCCGGCTACGAGGCCAGCGGCCATCCGCTGCCCGACGCCACGCTCAAGCTGGCCAAGGAAGCCGACGCCATCCTGTTCGGCGCCGTGGGCGACTGGAAATACGACAAGCTGGAGCGCCCGCTGCGCCCCGAGCAGGCGATTCTCGGCCTGCGCAAGCACCTGCAGCTGTTCGCCAACTTCCGTCCGGCGATCTGCTATCCCGAGCTGACCGGCGCGTCGAGCCTGAAGCCCGAGCTGGTGGCCGGCCTGGATATCCTGATCGTGCGCGAACTCAACGGCGACATCTACTTCGGCCAGCCGCGCGGCATGCGCGAGGCGCCGGACGGCCCCTTCCAGGGCGCGCGCGAAGGCTTCGACACCATGCGCTACAGCGAGCCGGAAATCCGCCGCATCGCCCACGTGGCGTTCCAGGCCGCGGCCAAGCGCGGCAAGAAGCTGTGCAGCGTGGACAAGGCCAACGTGCTCGAGACCTTCCAGTTCTGGAAGGACGTCGTGATCGACGTGCACAAGGAATACCCGGAAGTCGAGCTGTCGCACATGTACGTGGACAACGCGGCCATGCAACTGGTCAAGGCGCCCAAGAGCTTCGACGTGATCGTCACCGGCAATATGTTCGGCGACATCCTGTCGGACGAGGCCGCCATGCTGACCGGCTCGATCGGCATGCTGCCGTCGGCCTCGCTGGACGCCAGCAACAAGGGCCTGTACGAACCGTCGCACGGCTCGGCGCCGGACATCGCCGGCAAGGGCGTGGCCAATCCGCTGGCCACCATCCTGTCGGCGGCGATGATGCTGCGCTACTCGCTGGGCCGCGCCGAGCAGGCCGACCGCATCGAGAATGCCGTCAAGAAAGTGCTGGCGCAGGGCTACCGCACCGGCGACATCCTGACCCCGGGCTGCAAGCAGGTCGGCACGCGCGAGATGGGCGAGGCGGTGCTGGCGGCGCTGTAAGCGCCACCGCGCGGCTGCCGGCCGGCAAGTCGAAAAGGCGTCCCACGGGGCGCCTTTTCTTCTGTTTCCTGCCGTTTTTCTTTAATTTGTCCCCGATTTCGCGCGTGCGGCGCTGCCACAAAATCGTGTAGACTTTGCGGATGGTCCGAATCTTCCAGTCCCCCTCGACTGCCAGCCTCCTCCTGACTGCCACCAGCAGCCCGGCCGGCCTGGGTTCGCACGGCCACCCGCTTACCGCAACGACGATTAAAACCATTACCACCAAAGCGATCGGCTAGATCGTTCGTCGTGCCTGCTCGTCTTCCCCGCGCAGTCACGCCGGGCGAGGAAAGCGCGGGGAAGAAGTTCAAATCACATCCGAGGTAAGTCATGATTGTAGGTCTCGTCGGTTGGCGAGGAATGGTCGGCAGCGTCCTGATGCAACGCATGCAGGAAGAAGGCGATTTCGACCATATCGAGCCCGTATTCTTCAGCACGTCCAACGCCGGCGGCCAGGCCCCGGCCATGGCCCGGAACGAAACCACGCTGAAAGACGCCAACGATATCGAAGCGCTGCGCAAGTGCGATGTCGTTCTCACGGCGCAGGGCGGCGACTACACCACCGAGATATTCCCGAAGCTGCGCGCGGCGGGCTGGAAGGGCTACTGGATCGACGCGGCGTCTTCGCTGCGCATGAAGGACGATGCGATCATCGTGCTCGACCCGGTCAACCTCGGCGTGATCAAGGATGCGCTGTCCAAGGGCGTGAAGAATTTCATCGGCGGCAACTGCACGGTCAGCTGCATGATGATGGGCCTGGGCGGCCTGTTCCAGCACGACCTGATCGAATGGATGACCTCCATGACGTACCAGGCCGCGTCGGGCGGCGGCGCGCAGCACATGCGCGAACTGCTGACCCAGTTCGGCACGCTCAACGCCTCGGTCAAGCCGCTGCTGGATGACCCGGCTTCGGCGATCCTCGAGATCGACCGCACCATCCTGGCGACCCAGCATGGCCTGTCGGCCGGTGAAACCAGGCAATTCGGCGTGCCGCTGGCCGGCAACCTGATTCCCTGGATCGACAAGGACCTGGGCAACGGCGTGTCGCGCGAAGAGTGGAAGGGCGGCGCCGAGACCAACAAGATCCTGGGCCGCGGCGAAGGCTTCGTGGGCGCCACCGGCGCCGCGCCGATCGCCGTGGATGGCCTGTGCGTGCGTATCGGCGCGATGCGCTGCCACTCGCAGGCGCTGACCATCAAGCTGCGCCGCGACGTGCCGCTCGACGAGATCGAAGGCATGCTGGCCGCCAACAACCAGTGGGCCAAGGTGGTGCCGAACACGCGCGAGGCGAGCATGACCGACCTCACGCCGGCCGCCGTCACCGGCACGCTGACCATCCCGGTCGGCCGCCTGCGCAAGATGCAGATGGGCGGCGAGTACCTCTCGGCCTTCACCGTGGGCGACCAGTTGCTGTGGGGCGCGGCCGAGCCGCTGCGCCGCATGCTGCGCATCCTGATCGAAGCCTGACCGGTGGCGGGCCGCCCGGCGGCCCGCGCAGCCATGTCTTGAAACAAGGTGTTCCGCGGCTGCCGCGGCACGCCGGAGTTTCGTTGCTGACAGGCAACAAAAAACTGCCGCTTTGATGACAACGCCGCGCCTGTGCGCGGCGTTGTCGCGAGCGGCTGCCTATTTCTTCCAGCGTTGGGTCACAATACAGCCGGCATATGCCGGGCTGCGGAGGCGGTTGTCCGCACGCCCGCAAGAGTTGGCGCGGGGCTCAGTCGGGACGCTAACTTGCTGCGCTAAACCATTGATGTTAAGTTAATTTCACTACTAGAACACAACGGAGCACAAGGTGAGTGTGAGCCAACATCGCCGGAAAGATGCGCCTATCGCCCGCCAGCGCTGGTCAACGCTGGCCTTCACGGCACTCGGCTTGCTGCTCGCGCAGCCGGCTGCGTACGCCGCGGGGTTCGGGCAATTACGGGTACAGTCGAATCTGGGTCAGCCGCTGCAGGCGGAAATCGATATCAGTGGCGTCAGTGCGGAAGAAGCGGACGGCCTTGCCGTCAAGCTGGCTTCGCCGGACGCATATGCCAAGGCCGGCCTGACCTACCTGCCGGCGGTCAGCAGCCTGCGCCTGCAGGTCGAGCGCCGTCCCAACGGCAGCTACGTGGCGCGGGTGCGTTCCAACCAGCCGATCAGCGAGCCCTTCGTCGACATCCTCGTCGACATGACGTGGGCCAGCGGCAAGGTATCGCGCGCGTATACGTTCCTGCTGGATCCGGCCGGCGCCAGGCCGACCAACCAGACGTTCTCGCCCACCACGGTGGTGCAGGCCGGCACGCCCGACGAGTCGGGCGCCGCCGGCGCCGCTCCCGCGCCGGCGCCCAGCGCCGTGGCAGCACCGGCACCGGCACCGGCTCCCGTGGCCGCGGCGCCCGCGCCGGCCGCCCGCCCGCCGGCCAGGGTGCCCGCGCCACCGCAGCGCCGCGCGGCGCCGCAGGTGGCCGAGGCTGCCGGCGGTTCGTACACCGTGCAGCGTGGCGACAATCTTTCCTCGATCGCCGGCGAGGCCCTGCAAGGCCAGGATTCGGTCTCGCTCGACCAGATGCTGGTCGCGCTCTATCGCAACAATCCCAATGCCTTCGTCGGCGGCAACATGAACCGCCTCAAGGCGGGCGTGGTGCTCAAGGTGCCGAGCCAGCAGGAAGCGCAGGCGGTCGCGCCGCGCGCGGCGCGCCGCGAAGTGGTGGCGCGCACGCAAGGATTCGAAGCCTATCGCGGCCGCCTGGCCAGCGCGGCCGCGGCGCGTTCGGTGGAAGCCGAGAGCGGGCGCTCGCAATCGGGCAATGTCACCGCGCGCGTGCAGGAGCAGGCCGCGCCGGCCGCCGGCCCGCGCGACGAGCTCAAGCTCAGCAAGCCCGAGCAGGGCAGCACGGCGGCGGCCGCTGCTGCGGCCGAAGCCAATATCGCCAAGGAACGCCAGCTCAAGGAAGCCGAGGCACGTCTCGCGCAGCTCGAGAAGAACGTGACCGACATGCAGCGGCTGGTCGAGCTGAAGAACGCCGAGATCGCCAAGCTGGGCCAGGCCCAGGCCGCCAAGGCCCCGGCCACGGGAACCGCTGCGGCCCCGGCCGTGGTGCCGGCGGCCAAGGCGGATGCCGCCAGCGCGGACGCCACGCCCGCGCCGGCCGCCCAGGCTGCCCAGGCTGCCAGCGCCGCCACGGCAACCGCGGCTGCCGCCACGGCCCCAGCCGCGGCGGCTTCGGCGCCTGCCGCGCCGGCCCCGGCCCCGGTTGCGGCCACCGCCGCCAGCGGCGCCGGTGCCCAGCCTGCGGCGGCTGCCGCCAGGCCGTCCGCCGCTTCGGCGCCGGCGGCCAGGCGCCCGCCGCTGGTGGCGCAGCCCCAGCCGGTGGCACAGCCGTCCTTCCTCGAGGACCTGCTCGCCAACCCGATGCTGCTGCCGGGTGGCGGCCTGCTGATCGCGCTGCTGGGCGGCTATGCCATCTACCGCCGCCGCCAGCAGCAGAAGGCCGGCGAGAATGCCGCCTTCCAGGACAGCATCCTGTCGCAGGAAAGCACCGTCATGGCCGGCGCCCACTCGCTGTTCGGCACGGCCGGCGGGCAGAGCGTCGACACCTCGCAGCACAGCGTGTTCGGCGCCGATTTCCGCATCGGCAACAATGCCGCGGAAGCCAACGAAGTCGATCCGATCGCCGAGGCCGACGTCTATATCGCCTACGGGCGCGATGTGCAGGCCGAGGAAATCCTGCGCGAAGCCCTGGAGCAAGACCCTGAGCGGCAGGCGATCCGCCTCAAGCTCATGGAGATTTACAACAATCGTCAGGATGTGGAAGGTTTTCGCGTGATTGCAGAAGAAATGTTCGCCCAGACGGGCGGGCAGGGGGCGGAGTGGGCACAGGCGGCCGAGATGGGGCGCCGCCTGGAGCCGGACAATGCCTTGTACCTCACGGTGGCGCCCGATGTCATGAGCGACACCACGACCCTGCCGGGCGATCAGTGGCGCACCCACGATCCCTCGCAGGACCCCGCGGCGCCGCCGCGCGAGACGGCGCTGGGCGACCTCGGCGATCTGGCGCTCCCGCTCGACGGCTTCCCGGCGCCCGCCGCAGGCACGCCGATCACCGCGCCGGAGTCCGCCGCCATGGTGTTCGGCAATGCCGAGGAGCCGTCGGTGCTGGCCACGCGCCTCGACGACGGCCTGGACCACGGCCTGGACGATGGCCTGGACCTGCCGCTGCCGGCCGGCGACGCCCGCCCCGGCAGCCACGGCGTGCCGCCGCTGGATACGCCCACGCGCAGCCGCCCGCTGGACTTCGACATGTCCGGCATCTCGCTCGACCTCAACCCGTCGGCGCCGGCCAGCGCCAATGCGGACCATCTGTCGGCCGTGCATGACGTGCCGGTGCAAGGCGTGTCGCTGCCGGCGCCCACCATGCTGCGCGACGGCAAGCTGGCCGAGCCGATCGACCTGTCGCGCGTGAGCGCGGAGAGCGGGCTGGACACGGCGCGCGGCATTTCGCCGAGCACCCTGTCCGCCGATCCGCTCGATGGCAGCCGCGACATGCAGATCAAGTTCGATCTGGCGCGCGCCTATATCGAGATCGGCGACAAGGAAGGCGCACGCGAGCTGCTGCAGGAAGTGGTCGACCAGTCGCAGGAACCCCTGCAGACCGAGGCCCGCTCCCTGCTGCGCGAGGTGGCCTGACGAGCGAGCCTGTATCATGGCGGGCCGGGCGCAGGGTGCGCCGGCCCGCCGCCAATGCGCCGGAGCCTGGCTGCCGGCGCATTTTGCTTTCTGGCGTCCGGCCCGGACGCCGCGCCTTACGCCTTCATCCACACTCACTCCCGCTCCGCCCGGTTTCCGCTACATGACGCGCATCGCCCTCGGCCTCCACTACGACGGTGCCAGCTTCTCAGGCTGGCAGTCGCAACCGCACCGCAATACGGTGCAGGACCGCCTCGAGGATGCGATCGAGCAGTTCGCCGGCACGCGCCTGCTCACCACCGTGGCCGGCCGCACCGATACCGGCGTGCACGCGCTCGGGCAGGTCATCCACATCGATACCGAACTGGCGCGCGAGCCGTTCTCGTGGGTGCGTGGCATCAACGCGTTCCTGCCGCCGTCCATCGCCCTGCAATGGGCGCAGCCGGTCGACGAGGGTTTCCACGCGCGCTTCCTGGCCTTCGAGCGCATGTATTACTACGCGCTCTACGTGGGGCCGCACCGCGTGCCGCTGGTGCACGGCCGGGCCGGCTACCTGATGCTGCCGCCGGGACAGGGGCTGGACCTCGATGCGATGCGCGCGGCGGCCGGCTGCCTGCTCGGCGAGCACGACTTCTCGGCGTTCCGCGCGGCCGAATGCCAGGCCAGGTCGCCGGTGAAGACCATGTACGACGTCACGCTCAAGGCGGACGGCAACTGGGTCTTCGTGCGCTTTCGCGCCAGCGCCTTCCTGCACCACATGGTGCGCAACCTGATGGGCTGCCTGGTGGCGGTCGGGCGCGGGCGCTATCCGCCCGCGTGGCTGGCCGAAGTGCTGGCCGGGCGCAGCCGCGCCAAGGCGGCGCCCACCTTCATGCCCGACGGCCTCTACCTGGCCGCGGTGAAGTATCCTGAGCCCTACCGCCTGCCCGCCGCCGATGCGTCGGGCAGCCTGTTCCATGGAGTGTTCGCCGATGAACCCGTTGCCTGAGCCGGTTGCCCAGCCGCACCGCACCCGCGTCAAGATCTGCGGCCTGACGCGCGAGGAGGACGTGCGCGCCGCGGTGGACGCCGGCGTCGACGCGATCGGCATGGTGTTCTATCCGGCCAGCCCGCGCTACGTCGACGTGGCGCGCGCGGCCGCGCTGGCCGAGGCGGCCGGCCCCTTTGTCTCGGTGGTCGGGCTGTTCGTCAACGCGGACGCCGAAGAGATCGCCCATGTCGCCGAGCGGGTGCCGCTTACGCTACTCCAGTTCCACGGCGACGAGACGCCGGAGGCGTGTACGCTGGCGGCGCAGCGCTGCCGGCTGCCTTTTATGCGCGCGGCGCGCGTCCGGGCCGGCCTCGATTTGGTAGAATTCGCCGATCTGCACCGCGATGCCGCTGCCTTGCTGCTCGATGCCTTCGTCGAAGGCTACGGCGGCGGCGGCCACGTCTTCGACTGGACCCTGATACCCCCCGCATGGCTTCCGCCTATCCACAACCCGACCGCAAGCGCCGCTCCTCGGATCGTTTTGAGTGGTGGGTTGAACGCGCAAAACGTCGCTGGCGCGATTGAGCGCGTGCGGCCCTACGCTGTCGATGTAAGCAGCGGCGTGGAGGCTGCCAAGGGCGTGAAAGACCACGCCAGGATTGCCGCGTTCGTGCGCGCCGTGCGCAGCGCGGATGCCGGGTGAGACAGGACTCCGGTCCGCCGGCTTTCCGCATGCGCTGCGCCTGACAGGCGCACGACCCCATTTCATCGGACCCCGCCAGACCGGCCCGGGGTCCTGATCAGAAGAGCTGACTCATGTACGACCTGCCCGATTCCCGTGGCCATTTCGGCCCCTATGGTGGTTCCTTCGTGTCCGAGACGCTGGTGCACGCGCTGGACGAACTGCGCGAAGCCTACGCTCACTTCCAGAAGGATCCCGAGTTCGACGCGGAATACCGCCGCGAACTGAAGCATTTCGTCGGCCGGCCCTCGCCGGTCTACCACGCGCAGCGCTGGAGCGAGACGCTCGGCGGCGCGCAGATCTACTTCAAGCGCGAGGACCTGAACCACACCGGCGCGCACAAGATCAACAACGTGATCGGCCAGGCGCTGCTGGCCAGGCGCATGGGCAAGCCGCGCGTGATCGCGGAGACCGGCGCCGGCCAGCACGGCGTGGCCACCGCCACCATCGCCGCGCGCTTCGGCATGGAATGCGTGGTCTACATGGGCTCGGAAGACATCCGGCGCCAGGCCGCCAACGTCTACCGCATGAAGCTGCTGGGCGCCACCGTGGTGCCGGTGGAAAGCGGCTCCAGGACCCTCAAGGACGCGCTCAACGAAGCCATGCGCGACTGGGTCACCAATGTCGAGAACACCTTCTACATCATCGGCACCGTGGCCGGCCCGCATCCCTATCCGATGATGGTGCGCGACTTCCAGTGCGTGATCGGCGAAGAGGCCAAGGTGCAGATGCCCGAGCTGGCCGGGCGCCAGCCCGACGCGGTGATCGCCTGCGTGGGCGGCGGCTCCAACGCGATGGGCATCTTCTACCCGTACATCGAGCACGAGGACGTGCGCCTGATCGGCGTGGAGGCCGCCGGCGACGGCATCGAGAGCGGCCGCCACGCCTGCTCGCTGATCGGCGGCTCGCCGGGCGTGCTGCACGGCAACCGCACCTACCTGCTGCAGGACGATAACGGGCAGATCATCGAGACCCATTCGGTTTCGGCCGGCCTGGACTACCCGGGCGTGGGCCCCGAGCACGCCTGGCTCAAGGACATCGGCCGCGCCGAATACGTGCCCATCACCGACGAGGAAGCGCTCAAGGCCTTCCACGACTGCTGCCGCATCGAGGGCATCATCCCCGCTCTGGAGTCGAGCCATGCCATCGCCTACGCCTGCAAGCTGGCGCCGACGCTGCCCAAGGACCAGCTGCTGCTGGTAAACCTGTCCGGCCGCGGCGACAAGGACATGCACACCGTGGCCGAGCGCGCGGGGCTGAAGCTCTGATGCGCGATCTCTTCACGCCGGACGCCACCGAGGGTGGCGCCGCGCCCGCAGCGAGCGCGGCGCCGCAACTGCTGCTGTACCAGGAAGACGTGCTCGAAGGCATCAAGCGCATTCCCGACGACTCGATCGACCTGATCGTGGCCGACCCGCCCTATGGCCTGGGCAAGGACTACGGCAACGATTCCGACCGCCTCTCGGGGCCGGCCTACCTGGAATGGTCGGCCGCGTGGATCGATGCCGTGGTGCCCAAGCTGGCGCCGCGCGGCTCGCTCTACCTGTTCTGCACCTGGCAGTATTCGCCCGAGCTGTTCGTGATGCTCAAGCAGCGCCTGACCATGATCAACGAGATCATCTGGGACCGGCGCGTGCCGAGCATGGGCGGCACCACGCGCAAGTTTTCCTCGGTGCACGACAACATCGGCTTCTTCGCGCGGGCGCGCGACTACTACTTCGATCTCGACCCGGTGCGCGTGCCGTACGACGCCGAGACCAAGAAAGCGCGCAGCCGTCCGCGCTTCGAGGGCAAGAAGTGGCTGGAAGTGGGCTACAACCCGAAGGACCTGTGGAGCGTGCCGCGCATCCACCGCCAGGACCCGGAGCGCGCCGCCCACCCGACCCAGAAGCCGCTCGACATCGTGCAGCGCATGGTGCTGGCCAGCTGCCCGCCCGGCGGGCTGGTGCTCGATCCGTTTACCGGCAGCGGCACCACCGCGGTGGCATGCGCCCGCCACGGGCGGCGTTTCGTCGGCTTCGAGATGAACCCCGAGTACGCCGGCGTGGCGCGCGAGCGCGTCGCCAGGGCCATCACCGCGCCGCAGGCCGAGCCTGCCACCCTGATCATCGCCGCTGCGAACGACGAGCCCCTGCTGCCGTCTTCGTCCACGCAGTCGCCCAACTTCGCTCAATGACCATGTCCCGGATCCAATCGACTTTCGCGGCGCTGGCCGCGCGCAACAAGAAGGGCCTGATTCCGTTCATCACCGCCGGCGATCCCGAGCCCGGCCTGACCGTGGCGCTGATGCACGCGCTGGTGGCCGGCGGCGCCGACGTGATCGAGCTTGGCGTGCCGTTCTCCGACCCCATGGCCGACGGCCCGGTGATCCAGCGCGCCTCCGAGCGCGCGCTGGCGCAGGGCGTGTCGCTGACCCAGGTGCTGGCCTGGGTGGCCGAATTCCGCCAGACCGACAACGCCACCCCGGTGGTGCTGATGGGCTATGCCAACCCGATCGAGCGCATGGGCGAGGAAACCTTCGCCCGCGCCGCGCGCGCGGCCGGCGTGGACGGCGTGCTGGTGGTGGACTACCCGCCCGAGGAATGCGAGTCCTTCGCCGCGCTGATGCGCGCCAGCGGCATGGACCCGATCTTCCTGCTGGCGCCGACCTCCACCGACGACCGCATCGAGGCGGTGGCCAAGGTGGCCAGCGGCTACCTGTACTACGTCTCGCTCAAGGGCGTGACCGGGTCCGCCACGCTGGACCTCGACAGCGTGGCCGCGCGTATTCCGCTGATCAAGCGCCATGCCAACCTGCCGGTGGGCGTGGGCTTCGGCATCCGCGACGCGCAGACCGCGCGCGCGATCGGCAGCGTGGCCGACGCGGTGGTGATCGGCAGCCGCCTGGTGCAGTTGCTCGAAGATGCGCCGCGCGCGCAGGCGGTAGAATCGCTGCGTGCCTTCATCGCGGAAATCCGCCAGGCGCTCGACGCCTGAACGTGATTCGGGCGGCACCGCGGGGCGCGGCAATGCGCGCGCGGTGCCGCGCCGCAACATCGAATTTGGCGGCCATGTGCCGCAACCGGCGCATCAACCCGGCGGAACGGGGACTGCGAACGGCAGGCGTGGTAAATTCGCGGCCTGACATGTTCCGCGCATGTGCCGAAAGGAGCCTTTCATGAGCTGGTTGGATAAACTCCTCCCTCCCAAGATTCAACAGACCGACCCCTCCACCCGCAAGGGCATTCCGGAAGGGCTGTGGGTCAAGTGCCCGTCGTGCGAGTCGGTCCTGTACCGCACCGACGTCGAGGCCAATCTGCACGTCTGCCCGAAGTGCGACCACCATATGCGCATCCGCGCGCGCGAGCGCCTGGACGGGCTGCTGGACGCCGAGGGCCGCTATGAGATCGGCCAGGAGATCGTGCCGGTCGACGCGCTCAAGTTCAAGGACACCAAGAAGTACCCGGACCGCATCAAGGCCGCCATGGAAGACACCGGCGAGACCGATGCCATGGTCGTCATCGGCGGCGCCATCCACACCATCCCGGTGGTGGTGAGCTGCTTCGAGTTCGAATTCATGGGCGGCTCGATGGGCTCCGTGGTGGGCGAGCGCTTCGTGCGCGGGGCCCAGTCGGCGCTGGAGCAGAAGGTGCCGTTCATCTGCATCACCGCCACCGGCGGCGCGCGCATGCAGGAAAGCCTGCTGTCGCTGCTGCAGATGGCCAAGACCACCTCGATGCTGAACCAGCTGTCGGCCGCCAGGCTGCCGTTCATCAGCGTGCTCACCGACCCGACCATGGGCGGCGTGTCCGCCAGCTTCGCCTTCCTGGGCGACGTGGTGATCGCCGAGCCCAAGGCGCTGATCGGCTTTGCCGGCCCGCGCGTGATCGAGCAGACCGTGCGCGAGAAGCTGCCGGAAGGCTTCCAGCGTGCCGAGTTCCTGCTGCAGAAGGGCGCCATCGACATGATCGTCGACCGCCGCAAGATGCGCGACGAACTGGCGCAGCTGCTGGCCCTGCTGCAGAAGCAGCCGGCGGACGCGGTGGCCTGAGGCCGCCGGCGGCGGTGGAAGGGAAAAGCGCGGACGCCGGTTCGCGCTTTTTCGTTTTGTGGGCGCCGGGCTGGCGCGGGCCGCGGCCGCGCGGCCGCGCGGGCGGCCCTTTGACTTGGCGAAAACGCCCCCACATACGCCCTGCATCACCCACTCTCACCCACTCGACCCGTCGCGCGCCCGCCTGTGCGTTCACCTGTGCGCCCGCTCACGGGCCCCTTCGCGAGAGCGAAAGCCAGCCGCTAAGCTACATGCAGACCGCCCGTCCCCGCACGCGCCCCGCGCGCCGGCGAGCCCGGGCGAAACCCTGAACCAGACCATACCCATCATGCCGATCTTTTCCTCGCTCCCCGAATGGCTTACCCATCTCGAATCCGCCCATCCGGTCGGCATCGACATGGGCCTGGCGCGCATCACCCGCGTCAAGGAAGCCCTGGGGCTGCGCATCGATGCGGTGGTGTTCACCGTGGGCGGCACCAACGGCAAAGGCTCCACCTGCGCCATGCTGGAGCGCATCCTGCTGCAGGCCGGCTACAAGGTGGGCTGCCACACCTCGCCGCACCTGATCTCGTTCAACGAGCGCGCGCGCATCAATGGCGAGTTCGCCACCGACGCGCAGCTGCTGCCGCATTTCGAGGCGGTGGAGCGCGCGCGCACCAGCTTTGCCGATCCGGTCAGCCTGACCTATTTCGAATTCACCACGCTGGCCATCATCCATGCCTTCGCCGCGGCCGGGCTCGACGCCATGATCCTGGAAGTGGGCCTGGGCGGCCGGCTGGACGCGGTCAACGTGATCGATGCCGACTGCGCCATCGTGACCAGCGTGGACATCGACCATACCCATTATCTGGGCGACACGCGCGAGAAGATCGGCTACGAGAAGGCCGGCATTTTCCGCCCCGGCGTGCCCGCCATCGTGGGCGACCCGCTGCCGCCGCAGTCGGTGATCGACCACGCGCAGGCCATCGGCGCCGACCTGTGGCTGGTGGGCCGCGATTTCCAGTACCAGGCCGCCAAGGGCCAGGAGCGCCAGCAGTGGGACTGGAGCGGGCGCGGGCGCAGGCTCAGCGGGCTGGGCTATCCGGCGCTGCGCGGCGCCAACCAGCTGCTCAACGCCTCGGCGGCGCTGGCGGCGCTGCAGGCCATGCGCCCGCGCCTGCCGGTGAGCGCGCAGGAAGTGCGCAACGGGCTGGCCTTCGTCGAGCTGCCGGGCCGCTTCCAGGTCATGCCGGGGCGACCCACGGTGATCCTCGATGTGGCGCACAACCCGCACGCGGCGGCCACGCTGGGCCAGAACCTGGAAAACATGGGCTTCTTCCGCTACACCTACGCGGTGTTCGGCGCGATGGAGGACAAGGACATCGCGGGCGTGCTGCGCCACCTGGCCGACAAGGTGGACCACTGGTGCCTGTGCGACCTGCCCACGCCGCGCGCCGCCAGCGCGGCGGACCTGCTGGAAAAGCTGGAAGAGGGCGGTTTCCAGCCCGGCCCGGATGCCACCGCGGCCTGCTTTCCCAGTCCGGAGGCGGCTTACCGGGACGCCCTCGGCAGGGCGACCGAGAATGATAGAATTCTGGTCTTCGGATCGTTCTTCACCGTGGCAGGCGTGATGGCGTATCGTGCCACCCAGGCAAATTGAGTTGCACCGGCGCCGGGCGAGCTTCCCGCCCCCGGCGCCGCGGCCGACCCGGGGGCAAGCTGCCACGGACTGAGCGACATTTACCACGGCCGGAATCATGGCCGGCGCACCGAACCAATCTATGGGCCTGCTTTCGCTGTTTTCTTCCCGCAAGGGCAACGCCCCGGCACCGGAGCGCGGGCGCCGCTCGCGTTCGGACCCGGGCGCAGGCATCGCCTCGTCGCGGCGCCTGGCCGAGGAGTACGCGGACGATACGCTCGACCCGGAATTCCCGCAGAAGCAGCGCGCGCGCCGCCGCCTGATCGGTGCGGTGGTGCTGATGGCCGCCGCCATCATCGTGCTGCCGATCGTGTTCGAAACGCAGCCGCGCCCGCTGGTCGAGAATATCGCGGTGCGGGTCGACGGCGGCCCGGGCAGCACTGGCGCAGGCAAGGCCCGCGCCGATGCGCGCAAGGCGGACCCGCTGCCGCCGGCGCCGCAGTCCCGGGCCGATACGCAGGGGCTGGACGCGGGCGAGGAGCTGGTGGCCGATGCCGGCACTGCCCGGCCGGCCGCCGATGCGCCACCCGCCAGCGCCAAGGCGGCGGACAAGGCAACGGACAAGGCAACGGACAAGCCCGCCGACAAAGCGGCCGACAAGCCCGCCGCCCGCGCCGAGGCCAAGCCCGGCAGCGGCAAGTTCCTGGTGCTGATCGGCGCCTTCTCCTCGGAAGACAAGGCCAAGGGCTGGCTGGCCAAGCTCAAGGCCAGCAAGGTGCCGGCCTACATCGAGAAGAAAGTGCTGGCCGACGGCGAGCGCGTGCTGCTGCGGGCGGGCCCGTTCTCCGACCGCGACGCGGCCGATGCCGCCGAGAAGCGCGTGCGCGACGCGGGCCTGACCGCCAAGGTGGTCGAACAGTAATGACGGCGGCGGCCCCGGGAACCGGGCCCGCGCCGCGACAGCGTATTTGCATGCAGCCGACTTTCTTCGATTACAGCGTTGCCTTCATCCTGGTTGCCTCCGGCCTGATCGGCGTGCTGCGCGGCCTGGTGCGCGAGGTGCTGTCGCTGATCGGCTGGGTGGTAGCGTTCTGGGTGGCATACCATTTCGCGGGCACGGCGGCGCACTGGATACCGGAGTCGGTGCCGGGCGGCGAGCTGGCCCGCAGCGCGCTCGGTTTCGGCGTGCTGTTCATCGGCACCGTGATCGCCGCGGCGCTGGCCGGCACGGTGCTGGGCCAGTTGCTGGAAAGCACCGGGCTCAAGCCCGCCGACCGCGGCCTGGGGCTGGTGTTCGGCCTGCTGCGCGGCGCGCTGGTGGTGATGTTCGTGGTGACCCTGGCCGGGCTCACCAAACTGCCTGAAGAGGCGTTCTGGCGCGATGCGCTGTCCCGGCCCTACGTGATGCAGGCGATGGAGTCGCTGCGGCCGTGGCTGCCGCCGGAAGTCGCCAGGTACGTCAAGACATGAGGCCGGGCAGATCCCCCGGCCGGTAGTTCGCGGGCCCCGTCCCACCGGGCAGGGCCGCCCCCCGATTCAAACGCCTTTCCTGGGAGCTTGGCATGTGCGGTATCGTCGGTGTGGTTTCCTCCACGCCCGTCAACCAATTGATTTACGACAGCCTGCTGCTGTTGCAACATCGCGGACAGGATGCAGCCGGCATCGCTACCGCGAATGGCAGCACCTTCCACATGCACAAGGCCAACGGCCTGGTGCGAGACGTGTTCCGCACGCGCAACATGCGCGGCCTGCCCGGTGCCGCCGGCATCGGCCAGGTGCGTTACCCCACTGCCGGCTCGGCTTCCAGCGAGGAAGAAGCCCAGCCGTTCTACGTCAACGCGCCCTATGGCGTGATCCTGGCCCACAACGGCAACCTGACCAACTGGAAGCAGTTGCACGAGGAGCTGTTCAGCCGCGACCGCCGCCACATCAACACGCACTCCGACACCGAAGTGCTGCTCAACGTGCTGGCCGACGAACTGCAGCGCGCCAGCAGCGGCCTCGCGCTGGACCCGGCCACCATCTTCAAGGCCGTGTCCGGCATGCACCGCCGCGTGCGCGGCTCGTACGCCATCGCCGCGCAGATCGCCGGCTACGGCATGCTGGCCGTGCGCGACCCGTTCGGCATCCGCCCGCTGTGCCTGGGCAGCGTGGAAACGCCGACCGGCAAGGAGTGGATGGTCGCCTCGGAATCGGTGGCGCTCGAAGGCATCGGCTACAAGCTCGAGCGCGACGTGGCGCCCGGCGAGGCCATCTTCATCGACCTCGACGGCAAGCTCTACACCCAGCAGTGCGCCGACAACCCGGTGCTCACGCCCTGCATCTTCGAGTACGTCTACCTGGCGCGCCCCGATTCGTGCATCGACGGCGTGCCCGTGTACGACGCGCGCCTGCGCATGGGCGACTACCTGGCCGAGAAGATCCGCAGCGAAGTCTCCGCCGGCGACATCGACGTGGTGATGCCGATCCCCGACTCCAGCCGCCCGGCCGCCATGCAGGTGGCCAACAAGCTGGGCGTGGGCTACCGCGAGGGCTTCTTCAAGAACCGCTACGTGGGCCGCACCTTCATCATGCCGGGCCAGGCCGTGCGCAAGAAGTCGGTGCGCCAGAAGCTCAACGCCATGGGCGTGGAGTTCAAGGGCAAGAACGTGCTGATCGTGGACGACTCCATCGTGCGCGGCACCACCTCGTTCGAGATCGTGCAGATGGCGCGCGACGCCGGCGCCAACAAGGTGATCTTCGCCTCGGCCGCGCCGCCGGTGAAGTTCCCCAACGTCTACGGCATCGACATGCCCACCCGCAGCGAGCTGGTCGCCCACGGCCGCACGCATGAGGAAATCGCGCGCATCATCGGCGCCGACAAGCTGGTGTACCAGGACGTGGAAGCGATGAAGCAGGCCGTGCGCGACATCAACCCCGCGCTCAAGGACTTCGACGCCTCGTGCTTCGACGGCCGCTACATCACCGGCGACATCGACGAGGCCTACCTCGAGCGCCTGGAAACGGCGCGCAGCCAGGCCGACCGCGAAGGCACCGGCGGCGGCGACACGGAGCGCTCGCAGCTGCACCTGCAGCGCTCGGGCGGCAACGAGTAACGCCGGACCGCCCGCGCGGAACCGCGCCGCGCAGTTGACGCGGACCGGGGCCCGGCCGTACCATGGCCGGGCGTCGATTTGATTGTCAGCTTGCGGACGCGGGTCCTGGCGGGGCATGCACCCCCGGAACAGGAAATGGCCCGTCACAGGGAAATGCCCGAAACAGCTAAAGCGGAAGGCCGGCTTCCCGGTCGTGCGCGGCAACGGCACGAAGGCGAAGCGGCATCCCGCCGCAGCGCGGAGCCCATTTTCCCCAGGCACATCCCCAGACACAAGCAGCCCGTCGATTCGGCCAGCCAGGCCAATGGATCGCACGGGCTTTTTTGTTGCCGCGCGCCCCGGCCCGGCCGGCGCACGCACGACATTCAACGCTTTCACCGATAACCGCGCGGGTCTCGCCGCCTCCCCATCATGAACGAACCGCTTCCTCTCGACTCCCTTGGCATCGATACGCTCGGCGTGCGCGCCGGCACCATGCGCAGCGAGTTCATGGAGCACTCGGAGGCGATGTACCTGACCTCCAGCTTCTGCTTCAACAGCGCCGCCGAGGCTGCCGAGCGCTTTGCCAATTCGGAAACCGGCTTTACCTATTCGCGCTTCACCAATCCCACCGTGGCGATGTTCCAGACGCGCCTGGCCGCGCTGGAAGGCGCCGAGGCCTGCATGGCCACGGCCTCGGGCATGAGCGCGATCATGTCGATCGTGATGTCGTCGATGCAGGCGGGCGACCACCTGGTCAGCTCGCGCGCCATCTTCGGCTCGACCATGACGCTGTTCTCCAGCATCTTCGCCAAGTTCGGCGTCGAGACCACCTTCGTCGACGGCACCGACCTGGCAGCGTGGCGCGCCGCGGTCAGGCCCGGCACGAAGCTGTTCTTCCTCGAGACGCCGTCCAACCCGCTTACCGAAGTGGCCGACATCGCCGCGGTGGCGGACATCGCCCACAACGCCGGCGCGCTGCTGGTGGTGGACAACTGCTTCTGCTCGCCCGCGCTGCAGCAGCCGATGAAGTTCGGCGCCGACATCGTGGTCCATTCGGCCACCAAGCATATCGACGGGCAGGGCCGCGTGCTGGGCGGCGCGGTGCTCGGCTCGCACGACTTCATCATGGGCAAGGTCTTTCCCTTCGTGCGCACCGCGGGCCCGACGCTGTCGGCCTTCAACGCGTGGGTGCTGCTCAAGGGCATGGAAACGCTGGCGATCCGCATGGAGCGCCACAGCCAGAGCGCGCTGGCGCTGGCGGAATTCCTGGAGTCGCACCCGGCGGTCGCGCGCGTCTATCACCCGGCGCTGAAGTCGCATCCGCAATTCGACGTGGCCGCCCGCCAGCAGAGCGGCGGCGGCGCCATCGTCTCGTTCGAGCTCAAGGGCGGCACGCCCGAGCAGCAGCGCGCCAACGCCTGGCGCGTGATCGACAGCACCCGCGTGTGCTCGATCACCGGCAACCTGGGCGACACGCGCACCACCGTCACGCATCCCTACACCACCACGCATGCGCGCGTCAGCCCGGAAGCCAAGGCCGCGGCCGGCATCGGCGAAGGGCTGATCCGCATGGCGGTGGGGCTGGAGTCGGTGGCCGACCTGAAGGCCGACCTGCTGCGCGGCCTGCAGGGCTGACCGCGCCGTGGCCGGCCGCTCGGCCGCTCAGTCGCTGCCGGCCACGGCCTTCACGCCGGCCCTGGTGACGTCGTAGGTGGCCTCCACCGCCGTCGACGTCACGCTGACCGCGGCCGAGCCGACCGTGGCCGCGGCGGACACCGCCGCGCTGCCTACCGCCACCGTGGCGCCGACCACGCTGCAGGCGCCCAGCAGGGCGCTGGCGGCAAGCGCCGCCAGCCAGGCCGCGTGGCTGGCGCCCGGTCCGGCCGCTGCGCCGCCGCCATCCTCCGCGCGGCCGCTCATCGCAGCAGCCTGCGGCGCAGCAGCACCAGCGCCAGTACCAGCGCCACCGCCGCGTAGGCGCCCAGTACCGCCGCGTGCAGCGCCAGGTTGTCGATCGGGCGCCCCAGCATGATGGGGCGGATCAGCGCCACCGCGTGCGCGAGCGGCAGGAGCTGCGTGGCCGCCTGCGCCTGCGCGGGCAGTTGCTCGAGCGGGAAGAACACGCCGGACAGCAGCAGCATCGGCGTCATCACCAGGGTCTGGTAGAACATGAAGAAGTCATAGCTCGGCGCGAGCGCGGTGACGATCATCGCCAGGCTGGCGAAGGCGATGCCCGCCAGCACGATCACCGGCAGCGCCAGCAGCGCGCCCGGCATGTGCGCATAGCCCAGCGCGCCGGCCACCAGCATGATGGCCAGGCCCGACAGCACCGCCTTGCTGGCGGCCCACATGATCTCGCCCAGCACCACGTCGCCCAGCGTCAGCGGCGCGTGCATGATGGCCTCCCAGGTGCGCTGCACATGCATGCGCGAGAAGGCCGAGTACATCGACTCGAAGCTGGCCGACATCATCACGCTCGATGCCGTGGTGCCGGCCGCGAGGAAGGCGATGTAGGGCACGCCGTGGACCTGGCCGACCAGCAGGCCGAGGCCCAGGCCCAGGCCGAACAGATAGATCATCGGATCGGCCAGGTTGCCGATCATGGAGGGGATCGCCAGCTTCTTCCACACCATGAAGTTGCGGTACCAGACCATGGTCCAGTTGCGCGCGTTCATGGGCAGCAGCGGCTGCGGGTAATGCTGCGCGGCCGCCGCGCGCGGCGGCGCGGTGGCGGCCGGCGTGCCGGCGTGGCGGGGGTCCTGTTCGCTCATGTTCAATGGTTCGGTCCGTTCGGCTGTGTCTCGTTGCCGGTGTCCCGGCGTGGCGGGTGCCCGTGCCGGCAGCTCGTGCCTGCTTGCGCCCTGTTGTGCCCTGCTTGCGCCTCAGTCGCGCATCTCGCGCCCGGTCAGCTTGAGAAAGACGTCCTCCAGGTTGGCGGGCCGGTGCAGGTAGCGCACGCCGGCGCGGCCATGCAGCGCGGCCAGCAGCGGGGCCGGCTCCTTCACGTAGCAGAACAGCGTCTCGCCGCTGATCTCGGTGCGCGTGGCCAGCGGCTGCAGCTCGCCGCGCAGCGGCTCCAGGTGGTCGCCGTAGACTTCCACCACGTCGCAGCCGATCTGGCTGTCGATCAGCTCATGCGGCTTGCCCTCGGCGATCTTGCTGCCGCCGTCGATCACGCACAGGTAGTTGCACAGGCGCTCGGCCTCCTCCATGAAATGGGTGGTCAGCAGGATGGTCTTGCCGCCGGCCAGCAGCGATTTCAGCCGCTCCCAGATCAGGTGGCGCGCCTGCGGGTCGAGGCCGGTGGTGGGCTCGTCCATGACCAGCAGGTCGGGGTCGTTGATCAGCGCGCGCGCTACCGTGAGGCGCCGCCGCATGCCGCCCGACAGGTCGCGCACCTGCGCGCCGGCGCGGCTCTCCAGGCGGGCGAACTCCAGCAGCGCCGGCACGCGGCGCTCGATCTCGGCGCGCTGCAGGCCAAAGTAGCGGCCGAAGATGCGCAGGTTCTCGACCACCGTGAAATCCGGGTCGAGGTTGTCGAACTGCGGCACCACGCCCACTCGCATGCGCGCCTGCGGCGCGCGCTGCGGGATCGGCTCGCCGCACAGCGTGAGCGAGCCGGAGGCCGGCGTGGTCAGCCCCAGCAGCAGGCGCAGCGTGGTGGTCTTGCCGGCACCGTTGGGCCCCAGCAGGCCGAAGCACTGGCCGCGCTGCACGCTCAGGCTCAGGTCGTTCACCACCATGGTGTCGCCGTATTGCTTGCTTACGTTGCGTAGTTCTAGGATGGCAGTCAAGGCAGGAGCCGGATCGGGGCGCGCCGCGGGCGCAATCCCGCCATTATGCAGGCAAGGCGGCGGATGTCTTGTGGCGCGGCGCAGCAAGGAAAGCCGGAACCGGTTATCTTGCTGGTTCGCGCCAGGCGCAGCCCGGCAGAAGAACAATACAAGGACAACAAGGAGATCGATACGATGAGCGCAGAGGACGTACTGGCCCAGTGGCGGGAAGACGAACGCCGGGCACGTGCAAGGCTGAGCGAGCCGGGCGTGGCGACGACGGCGCAGCTGGCCGAGCGCGCGGGCCTGCAGTTCTTCGAGGACATGATGGCGGGCAAGCTGCCTGGCGCGCCGATCGGGCAGCTGATGGATTTCGTGCCGGTGGAGTTCGGGTCCGGCCGCTTCGTGTTCCAGGGCACGCCCGGGCCGCAGCACTACAACCCGATCGGGACCGTGCACGGCGGCTACGCCGCCACACTGCTCGACTCCTGCGTGGGCTGCGCCGTGCACACCATGCTGCCGGCGGGCAAGGGCTACACCACGCTCGAGCTCAAGGTGAACTACGTGCGCCCGCTGACCACGCGCACCGGCCCCATCCGCGCCGAGGGCAAGGTGATCAGCCTGACCACGCAGATCGGCATCGCCGAGGGCCGCATCGTCGATGCGCAGGGCAAGCTCTACGCGTTCGCCACCACCACCTGCCTGGTCTTCCCGATGCCGGCCGCCTGAATCCTGAATCGACCAAAGGAGCTTCCCATGTCTTTCCAACACTGGCTGGCATTCGTGCTGACAAGCATCGTGCTGCTCATCATCCCGGGGCCGACCATCCTGCTGGTGATCGGCGATGCGCTGGCCCATCGCGGCCGCTCCGCCTATGCGACGGTGGCCGGCGTGGCCGCCGGCGACCTGACCGCCTTCACCTTGTCGATGGCCGGGCTGGGCGCGGTGCTCGCCACGTCGGCGGCCCTGTTCACGGCGCTGAAGTGGGCCGGCGCGGCCTACCTGGTCTACCTGGGCATCCAGGCTCTGCGCGGCGCCTCGCGCGCCGGCGCGACGGAGGTCGCGGCGCAGGCCGGCAGCAGCCGGCAGCGCTTTGCCAAGGCCTGGCTGGTGACGGCGCTCAACCCCAAGAGCATCGTCTTCTTCGTGGCTTTCGTGCCGCAATTCCTCGATGCCCGCCAGGCATTCTGGCCGCAGGCGGCGGTGCTGATCCCGACCTTCGTGGTGATGGCCACGGCCAATGCCGCGGTCTACGCCATGCTGGCGCGCGTGCTGGCCGGCCGGCTGACCACGCGGCGTGCGCAGGCCAATGTGCAGCGTGCCGGCGGCATCACGCTGATCGGCGCGGGCGCATTGATTGCAGCACGCAGCTAGGCGCGCGGACGGCGGGCGAGCGGATACCCTGGCGCGGCTGCGTGCCGGCGGGCGGGACTGCCGGGGAAAGGCGCGGCGCGCCGGTGAGCGGGCGAGCGCATGCGAGACGCCGGCCGCATCGATCCTGGCGGGATGGCGGGCTGGAATCCGGAGGTGGGCGGGGGATGAGCGGAAGCCTGGCCCCGGAGGGCCGGACTACCGCCGGTGCCGCGCGCAGGGAACGCGCGCGCAACGCAAATGGAAAAATCCGCCAGGTGATGCTTGGCGGATTTATGCGGCCCGCGCGGGCTGCGGCTATTCGCGCCGGAGCGCGCTGGCCGCTTCTTGCAGTGCCTGAATCAGTACAGCTTCTTCGGCAGCATTTGCATGCGCAGACGCTTGCGAAGGCGCGATTCCGCTGCCTTCTTCTTGCGCTTGCGCTCGGTCGTGGGCTTCTCGTAAGCGGTACGGCTCTTGAGTTCAACGATCAGGCCGGTCTGGAGGATGGCCCTACGGAAACGCCGCATTGCAACTTCAACGGGCTCACCGGGTTTCAAGACGATCTTAGTCAATTCTGTCCTTTAGCATTGCCGCGCGAGGCGGCGGGTTCAAACGGGGGAAACATTGGCCGCTTCAGGGCCTTTCTTGCCCTGTTGCGACTGGTATTGCACTCGCTGGTTATCTTGCAGCGGAGCACCCCCGCGAACCTGAGAGATGTGGACGAACAAGTCCTTGCCACCGGCGTCGGGGGTAATGAAGCCAAAACCCTTCTGGGCGTTGAAGAACTTGACGGTACCAGTTTCCATGAAGATTCCTCTTTAGAGCGCATAAAATGCGCCCACTTGCTTTTACATGTTTACGTAAACGCTGTCAAGGAAAGTTGCTGAAAACGCTTCACAAATTCGCATCAGTGGCGTATAGTACGCCCCTCTGACGCGGGGTGGAGCAGTTGGCAGCTCGTCGGGCTCATAACCCGAAGGTCGCAGGTTCAAGTCCTGCCCCCGCAACCAGACCGGTATTCTACTAAAAAGCCCGCCTCTTATCAGGTGGGCTTTTCTGTTTTTTACCTCCGCCTGCCGCCATTCTTGCGCCGCCTCGGCGCCTGGCGCCCGCGCGGCATGCTTCCGGCGGCAGCCCCGGCGCCCCCCGAAACGCTCCCGGCTCCCCGCCAGCCCGCGCCGCACAAGGCCCCCGATGCGCCGTCCGCAGAAGTGCTACTCTTTTGGGCGATGCCTACCAGGAGATCACCGTGAGCCGCAAAACCCCCATCGAGCGCTACCGGAACATCGGTATCAGCGCGCACATTGACGCCGGCAAGACCACCACCACCGAGCGCATCCTGTTCTACACCGGGGTCAATCACAAGATCGGCGAAGTGCACGATGGCGCAGCCACCATGGACTGGATGGAGCAGGAGCAGGAACGCGGCATCACCATCACCTCGGCCGCCACCACCGCCTTCTGGAAGGGCATGGCCGGCAACTATCCCGAGCACCGCATCAACATCATCGACACCCCGGGCCACGTGGACTTCACCATCGAGGTGGAGCGCTCGATGCGCGTGCTCGACGGCGCCTGCATGGTCTACGACGCGGTGGGCGGCGTGCAGCCGCAGTCCGAGACGGTCTGGCGCCAGGCCAACAAGTACAAGGTGCCGCGCATCGCCTTCGTCAACAAGATGGACCGCGTGGGCGCGGACTTCTTCCGCGTGCGCGCGCAGATCGCCGACCGCCTCAAGGGCAACCCGGTGCCGGTGCAGATCCCGATCGGCGCCGAGGACGGCTTCCAGGGCGTGATCGACCTGGTCAAGATGAAGGCCACCGTGTGGGACGACACCAGCCAGGGCCTGCATTTCGAGTATCGCGAGGTGCCCGCCGAACTGCTGGAGCTGGCCACCGAATGGCGCGAAAAGATGGTGGAAGCCGCGGCCGAGGCCAACGACGAGCTGCTGCACAAATACCTGGGCGGCGAGCCGCTGAGCGAAGCGGAAATCAAGGCGGCGCTGCGCCAGCGCACGGTCGCCAACGAGATCGTGCCGATGCTGTGCGGCAGCGCGTTCAAGAACAAGGGCGTGCAGACGCTGCTCGACGCGGTCATCGATTACCTGCCGTCGCCGGTCGACGTGCCCGCCATCCTCGGCCATACCCCGGACGACAAGGAAGCCGAGCGCCACCCCAGCGACGACGAGCCGTTCTCCGCGCTGGCCTTCAAGATCATGACCGACCCGTTCGTCGGGCAACTGATCTTCTTCCGCGTCTACTCCGGCGTGGTGAACTCCGGCGACACGGTCTACAACCCGGTCAAGGACAAGAAGGAACGCCTCGGGCGCATCCTGCAGATGCACGCCAACGTGCGCAGCGAGATCAAGGAAGTGCGCGCCGGCGACATCGCCGCGGCGGTCGGCCTCAAGGAGGCGACCACCGGCGACACGCTGTGCGATCCGGCCAACGTGATCATCCTCGAGCGCATGAGCTTCCCCGAGCCGGTGATCTCGCAGGCGGTCGAGCCCAAGACCAAGGCCGACCAGGAAAAGATGGGCCTGGCGCTGAACCGGCTGGCGCAGGAGGACCCGTCGTTCCGCGTGCATACCGACGAGGAGTCGGGCCAGACCATCATCTCCGGCATGGGCGAGCTGCACCTGGAAATCCTGGTGGACCGCATGAAGCGCGAGTTCAACGTGGATGCGTCGGTGGGCAAGCCGCAGGTGGCGTACCGCGAAACCATCAAGCAGGCTGTCAAGGACATCGAAGGCAAGTTCGTCAAGCAGTCCGGCGGGCGCGGCCAGTACGGCCACGTGGTGCTCGACCTCGAGCCGCAGCCGGCCGGCAAGGGCTACGAGTTCGTCGATGCGATCAAGGGCGGCGTGGTGCCGCGCGAATTCATTCCCGCCGTGGACAAGGGCATCCGCGAAACGCTGGAGACCGGCGTGCTGGCCGGCTATCCGGTGGTGGACGTCAAGGCCACGCTGGTGTTCGGCTCGTACCACGACGTGGATTCGAACGAGAACGCGTTCCGCATGGCCGGCTCGATGGCGTTCAAGGAAGGCATGCGCCGCGCCAAGCCGATCCTGCTCGAGCCGATGATGGCGGTGGAAGTCGAGACGCCCGAGGAGTTCACCGGCAACGTGATGGGCGACCTGTCGTCGCGGCGCGGCATCGTGCACGGCATGGAGGACATCGCGGGCGGCGGCGGCAAGCTGGTGCGCGCCGAGGTGCCGCTGGCCACCATGTTCGGCTACTCGACCTCGCTGCGCTCGCTGACCCAGGGACGCGCCACCTATACGATGGAATTCAAGCACTACACGGAAGCGCCGGCGAGCGTGGCGGAGGCCGTCATCAACAGCCGGCAGACGCGCTAGCGTGCCCTGAGCGGCAGGGCGAAGGTGCCGGCGGCCGGCGCGCCGCGCGGCGCCGCTTCGACTCGAAAGGAGAGTGCGATGGCCGAGCAGCTATATCCCCATTTGCCTGCCGATGAGCAGCACGAGGTCCAGGTCTTGTGCGAGCGGCTGGGCTTCGCACCCGACGATTTCGAGATCGCGCAGGAACAGGCCGACGCGGGCCAGCCGCGCCGCCTCGGCGTGCGCCGGTTGTCCACCAATGCGCAAAGCGCCTACGAGGCGCCGCCCGGGCTGGCGTGGATAGAAGAGCTGGAGAGCGACCTGGAGTGCGGCCTGTACGGGCAGCCGTCGCGCAGCGCCTCGGCGTAGCGGCGCCCGGCGGCGCCATGCCAGGGGCCGGCAACTGCCTTGCCGGCTTGTCGTTGGTGGCGACAGCCGCGCCTGGGCCGGTCCGCGCGCAGCGTCAGGCGCCCGACCGCTGCAGCCGCATCGATACGGAAAAGCGCTCCGCCGGATGCACGGAGACGGATACCTCGAACGTCTCGCCCGCCTTGTCGAGATAGCGGCGCACGATCTTCAGCGCGGCCGCGCCGGGATCGAGCCGCAGCGCGCGCGCCATGGCCGCGCTGGTCACCGTGCAGGCGCGCACGTCCTGGTGGATCTCGGCGATCTGGCGCCCGTAGCGCGTCTCGATCAAGGCGCTGATGAGCGTGTCCGGGGACGCCCGCACCAGTTCGCCGATCTCCGCATACGCCGGGTCCACGTAGACGTCGGTCCAGCCGATCGGCGCGCCGGCGGCATCGCCGGTCAGGCGCAGGCTGGAAACGCGCAGCCAGCGGCTGCCGCTCTCGCAGCCCAGCTCCTTGGCCAGCGCGCCGCTGGCCGTCACCTCGCCGACCGACTGCACCACGCGCAGGTGTTCCTCGCCGAACTGCACCAGATCATCGACCGAGGCCAGCGTTGGCCGGAAGACATTCTTCGGCTTCGCCGCCTCGACCCGCGTGCCGACGTTCTTGCGCCGCGAGACCAGGCCGAGCTGCTGCACTTCCTGCAGCGCGGCGCGGATCGTATGGCGGCTGGTCTGGTACTGCTCGCACAGCTCGAACTCGGTCGGCAGTAGCGAGCCGACCGCGAAGCGGCCGCTGGTGATGCCTTCGATCAACTGGCGGGCGATGTCGGCGTAATTAGGCTTGCTCATGCAAAGGCACTTTATTCGGATAAGCGGGATGGATAAGGGTTAACGCTTGGTTGAGAGGTTTGTCCGGACATATTACACTATGCATATGTCCGGACATATGGGTCCGCTCTCTCACTTGCTCACTTGCTCACTTGCACACCAGGCCACATGCTAACTTCCTCCCTTCCGGCGGCAAGCACCGTCGTTGATTCCATCCTGTTTCGCGACGCGTTCGGCACGCAGAAGATGCGGCAGGTATTTTCCGACGGCGCGCTGATCCAGCGCTACATCGAGGTCGAGGTGGCGCTGGCGCGGGCCGAGGCGCGCGCCGGCGTGATCCCCGCGGACGCGGCCGAGGTGATCGCGCGGGAAGCGAAGATCGAGCGCATCGACTTCGACCACATGCGCGAGGAAACCGACATCGTCGGCTACCCGATCCTGCCGCTGGTGCACCAGCTGGTGGGCATGTGCGGCGAGGCCGGGCGCTACGTGCACTGGGGCGCCACCACGCAGGACATCATGGACACCGCGGTCGCGCTGCAGGTGCGCGACGCGCTCGACAGCATCGACGCGGACGTGCGCGAGCTGCGCGGCGTGCTGGCCGCGCTGGCGCGCAAGCACCGCGACACGCCGATGGCCGGGCGCACCCATCTCCAGCAAGCGTTGCCGGTGACCTTCGGCTACAAGGTCGCGATCTGGCTGGCGATGTTCGACCGCCACCAGCAGCGCATCGCCGAGCTGCGGCCGCGCGTCGCGGTGGTCGAGTTCGGCGGCGCGGCGGGCACGCTCGCCTCGCTCGGCGACAAGGGCTTCGAGGTGCAGCAGGCGCTGGCCGAAGAGCTGGGCCTCGGCGTGCCGGCCACCACCTGGCACGTGGCGCGCGACGGCTTCGCCGAAGCCGTCAACCTGCTGGCGCTGGTGACCGGCTCGCTGGGCAAGATCGCGCTCGACATCATGATCATGGCGTCGACCGAGTTCGCCGAGGTCTACGAGCCGTTCGTCAAGGGCCGCGGCGCGAGCAGCACCATGCCGCAGAAGCGCAATCCCATCTCCAGCGAGCTGATGCTCGCCGCCGCCAAGGCGGTGCGCCAGCATGCGGGGCTGATGGTGGATGCCATGGTGCAGGATTTCGAGCGCGCCACCGGCCCGTGGCACGCCGAGTGGATCGCCATCCCGGAGAGCTTCATCCTCGCCTCCGGCGCGCTGCACCAGGCCAAGTTCGCGCTCGGCGGACTGATCGTCGACGAGGCGCGCATGAAGCACAACCTGGGCATCTCGCGCGGCCTGATCGTGGCCGAGGCGGTGATGATGGGCATGGCGCCGTACATCGGCCGCCAGCAGGCGCACGATGTGGTCTACGACGCCTGCCGCACCGTCAACGAGCAGGGCGGCACGCTGGCCGAGGCGCTGGCCGCGCTGCCCGCGGTCACCGCGCACTTCGACCGCGCCGCCATCGAGCGCATGACCGACCCCGCCAACTACCTGGGCCTCGCGCCGCAGATGGTGGACCGCGCCCTCGCGCTGTCGGCGCAGGCCGGGGCCTGAAACAGAGGTGGAGGAAGACATCATGCACAACGAATCCGCCGGCGCCGCCACGACGGCGCCGCCCAGGCGCCTGCCCTGGTACCGCAAGCTCGGCATGCAGGTGCTGCTGGCCCTGATACTCGGCATCGCGGTCGGCTTTGCCTTTCCGAAGCTCGCGCCGCAGCTCAAGCTGCTGGGCGACATGTTCCTGTCGCTGATCAAGGCGGGCGTGGCGCCGCTGGTGTTCCTCACCATCGTGCACGGCATCGCCTCGGCCGGCGACGTGCGCAGCGCCGGGCGCGTGGGCTGGCGCTCGATCGTCTACTTCGAGGTGATTTCCACCATCGCGCTCGTGTTCGGCCTGTTCGCCGGCAACCTGCTGCAGACCGGCAAGGGCATGGCGGCGGCCGCCACCGGCGCCGCGCCCGTGGCCGCGGCCAAGGCGGCGCCGCCGCAGGGCTTCCTGGAGTTCATGCTCCACATCGTGCCGGACAACTTCGTCGGCGCCTTCGCCAAGGGCGAGCTGCTGCAGGTGGTGGTGCTCGCGGTGATGGTCGGCATCGGCATCCTGGCGATCCCGGAGTCGCGGCGCGCCAAGGTCAACGACGGCCTCGAGACCATCTCCGAGGTGCTGTTCTCCTTCATCAACCTGGTGATGAAGCTCGCGCCGATCGGCACGTTCGGCGCGGTGGCCTACTCGGTGGGCAGCAACGGCGCCGCCGTGCTGGTCGCGCTGGCCCAGCTGGTGCTGAGCTTCTACGCGGTGGTGGTGCTGTTCATCGCGGTGGTCATGGGGCTGGCTGCCCGGCTGGCGGGCTTCAGCCTCTGGCGTTTCCTGCGCTACATCAAGGACGAGATCCTGATCGTGCTCGGCACGGCGTCGTCCGAGAGCGCGCTGCCGCGCCTGCTGATCAAGCTGCAGCGCCTGGGCTGCGCCAAGCAGACGGTCGGGCTGGTGCTGCCGACGGGCTACGCGTTCAACCTCGACGGCACCTCCATCTTCATGGCGATGGGCGTGATGTTCATCTCGCATGCCTACGGCGTGCCGCTGACGCTGGACCACCAGATCGGCATCCTGCTGCTGATGCTGCTGACCTCGAAGGGCGCCGCGACCGTATCGGGCGGCTCGTTCGTGGTGTTCGCCGCGACCGTGACTTCCACCGGCCTGCTGCCGGTGGAAGGGCTGGCGGTGATCTTTGGTGTCTACCGCTTCCTTTCGATGGCCATCTCCACCTGCAACACCATCGGCAACGGCGTGGCGACGGTGGTGGTGGCGAAGTGGTCGGGCACGTTCGACGCCAAGGTGGCCGAACCGTACTTCTATCCCGAGCGCTATCCCGGCTTCGCCGCGGACGATGCGGTGGTCGAGGCCGATCCGCACGGCGCCGGCCTTCCGCGCGAGGGCGGCATCGCGCTGCCCAAGGCGCCCACGCTCTGACCTGCGCGCCGCTCCGGCAGGCCGCTTCCATCGCATCGAACCGAATATCGCATCGAACCGAATCAACCCAAGTGAACACCATGACGGCTACCCGCGTCGAGCATGACGCCTTCGGCCCGGTCGAGATTCCGGCCGACCGCTACTGGGGCGCGCAGACGCAGCGCGCGCTCGGCGTATTCGAGGTCGGCGAGGAGCGCTTCCCGGCCTGCCTGATCCACGCCTTCGGCCTGCACAAGATGGCGGCGGCGCGCGCCAACGTGCGCTGCGCCGCGCTGGATCCCGCGCTGGCGCAAAGCATCGAGGCGGCCGCGGCGGAATTGCGCGGCGGCCGTTTCGACGCGCATTTTCCGCTCACCATCTGGCAGACCGGCTCGGGCACCCAGACCAACATGAACGCCAACGAGGTGATCGCCAACCGCGCCAACGAGCTGCTCGGCCAGCCGCTCGGCACCAAATCTCCGGTGCATCCGAACGACCACGTGAACGCGTCGCAGTCCTCCAACGACAGCTTCCCGACCGTGATGCAGATGGCCGCGGCGCTGGAGACGCGCGAGCGCCTGCAGCCGGCGCTGGTCCTGCTGCGCGACACGCTGCAGGAGCGCGCGCGCGCCTTCGCGGGCGTGCTCAAGGTGGCGCGCACGCACCTGATGGACGCCGTGCCGATGACGATGGCGCAGGCGTTCGACAGCTTCGCCGCGCAGGCGGCCAACGGACTCGCGCGGCTGGACAGCGTCCTGCCGCGCCTGCTGGTGCTGCCCCAGGGCGGCACGGCGGCGGGGACCGGCCTCAATGCGCCGCGCGGTTTCGACCGGGCCTTCTGCGAAGAAGCCAGCCAGCTTGCCGGCCTCGCGTTCAGCCCCAGCCCCTGCAAGGTCGAGGGCATGGCCGCGCACGACGCGCTGGTCGAGCTGTCGGGCGTGCTCAACGTCATCGCCACCTCGCTGGCCAAGATCGCCAACGACCTGCGCTGGCTGGGCTCGGGCCCGCGCTGCGGCCTCGGCGAGCTGGCCATCCCGGACGATGGGCTGACCTCGTCGATCATGCCCGGCAAGCGCAATCCGACCATTGCGGAGGTGGCGGTCCAGGCCGCCATGCAGGTCATGGGCAACCACGTCACGGTCACCATGGCGGGCGCGTCGGGCAACTTCGAGCTCAATGTCGCCAAGCCGGTGCTGATCCACAACGTGCTGCAGTCGATCCGCGTCTTGTCGGACAGCATGGGCGTGCTGGCGCGCAAGCTGGTGGCGGGGCTGGAGGTGAACCGCGAGCGGCTGGCGGCCAACGTGGACGGCGCGCTGCTGGCCGTGACCGCGCTCAATCCGGTGATCGGCTACGACCGCGCCGCGCGCATCACGCGCACCGCGCTCGAGCGCGGCATCGCGCCGCGCGCGGCGGCGATCGAGCTGGGGCTGCTGAGCGGGGAAGAGTACGACCGCCTGGTCGATCCCGCGAAGATGGCGCGCGGGCAGGCCTAGCGCGCCGGCGGGATCAGGCCGGCGCCGTGCCGGCGGGTTGCATCCGCCGCTGCAGCACCGTCGTGTAGCTGAAGCGGTCGGCGGGCTGGATGCTGATGGAGACTTCCATCAGTGTGTTCGACTGGTCGTAGTACTGTCGCACGAATTCGAGCGCGTGGGCGCCGGGCTCCACGCCGAGCTTGGCCGCCAGCGCTTCCGGCACGCCCACGGCCCTGGCGGTCTGCCGGATCTCCATGACCACGCTGCCGGTCACGTCGTTGATGAGGTCGCAGATCAGTTCCTGCGTATGGCGCAGCTGGCGGCGGATCTTGTTGCCGTCGGCCGCCCGCACGTACACATGGAACCACGCGACCGGGTAGGCGTGCGTGAGCGGGTCGGCGCGCGCCGCCTGCACCTCCATCCAGTGCGTGCCGGGCGCGCAGCCCAGGCGCGCGGCCATTTCCACGTCCACCACGATGTTCTTGATGCTGTGTATCACGCGCTGCGTGTTGGCGCTGTACTGCATCAGTTCTTCGACGGTGGAGATGGTGGGCGCGTAGCCGGTGGCGGGCGGCGCCGATGCTTCCACCCGCGTGCCGGCGCGCTTGCGGCGCGAGATCAGCCCGAGCGCCTGGATCTGGTCGAGCGCCGCGCGCACCGTGCCCCGGCCGACACCGTACTTCTCCGCGAGTTCGAGTTCGCCGGGCAGGCAGCTGCCCACGGGATAGGCGCCGGAGGAGATGTCGTTCAACAACATCTCCGTCAGCTCGACGTAACGCGGCTTGATAACGCTCACAGCTTTTGCGACCCCAGGTTGGTTGACCAGCGGATTATATCGCCGCGCCCGGCGCGTTCCGCTGGGCCGGCGCCGTCCGGGCCCGGGGCAAAGCCCCGCGGGCGCAGGCGGGCGCGGGGCAGTCCGGCAGGAAAGGCAGGCCGGCGATGTCGCGTCCCGGTCCTCACTCGAGCTTGATGTTGGCGTCCTTGACCACCTTGGACCAGCGCGTCATCTCCTGCTTGATGTAGTCCATGAACGCGGACGGCGTGGAGGGCGCGGGGATGTAGCCGAGGTCGCCCACGGTCTTGCGGAACTGCGCGTCGGCCAGCGTCTCGGCGACCGCCTTGTTGAGCACGGCGACCACGTTGTCCGGCGTGCCGGCCGGCGCGAGCAGGCCATACCATCCCTGCACTTCGTAGCCTTTCAGGCCGCCTTCCTGCACGGTCGGCGTATTGGGCGTCAGCGCCAGGCGCGTGGAGCTGGTGACCGCCAGCGCGCGCAGCTTGCCGGCCTGCGCCTGGTTCAGGCTGTCCGGGCCGGCGAACACGGCGTTGACCTCGCCGCCCATGGCCGCGGCGATGGAGGGGCCGCCGCCCTTGTAGGGCACGTGGAGCAGCTTCACGCCGGCCATGTTCGAGAACAGCTCCAGCGCCAGGTGGCTGGTGTTGCCGTTGCCCGCCGACCCGACCGAGACCGCGCCCGGATGCTCCCTGGCGTATTGGATGAACTCGGGGATGGTCTTGGGCCCGAACTTCGGGTTGGTGTAGAGCACCAGCGGCAGCTTGGCCACCATCGACACCGGCTTGAAGTCCTTCACCGAGTCGTACGGCAGGTTGGGGTACAAGCTGGGGTTGATCGCGTGCGCGGCCAGCACCATCACCAGCGTGTAGCCGTCCGGCGTGGCGCGCGCCACGTACTGCGTGGCGATCGCGCCGCTGGCGCCGGCCTTGTACTGCACCACCACCGGCACGCCCAGGTATTTCTGCAGGCCCGCCGACAGCGGCCGCGCCACCACGTCGGCGGTGCCGCCGGGCGGGTAGGGGATGATCAGCTCGACGGGGCGGTCGGGGAAGGCCGCCGCGCCGGCGGCGGTGGCGGCAAACAACAGCGCGGCGCCGAGCAGGCGGGTGATTCTGGTATGCATTTGTCTCTCTCCGTACGTATTGATTTTCAGATCAGGATAAGGTTGTCCGGGAACGTGAGCGGCGCCGCGGTGGCGGCCTGCAGCTCGGCCCTGGACACGCCTTCGGCCAGGGCCCGCACGACGAATCCGCGCTGCGCGTCGACGTCGATGATCGCCATGTCGGTGTACACGGTGTCGACCGCGCCCTTGCCGGTGAGCGGGAAGGTGCAGTTGCGCAGCAGGCGGGGCTTGCCGTCGCGCGTGGTGTGTTCCATCACCACGATGACCTTGCGCGCCCCGGCCACCAGGTCCATGGCGCCGCCGATGCCGGGCACGGCGTCCGCGTCGTCGGTGGCCCAGCTGGCGATGTCGCCTTCGCACGAAACCTGGAAGGCGCCGAGGATGGTGGCGTCGAGGTGGCCGCCGCGCATCATGGAAAACGACAGCGACTGGTCGCAGATGGACGCGCCCGGGATCAGCTGCACGTGCGCCTTGCTGGCATTGATCAGGTCTTCGTCGCCGGGGTCGCCGGCAGTCACGTCCTCGATGCCGAGGATGCCGTTCTCGCTGTGGAGCACGATTTCCTTCCGCGGGTCGAGGTGGCGCGCCACCAGCGTGGGCATGCCCAGGCCGATATTGACGTAGCTGCCGGGCCGGATGTCGGCGGCGACCAGCTGCGCGACGCGGTCGCGGCTCAGTTTCCTGCTGTGGCTCATGGTGTCGCTCATTGCTTGCCGTCCTTGCGCACGATCTTGCTGACGAAGATGCCCGGGGTGACCACCGTCTCGGGCGGCATGAATCCGAGCGGCAGGATGTCGTCGACCTGGGCGATGGTGGTCCGGGCCGCGGTGCACATCACCGGGCCGAAGCCGCGCGCGGCCAGGCGGTAGGTGAGGTTGCCCCAGCGGTCGCCGTGATACGCCTTGACCAGCGCGAAGTCGGCATGCAGCGGCTCCTCGAGCACGTAGCCGCGCCCGTTGTAGACGCATTGCTGCTTGCCTTCGGCCAGCGGCGTGCCGTAGCCGGTCGGCGTGTAGAACGGGCCGAGCCCGGCGCCGGCGGCGCGCATGCGTTCGATCAGCGTGCCTTGCGGCACCAGCTCCAGCGCGATCTTCCTGTTCTTGTACAGGTCGCGGAAGACGTCGGCGCCGGACGACTTGGGGTAGGTGCAGATCATCTTGCGCACGCGCCCGGCGGCGAGCAGCGCGGCCAGGCCCGTGGTGCCGGTGCCGGCGTTGTTGCTGATGATGGTCAGGCCGGTGGCGCCGTGCTCGATGAGCGCGTGCAGCAGCTCGCGCGGCAGGCCCGAGTCGCCGAAGCCGGTCACCATTACCGAGGCGCCGTCGCCGATGCCCGACACGGCGTCGAGCAGGCTGGGCGAAATCTTGTTGATCATGAAGGTCTCTTCCTTGGCTCTTCCTGGGCGACAGGCGTGAGCGCCTGTCCGATTTTCCCGTCTGTGTTTCCGCCGGCGATCCCGCCGGCTTCCTGCCGGGCCCTACAGCGCGGCGGCGGTGCCGAGGATCGCGGTCGACTGGCTCGACAGCGTGGCGCCGTTGCCGTGCACCAGCGCCACCTCGGCCTTCTGCTGCCGCGCGCCGGCTTCACCGCGCAGCTGGCGCACGGCCTCGATGACGAGGAAAATGCCGTACATGCCCGGGTGCCCGAACGACAGGCCGCCGCCGTTGGTGTTGACCGGCAGCGCGCCGCCCGGCGCGATGGCGCCGCCGCTGACGAAATTCCCCCCTTCGCCCTTGGGGCAGAAACCGAGGTCTTCGAGAAACAGGATGGTGTTGATGGTGAACGCGTCGTACAGGCACAGCAGGTCGATGTCGTCCTTGGTCACGCCCGCCATGCGGTAGGCGCGCTGCCCCGATTCGGTCGCGGCCGTCACGGTCAGGTCATGCATCGAGGAAATCTGGCGGTGCCACAGTGCCGAGGCATTGCCGAGCACGTAGGCCGGCGGCTTCGGCGTGTCGCGCGCGCGCTCGCTGCGCACCAGCACGAAGGCGCCGGCGCCGTCGGTCAGCAGGCAGCAGTCGCGCACCGTGAGCGGGTCGCAGATCATGCGCGAGGCCAGCACGTCCGCGACGCCGAGCGGGTCGCGGGAATAGGCCTCGGGGTTCAGGCGCGCCCATGCCCGCGCGGCGACCGCCACTTCCGCGAGCTGCTCGCGCGTGGTGCCGAACTTGGCCATGTGGCGCGCCGCGGCAAGCGCGTAGGCGCTGATGGGCTGCATCGGCTGGTATGGCGTCTCATAAGGCTGCGGGTCCAGCACCTGCCGCATCTTGCCCACCGCGGCGCGGTCGACCGCGCCGCTGCGCTGCGTGCTGCCGTAGCAGACCAGCACGGCGTTGCATTCGCCGGCGGCCAGCGCGTGCATGGCCGGCAGCAGGTGGGCGACGAAGCTCGAGCCGCCGAGCATGGTGCTGTCGACGAAGGCCGGGCGGATGCCGAGGTATTCGGCCACCGGCATGGCCCACATGGTGGCCGACGCGCTGCACGTGCACAGGCCGTCGATGTCCGCCATGGTCATGCCGGCATCGGCCACCGCGCGCGCGGCTGCCTGTGCCAGGATTTCCATTTCCGTATAGCCGCGGGCGTTGCCCAGGCCCGCCTGTCCGACGCCGACGATGGCCGTCGCGCCGCGCAATGCCGACGTGCTCATGCCGCGTCCTCCGCCAGCGTGAAGACCACGAGATGCGTCTCGCCCTCCGGGCGCAGGCGCGCGCGCACGCGGTCGCCGATCTTCGGGGCGGCCGGGTCGCGGGCTTCGATCTGGCTCATCATGCGGAATCCTTCGTCGAGGTCGACCAGGCACAGGTTGCGGTCGCCGCCGGCTTCGGCCGGGCGCCGCATGACGGTGGTCGAATGCACCGTGCCGCCGCCGGCCGGGGCGATCCAGTCGAACTCGCCGGCGCCGCAGTTCAGGCAATGCACGCGCGGGTAGAACACCACGGTGCCGCAGGCGCGGCATTGCGGCACCCGCCACTCGCCGCCGTCCAGGTAGCGGAAATAGGTCTGCTCGGGTCCGGACGCGGGTGCCGCGCCGTCCCTCATCTCTGGCTTTGACATGGTCGTCTTGTTGTCCTGTCGTCCTGTCGTCTTGTCGTTTTATCGTCTGGTTGTCTTGCCGCCCGCGTGGCGGAAACTCAGATCGGGTCCCAGCACACCACGTCGGGCGAGCGCTCGAGGTCGTGGAAGCTGGTGCGCATGGCGGGAATGGCGACTTCGGCGATGGTCTCCGGCGTCCAGCCGTCGCTGCGGTGCACCGAGCGGATCGGGCGCGGCTGGCTGAACAGGAGGATCTCGTTGGCGCGCACGCCGAAGATCTGTCCGGTCACGGCGCTGGCCGCGTCGCTGGCGAGATACACGGCCATCGGCGCGATCTTGCCGGCTTCCATGCGCTTGAGCTTGTCGACGCGCGCGGCTTCTTCCGGCGTGTTGGCCGGGATGGAATCCGTCATCCGGCTCCACGCGAACGGCGCGATGCAGTTCGAGCGCACGCCGAACTTCTGCATGTCCAGCGCGATCGACTTCGACAGCGCCACGATGCCCAGCTTGGCGGCGGAATAGTTGGCCTGGCCGAAATTGCCGATCAGCCCGGAAGTCGACGTCATGTGGACATAGGCGCCGCCGTTCTGCGCCTTGAAGTACGGCGCGGCGGCGCGGCTGACGAAGAAGCTGCCATGCAGGTGCACGTCGATCACGGCGCGCCACTCTTCTTCGTTCATGTTGTGGAAGAAGCGGTCGCGCAGATTGCCCGCGTTGTTGATGACCGCATCGATGCGGCCGTAGGTGTCGAGCGCGCATGCGACCACGTTGGCCGCCCCCTGCCAGCTCGCCACGCTGTCGGCATTGGGCGTGGCGGAGCCGCCGGCCTGCACGATCTCGGTGGCCAGGCGCTCGGCCGCGCTGCTGTCTCCGCCTTGCCCGGTGAGGGACACGCCCACATCGTTCACGACCACTTTCGCGCCGGCCTGCGCCAGCGCCATGGCGATGCCGCGGCCGATGCCGCCGCTCGCGCCCGTCAATACGACAACCTTGTCTTCCATCCTTCAGCCTCGGTGTGCGGCGGCGTTCTGCGCGCCGGCTTGTTTATGTTCGAACATATTGTGTATGCTGGACATATTGATGTCAAGCCCGCGAGGCGCGCGCACGCCGCCCGTGGGGACGGCGGGCAGGGTGCGGAGGCAGTGCGGAGGCAATGCGGAGGAGGGAGGAAAGCTGGATGCGCGAGCGCGCGGTGCGGCGGCGAGCCGGCGGGCGGGGAAAGCGTCAGTCGGGGAAACGCTCGCCGAACATGGGCAGGCCGCTCTTCGAGTCGGCGCGGGCGGCTTCGTCCTGCAGCACGTCCCAGTGCTCGGCCAGCACGCCGCCGGCGATGCGCAGGATGTCCGCGGCAATCCAGCTGCGCGGCCGGCCATGCCCGGAGAAGCGCCCGTGCACGATGACGTAGTCGCCTTCCGCGACGATCAGGCCGGGCTCGTATTTCAGCGTGGCGGGCGCGTTTCTGATGAGGTCGAACAGCCCTTCGCGGCCGGGCGCGATATGCGCGCTGTGCTGGATGTAGGCGGGCGACCAGAAGCGCTCGGCGGCGGCGTAGTCGCGCTGGTTGAAAAGGGTGTCGAACGCGGCGAGTACCAGCGCCTTGTTGTGGGATGCCTGTGTGTCGTCCAAGATGCGCTCCTGTTCGTGATGTGCGGATGGGCGGGCCGTCACGAGGCGGTCTTGCCGCCGTTGACCCGGATGATCTGGCCGGTGATGAAGGTCGCCTTGTCCGAGGCGACGAACACGATGGCGTCGGCGATTTCCTCGGGCGCTCCCGCGCGCTTGAGCGGGACGTTGGCGAGGAAGGCGGCCTTGCGCTCGGCGGTGCCGGTGAGCCGGTCGAGCATGGCGGTCTGCACCGGCCCCGGGGCGATGGCGTTGACCCGCACGCCGGACGCGGCGCCCTCGAGCGCGGCCGATTTGGTCAGGCCTTCCACCGCGTGCTTGCTGGCGGTATAGAGCGAGACATTGGCGGCGCCGCGCTCGCCCATGGTGGAGGAAATGTTGACGATGCTGCCGCTGCCTTGCGCCGCCATCACGCGCATCTCGTGCTTCACGCTGAGGAAGGAGCCAAGCACGTTGGTGTCGAATACGGCCGCATAGCTTTCAGGCGTGACGTCGGTCACCGGCAGGGACGGGCCTTCGGTGCCGGCGGCGTTGACGGCGATATCGAGCCGGCCGAAGCGCACCACCGTGGCATCCACCAGGCTGCGCACCTCGTCTTCGTGGCGCACGTCCGACTGGCGGAATTCCGCTTCGGCGCCCAGCGCGCGCAATTCGGCGGCCAGCCGCAGCCCGGCTTCCTCGCGCCGCCCGGAGACGACGACGCGGGCGCCTGCGCGGGCGAAGGCCAGGGCCGCCGCGCGGCCGATGCCGGTCAATGCGCCGGTGATGAGAACAACGGGTCGGGTTTGCATCTTCGGTCTCCTGGATGGGGCCGGGGCGGGCGCGCCATCACTGGCGCGCTTCGTCCTCGGACAGGAACTGGTTCACGTGGGCGGCGAAGCGCCCGGGGTATTGGTACTGCGAGCCGTGGCTGGCGTCGGGATACAGGATCAGTTGCGCGTCGGGAATGTGCTGCTGCAGGATCGACGAATTCACCGAATAGATGATGACGTCGCGGTCGCCGTTCACCACCAGCGTAGGCTGTACGATCGCCTTGAGGTAGTCGAACGGGGCCGGGCGCGGCGCGCCCCAGCGGGCCAGCGCGGCAAGCTGCGCTGGCGCGACCGCGGGGCCGGCCTCGGGGTCGCGCCCGGCGGTGCGCTGGCGGAAGCGCCGCAGCCACGCGCGCCCGGCCGCCTGGCTCGCCGCGGACGGCGTGAAGAACACCCTGAGCCAAAGATGGTCGGGGTCGTCGTAGGCCGCGCCGAAGATCTCCTGCGCCTCGGGCGTCAGCGACGCCATGCCTTCGCCGCTGCGCGGGCCCGTGCCCACCAGGATCAGGCGGCGCACCAGGGGCGGTTCGGCCAGCGCCAGCGCCTGGGCCACCAGGCCGCCCAGCGAGAAGCCGAGCACGTCCACCTGTTCCAGGCCGAGCGCCCGCACGAAGGCCGCGGCGTTGGCGGCCATGCCTTCGATGGTGTCCGGCACGGTTCCCGACGTGCTCGAGATACCGGCGTTGTTGAACAGGATGACCTCGCGCTGCCGCGCGATCCCGTCGGTCACCAGCGGGTCCCAGTGGTCCATGGTGCCGGTGAAATGCATGTTGAAGACAAGCGGCACGCCGCCGGCCTTGCCGAAGCGGCGATAGGCGAAGCGGATGCCGTTGGCCTCCACGTATTGCGTGGGCGCGGTCTGGTGCGTGTAGGCGGACATGTCGGTTTCCTCGGTGGCGGTGTGCAACGAAATCTAGGCCACCGCGGCACGTCGGAAAAAGACTTAATAAGCTGGGAGGCATGCCTGCAAGGCATGGTGCCTGCCGAGGAAACGGCGCCGCGCGCGGCAGGCGGGGAGGAAACGACGCAGGGAAGGGATGGCAGCGCGCGATGGAAGCAGGGCGGCGGTGCTTGCCGTGCTTCAGGTGCCTGGGCGAACCCGGACGCACAGAAGCAAAAAAGCCCGCAATTGCTTGCGGGCTTTTCTACGATACTTTTGGCTCCCCGAGCTGGGCTCGAACCAGCGACCTGCGGATTAACAGTCCGTCGCTCTACCAACTGAGCTATCAGGGAACAGCTGAGAAAAGGATTATAACCAGTTTCTCTTTTATTCGTCAACACCTACGCGGTAGTTTTTACCGCCGGCACTGCGAAACTTCTGGTTCCGTCGGAACGATCCGGGTGCGCCGGCCGGTGTTGCTGGCCATGTGCCGCCGGTGTTCGGTGACGAGGGCCACATTATAGGCAATGTTTTTGATTCTTGCCATAAAAAACCGCCCGGAAGGGCAATGCCAGTTAGTTAAGCCAGAGCGAATGTGACTTGGAGTAAAAAGGGAGCGTGTTGACCACGCTCCCTTTTTTGCTTTGAACCTGCTGCAGACCACCCTGAACGAGACGTTGGAAGCACTGCCTGCCAACGGGATAGCCGAGTTGAGCGCGCTGCTGGATCCGGCCTGGATAGAACAAGCGCTTGAAGCCACGGGCAAGGCATCGATACGCCGACGCAAGCTGCCCGCCGAACACGCCGTGTGGCTGGTAATCGGTCTGGCGCTGTTTCGTCACATGCCGCTGTGGCAAGTGGTGCAGGAGATGGCGCTGACGCTGGACAGCAAGGAACTGCCCGCGCCCAGCGCCAGCGTGCAGGTTCGCCAGCGGTTGGGGGCGCAGCCCATGGCGCACTTGTTTGCCCTGCTCGCCAACGCCTGGGGCCGCGCCCATGCGGTGCACGCGGGAGAGTTGCGCGTGCTGGCGGCCGATGGCGTGGTCTGGTCAGCCCCGGACAGCAAGGACAACCGCCAGGAGTTGGGCAGCGGCCAGACGCAATATGGCCCCCAGCCCTGGCCCATGGTGCGCGCCGTATGCCTGCTGGACACCGACAGCCATGAACTGCTCGATGCCCAATTGGGGGGCTACGGCTGTGGCGAGCTGACGTTGGCGGCCGATCTGCGCGGCCTGGATCACTCGATCACCTTGTTCGACCGTGCCTACTTCAGCGCCGCGTTCCTGCTGCGCTGGCAGCAAGTGGGCGAGCAGCGCCACTGGCTCATGCGCGCCAGGGACAATCTGCGCCACGAGGTGGTGCAGGTATTGGGCCAGGGTGATTGGCTGATCCGCATGCCCGTGTCGCCACGCGCCAGGAAGATGCATCCAGAACTGCCCAGCCATTGGCAGGCCCGGCTGATCGAGGTGAGCGTTGGTGGCAAGATCAGGCGCTTCATCACCTCGATGCTGGATTCTGAGCGGTTTGCCGCCGTGCCACTGGCGCAGTTGTACCGCCAGCGCTGGGAGGTCGAGTTGGGGTTTCGGGAAATCAAGCAATCACTGCAACAAGGTCGAGCCGTGTTGCGCAGCAAACAGCCCGAGTTGGTCAAGCAGGAAGTCTGGGGCGTGCTGATTGCCTACACACTGCTGCGCCGATGGATGCGCCTGATGGCCCAGCACGCGGGTGTCGAGCCGAGCCGCATCAGCTTCCACACGGCGCGCCACGCCATCACGGGGGCGATCAACACGGTCCATCTGGCGCGCGCTGGTGCCTTGCCTGAACTCTTGCAGCGGCTGCTGGAACAAGCCCGCTACTTCGTGCTCCCGCCTCGCCGCACCGGGCGCTCATTCCCGCGCGAGGTTAAGCGCTCTCGCAGCAAGTTCCCAACAAAAAATGCCAGTCAGCGGGCTAACTGACTGGCATTGCCCGGAAGGGCGGTTTTTTCATGTCCGTCCGGCTGCCCGGACGTTGCCGGCGCCGCTCAGTCGAACACGGGCGAATCGACGCCCAGGATCTTGTGCAGCTTCGGCGAGGTGGTGGTGTACTGCATGTGGATTTTCTTCTCGGGGAAGATGTAGGGCGCGGCGCCGAACGCGGCCAGCGCGGCTTCATGGAAGCCCGAGAGGATCAGCTTCTTCTTGCCGGGGTAGGTGTTGATGTCGCCCACCGCGAAGATGCCCGGGATGTTGGTCTCGAACTTCTCCGTGTCCACCTTGATCTGCTTGCGCTCCAGGTCAAGGCCCCACTCGGCGATCGGGCCGAGCTTGGGCGACAGGCCGAAGAACACCAGCAGGTCGTCCAGCGGCAGGCGGCGCGTCACGCCGTCGGCGCCGGTCACCTTGATCTCGGTGAGCAGGCCTTCCTTTTCCTCGTAGCCGCTGATCTGGCCGACCACGAACTGCATTTCCAGCTGCTCGCACAGCGCCTTCATCCTGGCCACCGAGGCCGGCGCGGCGCGGAAGCCGTCGCGGCGGTGGATCATCACCACCGACTCGGCCTTGCCGACCAGGTCCAGCGTCCAGTCGAGCGCGGAGTCGCCGCCGCCGACGATGACGAGGTTGCGGCCGTGGAAGCGGCTCGGGTCCTTGACGCGGTAGAACAGTTGCTTGCCGTCGAACTTGTCGATGCCCTCGACCTTGACCGTGCGCGGCTGGAACGAGCCCACCCCGGCGGCGATGAAGATGGTCTTGGTGACGAAGCGCGTGCCGAGCGAGGTCTCGACGAAGAAGCGGCCGTCTTCGCGGCGCTCCACCACCGAGACTTCCTGGCCCAGGTGGAAGGTCGGCTCGAACGGCTCGATCTGCTTGAGCAGGTTGTCGGTCAGCTCCTGGCCGGTGCAGATGGGCACCGCCGGGATGTCGTAGATGGGCTTGTCCGGATACAGTTCCACGCACTGGCCGCCCACCACCTTCAGCGAGTCGATCACGTGCGCCTTGATTTCGAGCAGGCCCAGTTCGAAGACCTGGAAGAGTCCGACCGGTCCGGCGCCGACGATCAGCGCGTCGATTTCCAGCGGCTGGCCGCCGGCGTTGCCGGTGGCCAGGTTGAGGCTGGTGTCGGCGACGGGGTTAGGGATACTCAAGTCCATATTCGTCCTGATACGTTGTGGGCACTGGCGTGCCCGGCATTACGGGAAAGCGCGCATGTGGGGACGGCTTCCTGGCCTGCTTTTCTTCTCTTGTCCGGGCCGGATCTCGCGGATCAGCGCTCGAGGTACTGCAGCTTGTCGCCGACGTCCTTCCACTGGTCGGCATCGGCCAGCGGCGACTTGGTCTTGGTGATGGAAGGCCAGTTGCGCGCGAGTTCGGCGTTCAGGTCGATGTACTGCTGCTGGTCGCCGGGCACGTCTTCCTCGGCGTAGATCGCGTTCACCGGGCATTCCGCCACGCACACCGCGCAATCGATACATTCGTCCGGGTCGATGGTGAGGAAATTCGGACCTTCGCGGAAGCAATCGACCGGACACACGTCAACGCAGTCGGTGTATTTGCAGCGGATGCAGGATTCGGTGACAACGTGAGTCATTTCGGTTCCAGAAAAACGGGGTCGGCTTCGATGGGGGAGAATCAGGCTTGCTGTGCGTTGCGGATCACGCCGCCAGGCGGGTCAGATGGCATTTCCCGTGGGGTCAACCATACGTTTACCGTGCGCGGCGCGAGCGCAGGCCGTGGCCTTTCAAAGACCGATATTGTAGCCGAGCCGCAAACCTAGGGTAATCCTCCTATATAGCCAGGTCAGATAGTTTTCTTATTTCTTTATGCGCGTTTGATCCTGCGCAGTCCCGGCGGCGGCGCCCGGGGTGCATTGCTGGCTCCCGGCACGGCGCCGTTGTATGCTGCCGGAGCCTGCCTGCGCGGTGTCCCCGCGCGACCTTCCGAGGAGAGCGCCATGCCCGTGTCCGTCCGCCCGCCGCCTGCCAGCGGCGCCCGGCGTTTCCATGCCGCGGCCTGGCTTGCCCGGCCGGCGGCGCTGCTTGTCCTGGCTGCAACGGGCTTCCTGGGCGCGCCGGCGGCGCAGGCACAGACGCTGGCGCAGGCCGGTGGCTCGCCCGAAAGCGTGGTGGCGCGGCTGATGGCGTGGCGCATGGAGACCGACCGGCCGGTCTCGCTGGCGGCGCTGACCCGTTTCGAATGGGACGATTTCGGCGTGGTGGTCGAGCCCGCCGGCGACGCCATGGCCAATTGCGGCCAGAACGGCTTCATGCCGTGCGACGCCAGCCTGCAGCCGGCGCGCGGCACGCCGGTCCAAGTGCTGGTGTTCCGCCGCGCGGCCACGCCGATCTACCGCGAGCGCATCACGGTGCGCTCGGCCACCTTTGCCGAGCCGCTGCCGAGCGCAGTGCCGCGCGCCCAGGCCACGCTGATCGGATGTCCCGGCTACGACGGCGAAATGCTGTGGTGCCTGCGCGGCAGCGCGCGCGGCCGCCAGCCGGACCGCTTCCTCGATGGCGGCTGAGCTGCCGGCGGCCTGCCGCCAGCCGGGCCGCCGGCCTCGCTTTCGGTTAGCATGTCGCACTGACTTGGCTCTGCCGTCCGGCCTGACATGATCATCACCTCCCTGCTCGACACCGACCTGTACAAATTCACCATGATGCAGGTCGTGTTGCATCATTTCCCGGCGGCGCAGGTCGAGTACCGCTTCAAGTGCCGCAACGCGGGCGTGGACCTGACGCCCTACGTGGACGAGATCCGCGACGAGATCGCCCAGCTGTGCCAGGTGCGCTTCACCGAGGACGAACTCGACTACCTGCGCGGCCTGCGTTTCATCAAGAGCGACTTCGTCGACTTCCTCGGCCTGTTCCACCTCAACGAGAAGTACGTGACGGTGGCGCCGGCCGCATCCGCCGCATCGGGCAGCGGCGAGATCGAGATCACCATCCGCGGCCCGTGGCTGCACACCATCCTGTTCGAGGTGCCGCTGCTGGCCATCGTCAACGAGGTCTACTTCCGCAACACGCAGCCGCGGCCGGACTGGAGCGAAGGGCGCCGCCGCCTGGAAGAGAAGCTGGCCCTGCTGAAGATGCCGGGCCACGCCGATTGCGTGATCGCCGACTATGGCTCGCGGCGCCGCTTCTCGCGCGACTGGCAGGAAGAGGTGCTGCAGACCATGCGCCGTGTGCTCGGGCCCCAGCTGGCCGGCACCAGCAACGTGCACTTCGCGCACATGCATAACCTGATCCCGCTCGGCACCATGGCGCACGAATACCTGCAGGCCTGCCAGGCGCTCGGCCCGCGGCTGCGCGACTCCCAGGTGTTCGCGCTCGAGGTGTGGGCCAAGGAATACCGCGGCGACCTCGGCATCGCCTTGTCGGACACCTATGGCTTCGACGCCTTCCTGCGCGATTTCGACCTCTACTTCTGCAAGCTCTTCGACGGCGTGCGCCACGATTCCGGCGATCCTTTCGCCTGGGGCGAGCGCATGCTGGCCCATTACGCGGCGGGCCGCGTCGACCCGCTCGGCAAGACGCTGATCTTCAGCGACAGCCTCGACATCCCGCGCGTGATCGAGCTGTACGAGCGCTTCGGCGGGCGCTGCCGGCTGGCCTTCGGGGTGGGCACCAACCTGACCAACGACCTCGGCTACACGCCGCTGCAGATCGTCATCAAGATGACGCGCTGCAACGGACAACCCGTGGCCAAGCTGTCGGACACGCCCGAGAAGACCATGTGCGACGATCCCGCCTACCTGGCCTACCTGCGGCAGGTGTTCGGCATCAAGGCGCCGGCCTGAGCCGAGCGCCGCATCCAGGCATCCCCGTACCCCTCACCGGAAAGCACCCCATGGACACCACCTCCGCCCGCGACCGCATCTTTGCCCGCATCCGCGCTGCCCAGGGCCGCGCCGCCGGCGTCAGCAACGGCGAACGCGCGGCGGTGTCCGACTATCTCGCGCGCCATCCGGCGGGCCCGCGCCCGCCCGCGCCGCCGGACCGCCTCGCCGCGTTCCAGGCGCAGGCGCTGAAGCTGGCTTCCACGGTGGAGCGCGTGGCGACGCTCGCCGGGGTGCCGGCCGAGGTGGCGCGTTACCTCGACAGCCTGGGGCTGGTGCGCCGCGCCATCGCCTGGGACAGTTTCGGCGCGCTCGACTGGCAGGCGCACGGCCTGGCGGTGGAATGCCGGCCGCCCGTGCGCGACGTGCAGGGCGACCACGACCACGGCGACCTGGTCGGCATCACCGGCTGCTTCTGCGCCATCGCCGAGACCGGCTCGCTGATGCTGCTGTCCGGCCCGCAGACCTTTGCCTCGGCCGCGCTGTTGCCGGAGACGCATATCGCGGTGGTGCCCGCTGCGCGCGTGGTCGACGGGCTGGAGGATGCCTTCGCGCTGGTGCGCAGCGAGCGCGGCGAACTGCCGCGCGCCACCAATATCATCAGCGGTCCTTCGCGCACCGGCGACATCGAGCAGACCATCGTGCTCGGCGCGCACGGGCCGTACCGCGTGCACGTGATCCTGGTCGAGCAGGACTGAGCGCGGCGCCGCCGGCTGTTTTGCCGGGAAGTCGCCGGGACGCCGCCGGGAAGCCGCGGCGATTGCTTTACACTTGAGGGCCTCGCCGCGCGCCGGCGGCCCGCCGTGCCGGGCCTTGCCGACCAGTGCGCTGTCTCCGCCCGCCGCCCGCGCCTGGCGCGGGTGCCGCAATCCAGGAACCAGGAGATCCCGCCGATGCGTCGTGCCCTCGCATTGCTTTTACCGCTGCTCGCGCTGATGCCCGGCCTGGCCGGCGCCGCCGGACTCGACGGCGCGGCGCTGTCGCCGGCGTGGGCCTTGCCGTTCGCCGGCACGCTGCTGTCGATCGCCTTGTTCCCGCTGCTCGCGCCGCGTTTCTGGCATCGCCACTACGGCAAGGTCGCCGCGGCCTGGGCGCTGCTGTTCCTGGTGCCGTTCGCGCAGGTCTTCGGCACGCATGCGGCCATCGCCAGCGCCGTGCATGCGCTGCTGTCCGAGTACATTCCGTTCATTGCGCTGATTGCCTCGCTCTACATCGTGGCGGGCGGCATCTGCGTGCGCGGCAACCTGCACGGCACACCGCGCCTGAACACCGGCCTGCTCGCGCTCGGCACGGCGCTGGCCAGCCTGATGGGCACCACCGGCGCCGCCATGCTGCTGATCCGGCCGCTGCTGCGCGCCAACGACAACCGGCGCCACGTGGCCCACGTGGTGGTGTTCTTCATCTTCCTGGTGGCCAACGCGGGCGGCTCGCTCACGCCGCTCGGCGACCCGCCGCTGTTCCTGGGTTTCCTCAAGGGCGTGGATTTCTTCTGGACCCTGCGCAACATCCTGCCCGAGACCCTGTTCATCTGCGGCGCGCTGCTGGTGATCTTCTACTTCGTCGACCGGCACTACTACCTCAACAAGGAAGAAGAGTTGCCGGCGGCCGCCGACCCCACGCCCGACTCGGCGGGCATCCGCATCGAGGGCAAGCGCAATTTCGTGCTGCTGCTGGCGGTGGTCGGGCTGGTGCTGATGAGCGGACTGTGGAAGCCCGGCATCGAGTTCGACGTGATGGGCACGCCGGTCGGCCTGCAGATGGCCGCGCGCGACGTGCTGCTGGTGGCGGTGGCGCTGCTGTCGCTGTGGATCACGCCGGCCACGGCGCGCAGCGGCAACGAATTCGGCTGGGAACCGATCCTCGAAGTGGGCAAGCTGTTCGCCGGCATCTTCCTGACCATCATCCCGGTCATCGCCATGCTCAAGGCGGGCACGGACGGCGCCTTCGCCGGCGTGATCCGCATGGTCAGCGATGCCGGCGGGCAGCCCGTCGACAGCATGTATTTCTGGGCCACCGGCGTTCTGTCGTCGTTCCTCGACAATGCGCCGACCTACCTGGTGTTCTTCAATACCGCCGGCGGCGACCCCGCCACGCTGATGACGCGCAACGCCTCGACGCTGGCGGCGATCTCGGCCGGCGCCGTGTTCATGGGCGCCAACACCTATATCGGCAACGCGCCCAACCTGATGGTCAAGGCCATCGCGGAGAGCCGCGGCGTGCGCATGCCCAGCTTCTTCGGCTATATGCTGTGGTCGCTGTGCGTGCTGGTGCCGCTGTTCCTGGCGATGACCTTTATCTTCTTCCACGTATAGCCCCGAGCAAGATACGCAACCCATGCCCAAGATGAGCAAGCCATCCATTCTCGTGACCCGCGCCGTCTTTCCCGAAGTGATCGACCGGCTCGCGCAATATTTCGACGTCGACAGCAACCAGCAGGACGAGGCGCTCGATGCCGCCGCGCTGAAGGCGCGCCTGGCGGGCAAGGCCGGCGTGCTGGCCAACGCGGCGGACCGCATCGACGGCGCGCTGGTGGCGGCGCTGCCTGAACTGCGGGCGGTCTGCAACATGGCCGTGGGCTACAACAACCTCGACGTGGCGGCCCTGAGCGCCGCCGGCATCGTGGCGACCAACACGCCCGACGTGCTGACGGAAACCACCGCCGATTTCGGCTGGGCCCTGCTGATGGCCACCGCGCGCCGCGTGACCGAGTCCGAGCACTGGCTGCGCGCCGGCAAGTGGGAGCGCTGGAGCTTCGACATGTTCCTCGGCATGGACCTGCACGGCAGCACGCTCGGCATCCTCGGCATGGGCCGCATCGGCCAGGCGCTGGCGCGGCGCGCGGCGGGCTTCGGCATGCCGGTGATCTATCACAACCGCAGCCGCCTGCCCGAGGACACCGAGCGCGCGCTCAACGCGCGCTATGTCGGCAAGGCCGAGCTGCTGGCGCAGTCCGACCACCTGATACTGGTGCTGCCCTACAGTGCGCAGAGCCACCACAGCATCGGCGCGGCGGAACTGGCGCAGATGAAGCCGTCCGCCACGCTGGTCAACCTGGCGCGCGGCGGCATCGTCGACGATGCCGCGCTGGCCGAAGCGCTGCGCGAGCGCCGCCTGTTCGCTGCCGGGCTCGATGTGTTCGAGGGCGAGCCCCAGGTGCATCCGGGCCTGCTGGCGGTGCCCAACGTGGTGCTGACCCCGCACATCGCCAGCGCTTCGGAAAAGACCCGGCGCGCCATGGCCGACCTCGCCGCCGACAACCTGATCGCCGCGCTGGACGCGGGGCCGCAGGCGGGGCACCCGCGGTCGGTGATCAATCCCGACGTGATGGCGCGCCGCCGCTGAGGTTTTCCCGCTGCCGTGGCGCGCCTGCCGCCACGGCGCCTCCTGGATATTCCCGACCTACATGAACCTGATTCCCCTCCTGACGCTTGCCCTGGCGGCGGCCGCGGTGCTGCTGCTGACGGTCTTGCTGCTGCGCGGGCGCGGGCGCGCCGACGGCGCCGGCCCTGAACTGGTGCGCCTGCTCGCCGAGCTGCGCGCGGAAGGCGCGCGCGGCAGCGAGCGGCTCGAGCGCGAACTGCGCACCGAGATCGCCGAGAGCGCGCGCACCGGCCGCGGCGAGGCCGGCCAGCAGATGATGCGTTTCCAGCAGACGCTCTCGTCGCAGCTCACCAGCATCGCCACGCTGCAGAACAACCAGATCGACATGTTCGCGCAGCAGCTTGCCAAGCTGACCGAATCCAACGCCGCGCAGCTCGACCAGGTCAGGCAGAACCTGCTCGCGCAGGGCCTGCAGGCGCGCGAGGAGCAAGGCCTGGCGCTGCGCCGCTTCGGCGACGTGCTGCAGCAGCAGCTGGGGCAGATGTCCGAGGGCAACGAGCGGCGCCTGGGCGAGGTGCGCGCCACGCTCGAGCAGAAGCTCAAGGAGATCGAGGCCAACAACGCCACCAAGCTCGAGGAGATGCGCCGCACCGTCGACGAGAAGCTGCACGCCACGCTGGAGCAGCGCCTGGGCGAATCGTTCAAGCTGGTGTCCGAGCGGCTCGAGCAGGTGCACCGCGGGCTCGGCGAGATGCAGGCGCTGGCGCAGGGCGTGGGCGACCTCAAGCGCGTGCTGACCAACGTGAAGTCGCGCGGCACCTGGGGCGAGGTGCAGCTCGAGATGCTGCTCGAGCAGGTGCTGACCACCGAGCAATACGCCAAGAACGTGGAGACCGTGCGCAACACCGGCGCGCGCGTGGAGTTCGCCATCCGCCTGCCGGGCAAGGATCCCGACGGCGGCGAGGTCTGGCTGCCGATCGACGCCAAGTTCCCGAAGGAGCAATACGAGCGCCTGCTCGACGCGCAGGAACGGGGCGACGCGGATGGCGTGGCCACGGCCGGGCGCGAGCTTGAAGTGGCGATCCGGCGCGAGGCCCAGACCATCTCCGAGAAGTACGTGTCGCCGCCGGCCACCACCGACTTCGCCATCCTGTTCCTGCCGACCGAAGGGCTGTACGCCGAGGTGCTGCGCCGCCCCGGCCTGGTCGACCTGCTGCAGCGGGACCACCGCATCACGGTGGCCGGGCCGACCACGCTGATGGCGCTGCTCAACAGCCTGCAGATGGGGTTCCGCACGCTGGCGCTGGAGCGGCGCTCGAGCGAAGTGTGGAGCGTGCTGGGCGCGGTCAAGACCGAGTTCGGCAAGTTCGGCGTGGTGCTGTCCAAGACGCGCGACACGCTGGAGCGGGCCGCGCGCAACATCGAGCTGGCCGAGGTGCGCACGCGCCAGATGGAACGCAAGCTGCGCGCGGTGGAGGCGCTGCCCGGCGACGCCGCGCAGGAACTGCTGGGCCTGGAAGCGGCGCCGGAGCGGGAAAGCGAGGAAGGGGAGGCCGGCTGAGCGCCGATCGAGCGCCGATCGAGCACGCGGTTCCGGCAGGATGTCCGGCACGGCCTGCGCCCGCGGGCAATAAAAAAACGCACCGGACCCGATGCGCTTTTTCGTCTTGCGGCCCGGCGGGGCAGCCGTCAGGGCATCAGGGCATCAGGGCAGGTCGCGGACCGTGACCTCGATGCCGCCGAAGCGCGCCGCGACCCAGTTATAGGCCTTGCAGGCCAGCCACAGCAGGCCGAAGCCGACCAGCGCGTTGAGGATCAGCGCCGTGAACACGGTGATGCCCGGCAGGTCGCCGTAGCGGATGAAGGCCACGAACAGGCCGAGCAAGACGATAGGTACCGAAAAGCACAGGTACACGAGCACCAGCGCGCGGGCGGTTTTGACCGGGTGGAGGTACGCAATCTCCTGATTCATGACAGCTTGGGGCAATAAGCAGAGTAATGTTGCGCAAGTGTATCGAATGGGTGCTGCGGCGCATAGTCCGCCACCCGCAGGGTACGGAAAAGCCCCGATCTGGCCGCTAAACGGTGGCAAAACTGCTGCGCAAAAACGACACCGGGGCAGCCTACATCAGCCCGTCGAACAGCATCACCTCGACTTCGTCGCCGGCCCCCACCATGCCCTGCTCGTGGCCGAGCACGATGAAGCAGTTGGCTTCGCTCATCGAGCGCAGCACGCCGGAGCCCTGCTGGCCGGTCAGGCTCACCCGCCAGCTGCCGTCGGCGGCCTGCGCCAGGATGCCGCGCTGGTATTCGGTGCGGCCCGGCTTCTTGCGGATCGGCTGCGCGCTGCGCACGCGCATCAGGGGCAGCGGCCGCACCTGCGCGCCCATCTGCCGGTGCAGCGCCGCGCGCACGAAGTGATAGAAGGTCACCATCACCGCCACCGGGTTGCCGGGCAGCCCGAACAGCAGCGCCTCGCGGCCGTGCGAGGCGATGCGGCCGAACGCCATCGGCCGCCCCGGGCGCATGGCGATCTTCCAGAACGTGACGTCGCCCAGCCGCGCCATGATCCGCTTGGTGTAGTCCGCCTCGCCCACCGACACGCCGCCCGAGGTGATGACGGCATCGGCGTTTTCGCAGGCGGAGCGGAACGCGGCTTCGAGCGCTTCGGGATCGTCGCGCACCACGCCCATGTCGAGCAGATCCACGTCCAGCCGCCGCAGCATGCCGTGCAAGGTGTAGCGGTTGGAGTCATAGACGCAGCCGGGGTCGAGCGGCTCGCCGATCGAGCGCAGCTCGTCGCCGGTGGAGAAGAAGGCGACGCGCAGGCGCCGCCGCACCTTGACCTCGGCCACGCCCAGCGAGGCCAGCAGGCCCAGGTCCGCCGGGCGCAGGATGCGTCCCGCGGCCAGCGCGGGCTGGCCCACCGCGAGATCCTCGCCGCGCAGGCGGCGGTTGTCGCCGGCGCGCACCGCGCCCGCGTCGAAGCGGATCCGCTCGCCCTGCACCTGCACGAATTCCTGGGGGATCACGGTATCGCAGCCGGCCGGCATGATGGCGCCGGTCATGATGCGCGCCGCCGTGCCCGGCGCGATGGGCGCGCAGCCGGTGCCGCCCGCGAAAGCGCTGCCGGCGACCGCCAGGGCGATTTCGCCGCCGGCGGCCAGCTCGCTGCCGGCGAAGGCGTAGCCGTCCATGGCCGCGTTGTCGTGGGCGGGCACGTCCAGCGTGGAGACGACGTCCGCGGCCAGCACGCGGCCGAGCGCCGCGCGCAGGGCGAGCTGCTCGGTGCCGCGCACGGGCTCGACCACCTCGCCGATGATGCGGCTGGCCTGCGCTACCGGCAGGGCGTCGGGATCGTAGTCGGACAGGCAGGAAATGACGGTTTGCAGAGATGGCATGGCTCGGTCCCGGAAGAGGCGGCGGCCCGGATCGTCAGCGCGCTTCCAGCGCGCGCAGTTCGTCCAGGGTATTGATATTGGCGAAGGCGCCGGCGTCTTCGAACAGCACTTCGGCAAGGCGGTGCGAGGCCGCCCAGGTTTCGATCTTGCGCCTGCCGCCGGCGAGGTACGCCGCCAGGCTGTCGAGCGCCGCCGCCGGCATCAGGCAGAACACCGGCTGGGTTTGCCGGCGGCCCGCCGCGTCGACGGTGACCGGGATGGCCATCTCGGCGCCCTGGGCTTCGACCGCCGCCGCCAGCCGCGCGGCCAGGTCGGCCGGGAGGAACGGCGAGTCGCAGGGAGCGGTCAGCAGCCAGCCGGTGCGGCATTGTCGCAGGCCGGCCAGCATCCCGGCCAGCGGCCCGGCGAATTCCGGCGCCGGCTCGCTGGCCGGGTCGCTGGCCGGGTCGGTCACCACCGGCATCCCGAAGGCGGCATAAGCCGCCAGGTTGCGGTTGGCGCTGATCAGCACGCTGCCGGTCTGCGGCGCCAGGCGCCGCAGCGTATGCAGGGCCATGGGCGCGCCGCGCAACGGCTGCAGGCCCTTGTCGGTCCCGCCCATGCGGCTGCCTCTGCCGCCGGCGAGGATGAGGCCGGTGATGTCGTCGCGTGGAATCATCGGATGGAAGCCGGTTGGCAGGCTGCGGCGCGGATGCGCCTTCAGCCGCCGATATAGGACATCTCGATCTTGCTGTCGGCGCGCGCCCGCCGCACGGCGGGATCGCTGCGCTGTTCGGAGTAGTGGTCGGTGCGGGCCCGCCAGACCTCGGCGATGGCGCTGGCGATCTCCAGGTCGCTGTGCGGGCCGCGCAGCAGCGCGCGCAGGTCGTGGCCTTCGGTGGCGAACAGGCACAGGTAGAGCTTGCCTTCGGTCGACAGCCGGATGCGGCTGCAGTCGCCGCAGAAGGCGTGGGTCACGCTGGAGATCACGCCGATCTCGCCGGCGCCGTCGCGGTAGCGCCAGCGCTCGGCGGTTTCGCCGCTGTAGTTGGCGGCGACGGCTTCGAGCGGGAAGGCCTCGTGGATGCGGCGCACCACCTCGGCCGAGGGCAGGACTTCGCCCATCTGCCAGTGATTGCTGGCGCCGACGTCCATGAATTCGATAAAGCGCACGATGATGCCGCTGCCGCGGAAATGCGCCGCCATCGGCACGATCTGGGCATCGTTGGTGCCGCGCTTGACCACCATGTTGACCTTGATCGGCGCCAGGCCCACGGCCTGGGCGGTCTCGATGCCGTCGAGCACGTCGGCCACGGCGAAATCGACATCGTTCATGCGGCGGAAGGTGGCGTCGTCGATGGCGTCCAGGCTCACGCTCACGCGGGTCAGGCCGGCGTCGCGCAGCGGGCGGGCCTTGCGCGCGAGCAGCGAGGCATTGGTGGTGAGGGTCAGGTCGAGCGGCTTGCCGGCGGGGGTCTCGATGCGCGCCAGCATTTCGACCAGCTTCTCGATGTTCTTGCGCAGCAGCGGCTCGCCGCCGGTCAGCCGGATCTTCTCCACGCCGTGCGCCACGAAGAGGCGGGCGGCGCGCTCGATTTCCTCGAAGCTGAGCAGTTCCGAGTGCGGCAGGAAGGTGTAGTCCTTGTCGAACACCTCCTTGGGCATGCAATACACGCAGCGGAAGTTGCAGCGGTCGGTGACCGAGATGCGCAGGTCGTGCAGCGGCCTGCCGCGGGTGTCGGCCACCAGCCCCGACGGCGCGGCAAGCACGCGCGGGATGACGGGGGTCATCGAGCGGTAGCGGTGATCGCGCAGGTCGAAGATGGGAATGACGGATTCGGTCATGGCCTGGGGTTGGGGGCGAGGGCGGACAGGCGGCGCGTTGCGGGGGAGCTGTCCTCGGGCACCTTATCGGGGCGCCATCATGCTGTCATTCTAGCCGAGCCTGTGCCTGCGCCGTCGCCGCCGGGCGGCCGGCGCGCGAACGCAGCGTGCGGATATGAAAAAAGGGACGGCAATCGCCGTCCCTTTTTCTGCTTCCTGACGAGGCCGCTTATTCCTGCGGCGTCGTTTCCTTGACGGCGGGGGCCGTCTCGACCAGCACCATCGGGCCTTCCGGCAGCGGCGGCAGCGGCTTGCGCTCGCGCACCGCGCGCGGTGCCGGCGGGATGCTGGCGGCGGCTTCCTGCGCCGCGCGCAGCTTGTCGCTGTCGGTGTTCACCCACTCCAGGCCGGCGGAAGCCAGCATCGGCTGCAGGTTTTCCATGGCGACCGGGGCCGGCACGAACGCCGGTGCCGGTGCCGGTACGGCGGCGGCCAGCGGGGCAGGTGCCGCAACGGGCGCTTGGGTCGGCGCTTGCACCGGCGCTTGCACCGGGGCGGGAGCCTGCTCCACGGCTTGTGCTACGGGTGCCGGTGCCACGGGCTGCGGGGCGTAGGCGGCCGGGCTGGCGGCCACGGTTTCCACTGCTGCCGTTTCTTCCGCCGGCGCGGCCACCTCGGCCACTGCGGCTTCGACCGGCTCCGCGGCGGGCGCCGTCACCGGCGCGGCCAGCGTTTCGGCCGGCAGCACCGTCGGCGCGGGCGAGGCGGCGAAGGCTTCGGCCGGCTGGTAGGCCGGGGCAGCGGGTGCCGGTTCGGCGGCCACGGCGGCCACGGACTCGGTCACCACGGCTTCGACGGTCTCCACAACCTCGACGGTCTGGGCGGCGGGCGTGGCGGCAGCGGCTGCCGCTTCGCGCGGCTCCGCCGCGTCTTCGCCTTCGGCGCCGTCGCCGGCCTGCACGCTGTCGTCGCGTTCGCGGCGATAGCGGTTACGGCCACGGCGGTTGCGGCGGCGGCGTTCTTCGCCTTCGGCGCCTTCGCCGTTCGCGGCGCCTTCGGCGCCTTCCGGCAGATCGGCGCGTGCGTTGTCGGCTTCGTCGCGCTGGGCCACCGGGGCGGCAGCGACGGCTACCGTGGCCGTGGCGGCCGTGGCGGCCGTGGCGGCGGCTTCGGCTGCCAGGCCTTCGCCGGCTTCGTCTTCACGCGAGGTCTCGCCGCGGTCGCGCTGGCGTTCGCGCTGGCGCTCGCGGCGCTCCTGGTTGCGGTCGCGGCGGCCTTCGCCACGGCCTTCGGCGCGCTCGGCTGACGCGCCTTCGGGCTGGCGGGCCGGCTGGACTTCGAGGGCGGCCTGGCGCGGGGCGCGGCCGTTGCGCTCGCCGCGCTCACCGCGCTCGGCGCGTTCCGTGCGCTCGCCACGTTCGCCGCGGGCCTCGACGCGTTCGCCGCGCTCGGCACGTTCAGCGCGTTCGCCACGCTCCTGCGGCGCGCGCTCGCCGCGCTGGCCGCGGCCCTGGCGGTCGCCACGTTCGCCGCGCTCGGCACGCTGGCCGCGCTCGCCGCGGCCTTCGCCGCGTTCGCCACGCTGGCCGCGTTCGCGGCGGTTTTCGCCGTTGCGCTGTTCCGTCTCGGCCGGCTTGGCCGGTTCAGCGGCGGGGGCCGCCGGCTTGGCGCCGAACAGGCTCTTGAGCCAGCCCATGAAGCCGCCGCTGGCCACCGGCTGGGTGGCCGGCACCGGACGGGCCACCGGCACCTCGGGGCGCGCGGGGCGCTCGGCGCGCGGCACCGACACGGGCGCCGGCTGTTCCGGCGTGATGCCCTTGACGGCCGCTTCCTGGCGCGGCTTGGCGTCTTCCTTCTTGCGGCTGCTGTAGCTGGTGTCGGCTTCCAGTTCCTTGGCGGCGGCCTCGGCCATCTTGTAGCTGGCGGTGCTGTCTTCCAGGCGCGGATCGTCGTGGCGCAGGCGCTCGAGCTTGTAGTGCGGGGTCTCGAGGTGCTTGTTCGGGATCAGCAGCACGTTGACCTTGAAGCGCATCTCGATCAGGTTGATGTCCTGGCGCTTCTCGTTGAGCAGGAACGCGGCCACTTCCACCGGCACCTGGCAGTGGATGGCGGCCGTGTTTTCCTTCATCCCTTCTTCCTGGATGATGCGCAGGACCTGCAGGGCGGAGGATTCGGTGTCGCGGATATGGCCGGTGCCGTTGCAGCGCGGGCAGGTGATGTGCGAGCCCTCGGACAGCGACGGGCGCAGGCGCTGGCGCGACAGCTCCATCAGGCCGAAGCGGCTGATCTTGCCCATCTGCACGCGCGCGCGGTCATGGCGCAGGGCGTCCTTCAGGCGCGTTTCCACGTCCTTCTGGGCCTTGCTGGCTTCCATGTCGATGAAGTCGATCACGATCAGGCCGCCCAGGTCGCGCAGGCGCAGCTGGCGGGCGATCTCGTCGGCGGCTTCGAGGTTGGTGCGCAGCGCCGTTTCCTCGATGTCCGCGCCCTTGGTGGCGCGGGCCGAGTTCACGTCCACCGAGACCAGCGCTTCGGTGTGGTCGATCACGATGGCGCCGCCCGAGGGCAGCATCACCATACGCGAGTAGGCCGATTCGATCTGGTGCTCGATCTGGAAGCGCGAGAAGAGCGGGACGTCGTCCCGGTACTTCTTCACGCGGTTCATGTTGTCGGGCATGACCACGCTCATGAAGGCGCGGGCCTGCTCGTAGATTTCGTCGGTGTCGATCAGGATCTCGCCGATGTCCGGCTGGAAGTAGTCGCGGATGGCGCGAATCACCAGGCTGGATTCGAGATAGATCAGCAGCGGGGCCTTGTTGTCGCCGGCGGCGCCGTCGATGGCCTTCCACAGTTGCAGCAGGTAGTTCAGGTCCCACTGCAGTTCCTCGGCCGAGCGGCCGATGCCGGCGGTGCGGGCGATAATGCTCATGCCGTCGGGCACGGTCAGCTGGCCCATGGTTTCGCGCAGTTCCTGGCGGTCCTCGCCCTCGATGCGGCGCGACACGCCGCCGCCGCGCGGGTTGTTGGGCATCAGCACCAGGTAGCGGCCGGCCAGCGAGATAAAGGTGGTCAGCGCGGCGCCCTTGTTGCCGCGCTCTTCCTTTTCCACCTGGACGATCAGTTCCTGGCCTTCGTGCAGCGCGTCCTGGATGCGCGCGTTGCGCACGTCCACGCCTTCCTTGAAGAAGGCCCGCGCGACTTCCTTGAACGGCAGGAAGCCGTGGCGCTCTTCGCCGTAGTTGACGAAGCAGGCCTCGAGCGACGGCTCGATGCGGGTGATGACACCCTTGTAGATATTGCCCTTGCGCTGTTCGCGCCCGGCCGCCTCGATGTCGATGTCGATCAGTTTCTGACCATCGACAATGGCGACGCGCAATTCTTCCTGCTGCGTCGCGTTGAACAACATGCGTTTCATCGCATTACCTCACTCCAATGCTGCGGATTGCACCGGCATGCGGTGCCCGCGGCGTTCCGTGGAGCACGCGAAGGGAGCGAGCGAGGGCGCGAGAATTGCCGAAAGCGCCGGCGCGCCGGCAGGCGCGGCCCGGCTGGGCGCGGGTGAAAGAGAGGTAACGACGTCGAAGCGCCGTCCGCATGGTCGGAGAGAACGCCGGCGTGCTGCTCTGCGCAGCGTTTCCGGCGGGTTTCCGGCTGGCATGGGCGGCGGTGCGGGCGCAAGGGGCGCCGGTCGCACCGCGGCCGGCCGCGGAAGGCCTAGGACGCGTCAAAGAGCAAGTTTGTCGACACGGCAATGCTGCTTCGCTACCTGACATCTCCTGGCGGGCGCACCTACTACTTCTTGGAGTTCTGCGACCGGGCGCCGGTAATAAACCAGTCAGGCGGCGTCTGAAGCATGCCGGCGGCACCGTTTCCCGGTGCGGGCGGGACTTCTCTCACCAGAGCGGATGCCAACAGGGCATCCGCGATCAAATTCTGTTCTACCTGAACACTCTTCCCACGTGACCGCCGTCAGCGCCGAAGTCGCCTTTGGGCAACTTCCTGCGCGGGCGATACCGTGCGTGCTGCGTTTTTGCTGCCATTCACCAGCCGCGGGCTCGCGGGGTACGCAAAGAAGCGGGAGGCTGGCAGGGCTGGCGGCAACCCAAAGTGTAAAATACGACGAATCGCCTACACCTGACTTGCGCTGCCGGTCTTTGGCCGGAACAGCGAGGAAATTATATTGAAAATGAATGAGTTACGCCATCAAATTGAAAAAGAGGTGCGGCCCGCCGCGGCCGCGCCCCAGGTGGCGTACGTAACCATCGGCGAAGAGGCGGAAGGCCAGCGCATCGACAACTTCCTGCTCAAGCTGTCCAAAGGCGTGCCCAAGAGCCATGTTTACCGCATCCTGCGGTCCGGGGAAGTGCGCGTCAACAAAGGCCGGGTGGACGCGACCTATCGCCTTTGTTCCGGCGACGTGGTGCGCATTCCGCCCATGCGTGTGGCGGAAAAGGCATCCGATACCGCGCGCTTCGTGCCCGCGGCCAGTTTCCCGGTGGTATTCGAGGACGAACACCTGCTGGTGATCGACAAGCCGGCCGGCGTGGCCGTGCACGGCGGCTCGGGCGTGGCGTTCGGGGTGATCGAGCAGTTGCGCCGCGCGCGCCCGCAGGCCAGGTTCCTCGAGCTGGTGCACCGCCTCGACCGCGAAACCTCCGGCCTGCTGATGCTGGCCAAGAAGCGCAGCGCGCTGGTCGGCCTGCACGAGCAGATCCGTGGCAACGCGCTGGACAAGCGCTACTTCGCCTGCGTGGCGGGACATTTCGAGAATGCCCGGCAGCACGTGAAGCTGCCTCTATATAAATACACCACCGCCGACGGGGAGCGCCGGGTGCGGGTCCAGGAAGACGGCCTGGCGTCGCACACCATCTTCAACCGCATCGAGGCGCTGCCGGGCTTTACCCTGCTTGAAGCCGAGCTGAAGACCGGCCGTACCCACCAGATCCGGGTCCATCTGGCGCATTCGGGCTTTCCCATCCTCGGCGACGAGAAATACGGCGACTACGGCCTGAACAAGGCGCTGGCCCGCAGCGGCGCCAATCCCGGGCTCAAGCGCATGTTCCTGCACGCGCACAGCCTGACCTTCACGCATCCGGCCAGTGGCGAAAGCGTCACGGTCACCGCCCCCATGCCGCCGGAATGCGAAGCCTTCCTGCAGCAAGCCCGCAACCAGCGCGCCCACGACTGAGGCGCCCACAAGGATATCAATGGCCAGGCAGCAACGTTTCGACCTGATCGTGTTCGACTGGGATGGCACCCTGATGGATTCCACCCCGACCATCGCCAAATGCATACAACTGGCCAGCCGCGACCTCGGCCTGCCGGTGCCCGACGACAGCGCCGCCAGCCACGTGATCGGGCTGGGCCTGAAGGATGCGCTGTCCTACGCCGTGCCGACGCTGGACCCGGCCGACTACCCGCGGCTGGCCGAGCGCTACCGTTTCCATTTCCTGACCCGCGATGCGGAACTGGTGCTGTTCGACGGCGTGCGCGAGATGCTGGAGGAGCTGCATGGCCGGCACTACTTCCTCGGCGTGGCCACCGGCAAGACACGGGTGGGCCTGCAGCGCGCCCTGGAGGCCACCGGCCTCGGGCCGCTGTTCGACGGCACCCGCTGCGCCGACGAAACCTTCTCCAAGCCGCACCCGGCCATGCTGCAGGAGCTGACCCGCGAGCTGGGCCAGGAGATGGAGCGCACCGTGATGATCGGCGACACCACGCACGACCTGCAGATGGCGGCCAATGCCGGGGCCGCCGGCATCGGCGTGGGCTACGGCGCCCATCCGGCGGATTCGCTGCGCGCGATGGCGCCGCTGCATTGCGCGGCGTCGATCGCCGACCTCAAAGACTGGCTGCTGACGCATGCCTGAGACGCCGGCTTCCCTGGCGGCGGGCGCGCGCCGGCTGTGCGCGGCCGCGGACCTGGCCGAGGGTGGCGCCGGCGTGCGCTTCGTGGTCGAGATCGGCGGCCGGCAGGTGGGGGCCTTCGCGGTGCGCTTCGACGGCGCCGTGCACGGCTACCTGAACCGGTGCGCGCACGTGCCGATGGAGCTCGACTGGCAGGAAGGCCAGTTTTTCGAGTCCTCGGGCCTATACTTGATGTGCGCGACACATGGCGCGATTTATGCGCCGGACAGCGGACTATGCGTGGGCGGTCCTTGCCGCGGCGCGTCGCTGTCGAAGTTGCGCATGGAAGAACATGGCGGCAGCGTCTACTGGGTGCCGCAAAGCCCGTACGAGGCGCCCGCCGCATCATCCGTCGAGCCCGTCTAGCTCGTCCGTTACCGACAACCAAGAGCGAACCAAGAGCCAACTGCATGACTGAACAGCAAAAACCGCCCCAGGACGAAACTGGCAAGCCGCAGGAACCGGCCGCTTCAGCCAGCGCCGGGGCGCCCGGTTCCACGGATGAGCGGCTGGAAACCGCCGCGCGCGCCGATTTTCCGCTGGAGCAGGACCTGCGCGCCGGCGATGCGGCGGCCCAGCGCGAAGCCGGCGAGCGCCGCGCGCGCCTGGCGGGCAGTGGCGCCGGTCCGGTGCCCACCGGCACCGGCTGGGAGCGCGACGTGCTGGAGAAGGTGCTGATGGCCACCCTGCGCGAGCAGCGCGCCGCGCGCCGCTGGCGCATCTTCTTCCGCTTCGTGGGCGTTGCCTTGTTCGCCCTGGTCTTCTTCGCCATCTTCGATTTCAAGGGGGACGGCAGCATCTCCACCTCGGGCCGCCACACGGCGATGGTGTCGCTGGACGGCGAGATCGCCGCCGGCACGCCGGCCAGCGCCGAATCGGTCAACGCGGCCCTGCAGGCGGCGTTCGCCGACAACAACGCCGCCGGCATCATCCTCAAGATCAACTCGCCGGGCGGCTCGCCGGTGCAGGCCGGCATGATCAACGACGAGATCCACCGCCTGCGCACGCTTTACCCGAGCAAGCCGTTCTACGTGGTGGTGGAGGAAATCTGCGCCTCGGGAGGCTATTACGTGGCGGCGGCGGCCGACAAGATCTACGTGGACAAGGCCAGCATCGTGGGCTCCATCGGCGTGCTGATGGACGGCTTCGGCTTTACCGGCCTGATGGACAAGCTCGGCGTGGAGCGCCGGCTCTATACCTCGGGCGCCAACAAAGGCATGCTCGACCCGTTCTCGCCGCAGGTGCCGCGGCAGAAGCAGTACGCCGAGACCATGCTCAAGCAGATCCACCAGCAGTTCATCGACGTGGTCAAGGAAGGGCGCGGCGACCGTCTCAAGGACGATCCGGACCTGTTCTCCGGCCTGTTCTGGTCCGGCGAGCGCAGCGTCGAGCTGGGCCTGGCCGACGGCCTCGGCAATGCCGACTACGTGGCGCGCGACCTGTTCAAGGCCGAGGATATCGTCGACTACACGGTCAAGGAGAACATCGCGGAACGCGTTGCCAAGCGCTTCGGCGCGGCGATGGGCACCGCGGCGATGAAGACCATGCTGTTCGGCACGCGGCTGCAGGCGATCCACTGAGCCAGCGAAGGCGCGCGGAACGAAAACGGGGCGGCGACGCCCCGTTTTTTCGTTTCCGCATGCCGGTCAGCCGGTCAGCCGGTCAGCCGGCCAGCAGCGAGAAGATGGCCGGACGCTTGTGCAGCGCCAGCCGCTCGGGGCGCCATTCGGAGATCGGCAGCGTGACGATGGTTTCGCCCGGCAAGGTCAGGTCCACCGCGATCGACAGCATGGTGGTGCCCGCGCAGTGCTGGCGCAGCGCTTCGAGCAACTGGCCGTTGCGGTAGGGCGTCTCGATCCAGACCTGGGTCTGGTGGGCCTTGCGCGAGAGCTGTTCCAGCTCGCGCAGGCGCTGGGCGCGCTCGCCCGCGTCGACGGGCAGGTAACCGTTGAAGGCAAAGCTCTGGCCGTTCAGGCCGGAGCCCATCACCGCCAGCAGGATCGAGCTGGGGCCCACCAGTGGGCGCACGCGCACGCCCCTGGCATGCGCCAGGCGCACCAGGTTGGCGCCGGGGTCGGCCACCGCCGGCACGCCCGCCTCGGACAGCAGGCCGCCGTCGCGGCCCGCGCGGAGCGGGGCGAGCAGGGCGGCCAGGGCATCGTCGCGCGTGTTGACGTTGAGCTCGCGGATTTCGATCTGCTGGATCGGCCTGGCCAGCGGGCAGGTCTCCCCGAGCTTTTTCAGGAAGGCGCGGGCGGTCTTGGCGTTTTCCGCCACCAGGTAGTCGAGCCGCGCCGCGATCTGCTGCACGCCGGCCGGGATCACGTCCGGCAGCGGGTCGGTCTCGTCGCGCTTGCCCAGCGTGTTGGGGATCAGGTAAAGGATGCCGCTCATGCTTGGTTTCCGTCGATGTCTTGGTTGGCGCGCTCAGTGCTGGAAGAGCGGATAGCCGGCCTGGCGCAGCATGGTGGTCAGCGCGATCAGCGGCAGGCCCACCAGCGCGGTAGGGTCGTCGGACTCCATGTGCGACAGCAGGGCGATGCCGAGGCCTTCGGACTTGGCGCTGCCGGCCACGTCATACGGGCGCTCGAGGCGCAGGTAGGCTTCCAGCTCGTGGTCCGGCAGGTCGCGGAAGGTGGCGCGCGTCTGCACGTCGGCCAGTTGCGCTTCGCCGGTGCGGCCGTCGAGCAGGCACAGGGCGGAATGGAAGGTGACGGTGCGGCCGCGCATGCGCTGCAGCTGCGCGAGGGCCTTTTCGTGCGAGCCGGGCTTGCCGATCTGCGCGCCGTCGAGTGTGGCGACCTGGTCGGAGCCGATCACCAGCGCGCCTGGATGGCGCCCGGCGATCTCCTGCGCCTTGGCGCGCGACAGCCGCAGCGCGGTGGCCTCGGGGCTTTCGCCGGCGAGCGGGGTTTCGTCGATGTCCGGCACTGCCACCGCGAAGGGAATGCGCAGGCGCTCCAGCAGTTCGCGGCGGTAAGGCGAACTGGAGCCGAGGATCAGGGCGGGGCGAGGTGGTTGCGACATAAGTGATTGAGTGGAAAGGGAAAGCGGCTTATTGCCGTCTTCCAAATTTTTGACCGCGGACGAAAAATCGACGTATAATCGCGTGTTTAGCCGAGCAAGTCCGGCGCATCGCTGTGTGTATACCGGCGGCATGCCGGGGGTTTGCGGCTCCAGGGTCATGTTTCGCGCCAGCCGGTTCGCCCGGCGCTGCGCCGGAACCGGCCCGCGGGGCGCGCCCCGCGAGGCACGACGAACGGCACGACAAGACATGACCCAGCCGACCCAGCCGATTGACCCGCGCGCGCTCGATCTCTTCGCGTTCTGCCGCGCTGGCGGCGAGGCAGCAGGTGAAGTCGCGGCGCGCGATTTGCCGCGCATCATAGCCGAGACCTCGGCGCAAGCGCCAGCCTCGGCGCCGGACGAAGTGTTTGCCTATGCGCTTTCCGGCTTTGTCGAGGAAGAAGAGGGCGAACCCGGCGCGCCGGCGACGCAGCGCCTGTTCGTCGACCTGACCGTGGACGGGCGGGTATGGCTGGATTGCCAGCGCTGCCTGCGCGTGTTTGCCGAGACCATCGCCACGGACATGTGTTTCGAGGTGGTGGCCAGCGAGGAAGAGGCCGATGCGGCGTCCATGGACGACGACGAAGTCGACGTGATCGTCGGCTCCAGGCGCTTCGACCTGTTGTCGCTGATTGAAGATGAAGTGCTGCTGGCATTGCCGGTTGCACCCAAGCACGACGTCTGCCCGGAGGTGCACGAAAGCCTCGTGACCGGGGCGGACGGTCTGGCGGAGCCCGAACCAGAGGAGCCGCCGGAGGAAGAAAAACGGCCTTCGCCCTTTGCGGCGCTGGCCGGCCTGAAGACGAAGCACTGACGCCGGTTCGCCGGTATTCAGGCAATGTCCGCAAGGCACCAGGATCAGCATCCGGCCGGGCCCGGCTACGCCTCGTGCGGGATGCGTGTGTTACCATTGAAAAATTCTCGAAGGAGTCATCATGGCAGTTCAACAGAACAAGAAGTCGCCGTCCAAGCGCGGCATGCACCGTTCGCACGATCACCTGTCGGCCGCGCCGCTGGCGGTGGAACCGACCACGGGCGAGACCCACCTGCGTCACCACGTGAGCCCGAACGGCTACTATCGTGGCCGCAAGGTCATCAAGACCAAGAACGACTGACAGATCGTTCGGCGTGACTTTGCGTCTCGTACGCGCACGTTGGTAGGTCAAAAACAAAAAAGCGGCAAAATCGTTGCCGCTTTTTTGTTGCGCGCTCGCAGCGCACCGCAGTGCAGGCTTCCGGCCTTCAAGTCATGCCGATAGGCGCTTGTGCACCAGGAAACAATGACGATCAAACTAGCTATCGACTGCATGGGTGGCGATCACGGCGTCAGCGTGACGATCCCGGCAGCGATCAGTTTTCTCTCCAGCCATGGCGACGCCGAAGTGGTACTGGTCGGCTTGCGCGACAGCATCGAGGCCCAGCTCAGGAAGCTGCAGGCGCTCGATCATCCGCGCGTGCACATCGTGGCCGCGACCGAAGTCATCACCATGGACGATCCGGTCGAGGTGGCGCTGCGCAAGAAGAAGGATTCTTCGATGCGCGTGGCGGTGACCCAGGTGAAAGAGGGCCTGGCCGACGCGTGCATCTCGGCGGGCAACACCGGCGCGCTGATGGCGGTGTCGCGCTACGTGCTCAAGACGCTCGAGGGCATCGAGCGCCCGGCGATCGCCACGTCGATTCCCAACGAGCAGGGCTGGGGCACCACGGTGCTCGACCTCGGCGCCAATGCCGACTGCGAGCCCGAGCACCTGCTGCAGTTCGCGCGCATGGCCGAGGCCATGGTCGCGGTGGTGGACCACAAGGAGCGCCCCAGCGTCGGCCTGCTCAACATCGGCGAGGAAGTGATCAAGGGCAACGACGTGGTCAAACGCGCCGGCGAGCTGCTGCGCGCTTCCGAGCTCAATTTCTACGGCAACGTGGAAGGCAACGACATCTTCAAGGGCACCACCGACATCGTGGTGTGCGACGGTTTCGTCGGCAACGTCGCGCTCAAGAGCAGCGAAGGCCTGGCCAAGATGATCGGCAACATGATCAAGGAAGAATTCACGCGTTCGTGGTTCACCAGGCTGCTGGCGGGCTTCGCCATGCCGGTGCTCAAGCGCCTGTCCCGGCGGCTGGACCCCGCGCGCTACAACGGCGCATCGTTGCTGGGCCTGCGCGGGCTGGTGATCAAGAGCCACGGTTCGGCCGACGCGCACGCTTTTGAATGGGCTATCAAACGCGGGTATGATGCGGCCAGTAATGGTGTGATCGCTCGCACCATTCAGGCTTTCGCCAACAAGTCAGGTAACAGCACTCCGGCTTCCGGCCCGCAGTCAGGCGCCCAGGATCCTAGTCCAAGCCCGTACGCCGCCTGAGGTTCTGATGAAGATGCCGCGGGCGACGACCCGCGGCCACACGATCGATCCGACATTACATGACAAGCTACGCAAAAATCATCGGGACCGGGAGCTATCTGCCTCCGCGGCGTGTCACCAATCAAGAACTCGCGGCGCAACTGGCGGAGAAGGGCATCGAGACCAGCGACGAATGGATATTCTCGCGCAGCGGCATCTCGGCGCGCCACTGGGCGGAGCCGGACGTCACCAGCAGCGACCTGGCGGTCAAGGCCGCGGAGCGCGCGCTGGAAGCGGCCGGCATCGACCGCCAGAGCATCGACCTGATCATCGTGGCGACGTCCACGCCGGATTTCGTCTTCCCCAGCACCGCCTGCCTGGTGCAGCAGAAGCTTGGCATCACCAACGGCTGCGCCGCGTTCGACATGCAGGCCGTGTGCTCTGGCTTCGTCTATGCGCTGTCCACGGCCGAGAAATTCATCCGCAGCGGCTCGCACCGCAATGCGCTGGTGATCGGCGCGGAAGTGTTCTCGCGCATTCTCGATTTCAATGACCGCACCACCTGCGTGCTGTTCGGCGACGGCGCCGGCGCGGTGGTCCTGTCGGCCTCCGAGGAACCCGGCATCCTGTCCGCGGCGATGCATGCCGATGGCAGCCATGTCGACATCCTGTGCGTGCCGGGCAACGTGGCGGGCGGCAACATCACCGGCAATGCGTTCCTGCACATGGACGGCCAGGCGGTATTCAAGCTGGCGGTGACGGTGCTCGACAAGGTTGCCCGCGAGGCGCTCGCCGCCGCGCGCTTCCCGGCCGAGAAGATCGACTGGCTGGTGCCGCACCAGGCCAATATCCGCATCATGCAGAGCACCGGCCGGAAGCTCGGTCTGCCGGCCGAGCGCATGGTGGCGACCGTGCACGAGCACGGCAATACTTCGGCCGCCTCGATCCCGCTGGCGCTGGACGTCGCGGTACGCGACGGGCGCATCCGCCCGGGCCATCACGTGCTGATGGAAGGCGTGGGCGGCGGCTTCACCTGGGGCGCCGTGCTGGCGCGCATGTGACATCCGGCGGCGCCCCGGCGCCGCCACACCGCTGCGCTTGCGCGGTATTCATCTTTAAGATTCGATTGCGATGAAATTTTCCTTTGTATTCCCCGGCCAGGGTTCGCAGGCTGTCGGCATGCTCAACGCCTTCGCCGACAACGCCGTCGTGCGCGCCACGCTGGATGAAGCCTCGGCGGCGCTCGGGCAGGACCTGGGCCGCCTGATTGCCGAAGGCCCGGCCGAGGAACTGAACCTCACCACCAATACCCAGCCGGTCATGCTGACCGCCGCCGTGGCGATCTACCGCGCGTGGATCGATGCCGGCGGCGCGGCCCCCGCACTGGTCGCCGGCCACAGCCTGGGCGAGTATTCCGCGCTGGTGGCCGCCGGCGTGATCCCGTTTGCCGACGCGGTGCCGCTGGTGCGCTTCCGCGCGCAGGCCATGCAGGAAGCCGTGCCGGTGGGCGAGGGCGCCATGGCCGCCATCCTTGGGCTGTCCGACGACGACGTGCGCGCTGCCTGCGCCGAGGCTTCGGCCGCGGGCGCCGGTGTGGTGGAAGCGGTGAATTTCAACGCGCCTTCGCAGGTGGTGATCGCCGGCAACAAGGCGGCCGTGGAGAAGGCCTGCGAAATGGCCAAGGCGCGCGGCGCCAAGCGCGCGCTGCCGCTGCCGGTGTCGGCCCCGTTCCACTCCTCGCTGCTCAAGCCGGCGTCGGACCGCCTGCGCGAACGCATGGCCGGCATGGCCTTCGCCGCGCCGGCCATTCCGCTGGTCAACAACGTGGACGTGGCCATCGTCGACGATCCGCTGGCGATCAAGGATGCGCTGGTGCGCCAGGCCGCGGCGCCGGTGCGCTGGGTCGAGTGCGTGCAGAAGATGGCTGCCGAAGGCGTCACCCACGTGATCGAATGCGGCCCCGGCAAGGTGCTCGCTGGCATGACCAAGCGCATCGACGGCAACCTGACCGGCGGCGCGATCTTCGATCCGGCCTCGCTGCAGGACACGCTGGCGCTGCTCAAGTAAGGCAAGGACAAGACAAGGACCAACGCAATGACGAAAACTCTGGAAAACCAGACCGCGCTGGTAACGGGCGCATCGCGCGGCATCGGCCGCGCCATCGCGCTGGAGCTGGCCGCCCAGGGCGCCACCGTGATCGGCACCGCCACCAGCGAAGCGGGCGCGGCCGCCATCAGCGAATACCTGGCGGCAGCCGGCGGCAAAGGCCGCGGCGCCGTGCTCAACGTCAACGATGCCGCGGCGTCCGAGGCGCTGATCGACGAAGTGGTCAAGGCGCACGGCGGCCTCGGCATCCTGGTCAACAATGCCGGCATCACGCAGGACCAGCTTGCCATGCGCATGAAGGACGAGGACTGGAGCGCGGTGATCGAGACCAACCTGAGCGCCGTGTTCCGCCTGTCGCGCGCCGTGCTGCGGCCGATGATGAAGGCGCGTGGCGGCCGTATCATCAATATCACCTCGGTGGTCGGCTCGACCGGCAACCCGGGGCAGATGAACTACGCGGCCGCCAAGGCCGGCGTGGAAGGCATGAGCCGCGCGCTGGCGCGCGAGATCGGCAGCCGCAGCGTGACCGTGAACTGCGTGGCGCCGGGCTTCATCGACACCGACATGACCAAGGTGCTGTCGGATGAGCAGCACGCGGCACTGAAGACCCAGATCCCCCTGGGCCGCCTGGGCCAGCCGGAAGACATCGCGCACGCGGTGGCATTCCTGGCCGGCCCCCAGGCGGCTTACATCACCGGTACTACGCTCCATGTGAATGGTGGCATGTACATGAATTGATCACGTTTCGCGGCGGCCGGTTTCGAGGGAGAAGCCGGCAGATGCCGTGTGAAGTGGTTGTTTTTTGAACTGAACGGGCGCGATTCTTGCAATGGAAGGCGGGTGGGATTTTTATGGTCCAAACCTGCTAAAATGCGCCCACTTTTTGTCGAACTTCCCTGGAGGGTTACATGGACAATATCGAACAACGCGTCAAGAAAATCGTGGCAGAGCAACTCGGCGTGGCCGAGGCTGACATCAAGAACGAATCCTCGTTCGTGAACGATCTCGGTGCGGATTCGCTGGACACGGTTGAGCTCGTGATGGCGTTGGAAGATGAATTCGGCATGGAAATTCCCGATGAGGAAGCCGAAAAGATCACGACCGTGCAACAGGCTATCGATTACGCCACCGCACACGTCAAGGCCTAAGCCTGTCGTATCTGGATTCCGAGCCACAGAAAACAGGCGGGCTGGCCGCAGGGCCGACCGCGCTGTTTTCTGTGGCTTTCGTCTGTTCGAAGAAGCACAATCGGATATGCCCCGCCGTGACCGGCGTGGCCTGGCACCGGCCTGCGGCCGGCTCCGGTTACCGTTCCGGTTCTGCTTCACGTACCCGTAGGAAATCATAGTGAGCCGTCGTCGCGTCGTCGTCACTGGGCTTGGCCTTGTGTCTCCGGTCGGAAACACGGTTGCCGAGGGCTGGGCCAATCTGGTTGCCGGTCAGTCTGGCATCGCCACCATCACCAAATTCGATCATTCCGCGCTTGCCGTGCACTTCGCCGGCGAAGTGAAGGGTTTCAAGGCCGAGGACTACATCCCGGCCAAGGAAGCCCGCCATATGGATACGTTCATCCACTATGGCATCGCAGCGGGTACGCAGGCGCTGAAGGACAGCGGCTACGTCGTGACCGAAGCCAATGCCGACCGCATCGGCGTGCTGGTCGGCTCGGGCATCGGCGGCCTGCCGATGATCGAGGATACCCATGCCGAGCTGACCAACCGCGGTCCGCGCCGGATCTCGCCGTTCTTCGTGCCGGGTTCGATCATCAACATGATCTCGGGCCATCTGTCCATCTACCACGGACTCAAGGGCCCGAACCTGGCTGCGGTGACCGCTTGCACCACCGGCCTGCACAGCATCGGCCTGGCAGCCCGCCTGATCCAGGCCGGCGATGCCGACGCCATGGTGGCGGGCGGCGCGGAATCCACCGTTTCGCCGCTCGGCATCGGCGGTTTCGCCGCCGCGCGCGCGCTGTCGACCCGCAATGACGATCCCGCCGCCGCCTCCCGCCCGTGGGACAAGGACCGCGACGGTTTCGTGCTGGGCGAAGGCGCCGGCGTGATGATGCTCGAGGAGTACGAATCGGCCAAGGCGCGCGGCGCCAGGATCTATGCGGAACTGATCGGATTCGGCATGAGCGGCGACGCTTACCACATGACCGCGCCCAATATGGACGGTCCGCGCCGCTGCATGGTCAATGCGCTCAAGGACGCCCGCATCAACGCCGACGAGGTGGGCTACCTGAACGCGCACGGCACCTCGACCCCGCTCGGAGACAAGAACGAAAGCGAAGCCATCAAGCTGGCTTTCGGCGACCATGCCTACAAGATGGCCGTGAATTCGACCAAGTCGATGACGGGCCACCTGCTGGGCGGCGCCGGCGGCCTCGAATCCGTGGTTACCGTGCTGGCACTGCACCAGCAGGTTTCGCCTCCCACCATCAATATCGTCAACCAGGATCCCGAATGCGACCTGGACTACGTGGCCAACACGGCACGCGACCTGAAGATCGATGTGGCGGTGAAGAACAACTTCGGTTTCGGCGGCACCAACGGCACGCTTGTCTTCCGCCGCGTCTGAGCCCGGCAGCCGCCGGGTGACGTTCCCCTGGACTTCGCTCGGGACCCATCGCTTGCGATGGGTTCTGGTGCTGTTCCTGGCTTGCGAACTGGCGGCGTTCGCGCTGCTCGCGCGCGAGGCCGCATGGAGCCTGGGCCGGTCCCCCGAAGGCCGGGATCCGGCGCAATGGCTGCCGTGGCTCCTTCTTGCTGCTGCTTGCGTCTGGCTCTTGAGCCACTGGCCCGCGCTCTGGCGGGTTGCCGGCTGCACCTATGCCGGACTGGCGCCAGGGCGCGACGGCGCCGGGCGGCCGGCCATCCAGGTCCGCGGGCATGACGGGGCGAACGCGCTGGCACGGGTGGTTTCGTGCTGGGAACTGGGCAGCTTGGCGCTGGTGGTCGCGCTGGAGCCGGCAAGCGGCCGGCCGCCGCGGATGTTGATCATTGGCCCTGGCGTGGCGGCCCCGGATTCCTTGCGGGCGCTGCGGCGCGCACTTGGCGTCGCGCGGCGGGAACAAGCCGCGGCGCGCGAGGCAGCGTGATGGGGGCCCCTTGCAAGTATTCGTCACAAAATGCGTTGCGCCGCACTGACCGTGCACCGGGCTACGTAGGTAAAATACAACGTTTGTCGTGAAGACGATACCAAGAGATACACTGCAGGTGAACCATTCGTGAGCGAACGCGAAGCCGATCAGCTCCTCGTTGAACGCGTCCAGAAGGGCGACAAGCGGGCCTTTGAATTGTTGGTGGCGAAATACCACCGCAAGATCATCAGGCTCATTTCGCGCTTGGTGCGGGATTCGGCGGAAGTGGAGGATGTGGCACAGGACGCCTTTATCAAGGCGTATCGTGCCTTGCCGCAATTCCGCGGCGAGTCGGCGTTCTACACCTGGTTGTACCGGATTGCGGTGAACACGGCAAAGAACTACCTGGCGACCCAGGGGCGCCGGCCCGAAGCCACCAGCGATATTGATGCCGAAGAGGCTGAAACTTTTGCGGATGGCGAACAACTAAGAGATATCAATACGCCGGAGTCGATGCTTCACACCCGCCAGGTGGCCGAAACGGTCAACCGGGCGATGGAAGCGCTGCCGGAGGAGTTGCGCACGGCGATCACGCTTCGCGAAATCGAAGGTCTCAGCTACGAGGAGATCTCGGAAGCGATGGGATGCCCGATCGGAACGGTCCGGTCACGCATCTTCCGGGCCCGCGAGGCGATTGCCGAGAAATTGCGTCCGCTGCTGGGAACGGCAGAGGGCAAGCGGTGGTAAGTGGTAAAGAAAAATGTCGTGCGGCCAGCGTTGCAGCCTATTCCTGCATCGATAAACGACAAAGCGGTAGACGGGATTGTCGGTGTTCAATGGTTTTTCTAGGGGTGGGAAATGGGTCAGGCTCATAAGCAGTCGGTTCATGTAGTGGAAGCAGCGGAGCAGATCTCCGTGCTGATGGATGGCGAGCTGGCGCCGCACGAAGTCAACGCAGTACTGGATCTGGCCAAGAGCGAGGCCGGCATGGCGAGCTGGACCACGTTCCAGCTGATCGGCGACGCCCTGCGCTCGGAAGAACTGACGCACGCCGGCTCGACCGACGATTTCCTCTCCCGTTTTTCCGCGCGTCTCGACAGCGAACCGCATGTGCTGGTGCCCGCGGTGGCCCAGGCATCGGCGCACCGCCTGCTGTTCAAGCCCTCGTGGGTGCGGCGGGTCATGCCCGGCACGGCGATCGCCGCCGCCGTGGCGGCCGTGAGCTGGGTGGTGGTGCCGCAAATGCGCGGTGCCGCCGACGTCGGCACGCCCGATGCCGTGGTCGCCCGCGCCGAACAGCCCGCCGTGCCGAAGGCCGGCGGCATCGTGACGGTTTCCGCCGACAGCGCGCAGATGATCCGCGACCCGCGCCTTGACGAATACCTGCGTGCCCACCGGGTATCGGTTGCCACCGACGCGGTCGTCCCGACCATGCGTACCGTTGTCAACGGTGCAAACTTCTCTCAGGACAATTCGCAGGAATAATGCCGGACATGCATAAAGGATGGTCGCCCGCCAATGTAGCGGGCGCACGCAGAATAAGGGCCCTTCGCAGGTCCTTTTTTCTGGCCTTGTGTCTGACTGCGGCTGCGGCAAGCGCGCAGCCGCCGGACAATACCCTGGCCCGGCGCGACGCGACGGCCTGGCTCAACAAGATCCACCGCGCGGCCCAGCGCGAGAATTATGTCGGCACGCTGATCTACCAGCGCGGCAGCGTGATGCATGCTTCGCGCATCCAGCATTACACCGACCTGGCCAACAACGAATACGAGCGGCTGGAAACGCTGGATGGCAAGCCGCGCGAAGTGCTGCGCCAGAACGACGTCGTCCACAGCCTGATCCCCGAAGCCAAGCTGGTGGTGGTGGAGAAGCAGGAGGCGAAGGACCGCTTCCCGGCCTTGCTGGCCACCAACAAGAGCGATGTTCTCGATATCTACGAGATGCGCAAGCTGCCCGGCGAGCGCGTGGCGGGGGTCGAGTGCGAGGTGTTCTCGCTGGATCCGCACGATGCGTCGCGCTATGGCGTGCGGTTGTGGGCCGACAGGAATTCCGGGCTGCTGATGCGTGCCCAGACCGTGGGCGAGGGCGGCAAGGTGCTCGAACAGGTTGCCTTCTCGCAGGTCGAGATCGGCGTGCCTTCGGAAAAGCAGCGCATTCTCACCGCCATCAAGAACTCCGCTTCCTGGAATCATTACGAAGTCACCAATCAGCCGGCCAATATCGCCGACGAAGGCTGGAGCATCGGGATTCCGGTCAAGGGCTTCCTGAAGATCCGCGAGGTCCGCCGTCCGCTCGGCGAACTGCGTTCGCCGCAAGCCAATCCGCGCGGGCAGGTCTTCGAGGTGCTCCAGGTCGTCTACAGCGACGGGCTGACCGGGCTGTCGGTATTCATCGAGCCCGTTTCCGAGCAGCGCGTGCGCCGCGAAGGCGTCGCCTCGCTGGGCGCCACCCAGGTGGTGGTGCGGCGGGTTGCCGATTTCTGGATCACCGTGGTGGGCGAAGTACCGCCGGCCACCGTCCGCCAGTTTGCCTCGGCAGTAGAATATAAGCCGCCGCCGAAGGCGCACTGAGCTGGCCCGCAATCCTGGCCGCCGACGGCGTTTCCCGCCGCTGGCGCGCCGCGATCCGGCCCCTCCGAAGCCCAGTTTCCTTCCTTTTTGCTGATTTCCGGGAGTCGATGATGTCACCAAGATCTCCAGCCTTGGCTCGGACCGTGCTCATGGCTGCCATTCTCGCGTTTGCGCCGATGGTCGCAGAAGTGAGCCATGCGCAGGCTGCCGCGCCATCCTACGGGCTGCCCGATTTCACCGATCTGGTCGACAAGACCGGGCCGGCCGTCGTGAATATCCGTACCACCGAGCGGGTGCGCGCGCGCGGCAATTCCGGCCCCGATGACGACGAGATGGCCGAGTTCTTCCGTCGCTTCTTCGGCGTGCCGATGCCGGGCGCGCCCGGCACGCCCACGCCCCCGGGCGCGCCGCGCCGCGGCCAGCCGCCGCAGGGCGAGGAGCAGAGCCGCGGGGTGGGCTCGGGCTTCGTCATCAGCCAGGACGGCTATGTGATGACCAACGCGCACGTGGTCGCCGACGCGGAAACCATCTACGTCACGCTGCCGGACAAGCGCGAATTCAAGGCCAAGCTGATCGGCTCGGACAAGCGCACCGACGTGGCGCTGCTCAAGGTGGACGCCACCGGCCTGCCCAAGCTCACGCTGGGCGATTCCGACAAGGTGCGCGCGGGCGAGTGGGTGCTGGCGATCGGCTCGCCGTTCGGCCTGGACAACAGCGTGACCGCCGGCATCGTCTCCGCCAAGGGGCGCGACACCGGCGACTACCTGCCGTTCATCCAGACCGACGTGGCCGTCAACCCGGGCAATTCGGGCGGCCCGCTGATCAACCTGCGCGGCGAAGTGATCGGCATCAATTCGCAGATCTACAGCCGCAGCGGCGGCTACATGGGGATTTCCTTCGCGATTCCCATCGACGAAGCGATGCGCGTGACCGAGCAGCTCAAGGCGAGCGGCAAGGTCACGCGCGGGCGCATCGCCGTGGCGATCGGCGACGTGACCAAGGAAGTCGCCGACTCGCTCGGCATGGGCCGCGCGCGCGGCGCGCTGGTAGGCAGCGTGGAGCCGGGCGGTCCCGCCGAGAAGGCAGGCATCGAGGCCGGCGACATCATCCTCAAGTTCAACGGCCGCGATATCGAAAAAGCCTCAGACCTGCCGCGCATGGTCGGCGACATCAAGCCGGGCACGCGCGTGCCGCTGCAGCTGTGGCGCAAGGGCGCGACGCGCGACGTCAATATCACCGTGGCCGAGCTGGATGCCGACACCAAGGTCAAGGCGCGCAACGGCAATGCGCCGCGCGACGACGGCACCGCGCAGGCGGCCAAGCCCAACGCGCTGGGGCTGATCGTCAACGAGATCCCGGAGGCCAAGCTCAAGGAGCTGAAGATCAAGTCCGGGGTGGAAGTCGAGCAGGCCGACGGTCCGGCCCAGCGCGCCGGCATCCGTCCGGGCGACATCATCCTGCGCGTGGGCGACAGCGACGTGACCAGCCCGCGCCAGTTCAACGAGCTGGTCAAGGGCCTGGACAAGGGCAAGATCGCCGCCGTCTTCGTCCGGCGCGGCGACGCCACCCAGGTGCTGACGCTGCGGCCGAGCACGGTTTCCTCGCGCTAGCGCGGGTTCCCGTGGCGGATCTCACACTGTATGGCCGCAGTTATTGCCATCTGTGCGAGGACATGAAAATCGCGCTGGAGCCGCTCCGGCGCGATTTTTCCTTTGTCCTGCACGAGGTGGACGTCGATGGCGACGCCGCCACCGAGGCCCGCTTCGGCGAGCGGGTGCCGGTGCTGACGACCGGCACGCCTGCCGGTGCCGGCGACGAGCTGTGCCACTATTTCCTCGACGTCCCGCGCGTGCGGGCGTGGCTGGCGGCGCAGGCCATTTCGCAATACGGAAGTCCTTGAAAGTACGGTAAAATCGCGCTTTGGCGCAAATTCCGCGTCACCAACCTTGCGGCCCGGAGCGGCGCGCGCCCGGCAGGGTGCCGGTTCCAGGCCGTTCATAGTCGCTGCGCCGCCCGGCGTGCCCTGGCGGGCACCTCCAGGCGAGAAAAGGCGCACCCCTGAACATCCGATGGACCATATCCGCAACTTCTCGATCATCGCCCACATCGACCACGGCAAATCGACCCTGGCCGACCGTATCATCCAACTCTGCGGAGGCCTGTCCGATCGCGAGATGGAGGCGCAGGTGCTCGACTCGATGGACATCGAGAAGGAACGTGGCATCACCATCAAGGCCCAGACCGCGGCGCTGAACTACAAGGCGCGCGACGGCCAGATCTACAACCTGAACCTGATCGACACGCCGGGGCACGTCGACTTCAGCTATGAAGTGAGCCGCTCGCTGTCCGCATGCGAAGGCGCGCTGCTGGTGGTGGACGCCTCGCAGGGCGTGGAGGCGCAGACCGTCGCCAACTGCTACACCGCGATCGAGCTCGGCGTGGAAGTGGTGCCGGTGCTCAACAAGATCGACCTGCCGCAGGCCGACCCGGAAAACGCCATCCGCGAGATCGAGGAAGTGATCGGGATCGACGCGCAGGACGCCACGCCGTGCTCGGCCAAGACCGGCGTCGGCGTGCAGGACGTGATCGAGGCCATGATCGCCCGCGTGCCCGCGCCCAAGGGCGACGCCAGCGCGCCGCTGCAGGCGCTGATCATCGACTCGTGGTTCGACAACTATGTCGGCGTGGTGATGCTGGTGCGCGTGGTCAACGGCACCCTCAAGCCCAAGGACAAGGTGCTGCTGATGGCCACCGGCTCGCAGCATCTGGTCGAGCAGGTCGGCGTGTTCTCGCCCAAGTCGCTGCAGCGCGAGTCGCTGACGGCCGGGCAGGTGGGCTTCGTCATCGCCGGCATCAAGGAGCTGAAGGCCGCCAAGGTGGGCGACACCATCACCACCATGGCGCGCAAGGCCGCCGAGCCGCTGCCGGGCTTCAAGGAAGTCAAGCCGCAGGTGTTCGCCGGCCTGTATCCGGTCGAGGCCAACCAGTACGAGGCACTGCGCGAATCGCTCGAGAAGCTCAAGCTCAACGACGCCTCGCTGCAGTACGAGCCCGAAGTGTCGCAGGCGCTGGGCTTCGGCTTCCGCTGCGGCTTCCTGGGCCTGCTGCACATGGAGATCGTGCAGGAGCGCCTGGAGCGCGAGTTCGACATGGACCTGATCACCACCGCGCCGACGGTGGTGTACCAGGTCAAGATGCGCGACGGCACCATGCTGACCGTGGAAAACCCGGCCAAGATGCCGGACCCGAGCCGCATCGAGGACATCCTCGAGCCGATCGTCACGGTCAACCTGTACATGCCGCAGGACTACGTCGGCTCGGTGATCACGCTGTGCACGCAGAAGCGCGGCACGCAGATCAACATGAGCTACCACGGCAAGCAGGTGCAGCTCACCTACGAGATCCCCATGGCGGAGATCGTCATGGATTTCTTCGACCGGCTCAAGTCGGTGTCGCGCGGCTACGCCTCGATGGACTACGAGTTCAAGGAGTACCGCGCCGCCGACGTGGTCAAGGTCGACATCCTGATCAACGGCGACAAGGTCGACGCGCTGTCGGTGATCGTGCACCGGAGCAACTCGCAGTACCGCGGCCGCGAGGTGGTGGCCAAGATGCGCGAGATCATCCCGCGCCAGATGTACGACGTGGCCATCCAGGCCACCATCGGCTCGAACATCATTGCGCGCGAGAACGTCAAGGCGCTGCGCAAGAACGTGCTGGCCAAGTGCTACGGCGGCGATATCTCGCGCAAGAAGAAGCTGCTCGAGAAGCAGAAGGCGGGCAAGAAGCGCATGAAGCAGGTGGGCACGGTGGAAATTCCCCAGGAAGCCTTCCTGGCGATCCTGCAGGTGAGCGACAAGTAAGACGAACCGGGCTGTAAGGCAGCAGGACGACGGGGCCGGGCTTGCGCCCGGCCGCGGGCGAAGCGGACTCTAACAAAACATCACCACGATCTAGCCGTCATGAATTTTGCACTGATCCTTTTTGTGCTGGTGGTCATCACGGGCATTGCCTGGGTGGCCGACAAGCTGGTGTTCGAAAAACAGCGGCGCTTGTCCGCCCAGGCCGCGCTGGCCGAGTTCGATTCGCGCAGGGCCGATCTCCAGGGCCGCTACGGCACCGGCGAGATCGACACCTCGCGCAGCCGCCTGGCCGAGGAAAAGCTGCGCCAGCCCTGGTGGCTGGAATACTCGGCGAGTTTCTTCCCGGTGATCCTGGCGGTGTTCGTGCTGCGCTCGTTCGTGGTGGAGCCCTTCAAGATCCCGTCCGGCTCGATGATCCCGACCCTGCTGATCGGCGATTTCATCCTGGTCAACAAGTTCGACTACGGTATCCGCCTGCCGGTGGTGAACAAGAAGATCATCCCGGTCGGCGAGCCGCAGCGCGGCGACGTGATGGTGTTCCGCTACCCGAAGGACCAGTCGCTCGACTACATCAAGCGCGTGATCGGCGTGCCGGGCGACGTGGTGAGCTACCAGAACAAGCGCCTGACCATCAACGGCAAGCCGGCGGAATATGCGCCGCTGCCGGACTACCTCGACGAGGAGCGCCTGTCGTACTCCAAGCATTTCGACGAGAAACTGCCGGACGGCCCGACCCACGGTATCCTCAACGATGCCGACCGGCCGGCCTTCATCGCCGGTGCCGATCCGGATTTTCCGTTCCACGAGAACTGCACTTACAATCAGCAGGGGCTGATCTGCAAGGTACCGCAAGGTCACTATTTCGTGATGGGCGACAACCGCGACAACAGCCTGGATTCACGTTACTGGGGCTTCGTTCCCGATCAGAACATCGTCGGCAAGGCGTTCCTGATCTGGATGAACCTCGGCAATATCGGACGCGTGGGATCGTTCAAGTAGCCTCCCCGCGGCGCGTATAACCACTCCGTTCAAGCGAGGGAAAGCGCATTATGGGTCAATCGGGACGAACAGCCGGCGCTGCCGCGGGGCGGCGGGCACGGCTGGCGGGGAACGGCAGGCAGCGCGGTTTTTCGCTGGGCAGCCTGCTGGTGGTCATCCTGGTGGTGGGGGGCGTGGTCATTCCCGCGATCAGGGCGATACCGAGCGTGCTGGAGTATTTTTCGGTCAAGCGCGCGGTCAGCTATGCCAAGCAGCAGGCATCCAACCGGCGCGAGGTGGCCGACTATTTCAACAAGCAGGCACAGATCGACCGTATCACCGCCGTGCGCAGCGACGATCTGGATATCCACGAGGATGACAATGGCACGATCCGCTCGGTGGGGTTTTCCTACCGCAACGAGGTGCCGCTATACGGCCCTCTGAGCCTTTTGATTACCTACTCGGGAACGCAGTACTGACATGAACCTCGACGCCTTGCAGCAACGCCTCGGCTACCGCTTCAGCAAGCCAGAACTGCTGCAGCAGGCGCTGACGCACCGCAGCCACAGCGCCTTGCACAACGAACGCCTGGAGTTCCTCGGCGATTCGGTGCTCAACTGCGCCGTGGCCGATATGCTGTACGGCATGTTCAGCAAGCTCGACGAGGGCGACCTGTCCCGCGTGCGCGCCAACCTGGTCAAGCAGCAGGCGCTGTACGAGATCGCGCAGATGCTGCAGCTGTCCGAGGCGCTGCGCCTGGGCGAGGGCGAGCTCAAGAGCGGCGGTTTCCGCCGCCCCTCGATCCTGGCCGACGCGCTCGAGGCCATCGTCGGGGCGGTGTTCCTCGACGCCGGCTTCGAGGGCGCGCGCACCCTGATCCGCAAGTTGTACATCCCTATCCTCGAGCAGGTCGATCCGCGCACGCTCGGCAAGGATGCCAAGACGCTGCTGCAGGAGTACCTGCAAGGCCACAAGATAGCGCTGCCGCAATACAACGTGATCGCCACCCACGGCGCGGCGCACAACCAGCAGTTTGAAGTCGAGTGCACCGTGCCTAAACTGGAAGTGCGGGTGTTCGGTACCGGCGCGTCGCGCCGCGCCGCGGAGCAGGCCGCCGCCAAGCTGGCGCTCGACGAGGTGCAGAAGCTCGTGCCCCAGTTGCTCAAGCGCAGTCGGGCCGAGCGTACCGGCAAGACCCGCAAGCAGCCGGTGCCACCCGATCCCCAGTTGTCTCTCAGGTTGAAGGAATGACCGAATCACTCGATCCGCGGCCAGATGCCGCGGGTACCCCCTCCGCGGCGTTCCGCTGCGGCACCGTGGCCATCGTCGGGCGTCCCAACGTCGGCAAGTCCACGCTGATGAATGCGCTGGTCGGCCAGAAGATCAGCATCACCTCGCGCAAGGCGCAGACCACGCGCCATCGCATCGTCGGCATCCAGACCACCGATGACGCGCAGTATGTCTTCGTCGACACGCCGGGCTTCCAGACGCGCCACGCCAGCGCGCTGAACCGCTCGCTCAACCGCGCCGTCACGTCCACGCTGTCGAGTGTGGACCTGGTGCTGTTCGTGGTCGAGGCCGGCCACTACGGCCCCGACGACGAGAAGGTGCTGTCGCTGCTGCCCAAGAAGGTGCCGGTGCTGCTGGTCACCAACAAGCTCGACCGCCTCGGCGCGGACCGCGCCGAGGTGATGATGCCGTTCCTGGAAAAGATGGGCCACCAGTTCCAGTTCGCGGAAGTGGTGCCGATGTCGGCCAAGACGCATGACCATATCGAGCGCCTGCTCGGCATCATCCGGCCCTACCTGCCGGAAGGCGAGCCGATGTACGACGCCGATTCCATGACCGACCGCAGCGAGCGCTTCCTCGCCTCCGAGATCATCCGCGAGAAGGTGTTCCGCTGGACCGGCGACGAACTGCCCTACACCAGCACGGTAATCATCGAGAAGTTCGAGACCGAAGGCCGGCTGCGGCGCATCTTCGCCACCATCCTGGTCGAGCGCGAAGGCCACAAGGCCATGATCATCGGCAACAAGGGCGCCAAGCTCAAGACCATCTCCACCGAAGCCCGCATCGACATGGAAAAGCTGTTCGACGGCAAGGTCTACCTGGAGATGTTCATCAAGGTCAAGAGCGGCTGGGCCGACAACGAAGCCGGACTGCGCGCCTACGGCTATGAATGACAGAGCGGGCGGGCCGGCACTGAAGGCCCGCCGCGTCGATCCGGTGGCGGAAGAGGCCGCCGAGCTGCTGGACAGTCATGCCGTGCCCGGCATGGAGGTGGCCGAGCAGCGCGCCATGATGGACCGCGCGCTGCGCATCGTGCCGCCGCGCACCGAGCTGCGCGTGGCCAACCAGCCCGGCTTCGTGCTGCATGCGTGGCCCTACCGCGAGACCAGCCTGATCCTCGACGTGTTCACGCGCGACCACGGCCGCGTGGCGATGGTCGCCAAGGGCGCCAAGCGGCCGCATTCCGCGCTGCGCCCGGTGCTGCAGCACTTCCAGCCGATCTCGCTGTCATGGAGCGGGCGCGGCGAGGTCAAGACGCTCACGCGCGCGGAGTGGGTCGGCGGCCTGCTGCCGCTGGCCAGCGACGCCTTGCTGTCGGGCTTCTACCTCAATGAATTGCTGCTGCGCTTCTGCCCGCGCGAAGATGCCCACGTGGCGCTGTTCCGCCAGTACATGGCCACGCTCACGCGGCTCGCGCACGGCGAGCAGGCCGGCCTGGTGCTGCGCAGCTTCGAGCGCGTGCTGCTGCAGGAGACCGGCTTTGCGGTGGCCTTCGACGAATGCGCGAACTCGGGCGAAGCGGTGGAGCCCGGGCATGACTACGTGTACCAGCCGGAGCGCGGCGTGCGCCGGGCCCAGCCGAGCGATCCGTCCTCGTGGCCGGTGGTGTCCGGGCAGACCCTGCTCGACATGTCGCAGGACGACTACCGCCGGCCCCAGACCGTGACGCAAAGCCGTGCGCTGATGCGCTTCCTGCTGCATTATTATCTGCAAGGCGCGCCGCTGAAGACGCGCCAGATCCTGATCGACCTGCACTATCTCTGAGCTCGCCCGCATGATTTTCCACGCGCATCCCGGCGTCATCGACCTTGGCGTCAACATCGACCACGTGGCCACGCTGCGCAACGCGCGCGGCACGGTCTACCCCGATCCCATCCAGGCCGCGTTGCAGGCCGAGCAGGCCGGCGCCGACCTGATTACCCTGCACCTGCGCGAAGACCGCCGCCATATCCGCGATGCCGACGTGCACGCGCTGCGCCCGCTGCTGGCCACGCGCATGAACCTGGAGTGCGCGATCACCCAGGAGATGCTCGACATCGCCTGCACGATCCGCCCGCAGGACGTCTGCCTGGTGCCCGAGCGCCGCGAGGAAGTCACCACCGAAGGCGGGCTGGACGTGGCCGGGCGCTTCGAGCAGGTCAAGGCCGCCTGCCGCCAGCTGGCCGATGCCGGCATCCGCGTGTCGCTGTTCATCGATGCGCAGGCCGAGCAGATCGAGGCCGCCGCCGCCTGCGGCGCTCCCGTGGTCGAGCTGCACACGGGCCGCTATGCCGATGCGCATACGCCGGCCGAGCAGGCCACGGAACTGCAGCGCGTCGCCGACGGCGTCGACACCGGCGTGCGGCTCGGGCTGGTGGTCAATGCCGGGCACGGCCTGCACTACACCAACGTGCAGCCGGTGGCGGCCCTGCATGGCATCAAGGAACTCAATATCGGCCACGCCATCGTCGCGCACGCGGTCTTCGCCGGCTGGCAGAACGCGGTGCGAGAGATGAAGGCCATCATGGTGGCGGCGCGCCTCGGCACCACTTATCCGCGCCCGGACGCCGCAGCGTGATCTACGGCATCGGCACCGACATCATCCAGATCGACCGCGTGCAGGGCGTGATGGAGCGCACGCGCGGGCGCTTTGCCGAGAAGGTGCTCGGGCCGCAGGAACTGCTGAAGTACCACGCGCGCCGCGCGCGCTCCGAGAAGCGCGGGCTGGCCTTCCTGGCCACCCGCTTCGCCGCCAAGGAAGCTTTCTCCAAGGCCATCGGGCTGGGCATGCGCTGGCCCATGACGTGGCGCGCCATGGAGTTGCTGAACCTGCCGTCCGGCGAGCCGTATCCGCTCTGCCACGGCGAGCTCGATGCGTGGCTGCGCGCGCGCGGCGTCGCGGTGCGGGTCACGGTCAGCGATGAACACGATTACGCGGTCGCCTTTGCGATCGCCGAGCTTGGCGGCGCCGCTCCCGGCGGCGGCGCGCCGCTCGCTTCCCAGCCTAGTGAAGAACCCAAATGATCCACAAGATTTCCGGCAAGCGCCCGGGTCCCGTCGTGCTCGACGTCAAAGGCAAGCAGCTCGACGCGGAAGACATCCGGCGCATTTCCCATCCGCTGACCGGCGGCGTGATCCTGTTCGCGCGCAACTTCGAGTCGCGCGCGCAGCTGCAGGCGCTCACCCATGACATCCGTGCCGTGCGCGACGACGTGCTGATCTGCATCGATCACGAGGGCGGGCGCGTGCAGCGCGCCCGGACCGACGGCTTTACCCACCTGCCGGCGATGGCCCGCCTGGGCGAGTTGTGGGACCGCGACGTGCTGGCCGCGACCAAGGCCGCCGTGCAGTGCGGCTACGTGCTGGCGGCCGAGCTGCGCGCCTGCGACATCGACCTGAGCTTCACGCCGGTGCTGGACCTGGACTATGGCCGCAGCGCGGTGATCGGCGACCGCGCCTTCCACGCCGACCCGCGCGTGGTGACCATGCTGGCCAACCACCTGACCCACGGCCTGCTGCTGGCCGGCATGGCGAACTGCGGCAAGCATTTCCCCGGCCACGGCTTCGTCGCCGCCGACTCGCACGTGGCGGTGCCGGTGGACGAGCGCAGCCTCGACGAGATCCTGGCGCAGGATGCGCGGCCTTACGAATGGATGGGCATGGCGCTGGCGTCGGTGATGCCGGCGCACGTGATCTACCCCAAGGTCGACCCGAGCCCGGCCGGCTTCTCGCGTTTCTGGCTGCAGGACATCCTGCGCACCCAGCTCGGCTTCGAGGGCGTGATATTCAGCGACGACCTGAGCATGGAAGGCGCCAGCGTGGCGGGCACCGTCACCGAGGCCGCGCGCGCGGCGCTCGGCGCGGGCTGCGACATGGTGCTGATCTGCAACAGCCCGGAGCGCGCCGACCAGTTGCTCAACGAGCTCGATGTCGACGCCGGCAAGGCGTCGCAGCGCCGCATCCGCAAGCTGTTCGGCCGCCGCAAGCCGCTGGCGTGGAACAAGCTGGTGCAGGACCCGGACTACGCGGGCGCGCTGCGCGAGCTGAAAGGGCACGGCCTGATCGCGTGACGATGCGCCCGCCGGGCAGGCAAAAGGAAAAGGGCAGCCGAGGCTGCCCTTTTTCCCGTTGCGCCACCCGTGGCGGGCGGCAGCGGACCGATCGCGCTCAGTTGGCGCGGCTGCGGTATTCGCCGGTACGGGTGTCGATTTCGATCTTGTCGCCGATGTTGCAGAACAGCGGCACTTGCAGCTCGAAGCCGGTGTTGATCTTGGCGCCCTTGAGCACCTTGCCCGACGAGGTGTCGCCCTTGACGGCCGGCTCGGTATAGATGATCTCGCGCACCAGCGTGGTGGGCATTTCCACCGAGATGGCCTTGTCGTTGTAGAACACCACTTCGACGTTCATGCCGTCTTCGAGGTAGTTCAGCGAGTCGCCCATGCTGTCCTGCTCGACTTCGTACTGGTTGTAGTCGGCGTCCATGAACACGTACATCGGGTCGGCGAAGTACGAGTAGGTGCACTCCTTGCGATCCAGCATCACGACTTCGAACTTGTCGTCGGCCTTGAAGACCGATTCGCCCGGGGCTTCGGTCAGCAGGTTCTTGTACTTCATCTTGACCACGGCGGAGTTGCGGCCCGACTTGTTGTACTCGGCCTTCTGCACGACCATCGGGTCGGTGCCGATCATGAATACGTTGCCGACGCGGAGTTCTTGTGCGGTTTTCATCTGAACTGTTTTCCTGAAAAAGAATGTCTCGGAATTCGGTGTGGCGAAGTATGGCGAAGGCGCGCTGCCGGCACATGGCATCGGCCATGCGCACGCGGCCCGTCCAGTTACGCCCGGGTACCGCGGCGGATGCCGTGCCGCACGCCGTCGGGCATGCCCTGCAGGATCCTGCCGCGCCACCGCCGTTTTCCGGCCCGGTCGCCATCAAATCAACCCACTATTTTACCTGATTTTCGCAGAAGGCCACGAGATTTGCCGCCAGATCGCCGAGGTGCTGCAGGCTGCGCTGCCATCGCTCGGTGGCCTCGCGCAGCGCCGGCAGGTGTGCCCGCAGGGCCGCCCAGTCGAGCGGTTTGCCCGGCTCGTTCCAGGCATGCCAGAAGGCGGCGAGCGCGGCGGCGGCCGGCGCCTGCCCGGTGTGCTCCAGCCGCTTCACGAACAAATCGAGGAAGGCATCGAGCTTGACCAGGTGCGCGGCGTCCTCCTGCGGATAGATGTGCCAGACCAGCGGGCGCCCGGCCCATTGGGCGCGCACGAAGGAGTCCTCGCCGCGCACGAAGTTGATGTCGCACAGCCACAGGAGTTCGTCGTAGTGCTCCTGGCGCACGAACGGCACCACGTGCATCGTCAGGTTGCCGGCCGCGAAGACATCGCCCGGCGTCGCGTGGGGTGCCCCGAACCATTCACTTGCCTGTTGCGCGGCGAGGCCCGCCGGAACCAGGCACTGCACCGGCCCGGCGCCGTCGCGCCACTGCGCCAGCAGCGACGGCAGGGCGGGGTTGGGATAGGCGAACAGGCTGGCCTTCAGCGCGCCTTCGATGGGCCGCGCGCCGAGCCGGTGCCACAGCGCCGCCTGCGCCGCGGGGCTTTCGCGCAGGTGCGCGCGCTGCATGCCCAGCATGGACTCGCGCAGCAGCCCGCCCGTGCCGCCCTCGAAGCCCGGGAAGAAGAAGTGCTTCACCAGCGGCAGGCGCGGATGGGGCGAGCTCATGCGGTGGTGCTCCCGCACCCACGGTTCGGCGCTCAGGTATTCGAGGTTGATCCAGACCGGCCGCGGCGCGCGTGCCGCCATCGCGGCCAGGAAGGGCGCCGGCAGGTCGCAGGCAAAGGACTCGACGACCGCATCGTGCGGCGCGATGCCGGCGAAGCGCGCGGCGCTGTCCTGCTCGCTCTCCTGGTCGGGGCGGCGCCAGGTGCGGACCTCCACGCCAGCCAGCACCTGCCGCGCGGCGTCCGCGTCGAGCCCGGGGGCCAGGCGCGCGAAGCTGTGCAGGTCGTCTACCCACAGGCGCACGGCATGGCCGTGTTCCTGCGCCAGCTGCCGTGCCAGGCGCCAGCAGACACCGATGTCGCCGAAATTGTCGATGACGGTGCAGAAGATGTCCCAGGAGCGGACGGTGCGGGCAGGGGTGGCGGGCATGGCGGCGCGAGTCGGCAAGGATTTGCTCTAAACTTGCGATTTTAGAGCCTGTCGCGCCGCCGCCCGCCGGCCGAGCGCGGACTGGCCGCTCCCACACGGTCGATGCCCTCCCGCGATTCCTCCCCGATGCCTCAGCCGGAACCCGAAACCCAGAACCCGGGCGCGCCCGCGCCGGTGGCCGCCGGCGCGGGTCTTGGACCCGGCCCTGAACCCGGCCCTGCACCCAGCGCTGAACCCGGCCCCGGGCCGGGCCCCGAAGCCGCGCCGCCGTTCGATCCCAAGGCGGTGATCGCCCAGTTGCCCGGGCTGCCGGGGGTCTACCGCTATTTCGACGCGCAGGGCAGCGTGCTCTACGTAGGCAAGGCGCGCGACCTGAAGAAGCGGGTATCGAGCTACTTCAACAAGAACCTGCCGTCGCCGCGCATCGCCATGATGGTGGCCAAGATCGTGCGCATCGAGACCACCGTGGTGCGCACCGAGGCCGAGGCGCTGCTGCTGGAAAACAACCTGATCAAGGCACTGGCGCCGCGCTACAACATCCTGTTCCGCGACGACAAGTCCTATCCCTTCCTCAAGCTGACCAGCCATCGCTTCCCGCGCATGGCCTACTACCGCGGCTCGACCGACCGCAAGCACCAGTATTTCGGGCCGTTCCCGAGCGCGCACGCGGTGCGCGAGAGCATGCAGATCCTGCAACGCGTGTTCCAGCTGCGCACCTGCGAGGACACCGTCTTCGCCAACCGCACGCGGCCCTGCCTGCTGCACCAGATCCATCGCTGCACCGCGCCCTGCGTCAACGCCATCAGCGAAGAGGATTACGCACGCGACGTCGGCAATGCCGCCCGCTTCCTGCAAGGCCGCCAGAGCGAAGTGCTGGATGGGCTGCAGGCCAAGATGGAAGAGCATGCCGGCCGGCTGGAGTTCGAGCAGGCCGCGGCGGTGCGCGACCAGATCGGCGCCTTGTCCACCGTGCTCAGCCGGCAGGCGGTGGAAGAGGTCGGCCAGACCAGCGATATCGACGTGCTGGCGGTGGCGGTGGAAGGCGGCCGCGCCTGCGTCAACCTGGCGATGGTGCGTGGCGGCCGGCATCTGGGCGACAAGGCCTATTTCCCCGCCCACGTGGAAGAGGGCGCAATGATCGTCGCGGACGAGGATGCGGACCAGGATGCGGGCGTGCCGGCCGAGGGCGAAGCCGCCGCGGGCATCGCGGCCGAGCGCATTGCCGCCGAAGTGCTGGCCGCCTTCATGGCGCAGCACTACCTCGACCAGGCGGTGCCGCCGATCCTGGTGGTGAGCCACCTGCCGCCGGACCAGACGCTGCTGCAGGCGCTCTCGATGCAGGCCGGGCGCAAGGTCTCGCTGGTGCGCCAGCCCCAAGGGCAGCGGCGCGCCTGGCTCGAGATGGCGCAGCAGGGCGCCGCGCTCGCGCTGTCGCGCCGGCTTGCCGAACAGGGCAGCCAGCAGGCCCGCACCCGGGCGCTGGCCGAGACCATCGGGCTCGACCTGGAAGACCTGGCGCTGCTGCGCGTGGAGTGCTTCGACATCAGCCACACCGCCGGCGAGGCGACGCAGGCGTCCTGCGTGGTTTTCCATCGCCACGAGATGCAGAACGCCGAATACCGCCGCTACAACATCCAGGACATCACGCCCGGCGACGACTACGCCGCCATGCGCCAGGTGCTGACGCGGCGCTACCAGAAGCTGGTGGAGATGCTGGAGCAGGCGCAGGAGCCCGGCGCCGGGGAAGGGCAGGGGGCAGCCGCGGGCGCGCTGGCGCTGGTGCCCAATATCGTGCTGATCGACGGCGGCAAGGGCCAGGTCGAGGTGGCGCGCCAGGTATTCGAGGAGCTTGGCCTCGATACCGGCCTGCTGGTCGGCGTGGCCAAGGGCGAAGGCCGCAAGGTCGGGCTGGAGACCCTGGTGTTTGCCGACGGGCGCCCGTCGCTGGAGCTGGGGCAGGGCAGCGCGGCCCTGATGCTGGTCGCGCAGATCCGCGACGAGGCGCACCGCTTCGCCATCACCGGCATGCGCGCGCGCCGCGCCAAGGTGCGCACCACCTCGCGGCTGGAAGAGATCGAGGGCGTCGGCGCGCGCCGACGCCAGAAGCTGCTGACCCGCTTTGGCGGGCTGCGCGGCGTGATGGCGGCCAGCATCGACGAGATCGCCAGCGTGGACGGCATCTCGCACGCGCTGGCCGAGGAAATCTACCGCCAGCTGCATTGACGCGGGCATGCGCGCCGGCCCGCGCGGCGGGAAATGATCGGCCGTCCTTGAAATAAGCGACAATCGCGGAATTGCTACCGCCGTTGTCTCGTCCCGAGCCCCCCAATGCCGCTGAATATACCGATCCTGCTCACCTGGCTCCGCGTTGCCATGATTCCTCTCGTGGTGGGGGTGTACTACCTGCCCGAGGCATGGCTGCCGATGCACGCCAAGAACATGACGGCCGCCGGTTTCTTCATCGTGGCGGCGGTCACCGACTGGCTGGACGGCTTCCTGGCAAGGCGCTGGAACCAGACTTCGTCTTTCGGCGCCTTCCTCGATCCCGTGGCCGACAAGCTGATGGTGGCCGCAGCGCTGCTTTCGCTGCTGGCACTGGGCCGGGTCGCCGACCTGATCGCGCTGGTGATCATCGGGCGCGAGATCACCATCTCGGCCCTGCGCGAATGGATGGCCCAGATCGGCGCGTCCAAGAGCGTGGCCGTCAATTTCCTCGGCAAGCTCAAGACCACTTTCCAGATGATCGCCATTCCGCTGCTGCTGTTCAACGACAGCCTGCTCGGCATCGTCGATGCTTCCGTGCTCGGCGCCTGGATGATCTATGTGGCGGCGTTCATGACGCTGTGGTCGATGTTCTACTACATGAAGCTGGCCTGGCCGCAGATCCGCGAGCGCAGCGGCCTGGGTGGGCAGGCCACGGCGCAAAAATGATGTTTCGGTGAAAAATATGCTTGACGAGGATGTTCCGGTTTGCAATAATCCTGTTCTCGCTTCTGACGAAACAAACCGAACGAAGCGAAATACGGCAAGAACGCATCGAGATGGCAGCGGTATCGGCGCAGAAGTTGCGTTTTAGCCAGGAAGTCGGCAGGAACATGCGGGAGTAGCTCAGTTGGTAGAGCGCAACCTTGCCAAGGTTGAGGTCGCGAGTTCGAGACTCGTCTCCCGCTCCAGTTTTTGCCATGTTCGCCAGCGTGGGTGTGTGCCGCGCGATGGTCGGCAGGCTTCGGCGGTGCAGCAGTAACAGCAGTAATCCAATGCGGGAGTAGCTCAGTTGGTAGAGCGCAACCTTGCCAAGGTTGAGGTCGCGAGTTCGAGACTCGTCTCCCGCTCCAGGTCCCAAAGGGAAGCGCCGCTTCCCTTTTTGTTTGTGATGGTGGTGCGCAGCGCGGCCCCGGCAGGGCCAGGCGATTGCGGCTACAATCCAGCAGCAAAGTCACCCGGCGGGGTGGCAGAGTGGTCATGCAGCGGCCTGCAAAGCCGTGTACGCCGGTTCGATTCCGACCCCCGCCTCCAGCAGTCAAGCACAAGAGCGCTACCCTCACCGGTGGCGCTTTTTGCTTTCCGGGCACCCGTGGCCCATTTCGCCGCCGGTCCGGCCGTTCTCCTCGCTTCCTGCGCGCCATCGCGGCGTGTTTGATTTTCCCGGTACGCTTGACGCGCCCTCTCTTTGTCGTTCATTTTTCATGATCGTCGGATAAAAATAGGAATAATCCTATCATCGTCGATTAATTTCTCTCTTTTCGTGCGATCAGCCCTTCAGGCCGCGAACTACCTGCCGTAAAGGCATGCAGAGTCGTTCAAAAGACGCTCCGCCAGATCTGACGATGTCAAAGCGCTTTGAAAGCAGAAGTCCTGGTCCCGCGTGAACGTGGGCCCGGCGTACGCCGGGCCATGTCTTCCTGCGGGCGTTCCTTTCATTGTCCTTCTCTGGGAATCGGCGTCCGCCGCACGGCGCGCCGACCATGCGCCATGAATATCACTCAACGTCTGCTAGCCACCTTGTCGCTGGTCCTGTTCGCCATGCTTGCCGTGGGACTGGGCGGCATCTGGCAACTGCGCGCCGCGCAGGAGCGGTTTTCCTATTTCAATGACAACACGCTGGCCAGCGTGCGGGCGCTGAGCGACCTGCGCGACGTCGTCAACAGCATGCGGCTGGCCGCCTATCTCTATGCGCTGTCGCCGACCGACGCCGGGCGGGCCGAGGCGATGGCCTCGCTGGCGGAGGCGGACAAGGCCTTCGACGAGTCGGTCGATGCCTATCAGCGCAAGAACATTTCCGACGACGCCGACCGCAAGCTGCTCGATGCCGACCGTGCCGCGGCCAAGCAGTACCGCGCGGAACGCGAGCGCTTCCTCGCGCGCTTCGCGGCCGGCGACACCGCGGCCGCGCTCGGCATGATCATGGGCGGTTCGCTTTACGATGCCGCCGTGGCCTTGCGCGCCGCCATCAACGAGCACGTCGCCTACAACGCCAGCCTGGGCGAGCAGGTGGTGGTCCGCAGCGGCGGGGCGTACGAGATGGCCCTGCTGGTGTTCTCGGCCATCATCGCGCTGGCTTTCCTGCTGTGCGGCGCGATGGGCTACTCGCTCTACCGGCGCATCCACGGCAGCCTCGCCGAGATCGAGGAGACCCTGCGCTACGTCAGCGATTCGCTCGACCTCGACCGCCGCGCGCTGGTGCGGCACAAGGACGAGATCGGGCGCACCGCCGTGGCCTTCAACCAGCTGATCGAGCGCGTCGCGTCGGCGCTGCGCGAGGTGCGGCTGTCGACCGACTCCGTCAGCACGGCCGCGCAGCAGATTGCCGCCGGCAACTCGGACCTGTCGTCGCGCACCGAACAGCAGGCGGCGGCGCTGCAGGAATCGGCGGCCAGCATGGAGGAGCTGACCGCGACGGTGCGGCAGAATGCCGACAACGCCCGCCAGGCCAGCGGGCTGGCGGACAGCGCCGCCGAGGTGGCCGAGCATGGCGCCACCGCCGTGCAGCAGATGGTCGATACCATGGGCGCGATCAGCAGCAGCTCGGCGCGCATCGCCGAGATCACCACCCTGATCGAGGGCATCGCCTTCCAGACCAATATCCTGGCGCTCAATGCCGCGGTGGAGGCGGCGCGCGCCGGCGAGCAGGGGCGCGGCTTCGCGGTGGTGGCAGGCGAGGTGCGCAGCCTGGCCCAGCGCTCGTCGAGCGCCGCCAAGGAGATCAAGGACCTGATCGATACCTCGGTGGACACCGTGCGCAAGGGTTCGTCGCAGGCGGAGGATGCCGGCCGGACCATGACAGAGCTGCGCCAGGCCGTGCGGCGCGTGTCCGATATCATCGGCGAGATCGCCGCGGCGTCGCGCGAGCAGAGTACCGGCATCGAGCAGGTCAACCAGGCCGTCGGGCAGATGGACGAGGTCACGCAGCAGAACGCCGCGCTGGTGGAGGAGGCCGCGGCGGCGGCGCAGTCGCTGGAAGAACAGTCGCACAAGCTGCGCGATACGGTGGCGACGTTCCGTCTGTCGCTGGTGGTTGCCCGGGCGGCTTAGCGGCAGAGATTCCGGCAGCGTTTTTTTCCCTCCGTCCGGCCGCGACCGCGGCCGGAGATGGCAGCCGGCCTTGGTGATGGCCGTCGATGACCGCCTTATAGGGCCACATTGCACTTCGATTCCGCGCTTTGCCGCGCGGATGATCGTGTTACATTGCATGCGTAGTCTTCACGGGGTGCCCGGACGTTGTCCGGGCCGGACCGAGCGCCGTTGTCGTCCGCATGGAGCAGCGCCGCATTGGCGCCCCTGGGCTGCTGCAAGACTTCCGTTCCCGTTCTCCCTCGATCAGCGTGGTATTTCCCTGGCCTCCCGGCGCCGACGCCGTTGCGGCACGCGGGGATGCCTCGTGGTCCCCGGCGTTTGCGCCGCTCGGGGGTGGGCGGGCTGCCCGGTCAGTGCCGTCATGGCAACCCACGAGGAACCCACCACGCATGCATCACGCTACCCCGCTCATCAGCACCATCGTCGGCGGTCTTGTCCTGGCATTCATTCTTGGCGCCCTGGCCAACCGGCTCAAGCTGCCTCCGCTGATCGGCTACCTGTGCGCCGGGATCGTGGTGGGGCCGCACACGCCCGGCTACACCGCCGACCAGGCGCTCGCGCCGGAACTGGCGGAGCTGGGGGTGATCCTGCTGATGTTCGGGGTCGGCCTGCATTTTTCGCTCAAGGACCTGATGGCGGTGAAGAAGATCGCCATCCCCGGCGCGGTGGTGCAGATTGCCATCGCTACCGTGCTCGGCATGGGCGCGGCCTGGGGCTTCGGCTGGCAGTGGGGGCCGGGGCTGGTGTTCGGGCTGGCACTCTCGGTGGCCAGCACGGTGGTGCTGCTCAAGGCGTTGCAGGAGCGTGACCTGGTGGAGTCGCCGCAGGGGCGCATCGCGGTGGGCTGGCTGATCGTGGAAGACCTGGCGATGGTGCTGACGCTGGTGCTGCTGCCCGCAGTTGCCGGGCTGCTCATGCCAACGGGAGAGGGGGCCGGTGCCGCCGCCGCGCCGGACTCGGGCGAGATCCTGTTCACCGTGTTTTCCACGCTGGGCAAGGTCGCGGCCTTCGTCGCGGTGATGCTGGTGATCGGCCGCCGTTTCATTCCGTGGATGCTGGAGCGCATCGTCTGGACCGGCAGCCGCGAATTGTTCCGACTCGCGGTGCTGGCCACGGCGCTGGGCGTGGCGTTCGGCGCCTACTCGCTGTTCGGCGTGTCGTTCGCGCTGGGCGCGTTCTTCGCCGGCATGGTGCTGGCCGAATCGGAATTCAGCCATCGCGCGGCCGAGGAGTCGCTGCCGCTGCGCGACGCGTTCGCGGTGCTGTTCTTCGTCTCGGTCGGCATGCTGTTCGATCCGATGGTCCTGATCAACGATCCATGGGGCGTGCTGGCCACCCTGTTCATCATCGTGGTGGGCAAGTCCGTGGCGGCGCTGTGCATCGTGCGCGTGTTCGGGCATTCCACGCGCACCGGCATGACTATCGCGGTCAGCCTGGCGCAGATCGGCGAGTTCTCCTTCATCCTCGCCGGCCTCGGCGTCTATCTGAAGATCCTGCCGGAGCGCGGCCAGGCGCTGATCCTGGCCGGCGCGCTGCTGTCGATCGTGCTCAATCCGCTGCTGTTCCACCTGCTCGACCGCTACACCGCCAAGCAGCAGGGCGAGGGCGACCCGCAGCCGGCCTGAGCCTTGTGGGTGTTGTGGGCGTTGGCTATCCTGCGCCAGGCTCTCCCAGGGCAGCTTCGCGGCGCAGGTATTCGGTGAAGGCCAGCAGGCCCTGCGTCGGGTACTTGTCCTGGTGGACCACCAGTTGCAGAGGCCTGACCACGTCAGGCAGGCCTTCGCGCAGCGCCACCAGCGTGCCGCGCTTCAATTCGTCTTCCACCACCTGCAGCGACAGGCAGCTCACGCCGTAGCCGCTCATCACGGCGCGCTTGATTGCCTCGGTATTGCCCAGCTCCAGCGCAAAGCGCAGCTCGCCGAGCAATGGCGCCAGGCGCTGCTCGATGATCTCGCGCGTGCCCGAACCGGGCTCGCGCACTACCCAGTCGGCATCGCGCAGCGCGGCCAGGTCGCCGGGCTTGCCGGCCAGCGGATGCGCCGGGCTTACCACCACCACCATTTCATCGTCGCGCCAGTGCGCGCTGCGCAGGTCGCGCTCGTGGCAGGTGCCTTCGATCAGGCCGATATCCGCTTCGAAATGCAGCAGCGCCTGCAGCACGTCGCGCGTGTTGCCGATGCGCATGTCCAGCGCGCACGGCCCGCTTTGCGCATGGCGGAAACCGGCCAGCAGGCCGGGCAGGATGTAGCTGCCGATGGTGTTGCTGGCCGCGATGCGCAACTGCACGCCGGGCTGGACGGTGAAGTGCTCCAGTTCATGCGCCTGGTCCAGCAACGAGAGCGCGCGCGGGAAGAACAGCCGGCCCGATTCGTTGATGCTGAGCCTGCGCGCCACGCGGTCGAACAGGGCGCCGCCCAGGGCGGCCTCCAGGTCGGCCAGCGCGGCGCTGACGGCCGACTGGGACATGGCCAGCGCTTCGGCGGCGGCCACGGTGCTGCCGTGCTGGGCGACGGCGACGAAGACGGAGAGCTGGCGCAAGGTCAGCCGGAGCGGGCGCTGGTCCATATCTGAAATTCAGGTAACGTATAACGATATTACCCGTTTTACAGATTTGTGGCGCCTGAGTACTCTGCGGACATCATCCATCAGCGCCCCGACGCCGCCAGGCCGCGGGGGCAGAGAGCCCGCCATGTCCCCCACGCCCTCGACCACAGTTGCCAATCTCGGCGCGGAGCCGCCGTCCTGGGCCGCCCGCTTGCTGACACTGGTGCCGCTCGGGTTCACCGCGTGGCTGGCGATGGTCTTCTCGGCGCATCCGGCGGTTTCGCACCTAGGCATGAGCGCGCTGACACTGGCGATGTTCGCTGGCATGGTGGCCGGCAATACGCTGCCGCAGCGCTGGCTGATCCCGCTGGCTCCGGGCATGCAGCTGGCCCGCCAGCAGTTGCTGCGGCTCGGCGTCGCGCTCTACGGGCTGCGGCTGACGTTTGGCGCCATCGTCGATCTTGGCGCGGCGGGCGTGCTGGTGCCGCTGGCCATGCTGGTGGCGACGCTGCTGGTCGGCGTGTGGATCGGTACCTCGCTGCTGGGCCTGAGCCGCCGCGAGGCAATCCTGGTGAGCGCAGGCAGCGCGGTGTGCGGTGCCGCCGCGGCCATCGCGGTGGCGTCCGTGGTGCGCACCGACGACCGCCAGACCGCCGTCGCCGTCGCGACCGTGGTGCTGTTCGGCACGGCCGGCATGCTGCTCTATCCCTACCTGTTCGAAGTGGCCACGCAGCATCTGCACTGGGCGGTCAGCGAGCGCACGTTCGGCATCTATACGGGGGCCACGCTGCACGAAGTGGCGCAGGTCATCGCGTCGGGCAAGATGGTCAGTGATGCGACCGCGGACGCCGCCGTGGTGGCGAAGATGGTGCGGGTACTCGCCCTGGGGCCACTGCTGCTGGTGCTGGCGTTGTTGCCGAAGCTGCATGCCGAGGGAGAAGGCGAGGGGCAAGGCGAGGGCGCGCAAGGTGCGCGCCCGTGGCGTGCGATCCTGAAGGCCGTGCCGTGGTTCGCGGTGGGATTCGTGGCGGTGATGGCGGTGCATTCCGCCGGCCTGGTGCCGCCGGACTGGAAGCCGGGCCTGCTGTCCTTCGACAACTGGCTGCTTGCCTGCGCAATGCTGGCGATCGGGCTGCACACGCGCATCGGCACCTTGCTGCGCGCCGGGCGCAAGCCGCTGGTGCTGGCGGGCGCGCTGTTCCTGTTCCTGATGGCCGGTGGCGCCGTGCTCTGCGCGGCGGCGGCCTGACCTGGCGCTGCTGGCGCTGCTGCTGCTGCTGGTGCGGCCGACGGGGGTCGAACCCGTAAGCCCGTAAAGGCGGCAGATTTTAAGTCTGCTGAGTCTACCAATTTCTCCACGGCCGCACGGCAAGCCCGGTATTGTGGTCGGTTGGGCGCGGTGATGCAAGCTCCGCGCGGGACGGCGGACATGCGTGCCGCACGCCGCAGGATGCCGTCGATATGTGCCGCTTGTTACGCCTGGTAACAATGTAGAACCGGCGGTTTCACCTGCCTTGGCGCCAGACTCTACAATATGGCTTATCGATTAACGACTTGCAGAGGCAAGGATCATGAAACGTTGGCTGCTCGCAGGACTTGCAATGCTCGGGGCGCTTTCATCGGGTGCGGCAATGGCGCATGTCAGCGTCGGCTTGTCGGTCGGTGTTCCGGGCGTGGTGGTTGGCGGCCCGGCGTACTATCCGGCGCCCGCCTATGTCGCGCCTCCCGTCGTGGTGGCGCCCGCTCCGGTCTACTATGGCCCGCCGCCCGTCGTGGTGCGTCCGGCCCCGGTCTATTACGGCCCCGGCTACTATGGCCCGCGTTACTACGGCCGCGGCTATTACGGCCCGCCGGGGCGCTGGGGGCACGACCATCGCCACTGGCGATAAGCATGAACGATCTGCCGTGCGCAGCGTTGCCAAAGGGCCCTTCCGGGGCCCTTTGTCATTTGCCGTGGCGGCCTGCAAAGCCACGGGCGACGCGCCACAGCGCCAAGTGGTTCCCGCGTCGGTGAAGGGGTCAAATTATTTGAACGGACGCATCAAACGGCTGGTAGTATCGTTATTAGGGTTTTCACCTACACTGCTTGTGTTGCACCGCGATGACGATTCCGCAAGATTTTGTCGCCGTGGTGCCCCTCCAGCACAGTAACTACCCGAAGGATCCGACCATGAAGATCAAAAACAGCCTGGTAGCGATCGCAGCATTGACCGCACTTTCCGCACTCTCCGCTTCCGCGTTCGCCGCCGGCACCAGCAAGGCCGATCCGTACACCGACGGCGCCAAGATGAGCAAGGTGGACCCGTTCACCGACGGTGCCAAGCTGGGCAAGGTCGACCCCTACACGGACGGCGCCAAGGTTGGCGATCGCCGCGACCAGTTCACCGACGGAGCCTGAGGCTTCGCAGGTTCACGCGCAGCAACGCGACAGTACGCAGGAAACCCGCTTCGGCGGGTTTTTTGCTTTTGGCGCGCGTGCGGGCGCGTGTGCGCCGGGGCCGTGGCAATGCCGCATGCCGGGGCGCTATACTTCCGGCTCATTGAACTGATTCAAGAACCGAATTTCGAGGAGAGTGGTATGCAGCAAAAAACCGTGCTGACGGCAGACGATGTGAAAAAGGTGCTGGCCGCGGCAGAGGTCGAAGCCAAGAATCACCAGTGGGCTGTGTCGATCACCATCGTCGACGATGGCGGCCACTTGCTGGGCCTGCTGCGCCTGGATGGTGCCGCGCCGATCTCCAGCTATATCGCCACCGAAAAGGCACGTACGGCGTCGCTGGGCCGCCGCGAGTCGAAGGTCTACGAAGACATGATCAACAACGGCCGCCACTCGTTCATGACCGCGCCGGTGCTGCAAGGCATGCTGGAAGGCGGCGTGCCCATCGTCGTCAATGACCAGGTGGTGGGCGCCGTCGGGGTGTCCGGCGTGAAGTCGACCGAAGACGCGCAGATCGCGCGCGCGGGCATTGCCGCGCTGGGCGTCTGAGCCTTGCGCTTCATGCAGTAGAAGCGGTCACCGGCGGCGAGCATGCTCGCCGCCGGTGACCGCGAAGGCCGCGGCTCGTTTGCCGGTATTTCGCCGGTATTTCGCCGGTATTTCGCCGGTACCTTGCCGTTGTCCTGCCTGTGCCGGGGCCCGTTGCGCCCCCTGCACGCTGCCTGCCGGTTCCGGCAGGCATCCATCCCCTGATTCCCATCGATGCCCGCCACGGCCCTCATGTCCGCGCAGGCATGCGCTCGCACGCTCGCGCGCCAAGCGCGAGGCCGCAAGCACGCTGCTACTTCGTCAGGATCAGCTTGCCGTAGCGCGTGATGCGCAGCGTGTAGACCTCGCCGTTATGCAGGATCGGCAGCACGTTGTTGCCGCGCATCAGCGTATCCAGCGGTACCGCTTCGCTGGCTTGCGCCACCGGCAGGCTGTCGCGCACGAGCGCTTCGAGGCGGGCGGGCAGGGCGGCCACGGCGGACTTCATCGATTCGATCGCCGTGCTGGCCGAGGTTTCGCGCCGCGACGGCGCGCGCGAGCTCGGATTGACTTCGATCCGGCGCAGGGACAGGCGGCGGCGAGTCACGGCGGGTTGCGACATCGGCAGGGTCAGAGTGCTCATCGGTGGGCTCCGGTCCGTTGGCTGGCGACGGCGGCGCAGGCTGCGCGCCGGCATCAGCGGGGTTCAAGTTGTCCTTATCTTAAATGAGAACAGTTATCATTACAATAGTGTTTTTCGATGGCGCGCACGGAAAATATCGCATCCGCCGGACAGGTTTTCGCCGTGTGATGCAAGGGCGGCGGCCAAGTAAAAAGGGCACCCCGATGGAGTGCCCTTCTTGCTGACTGGTTCAGCCTGAGTCAACCGCTCAATGCTTCGGCTCGGTGATGAAGCCGATCTTGCCGAGCCCGCCGTGCTGCGCGGCGGCCATGACTTCGGCCACGCGCTCGTAGCGCACGTCGCGGTCGGCGCGCAGGTGCAGCTCCGGCTGGGGCTCCTGCTGCGCGGCCTCGGCGATGTTGGCATCGAGCGTCTGCTCGTCGACCTCTGCCTGGTTCCAGAAAACCTTGCCGTCCGCGTCGATCGACACATTGATGTTCTGCGGCTTCGGATCGTTGGGCGTGTTGGTCGCGCGCGGCAGGTCGATCTTGACCGCGTGATTGATCACGGGAATGGTGATGATGAAGATGATCAGCAGCACCAGCATGACGTCGACCAGCGGCGTCATGTTGATTTCGCTCATCACTTCGTCATCGTCTGAGTCGAGGGTACCGAATGCCATGATGACTTCCTTCTTGCCTTGCTGCGGCCTTACTGGTTCTTGACGGCGAGGCGCATACCATTGTCGTCGGTAGCGCCGCGGGCGTTGCTCGGGCGCACGCGCGCGCCGGTCACGAAGTAAGAGTGCAGGTCGTGGGCAAAGCGGTTGAGCTTGGAGATCACGCCCTTGTTGCCGCGGCTCAGCGCGTTGTAGCCCAGCACCGCCGGAATGGCCACGGCCAGGCCGAAGGCGGTCATGATCAGTGCTTCGCCGACCGGGCCGGCCACCTTGTCGATGGTCGGCACGCCCGAGGCGCCGATGTTGATCAGCGCGTGATAGATGCCCCACACGGTGCCGAACAGGCCGACGAAAGGCGCGGTCGAGCCGACCGACGCCAGCACGGCCAGGCCGGACTGCATGCGCGCGACGGCTTCGTCGATGGCGCTCTTGAGCGAGCGGGTCAGCCAGTCGGAGATGTCCATCACGTCATGCAGCTGGGGCTGGCTGGCGCGATGGTGCTGGGTGGCTTCCTTGCCGGTCACGGCCAGCGTGCGGAACGGGTTGGCGTCGTTGCCGCCGAGCGTCTCGAGCGCGTGGTCGAAATCGTCGGAGTGCCAGAAGCGCTTCTCGGCGCCGTGCGCCATCTTCTTCAGGCGAAGCAGATCCCATGCCTTGGTAAGGATGACGATCCACGAAGCCAGCGACATGATGAGCAGAATGATGGCGGTGGCGCGCATGACGAAATCGCCTTGCGTCCAGAGGTGCGAGAGTCCGAGGTCCTGCATGATGGTTCCTGGTGAGGTCGGTATTGAAATCAGTTGAGTTCGAAGCCGATCGGCTGCTGGGCGGTGACCGCCACGGCGCGACCGTTGTCCAAATATGGCTTGCAGCGCATGCGCATGACCGCGTCCACGGCGGCCTGGTCCAGCCGCGACGAACCGCTCGAGTTGACGATGGCGGTCTTCACCACCTTGCCGGTTTCGTCGGTGGTCAGCCGGACAACGGCCTTGCCGGTTTCACCCATGCGGCGCGATTGCGACGGATAGGCCGGCTGCGGCGGCGTGCACTGGATCTCGCCGATGCCGACGGCGCGCGGCGCGGACGATACCGGCGCCGGCGGCTCGGGCGCGGGAGCCGGCGGTGCCGGCGGCGCGGGAGGAGCCGGCGGCACTTCGATGGCGTTGGGGGTAGGCGGCAGCGACGCCACGGGCAGCGGGGTCGGCGCCGGCTGCGGCGGCGTCGGCTTGGGTGTGGTGACCTTGACCTGCTTGGGCGGGGTTTCCGGTTTGGGCTTGGGCGTCTCGACCGCGGGCTTCTGCGGGGGCTCGAGCGGAATGATGCGGGCGATGATCTCGGGTGCGATCACGGCTTCCGTGATTTTGCGCCCCAGCCCGCTCTGGATCAGGTAAAGCAAGCCGACGTGGAACAGCAGGACGGCGAGCGTGATCTTGAAAAAACGTTGATCGAACATGTGAAAACAACGGATGTCGGCGGTCTGGCGCGGCGCCGGCTTTATTAGCGATAGGGCCTATTTGCGATAGAACAGGATCAGCGAGATGCCACAACCGACCAGCAAGCTAAGCAGCAATTCCATGATAAACGCTCCTTCAACAGGTATGCCGGTGGGAGCGCCGCTCTAGGGGCAGCGTGTCAGACCATTAGTATAAACGATAATGATTCTTATTTGTTGGGATTTTGTGCAATGCGCCGACGGTCCCAGCATGCGGGTTTCGCGTCCGTACTGCAACCGATTCCGAGTCCCATTCGCAATCTCGCAGTCGTCTTTATACGCCGATTTCGTGCCGATTTCGCGTTCCTCTCGCGCCGGATTTCCGGCCGGCCCCGCCATCCGTGCATCCATCGCCGCAAAATGCGCGCGCCCGCACGGCACAGGGTTGCCGGCAATGCCCGATCTGCCACAAAGCGCGCTAGCATAGGAAAAAGACGAGCAATTCGCCGCGCCGCCCACGGCGCCCCCCGTGCGAAAGGATCAGGCCATGGACTTTACCCGTTTCGCCGATGATGACCGCTCGACGCTGCTGCGTGCCGCCGCCGGCTCGCCCGGCACTTCCGCGCTCGACTGGATGTGCGCCCAGTTCGCCCTGCGCGTGGTGTGCGCGTTGGGGCCGCGCTTTAACCTGCGCAGCAATATCAACGACATCCTGACCGTCAGCGCCCAGGACATGGTGTGGCCCTATGGCGTGGTGCTGCGCGTGCAGCGCTTCCTGGCCGCGCGCTGCGCCGACATGCCAGCCTGGAAGGGCGCCGCGCGCCTGACGCCGGAGGAGTTCCTGGAGCGGCACGGGCAATGGAACAGCGCCTTCGACGAAAGCGCGCTGTTCTACTACCTCGACGAATACGTCAAGCACCACGCCAAGGACATGTTCGCCGTGTTCGACGTCTCCGCGGCCGCGCTGGCCGCGCGCCTGGACGGCGAGCGCGTGCTGCTGGTGCGCAATATCGACATGCTCAGCCATGTGCTGGACCTGCCGGAGCACGAGCGCAAGCTGCTGCTCTATGCCGCGCTGGCCAAGTACAAGCGCGACCTGCGCGCCGTGATGGTGGACTGCAAGGTGGCGCACAGCCAGGAGGCTTTCCAGATCCTGGCCGGGCTGACCGGCGCCAGCCCGGCGGCGGTAGCCGCCTCGCTGCGGCCCGGCTCGCGCCTGGAGACGCTCAACCTGATCGAGCAGCCGCTACCCGAGAACAGCGTGACCGACCTCGGCGACCTGATGCGGCTGTCGGACCGCCTGCTGCACGTGCTGCTGGGCAACTACGCCAACGAGGCGGAGATGATGGCGGTGTTCACGCGGCCGGCCGCCGCTCCCACGCTGGGCACCGGCGACTATCCGCACGTGGAGACCGACGCGCGTTATCTCTCGGCGCTGCTGTCCAACGCCACCAGCCAGCACGCCTGCGGCGTCAATGTGCTGATCTACGGTCCGCCCGGCACCGGCAAGACCGAATTTGCCAGGCTGCTGGCGCGCGAGGCCGGCTGCGAGCTGTACGAAGTGGATTGCCTCGACCGCGACGGCAACAGCCTCTCGGGCAAGGACCGCTACCGTTCGCTGCAGGTGTCGCAGGCCTTCCTGCGCGGCCGCCCGCGCACGGCGCTGCTGTTCGACGAAGTGGAGGACGTGTTTCCGGGCAGCGCGCGCGAGCTGACCAGCTTGTTCGGCCAGGAAGACCCGCGCGGCTCGGTAAACGGCAAGGCCTGGGTCAACCAGACGCTGGAGCAGAACCCGGTGCCGGTGATCTGGATCTCCAACTCGATCCGGCAGATCGATCCGGCCTACCTGCGCCGCTTCCAGTTCCACCTCGAACTGAAGATCCCGCCGCCGCTGGTGCGCGAAAACATCATCCGCAAGCATCTCGGCTCGCTCGACGTGAGCGATGCCTTCATCGCGGCGCTGGCCGCGCGCAAGACGCTCACGCCGGCGCAGGTGCAGTCGGCCGCGCGCTTCGTGCAGCTGGCGCGCCCGGGCGTGGCCGAGCCGGTGGAGGCGCTGATCCTGCGCCAGCTCGACCATGCCGACCGCGCCATGGGGCTGCGCCCGGAAATGGAAGGGCGGCCGCTGGTGACCCATTACCGGCTCGACTATCTCAACCTGGAAACGCGCTACGACGTCGGCAAGATCGTGCAGGCGCTCAAGGCGCGCGAGCGCGGCACGCTGTGCTTCTACGGGCCGCCGGGCACCGGCAAGACCGCGCTGGCCGAGCATATCGCCGCGGCGCTCGAGCAGCCGCTGATGATCCGGCGCGCCTCCGACCTGATGAGCAAGTACGTGGGCGAGACCGAGCAGCAGATCGCCGCGATGTTCGCGCGCGCCGAGGAAGACGGCGCGGTGCTGTTGCTCGACGAGGCCGACAGCTTCATGCAGAGCCGCCAGAATGCCGTGCGCAATTACGAGGTGTCCGAGGTCAACGAGATGCTGCAGGGCATGGAGCGCTTCAACGGCATCTTCGTGTGCACCACCAATCTGTTCGAACGCATCGACGAGGCCGCGTTGCGGCGCTTCTCGTTCAAGATCCGCTTCCTGCCGCTCAAGCCCGAACAGCGCGCGGCGATGTTCGTCGAAGAGGCGCTCGACGGCGATGCCACGCGCCTGGACCGCGCCATGCGCGAGGAACTGGCGCGCCTGGATTGCCTGACGCCGGGCGACTTCGCCACGGTGAAGCGCCAGTGCGTGCTGCTGGGGGAATCGCTGACGCCGGACGAATTCCTCGCGCAGCTGCGCCAGGAGCACGCGGTCAAGCCCGACGTGCGGCAACGCCGGCCGCTGGGTTTCATCCAGTAGCCAGGCTGCGCAAGGGCCCGGCTCAGGCGAGGGGCGGCGAGGGCTCTATCGACACGGTTTCCGCGCAGGCATCCACGTGCAGCAGCGCGGCAGCCATCGTGCGCAGGTGCGCGGCGTCCTTGGTCGAGGCATAGCGGTCGCACGGCACCGCGCCGGCATCGGCCGCCAGGCCGTGCTCGCCAAGCTTGCGCTGCAGCTGGCGCGCGATGGCGCTGCCGGTATCGACCAGCGCCAGCCGGTCTCCCACCATGCCGCGAATCGCCTGGGCCAGGAACGGGTAGTGGGTGCAGCCCAGCACCAGCGTGTCGGCGCCGGCTGCGAGCATCGGCGTGAGATACGCTTCGAGCTTCTCGCGCACGGCTGGGCCGGCGACATCGCCTTCCTCGATCAGCGCGACCAGGCCGCTGCCTGCCTGGCAGAGAAAGCGGCTCTCGCCATCGAGCGAGGCCAGCAGTCGCGCGAACTTTGCGCTCTTCAAGGTATTGCCGGTGGCCAGCACACCGACCACCTTGCTGCGGCTGGCCGCGGCCGCGGGCTTGAGGCCGGGCTCGACGCCGATGATCGGCAATGCCAGCCGCTCGCGCAGCGTGTGCACCGCGTGCATGGTGGCCGTGTTGCAGGCGATCACCAGCGCCTTGCAGCCTTGCGCCACCAGCCATTCGCACACCTGCAGCGTGCGCGCCTCGACGAAGCGCTCGGGCTTCTCGCCGTACGGGTTGTACTTGGAGTCGGCCAGGTAGAGCAGCGACTCATGCGGCAGCAGCGCGCGGACCTCGCGCAGCACGGACAGGCCGCCGAGCCCGGAGTCGAAGATGCCGATGGGTGCGTTGTTCACGGATGGCGTGTGGCGTATGAGAAAAAATCGGCAGCCCGCATGTAAAAAGCCGGGTCAGCGACCCGGCTCTCTACCACAGCCTGGCTGTCGCGGAGGCAGCCTGGATTATGCCGCGGCGACCGGGATCTTGCCGATCTTGGCCTGCCATTCGGCGGGGCCGGTCTTGTGCACCGAGGTGCCTTCGCTGTCCACGGCCACCGTCACGGGCATGTCCTTGACGTCGAACTCGTAGATGGCTTCCATGCCCAGGTCCGCAAAGCCGACCACCTTGGCTTCCTTGATCGCCTTGGCCACCAGGTAGGCCGCGCCGCCGACCGCCATCAGATAGGCCGACTTGTGCTTCTTGATCGCCTCGATCGCCACCGGGCCGCGCTCGGCCTTGCCGATCATCGAGATCAGGCCAGTCTCGGCCAGCATCATCTCGGTGAACTTGTCCATGCGCGTGGCGGTGGTCGGGCCGGCCGGGCCCACGGCTTCGTCGCGCACCGGATCCACCGGGCCCACGTAGTAGATCACGCGGTTGGTGAAGTCGACCGGCAGCTTCTCGCCCTTGGCCAGCATGTCGGCGATGCGCTTGTGCGCGGCGTCGCGGCCGGTCAGCATCTTGCCGTTGAGCAGCAGGGTCTGGCCCGGCTTCCACGAGGCCACTTCCGCGGGCGTGAGCGTGTTCAGGTCGACGCGCTTGGAGGTCTCGGTGTTGGGCGCCCATTCCACCTTCGGCCATTGCGACAGGTCGGGGGCTTCCAGCTTGGCCGGACCGCTGCCGTCCAGCGTGAAGTGCACGTGGCGCGTGGCCGCGCAGTTCGGGATCATCGCCACCGGCTTGGAGGCCGCGTGGGTCGGGTAGCCCATGATCTTGACGTCCAGCACGGTGGCCAGGCCGCCCAGGCCCTGCGCGCCGATGCCCAGCGCGTTGACCTTCTCGTACAGCTCGACGCGCATTTCCTCGATCCAGTCCTGCGGACCGCGGGCGATCACGTCCTGGATGTCGATCGGGTCCATCAGCGACTCCTTGGCCATGACCATGGCCTTCTCGGCGGTGCCGCCGATGCCGATGCCCAGCATGCCGGGCGGGCACCAGCCGGCGCCCATGGTCGGCACGGTCTTGAGCACCCAGTCGACGATCGAGTCCGACGGGTTGAGCATGACGAACTTCGACTTGTTTTCCGAGCCGCCGCCCTTGGCCGCGACCTGGATGTCCACCGTGTTGCCCGGCACCACTTCGTAGTGGATCACGGCCGGGGTGTTGTCCTTGGTGTTCTTGCGGCCGCCTTCGGGCGGGTTGACGATGGACGCGCGCAGCACGTTGTCCGGATGGGTGTAGCCGCGGCGCACGCCTTCGTTGATCATGTCGGACAGCCCCATGGTGGCGCCATCCCAGCGCACGTCCATGCCCACCTTGACGAAGATCGTGACGATGCCGGTGTCCTGGCAGATGGGGCGCTTGCCTTCCGCGCACATGCGGCTGTTGGTCAGGATCTGCGCGATCGCATCCTTGGCGGCCGGACTCTGTTCCAGCTCGTAGGCACGGCCCAGGCTGGTGATGTAGTCCATCGGATGGTAGTAGCTGATGTACTGCAGGGAGTCGGCGACGCTCTGTATGAGGTCTTCTTGTTTGATGACGGTCATTTTTATGGGGGACAGGCGAGGGGAAATTCAACCCGCGATGATACACCGACGCGGCGGCCGGCGCGGCGCTGCATGCGCGTGTCGACAACGCCTCGGGTGATGCCGGGGCCGCATCGCGGGGCGCGCCGGGGCGGCCCGTCGGCTCCGGCGGCAGGTCAAAAAAAACCGCAGCCGGGGCTGCGGTTCCGTGGTCGGGCGGCGTGGCTTAGTGCGCCTTCCCCGGCGCGCCGCCGGGCGCGCCATGCGACACCAGCTTGTCCACGTAGGCCATCGCCACCGCCGACAGCAGGAAGGCGAGATGGATGATGACCTGCCACATGATGGTGTTGGGTGCGCGCTGGTCGGCGTCGATGAACGTCTTGAGCAGGTGGATCGACGAGATGCTGATCAGCGCCATCGACAGCTTGACCTTGAGCACGCCGGCATTGACGTGATCGAGCCACTCCGGCTCGTCCGGGTGGTTGTCCAGCCCCAGGCGCGAGACGAAGGTCTCGTAGCCGCCCACGATCACCATGATCAGCAGGTTGGAGATCATCACCACGTCGATCAGGCCCAGCACCACCAGCATGAACTTGGTTTCGTCATACTCGGTGGCGTGCGCGACCAGGTGCCAGACCTCCACGCCGAAGTGATAGACGTAGACCGCCTGCGCCACGATCAGGCCGAGGTAAAGCGGCAACTGCAGCCAGCGCGAGGAAAAGATCACGCTGGCCAGCGGGCCGAGCCGCCGGGGCTGGTTCGACATGGGATTCGATGCCATTGGGTTGAAAGCAGACTGTAAGGAGAAGGTTGCAATTGTACATTGCGCATATTTCGCGAATCGCGCGTTTTGCTCCCCGGCCTGCGTTCAATCCGCTCAGCCGCGGCGATCCTGCCCGGCGCCTGCCGCCGCGCCCGCGCCGTCCCGCCACGCGCGCCGGGCGAGCGGGCCGGGCCAGCTCGCCAGCCCGATGCCGGCCAGCACGCAGGCCAGCGCCACGCCGTGCGCCCAGCCTGGCTTCTCCCCGAGGAAGACGATGCCGTAGGTGGCCGCCGCGACCGGCAGCACCGCCGTGAACACGCCGGCCAGTTGCGCGGGCACATGGCGCACGCCCTTCATCCACAGCCAGAACGAGAAGATGCTGGCCGACAGGGCGTACCACAGCAGCATCAGCCAGATGCCGGCGGGCACCGAGGACATGTCGAAGGTCAGCAGCGGCACCAGTCCCAGCGGCAGCATCAGCAGGCCGCCGATCAGATGCGTATAGGCGCAGATCTCGATCGCGGCCAGCGTTTGCGCCAGCCGCCGCGACAGGATCACGTAGATCGACTCGCAGATCACCGCGCCCATGATCATCAGGTTGCCGAGCAGCGCCTGCCCGCCGCCGTCCGCGGCGCCGGCGCCGTGCTCCGTGCCGCGCGCCACGTTCAGCACCGCGATGCCCGCCACCGCCAGCAGGACCGAGAGCACGGTGCGGCGCGACAACCGCTCGCGCAGGACCAGCCATGACAGCAGCGCCACCGTGGCGGGGATGGTGCTGGTGATCACGCCCGCGGCCATCGCGCTGGTCAGGCGCACGCCGCCGAGCATCAGCAGCGTGAACAGGAAGGTGCCGAAGAACGCCTGCAGGAACAGGTTGAGCCACTCGCCGCGCGACACCGCGCGCATGCGCGCGGGCCGGTACCACGGCGCCAGGCACACGATGGCGATGGCAAAGCGCAGCAGCGCGAACAGCAGGATCGGCACGTAAGCCACGATGGCCTTGCCGAGGCCGACATTGCTGCCGACCAGGGCCATCGCGGCGATCAGGAGGAGGGAGTGGACGGGCAAGTCGGCTTGGCGGGTGGCGGGCGGCACGCGCGAACCCGCGAATGCCGCAGCGCCATGTTCGGAATAGGGGCTCGCCGCATTATAGCTGTGCTAGCCTAATGGAGAAGGCTGCACATCGGCACGCGGCACCTTCGCCGCGCGCCGGCGCTGCGCCCGCCGACGCGGCTTGCGCGCGGCCTGGCATGCTGCGTTGCAGCACCCGGCGCGGGCCCGGCCGGACCTGAAAACCCCTGGCAGCACGTCAGGTTTAAGTAAGCCGTCGCGCGTAAGTTTGCAGCCAAGCAGCCACACCATATCAGGAGACAAGCAAATGTCCGCCATCGAATCGGTGATGCAGGAGCATCGCGTTTTCAATCCCCCCGAGTCGTTCGCCAAGCAGGCCGCGGTGCCCAGCATGGAGGCCTACCAGGCGCTGTGCGACGAGGCCGCGCGTGACTACGAGGGTTTCTGGGCGCGGCATGCGCGCGAGCAGTTGCAGTGGAGCAAGCCCTTCACCAAGGTGCTCGACGAGAGCAACGCGCCGTTCTACAAATGGTTCGAGGACGGCGAGCTCAATGCCTCCTACAACTGCCTGGACCGCAACCTCGGCAATGGCAACGCCGACAAGGTGGCGATCGTCTTCGAGGCCGACGACGGCGCCGTCAGCAAGGTCACCTACCGCCAGTTGCATGCCCGGGTCTGCCAGTTCGCCAACGGCCTCAAGTCGCTTGGCGTGAGGAAAGGCGACCGCGTCGTCATCTACATGCCGATGTCGGTCGAAGGCGTGGTGGCCATGCAGGCCTGCGCGCGCATCGGCGCCACCCACTCGGTGGTGTTCGGCGGCTTCTCCGCCAAGTCGCTGCAGGAGCGGCTGGTCGACGTGGGCGCGGTCGCGCTGATCACCGCCGACGAGCAGATGCGCGGCGGCAAGGCGCTGCCGCTCAAGGCCATCGCCGACGAGGCGCTGGCGCTGGGCGGCTGCGAAGCGGTGAAGAACGTCATCGTCTATCGCCGCACCGGCGGCAAGGTGAACTGGACCGAAGGCCGCGACCTCGCGATGGACGACGTGGCCAAGGGCCAGCCCGAGACCTGCGAGGCCGAACCGGTCAGCGCCGAGCATCCGCTGTTCGTGCTCTACACCTCCGGCTCGACCGGCAAGCCCAAGGGCGTGCAGCACAGCACCGGCGGCTACCTGCTGTGGGCGCTGATGACGATGAAGTGGACCTTCGACATCAAGCCCGACGACCTGTTCTGGTGTACCGCCGACATCGGCTGGGTCACCGGCCATACCTACATCGCCTACGGCCCGCTGGCCGCCGGCGCCACCCAGGTGGTGTTCGAAGGCGTGCCCACCTATCCCAACGCGGGCCGCTTCTGGGACATGATCGCGCGCCACAAGGTCAGCATCTTCTACACGGCGCCCACCGCGATCCGCTCGCTGATCAAGGCCGCCGAAGCCGACGAGAAAATCCATCCCAGGCAGTACGACCTGTCCAGCCTGCGCCTGCTCGGCACCGTGGGCGAGCCGATCAACCCGGAAGCCTGGATGTGGTATCACCGCCATATCGGCAACGAGCGCTGCCCGATCGTGGACACCTTCTGGCAGACCGAGACAGGCGGCCACATGATCACGCCGCTGCCGGGCGCCACGCCGCTGGTGCCGGGTTCGTGCACCTTGCCGCTGCCCGGCATCATGGCCGCCATCGTCGACGAGACCGGGCAGGACGTGCCCAACGGCAGCGGCGGCATCCTGGTGATCAAGCGCCCGTGGCCGTCGATGATCCGCACCATCTGGGGCGACCCGGAACGCTTCAAGAAGAGCTACTTCCCCGAAGAGCTCGGCGGCAAGCTCTACCTTGCCGGCGACGGTTCGATCCGCGACAAGGACACCGGCTACTTCACCATCATGGGCCGCATCGACGATGTGCTCAACGTCTCGGGCCACCGCATGGGCACCATGGAGATCGAGTCGGCGCTGGTGTCCAACCCGATCGTGGCCGAGGCCGCCGTGGTGGGCCGCCCCGACGACATGACCGGCGAGGCTATCTGCGCTTTCGTGGTGCTCAAGCGTTCCCGCCCGACAGAAGAAGAGGCCAGGCAGATCGCCACCGAACTGCGCAACTGGGTGGGCAAGGAGATCGGCCCGATCGCCAAGCCCAAGGACATCCGCTTCGGCGACAACCTGCCCAAGACGCGCTCCGGCAAGATCATGCGGCGCCTGTTGCGCTCGCTGGCCAAGAACGAAGAAATCACCCAGGACACCTCCACCCTGGAAAACCCCGCGATCCTGGACCAGCTCAAACAGGCCCAGTAAGCAGGGCACCCGCCGGCCGGCCGGTACGCCACGCGCGTGCCGGCCGGCCGTTGCCGCATCCGCGGCGCCAGTCCAACCACGCCTCCCATGCCCGACGAACAGTCGCGCTTCCGCTGCCGGCTGCTGCTGTACTACGGCTTGTTTACCGTCGGCCTCTTCACGTTCATCGGCATGATGGGCCTGCTGGAGCATTCCAGCGGCGACACGCTCTGGCTCGGCTACGTCTTCCTGTTCGTCACCATCGCCATCTACGCGTGCATCGGGCTGATCTGCCGTACCTCAGACCTCAACGAATACTATGTGGCGGGGCGGCGCGTGCCCGCCATGTTCAACGGCATGGCGATCGCCGCCGACTGGATGAGCGCCGCGTCCTTCATCGGCCTGGCCGGCATCCTGTTCGCCTCGGGCTACGAAGGGCTGGCCTACGTGATGGGCTGGACCGGCGGCTATTGCCTGGTCGCCTTCCTGCTCGCGCCCTACCTGCGCAAGTACGGCGGCTACACTATCCCCGACTTCCTCGCCGCGCGCTACGGCAACGGCAAGCCGGGCGGCAACCTGCCGGTGCGCGCGATCGCCGTGCTGGCCGCCTCGCTCTGCTCCTTCGTCTACCTGGTGGCACAGATCCAGGGGGTAGGGCTGATCGTCACGCGCTTCATCGGCGTCGAGTTCGCCGTCGGCGTGTTCTTCGGCCTCGCCGGCATCCTGGTCTGCTCCTTCCTCGGCGGCATGCGCGCGGTGACGTGGACCCAGGTCGCGCAATACATCATGCTGATCGTCGCCTTCCTGGTCACCGTGTCGATGATCGCGTGGAAGCATCATCACGACGCGCTGCCCCAGCTCAGCTACGGCACGCTGCTCTCGCAGCTCGATACGCGCGAGCGCGAGATAGAGCGCGACCCGGCCGAGCAGGCCGTGCGCGAGTTCTACCGCCAGCAGGCCATCCGGCTGCAGGAACGCATCGCCAGGCTGCCGCAATCGTTCGCCGAAGAGCGCGACGCGCTGTCCGCAAGGCTGCAGGAACTGCGCCTGCGCAACGCCCCGCTGCGCGAGATCAAGACCGTCGAGCGCGAGCGCATCGAGTTCCCGCGCGACGCCACCGCGGCGCAACAGCAATGGAGCCAGCAGCGCGAAGAAGCGCTCGCGCGCAGCCAGCCGTCCACGCCCTCCACCGAGCCCTATCCCTCCGCCTCCGAGCAGGAGCGCAAGACCAAGCGCCTCAACTTCGTGCTGCTCGTGTTCTGCCTGATGCTCGGCACCGCCAGCCTGCCGCACATCCTCACGCGCCTCTACACCACGCCATCGGTCAAGGAAACGCGCAACTCCGTGGCCTGGGCCGTGTTCTGCATCGCGCTGCTCTACGTCTCCGCGCCGACGCTCGCCGCGCTCGTGAAGTACGAATTCTTCCAGCACCTGGTCGGCACGCCCTACGCCGAACTGCCGCAGTGGGTGGTGCAATGGCGCAAGGTCGACCCGCCCGTGTTCGGCATCCGCGACGTCAACGGCGACGGCATCGTGCAGTGGGCCGAGATCCTGATCCAGCCCGACATGATCGTGCTCGCCGCGCCCGAGATCGCCGGCTTGCCCTACGTCATCTCCGGACTGGTCGCCGCCGGCGCGCTCGCCGCGGCGCTCTCCACCGCCGACGGCCTGCTGCTCACTATCGCCAACGCGCTCTCGCACGACGTCTTCTATCACATGATCGACCGCACCGCGAGCCACCAGCGGCGCGTCACCACCGCCAAGATCGTCCTGCTCGGCGTGGCGCTGTTCGCCTCCTACGTCACCTCGCTGCGGCCCGGCAACATCCTCTTCCTGGTCGGCGCCGCCTTCTCGCTGGCCGCCTCCAGCTTCTTCCCGGTACTCGTGCTCGCCATCTTCTGGCGCCGCACCACCGCCGCCGGCGCGGTCGCCGGCATGACCGCAGGGCTCGGCGTCGCGGTCTACTACATCTTCGTCAACTATCCGTTCTTCACCCGCATGACCGGCATCTTCGGCAACCGCTGGTTCGGCGTCGACCCCATCGCGTCAGGCGCGTTCGGCGTTCCGGCCGGCTTTGCCGTCGCCATCCTGGTCAGCCTGCTGACCCCGCGCAACGCCCCCGTGATCGACCGGCTCGTGACCTACCTGCGGCGCGGCTGACGGGTCGCTTCACGAAACACTGGAATTGCCGGACAAGTCTGTTATAATCGTCGACTTCCCGGAGAGATGGATGAGTGGTTTAAGTCGCACGCCTGGAAAGCGTGTATAGGTTAATAGCCTATCGGGGGTTCGAATCCCCCTCTCTCCGCCAAGAATACCTTCCAAAGCAGTCCGAAGCCGTCCAAATGGGCGGCTTTTTTCTTTTCAATCCCTTGTCCAGTAAGGGTTTGCGGCCGATTGATCGTCCGGCCGCGTCCATGAGCGTCCGTCCGCAGCCAGCAAAAAAGCTGGGTACATAGTGGGGTAGACTGACATCCTCAGCGATGACTGGGGTACCCCATGAGCCTCGTTTTGCTCGCCGCGTACCCCAAGGACGAGGGCAATGCCGCGACTCACCGAAGTTCAACGAATTGCGCGAGATCCCGAGCCGCGGCCTTGATCCGGCCGCTCATCGCCAGGCAGAGTCCGCTCGGCTGAAGCTGGAGGCGGAACAATCCAGGGCGGCAGCTCGCGAAGTGCGCGAGGCCAGGCGGGCCGAGGCTGCTGCGAAGAAGATCGCCGCGGATGACGAGGCGAACCGTGCGCGTGGTCGCCGAGGAGTGGCTGGAATCGTATGGCTCGAGCTGGTCAATCAAGCATGCCCACCAGAACCACCAGTCCTTGCGCGATCACGTCTATCCGGTCATCGGCTCCCGCCCCATTCGCACCATCGGTACGGCCGACATTCTGGGCATCCTGCAGGCATTGCTGGTGGAGGGCAAAGCCGAGACCGCGCGCCGTGTCCGGCAGCGCCTGGCCGGGATCTTCCAGTTCGCTGTGCTGCGTGAGTATCTTGACCGTGATCCGGTGCCGCTTGTTGCGAAGGAATTCACGAAGCTCAGGGCCCAGGCGCTGAAGCTCAATCCCAGCGAGTCGTTTGCCTGCATCAACCGTGACGAACTGCCTGCTCTCCTGCAGGTCATGAACGCGTACCCGAGCATTGTGGTTCGCCTGGCGCTTCGCTTGCTGATGCTGACCCTGGCCAGGACGAAGGAGAATCAGTGATGTCTTCTTTTGTCGCGGCGGCACCCCAAAGGATGAGGCCAAGCAAATGAGAGTCGAACGATGCATGCATTGATGTAAGAGATTACTCTCTGCGGAAGTGGGGAGGGTAGCTAAGTATTTGTGCCTAATCAAGCACGTAGAGCGGATTTTGCAGTAGGGTGCCCTTTTCCGCTGATTCGGTTTCCGGCATGCCACGTCGCTCGGCAGGTACCTTCTTCGCAAAACTCATCCCGTCGATCTTTTCTGATCTACGACGTATCGCGGGTCGATCCAATGGCGAGGTCACTGTGGAAGACCTCCAGTCGGAGGCATGGCTTGTGGCCGATGAGATCGGACGCGGAAGCAACGTGCCACCGGATCCGGCTGACAAGAGATTTCACCAGCAGATTCTTGCCAGGCTCTACAACCGCTTCGTCAAGTTTGCGGACAAGCGGTTGCGATTCGCTGTGCGCCTAGATGAACAGCGTGAAGACGAAGATGGTGACTCGCGAGTGAACGCTGTTGCGGCGGCCCTGGCCGCCCCCGACGGATACGAGCCGACGCAGGCGCTAGAAGCGCGTGAAGAGGAGCGTACGCAGGAACGGGAGTTGCGGGCCTGTTTCGCCGAGGCGGTTGCCTATGTTCGTGTCTTCTCTAACATGAAGAACGACCGACTGGCCATCTCTGGGCACCTGGCGATTGCGGCATGTACCTTACGCAGACGCGTAGTGCGCGCAGAGCGCGCGGTAAGGCTGCAGCCATCGCTGTTTGATGGCATCGCCGTGATTCCGGAGGACTTCATGCCTCCGCGTTCCTGCCGGAAGATGTTTGGTATTGGCGGTGTCGGAGAGTGCGGTCCAAGGGCGACCGGGCAAACTAGGCTATTCGCGCGCGCTTACGTCCCGATACGCAGCGTGCAATGAAAAGGGCTCAGGTATTCGGAGCCCCCTCGCGCAGCTAGCGACTTGTCGTATTGCGAGTGCCAGCAATCTGACTCTCACTCCAAGCCTGAACCTCAGCCTCGATCCATCCGCTTGAGTGCCCCATCTTAATGGGAGAAGGAAAGGTGCCGGCCTGGATCCGCGCATAGATGCCGCTGCGGCTGAGGCCCACCATCTTGCGAACGTCGGGCAGCCGAAGGATCCGGCGCTGCGTGGTGTCACTACTCATCGCGAGTCTCCCTGGTCGCATCCGCGCGCCGATGTTCGGCGTCCAGCGTTTGACACAGGCCTGCCATCTCGTGGCGCAAGCGCAGGATTTCAGCCACGCTGTCGCTCGGCAGGACTCGCGACAGCGTGGCCTTTTCAACCGCGCGCGCGAACTGCCGCCAGTCCCAGCCGATCTGGAATCCAGCCAGGCCCCCGGGCATCTGGACAGCTATCTCATCGATCTCGCGATCGTCGATGATGGAATCTCCGGGGCCTACCTGTGTGACGATCTTGCGCTGCTCAGCTACGGCTTGGGCCGCAGCCTTCTGCGCTTCGGCCAGGCGCGTAAGCGCTGCGTCGAACAGATCCAGTTCGGCGCTCAACTCAGTCCACCATTCTTCGGTCTCGGGGCCACGTGGGGCGATGTCGCACGACCTCTTCGCGACAGTCTTCATGTCAGGCTCCCAGGAAGCGCCAGAAGGCAGCGGCCAGGCGGCGCAGGGCGGCGCGTCGGCGGTTGTAGTAGCGCGAGGCCACGAAGCCGCCCAGCGCGCTGCGGCGAAGGTGCACGGGACTCACTTGGTGCCTCCCTTCTTTGCCGTGCCGGCCGTGGCTAACTCGGGATGGTAGGTGCCGAAGTTCTCGATGATGTGCTTCGCCTCGCCTGCGATGAAGCACATCGACGCAGCATTGCGCATGGTGTTGGCGGCGGTGACCATGATGGAGGTCACTGCGTCATCATCGATGCCAGCAGCGCCTTCGAAGCCGGCGGCGGTATCGGCATCCGGGTAGTACTCGCACTTCACGGTCACCGCTTCGCCGGCCACGCAGCGCAGTTCGAACCACATGGTGCGCTTAGGCAATCCCATGCATCCAGTAATGCGCTCACGAACGGATCTGGAGTAACCATCAGTTTCGCCATGACTGCCTTCAAATGAGAAAAGCCCGCGGGGCGTGAGCCAGGCGGGCGAATCCACCAAGCGATGGAGGAGACAACTGGAGCGGGCTGCCGGGTTCGAACCGGCGTAGGCGGCTTGGAAGGCCGCAGCCTGACCAGCTCGGCCAAGCCCGCGTACCCTACGAACGAATTAGGTTGCGTACTCCTTGACCATGGAACAATCGAGATCTCTGACCTTCTCAACTGCCCGCGAAAGGGGGATGCATGAAACTGGACATTTCTATCGAATTCACACCGCAGGCCGAGGTCGCTGCCAAAGACATCGCTCTAGACTTGGCCCCATACTTCGGGGCACACATCCCAGTAACGGGGGATCTGGTCCGATTCCCGGGACTGGGCATTTTCTTCGTCGTGGCAGGACGCGTATGGCAGGGCATCGACCGCGACAATGTGGAGTTGCGGGTTATGCTCGATCTCCACGATCGGCAGCCTCTTGCTGCGGTCTGACCTGGGCATCTTTGGCAAGGACGGCTTGCATCAACCTTTCCCGGTTGGCGTGCACCTGGCAGAAGGACCCGCCGCGCATCATTGATTGCCGGATCTCTTCCTTGGCCGCATTCTTGGCCGCATCCATGGCCAAGTGAAGCGACTGTGTAGTCGCGGCCTGGCGGCATTGACATTCACCTCCAATGCCGGCCGGATAAGCCACAGCACGAATCTCGCGTACAGACTCTTCATGATCGACTCCGAGAATTGGGTTCGCTGGGCTTTCACCTGCGCCGCACCAGAGTGCCCGCCTAAGCACTGTTCACACATCCGACTAAACCAGTATTCACTGCGACGAGTTATGCTCTGTGTCGCTCGCCCCTAATGGAAAAACATGCCTACGAAAAACGAGACTTACGCCGCCTTAACCAAACTTGGATTCCAGCGCGGCTACGATGTAATCCCAGAGTGCCGTCTGCGCATCGACAACAACCGAATAAAAGTCGTGGATCTGGTCTGGGTAAAACCCATTGGCAATCCTGACACTTGCTCAAAGTGGACCATTGAGGCGGCTATCGAAGTGGAAGGTTGCGATGTAGCAATGTGGAGGATCCACGATCACATGAACGATGCAATCTCCCTTGGTTTGCCCGGACGGCTCTTCGTCGCTCTCTATTCTTCCTCGTGTGACAGGTCGAACGACTGGAGGCCATTCAACCCGGCCGGCAAAATCGCCGCGCGGTGCAACATAGCGCCCGAGAGGATCTTCGCCCTTGACGATCCTCACAATTGGCCCAGCCTTCTGCCTACGAGCACTTGGCCGAGCCAGAAGCCTGTTATCACAATCGGATAGCAGATTGCGTAATCTGGTTGCTACTGCGATGGTTTAGCCCTTCACGCCGGGGCAAGAACTCGAAGGACAGCGCAAGCACGCGCGGTCACATACAAAAAACCCGCGCGGTCTGCACCGGGCGGGCTTCGGACGAAAGTCGTTTAACGGACTTTTTGACGAAATCAATATTTCGCAAATTTATTCGCTGTGTCAAGCCCCTCGGGATTTTTCTCGTTGTTGGGCCAGCAGGACGCGATACCGGATCTCTTCCACGTCCGCTTCAAAGTTCGTATCCCATGGCTCACCGGCCGCGCGAGCGTACCAGTCCAGAAACTCGGCGGTGCGCACCTTGGCGATGATCTCTGGATAGCGCCTCTCGTTGGCTTCCACCCGGTGGCGGATCACGATGCGCGCCGCCTCTTCGGCCTCCTGACGGTCGCGCTCGGCCCGCTTGCTCGAGTACCGTGACACCCGGCGCGATTTCAGCGGTGCGCGCTTAGCCATCCCCTTCTCAACCATCCGTTTCACCAGGAAGGCAGCATCCGGCTCGCTCGCGCTGTCGGCCGGCCCGGCCTCTTGCGCCGATGGGTTCACCCGCCACAACAGGCCGTCGGCGGCGATCTTAGGCAGTCGCATCGACCAACCCTCCTTCCATGAATACCTCCTGCATGCGCTTTTCCGCGCGCTCCGTCAGTTCCTTGATGCGCCGGCGGGCCGTGCGCACGTAGGCGGCCGAGGACTTCGGCTTCAGGCCCAGGCGCTCCGCAATGTCCGCGCGCTCGCCGGCCTCCATCTTCCGACTGGGGAAGCAGCGCAGTACGAAGAAATCGAACGCTAGGCGCTGGCCGCCATTCGTGCCGGCGGCCGCGGGGGATGCGATTACGCCAAGAACCCCACCCGCCGTGAAAGCCGGGGCCACCCAACGCATGAAACGCGCATTCCTGGAAGCCTGCATCTACGAGCACCACTTGGCCTGGTTGCTATGCCATGGCGCGTGGCCGTCTGACACGATTGATCATATCGATGGGAATCCTTCGAACAATGCAATCGAGAACCTTCGGGTAGGGAGTCACGCAGAAAACTGTCAGAACTTTGGGCTGAGGAAGACCAACACAAGCGGGCACACCGGGGTTTCATGGCACCGTCCCAGGAGTAGGTGGTGCGCGTACATCTTCAAGGATTGCAAGAAGATTCACCTGGGCCTGTTCGATACGAAAGCGGATGCGACCGCGGCATATGCCAGAGCAAAGGCGGAGCTGCACACGTTTCAACCGGTTCTGCGTCATGCCTGAATGGAAAACTTCGTGCCCCGATTGGGGTGACCGGATCAAGCGAGGGGATGCCACCGCGGTCTGGATAGAGCGGCTCGGTCATGCTCATCCCCAAAAAGCAGCGGCTGCACGGCGCCGTTCTGGTAGACCACCGGCATCACGGCAAGGCCTCCAGTACCGTCACTGCCCCTGTACTGTCGGCAATGTCTGCAGGCGTCAGGTTCACCATCAGCAGCCGCCATTTGTATCCACGGCAATATGCCGCCTGCGCCAGACGATCTTCTTTGCAGCATCGTAGCCGCGCTCTTTCGCCGCTGGCGCCTTCACCGATCGGCTATCCACGACACCAGCGCTGGGGTAAAGCTGGTGGCCTTCCAACTCCCTGTCGAGCATCAGTACAACATCGTGGCGCGTGCCAAACAGGAGCCTGCGCATCAGTCGGCGAAACCACCAATACACCGTTTGCCAGGCCGGGACATCCGTCGTGGCTAGTTATCCGGTCCCGTCAACCGAATCCGACCTCTGTGATTTCATTCCATACAGTGGAATCGATCCGTTGACTCTATTTTCGTCGCGCCATAGAGTTCAACGAAACAAAAATCGACACGGAGACAAGAAATGTTCGGCGCAATTGCATGCTGCAGCACAGCTATCGCTAACGGCTGGCAAGGCATTAGCCACTACAGGACCGAGCTTCTCGAATCGGGGCTGGATGAGCCGAAGGGCTTTTGCGGCTCGATGAGCGGGCCCGGAGCACGTGCAATCGTCTACCCGTGATCATCATGCATCGCAGTGCCATGCGATTGCGCCGTGGATGTTCACCTCTTTTACCGAAGGCCAAGTCCGCTGTTACGCGGACATGCAGCGGGCGTCCATGTTGCGCTTGATTGTTCGGCGACGCCGCTGCCGGGGATTACCGGGTTGGCTGCGCGTCACGAGGGAACCAATCCGGGCACCGTAACGAGAGCGATCCACTACGTGCCGCTTTGCCGGATCAACTGAAAAGGAGACTTGCTTGAGCATGACTAATGCAAATTTGGGCTTCATTGGGCTTGGCGTCATGGGCGAGCCGATGTGTAGCAATTTGATCAGGAAATCGGGTCGCACCGTTCATGTCTACGACATGAATTCCGCACCGGTCGAGCGGATTGCGGGCATTGGTGGTGTTCCCAGCCTGGCTATCAAAAACCTGGCAGGCAACGTCGAGATTGTGTTTCTGTCGCTGCCCAGTATTGCCGAGGTGGAAGCTGTTTGCTTTGGCGAGGACGGGTTGGCTTCCCCGGGGGCGAGCGTACGCATCATTGTCGATACGTCGACCAGCGATGTGCAACGGAGCCGCCTGCTGGCGAGTCGTTTGCGTGAGCGTGGAATCCGATTTATCGATGCGCCCGTTGCACGGCTTCGCAAGGGCGCCGTGGAAGGAACGCTGCTGTTCATGGTTGGCAGTGACCAGAGCGGTTTGCAGGACATTCAGTCGCTGCTGCAATGCATGGGAACCGACATCGTGCCCTGCGGAGCGGTGGGCAATGGTCAGGCAACAAAGATTCTGAACAACATGGTCATGATCATGACCGTGAACGCGCTCGCGGAGGCGCTCGCCATTGGCCGCAAAAGCGGTGTCGATGGCGAAACCCTCTTCAAGGTGTTTGGTCTGGGTTCGGCCAACAGCTTTGTACTGCAGAACCAGGCACGTACCGCCCTTTTGCCCGATGCATTTCCGGAGGGCATCTTCCCGACGACGTATGCCATCAAGGATGTGGGGCTTGCACTGGAGCTGGCCCGGAACGCTCAGGTCTACGCTCGCGGCGCAGAGCAGACGCACTCAATCCTGGAGCAGACGCGTGATGCGGGTTTCGCCACGCACTACTACCCAATCATGATCAAGCTGATCGAGCAGGGCGTCGTCCCCGCCAGTATTTGATAGCAAAGGAGTCCCATGGAAGCGAATTTTGAATACCCAGCGCTTGGTCTCTATATCGATGGCCAATGGCATCGAGATGGCCGGGATACGCTGAACGTGGTGGAACCCGCGACGGAACAGATTCTGGGTACCTTGCCGAAGGCAAGCCCGGAAGACGTTGCGCAAGCTTTGGAGGCGGCCGAGCGCGCATTCAAGGGGTGGAGCCGGACATCTCCATTGGAACGTTCCGACTTGCTGCGTAAGACTGCTTCCCTAATGCGGGAGAGAATCGGACGCATTGCTGTGCTGATCACCCGGGAGCTCGGAAAGCCACTGGTTGAATCGGAGAGGGAGGTGATTCTCGCCGCGGAAATGTTCGAATGGGCAGCCGAAGAGGGGCGACGCACCTATGGACGCATCATCCCGGGCAGGGTAATGGGCGCGCGACACCATGCAACGCTGGAGCCTATCGGTCCGGTGGCGGCTTTCGCCGGGTGGAACGCTCCAGCCCTTACCCCGTCGCGGAAGATTTCCAGCGCACTCGCTGCCGGGTGTTCCATCGTCATCAAGCCCGCTGAGGAGACTCCTGCCGTGGCATTGGAGATTGCCCGCGCGTTGCATGACGCTGGCGTGCCTCCCGGCGTGGTCAACGTGGTGTTCGGGGATCCGGCCGCAATTTCCCGGCAGTTGATGGAATCGCCGATTACCCGTTGCGCGACTTTTACGGGATCGACTGCGATTGGTCGCTCTCTGGCCGAGGCCGCTGCGCGCTCGCTGAAGCGAATCACGCTGGAACTGGGAGGACATGCGCCAGTACTGGTGTTCGGGGACGCGGATGTCGAACAGGCAGTCGGCACGCTTGCCGCGGCGAAGTATCGGAATGCGGGGCAAGTATGCACGTCCCCGACACGCATGTACGTGCATGAGTCGATCTACACGAAATTTGTCGACAGCCTGTCGGCGCGTGCATCGGAAATCCGCGTTGGAAACGGTATGGATCGCGAGACCCAGATGGGTCCCCTCGGCAATCCACGGCGGCTCGATGCAATGGCCAGCATGACAGCTGATGCAAGAGACAAGGGCGCGCGCATTACCGCGGGCGGCAAGCGGCTGCATGACCGTGGCTGGTATTGGGCGCCGACGGTGATCGCGGACGTCAACAATGACTGTGCCGCCGCGAATGTCGAGCCATTTGGCCCGATTGCGCTGGTACGGCAGTTCTCGAGCATTGACGATGTCCTGGCGCAGGCAAACCGGTTGCCGTTTGGCCTGGCGTCTTACGTATTCAGCAACGACGCCCGGAAGATTCAGGCCGCCGTCGAGGGTATCCAGAGTGGCGGCGTATGCATCAACCACTGCCAGGCCTCGTTGCCCGAGACGCCGTTTGGTGGCATCAAGGATAGTGGCTTTGGTCTGGAGGGCGGGGTGGAGGGGCTTCGCGAGTTCATGAATGTGAAGTATGTCAGCCAGATCTAGGCTGCGAGAACAATATTGACGATCAACGTTGGCGTCGCCCGTATCGGCGCCCAGTGGAGGATGACATGCGATCACACGCGGATGAAATCGAGATGAGTATGGGTGCGGAAGACGCCCAACCGAGGAGCGTGAGCCGTCGTGCTTTCGTATCCGGTTTGACGGCGGCGTTGCTCGCGCCATCGTTCGCCGCACGCGGGCAGGGCAACGCCGCTTTGGGAAGTGCCGCCGTCAGATTGTTATGCGGATTCAATGCCGGGGGGACATCGGATATCGTTGCGCGCATTGCCGCGAAGGCGATGTCCGAGCAACTGCATGGCAATGTCGTTGTAGAGAACAAGACCGGCGCAGGTGGAATGATTGCTGCCGAGCAGGCGGCGAGAGGCGCTCCGGACGGGCATACGCTTCTGCTGGGATCCAACGCCACGCTCGTGCTCAATAGCGCATTGCGAACCTCGATGAGCTATGACGCCCAACGTGATTTCGTAGCGGTTGGCTCGCTTGCGAATGCCCCCTTGCTAGTGCTGGCGCGTCCGGATCTGGGTGCCGATACGCTGGGAAAGCTTGCCGCGCTTGCTTCGCGCAAGCCCGAGGGGGTCACCATGGGATCGGCAGGTGTCGGCGCTGCGACTCACCTGGGCGGTGAGCTTCTGGCCAGCCGGATGGGTGTGAAGTTTGCACATATTCCATTCCCCGGAGAGTCGCCTGCCCTGACGGCAAATATAGGTGGACACGTTGATATATGCATGGCGGCAGTCAGCGCTGCGCTACCTTATGTCAAGAGCGGCAAGCTGAAGGCGCTGGCCGTGATGAATCCGAAGCGGCTGCAAGTGTTGCCTGAAGTGCCGACGACATTTGAGCTCGGGTATCCGGATTCCGCGGCAAGCTCCTGGTTCGGCGTTGTGGCGCCCGCGCGAACACCAGCCAATCTTATTGCAACACTGAGCCAGTCCATTACCAGCGGTATGTCGCAGCCTTCCACGACAAAGTCGCTGTTGAGCGCTGGGGTCGAGCCGATGGTCGGGTCAGCGGATGCTTTCAACCAGTTCGTCCAGAAGGAAATCGATCGCTGGCATCCGTTGATTCGAAAACTGGGTATCAAGATAGATTGACGTCGGGTACCGGCAATTGCCTGGTCGAGGCGGATATGCCGGTACATCATCGGATGGAATGACTTCGGGATGCTCTATGCCATGTCGTTGGCGAGAGCATGCGACCTGGGATGCAAGGCGGCGAGGTGGAGATGCATGCTACAGAGGTGTTCGGCGCGTATGCCGAGAGTTTCGAGAAACAGACGTTGCCCCACGAGGTTCTTCATCATGCGAAGAGGGCGGTCGTAGACTGGTATGCAGCGCTCTATTCCGGCTTGTCGACGCCGCCGCTTGCTCAGTTGTCGACCATCCTGGAAGAGGATATCGGCCGTGGTAGTGCCACACTGCCGGATGGCCGCCATGCATCCGCGCGTACCGCTGCGCTTTTCAATGGTACGGCCGCCCATGCGGCTGAAGTCGACGATAGCTTCAAGGATGCGATGTATCACCCTGGCGCCGCGACAATTGCCGCGGCGCTGGCGGTTGCTCAGGCTCGCAAACGATCGGGAAGTGACTTTCTGCGTAGCGTCATTCTCGGCTACGAGATATCTACCCGCATTGGTGTAGTACTAGGGCGAGCGCATTACAAATACTGGCACAACACGGGAACGGTCGGCGCTTTTGGCGCGGCCGCAGCCGCGGGCTTGGGATTCGGACTGTCGCGGATACAGTTTGCGCATGCGCTGGCAACGGTCGGGACATTCTCGGCGGGACTTCAGCAAGCCTTTCGTATGGATTCGATGTCCAAGCCTCTTCATGCAGGGCGTGCAGCCGAGGCGGGCGTGTTTGCAGCGGACATGGCGCGCCACGGTACCACCGGTTCCCTGGACATCCTCGACGGCGATGCCGGCTTTGGACGGGCAATGAGCGATGGACCAGACTGGAGCGGGGTGGGGTCGACGCTCGGTGAGATCTTCAACATCACGCGGCTCACATTCAAGAATCACATCGGTTGCGGCCATGCTTTTCCTGCGATTGATGCAACGCTGGCACTGATGGCCGAGCATCACCTTCAGGCGTCCGATATCAGGACCGTCAGCGTGGCGACATATGGTCCCGCGCTCGACATTGCCTGCTATGCACAACCGCGCACCGAGAATGAGGCGCGATTCAGCATCCCTTTCGTGATTGCCACGGCGATATTGCACGGTAGCGTTCGCCAGGCGGCGTATTCCTCAGGTAGGTTGGCTGATGCTGAAATGCGAGCAATGATGGCGCGGGTAACGGCCGTCGTTGATCCTGAACTGGATCTTGCTTTTCCCAAACAACGTTCGGCCCGTGTTGAGATCGAGACAATGGATGGCCGCCGTCATGTCTGGTTGCAGAAGGACCGGAAGGGAGATCCCGAACTTCCCTTGAGTGATCGAGAACTGGAGGGCAAGTTCCGGGAACTGGTTGCTCCTGTCATAGGTAATCGGGAGGCCGGCGATCTGCTTGCTCGCATATGGTCTCTTGATTCCGTCATCGCGATGTGAGGGGGGGGCCGAGATCTGACGCGAGGTTGGCGCGAGGCCACATCCGCGACAGCGTGGAGCGGCCCCAATTGCTGTGGGTCGGGAGCAGAGATGCGTAATCTGCGCCTGTCCCGGCAAAAAATATCCCGTGACGCTTTCCTGTACGCAGGGGTTAAGGCGCAGGGTGCCATCGGCAAGAAAGCGGCCTCCGAGCAGCGGCTTTTTACACTTTCCCAGCCGTTTTCCGAGCGTGACGCAAGGAAACGAACGCTGCTCCTGCGGGTGCTGTCGATCGTGACGACGGTTGGCTGGTGTGTCGTACAACTGGGGGCGCTGGTCGGTAGGCGCGCGTGGCCGCTACTTCGGTCCGCGACCGCTGATTGAGGACAACAGCGTACGCTCGACCTCGTCGTTCCTCGTTAACCTGAAGTTGGGCTACTGCATCGTGAAGGACGTACGCGTCTTTGCCGAAGTGCTCAACCTATTCGGCAAACGCGTGAACGACATGGACTACTACTACGCGTCGCTATTGAAGGGCGAGACATCGTCACTCAATGCGGATGGCGTAGCGACCGGCATCAACGATCACAACATTCACCCGGCCGCGCCGCGTACGGTGCGTGTCGGCGTGCTGTGGAATTTCTGAGATATTGATCCACGGGCTAGCACGGCTGACGCACGGTTGGCGCATAGCGGTCATTCGCATTCATCGCACTGATGACCGCTGTTGGTCGAGGCCGTGTGGAAACGTCTCCCGAATCGCGCCAATGCGCGACTCCTCCTGGGCGGACCTGCCTTATCGAATTTTCGGTCAATCCGGTCGTTGGACCACGTCGCAACAGGTGCTAAGCGCGCTAATGCGCCCCCGAGGACGATCTTCAACCCATTTTTTGGCGCAAATGGGTGCTTACGCACCCACCAGGCGCATGGTGCGTGTAGCCCATCCAATGTTTGAAGGTCCCGAAGACATGCTCGACGGTTCGCCTGCGAACCGCCATTGCATCGGGCGTTTTGGACTTAAAGGGCTTTTGCTTTTTGGCCCATCCTTCGGCCAACGTGCGCGAGCCTGCATGCACAAGAATGCGCCCCGTCTGCCCGCAAAAAATGAAAGGCCCCGCAGAAACAAGATCTACGGGGCCCTGACCTTCCAAGCCTTCCCGGGCGGCCGGCCGGGCCTGGCAATACGGCGCCGCCCGGAAGCGCGCCTACCTTGGCAGCAGGCCGGACAGCGGTTTCTGCGACAGGAACATGGAACTCATCTCATCCTGCGTCAAGGCGCGATTCCACATTGCCAGATCAGAGAAGGCCATCTGCATGGGCTTGTCGGTCGTCGCGCGGCTGGGATCATAGGATCCGGCGGTCTGCCCGTTCTTGACCATGTAGAACTTGCCGGTTCCGTCCTCTCCCAACCCGAAGCCGACCTCGCTCGCCTGGTTCACGCCGGCCAGGGCCGCGACATTCATGCCGGCGGCGAACGCGTGGGTTTGCGATTGGGTGCCCAGGATGGGATCGAACACGTAGCCCGACATGGTCTTCCCGCCGACATCGACCACCAACGCGAAGTACACCCACTGGTTCTCGCTGAACGGGATGTACGGGCTGTTGGTGTCGGTGCGGCGGGAGCCGTCGGCGACGTTGAACTCAGCGCCGCATCCGAACATGCTGATGATGATGCCCGCGGTGGCGCCGCTGGTAGCGTAGCCTGTCTTGTTGCTGAAGATGGGCTCGCCGACGGTGTTGGTACTGCACGCTGGGGCCTTGTACCAGAAGCCGATGGTGAAGGCGCCATTGCTGGCCACTGCGCTGTTCACCACGTCCTGCGAAGAGGACTGCGGCGTCAGCCGGTAGCCGTCGTAGCCGGCGGCGTTGGCGATATTGGTGTCGATGAACAGGCCATGGCCGCCAAGCGGGTCGGCGGTCGTGGCACCGCCGTTGGCATTGGCCGCCCACGGTCCCATCGTGCTGTGACCCAGCGCGTCGACGGGCGCCGTGAGCTGCGGGTCTTCACCGAAGGGGTAGTAGACCGTCAGCCCGTTGGCCAGGGTGGCGGCCAGGGGCACCGGGGGCTGCGCCTTGATATACGAGATCTGGGGCGTGAGCACGGCGCGGGCCGCCGTGCCCGCGACCACGGTGTAGCTGAACTGGTACTTGCCGGTCTTTAGTTCGTCCCGGTCGGCGAGCGGGTCGGTGTACGTCGTCGTGCCCGCGGGCAGCCGGGCGATTTCCGTGCCGTCGCGCATGACGACGATGGCGGCGCCGGCGGGGGCGCTCCAGTTGAGCACGACGCGGGCCCGCGTCGTGGTGTCCTCGGCCACCTGGACGGTAAGCGCGGGAGGTTGCGCGCCGATCAGCTGGCTGCCGTCCATCGCGTAGTCCTGATTGGCCGGCGTCTTGTCCAGGTAGGCGAGCATCGTGGGGGTCACGTCCGCGATGCTGGCATATTGATACAGTCCCGCGAGGGTCGCCGGCAGCGCCGGGGTCGATCCGCGCTGGCCATTGTTTTCATCCTGGTTGACGGCGATGAACGCGGCAGATTGCGGCACCTGGGGCAGCCCGTCGGCACGGCCGTTGGCGTTCAGGCCGTGGCTCGAGGCCACGACGACCAGCCATTTGCTGTCAGGATTCTTGGCGGTTTCCGACAGAAGCGTGCCGACGGCCGCGTCCAGTTGCGCAAGCGTCTGCGCGTACCGGGACGAGGCCAGGCCATCGTCCAGCGCCACATCCTCGGCGGAATGATATTGGGCGACGATGGTCGCGTAGTCGCCATTGCCGATCATCTGGATGGCGTTGCGCGTGACGCAGTCGTCGGGGGTGGCGTCCTTGGAACAGTCGGCCAGCGTGTCCAGCGCGCCCGCGGCATGATCGGAAGCCAGCAGGGTCGCCAGGGGCGACGAGGCGACCGTCGCCCCGGTCAGGTCCGTGCTGGCTGCCTTGGCCCTGCCGAACAGGGTCTGCACGGCGGGTTTCTGGCCGGACGCGATCGCGAAGATCCGATGCCGGCTCGCCCACGTTCCCGTCAGCAGGGTCGCCCATCCGGGCGCGTCCAGGTTGGGCTGCTGGCTGACGTCGTTGAGTACGCCGCCGCTGTAGGCGAGCTGCGGCTGGAGCTTGGCGAGATTCGGCAGTTGGCCCGATGCGATGCCCTGGCGCACGGCTTCGTACGTGACGCCGTCAAGATCGACGAACAGCGTGCGCTTGGCCAAGGTGGTGGACGGTGCGGGGGTGCCGGTGCCGGGCGGCGGCGTGTCGGCCGGGACGGCCGAGTCGTCGCTGCTGCCGCAACCGGTCAGGGCGCTACCCATGAGCCCGGCCAGGGCCAGGGTGCCGGCGAGCTTGGCCAGCGGCCAGCGCCGGTATGTCGAGCGTTGGCGCACGGTGGCGGCGTTGTCGCGCGCCGCGGCCGACGGTAGCGGACTGCCGCCCGCCCGTAAAGAATCGTATTGGATGGTCATGTCGAGGAATGGCGAATTGGGGATGGATGTCTGAACCCTGGTGTCTGCCGTGTCCCGCCAGGCCGGCCCGCCACGGCACGGGCGATGCGCCGGCCCGCATCGTTGCTATGCGCCCGCGCCCATCGCCGGGTCCGAGACGGAGTCCTTGCCGGTTTCGATGCGGCCGGCGAAGCGGCGCTTGAACGTCGGCGCCACGCTGGCGCTGACGCTGAAGTCGTACCAGTTGCCGCTCTCGGCGACCGGCCAGCTCAGTTCGCCCGCCGAGTTCGGCGCTACCGTGGCCGTCCACGGGCCGTCGGTGCGATACGCGTTCGCGGCGACGGTGAAGGTGCAGGCCTGGTCGCCCTTGTTGTGCAGCTTGACGCTGACCGACGCGTTGTCGCACGGCTGGTAGCAGACCTGGATTTCCGGATTCACCGCGCCCGTCGTCTCGTTCAGGTCGCCGACGAATTCGCGGTGGTAACCGTTGGGGCCGAGCACCCAGAGGTGATACTTGCCGTTGTCGGCAACGGGCAGCGTCCAGTTGCCCGTCAGCGACTTGTTGGCTTCGACCAGGTAGCGGCGCGGGATGAGGTCCAGGTGCAGCTGGTCGTAGACGTGGAACAGCGCGCCCACGCCGTTGGTGCTGGCATTGACGAATTCCAGCGTGACGGTGCTTGCCTGCGCATTCGGATGCATGGTGGTATGCAGCTCGTAAGGCAGCGCGCGCGACGGCCGCGTGCCGGTCGCCTGCGCCGGCAGAGCGGAACCGGGCGTGACGCTGGGCACGGGAATGGCGGTCTTGGCGCTCTGCGCGATTGCCAGCGCGTCGGCGCTGACCTTGGTCATGCGGCCGGGCAGGGCGGGCGCCGGGGCGGCGTTCGGGTTCACAAAGTCGAAGCACGAGGTCAGGTCGCCGCAAACGGTGCGGCGGTAATTGCTGATCTGGGGCTCGATGACGCCGAAGCGTTTTTCGAGGAACATCAGCGTCGACGTGTGATCGAAGACCTGCGAGTTGACGAACCCGCCGCGGCTCCACGGAGAAATCACGAACATCGGCACGCGCGGTCCGGGGCCGTACGGACGGCCGTCTATCGCGGGCTGGTTGCTCGTGGCAGGCGTGTAGGTGTGATACTCCGGCGCCATGTCGCTGTCGGAGAGCGTGCTGCCGCCCGCCAGCGTGCCGTCCGTATTGCGCGACGGCGCGCTGGGCGGGGGCAGGTGGTCGAAGAAGCCATCGTTCTCGTCGTAGTTGACCAGCAGCACGGTCTGGCTCCAGATCTCCGGGTTCGCGGTCAGGGCATCCAGTACCTGTTGCACGTACCAGCCGCCCTGCGCCGGGCTGGAGGGGCCTGGATGCTCGCTATATTGCGATGGCGGAATGATCCAGGAAACCGACGGCAGCGTGCCGTTCTGGACATCGTTGCGGAACGTCTCGAGCAGGCCTTCCGGCATCGTGTTGCCAAAGCCCTTGGCCAGCGGGCTTAGCGCATCGTCGATCTCCGGGTTGTAGACCGGACCGGCGGCCGTCGGCGACTGCGCCAGGCTCTCCGTCGCCACGTACACCGGCCGGCGCGTGGAGGGCATCTGCTCGATGGCCTTGCGCCAATGGCGAAAGCCCATCATTTCATTGCAGCCGAAATTGTCGATCAGGCTTTGATAGACCTTCCAGCTGACGCCGGCGCGCTCCAGGCGGTCGGCGTACGTGGTCCACGTCCAGCCCGAGGTGGAGGCGCCGATATCGTTGCCGCCGTTGAATTCGTTGTTCAGCCCGGCGACCGCGACGGGCGTGTTGGTGGCCGGGTCCAGTCCGTTCGGGCCGTTGGTGCCGGTCCAGTAGAACAGGCGGTTGGCGATCGTGCCGGTGTGCATGCCGCAGTGATAGGCATCGCACAGCGTGAAGGCATCGGCGAGCGCGCGCTGGAACGGCACTTCCGCGGTGTCGTAGTAGCCCATCGAGAGCGCCGTCTTCGCGTTCGGCCAGGATGCCATCCGGCCATGGTCCCAGGCGGCCTGCGCATCGTTCCACGTGTGCGGCGTGCCGCCGGCGCGCTGTGCATTGCCCTCGGTCCCGTCGAGGTGATACGGGATGAGCGTGCCGGCGCCGTAGTTCTGGTAGAAGACATTGGGGGTGTTCGCAGAAGGAACCGGGAAGCGGTCCCCATAACCGCGCACGCCCTTGTGCGTGCCGAAATAGCTGTCGAACGAGCGGTTCTCCAGCATCACCATTACCACGTACTTGATGTCCTGGATGGTGCCGGTGGCGTTGTTGGCCTCGATGGCCAGCGCGCGCCGGATGCTCGGCGGGAAGGCGGAGAGCGTCGCGGCAGCGGCAGCGGTGCCGAGGGACGAGCGCAGGAACTTGCGTTTGGAAGGATTGAAGGTCATACCGGATCAAGGAGTGTGGGTGACTCGGACAAGCGTGGACGCGCCTCGGTCAGGGTGCCGGCGCGCAGTGCACCGTGGTGCAGGCCGCCGGCGTAGTGCCGCCGGTGTTGCCAGGGTTGGCCGGGGTGGCTGGCGTCGCCGCGTTGTCATCGCCACCGCAGCCGCCCAGCAACAACACGATGCAGAGCGCACCAATGCCCAGCATGGATCGGCCTGTTTCTTGATGTGTAGGGATCGGTCTAGTCATGAGATTGGTCAGTTGCAGTCCGAGCACGAATCGTTGTGATGGGCTTCGTGGTCAATCGAGCGGCGCGCAATGCACGAGTCCTGCGACAACCGCGGGCGTACCTGGAGCAGGCTCGGCTGCGAGGGGAAAACCGTTCCGGTACGCTTCATGGGGTTCGTTTCCGACGCCGCGCGAGGGCGTTTGCATCTGGTATGTCCGTCGGTACGCCGGGCATGGCGGCACGCGGATCGTCGAGCGCGTTCCGGCATGCCGTGGCATTCGGCATTCAGCAAAGGTGCGTCTCCACGCCCGCGCGCTCGCAGAGCGCCTGCAGTTCCGCGGAGGCGTCGGCATCGGTGAAGAAGTGGTCGACCTGTTCGAGCCCCGCCACCCTGCAGGGCGCCTCGCGCAGGAACTTGCTGCTGTCGGCAAGGAGCAGCCTGCGATGGCTATGCGTGAGAAGGACCTGCGACAGTTCCGCTTCGTCCGGCTGGAATTCGTAAAGCGTGCCGTCGGCGCTCACGCCGCCTACCCCGCAGATCGCGAAGTGCGCGCGAAACCTGCGCAGGAAGTCGAGCGTGATGCTTCCCATCACGTCGCGGTCGGCTGGCCGCAGCTTGCCGCCGGCCACCCAGGTCTCTATCCCGGGTTTGTCGGCCAGGGCCCGTACGGCATCGATGTTGTTCGTCACCACGCGTAGCGGCCGGTCCGGAGGAAGGGCGCGCGCGAATTCCGCCACCGTCGTGCCATAGCCCAGAAAGATCGTCGCGTCGTCCTGCATGAGACCGACGGCCGCCTGCGCGATACGGCGCTTGCGTTCGATCTGGACATTGCTTCTTTGCAGGAAACTCTTGTTGTGCTGGTTCTTCGGCAGGCTCAGCCCGCCGTGCACGCGCCTGACCAGGCCTTGTTCATCGAGATCGTTGATGTCGCGACGGATCGTCTGGCTGCTGACGTTGAAGCGGTCGGCCAGTTGCTCCGTGCTCAGCCGGTCGACTTCGTGCAGCCAGTCGAGGATTTCCCGCTGTCGGCGGCTCAGTTCCATGTGTTCATTCGCTCAAGATTTATGTTCGAATGAAAATGTACTTGGTGAATGTGACGACAAAATGATATCTGCCACGAAAGCGCGGACAACGCCGTGCAGCCGGCCGGCTGGCAGGCCGCCGCATGCGACATTCAGCCCGAAGACATCGTGGCGGTCTGGGGGGCCGGCCCGGTCGGGCAGTTCGCGATACTCAGCGCGATCCTGATGGGCGCGAGCCAGGTAGTGGCGATCGACTCGTACCGGAGTGCCTTGCCATGGCGGAAATGCTTGGCGCCACGCCCCTGAACTTCGAATCGTCGAAGGTCGTCGAGGTGCTCAATGAGTGACCGGGGGCAACGGGCCGGACAAGTGCATCGATGCGGTGGGCCTGGAAGCCCACGCCACGGGATCGCTCGACTCGATGTATGACCGGATCAAGCAAACCGTGATGCTGGAGTCGGGTGCGCACGGGCTGGACCGGCCTGCCAGACCTTCCGCCGCGACGGCGAGGCGCGGGTCGGGCGGCAGACCCAGAGCTGGGTGCGGCATGCGCAGGGCTGGCGCGTGGTCGCCGCGCATGTCAGCTGGATGGATATGTGAATCCGGGGGAAGGGAGAATAGCCTCAGCGGCGGTGCGGCGCCGGCCGCCGCCGGATCCTGCCGGTGCGCCGCATGGCCGCCCAGAACAGCGCGTTGAGCGCGGACGAGCCGCGCGCCACGCGCATGCATTCCTGCTCGTACGCCATGTCCAGCAGCAGGCCGAACTCGGCCGCGCAGGCAAAGCAAACCACCTTCTGGCGCGCGTCGGTGCTGGCGATCCAGCTTTCCAGCACGCGCGACAGCGCCGCGCCGTAGTCGCCGTGGCCGCAGGCGGCGGCGCGCGCCGCGCGGCTGGCCTGCGCGCCGGACGCCCTGACCTCGCGCCGCAGCGCCGCCAGTTCGCTGGCGAGGGAGTCCCGCGCGCCGCTCACGCTTCGCGGCGTACCGGGTTGGACAGCGTGCCGACGCCGCCGACCTCGACCTCGACCACGTCGCCCGCGCGCATGAAGCGCGGCGGCTGGCGCTTGAAGCCGACGCCGCCGGGCGTGCCGGTCACGATCACGTCGCCGGGCTGCAGCGCGGTGAAGGTCGAGACATAGGCGATGAGTTCCGGGATCGGGAAGATCAGCATACTGGTGTCGGCCTGCTGCAGGACCTCGCCGTTGATGCGCGTCTCCAGCGTCAGCACGTCGCTCTCGCCGATCTCGGCGGTGTCGGCCAGCCAGGGCCCGAACGCGCCGGTGTCGGGGAAGTTCTTGCCCGGTGCCCATTGCGTGGTGTGAGCCTGCCAGTCGCGCACCGAGCCGTCGTTGTAGCAGGAAAAGCCGAGGACGTGCGAGAACGCCCGCTCGGGCGCGATGCGGCGCCCGCCGCGCCCGATCACGATGGCGATCTCGCCTTCGTAGTCGAAGCGCTCGCTCTCGCGCGGGATCACCAGCGGCTGGCCGTGCCCGGTCTGCGAGCCGGCCAGGCGCAGGAAGATGGTGGGAAACGCCGTCTCGGCGCGGCCGGCCTCGACGCGGTGCTCGTGATAGTTGAGGCCGGCGCAGAAGATCTGCCCCGGATCGGCCACCACCGGCCGGTACGCGCCGATGCCGTCGGCGCCGGCCAGCGGGAAATCGGCGCCGTGCCGCGCGGCCAGGTCGCGCAGCGCGTCGGCGCCGTGGGTGCGCAGCGCCGCGCCGAACTCGATGCCGCCGAGGCGGGCCGAAAGATCGACGACGCCGTCGCCGGCGAGCGCGCCGAAGCCCGCGGCCGTGCCGCGGGTAAAGCTCAGGAACCGCATGGGATCTCCGTTGATGAATCGTGATTTGCGTCCGGCAACTGCAGCACTTGCAGGCCGTTGGCGGACTGGTGTTCGAGCGACAGCAGTTGCGTGAAGAGCGCCTCGCCGCCCTGCGTGGCGCCGCCCGCGTGCAGGCAGTCGAGGAATTTCTCGCGCAGCATGGCGGCCGGCAACGGGCGCTGCGCGTGGCCGAGCGCGTGGTGGACCGGCTCGCTGGCATGCACGGCGCCGCCGCGGGTGCGCACCACTACCTGGTCGGCGAAGGCGGCGCCCGGCGTGTCGGGGTCGTAGGCAGCCGCGAACGAGACGTGCACGCGCGCGAACAGGTCCTGCACCGGCGCGCTGCGCACGAAGCCGTCGTCGAGCTGCGCCATGCCGACCTTGCCCGCGACCAGCGCCGAGGCCATCGCGAACTCGATGCTGAACTTGGCCGCCAGCGCATCCCCGGGGCGGTGATTGCGCAGCACGGTGGCGTGCTCGCGGCTCATGGTCACCTCGACGCTCGCCACTTCGCCCGCGTCGACCGGCTGGCGCGCGAGCAGCGCGAGCAGCGCGTCGATGGCGCGGTGCGTGTAGTAGCAGGTCGGGTATTTCTTGAGGTTGAGGCCGCGCGCCTCGATCCGCCATTGCCGCCCGAGCGTGTCGGCCGGGCTTTCCCGGTCGACGTTCCCGGCCGGGGAAATCGCCGCCAGGAAGCCCTGCGGGTGTTCGAGCGCGTCGGGCGAGGCGGTGAAGCCAGCCGCGGCCAGGCGCGCCGACAGCACGCCGGCCTGCGCCGCGCGCCCGGCGTGGAACGGCTTGGCCATCGAGCCGAAGTTGGACATCAGCCCGGCGCTTTGCGACGCGGCCAGGCCCAGCGCGTGGCTGGCCCGCCGCGCGTCGAGTCCCAGCAGGCAGGCGCATGCGGCCGCCGCGCCCACGGCGCCGAACACGCCGGTCGGATGCCAGCCCTTCATATGGTGGATGCCGGACTCGCGGTCGACCAGTTCGCCCCAGGTCTCGAAGCCGGCCACGTAGGCGTCCAGCATGGCGCGGCCCGTGGCGCCGCGCTCCTGCGCCAGCGCCACGATGGCGGGCATCAGCACTGCGCTGGGATGGCCGCGCAGCGACACGTCGTCGAAGTCGAGCGCGTGCGCGGCCATGCCGTTGAGCAGCGCCGCGTCGGCGGCGCCGGCCTGCGCGTCGCCGAACCACAGCCGCGCCGGCCCGCCGGCCAGCGGCGAGAGCGCGGCATGGGCGGTGCGCACCGCGTCCTCGCGCCGGCCGGCGATCATGGTCGCGATGCTGTCGATGAAGCCGGTCTTCGCCACCGCGTGCGTGGCCGGCGGCGCGCCGCGCGCGGCCACGCCGGCGACGAATTCGCCGAGTTCTTGCGTCAATGCCATGATGGCTCCCCGCCTCAGTCGAGCTTGACGTCGGCCTTCTTCACCACGGCCGCCCACTTGGCGGTCTCGCTGCGGATCATCGCGCCGAATGCCTCGGGCGTCTTGGGGTCGATCTCCACGCCTTGCGTGCCGAACTTCTCCTTCAGGTCGGCCGACTGCAGCGCGGCGTTGACCGCCGTATTGAGCTGCTTGACGATGTCGCGCGGCGTGCCAGCCGGCGCCACGATGCCGTTCCAGCCGATCGCCTCGAAGCCGGGCACGCCGGCCTCGGCGATGGTCGGCACGTCGGGCAGCGCCTGGATGCGCTTGGCGGTGGTGACCGCGATCGGGCGCACCTTCTCGGCGCGCAGCAGCTGCAGCGCGGGCTCGATGCTGCTGAAGGCGAGGTTGACCTGCCCGGCCATCAGGTCGGTCAGCGCGGGCGAGCTGCCCTTGTAGGGCACGTGCAGCATCGCCGTGTTGGTCATCTGCTCGAACAGCTCGCCGGCCAGGTGGGCGGGACTGCCGGCGCCGTAGGAGGCGAACGTGATGGCGCCGGGCTTGGCCTTGGCCGCGGCGATCATGTCATGCACGGTGCGCACCGGGTAGGCGTTGTTGGCCAGCACGATCAGCGGCACGCGCGCCACGAACGCCACCGGCGTGAAGTTCTTCTCGGCCGAATAGTTCAGCTTGTAGAGGCTCGGGTTGATGGCGAACGAGCTGGCCACGTAGAGCAGCGTGTAGCCGTCGGCGGGCTGGCGCGCCACGATCTCGGTGGCCAGCGAGGTGTTGGCGCCCGGGCGGTTGTCGATGATGATGGTCTGGCCCAGGTTCTCGCCCACCTTGGCCGCCACCAGCCGCGCCAGCGAGTCGGCGCCGCCGCCGGGCGGGTAGGGCACCACCAGCCGGATCGGCTGGCGGGGATAGTTGCCGCTCTGCGCCTGAGCGGCGCCCGGCAGCGCGAGCAGGGCCGCGCCGAGGGCGAGGCCGAGCCGCAGGAATCGGAGGGCCCGGGTCGGGTGCGTGCGTGTCATGGTGTCTCCTTGCATTGATGCCGCTTCCACTGCTTCCGACGACGCGACCCTTGCAAGCGGCAAGACAAAGGCGCGGCCGGCGCGGGCGGTCCTGCCCGCGCGGGTCGGATTCCGGCCTCGGCCGGCGTTCTGTGAAATCAGGTGCCGAACAGGAAGCGGCGGATCGCGTCGTGCATCGCCGCCAGCGTCGGTTCGCGCAGCGCTTCGAGCTTGCTGGTGGGCAGCACCACGCTGATGGACAGCGGCACGTCCCAGCCCTGCGAGGGAATCAGCATCGCCACGGCGGAATTGCCGCGCAGCACGCCGTCCACGCTCTCGGCGAATCCGGTGCGCCGGCTGGTTTCCAGCTCGGCCCACAGCGTCTCGAAATCGACGGGTTCTTCGTAATCGGTCTCCACCGCGTTGATATGGCGCACCAGCCGCTGCACCTCGTCGCGCGTCTTGGTGCTGAGCAGCATCTTGCCCACCGCCGAGCGGCACAGCGGGCGCAGCTGGCCCGGCAGCAGGTCCAGGTTGACCGGCCGCCCGGCTTCCGTGCGCACGTACTGCACCTGCAGTCCGTTCTGCATGCCCAGCCGCACGATGCGCCCGGTAGCCGTGGCAATCGCCTCGACCATGCGCCCGAGGTTCTCGCCGTGGCGGAAATGGTGCTGCATCCACATGCCGAGGAACATCACGCGCGCGGTCGGAAAATAGGTCCGGTCGGCGCGCTGGTGGGTCAGGTAGCCGCGCTGCGCGAGCTGGTTCAGCAGCACCGAGGTGCTCGACTGCGGATAGCCGAGCCGGGCCGCCACGGTGCCCACGGTCAGCGGGCGCTGTTCGATCGAGAACAGCTCCAGCACCTCGAGCGAGCGGCTGAACGAGCCCGCGCCGTCGCGCATCTTCTTCTCCTGGCTGTCAGGTCCTGCCATGTCTGCGTTCCATGTTCCCGTTCCTGCCTTGTCCCCGTCCTTGTCCCCGTCCTGGTTCCCACCCCGGTTCCCGTTCCTGTCCTGCGTGCGCGGCGGCCGGGTCTGGTGCCCGCCCGGTCCCGCCGCGCGCGGTGCGCGCCGTCAGCGCCGTCAGTAGGAGCGCGGCAGCCCGAGCACGTGCTGGGCGACGTTGGCGAGGATCAGGTTGGTCGATACCGGCGCGATCCGCGCCAGGCGCGCCTCGCGCCATTTGCGCTCGATGTTGTATTCGCGCGCGAAGCCGAAGCCGCCGTGCGTCTGCATGCATGCCTCGGCCGCGTTCCACAGGCACTCCGCGGCGAGGTAGCGCGCCATGTTGGCCTCCGAGCCGCACGGCAGGCCGGCCTCGAACAGCGCGGTGGCGCGGCGGATCATCAGGTCGGCCGCCTCGGACTGGATGTGCGCCTGCGCGATCGGGAACTGGATCGCCTGGTTGGCGCCGATCGGGCGGTTGAACACCTTGCGCTCCTTGGCATAGGCGGTGGCGGTGCGCACGAACCAGCGCGTCGAGCCGAGCGCCTCGGCGGCGGTGATCATGCGCTCGGCGTTCATGCCGTCGAGGATGTAGCGGAAGCCCTTGCCTTCTTCGCCGACCAGGCTGTCCGCGGGGATCTCGAGGTCCTGGAAGAAGACTTCGGTGGCGTGGTGGTTGACCATGGTCGGGATCGGGCGGATGTCGAGGCCCTTGCCGAGCGAGGTGCGGATGTCGATCAGGAAGGTCGAGATGCCCTCGACCTTGTTCTTGACCTCGCTGGCCGGCGTGGTGCGCGCCAGCACCAGCATCAGGTCCGAATGCAGCGCGCGCGAGGTCCACACCTTCTGGCCGTTGAGCACGTAGCCGCTGGCGGTGCGCGTGGCGCGCGTCTTCAGTTGCGTGGTGTCGGAGCCGGTGGTCGGCTCGGTCACGCCGAAGGCCTGCAGGCGCAGCTTGCCGGCCGCGATCTGCGGCAGGTACTTGCGCTTCTGCTCGGGGCTGCCGTGGCGCAGGATCGTGCCCATGATGTACATCTGCGCGTGGCCGGCGGCGGCGTGGCAGCCGGCCGCGCAGATTTCTTCCATGATGACCGCGGCCGCGCGCAGCGGCATGCCGGTGCCGCCGTATTCCTCCGGAATCAGGGCGGCGAGGAAGCCGGCCTCGGTCAGCGCCTCGATGAACTTGGTGGGATAGGCTTCCGCCTCGTCGATCTGGCGCCAGTAGGTGTCGGGGAAGTCGGCGCATACGCGGCGCACGGCTTCGCGGATCTCCTTGTAGTCTTCGCCAAGCTCAAGCGTGACGGCGTGGTCGTTCGGCTGTACGTCTTGCATCGTGTCGTCTCTCTCTTTCTGTCTTGCGCTTTCACATTCTTCGGCATGTTCCGGTGCGCGCGGGCGCGCACCGGCGCATCAGCGCCCGGTGAACACGGGCTTGCGCTTTTCCTGGAAGGCCTTCACGCCTTCGCGCCGGTCTTCGGTGCCGACCAGCCTGTTATACGCCTCCACCTCGAACTGCAGCGCGCTGCGGATGTCGAGCTGCAGGCCGGTGCGGATCGACTTCTTGGCCTGGCGGATCGACAGCGGCGCGTTCTGCGCGATGCGCGCGGCGGTCGCCAGCGCGGCCTGCAGCATGGACGGCGCATCGTCGAACAGCTCGTTGACCATGCCCCACTCGCGTGCCTGCTCGGCCGAGAACGGCAGGCCCGTCAGGATGATCTCCATCGCGCGCGGCTGGCCGACCACGCGCGGCAGGTATTGCGTGCCGCCCGAGCCGGGCATGATGCCGAGCGTGACCTCGGTCAGCGCGAAACGCGCCGAGCGCACGGCGTAGGCGAAGTCGCACGCGAGCACGGTCTCGCAGCCGCCCGCGTAGGCATGCCCGTTGACGGCGGCGATGACCGGCACCGGGCATTCGATCAGGCCGCGCCGGCTGGCCTCGAAGATGGCGTGCTGCTGCTGCCATTGCTCGTTGGTCATGCCGTTGCGTTCCTTGAGGTCGCCGCCGGCGCTGAAGGCGCGGCCGGCGCCGGTCAGGATGACGCAATGCACGCCGCTGCCGGGCGCCGCCACGCGCGCCCACATGTCGCGCATCTCGCGCCCCATCTGCGTGTTGGTGGCGTTGCTCGCCTGCGGGCGGTTCAGCGTCACCACCAGCGTGCCGTTGTCGGACAGCGCGGTCTCGATGGTTTCGTAGGTTTCGTGGGTTGCGGTCATGCGCGGTCCTCTTCGCCGGCGGGGTTGTCCAGCACGTCGCCGGTATGCGCGCCGAGCCGCGGCGCGGCGCTGTGGTAGGCGGTTCGCTTGCCGTCGAACCGCAGTGGCAGGCCGACGGTCGGCATCGAGCCTTCGGGGCCGGCCTGGATCATGCCGAGCGCCTGCGTCTGCGGATCGTCGACGACCTGCTCGATGGTCTGCACCGGCGCGTTCGGCACGCCGTGGGCGTCGAGCAGCGCGCCGAGGCTGGCGTTGGTGTGCGCGAGCGCGCGCGCCTCGAGCACGGGGATCAGCGCGTCCTTGTTCTGCACGCGGCCGCGGTTGGTGCGGAAGCGCTCGTCGCCGGCCAGCTCGGGCAGGTCCAGCGCGCCGGCCAGCTTGGCGAACAGCTTGTCGTTGCCGGCGCCGATCACCAGCCAGCCGTCCTGGGTGCGGAAGGCCTGGTAGGGCACGATGCCGGCCGCGCCGGAGCCCTGCGGCTGCTGCGGGCCGCCTTTCATCAGCGCGCGCGTGACCGGTACCGTGGTCCAGGCCAGCGCCGTTTCGAACAGCGAGGTCTCGACCAGGCCGCCCAGGCCGGTGCGCTCGCGCTCGAGCAGCGCGGACAGCATGCCGACCGCGCCCCACAGGCCGGCGCCCATGTCGATGATCGACACGCCGACGCGGATCGGCGGGCGCTCGGCGCTTTCGCCGGTGATGCTCATCATGCCGCCGTAGGCCTGCATCAGCGGGTCGTAGCCGGGCTTGTGCGACATCGGCCCGCCGCTGCCGAAGGCGCCGATCTCGCAATAGACCAGCGCGGGATTCTCTTCCAGCAGCGAGGCCGGGCCGACGCCGAACTGGTCGGCCACGCCGGCGCGCAGGTTGCAGATGACGCCGTCGGCCTCTTCCAGGATCAGGCGGCGCAGCGCTTCGCGCTGCGTGTCGTCGGCCAGGTCGATGGCGGCGCTGCGCTTGTTGCGGTTCATGGCGACGAAGTGCGGCCCGGCCTCGTCGAAGAACGGGGGGCCCCAGCCGCGCGCATGGTCGCCCGCGCCGGGGTTTTCCACCTTGATGACAGTGGCGCCGAGGTTGGCGAGGATCAGCCCCGTGTAGGGCGCGGCCACGCTGTGGCCGATCTCGACAATCGTGTAGCCGGATAAGGGTTGGTTGCTTGGCATCGTGAGTCGTTTCCGGGGGCATGCCGCGACGGCGGGCATGGCAGGACAAGTTCGAGGGCCAGAATAGCCACCGCGTTGCGGCGTCGCAAGCATTCGGCGGCCAGCCGGGCGCGATATCACGCTGGTGATATTTGCGGCCGGCCGGCGGCGCGGCGCGCACATATCAGCGGGCGGATATCGGCGGGCAGCACCGTTCCATGCGTTGCCAGCGCGTGCGCGGATGCCTAGCATGCAGGCATCGCGCGCCGCTTCGCCAGCCCGCCGGCTGCCCTGCGGCGCGCCCATCCTGCCCACATTGAATCCGCATGACGACTTATCCCCGCTCCGTCCACATCATCGAAGTCGGCCCGCGCGACGGCCTGCAGATCGAGCCGAAGGTGCTCACCGTCGCCGAGAAGCTCGAGCTCATCGCGGCGCTGGCCGCCGCCGGCCTGCGCGAGATCGAGGTCGGGTCGTTCGTCAAGCCGGACGCGGTGCCGCAGATGGCGAACTCGGCCGAGGTGATCGCCGCGCTACCCGACATCCCCGGCATGACGTGGCGCGCCTTGTGGCTGAATACGCGCGGCCTGGAACGCGCGCGCGCCAGCGGCCGGATCGCGATGGAAGGCCGCCTGACGATCACGGCCAGCGAGACCTTCATCCGGCGCAATACCAACCGCGGCATCGAGGATGCCTTCGCGGACATGCCGCGCTGGATCGAGGCCTACCGCGCGGCCGGCATGGTGCCGGACAGCCTCGGCGTGATGGCGGCGTTCGGCTGCAACTTCGAGGGCGACGTGCCCGTGGAGCACGTGGTCGGCCTGATCGAGCGCACCGCCCAGCTGCTGGCCGAGCACGGCAGCCGCCTTGCCGCGCTGCGGCTTGCGGACACCATGGGCTGGGCCAATCCGCTGCACGTGCGGCGCCTGGTCGGCGCGGTGCGCGAGCGCTGGCCCGAGGTCGAGATCAAGCTCCACCTGCACGACACGCGCGGCGCGGCGCTGGCCAATGCCGTGGCGGCGCTGGAGATGGGCGTGCGCCAGTTCGACGCCGCCATCGGCGGCCTGGGCGGTTGCCCGTTCGCCGGCTTCGGCAGCGCCAGCGGCGGCGTGCCGCCGGCGGTGGGCAACGTCTGCACCGAGGACCTGGTGGCGCTGTGCGAGGAGATGGGCATCGAGACCGGCCTGGATCTCGACAAGCTGGTCGCGGCCGCGCAGCTGGCCGAGCAACTGGTCGGCCATGCCTTGCCCGGCAAGGTCATGAAGGGCGGCTCGCTGGAGCGGCTGCGCCGGCGCCGGGCGTGGCGAATAAAAAGAGGCAGCAAAAAGGCACCTTCGCGAAGTGTCTCCGAAGGAGCCTGCGAAGGTGCCTGGTTTCCTGCCGGTGTTGCTTGTGCCGCGCCGCGCCAGCCAGGCCGCGCGAGCCAGGGAAAGGGGATCCGAACCGGGTCCGCAAACGCGCTGGGGTCCGGTTCGGACGTGCAGGCCTGAATCGGCTTGCTCGGCCTCGCCGCCTTGCCGGCCAGCGGGCCATTCTGCGACCTACCTTCGCTTTGCTACGGCGTGTCTCAGTCGGCAGGACTTCAGTATAGGCCGGCAGCCGCAAGGGTCAACCGGAGTTTCGGCCGGTGCCGGGGGCGCCGGCGCCCCCGGTCCTGCGTGCTACGATCCCGGTAAAAACCGGGAAGAGACAAACGTGAGTCATGACATTGCGGCACGCTTCGATGCCGAGTTCGCCCCCCGCATCGCCGAGGCGCTCGCCGGGCTGTTCCGGCACCGCGTCCACGTCGAGCTGGTGCGCGGCGAGAGTCCCGCGCGGGTCCATATCCACGGCGAGCCGCTCGAGGGGGCGCGGCGCTTCGCGCATCCGCTGAATATCTACCTGTCCTGGGACGGCCTCGAGATCGGGGCTCTGTTCGCGGCCGGCGGCGAAGAGAAATTCGCGCAGTACCTGGCGGCCTTGCCGGGCAAGCTGCGCGCGTGGCAGGCGCCGCGGCAGATCGATTTCGGCACGCGCTCGCAGGCCGATGCCACGGTGCTGCTGGGCGGCCTGGACTTCGAGCATTGAGCCGCGCGCCGCTGCCGCCGGGCGCGCGCTCGTGCTACAGTGGCCCGATGCGTTCTCCGGAGGAGCATCATGTCCAAGGATTCCACGCCGCATCTGCAGGCCTTCGTCCAGACCGCGCCGCAGGCCGGGCGTTACGTATGGGTGATCACGCTGGTCGATTTCGATGCGCGCCTGGTCAGGCGCAATATCGTTTCCGACGATACCTTCACCACTTCGGACGCCGCGCGCGTGGCTGGCGATGCCCAGCTCAAAGCGATGGCGGCAGACAAATAGCGGCCGTCCGCGATACGGGCAATCGTGCCCGCATCGGTCGCGCCGGCCGCATCGGCCACGCGCACTGGGCGCGGGAGCGACGATGATTCTTTGCGACGCGTGCGCGCAGATCCGGCCCGGCTCGACCGGCGGCACCGGGCATCCGCGGCTATTGCTGACCGATACGCAGCGCATCAAGCCGCGCGGGGAGCCCGCGATCACCTTCGCCACCTATACCTGCGCGGACTGCGGCTGCCGCTGGCGCCACGAGAGCGACAAGAACGGCAAGGGGCCGGGCTGGTCCATGGAGCCGGCCGGCTGAGCGGCCGGTCGCGCGCCCATCGGGCCGTCGATCCGTCGAGCCATTGAGGCACTTGCGGGCCATGCTACGATCCGGACAACGTATCGGAGGCGAAGATGGCAAAGCACGTGTTCACCCGCAGCCAGTACTTGGCGATCCTCAATGAAAGCCTGAAGAACGATCCGCGCTGGCAGCCCGGCATGGCCTTCGTGTTCCTGCCGCCCGGCGCTAGCGCGGCCGATGCGAGCGGGGTGGGTTGCACGGGTCCCGATGCCGCGCTGCCCGTGTACGTGGAGATCGAGCGCGTGGCGGCCGAGCTGATCGAGGTACGGGGCGAGGAATAGCGTTGCCGCCGCGGGCTCGGGGGCTGCCGCCGGTGGCCGGCGCGGACCTGCGTACAATACCGCCCCAGACTGACTCTAGCGGAACAAGCCGTGAAAAAGACCGACCTCGAAAAGAACAAAGGGCTGAAGCTCGCCAACAGCCTGAAGCATAGTGCCGCCGTGCGCGCCGCGCGCGAAGGCGCCCAGCCGAAAGTCGATCGCCGCGAGCAGCGCCGCCTCGACCAGGAGCAGGGCCTGGTGCCGTTCGCATGCAAGCTCGACGGCGAACTGGTCAAGCGCCTGCAGACGCTGGCGGTGGATCACCCGGGCGGCATGAGCGCCCTGCTGAAGGAAGCGCTGGAGCGCGGGCTGCCGCAGCAGGCTGCGGCGGCCGCTTCGGCCTGATGCGGTTGCGCGGCGCTTGCCGCACGCGCCGGGTGGTGTGATGCATTGATCGCGCCTGGCCGTCGGCTGGCAAGGCGGCAAGTGGCTGCCGACAAGCAGAAAGAAGAACGCCCGCTGGGATCCCAGCGGGCGTTTTCGTTTCAGGCAGGCCGCGCGGCGCCTGCGGGGGCCCGGTGCCGCCCTCCAGCCGGGCAGCCGGTCGGGCAGCTGCGCGTCAATGCACGAACAGCCAGATCAGCAGCAGCACGAAGGCCGGGACACCGAGCAGCCAGGCGAGAATGTAGGGCATGATTTCCTTCCTTTCTTTCGCTGTTTTCCACGGTTCCACTATAGGGAGCGGGCCTTGTGCGCGGTGTCCGGCGGTCTCCCCTTGCCATGTAGGACGGGGCTGACCTGCCCGGCGGCGGAGAAATGGCCGGCGGAGGCAGCCGCCATGCGGCGCAAGCCGGTGCGGTGGCGGCGAAGGGGCGGTGCGGGAAGATGAGGCGGGAAGTGGGAGGCGGGAAGCGGGAGGTGGGAAGCGGGACGGGAGGCGGGACGGGAGGCGGGGCCAGGGCAATGACGGCGCGGCGGCCGTCATTGCGGGATTCGGCAAAAGACCGTTGGCGCAGCGGGGCCGGGGTCCTCAGTCTTCCTCGCCTTCTTCCGATTCGAGGAAATCGCGGCGCAGCAGCCAGTTCGTGATGGCTTCGTCGCAGACCTTCTTGAGCTTGTTCTTGTCCGGCAGGCTGTCGAACAGCTCGAAGTTCACCAGCGCCAGCCCGGCGTCGGTGATGTAGAACAGGCGGCCCGGCTCGTCGTAGTGCACGATGCGCCCGTCGATGCCGTTTTCCTCGCTGTCGGCCGGCATGTCTTCCAGCTCGACTACCCGGCAGGTGAAGCGCGGGGCGCGGGTGTGGGTCAGATATTCAAACTCGTCATGCATCACCTCGCCGCCCTTGGGCGTGAAGATGGCGAAGCCCCAGATGAAGCGGGGCATCGGCAGATCGGACAGATCGTCAATCTCGTCCATGGTGTTCTCCCTGATTCGATAAGCCGCATTATCGCTCAGCGGGAGCCTGCGCGACCAAATGTTATGCCGCGGGCCGGCCGCGGGCGGCCCGTGGGCGGCTTATTTCGCGGCCTTGCAGTTGGCGTAGACGGGGGGCGCGTCGTCGCCCTGCGTCAGGTCCTGGAGCCGGCCCTCGTCGCCCTTGGTGATCCATTGGTGGATGCCGTGCGAGTAGCGCGCGCCGGAGCCGGTCAGCACGCTGACGAACAGCAGCGGCGCCTTGCCGTCGAGGCGCAGGATGGCGATCTGGTTGTCGGGGCTGTTGAAGTAGCGCGCGGTGAGCTGCTTGCCGCCGTCGCAGCGGTAGCGCACCGTCTGCGGCGCATCGAAGCGCACGCCGTCGATGCCGGGCCTGGCCTGCGCCGGGAACGCCGCCAGGGCGAGGGTGCCGGCCAGGGCGGCGGCGGGGAGGCAGTGCTGCGGAAAGCGCGGCGGCATGGAGGCTCCTGGTTCGCGTGCGGGCATCAGGACAGCATATAACCGCTGGCCAGGGAACGGAAGCTCTCCACCTCGGCGGCCTGCCAGGCGGCGTCGTGGCCGTGTTCCTCGGCCAGGATCTGCGCCACGCGCGGCGCGGCCGCGCTGGCGGCGCCCGCTTCCAGGAACAGCGCGCGGTTGCGCCGCGCCAGCACGTCTTCCACGCGCCGCGCCAGCTCGAAGCGCGCGGCAAAGCGCACATGGGCGGCGCTCAGGCCGGAGCCGGGCACGAGGATTTCCTCCTGGCCGGGCAGCGCGCGCAGCATGGCGAGTTCGTTGCCGTAGTAGCGGTCGGGCGAGCCGCTGCCGGCCGCGGGCAGGTCGGCGGGCAGGCCCTGCGCGCCGTGCAACGGCAGGTCGGCGGTCACGCAGGGGGCGGCCGGCAGCATCTTGCGCTCGATGGCGGTGCCGACCACGTCCTGCGCCATGCGGCGGTAGGTGGTCCATTTGCCGCCGGTGACGGTGATCAGGCCGCCCCTGGACACCAGGATGGTGTGCTCGCGCGAGAGCGAGGCGGTGGAGGCCTCGCCGGTGGCCTTGACCAGCGGGCGCAGGCCGGCCCACACGCTGGTCACGTCGGCGCGGGTCGGCGTGCGGCACAGGTAGCGCGCCGCCGTTTCGAGGATGAAGTCGACGTCGTCGGCGCCGGCGCGCGGCTCCAGCGGCAGGTCCTTGCGCGGCGTGTCGGTGGTGCCGACGATGGTGTGGCCGTTCCACGGCACCACGAACAGCACGCGGCCGTCGTCGGTCTTGGGGATCAGGATGGCGCGCTCGCCCGGCAGGAAGCTGCGCGGCAGGGTCAGGTGCACGCCCTGGCTCGGCGCCACCATGCTGCGCGCCTGGCCGTCTTCCATCTGGCGGATGGCGTCCACCCACACCCCGGTGGCGTTGATCACGCAATCGGCCTTGAGCGCGAAGGTGGCGTCGCCGAGCGCGTCCTGGACGGTGACGCCATCGATCACGCCGTGCTTCTGCGACAGGCCGGTGACGCGCAGGTAATTGACGGCGGTGCCGCCGACGTCGAACAGCGTGCGCATCAGCGCGATGGCCAGGCGGGCGTCGTCGAACTGGCCGTCGAAGTACAGGTTGCCGCCGCGCAGCGGCCGTCCGCCCACGTGTTCGGCCAGCGTGGGCGCGGCGGCCAGCGTCTCGCGGTGGTTCAGCCAGCGGCTGCCGGACAGGTTGAGCCCGCCGGCCAGCAGGTCGTAGACCTTCAGGCCGATGCCGTAGAACGGCTGGTCGAACAGCTGGTAGGCCGGCACCACGAAGCCGAGCGGCCACACCAGGTGCGGCGCGTTGCGCGCCAGCAGCCCGCGCTCGTGCAGCGCCTCGCGCACCAGGCTGATATTGCCCTGCGCCAGGTAGCGCACGCCGCCATGGACCAGCTTGGTGGCCTTGCTCGAGGTGCCCTTGGCGAAGTCTGCGGCTTCCACCAGCAGCGTGCGGTAGCCGCGCGAGGCGGCGTCCACCGCGGTGCCGAGGCCGGTGGCGCCGCCGCCGATGACGATCACGTCCCACTTGGGCTCGCGCTCGAGCGTGGCGAGCAGCGCGGCGCGGTCCGGCGGCAGGGTGGGGGAGGACAGTTTCTGCATGATTCCTTGTCTGAAGCGAATGCCTGGAGCGGTTGCGGCCCGGTGCGGCGGTGCGCGGGGCCGTCAGCTGGACGCGTGCGGCGGCGCGCCGTCTTCGCGCGCCCAGTCGCGCGCGCGTTCCACCGCGCGGCGCCAGCGCCACAGCCGGTAGGCGCGCGCGTCGGCGGACAGGTTGGGTTCGAAGCGGTGTTCCACCTGCCACTGGCTGGCGATTTCTTCCTCGCCGCTCCAGTAGCCGGTGGCCAGGCCGGCCAGGTAGGCGGCGCCCAGCGCCGTGGTCTCGGTCACGCGTGGGCGCACCACGGCCGTGCCGAGCAGGTCGGCCTGCATCTGCATCAGCAGGTCGCTGCGCGAGGCGCCGCCGTCCACGCGCAGCTCGGCCAGCGAGATGCCGGCGTCCTTCTGCATGGCGTCCAGCACGTCCACGCTCTGCAGCGCGATCGATTCCAGCGCCGCGCGCGCGATGTGCGCTCGCCCGGTGCCGCGCGTGATGCCCACCAGCGTGCCGCGCGCGAACGGGTCCCAGTGCGGCGCGCCGAGGCCGGCGAAGGCCGGCACCAGCACCACGCCATCGGTATCCTCGCACTGGCGCGCGAGCGGTTCCGCCTCGGGCGCGCTGTTGATGATCTGCAGCCCGTCGCGCAGCCACTGGATGGTGGCGCCGCCCATGAACACGCCGCCTTCGAGGCAGTATTGCGTGCGGCTGGCCGCCGGCGCGGCGCCGCCGAGCTGCCAGCCGATGGTGGTGAGCAGGCGGTTGTGCGAGGCGACCGGCTGCGCGCCGGTGTTCATCAGCAGGAAGCAGCCGGTGCCATAGGTGTTCTTGGCCATGCCGGGCGACAGGCAGGCCTGGCCATAGGTGGCGGCCTGCTGGTCGCCGGCGATGCCGGCCACCGGGATCTCGGCGCCGAACCAGCGCAGGGCCGTGCGCGCCACCTCGCCGCTGGACGGCGCCACCTCGGGCAGCAGGCTGCGCGGGATGTCCAGCACGCCGAGCAGGGCGTCGTCCCAGGCGAAGGTATGGATGTTGAACAGCAGCGTGCGCGAGGCGTTGGAGACGTCGGTGACATGGCGCTTGCCGTCGGTGAGCTGCCAGATCAGCCAGCTGTCGACGGTGCCGAAGGCGAGCTCGCCGCGCGCGGCGCGTTCGCGCGCGCCCTCGATGTTGTCCAGCATCCAGCGCAGCTTGGTGCCGGAGAAGTAGGCGTCGACGATCAGCCCGGTGCGCTCGCGGAACAGCTCGCCGTGGCCCTGGGCCTGCAGCGCCTCGCACATCGGCGCGGTGCGGCGGTCCTGCCAGACCAGCGCGCGGCCGACCGGCTCGCCGGTCTTGCGGTCCCACAGCACGGTGGTCTCGCGCTGGTTGGTGATGCCGATGGCCTGCACCTGGCTGGCGGCGACGCCGGCGTCGCCCAGCACCTCGTGCGCCACCGCCAGCTGCGACTGCCAGATCTCGTAGGGATCGTGCTCGACGTGGCCGGGGTGCGGGTAATATTGCCGGAACTCGCGCTGGGCGACCCGCACCACGTTGCCGGCGTGGTCGAACAGGATGGCGCGCGAGCTGCTGGTGCCCTGGTCCAGCGCGAGCACGTAGCGGGGCTGGCCGGGGGACTGGCCGCGGGGCTGGCCCGCAGGGCGGATTTGCGTCATGCCTTTTTTCCTGGATTCCATTCGACGGGCGCGCCACCGCGGCGGCCCGCAATATTCATGTCCGATACTTCGTTTCTCTCCCGCATTACCGCCTCGCTGGCAGCGCGCAGCCGCTTCGATGCCGGCACCCACCTGAAGCTGACCGTGGACGGCCGGCAGGTCGGCTGGCTGCCGCGCGCGCATGCGCGGATCCTGCGCGCGCAGGACGCGGTGCCGGCCGTCCTGGCCGACGAGGCGGCCGGCACGGTTGCGCTGCTGCCGGGCTGCGCGGAGCCTGCCGCGCGCAGCGAAGCGCTGGCCGCGCTGGCGCGCTGGCTGGCGGATGCCGGCCACGTGCGCGGCTGGCGCGACGAGCTGTTCGCGGTCACGCCGGCGCTGGAGGCGCCCGCGTTCGCGGTGATCGAGCGGGCGGCGGCGCGCTTCCTCGGCCTGCTGACCTTTGCCTCGCACATGAACGGCGTGATCGAGGGCGAGCGCGCGCTGTGGATCTCGCGGCGCAGCGCGGCCAAGGCGGTCGACCCCGGCATGTGGGACAACCTGGTGGCCGGCGGCATGCCGGCCGGCAGCGATCCGCTCGCCACGCTGGTGCGCGAGTGCGACGAGGAATCCGGCATCCCGCCCGCGCTGGCGCGGCGCGCCGAGGGGCACGGCGTGATCGAGGTGCTGCGCGAAATCCCCGAAGGCGTGCAGTGGGAAGCGGTGTACGTGTACGACCTGATGCTGCCCGCGGGCTTCACGCCGCACAACCGCGACGGCGAAGTGGCCGAGCACCGCCGTATCGAGCCCGAGGCATTGCTTGCTATCATGGCGGATGGCGCCATGACCGTCGATGCGACGCTGGTGACGCTGGATACGCTCGAACGGCGCGGCTGGAGCCGCGCCGGCAGCGGCCCCGGCACCCGCCGCGCATGATCGGCGCGCACTCGACAGAACAACACACGATGAGCAATACCGGATTCATTCTGACCATTTCCTGCCCGGACCAGCCGGGCATCGTCCACGCCGTTTCGGGCCTGCTGTTCCAGCACGGCTGCAACATCGTCGACTCCGACCAGTTCGGCGATGAATTCACCGGCCGCTTCTTCATGCGCGTGCATTTCACGCCCGCCGCGGGCGGCCCCGACCTGGCCACGCTGAAGGCCGCGTTCGCCCCGGTCGGCGACCAGTTCGGCATGCAGTGGGATCTGTTCGACGCCAGCGTCAAGCCGCGCGTGATGATCATGGTGTCCAAGATCGGCCACTGCCTCAACGACCTGCTGTTCCGCGCCAAGGCCAGCGGCCTGCCGGTCGAGATCGCCGCCATCGTGTCGAACCACCGCGATTTCTACCAGCTGGCCGCGTCCTACGACATCCCGTTCTTCCACCTGCCGCTGATGAACGCCTCGGCCGAGCAGAAGGCCGCGCAGGAGGCCAAGGTGTTCGAGGTCGTGCGCGACCAGAACATCGACCTGGTGGTGCTGGCGCGCTACATGCAGGTGCTCAGCGACGACCTGTGCCGCAAGCTGGCCGGCCGCGCCATCAACATCCACCACTCGTTCCTGCCCAGCTTCAAGGGCGCCAAGCCCTACTACCAGGCCCACGACCGCGGCGTGAAGCTGATCGGCGCCACCGCCCACTACGTCACGGCGGACCTGGACGAAGGCCCGATCATCGAGCAGGAGATCGAGCGCGTGGACCACAGCATGGCCCCGGAGCAGCTCACCGCGGTGGGCCGCGACGTGGAATGCGTGGCGCTGGCGCGTGCCGTCAAATGGCACGCCGAGCACCGCATCCTGGTCAACGGCCACAAGACCGTCGTCTTCAAGTAAGTCAAGTAAGCCTCCCGGCGGGTGCGCGGCGCCGCCGGCGCCGGCGCTGCCCGGCAGGCGCGGCCTGCGGCCGCGTTCAGTCCTGCGCGACCACACAATTCACTCCGCTGTCTTCCAGCATGCGCTCGAACGCGGGCTTGAGGGGCTCGTCGGTGAACAGCCGGTCGATTTCCGACAGGTGCGCCAGTTCCACCATGGCCTGGCGGTTGAACTTGCTGGCGTCCGCCGCCAGCCAGATCTCGCGCGAATGCTCGATGATGGTCCGCGCCACCTTCACTTCGCGGAAATCGTAGTCGCGCAGCGTGCCGTCGGCCTCGATGCCCGAGATGCCGATCAGGCCGATGTCCACCTTGAACTGGCTGATGAACTCCACCGTGGCCTCGCCCACGATGCCGCGGTCGCGCGAGCGCAGCACGCCGCCGGCCACGATGACCTCGCAATCGGGGTTGTCGGCCAGGATGCCGGCCACGTTCAGGTTGTTGGTGATCACGCGCAGGCCGCGGTGATGGATCAGCTCGCGCGCGATTTCCTCCACCGTGGTGCCGATGTTCAGGATCAGTGAGCAGCCCTCCGGCACCGCGCCGGCCACCGCGCGCGCGATGCGCGCCTTGCCCTCGGCATTGAGCACCTGCCGCTGCCGGTAGGCGATGTTCTCCACCGTGGAGCCTTCCATGCGCACGCCGCCGTGGAAGCGCGCCAGCATGCCGTTCTCGGCCAGCAGGTTGACGTCGCGGCGAACCGTCTGCAGGGTCACCCCGAACTTGCGGGCAAGTTCGTCGATGGAGGCGAAGCCCTGGCTGCGTACCTCTTCGAGCAGGGCGGTCTGGCGTGGATTGAGCGTCATGCGGGCATTCTAGTTCAAACACAAACGAAAACAAATGATGCAGTGCATGATTGTTTTGTTTTCGTTTTTGCACTAAAACGAGCGGAAAGCAAGAGTTTGTGCGTCTGCATCATCGCTGTCCATGTGATGCAGTGAGCATTCGAATCCCGGAGACCCGATGCAGCTCAGATTGGAAGGCATCGCCCAGCAGGCTGGTTCGCAGGCGTATCTGTATCCCATGTCGCTGGCGCCCGTGCCGGGCGCCGTGACCATCTTGCTGGGGGCCACGCAGGCCGGCAAGACCTCGCTGATGCGGGTCATGGCGGGGCTGGACCGGCCCAGCGCCGGGCGCGTGGAAGTGGACGGCGTGGACGTGACCGGCGTGCCGGTGCGCGAGCGCAATGTCTCCATGGTCTACCAGCAGTTCATCAACTACCCCTCGCTGACCGTGTTCGACAACATCGCCTCGCCGCTCAAGCTGCGCCGCGCGAAGGACATCGGCGGCCAGGTGCGGGCGCTGGCGGCGCGGCTGCACATCGACCACCTGCTCGAGCGCCTGCCGGCCGAGCTGTCCGGCGGGCAGCAGCAGCGCGTGGCGCTGGCGCGCGCGCTGGCCAAGGGCGCGCCGCTGATGCTGCTGGACGAGCCGCTGGTGAACCTGGACTACAAGCTGCGCGAGGAACTGCGCGAGGAACTCACGCAACTGTTCGCGCATGGCGACGCCACCGTGATCTACGCCACCACCGAGCCGGGCGAGGCGCTGCTGCTGGGTGGCCATACCGCCGTGCTGGATGCCGGCGAGCTGCTGCAATACGGCCCCACGCCCGAGGTCTTCCACTATCCCGACTCGCTGCGCGTGGCGCGCGCCTTCAGCGATCCGCCGATGAACCTGATGGCCGGCGACCTGCTGGACGGGGCCGTGACCTTGCAGGGCGGCATCGCCGTGCCGCTGCCGGAGGCCGCGGGCCACGCCGGCCCGGTGACGGTGGGCGTGCGCGCCGGCGTGCTGCGGCTGGAAGCCGCGCCCGGCATGGTGCCGGTCTCCGGCCGGGTCGCGCTGGCCGAACTGTCGGGCTCGGACACCTACGTGCACATGGACTCGCCGGTGGGCAACCTGGTGGCGCAGTTCCCCGGCGTGGTCGACCTGCAGCTGGGCGCGCCGCTCACGCTGCACCTCGACCCGTCGCAGCTGTACCTGTTCGATGCCGCCGGCAAGCGCATCCACGCGCCCGCGCGGCCCGGGCACGCGGCGGCGCCGGTTGCCGCGGGGCAGGGGGCCTGACATGGCGCGCATCGATCTCGACCTGTCCCATTCCTACCGCCTGGATCCGCAGTCCGACGAAGACTACGCGCTGCTGCCGCTGAAGTTCACCTTCGACGACGGCGGCGCGTATGCCTTGCTGGGGCCGTCCGGCTGCGGCAAGACCACGCTGCTCAACTGCATCTCCGGCTTGCTGCGGCCCTCGCACGGCACCATCGCCTTCGACGGGCGCGACGTCACCGCGGCCACGCCGCAGGCGCGCAATATCGCCCAGGTGTTCCAGTTCCCGGTGATCTACGACACCATGACCGTGGGCGAGAACCTGGCCTTCCCGCTGCGCAACCGCGGCGTGGCGCCGGCCCAGGTCAGGGAGCGCGTGGGCCGCGTGGCCGAGATGCTGGACCTGTCCGCCGCGCTGGACCGGCGCGCCAGCGGGTTGTCCGCCGACGCCAAGCAGAAGATCTCGCTGGGCCGCGGGCTGGTGCGGCAGGACGTCTCGGCGATCCTGTTCGACGAGCCGCTCACGGTGATCGACCCGCACCTCAAATGGCAGCTGCGGCGCAAGCTCAAGGAAATCCACCACGAGTTCCGCCTCACGCTGATCTACGTCACCCATGACCAGACCGAGGCGCTCACCTTCGCCGAGCAGGTGCTGGTGATGTCGCGCGGCAAGGCGGTGCAGGTGGGTTCGGCCGATGCGCTGTTCGAGCGGCCCGCGCATACCTTCGTCGGCAACTTCATCGGCTCGCCCGGCATGAACTTCCTGGCCGGGCAGTGGCGCGACGGCGCCATCGAGATCGCCGGGCGGCGCTACATGCCCGGGCTGGCCGCGCCGGCGGCGGCCGCGCTGCAGGCCGCCGGCGGCTTCAAGGTGGGCGTGCGCCCGGAATACCTGCGGCTGGCCGCCGGCACCGATCCGCAGGCGCTGCCCGCGCGCGTGGAGCGCGCGCAGGACATCGGCACCTACTGGCTGGTCACCGCCACCGTGCAGGGCGCCGGCGGCGCGACCGCGCTGGTGCGCGCGCGGCTCGGCAACGAGGCCGCGGGCCTGGCGCAGGGCCAGACCGTGTGGCTGTCCGTGTTCAACCGTCATACCTGTTACTACGTCAACGAGGAGCTGGTGGCATGAGCACGCTGAAGCCCGTCAACCAGAAGGCCTGGCTGCTGGTGATCCCGGTGGTGCTGTGCGTGGCGTTCTCCGCCGTCCTGCCGCTGATGACCATCGTCAACTACTCGGTGCAGGACATCATCTCGCCGGAGCGGCGGGTGTTCGTCGGCACCGAGTGGTTCCGCACCGTGCTGCGCGACGGCGAGCTGCACGACGCGCTGCTGCGCCAGCTCGGCTTTTCGCTCGCGGTGCTGGCGGTGGAGATCCCGCTGGGCATCCTGCTGGCGCTGTCGATGCCGGCGAAAGGGTGGAAGGCGTCGGCGGTGCTGGTGGTGATCGCGCTGTCGCTGCTGATCCCGTGGAACGTGGTGGGCACCATCTGGCAGATCTTCGGGCGCACCGACATCGGCCTGCTCGGCGCCGCGCTCGACGGCATGGGTTTCGACTACAACTACACCGGCAGCGCGGTCGATGCCTGGGTCACGGTGCTGGTGATGGACGTGTGGCACTGGACGCCGCTGGTGGCGCTGCTGTGCTATGCCGGCCTGCGCGCCATCCCCGACGCCTACTACCAGGCCGCGCAGATCGACGGCGCCTCGCGCCTGGCGGTGTTCCGCCACATCCAGCTGCCCAAGCTGCGCGGCGTGCTGATGATCGCGGTGCTGCTGCGCTTCATGGACAGCTTCATGATCTACACCGAGCCCTTCGTGCTGACCGGCGGCGGCCCGGGCAACGCCACCACCTTCCTGTCGCAGTACCTCACGCAGAAGGCCGTGGGCCAGTTCGACCTGGGCCCGGCGGCGGCGTTCTCGATCGTCTACTTCCTCATCATCCTGCTCATGTGCTTCATCCTCTATAACTGGATGCAGCGCGCGGGTACCGCCGGCAGCGCCGGCAGCGAGGACATGCCCCATGCGTGACACCCAGCAGCGCGCCACCTACGGCCGCGCGATCTTCCTCGCGGCCTACCTGGTGTTCGCCGTCCTGCCGATCTACTGGATGCTGAACATGTCGTTCAAGTCCAACGAGGAGATCGTCTCCACGCTGTCGCTGTGGCCGAACGACTTCACGCTGGACCACTACAAGACCATCTTCACCGATGCGTCGTGGTACTCGGGCTACATCAACTCGATGATCTACGTGGCCCTGAACACCGTGATCTCGATCACGGTGGCCCTGCCCGCGGCCTATGCCTTCTCGCGCTACCGGTTCATCGGCGACAAGCACGTCTTCTTCTGGCTGCTGACCAACCGCATGACGCCGCCGGCGGTGTTCCTGCTGCCGTTCTTCCAGCTCTACACCACCATCGGCCTGATGGACACGCACCTGGGCGTGGCGCTGGCGCACCTGGTGTTCAACGTGCCGCTCGCGGTGTGGATCCTGGAGGGCTTCATGTCCGGCGTGCCGCGCGAGATCGACGAGACCGCCTATGTGGACGGCTACTCGTTCCCGCGCTTCTTCCTGACCATCTTCCTGCCGCTGATCAAGGCGGGGGTCGGCGTGGCGGCGTTCTTCTGCTTCATGTTCAGCTGGGTGGAACTGCTGCTGGCGCGCACGCTGACCTCGGTCAACGCCAAGCCGATCGTCGCCACCATGACGCGCACGGTGTCGGCCTCGGGCATGGACTGGGGCGTGCTGGCAGCGGCGGGCGTGCTGACCATCGTGCCCGGCGGCATCGTGATCTGGTTCGTGCGGCACTACATCGCGAAGGGCTTCGCGATGGGACGCGTCTAGGGAGAGACAAATGCTCAACTGGATGGTCTGGACCACCCCGGTGGCCGTGTTCTTCATCTGCGTGGCGCTGATGCTGATCGGCATGACCGTGTGGGAAACGCGCGCGCCCACGCTCGAGCGCAAGGGCTTCCTGCCGATCGCCACCACGCGCGGCGACCGCCTGTTCATCGGCCTGATGTGCGCCGCGTGGATCAACCTGGCATGGGTGGGGCTGGGCGAGAAGATGATGGCGTGGTTCTCGCTGGCCGAGGAGCCTTCGATCTGGATCAGCTTCGTGGCGTCGATGCTGGTGCTGGCCCTGGTGATGCGCAAGGGCTGAGGCTGGCCGGGGCTGGCGCCGCGCGGCACGGCGCAAGGAATAAAGCGACGGAAATCTCGTCAATGGGCATGGCGGCCTGCACCTTCCCCGGGCCGCACCCCAGACAAAGAGCAGGGAGGGGGATTCTCGAGGAGACGTTCATGAAGGTGCACGTGAAATTGGGCATGACGGCCATGGCCTGTGCGGCCGCGCTGGCCTGCGGCCATGCCGCATGGGCCGGCGAGGCGGAGGCGAAGAAATGGGTCGACAGCGAGTTCCAGCCGTCGTCGCTTTCCAAGGACAAGCAGCTCGCCGAAATGAAATGGTTCATCGACGCCGCGGCCAAGCTCAAGGCCAGGGGCGTCACGCAGGTGAACGTGGTCTCGGAGACCATCACCACCCACGAGTACGAATCCAAGACGCTGGCCAAGGCCTTCGAGGAAATCACCGGCATCAAGGTCAACCACGACATCATCCAGGAAGGCGACGTGGTGGAGAAGCTGCAGACCTCGATGCAGTCGGGCAAGTCCATCTACGACGGCTGGATCTCCGACTCCGACCTGATCGGCACGCACTACCGCTATGGCGCCATCCTGCCGCTGACCGACTACATGGCCGGCGCCGGCAAGGAATGGACCAACCCGGGCCTGGACGTGAAGGACTTCATCGGCACCAAGTTCACCACCGCGCCGGACGGCAAGCTTTACCAGTTGCCCGACCAGCAGTTCGCCAACCTGTACTGGTTCCGCGCCGACTGGTTCGCGCGCAAGGACCTGCAGGACAAGTTCAAGGCCAAGTACGGCTACGACCTCGGCGTGCCCACCAACTGGTCGGCCTACGAGGACATCGCCAACTTCTTCTCCAACGACGTCAAGGAACTCGACGGCAAGAAGGTCTACGGCCACATGGACTACGGCAAGAAGGACCCGTCGCTGGGCTGGCGCTTCACCGATGCGTGGCTGTCCATGGCCGGCGCCGCCGACAAGGGCCTGCCCAACGGCATGCCGGTGGACGAGTGGGGCATCCGCGTCGGCGCGGACAAGTGCACGCCCGAAGGCGCCTCGGTGTCGCGCGGCGGCGCCACCAACAGCCCGGCCGCGGTCTACGCGCTCACCAAGTACATCGACTGGATGAAGAAGTACGCGCCGCCGCAGGCCATGGGCATGACCTTCTCGGAAGCAGGCCCGGTGCCGGCGCAGGGGCAGGTGGCGCAGCAGATCTTCTGGTACACGGCGTTTACCGCCGACATGACCAAGAAGGGCCTGCCGGTGGTCAACGCCGACGGCACGCCCAAGTGGCGCATGGCGCCGTCGCCCTACGGCCCGTACTGGAAGCAGGGCATGCAGAACGGCTACCAGGACGTGGGCTCGTGGACCTTCTTCAAGAACACCGATTCCAACCGGCTCGCGGCGGCGTGGCTGTACGCGCAGTTCGTGACCTCGAAGACGGTGTCGCTGAAGAAGTCGCTCACCGGCCTGACCTTCATCCGCGACAGCGACATCCACCACGACTACCTGACCAAGAACGCGGCGCAGTACGGCGGCCTGATCGAGTTCTACCGCAGCCCGGCCCGCGTGGCCTGGACGCCGACCGGGACCAACGTGCCGGACTACCCGAAGCTGGCGCAGCTCTGGTGGAAGAACGTGGCTACCGCGGTGACCGGGGAGAAGACGCCGCAGGCCGCCATGGACAACCTCGCCGAGGAGATGGACCAGGTGATGGCGCGGCTGCAGCGCGCCGGCATGACCAACTGCGCGCCCAAGCTGAACCCCAAGAGCGATCCGGCCAAGTGGCTGTCGGACGACCACGCGCCATGGAAGAAGCTGGCCAACGAAAAGCCGAAGGGCGAAACCATCGCCTACGACAAGCTGCTGCAGGCGTGGAAGGAGGGCAAGGTGCGCTGAGCGCGTGCGGGACGCGTCTCGCGCGGGATTGCCGGGCACGTTCCGCCGCGCGTCCCGTTTCCGTGTCGCGCGGGGTTTGCTCCGCTCTCCCGCTTGTGGGGGAGCGGAGGCCACAGGCAGCAAGCCGGCTTCACCGGCAGCCTGAACGCACCCGCTTCTCTGTTGTTTTTCCTGGGGTCCAGGTGCCAGCGCCGCCGGCATGTCCCTCAAGTGCGGCAATGCCGACATGCAAGGTTTCCCAACGATTTTTCAGAAAACTCCTTGACTATCTATCTACCAGTAGATAATATTCGGGTCATGGAAGCCGCTGCTCCGCCCCAGCCAGAACGCTGAAGCAGGAAAGAGGATCCAGCGCAGTACCCGGGGACTCCCCGTTTTTTTTGCCCAGATCATCTATCTACTAGTAGATAACAGCAAGAGAAACGCCGGACTCCAGAGCGCCTTACCGATTCGATTCCGCCCCCAGCGCGGATCCTCAATGTGAAATGGAGAAGATCATGAACGCCAAGCTCATCGCCAAGACCGTCATCACCGCCGCCACCCTCGCCGCCGCCTTCGTGGCCGGCCAGGCACAAGCCTCGGGCCCCAAGGACAGCAGCATCGCCGGCGACAAGTACGGCTATGTGTTCCGCACCGACGCCCGCGATGCCTATACCGACGGCGCGCGCATCGGCAACCGCAACGCCTTTACCGACGGCGCCCGCATCAGCAACCGCGACGGCTACACCGACGGCGCGCGCAGCGGCAAGGCCGACCCGTTCACCGACGGCGCGCTGGTCGCCGGCCTGGACCGCAGCGGCGTATCGGCAACCCCGGCGCGCAACGGTAGCCGCGATGCCTACACCGACGGTGCCCGCATCAGCAACCGCGACGGTTATACCGACGGCGCCCGCAGCGGCAAGGCCGACCCGTTCACCGATGGCGCGCTGGTCGCCGGCCTGGATCGCAGCGGCGTGTCGGCCAGCCCGGCGCGCAACGGTAGCCGCGATGCCTATACCGACGGCGCCCGTATCAGCAACCGCGACGGCTACACCGACGGCGCCCGCAGCGGCAAGGCCGATCCGTTCACCGATGGCGCGCTGGTCGCCGGCCTGGACCGCAGCGGCGTATCGGCAACCCCGGCGCGCAGCGGCAACCGCGACGCCTTCACCGATGGCGCCCGCACCGGCAAGTTCGACGTCTTCACCGAAGGCGCCAACGCCTGAGGCATGACGGTTCCCCGCGCCCGCAACCCGGGGCGGGGAAGGGCGCAGCAAGGGGCCGCCACCCGCGGTCTTTCGCTGCGCGATTGGCTTTGACAGTCGAGAGGGTCCGCCCAACGGCGGATGCATGCCAGATGAGAACCCTATCCGTACGCGAACAACTGCTCGAGCACACCCTGGTGCTGGTCCGGCAGCGGGGTTTCAATGGTTTCAGCTATCGCGACCTGGCCGAGCACGTGGGCGTCAAGACATCCAGCATCCACTACTACTTCCCGACCAAGGAAGACCTGGTCCAGGCGGCGGTGACGGAATACAGCGCCCGCATCTGCGACCATGTGCGCCATATCGATACCGCCCTGCCACCGGAAGAGCAGGCCCGCGAATTCCTCAAGCCGTGGCTGGACTCGGCGGACGGCGACCGCGTCTGCCTGGTCGGCATGCTGTCGACCGAGGCGCTGCTGCTGCCCGAACCGGTGCACCGCGTGCTCAAGGAGTTCTACCGCGTCAACGAGTCGTGGCTCACGCGCCTGCTGGAAAGCGCGCAGGCCACGCAGCGCAAGCCCGCCGTGCTGGCGCCGCAGACGATGGCGCAGGCCGTGCTCGGCGCCCTGCAGAACGGCCTGGTGGTGGCGCGGCTGTTCGGTGCGCCGCAGCGCATCAAGGCCGCGGCCGACCTGCTGACCGTGGCGGTGTCGGGCACCGTGGCCGAACCCGTGCCGGCCTGAAGCCCGGCCTCGGCGCAGGCCCGACGCCCGCCGCCTGGCGGGCGTCGGCCGTGACGCGCCGTCGCGGCGTTCACGGGCATTGCGCGAGCGTGCGCGCCAGCCAGTCGATCACCGGCCGGAAGCGCGACGCGCCGCGTAACTCGCGCGGATAGGCCAGCCAGATCTCCCGGACCACTTCCGGCACGTCGCGCACCTGCACCAGCCGCGCATCGCCGCGCGCCAGATGGTGCGGCAGCAGCCCGATGCCCAGCCCGCCGCAGACCGCCTCGTGCACGGCCAGCATATTGTTGGACTGGAAGCCGGTGCGCGCGCCGGCGCGGCGCGTCCATTCCGATTCCGGCAGCGCGAGCCCTTCGTCGAGCAGGCCGCAGAGCGGCGCCGCGGCTAGTTCCTCCGCCGGCCAAGGCCCGCTGCCCGGCGGCCGCGCCGGCGCATAAAGGCCGAACCCCATGCTGCCCGCGCGCTGCGCGATGACGTCGCTTTCCTGCGGCCGTCCCAGCCGCACCGCCACGTGCGCGCGCCGCCGTGCCAGGCTGGCCACGCGGTTGCCGGTCTCGAGCCGGACTTCCAGTTGCGGATGCGCGCGGTACAGCGCGGGCAGGCGCGGCGTGAGGAAATGGCTGCCGAGCGCCGCCGTGCACGCAATGCCGACCACTCCCGAGACACCGGCGCCGGTGTCCTCCACCGCGCGCAGCAGGCGCTCGGCCGAGTTTTCCATCTGCTGCGCCGCCGCCAGCGCCGCGCGGCCGGCGGCAGACAGCGCGAAAGCGCCGTCCGTGCGCGTCGCCACCGGCTTGCCGAGCGCGCTTTCCAGCCGCCGGACGCGGCGGATCGCGGTGGCGTGCGTCACGCCCAGCTCGCGCGCGCAGGCCGAGTAATTGCCGGTGCGGATCAGCGTGGACAAGGTCAGCAGGTCGTCCCAATGCAGTGAACGTTTTTGCACAGCGGATGTGAGCGGATTGAGAATTGCCGGACAGGATAGCGCGTCCTATCATCGCCAGCACACTGACCGCCCGGCGATGCCGGCAACCCGCCTCAACTCCGCCGCGACCGGACCCGCGACGGGATTCCCGGCGCTTCCACACCAAAAGGACAAAAGGAGCCACGATGCCCGCACCCTTCACCCTGCTCGACCTCGCCGGCGCCAGCCGCGCCCCTTCGGCCTGGGAGGCCGCCACGCTGGTGCTGGTCGACCACCAGCGCGAATACGTGGACGGCAAGCTGCCGCTGGCCGGCATGCCGGCCGCCATCGCGGCCTGCGCCGAACTGCTGGCGCTGGCGCGCCGCCACGGCAGCCCGGTCGTGCACGTGGTGCATCACGGCCGCGCCGGCAGCGGCGGCGCCTTCGATCCGGAAGGCCGGCATGCCGCGCTGATCGAAGGCCTGGAGGCGCGCGACGGCGAGCACACCGTGGTCAAGGGGCTGCCCAACAGCTTCGCCGGCACCACGCTGGCCGCGCTGCTCGCGCAGCTCGGCCGCAAGGAACTGATCGTGGGCGGCTTCCAGACCCATATGTGCATCAGCGCGACGGTGCGCTCGGCGCTCGACCACGGATATCGCAGCACCGTGGTCGCCGCCGCGTGCGCCACGCGCGACCTGCCCGACCCGCTCGGCGGCGTGCCGCTGGCGGCCGCCGAGGTGCACCGCGCGGCGCTGGCCGCGCTGCATGACCGCTTTGCCACCGTGGTGGCCAGCCCGGCGGCCTGGCGCTGAACGCGGCGCGCGGGCGGCGCAGGTGCGCCGGCGGGGCGGCCTGGTGCATACTACGCCCTCGCCGCATCCGGCCCGTTCCACCGTTACCCCGACCGCCCCATGAAACGCATTCTCGTCATCAAGATCACCTCGCTGGGTGACATGGTCCACACATTGCCATTGGTGTCCGACCTGCGCCGCGCCTATCCCGAGGCCAAGATCGACTGGGTGGCGGATGCCTCCTGCGCCGACATCCCGCGCTGGGCGGTGGGCGTGGACCGCGTGATCGCGCCGCCGCTGCGGGGCTTCAAGAAGTCGCGCAGCTGGGCCGACCTGCGCGCCATCATCGGCGCGCTGTGGCAACTGCGCCGCGAAAAGTATGACGTGGTGGTGGACGTGCACGGCGTCTACAAGAGCGCCATCGTGGCGTGGCTGGCGCGCTCGGGCCGCCGGCTCGGCTACGCCGCCGAGTACCTCGGCGAGGCGCGCGCCGTGTTCGCCTACACCCAGATCTTCGGCCCGCACGGCGACGCCACGGCCCGCTACAAGATGCGCATGGTGGTGGCCAACGCGCTCGGCTACCCGATCGAGCCGGCCGAGCACTATGCCCTGCGCGTGCCCGCGCCCGCCACGCCGCTCAACGCCGACGGCCAGCCGCGCGCGATGCTGTTTCACGCCACCTCGGTCGAAGCCAAGAAGTGGCCGGCGCAGCGCTGGATCGCGGTCGGCAAGGAACTGACCGCGCGCGGCTACAAGATCCAGCTGCCGTGGGGCTCGCCGGCCGAGCGCGCGGAATCCGAGGCGCTGGCCGCCGAGATCCCGGGCGCGGAAGTGCTGCCGCGCATGACCATCACCGAATGCGCGCAGCGCGTGGACGCCGCCGCGCTGGTGGTCGGCACCGATACCGGCTTCGTCCACCTCGCCGATGCGCTGGGCAAGCCCTCGGTGATGCTGTTCACGGTGACCGACAGCCAGCACTTCGGCATCAATACGCCGGGACAGTCCGTCTCCGTGGGCGCGAAGGGCGTGGTGCCGGAAGTCGCGGAAGTGCTGGACGCCATTGGCCGTGTCACGGCCGGCGAACGCAGCCCGCAGGCAGACGCCGTGCACACGGCCTGACCGTCCGCCGGGCCGCCCCGGCCCCGCGCCTTGCATTGTGTATCGTCCGATATATAATCATCTCGTGCTGGGCGCCGGGGAAACGATCGTTTCCTGGCGCAGATGAAGCAGACGATGCGAACGATGCAGACGGCAAGGAGCCACCATGGCGCGACCCCGCGAATTCGATGAACGGCAGGTGCTGGAAGCCGCGGGAGACGCCTTCTGGGCCAGAGGCTTCGAAGCCACCTCCATGCGCGACCTGGTCCGGGCCACGGGCCTGACGCAGCCCAGCCTCTACAACGCCTTCGGCGACAAGCGCGGGCTCTACCGGCGCGCGCTGGAGCACTATCTCACCACCACCCTGCACGAGCGCATGCGCCGCCTCGAGTCCGTGCTGCCGCCGGGCGGGGCCATCACGGCCTTCATGGCCGAGGTGATCGAGCGTTCGCTCTCGGACGAACAGCATCGCGGCTGCATGCTGGTCAACGCCGCGGTGGAATCGACGCCCGACGACGAGGATCTGCAGGCCGCCATCGTCGCCGAACTGGACCAGACGCGCGCCTTCTTCCGGCGCTGCATGGCGGCGGGGCAGGGCAGCGGCGAGATCCCGCGGGTGCTGCCGCCCGCCGACGCGGCCACCCACCTGCTGGCCGTGCTGCTCGGGCTGCGCGTGCTGGCGCGCATCGATCCGCAGCGCGCGCTGCTCGAGGGCGCGGTCAGGCCGACGCTCGCGCTGCTGGGCCTGCCGCCGCTGCCGGCCGCCAGCGGCGCGCAGCGCCCGCAATAGCGGCACGGCACGCGGCCGCGTCCGGCGCGAAACGCGCAGCCGTCCTAGAATGGTCGGCATTCCCGCACGCGCCCGCCGTGCATGCTCCAGCCCGTAAGGACCCATCCCATGAGTCAACTATTCCAGCCGCTCTCCATCGGCAACCTGCGGCTCGAAAACCGCATCGCCATCGCCCCCATGTGCCAGTACTCGGCCGAAGACGGCTGTGCCGGCGACTGGCACATGATCCACCTCGGCCAGCTCGCCATCTCCGGCGCGGGGCTGCTGATCATCGAAGCCTCCGCGGTCTCGCCGGAGGGACGCATCACGCCGCAGGACCTCGGCCTCTACTCGGACGCCAACGAAGCCGCGCTGGGCAAGGTGCTCGCCGCCGCCCGCGCGCACGCGCCGATCGCCATCGCCATCCAGCTCGCCCACGCCGGGCGCAAGGCCTCCAGCCACGCCCCGTGGGACGGCGGCCTGCAGATCCGCCCGGACCAGCCGCGCGGCTGGAAGACGGTGGCGCCCTCCGCCGTGCCGCACGCCGAAGGCGAAGACCCGCCGCACGCGCTCGACCGCGCCGGCATGGACAAGGTCCGCGACGACTTCGCCGCCGCCGCCAGGCGCGCCGCGCGCCTGGGCCTGGACGGCATCGAGATCCACGCCGCGCACGGCTACCTGCTGCACCAGTTCCTCTCGCCGCTGGCCAACAAGCGCGACGACGAATATGGCGGCAGCCTGGAAAACCGCATGCGCTTCCCGGTCGAAGTGTTCGACGCGGTGCGCGCCGCCTTCCCCGCGGACAAGCCCGTGTGGGCGCGCATCTCCGCCACCGACTGGGTGCCGGGCGGCTGGGACATCGAAGGCACGGTGGCGCTGTCCCAGGTGCTCAAGGCGCGCGGCTGCGCGGCCATCCACGTCACCACCGGCGGCGTCTCGCCGGCGCAGGCCATCAAGCTCGGGCCTGGCTACCAGGTGCCCTACGCCCAGCGGGTCAAGGCCGAAGTGGGTTTGCCCACCATCGCCGTGGGCCTGATCACCGAACCCGAGCAGGCCGAAGCCATCATCGCCAACGGCGAGGCGGACGCCGTATCGCTGGCGCGCGCCATGCTCTACGACCCGCGCTGGCCGTGGCATGCCGCCGCCAGGCTCGGCGCGCAGGTCCATGCGCCCAAGCAGTACTGGCGCTCGCAGCCGCGCGAGTACAAGGACTTGTTCATCGATGCGAGTTTTGGGCAGCGTTGACGAGGCGGCGCCAGCGTTTGGCCGCGGCGGCGTTCAATCCAGGCTGTTGAGGAACGCCAGTATCCAGATCGTGAGAATGGGCGCGCCGGCCAGGCAGCGCAGCCACAGGTCGCGCCGCGTGGCCCACAGCGCCCACAACGCCGACAAGGCGGCGGCGAGGATGATCGCGCAGGCGGCGAAGTAATGCTCCCGCGCCCGGTGGGCGTGGAGCGCGCCCACCGGCCCCTGCGCGCTACTGGCGTGGTCCGGCGCAAAGGCGCTGCTCCAGAGCTCGCTGATCATCAGGAGGCTGACAAAGCCAAGGACCAGCGTCAGCAGCCATCTGGCCCCGAGCAGCCATCGTGATGTTTTTTTCATTCTGGAATCGTCGTCATGCATGCGCCTTCGGCGCGACGGTTCCAGATTTACGGCAGGTGGCGGGTGGATTCAGGCAGAAAAATCTGAACCGGGGGCAGGGGATTTCCGGAAAGACGGGAGCAGGGCAAATACCGTACGCGCATGCGCCAAAGAAAAAAGGACTTGGGCTGTCGCCTCAAGTCCTTCGTTCTTCACCGAATTCTGGTGGGTGGTACAGGGATTGAACCTGTGACCCCTGCCGTGTGAAGGACGAGTTACGTATTCCTTGTAGTTCCCCGTAGTATTTCAAGTGCTTGTTTTCAAAGGAGAACGGCACTCGGAATTCTTGATGGTTCCCAGTAGTTATTGCATACTCCTTGCATACTTTTTCCGGAGGACTGCATGGCGAACCAGATTCAACGCGTCAAGGACCGCTCCGCGCTGCCGGCGCGCCGGGAGCCCTACTGGACCACCGTTCGTGAGGGGCGTTATCTGGGGTTCCGCAAGGTCTCCGCCGCCAGCTCTGGCACCTGGCTGGCGCGCTATCGAGATCCGCGCACTGGCGAGCAGTCGCGCAAGCCTCTGGGCAAGTTCGATGACCTGCCCGACGCGGACCGCTACGACGCGGCGCGGCAGGCGGCCGAGGACTGGTTTGACCATCTCGGCGCCGGTGGCGCGCCTCGCGCCATCACCGTGCGCAAGGCATGTGAACAGTATGTCGCCAAACTGCGGCTGGAACGCGGGGACGTGATAGCTGACGACGCCGACAAGCGCTTCGCGCGCCTGGTGTATGGCGAACCCATCGCTACCATCGAGCTGGACCAGCTTTCCAAGCGCGATGTGGTCGCGTGGCGCGAGGTGCTGGAGAGGCGGCCGGCGCGGGTATCGCGCAGCCCGCTCAAGGACGATACCCGCCCGCGCTCGAAGTCGACCGCGAACCGTGACATGGTTCCGATGCGCGCGGCGCTGAACCTTGCGCGGGAGCGCGGCTACGCAACGGCCGCAGTGTGGGAGATCGCGCTGCGGCCGCACAAGAAGGTGGGCGCTCGGCGCAACCTCTACCTGGACGCTGCGCAGCGCGCAGCGCTGGTCGGGCATGCCGACGCCGAGATCCGTCCGTTTCTTGAGGGGCTGGCGCGGTTGCCACTGCGGCCCGGCGCGCTGGCTGCCCTGTGCGTCGAGCACTTCGATGCGCGGCGCGGCGCGCTGGCCATCGGGCGGGACAAGGGTGGTGCGGTGCGGCACATCAAGCTGCCACCGGCCACGGTGGCGTTCTTTACCACGCAGGGCGCCGACAAGCTGCCGCTGGCGCCGCTCGTCGGGCGGGCGGATGGGCGACCATGGACCAAGGACAGCTGGGGCGGGCCGATCAAGAGCGCCGCTGCAGCGGCGGGGCTGCCGCAGGCCACCTCGGCCTATACGTTGCGCCACAGCACCATCACCGACTTGGTGGCTGGCGGCCTGGACTTGCTGACCGTGGCGCAGATCAGCGGCACGTCGGTGGCGATGATCGAGACGCACTACGGCCATCTGCGCCAGGACCTCGCCACGGAGGCGCTGGCGCGGCTCTCGGTCTAGGCCGGCTGCTCGGCGCGCGAGGCGGCAATGCGCGCCTCGATCCACGCCTCGATGTCGTCGCTGGGCCAACCGACCGCCTTCGCCGCCAGCTTGATGGGGCGGGGGAACTGCCCTTTGTTCATGAGGTTGTAGATCGACTTTTTCGGCAGCCCAGTAACCTGGGACACACGATCGATACGGAGGATCTCTCGCATGGTTAGGGCTCCTTGGCGATTGCGGCGTCGGTGGCGGTTTGCTCCAATGCGTGGGCGAGGTGGCGGGCGTAGGTTGAGACGGCCCGCCAGTAAGCCGCCATCGGACCCTTTCGCCGCCGCCAGGCTTGCTCCGCTTCGGTGTTCGCCTGGTCACGAAGTTGGCGCAGGACTAGGGCCATTGCTTTGCGCTGTTCCAGGGGTAGGTGTAGGAGATTGCGTGCTGCTGGAAGGCGCAATAGTGGATTGAGATAGCCCATCATGCCGCTCCTCCATCACGCTTGTCCTCGCTGGGCTGCTCTGCCGCCAGGAGGGTGCAGGCAAAAGCATGAAGGCGCTCTGTCACATCCACGGTGCAGTGTGGCTCGGATGCAAACAGCAGGGTGGACAGTCCCATCTTGTCACCGACGAAGCCGGCTTGAATCGCGGCGAGGCGGATCGCGTCAGCCGTCAGCGCCTTGGCGCTCGGTTGCGAAGCGGCGGGCTCTGCCGGGGTGGTGGGTTGCTGGCGAGATACAGCCAGTTTTCTCGGCTTATTGCGGTTAAGCTCCAACTTGGCGTAGTTAGCGAAGCCGGCCAACTCCCATTCTTCGGGCTCAACGTGGGCCGCATACTGCAACAGGTCTTCTTCGCCTACAGTGCGGACAATTTCACGCCACAACGTTCCGTGATCCTGCGCTTGCACGCAAGCCAGCGCGACGCATATTCCTGCGAGGAAATCGTCTTTCGCCTGCGCAGCGGGTGCCGGCGCGGCAGGCGATGCACTCAGCGCAGGGGCGGGGTCCTCGAAGTGATGGGCCACGGCCTGCAATCGGTTGAGCGCCGCCTTTGCCCGCTTCGATGCAGCACCGATGCTGTCGATGCGCTGGATCACATCGCCAACTATTTCCTGGCGGTTGGCGATGGCTGCGAGGGAATGCTCAACGTATTGCAGAGCGCAGTACACGGCATCAGGCACCCCCATCGGCCCTGCCTGTTGCGCGCTGGCGCTCGGCTCGCTCTGCATATCCTTTTCGTCATTCAGCATGGCTGTCTCCTTGGGTGGTGCCACGGTAGTGCCGAGGCGAGCCGTCGTCGTTCAGCCAGTGCGCGCCGAGGGCTTCGTTCTGGCAGGGCGGTAGCACATCGTTGGGCCGGCCGCAGGACATGCAGGTACGGCCGGTGCAGGCGCTGCTGGCCGGGTAGCCCAGCGGGAACCCATCGCGGCAGATGCTTCCCGGGATGTAGGATTGGCATTTATCGGGCATCGCCGGCTCCTTGGGTGGTGAGCGCGGCCGGCATCGCCGGGTGCGGCGTCCAGTGCGTGTGATAGCCGGGCCAGTCGCTGTCACCGGGCTGCCCGCACCATGCCGGCTCACCGGCCCAGTCGCGGCCGCACCAGGCCCACCACATCACTGGGCCGTCATCCTCGTGCCATTCGGCCAGTGCACGCGCAAGCTATCTTCCAGCACAGCTTGGGCTGCTGGCTGCGGGGTGGCGTAGAGCGGATGCGTGCCGCTCGGCATATCGAAAGCTGCGCTCTCGGGATGCCATTCATGGAGCGGTCCACTAACGACCAGCTTTCCCACCGGCCGCGCATCCTCTCCGTCCCTCACCAGCCGCTCTACCTCGGCCACGGCGTCGCCTTCTTCCTCCATGCCCAGCACATGCAGGATGCGGCAGTAGGCGTCGGCATCGTGCTTGCAGACTTCCACCATGCCATTTTCCTGGCCCATGACGGTGGTGCCGCCGAAGAGTCGCCGCAGCGCCCATTCAGCGCGCCCCGAAGGCCCCATCGTGCATCCGGGGCGGTCGTCTGGCAGGTCGTCCAGCTTGTCGAGCGCCGCTTCCAGATCGAGCATCGTGCTGCGCGGCACCTTGATCGTGTCGCTGCCATCGTCCTCGCCGTCGTCTGCGACGTGGAATGCGAAGCTCGCGCACTCGACCAGGGCCACCAGCGCCTGGCGCTCGATTGCGGTCAGGGCATCCTCTCCGGCCTGCGGTGCGTTCTCTTCGACCCCCGCGCGCACAGCCGCGCTGGCCCGATCCCATTCCTCAGGAGTGGCGTCGTCGATCGAGCCGCGGTCCTGTTCGTCGTTTTTCATGCGTACCCCTTTCGTTTCATGGTTTCGAGAAGCAGGTCCTGCACCTCGCGTTTCGTTTCAATGCGCGCCAGCACCAGTTCGTCGATGGTGCCGCGCGCGACCAGGTAATGAATGAAGACCGGCCGGTCATGTCCGGCTTGCATCTGGCGCGTAGGGCCGATGCGTTCGGTGATCTGCAGGTGCTCTTCCAGGTTCCAGTTCAGGGAGAAGAACACCAGAATGTTGCCGCCATCCTGCAGGCTCAGGCCGTGACCGGCGCTGGCCGGGTGGGCGAACAGCACTGGTATCCGGCCGGCATTCCAGTCGCGGATCGTCTGCGGGTCCTTGTCCAGGTGGCGTCCCTGGGGGAACGCTTTCTGCAGGCGCGAGAGGTCCGATCGGAAGTGGTAGGCCACCAGCACCGGCATGCCGGCCGCTTCCTCGATGACCGACTCCAGCGCCTGCAACTTCACGTCGTGCACCTCGGCCCACTGCTCGGCGTTCTCGTCCACGTAGGCCGCGCCGTTGGCAAGTTGCAGGCACTTCATGGTCTTGGCCGCCGCGTTGAAGGCCTCGATCTCGTGGCCGTCGATCTGCATGAACATCTTGCGTTCCATGTCCTGGTACAGCGCGCGTGCTTTGGTGGGCATCTCCACGCGGATCAGGTTCTTGATCGGCTCGCGCAGGTCGAACCAGTCGGCAGCGTTCAGGGACATGCACAGGTCGCGCATGCGGTCTTCGATCTCGGCCTGGGCATGGTCGTATGGCTCCGTGCCAAAGCCCTGATGCTTGGTGCGGAACCAGCGCTGGGAGAAGGCCTTGAAGGTGCGTCCCAGCCGCGCGCCCTGATCGAGGAACCAGGCCTGGCCCCACAGGTCCTGCAGACCGTTGGGCGAGGGAGTACCGGTCAGCTCGATAAAGCGCCGGGCATGCGTGAACGCCACCCGCGCGAGGGAGCGCGAGCGCTGTGCGCCGGCGCCCCGCACGAACTCAGTACCGTTGGCGTTCGTTTGCTGGCTGCCGCGCCAGCCCTTGAGCTTCGTCGACTCGTCGCTGACGATGCGCCGGAATGGCCAGGCGCGCCGCTGCGCGCGCAGCGTCTCTTCCAGCCAGGGCAGGTTCTCATAGTTGATGGTGAAGATGCTGGCCGACGCCCCCCAGGCGCGGGCCAGCGCCCGGGTGCGCGCCTTGGCGTCGCCTACGATGGGTACCACCTCGACGTTGCGCAGGTGTGCCCACTTTCTCGCCTCGTCCGGCCAGGTGGACTGCGCCACACGTAGCGGCGCGCAGACCAGGGTGGGGCCAGGCTCGACCAGTTCCAGGATGTCCAGCGCGTTGAGCGTGGATACGGTCTTGCCCATGCCCATGCCGGCCCACACACCGCAGCGCGGCGTGTCCAGGATATGGTCCTGGATCAGCTTGCCGTAGGGACGTGGGGTGAAGGAAAGCCGGCTCATACTTTGTCTTTGGCCTTCGCAAGTACGGCCTTGGCGTCACGGTACAGAGTCGTGGCGGGCGCACTTTCGCCGTACAGGTCATCGGCCATGACGTAGCGCTCGACCACCGCCACGAGTTCGCTGATCAGGTTTTCATGGTCCGCCTGGCGGGCCGCGGCTTGAGTGGGGGTCATGGCTGGATACCTCCGATGAATCTTTCCACGCCGGCGATGCTGTCGAGAACCAGCACCGGAAAACCCAGCGCCCGCAAGCGTGCGTGCTCGCGCGCTTGGGCATCTGTGGGCTTCTGGCCGGTGGCCTTGCATTCCACGAACGCGGCGCGCCCGCCGGGCAGCAGCACCAGTCGGTCAGGCACCGCGCGGCGCTGCGGGCTGGTGAACTTGTAGGCAACGCCGCCCGCGTCCTTCACGCGCTTGACGAGGTGGGCCTCGATCTTCGATTCGAGCATGTGTTACTCCTTGCGATACCGGTACGCTTCGAAGCCGGCAGCGGCCAGCGGAAGGCCGGCGGCCCACGGCGGATTCGTGCTCATGAGCTGCGCCAGATGGTCGGCATTGAATTCGGGTGAGTCCGGGGCTTCCGTGATGTCCTCGTCGTGGACGGTCAGCACGATGTCGTACCCCGACCGTTCGATGGTCGGCATGCTCGAACCCAGCACATCGCGCGCGGCGGCCTGGGTCACGTTCTCGGCGAGCTTGCCGCCATAGGACTTGATCCGGCTCCACTGCCGGCTGTACTGGTTCACGCCCATGTACGAGAACTGCCCGCGGTCGTCGACCTGCGGGGCCGGATAGCACAGGAAGCGGCCGGACGGCAGGCGGATGCGCAGCCAGGCGCCATCGCGGCGCACTTTGAGCATGCGGCAGGTGAAGGTCTTGCCTAGGTACTGGGTAGCCTCGACTGCGGCGCGCCCGAGTTCCTTCCAGAATGCCGTTGTCTCGGCGTGGGCGTAGCGCCAGCTGCGCTTGAACGACTCGCACACCAGCCAGGCACGCTCGGACAGGCCGAAGGTGCTGCGACGCTTCTTGAGCGTCCAGTCATACATGCCTCGGGCCTCGTCCAGGATATCGGCCGGGATCGAGTCGAACGCCTTCTCGGCCATTTCCTCGAGGTCGATGTTGTAGGCCGCGGCGAACGTCAGGAACGCGCCGACGCCGCCCTCGTAGCCGAGCGCCAGCTCCATCACCTTGCCGATTTGGCGCATGAACTTGTCGACGTCCTCGGGCTTCACGCCGAACGCCTTGGCATAGGCCAGCACATAGAGGTCATGGCCGGTGCCGGCGTCATAGTCACGGAACGCCTGCAGCTTCCAGTTCTCGCCGGCCAGCCAGGCCAGCATGCGGCCCTCGATGTTCGAGAGGTCGGCCACCACCAGTTTTTTGCCGGGCGGTGCCACGATGCACCCCCGGATGGCCGCGCTGGTCAGCTCCATCACGTTGTCCGCGATCAGATCGGCCACGCCCAGCTTGAGCGCGTCGATCCCTTGGTCGATCGCTTCCTGCAGCGCCTCGTCGCGCAGCGAGCCGATGGCCGGCCGCGGCAGGTTCTGTGGCTGGAACAGCCGGCCGGCCCAGCGCCCGGTGCGCGCGGCGCCGCAGAACTGCAGCGTGCCGCGCAGCCGCCCGTCACTGCTGGCGCCGCGCAGGAGCGTCTTGTACTTGCTGGTGCTGGTGGTGCTGGCCTGCAGGCGGATAGCCAGCAGTTCGCGCAGCGCCCACGGCAGGTTGGCGTCGTCGACGCGCCGCTCGAGCGTCGACTTTTGCATGTCGGGGAGATCGACGCCGAACTCGGCCAGCAGGTAGGCCAGCAGCTTGTCGCGCTTGCGGGCCGATTCGACTTCACCGTCGGTCAGCTGCTGCGTGCGGTTGGCCAGATCCACCTGGGCACGGTCCACGGCCGCCACAGCAGCTTCGGCTAGATCTAGATCCATCGCCACGCCGCGCATGTTGATGGTCTGGTCCAGGTGCCACAGCGCCAGTTCATCACCGCCATAGTTCCACATGGGCATCTTCTTGGACGCCGCGCGCATCGACGTGATGTCCTTGCCGGCGTAGAGGATGAACTCGCGCCACTCGACCGGGTGCGTGTGCCGCGTGGCGCGGCCGCGCTTCAGGTTCTTGGCTGGCGGCTTGCAGAACAGGTTGATGAGGTCGCGGCCGCGCTTGTCCTTGGCGTCGGCTGCGTCCACCGTCATGACCTCGCATAGCGCGCCGAGCGAGCCAGGCAGGGAATGGCAGTACGCCTGTACCATCGTGTCGCGGCGGCGTTCCTGCAGCACCATGCGCGAGAGCCACGGCAGGGTGTGCGAGGACACTACCCAGTCGAACATGCCCGTGTTGTGGCCCCACCAATGCACGTCCGGCTCGTCCGCGGCTTCGAGCACGGCCAGCGGCACGGCGCCGGCTGCCAGCGTCTCGGCCAGCGCAACGTCATCCCCGGCCAGCCGCCATACCTGATCCGCCGTGCGATCCCACACGAACACATCACCGTCTTCCAGCGCGTAGGCGAACAGCATCACCTCGGCCTGCTCGGCGTAGGCGTGCGTGCCGTGCTTGATGGGGACCGGGGAGTACGTTTCCATATCCCACCAGAAGCGGCGCGCGGTCATACGAGGTCCGCGAAATCTTCGATGATATCTTCGACGCCAACGGGCATTTCCTGCAACTCGACTCGCCACGAGTCCGGCATAGCGCTGCGCGGTTTAGCAATCTTCTTGGTATGGTTCAACTCGAAGACAACCGGTCCGATGGTGAAAGTCGCGCCTGGTGCACCAAGCGAAGATGGAATGGCTAGATAGAATTTTGTTCCGTCAATCCAATATTTTTTTCTAGGGTCAGACCTGCGTGACGCCTTGCGGCTGCGCTCCACACTGTCAATGGCTTTTTTCTGCGAAATCAACATGGCTGTTTCCTGGTTGGTCGTTCTCAAAGGCCTTTGCCGGGATTTCCGCGTTGTCTGTTGCCAACGTCCCGCGGTTTGCGCATGCGTTCGGTGTGAGGCGTGTATCGGGCACCGAGCGGTAGCGATCCCGGCCGTTTTGTCGCGCGGCCATTCGCGACTTGGGAGGACGGACGTTCCCGCTTTTTGGTGTGGGCGGTGGGGTTCGAACCCACGACATGCGTGACTCACGTGCTCTGCCGCTGAGCTACACCCACATCAAAAAGGCCTGGCCTGCAGGCCAGGCAAACGGAGGTTGTCTTGTCAGGCGAAGTCCTCCACCTGCGCGCCGGCGCCGAGGTCGTCGAACTCGCTACCGTCCGACCGGCTCGCGCCACCGAAGCTGTCGCCGTCACGGAAGAACTGCACGCCGATCAGACCACTGCGCACGCCAGTGTTCGTGCCGTCCTGCGCGTAGATGTCCACGCTCGCATTGACGTAGCAGCCGGCGTAGGGGCGCCCGACGCCCTCGGTCAGCGGCGCCTTGTTGGTGTCCAGCACCAGCACAGGGCCATCGGCATCCTTGCGATGGCTGGCGAGGTACTTCATGCCCTGGAAGCCGTCGTAGTCGGCCTTGGTATTGCCGTCCATGTAGCAGCACTTGTTGCTGTTGCCGCGCACGCCTGCCAGCACCGATGCAGCCTTCTTGCCGAACTTCTCGGCTGCCACCTTCTCGATCGCGGCTTCGATCAGCTTGTCGTTCTCGCTGCCCGGCACGACGAGGAACGTCGCGCTGCGGCGGAACGGGCCAGTGCCCTGGTACTGCTTGGGGGTCCACAGCGCTTCGATGAAGGCAATGCGCACGTCCTTGAGAATGACTTTCATGGCGTTACTCCTGGCGGAAATAGGTGGGGTACTGCGTTTTCACACGCTTGATCGCAGCATCGACCGCCTTCTGGCGGGCGAACGGATCGTTGGGGTAGATCGTCGCGGCCGCCGCGAGCATCGCGCTCGCTTCGGCCGGGAGCAGGGTCGACAGCGCGACAGTGCGCTGCGGGGTTGGCTGGCTACGTTTCATCGTCGTGCTCCGCGAGCGCGTGGCCCAGAGCGATACCGACCGCGCCCGGGAGCGCGACCAGTACCAGAATCGCGAATGGCATCCACCACGGAGAGCCGTCGCGGGTGCCGGCTGCCAGGGCGATGGCAAACCAGAAGATGCAGTAGGCGACCAGCACGATGCTGGGGAGGATCGTTTTCATGCGAAATCCTCACTGGCCGGTGCCGGGCTGTTGGCCACATTGGCGAAGTCGTCCTCGGGTGGCGTTGCGACGATGGCGGGACGCGGATCGCTGGCCGGGGCCACCGACTTGCCGCCTTCGGCTTGCCCGATCATCTGCTGCAGCTTCTTCCACTGGCGATCACCGAGACGGCCAGCCTTGACGAGTTTCTCGGCCGCCGGCGGCGTGATCAGCTTGAAGCTGTACATCTCGTCCACCTTGAGCCGCATGGCCTTGAGCGCGGCTTCGGCTTCGGCTTCGCTGGTCCAGGCTCGCGCACCCTTGCGGCCCTGCACGAGCTTGTAGCCAGGCACCTCGCGGCCGTTCAGCAGCTCGACCTCGACACTGCCGCGCACGGCCTTGCACCAGGACTCGATCAGATCGATGGCGCGCATGGCCTTGCCCAGCGTCTCGCCGGTCTTCGGGGTCAGCGCCTTGAGCGTCATGGCTTTCTGCTCATCCGACTGGGTGAACGTGGCCAGATTCTCGAAGTCACTGCCCACCTCGTCCTGCACGCGCCGGGCGAGCGCCGGGCACGTGGCCTTGGCCTTGCAGAACTTGCATTGCTTGTCGCCCGGCGCCAGATCGCTTTCCACGAGCGGCGTGGTGCTGTCGACGTAGCGATATGCGCGCGCGGCGGCCATGCGGAGTTCTTCGGCGGCCTCGAGCAGATCCGCGACCGAGCAATCCCACTCGTCCACGCTGTTCAAACGCGGCTGGTGGATCGTCATGCGCACGCGCTTGAACTCGTTCACCAGTTCGAGCTCGCGCAGCGCGCCGAGCGCGTAGAGCGCCATCTGCTTGTTGGGCTTGCGCGGGCTGCTGGGGTCGGCGGGGTCCACCACATAGCTGGCGTAGACCGGCACGCCGCGCCCGAACTTCGCATCGATGATGTGCAGTTCGTCGGGTCGGATCACGACCGCATCCGAGGTGCCGAAGCACTCGGGCACCACATGGCTGATATCGAAGCGCTGTTCGACCAGCAGCTCGGCGCCTTCGGAGACCTGGCGGACGTAATCGATATACTGCTGAACCGCTTCGGCCATCTCGCGATCGCATTCGACCGTGCGGCAGTTGCCGACATCGATGCGCTGGCCGAGGTAGACCGCAGCATCGGTCTTCTCGATCAGGCACATCGCGGACACGGCATGCGCAGCCGTACCCCAGTCGCTGTGCTCGTTGCTGTTGTCGGGCTCGCCGGCTTCAAGGATCACCGAACCGGGGCAGACGGACCAGCGGTCCGCCCCGGAGGGCGAGAGGCGAGCGTGGGAGGGCTCGGTCATACCTCGTCCTCCGGCACAACGACCAGGGTCCCCTTGTCGTCGGCGCGATACCACGTGTTGGCTTCGATGCCGTCCTCGCCCACATACCCGACAGCGACCCGCGGACGCTTTGCGGTGGAATCCCACCAGGCGATGACGACTGCACCATCGGGACCGGCTTTCGCGAGACCATTCCGGCCAATGCTTGCCGCTATGGCGCCGTAGCCCGAGGTCGCGGCGTGGGCGCCGTCGCCCGAGGTCGCGGCGTGGGCGCCGTCGCCCGAGGTCGCGGCGTGGGCGCCGTAGCCCGAGGTCGCGGCGTGGGCGACGGCGCCCGAGGTCGCGGCGTGGGCGACGGCGCCCGAGGTCGCGGCGTGGGCGCCGTAGCCCGAGGTCGCGGCGTGGGCGCCGTAGCCCGAGGTCGCGGCGTGGGCGCGGTCTCCCGAGGTCGCGGCGTGGGCGCCGTAGCCCGAGGTCGCGGCGTGGGCGCGGACTCCCGAGGTCGCGGCGTGGGCGCCGTAGCCCGAGGTCGCGGCGTGGGCGCGGTCTCCCGAGGTCGCGGCGTGGGCGCCGTAGCCCGAGGTCGCGGCGTGGGCGCGGACTCCCGAGGTCGCGGCGTGGGCGCCGTAGCCCGAGGTCGCGGCGTGGGCGCCGGCGCCCGAGGTCGCGGCGTGGGCGACGGCGCCCGAGGTCGCGGCGTGGGCGACGGCGCCCGAGGTCGCGGCTTCCTTGCTGGCCTCGAGCGCGATGCGCAGCCATTCCTTGCTGATCCGCGTGAGCGCGCCGGCCATACCGCCGGTGAACACCACGTTGCCTTCTTCGAACTTGACTTTTTCGCCGTCCAGATCGACGACCTTGGTGCGATCGACCTCGACGAGCTGCCACACTGCGTCGTGCGCACTGCTCAGCAGTCCGTAGTAGCCGATCCCGTCCAGCAGACCGTGCAGTCCCTGGCCGCAGACCGGCTTCGGATCCCAGTCGGGGCACTTCACGGGGCCGCTCTCGGGCCACTGGAAGCCGTTGCGCGAAACCCGGTTCTTGTCGCTGGTACGAATGACCAGCGCGGTGTTGTTCTTCGCCATCGTGGTGTCCTCCTAGGTGGGTTTCGTGGTCAGGCCAGCGCGTCCTCGGGATTCACTTCGCCGTCGATGACCTTGTTGACGAAGACCAGGAACTCCGGCCACTGCTCCTTGCTGAGCTCGGTGGCCTTGGTCACGCCGAAGCGGGAGAGCGTGGCGATGGTCGCTTCACGGCCCTTGTCCTTCGACAGCAACAGCACGCGCGGCTTGATGTCCTTCTCGTAGTCCAGCGCCGGCGCGGCGTCGGACTTCGACTCGTCGGAAGATTTCGACGTGATCGACGCAGACGCTGGCGACGACTTCGGGGTCGTACCCGAGTCGGAGGCCTGCGCGTTTCCCGCGGGCTCCGATGATGCGGCGGCGGGCGTGCTGTGACCGGCCAGGTACTGCGCGGCGGTGAGCGCGTCCTGCAGGTTCGGGGCCTGGGTGTCGAAGGTGGCTTCCGAACCGTCGCTGAAGACACGACGGACGCGCACGGCAACTTCCTTGATGCTGGGAACTGCGGACATGGGTGGTTCTCCTTGGCGGGATGTGGGAGGGTTACTGCGGGGTATCGGGGTGGGTCAGCACGAAGGCTTCGAACTGCGCGTCGTCCAGATCGGTGACGTCGGTCCAGCCGGGGTAGCACTGGCGCAGCACCGCGGCAGGCAGCCAGCGGTAGTCGGTGCGCGCGGGATTCGCGCAGTAGCGGAATCCTCGGCCTGAAGGTTGGTGGTGCTCATCGTCCTGCCCCGTGCGGTTCGTTGTGTAGAGACACTATAAAACAAATGTTTTCCAACATGCAACAACAAAAGTTGTAACCGAGGTCGAGGCAGGATGCAATGTTCTTGTTGAGAACAATAAAAAACCCCGCCAGGGGCGGGGTTCTTCGGGGTCAGAGAGGGTTACTCTGTTTCGCGTTTAGCGATGTGGCGCTTGGCAGCGCGCTGATCTAGGTATCGCTGCCACGCAAGCCGGTAGGATGTGCCCCCGCGCCAGATGACAAAGAGCATTAGGTAGGGCCAGAAGCAAGTCCAGCTCGCTATGTGCATGGCCACGGATTTCTCACCGCTCAGTGAGCGCATCCAAGGAATGGTGGCCAGCCCGATTAAGAACCCTGGTACGAGTCCTGCTGCCAGTTCCACTAGTGAAAAGGTCATCATAGGCCGCCTGCGCCACTTTTATCCCGGACTCGGCCAAGAAGAGTGATGTGCTCTTCAGCGAGTTCTGGGGCTACTTCTTCGTCACGGTACGCCGGGTTCTCGCTGCGCAAAATCAGAGTGCCGTCAAGTTGTCGGAAAAGTCGCTTCACGCGGAGATCATTCCCGTAACGGATGGCGTACACCTTTCCGTCGACAATGCGCGTCGGGTCATCTTCTCCGGTATCCACCAAGACGGTATCTCCAGCGTACAACAACGGTTCCATGCTGTCGCCCGTGATCTTGAAACGCCGGGCGTGCTTGGGCTTGATTCCAGCTTTTTGAAACCATGAGAGTCGATACGAGGCAGGTTCGCTTTCTTCGATGATGTCATAAGCAATCTGTTGCCCATCCCCCGCGCTAAAGCTGACTCGATACTCCGGCACCAGGATGCCGCCCTCTGGTGCCCCATCATCTGGGTGTAGCGCGATGACGCTAGGCGCGCCTACCAGATCCGCCAACGGTACCTCTAGCGCGACCGCGAGTGCTGAGGCAAAGCGAGAGGACAAGCTATCTCGCTTTTCGAGTGCAGCGATAGCTCCCTGAGAAACGTTGCCGCCTGTCAAGGTGGAAAGCTGTTCCTGGGTGAGCCCTTTCGCTTCGCGGAGTCGTTTTACGTTTTTTCCGAGTGCCATGAGGTACAGATTAAAACACTTGTTGTAGGGGGTCAAAAAACAAGTGTTTTTGACGTGTAAAAACATTTGTTTTATTCTTTGTGTCTAGACCACAAGGAGCAGCAGATGAACACGTCCCTCCAGCGAGCAGTTGAAGTAGCCGGGTCCCAGTCTGAACTGGCCCGGCGCATCGGAGTGCGCCAGATGCACGTATGGAACTGGCTGAATCGCTCCAAAGGGAAAGTGCCAGGCGAATACGTCCTGCCGATCGAGAGGGCAACGGGGGTGTCGCGACATGACCTGCGTCCCGATTTGTACCCGCCCGAGCACGCCGCCCCGGTCGCGCCCGAGCAGGAGGGCTGAGCGTGGGCGATACCTTCAATATCTACCGGCACCAGTTTGTCTGTGCCTGCCCCAGCAATGGGCAGACCATCGTGTACCAGCTCGAGATCCAATCTTCGAAATTGATCTACGCCGAGCACATCGTGTCCGCGTGCGCGATGCATCGAAAGCTACCACGAGGCCATCGCGGATGACTTGTACCAGCGTTTCGGTGGACATCAAATTCTGCGCGCACCACCACCACGGCGTGGATATTGAGACGCACCGGGGTGCGCTTTGATGCACTACCACGGCACACCGATCGGTGGCACGCGGCAGGACGTTGCACGGTTCCTGATGGGGCGGCACGCGCTCGTGCCGTACCCGCGACAGGACGACATGGGGGTGGTGGCTGAGGTGTGCCAGTCATTTGTTCTCGACAATGGCGCGTTTTCCATCTGGCGCAAGGGTGGCACGTTGGACGTCGAGGGCTACACGGCCTGGGTCCGCCAGTGGTACCGACATCCGGGCTTTGATTGGGCACTGATCCCCGACGTGATTGGCGGTACCGAGGGTGAGAACGACGCGCTACTCGATGCGTGGCCGGCGGATCTTGTGCCGCATGGCGTACCGGTCTGGCACCTGCATGAGTCCACCGACCGGCTGGCTCGCCTGGCTCAAGGGTGGCGCGTTGTGGCGCTGGGTAGCTCCGGCGAGTGGGCCACGCCCGGCACCCGCGCCTGGTGGGTGCGCATGCGCGAAGCCATTAACGCGATCTGCGATGACCAGGGGCGCCCTCTATGCAAGCTGCACGGTCTGCGAATGCTCAATCCAGACGTATTTTCGAAACTCCCCTTGTCCAGTGCGGACAGTACTAACGCGGGCCGCAACTGCAACCAGCTTGATCGGTACGGCATTTATGTGCCGCCGACGGCTGCACAGCGCGCCGCGATTATTGCCGACCGAGTCGAGCGATTTAGCAGCGCCGGTCATTTCGAACGCACGGACGAGGAGTGGGCGTGCTATTTCGCTTCCTAAGGACGCTATGACCATCTCCCTTACCCGTCTGACCAACGACCGCGCGCAGCTCACCAAAGTCTTCTCGCTCGACGCCGACGGCCGTGTGGTCAAGCACACCAAGGCTTTCCTCGCGCACGGCGAGGTCGAGCGCATCGAGGTGGCCGACCTCCACGGCTTCGCCGCGCTGCTGCAGTCCCTCAAGCACAACCAGGCGCTGGCCTATGGCCTGACCGTCAAGCCGCGCGCCACGGTCGTGACCAAAGACGTGATGCATGAGCACCCCGGCGCCATCGCGCGCAGCCGGGACTACTTCTCGTTCGCCGCGGGCCCGGCCATGTTCATGTGCGACCACGACGCGGACCACGCTTCCGACCCGCTCAACAGCGCCGACGCGCTGCGCGACGCGCTCATCAAGGCGTGCCCGGCGCTGGCCGGCGCGCCGATGCTGTGGTGCGCCAGCAGCTCGTCGTTCATCGAGCGCAACGACGGCGGCGCGCCGGTGACGGGGCTGCGCGGCCAGCGCATGTACATCCCGTTCCTGCAGGGCACCGACATCGAGCGCGCGGGCGCCGCGCTCTACGCCTACACGTGGCTGGCCGGCTACGGCCACTACCTGGTATCGAAGAACGGCCGGCTGCTCGACCGCTCGATCATAGACGGCTCGGTCTACCAGCCCGAGCGCATCGACTTCGCCGCCGGCGCCATGTGCCACCCGCCCCTGGTGCAGCGCCGGCCGGACCCGAAGATCTGGAACGGCGGCGCCGAGGCATTCGATTCCCGGCTTATCCCCGACCTCGACGCGCAGCAGCGCATCCAGCTGAGCGAGATGCAGGCCGCGGCGCGCGCGCGCGTCAAGCCCGAAGCGGACCGCGTGCGCGCGGCCTACATCGAGGACGAGGCCCAGGGGCTGGCCGTCACCCAGGACATCGATATCGACCGCGCGCGGGAGATCGTGCGCGCGGCCCTGGAGGACGAGACGCTCTACGCCGAGTTCGTGCTCATGCCCGAGGAAGGCCGGCCCGTGACCGTGGGCGAGGTGCTGGACAACCCGGCCCGCTGGCACAACAAGCGCTTCGCGGACCCCTGCGAGCCGGGCTACCGCAACGACCGGCGCGTGGCCTGGCTCAACCTGCGCAGCGGCGGGCGACCGTACCTGTGGAGCTGGGCGCATGGCGGCATCCGCTATGACCTGGTGCGCCAGCCGCGGTTGCTCAAGCTGCAGGCGGGCGAGATGTCGCGGCTCGCCGACGACTCGCTCGACATCCTGCGCGCGCAGGGCGAGGTCTTCGACTTCGGCGACGGCGCCATCGCGCGGGTGGCCGAGGGCCGGGTGCACATCGCCACCCCCACCTGGATGCTGGACTACCTGGGCCGCGTCATCCGCTTCGAGCGCTTCGACGGCCGCGCCAAGGACTGGGTGCCGGCCGACGCGCCCGAGAAACTGGCCAAGTTCATCTGCGACCGCACCGGCGAGCGCGGCCTGCCCAAGCTGACCGCGGTCATCACGGCGCCCACGCTGCGCCCGGACGGCACGGCGCTGGACATGCCGGGCTACGACGAGGCCACGGGCCTGCTGTTCCTGTCCGAGGAACGCGACCCGCTGCGCGTGCCGGTGGCGCCGACCTTCGGCCAGGTGCAGGAGGCCTTCGCCGAGCTGTGGGCCCCGTTCGCCATGTTCCCGTTCGCCGACGACGAGTCGCGCGGCGTCATGCTGGCCGCGCTCTTGACGGCGGTGCTGCGCCGCGCGATCCCGACCGCGCCGGGCTTTGCCTTCGACGCGCCGGCGGCGGGCACCGGCAAGACCAAGCTGGCCCAGTGCGTGGCCGTGCTCGGCGGCAACAGCGCCGCCGTGTACGCGCCGCCGCGCGACGAGCCCGAGGCCTCCAAGGCGCTGTTTTCGCTGCTGCTGGGCGGCGCGGGCTGCGTGATCTGGGACAACCTGGTGCGCCCGCTCGAGGGCGCCGTGCTCAACGCCTTCCTGACCGCGGCCGAGTTCAGCGACCGCGTGCTGGGGGCCAGCAGCAACAAGACGGTCCCCAACCGCGCCATGTTCATCGCCAGCGGCAACAACCTGACCGTGCGCGGCGACGCGTGCCGGCGCATCCTGCGCTGCCGCATCGACGCGGCCAGCGAGACGCCGTTCCTGCGCTCGTTCCCGTTCGACCCCCTGGTAAAGGTGCGCGACAGCCGCCAGGTGCTGGTGCGGGCCGCGCTCACGGTCCTACGGGGCTACCAGACCCTGGGCGTGCCGATGGGCGAAGGGGAGCTGGCTTCGTTCGAGGTGTGGGACCAGCTGGTGCGCCAGTGCGTGGTGTGGTGCGCCGACATGGGCGTCGGCGGCGCGGTGGGGCTCAAGGACCCGGCGGCGTCCACCCTGCGCGCGGCGGACGAGAACCCCGAGAAAGTGCTGCTGGGGCGCGTGATGGAAGCATGGCTTGGGGTGTTCGGGGACCGGGCGGTGACGGCGGCGGAGGCGCTGCGCGGGGAGACGGACAGCCTTGAGGAATCGCCAGCACGCGAAAAATTGCGGGGAGCGGTGGAGGAGCTATCGGACGGAGACCGCAATTTCAGCGCTCGGCGTTTTACTGCGTATTTGAACAAGCACCGCGACGAGGTGGTAAACGGACAGTTTTTTGCGAATTCGCAAGATTCGCACGAAAAGGTGCTCAAGTGGAGGGTTAAAACGATCCTCGGCTAGTTTGATTTGCGGGTGTCGCGGGTGTTGCGGGTGTTGTTTTAGCTGATGTGTGGAAACTGTCAGTGTGACAGTTACGTATGTACGACCAAAAAGATACCCGCAACACCCGCAACACCCGCAACACCCGCAACCAGCCCAATCCGCAATTTCTTGCAGGAAAGGAGTTCACCATGACCAAGCGCACGGTAGCGGTCAACGATCAGGGCATGCGTATCGGCGAGGACCATCCACGGGCCAAGCTGACCGACGCCGACGTCGAGCGCATGCTGCAACTTCGCGCTGAGGGGATCGGGTACAAACGCCTGGCCGCGATCTTCGAGTGCTCGCCGTCCTGCGTGCGCTACATCGTCAAGGGTCTGCGCCGCGGGCAGCCCGCAATGGGGTGGCGTGTCGTCGAGAGCGGGTAGGGGTGCACATACCCCGCGAAGGGTGTCGGATACTGCGTGGTATGAAACTTACCCCGGAAAAGCTGACCGCCTTTTGCGCCGCCCTTGCCGAGACTTGCCAAGTCGGCAAGGCGTGCAGGGCTGTCGACATTTCGCGGCAGACCGCGTACCAGTGGCGATCCGAGATGCCCGACTTCGCGGCCGCCTGGGACAGCGCAATGAAGGTCGGTGTCACCGCCCTCGAGGACGAAGCGCATCGTCGCGCCTTCGAGGGTGTCGATAAACCCCTGGCCCACCAGGGCCGCTTCACCTACCTGTTCCGCGAGGTCAAGGACGCGGACGGCAATCCGGCTCTCGACGACCACGGCCTGCCGAAGATGGAACCCGTGCTCGACGAGCACGGCAACCACAAGGTGGCCGCGGTGCGCGAGTACAGCGACACGCTGGCCATTTTCCTGCTCAAGGCCCACGACCCCGAGAAGTACCGCGAAAACAGCAAGGTCGAGCTCAGTGGCCACCTCGCGCTCAACGAGATGAGCGACGACGAGATCCGCGCCGAGATTGCCGCGTTGGGTGTCGCCGGCGTGCTGCCGGGCGCCGCCCATGCCGACGATGGGAGCGACCTCGCGTAATGGTCTGCCAACGATGCGGCAAGAACCGCCCCTCCGCTGACTTTTACCCTCGCAAACGCGGGGGTACCGCGCGCACGACGACCTGCAAGATGTGCGTGAGTAAAGCCAACGCGAGCTACTACGCCAAGAATCGCGCCACCGTGCTCGAACGGGTGAAAGCGCGAAAGCTGGTGTGACGAGCGATGGGAGCGACCTCGCGTAGCGAGCGGGCGCGCCTGGAGCGCGCCCTGCAGCTGGCGCGCGAGCTCAAGCGGCGCCAGCCGTGGATCCCGCTGCCAGGCCCGCAGACGATGGCCTACCAGTCGCAAGCCAAGATCATCGGCTACGGCGGCGCGGCCGGCGGCGGCAAGACGGATCTGGCCTGCGGCAAGGCGCTCACGCGCCACCGCAAGGCCATGATGCTGCGCCGCGTGGGCACCGAGCTCACGGGCATCGAGGATCGGCTCGAAGAGCTGATCGGCAACAAGCTCGGCTACAACGGCCAGAAGAAGATCTGGCGCACCCAGCGCCCCGATGGCCGCCCCCTGCAGATCGAGTTCGCCAGCCTGCCCAACCCGGGAGACGAGCGCGGCTATCAGGGCCGGCCACATGACCTGCTCGTGTTCGATGAGGCGGCCAACTTCCTCGAGGGCCAGGTGCGGTTCCTGCTGGGCTGGCTGCGGTCCGTGGACCCCAACCAGCAGTGCCAGGCCCTGCTCACGTTCAACCCGCCCACAAGCGCGGAAGGGCGCTGGATCATCGATTTCTTCGCGCCCTGGCTCGACCCCAAGCACCCATGCCCGGCCGAGCCCGGCGAGCTGCGCTGGTTCGCGATGGTGGGCGGCAAGGAGATCGAGGTCGTGGACGGCACGCCGTTCCAGCACGACGGCGAGACGATCACGCCCGAGTCGCGCACCTTCATCCCCTCGCGCATCGCGGACAACCCTTACCTGATGGGGACCGGCTACATGGCAACCCTGCAAGCACTCCCCGAGCCGCTGCGCTCCCAGATGCTGTACGGCGACTTCCATGCGGGCATGGAAGACGACGCCATGCAGGTCATCCCCACCGCGTGGGTGGAGGCGGCGATGGCCCGCTGGAAGCGCCGCGAGGTAAAGCCGCGCATGGACTCGATGGGCGTCGATGTGGCGCGCGGCGGCAAGGACAACACGATCATCTCGCGGCGGCACGGCATGTGGTTCGACGAGCTGCTGGCCTATCCCGGCACGCAGACCCCGGACGGCCCCACCGTGGCCGGCCTGGTGATCGCGGCGCGCCGGGACAATGCCCCGATCCACATCGACGTGATCGGCGTGGGCGCGAGCCCCTACGACTTCCTGCAGCAGGCGGGCCAGACCACGATCGGTGTGAACGTGGCCGAAGGCTCGACCGCGACCGACAAGTCCGGCCGGCTCACGTTCCCCAACCTGCGATCCCAGTACTGGTGGCAGATCCGCGAAGCGCTGGACCCGGCCGCGAACAATGGCATCGCGCTGCCGCCCGACCAGCGGCTGCTAGCTGACCTGTGCGCGCCGCGGTGGCGTCTGCAGGGCAAGGCGATCTGCGTGGAGAGCCGCGACGAGATCATCAAGCGCATCCAGCGCAGCCCGGACTACGCCAGTGCGCTGATCCTGGCCCTGATCGACACGCCGCGGCGCGAGGATCTGCCGGGTGCACATACCTTCGGCGCGCCGCCATACGATCCCTATGCCACGTTGATCCATCGCTAGGAACCCCATGTCTCCCGCCACTGTTGTCCGCCACTGCAGCGTCTCTGACGTTGAGTCGTCGCCCGATCTGGGCGGGCTGCTTGCCGAGTACGGTGCGGAATCTGGCGTTCCTGAACTGGGCCCCCCGATGGCCCAGATGCAGACCTACCGACAGCTCGAAGCCGCAGGCGTCTTCAGCGTCTTGGGTGCCTTTCAGGGCGAGAAGCTGGTGGGCTTCGTGACCGTGCTCAAGGCCACGCTGCCGCATTTCGGTCGGCAAGTTGCGATCACCGAATCCCTGTTCGTGACCAGCGAGGCGCGCAGTACGGGCGCCGGGCTGGCGCTGTTGCATTCGGCGGAGTCCTTGGCGCGCGAACAGGGTGCGGAAGCTCTCCTTGTCAGCGCGCCGGCCGGTGGGCGCCTGGAAAGGGTGCTGCCGGGCGTCGGGTACCGCGAGACTGGCCGCGTGTTCTTTCGGGAGCTGATGTGATCCCCGCGATTGCGCCACCCGCTCGTATCGCGCCAATGCGCGCGGAGGACATTGAACAGGTACGTCGCCTGGAGCGCGCGCTGCTCGCGGAGCCACAGGTGGATCTGCAGTACCACCATGTGCTCCACGCCGGCATGTACGCGCGCACGGTCCGCATTCCGGCCGGCGTCGTCATCACCGGCGCGCTGATCAAGCTGGCCACCATTCTGGTCGTCAACGGGGACGTAAGCGTGTTCATCGGCACGGAGACCGTGCGGTTGCAGGGCTATCACGTCATTCCGGCCTGCGCCGGGCGCAAGCAGGCATTCCTCGCCCACACGGCAACGGATCTCACGATGGTGCTGTCCAGTCGCGCCAGCACAGTCGAGGAAGCCGAATCCGAATTCACCGACGAAGCCGACTTGCTGCAGCCGCGCAGTTCGTCCTTTGCATTGGCAGGAGACTGATATGTCCGGGGTTACTTCCGCTACCGCTATCGCTGGCCTGGCTGCTGCTGCCATCTCTGCAGGGGCCACGGTCTATTCCTCAAACCAGCAGCGCAAGGCAGCGGAGAGCGCGGCCAAGGCCAGCCAGCAAGCCGCGACGGCGGCGCCCAGCGCCACGCAGTCGGCCAAGGCGCCCAGCACGCAGGCGCAGAACAATGCTGCCGGCATCGACAACTCGGCCGTGAACACGGGCGCGGGCAACACCCTGCTGACCGGTGCCACGGGCGTGGACCCCAACCAGCTCGGCCTCGGGCGCAACACGCTCGGCGCCAACACGCTGCTGGGAGGCTGATGCGCATGTGCACGCCCGCCATCATGGACCCGGCCGGCATCTTCAAATCGGCGCCGCAGATCGCTGACCCGCTGGGGCTCTCGCGCACCCGGGTGGGCGATCCGCTTGGGCTCATGAAGAGCACCTGGGCCGAGTCCGATGCGGTCAACAAGCCGAAGGACGCCACCACCGGCGCGACCACACAGACCGCCACCAGCGCCGCCCAGGCGCCCAAGTACGCAGGCGCAGCCACTGCCGGCAACGCTGCTGGCGCCTCTGCCAGCGCCGGCAGCACGCTGCTCACTGGCCCCGGCGGCGTGCAGCTGGACCCCAACCAGCTCGCGCGCAATGCACTCGCGCTGGGCGGCAACACCCTGCTCGGAGCGTAAATGGCCGACTACTCGCCCACCGCACCGACCATCCCGAACCTGCGCCGCCGCTACGGTGCGCTCGATACCGAGTGGACCTCGTGGCGCGACGTGTACGGCCAGCTGTCCGACTTCGTGTTGCCGTTCGCTGGCCGCTTCGAGGAAACAGACCGGAATCTAGGTAATCGCAGGTATGGGTCGATCTACGATTCGACGGCCACCCGCGCGCTCAACGTGCTCGGCGCCGGGCTGATGTCCGGCATGTCGAGCCCGGCGCGGCCGTGGTTCCGGCTGGGCACCGCCGATCCGGATCTGGCCAGCTTCCAGCCGGTGAAGCTGTGGCTCAACGATGTGCAGCGCCGCATGCTGGACCTGTTCCAGCGCACCAACGTTTACCAGTTCCTGCACTCGGCCTACCTCGAGCTGGGCCTGTACGGCACAGCCGCCACGTTCCTGGCCGACGACTTCGACAGCGTGCTGTACGGCTACCCGCTGACCTGTGGCGAGTACCGGATCAGCGCGAATTACCGCGGCGAGGTCGACACGCTAGCCCGCAAGTTCCAGAAGACGGTGGCGCAGATGGTGCGCGAATTCGGCCTGGCCAACTGCAGCCAGGCGGTGAAGAGCCTGCACGCCGCCGGCAACTACGATGCGTGGGTGACGATCTACCACCTGATCGAGCCGCGCGCGGACCGCGACACGCGCAAGGGTGACGCGGCCAACATGCCGTTCGCGTCCTGGTACTGGGAAGAGGGCGCCGAGAGCGACAAGTCCTACCTGCGTGAATCGGGGTTCAAGACCTTCCCCGCGATCTGCCCACGCTGGCAGCTGTTCGGCAGCGACATCTACGGCAACTCGCCGGGCATGGTGGCGCTGGGCGACATCAAGCAGCTGCAGCATGAGCAGCTGCGCAAGGCTGAGGCCATCGACTTCCAGACCAAGCCGCCCCTGCAGGTGCCGGCCGCGCTCAAGAACCGCGACGTGCAGATGCTGCCCGGCGGCGTGACCTACTACGACGGCGCCGGCACGCAGTCGAGCATCCGCACGATGTTCGACGTGAACCTCAACCTGTCCTACCTGCAGGCCGACATCCAGGACGTGCGCCAGCGCATCAATGCATGCTTCTTCGTGGACCTGTTCCTGATGCTGCAGGGCCAGGACCAGACGCAGATGACCGCCACCGAGGTGGCTGAGCGCCACGAGGAAAAACTGCTCATGCTCGGCCCTACGCTTGAGCGGCTGCACGACGAGGCCCTGAACCCGCTGGTGGAGCGCGCTTTCGCCCGCATGCTGTCGCTGGGCCTGCTGCCGCCGCCGCCGCAGGAGATGCAGGGGCAGGAACTGAACGTGGAGTTCATCTCCATGCTGGCGCAGGCGCAGCGCGCCGTGGGCGTGAACAGCACCGATCGGTTCGTCATGGGCCTGGGCACCATCGCGCAGATGAAGCCCGAAGCACTCGACAAGGTGGACGCCGACCAGTACGTCGACCTCTACGCCGACCAGCTCGGCGTCGACCCTCGCATCATCGTCGGCAACGAAAAGGTGGCCCTGATCCGCCAGCAGCGCGCTCAGCAGCAGCAGGCCGCCGCGATGGCCGCCGCCACGCAGCAGATGGCGGCCACGGCCAAGGATCTGGGCTCGATCGATACCGCGCAGCCGAACGGCCTCAGCGACCTGATGAACCTGACCAGCGGCTACACCCTGCCGCAGTCCTACCAGTAGAGGCAGCCATGCAGCTCGTGTCGATGAAACTCAGCCCGGCCGAGGCGAAGGAAGAGAGCGGCATCGCGCCGTCCGCAGAAGACGCGCCGGGCTATCCGTACGGCCTGTGCCTGGACCTGGACGACGAAACGCTCAAGAAGCTCGGCATCACCGACATGCCTGCCGTGGGCAGCACCATGCAGCTGATCGCCCGCGTGCGCGTGACACGCATCTCGCAGTACGAGAACCAGGAGGGCGCCGACGCCTGCCTCGGGTTGCAGATCACCGACATGGCCCTGGAGCCCGCGGCGCCGGCCGCGCGCAGCGCCAGCGATATCGCCACCAGCCTCTACGGCTAAGGGTGCACATACCTCCGCCCGCGGCCCTTATTCTCCGAACACATGACCGGCTACAACCCTATGGACACGCGGGCGCAAGAGCGCGCCTCCCAGGAGCGGGCGAAGCAAGCCCAGCAGATGGAGCGTGCCCTTTCGGATGACCTCAACCGGATCATGAGCAACAAATCGGGCCGGCGGTTCGTGCTCCACCTGCTGAATCTGGCGGGCACCTACCGCTCCTGTTTCGACCCCAATGCGCTGCAGATGGCGCGGATGGAGGGGGAGCGCAACGTGGGGTTGAAGCTCCAGGCGCTGATCGAAGCAGTCTGCCCGGACCGCTATTTGGAAATGCTTTCGGAGCATATGAAGCATGAGCGAAGCAACGACCGGTCAAACGCAAACTGATCCCGGCGCAACCCCCGCCGACGGCGCGGCCGCGACGACTGTCCTCACGGACGGCGCCGCGGCACCCAGCGGCGAGCAGCAAGCAGCATCGCAGACCGAGGCCCAGCCGGGCGACGGCCAGCAGCCCGGTGCCAAGGAAGGGGAGGCCAAGCCCAAGGAGGGCGAGGAAACCCCCGCAGCCAAGGCACCCGAGCAGTACGAGGACTTCGCCGCGCCCGAGGGCGTGGAGATGGACGCGGAACTCACGGGCGAGCTGAAGACCATCGCCAAGGAACTGGACCTCACGCAGGAGCAGGCGCAGAAGCTGGCGGACCTCGGCGCGAAGCACGCGCAGAAGATCACCGGCGCGCAGACCGAGGCACTGGCCCGCGCCCGCGAGACGTGGGCCGAGGAAGCCCGGTCCGACAAGGAATTCGGCGGTGCCGAGTTCGACGCGAACATCGCGGTGGCCAAGACGGCCGTCGACCAGTTCGTGAGCCCTGCGCTGAAAACGATGCTGAACGAGACCGGTCTCGGCAACCACCCGGAGTTCATCCGGACGTTCGTCAAGATCGGCAAGGCGATCAGTCAAGACCGGTTCGTGGGCGGGAAGGGTGCTGCGGCGCCACGCTCGACTGCAGACCGTCTGTATTCGAAAACGACATCGAAATAAGGAGCCTTCGACATGGCGACCCTTCCGAGCAATGGCGGCGCAGTCACCCTGACCGACTTCGCCAAGTCGATCAACCCCGACGGTTCCGTCGCGGACGTGATCGAGCTGCTGACGCAATCGAACGAAGCGCTGCTGGACATGACGTGGAAGGAGGGCAACCTGCCCACTGGCCACCGCACCACGGTCCGCACCGGCCTGCCCACCCCGACGTGGCGCAAGCTGTACCAGGGCGTGCAGCCCACCAAGTCCAAGCGCGCGCAGGTGGACGACGCCTGCGGCATGCTGGAAGCGCGCAACGAGGTCGACAGGGACCTGGCCGACCTCAATGGCAACAGCAGCGCGTTCCGCCTGTCCGAAGCCCAGGCCGAGGTCGAAGGCATGAACCAGGCCCTGAGCCAGGCGCTGTTCTACGGTGACACCACCGTGACCCCGGAGCGCTTCACCGGCCTCGCGCCGCGCTACTCGTCGCTGACCGCGCTCAACGGCGGCAACATCGTCGACGGCGGCGGCACCGGCTCGGACAACGCTTCCGTATGGCTCGTGGTGTGGGGCGAGAACACCGTCACCGGCATCTATCCCAAGGGCTCGCAAGCCGGGCTGCAGCACCAGGACCTGGGCGAGATCGACGCCTTCGATCAGCAGACCCCGCCGGCGCGCTTCCGCGCGTACGCGGACCTGTGGAAGTGGAAGTGCGGCATCACGGTGCGCGACTGGCGCTACGCGGTGCGCATCGCCAATATCGACATCTCTGACCTCGTGGGCCAGACCGGCACGCAGGCGCCGACCGCGGCCACCGCGCTGCTCAAGCTGCTGATCCGCGCGATGGCGCGCATCCCGATGATGGGCATGGGCAAGCCGGTGTTCTACGCCAACCGCACGGTCAAGGAATGGCTGTCGATCGCCGCGCTGGACAAGTCGCAGAACGCGCTCGCCATCCGCCCAGCCATCGACCAGTTCGGCCAGGTCGTGCCGGGCAGCCTGGGCAACGGCACGCTGACGTTCCAGGGCGTGCCCATCCGCACGGTTGACCAACTGCTGTCCACCGAAGGCCGCGTGGTCTAAGCGCCAACCGAAAATACGGAGTCGACACCATGATTCTCGATACCCAAGAAACGTTCTCGCTGGCGCAGTCGATCGCGGCGGCGGCCGGCGATGTGGTCTCCACCAATGTCTACGACACCGGCGCGCCGGCGGATGTGGGCATCGGCGAAGAGATGTACCTCTACGTCCGCATCGGCACCACGGTCACTTCCGGCGGCGCGGCCACCGTGCAGGTGGTGCTGCAGACCGACGACAACGTGTCGTTTTCCAGCCCGACCGAGTACCCGATGTCCAGCGCGCTGGCCCTCGCGGCGCTGTCGGCCGGCGCGGAAATCGTCAAGTCGCGTCTGCCCATCGGCCTGGAGCGTTACCTGCGCGTGGTCTATCGCATCGGTACGGCCACCACCACGGCCGGCGCCGCCGATGCGTTCCTGACCAAGGACGTGCAGGCCAACAAGCCCTACGCCTCGGGCTTCACCGTTCAGTAAGGAGACACCAGCATGTTGGTACGCGCAACCGCACAAGGCTATGCCGGCAAGGACGGCCACCAGCTCCGCGAACCGGGCGACGTCTTCGAGGTCGAGGACGGCGCCAAGGCAACGTGGTTCGTCCCCGTCGAGAAGGACGAGAAGCAGCAAGCCACGCGCCGCGGCAAGGCCGAAGACCTGGCGTAACGCCCGCGCCGCAGGCACGAACCGACGGGGGCCTCGCGCCCCCGTTCGCACAAGGAGAAACAGATGACCAATGGCGGTATGGTGGTCAGCTCGCTGATCGATGCGCAAGGCTGCGTGGTTGGCTATGTCGATCGGTTTGGCCGGGAGCGTGATCTGGCAGGCAACCTGTTGCCGGGTGGCTACCGTCCGGCGCCCGGCGCGTTCCTGACCAATCAGCGCCTGTGGCAGTCGGGCGCGCCGGTCTCGGTGACGGGCACCACGTCCGAGACGGTCCTCGCTACGATCCCGATCCCGGCCGGGGCGATGGGGCCGAACGGCGCGCTGCGGATTACCGCCTACTGGAGTTACCCGAACAACGCCAACACAAAGAACCTGAAAGTCACTCTAGGAGGTGTGTCTGTCGTCAGCGTGGGGCGGACTACATTTGCTTCGGACTATTGGTTGCTATCGCTCATCAACCGTGGATTACAAAACTCGCAGGTTCGTCCAGTTTCTCCGTTCCCTTACGGATCTGGCGCCAATGGCATGAGCCCTATGGCGGTAGATACATCGGTTGCACAGAATCTGATTTTCAGTGCACAACCCGCCAACGCCGCCGACACGATCACCCTCGAAGCCTACACCGTGGAGCTGCTGAACCCATGATGACGATCCCGGTAGTGAACATCGGCGCGAAGGGCGATGACCTGCTTCTGGCCCCGGCGCAACCCTTTCCCGCAGACGCCATTGCTATCGTCTGCGACGGGCAGCAGTACACGGTGTATCAGCGCGGGGACGAGATTCCCGCCACGGAATAAGTCATGGCCTCCGAAGTCGACATCTGCAACATGGCGCTGTCCCGGCTGGGCGACCAGGCCACGGTCTCCAGCATCGACCCGCCGGAGGGCAGCCCGCAGGCCGGCCACTGCGCGCAGTGGTATCCGATCTGCCGCGACCTGCTGCTGGAGATGCACACGTGGTCGTTCGCCACCACGCGCGTCGCGCTCGCGCTGCTGAATTCGGACTGGCCTTCGTGGCGCTTCACCTACGCCGCGCCGGCCGACTGCATCAAGCCGTGGGCGGTGCTGCCGCCCGACGCGCTCAACGACTATGCCGTGCGCTTCCCCACAGCGGACGTCGGGTTCTTCCCGCTGCCCGAAGATCGGGTGGTCGGCGCCGGCGCGGCTTACGTGCCGCAGGATTTCAGCGTGGAGTCGGCGGACGACGGCACGACCGTCATCTACACGAACCAGAAAAACGCGATCCTGCGCTACACCAAGCAGGTGACGGACCCCACGAAGTTCACCCCGCTGTTCGTCGATGCCTTCGGCTGGCTGCTGGCGTCGTATCTGGCTGGCCCGATCATCAAGGGCGACGCCGGCGCGCAGGCGGCGCAGACCGCGTATCAGGCATTCCAGGGCGCGCTTTCGCGTGCCACCACGTCGAACGCCAATTCGCGGCAGAACACCCCGGTGCAGGTGGTGCCCTGGATGGCGAGGCGCTGATGCCCAACGTCCGCACCCTCGACCGGTCGTTCGCAGGCGGCGAGATCAGCCCGGAGATGTTCGGGCGCGTGGACCTCGCCAAGTTCCAGACCGGGCTTGCCATCTGCCGCAATTTCATCGTGCTGCCGCACGGCCCCGCCGTGAACCGGCCGGGCACGGAGTTCGTGCGTGAGGTGAAGGACAGCACGAAGCGCACGCGCCTGGTGCCGTTCTCGTTCAATACCGAGCAGACTTTCGCGCTCGAGTTCAGCCCCGGCGCGATCCGCTTCCATACGATGGGCGCCACGCTCGAGTCGTCCCCCGGCGTGCCGTACGAGGTCGCCACGCCCTACGCGGAAACCGACCTGTTCGATATCCACTACGTGCAGTCGGCGGACGTGCTCACGCTGGTGCACCCGGGCTACCCGCCCAAGGAACTGCGCCGGCTCGGCGCGCTCAACTGGACCCTGACCGATATCACGTTCCAGCCCAACGTCGGGCCGCCCACGGCCCTGGCCGCGGTGGCGAGTGGCCCGGGCGGCGGCACGCCGGTGGCGCAGACCTATGCGGTGACGGCCGGCAAGCTCGACGGCAACCTGTTCGACGAGTCCATCGCCTCGGGCACTGCCACGGCGGCCATCGACCTGAACATCGTCGGCAACATTATCACCCTGAACTGGGCCGCGCCCGGTGGCGGCGCCGACCGGTACAACGTCTACAAGAGCCAGAACGGGGTATTCGGCTACATCGGGCAGGCGGTGGGCACGACGTTCATCGACGACAACATCACGCCCGACACGTCGCGCACGCCGCCCAGCGGCGTCAACCCATTCGTGGGCGCCGGCAACTACCCGGCCGCGGTCTCCTACTACGAGCAGCGCCGTGCGTTCGCCGCCACTGTGAACCGGCCGCAGACGGTGTGGATGACCCGCTCGGCGACCGAGAGCAACCTCACGCAGTCCCTGCCGACGCGCGACGACGACGCTATCGTGTTCCGCATCGCCGCGCGCGAGGTCAACGCCATCCGCCACCTGGTGCCGCTGGCGACGCTGGTGCTGCTGACCGCCAACGCGGAATGGCGGATCCAATCCACCGACTCGGGCCCGCTCACGCCGAGCACGGTCTCGGCGCGCCCGCAGAGCTACATCGGCGCCAACAGCGTGCAGCCGGCCGTGGTCGGCAACAACATCCTCTACGCCCGCGCGCGCGGCGGGCGCGTCAACGAGTTCTCCTACGCCTACGACGCCCAGGGCGGCTACCGCTACGTCTCGGCCGACCTGTCGCTGGTGGCGCCGCACCTGTTCCAGGGCAAGCAGATCGTGGACATGGCCCTGGCCAAGGCCCCGTATCAGGTCATGTGGGCCGTGTCGTCCGACGGCGACCTGGTGGCGCTGACCTACGTGCCGGAGCAGCAAGTCAGCGGCTGGCACCACCACGACACGCTGGCCGGCGCCTTCGAGTCGGTGTGCGCCGTGGGCGAGGGTGACGAGGACGCTATCTACGTGGTGGTGCGGCGCACGATCAACGGGCAGACGGTGCGCTACGTGGAGCGCTTCCAGACGCGCCAGCTCAGCGACCAGGCGCATGCGTTCTTCGTCGATGCCGGTGCGCGCTACGATGGCGCGCCGATCAGTGGTGTCGTGACCGGGCTGGCGCACCTCGAAGGGCAGACCGTGAGCATCCTCGCCGACGGCGCGGTGCTGCCGCAGCAGGTCGTCAGCGGCGGCGCGATCACGCTCGACAACCCGGCCAGCGTGATCACCGTCGGCCTGCCGATCACCGCGGACCTGCAGACGGTGCCGCTGTCCTTCGAGACGCAGGCCCTCGGGCAGGGCCGCGCCAAGAACGTGAACAAGGTGTGGTTGCGCGTGGTCGACACGCTCGGCCTGCGTGTGGGGCCCAGCTTCGACGAGAAGCAGCTGGCCGAACTCAAGGTGCGCACCACCGAACCATACGGTATGCCGCCGGGGCTGCAGACAGGCGAACTGGAGCAGGTGCTGTACCCCTCGTGGGGGCAGGACGGCTCGGTCTGCATTCGGCAGACGGCGCCGTTGCCGGTGACGCTGGCGGCCATGTCGATGGAAGTGGCAATCGGAGGCTGAATGGCGCTGATCGAAACGCGGTGGCCGACCGAGCAGGACGGCCGCGACCTGATAGACCGGCTGCGGCCCGACGATCTGGCCGAACTGCAGGCCACGCTTGGTGAGGACGCCGATTTCCATGCCGCCATGCGCGAGATCCTGCAGCGGTCTTCGCACGCGTGGACGATCCTGGTTGACGGCAGGCTTGGGATGATCGGCGGCCTGGTGCCTACCTCGACCCTGCTGGGCGGCGCCGAAGCGCAGCCGTGGATGATGGGCACCACCGACATGGAACGCCGGCCGGGTGCACTTACCAAGGTCGGCATTCGGTACCTTGCCATCATGAAGGGCTGCTATCCGCGCCTGGCCAACTACGTGGATGCGCGCAACGCGAAAAGCATCCGCTGGCTGAAGCGACTCGGTTTCACCGTGCACGCCCGCACCGTTCCGATGGGCCCCTACGGCCTGCCATTCCACCCCTTTGATATGGACGCCTGATCATGTGTTTCGCTACCGGGGGCGCCACCGCTGGCGCGGGAGGCGCATCGCTGCTGGGTGGCGCCTCCGCCGGTGGCGGCGGTAGCTGGGCTTCCCTGTTGCCGGCCGTGGTTGGCGCCGCCGGCAGCGCGGCCAGCGCGGGGAACGCCACAGCCGGCCAGCAGACCGTGGCGCGGTACAACGCGTCCGTCGCCGATCGCAACGCCGGCCTGGCCGAACTGCAGGCGCAGGACGCCGAACGGCAGGGCGTGACGCAGGAGATGCGCTTGCGCCAGCAGACCGCGCAGTTGCGCGGCAAGCAGCGCGCGGCCACGGCCGCCAATGGCGTCTCGCTGGCGGAAGGCTCGCCAGTGAACATCGCCGCGTCGACCGAGTACATGCGCGACGTGGACATCGACACGATCCGCAACAACGCCGCGCGCGCCGCGTGGGGCTACCGGGTCCAGGCCGACAACTACCGCGCCAACGCGAGCGCGTACCGCGCCGGCGCGGATGCGGTCAGCCCCACAGGCTCGGCCGCCACGTCGTTGCTGGGCAGCGCCAGCGGCGTGGCGTCGAAGTGGTACGACCTCTACAAGAACGGGGCCTTCAGCAATGGCGCGCCGGCGGTTTCTGGTGGCGGGCGCGGTACTTACACGATGGATACTCAGTACCCGGACCAGGAATAAGCCATGCCTCGCGTCCCGACCTACGATTCCCCCCAGGTGCAGCCGCAGGGGCTGCCCGGCGCGCGCGTGGAAGCGGCGCCGGTGCAGCTGGCCGTGAACGCGGCCAACGACCAGGCGGCGCAGCTCAACCGCGCCACCTCGCAGTTGGCGGACACGACGTTCAATATCGGCCTGGACATGCAGCGGCAGGCCAACGCGTTGCGCGTGGACGATGCGCTGAACCAGGCGCGCGAAGCCGCCATGCGGCTTACCTTCGACAAGACCGACGGCTACACCAACATCAAGGGGCGCGACGCGCTGGAACGCGCGAGCGGCCAGCCGCTGTCCGACGAGTACAGCACCAACCTGAACAAGGCCTTTTCCGACATCTCGGCCGGCCTGGGTAACGATGCGCAACGGCTGGCGTTCCAGCAGCGCGCCAACGACCTAGCCACGCAGTTCCGCGGCCAGGTCATGCAGCACGAGAACCAGGAATTCAAGACCTACGCGCTGTCGACCGGCGAGGGGATCATCGCCACGCGCCAGCGTGAGATCGGGTTGAACTACAACAACCCGGCGCTGGTCAACGACGCCGTGACCTCGATCCGCGCGCAGGCCTACAACATCGCCAAGCTGACCGGGAAGTCGGCCGAGTGGGCGGAGACGCAGGCGCGCGCGGCTGCGAGCAACGCCCACCTCATCGCCCTGGGCGCCGCGCTGGAGAACAACGACCCGGTATACGCCGACGCCTACCTGAAAAAGTACGCCAAGGACATGGATGCGAATGACATCCTGCGCGCCAATGGCCTGATCACCAAGCAGCTCGATGCGCAGATCGGCACCGCCACCGGCGCGACCGTGATGGCGAAAGCCATGCCGAGCCTGCAACCCACCGATGCCGCGCGGCTGACCAACCTCGTGATGGGCGCCGAGTCGCGCGGTCAGCGCTACGGCGCCGACGGGCAACTGCTCACGTCCCCGAAAGGCGCCAAGGGCGAGATGCAGGTGCTCGACACCACGAACAAGGACCCGGGTTTCGGCGTGCGGCCGGCGCAGGACGACAGCCCGGACGAGCGCGCGCGCGTCGGGCGCGACTACCTGCAGGCGATGCTGCAGAAGTACAACGGCAACGTGGGGCAGGCGCTGGCCGCCTACAATGCCGGCCCCGGCGCCGTGGACAAGGCCATCCAGCAGGCGGCCGGCGCGGGGGACCGTTTCCGAGCCGCCCAGCAGGGGGACTGGCTGGCCTACCTGCCGCAGGAGACGCAGAAGTATGTGGGCGGCATCATGAGGTCCTACAGCGCCGGCGGCGGCGCGCCGCAGAAGCCGACCGAGGCGGAACTGAAGGCACAGGTGCGCGCGACCATTCCCGAATGGCAGACCGACCGCATCAAGGCGGCCGAGAACGTCATCTCGAAGCAGTTCACCGAATATCAGCAGGCGACCAGGCAGCGCGAGGACGAGGCTGTCGCCGCGGCGCAGTCGGCGCTGATTGCCAACGGCGGCCAGTTCAGCGACCTGCCGCTGGCAATCCGCTCGAAGCTGCCGCCCGGCAAGTATGACGACGTGATGGGGTTCGCGGATCGAATCGCCAAGGGGCAGGCACCGCAGACCGACTGGTCGCTCTACTACACCCTGAAGAACGACCCGGCCGTGCTGGGGGGTGTCAACCTGATGGCGCTGCGCGACAAGCTGGCCGACAGCGAATTCAAGCAGCTCACGAACGAACAGCAGGACGTGCGCCAGGGCAAGACGCAGGACACCACCAACCTGCGCACGGGGCGCGACTACCTCAACCAGTTTATGCGCGAGGCGGGCATCGACCCGACGCCGAAGGACGACGACAAGGCCGGTGCCGCGGTGGTCGGGCGCATCTGGAACTCGTTCGAGCAGCGCGTGCGCGCCCAGGAAACGAACCTCGGGCGCAAGCTCCGGCCGGAAGAGATGAAACAGGAGGCCGCCGCGCTGTTCACCGCCGTGGAGGTCAACCGCACCTTCTGGAACAAGACACTGCCGGCTGCCGCGGTGGCGGCGGACCAGGCACTCGTTGTGCCGGACCGTGACCGCGACCAGATCACGCAGGCCCTGCGCGCCGCCGGCAAGCCGGTGACGGACCAGGCCATCCAGGATCTCTACCGCCGCGCCAAGGGCGTGTTGCCGCTCAAGACCAATGGCTGACCAGAACCCCTACCTGAGCCTCGTCCAGACCGACGAGAGCAATCCCTACGCCGCGGCGACCGCAGAGGCGCCGGACGTGACGCCTGCGCGGCTATCGATGATGCAGGTCGCGGGCCGCAACCCGGATACGGAGGCGCGGCTGCAGGCCCTAGCCAAGCAATACAGCGTGCCGACCGAAGCCATCCGGCTCGAGCAACCCGACTTCGAGCGCCGCGCTACCATCGACAGTATCGACTACGCCACGCTGGCGCGTGACTATCCTGCGACGGCCGGCATGGTGTCCGACCCACAAAAGGCGGCCATCTCCTACGACGACACGCCGAACCTGTCGGCCATCGAGAAGGGGGTGCGGTTCCTGGCGAACTCGGCGCGCGCGCTGGGCGCTGCGGTGCCCGGCGCCAACGAAGCGTTCTGGGGCGTCGCGCAGGCTGGCGCCGACACCCTGGCGATGCTCGCCAGCCCGCTGGCCGGCACGGTGCTGCCGGAGAACCCGTTCGAGCGCGTCGCCGCGGGTGTCGCCGGTCTGCGCCAGCGGCAGGCCGCGGTGCGGCAGAGCATGATGCCGCGCGCGGAAGGCGTGCTGGAATCGGGCTGGTACTCGGGCATGCAGTCGCTGGGCCAGATGGGCCTGGCGGTGCCGGCCATGCTGACGGGCAACCCCACCGCCGCACTCGGCATGCTGTCCGGCACGGCCGGAGGCCAGGCCTACGGCGAGGCGCGCGACAAGGGCGTGGCGCCGCAGGTCGCCATCCCGTTCGCTGTCTCCCAGGCGGCCATCGAGTACGCCACCGAGCATCTGCCGGTGGCGCGCTTCCTGACCGACTTCAAGGCCGGCACGCCGTTCTTGTCCATGCTGGCGCGCAACATGGCGGCCGAGATCCCGGGCGAGCAGGTGGCCACGGTGCTGCAGGATCTGAACGAGTGGGCCGTGCTCAACCCGGACAAGCCGTTCTCGTCCTACCTGCAGGAGCGCCCCAGCGCCGCCGCGCAGACGCTGATTGCCACGCTGGTGGCGTCCGGCGGCGCTATCACGACGACCAAGGCCGTGCAGTCGGCCGCCGACCGCGTGCAGGGTCGCACGGCCCAGGCGCAGCGGGCGGTGCAGGCCGCAGACGCACTGGCGGAGGTCGACCAGTTGGCCGCGGCATCCAAGCTGCGCGAGCGCGCGCCGGAGTCGTTCCGCGAGTTCGTGGCCCAGGCAGCGCAGGATGGCGCGGTCCAGGACGTGTTCATCGACGCCAACCAGCTGCAGGAGCTGGCGCAGTCAGGTGTCGACCTTTCGCCGCTGGTGGCGGCCTCGCCGAGCGTGGCCGAGCAGATCGCGGAGGCTGTCCAGACGGGCGGCTCGGTGCGCATCCCGGTGGAGGACTACGCGACCTACGTGGCCGGCACCGAGACCGGTACTGCACTGCTGCCACATCTCAAGACCGACCCGGCCGGTATGTCGCGCGCCGAGGCGGAGCAGTTCATGCAAGGCCGCGCGGACGAGCTCAAGCGCGAGGTGGAGCAGACGCTGACCGAGCGCGACGGGGGCGCGGCTTTCCAGACCTCCCGCGCCGCGGTGGAGCAACAGGTCCTCGATCAGCTCAACCAGACGAAGCGCTTCACCGAATCGGTGAACCAGGCATACGCCACGCTGATGGGCAGCTTCTACGCCGTCCAGGCCGCGCGCGCCGGCGTCACGCCCGAGACGCTATTCCAGCAGTACCCCGTGCAGATCCGCGCGGAGAATGTCGCCAGCCCGGGCAGGATTTTCAGCGATGCCCTCGCCGCCGCCGCGCCGGGCGCGCAACCCGCCGCTGTCGCGCCGCCTGCTACCCTTGAGCAGGAAGCCGGCGGCCAGCGCGGTTCGTTCAACCCGGCGACCAACACCATCACGCTGCTCAAGAACGCCGATCTGTCGACGTTCCTGCACGAGTCCGGCCACTTCTACCTCGAGGTGCAATTCGATCTCGCGGCCAAGATGCTGCAGACGCCGGCAGCTGAGCGCACGCCCGGCCAGCAAGCAGTGCTAGACGACGCGGCCACCCTCCTGAAATGGTTCGGCATCCGCGATCTGGACGAGTGGTCCAATCTCGACTTTGAGGAAAAGCGCAGCTACCACGAGCGCTTCGCGCGCGGCTTTGAAGCCTACCTGTTCGAGGGCAAGGCGCCGAACATCCAGCTGCAGGGCGTCTTCCAGCGTTTCCGCGCGTGGCTGCTCAACGTCTACCAAAACCTAAAGGCCCTGAACGTCGAGCTCGACGACTCGGTGCGCGGCGTGTTCGACCGCATGCTGGCATCGGCCGACGAGATCAAACTGCTCGAGCAGGGCCGCTCCATGCTGCCGCTGTTCGCCTCAGCGGCGCAGGCCGGCATGACCGAAGAGGAATTCGCTGCCTACCAGAACCTGGGCGTGGACGCCAGCAACACCGCCATCCAGGAACTGCAGGCGCGCGGTCTGCGCGACATGCGCTGGCTGCACAACGCTCGCGGCCGGGAGATTAAGCGCCTGCAGAAGGAGGCCGCGGCGCGCCGGGCCGAGATCCAGATGGAGGTGCGCCGCGAGGTGATGAGCCAGCCTATCTACCGCGCCTGGCAGTTCCTGACCGGCAAGCCGCAGGCGGCGCCCACCGAGCCGACACCGGAACAGGTCGCCTACAAGGAAGCTGTCGCCGAGTGGGAAAAGCAGCACACCGAGGCCGCCGATTCGGCGCGACAGGAAGCCAAGCGCCAAGCCTGGGAGCAATCCGCCGAGGCCAAGGCGGAATACGATAGCGGCCGCGCGCGCGGTATGGCCAAAGGCCAGTTGCTGGCGCGCATGAAGAAGGATATCGATCTGGTTGTCGCGCGCGCGGTACTGGACTGGGAGCGCGCCAACCCGAAGCCGGAGCGCCCCGAGACCCCGGCCGAAGAGACGCCGGATGACCAGCATTACGGCAAGTTCGATCTGGAACTGGTGCGCGCGATCGGCGTCCCGAAAGAGGTGTCCGAACGCATCAAGACCTTGCGCATGACCGGTAAGGACGGCCTGCATCCCGATGTGGTATCCGACATGATCCGCAACGAGGACGGCTCGCCTGCCTTCTCGTCCGGCGATGAGCTGGTGCGCTCTCTCGCGGCGGCGCTGCCCCCGCGCGACGAGATCAACGCGCTGACCGACCAGCGCATGCTGGAACGCTACGGCGAGATGGCCGACCAGGAAGCCATCGAGCGCGCGGCTGACGAGGCGGTCCACAATGACGCGCGCGCGCGCATGATCGCCACCGAGGCCAACGCCCTGGCGAAGGCGCTGGGCGAGCGCGAGGCCACTGGCCGGGCGGACCGCAAGGGGCGCCCGATCACTCGCGCCATCCTGCCGCAGGCGGCGCGCCAGTTCGCCGAGAGCATGATCGCGCGGCTGAAGGTACGCGAGATCCGTCCGAGCCAGTACAGCGCCGCCGAGACGCGCGCCGCGCGCGCGGCGCAGGAGGCCAGCCGCGCCGGCGATCTGCAACGTGCCGTGGCCGAGAAGCGGAACCAGTTGGTGAACGCATACGCCACCCGCGCGGCGTTCAATGCGCAGGAGCAGGTTGAATCCGGCCTGCGCTACCTGCGCAAGTTCGCCAACGAGGGCACGCGCAAGGGGCTGGATGCCGACTACACCGATCAGATCGACACGCTGCTGGAGCGCTTCGACCTGCGCCAACGCACGCTCAAGGACATCGACCGGAGCACGTCGCTCGCCGAATGGCTGACCGCGCAGCGTGAGCAGGGGTTAGAGCCGGATGTGCCGCAGGCGCTGCAAAACGAGGCCTTCCGCAAGTCGTTCAAGGACATGACCGTGGACGAGTTTCGCGGCCTGGTCGATACCGTGAAGCAGATCGAGCATCTGGGGCGGCTCAAGCACCGACTGCTGACCGCGCAGGACCAGCGCAGCTACGAGGCCATCCGGGATGAGATTGCCGCCAGCATCGAACAGCACGCCGGCAGCCGCGCGGCGAACACCCGTACTCCGACGACCAACCTCGGCCGCGCGGCTGCCGGGCTGAAACGCTTCTGGTCGGCGCACATCAAGGCCGCCACCTGGGCTCGGGTGCTGGACGGCGGCCGGGATGGCGGCCCGGTGTGGGAGTACTTCGTGCGCAGCGCCAACATCCGCGGCGATTCGGAGACGACCATGCGCGCCGACGCCACCGCCGCGCTCTCGGCCATCCTGTCGCCGGTCTTCAAGCTCGGGCGCATGGGCGGCAAGGGTGTTTATTTCCCGTCCATCGACCGCAGCCTGAACCGCGAGGCGCGGTTGGCCATCGCGCTCAATACCGGCAACGCCAGCAACTTGCAGCGCCTGCTGGGCGGAGAAGGGTGGACGCTGGCACAGATCCAGCCGGTGCTGCAGTCCCTGACTGCGCAGGAGTGGCGCGCCGTGCAGGCGATATGGGACCACTTCGAGTCCTATCGCCCGCGCATCGCCGAAAAGGAAAAGCGCGTCTACGGCAAGGAACCCGAGTGGGTCGAGCCGCAGCCGTTCCAGATGCAGACGGCGGACGGGCAGGTAGTCGACCTGCGCGGCGGCTACTACCCGATCAAGTACGATCCGGCCGCCAGCCAGCGCGCCGAAGAGCACGCGGATGCCGAATCCGCCAAGCGCCAGCTGCAGGGCGCCTACACCTCCGCCACCACGCGGCGCAGCTTCACCAAGGCGCGTGTCGACGAGGTCACTGGCCGGCCGTTGCTGTATTCGCTGGCCGGGCTGTATTCAGGCGTCAACGATGTCATTCACGACCTGGCATGGCATGAGTGGCTGATCGACGCCAACCGGCTGCTGCGCTCCAAGTCGATCGACGGCGCCATCCGGCGGCATTACGGGCCTGAGGCCAAGCAGCAGCTGAAGACCTGGGCAGCGGCAATCGCCGAGGGCGAGCAAGGCACCGACGCCGCTGTCGACCAGGCGCTGTCCCGTCTGCGCCAGGGCGTGAGCGTGTCCGGGCTGGGCTTCAACGTCATGAGCGCCGCCATGCAGCCGCTCGGCATCACGCAGTCCATCGTACGCGTGGGCGCGCCGTGGATCGCGCGCGGCGTGGCGTCGTATATCGCCAGCCCGATCGCTTCAACGCGGGAGGTCAACGCAAAATCGGACTTCATGGCAAACCGTGCCCGCACGCGCTTCCGCGAACTCAACGAGCTGCGCAACCAGGTGCAGGACCAGAGCGCCGCCAAGGAGCGCGTGGGGCGCTATGCCTACTTCCTGATGATGCGCGCGCAGCAGATGGTCGACATGCCGACCTGGTTGGGGGCCTACGAGAAGGCCATCGCCGACGGCAACGCGGAGGACCGCGCCATTGGACTGGCTGACCAGGCCGTGATCGACGCCCAGGGCGGCGGCCAGACGAAAGACCTGTCGGCCATCGAGCGCGGCGGCCCCGCGCAAAAGCTCTTCACGGTCTTCTATTCCTTCATGAACACCACGCTCAATGCTGGCGTGGCGCAGACCATGACGGCAGACACGCCGGCCAAGCGCGCGCGGCTCGCCGTGGACTACGCGCTGCTCTATGTCGCGCCGGCCGTACTCGGTTTCTTCCTCAAGGAGGCGCTGACCCCCGGCGGCGGGGGCGATGATTGGGAGAAGCTGGCCCGCAAACTGCTGGCCGCGCAGATCGACTACCTGATGGGCCTGATGGTGGTAGTGCGCGAGTTCGGCGAGGCGGCCAAGACGGTGACTGGTGCCAACGACCGCGGCCGCGATTACACCGGCCCAGCCGGCCTGCGTATGGTGGCTGATTCCATCACCTTCGCCAAGCAGGCGCACCAGGGTGAATTCGATGACGCTTTCCGCAAGTCGGCTGTCAATGTGGTGGGGGATTTGCTGGGGCTGCCGTCGGCGCAGGTGAACCGCACGATCACCGGCGCGCAGGCCCTGGCCGACGACAAGACCAGCAACCCCGCCGCCCTGGTGTTCGGCTACCAGAAGAACTAGCCGGGTGCACTTGCCCGGCAGGACGGGTCCGAGAATTACGCCAAGCATGCACGGGGGCGTACCTTGACCATTTCCAGCACCACCCGCAAAGCCGGCCCCTATTTCGGGGACGGTGTTACCACGTTGTTTCCTTTCGCCTATAAGGTGTTCAAGAAACAGGACGTATTGGTAACTTTTACCAATGCCATCGGCATCGATGGGGTACTCGTACTGGATTCGGACTATACCGTCACGTTGAATCCGGATCAGGACAATAACCCCGGTGGCACGGTCCAGTATCCGCGCACCGGCAGTCCTCTCGCGGTCATGGCGCCGGGCGAACGGCTCACGCTCACGGGAGCGCTGCCGGAAACCCAGCCGACCGACATTCCGAACCTCAGCCCGTTCTTTCCGCAGGTGGTGGAAGACGGGCTCGACCGCGCCACGATCCTGATCCAGCAGCTGCAAGAGCAGTCTGACCGAGCCATCAAGATCAGCGTGAGCGATACCCCATTGAATCCGCTGCCCGCCGCAGCCGCGCGCGCCAACGAGGTCATCGGTTTCGACGCGATGGGCAACCTTGTCCTCTACCCCATCCCGGCATCGCTTGGCGCCGGCGACATGCGGGTTGATGTCTTTACTGCCGGCGCCGATTTCGTACCGGGCCTTACCACGCAACTTGCGCTATCGCGTGCGCCTGGGACGCCCGCCAACGCCGAGGTGTTCTTCGATTCGAGTTTCCAAGGCCCGGACCAGTGGTCCGTCGCGGGTAATCTCCTGACGTTTTCCGGGGCAATCCCGGTTGGCGTATCGAAGGTGTTTGTGCGACTGGGCACCACGCTCTCGACGCAGATTCCGCCGGACGGCTCGATTGTGGATGCCTCGGTGGCGCAGGGCACGAAACTCTACAACCGCATCACGGACATTGTGGATGTGAAGGATTTTGGTGCAGTCGGGAATGGTGTGTCCGATGACCATGCCGCGTTTGCTGCCGCGGAACTGACTGGCAAGCCTTACACGGTTCCTGCCGGCATATTCCGTATCGGTTCGAGCATCACGCTGGCCGGCAAGGTCACATTCATGCCGGGTGCCGTGCTGAAGCCGGATGCTGGTGTTACGGTGACGTTCGCGCAGAACTTCGTCGCGGCATCGAGCTACCAGATCTTCGACCTAAGCAACGCCAATGCGCTGATCTCGCTGCCGTACAACATGACAGAAGCATGGGGCGAGTGGTGGGGTGCGAAGGGCGATGCAGTCAAGACGAACAACGAGGTGCCGATTCAGCAGGCGCTGACGGCGGTTGGCGCTACGGCTACCGGCGGTACTGGCGTTGCAAATGGTCGCGTTCGCCTTGGCCGGGGCTGGTTCCTGCTGTCCGGTGGCATAAACATTCCGAACTACGTTTCGCTGGTTGGCAACCAGAAGGGCTATACGGTCCTGAAGGCAAATCCTGCCACCTGGTCTGGCAACCTGATGTTCAACGCGACGAATGGCGGCCAACCCATGTTCGATTCGCGCATCGAGAACATGCGGATCTCGGCGTCCAACATTACCGCGATCACGTATTTCGTCTACTCGACGGCATGGCAGGAAAGCTGCGGCCTGCGCAACGTTCTGATGCTCGACTTCATGAACAGCGGTCTCTACTACGAGGTCGGTGATGGTGGCGCGGCCGTGCTGATGGTCGAAGACTGCGAGATCTTCCCGGCCAACGCCTCTACCGGATCAAACGGCATCTTTATAACGAACGACTTCACACAAGCATGGATGAACCTGCACTTGGTGCGCACGACGATTGGCACCGGCGCGGCTTCTCCTACCAACATCAGCGGCGTCAAGGCCAGCGGGCGCGTCAATGTGGTGTGCGATGCATTGCACTTCGAAGGCGTCACGAATGGCTTCGTGCTAAGCACTGCAGCATCTGTCAATGGTGCTGGCGTCAACGGCGGCGCAAACATGGCAGCCGTGTTCAACATCGCAGGCGGCTGGACCGGCTCGCTGGCTATCACTGGTTGCCGCCTTGGCGCTGCCAACGCCATGATTGTCGACACCGCTCGCCCGTACATCTTCGCGGCGTCCGAACCGCAGGATGGCAGGGTGACGTGGCCTCTCGACGGCTCGCGACCGTTCGCAGTCGGGTACGTGCAGGGCGGTGCCACACCGGCGTTCGTTTTCCAGCGCGGCATGCTGGTGGGTTCGCCGTTCTCATCCCTGACGCGCACCGGAACCGGCATCTATCGCCTTCAGTTGGCAGCAAGCATGGATTCGGCCACGAGTTACTACGTGGTGCTGACGTCGATGGATCCGAACACGCCGATGATCAACTGCGATCCTCAGACAGCTACCGTCTTCAACGTGGACACGCGTAACGCGAGTGCCGCGCTGACGGATAGCGCAGGATTCATGGTCGCGGTCTACCACAACCCGTGAGGAAAATATGATCCGACGTATCTCTATCTTGCTGCTCGCCATTGTCGCAACTGCCAGCGCCGCCACCCTCAGTCCGATCCAGTTGCTGAATCCATCTGGATCGACCGCTGGGCAGGCCATCGTTTCGACTGGCGCCAGCACAGCGCCAGGCTGGGCCACGGTGGTAGCCGGCAGCCTGTCGCCGGTCGCAGCCAATACAGTGATCGCCAACGTGACGGGCAGCACCGCGGCGCCGAGTGCGTTCGCCATGCCGAGCTGCAGCGCTGCGGGCAACAACCTCCAATACACCAGTGGCACCGGCTTCACGTGCGCCACGGGGTACGCGCAGTTGGCATCGCCCACCTTTACTGGTACGGTGCAGACGGCTGCGCTCACTGCCACGGGAGCAATCACGCCATCTCAGACGGCTGGCATCGTCGGTACGACAACCAACAACAATGCAAACGCGGGCGCGTTTGGCGAGTATGTATCGAACAGTGCTACTGGCGTTGCCATCGCCAGCAGCACACTGACCAATGTCACATCGATCTCGCTCACTGCCGGCGATTGGGATGTGAGCGGCGTGGTGAACCTCACTGCAGCCGGCACGACGACGACGACCTCCGTCTTCGCTGCAGTCAATACGGTGAGCGCCACGCTTCCCGGGGATGGGATGTACCAAGCCATCGTCAACCAAGCCAGCGCCGGTTTTGGCGTCGCTCTACTGGCGCCCACGCGTCGTATTTCGCTTTCCACCACCACCACGGTTTTCCTGATTACGTCGGTGAACTACCAAGTTTCGACGCTGACGGCAGGTGGCACTATCCGTGCGCGACGGGTGCGATAGGCCATGAAAACGTCTGCAGCAGGTGTCGGAAGAATCAAGATGCGCGAGGGGCTGCGGCTTGAGGCATACCCCGATCCTGGAACTAAAGGCGCTCCGTGGACTATCGGCTACGGCCACACGGGCCGCGATGTGTACAAGGGACTGCGCATCAACGAACCCCAGGCATGTTCCTATCTCGCTACGGATGTGGCTGATGCTGAAGGAGTGATCAATCGGGTGGTGACTGTGGATCTCACCCAGGATCAGTTCGACGCCCTGGTGTCGTTCGTGCTGAACGTGGGGGCCGGTGCCAAGGGCGTGAAAGATGGCTTCGTAATGCTCAAGAACGGCCAACCTTCAACCATGCTGCGCAAGATCAATGCGAACGACCTGATCGGCGCGGCGTCTGAGTTTCCGAAGTGGAATCGCGCCGCTGGGCGGGTGCTCCCCGGGTTGGTCGCCCGGCGCGCCAGCGAGCAATCTCAATTTTTGACGGGGAAACCATGACAGACGATCAGACCACCTGGCTCAAGCTTGGGGCAGGTGTCCTTGTTGGCGGCCTGCTTTCGCTTCGCAATCTTCCGGGGAACAGGTGGCAGCGCGCGGGATCGTTCATCCTGAGCATTGCCCTCGGCACAATCATCGGCCTGGCCGCTATCGAATACTTCCACCTCGACATGCGCAGCTGGACCGCAGTGCTCGCTGTGGCCACCTCTACCGCTTTCGGCTTTGCTGTGGCCATCAACGCCATGCAGCAAATTCCGGAGGCGTTGAAGGCACTGATGCGGCGCTTCCTCGGGAGCTGATATGCAAACCATCAACCTGGTGGCCAACGCCATCATCTTCCTCGGCTCGTTCTGGGCGCTCTACACCCAGAAGGTGCCGACCCGTACCGGCGGCGCCGTGGTGCTTGCGCTGCTGTCCCTTGGCGCACTGGGCAATATGAGCGCGCCACAGGCTTGCCACAGCGGCCCGGAGATCGGGCTCAATGTCGCCGTCGCGATGGGCGTGCTGTGGGCCTTCTGGCGGCTGGAGCTACGCCATTTGGTGAAGCGGGGGCATGCATGAGCATCATCGACCCGCGTGTGTGGATCGCTTGCGCGCTGGCGCTGCTGATGGCCTATGGCGGTGGCCGCTGGCAGCAATCCCGAGCTGACGCGGCCACCTATCAGGCCAGGACGACTGCCGCGGCACTGGATGCCGCCCGCGTTCAGGTCAAGGCGGTGGATGATGCCCGCATCGAGGAACAGCGCCGCACAGCCGCGCAAACGGAGATCGCCAATGCTGCAACGAAAGAAATGGTCGGCGCGCGCGCTGACGCTGCTGCTGCCAACGATGCTGCTGGGCGCCTGCGCCAGCGCGTCAACGAGCTACTTGCCACCGGTCGCACCGCCGGCAATCCCGCCGCTGCCAGCGCAGGCCCGGCAGCCGGCGACCCCCTCGGAGTGCTTGCCGACGTGCTCAGCCGCGCTGACCAGCGCGCGGGACTCCTGGCTGAATACGCCGACAGCGCCCGGATCGCTGGCCAAGCCTGTGAGCGGGCCTACGACGCACTGACTACCGGCGCGAAGTGAGCGTCATCTGGCCGCCAGAAAAGCAAAAGCGGCAACCCGGATTTGCATACTTATTGCATACCGTGTTGCCGCTTCGGCCTCAAAGACTCTGTAAGTCCTTGATTTATATGGTGGGTGGTACAGGGATTGAACCTGTGACCCCTGCCGTGTGAAGGCAGTGCTCTACCGCTGAGCTAACCACCCCTGCTGCTGCGTTGTTGCTGCCGTGCTGCAGAGAAACGAAATTATGCCGGTACCTCTGTATCTTGTAAAGCCCTTTCTTGGAAATTTCTTCAAAAAAGTGGTGCGGCACATCCACGGGCCCGCGGCTGCCCTTGCGCGGGCCGCTTATGCAGCCTGCGCGGCGGGGCCGGCGTCGGCGGCGGGCGGCGGTTCCTGCCACACCACCTTGCCGCCGCTGGCCTTGTCGAGCTGCTTGAGCACGCCGAGGTGGGCTTCGACTTCTTCGTCGCTGGCCATCAGCACGGGCAGGGCCAGGCGGGAGAGGTCGGCGGCGGCCACCGCGCCGCTTTCCTCGCCGCCGCCTTCGAGCATGTCGATCACCAGCGAGTTCTGGCCGCGCGTCATGGCGAGGTAGACCTCGGCCAGCAGCTCCGCGTCGAGCAGCGCGCCGTGCAGGGTGCGGTGCGCGTTGCTCACGCCGAGGCGGTCGCACAGGGCGTCGAGCGAGTTGCGCTTGCCGGGGAACATCTGGCGCGCTTCACGCAGCGTGTCGATCACGCTGCCGGCGTGTTCGCGGAACGGCGGCAGGCCGACCAGCTTGAATTCCATGTCGAGGAAGCCAAGGTCGAACGGCGCGTTGTGGATGATCAGCTCGGCGTCCTGGATGAAGTCGCGGATTTCGTGGGCGACTTCGGCGAACTTGGGCTTGTCGGCCAGGAATTCGAGGGTGATGCCGTGCACGGCGATCGCGCCTTCGTCGATGTCGCGCTCGGGGTGGACGTAGAAGTGCAGGTGGCGGCCCGTGAGGCGGCGGTTGAGCAGCTCCACGCAGCCGATTTCAATCAGGCGGTCGCCGCCGGCGGCGTTGAGGCCGGTGGTTTCGGTGTCGAGTACGATCTGTCGCATGGCGGGCATTCTAACCGGTGGGGCGCGGCGGCCGGCGGGCCGCCGCGGCGCTGGTTACTTGAGCGAGGCTACGCCGCGGTTGGCGAGGGCGTCGGCGCGTTCGTTGCCGGGGTGGCCGTTGTGGCCGCGCACCCAGTGCCAGGAGATGTCGTGGCCCTGGGCGAGCTTGTCCATTTCCTGCCAGAGGTCGGCGTTTTTCACCGGTTTCTTGTCGGCGGTCTTCCAGCCGCGCGCCTTCCAGCCCGGCAGCCATTCGCCGATGCCTTTCTGCACGTATTGCGAGTCGGTGTAGACGGCCACGCGGCAGGGCCGCTTGAGGGCGCGCAGCGCTTCGATGACGGCGGTCATCTCCATGCGGTTGTTGGTGGTGTTGTGCTCGCCGCCGAACAGTTCTTTTTCATTGGCGCCGGCGATCAGCACGGCGCCCCAGCCGCCGCGGCCGGGGTTGCCCTTGCAGGCGCCGTCCGAGTAGATGATGACGTCTTCGATTTCGTTGCTTGGCATGGAGTCGGGGAGTTGGCAGAAGGGGCGGGCAGCCTGGGGCGGCGCCCGCCGGGTTGTCCGGTGAGGAATCGGTGGCGTTCAGCGCTCGTCGCCGGGCGCCTTGCCGTGGGTGCCGGTGGGGCTGGCCACGGGCGCGGCGACGGGCGACAGCGCGGGCTTGGTCTTCCACGCGGGGCCGACCAGGCGGATGTTGCGCACGCGCTTGACCGCCGAGATCATATAGACGGAGCCGAAGATCGGCCACCAGCGGTCGCCGGCCTTTTCCATGAAGGCGGCGCGCTGCAGCCAGCGCTCGGTGCGGTAGGGCGGGCAATAGCAGCCGAAGCGGCCGCGGATGATATCGAAACCGAGCAGCTTGAGCCAGTCCTTGATGCGCACGAAGCCGATCGACTGGCTGTCGTGCGGCAGGAACGGGTCGGCGCCGAGCCGCTTGAGGCCCTGGCGCGCGCCCCACAGGCTCATGGGGTTGAAGCAGGTGACCACCACGCGGCCTTCGGGCATCAGCACGCGGGATACCTCGCGCAGCACTTCGTGCGGGTCTTCGGAGAATTCCAGCACGTGCGGGAGGGTGACGAGATCGATGCTTTGCGTCTCGAACGGCAGTTCGTCGAAGCGGCACAGCAGCTGGCGCGCGTCGGCCTGGGCGCGCGGGCCGTGGGGGCCGCTGCCGGGCGCGAGCGCGAGTGCGGAGAACGGCATGCGGTTCTCGCGCAAGGTGTCGATGTGGGGCAGGCCGAGCTGCACGGCGTGGTAGCCGAAGATGTCCGCCACGGTCCGGTCGTACTGGGCCTGTTCCCATTGCAGCATGTACTGCCCGGGTGGCGAGGCAAGCCAGTCTTCCCAACTTATAATCGGACGCTTGGACATAGGAGCACGCATGTTGAAGGTGGAGCCGATTCCCGCATTCCAGGATAACTATATCTGGGCCATCCACGACGGTCACTGCGCCGCCGTGGTGGACCCGGGCGAGGCTGCGCCGGTGGAGGATTACCTGGCGCGCAGCGGCCTGGCCCTGGGCGCTATTGTAATCACCCACCACCACGGCGATCACCAGGGCGGCGTCGCGGCGTTGCTGGCGGCACACCCGGCGGCCCCGGACGGCGCGCCGCTGCCGGTGATCGGGCCGGCCGGCGAGCGCATCGGCGGCCGTACCGTGGCGGTGCGCGAGGGCGACACCGTCGGCGTGGCCTGTCCCGCCATGCAGTTGCGCGTGCTGGACGTGCCCGGCCATACCGCCGGCCACGTCGCCTATGTGGCCGACCTGCCGGGCGCCGGCCGCGCGGTGTTCTGCGGCGATACGCTGTTCGCCAGCGGCTGCGGCCGCCTGTTCGAGGGCTCGCCGGCGCAGATGCTGGCTTCGCTGGACAAGCTGGCCGCGCTGCCCGGCGATACGCGCGTCTATTGCGCGCACGAGTACACTCGCAGCAATGTCCGCTTTGCCCGCGCGGTGGAGCCGGACAATGCCGCGCTGGCGGCCTGGGAGGCGCGCGTGGAAGCGCTGCGCGCGGCCGGCACGCCGACCGTGCCGACCACGGTGGCGCAGGAGCGCGAGGTCAATCCCTTCCTGCGTTCGCGCGAGCCGGCCGTGCGCCGGGCCGTGGCCGCGCATGCGGGCGGCCCGGCCGGCGACGACGCGGCGGCCTTCGGCGCGCTGCGCGGCTGGAAGGACAATTTCCGCTGATTCGCTGCCGGCGCATGCCGGCCAGCATCGGTTCCGAGCATCCCCTGCCGCGCCGGCCAGCCGCCGCGGCAGGGAGAATTTCATTGACGCGAAAGCCGGATTTTTTTAGCATCAGGCAAATTTTTAGCGTCACGATTTGAGAACTTAATGAAAATTGGTCGATTACTGGCGGTATTTGCGTGTGCCACGCTGCTAGCAGCGTGCGCCAGCACGCCAACGCCGCCTGAAGCCGCCGACGGCGGCACCGCGACCGCCTCCGCATCCAAACCGGCTGTCTCGAAGCCGGATCCGCTCAATTCGATCAACAGCACTTCCGTCATCAACGTGGACAGCGACAGCCTGGACTGGCTGCGTGGCCCGTCGAGCGACATCTGGGACCGCATCCGCCGCGGTTTCGCCATGCCCGACCTGGAAGGCACGCTGGTTGACGATCGCACGCAGTGGTACGCGCAGCGGCCGGACTACATGGAACGGATGGTGGGGCGCTCGAGCCGCTACCTGTATCACATCGTCGAGGAGCTGGAACGGCGCAGGATGCCCACCGAGCTGGCGCTGCTGCCGTTCGTGGAGAGCGCCTTCAACCCGCAGGCGGAGTCGACCGCCAAGGCCGCCGGCATGTGGCAGTTCATCCCCAGCACCGGCAAGACCTACAACCTGAAGCAGAACATGTTCCGCGACGAGCGGCGCGACGTGCTGGCTTCCACCGACGCCGCGCTGGACTACCTGGCGCGGCTGTACGACATGTTCGGCGACTGGCAGCTCGCGCTGGCTGCCTACAACTGGGGCGAGGGCGCGGTCTCGCGCGCCATCGCGCGCAACCAGGCGCGCGGGCTGCCGACCGACTACGCCAGCCTGAGCATGCCCAACGAGACGCGCTACTACGTGCCCAAGCTGCAGGCGGTGAAGAACATCATCGCCAACCCGCAGATGTACGGGGTCAAGCTGCCGGACATCCCGGACCACCCGTATTTCGTCACGGTGACCACCTCGCGCGACATCGACGTCTCGCTGGCGGCCAAGCTGGCCAACCTGCCGCTCGACGAATTCAAGGCGCTCAATCCGTCGTTCAACCGGCCGGTGATCCTGGGCGCGGCCAACCCGCAGATCCTGCTGCCGTTCGACAACGCCGAGCGCTTCCAGTACAACCTCAACACCTACCGGGGCGGCCTGTCGAGCTGGACCGCGGTGACGGTGGACAACCGCGAGCGCATCGAATCGCTGGCGGCGCGGCTGAACATCGACGCCGACACCATCCGCGACATCAATCGCATTCCCAAGGGCATGCGGCTCAAGGCCGGCTCGACGGTGGTGGTGCCGCGCTCCGGCGAGCACAACCAGGACATCAGCGCCACGCTGGCGGAGAGCGCCATGATGGCGGTGGAGCCGGACGTGCCGGACGCGCGCCGCATCGTGGTGCGCGCCGGGCGGCGCGACACGGTGGCGTCGGTGGCGCACCGCTACGGCGTGTCGGCGGGGCAGGTGCAATCCTGGAACAAGCTGTCCGGCACCAAGCTGGTGGCGGGGCAAAGCCTGGTGGTGATGGTGCCGGCCCGCAGCCGCTTCGCGAGCGCGCCGGCCGAGCCGTCGACCGCGTCGGCGCTGGTGCCGGTGCGTGCCGAGCCGGTGCGCGTCTCGGGCAAGGGCCGCGGCGCGCGCCAGCGCGTGGAGGTGGAGGCGGTGCCGCGCAAGGGCGGCGCCGTGGCGGCAAAGGCGCCTGCCAGGGCATCGTCGGCCAAGGCCGCGCCCGCGGTGGCGGCGGCCAAGGGCGGCGCCAAGCCGGCCGCCAGGACGGCGGGCCCGGCCAAGGCATCCGGCAAGGCGCGCACGCGCTGACGGCGCCCGGGAGTTTGAGCCAGATCAAGGGCGTGCCGCTGGCGCGCCCTTTTTGCTTTGCGCGCGGCGGCCGGTAAGTCCTGCGTAAGGCGGCGTGGCCAGACTGCAAGCGCCGCGGTGGTGGCAAACTAGCACCGTGCCGCCGCCCCGGACGGCCGGCGGCCGCCGGCAAGATATCAGACAACCCGCGACAAAGCGGAGGAGACAAGCCATGACGGCAACCCGTGCCTTTCACGCCCGGTCCGTGAGCGATCCCGCAGGTTTCTGGGCCGAGCAGGCCCGCCGCATCGAATGGCAGACGCCGTTCGACACCGTGCTGGACGACAGCCGCGCGCCGTTTACCCGCTGGTTCGTGGGCGGGCGCACCAATCTCTGCCACAACGCCGTCGACCGCCACCTGGCGGCGCGCGCCGCCCAGCCGGCGCTGGTCTACGTCTCCACCGAAACCGGCCAGCACCGCAGCTACAGCTACGCGCAGCTGCACGACGAGGTCAACCGCATGGCGGCGATCCTGCAGCAGATGGGCGTGGCCAAGGGTGACCGCGTGCTGATCTACATGCCGATGATTCCCGAGGCCGCGTTTGCCATGCTGGCCTGCGTGCGCATCGGCGCGATCCATTCGGTGGTGTTCGGCGGCTTCGCCTCGGTCAGCCTGGCCGCGCGCATCGACGACGCGCAGCCGCGCGTGGTCATCAGCGCCGACGCCGGCTCGCGCGCGGGCAAGGTGGTGCCCTACAAGCCGCTGCTGGACGCGGCGCTGGAGCTGGCGGCGCACAAGCCCGAGCGCGTGCTGCTGGTGGACCGCCAGCTGGCGCCCATGACGCTGGCCGCCGGCCGCGACGAGGACTACGCCGCCTGGCGCGAACGCGTGGGCGCGGCGCAGGTGCCGTGCGTGTGGCTGGAGTCGAACGAGCCGTCCTACGTGCTCTACACCTCCGGCACCACCGGCAAGCCCAAGGGCGTGCAGCGCGATACCGGCGGCTACGCGGTGGCGCTGGCCGCCTCGATGGACTACATCTTCTGCGGCAAGGCCGGCGACACCATGTTCTCCAGCTCCGACATCGGCTGGGTGGTGGGGCACAGCTACATCATCTACGGCCCGCTGCTGGCCGGCATGACCACGCTGATGTACGAGGGCACGCCGGTGCGCCCGGACGGCGGCATCCTGTGGCAACTGGTGGAGCAGTACCGCGTGAACCTGATGTTCAGCGCGCCCACCGCCATCCGCGTGCTCAAGAAGCAGGACCCGGCCTGGCTCACGCGCTACGACCTGTCCAGCCTGCGCCTGCTGTTCCTGGCCGGCGAGCCGCTCGACGAGCCCACCGCGAGCTGGATCCAGCAGGGCATCGGCAAGCCGGTGGTGGACAACTACTGGCAGACCGAGACCGGCTGGCCGATCATCGCCATCCAGCGCGGCATCGACCCGCTGCCGGCCAAGCTGGGCTCGCCGGGCGTGCCGGTGTATGGCTACGACCTGAAGATCGTCGACGAGACCACCGGCGCCGACTGCCCGCCCGGGCACAAGGGCGTGGTGGCCATCGACGGCCCGCTGCCGCCGGGCTGCATGACCACCGTGTGGGGCGACGACGAGCGCTTCGTCAAGACCTACTGGCGCGGCGTGCCGGGACGCAACTGCTATTCCACCTTCGACTGGGGCGTGCAGGACGAGGACGGCTATATCTTTATCCTCGGGCGCACCGACGACGTCATCAACGTGGCCGGCCACCGCCTCGGCACGCGCGAGATCGAGGAGAGCATTTCCTCGCATGCGGGAGTGGCCGAGGTGGCCGTGGTGGGGGTGCACGACGCGCTCAAGGGCCAGGTGGCGATGGCCTTCGTGGTTGCGCGCGACGCCAGCCGCACGGCTACCCGGGCCGACCGCCAGGCCTTCGAAGGCGACTTGATGAAGACCGTGGACCAGCAGCTCGGCGCGGTGGCGCGCCCGGCACGCGTGTTCTTCGTCGGCGCGCTGCCCAAGACCCGCTCGGGCAAGCTGCTGCGGCGCGCCATGCAGGCCGTGGCCGAGGGGCGCGACCCCGGCGACCTCACCACCATCGAGGACCCCACCGCGCTGGCCCAGTTGCAGGAGGCGATGCAGGGCTGAAAGGGGCGGGGGGGGGGAGGGGGCGCCTGCCGCTGCGGTGACGGCGGCGCCGCTGCGCCGCCGCAGAGATTGTGCTTGCCAGGCGCCCGCATGCGGTCTAATATTTTAAGCATAAAATATTTAGGCATGATCTAGATGCGCGGCTGCGCATCGCATGTGCCGGGTTCGCCTGGTCGCGGCATTCGCCGTGCCGGCACGCAGGAGACAGAAGATGCGAGTGCTGTGTATCGGCGGTGGCCCCGCGGGCCTGTATTTCGGCTTGTTGATGAAGCTGCAGGACCCCGCCAACGAGGTCTGGGTGGTGGAGCGCAACCGCCCCTACGATACCTTCGGCTGGGGCGTGGTGTTCTCGGATGCCACCATGGATAACCTCAAGCAGGCCGACCCGGTCAGCGCGCGCCAGATCGACGCCGCGTTCAACCACTGGGACGATATCGACATCCACGTCGGCGGGCGCACCGTCCGCTCCGGCGGGCACGGCTTCATCGGCATCGGCCGCAAGCGCCTGCTCAACATCCTGCAGGCGCGCTGCGAAGCGCTCGGCGTGCACCTGGTGTTCGAGACCGACGTGGCCGACGACCAGGCGCTCGCATTGCAGTACCGGGCGGACCTCGTCATTGCCTCGGACGGCATCAACAGCCGCGTGCGCACCCGCTATGCGGATACGTTCCGGCCCGACATCGACACGCGCCGGTGCCGCTTCGTCTGGCTCGGCACGCACAAGCTGTTCGACGCCTTCACCTTCGCCTTCGAGAAGACCGAGCACGGCTGGTTCCAGGCTCACGCCTACCGCTTCGACGACGACACCTCCACCTTCATCGTGGAGGCGCCCGAGCCGGTGTGGCGCGCGGCGGGCATCGAGCAGATGAGCCAGGAGGAAGGCGTGGCGTACTGCGAGCGCCTGTTCGCGCGCTACCTCGACGGCAACCGCCTGATCAGCAACGCCACGCACCTGCGCGGCTCGGCCAGCTGGATCCGCTTCCCGCGCGTGATCTGCCATACCTGGGTGCACTGGAACACGCTGGCAGACGGCTGCCGGGTGCCGGTGGTGCTGATGGGCGACGCCGCGCACACCGCGCATTTCTCCATCGGCTCGGGCACCAAGCTGGCGCTGGAAGACGCCATCGAGCTGGCCGACAATATCCGCGATGCCGGCGCCGCCGGCGCCGACCTGCTGCCGCGGGCGCTCGAGCGCTACCAGGCCAGCCGCAGCGTGGAAGTGCTCAAGATCCAGAACGCCGCGCGCAATTCCACCGAATGGTTCGAGAACGTGGAGCGCTACGCCGGGCTGGCGCCCGAGCAATTCGCCTACTCTCTGCTGACGCGCTCGCAGCGCATCTCGCACGAGAACCTGCGCGTGCGCGACGCGGCTTATGTGGAAGGCTTCGAGCGCTGGCTGGCGGGGCAGGCCGCCGCCATCGTGGCCGGGACGGAAGCCGCCGCGCCGGACGCGCGCCCCGTGCCGCCGATGTTCACGCCATTGCGCGTGCGCGGCGTGACGCTGAAGAACCGCGTGGTGGTCTCGCCGATGGCGATGTACTCGTGCGAGGACGGCGTGCCCGGCGATTTCCACCTGGCCCACCTCGGCGCGCGCGCGCTCGGCGGCGCGGCCATGGTGGTGGCGGAGATGACCTGCACCTCGCCGGACGCGCGCATCACGCCGGGCTGCCCGGGTTTGTGGAACGACACGCAGCGCGACGCGTGGCGCCGCATCGTGGACCTGGTGCACGCCAGCAGCGACGCGCGCATCGCCATCCAGATCGGCCACGCCGGGCGCAAGGGCTCGACCCAGCTCGGCTGGGAGCAGATGGACTACCCGCTGGCCAGCGGCAACTGGCCGCTGCTGTCGGCCTCGCCGCTGCCCTACATGCCCGGCATCTCGCAGGTGCCGCGCGAAATGACGCGCGCCGACATGGACCGCGTGCGCGACGATTTCACGGCCGCGGCGCGGCGCGCCGCCGAAGCCGGCTTCGACTGGCTGGAGCTGCATTGCGCGCACGGCTACCTGCTGTCGAGCTTCATCTCGCCGCTGACCAACCGGCGCGGCGACGAATACGGCGGCTCGCTGGCCGCGCGGCTGCGCTATCCGCTCGAGGTCTTTGCCGCGGTGCGCGCCGTGTGGCCGCAGGCGCGGCCGATGTCGGTGCGCATCTCGGCGCACGACTGGGTCGAGGGCGGCATCACGCCCGACGACGCGGTCGAGATCGCGCGCGCGTTCAAGGCCGCCGGCGCCGACATGATCGACTGCTCTTCGGGCCAGGTCAGCCCGGACCAGGCGCCCGTGTATGGCCGCATGTACCAGACGCCGTTCGCCGACCGCGTGCGCAACGAAGCGGGCATCGCCACCATCGCCGTGGGCGCGATCTTCGAGGCCGACCACGTCGACAGCATCATCGCCGCCGGCCGCGCGGACCTGTGCGCGATCGCGCGGCCGCACCTGGCGGACCCGGCCTGGACGCTGCATGAGGCCGCGCGCATCGGCCACCGCGAACTGGCGTGGCCGAAGCAATACCAGGCCGGCAAGCGCCAGCTCGAGACCAACCTGGAGCGCGCCGCGCAGATGGCGCAACAGCAGGCAGCACAGGCAGCACAGGCGGCACTGCATGCGCGCCAGGCGCAGGGGCTTTGAGCATGGCGAGCATGATGAACATGGGCGCACAGCTTTCATTGCAGGGCCGGCACGCGCTCGTCACCGGCGGCGGCCGCGGCATCGGCGCGGCGATCGCGCGGCGCCTGCTCGCGCACGGCGCCAGCGTCACCCTGCTCGGGCGCGACGCGGCCACGCTGGCCGCCACTGCCGATGCGCTGGCCGGCGCGGTGGTGCCGCCCGCCACGCTCGGCACGGTGAGCGCGGACATCGCCGGCGCCGCCAGCGTGGCGGCGGCATTCGGCGCGGCGGCGGAACGGGCGGGCCGCATCGACATCCTGGTGAACAACGCCGGGCAGGCGCGCAGCGCGCCGTTCATGAAGACCGACCTGGCGCTGTGGCAGGGCATGCTCGAGGTCAACCTGACCGGCACCTTCCTGTGCACGCAGGCAGCGCTGCCCGGCATGCTGGAACACGGCTGGGGCCGCATCGTCAACGTCGCCAGCACCGCCGGGCTGGCCGGCTACGGCTACGTCAGCGCCTATTGCGCGGCCAAGCACGGTGTGATCGGCCTGACGCGCGCGCTGGCGCTGGAAACCGCGCGCAGCGGCGTGACCGTCAACGCGGTCTGCCCGGGCTACACCGAGACCGGCATCGTGCGCGACGCGGTGGCCAATATCGTGCGCAAGACCGGCCGCAGCGAAGCCGAGGCGCGCGCGGAGCTGGCCAGGGGCAACCCGCAGGGCCGGCTGGTGCAGCCCGAGGAAGTGGCCGACGCGGTGGCGTGGCTGTGCCAGCCGACTGCCGGCGCCATCACCGGGCAGGCGGTGCCGGTGGCCGGCGGCGAAGTCATGGCCGGCTAGCCGCGCGCGCCGGGACACGACCCACGCAATCCAACGAACACCCGCAAGCGAGAGAGACGAGATGAGCGAAATCGCACTGGACATGCGCCACCACAAGCGCAGCTTCGCCGGCTACCAGTCCCGGCACTTCCTGTGGTCGGTCTCGGCCGACGGCAAGGTCGGCACCGTGACGCTGAACCGCCCCGAGCGCAAGAACCCGCTGACCTTCGATTCCTACGCCGAGCTGCGCGACCTGTTCCGCGGCCTGTGCCACGCCACCGACATCAAGGCCGTGGTGGTCACCGGCGCCGGCGGCAATTACTGCTCGGGCGGCGACGTGCACGAGATCATCGGCCCGCTCACGCGCATGACCATGCCGGAGCTGCTGGACTTCACCCGCATGACCGGCGACCTGGTCAAGGCCATGCGGGCCTGCCCGCAGCCCGTCGTCAGCGCCGTGGACGGCATCTGCGCCGGCGCCGGCGCGATGATGGCGCTGGCTTCCGACATGCGGCTGGGCACGGCGCAGGCCAGGACCGCCTTCCTGTTCGTGCGCGTGGGCCTGGCCGGCGCCGACATGGGCGCGTGCTCGCTGCTGCCGCGCGTGATCGGCCAGGGCCGCGCCAGCGAGCTGCTCTACACCGGCCGCGCGATGAGCGCCGAAGAGGGCCTGCAATGGGGCTTCTTCAACGCGCTGCACGCGCCGGACACGCTGCTGGCCGACGCGCAGGCGCTGGCCGCGCAGATCGCCGCCGGCCCGACCTTCGCCCACGGCGTGACCAAGAAACTGCTGCACCAGGAATGGACCATGGGCCTGGACGAAGCCATCGAGGCCGAGGCCCAGGCGCAGGCGATCTGCATGCAGACGCGGGACTTCCGCCGCGCCTACGACGCCTTCGTGGCCAAGGCGCGCCCCGTGTTCGAAGGCGACTGAATCCCCGCGCAAGGCCGAACCTGAGGAAATCCCACGCCATGTCCGACAAGAGTTATCTCTCGCTGCCGTTCTTCGACGACGCGCACCGCGCGCTGGAACAGCGCCTCGACGCCTGGGCCGCGGCCTCGCTCGCGGTCGACCACGGCGATACCGATGCCGCCTGCCGCGCGCTGGTGCGCCAGCTTGGCGCGGCCGGCTGGCTGCGCTATTGCGTGCCGGCCGCCTACGGCGGCGCGCTCGACAAGCTGGATTCGCGCTCGCTGTGCCTGCTGCGCGAGACGCTGGCCCGCCACGACGGCCTGGCCGACTTCGCCTTCGCCATGCAGGGCCTGGGCAGCGGCGCGATTTCGCTGGCCGGCAGCGAGGCCGTGCGCGAGCGCTACCTGCCGCGCGTGGCGCGCGGCGAGGCCATCGCCGCGTTCGCGCTGTCGGAGCCGGAGGCCGGCTCCGACGTGGCGGCCATGCAGTGCCGTGCCGTGCGCGATGGCGACCACTACGTGCTCGACGGCACCAAGACCTGGATCTCCAACGGCGGCATCGCCGATTTCTACTGCGTGTTCGCGCGCACCGGCGAGGCGCCCGGCGCGCGCGGCATCTCGGCCTTCGTGGTCGACGCCGATACGCCCGGGCTGACGATTGCCGGGCGCATCGACGTGATGGCGCCGCATCCGCTGGCCACGCTGCGCTTCGACAATTGCCGCGTGCCGGCCGGCGCGCGCCTGGGCGAGGCGGGGCAGGGCTTCAAGGTGGCGATGATGACGCTCGACATCTTCCGCGCCTCGGTAGCCGCGGCGGCGCTCGGCTTCGGCCGCGCCGCGTTGGACGAGGCGCTGGCGCGCGCCACTTCGCGGCCGATGTTCGGCGGCGTGCTGGCCGACCTGCAGCTCACGCAGGCCGCGCTCGGCGACATGGCCACCGCCATCGACTCGGCGGCGCTGCTGACCTACCGCGCGGCGTGGCTGCGCGACGTGGCCGGCGTGCGTACCACGCGCGAGGCGGCGATGGCCAAGATGGTGGCCACCGAGAACGCGCAGCAGGTGATCGACCGCGCCGTGCAGATGTTCGGCGGACTCGGCGTCAAGGTCGGCACGCGCGTGGAAAGCCTGTACCGCGAGATCCGCGCGCTGCGCATCTACGAAGGCGCCACCGAAGTGCAGAAGCTGATCATCGCGCGCGAGACGCTGGCGCAGCGGCGCGCCTAGCCCGCCGGACCGGGCGGCAACACCCTTACCGGCATCATCAGAATGAAGGAAGCGGAGACAACCATGGTTAGCACAGCCCACCTCGATACCTTTGCGCGCGACCGGCTGCCGCCCCCGGAGCAGTGGCCCGAGCTGCTGTTCAGCGAAGACACGCGATACCCGGCGCGCATGAACTGCGCGCTGGAGCTGGTGGAGCGCCACGTGCGCGAGGGGCGCGGCGCGCGCGTGGCGATCCGCTACGAGCAGGACGGCGCGCCGCGCGCGGTCACCTATGCGGAGCTGGCCGCGCTGTCCAACCGCATCGCCCACGTGCTGACCGGCGACATGAAGCTGGTGCCGGGCAACCGCGTGCTGCTGCGCGGCCCCAACAACCTGATGATGGCGGCGTGCTGGCTGGCGGTGGTCAAGGCCGGCCTGATCGCGGTGCCGACCATGCCGCTGCTGCGCGCCAAGGAACTCAAGCAGGTCATCGACCGCGCCAACGTCGGCGCGGCGCTGTGCGACGAGCGCCTGCGCGAGGAGCTCGAAGCCAACCTCGCGCCCGGCGGCGAGCAGCATTGCCCGAGCCTCGCGCAGGTGCGCTACTTCAACGGCAGCGGCGCCGATTCGCTGGAAGCGGCCATGGCCGGCAAGCCGGATGCCTACGCAGCCTGCGACACCGCCACCGACGACATCTGCCTGATCGCCTTCACCAGCGGCACCACCGGCCAGCCCAAGGGCACGGTGCATTTCCACCGCGACGTGATCGCCATGTGCGACCTGTTCCCGCGCCATGTGCTCAAGCCGGGACCGGACGACATCTTCTGCGGCACGCCGCCGCTGGCCTTCACCTTCGGCCTGGGCGGCGTGCTGTGCTTCCCGCTGCGCGTGGGCGCGTCCACCGTGCTGGCCGAGCGGCTCACGCCGGAGAGCCTGCTGGCGCTGATCCAGCGATGGCGCGCCACCATCGTCTTCACCGCGCCGACCTTTTACCGGCAGATGGCGGCGCTGGCGCCGGGCTACGACATCGCCAGCCTGAAGAAGAGCGTGTCGGCCGGCGAGGCGCTGCCCGACGCCACGCGCCAGAGCTGGAAGGCCGCCACCGGCATCGAGATGACCGACGGCATCGGCGGCACCGAGATGATGCACATCTTCATCTCCAGCGCCGGCGCGGACGTGCGGCCCGGCGCGATCGGCAAGGTGGTGCCGGGCTACGTCGCGCGCATCGTCGACGAGGCCATGCAGCCGGTGCCGCCGGGCACGGTCGGCAAGCTCGCGGTGCGCGGCCCCACCGGCTGCCGCTACCTTGACGACCCGCGCCAGGCGGCCTACGTGAAGAACGGCTGGAACCTGCCGGGCGACACCTTCATGGCCGATGCCGACGGCTATTACTACTACCAGGCGCGCTCGGACGACATGATCGTCTCGGCGGGCTATAACATCGCCGGCCCCGAGGTGGAGAGCGCGCTGATGCGCCACGAGGCGGTGGCCGAATGCGGCGTGGTGGGCATGGCCGACCCGGAGCGCGGGCAGGTGGTGGCGGCCTACGTGGTGCTACGCCCCGGCGTGCCTGCCGGCGAAGAGACGCGCGCGGCGCTGCAGGCCTACGTCAAGGCCGAGATCGCGCCGTACAAGTATCCGCGCCGCGTGATCTTCGTCGACGCGCTGCCGCGCACCGAAACCGGCAAGCTGCAGCGCTTCCGCCTGCGGCAGATGGCGCAGCAGCACGGCGCGGGCGGGCAGACGCCGTGAGCGAGGTCTTCGCCCGCGCCCGGCGCGTGCGCTTCAAGGACTGCGATGCCGCCGGCATCGTGTTCTTCCCGCGCTACTTCGAGATGCTCAACGACCTAGTGGAGGACTGGTTCCGCGAGGCGCTGGGCTGGTCCTTCGGCGAGATGCACGGCGCCGGCCAGGCCGGGGTGCCGACCGCGGCGCTGTCGTGCCGCTTCGTGGCGCCGAGCCGGCTCGGCGAAGTGCTCGCGCGCGAGCTGCGGGTGACGCACATCGGGCACAGCAGCTTTTCACTGCTGGTGCGCTTTTGCGGGCCCGCCGGCGGGGACGGCGACCTGCGGCTGGAGATCGCGCAGCGGCTGGTGTGCGTCGATGCGGGCGAACTGGCGCCGCGCGCGCTGCCCTGCGCGGTGCGCGCGGCAATGGCGCGCTTCCTGGCGCCGGCCGGCGAGGCCGCCGCGCGCGACCTGGAATTCAACCCAACGAGAGACGACCGGAAAACACCATCATGAAGATTCTGCAACCACCAGACTGGACGCCGCCGCGCGGCTACGCCAACGGCGTGATGACGGAGATGCGGGCGGGCAGCCGCCTGCTGTTCGTCGGCGGCCAGATCGGCTGGAACGGCAAGTGCGAGTTCGAGACCGACGATTTCGCCGCACAGGTGGGACAGGCACTGCGCAATGTGGTGGCGGTGCTGGCCGAGGGCGGGGCGCGCCCGGAGCACATCGTGCGCATGACCTGGTATGTGAAGGACAAGGCCGCCTACGTGGCGGCCTACCGCGCCATCGGCGAGCATTACCGCGCCACCATCGGGCGCCATTTCCCGGCCATGACGGCGGTGGAAGTGTCCGATCTGGTGGAGGCGCGCGCCAAGGTGGAGATCGAGGTGACGGCGGTTGTGCCGCCGCCGGCATAAGCCCGCGCGGCGCCGGCGCGGCGTCCCCCTGCGGGCTGCAAGTCCTTGATAACTTGAGAAAATGGGCGCGGCAGGGTATAATCCGAAAGTTTCGCTTTCAGAACCCCTCACCCTAGCGCCTACCGAATTCCACCTTCCGCCGCCCCCATTTCGCCCTGGCTCCGCCGCATGTTTTCGTGTGGCGTTTCGAGCGCCTGGCGAACGGTCCGGGCAACAGGCGGCGCCTCCGGCGCCATGCCTGCTGCCAAGCCGGACAACGGGGCAAGAGGCGTTGAGCAGGTCGGTCACGGGGTGAATCCAGCAGGAGCCTACCCGTGTTACCGTCTTTTCCGTCCGCCATTCTCGCGCTTGCAGACGGCACGGTCTTTCGTGGCTATTCCATCGGCGCATCCGGTCATACCATTGGCGAAGTGGTGTTCAACACCGCCATCACCGGATACCAGGAAATCCTTACCGACCCGAGCTATTCGCGGCAGATCGTCACGCTGACGTATCCGCATATCGGCAATTACGGCGTCAACAGTGAGGATGTCGAAGCAACGAAAGTCCATGCCGCCGGCCTGATCATCAAAGATCTGCCGATTCTGGCCTCCAGCTTCCGCAAGGAGCACACGCTCGCGCATTACCTCAAGCAGGAAAAGGTGGTGGCGATCGCCGGCATCGATACCCGCAAGCTGACCCGCATCCTGCGCGAGAAGGGCGCGCAGAACGGCTGCATCCTGGCCGGCGAGGACAATGTGCAGAAGGCCATCGACCTGGCCCGCTCGTTCCCCGGCCTGGCCGGCATGGACCTGGCCAAGGTGGTGTCGGCCAGGGAGCCCTACGAGTGGACCCAGTCCGAGTGGAAGCTCGGCGCAGGCTACGGCAAGCAGGACCAGCCGCAGTTCCACGTGGTGGCCTATGACTACGGCGTCAAGTTCAACATCCTGCGCATGCTGGCCCAGCGCGGCTGCAAGGTGACCGTGCTGCCGGCCCAGGCCAGCGCCGCGGACGCGCTCGCGCTCAACCCGGACGGCATCTTCCTGTCCAACGGCCCCGGCGACCCGGAACCGTGCGACTACGCCATCGCCGCCACGCGCGAGTTCATCGCGCGCGGCATTCCCACCTTCGGCATCTGCCTGGGCCACCAGATCATGGCCCTGGCCGTGGGCGCGAAGACGCTCAAGATGAAGTTCGGCCACCACGGCGCCAACCACCCGGTCAAGGACCTGGACGACGGCCGCGTGGTGATCACCTCGCAGAACCACGGCTTCGCGGTGGATGCCGCCACGCTGCCGGCCAACGTGCGCACCACGCATGTGTCGCTGTTCGACGGTTCGCTGCAGGGCTTCGCGCTGACCGACAAGCCGGCGTTCTGCTTCCAGGGCCACCCGGAAGCGTCGCCGGGCCCGCACGACGTGGCTTACCTGTTCGACCGCTTCACCAAGATGATGGCGGACGCACGCAAGTAAGCGCACGGCGCAGCGGACCGGCAGCGCAGCGGAACCGAAGCAGAACCGAAGAAGCAACGAAGACAGCAATACCCAGGACCAGCAGGAACCATCCCCATGAACGCCTTCATGCACGCCACGCTCGGCATCACCGATTTCTGGACCTATGTGCTCGGCACGATCTTCATCGTGCTGCTGCCGGGGCCGAACTCGATGTACGTGCTGTCGGTCGCCGCCCAGCGCGGCGTGCGCGCGGGCTACAAGGGCGCCTGCGGGGTGTTCCTGGGCGACGCGGTCCTGATGGTGCTGTCGGCGGCGGGCGTGGCTTCGCTGCTGCAGGCCAGCCCGGCCCTGTTCTACGTGGTGAAGTACATCGGCGCGGCCTACCTGGGCTGGATCGGCCTGCAGATGCTGCGCGGCGCGCTGCGCAGCTGGTCGCAGCGCGGCGCCGAGGCCGGGCGCGAGGCGCCCGCGGCCGTGCCCGCGGACCGCGCCAACCCGTTCCGCAAGGCGCTGGTGGTGAGCCTGCTCAATCCCAAGGCCATCCTGTTCTTCATCTCCTTCTTCATCCAGTTCGTCGATCCGCAGTTCGGCCATCCGGCGCTGTCGTTCGCCGCGCTGGGCCTGGTGTGCCAGGTGTTCAGCTTCGCCTACCTCACCGCGATCATCTTCGCCGGCGCCAGGCTGGCGGAGATGTTCCGCCGGCGCCGCCGCCTGTCGGCGGGCATGGCCAGCGGGGTGGGCGCCATGTTCATCGGCTTCGGCGCCAAGCTGGCCACGGCCACCCTGAACTGAATCGAATCCTGATATCCGGCGCGGCCCGCGCGAGCGCGCGGCCGGCCAACAAAGAGAGCGTGCAATGCCAAAGCGCACAGACATTAAGAGCATCCTGATCATCGGCGCCGGCCCCATCATCATCGGGCAGGCGTGCGAGTTCGACTATTCCGGCGCCCAGGCCTGCAAGGCGCTGCGCGAGGAAGGCTTCAAGGTCATCCTGGTCAACTCCAATCCGGCCACGATCATGACCGACCCCAACACGGCCGACGTGACCTACATCGAGCCGATCACCTGGGAAGTGGTCGAACGCATCATCGAGAAGGAGCGCCCCGACGCCATCCTGCCGACCATGGGCGGCCAGACCGCGCTGAACTGCGCGCTGGACCTGCATCGCCACGGCGTGCTGGACAAGTACAAGGTGGAGCTGATCGGCGCCTCGCCCGAGGCCATCGACAAGGCCGAGGACCGCCAGAAGTTCAAGGAGGCGATGACCAAGATCGGCCTCGGCTCGGCCAAGTCCGGCATCGCCCACTCGATGGACGAAGCGCTGGCCGTGCAGTCGCAGATCGCCAGGGAAACCAGCACCGGCGGCTACCCGATCGTGATCCGCCCGTCCTTCACGCTGGGCGGCTCGGGCGGCGGCATCGCCTACAACCGCGAGGAATTCGAGGAAATCTGCAAGCGCGGCCTGGACCTCTCGCCCACGCGCGAGCTGCTGATCGAGGAATCGCTGCTGGGCTGGAAGGAGTACGAGATGGAAGTGGTCCGCGACAAGGCGGACAACTGCATCATCATCTGCTCGATCGAGAACCTGGACCCGATGGGCATCCACACCGGCGACTCGATCACCGTGGCGCCCGCGCAGACCCTGACCGACAAGGAATACCAGATCCTGCGCAACGCCTCGCTGGCCGTGCTGCGCGAGATCGGCGTGGACACCGGCGGCTCCAACGTGCAGTTCTCGATCAACCCGGCCGACGGCCGCATGATCGTGATCGAGATGAATCCGCGCGTGTCGCGTTCGTCGGCGCTGGCCTCCAAGGCCACCGGCTTCCCGATCGCCAAGGTCGCCGCCAAGCTGGCGGTGGGCTACACGCTGGACGAGCTGAAGAACGAGATCACCGGCGGCCAGACCCCGGCTTCGTTCGAGCCGTCGATCGACTACGTGGTCACCAAGGTGCCGCGTTTCGCCTTCGAGAAATTCCCGCAGGCCGACAGCCACCTCACCACGCAGATGAAGTCGGTGGGCGAGGTGATGGCCATGGGCCGCACCTTCCAGGAATCGTTCCAGAAGGCGCTGCGCGGCCTGGAAGTCGGCGTGGACGGCCTGGACGACAAGTCCACCGACCGCGACGAGATCGTCGAGGAAATCGGCGAGGCGGGCCCGGACCGCATCTGGTACGTGGGCGACGCGTTCCGCATCGGCATGTCGCTCGAGGAAGTGCACGCCGAGACCGACATCGACCCGTGGTTCCTGGCCCAGATCGAGGACATCGTCAAGACCGAGGCCCTGGTCAAGGCGCGCAAGCTCGACAGCCTGTCGGCGGCCGAGCTGCGCCACCTGAAGCAGAAGGGCTTCTCCGACCGCCGCCTGGCCAAGCTGCTCGGCGCCAAGCCGGCCGAGGTGCGCGCCGCGCGCCACGCCGCCGGCGTGCGCCCGGTCTACAAGCGCGTGGACACCTGCGCGGCCGAGTTCGCCACCAACACCGCCTACATGTACGGCACGTACGAAGCCGAGCATGGCGAGTGCGAGGCGCAGCCCACCGCCAACAAGAAGATCATGGTGCTGGGCGGCGGCCCGAACCGGATCGGCCAGGGCATCGAGTTCGACTACTGCTGCGTGCATGCCGCGCTGGCACTGCGCGAAGACGGGTACGAGACCATCATGGTCAACTGCAACCCGGAAACCGTGTCGACCGACTACGACACCTCGGACCGCCTGTACTTCGAGCCGCTGACGCTCGAAGACGTGCTGGAAATCGTCGACAAGGAAAAGCCGGTCGGCGTGATCGTGCAGTACGGCGGCCAGACCCCGCTGAAGCTGGCGCTGGACCTGGAAGCCAACGGCGTGCCCATCATCGGCACCAGCCCGGACATGATCGACGCCGCCGAGGACCGCGAGCGCTTCCAGAAGCTGCTGCAGGAACTCGGCCTGCGCCAGCCGCCCAACCGCACCGCGCGCGCCGAGGACGAGGCGCTGCGCCTGGCCGAGGAAATCGGCTACCCGCTGGTGGTGCGCCCGTCCTACGTGCTGGGCGGCCGCGCCATGGAAATCGTGCATGAGCCGCGCGACCTCGAGCGCTACATGCGCGAGGCCGTGAAGGTGTCGCACGACTCCCCGGTGCTGCTGGACCGCTTCCTCAACGACGCCATCGAATGCGACGTCGACGCCCTGAGCGACGGCCAGCGCGTGTTCATCGGCGGCGTGATGGAGCACATCGAGCAGGCCGGCGTGCACTCGGGCGACTCCGCCTGTTCGCTGCCGCCGTACTCGCTGGCCCAGGCCACCGTGGACGAGCTCAAGCGCCAGACCGCGGCGATGGCGCGCGCGCTCAATGTGATCGGCCTGATGAACGTGCAGTTCGCCATCCAGCAGACCAACGGCGAAGACGTGGTCTACGTGCTGGAAGTGAACCCGCGCGCCTCGCGCACGGTGCCGTACGTGTCCAAGGCCACCGGCCTGTCGCTGGCGAAGATCGCCGCGCGCTGCATGGCCGGCCAGTCGCTGGACTCGCAAGGCATCCACGACGAAGTGGTGCCGCCGTATTTCAGCGTCAAGGAAGCGGTGTTCCCGTTCAACAAGTTCCCGGGCGTGGACCCGGTGCTCGGACCCGAGATGCGCTCCACCGGCGAGGTGATGGGCGTGGGCAAGACCTTCGGCGAAGCGCTCTTCAAGAGCCAGCTCGCCGCCGGTTCGCGCCTGCCGGAAAAGGGCACCGTGCTGCTGACCGTGAAGGACAGCGACAAGCCGCACGCCGTGAGCGTGGCCCGCATGCTGCACGACATGGGCTACCCGCTGGTGGCCACGCGCGGCACCGCCTCGGCGATCGAAGCCGCCGGCATTCCGGTGCGCGTGGTCAACAAGGTGAAGGACGGCCGCCCGCACATCGTCGACATGATCAAGAACGGCGAGCTGGCGCTGGTGTTCACCACCGTGGACGAGACCCGCACCGCCATCGGCGACTCGCGCTCGATCCGCATCTCGGCCCTGGCCAACCGGGTGCCGTACTACACCACCATGGCCGGCGCGCGCGCCGCCGTGGAGGGTCTCAAGCACATGCAGAGCCTGGAGGTCTACGACCTGCAAGGCCTGCACGCCTCGCTGGCCTGAGCGCCGGGGTCGCCAGGCCCGCCGGCCGGGCCGGCCGCCCGCAGTTGCTGCGGGCGGCTGTCTTGGCCTAAACTACGGCAATCTGGTCGGTCAGGCCGACGACCCAACTGAGAACAACCTGAAAAGCCGCGGTTGAGCGGAAGTGCCCGGGCACGTTGCCGGTGCATGGTTCCCCGCTCCGCTGCGGCTCATTTTTTTGCAGAACGAAAGACATGAGCACGATTCCGATTACCAAGCGTGGCGCCGAATTGCTGAAAGAAGAGCTGCAGCGCCTGAAGGCGGTCGAGCGTCCCGCCGTGATCAATGCCATTTCCGAAGCGCGAGCCCAGGGCGATCTCTCGGAAAACGCCGAATATGACGCGGCCAAGGAAAAGCAGGCCTTCATCGAGGGCCGCATCCTGGAAGTGGAGTCCAAGCTGTCGGCCGCGCAGGTCATCGACCCGACCCAGCTCGACACCGATGGCCGCATCGTGTTCGGCGCCACCGTGGACCTGGAAGACCTGGAGTCCGGCAAGCCGGTGAGCTACCAGATCGTCGGCGACGACGAGGCCGACCTCGACAGCGGCAAGATCTCGGTCAGCTCGCCCATCGCGCGCGCCCTGATCGGCAAGTTCGAGGGCGACGTGGCGACCGTGCTGGCCCCCGGCGGCGAGCGCGAATACGAAGTCATCACGGTTCGCTACATCTGAACGATCAACGAGGCTTCGTGTTCTCTTCTTCCTATTCCAGCCTGCCGCCCCTGCCGCACCGGATTTTTCTCCTGCTGACCGTGGTGTGGGCCGGCAGCCTGTGGACCGTGGGCTACATGGTGGCCCCGACCCTGTTCGCGGTGCTGCCCAGCCGGGAAACCGCGGGCCTGATCGCCGGCCAGCTGTTCCGGACCGAGGCCATCCTCGGCATCGTGGTGGGCGTGCTGCAGCTGGCGCTGTGCAACCTGATGATCCGCCGCGGCGCGGGCCGCTACCGGGGCCTGCGCTGGCTGGTGCTGGGCATGCTGCTGTGCGTGCTGGCCGGCTATTTCGGCATCCAGCCCTTCATGGAAAACCTGAAGGACAAGGCGTCCGCGCTCGGCGTGGGCGTGTCGGAGTCGCCGTACAAGGGCCAGTTCGGCATGCTGCACGGCGTCTCGAGCGTGATCTATCTGGTGCAGAGCCTGCTGGCCCTGGTCATGGTGTGGCGCGCGGCCGCGCCGCGTTCGGCGGGCGAATAAGCCCACAAAGTAAGCCCACAAAGCCAAAATGGGCGCGGCGTGGCCGCGCCGGGCAGCGCTCTCAGTCGAGCGCCTTCTTCTTCTGGCTGGTCGGGCGCGCGCGCGCGCGCTTGACGTTGCCGCCGGCGGTCACGCGCTCGTTGCCGAGCACCGTCACCTGCGAGCGCTTCGGGCGGCGGTTGGGCGCCGCGCTGGGCTTGCGGACCGTCACGGTGCGCGGGGCGGCGCCACCGCGCGGGGCCAGCCGGCCCAGTTCCTGCGGACGGTTTTCCTTGAGGGTGGCCGGACCCGGGCGCCACACCACCAGCAGCTTGCCGATGTGCTGGATCGGGGCGGCGTCGAGATCCTCGCAGATGGCTTCGTAGATGGCGATGCGGTTTTCGCGGTCGTCGCCGAACACGCGGATCTTGATCAGGTCGTGCGAGGCCAGGCTGCGGTCGATTTCCGCCAGGACCGAGCGCGTCAGGCCTTCGGCGCCGATCATCACGACCGGGTTGAGGCCGTGGGCGCGGGAGCGGAGTTCGGAACGCTGGGCGGCGATGAGTTGAAGAGCGGGCATAGATAAAGCGCAGGCGAGGGCGCAAATGGGCGCGGATTGGTGCGAACGGCCGCGCAGCCAGGTGCGCAGGCCAGGGCACCGAAGTGCCGAAAAAACGAATCGGCGCGTATTATCCGTCAAACTGGCGCGGTCGGGCTGCAAAAACAGCAAAACGAGTGAAAAACGCGCTGCCGGCGCCGGACCGGCCCGGCGCGGCGGCGATTTTTTCCGGACAGGCGGCCCGCTTGCGGGCGTCTCAGGCAAGTTTCAGGCAAGTGTCAGGCAAATGGCCAAGAACAAATTCAATCAGTCGTGGCTGCACGACCATATCAACGATCCGTATGTGAAGCTGGCGCAGCGCGAAGGCTACCGCGCCCGCGCCGCGTACAAGCTCAAAGAGATCGACGAGCAGGACAAGCTGATCCGTCCCGGCCAGGTCATCGTCGATCTCGGCGCGGCGCCCGGCAGCTGGAGCCAGTACGCGCGCAACAAGCTGGCGGCGTCGCCGCGCGCCAAGGACGGCGGCATCGACGGCGCGGTGGTGGCCATCGATATCCTGCCGATGGAAGCTGTCGCCGACGTCACATTCATCCAGGGGGACTTCCGCGAGGAGCCGGTTTTCCGCCAGCTGGAAGAAATCGTGCTGGCCGCTTCCGGCGGCGCGAAGATTGACCTTGTTTTGTCCGATATGGCCCCCAATCTGTCGGGAGTAGCCTTCGCCGACGCTGCGCGCATCGATTACCTTTGCGACCTCGCGCTGGAATTTGCGCAGGCCCATTTGAAGCCGGAGGGCTCATTGCTGGTAAAGTGTTTCCATGGCAGCGGTTACAGCCAGATCGTGGAGAAATTCAAGCGCCAGTTCAAGGTGGTCGCCAAACGCAAGCCCAAGGCGTCGCGCGACAAGTCTTCCGAGACCTTCATTCTTGGGCGTTACCTCAAGTCGGTGGGGTGAGATGGGCCCGCGGGACGGGCCTATCGCATCGATGAATTTGCTTTTCCCCCCGGCACCGGGCACTGCATTACAATGCAGCTATCCCGTTGGCAAGGCGTTCGTAAAGGAGTTTGGCCTTGAATAACAACCTGTTTCAAAAGGCGGCAATCTGGCTCGTGATCGCGCTGGTGTTGTTTACCGTCTTCAAGCAGTTCGACAAGCCCCGCACGCAGGAGGGCGTCACCTATTCGCAGTTCATGGATGACGCCAAGAACGGCAAGGTGGGCCGGGTCGACGTGCAGGGCCGCAACCTGGTGGTGACGCCCAAGGAAGGGCAGAAGTACACCATCATCTCGCCGGGCGACATCTGGATGGTCGGCGACCTGATGAAGTACGGCGTCCAGGTGACCGGCAAGGCCGACGACGAACCCAACGTGCTGGTCCAGGCCCTGTACTACCTCGGACCGACCCTGCTGATCATCGTGTTCTGGTTCTACATGATGCGGCAGATGCAGGGCGGCGGCAAAGGCGGCGCCTTCTCGTTCGGCAAGTCCCGCGCGCGCCTGATCGACGAAAACCAGAATGCGGTCACCTTCCAGGACGTTGCCGGGTGCGACGAATCCAAGGAAGAAGTGGTCGAGCTGGTGGACTTCCTCAAGGATCCGCAGAAATTCCAGAAGCTGGGCGGGCGCATCCCGCGCGGCGTGCTGCTGGTCGGCCCTCCGGGTACCGGCAAGACGCTGCTGGCGCGCGCCATCGCCGGCGAGGCCAAGGTGCCGTTCTTCAGCATCTCCGGCTCGGACTTCGTTGAAATGTTCGTCGGCGTGGGCGCGGCCCGCGTGCGCGACATGTTCGAGAACGCCAAGAAGCAGGCACCCTGCATCGTGTTCATCGACGAAATCGACGCGGTCGGCCGCCATCGCGGCGCCGGCATGGGCGGCGGCAACGACGAGCGCGAGCAGACCCTCAACCAGATGCTGGTCGAGATGGACGGCTTCGAGGCCAACTCCGGCGTGATCGTGATCGCCGCGACCAACCGCTCCGACGTGCTGGACAAGGCGCTGCTGCGTCCGGGCCGCTTCGACCGCCAGGTCTACGTGGGCCTGCCGGACATCCGCGGCCGCGAGCAGATCCTCAAGGTCCATATGCGCAAGGTGCCGATCGGCAACGACGTCGACGCGTCCGTGATCGCGCGCGGCACGCCCGGCTTCTCGGGCGCCGACCTGGCCAACCTGGTCAACGAGGCCGCGCTGTTCGCCGCCCGCCGCAGCAAGCGCGTGGTCGACATGCAGGACTTCGAGGACGCCAAGGACAAGATCTACATGGGTCCGGAGCGCAAGTCCACGGTCATGCGCGAGGAAGAACGCCGCGCCACCGCGTACCACGAGTCCGGCCACGCGGTCGTGGCCAAGCTGCTGCCGAAGGCCGACCCGGTGCACAAGGTCACCATCATGCCGCGCGGCTGGGCGCTGGGCGTGACCTGGCAACTGCCGGAGCACGACAAGTACTCGAAGTACAAGGACAACATGCTCGACGAGATCGCCATCCTGTTTGGCGGCCGCGCGGCGGAAGAGGTGTTCCTCAACGCCATGAGCACCGGTGCTTCGAACGACTTCGAGCGCGCCACCAAGACCGCGCGGGACATGGTGACCCGCTTCGGCATGAGCGACACGCTGGGCACCATGGTCTACGTCGACACCGAGCAGGACGGCATGTTCGGCAAGATGTCCTCGAAGACCGTGTCGGAAGCCACGCAGCAGAAGGTCGACGCGGAAATCCGCCGCATCGTCGACGAGCAATACGGCCTGGCCAAGCGCCTGCTCGAGGAAAACCGCGACAAGGTCGAAGCCATGACGGCCGCGCTGATGGAGTGGGAGACCATCGACGCCGACCAGGTCAACGACATCATGGCGGGCAAGCCGCCGCGCCCGCCGCGCGGCGCGTCCGGCCAGAACGGTGGTGGCAACACCCCGTCGGGCGGTTCGCCGGTGGCGCCCGCCGCCGCCCCCGCCACGGCCTGAGCGTCCGGCTCGGCGGCAACGGCTGCAGTCGTTTGCCTGCCCGTCCACCGAGCCTGAAGCCGGCGCCCTGTGCGCCGGCTTTTTCATTGCTGCCGGCCGCGCGCGGCCGGCTCCGGCTTCCTGGCGTTTCCCGGCGTTCCCGCTTTTCCCATTTGCGCTCTTCCCATCTTGTCCCCGCTCTCCGCTGATCCGTATTTCCAGTGCGGACGTTTCCGCTTCGCACGCAACCGGCGCCCATTGGTGATGGGCATCCTCAACGTCACGCCCGACTCGTTCTCCGATGGCGGCCAGCATGCCGGGCGCGACGCCGCGCTGCGCCATGCCGAGCGCATGATCGCCGAGGGTGCCGACATCATCGACATCGGCGGCGAGTCCAGCCGGCCGGGCTCGGCGGCGTTGCCGCTGGAGCAGGAACTGGCGCGCGTGCTGCCGGTGGTGGAGGCGCTGCGCGACTGCGGCCGGCCCTTGTCGATCGACACCTACAAGCCCGAAGTCATGCGCGCCGCGCTGGCCGCGGGTGCGGACCTGATCAACGACATCTGGGGCTTTCGCCTGCCCGGCGCGGTCGAGGCCGTGAGCGAGGCGGCGGCCGGGCAGGCCGGCCTGTGCATCATGCACATGCAGCGCGACCCGCAGACCATGCAGGAAGATCCGCATTACGACGACGTGGTGCGCGAGGTGGCCGATTTCCTGCGCGAGCGGGTGGACGCGCTGCGCGCCGCCGGTGTCGACCAGGCGCGCCTCACCCTCGATCCGGGCTTTGGCTTTGGCAAGACACCGGATCATAATCTGCAGTTGCTGGCCCGCCTGCCGCAACTCGCGGTAGCGGGGCTGCCGCTGCTGGTAGGCTTGTCGCGCAAGTCGACGCTGGGCGCCATTCTGGGCGGGCGGGCGCCGCAGCAGCGCGTCGCCGCCAGCCTGGCCGCGGCGGTCTGCGCGGTGGAGCGCGGCGCGTATATCGTCCGGGTGCACGACGTGGAACAGACCGTGGATGCCATCAAGACCTGGTGGGCGATCCGGCACGAAACGGTCATAGCGGATGCAAGCTAGCATCCCTGAAAAACAGAACGACGGGAGAAAAATCTGATGACACGCAAATATTTCGGCACCGACGGCGTGCGCGGCCGTGTGGGCGAGGCGCCCATCACGCCGGATTTCGTCATGCGCCTCGGTTACGCGGCCGGCATGGTGCTGGCCCACGGCGCGCGCCAGCAGGCGCAGGGGCGCCCGACCGTGCTGATCGGCAAGGACACGCGCATTTCCGGCTACATGCTGGAAGCCGCGCTGGAGGCCGGTTTCACTTCGGCCGGCGTCCACGTATTGCTGACGGGGCCGCTGCCCACGCCGGGCGTGGCTTACCTCACGCGCGCGCTGCGGCTGTCGGCCGGGGTGGTGATCTCGGCCAGCCACAACCCTTATTACGACAACGGCATCAAGTTCTTCTCCGCGGACGGCGACAAGCTGCCCGACGACGTGGAGCTGGCCATCGAGCAGGCCCTGGAAGAGCCGATGGTATGCGTGCGCTCCGACGACCTCGGCCGCGCCCGCCGCATCGACGATGCCGCCGGCCGCTATATCGAGTTCTGCAAGAGCACCTTCCCCTACGAGCAGGACCTGCACAAGCTCAAGCTGGTGGTGGATTGCGCCCACGGCGCGGCCTATCACATCGCGCCCCACGTCTTCCACGAACTGGGGGCCGACGTGGTGTCGATCGGCAACCAGCCGGACGGGCGCAACATCAACGCCGGCTACGGCGCCACCGCGCCGGAGAAGCTGATCGAGGCGGTCAAGGCCAATGGCGCGGATCTCGGCCTGGCCTTCGACGGCGATGCCGACCGCCTCCAGGTGGTGGACCGCGACGGCCGCCTGTTCAACGGCGACGAGCTGCTCTACCTGATCGTGCAGGACCGCCTGCAGGCCGGCCAGAGCGTGGAAGGCGCGGTCGGCACGCTGATGACCAACATGGCGGTCGAGCTGGCCTTCAAGCGCCAGGGCGTCGAATTCGTCCGGGCCAAGGTGGGCGACCGCTATGTGCTGGAGGAACTGAACAAGCGCAAGTGGGTGCTGGGCGGCGAGGGCTCGGGCCACCTGCTTTGCCTGGACCGGCACACCACCGGCGACGGCATCGTCTCCGCGCTGCAGGTGCTGGCGGCGCTGCGGCGCAGCGGCAAGACGCTGGCGCAACTGCTCGAGGGCGTCTCGCTGTTCCCGCAGACGCTCATCAACGTGCGCGTGGAGAAGGGTTTCGACTGGCAGTCGCACGCCGGCCTGAACGCGGCGCGCGCCGCCATCGAGCCGCAGCTCGAAGGCAAAGGGCGGGTACTGATCCGCGCCTCGGGGACGGAGCCTGTGGTGCGGGTAATGGTCGAGGCCGAACAGGTGGAAATGGCGGAACGGGCAGCGCAGACGCTGGCCGATTCCCTGCGCGCCTGACGCGAGGCGCGTGCCGCGAAGAGCGGTCCGGAAGGCAGAAGGAGAACGAAAGGCCGGGTGAGAACCCGGCCTTTTTTCATCTTCACACCGCAATTAACGGCATGAATATGTCAGTCTCAAGACGCTTTGCAGCCGGCATGAGTGGGCATTGTGCGGCGAAATAGTGAATAAGAAGGCGCATTCCGTCATGCGCATGTCATCCACCTGGGGGTGGCCGGGGAGGCCTGCCGCGTGCTTAGAAGAAGATCTCGTGATGTCATGGAATTGTCATATACGAAGCATAAAGTTCGACGTGTCAAAAAATTGTCATTCCCCAACCATGTCTCTGGAGGACATATGAAGCTGGTCAAGACTGCCGTAGCAGGCATCGTGTCGTTGGTGGTGGCGGGCACTGCGTTCGCGGCGGAAATTACCGGTGCTGGCGCATCTTTCCCGGCGCCCGTGTATTCCAAGTGGGCCGACGCATACCAAAAGGCAACGGGTAACAAGGTCAACTATCAATCCATCGGCTCGTCCGGCGGCATCAAGCAGATCGGCGCCAAGACCGTCGATTTCGGTGCTTCGGACGCGCCCCTCACGGACGACGAACTGTCCAAGCAAGGTCTGGTGCAATTCCCGACGGTGATCGGCGGCGTGGTGCCGGTGATCAACCTGCAAGGCATCAAGCCGGGCGAACTGACCATCACGGGCGACGTGCTGGCCAGCATCTACCTGGGCAAGATCAAGAAGTGGGACGATCCCGCCATCAAGGCGCTGAACCCGCACGCCAAGCTGCCGAGCCAGGACATCCTGCCGGTGCGCCGCGCCGACGGCTCGGGCACGACCTTCATCTTCACCAACTACCTGACCAAGGTCAGCCCGGAGTGGAAGAGCGCGGTCGGCGAAGGCACCACGGTCAACTGGCCGGGCGGCGGCACGGGCGGCAAGGGCAATGAAGGCGTGGCCGCCTTCGTGCAGCGCCTGAACGGCGCCATCGGCTACGTCGAGTACGCCTACGCCAAGCAGAACAAGATGACCTACCTGAACATGAAGAATGCTTCGGGCGCGGTTGTCCAGCCGGGCGACGACGGCTTCAAGGCCGCCGCCGCCGGCGCCGACTGGAGCAAGACCTACTACCAGATCCTGACCAACCAGCCGGGCAAGAGCGCATGGCCGATCGCCGGCGCCACCTTCATCCTGGTGCACAAGAGCCAGGAAAAGGCAGCGCAGGGCGCCGAAGTGCTGAAGTTCTTCGACTGGGCCTACAAGAGCGGCTCGGGCATGGCCAGCGACCTGGACTACGTGCCGCTGCCGGAAAGCGTCGTCAACCAGATCCGCACCACCTGGAAGACCTCGGTGAAGGATGGTTCGGGCAAGGCGCTGTACAACTGATGATGGACTGACCGCCAGCGCCTGGCATCTGCCGGGCCTGGCGGTTTTGCCTGTCGGGCGCCGGCGTGGCGCCGGACAGGCAGGACTGCGGCGGACGCTGCATCCCGCCGCATTGGCGCTGTACCTGCCGTACCCGCTGTACCGAATACCCGAATACCCGAGTACCAAGGCATCCGCCGTGCCTGCGCGAGAACGACGCAGGCCCTGATGGCCGCGGCCGCGCAAGCAGCCGGCGGTACGCCACCTAAACGAACCCCAATATCACATCATGGCGACTACATCCGATCTATCCGCAGTGCGGCCGCCCAGCCGTACCGGTGACGTCCTGTTCGGTGGCCTGACGCGCGGCGCAGCCATCGTGACGCTGCTGCTGCTCGGCGGCATCATCGTGTCGCTCGCGATCAGCGCCTGGCCGTCGATCCAGACCTTCGGCCTGCGCTTCCTGTGGACGGCCGAGTGGGATCCACCCGCGGACGTCTACGGCGCGCTGGTGCCGATCTACGGCACCCTCGTCACGTCGCTGATCGCCCTGATCATCGCGGTGCCCATCAGCTTCGGCATCGCGCTGTTCCTCACCGAGCTGTCGCCGGCGTGGCTGCGCCGCCCGCTCGGCACCGCCATCGAACTGCTCGCAGCAGTGCCCTCGATCGTCTACGGCATGTGGGGCCTGCTGGTGTTCGCGCCGATCTTCGGCGAATACTTCCAGAAGCCGCTGGCCGCCACCGTGGGGCAGCTGCCGCTGATCGGCAAGCTGTTCCAGGGCGCGCCGCTGGGCATCGGCCTGCTGTGCGCGGGCGTGATCCTGGCCATCATGATCATTCCCTACATCGCCTCGGTGATGCGCGATGTGTTCGAAGTGACCCCCGTGCTGCTGAAGGAATCGGCCTACGGCGTCGGCTGCACCACCTGGGAAGTGATGTGGCGCGTGGTGCTGCCCTACACCCGTGCGGGCGTGATCGGCGGCGTGATGCTGGGCCTGGGCCGCGCGCTGGGCGAGACCATGGCGGTCACCTTCGTGATCGGCAACACGAACCTGCTGGACAACCCGTCGCTGTTCTCACCGGGCAACAGCATCACCTCGGCGCTCGCCAACGAATTCGCCGAAGCCGGCGCCGGCCTCCATACGGCCGCGCTGATGGAACTCGGCCTGATCCTGTTCTTCATCACTTTCGTGGTCCTCGCGCTGTCCAAGATCCTGCTGCTGCGCCTGGCCAAGAGCGAGGGCGCCAAATGAACCAAGCCTCGATGTCTTCTTCTTCGTCGATGCCGGCCGTGAGCCAGGACGCGGATGCCGTGCGCGCGCGCCTGCAGGCGCGCCGCCGCCGCACCAACGTCTACGCGCTGACCGCCTCGCTGGGCGCCATGTGCTTCGGCCTGTTCTGGCTGGCATGGATCCTGTGGACCACCATCACGCTGGGCGTGGGCGGCCTGTCGCTCGACCTGTTCACGCAGATGACGCCGGCGCCGAACACCGCCGGCGGCGGCCTGGCCAATGCCATCTACGGCAGCTTCGTGATGGTCGGCCTGGCCACGCTGCTCGGCACGCCGCTGGGCATCCTGGCGGGCATCTACCTGGCCGAGTACGGCAAGAAGTCGCCGCTGGCTAGCTTCATCCGCTTCATCAACGACATCCTGCTGTCGGCGCCGTCGATCGTGATCGGCCTGTTCGTCTACGCGCTGGTGGTGACCCGCATGGGCCATTTCTCCGGCTGGGCAGGGGTGTGCGCGCTGGCGCTGCTGCAGGTGCCGATCGTGGTGCGCACCACGGAAAACATGCTGAACCTGGTGCCCAACGCACTGCGCGAGGCCGCCTTCGCCCTGGGCACGCCCAAGTGGAAGATGGTGCTGTCGATCACCGTGAAGTCGTCGTACGCGGGCATCGTCACCGGCGTGCTGCTGGCGGTGGCGCGCATCGCCGGCGAGACCGCGCCGCTGCTGTTCACCGCCTTGTCCAACCAGTTCTGGACCAGCGACCTGAACAAGCCGATGGCGAACCTGCCGGTGACGATCTTCCGCTTTGCCATGAGCCCGTTCGTGGAGTGGCAGCAGCTGGCCTGGGCCGGCGTGTTCCTGATCACCATCGGGGTGCTGGCGCTCAACATCGCGGCACGCATGCTGTTCAAGAAGTGACCGGCGGCCAATATCGCCTGCATCGCCACAGACGCCCGACCCGGTAACCCGAAAATTTCCTGCGAGAGACGAGCATGACCTCGACCGTCATCGACATTCCCGATACGACCCGCGCCAAGATCGACGTGCGCAACCTGAACTTCTACTACGGCCAGTTCCATGCGCTGAAGAACGTGAACATGTCGATCCCCGAGCGCAAGGTGACGGCCTTTATCGGTCCGTCCGGCTGCGGCAAGTCGACGCTGCTGCGCACCTTCAACAAGATGTACGCGCTCTATCCGGAGCAGCGCGCCGAGGGCGAGATCAACATGGACGGCGACAACCTGCTGACCGCCAAGCAGGACATCGCCCTGCTGCGCGCCAAGGTCGGCATGGTGTTCCAGAAGCCCACGCCGTTCCCGATGTCGATCTACGACAACATCGCCTTCGGCGTGCGCCTGTTCGAGAAGCTGTCGCGCTCGGAGATGGACGACCGCGTCGAATGGGCGCTGTCCAAGGCGGCGCTGTGGAATGAAGTCAAGGACAAGCTCAACCAGTCCGGCTACGGCCTGTCGGGCGGCCAGCAGCAGCGCCTGTGCATCGCGCGCGGCATCGCCATCCGCCCCGAAGTGCTGCTGCTCGACGAGCCTTGCTCGGCGCTGGACCCGATCTCGACGGGCCGCATCGAAGAGCTGATCGCCGAGCTGAAGGACGACTACACGGTGGTGATCGTCACCCACAACATGCAGCAGGCCGCGCGCTGCTCGGACTACACCGCGTACATGTACCTGGGCGAGCTGATCGAGTTCGGCGAGACCGAGAAGATCTTCATCAAGCCGCACCGCAAGGAAACGGAAGACTACATCACCGGCCGCTTCGGCTGATCGAGCGCTGCGCGCATAATGCACAGCATACGAACAACGGCATCAGTGGAATTTGCGGAACATTTGCAGGACCAGAGGCCAGGAGAACAACATGTCTGACAAGCATCTGTCGACCCAATTCGACGCCGACCTCAACGCCATCAGCACGAAGCTGCTGCAGATGGGCGGGCTGGTCGAATCGCAGATCGAGACCGCCATGCGCGCGCTCTCCGAATTCGACGCCTCCCTGGCGGACCAGGTGGTGGAGCGCGAGCAGCGTCTTAACGCGCTGGAGCTCGAGATCGACGCCGACTGCGGCAACATCATCGCGCGCCGCCAGCCGACCGCGCGCGACCTGCGCCTGGTGATGGCGATTTCCAAGACCATCACCAACCTCGAGCGCGCCGGCGACGAGGCCGAGAAGATCGCCAAGCGCACCAAGCACATCATGGAAGATGCCGGTGCGCACCAGATCAACTACTCGGAGGTGAAGCTCTCGGGCGACCTGGCCATCGCGCTGCTGCGCCAGGCGCTGGACGCCTTCGCGCGCCTGGACACTGTGGCCGCGGCCCGCATCGTCAAGGACGACAAGGCCATCGACGACGAATTCCGGGCCTTCGTGCGCAAGCTCATCACCTACATGATGGAGGACCCGCGTACCATCTCGGTCGCGCTGGACTTCCTCTTCATCGCCAAGGCGATCGAGCGCATCGGCGATCATGCCAAGAACATTGCCGAGTTCATCATTTACATCGTCAAGGGTACCGACGTGCGCCACGCCTCGCGTGAGGACATGGAGCGCGAAGCGCTGAGTTGACGGGCGCCATAGCGGAGAGAAAATACATGCCAAGCAGCATTCTTGTCGTCGAAGACGAACCCGCGATCGCAGAACTGATCGCGGTCAACCTGCAACACGCTGGACACTATCCGATCCGGGCCTACAACGCGGAGCAGGCACTGTCGCTGATGAGCGACGTGCTGCCCGACCTGGTCCTGCTCGACTGGATGCTTCCGGGCAAGTCGGGGGCAACCTTCGCCAAGGAACTGCGCAACAACGACCGCACCAAGCAGATCCCGATCATCATGCTCACCGCGCGCAGCGAGGAGCAGGACAAGGTGATGGGGCTCGAGGCCGGCGCCGACGACTACGTCACCAAGCCGTTCTCGCCCAAGGAACTGCTGGCGCGCATCAAGGCGGTGCTGCGGCGCCGCGCGCCGCAGCTGACCGACGACGTGGTCGCCATCAATGGCCTGCGCCTGGACCCGGCCACGCACCGCGTCACCGGCCACGACGAATCGGGCCTGCTCAAGCTGGACCTCGGCCCGACCGAGTTCCGCCTGCTGCACTTCCTGATGACGCATCCGGAGCGCGTGCACAGCCGCTCGCAGCTGCTCGACCAGGTGTGGGGCGACCATGTGTTCGTCGAGGAGCGCACCGTCGACGTGCACATCAAGCGCCTGCGCGCGGCCCTCACGCCGGGCGGCTACAGCAATATGATCGAGACGGTACGCGGCAGCGGCTACCGCCTGGCGCGGGGCCCGAGCCACTGAGGCCAAGCCAGCCATGCCGGCGCCGGCGTGGCCGCGCGCCCGGCGGCGTCCGCGCGGCGGCCGGTGCGCCCAGCCGCCAGCCGGGCGGCCCGCGCGCTGTGCGCGCCCGGCCGGTCCTGTCATTCCCGCTTCACCAGCCTGTCATGCGCTTGTTGCCGGTTTCGTGGCACACTCCACCGCATCGCGCGCGGGCCTGCCGCCTGCCTGACCTTCCCCCTTCTTCATGAACGTCATCTGGGCCCGTTCGGCGGCCATCCTGATTGTCCTTGGCCTGGCGTCCGCCGGGCTGTATTTCCTCTCCGGCCCGCTGCCGGCGCTGGCCTTCCTGTGCGCCGCGCTGCTCGGCCAGCTGCTGTATTACCTGTACCAGATCAACCGCCTGTGGCGGGTGCTCGACGCGCCGGCCTACGGCGAGATTCCCAGCGCGCTCGGGCTGTGGGGCGAGGTGTATTACCGCCTGCACCGCCTGGTCAAGCGCTGGCGCATGCAGGTGCTGCAGGTCGAGCAGCAGCACACGCGCTTCATCCAGGCCATCCAGGCTTCGCCCAACGGCGTGCTGATGCTCGACGACGCCGACCAGATCGAATGGTGCAACGACGTGGCCGAGCAGCATTTCGGCCTCAACGCGCGGCGCGACGTGCGCCAGCGCATCACCCACCTGATCCGCCGTCCGGAGTTCGTCCAGTACCTGACGCTGCAGCGCTTCGACGATCCGCTGCTGATGCGCGACCTCGGCGAGCACAAGCGCAGCGTGATCGCCGTGCAGATCCTGCCCTACGGCGAGAACCGCAAGCTGGTGCTGACCAACGACATCACCAAGCTGGAAAATACCGAAGCCATGCGGCGCGATTTCGTCGCCAACGTCTCGCACGAACTGAAGACGCCGCTGACCGTGCTGACCGGCTTCCTGGAAACGGTGCGCGACCTGCCAGTGTCGGAGCAGGACCGCAACCGCTACCTGGACATGATGCTGGTGCAGTCGATGCGCATGCAGCATCTGGTGGAAGACCTGCTGGTGCTGGCCAAGCTCGAGAGCGACGCGCTGCCGCCGAGCCACGAGCGCGTCGACATGGCCAGCCTGGCGGCCCACCTCGTGCACGACGCCGAGGCGCTGTCGCAGGGGCGCCACCAGATCACCGCCGACATCGATGCCGAGGTGCAGATCCGCGGCGCCGAGACCGAGCTGTTCTCGGCCTTCGGCAACCTGGTCTCGAACGCGGTGCGCTATACGCCGGACGGCGGGCGCATCGGCATCCGGCTGACCTACGAGAACGGCCATGCCATCTTCGCGGTCAGCGATACCGGCCTGGGCATCGCGGCCGACCACATCCCGCGCCTGACCGAGCGTTTCTACCGCGTCGACCGCAGCCGTTCGCGCGACACCGGCGGCACCGGCCTGGGACTGGCGATCGTCAAGCATGTGCTGTCGCGCCACCATGCCGACCTGCGCATCACCAGCGAAGTGGGGCGCGGCAGCGTGTTCCGCGTGGTGTTTCCGTCGGACCGCAGCGGGCATGCGCCCGTTCCCGCCGCGCTCGCGCAGCCGGAGCGGCCCGGCCAGCCGCCGCAGAAGGCTGCCTGAACGGCAAGGCAGCGCGCCGCGCCGGATGTCCCGGCCCGTGGCGCGCGGCGGCACGCTTCGCGTGCCGCGTTCCGCTGCTGGATTCAGGCCGCGGCGAACATCGCCAGCAGGTCGTTCTGGCTGACGTGCGGCTGCTTCGATTTGGTGTGCTTGCGCAGGTAGCTGCCGTCGGACTGCATGATCCAGGCCGAGGCATTGTCGTCCAGGTGCACGCGCAGGCTTTCCTTGATCACGCGCGCCTTGAGGGCCTTGTCCAGCACCGGGAACGCCACTTCCACGCGGCGGAACAGGTTGCGGTCCATCCAGTCGGCGCTGGACAGGTAGGTGACTTCGGCGCCGTCGGCCAGGAAGTAATAGACGCGGTGATGCTCCAGGAAACGCCCGATGATCGAGCGCACCGAGATGTTCTCCGACATGCCCGGCACGCCGGGCCGCAGCGCGCACACGCCGCGCACGATCAGGTCGATCTTCACGCCGGCGCGCGAGGCCTTGTACAGCTCATCGATGATGGAGGGTTCGAGCAGCGCGTTCATCTTGGCGATGATGCGCGCGCGCTTGCCGGCGCGGGCATTGCGGGCCTCGGCGCGGATATGCTCCACCAGGTTGCTGTGCATGGTGAAGGGCGACTGCCACAGGTGGTTCAGCCGGATCGTGCCCGCGGTGCCGGTGAGCAGCTGGAACACATGCTGCACGTCCTCGCAGATTTCCTCGTTGGCGGTCAGCAGGCCGAAGTCGGTGTACAGGCGCGCGGTGCGCGGATGGTAGTTGCCGGTGCCGAGATGCGCGTAGCGGCGCAGCTTGAACTGCTTGCTCTTGGCGCCGGCCAGCTCGCGCCGCACGATCAGCAGCATCTTCGCGTGGCACTTGTGGCCCACCACGCCGTAGACCACGTGCGCGCCGGCGGATTCGAGCCGCTCGGCCCAGTTGATGTTGGTCTCTTCGTCGAAGCGCGCCAGCAGTTCCACCACCACCGTGACTTCCTTGCCGTTGCGTGCCGCGGTCATCAGCGCCTCCATCACCGGCGACTCGTTGCCGGTGCGGTAGACGGTCTGCTTGATGGCCACCACGGCGGGGTCGACGGCGGCCTGCTGCAGCAGATCCAGCACCGAGCTGAAGCTCTCGTAGGGATGGTGCAGCAGCACGTCTTGCTGGCGGATCGCGTCGAACATCGGCACGCCCGGCGTGAAGACCTTGACCGGCGCGGGCACGTGCGGCGGGAACTTGAGGGCAGGGCGGTCCACCAGGTCCGGGATCTGCATGAGCCGCACCAGATTGACCGGGCCGCTCACGCGGTAGACATCCTGCTCGCCGAGCCCGGATTCGAGCAGCAGGCGGCGCGCGATCGCCGGCGGCGTGTCGGAGGAGATCTCCAGGCGCACGGTGTCGCCGAAGTGGCGCGCGGGCAGTTCGCCCTGCAGCGCTTCGCGCAGGTCGGTGATATCGTCCTCGGAGACGAACAGGTCCGAGTTGCGGGTCACGCGGAACTGGTAGCAGCCGTTGACCTTGATGGCCGGGAACAGCTCGTGCACGAAGCCTTGCATGAAGGACGACAGCAGCACGAAGCCGTACGGGAAGCCCGACAGTTCCTCGGGCATGCGCACCATGCGCGGCAGCGCGCGCGGGGCCTGCACGATGGCGAGGTCGGCCTCGCGGCCGAAGGCATCCTTGCCCGACAGCTCGACCACGAAGTTCAGGCTCTTGTTGAGCACACGGGGGAAGGGATGGGCGGGATCGAGCGCGATCGGCGTGAGCACCGGGCCCAGTTCGCGCAGGAAGAAGCTGCGCGCCCATTCGCGCTGCGCGTCGTTCCAGGTCGAGGCCAGGTGGAAGAACACGCCCTCCTTCTCCAGGAGGGGGAAAATCACGTTCTGCAGCATGTCATACTGCAAGGCCACGAGTTTCTGCACGCGCTCGGTAACGACCTGGTAGGCCTGCTGCAGCGAAAGTCCGTCGGGCGTGATGCCGGAAGGGTTGTCGCGCATCTGCTCCTTGAGCCCGGCCATGCGGATCTCGAAGAACTCGTCCAGATTGCTTGAAACGATGCAGATGAATTTGAGCCGCTCCAGCAGCGGTACCTTGGGGTCAGCGGCCTGCGCCATCACGCGCGAATTGAATTCCAGGAGGCCCAGCTCGCGGTTGAGCAGCGCGCCGGGTGGGCTTGTCGACATTGGCATGACCTTCTTTTGGTAATGCGGCGACTTTTTCATAGAATCGTGTCAGATTGATGACAAAGTGATTTTGTCATGATGCCGACACGATAAGGACATATTTTCTGTTCCCGGGCGCCTGGCGTCCCGCGACACTGCTAACTGCGCCGCGCCGTGCGGCGATTACCCAGATTCCCTACAGCGATGAATCAAAACCCACGCTTGCTGGCCGCCGTCGACATGGGCTCCAACAGCTTCCGCCTGATGATCGGGAGGGTCGACGAGAGCCAGACCGCGTCCGGCACGGCCAGCCAGATCTTCCAGGTCGATGCATTGCGCGAGCCGGTGCGCCTGGCGGCGGGTCTGACGCCCGACAAGTACCTCGACCAGCCGGCCCGCCGGCGCGGCATCGATGCCCTGCGGCGCTTCGGCGACCGCCTGCGCGATTTCTCCGCCGACCACGTGCGCGCGGTGGCGACCAATACCCTGCGCGTGGCCAAGAATGCCTCGGAGTTCCTGATCGAGGCCGAGAACGCGCTCGGGTTTCCCATCGAAGTGATCGCCGGGCGCGAAGAAGCGCGGCTGATCTACCTGGGCGCCTCGCACGATGCGCCGGCCTGCACCGGCAACCGGCTGGTGGTGGACATCGGCGGCGGCTCCACCGAGTTCATCATCGGCAGCGGCTATTCGTCCAAGCTGATGGAGAGCCTCTACATCGGCTGCGTCTCGCACAGCCGCCAGTTCTTCCCCAGCGGCAACGTCGACGAGTACGCGATGAAGCAGGCCGAGCTGGCCGCGCGCCGCGAGATCCAGGTGCTGGTGCGCCAGTACCGCGCCGCCGGCTGGCAGCAGGCGGTGGGCTCGTCCGGCACCGCGCGCGCGCTGGCCGAGCTGATCGAGCTCAACGGCATGAACGACAACCCGGCCGAGCACGGCATCACGCGCGAGGGCCTGGAGCGGCTCAAGCGCGCGCTGGTCAAGGCCGAGAACGCCAACCGCGTGAAGCTGGTGGGCCTCAAGGCGGACCGCATCCCGGTGCTGCCGGGCGGCCTGTCGATCATGCTCGGCGTGTTCGCCGAGCTGGACATCGACCGCATGGACGTCACCGACGGCGCGCTGCGCCTGGGTGTGCTGTACGACCTGCTGGGCCGCACGCACCACGAGGACATGCGCACCATCACGGTGGACCAGTTCATGCGCCGCTACGGCGTCGACCGCGCGCAGGCGCTGCGCGTGCAGCAGGCCGCGCTGGGCCTGCTGGCGCAGTTCCCCGAGCCGCGCCACGAACGGCGCGACGACAACCTGGCGCTGCTGGGCTGGGCCGCGGGCCTGCACGAGATCGGCATGACCATCTCGCACAGCGGCTATCACAAGCACTCGGCCTATATCGCCACCCACGCCGACATGCCGGGCTTCTCGAAGACCGACCAGGCGCGCCTGGCCACGCTGCTGCTCGGCCATGCCGGCAAGCTGGGCAAGCTGTCGGGCAGCGGCAAGTTCGTGGACTGGCGCATGCTGTTCAGCCTGCGCCTGGCTTTCGTGCTGTGCCGCCGCCGTGCCGACGAGCCGCTGCCCGAGATTACCGTGGGCCAGCGCTCCGACGCGCTGGACGACGGCTTCGAGGTGCGCCTGCCCAAGGCCTGGATCGAGGCCAATCCGCTGGTCGAGTACAGCCTGGCGCAGGAGTCCGACGAGTGGGAGCGCATCGGCAAGCGCTACAAGGTGGTGTACGCCTGAAGGGGGGCGGGGCGAGGCGGCGCAGGAGATCTGCCGGAGATCTGCCGGAGATCTGCCGGCCACTGCCCGGCTGGCGCGAACGGCAACCGTCCGCGCGCCGCGGCGCCCGGTTCAGGCGTCGCGGTTCAGGCCGAGGAAGTGGCGCGCGTAGCGCGGGTTCATGTCGTTGACGCGCAGCAGCGTGAGGAAGTCCGCCACGTTGAAGTCGGGGTCCCATGCCGGCATGCCGCAGATGCGGGCGCCAAGGCGCAGGTAGCCCTTGATGAGCGCGGGCGGCTCCACGTCGAGCGTCTGGTTCAGCTCGTCGATCGGCAGCGGCAGGCGCGGGAACGCATGGTATTCGATCGGCGCCAGCGCGCGCTCGGCGAACAGGCGGTACAGGCTGGCCGCGTAGTGGCCGCCGTCGCTCATCGGCACGCTGGCGCAGCCCAGCATCGACTCGATGCCCCAGCGTTGCAGGTACTCGCCCAGGCCGCCCCACAGCGCCATGATGACGCTGCCCGAACGGTAGTCGCGGTGCACGCACGAGCGGCCCAGTTCGACCATCTTGGGCTTCAGGTGGGCCAGGCGCACGAGGTCGAATTCCGACTCGGCGTACAGGCAGCCGATGCGCTTGGCCTGGTGCGGCGCCATCACGCGGTAGGTGCCGACGACCTTGAGCGTGGCGAGGTCGCGCACGATCAGGTGGTCGCAATAGGCATCGAACATGTCCACGTCGAGTTCGTGCGCGGACGGGTTCAGCCGCGCGCCCATTTCCTCGGCGAAGACCTTGTAGCGCAGGCGCTGGGCCTCGACTACTTCATCCTGGTGGCGCGCCCACGCCACGCTGAAAGCAGGCTGTTCATGCGCTTGGGCATGTGCTTGTGCAGGTGGCGGGCGATGAAGACGCCTCCGCGCCGAATGGCCGGCTTGGCCATTGGGCAAGGAATCGAACAGCGGCTGGGTGGGCGTCGGGAGCTCTCGCATCAGTATGTCCTTTCGGTGACGAAACTGTTGCAACCGAATGTAGATAGGGCAGGTGACAGTGCCGTGAAGCGGTCATGACGGTTCAATGACTGTACAACGGCCCGCGCCCCTTTCGCAACGGCACTGTTGCCCGGATGGCACTTGGGGCGGCGCGCGGCGCGGCGCATGCCGCCGCGCCGCTAGAGGAATTCGGGATTGATCACCGCGCGCAGCACGACCTGCGATTCGCTTTCGCGGGTGCGGCCGGACAGCCACCAGATGCCGCTCTTGCGCACGCTCCAGTTCATTTCCGAGCCGGCCAGCAGCAGGCTGGCCACGCGGCCGATCCAGGGCTGGTGCCCGACCAGCACGGTGTGCTCGGCACCCTGCGGCCAGTCGACGGCGGCCAGCACGGCGCTGACGTCCGCGCCCGGGGCCAGGTCGGGAAGCACTTCGGCGTTCTCGCGCAGGGCGGCGGCGGTTTCGCGCGTGCGCAGGGCCGGGCTGCACACCACGCGCGCACCGGCGGGCAGGTGCGCGCGCAGCCAGGCGGCCGACGCATCGGCCTGCTTGTGGCCGCGGCGCGTCAGCGGGCGCTGCAGGTCGGCATTGCGGGTCAGGCCAAGCGCGGCGGGCAGTTCCTCGGCTTCGGCGTGGCGCCACAGGATCAGGTTCATGGAAACGGGGAGCTTGCGCGAAAATGAGGGGGGAGAGGCCGGAGACGGAGCGGACGATGACGAGTATGGCGACGGGCGCGGCGGCGCGCAAGGCGGGCAACTACGCGGGGATACCGGCCACGCGTGCGCGAGCGTGGCATGCCGGCCTGACGGGCATGTGACTGCTGGGGCATGGGTCACGCATGCCCGGCGGCGCTGCGAATGTGCGGGAGCATCGGGCGGGGCGGTGCCGCCGGAGCCCGGCCTGCGCGGAAAATCCGCGCGTCCGGACTGCGGCGGCACGATGTTTCCCCGGGCAGGACCGCAGTGGCGCGGCGCCCTCGGGAAGCAGTGACGGCGCAGCGCCCGCCGGTGCGGCGGGCGCTGGAGAGCATCAGGCTTTGTGGCGGAAGTTGATGCGGCCCTTGGTCAGGTCATAGGGCGACATTTCCAGCGTCACGCGGTCGCCGGCCAGGATGCGGATGCGGTGCTTCTGCATCTTGCCCGAAGCGTAGGCCCAGATCTCCACGCCGTTTTCCAGCGTGACGCGGTAACGGTTGTCGGGCAGGGCTTCCGAGACAACACCGCCAAATTCAATCAGTTCTTCCTTAGCCAATCTCTTTCCTTTACTGCAGCCGGGGCTGCATGAATGTCGGTAAATCCGGTGAGGCGGGTGCCGGCTCGTCGCCGGCGGTTGCCGCAAGGTCCGGGTGCCGGCAGTGACAAGCGCCGGCTGCTTGGGTGCGCCGAAGTTGCGAAGAGGCAAGCTGACCCGGACCGGCACGCGGCAAGCGCGCGTGCTAGATGGTCCACGTTAGGGAATCGCCAGGGGGCGCGTCAGGCCCGGCCGATTGCCTTGCCGGTTGCGGCCGCGTGCGAAGGCGGCCGTGCTACCGTGGTGGGCGCGGGGCGATGCGTGGGCAGGATGCTTCCGGTGGCTCGCCGGCACTGCGCCGCAAAGCGTGCTGCAAAGCGGCATCCGGCAGGGGCGCCCGGTTACAGGGCATGCTGCATTCACCCCGGGCTAACGCGCGATTATACCATGGGCATGCTATCGAGGCGCGCCAATGCACCCATGCGCCAGCCTGTCCGGGGGTTTGTCCGGATGCGAAAAACGCTTGCGGCGGGTGGGGCGACGAGGTCGAAAAGTGATCCGGGCGGTGCATGAACGCACCCGCGCGGGGGTCGGCCTTGTGGTCTGCACGGCATCTGCGATGCCTGCCGGCAGGGCGGATTGTTGCGTCGCAATGCCTGCGGTCGAGCCCCCGAAAAAGCGGCCTGAGAGCCCTTTGCCGATCCTTCGCCAGCGCTGCGCGAGAACGAAAAAAAGGCTTAGACCCGATGGTCTAAGCCTTTGATCTCATTGCCTAAAACTGGTCGGGGCGACATGATTCGAACATGCGACCCTCTGATCCCAAATCAGATGCGCTACCAGGCTGCGCTACGCCCCGAAGCGGCGAATTGTAGCCGGGGCAGGGGCGGGGGTCAAACTTTGTTTGGATTGCCGGGCACGCCACCCGCCGCCGCGGTTGCGGCCGGTGCCGCCATCGGAGAGACAAGGGCTGCTTGACTTGAGCGCGAGCGCTGACATAATCCGCACACCCCGGAGGCCACGCCCCCGCGCCCGGTCAGGCGCAAGGCGGGCGGGCCGCTGGCGGATCGGCGCGGTCTGAAGACAGGACTGCCGCAACCAATAGAAGGGCATCCCGCCACGATAGCGGGGCCCGCCCCAGGCCGCCGGGGCGCAAGCAGGCGGACCGATGTGACAAGAATGGCGCAAACCTCCTGGGCTGCGGGTCCCCGGGGGCGCATGGCGGCGCGACGTGGCGCCGCCTGCCAAGTTGGACGGGGAAATCATGTTTCAGTCGCAGGTCAGTGTGCTGGTCGCGGCCCTATTCGGGCTGCAGATGGCGGTGGTATTCGCCGTATTGCGGCGCACGCCGGGCATGGGCCGTGCCGGCCTCAGCGCCTGGGTGGCCGGCGAGCTGCTGGTGACGGCCGCCGCCGCGCTGTTCGCCGCGCAGGATTATCTGCCGGGCTGGCCGGTGGTCAGTCTCGTCGACGCGCTGATGACCGCGGCGCTCTCGCTGATGGTGTACGGCACCCGCCGTTTCTACGACATGAACGGGGCCGCTGCCTCGCTCTGCGTGCTGAACCTCGCGGTATTGGGCGGCACCGCTTACTTCGACCTGACCGGCGCGCCGCCGGCCGGCCCCGCGCTGCTGTCCGCGCTGGCCAATCTCTATCTTCCGCTGGCCTTGCTGCGCGTGGTGGTGCCCCAGGTGCCCGCCCGGCGCGGCACGGGCCGCCTGGCGGCGCTGTCGCTCGGCCTGATCGCGCTGGCCTGCGCGGGCATGGGACTCTACCAGGCGGCCGACCTGACGCTGGTGCCGGCCGGGCTGCTCACCCTGCCCAAGCGCGCGCCGCAGGAGACCTTCACCATCCTGCATGCCTTCGGCATCGTCAGCCTGTCGGTCAGCTTCGCGCTGATGGCCCACGACCGCCTGCGCCGCCGGCTGGAGCGCCGCGCCAGCTACGACGACCTGACCGACGTGCTGTCGCGCGGGCCTTACTGGGCGGCGCTGGAGGAGGCCTGCCAGGAGGCGGACCGGCTGCGCCAGCCGCTGACGGTCGCCTTCATCGACCTCGATCATTTCAAGGCCATCAACGATCTCTACGGACACCTGGCGGGCGACAGCGTGCTGCGCCACTTCGGCGGCCTGCTGCGCAAGACCGTGCGCGCGGGCGATTTCGCCGGTCGCCTGGGCGGCGAGGAATTCGGCATCGTCATGCCCGGCACCTCGCTCGAGCAGGGGCGTGCGCTCAGCCTGCGCCTGAACACGCTGGTGCGCTCCACGCCGTGCCCGTCGGAGCCCGACGCGATCTCGTACACGGTCAGCATCGGCATGGCGGAACGGTTGCCCGGAGAGGGCGCGGACGGCCTCATGCGCCGGGCCGACAACGCGCTCTACGACGCCAAGACCATGGGGCGCAACTGCGTGTCCACGCAGCCCACCGACCGCGTCGGCGGCCTCGGCGCGGCGCCGCGCATGCGGATTTCCCAGACCTCCTGACGCAGCCCATCGCGCCGCAGGCCGGCGGCATATGTGACGCGGCGCGCGGCTAGGGTAGAATACCGGCCACCGCACCGGGCCCGGCATGGCAATGCCGCGGCGCCCCGCGATCCGCCCTTAGCTCAGCTGGATAGAGCACTCGCCTTCTAAGCGAGCGGTCACACGTTCGAGTCGTGTAGGGCGGGCCACTCACTGCCGCCCTCCGCGCGGCTCCTCTCCGGTTTGCCCTTGCGGTTTTCCCTTCCCCGCGCTGCGCCTGTCACGGCGCTCCGGCGGCATGAGCCGGTACGTGCGGTGGGACACTGTTTTCCCCGTGTCGCGCAGGTGCGGGCCGTTTCGTCGGCGGGCAGGAATTGCTAGAGTATTTGACATCGGCCAGGCGGTCCCGCCGGCCGGATTCCCGTACGTCGGACAAGGAGTCGAGGGGCGGTCAAATGCGCTGGGTATTTCTTTCGATATTCGTGGCGAGTGCTGTCTGCACGCATTTTCGGGGCAAGGCCAGGCACGGGTTCTTCCGCCAGCTGTTCGATCATTCCACCTTCATGGCGCCGCTCAACGGCTTCGCCTACCTCTTCTCCGCGGTGCCGCGCACGCCCTTCGTTTCCCGCGACTATTTCCCGGAGATGGACGTCATCCGGCAGGAGTGGCGCACCATACGGGACGAAGCCCTGGCCCTGGCCGGGGAGCGCCGCATCCGGGCGGCGGGCGCCTACAACGACATCGGCTTCAACTCGTTCTTTCGCCAGGGCTGGCAGCGTTTCTACCTGAAATGGTACGGGGCGCCGCACCCGTCGGCGCTCGGCGCCTGCCCGCGCACGCTGGAGATACTGAGCCGGCTGCCTTCGGTGAAGGCCGCCATGTTCGCCCGGTTGCCGCCGGGAGGGCGGCTGTTTCCCCACCGCGATCCGTATGCGGGCTCGCTGCGCTATCACCTGGGACTGGTCACGCCCAACGACGACAGGTGCGCGATCTGGGTGGACGGCGTGTGCTATTCCTGGCGCGACGGCGAGGACGTGGTATTCGACGAGACCTATCTTCACCATGCGCGCAACGATTCGGAGCACGACCGCATCATCCTGTTCTGCGACATAGAGCGGCCGCTGCGCTTCGGCTGGGCACGGCGCCTCAACCGGGCGATCAGCGACGCGCTGATGCGCACCGCCACCTCGCCCAACGAAGCGGGCGACACCACCGGCCAGCTCAACCGGATATTCCGGCACATCTACGCCGTGCGCAGCGTCGGCAAACGCCTCAAGGCCTGGAACCGGCGCGTCTATTACTGTGTGAAGTGGGCGCTGATCGCCGCCGTCGTGCTGGCGATCTGGTGGCCCAGGAGCAATTAGCCGGAACAGGGGACGCGATGCGTCTGCCGAAGTGCCGACTCGGCGGGCGCGCGGCGCGCGCCATGACCGGCGCCCCTTCCGGGCGGCGCCGGCCGCCGGCGTGGATTAAGATGCGGCGGTGTCCTTCCCAGGCGAGCTCATGCTGAATCTACGCGGAGGCACCAGCAAGGTGCATTACTGGCTGGCTGGCGGTGCCTGCGTGCTGCTGGCCGCCGCCGCGGCGCGCCATGCTCTGTTCCTGGCCGTGGAGAGCGGCGCGTTCGAGCCGAAGCCGGCCAGCGCCGCCGGTGCGCTCACGCCCGACCAGCTGGGTGCGCCGTCGCGCCAGTTCGCGTTCGCCAGCGGCGCGCGCATGCTGCGCGCCTCGTGCGTGCAGGCGCAGCGTGCCGATGCGCCCGCGCTGCTGATCTACCACGGCGACGAGGAGAACCTCTCGGACTGGGCCGGCGCCCAGGCGCTGCTGTTTCGCCAGGGCATTGCTTCCTGCGTGTTCGACTACAGTGGCTACGGCGCCAGCGGGGGCAAGCCCGGCGTGCGCAATCTGCGCGAGGACGGCATGGCGGCCTACGGCCAGTTCGTGGCTGCCACGCCCCATGCCGCGCGCCGCTACGTGATGGGTTTCTCGCTGGGTTCCGGCGCCTTGCTCGACGTGGCGGGGGCGCTGCGTCCCGCCCCCGCGGGCATGGTGATCGCGGCGGGTTTCACCTCGGCGCGGGAAGCCGCGGTGGTCACGGGCCGCGTGCCGGCCTGGATAGCGCGCCTGCTGCCCGAGCCGTGGGACAACGAGGACCGCCTGCGCAATTCCCGGCTGCCCGTGCTGTTTGTCCACAGCCGCGATGACGAGGTGATTCCCTTTGCCCATGCCGAGCGCCTGGCACAGGCCGCCGCGGGCGCCAGGCGGCTGGTGGCGCTGGCGGCGCTGCCGCACGACGCGGCGATCGAGCCGGCGGGGCAGGCGGCTTTCTGGGCGCCGATCGTGGACTACCTGCGTTCGGGCCGCCTCGGCGGCGCGGCCGGGAACTAGGCGGCCAGGGCCGCGGCAAACGAAAAAAGGGCGCCGGCAGTAGCCTGGCGCCCTTTTTTGATTCGCGGCGGCGGCGCCGCGCGGATCAGGCTTCCGCCGGCAGGCTCGCGCCAACCGTGTTGAAGCCGGCATCCACGTAGGTGATCTCGCCGGTCACGCCGCTGGCCAGGTCGGACAGCAGGAACGCGGCCACGTTGCCGACTTCCTCGATGGTGACGTTGCGGCGCAGCGGCGCGGCTTCCTCGAAATGGCCCAGCAGCTTGCCGAAGCCCTTGATGCCGGACGCGGCCAGCGTCTTGATCGGGCCGGCGGAGATGCCGTTGGCGCGGATGCCGCGCGGGCCGACCGAGGCGGCCAGGTAGCGCACGCTGGCTTCCAGCGATGCCTTGGCCAGGCCCATCGTGTTGTAGTTGGGCACCGTGCGTTCCGCGCCGAGGTAGGTCAGCGTCAGCAGCGAGGCCTTGTCGGAGAGCAGCGGCAGCGCGGCCTTGGCCAGCGCGGGGAAGCTGTAGGCGGAAATATCGTGGGCCACGCGGAACGCTTCGCGCGAGAGGCCTTCGAGGAAGTCGCCGGCGATCGCCTCGCGCGGCGCGAAGCCGATCGAGTGGACCAGGCCGTCGAGCTTGTCCCAGCTCTTGCCCAGTTCGGCGAAGGTGGCGGCGATCTGCTCGTCGCTGGCGACGTCGCACTCGAACACGAGTTGGCTGTCGAATTCCTTGGCGAAGTCGTTGATGCGGTCCTTGAAGCGCTCGCCGACATAGGTGAAGGCGAGTTCCGCGCCTTCGCGCTTGCAGGCCGATGCGATGCCGTAGGCAATCGAGCGGTTGGACAGCAAGCCGGTGATCAGGATTCGCTTACCTGCCAGAAATCCCATAAATTCTCCAATGATGTTCGGGGCGGACGGGCACGATTCGTGCAACGAGGTCCGGGGTTGCGGCGCGCGCCGCGCGATGGCCGCGTCGCGGCAGCCGGGGGCGATGTGTTTGCTGCGCCGCGTACTGGAATGTCCGGATGGCTGGTTGTCATCCGATCCAATGTAAAATTGTCTCATAACTTGACCGCGCCGCCGACGGCCGTGGCTTGTCCGATTCAGGTGGAGGTTTCCAACCGGATGTATATTCGCGCACGTAGACCGCTTCAGGCGGCATGGCAGCGCTTGCGCACGTTTGCGGTGCTGGGTTGCGGACTCTTTGCCCTGGCTGCCGCGGGTTTTCCCCTATCCGCCGGCGCGGCCCACGGCTTTGCGCAGTACGGCGAGCTCAAGTACCCCGCCGATTTCACCCATTTCGACTACGCCAATCCCGATGCCCCGCGCGGCGGCACGCTGACGCTGGCCAATCCCGACCGCCGCACCAGCTTCGACAAGTTCAACCCGTTCACGCTCAAGGGCACTTCGGCCCCGGGCGTGAACACGCTGATGTTCGAATCGCTGCTGATCGCCAGCGCCGACGAGACCGCCAGCGCCTACGGCCTGCTGGCCGAGGACGTGACGGTGGCGCCGGACGAACTGTCGGTGACCTTCCGCCTGCGGCCGCGGGCGCGCTTCAGCAACGGCGACCCGGTGCTGGCCAGCGACGTCAAGTACTCGTACGACATGCTGATGAGCAAGGCTTCCAGCCCCGGCTACCGCAGCATGTGCACGGACGTGAAGGCGGTCACCGTGGTGGACCCGCACACGGTGCGCTTCGATTTCCGCCAGCGCAATATCGAGCTGCCGCTGATCGTCGGCTCGCTGCCGGTGTTCTCGAAGAAATGGACCGCCACGGTGCCGTTCGAGAAGCTGACCTTCGAGGAGCCGGTGGCCAGCGGCCCGTACCTGATCGAGCGCTACGACGCCGGGCGCGGCATCACGTTCAAGCGCAATCCGGCGTACTGGGGCAACGAGCTGGCCGTGCGGCGCGGCACCTTCAACTTCGACCGCGTGGTCTACCGCCTCTACAAGGACGAAACCGCCAAGCTCGAAGCGTTCAAGGCCGGCGAGTTCGACGCCATCGTCGAGTACAAGGCCAAGAGCTGGGCCAAGAGCTACGAAGGCAAGCGCTTCTCCAGCGGCGAACTGCTCAAGACCGACTTCCCGCACCGCAATGGGGCCGGCATGCAGGGCTTCGTGATGAACATGCGCAAGCCGATGTTCCAGGATGTGCGCGTCAGGCAGGCGCTGATCCTGGCACTGGACTTCGAGTGGCTCAACCGCCAGCTCTTCTACGGCGCCTACCGGCGGCTCGACAGCTGGTTCTCCAACAGCGAGCTGGCCGCCAGCGCCGCCTTCGACGGCCGCCCGGGCCCCGGCGAGCTGGCCTTGCTGGAGCCGCTGCGCGCGCAACTGGCGCCCGAGGTGTTCGGCCCCATCGTCGCGCAGCCCACCACCAACCCGCCGCATTCGCTGCGCGACAACCTGCGGGCCGCGCGCAGGCTGCTGGCGCAGGCGGGCTGGACCTACGAGGACGGCGCGCTGCGCAACGCCAAGGGCGAGCCCTTCGTGTTCGAGTTCCTGGACGACGGCGGCGCGATGAGCCGGGTCATCACCACCTATGTGCGCAACCTGGAGAAGCTGGGCATCGAGGTGAACCAGCGCACCACGGATTTCGCGCTGTACCAGAAACGCCTCGAAGACTTCGATTTCGACATGGTGTCGATCCGCTTCCCGGATTCGCAAAGCCCCGGCAACGAGCTGCGCGACCGCTTCAACAGCGAGGCCGCCGGCGTGGCCGGCTCCGACAACCTGTTCGGCCTCAAGTCGCCGGCGGTCGACCGCCTGGTCGATAATGTGCTGCATGCCCACACGCGCGAGGAACTGGTCAACGCGGGGCGCGCGCTGGACCGCGTGCTGATGCACGGCTACTACATCGTGCCCAACTGGTACAGCGCGTCGCATCGCGTGGCGTACCGCAAGGAACTGGTCTATCCGCAACGCCTGCCGTACTACTACACGGCCGAAGGATGGATCCTGAGCAACTGGTGGCGCGCCGACGCCAAGACAGCCGCCCGCTGAGCGCTGCGCGGAATCGAAGGAACCAAGATGCTCACCTACCTGTTCAAGCGCGTGCTGCTGATGATCCCGACCCTGATCGGCGTCATCACCCTGACGTTCGTGGTGATCCAGTTCGTGCCCGGCGGCCCGGTCGAGCAGATGATGATGGAGATGAAAGGGCGGGGCGGCGGCGGCGAGGCCAGCGGCGGCGGCGCGGAATACCGTGGCCGCCGCGGCGTGGACCCGGACAAGATCAAGGAAATCCAGGCGCTCTACGGCTTCGACAAGCCGCCGCTCGAGCGCTACTTCATCATGCTCAAGCGCTTTGCCCGCTTCGACCTGGGCCAGAGCTATTTCCAGCACCGCAGCGTGTGGGAGCTGGTGAAGTCCAAGATGCCGGTGTCGATCAGCCTGGGTTTGTGGACCTTCTTCCTGACTTACCTGATATCGGTGCCGCTCGGCATCTCCAAGGCGATCCGGGCGGGCAGCCGCTTCGACGTGGTGACCAGCATGGTGGTGCTGGTGGGCTACGCCATTCCCGGCTTCGTGCTGGGCGTGCTGCTGCTGGTGCTGTTCGGCGGCGGCACCTTCGTGCAGTGGTTCCCGCTGCGCGGGCTGACCTCCGACGACTGGGACCAGCTTTCGATGATGGGCAAGGTGATGGACTACCTGTGGCACCTGGTGCTGCCGATCACCGCTTCCGTGGTGGGCAGTTTCGCGGTGATCACCATGCTGACCAAGAATGCCTTCCTCGAGGAAATCCGCAAGCAGTACGTGCTGACCGCGCGCGCCAAGGGCCTGGCCGAGCGCCGCGTGCTGTGGAAGCATATCTTCCGCAACGCGCTGATCCCGCTGGTGACCGGTTTCCCGGCCGCCTTCATCGGCGCCTTCTTCACCGGCTCGCTGCTGATCGAGACGCTGTTCTCGCTCGACGGCCTGGGCCTGCTGTCCTATGAGGCGGTGCTGCGGCGCGACTACCCGGTCGTGCTGGGCACGCTTTACCTGTTCACCCTGATCGGCCTGGTCACCCGGCTGATCTCCGACGTCTGCTATGTGATGGTCGACCCGCGCATCCACTTCGAGGCGGTGCACCGATGAAATTCCGCTCGCGCACGCTGCCCAACGGCCTGCCGCATTCGCCGTCGCCGCGCCAGCGCGCCTGGCAGCGTTTTCGCCGCAACCGGCTGGGCTACTGGAGCCTGATCCTGTTCATCGGCATCTTCGTGCTGAGCCTGTTCGCGGAGGCCCTGTCGAGCGACCGGCCGCTGGTGGTGAAGTACAAGGGCGAGTGGTATTTCCCCATCGTCAAGGTCTACCCGGAGACCACCTTCGACGGCGACTTTCCCACGCGCACCGACTATCTCGACCCGTTCATCCAGGAGCGCATCACCAGCAACGGCAATTTCGCCATCTTCCCGCCCAACCGCTACTCGTACGACACGCTCAACTACTTCTCCAAGGAGCCCAACCCGGCGCCGCCTTCGTCGGAGAACTGGCTTGGCACCGACGACCGCGGGCGCGACGTGCTGGCGCGGCTGCTCTACGGCTTTCGCGTCTCGGTGCTGTTCAGCCTGGCGCTGACGCTGATCGGCGTGGTGATCGGCACGCTCACGGGCGCGCTGATGGGCTTCTTCGGCGGGCGCTTCGACCTGGTCTCCCAGCGCGCCATCGAGATCTGGAGCTCGATGCCGGAGCTTTACCTGCTCATCATCTTTGCCTCGATCTTCACGCCCAGCCTGGCGCTGCTGATCATCCTGCTGTCGCTGTTCGGCTGGATGGGGCTGTCCGACTACGTGCGCGCCGAGTTCTACCGCAACCGCTCGCTCGACTACGTCAAGGCGGCGCGCGCGCTGGGCCTGTCTAACGTGCAGATCATGTGGCGCCATATCCTGCCCAACAGCCTGACGCCGGTCATCACGTTCCTGCCGTTCCGCATGAGCGCGGCCATCCTGGCGCTGACCAGCCTCGACTTCCTCGGCCTGGGCGTGCCGCCCACCACGCCCAGCCTGGGCGAGCTGCTGGCGCAGGGCAAGGCCAACCTGGATGCCTGGTGGATCTCCCTGTCGACCTTCGCCGTGCTGGTGCTGACCTTGCTGCTGCTGACCTTCATGGGCGACGCGCTGCGCGATGCCTTCGATACCCGCCTGGGACTGGCGCAGCTGCGCGGCCGCGCCGAGCCCAAGACGCCGGAAGGCTCGCCCGCCGCGGAGGTGACCCCGTGAGCATGCTGCCGCAAGCCGGCGGGGCCGGCAAGGTGAAAGGGGGCAAGTCCCGCGCGCCGCGCGACGGCGGCGAAGGTCCGCTGATGTGCATCGAGCGCTTGTCGGTGACCTTCGGCCACGGCGAGGATGCGACCCGCGCGGTGCGCGACGTCAGCTTCGACCTGCGCGCCGGCGAGCGCTTCGCGCTGGTGGGGGAATCCGGCTCGGGCAAGACCGTGACCGCGCTGGCCATGCTGCGGCTGGTGGAGGACGCGCGCTACCAGGGCGCGGTGCGCTTCGAGGGGCGCGACCTGCTGCAGGTGTCCGAGCGCGAGATGCGCGGCATCCGCGGCGCCGAGATCGCCATGATCTTCCAGGAGCCGATGACCGCGCTCAACCCGCTCTACACGATCGGCAACCAGATCGTGGAGACGCTGGCGCTGCATGAGGGCCTGGACCGCCGCGCCGCGCGCGAGCGCGCCGTGGCGCTGCTCGAGCGCACCGGCATCAGCGACGCCGCGCACCGTTTCGACAGCTTTCCGCACCAGCTCTCGGGCGGCCAGCGCCAGCGCGCCATGATCGCCATGGCGCTGGCCTGCCGGCCCAAGCTGCTGTTGGCCGACGAGCCCACCACGGCGCTCGACGTCACCATCCGCGTGCAGATACTGGACCTGCTGCGCGACCTGCAGGCCGAGTTCGGCATGGCGGTCATGCTGATCACGCACGACCTCAACCTGGTGCGTGCGTTCGCCCAGCGCGTGGGCGTGATGGAAAAAGGCGTGCTGGTGGAGGTGGGCGAGACCGCCGAGGTGTTCGCCGCGCCGCGGCATCCCTATACCCGCAAGCTGATCGACAGCCGGCCGCGCCGCGAGGTGCTGCCGCTGGTGCCGCTGGCGCCGGTGCTGCTCGAGGCCCGGCAGCTCTGCGTGAACTACGCGCGCAAGAAGCGCGGCATGGCCGGCTGGTTCGGTCGCGAGCAGTTTGCCGCGGTCAAGGGCGTGGACTTCACGCTGCGCGAGGGCGAAACCGTCGGCATCGTGGGCGAGTCGGGCTCCGGCAAGACCACGCTCGCCCATGCCGTGCTGAACCTGACCCGGCACAGCGGCGGCGACATCCGCTTCCTCGGCCGCAGCCTCGACGAGGTCTCGCGCCGCGAGCGCAGCACGCTGCGGTCGCGCTTGCAGGTGGTGTTCCAGGATCCGTTCGGCTCGCTGTCGCCGCGCATGACCATTGAGCAGATCGTCGGCGAGGGGCTGGCGCTGCACCAGCCGGGACTGTCGGGCGATGCCATGCGCCAGCGCGTCACCGAGGCGCTGCGCGAGGTCGGCATGGACCGCACCGCGCTGGGGCGCTATCCGCACGAGTTCTCGGGCGGCCAGCGCCAGCGCGTGGCGATCGCGCGCGTGCTGATCCTCAAGCCGCAGGTACTGGTGCTGGACGAGCCCACCTCGGCGCTGGACGTGTCGATCCAGCAGCAGGTGCTGGCGCTGCTCACGCAGCTGCAGCGCAAGTACAACCTCAGCTACCTGTTCATCAGCCACGACCTAGCGGTGATCCGCGCCATGGCGCATCGCGTCATCGTGATGAAGTCCGGCGAGGTGGTGGAAGCCGGCGATACCGAGGCCGTGCTCGGTGCGCCGCAGCACGCTTATACGCGCAAGCTGATGCTGGCGGCCGAAATTGGTGCGCCGGCGCCGGCCGAGCCGCAAATTGGTGCGGCGGAAATCGGGGTGTCACCGGATTGACGCGGGACTGACATAAGATAAACGAGAAAGCAGATGCGACTTCTGACGTATGGGCTTGATTCCAAAGTCTTTTAGGGGGATTTTGTAACGCACTTTGACATGTGCATGACAACCTTATACCATCCGGCGAGAAGTATTTTCAGGGGTGGTTCGCGCGCCGCTTATGAGCGGCGCGAGCATTTTGCGGCACATGACCGAAGGGTCTGCCGATGGTCTGCTTATTGCATACCGCCCTCGGGTGAAATTCACCCACGTTGAATTCGAGCCAGCCCGGCGTGTTGTCCCGGGCCGGGCAAAGACCGATTGATCAGGAGAACCAATGCAGCGAACGGTACTTCATTCCCTGGCGCGCGCCGCCGTTGGAATTGCCATTGCCTGCGGTGCTGCTCTGTCGAATGGAGTGCTGGCCGATACGGTGTTCAAGGACCCCGACGCCCGCATCGATGCGCGTAGCGAGCTGAGCTCGGACCCGCATCCGGAAGGCAAGCGCGGCTTGCTGTCCTCGATGATGAGCTCCACCAGCCACGTTGCCAGCAAGGCCGGCGACCTCGTCATGAACGCCCTCGGGCTGATCGGCGTGCGCTACCGCTTCGGCGGCAACAGCCCGGAATCGGGCCTGGACTGCAGCGGTTTCGTCCGCTACGTCTTCAATGACACGTTCGGCTTCATGCTGCCGCGCCGTTCGGTGGAAATGAGCCAGGTCGGCACCACGGTGGCGGCCAGCGACCTGCGTCCCGGCGACCTGGTGTTCTTCAACACCATGCGCCATACGTTCTCGCACGTCGGCATCTATATCGGCGACAACAAGTTCGTGCACGCGCCGTCCACCGGCAGCAAGATCCGCGTGGACGACATGCGTGCCTCGTACTGGGTGACGCGCTACAACGGCGCCCGCCGCATCGACGACAAGCCGCAGAATGGCGTCGGCGCGGACAATCTCGGCAACATGGTCGAGACGCTCAAGCGCTTCGATCCGAACGCCGGCAACCGCGCGCTGTACGGCGGCTGATTCCGGCGCCGTTCCAGATGGAGAAAGGACTGCCGCGGCAGTCCTTTTTCATTTGCCTGACGCCGCCCGAAGCCGGTCCGGCGGGCGGCCGTCGCGCTGTTGGGCTATTGCGCGGCCATGGTGCCGGCGGGCCTCAGGCGCGCCTGCGCGAGCTTGTCGCGCAGGCTGGCGAGGACGGCCGCGGTGGCCTGCTCGCCGGCCAGGATGGCGCGGTTGCGCGCGGTGAAGTCGCTGCCGCCCATGTCGGGCAGGTCGGGGCGGATCACCACGTCGGCGCGCGCCAGCGCCATCTTGTTGATCGACTGCCCCATGATGGCGGTGGTCTGCAGCAGCACGCCGCTCTGGCCGCCGTTGTTCTGGCTGGACGGATCGGCGGAGATATTCACCGCGATCACGAAGTCCGCGCCCATGGTGCGCGCGGAATCCACCGGCACCGGTTCCACCAGCCCGCCGTCGACGTAGTCGTGGCCCTGGATCGAGACCGGCTGGAACACCCCGGGCACGCTGCTGGACGCACGCACTGCCTGGCCCGTGTTGCCGCGCCGGAACAGGATGCCGTGGCCGGTCTTGAGGTCGGTGGCGACGATGCCCAGCGGCAACTTCATGGCCTCGATGGGGCGGTTGCCGACCAGCTTGTTCACGTAGTTCTGCAGCGCCTCGCCCTTGAGCCAGCCGCCGAAGCGGGTGCCGAAGGGCAGCGCCCAGTCGGCGATCGCGGCTTCGTCCATGGTCAGCGCCAGCTTGTTGAGCTGGAAGCCGCTCATGCCCGAGGCATAGAGCGCGGCGACCACCGCGCCGGCGCTGGTGCCCGTGACCAGGTCGGGGTGGATGCCCTGGGCCTCCAGCGCCTTGATCACCCCGATATGGGCGAAGCCGCGCGCGGCGCCGCCGCCCAGGGCCAGGCCGATCTTGAGCGGGCGGGGCGGCAGCGGCGGCACCGCGGGCGTGACGGCCGGCGCCTGCGGCTGGGCAGTCAGGGTGCCGGGCTTGGGCCCGAAGGAGCAGGCGGCGAGCAGCGCTGCCGCGCCCGCGCCGAGAAAGTGGCGTCGTTGCATGGATCCGTGAGGGAAGGGGAAATGCCGCGGCCGGCACAGCCGGCGCCGTGCCGGCATGAATGTGCGGCCGGCGCCAGCCCCGCGTCCGCGCGGCAGCATTTCAGACCGGGCAGAGGATAAATGATTCCGCGCGCGGCGGCATCCCGGGCGCGGCGGGGCCGGGCGGGGCGCCCCGCTTGCTATAATGCCGCGATCCTACACCCCGGCCTGCGCCAGCATCCGCGCGCGGGCTTTTTTGTTTCGCTCCGACATGACACAACGCGTCCGCACCCGCTTCGCGCCGAGCCCGACCGGCTTCATCCACCTCGGCAACATCCGCTCCGCGCTCTACCCCTGGGCCTTCGCGCGCCGCATGAAGGGCGATTTCATCCTGCGCATCGAGGACACCGACGTCGAGCGTTCGTCCCAGGAGTCGGTGGACGTCATCCTGGAAGGCATGGCCTGGCTCGAGCTGGACATCGACGAAGGCCCCTACTACCAGATGCAGCGCATGGACCGCTACCGCGAAGTGGTCAGGCAGATGCTGGAGAGCGAACTGGCCTATCCGTGCTACATGAGCACCGAGGAGCTCGACGCGCTGCGCGAGGCCCAGCGCGAGCGCGGCGAGAAGCCGCGCTACAACGGCTTCTGGCGCCCCGAGCCGGGCAAGGTGCTGCCCGAGCCGCCGGCCGGCGTGCAGCCGGTGATCCGCTTCAAGAACCCGATCGGCGGCAGCGTGGCGTGGGACGACGCGGTCAAGGGCCGCATCGAGATCGCCAACGACGAGCTGGACGACCTGGTGATCGCGCGGCCCGACGGCACGCCCACCTATAACTTCTGCGTGGTGGTCGACGACCTCGACATGAAGATCACCCACGTCATCCGCGGCGACGACCACGTCAACAACACGCCGCGCCAGATCAACATCATCCGCGCGCTGGGCGGCACGCCGCCGGTCTACGCCCACCTGCCGACCGTGCTCAACGAGCAGGGCGAGAAGATGAGCAAGCGCCACGGCGCCATGGCTGTGACCGGCTACCGCGACGAAGGCTATCTGCCCGAGGCGGTGCTCAACTACCTGGCCCGCCTGGGCTGGGCTCACGGCGACGCCGAGATCTTCTCGCGCGAGCAGTTCGTCGAGTGGTTCGATCTCGAGCACCTCGGCAAGTCGCCGGCGCAGTACAACCCGGAAAAGCTGGCCTGGCTCAACAACCACTACATCAAGGTGGGCGACAACGCGCGCCTGGCCACGCTGACCCTGCCGTTCGTCGAAGCGCTGGGCGGCAAGGTGGAGGGCGGCGCCAGCCTGGAAGGCGTGATCGCGCTGGTCAAGGACCGCGCGAATACGCTCAAGGAAGTGGCCCAGGCCGCCTTGCTGTTCTACCGCGGCGAGCCGCAGCCGGACGCCGCGCTCAAGGCCGAGCATCTCAACGCGGAGACCCTGCCGGCACTGCTGGCCCTGGCGGCGCGCCTGGGAGCGCTGGCCGAGTGGAAGCGCGAGGACATCAGCGCTGCCTTCAAGGCCGTGCTGGCCGAGTTCGGCCTGAAGATGCCCAAGCTGGCCATGCCGGTGCGCCTGCTGGTGGCGGGGCAGTTGCAGACGCCCGCCATCGACGCGGTGCTGGAGCTGTTCGGGCGCGATACGGTGCTGCGCCGGCTGCAAGCCGGCCTCGCCTGAATTTTTTTACAGAAAGTCTCGAAAGGGGCTTGCACTCCTGTCGAGACTTGAGCATAATCTCGTTCTCCCTGCAGCGCGGACAAAAACCAAGCGGGCTTAACGGATGGCAGCGATCAGTAGTAATTCCGCAGTAATGCGGATCGCTAAAAAAAGTTAAAAAAAGGGGTTGTCAAAAAGCAAGGTTGTTTATATAATCTTGTTTTCGCTGAAACGAAGAAACAAACGCGAAACGACAGCAGCAGCAAGCTGGAGCGGTAAATAAGCAGTAACGTAGTACCATGGGGCTATAGCTCAGCTGGGAGAGCGCTTGCATGGCATGCAAGAGGTCAGCGGTTCGATCCCGCTTAGCTCCACCAAAATGCCGGAAGTTTCGAGTGTGGTAATGCGAAGCTTCCCGGTGTGGTGAAATCGGATTAAACCGGTATTTGCCACGCCAGACGGAACAAGTCGAAAGACAAGTTTCTGTCCCCTTCGTCTAGAGGCCTAGGACATCACCCTTTCACGGTGAGTACAGGGGTTCGAATCCCCTAGGGGACGCCAGATTGCGGACGTAACCAAACGTCCGGTTTGTCGTCGGTGGCATCGCTGCCGGTGGCAGGTAGAAGTACTGGAGTGGTAGTTCAGTTGGTTAGAATACCGGCCTGTCACGCCGGGGGTCGCGGGTTCGAGCCCCGTCCACTCCGCCAAATCAAGACCCGCATGGTTATGCCATGCGGGTTTTTCTTTTTCCGCCCGAGTTTCCCCTTTCGTTTCCCCGCCTGCCGTTTTCATCGCGCGATATTCGTCGCTGCCGCCACGCTTCCCGGCGCGGTTCGATAATCCCCCGGCGCGAGGAGCGATATCGCCGGTACCGGTGCGGCGCATTATCGGCGCCCCGGCGGCGTGCGATTATCCGGTGCCGGGTTTTCAGTCCGGCCGGCGCCGGCTCACGGTGACGAAATAGCGCACCAGCAGCGAACCGGCCAGCGCCAGGCTCACGCTGTTGGCCAGCCAGAAGCCCGCCGCCCCGCGCGTGAAGGCCGGCAGCGAGCCGATCAGGCCGAAGCCCAGCACATAGCCGCCGCCCAGCCCGACGCCCCACAGCGACAAGGCGTAGATCAGCGTCGGCACCAGCGCGATCTTGTAGGCGCGCAGAATAAAGGCGGTCATCACCTGCACCGCGTCGAAGGCCTGGTAGAAGGCGATGAACAGCATCAGGGGGAGGGCTGCCCGCACCACTGCCGGATCCTTGGCGTAGGCATGCAGCAGCGGCTCGCGCAGTATCCACAGCAGGCTGCCGACCAGGATTGCAAGCAGCGCCGCCAGGCAGATGCCGCGCCGCGCGATGCGGCGCGCCGCGAGATGATCGCGCGCGCCGATCGACTGGGCCACCAGCGTGGAGGTGGCGATCGCCAGCGACAGCGGCAGCATGTAGGCCACCGCGCCGAGGTTGGCGATGATCTGGTGGCCCGCCAGCACCACCGTGCCCATGCGCGTGATGAAGATCGACATCAGCGTAAACGACGTGATCTCGATCAGGTAGGTCAGGCCCATCGGCACGCCCAGGCGCAGCAGCGCGCGGATCGGCCGCGCCTGCGGCCAGGCCCAGCTCGAAAAGATCTGCAGCGGCCGGTAGGCCGCGTTGCGCCGCAGGATCATCACGCCGGAAATGCACCACATCCAGCTGATCAGCGCCGAGGCCAGCGCGCAGCCGGGGCCGCCCATCGCCGCCAGGCCCAGGCCGCCGCCGATGAACCAGGCATTGAGCGGAATCTTCACGCCCAGCCCGACGATCTGTAGCACGGTCACCATCACCGGCCGCGACAGCGCATTGTTCAGCGCCGAGTAGATGCGAAAACCCAGCGCCGCCGGCAGGCCGAAGGCCTGGATGTGGAGGTAGCGGGTCGCTTTTTCCACCAGTTCGGGCGGTGCCTGGGCGAAATGCAGCAGGGGCCCGGGAAAGGCCAGCAGCAGCATGCCCGGCACGGCCAGCGCCACGCCCAGCCAGGCCGCCTGCCGGACTTCGCTGCCGATCTCCGCCGCGCGGCCGGCGCCGTGCAGCTGCCCGGCGATCGGCGCGAGCGCCTGCAGCACGCCCATCAGGCTGATATAGACGGTCACGTAGATCGAGCCGCCGAGTCCCACGGCGGCGAGGTCGGCGGCCGAGGCGCGCCCGGCCATGATGGTGTCGATCACGCCGAACGCGATCACCGCGAGCTGGCCGACCAGGACCGGCGCGGCCAGCTCGCCGATGCGGCGGATATCCTGCAGCAGTTTCATCCGATGGGCCGGCGCGCCGCGGCGCTGCCGGATAGCTGTTGGGTTCGTTCCGGTTTTCGTTCTAGTGGCGGGGCAGGCGGCGCTGCGGCAAGGCAGGCTTGGCCGGCGGCACCTTCGACATATCGACCAGGCGGTACATGCGGAAGCGCTCGTCGCGGTCGGACGGCCGCCGGCCTTCCCAGATCAGGCGCCATTCGAAATGCGAGATGCTGGTCGGCTCGCCGTAGTCGACCGAATCGTGGCGCAGCAGGATGTCGCAGCCATCGGTGGGGCCGCCGAAGCGGATATGGCCGAAGTACGCGAACGAGGCCAGCTGCGCGTTGCCCATGCGGATGGGCTGCACGCAGTTGTAGGTGGCGGGCAGCGCCATCGACGCGGCCTGGGCCACGTCCCGGTAGGTCTTGCCGTAGTTGATCGACGGCATCCACAGCGTCATGGCCAGCACCCACATCAGCGTGGTGCCGGCGGCCGAGATCACCACCGGGCGCCAGATCTGCTTGGGCGCGCGCGACAGCCGCCAGCGCACGATCAGCACCCATGCCGCCGTGACGATCAGCGCGTAGACCACCGCGCTGACGGTGAAGTCCTGCTGGAAGCCCGGCAGCAGCCGATAGATGTTGGCGGCGATGCGCGGCGGCTGGCCGGTCGTGTGGGCGATCCACATGAACCAGACGAAGCCGCCGAAGATCGTGAAGAACAGCAGCGCGAACCAGTCGATCCCATTGATGGCGGCGCGCGTCAGCGTGGGCAGGCCGAAGGCCGCCAGCACCGCCATCGGCGGCAGCAGCAGGATGAACTGGACGTCGCCGGGCTGGCGCAGCAGGAACAGCAGCAGCAGCGGCGGCACCAGCAGCGCCAGCGGCAGCGCCACATGCGGGGCGCGGCGCATGCCCGACCAGCTCAGCCACGCCCAGCCGGCGATGGGCCACACCGGCCAGGTAAACAGCAACAGGTTGCGCGCGATGAAATTGAGCGCCAGCGCGTTGGGCGCGCCATAGGTGCGGCGGTCGTCGCGCGACCATTCGCGGATGAAGGTCACCGCATCGTTGTGGTCGGTGGCGCCCAGGTAGGCCGCCGCCATCCACGCGGCAACCATGGCCAGCGCCAGCGGCACGCTGGCCAGCAGCAGGCGCGGCAGGGGCAGGGGCTTGCAGGCCAGCCCGCAGACGACGATGGCCGCCAGCAGCACCACCGGCAGCATCGGCCCGCTTGACAGGGTCAGCGCGCCAAGCCCGGCGCCGAGCCAGAGCCCGCCCTGCAGCGGCTTGTCCAGGCTGCGCACCAGGCCGTACAGGCTCATGGCGACGAAGCAGACCTGGCCGACCTGCGGCGTGGTTTCGTGGCTGCGCATGGCCAGGCCCACGCAGGCCAGGAAGATCAGCAGCGCGCCGTCGGCCAGCGTGCGGCCGTAGTCGCGCGCATTGGGCTGGCCGCCGAAGACGTAGGCGAAGGGCTGTACCTCCGCGCGGCGGCCGAGCAGGTAGGTGGCGTACCAGATCAGCGCGCAGGTGCCGAAATAGAACAGCGCCGTGGCCAGGCGCGAGGCGTCGGGCGCGCCCAGCCAGCCGCCGAACAGGCGGATCATGGCGGCGCCGACCCAGAACACCAGCGGGCCATCGTCGCTATACGGGCGGCCCACGATGTTCGGCATCAGCCAGTCCTGGGCGCCCCCGGTAGCCAGTTGCCACATCACGCCGAAGCCCGCCGCGTCTTCGTTCTTCCACGGGTCGCGGCCGAACAGGCCGGCCAGGCCGTAGATGATGCAGATGGCCAGCAGCAGCGCGCGCGGAAGCGTGCCGGTGGCGGCTGCGGTGAGGTGGACTCGGGAGGTCTTGGCTGCGCTCATCGATGGGTCGGGCTGGGTGGCGGCCGGGCTGGGCGCCTCCGGTTGGCTACGTCTGGCGCCGGCGCGCGGCGCGCGAAGACTGCGGGAAGCGGAACTGCAAACAAACGGCAGCGGGCAAGAACGGCAAAGCTGCAAGCGCCGCCAATGCCGTGAAAGCTGCAAAAGCCGTGGAAACCGCAAAAGTCGTGGAAACCGCAAAAGCAAAGAGGCAGCCGATGCTGCCTCTTTGCTTGGGTGCACGGCGCCGGAGCATCGTCCGGGGCCGCGCTGCGAGCGGGCTCGCGCAGCGAATTACTTCGCCGCGGCCTTGCCCAGCTTGCTGCCGAACTTCTGGCGGAACTTCTCGACGCGGCCGGCCGTGTCCATGATCTTCTGGGTGCCGGTGTAGAACGGGTGCGATTCCGACGAGACTTCGATCTTGGCCAGCGGGTATTCCTTGCCTTCGTGAACGATCGTGTCCCTGGTCTGGATCGTCGAGCGAGTCACGAACTTGAAGTCGTTCGACACGTCGTGGAACAGGACTTCGCGGTAATTCGGGTGAATGCCTTCTTTCATGGTGCTTCCTTTCAGGTTGGGTAGCCAGTCCGCTGCATGCCGCGCTGCCGTTGCCAGGGCCCCGGCGGAACCGGGTTGGCGGGGGTGATGGCAGTGTTGCGGCGAACGAACCACTTGCCGATAACGGACAAACCGGGATTATCGCAGAAAAACAAAAACATGGGCAAGATTTGCGAGCACGCCGGCGTGGATGGCCAGGCGCCGACGGGGCGCCCGCAAACAGGCCGGGCGGATCACATCGAAGCCGGGTCCTGCCGGTAGAACGTGGCCAATACGCCATACAGGGCGGGCCAGTGCCTGCGTAGCCCGGCCGGTTCGACGAAGAAGGTCTCCGACGCCACCGCGAAGAACTCGCTCGGCGCCTCGCAGCCGTAGGGATCGATCACGCGCAGCGCCGGCGGCAGCCGCTCGGGATGGTCCCAGGCATGGTCGGACTGGCGGTCGCAGGCATCGGCGAAGCGGTCGTATTCGGTCAGCAGGGTCTCGGCCCACTGCTCGCGGTCCACGCCGGCGTGCAGCACGCGCGAGAACGGCGGTACGCCGTCGGGTTCGCCGTCGAGCATGTCGAGCTTGTGGGCGAACTCGTGGATGACCACGTTGTAGGTGTCGTCGGGGTGCGCGTGGGGCGCGCCGGTACCCGCGCCCGGGGTCTGCACGTCGGGCCACGACAGGATCACCGGGCCGTGTTCCCACGCCTCGCCGCTGGCTTCCTCTACCACGCCGTGCACGAGGCCGATGTCGTCCTCCACGGTGCGCCGGATGATGAACTCTCCCGGATACAGCACGATGCCGCGCCAGCCACGGTACCACTCGATGCCGAGCCTGAGGATGGGCACGCAGGCCTGCACCGCCACGCTCGTCACCATCTCGTCGGCCAGCGGCAGCTCGTGCGCGGTGGAGAACTCCTTCTCGGCAATGAACAGCGTGGCGAGTTCGCGCAGCGCGGCGAGGTCATCGGCGCCATAGCGCTGCACGAACGGCAGCGTCGCTACCGTGTGCTCCCACAAGGCGTCGGGGATGGCGTAGTGCTCGAGCTTGCGTTCGCGCGAGCGGCCCCGCAGGAAGTGGCTGAGTCTGCCGAACATGGTTCTCCTGCCGATAGGGGTGGGCGCGCCGGGCCGCAGGACGGAAGCCGGAAAGCAAGAAGGGCGTGCCGTGGCACGCCCTTCCGTGCGTACGCGCGCGCCGCGGCGCGCGGTACGGCCAGCGGTCAGCCGCCTCTGCGCATCATATCGAAAAACTCGGCGTTGTTCTTGGTCGCCTTCATCTTGTCGAGGATGAACTCCATGGCCTGCACTTCGTCCATGTCGGAGATGAACTTGCGCAGCACCCACACCTTCTGCAGGATTTCCGGCTTGATCAGCAGTTCCTCGCGGCGCGTGCCCGACTTGTTCAGGTTGATCGACGGATAGACGCGCTTCTCGGCCAGGCGGCGCTCGAGGTGCACTTCCATGTTGCCGGTACCCTTGAACTCTTCGTAGATCACGTCGTCCATGCGGCTGCCGGTTTCGATCAGCGCGGTGGCGATGATGGTCAGCGAGCCGCCTTCTTCCAGGTTGCGCGCGGCGCCGAAGAAGCGCTTCGGGCGCTGCAGGGCGTTGGCGTCCACACCGCCGGTCAGCACCTTGCCCGAGGCCGGCACCACCGTGTTGTAGGCGCGCGCCAGGCGCGTGATGGAGTCAAGCAGGATCACCACGTCGCGCTTGAGCTCGACCAGGCGCTTGGCCTTCTCGATCACCATTTCGGCAACCTGCACGTGGCGGATGGCGGGTTCGTCGAAGGTCGACGCCACCACTTCGCCGCGCACCGAGCGCAGCATTTCGGTCACTTCTTCCGGGCGCTCGTCGATCAGCAGCACGAACAGGTCGGCTTCCGGATGGTTGTTGGCGATCGCGTGGGCGATGTGCTGCAGCATCACGGTCTTGCCGGACTTCGGCGAGGCCACCAGCAGCGCGCGCTGGCCGCGGCCGATCGGCGCGATCATGTCGATGATGCGGCCGGTGATGTTTTCCTCGGCGCGGATCTCGCGTTCGAGCGTGAGCGGCCGGTTCGGGTGCAGCGGCGTCAGGTTCTCGAACATGATGCGGTTCTTCACCGCTTCGGGCGCCTGGCCGTTGACCTTGTCCACCTTGACCAGCGCGAAGTAGCGCTCGCCGTCCTTGGGAGTCCGCACCTCGCCTTCGATGGTGTCGCCGGTATGCAGGTTGAAGCGGCGGATCTGCGAAGGGCTGATGTAGATGTCGTCCGTGCTCGCCAGGTACGACGTCTCGGGCGAGCGCAGGAAACCAAATCCGTCAGGCAGGACTTCCAGCGTGCCGTCGCCAAAGATGGTTTCGCCCAGCTTGGCGCGCTTCTTCAGGATGGCAAACATCAGCTCCTGTTTGCGCATCCGTTGTGCGTTGTCGATCTCGAGGGTCGCGGCCATTTCGAGAAGCGCAGACACGTGAAGCGATTTGAGTTCTGTCAGGTGCATAGACGAGGGGTACAGAGGCGCCCGGACGGGCTGGACCTAAAGAGGGGGGAAGAAATGAGCGGACGCTCGGGGAAGTTGTTGGTGCCATCTTAGCACAATCCGGCCGGTGCGCCAGAGCTGGCGCACGCACGTCGGATTGTGGCTACAAACGGGGCCGCGCCCGGCGGCGCCGCGCCCCGCGCAATCGTCTTACAGATTGCCGTCGAGGAATGCGGTCAGTTGCGACTTGGACAGTGCGCCGACCTTCTGCGCGGCAACCGCGCCATTCTTGAACAGGATCAGCGTGGGGATACCGCGGATGCCGAACTTGGCCGGCACTTGCTGGTTCTCGTCGACGTTGATCTTGGCGATCTGCAGCTTGTCGCCGTAGTCCTTGGCCACTTCGTCCAGGATCGGGGCGATCATCTTGCAGGGGCCGCACCATTCGGCCCAGAAGTCGAGCAGGACCGGCTTGTCGGACTGGAGCACGTCGGCGTCGAACGAGGCGTCGCTCACATACTTGATTTGTTCACTCATGGCGGAAAACCTCTGGTTTCGCTCTGTTGGCTTTGAAGGCGGGATTTGCCGAACCGCTACATTACACGAGTTTGCGCATGCCCGTGGGCGGGCGCCTTACCCGGTGCCGGCTGTCCCGAGCGACGGGATGGCCGGTAAAGGCGGATGTTTCTGATATGTTACCAGTTGCAGGGAATTCAATAGCGGCCCCCGCAAGCTGGCGGTGCGCTGCCGAACACGGCGTAAAGCGTGGCTGGCGGCGCGGCACTTGCAGAGCATTCTGCCCGCGAATGCCAGGTTCGTGGAGTGATTGTATTAATGGGCGCAAGAGCTTTTCTCAATCGCGCCAGGCACTCCGCATGAGCTTTATCGGGCACATCGAAAAAGTGCCTGCGGTCCGGCTTTTCGCTGTCCTGGGACAAAGTCGCGGACGGGGTGGCGCGTAGAATAGAATCACGCGCACCACACAAGGCCATCGACCATGACGTCCGAGAATTCTTCCAAGCCCGATCCGCAGCAGTCGCCTACCGTCGAACACCTGAGCGACGCGCTGGACCACATCAACAGCGCGGTCGAGCAGAACAGCATTGCCGGCGGGGCGGCCAGGGGCCTGCTGTTCAGCGTGATCGAGACGCTCGGCGCGCTGATCGGCGATCCCGACCTGCCCGAGCATGCCCGCTCCGGCTACCAGGGACTGCTCGAAACCGCGCGCGAGATCCGCGCGCGCCTCGAAGGCGGCAGCAACTGACCTCGCTGCAATTCCGTCCCGGCCCGGACTTCCTGCCGCAGGCCGCCGCGGCGGCGTGGTACTTCCTCGACCGCTGCGGCGCGCAGCAGGCCGCCGCGCACGTGGTGGTGCCGACCGCGGCGCAGATTCCCGGCGTGCGCCAGGCGCTCGACGCCGCCGCGCGCGCGGCCGGCGCGCCGCGCCTGCTGCCGCGGGTGCTCACGCTCGGCCACTGGCTGCTGGACCTGCCGCCCGAGACGCAGCCGGTGCGTAGCCACGCGGCGCGCCTGCTCGCCGTGCAGCAGGCCATCCGCGCGCAGAACTGGCTGCGGCGCGCGTTCGGCGCGCAGACCGAGGCCGCCGCCTGGGGCCTGGCGCAGACGCTGCTTACCGTCAGCGACGAGTTGAGCGCGCGCTGGCTCGACGACGACGCCATCCGCGACGACGAGATCGACGGCGACGACCGCGCGGCGCTGCTGCAGGGCGCGCTGGAGCGGACCTACGCCCATCTGTCCACGCGCTTCCTCGGCGAGGAAGCGCGCATCGTGATGGCCTTCTGGCAAGCCTTGTCCGGTCCCGACGATCCGCTGCCGGCGCGCCGCCGCATGCTGCAGCGGCTGGCCATGCACGCCGGCGGACCCGTCATCTGGCTCGGGCCCACGCCGCCCACGCCCATCGACGAAGCCTTCCTGCGGCAGGCCGCGGAGCTGGTGCCGGTGATGCGCATCGGCTACGACTGGACCGCGCAGGCCGACGACGCCGCGACGGGTCTGGCAGAAGAGGACCTGCCGGCCGGGGACTGGTACGACACGCTGCTCGCGCTCTGGCCCGAAGCGCGCCTGCCCGGCGCCGCCGATTCCGCCGAGCGCGCCGGGCCCGCCGATTCCGCCGCGCGCCGCGCGCCGCCGCGCGCGCTGCCCGCGGCGCGCCCGCGCGTGCGGGTGATCGGCAGCGCGCGCTTCGAGGACGAAGCCGCGGCCGCGGCCAGCCAACTGGTGCAGTGGCTCAACGAAGGCCGGCGCCACGTGGCGCTGGTCGCGCACGACCGCGTGGTGGCGCGGCGCGCGCGCGCCTTGCTCGCGCGCGCCGGCGCGCCGGTGCGCGACGAGACCGGCTGGAAGCTCTCCACCACGCGCGCCGCCGCGGCGCTGATGCGCTGGTTCGACCTGCTCAACCAGGACGGCGACACCGCGGCGCTGCTCGACCTGCTCAAGAGTCCGTTCTGCCTGCCGGACTTCCCCGGGCGCGGCGCCGCCATTGCCGCGCTCGAGCGGCAGATCCGCCGCGATGGCATCAGCGGCGGCTGGCGCCGCCTGCAGCAGCGTTTCTCGCCGGACGCCCGGCGCGAGACCCGGCCCGACGATGCCGCCGGCGAGGACGCCCGGGACGCTGGCCAGGCCGCGCGGCTGGCCGCCTGCGAGCTGGTGCAGCGGCTCGCCGCCGAAGCCGGCGCATGGCCGCGCGGCAGGACGCAGAAGCCGGTGTCCACCTGGCTCGAACGGCTCGACGCCACGCTCGACGCGCTGGCCATGCGCGCGGCGCTGGCGGCCGACGACGCCGGCCGCCAGCTGCTCGACGCGCTGGCGCGCCTGGCCGAGCTGCCGCACGACGAAACCGGCGCGGCCGCCACGCTCGACCTGGCCGAATTCCGCTCGATGCTCTCGGCGCTGCTCGAATCGGTCGCCTACAAGGAGCCCTCGGCCAGCGGCGCGGCGCGCATCACCATCCTGCCGCTCAACGGCGCGCGCATGCGCCGCTTCGACGGCGTGGTGGTGGTCGGCTGCGACGACGCGCAACTGCCGTCGAGCGCGGCCGAGCTGATGTTCTTCTCCAACCAGATGCGCCGCGAGCTGGCGCTGGAAGACCGCGAGATCCGCTTCGCCCAGCAGGCGCGCGACCTGGCCGAAGTGCTGCTCAACAACGACGACGTGGTGCTGACCTGGCAGCGCCTGGGCGCGCGCGGCGAGCCCAGGCACGTGTCGGGCTGGATCGAGCGGCTCAGCGCGCTGTGCTCGCGCGCCGGCGCGCCGATCGAAGCCAGCGCGCTGCCGGTGCTGCACGAAACCTTCGCCGAGGTGGGTGGCATGCCGGCTCCCGCCGCCGCGGAGCTGGTGCCCGCGCGCTGGAGCGCGCAGGCGTACAACATGCTGCGCCGCTGTCCCTACCAGTTCTTCGCGGGCCGCATGCTCGGCCTGGCCGGGCTGGAAGTGGTCAGCGACGATCTCGAAAAACGCGACATCGGCGAGCTGCTGCACCGCATCCTGCTGCGCTATCACCGCGACGCCGCCGAAGAGGGGCTGCGCCACGACGACGCGCGCCTGGCGCGGCTGCGCGAGATCTCCGACCACGAGTTCGGCGCGCTGATGCGCGAGGACGGCAACGCCATCGGCTACTACCGCCGCTGGTGCGAGGTGCTGCCGTCCTACGTGGCGTGGCAGGCCGAGCGCGAGGCGCAGGGCTGGTTCTGGGACGGCGGCGAGATCGACGCCACCGTCGACCTGCCCATGCCCGACGGCCAGCCGCTGCGCGTCAACGGCCGCATCGACCGGCTCGACCGCGCGCGCGACGGCAGCCGCGCCGTGCTGGACTACAAGACGCAAAGCGTGCTGCGCCTCAAGCGCAAGGTGGGCGACGTGGAAGAGGACTGCCAGCTGCCGTTCTATGGCCTGCTGCGTGCCGATGTGCGCGTGGGCAGCTGGGTGGCGCTCGAAGGCACCAGGGACGGCCCGCCCGCGGCGCAGCGCGAAGTCGGCCTGCCCGATTTCGACGCCGCGGTGGCATGGCTGGAGCGCCAGTTGCGCGAGGACGTGATGCGCCTGCGCCAGGACGCGCCGCTGCCGGCCTTCGGCGACGCCGGCGCGTGCGTCTATTGCACCGCGCGCGGGCTGTGCCGCAAGGGCTTCTGGGAAAGCACGGCACTGCCGCCGCAGGTGGGAGGCCGCGCATGAGCGCGCATGCCTATCTGCGCGACGGCGAGCCGGTCGCCGAAGCCGAGTTCACGCGCGCGGCCTGCGATCCCGCCGCCTCGGTGGTGGTGGAAGCCTGCGCCGGCAGCGGCAAGACCTGGCTGCTGGTGGCGCGGCTGCTGCGCCTGCTGCTGGCCGGCGCGGCGCCGCACGAGATCCTCGCCATCACCTTCACGCGCAAGGCCGCCGAGGAAATGCGGGAACGCTTGCTGGAAGTGCTGGCGCAGCTCGCGCGCGACGATGACGACGCGGTGATCGCCGCGCTGGTCCAGCGTGGGCTCTCGCCCGGCGCCGCGCGCGCCGCGCTGCCGCGCGCGCGCGGCCTGCATGCGCAGGTGCTGGCCGCGCCGGGCCGCATGGCCATCGACACCTTCCACGGCTGGTTCGGCACGCTGCTGCGCGGCGCGCCGCTGGCCTCGGGCATCGTGCCCGGCGCCACGCTGCGCGAGGACGCATTGCGCATGAAGCGCGAGGCCTGGGCGCCGTTCTGGCAGGCACTGGCCACGCCGCCGTATGCCGAGCTGCGTGCCGCCTTCGAGCTACTGGTGGACGCCATCGGCGAGTTCCAGGCGCGCGCCTTGCTGGACGCGATGTTCCACGCGCGCAGCGAATGGCTTGCCTTCAAGGAAAGCGCCGATCCCGCCGAGGCGCTGGCCGCCGATCTCGGCGACGACGCGCGCACCGACGTGCTGCTCGAAGTGCTGGCCGACGACAGCTGGCTCGACGCCTGCCAGGGCATGGCCGCGCAACTGGGCCGCGGCGGCAAGACCGAGCAGGCCCACGCCACGCGCCTGGCGGATGCCGTCATGGCGATCCGCGCGTGGCGCGAGGGCGGGGCGGCGGGCGGCGAGCCGGCCGAGCGCGCCTTCGCGCTCCTGCGCGATGCGTTCTTCACCGCCGCCGGCAAGCCGCGCTCGCTGCGCGCCACCGCCGCGCTGACCAAGGCGCTCGGCGGCGAGGCGGCGGTCGAGGCGTTCGTGGCCGGGCACGGCGCGTGCTGCGCGGCGCTGGAGCAGGTGGCGCAGCGCCGCTGCGAGGCGGCCGTGCTGGCCGTCAACCTCGCGCTCTATCGCCTGGGCGACGCGTTGCTGACGCGTTACCAGCACCACAAGTCCGAGCAGCGCGCGATGGACTTCGCCGACCTCGAATGGCTGGCCGCGCGGCTGATGCGCGACGAGGAAACCGCCACCTACCTGCAGGTGCGGCTCGATGCGCGCTACCGCCACCTGCTGCTCGACGAATTCCAGGACACCAACCCGCTGCAGTGGCGCATCCTGCAAGGCTGGCTGGCCGGCTACGCGGGCCTCGGCGAGCGGCCCACGGTGTTCCTGGTGGGCGACCCCAAGCAGTCGATCTACCGCTTCCGCCGCGCCGACGCGCGCCTGTTCCAGACCGCCAGCGACATGCTGCAGGACGCCTTCGGCGCCACCGTGCTGCGCACCAACCGCACCCGCCGCAACCGGCCCGAGGTGCTCGACTGGGTCAACGCGGTGTTCGATGCCGCGCGCGCCGACGGCCGCTATCCGCTGTTTGAAACGCAGACCACCGCGCTCGAAGAGCCCGGCGGCCCGGTCTGGCTGCTGCCGCTGGTCGAGCCCGAGGCGCAAGCCGGGGACGAGACAGAAGACACCGGCGACACCGGAGACGCCGCGGACGAAGCCGCCAGCGCGGCGCCCGCCACCCACCGCGACACGCTGACCCAGCCGCGCCAGCACGAGGGCGATTCGCTGCGCCTGGAGGAAGGCCGGCGCGTGGCGGCGTGGCTGCGCCATGTCCGCGCCACCGTGCCGGTGGCCGACGGCGGCGGCACGCGCCCGGCGCGCTGGAGCGATTTCCACCTGCTGGTGCGCCGCAAGACCTACCTGGCCGAATACGAGCGCGCCTTCCGCGAGGCCGGCATTCCGTGCCTGAGCCCGCGCCGCGGCGGCCTGCTGGCCACGCTCGAGGCGCTCGACCTGTCGGCGCTGCTCGCGTTCCTGATGACGCCCGAGTCCGACCTGGACCTGGCCCACGTGCTCAAGAGCCCGCTGGTGGGCGCCACCGACGAAGACCTGATCGCCATCGCGCAGCGCGTGCAGGCGCAGGAGCCGCGCCCGGGCTGGTGGGCCTGCCTGCGCGAGCAGGGCCTGCCCGAGTTCGCCAGCGCGGCGCTGCGCGACGGCGTGGCGCGCCTGCGGCACTGGCTGGAAGTGGCGCCGCACCGGCCGGTGCATGACCTGATCGACCACATCTACCACGGCGGCGAGGTGCGCCGGCGCTATGCCGAGGCCGCGCCGGCCGAGATCCGCGACCAGGTGCTGGCCAACCTCGACGCTTTCCTCAAGCTCTCGCTCGATCTCGACGGCGGCCGCTATCCGAGCCTGCCCAAGTTCATCGACGAGCTGCAGGAAATCCGCCGCGGCGAAGAAGGCGAAAGCCCCGACGAGGGCGGCATGGCGGACGCCGCGGAAGCCGGCGATGCCGACGCCGGGGCGGCGGACAGCGCCATGGACGCCGTGCACATTCTCACCGTGCATGCGGCCAAGGGCCTGGAAGCGCCGTTCGTGGTACTGCTCGACGCCAACCACAGCGAGCCCGCCGCCGACAACGGCGGCATCCTGATCGACTGGCCGCCGTCGTCGCCGGTGCCGGTGCATTTCTCCGCCTACGGCAAGCGCAGCACGCGCGGGCTGGCGCGCGCGCCGCTGTTCGAGGCGGAGGCCGCGCTGGCCGAGCGCGAGAACTGGAACCTGCTCTACGTGGCCATGACGCGCGCGCGCCAGGGGTTGCTGGTCAGCGGCGTGAAAGGGCGCGCGGCGCGCGGCGCCGAGGGCGCCGAAGGCAACCGCGAGATCGCCGGCAGCTGGTACGTGCGCCTGCAGTCGGCCGGCACCGGCACGCCGGTGGAAGCCTTCCCGCCCTCCACGCCGGGCGACGACGGCTGGCGCCGGCCCGGCGACGACGCGCGCGTGCGCTATGCGGATTTCCGCCAGCGCTATCGCGAGGCGGCGGACACGCTGGTGCCGGCCTACGAATGGGAGGACGAAGACGCGCAGCGGGATGCCGTCGAAGACGACGGCCACGCCATCGTCTTCGACGCCGAGGCGGCGCGCCACGGCGAACTGATCCACGCGCTGGTCGAGCGCATCACGCGCTATCCGGAAGCGTTCGAGGCCTTGCCCGATGCCGAAGTGGTGATGCGCTGGTTCCCGCTGGCCGGCGGCGGCAACGCGCAGGCGCGCGCGCAATGGCGGGTCCAGGCCGAAGCCGCCATCGCCGCGGCGCGGCGCATGCTCGACGCGCCCGCGCTGCGCCCGTTGCTGTTCCCGCAAGGCGCGCGCAGCGCCCGCAACGAGGTCGAGCTGTACGACGCGCGCGGCCGCCTGCTGCGCATCGACCGCCTGGTGGAGTTCGACGAGCGCGTGGTGATCATCGACTACAAGCTGCGCCTGCTGCCGCAGGAGCACGCGGCCTATGCGCAGCAGCTCGCGCGCTACGTGGCGGCGGTCAGGCCGATGTTCCCGGGGCGGGCCGTCGAGGCCGGCGTGGCCACGGCGGACGGAGAGTGGATCGCGGCGCAGGCGCTGCAGGTTCCGCGCCAGGGAGCCTTGTTCTAGACTTGTCCTGGATCAGGACTCGTGGCCCGCCACGCGCGGCACAATGGGCGGACCGGTGCGCGGATGCGGCAGGGAAGGCCTTGGTTACTACCGGGGAAGGGCGTGGATTTGCAGGGAAGTTCTGCGGCGCAGATCCTGCGATCCTGCAGGAAGGACCTGGCAGGAAGAACCTGGCAAAAAGGAATAAGGTGGACGAGCCTGACCCTCGGCACTGGCGGAAAACGGCTGTGGCTGCTTCGTTCCCGACCTGACCAGGTTGACCGCGCCGCCATGCGAGGAGGCCCGTCCGGTGCGCATTGTAACCCAGTGCGGGCGGGTCCGCCGATTTCCCGTGAAATTGGTCGGGTAAAGCGCGTGGCAGCCGCACTATATTGGAATGCAACCTTGCCGCCCGGGCGGGCATCGCCGCCGTGAACCCGCCGGACCTGCGAGACCAACGAGACCGACCATGAACGCCAACGACCAGATGCTCCGCGCCAGCTTGCCGCCGCAAGACATCTCCACCGAGGTCCTGCGGGAGAAATATGCCAAGGGCGAGGAGGCCACCATTGCCGACGTGCGCCTGCGCGTGGCGCGCGCGCTGGCCGAGGCCGAGGCCCCGGCCGAGCGCGGGCAGTGGGCCGAGCGCTTCCTGTGGGCGCAGGAGCAGGGCTTCGTGCCGGCCGGGCGCATCGCCTCGGCGGCCGGCACGCGCATCGAGGCCACGCTGATCAACTGCTTCGTGCAGCCGGTGGGCGACTCGGTGTCGGACGCGCGCGACGGCAAGCCCAGCATCTACACCGCAGTGGCGCAGGCGGCCGAGACCATGCGGCGCGGCGGCGGGGTGGGCTACGATTTCTCCGCGATACGGCCGGCCGGCGCGCTGGTGCGCGGCACGCATTCGCGCGCCTCGGGGCCGGTCTCGTTCATGAAGGTGTTCGACGCGTCCTGCGCCACCGTGGAATCGGCCGGCTCGCGCCGCGGCGCGCAGATGGGCGTGCTGCGCTGCGACCACCCCGACATCGAGACCTTCATCCACGCCAAGGACCGCGGCGAGCTGACCAATTTCAATATGTCGATCGGCGTGAGCGACGACTTCATGCGCGCGGTCGAGGCCGGCGGCGAGGTCGAGCTGATCCACGAGGCCGAGCCCGCCGCCGAAGTCATCGCCGCCGGCGCCTACCGGCGCGACGACGGCCAGTGGGTCTACCGCCGCGTGCCGGCCCGGCAGTTGTGGGACCAGGTGATGCAGGCCACCTATGACCACGCCGAGCCCGGCATCCTGTTCCTCTCGCGCATCAACGACGACAACAACCTCCATTACTGCGAGCGCATCGAGGCCACCAACCCGTGCGCCGAGCAGCCGCTGCCCGCGTATGGCTGCTGCGACCTGGGCTCGATCGACCTGACCCGCTTCGTGCGCCAGCCCTTCGGCGCGGACAGCCGCTTCGACTTCGACGCCTTTGGCGACGTCGTGCGGCTGGCGGTGCGCATGCTCGACAACGTGCTCGACGTCACCTTCTGGCCGCTGCCCGAGCAGCAGGCCGAGGCCCATGCCAAGCGCCGCGTCGGCCTGGGGTTCCTGGGGCTGGGCAGCGCGCTGGTGATGCTGGGCATCCGCTATGACGCGGACGCCGGCCGCGCGCTGGCCGCGCGCATCGCCGAAGTCCTGCGCGACACCGCCTACCTGGCTTCCGCGGCGCTGGCGCGCGAGAAGGGCGCTTTCCCGCTGTTCAAGGCCGGCGAATACCTGGCCAGCGGCTTCGCGCGGCGGCTGCCGCCGGCGGTGCGCGAGGCCATCGCGCGCGACGGCATCCGCAATTCGCACCTGTTGTCGATCGCGCCCACCGGCACCATCACGCTGGCCTTTGCCGACAATGCCTCGAACGGCATCGAGCCGGCCTTCTCGTGGACCTACAACCGCCGCAAGCGCATGCCGGACGACAGCTACCAGGTGTTCGAGGTGGCCGACCATGCCTGGCGGCTCTACCGCCACCTCGGCGGCGACATGGCCCGGTTGCCGGACAGCTTCGTCACCGCGCTGCAGATGTCCGCGCTCGACCACATGAAGATGCTCCAGGCGGTGCAGCCCTATATCGACACCAGCATCAGCAAGACCGTCAACGTGCCGGAGGACTATCCCTACGAGGCCTTCCGCAACCTCTACCTGGAAGCCTGGCGCGCCGGCCTCAAGGGGCTCGCGACCTACCGCCCCAACAGCGTGCTGGGCGCGGTGTTGTCGGTGGCCCCGGACGCCGCCGCGCTGCCCGCGCCGTCGGCGGCGGCGCAGGCCGACGACCCGCTGCGCAAGCCGTTCGAGAGCCGCCCGGTGGGCGACCTGGAAGGGGTGACGTCCAAGGTCGAGTACATGACCTACGAAGGGCACAAGACGGTCTACCTCACCGTCAACTTCATGCGCGTGGCCGGCGTGCTGGACGGCAAGCCGGTGGCGGTGGAGCGGCCGGTGGAATTCTTCATGCCGGCCGGCCAGCGCAACGACGGCCAGCAGTGGATCACCTCCACCATGCGCCTGCTGTCGATGGTGGCGCGCTCGGGCGGCTCCATCGCCAAGGCGCTGGCCGACATGCGCAACGTGGTGTGGGACAAGGGCACGGTGCGCTACGGCACGCTGGCGCGCCAGGACGGCAGCGAGGCGCCGCGCTTCCACGACTCCGAGGTGGCGGCGATCGGCTACGCCCTGCAGCGCATCCTGATCAAGCGCGGTTTCCTCGATGCCGATGGCGTGCAGGTGCCGGTGGCGGCGCTTGCCGCGCGCCTGGCCGCGCAGGAGGGCGGCGGCGGCTTCGGCGGCATCGGCGGACCGGCCGCCGCGGCGGGCCGGCCCGCCGGCGCTGGCGCCGGAGCGGCGGCCGGCCTGGGGCTGGGCCTGGGTTCGGGCAAGACCTGCCCCGAATGCGGCGCCCATGCGCTGCACAAGGTCGACGGCTGCGCCAAGTGCGCCAACTGCGGCTACGTGGGCGAGTGCGGCTAGCCCGATCGCCCCGGGCGGCGCCCGGGGCCGCCGAATCCGGCCCGGGCGTGCCCGCCGCGCGTCCGTTCGCCGCCGATCGTCCCTGAAGGGCGGCCGCCTTTTGCTACAATCGCCGCCATGAGTTATCAAGTGCTAGCGCGCAAATGGCGCCCCCGGGATTTCACCACGCTGGTCGGCCAGGAGCACGTGGTCCGCGCGCTCACGCACGCGCTGGAGCAACAGCGGCTGCACCATGCCTACCTGTTCACCGGCACGCGCGGCGTCGGCAAGACCACGCTGTCGCGGATCCTGGCCAAGGCGCTCAATTGCATCGGGCCTGACGGCAACGGCGACATCACCGCGCAGCCGTGCGGGGTGTGCAAGGCCTGCACCGAGATCGACAGCGGGCGCTTCGTCGACTACATCGAGATGGACGCGGCCTCCAACCGCGGCGTCGACGAGATGGCGTCCTTGCTGGACAAGGCGGTCTACGCGCCGACCGCGGGGCGCTTCAAGGTCTACATGATCGACGAAGTGCACATGCTGACCAACCACGCCTTCAACGCCATGCTGAAGACGCTGGAAGAGCCGCCCGCGCACGTCAAGTTCATCCTCGCCACCACCGACCCGCAGAAGATCCCGGTCACGGTGCTCTCGCGCTGCCTGCAGTTCAACCTCAAGCAGATGCCGCCGGGCCATATCGTCAGCCACCTCGACCACATCCTGGGCGAGGAGGGCATCGCGCGCGAGGCCAACGCGCTGCGCCTGCTGGCCCAGGCCGCGCATGGCTCGATGCGCGACGCGCTGTCGCTGACCGACCAGGCCATCGCCTACAGCGCCGGACAGGTATCCGAGGCCGCCGTGCGCGGCATGCTCGGCGCGATCGATCAAAGCTACCTGGTGCAATTGCTGGATGCGCTGGCCGCCGAGGACGGCGCCGCCATGCTGGCGGTGGCCGACGGCATGGCCGACCGCAGCCTGTCCTTCGCCGGCGCGCTGCAGGATCTCGCCTCGCTGCTGCACAAGATCGCGCTGGCCCAGGCGGTGCCCGCCGCGGTGCAGGAAGAATGGCCGGAAGCCGCCGACGTGCGCCGCTTCGCCGGCGTCTTCGACGCGCAGGAAGTGCAGTTGTTCTACCAGATCGCCAACCTGGGCCGCGGCGAGCTGGCGCTGGCGCCGGACGAATACGCCGGCTTCACCATGACGCTGCTGCGCATGCTGGCCTTCCGCCCGTCGGCCAGCCCGGCGGCGCCGGCGCAGGGCGGCGGCGGGCAGCAGGCCCGGCCGGCTTCCCGCGCCGCCGCGCCGGCCGGGCGCGTGGCCGCCGATGCGGCCGCCGCCACGGCTGCTGCCGTTGCCCCGGCATCGACGCCGACCTTGGCGCCGGCGTCGGCGCCCGCTGCCGCCCCGGTGCACTCGCTGCGTCCGCCTGCCGCCACGGCCCCGGCGCAGAGCGCGCCGCAGGCTCCCGCTGCCGGCCAGCCCGCTCCCGCGCGCCAGCCGGAGCCGGCCGCCGCCCAGCCTGCTGCGGCAACGCCGGCGGCGGCTCCGGCTGCCGCGGCGCCCGCCGCCACGGCGCCGCTGTCGCCGGCGCGTGCCGCGCTGGCCGCTGCGCGCCAGGCTTCCGCCGCGCGCGGCGGCGGCCCGCGCATGACGCCCGCTGCCGTGCCGGCCGCGCCCGCCGCGCGTGCGCCCGCGGCCCAGCCGCTGCGCCCGCCCGGCCCGGCCGCCGCCGCGGTGCGGCCCGCACCGCCGGCCCCGGCAGTCCAGGCGGCGGCGCGTTCCGCGCCGCCGGAACGGCGCGCGCCGGCCGCCGCGCCCGCCAGGCCTGCCGACAACGACCCGCCGGACGAAGTCCCGCCGTGGGAATTCGCCGGCAGCAGCGACGTGCCGCCGTGGGAAGACCTGCCGCCGGACCTGCCGGTCATCGGTCCCTACGACAGCGACCCCGAACCCATGCCCGCGCGGCAATCCGCACCGCGCCGCGAGCCGGCCCGGCAGGCCCCGCAGTCCGCCCAGTCCGCCCAGTCCGCGCCCGTCGCGCAGGCGCCGGCGGAACCCGCCGCGCCCGTGCGCCTGACGCCGCCCAAGCCGCCGGTGGCCGGCGAAGACGGCACGCCGCCGGTGTTCACCGGTGCCTGGCCGGCGCTGGCCGCCAGCTTGCCGCTGAAAGGCCTGGCGCAGCAACTGGCTTGCCAGAGCGAGCTGGTGCAGGTGGTGGGCCGTACCTTCCACCTGCGCGCGCCGGTGGCGCCGATCACCGAGGCCGGCGTGGTCGAGCGCCTGCAGCAGACGCTGTCGGAACAGCTCGGCACCGAGGTGCGGGTCCAATGCGAGATCGGCGCGGTGGCCGATACCGCGGCGGCGGCGGATGCCCAGGCCCGCGCCGAGCGCCAGCGCGAGGCCGAGGTCACCATCGAGGGAGATCCGTTCGTGCAAGGCTTGCTGCGCGAGTTCGGCGGCCATATCCTGCCGGGATCGATCCAGCCGCGCGCCGCCTGAGCGCTGGCCGCCCCGCTACCGTCTTTCATGACGGGCCGCCGCGCCCATGACGCGCGGCGGCCCGTGGTTTCCATCCAACACGCTAATCAGGAGCTTTCCATGATGAAGGGCCAACTGGCCGGGCTGATGAAGCAAGCCCAGCAGATGCAAGAGAACATGAAGAAGATGCAGGAGCAGCTTGCCCTGATCGAGGTCGAGGGCCAGTCCGGCGCCGGCCTGGTCAAGGTGACCATGACCTGCAAGAACGACGTCAAGCGCGTCTCCATCGACCCCAGCCTGCTGGCCGAGGGCGAGGACAAGGAACTGCTGGAAGACCTGGTGGCGGCCGCCTTCAACGACGCCGTGCGCAAGGCCGAGGCCACCACGCAGGAAAAGATGGGCTCGATGACGTCCGGCCTGCCGCTGCCGCCGGGCTTCAAGATGCCGTTCTGAGCTTGACGCAAACCAGGCGAACGGAACCGGGCATGATCCTCGAATCCGCAGTGCTGCCGGTGCGTCCCGGCCAGGAAGCCGCCTTCGAGGCGGCCTTCGGGCGCGCGCGCCATGTCATCGCGGCCATGCCTGGCTTCCTCGGGCTGGAACTGCATCGTGGCATCGAGCAGCCGTCCGACTACCTGCTGACGGTCCGCTGGCGCACGCTCGAAGACCACACGCAAGGCTTTCGCGGCTCGCCCGAGTACCAGCAGTGGAAGGCCCTGCTGCACCATTTCTACGATCCGTTCCCCACCGTGCTGCATCACGCGCCGGTGGTGAGCATGGGCGCGCCCGGCGCGGTGCCCGTCGACGGGGGCGCCGCTTGAAGAACGCTCCCCCGACTTCGCTGCAGGCGCTGATCGAAGCGCTGCGGGTCCTGCCCGGCGTGGGCCCCAAGTCCGCGCAGCGCATGGCCTACCACCTGCTGCAGCACGACCGCGACGGCGCGCGCAAGCTCGGCGACGCGCTGCGCGGCGCGGCCGACGGCATCAAGCACTGCTCGCGCTGCAACACCTTCACCGAGCAGGAAATCTGCTCGACCTGCCTGGACGAGCGGCGCGACGCCTCGCTGCTGTGCGTGGTGGAGACGCCGTCCGACCAGGCCATGATCGAGCAGACGCTGACCTACCGCGGCCAGTATTTCGTGCTGATGGGCCGGCTCTCGCCGCTGGACGGGGTGGGGCCGCGCGAGATCCACCTCGACCGGCTGCTGGCGCGCGCCACCGACCCGGCGCTGGGCGGGCCGGTGTCCGAGGTGATCGTCGCCACCAATTTCACCAGCGAGGGCGAGGCCACCGCGCACTATGTCGGCGAGATGCTCAAGGCGCGCGGGCTCAAGGTCTCGCGCCTGGCGCGCGGCGTGCCGGTGGGCGGCGAGCTGGAGTACGTCGATGCCGGCACCATTGCCCGCGCGGTGATGGACCGCCGCTCGGTATAAGCGCGCGGCCGGCGCATGCGCATGAATCTCGCCCGTTTCGATCTCGTCACGCTGGGCCTGTTCGTCGCCGTGGCGCGCCAGGGCAGCATCTCCGCGGGCGCGCGCCAGTCCCACCTGGCGGTGGCTGCGGCCAGCAAGCGCATTTCCGACCTGGAGGCCGCGGTCGGCGCGCCGCTGTTCTTCCGCCATGCCGCCGGCGTGCAGCTGACCGAAGCCGGGCAGGCCTGCTTCCACCACGCGCTCACCATCCTGCAGGACGTCGAGCGCATGGCCGGCGTGATGTCGGACTACGCCAGCGGCGTGCGCGGCCAGGTGCGCGTGTGCGCCAACACCTCGGCCATCACGCAGTTCCTGCCGGACGACCTGGCGGCCTTCATGGCGCTGCATCCCACCATCCGCATCGAGCTCGAAGAGCAGAACAGCAGCGAGATCGTGGCCGCGCTGGTGGAAAACCGCGCCGACGTCGGCATCTTCGCCGACCGCACGCCGAGCGCCGGGCTGGTCACCGTGGAGTACCGCCAGGACGAACTGGTGCTGGTGACGCCGCCGGGCCATCCGCTCTCCGAGCGCGGCCCGGTGCGCTATGCCGACACCCTCGAATACGACTTCGTCAGCCTGCCGCAGGTGACCTCGCTGGCCGCGCGCCTGCTGGAGGAGAGCAGCCGGCTGGAGCGGCCGTTCCGCCTGCGCATCCAGGTGCGCAGCTTCGACGCCATGTGCCGCATGGTGATGGCGGGCCTCGGCGTGGGGGTGCTGCCGCGCATCGCCGCCGAGCCGCACGTGCAGTCGATGGGCCTGTCGCTGGTGGCGCTGCAGGATGCCTGGGCGCGCCGCACGCTGCTGATCGGCATGCGCGACCCGGCCGGGCTGACGGTGTCGGCCCGCTTGCTCATCACGCACCTGTGCGGCGACCGCGCCCCCTTCTGAAGCCCGCGGGCTTTCGCGTTCCAAGAAAACCCGCTTCTCCGAATGCCGATTCCGCCATGCGCGCGGCTGGGGCACACTGCGTCGAAACAAGGCGTGGCGCCGCCCCGATGGTCCGCCCGCCACGATCGAAATGGCATGGAGACCCCCGCACATGGCGCGACAGATTCTAGAGGGCATCCGGGTCCTGGAACTCGGACAACTGATTGCCGGCCCCTTTGCCGCCAAGACCCTGGCCGATTTCGGCGCCCAGGTGGTCAAGGTGGAGCCGCCCGGACAGGGCGACCCGCTGCGCAAATGGCGCATGCTGCATGGCGACACGTCGGTATGGTGGGAAGCGCAGTCGCGCAACAAGCAGTCGGTCTGCATCGACCTGCGCCAGGCCGAGGGCCAGGCGGTGGTGCGCCGCCTGGCCGCCGAGGCCGACGTGCTGATCGAGAACTTCCGCCCCGGCACCATGGAGAAGTGGGGGCTGGGCTACGACACGCTGAGCGCCGACAATCCCGGCCTGATCATGGTGCGGGTCTCGGGCTACGGCCAGACCGGCCCCAGGAAGGACGAACCCGGCTTTGCCGCGGTGGCCGAGGCCATGAGCGGGCTGCGCCACCTGACCGCCGAGCCCGGCCGCGCGCCGGTGCGCGCGGGCTTGTCGCTGGGCGACACCATCGCCGGCCTGCACGGGGCGCTGGGCGTGCTGCTGGCGCTGTACGAGCGCGACGCGCGCGGCGGGCAAGGGCAGGTCGTCGACGTGGCCCTGTATGAATCGCTGTTCAACCTGAGCGAGAGCCTGCTGCCGGAATACTCCGCGTTCGGCGCGGTGCGCCAGCCGGCCGGCGGCGCGCTGCCGGGCATCGCGCCGTCCAATGCCTATCCGTGCGCCAGCGGCGAGTACGTGCTGGTCGCCGCCAACGGCGACGCCATCTTCAAGCGCCTGATGCATGCGCTGGGCCGCGCTGACCTGGCCGAGGACCCGGCGCTCGCGCGCAACGACGGGCGCGTGCTGCGCGTCGAGGAAATCGACGCCGCCATCGCGGCCTGGACCCGCGCCCACAGCGTGGAAGACGCGCTGGCCGTGCTCAGGCAGGCCGAGGTGCCGTCGGGCCGCATCTATACCGTCAAGGACATCGCCGAAGACCCGCATTACCGCGCGCGCGGCGTGATCGAGAGCGTGACCTCGGCCGCCGGGCTGACCGTGGAGGTGCCGGGCATCATGCCCAAGCTGTCGGCCAGCCCCGGCGCCATCCACGACCGCGCGCCCACCCTGGGCGAGCATACCGACGCGGTGCTGGCGCGGGCGGGCTTCGATGCCGCCACCGTCGCCGACCTGCGCGCGCGCGGGGTGGTGGCATGAGCGCCGGCCTGCGCGGCCCGGCCCGCATCGAGATCAACGAGGTGGCGCCGCGCGACGGTCTGCAGATCGAGCCGGTGGTGGTGCCGACCGATGCCAAGGTGGCCTTCCTCGACGCGTTGTCCGCCTGCGGCTTTGCCCGCATCGAGGCAACCTCCTTCACCTCCGCCAAGGCGATTCCCGCGCTGGCCGACGCCGAGGCCGTCATGCACCGCATGCGGCGCGGCGCGGGCGTGCGCTACACCGCGCTGGTGCCCAACCTGCGTGGCCTGGAGCGCGCGCTGTCGTGCCGGCCCGACGAGCTCAACCTGGTGATGTCGGCCAGCGAGACCCACAACCGCGCCAACCTGCGCATGACGCGCGCGCAGTCGCAGGCGCAGTTGCTGGCGATGACTGCGGCGGCGGGCGAGGCCGGCGTGCCGGTCAACGTCTCGCTGTCCACGGTGTTCGGCTGCCCGTTCGAGGGCGAGGTCGATGCGGACGAGGTGATGGCGCTCGCGGCGTCGTTCGCGGCTGCCGGCGCGGCCGGCATCACGCTGTGCGACACCACCGGCATGGCCTATCCCACCCAGGTGGCGGCGTTGTGCGAACGCTTCCGGCGCGAGCTGCCGCAGGCCGGCCTGACCATCCACCTGCACAACACGCGCGGCATGGGCCTGGCCAACGCGCTGGCCGCCTGGCAGGCGGGCGTGGCGCGCTTCGACGCCGCCGCCGGCGGCCTCGGCGGCTGTCCCTACGCGCCGGGCGCGAGCGGCAACGTGAGCACCGAGGAGCTGGTGCACATGTTCGCCACCATGGGCGTGGACACCGGCGTGGACCTGGCGCGGCTGCTCGACGTGGTGGCGGGTTTGCCGGCCCTGGTCCAGCGCGATACCGCCAGCCAGCTGCTGCGCGCGGGCCCGCGCCTGCGCACGCACCAGCCGCCGGCGTGGATGGCGGCGCATTTCGCAGCACAGGCCGGCCCGCAGCCCTGACCGGCGCGGCTGGCCGCATCGGCCCGTGGCGACCACGGGCGCGCACCGCGCGGCGAGGGCCGCCGCGGGCGCAAGACAAGACCAAGACCAACCAGCACCAAGCAGGAGACATCCATGCCCAGCACCCCGGCATCCGCCGACGCACGTTCGCATTCTTCGCATTCCCACCCGCATTCCCACCCGCGGCGCGTGCCGTCGCCGGCGCGCCGCAGGACGGTGGCCGCCGTAGTGGCGCTGGCCTCCGGGCTGGCGGGCCTGGCCGGCGGCGCGGCCCGGGCGCAGGACAGCACCTGGCCGCAGCGGCCGGTCACGCTGGTGGTCTCGGCCGCGGCCGGCGGCACCACCGACCTGGCCGCGCGCATGATTTCCGAGCCGCTGGCCAAGGCGCTCGGCCAGCCGGTGGTGGTGGACAACCGGCCCGGCGGCTCGGGCGGCATCGCCGCGCAGACCGTGGCGCGAGCCAGGCCGGACGGCTACACCCTGATGGTGCAGTACTCGGGCTATCAGGTCATCACGCCGCTGCTGACCAAGACTTCGTGGGATCCGGTCAAGGACTTCGCGCCGGTGGCCAACCTGCTGTCGGCGCCGCAGGTGCTGGTGGTGCGGCCGAGCCTGCCGGTCAAGTCGCTCAAGGAACTGGTGGCCTACGCCAAGGCCAATCCCGACAAGCTCAACTACGCGTCGTCGGGCAACGGCTCGCTGCAGCATGTCTCGACCGAGCTGCTCAACCAGATGGCCGGCATCCAGATCACCCATGTCCCGTACAAGGGCACGGGCCCGGCCATGACCGACCTGCTGGGCGGCTCGGTCGATCTCACCATCACCACGCCGCCGCCGCTGATGGGGCATATCCAGGGCGGCAAGCTGCGCCCGCTGGTGGTGACCAGCAAGCAGCGCCTGCCGAGCCTGAAGGACGTGCCGTCCGCGCCCGAGGCCGGTTATCCCGACCTCGACGTCTCGTCCTGGTTCGCCATGTACGCGCCGGCCGGCACGCCGAGGCCCGTCGTCGACAAGCTGGCCGGCGAGATCGAACGCATCATGCAGACCGACGCCTTCCGCAAGAAGGCCGAGGAACTCGGCGCCGAGGCGAAGTTCATGGGGCCGAAGCAGCTCGATGCCTACCAGCGTGGCGAGCTGGCGCGCTGGGGCAAGGTGATCAAGTCCGCCGACATCCACGCCGAGTGAGCGGGTGAGCGGGTGAGGCAGGGCGGGGCCGCGGCGGGCTGCCGAAAGCCGGAAGCCCGCCGAAAGCCCGCCGAAAGGCACGCCCTGTATGCTGCCCGCTGCGCGCGGCGCCACGCGTGGCATAGGTGTTGATCCCGATGCGGGCACGCACCGCATCCGCTAGCATCGCAACTTGCCGCTTCGCGGCACAGCGCCGCGCAGACAACAGGTAGGAGAGAGCAATGTATAACAAGAAATTCTGGAAGCAGGCGCTGATCGCGCTGGCGCTGTTCCTGGCGGGCTGGTTCACCTTCGGCGGCCAGGCGCAGGCCCAGGGCAAGCCCGAGAAGACCAAGGTCACCATCGCCGTGGGCGGCAAGAACCTGTTCTACTACCTGCCGCTGACCATCGCCGAGCGCCTTGGCTACTTCAAGGACGAAGGCCTCGACGTCGAGATCGTCGATTTCGCCGGCGGCGCCAAGGCGCTGCAGGCCGTGGTGGGCGGCAGCGCGGACGTGGTTTCCGGCGCCTACGAGCACACCCTCAACCTGCAGGCCAAGGGCCAGCAGTACCAGGAATTCGTGCTGCAGGGCCGCGCCCCGCAGATCGTGCTGATGGTCTCGAACAAGAACCTGCCCAATTTCAAGTCCATCGCCGACCTGAAGGGCAAGAAGATCGGCGTCACCGCGCCCGGCTCGTCGACCAACATGATGGCCAACTTCGTGCTGGCCAAGGCCGGCCTGAAGCCGTCCGACGTGTCGTTCATCGGCGTGGGCGCCAGCGCCGGCGCGGTGGCCGCGATGCGCTCGGGCCAGATCGACGCGATGGCCAACCTCGACCCCGTGGTGTCGATGCTGACGCAGAAGAACGAAGTGCGCATCGCCTCGGACACCCGCACGCTCAAGGACACGCAGGCCGTGTTCGGCGGCAACATGCCGTCGGGCTGCCTGTACGCGTCGGCCGCCTTCATCCAGCAGAACCCGAACACCACGCAGGCCCTGGCCAACGCCATGGTGCGCGCGCTCAAGTGGCTGCAGAAGGCCGGCCCGTCGGACATCGTCAAGACCGTGCCCGAGAGCTACCTGCTGGGCGACCGCGCGCTGTACCTGGCGGCGTGGGACAAGGTGAAGGAAGCCATCTCGCCGGACGGCGTGATGCCGGCCGACGGCCCCAGGACCGCGCTCAACACGCTGCAGCAGTTCGACCCCGAACTCAAGGGCAAGACCATCAAGCTGGAAAACACCTTCACCAACGCCTTCGTGCTGAAGGCCAACGCCAAGTACAAGTAAGCCACCGCCCGCGCCACGGGAGCCGGCGGCCCGCTGCACGCAGCGGGCCTTTGCATTTTGCGCCGCGGACCATCCGCAGTTCCAGTATTCCATCGCGGCCCGGGGCCGCGCGGCGGTGCCGGGCACCGCCAGCGCCCCGGGCCGGCACAGAGCCAGCCATGAGCACTGCCGCACTTTCCCTCGACAACGTTACCTGTACCTTCGTCTCGCGCGAAGACCGCAGCCAGCGCTATACCGCCGTCAAGGACGTCACCCTCGCCATCCAGCCCGGCGAGTTCGTCTCCGTGGTGGGGCCGACCGGCTGCGGCAAATCCACCCTGCTCAACGTCGGCGCGGGCCTGCTGCAGCCGTCCGCCGGCGAGGTGCGCGTGTTCGGCGAGCCGCTGCGCGGCATCAACGAGCGCGCCGGCTACATGTTCCAGGCCGAGGCGCTGATGCCGTGGCGCAGCGCGCTCGACAACGTGATCGCCGGGCTCGAGTTCCGCGGCGTGCCGCGCGCCGACGCCGAGCAGCAGGGCGAGGCCTGGCTGCGCCGCGTGGGCCTGGGCGGCTTTGGCGACCGCTATCCGCACCAGCTCTCGGGCGGCATGCGCAAGCGCGTGAGCCTGGCGCAGACGCTGGTGCTGGACCCGGACATCATCCTGATGGACGAGCCGTTCTCCGCGCTCGACATCCAGACCCGCCAGTTGATGGAAAACGAAGTGCTGGAGCTGTGGGCGGCCAAGCGCAAGGCGGTGCTGTTCATCACCCACGACCTCGACGAGGCCATTGCCATGAGCGACCGCGTGGTGGTGCTGTCGGCGGGGCCCGGCACGCACCCGATCGGCGAGTTCGCCATCGACCTGCCGCGCCCGCGCGACGTGGCCGAGATCCGCAACCATCCGCGCTTCGTCGAGCTGCACGCGGCCATCTGGGATGTGCTGCGCGAGGAAGTCCTGAAGGGCTACGCGCAGCAGCGCAAGGCGGCCTGACCCGGCCGCCGCGGCGCAGGTAGCTTTCCTCCAATCCGGTCAGACTCTATTTCGATTTCCATGGCATTCCGTCCCGACTCCAAGGGCATGCTGCGCTTCTGGCAGCTGCTCGTCCTCGTTGTGATCCTCGGCGCCTGGCATATCGCCACGCGCTCGCAGCAGGTTGCATTCTTCTTCGGCGAACCGCTGATGGTGGCCCAGCGCATCTGGAGCTGGTTCGTGGTCGAGCGCGATATCTACGTCCACCTCGGCGTGACCCTGGTCGAGACGCTGCTGGCCTTCGGCATCGGCACCGCGGCGGGGCTGGGCGTGGGCCTGTGGCTGGCGCTGAGCCCGCTCACGTCGGCGATCCTCGATCCGTACATCAAGGCCGCCAACTCGATGCCGCGCGTGATCCTGGCGCCGATCTTCGCCGTGTGGTTCGGCCTGGGCATCTGGTCCAAGGTGGCGCTGGCCGTGACGCTGGTGTTCTTCATCGTGTTCTTCAACGTCTACCAGGGCGTCAAGGAAGTCAGCCCGGTGGTGCTGGCCAACGTGCGCATGCTGGGCGCGAACCGGCAGCAACTGCTGCGCCATGTCTACCTGCCGAGCGCGACCAGCTGGGTGTTCTCGTCGCTGCATACCTCGGTGGGCCTGGCCTTCGTGGGCGCGGTGGTGGGCGAGTACCTGGGCTCGGCGCGCGGCGTGGGCTACCTGATCCTGCAGGCCGAAGGCACCTTCGACATCAACACCGTGTTCGCCGGCATCGTGGTGTTGACCGCCGCGGCGCTGGTGCTGGACACGCTGGTGGGCAGCGTGGAAAAGCGGCTGATGAAGTGGCAGCCGCGCACGGGGGAAACGGAGAAGCTGTAAGGGGAGCCTGCCCGGAAGAAATTGCAGGCCCAGGGCAATGAACGAAGCCGCCAGATACGCCCACGCCGTCAGCGCTAGCCCAAGCAAGGTGTTCTCCCTCTCCCCTCACGGGGAGAGGGCCGGGGAGAGGGGCGGTTCGGCCAGGAGCCACATCAAGCGGGGCCAACGGTGTTGTCCGGCATCGTGCCCGGAAACGAAGGCCAACGGTGTTGTCCGGCATAGAGGCAAGCAACGAAGCCGATTGCGTTGTCCGGCACGGCGGCATTCGCCAGCGCTGGCCCTCTCCCCCTGCCCCTCTCCCGCCAGCGGGAGAGGGGAGCAAGCCTGCCGGCGACGGTCGCGCCGCCAGCAAGCCAGCAAGCCAGCAAGCCAGCAAGCCAGCAAGCCAGCAAGCCAGCAAGCCGCCGGACTAGACCAGCGTGACCGCCGGCGTGCCGGCCGCCACCTCCATCACCTGGGTGCTGGCCGTGGCCGGCTGGGCCGGCGCGGTGCCGTTGGACTGGGTCTTGAGCTTGTGGAACTCGCAGCTCAGCTTGGCCGCGGTCAGCGTCACCACCGCGTAGCCCTGGGCGTCGGAATCCACATGCTTGAGCCAGGGGTTGAAGGCCTTCAGCGTGTCGTTGAAGGTGTTGACCACGGTGCCGCCCTGGGTGACGTAGACCAGCGGCTTGGCGGCGGCGAAGGCCGGGTCGGTATCCACCACGCTCTTGAAGTAGCTCTGGAAGGAATTGCTCGACAGCCCGGCGGTGACCAGGTCCACCATCACCGGCACCGGCGTGGCGGCGTCATAGTCGTCCATCACCGGGCCGGCGAAGAAGGCGTGGATGTCGCCGGTCAGCGCCACCACGTTGGCGATGCCCTGCGCCTTGATGAAGGCCATCAGGCTCTTGCGCTCGGCGTTGTAGCCGTCCCACTGGTCGGCGTTGAGGATGTACTGGTCGAGCAGCGCCACCGGCGGCAACTGGGCATCCAGCAGGGGCTTGATGCCCGCGTCGAAGGCCGGGCCAGGCAGGCTGACGGGCGGCGCTCCCAGCAGTGCCTTGAGGTTGGCGTAGGCCACGGCGCCGGGGTAGGTGCCACCGGTCTTGGCATCGCTCAGGTCGGCGGCCAGCGCCGCGGTCATGGCGGCCTGCAGCGGCGCCAGCGCGGGATTGGCCTGGACCAGCGCGGCGGCGAACATGCCGGCGATGGCTTGCGTGCCGTCGATCTGCATGCGCAGCAGCGAGACCTCGTTGCCCCACAGCTTCCAGGTGGTGGCGGCGCTGCTCATCTGGGTCTGCCACCAGGCGCGCTGGGTGTCGCCCAGGATCGAGACCGGCGTCAGCGCGTTGCCGGCGCCGGCGATCTTCGCGCCTTCCACCGCGGCCAGCGTGGCCTTGGGCACGAAGTAGCGGCTGCCGATCTCGCTGCCGGCCGCCTGCTCGGGGATCACGTGGTCGGCGCGGTAGAGGCGCTCGTCGGTCATCACCAGCGTGGCCAGGTTGCCGAAGGTGAAGGCGCGGTAGATCTGGATGTTCTGGAACGACGGGTTGTTCAGGTCCAGGCTGACGTCGGCCGGCATGAACTCGAACCAGGCCTGGTTGGCGCTGCGCCGGCGCGCGGTGCGCGGGGTGGCGTCGTCGGTGGCGCTGTAGGTCTGGCGGTCCTGCCAGCAGTCGTCGGAGAACTCGTGGTCGTCCCAGATGGCGATCACCGGGAAGCGCGCATGCAGCGCCTGCAGGCGCGCGTCGGTGCGGTAGGACTTGTACAGGTAGCGATAGTCGTTGACGGTGGTGGCGTAGGTGGCGCCGTCGTCGCGCGGGGTGCCGTCCGGCAGCTTGAGCTGGGCGTGGCGGCTTTCCACCGCGCCGCTCTGGAAACTGGCGCCCACGGTCTCGTAGATGTAGTCGCCCACGTGGATGATGAAATCCAGGTCCTGCGCGGCCAGTTCTTCCATGCCGGCCCAGTGGTTCACGCTCCAGTCCTGGCAGCTCACGAAGGCGAACTTGAGCTGCGTGAGCGGCGTGCCGGCGGCCGGCGCGGTGCGCGTGCGGCCCACCGGGCTGGTCTGGCTGCCGACCACGAAGCGATAGTAGTAGGTGGTGGCCGCGGCCAGGTTGGTGACCTTGTTGCGCAGCGTGTAGTCCCAGTCGGGCAGGGCGGTCAGCGTGTCGTTGACGAGCAGCGTGGAGAAGTCGGACCGGGCCGATACCTGCAGCTGGACGGACACCGGCTGCTTGCCGTTGTCGCCTTCCACGCGGGTCCACAGCACGATGCTGTCCGGCTTGGGGTCGCCCGAGGCCACGCCGTGCTGGAAGCTGAATTTGTCCGCGGAGCCCGGCGCGGGGTCGGTCCCCGGAGCCGGCGCCGGGGCGGGCGTGGCGCTGTTGTCATCGCCGCCGCAGCCGGCGAGGCCGGTGGTGGCGACCGAGACAGTGATGAAGCTTCCCCATTTCAAGAATCGGCGGCGATCCATGGCTTGTTTCTCCTTATAGGTGGATGCGTGGGCTGCCGCGCACGCGCGCGCCCAGGCTCAGCCCGGCATTCTTGCTCCGTCGCGTGACTGCTGTGTGTCTGGAGACACTTGAAATCTAGAGGGTTTCCACGAAAGGGGTTTCCGCGAAATCGCCGTGCAGCGCTTCCGGCGTGGCCCGACCCTGTCCGGCGCCGCGCCGCGCCGCGCCCCGGAACGGAAAGCGCCCGGATGCTCGACGCATCCGGGCGCTGTGCCTGGCCTCGGTGTCCTGCTCTGCGCTGGGTTGCGCGGCGCCGCGAGGCGCGTGTTTGGGCGGGTCAGGGCACGATGACGATCTTGCCGGTCACCTTGCGCGCTTCCATGTCCTTCAATGCCTGCGGCGCCTGCTCGAGCGGATAGCGCGCGGAGATATGCGGGCGGATCTTGCCTTCCTTCATCCAGCCCAGCATCTGCGCCATGTTGGCCTGGTTGGCCTTGGGCTCGCGCCGCGCGAAGTCGCCCCAGAACACGCCCACCAGCGAGGCGCCCTTGAGCAGCGCCAGGTTCAGCGGGATCCTGGGGATCTCGCCGTTGGCGAAGCCCACCACCAGGTAGCGGCCGCGCCAGCCGATCGAGCGGAAGGCCGGTTCGGCATAGATGCCGCCGACCGGGTCATAGATGACGTCGGGGCCCTTGCCGTCGGTCAGGGCCTTGACGCGCTCGCGCAGGTCTTCGGTGGTGTAGTTGATCAGCGCGTCGGCGCCGTGTTCCTTGCACACCGCCAGCTTGTCGTCGGTGGACGCGGCCGCGATCACGCGCGCGCCGATGGCCTTGCCGATCTCGATGGCCGCCAGGCCCACGCCGCCGGCCGCGCCGAGCACCAGCATGGTCTGGCCGGCCTTGAGCTCGCCGCGGTCCACCACGGCGTGGTGGGAGGTGCCGTAGGTCAGCGTGAACGCGGCGGCGGTCTCGAAGTCGATGCCCGGCGGCATCGGCACCACGGCGCTGGCGGGGGCCCTGGCCTGCGAGGCGAAGGCGCCGTTGCCGAGATAGGCGATGACTTTGTCGCCGGGCTTGACGTGGGTCACGCCCTCGCCGACGGCATTGACCACGCCGGCCAGTTCCGAGCCCGGGGAGAAGGGCAGTTGCGGCTTGGCCTGGTATTTGTTCTGGATGATGAGGACGTCGGGGAAGTTCACGCCGGCGGCCTTCACGTCTATCACTACCTCGCCCGCGGCGGGCACGAGGTCGGGCAGGGTTTCGAGCACCAGCGAATCGGGCGGGCCCCAGGCTTTGCACAGTACGGCTTTCATCATGTCTCCGGTATATGTTCGTCGGCTTCGTCATGTCCCTTGCCTGGCGGCGGTGGCGCAAGTTGGTGCGGCCACGGGTGCGCGCGCGCCGTGCCTGCGGCGCCAAACAGGTCCTGCAACGGGCCCGGCCAAGTGTAGCGCAAAAATAGCACGATCGTTCTGTTAGCTGCCGCACAGACATGCCGGCCGCCCCGCGCCAGCCGCCGTTTTTTGCGGCGCGCACGCGGCTTGCGCGGCATTCTTGTCAGGTACAATCGCGGCCATGCATATCCTTCTCGCAAACGACGACGGTTACCTGGCGCCGGGCCTTGCCGCGCTCCATGCCGCGCTGGCGCCGCTGGCGCGCATCACGGTGATCGCGCCCGAGCAGAACCACAGCGGCGCTTCGAATTCGCTGACCCTGCAACGCCCGCTGTCGATCTACGAGGCGCGCGAGGGCGTGCAGAAGGGTTTCCGCTTCGTCAACGGCACGCCGACCGACTGCGTGCATATCGCGCTGACCGGCCTGCTCGAGGAAAAGCCCGACCTGGTGGTGTCCGGCATCAACCAGGGCCAGAACATGGGCGAGGACGTGTTGTATTCGGGCACCGTCGCCGCGGCCATCGAAGGTTTCCTGCTGGGCATTCCGTCGATCGCGTTTTCCCAGGTGGACAAGGGCTGGACGCATCTTGACGCCGCGGCGCGCGTGGCGCGCGACATTGTCGAGCGCTATATCGCCAGGCCCGCGGCCGAGCCGTTCCTGCTCAACGTCAATATTCCCAGCCTGCCGTTCGAGCATATCCGCGGCTACCGCGCCACGCGGCTCGGCAAGCGCCATCCCTCCCAGCCGGTGATCATGCAGGTCAACCCGCGCGGCGATACCAACTACTGGATCGGCGCCGCCGGCGACGCGCGCGACGCGAGCGAGGGCACGGATTTCCATGCCACCGGCGAAGGCTATGTCTCGCTGACCCCTTTGCAGCTGGACCTGACGCACCGCGGCCAGCTCGACCAGATCAACCAGTGGCTGGCATAAGCCCTTTCCCTCGCAGTCCCCGGCCGACATGAGCACTGCCCCGCGCCGCCCGAAATTTCCGCTCTCCCTCGACGCCGTCGTCGAGCGCAAGCCTGCGCCGGCGCGCACCGCGGGCCTGCCCGCCGTGGGCGGCGCGCGCGGCGCGGCCATCGCCGCCAAGGCCGCGGCGCGCGCGCCGGGCGTGCCCGCGCCGGTGCCGCCCGCCAGCGCGGTGCAGGCACGCGCCAGCGCGGCCACCGCGGGCGGTGGCGGCATGGCCTCCGAACGCGCGCGCGGCGCGCTGGCGGCACGGCTGCGCGCCGCCGGCATCCGCGACGAGCGCGTGCTCGACGCCATCGCCACGGTGCCGCGCCACCTGTTCGTGGAGCCGGGCCTGGCTTCGCAGGCCTATGAGGATGCGGCCCTGCCGATCGGGCACCAGCAGACCATTTCCAAGCCGTCGGTGGTGGCGCGCATGATCGAGCTGCTGCGCGATGGCCTGGCCGCCGACGAACCGCTGGCGCGCGTGCTGGAGATCGGCACCGGCTGCGGCTACCAGGCGGCGGTGCTGAGCCTGGTGGCCAGCGAAGTGTTCTCCATCGAGCGGATCCGTCCGCTGCACGAACAGGCCAAGGCGAACTTGCGGCCGTTGCGCGTGCCCAACCTGCGCCTGCACTATGGCGACGGCATGCTGGGCCTGCCGCAGGCGGCGCCGTTTTCCGCCATTATCCTGGCCGCCGCCGGCATGGAGGTGCCGCAGGCGCTGCTGGAGCAGCTCGCCATCGGCGGGCGCCTGATCGCCCCGGTGGCGGTGGCGCCCACCGCCGGCGGGCCAGGGCAGACCATCACGCAGCAGTTGTTGTTGATCGAGCGGCGCAACCGCCATCGATTTCACCGGACCGCGCTTGAAGCCGTTTTCTTTGTGCCATTAAAATCGGGCACTATCTGAGTCGAACTATGCACAATATCGTGAATACGGAACGTTTTGCCCGCGCCGGGCAGCTTGCCACCGCCTCCTTGCTGCTGTCCCTGCTGGCGGCCTGCGCCTCCTCGCCGATGCCGGCGCCGGTGGTGGACCGCACCTCCGGCGCCGGCGTGGCCGGGGTGGCGCCGCTGGAGCCCGCGCCGCCCGGGTACTATCGCGTCAAGCGCGGCGATACGCTTTATCGAATCGCGCTCGAGAACGGCCAATCCTATCGCGACGTCGCCGCCTGGAACCAGCTCACCAATCCCAACCAGATCGAAGTGGGTCAATTGTTGCGCGTGGCGCCGCCGGGAGCGGACGTCAACGCCGGCACCGGCGTGGCCACCATGCCGGTCACGCCGGGCGCGGTGCAGGGCCAGCCGATCGACCAGGCGCGCCCCGTGCCGGTGCCGTTGCCGTCCACCGCGGCTTCCGGCGCGGCCGCCACGCCGGCGGCGCCCGCCTCGGCCGCGGCCGCCGACAACGGCATCAAGCTGGCATGGCCGGTGACCGGCCAGCTGATCGGCCGGTTCGACGAAAAAGGCAACAAAGGCATCGATATTGCGGGCAAGAAAGGCGATCCGGTGCAGGCGGCGGACGATGGCCGCGTGATTCACGTTGGCCCCTTGCGCGGCTACGGGAATCTTGTCATCATCAAACACAACGATACATATCTCACTGCGTACGGCCACAACGACAAGGTGCTGGTGACGGAGCAGGCAACGGTCCGCAAGGGACAAAAGATTGCAGAGATGGGCAACAGTGACACCGATCGCGTGAAACTGCATTTCGAGGTCAGAAAGAACGGGAAGCCAGTCGATCCGATGCGGTATCTGCCGCCACAGTGAGGATTCATGCCACGCCAGAAAACTGTCTCAACCGGAAGCACCAGCCGGACCCGGCGTTCCAAGCAGCCGGAGATGCAGCAGACCGCTGGCGTGGCCCAGGCCGATGCCGATGCCTACGACCAGGATCCCGCCGCCGAACTGGTTCCGCTGACCGATGAACCGATCACCGCGGGCAACGCGGCGGGCCTGCGCGAGGCCGACCTGATGGTCGAGGAAGTCGAGCGCCAGGCGCGCGACGAGGACGAGGAAGAAGCCGAGGAGGAAGAGGAGGCCGAGAGCGAGGCCGCCGCGCCGGACCACGACGACTTCCGCACCGTGCTGCACACCGAGCTGGCAGCCGATACCGTCCAGCACTACCTGAACCGCATCAGCATCAAGCCGCTGCTGTCCGCGCCCGAGGAGCTGCATTTCTCCACGCTGGCCAAGGGCGGCGATTTCTCCGCGCGCCAGGTCATGATCGAGCGCAACCTGCGGCTGGTGGTCAGCATCGCCAAGGGCTACCTCAACCGCGGCGTGCCGCTGCTGGACCTGATCGAGGAAGGCAATCTCGGGCTGATGCACGCCATCGAGAAATTCGATCCCTCGCGCGGCTTCCGCTTTTCGACCTACGCCACGTGGTGGATCCGCCAGAGCATCGAGCGCGCCATCATGAACCAGGCGCGCACCGTGCGCCTGCCGGTCCATGTGATCCGCGAGCTCAACCAGGTGCTGCGCGCCAAGCGCCATCTGGAGAAGGGCGGCACGGACGGGCGCGACGCCAGCCTGGAAGACATCGCCCACCTGCTGGGCAAGACCCCGGACGAAGTGCAGGACGTGCTCGCGCTCAACGAGCACACCACCTCGCTGGACACGCCTTTCGACCTCGACCCCGGCTCCAGCCTGCTGGATTTCCTCTCGGACGAGCACAATGCCGCGCCCGACCAGGAAGTCGCGCACCGCGAGCTGGAAAACCTGATGAAGCAGTGGCTCGCGCGGCTGTCGGAGAAACACCGCTATGTCGTCGAGCGCCGTTTCGGCCTTAACCACATCGAGCCGGCCACGCTGGAAGAACTTGCCGAGGAAATGGGCCTGACGCGCGAGCGCGTGCGCCAGATCCAGCAAGAGGCGCTGGTCAAGCTCAAGCGCCATTTCGCTTCCCAAGGCGTGCGCAAGGACGCCGTTCTATGACACCTGTGCTGGTATTCGACATCGAGACGATTCCCGATGTCGATGGTTTGCGTCGTCTTCACGACCACCCCGATTCAATGACCGACGCCGAGGTCGCGGAGCATGCCTTCGCGGCCCGGCGCGACAAGACCGGCAGCGATTTCCTGCCCCACTACCTGCAGCGCATCGCCGCGATCTCCTGCGTCCTGCGGCGCAACCAGCGCGACGGCAGCCCGGTCTTCCACGTCGGCTCGCTCGGCACGCCGGAGGACGGCGAGGCTGTCCTGATCCAGAAGTTCTACGATCTCGTGGCGCGCTATTCGCCGCAGCTGGTGTCGTGGAACGGCGGCGGCTTCGACCTGCCGGTGCTGCACTACCGTGGCCTGGTCCACGGCATCGTGGCGCCGCGCTACTGGGAGATGGGCGAGGGCAGCGAGTCCGACAGCCGCGACTTCAAGTGGAACAACTACATCAGCCGCTATCACATGCGGCACCTGGACCTGATGGACCTGCTGGCGATGTACCAGCCGCGCGCCAGCGCGCCGCTCGACGACCTCGCCAAGCTGTGCGGCTTCCCCGGCAAGATGGGCATGGACGGCAGCAAGGTCTGGCAGGCCTACCAGGACGGCCAGCTGGGCGCGATCCGCGATTACTGCGAGACCGACGTCGTCAACACCTACCTGGTGTATTGCCGCTTCCAGCTGATGCGCGGCGGCCTCACGCCGCGGCAGTTCGATACCGAGGTCGAGTTCGTGCAGCAGTCGCTGGCCGAGCTGCCCGGCGCGCAGTGGATGGATTACCTGCGTGCCTTCCGCATCAAGCCGGTCTATGCGGGCGGCGATGACGAGGAAGAACCCGAGATCTGAGGCCGCGTAGCTGCGGCGGCCTTGTCGCGCCCCGGTCCGGCCATGCCGCACCGGGGCGTTTGCCGTCCGGCCGCCGGCGGTCATTCGTCCGATAGCGACAGGTAGAGCGGCTGGTGGTCCGAAGCCTGGGTCTCGCCGTCCACCTCGCAGCACAGCAACTGCGGCAGCAGGTCTTCGGTGATGAAGACGAAGTCGCAGGCAAAGGGCGGCTGCGGCCACTGCTCCTTGTCGTGCAGCGCGCAGGTGGGCGCGTGCGGCTGGCCCGGGTGGGCGCGCATCCAGGCATCGTGCCAGGGCACGGTGGCGGGTTCGTGCGGGCTGTCGTAGGGGGCCAGCATGCGCAGGTAGGCGATATCGTCCGGCGCGCTGTTGAAGTCCCCGCACAGCACCGCGGAAACGGGGCGCGGCTCGGGCGTGAACGGGCCGGGTCTGGTCTCGCGCAGGCCGGGCTGGCTGGCATGCTCGCACGCCTCGCGGTGCCAGACGCGCAGTGCGTCGGCCTGCGCCGCGCGCTGGTGGGGGGAGTAATACTCCAGGTGGGTGCAGATCACGCGCAGGTTGCGCTCGCCGGCCATCACGGTGGCCTCCAGCGCCACGCGCGGCATCGACGGCACGGTCGGGTCGGCGGGCCAGGGCAGGGTGTGGCGGAACACTTCGCGTACCGGCAGCCGGGTGGCGATCAGGTTGCCGAACTGGCGCGGCGAGCCGTCGGCGGCCACGCGGTCCACGCCGGGCGCATAGAGGATGCGGTAGCCGGGCAGCAGGGCCGCCAGCTCGGCCACCTGGTCGGCGCCGGGAGCGCCGGCGAGCTCGGCATACCCGCGCGTCACCTCCTGCAGGCACAGCACGTCGGCATCGGCGATGGCGTGCAGGGCCTGCACCGTGCGGGCCAGGTCGACGCGTCCGTCGGCGCCGCGGCCCCACTGGATATTCCACGAGATCAGTTCCATGTCGTCTCCTGCTCGCCTGCCGGCCTGGGTTTGCGCGCTGCTCCATGTTGCGCCAATCGGGAGCGCTTGTCCCGTTCTGGTTTCAAGGCGGCCGGCCGCCGCCGCCGTAGCCGGCCGCGGCCGCGTCTGGACTACAATCGCGCTTTCGCAAAACAATACGACAGCTCCCCAGGTGTCCCAAGCCGTGACTCGACCGCAAGCCCAACCGGCGCCAGAAAGTGGCGTCAATGCCGCCTCGCCCGCTTCCGCTCCCGTTTCTCCCGCCGCCGTCTCCACCGTTCCTGCCGCGGCCGGTGCGCAGCCGGTGGTGCAGATCCACAGCCTCGACATGGAGGCGCGCGGCGTCGGCCGGCTGGTCAACGAGGACGGCACGCCCGGCAAGGTCATCTTCGTCGAGGGCGCGCTGCCGGGCGAGACCGTCAGCTACCGCAGCTTCAAGCGCAAGGCCAGCTTCGAGCAGGCGTCGCTGGTCGAGATCAAGCAGGCCACGCCCATGCGCGTGAAGCCGGGCTGCCAGCATTTCGGCGTGTGCGGCGGCTGCTCGATGCAGCACCTGGACTCGCGCGCGCAGCTGGCGATCAAGCAGCGCGTGCTGGAAGACGATCTCTGGCATCTGTCCAAGCTGCGCCCGGACGTGGTGTTCCGCCCGATCGCCGGCCCCGACTGGGGCTACCGCTACCGCGCCCGCCTGACGGTGCGCTACGTGGCCAAGAAGGGCGGGGTGCTGGTGGGCTTTCACGAGCGCAAGAGCAGCTTCGTGGCCGACATGACGCGCTGCGAAGTCCTGCCGCCGCATGTCTCGGCCATGCTGGTGCCGCTGCGCGAACTGGTGATGGGGCTGTCGATCCGTGACCGCATGCCCCAGATCGAACTGGCCGTGGGGCAGGACGTGACCGTGCTGGTGCTGCGCATCCTGGAGCCGCTCACCGCCGCGGACGAAGACCTGCTGCGCGCCTTCGCCGACCGGCATGGCGTGCAGTTCTGGCTGCAGTCCAAGGGCCCGGACACGGTGGTGCCGTTCTACCCGCTGGACCGCGAGCTGGCCTACACGTTGCCCGAGTTCGGCATCCGCATGCCGTTCAAGCCGACCGACTTCACCCAGGTCAACCACCAGATCAACCGCGTGCTGATCGGCCGCGCGCTGCGCCTGCTGGACGCGCGGCCCGAAGACCGCCTGCTCGACCTGTTTTGCGGCATCGGCAATTTCACGCTGCCGCTGGCCACGCGCGGCCGCTCGGTGATGGGCATCGAAGGCAGCGAACTGCTGACCTCCCGGGCGCTGGCCAATGCCGCCCGCAACGGGCTGGACCACAAGACCGAATTCGCCTGCCGCAACCTGTTCGAGGTCAGCGCGGAGGACATCGCCGCGCTGGGCCGCTTCGACCGCTGGCTGGTCGACCCGCCGCGCGAGGGGGCGCTGGCGGTGTGCAAGGCGCTGGGCGAACTGGCCCAGGCCGGCAGCGACGTGCTGCCGCGGCGTATCGTCTATGTGTCATGCAGCCCGGCGACGCTGGCACGCGATGCCGGGCTGCTGGTGCATGAGGCGGGTTATCGGTTGTCGGGGGCGGGGGTGGTCAATATGTTTCCGCATACTTCGCATGTGGAGTCTATTGCGGTGTTTGATCGGGATTAGGGGGATGGGGGGTAGGTTTTGGTTTTCAAAGTCAAAGTCAAAGTCTTAAAGTCAAAGGCTTTCGCTCCCCCGGAGCGACCTACTTTCTTTTTTCCGAAAAGAAAGTAGGCAAAGAAAGCGGACTGCCTGGCCGGCAGGGGCAGAAACGTTGGGATTTCTGGTTGTTGGTGGTTTCGTGGTGGGGCCTGTGGTTCTGCTCGCATCCTGCCGTTACCGGTGCGGGCGGCCACTAAGCTGCGGGTTTTGTTGGTTTCGGGGTCAGACCTATGATGGCGGGCGCACTGCTTGTTCTGCCATCTGCCGCTACCGGTTTTGGCGGCCACGACGTAGCACCCTCATGGTTTCGTGGTGGGCGTCGTGGACCGGGGCGCGGGTGTATGCGGCTACGTTTCAAACTGGTGCCACCGCGCCCACCACGAAACCGGTGTCGTGCCTATGACGTGGCATCCGCTCCGGTCGCGGCAGCAGCTTGAACCATCGGGGCCTACGCCATCATGCAGCGCCACCACGAATCGGACACCACCCGAGATGTCGCTGTGGCTAGCGCCGGTAGCGTCAGCAGTCTTATCGAAGCCGTCTCGCCCACCACGAAACCACAATCAGATTTAAAGTCTGAGCGCCCAGCCTTCTGCAAGAATCGCTTTCTTTTGGTTACTTTTCTTTTCGAGAAAAGAAAAGTGACACTTACATGTGTGCGAATGGGCTATCAAGCTCGAGCCGCCAGGCCCAGGGAGGCAAGCGCATGTGCATGCGCCTGACGGACCCAAAAGGCCAAAGCCGCCAAGGCCACCAAAAGCCACAGCAAAAAAGCCAGCGCGGATGCGCTGGCTTTTTCATTTCGAGGGCAGGGACAGGGCGGCAAAGCCGCCCACCTCAGTCGCGATTGCCGCCAAAGATGCCAAGCAATGCCAGCAGATTGGCAAACACGTTGTACACGTCCAGGTAAATCGCCAGCGTGGCCGTGATGTAGTTGGTCTCGCCGCCGTTGAGCACGCGCTGCACGTCGAACAGGATGTAGGCCGAGAAGATCCCGATGGCGATCACCGACACGGTGATCATCAGCGACGGCAACTGCAGCCAGATATTGGCGACGCTGGCCAGGATGAGCAGGATCACGCCGACGAACAGGAATTTGCTCAGGCCGGAGAAATCGCGCTTGCTGACGGTGGCGACGGTCGCCATGGCGCCGAATACCGCCGCGGTGCCGCCAAAGGCATACATGATCAGCGCGGGTCCGTTGGAGAACTGCAGCACGGAGCCGATCAGGCGCGACAGCATCAGGCCCATGAAGAACGTGAAGGCCAGCAGCAGGACCACGCCCATGCTGCTGTTCTTGGTCTTCTCGATGGCGTAGAAGAAGCCGAACGCGATGCCCAGGAACAGGATCAGCGACAGGCCGGGGCTGCCCCGCATCAGGCTGAAGCCGCTGGTCACGCCGATCCAGGCACCTAGCACGGTGGGGATCATCGAGATGGCCAGCAGCCAGTAGGTGTTGCGCATTACCCGATTGCGGACCACAACGTCGCTGGTTGCGGTGCCGCTGCCGAAACTGTAGGTGTTCAGCTTGTTGTCCATGGTGACTCCTGTTTCAAAAACGGTGAGGCGCCGGGCTGACCCAGGCGGGCACAACGCCAATGTGGCATCGCACCGGGCGAATTGCAAGGGCTTGTGAAACGTAATCGCCACTTTGTCATCAAGGTGTAATCTCGCCTCGCGCGTGGCCAACGTTCATTCGATTATCGGCCACGCCAGGCGTTCCCTGCACGCTGAAGAGAAATAAAGTGGTGCGACTGCCACATGGGGCGGATGGCGTCGCCAGCGGGCGGTGGCGGCGCGCAGGTGGCAGCGGTGCTCTCGAAACCATAACTGTCTCGTGCTAGAATTGCACGTTTATTCCAATTGTAACCCCTTCATTTTTCGGAGTTTTTATGGCGATCGAACGCACCCTGTCCATTATCAAGCCGGATGCCGTGGCGAAGAACGTCATCGGTCAGATCTACGCTCGCTTCGAGGCCGCCGGCCTGAAGATCGTGGCTGCCAAGATGGTTCACCTGTCGCGCGGCGAAGCCGAGCAGTTCTACGCCGTGCACAAGGCCCGCCCGTTCTTCAAGGACCTGGTGGACTTCATGGTTTCGGGCCCGGTCATGATCCAGGCCCTGGAAGGCGAGAACGCCATCCTGACCAACCGCGACCTGATGGGCGCCACCGACCCCAAGAAGGCCGACAAGGGCACCATCCGCGCCGACTTCGCCGACAGCATCGACGCCAACGCCGTGCACGGCTCGGACGCCGCCGAAACGGCTGCCGCGGAGATCGCCTTCTTCTTCCCCGGCATGAACGTTTACAGCCGCTGATTGTCTGGTTTATTCCCCCGGACTAGACTGACCTTGAAGTCGATACTGCCGTCATGAACGATCTCGTCAACCTGCTCGATCTGGATGCGGACGCGCTCACCGCTTATTGCGGCGAGCTCGGCGAGAAGCCGTTTCGTGCGCGGCAACTGCAGCGCTGGATCCACCAGTTCGGCGCCAGCCGCTTCGACGCCATGTCGGATCTCGCCAAGTCGCTGCGCGAAAAGCTCGCCACGCGCGCCGAGATCCGCTCGCCCGCCGTCATCACCGACCACCTGTCGGCCGACGGCACGCGCAAGTGGCTGCTCGACGTCGGCGCCGGCAACGCGGTGGAGACGGTGTACATCCCCGAGGAGACGCGCGGCACGCTGTGCGTGTCCTCGCAGGCCGGCTGCGCCGTCAACTGCCGTTTCTGCTCGACCGGCAAGCAGGGTTTCTCGCGCAACCTGACCACCGGCGAGATCATCGGCCAGCTATGGATGGCCGAGTTCGCCATGCGCGCCCAGCTCGGCCGCGGCCCCAAGGACGACCGCGTCATCTCCAACGTGGTGATGATGGGCATGGGCGAGCCGCTGCTGAACTATGACCAGGTGGTCCCGGCCATGCGCCTGATGCTGGACGACAATGCCTACGGGCTGTCGCGCCGGCGCGTGACGCTGTCCACTTCCGGCGTGGTGCCGATGATGGACCGGCTCTCGAAAGACCTGCCGGTGGCGCTGGCGGTTTCGCTGCACGCATCGAACGATCCGTTGCGCGACATGCTGGTGCCGCTCAACAAGAAGTATCCGCTGGCCGAGCTGATGGCGGCCTGCCGCCGCTACCTCGAGTTCGCCCCGCGCGATTTCATCACCTTCGAATACTGCATGCTGGACGGCGTCAACGACGGCGTCGAGCATGCCCGGGAACTGCTGAAGCTTGTGGCCGACGTGCCTTGCAAGTTCAACCTGATCCCGTTCAACCCGTTCCCGGAATCGGGTCTCAAGCGCTCGAACAACGAGCAGATCCGCCGTTTTGCCCAGGTCCTGATGGATGCCGGCATCGTCACCACCATCCGCAAGACGCGCGGCGACGACATCGACGCGGCCTGCGGCCAGCTCGCCGGCGAGGTCAAGGACCGCACCCGCCTGGCCGAGCGCGGCAAGTTCGGCAAGATCACGCCGATCGTCGCCGCGCCGGTGGCCGGTGCGTCCGGTGGCGGCCAGCCGCGGGAGGCTCGCCCTGCATGACGCGTCTGATAGTCGCAGTCCTGACGGGACTGATGATGTTGTCTGCCTGCCAGCTGCCGCCCCAGGCGAAGCCGGACCAGCAGCCCACGTCTGACCAGACCGATCTCACGCGGCGCGCCACCATCCGCCTGCAGCTGGCCACCAGCTACCTGTCGGCGGGCCAGTACAGTGTCGCGCTGGAAGAAGCCAGGCAGGCCATCGCCCTCGACCCGACGCTGGTCGACGCGTACCATATCCGCGCGCTGGTCTACATGAACATGAACGAGCGCGCGCTGGCCGAGGACAGCTTCCGCAGCGCGCTGTCGATGCGCCCCGACGACGGCGACGTGCTCAACAACTACGGCTGGTTCCTGTGCCTGAACGGGCGCTACCGGGAGGCGGTGCCTTACCTGCAGCGCGCGATGTCGGCGCCGTCGGCGAGCGGCCCGGTCAAGCCGCTGACCAGCCTCGGCGCCTGCCAGCTGCGCAACGGCGACGGCGAGGCCGCGGAAAAGAGCTTGTTCGGCGCGTTGCGCTACGACCGCAACAACCCCGAAGTAAACAGCAACCTCGCGCTGCTTTACTACCAGCGCGGCGACTACGCGCGGGCGCAGGAATATGCCGCGCGCGTCAACAACAGCAGTTTCGTCAGCGCGCAATCCCTCTGGCTGGGTGCGCGCATTGCCCGCCGCCAGGGCGACGTCGCGGCGCAGAATGCCCTGGTGGGCCAGTTGCGCAGCCGTTTCCCCGACTCGCGTGAGTTGACCGCATACGAACAAGGAGCATGGGATGAGTGAGCAAGAGCGCGCCGAAGGCCAGACTGCGGCGACCGGGCACGCGGGCGGCATTGCCGCCGGCGCCGGCCGCGAGGCGGTGGCGCGCGAGATCGGCGAACGCCTGGCGCAGGCGCGCAAGGATCAGCGTTTCTCGCTGGAAGACGTCAGCGCGCGGCTGAAGGTGGCCGCGCACAAGCTGGCCGCCATCGAGCAGGGCGACGTCGCCGCGCTGCCGGACGTGACCTTCGCCAAGGGCGTGATGCGCGCTTATGCCCGCATGCTCCATATCGATATCGACGCGCTGCTCGCGCGTTTCCACGCCCAGGCGGTGCCGGTGGTGGAGATCGGCATGCGCCGCGAGGGCGGCCTCAACGAGAGCTTCGACGACCGCAACCGCTTCGGCTCGAGCGGCTCCGGCGGGCGCTGGATCTGGCTGGCCCTGGTGGTGGCCCTGATCGGCGGCGGCGCCCTGTTCGGCGTGGATCATTTCAAGCAATGGCTCGAAGCGCGCAAGGACGGCCTGAGCGCGCCGCCCGCGGTGGAGGCCACGGCGCAGCAGGGCGGCGAACCCGGCACCGTCACGGCGGCGCTGCCGCCGGTGATGTCGGCTTCCGATTCTCCCGCGCCTTCCGAGGCGCCAGCTGCCAGCGGCCCGGCGGCAGCCGAGGCGGCAACGCCCGTGGCGCCCGCGCCGGCAGCCGCGCCTGTCAGCGCGAGCCCGGCTCCGGCGGCGACCGCGGCACCTGCCGCGACTGCCGCGCCCGCGGAACCGGCCGCGGCAGGCAGCGGCGAGTTGCGCATCCGCTTCGCCGCCGATACCTGGTACGAGATCCGCGACCGCAGCGGCAAGGTCATCCTGGGCGGCACCGCGCGTGCCGGCCAGGACCTGAGCGGCGGCGGCACGCCCCCCTACAAGGTGGTGATCGGCAATGTGAAGGGCGTCGAATCGCTCACCCGCAATGGCTCGCCGGTCGATCTGGCGGCCTCGAACCGTAACAACGTGGCGCGCCTGACGCTGCCCTGAATACCGTTTCTCCCAGCCCTGCGCGGCGCGCGGGGCGAGGCAAGGTGAAGGTGGTAATGCTATGAATCAACAGGACTGTATGCCGGTACTGCCCGGCCCGCTGCCCCGCCGCATGACGCGCCAGGCGCGCGTGGTGTGGGGCGACAACGTGGTCACCATCGGCGGCGGCGCGCCCGTGCGCGTGCAGTCGATGACCAATACCGACACGGTGGACGCCATCGGTACCGCGATCCAGATCAAGGAACTGGCGCGCGCCGGCTCCGAGATCGTGCGCATCACGGTCAACACTCCCGAGGCCGCGGCCGCGGTGCCCGCCGTGCGCGAGCAGCTCGACCGCATGGGCGTGAACGTGCCGCTGGTGGGCGATTTCCACTACAACGGCCACAAGCTGCTGCAGGATTATCCCGAGTGCGCCGCGGCGCTGTCGAAGTACCGCATCAACCCCGGCAACGTGGGGCAGGGCGCGAAGCGCGACACGCAGTTCGCGCAGATGATCGAGATGGCCATCCGCTACGACAAGCCGGTGCGCATCGGCGTGAACTGGGGCAGCCTGGACCAGTCGCTGCTGGCGCGCATCATGGACGAGAACGCGCAGCGCGCGCAGCCGTGGCCCGCGCAGAACGTGATGGTCGAGGCGCTGATCACCTCCGCCATCGAGTCGGCGAAGAAGGCCGAGGAGATCGGCCTGTCGGGCGACCAGATCATCCTGTCGTGCAAGGTCTCGCAGGTGCAGGAGCTGATCGCGGTGTACCGCGAGCTGGCCAGGCGCTGCGACTACGCGCTGCACCTGGGCCTGACCGAGGCCGGCATGGGCAGCAAGGGCATCGTCGCCTCGACCGCGGCGCTGTCGGTGCTGCTGCAGGAAGGCATCGGCGACACCATCCGCATCTCGCTGACGCCGGAGCCCGGCGCGCCGCGCGAGAAGGAAGTCTACGTGGGGCAGGAAATCCTGCAGACCATGGGCCTGCGCAATTTCACCCCGATGGTGATCGCCTGCCCGGGCTGCGGCCGCACCACCAGCACCACGTTCCAGGAACTGGCGGCCAGCATCCAGGGTTACCTGCGCGAGCAGATGCCGGTGTGGAAGACCGAATACCCCGGCGTGGAAGAGATGGACGTGGCCGTGATGGGCTGCATCGTGAACGGTCCGGGCGAAAGCAAGCATGCCAACATCGGCATCTCGCTGCCGGGCTCTGGCGAATCGCCGGCCGCGCCGGTGTTCGTCGACGGCGTCAAGGTCAAGACCCTGCGCGGCGAGCGCATCGCCGAGGAGTTCCAGGCGATCGTCGACGACTACGTGCGCTCCCACTACGGCAGCAACGCCGGGCGCGCAGGCAATGAGGTGGCGGCCTGATCCGTCGCGGACAGGACACCACAGGGAAAGACAACAGAACATGAATCAACCCGTGAATCCGGCGGCCGGCGCAAGCAAGGCCGACAACAAGGCAGAGAGCAGGGCCGACGGCAAGGGCAAGGCCGCCAAGGCCCTGCAGGGCGTCAAGGGCATGAACGACATGCTGCCCGCCGACGCGCCGCTGTGGGAGCATTTCGAGAACGCCGCGCGCGCCATGCTGCGCGCCTACGGCTACCAGCAGATCCGCACGCCCATCGTCGAGCATACGCAGCTGTTCGTGCGCGGCATCGGCGAGGTGACCGACATCGTCGAGAAGGAAATGTATTCCTTCACCGACTCCCTCAACGGCGAGCAGCTCACGCTGCGCCCCGAGGGCACGGCCGCGGCGGTGCGCGCCACCATCGAGCACAACCTGCTGTACGACGGCCCCAAGCGCCTGTGGTACACCGGCCCGATGTTCCGCCACGAGCGCCCGCAGCGCGGCCGCTACCGCCAGTTCCACCAGCTCGGCGCCGAAGCCCTCGGCTTTGCCGGCCCGGACGTGGACGCCGAGATCATCCTGATGTGCCAGCGCCTGTGGGACGACCTGGGCCTGGTCGGGGTGCGGCTGGAGCTGAACTCGCTGGGCCAGGCGCATGAGCGCGCCGCCCACCGCGAGGAGCTGATCAAGTACCTGGAAGGCTTCCAGGACATCCTCGACGAGGACAGCAAGCGCCGCCTGTACACCAACCCGCTGCGCGTGCTCGACACCAAGAACCCCGCGCTGCAGGAAATGGCCGCCGGCGCGCCCAAGCTGATCGATTTCCTGGGCGAGGAGTCGCTGGCCCACTTCGAAGGCGTGCAGCGCCTGCTCAAGGCCAACAACATCCCGTTCAAGATCAACCCGCGCCTGGTGCGCGGGCTGGACTACTACAACCTGACGGTGTTCGAGTGGATCACCGACAAGCTCGGCGCGCAGGGCACCATCGCCGGCGGCGGGCGCTACGACCCGCTGATCGCGCAGATGGGCGGCAAGCCGGCGCCGGCCTGCGGCTGGGCGATGGGCATCGAGCGCATCATCGAGCTGATCCGCGAGGAAGGCCTGGTGCCCGAGGCCGAGGGCTGCGACGTCTACCTGGTGCACCAGGGCGAGGCGGCCGCCGAGCAGGCCATGATCGCCGCCGAGCGCCTGCGCGATGCCGGCCTGGACGTGCTGCTGCACGCCACGCCGGACGGCAAGAGCGGCAGCTTCAAGTCGCAGATGAAGCGCGCCGATGCCAGTGGCGCGGCCTATGCCGTTATCATTGGCGACGACGAAGTGGCGGCCGGCACCGCCCAGGTCAAGGACCTGCGCCAGGGCGCGCAGGGCGAAGGCGGCGGCGCGCAGGCGACCGTGCCGGCGCAGGATCTGGTCAGCCACATCATCGACGCCATGGTTGGCGCGAGCGAATAAGGCGCCGTCCCGGCAGCACGAGGCAGCACGACCAGGGGCCGCGGCGCGGCCCCGCTCAGACAAACACACGCGGGTGGATCCCTCGACATGGCTTACGATCTAGAAGAACAGGAACAGCTTGAGAGCCTCAAGGCCTGGTGGCGCCAGTACGGCAATACCGTGACCTGGGCGCTGATTGCCGGCTTGCTGGCCTTTGCCGCCTGGAGCGGCTGGAATTACTGGCAGCGCAAGCAGTCGGGCGAAGCCGCGCTGTTGTACGAACAGGTCATCAAGGCCGCCGAAGGCCGCGACACGGAGCGCATCAAGCGCGCCGCCGGCGACCTCGAGCAGAAGTTCGGCAAGACCGCCTACGGCCCCATGTCCGCGCTGGTGGCGGCCAAGGTGCTGTACGATGCGGGCGACCTGGCCGGCGCCAAGACCCAGCTGCAGTGGGCGGTCGACCATGGCGACAGCGAATACGCCCACCTGGCGCGCGTGCGCCTGGCCGGCGTGCTGCTCGACGAAAAGGCCTATGACCAGGGCCTGGCGCTGCTCAAGGACGAGCCGCCCGCACCGTTCGTGGCGTTGTACGCCGACCGCCGCGGCGACCTGCTGGCCGCGCAGGACAAGCGCGCCGATGCGCGCGCGGCGTACCGGCAGGCGCTCGACAAGCTCAGCGCCAACGACGCCGCCATGCGCCAGATCATCCAGTTCAAGCTCGACGCGCTGGGCACCGCCTGAGGGCGGCGCTGCGCGGCGCACGGGCGCGCGGACATGCCGCCGGCCCGTGCGGCGTGTCCGCGGTTTTGCGTTTCAACCCAATTCAGGATCGGAACCTCATGACGTCATCGTTTTCCGGCACGGCCAGGAACCAGCAACACGGCAATTTCGTCCGCGCCCTGGTGGTGGCCGCCGCTTGTGCCGCCACCCTTGGCGGCTGCTCGCTGTTCAGCAAGAGTGACAAGCGCACGCCGGTCGAACTCAAGCCGGTCACCCAGACCCTGTCGGTGCGCCAGGCCTGGAAGGCCAGCGTCGGCAAGAGCGGCCCGTACTCGCTGCAGCCGATCGTGGCCGGCACCACCGTCTACGCGTCATCCAACGGCGGCAAGGTGATGGCGTTCGACGGCAACACCGGTCGCACGCTGTGGGAAGCCAGGACCGACATCGACCTGACCAGCGGCCCCGGCAGCGACGGCTCGGTGACCGCGGTGGCGGGCGAGAAGGGCGCCGTGTTCGCCTTCGACAACAGCGGCAAGCAGATCTGGAAGAAGCAGGTCAACGGCGAGGTCCTGTCCGCGCCGCTGGTCGGCAACGGCCTGGTGGTGGTGCGCACTACCGATACCCGCGTGCTGGGCCTGGACGCGCAGACCGGCGAGCGCCGCTGGATCTACCAGCGCTCGCAGACCCCGCTCAACCTGCGCGCGGCGATGGGGATGGTGTTCGCCGGCGACGGCATCGTGATGGGCTTCCCGGGCGGCAAGCTCGGCGTGCTGGCCCCGGGCAACGGCGTGCTGCGCTGGGAAAGCACGGTGTCCTACCCGAAGGGCGTGTCGGAGATCGAGCGTCTCAACGACGTCACCGGCCAGCCGATGGTCAATGGCCGCCAGGTGTGCGCCACCACCTTCCAGGGCCGCGTGGCCTGCCTCGAACTGGCCAACGGCCAGCCGCAGTGGGGCAAGGATTTCTCGTCGCCCACCGGCCCGACGCAGGACGACACCTCGCTGTATGCCAGCGACGAGCGCTCGGTCGTGCATGCCTTCGACCGCCAGAACGGCAACGAGCGCTGGAAGAACGACCAGTTGCTGTACCGCCGTCTCGGCGCGCCGCTGGCGCTGGGCCGCTCGGTGGTGATGGGCGACTATGAAGGCTACGTGCATTTCCTTTCGCGCGAGGATGGCCAGTTCCTGGCCCGCCTGAAGACCGACGGCAGCGAGATTACCGCCGCGCCGGTGGTGGCGGGCGCGTCCATGGTGATACAGACGCGCGACGGCAACCTCTACGGCTTCGTGCCGGACTGAGGCGCCGCGACAATGAAGGCGCGGCCCGTGCACCTGTCGGCACGGGCCGCGCCGATCCGGTAGCATGATCCGGCGGATCATGCAGGTGAACGAGGCCGGGCTGCAAGGCCAGCCCGGTTGCCCGACAGGAAACGTGGCCAGGCGCGCGGCGCCCGGCCGTCGGACCCACATCACTCCGGAGTTCCTGGGGGGCGGCACCAGCCGGCCCCCATTTCCGTTTATTGCATGAAACCAGTTATCGCTCTGGTCGGCCGCCCCAATGTGGGCAAGTCGACGCTATTCAACCGCATGACCCGCTCGCGCGACGCCCTCGTCGCCGACCTGCCCGGGCTCACGCGCGACCGCCACTACGGCGAAGGCCGCATCGGCGACCGGCCGTTCATCGCCATCGATACCGGCGGCTTCGAGCCGGTGGCCAAGGACGGCATCGTGGCCGAGATGGCCAAGCAGACCCGCCAGGCGGTGGTCGAGGCCGACGTGGTGATCTTCCTCGTCGACGGCCGCCTCGGGCTGGCGCCGCAGGACCGCGTGATCGCGGACTACCTGCGCAAGACCGGGCGCCGCGTCATGCTGGCGGTGAACAAGGCCGAGGGCATGAAGTACACCACCGTGGCGGCGGAGTTCTACGAGCTCGGCATGGGTGACCCCTATGCCATCTCCTCCACGCACGGCGACGGCGTGCGCGAACTGGTCGACGAGGCGCTGGAACTGGCGGTCAAGGAGCGCCCGGAGCTGGCCGAGGAAGACGAGAACGCGCAGCGCGGTGTCAAGATCGCCATCGTGGGCCGCCCCAACGTGGGCAAGTCCACGCTGGTCAACACGCTGATCGGCGAAGAGCGCGTGATCGCCTTCGACATGCCCGGCACCACGCGCGACGCCATCTATGTGGAGTTCGAGCGCGGCGGCAAGCCCTACACGCTGATCGACACCGCCGGGCTGCGCAAGCGCGGCAAGGTGTTCGAGGCGATCGAGAAGTTCTCGGTGGTCAAGACGCTGCAGTCCATCGCCGACGCCAACGTGGTGGTGCTGCTGCTCGACGCCCAGCAGGACGTCTCCGAGCAGGACGCGCATATCGCCGGCTTCATCGTGGAATCGGGCCGCGCGCTGGTGGTGGGCGTGAACAAGTGGGACGGCCTCGACGGCCATGCGCGCGACCGCATCAAGCACGACCTCGAGCGCAAGCTGCAGTTCCTCGACTTCGCCAATTTCCACTTCGTGTCGGCGCGCGAGCGCACCGGCATCGGCGCGCTGCTGCGCTCGGTGGACGAGGCCTACGCCGCGGCGATGGTCAAGCTGCCCACCCCGCAGCTCACGCGGATCCTGCAGGAAGCGGTGGAGTTCCAGCAGCCGCGGCGCGTCGGCGCGACCCGCCCCAAGCTGCGCTATGCGCACCAGGGTGGCTCCAACCCGCCGATCATCGTGGTGCACGGCAACTCGTTGTCGGGCATCGCCGACAGCTACCGGCGCTATCTCGAAAATCGCTTCCGCACGGCCTTCAAGCTCAAGGGCACGCCGCTGCGCATCGAATTTCGCACGAACAAAAACCCATATGCGGACTCGAAGGATTGAGTCGGGCAGCGGGGCAGCCGGGCGGGCAAGTTTCGTTTGCGTTCGTTTGGAACTGAGGCTAAATTCTCGGTAGCAGGGGGTTCCCTGCGAGACGATGCTAGCTTGGTACCGTTTTGATCTTTTTTTGGCGCGGTTTGCGCCGCTCGACTTGAATCGGGGACGATCGTCCCCATCATCCATCACTAAATCTATAATTTTGGAGTGTGCCATGAGCAACAAAGGGCAATTGCTACAAGACCCGTTCCTGAACGCGCTGCGCAAAGAGCACGTGCCGGTTTCAATCTACCTCGTCAATGGCATCAAGCTGCAAGGCAATATCGAGTCGTTCGACCAGTACGTCGTCCTGTTGCGCAACACCGTGACGCAGATGGTTTACAAGCATGCGATCTCCACCGTCGTGCCCGCACGTGCCGTGAATTTCCGCGTGGACGATACGGCCGAGGGCTGATCCTTTACCGTTATTTCCGATGTTTCCGGCTGGCTCGCCGCAATTGCGGCACGGCCACCGCAAACCGGTGCCGCGCCGGGGCCTGAAATCCTGGCGCGACACCAAAAACGACACCGGCCATCCGGTCGCTCCGCAGGCATGCATATGGATATGCCACGGACGATGCCTTACCCTGGTGCAGGCTGCCGCGGATCGTCTTCCGCCGTCTCGCGCATCCCGGGGCAGGTCCTTGCCTCGCGGCACCAGCCACGCCCCCGGCCGGTTTCCACCGTTTTCCTTTTCGCGCTTCGCGATCCTCCCGTTTGCAATCTAGAGCTACCTCCAATTCCGAGTCTTCCCGCGCCATCCTCGTCGGCGTCGATTTCGGCAAGCATGATTTCCAGGAAAGCCTGAGCGAGCTGGCGCTGCTGACGTCCACCGCCGGCTCGACGCCTGTGCACATGCTGACCGGCCGGCGCTCGCGCCCGGATCCGGCGCTGTTCATCGGCTCCGGCAAGGCGGAAGAACTCAAGGAGGCCGCCGACGCGCTCGACGCGGACGTGGTGGTGTTCAACCACACCCTGAGCCCGGCGCAGCAGCGCAACCTCGAGCGCTTCCTCAAGCGCCACGTGATCGACCGCACCGGCCTGATCCTCGATATCTTCGCCCAGCGCGCGCAGAGCCACGTCGGCAAGGTGCAGGTCGAGCTGGCCCAGGTCCAGTACCAGGCTTCGCGGCTGGTCCGCGCCTGGAGCCACCTGGAGCGGCAGAAGGGCGGGATCGGCATGCGCGGCGGCCCGGGCGAGCGCCAGCTCGAACTGGACCGCCGCCTGCTGGACGAACGCGCCAAGCGCCTGAAGTCGGACCTGTCCCGGCTGCAGCGCCAGCACAGCACCCAGCGCCGCGCGCGGGCGCGCAACGAGACGCTGAGCATCTCGCTGGTCGGCTATACCAATGCCGGCAAGTCGACCCTGTTCAACGCGCTGACCAAGGCGCGCGCCTACGCCGCCGACCAGCTCTTCGCCACGCTCGATACCACCTCGCGCCGGCTTTACCTGGAAGGCCTGGGCAACGTGGTGCTGTCCGACACGGTCGGCTTCATCCGCGACCTGCCCACCCAGCTGGTGGCGGCGTTCCGCGCCACGCTGGAAGAAACCGTGCACGCCGACCTGCTGCTGCATGTGGTGGATGCCTCCAGCCCGGTGCGCCACGAGCAGGTCGAGCAGGTCAACCGCGTGCTGGCTGAAATCAATGCCGACGACATCCCGCAGATCGTCGTGATGAACAAGATCGATGCCGCGCCGGAGCTGCTGGAACAGGGCCCGCGCGTGGAGCGCAATGAAGAAGGCGTGCCGGTGCGCGTGTTCGTCAGCGCGCGCGAAGGCGTCGGCCTGGAGGCCCTGCGCGAGGCGATCGTGGAAGCGGCGCGCTGGCTGGCCGAGCAGCCGCCCGAGCGCGCGCCGCTGGACCCGCGCTTCGCCGACGGGCATGAGCGCCTGGACGACGCGGACGATATCCCGGACGACGCCGAAGCCGGCGCCGGCCGGGAAGAACCCGACACGCTGTAAGCCGGTTCGGCGGAAATCGGCGCCAGATTGCCCCAAATAGGAAAATGTGGCGTCGATGACTGTTAGAATCCCTCTGTTCCAACTATCCCGGACCCGTGCACTTCATGCCCCAGTTTCCCCGGAATCCTGAATCGAGCCATGCCTTCGGCGGCCACGCTGGTGGCCGCGCCGGCAACGCCGCCCCTGGGCGGTCGGCGTGGCAGCGTCTGCGCGCGATCCTGTCGTTGAACGATCCACGTTGGGGTCGGGGCGATGATGAAGACAAGGATAAGGACAAGGACAACAACCGCCAGCAGCAACAGCGGCCTCCCCAGGACGGCCCGCCCGACCTCGACGAGCTCTGGCGCGACTTCAACCGCCGCCTGAACGGCCTGCTCGGCCGCAAGGACAACGGTGGCGGCGGCAACCAGGGTTTTGGCGGCGGCGCGCGCACGCCGGGCAAGGGCTCGGGCGTGGGCGCCGGGGTGGTGGTGATCGCCGCCATCGGCATCTGGCTGGCGAGCGGCTTCTTCATGGTGCAGGAAGGCCAGACCGCGGTGATCCTGCAGTTCGGCAAGTTCAAGTACACCACCGGCCCCGGCATCAACTGGCGCCTGCCGTACCCGATCCAGTCGGCCGAGATCGTCAACCTGTCGAGCGTGCGCTCGGTGGAAGTGGGCCGCTCGACCTCGATCAAGGACAGCAACCTGAAGGATGCGTCGATGCTGACGCAGGACGAGAACATCATCGACGTCCGCTTCACGGTGCAGTACGACATCCAGGACGCCCAGGAATTCCTGTTCTTCAACAAGACCGACCGCGGCGGCGACGAAGAACTGGTGACGCAGGCCGCCGAGACCTCGGTGCGCGAGATCGTCGGCCGCAACAAGATGGACTCCGTCCTGTACGAGAACCGCGAGCAGATCGCGCAGAACCTCGCCAAGTCGATCCAGTCCATCCTGTCCGCCTACAAGACCGGCATCCGCGTGATCTCGGTCAACGTGCAGAGCGTGCAGCCGCCCGAGCAGGTGCAGGCCGCCTTCGACGACGTCAACAAGGCCAGCCAGGACCGCGAGCGCGCCATCAGCGAAGGCCAGGCCTACGCCAACGACGTGATCCCGCGCGCCAAGGGCACGGCCGCGCGCCTGAACGAGGAGGCGCTGGCCTACAAGTCGCGCGTGGTCAACCAGGCCGAGGGCGACGCGGCGCGCTTCCAGCAGGTCCAGACGCAATACGCCAAGGCGCCGCAAGTCACGCGCGACCGCCTCTACATTGAAACCATGCAGCAGATCTATACCAATTCGACCAAGGTGCTGGTGGACGTGCGCCAGGGCAACAATCTTCTCTACCTGCCGCTGGACAAGCTGATGTCGCAGGCGCAGTCCGATCCGCGCGCCGCGGCCGCCGGCGCCGCGCCGGCTCCCGCCACCGGCAGCGCTCCCGCGCCGGTGCCCGACGCCAACGGCGACAACCGGTCGCGCGAGTTGCTGCGCAGCCGCGACCGCGATTCGCGCTGAGGAGCCCCGACATGAACCGACTGATTTCGATTGTCATCGGCCTTTTCATCGTGCTGGCGATCGGCTCCTCGATGGTGTACGTGGTGGACCAGCGCCAATACGCGGTGGTCTTCGCCTTCGGCGAGATCAAGCAGGTGGTGCGCGAGCCCGGCCTGCACTTCAAGCTGCCGCCGCCGCTGCAGAACGTGGTCTTCATGGACCGCCGCCTGCTGACCATCGACGTGGCCGCGTCCGAGCGTTTCCTGACCGCCGAGAAGAAGAGCATGGTGGTGGACTGGTTCGTCAAATGGCGCATCACCGATCCGCGCAAGTTCTTCGTGGCCTTCAACGGCAATATCCGCAGCGCGCAGGACCGCATGACCCAGCGCATCGACTCCGTCGCCCGCGAGGAATTCGGCAAGCGCACGGTGGCCGACGTGGTCGCCGGCGAGCGCGACAAGGTCATGCAGAACATCCGTTCGGCGATGGCCGACTACGCCCAGTCCGTGGGCGTGGAGATCATCGACGTGCGCCTCAAGCGGGTGGACCTGCTGCCCGCGATCAGCGAATCGGTGTACCGCCGCATGGAAGCCGAGCGCAAGCGCGTGGCCAACGAGCTGCGTTCCACCGGCGCGGCCGAGGGCGAGAAGATCCGCGCCGACGCCGACCGCCAGCGCGAGGTCGTGCTGGCCGAGGCCTACCGCGACGCGCAGAAGATCAAGGGCGACGGCGATGCCCAGGCTTCGCAGATCTACGCCGACGCATTCGGCCGCGATCCGCAGTTCGCGCAGTTCTGGCGCAGCATGGAGGCCTACCGCAATACCTTCCGCGACAAGCGCGACGTGCTGGTGCTGGAGCCCAATTCGGACTTCTTCCGCTACATGCGCTCGCCCGGAGGCGCGCCGGCGCCGGCCCCGGCGCCCGCCGCGGGGCGCCGCTAGCAGGGCCACGCTGGGCGGCCACGGCCGCCGGGCGCGAGGACAAAACCCCGGCTTGCCGGGGTTTTGTCCGGCTGGAGGGCCGCGATGCGAGCCCTGGCCGGGCGCCTCGGCCGCCGCACGGCGCCTGCGCCGGGTGACCGGCAGCCGGCACGCGCGCCAGCGCCAACGACATTCAACGGGCGCCCCGCAGGGGGCCCGGCAACCGACGTGAAGAGATTTACCATGTCCAACCACTGGCTTCTGCCTGAAAACATCGCCGACGTGCTGCCGTCGGAGGCCCGCAAGATCGAAGAGCTGCGCCGCCGCATGCTGGACCTGTTCCGCACCTACGGCTACGAGCTCGTGATGCCGCCGATGCTGGAGTACCTCGAGTCCCTGCTGACCGGCACCGGCCACGATCTCGACCTGCGCACGCTCAAGCTGGTGGACCAGCTGTCCGGGCGCACCATGGGCCTGCGCGCCGACATCACGCCCCAGGTGGCCCGCATCGACGCCCACCTGCTCAACCGCTCCGGCGTGACCCGCCTGTGCTACGCCGGCAACGTGCTGCACGCGCGCCCGGCGGGCTTCCGCGCCACGCGCGAGCCGATCCAGGTCGGCGCGGAGATCTACGGCCATGCCGGCCTCGAGGCCGACGTGGAAATCCAGGCGCTGATGCTGGCCGCGCTGCAGGTGGCGGGGCTGACCGACGTGCGCCTGGACCTGTGCCACGCCGGCATCCTCGAGGCGCTGCTCGACGGCCTGCCGTCCAGCCGCAAGATCGAGGACGCACTGTTCGCCGCGCTCGAGACCAAGGACGTGTCGGCGCTGCGCGAGCTGACCGAAGGCATGCCGCAGGCCGAGCGCGAGGCGCTGCTGGCGCTGCCCACGCTGTATGGCGGGGTGGAGGTGCTGGAGCGCGCCCGCGCCACGCTGCCGGCCAGCCCGGCCATCGCGCGCGCGCTGGACGAACTGGCCGCGCTGGCCGCCGAGGTAAGCGGGGCCAGCGTCAATATCGACCTGTCCGACCTGCGCGGCTACCACTACCACAGCGGCGTGATGTTCACCGCCTACGTGGCCGGCCTGCCCAACTACGTGGCCCGCGGCGGGCGCTACGACAAGGTCGGCGAAGCGTTCGGCCGCGCGCGGCCGGCCACCGGATTCTCGCTCGATCTGCGTGAAGTCGCCGCGCTGTCGCCGCTGGAAGTGCGGGCTTTCGCCATCTTTGCGCCATGGGACGCGGATCCCGAGCTGCGCGGCAAGATCGCCGCGCTGCGCGCCCAGGGCGAGATCGTGATCCAGTCGCTGCCAGGCCATACGCACCAGCTCGACGAGTTCAACTGCGACCGCCAACTGGTGCGCCAGGACGGCGGCTGGACGGTGGTGCCACGCGCCTGAGCCAGGCCGCTTCGCCTCGTCCTGGTGCAACCATATCGCGCGCGCCGGGCGCTTTAACAGCGTTCCGGCGCGGTTTCAAGCCCGTTGTCGGCCGGATTCCCAAAAACGGGGAGTTGTCCGGCAACGAGAGTAAAATACGTTTTTAACCTTCTGACCAAATCAACATGTCCGCTTCTGCAGTAAGCCAGGGACGCAATGTCGTCGTGATCGGCACCCAGTGGGGTGACGAAGGCAAAGGGAAAATCGTCGATTGGCTTACCGATCATGCAAAGGGCGTGGTGCGGTTCCAGGGTGGCCACAATGCGGGCCACACCCTCATCATCGGCGGCAAGAAGACCATCCTGCGGCTGATTCCCTCGGGCATCATGCGCGCCGGCACGGTCTGCTACATCGGCAACGGCGTGGTGCTGTCGCCCGAGGCGCTGTTCCGCGAGATCGAGGAGCTGGAAAGCGCCGGCCTGCAGGTGCAGAACCGCCTGCGCATCTCCGAAGCGACCACGCTGATCCTGCCGTACCACGTCGCCATCGACAAGGCGCGCGAAACGCGCCGCGGCGCCGGCAAGATCGGCACCACCGGCCGCGGCATCGGCCCGGCCTACGAAGACAAGGTGGCCCGCCGCGCGCTGCGCGTGCAGGACCTGTTCGATCCGAAGGCCTTCGCCGAGCGCCTGCGCGAAAACCTGGACCTGCACAACTTCATGCTGACCCAGTACCTGGGCGCCGAAGCGGTGGACTTCCAGCAGACCCTGGACGAGATGCTGGCCTACGCGCCGCGCCTGGCGCCGATGGTGGCCGACGTGTCCGCGGAACTCTACGCGGTCAACGCCGCCGGCGACAACCTGATGTTCGAAGGCGCGCAAGGCACGCTGCTCGACGTCGACCACGGCACCTATCCGTTCGTCACCTCCAGCAACTGCGTGGCCGGCGCGGCCGCCGCCGGCGCCGGCGTCGGCCCGGGCCGCCTGAACTACATCCTGGGCATCACCAAGGCCTACTGCACCCGCGTGGGTGCGGGCCCGTTCCCCAGCGAGCTGTACGACAACGACAATCCCGCCCGCCAGGATGCGGTCGGCGTGCGCCTGGCCAACGTCGGCAAGGAATTCGGCTCGGTCACCGGCCGCCCGCGCCGCACCGGCTGGCTCGACGCCGCCGCGCTCAAGCGCTCGGTGCAGATCAACGGCGTGTCGGGCCTGTGCATGACCAAGCTCGACGTGCTGGACGGCCTCGAGACCATCAAGCTGTGCGTGGGCTACGAACTCGACGGCAAGACCGTCGACATCCTGCCGCGCGGCTCGGATGCGGTGGCGCGCTGCGTGCCGGTGTACGAGGAATTCCCGGGCTGGAACGAGTCCACCTTCGGCGTGAAGACCTGGGATGCGCTGCCGGAACAGGCGCGCGTCTACCTCAAGCGCATCGAGGAAGTGGTCGGCATCCCGATCGACATGATCTCGACCGGTCCGGACCGCGACGAAACCATCCTGCTGCGCCACCCGTACGTGGCCTGACGCCGCGCGCGCCCGGGAGGGCGCGGTGGCAGGGCGCCGGCAAGGCGCCCGCAGCACAATAGCAAATCGGCCCGCGCAAGCGGGCCGAAACATTATCGGTCGACAGACCCCAAGCCGAAGAGCCGGAAGAGGCTACCAGAACCATGACCCTGCCATCGAACGACGACGAAAACCTGTGGATTTCCTGGGACGAATACCACAGCCTGATCGCGCGCCTCGCCCTGAACGTCCATGAGTCGGGCTGGAAGTTCGACAAGATCCTGTGCCTGGCGCGCGGCGGCCTGCGCGTGGGCGACCAGATGTCGCGCATCTTCGACGTGCCGCTGGCCATCCTGGCCACCAGCAGCTACCGCGAGGCGGCCGGCACGCAGCAGGGCGAACTCGATATCGCGCAATACATCACCATGACCCGCGGCGACTTGTCCGGCAAGATCCTGCTGGTCGACGACCTGGTGGATTCCGGCGTCACGCTCGAGCGCGTCGGCCGCCACCTGAAGGAGCGCTATCCCGCCGTGACCGAAGTCCGCTCCTCGGTGCTCTGGTACAAGGCCTGCTCCAAGGTCAAGCCGGACTACCACGTGACCTTCCTGCCGACCAATCCCTGGATCCACCAGCCGTTCGAAGAGTACGACACGCTGCGCCCGCACAACCTCGCGGCCTGGCTCAAGCGCGGCAAGCGCGCGGCCGACGGCGGCTCGCAGGCCTGACGCCGGGAGCGCCGCGGACATGAGCGGGCAGGGCGCCGTCGCCGCACGGGCATCGCGTTCGCAAGCGGCTTATCACAGCCTGCGCGACGATATCTTTGCCTTCCGCCTGCTGCCGGGCGACCGCTTCACGGAAAACGACGTCGCCGAGCGGCTCGGCATTTCGCGCACGCCCGTGCGCGAGGCGCTGCAGCGCTTGCAGAGCGACGGCCTGGTGCGCGGCTACTACCGCAACGGCTGGGAAGTCGTGCCGCTCGACCTGGGCCGCTTCGAAGCGCTCTATGAACTGCGCACCGTGCTCGAAACCCACGCGGTCACACGCCTGTGCCAGCAGCCCGCCGCGCGGCAGACCGATCTCGCCGCGCTGGCGCGGCAGGACGCCATCTGGCGCGTGCCGCGCGCCGAGCGCCTGGCCGACGGCAACGAGGTGGCGCGGCTCGACGAGGGCTTCCACCTCGCCCTGATGCACGCGGCCGGCAACCCGGAGGCCGCCGCGGTCCACCAGCAGGTGACCGACCGCATCCGCATCATCCGCCGGCTGGATTTCGCCTACGGCGACCGGGTCGAGCTGACTTATGACGAGCACGCCGGCATCCTGGATGCCGTGGCCGCGCGCGACGGCGCGCGCGCCGTTGCCTTGCTGGCTTCGCATATCGAAGACGGCCGCGCCGAAGTGAGCCGCCTGACCGCCGAGCGCCTCGAGCAGATCCGCACCAGCCTTGTGCTGCCGGTATCGCCAGGCGCACCGCCGCGGCGCAGGCGTTTCGGCTGACGCCGGCCTTTCCCCGCCTCTGATCGGGGGGGACAGCCAGCCGCTGGCCTCCTGCCCGACACCTTCCCCGACACCCCCGCCAGGCGCGATTGGCGCGCCGGCAAACGCTTTCCGGGCCGCGCTCATGGCCGCGGCCGGGCCGTCGCCGCGCGCCTGGCCCATTCCGGCCGGGCCGTGGCACGCATGTTGCGATGCTTCCTGCGAATCCGTTTATGTATACATAAATCGCAGGGCACGATGAGTTTTCACCTGAATCCGATCCGCGGCAGCCGCGGCATGGCCGTGGCGCCACATGCACTGGCATCCCAGAGCGCGCTCGCCGTGCTGCGCGAAGGCGGCAATGCGGTCGAGGCGATGATCGCCGCGGCGGCCACCATCGCGGTGGCCTATCCCCACATGAACAGCATCGGCGGCGACAGCTTCTGGCTGATCGCCCGGCCGGGCGAGGCGCCGCGCGGGCTCGAAGCCTGCGGCGCGGCGGCCGGCGCGGCCACCATCGCGCGCTACCGCGACGCAGGCCTGGCCGCGATCCCGTTCCGCGGCGGCCTGGCGGCCAACACCGTAGCGGGCACCATCTCCGGCTGGAATGCCGCCCGGGCTTGGTCGCAGGAGGCCCTCGGCGGGCGCCTGCCGCTGTCGCGCCTGCTGGCCGACGCCATCGTCTATGCCCGCGAGGGCGTGCCCGTCACCCACAGCCAGTCGGCCTGCGTGGCGGCCAAGCAAGCCGAGCTGGCGGGCATCCCGGGCTTTGCCGAAACCTTCCTCGCCGACGGCGTGCCGGCGCCCGGCAGCCGCTTTCGGCAACCGCGCCTGGCCGCCACGCTGGAACAGCTCGCGCGCGCGGGGCTGGACGACTTCTACCAGGGCGACCTTGCGCACGGCATGGCGCGCGACCTCGCCGCCGTCGGCAGCCCGCTCACGCTCGGCGACCTGCAGTCCCACCGGGCCGTGTGGAAGACCCCGCTGGCGCTGGCGCATTCGCGCGGCACCGTCTACAACATGCCGCCGCCGACGCAGGGCCTGGTCTCGCTGCTGATCCTGGGCCAGCTCGACCGCCTGCTGGACAGCGGCATGGATCCGCTCGGCGCGCCGTTCGTCCACGCCTGCGTGGAGTCGACCAAGCAGGCTTTCGGCGTGCGCGACCGCCACATCACCGATCCGCTTCATATGGAGATCGATCCGCGCGATCTGCTGGCGCCGCCCTGGCTGGACGCGGCCGCGGCGCGCATCCGCCCGGACGCCGTGCTGCCCTGGGGCAACGGCCTGGGGCCCGCCGACACCGTCTGGATGGGCGTGATCGACGGCGACGGCGTGGCGGTCAGCTTCATCCAGAGCATCTACCACGAGTTCGGCAGCGGGGTGGTGCTGCCGGCCTCCGGCGTCAACTGGCAGAACCGGGGCTGCAGCTTCTCGCTGGATCCCGCCGCGCGCAATCCGCTGGCGCCGGGCCGCAAGCCGTTCCATACGCTCAATCCGGCGCTGGCGCGCCTGGCCGACGGCCGCACGCTGGTCTACGGCAACATGGGCGGCGACGGCCAGCCGCAGTCGCAGAGCGCGGTGTTCTCGCGCATCGCGCATTTCGGCATGAACCCGCAGGCCGCCATCGATGCGCCGCGCTGGCTGCTGGGGCGTACCTGGGGCCAGACCAGCGACACCCTGAAGCTCGAGGCGCGCTTTCCCGCGGCGACCTGCGACGCGCTGCGCCAGCTCGGCCACGAGGTCGAAATCCTCAAGCCGTACGACGAGACCATGGGGCATGCGGGCGCGATCCTGCTGCAGCCGGATGGCCTCTACGAGGGCGGCTCCGATCCGCGCAGCGACGGCAGCGTGGCCGGCTGGTAGGCGCGCCTCGGCAGATGAGCGGGGTGCCGCGGCACCCCTTCGTTTTCCTGCAGGTCCCGGCCGCCGGCGTCTGTGCTTGCGCCGGTTTTCCCGGGCCTGCTGTCCCGGGGCGAGCGCGGCAGGCGCGCCCCCGGTTTTCCCGAAGTCCGTTTCAAGGAGTGGTTCGATGCGTTCCGTTGCAGATAACGCAGTACTCGGCTTGTCGCCCGCCTTGCCATCGGCGCGCACGCGCTGGATCCAGCTCGCGCTGGGCGTGGCGTGCATGATGGCGATCTCCAGCCCGCAATATGTCTGGACCCTGTTTACCAAGCCGCTGGCCGCCAAGCTGGGCGTGCCGCTGTCCGAGCTGCAGGTCACCTTCTCGCTGCTGATCGTGCTGCAGACGTTTTTCTCGCCGTTCCAGGGCGCGCTGATCGAGCGCTTCGGGCCGCGTCGGCTGATCGCGCTTGGCACGGTGCTGTCGGGGCTGAGCTGGGTGCTGGCGTCGCAGGTGCAGAGCCTGGGCATGCTCTATCTGTGCTACGGCGTGGTGGGCGGCCTGGGCACCGGCATCGTCTATGTCGGCGTGGTGGGCCAGATGGTGCGCTGGTTCCCGGACCGCCGCGGCTTCGCGGTGGGCATGGTCGCGGCCGGCTACGGCATGGGCGCGATCGTCACCACGTTCCCGATTGCCGCGGCGCTCGCCGGCAAGGGGCTGGAGTCCACGCTGTGGCAGTTCGGCCTGCTGTTCGCGGTGATCGGCTTCCTTGCCTCGCAAGGGCTGCGCGCGCCGGCCGCGCACGCGCCGGCAGCGCCCGCGCATGGCCAGGAAGGACGCGCGGCGCACGCCGTCGCCGACGTGCCGACGCGCCAAATGCTGCGCACGCCGCTGTTCTGGCTGCTGTTCGGCATGATGACCATGATGTCCACCTCGGGCCTGATGGTGACTTCGCAGATGGCTGCCTTCGCCAAGGATTTCGGCGTGACCGGCGCCACCGTGCTCGGCATGGCGGCGCTGCCGCTGGCGCTGACGCTCGACCGCTTCACCAACGGGCTCACGCGGCCGCTGTTCGGCTGGGTCTCGGACCGCTGGGGACGCGAGAACACGATGTGCTTCGCCTTCGCGCTGGAAGGCGTGGCGATGGCGCTGTGGCTGCTGACGCGCGAGAACGCGGTGCTCTTCGTGCTGCTGTCGGGCGTGGTGTTCCTGGGCTGGGGCGAGATCTTCTCGCTGTTTCCCTCCACGCTGACCGATACGTTCGGCACGCGCTTCGCCACCACCAACTACGGCTGGCTGTATATCTCGCAGGGCATCGGCTCGATCTTCGGCGGCCCGCTGGCCGCGCTGATGCATGAGCGGCTGGGCAGCTGGATGCCGGTCTTCGGCGTGGCCATCACGCTCGACATCGCGACCGCGCTGCTGGCCATCGCGGTGCTCAAGCCCGCGCGGCGCAGCTACCTGGCGCGGCCGGCCGGCTGAGCGGGCGGGGCGGCAGCCTGCCGCCCCCGGCGGCTTGCTCAGTAAGCCACCGAATAGCGCTGGCGCGGGTGCGCGGGCTTTTCCACCTCGTCGAGCATGGCGATGGCGTAGTCCTCCATCGAGATCCAGCTCTTGCCCGAGGCGTCGGACAGCAGGGTTTCCCCGCCCGTGCGCCAGGTGCCGGTGCGGGTGCCCGGCTCGAACAGCGCGGCCGGGGACAGGAAGGTCCAGTCGAGCTCGGTTTCGGCGCGCAGGGCGTCGAGGAAGTCGCGGCCGGCCAGCGCTTCCGGCTTGTACGCGTCGGGGAATCCCGGCGTGTCCACCAGCTGCACGCCGGGCGCCACGTAGAGGCTGCCGGCGCCGCCCACCACCAGCAGGCGCGGCACGCCGGCGGCCTTGACCGCGCCGACGATCTGCGCGGCCTTCGTCTGTTCGAAGCGCACCGTGCTGATGGCCACGTCGTTGCCGGCAATGGCGGCGGCCAGCGCCTCGGTGTCCGCCACGTCGGCGTTGCGGGTGGTCAGGTCCGGCTGCGCCGGCAGCTTGTCGGCCTGCCGCGCGATGGCGGTCACGGTGTGGCCGCGGCGCAGCGCTTCGTCGATCAGGCGGGTGCCGACGCGTCCGGTGGCGCCGATGATTGCGATCTTCATGTCCAGCTCCTTGCTTGTCTGCTTGGTTGCTTGTTGCTCAGGCTGCTTCACCGCTCGGTGTTCACAGCATAGTCATGCCCGCGGCACGCGCGGGCACCATTTGTCGATATGAAACCAATATGGTTACATATCGAGGTAAAAAAATCAGCGCTTGCGGCGCTCGGCGGACGCGCGCTCCACATCGGCCAGCATGCCGGCGATGGTGATCTGCGCCAGCGCGCCGTCCATTGCCGCCTGCGCGCGGTCGGCGGCGTGCTTGAGCGCGCCGGTGATTTCCCGGCCCACCATGCACGCCGGGTTGGGCGCGCTGTGGTGCAGGGCGATCAGCGCGGTCGACTCCACCGCGCGGAACACGTCGAGCAGCGTGATCGACGCCGCCGCGCGCGCCAGCGACGCGCCGCCGGTGCTGCCCATCGCCGTGTTCACCAGGCCCGCCTCGGCCAGTTGCCCGACCAGCCGCCGGATCAGCGCGGGGTTGGTGCCCACGCTGCCGGCGATCAGCGACGACGGCAGCGGCGCGTCGGCGCTGGCCAGCAAGGTGAGGATATGAACGGCGACGGCGAAGCGGCTGCTGGTGGTCATGGTCGGGGATTCAATATGAAACCATCATAGTTACAGATGTGGCCGGCTGTCAAGCGTCCGGTCCCGGGCAAGACAGTGGCGTGCAGATTGAAAATCGCGGGAAACCTGCGGAAAACGCGACATTCTGGCCCGCGGGCGGCGGAAGAATGCCGGTATCGGCACTGAAACTGATACACTCACCCGCAGCGCAGCAGTCGGCGCCAGGCGGCAGGTTGTCCGGGCCGCGCGCTGGCCGTTCATGTGAACGCCAGTCCCCGCCGAGGGGCCCGCCCGAGGGCGGCAAGGCGCAGGCCGGAACCGCCGCTGTGCTTATTGTTTTTATCAAGTCGCGCGGTCGCGCAGAAATCGAAAAAATCGAATCGGGAGCAAGCAAGTTGTCAGTTCAGACGCCGGAGAACAAGACGGAAAACAAAAAACCCGCAAGGCTCGAAAGCGCTGCGGGTTTTCCGTTTGATCTGGTGCCCAGGAGAGGACTCGAACCTCCACAGTGTTGCCACCGCTAGGACCTGAACCTAGTGCGTCTACCAATTTCGCCACCTGGGCGGGCGTCGAAACAACCGAAGCGCTCATTATAGCGACCGCAATACGTTTGTCAAATACTATCTATAAAATTGAATCAAAATAACTATCCGATCCCTAGCCGGGAAGAAATCCTCGGCGTCCTGAGGACGTCCGGGTCGCCCCTGTCGGCTGGCGACATTGCCAAGGCGCTGGCCGTCACGCGCAAGGAGCACGACGGATTCCAGAAGCGCCTCGCCGCCATGGAGCGCGACGGCCAGATCGAACTCAACCGCAAGGGCCGCTACGAGCTGGCCCACCAGCCCAACTTCGTGGTCGGGCGCGTGCAGGGCCACCGCGACGGCTTCGGCTTCCTGATCCGCGACGACGGCGACGACGACATCTTCCTGCCCGAGCGCGAACTGCAGAAGGCGATGCACAACGACCGCGCCCAGGTGCGCGTGATCGGCTATGACCGGCGCGGCCGGCCCGAAGGCCAGATCGTCGAGATCATCGAGCGCGCCAACCGCTACGTGATCGGCCGCCTGCTCAGCGAGGGCGGCGTGCTGGTGGTGGCGCCGGAAGACAAGCGCATCAGCCAGGACATCCTGATCCCGCCCAAGTCGCAAGGCAAGGCGCGCGTGGGGCAGGTGGTCAGCGTGGAAATCATCGACTACCCGGACCGCTACGTGCAGCCGGTGGGTCGCGTGGTGGAAGTGCTGGGCGACATCGACGATCCCGGCATGGAGATCGAGATCGCCGTGCGCAAGTACGGCGTGCCGCACGAGTTCTCCGATGCGTGCGCCAAGGAAGCCGCCGCGCTGCCGGACACCGTGCGCGAGTCGGACCTCGACCACCGCATCGACCTGCGCGATGTGCCGCTGGTCACCATCGACGGCGAGGACGCGCGCGACTTCGACGACGCGGTCTACTGCGAGCCGGTCAAGATCGGCCGCGCCAAGGGCTGGCGCCTGGTGGTGGCGATCGCCGACGTGTCGCACTACGTGCGCCCGGGCACGCCGCTGGACGCCGACGCGCTCGACCGCGCCACCTCGGTGTATTTCCCGCGCCGCGTGATCCCGATGCTGCCGGAGAAGCTCTCCAACGGCCTGTGCTCGCTCAACCCGCAGGTGGACCGCCTGTGCATGGTGTGCGACGCGGTCATCACCGCCAAGGGCGAGCTCAAGGCCTACCAGTTCTATCCGGCCGTGATGCACTCGGCGGCACGCCTGACCTATAACGAGGTCTGGGCGGTGCTGTCCAATACCAAGGGGCCGGAGGCGCACAAGCGCGCCGAGCTGGTGCCGCACCTGCAGAACCTGTACGAGCTGTTCCAGGTCCTGCTCAAGTCCCGCCGCGAGCGCGGCGCGATCGACTTCGACACCACCGAGACCTATATCGTCTGCAACGCGCAGGGCAAGATCGAGCAGATCCTGCCGCGCACCCGCAACGACGCGCACCGCCTGATCGAGGAATGCATGCTGGCCGCCAACGTGTGCGCCGCCGATTTCCTCGAGCGTTTCAAGCATCCCACGCTGTACCGCATCCACGCGGGCCCGAGCGAGGAAAAGCTCAAGAACCTGCGCGAGTTCCTCAAGACGGTGGGGCTGTCGCTGGCCGGCGGCGACAAGCCGCAGGCGGCCGACTACGCCGACGTGATGGACAAGATCAAGAGCCGTCCCGACGCGCCCATGCTGCAGACCATGCTGCTGCGCTCGATGCAGCAGGCGGTCTACAGCCCGGACAATATCGGCCACTTCGGCCTGGCCTACGAGGCCTATGCCCACTTCACCAGCCCGATCCGCCGCTACCCCGACCTGCTGGTCCACCGCGCCATCAAGGCCGTGCTGGCGCATACCAAGTACCAGCCGGCGTTCGCGCCCGGCACGGCGCTGAACACCGCCATCGCGCCCAAGGCGCGCCGCATGCAGGCCAAGGACGCGGCCGCCAAGGCCGAGCTCAGCGCGGCGCGCGCCAAGCGCAACGAAGCCATCTGGGACGAGCTCGGCCTGCACTGCTCGGCCAACGAGCGCCGCGCCGACGAAGCCTCGCGCGACGTCGAAGCCTGGCTCAAGTGCTACTTCATGCGCGACAAGCTCGGCAGCGAGTTCTCGGGCACGGTCAGTTCGGTCACCTCGTTCGGCATCTTCGTGCAGCTCGACGAGCTCTACGTGGAGGGCCTGGTGCACGTCACCGAACTGGGCAGCGACTACTTCCAGTACGACGAGGCGCGCAACGAACTGCGCGGCGAGCGCACCGGCATCCGCTACCGCCTGACCGACCGCGTGCGCGTGCAGGTCTCGCGCGTGGACCTGGACGCGCGCAAGATCGACTTCCGCCTGGTGCAGGAGCCGTCGGCCAAGAACCTGCGCGCCCGCGCGCCGGTCACCGAGGCCCAGCCGCGCGTGCCGGCCGCGCACGCCGTGCCGGCGCGCAAGAAGGGCCGCCAGCTGGCGGCGCTGCTTGGCGGCACCTCCAAGCCGGAAGAATCGTTCGACGAAACGCTCGACCGCGTGATCGAGGAGCAGCCGGTGTTCGAGGCCGTCATCACACCCGTGAAGGCGCGCCCGGGGCAGGGCGCCAAGCCGGCCAAGCGCGCCGCCAAGCCCAAGCCGGCCCATCTCGGCTCGGGTCCGAAGGGCGGCGGCAAGCCGGCCGGCAAAAGCAGCCGCGCCGCGCGCAAGCGCTGACGCGCCGGGGGGAGCCGCCACCGGCTCCCCCGCCGCGGACACCTGGCAAGGCCCGGCGGGTACAATCCCGCCATGGCTAAACAAAAACTCCTGATCGGCTTTCACGCCGTCACCGCGCGCCTGCGCCAGGACGCCGCCGGCGTCACCGATGTCTACGTTGAATCCGCGCGGCGCGACCGCCGCATGCAGGACTTCATCCGCCTGGCCGAGAGCCTCAAGGTGCGCCTGCATCCGGTCGATGCCGAGCGCCTGCGCGGCATGGCCGGCACCGACCGCCACCAGGGCGTGGTGGCCCGCGCCGAAGACGTGGCGCTCGCGCTCAATCTCGACGAACTGCTCGACGGCATCGAAGGCACGCCGCTGCTGCTGGTGCTCGACGGCGTCACCGACCCGCACAACCTTGGCGCCTGCCTGCGCGTGGCCGACGGCGCCGGCGCGCATGCCGTGATCGCGCCCAAGGACCGCAGCGTCGGCCTCAACACCACCGTGGCCAAGGTCGCCAGCGGCGCGGCCGAAACCGTGCCCTACATCACCGTCACCAACCTCGCGCGCACCCTGCGCGAGCTGCAGGAACGCGGCATCTGGGTGATCGGCACCGCCGATGGCGCCGACAAGACCGTCTACGACGTCGATCTCAAGGGCCCGATCGCCCTGGTGATGGGCGCCGAAGGCGAAGGCATGCGCCGCCTCACGCGCGAGACCTGCGACGAGCTGGTCGGCATCCCGATGGCCGGCGGCGTGGAAAGCCTCAACGTCTCGGTGGCCAGCGGCGTGTGCCTGTACGAAGCGGTGCGCCAGCGCCGCCTGCCGCGCTGATTCCGTGGCGGCGGAACTCGATGCGTCGTCGCGGGCCGCCGCGCGCGGCCTGATCGCCGCGGCCGGCAACATCATGGTGCTGACCGGCGCCGGCGTGTCGGCGGAGTCCGGCGTGCCGACCTTCCGCGATGCCATGACCGGCCTCTGGTCGCGCTTCAATCCGGAAGAACTCGCGCAGGAAGACGCCTACCGGCGCCAGCCCGCGCTGGTCTGGCAATGGTATCTGCACCGGCGCGAGCTGGTCGCCGCCACCCATCCCAATCCCGCGCATATCGCGCTGGCCGCGCTCGCCGCGCGGAAGAACGTCACGCTGGTCACCCAGAACGTCGACGGCCTGCACCAGCGCGCCGGCAGCCGCGACGTGATCGAGCTGCACGGCAACCTGTTCGCCAACAAATGGCTCGACGGCTGCGGCCGCTGCGACCCGGCCACCGCGATTCCCGGCACGCCGCCGCGCTGCGGCCTGTGCGGCGCCATGATGCGCCCGGGCGTGGTGTGGTTCGGCGAGGAACTGCCGCGCGTGGCGCGCTATCGCGCCGAACACGCCGCCGAAACCTGCGATCTCTGCCTGGTGGTGGGCACCTCGGGCCTGGTCTACCCGGCCGCGGGCCTGCCCGGCATCGCCAAGGACCACGGCGCGCGCGTCATCGTGGTCAACCCCGAGCCCTCCGCGCTGGACCGGACCGCCGACATCGTGCTGCGCGGGCCGGCGGGCGTGGTGCTGCCGCAGTTGTGGGCCGGCGCCGCGGAGGCGCCGGCCTGAGCGGGCCTGGACGGCCTATGCCGCGATCAGCGCCTCCAGCTTGACCGCATCCGCGGCGAACAGGCGGATGCCGTCGGACAGCTTCTCGGTGGCCATCTGGTCCTCGTTCAGCTGCCAGCGGAAGGCCGCTTCGCTGCATTCGATGCGCGCGATGTTCGCGGCCTGGGCCTGGTCGACCGACAGCTTGCGCTCGACCTTGCCTTCGGCGGCGGCGAGCTTTTCCAGCAGGTCCGGGCTGATGGTCAGCAGGTCGCAGCCGGCCAGCGCGAGAATCTGCTCGGTGCTGCGGAAGCTGGCCCCCATCACCTCGGTCGGATAGCCGAATTTCTTGTAGTAGTCGTAGATCTGGCGCACCGAGCGCACGCCAGGATCGTCGTCGCCCGCGTTGGCGGCGGCGTCCCATTTGTCGCCGGCCTTCTGCTTGTGCCAGTCGAGGATGCGGCCGACGAAGGGCGAGATGAGCTGCGCGCCGGCTTCGGCGCAGGCCACGGCCTGGGCCAGCGAGAACAGCAGCGTCATGTTGCAGTGGATGCCTTCGCGCTGCAGCACCTCGGCGGCGCGGATGCCTTCCCAGGTGGAAGCGATCTTGATCAGCACGCGTTCGCGCGCCACGCCGCGCTGCTCGTAGAGCGCGATCAGGTGGCGGGCCTTGGCCAGGGTGGCGTCGGTGTCGAAGGACAGGCGGGCGTCGACCTCGGTGGAGACGCGGCCGGGCACGATGGCGAGGATCTCGCAGCCGAAGCCGATCAGCAGCGCATCCATGACGGCCTCGATGCCGTCGTTGTCGCGCACGGCGCGGTCCAGCAGCGGGCGGTACTCGGCCTTCTGCACGGCCTTGAGGATCAGTGAGGGGTTGGTGGTGGCGTCTTGCGGCGTGTACTGCTTCATCAACTGGAAATCGCCGGTGTCCGCCACGACGGTGGTGAACTGCTTGAGCTGATCGAGCTGGTTCATGGTCGGTGAGTCGCTGTTAGAGGTTGGTGATGGCAGCGCGGCCGGCATGCCGGGCCGCGTTGCCGCCGTACATCGTTGCCGTTCCCGCCGGGAGAAGGGAGCGGGTCGGCGCGACGCGCAATGCCGCGGCCGCTGCCCGGGACCGTCGCGCGGGGCCCGGATGCCGGCCTCGCAGCCATTGTACCGCCGGCCCGCGCCGCCTCCGGCGATGCCACGGCATTCCGGTACACTATGCGGTTTCCCCCAAAAGCAGACGGGCTGTTGTCATGACTCAGGATGAACTCAAGGCGCTGGTGGCGCAAGCCGCCGCGGACTATGTCGAGAAGGAAGTGCCGGCCGGCGCGGTGCTGGGCGTGGGCACGGGCTCCACGGCCAATCTCTTTATCGATGCGGTGGCCGCGTTCAAGGAACGCTTTGCCGGCGCGGTCTCCAGCTCGGAGGCTTCCACCCGCCGCCTGCAGCAGCATGGCTTCAATGTCCTGGACCTGAACGAGGTCGACGAAATCCCCGTGTACGTGGACGGGGCCGACGAAATCGACGCCAGCGGCGCCATGATCAAGGGCGGTGGCGGCGCGCTGACGCGCGAGAAGATCGTGGCTTCGGTGGCGCAGCGCTTCGTCTGCATCGCCGACGGCAGCAAGCTGGTCGAGATCATGGGCACGTTCCCGCTGCCGGTGGAAGTGATTCCGATGGCACGCGCGGCGGTGGCGCGCAAGCTCGCGGCGCTGGGCGGCCAGCCGCGCCTGCGCATGACCAGGGAAGGCGGCATCTACAAGACCGACAACGGCAATGTGATCCTGGACGTGGCCGGCCTGCGGATCGCCGATCCGAAGGGCCTGGAAGAGGTGATCAACCACGTGCCTGGCGTGGTGACGGTGGGGCTGTTCGCCTTGCGCGGCGCCGACGTGCTGCTGCTGGGCACGCCGGAAGGCGTCAGGCGCACCGATTTCTGAGCCGCGCGCCCGGATTCCCGGCCGACGAAAAAGGGTGCCTCTCGCGGCACCCTTTTTGTTTTCATGACCTGGCCCATCCTCGCGGCGCGCGGCCGCGGGCAGCCGCCGTCACGCCTGCGGCGGGGGCACGTAGCCCTGGGCCTGGTCGGCGCCGTCGCCGAAGAAATACTTCTCGGTCTGCTTGAGCAGGTACTGGCGCGCGCGCGTGTCGGCCATGTTGAGGCGGTTTTCGTTGATCAGCATGGTCTGGTGCTTGAGCCAGCCGGCCCAGGCTTCCTTGGACACGCTTTGCCAGATCTTCTTGCCGAGCTCGCCCGGCAGCGGCGGCAGGTCGAGCCCTTCGGCTTCCTTGTTGAGCTTGACGCATTGGACCATGCGGGCCATGGGGAACTCCTTGTAGTCGTGTGATGTGGCCGGCGCGGCGAACGCGGCGCGCCATGGCAGGCCGCTATTGTAACGAAGCGGGGCGAAGCCTTCCGGCTACCCCCACGGGCATCACAGTTTTTTCATCAGCACCATCGACTTGCGCTGCCAGTTGTAGAGCTTGCGCTTGTCTTCGGGCAGGTCGTCCACGGTGGCGTGGACGAACCCGCGCTTGAGGAACCAGTGTTCCGTGCGCGTGGTGAGCACGAACAGGCGGTCCAGGCCCAGGCTGCGCGCGCGGCGCTCGATGCGCTTGAGCAGGCGCTCGCCGTCGCCGGTGCCCTGCGCCTCGGACGAGACCGTCAGGCAGGCCATCTCGGCCATGCCCTCGCGCGGGTAGGGGTAGAGCGCGGCGCAGCCGAACAGCACGCCGTCGTGCTCGATCACCGAGAAATTGGCGATGTCGCGCTCGATCAGGTGACGCCCGCGCGGCACCAGCGTGCCGTCCTGCTCGAGCGGGGCGATCAGCTGGACGATGCCGCCGACGTCGTCGAGCGTGGCTTCGCGCAGGCTTTCGAGGTCGGTGTCCGAGATCATGGTGCCGACGCCGTCGTGCAGGAACAGCTCCAGCAGCACCGAGCCGTCCAGGTCGAACGGAATCAGGTGGGCGCGCGGCACGCCGCCCTTGAGGGCCTTGACCAGGTGTTCCAGGTAATAGGCGACCTCGGGCGGCAGGTGGTTGTTCTGCAGGCGCTCGACGGCGGTGCGCAGCGACATTTCCGGCATCAGCCTGCCGGACGCGTCCTGCACGCCGGGCACTTCGGTGATGAAGACCAGCTTGTCGGCCTTGATGGCGGTGGCGGTGGCGCTGGCCACGTCTTCCATCGACAGGTTGAAGGCCTGGCCGGTGGGCGAGAAGCCGAGCGGCGAAAGCAGCACGACCTTGCCGTGCGAGAGCGACATGCGCACCGATTCGCCGTCGATCTTGCGCACCAGGCCGGTGTGCTGGTAATCCACGCCTTCGACGATGCCCACCGGGCGCGCGGTGACGAAGTTGCCGGAAATCACCGAAAGCTGGGCGCCGGCCATCGGCGTGTTGGGCAGGCCCTGGCTGAAGGCGGCCTCGATGTCCAGGCGCAGCTCGCCGGCGGCTTCCTTGGCGCATTCGAGCGCCGCGTTGTCGGTGATGCGCACGCCGGCGGCGAACTGCGATTCGACGTGGCGCAGCGCCAGCTGTTCTTCCACCTGCGGGCGCGAGCCGTGCACCAGTACGATCTGCATGCCCATGGCGTGCAGCAGGGCCACGTCGTTGACCAGGGCGTTGAGCGTGCCGGCCTTGACCAGCTCGCCGCCGAAGGCGATCACGAAGGTCTTGCCGCGGAACGCGTGGATATACGGGGCGACGGCGCGCAGCCAGTCGACGAACTGCTGGTGGTCCGGGCCGCCGCGCTCGGACGCTTCGGCTGCATGGACGGGCGCAGCCAGGGGCGCTGCGGGGGCGGGGACGGGCAGGGGCTCGTCCTTTTCAGACGGCGCGGGCGCGTCGGCTAGCGAGTCGGTTCTTGCATTCATGCCGCGGATTATAATCCCGGCCAATGTCAGCACAACGCCCCGCCAAACCTTTGCCGCCGGATCGGAAAACCGATGCCGGCCGGCGCGCGCCCAAGGCCGCCCCCGCTTCCGTCCCGGCCGCCGTCCAGGCCGCCGTCCCAACCGCCGTCCAGGCGCCCGCCCGGCCTGCCGCCAAGCCAGCCCCCCGCCCGGGGCGCCGGCCCGGGCCGCCGGGCGAGGGCCGGCCGGGCCGGCCGCGCGCCGAAGCGGGCGCCGCCCGTGCGCGCCGCGTCGCCAGCCCGCTGCCGCCGCTCACCTTCCCCGAGGCGCTGCCGGTATCGGCGCGCCGCGAGGAGATCGCGCAGGCGCTGCGCGACCACCAGGTGGTGATCGTCTCGGGCGAGACCGGCTCCGGCAAGACCACCCAGCTGCCCAAGATCTGCCTGTCGGTCGGGCGCGGCCCGGGCACGGACGGCAGCGGCGGCCTGATCGGCCACACCCAGCCGCGCCGCATCGCCGCCACCTCGACCGCCAAGCGCATCGCGCAGGAGATCGGCACGCCGCTGGGCGAGCACGTGGGCTACCAGGTGCGCTTCAACGACACCATGTCGCCGGGCGCCTCGGTCAAGCTGATGACCGACGGCATCCTGCTGGCGGAGACCCAGACCGATCCGCTGCTGCGCGCCTACGACACCATCATCATCGACGAGGCGCACGAACGCAGCCTCAACATCGATTTCCTGATCGGCTACCTCAAGGAGATCCTGCCGAAGCGCCCGGACCTCAAGCTGATCATCACCTCGGCCACCATCGACGCCAACCGCTTCGCCGAGCATTTCGCGCAGCGCGGCAAGCCCGCGCCGGTGATCGAGGTGAGCGGGCGGCTGTATCCGGTGGAGATCCGCTACCGGCCGATCGAGAAGGACGCGCCCGCCGACGGCGCGCCCAGGTCGGCGCAGGGCAAGGACCGCGACCTGTTCGACGGCATCGTCGAGGCGGTCGACGAGCTGTGCCGGCTCGGCCCCGGCGACGTGCTGGTGTTCCTGCCGGGCGAGCGCGAGATCCGCGAGGCGGCCGAGGCGCTGCGCAAGCACCATCCGCCGCATACCGAGATCCTGCCGCTGTTCGCGCGCCTGTCGGTGCAGGAGCAGGAGCGCGTGTTCCGCCCGTCCAACGCGCGGCGCATCGTGCTGGCCACCAACGTGGCCGAGACCTCGCTGACCGTGCCCGGCATCCGCTACGTGGTGGATACCGGGCTGGCGCGCGTCAAGCGCTACTCCTACCGCAACAAGGTCGAGCAGCTGCAGATCGAGGCGATCTCGCAGGCTGCGGCCAACCAGCGCGCCGGCCGTTGCGGCCGGGTGGCGGACGGCGTCTGCATCCGGCTCTACGAAGAGGCGGATTTCGCCGGCCGCGCGCGCTTCACCGATCCGGAAATCCTGCGCTCGTCGCTGGCTGCGGTGATCCTGCGCATGAAGGCGCTCAAGCTGACGGCGATCGAGGCGTTCCCGTTCATCGAGCCGCCGCTGGGCCGTGCCATCGCCGACGGCTACCAGTTGCTGCAGGAACTCGGCGCGGTGGACAGCGTGGGCGACGACGCCAACGCGCTGACCCAGACCGGCCGCCAGCTCGCGCGCCTGCCGCTGGACCCGCGCGTGGCCCGCATGATCCTGGCCGCGCGCGAGCACCAGTGCCTGCGCGAGGTGCTGATCATCGCCAGCGCGCTGTCGGTGCAGGACCCGCGCGACCGCCCGCAGGAGGCGCAGGAAGCGGCCGACCAGGCCCACCGCAAGTTCATGGACGAGAAGTCCGAGTTCCTGGGCTGGGTCAAGCTGTGGAAGTGGTTCGAGGAGGCGGTGGCGCACAAGAAGACCAACCGCCAGCTGCAGGACCAGTGCCGCGCCAGCTTCCTCTCGCACGTGCGCCTGCGCGAATGGCGCGACGTCCATTCGCAGCTGCTGACCACGGTGACCGAGCAGGGTTGGCGCCTCAACGAGAGCGAGCCCACCTACGAGCAGGTGCACAAGGCACTGCTGACCGGGCTGCTGGGCAACGTCGGCTGCAAGCTGGAAGAGGCCGACGGCCGCGGGCGCGAATACCTGGGCGCGCGCGGCATCAAGTTCCACCTGTGGCCCGGCTCGCTGATCGCGCGCAAGGTGGGCCGCTGGATCATCGCCGCCGAGCTGGTCGAGACCAGCCGCCTGTTCGCGCGCACGCTGGCCCGCATCGAGCCCGAATGGCTGGAGCAGGTGGGCCGCCACCTGCTCAAGGTGAGCTGGAGCGACCCGCACTGGGAGAAGAAATCCGGCCAGGTGATGGCGATGGAGCGCGCCACGCTGTACGGGCTGGTGGTCTACCAGCACCGGCGCGTGCACTACGGGCCGATGAACCCGCAGGAGGCGCGCGAGCTGTTCATCCGCCGCGCGCTGGTGGAGGGCGAATTCGACACCAGGCTGCCGTTCTTCGCGCACAACCAGCGCCTCACGCGCGAGATCGAGAACCTCGAGCACAAGTCGCGCCGCCAGGACGTGCTGGTCGACGACGAGCTGATCTTCGCGTTCTACGACCGCCTGATCCCGGCCGAGATCCACCAGCAGGCCACGTTCGAGCAGTGGTATCAGAGCGAGAGCGCGCGTGACCGCAAGCTGCTCTACCTGAACCGCGAAGAGCTGATGCGCCACGAGGCGGCCGGCATCACCACCGACCTGTTCCCCAAGATCCTGCCGGTGGCCGGCGTGGACATGGCGCTGACCTATCACTTCGAGCCCGGCAGCCACCGTGACGGCGTGACGCTGACCGTGCCGCTGTACGCGCTCAACCAGGTGCGCCCCGAGCGGGCCGACTGGCTGGTGCCGGGCATGGTCAAGGAGAAGGTGCACCTGCTGCTCAAGTCGCTGCCGCAGAAGCTGCGCCGGCATTGCGTGCCGCTGCCCGACTACGCCGCCGGCTTCGTCGAGCGCAACCCGTTCGGCGAGGGCGAGCTGCTCGACGTGCTGATCGCCGATATCCGCGCGCAGACCGGCACGCTGGTCAGGCGCGCGGACTTCAAGCTGGAAACGCTGCCGGCCCACCACACCATGAACTTCAAGGTGGTGGACGAGCACGGCCGCCAGCTCGACATGGGCCGCAACCTGGCGCAGCTGCGCGCCGAGCTGGGCGGGCAGGCGCAGCAGTCGTTCCAGAGCATCGCCGCGCAGTCCGCCTCGCAGGCGCCGGCGGCCGAGCCCGGCCAGTACGAGGGCTTGACCGGCTGGTCGTTCGGCGAGCTGCCGGAGCTGCTGGAGATCCGCAAGGGCAACCAGACGCTGTTCGGCTACCCGGCGCTGGTCGACCGCGGCGCGCATTGCGACGTGGAAGTGTTCGACGACCCGCAGGAAGCGGTGCGCGTGCACCACGTCGGCCTGCGCCGCCTGTTCGCGCTGCAGCTGCGCGAGCAGGTGAAGTTCCTGGAAAAGAACATCCCCGGCCTGCAGCAGATGGCGATGCAGTACATGACGCTGGGCACGCAGGAAATGCTGCGCGACCAGATCGTCACGGTGGCGCTGGAGCGCGCTTGCCTGCAGGCGCCGCTGCCGCGCAACGAGGCGGAGTTCGCCGCGCGCAAGGAAGAAGGGCGCTCGCGCCTGAACCTGCTGGCGCAGGAAATCGCCCGGCTGGTGGGCGCGGTGCTGGCCGAGTACGCCACGCTGCCGCGCAAGCTGGTGCAGGCCAAGCCGTTCGCCGCCGCGCACGCCGACATGGAGGCGCAGCTGGCGCGGCTGATGGGCAAGCAGTTCGTGACCGACACGCCTTACCAGCAACTGGTGCATTTCCCGCGCTACCTGAAGGGCATCGCCATGCGCATCGACAAGATCAAGGGCGACCCGGCGCGCGACACCCAGCGCCTGCAGGAAATGACGCCGCTGCTGCAGCAGTGGCAGCGCGCCGAGAAGCAGTTGCGCCAGCAGGGCCGGGGCGTGGAGGATGCGCGCCTGGACGAATTCCGCTGGATGCTGGAAGAGCTGCGCGTGGCGCTGTTCGCGCAGGAGTTGCGCACGCCGGTGCCGATGTCGGTGAAACGGCTGCAGAAGGTGTGGGAGTCCATGCAGCGCTGAGGGAAAGCGGCGCCGGAAGCCCCTGGTTGCCGGAGCCCCTTCGGCGGCGCGTGGCGGCACCTGCGCCGAGAGTGTGACGAAGTGTTAGTTTGTTGTCCCAGGTCATCGTATCTCGTGCCCGAAACGTTAGAATGTTCGATTCAGTCTTTTGCCTAACGGTCTTATGCTCGCATTGCGTCGTGTAGTTTCCGGGGTTGCCATGCTCGGCACCCTGGCCCTGGGGATGGCAGCGGCGCCGGCCTCGGCGGAAGTGGTGGTGGTGCTCAATTCGGGTGATGCTACCGTCACCCTGATCGACAAGGACACGCAGAAGGTGCTGGAGACCTTCCCGGTCGGCAAGGAGCCGCACCACCTGATCGCCACGCCCGACGACAAGTCCCTGATCGTCGCCAACGCGGTGGGCAACGACCTGGTCTTCCTCGATCCGGTCACCGGCAAGGTCCAGCAGCGCGTTCCCAATATCGACGACCCGTACCAGATCGGCTTTTCGCCCGACCAGAAGTGGTTCGTCACCACCGGCAACCGCCTCGACCGCGTCGACGTGTACCGCTGGGACGGCAAGGCGCTGAAGCTGGCCAAGCAGTTGCCGCTGGCCAAGACGCCGAGCCACATCGCCTTCACCGCCGACAGCCGCGTGGCCTTCGTCACGCTGCAGGATTCCAACGAGGTGGTCGCCATCGACCTGCCCACGCAGAGCGTGATGTGGCGCATGGACGCCGGCTCCGCGCCGGCCGGCGTGTGGGTCACGCCCGACCAGAAGTACCTGCTGGTGGGCATGACCGGCGCCGACTACGTGGCGGTGATCGACTGGCATACCCGCACCCTGGTCAAGCAGATCCCGACCGGCAAGGGCGCGCACAATTTCCGCGCGGTGGGCGACAAGCGCCACCTGTTCCTGTCCAACCGCGTGTCCGGCACCATCAGCATCGTGGACCAGCAGACCCTCACCAAGGTCGGCGACATCACGGGCCTGCCGGCCGGACCGGACGACATGGAACTGACCGCCGACGGCAAGACGCTGTGGGTGAGCTTCCGCTGGGCGCGCTCGGTCGGCCTGATCGACGTGGCCAGCCGCAAGCTGGTCAAGACCATCCGCGTGGGCCGCTCGCCGCACGGCATCTACTTCCGCACGCGCGCGCCGCTGTATTGAGCGCCGCGGCGCGCGGGAACGCGGCGGCGGGCAGGGCAATCGAACTAGTATGGCTGTCGCCACTCCAATGCAGTCACAGGTCATCAGGACAGGCATCATGAGCAAGATTTCGCGGCCCCGGCCGGCCCGCGCCGCGCTGCGCGCGGCCTTGGGGCTTGCCGCCGCCGGGCTGGCGCTGGCCACGGGGCCGGCCCGTTCGACGGGTCCGTCCGCTCCGTCCGCTCCGTCCGGCATTGCCGCGCCGGCTCCCGGCACCGCGCAATCCTGCCGTGCCGGCACGCTCTACCTGACCTTCGATACCGGCAGCATGAGCCAGGCCGCGCTGATCGCCGACACGCTGCGCCGCCACCATATCAAGGCCACCTTCTTCCTCGCCAACGAACCCACCGTCAACAAGGACAGCTCGCTCGACCCCGGCTGGGCCGCGTACTGGAAGACGCTGGCGGCCGACGGCCACGTGTTCGGCAGCCACACCTTCGACCACGTCTACCTGCGCGGCGCGCGCGACGGCAAGGTGACGATGCGCCCGCAGTTCGGCGAGCGGGCCGGGCAGGACGTGGCGATGGACCAGCAGGGCTTCTGCAGCGAACTCAGGCGCAGCGCGCAGGCGCTGCACAGCCTGAGCGGCGCCACCATGTCGCCGCTGTGGCGCGCGCCGGGCGGCCATACCGCGCCGCAGACGCTGCAGTGGGCCGAGCAGTGCGGCTTCAAGCATGTGGGCTGGGCGCCGGCCGGTTTCCTCGGCGATGAGCTGTCGTCCGAGCGTTTCCCGAACAAGGTGCTGCTGGCGCGCGCGCTGCGCGACCTGCGCGACGGCGACATCGCCATGGCCCACCTCGGCATCTGGTCGCGCAAGGATCCGTGGGCACCGGGCGTGCTGGAGCCGCTCATCGGCGGGCTGGAGCGCAAAGGCTTCTGCTTCGCCACGCTGCGCGAGCATCCGGCCTACCGCGAGTGGTTCCGCAGCCAGGCGGCCACCAGCGCGGCCAGCGCCGCGGGCGGCGCCGGGAGGCCGTGATGCTCGACATGTTCAACGCCTGGGTCGGCCAGGTCGAAGCCACGCTGTTCCAGGACGTGATCCTGCCGGTGGTGTACCAGCTTGGCCTGGGCGGCTATGCCGAGGATGCGTTCACGGGCACCGAGTGGCTGCTGGTGGGGCTGGTGCAGATCGTGGTGATGGTGCTGATTCTCGGCCCGCTGGAAAAGCTGCGCCCGGTCGAGGCCGTGACCGACCGCGCCGCGATCCGCACCGACATCCTGTACACGGTCATCCACCGGCTCGGCCTGTTCCGCCTGGCCATGTTCTTCCTGCTCGACCCGGTCATGGACGCGCTGGAGGGCCATCTCAGGCTGTTCGGCTGGCAGCGCATCAACGTGGAGGACTGGTGGCCGGGCGTGACGTCGATCCCGCTGGTGAGCTTCCTGGTCTACCTGCTGCTGTTCGACCTGCTCGACTACTGGTATCACCGGTTTTCCCACAGCTACCGCTGGTGGTGGAGCCTGCATTCGCTGCACCACAGCCAGCGCCAGATGACGCTGTGGAGCGACAACCGCAACCACCTGCTGGACGACATGCTGCGCGACCTGGTGTTCGCCGTGGCGGCGCTGGCGGTGGGCGTGGAGCCGTCGCAGTACGTGCTGCTGGTGGCGCTGTCGCAGCTCTTGCAGAGCCTGCAGCATGCCAACCTGCGCCTGCACTTCGGCGCGCTCGGCGAGCGCCTGCTGGTGTCGCCGCGCTTTCACCGCACCCATCACGCGGTCGGCGTCGGGCACGAGGCGATCGGCCATCCCGGGCGGCTCGGCGGCTGCAACTACGGCGTGATCTTCCCCTGGTGGGACATGCTGTTCCGCACCGCGGTGTTCAGCGACGCCTACTATCCCACCGGCGTGCGCGACCAGATGCCGCCGCCCGCCGGCAAGGGGCGCGACTACGGCGCGGGCTTCCTGTCGCAGCAGTGGTACGGCATCAAGCGCCTGCTGCGGCTCGGCTGAGCGCCTGCCCGGCAGGGCGCCGCGGCGCGGCGCCCCTGCCTGCGCCGGTGACGTGTGCTAGTCTATCCGTCCCCGCTTTCGCGGCAATCCTTTCGCGGTATCCACTTGCCTGCATGAACGACATTTTCCGCGCGTTTGGCCGTGCCCTGATGAGCCAGCTCCATCCGCGCATGCTGATGCTTACCGTCATCCCCTTCGTGCTCGCCACGGCGCTGTGGGGCGGCCTGCTGCTGTGGGGCTGGGAAGCCATCATGGCGACCGCGCGCGGCATCCTCGAGGCCTCGGTGCTGACCAGCTGGATCTATGCCGCGCTGGCCTGGCTGGGCATGCAGTCGCTGCACGCGGTGGTGGCGCCGCTGTTCGTGATCGCGCTGATGGTGCCGCTGGTGATCGCTTCCATGCTGATCTTCATCAGCCTGTTCTCGGTGCCGGCGGTGGTGCGGCATCTCGAGCGCAGCTATCCCGGCCTGGCGCGGGCCAAGGGCGGCAGCCTGGCCGGCAGCGTGCTGCAGACCCTCGGCAGCACCTGCCTGTTCCTGGTGCTGGTGATCGTGACCCTGCCGCTGTGGCTGGTCCCGCTGTTCTTCGCGCTGATCCCGCCGCTGCTGTGGGGCTGGCTGACCTACCGCGTCATGACCTACGACGCGCTGGCCGAGCATGCCACCGCCGAGGAGCGCAAGACCCTGATGAAGCGGCACCGCGCGCCGCTGCTGGCCATCGGCGTGGCGGTCGGGCTGCTGGGCTCGGCGCCGACGCTGATCTGGGTTTCCTCGGCGGCGCTGATCTTCCTGTTTCCGTTCGTGCTGGCGGGCACGCTGTGGCTGTACGTGCTGATCTTCATCTTCTCGGCGCTGTGGTTCGGGCATTTCTGCCTGCGCGCGCTGGAGCAATTGCGCGCCGAGCGCGCCGCCGCGGCAGCGGCCGCGCCGGCGCTGGACGTCATCGATCTCGCGCCGTCCGACGTGCGGCGCATTGAACATTCCTGAAGCGAGGGCATCATGGGTTTCGGCCTGGTCGTCATTGGTGACGAGATTCTGTCGGGGCGGCGCGAAGACAAGCATATGCGCCGCGCCATCGAACTGCTGGCCGCGCGCGGCCTGGCGCTGGACTGGGCCGAGTACGTCGGCGACGAGCGCGCGCGCATCACCGCCACGCTGCGCCGTACCTTCGCCGGCAGCGACGTGGTGTTCTGCACGGGCGGCATCGGCGCCACGCCGGACGACCACACCCGGCAGTGCGCGGCGGCCGCGCTCGGCGTGCCGCTGGAATTGCATCCCGAGGCGCGCGAGCTGATCGCCCAGCGCATCGCCGAGACCGCCGCCGGCGACCCGGTCAAGGGCGACCTGAACCTGCCCGAGAACCAGCACCGCTTCAAGATGGGCGAATTCCCGGCCGGCGCGCGCATCATCCCGAACAGCTACAACCGCATTCCCGGCTTCTCCGTGGCCGACCACCACTTCATGCCGGGCTTCCCGGTGATGGCGTGGCCGATGATGGAATGGGTGCTGGACCACTACTATCCGCACCTGTTCCACACCTCGGTGCAGGAAGAGCGCTCGTTCCTGGTGTTCGAGGCGCCCGAGTCGACGCTGACCCCGCTGATGGAGCGGGTCGAGGCGGCCTTCGACGGCGTGCGCGTGTTCAGCCTGCCGTCGGTGGGAGACGCCAAGCGCGGCGAGCTTTATGCGCGCCGGCACATCGACCTCGGCGTGAAAGGCTCGGTCGACCTCGTCGAGCCGGCCTATGCGATGCTGCGCGACGGCGTGCGCGCGATGGGGTTTGAACTGGTCGAGGTGGGCTCGCGGCGGCCGGGGGATCCGGCTGGGGACTAGGCGCGGGGCCGCGGGGCGTTCGTGGCATAAAAAACGGGACAACCATGTTGTCCCGTTTTCTTATTTGGCCGGCGTTCTGCCATCATTCAGGCGCCATCACGCGCCGTGCCACGGCAGGCCGCGCACGCACCAGCCTTCCACCGTCTTGCGGTGATGATGCTCGTCGCGGTTGCCTTCGAAGCCTTCGAGCACGTCCATGGCGAACTGGTAGCCGGCCTGGGTCGCCACGCGCGCGGCATGCTTGGAGCGCGCCGCGCTGCGGCACAGGAACAGCACGGGGACGTCGGGCGCCACGCGCGCCTTGAGCTGGTCGATGAATGCCGCGTTCTGCGCGCCGCCCGGGTAGCTCATCCATTCCACGTGCGCGGACTGGGCTTCCGGCACGTCCGGCCCGCCGATCCAGTCCAGCTCCGCCTGCGTGCGCACGTCGACCATCACGGCGCTGGGGTCGTTCTGCAGCAGGGCAAAGGCTTCCTGCGGGGAGAGGGCGCCGAAATAGGGAAGCTGGTCTTGCTGCTGGCGCTGGCGCGCGGCTTGGAGGAGGTCGTCTCGGGTGGTCATCGGGGGTGACAGGATTCTAGGGATGGAAGGCGCCTCGGGACGCCACCGGCTATTCTAGCGCGCCGCGGCCCGGCGCCGGCGGGTTTGAGCATGCCGGACGCCGGCGCGGGCGGCGCGCAGCGCATGCACCGCGAGCATGCGGCCGAGTCGCGCATGCACCAAATCAAGGCGTTATCAACCATTGGCACGAAAACGGTGCATTCGGCATGTCGCCAGCACCGTTTTGGTGTTTCCATCTGACACGCCGCATGCGCGTCCGCGGGGCGCCGGCGGGCCATGCGTGGCCGCGGTGCAGTGCATATGCCATATGCGCCACCCCTTGGCAGCGACAAGCGGCGCAAGCGGCTGCCGGGGTGCACTTTTTTCGGGAACACGGGTGGAATTGGGGTCTTCCCTTGGCATGCTTTCTGCTAACATTCCTCGTCCCTTTCGCGGCCGGTCTTTGCGCTGCTCCCCGCTATGCAAGCGTGGGCAGGCAAGATCGACGCAAGAATGGCTTTCTAGACTTCAGCCGAATTTCCAGGAGATAGGCATGGCCCACAGCGTTGCAGATGTGATGAAGCTTGTGAAGGAAAACGACGTCAAGTTCGTCGATTTCCGTTTCACCGATACCAAAGGCAAGGAGCAACACGTGTCGGTACCCGTGTCGCACTTCGACGAAGACAAGTTTGAAAGCGGCCACGCTTTCGACGGCTCGTCGATCGCCGGCTGGAAGGGTATCGAAGCTTCGGACATGCTGCTGATGCCGGATCCGGTTACCGCCAACATCGATCCGTTCTACGAAGAGCCGACGCTGGTGCTGACCTGCGACGTGATCGAGCCGTCGGACGGCAAGGGCTACGACCGCGACCCGCGCTCGATCGCCAAGCGCGCCGAGGCCTACCTGAAGAGCACCGGCCTGGGCGACGCGGCTTATTTCGGCCCGGAACCCGAATTCTTCATCTTCGACGGCGTGACGTGGAACGTCGACATGCAAGGCTGCTCGGTCCGCATCAATTCGGAAGAGGCACCGTGGTCGTCGGGCAAGGAATTCGAGCATGGCAACAGCGGCCACCGCCCGGGCAAGAAGGGCGGCTACTTCCCGGTCGCCCCGATCGACACGTTCCAGGACATCCGTTCGGAAATGTGCCTGATCCTGGAATCGCTGGGCATTCCCGTCGAAGTCCACCACCACGAAGTGGCTGGCCAGGGCCAGAACGAAATCGGCACCAAGTTCAGCACGCTGGTGCAGCGCGCCGACTGGACCCAGCTGCAGAAGTACGTGATCCAGAACGTGGCCCACACCTACGGCAAGACCGCCACCTTCATGCCGAAGCCGGTCGTGGGCGACAACGGTTCGGGCATGCACGTGCACCAGTCCGTGTGGAAGGACGGCCAGAACCTGTTCGCGGGCAACGGCTACGCCGGCCTGTCGGAATTCGCGCTGTACTACATCGGCGGCATCATCAAGCACGCGCGCGCGCTGAACGCCATCACCAACCCGGGCACGAACTCGTACAAGCGCCTGGTGCCGGGCTTCGAAGCCCCGGTCAAGCTGGCCTACTCGGCCCGCAACCGTTCGGCCTCGATCCGCATTCCGTACGTCGCCAACCCGAAGGGCCGCCGTATCGAAACCCGCTTCCCCGATCCCCTGTGCAACCCGTACCTGGGCTTCTCGGCGCTGCTGATGGCCGGCCTGGACGGCGTGCAGAACAAGATCCACCCGGGCGAAGCCGCCGACAAGAACCTGTACGACCTGCCGCCGGAAGAGGATGCAAAGATCCCGACCGTCTGCTCGAGCCTCGACCAGGCCCTGGAATACCTCGACAACGACCGCGAGTTCCTGACGCGCGGCGGCGTGTTCTCCAACTCCATGATCGATGCCTACATCGAGCTGAAGATGGAAGAAGTGACCCGCTTCCGCATGACCACGCACCCGGTCGAGTTCGAGATGTACTACTCGCTGTAAAGCGGGGCGTTGCCAGGTTGTGACCGGGCAACAGTTGCACCAGGAAGGGGCGGCCTCGGCTGTCCCTTTTTGTTTTGATGCCTGCATTGATGGCTAGAATGAGGCTCCTTTCCCACCTGCCTTGCTGATGTCAATGGACGCGCTCGATTTCTCGCTCTCACCGCACCATCCCGTGCCCCGTTCCGGTGCCCGCCGGCACGCATCGGCGGCCTTGTGCGCCATGTTGGCGCTCGGCCTGCTCGGCTGGAGCCGGCCGGCGCCGGCGCAGTCGGGCGACATCTACATGTGCACCGGCGCCAACGGCGTGCCGGAGTACCGCAACGGCAACGGCGGCAAGAACTGCAAGCGGCTCAGCCTGCCCGAGGTGACCACGGTGCCGGGCACGCGCGTATCCGGCGCCGCCGCCAGGGGCGCCGCGCCGGCCGCCGCGCCGGCCGCGTTCCCGCGCGTGGACAGCGCCACGCAGAAGAGCCGCGACGGCGAGCGCCGCGCGGTGCTCGAGCAGGAGCTGCAGAGCGAGGAAGCCAAGCTGGCCGCGCTGCGCGCCGAGTACAACAACGGCCAGCCGGAGCGCCAGGGCAACGAGCGCAATTACCAGAAGTACCTCGACCGTACCGCCTCGCTGCGCGACGACATCGCGCGCGGCGAGGCCAATGCCGCCTCGCTGCGGCGCGAACTCTCCAACCTGAAGGACTAGTCTCATGCGTCGCCTGATCCGCAGCGTCTCCCGCAAAGTGGCTTCGGCCGGAGCCGGCAACCCGCCCGAGGGCGAGGCCGTGGTGCTGCCCCTGGGCGACGTGTCCTACCATCAGGGCCTGGACGTCATCGCCAACCCGGTCCTGCTGATTCGCCAGCCGGGCATGCGCGTGGTCTACGCCAACCCCGCCGCCGAGGCCAGCTTCGCGCTCTCGCGCAAGGCCATGGTGGAGCTGTCCCTGAGCGATCTGTTCGGCGCCTCGGAAGAACTCGACAGCATGATCGATACCGTGCTGTCGCGGCAGTTCGACGCGCGCCGCCAGGACGTGGTGCTGCACCCGCCGCTGCAGGAGCCGATGCACGTGCACGTGGTGATCGGCGCGCTGGAAGCCAATACCGACACCGTGCTGGTGGAGATGCTGCCCAACGAGCAGAAGGTGCGCAGCGACCGCGAGGAACGCATCCTCGACCTGACCTCCGCCAACAAGGAACTGATCCGCAACCTCGCCCACGAGATCAAGAACCCGCTCGGCGGCATCCGCGGGGCCGCGCAGTTGCTGGAGTTCGAGCTGCCGGACCGCTCGCTGCGCGAGTACACCCAGGTCATCATCAAGGAGTCGGATCGCCTGCAGACCCTGGTGGACCGCCTGCTGGAGCCGCACCGCCATCCGCACATCGTGTCCGACCTCAATATCCACGAGGTGCTGGAGCGCGTGCGCTCGGTGGTGCTGGCCGAATTCCCCACCGGGCTGGACATCGTGCGCGACTACGACGCCAGCCTGCCCGACCTGCGCGGCGACATGGAGCAGCTGATCCAGGCCGTGCTCAACATCGTCCACAACGCGGCCCAGGCGCTGGCCGAGCGCATCGCGCGCGGCGACGCGCAGATCGTGCTGCGCACGCGGGTGGCGCGGCAGGTGACGATTGCCAAGCGTTTGTTCAAGCTGGCATTGGACTTGCATGTCATCGATAACGGTCCGGGCATCCCCGAGGATATTCGCGAACGCATCTTCTATCCGCTGGTGTCGGGTAGGGACGGCGGCAGCGGCCTCGGTCTCACACTCGCTCAAACCTTCGTGCAGCAGCACGAGGGCTTGATCGAATGCGAGAGCCGGCCTGGCTGTACCGACTTCCGTATCCTGCTGCCCCTGCATTGACCCGGCGCCAGCAAGCGGCTTTGCCACAACGATTGCTGCCGACCGGCTCCCCCGGCGGCGCGCAAGCAGGATCGGAAGACCAAATGACACCGAGCAGACAAGCGACGCACATGAAGCCGATCTGGATAGTCGACGACGATCAATCAATCCGCTGGGTTCTTGAAAAAGCCCTTGCCCGTGAAAGCCTGCTCTCGCGCAGCTTTACCAACGTGCGCGATGTACTCGCCGCGCTGGAAGACGACGAACCACAGGTCCTGATCTCCGATATCCGCATGCCGGGTGGCTCGGGCCTCGACCTGCTGCAGGCCCTCAAGGCGCGCCATCCGGGGCTGCCGGTCATCGTGATGACGGCCTATTCCGACCTGGACAGCGCGGTAGCGGCGTTCCAGGGCGGCGCCTTCGAATACCTGGCCAAGCCGTTCGACGTCGACAAGGCGGTCGAGCTGATCCGCCGCGCGCTGCAGGAAAGCCTGCGCGAGGAGGAGATGGAAGACCGCCTGGTCGACGCGCCCGAGATCCTCGGCCAGGCGCCGGCCATGCAGGACGTGTTCCGCGCCATCGGCCGGCTGTCGCAGTCCAACGTGACGGTGCTGATCACCGGCGAGTCCGGGACCGGCAAGGAACTGGTGGCCCAGGCGCTGCACAAGCACAGCCCGCGCGCCAACGGCCCGTTCATCGCGCTCAACACCGCGGCCATTCCCAAGGACCTGCTCGAATCCGAGCTGTTCGGCCACGAGCGCGGCGCCTTCACCGGCGCGCAGACCATGCGCCGCGGCCGCTTCGAGCAGGCCGAGGGCGGCACGCTGTTCCTCGACGAAATCGGCGACATGCCGTTCGACCTGCAGACGCGCCTGCTGCGCGTGCTGTCCGACGGCAATTTCTACCGCGTGGGCGGCCACAACCCGTTGCGCGCCAACGTGCGCGTGATCGCCGCCACCCACCAGAACCTGGAGACGCGCGTCAAGGAAGGGCTGTTCCGCGAGGACTTGTTCCACCGCCTCAACGTGATCCGCCTGCGCCTGCCGCCGCTGCGCGAGCGGCCGGAGGACATCACGCTGCTGGCCCGTCATTTCCTGCAGAAAAGCGCCAAGGAACTGGGCGTGGAGCCCAAGCGCATGTCGGACGAGGCGCTGACCTACGTCAGCACGCTGCCGTTCCCCGGCAACGTGCGCCAGCTCGAGAACCTGTGCAACTGGCTGACCGTGATGGCGCCGGCGCAGACCATCGAGGTCAAGGACCTGCCGCGCGAGATGATCGGCGGCGGCTCGGGCAGCAACGGCGCGGGCGGCACGGCCGGCGCCGCGCGGCCGCTCGAGGCGCGCAGCGAAGGCCGCGCGGACGACGCCGACGGCCACGAGGCGGTGGACTACGGCGCCGCGCCTTCGGTGCTGGCCGGCGAGCCCGATGGCGCGTTGTCGTTCGCCGGCCGCGTGGCGGCGACGGGCGCCATGGCGGGCTGGGAAAACCTGCTGGCGGGCGAAGCGCGCGCCATGCTCGAATCGGGCCAGCCGGAGGTGATGGATGCGTTGACGCGCCGCTTCGAGAAGGCGGTGCTGGAGGCGGCGCTGGGCGTGACGCGCGGGCGCCGGGTCGAGGCGGCCACGCGCCTGGGCATCGGGCGCAACACGATTACCCGCAAGCTGCAGGAGCTGGGGTTCGACTGAAAGGTTCGACCGGCCGCCGGGACCGGCACCGGCCACGCGCCGGTCCGCCGGTCCGCCGGAGAGCGGGAAGCAGGAAAAGAGACGGGCGGGCTGGCCGCCGATCGCACAGGATCGGCAGCCGGCCCGCCCGTTTTGCCTGTGGCGCCGGCGCGCCTCAGCCGCGCGCGGCCAGCAGCAGTTCCGCCATTTCGGCGAATCCCTCACCGCCGGCGGCCTCGGTCACGTAGGCGGGCAGGGCGGGCAACTGCGGCAGGATGTCCCGGATATTGGCCACGCCCACCGACAGGGGGAAGTGCGCGAACATGGTGGCGTCGTTCGCCGAGTCGCCGATGAACAGCCACTGATCGCGTCCGGCGTCGAGATCTTCGCCCAGCAGCTCGGCCGCGCAGAGCTTGCTCATGCTGAGCTTGTCGTGCGCGCCGAACCAGCCGTTGACGTGGATCGAGCTGACCGTGGCAGTCATGCCGGCGCCGCGCATCAGCGCGGCGATCCGGGCGACCGCCTGCGGAGGCAGCGGGGCGACGTCCTCGGCGTGGTCGATGGCGAGGTCGGCCGCGTGCCAGGCCTGGTCGGAAGCCAGCGCGCAGCCCGGCACCGCCTGCAGGATGCGCTCGCCCAGCGCGTGGATGCGCGCGAGGTTGGCGGCGCGCGTGGCGTCGTCGTCCAGGTAGCGCGTCACCAGCTTGCCGGCGCGCAGGTGGGAATAGAAGGCGCCGTTCTCGCCGATGATGGCATCCACCGGCCACAGGCGCGTCAGGATCTCGGCCCAGGCGATGCAGCGGCCGGTCACCGGGATCACGTGCAGGCCGGCCTGCTTGAGGCGGTCCAGCGTCAGGTAGGTCGCCGCCGGCAGCCTGCCGTCGGTGGTGAGGGTGCCGTCGATGTCGGTCAGCACGCCGCGGATCCGGCGCAGCGCCGGGGCGGGAAGGGTCTGGATGGCTTGCATGGTGCCGGATTCTACCCTGTCAAGCCATCGGCAAAACGTTGTCATATTATTGTCATTTAGTGGAATTGCCCGGTTTTCCAATCGAGGCAGGGGGAGTAACATCCCGCTGTCATAAAAACTGCATACAGTCGGACGATTTTTGTCCCATGCCGCGATAGAAAAACAGGAGAGTTTCCCATGACCGTCAAACGTACCGCGCTGACCCTCGCCGCCTTCGCCATGCTCGCCGTCGCGGGCACCGCCCATGCCGCCGTGGAGATCCAGTGGTGGCATTCGATGGAAGGCGCGCTCAACGACAAGGTGAACGCGATCGCCACGCAGTTCAACAACAGCCAGTCCGACTACAAGGTCGTGCCGATCTACAAGGGCCAGTACGACGAATCGCTGGCGGCGGGCATCGCGGCCTACCGTTCGGGCAACGCCCCGGCGATCCTGCAGGTCTTCGAGGTGGGCACGGCCACCATGATGAGCGCCAAGGGCGCCATCAAGCCGGTGGCGGCGGTCATGAAGGACGCCGGCGAGAAGTTCGACCCCAAGATCTACATTCCCGCGGTGGCTGGCTACTACACGTCGAACAAGGGCGAGATGCTGTCGTTCCCGTTCAACAGCTCGACCACCATCATGTTCTATAACAAGGACGCCTTCAAGAAGGCCGGGCTGGATCCGAACAAGCCGCCCGTGACCTGGCAGGAAGTGGCGGCCGACTCCGCCAAGCTCAAGGCTGCCGGCATCTCCTGCGGCTACACCACCGACTGGCAGTCGTGGGTGCACCTGGAGAGCTTCTCGGCCTGGCACAACACGCTGTTCGCCACCGAGAACAACGGCTTCGGCGGCACCGGCGCGCGCCTGGCGTTCAATTCGCCGCTGCACGTCAAGCACATCGCCAACCTGCTCGACATGCAGCAGAAGGGCTACTTCGTGTACGGCGGCCGCAAGGACGAGCCCAAGGCCAAGTTCATCGCCGGCCAGTGCGCGATGCTGACCGGCTCCTCGGCCGCGCTGGCGAACATCCGCAAGAATGCCAAGTTCGACTTCACCGCGGCGCAGCTGCCCTACGAGCAGGGCGTGCCGGGCGCGCCGCAGAACACCATCATCGGCGGCGCGTCGCTGTGGGTGATGGGCGGCAAGAAGCCCGAGGAGTACAAGGGCGTGGCCAAGTTCTTCACGTACCTGTCGCGCCCCGAGGTGCAGGCCGACTGGCACCAGTCGACCGGCTACCTGCCGGTGACCACGGCGGCCTACGAGCTGACCAAGAAGTCGGGCTTCTATGAGCAGAACCCCGGCGCCGACGTCGCGGTCAAGCAGATGATCGTCAAGACCACCGACAAGTCGCGCGGCATCCGCCTGGGCAACTTCCCGCAGATCCGCACCGTGATCGACGAAGAGCTCGAAGCCGTGTGGACCGGCAAGAAGCAGCCGAAGGAAGCGCTGGACTCGGCCGTGGCGCGCGGCAACGAACTGCTCGAGCGTTTCCAGAAGACGGTCCGCGAATAAGCGCCCGCGGTATCGAGTGGATGGAAGGCGGAGGCGTTGCCTCCGTCTTTGGTTTGGGCGGCCCGCCGGGGCCGCGCTGTTCCCGACGGATGACTCCCCGCCGCTGGCGGCGGTCTGGATGCGTGATGGAAAAACGGGTCGTATTCCAATCTTCATGGTTGCCCTATCTGCTGGTGTTGCCGCAGATGGCGGTGACGCTGGTGTTCTTCTTCTGGCCGGCGGGGCAGGCCCTGTACCAGTCCGTGCTGAGGCAGGACGCCTTCGGCATCGACCTGCAGTACGTCGGCCTGGAGAACTTCAGGGACCTGTTCGCCGATGCGCAGTACCTGAACTCCTTCCGCGTGACGGCGGTGTTCGCCGTCGGCGTGACGCTGGTCGGGCTGTCGGTGTCGCTGATGCTGGCCTATTTCGCCGACCGCGTGGTGCGCGGCGCCGGCGGCTACAAGCTGCTGCTGATCTGGCCGTACGCGGTGGCGCCGGCGGTGGCGGGCGTGCTGTGGATGTTCCTGTTCAACCCGACCCTGGGCGTGGTCTCCTACGCCCTGCACGCGCTCGGCGTGAGCTGGGACTTCCTGCTCAACAGCAACCAGGCCATGCTGCTGGTGGTGCTGATCGCGGCCTGGAAGCAGATCAGCTACAACTTCCTGTTCTTCCTGGCGGGCCTCCAGAGCATCCCCAAGTCGCTGATCGAGGCCGCCGCCATCGACGGCGCGGGGCCGTGGCGGCGCTTCTGGTCGATCGTGTTCCCGCTGCTGTCGCCGACCACCTTCTTCCTGATGGTCATCAACGTGGTCTACGCGTTTTTCGACACCTTCGCCATCATCGACGCGGTGACCCACGGCGGCCCGGTGAACGCCACCAACACGCTGGTGTACAAGGTCTACCAGGATGGCTTCCGCGGGCTCGACATCGGCGGCTCGGCCGCGCAGTCCGTCGTGCTGATGGGAATCGTGATGGTGCTCACGGTGGTGCAGTTCCGTTACGTCGAACGCAAGGTGCAGTACTGAGGGATTGCAAAAATGGTAGAACGACGCCCTTTTCTTGATTTTCTTTCGCACCTGGTGCTGATGCTCGGCGTGCTGGTGGTGGCCTTCCCGGTCTACGTCACGTTCGTCGCCTCGACGCTCACCGCCGACGAGGTGCTGCAGGCGCCCATGACGCTGCTGCCGGGCAGCCACCTGCTGGAGAACTACCGCACCGTGCTGGCCGACGGCGTGGGCAACGCCGCCTCGCCGGTCTCGACGATGATGCTCAACAGCCTGATCATGGCGCTCGGCATCGCGCTGGGCAAGATCGCGATCTCGATCATCTCGGCTTTCGCGGTGGTGTACTTCCGCTTCCCGCTGCGCAAGCTCTTCTTCTGGATGATCTTCATGACGCTGATGCTGCCGGTGGAGGTGCGCATCCTGCCGACCTACAAGGTGGTGTCGGACCTGGGCATGCTGGACAGCTATTTCGGCCTGACCATTCCCATCATCGCCTCGGCCACCGCGACCTTCCTGTTTCGCCAGTTCTTCCTGACCATCCCGGACGAGCTGGCCGAGGCGGCGCGCATCGACGGCGCCGGGCCGCTGCGCTTCTTCAAGGACGTGGTGCTGCCGCTGTCCCGGACCAGCATCGCGGCGCTGTTCGTGATCCAGTTCATCTATGGCTGGAACCAGTACCTGTGGCCGCTGCTGATCACCACGCAGAAGTCGATGACGCCGGTGGTGGTGGGCGTGACGCAGATGATCTCGCGCTCGGGCGACGCCGCGACCGACTGGAACCTGGTGATGGCCACCGTGATGCTGGCCATGATCCCGCCGGCGGTGGTGGTGATGCTGATGCAGAAGTGGTTCGTCAAGGGCCTGGTCGAAACCGAAAAATAGGCGGGCGGGGCGGGGCGCCAGGACGCGCCCCGCCGGCCCGGCGAACAAGCAGCGGGAAAGAAATAGCAATGGCAAAACTGTCGCTTCGCAACGTACAGAAAACCTACGCCGGCAACGTCAAGGTCGTGCACGGCATCGACATGGAAATCGGCGATGGCGAGTTCATCGTCATCGTCGGCCCCTCGGGCTGCGGCAAGTCCACCCTGCTGCGCATGGTGGCCGGGCTGGAGGCCATCAGCGGCGGCGAGGTCCATATCGGCGACAAGGTCGTCAACAAGCTCGAGCCGGCCGAGCGGGACATCGCCATGGTGTTCCAGAACTACGCGCTCTATCCGCACATGAGCGTCTACGACAACATGGCCTACGGGCTGAAGATCCGCGGCATGGCCAAGGCCGAGATCGAGCAGCGGGTGCGCCATGCCGCCGGCATCCTCGAGCTGGCGCCGCTGCTCGAGCGCAAGCCGCGCCAGCTCTCGGGCGGCCAGCGCCAGCGCGTGGCCATGGGTCGCGCCATCGTGCGCGAGCCGGCGGTGTTCCTGTTCGACGAGCCGCTCTCCAACCTGGACGCCAAGCTGCGCGTGCAGATGCGGCTGGAGCTCAAGGAGCTGCACCGCCGCCTGCGCACCACCAGCATGTACGTGACGCACGACCAGGTCGAGGCCATGACGCTGGCCGACCGCATGATGGTGCTCAACGGCGGGCGCGTGGAGCAGATCGGCACGCCGCTGGAAGTGTATGCGCGCCCGGCCAGCACCTTCGTGGCGAGCTTCATCGGCTCGCCGCCGATGAACCTGGTGCCGGTGGCTCGCCTCGATGGCGCGGGCGGGGCGCAGATGCGCGTGGAGCCGAAGGAGGGCGCCCCGGCGCAGCCCGAGGCCACGCTCGGCCATTTGCCGATGGGCCTGCACCTGCCGCAGCGCGCGCTGCTGGGCCTGCGTCCCGAGCACATCGAGCCGTGCGCGGCGGCCGACGCCATCGCGCAGATCGACGTGCGCCTGGTCGAGGCGCTCGGCGCGGACTCGTTCGCCTATGGCACGCTGGGCGGCCAGCCGGTGGTGGTGCGGCTCGACAGCAGCATGCACGTGCGCGGCGGCGACCGCCTGCCGGTCACGGCCTCGGCCGATCACCTGCATTTCTTCGACACCGAGACCGGCAAGCGGATCGAAGCCTGACGGAGTCCTGCCATGACCCAGTCCACCTCGCTGCCCGCGTGGCCCTATCCGCGCCACGTCGCCCACCGCGGCGCCGGCAAGCTGGCGCCCGAGAACACGCTGGCGGCGTTCCGCCACGGCGCTTCGTTCGGCTACCGCATGTTCGAGTTCGACGTGAAGCTGTCCGGCGACGGCCGCGCCGTGCTGCTGCACGACGCCATGCTCGACCGCACCACCAATGGCCACGGCCGCGCCGACGCGCTGACGCTGGGCGAGCTGGCCACGCTCGATGCCGGCAGCTGGCACAGCCCGGTGTACGCCGGCGAGCCGATTCCCACGCTGGCCGCCATCGCGCGCTACACGCGCGCCAACGGCCTGCACGTCAATATCGAGATCAAGCCGGTGCCGGGCGCGGAATGGCGCACGGGCGCGGCGGTGGCGCTGGACGCGCTGGCGCTGTGGGCCGGCAGCGAGGTGCCGCCGCTGCTGTCGTCGTTCTCCGAGCAGGCGCTGGAGGCCGCGCGCGAGGCCGCGCCGGCGCTGCCGCGCGCGCTGCTGCTGGACAAGCTGCCGCCCGACTGGCTGGCGCGGCTGCGCCGGCTGGACTGCGTGGCGCTCGATGCGAACCACCGCGAACTCACGGCGAAAGTGATTGACGCTGCGCACGCAGCGGGATTCCGCGTGGCCTGCTACACCGTCAACGATCCGGCGCGCGCCGCCGAGTTGCTGGGCTGGGGGCTCGATTCGCTGATCACCGACGCGGTCGACCGGATCGCGCCCGACGCGGCCTGAAGCCTGCCGCGGGAGGGCGGCGGCGGCCCGCGCCGGCATTGTTGCAAATACGTTCCGTATTGCGAAAAGACCCCGGCGGCTTTTGGCAAACGTGCTATGCTTATGCGCAGTGAAGACTTAGGTCCTTCCCCGCACAACTTGCCCTTGCAGGGCAATCGCAGCGCTGAAAGAACCGGCACCCATCGCGGTGCCGTTTGCATAAGGTGTTCCGGTTGACCTGAAGAGTTGTTTGCAATCCGCTAACCGGTCAAGCCGTGTCGCGGAAGGTTGATGAACCCGCTTTACTCCGGCATTCCCGGAGAATAGTGAGCGCCCCATGATGCAGCAGTATCAAAGCAATTCGTACCTCTTCGGCGGCAATGCCCCCTATGTGGAAGAGCTGTACGAGGCCTACCTCCAGAATCCCACCTCGGTCCCCGACAACTGGCGCGCGTATTTCGACGCGATGCAGAACGTGCCTGCCGTCGACGGCTCCAGCGCGCGCGACATTCCGCACGCGCCGATCGTCGCCTCGTTCGCCGAGCGCGCCAAGGCTGGCCCCATCAGGACCATCGTCGCGTCCGCCGATTCGGACATGGGGCGCAAGCGCGTCGCTGCCACGCAGCTGATCGCCGCCTACCGCAACATCGGCTCGCACTGGGCCGACCTCGATCCGCTCAAGCGCCAGGAACGTCCGCCCCTGCCGGATCTCGACCCCGCTTTCTACGGCTTCTCCGAAAGCGACCTCGACATCGTCTTCAACGCCAGCAACACGTATTTCGGCAAGGAATCGATGAGCCTGCGCGAGCTGCTCAACAACCTGCGCGAAACGTACTGCAGCAGCATCGGCGCCGAGTTCATGTACATCAGCGACCAGGCGCAGAAGCGCTGGTGGCAGGAGCGCCTGGAAACGACGCGTTCCAAGCCGGTGTTCACGCTCGAGAAGAAGAAGCACGTCCTCGACCGCCTGACCGCGGCCGAAGGCCTGGAGCGCTTCCTCCACACCAAGTTCGTCGGCCAGAAGCGCTTCTCGCTCGAAGGCGGCGAATCGTTCATCGCCGCGATGGACGAACTGATCCAGCGCGCCGGCAGCAAGGGCGTGCAGGAAATCGTCATCGGCATGGCCCACCGCGGCCGCCTCAACGTGCTGGTCAATACGCTGGGCAAGATGCCGGCCGACCTGTTCGCCGAGTTCGAAGGCAAGCACGTCGACGACCTGCCGGCCGGCGACGTGAAGTACCACAAGGGCTTCTCCAGCGACGTCTCCACCGAAGGCGGCCCGGTCCACCTGTCGCTGGCGTTCAACCCGTCGCACCTGGAAATCGTCAACCCGGTCGTGGAAGGCTCGGTCAAGGCCCGCCAGGAACGCCGCGGCGAGCCCGCCGGCCACGCCGAAGTGCTGCCGGTGCAGGTGCACGGCGACGCGGCCTTCGCCGGCCAGGGCGTGGTGATGGAAACGCTGAACCTGGCGCAGACCCGCGGCTACGGCACGGGCGGCACGATGCACATCGTGATCAACAACCAGATCGGCTTCACCACCTCCGACCCGCGCGACGCGCGTTCGACGCTGTACTGCACGGACGTGGTCAAGATGATCGAGGCGCCGGTGCTGCACGTCAACGGCGACGATCCCGAAGCCGTGGTGTTCGCCATGCAGCTCGCCGTGGATTTCCGCATGGAGTTCAAGCGCGACGTCGTGGTCGACATCATCTGCTTCCGCAAGCTGGGCCACAACGAGCAGGACACCCCGGCCGTCACCCAGCCGCTGATGTACAAGAAGATCAGCCAGCATCCGGGCACGCGCAAGCTGTACGCCGACAAGCTGGCCGCGCAGAACCTGGTCGGCGCCGACTTCGGCGACGAACTGGTCAAGGAATACCGCGCCGCCATGGATGCCGGCAAGCACACGGTCGACCCCGTCCTGTCGAACTTCAAGAACAAGTTCGCCGTGGACTGGATGCCGTTCCTGAACCGCAAGTGGACCGACGCCGCCGACACCGCCGTGCCGGTGACCGAGCTCAAGCGCCTGGCCGAGCGCATCACCACCATCCCCGAGCACTTCAAGCTGCATCCGCTGGTCGAGAAGGTCGTCAAGGACCGCGCCAACATGGGCCGCGGCGACCAGTCGCTGGACTGGGGCATGGGCGAGCACCTGGCTTTCGCCTCGCTGGTGGCCTCGGGCTATCCGGTGCGCATCACCGGCCAGGACGCCGGCCGCGGCACCTTCACCCACCGCCACGCCGTGCTGCATGACCAGAACCGCGAGCGCTGGGATGCGGGCAGCTACGTGCCGCTGCAGAACGTGTCGGAAAACCAGGCACCGTTCACGGTGATCGACTCGGTGCTGTCCGAGGAGGCCGTGCTCGGCTTCGAATACGGCTTCTCCACGGCCGAGCCGAACGCGCTGGTGATCTGGGAAGCCCAGTTCGGCGACTTCGTCAACGGCGCCCAGGTGGTGATCGACCAGTTCATCTCGTCCGGCGAAGTGAAGTGGGGCCGCGCCTCGGGCCTGACCCTGATGCTGCCGCACGGCTACGAAGGCCAGGGCCCGGAACACAGCTCGGCGCGCATCGAGCGCTTCCTGCAGCTGTGCGCGGACCACAACATGCAGGTCTGCCAGCCGACCACTCCGGCCCAGATCTTCCACCTGCTGCGCCGCCAGATGATCCGTCTGTTCCGCAAGCCGCTGGTGATCATGACGCCGAAGTCGCTGCTGCGCAACAAGGATGCGGTATCGCCGCTGTCCGACCTGGCCAAGGGTCACTTCGAGACGGTCATCCCCGACCACGAAGAACTGAACGCCAGCAAGGTCAAGCGCATCGTCATGTGCTCGGGCAAGGTCTACTACGACCTGGTCAACGCCCGCAAGGAACGCGGCGCCAGCGACACGGCCATCATCCGCATGGAACAGCTCTATCCGTTCCCGCACAAGGCCGTGGCCGCCGAGCTGAAGAAGTATCCCAACGCCAACGAGATCGTGTGGTGCCAGGACGAGCCGCAGAACCAGGGCGCCTGGTTCTTCGTGCAGCACTACATCATGGAAAACATGGCCGAAGGCCAGAAGCTCGGCTACGCCGGCCGTCCGGCCTCGGCATCGCCGGCAGTGGGCTACTACGCCAAGCACAACGAGCAACAGAAGGCACTGCTCGAAGCCGCTTTCGCCAAGCTCAAGGGCTTTGTCCTGACCAAATGACCGTGGCCTGAATGGCGGTGCGCGCAACGGGCGCGCACCGCTTTGTTTTTGCCGCATGCTCGAAGCACATACGCACATACGAATACCAAAGGAAATAAAAAACCATGGCTATTGTTGACGTCAAGGTTCCGCAGCTGTCCGAATCGGTTGCAGAAGCAACCATGCTGAACTGGAAGAAGAAGCCGGGCGAAGCCGTTGCCCAAGACGAAATCCTGATTGAAATCGAGACCGACAAGGTCGTGCTCGAAGTGCCGGCCCCGTCGGCCGGCGTGCTGTCGCAGATCATCCGCAACGACGGCGATACCGTGGTCGCCGACGAAGTGATCGCCAAGATCGACACCGAAGCCACCGCCGGTGCCCCCGCGCCCGCCGCCGCTCCTGCCCCGGCCGCTGCCCCCGCGCCCGCCGCGGCTCCGGCTGCCGCGCCCGCCGCCGCAGGCGCCGTGGCCATGCCTTCGGCCGCCAAGCTGATGGCCGAAGGCGGCCTGTCGGCCAGCCAGGTCACCGGCACCGGCCGCGATGGCCGCATCACCAAGGGCGACGTGCTGGGCGCCGCCGCTGCTCCGGCCGCCGCGCCCGCCGCCAAGGCCGCGCCGGCACCCGCCGCCAAGCCCGCGCTGCAGCAAGTGGCCGCGCCGGTCGACTTCGCCGCCCTGGGCGACCGTCCGGAAGAGCGCGTGCCGATGAGCCGCCTGCGCGCGCGCATCGCCGAGCGCCTGCTGCAATCGCAAGCCACCAACGCCATCCTCACCACCTTCAATGAAGTGAACATGAAGCCGGTGATGGACCTGCGCAACAAGTACAAGGACAAGTTCGAGAAGGAACACGGCGTCAAGCTGGGCTTCATGTCGTTCTTCGTCAAGGCCGCGGTCCACGCGCTGAAGAAGTTCCCGCTGATCAACGCCTCGATCGACGGCAACGACATCGTCTACCACGGCTACTTCGACATCGGCATCGCGGTCGGTTCGCCGCGCGGCCTGGTGGTGCCGATCCTGCGCAACGCCGACCAGCTCAGCCTGGCCGACATCGAGAAGAAGATCGCCGAATTCGGCCAGAAGGCCAAGGACGGCAAGCTGTCGATCGAAGAAATGACCGGCGGCACCTTCTCGATCTCCAACGGCGGCGTGTTCGGCTCGATGCTGTCGACCCCGATCATCAACCCGCCGCAGTCGGCCATCCTGGGCGTGCACGCCACCAAGGACCGCCCGGTGGTGGAAGACGGCCAGATCGTGATCCGCCCGATGAACTACCTGGCGATGTCCTACGACCACCGCATCATCGACGGCCGCGAAGCCGTGCTGGGCCTGGTCGCGATGAAGGACGCGCTGGAAGATCCGGCACGCCTGCTGCTGGACCTGTAAGCCTTTGCTGCATCCGCAGTGACCGAAGCCGCGCCTGTCCCGTTGCCCCGCGTGCCCCGCGCGGCGCGGGCGGGCAGGGCGGACCGAAGAGTTGATCGCGGCGTGGCGGGCGACGTTGCCCCGCCCGCGCCGCAAAAGGAATTTCCATGAGCAAACAATTCGACGTACTGGTGATCGGCGCCGGCCCCGGCGGCTACATCGCCGCCATCCGCGCCGGCCAGCTCGGCCTGAACGTGGCCTGCTGCGAAGGCAACCCCTACGACGATCCCAAGGACGAAGTGCGCCTGGGCGGCACCTGCCTGAACGTGGGCTGCATCCCCTCCAAGGCGCTGCTGGCCTCCTCGGAAGAATTCGAGAACGTGCAGCACCACCTGGGCGACCACGGCATCACCGTGGGCGACGTCAAGGTCGACATCGCCAAGATGCTCAAGCGCAAGGACGACGTGGTCGGCAAGATGACCAAGGGCATCGAGTTCCTGTTCCGCAAGAACAAGGTCACGCTGCTCAAGGGCTACGGCAAGTTCACCGGCAAGACCGCCGAGGGCTTCCAGGTCGAGATCGCCGGCAAGGCCGGCACCGAGGTCGTGACGGCCAAGCAGGTCATCGTCGCCACCGGTTCCAAGGCACGCCACCTGCCGGGCATCACCGTCGACAACAAGCTGGTCAGCGACAACGAAGGCGCGCTCAAGTTCGACAGCGTGCCCAGGAAGCTGGGCGTGATCGGCGCCGGCGTGATCGGCCTGGAGCTGGGCTCGGTATGGCGCCGCCTGGGCGCGGACGTGACCGTGCTCGAAGCGCTGCCGTCGTTCCTGGGCGCCGCCGACGAAGGCGTGGCCAAGGAAGCGCAGAAGCTGCTGACCAAGCAAGGCCTGAAGTTCAGCCTCGGCGTGAAGGTCGACGCGGTCAAGACCGGCGCCGACAGCGTCACCGTCAGCTACACCGACAAGGACGGCGCTGCCCAGACCCTGGAAGTGGACCGCCTGATCGTGTCGGTCGGCCGCGTGCCCAACACCGACAACCTGGGCCTGGACGCAGTCGGCCTGGCGGTGGACCAGCGCGGCTTCATCGAGGTGGACGACCACTGCGCCACCAAGGTGCCCGGCCTGTGGGCCATCGGCGACGTGGTGCGCGGCCCGATGCTCGCGCACAAGGCGGAAGACGAAGGCGTGGCCGTGGCCGAGCGCATCGTCGGCCAGAAGCCGCACATCGACTACAACTGCATCCCGTGGGTGATCTACACCTTCCCGGAAATCGCCTGGGTGGGCAAGACCGAGCAGCAGCTCAAGGCCGAAGGCCGCGAGTACAAGTCCGGCCAGTTCCCGTTCCTGGCCAACGGCCGCGCGCTGGGCATGGGCCATCCGGAAGGCTTCGTCAAGATGCTGGCCGATGCCAAGACCGACGAGATCCTGGGCGTGCACGTGGTTGCCGCGAACGCCTCGGACCTGATCGCCGAAGCCGTGGTGGCGATGGAGTTCAAGGCCGCCAGCGAGGACATCGGCCGCACCTGCCACCCGCATCCGTCGATGTCGGAAGTCATGCGCGAAGCCGCGCTCGCCGTGGACAAGCGCCAGCTCAATATGTAAGGCGCATGCCTGCATATCCTGCCTATTGGCCAGCGTATTGTTGAGTACCGGCGCGCCGCTCCAGCGGCGCGCCGTTTTCGCTTTCGGGGCGGCAGGGCGCTGAGGCGCCGTCGCCGCGGGTTCCGCGCCCTGGTCCTCCGATCTCCCGATCCCCGTTCCACCTCCCGGCCGGCCTGTCACCATCCACGCCGGCACCAGCGCAAGCAGTCAGCATGAATGTCCGTGAGTACTACGAGCAGGAACTGAAGCAACGCGGCTACACCTCGGACGAGGCGCAACTGCGCGCCGTCGAGCGGCTGCAGCAGTGCTACGACGAGTGGGTCGCCTACAAGAGCCGCCGCAGCAGCGCGCTCAAGAAGCTGCTGGTCCACCCGGAAGTGCCCAAGGGCGTGTACCTGTGGGGCGGGGTGGGGCGCGGCAAGTCCTTCCTGATGGACAGCTTCTATACCTGCGTGCCGGTGGTGCGCAAGACGCGCCTGCATTTCCACGAATTCATGCGCGAGGTGCACCGCCAGCTCGAGGAACTGCGTGGCCGCCCGGACCCGCTCGACGAGCTGGCCAGGCGCATCGCGCGGCGTTTCCGCCTGATCTGCTTCGACGAGTTCCACGTCAACGACGTGGCCGACGCCATGATCCTGCACCGCCTGCTCCAGCAGCTGTTCGAGAACGGCGTGCAGTTCGTCATGACCTCCAACTACCGGCCCGACCTGCTCTACCCGGACGGCCTGCACCGCGACCGCGTGCTGCCGGCCATCGCCCTGCTGCAGCAAAAGCTCGACGTGCTCAACGTCGATGCCGGCATCGACTACCGCAAGCGCGCGCTGGAACAGGTGCAGGCCTATCACACGCCGCTCGGCCCCGAGGCCAGCGCGGCGCTGCGCCAGGCCTTCACCAGCATCGCCGGGGTGGCCGACGAATCGCCCATCCTGCATATCGAGCACCGCGAGCTGCGCGCGCTGCGCAAGGCGGGCGGGGCGGTGTGGTTCGACTTCGCCACGCTGTGCGGCGGGCCGCGCTCGCAGAACGACTACCTGGAGCTGGCCACCCAGTTCCATACCGTGGTGCTGTCCGACGTGCCGAAGATGACGCCGCGCATGTCGTCCGAGGCGCGCCGCTTCACCTGGCTGATCGACGTGTTCTACGACCACAAGGTCAAGCTGCTGATCTCGGCCGAGGTGCCCGCCGACGAGCTCTACACCGAGGGCCAGATGTCGAGCGAATTCCACCGCACGGTGTCGCGCATCATCGAGATGCAGTCGCGCGAATACCTCGAATCGCCGCGCCGCACCGTGGATACCTCGCTGACCTGAGGCGTCGCCGTCACGGCCGCCACGGCCGCCCGGCGTGCCGCCGCCGCGCGGCACGCTTGATCTGTATCAAGGCGCCTTGCCTGGGGGACTCATACCATGCCAATGGTAAAAAAAGAGTCCCAATGCCCCCTTCCGCCGCATCCCTGTCCGCATCCATCGCGACTACGCCGCCCGCCGGCGGCGCGGCCGCGCCGGCTGCCGCCGCGCACGGCGGCTGCTTCCACTGCGGGCGGGATTTCGTTGCCGGCGAGCCGGTGCTGCACGCCGCCATCGGCGGCAAGGAGCAGGCTTTCTGCTGCGGCGGCTGCCAGGCGCTGGCGCAGACCCTCCATGCCGCCGGCTTCGGCCATCTGTACGGCGACCAGGCCCGTTTCGCGCGTCCCATCGACGACGCCGCCCGGCGCGAGGCGGAGCCGGTCTGGGCCGCCTACGACACCGAGGAATTGCGGGCGCAGTTCGTGCGCCCGCTCGACGCCGCGCGCGCCGAAATCACCCTTGCACCCGAGAACATCCGCTGCGCCGCCTGCGCCTGGCTGATCGAGCGGCACCTGGGCAGCCTGCCCGGGGTCGAATCCGTGATCGCCAACGTGGCCACGCGCCGCGTGGTGGTGCGCTGGCGCGCCGCCGAGCAGCCGGTGTCCGCGCTGCTCGCCGCGCTGGCCGGGATCGGCTACCTGGCGTGGCCGTTCGAGGTGTCGCGCTCGGACCGCCAGGACCGCCACGCGCGCCGCGGCCTGCTGATGCGCATGGCGGTGGCCATGCTCGGCATGATGCAGGTGATGATGTACGCGTGGCCCATCTACACCCACGAGGCCACCATCGATCCCGGCCAGCTCCAGCTCATGCGCTGGGCCAGCCTGGTGCTGACATTGCCGGTGGTGCTGTACTCGGCCTCGCCGATCTTCGCCGGCGCCTGGCGCGGCCTGCGCCGGCGGCACCTCGGCATGGACGTGCCGGTGGCGATCGGCATCGGCGCGGGTTTTCTCGCCAGCACCGTGGCCACGCTGCGCGGCAGCGGCGAGGTGTACTTCGATTCGGTCACCATGTTCGTGGCCTTCCTGCTGCTGGCGCGCTACCTGGAGCTGCGCGTGCGCCAGGCCTCGCGCAGCGGCGCCGAGATGCTGGCGCGCCAGCTGCCGTCCACCTGCGAGCGCCTGCAGGCCGAAGGCGGGGTGGGCGAGCGCGTGCCGGTGGCGCGCCTGCGCGCGGGCGACCTGATCCGGGTCAAGGCCGGCGAGGTGGTGCCTGCCGACGCCACGGTGGTCGCCGGCGCCAGCGAGCTGGACGAATCCATGCTGACCGGCGAGAGCCGGCCGGTGGCGCGCGCCGCGGGCGACGCGGTGCTGGCCGGCTGCTTCAACACCGCCAGCCCGCTCGAGCTGCGCGTGGCCAGGGTGGGCGCCGCCACCCGGCTGGCCGAGATCGTCGCCGTGCTGGACCGGGCCCTGGCCGAGAAGCCGCGCCTGGCCACGCTGGCCGACCGCGTGGCGGGCTGGTTCGTGGCCGTGCTGCTGGTGCTGGCCGCGCTGGCCGGCGCGGTCTGGTGGGCCTGGATCGATCCCTCGCGGGCCTTGCTGGTGACGGTGGCGGTGCTGGTGGTGAGTTGCCCGTGCGCGCTCTCGCTGGCCACGCCGGCGGCGCTGGCCGCCGCCGGCGCCGCGTTGTCGCGGCGCGGCGTGCTGCTCACGCGCGGCCATGCGCTGGAGGCGCTGGCCGGCGTTACCGATGTGATGCTCGACAAGACCGGCACGCTGACCGAAGGCCGCTTCGCGCTGGCCCAGGTGCATGTGTTCGGCGAAGCCGACGCCGCGGCCAGCCTGAGCCTGGCCGCCGCCATCGAACGCTCCGGCGAACACCCGATCGCGCGCGGCATCGTCGAGGCGGCGCAGGCGCAAGGACTGGCCGGCGCTGCGCACGCGGTCGGCGCCGTGCGCAACGTGCCGGGGCAGGGGCTCGAGGCCGAGGTGGACGGCCGGCGCCTGCGGCTGGGGCGGCGCGAGTTCGTGGCAGCGCTGGCCGGCGAGCGCGGCGATGGCGATGGCGAGGGCCGCGGCCGCGGCCGCGACATGCCAGGCGCGGGCCATGCCGATGCCGTTGCCGCCACGCTGGCCGCCAGCGACCGCCGCGGCGCCACCCTGGTATGGCTTGGCGACGCCGCCGGCGCCGTGGCCGTCTTCGCGCTGGCCGATACCGCGCGCGCGCGGGCGGCGCCGCTGCTGGCGCAACTGCGCCGGCTCGGCGTGACCACCCACCTGGTTTCCGGCGACACGCCGGCGGCGGTGAACTGGTGGGCCGACCACTTCGGCATCGCGCGCCGCGCCGGCGGCGTCACGCCCGAGGGCAAGCGCGAATACGTGGCCGCCCTGCAGCGCGCTGGCGCGGTGGTGCTGGCCGTCGGCGACGGCATCAACGATGCGCCGGTGCTGGCGCAGGCGCAGGTCTCCGTCGCCATCGGCAGCGGCGCGCCGCTGGCGCAGGCCGGCGCCGACGCGGTGCTCGCGCACGGCCGCATCGACGAGATCGCGCAGGCGCTGCGCACGGCCCGCCGCACGCGCCGCGTGGTGCGCCAGAACCTCGGCTGGGCCTTCGCCTACAACGTCGTCGCCATTCCGCTGGCGGCCACCGGCCATGTCACCGCCTGGATGGCGGGCATCGGCATGTCGGTGTCGTCGCTGCTGGTGGTGGCCAACGCCTGGCGCCTGCTGCGCACGGGCAAGAGGGGAGACTGACGCATGGACATGCTTTACCTGCTGGTGCCGATGAGCCTGGTGCTGGTGGCGGTGATCGCCGGCGCGCTCTGGTGGGCGCTGCACGCCGGCCAGTACGACGATCTCGATCGTCCCGCCGAGGCCATCCTGCTCGACAACGACAAGCCCTGAGACGTCGTTTCAAAACGATCTGGCGCCGTTGCGCGGCCTTGCCGCACTGGCGCGGGCGGGCGAGTTCCCGGGCATTCCGGTGTGCTTGATACAGATCAACGCAACCGATGCCGCGTTTTTCTACAGTCACAGCATCAAATTCTTGTTTCTACAATCTGGGGGTCTGAATGGATGTCACCGCCGCGCACTCTCGCGCCGACACCTTCAATTACGGCGTAGTGCGGCAATTTGCCGTCATGACCGTGGTGTGGGGAATCGTCGGCATGGCCGTCGGCGTGCTGCTCGCAGCACAGCTGATCTGGCCTGAGCTCAACTTCAATACGCCGTGGCTGTCGTTCGGGCGCCTGCGCCCGCTGCATACCAATGCGGTGATCTTCGCCTTCGGCGGCAGCGCGCTGTTCGCCACCTCCTACTACGTGGTGCAGCGTACCTGCCAGGCGCGCCTGTTCTGCGGCCCGCTCGCGGCCTTCACGTTCTGGGGCTGGCAACTGGTGATCGTGGCCGCGGCCATCACGCTGCCGATGGGCATCACCAGCTCGAAGGAATACGCCGAGCTCGAATGGCCGATCGACATCCTCATCACGCTGGTGTGGGTGGCCTACGCGATCGTGTTCTTCGGCACCATCGTCAAGCGCAAGACCCGCCATATCTACGTGGCCAACTGGTTCTTCGGCGCCTACATCCTGACCATCGCCATCCTCCACATCGTTAACAACATCGAGATGCCGGTGTCGATGTGGAAGTCCTACTCGGCCTACGCCGGCGTGCAGGACGCCATGGTGCAGTGGTGGTACGGCCATAACGCGGTGGGCTTCTTCCTGACCACCAGCTTCCTCGGGATGATGTACTACTTCATTCCCAAGCAGGCCGGCCGCCCGATCTACTCGTACCGCTTGTCGATCGTCCACTTCTGGGCGCTCAACTTCACCTACATGTGGGCCGGCCCGCACCACCTGCAATACACCTCGCTGCCGGACTGGGCGCAGTCGCTGGGCATGGTGTTCTCGCTGATCCTGCTGGCGCCGTCGTGGGGCGGGATGATCAACGGCATCATGACCCTGTCGGGCGCCTGGCACAAGCTGCGCACCGACCCGATCCTCAAGTTCCTGGTGGTGGCGCTGTCGTTCTACGGCATGGCGACCTTCGAGGGCTCGATGATGTCGATCAAGACCGTCAACGCGCTGTCGCACTACACGGACTGGACCATCGGCCACGTGCATTCGGGCGCGCTGGGCTGGGTCGCGATGATCTCGATCGGCTCGCTTTACTACCTGATCCCGCGGCTGTTCGGCGAGAAGGAGATGTACAGCGTGCGCCTGATCGAGCTGCACTTCTGGATCGCCACCATCGGCGTGGTGCTGTACATCGCCTCGATGTGGATCGCCGGCGTGATGGAAGGCCTGATGTGGCGCGCCACGCAGCCCGACGGCACGCTCACCTACGCCTTCGTGGAAGCGGTCAAGGCCAAGTATCCGTTCTACCTGATCCGTCTGCTGGGCGGCCTGTGCTTCCTCTCCGGCATGCTGCTGATGGCCTACAACGTGGCCAAGACCATCATCGGCAAGCCTGCCGTGGACGCGCCGATCCCGGCGACGGCTGCCGCCGCCTCCGCCCACTGATTACGCCAGGACAGAAACGATGTCGCAGAAACAAAGCTTCTTTTCGCACGAGACCCTGGAGAAGAACATCGGCTGGCTGATCATCTGCACCATCCTGGTGGTCAGCATCGCCGGGCTGGTCCAGATCGTGCCGCTGTTCTTCCAGCACTCCACCACCGAGCCGGATCCGGGCATCAAGCCGTATTCGCCGCTGCGCCTGATGGGCCGCGATATCTATATCCGCGAAGGCTGCGTGGGCTGCCACTCGCAGCAGGTGCGCACGCTGCAGGCCGAGACCGAGCGCTACGGCCACTACTCGACGGCGGGCGAATCGGTCTACGACCACCCGTTCCTGTGGGGCTCCAAGCGTACCGGCCCGGACCTGGCGCGCGTGGGCGGCCGCTACTCCGAGGACTGGCAGCGCATCCACCTGCGCAATCCGCGCGACGTGGTGCCCGAGTCGGTGATGCCGTCCTACCCGTGGCTGGAGAAGGCCGCGCTGCAGGGCGGCGATATCCGCGACCGCATGCGCGCGCTCAAGCGTCTCGGCGTGCCCTACACCGAGGCCGAGATCGAGCAGGCGCCCGCCGCGCTGGAAGGCAAGACCGAGGAAGACGCGCTGGTGGCCTACCTGCAGGAACTCGGCATCAGCAAGCGCAATGTCCGCGTGGATACCGCGGCGGCGGCGGCCGAACCGGTCGCGGCCGCGGCACCGGCCGCGCCGGCCAAGGAGTAAGCCATGGCGATCCTCACTGCGTTTTCCACCGTGGTTTCGATGGCCGCGTTCCTCGCGATCTGCTGGTGGGCCTGGTCGGCCGGCCGCCAGCCCGCCAACGCGGAGTCGGCCATGCTGCCGTTCGCCCTGCCCGACGAGCCGCTGGCTGCCAGCCAAGAGCGCAGCCCCGGCGGCGCCAACAACACCAAGCAGGAACACTGAGTCATGAGCGACTTCTTCACGGATTTCTGGAGCTACTACATTGCCGCCATCGCGCTGGTCGGCATCGTCTGGTGCGTGTGGCTGCTGTTCTCGCAGCGCCGGGTGGCCAAGGTCGCGGACGCCACGCAGGACACCGGCCATGTCTGGGACGGCGACCTGCGCGAACTGAACAACCCGCTGCCGCGCTGGTGGATGTGGATGTTCCTGCTGGCGTGCATCTTCGGCCTGGTCTACCTGGTGCTGTATCCGGGCCTCGGCTCGTACGCCGGCGTGCTCAAGTTCTCCACGCAGGGCGAGCTGGCGGCGCACCGCAAGGCCGCCGAGCAGGTGCAGAACGAGATCTACGCCAAGTACATGAAGATGGACGTCAAGCAAGTGGCGGCGGACCCGCAGGCGCGCGAGATCGGCCAGCGGCTGTTCCTCAACTACTGCGCGCAATGCCACGGCTCGGACGCGCGCGGCAGCCGCGGCTTTCCCAACCTGACCGACGGCGACTGGCTGTACGGCGGCGACCCCGCCACCATCACCCAGACCATCACCAAGGGCCGCAACGGCGTGATGCCGCCGCTGGGCGCGGCCATCGACGCCAGGCTGGCCGGCGACGTGGCGCAGTACGTGCGTTCGCTGTCGGGCCTGGCGTCCGACCCGATCCGCGCCGCACGCGGCGAGAGCACCTTCAAGTCGACCTGCGCGGCCTGCCACGGCTCCACCGGCAAGGGCAACCAGGCGCTCGGCGCGCCCAACCTGTCGGATAACGTGTGGCTGTACGGCAGTTCGGAGGCGAGCATCGTCGACGCCATCCAGAAGGGCCACAACAACCACATGCCCGCGCACGAGGAGATCCTGACGCCGGAGCGCATCCGCATGCTGACCGCCTATGTCTGGGGCCTGTCCAACAGCGGGGCAGGCACCGGGAGCGGGCAATGAGTCTGGCCGCATGCCTGCGCGGCCTGCGCGCAGGCGGAGACAATCACCCATGAATGCCCCCGAACCGGAGCCGCTTGCCAGGGCTCGCAGCTTGCCCGCGGCCCAGCGCGAGCCCGCATCCGCCCCGGCGGATGCGCAGGGCTCCGATGAAACCCTGTACGAAGTCCGCCGCAAGATCTATCCGCGCTCGGTGTCCGGCGCGTTCTCGCGCTGGCGGGTGTGGGTCGTCTTCCTGACCCAGCTGTTCTTCTACGGCATGCCCTGGCTGCAATGGAACGGCCGCCAGGCCATGCTGTTCGACCTCGGCGCGCGCAAGTTCTATATCTTCGGCCTGGTGCTGTGGCCGCAGGACGTGATCTACCTCGCGGTGCTGCTGGTGATCTCGGCGCTCTCGCTGTTCCTGTTCACGGCCATCGCCGGGCGATTGTTCTGCGGCTACGCGTGTCCGCAGACGGTCTATACCGAGATTTTCATGTGGATCGAGCGGCATGTGGAAGGCGACCGCTTCGCCCGCATCCGCCTCGACGGCGATCCGTGGAGCGCGCGCAAGCTGCGGCTCAAGGCCACCAAGCACTCGCTGTGGATCCTGATCGCGCTGTGGACCGGCTTCACCTTCGTCGGCTACTTCTCGCCGATCCGCGCGCTCGGCGGCCAGGTGCTGAGCCTGTCGCTGGGGCCGTGGCAGACCTTCTGGATGCTGTTCTACGCGTTCGCCACCTGGGGCAACGCGGGCTTCATGCGCGAGCAGGTCTGCAAGTACATGTGCCCGTACGCGCGTTTCCAGAGCGTGATGGTGGACCGCGACACCTATGTGGTGACCTATGACGTGGGCCGCGGCGAGCCGCGCGGCAGCCGCTCGCGCAAGGCCGACTACAAGGCCGCGGGCCTCGGCGACTGCGTCAACTGCAGCATCTGCGTGCAGGTGTGCCCGACCGGCATCGATATCCGCGACGGCCTGCAGTACGACTGCATCGGCTGCGGCGCCTGCATCGACGCCTGCAACCAGGTCATGGACAAGATGGCATACCCGCGCGGGCTGATTCGCTACACCTCGGAAAACGCCATGCGCCGCGCGCTCTCGGAAGCCGTGGCGCGCAAGCGCCTGGTGCGTCCGCGCACGGTGGTGTACTCGGTGATCTGGCTGGCGCTGGTGGCCGGCTTCATGGCGTCGCTGGCCATGCGCACGCCGCTCAAGGTCGACATCATCCGCGACCGCGGCGCGCTCGGCCGCGAAGTGGAGGGCCGCTGGATCGAGAACGTGTACCGGCTGCAGCTGATCAACACCACCGAGGCGCCGATGCGGGTCGCGATCAGCGCGGACAGCGGCGAGCTCAAGGGCCTGTCGGTGGAGTACGACCACGGCGCCGGCAACCTCGAGCCCACGTCGAACCGCCTGATCCCCGTGCGCGTGCGCGTGCCGATCGAAGCCGCGGGGCAGGGTACCCACAAGATCCAGGTGACGGTGACCGCGGAAGGCGACGAGGCCGCCGGCGCGCGCGGCGCGCAGATCAGCCAGAGCACGAGCTTTATCGTGCCGCGCAATCTCTGACGCGGGCGGCCGCGCCGGATTCGCGGATCAGAAACCGGACAGACAACATAGAGGAGGCCAGATGACGCAGCAAAGCAACCCCTGGTGGAAAGAGCCCTGGCCGTGGCTGCTGATGAGCGGCCCGCTGGTGGCGATGGTGGCCTGCGGGTTCACCATCTGGCTGGCGATGTCGCACCCCGACCAGCCGATCGTGGAAGGCGTGGCGCGGCACGGGCTGGTGGTCGAGAAGGCAGGCCTCGCCGCCCATCCCACGGCGCCGCCCGCGGCGCAGGCGAGGTGACCATGAGGCTGCGCTGGCTGATGTGGGTGCTGTGGCCCGGTTTCCTGGTGGGCGGGCTGGCGACCGCGCTGGTGTTCTCGATGGTCGACCCGGGCGAGCTGCGTTTTTTCGGGCAGCAGGTGGAAGCCTCGCGCGAGGCGGTCTACACGGTGGGGTTCCTGTTCGCGTGGGTGCTCTGCTCGCTGTCGAGCGGGCTCACGCTGTACACCATGCCGACGCGGCTGGCCGACACGGACGAACTGGAATAGACGAGATGAGCGGCGCGGCCAAGCGCGCCCGCGCCGCCCGGCGGGCGCATCATCCGGATGGCGCCGGCCCCGGCGGCCCGGCGGGAGATTCAGCAGGACTTGTTGACGATCTGCTTGATGCCGGGCATGTCGACCAGCTTGACGTGGCGCTGGCGGATCTGGATCAGGCCGGCCTCGGCAAAGCGCGAGAACAGCCGGCTGACCGTTTCGAGCTTGAGTCCGAGATAGCTGCCGATTTCCTCGCGGCTCATGCGCAGCACGAACTCGGAGGACGAGTAGCCGCGCGCGGAAAGCCGCTCGGACAAATTCATCAGGAAGGCCGCGAGGCGCTCTTCCGCGCGCATCGAGCCGAGCGTGATCAGCATGACCTGGTCCTGCGAGATCTCGCGGCTCATCAGGCGCATGAACTGGTGCTGGAGCGACGGCAGCGCGCCGGACAGCGATTCGAGATCGCCGAAGCGCACCACGCAGACTTCGGTATCCTCGAGCGCGGTGGCGTCGGAGGCGTGTTGCATCTCGCCGAGTCCGTCCAGCCCGACAACTTCGCCGGGCAGGTGGAAGCCGGTGATCTGCGAGCGGCCGTCTTCCATCGTCAGGTGGGTCTTGAGCGTGCCGAAGCGGATCGCATAGACGGCGGTGAGCGGGTCGCCGAGGCGGTACAGGGTCTCGCCCTTGTGTACGCGCACCCGCTCCTGCACCAGCGTGTCCATTTTATCGAGGTCCTGCTGCGACATGCCGACCGGCAGGCAGAGCTGGCCCAGCGAGCACGTGGAGCATCGGGGCGACATCTCGGTGATGGGAATGGTGGTGAGCAATTGGGCCTGTCCGGTTTAGCGCAGTCGACCCAGCGCGGTGGAGCAGGCGCATGGCGTCGAGAGCTTGACGTGAAAAACGTCGGTTTCAGGCACTATCGACCTCAAGCCCGGGGCGCGAGTCCGGCATGTCCGCACCCTCTGTCGGGGTGCTGCGCGCCGCTGCTCGTCGTCATGTCTGCGATACGCGCGAAGGCGCGGGCGCCGGACCGGAAATCGACAGCGCCTCTGGAAGCTGCGGGGGCGCGTCGGTCGCATTTTACCGCGCCAAACGTCAGGACAGGGAGTGGATGTTGACCATAGGTGTGCTTTTCAGCGTATTTACCCTGGCGTTGCTGGGGGGCGTGCACTGCGCGGCGATGTGCGGCGGGATCGCGCTGGCGGCCGAGCAGGGCGGCGTGGCCCGGGTACCGGCGGCCATCCTGCGGCGGCCCGGCCACTGGCTGGTCGAGCTGCTGGTCATGCATGCCGGCCGCCTCAGCACCTACGCGGTGCTCGGCGCCCTGCTGGGCGCGCTCGGCGCCGGCGTGTGGAAGGCGCAGTACCTGCCGCTGCAGCGCTGGCTGTTCGGCGCCGGCAGCGTGATGCTGGTGGTGTCGGGCCTGTGGATGCTGCGCGGGCGCATGCTGGGCACGGCCTGGCTGGAGCGCCTGGCGGCGCGCGGCGCGGGCGGCCTGCTGCGGGGCCTGGGCGCCGCCGGGCGGCGGTCCGGCATGGCCTTGCCGCAGGCGCGGCTGCTGCGGCGCTACGGCATGGGCCTGGCGTGGGGGCTGGTGCCGTGCGGCATGGTGTACGGCGCGCTGGCGCTGGCGCTGCTGGCCGGCAACGCCGCCTCCGGCGCGCTGGTGATGGCGGTGTTCGGCCTCGGCACCTTGCCCAACCTGCTGGTCATCTCGGGACTGTCGGGCTATCTGCGGCAACTGACGCGCCGCCCGGCGGTGCGCGCCGTGGCGGGGCTCGCCGTGATCGGCTTCGGCATCGCGGGGGTGGCGCGCGCGCTGCTTTTGCCGGAATCGCTGGCCGCGCACGGTTTCTGCCTGGTGTTCTGAGGCGTGGCCCGGTGGCGTGCCGCGCACCCGCGGCGCAGGCCGCGCGAGGGAAGCGGTTGCAGGTTGGGCGGGGAATGCCATACAATCGCAAGAACAGCGATATCGCGCAGCGTATTTCATCGTGGCATCGCAGGTTGGCATCCGCTCTCAGGGATGCATGCCAGGAACTCCCCAGGCAGTATGACCGCCAGGGACCGTTCCCCACCCGCCGTCCGGTTTAAAAGATTCGGTTCAAAAGACCAGCCTCGGCAGGGCGGGGTGAATTAGGCCAAGCAGAGTAGGCCAAGCAGGGCCGATATCCATTTTTTCTTGCACCCGGTGCGACCTGCGTCGCGCCGGACAGGTCCGCCACATCAGGGGGAAAGGCGCGACGCAAGGGCTCCGTCGACCGGCAGATCATGCTGGTGGCCGGACGATCTCCTGCCGGGCAAGTCCGGCATCCGATGCAAGACAGGAAAGCGCACGGCCGGCATGCAACGAGCTGCAACGAGCATGCGGTTGGCTGCGCGGACAGATGGCGGTGGCAATCCCCACCGCTGAACCCGCAATCTCCAGTGCGTCCGGGCCAGTCCGGGACGCAGGTGCAAAGACAGGCTGCACGCAATCAACATGAATACCCAAGAGGCGAAGATCGTCCTCGAGACCGCGCTGATCTGTGCGCAGGAACCCTTGCGCGTCCATGACATGCGGCGGCTGTTCGCCGACGACGTCGGTGCCGATACCATCCGTGTCCTGCTCGAAGAGCTGCGCCGCGACTGGGATCAGAGAGGCGTGGAGCTGGTGGCGCTGGCCAGCGGCTGGCGCTTCCAGAGCCGCCCGGCGATGCGCGAATACCTCGACCGGCTCAACCCCGAGAAGCCGCCCAAGTATTCCCGCGCGGTGATGGAAACGCTGGCGATCATTGCTTACCGCCAGCCGGTGACGCGGGGCGATATCGAAGAAATCCGTGGCGTCACGGTGAGCACCGAAGTAGTGAAGAAGCTCGAGGATCGCAGCTGGATCGAGGTCATCGGCCACCGCGACGTGCCCGGGCGCCCGGCGCTGTACGCCACCACCAAGGCCTTTCTGGACGATCTTGGCCTGCGCACGCTGGACGAGCTGCCGCCGCTGGAGGACATCCAGGCGCAGTCGCAGGAGGCCTTGCTGAACCAGGCGCCGATCGATTTCGAGGCGCTCGGCGGCGTGCCCGCCGGCAGCGACGAGGAAGCCTTCGCGCAGCAGGCCGCGCCTGACGGATCCGATGCCGGCGAAGCCGTGCCCGCCGCGGAAGCGGCGGCTGCCGAGGTGGCCGCCGATAGCGAGGTGGAAGGGGCGGAAGCGCAGGAAGTACCTGAAACGCCGGTGGCCGCGCAGGCGGATGCCGCCCCGCAGGCCGGGCAGGCCGGCCTGCCGGCCGGCGATGAAGCCGCAGTGGAACGCGAAGTCCCGGCCATTCCCGGGGCGGACGCGGAACCGGCCGGCGAGCAGGCCGCCGGGCTCGCCATCCCGGCATCCGGCGCTGCGCCGGCCGCCGGGGAAGAGGAACCCGCCGGCGAGGCGGCGCCCGCCGCGAGCGGCGGCGAAGAAGATGAAGAAACGGAAGCGCGAGCCCCGGCCAACGGTTACCACGTGCAAGTGGCCTCCGGCGAGCAGGAGCCCGAAGCCCCGGTGTCACCGGGCACGAACCCGGCGAATCCGGCGCACCCTAGCGAGCACGATGAGCACGACGAGCGCGTGTCCAACTGAACACCATGCAACATCCGAATGTGAATACCTTGTCCGATTCTGTTGATCAAGACGTCCGCCCGGCGGATGCGCCGGCCGGCGAGGCCGGTGACGCCGGCAATGGCGCCGACGGCGCACCGCGCCGCAAGGGCCTGCGCCGGGGGTTGCGCAACCTGGTGGCCACGCGCCGCCAGGCCGCGCAGGACCGCGAAGGCGGCCGTCCCGCGGACGGCGAGCCGGCCGGCGCCGAAGCAGGCGCGGCCGATGGCCAGCCGCGCGGCGACGGCGTTCGGAAGGGGCGCACCCGCGGCAAGCGCAAGCCCGCCGACGGCGAAGCAGTGCAGGCCGGCGAGCAGGGCGAGCGCCCGGCTCCGCGCGCCCGCCGCGCGCCCGGCGGCGATGCTGCCGGTGCTGGCGAGCCCGGCGGCGAAGCCGCTGGCGAGCGTCCGCGCGACGGCGCGCGCGCCAATGCGAACGGCGCGCGCAAGCGCAAGCCGCAGCAGGGCCAGGGTCAAGGGCAGCCAGCGCAGGGCGCGGGCCGCCGCGGCGGCGCCGAAGGCCAGCAGCAGGGCGGCCCGCGCCAGGCGGGCAAGGGCGGCAAGGGCAAGGGCGGCGGCGCGCAGCGCCAGGCGCCGGGTGCGGCCGACAAGGCTCCCGCGGCTGCCGCGGTCAGCGGCGAGGACCTGTTCCGCTTCGTGATTTCCGGGCAGTACGACCAGGAAGACGCCAGCGGCGCGCGCGCCAAGGCCAAGCCGGTGCGGGAACTGTCGGCCGACGACGACGCGCCCAAGCTGCACAAGGTGCTGGCCGAGGGCGGCCTCGGCTCGCGCCGCGAGATGGAAGAACTGATCCTGCAAGGGCGCGTCTCGGTCAACGGCCTGCCGGCCCATATCGGCCAGCGCATCCTGCCGGCCGACCAGGTCCGCGTCAACGGCAAGCTGATTCACCGCCGCGTGTCGACCAAGCCGCCGCGCGTGCTGCTGTACCACAAGCCGGCCGGCGAGATCGTCAGCCAGTCGGATCCGGAAGGCCGTCCGACCGTGTTCGACAGCCTGCCGCGCATCAAGGCAGGGAAGTGGGTGGCCGTGGGCCGCCTCGACTTCAACACCGAAGGCCTGCTGATCTTCACGTCCTCGGGCGACATCGCTAACAAGTTCATGCACCCGCGCTACGGCGTGGAGCGCGAATACGCGGTGCGCACGCTCGGCGAACTGGCCGAGGCCGACCGCCAGCGCCTGCTGCACGGCATCAAGCTCGACGACGGCGAAGCCAACTTCCTGCGCATCGCCGACGGCGGCGGCGAGGGCATCAACCACTGGTACCACGTGGCGCTGACCGAAGGCCGCAACCGCGAAGTGCGCCGCATGTTCGAGGCCGTGGGCCTGACCGTGTCGCGCCTGATCCGCACGCGCTACGGCCAGTTCCTGCTGCCGCGCGGCCTCAAGCGCGGCCGCTGGCAGGAACTCGCCGCCGACGACGTGCGCGCGCTGATGGCTTCGATCGGCCTGAAGGCGCCCTCGAAGGGCGACGGCCAGCCCAAGGGCGGCACCAGCAAGGTCACCGGGCGCAAGGCGCGCACCGAGGCGGCCATTGCCGGCATGCCGATGCCGACCGGCATGGACGGCCTGCCGCGCGTGAATCGCAGCAACGGCCCGCGCGGCAGCGGCGCGGGCCGCGGCCAGCCCGACCCGATGCAGACCTCGATGGGCTACATCGGCGGCCCGACCCTGCTGACCTCGCACACCACCAAGCTCGGGGGCGGCGCGGCCGGCGCGCCGCGCGGTCCCGGCGGCATGGGCGGCGGCCGCGGCGGCCGCGGTGCCCGCAGCGGGGGCATGGGTGGCATGGGCGGTCTCGGCGGCATGGGCGGCATGGGTGGCGGCCAGAACCGCGGCCCGCGCCGTGGCGGTGGCGGCGAAGTCAACGGCAATGTGATGCCGCAGGCAGGCAAGCCGGGCGGCAATCGCCGTCCGCGCGGCGGTGGCCGGGACGGCAACCGCTGACGCTTTATGGTGCAGGATGGCCGGCGTGGCGGCCGGGCCGGGGCGAAGCGCCCTGCGCGCCGCCTGCCGTCCGGGTTTCTCCCGGCTATCTCTTTGCCTTTTGCACCGCAACGGCGTATAATCCAAGTCTATTCAAAAGTCATCCTGAAAAAGGATGGGCGAATGATGGGCATTGCGCCCATTTTTTTTTGGTTCGCCCGTTCCGCATGCATGCCGCCTGCGCCATTGCGCAGCGGCGCGCCGGTCGGGATGGCGGGCAGGCAAGCAGGCTGCGAAGCCGCCTTCGGAAAGAAAGGCGGCAGTGCCGGTGGGCTGGGTCTGCCACGGTATTGATGGCCATTATTCGGGAATACAGTGCATCTGGCAGATTTGATCGAAACCACCCTGAACGGCATGGGGTACGAGCTGGTTGAGCTCGAGCGCGCTCCGGGCGGACTGATGCGCGTCTACATCGATCAGCCTGAAACCGGGATCGTCATCGAGGATTGCGAGAAGGTAAGCCGTCAGCTTACGCACGTGCTTACCGTCGAGAACATCGACTACGAGCGCCTCGAAGTGTCCTCGCCGGGGCTGGACCGGCCGCTCAAGAAACTGGCTGACTACGTCCGCTTCGCGGGCCAGGAAGCCAGGGTCACGCTGCGCCTCCCGGTCGACGGCCAGAAGAACTTTGTCGGCATCCTGCAGGCACCCACCGGCGAGCCGGGGGCGGAGCAGATCGGCCTGGAGTTCGAGGGCAAGGACGGCACGGCACTGCTGCAATTCGCCATATCCGATGTCGATCGCGCACGCCTGGTGCCGGTGATCGACTTCAAAGGAAATCAGAAAAAAGGGAACAAGCAATGAGCCGCGAAGTTCTGTTGCTCGTCGATGCGCTTGCGCGTGAGAAGAACGTCGACAAGGATGTGGTATTCGGTGCGCTGGAAGCGGCACTCGCTTCGGCAACCAAGAAGCGTTTCGAGGAAGACGTGGACATTCGCGTCGCCATCGATCGCGAATCCGGCGAGCATGAAACGTTCCGCCGCTGGCTCGTGGTCCCCGATGAACAGGGCCTGCAGGAGCCGGACAAGCAGATCCTGATGTTCGAAGCGCGCGAGCAGAATCCGGACATCCAGCTCGACGAATACATCGAAGAACAGATCGAGTCGGTCGAGTTCGGCCGTATCGGCGCGCAGGCCGCCAAGCAGGTGATCCTGCAGAAGATCCGCGACGCCGAGCGCGAGCAGATCCTCAACGATTACCTCGACCGCGGCGAAAAGGTCATGACCGGCACGGTCAAGCGTGCCGACAAGAAGGGCCTGATCGTGGAGTCCGGCCGCGTGGAAGCGCTGCTGGCCCGCGATCAGATCATCCCGAAGGAAAATCTGCGCACCGGCGACCGCGTGCGCGCCTATATTCTGAATGTGGACCGCACCGCGCGCGGCCCGCAGATCGAGCTCTCGCGCACCGCGCCCGAGTTCCTGATCAAGCTGTTCGAGAACGAAGTGCCGGAGATGGAACAGGGCCTGCTGGAAATCAAGGCGGCCGCCCGCGACCCCGGCGTGCGCGCCAAGATCGCCGTGGTGGCGCATGACAAGCGCATCGACCCGATCGGCACCTGCGTCGGCGTGCGCGGCACGCGGGTGACCGCGGTGCGCAACGAGATCGGCGGCGAGGCGGTCGACATCGTGCTGTGGTCGGAAGACCCGGCGCAGTTCGTGATCGGCGCGCTGGCCCCGGCGCAGGTACAGTCCATCGTGGTGGACGAGGAAAAGCACAGCATGGACGTGGTGGTCGACGAGGAAAACCTCGCCGTCGCCATCGGCCGCAGCGGTCAGAACGTACGCCTGGCGTCCGAGCTGACCGGCTGGCAGATCAACATCATGACGCAGGAAGAATCGGCGCAGAAGCAGGCCGAGGAAAGCGACGTGGTGCGCAAGTTGTTCATGGCCAAGCTGGACGTGGACGAAGAAGTGGCCGACATCCTGATCGACGAAGGATTCTCCACGCTGGAAGAAGTGGCCTATGTGCCCATCAGCGAGATGCTGGAGATCGATGCCTTCGACGAAGACACCGTCAACGAGCTGCGCAACCGCGCACGCGACGCGCTCCTGACGATGGAACTGGCCCGGGAAGAAAAGGTGGAAGAGGTGTCGCAGGACCTGCGCTCGCTCGACGGCCTGACCCCGGAACTGATCGGCAAGCTGGCCGAAGGCAATATCCACACGCGTGACGAACTCGCCGAACTGGCAGTCGACGAACTGGTCGAGATGGTCGGCCTGGGCGAAGAAGAGGCCCGCGCGTTGATCATGAAAGCACGGGAACATTGGTTTAACTGAGGGACACGCCCGGGCCGACAGGCCTGGGCGCGTATTCCGCACACGACTGTCCCGACGTATAAACCGAGCATTGAAAGGGTTTGAATGGCAAGCACAACAGTTGCCCAACTGGCCGCAGAACTGAGCCGCAGCGCAGCTGCCCTGCTGGAACAATTGCAGGCAGCTGGGGTGGGCAAGGTGACGCCTGAAGACATCATCACCGAATCCGACAAGACCAGGTTGCTGGACTACCTCAAGCGTTCGCACGGGCAGGCCGACGACAGCGCGCGCAAGAAGATCACGCTGACCAAGCGCGAGACTTCCGAGATCCGCCAGGCCGATTCCACCGGCAAGACGCGTACGGTGCAGGTCGAGGTGCGCAAGAAGCGTGTCCTGATCAAGCGTGACGAGGCAGCGCCCGAGGGTGCCGCCGACGGCCACGATGGTGCCGACCAGCAGGCCGACGCCGCCGAACAGGCGCGTCAGGAAGAGGAAGCCCGTCTGCAGGCAGAGCAGCTGGCGCGCCAGGAAGCCGAGCTGAAGGCCCGCCAGGAAGCGGCCGAACGCGAGGAAGCCGAACGCCGCGCCAAGCAGGAAGCACTCGAAGCCGAGGAGCGCCGCCAGGCCGAGCTCGCCGCCCGCAAGGCGGAAGAGGAAGCCGCCGCGCTGCGCGCCGCGGCCGCCACGGCTGCGCCCGAGGACGACGATTCGCGCAAGAAGGCCGAGGACGACAAGAATCGCCTCGCCGCCGAGCGCGCCGCCGCCCAGAAGGCTGCCGACGAAGCCAAGCAGGCTGCCGACAAGGCCCGCGCCGAGCAGGACGCCGCGCGCAAGCGCCGCGAAGCCGCCGAGGCCGAGGCCCGCGCCATCCAGCAGATGCTGAATGCGCCGGCACGCGTGCTCAAGGCGCCGTCCGAACGCAAGGCCGAGGAAAAGAAGGCCGAGCAGACCGGCACGCTGCACAAGCCGGTCAAGGCGCCTGGCACCGAAACCAAGAAGGAAGAGAAGAAGCCGGCCACCACGGCCGCCGCCACCACCACCACGGTCGACAAGAAGACCGGCAAGGTGGTGAAGGCGGGCACTTCCTCGACCTGGCAGGACGAAGGCTCGAAGAAGAAGGGCAGCGGCCTGAAGACCCGCGGCGACTCGTCGGGTGGCGTGGGCGGCTGGCGCGGTGGTCCGCGCGGCCGTGGCAACCGCCACCAGCAGGACGACCGCGGCACCAACTTCCAGGCGCCGACCGAACCGGTGGTGCGTGAAGTGCACGTTCCCGAAACCATTTCGGTGGCGGATCTCGCCCACAAGATGGCCGTCAAGGCATCCGAGGTCATCAAGCAGATGATGAAGCTCGGCCAGATGGTGACCATCAACCAGGTGCTGGACCAGGAAACCGCCATGATCGTGGTGGAAGAAATGGGCCACAAGGCGTTTGCCGCCAAGCTGGACGATCCGGAAGCGCTGCTGGTGGTGGACGGGGAGGAACATACCGACGCCGAGCAGTTGCCGCGCCCGCCGGTGGTGACCGTGATGGGCCACGTCGACCACGGCAAGACCTCGCTGCTGGACTACATCCGCCGCGCCAAGGTCGCGGCCGGCGAAGCCGGCGGCATTACGCAGCACATCGGTGCCTACCACGTGGAAACCGAGCGCGGCGTGATCACCTTCCTCGACACCCCGGGTCACGAGGCCTTCACGGCCATGCGTGCGCGCGGTGCCAAGGCGACCGACATCGTCATCCTGGTGGTGGCCGCGGACGACGGCGTGATGCCGCAGACCAAGGAAGCCATCGCCCACGCCAAGGCGGCGGGCGTGCCCATCGTGGTGGCGATCAACAAGATCGACAAGCCCGAAGCCAACCCGGACCGCGTCAAGCAGGAACTGGTGGCCGAGCAGGTGCTGCCGGAAGAATACGGCGGCGACTCGCCGTTCGTGCCGGTGTCCGCCAAGACCGGCGCCGGCATCGACGAGCTGCTCGAGCAGGTGCTGCTGCAGGCCGAAGTGCTGGAACTGAAGGCACCGGTGGACGCTCCGGCCAAGGGCCTGGTGGTGGAAGCCCAGCTCGACAAGGGCAAGGGCCCGATCGCGACCATCCTGGTCACCAGCGGCACGCTCAAGCGTGGCGACGTGGTGCTGGCTGGCAGCGCCTACGGCCGCGTGCGCGCCATGCTGGACGAAACCGGCAAGCCGACCAAGGAAGCCGGCCCCTCGATTCCGGTCGAGATCCAGGGCCTGTCCGAAGTGCCGGCCGCCGGCGAGGAAGTGCTGGTGCTGCCCGACGAGCGCAAGGCGCGCGAAATCGCGCTGTTCCGCCAGGGCAAGTTCCGCGACGTCAAGCTGGCCAAGCAGCAGGCTGCCAAGCTGGAAACCATGCTGGAGCAGATGAGCGAAGGCGAAGTGCAGACGCTGCCGCTGATCGTCAAGGCCGACGTGCAGGGTTCGCAGGAAGCGCTGGTGCAGTCGCTGCAGAAGCTCTCCACCGACGAAGTGCGCGTGCAGATCGTGCACGGCGGCGTGGGCGGCATCTCGGAGTCGGACGTCAACCTGGCCACGGCCTCGAAGGCGGTCATCATCGGCTTCAACGTGCGTGCCGACGCCGGCGCGCGCAAGCTGGCCGAGAACAACGGCATCGACATCCGCTACTACAACATCATTTACGATGCGGTAGACGAGATCAAGGCGGCGATGTCGGGCATGCTGGCGCCGGAAAAGCGCGAAGTCATGCTCGGCACGGTCGAGGTGCGCCAGGTGTTCCGCGTGCCGAAGATCGGCGCGGTGGCCGGCTGTATGGTCACCGACGGCCTGGTCAAGCGGACCTCCCTGGTGCGGGTGCTGCGCAACAACGTGGTCATCCATACCGGCGAGCTCGATTCGCTCAAGCGCTTCAAGGACGACGTCAAGGAAGTCAAGCAAGGCTTCGAGTGCGGTCTGTCGATCAAGAACTTCAACGACGTTCAGGAAGGCGACCAGCTCGAAGTGTATGAAATCACCGAGGTGGCGCGCACGCTGTAAGGCGTGGCGCGCGCGGCAGGCTCCGTTCACGGACGGGGCCCGCCGCAGCCGTCTCGACAAAACCCTATTGAATGGCCAAGAAAGGCAATATCTCCTCTCGCAATCTCCGGATTTCCGACCAGATCCAGCGTGACCTGGCCGCGATGATCCAGCGCGAGCTGCGCGATCCCCGCCTGGGGCTCGTCACGCTGCAGTCGGTCACCATGACGCCTGACTACGCGCATGCCAAGGTGTACTTCACCGTGCTGGGCGCCGACGCCGCGGTGGCCGAAGGCATCCTCAACGAAAAGGCCGGCTACCTGCATTCGCTGCTGTTCAAGCAACTGCATATCCACACCGTGCCGACGCTGCACTTCCATCACGACACCTCGGTCGAACAAGCCATCGAGATGTCCAAGCTGATCAGCGAAGCCAACTCGACGCGCGCGAAGGAAGACTGAACCGGCGGCCCGTTGCAACGGGCCGTTTTTCCATCTTCGCGCCTCTGCCTGGCTGCCAGCCGCATCCGCTTCGCCCGCCTTCCCCGTCATGACCGATCCGAAAACCAACCGCCCGCCCCGGCAGCCGCGCCGCGAGGTGCACGGCGTGCTGCTGCTCGACAAGCCGCTCGGCCTGTCGTCCAACGACGCGCTGGTACGCGCCAAGCGCATGCTGCGCGCGCTCAAGGCCGGCCACACCGGCACGCTCGACCCGCTCGCCACCGGCCTGTTGCCGCTGTGCTTCGGCGAGGCCACCAAGTTCTCGCAGGACCTGCTCGAAGCCGACAAGACCTATGAGGCCGCGGTCCGCCTGGGCATCCGCACCGCCACCGGCGACGCCGAAGGGGAGGTGATCGCCGAGCGCGCGGTGACATGCGGCGTCGACGCGCTGCGCGCGGCCATCGCGCGCTTCACCGGGGAGATCGAGCAGGTGCCGCCGATGCACTCGGCGCTCAAGAAAGACGGCAAGCCGCTGTACGAGTACGCCCGCGCGGGCCAGACCGTGGAGCGTGCCGCGCGCCGCGTGACCATCCACGAGATCGCGCTGCTCGACTGCGGCCTGCCGCAGGCGCCGGCCTTCACCATGCGCGTGACCTGCAGCAAGGGTACCTATATCCGCACGCTGGCCGAGGATATCGGCGAAGCGCTGGGCTGCGGCGCGCACCTCACCGGCCTGCGCCGCACCGCCGTGGGCGACCTGACCCTGGCCGGCGCCGTCACGCTGGAGCAGATCGACGCCCATGAAGACGCCGCGCGCCCCGCGATGCTGGCGCCGGTGGACGCGCTGCTGCAGCGCTGCGCGCCGGTGACGCTGGACGAGGCCGCGACGGGGCGCTTCCTGCAGGGCCAGCGCATCGCGCAGCGCGACCTGCCGGCGGGCACCGTGCCGGCCGAGGGCGAACTCGCGCGCGTCTATGGCGGCGAGCCGCAACGCCTGCTGGGCGTGGCGCGCATGCGCGAAGGGGCGCTGCGGCCGGAGCGGCTGGTCAGGCTTTGAGCCCGCAATCGGGCTGGCCGTCGCTGCCGGCAGCCCCGAAAAAAAGGCCGGTGCCAGCGATGGCATCGGCCTTTTTCATTGCGCGCACGAGATCGCGCCGCGCCTAGTGCGCGCCTAGTGCGCGCCGGCAGCCGACGCATCCATGTCGCCGCCCTTCTTCGGCTTGGTCAGCCAGACGAAGCCGATCAGCACGAAGAACAGCACCCCCGAGATCCAGAAGATGTCGTTGGCGCCGAGCATGGCCGCCTGCTGCGAGATGCCGCGCTCGATGAAGCCATCGGCCTGGGCCCGGGTCATGCCCATCTGCATCAGGTGGTTGATCTGGTCGATGTAGGCCGGATTGAACGGGTTGACCTGCTCGGCCAGCTGCGCGTGATGCAGCGCCGAGCGGTTTTCCCAGATGGTGGTCGAGACCGAGGCGCCGATCGCGCCGAAGGTGATCCGCACGAAGTTGGACACGCCCGAGGCCGACGGCATCTTCTCCGGCGGCTGGCCCGACAGGATGATGGAAGTCAGCGGGATGAAGAACATCGCCATCGCCGCGCCCTGGATCAGCGTGGGGATCATCAGCGTGCGGCTGTCCACCTGCAGCGTGAAGCCCGAGCGCATCAGGCTGACCACGCCGAAGGTGACGAAGGCCAGCGTGGCGACCCAGCGCGCGTCCATCTTAGGCAGGTTCTTGCCGATCAGCGGCGACAGCAGGATGGCGAAGATGCCCACCGGCGCCATCACGATGCCGGCGTCGGTCGCGGTATAGCCCACGATGGTCTGCAGCCACAGCGGCAGGATCACCAGGTTGCCGAAGAACAGCCCGTAGGCCACCGAGATGGCCACCACGCCGGCGCTGAAGTTGCGTCCCTTGAACAGGTGGATGTCCACCACGGGATGCTTCTCGTAGCTCTCCCAGACCAGGAAGAACAGGAACCCGACCACGGCCACCACGCCCAGCACCACGATCGCGGTGGAGTGGAACCAGTCCAGCTCCTTGCCCTTGTCGAGCATCAGCTGCATCGAGCCGACCCAGATCACCAGCAGCGCCAGCCCGATGCGGTCGATCGGCAGGATCCTGGTGGGCGTCTCGCGCTCGCGGTAGATCGCCCAGGTGGCATAGGCCGCGCCGAGCCCGACCGGGATGTTGATGTAGAAGATCCACGGCCAGGTCATGTTGTCCGAGATCCAGCCGCCCAGCAGCGGTCCCATGATGGGCGCCACCAGCGTGGTCATGCCCCACAGCGCCAGCGCCATGGTGCTTTTCTGCGGCGGGTAGCTCGACAGCAGCAGCGCCTGCGACAGCGGGATCATCGGCCCGGCCACCGCGCCCTGCAGCACGCGCGCGGCCAGCAGCACTTCCAGGTTGGGGGCCACGCCGCACAGCCACGACGACAGCACGAACAGCAGGATCGAGGTGACGAACAGCCGCACCGCGCCGAAGCGGGTGGTCAGCCAGCCCGTAAGCGGCACGGAAATGGCATTGGCCACCGCGAACGAGGTGATCACCCAGGTGCCCTGGTTGGGCGCCACGCCCAGGTCGCCCGAGATGGCGGGGATCGACACGTTGGCGATGGACGAGTCCAGCACGTTCATGAACGTCGCCAGCGACAGCGCGATGGTGCCGATCACCAGCTTGCCGCCCGTCAGCGGCGCCGGTCCGGCCGGGCGGGCCGCCGGCGCGCGCGGGGCCGGCGCGGCGCCGTCGCGCACGGGGAGGGAGGTCGCCATGTTCAGGTGTTGGCCGGCTTGGCCGCCGGTGCCGCGACCGGCGCCGCCATCGGGGCGGCCATGGGCTCGGCAGCCTGGCGGCCGCCGTTGTTCAGGGAAATGATGCGGGCGATCAGCGCGTCGGCGTCCTGGGCGACCTTGTCATAGACGTCGGTCTGCATCGGGCGCGACGCGGCGGTCTGGGTCATCGACGCGCCTTCTTCCTTGCGCACGTCGACCGTCACGTTCATCGACAGCCCCACGCGCAGCGGATGGTCCTTGAGCTGCTGCGGGTCCAGCGCGATGCGCACCGGCAGGCGCTGCACCACCTTGATCCAGTTGCCGGTGGCGTTCTGCGCCGGCAGCAGCGAGAAGGCCGAGCCGGTGCCGGCCGAGAAACCTTCCACCTTGCCGTTGTAGGTCACCTTCGAGCCGTACACGTCGGCTTCGAGCGTCACCGGCTGGCCCACGCGCATATGCGTGATCTGCACTTCCTTGAAGTTGGCGTCGACCCACACCTGCTCCAGCGGCACCACCGCCATCAGCGGCGTGCCGGGCGCCACGCGCTGGCCCACCTGCACCGAGCGCTTGGCGACGTAGCCGGTCACCGGCGCCGGCAGCGTGGAGCGCGCGAAGGCAAGGTAGGCCGCGCGCAGGCTGGCGGCGGCGCGCTGCACGTTGGGATGCTTTTCCACCGTGGTCTGGTCGGTCAGCACTTTGTTGGAGGCGAGCTGCTCGCGCATCGAGGACAGCGCCGACAGCGCGGCCTGCAGCGCGGTCTGCGCATGCGAGATCTCCTCGCCCGAGACCGCGCCGGAGCCGGCAATGGCCTGGCGGCGCCTGAGGTCCTCGCGCGCCTTGGCCACGTCGGCCTCGCGCATCGCCACGTTGGCCGCCAGCGAGCCGTTGTTGACGTAGAGCGTGCGCACTTCGCGCACGGCCTGCGCCAGCTGCGCCTCGGCCTGCTCCAGGTTGACCTGCGAGTCGGCCCGGTCGAGCTGGATCAGCGGCTGGCCGGCGGTGACCAGCTGGGTGTCGTCGGCCGCGATCGAGATCACGGTGCCGCCGACCAGCGGCGTGACCTGCACCACGTTGCCGGCGACGTAGGCGTCGTCGGTGTTCTCGAAGTGGCGCGCGTACAGGCCCCAGTAGATGCCGTACGCCACGCCCGCCACCACTACCGCGGCGGTCAGGGAAAGCAGCAGGCGCTTGCGCTTGCCGTTGTTGTTCACGGGGGCCGCCGGCGCGGCGGGAGTCTGGGACGCTTGCTTGTTGTCGCTCATGATCGGTTTCTAAGAATGCTGTCTCGGTGCTGTGCGGAGGCCGCGGCCATCCGGGCTATCGTGCGTGCATGTATGTGGCGGGGCACTCAGCCGTGCGCGCCGCCAGGCTTTTCTCCGGCCATGCCGGCGCTTTCGGCCGGCTCCTGGTAGCCGCCGCCGAGCGCCTTCATCAGGCCCATCTGCAGGTCCAGCCGGCGCGCCTGCAGGTCGGTGGCCAGGCGGCGCTGCTGCAGCACGGTGCTTTCGGCGTTGAGCACCGTGAGCTGCGTGCCGAGGCCCGCCTTGTAGCGGATGATGGCGAGCGAGTAGGCCCGCTCGGACAGGGCGAGCGCCTCGCGCTGCGCGGCGATCTGCGTATCCACGCTGCGGATGCTGGCCACCGTGTCGGCGGTCTCGCGCAGCGCGTCGACCAGCGTCTGGTTGTAGTCGGCCACGGCGAGGTCGTACTGCGCGTACTTGCCCCGCAGGTTGGCGCGCAGCTTGCCGCCTTCGAAGATCGGCAGGGTCACGGCCGGGCCGAAGCCGAAGGTGCGGCTGATGCCCATCAGCAGGTTGGTGGTGTCCAGCGAGGCCACGCCGGCAAAGGCCGTCAGGCTGACCGCGGGCAGGAACTCGGCCTTGGCCACCGTGATGTCCTTGCTGGAGGCCTCCACGCGCCAGCGCGCGGCCACCAGGTCCGGCCGGCGGCCCACCAGTTCGATGGTGAGGTTGTCCGGCAATTGCGGCGTGTCGTGCGCCAGCACGGTCGGGCGCTGGATCTCCTGTCCGCGGTCCGGGCCCTTGCCGAGCAGGGCGGCGATCTGGTTGCGCGCCAGCAGGATGTCTTCGTCCACGCGCAGCAGGTCGGTCTGCGCCGAGGCCACGGTGCCGCGCGCCTGGGTGGTTTCCACCTGCGTGTCGAGCCCCGCGCGCAGGCGGTCGCCGGAAAGCTGGGCCAGGTCGCGGCGCTGGGCGATGGCGCGCTCGGCCACGTCGCGCTGCGCGTACAGCGCGGCCAGGCGGGCATAGGTGCGCGCCACGGCGGTGGTCAGGATCAGGCGCGAGGCCTGGCTCTCGGCTTCCAGCGCGCGGTCGTCGGACAGCGCGGCCTCGAGCGCGGCGCGGTTCTTGCCCCAGAAGTCGAAGTCATACGACAGCCCGGCCTGCAGGCGCGACTGGTTTTCCCACGAGCCGGCCAGCGGCGTGCCCGCGAACAGGTCGGTCGCGGAGAAGCGCTGGCGCACCAGGCTGCCCTCGAAATCCACGTGCGGGTAGAGCGCGCTGCGGGTGACGTCGGCCATCGCGCGGGATGCCGCCACGCGCGCGAACGCGGCCTGCAGGCTGGGGCTGTCCTTGACCGCCTCGTCGACGAGGCTGCGCAGCTGCGGGTCGTTGAACTGGTCGACCCAGTCGAGCGTGGGCCACTGGCCGTGCTCGCCGGGCAAGGTCCTGGCGCTGGCCAGGGCAGCCGGCGCGGTGACCGTCTGCGTGCTGTGCGAGTTGCCGAAGGCGGCGCAGCCGGCCAGCAGCGCGGCCGCCAGCGCGCTCAGCGCCAGCGCGCCGGCACGGCGGCCGGCCGCGTTGGCGCGGGGCGACAGTGCGGAAAGAGAGGTGAGAGCTTGGTTCATCTTGGTGCCCTGCGAGAGAGCGTCAATGTTGTTTTTGTCGTTGAAGAACGTGAGTCGGTCCGGCCGGCTGACCACCGCGCGGCCGCCGCTGCGCCTACCCGCTGTTGTTGCCGATGATCCGGTGCAGCATCGAGCGGAACGTCTGCAGCTCGGCCTCCGAGAAATCGCGGAAATGCCGGTTCAGTACGCGGCAGTAGATGCGCGGCAGCGCTTGCACCAGCGCGTGGCCGGCGGCGGTGATCGACACGTCCACCACGCGGCGGTCCGCGTCGCTGCGCTGGCGCTCGATCAGGCCGCGCTTTTCCATGCGGCCGAGCAGGCGCGTCACCGAGCCCATGTCGGTGCTGAGCTCGCGGCCCAGGTCCGTCACCGTGCTGCCGCGCCCCGCGGCCAGCATCATCAGGCAGGTGGCCTGCGCGTGGGTGATGTCCAGGCCGTTGACCTCCAGCTCGACCTCGTGCGACAGCATGTTCTTGGCGCGCGCCATGAGGTAGCCCACGCTTTCTCCCATGCGGTAATTCGCCGGGTCGAAGGGATGGGTGTCGAAGCGGTCGGGCTGGTCGGCCGGCTGGGGCAGGGGGTGCTCGGGCATGTCGGGCAGGTGTTTGTCGCTGCAATGTTTGCCGTGGCAACTATATGTTCACGAATGGGGATCCGCAAGGATCGCAATTGGCTATTGCGATATACGCAATAATTGTGATCTGCAAGGCTGTCCCGGCCGGCGGCTTCGGACCCCGCGAATCGTCGCGGACAGGAGAGTCGGGTTTTGCGCCGCAACATGCTATAATGTCGGGTTATCTTTTGATGCTCAGCCCCACAAGCGAGACGCTGCAATGACCCGCGCCATCCGCAATATCGCCATCATCGCCCACGTCGATCATGGCAAGACCACTCTGGTCGACCAACTCCTGCGCCAGGCAGGGACCTTCCGCGACAACCAGCAAGTGGTCGAGCGCGTGATGGATTCGAACGACATCGAAAAGGAACGCGGGATCACCATCCTGGCGAAGAATTGCGCTGTCGAATACAACGGTACCCATATCAATATCGTCGACACCCCGGGCCACGCCGACTTCGGCGGTGAAGTGGAGCGCGTGCTGTCGATGGTCGACGGCGTGCTGCTGCTGGTCGACGCCGTCGAAGGCCCGATGCCGCAGACCCGCTTCGTCACGCGCAAGGCGCTGGCGCTGGGCCTGAAGCCCATCGTGGTGATCAACAAGGTGGACCGCCCCGGCGCGCGTCCGGAATGGGTGATCAACCAGACCTTCGACCTGTTCGACAAGCTCGGCGCCACCGACGAGCAGCTCGACTTCCCGGTGATCTACGCCTCCGGCCTGAACGGCTACGCCGGCCTGACCGACGACGTGCGCGAGGGCGACATGAAGCCGCTGTTCGAGACCGTGCTGGCCAAGGTGCCGGTGCGCGACGACAACCCCGACGGCCCGCTGCAGTTGCAGATCATCTCGCTGGACTACTCCAGCTACGTCGGCAAGATCGGCGTCGGCCGCATTTCGCGCGGCCGCGTGCGCGCGCTGCAGGACGTGGTGGTCAAGTTCGGCCCCGAAGGCAACCCGATCAAGGGCCGCATCAACCAGGTGCTGAAGTTCCAGGGCCTCGAGCGCGAGATCGTGCCCGAAGCCGAGGCCGGCGACATCGTGCTGATCAACGGCATCGAAGAGCTGGGCATCGGCTGCACCGTGTGCGCGCCGGACGCCCAGGACGCGCTGCCGATGCTGAAGGTGGACGAGCCCACGCTGACGATGAATTTCTGCGTCAACACCTCGCCGCTGGCCGGCCGCGAAGGCAAGTTCGTGACCAGCCGCCAGCTGCGCGAGCGCCTGGACCGCGAACTGAAGTCGAACGTGGCGCTGCGCGTGGCCGAGACCGGCGACGACACCATCTTCGAGGTGTCGGGCCGCGGCGAACTGCACCTGACCATCCTGCTGGAAAACATGCGCCGCGAAGGCTACGAGCTGGCCGTGTCGCGCCCGCGCGTGGTGTTCAAGGAAATCGACGGCGTCAAGCACGAGCCGTTCGAGCTGCTGACAGTGGACGTCGAAGACGGCCACCAGGGCAGCGTGATGGAAGAGCTGGGCCGCCGCAAGGGCGAACTGCTCGACATGGCGTCGGACGGCAAGGGCCGCACCCGCCTCGAATACCGCGTGCCGGCGCGTGGCCTGATCGGCTTCCAGGGCGAGTTCCTGACGCTGACGCGCGGCACCGGCCTGATCAGCCACATCTTCGACGACTACGCGCCGCTGCGCGAAGGCGGCCTGGGCGAGCGCCACAACGGCGTGCTGATCTCGCAGGACGACGGCGACGCCGTGGCCTACGCACTGTGGAAGCTGCAGGACCGCGGCCGCATGTTCGTCAAGCCGGGCGATGCGCTGTACGAAGGCATGATCATCGGCATCCACAGCCGCGACAACGACCTGGTCGTCAATCCGATCAAGGGCAAGCAGCTGACCAACGTGCGCGCCTCGGGTACCGACGAAGCCGTGCGCCTGGTGCCGCCGATCCAGATGTCGCTCGAATACGCGGTGGAATTCATCGCCGACGACGAGCTGGTGGAAATCACGCCGAAGAGCATCCGCCTGCGCAAGCGGCACCTGAAGGAGCACGAACGCAAGCGTGCTTCGCGCGAGAACGCCTAAGCGCCTCGCAGGACAGCGTGCTTCGCCGCAGTCCGGCAGCAACAAAAAACCGCGCCTCGTGCGCGGTTTTTTGTTTGACGCTGACTCCGGCCCGGTACTTCGCCGGACTGCGCCATAGAACGAGATGCAGCGCGGCTCGCTGGCCTCCACGGCGCGGACGATGGCGTCCGCGGCCCGTGCCGGGTGATGCGGCGGCGCTCAGTCCTGTCGCACTACCCGTGGCTTGAGCAGGTCGGACAGGCCGACGCGGTGGAGCATCTCGGCGCGCAGGCGGTCGAGGACCGCGAAGCCGACATCGGCGCCGTCCTGGGTCGGGTCGTAGTGCACACGGAACGGCCGTTTTCCGAACGGCGTGTCGACGATCTCGGCGATCATCTCGGCAACCGGCGCGGGATCGGCGTCGTCGGGGACGATCTCGGCGAACGCCTTCTGCACCGCCTCGCCGAAGCCGGCGTAGGGGCCCGCCTCATACTCGGCGGCGCGCGCTTCGTCGGCGGGACGGCCGGAATGGGCGAAGTGGTTGGTGCCCCTGGTGAAGGCGCCGGGCACGACGATCGTCGTCTCGATGCCCCAGCGGGCGAGTTCGCGGGCATAGAGGACCGCGAGCGAATCCATGGCGGCCTTTGCCGCGAAATAGGGCGACAGGTAGGGCGGTGTGCCACCGGCCGAGCTGGAGCTGGACACCCACACCAGCAGGCCCTCGCGGCGGCCGCGCATATGCGGCAGCGCCGCACGGTTGACGCGCTGCGTGCCGAGCACATTCACGTCGTATTGCTGGGCGAACTGCTCGGGCGTGAAGGCTTCGGCGGGGCCGAACATCATGTGGCCGGCGTTATGCACGACTACATCGATCTGGCCGCTTTCCGCGATGATCTTCTCGACCGCGGCATTGACCGACGGTTCGGACTGCACGTCGAGTTCGATCGGGCGGATGTCGCTGCCGGCGATGGCCGACAGCGCTGCGGCGTTCCGAGCGTTGCGGCCCGCGACGTCGCGCATGGAGGCGTAGACGGTGTGGCCGGCACGGCCCAGGGCTTCGGCGGTCAGCCGGCCGAACCCGCTGGACGAGCCGGTGACGAGGATGATTCGATTGCTCATGAGCTGCGATCCTTCCCGCTGGGAGTCTGACGTGATCGGTCTTTCGCTTCAGATCATGCCGCCATTGGCGCGCAGGACCTGCCCGTTGATCCAGCCGCCGTCCGGGCCGGCCAGGAAGGCCACGGCGTTGGCGATGTCCTCGGGGGTGCCCAGGCGCTCAAGCGGGTTCATCTTCGCCATGTGCTCGATGAGCTCGGGCGATTTGCCGTTGAGGAAAAGCGCGGTCGCGGTCGGCCCGGGTGCCACCGCATTCACGGTGATGCGGCGGCCGCGCATCTCTTTGGCGAGGATTCCCGTGAGCGCTTCGATCGCCGCCTTGGTGGCGGCGTACACGCCGTAGGTTTCGAGCTTGAGCCCGACCACGCTGGTCGAGAAGTTCACGATCCGGCCGCCGTCGCGAAGGCGCCTGGCCGCCTCGCGCATCATGTTGATACTTCCCTTCAGGTTGATGGCGATCTGGCTGTCGATCAGCGCGTCATCGCCGTCGGCGATCTTCGCCAGCTTCATGATGCCGGCATTGTTGACCAGAACATCGACCTTGCCGACTTCGCTTTCGACCCTGTCCCACATGCGCAGCACCGCCGCAGGATCGCTGACATCGGCCTGCGCCGTGAGCGCTTTGCCCCCGGCGCCAATGATCTTGGCCGCTACCGCGTCCGCCTCGCGTGCACCGCCGGCGTAATTGATGGCGACCGTGAAGCCGTCCCGGGCAAGGCGCTCGGCCACTGCCGCGCCGATTCCGCGCGATGCGCCCGTGACGATTGCCACTCTGTGGTTTGGCATGGCTTCCTCCTGATTGACGGTTGAGGGTCACGCCCGGGGCGTGACGTTCGCGCCGCCGAAGATGAGGCCCTGGACCATGGGGCGGCTCATGAAGGCGGCGGGAAAAATCGGCTCGGGCTTGCTTGCCGCCTCCAGGCGCGCCAGCTGATCGGCGCTGAGCGTGACGGCGAGCGCGCCGAGATTGTCTTCGAGCTGGGCGACCGTGCGCGCGCCGATGATCGGGGACGCGACGACAGGATTGACAAGCGTCCAGGCTAGCGCGACCTGTGCCGACGTCGCGCCGGTCTCGCCGGCGATGGCGCGCACAGCCTCGGCAATGGCCAGTGCGCGCTCGGTGAGATTGCCCGAAGAGGCGTTGACGCCTTTTCGCGAACCCGAAACGCCGGCCTCGCCCTGCTGGGCGAGGTCGGCGCGCGTATATTTGCCCGTGAGCACGCCGCCGCCGAGCGGGGACCAGGGCGTCACGCCCAGGCCCAGGGCCTGCGCCATGGGAAGCAGCTCGTGCTCGACGGTGCGCTGGATGAGGCTGTATTCGACTTCGAGCGCCACGAACGGCGCCCAGCCGCGCAGGTCCGCCAACGTCTGCATCTGCGCGATGCGCCAGGCGGGCGTGTTCGAAATGCCGACGTAGACGACCTTGCCGCTGCGCACGAGGTCGTCGAACGCGCGCATCACCTCGTCCGGCGCGGTGGTGAAGTCCCAGCCGTGCAGGTAGAGCAGCTCGATGCGATCGGTGTCGAGTTGGCGCAAGCTGGTCTCGACCGAGCGGATCATATTCAGGCGATGGTTGCCGCCCGAATTGGGATTGCCGGGCTCGCGCGCCATGGTGAATTTGGTCGCGACCACGATCCGATCGCGCTTGCCCTTCATGAAGGTGCCCACCAATCGCTCGGCCGTGCCATTGGTGTAATTGACCGAGGTGTCGACGAAGTTGCCGCCCCGATCGACATACAGGTCGAACATGCGGCGCGCGTCGTCGGCGCCGGCACCCCAGCCCCAGTCGGCGCCGAAGGTCATCGTCCCGAGCGACAGCGGCGAAACGCGCAGGCCGGACCGGCCGAGAAGACGATAGGAATCGAGCGTGAGAGCATCGGCCATGGTCAGGCTCCTTCGGCGCGGCCCGCCGACGCTTGCCGGTCTTTCAGGACGCGTTCCAGTTCTTTCAGGCAGGTTTCGAAGATCCCCGAGCGGACCCACCCGGCGACGGGAGCGATGTCGCCGGCGACGTCGAAGTCCGCCGACCACGCGACAAATGAGCAATTGTCTCCGGTGACCGGATGGACCGTAAGCGTTGCCGTGTAGTCGATGACCGGAACATCGCCGCCGACGACAGCGTAGACGATGCGCCGGTCGCGATCGGAGAGTTCGAGAAGTCGTTCCCGAATGACGTTTCCTCCGGTCACGGTGTTCGTCCGGACCACACCGACCTGGCCGGCAGCGGCCCCGTCGCTGAGCACGCAGCTTTCGACGAACGGGAACCAGACGGGCAGCGCACCAAAATCGCGGATGACAGGCCACACCCTGTCGGCAGGAGCGGCGATCACCTTGCTGTAATACACGCGAGTCATTCGGTCTCCCCTGGTCTGTCGCGGGTTGCGGGCTAGTTGCCGTATGGTAGAGAGCGCAGATAATGCGGTCTATACTGCATAAACCAAACTATCTATTCGACTGAGACACATAATGAGGCGGGCCGAGTACGCGCGATTGCGGGCATTCATGGCGGTGGCGGAACAGGGAAACTTTGCGCGTGCCGCCGGCGAGCTGCGCCTGTCACCGTCCACCCTCAGCCAGGTCATCCAGGATCTGGAGAAGGAACTGGGCGCGCGGCTGTTTCACCGGACTACGCGCAGCGTCTCGCTAACGGAGGCGGGCGCACGGCTGCTGGCGAAACTGAAGCCAGCGATGGCGGCTCTCGACGACGCATTGGCGGAGGTACAGGGAGCGGACGATCGGCCGTCAGGAACGGTGCGCCTGCACATTCCGCACGCCGCCCTGGAGCAGTATCTCCTCCCCTTGCTGGGCGAATTCCACAACAGCTATCCCCGCATCGTGCTGGATATCTCAGCCGACGACGCGGCGATCAATATCGTTCAGGAAGGGTTCGATGTCGGGGTTCGACTAGGCGAATACCTGGAACCGAACATGGTGGCGGCACCGCTCGGCGGGCAGATGTGCCAGTTGGCTGTGGCTTCTCCCGGCTATCTCGCCAAATACGGTACGCCAACAGAACCGGCAGATCTGCAGCAGCATCAATGCATCAATTGGCGCTGGCACCAACCGGGTGGCTATGGACTCTACGAATGGGAGTTTGTGAAAGATGGCCATCAAGTAGCGGTTGCCGTCGACGGCCCGCTTATCGTGTCGCATCGTTACGTTGGGCTGGCGGCGGCATTGCAGGGCGTCGGCATTGCAATGTGGAACCAGCGGATGCTGGCCCCCTACATCGAATCCGGCCAGCTGATACCCATTCTGGAAAATTGGTCTCCCCAGTTCCCGGGTTGGTATGTGTACTACCTGAAGCAGCCGCATCCCTCCGCCGCGGTGAGGGCCCTCGTCGGTTTCCTGCGTGAACGCGCGCCTGCGATGAGCGAGACGCCGCCATCGACCGCCTACAACTTTGCGTGACTTTCGCGCCCCGCTACGGCACGACTGCGCGGGCTGCGCCATTCCGGCGGCATCCACAGGTGGCGCGGGTCGCGATGGCGCCAGGCATCGGCGAACATGTCGCGCCATTCGTGGAAGGTGAGGGTGAGCGGGTTGTGGCTGGCGATGCGGCGCGTGATGCCGTACTCGGGCGCTTCCTCCTCCGGCACGAAGGAGCCGAACAGGCGGTCCCACACGGTCAGCACGCCGGCGTAGTTGCGGTCGATGTAGCGCGGGTTCCTGGCGTGATGCACGCGGTGGACCGAGGGCGTGTTGAACAGCCATTCGATCCGGGGCCAGCGCCGGCCCAGGCGCGTATGCACGAAGAACTGGAACGCCAGGTTCAGCCCCACCGCCAGGATCACCCAGTCCGGCGTGAAGCCGACCAGCGCCAGCGGTATCCAGAACAGCCACATGCCCGAGAGCGGGTAGGTCAGGCTCTGGCGGAACGCCGTCGAGAAATTCATGCCCTCCGACGAATGGTGCGTGACGTGCGAGGCCCACATCCAGCGCACGCGGTGGCTGGCGCGGTGGAACCAGTAATAGAGGAAATCCTGCAACAGCAGCAAGAGCAGGAACGACCACCACGTCTGCGGCACCGCCTGCCAGCCGTGCCGGTAGCACCAGTCGTAGACGGTGCGCACCATCAGCCACAGAAAAAATGCGTCCGAGGCCTGGTGCATCAGCGCCAGCGCGGCGTTCGAGGCCGAATCGCGCAGGCTGTACACGCTCGGGTCGCGGCGCGCCCAGTACCAGGCCTCCGCGCCGATGGTGAGCAGGAACACCGGCGCGAACGCCAGCAGGATCAGGCCGGGATCGAGGGTCGACTGTGTCATCCGCCAAGTGTTGCCGGTTTCCGGCGTTCTTGCCTGGAGGCGGCCCTCTATACGGGCGTGTTATGAGCGTGTTATGAGCGTGTTATGGGCATGTCACGGGTGTGCTACGGGCGTGTGCCCGCGGCGGGCGCCTTGCGCTTCATGTTGCCCGCCGCGCCGCGCAGTCTTGCTGGTGTAAAGTCGAGGGTTGCATTCGTGGAGAAAGAGACAATGACAGACCTGGTCACCAGAGAGATCCACGGCGGTATCGGCTACCTCACGCTGAATCGCCCGCAGGCGCTCAACGCGCTCTCGCTCGAGATGATCCGCGCCATTACCGAGGCGCTCAACACCTGGGCCGCGGCGCCCGAAGTCGCGGCCGTGGTGATCGCCGGCGCGGGCGGCAAGGCCTTCTGCGCCGGCGGCGACATCCGCTTCTTCCACAAGGCCGCGCTGGCCGGCGACCTGGCCACGCTCGATCAGTTCTTCGTCGAGGAGTACGCGCTCAACCACCTGATCCACCGCTACGCCAAGCCCTATATCGCGCTGATGGACGGCGTGGTGATGGGCGGCGGCATGGGCATCTCGCAAGGCGCGCGCCGCCGCCTGGTGACCGAGCGGACCAGGATGGCGATGCCCGAGACCAATATCGGCCTGTTTCCCGACGTGGGCGGCGGCTGGTTCCTGTCGCGCACGCCCGGCCGGCTCGGCGAATACCTGGGCCTGACCGGGTCCGTGATCCACGCCGCCGACGCGCTGCACGCCGGGCTGGCCGATGCGTTCCTGCCCGGCAACGCCATGGCCGAGCTGGTCGACACGCTGCGCTCGCGCGAGTTCGCCGACGGCGATGCCGTGCTGGCCTGCATCGATGCCGCCACCGCGGCGCACCGCGACGCCTGCGTGCCGGCGCAAAGCCAGCTGGCGGCGCTGCAGGACGACATCGACCGCCTGTTCGCCGGCGCCACCGTGGCCGACATCGTAGCCGCGGTCAGCGACGCCGGCTCCGACTGGGCCGCGCAGACCGCCGCCATGCTGCGCGGGCGCTCGCCGCTGATGCTCAACGTCACGCTCGAGCAGATCCGCCGCGCGCGCACCATGACGCTGGAAGACGAGCTGCGCATGGAGCTGGACCTGATGTACTACGTGTTCCGCCATGGCGACGGCGTGGAAGGCATCCGCGCGCTGGCGGTCGACAAGGACCACGCGCCCAAGTGGCAGCCGCCGCGCCTGGACGAGGTGCCGCGCGAGCGCGTGCGCGCCTTCTTCGACAGCCCGTGGGCGCACGGCGAGCATCCGCTCGCGGCGCTCTAGGCGGGGCACGCCGCGGCCCTTTCCTGCGCTTGCGTCCGCGCAATTGGATTAGAGTGGCGGCTGGACTGGCGGCGGCCGACGCGCGCCGCGCGCGGCTGCCGGGTCCGCCCGCATCACTCCGACATCCATCCTGCAGTGAACGTGAAAGGAACCGCGATGAGCAATCCCCGTGACGTAGCCGTACTGGTAGGCAGCCTGCGCAAGGAATCCTTCAACCGCAAGCTGGCGCTCGCGCTGGCCGCGATGGCGCCGGCCGGCCTGAAGCTGGAGATCGTGGAGATCGGCCAGCTGCCCTTGTACAACCAGGACGAGGACACCAGCCCGCCCGCGCCGTGGGCCGCGTTCCGCGACCGCATCCGCCGCGCCGACGCCGTGCTGTTCGTGACCCCCGAATACAACCGCTCGGTGCCGGCCGCGCTCAAGAATGCCATCGACGTGGGTTCGCGCCCCTACGGGCAGAGCGCGTGGGACGGCAAGCCGGGCGGCGTGATCAGCGCTTCGCCGGGCGCCATCGGGGGCTTCGGCGCCAACCATCACCTGCGCCAGTCGCTGGTGTTCCTCAACATCCCGGTCCTGCAGCAGCCGGAAGCCTATATCAGCGGCGTCGACAAGCTCTTCGACGAGCACGGCGGCATCGCCAGCGAGTCCACGCGCGGCTTCCTCGGCAAGTACCTGGCCACCTTCGCCGGCTGGATCGAGCGCAACGCGCCGCGCTGAGCGCCGCGCCAAAATGCTGACGCCCGCTGCCGGAAGGGCAGCGGGCGGGAGGGCGGATTATCGCTGCCGCGCGCTTATCGTTCTACTTTCCTGCGCTTGAGGTCCCCGGCCGGCCGCTCGTGCGTGCCTGCCGGCGGCTGGCCTGGAAAGCCCTCCGGATAGCTGATGATGCGCAGGCCCGCGACGGCCCTGCGCAACGGCCATGCATGACGGGCGCCGGTTCTCGCGCCGCCGGTGATTGCCGTCATGGCTTCCCTGTCGAGATCCACGCTGTCCGGCAAATCCTTGATGACGATAACGGCCATGACTTCCTCCTGCATGGGCGCGCGCACCGGCAAGGCCGGCGTGCGCCGGACGGGCGGCCTTGCGGCCGCGGTACCGTCCTGGTCAGTATAGGCCACGGGTGCGGGCTCCGCGGCCGCTGGTGTGCCGCTCAGACCGCGGCGTGCGTGGCGGCCCATTGCGCCGGATTGACGTTGACCGCCAGTCCGAGGCCCGAGCCGATCACGCCGACATTGTTGAGCGTGTTGACGTTGATGCTCTGCAGCTGGGCGATGTTCTGGCTGACGTTGACATTGACGTTGGCCACCGGGCCCAGCCCTTGCATCCAGCTGTTGGTGCCGCCGCGCACCTTGGCCAGGGACTTGCTGTCGAGTTCTTGGTTCAGCGCGAGGTCGCGCACGATGATGGATGACATGATGTTTGCTCCTTGATGGTGTTGGTGTCCCGGGGTATCGGCCGCGCTGGCGGCCGGGCGCCCGCTCAGCGATAGATGTTGTTGGTGGCGTTCTGGTTGGAGTCGACGTTCGACTTGATGCCGTCGGCGAAGGCGGTGTTGTTGCCGTTCATGTTGACCACGTTCTGGGTCTGGCCGATGAGCTGCGAGGCGTTGAAGGTCGAGTCGAGCTTGACCGCGCTGAACACGGGCAGGAAGGGGACGAAGCCGCCGCGCACGGCGCGCATGGCGCGGGCGTCGAGTTGTTCGGTGACGGACAGGTCCTTGATGGCGAGGGTGGTAGTCATGGCAGTGCTCCTGGGTTCGGTGAGGGTGTGGTTGCGTGGGCCGGGGCTGGCTTAGCGATAGATGTTGTTGGTGGCGTTCTGGTTGGAGTCGACGTGCGAGCGGATGCCGTCGACGAAGGCGGCGTTGTTGCCGTTCATGTTGGTGACGTTCTGGGTCTGGCCGATGAGTTGCGAGGCGTTGAAGGTGGAGTCGACCTTGACCGCGCTGAACACGGGCAGCACGGGCAGGAAGACGGTGCCGCCGCGCACGGCGCGCATGGCGCGGGCGTCGAGTTCTTCGGTGACGGACAGGTCCTTGATGGCGAGGGTGGTTTGCATGGCAGTTCTCCTGAGAGCGGTTGGCTGGTTGGGCCGGTTAGCGATTGGGACTTCGGTGGTTTGGTGTTGAGCATCGTTGCTGCGCTCGGGAGGTACAAACGCATGGAGTGTGCCAAGCCGGGCCAGGCTCGCGAAAATCGTCCGCAAAGCCAGGCGGGGACCGGGTTTGCGGTTTCGCGCCGCACTTGCGGCGCGCTGCCGCGCGGCGCGGCGGCCCTGCTGCCTGGCGGGCCCAGGCCAACACCGCGGCGCAACGTGTTGGCTCGCGCGCGACACGCCGCCATGCATGCGCGCGGCGCGCGGCGCTTGCGCCGCCTGCGCGCCGCCGATGCGATGCACGGGGGGTTTGCGATTGGCATGAGTGCGCACTAGTATCCATCGTGGGCAGGTACTCGCCGGACGATGGCGGGTGGGCGCTCAATGCGCAACTTCGCGCTACCACGTCGCGGCTGCACCGATGGCTAGCATTCCGGACCTGATACGAACCTTCCAGAGCGGTGGTCTTTCGCACGAAGAGCTATTTGCCCGCATCGACCGCACCCTGGCCGCCGACCAGGCCAGCGCGACGCAGTTGGCGGAAATGCTCAGCGAGGAAAACACGCGCGTGCCGCTGCCGCCCGGCGTCTACGAAGAAGTGCTGCGCCGCATCGAGCGCCGCGGCGCCACGCAGTTCGAGGAAGGCGGCGAAGAGACCCGCATGGAGACCGGCCCGGCGGGCGTGCCTTTCATGCCGCCGCTGTCGTCCGCCTCGCCGGCCTCGTCCGCCTCGTCCGCCTCGTCTTCTTCATCTTCCCAGCCTTCCGCGCCGGCCGCCTTCGTGCCGGGCATGCCGCCCGGCGGCCAGGAGATGCCCGCGGGCGAGCCGACCAAAGGCGTGGGCGACACGCTCAACGGCCGCTTCGTGCTCGAAGAATGCCTCGGCGTGGGCGGCATGGGCACGGTCTACAAGGCGCTCGACCTGCGCAAGCTGGAAGCCTCGGACCGCCGGCCCTACATCGCCATCAAGGTCCTCAACGTACAGTTCCGCGGGCACCCGAAGTCGCTGATCGCGCTGCAGCGCGAGGCGCGCAAGGCGCAGACGCTGGCGCACCGGAACATCGTCACCGTCTACGACTTCGACCGCGACGGCTCGGTGGTCTACCTGACCATGGAGTACCTGCAGGGCAAGTCGCTCAACCGCATCCTGCGCGCGCCGGACTTCGCCGGCATGCCTTACGCCAAGGCGCTGCCCATCATCACCGGCATGGCGCGCGCGCTGTCGTACGCGCACGAGCGCGGCTTCGTGCACTGCGATTTCAAGCCCGCGAACGTCTTCATCACCGATGCCGGCGAAGTGAAGGTGATCGACTTCGGCATCGCGCGCGTGTTCCAGCAGCCGGCCGACGACGCCGATCCCACCGTCTTCGATCCCGGCACGCTCGGCGGCATGACGCCGGCCTACGCCAGCCCCGAGATGTTCGAGCACCGCGAGCCGGACCCGCGCGACGACATCTATGCGCTGGCCTGCGTGACCTACGAACTGCTCACCGGGCGCCATCCGTACGAGCGGCTCTCGGCCAACCAGGCGCGCAGCGGCGGCCTCAAGCTGCAGCGGCCGAAGATGCTCGCGCGCGGCCAGTGGCGCGCGCTGCGCGCCGCGCTGTCGTTCGACCGCGCCACGCGCACGCCCACCGTGGCGCGCTTCCTGGCGGACCTCGGCGCCGAGCGTTCGGGCATGCCGCTGGCCAGGATCGGCGCGGCGTCGCTTGCCGGCGTGCTGGTGGTGGGCGGGCTCGGCTATTTCGCCTGGCGCATGCGCGGCGGCGCCGATACCGGTATCCGGCCCGAGCCGCCGGTGCAGGCCGCCACCGGCACGGCCGGTCGCGCCGCGCCGGCGCCGCCACAGCCAGCGCCACCGCAGCCGGAGGCCCCCGCGCCGCGGGCCGTGTCGATGCAGGCCGTGGCGGCGCTGCTGGCGCGCCAGCCGTGCTCGCTGCTGGCGGCCACGGCGCGCGGCGAGCACGCGCTGCAGGTGCGCGGCTTCATCGCCGAGCGCGTCGGCTCCAGGCGGCTGCAGGAAGACCTCGGCGCGGTACCCGGCGTGCAGGCGGTGAACCTGGACGTGCAGCCGCTCGGCGACGACAAATGCGACGTGGCCCGGCTGGTGTCGCCTTACTGGTCCGGGCGCCGCACCGGCGACGCGCTGGCCACCATCCGCACGCGCGCGCAGAACGGGCAGCTCGCCGAAGGCACGCCGCTGATCGTCGACATCACCACGCCGCCGCTCGACACCTACGTCTACGTCGACTACTACATGGCCGACGGCAAGGTGGTGCACATGGTGCCGAGCAGCCGCTCCCGGGCCAACCAGGCTCCGCCCGGCTACAAGGCGAGCGTGGGCAGCCTGGGCGACTGGGTGATCGGCCGGCCGTTCGGCACCGAGCTGATTGTGCTGCTGACCACGCCGGCGCCGCTGTTCGACGCGCTGCGGCCCGAAGCGGAGCCGCGCCAGGACTACCTGCGCGCGCTCGACCGGCAGCTCGGGCCGATGGCGGCCAGGTACGGCGAAGACCACATCGGCGCGGACATGGTCCAGATCTCCACGCACGCGCGCTGAGCGCGCGGCGGCTATTTCAGGTCGCGCACGACGCGAAAGCCGTTCTGCGACTGGCGCACGCTGGCGCTGTACTTGAAGCGGGTGGAAGACAGCATGTAGCTGGCGCCTTCCTGCCACGAGCCGCCCCGGATCACGCGCACGCTGCAGCCGGGCTCGTCCCAGGCGCGGCCGTCGGCCGGCGCGCTCTTGTAGGAGACGTGCCAGCAGTCGGCCACCCACTCCCATACGCTGCCGTTCATGTCGTGCAGGCCGAAGCCGTTGGCGGCGAACGAGCCCACGCTGGACGGCGCATCGGCGCTCCAGGGCTCGCCGCAGTCCTTGCAGTTGGCGGCGCCCTTGCGCATCTGGTCGCCCCACCAGTAGAGCGTGGCGCTGCCGCCGCGCGCGGCGTATTCCCATTCGGCCTCGGTGGGCAGGCGGTAGCGCTTGCCGCTGGTCTTGCTCAGCCATGCCAGGTATTGCTGGGCATCGTCCCAGCTGACGTCGCGCATGGGCGCGTTGCGCGCCGCGCCGGCCACGGTGGCGATGCGCGGGCAGCCGCCGGCCTCCGCGCAGGCGTTCCATTGCTCGACCGTGACTTCGTACTTGCCGATGGCGAAGGGCTGGCCGATGGCCACGTGGTGAGGCGGCTTCTCGGTCGGGTCGCCGCCGTTGCTGCCCATGGTGAAGCCGCCCGCCGGCACGCTGTGCAGCACGGGGCAGGCCGGGCAGTCCTTCAGTTCGCCCGGCTTGACGTCGACCGTGACGGCGCCGCTCGCCACTTCCCTCGCCACGTCCCGCTGCGCGCCGCCCGCCGATGCGCCCGCCGACGCGCCCGCGGCGGGGGCCGTCTGGACCTTGCCGCTCTGCGCGCGCGCCGGCGGTGGCGTGATGGCGCCCTGCGAGGTGGCTTGTCCCGTCGAGGCAGGTGCCGGGCGCGCGCGCTCGGCCGGGGCGGCAGCCGGGGTGCCCGCGTCGGTCTTGGGCGCGCCGGCGCGCAGGCGCTCGATGCGCGCCCGCGCCAGCGGCGCGAAGCGGCCGTTGGGATAGGCCTTGAGGTAAGCCTCGTAGTCGCTGGCGAAGTTGCTGTTCTTGATTGATTCCCAGAAGGTCAGCTCGTATTGCTCGTCGCTGTCCTTGGGCAGGATGCCACGCTGCGCCTGCAATGCCGGGTCGATCCGCGCCGGCCCGGCGGCGTCGGCCGTGGCCACGCTGGCCGCCGTGCCGGCGGCGGCGCGCGGCGCCGTGCCGAGCGGCAAGGGCGCCGCCAGCGCCGACGATATCCATGGCCGCTGCGCGTGCCCGGTCTGCGCGCGGACGATGCGGCCTGCCTCGCGCAGCGCGGATTCGGCGTCGGCGCCCGGCGCCGGCAGCGTGCGCAGCAGCGCCGCGGTGAACACGCCATGCCGAGCGCCGTCGGCGGCGGTGCCGCCCGGTGCCGTGGCATAGGCGATCACGGTGCCGGCGGGCGCGGCCGGCGGCGTGACGGCGGCGCCACGATAGGGGTTGTCCAGGCAGGTGTCGAGGATCAGCACATTGCGCGCGCCGGGCCGCGCGGCCGGCATGCTGGCCAGCACCGCGCCCAGTTCCGTGCCCGCCGTCAGCAGGCGGTGCGGCGCGCTGCCGTCCGCGTCGACGGGCAGCAGGACCGGCGTGGCGCCGGCTTCGATGCCGTGCCCGGCGAAGTAGAACAGGCCCACCCCGCCGTTGGCGAGGCGCTGGCGGAATTCGGCCAGTGCCTGCGCCATGCCGGCGTGGTCGAGGTCCTCGCGCAGCATGACGTCGAAGCCCAGCGCGGCCAGGGTGTCGCGCATCGCGCGCGCGTCTCCGCGGGCATTCGGCAGGGGCGCACCGGCATAGGTGGCGTTGCCGATCACCAGCGCCACGCGCGCCGGCGTGCCGGGAGTTTGCGTGGTCGCGGCTTCGGCGCGAAGGATCGCGCCCAGGCCGACCAGGCACACGACAAGGAGGGTTCGCCACATATGCAGGCCTTGTTCGTACGGTGCGGAAGATCGTCGCCGGGGCATCGCCGCGCTGCGCGCCGACGGTATCGCGCGACAGGCGAAACACACGGATGCCGGACCGTCGCGGCGGATCGCGCAGCCCCGCGGCGCAACGGCAAGATGCAGCGCTGGCGGCACCGCGCCGGCTCAATCCACCATAGCACAGCGATTGTGAATCCGGAGGTGCTTTGCAGCGGCGGGTGGCGCCGCGGCCCCGCCGCCCGCCGCGCGTGCCGCGGCACAGGTAGCGCCGAGTATCTTTTTGCGTTTTTCCGTTCTAAGCTGAAGGACGAAAATGCACAGGCGCCGGGTCAACAGCAACCACGAGCCATAACAAGTAATAACAAGCAACAACGGACAACAACGAACAAGCATCCATGCCGCCAATGCCTGTGCGACGCGCGCACGCACGCGGCCCGGACCGTCGCAGGGGAGGGCTTTCAGATGCACAGGCGAACCGTGCTCGGCACCGTGGCAGCATCGCTGCTGGCGCCGCTGCCCTCGATCTCTTTCTCCACGCCCGCCCCGCCCAACGCCGAGGTCTACATCATCTGGCCGCCCGACGGCGCCGTGATCGACGGCGGCAAGTTCTGGGTGCGCATGGGGCTGCGCAACATGGGCGTCGCGCCCAAGGGCGTGGACATGGCGAACGTCGGCCATCATCACCTGCTGATCGACACCGACCTGCCGCCGATGGACAAGGAAATCCCCAACGACCGCAATCACCTGCATTTCGGTGCCGGCGAGACCGAGGCGCGCATCGAGCTGCCGCCGGGCAAGCATACGCTGCAGCTGCTGCTCGGCGATGCGAACCACAAGCCCCACGATCCGCCGGTGTATTCCAAGAAGATCACCATCACCGTTCGATAAGAGACGCTATCAATATGATCCTGGCGTCGTTGCGCGGCCTCGCCGTACCACCTGTGCTGCCTGCGTCCGCGCGCCTGGCCAGGACCGCTTCGCTTCATTTCGACGGCATCTCCAAGGCCCGGGCCGCCGTCCTGGCGGCGCAAGACGGGAAAAAGTCGGGGAAAAAGTCGGGGGAAGTCGGGAGAAAGTTCATGCGTAAGCTCATCCTGGGCGCTGCGCTCGCAGCCAGCCTGCTTCTGAACGGCGGCATGCCGGGCCATGCGGTGGCGGGTCCGACGCCGGCGCCGCCCAATGCCTACCTGTACATCGGCTTTCCCAACAACAACCAGGTGCTGCCGGCCGGCAAGCCGATCAAGGTGTGGTTCGGCCTGCGCGGCATGGGCGTCGCCCCGCGCGGCGTGAAGTTTCCCAACAGCGGCCATCATCACCTGCTGATCGATACCGACCTGCCGCCGATGGACAAGGAAATCCCCAACGACCGCAACCACCTGCACTTCGGCGCGGGCGAGACCGAAACCACGATCGAGCTGCCGCCGGGCAAGCACACGCTGCAGTTGCTGATGGCCGACGACAAGCACATCCCGCACAACCCGCCGATCTATTCCAAGAAGATCACGATCTACGTGAAGTAAGCGCGCCGCGCGCGCCGGCCGGCCCGCCAGGGCCGGCCGCCTTGCCTTCCTCTGCGTGTTTTCCTCCCGCGTTTTTTCCTTCGCATGACTGCCATGCGCGGCCTCTGCGCGCCGCGCGCCGGTGGCTGTCTGCCGGCCGCAGACACACGCGCGCGATTGTGTTGGCGCGCACCCGCCAGCAGGGCACCGCGCCGCCGCGCATGCCAGCCCCTTCCATGTGCTTCGTAAAAGAAAAAAACGAGGCCCTGCCTGGCTTTGCGGACGATTTTCACGGGCCTGGCCCGGCTTGGCACACTCCATGCGTTTGTACCTCCCGAGCGCAGCAACGATGCTCAACACCAAACCACCGAAGTCCCAATCGCTAACCGGCCCAACCAGCCAACCGCTCTCAGGAGAACTGCCATGCAAACCACCCTCGCCATCAAGGACCTGTCCGTCACCGAAGAACTCGACGCCCGCGCCATGCGCGCCGTGCGCGGCGGCACCGTCTTCCTGCCCGTGCTGCCCGTGTTCAGCGCGGTCAAGGTCGACTCCACCTTCAACGCCTCGCAACTCATCGGCCAGACCCAGAACGTCACCAACATGAACGGCAACAACGCCGCCTTCGTCGACGGCATCCGCTCGCACGTCGACTCCAACCAGAACGCCACCAACAACATCTACCGCTAAGCCAGCCCCGGCCCACGCAACCACACCCTCACCGAACCCAGGAGCACTGCCATGACTACCACCCTCGCCATCAAGGACCTGTCCGTCACCGAACAACTCGACGCCCGCGCCATGCGCGCCGTGCGCGGCGGCTTCGTCCCCTTCCTGCCCGTGTTCAGCGCGGTCAAGCTCGACTCGACCTTCAACGCCTCGCAGCTCATCGGCCAGACCCAGAACGTGGTCAACATGAACGGCAACAACACCGCCTTCGCCGACGGCATCAAGTCGAACGTCGACTCCAACCAGAACGCCACCAACAACATCTATCGCTGAGCGGGCGCCCGGCCGCCAGCGCGCGGCCGAGACCCGCCAGGCTGAATTCGCCAATCACTGAATACCGGAGAACCACCATGCAAGCCACCCTCGCCATCAAGGACCTGTCCGCCACCGAAGAACTCGACGCCCGCGCCATGCGCGCCGTGCGCGGCGGCACCGTCTTCCTGCCCGTGCTGCCCGTGTTCAGCGCGGTCAAGGTCGACTCCACCTTCAACGCCTCGCAACTGGTCGGCCAGACCCAGAACGTGGTCAACATGAACGGCAACAACGCGGCGTTCGTCGACGGCATCCGCTCGCATGTCGACAGCACGCAGAACGGCACCAACAACATCTATCGCTGATGCCGCCGCGTCCCGCCCGGCATGCCGGGCGGGACGCGCGCAACGTGTTTTGCGCCGCCGCCGGGCAAGGCCGCCAGCCTGCAAATTTCGGGTTGGATCGCGCCGCGGGCGGATACACAATGAATGCACAGCGTATGGCGAGACCAGCGTGGATCCTCGCGGGAGACGATCGTGCCTTGTTTGCTTACTCCGTCCGTCGCGCGCGCCGCGCGCGCCACCCTGCGGCGCTGCTTGCTGACCGGCGCGTGCCTGCTGGCGCTGGGCGGCTGCGCGGATTTCCGGCCGCCGGTGTACCAGCGCCCCGAGACGCCCGCCAAGCCGGACTGGTCGCGCCAGGGTTCGATCACGGTCTCGCCGGCGGACACCATCGTGCCGAACTGGTGGCAGGCCTTTGGCGATACCTATCTCGACGGCCTGGTCGACAAGGCCATCGCCGGCAACTACGACATCAAGGTGCTGGCCGCGCGCATCAAGGTCGCGGGCGCGCAGATCGCCGAGGTCAGGGCCGGCGCGCTGCCGGTCTTCGACGTGGGCGCGGGCGTGAGTTTCGACAAGAGCACCGGGCAGTCCCTGTCCAGGACCTACAACCTCGGCACCCAGGTCAACTGGGACATCGATATCTGGGGCAAGGTGGAAAAGGGCGTGCAGGCGCAGAAGGCGGAGTTCAACGCCACCGAGGCGGACTGGCGTGCGGGCTACCTCACGCTGGTCTCGGCGGTGTCGACCACTTACTTCCAGATCCTGCAGCTCGACGAGCAGGCCGAGCAGCAGGCGCAGACGCTGGCCAGGAACAAGGACATCCTCGCCACCTACCGGGCCATGTTCCAGAACGGCCTGATTCCGCAGGTCCGCGTAATGCAGCAGCAGGCCGAGATCAACCGCCTGACCAAGGACCTGCTGGAGCTGCGCCGCGGGCGCGATATCTCGGAGAACGCGCTGGGCACGCTGGTGGGCGTGCCGGCGGGCGTGTTCAAGGTGCCGTCCGGCCGCCTGCAGGAGCGCGTGCAGTTGCCGCCGGTGCCGGCCGGGCTGCCTTCGCAACTGCTGTCGCGCCGCCCGGACATCGTGGCGGCGGAGTACCGCGTGCTCGAGTCGTATGACCTGGTCGGCCAGGCGCGGCTGGCGCAACTGCCCAGCCTCAGCCTTACCGGGCGCGGTGGCACTTCCAGCTTTGCGCTGACCGACCTGCTCAAGTCCTTCACCTTCGGCTTCATGCCCAGCATCAACCTGCCGATGCTGGACCCGGGCGTGCGCGCGCGCGTGAAGACCTCCGAGGCGCAGACCAAGGTGGCGGAGAGCGAATATGGACGCACCGTGATCACCGCGTTCGAGGAAGTGGAGAATGCGCTGGTCAACGTGGAAGCGCACAAGAAGCAGCGCGTGGAGCTGCAGCAGCAGGTGGCGCAGCTGCGCGTGGTGTCGGCGCAGATCGAGGCGCAGCTCAAGGAAGGCGTGGTGTCGCAGCTCGACGTGTTCGAGACCGAGCGCTCGCTGCTCAGCGCGCAGCTCGACTTGTTGGCCAACCACCAACAAATCCTGGCCGACACTGTCACCCTCTACAAGGCACTGGGCGGCGGGTGGCCGAGCGTGGACGTGGCCAACGCAGCGAAGGAAGTGCCGCGGCAGGTGTCGCAGCAGGATGCGAAATAGCCGCGCCGCGCGCCGCGCCCGCGCGATTGACTACCGGCGGCCGTGGCCTACTATGTCCTTGTCAGCACGTTCCCGGCGCAGCGGCCCGCGGGCCCGCCCCGCCGCCATGGAAAATGGCTTGCCGCCGGCGCATGCGCATGGCCCCAAGCGCTGTTGGTGGTAGCGAAACATGGCTCCAGACGAAGCTCTGATCGACGAGGCGCGGGCGCGGGTGGGGCAGGGCGCCGCGCCTGGGCCTGCGTCCGTGCCGGCGCCGATGCTCGACATCGTGCTCGCGCCGGTCACGCATCCTGCCCTCGGCGAGATCCGCATCGAGGACAGCCTGTTTGCGGTGGGACGCGCGGAGGCGCCGTTCGCCACCTATCCCGCCGAGGTGGCGGCGGTGCTGTCGCGCCGCCATGCGCGCATCTTCAGCGAGGACGGCGCGGCCTACATCGCCGACCTCGGCAGCAAGAACGGCACCACCGTCAACGGCGCGGCCGTGGCGCAGCAGCCGGCGCGCCTGCGCGACGGCGACGAGCTGCGCTTCGGCAGCGCGCTGGCCTACCGCGTGCAGTTGCGCCCGCGCGCGGCGGCGCAGCCGCCCGCCTGCGCGCCGGTGGTGCTCACGCTGACGCCGGAGCGCGGCGACCTCGGCCTGCAGCCCGTCGAGATCACCGGCTTTCCGTTCCTCGTCAGCAAGGCCGACCAGACTTTCGCGCGCTACCGCGAGGTCTATCCGCACCAGGTGAACTACGTCTCGCGCCGGCACGCGCACATTTTCCTCAAGGGCGGGCAGCCCTTCGTCGAGGACCTGGGCAGCACCAACGGTACCTTCGTCAACGGCACGCGCGTGGAGGAACACGCGGTGGCGCTGGCCGGGAACGACCTGCTTGCGTTCGGCGGCAATCATTTCGTCTACCGCGTCGGCATGCGCAGCGAACCCGCGCCGGATGCCACCGTCACCAGCTCGGCCTTGCCGGCGCCGCCAGACGTTAGCGCCGGCCCGCCAGCGGCGCACGCCGCCGCGCCGGAGCCGCCGCCGGCGGCCGATGCGCCGATGCCGATGCCGATGCCGGCGCAAGATCCGGACAAGACCACTTTCGTGGCGGCGCCGGGTTCCTTTCTCGATATCTTCTGCGTCGACTACGCCGCGCAGCAGGAGGACGAAGTCAACCAGGAGGCGGTGCCGCAGCCGGAGCCCGGCGGCGCTGCCGACAAGCCGCGCGCGCAGGGCAGGTACGCGCTGGTGATGGCCCGGCTGGCCGGCAGCTTCGGCGCCGGCGAGCGGGCGCAGCTCAGGCGCGCGGCGCGCTGGGGCGCGGCGGTGGCGCTGGCGGCGGTGGCGCTGCTGCTGGTGCTCTATTTCCGCGGCGCGCCCGAGCGCGAGATGAAGGCGCTGATGGCGAGCGGGAACTTCGCGCGCGCCGCCGCCGTGGCCGACGCGTACCTCGCGCGGCACCCGGACAATGCGCAATTCAGGGCGGCCGGCACCGAGGCGCTGCTGCGCGCGTATGTGCCCGCATGGATGGGCAAGCTGCAGGCGCGCGATTTCGGCGGCGCCGACGCGGCGCTGGCGCAGATGAAGACGCTTGGCGCGCACAACGCCGACGCGCGCGCGTTGCTCGACGAGCTGGCGTGGCTGGGCCGGCTCGACCGCTTCGTGGCGGGACGCGGCGGCGTGGAAGCGCCGATCCGCATGTATGCCGACGAGGCCTCCATTCGCGGCCTGCTGCGCGACTGGAACGCCGACGTCCCCGCGCACCAGCGCGCGCTCGACCGCATCTCCGCCTACGTGCCCGCGTTCAAGGACCGCTATGCGGAGGCGCTGAGCTATGTGCGCAAGCTGCAGAGCGACGACTCGGTCTACCTGGCCGCCATCGACCGCCTCAATGCGTCGCTGGCCACCGGGCTGGCCGGCGACGCGCCGCAGGCGCTGCAGTCCGTGCTGGCGGACTACGCCGAGAAGTATCCCCGCCTCGCCGGCATGGACAGCCTCAAGGAGGACCTGCGGCGCTACCTGGAACTCGACGCCGCCTTGCGCGCGATGGCGCTCGGGCCGGTGGTGGCGCAGATGGCAGGCGCGGGTTTTGCCACGCCGCCGTTCCAGGCGCGTTACCGCGAACTGGCCGCCAGCCGCCTGCCGGCACCCGAGGTGGCGCGCCTGTACGGCGACGCCGACAAGGCCTGGCGCGCGGGGGATGCCGCCGCCACCTTCACGGCCCTGCAGCAGATCAAGAGCGGCCCCTGGGCCGAGGCGGCCGCCAAGGAGCTGGCGCGCCGGCAGGCCGTGGCGGCCCAGTTCGGCGAGCTGCAGAAGGGGCGTGGCGGCAACGGCTACGACGAGCGCCTGCTGTCCTTCTACGCCATGCTCGATCCGTCCCAGGACGGCTACTTCGTCAAGGCCATCGAGCCGGACGTGGCCGCCATCCACGACACCGCGCTGCGGCGCGCGCAGGCGCTGATGAACGGCGCGCTGGCAAGCTGGCGCCAGTACCGGCGCGACGGCGCGATCGGCGGCGAGCAGCGCCTGGAGCCGGAGATATCGGCCAAGTTCCGCGCGCAGGCGCGGCTGCTGTCCGGCGCCAGCGCGCAGGCGCGCCAGGGCATGCGTATCTATGGGCAGCTCAAGGTGGGCGACACCGCCCAATGGAGTCAGGTGCGCGACGATATCGAGGCGGAAGCCGAACTGCAGCGCCGCTCGCTGCAGGAGTTGCGCATGGTGCTGAATCCCGCCGTGCTCAAGGGCAAGCTGGCGCTGATCGGGGCGGAGGGGGCGGGCGGGGGCGCAGGAGCGGGTGCGGGAGTGAATGCGGGAGTGAGTGCGGGAGCGGGCAATGAAGGACGATAGCCGCGACAACCGCCTCAAGCCGCTGCACGAGGCGCTCGAGGACCACAGCGCCGAGGGCATCGCGATCCTCAGCGCCGAGCCGCTGAAGATCATGCAGGTCTCGGTGCTGGTGATGGTGCTGCTGGTGCTGTGCGCGCTGGTGTGGTCCTTCGTCGGCCATGCGGATGTGATCGTCACGGCGGACGGCACGCTGGCGCCCGAGTCGGAAGTGCGGCGCTTCTACGCGCCGGTGGACGGCGAACTGGCCGATCTCTACGTGGCGGAAGGGCAGCCGGTGTCGAAGGACGACGTGCTGGCGCGGCTCAACGCGCGCGGTGCGATCGAGGCGGCCACCAATGCGCTGGAGGCCCAGCTCAAGCTGCAGGACTCCGAGCGCGAGTGGAAGCAGTTCCCCGACAAGAAGCTGCTGATGGAGCGCAAGGCGGCCGCGCTCAAGCAGCAGATCGAAGTGGCCGAGCGGCTGCACGAGAACCGCACCGCGGAGGGCACCACGCGCCTGGCGGAGCAGCAGCGCGCGCAGTTGCAGGAAGCGCGCAGCAACCTGGACAACGCGCGCCGCCAGCGCGAGTTCACGCGGCAGGAACAGGACCGGTACGCGCGCCTGTTCGCGCTGCCGGGCGGCGGCGGGGTGTCGCAGTCGCAGGTGGAGGCCAAGCGCAACGCCGCGGTGGAGGCCGAGAACGCGCTGCGCATCGCGCAGTCGCGCCTGACCGAGCTGGATTCGCGCCTGAGCCAGGAGCTCAACCAGGCCACCGTGCAGCTCGAGGGCAGCAGCCAGGAACTGACCAACCTGCGCATCCAGTACGACGCCGCCCTGCGCGAGATCAGCAATACCGAGGACAAGCTGCGCCTGCAGGTGCAGACCGCGCGCCTGGTGGCCGAGGCGGCGGCGCGCATCCGCTTCGAGAACATCGACAAGGACAACTTCCTGCTGATCCTGGCCCCGGTGGCCGGTGTCATCACCGATGTGAGCTCCACGCAGCGCGGCGACAAGGTGCAGGCCAACGCGCCGCTGGGCGGCATCGCGCCCAAGGATGCGCGCCCGGTGCTGAAGATCGAGATCGCCGAGCGCGACCGCGCCTTCCTGCGCGAAGGGCTGCCGGTCAAGCTCAAGTTCAATGCCTTTCCCTACCAGCGCTACGGGCTGATCAACGGCACGCTCGAATACATCTCGCCGGCGACCAAGCTGGCGGGGCCGAACAAGCAGCCGGTGTATGAAGGCCGCGTCAGGCTGGCGCAGACGTACTACGCAGTGGCGGACAGCAAATATCCGTTGCGCTACGGTATGACCGCCACGGCGGAAATCGTGGTGCGCGAGCGGCGCCTGATCGACCTGGGGCTGGACCCGTTCCGGCAGGTGGCCGGCTGACGGGGAGCGGGGCGGCGTGCCCGGCACGGCGCCTGCGGCAACGAGCGAGGAGCACGGAACATGACAGCGATTGTGCGGGTCGACGACGAGATCATCGGCGTCGAGGAGTTCATCCGGGTGCTGAAGCTCACGGGGCAGTTCGAGGGGCTGATCGAGCAGATCGTGCGCGACAAGCTGACCGTGCACGCGGCGCGCAAGCAGCGCATCGCGGTGACCCCCGAGGAGGTGCAGGAGCGCGCCGACCAGTTCCGCCGCGTGCAGGGGCTGCATCGCGCGGCGGAGATGAACCACTATCTCGACGTCCTCAACGTCAGCCTGGACGAGTTCGAGACCTTCATCACCGAGAGCCTCTACCAGGAAAAGATGATGGCCGAGGTGACCAGCGAGCGCGCGGTCGACGACTACTTCAAGCTCCATTCGCCGAAGTTCGACAGCATCGAGATCAGCCACATCGTGGTGGATGCGGAAGGCAAGGCCAAGGAACTCATCTCCTACCTGCGCGACGACCCCGACAGCTTCGCCGAGATGGCGCGCGAGCACTCCGTCGCCGACACGCGCGAGCAGGGCGGCGCCATCGGCAAGGTGCTGCGCGGCTCGCTGCGCTCCGACATCGAGGCCAAGGTGTTCAACGCCGCCGCCGGCGACCTGCTGGGGCCGTTCCCGTCGGCGGACCGCGCCGTCTTCGAGATCTTCATGGTGAGCGCCAAGCACCCGGCCGTGCTCGACGCGGAGGTGGCGGCCGAGGTGCGCAGGCTGCTGCGCGAGGACTGGCTGATGGCCAGGGCGCAGGAACACGTGATCGAAGCGCGCTAGCGCGCCGGCCCGGGAGCCCCAAGCGATGGAAGCCAGCTCCGAACTGCAGCCGCTTGCCGAGTTCCTGGCCGGCGTGGAGATCCTCTCGCCGTTCTCGCGCGAGGAACTGGAGCGGCTGGCGGAGCACGCCCAATCGCTGACCTACGGCTTCGGCGAGACCATCTGCAACGCGGGCGACGCGGCGGGCGGGCTGTTCATCGTCAAGGCGGGCTCGGTGCGCGTGTTCAACGAGGACAACGGCAAGGAGGTGAGCCTGGGCGTGCGCAAGGCGCGCGAGGTGTTCGCCGACGTCGCCATGCTGCGCGAGTACCGGCACGAATCCTCGGTGCGCTCGTCGGGCAAGACCGAGCTGCTGTTCATCCCGCGCGGCGTGGCCGAGCCGCTGGCGGCGCAGAACCCGGCGGCCATGGCGTTTATCGCCAGCTATGTGGCGATCAGCTCGGCCGGCGGCTTCGTGGCGCGCCTGTTCGACCTGCGCGGCAAGCTCGACAAGGCCGAGCTGGAGGAAGCGGTGCGCAGCGTGGGCGTCAAGCGCGTGTCGGCCGGCAAGGAGATCCTGCGGCAGGACGCGCGCGAGGACCGCCGCCTCTACGTGGTGCGGCAGGGCGAGGTGCGCATCGTGCGCGCCGAGGACGGCGTGGAGTTCCCGCTGGCCACGCTGCGCCAGGGCGACATCTTCGGCGAGCGGGCCTGCGTGATGCGGCAGGAGCAGATCGCCTCGGCCGTCGCCGTCACCGATGCGCGGCTGCTGGTGATCCCGGAAAAGACCGTGCAGCTGATCCTCGAGCGCAACCCCAAGCTGCGCGAGGTGCTGGAAGAGCGTATCCGCTTTGTCGACCGGGAGCTGCACCGCCAGAAGAAGCTGGCCGAGCGCCGCAAGCATCCGGTGATGCTGGACCTGGCCTCCAAGCCGGAACTGGGCGAGCGGGTGATCCGCCGCTTCGCGCTGGTGGAGCAGGCCGAGGAAATGGATTGCGGCGCGGCGTGCCTGGCGATGATCTGCCGCCATTACGGCATTCCCATGACGCTCGGCAAGCTGCGCGAGCTGGCCAACGTGACCACCCAGGGCGCTACGCTGGACAGCCTGGCGCGCGCGGGGGAGTCGCTCGGCTTCACCACGCGGGGGGTGCAGTGCACGCACGACTCGCTGCTGGGCTTCACGCTGCCGTTCGTCGTGCACTGGGAGGGCTACCACTACGTGGTGGTCTACGGCGTGTCCAGGCGCTGGGTGTGGGTGGCGGACCCGGCGCTGGGATTCCGCAAGATGCGCGTGGACGAGTTCGAGCGCGGCTGGAGCGGTACCTGCCTGCTGTTTACCGCCGGCGAGAGCATGACGCAGCTGGCGGTGGCGCGCTCGCCGTGGCTGCGCTTCATCGGCTACCTGGCGCCCTACAAGCGCATCCTGGTCCACCTGTTCATGGCGACCTTCGTGATCCAGGTGCTGGGCGTGGTGCCGCCGCTGATCATCCAGAACATCCTCGACGGCGTGGTGGTGCACCAGAACGTGGGCCTGCTGAACCTGCTGATCATGGGCCTGATCGTCTCCAATGTGTTCTCGCAGCTGATGTCCACCGTGCGCGCCTATCTCGCCAATTTCATGGTGCGCAACATGGACTTCGCCATGATGTCGCATTTCTTCCGGCACACCATGTCGCTGCCGTTCTCGTTCTTCGCCAAGCGCAAGACCGGCGACATCTTCGCGCGCTTCCAGGAGAACCAGACCATTCGCGCCTTCCTCACCGAATCGACGGTGACCACGGCGCTCAACCTGCTGATGGTGTTCATCTACTTCACCATCATGTTCCTCTACAACGTCAAGATGACGCTGGTGCTGCTGGCCTTCGTGGTGCCGATCGCGGCGCTCACCGTGCTGGCCACGCCGAGGGTCAAGGCCTACGCGCGCGAGGTGTTCACCACCTCCACCGAGGCCCGCTCCTACCTGATGGAGACGCTGGGCGGCGTGGAGACGGTCAAGGGCATGGGCATCGAGCGCGCGGTGCGGCTCAAGTGGGAGAAGAAGTACGCCAAGGCGCTCGAGCTGCAGTACAGGGCGCAGACCTTCCACATCCTGGTGGGCCTGGCCAGCCAGTTGCTCAATGCCGCCACCACCATCGCCGTGCTGTGGGTGGGCGCCAACCTGGTGCTGCAGCGGGAGCTGACCATCGGCCAGCTGATCGCCTTCAACGCCTTCATGGGCAGCGTGCTGGCGCCGCTGATGGGGCTGGTGTCGCTGTGGGGCCAGCTCAACGACGCCGGCGTGGCGATGGAGCGCCTGGGCGACGTGCTCGACCTGGACCCCGAGCAGAAGCCGCAGGACCTGCCCTCGCGCGTGATGCTGCCCGACCTGCAGGGCGAGATCAGCCTGGACGGCGTGTACTTCCGCTACGGCGGCAGCGACACCCCCTACGTGCTGGAGAACATCAGCTTCAGCATCAAGCCGGGCGAGCTGCTGGCCATCGTGGGGCGCAGCGGCTCGGGCAAGACCACGCTGGCCAAGATGCTGGTGGGCTTCTATGTGCCCACCGAGGGCAAGATCACGGTGGACGGCTACGACCTCGGCGTGATCGACAAGGAGTATTACCGGGCGCAGATCGGCTACGTGATGCAGAGCAACCTGCTGTTCTCCGGCACCATCGCCGAGAACATCGCCTGCGGCGACGACAGCCCGGACCGCCGCCACATCGAGGAAGTGGCCAAGATGGCCGACGCGCACGCCTTCATCAGCAAGCTGCCGCTGGGCTACGAGCAGGTGGTGGGCGAGCGCGGCATGGGCTTGTCCGGCGGACAGATCCAGCGCCTGTGCATCGCGCGGGCGCTGTACCACGACCCGCGCCTGCTGGTGTTCGACGAGGCCACCTCGGCGCTGGACACGCAGTCCGAGAGCAATATCCTCGGCAATATGCAGGACATCCTGCGCGGGCGCACCGCGGTGATCATCGCGCACCGGCTGAGCACGATCATGCGCGCCGACAAGATCCTGGTCCTGTACGAGGGCGGCATCGTGGAGCAGGGGCGGCACGAGGAGCTGCTCGAGCGCAAGGGCATGTATTACCAGCTGGTGCAGAAGCAGTTGAGCGCGGCCTGAGGGCGGGGCGCATGGGGCGGACCGGAGCGGGCCGGGCGCGCGGGGGCGGCGAGGGGAGGGCAAGATGAAGTTGTTCAACCAGGGCGGCGCGGTCGGCAGCACCATCTCCTATGCCGGGCTGATCGAGAAGATCGAGATCCTGCGCTCGACGCTGCGCTGGGCCTCCAAGCTCGAACGCGCCGAGATCGAGAAGCTGCTCAAGCAGGCCACCACGCTGCGCGACGAGGTGATGCAGCTGTCGCACAAGGAGCGCTTCGTGCAGGCGGCGGTGGCCGAGCCGGCCGAGCCGGAGCCGGCGGCCGACCTGGGCCCGCGCGAGCGCCGCCAGGCGCTGCTGGAACGCAGCTTTATCTTCGAGGGCACGTTCGGCGACAACCCCAAGCTGCTGGAGGCGCTGGAGATTGCCGAGAAGGCCGCGCCGACCCACCTGCCGGTGCTGATCGACGGCGAGAGCGGCACCGGCAAGGAACTGATGGCCAAGGTCATCCATGCCAACGGCTCGCGCACCGACAAGCCGTTTATCTCGGTGAACTGCGGGGCCATCCCCGAGAACCTGATCGAGTCCGAGCTGTTCGGCCACAAGAAGGGCGCCTTCACCGGCGCCGCCAGCGACCGGCGCGGCAAGTTCGAAAGCGCGCATACCGGCACCATCTTCCTCGACGAGATCGGCGAGCTGCCGCTCACCGGGCAGGTCAAGCTGCTGCGCGTGCTGGAGGCGCACGAGATCCAGCGGGTCGGCTCGGACGAGACCATTTCGGTGGATACGCGCATCGTGGCGGCGACCAACCGCGACCTGCGGCGCCTGAGCGAGGAAGGCAAGTTCCGTGAGGACCTGTTCTACCGCCTCAGCGTGATCCACGTCACGCTGCCGCCGCTGCGCGAGCGGCGCGACGAGATATCGCTGCTGGTGGCGTTCTTCGGCGACGAGGCGGCCGGCTCGCTCAAGCGCCGCCCGGTCAAGCTGACGCCGCGCCTGCGCGATTTCCTCATGAACTACGCCTACCCGGGCAATATCCGCGAACTGCGCAACCTGATGTACCGGGTTTCGTGCCTGGCGGGGGATACCGCCGATCTCGAGCACCTGCCGCAGGACCTGCGGCCCAAGGTGGCCGGTCCTGCGCTGGCGACGGGCGGCGTGGTGGCGGCCGGGGGCGTGGACGCGACGACGGCGACTTCGCTGAGCGAGGCCAAGCGGGCCGCCAGCGACGAGGCCGAGCGCGCGTTTCTCGAGCGCGGCCTGCACGAGGTGGGCGGCACCGTGGCGGAACTGGCCAGGCGTTTCGACATGAACCGCTCGCACCTGCAGATGCTGCTCAAGAAGCACGGCATCCATTCGAAGGATTTCCGCCACCAGGCCGCGGCGCAGGGCGGCAAGGCCGGGTAGGGGCCTGCCCGAGGCTGCCCCGCGCTGCCTGGATGCCTGGATGCCTAGAGCGCGGGATTCACCATCGTCTTGTCGTTGGCGTAGAGATCTTCCGCGCGTGCCACCACGACGGAGATATTGTCATGGCCGCCGCGTTCCAGTGCCGCGGTCAGCAGGGCCTGCGCGGCCAGCTCGCAATCGCCGCAGGCCAGGAAGCCGGCGATCTCCGGGTCGCGCAGTTCGTTGCTGATGCCGTCGCTGCACAGCAGGAACATGTCGCCGTCGGCCACTTCCATCCAGGTCTGTTCCAGCTCCAGCGCGGCATTCGCGCCCACGGCGCGCGTGATGGTGTTGTGCGCCGGATGGTGGAGCGCTTCCTCCGCGGTGATCAGGCCGCGCGCCTTGAGTTCTTCCACGCGGCTGTGGTCGCGCGTGAGCTGGGTCAGGTGCGCGTCGCGGTACAGGTAGATGCGGCTGTCGCCGGCCCACAGGCAGCCGCAGAAGCGCTCGCAGGCCATCAGCACGACCACCGTGCTGCCGATGCGCCGCACCTGCCGGCGCGTGGCCTCCATCAGCAGCGCGTGGTTGACCTCCAGCAGCGCCGCGCGCGCGTCGTCGAGCAGGCTCTCGAGGCTGCGCGGCTCGCCCAGCCGGTCCAGGGTCTGCACCACCAGGTTGCTGGCATAGTCGCCCACCGCGTGGCCGCCCATGCCGTCGGCCACGACCCACAGCCCGCGCTCGGGCCGCGCCAGGCAGGCATCTTCGTTGCGCTCGCGCACCAGGCCGACATCGGTGCGCGCGGCTGAAGTCCAGCGGAATTGCGATGCACAGGTCACGATCGTCTCCGTTGTGCGGGCCGGCCTGGCGCGCGCCGCGCGGCCGGATCATGCGGGGACGGAGCGGCATCGCGCCCGGCTGGCTACATGTGCCCGTCGTTGCGCGCGCCTTGTCCCGCTTGCACATTGATGTTCGCGCCGGGTGCCGAATTGCGAACGTCGATGTTCTGAAACTGATTCACCATCTGATCAGCATAGAAGCTGTTGTTGATCTCGTAAAAGTTGACGACGGGGCCGAGGCTCTGCCGGGCGGGCTGATAGGGCTGGATCCAGCCGAATACCCAGGGCGCGCCGCCGCCGCGGATCGCCGACATGGCGCGCCCGTCGAGCGTGCGGTCGTTGTAGAGGTCTTGGATGGTGAGCGAGGCCATGATCGGTCTCCGGTTCGTGATTGCGTGGATGGCGGTGCTGCCGTCCCCTTTCATCAGCAAGGCGCATGCCAGTGCGCAGCGCGCGGCCGGCGCGCACCCAGGCTGAGTCTCGAACCCTGAGCCGGCGCGGCCTGCAGGTCCGCTTGCGCGTGCGCCGGGTGTGGCTGCGATGGCGGGCGAGTTGGTGGTTCTCCGACATTGCCGCCGCATCTGGTGGCTGCGGCCCATCTGTTTTCTTGTTGGCCGCGCTTTTGTCCGCAGGCGGTTTTCCGCGTCGTGGACTCGCGTCGTCAAGGTGCCTCCGCTTGCCGGGTCCCGGATGGGCGCGGTGACGGCGCGCGGCCAACACAAAGCGCGCCGCGATGTTGGTTCGCTCACGACGTTTGCTCCGCCGCGGTCCCGCTGTTTTCCCCGCTTTCCCTTGTCGCGCCTGGGCCCGTGGCCGATGGCACGGTTGATGCGGATATGGCTGCAACCAGCAGGCAATGCCTGCAGCAAGCAAACAGATCCGAGGCAGCCATGAACCACCAAGACCAACTCCAATGCCAGGCCGGCCAGCAACAAGACGACGCCGCCGAAGCCGACTACCCGCTCGGCGCGCACCTCGTCACCGAACGCCGCGGCTACGCCCACCACGGCATCTATGTCGGCGCCGGCAAGGTGGTCCACTACGCCGGCTTCGCCGGCTCGCTGCATCGCGGCCCGGTGGAAGAAGTGAGCGTGGCCAGCTTCGCCGCCGGCCACGCGGTCAGCGTCAAGGCCAATCCCTGCGCCCGCTACGTCGGCCTGGAAGCCGTGGCGCGCGCCCGCTCCCGCCTCGGCGAAGACAACTACCGCCTGCTCACCAACAACTGCGAGCACTTCTGCTCGTGGTGCCTGCTGGGCGAAGCCCGCAGCGAACAAGTCGAGGCTTGCCTGCACCATCCGGCCGTGGCCGTGCATACCGTGGCGGTCCTGCTCAAGACGCTGATCGAAACCGAATGGCGCGGCGCCCACCTTGGCGCCCGTGCCGCCTAAACCCGGCCTGAACCGGCCTAAACCGGCCTGAACCGAATACGCAAGGAGACTGACATGCAAACGACCCGGGTATCGCTGCGCGGACTGATCGACAAATGGCTCGGCGCGCGCCTGGCGGCGCCGGCCCGCATCACGCGCGTGCGCGGGGCGCGCGCCGGGCAGGGCGGCTGCGTGCGGGTGGAGGTGTCGGGCCCGTCTGGCCAGCTGTCGATGTTCTTTTTCCGCCATGGCGACTGCGGCTGGTGCGTGTTTCCGCCGGCGCTGAATGCGGGCTGAACACGCGCCGCGGGCTACCCGGCCCGGCGCCGCACCATCTATGATTGCCTCATGCACTGCATGGGGAGGCGGCAATGGAGCGTACGTTCGAATATGGCGGCTATGCCGTGGTGGCGCGTGCCGTGGCGGCCGATGCCGGCGGCTTCTCGGCAACCGTGGTGATCGCCGATGCGTTCGGCGAGGCGCCGCAGGCGTCCTTCGAAGAAGAGGCGGGCATCGTGCCCACGGCGGGCGCTGCGCTGGCGCTGGCCGAGGCCACGGCCATGCGCAGCATCGATGCGGGCGAGGTCAGCTAGCGCCTTGCCAGCCGCAAATGCCGCGGCCCCGGTCCAGCCACGGGCAAGGCGGACCATCTCCTGTCAATGCGCTCCCGCCGTCTCGCGGCGCGGCTGCCCCGGCGGTCGTGGGCGCGTTCCAGCCGCGTACCCTATACTTCGGTCCTTTCGCGCATGCTGCATGGCCGTTCCATCGGGATGGCGCAACAGCCATGTCTTATGAGGGCTACATCGTAGCCTTGGACCGGAACGCCGGCTGGCCGGCGCTGATCGCAGGAAATGGAACACGTTCAGAACTCCCCGCAAACCGAGGCCGGCAGCGGAATCCAGGCAAAAGCGACGGGCCGCAGGATATCTGTCGCCCCGATGATGGACTGGACTGACCGCCATTGCCGCATGTTTCACCGGCAGTTGAGCCGCCATACCTGGCTCTATACGGAGATGGTCACCACCGGCGCGCTCCTGCATGGCGACGTGGCGCGGCACCTGGATTTCGACGCGGCCGAGCAGCCCGTGGCCCTGCAGCTCGGCGGCAGCGAGCCGGCGGACCTGGCGGCGGCGGCCCGGCTGGGCGAGCAATGGGGTTATGCCGAGGTCAATCTCAATTGCGGCTGCCCGTCCGAGCGCGTGCAGCGCGGCGCATTCGGTGCCTGCCTGATGGCCGAGCCGGACCTGGTGGCCGACAGCGTGAAGGCGATGCGCGACGCGGTGTCGGTTCCGGTGACGGTCAAGCACCGGATCGGCATCGATACGATCGAGCATTATGACTTCGTGCGCGATTTTGTCGGCAAGATTGCCGAGGCCGGTTGCGAGACCTTTATCGTGCATGCGCGCAATGCGATCTTGAAGGGGCTGAGCCCGAAGGAGAACCGCGAGATACCGCCGTTGCGTTATGAGGTGGCCTACCAGCTCAAGCGCGAATTCCCGCATCTGGAGATCCTGATCAACGGCGGCATCGTGACGCATGACGAGATGGATCAGCATCTCGCGCACGTGGACGGCGTGATGATCGGCCGCGAGGCTTATCACCAGCCCTATGTGCTGGCGGAGATGGATGCGCGCTTCTATGGTGCGCAGACGCCCCCGCCTTCGCGGCTTGAAGTGGAGCTGGCCATGCAGCGCTATATCGGGGGCGTGGTGGAGCAGGGAGGCTATATGGGGGCGGTCACGCGCCATATGCTGGGGCTGCACCGGGGTATCCACGGCGGGCGCGGATGGCGGCGGGTGCTGTCGGATGCGCGCCGGATGCATGCGGTCCGGACCCGCGCAGGCGTGGACACCATGTTCGAGGAAGCCCGGGCCCATCTGCGGCCGGGCAGCGAGGCATCGCTGGAGGCAGCCTGAGTGCCCCGAGGCTGGATATCTGGCCGCGCCGGCTCGAAGATTTCCTCTAACTTCGAATGGCCTTTTTATGCGGGTAAGACAGAACGCGCCGCGACGGCCACTTGAACCCGCTGGCGGCCCGCTTTGCCGCGCCGGCAAAGGGATTCCCCTAATTCGTGCGGGCGCAGCAAGTTCATACACTGTGCTTGCCCTCGAATACAGGGCTTTCTTCAACTGATTATTAAGCCCGCCGTGTGCGGGCTTTTTTTTGCGCGGACCTTTTGCAAATGCCTGCGATATTCACCGGGCAATATAGCGCCGCTGGGTTTCTGGCGCTGTCTTCCGTTTACCCTGATAGTACGAATGGCAGATGACGTCTAGATTACCAAGGCCTTCAGGGCATTTGAGATCGCTAATTGAAGAGCCCGCGCTGCGGGCTCTTTTTTTGCCGGTCGGGGGCGTCGATTGCGATTGCCGCCTGTCGCGTCACTTCGACCGCTCGCTCGAAATGCCGACGTCCAGGGTGCCATAGGTGGTGATGCTGGGGCCGCTGCCGTCGCCGGCCGGGCTGGCACAGCCGGCCAGGACGAGGAGGGCACCCGCGGCCAGCAGGCCCCGCGCGAAATACTTCATGGTCGGTTTCCAGGATCGCGGCGAAGGCCGCATTCCTGCTTGGGCGCCCGATGGCGGGGTTTGGTTCCTGCGTGGGGCGCGGCCGACCGAATCAGCCGATGACGAACCGATGCAGCAGCAATACCGCAATCGCGGGGCAGGCCAGTACCAGGCCACCGACCAACGGGAAGCGCTGCGACCAGATGCCGATCAGGGCGGGAATCGCGGCGATCGGGCCGAGGACATGCATCAGCAGCGACAGCGCGCCGTTGGGGTTGGCGCCATTTGCCGCTGCCGGCAGGTCGGCCGCGCCGGCCGGACCGAGCAGGCCGTAGGCGCTGCCGAAAATGAGGGCTACGAGACTGAGGGACGCTGCCAGTTTGAGAGTGCGCTTGGTGCTGGGCTTGCTGCTGGATATGGGCCGCATCGCTGTTCTTCCATGGGGGCGAGGGGCCGGCGGCCGTTGTATGGCATCTGGCGCGTCTCGACGATGCTTGCAAAAATAGCGCAATCTGCACCTATTCCAACTGAGACTTTTCTAAGTCAGAGTTAAGCCTGCGCCGGCCATGGTGCGGCAAAGCCGTCGAGAGCCCCGAGTCGATGCGAAGTGCCTTATGGATTGCTTTCGGCGCTAACATAGAATTATTTCAGAAAACGCTTGCCAAGGTGTTTGGGTGGCCTTAATATTCGCTCCCTCGCAACACGAAGCGCGCTGCAAAGCAGACGGGACAAGGGTTGCGGGGTTGACGGGGGAGGTTGGCGGTGCGGAAAGCGCGGCTGGCTGGAGCAAAAAAAGATTGCGAAACCTGTTGACGAAACGTAGAAAGTTCTTCATAATCTCGTTTCTCTGCTGCTGACAACGAAGCAGCGACGCGGTAAGCAAAGCGAACCGCGGTGCGTTCTTTAACAAACAAACAACCGATAAGTGTGGGCGCTTGATAGCGGATGCCCGGTGCGTAACAGCGCCGGAGCTTACAAGTTATAAAGTGCTCGCACAGTAAAACATGTTCGGTTCTTCTTCGGAGGGATCGAGTCAGTTTTCTGAGAGTGAGCGACCGCTCGAAAGAGCGAGACCCTTTTGGGTCACACAGGTATTGAACTGAAGAGTTTGATCCTGGCTCAGATTGAACGCTGGCGGCATGCCTTACACATGCAAGTCGAACGGCAGCACGGGAGCAATCCTGGTGGCGAGTGGCGAACGGGTGAGTAATACATCGGAACGTGCCCTGTCGTGGGGGATAACTAGTCGAAAGATTAGCTAATACCGCATACGACCTGAGGGTGAAAGCGGGGGACCGCAAGGCCTCGCGCGATAGGAGCGGCCGATGTCTGATTAGCTAGTTGGTGAGGTAAAGGCTCACCAAGGCGACGATCAGTAGCTGGTCTGAGAGGACGATCAGCCACACTGGGACTGAGACACGGCCCAGACTCCTACGGGAGGCAGCAGTGGGGAATTTTGGACAATGGGGGCAACCCTGATCCAGCAATGCCGCGTGTGTGAAGAAGGCCTTCGGGTTGTAAAGCACTTTTGTCCGGAAAGAAATCCTCTGGGTTAATACCTCGGGGGGATGACGGTACCGGAAGAATAAGCACCGGCTAACTACGTGCCAGCAGCCGCGGTAATACGTAGGGTGCGAGCGTTAATCGGAATTACTGGGCGTAAAGCGTGCGCAGGCGGTTTTGTAAGACAGGCGTGAAATCCCCGAGCTCAACTTGGGAATGGCGCTTGTGACTGCAAGGCTAGAGTATGTCAGAGGGGGGTAGAATTCCACGTGTAGCAGTGAAATGCGTAGAGATGTGGAGGAATACCGATGGCGAAGGCAGCCCCCTGGGACGTCACTGACGCTCATGCACGAAAGCGTGGGGAGCAAACAGGATTAGATACCCTGGTAGTCCACGCCCTAAACGATGTCAACTAGTTGTTGGGGATTCATTTCTTCAGTAACGTAGCTAACGCGTGAAGTTGACCGCCTGGGGAGTACGGTCGCAAGATTAAAACTCAAAGGAATTGACGGGGACCCGCACAAGCGGTGGATGATGTGGATTAATTCGATGCAACGCGAAAAACCTTACCTACCCTTGACATGCCACTAACGAAGCAGAGATGCATTAGGTGCTCGAAAGAGAAAGTGGACACAGGTGCTGCATGGCTGTCGTCAGCTCGTGTCGTGAGATGTTGGGTTAAGTCCCGCAACGAGCGCAACCCTTGTCTCTAGTTGCTACGAAAGGGCACTCTAGAGAGACTGCCGGTGACAAACCGGAGGAAGGTGGGGATGACGTCAAGTCCTCATGGCCCTTATGGGTAGGGCTTCACACGTCATACAATGGTGCGTACAGAGGGTTGCCAACCCGCGAGGGGGAGCTAATCCCAGAAAACGCATCGTAGTCCGGATCGTAGTCTGCAACTCGACTACGTGAAGCTGGAATCGCTAGTAATCGCGGATCAGCATGCCGCGGTGAATACGTTCCCGGGTCTTGTACACACCGCCCGTCACACCATGGGAGTGGGTTTTGCCAGAAGTAGTTAGCCTAACCGCAAGGAGGGCGATTACCACGGCAGGGTTCATGACTGGGGTGAAGTCGTAACAAGGTAGCCGTATCGGAAGGTGCGGCTGGATCACCTCCTTTCTAGAGCGTGCAGAAGTTGTTGAGCGTTCACACTTATCGGTTTGTTTGGTGTTACAGCCAAGGGTCTGTAGCTCAGGTGGTTAGAGCACCGTCTTGATAAGGCGGGGGTCGTAGGTTCAAGTCCTACCAGACCCACCAAGTTATCGGGGGATTAGCTCAGCTGGGAGAGCACCTGCTTTGCAAGCAGGGGGTCGTCGGTTCGATCCCGTCATCCTCCACCACTACCTTGGGTTGGTCAGTCCAAAGGCAAGCGCTTTGAGAGAAAAGCGTTTGCCTTTGGCTTTGCCAAGACGATGGAAACATCGGCTGTTCTTTAACAATATGGGATGTAGTAAAGGTGTCGTGAGCGTTGATGAGACGCTGCAGTACAACACGATACCGGGTTGTGATTGTATCAACCGAAATGTATTTAAGTGATCGAAAGATGACTTGGAATACGGCACAAATGCGAGAACTCATCCTGTAGCGATGCGTGGCTCGAAGTTTGAGACACACTCGTTATAGGGTCAAGCGAACAAGTGCATGTGGTGGATGCCTTGGCGATCACAGGCGATGAAGGACGCGGTAGCCTGCGAAAAGCTTCGGGGAGCTGGCAAACAAGCTTTGATCCGGAGATGTCCGAATGGGGAAACCCGGCCCGCATGGGTCATCCCTGACTGAATACATAGGTCAGGGAAGCGAACGCGGCGAACTGAAACATCTAAGTAGCTGCAGGAACAGAAATCAACCGAGATTCCCAAAGTAGTGGCGAACGAAATGGGAAGAGCCTTGTACTCTTTAGCAGTGTTGTTAGCAGAACGGTCTGGAAAGGCCGGCCATAGCAGGTGATAGCCCTGTATGCGAAAACAGCGTTGTGGAACTAGGTGTACGACAAGTAGGGCGGGACACGTGAAATCCTGTCTGAAGATGGGGGGACCATCCTCCAAGGCTAAATACTCGTGATCGACCGATAGTGAACCAGTACCGTGAGGGAAAGGCGAAAAGAACCCCGGGAGGGGAGTGAAATAGATCCTGAAACCGCATGCATACAAACAGTCGGAGCCTGGAAACGGGTGACGGCGTACCTTTTGTATAATGGGTCAGCGACTTACATTCAGTGGCAAGCTTAACCGATTAGGGAAGGCGTAGCGAAAGCGAGTCCGAACAGGGCGTTCAGTCGCTGGGTGTAGACCCGAAACCAGACGATCTATCCATGGCCAGGTTGAAGGTGCGGTAACACGTACTGGAGGACCGAACCCACTAACGTTGAAAAGTTAGGGGATGAGCTGTGGATAGGGGTGAAAGGCTAAACAAGTCTGGAAATAGCTGGTTCTCTCCGAAAACTATTTAGGTAGTGCCTCGTGTCTCACCTTCGGGGGTAGAGCACTGTCATGGTTGGGGGGTCTATTGCTGATTACCCCGCCATAGCAAACTCCGAATACCGAAGAGTGCAATCACGGGAGACAGACATCGGGTGCTAACGTCCGGTGTCAAGAGGGAAACAACCCAGACCGCCAGCTAAGGTCCCTAAGATTGGCTAAGTGGGAAACGAAGTGGGAAGGCTAAAACAGTCAGGAGGTTGGCTTAGAAGCAGCCACCCTTTAAAGAAAGCGTAATAGCTCACTGATCGAGTCGTCCTGCGCGGAAGATGTAACGGGGCTAAGCCAGTCACCGAAGCTGCGGACGCACGCAAGTGCGTGGTAGGAGAGCGTTCTGTAAGCCTGTGAAGGTGTCTTGTAAAGGATGCTGGAGGTATCAGAAGTGCGAATGCTGACATGAGTAGCGATAAAGGGGGTGAAAAGCCCCCTCGCCGTAAGCCCAAGGTTTCCTACGCAACGTTCATCGGCGTAGGGTGAGTCGGCCCCTAAGGCGAGGCAGAGATGCGTAGCTGATGGGAAGCAGGTTAATATTCCTGCACCGTCGTATGATGCGATGGGGGGACGGATCGCGGAAGGTTGTCCGGGTGTTGGAAGTCCCGGTCCCTGCATTGGAGAAGGCGCTTAGGCAAATCCGGGCGCGGAATTCAAGGATGCGGGGCGAGCGGCCTAGTGCTGCGAAGCAATTGGAAGTGGTTCCAAGAAAAGCCTCTAAGCTTCAGTCATACGAGACCGTACCGCAAACCGACACAGGTGGGCGAGATGAGTATTCTAAGGCGCTTGAGAGAACTCGGGAGAAGGAACTCGGCAAATTGGTACCGTAACTTCGGGATAAGGTACGCCCTTGTAGCTTGACTGGCCTGCGCCAGGAGGGTGAAGGGGTTGCAATAAAATGGTGGCTGCGACTGTTTAATAAAAACACAGCACTCTGCAAACACGAAAGTGGACGTATAGGGTGTGACGCCTGCCCGGTGCCGGAAGATTAAATGATGGGGTGCAAGCTCTTGATTGAAGTCCCGGTAAACGGCGGCCGTAACTATAACGGTCCTAAGGTAGCGAAATTCCTTGTCGGGTAAGTTCCGACCTGCACGAATGGCGTAACGATGGCCACACTGTCTCCTCCCGAGACTCAGCGAAGTTGAAGTGTTTGTGATGATGCAATCTCCCCGCGGCTAGACGGAAAGACCCCATGAACCTTTACTGTAGCTTTGCATTGGACTTTGAACCGATCTGTGTAGGATAGGTGGGAGGCTTTGAAGCGTGGACGCTAGTCTGCGTGGAGCCGTCCTTGAAATACCACCCTGGTTTGTTTGAGGTTCTAACCTTGGCCCGTGAATCCGGGTCGGGGACAGTGCATGGTAGGCAGTTTGACTGGGGCGGTCTCCTCCCAAAGTGTAACGGAGGAGTTCGAAGGTACGCTTGGTACGGTCGGACATCGTACCTAAAGTGCAATGGCAAAAGCGTGCTTAACTGCGAGACCGACAAGTCGAGCAGGTGCGAAAGCAGGACATAGTGATCCGGTGGTTCTGAATGGAAGGGCCATCGCTCAACGGATAAAAGGTACTCTGGGGATAACAGGCTGATACCGCCCAAGAGTTCATATCGACGGCGGTGTTTGGCACCTCGATGTCGGCTCATCTCATCCTGGGGCTGTAGCCGGTCCCAAGGGTATGGCTGTTCGCCATTTAAAGAGGTACGTGAGCTGGGTTTAAAACGTCGTGAGACAGTTTGGTCCCTATCTGCCGTGGGCGTTGGAATCTTGACGGGGGCTGCTCCTAGTACGAGAGGACCGGAGTGGACGTACCGCTGGTGTACCTGTTGTCTCGCCAGAGGCATCGCAGGGTAGCTATGTACGGAAGAGATAACCGCTGAAAGCATCTAAGCGGGAAACTCGCCTGAAGATGAGGATTCCCTGGAGGCTTGACCTCCTTGAAGGGTCGTTCGAGACCAGGACGTTGATAGGCTGGGTGTGGAAGCGCAGTAATGCGTTAAGCTAACCAGTACTAATTGCCCGTAAGGCTTGATCCTATAACCAGTGTGTTTCTGCCTGGTTGAGTGTATCGCGTGCCGCTGCCCAGCAGCCTGGCCGATACAAGACACAACCTGACTACATCCCTATTTGCTGTGTTGGCCAGTTCGCCAGCACGGCACACCGTTTATGCCTGGTGACCATAGCGAGTTGGAACCACCCCTTCCCATCCCGAACAGGACCGTGAAACGACTCCACGCCGATGATAGTGCGGATACCCGTGTGAAAGTAGGTAATCGCCAGGCTCTCCCTTGAAACCCCCCAGTACCTCCTACTGGGGGGTTTTGCTTTTGGGCGGCGACGATAAGCTCGCGACGATAAAATCAGATCCGCGTGCCCCTTGCCGTGCGATAGCGCCTGATCCGGCTATGGCGTCTAGTCGGACGATTGCCGCAAAATCCGCATCCCGCGTTTGACCGCCATCACCACCACGGTGACCAGCGCGCCTGCCGCAATGCCTGCCGCGCCATTGACGAGCAGGGGGACAAATATCCCGATACCTCCTCCCAGGCCTGGCAAATCTGCCAGCAACGTGTGGGCGAACTCCGTCACCTGGTGCGCGCCAGGAAATCCATGTACAAGAATCCCGCCGCCGACCAGGAACATGGCCACCGTACCCGCTACCGAGAGCGCGCGCATCAACCATGGCGCCATGCGCAGGATGGCGTGGCCGGTGGCGCGCGCAGCCGCCGACTGCCGCTGGCGAAGATAAATCCCGGCGTCATCCAGTCTGACGATGCCGGCCACCAGGCCGTAGACGCCTGCGGTCATGACAAGCGCGATGACCGACAACACGGCCACCTGCGTGCCGAACGTCGCCTCGGAAACGGTGCCAAGGGAGATCACGATAATCTCCGCGGACAGGATGAAGTCCGTGCGGACCGCGCCGCGAATCTTGGTTTTTTCAAGCGCCGCCGGATCCATTGCCGGAGGCCGGCCATGGCTAGGCCCTGCATCTGAAACCTTCCGATGCAGAAGACTGTGCGTCACCTTCTCGAATCCCTCGTAGCAGAGAAAGGTGCCTCCCGCCATCAGCAAAGGCACGATCGCCCAGGGAACCGCCGCACTGATCGCAAGTGCCGATGGCACCAGGATTGCCTTGTTCCGCAACGAGCCCTTCGCCACCGCCCACACTACCGGCAGCTCGCGGTCGGCTTTCACATCGCTGACTTGCTGGGCGTTGAGAGTGAGATCGTCGCCGAGTACGCCGGCGGTATTCTTGGCGGCGACCTTGCTCATGGTCGCCACGTCGTCAAGGATGGACGTGATGTCGTCGATCAGCAGCAGCAGGCTCGAGCCGGCCATGTCCAATCTCCTGGATGTGGTGTCGTCAGGATAATGCCATCCCCTGTAGACGACATGCCGCCGCGGCGCACGGATAGCGGTCCGGAACCCCAGACAGAAAAAGAAAACCCCGCCGGGCACGGATGCCCGGCGGGGACAGGAAGCCGCGCCGTGCCCAGCGGAGGGCGACGATGCGAGATTCAAGGCTAGCAGGGCAAAGGGGCGCTGACTGTCAACAACTGTCACCGTGGCAATCTGCCCATGTCACCGAAAAAAATGCCGCTGGACCTGGGGAGAGGCGCAGCGGCATCGTGAAGTGTCGAATATGGGCACCAAGCGGAAAGGTGCCACGACCAGCATAAGAGGCAATGCATCGTCTGGCTGTCAACAATTGCAAACGGTCCGACCCGCGCGAAGGGCGGCTGGGAGTATCGGCTGGGGCAATGACGCGGATCGACGGCGGGCGAAATGCCGCTGGAGGACTACGGACGTGGAAGAAGGGCGCATTTCCGCCGGGGGAATTGGCGCGGATCGATATGGAAAGCCGAAGCCCAAAACAAAAACAGCGCCTTGGCTAAGGCGCTGTTTTGTAGAACGAATTCTTGGGGTGGCTGATGGGACTCGAACCCACGACGACAGGAATCACAATCCTGGACTCTACCAACTGAGCTACAGCCACCGTCGTTGTCTTTCAGCTGAGTGCTGATCGACGAAAAACAAGATTATACAAACTTCAATAACGGATGGCTAGTACTTCGCTCAAAAAAATCTGGAAGCCGGCGCAGGCCCGCATAGACAGGATCCTGGCGCCGTCCTCATGCGGAAAGCTTGGGCAGGTCTTCCAGTTCGAGCATGCGGCAGATGGCGGCCATGCTGCCAACCATGGTGCGGCGCTGCGCGCCCTGATAGATGCGCACGCCTTTGGACTGGCGGAACGGCACGGGCTTGACGGGGCGGCGGGACGAGAAGCGGTTGGCTGGCAGCATGGCTACACCTGATGATTTGCAACAACGGTTGACGGCACCCGCGGGGCGGATGGGGTTGGCATATCGGGTGCAGCTCGAGGCGGGCGAGCCCGCTCCAGCCGCACTTGGGGCTTGGGACTTTCAGAACGCGCCGGTACGGATCAGGCCGACGGCAATGCCTTCCAGGGAGAACTCTTCCCGGTCCGGCTCGACGATGATGTTGGTGAAATCGGGGTTTTCCGCGATCAGTTCGATCGTGTCGCCGCGGCGGTTGAGGCGTTTGACGGTGACGTCGTCGCCGAGGCGGGCCACCACGATCTTGCCGTTGGCGGCTTCGCTGGCGCGCTTGACCGCGAGCAGGTCGCCGTCGAGGATGCCGGCGTCGCGCATGCTCAGGCCGCGCACGCGCAGCAGGTAATCAGGCTGGACCTCGAAGACGGAGGCATCCACCTGGTACTGCCGGTCGATGTGTTCCGCGGCCAGGATCGGGCTGCCAGCCGCGACGCGTCCGACCAGCGGCAGCGTCAGTTGCATGACGCCGGCCATGGGCAGGGAGAACTGGTCGGGAAGTTCGGAATCGCTGCGCGACACCTTGAGGCGGATGCCGCGCGACGCGCCGGGCGTGAGCTCGATCACGCCCTTGCGGGCCAGCGCGCGAAGATGTTCTTCCGCGGCATTGGGCGAAGAGAAGCCGAACTTGGCGGCGATCTCGGCGCGCGTCGGCGGAAAGCCGGTGTGCTGAAGGGTGCTGCGAATCAGGTCGAAAATCTGCTGCTGCCGCGGTGTCAGGGTCGCCATGGTCGCCGTTGTTCGCTGTTATTAGAGGGCACTGTATGTTTAAACAGTATGCTGTGATTTTATACAGTATCGAGTGAAGTGCAAGCGGAATTTTTGGGCACACGCTCATGGACAGGCGCTTCGCAACGCGCTAGCGCGGCGGAACGCTTTGCGGGGCGGCGGTATCGGCGGGGTTACAATCCGCGCACGCGCCATCGTTCTGATCGAGCGTCTTCCGATTCCAGGCTTCCCGAATACGTCCCCGCCATGTCCTCACTGCGTCGCGTCGTTGTGCTTGCCACCGGCGGTACCATTGCCGGTTCCTCGTCCAATCCCGCCAGCAGCGCCAAGTACCAGGCGGCCACCGTGCCGGTGACGGCGCTGCTCGGGGCCGTGCCCGCGCTGGGCGAGGTGGCGCGCATCGAGGCGGAGCAGGTGGCGCAGGTGGACAGCAAGGACATGTCGTTCGCGCTCTGGTCTAAGCTGGTCGAGCGGATCCGTTTCTGGTCCGCGCAGCCTGACGTCGCCGGCATTGTCGTGACCCACGGCACCGACACGCTGGAGGAAACGGCGATGGTGCTGCACCTGGCTTGTCCGGCCACGCTGCCTGTCGTCCTGACTGCCGCCATGCGGCCGTCGACCTCGCTGTCCGCCGACGGGCCACTGAACCTGCTCGATGCGGTGCGCGTGGCCAGCCATGCGGAATCGGCGGGGAAGGGCGTGCTGGTGGTGATCAACCAGGAAATCCACGCCGCGCGCGATGCCGTGAAAGCCCATGCGGCGGCGGTGAACGCCTTTGCTTCGCCGCTGGGCGGCCCCATCGGTTATGTGCAGGACGATTTCGTCTGTTTCACCCGTGCCCCGATGCGGCTGCCCGCCGTGCCGATGCCGGTGCCACGGGCATGGCCCCAGGTGGAAATCGTCGCCAGCTACGCGCAGCCAGGGCGGGTAATGGTCGACGCGCTGGCCGCGGCCGGCGTGGACGGCCTCGTGGTGGCGGCCGCCGGCAATGGCTCGATCCACCAGTCGCTGGCGGAGGCGCTGGCCGAGGCAGCCGCGGGCGGCGTGGCGGTCGTGCGCAGTTCGCGTACCGGGGCGGGGCATGTGGCGATACCGGCCCCTCCGCGGCCTGCGGCCGGCATGTTCGTGTCGGCCGGCGACCTGAATCCGTATAAGGCGCGCGTGCTGCTGCTGCTGGCGCTGGCTGCCGCGCCCGGGCTGGCTGCGGATCCGGCGGCGCTGCAGGCCACCTTCGCCAATAACTGAAGCAGCTTGCCCTGTGCGTTGAAAGCGCGCTATAATTTAAGGCTATCCAACCTTGCTACACCGGACATGGCGCCCGGGTGGCTTATCCAAAAGGAGCGTCAATGCGTCATTACGAAATCGTATTTATCGTCCATCCGGACCAGAGCGAACAGGTCCCGGCCATGATCGAGCGTTACAAGACGCTGGTCACCTCGCAGGAAGGCCAGATCCATCGCGTGGAAGACTGGGGCCGCCGTCAGATGGCCTACATGATCCAGAAGCTGGCCAAGGCTCACTACGTTTGCCTGAACATCGAATGCGGCAAGGAAACCCTGGCTGAACTCGAACACGCGTTCAAGTTCAACGATGCGGTGCTGCGCCACCTCATCGTTCAGACCAAGAAGGCCGAAACCGCACCGTCCCCGATGATGAAGGAAGTGCAGCGCGAAGAAGCCCGCAAGGCCGCGCAACAAACCACTGAAGGCCAGGCCGCCTGAGTGCGGACCGCTGCGGTTGCTGACGGCGCCGGATATTCCGCGCGCCGCGGCGGCACGAGCGGGCATGGGAACGGGTACCGCCAAGGGAGGCAGCGTTGAACCAGTTGAGGCTCTGCGCAACCCTCGCCGAACGCGATGCCCTGCGCTATACCCCGGCCGGTGTCCCCGTCGTCAACTGCATCCTGCAGTACGCGGGCGAGACCGTCGAGGCGCAAACGCCCAGGCAGGTGGAATTCGCCATCGCCGCCATGGGAATCGGGCAGATCGGACAACGGCTCGAGCGCACACCGCTCGGCGCCATGCTCGACTGCGAAGGATTCCTGGCCCGCAAGCACCGCAACAGCAAGGCTCTCGTCTTTCACATCACTGGATGTAAAGCATTCGAAAAGGATTGAATCATGGCATTCGTCAAACGTGACAACAAGAACAAGAAGCGCTTCCAACAGCAGAACCCGCTGTTCAAGCGCAAGCGCTTCTGCCGCTTCACCGTGGCCGGCGTGGAACAGATCGACTACAAGGATCTGGACACCCTGAAGGATTTCATCGGCGACAACGGCAAGATCACGCCGGCCCGCCTGACCGGTACCAAGGCTCACTATCAGCGTCAGCTCGATACGGCCATCAAGCGCGCGCGTTTCCTCGCGCTGATGCCCTACACCGACCTGCACAAGAACTGATCGGCCCTAGGTCCGTCAAGGAGAAAACACGATGCAAATCATTCTGCTGGAAAAAGTCATCAACCTGGGCAACCTGGGTGACATCGTTCGCGTGAAGGACGGCTACGCCCGTAACTTCCTGATCCCGAACAAGAAGGCCCGCCGCGCGACCCAGACCGCCATCAGCGAGTTCGAAGTCAAGCGCGCCGAGCTGGAAAAGGCCGCTGCCGAGAAGCTGGCTGCCGCGCAGGGCGAGGGCGAGAAGCTCAGCGGCCTGACCGTGCAGATCACCCAGAAATCGGGTGTGGACGGCCGCCTGTTCGGCTCGGTCACCAACGCCGACATCGCCGCCGCCCTGGAAGGCCAAGGCTTCAAGGTCGAGAAGGCGCAAGTGCGCCTGCCGAACGGCCCGCTGAAGATCGTGGGCGATCATCCGGTCAGCGTTTCGCTGCACACGGACGTGGTGGTCGACGTGACGATTTCCGTCCTGGGCGAGCACGTCTAAGACCGGAGTCGGTTGCCGCCGCGGCGCCCGCCAGGGATTTCCGCGCGGCAGCGGCCGCAGGCAAGAACAAGAAGGCAGGAGCCAGGTGCTCCTGCCTTTTTGTTTTGAGCCGCGGTTTCGGGCCCGGCCCGGCCGGGGTGGTCGTCCTGCCGTCACATCGCCGCACGCGCCGCGATTTCTCCTCCGGCTCGCCTGTGCGCGCCGTTATAATCCCTCCCCATGAACGCGCCTGTCAGCGACCCCCAACTCGACAATCTCAAGGTACCTCCGCACTCCATCGAGGCCGAGCAATCGGTGCTGGGCGGCCTGCTGCTGGACAATGCCGCCTGGGACCGCATTGCCGACTTCCTTTCCGAGTCGGACTTCTACCGCTTCGATCACCGGATGATCTTCCAGAGCATCGCCCGGCTGATCTCCGCCACCAAGCCCGCCGACGTCATCACCGTCTACGAGATGCTGCAGGTAGCGGGCAAGGCGGAAGAAGTGGGCGGGCTGGCCTACCTCAACTCGCTCGCGCAGAACACGCCCAGCGCGGCCAACATCCGCCGCTACGCGGAGATCGTGCGCGAACGCTCGGTGCTGCGCAAGCTGGTCACCGTGGCCGACGACATTGCCTCGGCCGCCTTCGCGCCCAAGGGGCGCGAGGTGCGCGAACTGCTCGACGAAGCCGAGTCCAAGGTCTTTGCGATTGCCGAGGAAGGCTCGCGCGGGCAGAAGGGCTTCCAGGAGATCCAGCCGCTGCTCACGCAGGTGGTGGAGCGCATCGACGAGCTGTACCACCGCGACAGCAACACCGACGTGACCGGCGTGCCCACCGGCTTCATCGACCTGGACCGCATGACCAGCGGCATGCAGGCCGGCGACCTGATCATCGTGGCCGGCCGCCCGTCGATGGGCAAGACCGCGTTCTCGCTGAACATCGGCGAGCACGTGGCGGTGGAGCAGGGCCTGCCGGTGGCCGTGTTCTCGATGGAAATGGCGGGCACCCAGCTGGCCATGCGCATGCTGGGCTCGGTCGGCCGGCTGGACCAGCACCGCCTGCGTACCGGCCGCCTGCTCGACGAGGACTGGCCGCGCCTCACGCACGCCATCCAGCGCATGAACGATGCGCAGCTGTTCATCGACGAAACCCCGGCGCTGAACCCGATGGAGCTGCGCGCGCGCTCGCGCCGCCTGGCGCGCCAGTGCGGACAGCTCGGCCTGATCATCATCGACTACCTGCAGCTGATGTCGGGTTCCGGCAGTGGCGAGAACCGCGCCACCGAAATCTCGGAAATTTCCCGTTCGCTCAAGGGGCTGGCCAAGGAACTCAACTGTCCGGTGATCGCGCTGTCGCAGTTGAATCGGAGCCTGGAACAGCGCCCCAACAAGCGCCCGGTGATGTCCGACCTGCGCGAATCCGGCGCCATCGAGCAGGATGCCGACGTGATCCTGTTCATCTACCGGGACGAGGTCTACAACCCGGACTCGCAGGACAAGGGCACTTCCGAGATCATCATCGGCAAGCAGCGTAACGGCCCCATCGGGACCGTGCGCCTGACATTCCTGGGCCAGTTCACCAAGTTCGACAACTTCAGCGGCGGCCCGGCCTTCTTCGACAACGACACCTGACGCCAGTCCTGGCGCGGCCTGGCGGGCGGCGAAGCGGCCCGGCCGTGGCCGATCGCCCACGCCGGACGTGAAAGAGGTTCGGCTGCGCCCCGCATACCTGTAAAATATTTCGTTTTGATGACAGCCGCCGCCAGGCGGCTGTCTGCAATGTATGCCTGGCCGATTGAGCCAGTCGCCCAGGCAATAACCGGGGGCGCTTGCGCGCTCCGACAAGGAACAATCCATGTTCGGCCGATTCATGCCCACCGAGGGCAAGTTCTTCGAATACTTCAACCAGCATGCCGAATGCGCGGTGACCGCCGCCCGCGAGCTGGAAGTGCTGGTCAACGACCTGCCCAACGCCGAGGCGCATGCGCGCCGCGTGCAGGCCACCGAAAAGAAGGCCGACCGCATCACGCACGACACCATCGACCTGCTGCACAAGACCTTCATCACGCCGCTGGACCGCGACGAGATCCACAAGCTCATCACCACCATGGACGACATCCTCGACCTGATGGAGGACGTGGCGGAAACCATCTCGCTGTACGACGTGACCAGCCTGACCGACGAGGCCCGCAAGCTGGCCTCCATCTGCGTGCAGTGCTGCGACCAGGTCAAGATCGCGGTCGGCCTGCTCGAAGACATGAGCAACGCCAGCGCCATCCTCAAGACGGCGCAGCAGATCGACCATCTCGAGTCCGAAGCCGACCGCGTGATGCGCTCGGCCATGTCGAAGCTGTTCCGCGACGAAACCGACGTGAAACGGCTGATCAAGCTCAAGGCCATCTACGAGCAGCTCGAAACCATCACCGACAAGTGCGAGGACGTCGCCAACATCATCGAAGGCATCGTCCTGGAAAACGCCTGAGGCACGAATCGGCATGCAAACAATAGAAATGAGCCTGTGGGTCATCGGCCTGCTGGTGGTGCTGGCCTTGCTGTTCGACTTCATGAACGGCTTTCACGATGCCGCCAACTCGATCGCCACGGTGGTGTCGACGGGCGTGCTCAAGCCGCACCATGCGGTGGCGATGGCGGCCATGTGCAACGTGGTGGCCATCTTCATCTTCCACCTCAAGGTGGCGGCCACGGTGGGCACCGGCACCGTGGACGTCAATATCGTCGACCACCACGTGGTCTTCGGCGCGCTGGTCGGCGCCATCGCGTGGAACCTCATCACCTGGTACTACGGCATCCCTTCGTCCTCCTCGCATGCGCTGATCGGCGGGCTGGTGGGCGCCGCGGTGGCCAAGGGCGGCACTGGCGCCCTGGTCGGCGGCGGGCTGGCCAAGACCGTGGCCTTCATCGTGATCTCGCCGCTGCTGGGCTTCCTGCTGGGCTCGCTGATGATGGTGATCGTGGCATGGACCTTCTTCCGCACGCCGCCGTCGCGCGTGGACCGCTGGTTCCGCCGCCTGCAACTGGTGTCGGCCTCGCTCTACAGCCTGGGCCACGGCGGCAACGACGCGCAGAAGACCATTGGCATCATCTGGATGCTGCTGATCGCCAGCGGCCATGTGGCGCAGGGCGGGGCCGAGCCGCCGGTGTGGGTCATCGTCTGCTGCTACGTGGCGATCGGCATGGGCACCATGTTCGGCGGCTGGCGCATCGTGCGGACCATGGGCCAGAAGATCACCAAGCTCAAGCCGGTCGGCGGCTTCTGCGCGGAGACCGGCGGGGCGATCACGCTGTTCATCGCCTCGGCGCTGGGCGTGCCGGTGTCCACCACCCATACCATCACCGGTGCCATCGTCGGCGTGGGTTCGGTGCAGAAGATGTCGGCGGTGCGCTGGGGCGTGGCGGGCAACATCGTGTGGGCCTGGGTGCTGACGATTCCCGCGTCGGCCTTCATGGCGGCGATCGCATGGTGGATCGGCATGCACCTGCTTTGAGCCGGCAACCCGGCCGCCACCGATAAAAAAACCAGGCGCGATGCCTGGTTTTTTATCGGTGGCGGGTTTGCGCCGGCGCCGGGACTAGCGGTTCGCGAACGCGGCGATCGGATCGTCGTCTTCGGCCGGCGGCGGCGCGGCGGGGACCGCCGGCGCCTGCGGCGGCTGGACCGGCACCGGCGGCGGCACGGCGGCCGAGGCCACGCGCCGCGCGCCGTTGTAGCGCGAAGCCCAGTACGACTTGCCCATGTCTTCCAGGCGCACCGTGCCGCCGGTGGACGGCGCGTGCACGAAGCGGTTCTGGCCCACGTAGATACCCACGTGCGAGTTGGCGCGGCCGGTGGTGTTGAAGAACACCAGGTCGCCCGAGGCGACCTGGCTGCGCTCGAGCGGCACGCCGCGCTCGCCCATCGCCTCGGTGGTGCGTGGCAGGTTGACGTTGGCGGCGCGCAGCACCACGTAGCGCACCAGTCCGCTGCAGTCGAAGCCGGAATCGGGGGTGTTGCCGCCGTAGCGGTAGGGCGTGCCGACCAGCGACATGGCCTGGATGGAGACTTCCTCCAGCCCCGCGCTGGGGTCTGTCATGGAGGTGCCGGGCAAGCGCTGGAGGCCGCCGTGGCGTGGCGGCGGCGCGGAGGCGCACGCGGCGAGAAACAGCGCGGCCGCGCACAGCAAGGGCAGGCGGGCCCGGCAGGCGACCCGCGCCAGCGGTGACGATGGCGCGGGTCGCGGTGGCTTGGCGGTCTGGCGCGTTGGCATTCTTGTTCTGGTCCGGTCCCGGGCCAGGCGCCAACCGCGAGCGGGCCGCCGCGAAGGCAGCCTTCCGAGGGCGCTACCAGCGCAACTGTGCGTTGTACGTGCCCGTGCTCACATTGACCGACTTGGCCTGACCCTTATAAGTCGCTTCGATATTGTAGCTGCCCTGCGGGGCCTTGATGAGGCACTTGGGCCCGCCGGCGGTAAAGCTGGCGACTTCGTGGCCTTCGCGCATCACCCGCACGGCCACGTCGGCCAGGTATTCGCCGCGCTCGCCCTGCGTGAACAGCACGCCCATATTGAAGTTCTTCTGCTGCGCGGCGAGCTGCTGCTGTTCGTCCGTGGCGATGCCGCCGCAGATGTAGCTGACCGGGCCCATGGTGCGGATCACCATTTCGTCGGCGGCGAGGGCCGGGCCGCTCAGCAGGGACCATGTGACAAGAGCAAGGCCGCCGGCCACGGCGAGATACTGCGGCGTGCCGTTCCTGGCGCGTGCCAGGCGAGGGTGCTGGGTATTCATTCAATGCCTCCGTCGATCCAAAGCCGAAATGAAAGCGCCCGCCAGGCGCCGGCACCAAAGGTGCCGAACTGGCGGGCGCTCCGCTTACCTTGATGCTAGGCCACGCCGGCGCACAATGCTGCCGGTCGCGGTCCTACAAAGGACGCGGGCTGGCCGGCTCGGAGCAATGCCTACAGGACATCCGCAGCATGGTCCGCCAGGCGCGAGCGCTCGCCACGCGCCAGCGTGATGTGGCCGCTGTGGCTCCAACCCTTGAAGCGGTCGACCACATAAGTGAGGCCGGACGATCCTTCGGTGAGGTAGGGCGTGTCGATCTGCGCGATGTTGCCCAGGCAGATGATCTTGGTGCCGGGGCCGGCGCGCGTCACCAGCGTCTTCATCTGTTTCGGCGTCAGGTTCTGCGCTTCGTCGATGATGACGAACTTGTTGACGAAGGTGCGCCCGCGCATGAAGTTCATGCTCTTGACCTTGATGCGCGAGCGGATCAGCTCCTGGGTGGCCGCGCGGCCCCATTCGCCGGCGCTGTCGTCGCTCTTCTGCAGCACCTCCAGGTTGTCGTCGAAGGCGCCCATCCAGGGCTGCATCTTCTCTTCCTCGGTGCCGGGCAGGAAGCCGATGTCCTCGCCCACCGGCACGGTGGCGCGGGTGACGATGATCTCGTTGTAGAGCTTCTGGTCAAGCACCTGCTCCAGGCCCGCGGCCAGCGCCAGCAGGGTCTTGCCGGTACCGGCCTGGCCCAGCAGCGTGACGAAGTCGATCTCCGGGTGCATCAGCAGGTTGAGCGCGAAGTTCTGCTCGCGGTTGCGCGCGGTCACGCTCCACACATTGTTCTTGTGGTGCGTGAAGTCCTTGAGCGTCTGCAGCAGCGCGGTCTTGCCGTTGATCTCCTTGACCTGGGCGTACAGCGGCAGGCTGCCGTCGCTGGGCTCCAGGTAGACGAACTGGTTGACCAGGAACGAGGGCACCAGCGGGCCGGTCAGGCGGTAGAACATCGCGCCGGACTTGGGGTCCTGCCAGCTCTCCACGCCCTTGCCGTGCTTGGCCCAGAAATCGTTGGGCAGGACCATCACGCCCGAGTAGAGCAGGTCCTTGTCCTCGAGGACCTGGTCGTTGAAGTAGTCCTCGGCGGGCAGGCCGAGCGCGCGCGCCTTGATGCGCATGTTGATGTCTTTCGACACCAGCACCACCTGGCGGTCCGGGAACTGCTGCTGCAGGGCGCTCACCACGCCCAGGATCTGGTTGTCGGCCTTGCCCTGGGGCAGGCCGTCGGGCAGCTTGATCTCGTTGAGCTTGGTCTGCAGGAACAGTTTGCCCTGGGCGTCGCGGTTGCCGAGCTTGGCCAGCGGCATGCCGTCGTCGAGCACGCCGTCGGTGCCGCCCACCAGGGCGTCCAGCGTGCGGCTGACCGTGCGCGCGTTGCGCGCGACTTCGCTCATGCCCTTCTTGTGGTTGTCCAGTTCCTCGAGCGTCATCATCGGCAGATAGACGTCGTGCTCTTCGAAGCGGAACAGCGAGGACGGATCGTGCATCAGCACGTTGGTGTCCAGCACGAACAGCTTGGCGGGCCCGGTGTGCTTGGGCGTGCGGCGGCTGGTGGTGCCGGTGGCGGTCTTGGCCGGGACCTTGGGTACCGCGGACAGGGTCGGCACGGAAGTCAGCGGCGCCGGCGCGTCCTTGCCGCGTGCCCGCGTGGTGCCGTCGGCGCGGGCCACCACGGCCGGCGCGTCTTCCGCTGTGCTATTTCCGGTTTCCAGCAAGGCCACGCGCTCCAGCGCCGGCACAGGTTTCTTGGCCTGTGTCGCTGATCTGGCCTTGGGCAGCTTGGTCACCGGGGCGAATTCGCTCGGGTCAAGCAATTGAGCAGGCTTGGCGGGCATGGTCGGCAGCGGCATGCTTGGCTTTCCTTTCAGGGGGAGAAGACGGCTGGAAAACCGCGCAGGACACGAGTGCGGCCGCGCTGGGCCGCGAAGGTGCCGATCGTGTCCTGTGCGTACAAACAAAAAAGCCGCCAGACCTGTGCAGCAGGTTTGACGGCTTTCTTGCGGACCGGAGACACGGCAGGTCCGCTACCGGCCCGGGGCTCGAGGCACCTGGGACGGGACGATGAAACAGCGTGGCATCCGGATTCTGAACTCATTACGGGTCAATGTATCCGAACGATTTCTGTTTTGCAATCGTCGATATGTTGCGGGCGCGCGGGTGTTGCTGCGGCGATTCAGCGGCCGCCCCGCGGGCCTGCGCGCTCAGAGGCTGCGCACGATCTGCAGGACCTCGTCCACGTGGTTGGGCACCTTGATGCCGCGCATGGCGTGGCGCAGGATGCCCTTGCGGTCGACCACGAAGGTGCTGCGCTCGATGCCGCGCACTTCCTTGCCATACATTTTCTTCATCTTGATGACATCGAACAGGGTGCAGATCGCCTCGTCGCTGTCGGAGATGAGCTCGAACGGCAATTCCAGCTTGGCCTTGAAATTTTCGTGCGACTTCATGCTGTCGCGCGAGATGCCGAACACCACCGCGTCGGCGTCGAGGAAGTCGCCGTACTGGTCGCGGAAATTCATGGCTTCCGTGGTGCAGCCCGGCGTGTTGTCCTTGGGATAGAAATACAGCACCACCGTCTTGCCGCGCTGCTCGGCGAGGCGGAAGGCACCGCCGGTGGCGGGCGCGCTGAAGTCGGGTACGGCCTGGTCGAGACTGATTGTCATTCTTATGGCTCCTGGGGAGAGGCAGGAAGGGAGGCGGTGGCACGAGTGCTGCCACCATGGTGGCGGCAGATGGGGGCGGCCGGGCAAACTTCAAGCGTGGCGCACGCTTAACTTGCGCTGCGGCCCCTACGGCCCCTGCGGCGCCGGGCCGGGCTCAGGCCGGGCTCAGGCCGGGTCTTCCAGCAGCAGCACCGCCGCCACCTTGCGGCCTTCCGCCATCAGGATGTTGTAGGTGCGGCAGGCCGCCTGCAGGTCCATCGCGTCCACGCCCACGTGCCGGCTCGAGAGCGACGCGGTCAGGCGCGGGTGCGGAAAGCGCAGGCGGTTGCCGGTACCGAGCAGCACCACCTCGGGGCCGTGCGCCAGCAAGCCCTCGAAGTGAGCCGGCTCCAGGTCTTCGAAGCGCCGTACCGGCCACGGCAGGATCTCGCCCTCGGGCATGACCAGCACGGACTCGGTGTAGCGCACCATGTTGATTTCGATATAGCCGGGCCCGTAGGCGGTCACCGTATTGAGGGCATTGGGCTGGTCAGCGTGGAGTTTCAATGGGAAACCTTTCGGGGCGGCGCCGGCGCGGGCGCGGCGGCTGGGCCGGGCCGCGCGGGGCGGGTTGAGGGCGGTGTCGGCGGCAGCCGGCGGGTGCTGCAGGCTGGCCGGCGGGGCAGGACGCGCCACGCGCGGCGGCTGCCGGCGGCATACGCTGCAATGCAAGAATCCCTGCCGAAGTCTGTCATAATCCGATAAATTATAGCTTTTGCCTCCCTGCCTGCCACGTTTCGCGTTGCATCGCAGCGGACAGGCGCCCGCGGACCACTCCTTCCCACCCGGATTCCCTAGCCAGCCGCCGCTTGCCCGGCGGCCCTTGCCTCCTGCCGACATCGCCGTGAAACCGATCCAGAAATCCAACAAGCTCAACAATGTTTGCTATGACATCCGCGGCCCGGTGCTGGAGAAGGCCAAGCAGATGGAAGAGGAAGGCCACAAGATCATCAAGCTGAACATCGGCAACCTGGCCGTGTTCGGTTTCGACGCCCCCGAAGAGATCCAGCAGGACATGATGCGCAACCTGCCCAACTCGGCGGGCTATTCGGATTCCAAGGGCATCTTCGCCGCGCGCAAGGCGATCATGCACTACACCCAGCAGAAGAACATCGAAGGCGTGGGGCTGGACGACATCTACGTGGGCAACGGCGCCTCGGAGCTGATCGTGATGTCGATGAACGCGCTGCTCAACAGCGGCGACGAAGTGCTGGTGCCGGCGCCGGACTACCCGCTGTGGACCGCCGCGGTGAGCCTGTCGGGCGGCACGCCGGTGCACTACGTGTGCGACGAGGCCAACGAGTGGATGCCCGACCTGGACGACATCCGCGCCAGGATCACGCCCAACACCAAGGCCATCGTCGTCATCAATCCGAACAACCCCACCGGGGCGCTGTATTCGGACGAGCTGCTCGAGGCCATCGTGGCGATCGCGCGCGAGCACGGCCTGATCATCTTCGCCGACGAGATCTACGACAAGGTGCTGTACGACGGCCACACCCACACCTCGATCGCCGCCTTGTCGACCGACGTGCTGACGGTGACCTTCAACGGCCTGTCCAAGAACTACCGCTCGTGCGGCTACCGCGCCGGCTGGATGGTGGTGTCGGGCGACAAGCGCCCCGCGCTGGACTACATCGAGGGGCTCAACATGCTGTCCTCGATGCGCCTGTGCGCCAACGTGCCGGGCCAGTGGGCCATCCAGACCGCGCTGGGCGGCTACCAGAGCATCAACGACCTGGTCGGCGAGGGCGGCCGCCTGCGCCGCCAGCGCGACCTGGCGCACGAGCTGATCACGCAGATCCCGGGCGTGACCTGCGTCAAGCCCAAGGCCGCGCTGTACCTGTTCCCCCGGCTGGACCTGTCGATGTACCCGATCCAGGACGACCAGGAGTTCATCTACGAGCTGCTGCAGGAGTCCAAGGTGCTGCTGGTGCAGGGCACCGGCTTCAACTGGGGCAAGCCGGACCACTTCCGGATCGTATTCCTGCCGCACGAGGAAGACCTGCGCGAGGCCATCGGCCGCGTGGGCCGCTTCCTCGAGTCCTACCGCAAGCGTCACCACGGCCTCGCGGCCTGAGCCGGCGCCGCGGCGCAATCCATTTTTCAGCAACCCAGAGTCAGATCGTCCATGAATCCCATCAAAGTAGGCCTGCTTGGCATCGGTACCGTCGGTAGCGGCACGTTCAACGTGCTGCAGCGCAACCAGGAAGAAATCCGCCGCCGCGCAGGTCGCGGCATCGAGATTGCCATGGTCGCCGACCTCAACACCGAGCGCGCCCGCGAGCTGACCGGTGGGCAGGTCGAGGTGGTGGCCGACGCCAACCAGGTCGTCACCCGCCCCGAGATCGATATCGTCGTCGAGCTGATCGGCGGCTACGGCATCGCGCGCGAACTGGTGCTCAAGGCCATCGAGAACGGCAAGCACGTGGTCACCGCCAACAAGGCGCTGCTGGCCGTGCACGGCAACGAGATCTTCGAAGCCGCGCGCCGCAAGGGCGTGATCGTGGCCTTCGAAGCCGCGGTGGCCGGCGGCATCCCCATCATCAAGGCGCTGCGCGAAGGCCTGACCGCCAACCGCATCGAGTGGATCGCCGGCATCATCAACGGCACCACCAACTTCATCCTGTCGGAGATGCGCGACAAGGGCCTGGACTTCGACACCGTGCTCAAGGAGGCGCAGGCGCTGGGTTATGCCGAGGCCGACCCCACCTTCGACATCGAGGGCATCGACGCCGCCCACAAGGTCACGCTGATGAGCTCGATCGCCTTCGGCATGCCGGTGCAGTTCGACAAGGCCTACGTGGAGGGCATCACCAGGTTGTCGGCCGTGGACATCCGCTACGCCGAGGAACTGGGCTACCGCATCAAGCTGCTGGGCCTGACGCGCCGCCGCGAGAACGGCATCGAGCTGCGCGTGCATCCGACCCTGGTGCCGGCCAAGCGCCTGATCGCCAACGTGGAAGGCGCCATGAACGCGGTGCTGGTGCAGGGCGACGCCGTGGGCGCCACGCTGTACTACGGCAAGGGCGCCGGCGCCGAGCCGACCGCGTCGGCCGTGATCGCCGACCTGGTCGACGTGACCCGCCTGCACACCGCCGACCCGGAACACCGCGTGCCGCACCTGGCCTTCCAGCCGGACGAGCTCTCCAGCGTGCCGGTGCTGCCGATCGAGGAAGTCACCAGCTCGTACTACCTGCGCATGCGCGTGGCCGACGAGACCGGCGTGCTGGCCGACATCACCCGCATCCTGGCCGATGCCGGCATCTCCATCGATGCCATGCTGCAGAAGGAATCGCGCGAAGGCGAGCCGCAAACCGACATCATCATGCTCTCGCACCTCACGCGCGAGAAGCAGGTCAATGCCGCCATCGCCAAGATCGAGGCGCTGCCCACCGTGCTGTCGGCGGTCACGCGCCTGCGCATGGAAGAACTGAACTGAGCGAGCGATGAAATACCTGTCGACGCGCGGCCACGAGATGCCGCAAACCTTTTCCGAGATCCTGCTGGGCGGCCTGGCGCCGGACGGCGGCCTGTACCTGCCGCAGGCGTACCCGCAGGTCAGCGCTGCCGAGCTGGAAGCCTGGCGCAAGCTGTCCTACGCCGATCTCGCCTTCGAAGTGCTGTCCCGCTTCTGCGACGACATCCCGGCCGAGGACCTGCGCGCGCTCACGCGCAAGACCTACACCGCCGAGGTGTACTGCAACGCGCGCCCCGGCGACAACACCGCCGACATCACCCCGCTGCGCACGCTGGGCGAGGAGGGCGGGGCGCCGCTGCAACTGCTGGGCCTGTCCAACGGCCCCACGCTGGCGTTCAAGGACATGGCCATGCAGCTGCTCGGCAACCTGTTCGAGTACGCGCTGGCGCGTGCCGGCCAGGAGCTGAACATCCTCGGCGCCACCTCCGGCGACACCGGCAGCGCCGCCGAATACGCCATGCGCGGCAAGCGCGGCATCCGTGTGTTCATGCTCAGCCCGCACCGCAAGATGAGCGCGTTCCAGACCGCGCAGATGTTCAGCCTGCAGGACCCGAACATCTTCAACCTGGCGGTCGAAGGCGTGTTCGACGATTGCCAGGACATCGTCAAGGCGGTGTCGAACGACCTCGACTACAAGGCCCGCCAGAAGATCGGCACGGTCAACTCGATCAACTGGGCGCGCGTGGTGGCCCAGGTGGTGTACTACTTCAAGGGCTGGCTGCTGGCCACCGACGGCCCCGGCCAGAAGGTCTCGTTCTGCGTGCCGTCGGGCAACTTCGGCAATGTCTGCGCCGGCCACATCGCGCGCATGATGGGCCTGCCGATCGACAAGCTGGTGGTGGCCACCAACGAGAACGACGTGCTCGACGAGTTCTTCCGCACCGGCACTTACCGCGTGCGCAAGTCGGCCGAGACGTACCACACCTCCAGCCCGAGCATGGACATTTCCAAGGCGTCGAACTTCGAGCGCTTCGTGTTCGACCTGCTCGGCCGCGACGCCGGCAAGCTGGCGCGGATGTTCCGCGACGTCGACAGCGCGGGCGGCTTCGACCTGTCCGGCACGGCGGAATTCGAGCGTATCCGCGCCTTCGGCTTCGTGTCCGGGCGCAGCACGCACGAGGACCGCCTCGCCACCATCCGCGACCTGTCCTCGCGCTACGGCATCACCATCGATACGCACACCGCCGACGGCGTCAAGGTCGCGCGCGAGCACCTCGCCCCCGGCGTGCCGATGGTGGTGCTGGAAACCGCGCTGCCGGCCAAGTTCGCCGACACCATCCGCGAGGCGCTCGGCCACGAGCCGGAGCGGCCGGCCAGCTTCGACGGCATCGAAAAGCTGCCGCAGCGCTTCGAGGTCATGCCCGCCGACGCCGGCCGGATCAAGGCCTACATCGCCGGCCATACCGGCCTGTAAGGCCGGGCTGCCGCCCGCTGGCCGGGTGGCGGGCCCGGCCCGGTTGGCCGGCCACGCGGCAAGTCGCTACAATCGGACTTGCCGAGCTGAACCGCACGGCCCGCGTATTGCCCCGCAAGTATCGGGAACAGTACGCGGGCCGTTTCCCATGGGCGACCGTGGGCTTGCCGTCGCCAGCTCCCGGTTTGCCGTCCCCCACTTACCTGTCTCCGTCATGACCCAAGCTGCCGCGCCCGCCCGCTCCCCGATGCTGACCACGGCCCAGGCTCTCGAAGCCCTGCTGGCCGGCGCCACGCCGCTGGCCGAGGCCGAGCGCGTCGCCACGCTCGACGCGCTCGGCCGCGTGCTGGCCGCGCCGGTGGCGAGCACGCTGGACGTGCCGCCCGCGGACAACACCTCGATGGACGGCTACGCGGTGCGCAGCGCCGACGTGGCGGCGCCCGGCGCGCGCCTGCGCGTGGCGCAGCGCATTCCAGCCGGCCATGTGGGCATGCCGCTGGCGGCCGGCACCGCGGCGCGCATCTTCACCGGCGGCCTGATCCCGCCCGGCGCCGACGCCGTGGTCATGCAGGAGCAATGCACGGCCGAAGGCGACGAGGTGGTGGTCGGCCACGCGCCGCAGCCCGGCGAATGGATCCGCCGCGCGGGCGAGGACATCCGCGCCGGCAGCGTGATCCTGCCCGCCGGCACGCGCCTGACGCCGCAGGCGCTGGGCCTGGCCGCTTCGGTGGGGCAGGCGGCGCTCGACGTGGTGCGGCGCGTCAAGGTGGCGGTCTTCTTTACCGGCGACGAACTGGCCATGCCCGGCGAGCCGCTCAGGCCGGGCGCCATCTACAACTCCAACCGCTTCACGCTGCGCGGCCTGCTGGAGCGGCTCGGCTGCGAGGTCAGCGATTTCGGCATCGTGCCGGACTCGCTGGTCGCCACGCGCGAGACGTTGCGCCGCGCCGCGGCCGGGCATGACCTGATCATCACCTCGGGCGGCGTCTCGGTGGGCGAGGAAGACCACATCCGGCCGGCGGTCCAGGCCGAAGGGCGGCTGAACCTGTGGCAGATCGCCATGAAGCCGGGCAAGCCGCTGGCCTTCGGCGAGGTCGCGCGCGACGGGCAGGCGCCGGCCTATTTCCTCGGGCTGCCGGGCAATCCGGTCTCCAGCTTCGTGACCTTCCTGCTGTTCGTGCGGCCCTTCATCCTGCGCTTGCAGGGCGTGCAGGACGTGATGCCGCGCCGCCTGCTGCTGCGCGCCGATTTCGAGCTGCCCAAGGGCGACCGCCGCAACGAATTCCTGCGCGTGCGCACCAACCAGGCGGGCGGCCTGGAGCTGTTCCCCAACCAGAGCTCGGGCGTGCTGACCTCCACCGTGTGGGGCGACGGCCTGGTCGACAACCCGCCGGGCCAGTCGATCGCGCGCGGCGACATCGTGCAGTACATCGCCTTCGACGGGCTGCTGGGCTGAGGGGAGCGACTGCGATGCACATCGAACTGCGGTTCTTTGCCAGCGTGCGCGAGCAGCTGGGCGTGGGGCAGGAACGGGCGGAGGTGCCGGCCGCGGTCGCCACCGTGGGCGAGCTGCGCCGCTGGCTTGTCTCGCGCGGCGGCGCCTGGGCCGAGGCCCTGGCCGAAGGCCGCGCGCTGCGCATGGCGGTGGACCACGAAGTGGCGGATGCCGGCAGCGCGCTGGCCGAAGGCTGCGAAGTGGCCTTCTTCCCGCCGGTCACGGGAGGCTGAGATGAGCGTCAGGGTACAGCGCGAGGATTTCGACCTGGGCGCCGAGGTGGCCGCCCTGCGCGCGGGCCAGCCGGGCGTGGGCGCGGTGGCCAGCTTCATCGGCACCGTGCGCGACGTCAGCGACGGCAGCGCCGTGAGCGCGATGGAGCTGGAGCACTACCCGGGCATGACCGAAAAGGCGCTGGCCCGCATCGAGGCCGTGGCGCGCGAGCGCTGGGCGCTGCTCGGCGTGACCATCGTGCACCGGGTCGGCCCGCTGCTGCCGCTGGACCAGATCGTGCTCGTGGCGGTGGCCTCGGCTCACCGCGGCAACGCGTTCGCGGCCTGCGAATTCATCATGGACTATCTCAAGTCCGAAGCCCCGTTCTGGAAGAAAGAGCAGACTCCGGACGGCGCGCGCTGGGTCGACGCGCGCGTGGCCGACGAGGCCGCGCTGCAGCGCTGGGGCGTGCGCTCGCTCAACGCCAGCGGCGACGCCCCGCTGGCGCCGCCGCAAGCTGCGGACGCCGCGCGCTGATGGGCCCGCTCGGGTTTGTCGCGGTGGGGGTGGGCGCCGCGGTGGGCGCGTGGCTGCGCTGGCTGTTCTCGGTGCTGTGGAATGCCGCCAATCCGGCGCTGCCTTATGGCACGCTGGCGGCCAACCTGGTGGGCGGCTACCTGATCGGCCTCGCGGTCGGATATTTCGACACGCACTCGGAACTGCCGCCCGAATGGCGCCTGCTGGCGGTGACCGGTTTCCTCGGCGGGCTCACCACCTTCTCCACGTTTTCCAGCGAGGTCGTGGCCAACCTGATGGCCGGCGACTACGGCTGGGCCGCGGCGCACCTGCTGCTGCACCTGGGCGGCTCGCTGGCGCTGACCGCGCTCGGCCTGTGGACCTACCGGCTGCTGGCCTGAGCGCGGCGCACGGCGCGGCTCTACGGGAAGCGATCTATTGACATCCCGAGCGCCGGGTTTATACGATGAAACATGAATCAGATATCATGTTTCACGACCCGGAGCCGCGATGTCCCTGACCGATCCAGGCGCAAGCCAGCCGAAGACCGCGCGCGGCCAGAAGACCCGCGAGGCGCTGCTGCGGGCCGCCGAGAAGGTGTTCGGCGAGAAGGGCTACTACGTGGCGTCGATCGCCGAGATCACCCAGGAGGCCCAGGTGGCGATGGGCACCTTCTACCTCTACTTCAAGGACAAGGAAGACATCTTCCGCGCGCTGGTGCAGCACATGCTGGAACTGGTGCGCGCCCACCTGCGCAAGCACGTCGGCCCGGCGCAGAACCAGATCGAGGCCGAGCGGCTCGGCCTCAAGGCCTTCCTTTCCTTCGTCTCGCGCCACAAGAACCTGTACCGCATCGTGCTGGATTCGTACTCGGTGGACGAGACCATCTACAGCAGCTATTTCCAGGTCTTCGCCGATGTCTACAGCCGGCGCCTGGGCAAGGCCGAGGAGCAGGGCCAGATCTCGCCCGGCGACGCCGAGGTGCGGGCCTGGTGCCTGATCGGCATCAGCAATTTCCTCGGCATGCGCTACGCGCTGTGGAAGCGCCCGGCGTCGATGGACAAGGTGGTGGAGACCGCCTTCGACATGATCTCGCACGGCCTGGAGACGGCCCCGGAGACGGGCCTGGAGAAGGGCCGGCAGTAACGGCAGGCAGCACCAACCGGCGGCCTTTGCCCCGGCAACAATAAGAAGCACCCAAGAGGAGACAGCAATGCAACGCAAGCACCTAGCGGCCGGCGCGCTCGCGCTGGCCGGCCTGCTGGCCGCCGCCGGCGTCCAGGCCAAGGACATCCGCATCGCCCACGTCTACGACAAGACCGGCGCGCTCGAGGCCTACGCCAGGCAGACCCAGACCGGGCTGATGATGGGGCTGGAATACGCCACCAACGGCACCATGGCCGTCGACGGCAACAAGCTGGTGGTGCTGGAGAAAGACACCCAGGGCAAGCCCGACGTGGCCAAGGCGCAGCTTGCCGCCGCCTACAGCGACGACCGCGCCGACATCGCCGTCGGCCCCACGTCGTCGGGCACGGCGCTGGCGATGCTGCCGGTGGCCGAGGAATACAAGAAGATCCTGCTGGTCGAGCCCGCCGTGGCGGACTCCATCACCGGCGAGAAGTGGAACCGCTATATCTTCCGCACCGGCCGCAATTCCTCGCAGGACGCCATCTCCAACGCGGTGGCGCTGGACAAGCCCGGCGTGCAGATCGCCACGCTGGCGCAGGACTATGCCTTCGGCCGCGACGGCGTGAAGGCATTCAAGGGCGCGCTCAGGAACGCCAGGGTCGTGCACGAGGAATACCTGCCCACCAGCACCACGGACTTCACCGCCGGCGCGCAGCGCCTGTTCGACGCGCTCAAGGACAAGCCCGGGCGCAAGATCATCTTCATCATCTGGGCCGGCGCCGGCAACCCGTTCAAGATCGCCGACCTCGACCCGAAGCGCTATGGCATCGAGATCGCCACCGGCGGCAACATCCTGCCCGCCATGGCCAGCTACAAGAACTTCCCGGGCATGGAGGGCGCGACCTACTACTACTTCGGCATTCCCAAGAACAAGGCCAACGAGTGGCTGGTCTCCAACCACTACAGCAAGTTCAAGACTCCGCCCGACTTCTTCACCGCCGGCGGCATGGCCGCCGGCATCGCGCTGGTGGAGGCGCTCAGGAAGACCGGCGGCGACACCAATACCGAGAAGCTGATCGGCGCGATGGAAGGCATGTCGTTCGACACGCCCAAGGGCAGGATGACCTTCCGCAAGGAAGACCACCAGGCGCTGCAGTCGATGTACCACTTCAAGATCAAGGTCGATCCGGCCTTCGCCTGGGGCGTGCCCGAGCTGATCCGCGAGATCAGGCCCGAGGAGATGAGCGTGCCCGTCCGCAACAAGCGGTGATGACGGTGGGGGCCACTTCCGCCGGCACCGCGGCAGCGCTGCCGGGCGCGGCTGCCGGGCCGCCCGCGCTGGAGACGCGCGGCCTGACCATCCGCTTCGGCGGCCACGTGGCCGTCGATGCGGTGTCGTGCGCGTTCCGCCCGGGCGAGCTGACCTGCATCGTCGGCCCCAACGGCGCCGGCAAGACCACGTATTTCAACCTGATCTCGGGGCAGTTGCCGCCCACCGCCGGGCAGATCCTGCTGGGCGGGGAGGACGTGACGCGCCTGCCGGTGCCGCACAAGGCGCGGCGCGGCATCGGCCGCGCCTTCCAGCTCACCAGCCTGTTCCCGAACCTGTCGGTGTTCGAGAACGTGCGCCTGGCGGTACAGGCGCGCCAGCGCGCGGGGCTGGACCTGTGGTCGGTATGGAGCGGCAACCGCGCCGTGCGCGCCGAGGCGCAAGCGTGCCTGGAGCGCGTGGCCATGGCCGGCAAGCGCCACCTGCCGGTGGCCTCGCTGCCGCACGGCGACCAGCGCAAGCTGGAGGTGGCCATCCTGCTGGCGCTGCAGCCGCGCATCTTCATGTTCGACGAGCCGACCGCCGGCATGAGCGTGGACGAGGTGCCGGTGATCCTCGACCTGATCCGGGAAATCAAGCGCGACAGGAGCAAGACCGTGCTGCTGGTGGAACACAAGATGGACGTGGTGCGCTCGCTGGCCGACCGCATCGTCGTGCTGCACAACGGCAACCTGGTGGCCGACGGCGATCCGGCCGAAGTGATCGCCTCGCCGGTGGTGCAGCAGGCCTATCTCGGCATGGCCGCGGAGGAAAGCTCGCCGCAGGAGGGCAGCCATGGCTGAAACGGCGGCATCCCCCATCCTGAGCCTGGAGGGCGTGCAGACGCATATCGGGCCATACCACATCCTGCACGGCGTGAGCTTCGCCGTGCCGCGCGGCGGCGTGACCATGCTGCTGGGGCGCAACGGCGCCGGCAAGACCACCACGCTGCGCACCGTCATGAACCTGTGGCAGGCCAGCGCGGGGCGCATCGCCTTCGACGGCGCCGACATCACGCGCCGCGGCACGCCGGCCATCGCCCAGGCCGGCATTGCCTACGTGCCGGAGAACATGAGCGTGTTCGCCGAGCTGACCGTGGCGGAAAACATGCGCCTGGCCGCGCGCAGCGGCGCCATCGACGCGCAGCGCCTGGACTGGGTGTTCCGCATGTTCCCCGCGCTGAAGATCTTCTGGCACCAGCGCGCCGGCGTACTGTCCGGCGGGCAGAAGCAGATGCTGTCGGTGGCGCGCGCCATCATCGAGCCGCGCAAGCTGCTGATCGTCGACGAGCCCACCAAGGGACTGGCGCCGGCCATCATCCAGAACATGATCGCGGTGTTCCGCGAGCTCAAGCAGACCGACGTGTCGATCCTGCTGGTGGAGCAGAACTTCCACATGGCGAAGTCGGTGGGCGACACGGTGGCCGTGATGGACCACGGCCGCGTGGTGCATGCCGGCAGCATGGCGGCGCTGGCCGAGGATGAGGCGCTGCAGCAGCGGCTGCTGGGGCTCTCGCTGGCGGCGCACCAGTAGCTGGCGCGGCCGGGTGACGCCGGTGGCGGCGGCCATGGCGTTGGCCGTGCGGTGTTTTCTCCCCTCTCCCGCTTGCGGGAGAGGGGTCGGGGGAGAGGGCAGGCGTCCGCAAAAACGATGCGTGCCAAGCCGAGCCGGCGCGGACCTCTGCCACGAAGCAGGAGAGGCGCCGGCAAAGCCTTCGGGACAGCGGCCCGTCCGCCGCTTCATGTCAATCGAGAAGATCGGGAAAAATCGTCAGGACTGAGACCATGCCAAGTACAAGCTCCCTACCGGCCGTCCCGGCGGCGCCGGCCAACCTGCCCAGGGTCCGGCTGGACTGGACCCCGCTGGCGCTGGCGCCGCTGCTGATGCTGCTGGCCTACCCGCTGGTGGGCAGCGGCTCGACCTGGCTGACGCTGACCGTCGCCGGCCTGGCCATGGGCATGATCGTGTTCGTGGTGTCGTCGGGCCTGACGCTGGTGTTCGGCCTGATGGACGTGCTCAACTTCGGCCACGGCGCGTTCATCGCGCTGGGCGCCTATGTGGCGGCGTCGGTATTGCTGCCGCTGGGGGCATGGGTCGAGGCCGACAGCCTCGCGCTGAATCTCGCGGTGTTCGGCCTGGCCATCGCGGCGGCCATGGTGGCCGCCGGCGTCGTCGGTTTCCTGTTCGAGCGCGTAGTGGTGCGCCCGGTCTACGGCCAGCACCTCAAGCAGATCCTCATCACCATGGGCGGCATGATCGTGGCCGAGCAGCTGATCAAGGCGATCTGGGGCGCGGAGACCATCGCGCTGCAGGTGCCGGCCACGTTCCGCGGCGCGGTGCTGCTGGGCGACGCGGCCATCGAGAAATACCGCCTGATCGCGGTGGTGCTGGGGCTGGCGGTGTTCGTGGCGATGGTGCTGGTGCTCGACCGCACGCGCATCGGGCTGCTGATCCGCGCCGGCGTGGAGAACCGCGAGATGGTCGAGTCGCTCGGCTACCGCATCCGGCGCCTGTTCATCGGCGTGTTCGTGGCGGGAGCGGGCCTGGCCGGCATGGGCGGCGTGCTGTGGGGGCTGTACCAGCAGAACATCACGGCCGCGATCGGCGCGCAGGTCAACGTGCTGATCTTCATCGTCATCATCATCGGCGGCCTCGGCTCCACCACCGGCTGCTTCGTCGGCGCCTTGCTGGTGGGGCTGATGGCCAACTACACCGGCTTCCTGTTCCCCAAGCTGGCGCTGTTCTCCAACATCCTGCTGATGGTGCTGATCCTGCTGTGGCGCCCGCAGGGCCTGTACCCGGTGGCCAGGCGCTGAGCCCCGAGGAAAAGCCATCACCCAAGCCATCACCCAAGCCATGACCCGACTCCTTTCCGGCGACCTGCCCCGCAGCCGCGCGCTGGCCGTCATCCTGGCGGCGATGCTGCTTGCGCTGGCCTGCGCGCCGTTCCTGTTTCCCGGCGCGCGCGCGCTCAACATGGCGGCCAAGATCTGCGTCTTCGTGGTGCTGGTGGCCAGCTATGACCTGCTGCTCGGCTACACCGGCATCGTTTCCTTCGCCCACACCATGTTCTTCGGCATCGGCGGCTACGGCGTGGCGATCGCCATGTCGCGGCTCGAGCCGGGCTGGGGCGCGCTGGCGCTCGGCACGGCGGGCGCGCTGCTGGTGTCGATGGCGCTGGCCTTCCTGATCGGGCTGTTCTCGCTGCGGGTGCGGGCGATCTTCTTCGCCATGATCACGCTGGCCGTGGCCACCGCCTTCGCCACGCTGGTTTCCCAGTTGTCCGAGTGGACCGGCGGCGAGGACGGCATCACCTTCAAGGTGCCGGAAGCCTTCACGCCGGGCTTCGCGCCGGGCGGCGCCGAATGGTTCGGCGTGCCGCTCAACGGCAAGCTGTTCTGCTACTACTTCGTGTTCGCCTGCGCGCTGGCCTTGTTCCTGTTGCTGCTGCGCGTGGTGAACTCGCCGTTCGGCCGGGTGCTGCAGGCCATCCGCGAGAACGATTTCCGCGCCGAGGCCATCGGCTACCGCACCGTGGTCTACCGCACGGCGTCCACCGTGCTGTCGGCCGCCTTCGCCACGCTGGCCGGCGTGCTGATGGCGCTCTGGCTGCGCTACAACGGGCCCGACACCTCGCTGTCGTTCGAGATCATGGTGGACATCCTGCTGATCGTGGTGATCGGCGGCATGGGCACGCTGTACGGCGCTATCATCGGCACCACGCTGTTCCTGGTGGCGCAGACCTACCTGCAGGACGTGATGAAGCTGGCCAGCGAAGGCACCGCCGCCATTCCGCTGCTGTCCGGCCTGCTGCATCCGGACCGCTGGCTGCTGTGGCTGGGGTTGCTGTTCATCCTCAGCGTGTACTACTTTCCCCAGGGCATCGTCGGCCGCCTGCGCGGCGACCGCGCCAGGCATGAAGTGGCGTCCTGAGCACTGCGCGCAAGACGGGAAAACGAGACAACAAGAAGACAAAGCGGAGACCTTGCCCCATGTACGTCGTCGACTGGCTGCACAAGCATGCCCGGCACATGCCGGACAAGATCGCGCTGGTCGATGCCGAGAGCGGCCGCGCGGTGACCTACCGCCAGTTCGACGAGCGCGCCAGCCGCTTTGCCGAGTATCTCGGCGGGCTGGGGCTGGCGCCGGGCAGCCGCGTGGCGGTGCTGGCGCACAACAGCCCGGACTACTTCGAGATGCTGTACGGCTGCGCCAAGGCCGGCATGGTGATGGTGTGCCTGAACTGGCGCCTGCCCGAGGCCGAGCTGCTGCCGATCCTGCGCGACTGCGCGCCCGCGGTGCTGGTGGCCGGCGACGGCTTCCTCGCCACCGCGGCGGCCCTGAGCCGCGCCTTGCCGCTGCGCGCCGTGCTGCACCTGGCCGACGACGAAAGCGCCGACGTGCCGGGCGGCTGGACCGAGTACGAAGCCGTGCTGGCCAGCGCCTCCGGCCGCCTCATCGAGATGCCCTGCCGCGACGAGCACGAAATCTGGCACCTGCTCTACACCTCCGGCACCACCGGCCGCCCCAAGGGCGTGATCCAGACCTACGGCATGGTCTTCTTCAACGCGGTCAACGCCATGCTGGCCAACCGGATCACGCGCGACGACGTGTTCCTGAACGTGCTGCCGTTCTTCCACACCGGCGGGCTCAATCTCTATGCCAACCCGGTGCTGCACGCCGGCGGCACCGTGCACATCATGCGGCAGTTCGATGCCGAGGCGACGCTGCGCAAGCTCGGCGCGAAGGCCGCCGGCGACGCGGGCGAGGGCGAGGGCGAGGGCATCACGATGTTCTTCGCGGTGCCCGCCGTCTATCTCTTCCTGAGCCAGCATCCCGGCTTCGCCGCGGCGGATTTCTCGCGCATCCGCAACATGTCCGCCGGCGGCTCGCCGGTGCCGCGCCCGCTGCTGGAGGCTTACCTCGCCAAGGGCGTGACGATCTGCTTCGGCTTCGGCATGACCGAGACCGGGCCGACCGTGTTCGTCTGCGACGAGGCTACCGCGCGCCGCAAGATCGGCACCATCGGCAAGCCGGTCGGCTCGATGCTCGCGCGCGTGGTGGACGCGCTCGGGCGCGACGTGGCGCCCGGCGAGCGCGGCGAGCTGCTGATCAAGGGGCCCGGCGTCACGCCCGGCTACTGGAACCTGCCCGAGGCCACCGCCGCCGCCATCCGCGACGGCTGGCTGCATTCGGGCGACATCGCCTACATGGACGAGGAGGGCGACTACTACATCGTCGACCGCGCCAAGGACATGTTCATCTCCGGCGGCGAGAACGTCTATCCGGCCGAGGTGGAGAACGCGCTGTTCCAGCTCGCCGCGGTGGCCGAGGCCGCCGTCATCGGCGTGCCGGACGCGCGCTGGGGCGAAGTCGGCATGGCGCTGGTGGTGGCCCGGCCCGGACTGGGGCTCGATGCCGAGGCCGTGCTGGCCCACTGCCGCGCCACGCTGGCCGGCTACAAGGTGCCGCGGCACGTGCGCCTGATCGAGGCGCTGCCGCGCACGCCGTCGGGCAAGGTGGAGAAGCACAAGCTGCGCGCGCGCTTTGCGCCGTCGTAGGCGGGGCTGCGCGGCGGGGAGAAAGGCAGGGAAGGGAAGGATGGCTGGTTGCCGGCGTCTGGCGTTATCCGATCAAACAAGCATGCAAAAAGGGGCACGACATGTTGCGCGAATTTGCGGTGAGTATCGGCAGTGCGGCTCAACCCGGCCGGCGCGGCGCGCCGGGCCTGGCGCTGGCGGCCTCGGCCTGCCTGGCGCTGGCCGCCTGCGGCGGCGACGGCAACAACAATGGCAACAACGGCGGCAACGCCAATCCCAACGTCAAGCCGTCCAACATCGGCACGGTGACGATCAAGACCTTCGACGGCAATACCGACGACCTGCTCACCGCCGGCCTCGGCAAGGACGGCCTGGCGTCGGCCACCGCGCCGCTGCCGCTGAACCCGGCGGCGCCCAGCGCGGCCGAGCTGCGCCGCTACGCCATCTACACCAACTACCGCGCGCTGGTCGACACCACCACGGGCGGCGGCTACGGCACGCTGTTCGGCCCCAACGTGGATGCCCAGGGCAACGTCACCGGCGGCCAGGGCAAGGTGGCCGGGCGCGAGTACCTGGCTTTTTCTGACGACGGCAGCGGCCAGCAGAACGTGACGATGCTGGTGCAGATCCCGGACAGCTTCAACGTGACCCGGCCGTGCCTGATCACCGCCACCTCGTCCGGCTCGCGCGGCGTCTACGGCGCCATCTCCACCGGCGAATGGGCGCTCAAGCGCGGCTGCGCGGTGGCCTATACCGACAAGGGCACCGGCGCCGCGCCGCACGACCTGGAGACCGATACCGTGCCGCTGATCGACGGCACGCGCGCCCCGCGCGGCACGGCCGGCGCCGGCGCGCAGTTCGCCGCGCCGTTCCCGGGCACCAGCCTGCCGGCCTTCAACGCGCTGGCGCCGCACCGCCTTGCCTTCAAGCATGCGCATTCGCAGCGCAACCCGGAGAAGGACTGGGGCGCCTTCACGCTGCAGGCCGCGCAGTTCGCGCTGTGGGCGCTCAACGACCGCTTCGGCACGGTGGCGCCGGACGGCACGCGCCAGCGCACCTTCAGCCCGGACACCGTGGTGGTGATCGCCTCCAGCGTTTCCAACGGCGGCGGCGCGGCCATCGCGGCAGCCGAGCAGGACACCCAGGGCCTGATCGACGGCGTGGCCGTGGGCGAGCCCAACCTCAACCTGCCGGCCGGCATCGGGGTGACCGTCACGCGCGGCGGCACGCCGGTGGCGGCGTCGGGCCGCACGCTCTACGACTACACCACCACGGCGAACCTGCTGCAGCTGTGCACCTCGCAGGCGACGGCGCTGGTCAACGCGCCGGCCGTCAGCCTCTACGGGCTGCCCGCCGTGGCGCTGTCGCAGCCGGCGCTCAACCGCTGCCAGTCGCTCGCGGACGCCGGCATCATCGCCGGCGCCGACACCGCCACGCAGGCTGCCAACGCGCTGCAGGCGCTGCGCAACGCGGGCTGGGAGCCGGAGTCGGACGAGATCCATCCGTCGCTGGCGCTGTTCGAGGTGGCCAGCGCGGTCTCGGTGACCTTCGCCAACGCGCTCGCGCGCGCGGCCGTGGCCGACCGCCTGTGCGGCTACAGCTTCGCCGCCACCGGCGCCGCGGTGCTGACGCCGGCGGCCATCGCGCCGGACGTGCTCAACGTGCTGTACGCCACCGGCAACGGGGTGCCGCCGGCGGCCGGCGTGCAGCTGATCAACGACAACAACCCGGGCGGCCCGCTGCGCGACATCTATTCGAAGTCGCCGGGCAACGGCGTGGCGGACGCCAACCTCGACGGCGCGCGCTGCCTGCGCGCGCTGCTGGGCGGCACCGACGGGCAGTCCCTGGCGCTGCAGGCGGGCCAGGCGCAGACGCTGCGCTCGGGCAACCTGCACGGCAAGCCGGCCATCATCGTGCACGGCCGCAGCGACGCCCTGCTGCCGGTCAACCACACCTCGCGGCCCTACCTCGGCTATAACCGCCTGCAGGAGGGCGGCGCCAGCAGGCTGTCTTATATCGAGGTCACCAACGGCCAGCATTTCGACAGCTTCATCGGCGCGGTGGCCGGCTATGACAACCGCTTCATCCCGCTGCACGTTTATCTGAACCGCGCGCTCGACGCGGTCTACGCCAACCTGACCGCCGGCACCGCGCTGCCGCCTTCGCAGGTCGTGCGCACGGTCGCGCGCGGCGGCACGCTGTCGCCCGCGCCGGCGCTCCTGTCCACCAACCTGCCGCCGTTCGCCGCCGTGCCGGCCAGCGCGGACCGCATCACGGTCGACGGCAGCACTGTAGAGGTACCCAACTGATGAAGGCATCCAGGCCGCGCGTACTGACGCAGGAAGACTTCGACCGCTTCGCCTCGCTCTCGCGCGACGACAATCCGATCCACTGCGATCCGGCGTTTGCCCGCACCACGCATTTCGGCGCCACGGTGGCGCACGGCATGCTGCTGTTCTCGCTGCTGTGCGCGCAGATGCGGCGCAGCAACCCGCTGCCGGTGCTGCCGATCGGGCAGACGCTGATGTTCCCGCGGCCGACGTTCGTCGGCGACGGCGTGGCCGCCGTGCTGGTCCTCAACGACACGCCGGGCCGCGGGCGCATCGCGCTGGACACCTCGATCCGCTGCGTGCAGCGCGGGCGCGTGCGCACGCCGGCGACCGACGAGCAGGTGACGGCACAGGGCGACGCCATCCTGCTGGTCGACGCCAGCGCCGGCTCGCTGGCCCAGGCCCGCCTGCAGGAGCCGGACGAGGCCATCCTCGCCGCCCGCGCCGCGCCCGGTGGCGACCGCACGCTCTACCACCTGAGCGTGGGCCAGGAGGCGTCCGCGATACGTACCTTCAGCGCCGGCGACATCGACGAATACGTATCCCTGACCGACGACGGCAACCCGTTCTACACTGATCCCGTGTTCGCGCGCAGCCGGGGCTTCGACGGCGCCATGGTGCCGCTGCCGCTGCTGGCCGGGATGTTCTCCGACCTGCTCGGCACGCGCCTGCCGGGGCGCGGCACCGGCTGGATGAAGCAGTCGCTGCGGCTGCGCTCGCCGGCCCGGCTGGGCGAACTGCTGACCGCCTCGGTGCGCATCGTGCGCCTGCGGGGCGGCAAGGACCTGGTCAATCTCGCCACCGTGGTCACGGGTGACGACGGGCGCACGGTGCTGGCCGGGGAGGCGCTGGTGCTGGTGCGGAACCTGGAGGACAAGCGGGCCCTGGCGGCGGCCTGAGGCGGCGGCCTGCACGGGATGCCGCGGGATGTTGCCCGGGCATCGCCGAGTATCGCCTGCGCCACTTCAATAGCCCCCTAAATAGCGGCAGCGCGGCCTTGAAATGTCGTCGCAAAGCCCTATCTTTCGACAAGACATCCAGTGTCCGGAACGCACCGGGACAGGTAGGCACGGGTACGCCTGGCCGCACCTCCCGCCTCGGGACACTCATTCAAGATAGAGAGAGGGATCCTTAATGCGACTCGACAAACTGACTACCCGATTCCAGGAAGCGCTGGCCGATGCCCAGAGCCTGGCCATCGGCAACGACAACCAATACATCGACCCGCTGCACGTGCTGCGCGCCTTGCTGTCGCAGAACGACGGCGCCGCGCGCGGGCTGCTGGCGCGCGCCGGCGTCAACGTGGGCGGCCTGACCGGCGCGCTCGACGCGGCCATCAAGCGCCTGCCGCAGATCCAGGGCAACAGCGAAGTCCAGGTCGGACGCGAGCTGAACGCGCTGTTCAACGCCACCGAGAAGGAAGCGATCAAGCGCGGCGACCAGTTCATCGCCAGCGAGCTGTTCCTGCTCGCCGTGGCGGACGACAAGGGCGAAGCCGGCCGCATCGCGCGCGAGCACGGCCTGTCGCGCAAATCGCTCGAATCCGCCATCGAAGCCGTGCGCGGCGGCGACGCGGTCAACAGCGCCGACGCCGAGACCCAGCGCGAAGCGCTCAAGAAGTACACCGTGGACCTTACCGAGCGCGCCCGCATCGGCAAGCTCGACCCGGTCATCGGCCGCGACGACGAGATCCGCCGCGCCATCCAGATCCTGCAGCGCCGCACCAAGAACAATCCCGTGCTGATCGGCGAGCCGGGCGTGGGCAAGACCGCCATCGTGGAGGGCCTGGCCCAGCGCATCGTCAACGGCGAGGTGCCCGAGAGCCTGAAGAACAAGCGCGTGCTGGTGCTCGACATGGCCGGCCTGCTGGCCGGCGCCAAGTACCGCGGCGAATTCGAGGAGCGCCTCAAGGCCGTGCTGTCGGACATTGCCAAGGACGAGGGCCAGACCATCGTCTTCATCGACGAGATCCACACCATGGTGGGCGCCGGCAAGGCCGAAGGCGCCATCGACGCCGGCAACATGCTCAAGCCCGCGCTGGCGCGCGGCGAACTGCACTGCATCGGCGCCACCACGCTCGACGAATACCGCAAGTACATCGAGAAGGACGCCGCGCTGGAGCGCCGCTTCCAGAAGGTGCTGGTGGACGAGCCGAGCGTGGAGGCCACCATCGCCATCCTGCGCGGCCTGCAGGAGAAGTACGAGCTGCACCACGGCGTGGAGATCACCGACCCGGCCATCGTCGCCGCGGCGGAGCTGTCGCACCGCTATATCACCGACCGCTTCCTGCCCGACAAGGCCATCGACCTGATCGACGAGGCCGGCGCGCGCATCAAGATGGAGATCGACTCCAAGCCCGAGGTGATGGACAAGCTCGAGCGCCGCACCATCCAGCTCAAGATCGAGCGCGAGGCCGTCAAGCGCGAGACCGACGAGGCCTCGAAGAAGCGGCTCGAGCTGATCGAGCAGGAGATCGCGCGCCTGGAGAAGGAGTACGCCGACCTCGAGGAAATCTGGAAGGCCGAGAAGGGTGCCGCCCAGGGCGCGGCCGCGCTCAAGGAAGAGATCGACAAGATCCGCCTGGAGATCACGCGCCTGCAGCGCGAAGGCAAGCTCGACAAGGTGGCCGAGCTGCAGTACGGCAAGCTGCCCGAGCTCGAGGGCAAGCTCAAGGCCGCCACGGTGGCCGAGGCCAGCGAGCAGAAGCAGCCCAACAAGCTGCTGCGCACGCAGGTGGGCGCCGAGGAAATCGCCGAAGTGGTCAGCCGCGCGACCGGCATCCCGGTCTCGCGCATGATGCAGGGCGAGCGCGAGAAGCTGATCAAGATGGAGGACTACCTGCACCGCCGCGTGGTGGGGCAGGACGAGGCCGTGCGCCTGGTGTCCGACGCGATCCGCCGCTCGCGCGCCGGGCTGGCCGACGAGAACAAGCCCTATGGCTCGTTCCTGTTCCTCGGCCCCACCGGGGTGGGCAAGACCGAGCTGTGCAAGGCGCTGGCCGAGTTCCTGTTCGATTCGCAGGACCACCTGATCCGCATCGACATGAGCGAGTTCATGGAGAAGCACAGCGTGAGCCGGCTGATCGGCGCGCCGCCCGGATACGTGGGCTACGAGGAAGGCGGCTACCTGACCGAGGCGGTGCGCCGCAAGCCGTACAGCGTGGTGCTGCTCGATGAAGTCGAGAAGGCCCACCCGGACGTCTTCAACGTGCTGCTGCAGGTGCTCGACGACGGCCGCCTGACCGACGGCCAGGGCCGCACGGTGGACTTCAAGAACACCGTGATCGTGATGACCTCGAACCTCGGTTCGCAGATCATCCAGGCCATGTCCGGCGAGCCGCACGAAGCGGTGAAGGGTGCTGTGTGGCAGGAAGTGAAGACGCATTTCCGCCCCGAGTTCCTCAACCGGATCGACGAGGTGGTGGTGTTCCACGCGCTCGACCAGAAGCATATCGAGTCGATCGCCCGCATCCAGCTCGAACGGCTGCAGGCACGGCTGGCACGCATGGACATGACGCTCGAAGTCAGCGAGGCGGCGCTCGCCAAGATCGCCAGCGCGGGCTACGACCCGGTGTTCGGGGCGCGTCCGCTCAAGCGCGCGATCCAGCAGCAGATCGAGAATCCGGTGGCGCGCGCGATCCTGGAAGGCAAGTTCGCCGCCAAGGACGTGGTGCCGGTGGACTACCGCGACGGCGAGCTGGTCATCGGCGAGGCCCGGCCGGAATAAGCCGGATCGAGGAGCCGGATCGAGGCCCGGGCGCGGCAGCACCGCGCCACCAAAGCAAAACCGCCCCCGAAGTTTCGGGGGCGGTTTTTTTGTAATAAGAACTAACGATTTTGCGGGCGGCGCCACGGCGACCGCTGTCGCGCCGGCGCAACGTCAATGCCGGCGGCGCGGGCGTCTGCGGTCAGCGGTGATAGCCGTGCGGATGGTGATACGCGTACCAGTCGCGGCGTGCCCACCAGCGGCGGCCATCCCAGTAGCGGTCGCCATGCCAGCCGATCACCACCGCGGGCGCCACCACCACGGGCGCCGGGCCGTACACCGGCGGCGCGGCGTAGACGGGCGGCGGCGCATAGACAGGAGCGGGCGGCGCGGCGTAGACCGGTGCCGGCGCCACCACCACCGGCGCGGGCACGCCGATGTTCACGCCAACGTCCACGCGCGCCAGCGCGGGTTGCGAAACGGCCCAGGCCAGGGCCCCGATGCTCAGGGCGTAGTAGAAACCTTGCTTCATGTTCTTGTCCTCGTCATGCAATGCCATGACGGTACTCTAGCGCTGCCGCGGCCCGGCGGGGGGATAGAACTGTAACGGTATTTCACGAGGTATTTCAGCGTGTCATGCCCGCGCCCGCCGCGGCCGGACCTGCCCGTTCGCGCCCTGGCATTCCCGCCGCGATTCGCGCCCGGCCGTTCACGCCGCGCGCTCGTTGCGCAGCCGGTACAGCGGCACCAGCTCCTTGACGCAGGCGTTGGCGGCGCGCCGGCCTTCGGCGTCCAGCGTCCGCGAAACGGCCTCCTTCATCCGGCGCAGCCCGCCGCTTTCCATGAATTCCCGCAGGGCGCGATTCTCCATGTGGCGGTTGAACTCGAGCGTGTCGGCCACGGTAATCCCGGCGTCGCGCAGTTCCGTGCCGGCCAGCGCGGCCTGCCTGGTCTTCTGGCCGACCGGCGAATCGAGCAGGCGGGCCAGGCGGATCGCCAGGTCGGCATCCCCGATCTGCGCGCTGAGCGCGGGCCTGACCGCCGTCTCGATCGCCTGCACGGAGAGCTTCGCGCGCGAGCATTCGATGTAGCGCGCCTTCGGCATCGGGCCGATCTTTGCCGGCAGCCTGGCGAAGGCCTTGTCCAGGCCGGCGTCGAGCAGCGCGCCGAGGTCGAACGAGCGCACCAGCGCGGTGATCGCTTCGTCGTAGCTGGGGGGAAACAGCTGGGGCGGCATGGCCGCGCGCTGCTCGACGACCAGCGCGGGCTGTTCCGCCTGCGGCCGGCGCGACGCGCTGGCTGGCATGCTTGCCGCCGCGCCGGCCTGCACGCCGGGCTGCGGGGCCGGCTGCATGGCCGGCTGCGAGCCGGCGGGCGCGGCCGCCTCTTCGGCGCGGGCGGTGCCGGCAAGCGCGGCGGCCAGGGCGGCCGCGCAGAGGAAACTGACCCGGTGGTTCATGATCCCGTCGGCCCGCGCTGGAGTGTCCCGCGATTATGCCGGGTTTGCGGCGCCCGCGCTTTCGCCGGGGCGCGGTGTCAGCGCGCCGCCGCGCCGGGCTGTGTTGCCGGTTCCGCCGGTTCCGCGAGTTCCGCGAGTTCCGCGAGTTCCGCCAGGATCTCGGCGGTATGCTCGCCCAGCGCCGGCGCGGCGCGCAACCGGCCGCCCCGGCGCAGCGGCGGCGACACGCCGAGATAGCGCTGGCCGCCGTGGCCCTCGTATTCCTGCACAATGCCCGCCGGCGAGCGCCGCAGGTCTTCGAGCAGCGCCGCCATGTCGGCCACCGGCGCGACCGGGATGTCCGCGCGCGCCAGCGCGTCGAGCCACGCGGCGGTATCGCGCTGACGGATCTGCTCCTCGATGAACGCGTAGACGAAGTCCACCGACTCGGTGCGGGCCGCCACCGTGCGGAAGCGCGCGTCGCCGTCCCACAGGTCGGCGCGGCCCACCAGGGCCAGGAACGCCCGCCAGTGGGCGTCGGTATAGATCATGGTGCTGAGCCAGCCGTCGCGCGTGCGGTAGGGCTTGCGGTAGCGCGACACCAGGCGCGGGTTGGCCGGCTCGCCGCGCGGCGGGGCGAAGGTGGCGCCGGCCAGGTGGTCCAGCAGCACGAAGCCCGCCATGGTTTCGTACATCGGCAGTTCGACATGCTGCCCCTGGCCGGTGCGCGCGCGCTCGAGCAAGGCAGCCAGCACGGCCTGCGCGGCAAACAGCCCCATGGTCTTGTCGGCGAGGTTCAGCGGCACGTACTGCGGCTCGCCGCCGCCGGCCTGCGCGCTCAGGTGCGGCAGGCCCACCATGGCCTGGATCAGGTCGTCGTAGGCCGGCTGCCCGGCATGCGGGCCGTCCTGCGCGAAGCCGGACAGGAACAGGTACACCAGGCGCGGATTGCGCTGGCGCACCGCCTCCCAGCCGAGCCCGAGCTTGTCCAGCGCCTTGTGCCGGACGTTGGTCACGAACACGTCGGCGCCGGCCACGGCGCGGTACATGGCGTCGCGCCCGGCGGCCGTCTTCAGGTCCAGGCACAGGCTGCGCTTGCCCCGGTTCAGGTTGAGGAAGACCGGGCCCATGCCGGCCTCGCCGCACGGTCCCATGCGGCGCATGATGTCGCCCTCGGGCGGTTCGACCTTGATCACGTCGGCGCCGTATTCCGCCAGCATCTGGGTCGCGTAGGGCCCCATGATGACGCTGGTCAGGTCCAGCACCCGCACGCCTTGCAGTGGTGACATCGACATCGTGTGCGCTCCCGCCGCCTGTTCCTATTGCTGCTCGATATGGGCGGTCTGCACCACCGCGCGCCACTTGCCGATCTCGCTGGCCACGTAGGCCTGGAAATCGGCCAGCCCCATGGTGGCCGCGGTGGTGCCTTGCTGCTGCAGCGTGGCGCGGAAGCCGGGCTCGTTCATCGATGCCACCGCCAGCCGGTTCAACTGCGCGAGCCGCCCGGGCGGGGTGCCGGCCGGCGCGTAGAAGCCGATCCAGATCTCGGTGTCGTAGCCGGGCACGCCTTGCTCGGCCAGCGTGGGCACGCCGGGCAGGGCGGCGTTGCGGGTCGCGGTGGTGACGCCGATGGCGCGCAGCTTGCCGCTTTCCACGAACCGGGTGGCGGTCAGCGCGTCGATGAACGAGGCATTGATCTGCCCGCCGAGCAGGTCGTTGACGGCCAGCGCGGTGCCTTTGTAGGGCACGTGCACGAACGGCGCGCCGGTCCTGGCCGCCAGCAGCTCGCCGGACAGGTGCGTGATGCCGCCCGGGCCGGACGAGCCATAGGTCACGCCGCCGGAGCGCTGCGCGTAGGCGATCAGTTCCCTGAGGTTGGTGGCCGGCACGGCGGGATTCACCGCCAGCACGGTAGGCGTGCTGACCAGCTTGGCGATCGGGGCGAAATCCTTCTCGGTGTCGTAGGGCAGGCTCTTCGCCACCGCCGGGTTGACCACGTGGGCGGTGGTGGTGACCAGCAGGGTATAGCCGTCCGGGCTGGACTTGGCGACGATGTCGGCACCGATGATGCCGCCGGCGCCCGGCTTGTTGTCCACCACCACCGGCTGCTTCAGCTCGGCCTGCATGGTGCGCGACAGTTGCCGCGCCAGCACGTCGGTGAGCCCGCCGGCGGCGAACGGCACCACCAGCCGGATCGGCTGCGTGGGCCAGGGCGCGGCCTGGCCGGCGCCGGCGAGCGCCGCCACGGCCAGGCCGGCGGCGAGCTTCAGGAGCCGCCGCTTCGCCGTCTTCGTGGCTTGCGTTGTTCTTGTCGTCATGGGTGTTGTCTCCTCCTTCCGTGTTCTTGTCTCCCGAATGCCCGGCCTCAGGCGCGCTTGCGTGCGCGCAGGAAATGCTCCATGTATTCCTTCGGCTCGCTGGTGTCGTAGGCCGACACCAGCCCGGCGATGCCGACCGAGATGGCCTCCTGCAGCGGCATCCGTTCCCACTGGCGGATCAGGTCTTTCTGGATCCGCATCGCCACCGGCGCGCCGCCCAGCAGTTCCTGCCGCCAGGCCTCGACGCGCTGCTCCAGCCCGCCTTCGGGCGCCACGTCCGTCACCAGCCCCCAGTCGCAGGCATGCTGCGCGCCGATCATGCGCCCGCTGATCAGCAGGTCGCGCGTGCGGCCCCAGCCGATCAGGCCGGGCAGCATGGCCGCGTGGATCACCGACGGCACGCCGAGCTTGACCTCGGGCATGCCGAAGCGGGCGTCGTGGCTGGCGATCTTGATGTCGCACATGGCGGCCACTTCCATGCCGGCACCGAGGCAATAGCCGGACATCACCGACATGGTGGGGAAGGGCAGGTCGCGGATCTGCTCGCACAGCGCGAACACGCCGCGGATATAGGTGTCGATGTCGCGCTTGCCCGCGTCCTTGAGGAACTTGATGTCCGCGCCGCCGAGGAAGGCCGCGGGGCCGCCGCGCAGCACCAGCAGGCGGATGGCGGGATCGTGCGCGAGTTCGCGCAGGGCCTCGGTGTAGATGCCGGCCGCCTCGCCGGTCAGCAGGTTGAGGCGGCCGTTGTCGAGCGTCACGGTGACCACGCCGCCGGCGCCGGCGTCGATGAGGCAGCGGGGCGTGGTAGCAGGGGCGGAAGGGGCGGAAGGGGTGGCGGAAGGATCGGCAGAGGGGTGGGCAAAAGCGGGCGTGGCGGCCATGCGGGCGTCTCCATGAATGGGTTTGCCCCGATCTTATGGGCGCCCGATCCATGGAACAATGGAATTATTCGCATGGTCCGAGTCCAGACAGGAATGAATATCACGCTGCGCCAGCTTCAGGTTTTTCTCACGCTGTTCGAGTCGCGCAGCTTCACCGCCACGGCGGCGCAGATGCACGTGACCCAGTCCGCGGTCAGCAAGATGGTGGCCGAGCTGGAGGCGCAGCTCGGCTTCGCGCTGTTCGACCGCACCAGCCGCCGGGTGGAGCCCAACGATGCCGCGCGCGAGTTCCGCGGCTACGCCGAGGACATCATGGCCAGCATGCAGGCCGCCACGCGCAGCGTGGTGGAGCTGTCCAGCCTGGCGCGCGGGCAGATCAGCATCGCGGCTTCGCCGCTGATGATCTACGGGCTGCTGGCCGAGCCCATCGCGCGCTACCGGGAGCGCTACCCTGGCATCCGCTTCGAGCTGCATGAGCTGTCGACCGACGAAGCCGTGGAGAGCGTGCGCGCCGGCCGCGTGGATTTCGGCTTCGGCGCGCTCGACAGCGAAGTGCCCGGCGTGGAGGAGGAGCTGGTGTTCCGCGACCGCCTGCTGGCCGTGGTGCCGCCGGGCCATGCCCTGGCCGCCGGGAAATCCGGGAAATCCGTCAGGTGGGCCGACCTCGCGCAGTGGCAGCACATCAGCCTGCGGCGCCTCTACAGCGTGCGCCGCACGCTGGACATGGTGGTGGAGCACGAAGGCGTGACGCTGCCGAGCCAGATCGAGGCCGGCACGCTGACCGCGGCGCTGGGGCTGGCGCGCGCCGGGGCCGGCATCGTGGTATTGCCCGGCTATGCCGCCGAGATCGCGCGCGGCTGGGGCATGGCCGCGGTCGATATCGACAGCCGGCCGCGGCAGATACACCGCGTCTGCCTGATCCGGCGCAAGTCGGCGCGCCCGTCGGTGGCCGCCCGCAGCTTCCTGGCGGAACTGCTGCCGGTGCTGCGGGCGCGCGAACCGGCGGCGCGCGGCGGCGCCGGCCGCTAGGCGGGGGCCTGCTTCAGAACGTGGACCACTCCGCGCCGCCCGCCGCGGCGGCAGCGGCCGCGGCAACAGGGGCGGGGGCGCCGGCCGCGCCGCGGGGCGCGCGCGCGGTCACCGGCGGCCGCGCGGCGGCAGGGCGCGTGGCGGGGCGGGCGGCAGGCCGGGCAGCGGGACGGGCCGCGGAGAGGCCGGGAGCCGCCGGCGCGGCCTGGTCGCCGAGGCGGAACACGGCCACCGTGTCCTTCAGCCGGGCGGCCTGTTCTTCCAGCGACTGCGCGGCCGCGGCCGCTTCCTCGACCAGCGACGCATTCTGCTGGGTGACTTCGTCCATCTGGCTCACGGCCCGCGCGACCTGGTCGATGCCGCCGGTCTGCTCGACCGAGGCCGCCGAGATCTCGCCCATGATGTCGGACACGCGCTGGATGCCGCGGATGATCTCGTCCATGGTGGCGCCGGCCTGGCCGACCAGCGTGGTGCCGGCGGTGACGCGCGCCGACGACTTGTCGATCAGGTCCTTGATCTCCTTCGCCGCGCTCGACGAGCGCTGGGCCAGCGTGCGCACTTCGCCGGCCACCACCGCGAAGCCGCGGCCCTGCTCGCCGGCGCGGGCGGCTTCCACCGCGGCGTTGAGCGCCAGGATGTTGGTCTGGAAAGCAATGCCTTCGATGATGCTGATGATGTCGGCGATGCGCGCCGAGCTCTCGTTGATCTCGCTCATGGTCGACACCACGTCGCGGATCACCTCGCCGCCGTGGTTGGCCGTTTCCGAGGCGGTGGCCGCCAGCGTGGCGGCCTGGCGCGCGTTGTCCGCGTTCTGCTTCACGGTGCCGGTGAGTTCTTCCATGCTGGCGGCGGTCTGCTCCAGCGAGGCCGCCTGCTGCTCGGTGCGCGACGACAGGTCGACGTTGCCGGCGGCGATCTGCCGGGTGGCCGAGGCGATGGTCTCGCTGCCGGTGCGCACGGCCAGCACGGTCTGCGCCAGCCCGTCCTGCATGCGGGCGATGCCCGACAGCAACTGGCCCATTTCGTCCTGCGAGCGGATGTGGACGGTGCGGCTCAGGTCGCCGGCGGTGATGTGCTCGAAGTGCGCCAGCGCGGCCTCGAGCGGCTGCGCGATGGCGCGGCGCAGCGCCAGCCAGCTATAGATGGCCAGCGCCAGGCCGCCGAGCAGCGCGCCCACCGTGATGGCGCGGAAACGCGAGAAGGAGGCCTCGGCCGCCTCGTAGCTGGCCTTGGCGCGCTCCGTCTGCAGCTTGCTGAGCGCGTCGGCGCTGGACTGCAGCGCGGCGTAGAACGGCGTGTGCGCCACGCCGGTCTCGATGATCTTCTGGTGGTCCCCCGTCTTGACCGCGGCGGCGAAGGTCTGGAGCGCGCCGTACAGCGCCTTGCGCTTCTCGCTCACCTCCTGCGCCAGGCGGTCTTCCTCGGCATCGCGCGGCAGGGCCAGGTAGCGCTGCCAGGCGGCTTCGGAGTTGCTGCTGAACTGCTCGATGCGCGACAGCAGTTCCGCCGCATGGGGCGAGGCCGGATCCAGGCCGGCGCTGAACAGCGAAGTCCTCACGCGGCCCAGCCAGCTGTCGGCCTCGGCGATGGCGATGGTGCTGGGCAACTGGTTGGCGTAGGTCTCGTGGTTGGCCGCGTTGCTGCGCGTCATGCCCAGCAGGCCGAGGGCCCCGACCACGACCAGCAGGAGGGAAAGCACGAACATCGCGATGGCGAGCCGGGCCTTGATGGTGAGCTTCGATAACATTTGTTGTGATCCATGAATTGAGGAAAATCTCAATACGTATTTACGGCAGGGGGCGATGCAGGCTGAAGGCCGCGCGGATAATTCCCCGCTCAGGACCGCCTGCGCTGCCGGCAGGTGCTCTCGCCGCCTCGCCAGGCGCCACCGTTCGGGCCTATGCTCACGGTTTGTCAGGCATGAACAGCAAAGGAACGCAAATGACGTGGTCAGCCAAGCAGTACGTGAAATTCGAGAACGAGCGCACCCGCCCGGTGCGCGACCTGCTGGCCGCCGTGCCGGGGCGCGCGCCGCGCGTGGCCGTGGACATCGGCTGCGGCCCGGGCAATTCGACCGAGGTGCTGGCGGCCAGCTTCCCCGGCGCCAGCGTGACCGGCCTCGACAGCTCGGCCGACATGATCGAGGCCGCCCGCAAGCGCCTGCCCGCGCTGCAGTTCGAGGTGGCCAGCATCGAAACCTGGCAGGCGCCCGGCCCCTACGACCTCATCCTCGCCAACGCCGTGCTGCAATGGCTGCCCGACCACGGCAGCCTGCTGCCCGCGCTGGCCGCCAAGCTGGCGCCCGGCGGCAGCCTGGCCATCCAGGTGCCGGATACGCTCGACACCCCCGCGCACCGCCTGATGCGCGACGTCGCCGCCGACGGCCCGTGGGCCGCCCAGCTGGCCGCCGCGGCGCAGGCGCGCACCACGCTGGCACGCCCGGCCTGGTACTACGAACTGCTGCGCGCGCACTGCGGCACGGTCGACGTCTGGCAGACCACCTACTACCATGCGCTGGCGGGCGGCCCCGCGGCCATCGTGGAGTGGTTCAAGGGCACCGGGCTGCGTCCTTTCCTCGATCCGCTCGACGAAGCCCGGCGCGCCGCTTACCTGGAGCGCTACACGGCGGAGGTCGCGCGTGCCTACCCGGCCTTGCCCGACGGCTCCGTCCTGCTGCCGTTCCCGCGCTTCTTCATCGTGGCGACGCGCTGAGGCAGCGGCGGCGCGGGCGAAAAAGGACTAGACCCTCGCCGGGCTGCGCTATTTCCCGCATCGAAGTAACATTGCGGACATAGCGCCAGCCCCGCATCCGGAAACCGCCCCGATGAACACAAAAACAGTCAAGATTCCCGGCCCCGACCACCCGATCACGATCGCGGCCAATCCCCGGCGCGTCGTCGTGAGGATCGGCGGCGTGGTGGTGGCCGATAGCCGCGCGGCGCTGACGCTGCAAGAGGCGTCCTACCCGGCGGTGCAGTACGTGCCGCGCGCGGACGTGGACATGGCGCGCCTGCAGCGCACGGACCATGCCACTTATTGCCCGTACAAGGGCGATTGCAGCTACTACAGTATTCCCGCGGGCGGCGAGCGCGCGCTCAACGCGGTGTGGACTTACGAGCATCCGTATGCCGCCGTGGCGCAGATCGCCGGCTATCTCGCATTCGACCCGGCCAAGGTCGACAGCATCGAAGTCGCGGCGGCCTGAGCGCCGCGCCGGCCCGCCCCAGAATGACCCGCAGCAAGTGCTTGAAGGCATGATGCGCGTGGCGACAGCCCACGCACCGACGAACTGATACAACATGGATGACCATTTTCGGCACGGGGCAGGTGCGCTGCCCGTCTTGTTCCGGCTGCTTGCCAGGCTGCCGCTGCCGGTGCTGCAAGCCACCGGCCGCGTGCTGGGCAAGCTGGCCTATGCCGTCCCGGGCAGGTACCGGGAGCGCCTGCGCGCCAACGCCGCCATTGCCGGCTACGCGGACCCCGCGTTCGCCCGCCGCGCCGCCGGCGAAGCCGGGGCCATGATCATGGAGCTGCCGCGCGTGTGGTTCCGCACCCAGCAGAGCGTGGGCCAGGTGGCCACCGATGACTGGCAGGTGGTGCAGGACGCCATCGACGACGGCCGCGGCATCCTGTTCCTCACCCCGCACCTGGGCTGCTTCGAGATCACCGCCCGCTATACCGCGCAGCGCCTGCCGCTGACCGTCATGTTCCGCCCGCCGCGCAAGGACATCATGGCGCCGCTGCTGGACGCCGCGCGCGGCATGTCGGGCCTGCAGGTGGTGCCCGCCACCTCGCAGGGGGTGCGCGCCTTCGTGCGGGCGCTGCGCCAGGGCAATGCGGTCGGCCTGCTGCCGGACCAGGCGCCCAGCTTCGGCGACGGGGTATGGGTGCCGTTCTTCGGCCGCCCGGCCTACACCATGACGCTGCCGGGCAAGCTGGCCGTGCAGACCGGCGTGCCGATCATCCTGGCCGCGGGCGAGCGGCTGCCGCACGGGCGCGGCTGGCGCATGCACTACATGCGCCTGCCCGAGCCGCTGCCGGCCGACGCGCCGGCGCAGGCGGCCCTGCTGAATGCGGCCATGGAGACCTTGATCCGGCGCTTCCCGCAGCAATACCTGTGGAGCTACAACCGCTACAAGGTGCCGCCCGGCGCGCCGCCCGCGCCGGCCGAGGCGCAGCCGGGCGTGCCGGAGGCGCTGTAGGGCGGTCGATGCAACGGCTGCGATCGGCGATGCGAGAGGTGCGGCAATCGCCGCGCGCGCGGAAATTTCTGCTCCCGCCGCGCGTTTGACGTGGGTCAAGGGCCGCCGCGCGCCGGCCCGCTAAGATGGTTTCTGTCATGGAGATGCGGGGGCGCTCTTCATGACTTGTCTACCCGTTTCCAAGTACGGAAACTTAGCCCGCGCCACGCAAGTGGGGCGGGCTTTTTTCTTTGGCGGCGCCCGGCGTAAGATGCAGGGCGGCATCCGGCCGGGCGGGGAGCACAGGCATGGCACAGCGGGAAGAGACGGCACAAGAGACGGCACAAGAGACGGCACAAGAGGCGGCACAAGAGGCGGCACAAGAGGCGGCAGGCGAGGGCGCCACGGTGGCGGACGAGCTCTTCGCGCCGGACCGGCTCTCGGTCGGCCTGACCCTGCCCATGCTGGGCGCGGGCCGCATCGTCGCGGATTTCCAGGAGCAACTGAGCCTCGCCGCGCACGCCGACGCGCTGGGCTTTCGCGCGCTGTGGGTGCGCGACGTGCCGCTCAACAGCGCCGCCTATCCCGACCCGGTCGGGCATCTCGATCCGTGGGTGTTCCTGGGCGCGCTGGCCAGCCGGACCGCGCGCATCGCGCTGGTCAGCGGCGCCATCGTCCTGACGCTGCGCCATCCTCTGCACGTCGCCAAGGCCGCGGTGTCGATGGCCGCGCTGGCGCGGGGCCGCTTCATCCTCGGGCTCGGCTCGGGGGACCGGCCCGCCGAATATGCCGCGTTCGGGCAGGACACGGCGGCGCGGCGCGATCTTTACCTGCGCCACTGGCAGACCGTCGCGGCGGCGGTGGGCATGCCTTCCCGCGTGGTGCCGGACCTCGCTCCGGAAGGCGAGGCCGACGGCGCCGAGGCGTTCTTCCTGCTGCCCGAACTGGCGCGGCCGGTCCCCTTGCTGGCGGTCGGCTCGGGCGGGCAGAGCGTCGACTGGATCGCGCGCCATGCCATCGGCTGGATGACCTATCACCGCGAGCCGGCGGTGCAGCGCGAGCGCTACCGCATGTGGCGCGCCGCGGTCGAGCGGGCCGTGCCCGGCCAGTTCCGCGCGTTCGGCGTCGCCATGCAGCTTGACCTGGCCGCCGATGCCGGCGAGCCGCCCACCGCCATTTCGCTGGGCTACCGCACCGGGCGGCGCGGGCTGGCCGCCGTGCTGGGCGACATGCGCGCCAGCGGCACGCACCACGTCACGCTCAACCTGGGCTCGTCGCAGCGCGCGCCGCGCGAGGTGATGGAGGAGATCGCGGCGGAAGTCCTGCCGGCGTTCCACGGCGGCTGACGGCGCCGCGCATGTTCATATTTCCGCGAAATCTTATGCGGAAAACGTGCAAGGATCGGCGAAACCATTCGTTCCTTTCAGATAGGCCGGTCGGTAGTCTTCTTCCCTGACACAGGTCTTCCCACGCAAGGAAGGCTATGAAACGAGGCGCAAAGGCGCCATTTCACGACAGATGACGGGAGCAAGACACATGATTCGCAAGCTGGCCATCGGATTCGCGGCACTGGCCGTAATCGGTTCCACCCAGGTCGCCTGGGCCAATACCACGCTGCTCAACGTTTCGTACGATCCCACGCGCGAACTGTACGTGGACGTCAATGCCGCCTTCGCCAAGGCCTGGAAGGCCAAGGGCGGCGACACCCTGACCATCCGCCAGTCGCACGGCGGCTCGGGCAAGCAGGCACGCTCGGTGATCGACGGGCTGGATGCCGACGTGGTCACGCTGGCGCTGGGCTACGACATCGACGCCATCGCCGAGAAGGGCCTGCTCAAGGCGGACTGGCAAAAGCGCCTGCCGCACAACGCCTCGCCCTACACCTCCACCATCGTGTTCCTGGTGCGCAAGGGCAATCCCAAGGGCATCAAGGACTGGAACGACCTGATCAAGCCCGGCGTGCAGGTGATCACCCCCAACCCGAAGACCTCGGGCGGTGCGCGCTGGAACTACCTGGCGGCGTGGGGCTACGCGCTGCGCCAGCCGGGCGGCAATGACCAGAAGGCCAAGGAATTCGTCAGCGCGCTGCTGAAGAACGTGCCGGTGCTCGACTCCGGCGCGCGCGGCGCCACCACGACCTTCGTTGAGCGCGGCCTCGGCGACGTGCTGATCGCCTGGGAGAACGAGGCGATCCTGGCCATCAAGGAACTGGGCCCGGACAAGTTCGACATCGTCGCGCCGTCCATCTCGATCCTGGCCGAGCCGCCGGTGGCGGTGGTCGACAAGGTGGTGGACAAGAAGGGCACGCGCAAGGTGGCCGAAGCCTACCTGCAGTTCCTGTACACCGACGAGGGCCAGGAAATCGCGGCCAAGAACTACTACCGCCCGATCTCCGAGAAGATCGCCGCCAAGTACGCGGCCAACTTCCCGAAGGTCAAGCTGTTCACCATCGACGAGGAATTCGGCGGCTGGCAGAAGGCGCAGAAGGCGCACTTCGCCGACGGCGGCTCGTTCGACCAGGTCTACCAGCCTGGCAAGAAGTAAGCAGCATGCGGGCATGGCGCGAGCCGTGCCCGCCATGCCAACCAGCCAACAAGGAAAGTCCGATGTCCATCCTGACCCTGTCCGGCAGCCCCTCCGCGCCATCGCGCTCCGGGCACCTGCTGACGCATCTGCGCGGCGTGCTCGAGGCCGCCGGCGAGCGTACCAGCCACCTGGCGCTGCGGGAGTTGCCGCCCGCCGCGCTGCTGGCGGCCAGGGTGGACGACCCCGAAATTGCCGCCGCCACGCGCGCGGTGGCCGAGGCCCAGGTGGTGATCCTCGCCACGCCGGTCTACAAGGCGGCCTATAGCGGCCTGCTCAAGACCTTCCTGGACCTGCTGCCGCAGGCCGGCCTGCGCGACAAGGTGGTGCTGCCGATCGCCACGGGTGGCAGCCTGGCCCACACGCTGGCCATCGACTACGCCTTGCGCCCCGTGCTGTCCGCGCTCGGCGCGCGCCATATCCTGCCCGGCATCTTTGCCGTGGACCAGCAGATCGCATTCTCCGAAACGCACGGCCTGAGCCTCGATCCCGCGCTGGACGCGCGCCTGGCCGAAGGCGTGCTGCGCCTGCGCGAAGCGCTGGCCCATGCGCGCCTCGCGGTGCCGCTGGACCCGCTGTCCGGCACGGCCGCCGCCGCCGATACCTCCGCCGCATTCTCCCGCGCGACGCCGCGCCCGGCGGTGGCCGAGCGATGTTCCGCCTGAGTTGAAGCGGGCGGCGCCTGCCGCCCGCGTGCCTGCCCGCGCCGTGATTGCGATGCCGCCCGTTTGCGGGCCGGCAGGCGGGCATGCGCCCGCCGCTTCGCCACACGACGCATCGCTCCATTTCGTTTCGCACAGGAACATTCGACATGACTTCACCCACTTCCACGCTTGCCGGTCACCACAAGGCGCCCGCCGGGGGCAGCCTCCGGCGCCGCCTGCTGCTGGCCGCGCTGGTGGCCGCCACCGGCCTGGCCTACGCGGTGCTGCCCGGCCGCGCGCAGGCGCAGGACACCAGCAACAAGGTGCTGCGCATCGGCTACCAGAAGTACGGCACGCTGACCCTGCTCAAGGCGCGCGGCACGCTGGAAAAGCGCCTTGCGCCGCTGGGCATCGCGGTCAGGTGGACGGAGTTTCCGGCCGGTCCGCAACTGCTCGAGGGCCTGAACGTGGGCGCCATCGATTTCGGCACCGTGGGCGAAGCCCCGCCGATCTTCGCGCAGGCCGCCGGCGCGCAACTGGCCTATATCGGCAACGAGCCGCCCGCGCCGGCGGCCGAGGCCATCGTGGTGCCGAAGGGCTCGCCGCTCAAGTCCGTGGCCGACCTGCGCGGCAAGCGCGTGGCGCTGAACAAGGGCTCGAACGTGCATTACCTGCTGGTGCGCCTGCTGGAAAAGGCCGGCGTGCAATACAGCGAGATCCAGCCGGTCTACCTGGCCCCGGCCGATGCGCGCGCGGCGTTCGAGCGCGGCGCGGTGGACGCCTGGGCGATCTGGGACCCGTTCCTGGCCGCCGCCGAGAAGCAGCTCGACGCGCGCGTGCTGGCCGACGGCCGCGGCGCCGATGGCAAGAATGTGGTCAGCAACCACCAGTTCTACCTGGCGTCGCGCCCGTACGCGCAAGCCCGGCCCGACGTGGTCAAGCTGATCCTGGACGAGCTGGCCACGCTGGGCAGCTGGGCCGAGAAGAACCCGAAGGAGGCGGTGACCGTGCTGGTCCCGCAGCTCGGCCTGGACCCTGCCGTGGTGGAACTGGCGGTATCGCGCTTTTCCTACGGCGCCAAGGCGGTGACGCCGGCCGTGCTGGGCGAGCAGCAGCGCATCGCCGACGTGTTCTACACGCTCAAGCTGATTCCCAAGCCGGTCAAGGTGGCCGATGCTGCCTGGCAGGCGCAGCGCTGAGCAGGGCGCTGGCTGCCGCCCGCGCACGATTCCACGAGGCTGTCGCCCAGAACGGCCCGGATTCCAAAGCCCCCGACAAGCTCAATAGGTGAAGACATGCAGGTTTTCTGGTTTATCCCGACACACGGCGACAGCCGCTACCTTGGCACCTCGGAAGGGGCGCGCGAGGTCAATTTCGACTACCTGAAGCAGATCGCCACCGCCGCCGACACCCTCGGCTACGAAGGCGTGCTGATTCCCACCGGCCGCTCTTGCGAGGACCCCTGGGTGGCGGCGTCCATGCTGGCCGCGGTCACGCGCCGCCTGCGCTTCCTGGTGGCGGTGCGCCCCGGCCTGATGGCGCCCACGCTGGCCGCGCGCATGGCGGCCACGTTCGACCGCCTGTCCGGCGGGCGGCTGCTGGTCAACCTGGTGACCGGCGGCGACGTGTCGGAACTCGAGGGCGACGGCCTGTTCCTCGACCACGCCGAGCGCTACGAAGCCTCGGCCGAGTTCATCCGCATCTGGCGCGAAGTGCTGGCCGCCAGCCACGAGAGCGCCGAGGTGGACTTCGAAGGCAAGCATCTCAAGGTCAAGGGCGCCAAGGTCCTGTACCCGCCGTTGCAGCGGCCGCATCCGCCGGTGTATTTCGGCGGGTCTTCGGCCGCCGCGCACGAACTGGCCGCCGAGCAGGTGGAGACCTACCTGACCTGGGGCGAGCCGCCGCAGGACGTGGCCAAGAAACTGGCCGACGTGCGCGAGCGCGCGGCGCGCCACGGGCGCACCGTGAAGTTCGGCATCCGCCTGCATGTGATCGTGCGCGAAACCGAGGCCGCCGCCTGGGCCGCCGCCGACGACCTGATCAGCCGCCTCGACGACGAGAGCGTGGCGCGCGCGCAGGCGGTGTTCGCCAAGATGGATTCCGAAGGCCAGCGCCGCATGGCCGCGCTGCATGCGGGCGGCGGCAAGCGCTCGCGCGCGGAACTGGAGATCAGCCCCAACCTGTGGGCCGGCGTCGGCCTGGTGCGCGGCGGTGCCGGCACCGCGCTGGTGGGCGATCCGCAGACCGTGGCGGCGCGCATGCAGGAGTACGCCGAGCTGGGCATCGACACCTTCGTGCTGTCCGGCTATCCGCACCTGGAAGAAGCCTACCGCTTCGCCGAGCTGGTATTCCCGCTGCTGCCGCTGTCGGTGCGCGACAAGCTGCCGGGCAAGGTGCTGTCCGGCCCGTTCGGCGAAGTGATGGCGACCGGCATCGTGCCGCGCGCGTCGCAGAGCTGAGGAGCCGGCCATGAGCGCCCCCTCGACACTCCCGCCGCGCCGCATCGCGTGGCTGCAACAGGCCGCCGCCGCCACCGCGCCGTGGGCGGTGCCGGTGCTGCTGGTGCTGGGCTGGCAGATCGCCGCGCAGGCGGGCTGGCTGTCCAGCCGCATCCTGCCCGCGCCGCTCGACGTGCTCAAGGCCGCGTGGGGCCTGGCCGTGACCGGCGAGCTGTGGCGCCACGTGTGGGTCAGCAGCTGGCGCGCGGTGGTCGGCTTTGCCATCGGCGGCGGCTTCGGGCTGGCGCTGGGCCTGCTTACCGGCACCTTCCGCCCGGCCGCGACGCTGCTCGACAGCACCTTGCAGATGATCCGCAACATCCCCACGCTGGCGCTGATCCCGCTGGTGATCCTGTGGTTCGGCATCGACGAGACCGCCAAGCTGTTCCTGGTCTCGCTGGGCGTGTTCTTCCCGATCTATCTGAACACCTACCACGGCATCCGCGCGGTGGACCCGGGCCTGATCGAGATGGCCCGCAGCTACGGCCTGTCGGGCTGGCGGCTGTACCGCGAAGTGATCCTGCCGGGCGCCTTGCCGAGCATCCTGGTGGGCGTGCGTTTCTCGCTCGGCCTGATGTGGGTGATCCTGATCGTGGCGGAAACCATCTCGGCGCAATCGGGCATCGGCTACATGACCATGAACGCGCGCGAGTTCCTGCAGACCGACGTGGTGCTGGTGGGCATCCTGCTCTACGCGCTGCTGGGCAAGTTCGCGGACCTGCTGTCGCGCGCGCTGGAGCGCTTCTGGCTGCGCTGGCATCCCGGCTACCAGGCGCATTGAGCGCGCGCCAAGGAGAACACGACATGCAAAGCAATCCGATCGAACAGGCAGCGCTGGCCGAGGTTCCCGCCAGCGAGGCGGCCCGGGGCCTGGCGCTGCGCGTGCAGCAGGTGGTCAAGGGCTACGGCGGCCGCGAGGTGCTGCACGGCATCGACCTGCAGGCCGCGCCCGGCGAGTTCCTCGCCATCGTCGGCCGCAGCGGCTGCGGCAAGAGCACCTTGCTGCGGCTGGTGGCCGGCCTCGAAGACACCGACGGCGGCGCCGTGACGCTCGACGGCGCGCCGGGCCGCGCGCAGCAAGAGGCGGTGCGCGTGATGTTCCAGGACGCGCGCCTGCTGCCATGGAAGAAGGTGCTGGACAACGTGGCGCTGGGCCTGCCGCGCGCGCGCCGCGCCGACGCGGCCCGCGTGCTGGCGCAGGTCGGCCTGGCCGAGCGCGCCGAAGAATGGCCGGCGCGGCTGTCGGGCGGGCAGCGCCAGCGCGTGGCGCTGGCGCGCGCGCTGGTCCACCATCCGCGCCTGCTGCTGCTCGACGAGCCGCTGGGCGCGCTCGACGCGCTCACGCGCATCGAGATGCAGGGTTTGATCGAAGGGCTGTGGCAGCGCCTGGGCTTTACCGCGCTGCTGGTGACGCACGATGTGTCGGAAGCGGTGGCGTTGGCCGACCGCGTGGTGCTGATCGAGGACGGGCGCATCACGCTGGACCAGCGCGTGGCGCTGCCGCGTCCGCGCCAGCGCGGCTCGGCGGCCTTCGCCCAGCTCGAGGACGCGGTGCTGCGCCGGGTGATGCAGCGCCCGGGCGAGGCGTCCGTCGACGAGCCGCGCGGCGAGGGTCCGGCCGACTGGTCGGTGGCGCGCACCGTGGATTCGGTGCGCTGGGCGATCTAGCGCGCGGCGGGGAACGACAGGGACCATACCGGCGGCACACGGAGCACAGCAGGCGGCACGGTATGGCAGGGCGCGTATCAAACGCCCGCGCCGGACTTGAGGGGAGGGCGCCAAACCGCCGCCGGCGCCACTCACCGTCATTTTTTACGCATTCTTCATTTTCACTCGCACAACGGAGCTTCTATCATGAGCATTCAAGCCATCAACGTACGCAACCAGTTCCGCGGCAAGGTCGCCGCCATCATCGAAGGCCCGGTGGTCTCGGAAGTCGACGTCGAGACGCCGGCCGGCATCGTCACCTCGGTCATCACCACCCGCTCGGTCAAGGATCTCGGCCTCACCATCGGCAGCGAAGTGGTTGCCCTGGTCAAGGCAACCGAGGTTTCGCTGGCCAAGCTTTGAGGCCCCGCCTCGGGCGGCAAGCGCAACGCAAAGGAATTCGCCATGGCAAGCGCGGATGAAGCAGGCGTGGGACGGGCAGCTCTCGCGCATTACCTGGACGGACTGCCGCGGCAACCCGGCAGCGACCGCCAACTGTGGCGGGACGAGCATGGCCAGGTGCAGGGCCAGTTCTACAACTGTTCGCTGACCAGCGCCTTCGAGCCGCTCATCACCTTGTCGAGCCGCGACGTGGTGGCGCACGAAGGCACGCTGCGCACCTATGCCGGCGACGGCCTGGGGCTGGCGGCGTGGAAGCTGTTCGCGATGGCGGCCGACGATGCCTCGCTGGTCTCGCTGGACCGGCTCTCGCGGCTGGTGCACGCGATCAACTATTTCGCCGCGGACGGCGACCGCAAGCTGGTGCTCAACGTGCACAACCGGCTGCTGGCCGCGGTCGCGGACGACCACGGCGCGGCGTTCCGGCGCGCGCTGCAGTCGCTCGGCCTGCCGCTCGGCCGTTTCGTGATCCAGGTGCCGGCCAGCGCCAACGACGACCTGCCGCTGCTGCTCCACGTGGTGGGCAACTACCGGCGCAACGGCTTCGCCGTGAGCCTGCAGGCATCCGACCCGGCGGAAGCCGGCGCGCTGATGGCGCACGCGCTGCCCGACTGGCTCAAGCTCGACATGCGCCGCAACTGGACCGACCGCCAGCTCGCCGGGCTGCAGGCCAGCGCCGACAGCGCCGGCGTGACCCTGATCGGGCGCCGGCTGCAGAACGCCGAGCACGCCGAGCGGCTGCAGGCCGCCGGGATCGTGCTGGGGCAGGGGGTGTTTACCGGCGAGGCGGTGAGCGCGCGCCGGCTGCACGAGGTGCAACCGGGCCCGGAGGCACCCGACGCGGGCGAGGCCGGCGAGGCAGGGGGGACCGCGCGTTCCGGACCGGGCCGTACGCCACTGGAGTACAGCAAGGAGCCGATATGACGCAAACCAAGGGAGTGGCGGCCGCGCCGGCTGCCGAGGTGCGGCTGAAAGTGCCGAAAGGCTTGCAGATCCTCACCGTGCCGGGCCTGCACGGCAGCGGCCCGGGCCACTGGCAGAGCCGCTGGGAGCAGCGCTTCCCGGACTGGCAGCGTGTGGAGCAGCACGACTGGTCGCGCCCGAGCCTGCCGCTATGGGCCGAGCGCGTCTCGGAGAGCATCATGCGGGCGCAGCGAGTGGCGCCGCGCGGCGCCATCCTGGTGGCGCACAGCTTCGGCTGCCTGGCCACGCTGCGCCAGGCCGCGCTCGACGCCGAAGGCATTGCCGGCGCGCTGCTGGTGGCGCCGGCCGATCCGGACAAGTTCGGCGTGGCCGGCTTGCTGCCGGCGCACCGGCTGCCGTTTCCCACCATCCTCGTGGCCAGCCGCAACGACCCCTGGATGCAGCAGCGCACCGCCTTCAGCTGGGGCACGCTGTGGGGCAGCGAACTGCAGGACGCGGGCATGCTGGGTCACATCAACGCGGATTCGGGCCTCGACCAGTGGCCGGCCGGCCTGGCTTTGCTCGATACCTTGATCCAGCGCATCGAGGCGGAGGGCAGCGCGGGCCAGGCTGGGGACCGCGCCGGGCCGTGGGATGCCGAGGTGGAAGTATCCTCGACCTTCCCTTATATCTAAAACGTCTAAGAAGATGCGTAAAAATTCGTTCTGTTTATAAGGGCGCATCTGCAGAATTTGTCTCGTAGGCCGGTGTGTTATGCGCCGGCGTCATAAAGAAGCCGTCCACGGTTTTCCCTGTTCCACCCGCCAAGAGCCTGGCAGCGCTGCAAGCCTGCCAGGCTTTCGCAGTCGATGCGCGAGCGGCGGACAGGGCACGGGCGGACACAGACCGCGCTCACGAGACGATATGCCTCCCTCGATTTCCCTGGCGGACAACCCGCCCCCGGCCAGGCCAGATGCCCCGCAGGCGCGCGAACGCGCGCCCGGCAAGGCGCGCCAGCAGCGCTTCACGGTGCTGCCCGGCTTCGGCCTGTCGCTGGGCTTCACGGTGTTCTACCTGACGCTGATCGTCCTGATCCCGCTGTCGGCCACCTTCCTCAAGACCTTCACCATGACGTGGGAAGCGTTCTGGGGCGCGGTGACCGCACCGCGCGTGGTGGCCTCCTTGCAGTTGAGCTTTGGCGCCTCGCTGATCGCCGCCATCGTCAATACCGTGTTCGGGCTGGTGGTGGCGTGGGTGCTGGTGCGCTACCGTTTCCCGGGCAAGCGCCTGATCGACGCGCTGGTGGACCTGCCGTTCGCCCTGCCCACCGCCGTGGCCGGTATCGCGCTGACCGCGCTGTACGCCGGCAACGGCTGGATCGGCCGCTACCTGGAGCCGCTCGGCATCAAGGTGGCCTTCACCCCGCTGGGCGTGGTGGTGGCGCTGACCTTCATCGGGCTGCCGTTCGTGGTGCGCACGGTGCAGCCGGTGCTGGAAGATGCGGAGCAGGAACTCGAAGAAGCCGCCGCGAGCCTGGGCGCCACGCGCCTGCAGACCTTCCTGCGCGTGATCCTGCCGACCATCCTGCCGGCGCTGCTGACCGGCTTCGCGCTGTCGTTCGCGCGCGCCACCGGCGAGTACGGCTCGGTGGTGTTCATCTCGGGCAACATGCCGATGGTCTCCGAGATCGCGCCCCTGATGATCTATTCGAAGCTGGAGCAATACGACTATGCCGGCGCCACCGCGGTGGCCGTCGTGATGCTGGTGATCTCCTTCGCGCTGCTGCTGCTCATCAACGTGCTGCAGGCATGGACGCGGCGCCATCACACGGCCGGGCACGCCGTCGCGGCGCAGGACAAGGAGAGCTGAAATGGCCGGCATCGTCACCAAAGGCCTGGGCGGCCGCTCACAGCCCGCCGCGCGCTTCGCGGATGCCACCGCGGAAGCGCCGTGGGTGCGCTACACGCTGATCACGGTCGCGGTCCTGTTTCTCGCGCTGTTCCTGTTCATCCCGCTGGCTTCGGTGTTCTACGAGGCGCTGCGCAAGGGCGTGCAGACCTATTTCGATTCGCTGGTCGAACCCGACGCCGTGGCCGCGATCCAGCTCACGCTGCTGGTGGCCGCCATCGCGGTGCCGCTCAACGTGGTGTTCGGCGTGTCGGCGGCGTGGGCCATCGCCAAGTTCGAGTTCCGCGGCAAGAACGTGCTGACCACGCTGATCGACCTGCCGTTCTCGGTGTCGCCGGTGATCTCGGGGCTGGTCTACGTGCTGCTGTTCGGCGCGCAGGGCTGGCTGGGGCCGTGGCTGGAGGCGCACGACATCAAGATCATGTTCGCCGTGCCGGGCATCGTGCTGGCCACCATCTTCGTGACCTTCCCGTTCGTGGCGCGCGAGCTGATCCCGCTGATGCAGGCGCAGGGCAGCGAGGAGGAAGAGGCCGCCATCGTGCTGGGCGCGTCCGGCTGGCAGACCTTCCGCCGCATCACGCTGCCCAATATCCGCTGGGGCCTGCTGTACGGCGTGATCCTGTGCAACGCGCGGGCGATGGGCGAGTTCGGCGCGGTGTCGGTGGTGTCGGGCCATATCCGCGGGCTGACCAACACCATGCCGCTGCACGTGGAGATCCTCTACAACGAGTACAACTTCGCGGCGGCCTTCGCGGTGGCCTCGCTGCTGACGCTGCTGGCCCTGGTCACGCTCGGCATCAAGACGCTGGTGGAATACCGGGCGCGCCGCGAGCACGCCGAGGACGAGAATATTGCGCCGGAAAACCCGGGCGCGGGCAATTTGCAAGGACAGGCATCATGAGCATCCAGGTCAGGAACGTGCAGAAGCACTTCGGCAATTTCGTCGCGCTCGACGACGTCTCGCTCGATTTCGACGAAGGCCAGCTGACGGCGCTGCTGGGGCCTTCGGGCTGCGGCAAGACCACGCTGCTGCGCATCATCGCGGGGCTGGAGCGCGCCGACGCGGGCCAGGTCCTGCTGGAAGGGCGCGATGCCTCCAACCAGCACGTGCGCCAGCGCCAGGTGGGCTTCGTGTTCCAGCACTACGCGCTGTTCAAGCACATGACCGTGTTCGAGAACGTGGCCTTCGGCCTGCGCGTCAAGCCGCGCGGCGAGCGCCCCGGCGAGGCGCAGATCCGCGAGAAGGTGCGCTCGCTGCTGGAGCTGGTGCAGCTCGACTGGCTGGCCGACCGCTATCCGCCGCAACTGTCGGGCGGGCAGCGCCAGCGCATCGCGCTGGCCCGCGCGCTGGCGGTGGAGCCGCGCGTGCTGCTGCTCGACGAGCCGTTCGGCGCGCTCGACGCCAAGGTGCGCAAGGAACTGCGCCGCTGGCTGCGCCGCCTGCACGACGAACTGCACGTGACCAGCGTGTTCGTCACGCACGACCAGGAGGAGGCGCTGGAAGTGGCCGACCAGGTGGTGCTGATGAACCGCGGCCACGTCGAGCAGGCCGGCACCCCGGAGGCGGTCTACAACCATCCCGCCACGCCGTTCGTGTTCGGCTTCCTCGGCAACGTCAACCTGTTCCACGGCCGCCTGGAAGTGGGCGAGCGCGGCGGCCTGCTGCATACCGGCGAGGCGGTGCTGCCGGTGATCGGCAGCGGCCATGAAACGGCCGGCGACGCGGTGGCCTACGTGCGCCCCCATGACCTGGACCTGGAGCGCTACGCGCCGGGCGCCGAGGGCATCGCCGTGACCTTGCGCCGCGCGCTCACGCTCGGCCCGGTGGCCCAGCTCGAACTGGAGCGCGAGGACAACCAGGAAGTGATCGAGGTGGCTTTGCCGCTGGAGCGCTTCCGCCATCAGGGTTTCCGCGAAGGCGAACTGCTCGCCGTGCGGCCGCGCCAGCTGCGCGTGTTCGTCCAACCCGAATCGTCAACCCGCGCGCCGGCCAAGCCCGCGCCCGCAGGAGCCGCACAATGAACTTCCAGCAACTGCGTTCGATCCGCGAGGCGGTGCGCCGCCAGTTCAACCTGACCGAGGTGGCCAACGCCCTCTATACCTCGCAGCCCGGCGTGTCGCGCCAGATCCGCGAGCTGGAAGAAGAGCTCGGCGTGGAAATCTTCGAGCGCTACGGCAAGCGCCTGACCGGGCTGACCGAGCCGGGCCGCGAGATCGTGAGGATCGTGGAACGGCTGCTGCTCGAGGCCGAGAACCTGCGCCAGGCCGGCGACGAATTCGCCGGGCGCCACACCGGCCGCCTGACCGTGGCGACCACCCACACCCAGGCGCGCTACGCGCTGCCCAAGGTGGTGCAGAGCTTTCGCCGCGCCTACCCGCATGTGACGCTGGCGCTGCAGGAGGCGTCGCCGGCGCATATCGTGGAACTGCTGCTGACCGGGCAGGCCGACATCGGCATCGCCACCGAGGCCGTGGCCAGCGAAGCGGGGCTGACTTCGTTCGAAGCCTACACCTGGCAGCACGTGCTGGTGGTGTCGCCCGAGCACCCGCTGACCCACCTGCCGGAGCCCACGCTGGAAGACATCGCCGGCTTCCCGATCATCACCTATGACGCTGGCTTCACCGGCCGCCGCCGGATCGACGGCGCCTTCGCCGCCGCCGGGCTGCAGCCGGAGATCGTGCTGACCGCGATGGACGCCGACGTGATCAAGACCTATGCCGAGCTGGACCTGGGCGTGGGCATCATCGCCTCGATGGCCTACGACGAGCGCAAGGACGCCGGCCTGGTCCGCATTTCGGCCGACCACCTGTTCGAGGCCAACACCACCAGCGTGGCGGTGCGCCGCGGCGCCTACCTGCGCGGCTACGCGCACGCCTTCATCAATATGTTCGCGCCGCACCTGTCGCGCGACACGGTCAGCAGCGCGCTGTCCGAGCCGGCCGGCGGCCAGGCGGCCGTCGAGGCCTGATCCCGCGCGCCGCCCCCGGCGCGCTTGCCTTCCCGGCACTGCCGCGGCCGCCGTCACTGGCGGCCGCGGCGCATCCGGCGGTGCCGGTCGCGCCGCATCCTCGCGATTCGCGCCCGTTACTCTCCATTCGTCGCACGCCGCTTCCGTCCCGTGCGAGGCCGGCGTACAGTTCGTGCAGTACGTGGCGGATCACTTCAGTGCCGTCGCGCCGTGATGCCGGGCCCCGGCCGCCGCGAGCGGCCATGCCCGGCCCGGCTGCGCAACGGCAACACCCACAGAGGCGAGCGAGGAGAGCGCAACATGACACAAGGCCGTGGCGGCACGGGACTCTGGGTTCCCATTATCCTGATTGCACTGGGCGGGTTGTTCCTGGCGCACGACGCCGGCCTCGTGCCCGCGTATGCCGCCCGCGAGGGCTGGCCTCTGATCCTGGGCACCCTGGGCGCCGCGCTGCTGGCGCGCCGGCAGGCATTGCGCCAGGCATCATGCCGGGCGCTGCGGCGGCAGCCGCGGCCATGAGCGCGCGCGAGGAAGGACTGCTGCGCTGGCAATGGCGCGGCTACGCCCGCAACCACGCCCATCCGCGCAGCCTGCTGCTGCATCTGCTTGCCGTGCCGATGTTCATGGCCGGCAATGTGCTGGCGGTCTACGGCGTGCTGGCGCTGTCGGTACCGGCGGTCGGTCTGGGCGCGCTGTGCATGGCCGTGTCATTGATGCTGCAGGGCAGGGGGCACCGGCTCGAGGCCGAGCGGCCCGAGCCGTTCGCCGGGCCGCTCGACGTCGCCAGCCGCATCCTGGCGGAGCAATGGGTGACATTTCCACGCTTCGTGCTGTCGGGGCAATGGTGGGCGGCGCTGCATGGCCGCGCGGCCGGCGCAGCCGACGGGAGCGGCACGCGGGCGTGGCCGGGCGTACATACGGGCCGGCCGCTGGCGGCGCGCACCGATGAGCCGCCATTACAATAGGCTTTCGCCGGCGTGCCTGCGGGCCGCCAAGGCCGGCAGGCAGCGTTTCCTGCCGGCGCCGAGCTTGCCGGTTTCATCGATTTTGCCGACTTTGCCGATTTTGCCGATTTTTCCCACACCCAAGCCTTGTATGGAGCTTCCGTCCCCATGAAATCGCTGGGCCGCTGTCCCGCCGCCATTCCTTCGCGCGTTTCCATCCTCGGGCGCGACCTGGTGTTCGTGCTGTGCATGAATACCGTCATCGCCGTGAGCCTGAACTATGGCTTCCGCACCGGCGGTTCGCTGCTGCACAACTTCGTCTACAGCCACCTGATCGGCCTGTCGATCTGGCTGCTGATCGACGTTGCCCGGGTGCTGATCTGGTGGAACGAGCGGCCCACGCGCTGGCCGTTCATCTGCCTGGCCGCGGTGGCGGTGCCGCTCGGGGTCCTGCTGGGCAGCTGGGCCACGCGCATGGTGCTGAGCGAACCGGCCAAGTCCTTCCAGGAAGCCACCGACATGCTGCGCATGTGCCTGGTGGTGGGCATGCTGGCGGCGGCCAGCATGATCTATTTCTACTGGTCGCGCGAAAAGCTGGCGCACCTGGAGCGGCAGGCCGCGCTGGACGCGCTGCAGCGCGAGGAAGCCGAGAAGCAACTGGTGCGCGCGCAGCTGATGGCGCTGCAGGCGCAGATCGAGCCGCATTTCCTGTTCAATTCGCTGGCCAACCTCGACTGCCTGATCGCCACCGACCAGAAGGCCGCGCGGCGCCTGCTGCAGCGGCTGATCGGCTTCCTGCGCATGTCGCTGGCGCACACGCGCGCCGAGCAGTGCACGCTGCGCCAGGAGTTCGAGTTGCTGCGCAGCTATCTCGACATCCAGGGCCTGCGCTTCGGCACGCGGCTGAACTACAGCATCGACCTGCCGCCGGAACTGGCCGAAGTGGAGATTCCGCCGATGCTGATCCAGCCGCTGGTGGAGAACGCGGTCAGCCATGGCATCGAGCCGTGCATGCGGGGCGGTAGCATCGTATTGTCCGCGCGCGCGCTCGGCGACGCGGCGGTGCAGGTGGTGATCGCCGACACCGGCGTGGGCTTCGGCCATGCGGTGACCAAGGGTTCGGGCCTCGGCCTGACCCACGTGCGCGAGCGCCTGGCGCGCATCTTCGGCGCGGCCGCCAGCATGCAGATGGAAGAGAACGCGCCGCGCGGCGTGATCGTGCGCCTGACGCTGCCGGTGATGCGCGCGGCGGCGGCCGTGCCCGCGCCGGCACAGGCACAGGTGCCGGCGGGCAATGCCGGCGCCGGGCTCGGGCTTGCGCCGGTGGCGCGCGCCGCCACGCGGGGGCCTTCGGCCTCGCATTCCTGACGTGCTGCCGGGTGCCGCCGTCTCCATCGTTTCCGACCGTCCACCACCGTTTCCATGTCCCCGACCTTGTTGATCGCCGACGACGAGCCGCTGCTTGCGCGCGCGCTGCATGCCGAACTGAGCAGCCTGTGGCCGGAGGCCAGCATCGTTTCCGTGGTCCATGACGGCGTGTCAGCGCTGGAGGCGGCCCGCCAGCATGCGCCGCAGGTGGCCTTCCTCGATATCCGCATGCCGGGCATGAGCGGCATGGACGTGGCGCGCGAGCTGATGGAATTCGACCAGCCGCCGCTGGTGGTGTTCGTCACCGCCTATGACCAGTTCGCGCTCGAGGCCTTCGAGCGCGAGGCCGTCGACTACGTGCTCAAGCCGGTGCAGCCAGAGCGGCTCGAAGCCACCGTGCAGCGCCTCAAGGGACGGCTGGCCGAGCACGCGCAGGCAGGCGACGAGGCCGGCGCAACCGGGGCGGCGCTGGACGCCGCCCGCCTGGCGCAGCTGCTGGCGCGGCTGGAAACGCTGGAGTCCGGCGCCGGTGCCGCGCAACAGCCCGCCAGCCCGGCGCAGCAGGGCTACCTGCGCTTCATCAAGGCGCTGGTGGGGCAGGAGATCCGCATCATCCCGGTGGACGAGGTGATCTACCTCGAAGCCACCGACAAGTACGTCAACGTGGTCTCCACCAGCGGCGAGGCGCTGATCCGCACCAGCCTGCGCGAACTGTCGCAGCAGCTCGACCCCGAGCGCTTCTGGCAGATCCACCGCGGCACCGTGGTCAATATCGACTGCGTGGCCAGCGCCGTGAACCAGTCGCTCGGGCGGCTCGCGCTGAAGCTGCGCAACCGCTCCGAGACGCTGCCGGTGGCGCGCCAGTACGCCTACCTGTTCAAGCAGATGTAGCGTTCCCGGCATGCCTGCCGTGGGCGGTTTTCCTCTATGATGCCAGCGGATATCGAACGCTTTTCCCCGCGTTCCCATGCTGTCTTCCACTCTGACGATCGAGGAGCCGCTCATGAACTTTGCCACCACCGACCTGTGCGACGCCAACGAAGGGCGCCTCGCCGACGGCACGCTGCGCGTGCTGGCGCCGGTGTTCCGCCATTTCGGCAAGCGCGCGGTGTTCGCCGGCCCGGCGGCCACGCTGAAGGTATTCGAGGACAACTCGCTGGTGCGCGAGGTGCTGGAATCTTCCGGCAACGGCCGCGTGCTGGTGGTCGACGGCGGCGGCTCGCTGCGCTGCGCGCTGGTCGGCGGCAACCTTGGCGTGCTGGCCGAGAAGAACGGCTGGGCCGGCATCATCGTCAACGGCTGCGCGCGCGACAGCGGCGAGCTGGATGTCTGCGATATCGGCGTGCGCGCGCTGGCGCTGCATCCGCAGAAAAGCCAGAAGCGCAACGTGGGCGAGCGCGAGGTCGCCGTGCAGATGCCCGGCGCGGTGGTGCGCCCCGGCAACTGGATCTATGCCGACGCCGACGGCGTGCTGGTGTCCGACGGCAAGCTGGGGAGCTGAGCATGCCGGTGGTATTCGTCTATGGCACGCTGCGCGCCGGCGAAGTCAACGACCTGAACGCGGCCGCGCGCAGGCACGGCATCGCCGCGCCGACGCTGCTCGGCGGCGCGACGATCGCGGGCCGGCTCTATGATTTCGGCACCTATCCCGGCCTCGTGCTGGACGCCGCCGCGCCCGGCGTGGCCGGCGATCTCTACGAGGTGGACGACGCACTGTTGCCCGTGCTCGACGAGATCGAGGAAGTCTATCCGGGCCAGGCCTCGCTGTTCGTGCGGGAAACGCGCGAAGCGCTGGCCGCCGGCGGGCCGGTCCGCTGCCTGCTGTATCCGGTGGCCGAGGCCGCCGTGGCCGGGCTGCCGCGCATTGCGTCGGGAGACTGGGTGGCCCACCGCCGCGCGCGCGAGGCGGGCCTGCGCCAGGCCTGATCCCGCCGCCGTTTGAAACGGCGTGGCCGGTGCTCGCCGCGCAGGCGCGGCTGGCGTAGCATCGGCAACCATTCCATCACCCGATGTCATGGTCCGCGCATGTCTCTTTCCTCGCTTTCCGCCCGGGCGGCTCCCGTCCGGCTATCCGTCCGGTCCGGCGACGTGCGCCTTGCCGTCAAGACCTGGGGCGATCCGTCGCGCCGCGCCATCGTGCTGGTGCATGGCTATCCCGACAACAGCGCGGTCTGGCACGGCGTGGCGCCGCTGCTCGCCGACGACTATTACGTGGTGGCCTACGACGTGCGCGGCGCCGGCGCCTCGTCGGCACCCGGCAGCGTGGCCGCCTACCGCCTGGAGCGCCTGACGGAGGACTTCAGCGCCGTGATCGACGCGGTCTCTCCCGGTGCGCCGGTGCACCTGGCCGGGCACGACTGGGGCTCCATCCAGTGCTGGGAATTCGCTACCGAGCCGCGCCTGCGCGGGCGCATCGCCTCGTTCACCTCATGCTCCGGCCCTTGCCTCGACCATGCCGGCCACTGGATGCGCGACAACCGGCGGCTGTCTTGGACGGCGCTGTCGCGCTCGCTGCGGCAGGCCCTCTCGTCCTGGTACATCTATGTCTTCCACCTGCCGTGGCTGCCGGAACTGAGCTGGCGGCTGTGGATGGGACGCGCCTGGCCGCTTTACCTGAAGCTGTCGGAAGGCATCGCGGCGGAGTCCAGCCCGACCCGGGCCGCCGACGGGCGCCACGGCCTGGCGCTGTACCGGGCCAATATGCTGCGCCGGCTGCTGGCGCCCGGCCAGCGCCACGCGCACGTGCCGGTGCAGGTCATCGTGCCGCTGCGCGACCGCTACGTCAGGCCGGCGCTGTCGGAGGACCTGTCGCGCTGGGTCGGGCGGTGGTGGCGCCGCGAGGTGGCGGCGCGGCACTGGCTGCCGCTGGCCGATCCGGCCGGCATGGCCGCCATGATCCTGGACCTGGCCAGGCATGTCGACGGCGGCCCCGAGCCCCGGGACCTGCAACGCGCGCGCAGGCCGGACGGGCAGGGTACCGGCGCAGCGGCCTGACCGGCAGCACGTCATCTTCTGGTTTTTCACAATGCGGAATGCTGTTTTGAGCCGCAAAAAATGTGGCTGCGGAGCACAACGGCGATTTCTCATGATGGGAGATATCGTGCCATATCGTGAAATAAACTTCGCAAGCCAATGATTTTATTGAATAAAAAAACTAGGCAAGGACTGCATTCTGGCCTGTTGCGACGCGGGACGTTTCCCTACACTCTTATATAAGACACATGACCTGAGACGCGAAAAACAAAGGGTGGCGAGGCAGCCGGAAGCGGTCTCCGGAAGCTACCCGCAGCGTCCCGGTCGGCTGCCAGGCACCACGGTCCGGCAGGCCTGTCGCAAGTTTTCTTACGCCATACCCGTCTCAATTACTAGGAGAGTGCAATGTCCCGCGAACAAGAAATCCAGAAGCTGCAGAAGGACTGGGAAACCAACCCGCGCTGGAAGGGCGTGAAGCGCAACTACACCGCGGAAGACGTGGTGCGCCTGCGCGGCTCCGTGCAGATCGAGCACACCCTGGCCCGCCGCGGCGCCGAGAAACTGTGGCACCTGCTGAACACCGAGCCGTTCGTCAACACGCTGGGCGCGCTGACCGGCAACCAGGCCATGCAGCAGGTCAAGGCTGGCCTCAAGGCGATCTACCTGTCGGGCTGGCAAGTCGCCGGCGACGCCAACCTGGCCGGGGAAATGTACCCCGACCAGTCGCTGTACCCGGCCAACTCGGTGCCGATGGTGGTCAAGCGCATCAACAACACCTTCCAGCGCGCCGACCAGATCCAGTGGAGCGAAGGCAAGGGCGATACCGACTACTTCGCGCCGATCGTGGCTGACGCCGAAGCCGGTTTCGGCGGCGTGCTGAACGCCTTCGAGCTGATGAAGTCGATGATCGAAGCGGGCGCGGCCGGCGTGCACTTCGAAGACCAGCTCGCTTCGGTCAAGAAGTGCGGCCACATGGGCGGCAAGGTGCTGGTGCCGACGCGCGAAGCCGTCGCCAAGCTGACCGCCGCCCGCCTGGCGGCGGACGTCTCCGGCGTGCCGACCCTGGTGATCGCCCGTACCGACGCCGAAGCGGCCGACCTGCTGACCTCGGACGTCGACGACAACGACAAGCCGTTCTGCACCGGCGAGCGCACCGTGGAGGGTTTCTACCGCGTGCGCAACGGGCTGGACCAGTCGATCTCGCGCGCCCTGGCCTACGCCGAAGTGGCCGACCTCGTGTGGTGCGAAACCGGCAAGCCGGATCTGGAATTCGCCAAGAAGTTTGCCGAAGCCGTGCATGCCAAGTTCCCCGGCAAGCTGCTGGCCTACAACTGCTCGCCGTCGTTCAACTGGAAGAAGAACCTGGACGACGCCACCATCGCCAAGTTCCAGAAGGAACTGGGCGCGATGGGCTACAAGTTCCAGTTCATCACGCTGGCCGGCTTCCACTCGCTGAACTACTCGATGTTCAACCTGGCCTACGGCTACGCCCGCAACCAGATGAGCGCCTTCGTCGAGCTGCAGGAAAACGAATTCGCCGCCGCGGAGAAGGGCTTCACCGCCGTCAAGCACCAGCGCGAAGTCGGTACCGGCTACTTCGACGCCGTGACCCAGACCATCGAAGGCGGCCAGTCGTCGACCACCGCTCTCAAGGGCTCGACCGAAGACGAACAGTTCTTCGACAAGAAGGTGGCTTGAGGAAGGAGGCCCGAGGCTCCCGGGGACGCCGGTCCCCGGGGCTTCGGATCGCAGGATAACCAGAACGATACCTGGTCATCTTGAAGGGTGCGCGACCATCGTGCCCTTCAATTGGGCGCCGCGCCGTGTCTCTCTCAGGGACGGCGCGGTTTTTTGTTTTCTTGCGCGGGCGCGGGCGCCGACCGATCGGTGGAGGAATGCGAAATTTCGTGGAAATGTTAAAGATTGTGCGGTGTATCGATTCAGACATTTCCAATTCACTTGGGATACTTTCAGCGATATGATTTCGCCACGTGCCCGCAAGAGCACGCAGCGAAGCGCCGGCCAGCCCGGCGCCTGTCCGTTCGAGTCACTGGCGGTGTAGCTGGCCGGTGCACATCCCAAGAAGAAGATTCCATGAAGCACACACTTTCCCTCGCGGCCGTCGCCGGCCTTTCCGCTCTCGTGGTCGGCTGCGCCGGCACCAATGTCGACGGCATGGTGGGCGCGGGCACCTCGATGTTCAAGGCGGCCTCGCTCAGCGATGCGGACGTCAAGTCCATGTCGGACCAGGCTTGCGCCGAATCGGACAAGACCAACAAGATCGCCGCGGCCAACAGCGCCTATGGCAAGCGCCTGACCAAGATCATGGCCGGCCTGCAGTCGACGGACGTCTCCAACATCAATGCCAAGGTCTACCTGACCAAGGACGTCAACGCCTGGGCCATGGCCAACGGCTGCGTGCGCGTGTACAGCGGCCTGATGGACATGATGACCGACGACGAAGTGCGCGGCGTGGTGGGCCACGAGCTCGGCCACGTGGCGCTGGGACACACCAAGAACAAGATGCAGGTGGCCTACGCCGCCATGGCCGCGCGCGGCGCGCTGGCCGCCAGCGGCAGCGGCGCGGTGGCCGCGCTGTCGTCCTCGCAACTGGGCGAGCTGGGCGAGCAGTTGATCAACGCGCAGTTCTCGCAGACGCAGGAAAGCGCCGCCGACGACTACTCCTTCGACGTGCTGACCAAGAACAAGGCCAACACGCGCGGGCTGGTCACGGCCTTCCAGAAGCTGGCCAAGCTCGATGGCGGCAAGTCCAGCATGTTCTCGTCGCACCCCGGCTCGGCGGACCGCGCCAAGCATATCGAGGACCGCATCAAGCAGGCGAGCTGAGCGGGCGCCGGCCCGTGCCGGCACCCCGCATGCAAGAAAGGCTGGCCGCCCCGCAAAGGGCGGCCAGCCTTTTTCGCTTTCCCGCAGCGGCGGACCAGCAAGGCACGGTCAGCGGTACACGATCACCGGAATGTCGGTGTGGGTCAGCACCTTCTGCGTCTCGCTGCCCAGCAGCAGGCCGGACAGGCCGCGCCGGCCGTGCGAGGCCATGAAGATCACGTCGCAGCCGTGGCGCTCGGCGGCGTCGATGATGCCCAGGTAGGGCACGGCGAAGGTGGTCATGTCGCAGTCGAACGAGATGCCGTCCGCGGAGGCGGCGGTTTCCACCTCTTTCAGGTACAGCTTGGCCTGGCTCTCGATGCGGTCCTTGAAGGCCTGCGGGGCTTCCACCACGATCTCGCTGAATGGCGTGTACGGGTATTCCTCCAGGCACACATAGGCGGTGACGCGCGCGTTGATTGTCTTGGCCAGTTCCAGCGCGCCGTCGATGGCTTTCTTGGACAGTTCCGAACCGTCGGTGGGTAGCAGGATGTGCTTGAACATGCTGGACTCCTTTGGGGCAAAGAGGCAGTGGATGGCGATGCGCCGGGGCGGGCCTGGCAGCGCCTGCCTTGATTCATTGTAGGCAGGAGTGCCGCATGCATCATTGGCTTATATCAAATTCCGGCCCGGCGCAGGCCTCCTGCGCGGCGCGCGCGGGCGCCTGCTCGGCCCGCCGCCAGTAGCCGGCATTGCCATAGGTGTTCTTCAGGTGGTCGATGAACAGCCGCACGCGCAGCGGCAGGTGCTTGCGCTGGGGAAACACCGCATGGATGCCGATCGGCGGGGCCTGGAACGCGTCCAGCACCGTGACCAGCCGCCCACTGGCGATTTCCTGCCCGACCTCCCACCAGGAACGCCATGCCAGCCCGTGGCCTTGCAGGCACCACGCATGCAGCACCGCGCCGTCGGTGCATTCCATGGAGCCGCCCACCTTGACCGTGACCGGCTTGCCCTCCTGCTGGAAGGCCCAGCCGCGCTGCACGTTGGCGCTGGCGCCGAAGGCCAGGCAATTGTGCCGCGCCAGCTCGTCGGGCGTGGCCGGCACGCCGGCGCGCGCCAGGTAGGCCGGGGACGCCACCACCACGCGGCGGTTCTCGGCCAGGCGGATGGAGACCAGGCTGGAGTCGGGCAGGTCGCCCAGCCGGATGGCGCAGTCGAAGCCTTCGTTGACGAGGTCGACCACGCGGTCGGACAGGTCCAGCGTGAGGGTCACGTCCGGATGCGATTCGATGAACAGCGGCACCAGCGGCGCCACGTGCTTGCGCCCGAAGCCGGCCGGCGCGGTCACGCGCAGGTGGCCGCTGGCCTTGACGCCGCCGGCCGAGACGCTGGCCTCGGCGTTGTGCAGGTCGTTGAGGATGCGCTGGCAGTCCTCCAGGAAGGCCGAGCCTTCGAAGGTCAGGCTGATCTTGCGCGTGGTGCGCAGCAGCAGCTTCACGCCCAGGCGCTCTTCCAGCGCATCGATGCGGCGCCCGATGATGGCAGGCGCCACGCCCTCGGCGGCGGCGGCGGCGGACAGGCTGCCGCGCGCCGCCACCGACACGAATGTCTCCAGTTGCTTGAAATGATCCACGAATCTCGCCGGTTGTGCCTCATGCCATCCATCGTAGCCAGCATAAAAGGCAATGGAGTGGATTTGGTGCCTATTCTTTATGGCGTTAGCGAAGATTAGTGGGGTAAAAGTAAAAGATCAAGTGACCCGCAGCGGCTTTGCCGCACTGCAGCGCCTACCTACAATGCATGCATTCATTGGTGTACAGGCCCGCGCCGCGCAGCCGAGCGATGGCGGCAGGCCTGCAGGAACCGCCCGAGGAAGCCACTGGCTCATGCACAAGATCCGCGCAGTCGTCTTCGATGCCTACGGCACGCTGTTCGACGTGTATTCCGTCACCGCGCGGGCCGAACAGCTCTTCCCCGGCAAGGGCGAGGCGCTGGCGCTGCTGTGGCGCGAGCGCCAGATCGACTACACCCGCATCCGCTCGCTGGCCGGCCCGGACGGCGCATACTACAAGCCGTTCTGGCCGATCACGGTGGACGCGCTGCGCTACGCCGCCGAGCGGCTGCAGCTGGACCTGGGTCCGGCCGCAGAAGCGCAACTGCTCAAGGAGTACGCCTGCCTGTCGGCGTTCCCGGAGAACCTCGGCGCGCTCAAGCGCCTGCGCGCCGCCGGGCTGCCGCTGGGCATCCTCTCCAACGGCAACCCGGAGATGCTCGATATCTCGGTCAAGAGCGCCGGCATGCACGGCCTGTTCGACCACGTGCTGTCGGTCGACGCGGTGCGCCTGTACAAGACCGCGCCGGCCGCCTACGCGCTGGCGCCGCAGGCCTTCGGCGTGGCGCCGGCGGAGATCCTGTTCGTCTCGTCCAACGGCTGGGACGCATGCGGCGCGGCCTGGTATGGCTTCACCACTTTCTGGATCAACCGTGCCGGTCACCCGGCGGAGCGGCTCGACGTGAGCCCTGCCGGCACCGGGCACGACATGAACGACCTGCTGCAGTTCGCCCGCGCCCGCGGCGCGGCGCTCTGACGGCGGGTAACCCAAACCAACCATCGAACACAGGAGAACACAGATGGCCATCACGCTGCCTGCGGGCATGAAGATCACCGGCGACATCCTGCCGGCCTACGAAGACATCCTCTCGCCGGCGGCCCTGGCCCTGGTGGACAAGCTGCACCGCGCCTTCGAGCCGCGCCGCCAGGAATTGCTGGCCGCGCGCGTCGAGCGCACCAAGCGCCTGGACGCCGGCGAGCTGCCCGACTTCCTGCCGCAGACCAAGAGCGTGCGCGAAGGCGACTGGAAGGTCGCCCCGGTGCCGCCCGCGCTGCACTGCCGCCGCGTGGAAATCACCGGCCCGGTCGAAGCCAAGATGGTCATCAACGCGTTCAACTCGGGCGCCGACAGCTACATGACCGACTTCGAGGACTCCAACACCCCCAACTGGCACAACCAGCTGCAGGGCCAGGTCAACCTCAAGGCCGCCGTGCGCCGCACGCTCACGCTGGACTCGAACGGCAAGCACTACAAGCTGAACGACAAGATCGCCACGCTGCAGGTGCGCCCGCGCGGCTGGCACCTCGACGAAAAGCACGTCACCATCGACGGCCAGCGCGTCTCCGGCGGCATCTTCGACTTCGCGCTGTTCCTGTTCCATAACGCGAAGGAACAGATCGCCCGCGGCGCCGGCCCGTTCTTCTACCTGCCGAAGATGGAAAGCCACCTCGAAGCGCGCCTGTGGAACGACGTCTTCGTCATGGCGCAGAACGAGATCGGCCTGCCGCAGGGCACCATCAAGGCCACCGTGCTGATCGAGACCATCCTGGCCGCGTTCGAGATGGAAGAAATCCTGTACGAACTGCGCGAGCACAGCGCCGGCCTGAACGCCGGCCGCTGGGACTACATCTTCTCGTGCATCAAGAAGTTCAAGGTCGACAAGAACTTCTGCCTGGCCGACCGCGCCAAGGTCACCATGACCTCGCCGTTCATGCGCGCGTACGCGCTGCTGCTGCTCAAGACCTGCCACAAGCGCGGCGCGCCCGCGATCGGCGGCATGAGCGCGCTGATCCCGATCAAGAACGATCCGGAGAAGAACGCGGTGGCCATGCAGGGCATCATCAACGACAAGAAGCGCGACGCCACCGACGGCTACGACGGCGGCTGGGTGGCCCACCCGGGCCTGGTCGAGCCGGCCATGAAGGAATTCGTGGCGGTGCTGGGCGACAAGCCCAACCAGTTCGACAAGCAGCGCGACGACGTCAACGTGTCGGCCAAGGACCTGCTGGACTTCCAGCCGGAAACCCCGATCACCGAAGCCGGCCTGCGCATGAACATCAACGTCGGCATCCACTACCTCGGCTCCTGGCTGGCCGGCAACGGCTGCGTGCCCATCCACAACCTGATGGAAGACGCCGCCACCGCCGAGATCTCGCGCTCGCAGGTGTGGCAATGGATCCGCTCGCCCAAGGGCAAGCTGGAAGACGGCCGCAAGGTGACCGCCGAGCTGGTGCGCGGCCTGATTCCGGAAGAACTGGCCAAGGTCAAGGAAGTGGTCGGTGGCGAGACCAGGACCTACGACCGCGCCGCCGAGATCTTCGAGCAGATGTCCACCTCGGAAGATTTCGCGGAATTCCTGACGCTGCCGCTGTACGAAGAGATCTGATGCCGTGGCCGGCGCGCCGGGGCCATCCCGGTGCGCACGGCTGGCCGGCTTCGCCGCGCCGCCCCGTCGAGGGGCGGCTTTTTTTTGCCGCGGCTAGGCCGGCGCCGGGAACGCGTCCTGCAGCAGCGCGCGCACGGTGTCGGCCACGCCGTGCTGGTTGCCGCGGCGCCAGGCCAGGTGCAGTTCCACGTCCAGCCCGGCGGCATTCTCGAGCGGGCGGAAGGCCACGCCGGCGTATCCCAGCCGGTGCGCGGATTGCGGCACCAGCGCCACGCCCATGCCGGCGTCCACCAGTGACAGGATGGAATGCGTGTGGCTCAGCGTCTGCACCGTCTCGGGCGCCACGCCCTCGGCCCGCAGCCGTCCGGCCACGACCTCGTACAGGTAGCGGGATTCGGACGGGCAGAATTCGATGAACGGCTGCGCCTCCAGCGACTGCAGCGTCAGCGACGGGCAGGTCATCAGGGGGTGCCCCGCCGGCGCCGCCAGCACGAACGGCTCGCGCAGCAGCGGCGCGGACAGCGCGAAGCTGCGCGGCGCGAACGGGCGCACCACGCCGAGCTCGATGCGGTCCGCGCCGATCGCCTCGAGTTGCGCGTCGGTCTGCATCTCACGCAATGACACATGGACGTCCGGGAACTTCGCCCGGATCGCGCCCAGCAGTTGCGGCAGCAGCGTGAAGCTGGCGGCGGGGATGAAACCCATCGTCACGCTGCCCGCGTCGGCCCGCATGGCGCGCCGCGCGGCCAGCGCGGCGGCCTGGCTGCGGCGCAGGATGTCTTCCGCCTCGCGCAGGAAGGTGGTGCCCGCCAGGGTCAGGCGCACGGTGCCGCCCGAGCGTTCCAGCAGGCGGACGCCCACCTCGTGCTCGAGAAGCTGGATCTGCCGCGTGAGCGGCGGCTGCGTCATGTTCAGCAAGGCTGCCGCCCGGCCGAAATGCAGTTCCGTCGCCACCGCGACGAAACTGCGGAGATGCGAAAGCTGAAACACGATTCAATTCTTGTATTGCGGCATCGCCTGTTTGAATTGGACGCTGCGGCCAGTCCTTCTTAGAGTGGCACCTCTCGACTTTTCAGTCTTTCCAGACAGTCTTTCCAGACTTTTCCAGCAGGAGATACAGGTGGCAACTTTCGAAGGCCCGGCGTTGCGCAGGGCGCTTGACGGCATTTCCGGCATCCTGGTCACGCCGTTCGACGCAGATGATACCGTTTCGCCGGCGCCGCTCGCGCCGGTGGTGGACCGGGCGGTCGAGGCCGGCGTGCATGTGCTGGTCGCCAACGGCAATACCAGCGAGTTCTACGGGCTGCGCGAGCAGGAAGCCGTGCGGATGGTGCAGGTGGCCGCCGAATGCGTGGCGGGCCGGGTGCCGCTGCTGGCCGGCGTGGGCCGCAGCGTGCACGAGGCCTGCGCGCTGGCGCGCGCCTCGCGCCTGGCCGGCGCCGATGCGCTGATGGTGCACCAGCCGCCCGATCCGTTCGTGGCGCCGCGCGGCGTGGCGGCCTACGTGCGCAAGATCGCCGAGGCCGGCGAGGGCCTGCCGCTGGTGCTCTACCTGCGCAACGACAACATCGGGCTGGCGGCGATCGAGGAACTGTGCCGCATCCCCGGCGTGATCGGCGTGAAGTGGGCCTCGCCCACGCCGCTGGTGCTGGCCGAAGCCATGCGCCGCACCGCCGACCTCGGGCTGGCCTGGGTGGGCGGCCTCGCGGAAGTCTGGGCGCCGCCGCTCTACGCGGTCGGGGCGCGCGGTTTCACTTCCGGCCTGATCAATGTGCTGCCGGAACGCTCGGTCGCCATCTATGACGCGCTCGAAGCCGCCGACTACGCCGGCGCGATGCGGCTCATCGGCGAGATGCTGCCGTTCGAGGAACTGCGCGCGCAGGAGAACAACGGCGCCAACGTCACGGTCGTCAAGGCTGCGCTGCAGATGATGGGCAACGACTGCGGCGCCACGCGGCCGCCGTCGGCGTGGCCGCTGGCCGCGGGCCAGCACGAGCGGCTGCACGCGCTGATGTCGGGCTGGGGCCTCGCCCGCTGAGCATGGGGGCCGCGCGGCGGGCAGCGTTCCCGCCCCGGCCCCGCGAACAAAACAACACCCATCGGAGACAACCCGTGAATATCCGCCACATCCGCTCGATCCGCTCGATCCGCTCTAGCCGCGGCATCCGCCGCTCCGTCCTTGCCTTGCTGGCCCTCTCGTCCATGCCGTTCCTGTGCGGCACCGCGCTGGCGCAGGGCTATCCCACGCATCCCATCACCATCGTCATCGGCTCCAGCCCCGGCAGCGCCACCGACGGCCTGGCGCGCGCGGTCGGCATGGAAGTGACCAGGATGACCGGCCAGGCGGTGGTGGTCGACAACCGCGCCGGCGCCTTCGGCGGCATCGCTGCCCAGACCGTGGCGCGCGCCGCGCCGGACGGCTATACGCTGTTCATGACCACCAACACCACGCAGGCCGCCAACCCGCACCTGCTGAAGAAGCTGCCCTATGACCCGATCAAGGACTTTGCGCCCGTCTCGCTGCTGACCAAGGGCTACCAGCTGCTGGTGGTGAACCCGCAGGTCAAGGCCAACAGCGTGGGCGAGCTGGTCGCGCTGGCAAAGAAGGAGCCCGGCAAGATGAGCTACGGCTCCGGCAGCTCCTCCGCGCAGGTCGCCGCCGAGCTGTTCCAGCAGGTCACCGGCAGCAAGTTCACCTACGTGCCCTACAAGGCCAATCCGCAGGCCGTCATCGACCTGGTCGCCGGGCAGACCGACATGATGATCGTCGACCTTGCCGCCAGCCTGCCGCAGGTCAAGGCCGGCAAGCTGCGCGCGCTCGGCATCAGCAGCCCCAAGCGCTCGGCGCTGGTGCCCGGGGTGCCGGCGATCGCCGAAACGCTGCCCGGCTACGAAGCCGGCTACTGGAATGCGCTGTACGCCCCGGCGAACACGCCGGCGCCGGTGGTGCAGCAGTTGAGCGACCTGATGCGCCGGGCGATGGCAAGCCCGGCCGTGCGCCAGGTGGTCGACCAGACCGGCATGGAGGTGGCGCTGTCCACGCCCGACGAGCTGGCGCGCTTCCAGCTGGCCGAGCTGGGCCGCTGGGGGCAGATCATCAAGACGGCTGGCATCAAGCCGGAATAAGGCGTGGCCGCGCCGGTTGCCAATTGCCGGGGCTATGCTAGATTTAACGAGGCACGGCAGGCGGCCGCCGTGCAGCCGGCACGCTCGGCCGTTCAACCGATGCCTACGGTACGGTACATGCGGAACGTAGGGAACGTACGGCAGGTACCGGCACTTAGGGTACTTAGCGGACAGGAGACCATCCGATGCATGTTTCCATGCGTGTTTCCATACGGCGGCCCGTGCGGCGCTCCCTGCGGCGGCATACCCTCGCGGGGTTCGCGGGCCTGGCATTTGCCGCCGCCCTGAGCCTGGCGCAGGCCGCCCCCGTCTCGTTCAACGTGCCGCTCACCGGCGCGCAGCAGGTGCCTCCGGTGCAGACCCCGGGCAGCGGTTCCGCCGACCTCACCTATGACCCCGCCACGCGGGTGGTCACCTGGACGGTCAGCTTCAGCGGCTTGTCCAGCGCGCCGACCATGGCGCATTTCCACGGGCCCGCCGTGACCGGCAAGAACGCCGGGGTCCAGGTCTGGCTGGCCGAGAAGGGCGCCGCGCTGAGCAGCCCCGTCAAGGGCCAGGCCACGCTGTCGCCGGCCGAGGCGAAGGAGTTCGTGTCCGGCGAGATGTACATCAACGTGCATACCAAGGACCATCCCGCCGGCGAGATCCGTGGCCAGGTGCTGCCGCCCAAGAGCAACTGACCGGCCTGGCGGCCCGCTTCAGAGATACGCCGCGAGCAGCGCCGCTGCCGCGGCGCCCGCGGCCAGCATGAGCAACGCCAGCATCACAGGTGCTTGACGTGGCGCGCGGACGCGCGCGGGCAGCCATTTGCGGCCGGTCAGCATCGGCCGCAGCAGGTTGTGTCCCTTGGCCGCCGCGTACAGCGCGATGGCCAGCACGTGCAGCACCACCGCCGCCAGCAGCACGTCCCACAGCAGCGCATGCAGTGCCGAGATCGCATTGGCGACCGCGGCGGGCACCCATTCGGTAAACGGCCCTTCGTCCGCGATGTCGTTGTTGATGTAGAGCCCGCTGAGCGTCTCGCCGAGCAGCAGCGCCAGCAGCGCCACCACCATCCAGCCGCCGGCCGGATTGTGGCCGACCTGCAGGTCGGCCTCGCGCCGGAATAGATGGCGCAGGTGGCGCCACGCGGCGCGAGGCGAGGCCACGAAGCTGCGAAAGCGCGCGGTCTCGCTGCCGCAGCAGCCCCACAGCAGCCGGAACAAGACCAGCGCGAGCAGCATTTCGCCGGCCCGCACATGCCAGTCCATCCAGTTCAGTTTCGCGCTCGCGTAGGCCGCGGCCACCAGCACCACCACCAGCCAGTGGAACAGCCGCGTCGGCGCGTCCCAGACTGTCACGGGGCGGCCCTCGGGCGGCGCCGGCGGCGCGCTCGGGTCGTCAGGTTTCATCGGTCGGCTCTTCTGTCGGGCGTCCGGCCTTTACTTTAGGCGCCGCCTGCCGCCGCCGCCTAGCGCTGCGTCAGTTCCGCCGCAGGATTCCACAGCGCCGGGTCGAACGGGTTGATCTGCCGGCCCACCTCGGCGGTCTCGCGCTGCATCAGGTCCACCACGATGGGCAGGCGCTCGGGGCTCAGCCGCTCGATCAGCGTGCCGACGCCCAGCGCGGCCACGGCGCGGCCTTCGCGGTCCAGGATCGGCACCGCCACGCCCGCCATGCCGTCGAGCAGGCCCGCGCGCCGCGAGGCGTAGCCGCACGCGCGGACCTGCTCGATCTCGCTGCGCAGCGACACTTCGTCGAGCAGGCCGTACTCGCGCAGCCGCGGCAGGTTGAACTGCAGCACCGCTTCGCGCTCCTCGTCGGGCAGGAAGGCGAGGATGGCCGTGGCGGCCTGGCCCACGCCCAGCGGCACGCGCCCGCCGATGCCGCCGGTAAAGGTGCGGATGGCGTAGGGCCCTTCGTTGCGGTCCAGGCACACGGCGTCGAAGCCGCTGCGCACCAGCAGGAAGATCGCGTCGTTGAGGCGCGCCCCAAGCCGCAGCAGCACGGGGCGGCAGAGCTGGCGCAGCCCGCTCAGGTTGCCGGCCTGGGCCGCCAGCGCGAAGAACTCGATGCTCAGCCGGTAGCGCTTGGAGCGCGTGTCCTGCTCGACCATGCCTTCCTTGACCAGCGATTGCAGCAGCCGGTGCGTGGTGGCCTGGGTCAGGCCGACCGCTTGCGCCACGTCCTTGACGCGCGATGCGCTGTGCTGGTGCAGCGCCAGCGCGCGCATCACGGCAAACAGGCGGGCGGCGCCGCCGGCGGCGGGTTCGGCGGGTTCCGTTACATCTTCCATACAGTCGGCGTCTCTTTCGGCGGAATTGCGAAAGTGGTCAATGGCCACTTGATTTCATTCAATGGAATTTTATGAATAAAAATCCCACTGAACAGAATTATCCCACCAAACGGGTATGTTTCCTGCTCAAAATAAGGCGTCTCCTAAAAGGTCCGGGTCCCGCCGCCGCAACGCGGCCGCTGCGCCGCCGCCACACAGGGAAGCCACACAGGAAAAAAGCGCATGTCCTTTCTTACCTTGAGCAATGTGAGCAAGTCGTACGGCGACAACCAGGTCGTCAAGTCGATGAACTTGTCGGTGGAGCAGGGCGAGTTCGTCTCCCTGCTGGGCCCGTCGGGATGCGGCAAGACCACCACGCTGCAGATGATCGCCGGCTTTGCCACCGTGAGCAGCGGGCGCATTGCGCTGGCCGGCCGCGACATCACCCACGCCCGGCCCAATACGCGGGGCCTTGGCATCGTGTTCCAGACCTATGCGCTGTTTCCCCACATGAGCGTGGAGGAGAACGTGCGTTTCGGCCTGGAGATGCGCAAGCTGCCGCGCGCCGAGCAGGCCGCCAGGGTGGCCCGCGTGCTGGAACTGGTGCACCTGCGCGGCTACGAGGCGCGCTATCCGCGCGAGCTGTCGGGCGGCCAGCGCCAGCGCGTGGCGCTGGCGCGCGCGCTGGTGATCGAGCCGCCGGTGCTGCTGCTCGACGAGCCGCTGTCGAACCTGGACGCCAAGCTGCGCGAGGAAATGCAGTTCGAGCTCAGGCGCATCCAGCGCACCGTGGGCACCACCACCATCATGGTCACGCACGACCAGCACGAAGCGATGTCGGTCAGCGACCGCGTGGTGGTGATGGAGCAGGGCGTGCTGGTGCAGGTGGACAAGCCCTACGAACTCTATGAGCAGCCGCGCACCGAGTTCGTCTCGTCCTTCGTCGGCAAAAGCAACCTGATCCCGGGGCGCGTGCTCGAAGGCGGCGCGCTGCCGCGCATCGAGCTGGCGGGCCAGCCGGCGCTGGCGGCCGTGGTGCCCGGCGCGGCCTGCCAGGCCGGCGCCGCGGTGCTGTTCAGCCTGCGCCCCGAGAAGGTGCACCTGGTGGCGCCCGGCGCGGGCCGCTTCGACGGCCGCGTGATCGAGCGCTTCTTCATGGGCAGCCACTGGCTGCACCGCATCGACAGCCCGCTCGGCGAACTGCTGGCGATGCGCAGCAACGACGGCCCGCCGCCGCCGCAGGACGGCGAGCGGGTCGGCGTGACCTGGCATGACGACAGCGCGCGCCTGCTGCCCGCCCCGGCCACGGCCGGCGCGGCCGTGGCGGCGGCGCAGGCGGTGCCGGCATGAGCACCGCCGCCGCATTGCAGGGCCCGCCCAAGGCCCGCCCGTGGCCGTGGCTGATGTCGGCGCCCGGCCTGGTCCTGTTCCTGGTGATGCTGGTCACGCCGCTGGCGCTGACCGCCATGCTGGCCTTCAGCGTGTTCGACCACGATACCGGCAGCGTGGCCGGCGGCGTCACGCTGGCCAACTTCCTGGCCATCGTCACGGATGCGTATTACTACGAGATCCTCTGGCGCACCTTCTGGATCGCGCTGGTGACGACGCTGGTGTGCGTGGCGGTGGGCGTGCCGCAGGCCTTCATCCTGAGCCGCATGGGCAATCCGTGGCGCTCGGTCCTGCTGGTGGTGGTGCTGGCGCCGCTGCTGGTGTCGGTGGTGGTGCGCGCGTTCGGCTGGAGCATCCTGCTGGGCAACACCGGCCTGGTGAACCAGATGCTCGGCGCGTTCGGCATCGAGCCGGTGCGCATCCTCTACACCAACCTTGCCATCGTGATCGGGCTGGTGCACGTGATGCTGCCGTTCATGATCATCCCGGTCTGGACCACGCTGCAGAAGATCGACCCGAGCGCCGCCAATGCCGCGCTCTCGCTCAATGCCTCGTTCCTGACCACGCTGCGCCGAATCGTGCTGCCGCAGATGACGCCGGGCATTCTCTCCGGCAGCCTGATCGTGTTCGGCCTGAGCGCCAGCTCGTTCGCGATTCCCGGCCTGCTGGGCGGGCGCCGGCTGAAGATGGTGGCCACGCTGGTCTACGACGAATACCTCAACACCCTCAACTGGCCGCTCGGCGCGGCCATCGCCATCGTGCTGCTGCTGGCCAACCTGCTCATCATGCTCAGCTACAACCGCCTGCTCGAGCAACGCTACAAGAAGCGCCTGGGGTGAACGCCATGAACAAGAACGGACCTCTCGCCCTGTGTTTCAACGCGCTGGTGATCGCCTTCACCGTGGCGCCCCTGCTGGTCGTCTGCCTGGTGGCCTTCACGCCCGGCGAAACGCTGACCCTGCCGACCACCGCCTTCTCGCTGCGCTGGTTCCGCACGCTGCTCGGGCACGACGAATTCCTGCGCTCGTTCTGGATCAGCCTGGGGCTGGCGGCGGCCAGCGCCACGCTGTGCTGCCTGATCGCCGTGCCGGCCGGCATCGCCATCACGCGCCATGCCTTCGCGGGGCGCAATGTCGTCAACGGCCTGCTGCTGTCGCCGCTGCTGATCCCGCACCTGGTGCTGGGCGTGGCGCTGATGCGCATGTTCTCGCTGGTGGGCGGCGCCGGCAGCCTGGGCTGGCTGCTGCTGGCCCACACCATGGTCATCACGCCCTACGTGCTGCGCCAGGTGGTGTCCGCGCTGACCGGCTTCGATGCCAGCGCCGAGCAGGCCGCGGTGTCGCTGGGCGCCAGCCGCGCCACCGTGTTCCGCCGCATCGTGCTGCCGATGATCCTGCCCGGCGTCACCGGCGGCTGGATGCTGGCCTTCATCAACAGCTTCGACGAGGTGACCATGTCGATCTTCGTCACCTCGCCCTCGACGGTCACGCTGCCGGTGCGCATGTACATGTACGCGACCGAATCGCTGGACCCGATGATGGCGGCCGTGTCCGCGCTGATGATCGCGCTGACCGCGGTGGCCATGCTGGTCATCGACCGGGTCTACGGCCTCGACCGCATGCTGGTGGGGCGCGCATGAGCACCGCATTCGATTCCGCGCGCGGGGCCGGCCAGTTGCGGCGGCTGCAGGAGCTCCAGCGCGCCGTGCTGCGCTTCGAGCTCGACGGCGTGTTCTGCGAAGGCCTCGAGGGCGACACCGTGCTGACCGCCATCCTGACGCAGCGCCGGCGGCTGCGCGACAACGAATTCACGGGCGCGCCGCGCGCCGGCTTCTGCCTGATGGGCGCCTGCCAGGACTGCCTGGTGTGGCTCGACGGCGGCGAGCGCGTGCGCGCCTGCTCGACTCCGCTGCGAGCCGGCATGCGCCTGCGCACGGCGCCGGTATTCGCCGCGCCGGCGCGGACGGAGCGGGCGCAGCAAAGCGAGCAAGCGGAGCAGGCGGAGGGCAGGGCATGACGCGCGACGGCAACCCGGTCATCGTCGGCGCCGGCCCGGCCGGCGTGCGCGCGGCGCAGGCGCTGGTCGGCCACGGCCTGCGGCCGGTGGTGATCGACGAAGCGCCGCGCTGGGGCGGGCAGATCTACCGGCAGCAGCCGGACGGCTTCCGGCGCACCGCCGGCCAGCTGTACGGTTTCGAGGCGGGGCGCGCGCGCGCGCTGCACGAGGCCTTCGCGGACTTGCTGCCGCATGTCGACTACCGGCCCGGCCAGCTGGTCTGGAACGCCGGCGCGCACCAGCTCGACCTGTGGGAGGCCGCCACCGGCCGCCACGCGAGCCTGCCCTGGCGCGACCTCATCCTGGCCACCGGCGCGACCGACCGCATCCTGCCGGTGCCGGGCTGGACCACGCCGGGCGTGTATTCGCTGGGCGGCGCGCAGGTCGCGCTGAAGTTCCAGGGCTGCGCCATCGGCCAGCAGGTGGTGCTGGCGGGCAGCGGGCCGCTGCTGTACCTGGTGGCCTACCAGTACAAGAAGGCCGGCGCCGAGGTGCGGGCCGTGCTCGATTACGCGAGCACGGCGGAGCAGGCCGGCGCGCTGCTGCCGATGAGCCGGCTGCCGGCGGTGCTGGCCAAGGGGCTTTATTACGTGGCCTGGCTGCGGCTGCACGGCGTGCCCATCCATGCCAGCGCGCGCCTGGCGCGGGTCGAGGGCGAATACGGCGTGGAAGCGGTGCACTGGGTCTCGCGCACCGATCCGTCCGAGACGCACCGCATCGCCTGCGATGCGCTGGGTTTCGGCTACGGCCTGCGCCCGGAGAACCAGCTGGCGGACCTGCTGGGCTGCGGCTTTGCCTTCGATCCGCAGCAGCGCGCCCACCTGGTGGCGCAGCAGCAGGGCCAGTCGAGCGTGCCCGGCGTGTTCGTGGCCGGCGACGGCGCGCGCATCCTGGGCGCCGACGCGGCCGAGCTGGCCGGCGAGCGCGCCGCGCTGAAGCTGCTCGCGCAGCGCGGCATCGCCGTCGACATGGCGCGGATGGCCCGGCTCGATGCCCGCCTGGCGCGCATCGCCGCGTTCCGCGCGGGGCTGGAGCGCGCGTTCCCGTTCCCGCGCGACTGGGCCGCGCAGGTGCCCGACCACACCGTGGTGTGCCGCTGCGAAGCGGTGACCGCGGGCGAGATCCGCCGCGCGGCGCGCGAGCAGGGCGCGGACGAGATGAACCGCATGAAGGCGCTGTGCCGGGTCGGCATGGGCCGCTGCCAGGGCCGCATGTGCGGCGTGGCCGGGGCCGAGCTGCTGGCCCACGCCTGCGCGCGGCCGGTCGAGCTGGTGGGCCGCATCCGCGGCCAGGCGCCGGTCAAGCCGGTGCCGGTGGCCGGGCTGGAATCCCGGCTGGAGTCTGGTCAGGTAGCTGGCGAAGGAGTCCGTCATGGCTGAGCGGCTGGAAGCCGATGCGCTGGTCGTGGGCGGCGGCATCGTCGGGGCCTCCGCCGCGCTGGCGCTGCGCCGGCGCGGCCTGTCGGTGGTGGTGCTGGAGCGCGACCTGTGCGGCTCGCGCTCGAGCGGCGTCAACTACGGCGGCGTGCGGCGCCAGGGGCGCGCCTTCGGCCAGTTGCCGCTGGCGCAGCGCGCGCACCGCATCTGGCAGGACCTGCCGGCGCTGCTCGGCACCGATGGCGAGTACGTGCGCAGCGGCCACCTGAAACTGGCGCGCACGGCGGACGACATGGCCAAGCTCGAGCGCTATCGCGACGGCGCGCAGCCTTACGGCCTGGCGCTGGAGCTGCTCGGCCCCGACGAATTGCGCCGGCGCTATCCGTGGCTGGGCGCCGGGCTGGCCGGCGCCTCGCTCTGCCCGGACGACGGGCAGGCCAATCCGCGCCTGGTGTCGCCGGCCTTTGCCCGGGCCGCCGCCGCCGCCGGGGCCGTCATCCGCGAGCGCGAAGCGGTGCTGCAGGTGGAACACGGCAGCGCCGGTTTCGTCGCCACCACCGCCTCGGGCCTGACGGTGCGCGCGCCCAACCTGCTCAACTGCGCCGGCGCCTGGGCCGGGCCGCTGGCCGCGCGTTTCGGCGACGCGGTGCCGCTGACCCAGGGCCACCCGGCCATGGCGGTGACCGAGCCGCTGCCGTTCTTCCTGCCGCTGAGCCTGGGCATGGAAGGCGGCGACGTATATTGCCGCCAGGTCGCGCGCGGCAACGTGGTGCTGGGCGGCGGCCGGGTCGAGCCCGGCGCGCTCGGCGTGGACGCCATCCGCTCCACCACCGGCGCGATCCTGGCGCAGATGCGCCGCATCGCCACCCTGATCCCGCGCCTGGAGCATGCCCAGATCATCCGTACCTGGAGCGGCATCGAAGGCTACCTGCCGGACCGCCAGCCGGTGATCTGCGCCAGCCCGCGCACGCCCGGCCTGTTCCACGGCTTCGGTTTTTCCGGCGCCGGCTTCGAGGTCGGCCCCGCGGCTGGCGCGGTGCTGGCCGAACTGGTCGCCGACGGCGCCACCGCGACACCGATCGCCGCGTTCGACCTGCGCCGCTTCGCGCAGGGCGCGGCCGTGGCGGCGCCATCTGCCGCCGGCTCTCTCGCCGATTCCCCCGCTGACTCACCCCGCATCGCCAAAGGAGTGCATTGATGACCAGACCGTTCGCTAAACAGATCCGGGCCGCCGCCGGCATGGCCGCCGCTTCGCTGCTGCTCGCCGCCGGCGCGCACGCCGCGACGCGCACGCTGTATGTCGGCATGAACGGCGGCTCGATGGAAAAGACCTACACGGACTTCGTGTTCAAGGCCTTCGAGAAGGCCAACGACGTCAAGATCGTGGTGGTGCCCGGCACCTCGTCCGACATCATGGCCAAGGCCCTGGCCAGCCGCGCCAAGCCGCAGATGCACGTGATGTTCCTCGACGACGGCCTGATGTACCGCGCCATCCGCATGGGCCTGTGCGAGAAGCAGCCCGCCTCCGCCGCCGGCAAGGCGCTCTATCCGCAGGCCCATATCGAAGGCGACATGGCCACCGGCGTGACCATGAGCATGACCGGCCTGGGCTACAACACGCGCCTGTTCAAGGAGAAGAACTGGGCGCCCCCCACTTCCTGGCAGGACCTGGCCGATCCCAAGTACAAGAACAAGGTGGTGTTCCAGTCGCTGCCGTCGTCCACCTTCGGCCTGCACGGCTTCCTGATGCTCAACCGCATCCGCGGCGGCAACGAGTCCAACGTCGAGCCCGGCTTCAAGGCCTGGCCGCAGACAGTGGGCCCCAACGTGCTGGAATACGTCTCGAACTCGGCCAAGCTGTCGGAGATGGTGCAGTCCGGCGAGGCGGCGATCTTCCCGTTCACGCCCAGCATGACCACCATCTTCCAGGGCAAGGGGCTGCCGGTGGCCTATGCCCAGCCCAAGGAAGGCGCCGTGGTGCTGATGGTGGCCCAGTGCGTGATCGCCAACAACTCGGAGCCCGAGCTGTCGCAGAAGCTCGCCGCCTACCTGCTGACCGCCGCCGCGCAGAAGGCCGCGCTGGAAGGCGGCTCGTACAACCCCACCAACACCGAGGTGACGGCCACCGGCAAGGCCGGGCAGGAACTCGCGCAGATGAAGGAATACCTCAAGACCGCCGTGACCGTCGACTGGAGCCAGATCAACCAGAACCGCTCCAACTGGGACCGGCAATGGAACCGGCAGGTCGAGCGTTGAGCGGCGCCGGGGTTTGCGCATGATCCTGCTGATCAAGTCCGGCGGCGCGCAGGCGCTGCCCGAATGGCGCGACGCCTTCGCCAGCGTGCTGCCCGAGGCCGAGGTGCGGCTGTGGGGCGACCCCGGCGTGCCGGCCGCCGCGGTGCGCTACGCGCTGGTGTGGGAGCCCGAGCGCGGCGCGCTGGCGCGTTACCCGAACCTCCGGCTGGCGATCAGCGCCGGCGCCGGGCTCGAGCACATGCTGGCCGACGACCTGCTGCCGCCCGGCCTGCCGCTGGCCCGCCTGGTGCTGCCGCAGACGCGCCAGGGCATGGCCGAGTTCGTCGCCATGGGTACCCTGATGCTGATGCGCGGCATGCGGGAAAGCGCGCGCAACCAGCAGCAGCGCCGCTGGCGCGCGCTGCCGCACATGGCGCTGGCGCAGCGCACGCGAGTGGGCGTGATGGGACTCGGCGCGCTCGGGCTGCACGCCGCGCGCTACCTGGCGGGCATGGGCTTCCAGGTGCAAGGCTGGTCGCGCTCGGCCAAGACCATCGAAGGCGTGGCCACGTATCACGGCATGGCGCAACTGCCGGCGTTCCTGGCGCACAGCGACATCCTCGTCAACCTGCTGCCGCAGACCGCCGACACGGCCGGCCTGCTCAACCGCGAGCGCCTCGCCATGCTGCCGCGCGGCGCGCAACTGCTCAACGCCGGACGCGCCGCGCACGTGGTGCAGCAGGACCTGCTCGACGCGCTCGCCGACGGCCAGCTGGGCGGCGCGCTGCTCGACGTGTTCGACACCGAGCCGCTGCCGGAATCCTCGCCGCTGTGGGACCATCCCAACATCATCGTCACGCCGCATTGCGCGTCCACGCCTTCGCGGCAGGACCGGGCGCGACGGGCGGCGGAGCTGATCCGCATGGCGGAGGCCGGGGGGGAGGTGGAGGATGTTTATGAGGTGGGGAGGGGGTATTAGGGGAGGGGGATTGGGGATATCGGTTAATATCTCAAAGTCAAAATATTAAGTTCAAAGTCTTAAAATCAAAGTCAAAGGCTTTCGCTCCCCCGGAGCGACCTACTTTCTTTTTTCCGAAAAGAAAGTAGGCAAAGAAAGCGGACTGCCTGGCCGGCAGGGGCAGAAACATTGGGATTACTGGTGTTAATGGTTTCGTCGTGGGGTTTGTAGTTCTGCTAGTATCCTGCCGTTACCGGCTTTGGCGGCCACGATTCTGCAAGCGGTGCTGGATTCGTGGTGGCGCTGCATGATGGCATTGGCCCAGGTAGTTCAGGCTGCTGCCGCGACCGGGGCGGATGCCACGTCATGGGCACGGCACTGGTTTCGTGGTGGGAGCGGTGGCGCCGGTTTGAAACGTAGCCGCATACACCCGCGCCCCGGTCCACCACGCCCACCACGAAACCATGAGGGTGCTATGTCGTGGTGGCTCGCGCCGGTAACGGCAGATGGCAGAACAAGCAGTGCACTCGCCATCATAGGTCTGACCCCGAAACCAACAAAACCCGCAGCTTAGTGGCCGCCCGCACCGGTAACGGCAGGAGGCCATCAGAACCGCAGTCCCCACCACGAAACCACCAACAATCAGCAATTCCAACGTTTCTGCCCCTGCCGGCCAGGCAGTCCGCTTTCTTTGCCTACTTTCTTTTCGGAAAAAAGAAAGTAGGTCGCTCCGGGGGAGCGAAAGCCGTTGACTTTGATTTTAAGATTTTGAACTTAAGAATTTAAAGTTTTAGATCGTGAATTATATATATAAAAATAATCATTCAACCTCCAAATCCTCCACCCTCCACAATGCCCCCGCATAAAAATCCCTCCCAAAATCCGCCGGCACCTCACCCCGGATACGCTCCTCATGCAGCGGCAAATCCGCCAGCAGCAAATCACGGCTGATGCGCGCCACCGCGCCGGGAATATCGCGCCGCATGCTCGGCACGTCGCCGAGCGGCACGCCGGTGCTGGCGAACCCGCCCGGGTTGTGCACATGGATGTCGCGCAGCCACGGCGCGCTGCCGGGCGTCTTCTCCAGGTATTCCAGCCCGCTGCCGAGATAGGGCGAGGCGCCGAGTTCGTCGTCGCGGGCGCTGGCCGGCGGCTGGTAGCGGTCGCGCCAGCGCAGGATGTGCGGCGCGATGTCGGCCAGCTCGGGCCGGGCGGCCAGGTCGACGAGGTAGCCGGTGCCGGCGATGGCGAAGTCGAAGCGCAGCGTCTCGCCCCCGACCCGCGCGGCGATGCGCCCGTTCTCCACCTCGGCGGTGCTCCATGGTGCGCTCAGGTGCAGGTGGAACTGTTCGAACCCGAGCACGCGCTCCACCGAGTCGGCCGGCGGCGTGGAGCCCGCGCGGCGGTAGCGCAGGGCCTGTTCCCAGCGCGTGGCGTCGGGCAGTGCATGGTAGTTGTCGTAGAGGCCGGGATAGGCGCGGATGCGCGAGACCGGCGTGGCGGCGATATGGTCGCGGCGCGCGAACAGGTGGACGGCGGCAGCGCCGGCTTCGAGCGCCACGGCGGCGGCGTCGAAGGCCGAGGCGGCGGCGCCGAGCACGGCCACGGTCTTGCCGCGCAGCGCGGCGAAGTCGATGGCGTCGGCGGTATGCGCGGCCAGGCCCGCGGCGACGGCCGCCGACAGCGCGGCGGGCACGAAGGGCGCGCCGTTGCCGGCCACGCCGTTGGCCAGGATGACCTTGCGCGCGGTTTCGATGCGCGGCTGGCCGCCGCTTTCCAGGTGCAGGCGGAAGTGCGGCACGGCGCCGCCGGTGACCGGCTCGATGCGGTTCACGCGCGTGCCGTAGCGGACTTCGATGCCGAGGAAGCTGCGGAACCAGTCGAGATAGTCGGCCCAGGCCAGGCGCGGAATGCGGTCGATGGCGGCATAGGCCTGCGCGCCGTGGCGGGCTTCGTACCAGGCCTGGAAGCCGAGCGCCGGCAGGCCGAGTTCGGGGCCGACGAGGTTCTTCGGCGTGCGCAGCTTCTGCATGCGCGCGCGCGTGCGCCACACGCCCGCCCGCGCGCCGTCCGGCGCGGCGTCGAGCACGGCGACGCGGCCGATGCCGGCGCGCCGCAGCGCGAAGGCGTAGGCGCTGCCGCTCTGGCCGCCGCCGATGATGGCGACGTTGTGGTCGATGCCGGCATGGGCGGGCACCCAGTCGTCGGGCGCGGGGCCGAGCAGGCGCAGCGTCTCGCGCGCGAGGAAGTCGGGATCGGGCGATGCGCCCGCGTGGGCGAGGGAGGACAGGTCGGTCATGCGGCGATGGCGGTGGTCTGGTGGGTCTGGTCCGCGGTGGCTTGCGCGGCGGGATGCGGCGGACGCTTCAGGCCGAGGTGGTCGCGCAGCGTGGCGCCGGCGTATTCCGTGCGGAACAGGCCGCGCCGGCGCAGCTCCGGCAGCACCAGCGCGATGAAATCGGTAAGGCCGCCGGGCAGCACCGGCGACATGATGTTGTAGCCGTCGGCGCCGTACTTGCGGAAGCGTTCTTCGAGCTGGTCGGCGATCTGTTCCGGCGTGCCGACCAGTTGCCAGTGGCCGCGCGCGCCGGCCACGCGCTGGTAGAGCTGGCGGATGGTCAGGTTCTCGCGCCGCGCGAGGTCGATCACCAGGCGCTGGCGGCTCTTGCTGGCGTTGGTCTCGGGCAGTTCGGGGATGGGGCCGTCGAGCGGATAGCCGGACAGGTCGAAGCCGCCGCTCAGGCCGGACACCAGCGCCAGGCCCACCACCGGGTCGATCAGCGACTGCAGCTGCTCGAACTTCTCGCGCGCCTCGCTTTCGCTGTGGCCCACCACCGGGAACACGCCGGGCAGGATCTTGAGGTCGTCCGGCTCGCGGCCGTATTTGGCCAGGCGGCTTTTCACGTCGGCGTAGAACGCCACCGCGTCGTCCACGGTCTGCTGCGCGGTGAACACGGCTTCGCCGGTGCGCGCGGCCAGCTCCTTGCCGGCCTCGGACGAGCCGGCCTGCACCACCACCGGGTGGCCCTGCGGCGTGCGCGAGACGTTGAGCGGGCCCTGCACCTGGAAGTGCTTGCCCTTGTGCCCGAGCACGTGGCGCCGCGCCGGGTCGTAGTAGCGGCCGCTGGCCTTGTCGCGCAGGAAGGCATCGTCCTCCCAGCTGTTCCACAGCCCGCCGACCACGTCGGCGAACTCGGCGGCGCGCTCATAGCGGTCGGCATGGGCGAAGTGGTGCTCGCGGTTGAAGTTGTGCGCCTCGTGCTCGCTCGACGAGGTGACCAGGTTCCAGCCGGCGCGCCCGCCCGAGATATGGTCGAGCGAGGCGAACTTGCGGGCGATGTGGTACGGCTCGTTGAAGCTGGTGGAGGCGGTGCCGACCAGGCCGATGCGCTCGGTCACGGCGGCCAGCGCGGACAGCAGCGTGATCGGCTCGAACTGCGCCTGGTAGCTGTGCGCGGTGCGGCTGAGGAATTCCACGTCGTCGCCGCGCGTGCCCACGCCGTCGGCGAGGAAGATCAGGTCGAACTTGGCCGCCTCGGCGGCCTGCGCCAGCGCCACGTAGTGCTTGAAGTCGATGCCGGCGTCGGCCTTGGCGTCGGGATGGCGCCAGGCGGCGATGTGGTGGCCGCTGGGATAGAGGAAGGCGCCCAGGCTGAGGAAGCCGCTGCGTTGAGCCATGATGAGTTGTCCCTTGGTTTGGATGGTTCCTTGCGCGTCAGGCGGCCTTGCGCGCGCCTTGCCGGCCCTGCGGGCGCGCCAGCCCCAGGTGGTCGCGCAGGGTATTGCCTTCGTATTCGGTGCGGAACAGGCCGCGCCGCTGCAGGATCGGCACCACGCCGTCGACGAAATCCTGCAGCCCGCCGGGCAGGGCGTCGGGCATCAGGTTGAAGCCGTCGGCGGCGCCGTGGCGGAACCAGTGCTCGATGTCGTCGGCGATCTGCTCGGGCGTGCCGACGATCACGCGGTGCCCGCCGCCGCCGGCCAGCTCGCGCACCAGCTCGCGCACGGTGTAGCCGTGGCGGCGCGCGGTCGCCAGCGTGGCGTTGAAGAACGTGTGGTTGCCGTTGCCGTTCGCGGGCAGCGCGAGGTTGTCGGGCAGTTGCTCGTCGAGCCTGAGGCGGTCCGGCGCGATGCCGAGGATGCCGGCCAGCCGCGCCAGGCTGTAGTCCCACGGAATCAGGTCGACCAGTTCGTCGCGGCGCTGTCGCGCCTGCGCCTCGGTGGCGCCGATGATGGTGGTGAGGCCCGCCAGCACCTGCACCGCGTCGGGCCCGCGCCCGAGCGCCTGCGCGCGCGTCTTGAGCTCGCGCCCGTAGGCCAGCGATTCCTCGAACGACTGCGAGGCCGAGAACACCGCCTCGGCATGGCGCGCGGCCAGCTCGCGCCCGTCGGCCGAGCCGCCGGCCTGCACCACCACCGGGTGGCCCTGCGGCGAGCGCGGCAGGTTGAGCGGCCCCTGCACGCTGAAGTGCTCGCCGTGGTGGGCGATCGGCTGCACGCGGGCGGGATCGACGAAGCGCCCGCTGGCCTTGTCGCCGATGAAGGCGTCGTCTTCCCAGCTGTCCCACAGCGCCTTGACCACCGAGGTGAACTCGGCCGCGCGCGCGTAGCGCTGGGCGTGGTCCGGCGCGGCGTCGCGCCCGAAGTTGCGCGCCGAGGGCACGTCGGCGGTGGTCACCGCGTTCCAGCCCGCGCGCCCGCCGCTCACGTGGTCGAGCGTGGCGAAGCGCCGCGCGATGTTGTAGGGCTCGTTGTAGCTGGTGGAGGCCGTGCCGATCAGGCCGATGTGCGTGGTGGCCGCGGCGATGCTGGCCAGCAGCACGGTCGGCTCCAGCGCCGTGATCGGACGGAAGTGGATCTGGTCGACGATGGCGGCGCTGTCGGCCAGGAACACCGCGTCGAGCTTGCCGGCCTCGGCGATCTGCGCCACGCGCACGTAGTGGCGCACGTCGGCGAAGGCGTAGGGATCGGCCTCGGGCAGCCGCCAGGCGGACGGCACGAAACCCGAGTGCAGCAGGTTGATGTTGAGGTGAAGCTGGCGCGGGCGGGCGGTGGCGCTCATTGGAATGTTCCCGGTTGCGGATGGCCTTCGCCCAGTACCCAGCGGCCCACGTTGCGGGTCTTGTACTCGGACGGGTTGTGCAGTGTGTGGATGCGCGCGTTGCGCCAGAAGCGGTCCAGCCCGTACTGGCGTACCGCCGAGCGCGCGCCGGTCAGCTCGAAGATCTCGCTCGAGACCTGCAATGCCACCTCGCCGGCCAGCACGTTGGCCGCGGCGATGGCCACGGCCGCCGCGCCGCGTTCGTCCGCGGTGAGCGCCTCGCCGCGCGCGGCCACGTGGTCGAGCGCGGCCAGCGCGCGGTCGGCCAGCGCGGTGGCGGCGCGGGTCCGGACCCACAGTTCGCCGTACTGGCGCTTCACCCACGGGTCGTCGACGTGGCGCTCCACGCCGGAATGGACCCACGGGCGCGACTGGTTCACGGTGTATTCGCGCCCCGCGCGCAGCGCGCCCTGCGCGGTGCCGACGAAGACATTGAGCAGCACGCTCTGCTGCTGCAGCGGCGTGACCGAGCGCCACGGCTCGGCCGGCGCGCCGGTGGGGTCGAGCGGCACGGGCGGCCCCAGCACCTCGCTTTCATGCACGCGCACGCCGTGGTAGCTGACGCGGCCGCTGCCGGTCTGGCGCTGGCCGATGCCGTCCCAGTCGTCCTCGATCACGATGCCGGCGCGGTCGGCCGGAATCGCGGCGAAGCGGCGCTCGTTTGTGTCGGCGTCTTCCCAGGCGATGGCGAGGAAGTCCGCCACGTGCGAGCCCGAGGTGAACGGCCGGTAGCCGTCGAGCACGAAATGCTCGCCGTCGCGCCGGCCGAACAGGCTTTTCGAGAAGCTGTTCGCGGTATTGCCCCAGAACCAGTTGCCCTCGGCCGAGCGGCGCCACAGGCTGGCGGCCTGCTCCGGCGCGCGGCGCAGGCGCGGGCTCAGCAGGCTGCTGTAGTGATAGCCGAACAGGTGGCCGAGCGAGCCGTCCACCTGCGCGAACAGGCGCACGATGCGCAGCACGGTGGACCAACTCTCGCCCTGGCCGCCGTATTCGCGCGGCAGCAGCAGGGTCAGCAGGCCGTGCTCCTTGAGCAGGCGGATCTGCTCGGCCGGCCTGCCGCCGGCCTGGTCGCGCGCGATGGCGTCCTCGGCGAAGCGGTCGCGCAGCCCGGCCGCGCGCGCGATATGGGGATTGCTGGTGTCAGGTTCGAACAGCGCGGGCGCGGCGGCGTCCGGCGCATGGAGGTAGGCGACGTTGGCGGACATAAGGACTCGGTTGGCGCCGCCGGCGGCATCGGCGCGATCGGCGCAATCAGTGGTATCGGCGGTATCGGTGGTATCAGCGGTAGATGGCGGGCGCGGGGAATTCGCCGGTCAGCAGCCAGGTGCCGACTGTGCGCTTCTTGTATTCGGCGGGGTTGTGCAGCGTGTGCGTGCGCACGTTGCGCCAGAAGCGGTCGAAGCCGTTCGCGTTGGTGGCCGAGCGCGCGCCCATGACTTCGAAGATCTCGCTGGAGACGGCCAGCCCGGTCTCGCCGGCATAGAGGTTGGCGGCGGCGATCTCGACGGCGGCCGCGCCGCGTTGCTCGGGCGTCAGCGCCGGGCCGTGGGCGTAGATCTCGTCGAGCGCGCGCGCGGCCTGGTCGGCCAGCTCGGTGGCCGCCAGCGTGCGGATGGCCAGCTCGCCGTACTTGCGCTGCACCCAGGGGTCGTCCACGTGGCGCTCCACGCCGGAATGGATCCACGGGCGCGACTGCGACGCGGTATAGGCGCTGCCTTCGTCGAGCGCGCCCTGCGCGGCGCCGACGAAGACGTTGAGCAGCACGCTCTGCTGCAGCAGCGTGACCAGCGAGGCGAACGGCGTGAGCACGTCGTCGGGCCGGCCCAGCAGTTCGTCGTCGCGCACCAGCACATTGTCGAAGGTCACCGTGCCGCTGCCGGTCTGGCGCTGGCCGATGCCGTCCCAGTCGTTCTCGATGCGGATGCCGGCGCGGTCCGCCGGCACCACGCCGGTCAGGCGCTGGCCGAGTTCGTTCTCCCAGGCCACCTGGATCACGTCCGCCACGTGCGTGCCGCTGGAAAACGGCCGGAAGCCGCTGAGCAGCCAGCCGTCGCCGCCGGGCGCGCGCTGCGCGCCCGAGGTCTTCGACAAGGCGTTGCCCGAATTGCTCCACAGCCACTGTTGCGCGGCGGCGGTGCCCAGCAGGCGTGCCTGCTGGGCCGGCGTGCCGCGCGCGCGCACGGTATGCACGGGAAGATGGTGGTAGCCGAACAGGTGGGCCAGCGAGCCGTCCGTGCGCGCGAACTCGCGCACCACGCGCAGCAGCGACAGCCACGGCGCGCCGCCGCCGCCGTACGCGGCCGGAATGCCCGCCGACAGCAGGCCGCTTTCCTTGAGCAGGCGGATCTGTTCCGTGGGCCGCCCGCCGGCCTTGTCGCGGGCCACCGCATCGGTGTGGAAAGCCTCGCGCAGCTTCACTGCGCGGGCCACGAGAGGATCGTTCAGGTCGGGGCCGAAAGAAGTCATGCGGTAGGCGCGGATGGCGCGAAGGTCGTGTAGGGCCAGCGAAGGCTTGACGATAGAACAAGCCGCCCGCGTCACCAACGAAGCAAAGCGCGCTTGCTTATCCGTTTGGCGTGGCCACGGGGGCGCAGCCCCGGCGGCACATTTTCCGGTTCGGTTCGTTGCGGCAGATCAAGCGGACCGGTTTTGTTCCCTTTGTCACCATCGCCAGACGTTTCCGGCATTTCGTACAAATACGGCTGAGTGTTTTTCCGCCACGGCAATGGAATCATCGGCAGGCGAGTGGGTTCGCTGCCGGCACGCATGGCGGCGCGAATGCATCGCTCCAGATCCACGACTGCATTCTCCTGAGGAAAAATCGATGCACGAATTTCGACATGCGGTGCTGAGCCTGCTGGCGGTGGCGGCACTGGCTGCCTGCGGCGGCTCCGGCGACGATGGCACGCCCGCGGGCACGGCCCCGGCCAGCCCCGATCCGTCCGTTCCCGCCACGCCGAAGACGGTGGCGGTGGCCGGTATCCTGGTGCAGCCGCAGGACAGCGCCGCGCGTGGCATCGCGATCGTGCGCCTGGCGGGCACGGCGCTGCGCAAGCCCGCCAGCGTGGCCTGTCCCGAGGTGCCCGATGGCTACGACCCGCTGGCCGCGCTCGAGGTGCGCTTTGCCAGCGCCGACGGCACGGTGGTCGGCACCCTGACCACCGACGCCTGCGGCGGCTTTTCCGGCAACGTGCCCGACACCGCGGTGCAAGCGTCAGCGCAGCCCGGCGGCATGAGCCCGGTCAGCCGGCCGGTCGCGTCGTTCATCGTCGCGGCGGGCGCCGCCAGGCCGCCGGTGTCGGCGCTGCCGGCCAACGCGGCCTATGTGCTCAGCGTGGTCCAGGACCTGGGCGGCGGCAAGGTCGCGCTGACCGTGACCGACGACAAGACCGGCAAGGCCGTGCTGGGCCTGGCCGCGGCGGATTTCGGCTTTGCCGTGGCCGGCACGCCGCTACCGCTGGGCTCGCTGTCCTATGGCGCCAGCGCCGCGCAGAACGCCAGCGTGGCGATGGTGATGGACGCCAGCGGCTCGATGTACGGCACGGTCGGCACGACCGGCAAGAGCGCGCTGCGGATCGCCGGCGCGGCCGGCCACGTGCTGCTCGACGGCCTGCGCAGCGGCGCCGACGAGGCCGGCGTGGTGATCTTCGACAGCAAGGTGGAGAAGATCGATGACGCCAACCTGGCGCGCAACTACAACTGGTACCGCGGCGGCGCGGCGGTGGCCAGCTATAGTTTCAGCGCCAGCGGGCTGACGCAGGACATCGCCGCGCTGCGGCCGGTGGTGGACCTGTACAACGACGAATCGCAGATCTACGGCGGCAACGGTCCCGATCCGGTCCACCCGGCCACCGGCGACTGGCAGATCCGCGGCAGCTACCGCTATGGCGGCACCACCGCGTTCTATGCGGCCACGCAGGCCGGCCTCGACCTGCTCGATGCCGGGGCGAACGCGCGCCGCATCGTGGTGGCGATGACCGACGGGCAGAACAATGTCTCGCCGTATTCGCCCGGCGGCGTCATCGGCGCGGCGCAGGCCAGGGGCGTGCCGCTCTACACGGTCGCGTTCGGCAAGCAGAGCGCCGTCAACGAGCCTGACATGCAGAAGATGGCGGCCGACACCGGCGGCGAGTACAAGCGGGTCGAGGGCACGGACCTGGCCGGCCTGTTCCAGAGCATCCAGACCGGCATCCGCTTCCAGTACCTGGCCAGCCTGGCGACGGCGCCGGTGCAGGGCGACGTGCTGACCATCACGGTCAGGCAGGGCGGCACGGAAATCAAGCGCGAGCTGCAGATTCGCTGAGAGCGGCCGGCCGGCGCGCGCCTGCCGGCCGGCGGTCCGGCGCCGCCAGCACGGCAGGGCGCGGGCCCGTGCCGTGTTCGCGGGCATGCCATTCGATCAGGCAAAGCCCGTGGCCGAACGGGTCGGACAACAGCGCCTGGCGGCCCCATGCGAACTCCTGCGGCCAGTCTTCGAGCTCGGCGCCGGCTTCCAGCGCGCGTTCGATGGCCGCCTCCAGGCCGGCCACGACGAAATCGAGCTGCGCCGGCGCCCATTGCCGGCGCGGGCCGCGGCCCGCGCCGCCGCGGCTGCCGGGCCAGCTCGCGGCGCGGCCGGCCAGCAGATAGATCGGTGCGCCGCCGCCCAGCATCTCCGCCACCGTGCCGCCGGACAGCGTGCGCGCCAGGCTGAGGCCCAGGCCATGCCGGTAGAAGCCGATGCCGCGCGCGAGGTCGTCGACATCGAGTTGGATCAGCAATTGCATCGCAGTCTCCTGCCCGCATCGGGGGCGTGATCGAGCCGCGATTGTGCGCCGGCGCTCCTGACATGTGCTGTCAGGAGTGTTGCATGGGGCGCACCCGGAGGCGCCTCGGACGCTTCCTGCCGCCTTCCTGCCGCCTTCCTGCCGCCTTCCTGCCCCTTCCTGCCACTTGAGGCCCCGTCAGGCCCGCAGCGGCGCGAGCAGGTTGTGGATCACCGGTGCCAGCGCGTCGCCGAGCGCGAGGTGCGCAGCGGCATCGAGGTGCACGCCGTCCACCGCGCTGCTGCGGATCACCGTGCCGGTGTCGAACCACTTGCTGCCGCGCGTGTTGCAGACCTCGGCGAACGCTTGCGCGAGGCCGGCGCACTTGTGCTCGCCGCCGGCGAACTTGGGCGCCAGCGGCCCGCACGGCGTGGTGATCGGCGGCGGCACCAGCACCAGCACCGGCGGCGAGGGCATGCCGGGCTCGACGGGCGCGGCGCGGATCGCGTCGATCAGCGCGCCGATGCCCTGCGCGGCATGCCAGGCGTTGTGCGGATGCATCGACTGGAAATCGTTGCTGCCCAGCATCAGGATCACCAGCGCCAGCGGCGAGTGCATTTCGATGCGCTGGGCCAGGCCCTGGATGCCGTTGCGCCCGGGCTTGAACGGATCGTCCCAGACCGTGCGGCGGCCGTTGAGGCAGTCCTCCAGCACGCGCACCGGGCGCTGGCCGGGCGAGGCGTTGAGGGCCAGTTCCAGCCGCCCGGGCCAGCGCACCGGCCAGGGCAGGCGCCGCCGCGTGCCGGGCACGATGCCCCAGGACAGCGAATCGGCATAGACCAGGACCTGCAGCGGATCGGCGGGATCGATGGCGGGTTCGATGAGGGGAACGGTCATGAACGGGCTCCGGGGTGGCGATGGAGGCTGGACGGGGACGGGGAAGTTTTGCTGCAGACCTTGACGCGGAGCCTTCATAATATCGGCTAACCACCGATCGGGAGAGGGAAGTTGCGTTTCGAGCACCTTGTGGAGATCAACGATCCACGCAATATCCAGTTGGACACGCTGACGCCGGAGCAGCTCTGGCAGGGCCTGGTGCTGCGCACCGCCGAGCCCGAGCTGTTCGTGATGGGCCTGGACCGGGCCGAGATCGTGGAGCGCGGCGGAGACTATGTCGTGCGCCTGCTGCATTTCGGCAAGGCGATCATCCGCGACCGCGTGGTGTTCGTGCCGCGCCGCCAGGTGCGCTATGAAACCGCCGCCACCGCCGAGCATGCCGGCGGCACCCTGACCATGGCCATCGAGACGCCGGGCCCGGGCGCGCTGCTGCTGCGCTTCGTCTACGAGACCACCATGCCGGCGATCGACGAGAGCGGCGACGACCGCTACGCCGAGATCGTCAAGTCGGCCTACCACGAGGCCGACATCGACACCGTGCGCAAGATCCGCGAACTGGCCGCGACCGGGCGCCTGGGGTGAGCGCGCAGCCTTCGCCGCCCGCCGCCGGCGGGCCGACGGACGGCGCGCGGGCCAGGGCGGGGAGCGGCCCCACGCGGGCCGCGCTGCGGGCGCGCTACGGCGACCGGCTGCGCTGGCTGGTGCTGCTCACGCTGATGCTCGGCACGGTGTCGTCGATCGTTTCCTCGACCATCGTCAATGTGGCCGTGCCGGCCCTGAGCAAGCATTTCGTGCTCGGGCAGGAGCGCGCGCAGTGGGTCGCGGCCAGCTTCATGATCGCCATGACGCTGTCGATGCTGCTCACGCCCTGGCTGCTCAACCGCTACGGCCTGCGACGCACCTTCGTGGGCAGCCTGCTGCTGCTGGGCACGGGCGGACTGGTGGGCGGCTTTTCGCCGGCCTACGAGGTGATGATCGCCATGCGCGTGGCCGAGGGGATTGCCGCGGGCATCCTGCAGCCGCTGCCCAATATCCTGATCCTGCGCGTGTTCGAGGAGCGCGAGCAGGGCCGCGCCATCGGCCTGTTCGGCTTCGGCGTGGTGCTGGCGCCGGCGCTGGGCCCGAGCGTGGGCGGCTTCCTGGTGGAGGCGTTCGGCTGGCGCTCGATCTTCTTCGTGGTGGTGCCGCTGACGCTGATCGGCCTCTATATGGCGCGCCGCTTCATGGCGGTGGATTCGGCCATGATGGGCGAGCGCAAGCCGCTCGACTGGCAGGGCCTGGGCCTGGCCGGCATCGCCACCGTGAGCCTGCTCAACGGGGTGGTGCAGATGCGCGAGAGCATGGCGGCCGGGCTGGCGCTGGCGGGCTTCGGCGTGCTGATGCTGGTGGTGTTCGTGCTGTGGCAGCTGCGCGCGGCGCATCCGCTGATGAACATGCGCCTGTACAGCTACCGCCAGTTCGCCGCCGGCGCGGTGGTGGCCTTCATCTACGGCGCGGGCCTGTTCGGCTCGACCTACCTGCTGCCGGTCTACATGCAGATGGCGCTGGCCTACACGCCGTCGCGCGCGGGGCTGGTGCTGCTGCCGGCCGGGCTGGCGCTGGCCTTCACCATCGCCGCGGCGGGGCGGCTGACCAACCGCATCGCGCCGCACCGGCAGGTCTCGTTCGGGCTGGCGCTGCTGGCGGCATCCTTCCTGCTGATGGCGCTGGGCTCGCAGGCCACGCCCTACCTGCTGCTGGTGACGTGGGCGATCGTGGGGCGGATCGGGCTGGGCTGCATCCTGCCGTCGCTGACGCTGGGCGCCATGCGCGGCGTGGACTATTCACTGATCGCGCAGGGTTCGAGCTGCATCAACTTCCTGCGCCAGCTCGGCGGCGCCATCGGCGTGAGCCTGGCAGGCGTGGGCCTGCAGTGGCGGCTGGCGGCGCAGGGCGCGGTGCTGGGCCCGGAAGGCGACGCCGCGGCGCGCATCCGCGCCTTCGACGAAACCTTCCTGGCGGTCGGGCTGGTGATCGCCACCGCGATCCTGGCGGCGTGGCGCATCCGGCCGCGGCCGCTGCCGGCATAGCGGACGCGGGCGGCTGGCCTCAGGCGGCCGTGCCGCCGCGCAGCTCCTCGACCAGCGCGATGTACTTTTCCTTCGCTTCGTCCTGGCTGGTGCCCTTGATGGCCTCCCAGGCCTCGAACTTGTAGCGGCCGACGAAATCGGTCATGCCGGGCTTGTCGCCGTGGGCGTCGCCTTCGCTGCCTTGCTTGAACAGGGCGTAGAGGCGCAGCAGGGTCATGTTGCTGGGGCGCTCGGTCAGTTGCTTGACGTCGAGCTGGGCTTGGGCGAAGCGGGCCTGCAGGTCGCTCATGGGTTCTCCTGGGTGAATGCGTGGGGAAGGGCGGGGTGGCCCGGCGGGGACGGCCCTGGACTGCGCGATGATATCCCCCGCGGCCCTGCGTTTGAGTGCAAAGAAACCGAAGAAGGCCTCGGTCCGGGCCGCCGCAGGCGCGCCGGACCGTGCGGGCGGGCGCGCAAGTTCAGCTTTTGAGGTGGCAACGGATACAATCTCGCCATGTCCTGGATTCTTGCTGTCGAAACCTCCACCGAGTGGTGCTCCGTCGCGCTCGGGCGCCTTGCCGAAGGCGGCGCCCTGGCGTGCCTGGTGCGTCATGAGCACACCGGCCCGCGCTCTTCCGCGCGCGTGCTGCCGGCCGCCGCCGAACTGCTGGCCGAAGCCGGCATCGCGCTGGCGGACTGCGGCGCCATCGCCTTCGGCGCCGGGCCCGGTTCCTTCACCGGCCTGCGCACCGCCTGCGGCGTGGCCCAGGGCCTGGCCTTCGGCGCCGGGCTGCCGGTGGTTCCCGTCAATTCGCTGATGGCCTGCGCCGAGCGCGTGCGCCTGGGCGAGGCGGGCGCGCCGGCCTTGCCGCCCGGGGTGCCGGTGCTGGTGGCGCTGGACGCCCGCATGGACGAAGCCTATGCGGGTGCCTTCGCCTGGGACGAGGCCGCGCAGCAATGGCTGCCCGTCACCGCCATGCAGGTATGCCCGCCCGAGGCGGTGACCTTGCCGGGCGCGCCGTTCTGGCTGGCCGGCAACGCCGCCGCCGTGTTCGGCGAACGCCTGGCCGCCGGCGCGCTGGCGCAGCACAGCGTGCCGGACGCGCTGCCCGCCGCGCCCGCGCTGGTATCGATCGCGCTGCGCGCGCTGGCGCGCAACGAAACCGTCGCGCCGGAGGATGCCATGCCGATCTATCTGCGCGACAAGGTCGCCCAGACCATTGCCGAGCGCCAGGCGATCGCCGAGCAGCGCGCCACGCTGGCCGCCGCGGGAGAGCGGCCATGAGCGCGCGCCGCAGCGTGCCGCCCGCCGCCGAGGACGCGCAGCCGGCGGCGCCGGCCACCGCCTGGCCGGACGTGCCGGTCATGCCGCCGCTGGGCGCGGGCTGGGCGATCGGGCGCATGAGCGCGCTCGACGTCGAAGCCGTGGCCGGGATCGAGGCGCGCGCCTACAGCCATCCATGGACGCGCGGCAATTTCGAGAACTCCGTCAAGGCCGGCCATATCGGCATGACGCTGCGCAACCCCGCCGGCGCGCTGGTCGCCTATGCCGTGCTGATGCCGGTGGTGGACGAGATGCACCTGCTCAATATCACCGTGGATCCGGCCCACCAGCGCACCGGCCTGGGCCGGCTGATGCTGGCCGCCGCGCTGGCCACCGCGCACACCCATCACCTGCATACCATGCTGCTGGAAGTGCGGCCCTCCAATACCGGCGCGATCGAGCTCTACCGGCAGGCGGGCTTCGCCGAGATCGGCCGGCGCAAGGGATATTACCCGGCGGCCGGCCAGGCTCGCGAGGATGCGCTGGTGCTGCGCCGCGCGTGGTCGCCCGCGGAGGCCCAGCCATGAGCCGGCGCGCGAGGTTTCTCGAGGTGCTCGGCGTGAACGAGGAATGGGTGCCGCGCCGCGCGCCGGCATTGGCGCAGGCCGTGGAAGTGGCGGCGGAGGTGGCCATGTCCGTGACCACGGAAATGGCTCCGGACATGGAAGCGGAGCCTGCCGCGGCTGCCGCGGTTGCCGTGCAGCCTCAGGCGCTTGTTGCCGGCGAGGCCGGCACTGGCGGCGAGGCGCCAGCGGCGGCCTGGGCCGAGCCCGCGGCCGCGCCGCAGCCGGAAGCCCGGCCCGAAGCGCAGCCACGGACCGGCCTCGCACCGGCGGCGCCGGCCATCCCGCATGCGGCGCCTGGCGCCGGCGCGCGCGAGGCCGCCATCGCCGGGCTCGACTGGGCCGCGCTGGAAGCGCGCGTCTCGGGCTGCACCGACTGCGGCCTGTGCGACCGCCGCACCCAGACCGTGTTCGGCGTCGGCGACCGCCAGGCCGAGTGGATGCTGGTGGGCGAAGCCCCCGGCGAGAACGAGGACAAGCAGGGCGAGCCCTTCGTCGGCCAGGCCGGCAAGCTGCTCGACAACATGCTGGCCGCGGTCGGGCTGGCGCGCGGACGCAATGTCTTCATTGCCAACGTGCTGAAATGCCGCCCGCCCGGCAACCGCAACCCGGAGCCGGACGAGGTGGCGCAGTGCGAACCGTACCTGCGCCGCCAGATCGCGCTGGTGCGGCCGAAGCTGATCGTGGTGCTGGGCCGGTTCGCGGCGCAGTCGCTGCTGCGCACCACCACGCCGATCGGCAAGCTGCGCGGCAGCGTGCACAGCTACGAGGGCATTCCGGTAGTGGTGACCTATCACCCGGCCTACCTGCTGCGCACGCTGACCGACAAGGCGCGCGCCTGGGAAGACCTTTGCCTGGCCCGCGAGGTGCATGCCCGTGCGGGAGCCGAGGCCTGAGTCCGCCCTCGGCCCCGGCGGCGCCATCGAGGTGGCGCCGCTGTGGCGCCATGCCGCTTCGCAGCGCTTGCGCGAGCTGGCCTGGTGCTCGCTGTCGCCGCCGTTGCTGGCGTTCTTGCCGGCGGTAGGGGCGGTAGGAACGGCAGGGGCGGGCGCCGCCGCCCACGGCGGCGAGCCCGGCGAAACGGTCAACGGCCACGCGGTTCCCGCCGTCGGCGGGGCGGCTGCGGCCGCGGGAGCGGCACAGATTGCCCCGGGCCTGGCGCATTGGCCGGACGGCGCGCTGGCCGGCTGGCAGCGCTGGCTGCTCGCGGCCGATCCCGACACACTGCCGGCCACCATCGCCGAACTGGCGGCGGGCCGCGAGCATGCGCGCCCGCACGGCCCCGCGCACGCGCCCAGCCTGCGGCTGGGACGCCATGCCGAGCGCCTGCTCCAGTTCACGCTGGAACACACCGCGGGGCTGGAACTGCTGGCGGCCAACCTGCCGGTGCGGCGCGCCAGCGCCCACGGTGTCCAGACCCTGGGCGAACTCGATTTCGTCTGGCGCGACGCCGTCAGCGGCGCCATCGTGCACTGGGAAATGGCGGCCAAGTTCTATCTGCTGGTCGATCCCGCCCCCGACGCCGGGCACGGCGCCGCCGCGCCGCCGCGGCTGCATCATTTCGTCGGCCCCAACCTGGTGGACCGCCTGGGCGACAAGCTCGGCCATCTCGTGCACCGCCAGCTGGCGCTGTCGCGCGTCCCGGAGGCGCGCGCGCTGCTGGGACGGAACGTGGACCGCAGCGAGGTCTACCTGCTCGGCTGGCTGTTCTACCGCAACGGCCATGTCCCGGCCGGCGTGCGCGACCTCGGCATCGCCCCGGACCACCTGCACGGCTGGTGGTCGACGCTGGCGGACTGGTCGGCCTGGGCCGCCACGCGCACGGGCTCGCGCTGGTTCCGCCTGCCGCGCTCGGCCTGGATGGCGCCGGCCATGGTGCCGCAGGCGCAGACCGAGCTGATGGAGGCCGTGCGCGACGCGCTGGCGCAGCGCTTCGCGGAAACCCGGCACGACAAGAGCTGGCGGCGCGAGGCGCCCGTCATGCTGTGCGAACTGGAGCCCGCCGGGCCGCTGGCGCCGGGCCTCTGGCGCGAGCGCACGCGCGGCTTCGTGGTGCCGCCCGGCTGGGAAGCGCGCGCGCGGCAGCGCGTGGCCGGGGCGTCGGCATAGCCTTCGCGCATGGCGCCGTCCGGCACCCGATTTTCTCGCGCATTTTTCCCTGAATAATCCCCTTCGTCGTGAAGCGCAGGCCGGCCGGCGCCTGCGTCTTCCCGGCATTCCGCGTGCGTTCATTTTCCGTCAGGCTTTGCTGCCGGCTGCCGAAAATATATCCGGTCTTTTCACGGCGAAAATGCCATTTTCGCTGTTCGGGGCAGGTGTCGTCACAAAGCGGATTCGTACGATGCCGTGGTTCGGACGAGGTGCCTGGCAACGCTTGCCCGCCCATAGGCTGGGTTCGGCTGCTTTGTTGGATGAAAATTGCCGAAATGTGTCGTCTTTGTTTCTAAATAACCCGGAATGTGCGGTTTTATGACTTTGAATTGCTGATGATTTAGTGATTCCTGGTGCGCTTGGGAATGCCAAAAACTGCCTATTAGTACAAGTACTATAAATTTATTACCAATCTTGGTACTGGTCAAATTAACACGCCGGGCGCCGGAAATTAGAATTCACTCACTGGCCCGGCAAACAGGTCAGGCCCCGTAGAAAATGATCCTTCCTATTTTACGGGTGTTTAATCAACCTAATAAACTGGAAATCGCCATGAACAAGAATATTCTCCGCACTCTGCTCGCCGCCGCCGCCATGACCGTTGCCGCCACCGCCGCGCACGCCGCCGACGGCACCATCAACTTCGAAGGCGAAGTGACCGCGCAGACCTGCCGCATCAGCGTCAACGGCACGGAAACGCCGGCCGCCGCCACCGTGGTGCTGCCCTCCGTCGCCGCCGGCGCCCTGAGCGAAGCCAATGCCGTCGCCGGCACCACCCAATTCGTGATCGGCCTGAAGGACTGCACCGGCCCCGCCACCTCCGCCTCGGCGTTCTTCGAAGCCGGCCCCGGCGTGAACATGGACAACGGCGCCCTGACGAACCTCGCCGTCGGCAACGCCGCGGAGAACGTCGAACTGGTCCTGGCCGACGTCAGCGGCGCGCCGATCGTCATCGGCAGCGAGAACCAGAGCGGCACCACCAAGCATGAACTGTCCAACGGCGCGGTGGACCTGCCGTATGTCGTCGCCTACCGCGCGACGAGCGGCGAAGTCGCCCCGGGCGCCGTGACCGGCCAGGTGACCTACTCGATCGACTACAAGTAAGCCCGCCGCCGCGCCGGCAGCCTCGCCCGTAGGGGCTGCCGGAAGGCGCGGTGCCAGAGAAGGAGGCACGCCACAGAGGGAAAGATCGGATACGGGAAACCAACAAGGGGAACAATCATGGGACAACGAACACGCAAGCTGGCCGCCGCGGCAATCGCCGCCGCCATGCTGGGCTCGGCGAGCGCATGGGCCGGCGTGGTCATCTCCGGCACGCGCGTCATCTATCCGGCGCAGGCCAAGCAGGTCACGGTCAAGGTCACCAACGACGGCAAGGTGCCGGCGCTGCTGCAAAGCTGGATCGACGACGGCAACGCCCGCGCCGACGCCAATGCCGCGGGCATGCCGTTCACGCTGCTGCCGCCCATCGCGCGCGTCGACCCCGGCAAGGGGCAGTCGCTGCGCCTGGTCTATACGCAGGAGCCGCTGCCGCAGGACCGCGAATCGGTCTACTGGCTCAACGTGCTCGAGGTCCCGCCGAAGCTCAAGGACGGCGCACCGGACAACGTGCTGCAGATGGCGTTCCGCTCGCGCCTCAAGATTTTCTTCCGCCCCAGCGGCCTGCCCGGCGACGCCAACAGCGCGCCCGCCAGGCTGACCTGGGCCATCCAGCCGGCCGCGGGCGGTGCCGGCGGCTACGTGGCCAAGGCGAGCAACCCCACGCCTTATCACGTGAGCATCGCTTCCGCTGCGGTGGAAGCCGGCGGCAAGACCTACGCGGTCGACGCCAGGATGGTGCCGCCGCTGGGCAGCATCGAGCTGCCCGTCGAAGGCCTGGCCCAGCCGGCCGGCGACGCACAGGTGGTCTTCACCACCGTCAACGACTACGGCGCCATCGACGACCACAAGGCTGGCGCCGCCGCCAGGTAGGGCGCGCGGCCTCGCGCCGCAACTTTCCACATCGTCTTCCAGTCACCCCGGTTCTCGCGGCCGGCCGCATGTTCGCCGCCGTGGGACTCCCTTTGCCCAACGGCCTGCAAATCATGCGCCCCGACGCCTCGCTCCGCCCCGAGAAAGCACTTTCCACACAACGCAAGCCGCTGTGCCTGGCGCTGCTGGCCTTGTTCGGCATGGGCGGCGCATGGGCAATGCAGCCGGCGGGCACGGTGGCGGGCACGGCGGCACCGGCCACCGCGGTGGTGGCCAGCGTCGAATTCAACGACGACTTCCTGGTGCCGCAGGGCGGCCACAAGGCCGACCTGTCGCGCTACCAGGAGGGCAACCCCCTGCTGCCGGGCGAGTACCGGGCCGAGCTTTCGGTCAACGGCCGCCTGGCCGGCTATGCGGACGTGCGGGTGAGCGCGGGCGACGCGCCGGGCCGCGGCCGGGTTTGCATGACGCTGTCCTTGCTCGACCAGTTCGGCGTCGACATGTCCAGGCTCGACGCCGGCGTGCTGGCGGCGCTCGGGGCGCCGGGCGCGTGCCTGACGCTGCCGGAGATCGTGCCGCACGCCACCGCCACGCTGGACCCGGGCCTGCTGCGCCTGGAGGTCGGCATTCCGCAGGACATGACGCGGCGCACGCCGCGCGGCTACGTCAACCCGGCGCTGTGGGACAGCGGCGTGACGGCCGGTTTCCTCGGCTACGGCCTCAATGTCTACCGCAGCGAGTCGGGCGGCATTTCCAGTACTTCCGGCTTTCTCTCGCTCAATGCCGGTTTCAACATCGGCGAGTGGTATTTCCGCCATAACGGCTCGCTCGGCGCGCAGGCCGGCGCCGGCAGCAAGTACCAGAACGTCAACACCTATGTGCAGAAGGACCTGACCGCGATCCAGGGCCGGCTCGTGCTGGGCGGCGCGAACACTTCGGGCGAGCTGTTCGACACGCTGCCGTTCATCGGCGCCCAGGTCGCCAGCGACGACCGCATGCTGCCCGACTCGCAGCGCGGCTATGCGCCGGTGGTGCGCGGCGTGGCCGACACCAACGCGCGCGTGACGATCCGGCAGAACGGCGTGGTGATCTACGACACGCCGGTCGCGCCCGGCCCGTTCGCCATCGACGACCTCTATCCGGCCGGCTACGGCGGCGACCTGCAGGTTACCGTGACGGAAGCCGACGGGCGCGAGCGCAGTTTCACGGTGCCCTATGCCGCGGTGCCGATGCTGCTGCGTCCCGGCATGACGCGCTTCAGCGCCACGGCCGGCGTGCTCAACGACACCGCGCTATCGTCGCGCCCCAGGCTGCTGCAGGCCACCGTGCAGCGGGGGCTGACCAACAGCCTGACCGGCTATGCCGGCGTGCAGGCCAGCGACCGCTATGCGTCGGTGCTGGCCGGCGCGGCCTTCGATACCGGCTTCGGCGCGGTCTCGCTGGACGTCACCGGCGCCTACGCCAGGATCGGCGGACGGACCTTCGGCGGCGCCAGCACGCGGCTGGCCTACAGCAAGCTGTTCCAGCAGACCGGCAGCAACATCTCGCTGGCCACCCACCGTTTCTCTTCGCACCGCTATGTCGATTTCTCCGGCGCGGCGCGCATGGAGGAAGCCTTCAGGCGCGGGCTGGACATCGATTCGATGGTCCGCCCCAGGAGCCGTACCTCGGTGACGCTCAACCAGCCGCTGCCGCGCGGCTGGGGACAGGTCTTCGCCAGCGCGTTCACGCAGGACTACTGGAACGGCAGGCAGCGCGACGTGCAGTACCAGCTCGGCTACAGCAACCGCATCGGCCCGGTGGGCTACTCGGTCACCGCCGCGCGCGTGCGCGGCGGCAACGGCGCCATCGACAACCAGTTCATGCTCAACCTCACGCTGCCGCTCGGCCGCCAGCCCCGCGCACCGCAACTGGCGTTCAGCCTGGGCCACGAGACCGGCGGCGGCACCACCGCGCAGACCACGCTCAGCGGCGTGGCGGGCGAGGACAACCAGCTCAGCTACGGCGTGACGGCCGCGCGCAGCGCCGCCGGCCAGGTGTCCGGCGCGCTCAACGGCCAGTACCGCACGCCTTATACGTCGGTGCAGGGCTCCTATGGCCAGGGCGCGGGCTACCGCAATGCGTCGGTTGGCCTGAGCGGCTCGGTGGTGGCGCACCCGGGCGGCATCAGCTTCTCGCCATACACGGGCGACACCTTCGCGGTGCTGGAAGCGCCGGCGGCGGCGGGCGCCAGGATCGACAGCTATCCCGGCCTGAAGCTCGACGGGCGCGGCTACGGCGTGGTGCCTTACCTGATGCCGTACCGGCAGAACGAGATCTCGCTCGATCCGGCGAACATTCCCGACGACATCGAGCTCAAGGTGACCAGCCAGCAGGTCGCGCCGCGCGCGGGCGCGGTGGTGATGCTGCGCTACGCGACCGACTCGGGCCAGGCGGCGCTGATCGACGCGGCGCTGGCCGACGGCACGCCGGTGCCGTTCGGCGCCGAGATCACCGACGGCAGCGGCAACAACGCCGGGCTGGTCGGGCAGGGCGGCCGCATCTATGTGCGCCTGAAGGACGGCGGCGGCCCGCTCACGGCCCGCTGGGGCGACGGCGCCGGCCAGCAGTGCGTGATCGAGCCCGCCGTGGAAGGCGCGCAGAGCAGCCCGCTGCTGCGGCTCAAGCGCATCTGCGAGCGCGGCTGAGCGCGCCCGGCACGACAGACAACGGCTGCGGCGACGGCGCCGCGCCAGACAGGAAGGAGCAAGACATGAAGCACTATCTCCGCGGTATCGTCGCCCTGCTGATCGGCCTGGGCGCCAGCGGCGCCGCCAACGCCGCGCTGGACCAGTCCGATTGCTATGTGGGGAGCGGCTCGGCCACCCCGCCGACCCTGACCGTGCCGCTGGCCGCCGGCGCGCTCACGATCGGCCGCGACGTGCCCGACGGCACCGTCATCTACAGCCAGACGGTGTCCGCGCAGACGGTGAGCATCGATTGCAAGAACTACGCGACCGCCACGGTCAACAACGCCCTCGAGCTGACGACCAGCCAGCCGCTCGCTGCCTGGAACCAGGGGCCCTATGCCGGCAAGGTGTACGAGTCCGGGCTGCCGGGCATCGGCGTGGCCATCCGCGACATCCGCACCAACCGCTTCTATCCGGACCTGGATACCACCAGTTGCCTGTTCACCTGCATCTACCCGGTGGGTCCGCAGTACGTCGAGATCTCGCTGATCAAGACCGGCCAGGTTTCCGCCAGCGGCCCGATCGCGGGCGCATCGTTGCCGCGGGTGATCTCCAACTGGCGCAAGAGCAGCGCGTTCGAGTATCTGCAGGCGTTCGAGATTTCGTTCGCCGGCAGCCTCAGCATCGTTTCCCGGACCTGCGCCACGCCCGACGTCACGGTCCGCATGGGCAGCCACGGAGCCGGCGGCTTCTCCGGCGCGGGCAGCGCCACGCCATGGAAGGGATTCGACATCCGGCTGCAGGACTGCCCCGCCTTCCACGGCGCCGCGGCCAGCGTTTCCTACGACAACGGGGTGAGCAACGTGGGCACCACCGCCAATCAGCTCGGCTTCGTGCTGACGCCGGTCACGCAGGTGGTGGATGCGGCCAAGGGGATCGTGGCGCTGAGCGCCGGCAGCGAGGCCAGGCCGGCGGCGGGCGGGGTCGGGCTGCAGATCGCCACGCAGGCCGGCACGCCGGTAACGTACGGCAGCGTGATGCCCAGCGGCATCGCGCCGGCGGCGGCCGAGGGCGGCAGCTATACCATCCCGCTGCAGGCGCGCTACGTGCAGACCGGCGAATCGGTCACGCCCGGGCGGGCCGACACATCGGTGATGTTCACCATCGACTACAAGTAGGCGCCGGCGCCGCGGCGCGGGGTCAGTGGTGCTTGTCCTCGCCGATCATGGCGAGCGAATTGAAGTTGCGCATGTTGTAGCGGTGCTGGCGCATCACCAGCAGCATGGTGACGCAGACGAAGATGCCGAACGCCACGATGACGATGCCGATGGGCACGTTGAGCTTGATCAGCAGGGCGTACAGGCACAGCATCAGCAGCACCGACACGTTCTCGTTGAAATTCTGCACGGCGATCGAGTGGCCGGCGGACAGCAGCACGTGGCCGCGGTGCTGCAGCAGGGCGTTCATCGGCACCACGAAGTAGCCGGACATGCCGCCCACCACCATCAGGAACAGGTAGGCGACGGCCATGTACAGCGGCATGTGCATGCCGAGGATGTCGAGCGAGAGGTCCGGCAGGCTGTTCTTGGTGTAGAACGCCATCAGCATCACCACCACCCCCATCGCCACGCCGAAGGGCAGCACCGACAGCGATTTGCGCAGCGGAATGCGCATCGCGGCCAGGATGGCGCCGACCGCCACGCCCACCGCCACCACCGCCTGCAGCAGCGCGCCCTGCGACAGGTTCAGCTCCAGCGACTTCTCGGCCCACTTCAGCACGATGAACTGCAGGGTGGCGCCGGCGCCCCAGAACAGCGTGGTCACGGCCAGCGAGATCTGGCCCAGCTTGTCGTGCCACAGCGCGGTGAAGCAGTCCGCGAACTCGGCGATCAGCTTGATCGGGTTCTTTTCCTGCTGCGGATAGCGCGCGCCGGTTTCCGGGATGAACAGGTTGAAGATGGCGGCGACCACGTAGAACAGCATGATAACCACCATGGCGGCCTCGGCCGGGGTATGGATGCCGGTGTCCACGAACGGCATGTCGAAGCCAAGCAGCACCTTGGACATATGCACCGAGATCAGCGCGCCGCCCACCACCGTGCCGAGGATGATCGAGCCGACCGTGAGGCCCTCGATCCAGCCGTTGGCGGCCACCAGCCTTTCCGGCGGCAGCAGCTCGGTGAGGATGCCGTACTTGGCCGGCGAGTAGGCGGCCGCGCCGAAGCCCACGATGCCATACGCGAACAGCGGGTGCAGCCCGAACATCATGATGGCGCAGCCGGCGATCTTGATGGTATTGGTGATGAACATCACCTTGCCCTTGGGCATGGAGTCCGCGAAGGCGCCCACGAAGGCAGCCAGCACCACATAGGACAGCACGAAGAACAGCTTGAGCAGCGGCGTCATCCACTGCGGGGAATGCAGTTCGGTGAGAAGGGCGATGGCGGCGATCAGCAGCGCGTTGTCGGCCAGCGAGGAGAAGAACTGCGCCGCCATGATGGTATAAAAACCCTTCTTCATACTTTGGACTCTGTCTCCATCGCAATTGCTGTGCAAGTCGGTCACCGCCGCGCTGGCGGCTGTCATTGCCGGCGGGGAACCTGGGCTGGCGCCGTTGTCAAAGTGATGCCCGGACCAGGTCTGGGAGTGCCGTGCAGCTTGCCTCACCGTGTTTGACATATTGCATCACTTTTAAAACATGGTCGGAACGTCCGGCTTTATAACACGAAAATAAGGCGATTCCGAGCATCTACGGGCCGCCGGTTGGACAGCGCAGACGCGCTGCGATTCCCTAAATGTTTGCTCGAGTGTGTTCAAATAACGTCTGTGCGACGTGCCGCGCGTACCGGGTCTTCCCCTATGTGGTGCATTCGCGGGCCGGCAGCGGCCCGGCTGGCCGGCCAGGATTCCCGCGGCGCGGTCGCACAGCAGCCCCCTAGAAGCAACAGCGATCCCATGCCCAGACCCATTCACGCCGTCATCCACCAACCGGCCCTGGCCAACAACCTGGAAGTCGTGCGCCGCTGCGCACCCGAGTCGCGCGTATGGGCCGTGGTCAAGGCCAACGCCTATGGCCACGGCATCCGCCGTGCCTTTGCCGGCCTGCGCGCCGCCGACGGTTTCGGCCTGCTCGACCTGAACGAAGCCGTGCTGCTGCGCGAACTCGGCTGGCAAGGCCCGATCCTGCTGCTGGAAGGTTTCTTCCAGCCCCAGGATGTGCCGCTGCTGGAACAATACCGCCTCACCACGGCGGTGCATTGCGAAGAACAGCTGCGCATGCTGGAAGTCGCCCGCCCCAGGGGGCCGCTGGGCATCCAGCTCAAGCTCAATACCGGCATGAACCGGCTGGGCTTCCGTCCCGACCAGTACCGCACGGCCTGGGAGCGCGCGCGCACCTTGCCTTGCGTGGGCAGCATCGTGCATATGACCCATTTCTCGGACGCCGACGGCCCGCGCGGCATCGCGCACCAGGTCGAGGTGTTCGACGCCGCCACGGCCAACCTGCCGGGCGAGGCCAGCCTGTCCAACTCCGCCGCCACGCTGTGGCATCCGCTGGCGCACCGTGCCTGGGTGCGGCCGGGCATCGTGCTGTACGGCGCCTCGCCTTCCGGGGTGGCGGCCGACGTGAGCAGCTTCGGCCTGCAGCCGGCCATGTCGCTGCACAGCGAACTGATCTCCGTGCAGGACCTGCAGCCCGGCGATACCGTCGGTTACGGCTCGCTGTTTACGGCGCAGCGGGCCATGCGCATCGGCGTGGTGGCCTGCGGCTATGCCGACGGCTACCCGCGCCACGCCGCCGGCTGGGGCGACAACCCGGCGCCGGTGCTGGTCGACGGCGTGCGCACGCATCTGGTGGGCCGGGTCTCGATGGACATGATCTGCGTGGACCTCACGCCGTGCCCCAAGGCCCGCGTGGGCAGCCCCGTGACCTTGTGGGGCCAGGGTCTGCCGATCGACGACGTGGCCGCCGCCAGCGGCACCGTGGGTTATGAACTGATGTGCGCGCTGGCGCCGCGGGTGCCGGTCACGGTGGCGACGCTGACCGCGCCGGAACAGGCCGCGCTGGCCTGAGCCCGGGCGCGCGGGCCGGCTGCTGCCCGCGCGCCGCCTTCCGCGCCCGCCGCGGCGACGCGCGCCGCCGTCCGTGGCAGCCTGCGGTTCGCCCGCCGCTTTCCCCGCTGCGCTCTCCCTTTTTTCCACCGTTTGCCCTGGGACTCCGACTTGGCCAAGCCAAAAAACGTCTACACCTGCACCGAATGCGGCGGCACCTCGCCGCGCTGGCAAGGCCAGTGCCCGCACTGCCAGCAATGGAACACGCTGGTCGAGACCGTGGCGGAAACCGCGTCGGCCAAGCGCTTCGCGCCGCTGGCCGCGTCGGCCCGCGTGCAGCGCCTGTCGGAGATCGACGCGGCCGACGTGCCGCGCTTTTCCAGCGGCATCGAGGAATTCGACCGCGTGCTGGGCGGCGGGCTGGTGGCCGGCGGGGTGGTGCTGATCGGCGGCGACCCCGGCATCGGCAAGTCCACGCTGCTGCTGCAGGCGCTGGCCAACCTGGCCGCCGAGCGCCGCGTACTGTATGTCAGCGGCGAAGAATCCGGCGCGCAGATCGCGCTGCGCGCGCAGCGCCTGGGCGTGGACAGCCCGCAGCTTGCCTTGCTGGCGGAGATCCAGCTCGAGAAGATCCAGGCCACGCTGGAGGCGGAAAAGCCCGAGGTGGCGGTGATCGACTCGATCCAGACGCTGTACTCGGAGGCGCTTACCTCGGCGCCCGGCTCGGTGGCGCAGGTGCGCGAATGCGCGGCGCAGCTCACCCGCATCGCCAAGGGCAGCGGCACCACCATCATCCTGGTCGGCCACGTGACCAAGGAGGGCGCGCTGGCCGGCCCGCGCGTGCTCGAGCACATCGTCGACACCGTGCTGTACTTCGAGGGCGACACCCATTCCTCGCACCGCCTGGTGCGCGCCTTCAAGAACCGCTTCGGCGCGGTCAACGAGCTGGGCGTGTTCGCCATGACCGAGCGCGGCCTGCGCGGCATCAGCAATCCGTCCGCGCTGTTCCTGTCGCAGCACGAGCAGCAGGTGGCGGGATCGTGCGTGCTGGTCACGCAGGAGGGCACGCGGCCGCTGCTGGTGGAGGTGCAGGCGCTGGTGGACGCCGCGCAGGTGCCCAACCCGCGCCGCCTGGCCGTGGGGCTGGAGCAGAACCGGCTGGCCATGCTGCTGGCGGTGCTGCATCGCCATGCCGGCATCGCCTGCTTCGACCAGGACGTCTTCCTCAATGCCGTGGGCGGCGTCAAGATCGCCGAGCCGGCCGCCGACCTGGCGGTGCTGCTGGCCATCCATTCCTCCATGCGCAACAAGCCGCTGCCGCGCGGCCTGGTGGTGTTCGGCGAGGTCGGCCTGGCCGGTGAGATCCGGCCCAGCCCGCGCGGGCAGGAACGCCTGCGCGAGGCCGCCAAGCTCGGTTTCACCACGGCGGTGATTCCCAAGGCCAACGCGCCCAAGCAGCCGATCGACGGGCTCGAGGTGATCGCGGTGGAGCGGCTGGAGCAGGCCATCGACCGCGTCCGCCACCTCGAGTGAGCGACAGCCCATGAGCGACTGCCCATGAGCGACGCGCCGGCACCGGACCCGGTCACGCTGGAGACCCCGCGCCTGCGCCTGCGCCAGTGGCGCGCGGCGGACTTCGCGCCGTTCGCCGCGCTCAATGCCGACCCGCTGGTGATGGCCTGCTTTCCCGCGCCGCTGGAGCGCGCCGCCAGCGACGCGATGGCACTGCGCTGCCAGGGCCTGATCGCCGCGCGCGGGTGGGGCTTCTGGGCGGCCGAGCGCAAGGCGGACCAGGCCTTCATCGGTTTCGTCGGCCTGCACGAACCGGCCGCGGCGCTGCCGTTCGCGCCCTGCGTGGAAATCGGCTGGCGCCTCGCCCATGCGTACTGGGGGCAGGGCTACGCCACCGAGGCCGCGCAGGCCGCGCTGCAATTCGGCTTCGCGCGGCTGCGGCTGGCGGAGATCGTCTCGTTCACGGCGCTGCCCAACGTCCGCTCGCGCGCGGTGATGGAACGGCTCGGCATGCTGCCCGCCGGCACCTTCGAACATCCGGCCGTGGCGCCGGGCAGCCCGCTGCGCCCGCACTGGCTGTACCGGTTGCCGGCGGCGCGCTGGCAGGCGCCGGCGCGTCGTTAACCTGACCCGCCGGCACGCTCTCCTGATCTGCGTCAATCCGCCGCAAGCGGCGCCTTGCCGGCGGCGCGGGAAGGCCGTGGCGCACATCGCAAAATCGGTAATAATGAGCCTCGCATTGCGCACGTCCGGCCGGCAGCCGGGCGGCGCACCAAAGCACGGCGCCGCCATGACGACAGATCGTCCACGGCGGCACCGTCGGGTCCTTTTCGCTACTGAGCCATGCAAGCCAATTCCCGCAGTTTCTTCCTGCTGATCGCCGCGATCTCGTTCGGGCTGGTCGGCTATGCCCTCTACCTCCAGCACGTGGAGGGCTACCAGCCCTGCCCGCTGTGCGTGATGCAGCGTTTCGCCTTCGTCGGCATCGGCCTGTTCTCGCTGCTGGCCGCCCTCGCGCAGAACACGCGCAGCCTGTGGCAGGGGCTGGGCATGCTGTCCGGCATCGGCGGCATCGCCGTGGCCGGCTATCACGTGTCGCTGCTGCTCAACCCAAAGGCCAGTTGCGGCATCGACCCGCTGGAGAACTGGGTCAACCGCTTGCCGACGGCCAAGCTGCTGCCGCAGGTGTTCTTCTCGGACGGCATGTGTACTACGCCGTTGCCTCCGATTCTTGGATTGTCGATTCCGGCCTGGTCGTTGATCTGGTTGTTTATCCTGACGGCGACGCTGGCGGTGGGGATGATTCGGCGGGAGAAGAATTATCGATAAGGGTTTGGTTTGTTTAGGTATTTGAGAGCATGCTTGCTTTCGTGGGCCTGGCGGCTCGAGCTTGATAGCCCATTCGCACACATGTAAGTGTCACTTTTCTTTTCTCGAAAAGAAAAGTAACCAAAAGAAAGCGATTCTTGCAGAAGGCTGGGCGCTCAGACTTTAAATCTGATTTGGGTTTCGTGGTGGGCGCGGCGGCTTCGGCTGGACTGCTGACGCTACCGGCGCTAGCCATGGTGCTATATCGAATAATGTCCGATTCGTGGTGGCGCTGCATGATGGCGACGGCCCAGGTAGTCCAAGCTGCTGCCGCGACCGGAGCGGATGCCACGTCATAGGACTGGCACTGGTTTCGTGGTGGGCGCGGTGGCCCCCGCTTGAGACAAGCCCGGCACACTCGCGCCCCGGTCCACCACGCCCACCACGAAACCACGAGGGTGCTACGTCGTGGCCGCCCAAGTCGGTAACGGCAGATGGCAGAACAAGCAGTGCGCCAGCCATCATAGGTCTGACCCCGAAACCAATACCGCCAGCAAGATCGTGGCGAGTGGAACCGGTAACGGCAGGATGCCAGCAGAACCGCAGGCCCCACCACGAAACCACCATAAGAAGAAATCCCAATGTTTCTGCCCCTGCCGGCCAGGCAGTCCGCTTTCTTTGCCTACTTTCTTTTCGGAAAAAAGAAAGTAGGTCGCTCCGGGGGAGCGAAAGCCTTTGACTTTGAAGTTGATTTTGATTTTTAAAAAAAGTCTTAGACTTTAAATGCCCCCGATCCTGAAGTGAATTCCAAAAAAATCAAATAATCTGCTCAATCTGCTCCTGCAACTCCAGCCACCTCTCCTCAAGCAAATCCAACTCCCCCCCAACTTCCCCCTGCCGCTTGAGCATCTCCATCAACTTCCCCTTGTTACCCTCCGCATAACTGCCTTCATCCGCCATGAACGCATCGATCTCGCTCTTGGCCTGCTGCAGCACCGCCATGCGCTTTTCCACCTTTTCCAGTTCCTTGGCGAGCGGCTTGCGCAGCTGCGCCAGGCGCTGGCGCTCGTCGGCCTCGGCGCGCCGCTGGTCGCGGCGGTTGACTGCGCCGTCGCCGGGGGCCGGCGCGTGCGTGGCGCTGGCGGCATTGCGCTTGGCCGCGGCCTGCTGCAGCAGCCAGTCGCGATAGTCGTCGAGGTCGCCGTCGAACGGCTTCATGGTGCCGTCGCCCACCAGCATGAACTGGTCGGTGGTGGCGCGCAGCAGGTGGCGGTCGTGGGAGACCACGATCAGGGTGCCTTCGAACTGCGCCAGCGCCATCGTGAGCGCCTCGCGGGTGTCGAGGTCCAGGTGGTTGGTCGGTTCGTCGAGCAGCAGCAGGTTGGGTTTCTGCCAGACGATCAGCGACAGCGCCAGGCGTGCCTTCTCGCCGCCGGAGAACGGCTCGATCGGGGAGGTGGCCATGTCGCCGCGGAAGTTGAAGCTGCCGAGGAAGTCGCGCAGTTCCTGCTCGCGCGTGTCCGGCGCCAGGCGCGCCAGGTGCTGCAGCGGCGAGTCCTGGTCGCGCAGGGTCTCCAGCTGGTGCTGGGCGAAGTAGCCGATCTGCAGGCCCTTGCCCTGGCGCAGCTTGCCCGCCAGGGGTTCCTGCGTGGCCGCCAGCGTCTTCACCAGCGTGGACTTGCCCTGGCCGTTGGCGCCCAGCAGGCCGATGCGCTGGCCGGTCTGGATCGATAGCGACAGGTTGTGCAGGATGGTCACCGGCGGGGCGTCCGGCGCGGGCGGCGGATAGCCGCAGTCCACGCCTTCGAGCACCATCATCGGGTTGGGCGCGGCGTCCGGCTCGCGGAATTCGAAGGCGAAGCCGGCGGCGATATGCACCGGCGCCAGCCGTTCCATCTTCTCCAGCGCCTTGACCCGGCTCTGTGCCTGGCGCGCCTTGGTGGCCTTGGCCTTGAAGCGCGTGATGAAGGATTCGAGGTGGGCGATCTCTTTCTGCTGGCGCGAGTAGGCCGACTGCTGCAGCGCCATCTGCTGCAGGCGCAGCGTCTCGAACTGGGTGTAGTTGCCGCCGTAGCGGCGCAGTTGCTGATTTTCGATATGCACTGTGACGTTGCAGATCGCGTCGAGGAATTCGCGGTCGTGCGAGATCATCACCAGCGTGCCCGGGTAGCGCGCCAGCCAGTCTTCCAGCCAGACGATGGCGTCCAGGTCCAGGTGGTTGGTCGGTTCGTCGAGCAGCAGCAGGTCGGACGGGCACATCAGCGCCTGCGCCAGGTTCAGCCGCATGCGCCAGCCGCCCGAGAACGATGCCACCGGCTGCGACACCTGCGCCAGCGTGAAGCCCAGCCCCAGCAGCAGCGCCTCGGCGCGCGCCGGCGCGGTGTAGCCGTCGGCATCGGCGAAGGCGGCGTGGGCATCGCCCTCGGCGGTGCCGTCGCCGCTGGCCTGGGCCGCGGCGATGCGCGCCTCGATCTCGCGCAGGCGGGTGTCGCCGTCGATGGTGTATTCCACCGCGCTGCGCATCACCGCCGGCGTTTCCTGCGCCACGTGCGCGGTGCGCCACTGGGGCGGGATGGAGACGTCGCCGCCGTCCGCGTGCAGTTCGCCGCGCAGCATGGCGAACAGGGTCGACTTGCCGCTGCCGTTGGCGCCGACGAGGCCGACGCGCTCGCCGGGGTTCAGCGTCACGCTGGTGTGGTCGAACAGCACCTTGGTGCCGCGCTGGAGGACTAGCTGGTCGATTCGGATCACGGGAGGGGAAAACTGGAGATAAAGCCGCTGGAGACAAAGCCGCTGGGGATCGGCGAGGGCCGGCCCGGCATGGCACGGGTCAACCCGGCATTGTAGCCGCTTCGCATGATGCCGCCGGCGAAACGGCGGCGCCTGCCGGCGCGGCTGCCCGGGGCCGCCGCGCGCCGGGCTGGCATGTGGCTGGAACGGGTATCGGTCTAGGTATAAACCCTTGCCCGCGTAAAACTCTATTTTCATGGTACGCGTTTTGCGTGTAAATTCATTTACATCGACGCGCATCGCTTGCATGCTTTTTTTTCGTGCATGGCTGCACCGCGGCGCATCCCGCTAACCAGAACCGTAACCCATGTCCCTTGGCAACTCCGGTAACCCCGGAATCTCCGGCAAGAACGGCAACGGCTCGATCACCGAGCGCATCGCCCGCGCGCTGCCTGCGTTGACGCCGGCGCACCAGCGCATGGCCGAATACGTGCTGGGCAATCCGTTCCGCGCGGCCACCATGCGCATCGACGAACTGGCGGACGCGGTCGAAGTCTCGGTCGCCACCGCCAACCGTTTTGCGCACGCACTGGGTTTCGAAGGCTATCCGCAATTCCGCACCGAGCTGGTGCGCGGTTTCGAGGCCACGCTGGCGCCGGTCGAGAAGCTGCGCACCGAACTGGAGCGCCCGGCCACGGTGGCGGCGGTCATCGCCGCGTCGCTGGACGAGGATGTGCGCAATCTGGAGGCCACGCGCCGCGGGCTCGATGCCGAATCCTGCGAGCGCGCGGTGCAAGCCATCGTGTCGGCCGAGCGTGTCTTCGTGGTGGGCTTTGGCGCGAGCGGCTTCCTGGCCGGGCTGCTGCAGCACGGGCTGGACCTGTCCTGCCGCACCGTGATCTCGGTGTCGGGCTCGGGCGGCGCCTCGACCGCGGCGCGCGCGCTGTTCAAGCTCCAGCCCAGCGACCTGCTGATCGTGATCGGCTTTCCGCGCTACGTGTTCGACACCGTGACCATCGCGCGGCGGGCCCGCGCGCATGGCGCGCGCATCCTGGCGCTGACCGACGGGCCCACCTCGCCGCTGGCGGGCTTGGCCGACATCGCGCTGTACGCGCACACCGGCCGCCAGCTCTCCGCCAACTCGGACGCGGCCGTGCTGGCCCTGATCGAAGGCCTGTGCGGCGCCGTGGCGCACCGCGCCGCGCACACCGTCAAGGCCGCCGCCGAGATGACCGAATTCCTGCTGCCGTGGCTGCACGGCGCGCCGCCCGGCCAGGGCCGCGACGCGCGCGAGCGCTACGACGAAGCGGCCGAAGGCCGCGCCAGGGGCGCGCCCGCGCGCCGCAAGAAAACCACTCCCGACGCATCGTGAACACCAACCACACCCCTGTGATCGCCATCCACGGCGGCGCCGGCACCATCACCCGTGCCGCCATGAGCCCCGCCAAGGAGGCGGAATACACCGCCGCGCTGGCCGCCGTGCTGCAAGCCGGCCAGCGCGTGCTGGCCGACGGCGGCAGCGCGCTCGACGCGGTCACCGAAGCCGTGCGCCTGCTCGAGGACTGCCCGCTGTTCAACGCCGGCCGCGGCGCCGTGCTGACCCGCGCCGGCACCTACGAACTCGATGCCGCCATCATGGACGGCGCCACCCGTGCCGCCGGCGCGGTGGCCTGCGTCAAGCGCCTGCGCAACCCGGTGCTGGCCGCGCGCGCGGTGATGGAAAAGAGCGAGCACGTGCTGTTCGCCGCCGACGGCGCCGAGGCCTTCGCCCGCGCCCAGGGCCTGGAGCTGGTGGAGCCGGATTACTACTTCACCGAGGCGCGCCACGCGCAATGGGAGCGCGCGCGCGGCACGGGCGGCACGGTGCTCGACCACGATGCGGCCAGCCGCGCGGCCGAGCCCATCGACCCCGACAACAAGTTCGGCACCGTGGGCGCGGTGGCCTGCGACGCGCAAGGCCGGCTGGCCGCGGCCACCTCCACCGGCGGCGTGACCAACAAGCAGGTGGGCCGCGTGGGCGATACGCCCATCGTGGGCGCCGGCTGCTATGCCGACGACGTGGCGGCGGTGTCCACCACCGGCACCGGCGAGATGTTCATCCGCGCGGTGGCGGCCTACGACGTGGCGGCGCAGATGCGCTACGCGGGCCTGCCGCTCGAGGAGGCCGCGCGCCGCGTGGTGATGGAAAAGCTGCCGGCCATCGATGGCCGCGGCGGCCTGATCGCGGTGGACCGCGCGGGCAACGTCACGCTGCCGTTCAACACCGAGGGCATGTACCGCGGCTTCGCCCGGGCGGGCGAGGCGGTCAACGTGTGGATCTACGGCTGAGCCGGCAGCGCGCGAGGCATCAATCCCGGCATCGGCAAAGGCCGGCGGGCATCAACAGGCATCAACAGGCATCAACAGGCATCAAGGGGTCCAAGTGGCTGCAGCATCCTCTTCCCGGTCGTCCCAAGCGGGCATCGTCCTGCCACCGCAGCGGGTGGTTTCCGTCAACGATCTCACCGTGCGCTTTTCCACCTCGGAACGCACCGTGGAGGCCGTGCGCAACCTGAGCTTCCACGTCGACCGCGGCGAGACGCTGGCCGTGGTGGGTGAATCCGGCTCGGGCAAGTCGGTGACCTCGCTGGCGCTGATGCGGCTGGTCGAGCACGGCGGCGGCAAGATCGCCGGCGGCAGCATGGCGCTGCGCCGGCGCAGCGGCGAGGTGCTCGACCTCGCCCGCGCCGACGGCGCCACCATGCGCGGCGTGCGCGGCAGCGACGTGGCCATGATCTTCCAGGAGCCGATGACCTCGCTCAACCCGGTCTTCCCGGTGGGCGAGCAGATCGCCGAATCGATCCGCCTGCACCAGGGCAAGAGCCGCGCCGAGGCGCGCGCCGAAGCGCTGCGCATGCTGGAGATCGTGCGCATTCCCGAAGCGCGGCGCGTGCTGGACCGCTTCCCGCACCAGCTCTCGGGCGGCATGCGCCAGCGCGTGATGATCGCCATGGCGCTGTCGTGCAAGCCCGCGCTGCTGATCGCCGACGAGCCCACCACCGCGCTCGACGTCACCATCCAGGCCGAGATCCTGCAACTGATCCGCAACCTGCAGGCCGAGATGGACATGGGCGTGGTCTTCATCACCCACGACATGGGCGTGGTGGCCGAGGTGGCCGACCGCGTGCTGGTGATGTACCGTGGCGAACGGGTGGAAGAGGGCACCTCCGAGCAGGTCTTTGCCGCGCCGGCGCATCCGTACACGCGCGCGCTGCTGTCCGCCGTGCCCAAGCTCGGCGCCATGCAGGGCACCGACTGGCCGGCCAAGTTCCCGCTGGTGCAGCTCGACCAGGACGAGCAGCCCGCGCCCGAGCAGCCGCAGGACACGGTGCCGCCCGACGCCTCGCCGATCCTGCGCGTGCGCGACCTGGTGACCCGCTTCGACGTGCCGGGCGGCCTGCTGGGCCGCGTGGCGCGCCGCGTGCACGCGGTCGAGCGCGTGAGCTTCGACCTCTATCCCGGCGAGACGCTGGCGCTGGTGGGCGAATCGGGCTGCGGCAAGTCCACCACCGGCCGCTCGCTGCTGCGCCTGGTCGACAGCCAGAGCGGCACCATCGAATTCAACGGCCAGGACATCAGCCAGATGAAGGGCGGCGCGCTGCAGACCCTGCGCCGCAATATCCAGTTCATCTTCCAGGACCCGTTCGCCTCGCTCGACCCGCGCGTGCCGGTGGGCTACTCCATCATGGAGCCGCTGCTGGTGCACAAGGTGGCCAGCGGCAAGGAAGCCGAGCAGCGCGTGGCGTGGCTGCTGGAAAAGGTGGGCTTGACCGCGGCGCACGCCTCGCGCTACCCGCACGAGTTCTCCGGCGGCCAGCGCCAGCGCATCTGCATCGCGCGCGCGCTGGCGCTGAACCCCAAGGTGGTGGTGGCCGACGAGTCGGTGTCCGCGCTCGACGTCTCCATCCAGGCGCAGATCGTCAACCTGATGCTGGACCTGCAGCGCGAGATGGGCATCGCCTTCCTGTTCATCTCGCACGACATGGCGGTGGTGGAGCGCGTGAGCCACCGCGTGGCGGTGATGTACCTGGGCCAGATCGTCGAGATCGGCCCGCGCCGCGCCATCTTCGAGAACCCGCAGCACCCGTACACCAGGAAGCTGATGTCGGCGGTGCCGATCGCCGATCCGGCGCGCCGCCACCTCAAGCGCGAGCCGCTCAACGACGAGATCCCCAGCCCCATCCGGCTGCTCGGCGACGAGCCGCTGGTGCAGCCGCTGGTGGCCGTCGGCGGCAGCGCCGCCTCGCAGCATTTCGTAGCCCGGCACGCCATCGGCGGTGCCTACTAACCGACGCATTTCCCAAGGAGAATCGATGATGACCCGGATGATGTTCCGTTTGGCCCCTTCCCGGCTGATCGCCGGCGGCCTGGCCCTGGCCGCGCTCGGCGCAGGCCCCGCCTTTGCCGCCAAGGACGCCGTGATGGCGGTGTACTCCACCTTCACCACGCTCGACCCGTACGACTCGAACGACACGCTGTCGCAGGCCGCCGCCAAGTCCTTCTACCAGGGCCTGTTCGGCTTCGACAAGGACATGAAGCTGGTCAACGTGCTGGCCGAGAGCTACGAAGCCACCAAGGACGGACTGACCTACACCATCAAGCTCAAGAAGGGCGTGAAGTTCCACGACGGCACCACCTTCGACGCCGCCGCCGTCAAGGCCAACTTCGACCGCGTGACCAACCCGGCCAACAAGCTCAAGCGCTACACGCTGTTCAACCGCGTGGCCAGGACCGACGTGGTGGACGCCAATACCGTCAAGGTCACGCTGAAAGAGCCGTTCTCGCCGTTCATCAACGTGCTGGCCCACCCGTCGGCGGTGATGATCTCGCCCGCGGCGCTGCAGAAGTACGGCAAGGACATCGCCTTCCACCCGGTCGGCACCGGCCCGTTCGAGTTCGTCGAGTGGAAGCAGCCCGATCACCTCAAGGGCAAGAAGTTCGCCGGTTTCTGGAAGACCGGCTATCCCAAGATCGACACCATCACCTGGAAGCCGGTGGTGGACAACAACACGCGCGCGGCCATCATGCAGACCGGCGAGGCGGACTTCGCCTTCAGCATCCCGTTCGAGCAGGCCGCCGTGCTCAAGGGCAATCCCAAGGTGGACCTGATCGACGCGCCGTCGATCATCCAGCGCTACCTGAGCCTGAACACCACGGTCAAGCCGTTCAACGACCCCAAGGTGCGCCAGGCCATCAACTACGCCATCAACAAGGAAGCGCTGGCCAAGGTGGCCTTCGCCGGCTACGCCACGCCGTCCGACGGCGTGGTGCCCGCGGGCGTGGACTATGCCGAGAAGCTGGGCCCGTGGCCGTACGACCCGGCCAAGGCGCGCGCGCTGCTCAAGGAAGCCGGCTACCCGAACGGCTTCGAGACCGCGCTGTGGTCGGCCTATAACCACACCACCGCGCAGAAGGTGATCCAGTTCGTGCAGCAGCAGCTGCAGCAGGTCGGCATCAAGGCGCAGGTGCAGGCGCTCGAAGCGGGCCAGCGCGTGGAGAAGGTGGAAAGCGTGCAGAAGCCGGAAGACGCCGGCGTGCGCATGTACTACGTGGGCTGGTCGTCGTCGACCGGCGAGTCGGACTGGGCGCTGCGCCCGCTGCTGGCTTCCGAGTCGATGCCGCCCAAGCTGCTCAACACCGCGTACTACAAGAACGACCAGGTCGACGCCGACATCGCCAACGCGCTGCGCACCACGGACCGCGCCGAGAAGGCCCGCCTGTACAAGGACGCGCAGCAGCAGATCTGGAAGGACGCGCCGTGGGCCTTCCTGGTGACCGAGAAGGTGCTGTTCGCGCGCGCCAAGCGCCTGACCGGCGCCTACGTGATGCCCGACGGCTCGTTCAATTTCGACGAGATCGACATCAAGCAATAAGGGCCGCCGGTCGGCGGGCGCGGGCGGCTCGCCGCCGCGCCCGCGGCCTGGCCCGGCAGCAGGCAGTACCCATAAGCAGTACCCAAAGCAGTACCCAAAGCAGTACCCACGAGCAGTACCCATAGCAGTACAGCGCAGTAAGCCGTGGATGGCCGCCTGCCCACAGATGCGGGGGCAGGGCGGGCGGCCCGCGGTCTCATTCTTTCCGGTGCTTCATGCTGAATTACTTTCTCAAACGATTCCTGGGCGTGATTCCCACACTGCTGATCGTGGCCGTGCTGGTCTTCATGTTCGTCCACCTGCTGCCCGGCGATCCTGCCCGGCTCGCGGCCGGCCCCGAGGCCGACCAGGCCACGGTGGAGCTGGTGCGCCGCGATCTCGGCCTGGACAAGCCCCTGCCCGAGCAGTTCGTGCAATTCTTCTCGAACGCCCTGCGCTGGGAGTTCGGCAACTCGCTGCGCACCAAGCGCCCGGTCAGCGAGGAGATCGGCGACCGCTTCATGCCCACGCTGTACCTGACGCTGTCCTCGATGGTGTGGGCGGTGATCTTCGGCATGGCGATCGGCGTGACCTCCGCGGTGTGGCGCAACCGCTGGCCCGACCGCCTGGGCATGACGCTGGCCGTGTCCGGCATCTCGTTCCCGGCCTTCGCGCTCGGCATGCTGCTGATGGAAGTGTTTTCCGTGCAACTGGGCTGGCTGCCGTCGATCGGCGCCGATTCCTGGAAGCACTACATCCTGCCCTCGCTTACGCTGGGCGCCGCGGTGGCCGCCGTGATGGCCCGCTTCACGCGCGCTTCCTTTGTCGAGGTGCTGCAGGAAGATTTCGTGCGCACCGCGCGCGCCAAGGGCGTGGGCGAGCTGCTGGTGGTGGCCAAGCACTGCCTGCGCAACGCCATGATTCCCGTGGTCACCATGATGGGCCTGCAGTTCGGCTTCCTGCTGGGCGGCTCGATCGTGGTCGAGAAGGTCTTCAACTGGCCCGGCCTCGGCCGCCTGCTGGTGGACGCCGTGGAGATGCGCGACTACCCGGTCATCCAGGCCGAGGTGCTGCTGTTCTCGCTCGAGTTCATCCTGATCAACCTGGTGGTCGACGTGCTGTATACCGTCATCAACCCCGCCATCCGCTACAAGTAAAGAGAGGCCGGCATGACCCAGCTTTCCACGCCCGCCGACGGCAACGCCGCCGCTCCCGCCGCCGCGCAAGACGCGGTGCGCACGCCCTGGACCGAGTTCTGGCGCAAATTCCGCAAGCAGCACCTGGCGCTGGGCGCCGGCGTGTTCGTGCTGCTGCTGGTGGCGGTAGCGGTCTTCGCGCCGCACCTGGTGCCCTACGACCCGGAGAATTTCTTCGACTACGACGCGCTCAACGCCGGCCCCTCGGCCGCGCACTGGTTCGGCGTGGATTCGCTCGGGCGCGACATCTTCAGCCGCATCCTGGCCGGCACCCGCATCTCGCTGGCCGCGGGCTTCTTCTCGGTCATCATCGGCGCCATCGTCGGCACCGTGCTGGGCCTGCTGGCCGGCTACTACGAAGGCTGGTGGGACCGCATCGTCAGCCGCATCTCGGACGTGCTGTTCGCCTTCCCGGGCATCCTGCTGGCCATCGGCATCGTCGCCATCCTCGGCAACGGCATGACCAACGTGATCTTCGCGGTGGCGGTGTTCAGCATCCCGGCCTTCGCCCGCCTGGTGCGCGGCAACACGCTGATGCTCAAGCGCCTGACCTACGTGGAAGCCGCGCGCAGCATCGGCGCATCCGACTGGACCATCCTGATGCGGCACATCCTGCCGGGCACCATCTCGTCCATCGTGGTGTATTTCTCGATGCGCATCGGCACCTCGATCATCACCGCCGCCAGCCTGTCCTTCCTGGGCCTGGGCGCGCAGCCGCCCACGCCGGAATGGGGTGCCATGCTCAACGAGGCGCGCGCCGACATGGTCACCGCGCCGCACGTGGCGATCTTCCCCAGCCTGGCGATCTTCCTGACGGTGCTGGCCTTCAACCTGCTGGGCGACGGCCTGCGCGACGCGCTCGATCCGAAGATCGACCGCCGCTGAGCGAGGCGTGTCCATGAGCGAGCGACCGATGCCGGAACCGACCCATATCGGCGCGCTGTCCGCCGGCGCGCGCGGCACCATCGCCGACGTGCCCGGCGTGACGGTGGGCCACTGCACGCTGGCGCAGGGCGCCTGCCAGACCGGCGTGACCGTGGTGCTGCCGCACGCCGGCAACCTGTTTGCCGACAAGGTGCCGGCGGCGGCCACCGTGCTCAACGGCTTCGGCAAGAGCGTGGGGCTGGTGCAGGTGGAAGAGCTCGGCGTGCTGGAGACGCCGGTCGCGCTGTCCAACACCTTCGCGGTGGGCGCGCTGGCGCAGGCGCAGATCCGCCAGGCCATCGCCGCCAACCCGGAGATCGGCCGCGCCTGGCCCACCGTCAATCCGCTCGTGTTCGAGTGCAACGACGGCTACCTGAACGATATCCAGGCCATGCCCGTGCAGGAAGCGCACTACGCGCAAGCCTGCGCGGCGGCGGCCGCCGATTTCGCCCAGGGCGCGGTCGGGGCGGGGCGCGGCATGTCCTCGTTCGGGCTCAAGGGCGGCATCGGCTCGGCCTCGCGCAAGGTGGGCGAATACCACGTGGGCGCGCTGGTGCAGTCCAATTTCGGCGTGCTGCCGCACTTCACCGTGGCCGGCGCGCGCCTGGGCGGGCTGCTGGCCGCGCGGCTGCAGGCGCAGGCGGACGGGGAAGCGCAGGCCGGCCCCGAGAAAGGCTCGATCATCATGATCGTCGCCACCGATGCTCCGCTCGACGCGCGCCAGCTGCGCCGCCTGTCGCTGCGCGCCGGCGCCGGGCTGGCCCGCACCGGCTCGGTGTTCGGCCACGGCTCGGGCGATATCGCGCTGGCGTTCTCCACCGCCTACACCGTGCCGCAGCAGGCCGACGCGCCCATGCCGGCGCTGGCGATGCTGCACGAAACCAGTCTCGATCCGCTGTTCCGGGCCGCCGCCGACAGCGTCGAGCAGGCCATCCTGAACGCGCTGTGGCAGGCCGAGAGCGTGAGCGGGCGCGACGGCCACCGCCGCACCGCGCTGCGCGAGCTGATGCCCGAACTGCCGCAATGGCTGGCGCGCCACGCGGCGCCGGCCGACTGATCCAAGACCGCGATGAAGATCCTGATTTCCACCGATATCGAAGGCGTCGCCGGCGTCTTCCACGCCGAGCAGGTGCGCGCCGGCAACGGCGAATACGAGCGCGCGCGCGCCTGGATGACCGCCGAAGCCAACGCGGCGGTGCAGGGCGCCTTCGCCGGCGGCGCCACCGAGGTGCTGGTCAACGACTCGCACGGGGGCTTTCGCAACCTGCTGCCCGACCAGCTCGACCCGCGCGCGCGCCTGGTGTTGGGCAAGCCGCGCTATCTCGGCATGATGGCCGGCGTCGAAGGCTGCGACGGCGTGTTCATGATCGGCTACCACGGCCGCGCGCAGAGCCGCGGCATCCTGGCCCACACCATCAACAGCAGCGCCTTCGCCCGCATCTGGCTGGGCGGGCAGGAAATGGGCGAGGCCGGCCTCTACGGCGCGCTGGCCGGCGAGTTCGGCGTGCCGGTGCTGATGGCCAGCGGCGACGACGTATTCGTCGAAGAGACGCAGCCGCTCATGCCGTGGGTGCGCTACGTGCAGACCAAGGAAGCCGGCGGCCACGGCAGCGGCACCACGCTGTCGCCGGCGGCCGCGCGCGAAGCCATCGCCGCCGCCGCCGGGCAGGCCATGCGCGGCGCCGGCGCCCGCCCGCTGCGCATTCCCGGGCCGGTGCAATGCCGCCTGCAGGCGCAGAGCCCGGCCTACGCCGACCTGTTCTGCCAGTGGCCCGCGCTGGAGCGCGTGGACGGCGTAACGCTGGTGTTCGAAGCCGCCTCGGTGCAGGCGGCGGTGCGCATGCTCAACTGCCTGTCGGCGATGTCGTTCATGCTGAAGTAGGCTGCATTGCTGCCGGTCGGGCGTCCCCAGCTAGAGGTTCTTGTGCATTGCGATGTGGTTGGCGGTGAATCCGAGCTTGTGATAGAGGCCTATCGCTGCACGATTGTGTCCAAAGACGTGCAGCCGCAGAATCGACACGGCGTGTGTCCGGGCGAAACTGTCAATTGCCAATAAAGCTCGTGTCGCATGCCTTTGCGTCTTCGGTAAGTGCGTGTAGCTCGACCATTGCTTTATGGTTCTGCCCTGTGAGCGGCATGAGATTGTTGGAGTTGAAGAAATAAGAGCAGGCTTGCACCACTCGCCAGCACAATGAGCCACGAAAGATTAAGCGCGATATCGGCCGTGATCTTGCTCACAATGGCACTGGTGATGCCCGCAGTGGCAAACCGGATCGTGCCGCCGGCCGCAGCCGCCGTGCCGGCGACCTCGTCGAACAAGGCCATCGCTTCAGTTGCCGCCGCCGGACGTACGAGCACGGTCCCGGCAGTACAGATCAACATGGGGACAAGTACCGTCGCGAAGATCGGAATATCGCGGGCGAGCATGAGCCACATGATCCCGCCTGACAACATCATGAGTAAAGCGCCGATTGTTATCAGGCTTCTTGTCGGGTGTCTTTTTGCCATCCGTGTTGCCACCATGCCGCCCGCGATATAGGCAACTCCGTACAGCAATAGAATCAGCGAGTATTGGTAATTCCCCAGATTGAGCTGATCGAGAAAGATGGTCGGAGAGACGATGACGAAAACAAGGTGGCACGAGAATGCCAGTGCCCCGATCATGGAGTATGAGAGGAAGCGGCGATTCCTGAATATTCTCATGTATTCGCCGCCATAGAATAAAATTCCCCCTTGGCGTTTTTTCGCGGTTTCCTGGAATCCGAACTGAACGTAGAGTAGCAGGATGATCGAGAGCGACGAGAACAGGATGAAACTGCCTCGCCATCCCGCAATGGATTGCAGTACGGATCCCAGTAGAGGCGAGCAGGCGATGTATATCCCGCTAAGGGTGGTGGTAAGTATTCGTACGTTGACGCCTTCGTTCCCTTTGAAGACGTCCTGCACGATGGCCTGTGCGAGCAGGAAACAGGCGCAGCCCATGGACTGCAGAACCCGGAAGCCGATGAAAAAATTCGAGCCAGGAGAAAAAATGCACCCAATCGCGCCAGCAAATGCAAGGAGCAAGCCTGCCATCAGCAGGCGTCTCCTGCCATAGCGGTCAGAGAGCGGGCCGACGAATAGCTGCGCCACGGAAAATCCGGCTGCAAATACGCTGATTGATAATGCAATATCGCTTGTCTCGGTTCCGAAATGGGCTGCCAGGTCGGGAAACGACGGTAGCATGACGTCAAGCGGCACCGCGCTGAGCAAGATCAGGATGTTGAGCAGGCCGATCAGGTGGGTTCGGGAAGATGTTCGATCGGACATCATGAGGGGATACTGCCTGGCTTGAATGGTCCGCTGTTGAAGAACGCCGATGGGCTGGCATGTCGGAAGACCGTGCTGGCACACGCGAACGGGCGCCAGGGTTCGGGTTACTTCGGATCGTCGCCAAGAGAGATGCGACGATTCCATGGTGGCAGGCATCCGTGCTCCCGGGGATGAGAAAAATCTCAATCTGGGCGAACGCGGCGGAGGGCCCTATAGGGCACGCGTGTCATGACTATCTATCTTGAGTCCTCGATTTCCCCTCTCACCGAGTTCCCGCTCCCTTACCACGTGGGACAATGGCACCGTGGTGCAGGTGAATGCTTACCGCAGGCCACGCAAATCAGCCACCACTCAGGTTCATGACGCAGCCAAACAGCGAAAGCTGGACCCCCGTACGCAAGGATTTCGTCGACCCGGCCACGCGTTGCCACCAGCACGTGGGGCGCGCGCGGCATCATGGTTTCGGCAACGGACAGGCCTACATCCTGCGCGACGCGCAGGGGCACGAGCATCCGTTCGGCGAGGCTTGCGCGCGCGCCGTGCTGGCCGAGCCGGGCCTGCTCGACCTGGTGCCCGACTACACCGAGCGCGACGCCGGCCCGCCCGCGCCCGCGCCCACGCCCACGCCCACGCCCACGCCCACGCCGCCCACGGCCGAGGAGTTCGAGCTGACGGCCCAGGCCCCGGCGCGCGCGCGCCGTGCCGGCGCCAGGCGCGACGCTGGCGCCGAGGCTGCCCGGCGGCGCGCGGACGCCATCCGCTACCTGGTGCTGCGCATGGAGAAGGTGGCTGCGGTGCCGCGCGTGCAGCCCACCGTGCGCTTCCCGGCGCTGGAGGAGGTCTACCAGGACTACCTGCGCAGCGGCGAGCTGGCCGAGGCGCAGGTGCGGCGCATCCTCGCCATCGAGCGCAGCGCCGCCACGCCGGCCAAGCTCAAGAGCGTGAACCTGCTCGATGTCTACACCGCGCACGTCAAGCTCGAGCGCGTGATCCGCGACTCCAACCGGCTGGAGCAGCAGCGCTTCCTGCGCAGCATCCATGACTGGCTGGCGCGCCACCTGGTGCTGTCCGCCGCACAGATCGCCGCGGCGGGCATCGAGATGCATGCGCACGCGTTCCGCTCGCCGCTGCTGCGCGAGGCCGGCGCGGACAAGGCCGGCGCGGGGGCGGGCAGGGGCTGAGCCTTTGCGGTCCGGCATGGGCCGGATGCCCCGGATGCCCCGGATGCTCCGGAACCCCCGGATGGCAATAGCCGCCGACTTGGCGTCTAATATCGGCACCCCCACTGCTCGCCGAGCGCGAAATCCGCTGTCATGTCCCTGCACACCAGCTTTTCCCGCAGCTACGCCGAAGCCAGGCAGAAATTCCTCGATGCAGCCCGCGCCGCCGGCGCCACGCTGGCCGATTTCCCGCATCCCACCCGGCGCGGCAGCGCCGGCGAAGCACTGGCGATGGATGTCGCCTGGGCCGGCGATGCGCAGGCCCGGCGCGTGCTGCTGGTGACCTCGGGCGTGCACGGCGTGGAAGGGTATTGCGGCTCGGGGGCGCAGGTGGCGCTGCTGGGCGACGCGGCGCTGCTCGCGGCGTGCGCCGCGGCGGGCGTGGCGCTGATGATGGTGCATGCGGTCAATCCCTACGGCTTCTCGCACCTGCGGCGCGTCAACGAGGACAACGTCGACCTCAACCGCAATTTCATGGATTTCACCAAGCCCCTGCCGGAGAACGCACCGTATGCGGAGATCGCGCCGCTGCTGCTGCCCGAGCAATGGCCGCCCTCGGAGGCCGACCAGGCCGCGCTGATGCAGTCGGTGATGGAGCGCGGCCTGCCCTGGTACCAGGCCGCCGTCAGCGCGGGCCAGTACCATGCGCCGGACGGGATGTTCTTCGGCGGCCACCAGGCTACCTGGAGCAACTACACGCTGCGCCGCATCCTGGCCCGCTACGGTGCCGGCCGCGACGCGCTGCGCTGGCTGGACCTCCACACCGGGCTGGGCCCGTGGGGCTACGGCGAGCCGATCTACATGGGCCCCGACCAGCCCGCGCCGATCGGCCGCGCGCGCGCCATCTGGGGCAGCAACGTCACCTCCATCTACGACGGCTCGTCGACGTCCGCCGCGCTCAGCGGCATGGCCTGGCTGGCGGTGCCGGAAACGCTGCCCACGCTCGACTACAGCGGCATCGCGCTGGAATTCGGCACCTTGCCGGTGACCGAGGTCCTCGAAGCGCTGCGCGGCGACCACTGGCTGCACCTGCATCCGGAAGCCGACGAAGGCCAGCGCGACCTGATCCGTCAGGCGATGTGGCACGCCTTCTACGGCGACGCCGACGACTGGCGCGAAGGCGTGGTCGAGCAGGTGCGCGAGGCCGCCGTCAAGGCGCTGGCCGGCTGGTAGCGCGCGGCGGCGGGGGCGGCGAGCATGCCTGGCCGCAGCCGTCCGCCGTTGCCGTATACAATCCGGCACAGCCAAATTCGCCGGTACCGCCGGCTTTCCCGTTCATGCCGAATCCGACCCGGGCCTTTTTGCTCGGCCCGCTGCTCAAGGGCGTATCGCGTTCCTTCTATCTCACGCTGCGCATCCTCCCCGCGGGGATGCGCGATCCCATCGGACTGGCCTACCTGCTCGCGCGCGCGGCCGACACCATCGCGGACACCTCGCTGATCCCGCCGGCCCAGCGGCTTGCCTTGCTGCTGTCGTTCCGCGACCAGGTCAACGGCGCCGCCGGCGATCCGGCGCTGATGCGCCGCATGAGCGAGGAGGTGGCCGGCCAACAGCAGCAGTCCGACGAGAAGATCCTGCTCGAATCGCTCGGCCCCGCGCTGGCGATCCTGCCGCAGCTCGGCGAGTCCGACCGCGCGGCCGTGCGCGGGATCGTCTCGACGCTGGCCAGCGGCATGGAATTCGACCTGCGCACGTTTCCCGACGAGGCCTCGGGCCGCCTCGTCGCGCTGCGCGAGATGGACGAGCTGGACCGGTACACCTACCTGGTGGCGGGCTGCGTGGGCGAGTTCTGGACCACCATGACCTACGCGCATATGCCGGGCGTGCTCAAGGCCGGTCCCGACACCATGCTGGCGCTGGGCGTGCGCTTCGGCAAGGCGCTGCAGATGACCAACGTGCTGCGCGATTGCGGCAAGGACCTGCGCATCGGCCGCTGCTATCTGCCGTCGGCGCTGCTGGCGCGGTACGGGCTGGCGCCGCAGGACCTGCTGGCGCCGGGCAATTCCGCGCGCGCGCAGCCGCTGCTGTTCGAGCTGGTGCGCCATGCGCTCGGCCATTTCCGCGCGGCGCTCGACTACACGCTGACCATACCCGGCGCGGCCGTGCGCTTGCGGCTGGCCTGCATCTGGCCCATCGTCATCGGGCTGGAGACCTTGCTGCTGCTGGTCGACAACCCCGCGTGGCTGGACCCGGCCAGGGTCTCGAAGGTGCGGCGCAACACGGTCTACCGGGTGATGGCGCATTCGCTGCCGGCGGTGGCGTCGGACTGGCTGGTGCGGCGCTGGATCGGGGGGCTGATGGCGCGGATCGAGGCGCGGATGGCTCTGCGGCAGCGTTCTGCCGGAGACTGATTGTGGTGCATCGGTCCCCAAACGGGGGCTCGGCGGGTTGGTTTGCTTGCACCGAAAATGCGTCAATTCGCACGAAAATGGTGTGTATGTAAGCTATGTGACAGAAAAATCAGTTATTTTGTTGTTTTCCTCAAGTGCGTATTTGGCGGGCCGTTAATCCCGTGTGCCTCTTCGTACTCAGCGCCGGGTTCAGTCCCTACGCGCGCAAGGAAACCAACAGATCATGTCCATCGAGCCGCCAACGCTCCGCCCGCAGTCGGAAGGCGCAGTCATTGCCGAATTAACCAGCGAAGTGCGCAAGATTTCCCGCGACAAGATCGCGGATATCGACCTGATCAACCGCGAGGCGACCTATCTCGCGATCAATGCGCTGATCGAGGCGGCCCGCGCGGGGGAAGCCGGCCGCGGTTTTGCCGTGGTGGCGAACCAGGTCAAGAACGTCTCGGGCCGCATCGGCCAGCTCACCGGCGAGCTCGGCAAGGAGCTGACCACGCTCATCGAGCGCATCGTGGCCGAACTCGAGCGGCAGCAGGGACAGCGGCTGACCGACCTGGCGCTGAACATGATCGACGTGATCGACCGCAACCTCTACGAGCGTTCCTGCGACGTGCGCTGGTGGGCCACCGACGCGGCCATCGTCGACTGCCTGACGTCAGGCGCGCCGGCGGCCGCCGAGCATGCGGCGAAGCGCCTGTCGGTCATCCTGGACAGCTATACCGTCTACCTCGACATCTGGGTGCTGGATCTCGACGGGCGCGTGGTGGCGAACGGGCGGCCGGCGCGGTTTCCGGTCGCCGGCACCGTGAACGCGGCCCGGCACGACTGGTTTGCCGCGGCGCTGCGCACCCGCTCCGGCGACGAGTACGCGACCGCCAACGTGGACACCGCCGCCGGCCTGGGCGGCGCCCAGGTGGCGACCTACGCGACGGCGGTGCGGCAGGACGGCGCCAGCGACGGCAAGGCGCTCGGCGTGCTCGCCGTGTTCTTCGACTGGGCCAAGCAGGCCTCGGCCGTGGTCGGCAGCGTGCGCCTGACCGGCGAAGAACGGGCGCGGACCCGCTGCATGATCGTCGACGCCAGCGGCCGGGTGATCGCCGGCGCGGGGCAGGCCGGCAGCGAGCCTGCCCGCTTCGAGCTGCCGCCCGGCGCCGCGCCCGCCGGCAACTACCGCACCAAGGACGATGCGCTGGTCGGCTACGCGCTCACGCCCGGCTATGAAACCTATCGCGGCATGGGCTGGTACGGCGTCATCGAGCAGCGCGAGGCCAAGGCGTAGCCGCGCCGCCGCCGTCGGGCCGGTCATCGAGGCCGGTTACCCAGGCCGGTCATGCAGGCCGGTCATCCGGGCCGGTTACCCGGCCCGGGCCGCGAGAGCGGCGCTGGCCGCCACGTAGACCTCGGGCACGGCGATGCCCAGCCGGCGGCGCGCCGCCTCGAGCGGTTCGTTCAGCAGCGCCTCGTAGTCTTCCCCCATCAGCCACCTGGCCTTGCGGCCGTGGCGATAGCCTTCGATCACGGCGCGCGCGTACACGGTGCTGCGGGTCAGGCGCAGGCTGTGCAGCGCCGCCGCGGTGGCGATGAACGCCCAGCCGAGGCCGCCGGACTGCGCGTAGCTGAACGCCACCAGCGCCGCCTCGCCCAGGTTCTCGTTGGCGCGGTAGCCGGTCAGCACGTGCCAGATATCGTGGATGTCGCGCGTGCGCCGGCCGAACCAGGTGTAGACATCTTCCACCAGCGGTTCGCTGTCGAGGTTCGAGATCGTGGCCAGCCCGGCCGCGCTGTAGCCGGTCTGTTCGAGGAACGCGCGGTAGGCCGCGCCGACCGTGCCCGGCGCGAAGCTGGCGATGTATGCCGGGTCGGAAAGGCGTTCCGCCAGTTCGACGCGCTGGTAAGCCAGCCGCCGTCCCTGTGGCGTGCTGACCAGCCGCGCGAAATTCTTCGGCGCGGCCGGTCCGTTGAGCGCGCGCATGATGAGGAAGACCTGCGTGGTGTCGTCGCCGTTGGCCAGCAGCTTGCGGATCGCGCGGAATGCGGCCGGAAAATCACGCCGGTAGAAGTCGGGGGAAGTCGCTGTCGCCATGCCTCGTTCCTGTGACGGGTCGTCGTTGCCGGGCTGGCGGTCTCGCCGCTGAAGATGCCGGCACGGCAGCCTTCATGCGCGCGCCCCGACCGCATACCCCGTCCTGGGGTTTTCATCGGCGCGCTCCAGCCTCAGGAGGCAATCTTTGCAGGGGAGGGCCGATTACAATGTCGTCTTCCCGACATAAGGCCCCGATCGTCGCCATGTCACGACCGCTGACCGCTGAAGACCGCCTCGCCGCGCTGAAGGGCAGCGCGTGGTTCGCCGGCCTTGCCGCGCCGCTGCAGGCGTGGATCGCGGAAAACGCGCGGCCCAGGACTGCCGCCGCCGGCACGCGACTGTTCGCGCGCGGCGATGCCGCGGACGGCCTGTACTTCGTGATGAGCGGCGCCATCCGCATGACCACCTCCACCGCCGATGGCAGGCAGGCATTGCTGGCCATCGCGGAGGCGCCGCAGTGGTTCGGCGACATCGCCTTGTTCGACGGCCTGCCGCGCACCCACGACGCCTGGGTGGAAAGCGACGTGCTGCTGCTGCACATCCCGCAGCAGGACGTGGCGCGCTTCCTCGCGCAGCACCCCGCATACTGGAAGGCGTTCGGGTTGCTGCTGACGCAGAAGCTGCGGCTGGCCTTCGGCGCCATCGAAGGCGCGGTCCTGCTGCCGGTGGCGGCGCGGCTGGCCGGCCGGCTGCTGGCCATCGCCGGCGGCTACGGCGAGCGCAGCGGCGGCAGCAAGCGCGTCATCGCCGTGCAGCAGGAGCAGCTTGGCCTGATGCTCTCGGTGTCCCGGCAGACCGTGAACCAGATCCTCAAGGATTTCGAGACGCAGGGCCTGCTGCACCGCGCGCGCGGCGCCATCGAGCTGCTGGATCTCGACCGGCTGCGCGCGGTCGCCGCGGGGAACTAGCGCGCCGGCCCGCCCGGCGGCGGGGCGGGCGGGCAGCTATGGGCGGCGTTGTGCTCGCCGAGCGCCGCCACATGCTGGCCGCCGGCCGGCAGGCCAAGCGAGAACCTGACCGGGAAGCCGAGCGCGATGGTGTCCTCGCCGGGCACGTGGCGGATCGTGCCGCGCGCCTGCACGTGCGGGTCGGCGAACAGCTCCGGCGCGCTCAGCACGGGCGAGAACGGGATGTCGAGCGCGCCGAACGCTTCGGCCCACGCGGCGAGGGTGCGGGTGCGGAAGATGCCGGCGAGCAGGCCGTGCACTTCCGTCTTGTGGCGCTGGCGGCCGGCCCGGGTGGCGAACCTGTCGTCGCGCAGCGCGGCAAACTCGCCGCCGAGCGCCTCGCGCAGGTTCAGCCAGAACTTGTTTTCGAGGATGCCCAGGGCCAGGTGGCGCCCGTCTCCGGTCTCGAAGAGGTCGTTCTCCGGCATCACGGTCGGCGCGTCATGGGGACGCGCCTCGTAGCCGCGCGCGGCCCAGGCGCTGTGCGCGGTCCAGGACAGGATGGCGTCATGGATGGAGACATCGAGATGCTGGCCGCGCCCGTGCTGGCGCGCGCTCATCACGGCCACCGCCAGCGCCAGCGCCGCGTAGCCCGAGGCCGCGTAGTCGGAAATGCGCGCGCGCGGGCGGGACACCTTGTCCTCGACCTGCGCCGGCACCGACCAGTAGCCGGCCAGCGCGAGGTAGTTCAGGTCGTGGCCGGCATGCTCCGCGTAGGGCCCGGTCTGGCCGAAGCCCGAGATCGAGCACAGCACGATGGCCGGGTTGGCCTCGGCGAGCGCCGCGTAGTCCAGCCCGAGCCGTGCCATGACGCCGGGCCGGAATCCTTCCACCACCGCGTCGGCCTCGCGCACCAGCCGCAGGAACGCCGCGCGCCCTGCGGCGGATTTCAGGTCGAGCGCGCAGGAGTGCTTGCCGCGGTTGAACTGCGCGAACACCGCCGGCCCGAGCTGGCGCGCGGTGTCGCCCGCGCCGGGCTGCTCCACCTTGATGACGTCCGCGCCAAGCTGCATGAGCAGGCTGGTTGCGTGCGGGCCGGGCAGCAACTGGCTGAGGTCGATGATCTTGACGTCCCGCAGGCAGGACCATTCGGGCTTGGTCATGGGGCTGGCTCCGGTGCGGTTCAACTGGCTTCCCCGTTCATGCCGATGGCCTGCATCAGCTTGCCGTAGCGGGCCGTATCGGCCACCACCATGCCGTTGAATTGCGCGGGCGAGTCGCTGCGGCGCAGTTCTCCCGCGTTGGCCTTGAGCTGCGCGTCGAGGCGTCCGCCGGCCTGCAGTTCGGCGACCGCCGCGAACAGCCGCCGGGTCAGCTCGGCGGGAAAATGCGCGGGCGCGAACAGGCCGCTCCAGTTGTCGATGACCAGGCCCGGCGGCAGCGCTTCGGCCAGCGTCGGCACCGCGGGGAAGTACGCCGAGCGCGCGGACGACGATACCGCCAGCGCGCGCAGCTGGCCATTGCGCAGGTACGGGGCCGCGGTGCCCAGCACCGGCATGCCGAACTGGGTCTGGCCGCCCAGCATGGCGGTGACGATCTCGGTGGCGCCCTTGTAGGGGATGTGGGTGGCCTCGGCGCCGGTCTGGTGCAGCAGCGCTTCCACCGCCAGATGGGCGATGCTGCCTTTGCCGCCCGAGCCGTAGTTGAAGCTGCCGGGCGCGCGCCGGATCGCCGCGAACAGGTCGGCGGCGGTCTGGTAAGGCGCGTGCGCCGGCACCACCAGCGCGGTCGGGCCGCCGGAGATCGCCGCGATCGAGGTGAAGTCGCGCGCCGGGTCGTAAGGCATGTTGCGGTACATGTGCACGTTGATGACGTGCGTGTTGGCCAGGATGCCCAGCGTGTAGCCGTCGGCGGCGGCGCGCTTGAGCGCCAGGGCGCCGATCACGCCGCCCGCGCCGGGCATGTTCTCGACCACCAGCGGCTGGCCCAGCCTGGCGCCCAGCCCGGCCGACAGGGTGCGGGCGATGTTGTCGGGCGCGCTGCCGGCGAGGAAGGGGACGACCAGCCGTATCGGGCGGCCGGGGTAGGGCGCGCCGGCGCGCGCGGGCGTCCACAGGGTGCCCAGGGAGCTGCCCAGGACGGCAGCGCTCGCGCTGGCAAGCCAGGATCGGCGATTCATGGAAGTTCTCCGTGTCTGTTGTCCGCGCGGTGCGCCCGCGCCGGGCTGGCCGGGCCGCGGCCCGCTCAGGCCTTGGCCTGCATGGGTTCGAGGATGGCGCGGGCAATGGTGTTGCGCTGGATCTCGCTGGTGCCGGTGAAGATGCGGAACATGCGCAGCTTGCGGTAGGCCTGCTCGACCGGATGGCCGCGCGTGACGCCCACGTTGCCGTGGATCTGCACCGCCTTGTCGGCCACCTCGAAGCAGCGTTCCGAGACGAACAGCTTGCAGGCCGCCGCCTTCATGCGCAGGTCCGCGCCGCCGTCGGCCAGCAGCGCGGTCTGCGCGATCATGCTTTCGCACGCCCACAGCGCCGCCGCCATGTCGGCCAGCATGTGCTGGATGGCCTGGAAGCGCGCGATCGGGCCGCCGAACTGGCGGCGCTGGCCGGCGTATTCCAGCGACGATGCGTAGACCTTGGTCGCCAGCCCCAGCATGGTGGGGCAGTGCAGCAGCCGGTTGACGTTGATGCGCGACATGCCGAGCCGGAAGCCGTTGCCCTCGCCGCCGAAGATGTTGGCGCGCGGCACGCGCACGCCGGCGAAGCGGATGTCGGCGTCGATATGCTGGCCGGACATCGGCACGTAGTCGGTATTGACGGTGACGCCGGGCAGGTCGAGGTCGACCAGCACCGCCGTGATCGCCGGCGGCGAGGCGGTGGCGTCGGTGACGCACATGACGATGGCGAAATCGGCGAACGGCGCGCCGCTGATGTAGTGCTTGTGGCCGTTGATGACCAGCTCGTCGCCGTCGGCGACGGCGCTGGTGGCGATGCTCTGCGCGTCCGAGCCCGAGTGCGGCTCGGTGAGCGCGAAGCAGGTCGATTTCTCGCCGCGGATCACCGGCTCGAAATAGCGCGCGAGCTGGTCCGGCGTGGCGTACCCGAGCATGTTGCCCACGCGCGGCGGGCCGCCCAGGTCGCCCAGCACGTGCGGCGCCAGCGCCGCGCCGCTGGCGGCGAGGTCGGCCTTCAGCGCGCACTGCTCGGCGATGCTCAGGCCCTTGCCGCCCAGCGCCACCGGCAGGCAGGCCGCGTAGAGCCCCAGCTCGCTGGAGCGGCGCCACACGCCGCGCAGCACTTCGCGCGGCCAGGCGTCTTCCGGGCCCAGGCCGAGCTCCTTTTCCAGCGGCAGCAGTTCCTCGTCGATATAGCGGCGGATGCCGGCGCGGGTCTGCGCCAGCACGGGATTGGTCAGGTGGTCGAACATGCCGTTCTCCTCGATCGTTCAGTTGACGCGGCGGGCGACACCCTGCCAGTACCGTTCGCGCACGACCTTGCGCGCGAGCTTGCCGCTGGCGTTCTTGGGCAGCTCGCCGACGAAGTCGACCGAGCGCGGCGACTTGTAGTCGGCGATGCGCGCGCGGCAATGGGCGATCAGGTCCGAGGCGCTGGCCCGCCGTCCCGGCCGCAGCGCCACCACCGCCTTGACGCTCTCGCCCCAGGTGTCGTCGGGCACGCTGATCACGCAGGCTTCCATCACGTCGGGGTGCAGGTACAGCGCGGCCTCGACCTCGGTCGGGTAGACGTTGAAGCCGCCGGAGATGATCATGTCTTTCTTGCGGTCGACCAGGTAGATGTAGCCTTCCTCGTCGACGCGGGCCAGGTCGCCGGTGCGCAGCCAGCCGTCGACCAGGGTCTCGCGCGTCAGCGCCGGCTCGCCCCAATAGCCCTGGAACACATCCTCGCCGCGGATGACCAGCTCGCCGATCTCGTCGCCGGCCACTTCGCGGCCATGCTCGTCGACCACGCGCACCTCGGTCTCGCCGAGCGCGCGCCCGCACGACGCCAGCCGCCCGGGCCGGCGCGCCAGCGCGTCGGCATGGTCGGCGGTGGACAGGCGCGTGACGCCGGAAGTCGATTCGCTGGCGCCATAACCCTGCGACAGGATCGGGCCGATGCGCTCCCACGCCTCCCGGATGCGCGCTGGCGCCATCGGCGCGGCGCCGTAGGCCAGCGTCTTGAGGCTGCTCAGGTCGGCGCTGGCCAGGGCGGGCTCGGCCAGCAGCATGTTGATCATGGCCGGCACCATGAACACGTGGGTGATGCGCAGCCGCGCCACTTCCGCCAGGAAATGCGCGGGCTCGAACTTGTCGAACAGCACCAGCGTGGCGCCGCCGTACAGGTAGGGCTGCATCAGCATGCCCGAGGCATGCGTGACCGGCCCGATCAGGGCCACGCGGTCGCCGGGCCGCGCCGGCCGGTCCATGCCCAGCAGCATCTTGCGCAGCGCCGCCAGCCGGTTGCCGTAGCTCTGCATGGCGGCCTTGATCCTGCCGGTCGAGCCGGAGGAGAAATGCAGCACGGCGAGATCGTCCGGCGCCGGCACGATGTCCGGCGCATCGGCGGCGCCGGTGGCGAGGAACGCTTCATAGTCGTCATAGTCGTCATGGTCGTCGGGGGTGGCCGCCGGCCGGCCGATCGCGATGAATTTCTCGACCGAGCCGAAGCCCGCGCTCGCCGGCGAATAGTGGGTGTAGCCGGGCCCGGCCAGCAGCACGCGCGGCGTGCAGTTCTCGATCACGTCCGCGGCCTCCGCCGCCGTGAAGCGCGGGTTCAGCGCCGCCTTCACCAGCCCGGCCTTGTACAGCGCGCACTCGATCTCGACGAGTTCGGTGCGGTTGCGCGACTGCACCGCCACCCGGTCGCCCCGGGCCAGGCCCAGGCCTAGCAGCGCATTGGCCAGCCGCGAGGAACGCTCGTCGAGCTGGCGGTAGGTCAGCACGCGGTCCTGGTACAGCACCGCGGCGTGATCCCCCCAATACCGCGCGGCGCGGCGGAGGAAGAAAGCGAAGCCCATCCGTGTCTCCTGGTAGTCGATGGGCACAGTCTGTAAGATGGCGGGCATCACTACAATGCAGTGTTGGCTATAAAGTCATAACCACTGGGAATGCCAGGATGGAGACGAGGGACCTGGAATATGTGCTGGCCGTCGCTGGTCATGGCGGCATCGGGCGCGCCGCCGAAGCGCTCGGCATCAGCCAGCCCGCGCTCACCAAGGCGGTGCAGCGCGTGGAAGCGCAGCTCGGCCTGCCGCTGTTCGAGCGCACCGCCAACGGCATGACGCCGACCCAGGCCGGCGCGCAGTTCATCGAACGCGCGCGCCGGATCCGGCTGGAGTTCGAGGACGCGCTCAAGGAGATGCAAGGCATCCGCACCGGCGAGCAGGGCATCCTGCGGCTGGGCTATTCGCCGTCCATGCCCAATGCGCTGGTGCTGGATGCGTGCCGGCAGCTCATCCAGGAACGGCCGGTGGCGAAGCTGCGCCTGCGCCGCCGCCTGGCGCGGGAACTGATGGACCTGCTGCTGGCCGGCGAGCTGGACCTGGCCATCGCCCCGGTACCGACCCAGCGCGCCGGCGAGTTCGCGGTACGGGAATTGTTCGACGACCGGCTGGTCGTGGTGGCCGACCGGGCCCACCCGCTGCACCGCCGCCGCAAGCTGGCGCTGGCGGAGCTGGCCGGCGAGGAGTGGCTGCTGCCCGAGCCGCATATCGTGCTGCGGCAACAGGTCGACGCCGCCTTCCGCGCGCGCGGGCTGGCCGGACCGAACCTGCGGATCGAAACGGATTTCGGCAGCGCGTCGCTGTTCCACCTGATGCGCGGCACGCGGATGCTGAGCATATCGGGCGAGGAGCCGGAGGCCATGAAGAACGGCCTGCTGGCGCTGGACGTGGGCGTCGAGGAACTCGACCTGCGCCGGCGCGTGGGCGTGATCACCCGCGCCGGCGCCTATCTGTCGCCGCTGGCGCAGCGCATGAGCGTGCTGCTGGAAGAGCGCTCGCGTTGAGCGCGCGGCGCGCCCGCCGCCCTCGTCACATGGCCCGGTCGCGCGGCGGGGCGGTGGCGCCCTCGGTGCCCTCGGCTGCGTGCACGAACAGTTCCACCCGTTCGCGCGCGGCCAGGCACGCGCCCATGTCGAGCGCGGCGTCGAAGCTGCGATAGTAGGCGCCCAGATACGGCGAGCCCTCGCGGGCCACCGTCCATCCCTCGCCTTTCTGCAGTACGTGCACGTTGCGCTTGCCCATTCTTGCCTCCCCGTTTGCTTGTCGCCTGCATGTCATCGCGGCCCCCGTCGGCGCATTGCCTGACCTTATTCTTGGCGGCGGCCGCGGCGCGCGATAGAGGGCTTAGTCCTACATGGACGGCAACGGCGCGAAGCGCATGCCGCGGCGTCATCATTGACAATAGACTCATATGCCCATAATAATGGGCCGACGCTTCCACCGCCCGCTTTCCACCGCCCGCTTCCACCGCCCGGATACAGCATGAGCGCCTCCAGCCCGGAAATCCGCCCCGGCATCTGCAACAGCACCGCCCTGCGCAAAGCCGCGCGGCGCGTGACGCGCTTTTACGACGCCTGCATGGCGGAAACGGGTTTGCGCGCCACCCAGTACGCGATCCTGATCCTGCTCGCCAGCCGCGGGCCGACGACGGTGGCCGCGCTGGCGGACCTGCTGTCGATGGATCGCGCGACGATGGGGCATAACCTGCGCCCGCTCGAGCGCGACGGGCTGGTCACGATCCAGGTCGGGCGCGAGGACCGGCGCGAGCGCGAGGTGGCGTTGTCCAGGCTGGGCGAGGAGGCCGAAGCGCAAGGCAAGCCGGCGTGGCAGAAGGCGCAGGCCCGTTTCGAAAAGGCATTCGGCAAGGAAGACGCGCTGGCGATGCGCCGTATGATGGCGCGCATCGCGCAGCTCGAACTGAGCATCGATTCATAGGCTTTCCGTGGCAGGGCGTCAGCCCCGCCACGCATCCCGCATGCGGCGAGCATGTCCCGTGCCCTTGCCGCAAGGAAATCCCCAATACGGGCATATAAGGCCATTCTCATGACGACACGTTTCCCGATCCTGCGCCGCGGCTTGCTGGCCGCGCTTTCCCTCTGGCTGCCGGCCGCCGTGGCATATGCCGATGCCGGCACGGTCAGCGCCAGCGATACGCAGGAGATCCGCGCGCTGTTCCTGCGGCAGGCCGCCGCCGCCACGGCGCACGACATCGTCGCGTTCGAGGGCGTGCTGGCCACGCCGCCAGCCGGCCAGCCCGATCCCGTGACCTTCGTGGCGCGCGCCTACCAGTTCTGGGGCAAGCCCGCGCTGGTCGACCATTTCAAGGAAACCTTCAAGGGCGTGTGGAAGTTCGAGCCTGACGCCGAGCGCATCCGCATCGTGCCCCTGAGCGCGGACGTGGCCGAGCTGTACGCCCCGACGCAGGTCACGTCCGGCGCCTCCGAGGCGTCGGCGAAGACCGTGCCGTTCCTGGTCTACGAGGTGGCCGTGCGCACCGCGGCGGGCTGGCGGATCGCCTCCATCGTGCCGGTGTCGGCGCAGTAGGCGCCATTTCCCTTTTTTTTTGGGGGCCTGGAGCGAAAGCTGCCGTCCGTTGCCGGAACGGCGGCTGCGTGCCGCCGCGGCCATCGGCGCCGCGCGGCGGACAAGGAATGCCATGCGAATCTTCCATGCCCTCGTGGCCGCGCTTCTGCTGCTGCCGCGCGCCGCGTTTGCCGGGCCTGCTGCCGAGATCGTTGCCACCGGGCTGGATTTTCCCGAGGGCCCGGTTTTCGTGGGGCAGGATCTGTACTTCGTCGACTACACCGCGTCGACCGTCTACCGGCTCGACGGCCATCGCGCGGCGCCGGTATGGCATCAGTCCGGCTGCGGGGCCAATGGCCTGGTCCCGTACGGGGATGGCCTGCTGGTGGCCTGTTATGACGGCGGCACCTTCCAGGCCATCGCGCCCGGCGGCGCGGCGCTGCGGACCATCGACCGCGATCTCGAGGGCGGCGGCTTCGACCGCCCGAACGACCTTGCCCGCGACGGCCGCGGCGGGGTGTACCTGACCGCCTCGGGCGGCGACGGCGGCACGCCGGGCAAGGTCTACTACCTGGCGCGCGCGCAGCCGCGGCCGCGTGTCGTCGCCGGCGGCTTCCAGAACGCGAACGGCGTCGCCTTGTCGCCCGACGGCCGGGTGCTCTATCTCGCCGAGAGCGGCACGGACAAGGTGCTGTCGTTCGATGTCGCCGTCGACGGCTCGCTGAAAAACCGCCGCGACTTCCTCTTGCTCGACGCGCTGCTGGCCGGCGGCCCCGGCGCGCGCCACACGCCCGACGGGCTTCGCACCGATGCGGCCGGCCGGCTGTTCGTCGGCCTGTACAACGGGCGCGGATTCGCCGTGTTCGATGCCGGCGGCCGCCTGCTGGCGGACGTCCCGTTGCCCGGCGAGCACCATGCCAGTCTCGCGCTGTCGCCCGACGGGCAGTTCGTCTACGGCACCATTGCCGACGGCGCGCCGGTGGCTGGCCACGCGGGCGCCTTGTTCCGCATGCGGAATCCGGTGGCGCCGTAGGCGCCGCGCGGGCTTATCCCGGCAGCCCTTCGTAGGTCACCAGGAACACCTGTTCCTCGCCGGCGCTGACCGGCAGCCAGATCAGTTCCAGCTCGGGGAACGCCGCTTCCACGTTGGCATGTTCGTTGCCGATCTCGACCACCAGCACGCCGCCCGGGTTGAGGTGCGCCTTGGCCCCGGCGACGATCCGCCGCACCACGTCCATGCCGTCGTCGCCGCCGGCCAGCGCGATGCGCGGCTCCGCCTGGTATTCGGCCGGCAGCGCCTGCATCGAGGTTTCGTTGACGTAGGGCGGGTTGGTGAGGATGACGTTGTATTTCGCGCCGGCCGGCAGCGGGGCGTAGAGGTCGCCCTGGTACAGGCTGATGCGGTCGGCCATCTTGTAGTCGGCCACGTTGCGGCGGGCGACTTCGAGCGCGTCGGGCGAGATGTCGACCGCGTCGATGCGGGCCTGCGGCCAGACGTGGGCGGCGACGATGGGCAGGCAGCCGGAGCCGGTGCACAGCTCGAGCACCGGGCCGATATCGGCGATGTCGCCGACCCACGGTTCCAGCCCTTCCTGCAGCAGCTCGCCGAGGAAGCTGCGCGGCACGATCACGCGGGAGTCCACGTAGAAGCGCAGGCCGTGCATGAAGGCTTCGTTGGTGAGATAGGCGGCGGGCACGCGCTCGGTGACGCGGCGCTCGATGACGGCGAGCACGGCGTCGACTTCCTCGGGCAGCAGGCGTGCGTCGAGGAACGGGTCGAGCGTGTCGAGCGGCAGGCTGAGCGTGTGCAGGACCAGGTAGGCGGCCTCGTCGTAGGCGTTGGCGCTGCCGTGGCCGAACGAGAGCCCGGCCTTGGTAAAGCGCGAGACGGCCAGGCGCAGCAGGTCGCGCACGGTTTGCAGGGGGGAGGGCGTTGCCATTGCGGTGGTCCTAGTATTTCAGCATTCAGGCGGTTGGACGATCAGGCGATCAGGCGATCAGTCGTTCCAGCACGCCGCGGTAGACATTCTTGAGCGGCTCGATGAAGCGCACTTCGACGTGCTCGTCGATCTTGTGGATGCTGGCGTTGGGCGGGCCGAACTCGATGACCTGCGGGCAGATCCTGGCGATGAAGCGGCCGTCGGAGGTGCCGCCGGTGGTGGAAAGCTCGGTCTTGACGCCGGTCTCGGCCTCGATGGCGCCGGACAGCGCCTCGGACAGTTCGCCGCGCGCGGTCAGGAACGGTTCGCCGCCCAGGGTCCAGGCCAGCTCATAGTCGAGCCCGTGGCGGTCGAGGATGGCGTGCACGCGCGCCTTCAGGCCCTCGGGCGTGCTGGCGGTGGAGAAACGGAAGTTGAAGTCCACCGTGATGTGGCCCGGGATCACGTTGGTGGCGCCGGTGCCGCCGTGGATGTTCGACATCTGCCAGGTGGTGGGCGGGAAGTACTCGTTGCCCGCGTCCCAGGTCTCGTTGACGAGTTCGGCCAGCGCGGGCGCGGCCAGGTGGATGGGGTTCCTTGCCAGGTGCGGGTAGGCGATGTGGCCTTGCACGCCCTTGACGGTGAGCTTGCCCGAGAGCGAGCCGCGGCGGCCGTTCTTGACCATGTCGCCGAGCGTGTCGACCGAGGTGGGCTCGCCGATCACGCAATAGTCCAGGCGCTCGCCGCGCGCCTTGAGCGCTTCGACCACCTTGACGGTGCCGTCGTGCGCCGGGCCTTCCTCGTCGCTGGTGATGAGCAAGGCGATGGAGCCGGCGTGGTCCGGGTGCTGCCGCACGAATTCTTCCGACGCCACCACGAAGCCGGCGATCGAGGTCTTCATGTCGGCCGCGCCCCGGCCATAGAGCTTGCCGTCGCGGTGGCTGGGCTGGAACGGGTCGGAGCCCCATTGCTCGAGCGGGCCGGTGGGCACCACGTCGGTGTGGCCGGCGAAGGCCAGCAGCTTGCCGTCCTTGCCCCGCGTGCCGCGCCTGACGGCCCACAGGTTGGTGACGCGGAAGTCGTCCGGGCCGCTGACGAGCCATTCGCATTCGAAGCCGATGGCCTTGAGGCGGGTTTCGAGCACGGCCTGGCAGCCTTCGTCGGCGGGCGTGACGGAGCGGCGGCGGATCAGGTCTTCGGTGAGGGCGAGGGTGGGGTTCATGGTGGCGTGTCCGCGGCCTTGGGGCCGGCGGTCTGGAATGGGGTGTTGGGCGGGGAGTTTACGCTTTCCGGGGCGGCGGCTGATGTTTTTGCGTTGGGTGGTGCTGGCGGGCGGTATCCCGAAGCCACCGGCACGCAACCCGCCGCCAGCCCCACAAGAACGTCAGAACAACCCAGCGTAACCATCCGCCGAAAAACCGACGGAAACCTTCCCGCCGCGATCGAGCACCGGCCGCTTGATCAGCGACGGGCTCTGCTGCATCAGCGCGATGGCGCCCGCTTCGCTCTCGGCGCGCGCCTTGTCGGCGTCCGACAGCGCGCGGTACGTGGTGCCCTTGCGGTTGAGCAGCGTGGCCAGCGGCACCTGCCTGAGCCAGCCGCGCAGCAGTGTTTCGTCCACGCCTTGCTTCTTGAAGTCGTGGAATTCGTAGGCCACGCCGTTGGCGTCGAGCCAGGTGCGGGCCTTCTTGACGGTGTCGCAGTTGGGGATGCCGTAAAGCAGGACGGTCATGGTGTGCCTCGTATGCGCTTAGCGGAACAGCAGGTTCAGGGCGACGACGAGCCCGCCCAGGCCCAGCGCCACGCCGGCCATGGCCACGCTGGTCATCAGGCGCAGGCGGCGGTCCAGCCGCGCGGCTTCCTTGCGCAGGGCCTCGATGGTGATGGCGTGCTGCTCGGCCAGCAGCTTGACGGCTTCGGCCTGCTGCACGGCGGCGGCTTCGAGCTCGGCGATGCGGGCGGCGGTGGAGGTGTCGCGCGCTTCGGCGGATTCAGGCCCGGCGTTCTCCGGCGCGCCGTCCTTGCGCCGGCCCTTCTTGATCTTCTCGATGGTCTTGTTGGCCTGCTCGAGAATGGTCGGCAGAAGGGACAGCACGGTGCTGACGGTGGCGGGATCCAGGGCCATGAGTCGCTTGCGGAGGGAGGGCATCGGTCTGACGGCGGGACGGCGGCGCAAACATTGCGCCGCCGTCCCGGGCAAGGCGCGATCAGTCGCCGCGCAGCAGGTCGTTCAGGCTGGTCTTGGCGCGGGTCTGCGCGTCCACCTTCTTGACGATCACGGCGCAGTAGAGGCTGTACTTGCCGTCCTTCGAGGGCAGGTTGCCGGCCACCACGACCGAGCCCGCCGGCACGCGGCCATAGTGGATCTCGCCGGTTTCGCGGTCGTAGATCTTGGTGGACTGGCCGAGGTACACGCCCATCGAGATCACCGAGTTTTCCTCGATGATGACGCCTTCGACGACTTCCGAGCGGGCGCCGATGAAGCAGTTGTCCTCGATGATGACCGGGTTGGCCTGCAGCGGCTCGAGCACGCCGCCGATGCCGACGCCGCCGGACAGGTGGACGTTCTTGCCGATCTGCGCGCACGAGCCGACGGTGGCCCAGGTGTCGACCATGGTGCCTTCGTCGACGTAGGCGCCGATGTTGACGTAGGAGGGCATCAGCACCGCGTTCCTGGCGATGAACGAGCCGCGGCGGGCCACGGCCGGCGGCACCACGCGGAAGCCACCTTTGGCGAAGTCGTCGGCGCTCCAGCCGGCGAACTTGGTCGGCACCTTGTCATAGAACTGGGCGAAGCCGCCGGCGCTCATCGGCGCGTTGTCTTCCAGGCGGAACGACAGCAGCACGGCCTTCTTGATCCACTGGTTGACGACCCAGTCCGTGCCTTGCTTCTCGGCCACGCGCAGGGCGCCGGTGTCGAGCTGGCCGATCACGTTGGCCACCGCTTCGCGGATGTCGTTGGGGGCCGACTTGGGCGAGAGGCTGGCGCGGTCTTCCCATGCCTGGTCGATCAGGGCTTGCAGTGCTTGCGTCATATGCGTGTTTTCAGTGGTTGATCGTTGTCTACAACGGAATCGGGGGCAGCCGCGCTCAGCCGAGCGACTTGCAGAAGGCGACGATGCGGCGCGCGCCTTCCAGGCATTCCTCGGGCGTGGCCACCAGCGCCATGCGCACGCGGTTGGCGCCGGGATTGACGCCGCCGGCTTCGCGCGCCAGGTAGCTGCCGGGCAGCACGGTGACGTTCTGCTCGGCCAGCAGGCGGGTGGCGAACTCGGTATCGGTCAGGCCGGTGCGCGACACGTCGGCCCACAGGTAGAAGCCGGCGTCGGGCAGCGCCACGTCCAGCACCTCGGCCAGCATCGGCGTGACTTCGGCGAACTTGCGCACGTAGGCGGCGCGGTTGTCGCGCACGTGGGCCTCGTCGTTCCAGGCCACCACGCTGGCGGCCTGCACCGCCGGGTTCATGGCGCCGCCGTGATAGGTACGGTATAGCAGGAATTTCTTCAGCAGGGCGGCGTCGCCGGCCACGAAGCCCGAGCGCAGGCCGGGCACGTTGGAGCGCTTGGACAGGCTGGAGAACATCACCAGCCGCTCGAACGGATGCGCGCCTTCGGCGCGGCCCAGCTTGTGCGCGGCTTCGAGCGCGCCCAGCGGCGGCTCGCCTTCCTTGAAATAGATCTCGGAATAGCACTCGTCGGAGGCGATCACGAAGCCGTGGCGGTCCGACAGCGCGAACAGTTCGCGCCAGTCGTCGAGCGATAGCACGGCGCCGGTCGGGTTGCCGGGCGAGCACACATAGACCAGCTGCACGCGCGCCCAGCTCTCGGCGGGGATGCGGTCGAAGGCCGGGGCGAAGTTGCGCGCCGGGTCGCTGTTGGCGAACACCGGGGTGGCGCCGGCCAGCAGGGCCGCGCCTTCGTAGATCTGGTAGAACGGGTTCGGGCACAGCACCAGCGCCCCGGGGCGGCTGGCGTCGACCACGGTCTGGGCGAACGCGAACAGCGCCTCGCGCGAGCCGGTGACCGGCAGCACCTCGGTGGCCGGGTTGACCGCCGGCAGGTTGTAGCGGCGCTGGAGCCAGGCGGCGATGCACTGCCTTAGTGCATCGGAACCGGCCGTTGTGGGATAATTCGCCAGCCCGCCGAGCGCGTCCGCCAGCGCCTGCTTGATGAATGCGGGCGTGGGATGCTTGGGCTCGCCGATGCCGAAGCTGATCGCGGGCAACGCGGCGTTCGGCTTCACGTTGGCCACCAGCACGCGCAGTTTCTCGAACGGGTAGGGCTGGAGCAGGTCGAGTCGGGGGTTCACGGTCAGTTCGGGCCGCCAGGGCCAAGGCTCAAAGCCGGACATTATAGAGGATTGCCGGGCGTTCCCGCGCGCTGCGCACGGGTTTGACGGGCTTTCCGGCCGCTTCGGGCCGGCTGGCCGCAGCCGTTGCGCCGCCGCCGCGCCATTGGCTTTCCGGCCCCGTTTTTCCTTTGCCGTCATCAATCGGCCGCCATGCCGGCGGTCTTTTCCGTTTCCATGAGCAATCTGCCTGCCTCCTCCGCCTCCGCCGCGGCTTCCGCCCCCGCCGACACCCATGGCTTCAAGTCCGCGCTGTCGATCCTGCTGGGCGCCTCGGTATGGGGCATCGCCTGGTTTCCCTACCGCGTGCTGGCCGCCTGGGGCCTGGGCGGGATGACGGCGGCGGCGCTGGTGAGCGCGGTGGCGGCGCTGATCGCGCTGGTGGCCTTTGCCCGTCACCTGGGCGGGCTGCGCTGGTCCTGGCTGTTCGTGGCGATCGGGCTGGCGGCGGGCGTGACCAATGCCGGCTTCGTCTGGGGCAGCGTCAACGGCCATGTGATGCGCGTGCTGCTGCTGTTCTACCTGACGCCGGTGTGGACGGCGCTGTTCGCGCGCCTGTTCCTGGGCGAGAAGCTGTCGGCCGCCGGCCTGCTGCTGGTGGCGCTGGCCTTGTCCGGCGCGGGCCTGATGCTGTGGACGCCGGAAGTCGGCCTGCCGCTGCCGGCCAGGGCGGCGGAGTGGTCGGGGCTGGTGGGCGGCATGGGGTTCGCGGTCAACAACGTGCTGTCGCGGCGGGCCGGCCAGCTTTACCCGGAGATGGACGCGCGCCTGCGCACGGTCATGGTCTACCTGGGCTGCACCGCGGTCGGGCTGCCGTGCGCGCTGTGGCTGGAGCCCGGCGGCGTGGCGCTGGCGCCGGCGATCGGCTGGGGCGGGCTGGCGCTGGTGCTGGGCCTGGCGGCCACCCTGGTGGCGAGCAATTCGGTGGTGCAGTACGGGCTGCAGCGCCTGCCGGCCAATCGCGTATCGCTGCTGATGCTGTTCGAGATCGTGATCGCGGCGGTGTCCTCATGGTGGCTGGCCACCGAGACGCTGAGCTGGAAGGAAGCCGCCGGCGGCCTGTGCATCGTGGCCGCCGGCGCCTTGTCGGGGCTGGTGCACCGCGCGCGGCGCGGCGAGGAGGGCGCCGGCGGCTGCGCCTTGCAGCCGCAATAAAGCGCGGCAGGGCGGACGCGGGGGGGGGGGGGGGTACGCGCGGCTACGCGCGGTTACGCTCAGTGCAGCATCGCGCGCGACACCACCGCCACCAGCGGCTTGCGGATCGCGCGCTCGATGCCGGCGTGCAGGTCCAGCGGGCGCAGCAGCATCTTCACGGTCATCTCGATCGGCAGGTTGCGCCGGATCACCGCGCTGACGCGCGAATTGAGCCGGCGCACGTCCTTCTGCGGAATGTCCTCGGTGCCGCGCTCGATGCGCAGCACATTGCGCAGCGCGATCTCCGCGTCCTCGTTCTTGATTTCCAGCAGGCGCCGCACCAGCGCGCCCAGCACGCGCCAGCGGCCAAGCCGCTCGACGCCGTTGAAGGCATTGAAGTAGCGGTAGAAATGCTTGTAGTGGCGCACCTCGTCGTTGGCGATGCGGCGCGTCAGGTCGCGCAGCACCGGTTCGTCGCTGGCCTGCTCGAGCGAGCGGTAAAGCGCGGCGGTGCCGGTCTCGACCACGCAGCGCGCGGCCATTTCCAGCGCCTCGGACGGCTCGAAGTTGTCGACCGAGCAGGTATGGCGGTATTCCTCGAAGAAGCGCGCGTAGCCGCGCTCCCAGTCGAATTCCGGCCACACGTGCTCCACGTAGCGCCGCAGCGCCAGGCCGTGCTGCAGTTCCTCGGCCTCCCAGTGCTCGGCCAGCCAGCCCGAGGCTTCGGGGTTGGCGGCGTAATAGCTGGCGAGGTTGCCGGCGTAGGTGTCGGAGCCGCTTTCGACGAAGGAGGCGGACACCAGCAGGTAGAACAGTTCGCGGTCCGGGCGCACGCGCGCCACGTCGATGGCGGCGAAGTCGATCTCGCCGAGGGACCAGGGCATCCGTTTCCTGGCATCGCCGGCGGCAGGGCCGGGCACGCTTTCGTCTGAATTCGCCGGAATAGAGGCGGTCATGCTGAACACTCCCAGGAGAAGCACGGAGCAGGGCTCCGCATTGGGCCGGAGACGCCGTTTGCGTCACCTGCCCGCGGGACAGGGGTTGGCTGCAATGGGCATCAGGGATCACGCTGACTATGGAGAGACTAGCACTAACCCTTAGAAGTTTCCCGCCGCTTGCGCGCCGTACGCTGCCGCCGCCTACAGGAAACCGGCGGCAAACCCATGACAAGCAGGCGCCGGGCGCGCAATGCCTGCTCTGAGTGTAGGGCGCAGACCGCACAAAGTGAATCGGAAGGGGCGCAAAGTTGCAGTGGAAACCGGCCTTTCGCGCATCCCCGAAAGCGACCGGGCGCGCGGGGGGCGATGGTATGATTAGCGCCAACTATCGGGCACAAGAGCCCGGCGCTGGCCCCACGCGGCACGCGCCGCCCGCCTCTGCGCTGGCCCGCCTTTCCTGAACGCTGCAATACCCTAGATACCCCACGACCAACCGTGCGACTGTCCTCGATCAAACTGGCGGGCTTCAAGTCCTTCGTCGATCCCACCAATTTTCAAGTGCCCGGCCAGCTGGTCGGCATCGTCGGTCCCAACGGCTGCGGCAAATCGAACATCATCGATGCGGTGCGCTGGGTGCTGGGCGAGTCACGCGCTTCCGAGCTGCGCGGCGAGTCCATGCAGGACGTCATCTTCAACGGCTCGACCGCCCGCAAGCAGGCCGGGCGGGCCAGCGTGGAGCTGGTGTTCGACAATCCGGACGGCCGCGCCGCCGGGCAATGGAGCCAGTACGCCGAGATCGCCGTCAAGCGCGTGCTCACGCGCGACGGCACTTCCTCGTACTACATCAACAACCAGGCGGTGCGCCGGCGCGACATCCAGGACATCTTCCTGGGCACTGGCCTGGGCCCGCGCGCCTACGCCATCATCGGGCAGGGCATGATCTCGCGCATCATCGAGGCCAAGCCCGATGACATGCGCATCTTCCTGGAAGAAGCCGCTGGCGTGTCCAAGTACAAGGAACGCCGCCGCGAGACCGAGAACCGCCTGTCCGACACGCGCGAGAACCTGACCCGCGTCGAGGACATTCTGCGCGAGCTCGGCGCCAACCTCGAAAAGCTCGAAGGCCAGGCCGAGGTGGCCCAGCGCTTCAAGACCCTGCAGGCCGACGGCGAGGAAAAGCAGCACCTGCTGTGGCTGCTGCGCAAGCGCGAGGCGCAGGCCGAGCAGGAACGCCACCAGCGCGCCATCGAACAGGCCCAGATCGAGCTGGAGGCGCAGACCGCGCAGTTGCGCCACGTCGAGGCCGAGCTGGAAACCATGCGGGCGGCGCATTACGCGGCATCCGACAATATGCACAGCGCGCAGGGCGCGTTGTACGAGGCCAACGGCGAAGTCAGCAAGCTCGAGGCCGAGATCCGCTACGTGGTCGAGTCGCGCAACCGCGTGCAGGCGCAGATCGCCGCGCTGAGCGCGCAGCGCGAGCAGTGGCAGGGCAAGTCCGAGCAGGCCACCGACGGCCTGGCGCAGGCCGAGGAAGAACTGGCCGTGGCCGAGGGCCGCACGGTGGAGGCGCAGGAAGCCGTGGCGCACAAGACCGACGAGCTGCCCACGCTCGAAGCCCAGTGGCGCGATGCCCAGGCGCTGTCCAACGAGCAGCGCGCCAGCATCATGCAGGCCGAGCAGGCGCTCAAGCTCGAAGCCGCGCAGCAGCGCAGCGCCGACCAGATGCTGCAGCAGCTCGAGCAGCGCCGCGAGCGCCTGTCCGGCGAGGAAAAGGGCCTGGACCGCCCCGACGAAGTCCGCCTCGAGGAACTGCGCGCCGAACTGGCCGAGCAGGAAGCCGTGCAGGAAGAAACGCAGGCGATCCTGGCCGACGCCGAGGAAAGCGTGCCGCGCCTGGACGCCGAGCGCCGCGCCGCGCAGGAGCGCGTGCAGAGCGAAGCCGCCGCCATCGCCGCGCTGGAAGCGCGCCTGTCCGCGCTCAAGCAGCTGCAGGAAAGCGTGCAGACCGAAGGCAAGGTGCAGCCGTGGCTGGAAAAGCACGGCCTGGCCGAGCTGCCGCGCCTGTGGAAGAAGCTCCATATCGAGCCGGGCTGGGAAAACGCGCTGGAATCCGTGCTGCGCGAAAAGCTCGCCGCGCTGGAAGTCTCCAACCTGGACTGGATCAAGTCCTTCCTGTCCGACGCGCCGCCGGCCAAGCTGGCTTTCTATTCGCCGCCGCCGGCAGCGCGCCCGCAGGACACCCCGGCCGGCCTGCGCCCGCTGATGGCGCTGGTGCAGATCACCGAGCCCGGCATCCGCGCCGTGATGCAGGACTGGCTGGCCGACATCTACACCGCCACCGACATGGCCCAGGCCATGGCCGCGCGCGCCACGCTGCCCGAGGGCGCCAGCTTCGTGGTGGCCGAGGGCCACCTGGTGGGCCGCAGCTCGGTGCAGCTGTACGCCGCCGATTCCGAGCAGGCCGGCATGCTGGCGCGCGAGCAGGAGATCGAGAACCTGCAGAAGCAGGCGCGCGCGCAGATGCTGCTGTCCGACGAGGCCAAGAGCCAGGCGGTGCGCGCCGACGCGGCCTACACGCATGCCAGCGCGCTGCTGATCGACGCCCGCAGCCGCAGCGAGCAGGCCACGCGCCGCGTGCACGCGCTGCAGATGGACGTGCTCAAGCTATCGCAGGCAATGGAGCGCTACTCCGCGCGCAGCGGCCAGATCCGCGAGGAACTGGAAGAAATCCGCGCGCAGATCGAGGAGCAGCGCGCCATCCGCGCCGAATCCGAAGCCAGCTTCGAGCAGCACGACGCCGCGCTGGCCGAGATGCAGGCTACCCACGAAGACCACCAGATGGCCTTCGAGGCGCTCGACAGCAAGCTGTCGTCGGCCCGCCACCAGCTGCGCGATTTCGAGCGCGCCGCGCAGGAAGCGCTGTTCGCCGAGCGCAACCTGGCCAGCCGCATCGAAGAGCTGCGCCGCAATATCCAGACCGCCGCCGACCAGTCCGAGCGCCTCGAGCAGTCGCTCGAGGACGCGCGCGCCGAGCTGGAGACCATCAACGAGCAGACCGCCCATACCGGCCTGCAGGAAGCGCTGGAGCGGCGCGCCGAGAAGGAAGAGAAGCTCCAGGCCGCGCGCACCGAGCTCGATGCGCTGTCGGCGCAACTGCGCCAGTTCGACGACCAGCGCCTGGCCGCCGAGCGCAGCCTGCAGCCGCTGCGCGACCGCATCACCGAATACCAGCTCAAGGAACAGGCCGCGCGCCTGAACCAGGAGCAGTTCAGCGAACAGCTCGCCACCGCCGAGGTCGACGAAGCCGCGCTGGCCGAGAAGCTCACGCCGGACCTCAAGCCGTCCTACCTGCAAGGCGAGGTCACGCGCCTGAACAACGCCATCAACGCGCTCGGGCCCGTCAACATGGCCGCGCTGGACGAACTGGCCGCGGCGCGCGAGCGCAAGACCTTCCTCGATGCGCAGTCGGCCGACCTGCTCGACGCCATCACCACGCTCGAAGACGCGATCCACAAGATCGACCAGGAAACGCGGGCCATGCTGCAGGGCACCTTCGACCAGGTCAACCACCACTTCGGCGAGCTGTTCCCGTCGCTGTTCGGCGGCGGCCAGGCCAAGCTCATCATGACGGGCGACGAGATCCTCGACGCCGGCGTGCAGGTGATGGCGCAGCCCCCGGGCAAGAAGAACTCCACCATCCACCTGCTGTCGGGCGGCGAGAAGGCGCTCACCGCCATCGCGCTGGTGTTCGCCATGTTCCAGCTCAACCCGGCGCCGTTCTGCCTGCTCGACGAGGTGGACGCGCCGCTGGACGACGCCAACACCGAGCGCTACGCCAACATGGTGGCGCGCATGTCGGACAAGACCCAGTTTGTCTTCATTTCCCACAACAAGATCGCAATGGAAATGGCACACCAGCTGATCGGCGTGACGATGCAGGAACAAGGCGTGTCGCGCATCGTCGCGGTGGACATGGACGCAGCGATCTCGATGGCGGAGGCAGCATGACGCTACAGACTGCCCTCATCGTCGCAGGCGTGGTCCTGCTGCTGCTGGTCGTGGCCTACAACCAGTGGCAGATCCGCAAGGCGCGCCGCCCGCGCGCGCTGCAGCCCGAGGACGACCTGCCGCCGATGCGCGAGCCGGTGGTCAGCCCGTCGGTGACGCCGGAAGTCCACGCCAAGCTGCACGAGCCGGCGGCGGACCGTCCGCCCGAGCGGCGCGAGCCCACGCTGTCGGCCTCGCCGCTGGACGCGGCCTCGGTGGCCGCGGGCATGGCGGCCGCCTCGGCGGGTTCGGCCGACGCCGACGAGAGCCTGGCGGACGAAGTCGCGCTGGCCGCGTCGCCGGCGGCCGGCAAGGCCGCCGAGCGCAAGCCGGCCGATCGCGCCGGTGATCGCGCCGGTGATCACGCAGGTGAGCGCGCAGGTGAGCGCGCAGGTGAGCGCGCCGACGATCACGCCGGCGCGCAAGGGCACGCCGCGGACGCGGCGCCATCGGGCGAACCGGCGCAAGCGGCCGAAGCGTCCGCCGCAGCCCGGGCAGACGTGCAAGCACACGCGCAAGCCGGTTCCCGGCGCGAGCCGCTCCAGCCCGAGCCGCTGGTGCCCGAAGGCCAGCCCGCGCCGGCCGTGATCGACCCGCTGATCGACTGCATCGTGCCGCTGCACCTGGAGCGCAAGCAATCGGGCGACCGCATCCTGCCGCTGACCGGCCGCCTGCGCCGCGCCGGGACCAAGCAAGTGCACCTCGAAGGCCTGCGCGCCGAGGCCAATGCCTGGGAAGCCGTCACCGCCGGCCACCAGTACGAAGACCTGCAGGTGGCGGTGCAACTGGCCAACCGCGGCGGGGCGCTCAACGCGCTGGAATTCTCCGAGTTCGTCAATGCGGTCGAAGCGCTGGCCGAGGCGCTCGATGCCTCGGCGGAGCTGCCCGACATGACCGAGACCGTGGCCAACGGCCGCGAGCTGGACGCCTTCGCCGCCAGTTGCGACGTGCAGCTCGGCGTCAACGTAATTTCCGACGGGGCGCCCTGGTCGGCCGCCTACGTGCAGACCGTGGCCACCCAGGACGGCCTGGTACTGTCGCGCGACGGCACCCGCTTCACGCGCTACCAGGCGGGCCCGGACGGCGTGCAGCGCGCGCTGTTTACGCTGCAGTTCGGCGACACCAACTTCCTGCGCGACGATCTCACGGCCAAGGCCGGGCGCCAGATCACGCTGCTGCTCGACGTGCCGTCCGCGGCACAGGCCACCAAGCCGTTCAAGACCGTGTGCGAATACGGCTACAGCCTGGCGCAGCGCATGGGCGCACAATTGGTGGACGACAACATGCGTGCGCTGAGCGAGGCCTCCTTCGTCGCCATCTTCGGCCAGTTGCAGGCGCTCTACGACAAGCTCGACGCGCGCGGCATGCCCGCCGGCTCGCCGGTGGCGCTGCGCCTGTTCAGCCTGTGATATTTGTCCGCTGATCGGCAGCGGGTCCGGAAACACAATATGAGTCCCAAGCAAGACGGTGCGGCGGCGCAAGCCCCCGCGCCTGCCGGCGATCCCGCCGCGCGCGCCGCATGGCTGCGCGCCGAGCTCGAGCGCCACAACTACCGGTATTACGTGCTCGACGAGCCGTCGATTCCCGATGCGGACTACGACGCGCTGTACCGCGAGTTGCAGGCCATCGAGGCCGAACACCCCGACCTGCTGACGCCCGACTCGCCCACCCGGCGCGTGGGCGGCCAGCCGCTGTCGGCCTTTGCCACGGTGCGCCACACGGTGCCGATGCTGTCGATCCGCACCGAGACCGACACCGAAAGCACCGGCGCCGAGGCCTTCGACGCGCGCGTGCGCCGCGAACTGGGCCTGGGCGAGGGCGACGCGCCGGTGGAATACATGGCCGAGCTCAAGTTCGACGGCCTGGCGCTGAGCCTGCGCTACGAGGACGGCCTGCTGGCGCGCGCCGCCACGCGCGGCGACGGCAGCAACGGCGAGGACGTCACCGCCAACGTCAGGACCATCAAGAGCATCCCGATGCGGCTCAAGGGCGATGCGCCGCCGGTGCTGGAGGTGCGCGGCGAGGCCTATATGCGCCGCGACGATTTCGACCGTCTCAACGCGCGCCAGCGCGAGGCCGGCGAGAAGATCTTCGTCAACCCGCGCAACACCGCCGCCGGCGCGATCCGCCAGCTCGACCCGGGCATCACCGCCCAGCGCCCGCTGCGCTTCTTCGCCTACGGCCTGGGCGAGACCGCGGGCTGGGACATTCCGCCCACCCACAGCGGCATGCTGGACGCGCTCGAGGCGTTCGGCCTGCCGGTCAACAAGGACCGCCGCGTGGTGCGCGGCGCGGCGGGGCTGGTGGCCTTCCATCGGGAAATCGGCGAACGCCGCGAGGCCCTGCCGTTCGACATCGACGGCGTGGTCTACAAGGTCAACCGCCTCGACCTGCAGCGCCGGCTCGGCTTCGTCTCGCGCGAGCCGCGCTGGGCCGTGGCGCACAAATACCCGGCGCAGGAGCGCACCACCACCGTGCTCGGCATCGACGTGCAGGTGGGCCGCACCGGCGCCATCACGCCGGTGGCGCGGCTGGCGCCGGTGTTCGTCGGCGGCGCCATGGTGTCCAACGTCACGCTGCACAACCAGGACGAGATCGAGCGCCTGGGCGTGCTGATCGGCGACACCGTGATCGTGCGGCGCGCCGGCGACGTGATTCCCGAGGTGGTGGCGGTGGTCGCCGAGCAGCGCCCGCCCGGCCTGGACCCGGCGGCCGGGCCGCTGCCCGAGCCGTACCGCCGCTTCGTCATGCCGGACAAATGCCCGGTGTGCCAGTCGCACGTGGTGCGCGAGGAAGGCGAGGCGGTGGCGCGCTGCACCGGCGGGCTGACCTGCAAGGCGCAGCGCAAGGAGTCGACCCGGCATTTCGCCGCGCGCCGCGCGATGGACATCGAAGGCCTGGGCGAGCGCCATATCGACAACCTCATCGAGTTCGAGCGCATCGCCAGCGTGGCCGACCTGTACCGCCTGAAGCTCGAGGATTTCCTCGACGTCAAGCGCCTGGCCGACGAGCGCGACGGCGTGGTGCCCGAGACCGTGGCGCAGGGCAAGATCGCCACCAAGTGGGCCGAGAACATCCTGGAAGGCATCGCCGCCAGCAAGGAGCGGCCGCTGGCGCGCTTCCTGTTCGCGCTCGGCGCGCGCCATGTCGGCGAGTCCACCGCCAAGACCCTGGCCGACTGGCTGGGCCGGCTGGCCTGGGTGCGGCGCGCGCCGCTGCCGCTGCTGCGCGTGCTGCCGGACGTGGGCGAGGTGGTGGCCGAGTCGATCTACGAGTTCTTCAAGGAGCCGCGCAACGAGACGGTCATCGACGAGCTGTTGCGGTATGGCGTGGTGCCGGTCGAAGCCGGCCGCCCGCTGCCCGCGCTGGCCGACAAGCTCGCGCTGCCGGTTTTGCTGGCGGCGCTGGGCGTGCCCAAGCTCACGGCGCTGCGCGCCGAGCAGCTTGCGCAGGACCTGGACAGCCTGGACCAGTTTGCCGATGCCAGCCCCGAATGGCTGGCCGAGCGCAAGCTGCCGGCCGACGCGCTGGCCTCGCTGCAGGAGTTCCTCGAGCGCCCGGGCACGCGCGCGCAGCTGCGCGAGCTGTCGGCGCTGCGCGCCGAGCTGCTGGCCGAACTGCCCGCGCCCGGCGAGGCCGCGCAGTCGCCGCTGGCCGGCAAGACCTTCGTGCTGACCGGCTCGCTGCCGACGCTGTCGCGCGACGAAGCCAAGGACATGCTGGAAGCCGCCGGCGCCAAGGTGTCCGGCTCGGTATCGAAGAAGACCGATTTCGTGGTGGCCGGCGCCGAAGCCGGCAGCAAGCTGGAGAAAGCGCTTTCGCTCGGCGTCACGGTGCTCGACGAGGCCGCGATGCTGGCGATGCTTCCCGGCGCCGCCAATGCAGCAGAACCCAAGGGAGAACAATCATGATCCGCGACATTCTCAAGATGGGCGATCCGCGGCTGCTGCAGGTGGCACGCCCGGTCACGCGCTTCAACACGCCGGAGCTGCGCACGCTGATCGACGACATGTTCGACACCATGGACCACGCCAACGGCGCCGGCCTGGCCGCGCCGCAGATCGGCGTGGACCTGCAGGTGGTGATCTTCGGCTTCGACCGCAATCCACGCTATCCGGACGCGCCGACGGTGCCCAAGACCGTGCTGATCAACCCGGTGCTGACGCCGCTCGGCGACGAGCAGGAAGAGGGCTGGGAAGGCTGCCTGTCCGTGCCCGGGCTGCGCGGCGTGGTACCGCGCTATACGCGCCTGAAATACACCGGCTTCGACATGATGGGCGCGCCCATCGAGCGCGTGGCCGAGGATTTCCACGCGCGCGTGGTGCAGCACGAATGCGATCACCTGCAGGGAATCCTGTATCCGATGCGGGTGCGGGACTTCACGCGCTTCGGGTTTACCGAGGTGCTGTTTCCCGAGTTGCCGCCGAACAGCGACGACTGAGCGGAAAATCTCGGCTTCCCCGCAGACCGCCGTTTGTCCCAGGTTTGCTCCCCGCTCGCGGGAGGGGGCCGGGGTGAGGGGCCGGGGGCTGGCGAATGCTGCCGTGCTGGACAAAACCATCGGGTTCGCTTGAGCCAGTTCGGGCGGCGCGGGCGTCTCTGTCGGCTTCGCTCATTGCGCCGGACACCACAATGGGCGGGGCCAACGTCCTCGGTCCGGCCAGGCCCCGGCCCGCCGCATTTTCATATTTTATAGATATGGAAATGCTATTTTCCATATATTTTACCTTCGCCTCGCACGGTGCTACCGTCTCGCTCCACATCCCGGGCCATTCCAACCGGGAGCATTGGAGGAGACAAGATGAAGACCGTTCGTTGCGGCCGCGCATTGGCGCGGCCCGTATGGATTGCGGCCCTGTCGGCCAGCTTGCTGCTGGGCGGCTGCGGCGGGGACGATGCCGCCAGCGCCGGCGCGGCCACGCCGGGCGGCGCGCCGGGCAACGGCTCGCCCGCCACGCCCGTGGAGCCCGGCGCGCCGTCGCTGTCGCCGCAGGATGCCTGCACGGCGCTGGCCAGCGCCACGCTGCCCGCTTCCGCGCTGGCGTTGTCGAATGGCGGCGTGCAGGTGTCCTCGGCCTCGCTGATCGCCGCCGACGCCGCCGGCAACACGCTGGGCGAGTACTGCGCGGTGCGCGGCCAGATCCTGCCCGTGGACGCCAGCGCGCCCAACATCAACTTCGCCCTCAACCTGCCCACGGCCTGGAACGGCAAGGCCATCCAGTTCGGCGGCGGCGGCTTCGACGGCAAGCTGATCGACGGCACCGAGACCGTGCGCTTCGCGCTGCCGGACGACCCGGCGCCGCTGGCGCGCGGCTACGCCACCTGGGGCGACGACTCCGGCCACCAGAGCGGCAGCATCACCGATGGCACCTTCGCCGCCAATGACGAGGCGCTGGCCAACTACGGCGGCGACACCCTCAAGAAGACCCACGACGCCGCGCTGGCGCTGCTCAGGCAGCGCTATGGCCGCGCGCCGGACCGCGCGTATTTCCTCGGCACCTCCACCGGCGGGCGCGACGCGCTGAGCTATATCCAGCGCTGGCCGGCCGACTACGATGGCGTGATCGCCAACGAGCCGGCGCTCAACTACACCGGCACGCGCCTGTCGAACGTGGCGGTGGGCCGCGCGCTTTACCTCAACGGCGGCGCGGGCTGGCTCAACATCAACAAGACGCTGCTGGTGCAGGGCGCGGCCATGGCGGCCTGCGACCGGCTCGACGGCGCGGCCGACCAGGTGGTCAGCAACGTGGAAGGCTGCCGCGTGGGCGCCATGCAGGTGCTGGCCAGCCTGCGCTGCCCGGGCGGCACCGATGCCGGCGACACCTGCCTGTCCGATGCGCAGATCGATACCGTCAAGACCATCGAGAACCCGCTGCAGCTGAGCTACCCGATCGCCAACGGCGTGACCGTGGCGGGCGGCTACAACCTGCTCGAGGGCGCGCTGGTGGCGGGGCCGTTCACCACGCGCGACCTGGGCACGCGGCCGGTGCCGGGCAATCCGGCCACCACGGCGGACGCCAACGTCTACCTGACCGGCGACCAGTGGGTGAAGTACTTCGTCACGCGCGTCGCCAACTTCGACTCGCTCACCTTCGACCCCGCCAGCCCGGGCGCCTACACCGCGCGCGTGCAGCAGGTCTCGGCGCTGACCGACGCCACCAACCCGGACCTGTCCGGCTTCCTCGGCCACGGCGGCCGGCTGATCCTGCTGCACGGCCTGGCCGACGAGGTGATCAGCCCCAACTCCACCATTGCCTGGTTCCAGGCGGTGACCGGGCGCGTGGGGCAGGCCGCGGTGGACCAGGGCATCCGCTTCTACACGGTGCCCGGCATGGGCCACGGCACCGGCAGCTTCCTGCCGGCATGGAACTCGCTGACCGCGCTGGAGAACTGGGTGGAGCAGGGCGTGGCCCCGGGCACGCGCACGGTGATGGACACCAACGCGCAGACCTACGGCCGCACGCGGCCGCTGTGCCAGTATCCCTCCTGGCCCAAGTACAAGGGCTCGGGCAGCCTCGATGCCGCCATCAACTACAGTTGCGCCGGCAGCAGCGGGCCGCCGCAGTCGTGCCTGAACCTGCCCTCCGCGGTGACCAGCTACAAGGGCGGCAACATGCTCGGCGAGGAGCTGACCGTGCGCCTCGACCCGGCCACGCTGGCCTACACCGTGACCATCGACGCCAGCCTGCAGCGCGCCGGTGGCACCGTGCGCAGCGGCACGCTGGTGGCGCAGGGCGGCTGCACCTTCTCCAGCGCCGAGAACGGAGCCTTGTTCACGCTCACCGGCGGCGGCGTCATGCTGGGCGGCGTGGCCAATGCCACGGGCGCGGGCTTCGCGCCGCTACTGGCCTTCCAGAACGTCAGCAGCGACTACAAGGCGGTGGCCGACATCTACAACGTCAACGGCATCCAGTACGCTGTGGCCGGCGGCGCGGCCAGCGCCGTGAACGGTTCGGCCCGGCTGCGCTCGTCGGCGGCAACCTGGCAGACCTGCGCGGACCCGGTCACCGGCGGCTTCATCACCTACGACGCGGGCTGCAGCGCGACCACCAAGGGCTATATCGCCTGGAACAGCGGGCGCAACGCCTTCGACTACTTCGTCGGCGGCTCGCCCACCGCGGGCGGCGGCACGCTGAGCGGCTCGCTGATCAGCGGCATGGTCAATGGCAAGCCGGTGCCGCTGGTGCTGACGCGCTCGGCCACCGCCTACGGCATGCACTTCTACGCGCCGCAGCCACCCACCTTGCCGCTGGCCGCGGGCGCCGCGGATGGCGCCTATCGCGTGAGCGTGAGCGACGGCACGCAACTCAACGCCGACCTGGCGGGCCTGGCCATCACGCGCGGCAGCGCCAGCGGCACGCTGACCTACAACCAGCCGGTGCTGGGCGTGATCGGCGCGGCCGGCGCGGTGAGCGGGGCCTATACGGTGAGTGGCGGGGTGTTGTCCGGCACCGGTGCCGGCAGCTTCGAGCTGGGCTTGCTGTACTGAGCCATGCCCGCGCCGAAGCCGGCCGCGCCGCGCCGCGGGTGCCCCGGGTGCCTCAGGCGTTCGCGGCCGGCTTGCCGCGGCGGCGGTAGCGCGCCGCGGTGCGGTGGGTCAGCGCGACCAGCGCTGCGCAGGCGGGATTGTCGTCGTTCTCGCGGTAGGCCAGCGTGAGCGGCGCGCGCAGGCGGTCGGTCTCCTGCATCGGCAGGTAGGCCACGCCGTGCGGGTTGAGCCCGGCCATCGAGGCCGGCACCACGCTCACGCCGGCGCCGGCCGCCACCAGGTTGAGGTTGCTCAGCATGCGCTCGACTTCCGCGCCGATGCGCGGCGTGAAGCCGAGCTGCTCGCACACGTTGAGCAGGTCGCCGTACATGCCCGGCGCGCCGGGACGGCGCACCAGGATGAAATCGTCCGCGGCCAGCGCGCGCAGCGAGACCGGGCCCTGCGCCGCCGCGCCGCGCTGGCGCAGCAGCGGATGGTCCAGCGGCAGCGCGATCACCATTTCCTCTTCCAGCAGCAGATCGAAGCGCAGGCCGGCCGGGCGTTCCACCGGCGCGCGCAGCAGCGCCACGTCCAGGTTGCCCGAGGCGAGCTGCTCAGTGACTTCGGCGGCATTGCTTTCGCCCAGCTTGAGCGCGATGCCGGGATGCTGGCGGCGGCACGCGCGCAGCACCTCGGGCGTGAGCTTGTGGGCCGCGGCCGAGCTGGTGAAGCCGACCGAGAGCGAGCCTTCCTCGCCGCGCGCCATGCGCTGCATGCGCTGGCGCGCCTGCTCCAGGCGCGCGAAGATGTCCAGCGCGTCGGTGCGCAGCGCGCGGCCGGCGGCGGTCAGCGCCACGCCGCGCGGCTGGCGTTCGAACAGGATCACGCCCAGCTCGGTTTCCAGCGCCTTGAGCTGCTGCGAGAGCGGCGGCTGCTGGATGCCGAGCTGCTCGGCGGCGCGCGTGATGTGGCCGGTTTCGGCCACGGCAAGGAAATAGCGGAGGTGTCTCAGTTCCATGGCCGGCTCCTGGCGGGCAGGCGTAAATCCCGATGCCTGTTCATATTTTAATAATATGGTTTAGTAAAAATACATATATTTTACATCTGGCATGGCGTGGCCTAGGATGATGTGAGTCAGGACATCGAGAAACCGCGCGCGGTCGCCGGGGCGTCGGGGAGGGAGGAACATGAAGAGATTGCGGGTTGCCCTTTGCGCGTTGAGCGTGCTGGCGGCTGCCGCCCAGTGCGGTTGCGCGGCGCCCGGCCCGGGCAGCGCTGCCGCCCCCGCGGCATCCGCCGCAGAAGAAACCGAGGGTCCGGTCGACAAGGCCGCCGCTGCCGCCGTGCACTGGCAGCGCGTGCGGCTGGGCAGCGGCGCGCGGGCCTACGATTTCCCGGTCTACGCCAACCATGCGCTGGACGGCGACCTGCGCGCCATCCGCGAGGTCATCTTCGTGCAGCACGGCCTGCAGCGCAACGGCGACGACTACTTCGTGGCCGGCGCGGCGCTGCTCCGGCAGACCGGGCGCAACCCGGACGAGGTGCTGCTGCTCGCACCCAATTTCCCGGGCACGCCCGACAAGAACAAGGGTTTCGACAACATGCCGGTGTGGAGCGTGCAGGGCTGGATGAGCGGCGAGAATGCGGTCAACCCGCCGTTCTCGGTCAGTTCGCTGCAGGTGCTGGACGACCTCGTGGGCCTGGTCACGGACAAGACCCGCCTGCCCGGCGTGACGCGCGTCACCGTGGCCGGCCATTCCGGCGGTGGCCAGCTGGTGCATCGCTACGCCGTGCTCAACGATATCGACGAGCGCATTCGCGCGGCCGGCGTCGACCTGCGCTACGTGGTGGCCAATCCTTCGTCGTATCTCTATTTCACGCCGGAGCGTCCGAGCGGCAAGGGTTTCGCACGCTACGACACCGCCCTCTGCGCGGACTACGACAAATACCGCTACGGCATGCGCGACATCGTGCCCTATGCGCGCGGCGACCGGGGCGACGTGCTGTTCCGCCGCTACCTGCAGCGGCAGATGACCTACCTGGTGGGCTCGGAGGACAACGACCCCAACCAGCGCGTGCTCGACAAAGCCTGCGGCGCCGAGGCCGAGGGGCCGACGCGGCTCGAGCGCGCGCGCGGCTACCTGCGCTACGAAGACTACCTGGGCGCGCAGCTGGGCAGCCAGAAGCCGCCGGTGCGGCATCAGGCGTTCGAGGTGATCGGCGTGGGCCACAACCAGAGCCGCATGCTCGGCTCGCAGTGCGGCGCCAAGGCCGTGTTCGGGCTGGCGGAGTCGGCCAACGCCAAGGGCGCGGCCTGCCGCGCGCCGCAGTTGTAAGGCCGCTCCCGGCCGCCCCTGGCCGCCCGTCCGGCCGCCTGACCGCCGGGTTTGCCCGGGCGGGCAGGGCGGCCCGGTGGTGCTAGCATGACGCATTCCGCCGTCCCGGCATCCGTTGCCGGACGCACTTTTCTCTTGCCGTCATGCATTTCTCCAGGGGCCCGGGCGCCGGCGATCCGCTGCCGCGTACCAGCCCGTCCTGTTCTTTTCCGTCCGGCTCCTCCCCGCTGCCGGCTTGCGCGGCGCGGCGGCGCCAGCTCGGCGCGCTGGCCGGCCTGGCGGCGCTGGCTGCGCTGGGCGTCTATCGCAACGCCGCGCACGCCGCCGAGCCGGCCTGCCGCCTGCTGGTGGGCTATGGCGCCGGCGGCGGCGCGGACCACGTGGCGCGGCTGGTGGCCGACAGCCTCAGCCAGGATGGCTGCCTCACCGTGGTGGAGAACCGCCCCGGCGCGGCCGGGCAGATCGCGTTGCAGGAGGCGTCCCGCGCGAGCGCCGAGCGGCCCACGCTGCTGCTCGGCACGGTGGGCTCGGTCAGCATCGCGCCGCTGCTGGCGCAGGCGCCTCCCGCGGGCTCGCCGCTGCTGCCGCTGGCCATCGTCGCCAGCACGCCGCACGTGCTGCTGGCCGCGGCGCCGGCCGCGCGCCTGCCCGGCCTGCTCGACGAGGCGCGCAAGCATCCGGGCCAGCTCGGCTACGCCTCGCTCGGCGTCGGTTCGAGCGCGCACCTGGTCGGCGAACTGCTGTGCCGGCAGGCCGGCGTGCAGATGACGCACATTCCGTATCCGGGCAGCGCGCGCGCCATGACCGACCTGCAGGGTGGCCATGTGCCGGTGCTGGTCAGCACGCTGCAGGCCGCGCTGCCGCTGATGCGCCAGGGCCGGCTGCAGGCGCTGGCCGTGACCGGCAGCCGGCGCAGCGCGCTGGCGCCGCAGGTGGCGACCTTCGCGGAGTTCGGCATCGCCGGCATGGACCAGCAGGCCTGGTACGGCGTGCTCGCGCCGGCCAGCTGGCCGGAGCCGCGGCGCGGGGTACTGGCGGCGCGGCTCGGCCGCGTGCTGGCGGCGCCGGCGCTGCGCCAGCGCCTGCGTGCGGATGGCGCGGAGCCGGCGGGGCTGACCGGCGCGGCCGCGCAGGACTACCTGGCCCGGCAGCGCGAGGTGTGGCAGCAGGCCGTGGCGCTGGTCGGCGCGCGGCTGGGCTGAAGATATTCCGAAGGGATCTTCCCGGCGGCCAGGACGGCCGCCGGCATGAGGTTCAGGACGCGTGGCTCAGAACTTCTCGAACGGGCCAAGGAAGCGCCACTGGCCGACCGGCAGGTCGCCCAGCACGATGCGGCCCATGCGCACGCGCTTGAGGCCGACCACCCGCAGGCCGACCTGCTCGCACATGCGGCGGATCTGGCGTTTCTTGCCCTCGCGCAGCACGAAGCGCAACTGCTCCTCGTTCTGCCAGCTCACCTTGGCCGGCTTGAGCGCCTCGCCGTCAAGCGACAGGCCGTGGCGCAGCTTCTCGATCAGCTCGGCCGGGAACAGGTTCGAGATGTTGCGCTCGACCAGGCCTTGCGGCGATTCCCACTGCACGCGCACCAGGTATTCCTTTTCCACGGTAGAGTCTTCGCCGATCAGGTGGCGCGCCACGCGGCCGTCCTGCGTCAGCACCAGCAGCCCGGTGGAGTCGATGTCGAGCCGGCCGGCGGGGGCCAGGCTCTTGCGCTGCCACGGCGCGAAGCGCTTGTGGGTGGGGTCCTGCTCCCACTGGTTTTCCGGCGCGAACAGCACCGCGGCCGGCTCGTAGCCGTCCTCGGCCTGGCCCGACACATAACCCACCGGCTTGTGCAGCAGCACGGTCACACGCTCGCCTTGCTCGGAGCGCGCGGCCTGGTGGATCTCGATATTGGCGTCCGGGCTGACGCGCGAGCCCAGTTCGGTCACGGGCTGGCCGTCGACCAGCACCCAGCCGCGCGGAATCCATTCGTCGGCTTCGCGGCGCGAGCACAGGCCCATTTCCGACATGCGCTTGGACAAGCGCACCAGGCCGTCGGCGCCGCCTTCGGCGCGCGGCGCCTGCGGGGCGGGCGCAGGCGCGGGACGCTCGGCGCGCTCCGGCCGGCCGGAGCGGTAGTCGCGCTGGCCGCCGTCTTGCGTGCGGCGCGGGCGGTCGCTGCCTTCGCCGGGAGCGAAACGGCGCGGCCGGTCGTCACCTTCGCGCGGGCCGAAATTGCGCTGGCGGTTGTCGCCGTCGCCGCCGAAGCGGCGCGGGCGGTCCTGGCCTTCGCCGGGAGCGAAACGGCGCGGCCGGTCGTCGCCTTCGCGCGGGGCGAAGCTGCGCTGGCGGTTGTCGCCGTCGCCGCCGAAGCGGCGCGGGCGATCCTGGCCCTCGCCGGGGCCAAAACGGCGCGGGCGGTCGTCGCCTTCGCGCGGGGCGAAGCTGCGCTGGCGGTTGTCGCCGTCGCCGCCGAAGCGGCGCGGGCGGTCCTGGCCTTCGCCGGGAGCGAAACGGCGCGGCCGGTCGTCGCCTTCGCGCGGGGCGAAGCTGCGCTGGCGGTTGTCGCCGTCGCCGCCGAAGCGGCGCGGGCGATCCTGGCCCTCGCCGGGGCCAAAACGGCGCGGGCGGTCGTCGCCTTCGCGCGGGCCGAAATTGCGTGGTCGGCTGTCGCCTTCGCCACCGAAGCGGCGTGGCCGGTCCTGGCCTTCGCCGGTGCGCGGGCCGCGCGGCGGGCGCTGCGCGCCGTCGTCGGGTTTCTTGCGCTGGCTGCCGCCGGCGCGTTCCTGGGCCTGCTTGATGCCGTCGACCACGGCGCGCACGCGCTGGCGGTTCAGGTCGGATACCCGCACCGGCCGGGTGGGCTTGCGGGTATTGCCAGCGGGGGTGGCCTTGATGCCCAGCGTCTTGCGCTTGGGCGAAGTGTCATCGGTCATATCTTCAATGCGGGGCGTCCGGCCTAGATGGCCAGCGCCGCCAGCAGGTCCTGTTCAAGCTGTAACTGCAATTTGTTGTCCGAGGCGAGGCGGCTGCCGTCGACCAGGAAAACGTCTTCAACACGCTCGCCGAGCGTGTTGATGCGGGCGGTGTGCACCGAGATGCGGTGCTTGGCCAGTACGCGCGAAATGGCGTACAGCAGGCCGGTGCGGTCGTTGGCCGAGAGCGACAGCAGGTAGTACTGGCCGCGCTCGTCGGGGCGCAGGTCCACGCGCGGCTTGATCGGGAAGCTGCGCGACTGGCGCGACAGCCGGCCTTGCGAGGGTTCCGGCAGCGGGGCGTTGGGCCGCAGGCGCTCGGCCAGTTCATGCTCGACCAGCGCGATGATGTCGCGGTAGTTGCCGGCGGCCGCGCTGCCGATGCCGGGATCGGTGACCTGGAAGGTGTCGAGCGCATAGCCGTGCCGCGTGGTGTGGATCTTGGCTTCCTGGATCGAGAAGCTCTTGCGTTCGAAGTAGCCGCAGATGCGCGTGAAGACGTCGGGCTGGTCCTTCACGTAGACCGCCACCTGCATGCCTTCGCCGGCGGCCGACACGCGCGCCTTGACCACCGGCGCCGCGCTGTCGACCTTGTCGTAGAGGTGGCGCGTGAGCCAGGCGATGTCGCGCGCGTCGTGGCGCAGGAAGAAGGCCACGTCGAGCTGGGCCCACAGCGGCTTGCCCAGCTCTGGGTCGAAGGCCTTCAGGCGCAGCTGCGCGATGGTGTCTTCCTTGCGCTGCGACCACAGCGAATGCGGGTCGACGCGGGCGCCGCCGAGCACGCGCAGCGTGATGCGATAGAGGTCTTCGAGCAGCTTGCCCTTCCACGCGTTCCACACCTTGGGGCTGGTGCCGCGGATGTCGGCCACGGTCAGCAGGTAGAGCGCGGTCAGGTAGCGTTCGTTGCCGACCACGCGGGCAAAGGCGTGGATCACGTCGGCATCGGTCAGGTCCTGCTTCTGCGCCACGTGGCTCATGGTCAGGTGGTGCTCGACCAGCCAGGCGATCAGGTCGGCGTCTTCGCGGGCGATGCCGTGCTGCTTGCAGAAGCGGCGCGCGTCGGCGGTGCCGAGCTTGGAGTGGTCGCCGCCGCGGCCCTTGGCGATGTCGTGGAACAGCGCCGCCACCCACAGCACCCAGGGGCGGTCGAAGGTGGCCATCAGCTGGCTGCAGAACGGGAATTCGTGGGTGTGCTCGACCACGGCGAAGCGCCGCATGTTGCGCACCACCATCAGGATGTGCTGGTCCACCGTGTAGACGTGGAACAGGTCGTGCTGCATCTGGCCGACGATGCGGCGGAAGTTGCTCAGGTAGCGGCCCAGCACGCTGGTCTGGTTCATCAGCCGCAGCGCGTGGGTGATGCCTTGCGGCTCCTGCACGATGGCCAGGAACAGGCGGCGGTTCTCGGGGTCGTTGCGCCAGTGCGCGTCCATCACCGTGCGCGCGTTGTACAGGCCGCGCAGCGTGCGCGGCGACAGGCCCTTGACCCCGGGCGTGCGCTCGTACACCAGGAAGGTTTCCAGGATGGCGTGCGGCTCGCGCTCGTAGAGATCGTCGCTGGTGATTTCCAGCATGCCCTGGCGTTCCACGAAGCGCTCGTTGATGACGCGTGTGACCTTGGATTCGCCGGGGAACAGCATGGCCTCGATGTTGAGCAGCAGCACGCTGTTGAGCTGGGTGACCGCCTTGGCCGCCCAGTAGTAGCGCCGCATCAGCTGCTCGCTGGCGCGCTTGTTGTTGTTCTGGCGATAGCCGAACGATTCGGCCAGCGCGGTCTGCAGGTCGAACACCAGCACGTCCTGGCGGCGCCCGGCCACCAGGTGCAGGCGCGCGCGGATGGTCTTGAGCAGGCGTTCGTTGCGCTGCAGCTCCTGCGCTTCGCGCTCGCTCAGCAGGCCGCGCTCGAACAGTTCCTTCCAGCTGTCGCCGAAGCCGGCGGCCTTGGTCATCCACAGGATCACCTGCAGGTCGCGCAGGCCGCCGGGGCTTTCCTTGCTGTTGGGCTCGAGCGCGTAGGGCGTGTCCTGGTACTTGGCGTGGCGCTGGCGCATTTCCAGCAGCTTGGCCTGGAAGAAGGCGCGCGGGTCGAGGTCGGCCTGGTAGCGTGTCTGCAGCTCGGCGAACAGCTTGCGGTTGCCGGTCAGCAGGCGCGCTTCGAGCAGCGAGGTCTGGATGGTGACGTCCTGGCGCGATTCGCGGATGCAGTCGTCCACGGTGCGCACGGCCGAGCCGATTTCCAGCCCCAGGTCCCAGCACAGCCCGATGAACTTCTCCAGCCGGCGCGCGGTGTCGTCGTCGGGCTCGGCCGGCAGCAGCAGCAGCACGTCCACGTCCGAGTACGGGAACAGCTCGCCGCGCCCGTAGCCGCCGACGGCCACCAGCGCGCACTGTGCCGGCAGGGCCAGCCCGCGCCATGCCTCGATCAGCGCGGCATCCACCGCGCGCCGCAGGCGCGTGAGCAGGTGGCCGACATGGCCGTGCGCGGTGAAGTCGTCGAACACGGCCTGCTTGTCCGCTTTCAACTGATCGCGGACACGGGTGGCAAGGATGAGTTCCGGCGTGGCGTCCATGGCTTGGGCTTGGGACATCGGTGGGACGGCTGAAATAAGAAGGGCGCCAACTTTGGCGCCCAGGGTAGCGTCAGGCTGCGACAGAATCGGTGACGAAGGCGGGCGGCGCCTGCGTGCCCGCCGAGACGGTGAGCACTTCGTAGCCGGTCTCGGTCACCAGGATGGTGTGTTCCCACTGCGCCGACAGGCTGCGGTCGCGCGTCTTGACGGTCCAGTGGTCGGGCATGGTGCGGATCTCGCGCTTGCCGGCGTTGACCATCGGCTCGATCGTGAAGATCATGCCGGCCTGGATCTCCATGCCGGTGCCGGGGCGGCCGTAATGGAGGATCTGCGGGTCTTCGTGGAAGTTCTTGCCGATGCCGTGGCCGCAGTATTCGCGCACCACGCTGTAGCCAGCGCCTTCGGCGTGGACCTGGATCACGTGGCCGATGTCGCCCAGGCGGGCGCCGGGGCGCACCTGCATGATGCCCTTCCACATGCACTCGAAGGTGACCTGGGCCAGGCGCCTGGCCAGGATCGAGCCCTCGCCGACGATGAACATGCGGCTGGTGTCGCCGTAGTAGCCCTCCTTGGTGATGACGGTGATGTCCAGGTTGACGGCGTCGCCGGGCTTGAGCACGCGCTCGCCCGGGATGCCGTGGCAGATCACGTCGTTGACGGAGGTGCAGATGGCGCCGGGGAAGGGCGGGTAGCCGGGCGGCGCATAATTCAGCGGCGCCGGCACGGTGCCCTGCACGTCGCGCATGTAGGCGTGGCAGAGCCGGTCGAGCTCGCCGGTGGTGACGCCGGCCTTGACGAAGGGCGTGATGTAGTCGAGGACCTCGGAGGCCAGGCGGCACGCTACCCGCATCTGGGCGATATCGTCGGCGTTCTTGATATGGATGCTCATGCTGCTCGCAAAGTGGCGGCGAAGCCACTGGCTGCGCCTCAAGTCGAATCTGAAAGACGGGATTATCGCACCATCGCGCCCCTGCCGCAGCCAAAAAGGGCGGCGGGGACGCCTTGGCGAGCAAGGCGGCAGGCCGTGCCGCGCGGACGGGCACGGCGTCGCCAGGGTGCCGGACCACTTGAGCGAAGCCCGGTTTTGTTGCTACAATCTTGGGCTGGCTTTCTCATAAATGCCATCAGGCGCGGCAAATGGCTGCGGTTTGGCTGCGGTTTCCACTGCTTGCCTTGCCGGATGTGCCTTTTGCGCAGCATCGGGATGCCAGAGAATGCCAGAGATCCTGAAATCGCGAGTCCGTCCATCCGGGGTGTTCCTGTTGAGGAATGTCGGGGCGGACTTCAGACCTAACCCTTTTGGAGAATTTTCATGTCCGTTACCATGCGCGAAATGCTGGAAGCCGGTTGCCACTTCGGCCACCAGACCCGCTTCTGGAACCCCAAGATGGCGCCGTTCATCTTCGGCCATCGCAACAAGATCCACATCATCAACCTCGAAAAGACGTTGCCGATGTTCCAGGACGCACTGAAGTACGTGCGTCAGCTGGCAGCAAACCGCGGCACCGTGCTGTTCGTGGGCACCAAGCGCCAGTCGCGCGAAATCCTGGCCGAAGAAGCCGGCCGCGCCGGCATGCCCTACGTCGACGCCCGCTGGCTCGGCGGCATGCTGACCAACTTCAAGACCGTCAAGATCTCGATCAAGCGCCTCAAGGACATGGAAGCCGCCAAGGAAGCCGGCGCGCTGGAAACCATGAGCAAGAAGGAAGCGCTGATGTTCGAGCGCGAAATGGACAAGCTGCAGAAGTCCATCGGCGGCATCAAGGACATGGGCGGCGTGCCTGACGCCATCTTCGTGGTGGACGTCGGCTACCACAAGATCGCCGTGACCGAAGCCAACAAGCTCGGCATCCCCGTGATCGGCGTGGTCGACACCAACCACTCGCCCGAAGGCATCGACTACGTGATCCCCGGCAACGACGACTCGAGCAAGGCCGTGGCCCTGTACGTGCGCGGCGTGGCCGACGCGATCCTGGAAGGCCGTGCCAACGCGGTGCAGGACGTGGTTGAAGCCGCTCGCGGCGGCGACGAATTCGTCGAAGTCGAAGAAGCCTGAAGCCCGCTGCCGAAAGGACCCCCGCGCGCAAGAGTAGCTGACCATCATCGCTAGCCGACCGGCCCGGAGCCGGTTCGGAGCGCAGCCGGGGCTTTCCGGCAGACAAGGGGGCGGAAGTTACGCCCCCTTTTTTTGAATTGTTGTCATCCGCCGCAGGCATGATCTGTCGCGGGTGAAGTTTCAGCATACCGCCGGCCGGGGCCCGCCAGACCCAGCGGGGCAGGCCGGTGCGAACCATTCAAGGAGTGACAAATGGCGGCAATTACCGCAAGCATGGTGGCAGAACTGCGCGCGAAGACCGACGCGCCGATGATGGAATGCAAGAAGGCCCTGACCGAGGCCGACGGCGACCTGGAAAAGGCTGAAGAGCTGCTGCGCGTCAAGCTCGGCAACAAGGCCAGCAAGGCCGCTTCGCGCGTGACCGCCGAAGGCGTGGTCGTGTCCTTCATCGACGGCACCACCGGCGCCCTGGTCGAGCTGAACTGCGAAACCGACTTCGTGTCGAAGAACGACGACTTCCTGGCCTTCTCGGCCAAGGTCGCCGAACTGGTCGCCAAGCAGAACCCGGCCGACGTGGCCGCGCTGTCGGCGCTGGAAATCGACGGCGTGTCGGTGGAAGCCACCCGCACCGCGCTGATCGGCAAGATCGGCGAGAACCTGGCGATCCGCCGCTTTGCCCGCTACGCCAACGGCGGCAAGCTGGCTGCCTACCTGCACGGCACCCGCATCGGCGTGATGGTCGAGTTCGACGGCGACGAAGTGGCCGCCAAGGACGTGGCCATGCACGTGGCGGCCATGAAGCCGGTGTCGCTGTCGTCGGCCGACGTGCCCGCCGAGCTGATCGCCAAGGAGCGCAGCATCGCCGAGCAGAAGGCTGCCGAATCGGGCAAGCCGGCCGAGATCGTCGCCAAGATGGTGGACGGTTCGGTGCAGAAGTACCTGAAGGAAGTGTCGCTGCTGAACCAGACCTTCGTGAAGAACGACAAGCAGACCGTCGAGCAGATGCTCAAGGCCGCCAACACCGCCGTCAAGGGTTTCACCCTGTACGTGGTTGGCGAAGGCATCGAGAAGAAGCAGGACGATTTCGCCGCCGAAGTGGCCGCCCAGGTGGCAGCCGCGCAGAAGGGCTGAAGTCCTGGCGGCCGGGCCGGCACCGCGGTAGGGTGCCCGGGGGCCGCCGTATAATGCCGAGGGGCACCGCGAGGTGCCCCTCGGCACAAATGACCGCGGCGCGCGCATCCGCGCGGCGCGGCCGCGAAGTCGCAGTCCGTTGTAGCCCGTTTCCGCAGTCGTCTGGCCTGCCGCGTCCGCCGTCCCACCGTGCCGCGCCGCAGCCCAGGCCACCCCGAAAACCGGCTTTCCTGGCGGTGGCGCGCCGGTTGGCGCCGCCCGCCCGCATCAAGCCTGCATTCAAATATCCGGCTCAAGGGAACGAGCCGAACCAGCTCCGGGAATCCATATGCCTGCCTATAAGCGCGTCCTACTGAAATTGTCCGGCGAGGCCCTGATGGGCGACGATGCCTTCGGCATCAACCGCTCCACCATCGAAGGCATGGTCAACGACATTGCCGAGATCGTGAAGCTCGGCGTGCAGGTCGCGGTAGTGATCGGCGGCGGCAACATCTTCCGCGGCGTGGCCGGCGGGGCGGCGGGCATGGACCGCGCCACCGCCGACTACATGGGCATGCTGGCCACCATGATGAACGCGCTGGCGCTGCAGGACGCCATGCGCCACGCCAACATCGAAGGCCGCGTGCAGTCCGCGCTGCGCATGGACCAGGTGGTCGAGCCCTATATCCGCCCGCGCGCCATCCGCCAGCTCGAGGAGGGCAAGGTGGTGATCTTCGCCGCCGGCACCGGCAACCCGTTCTTCACCACCGACACCGCCGCCGCGCTGCGCGGCGCGGAGATCGGCGCGGAGATCGTGCTCAAGGCGACCAAGGTGGACGGCGTCTATACCGCCGACCCCAAGAAAGACCCGAGCGCCACGCGCTACACCACGATTTCCTTCGACGAGGCCATCTCGCGCAACCTGCAGGTGATGGACGCCACCGCGTTCGCGCTGTGCCGCGACCAGAAGCTGCCGATCAAGGTGTTCTCGATCGTCAAGCCGAGCGCGCTCAAGCGCGTCATCCTGGGCGAGGACGAAGGCACGCTGGTGCACGTGTAAGAGGCGGCCCGGCGCCGTCGGCCTGGCGCCGCCAAAGGGTGGCGCGGGCCGCGGCAAAGAGTAGAATGATTCATTTTCGATCCCGGCATCCGGGGTCACGAACACCTGTTTTCCGGAGGTAAACATGAGCGTCGCCGACACCAAGAAGAGCGTCGAGCAGAAGATGCAGAAGACCATCGAAGCGTTCAAGGCCGACCTGGCCAAGATTCGCACTGGTCGCGCGCACACGGGTCTGCTCGACCACGTGCAGGTCGATTACTACGGCTCGCCGGTGCCGATCAGCCAGGTGGCCAACGTCGGCCTGGCCGATGCCCGCACCATCAGCGTGCAGCCGTGGGAAAAGAAGATGGTGGGCGCGGTCGAGAAGGCGATCCGCGACGCCGACCTGGGCCTGAACCCGTCCACCATGGGCGACGTCATCCGCGTGCCGATGCCCATGCTGACCGAGGAGCGCCGCCGCGAGCTGACCAAGGTCGTCAAGGGCGAGGCCGAGAGCGCCAAGGTCGCGGTGCGCAACCTGCGCCGCGATGCCAACGAGCAGTTCAAGAAGCTGGTCAAGGACAAGGCCATCTCCGAGGACGACGAGCGCCGCGGCCAGGATGAAGTGCAGAAGCTGACCGACAAGTTCGTCGCCGAGATCGACAGGATGGTCGCCGAGAAGGACAAGGAGATCATGACGGTGTGACGCGCAGGGCGGCGGCTTGCCAGCCGCCGCCGTGTCCGGTACCGTTTCCCACCATGCATCACATCAGTTCCACGCTCGGCGTCCCCGAATCCACCTATGTGCCCCGCCACGTTGCCATCATCATGGATGGCAACGGCCGCTGGGCGACCCAGCGGCACCTGCCGCGCGTTGCCGGCCACAGCCGTGGCCTGGATGCAGTCCGGGCGGTGGTCGAGGCGTGCGCGGCGCGGGGCGTGCAGTACCTGACCCTGTTCGCCTTCAGCTCGGAGAACTGGCGCCGTCCGGCCGACGAGGTCTCGTTCCTGATGCGGCTGTTCATGACCGCCCTGCGCCGCGAGGTGGTCAAGATGCACGCCAACAATATCCGCGTGCGCGTGGTGGGCGACCTGAGCCGCTTCAGCCCGCGCATCCAGCAGCTGATCGCCGACGCCGAGGCGCGCACGGCCGGCAATACCGGCCTGACCGTGACCATCGCCGCCAACTACGGCGGCCGCTGGGACCTGCTGCAGGCCATGCGCAAGATGCTGCAGCGCTCGCCCATGCTCGACCCGGACGCGGTCGACGAGTCCGTGCTGGCGCCGCACCTCGCGATGGCCTACGCGCCCGAGCCGGACCTGTTCATCCGTACCGGCGGCGAGCAGCGTATCAGCAATTTCCTGCTGTGGCAGCTTGCCTACTCGGAGCTTTATTTCACCGAAGTCTTTTGGCCCGATTTCGATGCCGCCGAGCTCGACAAGGCCTTCGCCTCGTACCGCCAGCGCGAACGCCGCTTCGGCCGCACCAGCGCGCAGGTGGTGGCGCCATCCGGGTTGTCGGGCACGGCCTGACGCCGCCGCCCGGACCTTATCCATCTTCTACCGGGATCCGCCCAGCGCATGCTCCTTACCCGTGTCATCACCGCCGTATGCCTGCTGCTGCTGATCCTGCCGATCCTGTTCCTGGCGCCGCCGCCGGCATTGGCCGGCCTGGTGGCGGTGATCGTGCTGCTCGGCGGCTGGGAGTTCGGCCGCCTGGTAGGGTTGCGCGGGGCGTGGCCCTACGTCTATGCGGTGGCCTGCCTGCTGGCGCTGATCGGCTGGCATGCGCTGTCCGGCCCCGACGCGCTGGCGCGCCTGCTGCAGATCGGCGTGGCCTGCTGGGGTGTGGCCGTGGTGCTGCTGGCGCGCGGCGTGCGCCGCGCCACGCCGGGTTTCACGGTGCTGGGCGTGGTGCTCGGCCTGTTCATGCTGCCGGCCTTCGGCCATGCCACCCTGATCCTGCGCGAGCTGGGCATCGGCGTGCTGCTGTCGGTGGCGGTGCTGGTGTGGGCGGCCGACATCGGCGCCTATTTCGTCGGCAAGGCCATCGGGCGGCGCAAGCTGGCGCCCGCCATCAGCCCGGGCAAGTCCTGGGAAGGCGCGCTCGGCGGCTGGGCGCTGGCGCTGGCGATCTCGCTCGCGCTGGCCGCCACCCATGCATTTTCCCCGACCTGGTTCTCGCGCGTGGCCGGCCACGGTGGCCTTGCCATCGTGGCGCTGCTGGCCACGCTGCTGGTGATCGCCAGCGTGGTGGGCGACCTGTTCGAGTCGCTGCTCAAGCGCCAGGTCGGCATCAAGGACAGCAGCCGGCTGCTGCCCGGCCATGGCGGCGTGCTCGATCGCATCGACGCGCTGCTGCCCGTTTTCCCGCTGGCCGCGTTGCTGGCCATCTATCTTTGAGTTGATCTGATATGCGTCGTATTACCGTCCTGGGTGCCACCGGCTCGATCGGGGACAGCACGCTTGATGTCATCAGGCGCCATCCCGAGCGCTATGCCGTGCATGCGCTGACGGCGCACCGGCAAGTGGACAAGCTGGCGGCCCTGTGCCGCGAGTTCCGCCCGGCGCAGGCCGTGATGGGTACGGCCGAGGCCGCGGGCGAGCTGCAGGCGCTGCTGCGCGCCGGCGGCATCAAGACCGAGGTCGGCCATGGCGAGGCCGCGCTGGAAGCGGTCGCCACCGATGCCGCGGTGGACGCGGTGATGGCCGCCATCGTCGGCGCCGCGGGCCTGCGCCCGTCGCTGGCCGCCGCGCGCGCCGGCAAGCGCGTGCTGCTCGCCAACAAGGAAGCGCTGGTGATGTCCGGGCGCATCTTCATGGATGCCGTGCGCGAGCACGGCGCCACGCTGCTGCCGATCGACAGCGAGCACAACGCCATCTTCCAGTGCCTGCCGACGGACGACCCGCGCTACCGCGCGGGCGTGTCCAAGGTGGTGCTGACCGCCTCGGGCGGGCCGTTCCGCACGCGCGACCCGGCCACGCTGCACGATATCTCGCCGGACGAGGCCTGCGCCCACCCCAACTGGGTGATGGGCCGCAAGATCTCGGTCGACTCCGCCACCATGATGAACAAGGGGCTGGAAGTCATCGAGGCGCACTGGCTGTTCGCCGCCCCGGCCGAGCGCATCGAGGTGCTGATCCACCCGCAGAGCATCGTGCATTCGATGGTGTCGTATGCCGACGGCTCGGTGCTGGCCCAGCTCGGCAACCCCGACATGCGCACGCCGATCGCCTACGGGATGGCCTATCCCGAGCGCATCGACTCGGGCGTGGCGCCGCTGAACCTGGCCACCGCCGGCGCGCTCACCTTCGAAATCCCCGACCTCGCGCGCTTCCCGTGCCTGGGGCTGGCGTTCGACGCGCTGCGCGCGGGCGGGCTGGCGCCGGCGGTGCTGAACGCCGCCAACGAGGTCGCGGTCGAGGCCTTCCTGCAGGGCCAGATCCGCTTTACCGATATCGCGCGCGTCGTCGCGGGCGTGCTCGAGCGCGCGCCGGGCGGCAATGCCAACACGCTGGAAGCCGTGCTGGGCGCGGACCAGGACGCACGCCGCCGCGCGGCCGGGCTGCTGGAAAACCGGGGCTCGTGCTGAGTTTGGCGGGAGCGCCGGCGGGATCGGCGACAATAGGGGTGCGCCGGCCGTTGCCGGCCGCTGCCGGCCGCCGCCGGACAGCGGGATGCCGGGCCACGGGCCCGGCGTATGCTTTATGCCTTCGGGGCCTGCGCCCCTGACGACAAGCTGCCTGCCATGCAAACCGTAATCGCCTTTGTCGTTGCCCTGTGCATCCTGATCTATTTCCATGAAATGGGTCACTACCTGGCCGCGCGCCTGTGCGGCGTCAAGGTGCTGCGCTTCTCGATCGGCTTCGGCCGGCCGCTGCTGCGCTGGGTTTCCAGGGGCCGCGACCGCACCGAGTGGACCATCGCCGCGATTCCGCTTGGCGGCTACGTCAAGATGCTCGACGAGCGCGAGTGCGAACCGGGGCAGGACCCGGCCATCGATCCCGCCGACCTGCCGCGCGCCTTCAACCGCCAGCCGGTAGGCAAGCGCTTCATCATCGTGGCGGCCGGCCCGCTGGCCAATTTCGCGCTGGCGGTGGTGCTGTATTTCGTGCTGTTCGCCGGCGGCATGCGCGAGCCGGCGCCGGTCGTGGCCGCGCCGCCGGCCGGCACGGCGGCGGCCCAGGCGGGGCTGCGCGAGGGCGACCGCATCCTGTCGCTGCGGGCCAACGGCGAGACCGAGCCGGTGCGCTCCTGGAACGACCTGCGCATGGCGGTGTTCGCCCAGGGCTTCGGCGACGCCAGCGCGGTGCTGCGCGTGCGCGCGCCCGGCGGCGCCGAGCGCGACGTCAGCCTGGCGCGGCTGCCCAATACCGGCGGCAAGCCCGAGGAAGACCCGCTGGCCATCCTGGGCCTGGCGCTCAAGGGCGGCCCGGTCACGATCACCGAAGTGCTGCCGGATTCCGCCGCGCAGCGCGCCGGCCTGCGCAAGGACGACCGCGTGGTGGCCTGGCAGGGCAGCCCGCTGACCCAGGCCGGCGAGCTGATCCGCGGCGTGCGGGCCCGGCCCGGCGCCGAGGTGGTGCTCGGCATCGAGCGCGGCGGCCAGCGCCTCGACGTGCCGGTGAAACTGGATACGGTGCCCGCTCCGGATGGCGCCAGCGCGGCGGCCGCGGCCACCGGCAAGCTCGGCGCGGCGCTGAGCCAGGCCGTGGAAATGGAGACCGTGCGCTACCAGCCGGTGGAGGCGATCGGCCGCGCGGTGGGGCAGGTCTGGAGCACCAGCGCGCTGTCGCTCAAGCTGCTCGGCAAGATGCTGGTGGGGCAGGCTTCGCTGCAGAACCTGAGCGGTCCGCTGACCGTGGCGGACTATGCGGGACGCGCCGCCCACCTCGGCTGGCAGCCCTTCATCGGCTTCCTGGCGCTGGTCAGCGTCAGCCTCGGTGTGTTGAATTTGTTACCCATTCCGGTATTGGATGGGGGGCATTTGCTGTATTATTGCGTTGAATTTTTGACTGGCAGGCCCGTACCAGACCACTGGCAGGCTGTGCTGCAGAAGGTCGGCATCGCCTGCGTCTTGCTCCTGACTTCGCTCGCCTTGTTCAACGACGTCAGCCGGCTGTTTCTTGCGCGCGGCTAGACGTACGTTGCCGGCGGCGGTCCGCGGGTGTCACCGACACCGCGCCCCGCATGCCGACAAGGCGCGGCCCCGTGAAGCATCGGAGCGCAATCCTGCATGGAATCAAAGAGGGGATCAAGATTGATCAGACATAAGCGCATCTCGCTGAGCGTGCTGGCGAGTGCCATCATCGCGGCCTGGACCCCAGTCAGTTGGGCCGCGGAGCCGTTCGTCGTCAAGGATATCCGTGTCGAGGGTCTGCAGCGGGTCGAGCCGGGCACGGTGTTCGGCTACCTGCCGGTCAAGGTCGGCGAGACCTTCAGCGACGACAAGGGCGCGGAAGCGATTCGCGCGCTCTACAACACCGGCTTCTTCAAGGACGTCCAGATCCGTTCCGAAGACGGCGTGCTGGTGGTCCAGGTCGAGGAGCGCCCGGCCATTTCCCAGCTCGAGTTCGTCGGCATCAAGGAATTCGACAAGGACACCCTGCGCCGCTCGCTGCGCGCGGTCGGCGTGGCCGAAGCCCGGTACTACGACAAGGCACTGATCGACAAGGCCGAGCAGGAGCTCAAGCGCCAGTACGTGGCGCGCGGCTACTACGCGGCCGACGTCCAGACCACGATCACCCCGGTCGACCGCAATCGCGTGTCGGTGGTGTTCAACGTGGACGAAGGCCCGGTCGCCAAGATCCGCCAGATCAATATCGTCGGCAACAAGGCTTTCAAGGAAAGCACGCTGCGCGACGAGATGCAGCTGTCGACGCCGAACTGGCTGTCCTGGTACACCAAGAACGACCTCTATTCCAAGCAGAAGCTCACCGCCGACCTGGAAGCGCTGCGCTCGTACTACCTGAACCGCGGCTACCTCGAGTTCGCCATCGAGTCCACCCAGGTCTCGATCACGCCGGACAAGAAGGACATCTTCCTGACGCTGAACATCAAGGAAGGCGACCAGTACAAGGTGTCCGATGTGCGCCTGGCCGGCGAGCTGCTCGGCAAGCAGGCCGAGATGGAAAAGCTGCTGCAGCTCAAGAAGGGCGAGATCTTCTCGTCCGAGAAGCTGACCCAGAGCACCAAGGCCATCACCGACCTGCTGGGCACCTACGGCTACGCCTTCACCACCATCAACCCACAGCCGGCGATCGACAAGGAAAAGCGCGAAGTCGCGCTGACGCTGCTGGTCGATCCGGGCCGCCGCGTCTACGTGCGCCGCGTCAACGTGGTGGGCAACAGCAAGACCCGCGACGAAGTGGTGCGCCGCGAGATGCGCCAGATGGAAAGCTCGTGGTTCGACAGCGAGAAGCTGACGCAATCGCAGGCCCGCATCAACCGCACCGGCTACTTCACCGACACCAACATCACCACCGAGGACGTGCCCGGCGCGCCCGACCAGGTGGACGTGAACGTCAACGTGACCGAGAAGCCGACCGGCCAGATCAGCCTGGGCCTGGGCTTCTCCTCGACCGACAAGCTGGTGTTGCAGGCCGGCCTGCGCCAGGACAACGTGTTCGGTTCCGGCACCAGCCTGGGCCTGGACGTAAACACCGCCAAGTCCTTCCGCACCATCTCGCTGACGCAGTACGACCCGTATTTCACGGTGGACGGCATCAGCCGCTCGACCGACGTGTTCTACCGTACGTCCCGCCCGCTGTACTACACCGGCGACCAGGACTACAAGATCGTGTCGATGGGCGGCGGCTTCAAGTTCGGCGTGCCGTTCTCGGAAACCGACACCGTGTTCTTCGGCATCGGCTACGAGCGCTCGCAGGTGTACACCTCGCAGAACACGCCGAGCCAGTACACGGCGTGGCTGCAGAAGGTGGGCAAGAGCAGCGGCGACCCGATCAACAACTTCCCGTTCACGATCGGCTGGGCACGCGACCGCCGCGACAGCGCGCTGGTCCCGACCAAGGGCCCCTACACGCAGGCCAACCTCGAAGTGGGCGTGCCGGGAGGCGATACGCAGTACTACCGCGCCAGCGTCCAGCAGCAGTACTTCTATCCGCTGTCGAAGGCCTTCACGCTGGCCTTCAACGGCGAAGTCGCCTACGGCCACGGCTACGGCGCCACGCCGTTCCCGGTGTTCAAGAATTTCTACGCCGGCGGTATCGGCTCGGTGCGCGGCTACCAGACCAGCACGCTGGGCAAGAAGGACCAGAACGGCAACCCGGTGGGCGGCGCGTCCAAGATGATCGGCAACGTCGAGTTCATCTTCCCGCTGCCGGGCTCGGGCGTGGACCGCACGCTGCGCCTGTTTACCTTCTTCGACTTCGGTAACGTGTACGAGGAAGGCGCGCCGCTGCTGTTCAGCGAACTCAAGTATTCGACGGGCCTGGGCATGTCCTGGCTGTCGCCGATCGGTCCGCTCAAGGTCAGCGTGGGCTTCCCGCTGAAGAAGTCGCCGGACGACCAGGTACAGCGCTTCCAGTTCCAGATCGGTACTGCGTTCTGACAGCGGCCAGGCCCGAAAAGACAGAAGAAACCGACAAGACAGGATAGAGAGAGCCAAGAGGATTGAGGATCCGATTCATGAAAACAACATTCCCACTGATCAAGAGCCTGGCCGCCGCGGCGCTGGCGGCCGGCGCGCTGCTGGCCGCGGCCCCGGCCATGGCGCAGGAAGCCCGCATCGCGGCCGTCAATTCCGAGCGCATCCTGCGTGACTCGGTGCCCGCCAAGCAGGCCCAGGTCAAGCTGGAGCAGGAATTCTCCAAGCGCGACCGCGACCTGCAGGACATGGCGCAGAAGATCAAGGGCATCGCCGACAAGCTCGACAAGGACACCGCCGTGCTGGCCGACGCCGACCGCCAGCGCCGCCAGCGCGAGGTGGCCGACCTCGACCGCGAATTCCAGCGCAAGCAGCGTGAATTCCGCGAAGACCTGAACCAGCGCCGCAACGAGGAGCTGGCCCAGGTGCTCGAGCGCGCCAATCGCGTGATCCGCCAGCTTGCCGAGCAGCGCAAGTACGACCTGATCGTGCAGGAAGCGGTCTACGTCAATCCTCGCATCGACATTACCGACGATGTGATGAAGGCGCTCAACGGCGCCGCCGCCAGCAAGTAAGCTGGCTGTCCGCTTTACCGCCGCTCCAGGAAGTACTGCCATGCAAACACCCACACTGGGTCAGCTCGCCACCGATACCGGCGCGCAGGTTGTGGGTGATCCCGACCTGGCCGTGCACGGTCTCGCGCCGCTCGACCAGGCTGGTCCCGGCCAGCTCTCGTTCCTCTCCAATCCGCTCTACCTGCCGCAGGCGCTGGCGTCGCAGGCCGGCGCCGTGATCGTCTCGGCGGCCGACCTCGAGCGCATCCGCGCCGAAGGGCAGGCCGGCGGCCGCAACTGGCTGGTGGCGCGCAATCCCTACGTGTGCTTTGCCCGCATCGCGCAGGGCTTCGAGCGCCGCGCCAACACCGACCATCGCACCGGCATCGACCCGCGCGCCAGCGTGGCGGCCGACGCCGTGGTGCCGCCGTCGTGCTTCATCGGCCCCAATGTGGTGATCGAGAGCGGGGCGCGGCTGGGCGAGCGCGTGCGCATCCTGGCCAACGGCTTCGTCGGCGCCGGCGCGCAGATCGGCGACGACACGCTGATCTACGCCAATGTCTCGGTCTACCACCAGTGCGTGGTCGGCATGCGCTGCATACTGCACAGCGGCGTGGTGCTCGGTGCGGACGGCTTTGGCTTCGCTCCCGACATCGGCCCGGCCGGCGTCGAGTACGTCAAGATCCCCCAGACCGGCCGCGCCGTGCTGGGCAACGACGTGGAGGTCGGCGCCAATACCGCGATCGACCGCGGCGCCATGGCCGACACCGTCATCGAGGACGGCTGCAAGCTCGACAACCAGGTCCAGATCGCCCATAACGTACGGGTGGGCGCGCATACTGTGATCGCGGGCTGCGCGGCCATCGCGGGCAGCACCAAGGTGGGCCGTTTCTGCGTGATCGGGGGTTCGGCCAATTTTGCCGGCCACCTGAATATCGCGGACCGCACCACGGTGTCCGGCGGCACTTCGATCACCAAATCCATTACCAAGCCCGGCGGCCATTTCACCAGCGTGTTCCCGTTCCTGCCGCATGGCGACTGGGAGCGCAACGCGGCCATCGTGCGCGGGCTCACCAGGCTGCGCGAACGCGTGGTGCAGCTCGAGAAGCGCCTGCGTGGCCAGGCCGGCAACCCTATCCAGCATACCGAAGAGAAATCATCATGACCGCAGCCGACATCGATATCCAGAAGATCCTCAAGCTGCTGCCGCACCGCTACCCGATCCTGCTGGTGGACCGCGTGCTCGAGCTCGAGCCGCAGAAGCGCATCAAGACGCTCAAGAACGTTTCGATCAACGAACCCTATTTCCAGGGGCATTTCCCGGGGCATCCCGTGATGCCGGGCGTGATGATCCTGGAGGCGCTGGCGCAGTCGGCCGGCCTGCTGACCTTCGGCGCCGAGATGGAGCGCAAGGAAGGCTCGCTGTACTACTTCGTCGGCATCGACGGCGCCCGCTTCAAGCAGGTGGTGACGCCGGGCGACCAGCTGCACATGAACGTGTCGGTCGAACGCTATATCCGCGGCATCTGGAAGTTCAAGGCATTCGCCACCGTGGACGACAAGGTGGCTTGCGAAGCCGAGCTGATGTGTACCGTCAAGCAGGCCGAGTGATCGCGGCACGGTGAGGCGGGGGACGCCGGCGCCGGCCGGCCTCGGGCGCGCGCCGCGCTCCATGCTCTGCGCTTCCATCCGGGCCCGGGCGATACCGGCACCCTGCATTGACCGTTCCTTCTCTTCCACCCAGACCATAGGACAGGACGCATGACGCAAATCCATCCCAGCGCACTGGTCGACCCCAAGGCCGAGCTCGCCGCCGACGTGACCGTCGGGCCGTTCTCGATCATTGGTCCCAACGTGCGTCTAGGCAGCGGCACCCAGGTGGGCGCGCATACCACCGTCGAAGGCCACACCACCGTGGGCGCGGACAACCGCATCGGCCCGTACGCCTCGGTCGGCGGCATGCCGCAGGACATGAAGTACCGCAACGAGCCGACCCGGCTCGTGATCGGCGACCGCAACACCATCCGCGAATTCACCACCATCCACACCGGCACGGTGCAGGACCAGGGCGTGACCAGCATCGGCGACGACAACTGGATCATGGCCTATGTGCATATCGCGCACGACTGCCGCGTGGGCAACCACACGGTGTTCTCCAGCAACGCGCAGATCGCCGGTCACGTGCAGGTGGGCGACTGGGCCATCCTCGGCGGCATGAGCGGCGTGCACCAGTTCGTGCGCATCGGCGCGCACGCCATGCTGGGCGGCGCCTCGGCGCTGGTGCAGGACCTGCCGCCGTTCGTGATCGCCGCTGGCGACAAGGGCGGCAACAAGGCCACGCCGCACGGCATCAACGTCGAAGGCATGCGCCGCCGCGGTTTCGACGCCGCGCAGATCGCCGCGCTGCGCCAGGCCTACAAGGTGCTCTACAAGTCGGACCTGAGCTTCGAGGCCGCGCGCGCCGAGATCGCGCAACTGATCGCCCAGGCCGACGGCAGCGCCAGCGCGCCGCTGCAGGGCTTCCTGGACTTCATTGCCGCCACCCAGCGCGGCATTGTGCGCTGAAGCCGCTCAACGCCATGGTCGACGGTGTCCTGCCGGCCCCGGACGGCGCGCCGCGAGCAGCGGGCGCGGCGGACGCAGACAAGCGCGGCACCATCGCCATGGTGGCCGGCGAGAATTCCGGCGACCTGCTTGCCTCGCTGCTGATGGGCGGCCTCAAGGCGCGCCTGGGCGACACCGTGCGCTACACCGGCATCGGCGGCCCGCGCATGATGGCGCAGGGATTCGCGTCGCAGTGGCCGATGGAAACGCTGTCGGTCAACGGCTACGTGGAAGTGCTGGGCTCGCTGCGCGAGATCCTGGCCACGCGCCGCGCCATCCGTGAATCGCTGCTGGCGCAGCCGCCGCTGTGCTTCATCGGCGTCGACGCGCCCGACTTCAACTTCGGGCTGGAGGTGCCGCTGCGCCGCGCCGGCATTCCCGTGGTGCACTTTGTCAGCCCCTCGATCTGGGCCTGGCGCGGCGGGCGCATCCGCACCATCGCGCGCGCGGTGGACCATATCCTGTGCCTGTTCCCGTTCGAGCCCGAGATCTACGCCCGGGCCGGCATCCCCGCGACCTACGTGGGCCATCCGCTGGCCGACGTGATCCCGCTGGTGCCGGATGTGGAGGGCGCGCGCGCCAGGCTCGGCCTGCCCGCCGGGTGCCGCGTGGTGGCGGTGCTGCCGGGCAGCCGGCAGTCCGAGGTGCGCAACCTCGGTCCCACCTTCTTCGGCGCCATGGCGCGCATGCACGGCATGGACGGCAACCTGGCCTTCGTGCTGCCGGCCGCCAGCGCGGCGCTGCGCGAGATCGTGGAGAACCTGCACCGGCAGTATCCGCAGATCCCGCTGACCATCGTCGACGGGCAGTCGCACCTGGCCATGGAGGCCGCCGACGTGATCCTGCTGGCCAGCGGCACGGCCACGCTGGAGGCGGCGCTGTACAAGAAGCCGATGGTGATCTCGTACAAGGTGCCCTGGCTGACCGCGCAGATCATGAAGCGGCAGGGCTACCTGCCGTACGTGGGCCTGCCCAACATCCTGTCGGGGCGCTTCGTGGTGCCCGAGCTGCTGCAGGACGACGCCACGCCCGAGGCGCTGGCGCGCGAGACGCTGCTGCAGCTCAACGACGAAGGCAACACCGCGTTCCTGCGCGAACATTTCACCCAGATGCACCAGACCCTCAAGCGCAATACCGCCGAGATCGCCTCGGCCGTGGTCGCGGACCTGATCCGCCAGCGGAGGGACGTGTAATGGCGCGCAGAAAGGCTAGCCCGGGCGATTCGCCGCAGCTCGGCCTGGAGCTGAGCGCCAGCGCGGCCCGGGCGCGCCGCCTGTGCGGCGTGGACGAGGCGGGCAGGGGACCGCTGGCCGGTCCCGTCTATGCCGCGGCGGTGGTGCTCGACCCGGCCCGGCCCATCAAGGGCCTGGCCGACTCCAAGGTGCTCACGGCGCGCCGCCGCGAGGCGCTGTTCGAGGAAATCCGCGAGCGCGCGCTGGGCTGGCATATCGCCTTCGCCACGGTGGAGGAGATCGACACCATCAATATCCTGCATGCCACCATGCTGGCCATGCAGCGCGCGGTGCACGGCCTGGCCGACGCCGGCCTGGAGCCGGACCTGGTGCAGGTGGACGGCAACCGCTGCCCGCAGGTGCGCTTCGCGGTGGAGGCCATCGTCAAGGGCGATGCCCTGGTGCAGGCGATTTCCGCCGCGTCGATCCTGGCCAAGGTGGCGCGCGACCGCGAGTTGCTGGAACTGCATGGGTCGTACCCGCAGTACGGCTTCGACGCGCACGCCGGCTACGGCACGCCGCAGCACCTGGCCGCGCTGGCCGAGTTCGGCGCCACGCCGCACCACCGGCGCTCGTTCGCGCCCGTGCGCGAGGCGATCGCGCTGGGACGCATCGCGCCGGCCCCGGCGTCGGTCCCGGCATCGGCTCCTGTGCCGGCTCCTGCATCGGCATGGGACGCCTCCGTGGAGCAGGCATCGTGAAGCACGTCACCTCGCGCGAGAACGCGCTGTTCAAGCACCTGAAGGCGCTGACCACCTCGACGCACGCGCGCCGCAAGGCCGGGCAATCGGTGCTGGACGGCGTGCACCTGGCGCAGGCTTACCTGGCCGCGCTGGGCCAGCCGGTGCAATGCGTGGTGTCGGAGCGGCATTACGATCACGCCGAGGTGGCGCCGCTGCTGGCGCAGATCGCCTCCGAGCGCGTGGTGCTGCTGGCCGACGCGCTGTTCGAGCAGGTCGCCGGCGTGGTCAACGGCATCGACCTGATGCTGGTGATCGCGACGCCGTCCGGCCACCTGCCGTCGCGCATCGACACCGACTGCATCATCCTCGACGGCGTGCAGGATGCCGGCAACGTCGGCTCCATCCTGCGCAGCGCCGCCGCGGCCGGCATCGGCCATGCGTTCCTGGTCACCGGCACTGCCTTCGCATGGTCCACCAAGACCCTGCGCGCGGCGATGGGCGCCAATTTCCACCTGAACATCGTCGAGCACTGCACCTTCGACATGCTGGCGCCGCGCCTGGCGGTGCCGCTGCTGGCCACCTCTTCGCATGCGCAGGCGGACGTGTTCGACACCGACCTGCGCATGCCGGTCGGCTGGGTGGTGGGCAACGAAGGCAGCGGCGTGAGCCGGGAATGGATGGCGCGGGTCGACCGCACCGTGGGCATCCCGCAGCCCGGCGGGCTGGAATCGCTCAACGTGGCGGCGGCCACGGCGATCTGCCTGTTCGAGGCGGTGCGGCAGCGGCGCGCGGGCTGACGGGCGCCGCCGCGCACTTCAATAATTGCTGTCGCGCTCCACCTTGATCTCCTGCAGGATCGTGGTGGCGATCTCTTCGATCGACTTGTGGGTGGAAGACAGCCACTTGATGCCTTCGCGGCGCATCATCGCCTCGGCTTCGTTGACCTCGTAGCGGCAGTTTTCCAGCGCGGCGTACTTGCTGCCGGGGCGGCGCTCGTTGCGGATCTCGGCCAGCCGCTGCGGGTTGATCGACAGGCCGAAGATCTTCGACTTGAACTGGTACAAGGCGGTCGGTAGCTTGCCGCGCTCGAAGTCGTCGGGGATCAGCGGGTAGTTGGCCGCCTTCAGCCCGTACTGCATCGCCAGGTAGAGGCTGGTCGGGGTCTTGCCGCTGCGCGACACGCCCACCAGGATCACGTCGGCCTCGGCCAGGTTCTTGTGCGACTGGCCGTCGTCGTGGGCGAGCGAGAAATTGATCGCCTCGATGCGGTTCTGGTAGGCCTCGGTGTCCGCGTTCTGGTGGAAGCGGCCGATGGCGTGGGTGGACTTGAGCCCGAGCTCCTTCTCCAGCGGCTCGATGAAGGTCTGGAACATGTCCAGGATCATGGCCTTGGCGCGCCGGATCGCCTTGTTCGACTCCTGGTTGACCAGGGTGGTGAAGACGATGGGCGGCACGCCCTCGGCGTAGAAGGCCTCGTTGATCTTGCCGACCGCGATATGTGCCTTTTCCGGGGTGTCCACGAACGGCATGCGCACCTTGCGGAAGCGCATCTCGAACTGGGCCAGGATGGAGTGGCTGAAGGTCTCCGCGGTGATGCCGGTGCCGTCCGAGACGATGAAAACCGTGCGGATGGCGGGGCGCTCCTCCTTGCGCGGTTCCTGGGGGTGCTGCGGCTCAAGGGGCGCGGCGGGAGCGGCGGGCTGGGACATGTATGGACAATTTTTTTGAAACCGTGCGCCGCGAAAGTGCGGTGCGGCACGGTAGAATAGCGGCGATCTTTTCGCTAAGCAATTCCGCCAGCGCTGTCGGGACAACGATCCGGCCCCGGATTGTCGACAATGTGCGCTGCAGCAATCACGGTCGAACTCCGGTCCCCACCAGCGTGGGAATGCGCGGGACTGTTTAGCCAAGCGATCCGTCCGGTAGCAGAACTCCAACAAGATTCCGGGCGTCGGCAACAAGTTTCTTACTTTGTTTTTGAGGCTTTTATGAACAACCCGGCAATTGACGGCGCCTATGTGCTGCCGTTCGAGCAGTTGCGCAAGGAAGATGTGGAAACCGTGGGGGGCAAGAACTCGTCGCTCGGCGAGATGATTTCCCAGCTGGCCGAGGCCGGCGTGCGCGTTCCCGGCGGCTTTGCGACCACCTCGCTCGCGTTCCGCGACTTCCTCGTCCACAACAACCTGACCCAGCGCATCTCCGACCGCCTCAAGGCCCTCGACGTCGACGACGTCAAGGCCCTGGCCGAAGCCGGCGCCGAGATCCGCGACTGGGTCGTCAAGGCCCCGTTCCAGCCCCGCCTCGAACAGGAAATCCGCGAGTTCTACGCCCGCGCGGAAGCGCGCGAAGGCGCCGAGGCGTCGTTCGCGGTCCGTTCGTCGGCCACCGCCGAAGACCTGCCCGACGCGTCGTTCGCCGGCCAGCAGGAGTCCTACCTCAACGTCAGCGGCATCGACGACGTGCTGGACAAGATCCGCCACGTGTTCGCCTCGCTGTACAACGACCGCGCCATCTCCTACCGCGTGCACAAGGGCTTTGCCCATGACGTGGTGGCGCTGTCGGCCGGCGTGCAGCGCATGGTGCGCTCGGACGTGGGCGCATCGGGCGTGATGTTCACCATCGACACCGAATCCGGCTTCCAGGAAGTGGTCTTCATCACCTCCAGCTACGGCCTGGGCGAGACGGTGGTGCAGGGCGCGGTCAACCCGGACGAGTTCTACGTCTTCAAGCCCACGCTGCAGGCGGGCAAGTACCCGATCATCCGCCGTTCGATCGGCTCCAAGCTGATCAAGATGGAATTCACCGCGCCGGGCGAAGCCGGCCGCGTGAAGACCGTGGACGTGCCCATCGAACTGCGCAACCGCTACTCGATCACCGACGCCGACGTGGCCGAGCTGGCCAAGTACGCGGTCATCATCGAGAAGCACTACGGCCGCCCGATGGACATCGAGTGGGGCAAGGACGGCCGCGACGGCAAGATCTACATCCTGCAGGCGCGCCCGGAGACCGTGAAGAGCCAGTCCGCCGGCAAGGCCGAGCAGCGCTTCAAGCTCAAGGGCACCGCCCCCGTGCTGACCAGCGGCCGCGCGATCGGCCAGAAGATCGGCACCGGCCGCGTGCGCGTGATCAACGACCCGGCCGAGATGGAGCGCGTGCAGCCCGGCGACGTGCTGGTCGCCGACATGACCGATCCCAACTGGGAACCGGTGATGAAGCGCGCCGCCGCCATCGTCACCAACCGCGGCGGCCGCACCTGCCACGCGGCCATCATCGCGCGCGAGCTGGGCGTGCCGGCCGTGGTCGGCTGCGGCGATGCCACCGACGTGCTCAAGGACGGCACGCTGGTGACGGTGTCGTGCGCCGAGGGCGACGAAGGCCGCATCTACGACGGCCTGCTGGAGACCGAGGTCACCGAAGTGCAGCGCGGCGAAATGCCGGAGATCGACGTCAAGATCATGATGAACGTCGGCAACCCGCAACTGGCCTTCGACTTCTGCCAGATCCCGAACCAGGGCGTGGGCCTGGCCCGCCTCGAGTTCATCATCAACAACAACATCGGCGTCCACCCCAAGGCCATCCTCGACTATCCGCAGGTCGACGCGGACCTGAAGAAGGCCGTGGAAAGCGTGGCCCGCGGCCATGCCAGCCCGCGCGCGTTCTACGTGGACAAGCTGGCCGAAGGCATCGCCACCATCGGCGCCGCGTTCTACCCGAAGCCCGTGATCGTGCGCCTGTCGGACTTCAAGTCCAACGAGTACAAGAAGCTGATCGGCGGTTCGCGCTACGAGCCGGACGAAGAAAACCCGATGCTGGGCTTCCGCGGCGCCTCGCGCTACATCTCCGACGACTTCGCCGAAGCGTTCGAGATGGAATGCAAGGCCATGAAGCGCGTGCGCGACGACATGGGCCTGACCAACGTCGAGATCATGGTGCCGTTCGTGCGCACGCTCGGCCAGGCCGAGAAGGTGATCGATCTGCTGGCCAGGCACGGCCTGAAGCGCGGCGAGAACGGCCTGCGCATCATCATGATGTGCGAAGTGCCGTCCAACGCCATCCTGGCCGAGGAATTCCTGCAGTTCTTCGACGGCTTCTCGATCGGCTCGAACGACCTGACCCAGCTCACGCTGGGCCTGGATCGCGACTCCGGCATGGAGCTGCTGGCCAAGGACTTCGACGAGCGCGACCCGGCCGTCAAGTTCATGCTGTCGCGCGCGATCTCCACCGCGCTGCGCCTGGACAAGTACGTCGGCATCTGCGGCCAGGGCCCTTCGGACCACCCGGATTTCGCCGCGTGGCTGGCCAAGGAAGGCATCAAATCGATCTCGCTGAACCCCGATTCGGTGATCGATACCTGGAAGCAACTGGCTTCCTGAGGCATTTGAAGTCACAATAGCGGTACACCGGCCCTGCGCCAGGTGTTCCGAACCCCCGCAGGCGCCCTGGCGCTGCGGGGGTTTTTCGTTTTTGGGCCTGCCGGCCCGCGCGCCGGCATCCGGCAGGCAAAGAAGGGAGGACGAGATGGCGCCGTACTACATCTGGTTTGCGCTGGCCGCGGTGCTGGTGATCGCGGAACTGGGGCTCGGCACCTTGTACCTGCTGATGGTGGCGCTGGGTGCCGTGTGCGGCGGCCTGGGCGCGCTGGCCGGGCTGGGTCCGGCCAGCCAGACCGTGCTTGCCGCGCTGGTGGGCCTGGCGGGCTTCCTGGTGCTGCGGCGTTCCCGCTACGGCCGCACGCGGCGCGACGCCGCCGAGCGCGATCCCAACGTCAACCCGGATATCGGCCAGGAGCTGGAAGTGCCGGCCTGGGAGGCGGGCGGCCGTGCGCGGGTGCGCTACCGCGGCACCGAGTGGGACGTCGAGCTGCAGGCCGGCGGCGGCGCGGCGCCCGGGCGCTTCCGCATCGTCGAGGTGCGCGGCAACACGCTGTTCGTCAGCCCGCGCTAGCTGGCGGCTGCGCCGTATTTCGCCTTGTTTTGTCTTTCCGGTTTTTTCAACCCCGTCATGGAGGTCTCATGTTCGAATTCTTCGGCAGCCTGCTGCCCCTGCTGGTCCTGGTCGCGGTGATCGTGCTGGTGGCGCAGAGCTTCAAGATCGTGCCGCAGCAGCATGCCTGGGTGCTGGAGCGCCTGGGCAAGTACCGCGCGACGCTCACGCCGGGGCTCACCGTGGTGCTGCCTTTCATCGACCGGGTGGCCTACAAGCACGTGCTGAAGGAAATCCCGCTCGACGTGCCCAGCCAGGTCTGCATCACGCGCGACAACACGCAGCTGCAGGTGGACGGCGTGCTGTACTTCCAGGTCACCGACCCGATGAAGGCGTCCTACGGCTCGAGCAATTTCGTGGTGGCCATCACCCAGCTCTCGCAGACCACGCTGCGCTCGGTGATCGGCAAGCTGGAACTCGACAAGACCTTCGAGGAGCGCGACTACATCAACCACAGCGTGGTCAACGCGCTGGACGAAGCCGCCGCGAGCTGGGGCGTGAAGGTGCTGCGCTACGAGATCAAGGACCTCACGCCGCCCAAGGAGATCCTGCACGCCATGCAGGCGCAGATCACCGCCGAGCGGGAGAAGCGCGCGCTGATCGCGGCTTCCGAGGGCAAGCGCCAGGAGCAGATCAACCTGGCCACAGGCGCGCGCGAGGCGGCCATCCAGAAGTCGGAGGGCGACCGCCAGGCCGCGATCAACCGCGCGCAGGGCGAGGCCTCGGCGATCCTGGCGGTGGCGGAAGCCAATGCGCAGGCCATCGAGAAGATCGGGCGGGCCATCCGCACCGAAGGCGGCATGGAGGCGGTCAACCTGAAAGTGGCCGAGGAATACGTGGGCGCCTTCGGCAACCTGGCCAAGCAGGGCAATACGTTGATCGTGCCGGGCAACCTCGGCGACATGAGCAGCATGGTGGCCGCGGCGCTGCAGATCGTGAAGGCGCAGAAGGCGTAGATGCGCGGGAAAGGGCGCCCTGGGGCGCCCTGGGGGGCGCCCCAGGGCGCGCCGACCGCCGCGAAGGCCGCGAAGGACCGTGCAAGGGCGGCCTATTCCTTGGTCGCGCCCTTCATGATGCGGGACTTCTCGCGCTGCCAGTCACGGTTCTTTTCGGTCTCGCGCTTGTCGAACTGCTTCTTGCCCTTGGCCAGGCCGATCTCGCATTTGACGCGGCCGCGCGTGTAGTGCAGATTCAGTGGCACGATGGTGAAGCCGCGCTGCTCCACCTTGCCGATCAGCCGCTTGATTTCTTCCGCCTTGAGCAGCAGCTTGCGGGTGCGCACCGCGTCCGGGTTGATGTGGGTGGAAGCGCTCTGCAGGGGGCTGATGTGGGCGCCGATCAGGAACAGCTCGGCGTCGCGCACGACCACGTAGCCTTCCTTGATCTGCACGCGCCCGGCGCGGATCGCCTTGACTTCCCAGCCCTCGAGCACGATCCCGGCCTCGTATCGCTCTTCGATGAAGTAGTCGAAGAAGGCTTTCTTGTTGTCTGCGATGGTCATGCGGTCCGGGTAAAGGAAATAGCGGTAAGAAAAAACAAAAAACCAGGATAACGAAGGGAGGAGGCGGGCCGGCAAGCCGCGCCGCAGGCAGCCCGGGAGGCTGCCATGCGCCTCATGGGCGCGGCCGGGATGCCGCCGGGCCGTGCGTGGGCTAAAATTGCGATTCTAGCAAACCGGCCGCCCCCGGTGGATCCCGCAGTGCATCATGCCGCAGGCGGGATTTGCGCAGGACTCGTCCGCTTTCCGATATTCCCGATTCTCGATACATGGCAGACGTCCATAAATCCGTGCTGCTCGGCTACTCCGCCGAGCAGATGTACAACCTGGTCACGCAAGTCGAGGACTATCCCAAGTTCCTCCCCTGGTGCGGTGGCGTGGAGGTGTTCGAGCAGACCGAGACCATGCTCGACGCCAAGATCCACATCCACTTCAACGGCATCAAGCAGTATTTCCACACCCGCAACACCCAGGAGCCGCCCACCCGCATCGATATGGTGTTCGAGGACGGTCCCTTCAAGGCCTTCAGCGGATCCTGGCGCTTCACGCCGCTGCGCGAGGACGCCTGCAAGATCGAATTCCACCTCCACTACGAGTTTTCCAGCTTCCTGCTGGAAAAGATCATCGGCCCGGTGTTCAGCATGATCGCCAACACGTTCGTCGACGCCTTCGTCAAGCGCGCCGAGGTGGTCTATGGCAGCCGCTGATCCCGCGGCCGCCGATGCCGCGGCGGGCACGGTGCGTGTCCAGGTGTGCTACGCGCGGCCGGACGGCGCCTTCCTGAAGGAAATCGCGGTGGCGCCGGGCACGACCATCGTCGGCGCGATCGGCGCGTCCGGGCTGCTGCAGGCCTGCCCGGAAGTGGATCCGGCGACCCTGCGCGTGGGCATCTTCAGCAAGCTCAAGACGCCCGATACCGTGGTGCGCGAGGGCGACCGCATCGAGGTCTACCGCCCGCTGGTGGCGGATCCCAAGTCGGCGCGCAGCAAGCGCGTGCAGAAGACCCGCCGCGGCGGCACCCGCGAAGGCCAGAAATGGCTGCGCGGCGGCGGCTGACGCGACGGCGCGCACGCCGGCCCGCTCAGGCGCAATTCGCGGCGAGGCTCTCGTTGGTGCGCTGCAGCTCCGCCTGGCGCTGGTCGTCGTCCAGGTGCTGGGGCGACCCGTCCGGCGCGGAGACCGCGATGCGGCGGTTCTGCTGCAGGGCGGTGGCGTAGTTGCGCATGCCGGCGCAGCGCGCCTGGCGCTCCTGCGCGGCCTTGTCCCTGGCAGCCTGATCGGCCTCGGCCTTGAGCGCGTCGGCGCGGCGTTTCTGGAAGGCCTGTTCCGCGCTCGCGGTGGCATCCGGCCTGGCTTCCGCTTTTGCCTCCGCCCTGGCTCCCGCGTTGGCTTCCACCGGGGCCGCGGACGGCATGTCTGCCGGGCTGGCGGCCGCCGCCGGCGCGGCCGCGTCGACGGGCCGCAGCATGCTGGCAAAGCGCCCCGGCGCCTTGATCACGCTGGCGGCCGGCACCGTGGGGGGCGGCGGGGTGTCGCTGAACACGCTGCGCCCCGCGGCATCGCGCCACTGCCATTGCGCCTGGGCGACGGCGCAGTGGCAGAGGCCAGCCAGGGCGGCAAGCGTGAGCGTCGCGCTCAGGCGCGCGGTCGGTCGCGCAAACATGGATTTCATTGGCTTGGGTCGGGATGACGGCCTGCAGGGGCAGCGGGAAGCCGCGGCCGCGCAGGGCCGCCGGCCGCCCGCCGAGACTGGGCGCTAGTTTAGGCAGACTTGCCGCCGGCGTGCAAGCGCACCGACCAGGCCACGCCGACCATCAGCAACACAATGGCGGCGATCTCCAGCGGGCGCGGCAGGCGATGGTCGAACACGAAGCCATAGGCCAGCGCGAACAACGTCTCGAACACGATCATCTGGCCCGACAGCGTGAGCGGCAGGCGCCGGCTCGAGATGTTCCACAGGTTGTTGCCGATCAGCGACGCGCCCAGCGCCACCGCCGCGTTGACCGCCCAGAACCATTGCCAGTCGCGCGCGCTGCCGGCGGCGGCCAGGCTGTCGCCGGCCAGCAGCCAGCCGGCCAGTGCCAGCGCCACCGATACCACGCCGGTGGAGATGCCGTACAGCGCCGACCATTCGTTGCCGCTGTACTGGGGGTTGCGCTGCAGGTAGCGCGCGTTGTCGACCGCGTAGAGCGTCCAGCACACCAGCGCGCCGGCCGCGCACATCACGCCGGCCACGCGCTCCCACACCGTGCGCGCCGCCTCGCCGGCGGCCGGCCCGTGCGCGCCTGCGCCGCCGCCGAACAGGTCGATGTTGATGCAGGCGATGCCCGCGGCCACCACCAGCAGGGGCCAGATCAGCCGCGCGAGCGGCACCGCGCCATGGTCGCGGCGGCCCATGATGGTGACCGAGATGGGCAGGATGCCGATGATCAGCGAGGTCGGGCCGACGCCGGCGAGCTGCACGCCGAAGGCCAGCAGCACGTAGTAAAGCAGGTTGCCGGTAAAGGCTTGCCGCAGCAGCGCCACGCAGTCGGCGCGGGTGAGCTTGCGCGCGATGCGCTTCATCAGCGGCAGCGCGGCGACGAACGCCACCAGCCCGTAGGCCAGGTAGCGGCCGATGGCCAGCTCCCACGGCGAGAAAACCGGCAGCAGCTTGGGCGCGATGAACACCATGCCCCAGAACGCGCCGGCCAGCAGGCCGCACAGTACGCCGATCCCCATCGTGGTCCGCCTATGCCGAAAAAAAGACAAAGAGCATAGCAGACTGGCACAAGGGCACTCACAGGCGCGTCAAGAAACGTGCCATTCCTGTATAATTCGGTTTTGCGCCTAGAGGAATTGCTATGCGTCTTGTCCAGAAAGCACTCACATTCGATGACGTGCTGCTCGTGCCGGCCTATTCGTCGGTACTGCCCCGTGATGTCTCCCTCCGTACCCGCCTGACCCGTTCGATCGAACTGAACATTCCGCTGGTATCCGCCGCCATGGATACCGTCACGGAAGCCCGCCTGGCCATTGCCATGGCGCAGGCCGGCGGCATCGGCATCGTCCACAAGAACCTGAAGCCGGCCGACCAGGCCCGCGAGGTCGCGCGCGTCAAGCGCTACGAGTCGGGCGTGCTGCGCGACCCGATCACCATTCCGCCGGACATGAAGATCCGCGATGTGATTGCGTTGTCACATCAACACGGCATCTCCGGCTTCCCCGTGCTGGAAGGCAAGAGCGTGGTGGGCATCATCACCAACCGCGACCTGCGTTTCGAGGAAGACCTCGACGCGCCCGCGCGTGCCAAGATGACGCCGCGCGAGAAGCTCGTCACGGTGGGCGAGGATGCCTCGCTGGAAGACGCCAAGCGCCTGATGAACCGCCACCGCCTCGAGCGCGTGCTGGTAGTCAACCAGGCCTTCGAGCTGCGCGGCCTGATCACCGTCAAGGACATCCAGAAGGCCGTGGAGCACCCGCTGGCCAGCAAGGACGACCGCGGCCAGCTGCGCGTGGGCGCGGCGGTGGGCGTGGGCCCGGACAACGACGAGCGTGTGGACCTGCTGGTCAAGGCCGGCGTGGACGTGATCGTGGTCGACACCGCCCACGGCCACAGCCAGGGCGTGCTGGACCGCGTGCGCTGGGTCAAGCAGAACTACCCGCAAGTGCAGGTGATCGGCGGCAATATCGCCACCGGCGCCGCCGCGCGCGCGCTGGTCGATCACGGCGCCGACGGCGTCAAGGTCGGTATCGGCCCGGGTTCCATCTGCACCACCCGCATCGTCGCGGGCGTGGGCGTGCCGCAGATCACCGCGGTGGCCAACGTGGCCGAAGCGCTCCAGGGCACCGGCGTGCCGCTGGTGGCCGACGGCGGCATCCGCTACTCGGGCGACATCGCCAAGGCACTCGCAGCCGGCGCGCACGTGGTCATGATGGGCGGCATGTTCTCCGGCACCGAGGAAGCGCCGGGCGAAGTATTCCTGTACCAGGGCCGCTCGTTCAAGAGCTACCGCGGCATGGGCTCGGTGGGCGCGATGAAGGACGGCGCGGCCGACCGCTACTTCCAGGAAGACAACACCGCCAACGTCGACAAGCTGGTCCCCGAAGGGATCGAAGGCCGCGTGCCCTACAAGGGTTCGGTCACGGCCATCATCCACCAGCTGTGCGGCGGCGTGCGCGCTTCCATGGGCTATTGCGGCAGCAGCTCCATCGCCAGCTGGCACGAAACCTCCGAGTTCGTGCAGATCACGGCCGCCGGCATGCGCGAATCGCACGTGCACGACGTGCAGATCACCAAGGAAGCGCCGAACTACTACATCGACTAAGTCGTTACATCGGCTAAATCGCCAAGTCGCTTTGATCCAGTGGCTGCGCGGGGCCTGAAGCCCCGCCAGCTGCGCGGCCCGGTACAGGTTTCTCCCGGGCCAAGCCGGCCGCGCCCCCAGGCCGGGCCCCAAGCCTGACCGGAGGAGATTTCATGAAAGTATTGCTGCGAGCTGTGCTGTTCCTCGATGCCTTGCTTCAGTTGCTGCTCGGCATCGTCCTGCTGCTGTCGCCTTTCACGACGCTCTATAGCGCGCTGCAATTGCCGCAGCCGCAGCCCCCGCTCTACGGGCAACTGCTCGGCGTGGCGCTGATCGGCCTGGCCCTGCTGCTGTGGCAGGCCACCATCAACGGCCAGCTCACGGTCGCGGTGGCGCGCACGGTGGGACAGGTCAACCTGGTCAGCGCGGTCCTGATCGTGGCCTGGATGCTCATGCTGGACCTGCCGGTGCAGGGCGCGGGCAAGATCTGGCTGCCGGTGCTGGCCGCGGTACTGGCCTTCTTCGCGGCCGTGCAGCTGCCGGCCGCCAAGCGCGTGCGCGTGCGCGAGCGTGAAGAGCGCGCGCGGCGCGAACAGCAGAAAGACGCGCAAAACAAAGATGCCGGCACGCCGCCCGCGGCACGCCGGCCGCAATCACCCGAATACCGGCGCGAGCCAGGTATCACACCGCCGCCCGGCTACGGCCCGGGCACCGAGGTGATGCCCGAGCCCGCGCTGGACGACACGTCATCCGCCCATCATGCACGACAAAATCCTCATCCTTGACTTCGGCTCGCAGGTAACGCAGCTGATCGCCCGCCGCGTGCGCGAAGCGCACGTCTACTGCGAGATCCACCCGAACGACGTGTCGGACGATTTCGTGCGCGAGTTCGCGCCCAAGGGCATCATCCTGTCCGGCAGCCACGCCAGCACCTACGAAGATCACCAGCTGCGCGCGCCGCAGGCCGTGTGGGACCTCGGCGTGCCGGTGCTCGGCATCTGCTACGGCATGCAGACCATGGCCGTGCAGCTGGGCGGCAAGGTGGAGTGGAGCGACCACCGCGAATTCGGCTACGCCGAAGTGCGCGCGCACGGCCACACCACGCTGCTCAAGGACCTGGAAGACTTTTCCACGGCCGAAGGCCACGGCATGCTCAAGGTCTGGATGAGCCACGGCGACAAGGTCGCCGAGCTGCCGCCCGGCTTCAAGCTGATGGCCTCCACGCCGAGCTGCCCGATCGCCGGCATGGCCGACGAAGCGCGCGGCTATTACGCCGTGCAGTTCCACCCCGAAGTCACCCATACCGCCAAGGGCCGCGACATCCTCGAACGCTTCGTGCTGAAGATCGCCGCCGCCAGGCCCGACTGGGTGATGCGCGACCACATCGCCGAAGCCGTGGCCAGGATCCGCGAACAGGTCGGCGACGAAGAAGTGATCCTTGGCCTGTCCGGCGGCGTCGACTCGTCGGTGGCCGCGGCCCTGATCCATCGGGCCATCGGCGACCAGCTCACCTGCGTGTTCGTCGATCACGGCCTGCTGCGCCTGAACGAAGGCAAGATGGTGATGGAAATGTTCGCCGGCCGCCTGCACGCCAAGGTCGTCCACATCGACGCCGCCGAACAGTTCCTCGGCCACCTCGCCGGCGTCACCGACCCCGAAGCCAAGCGCAAGATCATCGGCCGCGAATTCGTCGAAGTGTTCCAGGCCGAAGCCAGGAAACTCAGCAAGGCCAAGTGGCTGGCGCAGGGCACCATCTACCCCGACGTGGTCGAATCCGGCGGCACCAAGACCAAGAAAGCCACCACCATCAAGAGCCACCACAACGTCGGCGGCCTGCCCGAAACGCTCGGCCTCAAGCTGCTCGAGCCGCTGCGCGACCTGTTCAAGGACGAAGTGCGCGAACTCGGCGTAGCCCTCGGCCTGCCGCCCGAAATGGTCTACCGCCACCCGTTCCCCGGCCCGGGCCTGGGCGTGCGCATCCTCGGCGAGGTCAAGCGCGACTACGCCGAACTGCTGCGCCGCGCCGACGCCATCTTCATCGAAGAACTGCGCGCCACCGTCGCCACCGAACAAGACGCCGCCGCCGGCCTGTGCGAACCCGCGCAAGTCGGCAAGAGCTGGTACGACCTGACCAGCCAGGCCTTCGCCGTGTTCCTGCCGGTCAAGTCCGTCGGCGTGATGGGCGACGGCCGCACCTACGACTACGTCGTCGCGCTGCGCGCGGTGCAGACCACCGACTTCATGACTGCGCATTGGGCGCATTTGCCGTATGCGTTGCTGGGGCGTTGCTCGAACCGGATCATTAATGAGGTGCGTGGCTTGAACCGTGTGGTGTATGACGTTTCGGGGAAGCCGCCGGCTACGATTGAGTGGGAGTGAATTTAGGTCCTTCGAGGACTATCGCCAGCTATCGAAAAACTGCCGTAACGTGTTGATTTTCAAGTAAATGCGTCGCGGCATCTATCGGTGGCTATCGCCGGCCAGCAAAATAAGTTGGCGGTAGAGCTGACGGTAAAAATCGAGGCCGGATTAAGACATTCTCGTTCACTATTCAGACTTTTACCGTCTTTGACGGTAAAAGTCCTCTCGGGAAAGCTTGTTTTACGCGGCTTTCCGGGCATCAGCAGGTCTCCCGATCCCTGACGGTAAAAGCCGTCAAAAAACCGGAGGAAAACCTCGATGCTTACCGACGCTGCACTGCGAAATCTGAAGCCTAAGTCCAAGATTTATAAGGCTTCCGAGCGGGATTGGATGTAAGTGGCGGTATCGCCTACCAGTACCGTCACCTTCCTGCCACGATTACCGTCCCCACGGCCGCCGCGAAACGCTGACCCTCGGTCGCCCCTGGGGCGGCCTGTATTTCACTGGCTCTCCCGCGAAAAGCTGATCGACGCCAAGAAGGCCGTCGCTCCAGGCAAGTTCCCACACTGAAGAAGCAGCGCGACAAGCGCCGGTCGACGGCCGCCAAGATCTTCGGCAACGTGACCGAAAATGGTTGGCACGGGCCCGGCCGGCAGGCCGCTGCCATGACGACCACTTCCATCTCTGCCGTCCCGCCACGTTCTCGCTGGCGCGGGAGCGCTCGCATCGTCGTGGCCACACTGACCGCGATCGGCCTGGCTGCGCGCTGGCCTTGTGTCGGCCTCAGCCGTACGAGACGGCGGCGCTTTTTGAGGGTTATACGTCCTTTGCGCCATCTGCTTCGCATTCCATAATTGGCGGGAAATCAAGGCGGGACACACGTGCAAACGTGATTGCGCCTTGAACCTTCGACTTGATCGACCACGAAGCAGAGAAAGGAACAACATGAGGCTTAAGAACAAGTCAGCTTTGATTACGGGCGGTACTAGTGGCATCGGTCTGGCAACCGCCAGGCTCTTCATTGCAGAGGGCGCCCGAGTAGCGGTTACGGGTCGCGACGATGCCGTGTTCGATCGCGTGAAGGATGAGCTTGGCGAGAATGCGCTCGTGCTCAAGGGCGATGTACGTTCGATCGAGGACATGCGGGCGATTGCCGCTGAGGTGAAAGAGACGTTCGGCGGTTTGGATGTGGTGTTCGCCAACGCTGGTCGAGCTTTCCCGTCGGCAGTCAACGACATCGACGAGAAACTCTATGACGAGATCATGGACATCAACGTCAAGGGCGTGGTGTTCACGCTTCAGGCGGTGCTGCCGGTTTTGCGCGAGGGTTCCTCATTCATTCTCAATACATCGTTCGTCGCTCAGACCGGCAAGCATGGCATCTCGCTGACTGCGGCGGCAAAGGCCGCCGTGCGATCACTTGCCCGTAGCTGGTCTTACGAGTTTCTCGATCGCAGAATCCGCTTTAACGCGATTGCTCCCGGCGCGATGGACACGCCCCTGATTACCAAGTGGGGCATGTCCGATGAATGGGTTCGCGACCGTAAGGCCGAGTTCGCCAAGGCTATTCCGGTGGGCCATATGGGCAAGGCCGAGGACATTGCCTACGCGGCGCTTTATCTCGCCAGCGATGAATCCTCTTACGTCGTCGGCACCGAACTGGTCGTCGATGGGGGCGCTTCTCAGCTTTAAGTCTTCGGCTCCCGATTCCGCTCCCGGCACGCCATCGCGGCTCATCCAAATCTTGATCAAATGCCCGCCAGGCTTTTCGTCGTGGCGGTTCTTCAACCTGGCCCAACCTGGCTGCGCTTGCAGAGGGGCCGAAGTGCAAGGAAAAATTATCTTGACCGACCATAGCAAAAACAACGCCTCCGGCGGGCAACTTACCGGAGCAGGCCATTCCCGCCGCGGTGTTCTCAAGTTTGGAGGCGTCGCCACGCTCGGCGCCGTCTTGGGTGGCGGAGCCTTGCTTGGCCGCACCACCCCTGTTCTTGCGCAGGCAGGCAGTCAGGGAGAACTTGCCCCGAGCGATCCCCTCAATATTCTGATCGTGAACTACGACGGCGGGACGCTTCTTGATTTCGCTGGCCCCAGCGAGATTTTTCACCGGCTTCCGAATACGAACGTTCGCTATGCGAGTCTCAATGGGGGCGACGTGACTCTCGAATTCGGGGTTGTCTATGGCAGGACCGAACGGCTGGCCGATATTGAGAAGACCGACCTGATCCTGGTTCCCGGCGGGTCTAACTTGTCGGCGCCTATGCGTCCAGAGTATCTGGCGCAGATTCGGCGTCTGGCTGATGGCGCCAAACACGTTACGTCGGTTTGCAACGGATCGCTCGTGCTCGCCGCAACGGGCATTCTCAAAGGCAAGCGAAGTGCCTGCCATTGGGCCTTCGTCAACAAACTGTCCGAGTATGGTGCCATCGGTGTTCCGGATCGTTTCGTGGAAGACGACAACGGCCGGTTCATGAGCGGCGGCGGCGTGACAGCGGGCATCGACTTCGCACTTCGCGTCGCGGCGAAGATGCGGGGTCGACAGGCCGCGGAATTCACGCAACTCGCGATCGAATACGATCCGGCGCCGCCGTTCCGTTCCGGCCATCCCCGGGACGCACGGCCAGAAGTCGTCGCGATGGTCGACAAGGAACTGCCGGGCGCGTCGAAGGGGCTCGCGCGGATCCCGGGCGTTCGCTGAAACGCTTGCGCGCAGTGTGTGCGAGGCCATTCGCCGGCCTCGGTCGAGGCCCCCAGCCGACATTGCCTGCCTTACCTGCCCAAGTTGGTGCAGCCCTCTTCAATTTAAGCAAAAACCGGAAATCAATAGATGCGACAGATTCGTCTTTGCGCTGCTGTCCTTGCAGCCTATCTCCCTCTTTTCGCGCTTGCCGCGCCAGCAACTGCGGGTCGTCCCCAACCTCAGATCGAAGCGGCTATCAAAGCCGAGAACGCGCGATGGGCGCAAGCCTATGCGCGCGGGGACTATGAGGCCGTGGGCCACCTGTATACGAAAGATGGCTCGCTATTGCCGCCTGGTGGCGACAGAATCACGGGCGCCAGCGCGATCGCTGCATATCTCACCAAGGCGTCTGCCGGATCAAAGCCTGACACCGTATCGTTCAGCAATTACGAGTTTTACGGTAGTGACCAGGTCGTGGCGGAAGTGTCGGATGCGGAGATCCATGACCAAAGTGGAAAGCTCAAATACCGCGGCAAGCAGACCCTCATCTTCTTGAAGCAGGGTGGCGCCTGGAAGCTGCATCGTGACATCTGGAATGATTCCGCTCCCTGAATGGAGTTGGAAATTGTCTTGAAATGAGGCGAAGCGGTCCTGGCCAGGCAGCGTGGCTGCAGACAGTACAAGTAGTACGGCAAGGCCACGCAGCGGCGCCAGGATCTTCTTGGCCACCGCATCGAACACAAAAGGCAGGGGATATGGAGACGGTTCCCGAGAATAGGCACTTGAAGATTGGGGGTTTAATCTTCCCGAACATGGACCAATGTGATTTCACCGGTCCCTTTGAAGCGCTGTCGCGCATTCCGAACTCAACGTTCCACACATTGTGGAAAGACAAAGGTGTCGTGCGGGATATGCGAGGCATGCAACTGGTTCCGGATACCTCGTTCGAAGAGGCGCCTCAACTCGATGTGCTACTCGTTCCGGGAGGGTATGGCCAGGAAGAAGCCGCCGCCGACGCGGACGTTCTCACATTTATCCGCGAGCAAGCCCAGCGAGCCTTGTACGTGTACTCGGTATGTACCGGCGCTCTTATCTGCGGCGCCGCTGGCTTGCTGCACGGCCGAAGGGCGACGACTCACTGGACAGCAATGGAAGCGCTGCCGTTCTATGGCGCCATCCCCAGCAATGACCGCGTCGTCGTCGACGGCAATTACGTGAGCGCGGGAGGTGTTACATCGGGCATCGACGGTTCGCTCATCCTGGCCGCGCTGCTTCGTGGAGACCAGATAGCAAAAGAGCTTCAACTCTACATGGCCTACGACCCGCAGCCGCCGTTTGATTCGGGGTCACCGGCGAAGGCGTCCGCTGATGTCTTGAGCACCGTCCGTGCGCACGCGCTAGGAATCACCGAACAGCGCCTTGCCAGCGCGCGCAAGTACGCGCGCGGAGCCGCGTAACAGCTCATTGTGTACGATGTGGCTGGCTCGCGGATCGCAGAAGAGCCATCCGTCAGTCGTCAGACGGAGGCCGGCTAAGTAGCCGCCAGTTGCCGTCGACGCCAACTGCCATCGATCGATCAGCGGTTGCCGATGAGTCTGCTCTCGCGCCGGATGGATTGCGGCGGATGTCCATGCAGTTTGACGAAGGCCCTCCGCATCCGCTCCGGATCGGTGAATCCCACAGCCAGAGCGATCTGTTCGATCGGTTCGCTGCCATCTTGCAAGCGCAGACGTGCAGCTTCAACCCGCAAACGCTCGACCGCCTTGGCAGGCGTTTCACCGGTTTCCCGGCGAAATGCGCGTCCGAATTGTCGCGGACTTAGTCTTGCGGCGTCGGCCAGTCGTTCGACCGGCAGCGCTTCAGCCAGATGTTCCCTGGCAAAATTCAGAGCGATGCGGATGCGATCCGATTCCGGCTCCATTTGCGACATGGCGGAGAATTGGGACTGGCCTCCTGGCCGCCGATACGGAACGACCAGGAGCCTGGAGACAGCGCGCGCAATTTCCGCGCCCATATCTTTTTCAATCATGGCGAGCGCCAAGTCTATGCCGGAGGCGATGCCCGCCGACGTCCAGATGCGGCCGTCCGCTATATAGATGCTGTCGCCCTCGACCCTGGTGCGAGGGAAGCGCGACTGCAATTGAGCAGCGTATCGCCAGTGGGTCGTTGCTCTCAGGCCGTCCAACAATCCGGTTTCCGCAAGCAAGAACGCCCCCGTACACACGCTTGCCACCCGCGATGCTCTTGCCCCCAGTTTTCTGGCCGCGGCGATGTTCTCCGATGTCTGCATCGGATCGATATCGCCGCCCACGAAAACGACGGTGTCGAACGCGCGTTTTCCGATCGGCTTTGTCTCGACCGGCAGGCCCGCATTGCCAAGGACTGGTCCTCCGGACTGCGAGATGACATGAAGGTCATATGGGGTATGGCCAGCGGCCGTGGCCACCTGATTAAAAGTCGAAAGTGGTCCGGCAAGATCAAGAGCATCGTGGCCACGGCAGACGAAGAATCCGATTCGATGCATGATGAAGTCGTTAACTGAAAACCATAGAAAGTCGTATTCTACGGAAAACCCTCGAATGGCGCCATTTGTCCTGAAATGAGGGAAAAATGTCATTTGCGCCGGCTGTAGTCAGCCGTACAGTCGACGGTCTTCGCTTCATTCGCGGCCTCGCGGATCGCTTACCTCCTCCGAGTCAATGTGAATGTGATCGCCAGGCCATTGGCGTGCCGCCGTTCGGCGTGACGTTTGATCGGATCTCCAGCTTCAACGGGCGGCCGGGGCATCACCCGCTGGTGTTGACGGCGAGCGCCGGGCTGGACGAGTTGATCCGTTTGGAGCAAAGACTGGGGGATGCCCTCAGAGGGACAGGCCTGCGCGTCTCGCGCGCGCGTTTCACACCGCACCTCACGTTGCTCTACGACGAAGTCAGGTGTGACCGGCGCGCGATCGGACCGATCACCTGGACCGTGCGCGAATTTGTCCTGATCCACAGCTGGCTTGGCAAGACGCGCTACGAGGTGAAAGGGCGCTGGCCGCTGGGAGACGGCGGCCCGGCGGTCTCGGTCAGGCGGTAAACCCGCCGCTGACATCGATGACCGATCCGGTGATGAAGCCCGCGCCCGGTCCCGCGAGGAAGACGATGGCCGCCGCGACTTCCTCGACGGTCGCGTAGCGCTGGATGGCGTGCGATGCCATGATGATCGGCGGCAGCTTGTCTTTCGAGCCCGCCGCCATGTCGGTATCCATCATGCCGGCCTGGACCACGTTGACGGTGATGTTTCGTGCGCCCAGGTCGCGTGCCGCGCCTTTGGAGTAGCCGACGATGGCGGCCTTGGTGGCCGCGTAGTCGGTGGTGCCCGGGAAGGCGACGCGGGTGCCGAGGCCGGAGCCGACGGAGATGATGCGCCCGCCGTCCGGCAGCACCCGGGCGGCCGCGCGGATGTTGGCGATGACCCCCATCGTGTTGATGGCCCATTGCCGGTCCATCGCCGCATTGTCGATTTCGGGGTCGTCGATGGTCTTGCCTTGCCAGGCGACGGCGGCGTTGTTGACCAGGATGTCGAGCTTGCCGAGCTTTTCGACGACCTGGCGGATCAGCGGTTCCGATGCGCAGGGATCGCCTTGATCGGCCTTGATGGCGATGGCCTGTACTCCTTTGGCCTGCAGCTGCCCGACGACGGCGGCTGCCTTTTCTTCCGAGGCGACGTAGCTGATCGCGATGTCCGCCCCTTGGTCCGCGAGGGCGATCGCCGTGGCCGTGCCGAGACCGCGCGAGCCGCCGGTAACGAGGGCGACTTTTCCTGCAAGTGTCTTGTTCACCATGAACTCCGTTGTTGGCTGGAAGGGGTTTTGGGCGGGCCGCTTACCAGGGCAGCCGCTCGTCGAAGAAGAAGCCGCCGGTGGGGCCGGTTGCGTCGAGCGTGGCGTACTTGACGGCGATGCGCGCGCCTTCTTCGACGCCCATGTCTGCCTGCGCGCCTCCCATCTCGGTCCGCAGCCAGCCGGGGTGGATCGCATTGATCTTGATCGGCGTGCCGCGCAGTTCTTCGGCGATGAGGATGGTGAAGGCGTTGAGCGCGGCCTTGGAGGTGTCGTAGCCAAGCGCGCGGACCGGATAGACCGGCGAGGTCGGATCGGAAAGATGCGCGAGCGATCCCCTGATGCTCGACACGTTCACCACGCGGCCCGCGGGCGCCCGCCTGATCAGCGGGAGCAGGAATTGCGTCAGGAAGATGGGCGCGAAGAAGTTCGCCTCGAAGGTCTCCCGCAACACGCTCGGCAGCGCTTCGCTGGGCTGCCGGGCGGCCGGGGTGCCACCGTCGCGGCTATCGAGCAGGATGCCGGCATTGTTGATCAGGATGTCGAGTTTCCCATGCGCTTTCTCGATGGCGGCGCCGGCCTTCTCCCGGTCTTGCTGGCTCGTGACGTCGAGCTTGAGGGCGGATGCCTCATGACCCTGGCCGCGCAGATCGGCGACGACGGCTTCGGCTTTCGCGTGGTCCCGCGTGCCGACGATGACGTGGGCGCCCAGCGCCGCGAGCTGACGGCTGATTTCCAGGCCGAGGCCGCGCGCGCCGCCGGTCACGAGCGCGACCTTGCCGGTCAGCGAGCCTGTTGTGGTGTCTGTCATGATGGTGTTCCTTCGATGTCTGAATGCAAAGTCACCTCGCCGGCGTGGGCCGGCGTGGGTCGTGAAAGGAGCGCCGTCATGGCGCCCCCGAATGCAAGCACCGCACTCGCGGCGAAGGCCGCGGCAATGCCTGCGTGGTCTATCAGCGCGCCGCCAATCGCGGCGCCGGCTGCGAGCGATACCTGGAAGGCGCTGACCATCAGCGCGGAGCCCGCTTCATGGAGGCCCGCAGACGAAGTGAACATCCATATCTGGACGCAGACCGGCATGGCGCCGAATGCCAGGCCCCACACCATCACCATGCCAATGGCGCCAGCCATGGTTCCCGCCATCGCGGTTGCCGCGAGGACGGCGGCGCCAAGCAACGCGGATGTCGCGATGAATGCCCGGCGTACGTTGTCGACGGCGAGCCGTTCGCCGAGGAACGCCCCGGCGATGCCGGCGACGGCATAGCCGGCAAGTGCGAAAGCCACGCCGCTCTGCCCGAGGTGCAGGACGTCGCGCAGATAGGGTTCGAGGAAGGTGTAGGCGATGAAGTGGCCGGCGGCGACGAAGCCGCTGGCGATCAGCCCGATGCGGGCCATCGGGATCCTGGCGAAAGCGAGCAGCCCGCCGGCATCCATCGCCGTGGTGGGGGCCAGGCGAGGGAGGACGCGCAGTTGCGCGAGCAGGATCAGCACGCCAAGTACGGCGTTTGCCGCGAACGTCGCACGCCAGCCGATGGACTCGCCCAGGACTGCGCCGACGGGCATGCCGAATACGGTACCGGCAGAGATGCCGGCGGAGATGATGGAGGTCGCTCTGGCGCCCGCGCTGGCCGGCACGAGCCGGCGGCCGACGGCCACGGCAAAGGTCCAGAGACCGCCTACGGCGAGGCCCAGGATGAGGCGCCCCAGCAGAAAGACCGGGAAACTGCCGGCGGCGGCAGCCACCACGTTGGAGACGACGATGGCCGCCGTCAATGCGGCGATGACGAGCCGCCGGTCCACCGCGCCGGCCTGCAGGACCAGGACCGGCGCCACGATGGCGGCCACCAGGCCTGGCGCCGTCACGGCCAGGCCGGCAATGCCTTCTGAAATCCGGAGATCCGCGGACAGGCGGGACAGCAGGCCGATGGGCAGGAACTCGGTGGTCACCAGCAGGAAGGTTCCCGCGGCAACGGCTCCTACGGCCCGCCACTCGCTCCGCGCGGGTCCGGCGCCGCTTGCTTGTTTGGGATCGAAAGTCATGCTCGCTTCGCAAATATAATACTGATCGTTATGGTAACGAACGGTATTGTATTGGGGGTGGTGCGTCAAGTGTTTTATACTGATCGTTATTGAAACTTGTCGGGCGACGCGGCCGCGGATCGGATATGGGGCGACACAGGCAGTTTGACGAAGGCGAGGCGCTCGATGCCGCTTTGTCGGTTTTCTGGCAGAAGGGGTATGAAGGGGCATCGTTCGACGACCTGACCAAGGCGACGGGCGTGGCTCGCCCCGGCCTCTACGCCGCGTTCGGCAACAAAGAGGCGCTCTTCCGCAAGGCCCTCGATCTCTACGACGCCAAGTACATGGGTTTCATGGCCGAGGCCTTGAATGAGCCCACCGCGCTGAAGGTGGCGGAGCGCATCCTGCGCGGTTGCGTCACGCTGCACACCCTGAGTTCCGCGCATCCCGGCTGCCTCGGCATGAATGGCGCGCTTGCCTGCTCGGAGGACGCCGAGCCCATTCGCCGCGAACTCGTCCGGCGCCGCGCCGCGACGCAGTCGGCGCTGCGCCGGCGCCTGGAGCGCGCGCAGCGCGAGGGCGATCTGCCGTCGTCGGCCGATTGCGCGGCCCTGGCGTCCTTCGTCATGGCGGTCGCGCAGGGGATGGCGGTGCAGGCGAAAGCGGGCGAATCGAGGAAGGCGCTCGAGAGGCTGGTCGACCATGCCCTGGGTACATGGCCCACGACGCAGCCGTAGCCGGCATATCCCGTTGCCTCGTCGCCGGCCCGGCCGGCAGCGCGGCCAGCCGGGCCGGCGGGGTCTCGCATGGCGGCGCGTCAGACCTGTGCGAGTCCGCCATCCACGAAGATTTCGGCGCCATTGATGAAGCTGGCGTCTTCGGAGGCGAGGAACGCGACGACCTTGCCGACCTCTTCGGGTTGGCCGACCCGGCCGAGCGGGATCTGGGTCGCCAGATAGTCGAGCAGTCCTTGCTGGGCGGCGGCGTCGGGGCCGGCAAGGCCGACGAGGCCCGGCGTGTGGATGGGGCCGGGGCTGACCGTGTTGATGCGGATGCCGCGTCCCTTGAGATCGAGGATCCAGCTGCGGACAAGATTGCGGACAGCCGCCTTGGTCGCGCTGTAGACGCTGAACGACGGCGTGCCCATGATGCCTGTGTTGGAGCCGGTGAGAATGACCGAGGCGCCTTCCCCCAGCAGCGGCAGCGCGCACTGTACCGTGAAGATCACGCCTTTCACGTTGCGGTCGAAGGTGTCGTCGTATTGCGCCTCCGTGATCGCGCCGAGCGGAAGAAAGGAGCCGCCGCCGGCGTTGGCGAACAGCACGTCGACGCGGCCGGCGGCGGACCTGACTGTCGCGAACAGCCTTTCGAGGTCCTCCAGCCGGGCCGAGTCCGCCTGGATCCCGACGGCACCGGCGCCGATTTCCCTGACCGCGGCGTCCAGTTCCGCCTGGCGGCGGCCCGTGACGAAGACCCTGGCGCCGGCCTGCGCCAGCACCTTGGCTGTCGCCAGGCCGATGCCTGTGCTTCCGCCGGTGACGACGGCCACCTTGCCGTCCAGTTTGCGATGCATGTCGATCTCCGTTTTCATGGCGCGATTTCATGGCGTGATGGAAGAGTCGACACGATAGGGCGCGCGGCAGCGCCGATAAAGACAGCGTTTCCTAATTGATATTTTCCCACCGTGAATAGTGGCGCCCGAACATGGATCAATTGCTTGCCCTGCGCGTGTTCATCCGGATCGCCGAGGCCGGCGCCTTTTCCAGGGCGGCGGATGCACTGAACATGCCGCGGCCCACCGTCACGAAACTGGTGCAGGAACTGGAGTCCCATCTCGGCGTCAAGCTCCTGCAGCGCTCCACGCGGCGCGTCACCGTGACTGCCGAGGGGGCGGCCTACTATGAGCGTGCCGTGCGTCTCGTCGGCGAGGTGGAGGACATGGATGCGCTGGTCGCGCATAGCCGCGCGCAACCGCGCGGACGCCTGCGCATCGACATCGGCTCGTCGCTGGCGAATCTGATCCTGATACCGGCGCTGCCGGATTTCCGTGCCCGCTACCCGGACATCCAGCTTCACCTCGGCGTGGGCGACCGCCCGGTGGATCTGATCGGCGAAGGCGTCGATTGCGTGATCCGTGCCGGCGCGCTGGCCGATACTTCGCTGGTGGCAAGACGCCTCGCCGAATTCGACTATGTCACCTGCGCCAGCCCGGCGTATCTCGCGGCCCGCGGCCTGCCCACGCATCCGCGCCAACTGGAGCAGGGGCACAGCCTGATCAGCTATTTCTCCTCGTTGACCGGCAAGCCGCGCGCGCTGCGCTTTCACCGCAATGACGAGGCATTCGAGATCAGCCGCGGCACCATGGTGGCCGTCAATGAGAGCACGGCCCGGCTAACGGCGCTTCTGGCCGGACTCGGCATCAGCCAGACCTATGGCTTCATGGCGCACCCTCACATCGCGCGCGGCGCGCTGGTGCCGCTGCTGCAAGAGTGGAATCGTCCGCCGCATCCATTGAACCTGCTGTATCCATCGAGGCGGCACGTGCCCGCCAAGCTGAGCGTCTTCGCCGATTGGGTGGCCGGGATATTCGCGCCGTTCGATTGCCGGTCGGCCCGTCCGGAGCCGGGCGCGGCCTAGCCTGCGAGCGTCTGTGCTTCCTGCTGCAGGATAGCCAGGACCGCCGCGCGTCCCATCTCGAACGCCTGCGGCGATTGCGCGGCGCGGGCCAGCACGAAACACCCTTCGAGCATGGCAAGGATGGCAAATGCGAGCTCCTCGGCGCGCTCCGCGGCATGGTGATGCGCGGCGAGGCCACGCGCCAGCTCCCTGCGCCAACTGCCGAAGGCGGCGTCGCAAGCCGCGGTCAGCGCGGCTGACTTCGGGGCCATTTCCAGCGTGACGACGGCGACCGGACAGCCCGCCTTGAAATCCTGAGCCGCGAATTGCTCGCGGGTCATGTCGAACAGCGCCAGCACGGCTTGCTGCGCCGTCGCGCATTCGGCGAAGCACTTCGCGATGGCGGCGGCGCCGGTGCTCGCCGCGACCTCGACGGCCGCCACCCCCAGTTCTTCCTTTCCGCCCGGGAAATAGTGATGTGCCGAGCCCCACGGCGCGCCCGACGCCTGGATGAGCTTGCGCCACGAGGTGGCCTGGTAGCCCTCGTGGCGAAACAAGGCAAGTGCAGTGGCAATCATCTGCTCTTTGGGTGACATGGCCGAATCCGCTTGACTAGGACAGTCGTCATAATATAGATTGGCCCCCGCTAGGACAAACGTCATAACTTGCCGCGAGCGACACTGCCTGCATGCGTTTTTTATGGAAGTTTCATGGAAGATCGCCCGCGCAACCTGAGGAGAAACTGGAAATGAAAGCGGCTTACTTGACCGGCTACGGCGGATCCGAGGTCATCCGATATGGGGAATTGCCTGACCCGGTTCTGCAACCCGGGCATGTCGTCGTCGAGGTCCGGGCAGCGGGCGTGAATCCCGTGGAAATCGCCATGCGTTCGGGGGAATTCAGGAAGTATCAGAAATACCGGTTCCCCCACGTCATGGGCCTGGACATCGCGGGTGTCGTGGCCGAGGTGGGAGACGGCGTGACCGGTTTCAAGGCCGGCGACGAGGTTTACGCCGTCCTGCCTGGCCGCAAGCAGGGCGGTTATGCGCAGAGAGTTCTGGTGCCCGCCGCGAACCTGGCGCTGAAGCCCTCGACGCTGTCCCATGTCGAGGCCGCTTCGCTGCCGACGGTCGCGCTGACGGTGTGGCAGGCGTTCCATGAGCGCGCGAAGCTGCAGCGTGGCGAAAAGATCCTGATCCAGCCCGGAGCCGGCGGCATCGGCACCTTTGCGATTCAGCTCGCGCGCCACATGGGGGCGGAAGTCTATGCGAGCGCCAGCGCCAGGAACCAGGATTTCCTGAAAGCGCTCGGCGCCCAGCATCCCATCGACTACGCTGCATCCGTTGCCGGCGATTCCGGTCCTTTTGACGTGGTGCTCGACGGCCTGGGCGGCGCGGCCATCGCGCCTTCCATTCGCGCTCTCAAGCCCAAGGGCCGCTATGTCGGGCTGGTGCGGGCTGCCGATGCCCGCGCGTTCCGCGAGCTTGGCGTCCCGGCCTTGTTTGCCTGGCTGGCCGCCAGGAGAATCCGCGGCTACCGGCAACTGGCCCGTGCCAGGGACGTCGAATACCACGGCGTTCTCACGCGTCCCGATGGCAAGCAACTGACGGCGATTGCCGGCCTGATCGACAAAGGGATCATCAAGCCCTTCGTCGCCCGGACCTATCCGCTCCGGGATCTGGGCCAGGCGTTTGCCGAGCTCGAAGCCGGCCATGTGCGGGGGAAGATCGTCATCGATATTTCCGGCGTTTGACCGGCGTTTGACCGGTGTTTGAGCGGCGCGGCGGAGCTCAGGCGCCTCCCAGCAGGTCGTGCGCGTCGAGGAGCGCGTAGGCGATCTCGGGCCGGGCTTCGAGGCAGCGGCGGATGGCCGCGGGAATGGCCTGCCGGGTCTTGCGGCACAGGCCGGGCTGGTCTTCCACGCGGATATTGATCCCGCGCGTGGTGCGCACTTCATGGATGCTCGGCGTGATGGTGACGACGAGGCCCAGTTGTGCCTGCATGCGCTCTTCCATTTTCCGCAGTTCGGCCAGGCTGGTCAGGCTTTCCAGGCGCGCCACCAGCCTTTTCTCTTCTTCCTGGGTGAGCCGCAGGATCCGGGCGTCGGCCTGCGGATCGTCCAGCAGGGCTTCGCGATTGCAGATGCAGGCGCCGGGCGGACATTCCTTGCGAATCGGAAACGGGGCGTTCATGTCGTCGTCGGGCAGTGCGTGCCTCAGCCGGGGGCGTAGCCGCTTATCTTAAATCAGGATGCCGGCAGGGCCTCGGCCATTTCGGTGCCCTGTGCGTCACGGTCCATGCCGCCGCGCCGCGCCGCGGCCGACCAGGCGTTCCAGGAAGGCCCTCGGCGCGGCGTCGACTCCATGGGGATTCCTTGCCTGGCCGCCTGTTTATCTCAATGGCAGATAAATGGGATTTCCATATTCCATTGGCAAGATAAGCGCGGCGCGGGCATATTGCAATGGTGCAGTTCGGCTGCTGGCATGCCGGCGCGGCGAAGCGCGGCCGGCATGCTTCGAAATCTCCCGGAGTCATACATGGAACACATTGAAATCGGTACGTCGGGTCTCCAGGCCTCGCGCATTGGCCTCGGCACCTGGGCCATCGGCGGCTGGATGTGGGGCGGCGCCGACGAGCGCGAGGCCATCGCGACCATCCAGCGCGCGGTCGCGCTCGGCGTCACGCTGATCGACACAGCGCCCGTCTACGGTTTCGGCCGCTCGGAGGAAATCGTGGGCAAGGCGCTGAAGGAAGCCGGCCTGCGCGACCAGGTGCAGATCGCCACCAAGGCCGGGCTCGACTGGAAGGATGGCAAGGTCTTCCGCGATTCGCGCCCCGCGCGGCTGCGCCAGGAGGTCGAGGATTCCCTGCGCCGGCTGCAGACCGACGTGCTCGACGTCTACCAGATCCACTGGCCCGACCTGGAAACGCCGCTCGAGGAAACCGCGCGCACGCTGGAAGACCTGCGCCGCGAAGGCAAGATCCGCTCGATCGGCGTGAGCAACTTCTCGCCCGCGCAGATGGACACGTTCCGCGCCGTCGCCACGCTCGACGCCGTGCAGCCGCCTTACAACCTGTTCGAGCGCGACATCGAAGCCGACGTGCTGCCGTATGCCGGCAAGACCGGGCTGACGGTGCTCAGCTACGGCGCGATCTGCCGTGGCCTGCTGTCCGGCAGGATCACCGCCGCGACCACGTACGAAGGCGACGACCTGCGCAAGATCGACCCCAAGTTCTCGGGCGAGCGCTTCCAGGAATACCTGGCCGCGGTGCAGGCGCTCGAAGCGCTGGCGCGGGAGCGCTTCGGCAAGTCGGTGCTGGCGCTCGCCGTGCGCTGGGTGCTCGACAAGGGACCGACCGTCGCGCTGTGGGGCGCCCGCCGCCCGGATCAGCTCGACCCGGTTGGCGAGATCCTCGGCTGGCATATCGACGAGCAGGGCATGGCCGAGATCGATGCGATCCTGTCACGCTGCATCCGCGAGCCGATCGCGCCGACCTACATGGCGCCGCCGGTGAAGCGGCCTTGAGGTGGCATTGAGGCGGCCCTGAAGCGGCACTGAGGCGGGGCGGCACGGCAAGCAGCGGGAACGCGGCAAAGGGTTTATGCTCGCGGACGCGCGGCCGCCCCGGGGGCGGACGCGCCACCCAACCTCAGCCAAGGACACCCCCATGTCGCTTTCCATGTATGAAGTCTCGATCCCGGTATTCCTCCGGGCTTTCGGCAACCTGTCGGCCATCCTGGACAAGGGCGCCGCGTTCGCGCAGGCGCAGGGCATGGATCCGTCGGACCTGATCCAGACCCGCCTGGTGGCGGACATGGATCCGCTGCCGGCCCAGGTGCAGCGCGCCAGCGACAGCGCCAAGGGCTGCGCCGCGCGGCTGGCCGGCATCGAGATGCCGTCGTTCGCGGACAACGAAACCACCTTCCCCGAACTGCAGGAGCGCATCGCCAAAACGGTGGCTTTCCTGAAGACCATCGAACCGGCGCAGCTGGAGGGCAGCGACACCCGCATCGTCGAGCTCAAGCTGCGGCCCGAGCCGGCCAGGTTCGACGGCAAGTCCTATCTGCTCGGCTTCGCGCTGCCGAACTTCTATTTCCACGTGACCACGGCCTACGACATCCTGCGCCACAAGGGCGTGCCGATCGGCAAGCGCGATTTTCTTGGCCTGCCCTGAGAGCCTCCGGCAGCGCCGGCATGCAATGAGGCCGCCGCGGCATCTGCCGGGGCGGCCTCGTCGAACGGGCCGGGACGCGGGTTTGTCAGGCGCCGCCGGCGGCCAACCCGCGGCTGGCGGGCGCCGCTTCGTCGATGCGGTCGAGGCGGCCGCTCCAGGCCGTCAAGGCCAGCGCCACCAGCACCACCAGCGCGCCGATCCACGGCGTGTGCATCAGCCCCAGGCGGGTCACGATCAGGCCGCCGGCCCAGGCCGCGCCGGCAATGCCGAGGTTGAACGCGGCGATGTTCAGGCCCGATGCCACGTCGACGGCGCCCGGCGTGAAGCGCTCGGCCTGCTTGACCACGTAGACCTGCAGCCCCGGCACGTTGCCGAAGGCGACCGCGCCCCAGGCCAGCACCGTGGCCACCACCAGCCAGCGGTGCGCGGCGGTGAAGGTCAGCGCGAACAGCACCAGCGCCAGCAGCAGGAAGACGATCTTGAGCGCGGCGATGGGGCCGCGGCGGTCGGCCAGGCGGCCGCCCCAGATATTGCCGGCCGCCACCGACACGCCGTACACCAGCATCACCAGCCCGACCGCGCCGGCGCTGAAGCCGGACACGTCCTGCAGGATCGGCGCGAGGAACGTGAACGGAATGAACGAGCCGCCGTAGCCGATCGCGGTCTTGGCGTAGACCAGCAGCAGGCGCGGCTCGGCCAGCACCCTGGCCTGTTGCAGCAGGGACGCCGGCGCGTTGCCGCGGATATGGGACGGCACGAACAGCAGGCTGCCGACGAAGGCGACCAGGCCGAGCGCGGCCACCGCGAGGAAGGTCTCGCGCCAGCCGAAGTGCTGGCCGATGAAGGTGCCCAGCGGCACGCCGGTGACCAGGGCCACGGTGAGGCCGGTGAACATGATGGCGATCGCGCTCGCGGCCTTGTCCTTCGGCACCAGGCTGGTGGCGATGGTCGAGCCGATCGAGAAGAACACGCCGTGGGCCAGGCCGGTCAGGATGCGCGCCAGGATCAGCGATTCATAGCCGGGCGCCTTCCAGGCCAGCAGGTTGCCGAGCGTAAACAGCGCCATCAGCGACACCAGCAGGGCCTTGCGCGGCAGGCGGCCGGTGAGGGCGGTCAGCACCGGCGCGCCCACCGCGACGCCCAGCGCATAGAGGCTGACCAGCAGGCCGGCCGAGGGCAGGGTGATGTGGAGATCGGCGGCGATGGTGGGAATCAGGCCGACGATGACGAACTCGGTGGTACCGATGGCGAACGCGCTGATGGTCAGCGCGAGCAGGGCGATGGGCATGGCGGGCTCCTGGAGCATCCGGGAAATTGGAATGGACGGAGTGTGCCCGTGGTTTTCTTGCGGAATAAGACGGTGATCTGGATAAGATATTTGATTAGTATTCAAGAATGAAGATCACACTCGAAGAACTGCAGGCCTTTGCCACCGTGGTGGACAGCGGCTCCATCACCGCCGCCGCCGAGCAGCTGGGGCAGACCGTGTCGGGCATCAGCCGGGCGCTCGGCCGGCTGGAAGACAAGGTCGGCACCACCTTGCTGCACCGGACCACGCGCCGGCTGGCGCTGAGCGAGGAGGGCGAGGCGCTGCTGGCCCACGCGCGCAGCATCCTCGCCTCGGTGGAGCTGGCCGAGGAGCAGATGGCCGTGCGCCGCCAGCGCCCGGCGGGCCGGCTGCGAGTGAACGCGGCGTCGCCTTTCATGCTCCATGTGATCGTGCCGCTGGTGAGCGAATTCCGCCGCGCCTACCCGGAGATCGAGCTGGAGCTCAATACCAACGACCAGATCATCGACCTGCTCGAGCACCGCACCGACGTGGCCATCCGCATCGGCACGCTGCGCGACTCCACCTTGCACGCGCGCCCGCTGGCCACCAGCCGCGTGCGCGTGCTGGCCAGCCCGGCCTATCTGAAGGCGCGCGGGCGCCCCGAATCGGTGGAAGACCTCGGCAAGCACAGCCTGATCGGCTTCAACCAGCCGGAGTCGCTCAACCGCTGGCCGCTGCGCGGCGCGATGGGCGAGGAAGTGCAGGTCACGCCGCACTTGAGCGCATCGAGCGGCGAAACCCTGCGCCAGCTTGCGCTAGCCGGCGAGGGGCTGGTGTGCCTGTCGGATTTCATGACCGAAGCGGACCGCCGGCGCGGCGACCTGGTCCAGGTGCTGATGCGGGACACCTTCGAGGAGCGGCAGTCGATCAACGCGGTCTACTACCTCAACACCCAGTTGTCGGCGCGCATTGCCTGTTTCCTGGACTTCGTCGGCACGCGGCTGCGCGCGGCGGAGTGGGCCAAGACGTAGGCGCGGGCAGGCCAGCACGGGGCCAGGAGGGACCCGGAAGCAGGCTTGACCGGCAGCGCGGCTGGAGCCGATCCGCTACCTGTGCGAAAATAGCGAGTTCGCCGCAGTAGCCTGACCAATGGCCATCGATCATGGGTGGCCGCCAGCCTGCCGGCCACCCGCGCGGGATTGCCGTCCCGGCATCGCCGCTCGCCGGCCCGATCCGTCCGCCGGCCATTCCGCCGCCTGTATCCGCCATCATGCCGCCACCGGCGCATGGCCGCGGCACATGGCGGCTGGCGCATGATGACTGCACACCCACAAAGACTCGCAACCGCTTTACCACCAGCATGACTTACGCCGTCAAGGAAATCTTCTACACACTGCAGGGCGAGGGCGCCAACGCCGGCCGCGCCGCGGTGTTCTGCCGCTTCTCCGGATGCAATCTGTGGAGCGGGCGCGAAGAGGACCGGGCCGGCGCGGTCTGCCAGTTCTGCGACACCGATTTCGTCGGCACCGACGGCACCGAGGGCGGCAAGTACCGCACCGCCGAGGCGCTCGCCGACAAGGTCGCGGCGCAATGGCCGCAGGACGTGGAGGGCAGCGGCGCCGGCCGTCCGCTGGTGGTCTGCACCGGCGGCGAGCCGCTGCTGCAGCTCGACGCGCCGCTGATCGGCGCGCTGCACGCGCGCGGCTTCGAGATCGCCATCGAGACCAACGGCACGCTGCCGGTGCCCGACGGCGTGGACTGGGTTTGCGTCAGCCCCAAGATGGGCGCCGAGCTGGTGGTCACGCGCGGCGACGAGCTCAAGGTGGTGATCCCGCAGGACGGCCAGGATTTCGCCGCATACGAGCGGCTTGATTTCCGCCATTTCCTGGTGCAGGCCATGGACGGCCCGCTGGCACGGCAGAATACCGCGCTGGCGGTGGCGTTCTGCCAGCGCCGGCCGCGCTGGCGCCTGTCGCTGCAGACCCACAAGCTGCTAGGTATCCGGTGATCCCGGCAAATCGCCCCGACCTTCACCCCGACCTTCACCCCGACCTTCGTCCCGAACGCTCCGGCCGCTGCGGCCACCGTACCTGCACATACCGGCATCCATGAACAAGCAAGTCTCCATCACCCGCCGGCTGGAATTCGATTCCGGCCACCGCATTCCCAACCACGGCGGCCAGTGCCGCAACATCCACGGCCACCGCTACCGCCTCGACCTCACGCTGTCGGGCGAAGTGCTGCGCAGCGCGGGCGCCTCGGACGAGGGCATGATCCTGGACTTCGGCGACATCAAGGCGCTGGCCAACGAGCACCTGGTCGACAAGTGGGACCACGCCTTCCTGATCCATCGCGGCGACACCGCGCTGCTGAAATTCCTGCAGTCCATGGAAGGGCACAAGACGGTCGTGCTGGACGCCATTCCCACCGTGGAAAACCTGGCCCAGGCCGCCTTCGACATCCTCGCGCCGGTGTTCAAGGACTGCTTCGGCCACCAGTTGCAGCTCACCCGCCTGGTGCTGTTCGAGACGCCGAACTGCTGGGCCGAAGTCAGCGCGGCGTTCAGCCTGCCCGCGCAGGACTGACGCCTTCCGCCAGCGCATGCCAGATCCGATGAACGCGCCGCTGCCGCCCGGAGCCGGGGAGCCGCACGAGGCAGCCGATCCCGCCGCCGATCCCGCCGCCGAGCGCAACCGCCGCTACATGCGGGCCGCGCTGGAAGAAGCGCGCCTGGCCGAGGCCGCCGGCGAAGTGCCGGTGGGCGCGGTGGTGGTCTGGAACGACGCCATCATCGCGCGCGGCCACAACCTGCCGATCCGCTCGGTCGACCCGTCGGCCCACGCCGAGATGCAGGCGCTGCGCGCCGCCGCGCAGGTGATCGGCAACTACCGCATGCCGGAGTGCGAGCTGTACGTGACGCTGGAGCCGTGCGTGATGTGCAGCGGCGCGATTCTCCACGCACGCCTGCGCCACGTGGTGTTCGGCGCCGCCGATCCCAAGACCGGCGCGGCCGGCAGTGTGCTCGACCTGTTCGGGCAGGCGCAGCTGAACCACCAGACCACCGTCGCCGGCGGCGTGCTGGCCGAGGAATGCAGCGGCATGCTCAAGGCGTTCTTCGGCGCCAGGCGGCGCGCGCAGAAAGCCGCGCAGAAGACGGCGCGGCAATCCGCGCCGGCGCAGGATGCCGCGCCCACGGCATGCGCGCGCTGTGGTACAACCACCGACGACAATCCAAGCCGCCCCGACCCCAGCCCGGATCCAGACGCATGAGCCAGTCGACGCCGAACCCAGCGAGCCAAGCCAATCCCGCCACGCCGCCGACCGAGGTCCGCCTGATCGCCTCGTCGGGCTATCCGCACGACGTGGCCATCGCCGCGCGCGGCTGCGCCTGGCTCAGGCAGCACGGCTTCCACGTCGGCAACCCGGACGTGCTGGCGCGCCGCTACCTGCGCTTCGGCGGCACCGACGACGAGCGCCTGGCCGACCTGCACGCCATCGGCACCGGCACGCCGCACGAGCTGACGCTGGCGGTGCGCGGCGGCTACGGCATCGCGCGCCTGCTGGAGCGCGTGGACTTTGCCCGCATCGCGGAGCAGGCGCGCGCCAGCCAGACGCCCATCGTCGGCCACAGCGACTTCACCGCGTTCCAGCTGGCCTACCTGGCGGCGGCCGGCGGCGTGACCTTCGCCGGGCCCATGCTGCTGGCGGACTTCGGCGCTGAAGCGGTGGATGCCTTCATGTGGGAGCACTTCACCGGCGTGCTGAACGACGCGGCCTACGCCATCGACGTGGACGCGCCGCAGGCCGGCGGCCAGCCGTTCAGCGACACCGTGTCCGGCACGCTGTGGGGCGGCAACATGGCCATGCTGTGCAGCCTGCTGGGCACGCCGTTCATGCCGGCCGTCGAAGGCGGCATCCTGTTCCTGGAAGACGTCAACGAGCCGCCATACCGGGTCGAGCGCATGCTGGTGCAGCTCGACCAGGCCGGGGTGCTGCGCGCGCAGCGCGCCGTCGTGCTGGGCGACTTCTCCAACTACCGGGTGACCGACTACGACAACGGCTACGACCTGCCCGCGGTGGTGGCCTACCTGCGGGAGCGCCTGCCGGTGCCGGTGCTGACCGGCCTGCCGTTCGGCCATTGCGTGCGCAAGCTGACGCTGCCAGTGGGCGGCCAGGCGCAGTTGAGCGCACGCGCGGACGGTTTCTCGCTGTCGCTGTCGGGTTATCCGGTGTTGAAAGCGGCCGCCGGCGCCCCTATCTGATGTCCATCGGCGGCTGATCGCTTCTTTCCCACGCCCGCGGATGGTAAAATCGCGGGTTATTTCCCGGTCTTCGGCCGGGATTCCGTCGGGCTCCCGGCCGCAGCCGGGACCGCGCACCATGCCCTTGGCCGCGTGTGCGCGTCTGTCGGCATTGCCGCGCCGGTTCCGTTCCGTGCGCACCGGTGCCGCGCCGCCCGCGCCCCCTCATTCACACAAGGTTCCAGACGTGCTTTCTACCGCAAACATCACCATGCAGTTCGGCCCCAAGCCGTTGTTCGAGAATATCTCGGTCAAGTTCGGCGAGGGCAACCGCTACGGCTTGATCGGCGCGAACGGCTGCGGCAAGTCCACCTTCATGAAGATCCTCGGCGGCGACCTCGAGCAGTCCTCGGGCACCGTGATGCTGGAGCCGGGCGTGCGCCTGGGCAAGCTGCGCCAGGACCAGTTCGCCTATGAAGACATGCGCGTGCTGGACGTCGTGATGATGGGCCACGCGGAAATGTGGGCCGCCGCCAGCGAGCGCGACGCGATCTACGCCAACCCCGAAGCGACCGACGAAGACTACATGAAGGCCGCCGACCTGGAGGCCAAGTACGCCGAGTACGACGGCTACACGGCCGAGGCGCGCGCCGGCGAGCTGCTGCTGGGCGTGGGCATCCCCACCGACCAGCACCAGGGCAAGATGAGCGACGTGGCGCCGGGCTGGAAGCTGCGCGTGCTGCTGGCCCAGGCCCTGTTCTCGAACCCGGACGTGCTGCTGCTCGACGAACCGACCAACAACCTCGACATCAACACCATCCGCTGGCTGGAGGACGTGCTCAACGAGCGCAACTCCACCATGATCATCATTTCCCACGATCGCCACTTCCTGAACTCCGTGTGCACCCACATGGCGGACATGGACTACGGCACGCTCAAGGTCTACCCGGGCAACTACGACGACTACATGGAAGCCTCCATGCAGGCGCGCGAGCGCCAGATGGCGGCCAACGCGCGCGCCAAGGAGCGCATCGGCGAGCTGCAGGACTTCGTGCGCCGCTTCTCGGCCAACAAGTCCAAGGCGCGCCAGGCCACCTCGCGCCTCAAGCAGATCGACAAGATCAAGGTCGAGGACATCAAGCCGTCGTCGCGCCAGAACCCGTTCATCCGCTTCGAGTTCGAGAAGAAGCTGCACAACCTCGCGGTGGAGGCGGACGGCATCACCAAGACCTACGACCGCAAGATCGTCAACAACCTGTCGATGGCGATCCAGGCCGGCGAGCGCGTGGCCATCATCGGCGAGAACGGCGCCGGCAAGACCACGCTGCTGCGCAGCCTGCTCAACAACGCCGTGCAGAACGGCGTGCAGCGCGGCGTGGAAGTGGATCGCGGCACGGTCAAGTGGGCGGAGAACGCCAACGTCGGCTACATGCCGCAGGACACCTACGAGGAATTTCCGGACGACCGCGACCTGATGGACTGGATGGGCCAGTGGACCCAGGCCGGCGACGACGACCAGTCGCTGCGCGGCACCATGGGCCGCCTGCTGTTCTCGGCCGACGACATCAAGAAGTCGGTCAAGGTGCTGTCCGGCGGCGAGAAGGGCCGCATGATCTGGGGCAAGCTGATGCTGGGCCGCCACAACGTGCTGGCGCTCGACGAACCGACCAACCACATGGACATGGAGTCGATCGAATCGCTGCAGATCGCGCTGGACAAGTTCACCGGCACGCTGATCTTCGTCTCGCACGACCGCGTCTTCGTCAGCGGCCTGGCCACGCGCGTGATCGAAGTGCGCACCGACGGCACGCTGGTCGATTACCTGGGTACCTATGACGAGTACCTGGAGTCGCAGGGCATCGCGGGCTGAGCCGCATCAGCCAGCCGGAGCAAGGAAGGGCCGCCACGCGCGGCCCTTTTTCTTTTGTCCGGTTTTCCCCGGTTTTTCCCCGGTTTTGCCGGGGCGTCGGCGCCGCCGCTCAGGCCTGCGCCTGTCCCTGCCCCTCGCCCCGCACCATCCTGTCGAGCTGGTCGATGATGGCGGCTGCCGTGATCTCGCCCCTGGCCTTGTGCAGGGCCGAGTACAGCTGGCCGCGCAGCGCGGCCAGCTCGGCCGTGCCGGCGGCCTTCTCGACCTTGACCTGCAGCATGTAGCCGCGCAGGCCGAGATGATGGCCGATGACGTCCGTGTAGAAGTGATAGAGCTGCTGGTAGGTCACGGGGCCCTGGCTGGCCGCGTCCCCGGTGCCGCCGTTGCTGCCATCGCCCGCGCCGCGCGCGGCGGGGATTGGAACCACGCTGCCGGTGTCGCCGGCGCCGGCCGTCTGCGGTGCCGGGCGGCTTGCGGCGGCCGCGGCGGGCGTGTCCGGCTGCGCGGACGCCCCGGCGCGGATCAGCCCGGCTTCCAGCAAGGCGTCGATGGCCTCCGGGCCCACGCCCATGCCGCTGGTCTGCGCCAGCAGTTCGCTGCGCCGGCGCTCGCCGTTGACGATCAGCAGCAGGGCGCGCGTCCTATGTTCCAGCTTGCGCGCGCGCGTGCGGATCTCGTCCTGGCCTTGCTCGGTCTTGTGGAACACAGGGTCCGTCATGTCTCTGCTCCCTTGTTATGCGCGCCGGTAGCGGCATGTGGCGCGCTGTACCCGGATTCGGCTCGTGGTCGGCCGATTATCGCCACGTTGTTCCGGCGGCTGGCGCACCGCAAAAAAACGAGGCGCCAAACCGCTCTACAATGTGGAGCACCATAAAAGTAACAAAAATTTTGCACTCGCCTATTCACCAACTGAAAACTGTGGCCATGCAACAACGAGACAAGCTCTTCATCAACGGTAAGTGGGTCGCGCCCCACGGCACCGGCCAGATCGACGTCATCCACTCCACCACCGAAGCCGTCATGGGCCGCATCCCCGAAGGGCATGCGCGCGATGCCGAGGATGCCATCCAGGCTGCCCGCGCCGCCTTCGACGCCTGGTCGGCCACGCCGCCGGCGGTGCGCGCCGGCTATATCCGCAAGATCGCGGACGGCCTCAAGGAGCGCAGCGAGGAACTGGCGCAGCTGATCGCGGGCGAAGTCGGCATGCCGATCAAGCTGGCGCGCGCCATCCAGGTCGGCGGACCGGTCTACAACTGGGCGCAGGCGGCCAAGCTGGTGGAGAACTTCACCTTCGAGGAAGAAGTCGGCAATTCGCTGGTGGTGCGCGAGCCGGTGGGCGTGGTGGCGGCCATCACGCCGTGGAACTACCCGCTCAACCAGATCACGCTGAAGGTCGCGCCGGCGCTGGCCGCCGGCTGCACGGTGGTGCTCAAGCCGTCGGAGGTGGCGCCGCTCAACGCCTTCGTGCTGGCCGAAGTGATCGAAGCCGCCGGCCTGCCGCCGGGCGTGTTCAACCTGGTCACCGGCTACGGCCCGGTGGTGGGCGAGACGCTGGCCAGCCACGCCGAGGTCGACATGGTGTCGTTTACCGGCTCCACGCGGGCCGGCAAGCGGGTTTCCGAGCTGGGCGCGCAGAGCGTCAAGCGCGTGGCGCTGGAGCTGGGCGGCAAGTCGGCCTCGGTGATCCTCGACGATGCGGACCTGCCGGCCGCGGTCAAGGGCACCATCAGCGCCTGCTTCCTGAACTCCGGCCAGACCTGCTCTGCCCATACCCGCATGCTGGTGCCGCGCGGCCGCTACGAGGAGGCCAAGGCCATCGCCAAGCAGGTGGCGGATGCGTTCACCGTGGGCGACCCGCTGCAGGAAACCAGCCGCCTGGGGCCGCTGATCTCCGCCGCGCAGCGCGAGCGCGTGACCAGCTACATCCAGCGCGGCCTGAACGAAGGCGCCGAACTGGTGACGGGCGGCCCAGAAGCGCCGGAAGGGCTGGAGAAAGGGTTCTTCGTCAAGCCGACCGTGCTCGGCAATGTCGACCCCAAGGCCACGGTGGCGCAGGAGGAGATCTTCGGCCCGGTGCTGTCGATCATCTGCTACGACACCGAGGAAGACGCCGTGCGCATCGCCAACGACAGCATCTACGGGCTGGGCGGCGGCGTGTGGTCGGGCGACGAGGCGCGCGCCATCCGCGTGGCGCGCCGCATCCGCACCGGCCAGGTCGACATCAATGGCGGCCCGTTCAACATGCAGGCGCCGTTCGGCGGCTACAAGCAGTCCGGCAACGGGCGCGAGGCCGGCAAGTACGGGCTCGAGGAATTCCTGGAGTACAAGGCGCTGCAACTGAAGAAGCCGGCCGCCTGAGGCACGGATGGCTGGCGTGGTGGCGCAGGGCGGCGCGCGCAAGCGGGCGCCGCTGGCCGCAGCGAAGAAAGATGCCCGGCGAACCCGGGCATTTTTTTCGTGCGGCGGCGGCATGGCGCGGCAACTGCCCGGACGGCATGCGCTTCGGTGATAATGCGGGATCCCGCGCAGCCTGCGCCACGCGGATCCGGTCCGGCGCGGCCCTGCGGGAAACCAGAGGCAGCAGTACAGAGACAGCAGTACGGGACATAAAACATAGAAGACCGCGGGCGCCTGCCGCCACGCGGGGGAGAGGGATCGATGCGCTGGTTCAAACGGCTGGCCTGGCTGGTGCTGACGCTGGCGGCGCTGCTGCTGGCGGGCGCGCTGGGCGGCTACGTGTGGTACCGGCAGGCGTCGCAGCCGCAGACGGCGGGCACGCTGAGCATGCCGGGGCTGCGCGATCGCGTGTCCATCGTGCGGGACCGCCACGAAGTGCCGCACATCAAGGCGGCCAACGTGCCGGATGCCTACTTTGGGCTTGGCTTCGTGCACGCGCAGGACCGCCTGTGGCAGTTGCAGATGAACAAGCGCATCGCGTCGGGCCGGCTGGCCGAGATCCTGGGGCCGCCCGCGCTCGATGCCGACCGCTTCCTGCGCACCCTCGGCGTGCGGCGCAACGCCGAGGCCATCCTGGCCCGCTCCACGCCCGAGGCGCGCGCCGCGCTGCAGGCGTACGCGGACGGCATCAACGCCTATATCGATACGCACAAGGGGCCGCTGCCGCCCGAATTCCTGCTCCTGCGCACCAGGCCCGAGCACTGGGAGCCGGCCGATACCCTGGCCTGGCAGACCATGATGGCGTGGGACCTGGGCGGCAACTGAACCCAGGAAACGCTGCGCATGCGGCTGGCCCAGGTGCTGCCGGTCGCGCGCATCAACGAGTTGCTGGCGCCCTATCCGGGCGAGCGCTCGCCGCGCACCATGGACTACGGCAGCCTCTACCGGCATCTCGCACCGCTGGCCACGGCCATGGCGCGCGTCGAGCAGCAGGCGCCGTCCGGCCATGTCGAGGGCATGGGCTCGAACAACTGGGTGGTGTCCGGCGCCCATACGCGCTCGGGCAAGCCGCTGCTGGCCAACGATCCGCATCTCGCGCTGCAGGCCCCCACGCTCTGGTATCTCGCGCAGATGCAGGCGCCGGGCCTGGACGTCAGCGGCGCCTCGCTGCCGGGCACGCCGCTGGTGGTGCTGGGCCACAACCAGCGCATTGCCTGGGGCTTCACCAATACCGGGCCTGACGTGCAGGACCTGTATATCGAGCGCCTCCAGCCGGGCAGCACGCAGCGCTACCAGACCCCCGACGGCTGGGCCGAGTTCAAGACCCGCAGCGAGACCATCCACGTCAAAGGCGCGCCCGACGTGACCCTGGCCGTGCGCGAAACCCGCCACGGCCCGGTGATCTCGGACGCCGCCGAGCCCGTCGCCACGGCCGCCGCGCCGCTCGGCGCGCAGTACGTGGTGTCCTTCCAGTGGACCGCGCTGCGCGCCGACGACCGCACCTTCCAGGCCGGGCTGGCGCTCAACCGCGCCACCGACTGGGCCGGTTTCCTGGCGGCCATGCGCGATTTCCATTCGCCCCAGCAGAACATCGTCTACGCGGACGTGGACGGCAATATCGGCTTCATCGCGCCCGGCCGCGTGCCGCTGCGGCGCGCCGACAACGACCTCAAGGGTCTGGCGCCCGCGCCGGGCTGGGACGCGCGCTACGACTGGAACGGCTTCATCCCGTTCGACCAGCTGCCGCGCAGCTTCAACCCGCCGGAAGGCGTCATCGCCACGGCCAACCAGAAGATCGTCGGCGACGACTACCCGTATTTCCTGACCAGCGAATGGACCGTGCCGTACCGCTACCAGCGCATCCGCACGCTGCTCGACGCCACCGCGCGGCACACCATGGACAGCTTCGGCGCGATCCAGAAGGACACGCTTTCGCTGGCGGTGCGCGATGCCTTGCCGCTGCTGCTGGCGGCCCCGGTCGCCAGCGATCCCGCGCAGCCGCAGCGCGAGCGCGCGCTCATCGCCGCGCTGCGCTGGTGGGACGGCGACATGCAGCCCGGGCTGGCCGAGCCGCTGGTGGCCACCGCCTGGCTGCGCGAACTGTCGCGCGTGCTGTTCGAGGACAAGGTGGGCGATGCGCTGTTCAACCGCATGTGGGAGCAGCGCAACGTGCAGCAGCCCATGCTCAACGTGCTGCGCAATCCCCGCGGGCTCGGCGCGTTCTGGTGCGACGACAGCACCACGACGGCCCGCGAAGACTGCGACGACGCCATCGCCGAGGCCTGGCGCCGCGCCATCGCCGACCTGGACCGGCGCTACGGCGACAAGCCCGAGCGCTGGCGCTGGGGCACCGCCCACGCCGCGCGTTCCGAACACAAGCCGTTCGGCAAGCAGCCCTACCTGTCCGGCCTGTTCAACGTGAAAGTGCCGACCGGCGGCGATACCTATACGGTCAACGCGGGACGCAACAACCTGCGCGACGAGGCCGCGCCGTTCGAAAGCGTGCATGCGGCCGGCCTGCGCGCCATCTACGACCTCTCCGACCTGGCCGAATCGCGCTTCATGGATTCGACCGGCCAGTCCGGCAACGTGATGTCCACGCACTACCGCGACTGGACCGACAAGTGGGCCGCGGTGCAGTACATCACCATGGCCCCCGACCGCCGCGCGCCGGGCAACGAGGCGTTCGATACGCTGGTGCTCAAGCCCGGCGGCGGGGCGCGCTGACCGCGCCGCCGCGGCATGGATATGTCATGGCGTGATCGATTGCCCGGCGCGCCCGGATACCAGTAAGATCGGTGCTTTGCACCGACCGGACAGGCCCGCCATGACCCAAGCCAGGTTCACCACCCATGTGATCCAGCACGTTGCGTTCGAAGACGCCGGCGTGCTGGGAGACGTCCTGCGCGAGCGCGGCCATGCGCTGCAAGTGCTGCGCGCCGGCATCGACGACCTGAGCGTGGTCGCCACCCATCCCGCCGACCTGCTGGTCGTGCTCGGCGGCCCGATCGGCGTGTACGAGAACGAGGCCTATCCGTGGCTGGACGCGGAGGTCGACGTCATCCGCGCGCGGCTCGAGGCGGGCCGGCCGGTGATCGGCGTCTGCCTGGGCGCGCAGCTGATCGCCCGCGCCAGCGGCGCGCGCGTCTATCCCGGCACGCGCGAGATCGGCTGGGCGCCGGTCCAGCCCACCGCCGCGGGCCGCGAGTCCGCGCTGGCCGAACTGGAGAGCGCCGGCTGGAACGTGCTGCACTGGCATGGCGACACCTTCGACCTGCCCGCCGGCGCGCAGCTGCTGGCTTCCACGGCGGCCGTGCCGCACCAGGCCTACGCCATCGGCCGGCACGCGCTGGCGCTGCAGTTCCATCCCGAGGTGCGCCCCGCCGAACTGGAGGGCTGGCTGATCGGGCATACGGTCGAACTCGGCAAGGCCGGCATCGACCCGCGCGCGATCCGCGCCCGCACCGTGGAGATCGGCGCCGGCGTGGCCGCGGCGGGCCGCCGCATGTTCGCGCGCTGGCTGGAGGAGGCGGGGCTGTGAGCGGGGTTGCCACGGCGATCGACAGCGTCTTGCTCGGCGCCGTGCGCCCGTTCGGGCCCCAGGGCCTGCCCAGCGGCATCGACAAGCAGCCGGCGGCGGGCGCGGTGCGCGTCACCACGCTTGGCCTCGTCGGCGACGGGCAGGGCGATCCCAGGCACCACGGCGGCCCGGAAAAAGCGCTTCATCACTATGCCTTCGATCATTACCCGGCCTGGCGGCGGGACCTCGCGCCGTTGTCGGCGGAGGCTGCCGCGGTGCTGTCGCGGCCCGGCGCGTTCGGCGAGAACCTGAGCAGCGCGGGCCTCACCGAGGCGGACGTCTGCATCGGCGACCGTTTCCGCCTGGGCACCGCGCTGGTCGAGGTGTCGCAGGCGCGCCAGCCCTGCTGGAAGCTCAACCACCGTTTCGGCCATGCCGGCATGGCGCGCGCGGTCCAGCAGAGCCTGCGCACGGGCTGGTACTACCGGGTGCTGGAAGAAGGCGAGCTGGCCAGCGGAGACCGCCTCGCGCTGGTCGCGCGGCCGTGCCCCGGCTGGAGCCTGCGGCGCCTGCTGCATGTGCTGTACGTGGACCGGCTCGACATGGCGGCGCTGGCCGAGATGGCGGCGTTGCCGGCGCTGGCCGAGAGCTGGCGCAAGCTGGCGCGCCAGCGGCTGGCGCGCCGCGAGGTCGAGGATATGGAGCGGCGGCTGGGGGGCGGCTGACGGCGCTCAGCCCTGGCGGAAGCGCCGCGCCGTGCCTTCGCGCGTGATGCGCTCCCACACGGCCTGTTTTTCGGCGTCGTCCATGAAGACCCAGTTGCTGACTTCCATCGCGGTGCGCCCGCAGCCCTGGCAGATTTCGTCGAACAAGGTCGAGCAGATGCCGATACAGGGGCTGTCGGGCCGGTCGAACAGGCTTTCGTCGCGCTGCGGACCGGTAGCGGGCGAGAGCGCGGAAAGCGGGTTTGTGTCTGGCGGGTCTGACGGCATGCGGCGGCGAGGCGGGGCGGACGGGCGCACATTATAAACGGCGGCAGGGGCAATCCCGGCTCGCGCGGTGCCTTTGGCGTAACACCGCCGCGTGGAAGTTTGCCGATTACCAGCCAGGTAATTGAGCGCCGTCGGCGGCCCGCCTTAAGCTGCACCTGTTGCCAGGATCCTCACCCAGGAGAGTACGATGCCAACCCTCGTTGCCGCCTTGTCCGGCGCCGCCGTCAGCGCGCCGGTCGATCCGCGTATCCGCCAGACCGTGGAGCAGGTCCTGATGGGCTCGCCCGTGGCCCGCTCGCTGGGCATCGTGCTGGACGTGCTGGCGGTCGACCACGTCGAACTGCTGCTGCCGTTCAGCGCCGCCAACATCACGGTCGGCGAGATCGTCCACGGCGGCGTGATCGCCACGCTGATCGACGTGGCCGGCGCGGCCGCCTCGGTATCCGGCTGCGATGCCGGCAACCTGCGCGGCGGCGCGACCAGCTCGCTCAATATCCAGTATCTCGAAGCGGCGAAGGCGGCCAGCCTGCGCGCCGTGGCCAGCGTCATCCGGCGCGGGCGCAAGCAGGTGGTGAGCGAAGTGTCGGTCTACGCCGAGGGCGCCGACGAGGCCGAACTCGTGGCCAGGGCGCTGATGAGCAACGTGGTGTTCTAGCCCGGTGTGCCGGCGGCCTTCGATGCCGCCTCCAGCACGGCGGCATCGATCTGGCATGCCAGCGCTTCCATGGCGCACAGGATCGGCTCGCCGCTGCGCGCCGCGCGCGCGCGGATCAGTGCCCCGGACCATGAACAGACCACCAGGCTGGCCAGCCCGGCCGCGCGTGCCGGCGCGATCCCGTGCGCCGCGAACTGCGTCGCCAGCACGTTCTCCCACGTGGCGAAGGCGGACTTGCCTGCCTCGGCGATGGTCTCCGACTCGGGCGCCAGTTCCAGCAGGATGGTGGAGATCGGGCAGCCGTCGCGGTACGAAGATTCCGCCATCCATCCCGCCAGGGCCGTGCCGTAGGCGCGCACCGCCGCCGCCGGCGAAGCGTGCTCCGCGCACATGCGCGCCAGCGTGGCGCGCACCAGTTCGCCCGCATAGGCGATGACTTCCTCGGCGATCTGTTCCTTGCCGCGCGGGAAGTAGTGATACAGCGAACCCTTGGGCGCTCCGCTCAGGGCGACGATATCGTTGGTCCCGCTGGCCGCGTAGCCGTTTTGCCGGAACAGGACGGCAGCGGCGCGGACGATCTTGTCGCGGTGCTTGGCGTGGGCGGGCATGGGGATCCTCGTGCGTCGGAGGGGTTGCGGGTTGTCGGAAATTATATAGACTGGTCTACATTAAATCCACGACACGAAGACAGGCACGAAGGCGCCGTCGGGCAAGGAGACATTTAATGACCAAAGACTTGGCAACGCCGGCCGCCGCCACTTATTCGCTCGCGAAGCTCAGGGACGTCAATCGCACCGCCGCGCTCAACCGCTGGCTGGGCTTCGAGGTCGTGCGCGCGGAGGGCGGGGAGGCGGAACTGCGCATGCCCTGGCATGAAGACGCCACGCAGTACGCGGGTTTCCTGCATGCGGGCGTGCTGGGCGCGCTGATCGATACGGCCTGCGGTTTTGCCGCCACCACGGTGGCGGGGTCGGTGCTGGCTTCGCATTATTCGGTGAACTGCATGGCGCCGGCGGTGGGGCAGGCGTTCGTGGCGCGCGCCAGCGTGGTCAAGGCGGGCAGGCGGCAAGTATTCGCCCGGGCCGAGGTGTTCGCCGAGCGCGACGGCGCGTTGCGGCTGGTGGCCACGGGCGAAACCATTCTGATTCCGGTGGAGAAGGCCGAGGGAAAATAGCGGGCCCCGGAGGTCCTCCGCCAGTCTGGACGCACCACTAACGCAATTAACGGCCTCAGTTTGCCATCACAGATCCATGTTCCGTCGCGGCTTGGCGGCATGCTGCCCGCGTCGGCTCCGTTGTCCCCTGGTCTTGCAGGAAGACGGCTGGCATGAATGGAGAAACGGCCGGCGAGGTCGCGCGGGCGACCGGCCGGCCGCGAGGGCGGGGAGCGGGGTGTGAAGGGCGGGGTGCGCCCCCGCCCGCGATGCCCGCGGCTACGCCGCGGTCCTCAGTACTTCCACAGGATCTTCTGCAGTTCCTTGCTGTCGCTGGTCTTGGTCAGCGCCAGCGCCATCAGGATGCGGGCCTTCTGCGGCAACTGGTCGTCGGTCACCAGCCAGTCGTACTTGTCGTCGGGCTGCTCGGCATTGCGGACCACCACGCCGCTGCCGGTGCGCGACGCGCGCACGATCTGCACGCCCTTGGCGCGCGCGGCCTTGAGCGGCTCGACCATGTAGTCGCCCACGCTGCCGTTGCCGGTGGCGGCGTAGACGATGGCCTTGGCGCCGTTCTTCACCGCGGCGTCCACCGCGCCCGGGTTGACGTTGCCGTAGGCGTACACCACCGCCACTTCAGGCAGCTTGTCGAGCTTGTCGATGTCCCACTCGGTCTGCGTGGTGTGCGGGCGCGCCGGCAGGCGGAAATACAGCGTGCGGCCTTCCACCACATAGCCCAGCGGCCCGAACGGCGAGCGGAAGGTCTCGGTCTTGAAAGTGTTGGTCTTGGTGACGTCGCGGCCGGTGTGGATCTCGTCGTTCAGCACGGCCAGCGTGCCCTTGCCGCGCGATTCGGGGCTGGACGCCACCAGCACGGCGTCGTACAGGTTGAGCGCGCCGTCGGCGCCCAGCGCGGTGCCGGGGCGCATGGAGCCCACCACCACCACCGGCTTGTCGCTCTTGAGCGTGAGGTTGAGGAAGTAGCTGGTTTCCTCGATGGTATCGGTGCCGTGCGTGATCACGATGCCGTCCACGTCCGGCTGCTTGAGCAGTTCCGACACCCGCTTGCCGAGCTTGAGCAGGCGCTCGTTGTTGAAGCTCTCCGAACCGATCTGGAAGACCTGCTCGCCCTTGACGTTGGCGATCTTCGAGATTTCCGGCACCGAGGCGATGATCTTGTCCACCGGCACCACGGCCGACTGATAGGCGGCGGTGTTGGTGGCGGCCGCGCCGGCGCCGGCGATGGTGCCCCCGGTGCCGATGATGACGATGTTGGCTTTGCGGGCCTCCGCCGGCGCGCTGGCCTGGGCCGGCGTGGCGGCGGACGGGGCGAGCTGGGCATGGGCGGCGCCGGTGGTCAGGCTGGCGGCGAGCAGCAGGGTGCTGAGCGTGGTGAGACGGGCGAAATGCTTCATGATCTTCCTCATATAGGCACGACTGTGCAGCACCTTGTGGGTGTCTGCGTCGTCTATCGGTCTACGCAATCCGCGCGGCGGCGCCTGTCTTACAGGCGTCGCCGCGGCGGACCAGCACTATACGAGAGGGGCCCTGAATGTGTCGACATTTACCGTTCTGGGGTTTTCCCGGGGGCGCAAGGCAGCGCGCGTGCTTCATGGGCCGCGGGCAGTCGCGGCGCCGGAAACGCAACGGCCCGGCATAAGCCGGGCCGCATCGACCTCGCCGCAACCGGACCCCGGCCCGGGCGCGGCCGATGTTCTCAGAACGCGTCGCCGGGCACGCGGATCCAGCCTTCCATCAGCACGCGCGCGCTGCGGCTCATGATGGCCTTGGTCACGGCCCATTCGCCGTCGACGAGGCTGGCTTGCGCGCCTACGCGCAGCGTGCCCGAGGGATGGCCGAAGCGCACCGCGTTGCGCTCGCCGCCGCCGGCGGCGAGGTTCACCAGCGTGCCCGGAATCGCCGCGGCGGTGCCGATGGCCACGGCGGCCGTGCCCATCATGGCGTGGTGCAGCTTGCCCATCGACAGCGCGCGCACCAGCAGGTCGACATCGCCGGCGCCGACCTGCTTGCCGCTGGAGGAGACATAGCTGGCCGGCCTGGCGACAAAGGCCACCTTGGGCGTGTGCTGCCGCTTGGCGGCCTCGTCGATATGCTTGATCAGGCCCATGCGCACCGCGCCATAGGCGCGAATGGTCTCGAATTTCGCCAGCGCGGCGGGGTCGCCGTTGATGTCGTCCTGCAGTTCGGTGCCGGTGTAGCCGATGTCTTCCGCGTTCACGAAGATGGTCGGGATGCCGGCGTTGATCATGGTGGCCTTGAAGGTGCCGACGCCCGGCACCTCGAGGTCGTCGACGAGGTTGCCGGTGGGGAACATGGCGCCGCCCGCGCCGTCTTCCTCGGCGGCCGGATCCATGAACTCGAGCTGGACTTCGGCCGCGGGAAAGGTCACGCCGTCGAGCTCGAAGTCGCCGGTTTCCTGCACGGCGCCATCGGTGATGGGCACGTGGCCGACGATGGTCTTGCCGATGTTGGCCTGCCAGATGCGCACGGTGGCCACGCCGTTGCGCGGGACGCGGCCGGGGTCGACCAGCCCGGCGCCGATGGCGAACGGCCCGACGGCGGCGGACAGGTTGCCGCAGTTGCCGCTCCAGTCGATGAAGGGCTGGTCGATGGAGACCTGGCCGAACAGGTAGTCGACGTCGTGGCCGGGCCGGCTGCTTTTCGAGATGATGACGGTCTTGCTGGTGCTGGACGTCGCCGCGCCCATGCCGTCGATCTGCTTGCCGTAGGGGTCGGGGCTGCCGATCACGCGCATCAGCAGCTTGTCGCGCGCCTCGCCGGGTACCTGCGCGGCCGCGGGCAGGTCCTGCAGGCGGAAGAACACGCCTTTGCTGGTGCCGCCGCGCATGTAGGTGGCGGGAATCTTGATCTGGGGTACGTGAGCCATGAAATTTCGTCCTGGTGAGGCCGGGCGGCACGTTGCCATGCCACCCGGCGCGCTGCGCTATTGCCGCTGTCCTGGCCGCTGCCTCAGGCGGCGGCCTTCGACGATTCGAGGAAGTCCTGCGCGAAGCGCTGCAGCACGCCGCCGGCGTCGTAGATGGACACTTCTTCCGCGGTGTCGAGGCGGCAGGTCACGGGCACTTCGACGCGCTCGCCGTTCTTGCGGCGGATCACGAGCGTGAGGTCGGCGCGCGGCTTGCGCGCGCCGATCACGTCGAAGGTCTCGGTGCCGTCGATGCCCAGCGTCAGGCGGTTGGTGCCGGGCTTGAACTCCAGCGGCAGCACGCCCATGCCGATCAGGTTGGTGCGGTGGATGCGCTCGAAGCCCTCGGCCACGATCGCTTCCACGCCGGCGAGGCGCACGCCCTTGGCGGCCCAGTCGCGCGAGGAACCCTGGCCGTAGTCCGCGCCCGCCACGATGATCAGCGGCTGCTTGCGGTCCATGTAGGTCTCGATGGCTTCCCACATGCGCACCACCTTGCCTTCGGGCTCGATGCGCGCCAGCGACCCCTTCGTGACCTTGCCGTCCACCACGGCCATCTCGTTGACCAGCGTGGGGTTGGCGAAGGTCGCGCGCTGCGCGGTGAGGTGGTCGCCGCGGTGGGTGGCGTAGGAGTTGAAGTCTTCCTCGGGCAGGCCCATCCTGGCCAGGTATTCGCCGGCGGCGCTGTCGAGCATGATGGCGTTGGACGGCGACAGGTGGTCGGTCGTGATGTTGTCGCCCAGCACCGCCAGCGGACGCAGGCCCTGGAGCGTGCGCTCGCCGGCCAGCGCGCCTTCCCAGTAGGGCGGGCGGCGGATGTAGGTGCTCTGCGGGCGCCAGTCGTACAGCGGGCTGATCTGCTCGCCGCTGTCGACCGCGAAGTTGAACATCGGCTCGTAGACCTTGCGGAAGTGTTCGGGCTTCACGCTCCTGGCCACGATCGCATCGATTTCCTCGTCGCTCGGCCAGATGTCCTTGAGCCGCACCGGCTTGCCGTCGGCGTCGGTGCCCAGCACGTCCTGCTCGATGTCGAAGCGGATGGTGCCGGCGATGGCGTAGGCCACCACCAGCGGCGGCGAGGCCAGGAAGGCCTGCTTGGCGTACGGGTGGATGCGGCCGTCGAAGTTGCGGTTGCCCGAGAGCACGGCGGTGGCGTACAGGTCGCGCTCGATGATCTCCTTCTGGATGGCGGGGTCGAGCGCGCCCGACATGCCGTTGCAGGTGGTGCAGGCGAACGCGACGATGCCGAAGCCGAGCCGCTCCAGCTCCGGCAGCAGGCCGGCTTCTTCCAGGTACAGCTGCACGGCCTTGGAGCCGGGCGCCAGCGAGCTTTTCACCCACGGCTTGCGGGTCAGCCCGCGCGCGTTGGCGTTGCGCGCCAGCAGGGCCGCGGCGATCACGTTGCGCGGGTTGCTGGTGTTGGTGCAACTGGTGATGGCGGCGATGATGACGGCGCCGTCGGGCATCTGGCCCGGCGTTTCCTCCCACTTGCCGGCGATGCCGCGCGCGGCCAGGTCGGAGGTCGGCAGCCGCTTGTGCGGATTGGACGGGCCGGCCATGTTGCGCACCACGGTGGACAGGTCGAACTTGAGCACGCGCTCGTATTCGGCGTGCTTCAGGGTGTCGGCCCACAGGCCGGCGGTCCTGGCGTAGGTTTCGACGAGCTTGATCTGCGCGTCGTCGCGGCCGGTCAGGCGCAGGTACTCGATGGTCTGCTCGTCGATGAAGAACATCGCGGCGGTGGCGCCGTATTCCGGCGCCATGTTGGAGATCGTCGCGCGGTCGCCGAGCGTCAGGCTCGCCGCGCCCTCGCCGCGGAACTCCAGGTAGGCGCCGACCACTTTTTCCTTGCGCAGGAATTCGGTCAGCGCCAGCACGATGTCGGTGGCGGTGATGCCGGGCTGGCGCTTGCCGGAGAGCTCCACGCCGACGATGTCGGGCAGGCGCATCCACGAGGCGCGGCCGAGCATCACGTTCTCGGCCTCGAGCCCGCCCACGCCGATGGCGATCACGCCCAGCGCGTCGACGTGCGGCGTGTGGCTGTCGGTGCCGACCAGCGTGTCGGGGTAGGCCACGCCGTCCACCGCATGGATCACCGGCGACATCCGCTCCAGGTTGATCTGGTGCATGATGCCGTTGCCGGGCGGGATCACCTCGACGTTCTTGAACGCCTTCTTGGTCCAGTTGATGAAGTCGAAGCGGTCTTCGTTGCGGCGGTCTTCGATGGCGCGGTTCTTGGCGAACGCGTCGGGGTCGAAGCCGCCGCACTCCACCGCCAGGGAATGGTCGACGATCAGCTGCACCGGCACCACCGGGTTGACCTTGGCCGGGTCGCCGCCCTGGGCGGTGATGGCATCGCGCAGGCCGGCCAGGTCCACCAGCGCGGTCTGGCCGAGGATGTCATGGCAAACCACGCGCGCCGGGAACCAGGGGAAATCGAGGTCGCGCCTGCGCTCGATGAGCTGCGCGAGCGATGCATCCAGCGTGGCCGGGTCGCAGCGCCGCACCAGGTTCTCGGCCAGCACGCGCGACGTGTACGGCAATTTGTCATAGGCACCCGGCTGGATTGCCTCGACCGCGGCGCGCGCGTCGAAGAAATCCAGCTTGGTGCCCGGCAGCGGCTTGCGGTTTGCAGTGTTCATTTCGTAGGGAATAGAGAAAGTCATGGTCCGGGGGCGGCGGCCGTGCTTTGCGGCCGCCGGCCCCCGCGCCCGCGGGCCGCGCTGCGCGCGGTCCCGGGAGCAGGCCGGCGGGCCGGTGTTACTTGCGATCCTTGATCGGCACGAACTTCAGGTTCTCCGGCCCGGTGTAGTTGGCGCTGGGGCGGATGATCTTGTTGTCGATGCGCTGCTCGATGATGTGCGCGGCCCAGCCCGAGGTGCGCGCGATCACGAACAGCGGCGTGAACATGGCCGTGGGCACGCCCATCATGTGGTAGCTCACCGCGCTGAACCAGTCCAGGTTGGGGAACATCTTCTTGGCGTCCCACATGACCGTCTCCAGCCGCTCGGCGATGTCGAACATCTTCATCGCGCCGGCGTCCTTCGACAGGCGCCTGGCCACTTCCTTGATGACCTGGTTGCGCGGGTCGCCGGTGGTGTACACCGGGTGGCCGAAGCCGATCACCACTTCCTTGTTCTCCACGCGGCGCTTGATGTCGGCCTCGGCCTCGGCCGGGCTGTCGTAGCGCTTCTGGATCTCGAAGGCCACCTCGTTGGCGCCGCCGTGCTTGGGGCCGCGCAGCGCGCCGATGGCCCCGGCGATCGACGAATACATGTCCGAGCCGGTGCCGGCGATCACGCGCGCGGTGAAGGTCGAGGCGTTGAACTCGTGCTCGGCGTACAGGTTCAGCGAGGTCTGCATGGCGCGTTCCCACAGCGCCGACGGCTTCTGGCCGTGCAGCAGGTGCAGGAAGTGCGCGCCGATGGAGTCGTCGTCGGTCTCGACCTCGATGCGCCGGCCGTTGTGGCTGTAGTGGTACCAGTACAGCAGCATGGAGCCGAGGCTGGCCATGAGGCGGTCGGCGATGTCGCGCGCGCCCGGGGTGTTGTGGTCTTCCTTCTCGGGCAGCACGGTGCCGAGCACGGACACGCCGGTGCGCATGACGTCCATCGGATGGGCGCTGGCGGGCACCCATTCGAGGGCGGCCTTGACGTTGGCGGGCAGGCCGCGCAAGGCCTTGAGCTTGGCCTTGTAGGCGGCGAGTTCGGCGCGGGTGGGGAGCTTGCCGTGCACCAGCAGGTGGGCGATTTCCTCGAATTCGCAGGTCTCGGCGATGTCGAGGATGTCGTAGCCGCGGTAGTGCAGGTCGTTGCCGGTGCGGCCGACCGTGCACAGCGCGGTGTTGCCGGCGGCCACGCCCGACAGGGCGACGGATTTCTTCGGCTTCGGGGTAGCGAGCGGTTGCGCTTCGGACATGTTGGGGTCTCCTTGGGGAATGCCGTGTGCTGACTGACTTGGTATCTGACGTTGCGTTGCCGGCGCCGGCCGCGGCAGCGGCGCGCTGCCCGGCGGCCGGCGCGACTGGCTTTTACTTGCCCTTGCCTTGCGCGAACAGGGCGTCCAGCTTCTCTTCGAAGGCGTGGTAGCCGATGCGCTCATAGAGCTCGGCGCGCGTCTGCATGGTGTCGACCACGTTCTTCTGCGTGCCGTCGCGGCGGATCGCCGTGTAGACGTTCTCGGCGGCCTTGTTCATGGCGCGGAAGGCCGACAGCGGGTACAGCACCATCGACACGCCGGCGCTGCCCAGCTCGTCGGTGGTAAACAGCGGCGTGGCGCCGAATTCGGTGATGTTGGCCAGCACCGGCACCTTTACCGCGTCGACGAACTTGCGGTACATGTCGAGGTCGGTCATGGCTTCCGGGAAGATGGCGTCGGCGCCGGCTTCCACGCACGCCACGGCGCGCTCGATGGCCTTGTCCAGGCCTTCCACGGCGAGCGCGTCGGTGCGCGCCATGATGACGAAGTGCTCGTCGGTGCGGGCATCCACGGCGGCCTTGATGCGGTCCACCATCTCGCCCTGCGAGACGATTTCCTTGCCCGGGCGGTGGCCGCAGCGCTTGGCGCCGACCTGGTCTTCGATATGCATCGCGCCGGCGCCGAACTTGATCAGCGAGCGCGTGGTGCGCGCCACGTTGAACGCCGAGGCGCCGAAGCCGGTATCGACGTCGACCAGCAGCGGCACGTCGCACACGTCGGTGATGCGGCGGATATCGGTCAGGACGTCGTCGAGGCTGGAGATGCCCAGGTCGGGCAGGCCCAGCGAGCCGGCGGCCACGCCGCCGCCCGACAGGTAGATCGCGCGGTAGCCGGCACGCTTGGCCAGCAGGGCATGGTTGGCGTTGATGGTGCCGACCACCTGCAGGGGATGTTCGTCGGCCAGGGCCTGGCGGAAGCGGGCGCCGGCGGAGCGGGCGAGGTCGGAAGTCGAGAAGGTCATGATCTTCGCTTGTGAAGTGGACGGACGGTAGCGCAACGGGATAGCGCAAAGGGTGTGCCAGCCGGATCGCCGCGCCCGGCCGCGCTTGCGGCGGCCCTGGCCCGCGCCGGCCAGCCCTTGGCCCGCCTGCGCTGGCGGGCCAAGGCGGCTTTTTTCCCCGGGGATTGTGATGCGGGCGTTATGCTGCATGGATTTCAGCAATGCAATGATTGCATTTCAATATTGAAATGCAATCGCCGGGCGAGCACAATGCAAAGATTAGTCCCCCAGCCGCATCCTCGCCGGATTTTCGCGCCCATGAGTGCCGTCCTGACCGCTTCCGCCAACCCGCCGGCCGCCGCCGGCACCACCCGCCCGCGCATCTGGGCCGTCGGCATCAGCCGCCTGTCGCGCGCGTTCGCCGACCTGATTCCCGGCTACGCCGCGCAGGCGGACTTCCGCATCGTCGGCAAGGGCTTCGCCGCCGCCGCCAGCGCGATCGCGCGCGAAGCGCGCGAGGGCCGGCTCGACGCCGTGGTCGCGGGCGGCTCCAACGGCGCCTACCTGCGCCAGCACGTGGACGTGCCGGTGGTGCTGGTCAAGGTGACCGGCTTCGATGTGATGAGCGCGCTGTCGACCGCGCGCCGCATTTCGCCGCGCGTGGCGCTGGTCACCCACGCCGCCACCTATCCCGAGGTCGATGAGTTCGTGCGCACCTTCTCGCTGTCGATCCCGGCCTACACCTACCTCACCGAGGACGATGCCACGGCGCGCGTGAAGGCGCTCAAGCAGGAGGGCGTGCAGGTGGTGGTGGGGCCGGGGCTGGTGACCGACCTGGCCGACCGCATCGGCCTGATCGGGGTGTTCCTGTACTCGGGCGTGTCGGTGCGCGGCGCGCTGGAAGACGTGATCGAGGCGGCCCGGCTGCGGCGCATCGAGTCCGGCCGGCGCGACTACGTCAACACCATCCTGGCGCACCTCAACGAGGGCGTGGCGGCGGTGGACGCGGAGGGGCGCATCCAGACCTACAACCCGGCCATGGGGCGCTTTCTCGGCATCGCGCCGGCGGCCGCGCTGGGCCGCAAGCTGCAGACGCTGGCGCCCGCGCTGGCGCTGGACCACGTCATGCAGAGCGGCAGCAAGGAGCTCGAGGCCATCCACAAGCTCGGCGACAAGATGGTGGTGGTCAACCGCATTCCCATCGTCACCGAAAGCGGCACCACCGGCGCCGTGCTGACGCTGCAGGATGCCAACGCCATCCACCGCGTGGACCGCAACCTGCGCTCGCGCAGCCGCGCGCGCCCGGCCGGCGTGCGCTACAGCCTGGACGACCTCGCCGGCGCCTCGCCCGCCATGCACAACCTGCGCGAACTGGCGCGGCGCTATGCCGCGGTGGATTCCACCGTGCTGGTGGGCGGCGAAAGCGGTACCGGCAAGGAGGTGCTGGCGCAGGGCATGCACGACGCCAGCCCGCGCCGCATGTTCCCCTTCGTGGCCGTCAACTGCGCGGCGTTCCCGGAGACCCTGCTGGAAAGCGAACTGTTCGGCTACGAAGAGGGCGCCTTCACCGGCGCGCGCCGCGGTGGCAAGGCCGGCCTGTTCGAGTCGGCCCACAACGGCACGCTGTTCCTGGACGAGGTGGGCGACATGCCGCCGGCGCTGCAGACGCGGCTGCTGCGCGTGCTGCAGGAAAAACAGGTGCTGCCGATCGGCGGGCTCGACGCGGTGCCGGTCAACGTGCGCGTGATTGCCGCGACCCACCGCGACCTGGGCGAACTGGTGCGGCAGGGCAGCTTCCGCCAGGATCTTTACTACCGCCTCAATATCCTGCGCATCGAGATGCCGCCGCTGCGCGAGCGCGCCGGGGACCTCCCGGAGCTGGCCGAACTGCTGTACCGGCGCGCCCAGGAGCGCCTCGGCCAGGCCCGTGCGCAGCCGTTGCCGCAGGCCGTGCGCGAGCGGCTCTCGGGCTACGCGTGGCCGGGCAATATCCGCGAGCTGGAAAACGTGACCGAGCGCATCGCGGTGCTGGTGGTGGGTCGCACGCTGGCGCCGCGCGACCTGCTGGAAGAACTGAAGGCGGCCGCGCCGGAGCTGTTCGGCGTGGCGCAGGCGGCCGCGCCGGCCCGGCCGGCGGCCCGGGCCCAAGCTCCGGACGGAGCCGCGGAAACGCAGGGCAGCCAGTCGCTGGCCGGCATGGCGCGCGCCAGCCAGGCCGAGCATATCCGGCACGTGCTGGCCCAGTGCGGCGGCAACCGCGCCGCGGCGTGCCATCTGCTGGGGATCAGCGCCACGACGCTGTGGCGGCGGCTGAGGGAAGACGGGAAATAGGCGGAGAAGGCCCCGGAGAAGGCCTCGGAGATAGCGCCAGAGACGCGGCCGGGAGACGCGGCCGGAGACCGGGGCCGGAGACCGGGGCCGAGGGCCGCGCCGGCGCGGCAGGGCTCAGGCGGCGTTCAGCCAGCGCAACTGGATGTCGCCCTCCAGGAAATCCTGGCGGCTGGCGTGGAAGTCGCGCACATATTCGCTGTTCAGGTGCGATTCCAGCGCATGCCGGGAATTCCACTCCATGTAGAGCACGAACACCTCGGCATCCTCGGCATCCTCGCCCACGTGGTAGCGCAGGCAGCCCGGCTCCATGGCGCCGCGCGTGCGCAGCGCGGCGAGCTTGGCGCCGAGGACCTCGCGGCGCTGGGCCTTGGCGCGAGCGATACCGACGAGCGTGTACGTTCTGGACATGGTGTGACGGGCGGACAAGTGGCCGCGTATTGTAGCTTTGCGCCCCGGGGGCGGGGCCGAATGCCTGAGGCGAAGAGGCGGATATTCGGAGTGTTCGTTGACAGGGGGCGGCTTTTGGTCTTGCCGCTCCTAAAGTTTTCCCGCTTCCCGCCGTTAAGCGGCCACGCCCCATTTACCCTGCACCCGGAGAGCTGGCATGCTGAAACGCATCAAGACCCAACAGCTTCAAGTCGGCATGTTCGTCGCCAGGGTGGGCGGGCCGTGGCTGGAGCATCCGTTCTGGCGTTCGCGCTTTGCGGTGACCAGCCAGGAGCAGATCGACCAGATGATCGCCTCCAAGGTCGAGGAGGTGTGGATCGACCTGCTCAAGGGCAAGGGCATTCCGCCGCCGCTCGCGGCGACCGGGTCGCTGACCGTCAATCCGGTGGCCGACGAGCCGCAGGGCGCGGTGCCGCAGTCCGGCGTGCCGCTGGAAGTGGAACTCGTGCTGGCGCGCGACGTGATGCGCAACGGCAAGGCGGTGGTGGGCTCGATGTTTACCGATGCGCGCATGGGCCGCGCGCTGGAGGTGGAGGGCGCGCTGCTGCTGGTCGATTCGGTCTCCAACTCGCTGACCCGCCATTCGCAGGCGCTGATCGCGCTGGCGCGCCTCAAGGTGCGCGACGACTATACCTACCTGCATTCCTTCGCCGTCTGCGCGCTGATGATCGCGCTCGGGCGCACGCTCGGGCTCGACACCGGCGAGGTGCAGCAGCTCGGCCTGGCGGGGCTGGTGCACGACATCGGCAAGGTCGCCATTCCCACCCATGTCCTGCACCGGGACGGCCCGCTGACCAGCGCGGAGATGGAAGCCGTGCAGCGCCACCCCTCGGTGGGCTACCGCATCCTCAACGAGGCCAGGCTCTACCGCAACATCCCGCTGGACGTCTGCATCCACCATCACGAGCGCATCGACGGGCGCGGCTATCCGTTCGGGCTGCGCGCCAACGAGATCAGCGTGCACGCGAAGATCGCCGGGGTCTGCGACACCTACGACTCGCTGACCTCCAACCGGCCCGGCCACCAGGCGTGGACGCCGGCGCGCGCGCTGGAATACATGGCGGTGCGGGTGGACACCCTGTTCGACCGCACCGTGTTCCAGGCCTTCACGCGCTCGATCGGCATCTACCCGCTGGGCACGGTGCTGCGCATGCGCTCGGGCCGGCTGGCGGTGGTCTGCGCGCAGAACGACAACGACCCGCTGCATCCGCGCGTCAAGCTGTTCTACTCGGTGAGCGAGGCCGAGCACATCGGCCCGGAAGAGATGGACCTGCGCGACACCGACGACACCGTGGTGAGCTTCGAGGACCCCGCGCAATGGGGTTTCCGCGACGAGCAGTTGCTGGAACTCTGCGCGGCCTGAGGCCGCGCCGGGCCACCGTTGCCTCCGGCAGCGCCGCTGCGCGCGCGAGGGCAGGCCACGGTCGGCTTGCGCCGCCGGCAACATGAAAAACGGCGCCCTTGGCGCCGTTTCCCCTGCTGCATCCGAAGCGCGATCCTTACTGGATCTTCGCCTTGTCCTTGAGCGACTTCATCATGGCCTGGAACTGCTCGCGCTGCCAGTTCTGGTCGCCCATCAGCATCTGCGTGAGCTGCGGCTTGACTTCCTCGAACGTGGGGACCTTGGCGTCGCGCACGTCGTCGAGCTGGATGATGTGCCAGCCGAACTGGGTCTTGACCGGGGTGTCGGTCATCTGGCCCTTCTGCAGCGCGGTCATCGCGGCCGAGAACTCGGGCACGTAGCTGCTGCTGTTGGCCCAGTCCAGGTCGCCGCCGTTGGCCGCCGAGCCCGGATCCTTGGACGAGGCCTTGGCCATGTCCTCGAACTTGGCGCCGGCCTTGATCTTGGCGATGATGGCGCGCGCGTCGGCTTCCTTCTCGACCAGGATGTGGCGGGCGTGGTATTCCTTGCCGCTGCCGAACTGCGACTTGATCTTTTCGTACTGCTTGCGCAGTTCTTCGTCGCTGGCGCCGTGGGTCTTGACGTAGTCCTCGAACACCGCGCCGGCCAGCACGTTGAGCTTGGCCTGTTCCAGTTGTTCCTGCAGGTCGTCGCGCTGGGTCAGGCCGCGCTTGTTGGCTTCCTGCAGCAGCAGCTCGCGGTCGATCAGCATGGTGCGGGCACGGTCGCGCAGTTCGGGGCTGGAAGGCTGGCCGGTGCCGGCGATGAGCTTGTCCAGCTTCGCCGAGGGAATCGCCTTGCCATTCACGACGGCGGCGTTCTGGGCCAGGGCGGGCAAGCTGCCAGCGGCAAGCACAGCCGCCAGGCTGAACGAGAGGACGGTGGTCTTCATGGAATCAGGTCTGAGAGTTGCTCGAGGAATCGCGGGAGGATTCGCGGGATTCAAGTTCTTGGTCGGTCAGCGCGGTTACGGCCAGCGCGTGGATTTGCGTGGGGAATAGTTCGCGCAGCGCATCATACACCATGCGGTGGCGCGCCACGCGGGTGCTGCCGGCAAAACGGCTGCTGACGATGGTCACATGGTAGTGACCGCCGCCGGAGGCCGCGCCGGCGTGGCCGGCATGCAGCGCGCTGTCGTCGCGCACGGCGACGCTGGTGGGGGCGAGCGCTGCGCGCAGCAGCGCCTCGATATGTGCTGGGTCGGCGGCCATCGGTATCCGTGGGTTGCGGTAGCGGGCCCGGTGCCGGCGCGCAGGCCGGCACCGGGCCATGCCGTCATTCGGTGGGGGTTTCCTGCATGTGGCGCGACAGCCAGATGCTTTGCGCCAGGATGAACACCAGCATCAGGCCCATGCTGCCGAACAGCTTGAAATTGACCCAGGTGTCGGTGGAGAACTGGTAGGCCACGTAGAGGTTGACCACGCCCATCACGGCGAAGAAAGCGGCCCAGGCGGCATTGAGCTTGCCCCAGGCGCCGTCCGGCATGCTCACTTGCTTGCCGAGCATGGCGCGGATCAGGTTCTTGCGCCAGATCAGCGCGGACAGCGTCAGGGTGGCGGCGAACAGCCAGTACAGCACGGTGGGCTTCCACTTGATGAAGGTCTCGTTGTGCAGCAGCAGCGTGGCGCCGCCGAATACCGAGATGATCGCCAGGCTGATCCACTGCATCGGCTCGACCTTGCGGTGGCGCAGCCAGACCCAGCCGATCTGCACCACGGTGGCGGCGATGGCCACGGCGGTGGCGGGAAAGATGCCCCACAGCTTGAAGGCGACGAAGAACAGGATGACCGGGAACAGGTCGAACAGGAATTTCATGCGGACAGGATAGATCGACGCGGAGGTCGGGGCTGGTTGGCGGCAGACCGCCGCGCGGGCGGTCCGGGCTTAGCGCGGCGTGTCGGGCGATGTCGGCGCGGCATCACCCGCATCGGTACCGGCATCGGCGGGGTCGCGCTCGTCGAATTTTAGCGCAGCCGAGTTGATGCAGTAGCGCAAGCCGGTGGGCGCCGGGCCATCTTCGAAGACGTGGCCCAGGTGGCTGCCGCATTCCTTGCAGCGGACTTCCACGCGCACCATGCCGTGCGAGTGGTCGGTGTGCTCGTCGATCACCTCGCCGTTGATGGGGCGGAAGTAGCTGGGCCAGCCGCAGCCGGCGTCGAACTTGGTGCTGGCCTCGAACAGCGGCGTGCCGCAGCCGACGCAGCGGTAGGTGCCGCGTTCCCAGTGGTCCCAGTAGCGGCCCGTGAAGGGGCGCTCGGTGGCGGCCTCGCGGGCGACGCGGTATTCGATGTCGGAGAGTTGCGCGCGCCACTCGGCGTCGGTCTTTTTGGTGGTCATGTCCGGCTTCCTTTCTGGTTGGCTCGGCGGCGCGGAGGACGCTGTCGCCTCGCTTGGCCGCCCGGGCCTCTGGTCGTATCTAGACTGTCAAACCTTACAGTAGTTGCGTGTCGGGCGTAAGCCGGACCTGCCGGCCTGCCGGCTCATCGCTTGCGCAGGCTTATGGCTTATGGCTTATCGCTCGCGGCTTACGACGAGCAGCTCACTTCCAGCCCGGCCGCCCAGTCCGGCGGCAGCGCGGCATAGGCTTCGGCCCCGGGCTGTTCGTCGAAGGGACGGGACAGCACGGCCAGCAGGCGGTCCACCTCGCCGAAGTCCTTCTCGCGCGCGCGCCGGATGGCGGTTTCCGCCAGGTGGTTGCGCAGCACGTACTTCGGGTTCACCGCCAGCATGGCCGCGGCGCGCGCGGCGTCGTCGGACTGCTCGGCGCGCAGCCGGGCGCGGTAGGTGCCGGCCCAGGCATCCCAGGCCGCGCGGTCCGGGAACAGGTCGCGCACCGGCGCGTCGCGGCTGCCGTCTGCCGACGATATGCGGGCGAGGTTGCGCCAGAACAAGGTGTAGTCCACGCGCTGTTCGTGCAGCAGCTGGAACAGGCTGGTCAGCAGCGGCTCGTCGTCTTCGTCGCGGCCGGCCGGCGGGCGCAGCCCGAGCTTGTCGCGGTAGCGCCGGAAGAAGGCGGCGGCGTAGCGCGCGCGGAACGGGTCGAGCGCCGCGCGCGCGGCTTCCACCGCCGCGTCCTTGCCCGCCTCGCCTTCGCCTTCGCGCCACAGCGGCATCAGCGCCTGGGCCAGGCAATGCAGGTTCCAGAACGCCACCTGCGGCTGCTGGCTGTAGGCGTAGCGGCCCTGCGAGTCGGTGTGGTTGCAGATATGGTTGGCGTCGAAGGCGTCGAGAAAGCCGAACGGGCCGTAGTCGATGGTCAGGCCGAGGATCGACATATTGTCGGTATTCATCACGCCGTGGCAGAAGCCCACCGCCTGCCATTGCGCCATCAGCTCGGCGGTGCGCAGCGACACCTCGCGCAGCAGCGCCTGGTAGGGCTGCGCATCCTCGCGGCAGGCCGGCATGAAGCGGTCGATGACGAAATCCGCGAGCTGGCGCAGCGCACCGATGTCCTCGCGCGCGGCAAAATGCTCGAAATGGCCGAAGCGGATGAAGGACGGCGCCAGGCGCGCCACCACGGCGGCGGTCTCGACGGTCTCGCGCCGGATCGGGGCGTCGGAGCCGACGATGCACATGGCGCGCGTGGTGGGAATGCCCAGCGCGGCCATGGCCTCGGAGCACAGGTATTCGCGGATCGACGAGCGCAGCACGGCGCGGCCGTCGGCCATGCGCGAGTAGGGCGTCATGCCGGCGCCCTTGAGCTGGATTTCCATCGGGCCGCCGGCGGTGCGCGCCTCGGCCAGGCGGATCGCCCGCCCGTCGCCGAGCTGGCCGGCCCAGACGCCGAACTGGTGGCCCGAATAGACGCTGGCGAGCGGATCGGCCCAGGCGGGCACCTGGTTGCCGGCAAACGTTTCGATGAAGCCGGCCTGCGTGGCGGCATGCGCGTCCCAGCCCAGCAGCGCCGCCGCGGGGGCCGAGACGCTGACCAGGTAGGGCGAGGGCAAGGGCGTGGGGGCCAGCCGCGTGAAAAAGCGCGAGCCGAGTTCGGCAAAGCCGGGCGCCGTGGCGAACGGCGCGGCAGCGGTGCCGTCGCCGCCGGGAAGCGGGTCGGGCAGGGAGGGAACGTCGGTTGGCTCGGAAGGGGTCACTGGGGGCGTCGTGTTGAGTGGCTGGGCGGCGCAGCGCCGGCTCGCCGGATTTCCCGCAAGTGCGCTTGCAGGCTAGGGAAAACGACATGTTGAGGTGCAACATGGCAGGCGTTATTGTACTTCCACGCTGTCATTGCCATCTGTGACCGCCGTTGCCGCCGCGCGGTCTCCGCAAGTCCTTCTCCAGTCTCGCAACGCACGCACCGGTGCAGGGCATGGGAGCGGCTTGCCGCGTGAGCGGGGAGCAGGGAGCAGGGAGCAGGGAGCAGGGAGCAGGACGATACGGCGGTGCACAACGGATTCCCGTTGACGTTTCATCACAGGATGGGAACAATCGGCCCAAAAATAGAACGGTTGTTCGTTTTTTTGCGGATTCCAAAAAACTACAGGAGACTATTCCATGGCATTGATGGGTCAAATGATGAGCGAACCCTTGCTCATTTCCTCCATCATCAAGCACGCCGCCCGCCACTACGGCGGCACGGAAATCGTCTCGCGGCGGACCGAAGGCGACCTGCACCGCTATACCTACCGCGACTGCGAGCTGCGCGCCCGCAAGCTGGCCCAGGCCATCGCCGCGCTGGGCGTGCGCGAGGGCGAGCGGGTCGGCACGCTGGCCTGGAACGGCTATCGCCACCTGGAGATCTACTATGCCGTGTCCGGCTCGGGCGCGGTGTGCCACACCGTCAATCCGCGCCTGTTCCCGGAACAGGTGGCCTACATCATCAATCACGCCGAGGACCAGTACGTGTTCTTCGACGCCACCTTCCTGCCGCTGGTCGAAGGCGTGGCGCCGCATTGCCCGGGCGTGAAGGGCTGGGTGATGATGAGCGACCGCGCGCACATGCCGGCCGACGCCAAGGTCGCGCTGCTGTGCTACGAAGACCTGGTCGACGCGCAGGACGGCAACTACACCTGGCCGCAGTTCGACGAGAACACCGCGTCCAGCCTTTGCTACACCTCCGGCACCACCGGCAACCCGAAGGGCGCGCTGTATTCGCACCGCTCCACGGTGCTGCATTCGTATGCGTCGGCGCTGCCGGACGCGCTGGGCTGCTCCGCGCAGGACGTGATCCTGCCGGTGGTGCCCATGTTCCACGTCAACGCCTGGGGCCTGCCGTACTCGGTGCCGCTGGTCGGCGCCAAGCTGGTGTTCCCGGGCGCCAAGCTCGACGGCGCCTCGCTGTACGAACTGTTCGAGCAGGAGAAGGTGACCTTTTCCGCCGGCGTGCCCACGGTCTGGCTGGGCCTGCTGCAATACGTGCAGGGCAACCAGCTCAAGTTCTCCACGTTCCGCCGCACCGTGATCGGCGGCTCGGCGGCGCCGCCGGCCATGATCCGCGCGCTCAAGGCGCTGGGCGTGGAGACCATCCACGCCTGGGGCATGACCGAGATGTCGCCGCTGGGCACCTCGTGCAAGCTGCTGGCGCGCCACGGGGACCTGCCGGAAGAAGAGCAGCAGAAGATCCAGGAGAAGCAGGGCCGCGTGATCTACGGCGTGGACATGAAGATCGTGGACGGCGACGGCAACGAACTGCCGTGGGACGGCCAGGCCTTCGGCGACCTGCACGTGCGCGGCCCCTGGGTGATCGAACGCTATTACCGCAACGACGCTTCGCCGCTGGTGGACGGCTGGTTCCCCACCGGCGACGTGGCCACCATCGACGCCGACGGCTACATGCAGATCACCGACCGCAGCAAGGACGTGATCAAGTCGGGCGGCGAATGGATCTCCTCCATCGATATCGAGAACGTGGCTTCCGCCCACCCGGCGGTCCACATGGCGGCCTGCATCTCCTGCTATCACCCCAAGTGGGACGAGCGCCCGCTGCTGGTGGTGGTCAGGCGCCCCGGCGCCGAGGTCACGCGCGAGGAACTGCTCGGCTTCTTCGAAGGCAAGGTCGCCAAGTGGTGGATCCCCGACGACGTCGCCTTTGTTACCGAAATTCCGCTCACCGCCACCGGCAAGATGCAGAAGCTCAGGCTGCGCGAGCAGTTCAAGGATTACCGGCTGCCGTCTGCCTGACCCCAAGGCGGCCACAGAGCCGCCATCCGCAGGACAGGTCCGCGGCGCGCCGAGGTTTCGGGAGAGGGCGCCGCGCGCGGGCCGGCATCAACCAAAGCCAACAAAAAAACCGAAGGAGACAAGCATGATCAGATTGCGTCCGCTCGTGGCCGCCACGGCCACCGTGGCGTTGTTCGCGGCGATGGGTTCCGGGGTCGCGGCTGCCGAGACGGTGAAGATCGCCTTTATCGATCCGCTGTCCGGGCTGATGGCGCCGGTCGGCCAGAACCAGCTCAAGAGCTGGCAGTTCGTCGCCGATCTCGCCAACCAGAAGGACTGGGGCGGCGGCAACAAGTTCGAGGTGGTCGGCTTCGACAACAAGCTGTCGCCGCAGGAAAGCCTGACCATCCTCAAGCAGGCGGTGGACCAGGGCATCCGCTACATCGTGCAGGGCAACGGCTCCTCGGTGGGCCTGGCGCTGGAGGACGCGGTCGCCAAGCACAACGAACGCAATCCGGGCAAGGAAATCGTCTACCTGAACTACGCCGCGGTGGACCCGGACATGACCAACAGCAAGTGCAACTACTGGCATTTCCGGCTCGACGCCAACTCCGACATGAAGATGGAGGCCCTGACCACCTTCCTGGCCAAGGACCCCAACGTCAAGAAGGTCTACCTGATCAACCAGAACTACTCGTTCGGCCACCAGGTGGCGCGCGCGGCCAAGGACTACCTCAAGCGCAAGCGCCCGGACATCCAGATCGTGGGCGACGACCTGCACCCGCTGGCCCAGGTCAAGGACTTCGCGCCGTACGCGGCCAAGATCAAGGCTTCCGGCGCCGACACCGTGATCACCGGCAACTGGGGCAGCGACCTGGCGCTGCTGATCAAGGCGGGCAAGGATGCCGGCCTGAACGCGAACTACTACACCTACTATGGCGCCACCACCGGCGTGCCGACGGCGATGGGTTCGTCCGGCGCCGAGCACGTCAAGTACGTGGGCTACTACAACGCCAACAACAAGGGCTTCAAGGGCTCCGAGGTCATCGAAGGCTTCAAGAAGAAGTACAACGACGACTTCTACGTGATGGCCGCGTACACCGGCATCGCCATGCTCGGCAAGGCCTTCAAGGACACCAGGTCGACCGATCCGGTCAAGGTGGCCAAGGCGCTCGAAGGCATGAAGGTCGACAGCATGAACGGCATCGTCGAAATGCGCGGCTCCGACCACCAGGTCCAGCAGCCGCTGGTGGTGGCCACCTGGACCAAGGTCGACGGCAAGGAGGTCAAGTACGACCAGGAGAACACCGGCTACGGCTGGAAGACCGACGCGCTGATGGACCAGTACGTGGCCGCGCAGCCCACGTCCTGCCAGATGAAGCGCCCGTAGGTCCGCCCCCGGCGGATGGTGCGGCGGACGGCAGGATGGTTCCGGCGCGCCGCCCGATCCTGCATACTGCGGCCCGCCCGGCGCGGCTGCGGCCCGCCCGGCGCGGCGCCCGCCGCGCCGGGCGGGCGGCGCTCACCCGGGCGCGGCCCGTCGTGCCATATCGCGGCCGGCAGGCGGCCGGAGGCTGCCTGGCTGGCCGGCGTCACAATGAAGGACATGTTGTGGAATTCTTCGTCATCTCCCTCCTGAACGGCATCAGCTACGGGCTGCTGCTGTTCATGCTGTCTTCCGGGCTTACGCTGATCTTCAGCATGATGGGCGTGCTGAATTTCGCGCATGCCAGTTTCTACATGCTGGGCGCGTATTTCGCCTACACCATCGCCGCCAAGATCGGCTTCTGGCCGGCGCTGATCTTCGCGCCGCTGCTGGTGGCCGGCGCCGGCGCGCTGGTCGAGCGCTTCGGGCTGCGCACCGTGCACAAGTACGGGCACGTGGCCGAGCTGCTGTTTACCTTCGGCCTGGCCTATCTGATCGAGGAAGGCGTCAAGCTGGTGTGGGGCCTGGCCGCCGTGCCGTACCGCATCCCGGCCGAGCTGGACGGGCCGCTGTTCACGGTGTTCACGTCGTCCTTCCCCAAATACCGCGCCTTCATGATGCTGGTGTCGCTGGCCATGCTGGTGGCGATCTACCTGGTGCTCACGCGCACCCGCATCGGGCTGGTGATCCAGGCCGCGCTCACGCACCCCGAGATGGTCGAGGCGCTTGGCCACAACGTGCCGCGCGTGTTCATGATGGTGTTCGGCGGCGGCGCCGCGCTGGCCGGGCTGGCGGGCGTGATCGGCGGCAATGCCTTCGTCACCGAGCCGTCGATGGCGGCCGCGGTGGGCTCGATCGTGTTCGTGGTGGCGGTGGTGGGCGGCATGGGGTCGCTGGTGGGCGCCTTCGTCGCTTCGCTGCTGATCGGTGTGCTGCAGACCTTCGCCGTCACGCTCGACGCGTCGCTGGCCGGGCTGCTGGGCATGGCCGGCATGCACGTCACCGACAGCACGCCGCTGTCCTCGCTGTGGAATCTCACGGTGGCGCAGGTCGCGCCGGTGCTGCCGTATCTGTTGCTGGTGGTGATGCTGATCTTCCGCCCGCGTGGTCTGATGGGTACCCGGGAGGGCTGACGGCATGGAGACGACAATGCAACAACGCCGCGAGGCGGCCGTGACCGGCCGCACCATGCGCTACCGGCCGCTCAACCTGGTGCGCTGGCTGATCTGGGGCAGCGCCGCGCTGCTGATGCTGGTGCTGCCGCTGGTGTTCACGGGCGGCTTCGCCATCACGCTGATGTCGCAGATGGGCATCATGATCATTTTCGCGCTGTCCTACAACATGCTGCTCGGCCAGACCGGCATGCTGTCGTTCGGGCACGCGGTCTACGCCGGGCTGGGCGCCTTCATCGCCATTCACGTGCTCAACATGGCGGGCGCGGGCAAGGTCTGGCTGCCGGTGTCGCTGCTGCCGGTGGTGGGCGGGCTGGCCGGGGCCTTTTTCGGCGTGCTGTTCGGCTACGTCACCACCAGGAAGTCCGGCACCACCTTCGCCATGATCACCATGGGCATCGGCGAGATGGTGTTCGCCAGCTCGCTGATGTTCCCCGACTTCTTCGGCGGCGAGGGCGGCATCTCCACCAACCGCGTGGTGGGCGAGCCGGTGCTCGGCATCACCTTCGGCCCGGGGCGCCAGGTGTATTACCTGATCGCCGTGTGGTGCCTGCTGTCGATGGCGGCCATGTACGCGTGGACGCAGACGCCGCTGGGCCGCATCGCCAACGCCGTGCGCGATAACCCGGAGCGCGTGGAATTCATCGGCTACAACACGCAGCGCGTGCGCTACCTGGTGCTGATCCTGTCGGCGTTCTTCGCTGGCATCTCGGGCGCGCTGTCGGCCATCAACTTCGAGATCGTCTCGGCCGAGAACGTCAGCGCGGTGCGCTCCGGCGGCGTGCTGCTGGCGGCCTTCATCGGTGGCGCCGGGGTGTTCTTCGGCCCGGTGATCGGCGCCGTGGTGTTCATCCTGTTCGCGGTGGCGCTGTCGGACCTGACCAAGGCGTGGCTGCTCTACCTGGGCCTGTTCTTCGTGCTGATGGTCATGTTCGTGCCGGGCGGCATCGCCAGCCTGCTGATGATGCAGGTGCCGCTGCTGGCGCGCGGCAAGCTGCGCGCCATGCTGCCCGACTACGGCCGCGCCGCGGCCGCCGGGCTGGTGCTGCTGGCCGCGGTGATCCTCACCGTGGAGCTGGTCTACAAGGTGCAGGTGGACAGCGCCAACGGCACCGCCATGTCGCTGTTCGGCATCGGCTTCGACGCCGCCGCCGTGGCGCCGTGGCTGGCGGCCGCGGCATTGTGGGCGGGCGGCCTGCTGGCCTGCCGCGCCGCGCGTGCGCGCGTGCGCGCGACCTGGGACAAGGTACAAGCCGAAATGGCCGGAGGTGCGGTATGAGCGCGGCACTGGAACTGAACGACGTGCGCAAGAAATTCGGCCAGACCGAGATCATCCGGGGCGTCAACCTGACCATCCCCAAGGGCGAGCGCCACGCGCTGATCGGCCCCAACGGCGCCGGCAAGTCGACCACCTTCAACCTGATCTCCGGCCGCTTCGCGCCCAGCTCCGGCACGGTCAAGCTCAACGGGCAGGACATCGGCGGGCTGCAGCCGTTCGTCATCAACCGCATGGGGCTGTCGCGCAGCTTCCAGATCACCAACATCTTCCACCGGCTGTCGGTGTTCGAGAACCTGCGTTGCGCCGTGCTCTGGTCGCTCGGCTACAAGTACTCGTTCTGGCACCGCCTGTCCGAGCTGCGCGACGCGCGCGAGCGCGCCGAGGAAGTGCTGGAGCTGATCGGCCTGCACCACCGCCGCCATACGCAGGCCAGCCTGCTCACCTACGCCGAGCAGCGCGCGCTGGAGATCGGCATCACCATCGCCGGCGGCGCCGAAGTCATCCTGCTCGACGAGCCCACCGCCGGCATGAGCCGCTCCGAGTCCGACCACGCCGTCGAGCTGATCCGCCGCGTCACCGTGGGCAAGACCCTGGTGATGGTCGAGCACGACATGAGCGTGGTGTTCGGCCTGGCCGACCGCATCTCCGTGCTGGTCTACGGCGAGGTGATCGCCACCGACACGCCCGAAGCCATCCGCGCCAACCGCAAGGTCAAGGAAGCCTACCTCGGCACCACCCTCGACGAACCCGCCACCGAAGGAGCGCACTGATGGGCAAGCGCATGCTGGACGTGCAAGGCCTGCACGCCTACTACGGCAAGAGCCACATCCTCCACGGCGTGGACGCCCATATCGGCGAAGGCGAGATCGTCGCGCTGCTGGGCCGCAACGGCGTGGGGCGCTCCACCATGGCCAAGGCCATCCTCGGCATGGTCAAGGCCGAAGGCTCGGTGCGTTTCCGCGACGAGGAAATCCTCGGCCGCCGCACCTTCGAGATCGCCCACCTCGGCGTAGGCTACGTGCCCGAGAACCGCGACATCTTTCCCACGCTCACGGTGCGCCAGAACCTGCTGCTCGGCGAAAAGCGCAACCCGCGCCAGCCCAGGCCCCGCTGGACCGTGCAGGACATGTACGACATGTTCCCCCGCCTCAAGGAACGCGAGCACACCGCCGCCGGCGTGCTCTCGGGCGGCGAGCAGCAGATGCTCACGCTGTGCCGCACGCTGATGGGCGACCCCGACCTCGTGCTGATCGACGAGCCCACCGAAGGGCTGGCGCCGATGATCGTCACGCTGGTGGGCGACTACCTGAAGCGGCTCAAGGAGCGTGGCGTGTCGGTGCTGCTGATCGAGCAGAAACTCGCCATCGCGCTGGACATCTCGCAGCGCGTCTACGTGATGGGGCACGGGCACATCGTGTTCGAAGGCACGCCGCAGGACCTGAAGGCGAATGCGGCGATTCGGAAGGAGTGGCTGGAGGTGTAGGGCGGCGTGGATCCCGGCCGCGGCCTATGCGCGGCTGCGCGCATGTCGTGCCATCGGTCCCCTGACTTGTTCGGGGGATTTGCATTTTGGGTCCCGACGCGATCCGCTCTCTGGTGGATGGGTATCTGTCGCGAGACTACTCGAATCCACTCGTTGAATCGGAAGTCAAAGGCATCAGGTTCGATTTCCTGAAATGCCTGGATCTGTATCACGGCCCCGAACTGGATGCTCAGATCAGCCAACTGGTCATCGATGCCGGGCGCGTGGACAGGGAGGGCAGTGCCGCGCCGTCAGGGGCGTGAACGGCTGGCTCGCGGCAGTCGAGCGTAATAAAGTCTCGGCGTAGGGACGTGCCGTACGACTTTCCGAACCGGGTGCCCGCGATATGCCGCCGTGAAGGGGCTGACTAGGCAGTTGCCCGGAACCCGCCTGTCTTCCCGCTCGCGATATGCTCCCGGGCGCTGTCGGCGAAGGACACCATGTCCGCCAGCGTCTGGCTGGATTCGCGATAGAAGTAGAGCGTCCATGCCAGATAGGGCTTGCTGCCCGTGCGTACGTCCTTCTCGGTGCAATCGAGCCTGGACTTGGCGAACGCCACCATATCGATCGGCTCGTCGAGGTCCATGCCTTCCACCGTGCTGATGTCGATGCCGATAAAGCTGCTGGTCGCGTCTTCCGAAATCTCGCCCCGGGAGTAGAGTTCCGTCGCGAGATACGCCATTTGTCGTGGCGTGATGCGGTTGAAATCGTATCGGCTCATCAGTTCCCGCAGCGGCAGGTTTGTGCGTAGCTCGGGATTGTCGATGTCCTTTGCCTGCGCGCGGGAATCCAGTGCCGCGCCGGTGCGTCCGGCATTCGAGATCCTGGCAGTGGTGGTTGCCGGCGTGGCCTGCGGAGCCACGTCCGGTGCGGCGACCTTGGGTGTGATCGATTGCAGGGCGTTCAGCTGAAGTCTATCTTCATGGTGATTGGCAACGTTGGATGAAGCTTGTTTGTCCGCGTGATGCATCGGGTGGCCGGGGATGGACGATGCGGAGAATCAAGATAGCCTCGAATACGGAGACAAGTACGTGTCCCGCATGTGAAATATCGGCAAGGCTGACAGGGGTCATCACCCCACTGGCGTCGTAAGAGAACTCTTATTTCCCCCGGATCGTTAATTCCAGAACGCCATTACAAGAACTGGATGGCGATCATGAATTTCGTATTTGAGCGAATGCATCCGGCGGGAGATTAATCGCGACGCCGTTTTTTGCCGCAGCCCCCATGTCGGTGGCGCGAAGGTGCTGGCGTCGGCCTACGCCGGTTCCGCAGGTCGGACCGTCGCAACGATGCCGCTGCGAGCCTGGACGCCGGGGCGGAATGCAAGAAGGCGCTGCGCTCCGTCACCGGAGCGCAGCGCCTTCTTGTTGTCCTGGCGGCTTACTTCGCCTTCAGGAACTCCCCCACCTCCAGCAGCACCATCTCATTGTCGTCCGCCTTGTTCGGCTCGCGGCTGCTGGAGAAGGGCAGGTTGTTGTCGTTGCCGACCACGATGTGGGTGGGGTCCACCACGTCGACGTTCTCGATGGTGAAGAACGGGAACTTGAGCACGCCGTCGTTGAGCGGCTTGCGCGCCAGCTTGTCGGGGTCGGCGATGTTGAGCAGGTCGATGTAGCCGATCTTGCGCAGCGGGCCGCCGGCGTTGGCGTCGGTCAGCTCGATCTTGTAGATGCGCTTGAACCTGGCGATGTCGGCGAAGCAGTCGTCGCGCTTCTGGCCTTCGGGGCAGGCCTTGTCGGCGGTGCCTTCGCCGTTGTCGCGCTCGATGATGAGGCCGGTGGTGGCGTCGATCATGTTGAAGTCGCCGATGGCGTTGCCGTTGGCTTCGAGCGGGTATTGCCACGAGCGGCCGGTCCATTTGCCGGCTTGCGTGTCGAATTCGAGCACGCGCAGCGCTTCCTTGCCGTCGACGCGCTCGTAGTCCTTGGCCTGGGCGTTCCATACCGGGCCTTCGAGCAGGGCGTAGAGCTTGCTGCCGTCCGGCGACGAGGCCATGCCTTCGAAGCCCTTGGAGCGCTTGACCTGGAAGTCGACCGCGCCGCCCGGCACGCCGGGCGTGGTGACGGCGGGGTGGTCGGGCGAGCGCACCGGCTTGCCGTCGACCAGGGTTTCGTACACGGCCAGCACCTTGCCTTGCAGGTCGGCCTTGATCAGGAAGGGCCCGAATTCGTCGCCGATCCACAGGGCGCCGCCGGCGAACTGGAAGCTCTCGGTGTCGAAGTCCGAACCGGTCAGGTAGCGTTGCCTGGTGCCTTCGTGGACGATGCGGAACGGCACTTTCTTGTCCGGGTCGTGCAGGAAGACGGTGCCCAGGCGCTGCAGCTTGCCGCCCTTGAAGTCCACCTTGTAGTGGTTCAGGTAGAGCATGAAGTCGGGCGAGTTGGCCTTGCTGCCGGCGCCGTTGTCGGTCAGCACCCAGAAGCTGCCGTCGGCCATGTGCCTGATGCCGGAGTGGCCTTGCAGCGGCTGGCCCTTGAAGGGCACCGATACGCCGGTGGGGCGGCCGTTCGACTTGCCTTCGATGCTGCCGATCTTTTCCGCGCGCTCGCCGGTGGTGAACTTGCCGCTGGACTGCAGGTCCTGCGGCGCGTCCTTGGGCGCGGCGATGAAGCTCTGCGCGGGCAGGATGGCATGGCCGGCGAGGATGGCGGGATAGGCGGGCGCGGCGGCCGTCTGCGCGGTTTGCGCGGTTTGCGATGCGGCGGGCAAGGCCCAGGCGGCGGCAGTGATGGCGATGACGGCGGAGACGGTCGCGGACGGAAGCAGGCGCATGCGGGCGGTGGGATCGGGTGGAAAGACCGCTACGATGCATGCGCCGAATGACGCGGGCATGACAGTTCCGGGACAGTCATATGCGCGGCGGCGGCGATGACCGACGCCCCGCTTTCTGCGTCCTCCGCGTCTTCCGGCGCGGGGCTCGCGCGAGAACGCGAAGCGCCTAAGGGTAAATCCGGAGACCTGCCTCGCGGGGGTTCACGGTGAGTGCGGCGCCGCGGAAGACGGCCCGGAAGTGCCTGATAACGCATCGGCCGGCGCTTGCGCGAACCGCGAAAATGCGCCCTGGCCAGAGTGGCATGCACGCCGGCGAGATCGGCCATAAAGCGGGCGCATGACGGCATCCCGGCGCGCCCAAATTAAAATTGAACGACCGTGCTTTTCTGTGTATGCTTGTCCCGCTCGTACTGCCGCCCGGGCCGTCGCCCGTACTCGGGCGGCCACCTGCGCGAGGTAGCCGGCGGGCGGTTTCCCCGGTAGCAGGAGCCGGCGCCAAGGCGGACAATGAGCCCGCCGCGCGCAGTTCCGGCCAAGGCGGAAACCATGCAGGACGACGCAGAAAAACATAATTCGAGAATTCGAATCCCGAGACAACTTCTAGTACAAAGGAACCAGCATGACAGCGCAGTATCAGGTTCAGGACGGCGTCGCCGTCATCACGCTCGACAATCCCCCCGTGAATGGCCTGGGCTACAGCACCCGGCTCGGCATCGTCGAAGGCTTGACCCGTGCGCTGGAAGATGCGGCCGTCAAGGCCGTCGTCATCACCGGCGCCGGCAAGGCTTTCTCGGGCGGCGCCGACATCCGTGAATTCAATACCCCCAAGGCCACCCAGGAACCCACGCTGCACTCGGTGATCCGCGCGATCGAAGCGTCGGCCAAGCCGGTCGTGGCCGCCATCCATTCGGTGGCGATGGGCGGCGGCCTGGAACTGGCGCTGGGCTGCAACTACCGCGTGGCCGCGAAGGGCGCGCAGATCGCGCTGCCGGAAGTCAAGCTGGGCCTGCTGCCCGGTGCCGGCGGCACGCAGCGCCTGCCGCGCGTGATTGGCCTGGAGGCTGCCCTGAACATGATCGTGTCGGGCAATGCCATCCCGAGCGAGAAGTTCGCCGGCACCAAGCTGTTCGACGAGATCGTCGACGGCGACGTGCTGCCCGCTGCCGTGGCCTTCGCCAAGAGCGTCGCCGCGGCGCCCGGCCCGTACCCCAAGGTGCGCGACCTGAAGGTCAAGCACGAGAACGCCGAGGGCTTCATCGCCTTCGCCCGCAATACGGTGGCCGCCGTGGCCAAGAACTTCCCGGCGCCGCTCAAGTGCGTCGACGCCGTGGCCGCGTCGCTCAAGCCGTTCGAGGCAGGCCTGAAGGCCGAGCGCGAAGGCTTCATGGCGCTGGTGACCACGCCGGAATCGCGCGCGCTGCGCCATGCGTTCTTCGGCGAACGCGCCGCCAGCAAGATCCCCGACGTGCCCGGCGACACCCCGGTGCGCAAGATCGAGAAGGTGGCCGTGATCGGCGCCGGCACCATGGGCGGCGGCATCACCATGAACTTCCTCAACGCGGGCATTCCGGTCACCATGCTGGAAACCAAGCAGGAAGCGCTGGACCGCGGCGTGGCCACGATCCGCAAGAACTACGAGAACAGCGCCAAGAAGGGCAAGCTCACGCAGGAAAAGGTCGAGCAGCGCATGGGCCTGCTGACCACCACGCTGTCCTACGACGACATCAAGGACGCGGACATGGTGATCGAAGCCGTGTTCGAGGAAATGGGCGTCAAGGAAATCGTCTTCAAGAAGCTGGACGAAGTGATGAAGCAGGGCGCGATCCTGGCTTCCAACACCTCCACGCTGGACGTCAACAAGATCGCCTCGTTCACCAGGCGCGCGCAGGACGTGGTCGGCATGCACTTCTTCAGCCCGGCCAACGTGATGAAGCTGCTCGAAGTGGTGCGCGGCGAGAAGACCGGCAAGGACGTGCTGGCCACGGTGATGCAGATCGCCAAGAAGATCAAGAAGACCGCCGTGGTGTCGGGCGTGTGCGACGGCTTCATCGGCAACCGCATGATCGAGCAGTACAGCCGCCAGGCCGGCTACCTGCTGGACGAAGGCGCGCTGCCCGAGCAGGTCGACAAGGCCATCGAGAAGTTCGGCTTCGCCATGGGGCCGTTCCGCATGGGCGACCTGGCCGGCAACGACATCGGCTGGGCCATCCGCAAGCGCCGCGCGGTGGACAAGCCGGACATCCAGTACTCCAAGACCGCCGACCTGCTGTGCGAGCTGGGCCGCTTCGGCCAGAAGACCGGCGCGGGCTGGTACGACTACAAGGCGGGCGACCGCAAGCCGTACCCGAACCAGCAGGTCAACGAGATGATCGTGCAGCACTCGAAGGACCTCGGCATCGCGCGCCGCAAGATCTCCGACGAGGAAATCGTCGAGCGCCTGGTGTTCGCGCTGGTCAACGAAGGCGCCAAGATCCTGGAAGAGGGCATCGCGTCCAAGGCCTCGGATATCGACATGGTCTACCTGACCGGCTACGGCTTCCCGCTGTTCCGCGGCGGCCCGATGCTGTACGCGGACCAGGTCGGCCTGTTCAACGTGGCGCAGGCGATGAACCGCTATGCCAAGGGCTATCACGGCGAAGCCTGGAAGCCCGCCGCGCTGCTGCAGAAGCTGGCGGCCGAAGGCAAGGGCTTCAACGACTAAGCCGGCCGTGAGGGCGGGGGCAATCGCAAGGGCAACGCAAGGGCGGAACCAACCATGAGCTACGGTGCGCAGGATTGCCTGCTGGTGATCGACGTGCAGAACGACTTCATGCCGGGTGGGGCGCTGGCCGTGCCGCATGGCGACGAGGTCGTGCCCGTCGTCAACCGGCTGGCGCAGGCGTTCGAGCATGTGGTGGTGACGCAGGACTGGCATCCCGCCGGCCATGCGTCGTTCGCCGCCAGCCATGCCGGCGCGCAGCCGTTCCAGGCCATCGCGCTGCCGTACGGGCAGCAGGTGCTGTGGCCGGTGCACTGCGTGCAGGACACGCCGGGCGCCGCGCTCCATGGGGGCCTGCGCGTGCCGCATGCGCGGCTGGTGATCCGCAAGGGCCACCACCGCGACGTGGACAGCTACTCCGCCTTCATGGAGGCGGACCGCGCCACGCGCACCGGGCTGGCCGGCTACCTGCGCGAGCACGGCGTGCGCCGCGTGTTCTGCGCGGGCCTGGCGACCGACTATTGCGTGGCCTGGAGCGCGCTCGACGCGCGCGCCGCGGGCTTCGAGGCGGCCGTGATCGAGGACGCTTGCCGCGCCATCGACCTCGACGGCTCGCTCGAACGCGCCTGGCAGGACCTGTCCGCCGCCGGCGTGCAGCGCCTGCAGTCGGCCGACGTGCTCGCCGCGCAGCCCTCGCGCTAGACAAACCGAACAACGCGCAAGAGCGCAAGAGAGCGCAAGAGCGACTTGCGCAGACACCAAGATTCCGAGGAGCAACAAATGAACGAGGCAGTCATCGTATCCACCGCACGGACCGGCCTGGCCAAGAGCTGGAAGGGTTCATTCAACATGACCCACGGCGCCACCCTGGGCGGCCATGCGGTCCAGCACGCCATCGCGCGCGCCAGGATCGAAGCCGGCGAAGTGGAAGACGTGCTGATGGGCTGTGCCAACCCGGAAGGCGCCACCGGCGCCAACATCGCGCGCCAGATCGCGCTGCGCGCGGGCTGCCCGGTCACCGTGCCGGGCGCCACCGTCAACCGTTTCTGCTCGTCCGGCCTGCAGACCATCGCCATGGCCGCGCAGCGCGTGATCGCCGATGAGGGCGACATCTTCGTGGCCGGCGGCGTCGAGTCCATCTCCTGCGTGCAGCAGGACATGAACCGCCACATGATCCAGGAAAGCTGGCTGACCAGGAACAAGCCGGAAATCTACTGGAACATGCTGCAGACCGCCGAGAACGTGGCCAAGCGCTACAACATCTCGAAGGAACGCCAGGACGAGTACGGCGTGCGCAGCCAGCAGCGCGCCTTCGCGGCGCAGGAAGCCGGCAAGTTCAACGACGAGATCGTGCCGATCACGGTGCTCGCCGGCGTGGCCGACAAGGCCACCGGCCAGCTGATGACCAGGGAAGTCACGGTCTCCGCCGACGAAGGCATCCGCGGCGACACCACGCTCGAAGGCGTGGTCAAGATCCGCACCGCCGTGCCCGGCGGCGTGATCTCGGCAGGCAATGCCTCGCAGTTCTCCGACGGCGCCTCGGCGGCCGTGGTGATGAACGGCAAGGTGGCCGCCGCCCGTGGCCTGCAGCCGCTGGGCGTGTTCCGCGGCTTCGCCGTGGCCGGCTGCGAGCCCGACGAAATGGGCATCGGCCCGGTATTCGCGGTGCCCAAGCTGCTCAAGAAGGCCGGCCTGAAGGTCGACGACATCGGCCTGTGGGAGCTGAACGAAGCGTTCGCCGTGCAGGTGCTGTACTGCGCCGACAAGCTGGGCATCCCGATGGACCGCCTCAACGTCAACGGCGGCGCCATCGCGGTGGGCCACCCGTACGGCGTGTCGGGCGCCCGCCTGGTGGGCCATGCGCTGATCGAAGGCAAGCGCCGCGGCGTCAAGTACGTGGTGGTGACCATGTGCATCGGCGGCGGCCAGGGCGCGGCGGGGCTGTTCGAAGTCCTGTAACGAAGTCCTGTAAGACGCTGTTTGGCATTGCCGATGGTTTGCTCCCCTCTCCCGCACGCGGGAGAGGGGAGCAAACATGCGGAGCGGGGTCGTGTGCGTCTTTGCGCGCGCCCTGCCGCCAGAACAAAAAAACGCGGCGTGCCATGCAGCGCGCCGCCGTGGAGACAGCGACGATCCGGGCCGGCGCGCCCGCATCGCGCATCATCGATTTTCGCTTTCAGACCAGGAGCCCGTTCCTGCCATGTCGCTGATCCTTTCCCGCCGTGACCTGAACTTCATGCTGTACGAGTGGCTCAAGGTCGAGGAACTGGCGCGCATCCCGCGCTACGCCGACCACTCCCGCGAGACCTTCGACGCCGCGCTCGATACCTGCGAGAAGATCGCCACCGACCTGTTCGCGCCGCACAACAAGAAGAACGACCAGCATGAGCCGCATTTCGACGGCGACACCGTCGCCATCATCCCCGAGGTCGGGGCCGCGCTGAAGGCCTTCTGCGAGGCCGGGCTGATGGCTGCCGGGCAAGACTACGAGATCGGCGGCATGCAGTTGCCGGTGGTGGTCGAGAAGGCCGGCTTCGCCTACTTCAAGGGCGCCAACGTCGGCACCAGTTCCTATCCGTTCCTGACCATCGGCAACGCCAACCTGCTGCTCGCGCACGGCACGCCGGCGCAGGTGGAGACCTTCGTCAAGCCGGAGATGGAGGGGCGCTTCTTCGGCACCATGTGCCTGTCGGAGCCGCAGGCCGGCTCGTCGCTGTCGGACATCACCACGCGCGCCGACTACGAGGGCGAGTCGCCACTGGGCCGGCAATACCGCCTGCGCGGCAACAAGATGTGGATCTCCGCCGGCGAGCACGAGCTTTCCGACAATATCGTGCATCTCGTGCTGGCCAAGATCCCCGGCCCGGACGGCAAGCTGATCCCGGGCGTGAAGGGCATCTCGCTGTTCATCGTGCCGAAATACCTGGTCAACGCCGATGGCAGCCTGGGCGAGCACAACGACGTGGTGCTGGCCGGCCTGAACCACAAGATGGGCTACCGCGGCACCACCAACTGCCTGCTGAACTTCGGCGAAGGCATGAAATACCGCCCGGGCGGCAAGGCCGGCGCGATCGGCTACCTGGTCGGCGAGCCGCACAAGGGGCTGGCCTGCATGTTCCACATGATGAACGAGGCGCGCATCGGCGTGGGCCTGGGCGCGGTGATGCTGGGCTACACCGGCTACCTGCACGCGCTGGACTACGCGCGCAACCGCCCGCAGGGCCGCCCGATCGGTCCCGGCGGCAAGGATCCGGCCAGCCCGCAGGTGCGGCTGGTCGAGCATGCCGACGTCCGCCGCATGCTGCTGGCGCAGAAGAGCTATGTGGAAGGCGGGCTGGCGCTCAACCTGTATTGCGCGCAACTGGTGGACCAGGAACGCGCGGCCGCGGGCGCCGAGCACGAACGGCCGGCGCTGCTGCTGGACATCCTTACCCCGATCGCCAAGAGCTGGCCGTCGCAATGGTGCCTGGAGGCCAACAGCCTGGCCATCCAGGTGCACGGCGGCTACGGCTACACCCGCGAGTACAACGTCGAGCAGTTTTACCGCGACAACCGCCTCAATCCGATCCACGAAGGCACCCACGGCATCCAGGGCCTGGACCTGCTGGGCCGCAAGGTGGTGATGAAGGACGGCGCCGCGTTCAAGGCGCTCGGCGAGGAAATCCAGGCCACCATCGGCCGCGCGCTGGCCGGCGGCGATGCCGGGCTGGGCAGCCACGCGCGCGCGCTGGGCGCGGCCGTCAGGCGCGTGGCCGAGGTCACGCAGGCGCTGTGGGCGGCGGGCGACGCCAGCGTGACGCTGGCCAACGCGTCCGTCTACCTGGAGGCCTTCGGCCACGTGGTGGTGGCGTGGATCTGGCTCGAGCAGGCGCTGCTGGCGCAGGCCGCTCTGCCCGCCGCCGGCGGCGACGATGCGGCCTTCTACCGCGGCAAGCTGGCCGCGGCGGCGTACTTCTTCCGCTGGGAACTGCCCAAGGCCGGCCCGCAGCTGCACCTGCTGGCCTCGCTGGACCGCACCACGCTGGACATGCAGGACGCCTGGTTCTGACGCCCGGCGCCATGCGAGACAAGACCCGCGCGCGCCGGACCCGGCGCGCGCCACATGATCGGGAGACCCCATGCATACCATCCAGCAACTGTTCGACCTCACGGGCAAGACCGCGCTGATCACCGGCGGCTCGCGCGGACTCGGCCTGCAGATCGCCGAGGCGCTGGGCGAGCAGGGCGCGCGCCTGGTGCTGTCGGCGCGCAAGGCCGACGAGCTGCAGTCGGCCCAGGCCCACCTCAAGGCACGCGGCATCGACGCCGAATGGATCGCCGCCGACGGCGCGCGCGACGCGGACATCGCCCGCCTGGCCGACGAAGCGCTGGCCAGGCTCGGCCATGTCGACATCCTCGTCAACAACGCCGGTGCCACCTGGGGCGCGCCCGCCGAGGACCACCCGGTGGAGGCCTGGGACAAGGTCATGAACCTCAACATCCGCGGCGTGTTCCTGCTGTCGCAGCGCATCGGCAAGCTGTCGATGATCCCGCGCCGCTACGGGCGCATCATCAACGTGGCCTCCATCGCCGGGCTGGCGGGCAACCCGCCGGGCTCGATGGAAACCATCGCCTACAACACCTCGAAGGGCGCCGTGGTCAATTTCACGCGCACGCTGGCGGCCGAGTGGGGCGAGCACAACATCACCGTCAATGCGCTGGCGCCGGGCTTCTTCCCCTCGAAGATGACGCAAGGCTCGCTCGACCGCATGGGCGTGGACGCCATGTGCGCCGGCGTGCCGCTGCACCGGCTGGGCGACGACGAAGACCTGAAGGGCGCCGCGCTGCTGTTCGCCAGCGATGCCGGCAAGCACATCACGGGCCAGGTACTGGCGGTGGACGGGGGCGTCAGCGCGGTCTGAGCCGTGCTTTAATGCAGCCGGTGCGCGGCGGGCATGCCGCTTGCAGGTTCCCGCCCGCGCACCGATCCTGTTTCCCGCTTCATTCACTATCCATGACCCAAACCAACGGCTTTCCCCTCAGGATCCCCTTCCTGGCTTCGCTCGGCGTGCAATGCAACCGCATGGACCGCGACGGCAGCGAGATCGAACTGGCGCTCGAGGAGCGCCACCAGAACAGCTGGGACATGGCGCACGGCGGTGTGCTGATGACGCTGCTCGACGTGGCCATGGCGATTGCCGGGCGCGCGGCCGACGGCGATGGCCGCGGCGTGGTGACCATCGAGATGAAGACCACCTTCATGGCACCGGGCCGGGGCAAGCTGATTGCCCGCGGCCAGTGCGTGCATCGCACCAGCACCATGGCGTTCTGCGAGGCGGAGATCGTCGACGGCGACGGCAAGACCGTGTCGCGCGGCTCGGGCACGTTCAAGTACGTCAAGCGCGTGCCGCCGCAGCGCGCGGGCGGCAGCGCCGCCGACACCGGCGCCGACGGCTGAGGCCGGCGCGTCCGGCCGGACCGGCGGGCGATGCCGGGACCGGCGGCAAAAAGGGCAAAGGCAAAGGGAAAGCCGGCGCGCAGCACCTGGCAGCACCTATAAAACAGAAGAACGGAGACAAGATGCTGTTTGAACGGACCGCCGCCGCGCGGCGCCTGAGACTGACCGTGCTCGCCGCGTGCGGCGCAGGAGCATTTGCCATGTACCACCCCGCCCGGGCCCAGAATGCCCCCGTTCCGCCGGCAGCCGCGGCACCCGCGATAGCCCCGTCCGCACCCCCGCCCGCACCCGCGCCGGCGCCGGTGTTCGCGGATGCGGCCGCCACCGACCCCGTCGCCGCGGGCTGGATGCAGGGCTTTCCGCCCGCGCCGGACAAGATCGTCAGCTTTACCCCCGCCGGCAATGGCTTCCCGCGCACGCGCTGGAGCTTCTCGCACATCCGCGAGCTGGTGCCGACCGCGTCGGTCTGGCACGGGCGCGGCCCGGTCTCGGCCTTGCCGCGCGCCGAGCGCGACATCGGCGGCACGCCGTTCATCGACGCCGACGGCACGCGCCGCACGTTCGCCGACATGCTGGCGCTGACCTACACCGACGGCATCCTGGTGATGCACAAGGGCCGCGTGGTCTACGAGAAGTACTTCGGCGCGCTGGACGATCACACGCCGCACATCGCCATGTCGGTGACCAAGTCCTTCGTCGGCACGCTGGCCGCGATGCTGGTGGCCGACGGCAAGCTCGATCCGGCCGCGCCCGTCACGCGCTACCTGCCGGAGATGGCGGGCACCGCCTACGGCGACGCCACGGTGCGCGAAGTGATGGACATGACGGTGGGCGTCAGGTACTCCGAGAACTACGCCGACCCCAAGGCCGAGATCTGGGACTACAGCCGCGCCGGCGGCATGATGCCGCGCGAGCCGGGCTACGCCGGCCCGCGGACGTTCTATGAATTCCTCGCCACGCTGAAGAAGGAAGGCGAGCACGGCCAGGCCTTCGCCTACAAGACGGTCAATGCCGAGGTGCTGGCGTGGATCGTCAAGCGCGTGTCGGGCCAGCCGCTGGCCACGCTGCTGTCCGAGCGCGTGTGGCAGAAGATGGGCGCCGAGAACGATGCCTACTTCATGGTCGACAGCGTCGGCAGCGAATCCGGCGGCGGCGGCCTCAACACCACGCTGCGCGACCTGGCCCGCTTTGGCGAGACCATGCGCAACGACGGCCGCTTCAACGGCCGGCAGATCGTCCCGGCGCAGGTCGTGGCCGATATCCGCCGCGGCGGCGACCCCGCCAGGTTCGCCAAGGCCGGTTATGCCACCTTGCCGGGCTGGAGCTACCGCTCGATGTGGTGGGTCTCGCACGACGACCACGGTGTGTTCGAGGCGCGCGGCATCCACGGCCAGCGCATCTACGTCGATCCCCGGGCCGAGCTCACCATCGTGCGCTACGCTTCGCATCCCGTCGCCGCCAACGGCGCCAACGATCCCGTCACGCATCGCGCGTACCGGGCGCTGGCGCTGGCATTGATGAAATAGCCATGCCGCAAGCCGGACGGCATCCACGCACAACGCCGGGCACGGGACACCTCTCCTGGCCCGCTTCACCATAAGGAAACCATCATGCCGAATACCTTCAAGCGCATCGTGCTGGCCTCGCGTCCCGCCGGCGCGGTCACGCCCGACAATTTCCGCCTCGAGGAAGTGCCGGTGCCCGCGCTGGCGGACGGCCAGGTGCTGGTGCGCAACCATTACCTGTCGCTCGACCCGTACATGCGCGGGCGCATGAACGACAGCAAGTCCTACGCCACGCCGCAGCCGCTGGACCAGGTGATGATCGGCGGCACGGTGGGCGAGGTGGTGGCCTCGAAGAACGCGAAATATGCCGTGGGCGACAAGGTGGTCGGCATGTTCGGCTGGCAGGAGATGGGCCTGAGCGACGGCACCGGCATCCAGAAGGTCGATACCACTCATATCCCGCTGTCCGCCTACCTGGGCTCGGTCGGCATGCCCGGCGTGACGGCCTGGTACGGCCTGAACAAGATCATCGCGCCCAAGGCCGGCCAGACCGTGGTGGTCAGCGCGGCGTCCGGCGCGGTCGGCAGCGTGGTGGGCCAGCTTGCCAGGCTCAAGGGCTGCCGCGTGGTGGGCTTTGCCGGCGGCAAGGACAAGTGCGACTACGTGGTCGGCGAGCTGGGCTTCGACGCCTGCATCGACTACAAGGCCGCCAAGGACGGCAAGGAACTCTACGCCATGCTCAAGGAAGCCACGCCCGACGGCGTGGACGGCTACTTCGAGAACGTCGGCGGCGAGATCCTCGACACCGTGCTGGCGCGCATGAACGCCTTCGGCCGCATTGCCGTGTGCGGCATGATCGCGGGCTACGACGGCCAGCCGATGCCGCTCAAGAACCCGCAGCTGATCCTGGTGTCGCGCCTGACCGTGGAAGGGTTCATCGTGTCCGAGCACATGGAACTGTGGCCGCAGGCGCTGCAGGAACTGGGCGCCGCGGTGGCGCAAGGCAAGCTCAAGTTCCGCGAGAGCATCGCACAGGGCCTGGCCAGCGCGCCCGAGGCCTTCATGGGCCTGCTCAAGGGCAAGAACTTCGGCAAGCAACTCGTCAAGCTGGTGTAGGCGCGGCAAGGCGCGGCCAGCCAACATAAAAGGAGACTCCCCATGAATGCCCCGGCAGAAAACACCAGGCCGCAGGACAACCCCGACGACATGGCCGCCGGCCTGTCCGAAGAGGTCAAGGCCAGATACCGCATGCTGCCGCGCCCGCCGAAATTCGACACGCCGGCCGAGGAGCGCCTGCACCGCAAGCAGCGGCTGGCCGCGGCCTTCCGCCTGTTCTCGAGATTCGGCTTCGACGAAGGCGTGGCGGGCCACATCACCGCGCGCGACCCGGAGTTCACCGATACCTTCTGGGTCAATCCGTTCGGCGTGCATTTCAGCCAGGTCAAGGTGTCCAACCTGATCCGCTGCGACCACCACGGCAACGTGGTGGAGGGCGCCTACCCGGTCAACGCCGCGGCGTTCGCCATCCATTCGCGCGTGCACCAGACGCGCGAAGATGCCGTGGCCGCCGCGCACTCGCACAGCACGCATGGCCGCGCGTGGTCCACGCTGGGCCGCCCGCTCGACCCGCTCACGCAGGACGTGTGCGCGTTCTACAACGACCACGCGCTCTACGACGATTTCGGCGGCGTGGTGGTGGAGCTCGACGAAGGCCAGCGCATCGCCAATGCGCTCGGCCCCAACAAGGCGGCCATCCTGCAGAACCACGGCCTGCTGACGGTGGGCAAGACGGTGGACGAAGCCGCATGGTGGTTCATCACCATGGAGCGCTCGTGCCAGGTGCAGTTGCTGGCGGAAGCCGCGGCCGCGCGCACCGGCGCGCCGCTGAAGATGATCTCGGACGCCGCGGCGCGCCAGGCATACTCGATCGTCGGCACCGCGCAGGCCGGCTGGTTCCAGTTCCAGCCGCTTTATGCGCGCATCGTGAAGGAACAGCCGGACCTGCTGGACTGAGGCCGCGGCATCCTCCGGGCGCGGAGGCAGTCGGGGCGCCGGCGGGCAGCCGCCGGCGTTTTCCAGGCACACAAAGACAGGCGACATCGATCCCATGGCAGACCTCATCCTCCACCAGTACGCAACCTCGCCGTTCTCCGAGAAGATCCGCCTGCTGATGGGAGCCAAGGGCCTCGGCTGGCAGGCGGTGGAAATCCCGCCGATCCTGCCCAAGCCCGACGTGGTGGCGCTCACCGGCAGCTACCGACGCACGCCCGTCCTGCAGGTCGGCGCCGACATCTATTGCGACACGGCGCTGATCTGCGAGGTGGCCGACGCCATGGCGCCGGACCCCGCGCTCTATCCCGCGGCGCAGGCCGCCAGCGCGCGCGTGATGGCGCACTGGTTCGACACCGCGCTGTTTACCGCCGCCGTCACCTACCTGTTCCAGCCGGCCGGCGCGCAGAGCATGCTCGGCCATCTCGCGCCGGCGCAGATCCAGGCCTTCGCCGCCGACCGCAAGGCCATGCGCGGCGAGGGCAACGCGCTGCGCATGCCGCTGCCCGAGGCGATCGCGCTGCTGCACGACACCTTCGGCCGGCTCGACCAGCAGTTCAGGGCGGGCGTGGCGCATGTGTCCGGCCCCGCGCTGTCGGTGGCGGACTTTTCGCTCTATCACAACGTCTGGTTCATCCGCCGCGCCAGCGAGCTGGCCAGGCTGCTCGATGCCTATCCGGCGCTGCAGGCCTGGCACGCGCGCATGCAGGCGTTCGGCCACGGCAAGGTGCACGTGATCGGCAGCGAGGTGGCGCTGGCGGTGGCGCACCGCGCCGACCCCGCCGCGCAGAGCGGCGGCGTGGCGCCGGGCAGCGGCTTCGAGGCGGGCGACGCGGTGACCGTGACGCCGACCGACTACGCGCGCGATCCCGTCGCCGGCGTGCTGGTGGCGCTGGACGCGCGGCGCGCGGTGCTGCGCCGGCAGGATCCGCGCGCCGGGGCGGTCAACGTGCATTTCCCGCGCCAGGGATACGAAGTCAGGCGCGCCGGCTGAGGCGCGCGCGCCCGGCACCGGCATCGCGGCAATACCACCACCACGACAACATATCGACGAGAGGCAGACAAGATGAAGCAATTCCAGGGCAAGGTGGCAGTGATCACCGGCGGCGCATCCGGCTTCGGCAAGGAGTTCGCCAGGATCGGCGCCGGGCTCGGCATGAAGCTGGTGCTGGCCGACGTGCAGGAAGACGTGCTGGACGCCACCGTGGCCGAGTTCAAGGCGCAGGGCGTGCCGGTGATCGGCGTGCGCGTGGACGTGTCCAGGGCCGAGCAGGTGCAGGCGCTGGCCGATGCCGCCATCGCCGCCTTCGGCCAGGTCAACCTGCTGTTCAACAACGCCGGCGTGGGCGCCGGCGGCCTGATGTGGGAAAACACCGAGCGCGACTGGGACTGGGTGCTCGGCGTCAATCTCTACGGTGTCATCCACGGCGTGCGCATCTTCACGCCGCTGATGCTGGCCGCGGCGCAGAAGGACCCGTCGTTCGAGGGCCATATCGTCAACACGGCCTCGATGGCCGGCCTGCTCAGCCCGCCGGCGATGGGCGTGTACAACGTGTCCAAGCACGCGGTGGTCGCGCTGTCCGAATCGCTGTACCAGGACCTGAGCCTGGTCAGCGAGCAGGTCCGCTGCTCGGTGCTGTGCCCGTATTTCGTGCCGACCGGCATCACCAGGTCGGGCCGCAACCGCCCGGCGGAGCTTGCCAACGAGGGCCCGCTCACGCGCTCGCAACTGGTGTCGCAGGCCATGTCGGACAAGGCGGTCAACTCCGGCAAGGTGACCGCCGCCGAGGTGGCGCAGATCACCTTCGACGCCATCCGCGACAACGGCTTCTACATCTATTCGCATCCGCAGCAGCTCGATCCCGTGCGCCAGCGTTTCGAGGAGATCGTCGGCCAGCGCAACCCCGGCGATCCGTTCGCGGGCAAGCCCGAGGTGCGCGCCGGGCTGGTGGCGGCGCTGCGCGGATGAGCCGTGCGGGCGGCGCCGGGCGGCGCGGGCACGGTTCGTGCGTCAGCACACATTGCCGCGCGCCCGAAGCAGACAAACTCATTGCGGCCCAGGGAGGAGAAACCATGACCAAAGCTGCAGTCATCCGCCACCTGCAGTACGCCACCTTGCCCAACGGCACGCGCCTGCACTATGCCAGCGCGGGCGAGCGGGGGCGGCCGCTGGTGCTGTTCGTGCATGGCTTTCCCGAATTCTGGTACGAGTGGGAGGCCCAGCTAGCGGAATTCGGCAAGACGCACTTCGCGGTCGCGCCGGACCTGCGCGGCTTCAACCTGTCCAGCAAGCCGGCCGAGGTCGAGGCCTACCGGCCGCGCCATATCGTCGAGGACCTGGTGCAGCTGATCAACGCGCTGGGGTACTCGCGCTGCGTGGTGGTGGCGCACGACTGGGGCGGGGCGATCTGCTGGAACCTCGCCATCCAGTTCCCGAAACTGGTCGAGCGCCTGGTCATCATCAATTCGCCGCATCCCTATGTGTTCGCCAAGGCGCTGGTCAGCAATCCCGAGCAGCAGGCGGCCTCGGCCTATATGAACTGGCTGCGCCAGCCGGGCTCGGAAGAGGCGCTGGCGGCGGACGGCTTCGCCAGGCTGGAGAGCTTCCTGCACGGCCTGGGCAAGCAGCCCGCACCATGGTTCAGCGGGGAGACGCGCGAGAGATACCGCGCGGCGTGGTCGCAGCCCGGCGCGGGCGGGTCGCATTCGCTGACCGGCGGCGTCAACTACTACCGCGCGTCGCCGATGCACCCGCCCGGCCCCGGCGAGACGCCGCCCGACATCTCCAAGCTGGACCCGGCCGCCTTCACGGTGCGCGTGCCCACGCTGGTGATCTGGGGCGAGCGCGACACCGCGCTGCCCAAGAGCCTGCTGGAGGGGCTCGAGCAGTTCGTGCCGGAGATGCGGCTCGAGCGCATTCCCGACGGCACGCACTGGGTCGTGCACGAGCAGCCCGAGCGCATCAACCTGCTGATCCGCAGCGCCTTGCCCTGAGTCCGCGCCGCCCGCATGCCGGCCGCATGCCGGCCGGCCCGGCGGTGCTGGCCCGGCCGGCATGCGGGCGACTGTGCATGGGCCGCGCGGGCGGCGCCTGCTACAGTGGCGCCGGTTCGGACAGCGCCGGCGCGCGCAAGGAAAGGGCGGGATGAAGACCATCGGACTGATCGGCGGCATGAGCTGGGAGTCGTCCGCCGAGTACTACCGGCTGATCAACCAGGACATGAAGCAGCGGCTCGGCGGCCACCACAACGCGCGCAGCGTCATGGTCACGGTCGGCTTCGAGCAGGTCAAGGCGTTGCAGCACGCCGGCCGCTGGGACGAGCTGGCCGGCATCATGCGCGATGCCGCGCTGAAGGTGCAGGCCGCGGGCGCGGATTTCGTGGTGCTCTGTACCAACACCATGCACCGCGTCGCCCCCGCCATCGAGGCGGCGCTCGCGGTGCCGTTTCTCCATATCGTCGATCCCACCGCGCAGGCGCTGCGCGCGGCCGGCATCGCGCGCGTGGGCCTGCTCGGCACCGCCTTCACCATGGAACAGGATTTCTACCGCGGCCGCATGCTGGAGCGGCACGGCATCGAAGCGGTGGTGCCCGGGCCCGAGGCACGCGCGCTGGTGCACCGCATCATCTACGACGAGCTGTGCCACGGCGTCGTGCGCGACGCCTCGCGCGAGGCATACCGGCGCGTGATCGGCGAGCTGCAGGCACAAGGCGTGGGCGGCGTCATTCTCGGCTGCACCGAAATCGCGCTGCTGATCGGGCAGGGCGACGTGCCGCTGCCGGTATTCGACACCACCGCGCTGCACGCGCAGGCCGCGGTAAGCCGCGCGCTGGAGGGCGCGCTGGCAGCGAGTGCCGCGGCCGCCACGCCATAGCGCCGGCAGCGCCGCCCGGCGCCACCCGGCGCCACCCGGCGCCGTTGTTCATTCCTCTGGCTGAGGCCTTCTCCGCCGGACGGCTTATAGCCACCGTCGGCCTTAGCGGCGAATCTGGCTTGGCATGGCGCAGGCTTGACGCCATGCTGAACGCCATGGAAAGCACACATGCCGGGGGAAGGTATGCACACCATCGTCAGTCCCGTCGGGACGGAAATCACCATTCCAGAAAGTGCCGAAGAGGGCGCCAGCTATTTCACGCTGGACCAGTTGGCGGAGGCCCGGCTCTACTACGATGAAAACGGCTACACGGTGGTCCGCGGCGTGATCGAGCCGGCCACCTGCGATGCCATCCGCACTGCCTTCGCCAGGACCGTGAAGCCGTATCCGGGCTATATCTACCGCCAGGCCACGGCCAATCCGGAGAAAAACCGCATCAACGAATTCGGCTTCGTGATGAACCCGATCCTCAACCTCCAGTCGCTCGGCCAGCTGGATTTCGCGCCGCTGAAGTCGCTCGCGGTCAAGGTGTTCGCCAGCGACCCGATCCGCAAGATCGGGCGGGCGCTGCTCGACGAGGAGGTCAAGCTGGTGCAGAGCATGTACTTCGAGGGCAACTCCGAGACCTGGCCGCACCAGGACAGTTACTACCTCGACAGCGAGAAGATCGGCAGCATGGCCGGCAGCTGGTACGCGCTGGAAGACATCGACGCGGGCGCCGGCCGCTTCTTCGTGGTGCCGGGCAGCCACCGCCTGGACATGGTCCGCAACGGCAAGGACTTCGACGTGGCGTTCAACCACGACAAGTACAAGGGGCTGATCCGCAAGGTGATCGCCGAGAACGGGCTGCGCTTCGAGGCGCCCGCGCTGCGCAAGGGCGACGTGCTGTTCTGGCACTCGATGACCATCCACGGCAGCCTGCGCACCACGCGCCCGCAGTTCTCGCGCAACTCGCTGACCGCGCACTACATCCCGCAGTCGCACCGCTTCCTGCAGTTCCAGTCGCGCATCAAGCCGCTGAACCTCAAGCAGTTCGAGGGCATGCAGTTCCATTGCCCGAAGGACATGGACAACCTGGGCAGCCGCGTCGTGCTCGGCGTGGAGACGCGCTTCCCGACCATGTTCCAGATGACCAAGCGGCTGGCGATCAAGGCGCTGGTGAGATAGCCGGCGCCGCGCGCGCTTTCGCGCGCTTTCGGGACGCTGCCGCAGCAGGCCCGGCGCCTTCCCGGCTTGCGCCGCGAAGGCGTCCCGGCGTTCAGCTCAGGCGTTGCCGGTACAGCCGGTAGTTCTCCTCGTCGAAGCAGACGAAGCTCACCTGCTCGATGCTCGGCGCCGCGGCCAGCGCCTTGCGCACCGCGTCGATGGCGATGTCCACGGCGCGTTCGCGCGGAAAGCCGTAGATGCCGGTGCTGATGTTGGGAAAGGCGATGGTGCGCAGCTTGTGCTGCGCGGCCAGCGCCACGCTGGCCTGGTAGGCGCTGGCGAGCAGGGCGTCTTCGTCGCGGCTGCCGCCTTCCCACACCGGGCCGACCGCGTGGATCACGTAGGGCGCGGGCAGCAGACCGCCGGTGGTGATGACGGCCTGGCCGGTGGGGCAGCCGCCGCGGGTTTCGCGGATGCCGCGGCAGGCGGCCATGATGGCCGGGCCGCCGGCGCCGTGGATGGCGCCGTCGACGCCGCCCCCGCCGAGCAGGCCACTGTTGGCGGCGTTGACGATGGCGTCAACTTCCATGCGGGTGATGTCTCCGTGCAAGACCTGCAGGTGTTCCCCTGTCATGACGTCTCTCCGTGCTGGTGGGATGAAGCTGGATGAGCCTGGATGAAACCGGATCTTCGCGGCGGTCCCGCGCGCCTGCCTTGCCTTCGCTTGCCTGCGCCGGCCCGCCGCCGCGCTTACATGGATTCCGCCAGCATGCGCCGGTAGTCCGCCGCGCTGGCCTCCTTCGGGTTGGTCTTGTGGCAATGGTCCGCCAGCGCGCCGGCGATCACCTTGTCGAACATGTCCTCGGTGACGCCCATCTGCCGCAGCCCGGTGGGCAGGCCCAGGCGCGCGGTCATGTCGTGCACGGCCTGCGCCAGGTCGGCGTCCGCGCGCAGGCCCATGGCGTGGCGCAGGCGCGCGTAGCGGTTGTCGCGCACCACGCCGGGGGCATCGGCATTGAAGCGCAGCACCGCGGGCATCACCACCGCGTTGAGCGTGCCGTGGTGCAGGCCGGTCTTGCCGTCGACCTTGAGGCCGCCGAGCGGGTGCGACAGCGAATGCACGCAGCCCAGGCCCTTCTGGAACGCCATCGCGCCCTGCATGGAGGCACTCATCATGTTCAGCCGCGCCTCGCGGTCCTGGCCGTCGCGGGTGGCGCGCTCGATATGCTTCCAGCCGCGTTCCAGGCCGTCCAGCGCGATGCCGTCGGCGGGCGGGTTGAAGGCCGGCGCCAGGAAGGTCTCCACGCAATGCGCGATCGCGTCCATGCCGGTGGCGGCGGTCAGTCCCGCCGGCAGGCCGAGCGTGAGGCCGGGGTCGCAGATGGCGGAGCGGGGCAGCAGGTGCCAGGAATGGAAGCCGAGCTTGCGTCCGTCCTCGAGGATGATGATGGCGCCGCGCGCCACCTCGCTGCCGGTGCCCGCGGTGGTGGGCACGGCGATCAGCGGCGCGGCGCGGTCGGTGATCTTCGCGCTGCCGCCTTCGATGGTGGCGTAGCCGGTCAGCTCGCCCGGGTGCGTGGCCAGGATGGCGATGCCCTTGGCGAGATCGATCGAGGAGCCGCCGCCGACGGCCACCAGGCCATCGCAGCCGCTCTCGCGGTAGAGCGCCGCGGCCTTCTTGACCATGGCCTCGGTGGGGTTGGACGGGGTCTCGTCGAAGACGGCATGGGGCAGTCCGCCCAGCGCGTCGATGGCCTGCTGCGCCACGCCGGCGGCAACCACGCCCTTGTCGGTCACCAGCAGCGGACGGCGGATGCCGATGCGCTCGCACTCCGCCTTCAACTGGCCGATGGCCCCGAAGTCGAGGTGGATATGGGTCAGGTAATAAATGAAGGCCATCTATGCTGTCTCCGTCGGTGAGGTGTTTTATTGTTTGACGATGGTCGATGATGGCGCAAAACTGCCCGGGCTGACCAGCCCCCAGGAAAATTCCATTGCATTGCTGCAGAAACAACCGGAATCATACTAAAATCGAACGACCGTTCACAAAACCCCGGATTCATCGTCCATGACCGTTCCTGCCTCCCCCCACGGGTCCGCCCGGCCCGCGCCTGCCGTGCCCGGCATGCCCGCGGCCGCACTCGACCCGCAGGTGGCGGCGCTGCTGGAACTGATCGCGCGCGTCAAGCGGCCCGGCATCCACGAACTGGACCCGGTCGACGCCAAGACCGCCTACGAGAAGAGCGCGCCGATCATGGACATCTCGCCGGTGCCCGTGCACAGCGTGGAAAACCTGACGGTGCCGGCGCGCGACGGCTACGAGATCGCGCTGCGCCTGTATGCGCCGCGCGCTGCCAGCTGGGCCGAGCCGCTGCCGCTGCTGCTGTACTTCCACGGCGGCGGCTTTACCGTGGGCAGCATCAATTCGCACGATCCGCTGTGCCGCCTGCTGTGCGCGCAGGGCGAGTGCATGGTGCTGTCGGTGGACTACCGGCTCGGGCCAGTGTGGAAGTTTCCCTACGCCGCCAACGATGCGTTCGATGTCATGCATTGGGTCTTCCACGAAGCCGCCCGCCTGGGCGCGGACCCGGCCCGCATCGCGCTCGGCGGCGACAGCGCGGGTGGCACGCTCGCGGCCGCCTGTGCCGTGCATGCGCGCGACGCCGGCCTGGCGCCGGTGCTGCAGATGCTGATCTACCCCGGCACCTGCGCGCGCCAGGACACGCCTTCGCACCGCGCGCTGGCCCAGGGCTATCTGCTGACCGGGCCGATGATCCAGTGGTTTTTCTCGCAGTACCTCGACAGCGAGGCCAGCCGCGACGACTGGCGCTTCGCCCCGCTCGACGGCGGCGGCCACGGGGCCGACGTGCACGGCTGCTGCCCGGCCTGGATCGCCGTGGCCGGCTACGACCCGCTGCACGACGAGGGGGTGGCCTACGCGGCCAAGCTGCGCGCCGCGGGCGTGCCCGCCGCGCTGGCCGACTACCCGGGCATGATCCACGATTTTTTCAAGCTGGGACGTTTCGTCCCGGCGGTGGCGGGCGCCCACGCGGATGCCGTCGCTGCCTTGCGCGCCGCCTTCGGCAGCGGCTGAGCACGGCTGCCGGCCGGCGCCGGCAGCCGGATCGAAGCGGTCGCAGAACCACCGATTCATGGCTTCACCCCAACGTGCTCCAGGCGTCCGGCCTGCAGCAGTAGTAGTAGCAACAGCAGAGATAGGAGACACAGACTCATGCAACGCCGCCAATTCTTCGCCCAAGCGGGCGTGTTCGCCGCTACCGTGGCAACCCTCGGCCTGGCCAGCGCGCCGGTCCAGGCACAGGCGGACAATTTCCCGCAGCGGCCGGTGCGCCTCATCATCGGCTATACCGCCGGCGGCTCCACCGACCTGCCGTTCCGCGTGCTGGCGGAAAACGCGTCCAAGATCCTCGGCCAGCCCGTCATCATCGAGAACAAGCCCGGCGCGGGCGGCGTGCTGCCGGCCCAGCTGATGCAGTCGACCCAGCCCGACGGCTACACGCTGGCCCAGGTGGCCATGCCGGTCTACCGCCTGCCGTATACCACCAAGATCAACTGGGACCCGGTCAAGGACCTGAGCTACGTGATCAACCTGGCCGGCTACTCGTTCGGGCTGGTGGTGCCGGCGGATTCGCCGATCAAGACCATGCAGGAGTACATGGCCTACGCGCGCGCCAACCCGGGCAAGCTGACCTACGGCTCGCCGGGCTCGATGACCACGCTGCACCTGACCATGGAAGAGCTGGCCATGAAGCAGAACGTGCAGTTCTCGCATATCCCGTACAAGGGCAATTCGGAATCGATGCAGGCCCTGCTGGGCGGCCATGTGATGTCGGTGGCGGACACGCCGGCGTGGGCGCCGTACGTGGAGTCCGGCAAGCTGCGCCTGCTGTCGACCTGGGGCGACAAGCGCTCGGCGCGCTTCCCCAACGTGCCCACGCTCAAGGAACTGGGCTACGGCATCGTGCAGACCTCGCCGTTCGGCATCGTCGCGCCCAAGGGCACCGATCCGAAGGTCGTCAAGAAGCTGCATGACGCGTTCAAGAAGGCGATGGAAATGCAGAACTACCGCGACTCGCTCGCCAAGTTCGACATGGAGCCGTACTACATGAGCAGCGAGCAGTACGCGCGCTTCGCCGCCGATACGGTCAAGAAGGAAAAGGCCATCATCGACAAGCTGGGGCTGAACAAGCCGCAGTAACGCGCGCGCGGGCCGCGGCCCGCCGCCGGCAGGCGCGCGGCGCCGGTCCCGCCAGGGCCGGCGCCGCTTCTTCATTCAGCAGGAGCTTCTTTTCATGGCCAAGGAACAATTCCGCCACGGCATGCCGCTGCGCGTGCGCTGGGCCGAAGTCGATCCGCAGTCGATCGTCTTCAATGCGCACTACCTGACGTACTGCGATATCTGCGTGACCGAGTACTGGCGCGCGGTGGGCATCCGCTATCCCGAGGACGTGCTGCACGCGCATGGCGTGGACATCTTCGTGGTCAAGTCGACGCTCGAGTACCACGCCTCGGCGCGTTTCGACGACGTGCTGGACATCCGTGGCCGGATCGCCCGCATGGGGCGTTCCAGCATGCTGTTCCGCGTGGAGATGTACCGCGGCGACGAGCACCTGATCACCGGCGAGATCGTCTATGTCTGCGCCGATCCCGAGAGCCGCAGGTCGACGCCCGTGCCGGGCGCGGTGCGCGAGAAAATCCTCGCCTACGAGGTGGTGACGCCGGAAGGCTGATCCGGCGCTGCGCGCCCGTCCTACGGCGCGATCCCGGCGTCCTCGATATAGCCGCGGATCACCGACGCGAAGCCGTCGTCGCCGGCGAAGCCCAGCGCCAGCGCGCGCTGCGTGTTCCACGCCGCCGGCCAGGTGCCGACGATGTTCTCGATGCGCGCGTCGCGCTGCCAGGTCACGCGGTCGGCCACGAAGTCGCCGGCCACCTCCCGCAGCGCTTCCACCATCTGCCTCGGCGTTACCGACAGCCCCGGCAGGTTGACCGTGCGGCGCTCGCCGAACGCTGCCCCGTCGAGTTCCATGCCGCGCACCAGTGCCGCGATGGCGCCGCGCGGCGACAGCAGCCACAGCGGCGTGTCCGGCGCCACCGGGCAATTGGCGGCCTCGCCCGCGAGTGGCTCGCGGATGATGCCGCTGGCGAACGACGAGGCCGCGGCGTTGGGCTTGCCCGGGCGCACGCTGATGGTGGGCAGGCGCAGCACGCGCCCGTCGACGAAACCGCGCCGGCTGTAGTCGGACAGCAGCAATTCGCCGATGGCCTTCTGCGCGCCGTAGGACGACTGCGGGTTGAGCGCGGTATCGTCCTGCACCACGGCGGGCAGGGTGCCGCCATAGACGGCCACCGAACTGGTGAACACCACGCGCGGGCGATGGCCGAGCGCGCGGCAGGTTTCCAGCAAGGCGCGCGCGGCGTCGAGATTGACGCGCATGCCGAGCTCGAAATCCGCCTCGGCCTGGCCGCTCACCACGGCCGCGAGATGGAACACGGCGCCGGTGCGGGCGTCGACGGCCTGCGCCAGCACGGCGGGGTCGGACAGGTCGCCGGTGACCACGCGCACGCGCGCGTCGCCGAGCGGCGGCGGGGCCACCACGTCGAGCAGGGTCAGGCCGTCGATGGCGACGGGCTTGCCGCCGATGTCCAGGGTGCCGCGCGCGAGCAGCAGGCGGGCGAGCCGCAGGCCGAGGAAACCGGCGCCGCCGGTGATCAGTACATGCATCTTTGTCTTCCGGTGATGCCGCCTGGCGGCGGCGTGCTTTGCGTCGATGGGCCGGACCGCCGGCTCAGCCCTTGAGATACGGCCTGACCCAGCCGAGCCCGGCCGTGGTGCCGGCGCGCGGCCGGTACTCGCAGCCGATCCAGCCGTCGTAGCCGAGGCCGTCGATCACGTCGAACAGGTAGGGATAGTTCAGCTCGCCCAGGTCCGGCTCGTGCCGCTCGGGCACGCCGGCGATCTGGATATGGCCGATGCCGGCCATGTCGCGCTTGAGCTTGACGGCGAGGTCGCCTTCCACGATCTGGCAGTGGTAGCAGTCGAACTGCACCTTCAGGTTGGCCGCGCCGACCTCCTTGCAGATGGCCTGGCCGTCGTCCTGGCGGTTGAGGAAATAGCCCGGCATGTCGCGGCCGTTGATCGGCTCGATCAGCACGGTCACGCCCTGCGCGGCGGCCGCGCGCGCGGCGTGGGCCAGGTTTTCCAGGTAGCAGGCGCGGTGGCGGGCGCGGTCCGCGCCCGCGGGCACCATGCCGGCCATCACGTGGATGCGGTCGTTGCCGATCACGGCGGCGTATTCCAGCGCGCGCGCGATGGTGTCGCGGAACTCGGCCTCGCGCCCGGGCAGGGCGGCGATGCCGCGCTCGCCGGCCTGCCAGTCGCCGGGCGGCGCGTTGAACAGCGCCTGGGCGAGGCCGCTGGCATCGAGGCGCGCGCGGATCTCGGCGGCGGGATGCTCGTACGGGAACAGAAACTCGACCGCCTTGAAGCCGTCCGCCGCGGCGGCGGCGAAGCGGTCCAGGAAGGCGTGCTCGGTGTACATCATCGAGAGGTTGGCGGCAAAGCGCGGCATGCGGTACTCCAGGAGGAAAGGCGTTGTGGTCTCGTCGTGGTGCGCGGCGGGCTGCCTCAGCGGTTCACCAGCCGGGCCGGCGTGAGCCACACCAGCGCGGCGCCGATCACCAGCATGGCGGCCAGCACGTACATGCTCGACTGCGTGCTGTGCGTGAGGTCGGTCAGGTAGCCCACCATGTACGGTGCCACAAAGCCCGCCAGGTTGCCCACCGAATTCACCACCGCGATGCCCGAGGCGGCGGCCACGCCGCTCAGGAAGGCGGTCGGCAGCGACCAGAACAGTGGCGCGCACGTCAGCACGCCGGCGGCGGCCAGCGACAGCGCGGCGATGGCCACCACGGTATTGTGGGTGTACGAGGCGGCGACGGCAAAGCCCACCGCGCCCATCAGGGACGGCACGATCAGGTGCCAGCGGCGCTCGCGGCGGTTGTCGGCGCTGTGGCCGAGCAGGTTCATCACCACGATGGCGCAGATGAACGGGATCGCGCTCAGCAGGCCGATATTGAGGTTGCCCTGCACGCCGCTGGTCTTGACCAGCGTGGGCATCCAGAAGGTCAGCGCGTACTGGCCGGTGACGAAGCAGAAGTAGATCAGGCACATCCACCACACGCGGCTGTCGGCGAACACGGCGCGCAGCGAATGGCCGGTGCCGGCGGCGCTGGCCTGGCGCGCGTCTTCCTCGATGTTGCGCTTGAGCACGCGTTTCTCGTCGGCGTCGAGCCACGGCGCCTGGTCGATGCCGTTCTTGAGCACGAACACGGTGGCCACGCCGATCAGCAGCGCCGGCAGCGCCTCGAGCAGGAACATCCACTGCCAGCCGCGCATGCCGCCGTAGTCATGGAAGGCATCCATGATCCAGCCCGACAGCGGGTTGCCGAACATGCCGGCCACCGGGATGCCCGACATGAACAGCGCGATCATCCGGGCGCGCTTGTGCGCCGGGTACCAGTAGGTCAGGTAGAGGATCACGCCAGGGTAGAAACCCGCCTCGGCCAGGCCGAGCAGGAAGCGCATGACGTAGAACGTGGCGGGCGTCTTGACGAACACGAACAGCGCCGAGATCAGGCCCCAGGTGATCATGATCCGCGCGATCCAGACGCGCGCGCCGAGCTTGTGCATCAGCAGGTTGCTGGGCACCTCGAACAGGAAGTAGCCGATGAAGAAGAGGCCGGCGCCGAGACCGAACACGGTCTCCGAGAAGGCCAGGTCCTGTGCCATCTGCAGCTTGGCGAATCCCACGTTGACGCGGTCGAGATAGGCGATCACGTAGCACAGCATGAGGAAAGGCATGATGTGCCAGAACACCTTGCCGTAGGCGCGCTTCTCGATGTCGTGCTCGGCCGCGGTGGCGGCGGGCAGGTCCGCGCGGCCCGCGTCGGTGGATGTCGTCGTCATTGTCGTCTCCTGGTTGCGCGAGCCGGCGCGCGGATCGCGGGCGGACGCTGTCCCTGCCGCGGCCGGTGGGCGTGCGGTGCAGTCGTCTTGCCTGGGTTGTGGCTGGTGCCGGTGCTACCAGCGTGCCTTGAAGGTGTCGCGCAGCTCCGCCAGCGCGTGTTCGTCGAGCGGCTCGGGCTTGTCCTTGAGCATCAGCCAGAGCCGGGCGGTTTCTTCCAGTTCCTCCAGCGCGAAGGCCGCGCGCGAGACGGTGGTTTCCCACACCACCGGGCCCAGGCGCGCCAGCAGCACGCCGCGCACTTCGGCGGCCAGCGCGGCGACGCGCCCGGCCACCGCCGGATCGCCCGGCCGGTGATAGGGGATCAGCGGGATATGCCCGACCTTCATCACGTAGTAGGGCGTGATCGGCGGCAGCACGTCGTGCGGCTGCCACGCGCCCGCCAGGCTCAGCGCCACCAGGTGGGTGGAATGCGTGTGGACCACGCCGTGCGCCTGCGGGTTGTTGTCGTAGATGGCGCGGTGCAGGATCAGGGTCTTGGAGGGCTTGTCGCCCGCCACCCAGGCCCCGGCGCCGTCCACCTTGGCGATGGCCGCCGGGTCCAGCATGCCCAGGCAGGCGTCGGTCGGCGTGATCAGCCAGCCGTCGTCGAGCCGGGCGCTGATGTTGCCGGCGCTGCCCACGGTATAGCTGCGCTGGTACAAGCTGGCGCCGATGCGGCAGATCTCTTCGCGCAGGCTGGCTTCGCGGCTCATGCCTCGCCTCCCAGCCGGCGCAGCGCTTCGTCGAAGAAGTCGGGGCCGCCGAAATTGCCCGACTTGAGCGCCAGCGCCAGCGGCTGCGCCTCCAGCGTGACGGTGGCCGGCACGCCCGGCGCGATCTGCGCGCCGATGCGCAGCGCCTGCACGCCCAGCGCCTGCACCACCGCGCCGGAAGTCTCGCCGCCGGCCACCACGAAGCGGCGCGTGCCGCGCGCCTTCGCCGCCGCGGCGATGGCGGCCAGCGCCTGCTCGACCAGGTGGCCGGCGCGCTCCACGCCCAGCGCCGCCTGCGCGGCCTTGACCTCTTCGGGCGTCGTGGTGGCGTAGACCAGCACCGGCTCGGCATGCGCGGCGATCAGTTCCAGCGCCTGCTCGACCAGCGGCGCGCGCTCGGCCAGCGCCAGCGGATCGAGGCGCAGGGCGGGGCGCTTGCGCGCCAGCCACTGCGCGACCTGGCCGTTGGTCGCCCTGGACGCGCTGCCCGCCAGCACCAGCGCCGGGCCGGCGACGGGCGCCACGTTGTCCGCGTCGGCGCGCTCGGGCAGCAGGCCGGCGCGGCGGAAGTTGGCCGGCAGTCCGAGCGCCAGGCCGGAGCCGCCGGTGACCAGCGGCAGCGCGGCGCAGGCCTCGCCCAGCGTGTGCAGGTCGGCGTCGCTGACCGCGTCGGCGATGGCCAGGCGCACGCCGTCGCCGCGCAGCGCGGCAATCGCCTGCGCGGTGGCGCCGCTGCCGCGCGCCACGGTGTCATAGCGCAGCAGGCCCACCTTGCCTTCGCTCTGGCGCTGCAGCACGCGTACCAGGTTGGCATCGTGCATCGGCGTGAGCGGATGGTTCTCCATGCCCGACTCGCTGAGCAGCGCATCGCCCACGAACAGGTGGCCGCGGAAGATGGTGCGGCCGTTCTCCGGGAAGGCCGGGCAGGCGATGGTGAAATCGCTGCCGAGCGCCGCCAGCAGCGCCTCGGCCACCGGGCCGATATTGCCCGCGTCGGTGGAGTCGAAGGTGGAGCAGTACTTGAAGAAGAACTGGCGGCAGCCCTGCGCCTGCAGCCAGCGCAGCGCGTCCAGCGATTGCGCGACGGCGTCGGCGGCGGGAATGGTGCGCGACTTGAGCGCCACCACCAGCGCGTCGGCCTGTTCCACGCCCGGCAGCACGCTGCCGCCGGCCGGCACGCCGATGGTCTGCACGGTGCGCATGCCGTTGCGCACCAGCGTGTTGGCAAGATCGGTGGCGCCGGTGGAATCGTCGGCGATGCAGCCGAGCAGGGCGCGCGGGGAGGGTTGGGTGGATACGGTCATCTTTGCTTGTCTCACTCCGCTTTTTTGCGTTCCGGCAATGCGATGCCGGGGAATACCTTGATCACGGCGGAATCGTCCTCGCCGCCATGCCCGGCGCTGGACGCCATCATGAACATCTGGTGCGCCGCGGCCGACAGCGGCAGCGGGAACTTGCTGGCGCGCGCGGTATCGAGCACCAGCCCGAGATCCTTGACGAAGATGTCCACCGCCGACAGCGGCGTGTAGTCGCCGGCCAGGATATGCGGCACGCGGTTCTCGAACATCCACGAGTTGCCGGCGCTGTGGGTGATGACCTCGTACAGCGCCTCGGCGTCCACGCCTTCGCGCAGGCCCAGCGCCATGGCCTCGGCCGCCGCGGCGATATGCACGCCGGCCAGCAGCTGGTTGATGATCTTGACCTTGGAGCCCGCGCCGTGCGCGTCGCCCAGCCGGTAGACCTTGCCGGCCATCGCGGCCAGCACGTCCTCGGCCAGCGCATAGGCCTCGGCCGGGCCGGAAGTCATCATGGTCATCTCGCCGCTGGCGGCGCGCGCCGCGCCGCCGGATACCGGCGCGTCCAGCAGCAGGATGCCGTGCCCGGCGAGGCGCTTGCCCAGCGCCTCGGCAAAGCTGGGCGGCACGGTGGCGCTGGCGATCACCAGCGAGCCGGCCCGCATCGCGGCGGCCGCGCCGTCCTCGCCGAACAGCACGGCCTCGGTCTGCGCGGCGTTGACCACCAGCGTCACCACCACGTCGCACCGGCTGCCCAGCTCGGCCGGGCTGGCGCAGGGCGTGCCGCCGGCGTCGGCAAAGCGTTGCAGCACCTCGGGCCGCAGGTCGCAGGCATGCACCTTGAAGCCGGCGCGCAGCAGGCTGTGCGCGACGCCGTTGCCCATCGCGCCAAGGCCGATGACGCCGATCGATTGACTCATTGAGAACTCCTGCAGGAAAGGCGGGATCGGGTGATCAGTTGGACGGGCCGCGCGCGGCCCCGTCGGAGTCGGGCTGGCTGCCCTGCGACAGGCGCCGCGCCGCGTTGTACATATGGGTCTGCGCCGCATTGCGCGCGGCCAGCGCGTCGCCGGCGCGGATCGCCGCCACGATGGACTGGTGCTCCTCGCGCACCTGGCGCGAGAAATCCGCGCGGCGCGCCTCGTTGGTCCGCGTCACGCGCGTGGCGGTCTCCAGGTACTGGCTCAGGAATGCCAGCGTCTTGAGGAAATACGGGTTGCCGGTAGCCCCGGCAATGGCCCGGTGAAAGGCCACGTCGGCCGCCACGCCGTCGCCGCCGTCGGCTTCCTCCGCATCGATGCGCGCCAGCGCCGCATCGATGGCCACCATGCTGGCATCGGTGCGGCAGCGCGCGGCCTGCGCCGCCACCTCGGCCTCGATGGCACGGCGCAGCTCGAGGATCTGCAGCACCGATTCCAGCGTGGCGGTATCGGTGTAGTCGATCCGCAGCGGCTGGATGCCCGCCTGCTCGGTGACGAACACGCCGCTGCCCTGGCGCGACTCCACCACGCCCTCATGCCGCAGCCGCGCGATAGCCTCGCGGATCACGGTGCGGCTCACGCCGAACTCCTCCGACAGCACCGCCTCGGTCGGCAGCTTGTCGCCGCGGGCAAAGGCGCCGCCGTTGATCTTCTCTAGCAACTGCTCGGCGACGGTATCGGTCAGCGCGCGGGCCGGGACTTTCTGGAACACGGAGGTCTCAGGTGATTGGGTGATATGGTCATCATACAAATTTGGGGTGGGGGTGCCGATTGGGGATTACCCGGGGGCGGTAGTCACGCCGGTGGTTCGCCAGCCGGCGACGCGCCAGGCACTCTGCCGCGCGCCTGCGGCGGGATGACCCGTCATCCCAATCCGGACTACGCCAGAATATCCCGCCGTGGTTGGCGAACTGCGATGGTTCTTTTCATCGGTGAAATTGAAAAGAAAAGACTTGTCGATCCTGGTCTTGCGCGCCCATTCGCGCAGGTCGCCAAGCCGCTTGGAGCCATAGGGATGCGGCCGCTCGGAATCGGGATGGGTTGCGATCTTGTATGGCTTTCCGGCCAGCCGTTCGAATGCCTCGTGAACCTCGATCATCGCCAGCGAGGTCGCCAGGTAATGGGCTGGGGCGTAGGTAAAGTAGAAGGTGATGAAGGGCATGACGGCAAGCTCATACTCTCCATTGTCGACAGCAGTACTGGGCCACTTTTTCAGGTCTTCCACCATGCCGGCGACATCGTTGTCGCTCATCAGGCTATCGGTCGTACTCATCGGCTCTTCCTGTCATTTTGGCATTTCCCCTTACCGGCGTCTGGTTTGAACCTCGTGCAATCCTCTGGCCCTCTCAGCAGGGTGACTTTTCTCGTGTCTCGTATGCCTGTCAGTTGCGCGAGCAATCCTCAGCGCAGGAACCTGACCATCGTCCAGGTCACGTCGCGTCCCGCCACCTGCGGCATGGGCGCCTGATATTTGAAGACCTCCGGCCCGGTCGGAATCTGCTCGCAGGCCCAGACTCCGGGATAAGGGCAGGGCTGGCCCGAGCGCACGCGCGCTCCCTGGGTGGTTTCGCCTTGCCACACCCAGCGCACCGGGTTGCCGCGATAGGCCGGCAGGGGCTCGGACAGGGCAGCCACGCACCGCACGGCACTGTCGCCGGCGCGTTGCCAGTGACCTGCGCGGGGAGCGGGCTGTCCGGTATCGGCCATCCGTGCCGGCTCGGGCAGGGGCATGCGCTGATCCGTGTCCCATTGCCAGACCACGATGCCGCGCGCGGGCTCCGTGGGCATCTTAGGTGCGATTTCTCCTGCCTCGAAGTACCGGCGGGAGCCGCGCTTGGCCGGAGTGAACCACCATCCGGCCCGCGGAACGGTCTCTCCCGCGGCGATATGCGATGGTGCCGGCTCGTTCGGCGGCGCGCCGGGCGTTCTGCCGCGCGCCTGCGGCGTGGGCCAGTCGCCGTCGTCGTCGAAGCGGGCGAGCCAGCGCCGGGTGTCGGCAAGGTTGAAGCGCTCGTTGGGGTCGCCATCCCATTCGCCGAAGCCCCCCAGGTCGAGGTTCGGATGACGCAGGGGCCGCAGCATTCGATTCAGTCGCGCCGGCATTACCGGCACGCCTTGTTCGACCGGATACAACTCGGGCTGTGGTCCCAGTTCGATCCACTGGCCGCAGCCCAGCTCATCGATGCGGATGCGCGGGTCGTTCAGGAAGGTGCGCACGGCCTCGCGTTCGATAGACAGCCGCTCGCGCCACGTGTCGGAGAGGAAGAAACCCCATGTGGGCGGGCGCAGGCCGCCGGGCAGTTGAGGGGTCAGCGCCATGCTGAACGGATAGTCGGTGTCGAGGCCGTAGAAGTGCGGCGCCAGCGCCCGATCCCATACCGTGACTTCGGCGCGGCAGCCGAACGCCAGCGGGTTGGCCACGGAGAAGCCGCTATAGACTTGCTCAGGTCGCAGGCGTTCGATGGTTTCGTGTACGCAGCGCCGCCAGGCATCCTTATTGTCCAGCCACCACTGCCAACGGTAATAGAACTGGATGGAGGAGTAGTCGGATGACCCGTCATCCCAATCCGGACTACGCCAGAAATATCCCGCCATGGTTGGCGAACTGCGATGGTTCTTTTCATCGGTGAAATTGAAAAGAAAAGACTTGTCGATCCTGGTCTTGCGCGCCCATTCGCGCAGGTCGCCAAGCCGCTTGGAGCCATAGGGATGCGGCCGCTCGGAATCGGGATGGGTTGCGATCTTGTATGGCTTTCCGGCCAGCCGTTCGAATGCCTCGTGAACCTCGATCATCGCCAGCGAGGTCGCCAGGTAATGGGCTGGGGCGTAGGTAAAGTAGAAGGTGATGAAGGGCATGACGGCAAGCTCATACTCTCCATTGTCGACAGCAGTACTGGGCCACTTTTTCAGGTCTTCCACCATGCCGGCGACATCGTCGTCGCTCATCAGGCTATCGGTCGTACTCATCGGCTCTTCCTGTCATTTTGGCGCTTCCCCTTACCGGCGTCTGGTTTGAACCTCGTGCAATCCTCTGGCCCGCTCAGCAGGGTGACTTTTCTCGTGTCTCGTATGCCTGTCAGTTGCGCGAGCAATCCTCAGCGCAGGAACCTGACCATCGTCCAGGTCACGTCGCGTCCCGCCACCTGCGGCATGGGCGCCTGATATTTGAAGACCTCCGGCCCGGTCGGAATCTGCTCGCAGGCCCAGACTCCGGGATAAGGGCAGGGCTGGCCCGAGCGCACGCGCGCTCCCTGGGTGGTTTCGCCTTGCCACACCCAGCGCACCGGGTTGCCTCGATAGGCCGGCAGGGGCTCGGACAGGGCAGCCACGCACCGCACGGCACTGTCGCCGGCGCGTTGCCAGTGACCTGCGCGGGGAGCGGGCTGTCCGGTATCGGCCATCCGTGCCGGCTCGGGCAGGGGCATGCGCTGATCCGTGTCCCATTGCCAGACCACGATGCCGCGCGCGGGCTCCGTGGGCATCTTAGGTGCGATTTCTCCTGCCTCGAAGTACCGGCGGGAGCCGCGCTTGGCCGGAGTGAACCACCATCCGGCCCGCGGAACGGTCTCTCCCGCGGCGATATGCGATGGTGCCGGCTCGTTCGGCGGCGCGCCGGGCGTTCTGCCGCGCGCCTGCGGCGTGGGCCAGTCGCCGTCGTCGTCGAAGCGGGCGAGCCAGCGCCGGGTGTCGGCAAGGTTGAAGCGCTCGTTGGGGTCGCCATCCCATTCGCCGAAGCCCCCCAGGTCGAGGTTCGGATGACGCAGGGGCCGCAGCATTCGGTTCAGTCGCGCCGGCATTACCGGCACGCCTTGTTCGACCGGATACAACTCGGGCTGTGGTCCCAGTTCGATCCACTGGCCGCAGCCCAGCCCATCGATGCGGATGCGCGGGTCGTTCAGGAAGGTGCGCACGGCCTCGCGCTCGATAGACAGCCGCTCGCGCCACGTGTCGGAGAGGAAGAAACCCCATGTGGGCGGGCGCAGGCCGCTGGGCAGTTGAGGCGTTCTCTTCATGCCGAACGGATAGTCAGTGTCGAGGCCGTAGAAGTGCGGCGCCAGCGCCCGATCCCATACCGTGACTTCGGCGCGGCAGCCGAACGCCAGCGGGTTGGCCACGGAGAAGCCGCTATAGACTTGCTCAGGTCGCAGGCGTTCGATGGTCTCGTGTACGAAGCGTCGCCAGGCATCCTTGTTGTCCAGCCACCACTGCCAACGGTAATAGAGCTGAATGGAGGAGTAATCGGTCGAGCCATTTTCCCGGTCCGCATTACGCCAGAAATATCCTGACGTGCTTGGGGAGCTACAATGGTTTTCTTGGTCGGTGAAATTGAAAAGAAAAGACTTGTCGATCCTGGTCTTGCGCGCCCATTCGCGCAGGTCGCCAAGCCGCTTGGAGCCATAGGGATGCGGCCGCTCGGAATCGGGATGGGTTGCGATCTTGTATGGCTTTCCGGCCAGTCGTTCGAATGCCTCGTGAACCTCGATCATCGCCAGCGAGGTCGCCAGGTAATGGGCTGGGGCGTAGGTAAAGTAGAAGGTGATGAAGGGCATGACGGCAAGCTCATACTCTCCATTGTCGACAGCAGTACTGGGCCACTTTTTCAGGTCTTCCACCATGCCGGCGACATCGTCGTCGCTTGTCAGTGTCTCTGTTGTACTCATCGACTTCTCCTTTCACCGGGGTAACCGGTTTCTTTTTCTGCTATTGGCATCTCGATTGAATCCGCTGCAATCCTCCGGCACTCTTAGCAATGCAACCTTTCTTGTGTTATTCCCCATCAGATCAACATAGTTATCCATCTGCTCCTGTTTCACCCAGTCTCCCGGAAACTTGATCTCCACCGCGACAAAGACGTTGTCCACCTCGAACGGCTGCTGCCGGTATTCCACGATCACCAGGTCCGGCGCGAGGCTGCCGCGCGGGCGCGGCCAGAACGGAAAGACCTCGCTGACCCGCATGGGGCGGGTCGGCGGCTCGCCAAGCATCGCCTTGCCGGAGTTGCCGTTGTAGTTGGGCTCGGCCTTGAGCGGGCTTTTCCAGTCCAGGATGTCGTCGATGGCTTCGAACACCAGCGAGGCTGTGGTTTGCTTGAGCGCGATCTCGATGGTCGATTCGACGGCCTCGCCGGGGATCTTCCTGCGTATGCGCCGGGGCACCTTGATCGGCGCGGCGAGCGCCCAGTTGCACACCACGCTGATGGCGGGGCGGAACGGCACCCTGCGCTCGATGTATTGCCGGTAGGTCGTCGCTTCCGTGCCGCGCCGCGAGACGGTGCTGCGGCCGCCGTGGTCGACGGCCGCCAGCGTGGCGATATTCAAGTCGATTTCTTTCTTGAGGCTGGAAAGCGTGCTGTCGAGCAGCTTCTTTACCTCGTCCTTGCGCCTGGCGATCTCCAGCGCCATTTCGGCGGCTTCCTTGGCGGTCTGCGCGGTTTCGTACGCGGCGTAGGCGCGATAGGCACGGTAGCCCCAGATGACAACGGCAGCCGCGGCGGCGGGCAGGGCCATCAGTCTTCCTCCGAATGAAATTGATCCAGGAAGGCGTCGTCGTCGAACGGCGCCGTCTTATCTTTGTGAGGCCTGCCGTCGTCGATGGCGCTGATCAGGGCTTTCCAGTCTTCGGTGATGCGCTGGTCTTCTCGCATGACGCTTTTGTAGGCGCGGATGGGGCGCTTGCGCTCGGTTTCCACGGTATCGGTCTCGCCGTCCTGGCCGGTCACGCCCTCCACTAGCAACTGGCTGCCGCTCATCAGGCGGTAGCGATAGCCCTGGAAGGCGCGCTCGTCCGTCTTGCACAGGCGGTAGCGCGCGTCATGGTCCCCGCCGGTGGCTTCGGGCGACTTGAATGCCGGCAGCATGGCGCGGGTACTGTCAGGGCCGACCGTCATGAAGCGGGCGGCCTTGACCGTGAACGTCCCCGGCATGCCCATCTCGATATTGCCGCCGGCGATCTTGATATAAGCGCCGCCACACAGCAGCGTGATGTGCTGCTCGGCCGCGACCAGCACGTGTTCGCGGCTGGCGCTGATCTCCACGCTGCGGTCCGCCTGCACGCGGATAGCGTTGTGCTGGGCCTGCAGCAGCAACTGGCCCCGGTGGGCGATGTGGCGCATGTCGCCACCCTGCGCGAACTGGCTGATGCCCTGGCCCGCGTTCATCACCAGCGCCTGCCCTGCGGTGATCTGCTGGTTCTGTGCCGCCACGCTGTCGATGTGCTGGCCCGCGGCCAGCGTGATCGACTGCGGCGTGCCGGCGGCGATCCCTGCGGGGCTGCTCAGCGCGATCAGCGGCTGGCCGCCGTTACCGCCCGCGTTCTCGCCTGCCGTCCCGCCCGCCTGCTCGTCGTTGGCGCCGTGGCCCAGGTCCCGCACCGCTTCGCTCAGGTGCCGCTGCGGGCCGGCGTCGTGGGGCAGGGTCTCGTGCCGCGCGGCGTAGTCGCCAAGCTGCCTGGCCAGCGCCAGCGCGCTTTCCAGGCACGCCACCAGCTCGCCGCGCGAGAGTTGCCCGCCCTGCGCCTGCGCGCGGCCATCGGTGGAGAGCAGCAGCCCCCTGGCCGCGCGCAGCGCGCCGTGTTCGTCCGTGCGCAGCTCGAAGCCTTCGCCGCGCGGCTTGCCGCCGTCGGGCCGCGGATGGGTCAGGTAGCCCAGGTGCAGCGCGCTCTCGCCGTGGTCGCTCATCAGCGCGGCGCTGATCTGGCCATGGGTGTCGTCCAGGCGCAGTTCGTTGGCGCGCCAGGTCTTGTGCTCCTTGCTCTTGATGGTGGTCAGCGCGTGGAACTTCGGCAGTTCATAGGGCGGCGGATTGATGGCCGGGTATGCCCTTGCGGTAATGACGGGCTGGTCGCAATCGCCGTCCAGGAAGTCCACGATCACCTCGTGGCCGATGCGCGGGATGGCCATATGGCCCCATCTGCGCCCGGCCCAGTTCTGCGCCACGCGGATCCAGCACGAGCTGCGCTCGTCTTCCTTGCCCTCGCGGTCCCACGGGAACTGGACCTTCACCCGGCCGTATGCGTCGGTGTAGACCTCCTCGTCGGGCGGGCCGACCACGGTGGCCACGTGCGGGCCGTCGATGCGCGGCTTGGCGCAGGGCTCGGGGCGCCACTCCAGCCGGTCGGGCACGATCTCGGCGGTGTAGCCGTAGCGCGTGCCCTGCTCGCCGCCGGCGCTCTCCTCGGCCTGGCTGGCGTGCTGCACGCCCGCGTGGCGCATGCGCACCGGGCGCCAGCCGTGGTTCCAGTCCTCGCGCGGATGGCCGGCGAGGTCGAAGGCCACGCCGGGCACGAGGCGCGCGTCGTCGCCTTCGACATACGCCATGCGCGCGTCGCGGCGCAGCCCGAGCAGGCGGGCGCGGGTGAAGGGCTTGCCCGCCTCGTCCAGCTTGTAGCGGCCCGGGAAATCGTAGCGTTCGTAGGCGCTGCCCTGCCGCTCCAGGCCGGGGCCGGCGAAGCTGTGCTCCTGGTTGTAGCGCGAGTGCTTAAAGGTGTAGTCGCGCTGGGTCTGGCGCGCGGTGCGCACGCGCTCGGTGTAGTCGAAGCGGCGCAGGGCGGGTTCGGGCTGGTCGCCGCCCGGGGCGGGGTTGTAGAGCACCGGGCCGCCGGCGACGGCGCCCTGGATGTAGAGCATGTCGCCATGAATCAGGCGATGTGTTTCGGCCGTATGCGCGAAGCGGAAGAACAGGCCTTCCTCGGTTCCCAGCCGGTGCAGGAAATGCAGGTCCGTGTCGCCGGCCTGCACGCAATACTCGCGGGGCAGGTGCGTGGCCGTGATGACCTGCTCGTAGTGTGCGATATGGTGTTTCCTGACAATGGCCTGCAGGATCTGCGGCACCGACTGCTGCTGGAAGATGCGCCAGTCCGAGCACAGCGCCGCGCGGGCGAGGGCCGGCTCAACCACCGCGCTGTAGCGGGTGCGGCGAAAGCCGGTGGCGCGCTGGGTAAAGGCGCTGACGATGCCGTGGACGTATCGCACCGGGGTTTCGCCGCGCCAGAGGGTGAACAGCGCGGGCCGGTCGAGCAACTTGCCGAAGTCGACGGCGGGATCGAAGCTGGCCAGCTCCAGCCGCAGCACGAAGGGTTCGGAAATCGCTTCGTCGAGGGTGAATTCGATCACCTCGAAGTCGCCCGCGGCGGGCGCGAAGGTAAAACGCAGGTCACTCTGGCGGGGCACGGCGGACTTCCGGGAAAGCCTGAAGGCAATGCCGTCAATGATCCTTAAAGTGCGGCCTATTTTGTGTCAGGGAGTTCTCCGGAGGGTGTCGGAGAGGGTGCAAAGGAGGTGCGGAAATTTCTTGGGGAGCGGACGGGGTTCTGCCTTCCCATGCCCTCCTGCCGACATCCCGGCCGCCCCGCTCGCGGAGTATCATGACGGCCGCCCCAGGTTGGTCCGGGGCGCCTTTCCCCTGCACTGTCCACCACACATCATGACGATTTCCATCCGCATCGCTCCCTGGTCCGAAGCGCGCGAAACCGCGCGCGCCATCCGTTACGCCGTCTTCGTCGAGGAGCAGGGCGTGCCGGTGGAGATGGAATGGGACGAATGGGACGAGCCGAGCTGGCATGCGCTGGCGCTGGCCGAGGACGGCAGCGCGCTGGCCACCGGCCGCCTGCTGCCCGACGGGCATATCGGGCGCATGGCGGTGCTCAAGCCGGCGCGCGGCACGGGCGTGGGCGCCAGGGTGCTGGAGGCGCTGATGGCCAAGGCGGCCGAGCTCGGCTATCCCGAACTGGTGCTGAGCGCGCAGAGCCACGCGGCGCCGTTCTATGCGCGCGTGGGCTTCGAGCAGGTCGGCGAGCCGTTCGAGGAGGTTGGCATCCCGCACGTGGAGATGCGCAAGTCGCTGCGCTGAGCGGCACTGAGCGGCACCGGGCCGCACGCTACGCGCGCGGGAACAGCGGCCTGGCCAGCAGCGCGCAGGCGCTTGCCGCCAGCCACACGCTGGCCCAGCCAAACCCCGCCGCGGTGCCGGGAATCGCCAGCGGCACGACGAAGAACGCGGTAAAGGCGAAGGTGTTGCCGAGCCCCAGCGCGGTGCCGGCGCGCGCCGCGCCGGCGATGGTGGCCAGTTCCGTGAAGGCCACGCCGTGCCAGGCCGAGGCGCAGATGCCGCCGAGCACCAGGCAGGCCATCAGCGCGGGCATCACCAGGGCGCGCCAGCCCGGCGCGGCCGCGCTGAGCCAGGTCAGGGCGGCCATGGCGGCGAACACGAACAGGGTGAGCAGGCTGCAGCCGCGCATATAGGCGCGCCGGTTGCCGTGCCGGTCGGTCCAGCGGCCGCTCCATACGCGGGTCACGGCGGCGCCGGCCTGCACGGCGGCCACCGTCATGCCGGCCGCGGCCACGCCGATGTGGCCGAAGTCGTGCAGGAACACCGTGGCGAAGGTCAGCACGGCCACCTGCGGCGCGCACATCAGCCCCATGCCGCCCACCAGCCGCCAGACCAGGGCATCGCGCAGCGGGCCGCGCGCCGGCGCGGCGGCGTGGACCGGGCGGCTGGCCGGCTGCGCGGCGGGCGGCTCGTGGACCCAGCGCCAGGCAAACGCCGCGGTGACCGCGCACAGCAGGGCGAGCGCGCCATAGACCGCGGCAAAGCCCCAGGCCTGCGCCAGCGGCGGCAGCGCGAGCGCGCCCAGGCCGCCGCCGGCCGGCACCGCGGTCTGGCGGATGCTCATGGCGAGGCCGCGCTCGCCTTCGCGGAACCACGCCATCACGGCACGGCCGCTCGAGCCGTTGACGCTGCCGCCGAGCAGGCCCAGCACCAGCAGGCCGGCTGCCAGCAGCGCGTGCGTGGGCACGTGGCCCGCCGCCGGCACCACCGAGACCGCCATCAGCAGCAGCCACAACGCGGTGGCGGCCAGTCCTCCCATCAGCACCCGGCGGTCGCCCAGCCGGTCCGTCAGCAGGCCCCACGGCACTTCGCTCAAGGCGATGCCCAGCCCCATCATGCCGAGGCAGAAACCCAACTCGCCGTCGCCGAGCCGGTAGCTGCCGCGCATCAGCACCGCCGTGGTCGGGATGCCGCCGATCGCCGCGGCGAAGCTGACGTTGGCCGCCACGCCGGTGGCCAGCACCTTCCATCGGTGGCCGGGGCCGTGGCGGGGTGCGCTGGCGGGGGCCGCGCAAAGCGGGGCGGGAGAAGCAGGGGCGGACATACGTGACATGGAATCGAACCTGGAAAAGCGGCGCGGATGGCCTTGACGACTCGATTTTGTCAGCCGAGAATGATCCTGAATATCAGATAGTTTTTGATTTAATGTTCTAAAAATCAGGATGATTGGCCATGGCTTCCGTCAACTTCGATCTCGACGTGCTGCGCAGCTTTGTCGTCGGCATGGAACTGGGCAGTTTCGCGCGGGCCGCCGACCGGCTTGGCCGCTCGACCTCGGCGGTCAGCGCGCAGCTCAAGAAGCTGGAAGAGCAGGCGGGCACGGCGGTGTTCCGCAAGGCCGGACGCGGCCTGGCGCTGACCGAGGCCGGCGAGACCATGCTGGCCTACGCGCGCCGGCTGCTGGAACTCAACGACGAGGCGGCCGCGGCGGTAAACGGCGTGGCGCTGGAGGGCTGGGTGCGCTTCGGGCTGCAGCAGGATTTCGGTGAGGCCTTGCTGCCGGAGGTGCTGGGCCGCTTCGCGCGCGCGCATCCCAAGGTGCGCATCGAGGCGCGCGTGGCGCGCAACGCCGAATTGCTGGAGGGCGTGGCCGCGGGCCGGCTGGACCTGGCGCTGGCCTGGGACGACGGCGTGCGCATGCCGCATGCCGAGCGCGTGGCGGAGCTGCCGATGCGCTGGATCGGGCCGTCCGCGGCGCGTGTCCAGTGGCAGGACGGCGAGCCGCTGCCGCTGGTCGCGTTCGAGCCGCCGTGCCGTTTTCGCTCGGCCGGCACCGCGGCGCTGGACCGGGCCGGCATCGCCTGGCGCGTGGCCTTCACCAGCCCGGGCCTGGGCGGCTTGTGGGCGGGCGCGGCGGCGGGGCTGGGCCTGACCATCCGCACGGCGATGGGCCTGCCGCCGTCGGTGCGGACCTGGGAGCCGGGCGAAGGCGGGCTGCCCCGGCTGCCGTCGCTGGCGCTGGCGCTGTACCGCAAGGACGACGAGCTCGATGCGCCCGCGGCGCGGCTGGCCGGCATCGTGGCCGAGGCGGTGCGCGCGGCACTGCCGCTCAGGCTGGCCGAAGCGGCCTGAAGACGGCCCGAGGAAGCGGTATCATCGCGGTCTTTGTTTTTTTGCCGCCGCGCCGTCGCCAGCCTTGCGGCGGCCGTTGCCCGCGTTTCATACCATGCCAGAGAACCGCTCCCGCCTGCTCCAGGCGCTTGCCGATGCCATTCCCGCCGTCGATCCCGCCACCGCACCGGCCGGCGATCCGCCAGCCGCCGACGCACTGCTGCCGGCATGGCTCGGTCCCTGGCTGGCAGGGCACTGCCTGGCGCAGGTGGACTGGCGCGAATTCAGCACGCATGGTGCCGCGGCCGTGGCCGGGCTTGCCGTGCTGCGCGCGGCGGGCGTGTCCTCCCTCGACGTGGAGGATCTCTACGACGAGGACGGCATTCCGCTCGGCGGCGACGACAACGATTTCGACATGGAGCCCGCGGCGCTCTACCTGGCGCACGCCAACCGCGAACTGGCGCCGCACGGCATGCAGTTGCTGGAGCTCGGGCGCGGCGATCCCGCCTGGCTGCTGGCCGTGCGCAACGATCCCGCCGCGATCCGCGCGCTGGGCGCGGCGCTGCGGCCCTGGGGGCTGCAAGCGCGGCAATATTGAGCAGAAGAAGGAAGCAGGAAGCCGCGCCCTCGGCAGCCTCAGGGCGCGGGCACCTGTCCGGCGTCGCGCGACACGCGCAGGCGGCCGCGGTAGGAGACTTCGCCGGTGCGGCCGCTGGCGTCGAAACTGCGCTCGCTCAGCTCGAAGCGGCCGTCGTGGCGCACCCGCAGCACGGTGCTGGCGCGCGTGCCGTAGTTGGGCGAGCGGATGAAGGCGGACGAGAGCAGCCGCTCCCATTCCGGTGTGACGCCCGTGCGGGGCAGTTCGAAGTCGAGCGCCTGGCGCGTGTCGGCCAGCAGGTCGAAGTAGGGATCGGCGCTGGCGCCGGCCTGGCCGCTATCGGCCGCCAGCGTCTCGGCCAGCGCGCCGACGCGGCTGACCACCTTGGGCCAGGGCGTGTCGAGCAGGGCGTTGGACAAGCCGTACAGGCCGGCCTTGAGCCGCTGCGGGTGGGGCGACGCGCCGCGGTTGCTGTACCACCAGAGCTCGTGCAGGTCGCACGTCAGCAGGTTGAAGCCGTTGTAGACGCCGGCGCGCGGCGCCAGCCCGGCCAGGTAGCCGCGCGGATCGCTGTCGCCGCGCAGGAAGCCGGCCACCAGTTCGCCGCGCGAGCGGGCGTCGGTGCGCTTCTCGGAGGGGGCGCGGTAGTTGGTCAGGGCCGCGAAACGGCCATCGCCGGCCAGGCCCATCCAGGTGCCCGGCTCGCCGATCACTTCCGCCATGTCGCGGCCGGCCAGCACTTGCGGGGCGTCTTCCCACCAGTGCACCGGCGCCGCCGGGCGGGCGTAGAACTCGTCGCGGTTGCCGGCCACCACCAGGGCATAGTCAGGGTGGGACTGCCAGGCCACCAGAATCAGGCACATAGCGCTTCCTTTACTGCATTTGCTGCATTCACTTCACTCACTGCCTGTCCGTCCCGGGCGGAGAGCCGCGCAGCGGTTCAGAGCTGGTCCAGGTCGACAAAGCGCTCGGTCTGGCGCTCGCCGCTGATGAACCGCTGCAGGCTGCTCTGCCGCCACAGCCCGTCGAGCAGGATGTCGAAGGCGGGAGGCACGTCGGCATAGGCTTCCATCCAGGTCTGCATGCCGTTGCGCGTCTCGGGCCTGCGTAAGAGCGTACCACCAATTCCGCCCGCTTCGGCAACGGTCTCCATCCAGCGGTGCCAGTGCGGCAGCGCCTCTTCGGCCAGGGTTTCAGGCACCCGGAAATAGACGTAGAGGTGATCGCTCATGACGGTCCTGCCCGTGTCCTGCGGCGCGCCGGCGCTCAGGCGGCCTCGCCGACGGGCACCGCGTAGGGCAGCTCGCCCGGGCGCACCGGGCTGCCCGTGGCGCTGCCAAGATGCAGCGCGCCGCCGGCGGCATCGATCTTCAGTTCGGCCAGGCCGTCCCAGCCGCCCTGCGGCGCGGCGGCCGCGTTGACGACCATGCCGCACGGCTGCTGCGGATCGTCCGGACGGAAGATCTCGGTGGCGGCGGCCGGCACCTCGCCTTCGCCGTGGATCAGCCACATGCGGCGCTTGAGGGTGCCGCGGTACTGGCTGCGCGCGACGATCTCCTGGCCCGGATAGCAGCCTTTGCGGAAGCTCACGCCGCCGACCAGTTCCAGGTTGATCATCTGCGGCACGAACTGTTCCTGCGTGGCCGCGGCGATGCGCGGCACGCCGGACTGCACTTCCAGCCAGTCCCACACGGCGCCGTCGGCCGGCAGCAGCGCCGCCGCCAGCGCGGCCTGCATGTCCGCCGCCTGGCCGGCGGGCAGCGCAACCTGCCAGCGCGGCAGGCCGGCGCCGTCGGGCAGGCGGATCACCGTGGCGCCGGCCGCGGCGGCGGTCTGCCACGGGGCGTCCGGGGCCGGCAGGCCGGCGGCCTGCAGCGCGGCGGCAGCGGCCGGGCCGGCCACGCCGAGCAATGCCAGCGCCGGCGTCAGGTCGGACAGGCGCGCCTTGGCGCGCAGCACGAACATGCTCAGGCGCTTCTGGATGGCGGCCTGGAGGTCCGCCGACAACTGCAGGACGATGCCTTCCTCGTCGCGCCAGACCAGGAAGCTGGCGAGCAGGCGGCCCTTGGGAGAGCAGTAGCCCGCCAGGCGGGCGGTGCCGGCGGCGAGGTCGTCGATGGCGTTGGTCAGCTGCGTGTGCAGGAAGCTGCCGGCGTCTTCGCCGGCGACCCGGATCAGGCCCAGGTGCGCGGGGCGGCAGACGATACCGCTGCGGCGCACGGCTTCGAACTGGGTGGCAAGGTCTGGGACAGGGGAATTCATGGCGGGAACAGGGCTCGTGATTGCTCGTATCGGGACCGCCAACGCGCGCGCGGGCGCGCCGGATGGCGAGTGCGACTGCTGCGCGTGCTCGTGGCGGCGCAAGGCTCCCGGTATTATATGGGGCTGTCGCCATTTCAGCCGGCGCGTGCGCAACCGTTGCCGCGCGCCGCCGTCTTCGCCGCGGCGCGCCCGGGCGCACGCGGCGCCGCTACCTTTTGCCCTACATGAAACGTATTTTCCTGCGGCTGCTGCTGGTCGCGCTGGTGTTCGCGATCGCCGCCGCCGGCGCTTTCGCCTGGTGGGCCAACCGCCCGCTCGAGCTGCCGGCCGCGCCGGTCGAAGTGGTGATCAAGCCCAATTCCAGCGTAGCCAGCGTCGGCCGCCAGATCCAGCGCGGCGGCGTGCCGATGGACGCGCGCCTGTTCGCCCTGCTGGCGCGCCTGACCGGCCACGGCGCCGATCTCAAGGCCGGCGGCTACGAGTTCGAGCGCGGTGCCACGCCGCTGACGGTGATCGGCAAGGTCGCCCGCGGCGAGGTCACCCACTACGTCCTGACCGTGATCGAGGGCTGGGAATTCCGCAAGATGCGCGCCGCCGTCGACGCCCACCCGGCGCTCAAGCACGACAGCCGCGGCCTGTCGGACACCGAACTGATGAAGGCCATCGGCGCGCCGGAGGCGGCACCCGAAGGCATGTTCTTCCCCGACACCTACCTGTTCGCGCGCGGCAGCAGCGACCTGGAACTGTACCGCCACGCCTACCGCGCCATGCAGCGCCGCCTGACCGACGCCTGGAACGCGCGCGCGCCCGGCCTGCCTTACAAGACGCCCTACGAGGCGCTGGTCATGGCCTCCATCGTCGAGAAGGAAACCGGCCAGCCGGGCGAGCGCGCCATGATCGCCGCGGTATTCGTCAACCGGCTCAAGAAGGGCATGATGCTGCAGACCGATCCCACCGTGATCTACGGCATCGGCGAGGCTTTCGACGGCAATATCCGCAAGCGCGATCTGCTGGCCGACACCCCGTACAATACCTACACCCGCGCGGGCCTGCCGCCCACGCCGATCTCGCTGCCCGGGCTGGCCTCGCTGGCCGCGGCCACCACGCCGGCCCCGTCGGACGCGCTGTACTTCGTGGCGCGCGGCGACGGCAGCAGCTATTTCTCCAACTCGCTTCCCGAACACAACCGCGCGGTCGACAAGTACCAGCGCGGCAAATAAGTCTCTCCCATGCGCGGAAAATTCATCACATTCGAAGGCATCGACGGTGCCGGCAAAAGCACCCACGTGGAGTGGGTGGCCGAGCGCCTGCGCGCCAGGCTGGCCGGCGGCGCTGCGGTGGTCACTACCCGCGAGCCCGGCGGCACGCCGCTGGGCGAGGACCTGCGGCAGATCCTGCTGCATCGCAAGATGCACCTGGAAACCGAGGCGCTGCTGATGTTCGCCGCGCGCCGCGAGCATATCGCCGAGATCATCGAACCCGCGCTGGCGCGGGGCGACTGGGTCGTGTCCGACCGCTTCACCGATGCCACCTTCGCCTACCAGGGCGGGGGCAGGGGCCTGCCGCGCGCACGGCTGGAGGTGCTGGAGGGCTGGGTGCAGGACGGCCTGCAGCCCGATCTGACGCTGCTGTTCGACGTGCCGCTGGAAACCGCCAGCGCGCGCCTGGCCGGCGCGCGCGAACCCGACAAGTTCGAGGCCGAGTCGCGCGCCTTCTTCGAGCGCACGCGCCAGGAATACCTGCGGCGCGCGGCGGAGGCGCCGCAGCGCTTCCGCGTGATCGACGCCACGCGCACCATCGCCGATATTCAGTCCGAGCTTGAGAAAATTCTCGCAACGCTTTGATTCGGCGGCACTATCATGGCTGGCTGATACCACGGACAACAGTCCATGCAGCAGATGAAGTTCACTTCCTAACTCCTTGATTCGCATGCTTTATCCCTGGCAGACAGAAGACTGGCAACGGCTGGCCGGACTGCGCGGGCGGCTGCCGCACGCCTTGCTCATCCATGGCCAGCAAGGCATCGGCAAGCGCGACCTGGCGCTGCATTTCGCCCAGGGGCTGCTGTGCGACACGCCGCGCGCCGACGGCCAGCCGTGCGGCACCTGCGCGGCCTGCCACTGGTTCAGCCAGGGCAACCATCCCGATTTCACCGTGGTCCGCCCGGAGGCTTTGGAGGCCGCCGGCGACGCGGACACCGACGACAGCGGCAAGAAGAAGGCGCCCAGCAAGGTCATCCGCATGGAGCAGGTGCGGGCGCTGATCGACACCGTGGGCATCGGCACCCACCGCGCCGGCCTGCGGCTGGTGGTGGTGTACCCGCTCGACGCGCTGCAGAGCGAGGGCGCCAACGCGCTGCTCAAGACGCTGGAGGAGCCGCCGCCCTCGACCGTGTTCCTGCTGGTCACCGACCGGCTGGACCGCGTGCTGCCGACCATCCTTTCGCGCTGCCGCCAGTTTTCCGTGCAGCGGCCGGCGCAGGCCGACGCGCTGGCGTGGCTGCGCGGGCAGGGCGTGGGCGACGCCGAGGCCCAGCTGGCGCTGGCCGGCGGCTCGCCGCTGACCGCGCTGCATGCCACCGAGGCCGAGGAGCAGCCGCTGCAGCGCTGGCTGGTGAGCCAGCTTGCCGCGGGCGCCGGCTTCGACGCGCTGGGCGCCGCCGAGCACCTGCAGAAGATGCCGGTGCCCGCGGTGCTTGGCATCCTGCAGCGCTGGACGTACGATTTGCTGTCGGCATGCCTGGCCGCGGCCCAGCCGCCGCGCTACTTCCCGCGCGAACAGGCCGCCGTCACACGCTGCGCGCAGGCTACCGATGCGCACCGGCTGCAGGCCTTCCTGGCGCGGCTGGTGAACCACCGGCGCAGCGAGAACCATCCGCTCGCGGCTCGCCTGGTGATGGAGGCGGTGTTTCTCGAGTACCGGCAGTTGTTCCAGTAGTTGTTCGCACAGTTGCCCGGCCGCCGTTGCCTGGCAATCGTTTGTGGTTGTGGTTGTGTTTTTGCCTGGTGGTGTCTGTCAGTCATACCGATAAGGCCTGAAGGCCACGGTCAGCAACAAGGGGTCAGTCATGAGTACAGCAGCAACAGGGGGCCGGAGCCCAGGCGTTCCCGGCGCCGCAGGCGTGGGCGCGCCGACGGCGGGCGGCATCGGGGCGGCCACGGTGCCGGGCGCGGCTTCGCGCCCGAACGTGCTTTCGCTCTCGATCAAGGACCAGGCGGGCCTCTACGCCGCCTACATGCCGTTCCTGCAGCGCGGCGGCATCTTCGTGCCCAGCAACCGGCCGTTCCGGCTTGGCGAGCAGGTATTCCTCGTCCTGTCCCTGCTGGACCGGCCGCAGAAATACCAGATCGCGGGGCAGGTGGCCTGGATCACGCCGGTCGGCACGCCCAACAAGACGCCCGGCATCGGCATCCACCTGCCCGACGACGACAATGGCCGCAACCTGCGCCGCGCGGTGGAAGAGATCCTGGGCAAGGCCATCGAGTCCGGCCGGCCCACGCAGACGCTGTAGGCGCGACCGATATCGGGTGAAACATCAGGTTCCGCTTGCAGGCCGCTGATTTGCAAGGAATTTACGAGAAGTCAGAGAAGAATCGACAATATGAGTGATACCGCTTTTACCGTCCGGGATGCGCAGCCGCGCGACCTGGCCGGCATCGTCGCCATCTACAACAGCACGGTCGCCTCGCGCATGGTCACGGCCGATACCGAGCCGGTCAGCGTGGCATCGCGCCAGGCCTGGTTCGACGCCCATCCGCCCGGGCGCCGTCCGCTGTGGGTGGCGGAAGACAGCGCGGGCCGCATGGCCGGCTGGCTCAGTTTTTCCGATTTCTATGGCCGTCCGGCCTACGGCGCCACCGCCGAAGTCTCGATCTACCTGGACGCCGCCAGCCGCGGCCAGGGCCTGGGCCGGCACCTGCTGCACAAGGCCATCGCCCATGCGCCGCAGATCGGCGTGCATACCTTGCTCGGTTTCATCTTCGGCCACAATGCGCCCAGCCTGGGCCTGTTCGCCTCGCTGGGGTTCGAGCGCTGGGGCAACCTGCCGCGCGTGGCCGTGCTCGACGGCGTCGAGCGCGACCTCGTCATCCTTGGCCGCCACCTGACCAAGCCGGCAAGCTAGCTCGGCGGCCCGCCGCGGTGGCCGGCCGAGACCGGGCCGCCGGGTGCGACCGGATACAATGGCTAGTGGCGGCGCCGCAGGCCGAACTCAGGCCGAATGGCGCCGCCGTTATCCGGACACCGCCCTCATGTTTGTCGATTCCCACTGCCATCTAGATTTCCCCGACCTGGCCGCGCGCCTGCCCGAGCTGCTGGACAATATGCGGGCCAACCAGGTCACGCATGCGCTGTGCATCTCGGTCACGCTGGAAGACTTCCCGCGCGTGCTGGCGCTGGCCGAGCAGCACCCGCACCTGTACGCCACGGTCGGCGTGCATCCCGACTACGAGGAGGGCGAGGATCCTTCGCTGGAGCGCCTGCTCGCGCTCTCCGCGCACCCGCGCGTGGTCGGCACCGGCGAGACCGGGCTCGACTATTACCGCCTCAACGGCCGCAGCATTGCCGACATGGAGTGGCAGCGCGAGCGTTTCCGCACCCATATCCGCGCCGCGCGCCAGACCGGCAAGCCGCTGGTCATCCACACGCGCTCGTCGGCCGACGACACGTTGCGCCTGATGCGCGAGGAGGACGCCGGCGCCGTGGGCGGCGTGATGCACTGCTTCACCGAGAGCTGGGAGATCGCCCGCCAGTCGCTCGACCAGGGCTTCCATATCTCGTTCTCCGGCATCGTCACCTTCAAGAACGCCGTGGAGCTGCAGGAAACCGCGCGCAAGGTGCCGCTGGACCGCATGCTGATCGAGACCGATTCGCCCTACCTCGCGCCGGTGCCGTACCGCGGCAAGACCAACCAGCCGGCCTGGGTGCGCCATGTCGGCGAGTTCGTCGCCAACCTGCGCGGCATTCCCGTGGAGGAGCTGGCGGAACGTACCACCGATAATTTCTTCCGCCTTTTCAAGCATATAAACAGGAAACCTCATGCTTAACATGAAGTCATTGAGAGGTCTGGCCGCAGGCGCGGCCCTGCTGGTGGGCTGCGCCGCCTGGGGCACGCCCACCGACGACCTGCGCAAGGCGGTGGAGTTCGACGACGCCAACACCGCGCAGAAGCTGCTCGCGCGCGGCGTCGATCCCAATGTGCTCGACGCCAAGGGCAACCCGATGCTGGTGGTGGCGCTGCGGGAAAAGTCGCTGAAGGTGGCGGCGGTGCTGATCCGGGCCAAGAATATCGATTTCGACAAGACCAACGCCGCCGGCGAGACGCCGCTGATGATGGCCAGCCTGCAGAACGAGGTCGACCTCGTCAAGCTGATGGTCGACAAGATGGAAGTCGAGATCAACAAGACCGGCTGGACGCCGCTGCACTACGCGGCGACCAACGGCAACAACGAGATCGTCAAATACCTGATCGACCACGCCGCCTACATCGACGCCGAAAGCCCCAACGGCAGCACCCCGCTGATGATGGCCGCGCGCGGCGGCCATATCGAGACGGTCAAGCTGCTGCTGGACGAGGGCGCGGACATGCGGCTGCGCAACCAGCAGGGCATGACGGTGATCGATTTCGCCGAGCGCTACCACCAGCCGGAGATCGCCAGCGGGCTGAAAGCGCGCTGGCAGAAGCTGTATCCACAGACGCCGATGGGCGCGCCGGCGCCGCAGAAGGGCGCGAACTGAGATCGTGTGAGGCCGCGATCCTGACGAACCGGGCCGGCAAAAAACGACAAGCGCCACGGCATATGCCGTGGCGCTTGTCGTTTTGGGGCAAGACGCCGCCTCGGACAGTGAGCCATCCAAGCTGCAGCTCGCTGCAGATCTGGAAGGCGAAAATTGAGAGTTCGGATGGCCGCGGCGGCTGGTCTTGCCGTTGGACACGGTCCGGCGGTCGATCCAGGCGAGTGCGCAGAGGTGGTGGCTTCGACCCATCCCGGCGCCGTCAGCGCCTACACGTCGTCGGCCAGCCTGACCCCCGTGAACTGCCAGCGCTGGTGCGGATAGAAGAAGTTGCGGTAGCTCGCGCGGATATGCGATTCCGGCGTCACGCATGAGCCGCCGCGCAGCACCATCTGGCTGCACATGAACTTGCCGTTGTATTCGCCCACCGCGCCGGCGCCCGGGCGGAAGCCCGGATAGGGCTGGAACGGGCTGGCGGTCCATTCCCACACGTCGCCGAACATCTGGCGCAGCGCGCCGGCGGTATTCTGGCGGTCCGGCAGCGGCCGCAGCACGCGGCCCTCGGCGAAGTTGCCGGTGGCCGGCAGGTTGCGCGCGGCGTGCTCCCATTCGGCCTCGGTCGGCAGGCGGCGCTCGGCCCAGCGCGCGAAGGCGTCGGCCTCGTAGAAGCTGATGTGCGTGACCGGGCTGTCCGGGTCCACCGGCTGCATGCCGCGCAGGCTCATCTGCCACCACGTGCCTTCGCGCTCTTCCCAGTACAGCGGCGCTTCGATGCCTTGTTCGTTGACCCAGCGCCAGCCGTCCGACAGCCACAGCCCGGCGGTGCGGTAGGCGCCGTCCTCGATGAATTCGAACCACTGGCGGTTGCTGACCGGGTGCGAGCCCAACTGGTAGGGGCGCAGCAGCACGTTGTGGCGCGGCCCCTCGCAGTCGAAGGCAAAGCCCTCGCCGTCATGGCCGATGGCAACCACGCCGCCGGGAAAGCGCAGCCATTCCGCGGCCGGCCGCGGGTCGGCGATCACCGGCGCCAGCAGCTCGGGCGCGAAGGCGGGCTTGAGCGGGTTCTGCGCGAACAGGTGCAGGATGTCGGTCAGCAGCAGTTCCTGGTGCTGCTGTTCATGGTTCAGGCCAAGCTCGATCAGGGCCGCCTCGGCGTCGGTCTGCGCATGCATCAGCAGGCCGAGCATGGCCTCGTCGACCACCTCGCGGTAGGCCAGCACTTCGTCCAGCGAAGGCCGCGTGAGCAGGCCGCGGCGCGGGCGCGGGTGGCGCGCGCCGACCGACTCGTAATAGGAGTTGAAGAGATAGCGGTAGCGCTCGTCGACCGGCTCGTAGTCCGGCATGCGCGCCGTCAGCACGAATTCCTCGAAGAACCAGGTGGTATGCGCCAGGTGCCATTTGGCCGGGCTGGCGTCTTCCATCGACTGCACGGTGGCATCGGCATCGGTGAGGTCGGCCACCATCGCCTCGGTCGCCGCGCGCACATGGCGGTACTGGGCGAGCAGGGCGGGTTCGTGCGGGGGGTGCAGCGCGCTGGCAGGCAGCAGGGCAGAAGACATGCGGGCTCCCGGATCGGACGTTGCGCCGGCCATGGCAGGCGGATGGCGGGCAGGCCGCTGCCCGGGCCCGTGCTGCCTGGCTGTGCGGGCTTGCCCCTGGGGATCCGCACCCGAAGCGGGCGCGTCCGGAACCATCATAGACCCGAAACGCGCGGCAGGCATAGGCGGCGCGCTCCTACAAAGGCGCGGGGCGGGGTGCCCGCGGCGGGCCGCGCCGCCAGAAGCCCCGGGGCTGCGGGGCGGCGGTGTCCCGCCACGCAAGACGCCCGCCGGCGGGTCGCGGGCGGGCGTCCTGCGGGTGATGCCCAGGCTGCGGTCAGGCTGCCAGGGCGGCGCCGTCGTTGAGCGCCGCCACTTCGCCGCGGGCCGCCGCCAGGGCGGCTTCGCGGGCGTCCGGGCCGAACGCCAGGCCGTGGGCGCGCACATAGGTGATGTCGGTGATGCCGAGGAAGCGGAACACCACGTCGACGGTCTGCTCATGCAGGTCCAGCGCGGAGGCATCCGCGCGCACGCCGCCGCGCGACGACACCACGATCACGCGCTTGCCGCCGGCCAGGCCTTCCGGGCCCTTCTCGGTGTAGCGGAAGGTGCGGCCGGCCTGGGCGATGCGGTCGATCCACGACTTGAGCTGGCTGGGGATGCCGAAGTTGTATTGCGGCACGCCCACCACCAGCACGTCGGCTTCCAGGAATTCCTTGAGGAAGGCTTCGGTGCGTTGCAGTTCGGCTTCCTGCACGGCGTTGAGGCCGTCCTTCGGGCCGCCCAGCACCGGCAGCAGCGCGCCGGACAGGTGGGCGGGCGCGTCCTGGTCCAGGTCGCGCACGGTCACGGTTGCGGTGGGGTTCTTGGCGACCAGGTCGGCGACGACCTGCGCGGTCAGGCTGCGGGAAGCGGAATGGTCGCCCAGTACGCTCGAGTCGATTTGCAGGATGTTCATGTTCAGCTCCACAGGTGGATCGATGTTTCGGGGTTAGGTGAAGCGAAAGATAGCGGTCCCCCATTGATGCCGGTAGTGGTGCAAAATGGAAATTATTGTTCCAGCGGCGGAACATGCAGCCGGGTGTGCCGGGTGCAACGCAGGCGCCGTTCTCCAGCTCCCGCCCCGTTTCCCGCCCCGTTTCCAGCTCCCAGCCATTGCTCGAGGCAGTCACGATGCAAGACCTGAACGATCTTTCCCTGTTTGCCCAGGTAGTCCAGTACGGCAGTTTTTCCGCCGCCAGCCGCGCCAGCGGCGTGCCGAAATCGCGCCTGAGCCGGCGCATCGCCCAGCTCGAGCGCGAGCTGGGCGTGCAGTTGCTGCGCCGGACCACCCGCCAGGTGCGCGTGACGCCCATCGGCGAGGCCTATTACGAACGCTGCCGCGCCATGCTGGCGGAGGCGGAAGGCGCGCGCGAGGTCATCGAGCAGGCGCGCGACCAGCCCGGCGGCACGCTGCGCGTGAGCTGCCCGGTGGCGATCGCGCAAAGCCTGCTGGCGCCGGAAATCGGGCGCTTCATGCAGGCCAATCCCGGCGTGCGGGTGGAGATCGAAGCCACCAACCGCCGCGTGGACGTGATCGGCGAGGGTTTCGACCTGGCGTTGCGGGTGCGCGAGGTGATGGACGATTCCTCGCTGGTGGTGCGCAACTTCGGCGAAAGCCCGCTGATGCTGGTGGCCAGCCCGGCGCTGCTCGACAGCATCGGGCGGCCGCGCACGCCGCAGGCGCTGGACGGCATGCCGGGCGTCAACCAGAAGCCGCACGACGGCAAGCATGTGTGGACGCTGACCTGCGACAGCGGCCAGGCCGTGCATATCGCCTACGATCCGCGCCTGATCACCGACGAGTTCGCGCTGCTGCGCGAGGCGGCCATCGCCGGCGTCGGCGTGGCCATGCTGCCGCGCATGTTCTGCCGCGACGCCATCGACAGCGGCGAGCTGGAATTGCTGCTGCCGCAGTGGATCACGCCGGTCGGCACCCTGCATGCCGTGTTTCCTTCGCGCAAGGGCATGCCGCCGGCGCTGCGGCGCTTCCTCGATTTCCTGGCCGAGATCCTGCCCGAGACCGCGCGCAAGGCCGGCATGCAGCTGCACCAGCCTGGCATGCACCGGCGGCCGGTCAGCGTGGCCTGACCGCGCGGGCCGGGCGCGCCCGCAACTTGTGGCTTTACCTTCACGGCGCCGCGCACTAAGGTACATAAGCGCGCGCCGCGTGGCGCGAAAGGCGCATCAACCACGGGCCTGCGGACGCTGCCAGCGTCCCCGATACAGCGCAGGACCGCACAAGGAGCGACGACCATGAGCGGAACCCAGGCATCCCAGGACCTCGGCAAGGCGGTGCTGCGCATCGTGCTCGGTGCGCTGATTCTCTTCCACGGCGTGTCGAAGCTGATCAACGGCCCCGGTTTCGTCACGCAGGTGGTGACGCAGGCCGGCCTGCCGCCCGCCGTGGCGTACCTGGTCTATATCGGCGAAGTGGTGGCCCCGGTGCTGCTGATCCTGGGCCTGTGGACGCGCCTCGCGGCGCTGGTGGTGGCCGTCAACATGATCGTGGCGGTGGCGCTGGTGCACACCGGGCAGCTCGGCCTGCTCAACGAGACCGGCGGCTGGGCGGTGGAGCTGCAGGCGCTGTTCCTGGCCAGCGCGCTGGCGGTGCTGCTGCTGGGCGCGGGGCGCCTGAGCGTGGGCGGCATCGCCGGGCGCTGGAACTAGGACCGGCGCCGCCGTTCAGGTGGTCCAGAGGCCGAGGGTCTCGGCCACGAACATGTCGGGCGGCAGCGCCGGCGACCACAGGTAGCCCTGGCCCAGGTCGCAGCCCAGCGCCTGCAGCGCGTCGCGCTGCGCGGGCGTCTCGATGCCTTCGGCCACGCACTCCAGCTTGAGGTCGCGCGCGAGGTTGATGATGTTGCGGCAGATCGCCGCGCGCTGGCTGTTGCCCGGCAGCGCCACCACGAAGGAGCGGTCCAGCTTGACCTGCGTGAACGGCAGGTCCGCCAGCAGCTTGAGGGTGGCGATGCCCACGCCGAAATCGTCGATGGCCACGCCGTAGCCGAGCAGCCGCAGCCGGTTCAGCGCGATCGACAGGGCGCGCGCGTCCGGCACCGGATAACCCTCGGTCAGCTCGATGATGAGCAACTGGCGCGGCATGCCGCTGGCCTCCACCATGGCATCGAAGGCGTCGAGCACGCCGGGCCGGCACAGCGTCTGCGCCGAGGCATTGATGCTCAGCGCAATGCGCACGCCGCGCGCCAGCAACTGGCGCTGCACCGCCAGGCATTGCTGGCCTGCCAGCTGGAAGATCGCGTCGGCCTTGCCCAGCGTCTCCAGCCGCGGGATGAACTGGTCGGGCCGGACCAGGCCCAGCGCCGGATGGCGCCAGCGGCAGAGCGCCTCGGCGCCGGCCAGCTTGCCGCTCACGATATGGAACTGGGGCTGCAGCATGATGAAGATGGCGCCGGGCGTCTGCAGCGCGGCCAGCAGTTCGGCGTCGTCCGGCTGGTCCTGCGCGCTCGTCGGCGCCGACAGGGTCTGGTCGCGCGCCAGCGCATCCTGCAGGATTTCCTCCAGCACCACGGCGGAGATCGGCTTGTGCACGGCGCGCACGTGGGCCAGCCCGACCGAGTCCGCCAGGCTCACGTGGGAATCGATGATGTCGTCCTCGAGCGCCGACACCCATACCCACAGCGGCTGCGCGCCGACGAAGGCGTGGTCCGCGCGCCGGGTCAGCTCGTCCATCATGGCCGGGCCGTTGAGTCCCGGCATTTCGATATCGCACAGCACGAGGTCGAACTTGCGCGCGGCCAGCAGATCGAGCGCGACGCGGCCGTCGGCCGCGCAATGCACGTCGGCCACGCCGAGCTGGCTCAGCAACTGCTCTGCCGCCAGCAGCTGGAAGGGGTGGTCATCGACCACCAGTGCCGACAATCCGGCGTAGCGTGTCTGCATGGTTGGCTCGGCGGCGGCGCTCGCTCGGGTTCGGCTGGGGGTGGGTCAGGCCGCGGCTGTTCCAGCCGCGGCGGGCGTCGCCCATAGTAGCGCACATGCCCCGCGGCGGGCAGGCCCGCATGCGCGCCGCCGCTGCCGCCGCGCGCCGGGGAACTGCGGGGATTCCGCCACGGTGGCGCATCTTGCACGGCGCCGCGGCGCCCAGACCCGCTACAATCGCTGCCCGAGGTATTTGACGATGGCGTTTCGATAATGGGTTTTGGCTGGTTCGGTTTTTCGACCTTGTGGCTGGTGCCGCTGCTGTGGCGCACGGTGGCGCGCCTGCTCGCCGGCGAGCGCCGGTTCTTCGGCGGGCGCGGAACGCTGCGCGTCTGGATGGGCACGCTGATCGTGCTGTGCGCGAGCGCATCGCTGGAAGCCCTCACGGGCGCGGCGGGCGAGGGCGGCATGGCGGCCAGTTCGTCGGGCGGCAGCGCGGGGCGCGTGCTCGGCGGGCTGCTGGCCGGCATGCTCGGCTGGAGCGCCAGCCTGCTGATCATGCTCGGCGTGCTCGCGCTGGCCGCGCCGATGGTATTCGGCGAGACCTGGCGCAGCCTGTTCTCGCGCAAGCCGCATGCTCCCGAGCCCGACGAGGAAGATTTCGCGCCGCCGCGCGCGCCGTCGCGCGCCGCGCGCGAGCCGGACAGCTGGGAAACCACCCATCTGGGCGCCGTGCCCGCCGCCACCCCGGGCGCGATCGACTACGTGCCGCGCCACAAGGGCATCGAGGCCGTGTCGGCGCGGCGCCAGCCGGTCTGGCAACCGCCCGCGCGCACCCGCAGCTCCCCGCCGCAGCCGGGCGAGATCTGGCTGCAGCAGGCCGCGCCGCCGGGCGCGGTCACGCCTGAACCCGCGGCGCCGGCCGTGACGGTGCCGCCGGCGGCAGCGCGGCCGCTCGCGCAGCCGGCGCAGGAACGCCCGGCGGTCCGGCCGCAGGACGCCACCCGTGCCGCCGGCCGCGCGGCCGCGGTAGCGCAGGCGCGCGCCGCCGTAGGCCTGCCCGCGGCGGGCACGCCGCGCGCGACCGTGGTCAGCAGCCCGTTTCGCCAGCCTGACCTGACCCCGCCGACCCCGCGCTCGGCCATCACCACGCTGCCCGAAGCCGATGCGCCGGCGCGCCGGGCCCCGCCGGCGGCTCCCGCAGCCGGCCAGGAAGTCCGGCCGGCCACCGCGCAGGAGCCGGTTCGGCCCGTCGCCGCGCACGAGCCGGCGGCCGCGCTGCCGCCGGACGTTCCCCAGGCGGCCTCCGTTCCGGAAGCCGCCGCCGCGCCGGAAGGCGAGGTGGCGCTGGCCGATACTCCGGCCGCGCTGCCGGGCACGTTGCCGGAAACATTGCCGGAAGCGCCGCAGGCCGTGGCCGTGCTGTCCTCCAGCGACGTGGCCATGCCGGCGGCCGCCGCCGCCGCTGACGCAGCCTGCGCCGCCGACGAGGAAGCCCGGCGCGCCACGCTGGCGCAGATCCGGCTGGAAGCCGAGACGCTGATGGCCGAACTGAAGGCGCTGGCCGCCGGCCGTCCCGCGGCGCCGCAAACTGTCGGGGCGCCTGAGGTAGCGGCCGTCGCGGACGTGCCGGCAGATGGCGCCGGCGAAGCCGCCGGGGTTGCCGCCGGGGTTGCCGAAATCCCGCCGCCTGACGCGGTCCGGGATATGGCCATTGCGGACGTTGCCGGCGCGCGCAGTGACGGCCCGGCTGTCGACGCCGACGGCGAAGCCGTGCCCGCCGAATCCGCATCGCCCGACGCCGGCCTGTTCGCCGGCAATGAGGAAGCGCCCGACGCCGCCGCGCCGGAGACGGAAACGGAAACGGAAACGGAAATCCAGCCCGAGGCAGGCACGGAGGAGGGCGCCGACAGCGTGCTCGACGCCAACCTGCTGGTCGAGCCGAGCGACGACGCTGTCGTCGCCGGCACGGAAGCCGGCGCCGACGACTCTCCGGTTGCCGAGACCGTGGAAGCCGCGCTGGCGGCTGGCGTGGAAACCGGAACCGCGGCGCCGGCGGAAGCAGAGGCAGAAGCGGAAACAGAAGCGGAAACGGAAACGGAAACGGAAACGGAAGATAACCCGGCGGCAAATGCCGGACCGGAAGCGGAAACGGTGGCGAAGACCGCGGCGGTAATGGCGGCGGTAACGGCGGCGGAAACCGTGGCCGAGCCGGAACCCGCTGCCGAAGGCGAACCGGAAACCCCGCCCGCCCCTGCCGCGCCCAAGCCCCGCATCGTGCTGCCCGCCGTGGTCGGCAAGACGGTGCCGCTCAGCGCCCTCGCGCCCGCCGCGCCTGCCGCGCCCGCGATGCCGCCCTTGCAGGCCATCGCCGTCACGCCGGCGCCCGCCCGCATCGCCGACTACCGGCTGCCGCCGCTGGCGCTGCTGGAGGCCGCCTCGGCCGATATCGAGCAGGTCAGCGAAGAGCGCCTGCAGGAAACCGGCAACCTGATCGCGCAGCGCCTGGCCGAGTTCAAGGTGCCGGTGTCGGTGGTCGGCGCCTCGGCCGGCCCGGTCATCACGCGCTTCGAGGTGGACCCCGCGATGGGCGTGCGCGGCGCGCAGGTGGTGGGCCTGATGAAGGACCTCGCGCGCGCGCTCGGCGTGACCTCGATCCGCGTGGTCGAGACCATCCCCGGCAAGACCTGCATGGGGCTGGAACTGCCCAACGCGCGGCGCCAGATGATCCGCCTGTCGGAGATCGTGGCTGCCTCGTCCTTCCTCGCGCACAACTCGCACCTGGTGCTGGCGATGGGCAAGGACATCACCGGCAATCCGGTGGTGACCGATCTCGCGCGCGCGCCCCACCTGCTGGTGGCCGGCACCACCGGCTCGGGCAAGTCGGTGGCGGTCAACGCCATGATCCTGTCGGTGCTCTACAAGGCCACGCCGGACGACGTGCGCCTGATCATGATCGACCCCAAGATGCTGGAGCTGTCGGTCTACGAAGGCATCCCGCACCTGCTCGCGCCGGTGGTCACGGACATGAAGCAGGCCGCGCACGCGCTCAACTGGTGCGTGGGCGAGATGGAAAAGCGCTACCGCCTGATGTCGGCGCTGGGCGTGCGCAACCTGGCCGGCTTCAACCAGAAGATCCGCGCCGCCGAGGCCGCCGGCGAGCACGTGCCCAACCCGTTCTCGCTCACCCCCGACGCGCCCGAGCCGCTGCGCACGCTGCCGCTGATCGTGGTGGTGATCGACGAGCTGGCCGACCTGATGATGGTGGCCGGCAAGAAGATCGAGGAACTGATCGCCCGTCTGGCGCAGAAGGCGCGCGCCGCGGGCATCCACCTGATCCTGGCCACGCAGCGGCCCTCGGTGGACGTCATCACCGGCCTGATCAAGGCCAACATTCCCACCCGCGTGGCGTTCCAGGTCAGCAGCAAGATCGACTCGCGCACCATCCTCGACCAGATGGGCGCGGAAAGCCTGCTGGGGCAGGGCGACATGCTGTTCCTGCCGCCCGGCACCGGCTATCCGCAGCGCGTGCACGGCGCCTTCGTCGCCGACGAGGAAGTGCACCGCGTGGTCGAGCACTGGAAGCAGTTCGGCGAGCCCGACTACGAGGAGGCGATCCTCGCCGGCGACCCTGGCGAGGCCGCCGCAGCCGACCTGTTCGGCGAAGGCGGCGACGTCGAGGCCGACCCGCTCTACGACGAAGCCGCCGCCTTCGTGCTCAACACGCGGCGCGCCTCGATCTCCGCCGTGCAGCGCCAGCTGCGCATCGGCTACAACCGCGCCGCGCGGCTGATCGAGCAGATGGAAGTCGCCGGCCTGGTCTCGCCGATGGGCCGCAACGGCGCGCGCGACGTGCTCGCGCCGGGCTCGGGAGACTGAGGAAGAAAACTTCGCACCGCATGCCACAAGCCGCACATTCCGCGCGCAATGGCCGAATAACGCCGGCTTTTCCCCGCTAATGTCCGCCTGAAAGGCCGGCTGCCGCCCCTATGCTGGTGCGATCGAACTTCGGCAGGCCAGCATGGGCGAAGAACCCTCCCTTCCCGTTTACCTCTCGCTCGACCAGCTCAAGGCGTTCGCCAGCGTGCTGACGCAGGGCTCGCTGCTGCAGGAGGCTACGCTGCGGGTGGTCGCCGAGTGCGAGCAGAAGGCGGCCTCGGCAAGCCAGCAGCGCTGCGCGCTCCAGCGGCAGTGGGACTGACGCGGCCGGCCGCTTGGCTTCATTTTGATGGCGCCTCGCAGCGCTCAAGGAACTCCCGTGAAGAACATCGCCGAACAGTACATGGATGTGGATACCTATGAGGCGTCGCCGCTGAGGCAGGTTCTTGGCGAAGCGCTCGCCGGCATGGCCGAGGCGGGCGGCGGCAGCGATGCGGTCGAGGCGGCGCAGGCAAGCGACGCCATCGAGGCGATCGATGCCATCGCCGGCATGGACCATGCGCAGCCCGCCCCGGGCCAGCCCGATGCCCGCGAAGGCGCGCGCCAGTTCCCGCGCCTGATGCCGGTGGCGTCCGCCGCCGCCCAGCCCGGCGCGCGCACCGTCAAGGTGGCGGACATCGCCGCGTTCGAGCGCCTCGCCGAGCAGGACGCGCTGACGGAATTCCGCGTGTTCCGCAGTTTCGGCTATTCGGTGGTGCTGTTCTTCCACGCCGCGGAGATGGTGTTCTACACCGTGCTCTACCAGGACGGGGCGCCCTGGCGCGTGATGACCTGCGCCGACCACGAGACCAGCGAATCGGTGTTCGTCCACTTCGAGGAACGCGCGCGGCGCTGGGCCGAAGGCGAGGCGCGCTGCGCGCTGGTCAAGGCCCGCAACGAGCACCTCGCGCGCCTGTTCGAGCAATCCGAGCAGCGGGCCGAGCGGCTGCGCAGCGACCTGCAGCGCGTGGCGCTGCAGGAGCAGGCGCTGAACGCGCGCCAGCAGCAGGTGCGCCGGGAGCTGGCCCGGCTCGAAGGCCTGCGCGTCACGGCCCAGGCGCAGCTCAACAAGTCGGCTCGCCAGGCCCACCAGCTCATGCTGGCCGAAAACGAAGGGCTGCCGCATTTGCCGGTCCGCTGAGCCCGGCGCCGTCTTCCGGTGCGCACGGCGCCGGCGCAAACCGGCAAAATGGCGGGGCCGGCGCCGCCGGCCAATGCGGAGACGACGATGGACACCAATCACGAGCCGGCCGGCGCGGTGCCGCACGGCAACCTGCTGGCGGAGGTGCCGGCCGACCGCGCCGCCGAGCGCTTCGATGCCTTGCTGGAGCGCCCCGGCCTGAAGATCGAGCGCATCGTCTCGAACGGCCAGGCCAGTCCGCCCGGCTTCTGGTACGACAGCGCGCAGGACGAATGGGTGCTGCTGCTCAGCGGCAGCGCCGGCCTGCATCTCGAAGGCGAAGCCGGGCCCCGCCGCCTGCTGCCCGGCGACTGGCTGCACCTGCCGGCGCATTGCCGCCATCGCGTGGCCTGGACCGATGCGGCGCAGCCCTCGGTCTGGCTGGCCGTGCATTTCGGCCCGGGCGCGCAGGGCTGATCCCTCTGCGCCCGACACGGTTGCCTGACACTCGCGCCGGTGCCCGCATACCGATATGCGGCCCGCGCCTCTATGCATAGACGAAATGCGCACTTCGGCGCGGCGTGCCGCTCGGCTATCGTGTGAGCCTGGCAAGCCAACCAGTCCGTAGCGGCTTGCATCGCAATACCCAACGGCTGGCCCCATCCCGAATCATGTTCTTCCCGCCCCAGGCGCGGCTGTCCGCGGCGCCGTCCGTTCCCCGTCCCCGCCGTCGCGCGCCGGCACTGTTGCCGGCGCAACAGCGATTCAGCAAGCTGCGCCCGCAGCCGCCGCGAGACGCGGGCGAACCCGCCGCGCACATCGGCGGATGGCCGCAAGACGCCGCGAATGCCGCCAATTGCGGCCCGGCCGGGCGGGCTTGCTTCTTGCCTTGTCTGCACGCAGCCGCTCGCGCAGCCGGGCCGGCCGGCCTGGCCGCCGCGTCCATCCGGATTCATTCCACAGGAGGTTTTCTCAATGGCTAAACCGCTGAACGTAGTTGCCGTCAACGGCAGCGCGCAGCAACCCTCGCGCACCCTGGCGCTGGTCCAGGCCCTGCTGGCCGAGCTCGACACGCGGCTGGTGATCCAGAGCCGCATCGTCAACCTGGGCGAGATCGCCAGGCCGCTGGGCGGCGCGCTGACGCGCGCGGAACTGCCGGCCGAGATCGAAGCCGAGCTGGCGGCGATCGAGGCGGCGGACCTGCTGCTGGTGGCCGCGCCGGTCTACCGCGGTTCCTATCCTGGCCATTTCAAGCATCTGTTCGACCTGGCCGGGCAGGAAGCGCTGGTCGACAAGCCGGTGCTGCTGGCCGCCACCGGCGGCAGCGACCGCCATGCGCTGGTGCTCGAGCATCAGTTGCGGCCGCTGTTCGGCTTCATGCAGGCGCTGACCTTGCCGATCGGCGTGTACGGCAGTCCGGGCGAGTTCGAGCACTACCAGGTGAGCAGCCCGGCGCTGGCCGAGCGCATCCGCCTGGCCGCCGACCGCGCCGCGCCGCTGTTCGCCGAGCACCGGCGCACGGCGCTGCAGCGCGTGGCCTGAGGAACGCACCGGCAATGAACGTATTCTGGTTCCTTCCCACGCACGGCGACGGCCATTACCTCGGCACCACCGAGGGCGCGCGGCCGGTCTCGCTGCGCTACCTGAAGCAGATCGCGCAGGCCGCGGACGACCTCGGCTACTACGGCGTGCTGATTCCCACCGGCCGCTCCTGCGAGGACTCGTGGGTGATCGCCTCGGCCGTGGCGCCCTGGACCGAGCGCCTGCGCTACCTGGTGGCGATCCGCCCGGGCATCATCTCGCCCACGGTGTCGGCGCGCATGGCGGCCACGCTGGACCGCATCACCAACGGCCGGCTGCTGATCAACGTGGTCACCGGCGGCGACCCCGACGAGAACCGCGGCGACGGCCTCTACCTGGACCACGGCCAGCGCTATGCCGCTTCGGCCGAGTTCCTGCGCGTGTGGCGCCGCGTGCTCGAAGGCGAGGCGGTGCACTTCGAGGGCGAGCACATCAAGGTGGAGAACGCCAAGGCGCTCTATCCGCCGGTGCAGCGTCCTTACCCGCCGCTGTACTTCGGCGGCTCCTCGGAAGAGGCGCACGAACTGGCGGCCGAGCAGGTCGACGTCTACCTGAGCTGGGGCGAGCCGCCGGCCGCGGTGGCGCAGAAGATCGCCGACGTGCGCGAGCGCGCCGCGCGGCTCGGGCGCACGGTGCGCTTCGGCGTGCGGCTGCACGTGATCGTGCGCCATACCAGCGAGGAAGCCTGGCGCGCCGCGGACGAGCTGATCGCGCGGATCTCCGACGAGACCATCGCCGCCGCGCAGACATCGTTCGCGCGCTTCGACTCGGTCGGCCAGCGCCGCATGGCGCAGCTGCACGGCGGACGCCGCGACCAGCTCGAGATCTATCCCAACCTGTGGGCCGGCGTGGGCCTGGTGCGCGGCGGCGCCGGCACGGCGCTGGTCGGCAATCCGGAGGAAGTCGCGGCGCGCATCAAGGAGTACGCGGACCTCGGCATCGAGAGCTTCATCTTCTCGGGCTACCCGCACCTGGAGGAAGCCTACCGCTTCGCCGAACTGGTGTTTCCGCTGCCGCCCGAGCCGTACGCCAGCCTGGCGCGCGGCGGCGCCACCAACCTGACCGGGCCGTTCGGCGAGATGATCGCCAACGACGTGCTGCCGGGCAGCAAGGCCGCGGCATGAGCGTGCGTCCCCGCGTGGTGCCGCTGGACCCGCGCCGCACGGCGCAGGCGCTGGCGCGCGACTTTGCCCAGACCGCGGCCGAGCGCGACGCCCGCGGCGGCACGCCCAAGGCCGAGCGCGACGCGCTGCGCGCCAGCGGCCTGCTGGCCCTGACCATTCCGGCCGACCTCGGCGGGCTGGGCGGCAACTGGGCCGACATGCTGGCCGTGGTGCGCACGCTGGCCCGCGCCGATGCCTCGCTGGCCCACGTCTACGGCTTCCACCACCTGACGCTGGCCACGCTGCGGCTGTTCGGCAACGCCGGCCAATGGCGCCCGTGGTGGGAGCAGACCGCGCTGCGCGGCTGGTTCTGGGGCAACGCGCTGAACCCGCTCGATACGCGCACCGTGGCCAGCCGCGGCGAGGGCTGCCACGAGTTCTCCGGCAAGAAGAGTTTCTGCTCCGGCGCCATCGACTCCGAGATGCTGGTGGCGTCGGCGCTGGAGGAGGGCAGCGGCCGCCTGCTGATCGCGGCCCTGCCGACCAGCCGCAGCGGCATCACGCCGCACCACGACTGGGACAGCATCGGCCAGCGCCAGACCGACAGCGGCAGTGTCTCGTTCGAGCGCGTGCGCGTGGAGCCGCAGGAGCTGCTGCTCGACCCCGGCCCGCTGAGCACGCCGTTCGCGTGCCTGCGGCCGCTGCTGGCGCAACTGGTGTTCTGCCACACCTTCCTCGGCATTGCCGAAGGCGCCTTCGAGGAGGCGCGCGGCTACACGCTCAACGAGGCGCGCCCATGGTTCCGCTCGGAGGCCGCGCACGTGACCGAGGACCCTTACGTGCTGGCGCGCTACGGCGAATTCTGGGTCGGCCTGGAAGGCGTGCGGCTGCTGGTGGAGCGCGCCGCCGCGCACTTCGACCAGGCCTGGCGCGCCGGCGAGCAGCTCGACGCCGAGGCGCGCGGCGCGCTCGCGGTGGACATCGCCGCGGCCAAGGTGGCCTCGACCCGCACCGGGCTCGAGCTCGCCAGCCGCATCTTCGAGGTCACCGGCGCGCGCGCCACGCACGGCGCGCTGCGGCTGGACCGCCACTGGCGCAACCTGCGCACGCAGTCGCTGCACGATCCGCTCGACTACAAGCTCCACGAACTCGGCGACTGGGCACTGAACGGCGCCGCGCCGAGCCCATCCTTCTACTCATGAGCCCATGCAGCTAGTGTCCTGGCCACCGCCGGCGCCGCGCCCGGCGCATCTGTCGCACGTCTTCGCCGACCCGAGATCGCTGGCGCTGCTCAGCCACGTGGAGAAGGTCGCGCCCAGCGAGGCCAGCATCCTGATCGTGGGCGAGACGGGCACCGGCAAGGAAATGATGGCGCGCCACGTCCACAACCTGAGCGCGCGCCGCCACCGGCGCTTCGTCGCGGTCAACTGCGGCGCGTTTTCCGAATCGCTGGTCGACGCCGAGCTGTTCGGCCACGAGAAAGGCGCCTTCACCGGCGCGCTCGGCGCCAAGCCGGGCTGGTTCGAGGAGGCCGACGGCGGCACGCTGTTCCTCGACGAGATCGGCGACCTGCCGATGTCGCTGCAGGTCAAGCTGCTGCGCGTGCTGCAGGAGCGCGAAGTGGTGCGGCTGGGCTCGCGCAAGCCGGTGCCGATCGACGTGCGCGTGCTGGCCGCCACCAACCGGCCGCTGGACCAGGCCATCCGCGACGGCAGCTTCCGCAAGGACCTGTTTTACCGGCTCAACGTGGTGACGCTGGAGATCCGTCCGCTGCAGGAACGCCCCGGCGACATCCTGCCGCTGGCGCAGCATTTCCTGCGCAAGTACGGCGAACGGCTCGGCTACGGCGAGGTCGCGCTGAGCCCCGACGCGCAGCACAAGCTGCAGCGCTACGCGTGGCCCGGCAATATCCGCGAGCTGGAGAACGTGCTGCACCATGCCTTGCTGACCTGCCAGGACGACCGTATCGAGACCACGGACCTGCATGTGCGGGAGCCCGGCACGGAGGCCTGCCCGGCGCAGCCCGACGCGGCCGGCGGCCTGGCGGTTCCCGCCGGCGCGGGCGCCACGCCGGCCGCAGCCGCGGAACCCGCCGACGAGCCCGCGGCCGCCCTGCTCGAGCGCGCGCTGCTGCGCCTGTTCGAGGACGCGCCCGAGGGCGTGCACGAGACCGTGGAGCGCGCGCTGCTGCGCGCCGCCTTCCGCTACTGCCGCTACAACCAGGTCCACACGGCTGCGCTGCTGGGCCTGAGCCGCAACATCACGCGCGCCCGGCTGATCCAGATCGGCGAGCTGCGCGTGAACCGGCGCAAGCCGGGCGAGGCCGGGGAGCCGGGAAGCGCGGGGGCGGCCGGTATTGACGACAACGCGGACGGCAATCCGGACGGCACCGCCGGCGACACGCCGCAGGCCGGCGCGCCGAAGGTATTCGCGATCGCCATCTGAACCGGCCGGGTGCCGGGCCGGCGGCGCTCAGGCCGCCAGCGGCACGACCTCGCGGGCGATCGCCTCGCCGGAGGCCGCCTGCGCCACGCGCAGGTCATAGGCCGCCTGCAGGCTGGCCCAGAATTCCGGCGTGGTGCCGAAATAGCGCGCCAGGCGCAGCGCCGTCTCGGACGAGATGGCGCGCCGGCAGCGCACGATGTCGTTGATGCGCGGCGCCGGGACATGCAGGGCCATCGCCAGCGCATGCGCGGTCATGTGGTTGGGAACGAGAAAGTCCTCGCGCAGGATCTCGCCCGGGTGGACCGGTTTGATGCTTTCGCCGGTGGCGACATCCGAGAAATCGACCTTCTTCAGGTCCTCGCGCTTGATGGTCATGGTGCCCTCGCTGGTCAGTATGCTGGTCAGGTCAGTGATAGTCGGTGATCTCCGCCTCATAGACGTCGCCGTTGCCGAAGCGGAAACAGATCCGCCACTGGTTGTTGATCCGGATGCTCCACTGTCCTCTGCGCTCGGCCTTGAGCGCCTCGAGCCGGTTGGCGGGCGGCGCCCGCAGGTCATCGAGCGCGGCCGCCGCGTCGAGCATCTCGAGCTTGCGCAGCGCGGCCCGCTGGATCTCGCGCGGGAGGCTGCTCACGAACTTGCCCGCGTACACCGCTGCGGTGGCTTTGCTGGCGAAGCTTCGAATCATGGTTGCGATCCTATAATGAGACGAGTTTAACGTCAAATGTTAATCGTATCTCGTTAACCCTGGGAAGACGGTGTCGTGCTCCGGGGCGCTGGCGCGTGGACGGCTCGGCCGATGCGATGCGCGCGCCGGATCGCGAGGAGGGTGTGTTCCCGGGGCCCATGCATGGCGAACCATTCGCGGTCCCGCCTGAGCAGCGTAAGTCCGCGCGTTCCGCGCATGCATGAGAGGATTCGCAAAGCGCCGGGCCGGACGGCCGCGGCGCGGCCGGTGGCAATCAGGCAAGCCGGCCCGCCGGTCAGATGGAGGCGCTCAGGGCGCCCGCAGCAGGCGCACGCAGCGGTCGCCCAGCCACTGGATGATGCTGACCAGGCCGATCAGCAGCACGATCACCACCACCATCACGGTGGTGTCGAAGCGCTGGTAGCCGTAGCGGATGGCGATGTCGCCGAGCCCGCCCGCGCCCACCGCGCCGGCCATGGCCGAGGCGCCGACCAGCGACACCACGGTGATGGTGAAGCCGCCCACGATGCCGGGCAGCGCTTCCGGCAGCAGCACGTGCCAGACGATGTGGCGGCGCTGGCAACCCATGGCCTGCGCGGCTTCCACCAGGCCGCGGTCCACTTCGCGCAAGCTGATCTCGGCAATGCGGGCGAAGAAGGGCGTGGCGCTGATCGACAGCGGCACCACCGCCGCCCACACGCCGATGGTCGCGCCCACCACCAGCCGCGTGAACGGGAGCAGCGCCACCAGCAGCACGATGAAGGGCGTGGCGCGGAAGCCGTTGACCACGCTGCCGAGCACGCGGTGCAGGCGCGGCGAGGCCAGCACGCCGCCGGGCGCGCTCAGCACCAGCACCAATGCCAGCGGAATGCCCAGCGCCACCGCCGCCAGCGCCGAGGCGCCGACCATGGTGAGCGTGTCGAACAGGCCTTGCCAGATGCGTTCAATGGTCAGCGGGGACATAGCCGATTACCTTGGCGTGTTGGGATCGGGTGGCTGCCGCAAGCGCCTCGGGCGCCAGCCCGGGGGCGGAGGTGGCCAGCAGCAGTCGGCCCTGGCTGTGGCCCTGGATGCGGTCCACGCCGGCGTGCAGCAGGCGGGCCTGGCCGCCCAGCGCGGCGGCGATGCCGGCCAGCTCGGGCGCGGCGCCGGCGCCGCTGTAGTGCAGCTCGACCAGTTGCTCGCAGGCACCGTGCGCGGGCGGCGCGGCCTGCAGCCGTTGCGCGAGGTCGTCGGGCAGGCCGGCCTGCAGCGGCTGCAGCAGCGCCCGCGTGGCGGCATGGCGCGGATTGCCGAACACCTCCCACACCGGGCCGTGCTCGGCGATGCGGCCGCCTTCGAGCACCAGCACGCGGTCGCAGATGTCGCGGATCACGCGCATCTCGTGCGTGATCAGCACGATGGTCAGGCCCAGGCGGCGGTTGATGTCGCGCAGCAGCGCCAGGATGGACTGCGTGGTTTCCGGGTCCAGCGCCGAGGTGGCCTCGTCGCACAGCAGGATCTCGGGCCGGTGCACCAGCGCGCGGGCAATGCCCACGCGCTGTTTCTGGCCGCCGGAGAGCTGGCCCGGGTAGGCGCGCTGCTTGCCTTCCAGCCCGACCAGGCCGAGCAGCTCCTCCACGCGCGGCGCAATTTCCTTGCGCGGCACGCCGGCCACCTTCAGCGGCAGCGCCACGTTGTCCCACATGGTCTTGGCCGAAAGCAGGTTGAAGTGCTGGAAGATCATGCCGATGCGGCGGCGCAGGGCCACCAGCGCGGCGGCGTCGAGCGTGGCGAGGTCGGTGCCGTCCACCAGCACGCGGCCGCTGCTGGGCGTCTCCAGGCGGTTGATGGTGCGCAGCAGGCTGGACTTGCCGGCGCCGCTGCGGCCGATGATGCCGAACACGCCGCCGGCGGGGATGTCGATGTCGATCTCGCGCAGCGCATGCACCTCGCCGGCCGGCGTGCGGTAAACCTTGCCGACCTGCCGGAACGAAACCGAGCCCGCTCCGGCGGCCGCGCCGGGACCATCGTGCGCGCCGCCGGCGCGGGCGGATGCCGGTGCTTCGGGCAGGCCGGGCGCGGCGTCGCGCCGGCGCAGGAAGGTCAGCGTGCCCATGGCGTCACTGCTTGCGCCACGGCAAGCTGTAGAGCTTGTCGTTGTTGGCATAGGACTCGCGCAGCTTCTGCAGCACGGCCGGCGACTCCTGGTAGAGCTTGACGAAGCGGGCGATGCGCGGGTCGCCGGCGTTGTCCTGGCGGCTGACGAAGCGGATGGCGAAATAGACGTCGTCCACGCCCGAATAGAGCAGGCCGGACCCGGCCACCTGCGGCTTGCCCGCGTTGACGAAGTGGGCCGGGTAGCCCTGCGCGAGGTCCACGTCGTCGAGCGCGCGCACCAGTTGCGGGCCTTCGATCTCCACGAACCTGAGCTTCTTCGGGTTGGCCACGATGTCGTCGAGCCCGCCGCGCGCGCCCACGCCGTCGCGCAGCTTGATCAGGCCGGCCTTCTGCAGCAGCAGCAGGCCGCGGCCCTGGTTGACCGGGTCGCTGGCCACGCCCACGCGCGCGCCGTCCTTGAGCTCGTCGAAGCGCTTGATGCGGCTGGAATACAGGCCGATATTGGGCAGCACGCCCACCGCCACGCTCTTGAAGGCGTAGCCGCGCTCCTTGACGGCGTTGTCGAGGAAGGCCTGGTGCTGGAAGTAGTTGAGGTCGAGGTCGCCCGAGGCCAGCGCCACGTTGGGCGTGGTCCAGTCGGTCAGTTCGACCACCTTGACGTCGAGGCCCTGCTTGCGCGCCTCGGCGGCGGCCACCTCGACCGAATCGGCCAGCGCGCCCGGCGTGACGCCGATGCGCAGCGGCGCGGCGTGCGCGAGGTGGGCAGTGGCCAGGGAGAGCGTGGCGAGGGCGGAGATCAGCAGTCGCTTGAGTGTCGGCTTGAGTGTCATGGGGCGGGTGGAATGGAGTCTGGATGCGTGTCGGGTGGTTCAATCCGCCGCGTGGCGGAACTGCGCCGCCGCGTGGCGCGCCGGCAGGCGGTCGCCCTCGCCGAACAGCTTGCCGCGCAGGCTGCCCTCGGCGTAGCTGGTCTTGTAGAGCCCGCGGTTCTGCAGTTCTGGCACCACCAGCTCGACGAAATCCTCGTAGCTTTCCGGCACCACGGTGCGGCTCAGGTTGAAGCCGTCGATGCCGGTCTCGTCGATCCAGGACTGCAGCTCGTCGGCCACCTGCGCGGCGTCGCCGACGATGGCCGGATAGCGCCCGCCCAGCTCGAACAGTTCCAGCAGCCGCCGGCGCGTCCAGCCGTGCTGCTGGGCGGTGCGGGTGGCGGATTCGATGGCGTTGCCGCCGTTGTAGTCCACCGGCGCGTCGAGGTCGTAGCGGCCGAAGTCCACGCCGGTGCTGGCGGCGAAGTGGGCCAGGCCGGCCTCGCGGCTGGCGTAATCCTTGTAGTCGGCGTGCTTCTGGCGCGCCTCGGCGTTGGTGCGGCCGGCCACCACGGCGGCGCCGGCGAACACCTTGATGTCGCCGGGGCGGCGCCCGGCCGCCACCAGCTGCTCGCGCAGCGCGCGCACGGTGTTGCGCGCGGCCTCCTTGCTGGGCGGCGAGATGAACACGCACTCGGCATGGCGCGCGGCGAAGCGCTGGCCGCGCCCCGAGCTGCCGGCCTGGAACAGCACCGGCGTGCGCTGCGGCGACGGCTCGGCCAGGTGGTAGCCCTCGACCTTGTAGTACTTGCCCTGGTGGTTCACCTTGTGCACGCGGCCGGGGTCGGCGAACACGCGCGCGGCCTTGTCGCGCCGCACCGCGCCGTCTTCCCAGCTGCCTTCCCACAGCTTGTAGAGCACCTCCAGGTATTCGTCGGCCCGGTCGTAGCGCTCGTCGTGGGCGATCTGGCTGTCCAGCCCCATCGCGCGCGCGGCGCTGTCCAGGTAGCCGGTGACGATGTTCCAGCCCACGCGCCCGCGCGTGAGGTGGTCCAGCGTGGAGAAGCGCCGCGCCAGCAAGTAGGGCTGCTCGTAGGTCAGGTTGACGGTCACGCCGAAACCCAGGTGCCGCGTCACGGCGGCCATCGCCGACACCAGCAGCAGCGGGTCGTTGACCGGCAGCTGGATCGATTCGCGCAGGGTCACGTCCACGTTGCCCTGGTAGATGTCGTAGACGCCCACGATGTCGGCGATGAACAGGCCGTCGAACAGGCCGCGCTCGAGCGTGCGCGCCTGGCCGGTCCAGTATTCGATGGTGTTGTAGTCGACCGAGCGGTCGCGCGGGTGCGTCCACAGGCCGTGGTTGATATGGCCCACGCAGTTCATGTTGAAGGCGTTGAGCAGGATTTGCTTGCGTGCCATCAGAGGGCTCCGTGCCGGGTGGGAAGGCGGTCGTTCAGGTAGTAGTTGCCGACCGCGTGGTATTTCCAGCGCACCGGGTCGTGCAGCGTGTGGGTGCGCGCGTTGCGCCAGAAGCGGTCCAGGCCCAGGCCGTCGAGCGTGGCGCTGGTGCCGGCCAGCTCGAACAGCTTGCTGCCGGCCAGCAGCGAGGCGGTGGTGGTGAGCGCGCGCGCCTCGGCCACGGCGATCGAGGCCGCCGCCACGCTGCGCTCGCCGGGCGCGGCCTGGGCCGCGTCGACGATGCGCCCGGCGCGGCGCACCAGCGCCGCCGCGGCGCGCAGGCGCACGGCCACGTTGCCGACCTCGTGGATGGTCAGCGGGTCGTCCGCCGCGCGCTCGACGCCGGCGTCCAGCCACGGGCGCGACTGCTCGCGCACGAACGGCAGCGTGGCGTCGAAGGCGCCGCGGCCGATGCCCAGGTCGATCGCCGCGTGCAGGATCTGCGCCACCGGGCCGATGGTGGTGGGCTGCTCGAACGAGGCCAGGAAAGGCACCACCCAGTCGGCCTCCACGCGCACGTTGTCGAACGTGACCGAGCCGCTGCCGGTGATGCGCTGGCCGAAGCCGTCCCAGTCGTCGACGATGGACACGCCGGGCGCGGTGCGCGGCACGATGGCCAGCAGCGTGACCTCGCGGCCGTCCTGCTCGGCCACCACCAGCGTGGGGATCCAGTGCGCGTAGAGCGCGCCGGTGCAGTAGAACTTCTTGCCGTCCACGCGCCAGCCGTCGCCGTCGGGGCTGAGCCGGGTGCGGCGCTTGAAGTCCTTGTGGCCGATCTCGGCCAGCGCGTTGCCGAAGCGCTCGCCGGCCAGCGCGCGCGCATAGAAGAAGCGCTTCTGCGCCTCGCTGCCGCCCACGCGCAGCACTTCCAGCGCGTAGAAATGGTTCTGCGGGATCTGGCCCAGCGAGCCGTCGGCGGCGGCGATGGTGGAGATCACCTCGGCCAGCGTCACGGTGGAGACGCCGGCGCCGCCGAACTCGCGCGGCACGGTGATGCCCCACAGGCCGCTCGCGCTGAAGGCATCGAGCTCGGCCCAGGGCAGGCGGCGCTCGCGGTCGCGCTGCGCCGCCTCGGGCGCGAACTGCGCGGCCAGCCGGCGCGCGGTGGCGATGGCGTCGGCGTCGTCGCGGATCAGCGCGGGCGGCTGCGCCGGCGGCGCGGCGGGCGCGGGCCGGCTGGCGGGGCTGTGGTCGGCGGGAACCGGGGTAAGCAGCAAGGACATGTCAGTTCCAGGAGTGGCGCGCGGGCAGCACGTGATTGAGGTAGTAGTTGCCGATCAGGTGGGTCTTCCAGCGCACCGGGTCGTGCAGCGTGTGGGTGCGCGCGTTGCGCCAGTGGCGGTCGAGGTTGTGGCGCGCGCGCGTGGCGGAGGAGCCGGCCAGCTCGAACAGTTTTTCGCTGGCCGCCAGCGCCGCCTCGGTGGTCAGCACCTTGGCCTCGGCCACGGCCACCGAGGCGCGCGCGCTGGCCTCGGCGTCGAGCCCGTGCGGCGCGGCCGCGGCGGCGATGGCGTCCAGCGCGCGGCCGGCTTCGAGCAGCACTTCGCGCGCGGCATGCACGTCGATCTGCAGGCGGCCCACGTCCGCGATCAGGTGCGGGTCGTCGGTGGCGTGCTCCAGGCCGGAGTCGATCCACGGGCGCGCGTACTGCCGCACGAAGGCGATGGCATCGGCCAGCGCGGCCTCGGCGATGCCCTGGTCGATGGCGGCCTGGATCAGTTGCGAGGTGGCGCCGTACAGGCCCGGGCGGTCCGCCAGCTGCCACACCGGCAGCACGTCGTCGGGCGAGACCGGCACGTTGTCGAACACCACGCTGCCGCTGGCGGTGGTGCGCTGGCCGAACGAGGACCAGTCGTCGACGATGGACAGCCCGCGCGCCTCGCGCGGCGACCACACCTGCACCGCGCGGCCCTGGCTGTCGAGCGCGCGCGCCGGCACGCGGTGCGCGAACAGCGCGCCGGTGGAGTAGAAGCGATGCCCGTTCAGGCGCAGGCCCTGGGCGGTCTCGCTCAGGCGGGTGGTGCCTTGCAGCACGTTCTGGCTGTGCTCGGAGCGGCGCTCGGGCCCCGCGTTGCCCAGCCGCGCGCCGGACAGCACTTCGCTGTAGAAGCGGCGCTTCTGCGCCTCGGAACCGGCTTCGCGCAGCACGCCCAGCAGGCCGAAGTGGTTCTGCGGGATCTGGCCCAGCGCCGGGTCGGCGGCGCACAGGATCACGAAGACTTCGGCCAGCGTGGCGTAGGACACTTCGGCGCCGCCGTACGCGCGCGGCACCGTGATGCCGCCCAGGCCGCTCTCGGACCACAGGTCCAGTTCCGCCCACGGCAGGCGGCGCGCGCGGTCGCGCTCGGACGCGCCCTCGGCAAAGCGGGCGGCAAGGTCGTGCGCGGCCTGCAGGGCCTGCGCGTCGTCGGCGATGCGCCGCACGCGCCCGGGGTCGGGCAGATGCGCCGGCGCGGCCGGCAGGGCGGTGGCGGGGAAATCGGACAGTCTGGTCATGGCGGTCGGGAAAAGGGAAACTAGGCCGGCGTGGCGGCGCGGACGCGACGCAGGCGCGGATTGAGGGCGGCCTGCAGGCCGTCGCTGAACAGGTTGAGCGCGAGCACCGTCAGCACCACCGCCAGCCCGGGGATGGCGGTCATGTACCAGCCGGTGCGCAGCGCGTCGCGGCCCAGGCCGATCATCGAGCCCCAGCTCACCACGTTGGGGTCGCCCAGGCCGAGGAAGGCCAGCCCGGCCTCGGACAGGATGGCGTTGGCCACCAGCAGGCCGGTGGAGACGATGATCGGCGTCCAGGCATTGGGCAGGATCTCGCGGAAGATCAGGTGCGCGTCGCTGGCGCCCACCGCCACCGCGGCGCGCACGTATTCGCGCTCGCGCAGCGACAGGAACTCCGCGCGCACCAGCCGCGCCACGCTGGTCCAGGAGGTCACGCCGAGCGCGAACACGATGGTGCCCAGCGTGGGCTTGAGCACCGCCACCAGGATGATGGCCAGCAGGAAGGCGGGGATGGTCTGGAAGAACTCGGTGACGCGGCTCAGCACCGCGTCGGTGCGGCCGCGGTAGAAGCCGGCCGCGGCGCCCACGGCGACGCCGATGGCCAGCGCCACCAGCGCCGACGACACGCCCACCAGCAGCGACACGCGCGCGCCGTGCGCCAGCCCGGCCAGCAGGTCGCGGCCCATCAGGTCGGTGCCGAGCGGCGTGGCCGGGTCGGCGCCGGGCCAGGTGTAGGGCGCGCCCACCATGTCGAGCGGGTCGTCGGGGAACAGCACGCCGGCCAGCGCGGCGGCCGCGGCCACCACCAGCAGCACGGCGCCGCCGAGCCAGATCGAGGGTTGCAGGTACCAGCGTTTCATGCGGCGCTCCCGGTGGCGGTCGAGGGCTGGCGGGCCGGCGATGCGGCGCGGCGCACGCGCGGATCGAGCGCGGCCTGCGCCAGGTCCACCAGCAGGTTGGCCAGCACCACCAGCACGCCGCTGCAGATCAGCACGGCCAGCAGCACCGGGATGTCGCGGCTCTTGATGGCTTCGAACGACAACTGTCCGAGGCCCGGCCAGGCGAACACCGTCTCCACCACGATCGAGCCGCCCAGCAGCGCGCTGCTCTGCACGCCCAGCATGGTGACCACCGGCAGCAGCGCGTTGCGCAGCGCGTGGCGGAAGATCACCTGGTGCTCGCGCGCGCCCTTGGCGCGGGCGGTGCGGATGTAGTCCTCGGCCAGCGTCTCGATCATGGCGGCGCGCGCCAGCCGCGCGTACACCGCCACGTAGTAGATCGCCAGCGTCAGCACCGGCAGCACCAGGTGCTGGAGGTAGTCCAGCCACAGGCGCGCGCCGTGGTAGCCGGCGTTGACCTCGCGCAGGCCGCCCACCGGCAGCCATTCGAGCTGCACGCCGAACAGCACGATCAGCATCAGCGAGGTCCAGAACATCGGCGCCGAATAGCCCACCGTGGCCAGCGCCGACAGCACGGTGTCGGTCAGCCCGTGCGGGCGCCGCGCCGCCGCCACGCCGAGCAGCACGCCGGCCACCGTGGACAGCAGCAGCGCCGCGCCGACCAGCGCCAGCGTGGGGCCGAGCCGGTCCAGCACCAGGTTGAGCACCGGCTCGCCGAAACGGAACGAATAGCCCAGGTCGCCCTGCGCGATGCGGCCCAGGTAGCCCAGCAGCTGTTCCGGCAGGCTGCGGTCCAGCCCGTAGAGCTGGCGCAGCTGCGCCACGTACTGGGGCGGCACGCTGCCGCTTTCGCTGGCGATCACGTCGACCAGGTCGCCCGGCAGCGCCTTGAGCAGCGCGAAGTCGAGCACGGCGGTGGCGAACACCACGCCCAGCAGTTGCAGCAGCCGCCGGAGCAGCGGCCTGAGCAGGGATCTGGCTATGCGCACGGCGTCCTCGCTGTTATTTGGCGGCCAGCCAGACCCGGGCGAAATTGCTCTGGCTGTGGTCGAAGGTATCGGTGACGTTGCGCAGGCGCTTGTCCCACACGCCGAACCAGCGGAACTCGAACAGGTTGAGCAGCGCCAGGTCTTGCTGCGCCAGCTTCTGGAAGTCCTGGTAGAGCCGCACGCGGCGCGCCGGGTCCGGCTCCACCTGGGCCGCTTCGAGCAGGCGGTCGGCTTCCGGGCTGGCGTAGCCGGAGGCGTTCTGCCACGGCGTGCCCTTCGATTCGGCCTTGGACCAGTAATGCTGCTCCACGCCGATCTGCGGATCCTGCCAGTTGAGGCCCCACGAGCTGACCAGCTGGAAGTTGTAGTCGGTGAAGACGTTCTTGCTCCAGGTGGGCAGGTCCTGCCCGCGCAGGTTCACGTCGATGCCCACCGCGCGCAGCGACTGGCGCACGAACTCGCCGGTGCGGCGGTAGTCGTCGCCGAACGGGATGTAGTCGTGGTCGAGCTTGAAGCGCCAGCCGTCGGCCTTGCGCGGGAAGCCGGCCTCGTCGAGCAGCGCCTCGGCCTTCTTGCGGTCGTACGGGTATTGCTGGGTATCGCGCGTGTAGAAGGTCTTGAGCAGCGACGACACCGGCCCGGTGGCGGGCACCGCGTAGCCGCCCCACACGGTCTTGACCAGCGCCTGGACGTTGATCGCGTGCAGGATGGCCTGGCGCACCTTGAGCTTGCCGATGATGGGGTCGCGCAGGTTGGGGATCAGCCACAGCCAGCCGGCGAAGCCGTTGTAGCCCTCGGTGCTGACCACCAGGTTGGGCGACTTGGCCAGGCGGTCGGCGTCGGCGAAGGTGACCGGGTTGCGCTCGCCGTACTGCACCGCGCCGGTCTCCAGCGCGGTGGCGCGGCCGGCCACGTCGGGGATGATCTTGAAGGTGAGCTTGTCGAGGTAGGGCAGGCCCGGCGCCCAGTATTTGTCGAAGCGCTCCAGCGCGATGTGCTGGCCGCGCACCCACTCCTTGAACACGAACGGGCCGGTGCCGACCGGCTTGTTGTTGTACGGGTTGTTGGGGATGTCGGTGTTCTCGTACAGGTGGCGCGGCAGCACCGGCGCGGCCACCACGTCGAGCGCGTTGAGGATCACCGGGGTCGGCTTGGCCAGCGTGAGCACCACCGTGTAGTTGTCGGGCGTGTCCACCTTGCGCAGGTGCTGGAACACGCGCCGCGCGGTCGGCGCGTACTTGGGCCAGATCTGCTCGGCGGAGAACCTGACGTCGGCCGCGGTGAAGGGCTTGCCGTCGTGCCACAGCGCGTTGCGGCGCAGCTTGATGCGCACGGTCAGGCCGTCGGGCGAGATGTCCACGCTCTCGGCCAGCTGCGGGCGCGGCTTGAGATCGGGGCCGTAGTCGAGCAGGCCGTCGAAGATCTTGCTGACCACGGTGCGGCCCGGGGTCGAGGTATTGATGAAGAAGGCCAGCGTGGGCGGCTCGGGGTGCACCACGGCATCGAGCGCGCCGCCGCGGCTTGCGCCTTGCTCGGTATTCGGCAAGGCCTTGTCCAGCGCCTGCGCCTCGGGCAGCAGGCCGCCGAACAGGCCGCCGGCCAGCAGCGCGCCGCCGGCGCCGAGCCATTGGCGGCGTTGCGGGCTCTGGAGGTCGGCGGTGCCCGGCGAGACGGCGTCGGCAGCGGAGGTCGGAGCGGCGAAGGGATGGTCGGGTGCGGTCATGGGGCGTCTATGGAGCGTCTGAGGGCCGGAAGGCGGAAGGTTGAGAGAGGCGAAGGAACGAAGACAGCGGGACAGAAGAACAGGAGAACGAAAGCGAGGGACGAAGGCGGCGGCGAGGTTGCGCGGCGAAGCCGAGGCGACCAAGCGGACTCGGACCGCCTCAGCCCGCCAGCGCCAGTTGCGGCGGCGCCGGCGCGTCGTCGCGGTCCGGCGGCGCGGCGCCCGGCACGGCGGCCAGCAGCGCGCGCGTGTACGGGTGCCGCGGGCTGGTCCACAGCGACTCGGGCGTGCCGGTTTCGACGATGCGCCCGGCCTGCATCACGCACATGCGGTCGGCGATGTAGCGCACCACCGACAGGTCGTGCGAGATGAACAGGTAGGTCAGGCCATGCTCGGCCTTCAGGTCGGCCAGCAGGTTCAGGATCTGGGCCTGGATCGACACGTCCAGCGCCGAGACCGGCTCGTCGCAGATCACCAGTTCCGGGCGCAGCACCAGCGCCCGCGCAATGGCGATGCGCTGGCGCTGCCCGCCGGAGAACTCGTGCGGATAGCGCCCGGCCGCGCCGCGGCCCAGGCCGACGTCGTCGAGGATGGCGGCGATGCGGCGCGCGCGCTCGGCGCGCTCGCGCACGCCGTGGATGGCCAGCGCGTGGCCGAGGATGTCTTCCACGCGCTGGCGCGGGTTGAGCGAACCGTAGGGGTCCTGGAACACCATCTGCACGCGGCGGCGCCACGGCAGCAGCGCGGACGGCGCCAGCGCCAGCAGGTCCTGCCCGTCGAACAGCACGCGCCCGGCATCGGCCTGCGCCAGCCGCACGATGGCGCGCGACAGGCTGGACTTGCCGCAGCCCGATTCGCCCACCAGCCCGACCGTCTCGCCGGCGGCGATGTCGAGCGACAGGCCATCCACCGCGCGCACGCGCTGGTGGCCGTCGCCTGGGTAGCTCAAGGTCAGGTCTTGCACCGACAGCAGCGGCGCGGCGCCGGCGGTGGCGGCGCGGGACGCCGCCCGCGGCGCCGCGGGCGGCGTCACCAGGCGGAAATCGCCGTCGCCGTCGGCGCGGATCTCGGCCAGCCGGTCGCGGCTGTAGTGCAGGCCGTTGGCGACGTGCAGCGAGGCGCCGAGCAGGCCGCGCGTGTAGGCATGGGCCGGCGCGGCGAACACGTCCGCGGTGGCGCCTTCCTCCAGCTTGCGCCCGCCATGCATCACCGCCACGCGGTCGGCATAGTCGGCCACCACGCCGAGGTCGTGCGTGATCAGCAGTACCGCCATGCCGAGCTCGCGGCGCAGGCTGTCGATCAGGGCCAGGATCTGCGCCTGGATGGTGACGTCGAGCGCGGTGGTGGGCTCGTCGGCGATCAGCAGGCGCGGCCCGCAGGCCACCGCCATGGCGATCATGATGCGCTGGCGCTGGCCGCCGGAGAACTCGTGCGGATAGGCGTCGAAGCGGCGCGCGGGCTCGGGCAGGCGCACCAGTTCGAGCAGCTCGATGGCGCGTGCGCGCGCGGCGCCCCGCGACAGCGGCTGGTGCAGCGTGATGGCCTCGGCAACCTGCCGGCCCACGCTGAGCACGGGGTTCAGCGAGGTCATCGGCTCCTGGAAGATCATCGACAGGCTGCGCCCGCGCTCGGCGCTCAGGGCGCGCTCGCCCAGGCCGGCCAGCTCGCGGCCGTCCAGCCGCACGCTGCCGGTGCTGCGCGCATAAGCGGGCAGCAGGCCCATCAGCGCCAGCGCGGCGCTCGACTTGCCGCAGCCGGATTCGCCGACCAGCGCCAGCATCTCGCCCGCGGCGATCTGCAGGTCGAGTCCTTGCACGGCATGCTTGCCGGGAAAACGCACGTCGAGCCCGCGCACGGCAAGCAGCGGCGCGGCGATGCTGGCGGTGGGGACGGCGTCGGGGCGGGGAGTCGGGGCAGGAAAAACCATGCGTGCATTGCAGCATGGCACCCCGCGGTCTTCCCACGAATATTTGCGTAGATGCTTACTCGGATATGCGTTTGTGCCGGGCGGCGCGCTGTGCTAGCGCGCGCCGGCGGGGCGCCAGGCCGCGCCGCGGGCCGGCCTGGCGGGACGGCGCGGCTTCGCGGGTGCGCCGCGGCGCATGCCGGCGGCCACGTGGTGGCTGCTGACCCGCGCACAGTTTGCGCAGGCACTGTTGGCGGGCGGGCAGCGCGCGCGTGCGCTTGCCCGCCGTGCTACGGCAGGGCCGGCCCGCGCGCGGCCGTTTTCATGCCGCTTGCGGCGCCGGGAACACCGGCTCGCCGAGGTTCAGCATCAGGCGGTTGGCCCACGCGAAGATGGCGATCGAGTGGATCAGGTCGAGGAGTTCTGCATCGTTCACACCCGCCGCGCGCAGCGCGCGCAGGCTGCCGGCGCCGATCTCGTCGGGCCGCTCGGTGAGCGCGACGGAGAATTGCGCGATGGCCTGCTCGCGCTCGCTGGTGCCGGCGCTGCGCGGGTCTTCGAAGACCTGGGAGATCACATCGTTGCGCTTGGCCAGCTGCTCGAAGCGCTGCGCGTGGACCGAGGCGCAGTACACGCAGCCGTTGACGCGCGACACCACCGTGCTGGCCAGCTCGCGCTCGGCGCGCGCCATGCCGCCGGGCGCGTACATGATGGCGTTGAACGCGGTCGAGCGCTGGCGCAGGATCTCGGGCTGGTGCACCAGGAACAGGTAATAGTCGGACACCTTGGCCTTCGGGTGGCTCTCCTCCAGCACCGCGATCTGCTCGGGCGTGGCCTGGTCCAGCCGGACCACGTCGAGCCAGGCCTTCCAGTCGAGCACTTCGTTGGTGAAGCCGTGCGCCTTGATCGGCGCCTTGGTGAGCGCCGTGGCGGGCACATTGGCGGGGGCGGGCTCCGCGCCGCCCGCGGGCTCCGCGGACGTGCGCGGCGTGTCCAGCGCCTTCAGGCCGGCCACCAGCCGCACCTGGTAGGACAGGAAAGCGATCAGCTGCGCCAGCGTCACCACCTCTGGCGTGGACAGGCCCGCGGCGGGCAGCGTCTTGAGGGCGGCCTCGTCGCCTTCCACCGGCTTTTCGATCAGCGCGCGGGTGAAGGCCAGCATGGCGCGCAGGCGCGCGTCGGCCAGCGTGGCGGGGTCGCCCCGTTCGGCCACCTCGACCAGTGCGGCGTCGGCGCGGGCCGCCGCCAGTCGCTGGCGGTAATGCGCGGCCAGTTCGGGCGAGGGGGTGAGGCGCGCGGCGTAGAGCGCCACCAGCAGGCGCTCGGCGAGCGACAGGCCGGGCAGGGCGGGATCGAACAGGGCGTCATAGCTGCCCTGGGTGGAGGCAGCCACCTTGTCGCGCTGGTGGCGCAGCGCGTGCGTGGCGGAGCCGGCCACCAGGCCGGCTACCTGGTCGACCACGTCGGCGTGGGGATTGGCTTGGGTCATGGCTTGTCTTGCTCTCGGTACGGTTTGGTACGGTTGGTACGGTTGGCTCGGAAATCGGCGGATGCGATGGCGGGATCAGGCCGCCGGCGGCGGGGCCGGCACCCATTCGTCGCCGAAGACCTCGGGTTCGGCAAACGCTTCCAGGTTGGCGAAGTGGGTCTCGATGTCTTCCTGGTAGAGCAACGCGGCAATCCCCTGGCCGAGCCGTCTTGCGCCGTCGCTGATGGCCGGGATGTCGCCCGACACGGTGCCGTGCGTCAGCGCCGCCGGGTAGTTGAAGCAGTGGATGCGCGACAGCCCCGGGCAGGCGCCCGGCGTCTTCTCCAGGAATTCGAAGGCGGGGCCGAGGTCCGGCGAGTCCGACAGTTCCTGGTCTTCCTGCCCCGCGCGCGGCGCGTAGCGGTCGCGCCAGTAGCGGACATGCGGGGCGAAGGCGGCGAATTCGGCGCGGCTGCCGAGCGCGATGCGGAAACCCGTGGAGAACACCAGGAAGTCCAGCTCGAACACGCCCCTGGTGGTGTGCACGCGCAAGGCGCCGCCGGCTGGTTCGACGCGCTCGATGGCGCAGCCGAGGTGGAAGCGCGCGTTCTCGTGGCGCGACACGCGCAGCGTGCTGCCGCGCGGCGGCGGTACCTGCTGCACGTTGATGTAATGGCGGATGCGCCATTTCCATTCGTCCGGCAGGCCCGGATAGCCGTGCGTGAGGCCGGGGTTGCCGGCGCCCTTGCTTTTGTTGACGCGCGGGATGTCGGCGCGGCGGATCAACAGGTCCACGCCGGCCGCGCCCGCTTCCAGCGCGGTGGCCGCGCTGTCCATCGCGGAGGCGCCGGCGCCGACCACGCCCACGCGCTTGCCGCGCAGCGTGCCGTAGTCGAAGGCGTCGCTCGAATGTGCCCACGCCGTGCGCGGCAGTGCCTGCGCGAACGGCGGCACGTAGGCGCCGCCGAGGCCGTCGCGGCCGGTGGCCAGCACCACGCGGCGCGCCAGCACGGTGTGCGCGCCGGCGGGCGCGCGCAGCTCGAGCGCCACCAGCCCGTCGGCGCGCGGCAGCACGCGCGCCACGCTGTGCTCGTTGCGGATGTCCAGCTCCAGCACGCGGCGGTACCAGCGCAGGTAGTCCATCCATTGCAGGCGCGGGATCTTGTCCAGCGCCTCCCAGGCCGCCGCGCCGAAGCGGGCCTCGAACCAGGCGCGGAAGGTCAGCGCGGGCAGGCCGAGCGCGGGGCCGGTGAGCTGCTTGGGCGAGCGCAGCGTTTCCATGCGCGCGGTGGTGGCCCACGGGCCTTCGAAGCCTTCGGGAGCACGGTCGAAGATGCGCACGCCGATGCCGAGGTGCTTGAGCGTGGCGGCGGCGGCCATGCCGGCCATGCCGCCGCCGATCACGGCCACGTCCAGCACCGGCTGGCCGTCATGCGTGCGCGGCGGGCTCCAGGGCCGGGCGGGCAGTTCCAGCCAGGCCAGGTCCTGGCGCAGGCGGGCTTCCAGCGCGGCCAGTCCTTCGGCGCCGGCACCGGCGGTGGGAAGTGGGGTCAGGGTCATGATGGGTCGGTCTCTGTGTCGTCCGGGATGCCGGCGGCGCCGTAGAGCGCCTGCAGCAGCGCGCCGTGCTGTTCGGGGCCGCGCTGCGTGAAGTCGGGCAGCAGCGCGCGCGCCGCGCCGGCCAGCGCGTCGATCAGCGCCAGCACCGCGCCGCTGGCCGGGCGGCCCTGCGGCGTGATCACGCCGAAGTAGAACGGGATGTCGGCGTCGATGGGGCGCACCACGATGTCGGCCAGCGGCACGCCGCGCGCGGTCACCGGCTCCAGCACGGCAATGCCCAGGCCGGCGCGCACCGAGGTCAGCGCATTGAAGGACGAGTTGGTATTGATCAGCGCGGCCGGCTTCACGCCAGCACGGGCCAGGCCTTCGTCCAGGCGCCGGCGCAGCCGGTACGGGTTGTGCATGGTGATGATGCGCCGGCCGCTGCACGCCGCCAGCGGGATGGTGGCGCGCGCGGCGAGCGGGTCGTCGGCGCGCACCGCGGCCACGCAGGCGGCCTGCCCGATCCAGTGCACCGTCACGCCCGGGTGCTCCAGCGGCAGGCTGGTCACGCCGATCTCGGCGGCGCCGGTCAGCACCGCGTGCACCACTTTCTCGGGGAACAGGCTGTCGATGTGGATCTGGCTGGACTGACCCGCCACGCCCCGCTCGTTGCCCGCGCGGTCCCGCGCATGGTCCGGCTGGCGGCCGGCCAGCGCCAGCGGCAGCAGCCCGGCCGCCAGCGCCGGGGTGGCGGCGACATGCAGCGGCCGGTGTTCCTCGCGGGCGATCTCGCCGGCGCGCGCGCGGATCTGCCTGAGGCCCACCAGCGCGTGCTCCACTTCCTCGTACAGCAGGAAGCCGCGCTCGGTGGGCGTCACGCGCGGGCCGCTGCGCACGAACAGCGCGAAGCCGATTTCCGCCTCCAGCTCCTGGATCAGCCGCGTGATGACCGGCTGCGAGCGGCCCAGCAGGCGGCCCGCGGCGGTGACGCTGCCGCTGGTGATGACGGCCGCGAAGGCTTCGAGTTGACGGATTTCCATGCCTGAGGCGCCGCGGGGCGCAGGGGTGCCGCTTCGATGTATGCGATTATCGAATTCTGCGCCATCCAGTATTCTGATTGCAAATACTATTTGCGCATCCTAATTTCCGCATTCCATCATTCGGCGCCCGCAACGGAGAGCCACAGGGGCCTGCAGGCGCCGGAGCCAGCACGTATCATGCAAGGCACAGGCGCCGCCCTCCGCGCGGCGCACCTCAGGAAAGTCCCCTTGACTCAGGCATCCCGAAGCGCCCGCATCAGCCCATTGCGCGCCTGGCTGGCCATGGCCCTGTGCTGGGCGCTGGCGGGGCTGGCCGCGCCGGCCCAGGCCGACACGCTGCGCATCGGCTCCAAGCGCTTCACCGAGTCCTATATCCTCGGCGAGATCCTCACGCTGACCGCGGCCCCGCACGCCAGCGTGCAGAACACGCCCGGCCTGGGCAACACGGCCATCGTGTTCGAGGCGCTCAAGTCCGGCAGCATCGACCTCTATCCCGACTACACCGGCACCATCGCCGCCGAGATCCTCAAGCTGCCGCCCGACGCCAGCCTCGGGCAGATCAACCAGGCGCTGGCGCCGCTGGGGCTGGCGGCCGGCATCCGCTTCGGCTTCGACGACACCTACGCGCTGGCCATGACCGCCGCCCGCGCAAGCCAGCTCCACGTCGCCACGCTGGACGACCTGGCCGCGCACCCGGCGCTGCACCTGGGGCTGTCGCAGGAGTTCCTCGGGCGGGCCGACGGCTGGCCCGGGCTGGCGCGTGCCTACCGTCTGCCGCAGCGCCCCACCGGGCTGGACCATGGCGTGGCCTACGAAGCGCTGGCCAGCGGGCAGGTCGACGTGATCGACATCTATTCCACCGACGCCAAGATCCGCAAGTACGGCCTGCGCGTGCTGGCCGACGACCGCCACTACTTCCCCGGCTACGAAGCCGTGGTGCTCTACCGGCGCGACGTGCCGCAGCGCTTTCCCGCCGCGTGGCAGGCGCTGACGGGCCTGGCCGGCAAGATCAGCGCGGCCGACATGGTGGCCATGAACGCCGCCGCCGAGCTGGACGGCGATTCGTTCGCCACGGTGGCGCGCAACTTCCTGGCGCGCGGCATCGGCGGGGTGGTGTCGGCCGAGCGCGGCGCGCGCGCCGGGCTGGCCGGCATCCTGTTCAGCCGCGACACGCTGCGCCTGACCTGGCGCCACCTGGCGCTGGTGCTGGGCGCGGTCGGGGCGGCCACCTTGCTGGGGGTGCCGCTGGGCATCCTGGCCGCGCGCCGGCCCCGGCTGGGGCAGGTGCTGCTGGCGGCGGTGAGCGTGCTGCAGACGGTGCCGTCGCTGGCGCTGCTGGCGATGCTGATCCCGCTGCTGGGGCGCATCGGCGTGTGGCCGGCGCTGGTGGCGCTGTTCCTCTACGCGCTGCTGCCCATCGTCGGCAACACGCTGACCGGGCTGCAGCAAGTGTCCCCCGGCATGCGCGACGCGGCGCGCGCGCTGGGCTTCCGGCCCGGGCAGGTGCTGCGGCTGGTGGAGCTGCCGCTGTCGATGCCGGTGCTGCTGGCCGGCATCAAGACCGCCACCATCATCAGCGTGGGCACGGCCACCATCGCCGCCTTCGTCGGCGCGGGCGGCTACGGCGAGCGCATCGTCATGGGGCTGGCGCTGAACGACGACCGCCTGCTGATGGGCGGCGCGATCCCCGCCGCCGCGCTGGCGCTGCTGGCGCAGGGCGGCTTCGCGCTGGCCGAACGCTACCTCGGCCGGCACCGGCGCGCGGGCGCGCGCTGAGCGGCGCTAGCGCGGCAGTTGCGCCCTGGCGAGCGTGCCGAGCGTCGCCACCGCGGCCTCCACCGCATCGCTCCACAGGTGGCCGTAGTTCAGCCGGATGCAGTTGCGGTAGCCCTGCCGCGCCGAGAAGATCGGCCCCGGCGCGATGCCGATGCCGTGCTCCAGCGCCGCGCGGTGCAGCGCCAGCGCATCGAACCCTTCGGGAAACTCCACCCACAGGAAATAGCCGCCGTCGGGCCGCGAGACCCGCACCGAGTCCGGGAAGTGGCGGCCGATCGCGGCGATCAGCTGGCCCTGCTGTATCTCCAGCACATGGCGCAGGCGCCGCAGGTGCTTGTCGTAGCCGCCGTTCTGCAGGTATTCCGCCAGCGCCACCTGGGTCGGCACGCCGGCCGACAGCGTGGTCATCAGGCGCAGGCGCTGGATGGCTTGGCCATAGCGGCCCGGCGCCACCCAGCCCACGCGGAAGCCCGGCGCCAGCGTCTTGGAGAAAGAGCTGCAATGCATCACCAGCCCCTCCTGGTCGAAGGCCTTGGCGGGCAGCGGGCAGCGATTGCCGAAATACAGCTCGCCGTACACGTCGTCCTCGATCAGCGGCACGCGGTGGCGCGCCAGCAGTTCCACCAGCGCCTGCTTGCGCGCCTCGGACATGCTGGCGCCCAGCGGGTTCTGGAACTGCGTCATGAACCAGCAGGCCTTGATCGGATGGCGCGCGAGCGCGGCCTCCAGCGCGTCGAGGTCGATGCCTTCGCGCGAGTCCACCGGGATCTCCACCGCGCGCAGGCGCAGGCGCTCCAGCGCCTGCAGCGAGGCGTAGAAGCCCGGCGATTCGATCGCCACCACGTCGCCGGGCTGGGTCACCGCCATCAGGCACAGGTTGAGCGCCTCCAGCGCGCCGCTGGTGACGACGATTTCCTCGGTGGGCTGCGGCGCGCCCGCGCCGAGGTAGCGCAGCCCGATCTGCTGGCGCAGCGCGAGGTGCCCGGCCGCCATGTCGCTGACCGAGTACCACGGGTCCAGCTCGCGGCCCGCGCGCGCCAGCGACTTGCCCAGCCGCTCCCACGGGAACAGTTCCGGCGAAGGGAAGGCCGAGCCGAGCTGGATCAGCCGCGGGTCGCGCGCGGCGTCCAGCACGGAGAAGACCAGCTTGGAGATGTCGACGTCGGTGGAGACCTGCTGGGCGGGACGCGGCGCGGGCTGCGGCAGCGGCAGCGTGCGCCCGACCGGCCCGGTCACGTAGTAGCCCGAGCGCTCGCGCGCGCGCACCAGTCCGCGCTCCTCCAGCCGGTAGTAGGCCTGGAACGCGGTGGCCGGGCTCACGCTGTACTGCGCCACGGTCTTGCGGATGGACGGCATCTTGGTGCCGGGCGGCAGGCTGCCGTTGCGGATGTCCTTGGCCAGCGTTTCCGCCAGTTCTTCGTAGCGCTTCATGGGCAGGGCCGGCCCGGCGAGCGGGGCGGCAATCAAACTGATACGCAAAATTATCGCCGATCTGATGCTGTTATTGCTTGCCGGCAGCGACGATAATCGCTAGCAACCCGTAGAGGCTTTGCGCCCCGGTCCTCCCCGGCGGCGCAAGGCGGCATGGAAGGAAGAGCAAAATGAACCCCTTGAGATTGGTGACCACCGTGTTGTGGGGATTCCTCGGCCTGCGCCGCGGCGAGGAGCACATGCGCGACCTGCAGGCGGTGCGGCCGGTCCCGCTGATCCTGACCGGCGTGGCCCTGGCCGCTGGCCTGGTGCTGCTGCTGGTCACGCTCGCGCATTGGGCGGTGACGCACGCTTGAGCGCAACGGCGCCGTGCCGGCCTGGCCGGCGGCCGCCGGACCGGGCCCGCCGCGCGCGGGCCGCGCCGCGTTGGCCGGGCGGCGCCGACCACAAGAAAACGACGACATGAGCCTCTTCCCCGGGCGGCCCGCCGCTGCCGATGGTTTTTCCGACCGCTTGTCCGGCGGCCTGCGCCGCGCTCTCGGCGCCGTCCTGCTGCTGGCCGGCTGCGCCGGGCTGGCGCCGCCGGCCGCGGCCCAGCCCGCCGATGCTGCCGGCAGCGCGCGCGTCGAGCGCGGCCGCTACCTCGCCAGGGTCGCCAACTGCGCGGCCTGCCATACGGCGCCCGGCGGCGCGCCGTTCGCGGGCGGCCTGCCGCTGCGCACCGGCGTGGGCACCGTCTATTCCACCAACATCACGCCCGACGCGGAGACCGGCATCGGCGGCTACAGCCTCGCGGAGTTCGACCGCGCGCTGCGCGAGGGCGTGGCGAAGCACGGCAAGCGGCTTTATCCGGCCATGCCTTACCCGTCCTACGCCAGGCTGGCCGAGCCCGACGTGCAGGCGCTCTACGCCTACCTGCGCGCCGAGGTGCGGCCGGTGCGCCGGGAGGCCGCCGCGCCCGAGATGCGCTGGCCGTTCGGCATGCGCTGGCTGCTGCGCGTGTGGAACTGGCTGTTCCTGGAGCGCGGGCCGGTGCACGCCGGCACCGGCCAGAGCGCCGAGTGGCAGCGCGGCGCCTACCTGGTGCAGGCGGTGGCCCACTGCGGCGCCTGCCACACGCCGCGCGGCACGCTGCTGGCCGAGCGCGGGCTGGACGAGCGCAGCCGGCATTTCCTGGCCGGCGCCAGCGTGGACGGCTGGGCCTCCACCAGCCTGCGCGGCGATCCGCGCACCGGGCTGGGCGGCTGGTCGCGCGAGGAGATCGCCGAATACCTGCACACCGGCCGCAACGCGCATGCCACCTCGTTCGGGCCGATGTCCGAGGTGATCGCGTCTTCCACGCAGTTCATGAGCCGCCCGGACCTGGAGGCGGTTGCCACCTACCTCAAGTCCATCCCCGGCGCGCGCGACGAGGCGCCGTACCGCTATGACGCCGCCACCGCGGAGCGGCTGGCGCAGGGCCGCTTCGACGCGGCCGGCGCGCGCCAGTACGCGGAGTTCTGCATGCCGTGCCACGGCGCCGGCGGCAAGGGCTTCGCGCGGGTCTTCCCGCCGCTGGCAGGCAATCCCGCCGTGATGGACCCGGACCCGTCGGCGCTGGCCAGCCTGCTGCTCGACGGCGCCGTCACGGCCCAGGTCGGCACCGCCGCCACCGACTATCACATGCCCGGCTACGGCTGGACGCTGGACAACCAGGAGCTGGCCAACGTGCTGACCTTCATCCGCGCCGGCTGGGGCAACGGCGCCAGCCCCGTCAACGAGGCCACGGTAGCCGCGCGCCGCGCCGAGCTCGACCGCCGCAAGCCGGCGGCGGCCGGGCGCTGAGCCCGCGCCGCGCCCAGGCCAGCGAAGAAAAAACGACATGACCCCATGACCCCATGACCATCACGCGCAGGGATTTCCTCAACGGCGCCGCGCTCACCATCGCCGCCGGCCTGGCGCCGGCCAGCTTGCTGCAGGCCGCCGAACGCGGCGCGGGCGCGGCCTACCCGCCGGCGCTCACCGGGCTGCGCGGCAACCACGCCGGCACCTACACGCTGGCGCACAGCCTGGCGCGCGAAGGCGCCAGATACCCGGGCGTGATGGCGCGCGAGGTGTTCGACCTGGTGGTGGTGGGCGGCGGCATCAGCGGGCTGGCGGCGGCGTGGTTCTACCAGCGCCGCTTCGGCGCCGGCAAGCGCATCCTGATCCTCGACAACCACGACGATTTCGGCGGCCACGCCAAGCGCAACGAGTTCACCGTGCGCGGCCAGAAGCTGGTCACCTACGGCGGCAGCGCCGACATGCCCGCGGCGGCGCTCGACAGCCGCGCGGTGGCCACGCTGCTGGCCGGGCTGGGCGTGGACACGAAGCGGCCGCCGCCGGCCGCGCCCGATCCTTACCGCGCGCTCGGCATGGGCCGCGCGGTGTTCTTCGACGCCGAGCATTTCGGCCGCGACCAGTTGCTGGCCGGCGATCCGTTCGCCGACCTGATCGATGCGCGGAACGCGGAGAATGCGCGGAACGCCGGCGGCGCGCCGCCATCGCCCGATGCGTTCAGGGCCTTCCTCGACAAGGCGCCGCTGCCGCCGCAGGACCGCGCCGCGCTGGCGCGCCTGGCCGAGGGCGATACCGATTACCTGCCGGGCCTGGGCGAGGCCGAGCGGCTGGCCTACCTCAAGCGCACCCCGTACGCCACCTTCCTGCGCGACAAGGCCGGCCTGGGCCTGGCCGGCCAGCGCTTTTTTCGCAGCCGCGGCAACGACGCCTACGCGCTCGACGCCGACGGCATCTCCGTGTCCGATGCGCTCGCCATCGGCCTGCCCGGCGGCAAGAACATGCCGCCGCCCGGCCGCAATCCGCGCCTGGGCAAGTCGCCGGGCTCCGCGCTATGGTTCCCCGACGGCAACGCCACGCTGGCGCGCCTGCTGGTGCAGAACCTGGTCCCCGGCGTGGCCAAGGGCGCGGGAGCCGATGCCATCGGTGCCGCCGCCTTCGACTACAGCCGGCTCGACACCGAGGACGCCAAGGTCAAGGTGCGCCTGAACAGCACCGCCATCGCCATCGAGCCCGACCAGCGCATCACGCGCGTGACCTATGGCTGGAGCGGCAACCTGCATCGCGTGGAAGCCGCGCACGTGGTGCTGGCCGGCTACAACATGATGATCCCGTTCATCATGCCCGGCCTGCCCGGGCCCCAGAAACAGGCCCTGCGCGCCGACGTCAAGGCGCCGGTGGTCTACAGCAAGGTGGCGCTCGACAACTGGCAGGCCTTCGCCGCCCTCAAGGCCCGCCGCATCCACGCGCCGGCCATGGCCTATACCGACCTGTGGCTGGAAACCCCGGCCGGCGCGCGTCCGGCCGACCCGGTCGTGCTGCACATGCTCTACGTGCCGACCGTGCCGGACAGCGGCATGCCCGCGCGCGACCGTTTCCGCGCCGGCCGCGCGTTCCTGCTCGGCACGCCGTTCAGCACGCTCGAAGCCGGCATCCGCGGCCAGCTCGACCGCATGCTGGCCGGCGGCGGCTTTGCCTCCGGCGAAGTGATCCGCGGCATCACCGTCAACCGCTGGGCGCACGGCTACAGCTACATGCCGAACAGCCTCTACGACGAAGAGGCGGCCGCGCAGGCCACGCTGGAACGCGCGCGCGCCGCCGCGGGCAACGTGGTCATCGCCAACTGCGACAGCGCCGGCAGCCCGTCGCTGACGGCGGCCATCGAGCAGGCGTCGCGGGCGGTGGGGGAACTGGCGGGGTAAGGCGGCAAGGGCGGGGCCAGGGAACGCCGGCACGGCGCCGGGTAGGCCGGCCGGCTAGTTTTCCTGGCGCGCGGGCCCTTCGCGCCATGCGATGCGGTGCGCCGCCTCGGTGGCCCGGTGCCGCGCATCGTCCTCCGTATGCAGGTAGCCGCTGGTGGTGGCGATCGAGGCGTGTCCCAGGTTGTCGCGCACGAAGCGCAGGTCCACCTGGCCATCGGTCATGTGCGAGCCGGCGGTGTGGCGCAGCCAGTGAGCCGAGGCGCTGGCCAGCAGCGCGGCGCGGCTTTCCCACTCCGGGCCGCGCGCGCGCAGGCGGTCCGCCGCCAGCGCGAACACTTCCTTGAGCACCAGGTGCAGCGCGCCGCGCGACAGCGGCTTCGGCGCGCGCGCCTGCCCGATCACCGGCAGCACCAGCGGACGCTCCTCGCCCGGCAGCGGCGCGGGCGGCAGGCCGTGCGCGCGCCGGTAGCGCGCCAGCTCCGCGATCAGCTCATCCGTGGCCGGCACCAGCCGCGTCTTGTTTCCCTTGCCGGTCACTTCCAGCCACCAGCGCTCGGCGCCGTGCGCATCGCGCCGGCAGAAGAACGCGCCCATGGTGGTGCCGGCCGCTTCCGCCGCGCGCAGGCCGCCCAGGTACAGCACCGTCAGCAGCCAGCGGCAGCGCGCCGCATGCAGCCGCTCGCGCTCGCTGTGCGCCGGCATGGCTTCGATGGCGTCCTTCACCGCCTGCCACAGCTCGTGGCTCAGGTAGCGCGTGATCCTGGGCTGGGCGTGGCCGCGCCGCCGGCGCGCCAGGGCCAGCGGGTTGCCGGCCAGGTAGCCGGCCTCCACCAGCCAGGAGAGGAGTGCGTTGATGATCACCAGCGCATGCCGCACGCTGGCCGGCGAGAGCGGGCCGGCGAAAGGCCGCCACGCGGGCGTGCCGCGCGCCAGCTTCTTGCGCGATGCCATCACCCAGCGCGCGGCCGGCTGCGGGTCGGCCAGGAAACGCTCATATGCCAGCAGGTCCTCGTGCGTGAGCGACGACAGCGGCTTGCCGTGCTGCATGACCGACCACAGCAGCAGGCGCTCGGCTTCGCGCCGGTAGCTTTGCAGCGTGGCAGGCGTGTCCCGGTAGCGCGCCAGCCACGCCGCGACGGCGGCCACGTCGTCGCTGGCGGCGATCTGGGGCGTGCCGCCGCGCGCGCGGTTGGCGCCGTCGGCACCGGAGAGCTCGGTGGGCAGGCGCAGTTGTTCGAATGGCGTGCCCGGCGGCGCGGCGAGGGACAGGGTGGGGACGGGCATGCGTGGAAAACGATCTCGAAGCAACTCGGCGCCTAATTATAGGCAGAATATAGACAGAAGCGTAATTATGTCTAAAGTATTGGGCGATTTTCAAGTAATTATACGTATTACGTAGTAATATTTACTAAATACGAATTTATCGACATCCACCATGCCGCTCCAGCCCGAATCGCCCGAAACCACCGAGGCCGGCCTCCACGCCGACGTCGCCGCGCTGCGCGAGCGTTTTCCCGAAACCCGCGCGCTGTACCGCGAGGTTTGCGGCCTGCTGTTCTTCCGCTACGGCATCACGCCCACCGCCAACAAGCTCTACGGACTCGTGCGCAAAGGCAGCATGGGCACGCCGCTCGAGGTGCTGGGCCAGTTCTGGCAGGACCTGCGCGAGCAGTCGCGCGTGCGGATCGAGCATCCCGGCCTGCCCGACGCCATCAAGCAGGTCGCGGCGGATGCCGTGCAGCAGATCTGGCAGGCCGCCAGCGAGTCCGCCGCCGGCGAGCTGGCGGCGCTGCGCGCCGAGGCAGGCCGCCAGGCCAGCGAGGCGCAGGCGCAGCGCGACCAGGCGCGCGCCGCCGCCGCGGCGGCCGAGCGCGAGACCGCCGTGGCCGCGGACGAAAGGGACGCGGCCCGCCAGGCGCTGGCCGCGCTGCAGGCGGAACTGGATGCCGAGCGCCAGGCGCATGCCGCCACCCGGGCGCGGCTGGAGGAAGGCAGGAACCAGGCACAGGCGCAGGAACGGCAACTGGGCGAGCTGCGCGCGCAGTTCTCGGCGGAACTCGAGCGCGCGCGCGAGCAGGCCGCCGTGGCCCAGGAGCGTGCCGGCGCCACCGAGCGGCGCGCGCTGCGGGAGATCGACCAGGAGCGCACGCTGCGCCAGAAGGGCGAACAGGCGGCGGCGGACCAGCGCGCCGAGTTGTCGGCCGCGCAGGCCAGGGCGCAGGAAGCGGCGGTGGCCAGCAGCGCAGAGCGCGCGCGGCTGCAGGCCGAAGCCGAGGCGCTGCTTCAGCGGCTGGCGGCGGCGCAGCGGGAACTGGCCGGGAGGGCGCAAGCGCTGGATGCGCTGCGCGCCGAACGCGAAGCCGCCGCGCGCCGCGCCGGGCACGCCGAGGCGGAGGCCGCCGCCCTGCGGCGCAGCGGGACCGGCCGGCGCAAGGCGCCGGTGACGCGGACCAGGTTCCTGCCCGGCAAGCCGCCGTCAAAGACCGGCGCGTGAAGCGTGGCCGGGCTGCGGCGGGCAAGGCTGGCCGGCGGCCGGCCCGGCCATGTCGCGCACCCTCAGCCGCACCGCCGGGTCGCCCAGCACCACGTAGTTGCGTGCGTCGTCGCGCGCCACCCAGCGCAGCGCGAGGTCGGCGTCGGACACCGCTGCGCCCGCGCCGCGGTCGCGCAGCAGGTCGGCCAGTTCGGTGCTCAGGGCAGCCCAGCGGATATTGAAGCGGTCGGTGGCCTGGCCGACGCGCTCGCCGCGCAGCAGGCTGCCGGCTACGTCGCGGAATCCCTGCGTCTGCGGGTCGGCGCGTTCGGACTGGAAGCCATAGGCCCAGGCCCGGTCGACATGCCCCAGCACGGCGAGCGCGCCGCCATGGCGGTGCGCCAGCAGGCGCTGCGGCAGGCGCGCGGTGAAGGGGGCGGGCGCCAGGCGCGCGGCGGGGCCGTCGGCGCGGCTGAAGTTGTCGAATTCCGGGCAGCCGGCGCCATAGCAGGCGAAGCAGAACTGGATCAGGCCGTGGCACTGCGCGTCGTCGGGCACGTCCTGCGCGGCGAACCAGTGTTCGGGGCCGATGGCGCCGTAGCCGGGCCAGTCCTGGCAGACCAGCGCGCCCTGGGCAGCGGCCAGCCGCGCGTCGTCGGCGCGAAAGCCCATGCCGTGGGAGCCGGTGAAGAGCAGGGCGGGCGGCCCGCCGGGACCCTTGCCGCGCAGGACCTCGGCCAGCGCGGCCTTGGTGGCGGCCTCGCCCAGCAGCGGCTGCATGGCGAAGCCCTGGCGCGCGCCCAGCGGCCCGGCCTGCGCGTTGCCCAGCGCGAGCGGCGCGGCCAGTTGCCGCGTCAGCAACTGGGTGGCGCGGTCGAAATCGTGGCAGGTGGCGAACAGCGCGATGCTGCGGCTGGCGGCCACGCCGGCGGCGGTTTCGTAGGCCACCACGCTGTCGGCGTAGTGGCGGAAATCGGCCACCTCGGCGAAATCCAGCCGGCCCACCGCCCAGTAGAGGTCGAGCGTGTACTGGAAGGCGAAGGAAATCCTGCCGGGCGGCCCGACCAGCACCAGGTAGTAGGGCACGCCCAGCGCGGGATCGACCACGTTGAGCGAGACCTTGTGCCGCGCCAGCCAGGTGGCGGCGGTCTCGCCGGGCAGGCAGCCGTCGGCGCCCTGGAATACCGCGATGTCGCCCGCCTCGCGCCGCCGCCAGGCGATCAGCGGCGCCAGCGCGTCCAGGTAGGGCGCGGGATCGAGGTCGGAGGGGAACAGCAGGCCCCAGCCGGCCTCGCCGAGCTTGTCGCCGTCGATATCGCCGAGCACGGCGTAGGTTTCGGCCTGCCGGGCTTTTTCCGCGGCGCGCTCGGGCGCGCGGCGTGCGGCCTGCTCGCGCGCGCTGAAGGCGGCGAGGCCGGGCGCGTCGATTTCCGGCAGCGGGCGCCCGGTGTCGGCCTGGATGCCGAGCGGCACCGGCATGGACGGCGCCGGCTCGCCGTCGGCCGCGGCGGGCGCGGGGGCGGGAAGCTGGCTCACGATGCCGCTCCGGCCAGCGCGGCTTGCCAGATCAGGTGGGCCACCTCGGGGCCGTCGATATCGTTGTGCGCGCCCGCCACGCCGCTCTTGTGGCAGATGTACTGGCTGGCGTCGACGTTGAGCACCGTGCCGCCGGCCATGTCGTAGCGGCCGTCAAAGGGCTGCATGGCGGCGTCCGCGCTGCCGGCGACGCCCTGGATGCCGAACGCGCCGATGGCGCCGAAGGTGGGATAGGCCGGCGCCGCTTCGGGCCCATCGGGTCCATCGAGCGCATCGGGCGCATCGAAGGCGACCTGGCCCGCCACGCCCGCGGCCCAGGGATAGAGCGTGCCGACCGCGCTGTCGTGCCGCGAGCGCGTGACCACCAGCGGCCCGCCGACCTTGCCATCGGGCAGCAGGCGGTGGCAATAGCCTGGCGTGCCCGGCCGCACCGGAATGTCGGGCGCGTAGGCCCACAGCGACATCGCGCCCTGCACCAGCACGCAGGAGCACGCCGGGCGGCGCAGCGCCGCCGTGCCGCCGGGGCCGCCCAGCGCGGCGGACATGACGACGGCGCCGAAGCTGTGGCCCATCAGGTGGATGCGCGCGGCCGGCAGCGCCTCTTCTATGTGGTTGACCAGCGCATGCACGCCTTGCTCGCCCACGGTCTGGCCGCGCTTTTTCATGCTCCAGAAGGAAAGCTGGCGCAGCGGCGCCAGCAGCCCGCCCAGCAAGGCGCCGCCGCCGAACGCGGCGCCCAGCTGGGTGGCTTCGGCAAAGGCGGCGTCGGGATCGAACGGCAGCCGGTCGGAGCCGGCGTCGCCGCCCACGCCCGCGCTGCCCAGCGCGAGCGCCTGGTCGAGCCGCAGATAGGCCTGGCGCGCCTGCGCCGGCAGGCGGACGGCGTCGGCCTGGGTGCGCGCCGCCTCGAAGATGGCCGCGAGCGCGGCGCGCACCGCCGGCGTGTCGCCGAGGCGTTGCGCATAGGCTTCGATCAGAGCCTGCGGGCCGGCGCCGGCCTGTGCCGCAAAGCTGGCGCCGGCGCCCGTCTCTCCGAGCTCCTCCTCGCCCCACGGCAGGCTGGGCCAGTGCACGCCGATATGGGCAACGGCGAGGTCCGGATGCCGCGCGCGCATGGCTTGCTCGTCGCCCGCGCTGCGCGAGAAGGCGCCGATCCAGCGGTCGTACTGGCTGCGCGCGGCCGGCAGGTCGCCTTGCCAGCCGTGGCTCCAGAGAAAGACATCGGTAGGCGCGGCGGCCTGCCACTGCGCCAGCAGGCGCGCGGACAGGCATCCGCCGATGCCGTCGGGGTCGCCGCCGCGCTCGTTGCCGCCGGCATCGAGCGCGAGCAGGGCGTAGGTGGCACTGCCGCCGGCAATGGTCTGGATTGGCATGGGGTGCTCCTTTTGCGCGGGCGCGGCAGGGTGGTCCGCACTGCCCGCTCCATCGAAAACATTCAGTGCATGGCGTGCATGGTGTTCAATGCGGCTCGCACGCGGTCGGCCGCGGCGTATCGCCCTTGAAGAACTCCGCCTTCTGCGCCGCGGTAAAGCCGCCGCCCACGATGGCGCAGGCTTGCTGGCGCCAGTGCGCCATGTCCAGGTCCCAGATGGCCGAGAGGCTGGTGCCGGCGGCGTACAGCCAGCGCCCGTCGTCGCTGACGGAGAGGGCGGCGATCGGCTGGCGCGGGTCGCGATAGAGCGTTTGCGGGACGGGCAGCGGCCGCTCGGTCTCGCGATCGAGCAGGAACAGGTTGCCGTGGTCGTCGCCGGCCACCACGAACGGCGCCTCGGGCGCGGCCAGCGCGGTGATGACGCCGGCGGCATCCTGCTTGAGGATGGCCGGGGCGGCCTGGGCCGCCCCGGCGGCGCCGGATGCCGCCGGCAATGCCAGCCGGTACACCTTGCCGAGATAGTTGCCGGCCACCAGCGCGGTGCCGCGCGCATCGAAGGCCAGGCTGGTGACCTGGCCGCGCGGCAGGGCCTCGAAGCGCAGGGCCACGGCCGCCGTGGCGTCGCCGCAGCCGGCGCCGGGCAGCGCGATGCGCCACAGGCTGATCTTGTCGTCCTCGGCCACGGCAAGCTCGGCCGTGCCGGGCCTGAACGCGGCATAGGCAGCGTGCGCGAGCGGCTCGGGCAGCGCGATGCGGCAGGTCATGGCCTCGTCGGCGGAGGCGGCAGGGGCCATGGAAGCCGTGGCGGCAGCCGCGCCCGCGTCGGGTGCCAGGCGCCAGAGTTCGAGGCGCCGCTCGCCGGCCGGATCGCCCGAGCGGACCGCCAGCAGCCGGGCATCGTCGCTGAGCGTCAGGCGGGTGCCGGCGCCGGCCATGACGCCCGGCAGGATGGGCCTGCCGTTGCCGTCGGCGTCGAGCAGCCAGATCTGGCCGTTGTCGTCCGCCACGGCGAGGCGCCGCGCGCGGCGCGCCCAGTCCAGCGCCCGCACCGGCGCGGCGGGCAAGGCGACCGGGCGCCGGCTGGCGGGCTTGCCCGCTTCGGCCTGCAGCAGCACCAGCTTGCCGTTCTCGGCCGCGGCGGCCAGCGGCGGGGCGACACCGGCCAGCGCCAGCAGCAGCGGCGTCTCGTCCCGGCCGCGCGAGACGACGCTGGCCATCGGGTGCCGGGGCGCATCGAAGCGCATCTGCAGCAGTTCCCCTTGCTCGGTGGAGGCGAACAGGCGCTGGTCCTTGCCCGCCAGTGCCAGGCCGGTGATCTGGCTCGGCAGGTCCAGCAGCTCGTTGCGGGCGGACTGCATGCGCTCGGGATCCAGTTGCCACCGGATCACGCGGCCGTCCCAGCCGCCCGAAAGCAGCTGCCTGTCGTCGGTAAACACCAGCCGCGCCACCGCGTCGTCGTGGCCCTGCAGCGGGCGCGGCCACAGCTCGCCGTCGGCGGTGCGCCACACGCTGATGCGCCCGCCGCGCGTGCCGGCGACGGCAAGGCGGCCGTCCGGGCTGACCGCGATGCTGTGGTAGCCGGCATACCAGTCGGCCTCGCCGGCCGGCGCCGGCAGGTCGTGCTCGGGCGCCGTCAATAGCGCGGGGTCCGCCTGCGGATCTTCCGGCAGGCGCCACAGCCGGGCCTTGCCGTCGCGCCCCGCGGTGGCGAGCTGGCGGCCCTGGTCGAACAGCACGGCAGCGGCGACGCGCAGCGCGTGCGCGCGCCCGCCGGCGATCGGGCGCCGCCAGCTATCGCCGGCCCTGGCCAGATCCCACACGGCGACGCCGCCCCGGTCGTACCCCGCGACCAGGCGCCGGCCGTCGCTCGACAGCGCGGAAACCGCTCCCCAGCCGCCGTCGCGCCCGGCGTCCGGCGGCGGCAGCAGCACCGTCGCGCGCGCGGGCCGGGCGGCGTTCCACACGGCCACGCTGCCGTCCTGCCCGCCGGTGGCCAGCGTGCCGGCGCCGGTCAGCGCGAATACCCGCACGCCCGCGGGATGCTGGTTGCGCAGCGCGGTCTCGTCCAGGCGCACGGTGCGCCCGCCCGGTTCGAGCGCTGTGATGTCCACGGTCTGGCGGCTGCCGCCGAGCCGCGCGGTCGCCCGGTAGCCGGCGTCGGCCTGCACTTCCAGCATCTGCTGGTCGGCGCGCGCCAGATAGGCCTCGATATGGCGCGCCCGGTTCATGGCGCCGACCAGCGAGCGCCGGAAATCGAAGCCTTCCGGCCGTGCGTGGCCGGGCTGCCCGCGCGTGCCTTCGACCGCCGCCAGCAGCGCGGCGTCCGGCGTCGGCCGCGAGCCGAGCAGGGAGAACAAGGCGTTCTGCATGGCCAGGTCTTGCTTGGTCGCGCGCAGTTGCCACGCCAGCACCACCACCACGATCAGGAACAGCAGCGTGGCGCCCGCCAGCGAGTAGCCGAAGATGTGCCAGCGCCGCGCGCGCTCGCGCTCGGCGCGGTGGCGCTGGTAGGCGGCGAGGAAGCGGTTTTCCGCTTCGCTGTGCCGGTCTTCGGCTTCGAGCAGGGTGTCGTCGAGTTCCTCGGTGGAGGTGAGCTTGCCGAACACGCCCGGATTCTCGCCCGACAGGGCCCAGGCCCGCGCCAGCTGCTTCCAGTGCGGCAGGTAGCGGGTGCGCCATTGCGCATTGCTGGCGCGCACCGGCTCGATCAGCCGGTCGTGCGCCAGCTCCAGCCACTGCGCGTCCTGGCGGCTTTGCGCGCGCACCAGGTGGTATTGCTGCAGCACGTCGAGCTCGGCCGCGGTGGGCGCGTTGCGCGAGCCGGCATCGAGCGTGGCCTGGGCACGCATGTTGGTGGCGGTGATCAGGCTGTTCTCGATCCAGTCGCGCACCACGCGCTGGCGGATGCGCGTGGCGGTGGCCGCGTCCAGGGCCAGGTTGCAATACGAAGCCAGCGCCGCGCCGGTGTCCAGGTGCCGTACCTGCTCGAGCGTGATGACGCCCCCGCGCGCCGGCGGCCCGGCCGGGCCGAAGCAGGACTGCCACAAGCTCAGCCCGACCACCTGCAGCTGCACCGGCTCGACATAGCGCCCCTCGCGCAGGCTGACCTGCCCGGCGGCGTCGCGCGTGCGCACCTGGGCCAGGTCCGTCACCAGTTGCCGCGCCGCGTCCTCGCGGAAGTCCACGCCGGCCGCCAGCGCCGGCCCGCGCAGCGCCTGCAGCGCCTGCTCGCGCGACAGCAGGTCGATGCGCATGGTGTTTACCAGCCGCGTCGGCACCAGCTCGCGATAAGCGTCGAGCCATGAGAAATATTCCTCGCGCATCGCCACCAGCGCCCACACCGGGCTGCCGCCGCGGCCCAGCAGTTCGCCCAGCTGCGCGAAGAAGGCGCGCTTGGCCGCGAGGTCGGTGCTGTCGAGCGTGAAGATTTCCTCGAACTGGTCGAGCACGATCAGGAGCCGCCGCGCGCGGCCGCCCGCGCCGTGGTCCTCCAGGCGGGCCAGGCAGGACAGGAGCGTGTCGTCCGGCCGCGGCGCGAGCCCGGCGCGCGCCGCCCAGCAATGCAGCACGCTGGTGACATAGCGGTTGCCGCCGTCGTAGGGCACGCTCACGCGCGCGCTCGGCAGCACGTCGAAGCGGTCGGCCAGGCGCGGCCGCAGCCCGGCTTCGATCAGCGAGCTCTTGCCCGCGCCGGAAGGCGAATACAGCAAGACGATGCGGTCGGCGACGAGGCGGTCGCGCAGTTCGTCGATCTCGGCGTCGCGGCCGAAGATCGGATCTGCCTCGCCCAGCGGCATGGGCCCGATGTAGGGGCACCGCGCGCCGGCATGCGCGTCGCTGCGGGCGGCGCCGGAAGCGGGAAGGGCCGCCATCTCATCCCTCCAGGCGCCGCAGCAGCTCGGCGGTGAACATGCCCACGTCGCCCCAGTACAGCTTGAGGCGCGCCTTGTCCTGGAAATAGCGTTCCAGGTAGCGCCGCGCGCTCACCGGGTCGACGATGCTGTTGGGGTCGAGCTGGGCCGACAGGTGCTGGTACTCCTGCCGCAGGTCCGCGCCCTCCAGGTTGAGGATGCTGCGGAACAGGATGCGGAATTCCCACGACTGCACGTCGAAGCCGACGAACAGCAGCGCGCTGTCGTTGAGCCGCGCGCGCACCGAGAGCGGTATCGCGTTGCGGTTCATCGACACGCTGGTGAGGTAGTCGAAATACTGGTCCTCGGTCAGCACCAGCGAGCCGGGCTCGCGCAGGTCGCCGAACAGCTTGAGCACCATGGGCGCCTGCGCGGTGGGATTGGCGCGCTTGCGGCCTTCGGCCAGCGCGTCGTCGCAGGCTTCGGCCTGGCGGTTCCAGCGGCACAGCCGCACGCCGGGGTCGGTGCCGGCCTCGCGCAGCGCGTCGGCCAGCAGGTCGCTGGGATCGGTGGTCAGGTAGGCCGGCAGCCTGAGGCGGGCCATGGCGCGGTAGGGATTGTCGGCATCCTGCCGGCGCTGCGCGCGCCCCACCGCGCAAACCGCCTCGCCCAGTTGCGCGATGATGTCTTCGTTGCGCAGCGCCGACAGCGCGGGCGGCAGGATGTCGCGATACTGCTCGCACAGGTGCTGGTAGGCGAACTTGTAGAAAAGCCGGCGCGGAAACACGCCTTGCTGGGAGACCGCCAGGTACTGCGCCACCTGCGGCAGCTCGTCGCGCTCGTGCGCCGCCATCGGGAAGTGATAGGCCTCGGCCCACATCTGCGCCAGCTGCAGCCGCGAGCCGAACACCGTTTCGCTCATGGCGGGGCCGAGGATGGGCGTGGTTTCGCCGTGCTGGATGTTCTCGATGACGGCGCGCCAGGCGTCGGTGCCATCGCCTTCGTCGGGGCCGAAGCCCGGCGGGTAGAAGATGCGGCCGCTGTCGAGCCGCGTGAACACCGCCGGCATCCACCAGTCGGGGTACTGGCTGACGGCGGCGCGCGCCACGCCCGCGGCGCGGTCCACCTCGCCGTGGTCGCGCAGCTCGGCGAAGAACACCGGCATGAAGGCGCTCATGGTGGCCACGCCCACGTTGCCCTGCATGGCCAGCACCGCCGGCACCCCGGCCTGCGCCAGCAGCGGGCCCAGCGCCATCAGCGTGGTGCCCGCCCTGGGGCCCGCGCCGGCGCTCTGGCACGAGCACAGCACCACCAGGTTGGGCGGCCGGTCCAGCGTGGCGATGCGGTTCACCAGCACGCTGCCGGCCACCAGGTCGCGGCTGCCGTCCATGCGTTCCAGCCACAGCATCGGCTCGCCGTCCACCAGCGCGCCGTGGCAGACCAGGTAGAGCACGTCGGCGCCGTTGCGCAGCGCGTCCAGGATCCGTTCGACCGAGGCCTGGCCGGGTTCGGCCAGCACCGTCACCGGGACCGGGGCCAGCGCCGCGCAGGCGCGCGCGGCCTCGCCCTGCGCGTCGATCGCCGCCATGCCGGGGCCAAGGCCGCTGGGGTTGGCCACCGCCACCAGGGCCGTCACGTCGCTCTTGGCGCGCAGCTTGGGCAGGCGCATCTCGCGCGCAAACAGGTAGCGCGAGAAGAAGCAGCGCTGCGCGATGAAGAGCGCGTGCTCGCCGGCCGGGTCGAACAGGGTTTCCCATGGCAGCGCATGCAGTTCGCGTGCTTCCACGCCGATGCGCAGGCGCACGCGCAGATCCAGGCGGCGCTCGTCCGCCGCGGCTTGCGCGGCCACGAACGCATCGCGCACGGCCGGCGCGGCGAACAGGCTGGCCGCCAGCGCGCGGCCGCACACCTGCGGATCGGCATCGCGCAGCGCCGGCGCGGCCGGATCGAGCGCCAGCGGCACGCGCGGCGTGATGGCGTCGCCCTCGGGCACGCGATGGCGCGCTTCCACCTCGTACCGGCCGCTGCCATCGGTGCCGAGGACGATCTCGAGCTCGGAGTAGTTGCGAGCCATGGTCCCTCCCGCGAGCCCGGGCGCCGGTATTTTTGGGGTGTTTTTGTCTTCCCTAGCTAATGAAGGTGATATTTGCCAAAAATGCAATTTGGGCGGCGACGCCTCCGTATGCCGATCGCCGCAGCGGTGACGCAAGCGTCATCCGCCATGGCCTGGCTGGCCAGCGCGCGGGGGCAAAGGTCAGCGCGGCGTTTGCGCGGCGTCGCCGGCACCGCCCGCGCGCCGGCTGAAGCGCTGCTCCACCACCACGGTGCCCCACTGCGAGCCTTCCGCCTCGCCGGTCAGCCGGAAGCCGGACGACTCATAGAGATGGCGCGCCGCGTCCAGGCTCTTGAAGGTCCAGAGATACGTTTCGCCGAAGCGCGCGTCGACGAACGCCATGGCCTTGTCCAGCAAGCGCCGCCCGAGGCCCGTGCCGCGCAGCGAGGCGTCGACGATGAACCAGCGCAGATGGGCGGCGCCGCCGGCCGGGTCGCCGTCGATGGCGAGCGAAGCCAGCGTCCTGCCGTTCTCGACGTAGAGCCAGAGCGCCTTGCCGGGGGCGGGCAGGGACGCTGCGAATTCCGCCAGCTCGGTCGCCACCTTCCGCTCGAAATACACGCCGAAGCCCGACGCCGCCGCGTAGTGGCGCGCGTGCAGGCTGGCCACGTCGCCGATGCATCCGGGCTGGTAGCCTTCGACGATCCGCCCGTCGCCATCGCTGGCCGCGCGCGCCGCCCTGGTGGCGTTGTCCTGCGCCAGCGCATCGGCATACAGCGAGAGCGACCGCACCAGCGTCTGCTGGTCGGCAGGCATCAGCTTGCGCAGCGCGCCGGACACCTGGTCGGTGGCGAAGCGGTCGATCTTGCGGCGCAGCTTCTGGCCCGCTTCGGTCAGGTAGAGCCGGGCCGAGCGCCCGTCGTCGCTCGCGGCCTCGCGCCGCAGCAGGCCGGCGGCCTCCAGCTTGGCGAGCTGCCGGCTGGTATTGGACTTGTCCAGGCGCAGCAGCAGGGCCAGATCGCGTGCCGGCAGGCCCGGCGCGAGGCCGATTTCGATGATGGCGTGCACGGCCGACGGCGAGAGCTCGCTGTCGGCCAGGGTGTTGCGCATGAAGCCCAGCTCGCGCACCAGCTTGCGGGAAAACTCGCGCAGTTCCAGGATGGTGCGGTCGCGGGTCTGGGCGGGGAGGTCGACGAAGTCCATGGGAGCGGGGTTAGGCTGGAAGGGAGGGCCGGGACACCGGGCTGGCAATCCGGCAATCCGGGGAATCCGGGAATCCGGCAATCGAAGGGTTGCGGTCCGCAACCAATATACTTGCGACGCGCAACTTGTTCAAGGCGGGCCGGCCACTGTTTCGCGGACATCGGCTTGCTTCGCCGGACCGGCCGCGCCGGGCTCAGGCGCGCGCGCGCCCGTCGCAGGCGGCGCGGATCTCCGCGATCAGGCCGAGCAGCAGCGGCGCATAGCGCGCCACGTCGCGCGGCTTCTCGCTGGCCTTGTGCGGGAAGCTGATGTTGAGCCCGTACCACTGGTGGTCCGGGCCCTGGAACGCGGCGCCCACGGCGGTCAGGTGGCCGGGCTGGTAATTGGCCGTGCAGTAGCCCAGGGCCTGCGCTTGCGCGATGCCGCGGGCCACTTCTTTGCGCAGTTCCGGGCACGGCTCGCCGGCCTTCTGCGTGATCTCCTGCACCAGGTCTTCCCGCACCGCGGCGGGCAGGGCGGCCAGGTAGGCCAGGCCGATCGCCGTGGCTTCCATCGGCACGCGCGTGCCGGGCACCACGCGCCGCGTGCGCGACACGCTGTCGCCGCTGTGGCGCACCGAGGCCAGGTAGACCATCGCGGTCTGGTCGGCCACCGCCAGGCCCACGTTGACCTTCTTCGCCTCGGCAATCCTGCGCATCAGCGGCAAGGCGACCTCAGGCACGACGCTGGCGTGGCCGAAGGCGTCGGCCAGGCTGAGCACCACGGCGGCCAGCCGGTAGGCGCGCTCGGTGATGTCGTAGCGCAGGAAGCCCGCATCGACCAGCGAGCGCGTGAGGCGACTCACGGTGGGCCGCGGCAGGCCGGTGCGCGCGGCCAGCTCGGCGTTGGTCAGGCTGGACGAGCCCACGCGGAACGCGCGCAGCAGCATCAGCCCGCGCTCGAGCGACTGGCTGCCGCCGGTCTGGCGCGTGAAGCGGCCGGTGCTGTGGGTGAGCTGGCGCGTGGAGACGGCGGGCGAGGGGGCTGGCATGCGGCAGGCGGCGGCGTCGGTGGACTGCCCATGATTTCGGTATCCGAAATTGTAGCGTAGCGCCGGGCCGTGCATCGGCGAATACTGTCGGCCAGCGAGGCGGTGCCGGCATGCGGCGGCGCTGCCTCCCTTCCTTCTTCACCGTCTATCCGGAGCCTACGCCATGACCCTGGCATCCCCGCCGGAGATCCGCCTGTCGCGCGACCAGCATGTCGCGCAGATCGAGATCTCGCGCCCGCCCCACAACTTTGTCGACGCCGGCCTCATGGGCCAGTTGGCCGAGACCCTGCTGCGGCTCGACGACGACGACACGTGCCGCGCCGTGGTGCTGTCGTCCGGCGTGGGCGCTTTCTGCGCCGGCGCGGATTTCAGCGGCGCGGAGCAGGGCAGCGTGTCGCGCGATCCGTCGGCCTTCTACGCCCAGGCCATGAAGCTGTACCGCAGCCGCAAGCCGATCGTGGCGGCGGTGGCGGGCGCGGCCATCGGCGCCGGCATGGGCCTGGCGCTGGTGGCGGATTTCCGCGTGACCTGCCGCGAGGCGCGCTTCAGCGCCAACTTCAACCGGCTGGGCTTTCACCCGGGCTTCGGCATGAGCGTGACGCTGCCGCGCCTGGTCGGCGAGCAGCAGGCCGCGCTGCTGTTCTATACCGGCCGGCGCATCGGCGGCGAGGAGGCGGTGCGCATCGGGCTGGCCGACGAGCTGGTGGCGCAGGGCGAAGTGCTGCCACGCGCGCTGGCGCTGGCGCACGAGATCGCGGCGTCGGCGCCGCTGGCCGTGGAAAGCACGCGCGAGACGCTGCGCCTGGGGCTGGCCGACCGGGTGGCCGAGGCCAACCGGCGCGAGCTGGCCATCCAGCGCGGGCAGTTCGCCACCGCCGATTTCCGCGAAGGCGTGGCGGCGATGGCCGAGCGCCGCACGCCCGTGTTCCGGCGCTGCTGAGGGAGGCCGCATGGACAAACCGATCCCGGCAGCGAATTCGGCAGCGGCGACAGCGGCAGCGGCGCCGGCCGGCCCGCTGGACGGCATCCGCGTGCTCGACCTGACCTCGGTGGTGCTGGGCCCGATGGCCACGCAGGCGCTGGCGGACCTCGGCGCGGACGTCATCAAGATCGAGGGCCCGGAAGGCGACCTGATGCGCGCCAACGGCGTTTCGCGCCACGCCGGCATGAGCTCGATCTATCTGGCGCTCAACCGCAACAAGCGCTCGGTGGTGCTGGACCTCAAGCGCCCCGAGGGCGCGGCCGCGCTGCGGCGCCTGATCGCCGGGGCCGACGTGCTGGTCCACAACATGCGCGTGGCCGCCATCGAGCGGCTGGGCTTCGGCTACGCGGCGGTGGCGGCCATCAATCCGCGCATCGTCTACTGCGTGGCCACCGGCTTCGGCCAGGACGGCCCGCACCGCGACAAGCCGGCCTTCGACGACATCATCCAGGCCGCCTGCGGGCTGGTGGCGCTGGGCTCGTCGGCGGGCGGGCGCCCCGAGTACGTGCCCAGCCTGATCGCCGACAAGACCACCGGGCTGGCGCTGGCCAACGCCGTGCTGGCCGCGCTGCTGCACCGGGAGCGCCACGGTGGCGGCCAGTCGGTGGAGGTGCCGATGCTGGAAACCATGGCTAGCTTCGTCATGGCCGAGCACCTGGCCGGGCTGACCTTCGAGCCGGCCACCGGCGGCGCCGGCTACGCGCGCCTGCTGCAGGGCGGGCGCCGCCCGGCGCAGACCGCCGACGGCTGGATCTGCGCCTTGCCCTATACCGACCGCCACTGGAAGGCCTTCTTCCATGCCGTGGGCCGCGACGAGCTTGCCGACAAGTACGACATCGCCAGCCGCGCCAAGCGCAACGCCAACATCCGCGCGCTGTACCGGCATCTCGGGGAAATCACGCCCGCGCGCACCACCGCGCAGTGGATGGCGCTGTTCGAGGCGCTCGACATTCCGGCCACGCCGATCTACACGCCGGACGAACTGCCCGGCCATCCGCATCTCGCCGCGGTCGGCCTGTTCCAGCGGACCGAGCATCCCACCGAAGGGCCGCTGCGCGAGATGCGGCCGGCGGCGCGCTTCTCCGCCACGCCGCTGTCGCTGCGCCGCCACGCGCCGGCGCTGGGCGAGCACACCGCGGAAGTCCTGCGCGAAGCGGGGCTGGCGCCGGAGGAGATCGCGCTGCTGGCGGGCGGCGCCGAAACGGCGGACTGCGCGGGCGGCAACGCACCATGAGGATCACGCACACCATGACAACGAGAGGAGACGAGGCATGAACTTCGCGCTGGATGAAGAGCACCAGATGCTCAAGGACCTGGTCGCGCGTTTCGTGCGCGAGCAGCTGATCCCGCTGGAAGCGGGCGCGCTGGCGCGCGAGGCGCAGGGCGGCCAGCTCGCGCTGCTGCCGCAGGACCAGGAGCGGCTCGACGGGCTGTCGCGCGAGCTTGGCCTGTGGGGCCTGGACGCGCCGGCCGAGATGGGCGGCACCGACCTGCCGGTGGTGGCCATGGTCGGCGTCAACGAAGAACTGGGCAAGACCATCGCGCCCTATGACCTGCCGCCCGACTCGCCCAACCTGCGCATGCTGCTCAAGACCGCCGACGCGGCCCAGCGCGCGCGCTACCTGGAGCCGTACGCGCGCGGCGAGACCATTTCCGCCATCGCCATCTCGGAACCCGGCGCCGGCGGCGATCCGGCCATGATGTCGACGCGCGCCGAGCGCGACGGCGACGACTGGGTGCTCAACGGCCGCAAGATCTGGATCAGCCGCGCCGCGCGCGCCGACTGGACCATCGTGATGGCGGTGACCGACAAGGCGCGCGGCGCGCGCGGCGGCATCTCGGCCTTCCTGGTCGACCGCGGCACGCCCGGCTTCAAGGTGGAGCGGCGCATTCCGATGATCGGCGGCGCCTCCACCTACGAGGTCGTGCTGGAGGACTGCCGCATTCCGCGCGCCCAGCTGCTGGGCGAGGAAGGCCGGGGATTCGCGCCGATGCAGGCGCGGCTGTCGAGCCGGCGCGTGCAGATGGCGGCGTGGTGCATCGGCCGCGCGCAGCGCGCGCTCGACATGCTGTGCGAGTACGCGCCGCAGCGCCACACCTTCGGCGCGCCGCTGGCCGAGCGCCAGGCCATCCAGTGGTGGGTGGCCGATGCCGCCACGCGCATCCATGCCTGCCGCCTGATGACCTACGAGGCCGCCGCGCGCATCGACGCCGGCGACGAGGCGCGCACCCAGGTCTCGATGATCAAGGTGTTCGCCACCGAGATGGCGTGGGACGTGATCGACCATGCCATGCAGGCCTTCGGCGCGATGGGCATGACCAAGGAAATGCCGCTGCAGCAGATGGCAAACGAGACGCGCCTGATGCGCATCTACGAAGGCCCCTCGGAAGTGCACCGCTGGGTCATCGCGCGCGACCTGCTCGGGCTCAAGCGCTAGCGGGGCGGCCGCCGCGCCGCGATTCGAAGCCACATCCGCACCGGGGGACTCCACTGCCGGGCGGAGCATCAAGGAGACAGCATGACCCGACCCACCACCCGACCCACCACGCTCTCGCGCCGCCGCTTCGCCAGCCTCGCCGGCAGGGGCGCGCTCGCCGGCGCCGCGCTGGCGGCGTTTCCCGCCGCCGCGCTGGCGCAGCCGCCGGCCTTTCCCAGCCGGCCGATCCGCTTCATCGTGCCGTTCCCGTCCGGCAGCGGCACCGACACCACCGCGCGCATGTTCGCCAAGAAGATCGGCGAGCTGACCGGGCAGGGCGTGGTGGTGGAGAACAAGCCGGGCGGCAACGGCTTCATCGGCGTGCAGACGCTGCTGAGCGCGCCGGCCGACGGCTACACGGTCTTCATCGGCAGCAACTCCACGCTGTCCACCAACGCCGCCACCTTCCGCAAGCTGCCCTACGACCCGCTGACCGACTTCACGCCCATCACGCTGCTGTCGCGCGGCCCCTGCCTGATCATCGTGCCGGCCGGCTCGCCGTACCGCACGCTCAAGGAACTGATGGAGGACGCGCGCAAGCGCCCGGGCGCGCTCAACTACGGCACCGGCTCGGTGTCCTACACGCTGTACAGCGAATGGCTCAACGAGCAAGGCCGCATGAAGACCACCGCCGTGCCCTACAAGGGCGCGGGCGACGCCATCAACGGCGTCATGGCCGCCAACGTGGATTTCGCCGTGGTCGACGCCAGCGGCGCGATCGAGCTGGTCAAGGGCGGCAAGGTGCGCGGGCTCGCCTATACCGCGCCGCAGCGCTCGCCGCTGCTGCCGGGCGTGCCGAGCGCGGCGGAGGCGGGCGTGCCGGATTTCCTGGCCTACAACTGGGTGGCCGCCGCGGTCTCCGCCAAGACACCGGCCCCGATCGCGCGGCGGCTCGGCGAACTGTTCGCCGCCGCGGGCGCGGCCGACGACGTCAAGGAGTACTACCAGCACCAGTCCACGGCGCTGATCCTGTCGACGCCGGCGGAGCTGCGCGACTACCAGAAGGAGGAAATCGCGCGCTGGAAGCGGCTGGCCCAGATCGCGAAGATCGAGCTGCAGTAGGGCGCCGCGCGGGACAGCGGGAAGGGCGAGCGAGGCGGGAAGGGCGCAATAGCGACGATGGCGGGCACGGCGCGCGCTCAGTCCCGCGCCCCGCGCCCCGGCTCCGCCGCCAGCCGCGCCTTCCGGCTCCTCACCAGCGCCGCCAGCAGTTCACGCGTCTGGTCGAGGATGACCGCCGCCACGCGCGTGGTTTCCCGCTGGCCGATGCTCTCCCAGCCCAGCACGCTGAGCACCTGCCGGCGCATCATGCGGAACACCAGCACCTGGCCGTCGATGGCCACGGTGCGGATGCGCGTTTCCTCGTCGTCGGCCGGCTTGCCGAGCAGGCGGCCGATGATGCCGGAGGTGGCCGCGAACAGCCGGCGGTTGAGCCCCTTGTCGATCACGTCGAACGAGGCCGCGGGGCCGAGGCCGGCCCGCTCGCGCGCCATGAACATGCGCCAGTGGACCGCTTCCGGCGCGTCGTAGGCGAACGAGGCGAAGCGGGCCTGGATGCTCAGGTAGGCCTCGGTCAGCGCCCGGTCGCCGGCGTGCGCGTCGGCCAGCACGCTTTCCGCATGCGCCACCACCTCCTCCAGGTGCTCCCACACGCGCTCCACGAAGAAGGCGATGCACGCCAGGTAGACGCCCTCCTTGCTGTCGAAGTAGTACTGCAGGGCCGGGGCGTTGACGCCGGCTTCGCGGGCGATGTCGCGCGTGGAGGCGCCCTCGTAGCCGCGCTCGCCGAACAGGCGCAGCGCCGCCTGCACGATGCGCGCGCGCGTTTCTTCTCCGCGCTGGTAGCCGCCTTCGGCTGCGGGGCGGTGTCTGGCCATGGGCTCGGGTCTCCTTTTGTTGATGGCGGGGGCGCGTCGTGGTTCGTCGTGTCGTTCGTCGTCATTGTGGGCGCATGCCGGAAGCAAGTCGCCGGCCGGCCGCGCCAGGACGAAAATATACCACTTGACACATTTTTTCCAACTGGAATAATTGCGCTCACAGAACCTGTGAGCTTCCATGTCCGCCAACGCCCCCACCGCCGATTCGCTCGGCAATCCGCCGCCGCGCGGCGACGCCCCCGCAACGTCTCCCGAAGCCCGCGCCCAGCCTCGCAGCCGCCGCCGCGCGCTCCTGCTCGGCCTGCTTGCCGTGCTGGTGCTCGGCGCGCTCGCCTGGGGCGTGCGCTGGTGGCTGGTCGGCCGCTTCATCGAGTCGACCGACGATGCCTACCTGCAGGCCGACAGCGTGACGGTGGCGCCCAAGGTGGGCGGCTACGTGGCCGAGGTGCTGGTGCGCGACAACCAGGTGGTCGAGGCTGGCCAGCCGCTGGCGCGGCTCGATGCGCGCCAGTACCAGGCCGCCGCCGACGAGGCGCGGGCCACGGTGGCCGCGCGCGAGGCCGACGTGGCCCGCGCCGAGGCCGACCTGGTGCAGCAGAAGGCCAATATCGCGCAGGCCGCGGCCGAGGTGACCGGCGCGCAGGCCAATGTGCGCTACGCGGCCTCGCAGGTGGACCGCTACGCGCCGCTGGTCAAGACCGGCGCCGAGACCGAGGAGCGCACCGCCGAGCTGCGCAACACGCAGACCCGCGCGGCCACCACGCTGGCCGCCAACGAGGCGGCGCTGCGCGCGGCGCAGGTCCGCACCGGCACCTTGCAGGCCCAGATCGAACAGGCGCGCGCGCAGTTGTCGGTGGCGCAGGCCGCCGCGCGCCGCGCCGAGCTCGACCTGCAGGACACGGTGGTGCGCAGCACGCTGGCCGGCCGCGTGGCCGACCGCGCGGTGCGCGTGGGGCAGTTCGCCCAGCCCGGCACCCGCCTGCTGACGGTGGTGCCGGTGCAGGACCTGTACCTGACGGCCAACTTCAAGGAAACCCAGGTCGGCCACATGCGCCCGGGCCAGCCGGTCACCATCCACGTCGATGCGCTGCCCGACGGCGCGCTGCACGGCAGCGTGGAAAGCCTGGCGCCCGGCACCGGCGCGCAGTTCGCGCTGCTGCCGCCGCAGAACGCCACCGGCAACTTCACCAAGATCGTGCAGCGCGTGCCGGTGCGCATCCACATGGACATCCCGGACAGCGCGCGCCCGGCGCTGGTGCCCGGGCTGTCGGTGACGGTGGACGTGGATACCCGCAAGCACGCTGCGCAGAGCGCCCGCGCGCCCGTCGCCGGGGCCGCTCATGGCTGAGGCCGCGGCGCAAGCCGGCGGCGCCGTGGCGGGCAGCCCGCCGGCCGCGCCCGCCAACGCTTCGGCGGCGGACTGGATCGCCGTGGCGGCCGGCTCGCTCGGCGCCTTGCTGGCCACGCTCGACATCTCCATCACCAACTCGGCGCTGCCCCAGATCCAGGGGCAGATCGGCGCGGCGGGCACCGAGGGCACGTGGATTTCCACGGGCTACCTGATGTCCGAGATCGTCATCATCCCGCTCACCGCGTGGCTCACGCGTGTGTTCGGGCTGCGCCGCTTCCTGATGTGGAACGCGCTGCTGTTCACCGGCTTCTCGATGATGTGCGGGCTCTCGCATACGCTGGGCGTGATGGTGATCGGCCGCATCGGGCAGGGCCTGGCCGGCGGCGCCATGATCCCCACCGCGCAGACCATCGTGCGCACCCGGCTGCCGCGCCACCAGTTGCCGGTCGGCATGTCGGCGTTCGGCCTGATCGTGCTGCTGGGCCCGCTGCTGGGGCCGGTGATCGGCGGCTGGCTGGCCGAGAACGTGGACTGGCGCTGGTGCTTTTTCGTCAACCTGCCGGTCAGCGCCGTGCTGGTGGCGCTGCTGTATTTCGGCCTCAAGCCGGACCGCGCCGATTTCAGGCAGTTCGTCGATGCCGACTGGCTCGGCATCGTCGGGCTGACCATCGGCCTGAGCTCGCTCACGGTGGTGCTGGAAGAGGGGCAGCGCGAGCGCTGGTTCGAGTCGCCGATGATCGTGTGGCTGTCGCTGATCTCGGCCGCCGGCATCGCCATGATGCTGGTGGCGCAGTTCACCGCGAAGACGCCGATCGTGCGGCTGCGGCTGCTGCTCAACAAGAACTACGCCAGCGTGATCCTGATCGTGTCCACGGTGGGCGCGGGGCTGTACGGCGTGTCCTACCTGCTGCCGCAGTTCCTGGCGAGCATCGCCGGCTACAACGCCGAGCAGGCGGGCGGCATCATGCTGCTGTCCGGCCTGCCGGCCTTCCTGATGATGCCGGTCCTGCCGCGCATCCTCGGCAAGTTCGACATCCGCGTGCTGGTGATCACCGGGCTGCTGTGCTTCGTGGCCAGCTGCTTCCTGGACATCTCGCTGACCGCGCAGAGCGTGGGCCACGATTTCGCCGGCTCGCAGATCCTGCGCGGCTTTGGCCAGATCCTGGCGATGATGCCGCTCAACCAGGCCTCGATGGCGGCGGTGGCCACGCATGAAGCGGGCGACGCGGCCGGGCTCTACAACATGGCGCGCAACCTCGGCGGCTCCATCGGGCTGGCCCTGCTGGGCACGTTGATCGACCGCCGCAGCGCCTACCACGACGCCGTGATCCGCGAATCGGTCAGCGCCAACAGCCCGCTCGGGCAGGAGCACCTGGCCTCCAGCGCGGCGGGCTTTTTCGCCCAGCATGGCGACATGGCGCACGCCAAGCTGCAGGCGGTCGGCCAGATGGCCGCCACCATCGCGCGCGAGGCGGCCGTGATGACCTATTCCGAAACGTTCTACGCGCTCGGCCTGGCGCTGCTGCTGTGCATTCCGCTGGCGCTGCTGCTCAAGACGCCCAAGCCGGGCGCCCCTGTCTCTTCCGGTCACTGACTGATGATGTTTCCGCCGATGTCCCGCTTTCAACCCGCGCTGGCGGCCCTGGCCGCCGCGCTCGCCCTGGCCGGCTGCACCGTCGGCCCCGACTACCGCGGCGCGCCCGAGGTGGGCGGTGTCGCCACCCGCGCCGGCTTTGCGCACGCGCCCGCCGGCGTGGACGCGCAGGCGCCGCTGGCCGCCGACTGGTGGCACGCGCTCGGCGACGCCCAGCTCGACACGCTGATCGAACAGGCGCTGGCCAACAGCCCTGACATCCGCGCCGCGCAGGCGCGCGTCAGGCAGGCCCGCGCCGGGCTGCGCGGCAAGCAGGCCGGCGAGCTGCCCACGGTCAGCGCCGACGCGGCCATGCTGCGCACGCGCTCGCCCGACCTGGCCGCGCTTACCGGCGGCGATGCCGGAGGCGGGCGCGGGCCGCTTTCGCTCTATCTGGCCAGCTTCGACGCCAGCTGGGAAATCGACGTGTTCGGCGGCACGCGCCGCGCCGTCGAGGCAGCCTCGGCGGAGGCCGATGCCGCGCAGGCCGACCTGGCCGACGCGCACGTCCAGCTCGCCGCCGAGGTGGCGCAGGCCTACGTCAGCCTGCGCGAGCAGCAATCGCGGCTGGACCACCTGCGCGACTCGGAGAAGCTGGAAGCCGACATGCTGGACCTGACCGAGCAGCGCCGCAGCCGGGGCGTGGCCTCGCAGCTCGAAGTGGAGCGCCTGAGCACGCAGCTCGACGGCACGCGCTCCGACATGGCGCCGGTGCAGGCCAAGATCACCGAGCTGTTCGACGAACTCGCGGTGCTCAGCGGGCGCGAGCCCGGCGCGCTCGACGCGCAGTTGCAGGATGCCAGGGCGATGCCGGCGATTCCCGCGACCGTGGCGGTGGGCGACCCCGCCGCGCTGCTCAAGGCGCGGCCCGACATCCGCGCCGCCGAGCGCCGGCTGGCATCGCAGAACGCCCAGATCGGCGTGCACACGGCCGACTGGTTTCCCAAGCTCTCGCTGCTGGGCTCGCTCGGCTTCAGCGCGGCCGATCCGGGCCACCTGGCGCGCAAGGAAAACGCCACCTGGCTGACGCTGCCGCGCCTGCAATGGAACATCCTCGACTTCGGCCGCGTGGCGGCCGGCGTGGCGGGCGCCGAGGCCGGGCGCGACGAAGCCCGGGCCAACTACGAAAGCACCGTGCTCAAGGCACTGCGCGATGCCGACGTGGCGCTGTCGCGCTATGGCCACCAGCGCGAGAACGTGGTGGTGCTGCGCCGGCGCGAAGCCTCGGCCGAACGCGCCGCCGACCTCACGCGCCAGCGCTACCGCGCCGGCACCGCCACCATGCTCGAATGGCTCGACGCCGAGCGCACCCGCGTGCTGGCCCAGCAGGACCGCATCTCGGGCGACGCCAGCCTGGTGGAGGACTTCGTCTCGCTGCAGAAGTCGCTCGGGCTGGGCTGGCGGCCGGCGGGCTGACCCCCGCTGGCGCGATCGGCGCTTGCTTTCGGATGCAAACCAGCCTATAACCATCTCACTGGATGGTATTCGGATGGTTGAGCATAATGAAAGAGAATGAAGAAGCACAAATACTGCCGCTTCGCCCCAAAGGCGGCGAAACCGAGAAGATCACGATCAATCTCGGCCCGGTGGACCTGGGCCAGATCGACCTGCTGGTCGAAGAAGGCTTTTACTCGAACCGCACCGACCTGATCCGCACGGCGATCCGCAATCAACTGGCCACGCACGCGCAGGCGGTGAGCGAGACCGTGACGCGCCGCGCACTGGTCCTCGGCCTGCAGCATTTCTCGCGCCGGGACCTGGAGGCCGCGCAAGCGGCCGGTCAGCGCCTCGACATCCATGTGCTGGGCCTTGCCAGCCTTGCCGCCGATATCACACCCGAGCTCGCTCTGGCCACGATCCAGTCGGTCGTGGTGCTGGGCGCTTTCCATGCCTCCGCCGCGGTCAAGGCAGCGCTGGCCGGGCGAATCAGTTAAGCCACGCGGCGGCTGATCGCCCATCCCAAGGACACCATGATGAAAATGAACGAAGCGTTCATGGCTTCCATGCAGGAAGCCATGCAATTGCTGCAGAACGCCGACCCGCTGCAGGCCACCGAAGTGATACAGCGCGCGCTGCGCGGCGATGCCGCCGGCCAGGGCGCCGCCGCCGGCGTAGTCCGGCCCGCGCAGGTGGTCCAGGCGCTGTTGCCTCACGGGGCCGAGGTGCCGGGCAGCGTGCCGCCCGCCGGCAAGGCGTGGGAGGCGCCGCCGGCCCAGCCGCGGCGGGAACCGCCGCCCGCGCGGCCGGCGGACGTCCGGGAGGGCGGGCAATTCCGCGCTGGAAGCTACGCCAGCCAGGCCGGCCAGCGCGGCTACAAGCTCTATGTGCCCGGCAACCGCAGCGGCAGCGCGGGCGAGCCGCCCGCGCTGGTCGTGATGCTGCACGGATGCACGCAGGACGCCGACGACTTCGCGGCCGGCACCCGCATGAACGCGCTGGCCGAGCAGCATGGCTTCCTGGTGGCCTATCCCGTGCAGCCGATGACGGCCAACGCCTCGCGCTGCTGGAACTGGTTCAAGCCGGGCGACCAGCAGCGCGAACTGGGCGAGCCCGCATTGATCGCGGGCATCACGCGGCAGATCATGGCCGAGCACCATGTCGATCCGGCGCGCGTGTACGTCGCCGGCCTGTCCGCCGGCGGCGCCATGGCCGCGGTGATGATCCGCACCTATCCGGACTTGTATGCCGCCGCGGGGATTCACTCGGGCCTGCCTTACGGCAGCGCTCACGACCTGCCCTCGGCGCTGGCGGCGATGAACGGCGGCAAGCTGGCCGGGAAGCTGATGGCAAAGGGGCGGGCGGCGCCCCGGCGCGACGGCGCGCCCGGGGTCCCGGGCACATTGCGGCCGCTGATCGTGTTCCAGGGCGACGCCGACACGACCGTCCACATGGCCAACGGCGCTCGCCTGCTGCAGGAGTTCGAGGGCGGCCCGGCCGGCGACAGCCAGCGGCAGGCCGCCAGCGCAGGACAAGGCGGGCGCGGCTTCACGCGCCGGCAACTGGTTTCGCCGCAGGGCGTGGAGGCGGAGTACTGGCTGATTCACGGCGCGCCGCACGCCTGGGCGGGCGGCAGTCCGCAAGGATCGTTTACCGACGCGAGCGGGCCGGATGCCAGCGCCGAGATGGTCCGCTTCTTTCTCGCGCATCCGCTGCGCCAGTGACGCGGCGCCCGGCCAAGGACGGGGCAGGTCAGGGCGGGTCAGGCGGGTCAGGGCGGCGCGGCGCCGTCGCCGAAATCCTTCCACCAGTCGAACTGGCCGTCGCGCTGGTGGACGTAGAGCACCACGCGGTTTTCAAGCGCCAGCGCCGTGGCGGTTTCGATGGCGGCCTCGCGCGACACGCAACTGGTCACCCGCCCCACGCCTTCCACGGCGACGGTCCAGTGTCCGTCGGCGCTCAGCACCACATGCACGTTCGAGTTGGCGGGCGTGCTCATGCCGGGCTACCGCAGGGGCCGGCGCGGCGCGGCAGGGCGCGGCCACGGGTGTGCGCGCGCAAGTGGCGTATCCGGGGTATCAATCGGGTGCTCCATCGGGGACAGGACGAGGATCCAGGCTGGGGCATGGCCGGCCGTTGGCAGATCCTGGGGTGGAGTATAGATGTTGAAGCCCCTGGCTTGCTTGCGGCCCGGGCGCCGCTTCCGCGGCGGCGCGCCGCCAGGCCCGCCGAAGGGCGTGGCCGCGCGGCGCGCTTGCTGGTGGGCTTCTTTGCGCGCTTCTTTGCGCGCTTGCCCGGTGCGGTCAGTGGCCGGCGCTCTGGCCGCCGTCGACGTGGAGGATCTCCCCGGTGACGAAATTCGCCGCTTCCAGGTAGAGGATCGCGTCCACGATGTCGCGCACCTCGCCCATCCGGCCCACCGGGTGCAGGCTGGCCAGCGCGGCGTGCGTTTCCTCCGCGTGCATCGGCGTCTTGATGATGCCGGGGGACACGGCGTTGACGCGGATGCCGGTCTTCGCATATTCGATCGCGAGCGACTTGGTGGCCGAGTTCAGCCCGCCCTTGGTCAGCGAGGCCAGCACCGAAGGCACGCCGCTGACGGCATGGTCGACCAGGCTCGTGGTGATGTTCACGATGTGGCCGCCGGAGACTTTCTGCATCTCGGCGATGGCGCGCTGGGTGACGTGGAAGAAGCCGTTGAGGTTGACGTTGATGACCGCCGCGTAGTCCTCGGCGGTGTAGCTGGTGAACGGCTTGGCGATGAAGATGCCGGCGTTGTTGACCAGCGTGTCGATGCGGCCGAAGCGCGCCACGCCTTGGTCGATGACGCGCTGCGCGGTGGCCGGATCGCCGATGTCGCCGGCGACCGCGAGGACGCCGTCGTCGCCGGACGGCCGGATGGAGCGCGCCGTGGCCACGACGCGGTAGCCGCGCGCGCGGAATGCCTTGACGACTTCTGCGCCGATGCCCTGGGATGCGCCGGTGACGACGGCGACTTTCTGTTGATTGCTCATGATGGTCTCGCGAAGGTTGGCTCGGTTGTCACCGCCGGGAACGGCGGCCACCGATGGGCCTAAATCTAGGCAATCCGGCGCGTCCTGCGTACACACATGGTGGACAAACAGTCTTGCGCAGCGAGAACAAATGAAGCGGTCGATATCGTTTCCGTCCATGGCCATGGGGCTGCCGGGCCGCCCGCGCGGCGGCTACCCGGCCGCGAGCCGCGGATCGAAGTCGAACTCGATGCGCACGCCGCCCGGCTCGCGGATCATTGTGTGCCGCTTTGGACCGGCGCCCAGTTGCTCGGGCGGAAACTCCACGACCACCCCCGGCCATTTCGACACGCGCCCGAAGACTTCGTCGAGCTTGTCTTCGGTGGCCACGCGCAGCGCAAGGTGGTGCAGGCCGACGTTGGTCTTGCGGTCGAAGCCGGTGTAGGCCGACGTATCGGCGACCTGCCACAGCGTCACCAGCAGCTTGCCGTCCGAGACGAATGCCGCCGGGTAGTCCGGCTTCTCGCCGACCTGCTTCCAGCCCAGGCACTGGATGAAGAAATCGCGGGTGCGCGCAAGATGCGGCACGCTCAAGCCGACATGGTCGACGCCGGCGGTCAGGGGTTCATCGTTCATGGTCTTGCCTCTCCGGGATGGTCGGGTCCCCGTGCGGGACACCCGTGCATCCTGTAGCGCCGGCCCCGTGGCGTCAAGCTGCCGTGGCCGCCGGCCGGGCCGCAGGCGTTCGCGTGGCGCAGGTCCGGCACCCGCCCGGTCTTCAAACCGGCTGCGGCCAGCACCTGGCGCGCGAGGCGCACGGGGTACCTGGTGAACACGGCGTCGGTCGTTGCGGGGGGCCTTTTTGCAGGTGCGGCGATCCGGTTACCGTTCGTCGTAGCTTACGACGACCCGGCCGGACACCGGGTGGCATTGGCAGGTGAGGACGAAGCCATCGTCGATCTCATGCTGCTCGAGCGTGTAGTTCTTTTCCATCTTCACTTCGCCTTCGAGGACCTTGGCGCGGCAGGTACAGCACACGCCGCCCTTGCAGGCATAGGGCAGCGCCAGGCCGGCCTTGAGGCCGACGTCGAGCACGCTGATGCCCTGGTACGGCAGCCGCAGCCTGCGCTTGTTGCCGTCGATGATGAGTTCGAGATCGGCGGCCGGCATGTCGTCGGTGATCTCCACCGGCGGCACGCCCGCCTGCGGCAGCGGCGTGCCGAAGCGCTCCACGTGCACCTTCTCGGGCGCCACGCCGGCGGCTTTCAAGGCGGCTTCGGCGGCATCCATCATCGGCGCCGGGCCGCAGATGAAGGCTTCGTCGATCTCCGCGGCCGGCATGAGCGTCTGCAGGAAGTCGCGGCATTTGTCCTGGTCCAGTACGCCGTTGAACAGCTCGACTTCCTGCAGGTCGTCGGACAGCACGTGGTACAGCGAGAACCGGCTCATGAAGCGGTTCTTCAGGTCTTCGAGCTCCTCGGCGAACATGATGGCGTCGACGCTGCGGTTGCCGTAGACCAGGGTGAAGCGGCTGGTCGGCTCGGTCTCGAGCGTGGTCTTGATGATGGCCAGCACGGGTGTGATGCCGGAGCCGCCGGAGAAGGCGACGTAAGAACGCGACAGGTCGGCGTTCAGGTGCGTGAAGAAGCGGCCGTCGGGGGTCATGACCTCGATCTCGTGGCCGGGGCGCAGCGTGTCGAACGCGAAGTTCGAGAAGCGCCCGCCGCGCACGCGCTTGATGCCGATGCGCAGCTCGCCGTCGCGGTCGTAGTCGGTGACGCCGACGCAGATCGAGTACGAACGGCGCGTTTCCTCGCCGTCGAGGTGCGTCTTGAGCGTGACGAACTGGCCTTGCGTGAAGCGGTACGCCTCGCGCAGGTCGTCGGGCACCTCGAACGAGACCGTGACGGCGTCGGCGGTTTCGGGCCTTACCTCGCGGATACGCAGCGGATGGAATTGCGGAGTCGCCATGGTGTCGGTCCGGGTCAGTACGGTTTGAAGTAGTCGAACGGCTCGCGGCAATCGAGGCAGCGGTACAGGGCCTTGCACGCGGTGGAGCCGAACTGCGCGAGCCGCTCGGTGTGCGCGGAGCCGCATTGCGGGCAGGCCGGCGTGGCGCCGGCGGCCGCGCGCGGCACGAAGCGGATGGTGGCTTCGCCTGGCGCGGACGGGCTGGCGCAGTTGCCCGGCGGCGGCGCGATGCCGTAGCGGCGCAGCTTTTCGCGCGCCTCGCCGGTGATCCAGTCGGTGGTCCATGCGGGCGCCAGCACGGTGGCGACGCGGTGCGGCGCGATGCCCGCCGCGGTCAGCGCCTGCCCGATGTCCTCGGCGATCTGCGCCATGGCCGGGCAGCCCGAGTAGGTCGGCGTGATGACGACTTCGACCGCGCCGTCGGCGCCGCGCCGCACCTCGCGCAGGATGCCCAGCTCGCGCAGCGAGACCACGGGGATCTCGGGGTCGGGCACCGTTTCCAGCACGGCCCAGGCTTGTTCCAGCGTGGCGTCCGCTTCGGTCGTGGCGGTGGCGTGCATGATGGCCTACCAGGTGGCGCCGGGGTGCTGGCGGGCCAGCGACTGCATCTCGGCCAGCAGGTAACCCATGTGCTCGGAGTGCTCGCCATGCTTGCCGGTGGTGACGTGCCTGGCCGGGGCCGGCGCCGCGAGGGTGGCCTCGGCCAGCGTCGCGGCCACGTCTTCCTGCCACGCGGGCTGGAGATCCGCCGTGAGCGGGCCGATGCCGGCGGCGGCGATGGCCGCCTCGACGGCATCCGCCGCGAAGAATTCCGCGGTGTACGGCATCAGGTAATCGAGCGCGGCCTGCGCGCGGCGGTGCGACTCCCCGGTGCCGTCGCCGAAGCGCACCAGCCACTCGCCGGCGTGCTGCAGGTGATAGCGGGCCTCCTTCAGCGACTTCGCGGCGATGGCCGCCAGTTGCGGGTCGGCCGACGACTGCAGGGCGGCCCACAGGTGGCGCATCAGCGCCGCGTACAGGAAATTGCGCGTGATGGTCACCGCGTAGTCGCGCCCGCTGCGCGCGGTGGCGGCCAGCGAGCCGGCATGCGGCAGTTCGGTGAGGGTGTAGTTGGCGAACTCGCGCTCGGTGCGGAAGTAGGCGTAGCTGTCTTCGGTCTTGCGGGCGCCGCCGGCGGCTTCCTCGAGCGCCGCCGCGTGCGAGTACAGCAGGCGGGCCTGGCCGATCAGGTCCAGGCTCATGTTCGCCAGCGCGATGTCTTCCTCGAGCGCCGGGCCCTGGCCGCACCATTCGCTGTTGCGCTGGCCCAGGATCAGGGCGTTGTCGGCCAGCCGCAGCACGTAGGACAGATGCGGGGACGCAGCCGCGCTCTTGGGGGGCATCGTGGTCGTGGTCGTGGTCATGGCCCGCCTTACATGTGGTCGACTTCGGCGGGCAGCACGAAGAAGGTCGGGTGGCGGTAGATCTTGTCGCCGGCCGGCTCGAACAGCGTTTCCTTGTCGGCCGGGTCGGATGCCGTGATGGCGGCCGACGGCACCACCCAGATGCTCACGCCTTCCTGGCGGCGCGTGTAGACGTCGCGCGCCATGCGCAGCGCGGTGGCCGCGTCGGCCGCGTGCAGGCTGCCGCAGTGCTTGTGGTCCAGGCCCTGCTTGCTGCGCACGAATACTTCCCAGATCGGCCATTCCTTGCTCATTGCTGTCTCCTGTGCGGTTTCGGATGCCGGCGCGCTCAGGCCGCCTGCCTGCGGGCGCGCGCCTGTTGCTTGGCGGCGTAGGCGAGCGCGGCCTCGCGTACCCACGCGCCGTCCTCGTGCGCCTTCACGCGGGTGGCGAGGCGCTCCTTGTTGCAGGGCCCGTCGCCGTTGACGACGCGCCAGAATTCTTCCCAGTCGATGGCGCCGTAGTCGTACGCCTGGCGTTCCTCGTTCCATTTCAGGTCGGGGTCGGGCAGCGTCACGCCGAGGACCTTGGCCTGCTCGACGGTGGCATCGACGAATTTCTGGCGCAGGTCGTCGTTGGAGATGCGCTTGATGCCCCACCGGAACGATTGCCCGCTGTGGATCGAGTCCTTGTCGCTCGGCCCGAACATCATCAGCACCGGCCACCACCAGCGGTCCACCGCCTGCTGCACCATGTCGCGCTGGGCCTGCGTGCCCTTCATCATCGAGAGCAGGGCGTCGAAGCCCTGGCGCTGGTGAAACGACTCTTCCTTGCAGATGCGGATCATGGCGCGCGCGTACGGGCCGTAGGTGCAGCGGCACAGCGGGATCTGGTTCATGATCGCCGCGCCGTCGACCAGCCAGCCGATCACGCCGACGTCCGCCCAGGTGGGCGTGGGGTAGTTGAAGATGCTCGAGTACTTGGCCTTGCCCGCGTGCAGCGCGTCCACCAGCTGATCGCGCGACACGCCCATGGTCTCGGCCGCGCTGTACAGGTAGATGCCGTGGCCGCCTTCGTCCTGCACCTTGGCCAGCAGGATGGCCTTGCGCTTGAGGCTCGGCGCGCGGCTGATCCAGTTGCCCTCGGGCTGCATGCCGATGATCTCGGAATGCGCGTGCTGCGAGATCTGGCGGATCAGCGTCTTGCGGTAGGCGTCGGGCATCCAGTCCTGCGGCTCGATCTTGCCGTCGGCGCGCATCAGCGCGTCGAAGCGGGCCTGCTCGGGGGAAACCTCGGCGTTCGCCGCAGCGATCGGCTGCTGGCCGCCTGGGAGATCAAGGGACTGGGTGTACATGGGAATTTTCCTGGGGACCAGTGACTGAGTATATTTATAAACCGACCGATCGGTCGATGAATTATGAAAATTGATCCAAAAAATTTAATAGCCAATAGCTCTCCAAGGTGAGCCCCGCGGCATCCGCTGTAGCGCCAGATGCACAGAACGGTGTGCAAATCGATTGTTTTTTGGCGACGAATATTTTTTGTCGGGGAATGCAACTAGTTATCATTTAGAATACGGCCGTTTTGTACGGGGATACGTACGGGAATAAGAAAGGGAGCGTAGTAATGATGGTGGAAAACAATGTGGCGCAGGCGGCATCGCGGCGCTTCGCGCGTTGCGTGACGGCGGCGGCAGCGCTGGCCTTGATGGGGGCGCCCGATGCGCTGCGGGCACAGGAAGCCGGCGCCCAGGGCGAGGGCGGCAAGGCCGACGTGACCCTCGATACGGTGCAGGTCACGGGCAACTGGCTGGGTACCGGCCTGGAGAACAGCGTGCGGACCTTCCCGGGCGCCCGCACGGTGGTGGAGGCCGAGTCGATCCACGAATCCGGCGCGGCGAGCATCGGCGACGTCATGCGGCGCATCCCGGGCGTCCAGGCGACGGACAATTCCGGCACGGCGGGCAGCGCGATCTCGCTGAACATCGGCGTGCGCGGCCTGACCGGCCGCTATACGCCGCGCTCGACGGTGCTGCTCGACGGCATTCCGATGGCGGTGGCGCCCTACGGCCAGCCGCAGCTCTCGTTCGTGCCGGTCGGCCTGGCCAACATCGAGTCGATCGACGTGGTGCGCAGCGGCGGCGCGGTGCGCTACGGCCCGCAGAACGTGGGCGGCGTGATCAATTTCACGACGCGGCCGATTCCCACCACGCCCGGCCTGAGCGGCGACGCATCGGTGCGCGAGAACATCTTCACGCAGGGCGGGGGCCTGAACACGCAATACAGCGCCTTCGTCGGCACGCAGCTCGACAATGGCCTGGGCCTGGCGCTGCTGTATTCCGGCATGACGGGCCGCGAGTGGCGCGCGGGCAGCGACGACAACGTCAACGACCTCGCGCTGAAGTACCGCTACGCGCTCAGCGGCACGTCCGAGGTGTACGGCAAGTTCTCGTACTACGACGTGAAGTCGCGCACGCCGGGCGGCCTGACGGTGGCGCAATACAACGCCAACCCGTTCCAGAACACGCGGCCGACCGACTACTGGAGCGGCAACCGCACGGCGTTCGACATCGGCTACATCAACACCTTGTCGGATGTGCAGGAATTCGAGATCCGCGCCTTCTACAACGACAGCTACCGCCAGAGCACGCTGATCAGCGGCGCGCAGCTGGCGCACCAGCCGCGCAACTACCAGACCTTCGGCGTGGAGCCGCGCTACACCCAGCGCATCGGGCTGGGCCCGACCACGCATGACGTGACGGTCGGCTATCGCTACATCCGCGAGCGCGGCGACGACAACAGCTTCAACCAGAGCCTGGCCACCGGCATCAACGGCCCGACCACCACCTTCGACAACGCGACCGACGCGCACGCGGCGTACATCGACGACCGCATCGCGTTCGGGAACTGGCGCCTCACGCCCGGCCTGCGCTTCGAGCACATCGATTCGAGCCGCCAGCAGCGCGGCACCACGCAACAGTTCGACACGGTCAACAACAAGCCGCTGCCGTCGGTGAACCTGTCCTACCTGGTCAACCACGCGTGGACGATCTTCACCGACTACAGCACGTCGTTCGGGCCGGTGCAGAACCTGCAGCTCAACTCGCAGACCGCCAGCAACCCGCTGCAGCCGGAAGTGGCGCGCACCTTCGAAGTCGGCACGCGCTGGCAGGACAGCCGCATCAAGGCCGAGCTGACCGCCTTCAAGATGAAGTTCGACAACCAGATCCTGCAGGTGCCCGGCGTCGTGCCGGCCACCTTCCAGAACATCGGCGCCACGCACCACGACGGCGTCGAACTGGCCATCGACTACGCCTTCGACCGCAAGGGCCCGCTGGCCGGCCTGAACGTGTACGCGAACTACACCTACACCAGGGCGATCCAGAAATCGGGTCCCACCTCGGGGCTCGACGTGCCGTTCTACTCGCGCAATACCGACACGATCGGCGCGCGCTACGAGCTCGGCAACTGGACCTTCAACCTCGCCACCACGCACCAGAGCTCGCAGTTCTCCGACCTGGCCAACACCGTGGCCGAGTCCGCCGACGCCAGCGTGGGCCGCATCCCGGGCTTCCGCCTGTGGAATATCCAGGCCATGTTCAAGGTGCCGCAACGCAAGAACAGCGAAATCAGCATCGGCCTGAACAACCTGTTCGACAAGCGCTTCTACACGCGCAACGTCGACGGCAACGCCGGCCGCATGGTCGGCGCGCCGCGCATGGTGTACGTGCAGGCGCGCGTGGGGTTCTGAGAGACCTCGGCGCGGGGGCGCCTGCGGAAGCAGGGGCCCCGGCCCGCGGGGCACGCCGTCCGGCGCGAGGCTGGCGGATGCCTCGTCCAACTTGCCCTCGCAAGGTTTCGGCGCGCCAGCGGCATGGCCCCGTGCCCCGTGGCCGGCGCCGTGCCTGCGCGCTTCACTCCAGGCCGAGGATGGCCCGGTTGCGGGCCTTGATCACGCCCGGCCACGCCTGCCGAGCTCCCGTCCCGCTCGATCATCATGGGGCCGGCCGCGTCGGGCCTGATCGGCAAGACCTTCCGGAGAGGTCACCTTGGCGCCCCAACGGCGGGCTATTCGCTTGGCGCGCCGCGCTTGTGCGCGACCAGTTGCATGAGGCGCAGATCGCGCCAGGCCTGGCGCGCCGCGCGCTGGTCGGCCGGCAGTTCGGCAAGGCGCTCCTGCTCGAGCTTGCCGATCAGCGCATCGTCCCAGTGCCGCGGCGTCGCCTGCCTGGCGATGTCGTGGTAAAGCGGGCCATAGCGCCCGCAATAGTCGCGCAGGCCGCCCGGCGCGTTGAGGTCGATGGTTTCCATCGGTCCCATGAACGACCAGCGCAGCCCGAGTCCGTCCTTGACCGCCTTGTCGATGTCGCCGCTGCTCACGTAGCCGTCTTCCACCAGCCTGAATGCTTCGGCGAGCAGGGCGCCTTGCAGGCGGTTGACGATGAAACCCTGGATCTCGCGGTTGACGATGATCGGCACCTGGCCCGCGCGCGCATAGATCGCCCTGGCGCGCTCGATCACGGCAGGGTCGGTCCACGGCGCCGGCACCAGCTCGACGAGCGGCACCACGGACGGCGGATTGATCGGATGGCCGACGAAGTAGCGTGCGCGGCCGGCCAGGTTCTCGGTAAAGCTCGATGCCGGAATGCCGGACGTGGAACTGGCGATGAGCGTGCCGGGCCCCGCGAGCTGGTCGAGCAGCGCGTAGATCTCCTGCTTCGCGGCAACGGTCTCGCGCACGTTTTCCTGCACGAAGTCCGCGCCGCGCATGGCTTCTTCGAGCGACTGGGTGACGTGCACCCGCTCGATCACCGATTCCGGCGCTTCGCCGAGCAGTCCCAGCTCGTGCTGCTTGACCAGGGCGGCCAGGATGGCGCCGCGCGCGGCGGCTACCGCATCCTTGTCGACGTCGTACAGCGTAACCACATGGTTGGCGCGGGCGAATACCGATGCCCATGCGCGGCCGATCAGGCCGGCCCCAATGATTGCGATCTTTTCCATCAGCGAGTGTCCTGTTCTTTTGCGATGTTCCCCGTGGGAACGATTGACGGCGAGGCTGCGAGCCGGCCTCCGCGGGCGTGGCCGGGCGGCGGATGGCGCCGCCCGGCCGCGGGAAGAGAGGAGGGGGTCAGTTCATGGTGATGTGCCCGTCCTTGATGACCTTGCCCCACTTGGCGATCTCGGTGTCGACGAACCTGGCCAGTTCCTCGGACGAGCCGCCGCCGGCCTGCGCGCCTTGCTCGACCAGCGCGGCCTTGAGCTCGGGGCTGCGCAGCACGGCGTCGGCATCCTGCTGGATCTTCTTCACGATGGCCGGCGGCGTGCCGGCGGGGGCGAACAGCGCGCTCCAGGTGTAGGCGCTGAAGCCGGGCAGGCCGCTTTCGGCAACGGTGGGCGTGTCGGGCCAGGACGGGTCGCGCTGCTCGGTGCCGATCGCCAGCAGCTTGAGCTTGCGGTTCTTGACGTGCGGCCCGGACGACAGCGCCGCGTCGAACATCACATTGCAGGTGCCTGCGATGGTGTCCATGATGGCCGGGCCGCTGCCCTTGTACGGCACGTGCGTCAGCTGGGGCAGGCCGGCCATCGACTTGAACAGTTCCCCGGCCAGGTGCGAGGGCGATCCCGGGCCGATGGAGCAATAGTTCGCGGTGCTCTTGTTCGCCTTGGCCCAGGCGATGAACGACTTGACGTCGTTGTAGGGCGCGTTGGCCGGCGCCACCATCAGCAGCGGGATCGTCATGCCGCGCACGATGGGCACGAAATCCCTGACCGGATCGTAGGGCAGCTTGTCGAACAGGCTGACGTTGATCGTATGCGGGCCGTTGCCGTTCATCAGCAGCGTGTAGCCGTCCGGATCGGCGCGGGCCACGACCTCGGTGCCGATGATGCCGGACGCGCCGCCGCGGTTGTCGACCACCACGGCCTGGCCCCAGCGCTTGTTCAGGCCTTTCGCGAGCAGCCGCGTCAGGATGTCGGTGGAGCCGCCGGCCGGGTAGGGCACGACGATGCGGACCGGCTTGTCCGGATACGGCCCGGCCGCCTGCGCGGTCCCGGTGCCGAGCACGGCGCCGATCAGGCAGCCGGCGAGGGCGAGCTTCGAATTCATGTTGTCTCCTGCTTGGCCGCTTCTGTCGAGCGTGCCTGTTGTGCTTTGCCGCGGACGGATTTCAGGCCACTGCGCGCTGTGGCCACAATTCCGGCAGCACGTCTTCCAGCCCGTCCGCAGCGCAGGCGGAGATGGTCGTGCGCACGATCGAGCGGGGCTGCTTTCCACCCCAGGGGCGGCCGCGGTGCATCGTGGCACGGTTGTCCCACATGATCACGTCGCCCGGACGCCAGGCGTGCACGTACGTATGGGCCGGTTCGGTGGCGCGCGCCATGAGGCTCTCCAGCAATTCGGCGCCCTCCCGCGCAGCCATGCCTTCGATGGCCCCGGCGTGGGAGGCAAGGTACAGCGAGCAGCGGCCATTCACCGGATTGCGCCATGTCAGGCGGCGGCGCACGGGGGGCAGGGCGGCGCGTTCCTCCGGGCTCATCATGTTGCGGTCGACCTTGTCGCGCGAGGTGGCGTAGCTATGAATGGCGATGGCATCGCGCAGCCTGGACTGTTCCGTGGCGTCCAGGCGTTCCCAGGCGGCGCGCGTGGAGGTGAACTCGGTCTCGCCGCCCTGTTCGGGAATGACGCGGGCCGAGAGCACCGAAGCCAGGGCCGGAAGACGCTTGAACGAGCTGTCGGTGTGCCATAGCTGGTTGGCGCGCGCCACGATCATGGCCATGTCGTTGAGCGGCACGACATCCCCGTCGGGACCGATGTTGTTCATCCGCGAGTAGAACGTGCCATGCCCGACCGAACCCACCTTGACCAGTTCGAGCGGACCGAAGCCACGCGAGAAGGTGGCCTGGATATCGTCGCTGACGGGCTGGTCGCGCCAGACCAGCAGCGAATATTCCTCGAAGGCGGCGCGTACCTCGGCAAAGGCATCCGAATTCGATACCGCGTCGATCAGGCCGATACCCCTGATTTCCGCCCCAAAGTCTTCGTGCAGCTGCTCGATGCGCATGCCATGTCTCCTTTTTGTATGAAACTCGGCGCCGTTGCGGCATTCCGGTTACGTGGCAAAAAGTCTAGCACCGCACCCTCGGTCGGCAGGGGGGAAACGCCCCTCCCGCCTGCATTTACACATACGTGAAACGAGCGGAGACGGCGATCAGCCAGCCGTCTGCGCGGACCCTTCCGGGCAGGCCTCCGCGTGGACGGCGGTCGTGCTCAGTTCCGCGATGCCTTTGCGCATGGCGGTCAGGATTCGTTCCTGCGTGGCCTCCAGGCGCTCGACCGGACCGGAAACCGCCAGCGCGAAAAGCCGGCCGAAGCGCCGCTCGGGCAACACCATGCAAATGCCGCCGGCGCCCGGCTCAAGCGTGTGTTTGTTGAACAGGTAGCCGTCGCGGCGGCCTTGCTCGACATGCTCCATCAGTTCGGCCAGCTTCACTTTCCGCGAAGGATCGGGCTCGTGGAAATTAATGCGGCGCACCAGCTCGTCGATCTCGGCATCGGTGCGCGCGCCCAGCATGATCCAGCCGCTGCCGGAGCGGGCAAGCGGGCGAATCGTGCCGATCGGGACCGAGTACCAGATCGGCAGGCGCGAGGGGATCAGGTAGACGTACTGCACGTAAAGATCGCTCTGCGCGCTGAGCGTGATGCATTCGCCGAACTCATCCGACAGCTGCTGCATCAGCCGCAGCACTTCTTCGTTCTGGCCGAAGATGGCTTGCTGGATCCAGTTGCCAAGCGAGGTGATGCGCATGGTCGGCATGTAGGTGCGCGAGAACCGGTCGTAGTCCAGGTAGCCGAGCGCCACAAGGCTCTTGAGCACCGCGGACGCGCTCGAGGGCGGATAGCCGAAGCGCTGGGTAAAGTCCTTCAGCGCCATGGGCCGCTGCACGTTTTCGAACGCCTCGAAGATTTCGAAGACGCGTTTCGAGGTCTTGATCGGAGATTCAGGCATGGTGGGGGCTGCACTAGGCGGGCCGCATCGGCCTCTTTGCTGTGTTGCCCATGATACGAGCCTTTGGCGCGCGGGCGTAACCGAGGGTTGTACCAGGCTCATGATACGGAGTCGGCGCACTGCGGGGCGTTGGGGGTAGCCGGGTTGCTGGTGTGCCGGTGTCGTTGTTATCCGCATAATCATTGTTATGTTAAATAAAAGGAGACTATGGCAGGCACTGCAGAAGGCGCTGCGAGCAATCCAGGCAAGCCTGAAACCCGCACCTGGCTGACCGGCAAACAAGCCAGCAAGTCCAGCACCTCTCTCCTTGAAACGCCTGCCTCCGGCAGGCGTTTTTTACGACCGCAGTGACGGTGTCGATTACAAGGAAAGGTAAAGCGCACACGCTCGCCTTGGCACGGCCAGCCATGCGCGGCATGCCGCATTGCCCCGGACACCCGGGTCGTCCGCGCCCGCGCGCCGCCCGGTCGTTCCCGGCGCCGCCGGTATGGAACTTGCCCGCGTTCGATACGGCAGAGAGATCAGGAGACAGCAATGTGGATTTCGGAAACGGTGTGCGCGTCGGTAGTGGTGCTGTGCTTTAGTGCCGCAGCGATGGCTCAGGGCAATTCCGGTGGAACCGGAACCAATGGCACTACGGGATCTAATTCCAGCACCGGGGAATCCGGGTCATCCGCGAGCGGGGACAGCAGCCGGGGATCGCATTCCAGTTCCGGCGCCAGGCGCAAGCCGGGAAACGCTCCCGGCGATTCGGGCCGCTCGGCGCGACCGCAGGATTCTGGTGGTGCCGGCGCGCGTAAAGGACCCAACGGAGGACCCACCGGAGGACCCACCGGAGGCACTGGCTCGGACAGCCGCTCCGGTGGGACTTCAGGGTGCCGCTCATCCGCTTCGGCAGCCTGCGCGAAGTGATAGGCGAGTGTGTCAATCAGCGCATGCACGGCCTTGCCACGCGCCATCGCCGGCCGAAGCGGCACGCCCTCCTCCATTGTTCGCGGCAAGGAACATGACTGTTCGGCCCCCGCAATTTATTCGGGCGTCGCCAGCGCCTACGATGCACCCATCGAGTTTTCCGCCAGCGCTTCGTCACCCGCGATCCTGCCCGGCACGCGTGCCGCGACGTGGCACCTCCGCTAATCCGCTCCTACCCTATTCGATCAGGAATTCCTCATGGCCGTACGGCATTTCTCCGCAATCCTTCTCGGCGCCCTGGCACTGGCCGGCGCCGTCGTTTGCCACATTTCGTCCGAAGTCTACGGCGCCGCCGATGCGTCGCGCGGCAGGCAGCCCGCCGCGCTGACCACGGCCGGCATGGACAAGTCCGGGCCATCGGCCCCGCCGGAGCGTTCGGCCGTTCCGGGCGAGCATCCCGCGATGGACGCGCGGGCCTGATTCCCTTCTTGCGCATTCCGGCACCCGGCCGCCCCGCATCCGCCTTCGGTCATCCGCCGAAGGCGCCGCGCGGGGCGCCGGGCTTTCCCGAGCCAACGTTTCACACAGGAACAGCAATGAACGCAACTGGCCAACCCGCCTCCCCCGCCTTTCTGATCGGCGGCGACCTGCCGGTCAACCGGCTCGGCTTCGGCGCCATGCGCATCACCGGCGACGGCATCTGGGGCGAGCCGCGCGACCGCGCCGAGGCGATCCGCACGCTGCGCCGCCTGCCCGCGCTGGGCGTGAATTTCATCGATACCGCAGATTCGTACGGACCCCGCGTGTCCGAGACCATCATCCGCGAGGCGCTGCTGCCCTACGCCAGCGATCTCGTCATCGCGACCAAGGCCGGACTGGCGCGCACCGGCCCCGATCAGTGGACCCCGCTGGGGCGGCCCGAATACCTGATCCAGCAGGCGCACCAGAGCCTGCAACTGCTCGGCGTAGAGCAGATCGCGCTGTGGCAGCTTCACCGCATCGACCCGAAGGTGCCGCGCGACGAGCAGTTCGGCGCGATCCAGTTCCTGCTCGACAGCGGGCTCGTGCGGCACGCGGGCCTGAGCGAAGTCTCCGTGGACGACATCGAGGCGGCCTCGGAATACTTCGACGTGGCAACCGTGCAGAACCGCTATAACCTCGGCGACCGGTCGAGCGAAGCCGTGCTGGACTACTGCACCGACAACGGCATCGGCTTCATTCCCTGGTATCCGCTGGCGGCGGGCGCGCTGGCCCGCAAGGGTTCGGTGCTCGACGAGATCGCGCGCAAGCTCGGCGCCACGCCGGGACAGGTGGCGCTGGCCTGGCTGCTGCGCAAGAGCCCGGCGATGCTGCCGATTCCGGGCACGTCGAACGTCGCCCACCTCGAGGAAAACGCCGCGGCAGCCGCGCTGGTGCTTCCCGACACGGACTTCCAGGCACTCGATCAAGCCACGCGCGCGCGCTGAAGCGCGCCTGGCGCGCTAGCCTGCCGCCTGCGCGTCATGCGCGGGCGGCAGGCATCTTCAATGCCAGCAGCAGCGAGGCCAGCGCCAGCAGCGCCACGGCGCCGGCACCGGCCTCGACCGCGGTTCTCAGGCCGAAGGCGGTCGCCAGCACGCCGAGCCCGAGCGCCAGCGCGCCCTGCACCAGGTAGCCGACCAGATACAGCGCCGACAGCACGCCGCCGCGCTGCGCCGGCAGCGCGTGGCTGTTGATCGATCCGATCCCGCCGGTAAACAGCAGGCTGTAGCCCATCCCGGACGCCACCACCACGGCCACGAACCACGGCAGCGAATGCAGCGACGCCGCCAGCACCAGCGCGGCCATGGCCGCGAGCGTGGCCACCGCGCCCAGCCGCATCGCCTTGCCATGGGCGATGCCCCGGATCAGCAGCCCCGTCACGCCCCACACGAAGGCGAACAGGCCGATCGCCATGCCGTTGACGAACACATTGGCGGAGCCGACCAGATCGCGCACGATCTGCGCGCCGACCGACAACATCATCGGCCCGATCGCATACGCGGTGGTGACCGCGGTCATCGAAACGAGGAAGGCGGGGCGCAATGCAGCGGGAATCAACACCGGCCTGAAGCGCCAGTCCCGATACGGCCGCTGCGCCTGCCGGCGCGGCAGCCGCCATGCAAAGACCGCGATCAGCGCCAGCACGGCAGCAAGCACCCAGAAGTTCAGGTGCATCGGCGCCGGCGCGTACTGGATCAACCCGCCGCCGACCAGCACTGCCGCCGCCAGCCCGCTGGCCTGCGCCGACGTGTTCAGCGCGCCGGCAAAGCGCGCCGCCTGCGCCCCGCGCGATTCGGCCGCGAACTCGAACATCGCCGCCGTGGCGGGGCCGGCGGACAGGCCCACGCCGATGCCCATGAAGGCACGCCCGGCATAGAGCCACATCACGCCCGGCGCCGCGGCGAACAGCAGGGTGCCGGCCAGCGAAGCCGACAGCCCCAACAACATGGTGGCGCGGCGGCCGGCATAGTCCGAGAGGTCTCCCAGCACGACCAGCACCGCCACCACCACGATCGGGTAGACCGCGAAGATGCCGGTGGTCTGCGTCGGCGTCAGTCCCCACGCGCTGGCGTAGAGCGGATAGGTCATGGACGGCGCGGCGCTGGTCCACAGGGTGTGCGCCACCACCGCGGCCGCGACCCAGAAACCGGCTCCCGGGCCGGGCGCGCGCCGGGCCATGCAATGGTGGGATTGGTGCACGTCTGCTTCCTTGTGATCCGTGGTGCGGCTCACTCTACGAAAAGAATGGGCGCGGATATGCTGGCACGGGCCGAACACATTGATCAGCCTCGCCCGACAATGGGCACGCGGTTGAAATCGAGGCGGGAACAGGAGGCGGGCACAGGACGCGGGCACAGAAAGCGGAAACAAAAAACCGCCCGACGGGCGGTGTGATTGGCCAGGCGGGGCCCGAGCCGGTTGCCTCCCCTGCCCGCCTGCGGGAGAGAAGACAAGCACGGGAAATCCGCTGCGGCCCCGCCTTGCCGGCGCGTTACCGCGCGCTCAGGCCGCGCGGGCTTCCTGTGCCGCTTCGCCGTAGAACGGGTAGTCGGTATAACCGATTTCCGTGCCGCCGAAGAAGGTCGGACGGTCATACGGATTGAGCGGCAGGTTGCGGCGCAGGCGTTCCGGCAGGTCCGGGTTGGCGATGAAATCGCGGCCGAAGGCGACCAGGTCCGCGTCGCCGGCGGCGATGATGGCCTCCGCCGAGTGGCCCTTGAAGCCGCCCGCGGCGATGATGGTGCCCTTGTAGTGCTTGCGGATGGTCTGCGCCGCGACCGGGTTCTGGTCCTTGCTTTCGTCATCGACGTTGCCCAGCACGCGCGGCTCGATCAGGTGGATGTAGGCCAGGTCGAGCTTGGCGAGTTCCGCCGCCACGTAGGTAAACAGGCCCACCGGGTCGCTGTCCGACATGTCGCCCCACGAGCCGCTCGGGCCCAGGCGCACCGCGACCTTGTTGCTGCCCCACACCGAGATCACGGCGCGCGTGGCTTCCAGCAGGAAGCGCGCGCGGTTCTCGAACGAGCCGCCGTACGCATCGGTGCGCTTGTTGCTGCCGTCCTGCAGGAACTGGTCGAAGATGTAGCCGTTGGCGGCATGCAGTTCCACGCCGTCGAAGCCGGCCGCCACGCCGCGCGCGGCCGCGGTGCGGAAGCTCTCCACCAGCCCGGCGATCTCTCCGGTCTCCAGCGCGCGGTTGGGCGTGTTGGGAATCCAGCCCGCCTTGGTGTAGGCCACGCCGCCATGCGGCACTTCGGACGGGCCCACCGGGCGCCCGCCGCCCGGCTGCAGTTCGGCGTTCGACTGGCGCCCGGCGTGGTAGAGCTGCAGGAAGATCTTGCCGCCCTTGGAGTGCACGGCGTCGGTCACCAGGCGCCAGCCGGCGATCTGGCTGTCTTCGTACAGGCCGGGCGCGCCCAGGTAGCCGTTGCCGTCGGGTGCCGCGATGGTCGCTTCACCGATCAGCAGCGCGCCCGCCGAAGTGCGCTGGGCGTAGTACTCGGCCATCAGCGGGCCGGGGATCGCGCCCTCTTCCGCACGCATGCGGGTCAGCGGCGCGAGCACGACGCGGTGCGAGATCTGGTAGGGACCGACTTCGATGCTGGAGAAGAGCTTGGACATGATTTCCTCTGCTGAAGAGATGGGTTGATTCACGATGAATGCCTGGATCGTTCGCTGCCCGGAAGCGGCGAGATTTGTTTGCCTGGGAGCTGGTTCCCAATCTATACGTTCGGCCTCCGAAGAAAAACGGTCGGGGGCTCCGATCACTTCGGACTCCGGCGTCCGCAATGCGCCTGGCTGCGGCCCGGCGCGCCATGGTGTTACCGCGCCGCCACCTCCTCCACTGCCGCGGCAGAGGCGCCCTGCCCTGGCTGGCCTGGCCCCCAGCCGCCGCCGAGCGAGCGGATCAGGTTCACCGTCGCCACCGCCTGCAGTCCCGCCAGCTGCGTGGCCGCGCGCTGCGCCTGCAGCACCGTGCGCTCCGCGTCGATGACATCCAGGTAGTTCACGGCGCCCTCGGTGTATTGCGTGCGCGAGAGCTGCGCCGCGCGCCCCGATGCCGACACCGCGTCGGCCTGGGTCTGCGTCTGCGAGGCCAGGATGCGCAGGTCGGAAAGCGCGTCCTCGACCTCGCGGAAGGCCTGCAGGACCTGCTGGCGGTAGTTCGCCACGTCCTCCTCGTAGGCGGCCCGCGCGCCGGCCAGGTTGCCGGCGCGCCGGCCGCCGTCGAACAGCGGCACGGTCAGCGCGGTGCCCGCCAGCGGCCCGAGCAGGAACGCGCGGCTGGACCACTTGAACAGGTCACCCAGCGTGGCCGACTCGAAACCGCCCGCGCCCGTCAGGCTCAGCGACGGGAAGAACGCGGCGCGGGCCACGCCCACGCGCGCGTTGGCGGCCGCCATGGCGCGTTCCGCCGCGGCAATGTCGGGCCGGCGCTCCAGCAGCGCGGAAGGCAGCCCGGCCGGGATGCGGACGGCCACCGGCGCGAGCGGGCTCGGCGCCACGGCAAACTGCGCGGGCGTCTGGCCGAGCAGCACCGCGAGGCTGTGCTCGGCGGCGGCGCGCTGGCGCGCCACCGTCATCGCGTCCGAGCGCGCGGTGGCCAGCTCGGCCTTGGCCCGGGCGATGTCCAGCTCGCTGATCGCGCCCGCGTCGAAGCGGCTCTGCACCAGCCTGAGCGCGTCTTCGCGCAGGCGCACCGTGCGCGCGAACAGTGCCTGCTCGGCGTCGAGCTCGCGCAGGTTGAAGTAGTTCTGCGCCACGTCGGCCTGCAGGGCGAGCAGCACGCCGCGCATCAGCGCCTCGCTCTGCGCGGCCTCGGCCGTGGCGGCGGCGACCGAGTCCGAGACGCGGCCGAACAGGTCCACCTCGTACGACGCCGTGGCCTGCGCCCGCCACAGCGTCTGCGCCGGCACGTCCGCCGCCGCGGGCAAGCCTTGCGAGGCCGGCGACACCCGCTCCCGCGTCGGCCCGAAACCGGCGTTGAGGTCGGGGAACAGCGCGGCGCGCGCGCTCTGGCGGAGCGCGCGCGCTTCCTTGACGCGCGCCAGCGCCGCCTTGAGGTTCTGGTTGGCGTCGATGGCCTGGCGCTCCAGCGCGTCGAGCGCGGCGTCTTCGAAGACCGTCCACCATTCGCCGCGCGCGAGCTGGTCCGACGGCGCGGCGGTCTTCCAGGCACCGTCCGCCGACACCGCCGGCGGCGCGCCGTCCGCGCCGGCGGCTTCCTTGAAGGCGGCGGGCACCGCCGCGTCCGGCACCTGGTACACCGGCGCCAGCGAGCAGCCCGCCACCGCCAGCAAGGACGCCAGCAGGGCCGAAAGGCCGAGATTCCGTGGATTGAGATAGCGTTGCATGATGGCTCCTCAGGCTTGCGTGGAGGGTGTGGCCGCGGCCGGGATCGCGGCGGTGGCCGCGGTCTGCGGCGCGGGACCGTGCTTGTTGACCAGGCGGTGGCCGCCGGCCAGCTTGCGCATGACGACGTAGAACACCGGCGTGAGCATCAGGCCGAACAGCGTCACGCCCAGCATGCCGGAGAAGACCGCCACGCCGATGGCATGCCGCATCTCCGAACCGGCGCCGGACGACACCACCAGCGGCACCACGCCCATGATGAAAGCGATGGAGGTCATCAGGATCGGGCGCAAGCGCAGGCGGCTGGCCTCGATGGCGGCTTCCACCACGCCGCGCCCCTGCATCTCCAGCTCGCGGGCGAATTCGACGATCAGGATCGCGTTCTTGGCCGACAACCCCACCAGCACCATCAGGCCGATCTGCGTGAAGATGTTGTTGTCGCCGCCGGTGAGCCACACGCCCGCCAGCGCGGACAGGATGCTCATCGGCACGATCAGGATCACCGCCAGCGGCAGCGTCAGGCTCTCGTACAGGGCCGCCAGCACCAGGAACACCAGCAGCACGCTGATCGGGAAGATCCACACCGCCGCGTTGCCGGCCAGGATCTGCTGGTAGGTCAGGTCGGTCCATTCGAACTTGATGCCGCGCGGCAGCGTCTCGGCCGCGATGCGCTCCACCGCCGCCTGCGCCTGGCCCGTGGAATAGCCGGGAGCCGGGCCGCCGTTGATGTCCGCGGCGGTATAGCCGTTGTAGCGCACCACCATTTCCGGGCCGAAGGTCGGCGACACCGTCACCAGCGACGACAGCGGCACCATGTCGCCGGCGGCGTTGCGGGTCTTGAGCAGGCCGATGTCGTCGGCGCTGGCGCGGAACGGCGCATCCGCCTGCACGCGCACCTGGTAGACCCGGCCGAAGCGGTTGAAGTCGTTGACGTAGAGCGAGCCCAGGTACACCTGCATGGTGTTGTAGATGTCGGTCACCGGCACGCCGAGCTGCTTGGCCTTGACGCGGTCCAGGTCCACGTCGAGCTGCGGCACGTTGATCTGGTAGCTGGACAGCATCGGCCCCAGCTCGGGCGCCTGCGCCGCTTTCTTGATGAACGCCTGCGCGGCATCGTTGAGCGCGTCGTAGCCCAGCGCGCCGCGGTCTTCGAGCTGCAGCTTGAAGCCGCCCAGCGTGCCCAGCCCCAGCACCGGCGGCGGCGGGAACACGCCGATGAACGAGTCCTTGATGGCGCCGTACTTGGTGTTGAGCTGCCTGGCGATGGCGTCGGCGGACAGCGCCTGCCCGCGGCGCTCGCCGAACGGCTTGAGCGTCACGAACACGATGGCCGCGCTGGACGAATTGGTGAAGCCGTTGACCGACAGGCCGGGGAATTCCACCGCGGACTGCACGCCGGGCTCCTTCATGGCGATGGCGGTCATGCGGCGCACCACGTCCTCGGTGCGGTCGAGCGTGGCGCCGTTGGGCAACTGGGCGATGGCGATCAGGTACTCCTTGTCCTGCGCGGGCACGAAGCCGCCCGGCACCGCGCGGCCGGCCAGCACCGTGGCGCCCAGCAGGATCGCGTAGACCGCCAGCATCCTGCCCTTGCGCCCGACCACGCCGGCCAGGCCCTTGCCATAGCCGTCCGAGCCGCGCTGGAACACCTTGTTGAAGACGCGGAAGAAGCCGCCGAAGGCGCGGTCCATGGCGCGCGTGAGCCAGTCCCTGGGCGCATCGTGCCCCTTGAGCAGCAGCGCCGCCAGCGCCGGGCTCAGCGTGAGCGAGTTGAAGGCGGAGATCACCGTCGAGATGGCGATGGTCATGGCGAACTGCTGGTAGAACTGGCCGGTCAGCCCGCTCATGAACGCCAGCGGCACGAACACCGCCACCAGCGTCAGCGCGATGGCGATGATCGGGCCGCTGACCTCGCGCATGGCCTGGTAGGTGGCTTCCTTGGGGGACAGCCCGGCCGCCAGGTTGCGCTCGACGTTCTCCACCACCACGATGGCGTCGTCCACCACGATGCCGATCGCCAGCACCATGCCGAACAGGCTCAGCGCGTTGATCGAGAAGCCGAAGCCGAGCAGGAAGGTGAAGGTGCCGACGATGGACACCGGCACCGCCAGCAGCGGAATGATCGAGGCGCGCCAGGTCTGCAGGAAGATGATGACCACCAGCACCACCAGCGCGATGGCCTCGATCAGCGTGTGGGCCACCGCCTCGATGCTGGAGCGCACGAAGCGGGTCGGGTCATAGACGATCTGGTAGTCGACGCCGGCCGGCATGTCGGCCTTGAGCTCCGCCATGGTCTTGCGGATGGCCTCGGCGATCTGCAGCGAGTTCGCCCCGGGCTGCTGGAAGATCCACAGCGCCACGGCCTGCTTGTTGTCGATCAGCGCGCGCAAGCCGTACTCGGAGGCGCCCATTTCCACGCGCGCCACGTCGCGCAGGTGCGTGACGCCGCCGGTGGCCGAGGTCTTCAGCACGATGTTCTGGAATTCGCCCTCGGTCTGCAGCCGGCCCTTGGTGTTGATGTCGAGCTGCAGCGGCACGCCGGGCAGCGAAGGCGAAGCACCGATCACGCCGGCCGAGACCTGCACGTTCTGCTCGCGGATCGCGTTGACCACGTCGGTGGCGGTCAGGCCGCGCTCGGCCACCTTCTGCGGATCGAGCCAGACGCGCATGGCGTAGTCGCCCGAGCCCTTGAGCTGCACGTCGCCCACGCCTTCGATGCGTTCGAGCCGGTCCTTGATGTTGATCAGCGCGTAGTTGCGCAGGTACTTCATGTCGTAGCGGTCGTTGGGCGACGTGATGTGCACCACCAGCGTCATCGTCGACGACGCCTTGATGGTGGTCACGCCCAGGCGCTGCACGTCTTCCGGCAGCCGCGGCAACGCCTGCGAGACCCGGTTCTCGACCAGTTGCTGGGCCTTGTCCGGGTCGGTGCCCAGCTTGAACGTGACCGTGGTGGTCATGTTGCCGTCGCTGTTGGCCTGCGACTGCATGTAGAGCATGTTCTCGACGCCGTTGATCTTTTCTTCCAGCGGCGAGGCCACCGTTTCGGCGATGACCTTCGGGTTGGCGCCCGGAAACTGGGCGCGCACGACCACCGACGGCGGGATGATCTCCGGATACTCCGAGATGGGCAGCCTGAAGATCGAGATCAGCCCGCCCAGCAGGATGAGGATGGAGAGGACGCCCGCGAAGATGGGGCGGTCGATGAAGAACTTGGAGATGTTCATGGCGGTTCTCCTGGCGGCTTATGAAGCCGACTTCGGCTGCGCTGCCTGCGCGGAGGACTGCGCTGCCGCGCTGCCCGCCATCGCGACGACGTTGGCCTTGACGAGATCGTTGGGGCGCACGCGCTGCAGGCCGTTGACGACGATGCGCTCGTCGGCCTGCAGGCCCTGCGCGATCACGCGCAGGCCGCCGTGCTGCTCGCCCAGCGTGACCTCGCGATACTGCGCGCGGCTGTCCTTGTCCACCACCAGCACGAACTTGCGGTCCTGGTCGGTGCCGATGGCCGCCTCGTCCACCATCAGCGCGGCGTGCGGCGCGCCGCCGCCGACCTTGACGCGGGCATACAGGCCCGGCACCAGCGCGCCGTCGGCGTTGTCGAAGCGCGCCCGCACGCGGACGGTGCCGGAGCCGATGTCCAGCCGGTTGTCGACGGAGGCGACCTGCCCCTCGCGCGAGAAGCCGCGCTCGTCGGCCAGGCCGATGGCGACCGGCACGGTCGACTTGCCGCCGCGCTTCAGGTAGCGCAGGTAGGTCTGCTCGTCGACGTCGAACGCGGCGTAGATCGGCGACACCGAGACGATGGTGGTCAGCACCGGCGCGCTGGCGCCGGTCGACACCACGTTGCCCAGCGTCAGCTCGGCGCGCGAGACGCGCCCGGCCACCGGCGCGGCGATGCGCGTATAGGCCAGGTTGACCTTGGCCGCCTCCAGCGCCGCCTGCGCGGCCTTCAGGCTGGCCGACGCCTCGCGTGCCGCGTTCTGGGTCTGGTCGTAGTCCCGCCTGGCGATGGCGTTGTCCGCCAGCAGCCGCTCGGCGCGCGCCGCGTCGGTGGCGGTGTAGGCGCTGCGGGTCTGGGCCGCGGCCACCTGCGCGGCGGCGCGGTCGACCTCGGCCGCGTAGGGCCGCGGGTCGATGGTGAAGAGCGGGTCGCCCCTGGCCACCAGCTCGCCGTCCTTGAAATGCACGGCCACGATGGTGCCGGGCACCAGCGGGCGGACCTCGACCTTGTCGATGGCTTCGATGCGGCCCGAGTAGTTCTGGTAGTCGGTGATGGTGTCGGTCACCACGCCGGCCACGTCGACCTCGGTGGCGGGCGGGGCCTCGGCGGCGTGCGCCGCGTTGGCGGGCGCGTCGCCCCACACGCGGAAGGCCGTGCCCGCGCTCACGCCGGCCACGAGAAGTGCCGCGCCGAACGCGACATACAAACGCTTGCGATGGAATGTCATTTGAGTAGCTCCGGTATCGTCAAAGAGAAATGCGTGATTTCCGCGGGCGCGCCCCGGGGGGCGCCAGCCGCTGTCCGAAAAAGGCAATCAGGCCCGCCAGCGCGGCGGGATCGGTCTCGAGCGCCTCGCGCGAGGGCGCGGCATACGAAAGCACCTCGGTCACGATGCCCGCGGCCCGCAGGGCGCCCGCGTACAGCTCGGCTTCCTGCTGCAGGCAGTCGTGCCGCGCGGTGGCGATCCAGGTCGGCGGCAGCCCGGCCAGGCGCCGCGATTCGAGCGGCGCGGCGTACGGGTGCAGTTGCTGGGCCACCTCGGGCAGGTAGGCGCGGTAGCAGCGCGCCAGCTCGGCCAGGTTCGCCAGCGCCTGCCCTTCGCCCTGCCCGATGCGCGTCATGCTCGGGTCGAGCAACGGCGCCAGCAGCGCCTGCGCGGCGATCGCGATCTCGCCGCGGTCGCGCGCCATCGCCGCGACGCCGGTGGCCAGGTTGGCGCCCGCGTCGTTGCCGGCGATGCCAAGGCGGCGCGCATCCGCGGCGTGGGCCTGGGCATGGCCGACCGCCCAGCGCACCGCGAGATAGCCGTCTTCCAGCGCGGTCGGGAACGGATAGCGCGGAGCCAGCGAGTACCCCACCGAGATTACCCATGCCCGCGTGCCGGTGGCGATGGCGGCCGCGGTGTGGTCCGCTTCGTCCATGCCGCCGCCGATGAAGCGGCCGCCGTGGAAGTAGACGATGACCGGAATCTTCGGCCGCGACGCGGCCGGGCGGTACGCGCGCAGCGGAATGCGCGCCGCGTGGCCGTCGATGTCGTGGTCGGTGATTTCCAGCCCTGGCCGGTGTTGTGCAAGCATGATGTCGGTGGCAGCGCGGGCGATGCCGGTGATGTTGCGATGCACCGAATTGTTGTTGCCGGGTGGGCACGGATCAATGCGCCGCCGGCGACTAGATTTGTCGGATACGCCGAACAATGGCGAACGCGAAGCGCGAAGGCAGCGAGGAACATGCGCGCGGCGCCGCGCATGGCGGCGGCACGGACGGCGTCGGGATATCCGGCGCCGATGGGGCTGCTAAGGGAGTTGCCGGGGCTACTGGGGCTAACGGGGCGTATTTCGGACGCGGGTGTCCGGAGAGACCGGCCGCGGCGGCATGGCCGCGCCGTGGTCGCCGGCCATGGGCATCGGCGCGGATGTCGACGCGGTATCGACGCGGTATCGACGCGCCGCGCGGCAATGGCACGCGAGCGCCGGCGCCACGCGATTGGCCACGTGGCGCATGAAGACAATGAGGGACAACGCCGGCGGCAAGCCGCCGCCGCCGCGTGCGGCGGCCCTGCCGCCGGCGCGATCAGACCACCAGCGCGGCCTCTTCTTCCGCCGCCGCCGCTACGGGCGCCCGCTCGCGCTTTGCCGCCGTGCCGGCAGGAAGCGGCTGGGGCGCGTCGGCCGAGAACAGCGGGCTGCGTTCGAACAGCTCGGCGATCCAGTCCACGAACGCCCTGACCGTGGGCGCGAGGTGGCGGCTGTGCGGATAGACCACGGAGATCGGCATGGGCAGCGGCTTCCATTGCGACAGCACTTCCACCAGGCGGCCGGACTTGAGATACGGCAGCGCCATGAACCGCGCGGCCTGCACCAGGCCGACGCCTTCCAGCGCGCTCTCCAGGTAGGCCTGTGCGTCGTTGACGGCGATGTTGCCGTTCATCTTGACCGCCACGGGGTCGCCGCCGGTGGCGAAGGTGAACTCCATCATGCGGCCGCTGCGTGGCCAGAAGTAGTTCACCGCCACATGCCGTTCCAGGTCCGCGATGGCGGCGGGCTCGCCGTATTTGCGCAGGTAGGCGGGGCTTGCCACCGTCACCGCCTGGTAGGTGCCCACGCGGCGCGCGACGAGGCTGGAATCCTGCAACATACCCACGCGGATCGCGCAGTCCACGCCTTCCTGGATCAGGTCCACCGGCCTGTCGCCGAAACCCGCCATCAGCTCGATCTCCGGATAGCGCGCGTGGAACTCCGCGATATGCGGCATCACGATCTGCTTGCCCAATGCCCCCTGCATCTCCACCCGCAATCTTCCGCGCGGCTGCTGCCCGGCGTTGGCGAACGACGATTCCGTTTCCTCGATTTCCTCCAGGATGCGGATGCAGCGCTCATAGTAGGCGGCGCCGTCGACGGTCAGGTTGATGCGGCGCGTGGTCCGCTGCAGCAGGCGGACTTTCAGGTGCGCCTCGAGCTGCTGGACGATGACCGAGACGGAGGCCCGCGGCATGTCCAGCGTATCCGCCGCGCGCGTAAAGCTGTTGGTCTCCACGACACGCGTGAATACTTTCATTGCCAGAAGTCGGTCCATTTCGGTCCACTCGCTAACTTGGAATGTCTGTCATCGACCACAAAAAGCCGGCCGCACGAAAAATACGTTCGTCCGTATTCTACAAACGGCGTGCCAAAACCGCAAGGAAAGGCCGTTTTGTATAGCGGCCGCCGCCTGGTTGTGCGCGCGCTGTCGCTTTGGTCCGCTTTCGTGACGGATGCGGCAAGCCTGAGGGGAGCCAGCCCGGCAACGGCGTCAGTCTATGCCGCCGCAGGCCGCCGTTTGTCCTGGTTCCGTTCAACTGTCTGCTAGGGGATGCCGAACAATGCAGGGCCCGGCGCGGGCGCGCGCCGCGCTGCCGGCCGGCGCGCGCCGCGTGCAGGTGAATCTGTTCACTCCCGCCGAATGCACTGTTGGCGCCGCCGCGATTTATCTTTGGCCCCGGCTGCTTAAGATTGGGGCATTGCATGCGCCCCCGGGCAAGGACGGCACCGATGAGCGAGAAACCGAATCCGGCCGGCTACGGCCAGCGCGACGCCGCCATCAGGTGCCAGACCTATTCGCCGGTGCGCCGGCGCGACGGCGTGCCCCATGAGCTGTTCGCGCTCTACTGGCGCGACGTGCACGGACCGCTGTGCGCCCGCCTGCCCGGGCTCGGCTTCTACGCGCAGCACCACTTCTCCCGCGAGCGCCGCGCCAACCTGTGGCCGCTAGCCAGCGGCGTGCGCGGCCTGGATATCGTCCTCGACGGCGCGGTCGAGATCGGCTTTGCCGGCGAATCCGAGCAGGCGCGGTTCCTGGCCGCGAGCCCGATCCTGTTCGGCGAAGAAGTGCACCTGTTCGGCTGGGACAACGCGTACCTGCTGCCGCGGGGCTCCAGGACCTACGTCGACCGACAGCCCGATGCCACGCCCAACGGCCCGGACCGGCTGCACCGGTTGCACGTCTACCTGCAGGGAAGCGGCGCCGCCTTTCCGGGCTGGGTGCCGGGCTTCGCCGCCGCGCTGGCGGACTCGCCCGCCGTCATGAAGCTGCGCCTGCACCTGCCCGAGCCCTACGACAACGCCAACCCGCAGCCGCCCTCGCCCAACGTCGACCATCGCGTCATCGACGAGCTGCTGCAGCCGGCGATCATGGAGATCGGCTTTGAAAGCGCGCTGGCCGCGCGGGCCTTCTTCGACAGCGCAGCGTTCAAGGCCGCCGCCGACGGCCAGGCCACGCACGTGCGGTCGGTGGCCGCCTTCCTCGTGACCGGCGTCTACACCTACATCCGCGACGGCGTGCTCACGACCGCGGGACTGCGCGGCAGCAGAACCGCCGAGATCATCGAGCAGATGGGCGCCGTCAACCAGACCGAGGACGACGTCGCCAGCCTGTTCGCGCGGCAGCGCCGCGCCGGCGCCGGCGACCATCAGGGAGAGCCCGCATGAACGCGACGACCGGCACGGCGGCGCGCAACAAGGACATCGTGCGCATGTTCTACGACGGCGGCGTGCGCGGCGACATCGGCGGCTTCGCCCGCTACCTGCATCCGGACTTTCTCTGCACGGCGCCGGACTACCTGCCGTGGGGCGGCCCGCGCAGGGGCGCGGATCACTATCTCGGCGTCACCCTGCCGCAAGTGGCGAAGGTGCTCGATTTCGGCCGCTTTTCCTACGACAGCCTGATCGCGGAAGACGAGCGGGTGGTCGCGCTGATCAACGTCGGCGTGGCCGGCACCGATGCGATGCTCATGATTTCCGAGCATTGGATCCTGGAAAAGGACACGGCGTTGTCGATCTGGGTCGCCTACTTCGAACCGAAGGCCCTGCTCGAACGGATCGCGGCAAACGCAGGGGCCGGGGGTGCCTGACAGGGTTGCGCGCCCGCCGGGCGCCGGGCTACGCCGCGGCCTGCTCCACGGCGGCGGGGCGCGCGGCCGGCGCCGCGCAGCCGCCGTGATCGGCATGGTCGGCATGGTCAGCGTGATCGGCGCGCTGGCCGGCATGGCACGGCGTCGGCGGCCGCACCGCGTCGAGCACGGAAGATCCTTCGAGCAACGCGGATACCCAGTCGACAAAAGCGCGCGCGCTGCGCGACAGGTGGCGGCCCTGCGGGTAGACCACGGCAACCGGGACCGGCTCGGGCTTCCAGCCTGGCAACAGTTCGACGAGCTCGCCGGAGCGCAGGTAGGGCACGCTGATGAAACGCAGGCTCTGGATGATGCCGAGCCCGCCCAGGCCGCACGCCAGGTAGGCCTCCGCATCGTTGACGGCCACGCCGGCCCGCAGGTCGACGCCGATGGCCTTGCCGTCGGCCCGGAACGACAGGTCGGGCGCGCGATGCGCGCCGGCGCAGGCATAGCGCACGCCCGCGTGCGTGGCCAGCGCCTCGGGCGACTGCGGCACGCCGAAGCGCGCGAGATAGGCCGGCGCCGCCGCGGTCACCCGCTGCAGCATGCCCACGCGGCGCGCGACCAGGCTGGAATCCGTCGGCGGCCCCAGCCTGATCGCGCAGTCGATCGCATCCTGGATCATGTCGGCCGGCTTGTCGCCCAGCCCGATGGACAGGTCGACATCCGGATAGCGCGCGCGGAAGTTCCCCAGCGCGGGAATGACGAGCAGCTTGCCGAGCGGGCCCGGCATGTCGATGCGCAGCCTGCCGCGCGGCAGGCCGGCGGTCCGGGCAAGGCTGCCTTCCATCTCCTCGACCTCGGCCAGTATGCGCACGCAGTGCTCGTAGAACTGCGCGCCGTCGGCGGTCAGGCTGAGCCGGCGCGTCGAGCGCTGCAGCAGGCGGACCTTCAGGTGGGCTTCGAGATGCTGGACGATGACGGTGACCGATGCCCGCGCGAGATCCAGGGTCTCCGCGGCACGCGAGAAGCTGCCGCCGTCGACCACTCTGGTGAAGACCAGCATCGCTTGCAGCCGATCCATGCGGGTGTCCTCCCAGGGTTGCGCGGCAGGTTGCGCGGCGGCATGAACCGCCCGACACGAGAATCTTAGGCATTGGCATGCGCCGGCGCATTGTCCATTCGTGCTGCGCCTTGACCAAAGCTGCGGCAGCCGGAGAGCCGGCAAGCGGCGGTTCAGGCCCGCGCGCGCAGGCCGCGGGTGCGCGGGGCTGCCCGCCGCGCCGGGAGCCGGACAATATCTCGCATCCATCGCGCGGTTGCCGCGCGCGTGGCTTGCATCCGCGCGGTCTTGCATTAGCCTTGAACGACAAGCGGCCGCGCCCGCTTCGCCATACCGAAGGGAGTTGGCGCCATGACTGACAGGCAACCTTCCATCCCCGCCGGCCGGGACCGCCCCTGCCCTGCCCTGCTGCACGCATCGATCCAGGGCGAGCACGTCACGGCGCTGCGGCTGCGCTCCGACAGCGCGAATTTCGGGCTGATGCCCGTGCCCGAAAGAGAAGATGCCTACTTTGTCGGCGTAAAGCTGCGCGCGATGACCTCGGTGCGCATGTGGTACGGCGAAAAGCTCGCCAGTGCCGCGCCGATGCCGGTGCATGCGCTGTGCTTCACCCATTTCGACAGCCAGCCGCACGCCGAACTGTACGACCCGTTCGACTGCATGATCTTCAAGGTGCCGTCGCTGGCGCTTTCCCGCATGCAGGACGACGCCGGCGTGCGCCGCATCGGCGAGCTGCGCTGCCCCGCGCCGGGCACCCTCGATCCCGTCATCGGCCACCTTGCGGCGTGCCTGCTGCCGGCGATGGAGCAGCCGGCAAGCGCGTGCCCCCTGTTCGTCGATGCCATCACGCGCGCCCTCAACGTGCATGTGCTGCGCACCTACGGCAGCGCCCTGCTGGCCACCGCGAAACCGCCCCGCGGCGGCCTCGCGGCGTGGCAACGCATGCGTGTCGAAGAGGTCATCCATCACAGCCTGGACGGCAACCTGACGCTCGCCGAGCTGGCCGGGCACTGCGGCTTGTCGGTCAGCCACTTCGGCCATGCCTTCAAGGAGAGCGTCGGGCAATCGCCGTATCAGTTCCTGATCGAGCAGCGCCTGATCCGGGCCAGGGAGCTGATGCTGGGCACCAGCCTGCCGCTTGCGGAAATCGCACAGGCCAGCGGCTTCGGCACGCAGGCGCATTTCAACCGCCGCTTCGTGCGCGCCTACGGCATCTCGCCGGGGCTGTGGCGGCGCCTCAATCACTAGGCACCGCGCAAGTCCCGGCCGGCAACGACGCTTGCAGGCCCTACGGCATGCGGCGCGCAGGCGCCCGATTTCCCGCGTGCCGCGGGCTTGTCACTTTCCGTTACCCGCATTGCGCCCGCCTGCAACATACTGGGTAGTATGTTATATTAAATCGAGCTTGTGCCGCTCCTGCGGCGAAGGAGTTAAAACCAGATGACATTCGATAAACCGAGAATTCTCGTGACCGGCGCGACGGGCAAGGTAGGCACCGCGCTGGTACGCTACCTGCGCGCCGAGCCCGGCCTGGAGATCGTGGCCGGGGTCCGTTCGCCGCACAGGGCGGCCGGCCTCGGCGTGGCCACCGCGCACCTGGATTTCGACCGGCCGGAAACGCTGGCGCCCGCCATGGAAGGGGTCGACCGCGTCTTCATGATGACGGCGTACACGGTCGACATGTTTCGCCAGAGCAAGGACTTCGTGAACGCGGCCAGGCGCGCCGGCGTCAAGCACATCGTGCACCTGGGCGCCTGCGGCGACGACGATACCCGCGTGGCCCACTGGGGATGGCAGCAGTTCGTGGAGCGCTACATCGAGTGGGCGGGCTTCTCGTTCACCCATCTGCGCCCCGACATCTTCATGCAGAACCTGCTCGGCTACGGCGGTTCCCGCCCCGTCAGCGAGGGGCTGGTGCGCCATTACGTCGGCGACGCGCGCATCAGCTGGGTCGATTGCGACGACGTGGCGGCCGTGGCGGCGCTGTGCCTGAAGCAGCCGGAACCGCACGCGGGCAAGACCTACCGGCTGGCATCCGACGTCAAGACGTTCCACGAAGTGGCCGGCACGCTGTCGCAGGTCGTCGGCAAGCCTTTTGCCTACGAGCCGCGCCCTGCCCGCGAATTCATCGACAAGGTGACCGCGGCCGGCGCCGACCCGGCCTATATGTACTCCGCCTATGAAAACTATGCCGAGTATTCCGCCGGCAAGACACCCGAGCCGGGCGCGCCATTCGGCGTGCTGGCCGGCCTGCTGGGCAGGCGCGGCACGACCTGGGCCGAGTTCGCCGCGCGCCACCGCGCCGAGTTCGACTACCAGGTTCGGCACCAGGCTTGATGGCCGGGTCCGCGCGCCGGGTCCGGCCGCCGGGCGCACGCGAGGCCACGCTTTCCACCTCGTTTCATCCACGAAGGACCGCCGCCAGCCGGTGAGGCACCGATGGCGCTGTCCGCGGAGTTCATCCCATGCAGTTCGATTTTTCGAAACTCGACGCCCGGCAGCGCTACAAGCTGCTCGGCTCCACCATCACGCCCCGGCCCATCGCCTGGGTATCCACGCTCGGCGCCGACGGCAAGCCGAACGCGGCGCCGTTCTCGTTCTTCAATGTCTTCGGCGAGGATCCGCCGATCGTCGCGTTCGCGATCCTGCACCGCTCGGAGAGCGACGCGAAGGACACCGGCAACAACGTCCGCCTGCGCGAAGAGTTCGTGGTGAACCTCGTCAGCGAGGACAATCTGCACCAGATGAACATCTCGTCGATCGAGTTCGCGGCGGACCGGAGCGAATTCGTCGAAGCCGGGCTCACGCCGCTGCCCTCGGTCACCATCGCCACGCCGCGCATTGCGCAGAGCCACGTCTGCTTCGAGTGCAAGCTCACGCAGATCGTCAAGCTCGGCGACCTGCGCTCGCTGGTCCTGGGCGAGGTCCTGATGATGCATGTCCGCGACGAGGCCGTCATCGACGCGCAGCGCTGCTGGATCGATACGCCCAGCCTGCGCCTGGTCGGGCGCATGGAAGGCAACTCCTATGTCCGCACCTCGGACATCCTCGAGCTTCCGCGCATTCCGCTCGAATCCTGGGTCTCCCCCGAACCGCTGCGCGGCACCTGAGGTTGCCTTCGGGCCGGCTCCGCGCGCATCGCCAGGCGCGCCGGAGCCTCGCCGTCCTCCCCGCTTTTCCGGGCCGGCGCGTCCTGCCGTGGTGCCTTCCGGCACCGTGCTTGTGCCTGCCCAGACGCATCCCTGGCGGCATTGGCAAAAGCCCTTGACTTATTTACTACGCACGTACATATTTCACGTCGACATACTACTGAGTCGGTTCTGCGCAAGCAGATCAGGCCGCAAGGACTTTCAGGAGCTTTTCATGGAACCCAAGTCATCTGCCGGGCGGATTCCCGCCCCCGTCTACTGGATGGCATTCGGCGCATTCGCGATTGGCACGGAGGGCTTCATGGTCGCTCCGCTGCTGCCGAACCTCGCCTCCGACCTGTCCGTCAGCATCGAGTCAGCCGGCCAACTGGTCACGGTCTTCGCGCTCGCCTATGGCCTGAGTTCGCCGGTGCTGACCGCGCTCACCGGCAGCCTGAGCCGCCGCACGCTGCTGCTGTCCAGCATGGCGGCCTTCACGGCCGCCAACCTGCTCGCCTGGGCCGCGCCCGGCTATTGGGCGCTGATGGGCGCGCGGATCCTGCTCGCCTTCTCGGCCGGGCTGTTCGTGCCGGGCGCGCACGCGCTGGCCAGCGCCATCGTGCCGGCCGAGCGGCGCGGCCGCGCGCTCGCGGTGGTCAACGGCGGCATCTCGATCGCCATCGCGCTCGGCGTGCCGCTGGGCGCCGTGGTCGGCCATCGCCTGGGCTGGCGCATGACGTTCGCCAGCGTGGCCGTCCTGTCCGCGGTGGCCACCATCGGCCTGCTGCGGGGCCTGCCGAGGGGCGTCGGCCACGGCGTGCCGACCGCGACGCTGCGCGAGCGGCTGCGGGTGGCGCGCCAGCCGGCCATCCTGCTCACCTTGCTGGTGACGGCGCTGTGGGCCACCGGCGCCTACGTGGTCTATACCTACCTGGCTTTGTTCCTGTCCAGCGCGATCGGCCTGCAAGGCGCGCAGATCAGCGCGGTGCTCTTCCTGTGGGGCGTGGCGGCAGCCGCCGGCGTGGCCACCGGCGGCACGCTCAACGACAAGCTCGGGGCCGGCGCGGTCATCGTGCCGATGATCGGCCTTTCGGTCCTGGCCTTTCTCACGCTGTCGGCCAGCGCGCACGGCCTCTCGCCCGCGGCGGCGCGCCTGCCGGTGCTGGTCGCCATTGCCGCGTGGGGCGTCGCGCACTGGGCGTTCTACCCCGCCCAGCAAGCGCGCCTGGTGGAGGTTGCCGGGCTCCGGGTCGCGCCGATCGTGCTCTCGCTCAATGCCTCGTTCATGTACCTGGGGTTCTCGGCCGGCGCGGCGCTCGGCGCCGTCATCGTCGCCAGGCGGTCGGTGCTCGACCTGGGCTGGGCGGCCGCCGCGTGCGAGCTGGCCGCCGCGCTGCTCTCGGCCCTGCTGCTGAGCGGCATCGGCGCGAAGCGTGGCGAAAGCGGCGCGTCCGTCGCGCCCTAGGCCAGATCCCGGGGGCGACGACGCCCGCCCCCGGGCGCCTCGTTGACCCGTATGGCGGACGGTTGTATTATCGGCGCATGCCAAAACCCTCGCATCGCGACAAAATCCTCTCCGAAGGCCTCAAGGTGGTCCACGCGCGTGGCTACGCCGGGGCCAGCGTGCGCGATATCGTGCAGGCGGCCGGCGTGCCGCAGGGCTCGTTCACGAATCACTTCACCTCCAAGGAAGCGTTCGGGCTGGAAGTGCTGAACCTCTACTTCGGGTTCACGCTCGAGGCCGTGCAGGCCACGCTGCGCAACGATTACCTGCCGCCGCTGCAGCGCCTGCGCGCCTACCTGAATTTCGTCAAGAGCCGGCTGCAAGGCGAGAACCTGCGCAATGGCTGCCTGATGGGCAACTTCAGCGCGGAAGTCGTGGACCAGAGCGAAACCATCCGGCAGCGGCTGATCGAGATCTTCGCCGAGCTGCAGCGCGCCCACGCACATTGCCTCAAGGCGGCCGTGGCAGCCGGCGAGGTGCCGCCGGCGCTGGATTGCGAGGCCACCGCGGAGCTGATCGTCTCGTATCTCGAAGGCGCCTTCCTGATGTCCAAGGTCCAGCGCAGCGTGGCGCCCATCGAGCATTTCGAGCACATGCTGTTTTCGGTCATCCTGCGCTGACGTCACGGCCCCGCGGCGGGGTCGTCAGGGCAGCACGCGCTCCCACGGCGCCAGCGGCGACCAGCTTTCGATCAGCAGGTCGATGAAGGCCCGGATCTTCGGCGAGAGCTGCTTGCGCGTCGGATAGATGACGCGGATGGGCACGCTCGCGGGCCGGTATGCGGCGAGGACCGGCACCAGGCGGCCCGCCGCCACATCGTTGTCCAGCAGGTAGGTCGGCAGATGGACGATGCCCGCGCCGTTGACCGCGGCCGAGATGAGCGCCTCCGCGCTGTCCATGTCGAGCCGCCCGGCCGAAACCACCTGGTCCTCCCCTTGCGCGAATTTCCACGGCTGCGCCTTGCCGCCGGTCAGGAAATGGAGACAGCGATGGCGCTCCAGGTCCGCCGGCACCGACGGCACGCCGTGCCGCGCCAGATAAGCCGGGGCGGCGCACGTCACCAGCGTCTGCCGCGCCACGGTGCGCGCGATCAGGCGCGAGTCGGTGTCCGCCTCGCCGATGCGCACGGCGATGTCCATGCCCTCGTCGATCAGGTCGACGAAGCGGTCGGTGAAGCTGACCTCGGCCGCGATGGCCTCCCATCTGTCCAGCAACCGTTCCACGACCGGCAGGACGTGCCGGTGGCCCAGCGCGATGGGCACGCTCAGCCGCAGCACGCCGGCGGGCCGCGCGCCGCGCGCGGCCATGGCCTGCTCGGTTTCCTCGAGATCCTCGATCAGTTGCGCGCAGCGGGCGTGGAAGACCTTGCCGTCGTCGGTCAGGCTCAGGCTGCGCGGCGTCCGGTTCAGCAGGCGCACGCCCAGCCCTTCCTCCAGCCTGGCGACCGCCTTGCCCACCGCGGAGCGGGTCAGGCCCGTGCGCTTGCCCGCCACGGTAAAGCTGCCGGCCTGCACCACGGCGACGAAGACGGCAATGTCGTTGAAGTTGGTAAGCGCCAAGGCCCCTCCTCGCGATTGGCCAGAAAATGGTTCCCGCGCATTGCCGCGCGGTTGCCGGGGCTTGTTATTTTATCGACACGCCGCGAAAAAAGCGCTGGTACCGACCTGCGCTTTTTCCGCCCCGAGGTATCGTTTTTTTATGACATACCACCAGGTAGGTTCTGACAAGACACCGCCGATGCGGGGCCATTGATGGCGCCTCCCGCTTTTGTCCGGTTTTTCAGCCTAATGCCGCGTATTTTTGAGGATAAGCACGGCACGGAAAACGAATGCAATGCTCCGGAAAGATGTCCGGTTTTTTCTCAGTGACCTGTAAATCGCTATTTATATTTTTCCTTGAACAGCATGGACATACTTAGTAGTATGTCTGCGAGGGTCCGGCCCACGCTGCCCCGTGCAGCGCAGGTGGCGGGCCCGTCTGCGTATCGCATTGGCATTGCATTCCTACCGAAACATCCGATGAGCTCCCTGTTCTCTCCCCTCACCATCCGAGACCTGACCCTTCCCAACCGGATCGTGGTTTCCCCGATGTGCCAGTACATCGCCGAAGACGGCCTGGCCAACGACTGGCATCTCATGCACTTGCTGCAGCTCGCCATCTCCGGCGCCGGCGCGCTCACCATCGAATCCACCGCGGTGGAACCCGACGGCCGCATCACCCCGGGCGACCTCGGCCTGTGGGACGACGCCACGGCACGCGCGTTCGCGCCGGTGCTCGCGGCGATACGGCGCCATTCGCCCACGCCCGTGATCCTGCAGCTGGCCCATGCCGGGCGGAAGGCGTCGAGCCACGTGCCCTGGAAAGGCGGCCAGCTCGTGCCGCCGGCCGAGGGCGGCTGGGCGACCCACGCACCGTCCGCGCTGCCGCAGAAACCCGGCGAAACCGCCCCGCTCGCGCTGGACAAGGCCGGCATCTGGCGCCTGCGCGAGGCGTTCGCCGCCGCGGCCAGGCGCGCGGTGGCGCTGGGCGTGGACGCGCTCGAGCTGCATGGCGGCCACGGCTACCTGATGCACCAGTTCCTGTCGCCGATCGCCAACCAGCGCACCGACGAATACGGCGGCTCGCTGCAGAACCGCATGCGCTTCGTGCTGGAAGTGTTCGATGTCGTGCGCGCGGCCATCCCCACCGGCATGCCGCTGGGCATCAAGCTGTCGGCCACCGACTGGGTGGAAGGCGGCTGGGACATCGGGCAGACCGTCGAGCTTTCGGGCGAACTCAGGCGCCGCGGCGTCGACTGGATCGTGCTGTCCTCGGGCGGCATTTCCCCGCTGCAGAAGATCTCGCCGGCGCCCGGCTACCAGGTGCCGTTCTCGGAGGCGGTCAGGCAGGCCACGGGCGCTGTCACCACGGCGGTGGGGCTGATCACCGAGCCGCGCCAGGCCGAAGAGATCGTGGCGGGCGGCAAGGCCGACCTCGTCGCCATCGCGCGGGCCATGCTGTACGACCCGCGCTGGCCGTGGCATGCCGCGGCGGAACTCGGCGGCCAGGTCAGCGCGCCGCCGCCGTACTGGCGCGCGCCGCCGGCCGAGCACAAGGATCTCTTCGGCCAGACCGTATTCGGGGCACGCTGAAAGGAAGGGAAAGCAGGCGGGGTCAAATACGCGGCATGGCCGCGATACGCCCGGACGCATGCGCGCATGCAGACCGGGCCCGGCGCGCGCGGGCTGGCGGCACGGTCAGCTTGCCGCTTGTGGCCGGCGTTTACGCGGAGCGACGGCCTTCGCCGTTCGCGCGCGCCGGCCCTCTCCCCCGGCCCCTCTCCCGCATGCGGGAGAGGGGAGCCAACCGGCGGCAAGCGAGAATCCCAAGCGAGAATCCGCCGGCAGTCCGGACCGCCCGGCGATTCACGCGCGCTTTTTCTGCGCGCGCGGCCTGGCGGTTGTCTTGAGCGCTTCTTCGGGGCGCGCCCGGGCGCCGTCGACCAGCGTGCGCACCATCTCGTCGGCCAGGCGGGTCCGCGCGCGCTCGTCCGAGCCGGCGCTGGGCCGGTACCAGATCAGGGACCACTGGATGCCGCCCAGCATGGTCTTCACCGCGATCGAGACATCGATGCCCGCCGCCAGCGAACCGTCTTGCCTGGCCACCGCGGCCTGGTCCTTGAACAGGCGCTCGAAGCGGTCGCGGCTGGCGATCAGGTCGTCCAGCACCTGGCGCTGCGCCGGCGTGGTCGCGCCAAAGCGATGCATCTGCACGCCCTGCGCCACCACGCTTTCGAAGGTGTGGTGCTCCAGCACGGCCATGGCATGCGCGCGCAGCATCGCGGTCAGCACGGTGATGCCGTCGCCGGCGATGTTGCGGGCCGGCTCGACCGCCGCGAACAGGAGCTGCATGCCCTCGCGGTGCACGTCGAAGAACAGGTCGATCTTGGACGCGTAATGATGGTAGATGCGCCCTTTGGTCGCCCCCAGCCGCCGCGCGACGTCATCGATGCTGGTGGCATGAAAACCCTGCTCCATGAAGCATTCGGCGGCTTGAATAAGGATTTCCTGCTTGCTCGGTGTCATGCGGGGGATCTGTTGGAATCGGAACCGGGATCGGATATCGGCGTCGGCCTCCGGGCAGCCGCCCGAGGGGTATCGAATGCTACAACATTATCCGGCGGCGGCGAACCGCCGCGCGCGTGCGGGGCGCGCCAGAGGGGAACCCGATTCCCCATTGCCTGGGCTACGCTGTCCAGCAATGAGGCAGCCGGCCTGGCCCGGCCTGTTTCAGCAAGCCTTCCCCAATCGAACCACCGGCAGGACACCATGACCAGACTTTTCTCTCCCTTCAAGCTCGGCCGCTACCAGCTCGAGCACCGCGTCGTGCACGCGCCGATGACGCGCCTGCGCTCCGAGCCCGACGACACGCCCAGCGCGATGATGGCCGAGTACTACCGCCAGCGCGCCTCGGCCGGCGGGCTGCTGATCACCGAGTCGTCCCACACCATGCGCAGCGGGCGCGGCTACCTGGGCGGTCCGGGCATCTACGAGGACCATCACATCGCCGGCTGGAAGCGCATCGCCGACGCCGTCCACGAACAGGGCGGCAAGGTCTTCATGCAGATCGCGCACGACGGCAGGCAGTCCCACGTCGACATGACCGGCGGCATCCCGCCCATCGCGCCGTCCGAGGTGCCCTACGAAGGGCTGGCCCTGACGCACAACGGCTGGGTGCCGGTGTCTCCGCACAAGGCCGCCACCATCGACGAGATCCGCGCGCTGGTCGCCTCGTTCCGCACCAGCGCCGAGCGCGCGCTGGCCGCCGGCGTCGACGGCGTGGAGCTGCACAGCGCCAACGGCTACCTGGTCGACACCTTCCTGCAGGACGGCACCAACCGGCGCACCGACCTGTACGGCGGCTCCATCGAGAAGCGGGCGCGCTTCCTGCTCGAAGCCACCGAAGCCCTCGTCTCGGTCTTCGGCGGCGACCGCGTCGGCGTGCGCTTTTCTCCCAGCGGCAAATGGGGCGCGATTTCCGACAGCAACCCGGAAGCCACCTTCGGCTACGCCGCGGAACGGCTCAACCACTTCGGCCTGGCCTACCTCCACGTGATCGAGCCGCGCGTGATGGGCGTGGAAACGCTGCACGAGGGCCAGGCGCCGGTGGCGTCGGTGTTCCTGCGCAACAAGTTCAAGGGCCCCATCATCGCCGCCGGCGGCTTCGACAAGGCGGGCGCCGAAGCCATCCTGCAAAAGGGCGACGCCGACCTGGTCGCGTTCGGCCGCTGGTTCGCTTCCAACCCCGACCTGCCGGAACGCCTGCGCCGCGACCTGCCGCTGGCCCCGTATGACCGCGAGGCATTCTGGGGCGGCACGGACTATCACTACATCGATTACCCGCGCTATGGCGAGCAGGCCAACGGGGAGGAAAAGCAGGCAGCCTGACGCCTGCCGGGGCGGCGGCCGCCCCGCCCTCGCCACGGGGCCAGCCGCGCGGCTATAGTAACGAGCAGCGCGGACACCGGCGTCCGCCATGACGGGACAAAGACAAGGCATGGAAAACCTGGCGGCGCTCAACGCCTTCATCCGGGCCGCGGAGACGCGCAGTTTCACCGAGGCCGCGCGCCAGCTCGGCGTGACCTCCTCGGCCATCGGCAAGACCATCGCGCGCCTGGAGGAGCGCCTGGGCGTGCGCCTGTTCCACCGCAGCACGCGCAGCATCACGCTGACGCACGAAGGCGGCATGTTCCTGGAGAGCTGCAAGCGCATCCTGGCCGAGCTGGAAAACGCCCAGCTCGAACTGGCGCAGTCGCGCCGCGCGCCGGCCGGCAAGCTGCGCGTGAGCCTGCCCCTGGTCGGCACGCTGCTCACGCCCGCGCTGGGCGGCTTCATGGCGGCCTATCCCGACATCGAGGTCGACCTGGACTTCAGCGACCGGCTGGTGAACGTCATCGACGAGGGTTATGACGTGGTGGTGCGCACCGGCGACGTCGGCGACTCGCGCCTGACCGCGCACACGCTGGCCACCTACCAGTTGCGGCTGTTCGGCGCGCCGTCGTACTTCGCCAGGCGCGGCACGCCGGCCACGCCGCTCGACCTGCAGTCCCACGCGTGCATCCATCACAAGTTCGCCACCAGCGGCAAGCTCGAGCGCTGGCCGCTGGCGCCCGCTGCGCCGGGCGCGGATCTCGAGCTGCCGGTCAGCGGTGCCGCCAGCTCCACCGAGCCGCTGGTGCACCTGGCCGAGCTCGGCCTCGGCATCGTCTGCGTGCCGGATTTCGCGGTGCGCCGGCAACTGGCCGACGGCACGCTGCTCAGCGTGCTCGACCAGTACATCGAGCACACCGGCTGGCTGAGCGCCGTGTGGCCGTCGAGCCGCTACCTCTCGCCCAAGGTGCGGGCCTTCGTCGACTACCTGGCCGAGAACCTGCTGGCCGAGAAATCCTTGCCCAGGCGGCGTCCGCGCGCCTAGGCGCCCGCCATTGCCGCCGCCCGCGTCCGCAGTGTTCGGAGCGCGCGGCTGTTTTTCCGGCGGCGCCGCGCACCTACACTGGTGACTCGCTTCACTACAAGCCGGAAGTCATCATGAGTTCAAATCAGGAAGCCGCCCGCGCCGCCGCGCCGATCCGCGTGGGCCTGGTCGGCATCGGCAACTGGGCCCGGCACGGGCATCTGCGCGTGCTCAGCCTGCTGCCCGGCTACGCGCTGGCGGCGATCTACAGCCAGCGCCGGGAGGCCGCGGCATCGGCCGCGCGCGAATACGGCATCGCGCACGTGGTCGATTCGCTCGACGCGCTGGTCGACCATCCCGAAGTCGACATGGTGGTGGTGCTGACCACCGCGCCGCAGCACGAGCAGGCGGTGCGCGCCGCCATCGGCGCGGGCAAGGATGTGTATTGCGAATGGCCGCTGTCCACCAGCACCGGGACCTCGCAGGAACTGGTCCGGCTGGCGCAGGAGCGCGGCGTGCGGCACGTGGTCGGGCTGCAGCGCCGCCACGCCGCCCACAACCGCTACCTCAAGGACCTGCTGGCGCAGGGCTACGTGGGCAAGCTGCGCTCGGTGCGCATGCACGTCAGCATGAACTACTTCCAGGCGCTGCGGCCCGACGCGCTGCGCTGGACCGCGCCGCCCGAGAACTTCTCCAGCGTGATCGCCATCTACGCCGGCCATTTCGTCGACATGCTGCTGGCCGCCACCGGCTGGCCCACGAGCGTCTCCGCGCTGACGGTGAACCAGTTCGACCGGATCACCATCAAGGAAACCGGCGAGGTCTTCCCGACCACCACGCCTGACCAGCTGGTGCTGACCGGCAGCCTGGCCGGCGGCGCGGTGCTGAGCGTGCATGTGGAAGGCGGCAAGCGCAACGGCTCGGGGGTGCAGATCGACATCACCGGCGATGCCGGCGACCTGCGCATCACCAATACCTCGGCCTTCGGCGACGTCGGCGACGACTACCGCATCGAAGGCGCGCACGGCGACAACCTGCCGCTGGCGCCGCTGCCGGTGCCGGCCGCGTACGACCGGCTGCCGCCGTCGGCGCTGCCCTCCGCGGTGCTGGAGCTGGCCGAGCTCTACACCGCGTTCGAGCATGACGTGCGGCAAGGCACCGCGACCGCCCCGACCTTCGCCGATGCGGTCAGGATGCACAAGCTGCTCGATGCCGCGGTGGCATCGTCCGACGACGGCCGGCGCATCGAACTGGCCTGACGGCCGTGTCCGGCGGGCGCGCCGGTCAGTCCTTCAGCATCGGGCACGCGCGCGCCGCCTCGGTGGCCGGCGCCGGCGGCGTGCCGATCAGCGCCATCAGGCCGCACGCCAGCGAGCCGCGCCAGTGCAGGTAATCGTGCCCGCTGGCACTTTCGGCATAGCGCACCGGATAGCCGCGCGCGCGCAGCACGTCGCGCAGGTGGCGCGTGGCGGAGAGAATGCCGCCCGGCCCGCGCGCGCCTTCGAACAGCCCCGCCTCCAGGTAAAAGCGCAGCGGCAGCCGGCCGGCTTCGGCGTAGCGCCGCGCCAGCCATTCCGGCTCGCTCTCGTTCTCGCCGGCGCCGGTGCCGGCGGCCAGCGCCGAGCCCGCGCCCGGCGCCCACCAGAACGAGCCCGACTGGCTCAGCACGTTGCCGAACAGGCCGGGGTGGCGCAGCGCGGCATAAGCCGAGGCCAGCCCGCCATAGCTCGATCCCGCGATCACCGTGCGCGCGGCCGGCGCCGCCACGCCCTGCGCGCGCGCCCACGGCATCAGTTCCTCGGCCAGGAAGCGCGCGAACAGCGGATTGGGCGGCAGCTCCGCGCTGCGCGCATTGGCGCTCGGGTTGCCGACGATGACCGCCGCCGTGGGCGGGATGCGGCCTTCGGCGATGAGGTTGTCGAGGATCGCCGGCGTGGGCACCAGGCTGACGTAGGCCTGCGCGTCGAACACCACCAGCAGGGCCTGCCCGGCGGCGCCGGGACGGTAGCCGGCGGGCCGGTACAGGTAGACGTCGCGCGTGTTGCCCAGCAGCCGGCTGTCGAAGCGGTGCCGCCGCAGCGTGCCGGCCGGCACGGCGGGGCGCGGCGCCAGCCACGGCTGCGGCGGCGCGCCCGGCAGCTCCAGCACGGATTTCTGCCCGAAGACGTCGGCCGCGTCGGCCGCGTCGGCCGCGTCCCCGGCGGCGAACACGCGCGGGTTGAGCGGGTCGCGCTGCGAGGTGGCCAGGATGGCGCGCCGGCGCTGCGGCGCGGGCGCGTCGAGCTCGGGCACGTCCGGCGCGAGCTGGTAGCTCAGGCGCGTGGTGGCCGGCAGGCGGTACGAGCGGAACCACACGTCGCTGTCGCCCAGCCGGGCCAGCGCGTCGTGGTCGCCGGCCGGGCTGCCGAACAGGCGCACGTTGCCGCGCGCGCCGCGCCACAGGAAGGTGACCAGCATGCCGGCGCCGTCGGCATCCGCCGGCTCGACCAGCGGCGTGCCGCGCGCGGCCATCTCGCGCCAGAATGCCGCGACATCCCCCGCATCCCCGCCCGCGGCCAGCGCGCGCAGGCGCGGGCTTTCCAGCGCCTCGGGCGGCGCGTGCTGGGCCGACGGCGGCACGGTGGCGCCGAGCGCCAGCCGGAAACGCAGGGCGCCGGGCGCATCGTCCTGCGCCGGGGCGCGCACGGCCAGCAGGTAGTCGCCATCGGCCGGCGCCACGAACAGGAAATCGCGCGTGGGCAGCGTGGCGCCCGCCAGCCGGCGCAGGTGGCCGCCGCCCGCATCGAGCAGGTCGAGCGTGGCCGGCATGCCCTCGAAGCCGCCCTGCACGAGGTCGCCGCGCGCCAGCGCGATCTTGTACGTGGCGGCCTCGCCGGGCCGCAGCGATCCCGCCACGCTGGCGCCGCCGGCGATCCTGCCGGGCGGCGCGGCCACCGCGCGCGCGCCATCGGCGCCGGCCTCGTTCGCGCGCGCAGGCGCCATGCATATCGCCGCGGCAGCCAGGGCCAGCGCGGCGCGCCATGCGGCGCCTTGCCGCGCGCGCTTTCCGTTCCCGCTTCCGTTCCCGCTTCCGTTCATCGCCGCTCCCTCAGAAATCGATGGTGGTGGACAGCTTGAACGTGCGCGGCGCGTTCTGCGTCACGAAGCCGTCGTTGAAGGTGCCGGTCCAGTAGCTGCGGTCGAGCAGGTTTTCCACGCTGGCGCGGAACACCACCTTGCGGCCCTGGATGCGCGCGGCATAGCGCGCGCCGGCGTCGTAGCGGGTCCAGCCCGGAATGCGCTGGGTATTGGCGGAATTGATGTACTGCCAGCTGGTGCGCACCGCGCGCCCGGTCAGCGTCAGGCCGGGCAGCCACGGCAGATCCCATTCCAGCGCCGCGGTGCCGACCCAGCGCGGCGTGCCGTAGGCCGTGTTGCCGTCATAGGCGCCGCCGGCGGTATGGGTGAGCAAACCCTGCGTGTAGGTGACGCCGCCCAGCACCCGCACCTGGCGCGCGAGCTGGCCGAACACGTTCCATTCCACGCCGCGGTTGCGCTGCTCGCCGTCGGCGTTGTAGGTATTGCTGGCGTTGTCCTTGAGCATGCTCGGCTTGGACACCTGGAACACGCTCAGCGTGTTGGCGATCTCGCCCGTGTCCCACTTGGCACCCGCCTCCACCTGCTTGCTCTTGTAGGGCGCGAATACCTGGCCGAAATTGCGCGCGCCGGTGTCGGTGACGGTATCGCCCTGGCTCAGGCCTTCGATGTAGTTGGCGTAGAGCGACCATTGCGGCCCGAACGGCTTGACCACCAGCCCGAGCGCCGGGGTCAGCGCGCTCTTGTCGTAGTCGGCGGTCTGCGCGCCGGTGGTGCTGCTGAAGGTCTTGGTCTGCACCCGCTGCGCGCGCACGCCCGCGGTGAGCAGCACGCGCTCGCCGGCGAAGGACAGCGTGTCGGCCAGCGCGAAGCTGGTGAGCGTGGTCTGCGCCGTGCGCGGCGCCGAACCCGGCTCGCCGGCCAGCAGCGGCGTGGCTGGATCGTAGATATTGGAGGCGTAGCCGGCGCTGGTCTTGTTGATGGTGCCGCTCTTGAGCTGCAGCACGGTGGCGCCCAGCACCAGCTGGTGGCCCACCGGGCCGGTGCGCGCGCGGGCGCGCACGCCGGCCTCGGCCGACAGCGAGTCGGTATAGCCGTCCTGGTTGTAGGTCATGCCGGTATAGCTGCCGGAGGGCTTGACGCTGCCGGCGCGGGTACCGTTGATGAAGCCCGAGTAATGGAAGCCCAGCGCACCCACGCCGGCATAGGCCGTGACCTGGTCGGCCAGGTCGTACTCGCCGCGCAGCACCGCGGCTTTGTTCTCGAGCCGGCCATAGGTGCCGCGCAGCAGGTTGGTGCCGGGCCTGGGCGGGCTGGCCACCACCGGGCCGGAGAACGACGCCATCCACGGACTGCCGTTGCGGATGTCCTCCTGGTTGGCATAGGCATCCAGCGACAGGCGCAGGCGCTCGCCGCGGTAATCCAGCCCCACCGCGCCCAGCAGGCGCCGCTTGCTCTGGCCGTCCAGCTCGGTGTCGCCGTCGCGGGCCGCGGCGTTGATGCGCACGCCGAATTCCTTCCTGTCGCCGAAGCGCCGGCCCAGGTCGAGGTGGCCGCCGAACTGCGAGCTGGAAATGTAGTCGGCGCTCAGCCGCGTGAGCGGCTCGTCGCCGGCGCGCTTGGGCACCAGGTTGATCACGCCGCCCACGCCGCCGCTGGGCGCCATGCCCGAGAGCAAGGCGCCCGGGCCTTTCAGCACCTCCACGCGCTCGATGAACTCGGTGGGCGAATGGCCGTACGGCGACAAGCCGTACATGCCGTTGAGCGCGAGGTCGTCGGCGCTCACCGCGAAGCCGCGCAGGCTGTAGTTCTCGTAGATATGGCCGGCCGAGGTGGTGAAGCGCACCGCGGGATCGTTGACCAGCACGTCGCCCACCGTGCCGGCCTGCTGGTCCTCGATGGACTGCGCGGTGTAGCTGGCGATGTTGAACGGCACGTCCATGATGTCCGCATTGCCCAGCAGCCCCAGCCGCGCGCCGCGCGCGACCTGGCCGCCGGCATAGGGCTCGGGCAGCGCTTCGGCCGACTCGCCGCGCGCGCTGACGATCACGGCCGGCAGTTGCGGCTCGGTGCCGGCGCCGGGCGGCGGCGCGAGCGGGCGCAGCGTCCAGGCACCGTTGGTGCCGCGCACGGCCTGCAAGCCCTGTCCGTCGAGCAGGCGCTCGAAGCCTTCGGCCACCGTGAAGCTGCCGCGCAGGCCCGCGCTGGCCTTGCCGCTCGTGAGCCCGGCGTCGGCCGCCAGCTCCACGCCGGCGCGCGCCGCATAGCGGTTCAGCGCCTGGTCCAGCGTGCCCGGCGCGATGTCATAGGCGCGGCGCGCCTCGGCGGTGTCTTGCACCGGCTGTGCCAGGGCGCGCTGCGGCATCGCGGCGCCCAGGCCGGCGCCGAGGCCCAGCGCGGCCAGCAGCGCCGGCCCGAGGGCCGCGGCCAGCCGCGTGGGGCGCGGGGCATGAACGGACGAGGACCGCGCCGGGGGGCGCGGGGAAGGGATCGGCGGGGAGATCGAGGGCAAGCGGGAAACGTGACTGCGGATGCCTGGTGGGCATGGAATGGCCGGGGTACGGCTGCGCGGCATGGTGGATCCTTTCGGTACCAGGGTTTCAATGGGTGTCTGCTGGTATTCCGAACGAGACGGCGAAACCCTCAATGCCACGGCATGTTTTTTTTCGGCCGGGCGCCCGTCAGCCCTCGCGCGCCTTCACCGTGACCCAGTAGCGGGTGCGGTAGACCAGTTCCACGGGCAGGCCCAGCGTCAGGTTGGCCAGCGCGCGGTCGGTGTCCGCCAGCGGGAACACGCCGCTCACGCGCAGCCCGGCCACCTCGGGGCTGCAACGCAGCACGCCGTGGCGATAGCGCGCCAGCTCCGCGAGGAAATCCGCCACGCGCATGCCTTCGGCCACCAGCTGGCGGCGCGCCCAGGCGCCAGCCGCATCGTCCACCGGCGCCGGCGGCCCGGCACTGGCGGCGCGCAGCGCGGCTTGCTGGCCGGCATCGAGGCGCAGGGAAGGCGCGCCCGGCCGCGCCGGCTGCAGCATCACCGCGCCTTCGAATACCGCGACGCGCGAGGCGCCGTCCTGCTGGCGCACGGCGAAGCGCGTGCCGAGCGCGCGCGCGGTGCCTTCGCGCGTCTGCACCAGGAAGGGCCGGTAGGCGGGGGCGGGATCGGGCGCGGTGGCGACGAGGATCTGGCCGGCCAGCAGGATCACGCGGCGCTCGGCGGCGCCGTAGCGCACGTCGATGGCGCTGCCGGTATCCAGCAGGACCCGGGTGCCGTCGGGCAGCATCACGTCGCGCAGTTCGCCCACGGGGCTGCGGTAGTCGGCGGTGGCGACCTGCCACGATTCGCTGCGGCGGACCAGGCTGGCGCTGCCGCCTGCCAGCGCCAGCAGGCCCAGCGCGCCGAGCACCTTGCGGCGCGCCGGACGGCGCGGCCGGCCTGCGCCGGGCGCGGCCAGCAGCGTGCCCAGCGCCACCTCGCGCGGCACGCTGTGCAGCTTGTCGCCGACCGCCTGCAGGCACTGCCAGGCGCGCTCGTGGGCCGGGTCGGCGGCCCGCCAGGCAGCACAAGCGGCGGCGTCGGCGCTGCTGGCCTGTTCCGACCACAGCCGCGCCTGCCACCGCGCCGCGCGTTGCAGAACGGCAGGATCGACCGGGCCGCCCTGCCCGCTGGCCGCGCCGCCTTCGCCGGCGCGCGCCGGCATGGGCGCCATCAGGCCGCCCACCCGTGCAGCGCGCCGCAGCAGGCCACCAGCGCGGCGGCGATGTACTTTTCCACGGAGGACACCGACACCCCGAGCCGGTCGGCGATCTCGCGGTAGCTCAGGCCCTCCAGCTTGCATAGCAGCAAGGCCTGGCGCGCCTTCGGCGCCAGCCGGCCGAGGATGGCGTCGATCTCGACCAGCGCCTCCAGCACCAGCGCGCGCGTCTCCGGCGACGGCGCCTGCGCCTCGGGCTGGCTGGCCAGCGTGGCCAGGTAGGCGGCTTCGATGGCGCGGCGGCGGTACAGGTCGACCAGCAGCCCGTTGGCGATCTGCGTCAGGTAGCGGCGCGACTGTCCGGGCTGCGGCGCCGCGCCGCAGATCAGCACGCGCAGGTAGGTGTCGTGCGCGATGTCGGCGGCGTCCATGGCATTGCCCAGCTTCTTGCGCAGCCAGCCGCGCAGCCAGCCATGATGGTCGCTGTAGAGAAGGTGAACCTGCTGGCAAAGGCCGGGATCGGCTGCGGAATCGGCTACGGACATGGGTGGCGTGCGGCCCGCAACGCAAGCGGCCGCCTGGCGTGCGGCGGCCGCTTGTCGAACGCGGATGAATCGGGACAAATCAAGCGAAGATAAGAATCATTCTCGTTTATTGTAAGCGGGCGGCAATGCGGATGGCAAGGCGCCCGCGGCGCCGTCGCGCTGTCGGCCTGTCGCCCCTGCCCCGCGTCAAGCGCCAGGAAAAGCCCCGCCATGGCTTGCGGGAGCCATTCACCGGCACGGATCTTGCCAACCCTGGTTCGTCGTGGCACCGTGCAAGCAAGCGTGTGCCGCGACCGGGTCCGCAGGACCCCGTTTCACCCATCGATACGGAGTACGGAGACAGGCCATGAACCATCCGCTCAGCCGCCCGGGGACGACCGGGCGTGCCAGCCCCCGCCCAGGCGGCCATATCGAGCAGCCCGGAGAAGGCCGCAAGACCAGCCAGCCCGGCGAGCGCGATCCCCAGAGCAGCCAGCCGGCGGACCGGCCTGGCTCGTCCGCCCGCCATTGCCCGCAGCAGTAACGCCGGCCGCGCCGTCGCTCAGAACGGGCGCATCCGTGCCCGGACTGCGCGCAGTTGTTACCGGCGATGTAAATCCTGCCCGGCCCGCGTCGCACTCGGCGGCGGCAGCAACAACGGGCAAGCACAGGCGCGACGGGATATCCGGGATGCCGGGATGCCCGCGCGAGGAAACCACAGGCGAGCCATGAAGACCTTCCACTGCGGAAAATGCAGCAATCTGGTGTTTTTCGAGAATGTGACGTGCGAGCGCTGCAACGCCCTGCTCGGCTATGTCCCCGAGCTGTCGCAGGTCTGCGCCTTCGAGCCCGCCGGCGAGGATAACTGGCGCTGCCTCAACGGCGAGGCCGACGGCGCGCTTTACCGCCAGTGCCACAACTACGCGGTCCAGGAAGTCTGCAACTGGATGATTCCGGCGGATTCCGAGAACACGCTGTGCGATGCCTGCCAGCTGACCCGCACCACGCCGTTCCTGGCCACGCCGAACAACCGGCTCTACTGGTGGCGGCTGGAAACCGCCAAGCGGCGCGTGCTCTACACGCTGGCGGCGCTGGGCTTGCCGGTGGTTTCGCGCGAGGTGGATGCCGAGGGCGGGCTGCAGTTCGATTTCCTCGAGGACGTGGGCGAGGAGCGCGTGATGACCGGCCACGACAATGGCCTGATCACCATGAACATCGCCGAGGCCGACGATGCGCACCGCGAAAAGACGCGCTCGGAGATGAGCGAGCCGTACCGCACGCTGCTGGGCCACTTCCGCCACGAGATCGGCCACTACTATTTCGACCGGCTGGTGGCCGGCACGCGCTGGCTCGAACCGTTCCGCGCGCTGTTCGGCGACGAGCGGGCGGACTACGCCGCCGCGCTGGCCGCGCATTACGAGCAGGGCACCATGCAAGGCTGGGAGCAGGCCCATGTCAGCGCCTACGCGACCATGCACCCGTGGGAAGACTGGGCCGAGACCTGGGCGCACTACCTGCACATCGTCGATACCGTGGACACCGCCGCCGCCTGCGGGCTGGAACTCAACCCGAGCAACGCGGGCGAACCCGTGCTGACGGACCAGACGCCGGTCGAAGTGTCGAGTTTCGACAGCCTGATGAACCGCTGGTATCCGCTGACCTACGTGCTCAACAGCCTGAACCGCAGCCTGGGCCTCGCGGACGGCTATCCGTTCGCGCTCTCGCCCAAGGTGGTGGAAAAGCTGCGCTTCGTGCACGACGTGGTGGCGGCCGGGCCGCAGCCGAAGATACCCGAGGTGCCGGCAGTGGCCGAATCGACGGAATCGATGGAATCGCCCGAATCACCCGCAGCGCCTGAAGTACCTGAAGTGCCGGATACGCCAGTCACCGCAACTCCGGCGGCGGCCGCCGGGAGCGGTCCGGCCGTTGCCGGCTGAGGCGCCCGCGGGGGCCAGGCCCGGCACACCGGCTTCGGGCGTTCTCATTGTCCCGCTTGCAGGGACTATATGTCGCGCCAATGTCTCTTTATCGATTCCGGCCGCGCCAATAAACTGCGCTGTCGGCGTTGGTGCGACCCGGCACGGCAGAGCCGGCCCGGGAAACAGCGGGCCGGACGAAACTCGACGACAATGTCGGCCCGTCACCATCGCCACACCGGACATCCGGCCCACGCCGGCAATCCGGCGCGCGCATCCCGGCATTCATTTCCACAGGCATGTACAAGAAAGGCACCGCAATCGAACTGCAGTTTTCCCCCGCGCGACTCAACGACGGCGCGGGAGACCCGTACTGGATCGACCTGACCGCGGAGGAAGCGCAGCAACTGCTGGCTGTGCTGCAGGACAAGCTCGCGCATCGCGGGCAAGGCACCGACGCACCCGCGGTCTTCAGCCTGGACGAACCGGGCGCCGGCACCGCGCGCGCGCAGGATCGCGCCGCGCCCGCGATGCCGCCGGCCACGGCGCCCGCCACGGCATTGCGCCAATGGGTTTGCATCATCTGCGGCTGGGTCTACGACGAGGCGGCCGGCCTGCCCGAGGACGGCATCGCGCCCGGCACGCGCTGGGAAGACATCCCCGACGACTGGCGCTGCCCGGAGTGCGACGTGGGCAAGGAAGATTTTGCGATGGTGGAATTCTAGGCCGCCATCCCGGGCCCGCGGCGGCTCCGCGCGGCTGAGAGGCTATAGCCGCTATCAGCCGCTAGCAGCTGCTATAGCGAATCGACCAGGCTGCGCACCACTTCCGCGAGCCGGCCGGCGCGGGCGCGCCCTTTCTGGTCCAGGCCCAGCGCGCTGCCGCCTGCCAGCGCCTCCAGCGCGAAGGCGGCGTCCGTCATGTCGCGCCACGACGGATGATCCGCATGCATCGCGCACAGCGCCCGGGCACCCGCGGCCAGGCGCTTGCCGTCCGGCTGCAGGCCGGCCGCGAGGTCTTCCAGCACCTGTGCTGCGTCGAGCAGGCCTTTGCGGTCCATTTCCCTCTCCTGGCTTGGTCCTGGCGTGATTCTGTCGTGGCCGACATGCGCTTTTGACTGCATGTTAGGAGACAAAGGAGACATTTGCTGCCTCGTTTTCCCCAGGGGGCGGCCGCCGGCGCCTTTTTTTGAGCGCGAGCAAGCCCGTTTTTCCGTCCCTGTTCCGGCGATTGGCAGGAAGCGCTTGCCTTTACGATCTTGAGCGTGAAGAGTCAGGCACACGGTAACGGCTTTCCCCCCGGTCAACCGCCCGGCGCCTAGCGCTCTTCCGGCAGGTCGCGGACAGGATCGATGCGCGCCTGCATCTTCCTCGACCCGACAGCATCAGGGGCGAGCGACAGCCAGCGGCCGGCACCGGAGCACCTGCCTGACGCCGGCGCCAGTCGCAATACGGCGCCTGCCTTGCGGGGCGCCTTCGCATATTCGCCCGGGAAATTCCCTGCGTGCCAGCCATTCCACCTGCGCGCGACAGGGCCTCCCCGATACCGGACCGCCCGGGCGGTCCGGCTGATTTTCCCTCCAACGCATTATCAGAGGCTGAAATATGGCAATTTCATCGATCGGTATCGGATCTAAATTAGATCTGGGTACCCTGCTGAAAAACCTGGAAGACGCGGAAAACAAGAAACTCGAGCCGCTCGTCAACCAGCAAACCGTCCACACCAACAAGCTGTCCGCGTACAGCCTGCTGCAGGGCGCGCTGGCCTCTTTCCAGAGCGCGGCCGCCGCGCTCGGCAAGGCCAGCCTGTACAGCAGCACCACCACCTCCTCGAGCAACAAGGACGTGCTGACCGTGTCGGGCGACAAGACCGCCACGGCCGGCAACTATGCGGTCAACGTGACGCAGCTGGCCACCTCGCAGACGCTGGTGTCCAAGGGCGTCGTCGACAGCAAGGGCATGCCGCTGGGCAGCGCCAAGATCAAGATCGAATTCGGCACCACCGAAGCCGGCGTCTTCACGCCCGGCAGCGCCAAGGCCGCCGAGATCAACATCAACGGCACCAACAACACGCTGCAGGGCATCCGCGACGCCATCAATGCGTCCAACTCGGGCGTCACGGCGAGCATCGTCAATGACGGCGGCAGCACGCCGTACCACATCGTGCTGACCTCCAACACCACCGGCGCCAAGTCCAGCATGCGCGTCTCGGTCGAGAGCAACGGCGTGGGAGATCCCAGCATGATCTCCGACCTGATGACCTACGACCCGGCCGGCACCAAGTCGATGACGGAGAACATCAAGGCCGTCGACGCCAAGCTGACCGTCAACGGGCTGGCCGTCACGAGCTCGTCCAACACCGTGCAGGACGCCGTCCCGGGCCTCACGCTGAACCTGCTCAAGACCGGCGACAGCACCGTGACCGCGGCCACCGACACCGGGGCGATGTCCACGGCGGTGCAGAACTTCGTCACCGCCTACAACACCCTGCAAAGCACCGCGGCCAAGCTGGCGAGCTTCGACAAGAACACCAAGGCCGCCGGCGTCCTGCTGGGCGACGGCGCGCTGCGCTCGATCCAGAACCAGCTCGCCGGGGTATTCAACAAGCCGCAGGACGCATCCGGCGACAAGAGCCTGGTCAACCTCACGCAGGTCGGCATCACGTTCAAGTCCGACGGCAGCATGGCGCTGGACACGGACAAGCTGAACAAGGCCCTGACCTCCAACCGCACCGGCGTGGCGCAGCTCTTCAGCGGCACGGACGGCAAGTCCGGCTACGGCAACCAGTTGTCCGCGCTGGCGAAGTCGTTCAACGACCCCAAGGGGACGCTGACCACCGCTTCCGAGGGCGTGCAGACCAACATGAAGAACCTGGTGACCACGTACACGAAGGCCCAGGCGGACATCGGCGCCACCATGGCTCGCTACCGCGCGCAGTTCGAGCAGCTCGACCTGATGATGACCCGGCTGAATTCGACCAGCAGCTACCTCACGCAGCAGTTCGCCGCGATGAACAACAGCAGCAACAGCAAGTAAGCGCCGCAGCCGCCCCCTCCCCGGGGGCGGCGCAGGGCCGGCCATGTCTCGCTTTCCCCCGCTGGCATAACCGGGCGATGCCGCTACACTAGGGGCCTTGACCCGCCAGTACACCGAGACATCCGCCAGACATGAGCGAACCACAAAAGAGCGGCAACACCCCGCCTTCCGTCCCCGAGCCCGCCTCTCAGCCCGCCCTCCCGCCTGACCCCCGGCCGCAGTCCCAGTCTGCGCGCCCCGCGTCCCTGCGCCACGCCGCCAGCATCCTGGTCGTGCGCGACGGCGCCGCCGGCATGGAAGTCCTGATGGTGCGCCGCGCCGAGCGCAACGACGACCGCAGCAGCGGCGCCTTCGTCTTTCCCGGCGGCACGCTGGACCCGCAGGACAAGGCGCTGCACGCGTACTGCGCCGGACTGGACGACGCGGCGGCCAGCGAACGCCTGGGCGTGCCCGAGGGCGGCCTGGACTTCTACCTGGCGGCGGTGCGCGAGTGCTTCGAGGAAGCCGGCCTGCTGTTCGCCAGCGACGCGGGCGGCACGCTCGCGCAACTCGATGCGCTGCAGGCGCGCGACGCGCAGCAACACGACTGGCTGCGCCAGCCCGCGCGCCGCGGCGGCCCCGGCATGGCGCAGATCTGCGAGCGCCTGCAGGTGCGGCTGGCGGTGGACCGCCTGGCCTATCACAGCCACTGGCTTACCCCGCCCGGCCTGCCCAAGCGCTTCGACACGCGCTTTTTCGTCGCGGTCGCGCCGCCCGGGCAAACCGCCGTGCACGACGGCGAGGAAGCGGTGGAGCATATCTGGGTGCGTCCGGCCGACGCGCTCGATGCCGCCAGCGGCTACAAGATGGTGCCGGTGACGCGCCGCACGCTCGCCTCGATCGCCCGCTTCGAGAGCGCGCAGGCCTGCTTCGACCATGCTGCGCAACTGCGCGGCATTGCGCGCATCATGCCGCGCCTGGCCAAGGGCGGCGGCGGGTTGCGGCCGGTGCTGCCGAACGAGCCTGCCTATGCCGAGATCGAGCGGATCGATCCGCACGGCGCGGGCCACGCCCGCTACGAACTGGCCACCGGCGAGGCCGTGCGCCTTTCGGCGCGCGTATGGCGCGTGACCGCCGGCAACGGCAACGTGATGACCGGGCCGGGCACCAACACCTACTTCGTCGGCGACCCCGACGCCAATCAGTGGGCCGTGATCGACCCGGGCCCGGACGACGACGCCCACCTGGCCGCCGTGCTGGCCGCGGCGCCCGGCCCGGTGCGCTGGATCCTGGCCACCCACACCCACCTCGACCACTCGCCGGCCACGCCGCGGCTCAAGGCCGCCACCGGCGCGCCCGTGCTGGGCCGCCCCGCGCCGGCCACGCCGCGCCAGGACCAGACCTTCCAGCCGGACCGCATCCTGGAGCACGGCGAGCGGCTGGCGCTGGGCGGCGGCTCTACCCTGCGCGTGGTGCACACGCCCGGGCACGCATCCAATCACCTGTGTTTCCTGCTGGAAGAAGAAAAGACCCTGTTTACCGGCGACCACGTGATGCAGGGCTCGACGGTCGTCATCAATCCGCCCGATGGCGACATGCACGCCTACCTGGCGTCGCTGGCGGCGCTGCAGCACGAAGACCTGGAATGGCTGGCGCCCGGCCACGGCTTCCTGATGGCCAGGCCCGCCGATGCGATCCGCACGCTGATCCGCCACCGCCTGCAGCGCGAGGCCAAGGTGCTGAACGCGCTGCGCGAGCTGGGCGACAGCGCGATCGAAGTCCTGCTGCTGCGCGTGTACGACGACGTGCCGGAACGCATGCTGCCGGTGGCGCAGCGCTCGCTGCTGGCGCACCTGAACAAGCTTGCGGTGGATGGCGCCGTGGTGGACGACGACGGCGTGTGGCGCACGCTGGCGCGCCCCTAGCCGCGGGAAACGCCAAATGAAAAGAGGCTGTCCGGGGTTCCATGCCGGAACCGGGACAGCCTCTTCATATTGCAAGCGTGAAAAACCGCAGGCGCGCTTGCCTTATTCCGGCAACGTCACTTCGACAGCGAAGCCATCAGCAATTCCGCCGCGGACTCCAGCCGCTCCGGCGCGCAGAACAGCCGCGCCACCACCAGCCCGTTTTGCAGCGCGCCGTAGATCACCTGTGCCAGCGCCCTGGGCGACACCGGGTAGACCTTGCCGTACTCGCTCTGGGCGCGCTCGATCAGCCCCATGAGCCAGTCTTCGTTCATGCGGTAGAACGCCTTGAGCTCGGCATGCACGGTCTCGGGCAGGCACAGCGTCTCGGTCGACAGCATGCCGGCCAGGCAGATCTGGTCGCCGCAGGCCGCGGTGCGCAGAAAGCTCAGATAGGCGTCCGCCTGCTCGTGCGGCGGCAGGCTGGCGTCGATATTGCGGATCCGCTCGGTGATGCGCGCGCTGTATTCCTTGACCGCTTCCAGCACCAGGTCGTCCTTGGCGGGGAAGTAATAGTGGATGCTCGAGGTTTTCACCCCGACCAGCTCGGCAAGGTCACGATAGCTGAAGCCGTTGAAACCGCGGCGGCGGATCAGCACGAGCGTGTGTTCGAGCAGTTGTTCGCGTACGGATTGCGTTTTCATGGCGTGATTTTATCTATCTGTCGATAGATACTCAAGGCAATTCCATGTGCGGCCGCAAAAGCCGCGCCTGCTGCTCAGGAAGGCAGCACTTGCGCGACTACCGTGACCAGAGAGCCGCTGACCAGGCAAAGCCCGACCCAGCCGGCGAGTATCAGGAAGCTGTCCCGTAGATTCATCATGTACTCCAACTCGGTTCCATTGGCCCGCCGCAATCGCGGGCGGGACGGGGTGACCGGCACTGGCCGGCCGCCCCCTGCCGCCCCCCGCAGCGCTTTTCGCGGTCAGGCGTCATGCCCGGCCAGATCAGGCGTTGGCGCCTTCGGTGAAGACGTCGAACTTGCCGGTGCGGGCACCATCAGTGAAGGCATCGCGGTTGCCGCTGCGCGCCGGGGTTGCCGACACGCCACTGCGGTCCAGGCCGGCCACCGTGCGGGCGCCGTCCGTGAAGGTGTCGAACTTGCCGGCACGGGCGCCGTCGGTGAACTGGTCTACGCTGCGCGCGCCGTCGGTATAGGCATCGCGGGCGTCGGTGCGGAACACATAGCCGTACTTGTCGCCGGCGATGCTGCTGTCCTTGGGGCCCGAGGCTTGTGCCTGGCCGGCCACGAAGGCGGCGGCGAGGGTGGCGGCGGTGATGACGGTCTTGGCGATGAGCTTGGCGTTCATGATCTTCTCCATTTCACATTGAGGATCCGCGCTGGGGGCGGAATCGAATCGGTAAGGCGCTCTGGAGTCCGGCGTTTCTCTTGCTGTTATCTACTAGTAGATAGATGATCTGGGCAAAAAAAACGGGGAGTCCCCGGGTACTGCGCTGGATCCTCTTTCCTGCTTCAGCGTTCTGGCTGGGGCGGAGCAGCGGCTTCCATGACCCGAATATTATCTACTGGTAGATAGATAGTCAAGGAGTTTTCCCAAGAATTTCTCGGTGGCGTTCGGGCAGGATGCGGAAATCGCCCAGAAGCCGCCCGCACCGGTCAAAAAATGAATTATTGGTCACATAAATACCATCGAGGTGCCGCAAGGCCTATTGGGACGGGGTCCGGTCTCACGGCGCAACATGCACTTACAAGGTTTTCCTACGGACTCCCCAATTTCGCTCCTAGGATTTAACAGTGCGAAACACAGCATAAGCTCGGGCGTCCCCCGGTCTGCCACCGGGGGATCTCCCCCGGACGCCCTGTCATCATCACCGGAGCAAACGATGCGCAAAGTCCTCACCATGACGTTAGTTGTCGCTGCGGCCGTAGCCTCAGGCGCGAGCTACGCCCAGCAAAAGAAGACCGACCCTTATACCGACGGCGCGAAGATGGGCAAGGCAGACCCCTATACCGACGGCGCCAAGACGGGCAAGTTCGACCCTTATACGGACGGCGCCAAGCAGTCCACCCGGTCGGACCTGAACGCGACCCAGACCAAGGCCGATCCCTACACCGATGGCGCCAAGGCCGGCACGCGCGACCCTTATACCGACGGTGCCAAGTCCGGCACGCGCGATCCGTATACGGATGGCGCCAAGTCCCAGTAAGCCAGGCCAGCGCGTGGCGATACCCGCACGACCGCCACGGCCCACAGTTACATTCTGGCTTGCCGCGCGCGCGGCGCGGTAAGCCAGGCCCGGCCGCCGGCGGTTTTCCCGGCGGCCGGGCTTCCTCTTTTCTTCCTTCCCGCTTTCCTCTTTCCTCTTCTGTGCGCCTGATGATCGCAGGCATCGAGCGGTTGCGTGCCGCTCAGCTGTCGTGCGCCATCTGTTTTGCTTCGGCCTGCAGGACTTCCGCGGCGCGCGCCAGCGCCTCGTCCATGCCGGCGGTCAGCGCCACCGGCACGCCGAATGCCTTGACCGCCATCGCCGCCAGCGCGGACAGCCCGGCGCGCTTGATGGCATCCGGCTCGACGTAGACCAGCAGCCGGCACCGCAGCACGAGCTGCTCGCGGTTGTGCTTCAGCCACAGGGCGCGCAGGCGGCGGTCCTCGTGCTGTTCGGCGCTCGCCTGCGGGCCCATGACGATGACGAAAGGATGTTCCTGCCGCACCAGCGTGGTCATCTCCTCGCACCACTGGCCGGCATACCCCGGCGCCATGGTCTCGGTCCGGCCGAGCACGAGCGGGAAGGCGGAAATGTCGTGGATGAAGAAAGCCCCGGACCCACGGAAACCGGAAACCTGTTCTTGCATATTGCTCTCCTGCGGCGCGGGATCGATACAGCTGGTTGCGCCTCGGAAGCAGTATCCGGCGGAAGCGGTTAGACTCGATAACGCTATCCAGACTAAAAACAACGTATTTGAGCCATGCGAACCTCCGCGCCCAACCCGGCGGACGACGATGCGGCGGTCACGGCCGCCACGCGGCGCCTGCTCGATGCCTTCGCCGATACCAGTGAACAGCCGGGCGGCCCCGCCCTGATCGCCATGCGCGGCTCGGACCAGGACGGCAACGCGTTCCGCCTCGGCACCCGCGAGCTCGGCTGGCACCGGCACCTGCGCGGGCAATTGTTCTGCATCGACAATGGCCTGGTCCACGTGCGCACGCGCCACGGCTCCTGGCTGCTGCCCGCGCAGCGCGCCGGCTGGATGCCGCCGGGCGAGATGCACCGCATCAGCATCAGCGGCGTGCTGAGCGGCTGGAACGTGTGGATCGCGCCGTCGGCGGCCCGCGAGCAGGACCTGCCGCCGCTGCCCTGCGTGTTCGGCATCAGCGAGGTGATGCGCGCGCTGATCGGGCGTGCCGCCTCGTGGCCGGCGCCGCACGCGCCCGACGCGGCGCAGCAGCGCATCATCGCGGTCCTGCTCGACGAAATCCGCCAGGCCCCGCGCGAGCCGCTGCACCTGCCCCTGCCGGTCGACCGGCGCGCGCGCCGCATCAGCAGCGCCATCCTGGAGCATCCCGACGATCACCGCAGCCTGGCCGAATGGGCCGGGTGGGCGGGAGTGTCGCCGCGCACGCTGTCGCGCCTGTTCCTCGGCGAGACCGGGCTGAGCTTTGCCAACTGGCGCCAGCAGGCGCGCCTGACGCACGCGCTGGAGCGGCTGGCGCGCGGCGAGGCGGTGGCGCAGGTGGCCGAAGCGCTGGGCTATGCCACGCCGAGCAATTTCATCGCCATGTTCCGCCGCGCGTTCGGGGACTCGCCGGCCCGCTACTTTGCCAGCCGCGGGCTGGGGGCATAGGGACGCCGGCCTTCCCTGCTCCCAACTCCCTGCTCCCCGCGCCGCGCGCGCCAAGCCGCAGGGCCGCATGCCGTAGATTCTGACCTTGAAGTTATCTGATGCATCAAATAACATCGGGCCATCTGCATCCGAACGTGAGGAACCCGATGAAGCACTACACCAAGGAAAACTTCAACCTCACGAAAAGCGTCGGCTTCCACCTCAACAAGGCGCGCAACCTCGTGCTGATGGAAATGGATGCCGCGCTCAAGGAACTGGACATCACCGCCCAGCAGATGGGCATCCTGCTGTCGCTGTCGCGCGGCACCGCCGCCACCCCGTTCGAGCTGAGCAAGCTGCTGGTCATCGACACCGGCCTGATGACGCGCATGCTGGACAAGCTCGAGCAAAAGGGTCTGCTGGCCCGCTCGCGCAGCCTCGAGGACCGCCGCGTGGTCAACCTCGAACTGACCGACAAGGGCCGCGTCGTGGCGCAGCGGATTCCGGAAATCGCCCCCGAAGTGCTGAACGCGCGCCTGAAGGATTTCAGCAAGGCGGAGTTCGACGAACTGCTGCGCCTGCTGGACAAGTTCTCGGCCTGAGCGTCGTAGCCCGCGCGGCCAGGCAGTGCCCTGGACCGCCTTGCGCGCGGCCCGGGCGATGGCGCGTGAACGGATCGCCATGCCTGGACCGATGGAATGCCCTCGGACCGGCACGTAGAATCAACCTGATTCCTTGCGCCACAGGTAACCAGTACATGGACGTCCATCTGAATATTCACGGCCGGCAGGGGCTGGCCGGCCAGCTCTACCGCCAGTTGCGGGCGGGCATCGTGGATGGCCGGCTGGCGCCGGGCGAGCGGCTGCCGTCCACGCGGGACCTGGCCACCAGGCTCGGGGTGTCGCGCAAGACCACGCTCGATGTCTTCGAGCGCCTGATCGCCGAAGGCTACCTGCGCTCGCGCGCCGGCGACGGCACCTTCGTCGCGCACGAGATGACCCGGCTGGCGCCGCCGCCCTCCCCGGCCATCCCGGGACCCGGTGCCGGCTCGATCTGGGAAGCGCTGCCCGATGCCCTGCCGCACACGCCGCCGGACGCGGCGCCAGCCTTCGACTTCGTCGGCGGCGTGACCGACAAGAGCCTGTTTCCGTTCGACAAATGGCGCAGTTGCGTGGGCCACGCGCTGCGCGTGCAGGCGCGCGGGCGCGGCACCTACCGCGACCCCGCCGGCGAGCAGGAGTTGCGCCTGGCGGTGTCGCGCTACCTGGCGTTCAGCCGCGCGGTGGTCAGCAACTGGCAGGACGTGCTCGTCACGCACGGCGCGCAGCAGGCCATCGACCTGGTGGCGCGCGTGGTGCTCCGCCCCGGCGACGTGGTGGCGGTGGAGGATCCCGGCTATCCGCCCGCGCGCATCGCCTTCTCCGCGCTGGGCGCGCGGCTGGCCTACGTGCCGGTGGACGCCGAGGGCCTGGTGGTGGACGCGCTGCCGGACAACGCGCGCATCGTCTACGTCACCCCTTCCCACCAGTTCCCGCTCGGCATGGCGATGAGCCTGGAGCGCCGGGTGGCGCTGCTGGAATGGGCACAGCGGCGCGGCGCGCTGGTGGTGGAAGACGACTACGACGGCGAGTTCCGCTTCATGGGGAGGCCGATGGAATCGCTCAAGAGCCTGGACAACGGCGGCGTGGTGGCTTACGTGGGCACCTTTTCCAAGACCATCTTCCCCGAGCTGCGCATCGGCTACGTGATCCCGCCCGCGCCGCTCGCCGCCGCCATGCGCCGCGCCAAGCAGGTCGGCGACTGGCATAGCTGCGCCATGACGCAGACCGCGCTGGCGAAGTTCATGCTCGACGGCTACTTCGCCAAGCACCTGCGGCGCATGCACAAGGAATACGCCGCGCGCCGCGAGGCGCTGCTGGCGCACCTGAACGGCCCGCTGGCGCCGTGGTTGGCGGCCCGCACGCCGGCGGCCGGCATCCACCTGGTCGCTCACCTGAAAACCGCGCAGGACGAGCGGACGCTGATCGGGCGCGCGGCTGCCGCGTCGGTCGGGCTGTACGGCATTTCCGGCATGTATGGCGGGCGCACGCCCACGCCGGGGCTGCTGTTCGGCTACGGCGGCATCGGCGTGGCCGACATCCATGCCGGCATGGAAAAGCTGGCCGGCGTGCTCGCGGCCGGCGCCTAGGCCGGCACCTTCCGGCTCCGGAACTGGTTACCTCAAATTACCGGAAACTGGCTATTTTTAATAACCAGTGCTGCTCCTAACCTTGCTCCTGCCGCACCCCATCCCCGGCGGTGCCAACGAGGAGCAAGCCATGCAACAACGTCTCGACTTCTACAAAGCCAGCCCCGCCGCCATCAAGGCACTGACCGGGCTGGAAGAACGCATCGCCAAGAGCGGCCTGGAACAGCCGCTGGTGGAGCTGGTGCGCCTGCGCGCCTCGCAGATCAACGGCTGCGCCTACTGCATCGACCTGCACACCACCGACGCGCGCAAGGGCGGCGAGGACGACCGCCGCCTGGCCACGCTGTCGGTCTGGCGCGAAACGCCCTTCTTCACCGACCGCGAGAAAGCCGCCCTGGCCTGGACCGAGACCGTCACGCTGGTAGCGCAGGACCATGTGCCGGACGCCGCCTGGGACGCCGTGCGCCCGCATTTCGACGATGCCGAGCTGGTCGACCTGACCTTGCTGGTCTCCGCCATCAACAGCTGGAACCGCTTCGCGATCGCGTTCCGCAAGCTGCCGGCCTGAGCGGGAGACACACATCATGATCCGATCCAAGCGACAACCCGCGGCGTCCCGCCTGATCCTCGCCGCCGTGGTACCGGCCCTGCTGGCCCTGCCCGGCGCGGGACAGGCGCGCGCCCATGCGCCGGACGGCAAGCCCGGCGCGGGCGAGGAAAACGTGCAGCCGGTGATGAAGCAGGCGATCCCCGAGGCCGCCGGCAAGAACGTGCTGATGGCCACCGTCACCTTCGCGCCCGGGCAGGTCTCCACGCCGCATACCCATCCGGGCTCGATCTTCGCGTACGTGCTCGAAGGCAGCGTGGTCTCGCAGCTCGGCGGCGAGCCGGCCAGGACCTACGCCGCGGGGCAAAGCTGGTACGAGCCACCCGGCGCGCAGCACCTGGTCGCGCGCAACGCCAGCAAGACCCGGCCCGCGAAGCTGCTGGTGTTCGCCATCGCCGGCGAAGGCGAGCCGATCAAGCAGCCGCTGCCCCGCTAGGCCACGCCCGATTTCGCCTTCACCGCCGTGACCGCCGTCACCGCCTACCCTGCCGCGTCGCCGCCGGGCGCCGCCCGCGCCTTGCGCGTCACGCTCTTGACGGGAATGCCGGTCACCGTGCCGCCATCCGGATCGAGCGCGCGGCTCAGCGCCGCCGGCCTTTCCACCAGGTCCTGCAGGCTATAGGCATCCAGCACCTCGAAATAAGCCCGCAGCGCGGCCGAGAGCACGCCGCGCAGGCCACACACGCGGGTGATGACGCAATGGTTGTCGTCGCCCTGGAAGCATTCCACCAGGTGGAAGTCCGACTCCATGGTGCGGATCACCTCCCCCACGTTGATCGCTGCCGCCGGCCGGCCCAGCTCGATCCCTCCCGCGCGCCCGCGCACGGTATGCAGGAAGCCCGCCTGGCCGAGCTTCTGCACGATCTTGATCAGGTGGTTCTTGGGAATGTCGAACGCATCGGCGATGCGCTGGATGGTGACGAGTTCGCCCGGATGGACCGCGACGTAGATCAGGGTCCGCAGACTGTAGTCGGTGTAGTCGGTCAGTCTCATGCAAAGTGGTCCTCCGCCGTGCGGATCATGGTGCGGGCATCGTGCCGTCGGGAGAAGGCACGCGAAGTCTAACATGGCCCCCCGATACATCTTTTGCAACGCGGCAAATTTATGTTGCACCGAAAATGCATGTTTAATAGAATGGGTTCCGAGGCGCCGCGAACAAAGACGGATCGCCCCGCCGCCACCGCTCATGACGCGGATTCATTCGCCATATTTGTTGCATTCAGTGTATATCTTTGGAGGTTGCCGTGCTGTCTGAAAAATCGAGACCCCTGATCGATGCGAGCGTCCCCGTGCTGCGCGAACATGGCCTGGCCATTACCACCACGTTCTATCGCAACATGTTCGCCGACAGGCCCGAACTGACCAACCTGTTCAACATGGGCAACCAGGCCAACGGCTCGCAGCAGCAGTCGCTCGCCTCCGCCGTGTTCGCCTACGCCGCCAACTACGGCGACAACAGCGCGCTGGCCCCGGTGGTCAGCCGCATCGTCCACAAGCACGCCTCGGTCGGCATCAAGCCCAGCCACTACGCCATCGTCGCGCGCCACCTGCTCGGCGCCATCGGCGAGGTGCTCGGCGACGCCGCCCCCCCCGAACTCGTCGCCGCCTGGGACGAAGCTTACTGGCTGCTCGCCGCCGAGCTGATCGCCGCCGAAACGCGCCTCTACGAACGCGCCGGCACCGGCCCCGACCACCGCCAGCCGGCGCGCATCGTCGCGCGCGAAGAACAAAGCGCCGACATCACCTCGTTTACGCTCGAAGCCGTCGGCGGCACCACCCTGGCCGACTTCCTGCCCGGCCAGTACATCTCCGTGGTGGCCGAACTCTCGCCCGGCGTCTTCCAGCAACGCCAGTACAGCCTCTCCGACGCCCCCAACGGCCGCACCTGGCGCATCTCCGTCAAGCGCGAGCGCGGCGACGGCACCAGCCAGCCGGCCGGCGCGGTCTCCAACTGGCTGCACGACAATGCCGGCACCGGCGACGTCCTGATGGTCAGCCAGCCCTTCGGCGACTTCGCGCCCGCCATCGAGCCCGCCACCCCCATCGTGCTGCTCTCCGCCGGCGTCGGCGTCACCCCCATGATCTCCGCGCTCAACGCCGTCGCCCGGCGCAACCCCGCGCGCAAGGTCGTCTTCGGCCACGCCGCGCGCATGGCCTCGCATGTCGCCCACGTCCAGGACATCAGGCACGCCGCGCGCCAGATAGCCGGCCTGCGCACGCACTTCTTCCTGGAATCCGCAGAGCAGGCCGAGTTCCTGGCCCAGCCCGCCCTGCCCGGCCGCATGGACCTCGACGCCATCTTCGCCGGCGAGGACCTCGCCGACGCGGACTTCTACCTCTGCGGCCCGCTGCCCTTCATGCAGGCACAGCGCGCCGCGCTGCAAGCGCGCGGCGTGAAGGCCGAGCGCGTGCATCGCGAGGTGTTCGGGCCGGATTTGCTGGATGGGTTGTTGTAGGGGGGATGAGCGACGGGCTCCGACGCCCGTCGCCGTTCAGGCGGCAAGATGCATGACTGCCCACTGCAATGCGATGGGCACGGCCTGGCCGACGACATCCACCAGCCAGGGCGTGCGCAATCCAGGCCCGCAGTACAGCCGCACCCACAAGCCCGGCAAGCTGCGCGCCGGCATCTCCGCCCGGCCTGGCGCCCCGTCCGCGTAGAACGAAGAATTGACCTGCGAGACGTGGATCACATAGTTGCGCAGGCGCGCCACCATTTTCTTATCTGCCGGGCGGGCATCACGCCAGAAGTCGTCCAGGCAGCCTTGGTAACTGACACCCTCCTTCGCATAGAAACAGCGACCCAGCGCGATGACCGGCACGCCGTGGAAAAGCGCCTGCAGGCCCGCCGTGGAATTGATCGTGACGAGCCCGCTGCAACGTTGCAGAAGCGTCGGCAGATGGGCATCGTGCAGATAGACCACCCGACCCGACACATCCAGACGCCGCGCGCACGCCCGGATCGCCGCGGCATAGTTCGTGTGTCCACGATCCATCGGATGGTGCTTGATAACCAGAACGCAGTCCGCCGGCGCATGCCGGGCAAAGGAAAACAGCGTCGACTCAATGAACGCCTCTATCCTTTGCCACGGGCTGTGGGTCAAGATCTGGCTATCGTTGTGCACTTGCAGTGCCACGATGAAGAATGCGGGACGATGCTTCGCCAGCAGGCCAGCTACGCTCTTGCGTTGCTGCCATCGGTAAAGGGGCTTGCGGATGCCCGCCCGCACCCAGCACCCCAGCTCCCGGAACCCGAATGGTTTGTGGTGCCGGTAGTGCCGGTACCGGTTGCAGCCAAGCATGCCGCCGGCAAAGTACCAGAACGAATACCAAGCCATCAGGGCAAAGCCATGCCGGAAGCTGCGGTACCTGGGTTGTGGCTTGACTGCCGGCATGTCCGCCAGCGATAACGGCGCGATGGGCGAGTTCGCGTTGACACCGCCAAGCTCGAGCGTCACGTAACCGGGCCTGACATAGCCTTCTTCGAAGACCCAGAATGCAATTCCGAGTTCCTGTGCAACCTGCGAGGCCATGCGATGAGGCCGCCGGCAATCGCCGAACACGACGATGGCATCGATGCGCTGCGATATCAGCAGATCGCGCAGGAACGATCGCCAGCTTGTCATCTGGCCCGCAAAGCGCGTGATCCTTCCGTTGCGGTAGAAGAGATCGTCACCGCCGTTGAAGTTGACCTTCCAGACCTGGCGTCCCTCGTCTTCGAGAAAATCGCGCAAACGGGCAAAGAATGGTCCATTCGGACCTTGCAGCAGGAGGATTCGCCGGTACCTTGCCAACTGCCGAAAATCAGACGGTCCCATTTAGAACAGAGGTCTCTTGTGCATTCATGGATATCATCCTGCATGTGTGATCAATCGCTGGCCCGGCACAGGGACCGCTCTAGCGCAACGCATGGATCAATGCCCTGGCCTTCCGATATTGACGTCCCAGCCAGTGGGTGCCAACGCCGACAACGCGTCGCTGATCCGCCGGGCCGAGGTAAGCGAGGACATCCTCCGGCGCACAGCAGCCATGCCCGCCCGGCAGGCGATAGCGCGGGTACAGGCACAGCGCGACAAAGAGAAGTTCTTCGATCGACAAGCGACGTCGCCGGTGCGGCAGCCGCTGCGTATCGATGGTCAAGCCCCATCCCGCATAGAACGGCGCGCCATAGCAATGCACGGGCTTGCCCAGCAGCAAGGCCTCGAACCCGGCCTGGGATGTCATCGTATGTACTTCGTCAGCGAGCGCGATACAGGCGGTGATATTGGCGCCGGCCGCCACCTGGTCAGCGAGTCCCTCAAGCGCGACGTCTTCCATCGCGCCGCGCCGGTTGCCGGCAACCACATCAGGGTGTGGCTTGTAGACAATCCACGCGTCGGGATTGGCTGACCGAACCGCCCGCAGCAAGTCCCTGTTGCGCCGGATCAATGGTGACCCATATTGAATCGATGCGTCATCCTCGACCTGGCCGGGCACCAGCAGCACGCGCCGCGCCGCACTTTCTCGATCGAGGGAAAATGCGCCGCCGATGTTGTATTTGCTGATTCCCTGCCGCAGCAAGATGTCGCGCAGTCCTGCCGCCCGCAACCGCTCCTCATCGCTCACAGGCACGGTTTCCAGCAAACGCTCAAGCTGGCTGGCTGAGGCCGGATCGTAATAGATGCCTGGACCGTCAAGCGCGAGCGACAGTGGGGCGTGCAGGTCGGAGCCTAGTCCCGCGGAACGGATGAAGCCATCTTCGACCCGCAGGAGGGGCACTCCCGCCTCGATAGAGGCCTCCCGCAGCGCTGCATGCTGGCTTCCCCACACCACGATCCTCGCGTTCTCCGCCAGGCCATGCAGATGATGCCTCTCCATCTTCCGCACGAAGACAAGGCGATTCGACGGCATGGCAAGAAAGGGCCGCACGATAGCCCGCTTCCAGGGGCTCATGCCTACGCAATACAATGTCCCCCGGACCTGATCGTTCAGGACCTTGTTGCGCGCAAGCCAGTCGACGACATCGGCGAGCTGCCCCGGCTTACCCGTCACGGGATGGATATAGCGCGTGTATTGCAGATAGGCGGCCGCGAACAATTGCTCGAGCGCGCGCGGTGCCGGCCGGCGCTGGCGCAGGCGGCCGATATCGGGATGGCGATCATCGGTCAGCCCCCAGCCCGCGTACCACGGCATGCCGAAGCAAACCACCGGCTTGCCGAGCAGCAAAGCCTCGAAACCAATCTGCGACGTTACAACGTAGATATGGTCGAACTGTTCGATCAGCGAATGCGGACAGCACTCCTGCTCCAGCCAGCGCACTTGGGCGGACGCCTGTGTTCGACCGAGATTACCGCTCTTGCGGCCCTGGATTACCTCCGGATGCGCTTTGACCCATATCTGCGCCTCCGGGTGATCCGCTTGCGCCGCGGCAAGCATGGCCGCGAAAGTTGCCTCGCCCGCGCCGCCAAGGACAATCGACATATCTCCCGCGGTCTGATCTACCACCAGCACGCGCCTCCTCCCCGATGTGGCGGGCAACTGGATCGCCGGTGCGTGATTGTATTTCGACAGACGATGCCGGCGGATGCAATCCATGGCGCTGCGCGCCTGCGCCATCGTGTGTGCATCCTGACGGGGATACGCAATGAGTTTCTCGAGATCCGACGACCGGCTCGCGTCATAGTAAATGCCCGTGCGATCCATCACCATCGAGAGCGGCCGCTCCAAAGGCCCGGGTCGGATAGAGCGCAGAAAACCATCCTCAAGTGCGATATATGGCAACGCACAGGCTTGTGCCAAAGCGCTCGCCCGTGCAGAGGATGGCCGGCGTCCCCAGCCCGCAATCGCCGAGAGCCCCGCCGGCGGCCGCTGCCAGGCTCGCAACCGTATCGGCTTCTCGCCGAGCAGCACGTCAAGGTTTGGAATGCGCAAGACTCCGCGCGACAAGATTCCGATCACGGCTACCTCTGTCCAGCACTCTGTTCGAAACAGCCTTCACTCTGTCCCCGATCTGGCGATCCGTGGCGGGGCATCGTTGGCCGCATGTGGCGTGCCATCGCGGGCTGACTGGTCCGCATTGGCCTCATTGGCATACTGGCCCAGCATGACCGCGCACTGAACCAAGTCCTCCGGCTTGAATACTTTTGCCGACAACACACCGAACAGCCGTTGGTATGCTGCTTCCCTGCACAAGAGTTGCCGGATCCTGTCGATCTCTCCAATGGCTTGCCACAGGCCGATCAGCTTCAGCACAAGGCCGTCGGGAAGCGGCAAATTCGTAAGCCGCTGGCGATGCGCGTCATATACCGCAAACCAATGAGAAGCCGCCTCCTCGAAATCGCCCGTGGCATACGCAACGTCGGCACAGGCAAGCCGCAGGTCCGTTGCGTCCGGCGCGGCCGCGACCGCTGCCTCGAACGCCGCCCTGGCCGCAGGAAGATTGCCGAGCGCGAGGCTGGCTTCGGCCTCGAGACGCAGAAGACGGCCGTGGTCTTCGACGTCATGTCTGTCCAGAAGCCGCCGCGACCAATCCACCACCAGCGGCCAGTCCTGGGCCAGATGCGCGCACGTGATGAATTCCCCTGCGAGCGCCAGGCTTTCCGACAATGCCGGCGATCCTTGCAGCAAGGCCAGCCCCACGCGCGGTTTGCCATGTTGACGCAGCGCGCGTGCCAGTGTCAGTTGCTCCTCCTCCGACATAGGCTCGCCTAGTAGCGTGCCCATGTCCTCCACTGCCGCTGCCTCCGCATATCCTGCGGACACAAGCAGCCGCTCCCATGCCTCCGCAAGCTTCTTTGGCTCGCCACTATCCATCGCCAGGCGGCACGCCAGTTGCCTAGCTTCCCGCCAATCCGGCCGGATCTTCAGGAGACCCGCGAGCATGCTGGCCGCCTTGTCCTTGCGGCCCAGGCGATAGTAGGCCCAGCCCAATGCCAGCTTCGATTCCTCCGTCGCGTACCTTGTTTGCTGTGCAGGCAGGGTTTCCCACAGCCCCACCGCCTCGTCCCACGCGCGCTTCCGAAGCGCGACATGGACACGGACATGGCGACAGTTCGTGTCCGCGCGCGCGGTGTCTGGCAGGTGCCGCAGTTCTCGCATCGCACGCTGAAGGTTGCCCGAGCGCACATGTGCTTCAATCCGCCTGAGCATCGCTTCGGTCCAGAACCCATGTTCGGGCTTCAGTTCGGAGCAGACGGCGATCCATGCAGCAGCGGCTTCCTCCCAGGCCTGCTTTGCCGACAACAATTCCGCATACTCGATCTTCCATGCGAGCGGGTAGCCGGCCCGCGGACGTTCGCAGGCAAGCGACAACGCTTCGTCGAGCTTGCCGAGTTGCCGCTTGGCGCGGATGAGCTCCAGAGCCGCATCGGGAGAGCGCTTTGCCAACGCTTCCCACCGGCCTTCCGCGAAGGTCCACTTCCTTGCCGCGGAGGCAGCCCTTGCACGTTCCAGCAGGGCAGCTTCGTCGGCATCATGCCCTGGCGCCACTCTGGAGATTCGCTGTACAGCAGCGACGACGCGCGCACAGTTTCCACCATCGCGGTAGCGGAAAAACGCTTCGGCCCGCAGCGCATACGGCGCCGGCATCCTGCCTTCGTCGGCAAGAATGGATTGCATGCTCGCGAGCACCTCCTTCCAGTCCCGGCACACGGGACCGAAGCCGTCATCCCCATAGTGGAAATACCCCTCGTCGGCGATATGCGTTCCGTCGTACAGGCTTTCGGCGTCGAATTGAAAATAGATAACTGCCTTTCTCATCAACGCCATGTCGAACGCGACCGACGAGTAGTCGGTCACCATCACGCAGGCCGCCTCGAACAGAGACTGCATTCCCCCTTCCATGTCATCGCCCAGCACTTCGACATGGGAGGGCAATCCGAACCGCGGCAGATAGGGGCGAATATTAGGGTGGGGATGGAAGATGATGCGATATCCCGCACGCTTGGCCATCTGCCCGAACGCATCGCTGCGCAGCAGTCCACTCCACTCCCGGAAATAATCGGTGGATTCGAAATCAGGATTGAGTCCGCGCGTATTGGTCTTTCCCAGCGCACTACCGACCAGGTTCTTCCGCCAGGTGGGCATCACCAGGATGACGCGTTCGGTCTTTCCGGAGCGGCGAACCAGCTCGTCATGTCTCGGCAAGCCGGTCAGTACTACCTCCCTGGACGAGAACTTGTATCGGGATGGACCAGATATCGACTCTGCCTCGCGCTCCGCACTGGTAACGAAACAATCGATCCGCTTGCCGTTCATCCAGTGCGACAAGTCGTTGTGAATCACACCGTGCTGAAGAAAAGTGAACCTATAGCGCAATATGTCCCGATACCATGTTTCGTGCATGAAGCTGGTCATGTACGCGTCGGCGTGGGACGAAATCAGATGTGCGCAATTCAGAAGCAGCAACCTGTGCCGGAGCCCGCCAAAAGGAATCAGCCGGAAACCCTCGGCCCGTAGCCGCGCCCAATCCGGGGAATTGCGGCGCAGCAGAAAATAGGCATTGATGCCAGGCTCGCGCGACCGGATGTAGCGGTAGAGATGCTCGGCGTTGTCGTCGGCGCGGATATCCCGGTCGGCAAGTGCCCATGCGCCGCCATAGCGGCGCATCACGGCCTCGCGTCCGGCGAGCCATCTCAGCAACTTCGTGAGTCGTGGCAGATTGCCAGCAACCGCCGACCGGCGTTTGTCAAAGATGGCTCTCAACTGAGATATTTCCACGCTTGCCTGCGGCACGCCTCCCACGACGAGCTCGACCTTCTGGATATCGAGCGCCACCGAAAGCTTCCCTGTCTGCGGAACGGCAATCCAGACCAGCCGCTCGAAAGCGAACTCCCTGCCGACGAAAAGATGTACACGCGTGGTAGCGTGCGTCGGTATCACTTCTGCCCCGTCGACAATGAACGCTTCGAAACCTGGCTTTGCCGTGAAGTAGCGAACCTGCAAGAGCTTCTGCTCCGGATCGTAGTCTTCGAAGTAAATGCGCTGGAATCCAAGCGGCGCCTTGCCGAACATGCTCAGCAGACCCACACGATGCAGCCACCACGTGCCGCCAAGCTCGAACTCCATGATGGTGGCGCGATCGATATGCGCGAATATCTGATCCGTGAGGCCCAGGAACCTCGCCTTGCCCGCGTCGTCGAGCACGTTCAAGGTGCCAGGCTTGTCCATCAACTGGCGGAAGTACCAGATCATGTGATAGAGCGCCACACGCTGGGCGTATCCGGGGACTGTACCTTTTACCGCATGCCGTTTCAGCATGTCCAGCACACCATGCTCCAGCACGTCCCCGAACAGCCCCGGCTTCTCCCATGCCGTATCCAAGGTGGACGATCCCGTCGAACGCTTTCTGTAGTAGTACTTCGCGGTCGCAAGGAACACCACTTCCTTGTTGGAGCTGGCTGCCAGATATGTATTGACGAAATGGGCATCCTCGAAATTCGGGCGGATGCGCTCGTCCATGCGCAAAGTCTTGTCTGCCAACAACAGCGCGGCGTCGAAGAAGGCGGAATTGCACGACAGCTGTATGTGCTTGGTCGGTTTGGCGTAATCGACCACCGCGGTGCCCTTGCTGAAGCGATATTTCAAGGGGTGTGTATCCGAAAACGTCTTCTTGTCCTCGTGGTAGAAAATGAAACGGCTTGAGATCAGGGCCGGCTTGCCCTGCATCGACGCGAGGTGTTTCTCGACAGCGGCGAAGTAGCCAGCGTCGACGAAATCGTCCGGATCGATAAACGTCACCCAGCTTCCACGAACCCACTCCAACCCCAAATTGCGAGCAGTGGCCTGCCCGCCGTTGTCCTTGCAGATATACCGGATATTGGCGGGATACTTGCGCTGCCAACGTCGGATGATCTGCGCCGAACGGTCGGTGGAGCCATCGTCAACCATGATCAGTTCGATATGCCTGCCGAAATCAAGCGACTGCGCGGTCATGCTGGAGAAAAAATCATCCAGATAGGCGTCGACGTTGTAGACCGCTGCCACCACCGAATAGAGGCGTTCGCCTTTGACCGACCCAGCCCTGGCTCTCGGTTCACTGGACCGGGTCAGACGAGCGCGCTGCTTCTCCAGCATGTCGCGAAAGAACAAGCCAGGTTCATTCAGAAGCTTTCGCATCTTCCTGCCCAGACGAGACTTGGCGCGTCGCGCGTTTCCCTGTCTTTGAGATGCGGTGGTTACCGTAGACGTCTTTTTTGCCGTTGTCATTTTTGGATTCATTACGATGTGGGTTGAATGCACCAGGATTGCCGACTCGCCCTGAGGGGAACGTCCACAGGAGGCAACATCGACCGGCTCTCTCCGGCATGGGTGAATGCGCATGCCGGAGAGAGCCGGCGCCGCGCCTCAACACATGCCTAGCACGTACTTCAGTCGATCAGTCCATTTGCTCAGCCTGTCGATATGGCCCGGTCGCGTGTCGAAGAGCACCAGATAGTCCTGCGCGGATACACCCTGCTCCCGGCAACATTCCAGGAACTCGTCCACCAGAAACTCCCGGCGGTACGTTTCGCTGGCAGCGGTACCGATGCACGCCCGCAACTTGCGCTGCAACCGGGCCGCGTTCTTAGCCCGCGCGTGGTAATAGTCGTCAACCGGCTTGTCATGGTAGAGATGCAGCACCACCCGTTTCTCCAACAACCGTGGCAAGCTGAGGCGTCCCAGATACTTGCGAAAGCCCACGGCCAGCAAGGGAGCCCGAAAACTCTTGTTCTCGAGCAAGTCCTCGGTACGGGGCACCAGACCGTGGTGCATGGCCAGGCGCAGCATGAAATCGAAATCCTCATAGCCGTGCCCCTGGAATTCCTCGTCGAAGCCACCTAGATCCCGGTAGTCCTGCGTTCGCATCGCCAGCACCGACGATGGGCTGGCCATGTGCTGGAAATATCGGCGCCGGAACGAGAAATAGCCGTCGAGTATCGTGTCCGGCGTTTCGCGCCCGGCTCGCAAACGCTGGCTTGCCCATTTGGTGAGATAGAGGCAAGGCAGAATCACCAGCCTTTCCTCCTGCGACTCCAGCAAGCGGCTGCTCTCTGTCAGCAGCGTCGGATCGGGGTGCAGGTCAGCGTCCAGCAGTACGAGCATTTCTGTGTCCACCTTCTCGACCGCGCGGTTACGAAGGCGCGCGTTGTTTACCGCGCCGCCATAGAACATGTGCGAAACCAGCGTGACATGCGGAAATCTGGACAGCACATCGACCAACGTCCGGTCGTGCCGGCTGCCGCGGTCGTTATGGGCAATCACCATCTTCAATTGGCTCATGCCCGGGAAACTGACCTGATCCACCATTCTCCGCAACAACTCGGCCGGCCTGCGCAGCAGATCGACGGGAACCACCGCAGTCAGGCGAGCATCGATATGCCTCTTGTTTTGCATACCCCTCACAACCCCAGCACAACCTTGGCCGAAATCGCCAACTGATAAAGAATCTGGAACACATCCTTGGCAAACTGCCGCGTCTTCATGTCCACCCTGGGCAGCACCAGGATCTCGTCGCCGGAGCGCACCTGCGTGCCCCACTTGCTTTCCGAAAAACTGCCGTCGCGGTGGGCAACGATCACGCGCGCGCTGTCGGCGTTCTGCGAGTAGCCGCCGGCCTGGCGGATGTAGTCGGCCACGCTCATGCTGGCGTCGAAGGCAACGGCGTTGGGGAACAGGACTTCGCCGTTGACGATGACGAGCCCGTCCTTGACCGGCACGCGCAGGATGTCGCCGTTTTCCAGCAGCAGCTGGTCGCGCGCGCCGGACCTGGCGATCAGGGTCTGGCCGGTGGGTTCGATCTTGCGGGCGCGCTCTACCCATTGCAGGACGAGCGCGGCTTCTTCCTTGCGCAGCTGGGCTTCGTCGGCGGTGCCGGAGCGGGCGGTGAGCACGCTGGATTCGAGGCTGCGCAGCGCGGTGCCGAGCAGCACTTTCTGGCGGGCTTTGACGCTGAGGCGGTAGAGCTGGATGCTGTCGGCGTCGGACTGCGGGGTGAACGCGACCTGGCCGAGCAGCTCGCCCAGGCGGCTGCCGTAGGGCAGCACGAATTCCTGCGGGCCGGCGTGTTCGCCTTCCACGCGCACGGTGATGGTGCCGGGGCGCTTGTCGGCGGTGAATTCGATTTCGTCGCCGTCGTGCAGGATGATTTCCCGGTCCTGGGAGATCGGGAAGTATTCGACATTGCGAATGGAGCCGGTGTTGCGCACCACGCGCACGTTGGTGGCCTGCGGCAGCGGCCTGGCCAGGCGGGCGATCTGGTCGAGCCGGGCTTGCTCGCCCTGGAATTCGAAGCGCCTGGCGTTCTCTGCGAGGCCGCCGACCTTGACCGTGCGCTTGCGCGGCTGGACGAAGATCACGTCGCCGTTGTTGAGCTGGCGGGTGGCGAGCTCGCCCTTGAGCAGGAAGTCGTAGAGGTTGACCACGGCGAGAGTCTGGGTGCCGCGCTTGATGGCCACGTCGAGGAAGGAGCCGCGCTCGGGGTCGATGCCGCCGGCCTGGTCGAGATAGCGCAGCACGCTGTCGCTGGAGGTGCCGTTGTACATGCCGGGCCGGTAGACGGCGCCGGTGACGTACACGCGCACCGGCTGCGCGGCGAGCAGGCTGGCGTAGATGGAGACGCGGCCGGCGAACACGCGGCGCAGCGCGGCGGTGACGGCGGCCTGCAGGTCGGCGTTGGCGATGCCCTGCACGTGGAACGGGCCGGCCTCGGGCAGCAGGATGTTGCCGCCGGCGTCCACCGCGAGCACGGTGTCGAGGTTGTAGCCGTTCCACATGCGCAGCTGGATGCGGTCGCCCACGGAGATGACGTGGCTGGGATTGAAGACCGATGCGCTCTCGCGGCTGAAGGCGCCGGTGAACAGCTGCGCGCCGAAGGCGTCGCTGGCCAGGTTGGCGCCGTAGTCGGCGTTCTGCGGCGCGCTGTCGGGCACGGGCTGGGCGGGGCGTGCCGGCACGGTGGGGACGGCGGCCATGCCGGTGGCGCCCGGCGGCGGCAGGCCGCCCTGCGCGGCCAGGGCGGCGTAGTCGGGTTCGCCGTTGATGCGCGCGTCGGCGCGGGCGCCGGCCTGTGCCCGCGCGCCTGGCATCGCGGCGCTCATGGCGCACAGGAGGACGAGGAAAATACGAAGCATGACTAGTCCCTGTGATCGCGGATGATGGCGCCGAGCAGCTGGAGCACGCCGGCGAGCATCAGCGCCGCCAGCACGAATACGACGATGTTGTAGAGGCGGCGCGGCTGCAGCGGATATTCGGGCAGCGTCGGGCTCTGCACCACGGCGACGTTCTTGAGCTTGCGCGTGGCTTCCATGCGGGCCTTCTCCAGCACGCTCAGCGCGGTCTTGTAGAGGTCTTCGCTGAAGCCGGCCGCGGCCTGCAGGCGTTCGTGCTCTTCCACCACCTGGTTGAGCGCCTTGCTCTTCGACGAGGTCATGCGCGCGCGCTGCGCGCCGATCTGCGCCTGCACGGCGGCGATCTGCGCGTCGAGCTGCTGGATGGCGGGCGACTGCGGCGTGTAGACGTCCTTGAGCGCGGCACGCCTGACGCGCAGGTCGGCCAGTTCCGACTCGGCGCCGGCCACCACGCTGGACAGGCTCTCCACGTCGCCGCGCGGCGACACCAGCCCGTTGGCGTTCTGGTAGGCCAGCAGGGCCTGGCGGTCGGCCTTCATGCGCTCGCCCTGCGTGCGCACCTGGTTCTCGATGTAGACCACCTGTTCGCCGGCGACGCGGTGCGTGAGGTCGTTGATGAAGCGCTCGCCCTCGGCCACCAGCAGGCGCGTGACCGCCTGCGCCATGGCCGGCGTGTAGGCCTGCGCGCGCACCACCAGGGTGTGGGAGAAATCGTCGTATTCCACGCTTACCCGCCGCAGGTAGTAATCGTGGAAACGCTCGAGCGAAGCATCGGCCGGCCACAGGCGCGACAAGGCGTCGCGCCGCGGATCGCTGTAGTGGGCCTTGAGCGCGAGCCGGGCGTCGAGCTTGCCGAGCATGTCGACGGAAAGCAGGTATTCGCGCAGCAGCAGCAAGTCCTGCGGCGCCGCGTTGGCGCCCAGCAGCGACGAATAGAAGTCCGTGGCGCTGGCGCCCACCGCGTCGCTGCGCTCGACCACCACCTTGGCTTCCGAGACATAGCGGTCGGAGGCGATCACGCTCCAGTAGACGATGGCCAGCACGGATGCGCCGATGGCGATGCGCCACAGCCGGCCGCATTGCCTGAATTGCCTGAACAGCTTGTTCACCTTGTCATGCTCTTCTTGTATGCCTCGATGGCCCGGTCGACGCTGTCGAAGCGGTGTGCCTGGCCCTCGTGCAGCCAGACCGCGGATTCGCAGAAGCTGCGCAGGGTCGATTCGCTGTGCGACACCATCACCAGGCCAGAGCGCCCGGCGAGGTCCTGGAAAGCCTTGCGGGACTTGGCGTTGAAGGCGGCGTCGCCGACCGCGGTCAGTTCGTCGACCAGGTACATGTCGAACTCGAAGGCGATCGACAGCGCGAAGGCCAGCCGCGAGCGCATGCCCGACGAGTAGGTCCTGACCGGCGCGTCGAACGCCGCGCCCAGCTCGGCGAAGTCCTGGATGAAGGCGAGCTTGTCGTCCAGCGCCGCCTGCGCGCCGTGGATGCGGCAGACGAACTTGGCGTTCTGCCGCCCGCTCAGCGATCCCTGGAAGCCGCCGGACAGGCCGAGCGGCCATGACACGCGGCAGCGCCGCACCACTTCGCCGCGGTTGGGCGTGTCGGTGCCGCCGATCAGGCGCAGCAGCGTGGACTTGCCCGCGCCATTGCGGCCGATCAGCGCGACCCGGCTCGATGCGGGAATCTCGAGCGACACGTCGCGCAGCACCCAGCCGTCCGCGGGCGCGCCGCGATAGCGCTTGTGCAGGCCTGCGATCCTGATCATTGCGCCACCAGCCGCGTGGCGAAGCGGCGCTGCAATGCGAGCCCGAACAGCACGCTACCCAGCGCCCATGCCGCGAGATAGGACAGGCTGGCACAGGCCTGCCCGCGGTAGGCCGAGAAGAAGCCGCCGCGCATGGCTTCGAGCCCGTGCAGGATCGGGTTGAGCAGCAGCCAGTCGCGCGCCGGGCGCGGCACGCTGGCGATCGGGTACATCACGGCCGAGATGAAGTACAGCGGCGCGAAGAGCAGGCTGACGACGCGGCCGAGCTCGGGCACCAGCGTGCCCAGCACGGCAAGGCTCAAGGCCAGCCCCACGCCCAGCAGCCACAGCAGCGCCGCGGCCAGCAGCACCTGCAGCGGGTCGCGCGGCCACACGTCCACGCCGGCCAGGCCGCAGGCGGCCAGCAGCACGGCGAACACCAGGCCGTAGAGCAGGCCTTCGAGCGCGGCGCGCACCAGCACCGCATCCACCGGCCGCACCTGCCGGTACGCGAACAGCGCGCCGTTGGCCTTGATCGCCTCGGCGCCGCGGCTCGCGACGTTGCGCACCAGGAAAAAGCCGACGATGCCGACCAGGATGAACAGGCTGGCGGCGATGCCCGGGATCAGCACATGGCGCACCGCGCCGAACAGCAGCATCAGGAAGCCGATATGGATGGCCGGCTCCAGCAGCAACCACAGCCAGGCACCGCGCTCGGTGGCCAGGCGCGCATTGGCTTCACGCAGGAACAGTGCGCGCCATACCGAGGCGGCGACGGAAAAGCGGGTGCGGACTACGTTTGCGGGCATGCTCGATCAAGACAATGACCAGCGACCGCATGCGCGGTACGAGGGTCGGGGGAGCTTGCTGGACAGATGGCGCTCGGGCGCGCTAGCCTGCGCCGCGCGGGGGCGCGCGGCGGGAAATGCAGGGGCACGCGGCCGGCAGGCCGGGCGCCCGTGGACTTCACCGGCTAAGACAACACGGCTGCGGGACGCGGGGCATCGCATGCCCGGCTCGCTTGCCGCTACCTTCCAGAATCACGCCGCGGCAAACACGCCGCGGCAACGGAAGAAATAGTACTTGACCGAACCTTGCTTAGGCATCAGACGCTTCCCAAGCATATACAGCAAGTTTCTGTTGGCGGGCGCAATCGGTCTGATGCCGGGCACGGCCACCGCGCGGTGCGTGGCCGGCGCGGCGCTACCGGAGGGCGCGGGGTACCGGCGCGCGGATCAGGCTTTTCCGGCGCGATGGCACGATACGTCCTGCGCGATACGTCTTGTGCAGTACGCCCTGCGCGCTGGACTAGGCCAGCGGGAACCGCAGCGCAAAGCGCACGCGTCCGGGCGCCGGGCAGCTGGCCTCGGCATCGCCGCCGTGGAGCACCATGATGGCCTTGACGATGGCCAGCCCGAGCCCGTTGGATTCGGCTACCTGGCTGCGCGCCGCGTCGCTGCGGTAGAAGCGGTCGAACAGGCGGCCCAGTTGCTCCGGCGGGATGGCTTCGCCCTGGTTCTCCACCGACACGACGGTGCTGCCGGCCTCGCGCGCGCCGCACAGGCGTATCACGCTGCCCGGCGCGCCGTAGCGCACCGCGTTGACCACGAGGTTGTTGATGGCGCGGCGGCACAACAGCGGGTTCGCCCACAACTCGCCGTCCGCCGCGACTTCGAAGCGCATGCCTTTTTCGTCGGCGGGCCCTTCGAAATACTCCGCGATCTTGTTGAGCTCGGCCGGCAGCGCCACCGCGGCATGCTCGATGGTCAGCCGGTCGTGGTCGGCCTGCGCGAGGAACAGGATGTTCTCGGCGATATTGCCGAGGCGGCTGAGCTCTTCGAGGTTGGACTCGAGCAGTTCCTGGTATTCCTCGGGCCGGCGCGGCTGGCTCAGCGCGACCTGCGTCTGCCCGATCAGCGCGCCTACCGGCGTGCGGATCTCGTGCGCGAGGTCGGCGGAAAACTGGGAAAGCCGCTCGTAGCCCTCGCCAAGGCGGTCGAGCATGGCGTTGAACGCGCGCACGAGGGCGTGCAGCTCGGCCGGCGCGCCTGCCTCGTCGAGGCGCACGGCGAGGCTGGCCGGGCTGATCTCCGCGGCCCGCGCGGCGATGCTGCCCACCGGCCCCAGCCCGCGCCGGATGGCGATGAAGGCCAGCACCGTGGCCGCCAGCATGCCCACCAGCGTGCCCAGCAGCACGCGGTCCCGGTACGCGGCCAGCATCTGGCGCTCGTTGCGCAGCGGATGCCCGGCGATCACCTCGACCACGCTGCCGTCTTCGCTCGAACGCGCGCGCGCCGCGGCCCAGTGCACCGGCACGCCGTCGCTCAGCTGCGTGCGCAGGATGCTGGCGTCGGTCAGCTCGGTATTGTCGCCCGCCGTGCGCGCGGCGAGTGCCGGCGGCACCTGGATCCCGTCGGGGTTGACGTGGATGAACGGCGGCTCGCCCGGCTTGCGGAAGATCAGCACGTCGCGCTCGGCGCCGAGCATGGTCTCGAACAGCAGCGGGCGGTTCTTGAGTTCTGCGACCGTATAGACGTCGCTGGCCAGCCGGCGGAAATGCGTCACGCGCCCGATCAGCTGGGTGTCCGCGCGCGACTCCATCGAGGTCTTCACCGACCGGTAGAAATACGCGCCCAGCGCGCCGATCACCACGCAGGCGATCAGCGCCAGCGAAAACGTGGTGCGTGCCGTGAGCGACCACGGACGCGCGTGCTTGCCTGTCATGCGCCCTCGCCGAAGGTATAGCCGATGCTGCGCACGGTATGGATCAGCTTCTTGTCGAAGGGCTGGTCGACCTTGGCGCGCAGGCGCTTGATGGCCACGTCCACCACGTTGGTGTCGCTATCGAAGTTCATGTCCCAGACCTCGGCGGCGATCAGCGTGCGCGACAGCGCCTCGCCCTGGCGCTTGACCAGCAGGTGCAGCAGCAGGAATTCCTTGTTGGTCAGCGCGATCTCGATGCCCTGGCGCGTGACCTTGCGGCGCAGGACGTCGAGCTTGAGGTCGGCGAACTCGAACAGTTCGGCCTCGCGCACCACGCCGCGGCGCAGCAGCGTGCGGATGCGCAGCACCAGCTCGACGAACGAGAACGGCTTGACCAGGTAGTCGTCGGCGCCGAGCTCGAGCCCGTGGATGCGGTCGTTGACATGGTCGCGCGCGGTCAGGAAGATCACCGGCAGGTCGCGCCGCGCGCGCAGGGTGCGCATGATCTCCCAGCCGTCGATGCCGGGCAGCATGACGTCGAGCACGACCAGGTCGTAGGCATGCTCGAGCGCCATGTGCAGGCCGTCGGTGCCGGTGCGCGCGAGGTCCACGGCATAGCCGCTCTCGCGCAGTCCCTTGCGCAGGTAGTCGCCGGTCTTGGGATCGTCTTCGATGACGAGGATGCTCATGATGCCCTGCTCGGTTCAGCGTTCGTGCTGTCATTCTAGCCAGCCGCGCGCGACAATTCGTGACATTTTTGTCACCAAAAAGTCACCCGCGCGACCGCGCCCGCACCCTACCCTGCATCCAGTTTCCACCCCTTCCGGAGCTGCAGGATGACAACCGTTTCGAGCAAGTTCATGCGTACCCTACTGGCCGCCGCCATGCTGGCCGGCGCGGCGATCGCCGGCACCCCGGCGGCATTGGCCCAGGCGGCCCCGGCCGGCGCCCCCGCCAGCGCGCCCACTGGCGTGCGCGGCACCGTGACCGCCTTCTCCGGCGACGCGCTGAAGGTGCGCACGCGCTCGGGCCAGGAACTCGACGTGACGCTGGCCAAGGACGCCGCGGTGCGCGCCGTGACGCTGGCCAAGGCCGACGAGATCAAGGCCGGCAGCTATATCGGCTCGGCCGCCATCCCGCAGGCCGACGGTTCGCTCAAGGCGCTGGAAGTGCACGTGTTCCCGCCCAGCATGCGCGGCACCGGCGAAGGCCACCGCGCCTGGGACCTGGGCAAGAACAGCAGCATGACCAACGGCACCGTGGGCAGCGTGGTGGTCAGCAACGGCCGCACCATCACCGTGAAGTACCCCGAGGGCGAAAAGCGCATCGTGATCCCGGCCGACGTGCCCATCGTCAACCTCGAACCGGGCGACCGCTCGCTGCTGGTGCCCGGCGCGCACGTGGTGCTGTTCGCCAGCAAGGCCGCCGACGGCGCGCTGACGGCGCGCTTCATCTCCGCCGGCAAGAACGGCGTCGTGCCCCCGATGTAAGGCGCCGGGCCATGCTCAAGCCAACCTCCGCCGTGGTCCACCCGCTGGCCGTGCGCGCCACGCACTGGGTCAATGCCTTCGCCATGGTCTGCATGGTGATGAGCGGCTGGGCCATCTACAACGCCTCGCCGCTGTTCGCCTTCCGCTTTCCGGCCTGGGCCACGGTGGGAGGCTGGCTGGGCGGCTCGATCGCCTGGCATTTCGCCGCGATGTGGCTGCTGTGCGCCAACGCCCTGCTCTATCTCGGCTATGGCCTGGCCACGCGGCATTTCCGCCGGCACTTCCTGCCGCTGAGCGCGCGCGCCGCGCTGCGCGACGCGGGCCTGGCGCTGCGCCTGCGCCTGCCGCACCGGCCCGGCGCCTACAACGCGGTGCAGCGGCTGATGTACGTGGCGGTGCTGCTGCTGGGCGTGCTGGTGGTGGCCTCGGGCCTGGCGGTGTGGAAGCCGGTCCAGCTCTGGTGGCTGGCGGACCTGTTCGGCGGCTTCGATACCGCGCGCCGCGTGCACTTCTTCGCCATGTCCGGCATCGTCGCCTTCGTGGCCGTGCACCTGGCGCTGGTCATCGCCGTGCCGTCCACGCTGTTGCCGATGTTTACCGGCCGCGCGCGACGCGGCCGTCATGGAGAAGCCGAAGCATGAGCGAGCCGTCCGGCAAGACGCCAGTCGGGCGGGCCCATCCCGCCAGTTCCGCCGATGCTGCCAGTCCCGCCGATCGCGCGGGCCAGCCGCGCGAGGCCGGCGTCATCGCCACGCCGGCGCGGCCTCGCCTCAGCGCGGCGGATTTCAAGCCGCAGCTGGCGCGGTTGCAGCGGCGCATGTTCCTGCGCTCGTCGCTCTCGCTCGGCGCGGTCTCCATGCTGGCCGGGTGCACGCTGCAGGACGGCGACACCGTGGACAAGGTGCTGTGGTCCATGTCGCGCTGGAACGACCGCGTGCAGGCCTGGCTGTTCAGCGGCGCGCGGCTGGCGCCCACCTATGCGCGCAGCCAGATCACGCAGCCTTTCCCGTTCAACGCCTTCTACCAGGAGTTCGACGTGCCCGAGGTGGACGGCAGCGACTACCGGCTGGAGGTCTCCGGCCTGGTCGCCGACAAGCGCAGCTGGAGCCTGGCGCAATTGCGCGCGCTGCCGCAGGCGGACCAGATCACGCGCCATATCTGCATCGAGGGCTGGAGCGCCGTGGGCGAATGGCGCGGCGTGCCGCTGCGCACGTTCCTGCAGCGCATCGGCGCGGACACCACGGCGCGCTACGTCGGCTTCAAGTGCGCGGACCGCTATTACTCCAGCCTCGACATGGCGACCGCGCTGCACCCGCAGACCATGCTGGCGCTGGACTTCGGCAGCGAACCGCTGCCGCCCAAGTACGGCTATCCGCTCAAGCTGCGCGTGCCGACCAAGCTCGGCTTCAAGAATCCCAAGCATATCGCCGCGCTGTTCGTGACCAACGAGAATCCCGGCGGCTATTGGGAAGACCAGGGCTACAACTGGTTCAGCGGCCTCTAGCGGCCGGCGTCCCGGCGCGCAGGTGGCTGCCCCGGGGACCACGCCGGGGGAATTCCGCCCGATTTTCCGTCGCAAGTGCCGCCGGCGACGCGCCGGATGCGGCCTAACGCACGCATTTCCCGCCAAACGCATGTCGTTGCCGCCAACGGAGCATTCCCAGCGCGGCCGCTCGTGGGTAAGATCGCAAGCATCCCCGCCCGCATCCTCCCGCGCGGGCCCCGTACCGGACGAGCGAGAACATGGCTTCACGCAGCGTACCGCGGCAACTCTGGCACCTGACCTCGGAAGGCTGGGGCTACTGCGCGCTCGGCACGTTCACCTGCGACGGCCTGCCGCCGGAATGGCGCGCGGTGCTGCCCATGCTGCCGCTGCGCGACCGCTACTCGCCGGTGAAGGCCGCGCGCATGGTGCTGGTGACCATGCAGCTGCGCGGCGCGGCGCCCGAGGCCGCGCACCGCTCCGATCCGCAGCGGCCTTTGTATTACGTTTACCAGGCGTGGAGTGCGGCGGCCGGATGACGGGGAAACGGGCCGGCTTGCGGGCCGGCTTGCGGGCCGGTCTGGCTGCTGGTGGCGGGCGACGGCAATCCAAGGGCAATCTCGCGGGCTCGCCCTACCGAAAAAAAACGGACCCCTCGGGGCAATGCCAGTCAGTTAGCCCGCTGACTGGCATTTTTTGTTGGGAACTTGCTGCGAGAGCGCTTAACCTCGCGCGGGAATGAGCGCCCGGTGCGGCGAGGCGGGAGCACGAAGTAGCGGGCTTGCTCCAGCAGCCGCTGCAAGAGTTCAGGCAAGGCACCAGCGCGCGCCAGATGGACCGTGTTGATCGCCCCCGTGATGGCGTGGCGCGCCGTGTGGAAGCTGATGCGGCTCGGCTCGACACCCGCGTGCTGGGCCATCAGGCGCATCCATCGGCGCAGCAGTGTGTAGGCAATCAGCACGCCCCAGACTTCCTGCTTGACCAACTCGGGCTGTTTGCTGCGCAACACGGCTCGACCTTGTTGCAGTGATTGCTTGATTTCCCGAAACCCCAACTCGACCTCCCAGCGCTGGCGGTACAACTGCGCCAGTGGCACGGCGGCAAACCGCTCAGAATCCAGCATCGAGGTGATGAAGCGCCTGATCTTGCCACCAACGCTCACCTCGATCAGCCGGGCCTGCCAATGGCTGGGCAGTTCTGGATGCATCTTCCTGGCGCGTGGCGACACGGGCATGCGGATCAGCCAATCACCCTGGCCCAATACCTGCACCACCTCGTGGCGCAGATTGTCCCTGGCGCGCATGAGCCAGTGGCGCTGCTCGCCCACTTGCTGCCAGCGCAGCAGGAACGCGGCGCTGAAGTAGGCACGGTCGAACAAGGTGATCGAGTGATCCAGGCCGCGCAGATCGGCCGCCAACGTCAGCTCGCCACAGCCGTAGCCCCCCAATTGGGCATCGAGCAGTTCATGGCTGTCGGTGTCCAGCAGGCATACGGCGCGCACCATGGGCCAGGGCTGGGGGCCATATTGCGTCTGGCCGCTGCCCAACTCCTGGCGGTTGTCCTTGCTGTCCGGGGCTGACCAGACCACGCCATCGGCCGCCAGCACGCGCAACTCTCCCGCGTGCACCGCATGGGCGCGGCCCCAGGCGTTGGCGAGCAGGGCAAACAAGTGCGCCATGGGCTGCGCCCCCAACCGCTGGCGAACCTGCACGCTGGCGCTGGGCGCGGGCAGTTCCTTGCTGTCCAGCGTCAGCGCCATCTCCTGCACCACTTGCCACAGCGGCATGTGACGAAACAGCGCCAGACCGATTACCAGCCACACGGCGTGTTCGGCGGGCAGCTTGCGTCGGCGTATCGATGCCTTGCCCGTGGCTTCAAGCGCTTGTTCTATCCAGGCCGGATCCAGCAGCGCGCTCAACTCGGCTATCCCGTTGGCAGGCAGTGCTTCCAACGTCTCGTTCAGGGTGGTCTGCAGCAGGTTCAAAGCAAAAAAGGGAGCGTGGTCAACACGCTCCCTTTTTACTCCAAGTCACATTCGCTCTGGCTTAACTAACTGGCATTGCCCCTCGGGGTCCGTTTTTTCTTGGAGACGCTATCGCCTCACCCCACCCACTTGCGGGCGTTGCGGAACATGCGCATCCACGGGCTGCCGCCGTCGGCGATCTGCTTCCACGCGTCGGGTGCCCAGCTCATGGTCGCGGTGCGGAACACGCGTTCCGGGTGCGGCATCAGCACGGTGAAGCGGCCGTCGGTGGTGGTCACCGAGGTGATGCCGTCCGGCGACCCGTTCGGGTTGAGCGGATAGGTCTGCGTCGGCGCGCCGTGGTTGTCCACGAAGCGCAGCGCCACCCGGGCCTGCTGCTGGTCGCCCTGCCGGGAGAAGTCGGCGAAGCCTTCGCCGTGCGCCACCACGATGGGGATGCGGCTGCCTTCCATGCCGGCGAAGAAGATCGACGGCGAGGACTGCACTTCCACGGTGACGTAGCGCGCTTCGTACTGCTCGGACTGGTTGCGCGTGAACTTCGGCCAAGCGCCCGCGCCCGGGATGATCGGGGCGAGGTTGCTCATCATCTGGCAGCCGTTGCACACGCCCAGCGCGAAGGTGTCCTGGCGGTTGAAGAAGGCGGCGAACTGCTCGGCCATCTGCGCGTTGAACAGGATGGTCTTGGCCCAGCCTTCGCCGGCGCCCAGCACGTCGCCGTAGCTGAAGCCGCCGCAGGCGACGAAGCCGGTGAAGTCGGCCAGGCTGGCGCGCCCGGCGATCAGGTCGCTCATGTGGACGTCGTGCGTGTCGAAGCCGGCGCGGTCCATGCTGTAGGCCATCTCGATCTGCGAGTTGACGCCCTGCTCGCGCAGGATCGCCACCTTCGGGCGGGCGCCGGTGGCCACGAACGGCGCGGCGATGTCCTCGGCCGGGTCGAAGGTCAGCACCGGCGAGATGCCCGGGTCGGCCGCGTCGAGCAGGCGGTCGTATTCGCTGTCGGCGCAGGCCGGGTTGTCGCGCAGGCGCGCGATGCGCCAGCTCACCTCGCTCCAGGTGCGCTGCAGCTCGCCGCGGGCGGCGCCGAACACCTTCCTGGCGTCGCGGTAGATCTCGATCTGGTCGGTGGCGTTGGGCTTGCCCACCACGTGGCTGCAGGCCGACAGGCCGGCTTCGCGCAGCACGCCGAACACGGCGTCGCGCTCGGACAGGCGCACCTGGATCACCGCGCCGAGCTCTTCGGAGAACAGCGCGCGCAGGGTCTGGTCGTTGCGGCGCTCGGAGATCTGCTGGGCCCAGTTCTTGGCGTCGCCGTAGTCCTGTTCCTGCTGCGGGTCCAGCGCCAGCATGTCGACGTTGAGCGACACGCCGCAATGGCCGGCGAAGGCCATTTCCGCCAGCGCCGCCATGAAGCCGCCGTCGGAGCGGTCATGGTAGGCCAGCAGCTTGCCTTCGCGGTTCAGGCGCTGGATCACGTTGAAGAAGTTCTTCAGGTCCTCGGCGCTGTCCACGTCCGGCGTGGCGTCGCCGACCTGCTGCGTGACCTGCGCGAGGATGCTGCCGCCGAGGCGGTTCTTGCCGCGGCCCAGGTCGATGGCGATCAGCACGCTGTCGCCGGCGTCGGTGCGCAGTTGCGGGGTCAGCGTGCGGTCGGTGTCGTCCACCGCGGCGAAGGCCGAGATGATCAGCGAGACCGGCGCCACCACTTCCCGGGCGATGCCGTTGTCGTCCCACTTGGTGCGCATGGACAGCGAATCCTTGCCCACCGGGATGCTGATGCCGAGCGCCGGGCACAGCTCCATGCCGACCGCGCGCACGGTGTCGTACAGCCTGGCGTCCTCGCCGTCCACGCCGCAGGCGGCCATCCAGTTGGCGGACAGCTTGACCTTGCCGAGGTCCTTGACCGGCGCGGCGGCCAGGTTGGTCAGCGCCTCGCCGATGGCCATGCGGCCCGAGGCCGGCGCGTTGATCACGGCCAGCGGCGTGCGCTCGCCCATGGTCATGGCTTCGCCGGCGCGGCCCTTGTAGTCGAGCGTGGTCACGGCCACGTCGGCCACCGGCACCTGCCACGGGCCGACCATCTGGTCGCGCGCGTTCATGCCGCCCACGGTGCGGTCGCCGATGGTGATCAGGAAGGACTTGCTGGCCACGGTCGGGTGGCGCAGCACGTCGCGCACGGCCTGCTCCAGCGCGATGCCGGTCACGTCCACCGGCGGCAGTTCCTGCTCGACGTGCCTGACGTCGCGGTGCATGCGCGGCGGCTTGCCGAGCAGCACTTCCATCGGCATGTCGACGGCGTAGTGCTCCTTGAGCGCGGCGTCGACGTGCGCGTCCACCAGCTGCAGCTGCTTTTCCTCGGTGGCCACGCCGACCACCGCGAACGGCGAGCGCTCGCGCTGGCACATGGCCTGGAACAGCGGCAGCGAATCCGGCGCGATGGCCAGCACATAGCGTTCCTGCGACTCGTTGCACCAGATCTCGGCCGGGCTCATGCCCGACTCTTCCAGGTGCACCTGGCGCAGGTCGAAGCGCGCGCCGCGGCCGGCGCCGTCCACCAGCTCGGGGAAGGCGTTGGAGATGCCGCCCGCGCCCACGTCGTGGATCGACAGGATGGGGTTGTCGTCGCCGAGCTGCCAGCAGGCGTTGATGACTTCCTGCGCGCGCCGCTCCATTTCCGGGTTGCCGCGCTGGACCGAGTCGAAGTCGAGGTCGGCGGTGTTGGTGCCGGTGGCCATCGAGCTGGCGGCGCTGCCGCCCATGCCGATGCGCATGCCCGGCCCGCCCAGCTGGATCAGCAGGCTGCCGGCCGGCAGCGCTTTCTTGTGGGTGTGGCTGGCGTCGATCGCGCCGATGCCGCCGGCGATCATGATCGGCTTGTGGTAGCCGCGCACGGTGCCGCCCACGTTCTGCTCGTAGACGCGGAAGTAGCCGCCCAGGTTGGCGCGGCCGAATTCGTTGTTGAAGGCGGCGCCGCCGAGCGGGCCGTCGATCATGATCTGCAGCGGCGAGGCGATGCGGTCCGGCTTGCCCGTCACGCCGGCCTTGTCGTCCGGATTGCGGTGCGCCAGCGGCTGGGCGGCGTCGCGCGCGTTTTCCCAGCTCTGCACGGCGTCCGGCAGCATCAGGTTGGACACGGTGAAGCCGGTCAGGCCGGCCTTGGGCTTGCCGCCGCGGCCGGTCGCGCCTTCGTCGCGGATCTCGCCGCCGGCGCCGGTGGAGGCGCCCGGGAACGGCGAGATGGCGGTCGGGTGGTTGTGCGTCTCCACCTTCATCAGGGTGTGCGTGAGCGCTTCGTGGCGGCCGTACTTCTGCCCGGCGCCGCGCGGATACCAGCGCTCGGCCACGCCGCCTTCCATGACCGCCGAGTTGTCCGAGTACGCCACGATCGACCCTTGCGGGTTGAGCTGGTGCGTATTGCGGATCATGGCGAACAGCGACTTGTCCTGCTGCACGCCGTCGATGGTCCAGGTGGCGTTGAAGATCTTGTGGCGGCAGTGCTCGCTGTTGGCCTGCGCGAACATCATCAGCTCGACGTCGGTCGGGTTGCGCGCGAGCGTGGCGTAGGCATCCACCAGGTAGTCGATCTCGTCGTCCGACAGCGCCAGGCCCATCTCGGTGTTGGCCTGCGCCAGCGCGGCGCGCCCGCCGGCGATGTCGATGAAGCGCAGCGGCTTGGCCGGCAGCTCCTGGAACAGCCCGGCGGCGTCCTCGCGCGCGGCGACCACGGTCTCGGTCATGCGGTCGAACAGGTGCGCGGCCACGGCGGCGCGCGTGCCGGCGTCCAGCGTCTTGCGGCCGCGCAGCAGGCCCTTCTTGCAGATCACGGTGATCTCGATGCCGCGCTCGATGCGGTGCACGTGGGCAAAGCCGCAGTTATGCGCGATGTCGGTGGCCTTGCTGGCCCACGGCGAGATCGTGCCGAAGCGCGGGATCACCACGAAGCGGTCGCCCTCGGCCTGCGGCTCGAACGGCGCACCGTAGGTCAGCAGCGCGCCGATGCGGGCACTGTCGTCCTGCGACAGCGGCACATCGGAATCGACGAAATGCAGGAACTGGCCGTGAACCGACTCGATGTCGGCGTCGATCTGCTTGAGGGCGGTGAGCAGGCGTTGCTGGCGGAAGGCGGAAAGGGCCAATGCGCCGGGGAAGCACGAGAAATGCGCCATGGTCTGAGCGGTCGGGAGGGCAGGAGGTAGGGGCTGCTACCGGCCGGCGCCGCTGGTTGGGGCGCCGTGCTGGCGGGAAACCGGCATTATACCTTGTCGGCCGCCCTTTCCCGCGTTGCAGCAGAGCCTGCCGCGCCCCGGCGGCAGCGGCGCGCGGGCCGACGAGCGGCACTATCGCCACACGCCGCCCGGGCCCTCACCCGGGCCGTCACCGGGGCTGCCTCCGGGGCTGCCGCCGCCACGCCGGTTCAGGCCTGGCCGAAGCCCCCGCCGCCCGGCGTTTCCACCACGAACACGTCCCCGGCCTCCATCTCGCAGCGGCCCACGTGGCCGAGCGGCTCCTCCCGCCCATCGGCGCGCACCACGTAGTTGCGGCCGGTGGCGCCGGGCGCCCCGCCGGCCATGCCGAACGGCGCGTGCAGGCGGTTGTTGGAGAGGATCGAGGCCGTCATGGGCTCCAGGAAGCGCACGCGGCGGATGCCGCCGTCGCCGCCGTGCCAGCGCCCCGCGCCGCCCGAGCCCGGGCGGATCTCGTAGCTCTCCAGCCGCACCGGGAAGCGCCATTCCAGCACTTCCGGGTCGGTCAGCCGCGAGTTGGTCATATTGGTCTGCACCACGTCGCAGCCATCGAAGCCGTGGCCGGCGCCGCTGCCGCCCGAGATGGTTTCGTAGTACTGGTAGCGCGCGTTGCCGAACGTGAAGTTGTTCATGGTGCCCTGGCTGGCGGCCACCACGCCCAGTGCGCCGTACAGCGCATTGGTGATGCACGACGAGGTTTCCACGTTGCCCGACACCACCGAGGCCGGATAGCGCGGGTTGAGCATCGAGCCTTCCGGGATGACGACCTTGATCGGCTTGAGGCAGCCGGCGTTGAGCGGGATGTCCTCGTCGACCAGCGTGCGGAACACGTAGAGCACCGCCGCCATGCACACCGCGCGCGGCGCGTTGAAGTTGTTGGGCAGTTGCGCCGAGGTGCCGGTGAAGTCCACCACCGCCTCGCGCCGGGCCTGGTCCACCGTCACCTTCACCCGGATGCGCGCGCCGTTGTCGAGCGGATAGTCGTAGGCGCCGTCCTTGAGCGCGGTGATGACGCGGCGCACCGCTTCCTCGGCGTTGTCCTGCACGTGGCCCATGTAGGCGCGCACCACCGGCAGGCCGAACTGCGCCACCATCTTGCGCAGCTCTTCCACGCCCTTGGCGTTGGCCGCCACCTGGGCGCGCAGGTCGGCCATGTTCTGGTCGACGTTGCGCGCCGGGTAGCGCCCGCCGGCCAGCAGCGCGCGCATGCCGGCGTCGTCCAGCACGCCGGCCTTGACCAGCGGGAAGTTGTCGATCAGCACGCCCTCCTCCTCCACCACGGTGGAGTCCGGCGGCATCGAGCCCGGCGTGATGCCGCCGATGTCGGCGTGGTGGCCGCGCGAGCCCACGTAGAACAGGATCTCGCTGCCGGCTTGGTCGAACACCGGCGTGATCACGGTCACGTCCGGCAAGTGCGTGCCGCCGTTGTAGGGGTCGTTGAGCACGTAGACGTCGCCGTCGGCCATGCGGCCGGCATTGCGCGCGATCACCGTCTTGATGCTTTCGCCCATCGAGCCCAGGTGCACCGGCATGTGCGGCGCGTTGGCGATCAGGTTGCCGCCGGCGTCGAAGATGGCGCAGGAAAAGTCGAGCCGCTCCTTGATGTTGACCGAGTAGGCGGTGTTCTGCAGCCGCTGGCCCATCTGTTCGGCGATCGACATGAACAGGTTGTTGAAGACCTCCAGCATGACCGGGTCGGCATCGGTGCCCATGGCGCGGCGCTGCGGGCGCGGCACCGCGCGCGTGAGCACGAGATGGTCGCGCGCGGTCAGCTCGGCCTGCCAGCCGGGCTCGACCACGGTGGTGGCGTTGCGCTCGGCGATGATCGCCGGGCCGGGCAGCACGTCGCCGGGGCGCAGCGTGTCGCGCGGGAACAGGCCGGTGTCGTGCCAGGCGCCGCCGCTGAACATGCGCACGTGCTCGGCCGGCACCGGGCCGCCGCTGCGCGGCAGCGGCTCGGGCAGCTTTTCCGCGGGCGGCTCGCTGCTGCCGATGGCTTCCACCGAGACGGCCTCCACGATCAGCGGCTTGCCCTGCATCAGGAAGGCGTAGCGCTGGCGGTAGGCGGCGTCGAAGGCGGCCTGCATGGCCGCGAGCGTGCCGAACGGCACCACCAGCGCCGAGTCGGTGCCCTCGTAGCGCAGGTGGGCGCGGCGCACCACGTCGATCTGCGCGTCGGCCACTTCCTGCTCCAGCAATTCGGTGCGCGCTTGCTGCGCCAGCGCGTCGAGCGTGGCTTGCAGCGCCGGCAGCGCGGCGGCATCGAGCCGCGCTTCCACGGCGCGCTCGCGCATCGCGGTGCGGTCGGCCAGCCCCATGCCGTAGGCCGACAGCACGCCCGCCAGCGGATGCACGAACACGGTCTGCATGCCGAGCGCGTCCGCCACCAGGCAGGCATGCTGGCCGCCGGCGCCGCCGAAGGTGGTGAGCGTGTAGCCGGTCACGTCGTGGCCGCGCTGCACCGAGATCTGCTTGATCGCGTTGGCCATGTTGCCGACCGCGATCTCGATGAAGCCCTCGGCCACCTGCTCCGGGCTGCGCGCGTCGCCGGTGGCGGCGCTCACCGCCTGCGCCAGTTCGGCGAAGCGCGACACCACGACGTCGCGGTCCAGCGGCGCGTCGGCGCCCGGGCCGAACACGCTGGGGAAATGGCGCGGCTGGATCTTGCCCAGCATGACGTTGCAGTCGGTCACCGCCAGCGGGCCGCCGCGCCGGTAGCTGGCCGGGCCCGGGTTGGCGCCGGCGGAGTCCGGCCCCACGCGGAAGCGGCTGCCGTCGAAATGCAGGATGGAGCCGCCGCCGGCGGCCACCGTGTGGATGCTCATCATCGGCGCGCGCATGCGCACGCCGGCCACGGCGGTCTCGAACACGCGCTCGAAATCGTTGGGATGGCTGCCGTTGAAATGCGACACGTCGGTGGAGGTGCCGCCCATGTCGAAGCCGATGATGCGGCCGAAGCCGGCGCCCTGCGACGAGCGCACCATGCCGACGATGCCGCCGGCCGGGCCGGACAGGATGGCGTCCTTGCCCTGGAAGCGGTGCGCGTCGGTCAGGCCGCCGCTGCTCTGCATGAACTGCAGCCGCACGCCGGGCATCTGCTGCTCCACCTGCCCGACGTAGCGGCGCAGGATCGGCGAGAGATAGGCGTCCACCACGGTGGTGTCGCCGCGCGAGACCAGCTTCATCAGCGGCGATACCTGGTGCGACACCGAGATCTGCGTGAAGCCGGTCTCGCGCGCGATGCGCGCCGCGGCCTGCTCGTGCGCCGGCGCGCGGTAGCCGTGCAGGAACACGATGGCGATGGCGCGCGTGCCGCCGGCGAACACGCGCCGCATGTCGGCGCGCAGCGTGGCTTCGTCCAGCGGCGCGACGACGCCGCCCCGCGCATCGAGCCGCTCGTCCACTTCCACCACCTCGCGGTAGAGCAGCTCGGGCAGCACGATGTTCAGGTCGAACAGGCGCGGCCGGTTCTGGTACGCGATGCGCAGCGCGTCGCGGAACCCGCGCGTGATGAACAGCGCCAGCGGCTCGCCCTTGCGCTCTAGCAGCGCGTTGGTGGCCACCGTGGTGCCCATCTTCACCACCTCCACCAGCGCCGGCGTGACCGGCTCGCCCGGCGCCAGGCCCAGCAGGTGGCGGATGCCGGCCACGGCGGCGTCGCTGTATTGCTCCGGGTTCTCGGACAGCAGCTTGTGGGTGACCACCGTGCCGTCGGGCCGCAGCCCGACCACGTCCGTGAAGGTGCCGCCGCGGTCGATCCAGAATTGCCAGCGGCGGCGGTCCGGGACGAAGGCGGCGGAGGATGGCAGCGACATGCGGGGGCTTCCTTGTCTAGCGTGGTGTGGAATCGGGGAACGGCGGTGGCGCAGGGCGGCCTACAGCGAAGTGGCCGAGCGGGCGGCCTGCTCGTACAGGCCGGTGAGCACACGCAGCAGCCGCGCCAGCTCGCCGATCTCGATGTTCTCCGCGCTGCCGGCGGTGAAATTGCTGGTCAGGCATTGCTCGCGGATCTCGCGGTAGCGGGCGCAGGCCTGCGTGCCGGCCGCCGTGGTGGTGTAGGTGGCTTCCTTGCCGACGCGCTCGCCTTCCACCAGCCCCATGCCCTGCAGCTTCTTCAGCGCGTAGGTCACGAGGTGGGTATCTTCCACGTTCAGCACGAAGCAGATGTCGGCCAGCCGCTTGGGCCGGGCGCGGTGGTTGACGTGATGCAGCACCAGCACGTCGAGGAAGGTCAGGTCGCGCACGCCCGAGGCGCCCATGCAGCGCACCACCCAGCGGCTGTAGGCGTTGTACGCGGTGTTCAGGCCGAACTCGAACTCCGACAGCTCGGGGCTGCGCTCGGACACCAGGTGCGAGGACGAGACGATATTGGGCCCGAGCGCGCGCGGCAGCGCGCCGGTGGCGGCACGGGCGGGCGCGTCCTGCCCGGCGTTGTCGTGGTCGGCGGCTGGCTTACGAGCCATCTCTACACTCCTCTCTCATTGTCGGCATGCGTTGGTATGCGTTGGTATGCGTTGGTCCGTGCTGGTCTGTGTGGTCTGGCGCGTCCGCATGGCGGCCCCGAGGAACCGACACGGGCCTGACCTGACTAGGTATATCCCCGAGGGTCTCGCCCGCAGATTTGGCTTGACAGTTTATAAACAAATTATGAGGATAAACACCAAATAAATCCAAGCAAAACATCGGGGACGTAGCAGTGGATTCTGCACGAAGACAGGGCAGGCACAGTCGCCAATGCACTAGCCCGCGCACTATCGCGGGGCCCGCGGGCAGCCCGCCGGCGGTCTGGTTGCGCGGCACCGGCGCACTGGCTAGACTCGACCCGATCCTTGCCGAACGCGCCTGAACCGCGAATCCGATGCCCGCCGATATCCACACATTACAGACAAAACTTCACGATGGCTCCGCTTCGCGGGCCGGCGTGATCGCAGAAGCCGCCGAACTCGCGCGGCAACCCGCGGCGCAAGCCGTGCTGCTCCACGCCACCTTCGACAGCGCCGCCGAAACCGCCCGCGCGGCCGATGCCGCCGCCCGCGCCGGCCGGCAGCTGCATCCGCTCGCGGGCCTGCCGGTCTCGGTCAAGGACCTGTTCGACGTGGCCGGCGAGGTCACGCGCGCTGGCTCTCCGGTACGCAACGATGCGCCCGCGGCCGCGGCCGATGCCACCGTGGTGCGCCGCCTGCGCGAGGCCGGCGCGGCGCTGGTCGGACGCACCAACATGACCGAGTTCGCCTTCTCCGGCGTCGGCATCAATCCTCATTTCGGCACCCCGGCGAACCCCGCCGACCGCAGCGTGGCGCGCATTCCCGGCGGCTCGTCGTCGGGCGCGGCGGTGTCCGTGGCGCTGGGGCTGGCGGTGGCCGGGCTGGGCAGCGATACCGGCGGCTCGATCCGCATTCCCGCGGCGCTGTGCGGGCTGACCGGCTTCAAGCCGACCACGCGGCGGGTGCCGCTCGACGGCGCGTTTCCGCTGTCCTACACGCTGGACACCGCCTGCGCCATGACGCGCTCGGTGCGCGACTGCGTGCTGGTGGACAGCGTGATCGCCGACCAGGCCGTGGTGCCTGCCGGCAAGGCCGCGGCGGGCATCCGCCTGGCGGTGCCGCGCCAGTACCTGCTGGACGACCTCGACGCCACCGTGGCGCGCGCCTTCGACCGTACCCTCGGCCTGCTGTCCGCGGCCGGCGTGCGGATCGAGCCGGTCGACCTGCCCGAACTGACCGAGCTGCCCGGCATCAATGCCGCCGGCGGCTTCACCGCGCCCGAGGCCTACGCCATCCACCGCCACGTGCTGGCCGGCCGGCGCGGCCAGTACGACCCGCGCGTGGCCATGCGCATCGAGCGCGGCGCCGCCATGAGCGCGCCCGACTATGTGGACCTGATGCGCGCGCGCGCCGCCTGGATCGCGCGCGTGCTGGCGCGCATCGAGGGCTTCGACGCGGTGGCCTGCCCCACCGTGCCGATGGTGGCGCCGCCGGTCGCGCCGCTGCTGGGCGACGACGATCTCTTCTTCCGCACCAACGCGCTGCTGTTGCGCAACACCTCGGCCTTCAACTTCCTCGACGGCTGCTCGATCTCGCTGCCCTGCCACCAGCCGGGCGAACTGCCGGTCGGGCTGATGCTCTCGCACGGTGCGCTGCGCGACGCGCAACTGCTGGGCACGGCAATTGCATTGGAACCCGTCGTCAAGCCGGCCGCCTGAGGCGGCCGCACCCCGGCAAGCCCCCACCTGCCCGCGCAGCCCCTGAGCCAGGCCGCGCGGGCGGGACGAATGCAGGACACGGCAAGACGCGCAGCATGCGCGGCACCGAGAGGCACAAGAAGACGCACAAAAAGACGCACAAGACCGCCGCACAACAACAGACCGAGCCGCAACGACCAACCAGGAGAGATCGATGCAAGGGAAGGCAACACTGAAGTACATGCTGGTGGGCGGGGTGCTGGCCGCCGCGTCCGCGCTGGCCCCCGTGGCGCAGGCGCAGACCAAGTGGGACCTGCCGACCGGCTACCCCACCAACAACCTGCACACCGAAAACCTGCAGCAGATGGCCAACGACGTGGAGAAGGCCACCGGCGGCAAGCTCAAGATCCAGATCCACCCCAACGGCTCGCTGCTCAAGGCCAACGAGATCAAGCGCGGCGTGCAGACCGGCCAGGTGCAGATGGGCGAGATCCTGATGTCGCTGCTGGCCAACGAGAACCCGGTGTTCGGCGTGGACGCGGTGCCGTTCCTGGCCACCAGCTACCAGGACTCCTACAAGCTGTGGCAGGCCTCGCGCGCGGTCACCGACAAGGTGCTCGACAAGCAGGGCATGAAGCTGCTCTACGCCGTGGCCTGGCCGCCGCAGGGCATCTACGCCAACAAGCCGATCAACGCCGCGGCCGACATGAAGGGCCTGAAGTGGCGCGCCTACAACCCCGCCACCTCCAAGATCGCCGAACTGGTCGGCGCGCAGCCGGTCACCATCCAGGCCGCCGACCTGGCCCAGGCGCTGGCCACCGGCACCGTCAACTCCTTCATGTCCTCGGGCGCCACCGGCGTGGACACCAAGGTGTGGGAAAGCGTGAAGTACTTCTACACCGTGGACGCCTGGCTGCCGAAGAACATGCTGGTGGTCAGCAAGAAAGCCTTCGCCGCGCTGGACAAGCCGACCCAGGACGCCCTGCTCAAGACCGTGGCCGAGGCCGAGAAGCGCGGCTGGCAGGTCTCCGAGCAGAAGACGCGCGACTACCTGGCCGTGCTCGGCAAGAACGGCATGACCGTGCAGCCGCCTTCGCCGCAGCTCAAGCAGGACATGCAGAAGGTGGGCCAGGTCATGGTCGACGAGTGGGCCAAGAGCGCCGGCGACGACGGCAAGGCCATTCTGGAGGCCTACAAGAAGTAAACCGGTGCCGTAAGCCGGAGCCGGTCCGGCATCCGGTGCCGTACCCGGCGCCAGCCAGGCGCCATGCACGCGGGACGCGGCGCACCGGCGCCGCGCTCCGGGTGCAGCCGCGGCGGCGCAGCCTGCCGCCGCGGCCCGCGTCTCTTATCACCGCATCCTCCCTCCTCACCCGCCATGGAAGCTCCTGCCCTCAACAAGCGCTGGCTCGACCGGCTGCTTGACCTGTTCGCCGTGCTCGGCGCGCTGTGCATCCTCGGGGTCTGCATCATCATGATCCTGATGTCCTTCTCGCGCGAGACCACCATCGTCTTCAAGGGCGGCGACGACATCGTCGCCTGGCTGTGCGCGGCCTCCGCCTTCCTCGTGCTCGGCCAGACCTTCCAGCACGGCGGCATCGTGCGCGTGGAAATGCTGCTCGAAGCCGTGAACGCGCGCCAGCGCTGGTGGCTCGATCTGCTTTCGCTGACCATCTGCGCGGTGTTTGCCGGCTATGCCACCTGGGCGCTGTTGAGCTTCGCCTGGCAGAGCTGGGAGATCGGCGACGTCTCGCAGGGGCAGATCGTGGTGCCGCTGTGGATTCCGCAGAGCTTCGCGGTGCTGGGCTGCGCCGGCTTCGCGCTGGCCGTGCTCGACGAGCTGCTGCGCGTGGCGCGCCGCCAGAAGCCGCGCTACCAGCTGGCGCAGGAAGCCAAGCTGGCCGCCGGCGACTTCGGGGAGACCGTCTGATGAGCACCGTCCTGGTTTCCCTGATCCTGCTGCTGGTGATGATCGTGTTCCTGGTGATCGGGGCCTGGATCCCGGTGGCCATCGCCGTCACCTCCTGGGTGGGGCTGGTGGTCTTCGCCGACCATGACGCGCTGGTCAACCTGGCTAATGCGTGGTGGTCGTCGAGCGCGTCCTATACGCTGGCCTCGCTGCCGCTGTTCGTGTGGATGGGCGAGATCCTGTTCCGCACCAAGCTGTCCGAGCAGATGTTCAACGGCCTGTCGCCGTGGCTGAACTGGCTGCCCGGGCGGCTGATGCACGTCAACATCCTGGGCTGCGGCATCTTCGGCTCGGTGTCGGGCTCGTCGGCCGCCACCTGCGCCACCATCGCCAAGTCGGCGCTGCCCGAGCTGACCCGGCGCGGCTACGACGAGCGTGTGACGCTGGGCTCGCTGTCGTGCGCCGGCACGCTCGGCATCCTGATCCCGCCGTCGATCACCATGGTGGTGTACGCGGTGTCGGCGGACGTCTCCATCATCCGCGTGTTCCTGGCGGGCTTCCTGCCGGGCCTGCTGCTGATGCTGCTGTTCTCGGGCTATATCGTGGCGTGGGCGCTGTCCAACCCGGACAAGACGCCGCCGGCCGAGCGCTTCGACTGGCGCTCGCGCCTGGCCTCGGTCCGCCAGCTGATGCCGTGCATGATCCTGATCGCCTTCATCACCTGGATCATGATCACCGGCTACTCCACCGCCACCGAGGCCGCCGCCTACGGCGTGGTGGCCTCGCTGGGGCTGGCCTGGGCGGGCGGCTCGCTGACGCGCAAGGCGTTCTGGGAAAGCCTGATGTCGGCCACGCGGCTGACCGCCATGATCATGTTCGTGCTGGGCGCCACCTCGTTCCTGTCGGTGACCATGAGCTTCACGGGCATCCCGCGCGCGCTGGCCGAATGGGTGGCGTCGATGCACCTGTCGCCGTGGGCGCTGATCGCCGTGCTGACGGTGATCTACATCCTGCTGGGCACCGCGCTGGACGGCATCTCCATGATCGCGCTGACCACCGCCACGGTGCTGCCGATGGTGCAGGCGGCGGGCTTCGATCTGGTATGGTTCGGGATATTCATCGTGCTGCTGGTGGAGATCGCCGAGGTCACGCCGCCGGTGGGCTTCAACCTGTTCGTGCTGCAGAGCATGACCGGCAAGGACAGCAACTACATCGCGCGGGTCTCGCTGCCGTTCTTCATGATGATGGTGATCGCCATCGGCATCATCACGGTGTGGCCGACCCTGGTCACGTGGCTGCCCGACGTGGTGATGCAGAAGGAACTGAAGTAGCGCTGCAATGCCGGCCGCCGCATGCCGCCGGCGGCATTGCGAAACAGCGGGGGCCGCGGCCCCCAACGGAGTGCCATGCATGTGATCGTGATCGGCGCCGGGGTGATCGGCGTGTGCTCGGCCTGGTACCTGCGCGAAGCCGGCTTCGAGGTGACCGTGGTCGAGCGGCGCGCGGCGCCCGCGCAGGAGTCGAGCTTCGGCAACGCCGGCGTGATCGCGCCGGGCTACGTCACGCCGTGGGCGGCGCCGGGCATGCCGGGCAAGGTGCTGCGCAACCTGTTCGCCAGCACCTCGCCGGTGCTGTTCCGCCCCAGCGCCGATCCGGCCATGTGGCGCTGGATCGTGCGCTGGCTCGGCGAATGCACGCTGGAGCGCTACCGCCTGAACAAGCTGCGCATGCAGCGGCTGGCCTTCTACAGCCGCGAATGCCTGCACGCGCTGCGCGGCAAGCTCGCCATCGAATACGAGCAGTCGCAGGGCTACCTGCAGCTGTTCCGCACGCGGCGCGACCTGGACCTGGCGGAACCCGCTCTGGTGCTGCTGCGCGAGCACAAGGTGCCGCACCGGCTGGTCGACGCCGACGGCTGCCGCCGCATCGAGCCCGGCCTGACCACCGACACGCCGCTGGCCGGCGGCCTGCACCTGCCCGAGGACGAGTCCGGCAACTGCCCGATGTTCGTGCGGCGCCTGCGCACGCTGGCCGAAGCCGCCGGCGTGCGCTTCGTCATGGACCGCGACGCCGGCGCGCCGCGCCCGCTGCCGGGCGGCGGCCTCGCGCTGGACCTGCGCGCCGCGGGCGGCGACGCCGCCGGCGGCGCGCGCGAGACGCTTGCCGCGGACCGCATGCTGGTGTGCGCCGGCGTGGGCAGCGCCGCGCTGCTGCGCCCGCTGGGCCTGCGCATCCCGCTCTACCCGGTCAAGGGCTATTCCGCCACCGTGCAGGTCAGCGACGAGCTGCAGGCGCCGCTGGCCGCGCTGATGGACGAGTCGTACAAGGTCGCCATCACGCGCATGGGCAACCGCCTGCGCGTGGCCGGCACGGCCGAGCTCGGCTCGCGCCGGCTCGACCTGCGCCCCGCCGCCGTCAACACCTTGCTCAAGGTGGCGCGCGACTGGTTCCCGGTGGCCGGCCACTATGGCAACGCCACGCTGTGGGCCGGCGCGCGCCCGATGCTGCCGGACGGCCCCCCGCTGATCGGCGCCACCGCCGTGCCCGGCCTGTTCCTCAACCTGGGCCACGGCTCGACCGGCTGGGCCATGGCCTGCGGCTCGGGCCGCATTGCCGCCGACCTCATTGCCGGCAACCCGCCCGCCATCGACATGGACGGGCTCACGCCGGCCCGCTACGGGCTCGGCCCGCGCTGATCATGCAGACACCTTTGTCCTCCCTCCCTGCCGCCGATGCCTGGCTGCCGCTCGACGCCGCCGGCCAGGCCGGCATTCCGCTCTACGACGTGGCGGCCATCCGCCGCATCGAAGCCGCCGCGATGGCGACGCTGCCCGCCTTCGCGCTGATGTCGCGCGCGGGCGCCGCGGCCGCGGACTGGCTGGCGCGCCATGCGCCGCACGGCCCGCTGCTGATGCTGGCTGGCCCCGGCAACAATGGCGGCGATGCGCTGGTGGCCGCCACCCGCCTGCACCAGGCCGGGCGCGCGGTGCAGGCCTGGCTGACGGCCGAGCCCGACCGGCTGCCCGCCGACGCGGCGCGCGCCTGGCTGGAGGCCCGCGCCGCCGGCGTGCCGCTGCGCACGCTGCCGGAAGCCGCCTGCCAGGGCGGCCTGCCGCCGCTGCCCGCCGATACCTGCGCGCTGGTCGACGGCCTGCTCGGCATCGGCCTGAACCGCCCCGCCGACGGCTACGTCGCGCAGTGGATCGCGCACATCAACGGCGCCGGGCTGCCGGTGTTCGCCCTCGACATTCCCAGCGGCCTGTTTGCCGATACCGGCGCCGGCGCGCCGGCGGTGCAAGCCCGCCGCACGCTGACCTTCATCGGCGCCAAGCCGGGCCTGCTCACGCTGGACGGCCGCGACTGCGCGGGCGAGGTGGACATCGCCCCGCTGGGCCTGATCTATCCGCCCGCCGAACGGCCCCGCGCCACGGTCAACGTGCCGGCCTCGTTCGCCGCGGCGCTGCCGGGACGCCGGCATGCCGCCAACAAGGGCAGTTTCGGCTCGCTGGCCGTGATCGGCGGCGGCGTGGGCATGACCGGCGCGCCGCTGCTGGGCGCGCGCGCCGCGCAGCACCTCGGCGCGGGGCGCGTGCATATCGCCTTCCTGGCGCAGCCGGCGCCGCTGCTCGACCCGGTGCATCCGGAGCTGATGCTGCACCCGATCGCGGAGGTGGAACTGTCGGCCATGACCGCGCTGGTGATCGGCCCCGGCATGGGCACCGGCACGGCGGCGCGCAAGCAGCTCGCGCAACTGCTGCACGGCTGCGCCACGGTGGCCGAGCCGCCCCCGCTGGTGCTCGACGCCGATGCGCTCAACCTGCTGGCATCCGACCCCGCGCTGGCCGCCTTGCTGGCCGGCAGCGCGCTGGTGCGCGTGATGACGCCGCACCCGCTGGAGGCCGCGCGCCTGGCTGGCCTGAGCGTGGCCGAGATCCAGCACGACCGCCTGGCGGCGGCGCGCTCGCTGGCCACGCAGTGGCACGCGGTGGTGGTGCTCAAGGGCTCCGGCACGGTGATCGCCGCGCCGCCCGATGCCGGCGGCGGCGTGGCGCTGTCGATCAACCCGACCGGCAATGCCGGGCTGGCCACCGCCGGCACCGGCGATGTGCTGGCCGGCATGATCGGCGCGCTGCTGGCCCAGGGCATGCCGCCGCTGCAGGCCGCGCAGGCCGCGGTGTGGCTGCACGGGCGCGCCGCCGATCGCCTGGTGGCCGACGGCACCGGGCCCGCCGGCCTGACCGCCAGCGAACTCTACCTGCCGCTGCGCACGCTGTTCAACGGCCTGCTGCGGCAGCCGCGCCGCGCATGAGCAACGCCGCCGAACGCGCCGCGCCGCTGGCGCCGGGCGGTCCCGCGGCCGCTGCGGTTGCCACCCCGGCCTGCGGCCCGGCGCGCCGCCAGTTGCTGACCGGCGTGGCGCTGCTGGTGCTGGGCCAGTGGATCCTGAGCCTGCTCGACGCCAGCAGCAAGATGCTGACCCAGCAGGGCCTGCCGGTGATGGGCGTGGCGTGGGTGCGCTACGTGGGCCACGTGGCCGCCATCTTCCTGCTGCTGGGGCCGGCGCGCTTGCGCGCGCAATGGCGCCCGGTCAAGCCGGCCCTGCAATGGCTGCGCGGCGGCCTCATGCTGGTCTCCACGCTGGTGTTCTTCAGCGTGCTCAGGCTGATGCCGCTGGCCGAGGCCACCGCGCTCAATTTCTGCGCGCCGCTGTTCGTGGTGGCGCTGTCGCCGTGGCTGCTGGGCGAGCGCCCCGGCTTCCACGCGCGCGCCAGCCGCTGGAGCGGCGTGGCGGTCGGCTTTGCCGGCATGCTGGTGGTGGTGCGCCCCGGCGGCGAGCTGAGCGGGCCGGGCATCGCGCTGGGCCTGCTGTCGGCGCTGGTGTTCGCGCTGATGCAGATGCTGACGCGGCGCATCGCCGCGCACGATGCGCCGATGACCACGCTGATCCAGAGCGGCGTGACCGGTGCCGCGCTGACCACCGTGCTGGTGCCGTTCTTCTGGTTCGAATCCGTGCCCACGCCGTTGCAGGCGGGCCTGCTGCTGAGCACGGGCATCACCGGCTCGCTCGGGCATTACTTCGTGATCCGCGCGTTCCAGTACGCGGATGCTTCGTTCCTCAGCCCCTTCCTGTACCTGCAGATCCTCTCCGCCACCGCCATCGGCTACCTGGCTTTCGGCCAGTTGCCGGACTGGATCACCGCGCTGGGCGTGGCCGTGATCTGCGCCGGCGGCGTGTGCGTGGCGGGCGGCGAGCCTGCGCTGCGCGCGCTCGCGCGGCGGCTGGGCCGCGCCGGCTGAATGTCAGCCGCGCACGGACAGCGCGCGATTCCCCTATTTGGTAGTGTTTCCAAATCCGAAGCAATGTCGTCTATTACCGCTATTCGACGAAATCGTGTCATGCGGGGGCGCTATACTTGACGTGCCGCTTCCGCAGCCGGTTCCGGCATTGCATTTCAAAGATATTCAGAGAATTCCGTACGCATGCCCACTGATCTCCACGCCTGGCGCTCCCTCCTGCAACACCACGAAGCGATTCGCGAAATACCGATGCGCGACTGGTTTGCCGAGGCGGATGCGGACCAGCGTGTCGCGCAGTTCTCCCTGGAAGCCGCGGGCCTGTTCCTCGACTATTCCAAGAACCGCATCACGCCGCAGACCTTTGCCCTGCTGATGCAACTGGCCGACGAAGCGGGCGTGCCGGGCCGCCGGGACGCCATGTTCGCCGGCGACCACATCAACGCCACCGAGGACCGCGCGGTGCTGCATATCGCGCTGCGCGCGGACCGCGACGCCACCTTCAAGGTGGACGGCAAGCCGGTGATGCCGGCGATCCATGACGTGCTCGAGCGCATGCGCGTGTTTTCCGAGCGCGTGCGCAGCGGCGAATGGACCGGCGCCACCGGCAAGCGCATCACCGACGTCATCAATATCGGCATCGGCGGCTCGGACCTGGGCCCGCGCATGGTGTGCCGGGCGCTGTCGCACCTCGCCAATGGCGGGCCGCGCATGCATTTCGTCTCCAACGTGGATGGCACCGAGCTGGCCGAGACGCTGGAGCGGCTCGACCCGGAACAGACCCTGGTGATCGTGTGCTCGAAGACGTTCACCACGCTGGAAACCATGGCCAACGCCAACAGCGCGCGCGCCTGGTTCCTGTCGCGCGGGGTGGGCGAGGCGCAACTGGCCAGCCATTTCGCCGCGGTGTCCACCAACGTGGAAGCGGTGCGCGCCTTCGGCATCGACCCGGCCCACATGTTCGAGTTCTGGGACTGGATCGGCGGGCGTTTCTCGCTGTGGTCCTCGGTGGGCTTGTCCATCGTGCTGGCGGTCGGCTACGACGCCTTCGCCGACCTGCTCGCCGGCGGCCGCGCCATGGACCAGCATTTCGCCAGCGCGCCGCTGGAGCGCAACATGCCGGTGGTGCTGGGCATGATCGGCATCTGGTACCGCAATTTCTTCGGCATGCCGACCAGCTGCATGGCGCCCTATTCGACCTCGCTCGAACTGTTCCCGGCCTTCCTGCAGCAACTGGAGATGGAGAGCAACGGCAAGTCGGTCCAGCTCGACGGCCGCCATGTGCGCGCGCATACCGCGCCGGTGGTGTGGGGCTCGGCCGGCACCAACGGCCAGCATGCGTATTTCCAGCTGATCCACCAGGGTTCGCAGATCGTGCCGGTGGATTTCGTGGCGCCGCTGCGGCCGCCGCGCGAACTGCCCGGCCACCATGCCAAGCTGCTGGCCAACTGCTTCGCGCAGGCCGAGGCGCTGATGCGCGGGCGCAGCGCGGACGAGCTGCGCGCCGCCGGCATGACCGACGACGTGCGCATCGCGCATATGGTGTTCGAAGGCAACCGGCCCAGCAATACGCTGCTGATCGAAGACATCACGCCGCATACGCTCGGCGCGCTGATCGCGCTGTACGAGCACCGCACCTTCGTGCAGGGCGTGGTGTGGAACATCAACTCGTTCGACCAGTGGGGCGTGGAGCTGGGCAAGATCCTGGCCAAGCCGATCGAGGCCGAGCTGACCGGCACGGCCGCCGCGCCGGCGCCGCACGATGCCTCCACCAGCGGCCTGATCGCCCGCGCGCGCGCGGCGCTGGGCGCCGCCTAGCCTGCCGGCCCGGCCGCCGGCGCCCGCTTCAGACCGGCGCGGTCATCCATTCGTCGCTGGCCACGCGCCCTGCCTCGATGGTCAGGATGCGCCCGCAGCGCGCCGCCACCGAGCGGTCGTGCGTGACCAGCACCAGGGTGGAACCGGCATCGCGATTCAACTCGAACATCAGGGCGATCACGGCCTCGCCGGTGGCGGTGTCCAGGCTGCCGGTAGGCTCGTCGGCGAACAGGATGTCCGGCCGCGCGACGAACGCGCGCGCCAGCGCCACCCGCTGCTGCTCGCCGCCGGACAGCGTGCGCGGATAATGCGCAAGGCGCCCGCCCAGGCCGACGCGCGCCAGCATGTCGGCCGCGCGCTCGCGCACGCCGGCGGTCTCGCCGCGCAGCTCCAGCGGCAGCATCACATTCTCCAGCGCGCTCAGGTGGCCGACCAGCTGGAACGACTGGAACACGAACCCCACATGGCGCCCGCGCTGCGCCGCGCGCTGGTCTTCGTCGAGCTGGAACAGGTCCTGGCCGTTGAGGCGGACCGTGCCCGTGGTGGGCAGGTCGAGGCCGGCCAGCAGGCCGAGCAGGGTCGACTTGCCCGAGCCGGAGGCGCCGACGATGGCCAGCGTCTCGCCGGGCGTGACGGAAAACGTGACGTCATGCAGAATCGTCAGCGAACCGGTCGTGTCGGCCACGGTCTTTCCTAATGACTCGACTGCAAGAATGGAAGAAGACATGAGCAAGAAGTTCTGGTGCGGTTGGCGCAAGCTGGGGCTGGCGCTGTGTGCGGCCATGCTGCTGCCCTCGACGCACGCGGCGGCGGCCGCGGCAACCGCGGCGCCCGCCATCCTGGTGCTGGGCGACAGCCTGTCCGCGGAGTATGGCATCGCGCGCGACACGGGCTGGGTCAAGCTGCTGGAAACGCGGCTGCGCACCGAGCGGTTCGATTATAGCGTCGTGAATGCTAGCATCAGCGGCGAGACCACCGTGGGCGGCAAGACCCGGCTGCCCGACCTGCTGGCGCGCCACCATCCGGCGGTGGTGATCGTGGAGCTCGGCGCCAACGACGCGCTGCGCGGCCTGCCGCTGCAGACCACCGAAGCCAACCTGCGCAGCATCGTCGCCGGCGCGCAGCAGGCCAAGGCAGGCGTGCTGCTGGTCGGCATGCGCATTCCGCCCAACTACGGGCCCGACTACACGGAGCGCTTCTTCTCGCTCTACCCCCGGCTGGCCGGCGAGTACAAGACACGGCTGGTGCCGTTCCTGCTCGAAGGGGTCGTCGCCAGGCCGGACTGGTTCCAGCAGGACCGCATGCATCCCACGGCGCAGGCGCAGGGCACGCTGCTCGATACGGTATGGCCGCAGCTCAAGCCGCTGCTGAAGGTGCCGGCGGCGCGCACCGCCGGGCGCTAGGGCAACGGCCGCCGGAATGAAAAGAGGCGCCCGCTTGGGCGCCTCTGGCTTTCTGCCGACGGGGCCCTCTCCCGCGTGCGGGAGAGGGGAGCAAACCGGCGTCAATTCGAGACGCCCGCCTGCCGGCAATCCTTACTGCGCGGCCGCCTCGCTCGCGGCCGCGGCGGCGGGCTTGAGCAGCTTCACCTTCGCTGCCGCCTTCAGGCTTTCGTAGAACGCTTCCAGCTCGGTCTGGCCGGCCATCTGCGCCAGTTGCTGGGCCTCGCCCTGGCGCTGCGCCGCATCCACCTGCGCGGGCTGGCTGACCTTGGTGATGCGGTAGATCGCATAGCCGTCCGCGCCCAGGTCCACGCCGACCAGCGCGGGCAGCTTGGCGGTGTCGGCGCGCATCACCGCTTCCAGCGCCTTCGGCTGCAGGCCGTCGGCCTTCGCGCGCGACACCGTGACCGCCGGGCCGAAGCCGTCGGCGGCGCCGCTCTTCTTGAGCGCTTCGAGGCGGGCCGCGCCTTCCTTGTCGGCCAGCTCGGCGGCCTGCTGCGCGATGTAGCCTTCGCGCACCTTGGCCTGCACGTCTTCGAACTTGCGCGTGGTGGCCGGGCGGTAGTCGACGATGCGTGCCGCCACCAGCGTGTTGGGCGCGACCTGCACGGCTTCGGTATTGCGCTTGTTCTTGAGCGAGTCTTCGCTGAACAGCGCCTTGAGCAGTTTCTCGTTGTTGAGCGGGTTCTGCGCGCCCAGCGCGGGGTTCGGCTCGCGCGTCACGTTGTCGGCGGTCTGGATGGCCAGCTTGAACTTGTCGGCAGCCGGCTTGAGGCTGTCGGACTGCTCGTAGACCATGTTGCCGAACGCGTCGGCCAGCTCGGTGAACTTCTTGGCGGCGAGCTGCTTGCGCAGTTCGGCTTCGAGTTCCGGACGGACCTGGTCGAGCGGCTTGGTCTCGGCCGGCTTGATGCCGGTGAGCTTGATGATGTGGTAGCCGTAGTCGGTTTCCACCACGTCGCTGATCTGGCCTTCCTTGAGCGAGAACATGGCGTCCTCGAACGGCTTGACCAGCGCGCCGCGGCCCATGAAGCCGAGGTCGCCGCCCTTCTCCGCCGAGCCCGGATCCTTCGATTCCTTGCGCGCCACGTCGGCGAAGGTCTCGGGATGCTTGCGCAGGTCTTCCAGCAGCCTGGTGGCCTTTTCCTTGGCGGCCTGGCGGTCCGCCGCCGGCGCGTCCTTGGGCGCGGCGATCAGGATATGGCTGGCGCGGCGCTGCTCGTCGGTGCGAAAGCGCGCGATATTGCTGTCGTAATAGGACTTGAGCTCTTCGGGCGTGACGGCCGTCGATGCGGCCAGCGCGTCGGCCGACAGCACGAGGTAATCGACCTTGGCCTGCTCGGGCACGGCGAACTGGGCCTGGTGGCTTTCGTAGTACGCCTTCAGCGCGGCTTCGTCCGGATTGACCTTGGCGGCGAAGTCGGCCGGCTTGAACTGCAGCACCTGCACGTCGCGCTGCTGGTCGCGGATGGCGATCAGGCGGTCGAGCAGCGACTTGGGCACGAAGGCCGTCGCGCCGATCGAGCTGCCGAGCTGCTGCGTGGCGAGGTCGAAGCGCATGCGCGCCTCGAGCTGCTCGGGCGTGAGGCCCTGCTGCGCCAGCAGTTCGACATAAGGCTTGGGTTCGAGGCGGCCGTCGGCCTGCTTCGGCAGGCTGGCGATCGCCGGGATGCTGTAGATGGCCTGCTGCAGGGCCGCGTCGGACACGGTCAGGTGCTTGTTGGCCACGTCGTTGGCCACCACGCGCTGCAGGATCAACTGGTCGAGCACCTGCTGGCGGGCCTGCGCGCCTTCGAACTGGCGCGGGTCATAGTTGGGGCCGAGCACCTGGCGCATGCGCTCGCTCTGGTCGCGCACGACGTTGTCGACTTCCTGCGTGGTGATCGCGCGGCCGTCGACCTTGGCTGCGTCGTGCGAGCTGTCCATGAAGCGCGAGTAGCTTTCCACGCCGAAGAATACGAACGACGGGAAGACAAGCACCAGCAGCAGCAGAAGCATCAAGCGGCGGTTGTTGCGTACGAAATCAAGCATGCGGACTCAGGAGAAGGGTTGGTACGAACGGCAAACTCCGGGATTCTATCAGGAGCGGCACGCTTCACGCGATTTACGGACTGCCGCGCATGCCTGCGGCGCGGCAGCGGGAACGAACCGGCGCCCAAAAGCAAAACGGGCCGCGAGGGGCCCGTTTTGCTGACTGCGTGTTTGGCGGAGTGGACGGGGCTCGAACCCGCGACCCCCGGCGTGACAGGCCGGTATTCTAACCAACTGAACTACCACTCCTGAATTCGGTGCCGCCGCATGCTTCGCCGTGAAGACGTGAAGCGTTCGCGGCCGGAGCGTGGTGGGTGCTGAGGGGCTCGAACCCCCGACCTACGCCTTGTAAGGGCGCCGCTCTACCAACTGAGCTAAGCACCCGCTCGTACCGCAGCCACACTGCATGCTGCAAGCATCGCCGCGCACATATCAGAGCATTTACTGCTGTTTGCGTTGCGAGGCCGCAAGTGTAATACAGGCGTTGCCTTTTTGCCAAGCATTCTTCGCGGCCGCCTGGAGCCACGGAAAAGCCCTGGAAAAGCCCCGGAAAACGGCGTCCGGGCTGCTCTTCGCATCGCTGCCGCCAGCGCCGGCGCGCAATGAAAAACGCCGCGGGCAGAGCCCGCGGCGTCTTGTGCCGCCGTCATCCGGCAAGGCCCCGGACCGCGGGCCCCGGGCGATCTCAGTGGTGGATCATCTCGACCTTGGCCGCGGCCTTGTCCGCCACATCGGCGGGCTTGGCCACTTCCTCGGGCAGCGGCTCGGGCTTGCGCTCGAGCGCAAGTTCCAGGACCTTGTCGATCCAGCGCACCGGGACGATCTCGATGGCGTTCTTGACGTTGTCCGGAATCTCGGCGAGATCCTTCACGTTCTCCTCGGGGATCAGCACCAGCTTGATGCCGCCGCGGTGGGCCGCCAGCAGCTTCTCCTTGAGGCCGCCGATCGGCAGCACTTCGCCGCGCAGCGTGATCTCGCCGGTCATGGCCACGTCGGCGCGCACGGGGATGCCCGTCAGCACCGATACCAGCGCCGTGGTCATCGCCCCGCCGGCCGAAGGACCATCCTTCGGGGTGGCGCCTTCGGGCACGTGGATGTGGATGTCGCGCTTCTCGAACATCTCGTCCGTGATGCCCAGCCGGCGGGCGCGCGAGCGCACCACCGAGCGGGCCGCCTCGACCGACTCCTTCATCACGTCGCCCAGCGAACCGGTGCGGGTGATGTTGCCCTTGCCCGGCATGATCGCGGCTTCGATGGTCAGCAGGTCGCCGCCCACTTCCGTCCACGCCAGCCCGGTCACCTGGCCGACCTGGTTTTCCTTGCCGGCCAGGCCGAAGTCGTACTTGCGCACGCCCAGGAACTTGTCCAGGTTGTCCGAGGCCACCTTGACCGTGCCCGACTCCTTCTTGAGCAGCAGCAGCTTGACCACCTTGCGGGCGATCTTCGACACTTCGCGCTCGAGCGAACGCACGCCCGCTTCCCGCGTGTAGTAGCGGATGATGTCGCGCAGCGCTTCTTCGCTGACTTCCATCTCGCCTGCCTTCAGACCATTGTTCTTGATCTGCTTGGGCAGCAGGTAGCGCTGGGCGATGTTGACCTTTTCCTCTTCGGTGTAGCCGGAGAGGCGGATCACTTCCATGCGGTCCAGCAGCGGCGGCGGGATGTTCAGCGAGTTCGACGTCGCCACGAACATCACATCGGACAGGTCGAAGTCCACTTCGATGTAGTGGTCCTGGAACGTGTGGTTCTGTTCCGGGTCCAGCACCTCGAGCAGGGCCGACGACGGGTCGCCGCGGAAGTCCATGCCCATCTTGTCGATCTCGTCGAGCAGGAAGAGCGGGTTGCGCACGCCGACCTTGGACAGGCTCTGCAGGATCTTGCCCGGCATCGAGCCGATGTAGGTCCTGCGGTGGCCGCGGATCTCGGCCTCGTCGCGCACGCCGCCCAGGGCCATGCGCACGAACTTGCGGTTCGTGGCGCGCGCCACCGACTGGCCGAGCGAGGTCTTGCCCACGCCGGGGGGGCCGACCAGGCACAGGATCGGCGCCTTCACCTTGTCCACGCGCTGCTGCACCGCGAGGTACTCGAGAATGCGTTCCTTGACCTTCTCCAGGCCATAGTGGTCTTCGTCGAGCACGCGCTCGGCATTGGCGAGGTCGTTGTTGACCTTGCTCTTCTTGCGCCACGGCAGGTTGACCAGCGTGTCGATGTAGTTGCGCACGACGGTGGCTTCGGCCGACATCGGCGACATCAGCTTGAGCTTCTTGAATTCGGCGTCGGCCTTCTTCTTGGCTTCCTTCGGCATGCGCGCAGCCTTGATGCGCTTGTCGAGCTCTTCCAGGTCGGCGCCTTCTTCGCCTTCGCCCAGTTCCTTCTGGATGGCCTTGACCTGCTCGTTCAGGTAGTACTCGCGCTGGCTCTTCTCCATCTGGCGCTTGACGCGGCCACGGATGCGCTTTTCGACCTGCAGGATGTCGATCTCGCCTTCGAGTTGCGACAGCAGGCTCTCCAGGCGTTCGGTGACGTTCACCATCTCCAGGATCTTCTGCTTCTGCTCGAGCTTGATCGGCAGGTGCGCGGCGATGGTGTCGGCCAGGCGGCCAGGCTCGTCGATGCCCGACAGCGAGGTCAGGATCTCCGGCGGGATCTTCTTGTTGAGCTTCACGTACTGGTCGAACTGCGACACGATGGCGCGGCGCAGCGCCTCCGTCTCGGCGGTCTCGACCGGGCCCGGCGGCACGGGCACGGCTTCGCACATGAAGTGCGAATCGTCTTCGCTCACTTCGCGGATATTCGCGCGCTGCGTGCCTTCCACCAGCACCTTGACGGTGCCGTCGGGCAGCTTGAGCATTTGCAGGATATTGGCGATGCAGCCCACCTCGTAGAGGTCGTCGGCGGTCGGCTCATCCTTGGCCGCCGTCTTCTGGGCTACAAGCATGATGCTCTTGCCCGACTCCATCGCAGTTTCAAGCGCCTTGATGGACTTCGGACGTCCCACGAACAGTGGGATCACCATGTGCGGAAACACCACCACGTCGCGCAGCGGCAACAGTGGCAGGCGAATCGGCTCAGCCGGGAGGAGTTGTGTTCCGGACATCATTTTCCCCAGTCAGTCATTTAGGCGTAAATTGGGCCGCATGAATCGATTGCAAGACACACTTCGCCAACGATTCATGACCCCGTGCAAATGCTGGTTTCCGCACTTGCAGGACCCGTCCAAACAGCATACCCCCGTTTCCTCCCCTTCGTTTTACGAAAATGAAGAAAAAAGGCCGCTCGCTTTTTGCGAGCGGCCTTTCGGTCTCGCTGCCGGCCTCGATTAAACATAAAGCGCCGGCGTCCGCGTCAGTTCGAACCGGCCACCTTCGGCTGGTCCTCGTACATCAGCAGCGGGGGGGCATCCCCGGTGATGGTGTTCTCGTCGATCACCACCTTCTGCACACCCTTGTAGTTGGGCAAGTCGTACATCACATCCATCAGCGACTGCTCGAGGATCGAACGCAGGCCGCGCGCGCCGGTCTTGCGGCGGATGGCCTTGCGCGCGATCGCCGACAGCGCCGCCGGGCGGATTTCCAGCTCCACGCCTTCCATCGCCAGCAGCTTCTGGTATTGCTTGATCAGCGCGTTCTTGGGCTCGACCAGGATCTGCATCAGCGCGGCCTCGTCGAGCTTGGCCAGCGTGGCGACCACCGGCAGGCGGCCGATCAGTTCCGGGATCAGGCCGAACTTGATCAGGTCTTCCGGCTCGGTCTGCGGCAGCACTTCGCTCGCGTCGCGTTCTTCCTTGCTCTGCACCTGCGCGGCAAAACCGATGCCGGTCTTGTCCGAGCGCTGCATGATGACCTTTTCCAGGCCGTCGAACGCGCCGCCGCAGATGAACAGGATGTTGGTGGTGTCGACCTGCAGGAAATCCTGGTTCGGGTGCTTGCGTCCGCCCTGCGGCGGCACCGAGGCCATGGTGCCCTCGATCAGCTTGAGCAGCGCCTGCTGCACGCCCTCGCCCGACACGTCGCGCGTGATGGACGGGTTGTCCGACTTGCGCGAGATCTTGTCGATCTCATCGATGTAGACGATGCCGCGCTGTGCCTTTTCCACCTCGTAGTTGCAGTTCTGCAGCAACTTCTGGATGATGTTTTCCACGTCCTCGCCGACATAGCCGGCTTCGGTCAGGGTGGTGGCGTCGGCGATCACGAACGGCACGTTGAGCAGGCGCGCCAGCGTCTGCGCGAGCAGCGTCTTGCCGGAGCCGGTGGGCCCGATCAGCAGGATGTTGCTCTTGGACAACTCGACGTCGTCCTTCTTGCCGAGGTGCTTCAGGCGCTTGTAGTGGTTGTACACCGCTACGGCCAGGATCTTCTTGGCCTGTTCCTGCCCGATCACGTACTGATCCAGGCTTTCGCGGATCTCGTGCGGCGTGGGGAGATCCGACTTGGCCGTGGCGCCGGCATCCTTGTCGGATGCCGCCGCCTCGTCGCGGATGATCTCGTTGCACAGGTCGATGCATTCGTCGCAAATGAACACCGACGGGCCGGCGATGAGCTTCTTTACCTCGTGCTGGCTCTTGCCGCAGAACGAGCAGTAAAGGAGCTTCTCGCTGGATGAACCTTTTTTATCCGCCATAGGAATCAGTCACATTAGCAGTGTGCGTGCCGCAGTGCCAAAGCGCTGCGGGGATACGCTTCAAACGCATCATACGCCAAAACAATTGGCGCGGCGGTGGAACCCCTACGCTGTGGGGCAAAAGCAAAAAACGAGGCGCCAGGCCTCGTTTCTGCATAGCCTTCTTCAATCCGCGCCAGCCCCGGAACCCGCGGGTCCCGGGACGGCGTTTTCAGCTACGGCGGGCGATGACCTTGTCGATCAGGCCATAGTCCACCGCCTGGTCGCCGCTCATGAAGTTGTCGCGATCGGTATCGCGGGCAATCTTCTCGACCGGCTGGCCGGTGACTTCAGACAGGATGCCGTTCAGGCGCTCGCGCAGGTACAGGATCTCGCGGGCCTGGATCTCGATGTCCGAGGCCTGGCCGCGCGCGCCGCCGAGCGGCTGGTGGATCATGATGCGCGAGTTCGGCAGCGCCGAACGCTTGCCCTTGGCACCCGCTGCCAGCAGGAACGCGCCCATGCTGGCGGCCATGCCCATGCACAGCGTCGACACGTCCGGCTTGACGAACTGCATCGTGTCGTAGATGGCCAGGCCAGCCGACACCGAGCCGCCCGGCGAGTTGATGTAGAGCGAGACGTCCTTGTCGGGGTTTTCGCTCTCCAGGAACAGCAGCTGTGCCACCACCAGGTTAGCGGTCTGGTCGTTGACTTCGCCCACCATGAAAATCACGCGCTCCTTGAGCAGGCGCGAGTAAATGTCATAGGCGCGCTCGCCCCGACCGGACTGCTCGACCACCATCGGCACCAGCCCGAGTCCCTGCGTTTCCAGGGCGGAGGCCTGCGTGGTGGCCAGACGGTCAAGCAAATCATTGCGGGTCATGCAAGTTCTCCTGGAGTTCGGTGAGAGACAAGGCGGCCGGAGGCCGGGCCGCGGCCGGCGCCGCCGTCGGGACGGCGCGCCGGCGCAGGGCCGGGCTCAGGCCTGCTGGGGCTGGTTGCCTTCGGCAGTCAGTTCCTCGAAGGACACCGTCTTGTCGGTGACCTTGGCCTTGTCGCACACGAAATTTACCACGTTGTTTTCCAGCACGTAGGCCTCCATCTCGGCCAGGCGCTGCTGGTCGCCGTAGTACCAGCGCATGACTTCCTTCGGGTCTTCGTAGCTCTTGGCGAAGTCTTCGATCTCGGCCTTGATCTGGTCGGCCTTGGCGTCGAGGCCGTGGGCCTTGACGATCTCGGCCAGGATCAGGCCCAGCTTGACGCGGCGCTCGGCCTGCTGGGTGAACATCTCGGCCGGGATGGGCATGTCCTTGGCGTTCGGCATGCCACGCTGTTCCAGGTCGCGGCGGGCCATTTCGACCAGGCGCTCCTGGTCCTGCTCGACCAGTGCCTTGGGCACGTCCAGCTCGCTGGCCTTGAGCAGCGCGTCCATCACCTGGTCCTTGAGCATGGCGTGGGTGCGGCGCTTGACTTCGCGCTCGAGGTTCTCGCGGATGTCGGCGCGCATCTTCTCGACGCTGCCGTCGGCGATGCCCAGCGACTTGGCGAACTCGTCATTGACTTCCGGCAGGTGCGCCCACTCGATCTTCTTCAGCGTGACGGTGAACTCGGCGGTCTTGCCGGCCACTTCCTTGCCGTGGTAGTCCTCGGGGAAGGTCAGCGGGAAGCTCTTGCTTTCGCCGACCTTCAGGCCCAGGGCTGCCTGCTCGAACTCGGGCAGCATGCGGCCTTCGCCCAGCACGAAGGCGAAGTCGTCCGCCTTGCCGCCGGCGAATTCCACGCCGTCGATCTTGCCGACGAAGTCCAGCGTGACGCGGTCGCCGTTCTGGGCAGCCGCTTCGCCGCCGCCGTCGCCGTGCTCGCCGGCTTCGCCGCGCGTGTGGTAGTGCACGCGCTGCTTGCGCAGGATGTCGATGGTCTTGTCGACTTCGGCATCGGTGATTTCGGTCCGGGTGCGGGTCACTTCGGCAGTGGCCAGGTCACCCAGCTTGACTTCCGGGTATACCTCGAAGGTGGCGTCGAACGCCACTTCGTCCTCGGCGACGCCGTCGGTCTTGACTTCGAAACGCGGCTGGCCGGCGACCTTGACGTCCTGTTCCTTGGTGATGTCGAAGAACTTGCGGGCAGCCTTGTCGTAGCGCACTTCGAACTCGACTTGCTGGCCGTACTGCTTCTCGACCATCTTCATCGGCACCTTGCCGGGACGGAAACCGGACATCTTCACCGTCTTCGACAGGCGAACCAGACGATCCTGCTTTTCCTTTTCGACTTCGGCCTTGGGAATGGCCAGGGTCACCTTGCGGTCCAGTTTGCCAAGGTTTTCAATGACATTCGACATGGTCGTTGATCCAATCCAGAGATGTTGTTGTGTTCGTAAGCGCACCCCGCCCGCGCGCCCGGCATGAAGCGGGGCAATGCGCGGCGGCGAGCGCCGGTGCCAGTGCGAAGTCCTGTCCGCAAGCTTGCCGGCATGCGCTGAAAACCGCGCCCCGGAGCTTCCGGGCACAGGCCCCGCGCAAACGGAAAACGGGGATTATCGCATGGTTTTCGTTCGCTTCCGGCAGTTTTTACCCGGTAACGGACTCGGAACCGCGCGGCGCGCCGGCTTCGGCAGGAACCTCCGCGGCTTCTCCGCCATCACCCGCCGCCGCCCGCCAGCCCCTGCCGCAGGGCGCGCACCAGCAGCCGCGCCGGATCGATGGCCTCGGCCAGCTCCAGCTCGAGCGGCAGCGGTTCGCCTTCGATCTGGCTGGCCAGCAGTTCCGCCCCCAGTGCGGCCCATGTGAGGCCGCGCGAGCCATATGCAAGGGCGGCGTAGAGGCCGGGCTGGCGCGGCACGTCGCGCAGGCGCGCGCCGCGCAGCGCCGGGGCGTCCTGTGCGGCCCGCTGCTCATCGGCGATGGGGCCGATCAGCGGCAGGCGGTTGTGCGACACGCTGCGCACGCCGACATAGCCGCGCAGCGCGGCGGGATCGAGCCGGCGCGCGGCAGCGGCCAGCCCGGGCAGCAAGGCGCCGAGCCTGGCCAGGTTCTCGGCGTGCACGTCGGCGCGCTCGCGCAGGTCGTCGCCCTCGGGCGCCGCCGGTTCGTAGCTGGAGCCGACCCGCGCGCTGCCGTCGCCGGCGCGCGGCAGCAGGTAGCCGGTGCCGGTCACCACGCAATCGGGCCAGGCGCCGAGCTGGTCGACCTGCGCCGCCGCCAGCGTGGTCAGTTGGCCGCGCACCCGGTCGATCGTCATATGGCGCAGCGGCAGCAGCCGCAGCGCCTCATGCGCATTGGCGAGCACCACCACCGGCGCCCGCGCCAGCACCGCGCCGGTTCCGTCGAGCGCCTGCCAGCCGTCGCCGTCGCGCGCCAGCCGCGCCACGCGGCAGCCGAAGCGCGCCGTCAGCGCCGCGCCGGCCTGCGCCAGCTGCGCGCCGCAGAGATCGGGCGGCGCCGCCCAGCCGCCCTGCTCGAACCACAGCCCGCCCAGCGGCACCGCCGCGCCGTGCGCGCGCGCGGCCTCTGCGGCTGGCATCCAGCGCGCGAATGCCTCCGGAAACCCGAGCGCGGCAAGCGCGGCCTGCTGGATGCGCGCGTCTTCCTCGCCGGCGCCGATCTGCAGCACGCCGCATTCGTTCCAGCCCGGCGCGTGCCCGGCCGCCGCGAGCCCCGCCCAGCAGCGCAGCGACGCGAGATTGCCGGCGCGCGACAGCCGCGACAGGATGCTGTCGTCGGACGACAGGTGCGGATGCATGGCCGCCGCGCGGTGAGCCGAAGTCTGCCGCGCCGGGCCGTCGTGCGTGTCGAACAGGCTCACGCGCCAGCCGCGCACGGCCAGCCGCTCGGTCACCGCGCAGCCCGCCAGCCCGGCGCCGATCACGATCGCGTGGCGCTCGGGCCAGGCCGCGGGCACCGGCGGCGGATGCCGGCGCCGGGCGCGTTCGGCGGGAAAGCGCCCCACCGTCATGTGCCACTTGCTGCCGTAGCCGGTCGCGCGCTTCGCTTCGAAGCCCGCGGCCTGCAGGCCGCGGCGCACCAGGCCGGCCGCGGCGAACGTCGCCACCGTGGCCTCGGGCCGGGCCAGCCGGGCCAGCCGCTTCATCAGCGGCGGCTGCCACATTCCGGGATTGCGCTCGGGGGCAAAGCCGTCCAGGTAGAACGCGTCGGCACCCAGCGCCAGCCGCGGCAGCATGGTGTCGACATCGCCGAAGGCGAGCGTCAGCACCACCGCGCCGCCCTCGAACTCAAGCCGGTGCATGCCCGGCAGCGCCAGCGGCCAGGCATGCTGCAATTGCGCCGCCAGCGGCGCCAGCTCCGCCGCGCCGGACATCCTGGCGTGAACCACGGCCAGGCCTTCGCGCGAAAACGGATGCTTCTCGATGGAGACGAAATGCAGGCGCCGGCAGCGCCGCGGATCGGCCCGCCACGCTTGCCACGTCGCCAGGAAATTCAGGCCCAGGCCGAAGCCCGTTTCCAGGATCACGAACTGGTCGCGGCCGCCCCACGCCTGCGGCAGGTCGTTGCCGCCGAGGAAAACGTGGCGAGCCTGCGCGAGCCCGCCTTCGTCGCTGTGGTAGACGTCGCCATAGCGCGTCGAATAGGGCGGCCCGGCATCGGAGAAGACGGGCTCGGCGAGATCTAAGGCGCGGGACATGGAACGGGAAGGAACGTCTGGGATGAGGGAAATCCGGAGCACGGCGGCCGGCGCGGCGAACTGCCGACTGACGGCCGGCGGACGGCCCCGAGCGCGGGCGATGGTAGCATAGCGCCCTGCGCCGCAGCCCGCCCCGCCCGGCTTCGCGCGCCCTTCTGCCGCCTCTCTTGCGCTTTTCTTGCGCTTTGTCATGTTCAGCTATCGTCACGCCTTCCATGCCGGCAACCACGCCGATGTCCTCAAACACGCCATCGTGGTCCAGTTGCTGGAACAGCTGACACAGAAGGACAAGCCGTTCTGGTATATCGATACGCATGCCGGCGCCGGGCTGTATGCGCTGGACCATGCATACGCGCAGAAAAAAGGCGAGTTTGAAACGGGCATCGCCCGCCTGTGGCAGGCCGCCGCCGCCAGGCGGCCCATGCCCACCGTGCTCGAGGACTACCTGGAGCAGGTGCGCACCCTCAACCCGGACGGCAGCCTGCAGCACTACCCGGGCTCGCCGTGGCTGGCCTGGCAGATGCTGCGCGACGCCGACCGCCTGCGCCTGTTCGAGATGCACCCCACGGAAATCCAGGTGCTGCGCGACAACTTCCGCGGCGCCGGCCGCCGCGTCATGCTGTACGACGGCGACGGCTTCACCGGCATCAACGCCATCCTGCCGCCCGCGCCGCGCCGCGCGCTGGTGCTGGTCGACCCGTCCTACGAGGACAAGCAGGACTATGCGCGCGTGGTGCGGACCCTGCAGGACGGACTGCAGCGCTTCGCCACCGGCGTCTACGCGATCTGGTATCCCCAGGTGCAGCGCCGCGAGTCGGTGCAGTTGCCGGTGCAATTGAAGAAGCTGCCGCTCAAGAGCTGGCTGCACGTGACCCTGACGGTCAAGCAGCCCGTCGCCGGCGGCCTGGGCCTGCACGGCAGCGGCATGTTCGTCGTCAACCCGCCGTGGCGCCTCAAGGAAAACCTGGAAGCGGCCATGCCGGCGCTGGTCTCGCTGCTGGGCCAGGACGCCGGCGCCGGCTTCACGCTCGAGGCCCGGGAAAACTGAGTCGCCGCCCGCTCGCCGGCCTGGTCCCCCGGCCGAGCGCCGCCGTCATGGTGTCCACCCGGCCCCGCGTTTCGCGTCAGCATGATGACAAGCCACACGGACGGCCAGACATGACACGACATAGGCGCGGGAAAAACCAGATCTAAGCATCTTCTACTTGGCCCGCGCCCGGTAAGACCGTAGGATCATTCCCCAAAACCCCGGCGCAAGGCTGCGAGACCCGGCGTGCCCGCAATACGGCGGCACATCCCGCGCGCACCCGGACGCACCCGAACGCACGGGGCTGCATCAGCATGGCAGGCCGCCAGCCAGGCGCGGCCACCTGCTTGCCGGACCGGACCGGGCATCACAAGACCGGCCGCCGGAAATCGGTTCAAGGGTCAAGGGTCATATGAAAACACTGAGCGGAGCCCATAACGGGTGGGCCCCGGATGCCGACACGTCCGACCGGGGCATCTGGAAGAACACCATCGCGGCGGCCAGCCACGCGCTGGAAACCGTCGCGCTGATCGAGCACGGCGTCGGCATGACGCTGCGGCTGCAGCGCAAGGTGCGCGAACTGCGCGAACGCCTGCGCACCACCCAGGCCGAACTCGACCGCTACCGCGCACTGCATGCCCATGCGCTCGAAGCGCTGCGCACCGCCGGGCCGGCCGCCGCGGACGACGCCGGCAAGCTGCGCGCCGACGGCGAAGCCCTGCGCATGCGCCATCGCGCCTACAAGCTGCTGATCGAACACTACGCCCGCACCGGCTCGCCGATCGACCTCGCCGTCTTCGCCGCGCAGCGCCGCCAGGTGCTGCAGCACATCCTGTTCCAGCAGCGCCGGGGCGTGCCGGCAACGCAGATCAGCGTCGACGACATCGCCTTCCTGCTGCGGTAAGCGCCGCACCTGCTTTGCCCGGCGAGGCAAAATAAAGGCCGCCCTCGGAGGATTCCCATCAGGCATGCGGAATCCTCCGATATACTGTATATGCATACAGTCATCGAGGCGCCCTACCCCCACCACGGCAGGACAGAGGCGTCGCCAATCCCAGCCCGCCGCCAATGCCATCCGCCATCCGCCGCATCGCCCACCTTGACATGGACGCGTTCTACGCTTCCGTCGAACTCCTGCGATACCCGGAGTTGCGCGGCAAGGCCGTGGTGATCGGCGGCGGGCGCAACGCCACGCCCGAAACGCTGCCGGACGGCACCCGGCGCTTCGCCCGCCTGCGCGACTACGCCGGGCGCGGCGTGGTCACCACCTCCACCTACGAGGCACGCGCGCTCGGCGTGTTCTCGGCCATGGGCATGATGAAGGCCGCCCAGCTCGCGCCGGACGCCATCCTGCTGCCCACCGACTTCGACTCCTACCGGCACTACTCCCGCCTGTTCAAGGCCGCCGTCCACGCCTTCACCGACCAGATCGAAGACCGCGGCATCGACGAAATCTACATCGACCTCAGCGACGTGCCCGGCGAGCCGGCCGAACTCGGCATGCGCATCAAGCAGGCGGTGCGCGAAGCCACCCGGCTGAGCTGCTCCATCTGCATCGCCCCCAACAAGCTGCTCGCCAAGATCGGCTCCGAACTCGACAAGCCCGACGGCCTTACCCTGCTCACCGCCGCGGACATCCCCCTGCGCATCTGGCCCCTGCCCGTGCGCAAGGTCAACGGCATCGGCCCCAAGGCCACCGAGAAACTCGCCGGCCTGGGCATCGCCACCGTCGGCGACCTCGCCCACGCCGACCTTGGCCTGCTGCAAAGCCATTTCGGCCGCAGCTACTCGGCCTGGCTCGCGGAAATCGCCCAGGGCCGCGACGAGCGCAGCGTCGTGGTCAGCTCGGAACCCAAGTCCATGAGCCGCGAAACCACCTTCGAGCGCGATCTCCACCCGCGCCAGGACCGCCAGGCCCTCTCCGGGATCTTCACCGGCCTGTGCCAGCGCCTGGCCGAAGACCTGCGCCGCAAGGGCTACGTCGGCCGCACGGTCGGTGTCAAGCTGCGCTACGACGACTTCCAGACCGTCACGCGCGACCTCAGCCTGCCCGAGCCCACGGCCGACGCCGTGCTGCTGCGGCGGGCCGCCACGGAATGCGTGAAGCGGGTCGCGCTGGACCGCAGGATCCGGCTGCTGGGAGTGCGCGTCAGTGCGTTGACGGTGGCGGCGGAGAACGATCTGGCGCCGTTGCCGGTACAGGGGGAATTGCCGTTCGACGAAACCGGCTGACCGGGCGCCCGGCGGGCAAATTCCGGACTGTCCGGACTAGTACGCAATATCGAGAGAATTCCGTATTGCGCTTAGGAAAATTCGCCGCCATTGCCTCGCTGTGTTGATGGATTCTAGTAAGCCGGCCCGCAACCGGCGCATTTCATCCATCGATTCAGAGAGACGCCATGTCGGAAGCCAGACCGCCGGAAAGCACGCTTGCCCTGCCACCCCCTGCCGTCGCCCTGTGGCAATGGCTGCGCCGGCACTGGAAGCGGATGGCGATCTTCGCGCCGGCCGTGGCTTTCCTCCTGTTCTCGACCCTGTACCTGGCCAGCGCGAGCTACAAGAGCGACGGCTTTCTCCGGGCGAGCCGGAAGCTGGCGGAGTACAACGCCCAGCGCGCCGCGTTCGCCGACAAGAGCGCCCTGCAGCGCTTTCTCCTCAACGAGAAACTGGAAGCCGACGCCAACGGCCGGTATCTGACCCACTCCCTGCAGGAAAATTTCCTGCGCAAGCACGTCACGCCCGTGCTGCCCTACTCCAAGGCGGAGCTCGGCTACCTCAACAACACCAAGACGCCGCTCGACCCCGACATCCTCGGCTTCAACATCTCCTTTGCCGCCGCCTCGCCCGCCGACGCGACGGCCAGGGTGGAAATCCTCGGCGACTTCCTCAAGGACACGATGCTGCGCCAGGAACTGACCGAAATCGTCCACACCAAGGCCGCGGAATTCAAGGCCAGGAAGCAGCAGATCGACAACCGGATCATTGCGAAACGGCTCGAGCTCCGCCAGGAAACCGAGCGGCTGAAGTCCCTCAAGGTCATCGCCGGCCGATATCCCGGCGCCGCCCGGCTGGAATCCAGGCAACTGCTCTCATCCGATGCCGCCAGTTCGAAATACCTGTCGCCGGTAGCGCAGCTGATCGGCGCGGAATCCGCCATCACCGACCTGCGCACGCAGCTCACCTCGCTCGAGCGGGACGCAGCCCAGAACGCGCTGCGCGAAACCTTCTTCGCGCGCGCGGAAGCCCTGGGCACGCCGCCCAGGTCCGGCAAGGCGATGCTGGCCGGCTACCTGGCGCTGCAAAAAGACGTGTTCGACGGCGCCGACCTGAAGGACGACGACATCCGCGAAGTCTTCAACGACGTCGGCCTGATAGCCGAAGAGCTCCGGACCCGGCACCTCGTCAACGCGCATTTCGCCTCCGGGCCAACCCTGCCCGACCGGCGCGCCGGCCCGGGCATGCTCGTGATGGCGGTGTTTTCGCTGCTCAGCGGCGGCACGATCGTCGCGATGGTGCTGTTCGGGCTGGATTTTGTCAGGCGGGCGAATGCCGGAACGCCACTCCGGCACGAGCCGGCAGGGCTGCCGGAGGCCGCGCGAATGCACTGAGAAAACACGCCTGCGCACATCTGCGCATGGCTGCACGATCTGACGCCGCGCAGTCGCCGTGGACGCAGTCACCGCGTGTCCGACCTCGATCAATATCGGCAGTTAGTAACCGGCCCGGTATTGATGCAACGTATCTGATTGCCGGTTTGCGGTGTCAGCGGCGCGGCTTGCGGCGCCACGTATTGCGGCATCTGAAGCCACGCATTCTGCTGTTGCTGCAGTTGCTGGTTTTGCTGCTGCAATTGCGCATTGAACTGCTGCATTTGCTGGGCAGTCATCTGCTGGTTGAACTGATACATCTGCAACTGCTGATCGGTCATGGCATCCCTGTATCCGGTGGCCTGACCGTCCGAGTTAAAGCACATTATCCGGCTTGGCGAAAGGACCCTGTATCGCTCGCACACGGAATCGCCCGCCATGTAATACCTTCCGTTCACGAAATTCGGCGCCGCCGAGCTCGCGCAGCCGGCGACGGTAACCGCCAGGAAAAGCGCTGTGATTTTTTTCATGAGTTGTTCTTGAGCCGGTCTTGCGACGCATGTTCGTCAGCATCGTCCAAGATGCGCTCGCGATTTTCGCAATCGTTGGCGAGTCACGCAAGCCGTGCTTCCGTCCCCGAACCAAATCCTGGGCGGATGCCGGGTGATCGGGGGGAAAGGATTGGACGGTGCGGAAAGACGCCGGCCACCGTGGGTGGCGCTAAGCCTTTGAATTTCCAGAATTTCCACGGCAATGGAAAGGCCTTGGAAATGGTGCGAGGGAGGGGACTCGAACCCCTACACCATTGCTGGCGTCAGGACCTAAACCTGGTGCGTCTACCAATTTCGCCACCCTCGCAGTCCCTGCGGGCGCATCCCTGGCGGGAGGCCGCTGTGCTCGCTGGCGTGCAGGCGGGCCGGACAGTGTGTAGTCACATAAGCAAAGAGAAGCAAAAAGCAAAACAGGCGGCTTGGACTGCCCGCCTGGCTTGTGTTTCCTGTGCTGCCGGCGCACTTTGCGCATGCAGCGCAACGAGGCAGCGGATTCTAGCGCAAAGCGCGCGGGGAATCCAGTCCTCCCCGCCGCCGCCCGGCGCGGGCGCGCCGGGCGCCGGTTTCAGCGCTTGACCTTGATGCAGGCCAGCACCAGGACGGTGGCGCAGGCCTCCAGCGCGGCGACGAAGTACAGGCCGGATGAGAGCTGGCCGGTGCTGGTCTTGAACCAGCCGATCATGTACGGGGCGACGAAGCCGGCCAGGTTGCCGATGGAATTGATCAGGGCGATGCCGCCGGCGGCCGCGGTGCCGGCCAGGAAGGCCGACGGCAGCGACCAGAACACCGGGAAGGCGGCGAGGATGCCGACCGAGGCGATGGTCAGCGCGACCAGCGCAAGCACGGCGCTATGCAGCCACATGCCGGTGAGCACGAGGCCCGCGGCGGCCATCAGCGTCGCCAGGGCACAGTGCAGGCGGCGTTCGCCGGTGCGGTCGGAATGGATGCCGTTCCAGACCATGGCGATGGTGCCGGCGATGAACGGGATGGCGGAAACCAGGCCGATCTGCAGGTTGCCCTGCACGCCGAGCTCCTTGATGATCGACGGCGACCAGAAGGCGATGGTGGCGTTGCCGCTGACCACGCAGAAGTAGATCGCGGCGCAGATCCAGACGCGGGCGTTGGCGAAGGCATCGCGCAGCGACGAGTGCTTGGCGGGGTCGCGGCTCTCGGCTTCGATCTCGCGGGTGACGAGGTCGCGCTCGCCCGCGGTCAGCCAGCCGGCGCTGGCCGGCTTCTCGGGCAGGAACATGAGCACGGCGATGCCGGCGAGCACCGACGGGATGCCTTCGATGACGAACAGCCATTGCCAGTTGGCGAGGCCCTCGACGCCTTCCATGCGGCTCATGATGAAGCCGGCCAGCGGGCCGCCGATCACGCCGGCGATGGCGAACGAGGTCATGAACAGGCCGTTGATGCGGGCGCGGCGGTGGGCGGGGAACCAGTAGGTGAGATAGAGCACCACGCCCGGGAAGAAGCCGGCTTCGAAGATGCCGAGCAGGAAGCGCAGCGCGTAGAACTGCATGGGGGTCTTGACGAAGATCATCGCCATCGACGCCAGGCCCCACAGGATGGTGATGCGCGCGAGCGTGCGGCGCGCGCCGATCTTTTCCAGCAGCAGGTTGCTCGGCACTTCGAACAGGAAGTAGCCGACGAAGAAGATGCCGGCGCCGAAACCGTACACGGCTTCGCTGAATTGCAGGTCCTGCAGCATCTGCAGCTTGGCGAAACCGACGTTGACGCGGTCGATCCAGGCCAGCACGAACAGGAAGACGAGGAAGGGAATCAGCCGCACCGCGATCTTGCGGTAGGCATGGTCGCGCTCGGCGGCGCTGGGCGCGGCGTGCCGTATGGTGTCGGGGGTGTCGGGGGCGCCGGTCATCACGGTAGTCATCGGTACAACTCCTTGGATATGGATGGCGGGGCCGCGCTGCATCGGCGCGGCCCTCGGTTCGTTCCTGGCTGGCTGGATTGCTGACTGGGGCTGGGTTGCCGGGTTGCCGAATCAGCGGAGCGCGGCTTCGATGGCGCCGGCCACCTGCAGCACGCGCGCGTCGTGGCCGCCGAGCCCGCACACGCCCAGGCCGATGCCCTGCGCCGCCGGCAGCGGCAGCGAGACGGCGCAACCGTCGAGGAAGTTGACCACGCTGGGATTGCGCAGCACCAGGCCGTTGGTGGCGAAGAAGGCTTCGTCGCTGTCCAGCGCGTCCAGCCGCGGCGGGCGCACCGCCACGGTGGGCATCAGCCAGGCGTCGGCCTCGCGCAGCAGTCCGGCGGCCCGCGCCTGCATGGCGCGGCGCGCGGCCAGCAGGTCGAGGTAGTCGGCGGCGCCGAGCTTTTCGCCGCGGCGGATGCGCATGGCCACGCGCGGATCGTAGTCGCCACCGCGCTCGCCCAGCAGTTGCTTGTGCCAGTGCCAGGCTTCGGCCGCGGTCAGGCCGCCGCCTGCGTTGATCTCCGGCAGGCGCCTGAGGTCGGGGAAATCGAACGGCACAATGCGCGCCCCCAGGCGCGACAGCGTTTCCAGCGTGGCTTCGAACGCCTGCGCGACTTCCGCCTCGAGGCCGTCGCAGACGAAGTCGCGCGTGACCAGCAGGCGCAGCCCGGCCAGCGGCGCGGGATGGCTGTCGAGCGTCTGGCCGCTGAGGATGGCGTCGAGCGCGGCGCAGCAGGCCACCGAGCGGGCCAGCGGGCCGGCCGAGTCGAGCGAGGTGGACAGCGGCACGCCGCCGTCCAGCGGCACGCGGCGCGCGCTGGGCTTGAAGCCGGTCAGGCCGCAGAACGCGCTCGGGATGCGGATGGAGCCGCCGGTGTCGGTGCCGAGCGCGGCCACCGCCATGCCCTGCGCCACGCTGACCGCGCCGCCCGAGGTGGAGCCGCCGGCGATGCGGGCGTCGTCGAACGGCGTGCGCGGGGTGCCGTAGTGCGGGTTCAGGCCGAGCCCCGAGAACGCGAACTCGCTCATATTGGTACGCCCGACCAGCACCGCGCCGGCGGCGCGCAGGCGCGCCACGGCCACCGCGTCGGCGCTGGCGGGCGCGCCGGCCAGCGCCTTCGATCCGGCCCGCGTCACCTGCCCCTTGACGTCGAACAGGTCCTTGATGGAGACCGGCAGCCCCGCCAGCGGCGATGCCGCCAGCCCGGCGGCGCGCGCCTGGTCGGCCGCGCGCGCGGCGGCCAGCGCGCCCGCCGCGTCCACTTCCAGGAACGCGGTGCCGCCCTGGCTGCGATGGTCTTCGATGCGCGCCAGCGCCTGTTCGGTCAGCGCCACGCTGGTGGTGCGCCCGGCGGCCAGGTCGGCGGCGAGCGCGGCGATGGTCGGGTGCGCGCCGCTCATGGCGCCACCGCCAGGCAGGCCACGCGATAGGCATGGCGCAGGGTGCGCTGGCGCACCGGGTCGTGCAGCTCCACCTCGAAGGCCTCGCCGCTGCCGAGCTCGCCGATCACCGCCTGGGTGCCGCAGAACATGGCGGTGCCGGGCGGCAGCGCGTCTGCGCCGGTCAGGCGCCGGATCAGGTCGCGCGGGTCGAGCAGGCGCGTCACCAGGCCCTCCTGGTACAGCGCGCGCTGGCCGTCGCGGGTGCGCCAGCAGCGCATCTGCAACTGGTCCCAGTGGTCCGCCACGTCGGCGAAGCGCCACAGCCCGGTGCCGAGCGGCTTGGCGCACATCTGCTTGGAGACGGTGACGTCGTAGGCCTCGACCTTGCGGTCGGTATGGTCGGAACCGACGCCGATGTAGAGATCGTCACGGCCGGCCAGCAGCACGAACTCGATCTCGCCCGAGGAATCCGCGCGCGGCACTTCCAGCAGCGTGTCGGTGGTCAGCAGCGAGGCCGCCAGCGGATAGAAGCAGGGCACGGTCGAGGGCGGCTTGACGCCGATCTCCTCGAGCTCGCGGATGTGATGATTGACGGCGTCGGCGTCGCGGCCGGTCCAGCCGGCGATGATGAGGCGCTGGATGTCGAGGGCGAGCGCGCCCTCGCCGGCGACCTGGAATTGCAGTGTCGGCATGTCGTACTACCTGTTACCTGTGGCGGAAGAAAACTGTCGGTGGTTCAGATGGTCCGGATGATGTTCTTCCGGAATTCGTCGATGTGTTCGCGGATGGCCTCGCGCACGGCCGGGATGTCGCGCCGCTCGAGCGCGTCGATGATCTCCAGGTGCTCCTGGTAGACGTTCTCCAGGTGCTGCGGGTCGGACAGCGAGAGGAACCAGAAGCGCGCCTGCTTCTCGTGCAGGTTGCGCAGCAGGTCGGCCAGCACGCGGTTGCGCGACGCGGCCGACATGGCGGTATGGAACTTGAGGTCCAGCGAAGCCAGCCCGGCGACGTCGCGCCGCGCCAGCAGGTCCGGCGTGCGGCCGACGATCTCGCGCATGGCCATGAAATCGCTCTCGTGGCCGCGCTCGGCGGCAAGCGTGGCGCACAGGACCTCGTTGGTGGCGCGCACTTCGATCATGTCGAGCACTTCGTTGAGCGACAGCGGCGTCACCAGCACGCCCTTGCGCGGCATGATCGACACCAGCCCTTCCACTTCCAGCCGGTGCAGCGCCTGGTGGACCGGGGTGCGGCCCAGCCCGAGCAGGCCGGCGACCTGGGCCTCGTTGAGCGGCTCGCCCGGGCGGAACTCGCAGGCGATGATGCGGCGCTTGATCTCGGCGTAGGCCTGTTCGCGCAGGGCGGCGCCGGTGGCGGCGCGGCCCGGGCCGCCGCTTGCTGCGGCGGCCTCGCCTGCACTGCCGACTAGCCGGATCGGATTGGCCATGATGCGTTCCGTGGGTCTTGAAGTTGTTGTGATACTAGACTGATATTTCACTGAGCGTCAACACGACGAGGATTGGGGTAAACGCTAGGTCCCCCAGCGTGCCTGGCGACAGGCCGCGGAAAACGGGCCGGCACGGACGGCCCCGCCGGCCGCCGCGAATTTACCGGAAAGGCTTGCTGCACAAGGCTTTCCGGCCAACTGCCGCACCCGGTCCCGGTCCCTGCGCAACACCATGCTTTCGCCCCCTATTCCCAAAAGAACGCGGCCCTCTTATCATGGGCGCATCATTAATGAATCGATAATCGATTCAGTCGTATATTGGTGCAATATGCATTCATCGTGGTGCAAGGTATCCCAGCGATGGTGCCGGACACCGGACGACCGAACCGAGGGAACAGGCGGAAACATGACCGGGCAGGACATCGAATACCAGGACGGCGGCATGCCGGCGGAGACGGCGGAGATAGCGGAAAGCGGCGAGGACACCACCCGCGCCGACCCGCTGTTCAACCAGTCGCTCGAAAAGGGCCTGGACGTCCTGCGCGCCTTCAGCGCCGCCCACCGCACGCTCACGCTGGCGGAGCTCGCCGGGCTTACCGGCATGACCAAGAGTTCGGCGCAGCGCACCGTGCACACGCTGGAAAAGCTCGGCTACGTGGCCAAGCACCCGCAGACGCGGCGCTTCCGCCTGACGCCCAAGGTGATGGAAATCGGCTACAACTACCTGTCCGCCGACGCCCTGATCCAGGCCGCCAGCCCTTACCTGTCGCAGCTTGCCAATGCCAGCGGCGAGACCGCCAACCTGACCGAGCCGGTCGGCCTGGACATGGTCTACGTGGCGCAGCTGATGACGTCGAAGTACATCCCGGTCCTGACCCCGGTGGGCATGCGCATCCCCATGTATTGCACCAGCAGCGGCCGCGCCTACCTCAGCACGCTGCCGGACGAACAGGTGATGGCCATGCTGGAGCGCTCGGCGCGCGTGGCCCGCACGCCGGCCACGCTGACCGACGTGGCGGCGATCTTCGAAACCGTGGCGGCCTGCCGCAAGGTGGGTTATGCCTGCAACAACGAGGAGCTGTTCCTCGGCGACATGGGCATCGGCGCGGCCATCGTCAACAGCCAGGGCCAGCCGGTGGGCGCCGTGCATGTGTCGCCGCCGGCCAGCCGCTGGAGCATGGCCGAGGCGCAGAAGAAGCTGGCGCCGATGGTGATCGAGTGCGCGCGGGCGATTTCCCGCTCCATCGCGCACTGAGAGGGCGAGGACCGAGGGGAAAGCCCGATTACCGCGCGTGCTCCAGCATGGCTTGCAGCAGCACGTTGGCGCCGGCCTCGATATGCTCGGGCAGCGCGTCTTCCAGCTCGTTGTGGCTGATGCCGTCCTTGCAGGGCACGAAGATCATGCCGGTGGGCGCGCGCTGGGCCACGTAGACCGCGTCGTGGCCGGCGCCGCTGACCACGTCCATGTGCGGCAGCCCCAGCGCCGCGGCGGCGCGCCGCACGCTGTCCACGCAGGCGGGCGCGAACTCGCAGGGCTCGAACTTCACCACCTGGCGGATCTCCACCGCGACGCCGCCGTGCTGCGCGATCTGCGCGAAAGCCGCGCGCATGGCCGCATCCATGCGGTCCAGCCCCGGCTGCGAGAGGTTGCGGAAGTCCACCGAGAAGTCCACCCGGCCCGGGATCACATTGCGGGAATTGGGCGTCACCTGCACGTAGCCGACCGTGCCGCGGCCATGCGGGGCCTCGCCCACGGCGATGCGGTTGACCTCCTCGATCATGCGCGCGGCCGCCAGCATGGCGTCGTGGCGCAGCGCCAGCGGCGTGGGGCCGGCATGGGCATCCTGCCCGGTCACGGTCACGTCGTACCACTGCTGGCCGAGCGCGCCCGAGACCACGCCGATCGGCAGCCCGGCGGCTTCCAGCACCGGCCCCTGCTCGATGTGCGCCTCGAAATAGGCCGCGAACATGCCGCCCGGCACCTCGCCCGCGGCGTGCTCGCCACGGTAGCCGATCTGCTCGAGCGCCTCGCCCACGCTGATGCCGTCCAGGTCGCGCTGGGCGCGCACGAACTCCGCCCCGAACACGCCCGCGAAGGCGCCCGAGCCCATCATCACCGGCGTGAAGCGGGTGCCCTCCTCGTTGGTCCAGAAGGCCAGCTCCAGCGGCGCGCGCGTGACGATGCCGAGGTCGTTGAGCGTGCGCATGACCTCCAGGCCCGCCAGCACGCCGAAGTTGCCGTCGAACTTGCCGCCCGAGGGCTGGGTGTCGATATGGCTGCCGGTGGCCACGGCGGGCGCGTCCGGATCGCTGCCGGCGCGCCGCGCGAACACGTTGCCCACTTCGTCGGTGCGCACCGCCAGCCCCGCCTCGCGGCACCAGCCCGTGACCAGGTCGCGGCCCTGCTTGTCCAGTTCGGTCAGGGCGATGCGGCACACGCCGCCCTTCGGCGTCGCGCCGATCTGTGCGAGTTCCATCAGCGACTGCCACAGGCGGTCTGCGTTGATGCGGGGAAGGTGTTGCTGGTCCATGTCGGAAAGCCGGTTGGTTGGGAAACGGAAGGACAAGCCAGCAAAAAGCAGGCCATGCGCGGGGCGCGCGGCCGGCTGGCCGGGTACTGGCACATGACTTGCTTGGAGAAATCCGTCGTCTCCCCTTCCCCCACCCAGGAGTCCTGCCCGTGACCGTTTTTTCTTCCCTCGCCGCCGGAAGCACGAAACCCAGCCTGAAAACCGTCGCCACGACCACCGCGCTCGCCGCGCTCGCCTCGCTGTCCCTGCTCGCGCTGCCCGGCGTGGCCCACGCCGAGAAGGTGCTGCGCATCGGCATGACCGCCGCCGACATCCCGCGCACGCTGGGCCAGCCCGACCAGGGCTTCGAAGGCAACCGCTTCACCGGCATCCCGATGTATGACGGCCTGACCCAGTGGGACCTCTCCAAGGCCAATGGTCCGAGCCTGCTGATCGCCGACCTGGCCACGGAATGGAAGGTGGACGCCAAGGACAAGACCAAGTGGGTCTTCAAGCTGCGTCCCGGCGTCAAGTTCCACGACGGCTCCGCGTTCAACGCCGACGCCGTGGTGTGGAACGTGAACAAGGTGCTCGACAAGACCGCCAGGCAGTTCGACCCCAGCCAGGTCGGCGTGACCGCCTCGCGCATGCCGACGCTGCGCTCGGCCAGGAAGATCGACGACCTCACGGTGGAACTGGTCACCTCCGAGCCCGATTCCTTCCTGCCCTACAACCTCAGCAACCTGTTCATGGCCTCGCCCGCGCAGTGGGAGAAGAAGCTGGCCGCGGTGCCGGCCTCGGTGACCGATCCGGCCGAGCGCAGCAAGCAGGCCTGGGTGGCCTTCGCCGCCGACGCCTCGGGCACCGGCCCGTTCAAGATGAGCCGCTTCGTGCCGCGCGAGCGCCTGGAAGTGGTGAAGAACCCGGCGTACTGGGACGCCAAGCGCGTGCCCAAGATCGACAAGGTGGTGATGCTGCCGATGCCGGAAGCCAACGCGCGCACCGCCGCGCTGCTGTCCGGCCAGGTGGACTGGATCGAGGCGCCGGCGCCCGACGCCGTGGCGCAGATCAAGAGCCGCGGCTTCGAGGTCTACGCCAATGCGCAGCCGCACATGTGGCCGTGGCAGCTGTCGTTCGCGCCGGGATCGCCCTGGCTCGACAAGCGCGTGCGCGAAGCGGCCAACCTGTGCGTCAACCGCTCCGGCCTGAAGACGCTGCTGGGCGGCTACATGGCCGAGGCCAAGGGCATCGTCGAGCCCGGCAACCCGTGGTGGGGCAATCCCAAGTTCGACATCAAGTACGATCCCAGCGCCGCGCGCAAGCTGATGACCGAGGCCGGCTACTCGGCCGCCAAGCCGGTCAAGGTCAAGGTGCAGGTGTCGGCCTCGGGCTCCGGCCAGATGCAGCCGCTGCCGATGAACGAGTACGTGCAGCAGAACCTGAAGGAGTGCTTCTTCGACGTGGACTTCGACGTGGTCGAGTGGAACACGCTGTTTACCAACTGGCGCATCGGCGCCAAGGACCCCAGCGCGCACGGCGCCAACGCCATCAACGTCAGCTTCGCGGCGATGGACCCGTTCTTCGCCATGGTCCGCTTCGTCAGCACCAAGACGCAGCCGCCGGTCTCCAACAACTGGGGCTACTTCGGCAACCCCGAGTTCGACAAGCTGATCGAGACCGCGCGCACCTCCTTCGACGACAAGGCGCGCGACGCGGCGCTGGCCAAGCTGCATGCGCGCATCGTGGAAGAGTCGCCGTTCGTGCTGATCGCGCATGACGTCGGCCCGCGCGCCATCTCGAAGAAGGTCAAGGGCGTGGTGCAGCCGCAGAGCTGGTTCATCGACATGGCCACCATGTCGATGGACTGAGCGGCATTGACGGCGCAGGCGCACGGACAGATGCGCCGCGCCGCTCAGGCCGCCCCTGGCTGTCTCCCCTCCCGCACGCGAGAAGGGAGACAGCCGGCGCAATTGCCGCAATTGCCGCAGTTGCATTGCCTTGCCCCACCCATTCGTTTTCTCTAGCCGGCCAAGCCCATGACTTACCTGCTCCGCCGCATCGTCTACGCGATCCCCATCCTGCTCGGGGTTTCCCTGCTGTGCTTCTCCCTGGTCCACATCGCGCCGGGCGACCCGCTGGTATCGGTGCTGCCGCCCGACGCTTCCGAAGAACTGCGCCGCCAGCTCACCGCGCTGTACGGCTTCGACAAGCCCTTCCTCGAGCAATTCGTGCACTGGCTCACCCGTGCGCTGCACGGCGACCTGGGCACCTCCATCGCCACCAACCGGCCGGTCATGAGCGAAGTGATGACGGCGGTGGTCAACTCGGTGCGCCTGGCCGCGGTGGCCACGCTGATCGGCTTCACCTTCGGCTGCCTGTTCGGTTTCGTGGCGGGCTACTTCCGCGATTCCGCCGCCGACCGCACCGCCTCCTTCCTGTCGGTGTTCGGCGTCAGCATGCCGCACTACTGGCTGGGCATGGTGCTGGTGATCGTGTTCTCGGTCTTCCTCGGCTGGCTGCCCGCCACCGGCGCCGGCCCCGGCGGCTCGGGCGACTGGCAGTGGGACTGGGAGCATATCCAGTACATGGTGCTGCCCGCGGTCACGATGTCGGTAATCCCGATGGGCATCGTCGCGCGCACCATCCGCGCGCTGGTCGCGGAGATCCTCTCCAACGAGTTCATCGTCGGCCTCAAGGCGCGCGGGCTGTCCGAGTTCGCCGTGTTCCGCCACGTGCTGAAGAACGTGGCGCCGACCGCGCTGTCGGTGATGGGCCTGCAGCTCGGCTACCTGCTGGGCGGCTCGATCCTGATCGAGACCGTGTTCTCCTGGCCCGGCACCGGTTTCCTGCTCAACTCGGCGATCTTCCAGCGCGACTTCCCGCTGCTGCAGGGGACCATCCTCGTGCTGGCCGTGTTCTTCGTGCTGCTCAACCTGCTGGTGGACGCGCTGCAGACGCTGTTCGATCCCCGCATCCAGCGCAACTGACCGGGAGCCCCACATGGAAATGACCCTGAAAAAGCCTGCCGTCGCCCCCCTGGTGGAACGCTCGCCCGGCTACTGGACCACGGTCGGCCGGCGCCTGCTGCGCAACAAGCTGGCCATGCTGGCCGCGCTGATCCTGCTGGCGCTGGTGCTGATGGCGCTGTTCGCGCCGGCGCTGATGCCGGCCGATCCCTACGCCGCCTCCATCCTCAAGCGCCTCAAGCCGTTCGGCACCGAGCACTACCCGCTCGGCACCGACGAGCTCGGGCGCGACATGCTCTCGCGCCTGATGCTGGGCGCGCGCCTGTCGCTGTTCATGGGCATCACGCCGGTGCTGATCGCCTTCGTGATCGGCAGCGCGCTGGGCATCGTGGCGGGCTACGCGGGCGGCTGGACCAACACCATCATCATGCGCCTGATCGACATCCTCTACGCCTTCCCGTCGGTGCTGCTGGCCATCGCGCTGTCGGGCACGCTGGGCGCGGGCGTGGGCAACGCGCTGCTGTCGCTCACCATCGTGTTCGTGCCGCAGATCGTGCGCGTGGCCGAGAGCGTGACCACCCAGGTGCGCAACCGCGAATTCGTCGACGCCGCGCGCGCCTCGGGCGCCTCGTCGCTGACCATCGTGCGCGCGCACGTGCTCAACAACGTGCTGGGCCCGATCTTCGTCTATGCCACCAGCCTGATCTCGGTGTCGATGATCCTGGCCTCCGGGCTGTCCTTCCTCGGCCTCGGCGTCAAGCCGCCCGAGCCGGAATGGGGCCTGATGCTCAACACGCTGCGCACCGCCATCTACACGCAGCCGTGGGTGGCCGCGCTGCCCGGCGCCATGATCTTCCTGACCTCGATCTCCTTCAACCTGCTCGCCGACGGCATCCGCTCGGCGATGGAAATCAAGGACTGACGCCATGACCGATACCACATTGCCGGAAGCCCTGCGCAACACCGATGTCGGCGGCCCGGCCCAGCCGCTGGTGATTGCCCGCGACCTGGTCAAGCACTTTCCGCTCAAGTCGAAGATCCCCGGGCGCCGCGCCGGCGTGGTGCGCGCCGTCGACGGCGTCGGCTTCGAAGTCCGCAAGGGCGAGACGCTCGGCGTGGTGGGCGAATCGGGCTGCGGCAAGTCCACCACGGCGCGCCTGCTGATGCAGCTCATCGAGCAGGACAGCGGCGAGCTGATCTTCGACGCCCAGGGCGTGGGCTCGGCGCAGCTGCCGATGAAGCGCTTCCGCAGCCAGGTGCAGATGGTGTTCCAGGACAGCTATTCCTCGCTCAACCCGCGCCTGACCATCGAGGAATCGATCGCCTTCACCGCGCGCGTGCACGGCATCGGCGCGGCCGAGGCCAGCGCGCGCGCGCGCGCCCTGCTCGACCGCGTGGGCCTGGAGCCGGCGCGCTTCGCCGGGCGCTACCCGCACGAGCTGTCGGGCGGCCAGCGCCAGCGCGTCAACATCGCGCGCGCGCTGGTGCTGCGCCCGCGCCTGGTGATCCTGGACGAAGCGGTGTCCGCGCTCGACAAATCGGTCGAGGCCCAGGTGCTGAACCTGCTGCTGGAACTCAAGGCCGAATTCGACCTGACCTACGTCTTCATCAGCCACGACCTCAACGTGATCCGCTACCTGTGCGACCGCGTGATGGTGATGTACCTGGGCAAGGTGGTGGAAGTCGGCGACACCGAGACGCTCTACGCCAATCCGTCCCACCCGTACACGCGCGCGCTGCTGGCCTCGATGCCGGCCACCGACCCGGACCACCGCACCCTGGTCGCGCCGCTGGCCGGCGACCCGCCCAACCCGATCAACCCGCCGTCCGGCTGCAGTTTCCACCCGCGCTGCGCCATGGCCGAAGCGGTATGCGCGCGCCGCGCGCCGGTGCTGACGGACGCGCTGGCCGGCCACCCCGTGGCCTGCCTGATGGCCAATGCGGACAGCGGCCACAGCCGCCAGCTGGCCGCGAAGATCTGAGCGAGGCTTACCGTGACCCCACAAGACAACAGCACCGAACAGCAAGCCGGCGCCGCCCCGATGGTGTCGGTGCGCGACCTGCGCGTGACCTTCTCCGGCGGCGGCAAGACCATCCGCGCCGTCAACGGCGTCTCGCTGGACGTGGCGCCGGGCGAGGCGCTGGCCCTGATCGGCGAGTCCGGCTCGGGCAAGAGCGTGACGCTGCGCGCGCTGATGCGCCTGCACCCGCCGCGCCGCACCCGCATGGAAGGCAGCATCCGCGTCGATGGCGCCGACGTCATGGCGCTCGACGCGCGCGCGCTGCAGCGCCTGCGCGGCGGCACCGTGGCGATGGTGTTCCAGGAGCCGCTGCTGGCGCTGGACCCGGTCTACACCGTGGGCCAGCAGATCGTCGAGTGCATCCGCACCCATGCGCGCGTGTCCGCCGCCGAGGCGCGCCGGCGCGCGCTGCGCGCGCTGGAGTCGGTGCGCATCCCCAGCCCCGAGCGGCGCCTGGCGGCCTACCCGCACGAAATGTCCGGCGGCATGCGCCAGCGCGCCATGATCGCGCTGGCGCTGTCGGCCAGCCCCAAGGTGCTGCTGGCCGACGAGCCCACCACCGCGCTCGACGCCACCGTGCAGATCCAGGTGCTGATCCTGCTGCGCGAGCTGCAGCGCGAGCTGGGCCTGTCGATCGTGTTCGTCACCCACGACATCGGCGCGGCGGTGGAGATCGCCGACCGCGTGGCGGTGATGTACGGCGGGCGCATCGTCGAGGAAGGCCCGATCCGCACGCTGCTGCGCGCGGCGCGCCACCCGTACACCATCGCGCTGCTGCAAAGCCGCCAGCACGGCATGGACCGCGGCCAGCGCCTGCAGACCATCGCCGGCTCGCCGCCCGACCTAGCCGCGCTGCCGCCCGGCTGCACCTTCGCGCCGCGCTGCCCGCACGCGCGCCCGGCGTGCCTGGCGCAGGTGCCCGCCACCACCGATCTCGGCCACGGACACCGGGTAAGTTGTATCCTCGCGTCCGAGCCCGCCGTAGCCGAAGTTGCCGCCTGAGAATCCCAACGTTAGGAACCCCATCCACATGTCCCTGGCCACCCATCCCGCCCGCGCCTTCATGCCGTATCCCGCCGCCGCCGTTCCGAGCGCGCCGTCCGGCCCCCTCCATGGCCTGACCTTCGCCGCCAAGGACCTGTTCGACGTGGCCGGCTACCCGACCGGCGGCGGCAACCCCCACGTGCTGGCGCTGTCCGGCATCAAGACCGCCACCGCGCCCGCGGTGCAGCGCCTGCTGGACGCCGGCGCGGCCTTCGTCGGCAAGACCCACACCGACGAGCTGGCCTTCTCGATGAACGGCAAGAACGCCCACTACGGCTCGCCGGTCAACGGCGCCGCGCCCGGGCGCATCACCGGCGGCTCGTCGTCGGGCTCGGCCTCGGCGGTGTCCAACCGGCTGTGCGACTTCGCGCTCGGCAGCGACACCGGCGGCTCGGTGCGCGCGCCGGCGAGCCACTGCGGCCTGTTCGGCATCCGCCCCACGCACGGCCGCATCTCGCTGGAACGCACCCTGGCGCTGGCCGAAAGCCTCGACACCTGCGGCTTCTTCGCGCGCGACATCGCCACTTTCTCGCGCGTGGCCGACGTGCTGCTGGGCGCCGACGCCCGCGCGCTGCCGGGCGCGCCGCGCCTGCTGCTGGCCGAAGACCTGTTCGGCCTGCCCACCGCGCCCGCGCTGGACGCGCTGCTGCCGGTGGTCGGCCGCGTCGAGGCCGCGCTGGGCAAGGCCGCGCCGGTCACGGTAATGAACCAGCCGCTCCTGGACATCTGGTGGGCCTTCCGCTATGTGCAGGGCTGGGAAGCGTGGCAGGCCGACGGCGAGCTGATCGAGCAGTACGGCCTGCAGCTCGGCCCCGACGTGGCCGGCCGCTTCGCCTTCTCCAAGAGCGTCACGGCCGCGCAATTCGAGGCCTCCACCGCGATCCGGCGCGCCGTCACCGCGCATGTCGGCGCGCTGCTGGGCGACGACGGCGTGCTGCTGATGCCGACCATGCCCGACATCGCGCCGCTGTCCGACGCCGACGACAACACGCTCGAGGACCACCGCAACCGCTCGTCCCAGATCCTCTGCCTGGCGCCGCTGACCGGCTTCCCGCAGATGAGCCTGCCGCTGTCCGGCCGCGCCGGCGCGCCGCTCGGCATCTCGCTGATGGGCCCGGCCGGCAGCGACCGCAGCCTGATCGCATTTGCGGCGCGCCTCGTCGAGGCGCTGGGCCAAGTAAGCTAAGCTACGCAGCATCCGTTTGCCACGCGCCGCCGGCCCGCCCGGCGGCGCGCGCATTTCTGCCTTTTTCCGATACAGACAAGGAGAGCCTCAATGGCCCGCATCCGCATCACCGCCGGCGGCTATCAGTTCGTCGCCGAGACCAACCCCGACGCCCCGCTCACCGTGGCCGCCTTCACCAAGCTGCTGCCCTACCGCCAGAAACTGATCCACGTGCGCTGGAGCGGCGAAGGCTGCTGGATCCCGCTGGGCGAGTTCAGGCTCGGGGTGGACTTCGAGAACCACACCAGCCACCCCTCCGTGGGCGACATCCTGTTCTACCCGGGCGGCTACAGCGAAACCGAGATCATCCTGGCCTACGGCAGCTGCTGCTTCGCCAGCAAGATGGGCCAGCTCGCCGGCAACCACTTCCTGACCATCGTCGAAGGCAAGGAAAACCTGCGCGCGCTCGGCACCAAGGTGCTGTGGGAAGGCGCGCAGGATGTGGTGTTCGAGGCGATGTAGCGCCAGCCGTGCGGGGCGCGCGGGGACGCGTCTTCATGGGTCCCGTTGCGAAATTTCCCCGACAAATTCCGCCATCCGCTTGCTACCCTGCGCAACGCATGCCCACGCCGCGCGGCCGTCGCGTGTCTCACCGCGAGCCCGGTGTGTCCCTCTACTGCCCCGGATGTCATTTCAGACCGTTCCGGTAACGGAGGACCGTCCCCGTTCCGGCAAGGTACGGGGCCGCGCAGGCTTGCGCGGCCCCGTCGGCGGCATCAGCGCGCCACCACCGTCCCCGCCGCCGGCGCCTTCACCCTGAACCACGCCGCGTACAGCGCCGGCAGGAACAGCAGCGTGAGCGCCGTGGCGACGATCAGCCCGCCCATGATGGCCACGGCCATCGGTCCCCAGAAGGCCGAGCGCGAGAGCGGGATCATGGCCAGCACGGCGGCGGCCGCGGTCAGGATGATGGGGCGGCAGCGGCGCACCGCCGACTCGACGATGGCGTCCCAGGCCGGCGCGCCGCCGCGGATGTCCTGCTCGATCTGGTCGACCAGGATGACCGAGTTGCGGATGATCATGCCGAGCAGCGCGGTGATGCCGAGCTGGGCCACGAAGCCCATCGGCGCGTTCAGCAGCAGCAGCGTGGCGGCGGCGCCGATCAGGCCGAGCGGGCCGGTCAGGAACACCATCAGCGCGCGCGAGAAGCTGTGCAATTGCAGCATCAGCAGCGTGAAGATGAGGAAGATGCACAGCGGCAGCTGCGCCGCGATCGAGGCGCCGGCCTTGCCGCTTTCTTCCTCGGCGCCGGCGACCGCGATGCGGTAGCCCGGCGGCAGCTGCGCGCGCAGCGTATCCAGCGCGGGATTGATCTGCGCGGTGACGGTGGGGCCCTGGATGCCTTCGACCACGTCGGACTGCACGGTCACGCCGAAGTCGCGGTTCTCGCGCCAGATCACGCCGGGCTCGGAGCGGAATGCGATGCGCGCCACCTGGGTCAGCGGCACCACGCGGCCGCCGGCGGTGGGCACCTGCACGTTCTGCAGGTCGGACATGGCGTCGCGCTCGTTGCGCGGGGCGCGCATCAGGATGTCGATCAGCTTGTCGCCGTCGCGGTACTGGCCGACCGCCACGCCGGTGAGCACGGTCTGGGTCACGCGCGCGATGGCGGTGCTGCTGACGCCGAGCGCGCGCGCCTTGTCCTGGTCGATGTCCAGGCGCAGCACCTTGACGCTCTCGTTCCAGTTGTCGTTGACGCCCTGCGTGTTGGGATTGGCGCTCATCACCGCCTTGACCTGGTCGGCCAGCTTGCGCACGCCGGCGGCGTCCGGGCCGATCACGCGGAACTGCACCGGATAAGGCACCGGCGGCCCGTTGGGCAGCAGCTTGACGCGCCCGCGCAGGTGCGGGAAGTCGCTGGCCAGCAGGCTGACCACGCGCTGGCGCACGCGCTCGCGCAGGGCCACGTCGGCCGGCAGCACGATCACCTGCGCCACGTTGCTCTGCGGGAATATCTGGTCCAGCGGCAGGTAGAAGCGCGGCGCGCCGGTGCCGACGAAGCTGGCCAGGCTGGCGATCTCGCGGTCGTCGCGCAGTGCGCGCTCGAAGCGCCGGGTCTCGGCCTCGGTCTGGGCGAAGCTGCTGCCTTCGGGCAGCCACAGCTCCACCATCAGTTCGGGGCGGCTTGAGTCCGGGAAGAACTGCTTCTCGACGAACTTGAAGGCATACAGGCCGAGGCCGAATGCCACCAGCGTGACCGCGATCACGGTCTTGCGCCAGGTCACGCACCAGTGCACCAGCCGGCGGAAGCGGTTGTAGAACGGCGTGTCGAAGACCTCGTGATGCGCGCCTTCTCCCGCCGGCCGGGCCTTGAGCAGCAGGTAGCCCAGGTAGGGCGTGAAATAGACCGCGGCCAGCCACGACAGCACCAGCGCCAGCGCCGTCACGGCGAAGATGGCGAAGGTGTATTCGCCCACCGTGGAGCGCGCCAGCCCCACCGGCAGGAAGCCGGCGGCGGTGATCAGCGTGCCGGTCAGCATCGGCATCGCGGTGGAGGTATAGGCGAAGGTGGCGGCCTCCATCTTGGAGAAGCCCTCCTCCAGCTTGCGCACCATCATCTCCACCGCGATGATGGCGTCGTCCACCAGCAGCCCGAGCGCCACGATCAGCGCGCCGAGCGAGATCTTGTGCAGGCCGATGCCGAACATGTTCATGAACAGGAAGGTGACGGCCAGCACCAGCGGAATGGTCAGCGCCACCACCAGCCCGGGCCGCACGTCCAGGCGCAGCGGCCTGGTGTGCAGGCCGAGCGAGACGAAGCTCACGCCCAGCACGATCACCACCGCCTCGATCAGCACGTGCACGAACTCGCCCACCGAGCGCTCCACCGCCTCGGGCTGGTTCTGCACCTGGTCCAGCTCGATGCCGACCGGCAACTGCCCGCGCATGCCGTCCATCGCCGCGCGCAGGTTCTTGCCCAGCGCGATGATGTCGCCGCCCTTTTCCATCGAGATGCCCAGGCCGATCACTTCCTTGCCCTGGAAGCGCATCTTGCTCTGCGGCGGGTCCACGTAGCCGCGATAGACGTGCGCGATGTCGCCGAGGCGGATGTTGGCGATGCCGCTCGGCCCGCGCAGCACCAGGTTTTCGAGGTCGGCCACGTTGGCGAACTGGCCCGACAGGCGCACCTGCAGGTTGTCGCCGGGCGTCACCAGCACACCGCTGGCGTTCATGCCGTTCTGCTGCGAGATCTGGTCGGCGATAGCGTTGATGTCGAGCCCGAGCTGGGCGAAGCGGGCCTGGTTGAACTCGACGAAGATCTTCTCGTCCTGCAGCCCGATCAGCGCCACCTTGGCCACCGAAGGCACGCGCAGCAGTTGCTGGCGCACCAGGTCGGCGTATTCGCGCAGCTCCTTGTAGTTGAAGCCGTCGGCGCGGAGCGCGTAGATGGAGCCGTACACGTCGCCGAACTCGTCGTTGAAGTACGGCCCGCGCACGCCGGCCGGCAGCGTCTGCGCGATGTCGCCGACCTTCTTGCGCACGGTGTACCAGATCTGCGCGGTGTCCCTGGCCGGCGAGGTGTCCTTGAGCTGGAAGATCACCGTGGTCTCGCCGGGCTTGGAGAAGCTGCGGATCTTGTCGGCGTAGGGCACTTCCTGCAGCTGGCGCTCGATCTTGTCGGTGACCTGCACCGCGATCTGCTCGGCGGTGGCGCCGGGCCAGTAGGCCTGCACCACCATCACGCGGAAGGTAAACGGCGGGTCCTCGTCCTGGCCAAGCTGGAAGTAGGCGAACAGGCCGCCCAGCAGCAGCACCACCAGCAGGTAACGGGTCAGCGGCTGGTGCTCGAGCGCCCAGCGCGAAAGATTGAAGCGGGAATGTTCCATGCCGCGCGCCTCAGTTGCGCGCGGTGGCGGGCGCCACGGACTGCAGCGGCTTCACCTTCTGGCCGGGCTTGAGCAGGTGCACGCCGGCGGTGACGATGGTCTGCCCGGGCGCCAGCCCCCGGGTGACCTGCACCTCGTTGCCTTGCGGCTCGCCCAGCGTCACGCTGACCGGCCTGACGATGCCGGCCGCCGCGCTGGCGGCGGCCTCGTAGATCCAGACCTGGTTGCCGCCGTCCTGCTGCAGCAGCGCGGACAGCGGCACGCGCAGCGCGGCGCTGTCGCCGGTGCGCGTGAAGGTCACCACGGCGGTCATGCCGAACTTGAGGTCGGGCGGCGGGTTGGGCACGCTGATGCGCGCGGCGTAGGTGCGCGTGACCGGATCGGCCATCGGCGAGATCTCGCGCACGCGGCCCGGCAGCGGGCGGCCCGGCTCGGCCCAGGTCCGCACCGTCACGTCCGAGATGCCGCGCAGGCGCTCCACCTGGTCCTCGGGCAGGCCCACCGCCACCTCCTTCTCGGCGGTCTGCGCCACCCGCACCACCGGCTGCCCGGGCGTGACCACCTGGCCGACCTCGGCATCGATGGCCGTGACCACGCCGTCGGCATCGGCCGGCAGCACGGCATAGGCGGTCTGGTTGGACTGGTTGCGCAGGCCGGCCTCGGCCTGGCGCAGGCGCGACACCGCGGAATCGAAGGTGGCCTGGCGGCGCTGCTGCTCGGCCGCGCTGATGAAGCCCTTGGCGAACAGGTCGTTGTAGCGCTTGAGGTCGGCCTCGGCGAGATCGCGGTCGGTCCTGGCGGCGTCGAACTGCGCGCGCGAGCCGGCTTCGGCCAGGCCCAGGTCGGTCGGGTCGAGCCGCGCCAGCGGCTGGCCCTTGCGCACGGCGGCGCCGACGTCGACGAGGCGGGCGGCGATCTTGCCGCCCACGCGAAAGCCCAGGCGCGACTCGATGCGGGGCCGCACATCGCCGGAGAACTCGAAATCGGTCTTGCCGGCGCCCGCCTCCACGCGCATCAGGCGCACCGGGCGGACCTCCGGCGCGGCCTCCGGCTTGGGGCCGCAGGCGGCCAGCAGCGGCAGCAGGCAGGCTGCCGCCAGCCAGGCGAACGGGCGCCGGCCGTCTCCGGCGGCGCGCCGGGCGGTTGCGCAAAGCGGGGAAGAAAGCACTTCGGCGGCCGCAACGTCCGGCCTGGGGCAAGGCTCTGGCATGAGTTAAGCGTCAGATTGGCAAGCTGCGCAGTGAACTGCGCGATGAGACTGCGGGCATTGCGGAAAGCGGCGGCAGATTTAATAACCCGCCGGTCAGCAATATAGCGGGGCGGACCCGAATGCGTCAAACGGCGCTCCGTGCGAGAGCCGCGAAAAAGCCTTTGCCCGGCCCCGGGCCGCCGGAGCGGGCGGCGCGCCGGGCAAGGCCGGCGGGCGCGGCGGATTGCCGCAGTGCCGCCGCAGGCACACGGAACCGCGCCCGAACGCGGCACCAGCGCGGCACCAGCGCGGCACCAGCGCGGCACCAGCGCGGCGCGGGCGCAATGCTACAATCCGCCGCGTCGCCCGGGCGGACCCTGCCGTCCAGCGCCGCATTGCCCCCACTTCACCGACCGAGACCGGCGTGACGCCCGATCAGTATTGCCAAGACAAAGCCGCCCCGAGCGGCTCCAGCCTGTATTACAGCTTCCTGTTCCTGCCCCCCGGGCTGCGGCAGGCGATGACGGCGCTGCACGCCTGGTGCCGCGAGCTCGACGATGCCATCGACGACACCCAGGACGCGAGCGTGGCCCACCAGAAGCTCGCCTGGTGGCGCAACGAGATCGGCCAGATGTTCATGGGCGCGCCCAGCCATCCGGTGACCAAGGCGCTCCAGCCCCACGCGCAGGCCTGCGGGCTGACGCAGGCGATGTTCGGCGAGGTGCTCGAAGGCATGGAGATGGACCTGGCCCAGTCGCGCTACCTCGACGACATCGCGCTGGCCCGCTATTGCCATGGCGTGGCCGGCGTGGTCGGGGCCATGGGCGCGCGCCTGCTGGGCTTCCAGGACCCGCGCACGCTGGCGTTCGCCGAAAAGCTCGGCCTGTCGCTGCGCATGGTCGGTATCCTGCGCGACGTGGGCGAGAACGCCCGGCGCGGGCGCATCTACCTGCCCGTCAACACCATGCAGCGCTTCGCGGTGCCGGCGGCGGAAATCACCCGCGGCACGCACTCGGACCGCTTCGCCGCGCTGATGCACGAGCGCGCCGGCCAGGCCCGCGCGCTCCATCGCGAGGCGCTGGCGCTGCTGCCGCGCGCCGACCGCCGCGCCCAGCGCGCCGCGCTGGTGATGGGCGCGCTTCACCAGGCGCTGCTCGACGAACTCGAGGCCAGCGACTTCCAGGTGCTGAACCAGCGCATCTCGCTCACGCCGATGCGCAAGCTGTGGATCGCGTGGAAGACGTGGATGCGCAACCGCTGAACCGCGTCCCGCCAGCCCGGTCTTCCCCGCCCGCCGGCCACGCCGAACCCGCCAGGCCCGCGCCCCGGCGTTATCATCCTCACTCCGCGCGCGCCCCGGGCGCGCGGTCTTGCGCATTCCTCCCCTGCCTGCCATGACCCAATCCACTTCGCTCCCGCACGCCGGCGTGACGCTCGGCCAGACCATCCTCGACCAGGCTGAAGCGCTGGCAAGCTTCTCGGACATGGAGGGCGGCCTGACCTGCGCCTACCTGACCCCGGCCCACCGCGCCGCGCAGGCCCGGCTGGCGGAGTGGATGCGCGCAGCCGGCATGGCGGTGCGCATCGACGCCATCGGCAACGTGATCGGCCGCTATGCCGCCGACCCCGCCGCGGGCGACGCGGCGCGCGTGCTGATGACGGGCTCGCACTTCGACACCGTGCGCAACGGCGGCCGCTACGACGGCCGGCTCGGCATCCTGCTGCCGGTGGCGGTGGCGGGCGCGCTCAACGCCGCCGGCATCCGCCTGCCCTATCACTTCGAGGTGGTGGCCTTCGCCGAAGAGGAAGGCCTGCGCTTCAAGACCAGCTTCCTGGCCAGCAGCGTGCTGGCCGGCCGCTTCGACCCGGCCCTGCTGGAGCGCGGCGACGCCGACGGCGTCACGCTGCGCGAGGCGCTGGCCGCCTCCGGCCTGCCGGGCGCGGGCAGCCTCGATGCGCTGCGTGGCGCGGCGGTCGACCCCGCCACCCTGCACGGCTTCGTCGAGGTCCACATCGAACAGGGTCCGGTGCTGCTGCACCACGCGCTGCCGCTGGGCGTGGTCACCCAGATCGCCGGCAGCAGCCGCTTCCAGGTGCGCGTGCGCGGGCTGGCCAGCCACGCCGGCACCACGCCGATGACCCTGCGCAAGGACGCCGCCGCCGGCGCGGCCGAGATGGTGCTGCTGGTGGAGCGCCGCTGCGGCGAGGCCCCCACGCTGGTGGGCACGGTGGGCCAGTTGCAGGTGCCGAACGGATCGAGCAACGTCATCCCCGCCGAATGCGCGTTCTCGATGGACATCCGCGCCGGCGAGGACGGCATCCGCGAAGCCGCCATCGCCGACATCCTGGCCGGCATCGAGGCCATCGCCGCGCGGCGCGGCCTGGCCGCCGAGGTGGAGCGCGTGACGCCGGTCGACAACGCGCCGTGCGCGCGCTGGCTGATGGACCAGTTCGGCGCCGTGCTGAAAAAGCGCGGGCTGGATGCGTTCGAGCTGCCTTCGGGCGCCGGCCACGACGCCATGATGATGCAGCGCATCACCGACGTGGCCATGCTGTTCGTGCGCTGCGGCAACGGCGGCATCAGCCACAACCCGCTGGAAACCATCACCGCCGCCGACGCCCAGCTCGCCGCCGAGGTGTTCGTGGATTTCCTGCGGCATTTCCAGCCGCGCGGCTAAGCCGCGGCCCGCCCCGGGCGCGGGGCGCTTGCAGTCTCCGGCCAGATCGTATTGGATAAGAGGCACACCGATCACAAGATCGGGAGATCACAAAGGAGACACGCATGGCGCAACGCAAACTGGCGGTGCTGACCGAGGGCCATACCTTCCTGGAAGGACCGCGCTGGCACGAGGGGCGGCTGTGGTTGTCGGATTTCTACACCCACCGGGTGCTGGCGGTGAGCCTGGACGGCCGCGTCGAGCAGATCGCCGAGGTGCCGCAGCAGCCGTCCGGGCTCGGCTGGCTGCCGGACGGACGGCTGCTGGTGGTGTCCATGCGCGACCGCAAGGTGCTGCGCCGCGAGCGCGACGGCAGCCTGGCGGTCCACGCCGACCTGTCGGCGGTGGCCACCGGGCATGCCAACGACATGGTGGTCGACCGGCACGGCCGCGCCTATGTCGGCAATTTCGGCTTCGACCTGATGGCCGGCGCGCCGATCCGCACCGCCAGCCTGGCGCGCGTCGATCCCGACGGCACCGTGTCGGTGGCGGCCGAAGGCCTGTTCTTCCCCAATGGCGCCGTCATCACGCCCGACGGCAAGACGCTGGTGGTGGGCGAGACCATGGGCAACCGCATTTCCGCGTTCGACCTGCACGAAGATGGCTCGCTCGGCCCGCGCCGCGACTGGGCCGCGTTCGGCGGGCTGCCCGCCTCGCCCGAGCTGGCACAGGCCCTGGGCGGCGCCCGGGTCGCGCCGGACGGTTGCGCGCAGGATGCCGAAGGCGCGCTGTGGGTAGCGGATGCCATCGGCAACCGCGTGCTGCGGGTCATGCCGGGCGGGGAAATCGCCGAGGAAATCGCTTGCGGCACGGGCATCTTCGCCGCCGCGCTGGGCGGCCCGCGCGGCACCACGCTGTTCCTGGCGGCGGCGCCGAACTTCAACGAGGCCGAGCGCCGCGCCTCCCGCCGGGGCCACGTGCTGATGACCGAGGTCGAGGTGCCGCACGCCGGCCTGCCCTGACATCGCCGGACCGGCCGGCGGCCGAAATCAAGGCCCACGTAGGACGAAGGCCGATACCGCGGCCGCCCCGGGCGGTGGCAAGCTCATGCAAGAGCGGCGTCAGCCGCCGCCCTGGTACATTTCCCGCCCGAGGTCGTAGAGATTCTGGCGCAGCTTGCGGCGCTCGTCGGGCGAGAGCTTGTCGTTGGGCAGCCCGCGCGAAAGCCGGTCGTTGAGGTCGCGCTCGGCGCGGTACTTGCCCGCGCGTGCGCGCGCCTCATCCTGGCCGAAGCGCTCGCGCTCGTTGCGCGGGAAGCCATCGCGGGAGGGTACGTTGGGCCCGTTCGGGCCGGTGGGAGGAGCGGGGGGCGCTGCCCGCCCGGGACTCTGCAGCAAATGCGCCATGCCCGGGGACTGGGCATGCCCGGCGCCGGCGGCAAGCAGCAGTGCTACCGCCGCGCCGGCACGATAAAGAGGAATACCGGCGCGCTTGCGGGTAACTTTCATTGATAATGGCGGTTTTCGCTTCTGGAACAGCAGCCGACCGGCCGCCGGAAGCAGGGAATCCCGTTGCCCCGCCGCGCGTCGTCCTGGCTGAGGGCGGGCATGGCGGCACCCGCATGAACGGCAGTGACGCATGCGGGCGCGGCTGCGGAAACGGTATGCGGGCAGTGTACAAGCAGGGTGCATGCACGCCGCCATACCACGGGGTAAAGTATGTAACCTTTTGTTAAGCCATTTTGAGCGAAAGCGATTGTCGCTAAGATACCGCCATGGAAAATACCAGCCACAAGATTCTCGTCGTGGACGACGATCCCCGTCTGCGCGACCTGCTGCGCCGTTACCTGGGCGAACAGGGCTTCACGGTACTGGTAGCGGAAAACGCCACCGCGATGAACAAGCTCTGGCTGCGCGAGCGTTTCGACCTGCTGGTCCTCGACCTGATGATGCCCGGCGAGGATGGCCTGTCGATCTGCCGGCGCCTGCGCGGCGCCAATGACCAGACGCCGATCATCATGCTCACCGCCAAGGGCGAGGACGTCGACCGCATCGTCGGCCTCGAGATGGGCGCCGACGACTACCTGCCCAAGCCGTTCAACCCGCGCGAGCTGATCGCCCGCATCCACGCCGTGCTGCGCCGCAAGGGCCCGGCCGAAGTGCCGGGCGCGCCTTCGGAGACGCCGGAAACCTTCGCCTTCGGCGACTTCGTGCTCAACCTGGCCACGCGCACGCTGACCAAGAACGACGAAGAGATCACCCTGACCACCGGCGAGTTCTCGGTGCTCAAGGTGTTCGCCCGCCATCCGCGCCAGCCGCTGTCGCGCGAAAAGCTCATGGAAATGGCGCGCGGACGCGAATATGAAGTCTTCGACCGCAGCCTCGACGTGCAGATCTCCCGCCTGCGCAAGCTGATCGAGCCCGATCCCGGCAACCCGAGGTTCATCCAGACCGTCTGGGGGCTCGGCTACGTATTCATTCCCGATGGCGTGAAGTAAGGCGCCGCGCATGGCGACCGCCCTCGGCCGCGCGGCCACGCGCCTGTTTGGTTCGCTGTTCTGGCGGACCTTCATGCTGATCGCCCTCCTGCTGGCACTCTCGCTGGGTATCTGGTTCCAGAGCTACCGGCTGTTCGAGCGCGCCCCGCGCGCGCAGCAGATCGCCATGCAGGTGGTCAGCGTGGTCAAGCTCACGCGCGCCGCGCTGCTCTATTCCGACCCCGCGCGGCGGCGCTTCCTGCTGCTCGACCTGGTGCAGAACGAAGGCATCAAGGTCTACCCGCGCGAGAAGGACGACGACTTTTCCCGCCCGACCACCAACCCGTTCCTGACCCAGCTGGTGCAGCAGGAGATACGCAGCCGGCTGGGCGAGGACACCGTGATCGCCACCACCGTCAACGACATTCCCGGCGTGTGGGTCAGCTTCGAGATCGAGGGCGACGATTACTGGGTGGCGATCAGCCCCGAGCGCTTCGAGCGCGTGCCCGGCATCCAGTGGCTGTGGTGGAGCATCGCCGCGCTGCTGCTGTCGATCATCGGCGCCGCCTTCATCACCTCGCTGGTCAACCACCCGCTCAAGCGGCTGGCCAACGCGGCGCGCGCCATCGGCGGCGGCGGCGACCCGCCCACGCTGCCCGAGCACGGCGCCAGCGAAGTGGCGCTGGCCAACCACAGCTTCAACCAGATGGTGCGCGACCTGCGCCAGCTCGACGACGACCGCGTGGTCATGCTGGCCGGCATCTCGCACGACCTGCGCACGCCGCTCACGCGGCTGCGGCTGGAGACCGAGATGTCGCCGGTGGACGCCGGCACGCGCGAGGCCATGATCGCGGACATCGAGCAGATGGACGCCATCATCGGCCAGTTCCTCAACTACGCGCGCCCGGCGCTGGAGACGGTCGAGCCGGTGGACCTGTCGGCGCTGGTGCAGGACGCGGTGGGCGTCTACGGCGCGCACGACGACGTGCAGGTGCACGTGCGCGCCGGCGAGCCCGTGATGGCGGTGGCCAACCGCATGGAAGTGCAGCGCATCCTCGACAACCTGGTGGAAAACGCGCGGCGCTATGCCAAGGCCGAGGACAACGGCGTGGCGGTGGTCGAGATCAGCACCCGGCTCGAGGACAAGGAAGCGGTGCTGACCGTGGCCGACCACGGCAGCGGCGTGCCGGAGGCGCAACTGCCGCTGCTCACGCGCCCGTTCTACCGGCTCGACGGCGCGCGCAGCGAGGCCAAGGGCGCGGGGCTGGGCATGTCGATCGTCAACCGGATCCTGCAGCGCAACGGCGGCCGGCTGACGCTGGCCAACCGGCCGCCGCCGGCGACCGGGCTGGTGGTCAGCGCGTTTTTCAGGCGGGCCTAGGCCCCGGCCGGCCTGCACGCCCGCGCGGGCGCCGGCAGCGAAGGCCATTTCACGGCGCCCTGTCCCTGCGCGGCGTGAAATGGCCTTGCGCTTTTCCGGGCGCGGATTGCGGCGGCCCGCCGCCGCAAGTGCCCCACCCCACACCCGCATCCGCGACTGACAGGTTTTCGACAGCCGCTGATATCAATTTGAAAGCCCTTTGACAGCGGATTGACAGCGCCCCGGCGCAAACTCCCGCCATCAGCCGGACGCCGCCCGCAGCACCGCGCGCACGGGCGCGGCATCCCCCGCAACGCTGACAGAAACCACCACAATCAAGCCGCCGGGACCGACCGGCGGCGCCTGCGAGAGACAGCCACATGTCAAGCTCCACCTCCCAGCAACACGGCTTCCGCACCGTGTTCCGCGTCGTCAGCGGCAACTTCCTGGAAATGTACGATTTCATGGTGTACGGCTTCTATGCCGCCGCCATCGCCAAGACGTTCTTCCCCAGCGGCAACGAGTTCGCTTCCCTGATGCTGTCGCTCGCGACCTTCGGCGCGGGCTTCCTGATGCGCCCGCTCGGCGCAATCGTGCTGGGCGCCTACATCGACCACCACGGCCGCCGCAAGGGCCTGATCCTCACGCTGGTGCTGATGGCGCTCGGCACCCTGCTGATTGCCTGCGTACCGGGCTATGCCACGATCGGCGTGGCCGCGCCGCTGCTGGTGCTGGCCGGGCGCCTGCTGCAGGGTTTTTCCGCCGGCGTGGAGCTGGGCGGCGTGTCGGTCTACCTGGCGGAAATCGCCAGGCCCGGCAAGAAGGGCTTCTACGTGGCCTGGCAGTCGGCCAGCCAGCAGGTGGCGGTGATCTTCGCCGGGCTGCTGGGCGTGGCGCTGCACGCGCTGCTGTCGCCCGCGCAGATGGGCGACTGGGGCTGGCGCGTGCCGTTCGTGATCGGCTGCCTGATCGTGCCGTTCCTGTTCCTGATCCGCCGCTCGCTGGAAGAGACCGAGGAATTCAAGGCGCGCAAGCATCGCCCGAGCGTGGGCGAGATCTACCGCTCGATGGCGGAGAACTGGCGCATCATCGTCGCCGGCTGCATGCTGGTGGTGATGACCACCGTGTCGTTCTACATGATCACGGCCTACACGCCGACCTTCGGCAAGACCGTGCTCAAGCTCGACGACGTCGACAACCTGATCGTCACCATCTGCATCGGCCTGTCCAACTTCATCTGGCTGCCGCTCATGGGCGCGGTGTCGGACCGCGTGGGCCGCAAGCCGCTGCTCATCGTCTTCACCATCCTCACGCTGGCCACGGCCTATCCGGCGGTGTCGTGGCTGGTGGCCGAGCCTTCGTTCGGCCGCCTGCTGATGGTGGAGCTGTGGCTGTCCTTCCTGTACGGCAGCTATAACGGCGCGATGGTGGTGACGCTGACCGAAGTGATGCCGCCCGCGGTGCGCACGGCCGGCTTCTCGCTGGCGTACAGCCTGGCCACGGCCCTGTTCGGCGGCTTCACGCCGGCGATCTCCACCTACCTGATCCACAGCACCGGCAACAAGGCCGCGCCCGGCCTGTGGCTGATGTTCGCCGCCGCGTGCGGGCTGGTCGCCACGCTGGTGATCTTCCGCGCCGGCAGGCAGCATGCCTACGCCGCGCCGGCCGGCAAGACCGCCTGAGGTACCCGCGCGCATGCCGCGCCGGCGTGCCATTGGCGCGCCGGCGCGGCGCCGGTGGAGTAGACTTCCGGTTCCGGCTGGCCGCGCCCGCGCAGTGCCTCGACACGGCACGCGCGGCGCGTGCCCCGGCTGACACGGGGCCGCAACATGCGGCGGCCACTATCGTTGGCCGGAGCGCACGGCCGGTGCGCGGATGCGCCGCCCCGGCTATCGGGCTCTTTGAGATTTTCAATTAGCCCGGCCTCCGGGGATGACGCATAATCCATGTTCGTTGCGCTGCTCTCCGGCCCCCTGCGGGATGGCGGCGCGAGCGTCTCTCTTCAACCGTATCCAGGAGCAGTCTATGAAGACCGTTGGTGACAAGATCGAAGCCTTCCACGTCGTCGGTGTCAAGCCGGGTTTCAACAACCATGAAGAGAATGGCCAGTCGGCATTCGAAGACATCACCGAGAAGTCGTTCGAAGGCAAGTGGAAGATCATTTACTTCTACCCGAAGGACTTCACCTTCGTGTGCCCGACCGAAATCGTCGCCTTCGCCAAGCTCAACGGCGACTTCGCCGACCGCGACGCGATCGTGCTGGGCGGCTCGACCGACAACGAATTCGTGAAGCTGGCATGGCGCCGCGAACACAAGGACCTGAACAAGCTGGACCAATGGCAATTCGCCGACGTGACCGGCTCGCTGATCGACCAGCTCGGCGTGCGTGACCACGCTGCCGGCGTCGCCCTGCGCGCCACCTTCATCGTCGACCCGGACAACGTGATCCAGCACGTTTCGGTGAACAACCTGAACGTCGGCCGCAACCCGGACGAAGTCCTGCGCATCCTGGACGGCCTGCAAACGGACGAACTGTGCCCGTGCAACCGCGCCGTTGGCGGCGCCACGCTGTAAGCTTCAGTACGGCTTGCATGCAGCGCGGACTGCCGGCGCCACAAGGCCGGCAGTTTGCGGCGATCTGCGCGCGGGCTCCGGCCCGCGTCTCAAAACCCGCCCCGGCGGGTTTTTTGAGCCCCTACCGATAGGAGATTTGTATGGAATTCATCAGCACGATTAAGGGCCTGATTCCCGACTACGCCAAGGATATCCGCCTGAACCTCGACGGCACCATCGCGCGCTCCTCGCTCGAAGGCAACGATGCCGTGGCCGTGGCCCTGGCCGCCGCCTTCGCCGCCAAGAGCCGCGTGCTCGTCGACGCGATCCGCAACTCGGGCGTGCTGTCGCCCGAGGAAACCAACGCGGTGCTGACCGCCGCCGCGCTGATGGGCATGAACAACGTCTGGTATCCGTACATCGAGATGGCCGACGATCCCGACCTCGCCAGCCAGCCCGCGGGCCTGCGCATGAACGCGTACGCCACGCACGGCGGCGTGGACAAGCGCCGCTTCGAGATGTACGCGCTGGCCGCGTCCATCGTCGGCAAGTGCCACTTCTGCGTCAAGTCGCACTATCAGCTGCTCAAGAACGAGCAAGGCATGACCGCGCAGCAGCTGCGCGACGTGGGCCGCATCGCCGCCGTGATCGTGGCGGCCGCCAACGTGATCGCCGCGGAGTAAGCATCCCGCGGGCGGGAGTGCAAGCGCCTTCCCGCCACGCCGGCCTTGGTGCCGGCCCTCGCACCGGCATTTGTTGCCGGTGCGCCAAGGCGGTAATTCACTGACTGCTTTTGTGCTCCGAAGGGCCTACAATCCAGCAAGGTCACAGCCCTTGCCCCCGCCATGAGCACCCTTCCCTCGCATACCTCCCCGCGTTTCCGCTACCGCCTGGCCGCCGTGCACGACTGGGGCGACATTGCCGCCGTGACCCAGCAGGCTTACGGGCAATACGAGCTGGAGATCATGGAGGACTGCCGCGCGTCCTTCCAGCAGGGCATGAAGTCCGTGCTGGCGGCGAATACCTCGGAAATGGAATGGTGGGTGGCGGAAAGTGATCACGGCATCAGCGGTGCCGTGCTGTTCTGCCATCCCGGCGCGACCGTGCCGGTGCTCGACGGCAGCACCGTCACGCTGGCCCTGCCGGAGGCGCGCCTGCTGGCGGTCAGCCCGCAGGCGCGCGGGCTTGGCCTGGGGCGCACGCTGATGCAGGTCTGCATCCAGCGCACGCGCGACATCGGCGCCGGCGCGCTGCTGGTGCGCGCCATGCCCGAGATGAAATCCGCCAACCGGCTGTGCGAGCAGATGGGCTTCGTCAAGCGCACCGAGGCCGGCGCGCGCTCGGGCCCGATGGCCCGCCTGATCGACTACATCTACGCCGTGCCGCCCGAAGACGCGGCCGCGCCCAAGGGCTGAGCGCGCGCCGCGCGCTGCGCTTCTCCCGCCTTCCTCAGTCCTGCGGCGGCGCGATCGCGCCGCGCCAGATCAGCACCACCGCCTGCGCCACGATGCCTTCCTGGCGCCCCTCGAAGCCGAGCTTTTCGTTGGTCTTGGCCTTGACGTTGCAGCTCGACGGCGGCAGCTCCAGATCCTCGGCCAGGTTCGCCACCATGGCGCCGATATGCGGCGCGAGCTTCGGCTGCTGCGCGATCACCGTGGCATCCACGTTGCCGATCTCGTAGCCGGCCTCGCGCACGCGGCGGGCCGCCTCGCGCAGCAGCACGCGGCTGTCGGCGCCGGCGAAGCGCTCGTCGGTGTCGGGGAAATGGCGGCCGATGTCGCCCAGGCCGGCCGCGCCGAACAGCGCGTCGGTGATGGCGTGGAGCAGCGCATCCGCGTCGGAATGACCCAGCAGGCCGCGGTCGTGGGGAATGTCCACGCCGCCCAGGATGAGCTTGCGCCCGGGCACCAGGGCATGCACGTCGTAGCCTTGGCCGACACGGATATCGAATGGGGTCATGGAAGCGTCACTCCTTCAGGAAAGGGACAGATTGTTCGGGATGGCGGTTCACGGCCTGGCGGCGGCTTCGTCCAGCAGCAACTCCGCCAGCGCGAAGTCTTCGGGATAGGTCACCTTGAAATTGCGCAGCGAGCCGTTGACCAGGCGCGGATGCAGCCCCAGCCGCTCGATGGCGCTGGCTTCGTCCGTCACCACCGCGCCGGCCGCCAGCGCTTCCTGCAGGGCCTGGCGCAGCACGCCGATGCGGAACATCTGCGGCGTCTGCGCCTGCCACAGGCCTTCGCGCGAGACGGTGGCGCCGATGCGCACCACCGCGCCCTCGTCTGCCTGCGCCGGCGCGGCGCTGGCGCGCTTGAGCGTGTCGGGCACCGGAATCGCCAGGATGCCGCCGATGGCCGCGTCGGGGCCGTCCTCCTCGCCGCCCTCGCCGCCGCCGGCACCGTCGCCCTCCACCGCGCGCACCAGCGCGTGGATCATGGCGGGGGTCAGCCCGGGGCGCGCGGCGTCGTGCACCAGCACCCAGTCGCGGTCGCTCGCGCCGAGCTGCGCCAGGTGATGCAGCCCCGCCAGCACCGAGGCATGGCGCGTATCGCCGCCCACGAAGGCGGTGTCGAAGCGCAGCCCGGCAAAGGTCTCGGCGCCGAAGCGCGACTCCAGCGGCATGTCGTCCGGCGCCAGCACCAGCGCGGTGGCGCTGATGGCATCGCAGGCGGCAAAGGCGGCCAGCGCGTACCAGATCATCGGCCGGCCGGCCACGATCTGGTATTGCTTGGGCAAACTGCCGCCGGCGCGGCTGCCGGTACCGGCACAGGGAATCAGGGCAAAACGGCGGACAGACACGGATAGCGCAAGGGACAAAAGTGGGTGCGGGGCACGGGACGCGCGGCAAGGCCTGCGGATTCGGGCCGCCACGCAACGGAAGGAAGGCGCAAGGCGGGCAAACGCGGCTCTTGATGCGCAGCTCTTAGCTCTTGAAACGGCTGTTGAAACGTGGATTCGGAGCGCATTCTATAATACGGCCTTCGCTCGCGGACAAGCGGGCAATGAAAGTGCAATGCCTGTCCGTCTTGCGCAGGCCCAGCAGCAGCGACACCCCGCCCGCGACGCCGGCGGGGTGTCGCTGCTGCGCGGCCGGCGCTTTTGGCGTCCGCTTGGCGTCCGCTTGGCGCCTGTTTCGTCCGTTTTGCGCCCGTTCGCGCCCACTTTGCACCCGATAGCGTCCGCTCGCCTGCCGCAGCAAGGCCCCCGCACCCCAACCGCCAGTCCGTACCCGATGCCCGAAGCCAATCGTCCCGCCCCTTTCGCCAGCCTGCCCTTGGTCAAGGCAGGCCAGCGCAACACCATCGCCGGCCTGCCAGGCTCCGCCGATGCGCTTGCGCTGGCCGCCTACGCGCGCCAGCACCGCGAGCGCGTGCCGATGCTGGCGGTGGTCTGCGCCAACGCGACCGACGCGCAGCGGCTGGCCGACGAGATCCCGTGGTTCGCGCCCGAGCTGCGCGTGCGCCTGCTGCCGGACTGGGAGACCCTGCCCTACGACAGCTTCTCGCCGCACCAGGACCTCGTCTCGGAGCGGCTGGCCACGCTGCACGACATCCAGGGCGGCCAGTGCGACATCATGCTGGTGCCGGCGCAGACCGTGCTGTACCGGCTGGCGCCGCCGGCCTTCCTGGCGGCCTACACTTTCTTCTTCAAGCAGGGCGAGCGGCTCGACGAAAACGCGCTCAAGGCCCAGTTCACGCTGGCCGGCTACGAGCATGTGAGCGCGGTGATGCGGCCCGGCGAGTACAGCGTGCGCGGCGGCCTGATCGATCTCTACCCGATGGGCTCCGCGCTGCCCTACCGCATCGACCTGTTCGGCGACGAGGTCGAGACCATCCGCGCGTTCGACCCCGACACGCAGCGCAGCCTGTATCCGGTCAAGGAAGTGCGGCTGCTGCCGGGCCGCGAATTCCCGCTCGACGAAGCCGCGCGCACCGCCTTCCGCGGCCGCTGGCGCGAGAGGTTCGAGGGCGACCCGACGCGCTCGCCGATCTACAAGGACATCGGCAACGGCGTGCCGTCCGCCGGCATCGAGTACTACCTGCCGCTGTTCTTCGAGGAAACGGCGACCGCGTTCGACTACCTGCCCGCGGGCAGCCAGCTCGCCTTCGTGGGCGACGTGCCCGACGCCATCCGCCGCTTCTGGGCCGACACCACGCAGCGCTACAACTTCATGCGGCACGACCGCGAGCGCCCGCTGCTCACGCCCGCCACCCTGTTCCTCTCCGACGAGCAGTTCTTCACCGCCGCCAAACCGCTGGCGCGCCTGGTGCTGCAGGCCACCGCCAACGACGGCAACGCCGCCGACGCCACGCCGCTGGCCGAGGCGCTGCCCGACGTCTCGGTCAACCGGCGCGCCGAAGACCCGCTGGTCAACCTCGAAGCGCTGCTGCTCAGGAAAGACCGCCGCGTGCTGATGTGCGCCGACTCCGCCGGCCGGCGCGAGACGCTGGTGCAGTTGTTCGCCGAGAGCGGCCTGCGCCCGCTGCCGGTGGACGATTTCGCCGCCTTCCTGGCCGGCGACTCGCATTTCTCCATCGCGGTGGCGCCGCTGCAGAGCGGCTTCGCGCTGCCGGCCGCCGACGGCGGCGCGCCGCTGGCCTTCGTCACCGAAGCCGAGCTCTACTCGGGCGTGGCGCGCCGCACCGGCCGCCGCAAGCAGGAGCAGGCCAGCGCCGTCGACTCGATGGTGCGCGACCTGGCCGAACTCAAGATCGGCGACCCGGTGGTGCACAGCGAGCACGGCATCGGCCGCTACCAGGGGCTGGTCACGCTCGACCTGGGCCAGGGCAACGAAGAATTCCTGCACCTGGACTACGAGAAAGGCAGCAAGCTCTACGTGCCGGTGCACCAGTTGCACGTGATCTCGCGCTACTCCGGCGCGGACCCCGACACCGCGCCGCTGCACTCGCTCGGCTCCGGCCAGTGGGAACGCGCCAAGCGCCGCGCCGCGCAGCAGATCCGCGACACCGCCGCCGAGCTGCTCAACCTGTACGCGCGCCGCGCCGCGCGCGAGGGCCACGCCTTCCCGCTCTCGCCCCGGGACTACGAGAAGTTCGCCGAGAGCTTCGGCTTCGAGGAAACGCCGGACCAGGCCGCGGCCATCTCCGCGGTGATCGCCGACATGACCTCGGGCAAGCCGATGGACCGCCTGGTGTGCGGCGACGTGGGCTTCGGCAAGACCGAGGTGGCGCTGCGCGCGGCCTTCGTCGCCGTGATGGGCGGCAAGCAGGTGGCCATGCTGGCGCCCACCACGCTGCTGGCCGAGCAGCATTTCCACAACCTCTCCGACCGCTTCGCCGAATGGCCGGTGCGCATCGTCGAGCTGTCGCGCTTCAAGACCAGGAAGGAGATCGACGGCGCCATCAAGATGATCAACGACGGCACCGCCGACATCGTCATCGGCACCCACAAGATGCTGTCGGACGACGTGCGCTTCCAGCGCCTGGGCCTGGTCATCATCGACGAGGAACACCGCTTCGGCGTGCGCCAGAAGGAAGCGCTCAAGACCCTGCGCGCTGAGGTCGACGTGCTGACGCTGACCGCCACGCCGATCCCGCGCACGCTGGGCATGGCGCTCGAAGGCCTGCGCGACTTCTCCGTGATCGCCACCGCGCCGCAGAAGCGCCTGGCCATCAAGACCTTCGTGCGGCGCGAGGAAGACGGCGTGCTGCGCGAGGCCATCCTGCGCGAGCTCAAGCGCGGCGGCCAGGTCTATTTCCTGCACAACGAGGTCGAGACCATCGAGAACAAGCGCGCCAAGCTCGCCGAGCTGGTGCCGGAGGCGCGCATCGCGGTGGCGCACGGCCAGATGCACGAGCGCGAGCTGGAACGCGTGATGCGCGATTTCGTCGCGCGGCGCGACAACATCCTGCTGTGCACCACCATCATCGAGACCGGCATCGACGTGCCGACCGCCAACACCATCCTGATCCACCGCGCCGACAAGTTCGGCCTGGCGCAGCTGCACCAGCTGCGCGGGCGCGTCGGGCGCTCGCACCACCAGGCCTACGCCTACATGCTGGTGCATGACGTGGACGGCCTGAGCAAGCTGGCGCAGCGCCGGCTCGAGGCGATCCAGCAGATGGAGGAACTGGGCTCGGGCTTCTACCTGGCCATGCACGACCTGGAAATCCGCGGCGCCGGCGAAGTGCTCGGCGACAAGCAGTCGGGCGAGATCCACGAGATCGGCTTCCAGCTCTACACCGACATGCTCAACGCCGCCGTCAAGGCGCTCAAGGCGGGCAAGGAACCGGACCTGATGGCGCCGCTGGCGGCCACCACCGAGATCAACCTCGGCACGCCGGCGCTGCTGCCCAGCGACTATTGCACCGACGTGCACGAGCGCCTGTCGCTGTACAAGCGCCTGGCCAACTGCGAGACGGCCGAGCGCGTGGACGATATCCAGGAAGAACTGATCGACCGCTTCGGCCGCCTGCCGGACCAGGCCCAGGCGCTGATCGAGACGCACCGGCTGCGCATTGCCGCGGTGCCGCTGGGCGTGCGCAAGATCGACGCCAACGAGGCCGCCATCAGCATGCAGTTCCTGCCCAACCCGCCCGTCGACGCGCTCAAGATCATCGAGCTGGTGCAGAAAAACCGCCATATCAAGCTGGCCGGCCAGGACAAGCTTCGCGTCGAAGGCAAGATGCCCGACGTGGCGGTGCGCGCGCAGACCATCAAGCACACGCTGCGCCAGTTGGCCTGATAACTGGCCTGATCATTGCTCCCCTGTGCCCGCCTCCCCGGCTTTTCGCGCCGGGGCGGGCCACGATGGTGCGCCGTGCATGGACCCATGGTCCGGCACGGTGTAGCATCGTTCGCTTAACACGTTATCCAAAGCCATACCAAAGGCAACCTGCCATGCAAGCCGACACCCTCAGCAAGCCTGCCGACGCCGCCGCCCGCGGCAGCGCCCTCGACTGGATCCAGCGCCTGGTCAGCTACGACACCACCAGCCGTCATTCCAACCTCGGCCTGATCGAGGCGGTGCGCGACCATTTCCTGGCCAAGGGCCTGCGCCCGCACCTGAGCTACAACCCGCAGAACGACAAGGCCAACCTGTTCGTCACCGTGCCCGCCGCCGACGGCGCCACCGATGGCGGCATCGTGCTGTCCGGCCACACCGACGTGGTGCCGGTGGACGGCCAGAACTGGACCACCGACCCGTTCAAGCCGGTGGTGCGCGACGGCCGCCTGTACGGCCGCGGCACCTGCGACATGAAGGGCTTCATCGGCACCAGCCTGGCGCTGCTGCCCGCCATCCTGCAGGCGAAGCTGCGCGAGCCGGTGCACTATGCGCTCTCGTTCGACGAGGAAATCGGCTGCATGGGCGCGCCCTACCTGCTGGCCGAGCTGCGCGAGCGCGGCGTGCGCCCGGCCGGCTGCATCGTGGGCGAGCCCACCAGCATGCGCGTGATCGTGGCGCACAAGGGCATCAACGCCTACCGCTGCTGCGTCAAGGGCCAGGCCGCGCATTCGTCGCTCACGCCCAAGGGCGTCAACGCCATCGAATACGCCGCGCGCCTGATCTGCTTCATCCGCGACATCGCCGACGAGTTCAAGGCCAACGGCCCGTACGACCAGGCCTTCGACGTGCCGTTCACCACCGCCTCGACCGGCACCATCCAGGGCGGCATCGCGCTCAACACCATCCCGGCGCTGTGCGAGTTCGTGTTCGAGTTCCGCAACCTGCCCGGCGTCGACCCGGAAGCGATCTTCGCGCGCATCCAGGCCTATGCCAACGACGTGCTGCTGCCGAAGATGCGCGCCGAACACGCCGACGCCGGCCTGGCCATCAGCAAGATCGCCGCCGCCCCCTCGCTCGACGTGGCCGAGCAGGAAGCCATCACGCAGCTGGTGCGCGCGCTGACCGCCGACCGCGACGTCAACAAGGTCGCCTACGGCACCGAGGCCGGGCTGTTCCAGCGCGCCGGCATCCCGGCCGTGGTGTGCGGCCCCGGCGATATCCAGCAGGCCCACAAGCCGGACGAGTACGTCGAGCTGGCACAGCTGGCCGCGTGCGAGTCGTTCCTGCACAAGGTGATCGACAGCCTGCGCGTGAACTGAGCGAATCCGGACCGCGGGGCCGGCGCGCGCGCGGACGTTTACAATACGGGTCCTCGCCGCCCCGGCGGCCTGCTTTTGCTTTTCCGCATCCAACGTCACCTGGCGCGCCGCGCGCCCGCATTCACGCCATGCCCCTGATTCTCCAAAGCCCCGCGCCGATCGGCGCCGCCGACCTCGACGCGCTGCGTTCCCTGGCCCAGGCGCCGCAACTGGCCGCGCGCACCGACCTGGTGGCGGCCGCCGACGACTGCGCGCCGCTGACACCCGCCCTGCGCGAGGCGCTCGACACGTTCTGCGGCCCGCGCGCGATCGACTGGGCCATCGTGCCGGCCGGCCGCAGGCTGTCGGACTTCCGGCTGGTGGCGATGGACATGGACTCCACGCTCATCACCATCGAGTGCATCGACGAGATCGCCGATTTCTGCGGCCTCAAGGCCGAAGTCTCGGCCATCACCGAAGCCGCCATGCGCGGCGAGATCACCGATTTCAACGAAAGCCTGCGCCGCCGCGTGGCGCTGCTCAAGGGCCTCGACGCCAGCGTCCTGGACCGCGTCTACGAGGAGCGCCTGCGCCTGTCGCCGGGCGCCGCGGACATGCTGCAAGCCGTGCAGGTGCTTGGCCTGCGTACGCTGCTGGTATCGGGCGGCTTCGTGCATTTCACCGACAAGCTCAAGCCGCGCCTGGGACTCGACTACACCCGCGCCAACACGCTGGAGATCGTCGACGGCAAGCTCACGGGCCAGGTGCTCGGCGAGATCGTCAACGCCGACGTGAAGGCCCGCACGGTGCGCGAGGTGTGCGCGCAGATCGGCGCCGATCCCGCCCAGGCCATCGTCATGGGCGACGGCTCCAACGACCTCAAGATGATGGCCGTGGCCGGCCTCTCGGTGGCATTCCGCGCCAAGCCGGTAGTACGCGCGCAGGCCAGCGTGGCGTTCAACCACGTCGGGCTCGACGGCCTGCTGCAACTGTTCCCGCACTGATGCGGGGCGCCCTCCCGGGGGCGCCCGCAGCCCGCCTGCCCCGGCGCCCGCCCGGGGTTTCCCGCCTTGCCTGGTCTCGCCTGAGCGCTGCCGCCCCGCGGGCGGATGGCCGCCGCGATGCACCGTTGCGGGGCAAATAATCCCCGCCAGGCTTGCAAGTTTAAATCGCAATCATTATCATTTGCCTTTCTCGGAACTGTCCTAATCGGTCCTAACTTTTCCATGCAAGTGCTTGCCGTGCTGCTTGGGTTGGGCGGCGCTTGTTGTTTCTACCTTGCATCGCCCAACCAGCGCCTCCTGCCGTCCTTCGCCGCCGCGGCGGCGCGCAGCAGCGCGTGGCTTTGCCGGGCGGCGGCGCTGGCCGTCGCCGCCTCGGCCTGGGCCTGGAGCGCGGCGCAGGGCTGGCCTTGCGCCGTCGCCGCGACGCTGGCCACGGTCGGCACCGGCCTGTCGCTGTGGCCGTTCGCCGGCGCCTATCTCGAAGCCCGGCGCCAGGGCCGGCAGCAGGCGGGAGCCGCCCGATGACGGCGGCGAGCGTGCGCAGCCCGCGCAAGCCCCAGCCCGGCATGGGCACCAAGTGGCTGGCCGGCACGCTGCTGGGCCTGCCCCTGTCGGTGGCGCTGTGCGCGCTGGCGGTGATCTGGCTGCCGGGCGGCTGGCAAAGCGGCGCGATCGGCGCCATGCTGGCCTGCCTGCCGCTGTGGGTGGCCATGATCAGCGCCGCCTTGCTGTTCCGCAGCAGCCGCGCCGCCTGGCTGTGGCTGGCGGCCGGCAATGCCGCCGCCTTCGGCGCGCTGTGGGCGTGGCGCCTGCTGGCGCCCGGCGCGGCATGATCCGGCGCACCAGGAGCGACACATGAAAGCCGCCACGCTGCGCCTTTACCAGACCCTGCATACCTGGGTCGGCCTGATGGCCGGCTGGGCCTTGTTCATCGCCTTCTTCGCCGGCGCCATCACCGTCTTCCACGAGGAACTGCACACATGGCAGTCGCCGGCACGCACGCTGGCCGCCCGCCCCGTGGCGCCGGACGCCGGCCCCGCTGCGCTGGACCGTTTCATGGGCGCGCTGGTGGCGGCGCATCCGCACAGCGCCGGCAGCGCCTACGTCACGCTGCCGACCATGCACGAGCCGGAGTTCACCGCCTACTGGCAGGACCAGGACGGCACCTGGCGCACCAGCACTTCCGCCAGGCTCGAAGCCGGCAGGAACACGCCGGAGGACACCTCGCTCGAGGCCTCGCGGGGCGAACTGGCAGCCTTCATCGACAGCCTGCACTACACGCTGGGCGTGCCGGTGGCGGGCAACTATTTCATGGGCGCGATCTCGGTGCTGTACGGCCTGGCGCTGGTGTCCGGCGTGCTGCTGCACCTGCCGCGCCTGAAGGCGGACCTGTTTGCCATCCGCCCGGGCCGCAACCTCAAGCGCTTCTGGATGGACGCGCACAATGTGATCGGCCTGTTCAGCCTGCCTTTCCACCTGGTGTTCGCCATCACCGGCGCCGTGCTGTGCCTGGCCATGGTGCTGGTCATGGTGTTCAACACACTGGCCTTCGACGGCAAGCTCTTCGCGGCGCTGCCGCGCATGACCACCGCCTCGCCCGAGCTGAAGGCGGCGGGCCAGCCGGCGCCGATGCTGCCGGCGGCCACGCTGATGGCCGCCGCGCGCGCCAGCGCCGGCGAGAGTTTCACGCCGCTGTCGGTCCGCTACCAGCACTACGGCGACGCCAACGCCCTGATCGAGATCCGCGGCGACACCGCGCGCGCGCTCGGCAACTACGGTTCGGTCTCCGTGCACGCCGCCGCCGGCCAGCCCGACAGCGGCAAGGTGCTGGCCGACCAGACGCCCGCCGGGCGCGACGGCAACCACGCCATCTACAGCGCCATCTACGCCCTGCACTTCGGCACCTACGGCGACCTGGCGCTGCGCCTGGTCTACCTGCTGGCCGGCCTGGCCGGCGCCTTCCTGTTCTATTCCGGCAACCTGCTGTGGATCGAGTCGCGCCGCAAGACCCGCCAGGCCGAGCAGCCGCGCGTGCACCGTCTGCTGGCGCAGGCCACGGTGGGCGTGTGCATCGGCTGCTGCATCGGCGTGGCCGCGGCCTTCTGCGGCGCGCTGGTCTGGCCCGGACGCGCGGCCGGCTGGCACTATTTCCCGGTGTTCTTCGCCGCGCTGGCGTGGGCGCTGCTGCGCGCGCCGGCACGCGCCGCCATCGAGCTGCTGTGGGCTGCCGCGGCCGGCGCCGTGCTGGTGCCGGTGGTCAACGCGGCGGTGACCGGCGACTACCTGTGGAACGCGGCGCTCGCGGGCCACTGGGCCGTGGCCGGCTTCGACTTCGGCGCGCTGGCGCTGGCCTGCGGCTTTGCCGTGCTGGCCCTGGCCACGCGCCGCCGCGCCCGCAACGGGCCGCCGCATTCGGTGTGGGCCCTGCCGGCGCGCGGCGACCCCGCCGCCGCGGCCAAGGCGCCGGCGTCGCTGGCCGAGCCGTCCTGAGCGCCGCGGCGCCCTCCTTTCATCCGCTTTCGTCGTACCCATCCAGGCCCGCCAGCGGGCTGGCCTGGCCTCACTTTTCCTAAAGAACCGCTTCTATGCCTTCTCTTCGCCCATCGCAAGGGTGCGCCGCCGCATGCGCGCCCGCCCTCCGGCTCTCGCCTGTCGCCAGCGCGGTGCTGAGCCTGACCCTCGCCTTCGCCGCGCTGCCGGCGCTCGCCCAGGCCCAGGCCGAAGCCACCTTGCCGACCGCCACCGTGTCCGCCTCGCGCGATGCGGAGCCGGCCAAGGTCGAACGCGTGAGCGGCGGCGCGCTGGGCGACCGCAAGCCGGTGGACACGCCGTTCTCGGTGGTCGGCGTCACCAGCGAAGAGATCCAGGAGCGCATGGCGCAGACCGCCAACGACGTCTTCAAGTACGACCCCTCGGTGTCCATCCTGGGCGACAACACGCGCACCGAGAATTCGTATTTCGCCGTGCGCGGCATGCGCGTTGACCCGCTCAACGGCACCAAGGTGGACGGCCAGAATTTCGTGGCCTGGGATACCGAGCTGCCGCTGGAGCCGTTCGAGCAGGTAGAACTGCTCAAGGGCCTGTCCGGCTTCATGTACGGCTTCGGCTCGCCCGGCGGCATCATCAACTACGTGGTCAAGCGCCCCACCGACACGCCCTATCGCCAGTTCACCTTCGGCTACCAGGCCAACAACATCTGGAGCGAGAAGCTCGACCTCGGCGGCCGCTTCGGCGTCGACGACCGCTTCGGCTACCGCATCAATGCCGTCAACGAGGAAGGCAACTCGGTGGACCCGAACGTGCACGTGCGCCGCCAGGTCTTCTCGCTGGCCACCGACTTCCGCATCACGCCGGACCTGACCTGGTCGGCCGACGTCATGTACTGGAAGCGCAAGACCAGCGGCACGCTCTTCGGCATGTCCTTCGCGCCCGGCGTGGACGTGCCCAGCGCCAGCAAGGTCGCGCGCGACATCGTCCAGCCCTACTCCTCGCACGAGACCGACACCACCACCGTGGGCACCGGACTGGACTACCGCATCAACGACGCCTGGAAGGCCAGCTTCAAGTACCGCTTCGCGCGCGAGAACCGCCTGAACGCGGACAGCTTCCTGTTCGTCGAGGACGCCGCCGGCAATTTCGCCGACACGCAGTACCGCTGGAAGACGGCCTACTACTACCAGGCCTACGATGCGATGGTGCAGGGCAAGTTCGATACCGGCGGCATCAAGCACGAGGTGGTGGCCGGCGTCGGCTACCAGACCCAGGTGCGCGAGCTGGATTCCGGCCTCGGCGGCGACGGCATCTACCTGGGCGAGAGCAACCTGTACAACCCGGTGCCGCTGCCCGAGCAGGCCGGCGTGGGCAAGGACTACATGCCCTACCGCGACTACAAGATCACGCAGAAGTCGCTCTACCTGAGCGACACCATCCAGTTCACGCAGCGTTTCTCGGTGCTGGCCGGCCTGCGCTACACGGACTTCGCCCAGAGCAACTACGACACCTCGGCCCAGACCACCTCGCGCTACAAGGCCAGCCCGGTCTCGCCGACGGTGGCGCTGATGTACAAGACCGACGACTTCTCCACCGCCTACTTCAGCTACGTGCAGGCGCTGGAGCAAGGCGGCTCGGCCGGCATCACCAACGCCAACTACCCGACCGTCTACGGCCCGCTCAAGAGCAAGCAGTACGAAATCGGCTTCAAGACCGAGCGCCGCGACTGGGGCGCCAACGTGGCGCTGTTCCGCGTGGACCGCGGCTACGAGTACACCAACACCTCGAACGTGTTCGTGCAGGACGGCACGCAGCGCTTCACCGGCCTGGACACCAGCGGCTGGCTGCGCATCGCGCGCGACGTCCGGCTGCTGGGCGGCGTGATGTGGCTCAACGCCAAGGCGCACGGCGTGGACGATCCCGCCATCGACGGCAACCGCGTGTACGCCACGCCGCGCTACATCGCCACCGCCCGCGTCGAGTACGACACGCCGTTCCTGCGCGGCCTGACGCTGTCGGCCGGCGCCAAGATCACCGGCGACATGTACGTGAACTCGGCCAACACGCAGAAGGTGCCGTCCTACACCACCGTGGACCTGGGCGCGCGCTACCTGACCAAGATCGCCGGCAAGGCGGTGACGCTGCGCGCCACCGTCAACAACGTGGCCAACAAGCGCTTCTGGACCACCACCTACGACGGCTTCGTGCTGCCGGGCGCTTCGCGCACCTTCCTGGCCAACGCCAGCGTGCAGTTCTGATCCCGCTGCCGGCGCCTGCGCGCGCGCCATGAAAAACGGCCCCGCCGATGCCTGGGCGGGGCCGTTTTCGCATGCGGGACGGATTCAGGCGCGCAGCGTCGCCTCCATCGCCGCGCGCAGGTCGGCGATCAGGTCGCGCGTGTCTTCCAGGCCGATGTACAGGCGCACCAGTTCTCCGCTGCCTTCCCAGCCGGCCGGCGGCCAGCTGCCCGCGGGCCGCATGGTCTGCACGTGGTACGGCACCGCCAGGCTGTGCGCGCCGCCCCAGGACCAGCCGATGGCGAACAGGCGCAGCGCCTCGACGAAGGCGTCGACCTGCGCGCGCGTATAGCGGTCGCGCAGCACGATCGAGAACAGGCCGCTGGCACCGGTGAAATCGCGCCGCCAGAACTCGTGCCCCGGGCAGTCGGGCAGCGCCGGGTGCAGGACCCTGGCCACCTCCGGGCGCTGGCAGAGCCATTCGGCCACTTCGCGCGCGGCGCGGTCGTGCGCGGCCAGCCGCACCGGCATGCTCGGCAGCGAACGCAGCACCAGGTAGCAGTCGTCAGCGGACACGCCCCAGCCCATCAGCATGCGGGAGCGCCTGATGCGGTCGTGGAGCTTGTCGTCGCGGGTCAGCACCGCGCCCATCAGCACGTCGCTGCCGCCCGACTGGTACTTGGTCAGCGCCTGCACCGAGATGTCGATGCCGTGGTCGAACGGGCGGAAATAGACGCCGGCCGACCAGGTGTTGTCGATGGCGGTGAGCACGCCGCGCGCGCGCGCCGCGGCCACGATGGCCGCGGTGTCGGGAATCTCCATGGTCACCGAGCCCGGCGACTCCATCCAGACCAGCCTGGTGTTCGGGCGGATCAGGCCCGCGATGCCGGCGCCGATCATGGGGTCGTAGTAGCGCACCGACACGCCGAAATCGCGCGCCAGCCATTCGCCGTGCTCGCGGTTGGGACCGTAGACGTTGTCGGGCACCAGCACGTCGTCGCCCGACTTGACCAGCGCGAAATACACCTGCGAGATCGCCGCCAGGCCGGACGGCAGCAGCAGCGTGTGGCGGGCGCCTTCGATCAGCGCCAGATGCTGGCACAGCGCCTCGCTGGTGGGCGTGGCATGCAGCCCGTAGCGCCAGTAGGTCGTGTTGCCGTCGCCATGCGCGCGCAGCTCCGCGAGGCTGCGGAAGACCACGGTAGAGCCGCGGTGCGTGGGCGGCGAGAACGAGGCGAAGCCGGGCGCGATATCCAGTTCCGGCTGGACGGCCACGGTTTGCAGGAAGGCGGGCTGGGGAGCTGGCTGGGGAGCGGACGGCTCGGGCGGCTGGCGGTCGGACACGATGATTCCTTGTCTGGCGATGACTCGATGAGCCTCCGAGCTTACCAGCATTCGGGCGCATGTTGGCCCGGGGTGCCTTCGCCTTCGCCTGGCCAGTTGCCCGCTAGCGGCCGGAGATCGACGACTTCGGCGGCGGCGGCGCGTAGGTGATGCCGCTGCCGGGCGTCATGTCGAACGGCGGGATCACCAGCACGCCCAGCGGCCGGATCATGAAGGGCAGGACGATGGCCGGGTTGGCCGGGTCGGTCCAGTGGCCGCGCACCGCGCCGGCGGCATCGATGGCGCCTTCCCAGTTGCCGGTCACGTGGGTGCCGTCGCTGGATTCTTCCATCAGGAAACCGCCATTCTCATACTCGCCGGCCAGCAGGCGCACGCCGCCCGGGCCCACGCTGTATTCGCCGTGCACGCTGTCGCGCTCGTCCGGCTTGGGGCCGATGCGCAGGCGCACCGGCTGGTCGCCCAGCGTGCCCACATAGACCGGCAGCGATGCGTATTCGGGACGCGGCGCAAGCGGCCGGGGCGCGCCCGTGGAGATTTCCGTGCCGCGTCTTGCCTCGCCGTCGCGGATCGCCTGGCCGATGCCGAAGCCCTGCCCGCCGGCCCCGGCGGGCGCCGTGGACAGCTCGGCGCCGCCGGCGGCCAGCGCGGCGCCGGCCAGCATGGCCGCGGCCAGGCCCGACGCCAGCGCCAGCCGGACCCGGAGCGTCATGGAGATCGCCAGGCGACGCAAGGCTGCCTCAGATACGCTCGAAGATGGCCGCGATGCCCTGCCCGCCGCCGATGCACATGGTCACCAGCGCATAGCGGCCCTGCACGCGCTGCAGTTCGTACAGCGCCTTGACCGTGATCAGCGCGCCGGTGGCGCCGATCGGATGGCCGAGCGAAATGCCGGAGCCGTTCGGGTTGACCTTGGCCGGATCGAGGCCGAGCGCCTTGGTGACGGCGCAGGCCTGAGCGGCGAAGGCTTCGTTGGCTTCGATCACGTCGAGGTCCGCCACGCTCAGGCCGGCGCGCTCGAGCGCCTTCCTGGTGGCCGGCACCGGGCCGATGCCCATGGTCTTCGGGTCCACGCCGGCATGCGCGTAGGACACCAGGCGCGCCAGCGGCTTGAGGCCGCGCTGCGCGGCCACGCCGCGCTCCATCAGCACCACGGCCGCGGCGGCGTCGTTCAGGCCCGAGGCATTGCCCGCGGTGACGGTGCCGTTTTCCTTGACGAAGACCGGCTTGAGCTTGGTCATGTCGTCGATGGTGGCATCGTGGCGCACGTGCTCGTCGGTGTCGAAGGTCACGTCGCCCTTGCGGGACTTGAGCGTGACCGGCAGGATCTGCTCCTTGAAGTGGCCGGCGCGGATGGCCGCCGAGGCGCGGCGGTGCGATTCCAGCGCGGTCTCGTCCTGCTGGCCGCGGCTGATGTCGTATTCCTTGGCCACGTTCTCGGCGGTCACGCCCATGTGGATGCCGTGGAACGGGTCGTGCAGCGCGCCGAGCATCATGTCGAGCAGCTTGGCGTCGCCCATGCGCGCGCCCCAGCGGGCCGACTGTGCCAGGTACGGCGCGCGGCTCATGCTTTCCGCGCCGCCGCCGATGGCCACGTCGGCATCGCCCAGCATGATGGTCTGCGCGGCGCTCACGATGGCCTGCAGGCCGGAGCCGCACAGGCGGTTGACGGTCAGCGCCGGGGCATCGATGCTGACGCCGCCGTCCACCGCCGCCACGCGGCCCAGGTACATGTCGCGCGGCTCGGTCTGGATGACGTTGCCGAACACCACATGGCCGACCTCGTCGCCACTGACCTGCGCGCGGGACAAGGCCTCGCGCACGACCATGGCACCCATCTGGGTCGGGGAAAAATCCTTCAGGCTGCCGCCGAAGGTACCGATCGCGGTCCGGACGCCGCTCACCACCACCACTTCACGTGTCATCTTGTGTCTCCTGGGCTGATGTTGCAGCGCACAGTATAGCGGCGCGCCGGACAAAGCGAACGACCGTACTTTTACCTAACGCCCCCGGCAGGCCTTTGCCTCAGGCCTCGCCCCACAAGTCGTGGCCGTCGGCGCCCGTGATCTTCACCGCGACGAACTCGCCCACCTTGTAGCGCTGCGCGCCGCCGGCGGGCGGGTCGATATAGACCAGCCCGTCGATTTCCGGCGCATCCGCGGCCGAGCGGCCGATGCCGCCGTCCTGGTTGACCTCGTCCACCAGCACGCGCAGGGTCTGGCCCACCTTGCGCTGCAGGCGGCGCGCCGAGACTTCCTCCGCCACCTCCATGAAGCGCGCGCGGCGCTCCTCGCGCACCTCGTCGGGCAAGGCGCCCGGCAGGTCGTTGGCGGTGGCGCCGTCCACAGGCGAATAAGCGAAGCAGCCCACGCGGTCCAGTTCGGCCTCGGCGATGAAGTCCAGCAAGGTCTGGAACTCTGCCTCGGTCTCGCCCGGGAAACCGGCGATGAAGGTGCTGCGGATGGTCAGCTCGGGGCAGATCTCGCGCCACGCGCGGATGCGGTCCATGGTCTTCTCCGCATTGGCCGGGCGCTTCATGCGCTTGAGCACGTCCGGGTGGGCGTGCTGCAGCGGCACGTCCAGGTACGGCAACACGTGGCCCTGCGACATCAGCGGAATGATCTCGTCCACGTGCGGGTACGGGTACACATAATGCAGGCGCACCCAGGCGCCGTAACGGCTGGCCAGTTCGCCCAGCGCCGCCACCAGCTCGGTCATGCGGGTCTTGAGCGGACGGCCGTCCCAGAAGCCGGTGCGGTACTTGACGTCCACGCCGTAGGCACTGGTGTCCTGCGAAATCACCAGCAGTTCCTTCACGCCCGACTTGAACAGGTTCTCCGCCTCCAGCATGACCTCCGCCACCGGGCGCGACACCAGGTCGCCGCGCATCGACGGGATGATGCAGAACGAGCAGCGATGATTGCAGCCCTCGGAAATCTTCAGGTAAGCGTAGTGCTTCGGCGTGAGCTTGATGCCGGCCGGCGGCACCAGGTCGGTAAACGGGTCGTGCGGCTTGGGCAGGTGCGTGTGCACCGCCTGCATCACCTCGCCCAGCGCATGCGGACCGGTCACGGCCAGCACCTTGGGATGCACCGAGGTAATGATGTCCTCGCCGTTCGCATTCTTCTTCGCGCCCAGGCAACCGGTCACGATCACCTTGCCGTTCTCGGTCAGCGCCTCGCCGATCGCGTCGAGGCTTTCCTGCACCGCTTCGTCGATGAAGCCGCAGGTATTGACCACCACCAGGTCCGCGCCGTCATAGGTCCCGCTGATGGCATAGCCCTCGGCGCGCAGCTGGGTGATGATCTGCTCGGAGTCGACCAGGGCTTTCGGGCAGCCCAGGCTGACGAATCCCACATTTGGAATACGGTCTTTGTTTGTCGTTGATTCTGCAGGGTTTTTCACGGTTACTTCCAAATGTGGGGCGGGCCGGGCGGGACATGGCCGCGGGGCCGTACGAAGCCAATCGCGCATTTTAACCGTTCGCTGGCGTTTGCCGGCGGCTGGCGCCGCACACGAAGGCACCCGTTGCGCGCGGTGGCGTCACACCGGGGACGGCAAGGCCCGCGGCAAGCCTTCCGACGCACCCTCGATCACCCCGCGAATCTCTCGCGAATCCTGCATGCGCCGGATCGCGTCGTGCAGTTCGGCGGCCTGGGGCCAGGTCCGCTTCAGATAGCTGAGCCACAGCTTGACGCGGCCGTGCTCGTGGCAGGAAGCGATGCGGTTCTGCAATTTCCTGAGGTAGTCGGCGATATGGCGCAGCACGAGGGGCCATTCCTCGCCGGAGGCCGACCGGTCCATCCGGCCGCGTATGCGCAGGGCGAGGAAGGGATCGGAGACGGCGCCGCGCCCGATCATCACGTCGGCGCAGCCGCTCACGGCCCGGCATCGCTCCCAGTCGTCGACGGTCCAGACTTCTCCGTTGGCGATGACCGGCACATCCACCGCGGCGTCGATGCGCGCGATCCATTCCCAGTGGGCCGGGGGCCGGTAGCCATGGTCGCGCGTGCGCGCGTGCACGACGATGGAGGCCGCGCCGCCTTCGGCCAGCGCGGTTGCGCAGTCGATGGCCAGCGCGGTATCGGACACGCCGAGCCGCATCTTCGCCGTCACGGCGATGCCGGCTGGCACCGCGGCGCGCACCGACGAGACGATCCGGTTCAGCAGTTCGGGATCCGCCAGCAGCATGGCGCCGCCGCCGTGCCGGTTGACGACTTTGGCGGGACAGCCGAAATTGAGGTCGATGCCGTGTGGCGACAGGCTGGCCGCCTGGGCGGCATTCAGGGCCAGCCAGCCGGGGTCGCTGCCGAGCAGCTGGATCACCATCGGCGTGCCGCTGGGCGTATGGCCGCCGTGGAGGATTTCGGGCGTGTCCCTCTCGTAGACGCGATCGGGAAGCAGGGAGCCCGTCACGCGGACGAACTCGGACACGCAGCCGTCGTATCCGCCCGTGCCGGTCAGCACGTCGCGCAGCACGTAGTCCGCCAGCCCCTCCATGGGAGCGAGGAACAGCCGGCTCATGCGAAAGCCGGCGCCGCGGTGCAGCGCTTGTCCTGGCTGGTGTCTGGGATTTCGGGGGGCATTGCGATTCGCGCTTTGCAGGCGAGTCCGCAAGATGAATCGCCACACTTGAAAGGGATAGCCGCTGCGCTGAATCCGCGCGCCGGCCGAACGGGCGTGATTCTACCCGATTGTCCCTGGGAGCCCCGGGGCAAGGGGCAGCGGCATCGGGCAACACGATGCGGCACCGGCCGGCACGCCGCGTTCCCGCACGCGGGAGCGGGCGAAAGGGAGCCCGCGAAGGGAGCCGGCGAAAGCCGGTGAACGCCCGCCTTACTTCTTCTCGGGCTGGTTGAACGGGAAGGTGCCGAACATGTTCTTGGCCTGGCTCTGCATCTGCTCCTGCATCTGCACGAACAGGTTCTTGCTCTGCTCGATGTAGTTGCTCATCATGCCCTGCATCATCGGCCCCTGCATGTTCATGAACTGGGACCACATGTCGGGGCTGAACGGCTCGCCCGAGTACAGGCCCTTGGAGTTCTCGGCCAGCTTGCTCTGGATCTCGATGAAGGCCTGGATGTTCTTCTCCAGGTAGGTGCCCATCATGCCCTGCATCGCGTGGCCGTAGAAGCGGATGATCTGCGAGAGCATCGCGCTGGAGAACATCGGCACGCCGCCGGTCTCTTCTTCGAGGATGATCTGCAGCAGGATGCTGCGCGTGAGTTCGTCACCGGACTTGGCGTCGATCACCTTGAAATCTTCGGTGTCCATCACGAGCTGCTTGACGTCGGCCAGCGTGATGTAGGTGCTGGTCTGCGTATCGTAGAGCCGGCGATTTGGATACTTCTTGATCAGTCGCTCTGCGCCTTTCTTGGTGGTAGCCATCGGTGCTCTATCCTTTTATCGTCGCTGTTGCATGTTGCTGCACCGCATGCTGTGCGGTGCGCAATCGGGGGACCGCCAGCGGGGGATACAACGTGTTGACCTGCAACGCATGATCTATTTTGGTGCGGGCGAGCCGCTGCCCTGATTCTATGCCCAACAAGGCACTAATGAAAGCCGGAGGGTTTAAGGAAAACCCGCACGGGACAATGGATTGCGGGAATTTCTCGCGAAGAACCCGGGTCGGGCTGCAGCATTGATGCGGTGCGGGCGGTGCAACGCAATAATCGGCGCCGGAAAAAAGAAAAGGCCCTCCGCAGAGGGCCCTGGCGCCGGGAAAGCCGCCCTGGCGGCGATCAGCCCATGTGCAGGCCGCCGTTGAGCGAGAAATCCGCGCCGGTGGCGAAGCCCGATTCCTCGGACGCAAGCCACGCGCAGATCGAGGCGATTTCCTCGGGGCCACCGAGGCGCTTGACCGGAATCGTGCCGACGATCTTGTCCAGCACGTCCTGGCGGATCGACTTGACCATGTCGGTGGCGATGTAGCCGGGCGACACGGTGTTGACGGTCACGCCCTTGGTCGCCACTTCCTGCGCCAGCGCCATGGTGAAACCGTGCAGGCCGGCCTTGGCGGTGGAGTAGTTGGTCTGGCCGAACTGGCCCTTCTGGCCGTTGACCGACGAGATGTTGACGATGCGGCCGAAGCCGCGGTCGGCCATGCCGTCGATGACCTGCTTGGTCACGTTGAACAGCGAGGTCAGGTTGGTGTCGATCACGGCGTCCCAGTCGGCGCGCGTCATCTTGCGGAACACCACGTCGCGCGTGATGCCGGCGTTGTTGATCAGGACGTCGATCTCGCCGACCTCGGCCTTGACCTTGTCGAACGCGGCCTTGGTCGAATCCCAGTCGGCGACGTTGCCCTCGGAGGCGATGAAGTCGAAGCCCAGGGCCTTCTGCTGCTCGAGCCACTTCTCGCGGCGCGGCGAATTGGGGCCGCAGCCGGCCACGACCTTGAAGCCTTCCTTGGCCAGGCGCTGGCAGATGGCCGTTCCGATGCCGCCCATGCCACCCGTTACGTATGCGATGCGCTGAGTCATATCTACTCCTTGATGGCTAATTGTTATTTAGGCCGGCGGCGGGAAAAGCCTTCTCGCCACCGGCACACCCCTCTGATCGGCCTGGCGGGACATGCCGCGCCAGGCCGTTGCTTTCCTTTACTGGCGTTCGACTGCCAGCGCCACGCCCATGCCGCCGCCGATGCACAGCGAGGCCAGGCCCTTCTTGGCGTCGCGGCGCTTCATTTCGTGCAGCAGCGTGACCAGCACGCGGCAGCCCGATGCGCCGATCGGGTGGCCGATGGCGATGGCGCCGCCGTTGACGTTCACCTTGGAGGTATCCCAGCCCATCTGCTTGTGCACGGCCAGGGCCTGCGCGGCGAAGGCTTCGTTGATTTCCATCAGGTCCAGTTCCTCCACGCTCCAGCCGGCGCGCGACAGGCAGCGCTTGGAGGCCGGGACGGGGCCCATGCCCATCACCTTGGGATCGACGCCCGCGGTACCGTAGGCACGGATGGTGGCCAGCGGCGTCAGGCCGAGTTCCTTGGCCTTGGCGGCGGACATCACCACCACGGCGGCGGCGCCGTCGTTCAGGCCCGAGGCGTTGGCCGCGGTCACCGTGCCGGCCTTGTCGAAGGCCGGCTTGAGGCCGGACAGGCCATCCAGCGTGACGCCGTGGCGCACGAATTCGTCGGTGGCGAACTGCACCGGGTCGCCCTTGCGCTGGGGAATCGGCACCGGGACGATTTCCTCGTCGAAGCGGCCGGCCTTCTGGGCAGCCTCGGCCTTGTTCTGCGAACCGACCGCGAACTCGTCCTGGGCTTCGCGCGTGATGCCGTATTCCTTGGCGACGTTCTCTGCGGTGACGCCCATGTGGTACTGGTTGTAGACGTCCCACAGGCCGTCCACGATCATGCTGTCGACCAGCTTCGCGTCGCCCATGCGGAAGCCGTCGCGCGAGCCCGGCAGCACGTGCGGGGCGGCGCTCATGTTTTCCTGGCCGCCCGCCACCACGATCTCGGCATCGCCGGCGGCGATGGCGTTGGCGGCCAGCATCACGGCCTTCAGGCCGGAGCCGCACACCTTGTTGATGGTCATGGCCGGCACCATCACCGGCAGGCCGGCCTTGAGCGAGGCCTGGCGCGCCGGATTCTGGCCGGAGCCGGCGGCCAGCACCTGGCCCATGATCACTTCGCTGACCTGCTCGGGCTTGACGCCGGCGCGCTCGAGCGCGGCCTTGATGACGATGGCGCCCAGTTCCGGCGCGGGGATCTTGGCGAGCGAGCCGCCGAACTTGCCAACCGCGGTACGGGCAGCGGATACGATGACAATGTCAGTCATTGGGAGATCCTCTCGAGATGATTGCGTGTAGGAAGTGAATCAGCCGGCCGCCGCAAGGCAGCCGGTCCGGACGAATCTCATGCCTTGGCCTTGACGTAGCGTCCGGGGGCCGGCTCGATGGCACGGTAGTCCTTGTTGCCGTAGTCCGCCGGGGCGGCCTTGCGCGCGCCGGCATGCCGGGCCAGCCACGCCGCCCAGTCCGGCCACCAGCTGCCGGCATGCTCGGTGGCGCCGTCCAGCCATGCCTGCGCCGTGTCCGCGATCTTGTCGTTGGTCCAGTGGCTGCGCTTGTTCTTGGCCGGCGGGTTGATCACGCCGGCGATGTGGCCGGACGCGCCGAGCACGAAGCGCACCTTGTTCTCGAGCAGCGCGGTCGAGGCATAGGCCGACGTCCACGGCACGATGTGGTCCTCGCGCGAGCCGTAGACATAGGTCGGCACGTCGATGCTGCGCAAGTCCACCGGCGCATTGCACACGGTCAGCTTGCCCGGCACCTTCAGTTCGTTCTGCAGGTAGGTGTGGCGCAGGTACCAGCAGTACCAGGGGCCCGGCAGGTTGGTGGCGTCGCCGTTCCAGAACAGCAGGTCGAACGGCACCGGCGTGTTGCCCTTCAGGTAGTTGTCGACGACGTAGTTCCACACCAGGTCGTTGGGGCGCAGGAAGGAGAAGGTATTGGCCAGCTCCACGCCGCGCAGCAGCGCGCAGGGCGTGCCGGCCGCGCCGCCGAGGGTGGCCTCGCGCAGCTGCACGTGGGCCTCGTCGACGAACACGTCGAGCACGCCGGTATCGGCGAAATCCAGCAGCGTGGTCAGCAGCGTGAGGCTGGCCACCGGACGCTCGCCGCGATGGGCCAGCACGGCCAGCGCGGTGGCGGCGATGGTGCCGCCGACGCAGAAGCCGAGCAGGTTGATCTGGTCCTGGCCGCTGATCTCGCGCACGACCTCGATCGCGCGGATCGCCGCGTGCTCGATGTAGTCGTCCCAGCCCAGCTCGGCCATCGAGGCGTCCGGGTTGCGCCACGACACCACGTAGACGGTGTGGCCCTGCCCCACCATGTAGTTGACCAGAGAGCTTTCGGGCTGCAGGTCGAGGATGTAGTACTTGTTGATGCAGGGGGGCACCAGCAGCAGCGGCCGGGCGAACACCTTGCTGGTGGTGGCCTTGTACTGCAGCAACTGGAAGTAGGTGTTCTCGTAGACTACCGCGCCCTCGGTGACGGCCACGTTGCGGCCCACCTCGAAGGCGGATTCGTCGGTCTGGGAGATCTTGCCGCGGCCCAGGTCGTCCAGCATGTTGCGCACGCCCGCGCGCAGCGATTCGCCGCCCGATTCGATCAGGCGCTTCTGCGCTTCCGGGTTGGTGGCCAGGAAGTTGGCCGGCGACATGGCGTCGACCCACTGCGAGATCGCGAAGCGGATGCGCTGGCGCGTCTTGGCGTCGGCCTCGACGGCGCCCGCCAGCTCGTTCATGGCGCGCGCGTTGATGAGGTAGAACGCGGCCGCGTAGTGGAAGGCCGCGCTGCTGCGCCAGGCCTCGCCGGAAAAGCGGCGGTCGCTCAGGACCGTGGCGGGGTTGGCGCCGCCTTCGGCCATGCTGCGCCACAGCTCGGTGAAGTCCTTCATGTAGCGCTGCTGGATGTCGGCGAGCTGGTCGGGCGGGATTGTCACGCCTGCCACGCCGGACCCGGCCAGCGCATCGAGGCCGGGAATGCCGGGCATGCCCAGGGGCATTACCGCGCCGTTGCCGTTAACGCTGCCGTTGGCTTGTGCCTGACGGGACCATGCCAGCCATGCTGCTGGATCGAATGGCCCCGGTGCAAATGAAAACGGTTGGGACTTGTCTTCCTTGGGGGAAGCTGCCGCACCTTTGCCGGTTGCCATGATGTTTCGTCTCTCTGCCGTCACTTATATGAAGGCTGCCGGACGGTGTGCCGCCATTGCGCGCTACGCCGCCGCCAGTCTCGGAACCGGCCCGCGCTGACACCCTCGGCTGGTGATGTCATGCGGTATGCTTGCCGGACATGCCGCGCCGCGCACCGGTTGGTCGCGGCGAAGCCTGCGAATGCCGCGAGCAGGCCGGCCTCGCAAGACATTCGAGGCCATTGTTGCCTTGCAATGTTGTGCCTGTCAATGCGGAAAACTGCGCGGGCGGGCGGCGCCCGCAAAATGCGCCCGGCGGGCGCCTGGCGCGAGCCTGCGCGCTTCCGGACCGGCGTCTTTCGGGGGCCGCGCCGGACCAAGGGGCGAGCTTGCCCGAGGAGGATGACGTTCTGATGTACATCGTTGCAGCCGGCTGGCTCTACGTGACCCTGATGATGGCGATCACCGAGCATACCGTGGTGGCGGGCGTGGCCACTTTCGCCTTCTATGGCCTGGGGCCGGTGGCCATCCTGATGTACATCATGGGCACGCCTGGCCGCCGCCGGCGCCGCAAGGCCGAGGAAGCGATGGCGGAGCGGCAGGCAACGGACGGCCAGACGCCATCCGCGACATCCGCGACGTCCGCACCATCCGCACCATCCGCGCAGAGCGGCACGGGCGCGGAGCCGGCTCCGGCGCCGCGCGAGTAAACCAGCCGAGTGAACCAGCCAGTGCTCAGCCTGCCAGCCAGGCCAGGCTGGCCATGCGGCCAGTGACGCCGTCGCGGCGGTAGGAATAGAAGCGCTGCGCGTCGGTGACGGTACAGGTGTCGCCACCGTAGACATCGGTGCAGCCAGCCCGGGCCAGCCGGGTCCGCGCCAGCGCATAGAGATCGGCGAAGTACTTGCCTGCCGCCCCGGGGCGGAACGCCGCGCCGACCAGCGCGATTTCCTCCGGCCGCGCCGCGTCCAGGAAAGCCTGCCGCACCTCCGCCCCCACCTCGAACGCCTGCGGCCCGATGGCCGGCCCCAGCCACGCCAGCCATTGCGCCTGCGGCCCCGCCTGCGCGCCCATGCGCGCCAGCGCGGCTTCGATCACGCCCGAGCAGAGCCCCCGCCAGCCCGCGTGCGCGGCGCCCACCACGGTACCGGCGCGGTCGCACAGCAGCACCGGCAGGCAATCGGCGGTCATCACCGCGCAGACGCGCCCCGGTGCCGTGGCGATGCTGGCGTCGGCGCGCGGCACCGCGCCGCCGGCGTCAGGCTGGTCCGCGGTCGCGACCGCGCAGCCGTGCACCTGCTCCAGCCAGGCGGGCGCCGCGGGCAGCCGCGCGGCCAGGCGCGCGCGGTTGGCGGCCACCGCCGCGGGATCGTCGCCCACATGCGTGCCCAGGTTGAGCCCGCCCGGACTGCCGCCGGCCAGGCCGTAAGGTCCGCCGCTGACGCCGCCCCGGCGCGTGGTGGACAGCGCGCGCACACGCGCCGGCGCCGGCCAGTCCGGCACCAGCCAGCCCGGTTCAGTCGTCATCGCCATACACCCACACGCCGTCTTCGCCTTCGACCCAGCCGTCATCGTCGTCATCGTCGCCGGTGCCCTCGAAGGCGAACATGTCGATCAGGGCCTGCAGGTCGTCGGGCGGCGGCGCCTCCCAGGCCATGTCCTTGCCGGTGACGGGATGCACCAGCCCGAGCCGGAAGGCATGCAATGCCTGGCGGCCCAGCGGCACCGGCAGCGGCGCCTTGATCGCCGGGCGCTGGCCGCGCCGGGTGGCGGCGCGGTGGTAGACCGGGTCGCCCAGCAGCGGATGGCCGATCGATTCGAAATGCACGCGGATCTGGTGCGTGCGGCCGGTTTCCAGCTGGCACATCACCATGGAGACATAGCCGCGGCCGAGCGGCACCGTGCCCAGCGTGCGGAAATGCGTGCGCGACGCCTTGCCGCTGTTGGTCAGCACCACGCCCATGCGGGTGCGCTCGCGCGGGTCGCGGCCGATCGGCGCGTCGATGGTGCCGGAATCTGGCGTGGTGCCCCACACCAGCGCCAGGTAGCGCCGCTTGACGGTACGCGCCTGCAACTGGCGCACCAGGTCGGTCTGCGCGGTCAGCGTGCGGGCCACCACCATCAGGCCGGTGGTTTCCTTGTCGAGCCGGTGGACGATGCCGGCGCGCGGCAGCCCCACCGATTCGGGATAACGGCGCAGCAGGCCGTTGAGCACGGTGCCGCCCCAGTTGCCCGCCGCCGGATGGACGACCAGGCCGGCGGGCTTGTTGATGACCAGCAGCGTGGCGTCTTCGTACACCACGTCCAGCTCGACGTCCTCGGCCACGAAGGCGCGCGACTCCGGCGCGGCCTGCGGCCTCACCTCGATGCGCTCGCCCATCTGCACGGCGTCGCGCGAACGGCGCGGGGCGCCGTTGACCAGCACCGCGCCGTCTTCGATCCATTGCTGCAGGCGGCTGCGCGAGAAGCCGCCGAGGTGGCGGGCAAGCAGTTTGTCGAGGCGCTCGCCATGTGAAGCGCTATCGACATCGAACGAGACCGGCTGCATCTCCGTCTCGATCGGCGTGAGCGGCGCGCCGAGCGGCAGGCCGCCCAGCGCGGCCACGTCGACGAGGTCTTCCAGATCCTCCACCTCGTTCAAGGCGTCGGCCAGATCCGCCGCTTGCGGCGTGGTGCCCTTGGCGGCGGTTTCCGGCAAGGGGCTTGGGCTATAATGCTTGACGCTATTTTTCATCCGGGATACGTTGCCCATGCAATTGATGAGCATGAAGCGCGCCAGTTGGCGCGCAAGAATTGGAGCGATTCTGCTCGCAGGCGGCTGCGTCATGCTGTCGGCATGCGGCCTGCTGTCGGATCAACCAGACGAGACTGCCGGCTGGTCGGCCAACAAATTATATTCGGAAGCCAAGGAAGCTCTCGATTCAGGTGACTTTACCCGCGCAGTGAAGCTGTACGAAAAGCTCGAAAGCCGCTATCCGTTCGGCCGTTTCGCGCAGCAGGCGCAGATCGACACCGCCTACGCGAACTACAAGGATGGCGAGACCGCCGCGGCGCTTGCCTCGGTCGACCGCTTCATCCAGTTGCACCCGAATCACCCGAACATCGATTATGCCTACTATCTCAAGGGCCTGATCAACTTCAACGACAACCTCGGATGGCTCGGCCGCTTCTCCGGCCAGGACCTGAGCGAGCGCGACCCGAAGGCCGCGCGCGCCGCGTATGACGCATTCAACACGCTGATCACGCGCTTCCCGGAAAGCAAGTACGCCGCGGACGCGAGCGCGCGCATGCAGTACATCGTGAACTCGCTGGCCCAGCACGAAGTCCACGCGGCGCGCTACTATTACCGCCGGGGCGCCTACCTGGCCGCCGCCAACCGGGCCCAGCAGGCGCTCAAGGACTACGACGGCGCGCCCGCCAACGAGGAAGCGCTGTACATCATGATCCGGTCCTACGATTCGCTGGGCATGAAGGATCTGCGCGACGACACCGCGCGCGTGATGGAAAAGAACTTCCCGGACAGCGATTACATCAAGTACGGCGAGCGCCGCAAGGACAAGTCCTGGTGGGAAGTGTTCTGAGCGACCCCCAGCGCGCATGAAAAAGCCCGATTCCGATCGGGCTTTTTCTTTGCCTGCGCGCCGGTTGCCCGCGCGCCTACGCGGCGGGCGGTTCGCCGCCGGACGCGCTGCCGGCGCCGCCGTTCGTTTGATCCCCCTGATCCGCCTGATCCGCCTCTTCCGTCTCTCCCGCCGGCCCGCTCCCGTCGCGCAGCGTCTCCAGGAAATGGATCACCGTGTCCGCCTCGCGCGTGCGCTTGAACGGCGGCAGGCTCTGCCAGATCTGGCGGCCGTAGGGCTTCTCCACCAGCCGGGTATCGCAGATCACCAGCACGCCGCGGTCGGTCTCCGAGCGGATCAGGCGCCCGGCGCCCTGCTTCAGCGTGATCACCGCGTGCGGCAGCTGGTGCGCGGCGAACGGGCTCATCCCCTTCTTCTGCAGCACCTCCATGCGCGCGGCCAGCACCGGGTCGTCGGGCGGGGCGAACGGCAGCTTGTCGATGATGACCAGCGACAGCGCCTCGCCGCGCACGTCCACGCCCTCCCAGAAACTCTGGCTGCCGACCAGCACCGCGTTGCCAAGCTCGCGGAAGCGGTCCAGCAGCTCGGTGCGGCTGGCCTGGCCCTGCACCAGCAGCGGCAGCTCCAGGCCGCGCTCGGCGAATGCGTCGTAGAGCAGGTCGGAGGCGCGCTGCACCGCGCGCAGCGTGGTGCAGAGCAGGAAGGCCCGCCCGCCGGCCGCCTCGATCAGCGGCAGCGCGGCCTGCACCACGGCATCGGTAAACTGCGGCGACTGCGGCGCCGGCAGGTCGCGCGGCACATAGAGCAGGCCCTGCTCGGCGTAATCGAACGGGCTGGGCAGCGTGAGCGACTTTTCCTTGTCGAGCCCGAGCTGCGCGGCATAGTGGCTGAAATTGCCCTTCACCGACAGCGTGGCGGAGGTGAAGACCCAGGCGCGCGGATGCCCTTCGCGCTGGCGCGTGAAGATCGGTGCGATCGACAAGGGCGTGCGATGCAGTTGCACGGTATGGGAGAACACCTCCACCCAGCGCACCGTGTCCGGCCCGAAGGCGGCTTCCGGCGTGGCGGCATCGGCGCCCTCGCCGCCGGCCGGCGCCGGCTTCGGCGCGGCCTGGGCTTCGCTGCGCCACGCGGCCAGGCGCTGCTCCAGCTCCACCGCGCGGCGGTGGCACTGCTCCAGCGATTCGGCGCGCTCGGCCTGGCTCTCGAGCAGGGCCACGAAATCCGCCAGCGCGCTTTCCAGCGCGTCCAGCGTCTCGAAGAACGGCTTGCTGATGCGCGGATCGGCCTCGACCTGGCTGACCGCCAGGCGCACGTTGTCCTTGCTGAAGGCCAGCCGCAGGTCGCGCGCGGCGCGCTCCAGCGGCGCGGCGATGCGCACCCAGTCCGCCGCGTCGCGCGCATGCGAGAGGCCCTCGGCCACGGTATCGCGCGCGATTTCCAGCAGCTGGCTGGTGGACAGGCTTTCGCCGAAAAACAGCGTGGCGGTCTCCGGCAACTGGTGGGCTTCGTCGAAGATCACGGTGTTGGCGGCCGGCAGCAGCTCGGCCATGCCGGTATCGCGCAGCACCACGTCGGCGAAGAACAGGTGATGGTTGACCACCACGATGTCGGCCTGCTGCGCCTCCTTGCGGGCGCGCATGACGAAGCACTCCTTGTAGTGCGGGCACTCGGTGCCGAGGCAGTTGTCGCGCGTCGAGGTGACCAGTTGCCAGACCGGCGCATTCTCGGGCACCGAGGCCAGCTCCGCCTTGTCGCCCGACGCCGTGACCTTGGCGAAGCTGGCGATCTCGCGCAGCCAGGCCGCGTCCTGGCGCGACGCCAGCCGGCCCTGGGCCTCGGCCCGTTCCAGGTGGTAGTGGCACAGGTAGTTGGCCCGTCCCTTGAGCAGCGAGACCGACACCGGCACGTTGAGCGCGCGCCGCACGGTCGGGATGTCGCGCAGGAACAGCTGGTCCTGCAGGTTCTTGGTGCCGGTGGAGAGGATCACCTTGCCGCCCCACAGCATCGCGGGCACCAGGTAGGCGAAGGTCTTGCCGGTGCCGGTGCCGGCCTCGACGATGACCGTGTCGCTGGCCTCGATGGCGCCCGCCACGGCCGCGGCCATGCGCTCCTGCGCGTCGCGCGGGCGGTAGCCGTCGATGGCCTGCGCCAGCGTGCCGGTCCTGGCAAAGATGGTGGCAAGCTGGGCCGCGTGGGCGGCCGCGTTGCCGGTGGCGCCGGCATGGCCGGCGACACCGGTGCCGCCCTCGTCGAGGCCGGGCGCTGCGGGCAGCGCGGGCGCCGCGGGCGTATCAGGGAGATCTTCGGAAGCAGGCAAGGCGAGGCTTTCTGGCGAGCCGGCTCGGCGCCGGCCCGGGGATGAGAGGGACGAGAACGTCTATCGGCAAGCGCTCAGGCGGGCACGTCCGGCTCGAGCTGAAGCTGGAGCAGCGTGATCGCATCCTTGAGCTTGAGGCGGCGCTTTTTCAGGCGCCGCATCTGCAGTTCGTCGTGCGTGGCGTCAGACGCCATGCGGTCGATCAGGTAGTCCAGGTCGCGGTGCTCGATCTGCAACTCCATGATCTGCCGCGCTAGGGTATTCAGGTTGCGGTCCATGGGCTCCCCTGCTCAAGGCCGGCGCTGCGCCGGCGCCGCCGGCATGGCGCGGGCGCCGGCTGTTGTCGCCAATTGTGGGCTATCGCCATTGTCGCCGGTATTGCCTCCGGCCGTGGGCACGGCGCGCACCGCTCAGAAACCGAAGGGCCGCGGCGCGGACCCTTGCCCTTGCTGCTGCTCCTTGGCCTTGGCGCGGCGCTCGTCGAGATCCTTCTGCCGCTGCTCGGCGTCGCGCTGCTTGGCGTCGAAGGCCTTCACGTTTTCTTGGCGCTGCTGGGCCTTCTGCGCGGCCTGGTCCTGCGCCTGCCTGACGCGGGCGTCGAAATCCGCCTGCTTCTTGTCGTAAGCCTGCGCATTGGCCGCGCGCTGCGGCGCGCCCGCCGCATGCTCCGCGTCGCGCAGCTGCTGCTCCTGCTGCTTGCGCTCGAAGCTTTCGCGGCTGGCCTGCTCGTTGGCCTCGCGCTTGGGCTGGTCGGCCTCGTATTCGGCATTGCGGATGGCCTGCTCGCGGTCGCGCTCGACCGCCTTGAAAGCGCGCTCGGCGTCGCCGACCTCGAGTTCGCGCTTGCGCAGCACTTGCAGCTCGGCGCGCTGCTCGTCCTTGGCCTTGTCGAGGCAATGGTTGACGAAGAACTTGCTGTAGCAGTCATGCGCCGACTGCCCGTAGCGGTAGTTGGTCCACTCGCGCGAATCGTTGATGGCCTTGCGCTCGGCGGCAAAGTCCCGGGGCGGCGCCGGCGGCGCGGCAGTCTCGGGCGCCGGCGCGGGCGTCTGCGCCATGCCGGGCACAGGCAGCAGCCACGCCGCCGCCAGGGCGGCCAGCAGGAAGCGCCGCGCGCGCGGCAGGCGGGGCACGCGGGCCGCCGCGCGGATGGCGCGGCGGGCTGGGAACGCGGCCGGATGGGCGGCCGGATGTGGCTTGACGATCATGCCCGGATTCTATCATCCGGCCTGCCTCTTGCCGCGCTGCCGGCGCCGTGCGGCATGCGCGCCTGCGCGCCGCGTCGCGGCGCTGCGCGCTTGTGGCAAAATGCCCCGCTTTCGACCGACTGTTTTCCTGATGTCCAATCTGCCAGCTTCCGTCACGCAAAAGATCGTGTCGCTCATCGCGGCCGAACTGTCCGTCCAACCCCGCCAGGTGGCGGCGGCCGTAGAACTGCTCGACGAAGGCGCGACCGTGCCCTTTATTGCCCGCTACCGCAAGGAAGTGACCGGCAACCTGGACGACACGCACCTGCGCACGCTGGAAGAGCGCCTGCTCTACCTGCGCGAGATGGAAGAGCGCCGCGCCGCCATCCTGGCCTCCATCGAGGAACAGGGCAAGCTCACGCCAGAGCTGCGCGCCGCCATCGAAGGCGCCGAGACCAAGCAGACGCTGGAAGACCTCTACCTGCCCTACAAGCCCAAGCGCCGCACGCGCGCCCAGATCGCGCGCGAATGCGGCCTCGAGCCGCTGGCCCAGGCGCTGCTGGCCGACCCCACGCTCGATCCGCAAGCCGAGGCCGCCAGGTACGTCAACGGCAATCCCACCGCCGACGGCGGCGTGCCCGACGTCAAGGCGGCGCTGGACGGCGCGCGCGACATCCTCTCCGAACAATTCGGCGAGACCGCCGAGCTGCTCGGCAAGCTGCGCGAGCACCTGTGGAACAACGGCCTGGTGAGCTCGTCGGTGATGGAGGGCAAGGAAGGCGCGGAAGAAGAGAAATTCCGCGACTACTACCAGTACAGCGAAACCATCCGCACCGTGCCTTCGCACCGCGCGCTGGCCCTGTTCCGCGGGCGCAACGCCGGCGTGCTGATGGTCAAGCTGGGCCTCGGCGAAGAACAGGACGCACTGGTGCCGCATCCGTGCGAAGGCATGATCGCGCGCCATTTCGGCATCCAGAACCAGAACCGCGCGGCCGACAAGTGGCTCGGCGACGTGTGCCGCTGGTGCTGGCGCGTCAAGGTGCAGCCGCACCTGGAGACCGAGCTGCTGACGCAGTTGCGCGAGACCGCCGAGAGCGAAGCCATCAAGGTGTTCGGCCGCAACCTGCATGAACTGCTGCTGGCCGCGCCGGCCGGCCCGAAGTCCGTGATGGGCATCGACCCGGGCATCCGCACCGGCTGCAAGGTCGCCGTGGTCGACACCACCGGCAAGCTGCTCGACACCGCCACCATCTACCCGCACGAGCCGCGCCGCGACTGGAACGGCTCGCTGGCCACGCTGGCCCGCATGGCCAAGCAGCATAACGTGATGCTGGTCTCGATCGGCAACGGCACCGCCAGCCGCGAGACCGACAAGCTGGTGCAGGACCTGATGAAACAGTTGCCCGAAGCCAAGCTGACCAAGATCGTGGTCAGCGAGGCCGGCGCCTCCGTCTACTCCGCGTCCGAGCTGGCGGCCAAGGAATTCCCCGACCTCGACGTATCGATCCGCGGCGCGGTCTCGATCGCGCGCCGCCTGCAGGACCCGCTCGCGGAACTGGTCAAGATCGACCCCAAGTCCATCGGCGTGGGCCAGTACCAGCATGACGTCAACCAGCGCGAGCTGGCGCGCGCGCTCGATGCCGTGGTGGAGGACTGCGTGAACGCCGTGGGCGTGGACGTGAACACCGCCTCGGCGCCGCTGCTGGCGCGCGTGTCGGGCCTGAACTCGGTGCTGGCGCGCAATATCGTCGAATACCGCGACGCCAACGGCGCCTTTCCCAACCGCGCCGCGCTGAAGAAGGTGCCGCGCCTGGGCGACAAGACCTTCGAGCAGGCCGCCGGCTTCCTGCGCGTCAACGACGGCGACAACCCGCTGGACCGCTCCTCGGTCCACCCGGAAGCCTACCCCGTGGTCACCCGCATCCTCGACCACATCAAGAAGGGCCTGCCCGAGGTGATGGGCAACCGCGAAGCGCTGCGCGGGCTGTCGCCGGCCGCGTTCACCGACGAGACCTTCGGCCTGCCGACCGTGCGCGACATCCTCGCCGAGCTGGAAAAGCCCGGCCGCGACCCGCGCCCCGAGTTCAAGACCGCCACCTTCCAGGACGGCGTGGAAGACATCAAGGACCTGCAGCCGGGCATGGTGCTCGAAGGCGTGGTCACCAACGTGGCAGCGTTCGGCGCCTTCGTCGATATCGGCGTGCACCAGGACGGCCTGGTCCACATCTCGGCGCTCTCCTCCAAGTTCGTCAAGGACGCGCACGAGGTGGTCAAGGCCGGCCAGATCGTCAAGGTCAAGGTGATGGAAGTGGACGTCAAGCGCAACCGCATCGGCCTGAGCATGCGCCTGGACGACGAACCCGGCCAGGCCCAGGCCCGCGCGGGCCTGGGCGACCGCGGCAATGCGCCGCGCCAGGGCCAGAACAAGAGCTTCGGCGGCGGGCGCCGGGAAGCCGAACCGTCCGGCGCGATGGCGGCGGCATTCGCCAAGCTCAAGCGCTGAGCCAAGGGGGCCTCTGTGTCCCCTTCTCCTTTTTCCCTTTCTCCCTTTCCCCTCGCCTTCCTCACCGCGCGCCGCGCTTGCCCGTCAGGCCGGACCGTCCGCTCACGGTACCGGCCTTCTCCGCCGGCACGGGGTCCGAGAATCTTGATCCCCAAGGGCTACAAAATCCGGCTCTCCGGCTTGTTTTTGTAGCCGCGGGGCTTCAGCAATGCCTCAGATTTCCACCTTGGTCCCCAACTCCACCACGCGATTCGCGGGAATCTGAAAGAAGTCCGAGGGCTTGGCGCCGTTCTGATGCATCCAGGCGAACAAGCTTTCGCGCCACATCGACATGCCCGGCAGCTTGGAGGGGATCACCGATTCCCGGGCGATGAAGAACGAGGTCTCCATCAGCTCGAACTGCATGCCGAGCTTGCGATGCGCGAGATCCAGCACGCGCTGCACGTCGGGCGTTTCCTTGAAGCCGTATTCGGACTTGAGGATGAACACGCCGCCGCTCAGGTCCTTGCAGGTCAGGCGATGGTCGTCGTCCACGTAGGGCACGTCGCGCGTGACGAAGCTCAGGAAGACCACGCGCTCGTGCAGCACGCGGTTGTGCTTGAGGTTGTGCAGCAGCGAAACCGGCACCGATTCGGTATTGCCGGTCAGGAACACCGCGGTGCCTTCGACGCGGTGCGGCGGATGCGCCAGCAGGCCGCCGATGAAAGGCTCGAGCGGGATGCCGTCTTCCAGGCTGCGGGCGCGCAGCAGCTTGCGGCCGCTGTGCCAGGTCATCAGCAGGAAGAACGCGGTGCCGCCCATCAGCAGCGGGAACCAGCCGCCTTCGGCGACCTTGAGCAGGTTGGCGGAGAAGAAGGCCAGGTCGACCAGCAGGAAGCTCACGCCGATCAGCGTGACCAGCACCGGGTTCCATTTCCAGACGTTGCGCATCACCACCGCGGCGAGGAAGGTGGTGATCACCATGGTGGTGGTCACGGCGATGCCGTAGGCGGCGGCCAGGTTGTCGGACTTCTTGAAGGCCACCACCACTGCCACCACCAGCACCAGCAGGATCCAGTTGATCACCGGCAGGTAGATCTGGCCGATCTCGGCGGCCGAGGTGTAGCGGATGCGCATGCGCGGCACGAAGCCGAGCTGGATCGCCTGGCTGGTCAGCGAGAACGCGCCCGAGATCACGGCCTGCGAGGCGATCACGGTGGCGCAGGTGGCCAGCAGCACCATCGGCAGCAGCAGCGCCTGCGGCACCATCAGGTAGAAGGGATTGCTGATCGCGTCCGGGTTCTGCAGCAGCATCGCGCCCTGGCCGAAGTAGTTCAGCATCAGGCAGGGCATCACCAGCGCAAACCAGGCGAAGCGGATCGGGCGCCGGCCGAAATGGCCCATGTCGACGTACAGCGCCTCGGCGCCGGTCAGCACCAGGAACACCGAGCCCAGCACGATGAAGGCCTGCAGCGAATGCTCGGTCAGGAAGCGCACGCCATAGAGCGGATTGACCGCCAGCAGGACCGACGGCACGCCGATCAGGTTGTACACGCCGAGCGCGCCCAGGGCCAGGAACCAGACGATCATGATCGGGCCGAACAGCTTGCCCACCGCGCTGGTGCCGCTGCGCTGGATCATGAACAGCGCCACCAGGATCACCAGGGTGATGGGAATCACGAAATGCGACAGGCCGGGCGCGGCGATCTCCAGCCCCTCCACGGCGGAAAGCACCGAGATGGCGGGCGTGATGACCGCATCGCCATAGAACATGCAGGCGCCGAAGATGCCCAGCATCATCAGCATCTTGGCGGTGCGCGAGCGCGGCGAGGCCGTGCGCAGGGCCAGCGCCATCAGCGCCAGCACGCCGCCTTCGCCATCGTTGTCGGCCCGCATGACGAACATCACGTACTTGATGGACACCACGATGGTCATGGCCCAGAACAGCAGCGAGATGATGCCCATCACCGCGTCGCTGCTGAACGGAATGCCATGCTCGGTGCTGAAGCACTCCTTGAGCGAATAAAGGGGGCTGGTACCGATATCGCCGAAGACGACGCCGATCGCGCCGATCACCAGCGCACGCTTGCTGGGACTTTCGACGAAATAATGGCTGGTTGCGGTCTGGGTCATGAATAGGAGTCTGGTTGAAAGGCTCGCGCAACGCTTCCGGCGCCCGGGCTAAGGCGCCAGGATGGACGGAACAGACGAAGCGGGCAAAAGTACGCCGCCCACGCTATTGCATTGCACAAACGCGCGCCATTCTAGATGAAGTGCCGGGTGACGACCACTGGGGAGCATCCTGCCTTGCAGAACCTGCCTGGTGCTGGTGACTGGTCAAGCATGCGAGCGAAGTCCCGCTCGGTCAAGCGCTTGCGCGCGCCGGCGCACCCGATCCCGGCGCGCCCGGCCCGGGGCGGCGTTGCTGCATCGCCACAAGACATGCAGCAAGCGTCACAATCAAACGCCGAGATAACGGTCCAGCGCGCCGGGCTGGGCGAGCACGCTGGCGGCGGGACCCTCCATCGCCACCAGTCCCTTTTCCAGCACCACGACGCGATCGGCGTTGGCCAGCACGGTGCGGTAGTTGCGGTCCACCACCACCGAGGCGATGCCGGTGGCGCGCACGGTGGCGATCACCTGCCAGATCTCCGCCACGATGCGCGGCGCCAGCCCCTCGGTCGCCTCGTCGAGGATCAGGCAGTCGGGGTTGGTCATCAGCGCGCGGCCGATCGACAGCATCTGCTGCTCGCCGCCGGACAGCTGCTGTCCGCCGTGGCCGAGGCGTTCCTTGAGGCGGGAAAACAGGTCCAGCACCCTGGCTTCGTCCCAGTCCAGCCGGCCCGACGGCCCCTCGCGGGCTGCCATCACCAGGTTCTCGCGCACCGAGAGATTGGGGAAGATGCCGCGCCCTTCCGGCACGTAGGCCACGCCCAGGCGCGCCACCTCGTGCGGCGGCGCGCGCGAGACATCGCGCCCGCCGGCGAAGATGGCGCCCTGGCGCTGGCGCACGTGCCCGAGCAGGGTCCGCAGCAGCGTGCTCTTGCCCATGCCGTTGCGGCCCAGCAGGCCCACCGTCTCGCCGCGCCCGACGCGGAAATCGATGCCGCGCAGGACATGGCTGCTGCCGTACCAGGCGTTCACGCCCGTGGCCGCGATCATCTCGCTCATGCCGCCTGCTCCTTGCATGCCGCGCGATGCGGCCCGCCTTCGTGGCCGCCCCTGAATTCGCCCGGCGGCTCGCTCTCCTCCCCCAGGTACGCCTGCTGCACCGCCTGGTTGATGCGGATCGCAGCCGGATCGCCGGAGGCGATCACGGTGCCGTTGACCATCACCGTGATGCGGTCCGCCACCGAGAACACCGCTTCCATGTCGTGCTCCACCAGCAGCACCGCGTGGCCGTCGCGCAGCGAGCGCAGCAGCGCCAGCATGCGCGCCGACTCCTCCGCGCCCATGCCGGCCAGCGGCTCGTCGAGCAGCAGCACGGTGGGCTGGGTGGCCAGGCACATGGCCACCTCGAGCTGCCGCTTCTGCCCGTGCGACAGCGCGGTGGCAACTGTGTCGGCGCAGGCGGCCAGGCCCGCGCATTCCAGCGCCTCGTCGCCCAGCGCGCGGCTGGTGCGGCAGCGCTGCGCGCCTTCCCACAGCCGCCACGCGCGCTGGGCGCGCGACTGCGCCGCCAGCCGGCAGTTCTCGCGCACGGTCAGCGGCAGGAAGATATTGTTGCGCTGGTAGCTGCGTCCGATGCCCGCGCGCGCCAGCCGCGGCTGCGCCCATCCGGTCACGTCGCGCCCCTGCAGCTGCAGCGTGCCCGAGGACGGCGGCAGTTCGCCCGACAGCATATTGATCAGCGTGGACTTGCCCGCGCCGTTGGTGCCGATCACGGCGTGGATTTCATGCAGCGCAAGGTCGATGTCCACGTCGCCCACGGCGGTCAGGCCGCCGAACCGGCGCGTCAGCTTGCGCGCCGACAAGACCGGTGCGTTCATCGCGATTCTCCTTGCGCGCGGCGCGCCAGCAGCGGCGCCAGCACGCGCGCCAGGCTGACCAGCCCGTGCGGCAGCAAGGCCACCGCCACGATGATGAAACCGCCCATCAGCAGTTGCCAGTGCCTGGTCAGCGTGCTGAACCATTCCGCCAGCAGGACGAAGGAAAAGGCGCCCAGCACCGCGCCGGCCAGGCTGCCGGCGCCGCCCAGGATCACCATCAGCATGGCGTTGCCGGACTGGTGCCAGGACGCGATCTCCGGATTGACGAAGCCGTACTGGATCGCATACAGATAACCCGCCAGCCCGGCGAACGTGCCGGCCACCACGAAGGCGCCGAGCTGGTAGCGGTAGGTGGCGTAGCCCGCCGCGCGCATGCGCTGCTCGTTGTGGCGGATGCCCACCAGCGCGTGGCCGAAGCGCGAGCGCAGCACCAGCGCCAGCCCCGCCACGGTGAGCACCAGGGCGCCGAGCACCAGCCAGTAGAAATGCGCGACGTCGTTGACGTCGAACGGGCGCGCGCCCAGCAGGTCGAACTCCGGCCGGAAGTAGATATAGGTGCCGTCGCTGCCGCCGGCGATCCGGGTGTCGTGGAACACGAAGAACACCATCTGCGCGAACGCCAGCGTGACCATGATGAAGTAGACGCCGCGCGTGCGCAGCACCAGCGCCCCCACCACCAGCGCCAGCGCCGCCGCCGCGGCCAGCGCGCCGAGCAGCAGCAGCCAGCCGTTGCCGGGCCCGACCTGCGGCGCCAGCAGCGCGGTGGCATAGGCCGCCGCCGCGAAGTAGGCCGCGTGCCCCAGGCTGACCAGGCCGGTATAGCCGATCAGCAGTTGCAGCGAGAGCGCGAAGATGGCCATGATCATGACCTTGCTGAGCAGCTCGATGTAGAAGCGCTGCCCTTGCTCGCCCAGCAGCAGCGGCATGGCCGCCAGCACCGCGAACAGCGCCAGCCAGCCGAAGCCGCCGCGCCAGGGCATGGCGCCCGCGCGCGCGCGCGGCGCGCCCTCCAGTGCATTGATATCGCCCGGCATATGCCTACCCCGCCTTGAACAAGCCCTGGGGTTTCCAGAGCAGGATGAGTGCCATCAGCAGGTAGACCAGCACGCCCGAGGCCTCCTGCCAGAACACCTTGCCGAAGGTATCGACGAAGCCCAGCAGCAGCGCCGCCACCATGGCGCCCTTGACCGAGCCGATGCCGCCGATCACCACCACCACGAAGCATACGATCAGCACCTGCGCGCCCATGCCCGGGTAGACCGACGACACCGGCGCGGCGATCATGCCCGCCAGCACCGCCAGCGCCACGCCGAGCGCGAACACGAAGCGGTACAGCATGGTCACGTTGATGCCGAGCGACTGCACCATCTCGCGGTTGGTGGCGCCGGCGCGGATCATCATGCCCAGCCGCGTGCGGCGGATCACCAGGTACATGGCCGCCGCCACCAGCAGGCAGACCGCCGAGATGAACAGGCGGTAGACCGGATAGGTCATCCCGTTGCCGATCGGCAGCGCCCAGTCGAGCAACGGCGGCACGGTCACGCCGTGCACGTCGTCGTCCACCAGGATGCTGCGCAGTTCCTCGAAGACCAGGATCAGGCCATACGTCATCAGCACCTGCTGCAGGTGCTCGCGCTGGTAGAGATAGCTGAAGAACACCCACTCCAGCACGTAGCCGAACGCCACCGCCAGCACGATGCCGAGCGGGATGGCGACCAGCAGGCTGCCGGTCAGCCCGGCCAGCGTGAAGGCCAGGTAGGCGCCCAGCATGTAGAAGCTGCCGTGGGCGAGGTTGATCACCCCCCATGATGCCGAAGATCAGGGTCAGGCCGCTGGCCACGAGGAACAGCAGCAAGCCGTACTGGATGCTGTTAAGGCACTGTATGAAGAAGGAAACGATATCCATGGACACCCGTGCGGCAAGACGGCAGCGTGATTGCGAAAGGAGAAGAGCGACGGGCCGTGCGGTCGTGCAGCCGCGCCCGCTGCCGGCGCGGGACACGGCAGGCACGGCGCGCCGGCCCGGGCGCTCAGGTCCGGCAGCCGCGCGCCGGATCGGCCAGCGCCTTCACGGCGATGCCGCCGAGCCTGTTCTCGCGGCCGTCGACCTTGCGCAGGTAGAAATCCTGCACCGGGTTGTGCGCCTTCGACAGCGTGAACGAGCCGCGCGGGCTGTCCACCCGGGTCAGCTCCATCGCCTTGATGACCTCGGCCTTGCGGCCCATGTCGCCCTTGACCGCGTTGGCGCCGGCGGCCAGCAACTGGGCGGCGTCATAGCCCTGCACCGCGTATACGTCCGGCTGCAGCTTGTAGGTCTTGGCGTAGCCCAGGCGGAAGCTCTGGTCGCGCGGGTTGGCCAGGCCGTCGGCATAGTGCAGCGTGGTTTCCAGCCCCTGCGCGGCGGCGCCCTGCGCCTCCAGCGTGCCGTCGGTGAGGAAGCCCGAGGCATACAGCGGGATCTTGTCCTTGAGGCCCGCCGCGGCCCAGTCCTTGACGAACTTCACCGCGCCGCCGCCGGCGAAGAACACGAACACGGCGTCCGGCTTGATCGACGCCACCTCGGTGATCAGCGCCTGGAACTCGACGTTGGGGAACGGCAGGCTCAGCTCCTTCACCACCTTGCCGCCCTTGGCCTCGAAGGCCTCCTTGAAACCCTTGACCGACTGCTCGCCGGCCGCGTATTTCCATGTCAGCGTGACCACGCGCTTCATGCCGCGCTCGGCCAGCACGTGGCCCATGGCGTAGCCGGGCTGCCAGTTCGAGAACGAGGAACGGAAGATGTTCGGGCCGCACAGCGGGCCGGTGGCTTCGTCCACGCCCGCGTTGGGAATGATCAGCAGCGTGTTGTTTTCCCTGGCCACCTTGACGATGCCCATCTGCACGCCCGAGTGGACCGTGCCCACCACCACGTCGACCTGGTCGCGCTTGATCAGCTTGTTGGCGTTCTCGGGCGCCTTGGCCGGATCGGACTCGTCGTCCACCTTGAAGTATTCGATCTCCCGGCCGCCGAGCTTGCCGCCCTGCTCCTGCACGTACATCTTGAAGCCGTTCTCGATGGCGTTGCCGAGCGAGGCATAGGTGCCGGTGTAAGGCAGCATGAAGCCGACCTTGATCTTCCCGCCGCCCTGGCCCTGGGCAGCGGCGCCCGCGGCAAAGGCAAAGGATGCAGCGATGGCAAGGCAAGCGGGGGCAAGCCCGCGCGATGTGATGCGATGCATGGAGTCTCCTCTCCTGGTGGTCAAGCCGGCTTCCGTCGCCGTGGCTGGCATCGCCGGCGCCCGCGGCTTGCCGCGGGCGCCGGCGCGCACGAGCGCGAAATTATTTTAGGTATGAAGTATGTGCGGTTATAAACCGGACCGCCGCCTCCGTCAACGGGCCCGGCTGGTCGCGGTGCGGCGAGTGCCCGCACCGCGCGAGTTTAAGCAGCGTGGTTTGCGGCGCATATCGATGGATACCCTCGATCTGCGCCATGGTCCCGTACTCGTCGTCCTCGCCCTGCACCGCCAGCACCGGGCAGCGCAACTGCGGCAGCAGCGGGCGCAGGTCGAAGGCGCGGAAGGCGGGATCGAGCCAGATGTCGTTCCAGCCCCAGAAGGCCGAATCCACATCGCCATGATGGCGCGCGAGCTTGCTGCGCAGGTCGGTCCGGAGGTAGGTTTCGCGCGTGGCCCGGATGCTGGTGACCGAGACGTCCTCGACCATGATGTGCGGCGCCAGCACGGTGATGCCGTCCACCGCCTGCGGGAAGCTGGCGGCGTAGATCAGCGCGATCGAGCCGCCGTCGCTGTGGCCGAACAGCCAGGGCGCGCCGCGGCTGCGGCCGGGCCCGATGCCGAGCGCGTCGAACAGCGCCGGCAGCGCTTCGCGCGCCTGCCGGTGCATGAAATCGACGCCCCATTTTTCCTCTGGCGGGCGCGGCGTGGAACGGCCATAGCCATAACGCGACAGCACCAGCCCGCGGAAGTCGCCGGCCTCGCACAGCGCGGCGGGATAGTCGCGCCACAAGCTCACCGAGCCGAGGCCCTCGTGCAGGAACACCAGCAGCGGCCGCGCCCCGCGCTGCGGCCTGAGCCACTGCACTTCCATCCGGATACGGCGCCCGTCGAAGGGAATCTCAACCAGCTCGCTTTGCATGCCTCGTTGCCTCTGCTTCCGTTGTCGTCAGTCTGCCCGGCCAATCCGCGGCGGCGGCTTCCTCGCGCTGGCGCAGGCGGAAGCGCTGGATCTTGCCGGTGGCGGTCTTGGGCAGTTCCGCCACGCACTCGATCTGGCGCGGGTATTTGTAGGGCGCCAGCCGCGACTTGACGAAGGCCTGCAATTCGGCCGCCATGCCGTCGTGCCAGGACTGGCCCGGGCGCGGCACCACGAAGGCCTTCGGCTTGACCAGCCCTTCGGCGTCGCTCACGCCGATCACCGCGGCCTCCAGTATCGCCGGGTGCTGGGCCAGCACGGCCTCCACCTCGAATGGCGAGACGTAGATGCCGCCGACCTTGAGCATGTCGTCGCTGCGCCCCGCGTAGATGAAATAGCCGTCCGCGTCCTGCAGGTATTTATCGCCGCTGCGCGTCCACTCGCCCACGAAGGTGTCGCGGCTCTTGTCGCGGTTGCCCCAGTACATCAGCGCGGCGCTCGGCCCCTTGATGAAGAGGTCGCCGATCTCGCCGGGCGCGCACGGCCGGCCGGCTTCGTCGAGCAGTTTCAGTTCGTAGCCGGGCACGGGCTTGCCGGTGGTGCCATAGCGTACCTCGCCGGGGCGGTTCGACAGGAAGATGTGCAGCATCTCCGTGGAGCCGATGCCGTCGAGGATGTCGCAGCCGAAATGCGCGCGGTAGCGCTCGCCGATGTCCTTGGGCAGCGCTTCGCCGGCCGAGGTGCACACGCGCATCGACACCAGCGCGCGCGGCGGCAGCTCGGCCGCCGCCAGCATGCCGGCATAGAGCGTGGGCACGCCGCAGAATACGGTCGGACGCCGCTCGCACAGGCGGCGGAACACGGCCTGCGGCGTGGGGCGCTCGGCCATCAGCACGGTGGTGGCGCCGACCGAGAGCGGAAAGGTCAGCGCGTTGCCGAGGCCGTAGGCAAAGAACAGCTTGGCCGCGGAAAACACCACGTCGTCCTCGCGCAGGGCCAGTACCTGGCGCGCATAGAGATCGGCGGTATGGAACAGGTTGCCGTGCGTATGCACGGTGCCCTTGGGGCGGCCGGTGGAGCCGGACGAGTAGAGCCAGAAAGCGATGTCGTCGGGCCGCGTGGCGGCAGCTTCCGCCAGCGGCGCGCCCTGCTCCGCCAGCGCGGCGACGCTGGGCGCGGCCCCCTCCGCTTCGCCGTGGGGCGCGGCGAGGATGAAGGCGGGCGCGGTGCCCGCGCGCGCGGCGGCGTCGCGCAGCACCGCCGCCAGCGGCGCCGAGGCCACCACGGCGCGCGCGCCGCTGTGCGCCAGCATGTAGGCGTAGTCGTCGGCGGTCAGCAGCGTGTTGACGGCCACCGGCACCACGCCGGCCAGCAGGCAGCCGAGGAAGGCGGTGGGGAAATCGACGGTATCGAGCGCGCACAGCAGCAGCCGCTCCTCCGGCCGGATGCCCGATGCCAGCAGCGCCGACGCAAAACCGCGGCAGCGCCGGTCGAGCGCCGCATAATCCAGCGTGCCGGTGTCGTCAATATAGGCGGTCTTGGCGCCGCGGCCGGCGGCAAGGTTGCGGCCGAGCAGGTTGGCGGCCGCGTTGTACCGGGCCGGCAGCACGGCCGCGCCGGCCGGCGCTTGCGGGGGGACCACTGGGGGCGTCATGTCTCCACTCCTCCGTGCCGTCTCCCGCGCGAAGGGCTGCGGGAAGACGGAGTCAGGTTTTTGTCGGCAGCATGCTTGTCTGCTTCTTTTGACAATGCATTTTATTGCATATTTACTATTATGCAAGCAGAGGAATGCACTATATGGCACGAATTGCGCGTCGCTTATAATCGCAGCCCCGTTGCACGCCCCCGGCACACCGTGCCCCCGGCCGCGCCGGCTTTCCAAACTTTCCAGCCCGCCACCGCCATGCGCCGCGATCCCGATCCCCTGCTGGTCCCCGATCCCGCCGACGCCCGCCCCGCCGGCGAGCGCGACCCCTACCTGACCCAGCTCGGCGAGCGCATCCGCTCGCTGCGCGCCGCCCGCGGCATGTCGCGCAAGGACCTCGCGCGCGGCGCCGAAGTGTCCGAGCGCTACCTGGCAAACCTGGAGACCGGCACCGGCAACGCCTCGGTGCTGCTGCTGCGGCAGGTGGCGCGCGCCCTCGACGTGCCGCTGCCGGTGGTGCTGGCCGAGGTCGAAGGCCGCCACGCGCGGGACGGCCAGCCGGCCGCCGAGTTCGCGCAGCTGGTGCAATGGCTGGCGCAGTTGCCCGCGGCCGATCTGGCGCGCGTGCGCGAAGCCTGCCGCCATGCGCTGGCGCCATCCGAAGCGCTCGACGCGCGCCACCGCCGCATCAGCCTGATCGGCCTGCGCGGCGCCGGCAAGTCCACGCTGGGACGCGCGCTGGCCACCGCCATGGACATCCCCTTCGTCGAGCTCAATGCCGCCATCGAGCAGGAAGCCGGCGCCAGCCTGGCGGAAATCCATTCGCTCTACGGCCAGGCGGCCTACCGCCGCTACGAGATGCGCGCGCTGGAGCGCGTGCTGCGCGAGAACGAACGCATGGTGCTGGCCACGCCGGGCAGCCTGGTGTCCGAGCCGTCGACCTTCAACCTGCTGCTGGCGCGCTGCTACACGGTGTGGGTAAAGACCACGCCCGAAGAACACATGGCGCGCGTGGTGGCACAAGGCGACATGCGCCCGATAGAAGGCAACCGCGAAGCCATGGCGGACCTGCGCCGCATCCTGCAGGCGCGCACGCCGCTCTACGCGCGCGCCGACGCGACCATCGACACCAGCGGCCAGGATCCGGCCACTTCGCTGCAAGCGTTGCGCGCGCACCTGCGGCTGACCGGCGCCTGAGCTTCGCGCCTGCGCCGCGCGAGAAAGCGCCGGATACGCCATCCGTTTGATGCACTATATTTCAATCAGGAAAATCACGAAAATATAATGCACGCCGAAGACCGCGGGCCCTGCCATGGGGGATACCCGCAAGGTGTGCTTTAGTGCTTCCCTTGCGAAACACGGTGCCTATAATGTTTCTCAAGAAACAGGAGCGAGGCGATGCAAACCAGGCAACTCCCGGAGCGGGATCCCGCCGGCGGTCCGGACCCCGGCACCACCCTGACCAAGGCCGTGATGCGCGCCGCCGGCTTTCTCGGCATCAGCCAGGCGGGCGTGGCCAGCGTGCTCGGCATCAGCACGGCGTCGGTGTCGCGCATGGCGTCCGGCGGCTATGTGCTCGACGCACACCGCAAGGAGTGGGAGTTCGGCGTGCTGTTCGTGCGGCTGTTCCGCTCGCTCGACGCCATCCTGGGCCACAGCGACCAGGCCCGCCTCTGGCTGGCCAACGAAAACCTGGCGCTCGGCGGCAAGCCGGGCGATCTGATCCGCACAACCGAGGGCCTGGTACGTGTCGTCCACTATCTGGATGCCACCCGCGGTCGCGTCTGAGCGCCGGCCGTTCGCGCTGACGCTCTGGCGCGCGGTGGAGGCGCAGCACGTGGTCTCGACCATGCCCCTGGTCGACAGCCTCGAAGAACAGGCCGTGCTGGAGGCCGTGCTCGACGCGGGCAAGCCCGCCGTGCCCGCCGAGGCGCGCCATCTCCATTACCTGCTGTTCACGCCGTTCCGCTATCCACCCTCGTCCTGGGGCTCGCGCTTCCGCGGCCAGCAGGATCCGGGCGTGTTCTATGGCGCGGAGCAGATCCGCACCGCCTGCGCCGAACTCGGCTACTGGCGCTGGCGCTTCCTGCGCGACAGCCCGGCGCTGCCCCGCATCGACGCGCGTCCGCACACGCTGTTCCAGGTCAGCGTGCGCACCGATGGCATCGCGCTCGACGCGCCCCCCTTCGCGCAAGACGCGGCCAGGTGGACCGACCCCGACAACTACGATGCCTGCCACGCGCTGGCCCGCACGGCGCGCGAGGCCGGCCTCGGCATGATCCGCTACACGTCGGTGCGCGATCCCGCGCATGGTCCCTGCGCCGCGCTGCTGACGCCGCGCGCCTTTGCCGAGCCGCAGCCGCTGGCGACCACCACCTGGATGCTCACGGTGCGGCCCGACCGCGTCATCTGGCAGCGCGACGACCTCCTCCAGCGCGACAGCTTCCAGTTTCCCGCCGCGCCGTGGCAGGCGGCGCCCGCCGGGCCGGGCTGAACGGAGCCGCGCCTAGCATCCGATTGTGAATTGGGTGTTGCAATGCAAAAGGAATAGCCTTATAATCTTTTTCTTCGACGGACGCGGGGTGGAGCAGTTGGCAGCTCGTCGGGCTCATAACCCGAAGGTCGCAGGTTCAAGTCCTGCCCCCGCAACCACATCCCAAATGCGTAGCAGATTTCACATCGCTAGCCATTTGCCTACGGGATCGCCGAAGACCCCGTAAATCCCCCTCCCCCCTCTTGCCGCACAATCGACCCGATCAGTCGGGCGACTGCCTCGCGGACCGGCCCAATCCTCTCGACTGACAATCCCCTCGGCAGTTCGCGCAAGTGCGTGACCTTGGCGTGAGTCCGGGAACGAAGTTTTCCCACTTCACCGCCTTTCGCTCGACATGGAACCGGCGCCGCCTTCAATTCCCGCTGCTCGGCCTGCAAAGCATCCGCTTTGACCTGTGCCCAGGCGAACTCATCATCGCTTTCACGAAATTCGAGAGATTTTTCTCGACCACGGCCAGCCGGGCGCGCATTTTCGCGTCTCGTCGCCGCAGCGCATGATTTACGACGGCGTGGCGGAATATCCCGCGCGCTGGAATTTGTTCGTCCGCTCACACCTGCCGATAGAAATAATTCGAGTAAATTGCGATTTCCTTAATTCTGATCTCAATCAATTCGAGCTTTTTTTGGGAAACGTCCGATATCGCGTTAGATGTCACTTCCGTACCATTCCATACGTATTGATATGCCTTCATGCGGGCGCAGAAATTGCCCCGCAGAACACGGGCTATCCAACCTGGCGCGACACACCGGGCGTTACGGCATGGCGAAAACGGAGTGAACACCGATGGCGGAAGGTTTTAGCGAAGTCAGGACAATCGGCGCCCGCGCGCTCAATGCACTGACTACCGGACGGCAGCCGTACTTTCTCGAAGTGCCCGGCACGGCAAACGCCGCCGCGCTGTCCGTGGTGTCGTTCGAAGCGGTGGAACGGCTGGGCTCCCCCTACAGCGTCACCATCCAGTTGACACACCCGCTGGCACTGGAACGGGCGGACTATCTGGGCAAGCCCGCGGCCTTCCTGATCGATCCCGCCGACGGCACCGAGCCACGCAAGTTTGCGGGCTGCATCACCCACTTCAGCCAGACCCGGCAGACCCGCGATTTCTGCGGCTACGAGATCGTGGTCGAGCCGCTGGTCGCGCGACTGTCGCTCACACGCGCCATCTACAACGACGGTCGCCGGGTGAGAACGAAGGAAACCGTGGAAGAGGCCCGGGATCGATTGAAGCACTACAAGGCCGAACCCGCCGACCACAGCACGCTGCCGTCCAATCCGGAGTTCATGAGCCAAGTGGCTGCGTATGACCTGCCGATCGGATTCTGCGAGTCCTTTGATGACCGAGCCTTTTGGCGCGGCTTGATGATGGACGCGGACTGGACGCAATGCACGGATGCCTATTTCGAGAGGGATGTATTGCTCAAGCCGGACATGCCAACAGCCTATATCGACAAAGAGACGGCCTTGGACGCTATCGCACGGGAACAGGCCGAACGGGAAAAGCGGGAGAGACACTGATGCGCGCAAACATCCCCGGCACTGCCGCCTTGCTCTTGATCGCTGGGTGTGCTGTAAAGAATGTGAATCCGCCAGAGGTTGAGCGGCACTACGACGTGCCGCCGCAGGTGATCTACCGGATCGACGATCACCGCTTTGTCTCGCTGGAGAACTATGCCGATTGTCATCATGGCACGACGTACTACAACGACACGCGCCAGGGTATTCGCACCGAACTGGGAGAAGACAGTATCGAGAACTACCGAGGGCGGCTAATCAACGCCGATCCTTCCGGCCGCTACATTGTGATCCCTTCTTCGTTTCCCCCCGACGATGCCTGCCCCGACAAGGGCTGCAATATCTCATTCATCTATTCGACGGATGGCGGCCGCTCCTTCTGGGGCACCTACTACATGCGCAATAGTTGGCAACCGTTTAAGGACTCTGCCGACTACATTGTGGCCGCCACAGCAGACCGCATTTACATCGCGAAAAAATGGGGATCGCGGGACTACTCTGTAACGCAGTACCCGCTTATCCCAGGTATCGACCTGCGGAAAGAATACCCACCCGGGGTGAGGGGAGCGAGTTTTATAGCCTCCGACCGCCCGGACTACCTCAAAGGCCTGCGCACGCCTTCCGGTCAGGAATACCTGTCCTGTGACGATTCCATCCGCCCCAAGAATTTGCCAGCCGAGAACTGAAATAACCTGCATTGCTGAATGATCTGATTGGCTACGGATTTTCGTATGAAGGGCCGCTGACTAGAGAACGACTTATTACTCAAACCGGACATGCCAACAGCCTATATCGAAAAAAAGATGGCCTCAAATGCCATCGCACGGAACCAGGCAGAACGAGCCAAGCGGGAGACACACTGATGCGCACAAGAATCTCAGACATTGTCAGCCTGTCTCCGCTGGTCATGGGGCGCGTAAACAGAATTGCGCCTATTGTCGGCGTCGCGTTGCTTGTCGGATGTGCCGTTCCCCCTCCGAACCCACCTGATGAGGTGCGGAACTACGATGTGCCACCGCAGGTCATCTACCGGATTGACGACCACCGTTTCGTCTCACTGGAAAATTACAGGGATTGCCATCACGGCACAACGTTCTACAACGACACGCAGCAGGGCATTCGTACCAAGCTGGGAACCGATAGCATTGAGAACTATCAGGGGCTACTCATCAACGCTGATCCTTCTGGCCGCTACATTGTGATTCCATCGTCGGAGCCGCCTACTCGTGCCTGCCCCGACAAGGGCTGCAGCATCTCATTCATCTATTCGACGGACGGCGGGCGCTCTTTCCGGGGCACCTATTACATGCGAAACACCCAAACTCCCTATCGGGACTCTGCCAAGTACATTATTGCTGCCACGGCAGACCGCATCTACATCGCGGAAAAGTGGGGATCAAGGGACTACGCTGTCGAGCAGTATCCGCTGATTCCCGGTATTGATCTGCGGAAGGAGTTACCGCCAGGAGTCAAGGGCCACCGGTTTCGCGCCTCCGACCGTCCGGACTACCTCAAGGGTCTGCGCACCCCCTCGGGCCAAGAATACCTGTCCTGCGATGATTCCATCCACCCCAAGAATCTGCCAGCCAAGCCATGAAAGAACCTGCATTGCTGGGCGCCGTCGCCATGCTATTGATCGCTGGGTGTGCTGTAAAGAATGCGAAGCCGCCAGCGGTTGAGCGGCACTACGACGTACAGCCCCAAGTCATCTACCGGATCGACGATCATCGCTTTATCTCGCTGGAGAACTATACCGATTGCCATCATGGCACGACGTACTACAACGACACCCACCAAGGTATTCGCACCGAACTGGGGTGGGCAAGCAAAGAGAACTACCGTGGACGGCTGATCAACGCCGACCCCACCGGGCAGAACATCGTCATTCCGAATTCCACACCTCCAAAATTTGCGTGCCCCGACAAGGGGTGTCGTGTCTCGTTTGCCTACTCCACAGACGGTGGCCGTACATTCAAGGGAGAGTGGTATATGAGCAATACCCAAACTCCCTATCTGGACTCTGCCGACTACATCATGGCCGCCACAGCAGATCGTATTTACATCGCGAAAAGATGGGGATCGCGGGACTACTCTGTAACGCAGTACCCGCTTATCCCTGGCATCGACCTGCGGAAAGAATACCCACCCGGGGTGAGGGGAGCGAGTTTTAAAGCCTCCGACCGCCCGGACTACCTCAAAGGCCTGCGCACGCCTTCCGGTCAGGAATACCTGTCCTGTGACGATTCCATCCGCCCCAAGAACCTGCCAGCCAAGAAATGAAAGAACCCGCATTGCTCGATGACCCGACCAGCCATGGCGGCAAGGTCAAGACCGCCTCATCGACCTATGTACTGGACGGACGCCGCGCGGCCCTGGTCGGCGACATCGTGTCCTGCCCGATCCATGGCGATAATCCGCTCATGGAAGGTGGCGAGGGCATGACCGACGAGGGCCGGCCGCTGGTCGTCACAGGCTGCCGCTCACAGTGCGGCAGTATCGTCCTGCCGGGCTACTCGGGAGTCAAGATCGGATGACTTCGCCGTGGTTCCATCCCGAGCCCAGGGAACGACCGGAAGTCGTTTGGGGCGGCTTTTGGCCCTACATTATTTTCTACATCGTCATCCAGGCAATCAGCGCCGCGATTGTGGTCGCCGCATGGCCCAAAGGAAAGCCGGCGGCGACGGCGGATTTCGTCTTCGCCATGCTGATGCCAGCCCTGTTCGTCACGATCATCGTTGGCGGCTTCTTTCATTACTTCTCGTTTGAAAGGCCGCTGACGCGGGTCATCGAGTGGAACAGGCTATGCGACAAGCGTCGGTACTACTGGCACCGGTGGGCGCAGTCGCGCCTTGCCATCGTGACAAGCACGATGCTTGCCCCGGAGGACGCCATCGCGGAACGCATGCTCGGCCTGGAGGGCAGCGCCCCGGCCAACCCCGACAAGATTCTGCCGCTGGAACTGGCGGTGCCCGCAGGCATGACCCGATTGGCCTACGTCCTGGACTTGATGCTCCAGCCGCTGGCGCAAACGGTCAGGCAGTTGCAGCAGACCGGAGAATTTCGCGTCATCCTGCAAACGGGTCGGCAGGCCGATCTTGACGAGCTGCAACGGGCCATGCGCAAGCTGGATATGCCCCTGCCGAATCTCTCGTGGATCTCCGGCAACGATTCGGCACCGATGAACCGCCTGTGGGCCGATGACCAGACCCCATCCGGGAGTCTGCTCGTCCTGGCTTGCCAGTTGCACGAAGGGAAGGAAGCGCCGGACTGCTCGGAACTGGCGCTTGCCTTGCTGCTGTGCCATCCGGATAGGCTGGCGCGCGGGAAGCTCAAGCCCCAGGCCTACCTGTATCGCCCGATCTCGGTCGATACCGATGCGCTCGACACGGCGCTGGCAACGCTGCTGCGCGCCGAGCAGACCCCGCCCAAGCGCCTCAAGCATTTCTGGTTCAGCCGGCTGGAAAAGCGGACCCGGCACGCGGTGACCACGGCGGTGAGGGATACGGGGCTGACCCTGGGCATGCAGGACATCGACCGCTGCCTTGGGAAGGCGAGCCACGCCAGCGACTGGCTGCCGGCCGTGCTGGCCGCGCAGATGCTCCATCACGGGCAAGGTTCGCAGTTGATCGCCACACGAGACCCACTCGGCGTGGCGCTGAACGTGGTAGCGCCTGAGGTGGCGGGCCTGTCCCGCCCACCCCCGCAAGCCTATGCCGGGATAACGTGGGTAGCCTCTGTATTTGGCCTCGCCGGGGGCGGATGGCTGCTGGATTTCATGTGCGCCAAAGGGATGCCCGAGGATATGTTCATGGCATGGTGGGCCTATCCGGTGATTGCCCTGTTGCTGATCGTGCTCGGTCTTGTGGTGGAAGGACTGAGTCTGGGCCAGATGATCCTGGACTTCGAAGACAGGTATTTCTGGTAGCACACCAACACAGATAGAGCATCGATAGGCATGCATGAAAAAGAGGCTGGCATATCGGCTGCGCAATCCATGTAACGAAGTCGGACGGCTGCCGGGCTTCCGGCAGATAGTCAGATGCGCGGATAATATAGTGCAGCCGAGCTAACACCGCGGCGCCCTGTTTACAACCTGCCTCCTCGGCAAGAACAAAAAATGCCGTCGAAGCCTCAACTGAACGACATTACGGTTCCGATCCGGTGTTTTTTGCCTTATGCGCCCGGCGCTCCGCCCTTGCTACGCACCGCATCCGGACATTCCCCGATCGCTCCGCGCAAGCGCATCGCGCTGCTCCGGCAGCGTCCACCGGCGGTGATACACTTTCGCCATTCCTCCCGGACGCCCCTCATGAAATTCTGCTCGAACTGCGGCCATGCGGTCGTGCTGCGCATCCCCGAAGGCGACTCTCGCCCGCGCCACGTGTGCGAGAACTGCGGCACCATCCACTACGTCAACCCGCGCAATGTGGTCGGCACCATTCCCGTGTGGGAGGACAAGGTGCTGCTGTGCAAGCGCGCCATCGAGCCGCGCTACGGCTTCTGGACCCTTCCCGCCGGCTTCATGGAGATCGGCGAGACCACCGCCCAGGGCGCGGCGCGCGAAACGCTGGAAGAAGCCGGCGCGCGCGTGGAGATCGGCGAACTGTTTTCCATCCTCAATGTGCCGCATGTGCACCAGGTGCATATGTTCTACCTGGCGCGGCTGGAGGATCTCGACATCAGCGCGGGCGAGGAAAGCCTGGAGGTCAAGCTGGTCGAGGAAGCCGACGTGCCGTGGGACGAACTGGCCTTCCCCACCGTGATCCACTCGCTGCGCTGCTTCTTCGCCGACCGCGCGGCGGGCAGGCTGGCCGACGGCAGCTTCCGCCTGCACAGCCTGGACATCGACAAGCCGATGCGCCCGCTCACCAGCCGCGCCACGGTCGAGCCCTGATCCCTTCACCCGAGGCCGCCCCCGCTGCCCGCACGCCCGCCCATCCCGCATGATCACCTGGCTGGATCCGCATGATCCGTTTCCGCCGGTCGAGCGTGCGCTCGGCCCGGGCACCGACGCGCCCGGCCTGCTCGCCGCCAGCCGCGAGCTGTCGGCCCAGCGCCTGCTGCTGGCGTACCGGCAAGGCATCTTCCCCTGGTACGCCGAAGGCCAGCCGGTGCTGTGGTGGAGCACCGACCCGCGCATGGTGCTGGCGCCGCACGCGCTGCGGGTATCCGCCACCTTCCGCAAGACCCTGCGGCGCGTGCTGCGCGACCCGGACTGGGAAATCCGCGTCGACGCCGGCTTCACCGAGGTCATGCAGGCCTGCGCGCTGACCCCGCGCGAAGGGCAGCACGGCACGTGGATCACCGAGGACATCATTGCCGCCTACGGCGCGCTTCACCAGAACGGCCTGGCCCACAGCGTGGAGAGCTGGTACCGCGGCGAGCGCGTGGGCGGCCTGTACGGCGTGGCGCTGGGACGCATGTTCTACGGCGAATCGATGTTCGCGCACCGCACCGACGCCTCCAAGATCGCGCTGGCCGGGCTCTGCGCGTTCCTCGGCATGCACGGCGTGGCGATGATAGACTGCCAGCAGGAAACCGACCACCTGGCCTCGCTTGGCGCCAGCCCGATCCCGCGCGCGGACTTCGCGGCGCATGTGCGCCTTGCCACCCGCCAGCCGGACATCGTGCCCTGGCGCTTCGACAAGACCGCGCTGCAGCGCTGGACCGGGGCGCCGGACGCTGCCCGCGACTAGCGCCCCGGACTAGCGCGCGCGACCATGCCACGCATGCCGCACGCCGCCGGTTTCCCTTGCATTGCCGTTTTATCCCTGGCCGTCGCAGACAAATGAGCAAGCTAAAGGAACTACCCCTTTCCGCGCTGCAGTTCTACGCCACCGCGCCCTATGCTTGCAGCTACCTGGACGGCCGCATGGCGCGCTCGCAGGTGGCCACCCCGGCCCACCTGATCAACGCGGATGTCTATTCGCGGCTGGTGCGCGCGGGCTTCCGGCGCAGCGGCATCTTCACCTACCGCCCCTATTGCGACGAATGCCACGCCTGCACGCCGTGCCGCGTGCTGGTGGACCGCTTCGCGCCGGACCGCAGCCAGCGCCGCGCCTGGCGCCAGCATGAGAGCCTGCAGGCGCTGGTGGCGCCGCTGACCTACGTCGAGGAACACTACGCGCTCTACCTGCTGTACCAGTCGATGCGCCACGCCGGCGGCGGCATGGACCAGGACAGCCGCGACCAGTACGAGCAGTTCCTGCTGCAAAGCCGCGTCAACTCGCGCCTGGTGGAGTTCCGCGAGCCGCCGGGCGCGCCGCAGGCAGGACGCCTGCGCATGGTCAGCATGATCGACGTGCTCGACGACGGCCTGTCCTCGGTCTACACCTTCTACGACCCGCTGGAGATGGGCGCCAGCTACGGCACCTACAACATCCTGTGGCAGATCCGCCAGGCGCGCGAACTGGCCCTGCCCCACCTGTACCTCGGTTACTGGATCGCCGACAGCCGCAAGATGGCCTACAAGGCGCGCTACCAGCCGCTCCAGGTCCTGAGCGGCAACCAGTGGCGGCCGTTCGACGCGCCCGCCGCGCCGGCGCAGCCGGGCTCGCCCACCGCCGCGCCGGTGATCCCGCCGCAGCCCGGCGACGAGGAAGCCGGCAGCACGCGCTAGCCGCGGACTGCGAAGTAGCGCGGGACAGGCTGGAAGGCCGCGCGGCGGCCCAACCGTTACAATGCCGCCCTGGTCCCGACTTCCAAGCTGATTCCCCGTGCTGAACGCGCTCTATCCCCTGTTTCGCCCCGCCCTGTTCTCGATGGATGCCGAGGACGCCCACCATTTCACGCTGAACAACCTGCGGCGCGCCAAGCGCCTCGGGCTGGCGGGCTGCATCGGCAACGCCATCGCCGCCGACCCGCGCACCGTGATGGGCGTTCGCTTTCCCAATCCGGTGGGCCTGGCCGCGGGCCTGGACAAGGATGGCGCGTATATCGACGGGCTGGCCGCGTTCGGCTTCGGCTTCATCGAGGTCGGCACCGTGACGCCGCGGGCACAGCCCGGCAACCCGCGCCCGCGCATGTTCCGCCTGCCGCAGGCCGATGCGCTGATCAACCGCATGGGCTTCAACAACGGCGGCGTGGATGCCTTCATCGCCAACGTCCAGGCCTCGCAGTGGAAGGCCGAAGGCGGCGTGCTGGGCCTGAACATCGGCAAGAACGCCGACACGCCGATAGAGCGCGCGGTGGACGACTACCTGCACTGCCTGGAGCGCGTCTACCCGCACGCCAGCTACGTCACCGTCAACATCTCCTCACCCAACACCAAGAACCTGCGCCAGCTGCAAGGCGCCAGCGAGCTGGACAGCCTGCTGTCCACGCTCAAGGACGCGCAGCAGCGCCTGGCCGACCAGCACAAGCGCTACGTGCCGCTGGCGCTGAAGATCGCCCCCGACCTCGATGCCGACCAGATCGGCAACATCGGCGACGCGCTGGTGCGCCACCGCATCGACGGCGTGATCGCCACCAACACCACCATCGCGCGCGACGCGGTCAAGGGCCTGCCGCACGGCGAGGAGGCCGGCGGCCTGTCGGGCCGGCCGGTGTTCGCGGCCTCCACGCGGGTGGTCGAGGGCCTGCGCGCGGTGGTCGGCGACGCCGTGCCCATCGTCGGCGTGGGCGGCATCTTCGGCGGCGCCGACGCGCGCGCCAAGATCGCCGCCGGCGCGCAGCTGGTGCAGGTCTACAGCGGACTGATCTACCGCGGGCCGGTGCTGGTGAAGGAATGCGCGGACGCGCTGCGGGCCTGAGTCGCGCATGAGAGGGGCCTGATACGCGGTTTTTCCAATCGCCGTATCATCCCCATCCCACTCTCCTCAGTGTGACAAGGACAAAGAACGTCATGGAAACCATCCGTCTGGGCCGCAGCGACCTGGAAGTCTCGCGCATCTGCCTCGGCACCATGACCTTCGGCGAGCAGAACACCGAAGCCGAAGGCCACAGCCAGCTCGACTACGCCGTCTCGCGCGGCATCAACTTCATCGACACGGCCGAGATGTACCCGGTCAAGCCGCGCGCCGAAACCTACGGCAGCACCGAGCGCATCGTCGGCAGCTGGCTCAAGCGCCAGCAGCGCGACCGCATCGTGCTGGCCACCAAGGTGGCCGGCCCGGCCCGCATGCCGTGGATCCGCAATGGCGGCGACCTCACGCCGCAGAGCATCCGCGAGGCGGTGGACGCCTCGCTGGCGCGCCTGCAGACCGACTACATCGACCTCTACCAGATCCACTGGCCGGCCCGCAACGCGCCGATCTTCGGGCAGAAGCAGTTCGATCCGGCCAAGGAGCGCGAATGCACCTCGATCCAGGCCCAGCTCGAGGCCATGGGCGAACTGGTGCGCGCCGGCAAGATCCGCTACGTGGGCGTGTCCAACGAAACGCCGTGGGGCGTGGCCGAGTTCGCCAGGCAGGCCGAGCTGCACGGGCTGCCGCGCATCGCCACCATCCAGAATCCGTACAACCTGCTCAACCGCAGCTTCGAGCAGGGCCTGGACGAAGCCTGCTTCCGCACCGACGTGAGCCTGCTGGTGTACAGCCCGCTGGCATTCGGCCAGCTCACCGGCAAGTACCTCGGCGGCACGCCGGAGCAGCCCGTGTTCGACGCGCAGGCGCAGGGCCGCCTGACCCGCTTCCCGGCCGACTGGAGCCCGCGCTACCTGCGCCCGGAGAGCCTGGCCGCGTCGGCCCGCTACGTGAAGCTCGCGCGCGAGCACGGCATCTCGCCGGCCGCGCTGGCGCTGGCCTGGAGCTACTCGCGCTGGTTCGCCGCGAGCACCATCATCGGCGCCACTTCGCTGGAACAACTGCGCGAGGACATCGATGCCTGGCAGGTGCGCCTGCCCGAAGACGTCACCGCGGCCATCGAGCGCATCCACGCCGAGATCCACAATCCGGCGCAATAAGCTGCGCAACCCGCCGCGCGACCGGCACCCTCCCCGCCCGCGGCTTGCCCCCTCCGACGCACTGGAACGGGGCAAACCGGGCAAATCGCGCGGCGGAAATGGTATCCTCGCAGGCTTATCGCCGTCGCAACCGTTGCGCCACAGCGACTGCCTGCCCGCCGCCAGGCAAGTCGCCGCGCGGCGGCAGCGGCTGGCCAGCGCCGGCCCGCCCGGGTCCGCGGCCGGCCGGGACGGCGGACCGGACCTGACCGGTAGAAAACAATGAGCGGCTCACCACCCAGAACCCATATCCGGGGGAGATCAGAAACCATGAAGTGCCTGAAGACATCGACCAAGACCATCCTGGGCAGCGCCGTCGCCCTAGCGCTGCTGTACGGCGGCGCCGTGCAGGCCCAGACCGTCAAGGTGCTCTCGATCGTCGACCATCCCGCGCTCGACGCCATCCGCGACGGCGTGCGCGACGAGCTGAAGACGGCCGGCTACGACGCCGACAAGAACCTGAAGTGGGAATACCAGAGCGCGCAAGGCAATACCGGCACCGCTGCCCAGATCGCCCGCAAGTTCGTCGGCGACCAGCCCAGCGTGATCGTCGCCATCGCCACGCCGTCGGCCCAGGCCGTGGTGGCCGCCACCAAGTCGGTGCCGGTGGTGTACTCCGGCGTGACCGACCCGGTCGCCGCGCAGCTGGTCAAGGGCTGGGGCCCGTCCGGCACCAACGTGACCGGCGTGTCGGACAAGCTGCCGCTGGACAAGCAGGTCGCCCTGATCAAGCGCGTGGTGCCCAAGGTCAAGACCGTCGGCATGGTCTACAACCCCGGTGAGGCCAACTCGGTGGTGGTGGTCAAGGAACTCAAGGCGCTGCTGGCCAAGGACGGCCTGGCGCTCAAGGAAGCCGCCGCGCCGCGCACGGTCGACATCGGCGCCGCCGCCAAGAGCCTGATCGGCAAGGTCGACGTGATCTACACCAACACCGACAACAACGTGGTGTCGGCCTACGAGGCCCTGGTCAAGGTCGCCAACGAATCCAAGATCCCGCTGGTGGCCGCCGACACCGACAGCGTCAAGCGCGGCGCCGTGGCGGCGCTCGGCATCAACTACGGCGACCTGGGCCACCAGACCGGCAAGGTGGTGGTGCGCATCCTGAAGGGCGAGAAGCCCGGCGCGATCGCCTCCGAGACCAGCGACAAGCTCGAACTGTTCGTCAACACCGGCGCGGCCGAGAAGCAAGGCGTGACGCTCTCGCCCGAACTGGTCAAGGAAGCGAAGACCGTCATCAAGTAAGACGGCACGCTGACCCTGCGCGCCCGCGCGCAGGCGGCTCTATCCGGGCCCGCCCCCGGAACGCCCGCGCCGCGCCGCCCGACCCGGGCGGCGCGGCGGGCGTTCCAGATCCGGCCTCCCGTGCCGGAAACAGCAACTGGATTTCCCCATGTCCCTCTTTTCCGTCCTGGGTGCACTGGAGATCGGCCTGATCTTCAGCCTCGTCGCCCTGGGGGTGCTGATCTCCTTCCGCATCCTCAACTTTCCCGACCTGACCGTCGACGGCAGCTTCCCGCTCGGCGGCGCCGTGGCCGCCACGCTGATCGCCGCGGGCCAGGATCCGTTCGTGGCCACCGCGCTGGCCATCGTGGCGGGCGCCTTCGCCGGCTTCGTCACCGGCTGGCTCAACGTGCGCCTCAAGATCATGGACCTGCTCGCCAGTATCCTGATGATGATCGCGCTGTACTCGGTCAACCTGCGCATCATGGGCAAGCCCAACGTGCCGCTGATCACCGAATCCACCATCTTCACCATCCTGCAGCCCGACTGGCTGCCGGACTACATGCTGCGCCCCGCGCTGCTGCTGATCGTGGTGGTGGTGGCCAAGTTCGGCCTCGACTGGTTCTTCTCCTCGCAGCTCGGCCTGGCCATGCGCGCCACCGGCGCCAACCCGCGCATGGCGCGCGCCCAGGGCATCGCCACCGGCCGCGCCACGCTGGCCGGCATGGCGCTGTCCAACGGACTGGTCGCGCTGGCCGGCGCGCTGTTCGCGCAGACCCAGGGCGGCTCCGACATCTCGATGGGCATCGGCACCATCGTGATCGGCCTGGCCGCGGTGATCATCGGCGAGAGCATCCTGCCGGCGCGCCGCCTGGTGTACACCACGCTGGCCGTGGTGCTGGGCGCCATCCTGTACCGCTTCTTCATCGCGCTGGCGCTCAACAGCGAATTCATCGGCCTCAAGGCGCAGGACCTGAACCTGGTCACCGCCGTGCTGGTCACCGGCGCGCTGGTGCTGCCGGGAACCCGCAAGAAGCTGTTCGGCCGCAAGGGAGGTGCCTGAGATGCTGCGCGCGCAAGACCTGAAACTGACCTTCAATCCCGGCACCCCGATCGAGACGCGCGCGCTGCGCGGCCTCAGCCTGGATATCCCCACCGGCCAGTTCGTGGCCGTGATCGGTTCCAACGGCGCCGGCAAATCCACCTTCCTCAACGCCATCAGCGGCGACCAGATGGTGGACAGCGGCAGCATCACCATCGACGACACCGACGTCACGCGCAAGCCGGCGTGGGACCGCGCCCACCTGGTGGCGCGCGTGTTCCAGGACCCCATGGCGGGCACCTGCGAGGCACTGACGATCGAGGAAAACATGGCGCTGGCAATGGCGCGCGGCAGCCGCCGCGGCTTCCGCGCGGCGCTCAACAAGCCCTCGCGCGAACTGTTCCGCGACAAGCTGCGCCTGCTCAACCTGGGCCTGGAAAACCGCCTGACCGACCGCATCGGCCTGCTCTCCGGCGGCCAGCGCCAGGCCGTCAGCCTGCTGATGGCATCGCTGCAGCCCTCGCGCATCCTGCTGCTGGACGAGCACACCGCCGCGCTCGACCCCAAGACCGCCGCCTTCGTGCTGGAGCTGACCGCCAAGATCGTGGAGGACAGCAAGCTCACCACCATGATGGTCACGCACAGCATGCGCCAGGCGCTGGACTACGGCCAGCGCACGGTGATGCTGCACCAGGGGCAGGTCGTGCTGGACGTGTCCGGCGAACAGCGTGCCGGGCTCGACGTGCCGGACCTGCTGCGCATGTTCGAGCAGACGCGGCACGAGCAACTCGATGACGACGCGCTGCTGTTGAGCTGAGGCGGCCCACGCCCCGGCGCGTCATTGCGCCGGCGGCGATCTCCCCTCTCCCGCTTGCGGGAGAGGGGAGATCGCCATCGGCAAACCGTCGGCAGTCGGCTACACCGCGGCCGCCTTCTCCAGCCACTTCCTCATCTGATCCGTCACCGCCGAGCTCGAGAACGAGCAGCTTTCCTGCGCGAACACGGCGGACATTTCCAGCCGGCGCAGCAGTTCTTCCATCGCCTGCCCGAACACGGGCGGCAGCGTCAGCGCGGGCGCGGCCTCGCGCCAGCTGCGCACCAGCGCATCGGCCGCCAGGGCGCCGCCGAGATGCTGTTCCAGCGCCGTGCGCATGCCCGTCAGCGCGGGCGCATTGCTTGCGGTAGCGCTCATTGGCGCGCTCTCCTTTCTTTGTAGAGTTCGCGGAACGTGCGGCCGCTCGGGGCCGGCATGTCGCGGGTCGCGGTCCAGCCGCGGCCGGCCATCGGCAGGCTGGCGATCCGCTTGTCGCTGCCGCCCATGCGCGCCAGCAGCCGCGCGCCGAGGCGGGTGGCGAAGGCGTACAGGCCCGGCCGGCTGGCAACGTAGCCCCACGCTTTCAGGCCGAGCCGCTCCTGCCACGGCCGCAGGCCGCGTTCCATCTGTTTTTCGCGCAACTTGCGCAGCAGGTCCGAGAGCGGGATCGAGGCCGGGCACACGCGGTTGCATTCTCCGCACAGCGTGGCCGCCTGCGGCAGGTCCAGCGCGTTGGCCAGGCCGACATAGCTCGGCGTCAGCACGCTGCCCATCGGCCCGGGGTAGACCCAGCCGTAGGCATGCCCGCCGATCTTCTGGTAGACCGGGCAGTGGTTCATGCAGGCGCCGCAGCGGATGCAGCGCAGCATCTCCTGGAACTCGCCGCCGATCAGGCCGCTGCGCCCGCCGTCGACCAGCACGAAGTACATGTGGTCGGGGCCATCGCGCTCGCCTTCGGCGCGCGGGCCAGTGAGCAGCGAGAAATAGTTCGAGATCGCCTGGCCGGTGGCCGAGCGCGGCAGCAGGCGCATCACGGTGGCCAGGTCTTCCAGCGTGGGCAGCACCTTCTCGATGCCGGTCACGGCCACGTGCACGCGCGGCATCACCGTGCACATGCCCTCATTGCCCTCGTTGGTCACCACCGCCACCGAGCCGGTCTCGGCGATGATGAAGTTGCCGCCGGTCACGCCCATGTCGGCCGAGAGGAATTCCGGGCGCAGCATCTCGCGCGCCTCGCGCGTCATCTCGGGGATGTCGGTCAGGCGCGGCTTGTGGTGGACCCGCGCGAACAGGTCCGCGATCTCTTCCTTGTCCTTGTGCACCACCGGCGCGATGATGTGCGACGGCGGCTCGGCGTCGTTGATCTGCAGGATGTACTCGCCGAGGTCGGTCTCGACGCTCTGCACGCCCATCTCGCCCAGCACCTGGTTCAGGCGCATTTCCTCGGTCACCATCGACTTGCTCTTGATGACCTTCCGGACGCCATGCTTTTGCGCGATCTCCGCCACCAGCCGCGCGGCGTCGGCCGTGGTTTCGGCGAACAGCACGGTGGCGCCGCGGCGCGTGGCGTTTTCCTCGAAGGTGGCGAGCCACACGTCGAGGTTGTCCAGCGCGCGGTTGCGGCGCTCCTTGAGCGCTTCGCGCGTGGCCTCGAAGTCAAGGTCGCGCATCGCATCCGCGCGCGCGGTGACGAACTTGGTGGAGAGCTTCTTGAGGTTCTGCTGCAGGCGCTGGTCGGCCAGCTTCTGGCCCGCGCGCGCCTTGAATTCCATGCTGCGAACTTGCATAGCGGGATCTCGCTGATGTTGTGTTCTTGCGTTGCGTTGCGTTGCGATCCGGCCCGGCTCAGGCGTCGCCGGCCAGCACCTGCGCGATATGCAGGACCCGCGTGCGCGTGTCGCCGGTCCTGCGCAGGCGGCCTTCGATGTTCAGGATGCAGCCCAGGTCGCCCAGCACCACGGCATCGGCGCCGCTGGCCTGGATGTTGGCGCATTTCTCGTCGACGATGGCCGTCGAGATATCGCCGTACTTGACCGAGAAGGTGCCGCCGAACCCGCAGCAGGCCTCGCAGTCCTTCATCTCGCTGAGCTGCACCCCGGGCAGGTGCGCCAGCAGCGCGCGCGGCTGGCTCTTGACACCGAGCTCGCGCAGCCCGGAGCAGGAATCGTGGTAGGTGACGTGGCCGGCGAATTTCGAATCGAACTCGCCGAGCCTGGCCACGTTGGCGAGGAAGTCGGTCAGCTCGAACACGCGCGCGCGCAGGCTTTCATAGCGGCCGTTGAGCTCCGGGTCGTCGCGCAGCAGGTCGGCATAGTGGCGCAGCACCATGCCGCCGCAGGAGCCGGACGGAATCACCACGTAGTCGAACATCTCGAACTCGCGCAGGAATTTCTCGGCCAGGTCGCGCGCCACGGCGCGCTCGCCCGAGTTGTAGGCAGGCTGCCCGCAGCAGGTCTGCGCTGCGGGCACCATCACTTCGTATCCCGCCTTCTCCAGCAGCTTGAGCACCGAAAAGCCGATTTCCGGACGCATCAGGTCCACCAGACAGGTGGCGAACAGGCCGACTCGCATTGTTTCCCTTTTCCAGACCCCGAAACCTCACGATTATGCGCTTTTGGGCACCGTGCCGCATCGTCTGGGCAACCGCCGGGCCGACTTTTCGTGCGAGAGCCATGTGCGCGCCGGGACATATCCGGAGCGCGCGCCAGCCGAGGTTTTGTTCGGCAATCGCATTTCACCTATTGAAATTTTCACAATGCGAGATAGAATCAGGCAACCGCTTAATTTGCCGCATGGCAACATTTCCCATGGCTGAAGCAGACAAAGAACCCGGCAAGACGTCCATCCAGGTCATCGAGCGCATGATGACGCTGCTCGACTCGCTGGCGCAGCACGCGGATCCCGTCAGCCTGAAGGAGTTGTCGCTGGCCACCGGCCTGCATCCTTCCACCGCGCACCGCATCCTCAACGACATGGTGGCCTGCCGCTTCGTCGACCGCTCCGACCCGGGCAGCTACCGGCTCGGCATGCGGCTGCTGGAACTGGGCAACCTGGTCAAGGCACGCCTGTCGGTACGCGACGCGGCGCTGGCGCCGATGCGCGCGCTGCATCGCGTGACGGGCCAGACGGTCAACCTGTCGGTGCGCCAGGGCGACGAGATCGTCTACATCGAGCGAGCCTACAGCGAGCGCTCGGGCATGCAGGTGGTGCGCGCCATCGGCGGGCGGGCGCCGCTGCACCTGACCTCGGTCGGCAAGCTGTTCCTGGCGGCCGACGAAATCAGCCGCGTGCGCAACTACGCCACGCGCACCGGGCTGGCCGGCCACACCCGCACCTCGATCACCGACCTCATCAAGCTCGAGCGCGAGCTCAACTGGGTGCGCACCAACGGCTATGCGCGCGACAACGAGGAGCTGGAGCTGGGCGTGCGCTGCATCGCCGCCGGCATCTACGACGACTCGCGCCGGCTGGTGGCCGGCCTGTCGCTGTCGGCGCCGGCCGACCGCCTGCAGGAAAGCTGGCTGCAGAACCTCAAGGACACCGCGCTGCAGATCTCCCGCGGCATGGGCTACGCGACCGACGTGGCGGCAGCCTGACCCTGGCGCGGCGCGATGGCCCTGTAACGGAGCAACGGAGCGCGCCGGCCCTTCCCTGCCGGGCCGGCATTCACGATGTCATTCGAATAAGTATTTACCCTTGGTTTTCAGATAACCTGATTAGCAGTATGCTGCCGGGCATGCGAACCAGAGCCATCACGCTTACCGAACAGGTGACCCAGCAGTTGCGCGCGGAAATCGCCGAGGGCGTCTATCCCGTCGGCGCCCGGCTGCCTTCGGGCAAGCAGCTTGCCGAACGCTACGGCGTCAGCCCCGCGGTGATCCGCGAAGTCACCGAGCACCTGCGCTCCCAAGGCCTGGTGGAAAGCCGCCAGGGGCTCGGCAGCACGGTGCTTTCGCGCACCGGCAACGGCGGCTTCCGGCTGCCGCAGGAAATCGGCGTCGACCGCGGCGAGCTCGCCAGCATCTACGAACTGCGGCTCGACCTGGAAAGCGCGGCCGCCGCGCTCGCCGCGCAGCGGCGCACCGCCACGGAACTGGCGCGGATGGAGGCACTGCTCGCGCAGCTCGGCGCGCAACTGCACGACCCGGACCGCAGCGTGGAAGCCGATACCGCCTTTCACGTGGCGATCGCTGCCGCCACCCACAATCCGTATTACCTGCAACTGCTGCAATACCTGAACCTGCAACTGCACCAGGCGGTGCATGCCGCGCGGCTCAACACGCGCCAGCAAGAAGGCTTGTCCGAGCAGGTCCACCAGGAGCACCTGGCCCTCTTCCATGCCATCCGCGCCGGCGACGCCGACCTGGCGCGCGCGGCCGCGGTGTCGCACCTGCAAGGCGCCGCCGCGCGGCTCGGCCTGCCGGTGGCGGCGCGCTGCACCGATCCATCCCATCCCGCGGCCTGAGCCGCATCGTCTTACCGGACGTCTTACCGGACAGAACCACCATGCAAACTTCCGACTTCCTGCCCCGCCTGGCCGAAGCGCTGGGCCCCGATGTGGTGGCCACCGGGCCCGACCAGGTGGCGCCCTGGCTGGCCGACTGGCGCGGCCTCTACCGCGGCAATGCGCAGGCCGTGGTGCGGCCGCGCTCGGTGGACGAAGTGGCGCGCTGCCTGGCGCTGTGCCAGCAGGCCGCGGTGCCGGTGGTGCCGCGCGGCGGCAATACCGGCCTGTGCGGCGGCGCGGCGCCCGACAGCAGCCCCGCCAACGTAGTGCTGAGCCTGGACCGCATGAATGCGATCCGCTCGGTCGACACCATCGCCAACACGATGGTGGCCGAGGCGGGCTGCATCCTGGGCAACCTGCGCCGCGCCGCGGCCGAGGCGCACCGCCTGCTGCCGCTCAGCCTGGCAGCCGAGGACTCCTGCCAGATCGGCGGCAATCTCGCCACCAACGCGGGCGGCGTCAACGTGGTGCGCTATGGCATGACGCGCGAGCTGGTGCTGGGCGTGGAAGCCGTGCTGCCGAGCGGCGAGATCTTCCACGGCCTGCGCGCGCTGCGCAAGGACAACACCGGCTACGACCTCAAGCAGTTGCTGATCGGCTCGGAAGGCACGCTCGGCGTGATCACCGCCGCCTCGCTGCGGCTGTTCCCGCGCACCGATGCGCGCTCGGTGGTGCTGGCGGCGGTGGCATCGCCGCAGCAATCGCTGGCGCTGTTCGAACTGCTGTTCGAGCAATGCGGCGCGCGCCTGCAGGCGTTCGAGTTCTTCACCGGCGATTGCGTGGACCTGGTGCTCAAGCACGCGGAGGGCGTGCAGGAACCGTTCAGCCAGCGTTATCCTGCCTACGTGCTGGTGGAACTGGCCGACACCACCGACGAGGAGGCGCTCAATGCCCTGCTCGAGCGCGTGATCGGCGAAGCGCTGGAACGCGAGCTGTGCCTGGACGCGGCAGTCTCGGCTTCGCTGGCGCAGTTGCAAAGCCTGTGGAAGCTGCGCGAGGAAATCTCCGAGGCGCAGCGCGCGGACGGTCCCCACCTGAAGCATGACGTGTCGCTGCCGATCGAGCAGATCCCGGCCTTCATGGCTTCCATGGCAACGCGCCTGAAGGCCGTCAGCCCGAGCATCCGCCCCTTCGTCTTCGGCCATTTCGGCGACGGCAACCTGCACTACAACCTGTCGCGCCCGGCCGGCGCGGAGCGCGACTGGGCTGCCGTGCACGGCAAGGCGCTGACCGCCGAGGTGCTGGACGAAGTGGCGCGCTACGGCGGCAGCATCAGCGCCGAGCACGGCATCGGCCAGCTCAAGCGCGACGACTTCCTGCGCCTCAAGGACCCGCTGGAACTGCGCCTGATGCGAAGCATCAAGCAGTTGCTCGACCCGGCCGGCATCATGAATCCCGGCAAGCTGCTCTGAGCGCCCTCCCCGCGGCTCGCGGTGCGCTGCGGCGGGAGCGGACAGGATAAAAAAACGCGCCATCGGCGCGTTTTTTCGTTGCGGACTTGAGCGGACGGCGGGCGGGCCGGCACCTTGCATGGCTCAGCCCGTCATGCCGTCATTCCGGTGCGGGCATCAGATGCCACGCGCCTGCTGGGCGGCCAGCACGGCCTGGGGGCTGTTGGCGGGCCCCTGCGTCAGGTTGGGCGAGGCCGGGAACGGGTGTGCCGGCGCGGACGGCGAGTGTTCCAGCCAGTCCTTCACGCGGGTGGCGTCGGCAAAGCGCGACAGCTTGCCCACCGAATCCAGGAACACCATCACCACATTGCGGCCGTTCACGCGCGCCTGCATCACCAGGCACTGGCCAGCCTCGGAAATGAAGCCGGTCTTCTGCAGGCCGATTTCCCAGTTGCCGCCGCGCACCAGCCGGTTGGTGCTGACGTAGTGCTGGGTGCGTCCGAGCACGTTGACTTCATGCTCGGTCTGCGTGGAAAACTCGCGGATGGTGGGATTGCGGTAGGCCGCGTTGACCAGGCGCACCAGATCCCCGGCGCTCGAGACATTGCCGCTCGACAGGCCGCTGGAATCGACGAAGTGGCTGTCGTTCATGCCCAGCTCGCGCGCCTTGCGGTTCATCGCCTGCACGAAGGCCGGCAGTCCGCCCGGGTAGCTGCGGCCAAGCACGGAGGCCGCGCGGTTCTCGGACGACATCAGCGCCAGCAGCAGCAGTTCCTGGCGGCTGAGCTGCGTGCCGAAACGCAGGCGCGAGCTGCTGTGCTTTTCGTTGTCGCGGTCGTCTTCGCTGATGGTGAGGATCTCGTCCATCGGCAGGTGCGAGTCCATCACCACCAGCGCCGTCATCAGCTTGGTGATGGAGGCGATCGGCAGGACCGCCGCCGAATTCTTCTGGAACAGCACCTCGTTGGTGTTCTGGTCCATCACCAGCGCCACGCTGGAGCGCAGCGCCAGCGCGTCCTCGGTGTTGCGCAGGCCGAGCGCCTCGCCCAGCGACGGCTTGGCCGGCGTGAACGCCGCGCGCACCGGCGCCGCCTGCCGTTGTGCGATCACCTGACGCCTGCCGTTCTTCAGCACGACGACCTTGCGCGTGGCAACACGCTCGGCGGCAACGGATTTAGATGAGGTTGCCGACTTTTTCTCGGATTTCGAGACTTTTGCCGACTTTTTGGTGGACTTTGTCGTTTCCGCCTTGGTGGCGGCATCGGCCGTGGGGACGGCCAGCATGGAGACGGTCAGCAGCACCGAAGCCGCAACCGAAGTCAAAGGGACAGAGCCGAAGAATCTGGAGAATAGGGAGGAATCAGACCGGAACATGATTCATTCAGCGCGCAGCTAGGATGGCGCCAGTTTAGGAAAAAAAGAAATTGTTAGCAAGATTAAAGACTTACGAAGGCTCTTTAAAGTTCGATTTGCAAACAATTCCACATTACGGAAAAAGCGGGTCAGACATCACACAACACGTGCTGCCCGGCCGACTCGGACTGTGGTAATTCCACCGCACGGCACTACCGGTGCCACACGGTGCGCGCCTCGCGCGGGCCGCTCGCGCGGCCACGGCAAGTACGCAGATATTCAAGCCGGCAGGACGCTCCGACAGTGCGCCCGGCCACCTTCCAGCCGCGCCTCAGGAAAGGAAACGCGCGAACTCGCTTACCGGTTCACGCTCCGTACTAAGGGTATTCTCTATGGCCGCCGGATCGGCATGGCCAAGCGCCATCCCGCACACCACCATTTCATCTTCCGTCAGGCGCAGGTGCCGGGAAATCACCGCATGGAACTGCGTGAACGCGGCCTGCGGGCAGGTATCCAGCCCGCGCGCCCGCGCCGCCACCATGATGCTCTGCAGGAACATGCCGTAGTCGAGCCAGCTCCCCTGTTCCAGGATGCGGTCGATGGTGAATATCATTCCCACCGGCGCGTCGAAGAAGGTGAAATTGCGCGAATGCTGCGCGTGCATGCGCGCCTTGTCCTCGCGGCTGATCTGCAGCAGGCCGTAGAGATCCCAGCCCACCTTGCGCCGGCGGTCGATATAGGGCGGCACCCACTCGCGCGGGTAGTACGGATATTCCTCGCGGTACTTGCTGTCGCGCTGCGGATCGTCATAGGCGGCCAGCACGTCGGCCGACAGTTTCAGCTTGGCCTCGCCGGTCAGCACGTAGACCCGCCACGGCTGCACGTTGGTGCCGGACGGCGCGCGGCTGGCCACGGCCAGGATCTCGCTGACCGTTTCGCGCGGCACCGGCGTATCGAGAAAAGCGCGCACCGAGCGCCGCGTGATGATGGCCTGGTCGACCACCGTGGCGTCCCGTCTTTGCTGCGAGTCCATACGTTTATCCTTCTGTTCTTCGTCTCACTGCCCCGGCGCTTCGTGCACCAGGGCTTGCAGGGCATTGCGCAGCGCGGCCGGCAGCGGTACCGGGCGGCGCGTGGCGCGGTCCACGTAGACGTGCACGAAATGCCCCTGTGCCGCGGCAATCTCTTCGTCGTTGCGGAACAGCCCCACCTCGTAGCGCACGCTGGAATTGCCAAGCCGCGCCACGCGCAGCCCCGCCACCACCGTGTCGGGAAAACTCAGCGCGGAAAAGTAGTTGCACTGCGTCTCGATCACCAGCCCGATGGTCTCGCCGGCCTCGAGGTCGAGCACGCCCTGACGGATCAGGTAGGTGTTCACGACGGTATCGAAATAACTGTAGTAGATGACGTTGTTGACATGGCCATAGACATCGTTGTCCATCCAGCGCGTGGTGATGGGCTGGAAGTGGCGGTAGGCGCTGCGCGTGTCGGCGGTCGGTTTCATCGGTGGCTGGGAAAGTAGGTTCAGCGGCGCATCACCAGGGCCACGCCGCCTGCGGCAAGGACCATGCCGAAGGCCGCCAGCGGCGGGAAGCTCTCGCCGAACAGCAGCCACGCCATGGCGGCCGTGGTGGGCGGCGTGAGGTACATCAGGCTCGACACCTTGGTGGCCGCGCCTTCGCGGATCAACAGGAAAAGCAGCGAGATGGCGCCGATCGACAGCGCCACCACCGACCAGGCCAGCGCGCCGACCATCTCGGCGGTCCACTCGACGTGGCGGGTCTCGGCCAGGAACATGAATGGCAGGCAGGCCAGCGCGGCCGCGGCGAACTGGATCACCGAGCCCATGCGCAGGTCGAACACCGGGCAATAGCGCTTCTGGTAAAGCGTGCCGAACGTGATCGAGAACAGCGCACCCGCGGCGAGCAGCAGGCTCGGCACCGACAGGCCGGCCGTGGTGAGCTTGTTGGCCACCACCAGCCCGACGCCGGCCAGGCCGAGCAGCAGCCCCAGCCACTGCCGCCGGCGGATGGTCTCGCCCATGCGCGCGGCCGCCACCGCGGTCAGGACCGGCTGCATGCCGACGATCAGCGCCGACACGCCGGCCGGCATGCCCAGCTTGACCGCGGCCCATACGCCGCCCAGGTAGCCCGCCTGCAGGAACAGGCCCGCCAGCGCGATATGCCCGACCATGCGCCAGTCGGTGGCGCCGCCGCGCCGCGGCAGCGGGACCCGCGCCAAGGCCACGAACGGCACCATCAGCACCAGCACGCCGGCAAAGCGCAGGAACAGGAAGGTCATGGGTTCCGCGTGCGGCATGCCGTATTTCGCCACGATGAAACCCGTGCTCCAGATGACGACGAACAGCCACGGCATGGCCACCACCCACAAGGCGCCGCGCAGCGTGCCGGCCTGGCTGCCGGCGCTCATCGGGCGGCGGCCTCCGCCATGCCGGCTGCCGCATGCCGGCATGCGGCATGACGTGCGTGATACTGCGCCGCCAGCGCGATGGTCTGGGCATGCACGGCAACGGTATCTTCGATCTGGTTGCCATAGCCGCCGGCCATCGCCACGGCCACCGGCAGGCCCCGCTGCAAGGCCGCGTCGAACACCAGGCTGTCGCGGCGCGCCAGGCCGGCCAGCGTCAGCTTGAGGCGGCCGAGACGGTCGCCCTCGTGTGGGTCCGCGCCGGCGAGGTAGATGATCAGGTCGGGGGCAAAGCGGCTGAACAGCGTATCGAGTGCGTCCCGCAGCGCCCGCGCATAGGCTTCGTCGCCGCAGCCGTCGGGCAGGCCGACGTCGAGGTCGCTGGCCTCCTTGCGGAAGGGATAGTTCTTCTCGCCATGCAGCGACAGCGTGAAGACGAAGGGATCGCCGCGCAGGATGGAGGCGGTGCCGTTGCCCTGGTGCACATCGAGGTCCACCACCGCCACGCGCCCGGCCAGGCCGTCGCGGCGCAGCTGGCGGGCCGCGATGGCGGCGTCGTTGAACACGCAGAAACCGCCGCCCTTGTCCGCATAGGCGTGATGCGTGCCGCCGGCCAGGTTGACGGCAATGCCCTCGCGCAATGCGGCGCGGCAGGCTGCGATGGTGGCGCCGGCCGAACGCCGCGAGCGCTCCACCATGGCCTCCGACCACGGGAAGCCGATCTCGCGCTGGCGCGCCGGGTCGAGCTGCCCGCGCGACACGCTGTCGACATATTCCCGGGTATGCGCCAGCAGCAGGGAATCGTCGCCGGCGCGGGGCGCCTCGGCCAGCGTCAGCCCCGCCACGTCGCGCTCGACCGCTTCCCGCAGCATGCTGTACTTGCGCATCGGGAAGCGGTGGCCCTCGGGCAGCGGCAGGACGAAATGATCGGCGTAGAAGGCAAGCATGGGAAACGGGAAACCGGCGTCGGGCGGCCGGTTGCGCCCGGTGAAGCCGGGCTTCCGGCAGACCGCGATGGTAGCACTGCGCCGCCGACGGCGTACTGGCGCCGCCGCGGCCTGCAGCGGCGGAACGCCTCCGCAAGCCACGCCGCAGCGCCGACATTGGGGTGCGGCATCCACCGCTCTCGCTCCCCCGCCGGGCGCCGCGCACGGACTTCAAGGCGATTTATTTGTGCATTGCACAAGAAGACCTTGACAGCCTTTTTCTTTCCCCTACAATTGGAATTGTTGCGGCGCACCATCCGAAGTTGCCAAGCAATCGGAACGTACCTGCAACCCCCTACGCCTGGGGCTGGCTGACGAGAGACCGTTATTCGTCATGGCTTTGACATCTGGGCGGCCTAATTTTGCATGATCTTGAACTTCATCATTGGAGACTCGCATGAACTTCACCCCGGAACAAGTCGCTGCAGCGCAAAAAGCCAATCTGGAAACCATCTTCGGCCTGACCACCAAGGCATTCGAAGGCGTTGAAAAGCTGGTCGAGCTGAACCTGCAAGTGGTCAAGGCGACTTTCGCGGAAAACGTCGACAACGCCAAGAAGGCGCTGTCCGCCAAGGATCCCCAGGAATTCCTGGCCATCCAGGCTTCGCTGGTCCAGCCGGTCGCCGAAAAGACCCTGGCCTACAGCCGCCACCTGTACGAAATCGCCTCGGAAACCCAGTCGGAATTCACCAAGGTCGCCGAAGCCCAACTGGCCGAGAACTCGAAGAAGGTGCAAGCCCTGGTCGAGAACTTCGCCAAGAACGCCCCGGCCGGTTCCGAATCGACCGTGGCCATCGTGAAGTCCGCGATCAGCGCCGCGAACAACGCCTACGAGTCGGTCCAGAAGGCCACCAAGCAGGCCGTCGAAATCGCCGAAAGCAACTTCCAGGCAGCCGCCTCGGCCGCCACCAAGGCCGCCCAGCAAGCCAGCGCCACGGCTCGCACCGCGACCAAGAAGGCCACTACCGCCGCCTAAGCAGCACGCACGGTAGACGGACCGGCTCCGGCCGGTTCGTTGGCAAAGCGCGCATGGCACATACCGGCGCGTTTTGCCAACGAAGGCAAGCGGGATCGACAAGCCCCTGCCCTCTATCGATGTCTCCTCGGTATCCGGTTTCTCGTATTCCAATACCGTTAATACCCGGCCATGCGCCGGGTTTTTTTTGGAGCATCCCGCGGCGGCAGGCAGCGGAAAAACCGCCCGGGGCCGTCCAGGGGTTCGAGTCCCCTCCCTCGCCTCGCCACTCCCCCGCATCCTTGCCGGCCTTTCCACGCGGCGCAGCCGCGCATGGCGACCGGGTCCAAAAATCTGGCCGTTAATTGCGAATTGACGATAAAAAAGGCCCGCCATGAGCGGCGGGCCTTCCTGGTCCTGCGCAGCCGCGCTTCAGCGCTTGCGCGGCGGCGGGACGTCCGTGCAGACGCCTTCGTAGATCTCGGCCGCCATGCCGATCGACTCGCCCAGCGTCGGGTGCGGATGGATGGTCTTGCCGATGTCCACCGCGTCGGCGCCCATCTCGATCGCCAGGCACACTTCGCTGATCAGGTCGCCGGCATGCGTGCCGACGATGCCGCCGCCGATGATGCGGTGGGTTTGCTCGTCGAAGATCAGCTTGGTGAAGCCCTCGTCGCGGCCGTTGGCGATGGCGCGGCCCGAGGCGGCCCACGGGAACACGCTCTTGCCGTACTTGATGCCCTGTGCCTTGCACTGGTCTTCGGTCACGCCGGCCCAGGCCACCTCCGGATCGGTGTAGGCCACCGACGGGATCTGCTTGACGTCGAAGTAAGCCTTCTCGCCATGCGCGGCCTCGGCGGCGACGTGCGCCTCGTGCACCGCCTTGTGCGCCAGCATGGGCTGGCCCACGATGTCGCCGATGGCGAAGATGTGCGGCACGTTGGTGCGCATCTGCTTGTCGACGTCGATGAAGCCGCGCTCCGTCACGGCCACGCCGGCCTTCTCGGCGCCGATCTTCTTGCCGTTGGGCACGCGGCCCACCGACACCAGCACGAGGTCGTAGCGCTGCGGCTCGGCCGGCGCCTGCTCGCCTTCGAACCGGACGTAGATGCCGTCCGGCCTGGCTTCCACGCCGACGGTCTTGGTCTTGAGCATGACCTTGCCGAAGCGCTGCTTGTTCATCTTGTCCCAGACCTTGACGAGATCGCGGTCGGCGCCCTGCATCAGGCCGTCGAGCATTTCCACCACGTCGATGCTCGCGCCCAGCGTGCTGTACACGGTGGCCATTTCCAGCCCGATGATGCCGCCGCCGATGACCAGCATCTTGTTCGGCACCTCGGGCAGCTCCAGCGCGCCGGTGGAATCGACGATGCGCGGGTCCTCGGGGATGAACGGCAGCTTGACCGCCTGGCTGCCGGCCGCGATCACCGCCTTCTCGAAGCGGATCACGGTCTTCTTGCCGGTGGTGGCCTTGCCGTCGCCTTCGGTTTCCTGCACCTCCAGGTGATGCGGGTCGAGGAAGCTGCCGATGCCGCGCACCACCTGCACCTTGCGGGTCTTGGCCATGCCGGCCAGGCCGCCGGTGAGCTTGCCCACCACCGTGTCCTTGTAGTGGCGCAGGCCGTCGAGGTCGATCTTGGCTTCGCCGAACAGGATGCCGTGGGCGGCCAGCGCCTTGGCTTCGTCGATCACGGCGGCGTTGTGCAGCAGCGCCTTGGACGGGATGCAGCCCACGTTCAGGCAGACCCCGCCGAGGGTGCCGTAGCGCTCGACCAGCACGGTGTTCATGCCGAGGTCGGCGCTGCGGAAGGCGGCCGAATAACCGCCGGGGCCCGAGCCCAGCACCAGCATCTCGCAGGTGATGTCGGCGCTGCCGGCATGCGTGGCGGCGGCGGGAGCCGCTGCCGGAGCCGCTGCCGGGGCCGCAGCGGCGGCGGGCGCGGCGGCCGGAGCCGGCGCGGGGGCAGCCGGCCTGGCGGCCGCTTCGCTCTCGACCGTGCAGATCACGGCGCCCTTGGCGACCTTGTCGCCCACCTTCACGCGCACCTCGACCACCTTGCCGGCGGCCGACGCGGGCACGTCCATGCTGGCCTTGTCGGACTCGAGCACGATCAGCGACTGCTCCACCTCGATCGTATCGCCGGCCTTGACCAGCACCTCGATGACTTCCACCGCGTCGAAATCGCCGATATCCGGCACCTGGACTTCGATCACACTCATGCTTTGCTCCTCAAAAACGCGTCCCGCCTCAGATGCGGGCCGCGCCGTCGTTATTGGTTGCCCCGTCGCCGGGCATGTCGCGCAATTGCACCACCTGCACTTCGACCGGCCCCGCCGAACTCTTGTCGAACTCCACGCCCGCGTCCACGCCGATGCGGGCGATGTCGGCCGCGCCCAGCCCGGGCCGGTCGAACACCGCGTGCATGGCGCCGAGCGCGTAGTTGCGCCCCGAGCCGATGCCCCAGAAGCGGTCGAACGAGAACACCTCGCGATACGAATAGACGCCGAAGATGCCCGCCGGATTGGCGATCAGGCAGACGATCTGCGACGACTCGTAGGGATCGTCCTCGTCTTCCTTGGTGTTGATGAAATACTCGTTCTTGAGCTTTTCATGCACCTTGAGGAAGGTCCGGAAGACGTCGTCGCGCGAGCCCAGCCGGCAGTCCTCGCCCAGCCCGGCCAGCAGGCTGCGCATGACCGGGAAATGCGCGGTGGTCCCGGCCAGCGCGACGAAGCTCTCGCCCACCGGGAACACCTTCTGGTTGCGCTCGTAGGCACGCGTGAGCCGCGTGTCGCCGAACGTCACCAGCGCATCGGCGGCAATCGCCACTTCACCGGCCTTCTTGACGACGACGCAGGTGGTCATGGATCTCGCTTCCTGTTGGGGGCCTGCCGGCGGACGGCGCCCGCGCCGGCGACAGGCGCGCGCGGCAAGCCGCGCACGCGCTGTCCGCCTTAAAGGATGATGCGGCGGAAGTCCGCCAGCAGCTGGCCGAGGTACGCGTTGAAGCGCGCCGCCTCGGCGCCGTCGATGACGCGGTGGTCGTACGACAGCGACAGCGGCAGCGTCAGGCGCGGCACGAACTGCTTGCCGTCCCAGACCGGCTTCATGTACGACTTGCTCGCACCCATGATGGCCACTTCCGGCGCGTTGATGATCGGCGTGAAGTGCGTGCCGCCGATGCCGCCCAGCGACGAGATCGAGAAGCAGCCGCCCTGCATCTGGTCCGGCTTGAGCTTGCCGTCGCGCGCGGCCTTGGCGAGCTCGCCCATTTCCTGGCTGATCTCGAGCACGCCCTTCTTGTCCGCGTCCTTCAGCACCGGCACGACCAGGCCGTTCGGCGTATCGGCGGCGAAGCCGATGTTGAAGTACTTCTTGTAGACCAGGTTGTCGCCGTCGAGCGAGGTGTTGAAGTTCGGGAATTTCTTCAGCGCCGCCACGGCGGCCTTGATGATGAAGGCCAGCATGGTGACCTTGACGCCCGACTTCTCGTTTTCCTTGTTGAGCTGCACGCGGAACGCTTCCAGCTCGGTGATGTCCGCCTCGTCATTGTTGGTGACGTGCGGGATCATGACCCAGTTGCGGTGCAGGTTGGCACCCGAGATCTTCTTGATGCGCGACAGCGGCTTGCTGTCGATCTCGCCGAAGCGGGTGAAATCGACCTTCGGCCACGGCAGCAGGTTCAGGCCCGCGCCGCCGGCCGGCGCGGCCGCGGCTTGCGCGGGCGCGGCGGCCTGACCGCTCATCACGCCCTTGACGAAGCGCTGCACGTCATCCTGGGTGATGCGGCCCTTGGGGCCGGTACCCGGCACGCGCGACACGTCCACGCCCAGCTCGCGCGCGAACTTGCGCACCGAGGGGCTGGCGTGGGCGGCGGCGCCGGTCACGCCGGCGGACGGCGCGGCGGCCGGAGCCGGCGCGGCCTGCGGAGCCGGGGCCGGCGCAGCGGCAGCCGCTGCTGCCGGCGCGGGCGCGGCGGCCGGTGCGGACACGGGGGCGCTGGCGGCGGGCGCGGCGGCCGCGCTTTCGAGGATCAGGATCAGCGTGCCTTCGGACACGTTGTCGCCGATCTTGACCTTGACTTCCTTGACCACGCCGGCGGCGGGCGAAGGCACGTCCATGGTGGCCTTGTCGGACTCCAGCGTGACCAGCGCGTCTTCGGCGCTGATGGTGTCGCCGGGCCGGACATGGACTTCGATGACGGGCACGGAGTCGTAGTCGCCGATGTCCGGCACCTTGACTTCGATGGGGCCGGCAGCGGCAGCCGCGGGGGCGGGTGCGCTGGCCGGTGCCGGTGCCGGTGCGGCGGCCGGCGCGGGCGCGGCGGCCGCGGGAGCCGGCGCCGGGGCGGCCGGAGCAGGCGCGGCGGCGGCCTGGCCGGCCGGTTCCAGCATCACCAGCACGGCGCCTTCGGACACGTTGTCGCCGACCTTGATCTTGACTTCCTTGACGGTGCCGCCTTGCGGCGACGGCACGTCCATCGTCGCCTTGTCCGATTCCAGGGTCACCAGGGCGTCTTCCGCCTGGATGGTGTCGCCCGGTTTTACATGCACTTCGATGACGGGAACGGCGTCGTAATCGCCGATATCCGGCACCTTGATTTCAATCGCTTGACTCATTCAGTGTCTCCTGGGCAAGACGGCGGGCACGGCAAGCACCAGCGGCGAGGTTACCCTCACCGCCTGGATCTGTCACGCCGCCGCGCCGCAAGGCGCCGGGCTTCAAGCCCGGGCGCCCCGGCACGGCTGCCGCTCCTGCGGGGGTTTCGTGCAGTCAGCCGGCTTAGACCGACATCGGGTTCGGCTTGCTGGGGTCGAGGTTGTACTTCTTGATGGCTTCGGCCACCTTGTCGCGGCCGATCGCGCCTTCGTCGGCCAGCGCCTTCAGTGCCGCCAGCGTCACCCAGTGACGGTCCACCTCGAAGAAGTGGCGCAGCTTCTCGCGGGTATCCGAGCGGCCGAAGCCGTCGGTGCCCAGCACCACGTAGCGGCGCGGCACGAACGGACGGATCTGCTCGGCGAACGCGCGGATGTAGTCGGTCGAGGCGATCACCGGGCCGCGCACGCCCTTGAGCTTCTGCGCGACGAACGACTCGCGCGGCGTCTCGGTCGGGTGCAGCAGGTTGAAGCGCTCGGCGTCGTGGCCTTCGCGGGCCAGCTCGGTGAAGCTCGGGCAGCTCCACAGGTCCGACTCCACGCCCCAGTCCTTCTTGAGCAGCTCGGCCGCGGCGATGACTTCGCGGAAGATCGTGCCCGAGCCCAGCAGCTGCACGCGCGGCGCGTTGCTGTTCTCCACGCCCTTGCGGAACTGGTACATGCCCTTGACGATGTCGCGCTCTACGCCAGCCGGCATTTCCGGATGCTCGTAGTTCTCGTTCATCACCGTCAGGTAGTAATAGACGTCTTCCTGCTCCACATACATGCGGCGCATGCCGTCCTGCATCACCACCGCCAGTTCGTACTGGAAGGTCGGGTCGTACGAGATGCAGTTCGGGATGGCGGCGTGGAACACGTGCGAATGGCCGTCTTCGTGCTGCAGGCCTTCGCCGTTGAGCGTGGTGCGGCCCGAGGTGCCGCCCAGCAGGAAGCCGCGCGAGCGCATGTCGGCCGCGGCCCAGCACAGGTCGCCGATGCGCTGGATGCCGAACATCGAGTAATAGATGTAGAACGGGATCATCTGCACGCCGTGCGTCGAGTACGACGTGGCGGCGGCGATCCAGTCGCACATGGCGCCGGCTTCGTTGATGCCTTCCTGCAGCACCTGGCCAGTCTGCGATTCCTTGTAGAACATCAGCTGGTCATGGTCCTGCGGCACGTACTTCTGGCCTTCCTGGTTCCAGATGCCGACCTGGCGGAACAGGCCTTCCATGCCGAAGGTGCGCGACTCGTCCGGCACGATGGGCACCACGTGCTTGCCGATCTGCTTGTCCTTGAGCAGGGTGTTCAGGATCCGCACGAAGGCCATGGTGGTGGACACTTCGCGGCCTTCGCCGGTGGCCTTGAGCAGCGCGTCGAACGCGGACAGCTCGGGGATCTGCAGCGGCGCGGCCTTGAGGCGGCGGGCCGGCAGGTAGCCGCCCAGCTCCATGCGGCGCGCGCGCATGTATTCCAGTTCCTTGGAGCCTTCCTCGAAGGTGAGGTAAGGCACGTCCTCGATCTTGTCGTCGGTGACGGGAATGTTGAACTGGTCGCGGAACGCGCGGATGGCTTCCACCGGCATCTTCTTCTGCTGGTGGGCCACGTTCATGGCCTGGCCGGCGTCGCCCATGCCATAGCCCTTGATGGTCTTGGCCAGGATCAGCGTGGGCTGGCCCTTGTGCTCGCTGGCGGCCTTGTAGGCAGCGTAGATCTTGTGCGGATCGTGGCCGCCGCGGTTCAGGCGCCAGATGTCGTCGTCGGACCAGTCGGCCACCATCGCCTTGAGTTCCGGCGTGTTGAAGAAGAACTCGCGCACGTAGGCGCCGTCCTTGGCCTTGAAGGTCTGGTACTCGCCGTCCACGCATTCCATCATGCGCTTCATCAGCAGGCCCTTGGTGTCGCGCGCCAGCAGCGAATCCCAGCGGCTGCCCCACACCACCTTGATGACGTTCCAGCCGGAGCCGCGGAATTCGGATTCCAGCTCCTGGATGATCTTGCCGTTGCCGCGCACCGGGCCGTCCAGGCGCTGCAGGTTGCAGTTGATGACGAAGACCAGGTTGTCGAGCTTCTCGCGCCCGGCCATGCCGATCGCGCCGAGCGATTCCGGCTCGTCGGTCTCGCCGTCGCCGAGGAAGGCCCACACCTTGCGGTCGCCGGCCTTGGCCAGGCCGCGGCTGTCCAGGTACTTCATGAAGCGGGCCTGGTAGATCGCCATGATCGGGCCCAGGCCCATCGACACGGTCGGGAACTGCCAGAAGTCCGGCATCAGCCACGGGTGCGGGTAGGACGAGATGCCCTTGCCGTCCACTTCCTGGCGGAAGTTGTCGAGCTGGTCGGTGGTCAGGCGGCCGAGCAGGAAGGCGCGCGAATACACGCCCGGAGCCGAATGGCCCTGCACGAACACGAGGTCGCCGCCGTGGTTCTCGGAGGGGGCGTGCCAGAAGTGGTTGTAGCCCACGTCGTACAGCGTGGCCGCCGAAGCGAACGACGAGATATGGCCGCCGACGTTTGTATGCTTGTTGGCGCGCAGCACCATCGCCATGGCGTTCCAGCGCGTGTACGAGCGGATGCGGTGCTCGACGTCCTGGTCGCCGGGGATGCGGGCCTGCTGCTCGACCGGGATGGTGTTGATGTACTGCGTCTCGGCGTGGAACGGCTGGGTGACGCCGTTCACGCGTGCGTATTCGATCTGCTTGTCGATCAGGAAGGCAGCGCGCTCGGTGCCTTCGGCGGCCAGCACGCCCTGCAGGGCGGCGAGCCATTCGTGGGTTTCCTGGGGATCGGCGTCGTTGGCGCTGCTGGCGCCGAGGATCTGCTCTGGTACAGCTGACATGACTGTCTCCTGGTGAATGCATGCCGCGGCGCTCCCGGATTGTTGTCGTGGGAACCCCGTCCTGACGGGTGACTACGGTACGGCGCGGAGCCTGCGAAAACCTTGCCAGGCATTGCTCGCCTGCAGCAGGCGCAGCCCCGCCGTCCGCGCTTTTCGGTCGGACCGATTCTATGGAAGCAGATAGGGCAAGACAAGCCAAATTTTCAAATTGCGATATGGTTTCTCATAATGCGGAATATTGCGGCGGCGCATCACAAGCCGGCGCGAACCCTTGCTGCTGAAGGGCCGCGGCGGTGCGCGCCCACGGCAGGAATGACGCAGTGCCGCATTGGCGCTTACCCCAAGCGACGCAGCGCGGCAATCCCGCTACACTGGCCGGTCAGTCGTCAATCCCGCCATGCCTTCCCTCAACGATTTCCTGTCCCGCCTGCGCACCGCCATCGTGCCGCCCTCCGCTTCCGGCACCGCCAAGGCGGCCAGCGGCGACTCCACCCTGGCCCCGCCTCCCGGCCCGCTCACGCCGCTCCCGCCGCTCGAATCGCTCGGCCATGCCGACGAGCAGCCTGCCGTGAGCGGGCCGCCGCGCGGCCTGTGGTGGCTGCGCTGGCGCAACCTGGTGGCAACCAGCTGGTTCATGTTCATCCCGCTGGTGGCGATCGTGCTGTTTACGGTGGCGATGGGCGTGATCCTGTGGTCGCTGCACGAGACCGAGCGCCAGCAGCAGCGCGACGCGCTCTACCGCGACGCCGCCTGGGCCCAGCAGCGCGTGCGCCTGTCCCTGCTGAGCAACCAGGACCAGATGGCCTCGCTGGCGCGCGACATCGCCGCCGCCCAGCTCGACCAGGGCGCCTACCGCACCGCGGCCCAGGAAATCCTGCGCGAGAACCCCGAGATCGTTTTCGTCAACTGGCTCGACGCCACCCATCGCGGGCGCTGGTCGCTGCCCTCCACCTCGGAGTTCGCCAACCGGCTGCGCGAGACCCAGGACCAGCCGCTCGAGCCCGAGGTGCTCGATACCTTCGACGCCGCGCGCGAGACCCAGCGCGTGGTGTACTCGCGCCCGCTGGTCAACGACCGCGGCGACAGCTTCATGCTGATGGAAGTGCCGATCGTGCGCGACAACGAATTCCTCGGCACGCTGGGCGCGCTGTATTCGATCAACGGCATCCTCACCCACCTGCTGCCGCCCGAGCTGACCGAGCGCTACCGCTTTTCGCTGATCGACAAGAACAACCAGATCCGCGCCAGCACCTCGCTGCGGCCGGTGCCGGGCAACGCGCTGTCCTACGAGGTGCTGCTCGACCCGCCCGGCCATTCGCTGTCGCTGCGCGCCGACGCCTACCCGCCCGCCTCCAACCTGCCCAACAACATGCTGCTGTGGCTGGTGGTGGGGCTGTCGTGCTTCCTGCTGTGGAGCCTGTGGAGCATGTGGCGCCATACCAGCCGCCGCTCCGAGGCGCAACGCGCGCTGCTGGCCGAGACCTCGTTCCGGCGCGCCATGGAAAACTCCATGCTGATCGGGCTGCGCGCGCTCGACCTGAACGGGCGCATCACCTACGTCAACCCGGCGTTCTGCCGCATGACGGGCTGGCAGGATGCCGACCTGGTCGGGCGCATGCCGCCGTTCCCCTACTGGCCGCCCAACGACCAGCCGGAAATGCAGAAGCAGATCGATCTCACGCTGCAGGGCAAGTCGCCGGCCGGCGGCTACGAGATGCGCGTCATGCGCCGCGACGGCAGCAGCTTCCACGCCCGCATGTACGTGTCGCCGCTGGTGGACAGCCGCGGCCGCCATACCGGCTGGATGAGCTCGATGACGGACATCACCGAGCCCAAGCGCGCCCGCGAGGAACTGGCCGCCGCGCACGACCGCTTCACCACGGTGCTGGAAAGCCTGGATGCCGCGGTGTCGGTGCTGGCCACCGACAAGCCCGAGCTGCTGTTCGCCAACCGCTACTACCGCCAGCTGTTCGGCTGGGAAGCCGAGGGCCACCTGAAGCTGGCCGGCGGCGAGGTCGACAAGGAACAGGTGTCGAGCGACGCCACCGACTTCATCGACGCCTATGCCGGCCTGCCGGCCTCGGAGCTGATGCCCTATTCGTCGGACGCGCGCGAGGTCTTCGTGCCGGACATGCAGAAGTGGTTCGAAGTGCGCCGCCGCTACATCCAGTGGGTGGACGGCCACCTGGCGCAGATGCAGATCGCCACCGACATCACGGTGCGCAAGGCGGCCGAGGAAATGACGCGCCAGCACGAAGAGCGCCTGCAGTTCACCAGCCGCCTCACCACCATGGGCGAGATGGCTTCCTCGCTGGCGCACGAGCTCAACCAGCCGCTGGCCGCCATCAACAATTACTGCATGGGCGCCGTGGCGCGGCTCAATTCCGGGCGCAGCAACGCCGAGGACCTGATCCCGATCCTGGAAAAGACCTCGGCCCAGGCGGTGCGCGCCGGCACCATCATCAGCCGCATCCGCGGCTTCGTGAAGCGCAGCCAGCCGCAGCGGCGCGAGGCGGCGCTGCACGACATCGTGGCCGATGCCGTGGGCCTGGCCGACCTGGAAGCCACGCGCCGCCGCGTGACCATCCTGACCCGCCTGCCGGCGCCGCCGCTGCTGCTGTACGTGGACCCGGTGCTGATCGAGCAGGTGCTGGTCAACCTGCTCAAGAACGCGGTCGAGGCGATGGCCGGCCTGCCCGACATGCGCTCGGCCGGCGTGGTGCGCCTGCATGCGCGCGTGGAGCCCGGCGAGTTCGGGCAGATCATGCGCATCGACGTGATCGACCAGGGCCCGGGCGTGGACGAGGCCACCAAGGAACGGCTGTTCGAGCCGTTCTTCAGCACCAAGTCGGACGGCATGGGCATGGGACTGAACATCTGCCGCTCCATCATCGAATCCCACCAGGGGCGGCTGTGGGTGGAGAACAATGCCGACGGCATTGGCTGCACCTTCAAGATCATGCTGCCGCTGCAGCCCGCGCTGGCCGAGCAATAGCGGCCGGCGGCGCCCCCTGTTGCTAGCCGCCCGGGCCGGTTACACTTGGCGGCAAATGATTTCGATGTCCCAGGAGACTTCATGAACGTGACGCCAAACCCCACCTCCCACCGCGGCGAGACCGTCTTCATCGTCGACGACGATGAAGCGATGCGCGACTCGCTGACCTGGCTGCTGGAGGGCAATGGCTACCAGGTTCGCAGCTTTACCAGCGCCGAACAGTTTCTTTCCGCCTACGACGCCAGCCAGGTTTCCTGCCTGATCCTGGACGTGCGGATGCCCGGCATGAGCGGGCCCGAGCTGCAGGAACGCATGATCGCGGAGAACATCAATATCCCGATCGTCTTCATCACCGGCCACGGCGACGTGCCGATGGCGGTGTCCACCATGAAGAAAGGCGCGATCGACTTCATCGAGAAGCCGTTCGACGAGTCCGAGCTGCGCTCGCTGGTCGAGCGCATGCTGCAGAAGGCCCGCACCGACCACTCCGCCGCGCGCGAGCAGCGCGCCGCCAAGGACCTGCTGGGCAAGCTCACCACGCGCGAGCAGCAGGTGCTGGAGCGCATCGTGGCCGGCCGCCTGAACAAGCAGATCGCCGACGACCTGGGCATTTCCATCAAGACCGTGGAGGCGCACCGCGCCAACATCATGGAAAAGCTCAACGTCAACACCGTCGCCGACCTGCTGCGCCTGGCGCTGTCGAAGAACACCTGAGGGCCGCCGGCCCGCAGCGCGGCGCGCGGTCCCGCCACGGGTACCGCGCCGCACAGCCACCGCCCCGTTGCCGGGGCGCCGGTGGCCTCCCCGCCTTCCTCATCCCCTCAGGTATTCCTCGTCGCGGAAGGTCACCACCCATTGCGGCTTGTAGACCACGAACACCGCCACCAGCATGCCGGTGAGGAACGCCTCGCCGAACGCCAGGATCAGCACCGCCGTGAGCGTATCGGGCAGCGTCAGCACGCCGCCGCCCGTGCCGTAGCTGTGCCATATGGCGCGCGCCGCGCCGGCGCCCAGCGCGGCCAGCCCGGCGGCGAAATAGCCGTGGCCGAGGATAAAGACGAAGGGATGGCGCGGCAGCAGCCGGCGCATGGCGACCTGCAGGGCCGCCGACAGCAGCGCCGGCAGCAAACCCATCCACACATAGCGCGGCCACAGCGCCGCCCAGTCGACGCCGCTCCAGTGCGCGCCGGCGAGGTAGCCGAGGCCGAGCAGCGACACCAGGTCCACCAGGAACAGCGACAGCAGCGCCAGCGGCAGGCCGAACAGCGTCACCATCAGCGTGGCCCCGAACAGCTGGAACACCAGCCCGCCCGGCAGCGCCACCCGCGCCGTCCACAGCAGCGCCACGAACAGCAGCGCGCCCAGCCAGCCGTGCTGGAGATCGCCGCGCCGCAGCAGTTGCCAGGGCCGGCGCCACAGCGCCCAGGCCAGTCCGCCCAGGGCGCATGCCGCCAGCCACGCTGGCGCGGCAGGCCCGCCCGGCGCCATCGAATCGATCAGGGAAGCGGTCAGTGCATGCATGCGCAGATGCTACCAGCGCCCCTGCCGACTTCGCCCCGGGTTGCGTCAACCTTTATAATTCCGCTTTGTCCCTTGTTCCCACCTTCCGCTCCCATCCCCATGCCAGCCCAACTCATCGACGGCAACGCCCTTGCCAAGCAACTCCGCACGGAAGCCGCCCAGCGCGCCGCCCGCCTTACCGAGCGCGGCCACCGGCCTGGCCTGGCCGTGGTCCTGGTCGGCGATGACCCGGCCAGCCAGGTCTATGTGCGCAACAAGGTGAAAGCCTGCGACGACAACGGCTTCCATTCCTCGCTGGACCGCTATCCGGCCGACCTCAGCGAAGCCGACCTGCTGGCCCGCATCGATGCCCTGAACCGCGACCCCAACATCCACGGCATCCTGGTGCAGCTGCCGCTGCCCAAGCATATCGACAGCCACAAAGTGCTCGAGGCGATTGCCCCCGAAAAGGACGTCGACGGCTTCCACGTGGCCAATGCCGGCGCGCTGATGACCGGCGCCCCGCTGTTCCGCCCCTGCACGCCCTACGGCTGCATGAAGATGCTGGAGTCGGTGCAGTTCCCGCTGCGCGGCGCGCGCGCCGTGGTGGTGGGCGCCTCCAATATCGTCGGCAAGCCGATGGCGATGCTGCTGCTGCAGGCCGGCGCCACCGTCACCATCTGCAACAGCAAGACGCGCGACCTGGCCGCCCATACCCGCGAGGCCGACATCGTGGTGGCCGCCGTGGGACGCCGGAACATCATCACGGCCGACATGGTCAAGCCCGGCGCGGCGGTGATCGACGTGGGCATGAACCGCGACGACGACGGCAAGCTGTGCGGCGACGTGGACTTCGCCGGCGTCAGGGAAGTGGCCGGCTATATCACGCCGGTGCCGGGTGGCGTGGGCCCGATGACCATCACCATGCTGCTCATCAACACGCTGGAAGCCGCCGAGCGCGCCGCCGGCTGAACGCCGCGCCCGCCCGCCGCTTCCGGCACTGGAAAAAACCCCGCCCCGCCCCAATGTGCGGGGTATTGCCTTTATGGCCCCCGCCAAGAGAGACGCCATGGATCAAGCCGCCAACGCTAACGCCGCCAATCCGCTGCTGGACTTTACCGACCTGCCCCGTTTCTCCGAGATCCGCCCCGAACACATCGGGCCGGCGCTGGACACGCTGCTGGCCACCGCGCAGGCCGCCGTCGCGCGCGCCGAGGACCCCGCCACCCCGGCCACCTGGGCCGACGCGGTGGAAGCGCTCGAAGCGGCCACCGAGCCGCTCGGCCGCGCCTGGGGCGTGGTCGGCCACCTGAGCGCGGTGGCGGACACGCCGGCGTTGCGCCAGGCGCACGCCGACAACCTGCCGCGCATGACCGAATTCTGGTCCTCGCTGGGCCAGAGCCTGGCGCTGTACGAGAAGTACAAGGCCATCGCCGCCAGCCCCGAGTTCGCCGCCATGAGCGCGGCGCGCCGCCAGTTGATGGAGAACGAACTGCGCGGCTTCCGCCTGGGCGGCGCCGAACTGCCGGAAGACAAGAAACCGCGCTTCGCCGCCATCCAGGAACAGCAGGCACAGCTGTCCAAGGCCTTCTCCGACCACGTGCTCGACGCCACCAATGCCTACGCGCTGGTGATCGAGGACGAAAGCCGCCTGAGCGGCATTCCCGCCGATGCGCTGGAAGCCGCGCGCGGCGCCGCCGAGAAGGACGGCAAGGCCGGCTGGAAATTCACGCTGCACTTCCCGTCGTATTTCCCGGTGCTGCAGTACGCCGACGACCGCGCGCTGCGCCAGACCCTGTACGAAGCCAACGTGACCCGCGCCTCCGAGCTGGCCGGGCAATACGGCCAGGGCAAGGCCGAGTGGGACAACACCGCCAACATGCGCGAGCAGCTCGCGCTGCGCCAGGAAGAAGCGCACCTGCTCGGCTACGCCTCCTACGGCGAGGTCTCGCTGGTGCCCAAGATGGCGGAATCGCCGGCCGAAGTGCTGCGCTTCCTCGACGAGCTGGCCGCCCGCGCGCGCCCGTTCGCCGAAAAGGACTGGGCCGAGCTCAAGGACTTCGCCGCCAGCGAGCTGGGCCTGGCCGAGCTGGCGCCGTGGGACGTGGCCTATGCCTCGGAAAAGCTGCGCGAACAGCGCTACGCGTTCTCCGAGCAGGAGGTCAAGCAATACTTCCCCGAGCCGCAGGTGCTCAAGGGCCTGTTCGGCGTGGTGGAAAAGCTGTTCTCGGTGCGCATCGAGGCCGACCAGGCGCAGACCTGGCACCAGGACGTGCGCTTTTTCCGCGTGGTCTCGCCCGAGGGCAATCTGCTGGCGCAGTTCTACATCGACCTGTACGCCCGCGAAGGCAAGCGCGGCGGCGCCTGGATGGACGACGCCCGCGGCCGCAAGCTGCTCGGCAATGGCCGCGTGCAGACGCCGGTGGCCTACCTGACCTGCAATTTCTCCGCGCCGGTCGGCGGCAAGCCCGCGCTGTTTACCCACGACGAAGTGATCACGCTGTTCCACGAGTTCGGCCACGGCCTGCACCACATGCTCACCCAGGTGGGCGAGCTGGGCGTGTCCGGCATCAACGGCGTGGAATGGGATGCCGTGGAACTGCCCTCGCAGTTCATGGAGAACTTCTGCTGGGAGTACGAAGTGCTGGCCGGCATGACCGCGCATGCCGACACGGGCGAGCCGCTGCCGCGCGCCTTGTTCGAGCGCATGCTGGCCGCCAAGAACTTCCAGAACGGCATGATGACGCTGCGCCAGATCGTGTTCTCGTCGTTCGACATGCACCTGCATACCGACTTCGACCCCGCCGGCGAGAAGTCCGTGCTGGCGCTGTCGCGCGAGATCAACGACCACGCCCACGTGGTGCCGCAGCACCCGCTCTCGCGCTGGCCGAACACCTTCAGCCACATCTTCGCGGGCGGCTATGCGGCCGGCTACTACAGCTACAAGTGGGCCGAAGTGCTGTCCGCCGACGTGTACGCAGCCTTCGAGGACGCCGCCAAGCTGTCGGGCACCGTGCTCGACGCCGAAACCGGCGCGCGCTACCGCCGCGAGATCCTCGCGGTCGGCGGCAGCCGCCCGGCCATGGAGTCGTTCACCGCGTTCCGCGGCCGCGCGCCGCAGATCGACGCGCTGCTGCGCCACGGCGGGATGGCCCTGGCGTGACCCCGCCCCGGGCCGAAACCCGGGGATAGCGCGGCTCCCGGCCTCCGGGCCGGAGCCGCTGCGGCGGGCAAAAAGCAGGCCGGGCGGCGGCTTTGGGGCAACCAGTCCGACCAGTCCGAATTGGCTAGACAAGCCCGGTCAAGTAAGATGCGGGCCATGAGCTACCTGCCCCCAGCCGCCGCCTACGCGCACATCAAGAACTACCTCAAGGAAGGCCTCAGTTCGGGCCGCTGGCCGCCGGGCACGCTGATGCCGTCGGAGTCCGAGCTGGTGACCCAGTTCGGCGTCAGCCGCATGACCGCCAACCGCGCCGTGCGGGAGCTGCAGGCCGAAGGGCTGGTCGAGCGCGTGCAGGGCGTCGGCACCTTTGCCACCCAGCCCTACCGCGCATCGTCCACGCTGACCATCCGCGACCTCCACGACGAGATCACCGAGCGCGGCCACAAGCACCGCTCCGACGTGCACCTGGCGCGGGCCGAAACGGTCAGCGAGGCGCTCGCCCCGCGCCTCGGCCTGCCGGCGGGCAGCGAGGTCTTCCACACGCTCATCGTCCATAGCGAAAACGGCGTGCCGCTGCTGTGCGAAGACCGCTACGTCAACCCGGCGCGCGCGCCGGACTACCTCAGCGTGGATTTCACCAAGACCACGCCGACCAGCTACCTGCTGACCGTGGCCCCGCTGTGGGAAGCGCAGTACTCCATCGAGGCGCAGTTGCCCACCGCCGAGGAAGCGCAGCTGCTCGGCATCAAGCCCGGCGAGCCGTGCCTGATCGTGGTGCGCCGCACCGAAAGCCAGGGCTCGCCGATCACGCTGGCACGCCTGGTGCACCCCGGCTCGCGCTATACCATCGAGGGCTCTTTCAAGCCATAGGCATCGGCGGCAGTGCGTGCGGTGGCACATGTCAAATGATTTCAGAGCGATATAAAAATCTCTCAGATCACCCTCCCGATGGCCGCGTCTTATTATGGTTAGCTGTGATGTGGTAAAGAAGACTCTCCCCGGAGGGCCGTGAAACGTTGACGTGATCCCTCCGGGAGCCGGCATGCACGGAACACCCGAAAGCGGCCGGCACGCCGCATCGGCACAGGCCAAGGGCCGCCACGATGGCCGGCGCCACACCCCCCTGCGGGGATATGCATGGAGCGCCCTGGCCACGGCCATCGCGGCCACCGCGGCGCCGCCAGCGGGCGCCGCGAACTGCCCGGCCAGCGGCCAGCCCGCCGAATACACCAGTCCCGCCGGCACGACCTGCACCGTTCCCGCCGGCACCGCCGCGCGCATCACCGCCTCGGGCACCGGCTCCGCGGTGCAGGCCAACGGCGTCAATGTCGCCGTGCCGTTCGGCACCGGCGTCACCGCGCAGAATGGCGCGGCCGTGATGTTCGGCATCGATCCGTCGGCCGGGCGCGGCAGCATCACCAACCCGTTCGGGGGAGGCGGCATCACCGCGATGCGCGCGGCCGGCGCCGGCAGCCAGATCACCGCCAGCGGCGTCACGGTGACGCTCAATGCCGGCGGCGTGGTGGTGGCGAGCGCGGAAGCCGGCGGACTGATCACGCTGGACAGCGGCACCACGGTCAACGTCAGTCCGGGCGGCGGCAGCAATACGCTCGTCGCGACCGGCGCGGGCAGCCGCATCGTGGGGAACGACGTCACGCTGCAAGGCAGTACCGGCGGCGGCGATTTCACCGTGCGCAGCACCGGCGGGGCCGAGGTCGACCTCACACAAAGCACCATCCATCTGTCTTCGCAGGGCGGCGGCATCAATGCGGTGTTCGCCGACCAGGGCAGCACCGTGCGGGCGAGCCAGACCGCCATCACCGTCCAGGGCAGCGGCGGCGACGTGACCGGCGTGCGGGCGGCAAGCGGCGGCAACGTCGTGCTCACCGGCGGCACGGTCGACGTGACCGGCGGCCCCGGCTCCGCCGCGCTGCGCGGGTTCGACGCCGGCACCACGCTGAGCGCCACCGGCACCGCGATCAGCACGGCCGCCGCCAATTCCTCGGCCGTGAACCTGAGCAATGGCGCCTCGGCGGCCGTGAGCGGCGGCTCGGTGCTGGCAAACGGCGCGTCGAGCGTGGGGGCGCTCCTGAGCGGCGCCGGCGGCAACACCAACACGCTGAGCCTGGCGGATACCACGCTCACCTCCACCGCGGACAGCTTCCAGGTGCAGGGCGCGGCCCCGGCGAGCATCACGGCCACCGGCACCACGGTCACCCAGGCCAACGGCGTGCTGCTGAGCAATAACGGCAGCACGGCCGCCGCGTTCGACGCGGGCGCCTCGACGCTGAGCGGCGCGATCACGACCACGGCGGGCAGCAGGACCGACGCGACCCTGCACGATGGCACCGTGTGGACCATGACCGGCAGTTCCAACCTGACCACCCTGGTCAACAATGCCAGCACGATCGCCTTTTCCGCGCCGGCCGGCGACCCCGCGGCCGCGAGCGGCTACAAGACCCTGAGCGTGGCGAACTACGCCGGACAAGGCAGCGGCATCACGCTCAACACGTACCTGGGCGCCGATGGTTCGCCGTCGGACCGGCTGGTGGTCAGCGGCGGCGCCGCCACCGGCGCCACGGCGCTTACCGTGGTGAACACGGGCGGCCCCGGCGCGCTCACGTCGAGCGACGGCATCGCGGTGGTGCAGGCGTTGAACGGCGCCACCACGGCACCGGAGGCCTTCGCGCTGGCCAACCGGCTGCGCGCCGGCGCTTTCGACTACTTCCTGTTCCGCGGCGGGCTCAATGGCAGCAATCCGCAGAGCTGGTTCCTGCGCTCGAGCTTCGTCGTGCCTCCGCCGCCGGTCCTGCCGCCCGGGCCCCTCGAGCCACCCGTGACGCCGCCGGTTACGCCTCCCGTGGCGCCACCCGTGACGCCACCGCCCGTGCCGCCCGTGCCGCCCGTGCCGCCTGCGGAGCCGGGCGCTCCGGTTTTCCCGGCCGATCCGCCGCCGTCCGGCAGCGGCCTGCCGCCCGGCACCTACCCGATCATCGGACCGGAACTGGCCACCTACGGCGTGGTGCAGCCGGTCGCGCGGCAGATGGGCCTGACCACGCTCGGCACGCTCCATGAGCGGATCGGCAACACGCTCGACGCGCCGTACGCCGGCGCCGGCCACCAGGGCGTCGCGCAGTCGGCCTGGGGCAGGATCTTCGGAGAGCAGATCAACAACCGGTATCGTGCCTTCGCCGATCCCCACGCCGAGGGACAGTTGCTGGGACTGCAGGCCGGGCTGGACCTCTGGCGCGGCAGTTCGCGCGAAGGCCACCGCGACACCGCCGGCATGTACTTCGCCTACGGCAACAGCAATGTCGCGACCACCGGCCTGGTCACCAGCCCGGCCGCGGACGCCTACCTGCTGGAGCGCACCGGCCGGGTGAACCTCGATGCGTATTCGCTGGCCGGATACTGGACACACTACGGCCCGGCCGGCTGGTACCTGGACGCAGTCCTGCAGGGCACGTACTACGACGGCCACGCCAGCACCGGAGCGACAACGCTGAAGACCACGGGCAGCGGCTTCGCATCCTCGCTCGAAGGCGGCTACCCGTTCCCCCTGCCGCTGGGCCCGGGCTTCGTGCTGGAGCCGCAGATGCAGCTCATCTGGCAACGGGTCAGCTTCGACCGCAAGAACGATGGCTTCGGCCCCGTCGACCTCGGCTCGACCACGGGCACCACCGGCCGCATCGGCGTGCGCGGGCAGTGGCACATCGAACGGACCGGCGGCGCCGTCTGGGAACCATACGGCCGGCTCAACCTGTGGCACGACTGGGGCGGCACGGCGACGACGCTGTTCGGCAGCGACGCGGTCGCGCTCGAGGCGGCCGCCACGCGGCTGGAGTTCGCCGGCGGCGTGACGACGCGCGTCACTCCCCGGCTGAGCCTCTATGCGCAGGCCGGGTACCAGTTCGCGGTCGGCGGCACCGACGGCGGCCGCCGCCAGGGCGTGCGCGGCAATCTCGGGGTGCGCTACGCCTGGTGAGCCCGGCGAACCTTCACGGCGTGGCGCCGCGGCGTCCCTGCATGACGCTGAAGCCGCCGTCCGCCGTCCGGTGGCCGCTGGTACACTCCGGCTCGTGAAGACAGGAATGCATAGACAATGAGAATCGCCACCTGGAACGTCAACTCGCTCAAGGTCCGGCTGCCGCAGGTGCTGGACTGGCTGATCGAGCAGGAAAAAGCCGACACGCCCATCGACGCCCTGTGCCTGCAGGAGCTGAAGATGCCGGACGACAAATATCCGCTGGCCGAGCTGGAGAGCGCGGGCTTCCATAGCGTGTTCACCGGCCAGAAGACCTACAACGGCGTTGCGATCCTGGCGCGCAACGCGACCATGCCCGCGCCCGCCGACGTGGTGCGCAACATCCCCGGATTCGAGGACACCCAGCAGCGCGTGGTGGCGGCCACCTATGGCGACGTGCGCCTGGTGTGCGCCTATTTCCCCAACGGCCAGGCGCCCGACTCCGACAAGTTCGTCTATAAGCTCGACTGGCTGCGCGCCATGACGGCGTGGCTGCGCGGAGAACTGGCGAAGTACCCGAAGCTGGCGCTGCTGGGCGACTTCAATATCGCGCCCGAAGACCGCGATGTGCACGATCCGGCGAAGTGGGAAGGCCAGAACCTGGTGTCGCCGCAGGAACGCGAGGCTTTCCGCGCGCTGGAGGCGCTGGGCCTGGCCGATGCCTTCCGGCTGTTCGAGCAGCCGGAGAAAAGCTTCTCCTGGTGGGACTACCGCATGTTCGCCTTCCGCCGCAATGCCGGCCTGCGCATCGACCATATCCTGCTGTCGCCGGCGCTGCGCGAGGCCTGCAGCGGCTGCGTAATCGACCGCGTGCCGCGCACCTGGGAACAGCCGTCCGACCATACGCCGGTGATCGCCACGCTGGCTTGAGACGGCGCGCCGGGGACGGCCCGGCGCGGCGCAAGACCGGCGCAGGACCAGCGCAAGACCGGTGAGCGCAGCGGGCGCCATCGGTATCGCTACCGGCTCGCGTGAAGGCCTTCGCGCGGCTACACTGGCGGGCATGAAACCGGCTACCTTCCGCCACCGCAACCTGCCCCACCTGCTGCTGCGGGCCCGCGAAACGCTCATGGCCGGCTTCCGGCCGATCCTGCGCCAGCACGGCCTGACCGAGCAGCAATGGCGCGTGGTGCGCACCCTCAACGAGCAGGGCGAGATGGAGCCGAACCAGCTTGCCGATGCCTGCCTCATCCTCAGCCCGAGCCTGACCCGGATGCTGTCCAGCATGGAACAGGCGGGCCTGATCCTGCGCTCGCGCTCCACCACCGACCAGCGCCGCCAGCAGATCTCGCTGACGGACAAATGCCGCGTCATGATCGCCCGCATGGAGCCGCTGATCGACCAGCGCTACGAGGAACTCGAACGCATGATCGGCGCCGATCGGCTCTGCAAGGTCTACGGCGCGCTGGACGAATTGCTGGAGAGCTTCAGCGAAAAGGATCCGCGCGCATGAGTGCCGCCTCCCCCGGCGCGCTGCTGGCGCGCCTGCTGCCGGCGTGGCGCCGCCGGGTCAGCGCCGCCTCCCTGCGCGCCGACCTGGTGGCCGGCCTGCTCGGCGCCGTGCTGGTGCTGCCGCAGGGCGTGGCTTTCGCCACGCTGGCCGGGCTGCCGCCCCAGTACGGCATCTACGCGGCGGTCATTCCCTGCATCGTGGCCGCGCTGTTCGGCTCGAGCTGGCACGTGATGTCCGGGCCGACCAACGCCAATTCCCTGGCGCTGTTCGCCATGCTGAGCCCGGTGGCCTTTGCCGGCAGCCCTGCCTACATCAACCTCGCGCTGGCCGTGACCATCATGGTCGGCGTGCTGCAGCTGGCGGTGGGCACGCTGCGGCTGGGCTCGCTGGCCAACTTCATCTCGCCCTCGGTGCTGCTTGGCTTTACCTGCGGCGCGGCGACGCTGATCGGGCTCTACGCGCTCAAGGACCTGTTCGGGCTGGCCGTGCCCACCGGCACCAGCGCCTTCGGCGTGGTGCGCTTCCTGCTCGACAACGCCGGCACCATCAACTGGAGCGCGTTTACCGTGGCGGTGGTCACGCTGGCCGTGACGCTCGCCGTGAAGCGCGTCTGGCGCCGCCTGCCGTTCATGCTGCTGGGCCTGCTGGCCGGCTACGGCGTGGCCCTGCTGCTCAACGCGCCGGACTGGAGCCGGGGCGCGCGCCATGTCGACGTGGTCGGGCCGATCCCGTCGGCGATCCCGCCCTTCCACCTGCCCGATATTTCCTGGCAGGCCATTCCCGACCTGCTGGGCATCGCCGCGGCGCTGACCATCGTGGCGCTCGGCCAGTCGATCTCGATCGCCAAGGCGGTGGCGCTGCGCTCCGGCCAGCATATCGACGCCAACCGCGAGTTCATCGGCCAGGGCCTGTCGAATATCGCGGGCGGCCTGTTCTCGGCCTATATCTCCTGCGGCTCCCTGAACCGCTCGATGCCCAACTACGAAGCCGGCGCGCGGACGCCGCTGGCCGGCGTGTTCTCGGCGCTGCTGCTGGTGGCGCTGGTGACGGCCAGCGCGCCGCTGCTGGCGCAGATCCCGCTGGCGGCGATTTCCGCCATGCTGCTGGTGGCGTGGGGCCTGTTCGACTTCGGCCGCCTGCGGCGCATCGCCAGCCTGAGCCGGGCCGAGTTCGCCATCGCCATCAGTACGTTTGCCGCCACCCTCGCCATCCGCCTGGAGATGGCGGTCCTGCTCGGCACCATCCTGTCGCTGGTGGCCTATCTCTATCGCACCTCGCGGCCGGCCGTGCGCAGCCTCGTACCCGATGCGGACGATCCGGAACGCCGCTTCACCCCGCTCGACGAACTGCGCCGGCCGCAGCCGGAATGCCCGCAGCTCAAGCTGCTGCGCATGGAAGGCGCGATCTACTTCGGCGCCGTCCAGTACGTCACCGACCGGCTGCACCATGCGCGCACCGCGCACGCCGGGCAGACCCACCTGCTGGCCATGACCAAGAGCATGAATTTCATCGACCTGGCCGGCGCCGAAATGTGGGAAAGCGAACTGACCGAACGGCGCGCGGCCGGCGGCGATCTCTATTTCCACCGGCCACGCACGCAAGTGCTGCAGACCTGGGAGCAGACCGGATTCACCGCCAAGCTCGGCGAGCACCACATCTTCCCGACCAAGCGGCAGGCCCTGCACACCATCATTGCCAAGCTCGATCCGGCGGTGTGCCGCGCATGCCGCGCGCGGATCTTCGAGGAATGCGCAAGCCGCCCGGGAGGCGCCGAGGCCGCGGCGCGGCCGGCATGAAGCGCGGGCGAGCCGGGATACGGCACGATGGGGCAGATGGCAGTGACGACGGCGGGGAGTATGCGAAAAGAGAAACGCCGGAGAATCCGGCGCCAGGCGGCTAAGGCTGATCGCTAGTGGCGGATAGCCGCAAACCCGTGAAGCGGGCGCCCGGGATCGGACCGATGACCGGCCCGGACAGAACCCGCTTCAGAGCGGCGCCACGTGGGCGCGCTTGACTACCACCGGCTGCGCGGCGCCCTGCTCGATCAGCACCACGGCGGCACGCTCGATGGTTTCGCGGCCGGCGCGGAACGCTTCTTCGAGCGACAGCACCTGGTCGGCGCTGAAGCCTTCCCACAGCGCCTCGCGCGTCACCACGCAGGTAACCGGTTGGCCGTCGACGACGGCGTGGAATAGCAAGCCTTCATTGTTGATATCGTAACGCTCTTGCTCTTGGAACTTGATATCCATCGGTACAGCCCTCCATTGCAAGTGAAAAAACATCCTAACATGGGTCGGCCCGACTCGTCCGCAAAGGCCTACGGTTCGTTCGCCTCCAACCAAGACTGCGGGAGGCGCGCCCGAGTTCCCGCCGCGTGCGCCCGCACCGCGCCCGTCCGCGCGCCTTCGGCGCGGTCGCGCGCGCGAAGAAAAAACACGAAACCTTTGACAAACTCAAAAACGGTGATAGAATCTCTTTCTTCGTTGGGGCGTTAGCTCAGTTGGTAGAGCAGCGGACTCTTAATCCGTAGGTCGAGTGTTCGAGTCACTCACGCCCCACCAGCGAATTCAAAAAGCCGGAAGCAGAAATGCTCCCGGCTTTTTTCTTTGCGCCTTTGCTTCCTCGCGTCTTCTCCGCTTCCCCGCTTTCGTTTTCCGCTTCCTCTCCTGCTGTCCGCCCCGGGTCCATCCGGCGCGCATGCGGATAGCGTCATTGATACCGTATCAATGTGACACCTGTCATCGGCACGATCGGCCGCCGAGGCATCTCGGCACGCCATCGTCGCGCGCAAAAAAAGCCCGCGGGTCCGCGGGCTCGGGAAGGGTCAGGGGCGTTCGGGGAACGTCCCGGTGACAAGTGTGAATACATTGGAAACATGGCGCTGCCCCACTCGAGTGGGGTCGCGCGCACGTGGCAAAGCAGGGTTGCCCGCGCGCCGGCGGCTTCATGCCGCTTGCGCGCGCTCGAACAGCGCGCGCGCAAGCGTGCGGTGCCGCGCCAGCACGCGCGGCAACTCCACCGTCAGCAGTTCGCCGCCGCGCACCACGACCTTGCCGTTGATCACGCTGGTGGCGACATTGCCCGGCGTGCAGAAGACCAGCGCCGCCACCGGGTCGTGGCCGGCTCCCGCATAGGCAACCGCATCCATGCCGAAGGACACGAAGTCGGCCGACATGCCCGGCGCCAGCGCGCCGATGTCGTCGCGCCCCAGCACCCGCGCGCCGCCCAGCGTGGCGATTTCCAGCGCCTCGCGCGCGCTCATGGCCGCCGGCCCGTAGCCCACCCGCTGCAGCAGCATGGCCTGGCGCGCCTCGCCGAGCATGTGGGCGCCGTCGTTGGAAGCGCTGCCGTCCACGCCCAGCCCGACTGGCACGCCCGCGTCGCGCATCGCGCGCACCGGGGCGATGCCCGACGCCAGCCGCATGTTGCTGCAAGGGCAATGGGCCACGCCGGTGCCGGTACGCGCGAACAGCGCGATCCCTTCGCCATCGAGCTTCACGCAGTGCGCGTGCCACACGTCGGGGCCGACCCAGCCGAGCTCCTCGGCGTACTGCGCCGGCGTCAGGCCGAACCGCTCGCGCGAATAGGCGATGTCGTTGTCGTTCTCGGCCAGATGAGTGTGCATCGACACGCCATAGCTGCGCGCCAGCCGGGCCGACTCGCGCATGAGGTCGCGCGACACGGAAAACGGCGAGCACGGCGCCACCACCACGCGCAGCATGGCGTGGCGCGCGGCATCGTGATATTGCTCGATCAGCCGCTGGCTGTCGGCGAGGATGGCGCCCTCCTCCTCCACCACCGAGTCGGGCGGCAGGCCGCCCTTGCTGCGGCCGACGCTCATCGAGCCGCGCGCGGCATGGAAGCGCATGCCCATCTGCGCCGCCGCGGCGATGGCGTCGTCCAGGCGCGCGCCGTTCGGGTAGAGGTAGAGATGGTCGCTGGTGGTGGTGCAGCCCGACAGCATCAGCTCGGCCATCGCGGTGCGCGTGGAGACGTCGATCATCTCCGGCGTCAGGTGCGACCAGAGCAGGTAGAGATTGCCCAGCCAGGAGAACAGCTCGGCGTCCTGCGCCGCCGGCACCGCGCGCGTGAGGCTCTGGTACATGTGGTGATGCGTGTTGACCAGGCCCGGCGTCACCACATGGCCACGCATGTCGAGCACCTCGGCCCGCCCTTCGTCGACCAAGCGACGGTATTGCGGCGGCAGGTCCGCGCTGGCACCGACCCATGCGATGGCCGGGCCTTGCGCCACCAGCGCGCCGTCGGCGATCTCGCGGCGGCGGTCGTCCATGGTGACGAGCACGTCGGCGTGGAGCAGGATCAGGGGCATGGCGGCATCTCCGGGCGGGTTCGGTTCTGGGAAGGCCCGGGCAGTCTACGGCGCCGGCCCCGCGCGGCAAAGCATCGAATTGCGCCGACGCTGTGCGCAAAATCAGCACAGCGCCTGCCGGAAGCTAGCGCGCCGCGCCGAACACCTCGGCCAGCCTCGTGCCGATGCGCTCGGCCATCAGCCCGGCGGCCGCGCTCAGCTGGTTGCGCGACCGCGCCACCAGCCGCAGGGTCTGGCGCGGCAGGTTGCCGTCGCGCAGCGGCAGCCATGCGAGCGCGCCGCGCGCGCGTTCGTCCAGCACATCGAGCGGATTGAGAAACGCGATGCCGGTGCCCAGCATGACCAGGCTGCGCATCAGCGCGGTCGAAGTGGTTTCCGTCACCGGCAATACCTCCAGCCCGGCGCGCGCGAAACCCTCGTCGAGGATGCCGCGCAGCGACATCGACGGCGCCGGCAGGATCACCGGCCAGGCCAGGCATTCGCCCAGCAGCGCCGACGGCTGCGCGGCCAGCGCGTGGCCGGGCGCCACCACCGCGCCGACCGGCCAGTCGCTGCCGGCGAGGATGCGCAAGGCCGCCAGGTCGGGCAGGTCGTAGGCCAGGCCGAGGTCGGCATCGCCGCACTCGACGGCGGCGACGATTTCCGCCACCGGCAGGTCGAGCAGGCGCACCAGGATGCCGGGATGCTGCTGGCGCAAGCCATGCAGCAGCGGCGGCATCAGCGCGCCGGCCAGACCGGCCGTGGTGGCGACGGTGACTTCGCCCTGGCGCACGCCCTTGACGGCCTCGATGCGGTCGCGCAGCAGCGCGTGCTCGCGCAGGGTCTGGCGCACGTGGGCCAGCACCATCTCGCCGAGCGGCGTGAGCCGCAGCCGCTTGTTGATGCGCTCGAACAAGGGCGCGCCGAGCTCCGCCTCCAGGTCCAGGATCTGCCGGTTGATCGCTGTCGGCGCCACATGCAGGTGCAGCGCGGCCTGGCGGATCGAACCGCGGCTCACCACCTCGTCGAGGTAGCGCAGGACTCTGGCATGCATGAAGGGGCTCTCCGGATTCGGGCCTGACGGGGATGGCCGGGACGAGCGCATTGTAGCCGCCGCCGCGCCGCTATCGGCCGCGCGAGAAAATCGATCGCAGCTATTGCATGATCAAAAATGTCTCGCTATAATCTCTTTCTTCGTTGGGGCGTTAGCTCAGTTGGTAGAGCAGCGGACTCTTAATCCGTAGGTCGAGTGTTCGAGTCACTCACGCCCCACCAGCGAATTCAGAAAAAAGCAAACAGCCGGAAGCAGAAATGCTCCCGGCTTTTTGCTTTGCTGGCTTTGCTTTTCCGCGCGCGTTTCCCGCGCTTTCATTTCCCCGCTTGCGCTTCTCCCTATTCCATTCCCGCGCGCCTGCGCAATATCGCCGCGAACAGGGAATTCCCGCCGCGTCGATACCGATTCGATACCGGGTTGATACCGGGTTGATACCGATTCCGCCGTGCGCGCTTTCACGGTTGAATTGCGCTTGAAGCACGTCGCGGAACATGGTTCCGCATTACGGAACCATTCCGGTCGCTTCGGCAACTCCGGGAGCAGCCCCGCTGCACGGAACACGGCGGCCTGCCGGCAGGGAAGAACACGAAAAGACGGGACCGCCCCCGGGACCCCGCGACACCTGCACCCTGGCCGGACGGGCCAGCGAGCATACCTAGAATATCGGAGCCTCTCTTGAAAGCAATCTTGAACATCAGCAGCGCAGCGTGCCTGGCGCTTTTCGGCCTTTGCCAGGGCGCGATGGCGCAAAGCTACCCCACCAAGCCGATCCGCCTTATCGTGCCGTTCGCCGCGGGCGGCACCACCGATATCGTGGCGCGCTCGGTGGCCGACGGCATCGGCCGCGAACTGGGCCAGCCCGTGGTGGTGGAAAACCGCGGCGGCGGCGGCGGCGCGATCGGCGCCGATGCGCTGGCCAAATCCGCGCCGGACGGCTATACGCTCGGCATCGCCACGGTCAGCACCATGGCGACCAATCCGGCCACCAACGCCCGCAACCCCTACGACCCGCTCAAGGACTTCGCGCCGATCACCAACCTGGTCAACGTGCCGAACGTGCTGACGGTCAACCCGAAGGTGCCGGCCAAGACCCTGCAGGAATTCGTCGCGCTGGTGAAGGCCAATCCCGGCAAGTACAGCTACGCCTCGGCCGGCAAGGGCAGCATTTCTCATCTGGATGGCGAGCTGTTCAAGTTCCTGACCAAGACCGACATGGTCCACGTGCCCTACCGCGGATCGGGCCCGGCGCTGAACGACACGCTGGCGGGCCAGGTCAGCGGCCAGTTCGACAACCTGCCTTCGTCGATGCCGCATATCCAGGCCGGCAAGCTGCGCGCGCTGGCGGTGGCCGCGCCCAAGCGCGTGGAAGGCCTGCCCGACGTGCCGACCTTCGCCGAGGCCGGCATGAAGGACATGAACAACATGGCCTGGTATGGCCTGGTGGCGCCCGCCAACACGCCCGCCGCCGTCATCGCCAAGGTGCACGACGCCGCCGTGAAAACGCTGCAGGACCCCAACGTCAAGCGCCGGCTGGCCGAAAGCGGGGCCTACCCCGACGGCAACACGCCGCAGCAGTACGCCGCGCAGATCAAGCGCGAACTGGAGCTGCGCAAGAAGATCGCGCACGACCAGAACATCACGCTCGAGTAAGCCTGCCCGGCCCCGCCGCGGCCCGGCGGGGCCAGGCCGCGTGCCCGTGGTGTGCCTGTTGGCCTGCCTGTTGTTGCCATGCCGCATCACTTGATCTGGCACAGTATTCGAACTTGTCCTTAATGCTTCAATACAGGGGGAAGAAGATTTGACTTCGCGGGGTCCTCCCGAGTCGGTAAAGTAATCACCGGGTCAGACAACCAGTACGACGGCCGTGCCCCCCGCCCATGGCCAAACTCACGAGGACAAGAAATGCGCAACAAGACCGTATCCGCTCTGATGATCGCCGCCGTGGCCGCCTTCGGGGGCGCGCAACTCGCGCACGCCCAGAAGAACTACACGGAGGGCGGCGACCTGTATGGCGGAGCCCATGCCAACAAGGGCGATCCGAACAAGAACGCAGCGAAATCGGGCAAATTCGATCCGTACACCGACGGCGCCAGGAAGTCGACCAAGTCCAACCTGAATGCCGACGGCGCCAAGAAGAAGGCGGATCCCTATACGGACGGCGCCAAGTCGGGCAAACCCGACCCATACACCGACGGTGCCAAGGCCGGCAAGTTCGACCCGTTCACCGACGGCGCCAAGGCCGCGCCCAAGCAGTAAGCCCCGCCTGCCCGCGTCGCGCGGGCACCGCCGCGGATGGTGCGCCAGCGCACCGTCCGCGCGCCTCCCCGGCGGCAGCATCGGTACAGCATCGCCGAGACTGCAACGCCCGCTTGAAACGCCCTCGCGCGAATGACGCCCGGGGGCGAAATGTGAGATATATCCCGGCATGAAAACAGGAAGGCCGCCGACAGCCGGCAACGCGGCGTCCCTTCAAGCTATGGCTGCGCTTCCCCGCCCGCTCCTTCTTCCGTGGAGACCATCATGCTCGATGTGCTGATACTCATGGCTTCCTCCCTCGTGCTGGCGGTATTGATCTTCAAGGGATAGCCGGGGGATAGGCCAGCGACGGCCGCAAGGAAAAAGGCCGACGGCGGGGCGGACGGCGCGCGCCCGCCCCGCCGGCTCAGGCCGCGGCCAGCGCCGGGGCGCCGCGCATGGTGCCCTGCTCGCGCAGGCGCGCGTGCCATGCCAGCGCTTCCTCGATCAGGTGCGGCGTCTGCCCGCCGCGCCGTCCCGCGCGCGTCACGTAATCCTGCAGCAGGTCCCGGTAAAGCGGATCCGCGCAATTGGCGATGATCTGCTGCGCGCGTTCGCGCGGCGCCAGGCCGCGCAGGTCGGCAAGGCCGTGCTCGGTCACGATGACATCGACATCGTGCTCGGTATGGTCCACGTGCGAGACCATCGGCACGATGCTGGAGATCGCTCCCCCCTTGGCCACGGACTTGGTGACGAACACCGAGATATGCGCGTTGCGCGCGAAGTCGCCGGAGCCGCCGATGCCGTTCATCATGTGCGTGCCGCCCACGTGCGTGGAATTCACGTTGCCGTAGATGTCGCACTCCAGCGCCGTGTTGATGGTGATCAGGCCCAGCCGGCGCACGATCTCCGGATGGTTGCTGATCTCCTGCGGACGCAGGATCACGCGCGAGCGGTAGCGCTCAAGGCCGGCCAGGAAGCGGGCATAGACCGGACCGCTCAGGGTCACCGAGGAGGCCGAGGCGAAGCTCAGCCGCCCCGCATCCAGCAGCTCGATGGTGCTGTCCTGCAGCACTTCGGAATACATCTGCAGGTCGCGGAACGGCGAATCGATCAGGCCGTGCAGCACCGCGTTGGCAATGGTGCCGATGCCGGCCTGCAGCGGCTGCAGCGACGGCGCCAGCCGGCCCGCGCGCACTTCGTGCAGCAGGAAGTCGTTCAGGTGCCCGGCGATCTGCCGGGTGTCCTGGTCAGGCGGCAACGCGCTGGACGGGCTGTCGTCCTTCTGCGTGATCACGATGGCGGCGATCCGGGCCGGGTCCACCGGGATATAAGGCAGGCCGATGCGCTGGTCCACCGCGGTCAGCGGGATCGGCTCGCGGTGGGGCCGCGCCGCCGGCAGGTAGATGTCGTGCAGGCCTTCCAGCGCGGCCGGCATGTTGAGGTTGAGCTCGACGATGACCTTGCTGGCCAGCATGGCGAAGCTGGCGGAATTGCCCACCGAGGTGGTCGGCACGATGCCGCCGGTCTCGGTGATGGCCGCCGCTTCCACCACCGCCACGTCCACCGGCGCGAGCTGCCGGCCGCGCAACTGCTCCACGGTCTCGGACAGATGCTGGTCGATGAACATCACCTCGCCCGCGTTGATCTTGCGCCGCAAGGTCGGGTCGACCTGGAACGGCAGGCGCCGCGCCAGCACGTTGGCCTCGGCCAGGATCTTGTCGGTGTCGTTGCCCAGCGAGGCGCCGGTCATCAGGGTGATGCGCAGCGGCTCGGTCGCCGCGCGCCGGGCCAGCGCCTCCGGCACCGCCTTGCAGTCCCCGGCCCGGGTAAAGCCGCTCATGCCCACGGTCATGCCGTCCCGGATCATCGCCGCGGCGGCGTCCGCCGGCATGATCTTGTCGAGGAGGCTGGCCAGCCGGATTCGTTCCTTGTACATCTTATGTCTCCATGAAACCTGCCCCGACCGGTCGCTGGCTGGCGCATGCCGTGGATGGGCCTTGCACCCTGCCCGGCTAGCGCTTCCTACCGAACGGTAAGGCGCAGACAAGCAGTGTAGCCAGCGCCGTCATATTCCAGCGGCGATATAAACTCATAAAGTCCAGTCGCTAATTTCATACCCGTCCCCATACCGCGCGGCCGCGCCGGCAAAGGCGCCCGCCCGTCACACGGATGACACGCCGCGCGCCTCTTTATGCTCTACAGTAGTTAGCAAGCTCATGCCGCCCCCGGCCCCGGTTCCGCAACATGGCGCCGCGCGGGACAGCGCGCGCATGGACCTGTACCGAAACAAGCCGTCCGGGGAGACACCATGCTGGCGGAAAGCGACGTGCGACTGGCCCAGTTGCTGGCCGACCTGATGCAGTTCGCCCAGGGGCGCCTGCCCGGCGACATGTTCGTCAAGGCAGAGCCCTTCCTGCGGCACTACTACGACCTGACCGACGCCGAGGACCTGCTGCAGCGGGAAGTGGCCGATCTCTACGGCGCGGTGATGGCGCACTGGCAGACCGCGCAGCGTTTCGTGCCCGGCAACGCCCGGCTGCGGGTCTACAACCCCAACCTGGAACAGCACGGCTGGCACTCCGACCATTCCGTGGTCGAGATCGTCAACGACGACATGCCCTTCCTGGTGGATTCGGTCACCATGGAAATCAACCGGCTCGGGCTGGCGCTGCATTCCGCCATCCACCCGGTGTTCCAGGTCTGGCGCCATGCCGACGGCACCATCGCCAGGGTCGGCCTGCCCGGCGAGAGCGAGGCCGGCGCCGGCGCCGCGGACAATGGCGCCGCCAGCGGGCCGGGACTGGAATCGTTCATCCATTTCGAGGTGGACCGCTGCGGCGACGCCGCCACGCAGGAGGCCTTGCGCAACGGCATCGCGCGCGTGCTGGGCGACGTGCGCGCCGCGGTCGAAGACTGGCCCGGCATGACCGCCACCGCGGCGGCCACCGTCGAGATGCTGGCGCAGCCCCCGCAAGGCCGCCAGCCGGAAGTCCAGGAAGCCTGCGCCTTCCTGCAATGGATGCTCGACGACCACTTCACCTTCCTCGGGCAGCGCGACTACGAGCTGGTCACGCAGGACGGCCGCTTCTACCTGCGCGGCGTGGCCGGATCCGGCGCGGGCATCCTGCGCGAGAACCTGCGCCCGGCGGAAGCCGGCGCGCTCACCGAACTGCCCGCGGCCGCCAGCAGCGTGATCGAGGGCAGCTCGCCGATCTTCGTCACCAAGGCCAACTCGCGCGCGACCGTGCACCGGCCCGGCTACCTCGACTACGTCGGCGTCAAGCTGGTCGATGCCAGCGGCAAGCTGTTCGGCGAACGCCGCTTCGTGGGGCTCTACACCTCCACCGCCTACATGATGTCCTGCGCGGAGATCCCGCTGGTGCGGCGCAAGTTCGCCAACATCCTGGCGCGCGCCGGCTTCCTGACCAAGGGCCACCTCTACAAGTCGCTGGTGACCATCCTCGAGCAGTACCCGCGCGACGAGCTGTTCCAGGCCGACGAGGACGACCTGTTCGGCATCTCGCTGGGCATCCTGCGCCTGCAGGAGCACCAGCGCATCCGCCTGTTCGTGCGGCGCGACCGCTTCGACCGCTTTGTCTCCTGCCTGGTCTTCGTGCCGCGCGACAAGTACAACACCGACCTGCGCCAGCGCATCCAGAAGCTGCTGATGAGCGCCTTCCACGGCAACAGCTGCGAGTTCACCCCGCAGTTGTCGGAGTCGCCGCTGGCGCGCATCCAGCTCATCGTGCGCGGCGAGCCGGGCACCATGCCGGAGGTCAATCCGGACGAACTCGAAGCACGTATCGTGCAGGCCGCGCGCCGCTGGCAGGACGACCTGGCCGCGGCCCTGCTCGACAGCAACGGCGAGGAGCAAGGCAACCGCCTGCTGCGCCGCTATGGCGACTCGTTCCCGGCCGGCTACCGCGAGGACTACCCCGCCCGCACCGCGGTGCGCGACATCGAGCTGATGGAGGCGGCGCAGGCCAGCGGCGGCGTGGCGATGAACCTGTACCGGCCCATCGAGGCCGCGCCGGGCGCGTTCCGCTTCAAGGTCTACCGCGCGCGCGAGCCGATCGCGCTGTCGCTGAGCCTGCCGATGCTCGAGCACCTCGGCGTGCGCGTGGACGAAGAGCGGCCCTACCTGGTCGAGCCCACCGGCGCGGAACCCGTCTGGATCCATGACTTCGGCCTCGAGATGGCCGACGGCGTGGCGGCCGGCGCCGACCTCGGCGCCGACATCGCGCGCGTCAAGGCGCTGTTCGAAGACGCCTTCGCGCGCGCCTGGAACGGCGAGATCGAGAACGACAATTTCAACCGCCTGGTGCTGCGCGCCGAGCTGGCCGCGCGCGACGTGACCATCCTGCGCGCCTATGCGCGCTACCTGCGCCAGGTCGGCTCGACCTTCAGCGATGCCTATATCGAACGTGCCCTGACCGGCAACCCGGCCATTGCCGCGCAACTGGTGGAACTGTTCGCGGCGCGCTTCGACCCCGCCACCGAGGCGGCCCGCGCGGCCCGCTGCGAACGGCTGCTGCAGGCCATCGGCAGCGCGCTGGACCAGGTGCCCAACCTCGACGAAGACCGCATCCTGCGGCTGTTCCTCGGCGTCATCAACGCCACCGTGCGCACCAATTATTTCCGCCACGGCGCCGACGGCGGCCCGCGCCCGTGCCTGTCGTTCAAGTTCGATCCGGCCCGGGTGCCGGGCCTGCCCGAGCCGCGCCCGATGTTCGAGATCTGGGTCTACTCGCCGCGCGTGGAAGGCGTGCACCTGCGCGGCGGCCCGGTGGCGCGCGGCGGCCTGCGCTGGTCGGACCGGCGCGAGGACTTCCGCACCGAAGTGCTGGGCCTCATGAAGGCGCAGATGGTGAAGAACACCGTGATCGTGCCGGTCGGCAGCAAGGGGGGCTTCGTGGTCAAGCGCCCGCCCCCGGCCGGCGACCGCGACGCGGTGCTGCAGGAAGGCATTGCCTGCTACCAGACCTTCCTGCGCGGCCTGCTCGACGTGACCGACAACCGCGTCGCCGGCGCGCTGGTGCCGCCGCCCGAAGTGGTGCGCGACGACGGCGACGACCCCTACCTCGTGGTGGCGGCCGACAAGGGCACCGCGAGCTTCTCCGACTATGCCAACGCGATCTCCGCCGAGTACGGCTTCTGGCTCGGCGACGCCTTCGCCTCGGGCGGCTCGGTCGGCTACGATCACAAGAAGATGGCCATCACGGCGCGCGGCGCGTGGGAATCGGTCAAGCGCCATTTCCGCGAGATGGGCATCGACATCCAGTCCACCGATTTCACCGTGGCCGGCATCGGCGACATGTCCGGCGACGTGTTCGGCAACGGCATGCTGCTGTCGCCGCACATCAGGCTGGTGGCGGCCTTCGACCACCGCCATATCTTCCTCGACCCCAACCCCGACCCGGCCACCAGCCTGCGCGAGCGCCAGCGCCTGTTCGCGCTGCCGCGCTCGAGCTGGGCCGACTACGACACCAGCCTGATCTCGGCCGGCGGCGGCCTCTACCCGCGCACCGCCAAGACCATCGCGCTCACGCCCGAGGTACAGGCCTGCCTGGGCACCAGCGCCAGCGCGCTGTCGCCGGCCGAGCTGGTGCACGCGATCCTGCTGGCGCCGGTCGACCTGCTCTACAACGGCGGCATCGGCACCTACGTCAAGTCCAGCCGCGAGACCCACCTGCAGGTCGGCGACCGCAGCAACGACGCGGTGCGCGTCAACGGCGCCGAGCTGCGCTGCAAGGTGGTGGGCGAAGGCGGCAACCTCGGCTTCACCCAGCTCGGCCGCATCGAGTTCGCCCTGCACGGCGGGCGCATCAATACCGATGCCATCGACAATTCCGCCGGCGTGGATTGCTCCGACCACGAGGTCAATATCAAGATCCTGCTCGGGCTGGTGGTCGCCGACGGCGAGATGACCGAGAAACAGCGCAACAAGCTGCTGGCGGAGATGACCGACGAAGTCGGCCTGCTGGTGCTGGAAGACAACTACTACCAGAGCCAGGCCCTCTCGGTGGCCGGCCGCCATGCCGCCGCGCTGCTCGACCAGGAAGCGCGCCTGATCCGCTGGCTGGAGCGCGCCGGACGCCTCAAGCGCGCGCTGGAGTTCCTGCCCACCGACGAGGAAGTGGTGGAGCGCAAGGCGGCCGGGCTGGGCCTGACCTCGCCCGAGCGCGCCGTGCTGCTGGCCTACAGCAAGATGTGGCTGTACGACGAGCTGCTCGCCTCCAGCCTGCCGGAGGATCCGCTGGTGGCAGGCCTGCTGCCGGCCTACTTCCCGCAGCCGCTGCGCGCGCGGCATGCCGAAGCCATGCAGCGCCATCCGCTGAAGCGGGAGATCCTGTCCACGCACCTGACCAACGCGCTGGTCAACCGCATCGGCGCCACCTTTGTCCACCGCATGCTGGAAGAGACCGACGCGCGCCCCGCGGACATCGTGCGCGCCTGCCTGATCGGCCGCGACGTGTTCGGGCTGGACCCGCTGTGGGCCGAGATCGATGCGCTGGACAACCGCGTCGACGACGAAGTGCAGGCGCGCATGTTCGCCGCCGTGGGCCGGCTGCTGGAGCACGCCAGCCTGTGGTTCCTGCGCCATGCGCATGCGGGCGGCCAGGACAGCGACGAGAACGCCCGCTATGCCGAGGCCGCGGCCTGGCTGACGCCGCAGTTGCCGGCGCTGCTGGCCGCGCCCGAGGCCGCGGCGCTGGCCGAGCGGCGCCAGGCGCTCGCCCAGGCCGGCGTGGACGACGCGCTGGCCCTGCGCGTGGCCGCCGGGGAAATCTCCGCGGCCGCGCTCGATATCGCCGATGTGGCGGCCGCCACGCAGCGCGGCCTGGCGCTGGTGGCCGGCGTCTACTTTGCGCTCGACACGGAGTTCAGCTTCGGCTGGCTGCGCGAGCGCGCCCAGGCGCTGCCCGCCGACAGCCACTGGGACCTGCTCGCGCGCACCACCGCGCTGGAAGACCTGGGCCGCCTCAAGCGCGCGCTCACGGTGAGCGTGTTGTCGCAGCCGATGGAACTGGACACGACGGAGAAACTGATCGAAGCATGGCGCAACGGCCGGCAAGCCCAGATCGAGCGTTTCTCGCGCATGCTGGCGGACCAGCGCGCCTCGGGCTCGGCCGGCCTGTCGATGCTGTCGGTGGCGATCCGCGAGATCGGGCTGCTCGAACGCAGCCAGCCCGGTTGCTAGGGGAACCGGGGAAAACCGCACGGACGCGCCGGCCATTGGGGACAATGGGCGCTCCGCGCCCGTCGCCGTCGCGACGGCGCCAACCGGACATGCGATGAACAGAGTCTCCAAGGCAGCGCTCGCGGCAGCGCTCGCCGTCGCCGCCACCAGCTATGCCAGCCCCTACTGGACGCTTTACCAGATGCGGGCCGCCCTCGAAGCGCGCGACGCCGACAGGTTTTCCCGCTACGTCGACTACCCCGCGCTGCGCGAAAGCCTGAAGGGCCAGCTGACGGCCGCGCTGGAGCGCAAGCTCGGCGCGCCGCTGCTGCGCGACACGCCGCTGGCCGGCATCGGGCAGGCCATCGGGCAGGCGGTCATCAACACCATGATCGACACCATGGTGTCGCCCGCCGGCGTGATGGCGCTGATGGCCGGCGAGAAACCCACCGCCGCGCCGGCGCCCTCCACGCCGCCGGCGCCGCCGGCATCGGCTCCCGCCCCGCAACAGGACAAGGGCGGGGCGCGCCCCCAGGCACAGCCGGAGCAAGCGCCTGGGCAAGAAAAGAAGGAGGCCGCCAGGGAAGCGCTCAGGTACGCGCTGTCCTACCGCGGCCTGAACAGGGTCGAGGCATCGGCCACCACGAACAATGGCGAGCGCATCGTCATCGGCCTCGCGCGCGACGGCCTGTGGAGCTGGAAATGGAGCAGCGTCGCCTTGCCGGACTTCGCCGTGCCCGCGCGCTAGCGCGCCGGGGCGGATGGCTCAGCGCACCCACTTGGCTTCGAGCAGCACCGCGGCCTTGATGGCCGCGACGGTCTCTTCCTCGGTCTTGAATTCGCCCAGCAGGCGCTTGGACCTGCCGCTCAGCACCGCGGCCTGCAACGCCTTGGCGGAAGCCTCGGAGGTGCCCGGGTGCCAGCAGTAGCGCGCCGTCCAGGTGCCGTCCTGCAGGCGCTCGGCCACCCAGATGACGCGAAAATCCTCGAACACAACCCCGAAAGGTTCGTCTTCGTCCATCACACATACCTCCACGGCTCGCGATCGCTCCCCTCGGACACCACGGCCGTGCGCAGGCGGCCGCTGCCAGTATTGCCGCCCGGCCGGGATCGGCTGCGGCGCGGGCGGCGTGTCGCCGTCATGGCGGCGATCTGATCGGTCAGGGCTGGAGGCCCCCCTGGTTTTGCGTGATGCTAGCACGCGGCGCGGGCCTTCTGCCAGACGTGTGCCGGCCGCGCCCGCGGACAGCGGGCGCGCGTTGATGCGTGTTGATGCGCGTTGGCGGGGGGTTGGCGTGAGTCGAGGCGAGCCGGCGCGGCCGCGCTCAGGCGGGCGGAATATCGTGGCTGCCGCGCGCCAGCAGATCGGCCGGGCCGTCGCCCAGCATCCGCGGCCGGCGTGGCTGCAATTCCAGCCCGAGGCGGATCAGCAGCTCGAAGGCGTCGGCCAGCAGATGCTGCTGGCGTGGCAGCAGGCTGGCATAGGGCATGTCGTAGATGGACTGGTGGGCGCCGCGCGTGCCCTTGAGGCCACGGTCGCGCGCCATGTCGGACAGGAGCGCGGCGAAACCGTGCAGGTCTTCGGCGGCCAGGGCGGTATTGAGCACCGCCGCCAGCACGTGTGGCGGCGACGAACCCCAGCCCATGGCGTCGGCGTTGGCCGCGCCGTTTTCGGAAGCATCGTATGAGTTCATACCCCGATTAACGACCGCGACCCGCCGCCATGTAGGCCAGGCCGCAAAACTTCTGGCAAATGCCGTGCCGGCGCTCAGTCCGCTGCATAGGCGACATGGTCCACCGTAGCGTCGATCAGGCGGCAGGCGCGTGCCTGGGCCCGGTCCGCCACCTCCAGCAACTCGCCTTGTTCGTGCCCCATCCACGACTGCAGCGGAGAAGGATTGCGTACCTCGCCCTTGCCCTCGCGCACGATCGACGCGCTCACCAGGCAGCCGCGCGCGTGCTGCTGCACGGAAATCAGCACCACGTGCCCGCGGTAATGCAGCGTTCTCGATTCACCCATGATGTCTCCCCTTTGCCGGGCATCGTAGCATGCCGCGGCGCAGCGGGAGCGCCGGGCCGGCAGCCGGGATCAGACACACTCCAGCGGGCGCTCGTGCGGACGCCGCCCCATGCGCCAGACATTGGGCGGATCGCCGTGGGCAGCATTCTGGAACATCCACGCGCCGCAGACCGTGCAGTGCCACGGCCGGTCCACCCAGCGCGAATTGATCTCCATGCCGAGCGCACCCGCGCCGGACGCGGCCAGATTCTCATGCGGCAGCACCGAGACCGGCGCGCCGACGAGCAGATGGCAGGGATCGCAAGCCTGCATGCATTACTCCAACGAGGCCGTCCCCGGCCGGCTCACGGAGCGCCGCCGAAAGGATCGGCCGCACCCTCGCCCTGTCCTGGCGGCGCCACCAGATCGAATTCGTCGCGCGCCTTGTCCACCACGATGCGGATGCTCTTCTCGTAGCCGGTGGCATTGCCGAACGCCTTCATGTCCCAGTTGCGCCCGCGCGCGTCGCGCGCATGCGGCTGCGGCGCCGGCACGCGCACCCTCGCGCCGTCCTCGATGATGTCGTCGATACGCTGGATGCGCCGGCTTACCTCGTCCTGCAAGGCCCGTGCAGCGCGCTCGCGTTTGGCCATCGTCCACTCCTGTCGTCGTGCCCGTGGGAATAGGGAAAGCAGCGAAGTTGCCGGCGGGCCGTAAACGTCTTTCGAGCAAGACATGCAGACCGCGCGGCTACGCTTTGATTGTAGGGTCAGCGCCGGGCCACTACAAACCCGATCGATAAAGGAAGGCATGCCCGGCAGGATGGTTTTCCGTGGCGCGCATGAGAGCGGGGCAACGGCACCGGACCCGCCGGCCGGTTTCCGCTGCCATGGATGCATGCCCATGAAAACGAAACCAAGGCGAAATGAAAGCGATAAACACAAAATAAAAACCCGCGCGGTTTTCGCCATGCGGGTTTTCACGATACCGGCGGAACGGCCGCGAGGCCGCCATGATTGCCGCCGCGCCTCCGCGCGGCAATCGCTCAGCCCGATCCGCCTTTCGCGCCTGCCGGCATGCGGACCTCCATGCATGCGCCGCCGCCCGCGCGATTACTGGCGCAAATGCTGCCGCCATGTGCCTCGATAATCGACCGGCAAATGGACAAGCCCAGTCCCACGCCCCCTTTCCTGGTCGTAAAGAAGGGTTCGAACAACCGCGCGAGCTGATGGTCGTCGAATCCGGGGCCGGTGTCGCAAACCTCGATCACAATGTCCCCCGAGCCGTCCAGGCGCGACCGGATCTGAACCATTCCCGTGCCCGCCTGCGGCGACTGCTCGATCGCCTGCGCAGAGTTGCTCACCAGGTTGATCAGCACCTGCTGCAGCTGCACCTGGTCCATCCGCACTTCGGGCAGGTTGGGTTCGAGGCATAACCGCCTCTCCACGGCCTTGCCGCGGCCCTGCAGGCCGATCAGCGGAAGCGTGGCGAGAATCAGGTCATTTACGTCCACCAGCGTCCGCGAAGGCGCCTCCTCTCTTCCGAACGCCCTCAACCGCCTTATCACGTCCGCGGCACGCTCCGCGTCGCTCACCATGTGGCGAATCGCCATGACCGCCTCCCCGATATCGGGCGCGTCCCGCTCCAGCCAGCGCAGCGATGCCCCGCCATGCGCGACGATGGCCGCCAGCGGCTGATTGACTTCATGCACGATGGATGCGGCAAGCTCTCCCAGGACCATGACCCGCCCCGCCTGGGCCAGTTCGGCATGCGTGCGCAGCAGGCGCTCCTCGGCAAGCTGCGCGGCGGTGACGTCGATCACGGCGCCGATCAGTTCCCGGGCGCCCGATGGTCCCGCCTGGACCTGCCCCAGCGCCCGCAGGTTCTTTACCGTTCCGTCGCGCAGCACGATGCGGTAGCGGACGTCCAGCCCGGACCACGCCGTCTCGCACAGCTCGAGGGCCTGCCGCACCTGCGGCAGATCGTCGGGATGCACGTAGGACCATATCGCATCGAGCGACAGCGGCTGCGAGGGCGGGTAATCGAAGATGCGGTAGGTCTCCTCGGACCAATACAGCGTGCCGTCGCCGAAGTTCACCCCGAAGCTGCCGGTCCGGCTCAATCGCTGTGCCTGCGCGAGGTAGGCCTCGCTGAGCTTCAGCGACTGCTCGACCCGCTTGCGGTCGCTGATGTCGAAGAGCACGCCATACCAGCGCACGACAGGGCCGGCTTCATCATCGCGCACCGGAAAAGCGCGCGACAGATACCAGCGCCAGCCCGACGCCGCCGAGCCAAGCCTCGCTTCCGCGTAGCCCTCCTCTCCCGATTCCATCAGCGCCTGCCAGACCGACGTGAATCCGGCGAGGTCGTCGGGATGGATGCTGCTGCGCCACCCCGATCCCCGGGCCTCGTCCAGGCTCAGGTCGGCGCAGCCGAGCCACAGGTCGTTCGCATAATCCAGGTAACCGTCGCCGCGCGTGCTCCAGAACGGCAGCCGCTTGAGGATATCCACCCGCCCGATCGTATCGGCATCTGCACGTTGCGCTTCCATGAGGCTGACTCGAAGAATGTTCCGACCAGGAATCTTTCAGGCATGCGCGAGATATTGATGACTCCGGCAAGGATGGCCCGGCAATTAATAATCCATCCCCGAAATCATCGCCGCCGCTCCGTCAGAATTAAAGGAAAAAAACACGATAATGTCAAACCATGGCCGCCGACGGATTAATCGCTCAATCCCCTTGAATTGATAAATAATTCAACCCTCTTGTTTATCTTATTTTCCCCTCGATATTCGCCGTGACCGGAATTCCAGCGGCGTCCGGCATGGCGATGCGACAGCACGGCGGTTGCCCCGCCAGCCTGCGCCCGGCGCCAGCCATGCCGGCCCGCACCCTGCGCGGGCCCTGGACAAGACGTGCACGGAAATCCACGTACCGACAGCGGCAAGCCTGGCGAGCGACACCGTCCCGCCCATCCATAAAATCCGGGCTTCAACCACCCCTCCCAAAGAGGGATTTAGCGCAGCAGCTGCCCGGACGATAGAGCACTGGCATTAAAAATCCGCAGCCTGATGTCGCAGCGAATAGCACTGAAGGAACCATGCCAGCATGAGACGTCCTGAAAGTCAGTCATGGAACCTTATCACCACGAAAAAGCATTCATATTGGCCCAACTGCTCCAGCACAGCCAGGATGTGAGGCATTTGTACGATGCCTATGTGCATTGGAACCAGGCAACCACGGCGGACGACTTCAAGTTTGCCCTGGCGAGATTAATCGGCGAGGGCACGGTACGTTTTATCGGGCCGGTCGGGCCCAAGGTCGAACTTGTTCCCCGCAAACAGGAGAAAGAGGAACCGAGGTACCCGGAAACCTTGTCGGACCGGCGCTGGCTCACGAAGAAATAGCCGCTGCGGCCGGCACTCCCCCGCGACAGGAAGGAAAGCGGGGACGGGGAACGGGAGACGGGACGCACGCAATGCGCGCGAGGCGCGATATGCGGCCGCGCGAGCCGAAACCGGCAAGAACCGGCGGCACCGTGAAAAGACACCGTAGAAAACATCGGGCGCGGGAAATAAAAAACCCGCACAGCTTTCACTGTGCGGGTTTTTCTTGATACTGGTCGGGGCGAGAGGATTTGAACCTCCGACCACCTGCACCCCATGCAGGTACGCTACCAGGCTGCGCTACGCCCCGAAAGAAAAAGATTATAGCAGAAGCATTTATTCGCTGGCTAGTCCCCTGATGCACTTTTTATTCATGCCGTGCGATCTGCCGAAGCTGCGCGAGCAGGTGCTGGACTTCCACCAGTTCGTTGCGCAGGTTGTTGAGGTCGAGTGCGAACACGGGCGCTTCGTCGGCCGGCACCGCCACCACGGCCTGCTCGTCTTCGGCGGGCGCATGGCCATGCTGGCGTCCTTCGTCGAGGCGGTTGCGCGCGCCGTTGATGGTGAAGCCCTGCTCGTACAGCAGGTCGCGGATGCGGCGGATCAGCAGGACTTCATGATGCTGGTAGTAGCGCCGGTTGCCGCGCCGCTTGACTGGCTTGAGCTGCGTGAACTCCTGCTCCCAGTAGCGCAGCACATGCGGCTTGACGGCGCAAAGCTCGCTGACTTCGCCAATGGTGAAGTAGCGCTTGGCGGGAATCGGCGGCAACGCAATGCGTTCGCTGGGTCTTTCCGACATACGGTGAATGGGCGGGCTTCAGGCCGTGCCGGCAGTGGTTGGGATCGCCGCGCGGGCAAGTGCGCGGGCGCGCGTGGCGAATCGGAACGGCAATCGGAACGGCAGACAGATGAGCAGGATAGCGACTGGCAGTGCTGCTGGCAAACAAAGCTCAGCCCGGTACCGCGAGGCCGGCGCGTTCCTCCACCAGGGCCTTGAGCTTCTGGCTGGCGTGGAACGTCACCACGCGCCGTGCCGTGATGGGGATGATCTCGCCGGTCTTGGGATTGCGCCCGGGGCGTTGCGGCTTGTCGCGCAGCTGGAAGTTGCCGAAGCCGGACAGCTTGACGCTGTCGCCATGTTCCAGCGCTTCGCGAATCACGTCGAAGAAGGCTTCGACCATGTCCTTGGATTCGCGCTTGTTGAGACCGACCTGGTCGAACAGCATTTCGGCGAGCTCGGCCTTGGTGAGCGTGGGTACCTCGGCGGCGCGGGCGTCGGCGGCCTCGTCGTCGAGGGACGCTGCCTGCCGGTCGCCTGCCTCACCCATTGCTGCGGCCATGAGATGCGCGTGTCGATCGTTCATTGTCATTCAGTGTGGCGATCCGCCCGGATGCGGAGGTCCGGGCGCTCCATTGTCATGTCGTCACGCCAGCCGGCGTGCCCGCTGGTTCAGCCGCGCAGCCGCGCCTGGAATGCGGTGCCCGCGGCTTCGACCATGCAGCGCACCGCGCTGTCGACGGTTTCGTCCTGGAGGGTCGCCCCAGTATCTTGCAAGGTCAAGCGGAACGCAAGGCTTTTCTCGTCCGCGCCGATGGCCGCGGAAGCCGCCTTCGGACGGAACTCGTCGAACAGCGCGAGGCTCTGGCAGTAGCGGCCGTAGCCCTGTTTTTCCAGCGCCGCGCGCATGGTGTCGAGCAGGTCCTGCACGCGCACCGCCTGCTTCACCACCAGCGCCAGGTCGCGCACGGCGGCCGGGAACTTGGAGATCTCGGTGTAGCCCGGCAGCCCCGCTTCGCGCAGTACCTGCAGGTCCAGCTCGAACACCACCGGCGCCTGGCTGAGCTCGTATTCCTGCAGCCAGCGCGGATGCAGTTCGCCGATCACGCCGGCGGCCTTGCCGTCGACCAGCACCTGCGCGGCGCGGCCCGGATGCAGCGCCGGATGCGAGACCGGCTCGAAGCGCGCCACGCGCGGGTGCAGCAGCGCTTCGACGTCACCCTTGACGTCGAAGAAGTCCACCGGGCGCGTGGCCACGCCCCACTGCTCCTCGAAGGCCGGGCCGCAGGCGACGCCGCCGGCCACCATCGGCTGGCGGTAGCCGGCCACGGTCAGGCCGCCGTCCGCCACCGCGGCGTCGCGGTGGAACACGCGGCCGACTTCGAACAGGCGCACGCGCGAAGCCTTGCGGTTGAGGTTGTAGCGCACCTTGTCGAGCAGGCCGCCGATCAGCGTCGAGCGCATCACGGCGAGCTGGCTGGCGATCGGGTTGAGCAGGCGGATCGGGTTGTCGTTGCCGGCAAAGTCGCGTTCCCACTTCTCTTCGACGAAGGCGAAGTTGATCACTTCCTGGTAGTCGCGCGCGGCGATGGCGTGGCGCACCACGTGGGTGGAGCGGCGCGCTTCGTCGGTCGGGCGCATTTCGCTCTCGGCCACCGGCGGGCGCGCGGGGATGCGCTCGAAGCCGTAGATGCGCGCGACTTCCTCGATCAGGTCTTCCTCGATCTCGATGTCGAAGCGGTAGCTCGGCGGCGTCACCACGAACACTTCGCCATCGGCGCCCTGCTCGCGCGTGAACTGCAGACGCAGGCGCTGGAACACGTCGGCGATTTCCGCCGACGAGAGCTCGATGCCGAGCACGCGCTCGGCGCGCGCCACGCGCAGGCGCACCGGCTTGCGCTGCGGCAGGTTGACGACCTGGTCGTCGACCGGGCCGGCCTGGCCGCCGCAGATCTCGAGGATCAGCGCGCTGATGCGCTCGATGTGCTCGACGGTGGTGGCGTAGTCCACGCCACGCTCGAAGCGGTGCCCCGCGTCGGTGGCGAAGTTGTAGCGGCGCGAGCGGCCCTGGATCGCCTCGGGCCACCAGAAGGCGGCTTCGAGGTAGATGTTGGTGGTGTCGAGCGAGACCGCAGTGCTGTCGCCGCCCATGATGCCGGCCAGGCTTTCGATCTCCTTGTCGTCGGCGATCACGCCGACCTGCTCGTCGAGCTCCACGGTGTTGCCGTTGAGCAGCTTGAGCTGTTCGCCCTTGCGGCCCCAGCGCACGTCCAGCCCCCCATGGATCTTGTCCAGGTCGAATACGTGCGAGGGACGGCCCAGCTCGAGCATCACGTAGTTGGAGATGTCCACCAGCGCGGAGATGCTGCGCTGGCCGGCGCGCTCGAGGCGCCGGACCATCCACGCCGGCGTGGCCGCGCGCGCGTTCACGCCGCGGATCACGCGGCCGGAGAAGCGGCCGCACAGGTCGGGCGCGGACACCTTGACCGGCAGCTTGTCGGCCAGCGTCACCGCGACCGGCTTCATCTCCGGCAACGTCAGCGCGGCACCCGTGAGCGCGGCGACTTCGCGCGCCACGCCGTGGATCGACAGGCAGTCCGCCTTGTTGGGCGTGAGCTTGATGACGAAGACCTGGTCATCGAGGTCCAGGTACTTGCGGATGTCCTGGCCGACCGGCGCATCCGGCGGCAGGATCATCAGGCCGCCGTGGTCTTCGGACAGCTTGAGCTCGCGCGCCGAGCACAGCATGCCGAAGCTGTCCACGCCGCGCAGCTTGCCCACCTTGATCTCGAACGGCTTGCCGCCCGCCTCGGCCGGCGGCAGCACCGCGCCGACCAGCGCGCACGGCACCAGGATGCCGGGCGCCACGTTGGGCGCGCCGCACACGATCTGCAGCGTCTGGCCGGTGCCGGCATCGACCTGGCACACGTTGAGGCGGTCGGCGTTGGGATGGCGCTCGGTGGAGAGCACGCGGGCCACCACCACCTTGTCGAACGGCGGCGCGACCGGGCCGACCTCTTCCACTTCCAGCCCGGCCATGGTCAGGCTGTGCGAGAGCGCATCGGTGGTGACCTTGTCGGGATTGACGAAACTGCGAAGCCAGGATTCCGAGAATTGCATGGCGCTTCTGATCCGGTAAGTATTCTGTTCTGTTGAGTCGGTGACGTGATGCTCGGACGCGTGCGCGGCCTCAGGCAAACTGGCGCAGGAAGCGCGCGTCGCCTTCGAAGAACAGGCGCAGGTCGTTGATGCCGTAGCGGAGCATGGTCAGGCGTTCGAGGCCGGAGCCGAAGGCGAAGCCGATGTAGCGCTCGGGGTCCAGCCCCATGTTGCGCAGCACGTTCGGGTGCACCTGGCCCGAGCCGGAGATCTCCAGCCACTTGCCCGCATTCTTCCCATCCTCGAAGGCCATGTCGATTTCCGCCGACGGCTCGGTAAACGGGAAGTACGACGGGCGGAAGCGCACCTTTATGTCGTCGCGCTCGAAGAACTTGCGCAGGAAGTCGGTGTACACGCCCTTCAGGTCGGCGAAGCTCACGTCCTCGCCGATCCACAGGCCCTCGACCTGGTTGAACATCGGCGAGTGCGTGGCATCGCTGTCGACGCGGTACGTGCGGCCCGGGCAGATCACCTTGATCGGCGGCATGGCGCGGCCCTTGTACTTCTCCACGTGCATGCGCGCGTAGCGTACCTGCATCGGGCTGGTGTGGGTGCGCAGCAGCAGGAGCTTGTCCTCGCTGTCGCGGCCGTCCACGTAGAAGGTATCCTGCATCGAGCGCGCCGGATGGTTGTCCGGGTTGTTCAGCGCGGTGAAGTTCATCCAGTCGGTCTCGATCTCGGGGCCGTCGGCCACGTCGAAACCGACCGAGCCGAAGATCTGCTCGACGCGCTCCCAGCTCCGCATCACCGGATGCAGGCTGCCGCGCGCCACCGCGCGGCCGGGCAGCGTGACATCGATGGCCTCGGCGGCCAGCCGCGCGTTCATCAGCGCGTCGGCCAGCGCCTGGCGGCGCGCGTTGAGCGCGGCCTCGACCTGCTGCTTGGCCTGGTTGATGCGCGCGCCTTCGCTCTTGCGCGCCTCCGGGTCGAGCTTGCCGAGGCTCTTGAGCAGCTCGGTGAGCGCGCCGGTCTTGCCGAGAAAGCGGGCTTTTTCGTTTTCCAGCGTGGCGTTGTCGTTGGCGGCGGCGAAGGCGGCCTGGGCGTCGGCGACGATTTGATCCGGATCCAGAGACATGGCGGCGGTCGGCGATAAATTTGGCGTCCGGGTCACGAGAAGGGCCCGGGCGTGGGTTGGCACTAGGTGCGATGTGGGTGCCGGGCCCCGCGCGGCACCGGGAGCGGCGCGGGGCTCGTTTCGGATGCCGTCTCGCCCGCCGCGCCCGCCTGGCCGGCGGGCACGCAAGAAGACACAAACGGCATCCGAAATAAAAACGGGGCTCGGTAAGGAGCCCCGTTCTTGCAGGTCCGCCGGATGCGAATCCGGTGGAGATGCTGTCGACCTTGCGGTCGGTGCTTGCCCCCGGCCTGGCGCGCAGCTAGCGCGCCAGGCCGGAGCCGGCATCAGGCAACGGAGGCTTTCACCTGGTTGACGATGGCGGCAAAGGCAGGCTTGTCATGGATGGCCATGTCCGACAGCACCTTGCGGTCCAGTTCAATCGAGGCCTTCTTCAGACCGTTCATGAACACGCTGTAGGTCAAGCCATGCTCACGCGTCGCGGCATTGATACGCGCAATCCAGAGCGCGCGGAACACGCGCTTCTTGTTGCGGCGATCGCGGTACGCGTACTGGCCGGCACGCATGACCGCCTGCTTGGCGATGCGGTAGACGTTATTGCGACGGCCGCGGTAACCCTTGGCAGCGTCGATGACTTTCTTGTGACGGGCCCGTGCAGTGACCCCACGCTTTACTCGAGGCATGAAATGCTCCTTTCGTTTTCGTTAGGGGGTTATGCGTAGGGCATCATTGCGCGAACGGACTTCAGGTTCGTCTCATGGACGTCCTGGGTGCCGCGCAGTTGACGCTTGTTCTTGGTGGTCTTCTTGGTCAGGATGTGACGCTTGAAGGCCTGGCCACGCTTGAACGAACCATTCGGACGCGCAGTAAAGCGCTTGGAAGCGCTTTTCTTGGTCTTCATCTTCGGCATGAAAAACTCCAGCTCTATGACATGCATGCAGGTGGCCAGCTGGCGCCGGCGCTTGCATGACCCGCATCCACTTGTTGTTGCGCGGCACCGCATGGGCAGTCCGCGCCGTATTCGCACGCCGCCGCGCCCGGCGGAATTCTCCACCGGGCCGCGGCGACGCGCAGAATCTTACTTCTTCTTCTTGGGAGCCAGCACCATCACCATCTGGCGCCCTTCCATCTTCGGCATCTGCTCGACCTGGCCGACTTCTTCCAGGTCCGCCTTCAGGCGTTCGAGCACACGCGCGCCGATTTCCTGGTGCGCCATCTCACGGCCGCGGAAACGCAGCGTGATCTTGGTCTTGTCGCCGTCTTCTAGGAAGCGCTTCAGGTTACGCAGCTTGACGTTGTAGTCGCCATCATCCGTACCCGGCCGGAACTTGACTTCCTTGACCTGGATGATCTTCTGCTTCAGCTTGGCGTCGTGCGCGCGCTTGGCTTCCTCGTACTTGAACTTGCCGTAGTCCATGATACGGGCCACCGGAGGCACCGCGGTCGGCGCGATCTCCACCAAGTCCAAGTCCTTATCCTCAGCCAGGCGAAGCGCGTCCATGAACTTGACGATGCCGAGCTGCTCATTATCAACCCCGACCAGACGCAATTCGGGTGCGCTGATTTCGCGGTTGATGCGATGACCTTTGTCTGTAGCGATGTTGCGTTACCTCAAGAAGACAAAAAACAAGCCGTGCTCATCCCATCAGGCTTTGCTGGCGACGTCCTGTTGCAGACGCTCCGCAAACGCGGAAACGGGCATCACACCCAGATCCACATTGCCACGGGCACGCACGGCCACTTGATTGGCATCCCGCTCCTTGTCGCCCACCACCAGCAGGTAGGGAATCTTCTGAAGGGAATGCTCGCGGATTTTATACGTAATTTTCTCGTTACGCAAATCCGCCTTGGCCCTAAATCCTTGTTTTAGCAGTGATTGCACGACGTTTTCGGCATATTCCGCCTGCGAGTCGGCAATATTCATCACGATGACCTGCTCCGGCGCCAGCCAGGCGGGCAGCGCGCCGGCGTGATTCTCCAGCAAGATGCCCAGGAAGCGCTCGAAAGAGCCCAGGATGGCCCGGTGCAGCATCACGGGGCGCTTGCGCGAGTTGTCCTCGGAGACGTATTCGGCATCCAGGCGCTCCGGCAGCACCAGGTCGAGCTGCAGCGTGCCGCACTGCCACGAGCGGCCGATCGCGTCCTTGATGTGGTACTCGACCTTGGGGCCGTAGAAAGCGCCCTCGCCCGGCAACTCTTCCCACTCCACGCCGCAGGCGCGCAGCGCCAGGCGCAGGCCTTCCTCGGCGTGGTCCCAGATCTCGTCCGAGCCGGCGCGCTGGTCGGGGCGCAGCGACAGCTTGACCGCCACGTCCTTGAAGCCGAAATCGTCGTAGACCGAGAAGGCCAGTTCATTGAAGGCCTTGGCCTCGGCCACGATCTGCTCTTCCGTGCAGAAGATATGCGCGTCATCCTGCACAAAACCGCGCACGCGCATCAGCCCGTGCAGCGCGCCCGAGGGCTCGTTGCGGTGGCAGGCGCCGAACTCGGCCAGGCGCAGCGGCAGGTCGCGGTAGGAGCGCAGGCCATGGTTGAAGATCTGCACATGGCCGGGACAGTTCATCGGCTTGATCGCGTAGTCGCGCTTTTCCGACTCCGTGACGAACATGTTTTCCTTGTAGTTCTGCCAGTGGCCCGACTTCTCCCACAGCGAACGGTCCATCACCTGCGGCGTGCGCACTTCCTCGTAGCCGGCCTGCGTCAGGCGGCCGCGCATGTACTGCTCCACGGCCTGCCATACCTGCCAGCCCTTGGGGTGCCAGAACACCATGCCGGGCGCCTCTTCCTGCAGGTGGAACAGGTCGAGCAGCTTGCCCAGCTTGCGGTGGTCGCGCTTCTCGGCCTCCTCCAGCATGTGCAGGTAGGCTTCCTGGTCCTCCTTCTTCGCCCAGGCCGTGCCGTAGATGCGCTGGAGCATCTCGTTCTTGGCGTCGCCGCGCCAGTAGGCGCCGGCCACCTTCATCAGCTTGAAGACCTTGAGCTTGCCCGTGGACGGCACGTGCGGGCCGCGGCACAGGTCGACGAACTTGCCTTCGCGGTACAGGCCGATTTCCTGGTCCTGCGGGATCGACGCGATGATCTCGGCCTTGTACTTCTCGCCCATCGACTCGAACAGCCGCACGGCCTCGTCGCGGCTCCAGACTTCGCGCGTCACCTTCTCGTCCTTCTTGGCGAGCTCGGCCATCTTCTTCTCGATGGCGACGAGGTCCTCGGGCGTGAAAGGACGCTTGTAGGCGAAGTCGTAGTAGAAGCCGTTCTCGATCACCGGGCCGATCGTCACCTGCGCGTCCGGGAACAGTTCCTTGACGGCGTAGGCCAGCAAGTGCGCCGTCGAATGGCGGATCACGTCGACGCCGTCGGCGTCCTTGTCCGTCACGATGGCCAGGCCGGCATCCTGCTCGATCAGGTAGCTGGTGTCGACCATGCGGCCGTCCACCTTGCCGGCCAGGGCCGCCTTGGCCAGGCCGGCGCCAATGCTCTGCGCCACTTCTGCGACCGTCACCGGGCCGGGAAACTCGCGGCGGGAACCATCCGGCAGCGTGATTGCGATCATCTTGCACCTCATCAGGAATCCGCCCGCCGGCGTCTGCGCGGCGGCAAGCGGATGAAAAGCATCTTGTAGCACCGGGCAGCCATGCGGGGCACGGGCCAGGCAGCGGGGATTTCGCGCGGTCGCATCTACCGGCGACCGGCAGCATAGCAGGCAGCTAACGAGCGACAGGCGAAAAAAAACGCAGCCAAGGCTGCGTTTTTCTCGATTTCAACCCCGGCCGGACCGGGATCAAGGCGCACCTCGACTACTGTCGCTAATTAGCGGTAGTAGTTCGCGATGTCATCATCATGGCGCCTTCCGTTCCTGTGAGCGGGTTGAACCGGATACTGCGAATCGGGTACTGCGAATTGAATACTGCGGTTACTGCGGGGTTACTGCCTGCTGCAATGCTTTTGGTAGGCTCGATTGGACTCGAACCAACGACCCCCACCATGTCAAGGTGGTGCTCTAACCAGCTGAGCTACGAGCCTACTGCCACACTACTGCCCTACTTCTTTTTCTGCCGCACGCCAGCGCACTACCAGAATTGCTTGCCACTGCGAATTCGTTGGTAGGCTCGATTGGACTCGAACCAACGACCCCCACCATGTCAAGGTGGTGCTCTAACCAGCTGAGCTACGAGCCTAGCGAAAGCGCGAGTATAGCATCACTTTCTTTTCGCCTGCAAGACCCCTGCCACGTCTTCGATCAGTCCGAGCGCGCGCTGCAATTGCGTCGCCTCGGACACCTCGGCGGTGAACTGCATGCGCGCCACGCCCTTGCTCGACAGCGTCTTCACGCCGGTGACGTTGATCTTCTCGCGCGACAGCACTTCGGAGATATCGCGCAGCAGGCCCTGCCGGTCGACCGCCTCGACATGGATGTCCACCGGATAGACGGCGTCGCTCTTCTTGCCCCACTCGGTCTGGATCACGCGCTCCGGCGCGCGCGCCGACAACTGGCCGAAGGTGGGGCAGTTGCGCCGGTGGATGGAGACGCCGCGCCCGCGCGTGACGAAGCCGACGATGTCGTCCGGCGGCGCCGGCTTGCAGCACTTGGACATCTGCGTCATCAGCGAGTCCACGCCCACCACCAGCACGCCGCTCTTGGCGCCGCGCGCCACGCTGGTGGCGCGGCTCTTCTTGGTGACGGCCTCTTCCTCGCTGACCGGCGCGGCGGCCTCGCCCTCGGGATGGCGCAGCGCCTGCTCCACGTGGCGCAGGCTGAATTCTTCCTTGGCCACCGACGAGAACAGGTCTTCCGGCGTCTTGAAGCCGAGCCGCGAGGCCAGGTCGTCCAGGCTGACCGCGGTCTTGCCTTCGCGCTGCAGCGTCTTGTCGATCAGCGCGCGGCCCTGCGCGATGGTTTCCTGCGAGTCGAGCGCGTTGAACCACGCCCGCACCTTGGCGCGCGCGCGCGGCGCGGCCAGGTAGCCCAGGTCGGCGTTGAGCCAGTCGCGCGACGGGCCGCCCTGCTTGACGGCGATGATCTCCACCGTCTGCCCGTTCTTGAGCGGCGTGTTGAGCGGCACCATGGTGCCGTCCACGCGCGCGCCGCGGCAGCGGTGGCCGAGGTCGGTGTGCAGGTAATAGGCAAAGTCCACCGGCGTGGCGCCCTGCGGCAGCGCCACCACGCGCGCCTGCGGCGTGAGCACGTAGATGTGGTCGTCGATGGCGGCGTGCTTGAGCTGCTCCCACGACTCGTCGTGCGCCACCGAATGGTCGGCGTCGTCCTTCCAGGCCAGCAGCTGGCGCAGCCAGGCGATCTTCTCGTCGTAGCGCTCGCTGGCCGAGAACTGGCCGCTGTAGCCCTTGCTGCCGGCTTCCTTGTAGCGCCAGTGCGCGGCCACGCCGTACTCGGCGAAATGGTGCATTTCCTGGGTGCGGATCTGCACCTCGAAGGCGCGCCCGTCGTCGCCGATCACCACCGTGTGCAGCGACTTGTAGCCGTTGGCCTTGGGCCGCGAGATATAGTCGTCGAACTCGCGCGGGATCGGCTGCCAGATATGGTGCACGATGCCCAGCACGGTGTAGCAGTCCTTGATGTCGTCCACGATCACGCGGAACGCGCGCACGTCGTAGAGGTCGGCAAAGTCCAGCTCCTTGCCGCGCATCTTCTTCCAGATGCTGTAGATATGCTTGGGCCGGCCCGTCACCTCGGCGCGGATGCCGGCGGCCTCGAGTTCGGATTGCAGCCGCGCGATGGCGCTGCCGATAAAGCCTTCGCGCTCGATGCGCTTCTCGTCGAGAAGCTTGGCGATGCGCTTGTAGGTATCGGGCTGCTCGAAGCGGAACGCCAGGTCCTCCAGCTCCCACTTCATCTGCCAGATGCCGAGCCGGTTGGCCAGCGGCGCGTAGATGTCCAGCGTTTCGCGCGCCACGCCGGGCAGCGGCTGCGCCTTGGCCTGCGCCAGCCAGCGCAGCGTCTGCAGGCGCGAGGCCAGCCGCACCAGCACCACGCGGATATCCTGCGCGAACGCCAGCAGCATCTTGCGCAGCGCTTCCACCTGCTCCTGGCGCGCGGCGATCTCGTCCTTGGTGGTCTCCGGCGCGCCGCTGTGGCCGACCGCGATGGCGCCGATGCGCAGCAGTTGCCGCACGCCCTTGACCAGCCTGGCGACTTCCTCGCCGAAGCGCGGCTCGATGTCTTCCTCGCAGCCCGGCACGAAGGCCGCGACCGCGAACAGGCAGGCCGCCGCGCGCGCGGCATCGTCGACGCGCAGGCCGTCGAGAATGCGCAGCATGCCTTCGGCGTGCGTGAGCACGGGCTCGCCGGTGGGCAGCTGCGCGGCGCTGCCGCGCTCGCGCACATAAGCCAGCGCGCGCTCCACCAGGCCCGCGTCGGGCGTGCCGGCAATCTGCCCGGTCAGGTCAGTCGACGTCACCATCTTGCTGCACCAGCCTCACTTGAGCGCGGCGGTCACCACCACTTCGATCCGGTACCGGGGATTGGCCAGGCGTGCTTCCACGGTGGCGCGCGGCGGCGTGCTGCCCTGCACCACCCACTCGTCCCACACCTCGTTCATGATGCCGATCTCGTCCACGTTGGTGAGGAAGATCTGGCACGACAGGATCCGGCTCTTGTCGCTGCCGGCTTCCGCCAGCAGCCGTTCGACATGGCCCAGCACTTCGCGGGTCTGGCCGCGCAGGTCGGCGGCGGGGTCGGTTTCCGCCACCTGGCCGGCGAGGTAGACCACGCCGTTGTAGATCGCGTATTCGGACAGGCGCTTGCCCACGTGGGCGCGCTTCAGTTCACTGGTGCTCATGGCAAAAAAACTCTGTTGTTCTGGTTGGTCTGCTAAAAAACGCGATACCGGCCCGGCGACTCAGGCCGCGCCCAGGAAGAACTGCCTGGCGATGGCGACCTGCGCCGGATCGATGAAGGTCGGCGCATGCCCCACATCCGGGACTTCCACCGCACTGACATTGCGCCCGCGCGCCACCATCTCGGCCACGGTCTCGCGCGTGAGCAGGTCGGACTGGGCGCCGCGCACCACCAGCGTGGGCGCCTGGATGGCTTCGAACATATGCCACAGCGCGGCCTCGCCGGCGCTCACCTGCTCGGGCGTGGTCTCGCGGAACGGCAGCGCCATCGCCGGATCGTAATGCAAGCCCCATTCCAGGCCTTCGGCGCCCTGCATCGGCTTGAGGATGGCGCCGTTGAGCTCGCGCCATTGCTCGGGCGTGTGGCGGCCGAACGAAGCGCTGATGGTCTGCAGGTAGGCCAGGCCTTCCTCGAAGGTCTTGAAGCGCACCGGCAGGCCCAGGTAGGCGCCGATCCGCTCCACCGCCGAGGCGGCCAGGCGCGGGCCCACGTCGTTGAGCAGCAGCTTGCGCACCGGCGACCTGGGCAGGCCGGCCAGGCCCATGCCGATCAGGCCGCCCATCGAGGTGCCGAACCAGTCGACCTGCTCGACGTTGAGCCGCGCGATGAGCGTGACCATGTCGGACACGTACTGCGGCACGACATAGCGGCGCGGATCGGCCAGCCAGTCCGAGCGGCCACGCCCGACCACGTCGGGGCAGACCACGCGGTACTCGCCGCACAGCGCGGCGGCCACGGTGTCGAAATCGCGGCCGGTGCGCGTCAGGCCATGCACGCACATCAGGACGCGGGGATTGGCGGGATCGCCCCACTCGTGATACGCCATGCGGTGGAGCCCCGCCGGGCTGATGCACTGGACGAAGCCGAGGCGCGGACTGACTGACATCTGAACTCCCTGGCAAAGCGTTATCGAAGCGGCGCCGCCGGCTGGGCGGCACGCGGCTGGGCAAAGCTGGATTGTACGCCGCAGCAGTTACAATGCCACAGCATCCGGCCCGGCGCCGCCACGCCGGCGCCAGCGGCGGCTGGCCGCGCGCGCCTGGCGGGCGCGGCGCACACGCCAGCGGCACGCACGCAAGAGGCATGCAAGAGGCATGCAAGAGGCACGCAAAATACAGGCCGGACGCAGGTCAGACACAGCTCAGGCACACATCCTCAGAGACATTCCCGACGGAGACATCCATGCTCAAAGGCAAGACGGCACTTGTCACAGGTTCGACCAGCGGTATCGGTCTCGGCATCGCGCAGGCGCTCGCCGCCCAGGGCGCCAACATCATCGTCAACGGTTTCGGCGACGCCGAGGCCGCCAGGCGCGAGATCGCGCAGGCGGGCGCGCGGTCCGGCGCGGACATCCGCGTGGGCTACCACGGCGCCGACATGAGCCAGTCCGCCGAGATCGAGGACATGATGCGCTACGCCGAGGCCGAATTCGGCGGCGCCGACATCCTCGTCAACAACGCCGGCATCCAGCACGTGGCCAATATCGAGGACTTCCCGCCCGAGCGCTGGGACGCCATCATCGCCATCAACCTGACCTCCGCCTTCCACACCACGCGCCTGGCCCTGCCCGGCATGAAGCGCAAGGACTGGGGCCGCATCATCAATATCGCCTCCGTGCACGGCCTGGTGGCCTCGGCGCAGAAATCCGCCTACGTGGCCGCCAAGCACGGCATCGTCGGCTTCACCAAGGTCACGGCGCTGGAAACCGCGCAGACCGGCATCACCGCCAACGCGATCTGCCCGGGCTGGGTGCTCACGCCGCTGGTGCAGAAGCAGGTGGAAGCGCGCGCGCAGAAGGCGGGCATCGCGGTGGAACAGGCCAAACAGGAACTGGTGATCGAGAAGCAGCCGTCCGGCCAGTTCGTCACGCCCGAGGAACTCGGCGCGCTCGCGGTGTTCCTGGCCAGCGACGCGGCGCGCCAGGTGCGCGGCGCGGCCTGGAACATGGACGGCGGCTGGGTGGCGCAGTAAGCGCGAGGAGCCCGCATGCGAAGACGCCACTTCATCGGGACCCTGGCGGCGGGCGCCGCCGCGCTGGCGCTGGAGCGCGCCCTGGCCGCGCCGGCGCCGGCCATCGAAGTCTTCAAGACCCCCGGCTGCGGCTGCTGCGAAGCCTGGGTCGGGCATCTGCGCGCCAGCGGCTTCGCCGTCACGGTGCGCGATGTGGACGATACGGGGCCCTACCGCGCGCGCGCCGGCATTCCGGAGCGCTTCGGCTCCTGCCATACGGGGCTGATCGCGGGCTACGGCATCGAGGGCCACGTGCCGGCGGCCGACATCCGGCGGCTGGTGGCCGCCCGACCCGCCGCCGCGGGCCTGGCGGTGCCGGGCATGACGGTGGGTTCGCCGGGCATGGAGCAGGGTTCGCGCAAGGACCCGTTCGATGTCTTCCTGATCCGCAGGGACGGCGCGGCCTCGGTCTTCGCCAGCTACGGCAAGCGCGGCGCATAAAGCGGAAATGGCCGCATCGCGGCCATTTCCCGGGGTGCCGCAAGGGCCTGCGAGGCCCTTGTCGCGATGCTCAGAGCAGCGGCGCGCCCGTCTTGCTCTGGATCTCTTCGCGGCTCACGCCAGGCGCCGTCTCCACCAGCTTCAGGCCAGCGTCGGTCACGTCGATCACGCCGAGATCGGTGATGATGCGGTTGACCACGCCCACGCCGGTCAGCGGCAGGTTGCAGGCGTCCAGGATCTTGATGTCCTCGCTGCCGTCCTTCTTCTTGGCGGTGTGTTCCATCAGCACCACCACGCGGCCGACGCCGGCGACGAGGTCCATCGCGCCGCCCATGCCCTTGACCATCTTGCCCGGGATCATCCAGTTGGCAAGGTCTCCCTTCGCGCTGACCTGCATCGCGCCCAGGATGGCCAGGTTGATATGGCCGCCGCGGATCATCGCGAACGAGTCCGCCGACGAGAAGATCGACGAGCCCGGCAGCGTGGTCACGGTCTGCTTGCCGGCGTTGATCATGTCGGCGTCGACTTCGTCCTCGGTCGGGAACGGGCCGATGCCGAGCAGGCCGTTCTCCGATTGCAGCCACACTTCCATCCCCGCCGGGACGTGGTTGGCCACCAGGGTCGGCAAGCCGATGCCGAGGTTGACGTAGAAGCCGTCCTGCAGCTCGGCCGCGGCGCGCGCCGCCATTTCGTCACGTGTCCATGCCATGATGTCGCTCCTTAGCTGGCCTGATTTTCTGAAACCCGCACGGTGCGCTGCTCGATGCGTTTCTCGGGGGTGGCGTTCAGCACGATGCGCTGCACGAAGATGCCCGGCGTATGGATCTCGTCCGGGTCCAGCGTGCCGGTCTCGACCAGGTGCTCGACCTCCACCACGGTGACCTTGCCCGCCATCGCGCACATCGGGTTGAAGTTGCGCGCGGTGCGGCGGAACACCAGGTTGCCCGCGCGGTCGGCCTTGTAGGCCTTGACCAGGGACACGTCGGCGGTCAGGGCACGTTCCATCACGTATTGCTGGCCGTCGAACTCGCGGATTTCCTTGCCTTCGGCGACGATGGTGCCGACGCCGGTCTTGGTGAAGAACGCCGGAATGCCCGAGCCGCCGGCGCGCAGCTTCTCGGCCAGCGTGCCCTGCGGCGTGAATTCCAGTTCCAGCTCGCCGGCCAGGTACTGGCGCTCGAACTCCTTGTTCTCGCCCACGTAGGAAGAGATCATCTTGCTGATCTGGCGCGTGGCCAGCAGCAGGCCGAGGCCGAAGCCGTCGACGCCGGCATTGTTAGAGATGCAGGTAAGCTGCCTGGCGCCGCTGTCGCGCAGCGCCGCGATCAGTGCCTCGGGAATGCCGCACAGACCGAATCCGCCGACCGCGATCGTCTGGCCGTCGCGGACGACGCCCGCGAGCGCCTGCGCGGCGCTGGCGTAGACCTTGTTCATCTTTATCTCCTTGCCTCGGTGATTTTCCTGTCGCTGCGCCCGCCGTGCGGAGTGCCGCCGGCGAGCCACGCAGGGAAATTGTAACGGTACAATCGGGCGGACATCGCCCCGCTGCCGAACGTCCGACAGCATACGCATGTGCGGTATGCCGCGCCAATACGTAAAACTACATAAGCCAATGCCCGCCATCGACTACCAGACCGCCTTCCAGCTTGCCCCGGTCGGCCTCGTGCTGTCGCGCGAGCGCATGATCGAGGACTGCAACGACGAGGTCTGCCGCATCTTCGGCACCACGCGGCAGGCGCTGCTGGGCGAGTCGTTCCAGGTACTCTACCCCACCGCCGACGAATTCGAGCGCACCGGCGCGCGCATCGTCCCGATCATGAATGCCAGAGGGGCTTATTCGGACGAGCGCATCATGAAGCGCGCCGGCGGCGAGCTGTTCTGGTGCCATGTCACGGGCCGCTCGCTGGACCGCTCGCAGCCGCTGGGCGCGGGCATCTGGACCTTCGAGGACTTGTCGCAGAAGCGCCCGGTCACCGCCGAGCTGACCGCGCGCGAGCGCGACATCGCCGCGCAGCTGGTGGACGGCAAGACCAGCAAGCAGATCGGCAAGCTGCTGTCGATCAGCCCGCGCACGGTGGATATCTACCGCGCGCGGCTGATGAAGAAATACGGCGCGCACACCGCGGTGGACCTGGTGCAGCGCCTGGTCAACCACTGAGCGGCGCGGCCGCCGGCGGCTACCCGATCAGGGCGCGGAGCGCGGCGGGCACCGGCACCGATTTCTCTGCCGCGTAGTCGCACCACACCACCTTGGCGCCGCCCTCGGCGTAGACCACTTCGGGCTGGTCGGTGCGGCGGATCTCCATGCGGGTCTCGAAGCTGGTGCGGCCGAGCGCGCCGGCGGACATGCGGCATTCGATGTCGCCGGGGTAGCGCAGTTGCCGGATAAAGGTCATGTGCGCGTTGATGATGACCGGGCCGTGGCCGGCGGCGTCCTTGCCGCCATGCCCGAGCGACTCGAACCAGGCGATGCGCGCCTGCTCCAGGTAGCGGAAATAGACCGTGTTGTTGACATGGCCCATGGCGTCCATGTCGCCCCACCGGATGGGCATGCGCAGAGTGAATACGGGTTTCATGGGCGCTAGCCTACCACTCGCGGCGCGCCGCTTCCATCGGCGGAAGCGACGGTTCCTGCGCGGCTCGGCGGCTGTTCGACCGCTGTTCGATCGCCGCTCGACCGCTGTTCAGCTGTCGCTCAGCCGTCGCTCAGCCGGGTATGGGCGGGCAGCTCGAACGGCGTGTCGTGCGGCAGGTAGGCAGCCGCGCTGGGGCGGGGCCAGCCATCCAGGGCGCCGGCTTCCGGCGCTTCGTCGCCGTAGCTTGCATCCTCGTCCGCGTCGCCAGCCGGCCGAAGCGCGCTCCGGCTGGCCGTCAGCCGCGCGGCGACGGGCCGCGCCTGCGCGGCCTGGCGCGCGGCCACCGGCGGGGCCGCAACGCCGGCGGCAGCGGGTTCCGTGCCGCCGGCCGCGGCGGGCGGCAGCGCGGCGGCGGCGAACGCCGAAACCGCGGGCGACAAGGCCGCGACGGCGTCGGGCACGCTGTCCGGCATACTTTCCGACATACTTTCCGGCACGCTCTCCGGTACGTTTTCGGCAACCGGCGCCGGCGTTTCCGCCACCACGGCTGGCCCGGCCGGCGCGGGTGCGCCGGCCATCTCCGCGGCCGGCGGCGGACCGCCGCCGCGCAAGGCAATGCTGGCAAGCCACAGCGCCAGCACCGCCACGCCCCCGCCCAGCACGCCGGTCACCAGGCTGCGCTGCCGCGCCTGCCGCAGCGTGCGCGCCTGGCCCGGGCCGATGGCGGCCAGATGGCGCTTCACGGCGGCGGCGCGCATGGCGTCCAGCGATTCGCGCACGTCGAAGCTCGTGCCCCAGGGCGGCGGCACGGCCGCATCGGCCGGCAACGGCGGCATGCCGGTAGCGGAATCGGCAGCACTGAGGGCGCCACCGGTACGGCGGCGGGGACTGGAACTGGGACTGGAAACGGATCTGGACACGGCTTCACCCCGAGGCGCAATGGCGACGCGGCGGCGCCGGCCCGTCCGGGCGCAACCGGTCAGCGCAGGATCATAGGCCCGCGGCGGCGGCGCGCGGCTCGGACGGAACGGATTCTGGCCTGGGAAAAATCGGCAAACGCGGCCGGCAACGGGCAGCGCGGGTGCGAACGGAAGAGGATTCGGGGGGATCAGGCGGGTGGGAAAGGCACATGCGCGCGCACAGCACACGGCCCCGGCAAGCCCACCGGGGCCGCGCCGGACAGCCGGCGGCCCTTGCCGCCGGCACCCGGGAAGGCTCGGCCGCTCAGCGGCGCGGCTGGCGGCTGCCCTGCGCGGGCGTGGCCAGGCCGGAATCGGCCAGCGAGGACTCCATGCGGCGGATCTGCTGCTGCAGCTGGTCCAGGCGGATGCGCGAAGCGCGGCTTTCGACCTCGGCGCTCTGCACTTCGGCATGCGCGGCCTGCTGCTCCTCGGCGATGCGGGTGCGCTGGGCCTGCATCACGCGCAGGTCTTCGTTGAGCGCGTTGGCGCGCGCCTCGGTGTCCTGCAGCGCCTTGTCATACGCGCGCTTCTGCGAGGCCAGCACCTGGCGCCGGATATCGTCGCCGGCCCAGATGGCGCTTTGCCGGGTCACCTGGCGGTAGGCCTGCTCGGCCGGGCCGATCGATTCGAAGCGGAACACGCGCCACAGGTTCTTCTGGTAGAACAGCGCCACGTAGCAGACCACCTGGTCGTCGGCCAGCATCAGCGTGGTGCCGTAGTCGCCGTTGTAGCTGGTGCGCAGCTCGCGCACGGTGCGGTCGCGCAGGCGTTGCTGCAGCTCGGACACCAGCCCCAGCGAGGCGGGCGACGCCTGCGGGACGCCGGCCGGGGCCGGACCCGCGCTCAGCGGCGCCGGCGCCGCCGCCGTCGGCACTGGATCGGCGGCCGCCAGTACGCCGGCGGCGGACAGCGACGACATCAGGCCGATCAGGCAGGCAAGCAAAGGGGCGCGGCGGGAATTGTTCAACATAGCGTTCCGGCTGGGACAGAGGGCGAGGGTTCGGGTTATCGGCAAACCATGGCGGCAAAGCCACGGCGGCGTCTCGAATTGCCAGGCGCCGCCGCGGCCGCGATGATACGCCATGCGCACACGGCCAACGGCGGATTGTAACAAGCATGCCTTGGCATGCCTATTAACGGTCGCGTTTTGTCACCCTTGATAGCAGTTGCGGTATCAATCATGCAACAAAAGGGGAGTAAACCGCGCCGCCGCCGCGGCGCGCGCCCGTCAGCGCTTGGCGATCGAGGCCTCGGCCTTGGTCACCAGGTCGGCGCCGATCTGCTTCTTCCACTTGTCGTAGACCTTGGCGGTCGCCTTGCGGAAGGCATCGTGCTCGGCCGGCGTCAGCTGGGTCACCTTCACGCCGTGGGTCTCCATGTCCTTCCAGGCCGGGGCGCCGGCCTCGACCAGTCCCTTGCGGGCCAGCGCGGTTTCCTGCTTGCCGGCGTCGATGGCGGCCTGCCTGACGATCTCGCGGTCGGCGGGGGTCCAGCTTTCCCAGACCTGCTTGTTGACCACGAAGATCAGCGGATCGGCCACGTAGCCCCAGGTGGTGACGAACTTCTGGCCCACCGTGTAGAGCTTGGCGGCGGCGAACACCGATTGCGGGTTCTCCTGCCCGTCCACCGCGCCCGAGGCCATGGCGGGCTGCGCGTCGGCCCAGCTCATCTGGGTCGGATTGGCGCCCAGCGCATTGAAGGTCTCGATGTACAGCGGCGAGCCCACCACGCGCAGCTTCATGCCCTTGAGGTCTTCCGGCTTGCGGATCTCGCGCTTGGAGTTGGACACCTCGCGAAAGCCGTTCTCGCCCCAGGCCAGCGGCACCACGCCGGCCTTGTCCAGCGTCGTGAAGATCGACTTGCCGACCTCGCCCTGGGTGAGCGCGTCCAGCGCCTTGTAGTCGGGCATCAGGAACGGCAGCGAGAACAGGTTCAGTTCCTTGACCTGGGGCGACCAGTTGATGGTCGAGCCCACCGCCATGTCGATCACGCCCTGGCGGATCGCCGAGAATTCCCGGGTCTGGTCGCCCGCCACCAGCGAGGTGCCGGGATACAGCTTGATATTGATGCGGCCGTTGGTGCGCTGCTTCACCAGGTCGGCCCAGATCTCGCCGCCCTTGCCCCACGGGAACGCGGGGCCGAGCACCAGCGACATCTTGTATTCGGGCTTGTAGCTCTGCGCCATGGCGCCGGCCGGCGCAAGGGCGGCAGCGGCGATGGTGGCGGCCAGCGACAGCATCAGGGCACGACGTTTCATCGGTTCTCTCCTCTCAGGATGTGTTGTGTGTTTTTCCATGCCCGGCGGCAAAGGACAAGACCGCCCTCTCCCGCCGGATTCCGGCCCGGGCCGGTTCGGGTCAGTAGCCGAGCCGGTCCGGCAGCCAGGTGGCCAGCGGCGGATAAGCCAGCACCATCAGCATGGCGACGAACATCGCCAGCAGCATCCAGACCACCCAGGGCACGGTTTCTTCCATGCGCACGCGCGCGATCCGGCACGACACCATCAGGTTCACCGCCAGCGGCGGCGTGAACTGCCCCAGCGCCACCTTGAGCGTGAGCACCACGCCGAACCACACCGGGTTCCAGTGGAACGCATTGGCGATCGGCAGCAGCAGCGGCACGAAGATCAGGAAGATCGAGATGCCGTCGAGGAACATGCCCACCGTCATCAGCAAGGCCACGATCAGCGCCAGCACGCCGTACTCGCCCAGGCCCGAATGCGCGATGGCATTGGCCAGCGGGTCGATCACGCCGAGCGTGGACAGCGCATAGGCAAAGATGCCGGCCAGCGCCACCACCAGCAGGATCACCGCGGAGGTTTCCGCCGCTTCCTGGAAGATCACGAACAGGTCGCGCATGCCGATGCTGCGGTAGACCACCATGCCGACGAACAGGCCGTACACCACCGCCACCACGGCCGCTTCGGTCGGCGTGAACCAGCCCGCGCGCATGCCGCCCAGGATCAGGAACGGCGCCACCAGCCCCCAGGCCGCCTCGCGCAGGCTCTTCCAGAACGGCGGGCGCGGCAGCGCGGCTTCGATGGCGCCCATCTTGTGCTTGCGCGCCAGCCACACCGCCGGCACGATCAGCGCCACGCCGGCCAGGATGCCGGGGATCATGCCGGCGGCGAACAGCGCCGGCACCGACGCGCCGGGCACCAGCACGCTGTAGATGATGAAGGCCACCGAGGGCGGGATCAGGATGTCGGTGGCCGCCGCCGCGCCGACCACGGCCGCGCTGTACGCGCCCGGATAGCCGGCGCGCGACATCGCCGCGATCATCACGCCGCCCACCGCGGCCGCGTTGGCCGGGCCGGAGCCGGAGATGCCGCCCAGGAACATGGCCACCAGGATGGCCACCAGCGGCAGCATGCCGGGCCCGCGCCCGACGATGGCGATGGCAAAGGTGACCAGCCGCTGCGCCACGCCGGAGCGGTCGAAGATCGAGCCGACCAGCACGAACATCGGGATCGCCAGCAAGGGATACTTGGCCAGGCCGGCGTAGAAATTCTGCGGCACGGCCAGCAGGCCGAACATCTGCGTGTCCAGGTTGGACAGGCCGATCGCCACCAGGCCGCCCAGGCCCAGCGACACGCCGATCGGCACCCCGAGCATCATCAGCCCGAGGAACACCACGAACAGGGTAATGGCAATCAATGTCATCGCGCGGACCCCGTCTTGGCCGCGCCCGTGCGCTGCGCATGCAGCGCCTTGAGCGCGCGCAGGTTGCGCGCCGCCACGCCGAACGCCCGCAGCGCGATGCCCGCCGACAGCACCGGCAGCCACACCGAATACCACCAGCTCGGGATGCCGATGCCCGGCGAGGTCTCGCCGAAGGTGTACTCGTCCCACGCCACGCGCGCGCCCAGCACCGCCAGCGCGATGAACATCACCGCCACCATCAGCGCCGAGAACAAGGCAAGGCGCCGCCGCCGGGCCTCGCTGCCGCGCTCGAAGAAAAACTCGATGCGGATATTGCGGTCGCGCGCCACCGCCGCGCTGCCGGCCACCAGGGCCAGCACGATCATCAGGAAGACCGAGAACTCCTCGGTCCAGGCAAACGATTCGTCGGTGAAATAGCGCACCACCACATTGGCGAACGTGATGCACACCAGCAGCACCATGACGATCACGCCGATCCAGTCCTCGATGCGCGGCGACACCCTGAAACCGCTGTCCGCGCTATCCACGTTCTCCACCAGCTGGCTGGCGCCAGCCTCGCCGGGCACGGCCGCGGCGTGTTGCGGGCCGGCATCGCGCCGCCCCTCCTGGTCTGCTTGCATCTCCCCGGCCTCCGGTCCGGTCCGCTCGGCACGCCGGCCGCTTGCGGATTTTCTTTTGAATTATGTAAAGACTTAATCTCAAGACATGGCGGATTATGCCAAGTCTGCGCACCACGGGGGAATTTTTACGCCTGCCCGGCTCGACCGGCAGGTGCCGGGCCATCCGCGTCCCGCGCCCAAGGGAACCGGATCAGCCCTGGGCGCCGGGGAAACGCGTGCCCCGTGCGCGCTTGTGGCGCGGCGCGGGACCGGCTTGCCGGCGGCGGGCGAGAAGCGCCCGCCGCCGCTCACACCATGCCGTCGTCGGCGGTGATCACCGCCCCATTGATGAACTGCGACTGGTCGGACGCCAGCAGCAGCAGCAGGCCGTCGAGATCCTCCGGCTTGCCCACGCGCTTGCGCGGCAGCATCTGGATCAGCTTCTGGCCGGCATCGGTATCCCAGTGATGGTGGTTGATGTCGGTGTCGATGTAACCCGGGCAGATCGCATTGACATTGATGCCGTGGCGCGCCCATTCCAGCGCCATGGCCTTGGTCATGTGCACCACCGACGCCTTGCTCATGCAGTACACGCCGATCTGCGACAGCACCTTGAGCCCGGCCACCGAGGCGATGTTGACGATGCGCGACTGCGGCAGCGGATTGCCGTTCTTCTCCGAGCCCTTGGCGCGCGCGATCATGCGCTTGGCCACTTCCTGCGCCACGAAGAAGGCGCCGCGCGTGTTGGTGTCGAAGACGAAATCGAAATCGTCCGGCGTCACGTCGGTCAGTTTCTGCGTGGTGGAAACGCCCGAGTTGTTGACCAGGATATCGATCGCGCCGGCCTCGGTCTCGGCATGCGCCACCGCGGCGCGGATGCTGTCGGGATCGGTCACGTCGAGCCGCACCACGTGGGCGCTGCCGCCGTCGGCCTCGATCGCGGCGCGCAGCTCCTTGAGCCGCTCGGTGCGCCGCGACGCCAGTATCACCTTGGCGCCGGCGGCCGCCAGCACGTGGGCAAAGCGCGTGCCCAGACCGCTCGAAGCGCCCGTGACCAGCGCGACCTTGCCTTCCAGATTGATCGACAAACCCATAATGACCTCTATGTTCGGAGCCCCGGCCGCCGTCTGCCATGGTCCGCGCCGGCGGGCGCTCCTAGCGAAAACTGCCTGGGTAAAACGGAAGGCAGCATATCAAAAAAAAGAACGGTCGTTCCAAAAAATGTCTTGCCTGACCATGGCGAGTCCCGGACAATGCCGGAGATTCTAAGAACTCGGGCCACAAAGGGAAAGAGGAAAAACGCGCAGGCCGCCGCAATCGCGCGCATCGCCGCCGCTTCGCCCGCTTTCCCGCCGCTTTTCGCCGCAGCTTGCCTGGCCCGGGCACCGCATTCCCCGAATCACAGAACCACGCATTTCCCACAATTGCGCGCAAGTTGCCAAGAATAGAGGGTTAGAGACAATGAATCAGCAGCAGCTCCTGGAGCAATACGGCCCCCGCGAGGCCATGGAATACGACGTTGTCATCGTCGGCGGCGGCCCCGCCGGCCTGGCAACCGCCATCCGCCTGAAGCAGCTCGCCCAGGAGAAAGGCAACGACGTCAACGTATGCGTGCTGGAAAAGGGCTCCGAGCCCGGCGCGCATATCCTGTCCGGCGCCATCATGGACCCGCGCGCGCTCGACGAACTGTTCCCCAACTGGAAGGAACTGGGCGCGCCGCTGACCCAGCCCGTGACCGAGGACAAGTTCCTGTTCCTCGACGAGAACGGCGCCAAGGGCGCCCCGCTGCTGCCCGACTGCTTCCAGAACCACGGCAACTACATCCTCAGCCTGTCGAACTTCGTGCGCTGGCTCGGGCAGCAGGCCGAAGCGCTCGGCGTCGAGATCTTCCCCGGCTTCCCGGCCGCCGAAGTGCTCTACGACGAAGACGGTTCGGTCAAGGGCGTGGCCACCGGCAACATGGGCATCGACAAGGAAGGCGAGCCTACCGAGAACTTCCAGCTCGGCATGGAGCTCCACGCCAAGTACACCATCTTCGCCGAAGGCGCGCGCGGCCACCTCGGCAAGCAGCTCATCGCGAAGTACCAGCTCGACGACGGCAAGGACCCCCAAAGCTACGGCATCGGCCTGAAGGAACTGTGGGAGATCGACCCCGCCAGGCACCAGCCCGGCCTGGTGGTGCACACCGCGGGCTGGCCGCTGGACCCGGCCACCTACGGCGGCTCCTTCCTCTACCACATGGAAGACAACAAGGTGGCGGTGGGCTTCGTGGTGGGCCTGGACTACACCAATCCCTGGCTGTCGCCGTTCGAGGAATTCCAGCGCTTCAAGACGCATCCGGAAATCCGCAAATACTTCGAAGGCGGCAAGCGCATCGGCTACGGCGCGCGCGCCATCACCGCCGGCGGCCTGCTGTCGCTGCCCAAGACCGTGTTCCCGGGCGGCGCGCTGGTCGGCTGCGATGCCGGCTACCTGAACGCCTCGCGCATCAAGGGCAGCCACGCCGCCATCAAGACCGGCATGATGGCCGCCGAAGCCGCCTACGACGCGCTGCAGGCCGGCCGCCAGAACGATGAACTGACGGCTTACCCGGTCGCGTTCGAGAACAGCTGGCTGTACAAGGAACTGCTGCAGGCCAAGAACTTCAAGCAGTGGTTCAAGAAGGGTCGCACCACCGCCACGCTGATGACCGGCATCGAGCAATGGCTGCTGCCCAAGCTCGGCATCCGCAACCCGCCCTGGACCATCCACCGCACCAAGCCGGACCACGTCTACCTCAAGCCGGCCGCCGAATGCCGGCAGATCGCCTATCCGAAGCCGGATGGCAAGCTGACCTTCGACCGCCTGTCCTCGGTGTTCATCAGCAACACCAACCACGAGGAAAACCAGCCGGCCCACCTGACGCTCAAGGACGCCAGCGTGCCGGTCAGCGTCAACTGGGACAAGTACGCCGGCCCCGAGAGCCGCTACTGTCCGGCCGGCGTGTACGAGTTCGTCAAGAACGACGACGGCAAGGAACGCCTGCAGATCAACGCGCAGAACTGCGTGCACTGCAAGACCTGCGACATCAAGGACCCCACCCAGAACATCGTGTGGGTGACGCCGGAAGGCGGCGGCGGGCCTAACTACGTGGGCATGTAAGCCTGGCCTCGGCCCCCGCGGGTCGGGACGTGAAAACGGCACCGCGATCCGGTGCCGTTTTTCTTTGGCGCAAGCGCAGATCCGCACGGACCGGTCCGCCGTCGCCGGCGGACCGCTGCGCCGCTCAGCCCGACACCGGCATGCTGGCGCTGGTCAGCAACTGCTCGTAGATATAGCACTGCAGCAGCGTCAGTTCGCGCTCGCCCAGCACGTCGAACGCCACGCCGAACACCGGGAAGCCGGATGCCGCGGAAATCGGCGTCGCGCTGCGCGCCACGCCGTCGACCATGATCTCGCTGTCCAGCGCGGCGGTATGCAGGTGGAAACACAGGCGCACCGGCGTGCCGGGCGCGGGCACGGTGTCCGCGGTCTCGACCTGGGCGCCGCCGGTGCTCAGGTCCGTCAGCATGACCAGGCGCGAGGGCTGGCCCCGGCGCGGCGCGTCCGCGCCCGCGCCGGGCGCCTGGGCGGCCGCATCGCCGGCGGCGGGATCGACCAGGTAGGCCGCCAGCCGGGTCGGCACGCGGGTCGCCTTGCGCACCGGCAACTGCTGCATCTGCGCCGGCGCGGACAGCACCAGGTAGCGGAACGGGCTGCGGCACACCGCGGTCACGGTGCTTTCGAAGCTGAGGATGGCGTGCCCGGAGAAGCCGCGCAGCAGCACCGTCTCGCCCGCCTGCAGTTGCAGTTCCTTGCCGCCGAGCTGGGGCCAGGTCACGAACATGCCCTGGTCGACGAAGCCGATCAGCCGGCTGGCCGCCGCGCGCCCGACATGGCCCTGGGTCTTGATCTGCAGCAGCGTGCCGACCTGCAGGCCGAACGGCCCGGCGCTGGCCTGGCGTTCGTTCCCGGCGGCGTCCCCCGGCTCGCTGTCGGGCCGGCACACGGCGCCGTGGCGGAATACCAGCGCGACGTCGCGGTCCGCGGGGATCACGCTGCCGCTGCCGAGCACGAGGTTTCCGCTTTCGTCCAGCAAGGACCAGGGCAAGGGCTGGCCAACCGGGAGATCGTCAGGAGTGAGTGCAATCATGGGAAGCAGCGGTAGCGGCCCGCCTGCGGGCACGGTGGATCCAACGGCGGCCCGGCGGCACATAGGTCCGCAAGCCGCCACCTGGCGCGGCGCCCGGCACATGGCATGGCTGCCCGGGCTCGCCGGACGCGCAGCCACGATACCCCGGGTGAATAGCGCATCTCATCTGACTTGCTATCGGCCGCTCCCGGAAAACCTTGAGCGCCGGCTTGCATGGCCGCCGCCGCCCGTCTTGACGGCGCTCCGCTTTCCCGCGAAAATGCCGCAAAGCTGTCTGACAGCCTTACAGATAAAGATGACCATTCTCAGCCGCCCCGACTCGCTCGCGACCCGCATCGCCGATGCCCTGCGCGCCGATATCGCCGCCGGGCGCTTTGCCGCCGGCGCCCGCCTGCCGGCCGAGGCCGCGCTCGGCGAGACCTTCGGCGTGAGCCGGCCGATCGTGCGCGAAGCCATCGCGCAGTTGAAGGCGGACGGCGTGCTGGTGACCCGCAAGGGCTCCGGCGCCTATGTCTCGGACATGCCGGGCGGGCAGGTCTGGCGCATGCCGACCGCCCCGCAGGGCGGCCCGACGCTGGCGCAGCTGTTCGAGCTGCGCATGGTGGTGGAAAGCGCCTGCGCCGAGATGGCCGCGCTGCGCCGCACCGAGGACGACCTGCTGGCGATCCGCGCGGCGCTGGCCGCCATGCGCGCGCAGGCGCAGGACTTCCCCGGCGCCGCCGCGGCCGACGTGGCCTTCCACCATGCCATCGCCCAGGCCGCGCACAACCCCTGCTTCACCGGCCTGACCGACTTCGTCGGCCAGCACTTGCTGGCGGCGCGGCAGACCGCCTGGGAAAACGCGGCGCGCTTGCGCGGCGGCTCGCGCGGCGCCGACGGCGAGCACGCGGCGCTGGTCGAGGCCATCGCCGCCGGACACGCCGGCGCGGCGCGGCAAGCCGCGCGCCGCCACCTTGCGGCCGCGGCCAGGCGCATGGGGCTGGAACCGGACCTGCCCTGAGACGTCGTTTCAAACCGAAGCGACGGGAATTTCGCCGCCGCGCATGCAAGCCGCGGCGGCACCAGCCAGACACAGAACACAGAACACAGAACGAGGAAGACGATGGAAAAGGTGGATTGCGTGGTGATCGGCGCGGGCGTGGTGGGCCTGGCGGTGGCAAGGGCGCTGGCCCTGCAGGGCCGCGAAGTGATCGTGCTGGAGGCCGAGAATGCCTTCGGCACTATCACCAGCGCGCGCAACAGCGAAGTCATCCATGCCGGCATCTACTACCCGGCCGGCTCGCTCAAGGCCGAGATGTGCGTGCGCGGCAGGGCCATGCTGTACGACTACTGCGCCAGCCATCACGTCAATCACCAGCGCTGCGGCAAGCTGATCGTGGCCACCTCGCCGGCCCAGGTCGCCACGCTGGAAGGCATCCGCGCCAAGGCCGCCGCCAACGGCGTGCACGACCTGCAACTGATCGGCCAGGCCGAGGCGCAGGCGCTCGAACCGAACCTGCAATGCCATGCCGCCCTGCTCTCGCCGTCCACCGGCATCGTCGACAGCCACGGCCTGATGCTGGCGCTGCTGGGCGACGCGGAGAACGCCGGCGCCATGCTGGCGGTGCAGTCGCCGGTGGCCGGCGGCGCGGTCACGCCCGAGGGCATCCGCCTGGAGGTCGGCGCCGCCGACGGCACCGTGGACGGCACCACGCTGCTGGCCCGCACGGTGATCAATTCCGCCGGCCTCACGGCGCCGGCGCTGGCGCGCCGCATCGAAGGCATGCCCGCCGCGCACATCCCGCCGCAGTACTACGCCAAGGGCTGCTATTTCACGCTGGCCGGGCGCGCGCCCTTCTCGCGCCTGATCTACCCGGTGCCCGAGGCCGCCGGCCTGGGCGTCCACCTGACCATCGACCTCGGTGGCCAGGCGCGCTTCGGGCCCAACGTGCGCTGGATCGACGAGATCGAATATGGCGTGGACCCGTCCGACGCCGACAGCTTCTACGACGAAGTGCGCCGCTACTGGCCCGCGCTGGCCGATGGCGCGCTGCAGCCCGGCTACGCCGGCATCCGCCCCAAGATCAGCGGGCCGCGCGAGGCCGCGGCCGACTTCCGCATCGACGGCCCGGCCACGCACGGCGTGCCGGGACTGGTCAACCTGTTCGGCATCGAGTCGCCGGGGCTGACCTCCTCGCTGGCGCTGGCCGAGCGCGTGGCCGGGCTGGTCTGAAGACCTAGCCGGCCGCCCCGGCCTGCGCGGCTTCGGCGCGGAACGTCATCAGCGCGCACACGGCGCCGGTGGCCGCGGCCAGCGCGGCCAGCCCGAAGGTGTGGGCCGGCCCCAGCGCCTTCCAGGTCCAGCCCATCGCCAGCCCGCCCAGCGTGCCGCCCAGCCCGTAGGAAATGCCGGTGTAGAGCGCCTGGCCGCGGCCCTGCAGCGGGCCGGCGAACCAGCGCTGCAGCCGCTTGAGGCTGGCGCTGTGATGCGCGCCGAAGGTGGCCGCGTGCAGCACCTGCACCAGCGCCATCAGCCACGCCAGCTGCGCCAGGTAGCCGGTCAGGCCGAAACGCAGCGCCGCCAGCACGAAGGTGCCGGCCAGGATGGCGCGCAGCGGCACCGCGCCGAACAGGCGGCCCTGGTAGAAGAAGAACACGATCTCGGCCACCACGCCGATGGTCCACATCACCCCGATGGCGAACTTGCTGTAGCCGAGCTGCTCCAGGTAGAGCGAATAGAACACATACAGCGCGGCGTGCGCGAACATCATCAGGAAGGCCGAGGCGAGGAACCAGCGCACGTCGGCGCGCCGCAGCAGCGGCAAGGCCGGCGGCGGCTTCACGCGCGGGCCTTCCTCGGACGCGTCGCGCAGGCCGAACACCACCACCAGGAACAGGGCCAGCATGGCGCTGGCCAGCCACGGGAAGGCTTCCATGCCGAGCCGCTCGAACAGCGCGCCGCCCAGCAGCACGGCGGCGATGAAGCCGGCCGAGCCGAACATGCGGATGCGCCCGTAGCGATGGTCGAAGGCGCCGTAGCGGCGCAGCGTGGAGATGGTGAGCGCGTCGCCCAGCGGCGACATGGCGCTGGTGATCAGGTTGAGCCCGATCATCATCGCCATCATGCCGCCGTAGCTGGTGATGCCCGGCACCGCCAGGAAGGCGAGCAAGGCGGTCACGCCGGCCAGGCGCAGCAGGCGCACCCGGGTATGCATCACGTCCGACAGCCAGCCCCAGAAGTACGGCCCGACGATGCGGCTGACCTGGAAGCAGGCCATCAGCACGCCGATCTGCACCGGGTTGAAGCCGCGCCCGGCGAAGAACAGGCTTACATAAGGCGAGATGACGCCGACATAACCGTAGTAGCCGAGATAGAACAGGCCGAAGCGCGTCTCGGAGAGGCGCCCGGCCGGCAGGACGCCGGCCTGCGGCTGGACCCGCGCCAACTCAGCACGGCTGGCCGGACTGCGGCGCCTGGGCGGGAATGCGCGGGGTCTCGACCTTGACGTCGCCGCACTGGGCGCGCTGGCGCAGCGCGTGGTCGATCAGCACCAGCGCCAGCATGGCCTCGGCGATCGGCGTGGCGCGGATGCCCACGCACGGGTCGTGGCGGCCGAAGGTCTCCACGGTGGCCGGCTGGCCGGCCTTGTCGATCGATTCGCGCGGCGTGCGGATGCTGGAAGTGGGCTTGATCGCCAGCGAGACGGTGACGTCCTGGCCGGTCGAGATGCCGCCCAGCACGCCGCCCGAGTTGTTGGTGCGAAAGCCTTCTGCGGTCAGTTCGTCGCCATGCACGCTGCCGCGCTGGCTGACGCTGTCGAAGCCGGCGCCGATCTCCACGCCCTTGACCGCGTTGATGCCCATCATGGCGTGCGCGATGTCGGCGTCGAGCCGGTCGAACAGCGGCTCGCCCAGGCCCACGGGCACGCCGCTGGCCACCACCTCGATGCGCGCGCCGACCGAATCGCCGTCGCGGCGCAGCGCGTCCATGTAGGTTTCCAGCTCCGGCACGATCTCCGCGTTGGCGGCGAAGAACGGGTTCTGCGGCACCTCGGCCCAGTCCGCGAACGGCACGCGGATCTCGCCGAGCTGCGACATATAGCCCCGGATCTCGGTGCCGTACTGCTCGCGCAGCCACTTCTTGGCCACCGCGCCGGCCGCCACCACCGGCGCGGTCAGGCGCGCCGACGAGCGGCCGCCGCCGCGATGGTCGCGGATGCCGTACTTCTGCCAGTAGGTGTAGTCGGCGTGGCCCGGGCGGAAGGTCTCGACGATATTGCCGTAGTCCTTGCTGCGCTGGTCGGTGTTGCGGATCAGCAGGCAGATCGGCGTGCCGGTGGTCTTGCCCTCGAACACGCCGGACAGGATCTCGACCTGGTCGGCTTCCTGGCGCTGCGTGACGTGGCGCGACGTGCCGGGCCGGCGGCGGTCCAGGTCGCCCTGGATGTCGGCCTCGCTCAGGGCCATGCCCGGCGGGCAGCCGTCCACCACCGCGCCGATGGCCGGGCCGTGCGATTCGCCGAAGGTGGTGACTGTGAAGAGCAGGCCGAGGGTATTGCCGGACATGATGAGGAACCGCGACAGCGCGTGGAAATTGGAGAACGGGCTACATTGTAAGGCTTTTGCCGCCCGCCCGGCCCGCGCCGGGATGCGGCCAGGCCGCCGCGCCGGGCGGCCCGCCGCGCGCCGCGGGCAGCGCCAAAAGACGGCTCAGCGCCACTCGCCGCGCAAGCCCTGCACCACCCGCTGCAGGCTTTCCGGCGTGGCCAGCTCCGGCGCGATCGGGTCGCCCACCACCAGCTCGAGCCGGTTCAGGATGCCGCGCCGGAACGGCCGCGACATGGCCGTGCCGCCCTGGCGCGAGAAAAAGCTGCCCCACAACCCGCGCAGCGCCATCGGCACCACCGGCACCGGCGTGCGGCGGATGATCTGCTGCACGCCCTGCTTGAACGGGTTGATCTCGCCGTTGGCGGTGATCTTGCCCTCGGGGAAGATGCAGACCAGGTCGCCCTCGCCGAGCGCGCGCGCCACCTCGTCGTAGGCGCGCTCGAGCATGCGCGGGTCTTCGTGCGCGGGCGCGATCGGGATCGCCTTGGCCTGGCGGAAGAACCACGACAGCAGCGGCACCTTGAAGATGCGGTGGTCCATGACGAAGCGCACCGGGCGCGGGCTGCCCGCCATCAGCACCACCGCGTCGGCAAAGCTGACGTGGTTGCAGACCAGCACCGCCGGGCCCTCGGCCGGGATGCGCTCGGCGTTCACGCGCTGCAGCCGGTACACGGTATGCACCAGGATCCAGGCGATGAAGCGCAGCAGGAACTCGGGCACCAGGCTGTAGATATAGATGGCCACCACCGCGTTGAGCAGGCCCACCGCCAGGAACAGCTCCGGGATGGTGAAGCCGGCCTGGGTCAGCGCCACCGCCATCAGCGACGAAGCGATCATGAAGAAGCTGTTGAGAATGTTGTTGGCGGCGATGATGCGGGCCCGGTGCGTGGGCGCGCAGCGGCTCTGGATCAGCGCGTACAGCGGCACGCTGTAGAAGCCGCCGAACATCGCCAGCAGGAACAGGTCGGCCAGCACGCGCCAGTGGCGCGGGTCGGCGATGAAGCCGGCCAGCCCGGACAGCTCGGCGTGATGCTCGCCATGGCTGCCGAAGAACAGGTCCAGCGCGAACACCGTCATGCCGATCGAGCCGAACGGCACCAGCCCGATCTCCACGTGCCGCCCCGACAGCCGCTCGCACAGCAGCGAGCCGGTGCCGATGCCGAGCGAGAACACCGCCAGCAGCAGCGTCACCACGTTCTGGTCGCCGCCGAGCACCTCCTTGGCGAAGCTGAAGAACGAGGTCAGGAAGGTGGCGCCCAGGAACCACAGCCAGGAAATGCCCAGCAGGCTCAGGAACACGGTGCGGTCGGCGCGGGCCAGCCTGAGGTTGCGCCAGGTCTCGGTAAACGGGTTCCAGTTGATGCGCAGGTCCGGCTGCGGCGCCGGCGAGTCCGGCACGCGCGCCGACACCATGCGCCCGGCCAGCGCCAGCAGCACGCAGGCGGCGCCCACGTAGAGCGGCCCCGTCATCTGCCCGCCGTGCGCGATGCCGGCCAGCTCGCCGCCCAGCAAGGTGCCGAGCAGGATGGCGACGAAGGTGCCCATCTCCACCAGGCCGTTGCCGCCGACCAGCTCGGTTTCGTCGAGATGCTGCGGCAGGTAGGCGAACTTGACCGGGCCGAACAGCGTCGAGTGCAGGCCCATCAGGAAGGTGCCCAGGTAAAGCAGCGGTGCGCTGTGCCAGGCGAAGCCCGCCAGGCCCAGCAGCATGATGCCGATCTCCAGCGTCTTGACCATGCGGATCAGCCGGGACTTCTCGATCTTGTCGGCGATCTGCCCGCTGGTGGCCGAGAACAGCACGAACGGCGCGATGAAGATGGCGGAGATCAGGAACGCCGCGCTCTTGGCGTCGACGCCGTCGAACAGCGCCGTGTGGTACGTGACGAGGGAAGTAAAGGCAACCTTGAACAGGTTGTCGTTCATGGCCCCGAGGAACTGGGTCCAGAAGAACGGGGCGAAACGGCGCGAGCGAAGCAGTCGGAATTGGCTTTGTTGGCTCATGTAAACAGGAAAGAGGTGACCCCGGCAACCCGGATGCCCTCGGCGGGCACCCGGCGCGACACTGCTGGCAACGCGGCGGCACGCCGCGGGCGCGCCCGCGGCGCCCGGCTCCATTCACATCGCTGCGGCACCGCCCGCCCGGCGCCCGCGGCACGCCCGTGCGCGCCGCCATGCCGATCTCAGTCGGTCTTTTCTTCCGGCCAGTCGCGGATGTAGGCCTTGAGCATGCGGTTCTCGAAGCTCTGCTCCTCCACCACGGCCTTGGCCACGTCGTAGAACGAAATCACGCCCATCAGGGTGCGGTTGTCCAGCACCGGCAGGTAGCGCGTGTGGCGCTCCAGCATCATGCGGCGCACTTCGTTGACGTCGGTTTCCATGGTGCAGGTCAGCGGCGCGTCGTCCATCACCTTGCGCAGGCTGAAGGTGCCCACCGAGCCGTTGTTGGCGGCCAGCGTATTGATGATCTCGCGGAAGGTCAGCATGCCGACCAGCTCGCCGTACTCCATCACCACCAGCGAGCCGATGTCGTGCTCGGCCATGGTCTTGACCGCCAGCTGCAGCGAGGTGTCGGGCGTCACGGTGAAGAGCGTGTTGCCCTTGATCTGCAGGATGTCGCTGACTTTCATGGTGGTCTCCGCTTGCTGAATCTGCTTGTATGTATCTGCTGATGTACTGCCGCTGTGGTGGCGGTCCGCCGCCGGCCGCGCGAGGCCGGTTCCGCCCGGGCGCGGCGCGGGCACGGGCCGGCGCCGCCGGATGGGCCGATCCTAGCCGAAACCGCCCGCCCAAGTAAAGCGCGGCCGCCTCCGGACCCGCCCCGGCGCGCGCTTTGCCGTGCGCCGGCGGGCCGCCGGATGCTACGATGCGCACCGGAGACAACTCTTGCCCTGGAAGCCATGTCCGGTACCCGTTTCGACACCCTGGCGCTGCATGCCGGCGCCGCCCCCGACCCCGCCACCGGCGCGCGGGCCACGCCCATCCACCTGACCACGTCCTTCGTCTTCCGCGACAGCGAGCACGCCGCCTCGCTGTTCAACATGGAACGCGCCGGCCACGTCTACTCGCGCATCTCGAACCCCACCGTGGCGGTGTTCGAGGAACGCGTGGCGGCGCTGGAAAACGGCGCCGGCGCGATCGGCGTGGCTTCGGGCCAGGCCGCGCTGCACCTGGCCGTGGCCACCCTGATGGGGGCCGGCTCGCACATCGTGGCGTCCAGCGCGCTGTACGGCGGCTCGCACAACCTGCTGCACTACACGCTGCGCCGCTTCGGCATCGAGACCACCTTCGTGCAGGCGCGCGACATCGACGCCTGGCGCGCCGCCATCCGGCCCGAGACCAGGCTGCTGTTCGGCGAAACGCTGGGCAACCCCGGCCTGGACGTGCTCGACATCCCGACCCTGGCCCAGCTCGGCCGGGACAACGGCATCCCGCTGCTGGTCGACTCGACCTTCACCACGCCCTACCTGCTCAAGCCGTTCGACCACGGCGCCGGCCTGCTCTACCACTCGGCCACCAAGTTCCTGGGCGGCCACGGCACCACCATCGGCGGCGTGCTGGCCGAAGGCGGCACCTTCGACTTCGAAGCCTCCGGGCGCTTCCCCGAACTGTCCGAGCCGTATGCCGGCTTCCACAACATGGTGTTTACCGAGGAAAGCACGGTGGCGCCGTTCCTGCTGCGCGCGCGCCGCGAGGGCCTGCGCGACTTCGGCGCCTGCCTCAACCCGATGGCCGCCTGGCAACTGCTGCAAGGCATCGAGACCCTGCCGCTGCGCATGGCCCGCCACGTGGAAAACGCGCGCCGCGTGGTGCAGTTCCTGGTCTCGCACCCGATGGTGGAATCGGTGGCCTATCCCGAGCTGGAATCCCACCCCGACTACGAGCTCGCCAAGCGCCTGCTGCCGCGCGGCGCCGGCGCCGTGTTCAGCTTCAACCTCAAGGGCGACCGCGCCGCCGGCCAGCGCTTCATCGAAAGCCTGGCGCTGTTCTCGCACCTGGCCAACGTGGGCGACGCGCGCTCGCTGGTGATCCACCCCGCCTCCACCACGCACTTCCGCATGGACGCGGCGGCGCTGCGGGCCGCCGGCATCGGCGAAGGCACCATCCGCCTGTCGGTCGGCCTGGAAGACCCGGACGACCTGATCGACGATCTCAAGCGCGGCCTCAAGGCCGCCGAGCGCGCCATGAGCGGCAAGGGAGGGCAAGCCTGATGGAACTGACGATCGCGGGCCGCAAGGCCTACGCCTACACCGGCGGCAAACCCTTCAACCCCGCCCTGCCGTGCGCCGTGTTCGTGCACGGCGCGCAGAACGACCACAGCGTGTGGGCCCTGCAGACGCGCTGGTTCGCCAACCACGGCTTCGGCGTGCTGGCCGTGGACCTGCCCGGCCACAACCGCAGCGAAGGCGAGCCGCTCAAGACCATCGAGGCGATGGCCGACTGGGTGGTCGAGCTGGTGCGCGCGGCCGGCGTCGCCGCGCCGGCGCTGGTGTTCGGGCACAGCATGGGGTCGCTGATCGCGCTGGAAACCGCGGCGCGCCACCCGGACGCGGTGCGCGCCATCGCGCTGCTGGCCACGGCCTACCCGATGAAGGTCTCCGACGCCCTGCTCGAAGCCTCGCTCAAGCAGGTCGGCCAGGCCATCGCCATGGTCACCGCGTGGTCGCACTCCAGCCTCGCCAACAAGCCGTCCTCGCCGGGACCGGGCTCGTGGATGCAGGGCGGCAGCCAGCGCCTGATGGAGCGCGTAGCGCAGCGCAACCCGCAGAGCCATGTCTTCCACAACGACTTCTCGGCCTGCAACGCCTACGCCAACGGCGAAGCCGCGGCCGCCGCGGTGCGCTGCCCGGCGCTGTTCGTCAGCGGCAGCAAGGACATGATGACCTCGCCCAAGGCCGCACTGGCGCTGGCCGCGAAGATGGCCTCGGCCAGCACCGTCACCGTGCCGTGCGGGCACGCGCTGATGGGCGAAAAGCCCGACGAAGTGCTGGACGCGCTGGCCGCGTTCGCGCGCAAGGCGGTGGCGGCAGGCTGAGCGAAGGCTTCAGCCCAGCGGAACGCCGACCCTCTCCCCCGTCCCCTCTCCCGCAAGCGGGAGAGGGGAGCACCCCCAGCGACTGGCGAAGCCCGCGAATGGGCCCACGCCGCGCGAGCTAGCCAAAGCAAGGTGTCCTCCCTCTCCCCTCACGGGGAGAGGGCCGGGGAGAGGGGCGGTTTAGCCAGGAGCCACAAGAAGCGGGGCCAACGGTGTTGTCCAGCTTGGAGGCTAGCAACGAAGCCGCCGGTTTTTTCCCACACGGCAGCATTCGCCGCCCTCTCCCCAAACCCGCGATCCTGGCAGGCACGCAACATCAAGCAAGGCCAACGGTGTTGTCCGGCATGGCGGCCCCAGGAAGACCCCTCTGGACACCCGCCCCGCGCCAGCTAGACTGACACATGCCGCACCCCCACAGGAGTACGACATGCCCCGGTCGCACACCCGCGAATTCCAGGACTTCGCCGCCTTCTACCCGTTCTACCTGGACGAGCACCGCAACCCCACCTGCCGCCGGCTGCATTTCGCCGGCTCCACGGTGGCGCTGCTGTGCCTGCTGGCCCTGGCCCTGAGCGGCAACTGGTGGTGGCTGGCCGCGGCCGCGGTGTCGGGCTATGCCTTCGCCTGGGTGGGCCATTTCGGCTTCGAGAAGAACCGCCCGGCCACGTTCCGCCATCCGCTCTACAGCCTGATGGGCGACTGGGTGATGTACGCCGACATCTGGCGCGGCAGGATTCCGTTCTGACCCCGCGGCCCGGCCGCTCAGATCTGGCCGTGCCAGCCCGGCGGCACCACTTCCAGCGTGCGGCGCCCGCCTTCGGCGGGGCGGCCGGGCGCCGCCGCCGACTCCTCTTCCGCCTGCCCCGGCGCCTGTGCCCGCCGCTGGCCGAACACCGCCTCCAGCGGCTGGTCCAGGCGCGGGTTGTCCAGCACCTGCCTGAGCGTGTCGGCGCCCTGCAGTTGCTGCGCCAGCGCCGTGCGCGGCAGGCGCGGCAGGTTCAGCACCAGGCGGTCGTGCAGCGTGCGCAGCGTCACGTGGGCGGGATCGCACAGCAGCGCCCAGTGGGCCTGGCCGCGGTCCTGCGCCAGCTTGCCGATCAGGTGCATGGCCTTGAGCCGGCCCAGCAGGCCGGACAGGTAATCCGCCTCCACCCGCAGCTTGCGCCCGAGATCCAGCTCGCCGATGCTGCGCGGCACCTCGTCGCGCGCGCGGTAGAGCAGGTAAAGCACGCCGAGCGCATCGAAGAACTCGCTGCCGGCGAACGTGCGCCGGCGCCAGTAGCCCTGGCGGATCACCGGCAGGTTGGCGGCGATGGTGGCGCCCAGCAGCGTCACCAGCCAGCTCAGGTAGATCCACAGCAGGAAGATCGGCAGCGCGGCGAAGGTGCCGTAGACCGCGGTGTAGGTGGGAATGTGCGTGACGAAGTAGCCGAAGCCGCGCTTGGCCAGCTCGAAGGCCAGCGCCGCCACCAGCCCGGCGGTGATGGCGTCGCGCCACTCCACGCTGGCATTGGGCACCGCGATGTAGAGGAAAGCGAAGGCCAGCGCCGCCAGCACCACCGGCGTGAGGCTCACCAGCAGGCCCAGCCCCAGCGGCATGGTGCCCACGTAGCCGGCCGAGACCGAGATCAGGTAGGAGCTGATCGACAGGCTGGCGCCGATCAGCACCGGCCCCAGCGTCAGCACCGCCCAGAACACCAGCACGCGCTGCGCCAGCGGGCGGCGCTGCTTGACGCGCCAGATCGCGTTGAGCGCGTCCTCCACCGTCAGCATGGTCAGCACCGAGGTCACCATCAGGCCGCCCAGGCCGGCCGCGGTCAGGCCCTTGGCGTTCTTCGAAAACTGCCCGAGATAGCTGGTGATGGAATCGCTGACGTTGCCGGGAATCAGGTTCTGGAACAGGAACGTCTCGATGGAGCTGCGGAACTCCCGGAACACCGGGAACGCCGCCAGCAGCGCGAACGCCACCGTCAGCACCGGCACCACCGCCAGCACGGTGGTGAAGGTCAGGCTGGCCGACACCTGCGGCAGCCGGTCCTCGGCCGCGCGGCGCAGCGCGTAGCGGGTCAGCGCGCGCAGCTTCTGCAGGTTCCATTCCCTGCGCAGGCGGACGATGCGGGCGGCGAACATGCGGGGGCAAACTCCTTGGGCGATGCGGTGACGATGCGGTGACGGCGAGCCGGCGGCGCCGGTGCCATGGCCGGCCCGGCGGGCCGCGCCGGGGCCACAACTATAATACGCGCACGCCCTGCGCCGCGCGCCCGGCACCAACCCGGTGCCGGACGCGCCATCCACGCGGCCTGCCGCCCCGGCGCGGCCAGCCAACGCCTTGCCCATGACCGACATCCTCGTCCTCTACTACAGCCGCCACGGCAGCACCCGCAAGCTGGCGGAACTGATCGCCCACGGCATCGACAGCGTGCCCGGCGCCCATGCCCGCCTGCGCACGGTGCCGCCGGTCTCCACCGTCAGCGAAGCCACCGCGCCGGACATCCCCGGCGCAGGCCCGCCCTATGCCGAGCTGCGCGACCTGGAGGAGTGCCAGGGCCTGGCGCTGGGCAGCCCCACCCGCTTCGGCAACATGGCCGCGCCGCTGAAGTACTTCCTCGACGGCACCGTGGCGCAATGGCTGTCGGGCGCGCTCAGCGGCAAGCCGGCCTGCGTGTTTACCGCCACCGGCAGCCTGCACGGCGGCCAGGAGACCACGCTGCTGTCGATGATGCTGCCGCTGCTGCACCACGGCATGCTGCTGGTCGGCCTGCCGTACTCGGAAAGCGCGCTGATGACCACCACCGGCGGCGGCACGCCCTACGGCCCCAGCCATCACGCGCGCGTGGACAACAGCGCGCCGGTGTCCGAGGACGAAGCCGCGCTGGCGCGCGCCATGGGCCGCCGCCTGGCCGAGACCGCGCTGCGGCTGGCCGCCGGGAGCCGCGCATGAGCGCCGCGCCGGCCGGCGCCGGCGACGCCGCGGCCACCGACGGCGCGCTGCACAGCGCCGCGCTGTACCGCCTGAGCGCCGGCAGCCTGCTCGCGCTGATCGCGCTGTGCATCGCCTGGGAATGGCTTCTCGCGCCGCTGCGCCCGGGCGGCTCCTGGCTGATCCTCAAGTTCCTGCCGCTGCTGCTGCCGCTGCGCGGCGTGCTGACGCGCAACCGCTACACCATGCAGTGGTCGTCGATGCTGATCCTGCTGTTCTTCACCGAAGGCATCGTGCGCGCCACCAGCGACCGCCCGCCTTCCTCCACGCTGGCGTGGCTCGAGGTGGCGCTGACGCTGCTGTTCTTCTTCGCCACCATCCTCTACCTGCGCCCGTACAAGCGCCGCGCCCGGGCGCTGCAGCCGGCCCGCCGCAAGTAGCCCGGGCAGCCGCAGGCAGCCCGCCCCAGAAGCCAAGCCCGCCTTACCACAAGCCGCACCGGATCCCATCATGAATGCCTCGCAGCTCGAATCCTTCCTCGCACTCTGCCGCGCCGCGCTGGGCGGCCAGCACGTGCTGACCGACGACGCCGACAAGGCGCCCTACCTGACCGACTGGCGCAAGCGCTATACCGGCGAAGCGGTCGCGGTGCTGCGCCCCGGCACCACCGAGGAAGTCGCCGCCGCCGTGCACGCCTGCCACGCGCACCAGCTCGCCGTGGTGCCGCAGGGCGGCAACACCGGGCTGTGCGGCGGCGCCACGCCGTCGGCGGGCACCGCCTCGGTGGTGATCTCGCTGCAGCGGCTGAACCGCGTGCGGCAGGTCGACCCGCTCAACAACACCGTCACCGTGGAAGCCGGGGTGATCCTGCAGCAGCTCCAGGATGCCGCGCGCGAGCACGGCCGCCTGTTCCCGCTGAGCCTGGCGGCCGAAGGCAGCTGCACCATCGGCGGCAACCTCGCCACCAACGCGGGCGGCACCGGCGTGCTGCGCTACGGCAACACGCGCGAACTGTGCCTGGGGCTGGAAGTGGTCACGCCGGCCGGCGAGGTCTGGGACGGCCTGCGCGGCCTGCGCAAGGACAACACCGGCTACGACCTGCGCGACCTGTTCATCGGCGCCGAAGGCACGCTCGGCATCATCACCGCCGCCGTGATGAAGCTCTACCCGCTGCCGCGCGCGCGCGTGACCGCGCTGGCCGCCGTGGCCAGCCCGCGCGCCGCGCTGGCGCTGCTGGCCATCGCCCAGCAGCGCGCCGGGGCGCTGCTGACCGGCTTCGAGCTGATGTCGCAGACATGCCTGTCGCTGGTCACCACGCACTATCCGCAGCTGCGCTATCCGTTCGACCGCCAGCATCCGCAGGTGGTGCTGCTGGAGCTGTCCGACAACGAGAGCGAGGAACACGCGCGCGCCATCTTCGAGGCGATGATGGAAACCGCCTTCGAGACCGGCGTGGTGGAAGACGCGGTGGTGGCCGAGTCCGTGCAGCAGTCGCGCGACTTCTGGAACCTGCGCGAGCACATCCCGCTGGCGCAGGTGGAGGAAGGCAAGAACGTCAAGCACGACATCGCCGTGCCGATCTCGCGCATCGCCGACTTCATCGACACCACCGACGCGCTCATCCAGCAAGCGTTCCCGGGCGCGCGCATGGTCACGTTCGGCCATCTCGGCGACGGCAACCTGCACTACAACGTGTCGCCGCCGGCCGGGCAGAACCACGACGCCTTCCTCGACAACGGCCCGGCCCTCAACGCCATCGTGCACGACAGCGTGCACGCCCATCGCGGCTCGATCTCGGCCGAGCACGGCCTGGGCCAGCTCAAGCGCGAGGAAAACCGCCGCTACAAGAGCGAGGTCGAGCTGGCCATGATGCGGGCCATCAAGCAGGCGCTGGACCCGCGCGGGCTGATGAATCCCGGCAAGGTGGTCTAGCCGGGGCCGGGGCCGGGCCAGGGCGGCCGCGCCGTCAGGTGCCGCCCCGCTGCGCGAGATACTGGTCCTTGAGCTTCACATAGTTGCCCGCCGTGTAGCGAAAGAAGCCGCGCTCCTTCTCGGTAAGCGCCCGCGCCCGTCGCGCCGGGCTGCCGACGTAGAGATGGCCGCCCGCGAGCACCTTGCCCGGCGGCACCAGGCTGCCGGCGCCGAGGATCACCTCGTCCTCGATCACCGCGCCGTCCATGACGATGGCGCCCATGCCGACCAGGATGCGGCTGCCGACCGTGCAGCCGTGCAGCAGCGCCTTGTGGCCGATGGTCACGTCGTCGCCGATGGTCAGCGGGAAGCCGTCCGGATTGAACGGCCCCGCATGCGTGATATGCAGCACGCTGCCGTCCTGCACGCTGGTGCGCGCGCCGATGCGGATGCGGTGCATGTCGCCGCGGATGGTCACCATCGGCCAGACCGAGCTGTCGGCGCCGATCTCGATGTCGCCGATCAGCACGGCGCTGGCATCGACGAACACACGTTCGCCGAACTGGGGGGCCTTGCCCTGGAAACTGCGGATGCTCACGTTGAAATCCTGAAAACCCGGCATGCCGGAAGGGTTGAAGTCTAAGCGGCCGCGGCAAGCGCCTGCCCGACGATCTCCAGCGTCAGCGGCTTGATCAGCACGCGGTCCATGCCGGCCGCCAGGCAGCGCTCGACCTCGGCGGGCTCGGCGCTGGCCGTGACGGCCAGGATCAGGCAGCGGCGGCGTTCGCCGCGGCTTTCTTCGTCGCGGATGCGGCGGGCCAGCGCCATGCCGTCCATGCGCGGCATCTGGCAATCGGTCAGCACCACGTCGAAGGCGCCGGCCTGCCACAGTTCCAGCGCTTCCTGCCCGTCCGCCGCCAGCGTGACGCGGTGGCCCAGGTGCCTGAGCTGCTGCCGGAAGGTGATGCGGTTGGCCGGATGGTCGTCCACCGCGAGCACGTCCAGGTTACGCGCGGCCGGCGCCGGCGCCGCGGCCGGCGGCTCGGCCGCCGCCGGCGCCGTGCCCAGCGGCAGGTCCAGCTCGACGCTGAAGCACGAGCCGCGGCCCGGCTCGCTGCTCAGGCTGATGCTGCCGCCCAGCAGCTTGACCAGGCGCAGGCTGATGCTCAGGCCCAGCCCGCTGCCGAACGCCTGGTCGGCCTGCGCCGCCTCGACCTGCGAGAACGGCTGGAACAGCTTGGCCTGGTCCTCGGCCGAGATGCCGATGCCGGTATCGATGACTTCGAGCAGCACGCGCAGGCGCTCGCCCGCGCGGCGCCCGGTGGCGCGCAGGACCACGCCGCCGCGCTCGGTGAACTTGATGGCGTTGCTCAGCAGGTTGAACAGCACCTGCTTGAAGTGCAGCGGGTCCATCATCACCCACTGGTCGACGTCGCCGTCGAACTGCAGGTCCAGCGACAGATGCTTCTGCCGCGCCATGCCGATCACCAGCGTGGCGATGCCCTCGATCTGCGCCTTGAGCGCCACCGGCTCGGGCGAGGAATCGAGCTTGCCGGTCTCGATGCGGGTCAGGTCCAGCACGTTGCCGAGCAGCAGCAGCAAGCCGCGCGCCGCCTCCTGCGCGACCACCAGCGAGGCCGCGTCGACCGCGCCCTCCTCGGCCTTCTGCAGCACCAGCTCCTGCAGGCCGATGATGGCGTTCATCGGGGTGCGGATCTCGTGGCTCATGGTGGACAGGAAGATGCTCTTGGCCTGGTTGGCCGACTCCGCCTTCTCGCGCGCCACCTGCAGCTGGTCGATCAGGCTCTGGCGCTCGGTCAGGTCCACCCAGCCGCCGATCATGCCCTCCACCTCGCCGTCGACGTCGCGGTAAGGCACCGTCCAGTGCTGGATATAAAGGGTGCGGCCGCGCACGTCGAGCAGATGCTCCGCGACCGCCGGCGAGCCCTGCGCCATGCGCTGGCGCTGCTCGCGCAGCAGGCGCTCGGCCAGCTCGGCGGGAAACCAGCGCAGTTCGAGGATGGTCTTGCCCAGGCTGAGCTCCGCGCTGGCGCCGAACAGCCGCAGCAGCGCGGTATTGCAGGCGCTCAGGCGGCCCTCGCGGTCGAGCAGGTAGATCGGGTTGGGGATGGCGTTGATCAGCGTGTTCTTCAGCGCCAGCTGGTTGGTCAGGCGCTTCTCCGCGCGCCGCGTCTTGCGCACCTGCCGGGTCAGGTAGAAGCCCCATACCAGCGACAGCGCCACCAGCAGCGCGAACACGCTGCCGAGCTGGAGGATGCGGCCGCGGTGGTCGCGCCAGAAGCTCGCGCCCACGGCGGGAAAGCGCGGCTCCCACTGGCGCACGATGTCGGCGACCTCGTCCGGGCCGATCGACATCTGCGCCTTCTCCAGGATGTTCTGCAGCTCCGGCTCGCTCTTGAGCACGCCGATGCTGACCGGCACGGTGCGGTCCTCCAGGATGCCGCTGACCACCAGCCTGCCGTTGAAATCGTGGGCGGCCAGGAAGCGCCCCGAGAACAGGTTGGAGATGCAGGCGTCGCTCTTGCCCTCGTCGACGCTGCGCATGGCGTCGAGCAGGTTGTCGTAGACCTGCAGGTTGATCGACGGGTGGTTCCGGCGGATGGTCTCGTTGAGGTAATAGCCGGCGCCGGTGGCCAGCCGCTTGCCGGCCAGGCTGGCCAGGTCGCTCACGCCCTCGCGGTCCTGGCGGGTCATCAGGATCACGGAGCTGCGCAGATACGGCGAGAGGATCTCGAGCTTGCCGTCGGTCGGGTTGTCCGGCGGCAGCACCGGCGTCACCATGGCCTCGCCGGCGTCCATGCGCTTGGTCAGCTCGGCGAAATTGTCCGCGCTGGCGTAAGTGAACTTCAGGCCGCTGCGCTTGGCGATCAGCTCCAGGTAGTCGTGGCCGATGCCCGTCACCCGGCCGCGGGCGTCGAGCTGGCCCAGCGAGCCGAGGTAGCGGTTGACGATCACCGGCACCTCCGGGTGCGCGGCCAGCCAGCGGTTCTCGGCCGGCGTCAGCGCCAGGCGCTGCTCGTCGAGCCGGAAGCGCCGCCCGGCGCTCCAGCTGCGCAGGATCTCGTCGCCGAACTGCACGTTGATCTGCACCAGCGCGCGGTCGATCAGCGCGCGCAGCCGGTTGTCCTCGGAGCGCACCAGGAAGCCGAAACCATGGCTGTCGATCGGCGCGAAGTTCTCGATGCGCAGGTTCAGCAGGTAGTTCATGTTGATCAGGTAATGCGTGGACAACGCATCGCCGACCATCGCGTCCACGTGCCCCAGGCTCAGCGCCTCCAGCGCGCGCTGCGGCGAGTCGAACAGCAGGATGCGGCTCTTCGGGTAGCGCGCGGCCAGTTGCCGCTCGGCGAGGTAGCCGGCCACCAGCGCCAGCGTGGCGCCCTCGCGCTGGTCGTCGAAGCGCCGGCCGTCGGCGGAGATCAGCACCGGCTGGTCGGCCAGGTAGATATGGGACACGCGCAGGTCGTATTCCTCGGCCTCGGCCGCGCTGCCGCGCCCCAGCAGGTCGATCTCGCCGCGCCGCAGCGCCTCCAGCGCCGCCTGCCGCGAGGTAAAGGCGCGCACCTGCGGCAGGTGCTCGAACATCAGCGCCAGGTAGTCCGCCGTGACCCCCTCGAAGCGGGCGGCGGTGAGCATTTCCAGCGGCGGATAGTCGGGCGTCACCACGCCGACCGTCAGCGGCGCCCGCTGCGCCAGCCACTGGCGGTCGTCCTCGCTCAGCCACGGCTTGGGCCCCGAGGTCAGGCGGCCGAAGACTTCGATCTTCGACGGGGGCGCCACATCGGCCCCCTGGGCGGCGGAAAGCAGGAACAGAAGGAAGCAGAACAACGCTGCGGCCCAGGGCGATTTGTGCATGGCGCTCCAATGCGGCTGTCGATCGGCCCCTTGCCGGCGCCCCCGCGCAAGCGCCGGGCCGCCGATCGGCGCGGCGCCAGCCGGATCGGCGCGGCTGGCGCGGGGAAGACGCCGCCACCGGGGCCGCGGGTGGAAATACTATAGCCGAAGCGGCGGCTGCGGCGCATCCGCCGGCATGGCGCGCCTGCCCGGCATGCGCCGCCGCGCCCGGCCCGTCAGTCCTTGCCGAGCGCCGCCATGGCGGGGGCGGCCTGCCGGCGCGGCGCCGCGCCGCCCTCCGGCAGCCCGCGCGTCAGTTCCAGCGCCTGGCGCTCGAACAGGCGCCGGTAGATGCCGCCTTCGCGCCGGACCAGCGTCTCGTGGCTGCCCTCCTCCACGATCCGGCCGCGGTCCAGCACCAGCAGCCGGTCGAGCGCGCGCACGGTCGAGAGCCGGTGCGCGACCACCAGCGTGGTGCGCCCGACCATCAGCCGCTCCATCGCCTGCTGGATCAGCGCCTCGCTTTCGCTGTCGAGGCTCGAGGTCGCCTCGTCGAGGATCAGCACCGGCGCGTCGGCGAGGAACGCCCGCGCGATCGCCACGCGCTGCCGCTCGCCGCCCGACAGCTTGACCCCGCGCTCGCCGACCAGCGTGTCGTAGCCGTCCGGCAGCGCGGCGATGAAGCCGTGCGCGCCGGCCAGCCGCGCGGCCCGCTCGATCTCGGCTCGCGACGCGCCCGGCCTGGCGTAGGCGATGTTCTCGGCCAGCGTGCGGTGGAACAGCAAGGGCTCCTGCTGCACGATCGAGATCTGGCTGCGCAGCGACGCCTGCGTGACGCCCGCGATGTCCTGCCCGTCGATGATGATGCGGCCGGCCGACACGTCGTGCAGGCGCTGGATCAGCTTGATGAAGCTGGTCTTGCCCGAGCCCGAATGGCCCACCAGGCCGACGCGCTCGCCCGCCGCGATGCGGACCGAGAAATCCGCGTACAGCGGCGCGGCCTGCGCGCCGTAGCGGAACGTCACATGCTCGAAGCGGATCTCGCCGCGGCCGATGCGGATCGGGCGCGCGCCGGGCCGGTCCTCGACGCCGAGCGGCTGGCTGTCGAGCGACACCAGCTCCTCCATGTCGTTGACCGAGCGCTGCAGGTTGCGGATATGCATGCCGACCTCGCGCAGGTAGCCCTGCAGCATGAAGAACATCGTCAGCGCGAAGGTGATGTCGCCCACGCTCGCCTCGCCACGCCGCCACAGCAGCAGCGCCGTGCCCAGGATCACCGCCTGCAGCGCCACCAGCATGCCGCCCTGCGCACCGCCGTTGAGGGTGCCGCGCACCCAGGTGCGCCGCGTGCGCGCGCGCCATTTGCCGATCACGCGGGCCAGCCGCGCTTCCTCGCGGGCCTCCGCGCCGAACGCCTTGACCACGGCATTGCAGCTGACCGCGTCGGCCAGCGCGCCGCCCATGCGCGTGTCCCACGCGTTGCCCAGCCGCGCCGCCGGCGCGACGAAGCCGAGCGACAGCGCCACCGTCACCGCGATATACAGCAGCGAGCCGACGCCGACGATGGCGCCCATCACGGGCCAGTGCGCGCCGAGCAGCGCGGTGGCGCCGGCCAGCATCGCCAGCGAAGGCAGCAGCGCGATCAGCAGCGTGTCGTTGAGCAGGTCGAGCGCCCACATGCCGCGCGTGATCTTGCGCACGGTCGAGCCGGCGAAGCTGTTCGCGTGCCAGTCCGACGACAGGCGCTGCACCCGGTGGAAGGCGCCGGCCGCGATCTCGCTCATCATCCTGAGCGTCATCGCGATGATGTTCATGAAGACGAGCTGGCGCAGCAGCGTGCCGGCCACGCCGAGCGCGGCCAGCCAGCCGAAGGCGGCCAGCGCGCCATGCCAGGCGGCGGCCTTGTCAGCGGATCCCTGCGCGAGCGCATCCACCAGCCGGCCGGCGAACAGCGGCGTCAGGACATCGGCCAGGGCGGACAGCAGCGCCAGCAGCGCGATCGCGGCGGTGCGCACGGGCTGCTGGCGCCAGTGCCGCAGGGTGAAGCCGAGGACGCTCTTGAACGCCTGTCCGCCCAGATTGGTTTTTTTGCGAGCCATATGTCACGGCCTGGCCGCACGGGGCGCGCCAGGACTTTGCAGTCGGGAGAAGCAAGACCGACGGAGCAGGGCCGGTAGCCGGCGCGCTGCCGGTCAGGGCCGGCGGGCGGGCAACGAGCTGTCGGGAACGCTGTCGGGAAAAAGCACGGGCCGGGGCCGGCACGGGCGACGACTCAGGCGTGTCGCGGGGCTGGGGAGGCGCATTGCATTCGGAACATCGGGCACCTCCTTGTCGTGATGGGTGAAAAGAAAAGGGTAAAAACGAAAAACCCGAGCGAAGGCTCAGGCAGGCGATTCTATCAGCGCGGCTGCGGCCACGGCAATACCGCGGGGCGCGCATGTTGCCAAATCCCGACGTGGAAGCGCGGCGAAGAACGGAGCCGGCCCCCGCCCGCGCGCCCGGGCACAAGCCTTGCCCGGCGGCCCCGCGCGGGCAGCCAGGGCAGCCCGGACCCCGGCGGCGGCCGCCGCCGCGCGCCATGGTTTTGACTCTGGTCAAGCGGCACACCCGCGCGCTGCCTATAGTGGCGCCTGCCCTGTCTCCCCCCACCCGCGGCCTTTATCCGAACCTGCCCGAATCTGTCCGAACCTGCCGGTAGAACCCCATGAACGACGACACGAGCTCCGAGCTGTCCGCGCACCGCGCCGCGCTGATGCGCGACATCGAAGCCTTGCTGGCCGATCTGCACGCATTGCTGCGCGAGGCGGCGGCCGCAGCCGGCGAGCAGGCCGGCCACGACCGCGCGCCATTGCGGGCGCGGCTGGAAACCCTGCGGCAGCGCCTGCGGGAACTGGAGGCGGAAAGCCGCGGCCGGGCCCGTCAGTGGGCGGATGCCGGCGACGAATTCGTGCATGAGCACCCGTGGCGCCTGCTCGGCGTGGCCGCCGCCTTCGCCGCCACCTGCGGCGCGCTGTGCGCGCTGGCGCTCGACCGGCGCGGCTGAGCGCGGCACGGCCGCGCCGCGGCCGCCGTCAGCGCCAGGCGGCCAGCGCCAGCGCGGCGCCCCAGGTCGAGGCCGCCGCCAGCAACAGCCCTGCCGCGACGCGCCAGGCGAAGGCCGCGCCGCCGGCGGCGGCCGCCACGAGCTTGGTCGCCGTGTTGGCGGAAAACGCCGCCAGCACCGGCCACACCGCGGCCTCGGCGGACACGCGCCCGGCCGCCACCTGCGCGGCCACCGAGACCGTCGCCGCGTGGGCGTCGGCGAACCCGCCGGCCAGCGCGACGCCCAGCAGCACGCCCGCGCCGGACCACGTCCGGCTGGCGGCGTTGACGAGCATCAGCAGCGCCATGAGCCCGACGAAGCCCGCCGCCACCCGCCAGTCCATGCGCTGGCCCGCCGCCCGCGCGCCCACCCGCGCGTCTTCCTGGCCGGCCTGCCGGCGCAGCGCCCGCCACAGCCAGACGCCGGCGCAGGCCGCCATCGTCGCCAGCCCGGCCGCGAGCGGTATCGCCAGCACCCGCAGTGCCGCCGCGCTGGTGGCGGCAAGCAACAGCAGCATCTGCGCGAACGTGGCGACGCTGGAGAGCAAGGCGGCGGCCACCGCCGCGTCGCGCGTGGCGGGCGCCTTGCGTACCAGGGCCGCCATCGAGGCGACGGTCGCCACGCTGGAGACGAAGCCGCCGAACAGGCCGGTCAGCGGCAACCCCGCCTTTTCCCCGAACACGCGCGTGGCGATATGCCCGGCCGCCCCCATCATCATGACCAGCACCGCCACCAGCCAGAGCGTGCGCGGATTCCAGGCTTCCAGCGGCCCCATGTAGCGGTCCGGCAGCAAAGGCCAGACCACCAGCGCGGCGACCGCCAGCGCCAGGGCGTCGCTGACCTCCTGGCGGGTCAGCGCGCTGCGCACCAGCCGGTGCAGGCTCGCCTTGCCATGCAGCAGGCTCACCAGCACCGTGGCGATGCCGGCGGCGAGGGCGGGATGCGTAATCGCGAGCGCGCCGAGCAGCACCGTGCACAGCAAGGCGAACTCCGTGGTCAGGCCGGGATCCTTCGCCGCGGTATGCCGGTAGCCCACGGCGGCCAGGGCGGCCACGCCGAGCAGGACCGCGGGCAGCAGCCCGGCGCTGGGCAGGAAGGCGCCCAGCGCGCCGCAGAGGCTGGCGATGGCGAAGGTGCGCAGGCCGGCGGCGGCCTCGGCGCCCTCGGCCGCCTGGCTGCGCTCGCGCTCGACCCCGAACCCCAGGCCGATGCCCAGGGCAACGCAGAAAGCGACTACCGTCTGATCCATGCCGGGGCTCCTCGGGCCGGGGGCGGGCGCAATGCCAGCGCTCTGGCGGTCAGTCTGGACCGCAAGCGCACATTTTGCTTGATGCGCCGCAAATCCGGCGCGCGATGCCGAAGCTTGACGCGAATCAACAAGCGCAATCAGCGCTCTCCTAGAATCAATGCACGGACCGATGCGCAGCCGGCCTTCATCGCGCGCATCGCCCTGCTCCCTTCCGACGGGACAAATCCCGGACGATTCCCCCGCGGTCCGCCACGGCATGTCCTGCTTTTGCCCCGCCTCCCGCCCGGCACTGCGGCGGCCGGCATGGCGCGCGCAAACCAAGGAGACCCACCATGGCAGAACCCACCAGCATCCCCAGCGACGTCCTGGCTTTCCCGTGCGAGACGGGCCTGCGGGCCCTGACCCTGCTGCAGGAAAGCCGCGAGCGCCTGCTCGAGGCCGAGCTCGAAGCGGTGCGCAAGGACATCAAGGCCACCCGGGAAATGGGCGCGCAGATCGTCGGCGCGGGCGACTTCGCCGCGCTCGCCGCGCTGCCGGCCGCCCTGTTCCGCGGCCAGGCCGAGCATTGCGCGAGCCTGATCCAGGCCTGGATGCGGCTGGCCATCCACGACCAGAACGCGCTGATGGAGCAGATGCGCGAAACCGGCGAATCCTGGCAGCGCTGCCAGGCCGCGCTGTGGCAGCAGGCGGGCAACCCCTCCGCGCTGGCCGCGCCGGTGAAGGACCTGTTCGAGAAACTCAGCCAGGCCACGGGCTGGACGCCGGCGGAAAATGCCGCCGCCGGCGAGGCCGCGCCCGGCAACACGGCCGCCGGCAAGCCGAGGAGCGTCGCCCATGCCAGCTAAGCGCACCGCCCTGGTCACCGGCGGCATGGGCGGCCTCGGCGAGGCCATCGCGATCCGCCTGCACGACGCCGGCCACCGCGTCGCCGTCACCCACTCCATGGCCAACGACCACGTACAGGCCTGGCTCGCGCGCCAGCGCGAGGCCGGGCGGGAGTTCAGCGCGTTCGCCGTCGACGTGGCCGATTTCGACGCCTGCCAGCGCTGCGCCGCCGAGGTGCTGGCGCAGGCGGGCCAGGTCGACATCCTGGTCAACAACGCCGGCATCACGCGCGACATGACCTTCCGGCGCATGACCAAGGCCGACTGGGACATCGTGCTCAGGACCGATCTCGACTCGATCTTCAACATGACCAAGCCGCTGTGCGAAGGCATGGCCGGGCGCGGCTGGGGGCGCATCGTCAACATCGCCTCGGTCAACGGTTCCAAGGGCGCCTTCGGCCAGACCAACTACGCCACGGCCAAGGCCGGCATCCACGGCTTCAGCAAGTCGCTGGCGCTGGAGCTGGCCACCAAGGGCGTCACCGTGAACACGGTCTCGCCCGGCTACCTCGCCACGCACATGGTCACCGACATTCCCGCCGACATCCTGCAGACCCGCATCCTGCCGCAGATCCCGCTGGGCCGGCTGGGCCGGCCCGACGAAGTGGGCGCGCTGATCGCGTTCCTGTGTTCCGAGGACGCCGCCTTCATCACCGGCGCCAATATCGCCATCAACGGCGGGCAGCACATGCAATGAACGCGCCGACCCCGAACAAGGAACTCGCCGCCGCCGAGGCCGGATGCGGCTGCGCCCCGGCGCCGGCCGGGCCGCCCGAATTGCTCGACGAACAGGTCCGCTCCGCGCTGGCCGCCACCACGCAAGGCCTCTCGCTGGCATCGTTCTGGCTGGCCGGCCTGGACTGGGCCATGCACGCCGCCATCTCGCCCGGCAAGGTCAGCGCCGCCGTGGGAGAGTGGCTCGGCAGCACCATCGCCGCCGGCGCCGGCGCGCTTCCGGGCGCGCTTCCCGGCACGTCTCCCGGCGCCGTGCCCGGCGCGCAGCCCGCGCCGCCGGCCGACCTGCGCTTCGCCGATCCGGCCTGGTCCCGCTGGCCCTACTGCTGCTGGCGCGATGCCTTCCACAGCAACGAAGCGCTGTGGGAATCGCTCACCCACGGGCTGACCGGCGTGTCGCCGCACCACGAGCGGCTGGTGTCGTTCTGCGTGCGGCAGATGCTCGACACCTGCTCGCCCGGCAACGTGTGGTGGCTCAACCCGGTGGTGCTGCAGGCGGCCGCCGCCAGCGCCGGCGGCAATTTCGCCAACGGCGCGCAGAACTGGCTCGAAGACCTGCAGGACGTGGTGGCCGACCTCACCCACGAGCCCGCGCTGCGCCGCCCGCCCGCCTTCAAGGTGGGCCGCGACGTGGCCGTCACGCCCGGCAAGGTGGTGTTCCGCAACGCGCTGATGGAGCTGATCCAGTACGCGCCGGCCGGCGCCGAGGTGTGGCGCGAACCGGTGCTGATCGTGCCGTCGTGGATCATGAAGTACTACATCCTGGACCTGCAGCCGCACGACTCGATGGTGCGCTACCTGGTCGGGCAAGGCCACACCGTCTTCATGATCTCCTGGAAGAACCCGGGCGCCGAGGCGCGCGACACCGGGCTCGACGACTACCTGCGGCTGGGCCCGCGCGAAGCCCTGCGCGTGGTGCAGGAGCGCTGCCCCGGCACCCGCATCCACGCCGCCGGCTATTGCCTGGGCGGCACGCTGATGGCGATCTGCGCGGCGGCGCTCAGCCGCGACGGCGAGGGCGCAGGCGACGGCGCGCCGCTGCGCAGCCTGACCCTGTTCGCCAGCGAGACCGACTTCTCCGAGCCGGGCGAGCTCGGCCTGTTCATCGACAGCAGCGCGCTGTCGACGCTGGACGCCACCATGCGCCGGCAGGGCTACCTGGACGGCCCGCAGATGGCCGCCGCCTTCCAGATGCTGCACTCGCGCGACCTGGTCTGGTCGCGCATGATGAGCGAGTACCTGCTCGGCAAGCGGCTGCGCCCCAACGACCTGGTGTCGTGGAACCGCGATCTCACCCGCCTGCCCTACCGCATGCATTCGGAATGCCTGCACAAGCTCTTCCTTACCAACGACCTGGCCGAAGGCCGCTATTGCGTGGACGGCCGCCCGGTGGCGCTGGCCGACCTGGAACTGCCGCTCTTCGCCGTCGGCACCGAGCATGACCACGTCTCGCCGTGGCGCTCGGTCTACAAGCTGCACCTGCTGACCTCGGCCGAGTTGACCTTCCTGCTGACCTCGGGCGGGCACAATGCCGGCATCGTCTCCGAGCCGGGCCATCCGGGGCGGCGCTACCGCGTGGCCACGCGCGCGGCGCGCGCCGACTACGGCAGCCCGGAGCAATTCCTGGCCCGGGCGGCGCGGCACGAGGGATCGTGGTGGCCGTGCTGGCAGGAATGGCTGGCCTCGCACTCCGGCGCCCGCGTGGCGGCGCGCGACCCCGCGCCCGGCGCGCTCGCCGAGGCGCCGGGCAGCTACGTGCTGGAAAGCTAGCGCCGCGGCGCGATGGCCGCGGGCCGGGCCATGCCCGGCCCGCAGGCAATCCGGCGGCGCCGACGAACGGATACCTCAGTTCCTCAACTCCCCCCGGTCCGGCGCAATCCCGGTCCGGCCTCAGTCCAGCGGATAAGACCGCAGGTACTCCGGCATCGTGACCGGCCAGCGCAGCTCGCGCTCGATGCGCTGGCGCAAGGCATCGCTGGCCGCCGGTTCGCCATGCACCACGAAGGTCTGCCGCGGCGCGTGGCCGAAGCCGCCCAGCCACGTCATCAGCTCGTCGGCGTCGGCGTGCGCGGAGAGGGTTTCGATCTGCGCCACCGCGGCCTGGATGGGCACCGTCTTGCCGTGGATGCGCAGCTCGCGCGCGCCCGCGGCGAGCGCGGCGCCGCGCGTGCCGGCCGCCTGGAAGCCCGACAGCAGGATGGTGTTGCGCGCGTCCCGGCCATAGGTCTCGAGGTGATGCACCACGCGCCCGCCGGTGGCCATGCCGCTGCCCGCCAGGATGATCTTGGGCGTCCGGTCGCCCTTGAGCCAGGCGGACTGCTGCACGCTCTGCACCAGGATGGCCATGTTGCAGGCCGCGGTGCAGTCGGCGCGCTCGATCCGCAATTCGTCGGGATGCAGCGCGAACACCGTGGTGGCGTCGATGGCCATCGGGCTGTCGAGGTAGACCGGCACCGGCGGGATGCGGTGCTGCTGGCGCAGGCGGTAGAGGCAGTACAGCAGCGCCTGGCTGCGCCCCACGGCGAAGGCGGGAATCACCACGCTGCCGCCGCGGCCGATGGTGCGGCTGACGATCTCGCCCAGCATGTCGAGCGGATCGCCGGCGGGATGGGCGCGGTTGCCGTAGGTGGATTCCACCAGCAGGTAGTCCGCCTCGCGCACCATCTCCGGCGCGCGCATGACGGTGTCGTGCTGCCGCCCCAGGTCGCCCGAGAAGACGATGCGCCTGCCGCCCGCGTGCAGCGTCACGATGGCCGAGCCGATGATATGCCCGGCCCGCTGGAACTCCGCTTCGACGCCGGGCGCCACGGCCACGCGCGTGTCGTAGTGGGACGGCTCCAGCCGCCGCAGCGCGCGCACGGCGTCGGCGCCGTCGTAGAGCGGCATGGCCGGATGGTGGCGCGAGAAACCGTGGCGGTTGGCGAAGTGCGCATCCTCTTCGGCCAGGTGGGCGGAATCGGGCAGCAGGATGTTGCAGAGCTGGGCGGTGCCCATGGTGCAGAAGACCCGCCCGCGGAAGCCGTTGCGCACCAGCAGCGGCAGGTAGCCGCTATGGTCGATGTGCGCGTGCGTCAGCACCACCGCGTCGAGCCTGGCGGCATCGAACGGCAGCGGCTCCCAGTTGCGCAGCCGCAGCGCCTTGTAGCCCTGGAACAGGCCGCAGTCCACCATCACGCGGCTGCGGCCGGTGTCGAGCACGTAGCGGGAGCCGGTGACGGTGTCGGTGGCGCCGAGAAACTGCAGTTCCATGGCGGCGCTCCGTCAGGCGCGCCGGCCCGCGGCGCCGGCGGACACCGCCGGCACGGCGGCCGCCGGGACACGGGAAACGGGGGAAGTGCGGGGATCTCGCATGCTGTGCTCCATGGGCGGCGCCGCTGCCGGGCCGTGGCCTGCCGGCGCAGCGTCTTGTCGAAGGCAATGGCCCGGGACCGGGCCTTCGCTTCATGGTGGCACAGGCGGGACGGGCGGCCTTGTTCCAGATCAAGGCCGCCGCCGCGTCAGATCTCGCCTTCGTCGAACAGCCGGTGGCGGATCGCATACCGCACCAGCGCGGCCTCGCTGGGCAGCTGCATCTTCTCCATCAGCCGCATCTTGTACGTGCTCACGGTCTTGGCGCTGACGCACAGGGCGGCGGCGATATCGGTCAGCGGCTCGCCGAGCACGAGCCGCCGGTAGACTTCCATCTCGCGGTCCGACAGGCGCAGGTGCGGCTCGTCGCGGTGCTCGTCCTGCAGGCTGTTGGCCAGCTTCTCGGCCATCGCCGGGCTCACGTAGGTGCCGCCCGCCGCCACCTTGCCGATGGCGCTGACCAGTTCGGTCGCCGCGCTTTCCTTGGTCAGGTAGCCGGCCGCCCCGGCGCGGAACGCGCGCACCACGTATTGCTCCTCGGCGTGCATGGTCAGCACCAGGATACGCAGCCCCGGCTGCTCGGCGCGCAGCTGCCTGATCAGCTCCAGGCCGCTGCGCCCGGGCATGGACAGGTCCAGCAGGATCACGCGCGGCTTGCATTCGCGCGCCATCTGCAGCACCTGGGTGCCGTCGACGGCCTCGCCCACCACCTCGAAACCGCCGGACCTGCCGAGGATATGGCGCAGGCCGTCGCGCACCACGGCATGGTCGTCGGCGATCATCACGGGAATCATGCCAGGCCCTCCGCGCTGGTCTTGTCGGCATCCGGATCCGTGCCGGGCACGGGAAAGCAGACCGTCAGGCAGAAGCCCGCGCCCTCGGCCGGCGTGGTGGAAACCGTGCCGGCCAGCAGGCGCGCGCGCTCGCGGATGCCCACCAGGCCCAGCGAGATGCGCTGTCCGCGCGCCGGCCGGCTGGCGGCGCCGCGGCCGTTGTCGCGCACCGCCAGCTCGTAGTGCGCCGGGTGGCGCACCAGCTCGATGTCCACCCGGCTGGCCGCGGCGTGCTGCACCACGTTGCTGAGCGCCTCCTGCACGATGCGGAATACCGCCGTGGCGGCGCGCTCGCCCACGTCTTCCTCTTCCGCGGCGTGGACCGCCACGGCAATGCCGTAGCGCGCGGAGAACTCCTTGGCCAGCCACTCGATGGCCGGGATCAGCCCCAGCTCGTCGAGCAGGGCCGGGCGCAGGTCGGCGGCGATGCGCCGCACCGACGCCACGGTCTCGTCGATCACCAGGTGCATGGCCGCGGCCTGGTCCAGCAGCCCCTGCGCGACGCCGGCCTCGCGCAGGTCGCCGGCCAGGATGGCCAGGTCCATCTTCAGCGCGCTCAGGCGCTGACCGAGGTCGTCGTGCAGCTCGCGCGCGATACGGCGGCGCTCCTCCTCGCGCGAGGCCTGGACGCGGTCGGAGAGCTGCTGCAGCTCCTCGCGCGACTGGCGCATGGCGGCTTCCGCGCGGACCCGCTCGGTGGTGTCGCGCAGGATCACGGTAAACAGCTTGCCGTGGCCGTCCTGGGTCTGCGAGATCGACGCTTCGATGGGAAACTCGGTGCCATCGCGGCGCAGCGCGTGCAGCACGCGCTGCAGGCCCATCTGGCGCTCCGTCACGCCGGTCACGCCGAAGCGGCGTACATGTGCCTCATGCGCCTCACGAAAGCGCGCCGGGATAAAGTCGGCGAGCGGCCGGCCGATCGCTTCGGCCGCCGCGCAGCCGAACAGCCGCTCGGCCATCGGGTTGAACAACACCACGCGCTGGTTCTCGTCCACCGTGATGATGGCTTCCATCGAGGAGCGGATGATGCCGGCCAGGCGCGCCTCGCTGGCCTGGGTGTGCGCGAGGTCGTGCCCGTCGGGTATCGGGGGGGCGGTCTGGTGGGTAGCCATGTCGGGAGCCGTCTTTGGGGCGAAGCATGTTCCGCGGGAGGCCGGCCCGGCGAAGTCGCGCAGGCCGGCCGGCGGAGATGAAAGGTAGCCGATCTGCATGATACGCATTCGGGCCGCGCGGCGGGCATCCGATTCCCGCCTTGTCAGGAAAACCTGACAAGGTCCTTCCTTTTCCGGACGGCATTCTCAGCCGGCGCTGCTTTCGCCGCGCGGGGGCGGCAACGATACTGCATGGCATGAATCCGCCGACCACCGAACCGCTGACCGTCCTCGTGCTGGAGCACGCGCCCATGATCAGCGCGCGGCTGACGCGGATGCTGCGCGCGATGAGCGAGGTGGAGCTGCTGGCCTCGTCGCGGGAGCCGCGCGCGGCCATGCTGGCGGCGCTGATCCTGCTGCCCGACGTCGTCATCCTGGCGCTGCCGCTGCGCCGCGGCGCCGGCATGCGCGCGCTGCGGGAGCTGGCGCGCATGCGCCGGCAGGCCACCATCATCGTGCTGAGCAACTGTTCGATTCCACCGATGCGCCATGCCTGCATGCAGGCCGGCGCGTCGTTTTTCTTCGACAAGACCATGGAGCTGGATGCCCTGCGCGGCGCCCTCCTGGGCCTTGCCGCGCAGAAGCAGGCCACGCGGCTGGCAGCGCCGGAAAGCAGCGCGGCGTATTGATGCGGATGCTGCATCGACGGCGTATCGGGAATGAAAGAACGCATTTGAATCGGCATGCCGACCGGCATGCCCAAGGATGAACGAGGCCACCATGTCAAACCACCTGCAACAGGAAGCACCGCCGGCAGCCAGCGCTGCCATCCACGCCCCCCAGGTTCTGCGGTCCTTGTCGCAGGAGCCGTGCCGGGAGCCCGCCGCGCGCGCGGGCACCAGCCACAAGGCAAGCTGCTCGAACTGCGCCATGCAGGCAATCTGCCTGGGCGGCAAGCTCAACGACGCCGAGCGCGTGCGCCTCGACACGGTCATCCACAACTGGCGCATGGTCAGGCGCGGCGAGGCGCTCTACCGCGCCGGCGATGCCTTCCAGAGCATCTACGCGCTGCGCTCCGGTTCGTTCAAGACGGTGGTGGCCCACGCCAACGGCTGCGAGCAGGTCAGCGGCTTCTTCCTCACCGGCGAGACGCTGGGGCTCGACGGCATCTGCGCCGAGCAGCATGCCTGCGACGCCATCGCGCTGGAGGACAGCGCGGTGTGCGTGATTCCCTTCCACCTGCTGGAGGCGCTCTGCCGCGAGATGCGCTCGCTGCAGCAGCAGGTGCACCGCATGCTGAGCAGCGAGATCGTGCGCGAATCCGGCGTCATGCTGCTGCTGGCCAGCCTGTGCTCCGAGCAACGCGTGGCGGCCTTCCTGCTCAATATCTCGGCGCGCCAGAAGGCGCGCGGCTACTCGCCGCGCGAACTGGCGCTGCGCATGACCCGCGAGGAAATCGGCAGCTATCTCGGCATGAAGCTGGAAACCGTCAGCCGGACCCTGTCGCGCTTCCAGCGCGACGGCCTGATCAGCGTGCACGGCAAGCGCATCAGCCTGCTGGACCTGGACGCGCTGGACCGCATCTAGCCTGGCGCCACCCGGGGCCTGGCGCGCCGCGCCGCCGCCGTCCTTGACCCCCGTCAAGCCGCTGCCCGGCCGCCCGCATAGCATGGAGACCTGGCCTGCCCGACACCGGCGGGCGCCACCGGGAGAGCGCAGCATGGAATCCGAGGGACTCACGCGGGCGCTGATGCGTCCGGCGGCCTACCCCCACCCCGTGAGCAAGGTCACGCTGATCGAGACCCATATCTCGCGGGTCTTCCTGGCCGGCGCGTTTGCCTACAAGGTGCGCAAGCCGGTATGCCTGGACTTCGTCGACTTCCGCAGCCTGGCGGCCCGGCGCGCCGACTGCGAAACCGAGCTGCGGCTGAACCGGCGGCTGGCCGCGGCGCTGTACCTCGGCGTGGTGCCTGTCACCGCCGCCGACCCGGCCGCCACCGAGGGCGGGCCGCCCACGGTGATGGTCGGCGGCGCTGGCCCGGCGCTGGAATACGCGGTGAAGATGCGCCGCTTCCGCCAGCGCGACGTGCTGGCCGCGATGGCCGAAGCGGACCAGCTGACCGGCGCGCAGGTCGAGGCGCTGGGCCGCCAGCTCGCCGCGTTCCACCGGGCCGCCCCGGCGGCGGCCGGCGCCGGCGGCCACGGCACCCCCGCGCAGATCGCCGCGGTGATGGAGCAAGCCCTGGCCGGCCTGGCCGCGCTGGCGACCGACGCCGGCATGACGGCACAGGTGGCGGCGCTGCTGCGCGCGCGGGCCGCGTCGCTGGGCGCGGCGTTCGGCAAGCGGCTGGCCAGCGGCCACGTCAGGGAATGCCATGGCGACCTCCATCTCGGCAACATTGCCCTGATCGACGGCGTGCCCACGCCGTTCGACTGCCTGGAATTCGATGCCGGCCTGCGCTGGATCGACACCATCAGCGACGTCGCCTTCCTGTTCATGGACCTGCAGCACCATGGCCGGCAGGACCTGGCCTACCACCTGCTCAACACCTACCTGGAATGCAGCGGCGACTACGCCGGGCTGGCCGTGCTGCCCTTCTACACCGCCATGCGCGCCGTGGTGCGCGCGCGGGTGCTGCTCGAGCGTGCGCGCCAGCGCAGCCTGGCCGGCACCGTCAGCGCCGAGGCAATGGCAAGGACCAGGCTGCTCTGCAAGGACCTGCTGGGGCTGGCCAGCGCCGCGCTGACGCGGCGCCCGGGCGCCATCACCATCATGCACGGGCTGTCCGGCAGCGGCAAAAGCACGGTTTCCCGGCGCCTCGCGCTCGCCGGCGCGATGGTGCGCGTGCGCTCGGACGCCGAACGCCAGCGGGCCGCGCATGGCCCCGGCCTCCACCTCTACGCGCCGGACCAGACCGCGCGCGTCTACCGGCGGATGCTGGCGATCTGCCGCCTCGGCAGCGGCGCGGGCTTCCCGATGATCGCCGACGCGACCTTCCTCGCGCGCCGCCAGCGGCAGCGGTTCGCCGCGCTGGCGGCGCGGCGCGGCGTGCCGTTCTCCATCGTCGACTGCGAAGCCGACGTGGCCGTCCTGCGCGAGCGCATCGCGGCCAGGGCGCGCCAAGGCGGCGACCCCTCGGAGGCGACGCTCGACGTGCTGGAAGGACAGCGGCGCGCGCAGGAGCCGCTGGCCAGCGACGAATGGCGCCATGTGGTGCGGGTCGATGCGCTCCCCGCGCCCGGCAGTCGATGCGGGCAGAACGGGAGCGGATGAGGCGGCGGAGGGAATGAGGCGGCGGACGAAGGGCCCGCCAGCGGCGAATCAGGCCTCGTTGGGCGAAATCCAGGCCGGCCGCTGCGCGCCGCCCTGCCCGCTGGCGGCCGCCACCTGGTCGGCGAAGGTCCGCAAGGCCTGCTGCGCGGTGCCGCTCACGACGTCGCTCTGGCGCAGCGCGAGCACCGGCGCCGGCGGCGTCTTGCCCAGCCGGGCGATCTCTTCCGCCGCGTTGAACGCGCCCTGCCTGGCCATCACGCAGATCACCGAGGTCTCGCAGGCCAGCGGCGCGCGGTCGCGCAGGAAACTGCGCATCGGCGCGGCCAGCTTGCCGATCCAGACCGGCGCCACGATCACCAGCCGCCGGCATTCGGCCGGCGCCGGGCCGGCATAGCGGTAGCCCACGTGCCGCTGCAGCAGGTTGTCGATCACGCAGCGCACGTCGCCGGACAGGCCGGCGCGGCTGGCCAGGTCGCCGACCTCGGCGAGCGGCCAGCCGGTCACCGCCGCCAGGTCTTCGGCGACCTGGCGCGCGGTGCCGGTGCGCGAGTAGTAGACGATCTGGATGGCTTGCCCGTTCTTTTCCATCATGTCTCCCCCCGTGCCGGCGCTAGCGCGCCTGTTGTGCCTGTTGTGCCTGCTGCGGCGCATGCACCAGCAGCACCGGCAGGCGGCACTGCCGCACCAGGCCTTCGGCGACACTGCCCATCAGCAACCGCCGCACGCCGCGGCGGCCGTGCGTGCCCACCACCAGCAGGTCGGCGCCGTTCTGCTCGGCCGCCTGCTCGATCGCGGCGGACACGTCGCCCACCGACAGCGCGTCGTCGATCATGACCGGCGTGCACTTCACCTTGGCTTCCGCCGCCCTGGCCTGCGCCTGCTCCAGCACCAGCCGCCCGCCTTCGATCAGGCTGGCGCGCAGGTCGGTCAGGTCGACGTAGCCCACCTCGTACCTGAGATAGGTGTTGTCGATCACGTGCACCACGATCAGTTCGGAATGCATGGCCGCGGCCAGCCGCAGGGCCTCGGTGAGCGCCTGCGCGGCGGATTCGCTGCCGTCCACGGCAACCAGTATCTTGCTGTACATCGTCTTTCTCTCCCGCCGCGGTCACTGCGCGGCCATCCAGGGGGAGCATGGCGCCGCCCCTGCGGCAGCCTTCGTCCCGATGCTTCCAGTTTGTGCGCGCCGGCGCCGGCCATGTTGATGTGGATCATGCATTTCGCAGCTTTGCGGCCTGCCCCGCCATCGCGGGCCGGCCGCATGCCGCATGCACGCCGCATGCACGCCGCATGCACGCCGCATGCAGCCGCCTTGACGCGGCGCAAGCGGGCCCGCGCCGCGTGGCCTAGCATGGGAAGGGGAAAATCCATGCCGGCCGCCGGCCAGGAGGCAGCGATGCAGAAATGGATGCGGGCGATGATCTTCGACGGCAGCGGCCCGCTGCTGCGCCCGGCCCGCGTGCCGGTGCCGGTGCCGGGCCCCGGCGAGGTGCGGATCGCCGTGACCGCGTGCGGGGTCTGCCGCACCGACCTGCACATCGTCGACGGGGAACTGACGCAACCGAAGCCCGCGCTGATTCCCGGCCACGAAATCGTCGGCCGGATCGAATCGTGCGGTGAAGGCGTCGCCGGCTTCGCCGCCGGCGACCGGGTCGGGGTGCCGTGGCTCGGCCAGACCTGCGGGCACTGCCCGTTCTGCGCGGCGCACCGCGAGAACCTGTGCGACGCGCCGCAGTTCACCGGCTACACGCGCGACGGCGGCTACGCCGAGTACGTGGTGGCGGACAGCCGCTATTGCTTCCGCATCCCCGACCGCTACGACGACGCGCACGCCGCGCCGCTGCTGTGCGCCGGCCTGATCGGCTACCGCACGCTGCGCATGGCGGGACCGGCGCGCCGCATCGGCATCTACGGCTTCGGCGCGGCGGCCCACCTGGTGACGCAGGTCGCGGTGGCGCAGCAGCGCGAGATCTTCGCCTTCACGCGCCCGGGCGACGCCGCCGCCGGCGAGCTGGCGCGCGCTACCGGCGCGTGCTGGACCGGCCCCAGCGACCAGCCGCCGCCGCGCGCGCTCGACGCCGCCCTGATCTTCGCGCCGGTCGGCGCGCTGGTGCCGCTGGCGCTGCAAGCCGTCGCCAAGGGCGGCACGGTGGTCTGCGGCGGCATCCACATGAGCGACATCCCGGCCTTTGCCTATCGGCTGCTGTGGGAGGAGCGCTCCATCGTCTCGGTGGCCAACCTCACGCGCGAAGACGGCGAGGAACTGATGCGGATCGCGCAGGCCACGCCGCTGCGCACCAGCATCACGGTCTATGCGCTGGAGCAGGCCAACGACGCGCTGGCCGACCTGCGCTCGGGCCGGCTCAGCGGCGCCGCCGTGCTGCGCATCGGCGCGGGCGCTTGACGTGCGTCAACACGGCGGCCGCGCCGGCCCTTATTCTCCAGACCAAGGCGATGCCCCGCGAAGGCCGCCAAGCGAACGCAGCGGCTGCTTAGCCAGGAGAAACGCACCATGTACGAAAAGATCTTGCTCGCGGTGGACGGCAGCCGCTCATCGGACCTTGCCCTGAGCCAGGCCATCATCGTCGCCAAGGCGACCGGCAGCGAAGTCAAGGCGCTGTTCGTGGCCGACGACACCGACGTGTTCTATTTCGCCGGCACCACCTACCCGTCCTGGCTGATGGACAACATCCGCAAGATGGGCGAGGAAACGCTGGACGCCGCCGCGCGGCGCCTGGCCGAGGCCGGCGTGCGCCACTCGACCAAGCTGATCGAAAACCCGGTCTCCCCGGGCCTGATCGCGGAAACCATCGTGCGCGAAGCCGACGGCTGGGGCGCCGACCTGATCGTGATGGGCACGCACGGGCGCCGCGGCGTCAAGCGCCTGGTCCTGGGCAGCGTGGCCGAAGGCGTGGTGCGCGAAAGCAGCAAGCCGGTGCTGCTGATCCGGAGCGAAATCAAGGAATGAGCGCGGCAGACAAGGCTGCCCGGTCCCGCGGCCGCGCCGGCGCGGCCGCCCTCTTGGCCGCCTGGGCCCTGGCCTGGCATGCGGGCGCGCTGGCCGCCGGCGACGGGCTGTGGTTCGCGCAGGGCCGCCCGCTCGCCGAAGCGCAGCAGGCGGCGGGCATCCTCGCCGGGGCCGCCGCCGACGGCCTGGACCCCGGCGACTATGACGCCGGGCCACTGCGCCGCGCGCTCGCCGAGGCGCAGGACGGGCCGCCGCTGGCGCCGGACGCCGCGGACCGGCTCGACCAGGCACTGACGGCGGCCATGGAACGTTATCTCGCCGACCTGCACGGCGGCCGGATCGATCCGCGCACCATCCACGAGAATTTTTCCGCGGCGGCCGACCAGCGCTTCGACCCCGCCGGCTACCTGCGCGCGGCCGTCGCCGCGCACCGCCTGCCCGAGGCGGCGCGCCAGGCCCCGCCCTCGTTCCCGCTCTATGGCGCGCTGCGCGACGCGCTTGCCCGCTATCGCGCGCTGGCCGCCGATCCCGCCTGGCAGGCGCCGCTGCCGCCGCTGCCCGCCGCCAGGCTCGCGCCCGGCCAGCCCTACGCGGGCCTGCCCGCGCTGGCGCAACGGCTGGCCGCGCTCGGCGACCTGCCCGCCGGCACGGCCACTCCCGGGCGCTACGAAGGGGCGCTGGTGAGCGGCGTCAAGGCGTTCCAGCTGCGCCACGGGCTGGAGCCGGACGGCGTGGTCGGCGCGGGCACGTTCGCGCAGCTGAACGTCTCTCCCGCCAGCCGCGCGCGCCAGATCGAGCTCACGCTGGAGCGCCTGCGCTGGACGCCGCTGCTGGACGGCCCGCGCATGATCGTGGTGAACGTGCCGGAGTTCGTGCTGCGCGCCTACGATGTCGAGGACGGCGGCGTGCAGGTCAGGGCCGAGATGAAGGTCATCGTCGGCAAGGCGCTCGATACGCGCACGCCGCTGTTCAAGGAAGACCTGCGCTTCATCGAGTTCAGCCCGTACTGGAACATCCCGCCTTCCATCGCGCGCGCGGAAACCCTGCCCAGGCTGCGCCGCGATCCCGGCTATTTCGCGCGCCAGGGCCTGGAGTTCGTCGGCGCCGACGGCAAGGTGTCGACCGTGCTGTCGGCGGCCAGCCTCGACGCCGTGCAGCGCGGGCAGATGCGCATACGCCAGCGCCCGGGGCCGCTCAACGCGCTGGGCGACATCAAGTTCATCTTCCCCAACAACGACAACATCTACCTGCACCACACGCCGGCGCCGCAACTGTTCACGCGCGACCGCCGCGACCTCAGCCACGGCTGCATCCGCGTGGAAGACCCGGTGGCGCTGGCCGGCTTCGTGCTGCGCGACATGCCCGGCTGGACCGACGCGCGCATCCGCCAGGCCATGGAGAAAGGCCAGTCGAGCACGCTGCGGCTGCAGGCGCCGCTGCCGGTGGTGCTGGCCTACGGCACGGCCATCGTCAAGGCCGACGGGCGCGTCTATTTCTTCAACGATATCTACGGGCTGGACAAGCTGCTGGACCGCGCCCTGCGGCAGCGCCCGGCGCGGCGCCCGGCCGCAGCCGCGCCCGCCGCAACCCCAGCCTGAAGCCCGGAGGCAACGCCCGATGCCAAAGCCCTCTCCACGCCGCGTGTTCCTGTCGCGCTCGGCCCAACTGGCCGTCGCGGGCACCGTGCTGCCGCTGTCGGCCCGGCCCGCCTTTGCCGGGCTGGCCGCGTTGCCGGACGCGCGCAGCCTGTCGTTCGACCACACCCATACCGGCGAGCGCATCTCGGTGGTCTTCGCCGTAGGCGAACAGTTCGTGCCGGCGTCGCTGGCCGCGCTCAACCACTTCCTGCGCGACCACTACAGCGGCCAGGCCGGCGTCATCGACCCGCAACTGTTCGCGCTGCTCTACCGCCTGCAGCGCACGCTGTGCTGCGACAACCCGTTCCAGGTGATCTCCGGCTACCGCAGCCCGGCCACCAACGCGCGGCTGCGCAAGACGCGCGGCGGCGGCGTGGCCAGCCACAGCCTGCACATGGACGGCAAGGCCATCGACATCCGCCTGCCCGGCGTGCCGCTGGCCGACCTGCGCGACGCCGCGCTGTCCTTGCGCGGCGGCGGCGTGGGCTTCTATCCGCGCGAGCAGTTCGTGCACGCGGATACCGGGCGCGTGCGCGACTGGTAGCCGCCCGCAGGCCGGTGGAAGCAGATGGAGGTGGAGCTGGCGCGCGGTAGTGCGCGAGTGGTGCGCGAGTGGTGCGAGGCGCGGCCCGCGTGGCCGCAGGAGGGCCGGGCGCGAGAGCCGGCCCGGCGCGGCAGTTGCGTGGTCACCCCTGCCTTGTTGCCCCGCTGTCCTGCCCTGCTGTCCTGCTGTCCGTTACCCGCCGGCGGCTCGCCCGAGCGCGGGAACGGGGCCGGCTTGCCGCGCGGCGCTCAGGCGCCGTCGGCAGGCGCCGGTGTATCGGCAGATGCCGGTGCAGCGGCAGTCACCGGCGCCTCGGCGGGCGCCGGCGCATTCGCGGCCGCGCCGCTGTCCTGCGCGCCCGCGGCCGCGCGCGCGCCGCCCGGACGGCCGCCGCGCGCGCGCCCCGGAGCGCGGCGCGCGCCCTGGCGCCGCGCACGCGCGGCCTGGTCCGTCGTCACGCTGCCCACCGGATTGCCCTGCAGGTCGACGCGCGCCGCGCCGTCCACCAGGCACGCCCAGTAGCGGCTGCCCTGGCACCAGGCGGCGATGGCCTGCTGCAACTGCTCGCGGGTCAGGCCCAGCGTGTCGAGCTGCTGGGCGGCGTCGTCGAGAATGCCCTGCTTGAGCGGCAGCTTGGGCGCGGGATTCTTGGGGAAGGCCCGCGGGAAGTGCCGTTGCAGGCGCCAGATCGACTCGACCACCGGATCGACGGGCTCCTTCCTTTCGGGCCGCGGCGCGCTCTTGCGCTTCCCGCCGTCCTTGCCGTCCTTGCCGTCCTTGGCTTCCCTGGCCGGCCTGGCCTCTCTGCGCTCCTTGCCCTCCGCGGGCCCTTTCGCGCCCTTGGCCTCTTTCGCCTGCGCCGCCAGTTGCTGCTTCAGCGCGGCAAGTTGTTCAAAACCCATAGTGCATCCGCTTCAAGAAAGTTGTTCGTGCCAGGTGGCAACCATTCCCGTTCGCCATCCCCCGGTGTATGCCCGGAAGATATCAGAAGGACCAGCCGTGAGGACCGGAACGGGCCAGCGGCAACCCTAGAGTCTAACAATCCTGGCGGCTGCCGGCGCGGATTGCTTTGTATCCGGCGTGCGGGACCGACGGCGCGGGCCACCCCATCCTTGCTTCACCGTCAAATATCTTTCGCGCATAGCCCACTTTTTACGCAAAAGTCGCGCAGGCACACTCGGCAACCGAGACACACCACCTGCAACGCATCCGTCCCCTCAGGAGAAACAGACATGAAACGCATCAAGCAACTCGCACTGGCCGCGGCGCTCGCGCTGGCGGCCGGCACGGCCGGCGCCACCGGCGACTGGTATCCGTCGGCCTACGGCCCCGGCGACGAGATCGGCGCCGCCAACCTGCTGAGCCCCGACGTGGTCAAGCAAGCGGTCGGGCTGGTCAGGACCGGCAAGACCTATCCGCTCGCCGTGCCCGTCAGCAAGGACCTGCCCGCCTTCCGCCACCGCAGCTTCCGGCTCTACAACGTGCAGCCCGGCGAACAGGGCGGCCAGACGCTGGGGCCGAACAAGTTCAGCTTCAACGACGAAATGGCCGTGGCGTGGACCGGCGTGGGCACCCAGCTCAACGGCATCGGCCACATCGGCATCGACCATGTCTACTACAACGGCAACAAGGCCACCGACTTCGTCACCGTCGAAGGCGTGAAGAAACTGGGCATCGAAAAAGTGCCGCCGCTGGTCACCCGCGGCGTGGTGCTCGACATGACGGCCCACTTCGGCAAGGCCATCGTCCCCGGCGGCACCGCCTTCACCGTGGCCGACATCCAGGCCGTGCTGAAACAGGAAGGCATCACGCTGCGCAAGGGCGACGTGGTCCTGTTCCACACCGGCTGGCTGGAGCTGATCGGCAAGGACGACAAGCAGTTCCTCGACACCGAGCCCGGCATCGACATGGAAGCCGCGCAATGGCTCGCCGCGCAGGGCATCGTCGCCTTCGGCGGCGACACCTGGGCCTCGGAGGTCTATCCCAACCCGAGCGGCGAGGAATTCCCGGTCAACCAGTACATGCTCGCCAAGCACGGCATCTACAACCTCGAGCTCATCGACAGCCGCGCGCTGGTGCGCGACCGCGCCTGGGAATTCCTGTTCGTGCTCGGCCAGCCGCTGTACGTCGGCTCCACCCAGGTCAACGTCAACCCGGTGGCGATCCGGTGATGCCCGTGGCCGGGAGGCCGGCTTGCCGCCGATGCCTGCCGCCTACTCCGGCGGCTGGTCCCCGGCCCTGAACCGGTTCGGCGGCGCGCCGAACAGTTTCCTGAACGCATAGATGTACGCCGAGGCACTGCTGTAGCCGAGATCCAGCGCGATGCGGGTGATGCTGTGGCCCTTCTTGAGCAAGCCAAGCGATTGCAGCAGCCTCAGCCGCTGCTTCCACGCCAGGAACGTCATGCCGGTCTCCCTGGCGAAATGGCGTGCCAGCGTGCGGGACGACATATTGAGTTCGCCCGCCCAGCCGGTCAGGCTATGCGGGCGCTCCGGCAGCCGCTGAATGGCATTGCACATTTCCAGGAGCTTCTCGTCCGCGGGAAGCGGCAGGCTCAGCGGCGCGTCCGGGAGCTCCCCCAGCAGATCCAGCAAGACGCGGACCTTGATGCCGTCGGGGCCGGCCTCGTCATAGCGGCGCCCGATCTTGCGGCATGCGTAGTGAATGAACTCGCGCACCAGGTCCGTCACCACCACCACGCGGCCGTCGGCAGCCGCCACGCCGTCGGGTATCGACCGGATGTAGAGGCTTTCGAGAGCGACGTCGTCGGCCGCCAGCACCGTGTGCCTCACGTTCGCGGGAATCCACATGCCGTACTGCGGCGGCAGGACAATGGTCGAATGGCTCAGGGTCACGTGGATGATCCCCTCGCGGGCGTAGGCGAACTGCCACCATGCGTGCCGGTGGGGCTGGACCACCGTCCCGGCGGGAATCCTGTAGGCGCGGAAGTAGACCACCATCCGCCCGGCGGCCGGGGCGGATAGCGTTATGTTAGAGTAAATATAACGAAAACAAGGCTCGTCGTACCCAACGACAGACAACAGCTGCACTCTACAGGGAGGAGACCCCATGCTCGCACGCAAGCATCCGTTGCTGGCCGCATTCAATCTGGTGTTCGTACCGCTGCTGCTGGCCGCCTGCGGCGGCTCGGACGATCCGCCGCCCACCCCCGCGCCGCCCACGCAGCCGGAGAGCGCCGTGCAGGTCGGCGGCGCGCTGGACCGCCCGGGCGCCGTCACGCTGACGCAGCTCAAGACGCAGCCCGCGATCACGCAGACCGTCAATTTTTCCAGCGGCACCGGCGCGCAGACCCACACCTACGTGGGCGCCTCGCTATGGACCTTGCTCAATGGCCTGGGCATCCAGGTCAATGCGGCGGTCAAGAACGACGTGCTGGGCAAATACGTGCTGGCCACCGGCTCCGATGGCTACAAGACGGTGTTCTCGCTGGGCGAGCTGAATCCCGATTTTGGCAACCGCCCGAGCCTGGTGGCGTACGCCGAAGTGCTCAACGGCGCCACGGCGGCGCTCAGCACCGATGGCCCGCTGCGCGTGACCGCGCCCGGCGACGGCAAGGGCGGCCGCTATGTGTCGGGCCTGGTGCGGCTGGATGTGCGCGCGTCGGGCTCCACCGTGGCCGCCACCGACGGCGCCGTCTCGACGCAGTTCACGGTGAGCGGCGCGGTCAAGCAGAGCATGACCTTCGATGCGGCCGCGCTCCTGGCCCTGCCCGCCGTGACGCGCACCGTCGGCGGCAACACCTACACCGGGGTGAGCCTGTGGGACCTGCTCAACACCACCGTCGGTCTCGCCACCGATCCGGCCGCCAAGAACGCCTCGCTCGGCATGTACGCGGTTGCCACCGGCAGCGATGGCTACAAGGCCCTGATCTCGCTTGGCGAACTGGACCCCGGCTTCGGCAACCAGCCCGACCTGATCGCGTACGACATGAACGGCGCCGGCCTGGGCGGCAACGGCTTTGCACGCCTGGTGATTCCCAACGATGGCAAGGCCGGCCGCTATGTCTCGAACCTGATCAGCCTGGAGGTGTTCGCGGCCCCGCCCGCGCAGTGAACGCCTTGCCGGCGGCAAGCCGGCAGATCTACCGCGGCGGCTTTCTTCGTGCCCGCGGCCGATGGCGGCCGCCTGCCGCATACGCGACGATCCGAGTAAGCATGTACGCAAATATTCGTGGGAACGTCGCGCGCGGCCGTGTTGGAATTCTCCCGGACCTTCTCCGGGTTTCGCCGCCGCCCGCCGGCCCGGGCGGCGCGAGCCGATCCCGCACGCCGACCTCACCAGGAGCTTTCATGTCGCAGCCCCGCAGCACCGAGCACGATATCCACCCGCTTTTCCTGCAGCGCTGGTCGCCGCGCGCCTTTACCGGCGAGCCGGTCGACCCCGCCACGCTGCTGCGTTTCTTCGAGGCGGCGCGCTGGGCGCCGTCGGGCTACAACGCCCAGCCATGGCGCTTCGTCTATGGCCGGCGCGATACCCCCGCATGGGAGCCGATCTTCGGCGCGCTGTCGGAGTACAACCAGGGCTGGGCGCGCGGCGCGTCGGCGCTGGTGGCCATCCTGTCGCGCAAGGTGTGGATTCCGCCGGGCAAGAGCGAACCGCAGGACATCGCCACGCATTCCTTCGATGCCGGCGCGGCCTGGGCCAGCCTGGCCTTCCAGGCAACGCTGGCGGGCTGGCACGCGCATGGCATCGGCGGCTTCGACAAGACCCGGCTGCGCGAGGCGCTGGCGGTGCCGGACGACTACGCGATCGAGGCCGTGGTCGCCATCGGCAAGCGGGGCGACAAGGCGCAACTGCCCGAAGCGCTGCAGGCGCGCGAGCAGCCCAACCAGCGGCTGCCGCTGGCACAACTGGTGGCCGAGGGACGCTTCGCGTTCGAGGACCAGCCCGCCGCGTAAAAGTCGGCGCGTCGGCCCGTGGGCGCGTGGGCCGACTCCCGCGCGGCCAGCCCGAAACAGCAAGGCCGCCGGCAATGCCGGCGGCCTTTTCACTCGGCTACCCGCGGGCTCAGAAGTCCAGCCCGCCCGGCGCGCCGCCCGGCAGCGCGGGACCGGCATCGGCCTTGGGCAGCTCGATCACCGCCGCGTCCGTGGTCAGGATCAGGCCGGCCACCGAGGCGGCATTCTGCAGCGCGGTGCGCGTCACCTTGGTCGGGTCGACCACGCCGCCCTCCACGAGGTCGCCATATTCGCCGGTGGCCGCGTTGTAGCCGAAATTGCCGGTGCCCTCGGCCACGCGCGCCACCACCACGCTGGCTTCCTCGCCGGCGTTGGTGACGATCTGGCGCAGCGGCTCCTCCAGCGCGCGCAGCACGATCTTGATGCCGGCCTGCTGGTCGGGATTGGCGCCGGTCACGTCCTTGACGGCCTGGCGCGCGCGGATCAGCGCCACGCCGCCGCCGGCCACGATGCCTTCCTCCACCGCGGCGCGCGTGGCATGCAGCGCGTCTTCGACGCGGGCCTTCTTTTCCTTGACCTCCACCTCGGTGGCGCCGCCCACCTTGAGCACCGCCACGCCGCCGGCCAGCTTGGCCACGCGCTCCTGCAGCTTCTCTCGGTCGTAGTCGGAGGTGGCCTCGTCGATCTGGGTGCGGATGCGCTTGACGCGCGCCTGGATCTGTCCGGCATCGCCGGCGCCGTCGATGATGGTGGTGTTCTCCTTGCCGATCTCCACGCGCGCGGCCTGGCCCAGCGCTTCCAGCGAGACCTTTTCCAGCGACAGGCCCACTTCCTCGGCGACCACCTGGCCGTTGGTGAGGACGGCGATATCCTCCAGCAGCGCCTTGCGGCGGTCGCCGAAGCCCGGCGCCTTGACCGCCGCGGCCTTGAGGATGCCGCGGATGTTGTTGACCACCAGCGTGGCCAGCGCCTCGCCTTCCACGTCCTCGGCGATGATCAGCAGCGGGCGGCCGGCCTTGGCCACCTGCTCCAGCACCGGCAGCAGGTCGCGGATGCTGGAGATCTTCTTGTCCACCAGCAGCAGGAACGGCTGCTCCAGCACCACCACCTGCTTGTCGGGGTTGTTGATGAAATACGGAGACAGGTAGCCGCGGTCGAACTGCATGCCCTCCACCACTTCCAGCTCGTCGCCGAGCGACTTGCCGTCTTCCACGGTGATCACGCCTTCCTTGCCCACGCGGTCGATGGCCTCGGCGATGCGCTCGCCGATGGCGCTCTCGCCGTTGGCCGAGATGGTGCCCACCTGCGCGATCTCGCGGCTGGTGGTGGTCGGCTTGCTGATGCGGCGCAGCTCCTCGATGGCCACCGCCACGGCCTTGTCGATGCCGCGCTTGAGGTCCTGCGGGTTGAGGCCCGCCGCCACGTACTTGACGCCTTCGCGCACGATGGCCTGGGCCAGCACGGTGGCGGTGGTGGTGCCGTCGCCGGCGTTGTCGCTGGTGCGCGAGGCCACTTCCTTGACCAGTTGCGCGCCCACGTTCTGCAGCTTGTCCTGCAGCTCGATCTCCTTGGCCACGGACACGCCGTCCTTGGTCACCGTGGGGCTGCCGAAGCTGCGCTCCAGCACCACGTTGCGGCCCTTCGGCCCGAGCGTGACCTTCACCGCGTTGGCGAGGATGTTCACGCCTTCCACCACCTTGGCGCGTGCCACGTCGCTGAACACTACGTCTTTTGCTGCCATTGCTGTATTTCCTGTGTGTTTGTCTGGCTGGTTCGGGCCGCCGCGGCGGCAGCCCGGCGGCATGCTGCGCGTCGGCGCCTTAGCGCCTTAGCGCCTTAGCGCTCGACCACGGCGACCACGTCTTCCTCGCGCAGCACCAGCAGTTCCTCGCCGTCGACCTTGACGCCCTGCCCGGCATACTTGCCGAACAGCACGCGGTCGCCCACGCGCAGGTCGGGCGCGATGCGCTCGCCGGCCTCGTTGCGGCGGCCGGGGCCGACCGCCACGACCTCGCCCTGGTCGGGCTTCTCGGCGGCGCTGTCCGGGATGACGATGCCGGATGCGGTGCGGGTTTCGTTGTCGGACCGTTTGACCAGGACACGGTCGTGCAGCGGGCGAAGGCTCATGCTGGGCTCCAGAATGGGAAATGAAATCGGATCGGGCCGGCAGCGCATCGCGATGCATTGCCGGCGCGTTCCGGCGCGTCGGTGCGGGCGATCAGCACTCGATGCCGGCGAGTGCCGAGTATAGGAACGCTCCCACGGCCCGCCAACTGCTTGTTTCGCATTTCCTTAGTCAAGGGCATGCGGGCGGCCGCGCAGGCTCTCAGGCCGCGGGCGCTCAGTCCCGCGTGAACGACACGGGGAAGCTGTACTCGTACAGCGGGACGGACGAAAAGGCCGCGCGCGCACGCGCCGCCGGGTCCGCCTGCGTGCGCCAGCCCTTGCCCAGCAGCGCGGTGGTGCGCGTGGCCGGATCGTAGGGCGCCCAGCCGGCGACTGCGTCGGTGCCGGGGTTACCGGTGCGCGCGAACTGCGCCCAGATCGCGCCCATGCGGTCGCGCACCGCGAGCTGGTCCGGGCTGTCCTGCACCAGCGCGCGCGCCGCCTCGAGCGTGCCGAAGATGAAGGGCACTTCGGATGTGTGCGGCGAGCCCAACGCGCCGCCGCGCGCCGGCGACTTCCATTCGAACTGGTAGGCGTACACCGGCGCGCCCTTCTGCCCCGGCTTCAGCCCGGCGTTGCGCGCCCTGCGGTCGGCCACCGCCAGCGTCGGCAGGCGATAGTTGTAGTCGCCCGCGATGGCGATCAGCAGTTCGCTCGGCGTCGCCTTGCCGTCGATGTCGCGGTACGCGGCGATCAGGCGGTCGGTGTCGGCGTCGCCGAGACGCACGAAACGCTGCACGCGCTTGCGCACCTGCCCGGCCGACAGCGTGAAGTTGCTGGGATCGGACGCCAGGAAGAACGTGGCTTCCTGCGCGGCATTGCCGATCAGCAACGGAATGTCGGCCGCGAGCGGCGACGCCACCGGGTCGAACGGGTCCGTGGCGAACACCTGGCCGTCGAGCGTGGGGCGGAACTCGCTGACGCCGCCGCCGGCCGCCGCCACCTTGCCGAACGCGGCGATCAGCTTGTCCACCGGCACCTCGCGCAGGCGCCCGGCGTTGGCCGCGGTGAGGCCGAACTCGCGCAGGAACGCATGGCCGGCACGCGCGGCGTTCTCCGCGCTGGCCAGTTTCCATGCGCCGGAGCCGCTTTGCACCACGGCCCGCTGAATCAGGCCCCGGGCCGCCGGCAGGCCCAGCAGCGCGGTCACCTTGGCGGCGCCGCCGGACTGGCCGAACACGGTAATGTTGCCTGGGTCGCCGCCGAACGCTTCCGCGTTGGCCTTGACCCATTGCAGCGCGGCCACCTGGTCCAGTGTGCCGGCATTGGCCGATTCCGGCGCGAGCTGGTCCGCGTGCTCGCCGGTAAACAGCGAGCCGAGCACGTTGAGGCGATGGTTGACCGACACCACCACCACGTCTTGCGACAAGGCCAGGTAGCTGCCGTCGAAACCGGCCGACGTGCCCGCGCCGGCGGCGAACGCGCCGCCATGCAGCCACACCAGCACGGGGCGCCGCTTGTAGCCGCGCAGGCCGGGCGTGAACAGCGACAGCGACAGGCAATCCTCGCTGGCCGGAATCGTCGACCAGTACCAGGCGAACTCGGCCGGGCTGCCGGCGGCGAGCTGGGGCGCGGAAGCGCCGCCCTCGAACGCGTCGCGGATGCCGGACCAGGGCTCGCGCGGCAGCGGCGGCCGGAAGCGGTTAGCGCCGGCCGTGCTGGCGGCGTACGGCACGCCCTTGAACGCGTACACGCCTTGCCGATGCACACCGCGCACGCGGCCCAGCGTGGTCTCGACGACCGGCTCGCCGGTGCCGGCGAGCCCGGCGCAGGCCGGGAGCGCGCTCACCGCGGCGGCGGCGACGCCGGAGCGCGCCGTGCCCAGCAGAAAGGTCCGGCGCGCAGGACGCGAGGGGGATGGCGAGGGGGATGGCGGGGAGGAGGCGGAAACAGAGGAAGAGGAAGAGGAAGAGGAAGAGGAGGAAGAAGACATGCTGGAAGCCACGAGCGATTCCTGGAAGGAGATCCGTCCGGCGGACGCCCGGCATTGAAGCACCCGCCGAAAAGAGAAGCGCCAAGACTAATTGAACTCCTGCGCCGCCCGATACGAATCTTCGGTCATATCGGTATCCGGAAAATCACATGGCTGCCAGCCCGGCCGCGCTCCGAAACGACGCCAAGCGCGGCGCGCGCATAAGGAAAGCCGGATAAGTCGTTTGACCGGCGCCCCCCGCATCGCTAACGTTCAGCATCCGGCGCCATGCCTTCCCGGCCCGCCCGGCGCGCCCACGCCCACCCTGATGGAACCAAGATGAACAATCCTCTGCCGGCCTACGCCGCCCACACGCTCGCCCTGGACGAGCGCCTGCGCCATGCGCTCGATGCCACGCGCCACGTGGCGGTCCAGCCCCAGTCCGCGCACATCGGCGCGCTGGTCCGCGGCCTCGACCTGAGCCGGCCCCTGTCGGCCGGCGAAGTGGCCACCGTGCGCGCGGCGCTGCTGCGCTGGAAGGTGGTGTTCTTCCGCGAGCAGCCGCTCGACCACCACCAGCACGTCGCGTTCGCGCGCCAGTTCGGCGAGCTCACGGTGGGCCACCCGGTGTTCGGCCACGTCGACGGGCATCCCGAGCTGTACTCCATCGCCAAGTACCGCAGCGCCAACAACGGCCACGGCGGCCAGGCCGAAGTGCGCCCGTGGACCGGCTGGCATGCCGACGTCACGGCGGCGCACAATCCGCCCGCGGCCTCCATCCTGCGCGGCGTGACCATCCCGCCCTACGGCGGCGACACGCAGTGGACCAACCTGGCGGCCGCCTACGCGGCGCTGTCGGAGCCGCTGCGGCGCTTCGTGGCCACCTTGCGCGGCGAGCACCGCTTCAGCCCGCCGCAGGGCCAGACGCCGTCCAGGGCCTACCAGGCGCTGGTCGAGAACAACACGCTGGTGACCGAACACCCGCTGGTGACGGTGCACCCCGAGACGCAGGAGCCGGTGCTCTACGTCAGCCCGGGCTTCCTCAAGCGCATCGTCGGCCTGAGCGGGCGCGAGAGCCGGGTGCTGCTGGAGCTGCTGTGGGAGCACGCGGTCAAGGCCGAATTCACGGTGCGCTTCAAGTGGGAGCCGGGCTCGATCGCCTTCTGGGACAACCGCTCGACCGCGCACGTCGCGCCGCAGGACATCTTCGCGCTGGACTTCGAACGCCAGCTCTACCGCGCCACGCTGGTCGGCCACGTGCCGAGCGGGCTGGACGGCCGCCCGTCCACCGCGATCCAGGGCGACCCGGTGCTGGCCGTGCACGGCGCGGCCTACTGAACGCGGCCGGCGCGGCGCGGGCCGCGCCCTGACGGCGCCGGCGGCCGCTCAGAGATCGAAATGGCAGGCCACGCGATGCGCGGCCCCGGCCTCCGGCCCGGCGTCGGGCCCGACCTTCTGCCCCACCTCCCGCCCCACCTCCCGCCCCACCTCCCGCAACGCCGGCTTGTGCTCGCGGCAGCGCGGCGCGGCATGCGGGCAGCGCGACTGGAAGCGGCAGCCCGGCGGCAGCGCGATCGGCGACGGGATCTCCGCCACCGCCGCCGCGCCGCTCTCCGCGCCGCTTTCCACACGGCTCTCGCTGGAGGCCATCAGCGCCCGCGTATAGGGATGCCGGGGGTTGCGGATGATGTCGTCGCGGCTGCCGAGCTCCACGAACTCGCCCAGGTACAGCACGCCGATCTGGCTGCTCATGTAGGCCACCACGGCCAGGTCGTGCGAGATCAGCACATAGGTCAGCCCCTGCTGCCGCTGGATGTCCTTGAGCAGGTTGAGGATCTGCGCCTGGATCGAGACGTCCAGCGCCGACACCGGCTCGTCCAGCACCAGCGCGCGCGGCGCCAGGCCCAGCGCCCGCGCGATCGCCACGCGCTGGCGCTGGCCGCCGCTGAGCTCGCCCGGAAAGCGCTGCGCCAGCGACGGCGTCAGGCCGACGGACTGCAGCAGCGCGGCCACGCGCGCGGCCAGCGCCGGCCCCTTGGCCAGGCCGTGGATGCGCATGGGCTCGGACACGATGTCGCCGATCCGCATCAGCGGATTCAGCGAGGCATAAGGGTCCTGCAGCACCGGCTGCACCAGCCGGTGGAAAGCCTTGCGCTCGCGCGCCGTGCCGGTGGACAGCGGCTTGCCGTCCACGTGCAGCCGGCCGCCGCTGGCCGGCTCGGCCGCCAGCAACAGGCGCGCCAGCGTGCTCTTGCCCGAGCCGGACTCGCCGACCAGCCCGAAAGTGCTGCCGGCGGGCACCTCGAAATCCACGCCGGCCACGGCATGCAGGGTCTTGCCCTTGCCGAACAGGCCGCGGCGCAGCTGGTACTGCTTGCGCAGGTCTTCCGCGCGGATGAATGCGGTGGCTGCGCTCATGCGACTTTCTGCCTGGCCGCGGGGTTGGGAACGGGCGCGTAGGCGGCATCCACGCGCTGCACGGTGTGCCAGCAGGCCACGCGGCGCCGGCCGTCGTCCCACTCGAACCAGTTCGGATAGGCGGCGTGGCAGCGGTCCGCGGCCTCGGGGCAGCGCGGCGCGAAGCGGCATCCGGCAGCCCAGTCGCGCGGCAGCGGCGGCGTGCCCGGAATGGTCCGCAGCGGCGCGTCGCCGCCGCCGGACAGCGAGGGGATGGCGCGCAGCAGTCCCTCGGTGTACGGATGCACGGGATGCGCGAACACCTCGGCGATGGGCCCCTGCTCGACGATGCGGCCCGCGTACATGATGGCCACGTCGTCGCAGGACTGCGCGGCCAGCTGCAGGTCGTGCGTGATGAACACGATGGTCATGCCGCGCGTGGCCTGCAGCTCCTTGAGCAGGCCCAGGATCTGCATCTGCACGGTCACGTCGAGCGCCGTGGTGGGCTCGTCGCAGATCAGCAGGTCCGGCGAGCAGGCGATGTTGATGGCGATGGACACGCGCTGGCGCATGCCGCCGCTGAACTGGAACGGGTAGCTGTCCAGGCGCTCGGCGGCCGCGGGAATCCGCACCGCCTCCAGCGCCTGGATGCTCAGGCGGCGCAGTTCGCGGCGGTCGGTGACGCCGTGGTGCCAGCGGAACACTTCGCCGACCTGCTCGCCGATGGTGAGCAGCGGGTTGAGCGAGGTCATGGCATCCTGCAGCACCATGCCGATCTGGCGGCCGCGCACCTTGCGCAGCTCGCGCGCGGGCATGCGCAGCAGGTCGCGGCCCTGGAACAGCACCTCGCCGCCCACCACCTTGCCGTTGGCCGGCAGCAGGCCGAGCATGGAGGCGCAGGTCATGCTCTTGCCCGAGCCGGACTCGCCCACCAGCGCCAGCACCCTGCCCTTGCGCACCGCCAGGCTGACCTGGTCGACCGCGGTGATGGTGCCGTTGCGGGTAATCAGTTGCGTGGTCAGGCCACGCGCTTGCAGCAGGATGTCCATGCGGCCCCCGTTCACCAGGTTTCGGGAATGACGGGATTGAGCTTGTCGCGCAACGCGTCTCCCAGCAGATTGACGGCCAGCACGGTGACGATCAGCACCGCGCCCGGCATCACGCAGACCCACCACGCGGTGCTGAGCTGGCCGCGGCCCTCGGCGATCATCGAGCCCCACGAGGCCATGGGCGGCTGCACGCCCAGCCCGAGGAAGCTCATGGTGGCTTCCAGGATGATCACGCTGCCGATGTCCAGCGTGGCCAGCACCACCAGGATGCCCGCGATGCCGGGCACGATATGCCTGAGCATCACCCACGCCGGGCTGGCGCCGGCCAGCCGCGCCAGCAGCACGTACTCGCGCGACTTCAGCGACAGCACCTCGCCGCGCGTGATGCGGGCGAAGCGCGCCCAGTTGGCCAGCGTCAGCACCACCACCAGGTTGCTCATGTTGACGCCGATCACGCCCGCCAGCACCAGCGCCAGGATCACCGCCGGAAACGCCAGCTGCATGTCGGTCAGGCGCATGATGGCGGCGTCGGCCGCGCCGCCCGCGTAGCCGGCGACCACGCCGAGCAGCGTGCCGAGCACGCCTGCCAGCGTGACCACGACCAGCGCGATCGCCAGCGACACGCGCGCGCCGTGGATGACGCGCGCGAGGATGTCGCGGCCGAGCTGGTCGGTGCCCATCCAGTGCGCCAGCGATGGCGGCTGGAAGGTGTCGGAAAGCGAGATGGCTACCGGGTCGAACGGCGACAGCCACTCCGCCAGCACGGCGCAGGCGCACACCGCCAGCACGATGGCCAGCGCCGCCCAGCGCTGCGCGCGCGCCAGCCGCTGGCTGGAGCGCGCGTGGCCGCCGCTGCTCGGCGCGGGTTCGGCTGGGATTTCGCGGATGTCGGCGGGCCGCGCGAGTGGCGGCACGAGAGGCCGGATCGCGGGCCGGCCCTGGGGAGACGCGTGGATAGTGTCAGGCATGGTCAGGCATAGCGGATACGGGGATCGACCACGGCGTAGACCAGGTCCACCGCGAGATTGACCACGGCGAAGACGAGCGCGGCCACCGTCACGGCGGCCTGCACGACCGTGTAGTCGAGGTTGTTGATGGAATCGAGCAGCAGTTGCCCCACGCCGGGCCAGGCGAACACCACTTCCACCGAAACGGCGCCGCCCAGCAGCACGCCGAACTGCAGCGACACGAAGGTGATCACCGGCAGGATGGCGTTGCGCAGCGCGTGACGCAGCACGATCACGTGCTCGGGCACGCCCTTGATGCGGGCGAACTTGACGTACTCCGAATGCAGCACCGTGGCCATGCTCGACTGCGTCAGCCGCGCCACGCCGGCCGCCGCGTACCAGCCCAGCGCGAACATGGGCAGGATCAGGTGGGAGACGGTGCCGTAGCCGCCGGTGGGAAACCAGCCGAACTGCAGCGAGAACACCTTGACGAAGACCAGGCTGAAGAAGAACGGCGGCGCCGCCTGCCCCAGCACGGTGAAGATCCTGGCGAACTGGTCGGCCGCGCCATGCGGCCACAGCGCCGACGCCACGCCCAGCGGCAGGCCGATCAGCACCGCCACGCACAACGCCGCCACCGCCAGCATCAGCGTGGGCAGCAGCGCCTGCGCCACCACGCCGAGGGCCGGGCGCGAGAAGCGGTAGGAGGTGCCGAAGTCGCCGTGCGCCAGGTCCGCCACGAAGCTGGCGAACTGCACCGGCAGCGGGCGGTCCAGGCCCATCTGCTCGCGCAGTACCTGGCGGTCGGCCTCGGTGGCTTCCGGCGGCAGCATCAGGTGGGTGGGGTCGCCGATGGCGCGCACCACCGTGAAGATCACCGCGATGACCAGGAAGACCGTCAGCGCCGACTGGCCGATGCGCCTGAGGATGTAGTTCAGCATGGCAGCTCCCGGCCTACTTCCAGGCCACCTCGCGGAAATTCAGGCTCCAGCCGGCCACCTGCGGCTTCCAGCCGAGCCGGGGGTCCTGCACGTAAAGCACCTTGGGCTCGGCCAGCAGCACGGCCTGGCCGTCGTCGCGGGCGATCTGCAGCACCTGCCGGAAGATCGCGTCGCGGCGCGCGCGGTCGGACTCGCCGTCCACCTGCGCCACCAGCTTCTCCACCTCCGGATTGGTGTAGTCCGACCAGGTGCCGTCCTTGATGGCCGCGCCGCCGATCACGTGGATCGGGTCGTAGATGGCGTTGCCGAAGCCCATCACCACCAGCGGCCCGCTCTGGTGCGTGTTGTTGAGCCGGTTGTAGGCGATCGAGTCGATCACCTTGATCTGCGTGCGCACGCCCACCTGGCCCCAGTAGGCGGCCAGCGTCTCGCAGATCGCGCGCGGCTGGTTGCTCGGGCAGGTCAGGCTGGTGTCGAAGCCCTTGGCGTAGCCGGCCTGGGCCAGCAGCTGGCGGGCGCGGGCGGCGTCGAACTCGAACGGCTTGAGCGCCGGGTTGCTGCCATAGGGGTAGCTCGAGGGAATCAGCGCGTTGAGCTCGGCCGCCTGCCCGCGCAGCACGCTGGCGATCAGGGCCTTCTTGTCGACGGCGTAGTTCAGCGCCAGCCGCACCTCGCGCTTCGACAGCGGCGAGGCCGGGTCGCTGGCGTAGATGCGGATGTGCAGCGGGCTGCCGCCGTCCACCGCCTCGGCCGCCAGGCCCTTGTTGGACGCCAGGCGCTCCAGGTCGGTGGGCGCGACCTCGGTGGCCAGGTCGATCTCGCCGGCCAGCAGCGCGCTGGCGCGGCTGCTGGGCTCGGGGATGACCTTGTACACCAGCCGCGCCACGCCGGGCTTCTTGCCCCAGAAACCGTCGAAGCGCTCGAACACCAGCTCGCGCCCGACCTGGTTCTGCACGATCTTCCACGGGCCGGTGCCCACCGGCGCCTGGCCGAAGGCGTCGGCATTCGGCAACCCCTGCACGTACTTGCGCGGCACCACGTAAAGGTAGCCGGCGAGCTTGTTGAGGAAGGCGCCGTCCTTCTTCTTGAGCCGGAACACCACGGTGTGCGCATCCTTGACCGTGGTCGACTCCACCACCGGTGCGAAGAACGGCCGGCGCGTGCTCTTGGTCTCGGGCTGCAGCACGCGGTCCATCGAGAACTTCACGTCGTCGGCGGAAAACGCGTCGCCGTTGTGGAACTTCACGCCGGTGCGCAGGCGGAAGGTCCACACCAGGCCGTCGGGACTGATCTCGTAGCCGGTGGCCAGGCGCGGCTCCAGGTTGCCCTGGCGGTCGAAGCCGTACAGCGAATCGAAGGCATTCCACGCGTACTTGGCCGATTCGATGCTGGGCGGAATCAGCGGATCGAGATTGGCCGGCAGCGCCGTGATGGCCACCACCACGGTCTGCCGGTCGACGGCGGGCTTGCCGTCGATGGCCGCCGCCGGCGTGGCGAAGCCCCACGCCAGCGCGGCCGCCGCGGCGGCGGCCAGGAACGCCTTGCGGCGACGCATGTTGCGGGTGCGGTGGATATCGCGGGTCTCGTGGTTCATGGCGGATTTCATTTCCAGGTCACCTGCCGAAAGTTGAAGCTCCAGCCGGCGATCTGCGGCGACCACTGCAAGGCGGAGTCGGCCACGTAGTTCAGCTGCGGCTCGGCGATCAGCACCGCCTGGCCGTCGTCGCGCGCCAGCTTGAGCAGGCGGCCGAAGATCTCGGTGCGGCGCGCCGGGTCGTTGACGCCCTCCACCTCGTCGACCAGCGCCTGCACGGCCGGGTTGTCGTAGTCGGCCCAGGTGCCGTCCTTGGCGATGGAGCCGCCCACCACGTGGATGGGGTCGTAGATGGCATTGCCGAAGTGCGACAGGAACAGCGGCCCGCTCTGGTGCGTGTTGTTCAGGCGGTTGGACGCGGTGGACTCGATCAGCCGGATCTGCGCCTTCACGCCCACCTGCGCCCAATACGCGGCGATGGCCTCGCAGAAGGCCCGCTCGAAGGTCGGCGTGGTGCACATCAGGCTGGTGGAAAAGCCCTGCGGATAGCCCGCCTCGGCCAGCAGCTTGCGGGCCAGCGCCGGGTCATAGGCGAACGGCTTCAGGCCCTTGTTGGGATCGGTGGGGTAGCTGTCCGGGATGTGCGAGCGCAGCGGCGCGGCGCGGCCGCGGAACACGTTCTTGATCAGCGCGTCCTTGTCGATGGCGTAGTTCAGCGCCAGCCGCACCTGCGGCTTCGACAGCGGCGTCTTCGGATCGTTGGCGTACACGCGCACGAACACCGGGCTGCCGCCGGGCACGGACAGGCTGCGCAGGCCCGGGTTGGCCTGCAGGCGCTCCACCTCGGTGGGCGCGATGTCGGTGGCCAGGTCGATCTCGCCGGCCAGCAGCGCGTTGACGCGGCTGCTGGCCTCGGGCACGAAGCGGTAGACGATGCGGTTGACCTTCGGCGCCTCGCCCCAGAACTGCGCGAAGCGCTGCAGCTCCAGCGACTGGCCGATCTGGTACGACACCACGCGATAGGGGCCGGTGCCCACCGGCTGCCGCGCGAACGCCTCGGGCGAGCCCAGGCCGCGCGTGTAGGCCTCGGGCACCACGTACAGGTAGCCGGCCACCTTGTTGAGGAACGCGCCGTCCTTCTTGCGCAGGCGGATCACCACGGTGCCGTCGTCGGGCGCCTGGACGCTCTCCACCACGTTGACGAAGAACGGCCGGCGCGTGCTCTTGGTGGCCGGGTCGAGGATGCGGTCCAGCGAGTACTTGACGTCGCGCGCGCTCAGGCTGTCGCCGTTGTGGAACCTGACGCCCTTGCGGATGGCGAAGGTAAACACCAGACCGTCCTCGCTGATCTTGTACGAGGTGGCCAGGCGCGGCTCCAGGTTGCCCTTCACGTCGAAGCCGTAGGGCGTGTCGAACACGTTCCAGGCGTACTTGGCCGAATCCACGCTGGGCGCGACCTGCGGGTCCAGGTTGCCGGGCCCGGAGGCGAGCGCCACCACCAGCGTCTGCTTGTCGACGGCGGGCTTGCCGCCCACGGCATGGGCCGCGCCGGCCGACAGCATCAGGCACGCGGCGGCCGCGCCGGTCATTCGCAAAACAGCCTTCATGAAACAGGTCCCTCTCTCTCGGTTGGTGTTGGGTTCAGGCCGCGGCGCGCTGCGCGCCGCCGGAAGCGCCGCGGCGCGCGCGCGAGACCGCGTGCCGCGCCGCGGCGCGGCCGCCGACCAGGCACTCGGCCAGGTTGCCGCCGGCCATGTAGAGATGGCCGAAGGCGCTGCCCAGCTCGCCGGCCGCGTACAGGCCCTCGATGGCGTGGCCGCGCACGTCCAGCACGCGCTGGCAGGCGTCGTGCACGGGGCCGCCCTGGGTATTGATCACGAGCGGCCATACCGGCGCCACGTAGAACGGCGGGCGCGCCAGCGGCCGCATGGTGGCGGGCGGGCGGCCGAACGCCGCGTCGTGGCCGCGCGCGCAGGCCGCGTTCCACGCCTGCACGGTGTCCGCCAGCGCCGGCGCGGGCACGCCGGCCAGCTCCGCGAGCGCGGCCAGCGAAGCGGCCTGCCGGAAGATGCCCAGTTCGAGCTCGCGGCGGTTGTCCGCGCTCCATTCGAACGACTGCTGCGTGTCGTGCGCCACGAAGCGGCCGAGCGGGTACATGGCGAAGCCGTCCGCGTCCAGCACCATCAGCGCGGGCAGGCGCGTGTTGCGGCCGTGGTTGCCGTCGAGGTGGGAGAAATGGCGCACGCCGGTGTCGCCGGGATACGGCTCGTATTCGTTGGCGAAGCGCCGGCCGAGCTGGTCCACCAGGATCCACGGCATCGCCGGCAGGTGCGCGGTCGGCAGCCCCGGGGTCCACATCGGGAAATTCTTGACGTAGAGGCCGTAGGGAAACGCGGGGTCCGGGTGGCGAAAGCCGTAGGGCCCGTGGAAATGCCACATGTGCCAGAGGTCCGCGCCCAGCTCCTGGGCCATGCGGATGCCGTCGCCGGTATTGCCGAGGAAGCTGCCGTTGAGCACCTGCGCCGGCTCCAGCCAGTCGCTCTGCATGCGCGCGCTGGCCTCGAAGCCGCCGCAGGCCAGGATCACGCCCTGCCGTGCCTGCACCGAGAGGCTGCCGCGCGCGTCCTCCAGCGCCGCGCCGCGCACCGCGCCGTCGGCATCGCGCACCAGCCGCGCCACGCGCGTGGCGGTCAGCACCGACACCGGCCGGCGCTCCACGTGCGCCTGCAGCAGGCCGAAGAAGCGCGCCCCCGCGGGCGACACGTCGCGCACGCGCTGCGGCACCGGATGCCGGAACGCCAGGCCGGCGGGCAGCGCCTGCACCTCGGCATAGCCGAGCGCCTCGAAGCCGTCGAACGGGTAGTTGCCGGGCGCCGGGCGCAGCACCAGCTCGGCGCCGATGTCGCGCGCCAGCGCCGCCAGCCAGGCGGGAAAATCGTGCATGCCGTCGGCCAGCACGCGCAACACGTCGTCGGGCGTGCGCTGGCCGCAGGTATGGCGCAGATAGGACAGCGCCGCGCCGGCGTCGAAGGCCATGCGCGCGCCGCCCGCCGACACCACCGACAGGCCGCCCGGCGACGGCATCTTCTCCACCAGCAGCACCTCCGCGCCGGCGTCCGAGGCCTCGATGGCGGCCGCCGCGCCGGCCGCGCCATAGCCGACCACCAGCACGTCGCACGCCAGGCTGCGCGCGCTCATCGCTGGCGCGTGGAATCGAACGCCTGGCCCAGCGCGGCGGCGCCGATGGTCTGATGCGTGCGGTCGTGGCCCACGTGCAGGATGTGGGTCTTCAGGTCGCGGATCAGCCGTCCCAGCGGATGATCGTCGAACAGCGCCGTGGAGCCGGTCAGGCGCCCCAGCGTGTCGGCCGCCAGCACCGCGGCCTGCGCGCAGGTGGACTTGGCGGCCATCGAGACCAGCTCGGCCCGCTGCACGTCCGGCTGCCGCCACGCGGCGATCGCGTGGTCCAGCGCCGCGGCGGCGGCCTGCAGCGCCACCTGCACCTCGCCCACATGGGCCTGCACGAACGGATCGGCCACCCGTTCCGGGAACTGCCGCAGCCATGCCAGCGACCATTGCAGGATGCCTTCGCCCATGCCCAGGTAGTTGGCCGTGAAGCCCAGGTGGAAACGGCCCTGCCAGCGGCCGCGCAGGTACTCGCCGGGCTGGCCCAGCACATGGCTGGCCGGCACCCTGACCTGCTCCAGGCGGATCTGCGGGCTGGCCGCCACGCGCATGCCGCTGGGCGCGTACCAGTCGTCGTCCTGCGAGACGCCGGGCATGCCGGGCTCCACGATCACCATCTGGTGGTTGGCCGCCATGCCGCCCTCGCCCTGGCTGCCGCCGGCGCCGTCGAGCGAGGTGAAGACGATGCCGTAGCCGCGCGCCACGCCATTGGTGGCGTACTGCTTGCGGCCATGCACGCGCAAGCCGCCCGCCTCCGGCGTGGCGGTGGTCTGGAAGCGCGCCGCGCCCGGAGCCAGGCCCGGCTCGCTGCCGATGAAGGAAAACAGGGACAGTTCGCGCTGCAGCGGCGCCAGGAAGCGCGCATGCTGCTCGGGCGTGCCGGCCTCCAGCACGGTCCACAAGGCGTGGTTGTGCACCTGCAGGCAATGCGCCGTGCCCGGCGACACGCGCGCCACGGTGCGGATCGCCTGCAGGTAGGTGGGCGCGGCGCCGGTGCCCAGGCGGCTGTCGGCGCCGCCCAGCGACTCGGGCAGGGTCAGGCGCAGCCAGCCGCCGTCATGCAGCTCCCGCAGGTTTTCCAGCGGCAGCGCGGCGGCCTCGTGCAGCGCGCGTTCGCGCGGCGCGAAGCGCGTCTCGGCCAGTTGCCGCAGCGCCTGCAGGTCCGGCTGCCGCGCCGTGGACGCGGCGGGTGGCGGCGCGTCGGGCAGGCCGGCGGCACGGGCGGGGTGGATTTCCAGAACGGCGGACATGGAGGGCGTCTTCTTCGATGCGGTTGCCGGGCGACAGGCTTGGCGCCCCGGGCAGGCTGGCAGGCGGCCGCCGTCTTGTCCGCGCCGCCGCGGCCGGCGGCGGAACAGGCAAGGCGAGGGGCAGGCCGATGGCGGCGCTCGGCCATGCGGCTCAGTCATGGACACGCATTGTGCGAACTCCGGTTGCGCACGACAAAGACCGATTTCGCATATCCATGGAAAGGCGCGCGGATATGCAAATGCGTAAATCGCGCTTCGGCCACGGCCGCGGATTGATTAACCTTGTGAACTCCTGGCGTCTGGCGCGGGCACGGATATGCCGTGGCGCCGGCCGCCCCGATGCGGCGCGACACGATGCCGGCCCGCGCAGCCATCCTCTTCCAGCCATCCCCTTCATCAGGCATGTCTCGAACCCAGTGGACACCTTCGCGCCGTCGCATGCCGTCCGCCCGCCGCCGGCGCCGGCGGCCCTTCCCAGCCTCGCCCATCCACCTCCGCCATGAGCAAAGAGATCCGACTCAACGCCTTCGCGCTGGCCGCGCCGTCCCATCTGTCGATGGGCCTGTGGCGGCATCCGCGCGACCGCTCGCTGGACTACAACAAGCTGTCCTACTGGACCGACCTGGCCCGCATCGCCGAAGACGGCAAGTTCGACGCGGTGTTCCTCGCCGACGGCATCAGCCTGTACGACGTGTACAAGGGCAGCGCGGACACCGCCATCCGCCGCGCCGTGCAGTTCCCGCGGCTCGACCCGATCCTGCTGGTTTCCGCCATGGCGCACGTGACGCAGCACCTGGGCTTCGGCATCACCAGCAGCGTCAGCTATGAGCCGCCCTACCTGTTCGCGCGCCGCATGAGCACGCTGGACCATGTCACCGGCGGCCGCGTGGGCTGGAACATCGTCACCAGCTTCGGCGACAGCGGCACCAGGGCCCTCAACGGCCAGGCCGCGCGCGCCCACGACGACCGCTACGACGTGGCCGACGAGTACATGTCGCTGGTCTACCAGTACTGGGAGGGCAGCTGGGAAGACGAAGCCGTGCTGCGCGACCGCGAACAGGGCATCTTCGCCGACCCGGCGCGCATCCACCAGGTGCGGCACGAAGGCGAGTTCTTCCGCAGCGAAGGCATCCACATCTGCGAGCCCTCGCCGCAGCGCACGCCGCTGCTGTTCCAGGCAGGCACCTCGGCGCGCGGCAAGGCGTTCGCGGCCGGGCACGCCGAGTGCGTGTTCATCAGCGCGCCCAGCAAGAAGGTAGTGAAGGACGCGGTCGACGACCTGCGCCGGCGCGCCGTGCTGGCCGGCCGCGACGCCGGCGACATCAAGGTGTTCCTGTCGCTCACCGCGATTCCCGCCGCCACCGACGAGCTGGCCCAGGCCAAGTACCAGGACTACCTGCAATACGCCTGTCCCGAAGGCGCGGCGGCGCTGTTCTCGCGCTGGGCCGGCATCGACCTGTCGCGCTACGGCCTGGACGACCCCATCGAGTACATCGACTCCAACCACATGCAGTCGGTGGTGAACAACTACACGCGCGCCGACCCGGAGCGCGTCTGGACCTTCCGCGAGATCCTCGCGCGCGTGGCCATCGGCGGCGGCAGCGCCAGCCTGCTGGTGGGCTCGCCCGCCACCATCGCCGACCGCATGCAGGAATGGGTCGACGACACCGGCGTGGACGGCTTCAACCTCGGCTACGCCGTCGCCCACGAAAGCTTCCGCGACTTCGTCGACCTGGTGGTGCCCGAGCTGCAGCGCCGCGGCGTCTACAAGCAGGACTACGCCCCCGGCACGCTGCGCGAGAAGCTCTACGGCCAGGGCCATGCGCGCCTGCCCGACAGCCACCCGGCCAGCCGCCACCGCCACGGCGCGCAGGCTCCCTCAACCAGCGCCAGCGCCGGCCACGCCGCGCCCGCACCGCAAGTCACCGCACCGTGAGCAAAGAAATCCGCATCAACGCCTTCGTCACCTTCGCGCCCAGCCACCTGTCGCCGGGGCTGTGGAAGCATCCGCGCGACAAATCGCTGCAGTACCACACCCTCGCCTACTGGACCGAGCTGGCCCGCATCGCCGAGCGCGGCCTCTACGACGCGCTGTTCTGGGCCGACGGCATCAGCACCTACAGCGTCTACGGCGGCTCCCACGACCCCGCCATCCGCGGGGCGCTGCAGTTCCCGCGGCTCGATCCGCTGCTGCTGGTCTCGGCCATGGCGCAGGTCACCACGCACCTGGGCTTCGCGGTCACCAGCAGCACGACCTACGAGCCGCCGTACCAGTTCGCGCGGCGCATGTCCACGCTGGACCACCTGACCAACGGCCGCGTGGGCTGGAACATCGTCACCAGCTTCGGCAACACCGGCACCCGCGCCGTGGGCCTGGGCGAGGCGCGCGCGCACGACGAGCGCTACGACGTGGCCGACGAATACATGGCACTGCTGTACAAGCTGTGGGAAGGCAGCTGGGAAGACGGCGCCGCCGTGCGCGACCGCGAACGGCAGATCTTCGCCGACCCCGCCCGCGTGCACGAGATCCGCCACGACGGCCAGTACTTCCACATCGAGGGCGTGCACTACAGCGAGCCGTCGCCGCAACGCACGCCGCTGCTCTACCAGGCCGGCACCTCCGGGCGCGGCAAGACCTTCGCGGCCACGCATGCCGAGTGCGTGTTCATCAGCGCGCCGTCGCGCAAAGTGATCCGCGACACAGTGCAGGACACACGCCGCCGCGTGGCCGAGCAGGGCCGCGACCCGGCCTCGGTGCTATTCTTCATGCTGCTCACGGTCATCGTCGGGCGCACCGAGGAAGAAGCCCGCGCCAAGCTGGCCGACATCGAGCGGCACGTGAGCCTGGAAGGCGCGCTCGCGCTGTTCTCGCGCTGGACCGGCATCGACCTGGCCGGGCGCGACATCGACGCGCCGTTCACCTACGAACGGAGCGAGGGCATGCAATCCACCGTCGAGGGCTTCACCATCGCCGACCCGGACCGGGTATGGACCATCGGCGAGCTGGCGCGCCACAACGCCATCGGCGGCAAGGGCCCGGTGCTGGTGGGCTCGCCCGCGCAGGTCGCCGACGCGATGCAGGCCTGGATGGAGGAAACCGGCGTGGACGGCTTCAACCTGAGCTACACCATCATGCCCGACTCGCACCAGGACTTCGTCGACCTCGTCGTGCCCGAACTGCAGCGCCGCGGCGTCTACAAGACGGCGTACCAGCCCGGCACCCTGCGCGAAAAGCTCTACGGCCCCGGCCGCGCCCGGCTGGGCAGCGACCATGCCGCCGCCCGCTACCGCGTGCCGGCCGCGGAGTCCGCCCCTTCCACCCCACCCGACCCGACCGCCCCTCCCGCCCCAACCGCCAGCCAGCAGCAAACCCGGCCCGCGCCGGCCGCCGGCACGGCCGCCGCCTGACCGCATGGACCTTATCTCGTGAACACTGTCGCCATTCCCCGCGTCGCCATCGTCGGCGGCGGCTTCGCCGGCATCGCCGTGGCCTTGCGCCTGCTGCGGCAAGCGCCAATGGCGCTGCACATCGACCTGATCGAACCCGCCGCCACGCCGGGCCTGGGCGTGGCCTACGGCACGCCGCTCGCCCAGCACCTGATCAACGGCGTGAGCAAGGCCATCAGCCTGTTCGAAGAAGAACCCGCGCATTTCACCGGCTGGCTCGCGCGCCAGGTGCGCGCCGGCGCCTGGGCGCCGCCGCCCGGGGTGGCGATCGAAGACAGCCTGCCGCCGCGCCGCCTGTACGGCGCCTACCTGCAGCAGACCTGGGCGGAGGAGACCGCGCGCCTGCGCCCCGGCCTGTCGCTCGAGCACGTGCGGGCGCGCGCGGTCGGCCTGCGGGCCACCGCGCACGGCTATGCGGTGTCGCTCGCCGACGGCCGGCAGCGGCTGGCCGACAAGGTGGTGCTGGCCACCGGCCTGATGCAGCGCCGCGCCGACCAGCTGCCGTTCGCGCTCGGCGACGCGGCCCGGCGCTCGCCCCGCTACGTGGCCGACCAGTGGGCCGGCGGCGCCTGGCACGAAGTCGCGCGCGACCGGCGCATCGTCTACCTCGGGGCCGGCCTGAGCGCGCTGGACGGCCTGATCTCGGCCGAGCACGCCGGCTTCCGTGGCGAGCACATGGCGATCTCGCGCACCGGCCTCGGCGTCAACGAGCGCCGCATGCCCGAACCCTGGCCCGACTTCCTCCACATTCCCGACGGCGGCCTCACGCTGCGCCAGCTGCTGCGCCAGGTCCATCCGCAGTTGCGCGCCATGGCGGCGCAGCGGCAGGACTGGCAGCGCATCGTGCCCACCCTGCGCCTGCAGGTGGACACGCTGTGGGCCCGCGCCAGCGTTCAAGAGCGCGCGCGCTTCGTGCGCAAGCTGCGCTCGTGGTGGGACGTCGCGCTGCACCGCTCGGCGCCCGAGGCGCTGGCCTGGCAGACGCGCGTCAAGGCCGGGGGCCGCTACCGCCATGCGGCCGGCACGCTGCTGGCCGTGGACACGCTGGCCGACGGCCGGCTGGCCGTGCGCTGGCGCGCGCGCGGCAGCGACGCGGTGCAGACCCTGGAAGCCGACCGCGTGGTCAACTGCCTGGGCTTCGCGTTCGACTGGACGCAGAGCCACGATCCGCTCGCCCGCGACGTGCTGGCCCGCGGCCTGGCGCTGCCCGATCCGCTCGGCTTCGGCCTGCAGGCCAACCGCGCGGACTGCGCGCTGCTCGACGCCGGCGGGCGGCCCCAGCCGGGCCTGCATGCGGTCGGCCATCCGCTGCGCGGCGTGTTCTGGGAATCCAACGCGGTCACCGAACACGTGCCGCAGGCGACCAAGGTCGCGCGATCGCTGATCGCCCAACTGGCGCGGCCCGCCGCGCACGCGCACGAAGACCGCGCCGGCGCCGCCGCGCCGGTGGCCGCGGGCTGAGGCGCCGCCGCGCGCGGCGCGCGGCACGGCGCCACCCGCATCCTCGCGCGGGTGGCGCCAAGAGGCCGCAACTGCCGCCAAAGGGAAACAACCGCGGGTAACCAATGCCGGAAGCCTCCGCCTGACCGGCGGGAGCGCGCCGACCGTTGCGCCGCGCGTTCGGAGCGGCAGGAGCGGCAGGAGACGATTCCCCGTCCCGATTGCCCACTACCGTACCGACTTTTCGCGTTCGATCTCCCAGACTCTCTGCGCGAGAGAGGAGGCATCGCCGGGAATTCCGCCGCGCCTGCCTCTACTTGCCAGCACTCAGGCAGTGCACACGCGGAGAAAAAATGAAAAACCTCAAAAGCCACGACGGGACCATTGCCGGGCCGGGATTGCGAACGGACAAGTCTGCCACCGGCCTGGGCGGGCTGGGGCGGTTTATGGCGGTGCTGGCGATCGCGCTGGCCGCAGGCTGCGGCGGCGGTTCCTCGGGCAACAACAACAATGCGCCAGGCAATCCGGACCAGGGCGGCACTCCGGGCGCGACCCGGCCCACGGTAACGCTGGCCGTTCCCGCGCCCGGCGCCACGGGCGTCGGCACCAATACCAAGGTCGTCGCGACGTTCAGCAAGGACATGAACCCGGCATCCCTCACCGCAGCGAGCTTCACCGTCACCGGCCCCGGCGCGGCGCCCGTCGCGGGCTCGGTCACCTACGTGGCCAGCGCGAAAAGCGCCGCCTTCGTCCCGGCCGCCGCCCTGCCCGCCGCCACCCTGCTGACCGCGACGGTGACCACCGGCGCCAGCGACCTGGCCGGCAATGCGCTGCTGGGCAACTTCGTGTGGACGTTCACCACCGGCTCGGCCCCCGACACGACGCGTCCCACGGTATCGCTCAGCGTGCCTGCCGCCGGCGCCGCCAATGTGGCGACCAACACCAATATCGCCGTGACCTTCAGCAAGGACATGGATCCGGCGACCATCAGCGGCACCAGCTTTACGCTGACGGGCGCGGGAGGCGCGCCGGTGGCGGGCACCGTTTCCTACGCGGCCGGGGCGAAAAGCGCGATCTTCACGCCGGGCGCCCCGCTGGCCGCGGGCACCGCGTTCAACGGCACGGTCACCACCGCGGCGGCGGATCTCGCCGGCAATGCGCTGGCCGGCAATTTCACGTGGACATTCACCACGGGCGCGGGCGCGGACACCACGCCGCCCACGGTCGTCTCCACCAACCCGGCCAACCTCGCCACCGGGATCTGCACCAACAAGTCGGTCAACTTCACCTTCAGCGAGGCGATGGACCCGCTTACCCTCAATACCGCCACCTTCACGCTCACCACCTCCGCCGCGCCGGCGGCGCTGCTGCCGGGCGTGGTCACCTACGACGTCCCGGGCAAAGTCGCCACCTTCACGCCCGGCGCCCTGACGGCCGGCACCAGCTACATCGCCACCATCACGACGGGCGCCAAGGATCTCGCGGGCAATGCGCTGGCCACCGGCGCGGCCACGACGTTCACCACGAATTCGTCGACCTGCGCCACCGCGCCCGCGCTGGGCGGCGCGGCGCCGTTCGGCTCGTTCGGGGGCAGCGCCACCGTGACCAACGACGGGCTGGCCACCGTCATCAATGGCGATCTCGGCGTCAATGCCGCTTCCACGACGATAACGGGACTGCACGACGCCGGCGGCAACGTCTACACCACCACGACCAGCAACGACGGCACGGTCAACGGGCTGATCTATACGCTGACCGCCCCGCCCGGCTCGGTCGCCGCGGCGGCCGTGACGCAGGCAAGCATCGGCGCGCTGGCCGCATTCAACGCGCTCTCTCCCGCCTCGCTGCCCGGCGGCATCGACATGTCGGACCCCGCGCAGTGCGCCAGTTGCGGCGGCATCGGCGACGGCGCCGACGAGCTTGCGGGCCGGACGCTGCCGCCCGGCGTGTACCTGTCGGCGCTCGGAACCTACGACATCGGCGGCGTCGGGCGGACCTCGGCCAGCCTGACCCTGGATGCCGGCGGCGACGCGAATGCCGTCTGGGTCTTCCAGACCGCCGCGGGCAGCGGCACCCTGAACGTCGGGCTCACCGGCCCGGCCACGCCGGCGGTGCCGATCCAGGTCCTGCTCGTCAACGGCGCCCTGGCCAAGAACGTGTTCTGGTACGTCCCGGGCGGCGCCATCATCGGCACCGGTTCCACCATGGCGGGCACCATGCTGGCCAATGCGGGCATCACCATCTCGACCACCGGCGGCACGCCACCGAGCGCCGTCGTCACGACCCTCAACGGCCGCGCGATCGCGCTGACCGCCGGGGTGACCATGGTCAACACCGTCATCAACGTTCCCGGCCAATAACCGGGATTGCCGCCGGCCGCCGGCGGCGCGCCGGCCGGAACGCCTGGCCGGCGCCCTCCCCGGGGAGCGCCGCCGGCGCCTGCGCGCAGGACACGCAGCCGGTTCCGGCCCTCCCCGGGGCGCTTTCGCAGCAGACTGGCCATTGGTCTTGCCATGCCGCCCGCCACCCAATACAATTGCGAACAATTCTCATTTAAATCCTGTTTAACGCAGACGCGGGCACCGCGCCGGTGCGATCATGTCAGCCGCCGATACCCATCTCCAGGAAGTCGAAACGCTCTACAGCCACCATCACGGCTGGCTGAAAGCGTGGCTGCGCCGCAAGCTGGGCTGCACCGAGCAGGCCGCCGACCTCGCGCACGACACCTTCCTGCGCATCCTGGGCGCGCGCCATGCGCCGTCCATGCTGGCGGAACCCCGCGCCTACCTGACCACCACCGCCAAGCGGCTGATGATCGACCGCGCCCGCCACGCCCGCATCGAACAGGCCTATCTGGCCGAGCTGGCGCTGGTGGCCGGGAGCACGGAGGGCGCCCCGTCGCCCGAGGCCATCGCGGTCGCCGTGCAGGTGCTGGCGCAACTGGGCAGCGCGTTGTCCGGCCTGCCGGACAAGGGGCGCGAGGTGTTCCTGCTGCACTACCTGGAAGGCGAGACCCAGCCGGCCGTGGCGAGCCGGCTCGGCATTTCCGTGCGCATGGTGCAGAAGTACCTGGCGCAGGCGCTGCTGCGCTGCCATCAGGTTCTCAACGGCTAGACCGGCCCGCATGCCCGCCGCGCGCCGCCAGCCCGTCCCCGACGACATTGCCGCCCAGGCCGCGGCATGGATCGTGCGCCTGAGCGCCGGCGACGCGGGCGCTTGCGAGACCGCCCGCGCCGGCTTCGAGGCATGGAAGCGCAAGGATCCGCGGCACGCCGCCGCCGCCGACAGCATGCAAAACGTGATCGGCCAGCTGCAAAGCGTGCGGGAGGCCGCCGGCGGCCATGCCGGCCCGGCTCGCGCGGCGTTCGGCGCCACCTTCGCCGGCGACGGCAAGCGGCGCCGCACCCGCCGCGCCGTGGCGGCGGCCACGCTGGCCTGCGCGCTGGCGGTGCCGGGGTGGCTGGCGCTGCAGGCCTATCCCCTCGCCTGGCTGGCGGCCGACATGCGCAGCGGCACCGGCCAGTGGGAAACCCGCACCCTGTCCGACGGCACCCGCATCACGCTTGGCAGCCACAGCGCGGTCAACCTGCGCTTCGACCCGCGGCGGCGCGCGCTGGAACTGGTCAGCGGCGAGATCCTGGTCGACGTGGCCCACGACCCCGGCCGGCCTTTCCTGGTCGAGACCGAGCACGGCACCATCCGCGCGCTCGGCACCCGGCTGGTGGTGGACCGCCGCGACGACGGCACCTGGCTGACCATGCTCGAATCGAAGGTGGCGGTGCAGGCGGGCGGCCAGCGCGGCGACCCGGCCGGCGCCGCCAGCGCCGTCATCGAGGCCGGCCAGCGGGTCCGCATCGCCGCCGGCGGCCTGGGCCCGGTCGAGCGCATCGACGCGCGCAGCGTGGCGGATGCCTGGAAATTCCACCAGCTGGTGGTGCGCGACCGGCCGCTGCCCGAAGTGCTGGACGAACTCAACCGTTACCGCCGCGGCCGCATCCTCTACGACCGCGCCCGGCTCCAGGACATCGACATGGCCGGGGTGCTGCCGCTGGACGATACCGACCGCGCGCTGCAGCTGCTGGTGGACAGCGTGCCCGCCCTGCGCGTGCGGATGCTGACGCCCTACCTGGTCTGGGTGGACGCCCCGGCGGCGGCCCGGTAGCGCGCGTCCGCGGGCGCATCCGCGCCGCCGCAAATTTCTTTCCACGGCAGGTTCGTGTTTCCCCGGCTCGCACGTCAATGCCTGCGTAGGCGACGAAAAACGGGCCACGGCCGGCGCCTGTCTTCGTTTTTCGTCCCGCCGCTACATGGAACGTCAACGAAGAGGAATCCCCGAGCATGCAGTCAGCCCACCCGACGCGCCGCCGCACCGTGGCCCGCACCCTTCGCCGCGCGCGCCCCAGCGCGCTGGCCATCGCCATCCAGCTGGCCATCGCCGGCGCCCTGGCCGCGGGCCACGGCACGGCGGCGCTGGCCCAGGGCGGGCGCGCCGCCGTCCGGTACGACATTCCCGCCGGCGCGCTCGCCGATGCGCTGAGCAGCTTCGCCGCCCAGTCCGGCGTGGCGCTTGCGCTGGAGGCGGACAAGCTCAGGGGCATGCGCTCGGCCGGGCTGCGCGGCAGCTACTCGGTCGAGGACGGGTTCAACACGCTGCTGCGCGGCAGCGGCTATGCGATCGGCAAGACCGCGGCGGGCTACGTGCTGGTGGCGTCCACGGCGCCGGGCCAGCCGGCCGCGCCGAGCGGGCCGGCCGCGCCGGCCGCCGACATCCCGCTTCCCGCGGTCACGGTGACCGCGGAGTCGCGCGACGCGACCACGCAGGACACCGGCTCGTACACCACGCGCGCCCTCACGCTGGGCAAGAGCGAGCATGCCCTGCGCGAGATCCCGCAGTCGGTCAGCGTCATCACCCGCCAGCGCATGGACGACCAGAACATGACCACGGTGCGCGACGCGCTGGCGCAGACCACCGGCATCACGGTCCAGGTCAACGAGAATCCCTACCTGAACAACCAGTATTTCGCGCGCGGCTATGCCTTGTCGGCGGAGCTGGACGGCATTCCGTCGACCACCTCGCTCAACGTCGGCGCGCCGCAGTTCGACCTGGCGATGTACGACCGCATCGAGGTGATCCGCGGCTCCGCCGGGCTGCTGGAAGGCTCCGGCGAGCCGGGCGGGCTGGTCAACTTCGCGCGCAAGCGCCCGCAGCGCGACTTCCAGACCTCCGGCAGCGTCTCGGTCGGCTCCTGGAACAACTACCACGCCGACGCCGACATCACCGGCGCGCTCAACGCCGACGGCTCGCTGCGCGGGCGCGCGGTGGTGGCCGGCACCGACCGCGACTACTTCTACGACCATTCGCACAGCCGCTCGGGCATGCTCTATGGCATCGTCGAATACGACCTCGCGCCGCGCACGCTGCTGTCGGTCTCCGGCACCGTGCAGCACGACGAGAACCAGGGCATCCTCTCGATGCTGCCGGCATACGCCAACGGCGCGCTGCCGGCCATCCCGCGCCGCTCGAACCCCTTTCCCGACTGGACCCACACCAACCAGGACACCGAGGAAGTCTTCGCCGAGCTCAACCACTTCTTCGAGAACGACTGGCGCTCGCGCGCCAGCCTGCGCTACCGCCGCACCACCACGGATGCCAAGTACGTCGGCGTCTTCGGCGGCGTGGACCCGGCCACCAACCAGACCAACTACTTCCCCGCGGCCGACAGCACCGCGTTCAGCTGGCTGGCGGCCGACATCAATGCCAGCGGACCGTTCCGGCTGCTGGGGCGCCAGCACCAGTTGCTGTTCGGCATGAACTACGACCGCCTCGACAGCCGCGACGGCTACTCCAACGTGCCGTCGGACACCATCGACTTCTTCGCCCTGTCGCACCTGCCCGAGCCGGCGCTGCCGCTGACCGGCATCTACAAGGTGCGCACCGAGCAGTTCGGCGTCTATGGCCAGGCGCGGCTGAAGATCCTCGACCCGCTGACCGCCATCCTGGGCGGGCGGCTCACCAACTACCAGCAATACGTGGGCCTCGGCGACTTCGGCACGGAACCGGCGATGCCGCGCTCGCCGGGCGGCGTGGACCACAAGTTCACCCCCTACGCCGCGCTGATCTACGACCTGGGCCGGCACGTGTCGGTCTACGCCAGCTACTCCGAGATCTTCGTGCCGCAGTCCCAGCTGACCGCGAGCGGCTCGCCGCTGCCGCCGCGCACCGGCCGGCAGTACGAGGCCGGCGTGAAGGGCGAATTCATGGGCGGCCGCCTGAACAGTTCGGCCGCGGTCTTCAAGCTGACCGACCACAACCGCGCCTACTACTCCAGCGACACCTTCTTCTACAGCGCCGCCGGCCGCGCCGACATCCAGGGCTTCGAGACCGAGGTCAGCGGCTCGCCGCTGCCCGGCTGGGACCTTTCGGCCGGCTACACCTACCTCAACGCCCGCTACGAGACGGACCAGGACAACCTGTCCGCGGTCACGCCGCGGCACAACCTGAAGTTCTGGAGCAACTACCGCTTCCTGGCGGGCAGCCCGCTCGCCGGTTTCAGCGCCGGCGCGGGCGTGCTGGCCTCCAGCGCGCTGACCAGCGGCAATATCCGCGTGCCGGGCTACGCCACCGTGGCCATGCAGGTCGGCTACAAGGTCAACCGCAACTGGTCCGCCACCCTGAGCGTCAACAACGTCTTCGACCGCAACTACTACCAGTCGCTCGGCTACTACGGCCAGCCGCGCAACGTCATGCTGACGGTACGGACCCGATACTGAACGCTTGCAGGCCGCACGTCCCGCCAATACAATTGCGAACAGTTCTCATTTAATTTCGCTTAAGAAGAATGGCCGGGACGCAGCACAGGGCGCCCTGGTCACTTTTCCTCGCGGGCGTCCAGCACTTGCGCGGAGCAGCCATGTCGGCGGCCGATACTCACCACCAGAAAGTCGAAGCCCTTTACTGCTATCACCACGGCTGGCTCAAGGGATGGCTGCAGCGCAAGCTGGGCAATGCCTTCGACGCGGCCGACCTGGCGCAGGACACCTTCATGCGCGTGCTGGGCCGCCCGCTCGAGGCCCATGCGGCCCGCGAGCCGCGGGCGTGGCTGACCACCATCGCGCACGGGCTGGTGGTCGACCATATCCGCCGGCGCGCGGTGGAGCGCGCCTGCCTGGAGGCCATCGCCGCGCTGCCCGAGGCGTGCGCGCCGTCGCCGGAAGCGCGCCACTTGCTGATCGAGACGCTGGTGCAGGTCGACGCCCTGCTCGACGGGCTCAATCCCAGGGCGCGCAGCGCCTTCCTGCTGTCGCGGCTGGAAGGCCTGAGCTACGCGGAGATCGCCGCGCGCCTGCGCGTGTCGCTGAGCTCGGTCGAGAAATACATGGCCACCGCCATCCGCCACTGCCTGGCGGCGCGCGCGGCATCGCTGCCTTGAAGCGCCGGCCGGCCACCGCGGCGGCCGCCGGCGCGCCGCCGTCCCACGCGCCCGGCCACGCGCCGGACCACGCCATCGACCGGGCCATCGACTGGGCCGTGCGGCTGGAGTCCGGCACCGCCACCGACGCCGAGCGCGGCGCCTGCGCGGCCTGGCGCGCCGCCCATCCCGCCCACGAGACCGCCTGGCAGCAGGTGCAGCAGATCGAGCAGGCCTTCCGCAGGTTGCCCGCCGGCCAGGGCACGCTGGCCCTGGACGCGCTGCAGTCCGCGCAGCGCCTGCAGGGCGACGGGCGCCGCCGCGCGCTCAAGCTGCTCGGCACGGCGGCCATCGGCACCGTGCTGGCCGCGCTGGCGGCGCGGCTGCTGCCGTGGCAACAGCGCGCGCGCTACGCCGCCGCGGTGGGCGACCGGCGCAGCGTGATGCTGGCCGACGGCACCCGCCTGCAACTGAACACGGACTCCGAGGCCGAGGTCGTCTTTTCGCCGCTGCGGCGCCTGATCGTGCTGCGGCACGGCGAGCTGTTCGTCGACACCGGGCGCGACGCCGATGCCGTCGCCGGGCGCCGGCCGTTCTGGGTGGAGACCGCGCAGGCGCGCCTGGAAGCCATCGGCACCCGCTTCGGCGTGCGCCGGTCGGCCGGCGAGACGCGGCTCTACGTGGTCGAAGGCAGCGTCGCCATCCATGCCGACGACGACGGCGCGCCGGTCCTGGCGCGCGCCGGCGACACCTTCCTGATCCCGGACCAGGCAGCCGCGCCGGTGCGGCTGCGCGACCTCACCTTCACGCCCGAGGCCTGGACCGGCGGCGCCCTGGTCGCCAAGCAGATGCGGCTCGATGCCTTCGTCGCCGAGCTGGCGCGCTACCGCGGCATGCCGCTGCGCTGCGATGCGGGCGCCGGCGCGCTGCGCGTGTCCGGCGTGTTCCAGCTCGACGGCCCCGATCCGGTCGGCCGGGCGCTGGAAGTGCTGGCGGCCACCCTGCCGCTGCGGGTGGTGCAGCAGCCCGGCGCGACGCTGCTGGTGGCGCGGCACTGAAAATTTTCTTGCGCGCGGATTACGGGTTTTGGCGGCCTCGTCCGGCAGACGGGTGACACCACCTGAAACCGAAAGGACCCGCCCTCCATGCGTACCCGCTTCCGCCATCCCGGCCATCCCCCTCGCCACGGCATCGCCCCGCCCGCCACGGCGTCGATCGCCGGCGCCGCCCGCGCGCTGCTGCTCGGCGCGGCGCTGGGCCTTGCCGCGCCCATGCCCGCGGCGCGGGCGCAGGCCGCGGCGCCCGCGCGCCTGTCGCTGCGCATCGCCGGCGGCAGCCTCGAGGATGCCCTCAACGCGTTTGCCCGCCAGGCCGGCATCACCTTGTCGTTCGATCCCGCGCTGGTCGGCGGCAAGCGCGCCGCCGCGCTGTCGGGCAGCTATACGGTCGAGGAAGGGCTGGCCGCGCTGTTGGCCGCGCACGGCCTGGCGGCAAGCCGCACCGGCGGCGGCTGGACGGTCCACGCCGTGCCCGGCCAGTCCGAGGCCATGCTGCCGCAGGTCACCGTGCGCGACGCCGCGGCGGCCGAGTCGCCGAACGGCCCCGGCAACGGCTACGTCGCCCGGCAGAGCGCGGCCGCCACCAAGACCGGCACGCCGGTGCTGGAAACCGCGCAGTCGATCTCGGTCATCACGCGCGACCAGATGGACGACCAGGGCGTGATCAACGTCAACCAGGCCTTCCGCTACTCGGCCGGCGCGGTGACCGACTTCAACGGCGCCGACACCAAGGGCGGCACCTACCTGAACATGCGCGGCTTCCCGGCGGAAACCTACCTGGACGGCCTGCGCCTGGTGACCGGCACCTTCGTGCCGGCCGCCTACGACCCGTACATGCTCAACCGCATGGAGCTGGTCAAGGGGCCGTCGTCGGTGCTGTTCGGGCAGATCTCGCCCGGCGGCTTCGTCAACTACGTCAGCAAGCGCCCCACCGAGGAGCCGGTCCACGAGGTCTACACGCAGTTCGGCAACTTCGGGCGCATCGGCGCCGGCTTCGATTTCGGCGGCCCGCTGGACGCGGACCGCCGCTGGCTGTACCGCGTGACCGGCGTCGCGTTCGACAGCAACACCCAGGTCGACCAGACCAAGGACAACCGCTTCGCGCTGGCGCCGTCGCTGACCTACCGCCCCGACAGCGCCACCTCGCTGACGCTGCTGGCGGATTTCCGCCGCGACCCCAACATGGGCTTCTGGAACAAGCTGCCGGCCCAGGGCACGCTGCTGCACAACCCGGCCGGCCAGATTCCCTACAGCTTCTATTCCGGCGACCTGGGCTTCAACAAGACCGCCAGCTCGCAGGCCTCGATCGGCTACGCCTTCGAGCATGCCTTCAACGACGTGCTGACGGTGCGCCAGAACCTGCGCTACCAGCACCTGAGCTTCGCCTTCGACAGCGTCCAGGGCGACAGCCTGTCCGGCACGACCATGGTGCGCGACAAGTTCATGGACGACAACTGGCTCAACACCTTCGTGGTCGACAACCAGGCGCAGGCGAAATTCAGGACCGGCGCGCTGGACCACACCATGCTGGTCGGCCTCGACTACCAGTCCACCGTGGCGCACGACACCGAGGCCGACGCGGACGCGCCCACGCAGGACATCTTCAACCCCAACTACCACGCCGCGCTGCGCGACTACACCGCGGCCGACTTCTACATCCGCAACCGCCAGCGCATCAGGCAGCTCGGGCTGTACGCCCAGGACCAGGTCAAGCTCGGGCGCTGGCGCCTGAACCTCGGCCTGCGCCAGGACTGGTCCAGCACCGCCACCGACGATTTCATCGCGCAGAGCGCGACGCGGCAGTCCGACCGCGCCTTCACCTGGCAGGCCGGCCTGCTCTACCTGTTCGACAGCGGCATCGCGCCGTACGCGAGCTACACGACCTCGTTCCAGCCCACGCTGGGCACCGACGCCTACGGCTCGCCGTTCGTGCCCACGCGCGGCAAGCAGTACGAGGTCGGCATCAAGTACCAGCCGCAGCACATCGACGCGCTGATCACCGCCTCGCTGTTCGACCTGCGCCAGCGCAACGTGGTCACGCAGGACCCGGACAACCCCAACAACCGCATCCAGAGCGGCGAGGTCCGCTCGCGCGGCGCCGAGCTGGAAGCGCGCCTGAACCTCAGCCGCGAGCTGCGCGTCATCGCCTCCTACACCTACACGCACGCGGCGGTGGCGGCGTCGAACGACGGCGACGCCGGCAACCGCATCTTCGCCATCCCGCTCAACGCCTTCGCGCTGTGGGCCAAGTACGACTTCCACCGCGACGCGCTGGCGGGGCTGGGGCTGGGCCTGGGCGTGCGCTACACGGGCAGCACCTACGACCAGTCCAACACCCTGCACGTGCCGCCGTTCACGCTGTTCGACGCCGCGCTGACCTACGACCTGGGCCGGCTCGCGCCCGCGCTGCATGGCGTGAGCGTCGCCGTGAACGCGCAGAACCTGTTCAACCGCCACTACGTGCAGTCCTGCGTCAACGGCTGCTACTACGGGCTGGAGCGCACCGTGGTGGCCACCGCCAGGTACCGCTGGTAGCGCGGCGAGGCCGGCGACGCAGGCGATGGCCGGGCGCGTGCATCGCCCGCGTCACCTGCCCGCATCACCTGCCCGCGGGCCGGCCGGCGCCATGCCGGCTTACCCCTTCCACCGGTCGGGCTACGCGTGCCAGCGGCGGCAACATGCGCTATCGTTCCGGGGCAGCGCGGAGCGCGGGGCGAAATTCCTCGCCCGGAGCAGGAGCGCGCGTGGCTTAACCTTTTCCTGGGGAGCAACTCAGATGTCCGAATTCCGTTCCGAAACCGACTCGATGGGCGCCATCGACGTCCCGGCCGACCGATACTGGGGCGCGCAGACGCAGCGCTCCACCATCAATTTCCCGATCGGCGTGAGTCGGTTCCGCTGGCAACGGCCGGTCATCCGCGCGCTGGGCATCCTCAAGCGGGCCGCGGCCGAGGCCAACGCCGAGCTGGGCGAGCTGCCCAAGGACCTGGCCGCCCTGATCGTGCAGGCCGCCGACGAGGTCATCGCCGGCAAGCTCGACGATCACTTCCCGCTGGTGGTGTTCCAGACCGGCTCGGGCACGCAGTCGAACATGAATGCCAACGAGGTGATCTCCAACCGCGCCATCGAGATCGCCGGCGGCGTGCTGGGCAGCAAGACGCCGGTGCACTCCAACGATCACGTCAACCGCGGCCAGAGCTCCAACGACACCTTCCCCACCGCCATGCACATCGCGGTGGTGGAGCAGATCTACACCAAGCTGCTGCCGGCGGTGGAAGCGCTGCGCGACACGCTCGCGGCCAAGGCCACGGCGTACAAGGACATCGTCAAGACCGGCCGCACCCACCTCCAGGACGCCACGCCGATCACGCTGGGCCAGGAGATCAGCGCCTGGGTCGCGCAGATCGATTTCGGCCTGAACGCCGTCAAGACGGCGCTGCCGGGCCTGCTGGAACTGGCCATCGGCGGCACCGCGGTGGGCACCGGCCTGAACGCGCATCCGCAGTTCGGCGCGCGCGCGGCGGCCTACATCGCCACGCTGACCGGCCATCCGTTCGTCGACGCGCCCAACAAGTTCTTCGCGCTGTCGGCGCACGACGCGCTGGTGCAGACCTCGGCCGCGCTGCGCACGCTCTCCGGCGGGCTGATGAAGATGGCCAACGACGTGCGCTGGCTGGCGTCGGGCCCGCGCTGCGGCATCGGCGAGCTGAACATTCCCGAGAACGAGCCGGGCTCGTCGATCATGCCGGGCAAGGTCAACCCGACCCAGTGCGAGGCCATGACGATGGTGTGCGCGCAGGTGTTCGGCAACGACGCCACGGTCGCCTTCGCCGGCAGCCAGGGCAACTTCCAGCTCAATGTGTACAAGCCGGTGATGGTGCACAACGTGCTGGAAAGCATCGAGCTGATCGCCGACGCGTGCCTGGCCTTCGACGAACACTGCGCGGTCGGCATCGAGCCGAACCTGCCGAAGATCGCCGAGAACCTCGACAAGAACCTGATGCTGGTGACGGCGCTGAACCGCCATATCGGCTACGACAAGGCGGCGGCCATCGCCAAGAAGGCGCACAAGGAAGGCCTGACGCTCAAGGCCGCGGCGCTGGCGCTGGGCTACCTGAGCGAGGAAGACTACGCGCGCTGGATCGTGCCCATCGAGATGACGCACCCGAGCGCCTGACACGCCCCGCATGCGGGGCCGCGGCCGGGGCGCCTCAGCGCGAGCGCTCCGGCACGCGCCCGAAGATGTCGTGGCGCCGGGCCGCCGCCGGCAGCGGCCCGGCGCCGCCCTGCATGCCTTCCACCTCGATGCGGATGATGCCCGGCTGCCCGCGCAGGCCTTGCGTGCCGAGCCAGTGCAGCAATTGCTCGTACATCGCGGCATCGCTGACGCGCAGCGCAAAGCCGCCGGCGCCGTCGGTCACCACCAATGCCGCATCCGGACGCGCGCCGGCACGCAGCCGGTACAGCGCCCGGCCGCCGCCGGTCCGGTGCCGCGCCAGCAGGCCGTGCCGCTCCAGCTCGCGCACCGCGCGGTAGACGCTGGCCATGCTGGTGCCCTGCCCGGCCAGCACGAAGCGGGCGAACAGGGTCTCGGCGTCGGCCTGCGCGCAATCCGGTGCGGCCAGCGCCTCCAGCACCAGCATGCGTGTGCGCGTGGCGCGCAGGCGCGCATCGGCAAGCCGCTGCGCGGCGGACGGCCGGTCCTGCCGCTCCGGCTCATTGCGCTGATTGCGCTGATTGCGCTGATCCATAAGCACTCCTGACGTGGGACCGGGCCGGCCCGGCCGCACGGGGGCCGGCGCCGGCGCTTGCGGCGAGGCGCGGCTCAGGCCCGCGCGCGGCGCCGCCACAGGGCGGCCAGGCCCAGCGCTGCCAGCACGGCGGGCGCGAGCGGCCCGCCTCCCTCCGAACTGCCGCCGGCGGCCGGGCCGCCACCGCTGCCGGTGTCCGCGCCGCCCGCGGTGCCCGTCACCGTGACCGAGCGCGCCGCGCCCGGCGTGCCGTCCGCGCCGGTGCACGCAAGCGTGTAGACGTTCTCGCCCTGCCCCACCGTCACCTGCTCGCTGCCGCTGGCTGCCTTGCTGCCGCTCCAGGCGCCGCTCGCATTGCATACGGTGGCGTTCTCGCTGCGCCATGACAGCGTCACGCGGCCGCCGGCGGCCAGCGACGCGGCGGACGCCGTGAGGCTGCCGAGCACGGCCGACGGCACCGGCACGTCGATCGAGAACACGGTGCCGTAGCCCGGCACCAGATCGCTGCCGTCGAGCGCGTCGGCGCCGCCGCCGCCCGCGCGCGTGGCGCCGTACAGCTTCTGCACGCCGCCGGCCACCGGACCCGCCGACAGCCCCACCGGGCGCGCGCCGTCGCGCGCCACGTCGAAGCGGTGCAGCACCTCCACCGCGTCGTCGGCGCGGTCGGCGGCGGCGCCCACCTTGATGCGGAACACGGTGCCCGCGCCGATCGCCACGGTGCCCGCGGTGGAGGCCGGCAGCGTGTTGATGCGCGTGGCGTCGCGCGAGGTGGTGCCGTAGATGTTGCCGTCGGCCGCGCGCACCAGCGTGCCCCACGGATTGGCGCCGCCGCCCTGCGCGGTGCCGTCGAGCGCGGCATCGGCGCGGAAGCGGTGGATCACCCGGAAGCTGGCCGGATCGCCCTTGCGCAGGCGCCACACCGCGCCGCCGTCCTTGAGCGGGTTGGTGGTGGTGCCGTTGTAGAGGCTGGTGCCGTACAGCCACTCGCCGTCCTCGACCAGCCCGGTCTGGTAGGTGTCGCTGGCATAGGCATAGCCGTCGCGCGTGCCGGCGAACGTGTGCAGCACCTCGATCGTGCTGGTGCCGTCGCCGCGCATGTCGGCCGCGCGGATGCGGAACAGGGTGCCGGCCGGCACGTCGGTGGACGGCACCAGGTCCGGGTCGCCGCCGGTGCCGCCGGTGCTGGCGGTGACGCCGTACAGGGCGTTGTCCGCCGTGCTCCACACCGCGGCGGCAAGGCCGTCGCCCCTGGTGTAGTAGGTCTTGGAGCGGCCGCCCGTGACGACCACCTTGAGGTAGGCCGGCAGGCGGAAGTTGACGATGCGCTCCACGCTTTCGTCCGCGTTCATGCGCCACACGCCGGTGGCCGCGCCCGAGAAGTAGACCCGCCCCTCGCCGTCCACCGCGGCCTGGCCGCGCGCCTGGAAGGTGGAGTCGTAGAACGGCTGCTGGTCGGCGCCGCGCGGCGCGATGGGCGTGGGCACGCCGCCGTCCAGGCGCAGCAGCGCGCCCACGCCGAACAGCACGCTGGCGTAGTGCTGCGCCTCCACCAGCGAGGCCGAGGTGCGGCCATAGATCTTGCCGTCGGGCCGCTGCACGAGGTTGCCGTAGGCCCAGCCGAAGTCGCCCAGCGGCAAGGCGCCATAGGCGCGCGTGGCGGGATCGAGCACGTAGGCCACGCCCTGGAACAGGTAGCCGCCGCTGCCGATCCGGGGCATGCCGTCCTGCGTGGTGCCGTAAAGCTTGCCGTCGCTGCCATAGAGCGGCGGCGCGAACGGTGCGTTGCCCACCGGCTGGCCGGCGGCGCCGGCGAACCGCGCCAGCACTTCGGGGGCGAAGCCGGCCGCCATGGCGGCCGGCGCGGCGGCGGCGGCGCACAGCGCGCAGGCGATGGCGCAAAGCGCGGGCGAGGTATGGCGCGCAACGGATTGGCGGCGCATGGAATTCTCCTTGATGACGGTCGATGGATGGCCGGGCCGGCGCGGGCCGGCGGGCGTGGCAATGCGGATGCGGCGAACGTGCCGGATGGGCTGGCGCGGCATGGCTCAGCGGCCCCGGCGCGCGGCGCGGCGGCGCCACAGCGCGGCCGCGCCCAGCGCGAGCAGCGCGAGCGGGCCGGCCGCGCCGCCCCCGCCGTTGCCGTACGACACCGAGTTGCCGTCCTGCGCCGTGGCGGGCGCGTTGATGCGCAGCGTGGCGATGGCGGATACCTTGGCGCCCGCGTCGCCGTCGCAGCTCAGGCTGTAGTAGTAGACGCCGGTGGGCTTGGCGAGCTGGATGCTGCCGCTGCCGGCCACCGGGCCGGTCCAGTCGCCGGCCGACGACGCGGCCACGCAGTTGGTGGCCAGGTAGCTGGTCCAGGTCAGCTCGGCCACGGTGCCGGCGTCGCCGCCGGCCGGGGTGACCGTCAGGCTGACACTGGCCGGCTGCACCGAGCCGTCGAGGCTGACCTGGAACAGCGTGCCGTACACGTCTTCCTCGATGGCCTTGCCGGAGCGGTTGGTGTAGCCGGCGCCGCCGAACAGCGTGGCGCCGTACAGATTGCCGTCCGCGCCCGCCGACAGGCCGACCGGCGCCTTGCCGTCGACGGCCTTGTCGAAATCGTGCAGGTGCTCGAAGCCGCCGTCGCTCACCGCGCCGCCGGCATCGGCCCGGATGCGCTGCGGCACGATGCGGTACAGCGTGCCGTTGCCCACCGGGCGCTCGAGCTGGTCCGGGCCGCACAGCGACACGATGGTGCAGCGCGGGCCGTCGGAGAACGCCTGCCAGCTATGCTTCGCCCCGCCCGCCAGGGTGGTGCCGTAGATGGCGCCGTCCTTGCCCAGCACCAGCGGGCCGCGCGGATTGGCGCCGTCGCCGTCGCTGAACACGTGGAGCAGTTGCAGGCCGCCGCTGCCGTCCTTGCGGATGCGGTAGACCGTGCCGAACGGGCGCGGGCCGTCATGGTGCGGATAGGCCTGCAGCGGCGCGCGCGACCAGGCGCTGCGGCCGCTGTAGGTGCGGCCGCACTGCCCGGCCTCCAGCCCGGTGCTGGCGTAGCGCGCGGCCGCGGGGGTCGCCGCCGACAGGCAGGAGCCCACCGAGGTGGTGCCGTACAGCCAGCCGTCGCCGCCGTCCACCACGTAGGCCAGCGCCGGCTCGGCGCCGTTGTTGCCCGCATCGCGCAGCCCCGGGTGGACGGCGGGAAACTCGCCGTCCTGCAAGGTGAACGCATGCAGCACGGCAAAGCTGGACGGATCGGCCGGGTCGACCCGGTACAGCGTGCCGGTGGGCGTGGCCGGCGCGGCCGGCGTGGCGGCGGCGCCCGGCATGCCGCGGCGGTAGCCGGTCACGCCGTAGAGCCAGCCGTCGGTGCCCAGCGTCAGCCCGTTGGGCAGGTGCGGCATGCCGTCGGCGCCCGGCGCGAACTCGTGCACCACGGAAAAGCCGCCGTCGGCGCCGAGGCGGAAGATGCGGCCATTGCCCTGCGGGCCCATGTCGACGCCGTACACGTTGTCGCCGGCATCCGCCACCAGCACGCCCAGCGGGTGCACCAGCTGCCCGACGGTGGCGGCGATCAGCCGGCCGTTGGCGCCGTCGAACTCGGTGCGGTACAGCGCGCCGGCCTTCACCACGCCGCTGTCGTTGAAAACGTCGAGCCGCCTGGCCGGCACGATGGCGCCGACCAGGCCGCCGTCGCGCAGCCTGACCAGGTTGCCGATCCCGATGCCGCCGACGACGTCGAAGGCGCCGCCGCCGTCCAGCGGCATGCTGGTGTAGCCGAGCTGCAGCGCGTCGCGCAGGTTGGCGGCGCGGTAGTGCGTGTTGGCCGAGGGCGGCAGCAGGAACAGGCCCGGCACCGCGTTCAGCCCGCGCGGCTGCCGTGCGTCGGACAGGGTGCCCGTGCCGTACAGGAAGGCGCCGGTCTCGCCGCGCGCGTACAGCGGCGGCGCCGACGGATAGCGCACCGGCGGCCAGCCGGCCAGGCCGCCGCTGCCCGCCTCCTCTTCCTCGGCGTAGTAGTGGAACGAGGTGACGGGCGTGACGCGCACCGTGTCGAGGGCACGGGCGGCGGCGGGCAACAGCGCGCACAGGCACCAGAGGCCGGACGCGAGGGCGCGGCGCATGTGGCGGGCGTGGCGGGCGTGGCTGACGAGAACGGAACGCAAGGATGGCATGGTCGCGGCGGGATGGCGGGTCGGGCGGTGAAGGGAAGCGCGGCGCACGGGCATGGCGCGGCTCAGAACTTGTAGGAGACGGTGGCCATGGTGGTGCGGCCCGGCGCGACCCAGTAGGTACCGCCGTTCATCTCGAAATAATTGGTGTCGCGCAGGTTCTCCACCGACAGGCGCAGCGTGAGCTGGCGCGTGGGCTGGTAGGTCAGCCATGCGTCGTAGACGTGGGTGGTGCGGTTGTAGGTGTCCGCGCCGCTGGTCCAGCCGCTGTCGTTGGCGGTGGGCGTGGTCAGCCTCATGCGGCCGCCGACGGTGAGCTTGCGCTGGAACAGCCGCACGCCGCCGCTGAGCACCAGCTTGACCTTGGGCGGCATCACGTACCACAGGTTGGCGCCCCCGGGCTGGCCCAGCGTGGTGGCCGGATAGCCGAGCAGGCTGCCGAGCGGGAACGGGTCGTAGCCGCCGCGGCCGCTGTCGATCAGCAAGCGTGTGTAGCTGACCGAGCCGAAGGCGAAGCCGGCGTCGTAGTCGCCCTGCAGCTCGATCCCCTTGCTGCGGTACGGATCGCGCAGGTTGACGAAGGCAAACGGGCCGAACAGGCCGCCGTTGCCCGCGCTGACCGGCGACATGATGCGGGCCTGCACGATGTAGTTGTCGACCTTGTTGTCGAACCAGGCGGCCTTCACGCGCAGCTTGTCGCCGCCGGCGAGCAGGTTGTCGAAGCGCAGGTTGGCCCCGGCCTCCCAGTTGGTGGCGCGCTCCTCGCTCAGGTTGGGATTGGGGTAGTAGGGAAACATGTTGCCGGTATGCATGCCCCACATCAGCGACTCGGTGATGGCCGGCGGGCGCAGGCCGCGGCCGTAGCTGGCGAAGAACTGCACCGGCTCGGCCGGCTTGAGCGCCAGCGACAGCCGCGGCGCGAGCGCGCCGTCGCTGCGGTCGACCTTGAAACGGGTGTAGAGGTCGGTCACGCTCGGGCGCACGCCCGGCGCGTTGGCGATGGAGCCCACGTACATCTCGCCGTCGCCCTGCAGGCCGTACCAGTCGTAGCGCAGCCCGCCGGTCAGCTCCAGCCAGTCGCCGCGCAGCAGGCTGGCTTCGCCGAAGGCGCTGGCCACGGTGCGCCGGCCCTTGGGCGTGGCGCCGGTAAACCACAGCGACTGGCCGGTGGTGCTGGGCTGCGCCTGCGGGTCGGTCCAGTCGTGGAAGAACTCGCCGCCGACCTTGACGACGGCGTCCACGCCCGGCAGGCCGAAGTAGCCGGTGTTCTGCGCGGTGCCGCCCACGGTGTTGGTGCGGTAGTGCAGGCGGAAGGCGCCGTAGCTGTCGGTGGCGTCGCGGTCCTGGTCGTTGACGGTCTGGGTGTAGTAGAGGCTGGTGGCGAGGTTGAGCCAGCGCCGGCCGGAGTTCCAGTCGTAGTTGGCGGTGACGGTGTCGCTGCGCACGCGGTTGCGCGTGGCCACGGCGCCGCTGGGCACGTCGATCGAGCTGCCTTCGGTAAACGATGCATCGAGCCCCACGTAGCCGAGCCGCAGCTCGTGCCCGGCGGCCGGGCGCCACGCCATCTTGAACAGGCCCGAGGTCTGGTCCTGCGCGGACAGCAGGCTGGTGCCGTGGGTGAAGCCGTTGTTGCTGTCGCCGTTGCCGTTGTTGCCGCGCCTGAACTCGCCCACGTTCTTGCGGCTCACGGCCGCGGTCAGGTCGAACGGGTCGGCGGGCCGCCACGCGCCCGCCACGCTGCCGGCGAAGTGATAGGCGTTGGTGCCGGTGGTGGCGTTGACGCGCCCGCCGTAGCGCCGGCCGTCCTCGATCAGGTCGTCGGCGGCGAGCGTGCGGAAGTTCACCGAGCCGCCGATCATGCCGGCGCCGCCCACGGTCGAGGCCGGGCCCTTGGAGACGTCCACGCCGGCCAGCAGCTCGGGATCGAGATAGGCCTGGCCGTTGGCGCCGTGGCCGCTGCGCTGGAAGTTCTGGCGCGCGCCGTCGATCATCACGTTGACGCGGCCGAAATCCTGCAGGCCGCGGATGTTCACCGCCACGCCGGGATTCTGCCGCGTCTGCGAGGTGTAGACCCCGGGCACGTCGAGCAGCACGTCCGCGGTGTTGCGCGGCGGCAGGCGGTCGATTTCTTCGCGCGTGACCACGGAGACCGAGCCCGGCGTGTCATAGGCCTGCTCCCGCGCGTCGCGCTTTCCCGTGACCACCACCGTCGGCAGCAGGTTGCCGTGGGGCTGCGCCGGGCCCTTGCCGCCCTCGCCCGCCGCGCCGTCGCCCTCGCCCGCCGCGCCGTCGCCGTCGCCGTCGCCGCGGCGGATGGTGACGATGCTGCCGTCGAAGCGCCCGCGCAGGCCGGTGCCGTGCAGCAGCATGGCCAGCGCCGCCTGCGGCGTGTGGCGGCCCGACAGCGGCTGCGCGCGCAGGCCGGAGACCAGCGCCATGTCGACCACGATGGACAGGCCCGAGCGCTTGCCCAGTTCGGTGATGGCCGTGCTGAGCGGCTGCGCGGGCTGATCGAAATCGATCTCCTGCGCGTGAAGCGGAAGGTGGGCGCACAGCAGGCAGGCTGCGAGCGCCACGGCATGACGATGGACCATGGGTATCTTGATTGGCTTGGCTCTTGTTGTCCTGACGCGAGCGCGGCCGCAATACCCTTGGTCTTGTTACAACTTTTCCAGGTAGGTGGGCGTGTCGGCGCCGCCGGGCACCACCCGGACCGGGGCGATGCCGGGCAGGCTGGCGATGAAGCGCTCGATGTCGCCGGTGCGCACCACCGCGGCGATGCGGATGCGCGCCAGCGCCGGCTCGGCGATGAACGGCTGCGCGCGATAGCGCGACAGCGTCTGCGCCACCTCGGTCAGCGGCGTGCCGGAGAAGGTCAGCACGCGGCTCTGCCAGGAGAACGCGTCGGCGGCGGGGATGCCGGGGCGGGTGGCGCCGTCCGGGCCCACGTCGAGCACCTCGCCGGCGCCGAGCAGCCAGCGCTCCTCGTCGCCGAAGCGCCAGCCGAGGATGCGGCGCGGGCGCGCCACCCTGACCTGTCCGCGCGCCACGCTCACGCGCGTGCGCGCCGGCAGCATGTCGACCGCGAAGTAGGTGCCGAGCACGGCGACTTCGAGCGCGCCGCTGTCGACCACGAACGGCCGGTCGGGATCGCGGCGCACGTCGAACGCGGCGGCGCCTTCGAGCAGCGATACCGCGCGGCGCGCGGCGCCGTAGGCCACGCGCAGGCGCGTGGCCGGGCCGACCTCGATGCGCGAGCCGTCGTCCAGCGTGACGTCCCGCGTCTGGCCCGGGCCGGTGGCGATCAGCCTGGTTTCGCCCTCGCCTTGCAGGCCCAGGCGCCAGGCCAGCGCGCCCGCCCCGGCCGACAAGGCCACGGCCAGCGCGCCCTGCTTGAGGAAGGCGCGCCGGCGCGGCCCGCGCCGGGCGGGCTCGCCGCGCGCGGCGGTGGCCTGGCTGGCCGCCGCCAGCGCCTGCAGCCGGCTTTGCGAATCGAAATCGTCCCAGACGCCGGCGATGGCGCGAAAGGCCTGCGCGTGCGCCGGGTCGGACGCCAGCCACGCCTCGAAGCGCGAGCGCTGGCCGTCGTCAGGCTCGGCGCCATGCATGCGCAGGAACCAGCGCGCGGCCTCCTCGCGCAGTTCGGCGGTCATGGCTGGCGGGCCGCGCCGGCGCTCACGCCAGCCGCTCGCGCAGCAGGCTCAGCTGCACCAGCGCGCGCACCGCGTGGCCTTCCACGGTTTTCTGGGCGATGCCCATGCGCGCGCCGATCTCGGCGTAGGTGAAGCCTTCCACGCGCAGCAGCCAGAATACCTCGCGGCAGCGCGGCGGCAGGCTCTCGATCACGGCCTGGATCGCGGCCAGGCGCTGCCGCAGGTCGGCCAGGGTCTCGCTGGACGGCGCGGCCTCGGCGCCGATGTCGGCCTGCCCCGGCTGCGGCTCGTCGCCCTCGGCCAGCGGCACGTAGCGGCTGTCGCTGCGGTAATGGTCCACCAGCACCGACTCGACGATGCGGCGCACGTAGGCCTGCGGCTCGGCGATGCGCGAGCGCAGCGTCACCACCGCGAAGCGCACCAGCGCGTCGTGCAGCACGTCGCGCGCATGATGGACGGAGCAGGTCCGCCGCACGATGCCGCGCAGCAGGTCGGTGTAGATCCAGTCGAGGTTGAGTCCGAGCCAGGTGGCGCCCGGAGCCGGGGGGGTCGCACGCATGACGGGGCGTCCGCATAAGTCGAAGACGTCACACCTTATTACAAATGCGAATCATTTGCAATAATGTGGCGCCAGGCCGGAGATGCCCGCGCGGAAAAAAAAGCGGCCGCGGATGGCAGGGAAAACCGTCCGGTCCCCCTGCCGCCCGCGGCCGCCCCGGCGCCGCAAGCGGGCGCTTTGCCGCCGGCCTACCAGCGATAGCGCGCGCTCGCCAGCACCTGCACGCCCTGGCCGAAGGTGCAGGTGGTGCCGCCGAAGCACGACGCCACGTACTGGCGGTTGAACAGGTTCTGCGCGTTCAGCGACAGCAGCCAGTGCAGGCCCGTGTCGTAGTGGATGGCGGCGTCGACCAGCGTGGCCGAGGGCACCCGCAGCGTGTTCGAGGTGTCGAGGCTGGCGCCCGTGTAGCGCACGCCGGCGCCGAAGCCCAGCCCGCGCAGGTCGCCGCCGTGCAGCGTGTAGTCCGCCCACAGCCGCGCCAGGTGGCGCGGCATGCCCCACAATTGCTTGCCCTGCAGCGGCACGGCGCTGCCGTCGAGCGTGAAGGCCGCATCGTTGGACGACGTGGTGACCGCGCTCAGGTAGGTGTAGGACGCGCTCAGGTCGAGGCTGCGCGACAGGCTGGCATGGGCTTCCAGTTCCACGCCGCGGCTGCGCACCTCGCCGGCCTGGCTGCTGAAGCCGGGATGGAGCAGGTCGGCGGTGATCACGTTCTGCTGGCGCAGATCGAACAGCGCCGCGGTGACGAAGCTGTTGAAGCCGCGCGGCTGGTACTTGACCCCGACCTCGTACTGCTGCGCCGTGGTCGGCCTGGCCGCGCCGCCGCCGTAGAGCACGCCGGCCTGCGGGTCGAACGACTTGGAGAAGCTGGCGTAGGGCGCGATGCCGTTGTCGAACAGGTAGACCAGCCCGGTGCGCCAGGTGAACGCGCGCTCGGACTGCGAGACGGCCGACTGCTGGATCGGGTTGACGTCGTCGGCGGTGGCCCAGTCCTCGCGGCCGCCCACCAGCAGCCGCCACTTGCCGTAGGCGATCTGGTCCTGCGCGTAGAGGCCGTACTGCCGCTGGCGGATGAAGTCGTCCGAGGTGGCGGCCGGCATGGTCACCGGCAGGTAGACCGGCGCGAAGATGTCGAGCGACGGCGCGCCGCCCAGCCCCACCCGCTCGCGATAGAGCACGCGCTGGTAGTCGAAGCCGAACAGCACGGTGTGCGACACCGGCCCGGTGGCCAGCTTCGCCTGCAGCTGGTTGTCGACGGTGAAGAACTTGGCGTTCTCGTCGTTGAAGAAGGCGTAGCGGGAAACGTCGGTGGCGGAGCCCGCCACGTAGCCGTTGGAGAAGACGTTGGCGAAATCGTCCTTGACGTAGGTGTATTTCACGTTCTGGCGGAACGTCCACGCCGGGTTGAAGTTGTGCTCGAACAGGTAGCCCAGCGAGTACTGCGTCTTCTGGTGGCGGTCGAAGCCCGGGTCGCCGGGGTTGGTGTGCGGCGAGATCTTGCCGCCCGGGCTGGCCAGCAGCGAGCCGATGGCGGGCACGAAGTTGTAGTAGCCGGCATCCGGGTCGCGCTGGTACTTGGCCAGCACGGTCAGCGAGGTGTCGGCGCCGGGGCGCCAGGTGATGGCCGGGGCGATGAAGAAGCGCGACTGGCGCGCGTCGTCGACCTGGGTGCCGGTATCCAGCCCGGAGCCGGTCAGCCGGTAGGACAGCGTGCCGTCCTGGTTGAGCGCGCCGCCCAGGTCGAAGCCCGCCTGCGCGCGGCCGTGGTTGCCGGTGGTGACGAACACCTCGTGCAGCAGCGTGGCGGTGGGACGCTTGCTGACGAGGTTGGCCACGCCGCCGGGATTGGCCTGCCCGTACAGCACTGACGACGGCCCGTGCAGCACGTCGATGCGCTCCAGCCCGTAGGGGTCGAAGCCGGGAACGGCGTAGCCGAAGCCCGCGTCGCTGGGCAGGCGGGTGCCGTCCAGGAACTGCTCCAGGTAGAAGCCGCGGCTGAACAGGTAGGGCGAGCCCGCCGAGGCGCCGCCGCGGATCTCGGACACCACGCCGGCCGTGTAGCGCAGCGCCTCGCCGACGCTCTGCGCGGCCTGCGCGTCCATCTGCGCGCGCGTGACGACCGACACCGACTGCGGCGTCTCGCGCAGCGGCGTGTCGGTCTTGGTGGCCGTCAGCGCGCTGGTGGCTACATAGCCGTCCGCCTGGCCGGTGCCGCCGCGCTCGCGCCCGGACCTGACGGTGACGGCCGGCAGCACCGGCGCGGCGGCATTGGCAACATTGGCGGCATTGGCGGCATTGGCGGAAGCAGGCACTTCCTGCGCCGCGGCAGCGGCGGCGGCGCCGACCGAGCCTGACAGCAAACCTGACAACAAGACGCGGCGAAACGCGTCCCTGCGACCCCCGGGAACTCGCATTGGCTTCCTTTACGATGCAATTGGCTGAGAATGATTATTAGTTGCGTTACATTAGCGCAGCCACGCCGTGCAGGTCAGGACAACCTTTTCTCCGGACCGGACAAACGTGGCTGAATCTATGCAATCGGGAAAGAATCGTGCATAAAACGGACACGAGAAGAGCCAGGCTCCAGACCTTCGGCGACGAGCTCCAGCACAGCCAGATCATCGCGAAGGCGATGGACTACCAGGACGGCGCCCACGAGCCCGCGCATTTCCACCATCGCGCGCAGCTGGTCTGCGCCATGCGCGGCATCGTGCGCGTGATCACCCCGCTGGGCCTGTGGACGCTGACCGAAGGCAGCGCGCTGCTGATCGGCTCGCAGGTGGAACACGCCCTGCACATGGGGGGCGAGGTATCGCTGCGCACGCTCTACATCCTGCCGGAGCGGCTCGCGCGCCCGGAGCGGGAATGCCGGGCGATACCGATGGGGGACCTGCTGCGCGCGGCCATCGCCGGCATGTTCGGCCCGGAGCTGGACGATGCCGACGGCAGCCGGGAACAGCTGCTGGTGCCGCTGATCCTGCGCCTGCTCGACGGCGCCCCGGCGCACGCGCGCGACCTGCGCCTGCCGCTGCCGGCGGACTGGCGGCTGCGCACCATCTGCGAGGCGCTGATCGCGCAGCCGGACAACAACGAAACCCTGGAGCGCTGGAGCGAACGCGCGCACACCAGCTCGCGCACGCTGGCGCGGCTGTTCCGCCAGGAAACCAGCATGTCGTTCGGCCAGTGGCGCGAACAGCTGCGCCTGACCGAGGCCATGTCGCGGCTGCTGACCGGGCAGCCCGCCCCCAGCGTGGCGGAGGAACTGGGCTATGCCAGCGTGCGCACCTTCTCCGTGATGTTCAAGCGCAGCTTCGGCTGCACGCCGCAGCGCTTCCAGGCGGGCGCGCCGCTGTGAGCACCCGCGCCGGCCGCCCGGCACGCCTTGCGCGTGGCCGGCGGCGCTACTGGACCGGCACGCACTTGAGGACCGAGACGATCTGGTCCATCGACACGATCACCTCGTCGTCCACGCCCACGCCGTCGAACGCGGCCAGCGTGCGGCCGGCGCGCTCGATATGGAAGACGGCGGCCTTCCAGGTGCCGTCCGGCACCGGCAGCGCGAGGCGCGCGTGGAATTCCACCGCCGGGTCGATCCTGCTGCGCACCACCACCAGGTCGCCGGCGCACGGGCGGATCGCGCCCACCGCCACCACCTCGCCCAGCGCCTCTCCGAGCGCCGCGCCCGCGGCCGCTCCGTGTGCCGCCCCGTACGCCGCTTCGTGTACCGCTTCGTGTGCCATTGTCCCGGCCGGGAACGGGCGCCGGGCAAAATCTCCCTCGCTCATGATCCGTCGACTCCTTTCACGGGTTGGGTCCTGATCTGCCTGCGCGCGTGCCCGCGGCCGCATGCCGCGGGCACGCGCCCTGCCTCGCCGGCAATGTCGCCGGCAATGCCGGCCGCGCTCAGCCCGCCGCCACCGCGATGCGGCGCGGCCGCGCTTCGTCGCGGCGCGGCACGGTCAGCCGGAGCACGCCGTCCTGCAGGTTGGCCTCGATCTTCGAGGTGTCGAAATCGGGGCTGAGCGAGAACGCGCGCGCGAAGTACGGCTGGCGTATCTCCGCATGCTGCAGTTGCAGCGTGCCCGGGGTCGGCACGGCCGCCTCGGCCTCGATGTAGAGGCGGCCGTCATGCACCTTGACCTCGAGCCGGTCCTTCGTCACGCCGGGCAGGTCGGCCCAGACCGTCACGCCCTGGCTGTCTTCGAAGACGTCCACGGCCGGGGTCAGCGTGATGCGCGATACCTCGCGCCCGGCCTCGCGCGGCGATGCTGTCTGGCTGCGTTCGGCAAGCCTGGTGTTTTCGTCCATGGCGGTCTCCTGGCTCATTGCACGGTGATGGCGCGCGGGCGCGAGGACTCGCGCTTGCCGATGCTGATCGACAGGCATCCGTTGGCGTAGGTCGCGCGCACCTTGTCGGGATCGGCATTCGACGGCAGCTCGATGACGCGGCGGAAGGCGCCGGCGAAACGCTCGTTGGCGTACAGGCGGGCGCCTTCCTGGCCCGCCTGCGGCGCGGGCTTGCGCTCGCCGCTGAGGGTCAGCAGGCCCTTGTCGATGGACAGGTCGAAATCCGCCGCGGCAAGCCCGGGCGCGAAGGCGACCACCTCGATCGAATCGTCGGTCGTGCCGATGTTGACAGGCGGGAAGGCGCCCGGCCCCACCGAGCGGATGCTGGTGGGAAAACCGCCGAACAGCTCGCCCATCTGGCGCTGCAGACGGTCGAGCTCGCTGAAGATGCCGGCTCCGAAAAAGAGATTGTTCATGGTTCATTTCTCCTTCGCGATGCGGCACGAAGGCGAATGGACATACGGGCATACGCGCCTCCACTCGCCTGCCGGGCCGCGGCAAACAAACAGAAACACGCAGCGCATGAATCGCGACTGCTTGAGCATCATCAAGATAGGAACAATCGCGCGCATTTTCAAGCCCCCGCGCGGGAGGCTCGCCGTTCACATCGCGCGGCGCCCGCCCCCGCGCCGCGCGCGTCAGCCGGGCACGCGCACCGCCGGCACCACCTCGGCCCACAGTTCCCTGGCGGTGGCGCGCAGCACGGCGAGGCCCTCGGCGTCCCCGCCCAGCAGCGCCTTCATGTAGTTGCGGATGGTCTCGGGCGTCGCATGCGGCGGCACCGGCGGCACGTTGGGATCCGTCACCACGTCGAGCACGACCGGGCGCGTGGCCGCGAGGGCGTGCTCCCACATCGGCCCGATCGCCTCGGGCCTGTCCACGCGGATTCCCTCCAGGCCCAGCATGCGCGCGTACGCGGCGTAGTCGAACGGCGGCACCGACTGCGACACCGGATAGCGCGGGTCGCCGCCCATCGCGCGCTCTTCCCAGGTCACCATGTTGAGGTCGCCGTTGTTGAGCACCAGCACGATCAGGCGCGGGTCCGACCACCCGCGCCAGTGCGCGGCCACCGTGATCAGCTCGTTGATGCCGTTCATCTGCATCGCGCCGTCGCCTTCCAGGGCAATCGCCACGCGCCCCGGATGGCAGAACTTGGCCGCGATGGCATAGGGCAGCGCCGGCGCCATCGAAGCCAGCCCGCCCGACAACGAGCCCATCATGCCGCGCTGCATGCGGATATCGCGCGCGTACCACGTCGCGGCGGTGCCGGAGTCCGCGCACAGAATCGCATCGGCGGGCAGGCGCGATGACAGTTCCCAGAAGACACGCTGCGGATTGATGGGCACCGCGTCGTCGAGCGCGCGCCGCTCCAGCACGCGCCACCAGCGCTCGACGTTGGCCTCCACGCGCGCGCGCCAGGCGAAGTCGCTGCGCTCGCGCAGGCGCGGCAGCAAGGCGGCCAGCGTCTGCCCGGCGTCGCCCACCAGCGGGACCTCCATCGGATAGCGCAGGCTCAGCCGGCGGCCGTCGAGGTCGATCTGCACGCCGCGCGCCTGGCCCTCGGGCGGCAGGAACTCCGCATACGGGAAGGACGAGCCGACCATCAGCAAGGTGTCGCACTCGCTCATGAGCTGCCAGCTGGCGCGCGTGCCCAGCAAGCCGATGCTGCCGGTCACGTAGGGCAGCGTGTCCGGCACGGCGGCCTTGCCGAGCAGCGCCTTGGCCACGCCCGCGCCGAGGCGCTCGGCCACGGCGATCACTTCGTCGGTGGCGCCGAGCGTGCCCGCGCCGACCAGCATGGCGACCTTCTCGCCGGCGTTGAGCACCTCCGCCGCGCGGTCCAGCGAGGCGGCATCCGGGATGACCCGCGGGCGCGCGTAGCCCACGCCGCTGTGCACCGTGCCGTGCTCGGCCGGGGGCACCGGCACGGCTTCCATATCCTGGATGTCGTTGGGCAGCACGACGCAGGTGACGCTGCGCTGGTCGAGCGCGATGCGCAGCGCGCGGTCGATCAGGTGCCGCACCTGGCCCGGCGTCACCGCCATCTGCACGTACTCGTGCGCGACGTCCTTGAACAGCGACACCAGGTCGACTTCCTGCTGGTAGTCGCCGCCCAGCGCGGCGCGGCGCTGCTGGCCCACCAGGCAGACCACCGGCTGGTGATCGGCCTTGGCGTCATAGAGCCCGTTGAGCAGATGGATCGCGCCCGGCCCCGAGGTCGCCATGCACACGCCGACCTCACCGGTGAACTTGGCGTGGGCGCACGCCATCATCGCCGCCGACTCCTCGTGGCGGACCTGGATCAGGCGCGGCCCCTGCCCACCGGCGCGGTCGAGCGCGCCGAGCATGCCGTTGATGCGGTCGCCGGGGTAGCCATAGATGCGCGCCACGCCCCAGGCGCGCAGGCGCGCGAGAATGAAATCGGCAACGGTCGTCATGCGCCGGCTCCCGGCTGCCGCACGCACGGGCGCGGGCGGCTCCGCGCGTCCTTGAAATGGGTCTGCATGATTGCTCCTGGTCGTTCTGCCCGGGGCGCACCGGCGCGGACGGATTCACTCGCGGCTGGCGCGCTGCTTGTCCACGTAATGCTCCAGCTCGCTGCCCGGGTCTTCGTTGAAAGTGCTGTCCAGCGCCACGGCCTGCTGCGCCACCGGCGCGTTGCCGGGCGCCGGGCCCGCCGGCTCCCGCGCGGCCCCGGGCGCGCCAGCGGCATCGGCGGCATCGGCCACATCGGCGCGCTCGTCCCCCTCGGCCGGCCGCGGCTGGCCGCGCGGATCGAAGTCGGCCCACCGCCCGTGCTCCCATTGCCCCGTGGCCTGCTCGAGGCCGCAGGCGCCGCCCCGGCGCAGCACGTCCAGCGCGTCGTCGCGCCGCGCGCCCTCGACCTGCACGGCGAGCAGCACGCCAGCCGGGCGGCTGCCGCCCGCGGCGACGGACATCACGGAGACGTCCCATACCGAAAACCCGCGCGCATAAAGCTCGAGGGCGACTTTCTCGGCGGCGGGAACGGAAGGAAAACGGCCTGCGACGATGGACGGCATGGTTCTATCTCCATGAATGTGGACCCCATCCCCGCGGCAGCCGCCGCGCGGCCTGCGGGCGCAGGGCCTGCCCCGGGGCGGTATCCACCAACGCGGTGCAACTTCCGTGCCGCGCCGCGCACGGCGCGCACGCGCCGCCGCGGGGGCGCGCTGCGCGTGTAATCGCTACAACGGCCCGGTAAGGAATCCCGCGAATCCCGCGCCGCGCGCGCCGCCGGCGCCGCCAGCGCGCGCCGCGGCGCGGCTGGAACGGCAATTGCGTCGCCGCCGGCACGCTGCCGCGCAGCGGCCTATCGCGAGGAGGACGGTGACAATCCGCATCGGCATTTCAGGGTGGCGCTACGCGGGATGGCGCGGGGTCTTCTACCCGGCCGGGCTGGCCCAGCGGCGCGAGCTCGAATTCGCCTCGCGCGCGGTCGACACCATCGAGATCAACGGCTCGCACTACGCGCTGCAGACCAGCGCCAGCTACCGGGCCTGGCACGCGGCGACACCGGCGGATTTCGTCTTCAGCGTCAAGGGGCCGCGCTACCTCACGCACATGCTGCGTTTCCGCGACGACGCCGCGCGCCCCGCCATGGCCAATTTCCTCGCGTCCGGCGTGCTCGCGCTGGGCGAAAAGCTCGGCCCCTTGCTGTGGCAGTTTCCGCCCGGCTTTGCCTACGACGAGGAACGGCTGGCGCGCTTCGTCTCGCTGCTTCCCGGCGACACCGGCGAGGCCGCCGCGCTGGCGCGGGAGCACGACCACCGGGTCCGGCAGCCCTGGCTCGAAGCCGGCCGGCGGCGGCGCTTGCGGCACGCCATCGAGATACGGCATCCGAGCTTCTGCCAGCCCGCGTTCGCCGCGCTGCTGCGCAAGCACCGGCTGGCCCTCGTCGTCTCCGATGCGGTCGCCGACTGGCCCTACATCGAAGAGGTCACCGCGGATTTCCTCTACCTGCGACTGCACGGCACGCAGACGCTCTATGGCGGCGCCTACCCGGATGCCGCCCTCGACCAGTGGTCCGCCCGCATCCGGGCGTGGGCCGCCGGCGGCGAGCCGGCGGACGCCAGGCGCATCTCCGCCACGCCCGTGCGGCGCCGCCGCGCGCGGGACGTGTTCTGCTATTTCGACAATGACAAGAAGGTGGAGGCGCCGTTCGACGCCGGACGGCTTGTCGGGCGCCTGCGGGCCGGCGACGCGGCGCAAGGCAAGCAGCACGACAAGCCGCAGGACGAACCGCAGCACAAGCCGCAGGGCAAGCCGCGCTAGCCGGCCCCTTCCCCGCCTCGCCGCCGCCTCGGCGCCCCACTGCGCGGCCAGCGCGTACTGGTTCTCCACGCTGGCCCCGACCCGGCTCGAACGGCTCGCGCGCGGAATATTTTCACGGTGTCGTAGTTGAGCAGGCTGTCCACCACGCGGCTGTTGGTCTGCGCGCGGCCCCGCCGGCGCCGTTTTCCGGGCCGGCGAGGTGCGCTTTGCGAGACGTCCGCGAGCGGGCACAACGCTTGCACGCTACCCGGCATCCGGTGCGCCCGCATCCGTGCGCGGGCGCCACACACATCAGGTTTTCAGGAGCCGGCATGACCGCGACGCCAGGGAAAATGCAAGGCCGCCAGCAGGCCGGCTTCTTGCTGGAAATGCTGCTCGCGCTGCGGATGGAACTGTGGGGCAGGAACGAAGGCGGCTGCCCCCGCTCCACGCTGGCCAACCGCCAACGCGCCTTGATGACGCTATGGCAGGCGCGCTGCCCCCGCGTGTTCTGCGACGCCGCGCTGGACCGCGATATCGAGACGTGGATCGGCTCGGCTTTCACGCACGCGCAGGCGGGGCGCTGCGCCAACGCGGCGCTGGACCTGAAGCGGGCCTATCTGCTGGTCTGCTGCGTGATCGCGGGCAAGCCGTCGCCCGCGGCCGCCGCCATGCGCGAGCCGCCCGCGCGGTGACGCGACACGCGCAACACGCCTGGAGACCGCCATGCAAGACGCCGTGCGAGCCATCCTGATGTACTTCCTGCTGCCGGCCTGGCTGGCCGTCGGGCTGGCCGACTGGGGCTGCCACCGGCGCTCGCACATCGAGCGCAACGCCGGCGCGGCCGAATCGCTGCTGCACCTGCTGATGTTCGCGGAGATCGGCGTGCCGCTGCTGATGGCGGTCTTCCTGGAAATGACGCCGACCGTCTTCGCCGTGATGCTGGCCGCGCTCGCCGTGCACGAGGCGACCGCGTGGTGGGACGTGCACTATGCCTCGACCCGCCGCCTCATCACTCCGCTCGAGCAGCACATGCACGCCTTCCTCGAGGTGCTGCCCCTGTGCGGCCTGCTGTTGCTGGCCGCCGCGCACTGGCAAGCCTTCGCCGCGCTGTTCGGCGTGCCGTCCGCGCCCCGGCACGCGCCGCTGTCCGGATTGCGGCTCAAGGCCGCGCCGTTGCCGGCCTGGTACGTGGCAAGCCTGATGGCCGCGGTTTTCCTGTTCGCCGTGCTGCCCTATGCCGAAGAGCTGTGGCGCGGCCTGCGGTGGCGCCGCGCCGGGCACGGTCCGGCGCGCGGCGGGCGCCGGCAGGCGGCCGCCCGGCCGGGCACATGGCCGGGTGCATGACTCGCATGCCGACACGCCGCGCCCCGCCCGCTCCGGCGCCCGCGGGCACAGCCCGGCCCCGCGCCGCCCGGCCCGACGCCGGGCAGCCGGAGTCGCTGGATGCCTGCCGCCGCTGCGACCTGTGGCGCCACGCCACGCAGGCCGTGCCCGGCAGCGGCCGCGCCCGCGCGCCGCTGATGTTGGTCGGCGAGCAGCCGGGCAACCAGGAAGATCTCGACGGACGCCCGTTCGTCGGCCAGGCCGGGCGACTGCTGGACGAAGCGTTCGGGCAGGCCGGCGTGGCGCGCGACAGCGTGTACCTGACCAACGCCGTCAAGCACTTCAAGTTCGAGCTGCGCGGCAAGCGGCGCCTGCACAAGACGCCCGGCCAGCTCGAGATCGAAGCGTGCGGCTACTGGCTCGACAAGGAACTCGCGCGCGTGAAGCCGCGCGTGGTGCTGGCGCTCGGCGCCACCGCGCTCAAGGCCGTGCTGCACCGCAAGTCGGCGGGACTGGCCAAGGTGCTGGGGCAGCCGGTCGAGCACGAGGGCCGCATCGTGATCGCCACCTGGCACCCGTCGTACGTGCTGCGCATGCCGGACGAGGCGGGCCGGCGCAAGGCGTTCGGACAGATTGTCGAGGCGCTCCGGCTTGCCGCCCGCATCGCGCGCGACGGCCGCGCGTAGCGGTCCGGCACGGGCCGGCACAGGCCGGCACAGGCCGCCCCGATCCGGCATGAGGCGTTGCCGCGCCGGGAAAAAATTGCAAACCCGCGATGCCGCCGCTTACAACGGCCGCGCCGGCAGCGGCCATGGCAGGCGCGCCGGCCGCCGGAACGGAACTTGCAGCACTGCCTGCGTCGCCGCCGCAGCCGGCAACCGGAAGATGCCCATGTCCGACGGTCCTCCCCATGGCAACGAACCGCCCCGCGTGCCGCAGCCGCGCAAGGGCCAGGTCACGCAGAACCTGACGCGCGAACAGTTCCGCGCCCGCTTCGCGGCACGCTTCGCCGACCCCTGGTTCGACGCCGAGCAGCCGGCCATCGCCAGGCTGGAGGCGATCACCTGGCGCGCCTACGACGAAGCGCGCAAGGCGCCGCGCACGCGCAAGGCCGGGCCCGGCTACCAGGACCCCGGGTACGACCTGTCGGTGGAATGGATCGCCGCGCGCGCGGCCATCGACGAGGCGCAGCGCCGGCATGGCGACGCCGGCGGCGCGTCGCGCGTGCTGCTGGTCAACGCGTCGCCGCGCAACGACCACACCTGCCCCGGCGAAATGTCGAAAACCCACCGGCTGGCCGCGCTCGCGCAATGCGCGCTCGAGACGGCCGGCATGGAGGTCGACCTGCTCGACCTGAGCCTGCTGTCGTCGGACTTCGACCTGCACATCCATCCCTGCAAGGGCTGCGTCTCCACCGCCATGCCGCTCTGCCACTGGCCCTGCAGCTGCTATCCCAACCACGCGCTGGGGCAGGTCAACGACTGGATGAATGCGCTCTACCCGCGCTGGGTCGCCTGCCACGGCGTGCTGATCCTCACGCCGGTGCACTGGTACCAGGCCACCAGCCCGCTGAAGCTGATGATGGACCGGCTGGTGTGCGCCGACGGCGGCAACCCCGATCCCACCGCCACCGCGGGCAAGGATGCCGCGCGCGCGAAGGCGCTCGAATTGTCGGGCTGGGACTACCCCCAGCACCTTGCCGGCCGCGTCTACGGCGTGGTCGTGCACGGCGACGTGGCCGGCATCGGCGAGGTGCGCAACGCGCTCGCCAACTGGCTGGACTGGATCGGCATGATCCCCGCCGGCAAGCTCGCGGCGCTGGACCGCTACATCGGCTATTACGCCCCCTACGCCACCAGCCACGAAGCGCTGGACGGCGACGACGCCCTGCACACGGAGGTGATACAGGCGGCCACGCTGGTCGGCCGCGCGGTCACGGCGCGGCGGCAAGGCCAGCCGCGGGCGGCCGGGGCGGCGCTCCGCAGGCCCCGGCCGAAATAAGCCGTGCCCGCCACCATGGCCACGATCGCGGAAATCGCGCAGGCCCTGCGGCGCCGCGGCCTGCGGCTCGCCACCGCGGAATCCTGCACCGCCGGCCTGATCGCCGCGCGCGTGGCCGACGTGCCCGGCTGCGGCGACCTGCTGCTGTGCGCCGTCGTCGCCTATTCCCCCGAGATCAAGCAGCGCGTGCTGGGCGTGCCGGCCGCGCTGATCGCGCGCCACGGCCTGACCAGCGAGCCGGTGGCGCTCGCCATGGCCCGCGGCGTGCGCCGCATCTGCGGCGCGAGCCTGGTCATCGCCAACACCGGCGTGGCCGACGGCGGCGCCGAGGACGGGGTGCCCGCCGGCACGCAGTGCTTTGCGTGGCTGTTCGACACGGGCCGGCACCGCGCCGAGTTCACCGCAACCGCGCATTTCCGCGGCGAGCGCAACGAAGTCCGCGCGGCGGCCGCGCACTGGGCGCTGGAACGCGCCGTGGCGCACGCGGAACTGGCCGGCCGGGGCGGGCGGCGGTAGGCGGCGGTAGGCGGCTGCATCGGCGACGCCGCCGGCCACCGCCTGGCCGGGCCCTCGCCGCCCGCGCGCGCGGGACGTTGCCAGGACGCCGCTCAGCCTTGCCGGCGCAGCGGGCTGTCGGCCATGTTGGCGAGGTAATGCACCTCGCGCCGCAGCTGCGTGGCGAACTGGGCCGCCACCGGCGTCATCGGCGAGTCGGCACGGTAGATCAGGCTGACGGTGTGGCTGGGCAGCGGGTCTTCGACGGGCAGGATCACCAGCCCGCTGGCGGCCAGGCGCCCGGGCACCAGCTGGCGCGGCAGCAGGCACAGCAGGTTGCGGTCCTGCAAGAGCGGCTGGATGATGCCGATGCTGTTGCAGCGCACCGCCACGCGCGGCAGCGGCAGGCCGCGCGCGCGGAAGGCGTCCAGGATCGCGGCCCCCGGACCCTGCATGGCCTGCCCGGTCAGCACCCACTCGGACCCCACCAGTTCGCGCAGGCTGCGGGCGTGGCGCAGCGGATGCTCGCGATGCGCCACCACCACCGAATCGTTGTCGTAGAGCGGCTCGCACTGCAGGTCGCGCTCGATGCCGTGGTCCGGCACCGGGCTCACCGCCATGTCCATCACGCCGGCGCGCAGGTCCGCCAGGTGGGTCACGTAGACGCCGCTGTCGATGCTGACCATCACGTCCGGGTGCTGGGCCCGGAAGCGCTTGATCACCTCCGGCAGCAGCAGGCTTGCCGGGCCGCCGGTGACGCCCACGCGCACCGCGCCGTTGCGCGCGCCCAGCATCTGCGACATCTCGTCGCCGGCCTTGCGCGCCTCGGTGGCGATCAGCCGCGCGCGCACCAGGAACGCCTCGCCGTACCGCGACAGCACGATGCCGCGCGTGGTGCGCGTCAGCAGCGGCACGTGCAGCTCCTCTTCCAGCTGGCGGATGCTCTTGGTCAGCGCGGGCGCCGACACCTCGCGCGCGCGGGCGCCGGCGCGGATGCTGCCGTGCTCGGCCACGGCGATGAAGTCCTGGAGTTGGCTCAGACGCATGGAAACGCTCGACGGATACGACCTTGGGGGACGCACAGGATAGCGGCATTCCGGGCAACCGCGGGATAACCCGCGGTGCTAACCGGTGGTTTCCACCGCAGCGATCCTGGCATCTGCCGCGATGCGCGGCGCTGCCGCATGATCCGTACGCATCACCACAACCGCCGGCCACGCCGGCACGGAACGAGGAGCGGATCCAATGGCAAGCCGGCAAGACCAGCCCCTGGCAGGCATTCGGGTAGCGGAATTCGGGCAGTTCATCGCGGCGCCGGGGGCGGCCATGATGCTGGCCGACCTGGGCGCCGACGTGGTCAAGGTGGAGGCGCTGCGCGGCGACAGCGCGCGGCGCTTCGACGGCACCAGCGCGCAGAGCCCGATGTTCCTGGCCTATAACCGGGGCAAGCGCGGCATCGCGCTGGACCTGCGCAGCGAGGGCGGCGCCGAGGCCGCGCGCCGCCTGGCGCTGGCCAGCGACGTGGTGCTGCACAACACCCGCCACGGCGTGATGGAGGCGCTGGGGCTGGACGCCGCCACGCTGCGCGCGGCCAGGCCGGCGCTGATCCATGCCTCGATCAGCGGCTTCGGCACGCGCGGGCCCTCGCGCTCGCGGCCGGGGCTCGACATCGCCGCGCAGGCCGAAAGCGGCATGATGTCGGTCACCGGCGAGGCCGGCGGGCAACCGCTCAAGGCCGGTTTCGCGCTGATCGACGCCGCCACCGCGCTGGCGGCGGCCAACGCCATCCTGGCGGCGCTGTTCCGGCGCCTGCGCACCGGTGCCGGCGAAACCATCGAGACCTCGCTGCTGCAGGTCGGCGTGCAGTTGCAGGCGCAGTTGTGGGCGGAGTACCAGTGCTCCGGCGCGCTGCCGGTGCGCAGCGGCAACAGCCAGCCCAAGGCCGCGCCCGCCGCCGACGTGATCGCGGTGGCCGACGGGCATATCGTGCTGTCGGCCTACCTGGACGAGCACTGGGCGCGCCTGTGCGCGGCCATCGGCCAGCCCGCGCTGGCGCACGACGCACGCTTTGCCAGCAACGTGCTGCGCGTGCAGAACCGCCCCGCGCTGCTGGCCATCCTGCACGGCGCGCTGCGCCACCTCGGCGGCGACGCGGCGCGCGCCTTGCTCGAGCGCCACCAGGTGGTGGTCGGCGTGGTGCGCGACTACCACCAGGTCAGCGCCAGCGCCGACGTGCGCGCGGGCGGCATCCTGCGCGCGGTGGGCAACGGCTACGGCGGCCAGCTTGAGCTGCCGGGGCTGCCCTTCACCCTCGCGAGCCTGGCGGCCGGCGACATGCCGGCGGTGCCGCGCCTCGGCCAGCACACCGCCGAAGTGCTGGCCGAGCTGGGCTTCGGCGCCGGCCGGATCGACGAACTGGCCCGCGCCGGCGCGATCGGCCTCGGCACCGGCGACACCAACGACGCCAACGACACCAGCGGCGCGCCGCGGGAGGCAGCATGAGCGGGATCGGCGCCGCGCCGCCGGTCCTGCTGGTGCGCCATGCCGGCGTGGCCGAGATCGTGCTGAACCGCCCGGCGCGCCGCAACGCGATCGACGGCGCCCTGGCGCGCGCGCTGGCCGACGCCATCGACACCGTCAACGCCGACGCCGCCACGCACGCCGTGCTGCTGCGGGGCGCCGACGGCGCCTTCTGCTCCGGCCTCGACCTGAAGGCGCTGCAGGCCGAAGCGGACGGCATGGCCGGCTTCGCCAGGGCGTGGGAACGCGTGCACCTGGGCCTGCTGCAAAGCCGCAAGGCCTGGATCGTGGCGCTGGAGCGCCATGCGGTCAACGGCGGCGCGGCGCTGGCGCTGGCGGGCGACCTGCTGGTGTGCGGCGCCGGCGCCTTCCTGCAGATCGGCGAGATCCGCATCGGCATGGCGGCGCCGCGCAATCTGGCCTGGCTGGCGCTGCGCCATTCCGAGGCGGTGGCGGCGCGCCTGTGCCTGCTCGGCGAGCGCGTGCCGGCGGCCGAGCTGCTGCGGCTGGGCATCGCCACCGAAGTCACCGGCGACGCGCAGGTACTCGACCGCGCGCGCGCCATGGCCGCGGCCATCGCCGGTTTTCCGGCCGGCGCGGTGGCCGCGATCAAGGGTGGCATGCGTGCCGCCAGCACGCGCATGGCGCTGCCGTCCTGGCTCGACGCCTGCCGCGACATCCACGACTGAAGAGAGACGCCCGATGACCGATCCCATCACCGCCGACAGCGAAGCCTCGCTGCAGGACTTCCGCCGCGAGGTGCGCGCGTTCGTCGCGCAGGCGCTGCCCGGCGGCGTGCGCGAGAAGGTGCGCCTCGGCCTGGAAGTGAGCAAGGAAGAGATGCTCGACTGGCAGCGCCGGCTGGCCGGGCGCGGCTGGCTGGCGCCGCACTGGCCGCGCGAGTGGCAGGGCCTGGGCTGGAGCGCCGAACGCCGCGCCGCGTTCCAGGAGGAACTGGTGCTGGCCCACGCGCCGGAGACCGGCGGCATCTCCGTCGAGATGATCGGGCCGATCCTGATCCGCTACGGCACGCCGGCGCAGCAGCAATACTTCCTGCCGCGCATCCTCAACCTGGAGCACTGGTGGTGCCAGGGTTACTCCGAGCCCAATGCCGGCTCCGACCTGGCCTCGCTGAAGACCCGCGCGGTGCGCAAGACCCGCGCGGACGGCACCGAGGCCTACGTGGTCAACGGCAGCAAGATCTGGACCTCGTACGCGCAGTACGCCGACTGGATCTTCTGCCTGGTGCGCACCGATCCGGAGGCGCGCGCGCAACAGGGCATCAGCTTCTTGCTGATCGACATGCGCAGCGCCGGCGTCAGCGTGCGGCCGCTGGTGGGCATCCACGGCTGGCATCTGTTCAACCAGGTGTTCTTCGACGACGTGGAAGTGCCCATCGAGAACCGCGTCGGCGACGAGAACGCCGGCTGGGCCATCGCCAAGTCGCTGCTGGAGCATGAGCGGCTGAACCTGGCGCGCGTGGCCGAGAACCGGCGCCGGCTGGCCAAGGTGCGCGCGATCGCCGCCGAGCTGGAGGAGCACGGGCAGCCGCTGATGCAGCGGCCGTGGTTCGCGCGGCGTTTCAGCGAGCTGGAAGTGCGGCTGGCGGCGCTGGCCGCCACCGTGCTGCGCTTTCGCAAGCGGGCGCGCGCCGGCGAACAGCTCGGGCCCGAGACCGGCATGCTCAAGCTGCTCGGCAGCCGGCTGATCCAGGACATCGAGAACCTGGCCGTCGACGCGCTGGGGCCCGGCACGCTGGCCTACGACCGCGCCGCGCACTTCGAGCCGGCGGCGCCGCAGCCCGGGCAATCGGCCTACGCGGCGGCCGCCTCGGCGCGGCGCTTCGTCACGCGCGGCTACACCATCGCCGGCGGCTCCAGCGAGATCCAGCACGAGCTGCTGGCCAAGCAGGTGCTCGGCCTCTAGCCCGACCATCCCGGTAAAGGAACGGAACCCATGAGCGATTCCCAGGACGACCGCCGCATGCTGCAGGAAAGCGTGCGGCGCTATGTCGAGCGCGACTACGGCTTCGAGCAGCGCCGCGCGGCGCTGGCCGAGCCAGGCGGCTTCTCCCGCCGGCACTGGCAGGCGTTTGCCGCTTTCGGCTGGCTGGCGGTGGGCCTGCCCGAAGCCTGCGGCGGCCTCGGCGATACCGCCGACCAGGCCCTGCTGGCCGAGGAACTGGGCCGCGCCCAGCCCGCCGAGCCGTGGCTGGCCAATGCCGCGCTGTGCGCGCCGCTGCTGGCCGCATGCGGCGATCCGGCGCATGCGGCCACCGCCGCCGCGGCGGCGCAGGGCACGACGATGCTGGCGCTGGCCGCGTGGGAGCCGCAGGGGCGCTATGACGCCTTCGACGTCAGCACCGGCGCGCAGCGGCGCGACGACGATATGGCCGCCGCGGGCCAATGGACGCTGGACGGCCGCAAGACACTGGTCCTGGGCGGCGGCAGCGCCGATGTGCTGCTGGTGCTGGCGCGCACCGGCGGCGCGCGCCGCGAGCGCGACGGCCTGACGCTGTTCGCGGTGCCCGCCGGCACGCGCGGCATCGCCATCGAGGCGCTGCCCACCTATGACGGCCGCCAGACCGCCAGCGTGACCCTGCGCCGCGCCACAGTGCCCGACAGTGCCCGCATCGGCGCGGTGGGCGGGGCCTGGCCGCTGGTCGAAGCCGCCATCGACCACGCCACCGCGATGGCCTGCGCCGAAGCCGTGGGCACCATGGCGCGCGCCTTCGAGCTGACCCGCGACTACGCGCTCACGCGCGAACAGTTCGGCCGCGCGCTGGCCGCCAACCAGGTGATCCGCCATCGGCTGGTGGACCTCTACGTGAGCGTCGAGCAGGCGCGCGCCATTACCGAAACGGCGGCGGCCGCGCTGCATGGCGATGCGCCGGCGCGCCGGCGCGCGGTCTCGCAGGCCAAGGCCTTCGTGTCGGGCGCCGCCCGCGCGCTCGGCGAAGACGTGGTGCAGCTGCACGGCGCGATCGGCATGACCGACGAGACCGAGATCGGCCATTGCTACAAGCGCCTGGCCGCGCTGGCCAACCTGTTCGGCGATGCCGACTGGCACTACGAGCGCCTGGCGGCGCTCGATCGCGCAGCGCCGGCGCGGGCCTGAGCCGGCGCGCCCATGGCGCCGGCGGGCGCCGGCCATGGATTCCCGCCCATCGACCCTCGACCCTCGACCCTCGACTATCGCCCGTCGACTCTCGACCATCACAGCCCGGCAACGTACCGGCATGCGCGGCCAACGCGCCGCAACGGAGACAGCAGCATGTTCAGCCAGCACACCCACGCCCGCAGGGCCGGCATGGTCCTCGCCACGGCACTGGCCGTGGCGAGCGCCGCCGGCGCGCGCGCCGAAGCCCCCTACCCCAGCCGCCCGATCCGCATGGTGCTGCCCTCGGGCGCCGGCACCGTGACCGACCAGACCGCGCGCCTGGTCGCCGAGCGCCTGACCACGGCGCTCGGGCAGCCGGTGGTGATCGACAACCGCCCGGGCGCCAACGGCATCATCGCCAACGAAACCGTGGCCCGCGCCGCGCCGGACGGCTACACGCTGCTGTACACCTACTCGGCCACGCTGACGGTGAACCCGTGGACCACGCGGTCGCTGCCCTACGACCCGCTCAAGGACTTCACGCCGATCGCGCGTCCGAGCGCGCCCGGCGGCAACCTGCTGGCGGTCAGCGCCGGCATGCCGGTGCGCAGCCTGCAGGAGCTGCTGGCCTATGTGAAGGCCAGCAAGACCGAACTGGCCTACTGCTCCTGGGGCGTGGGCTCCGGCGGCCACCTGGCGATGGAGTACCTGAAGGCCAAGACCGGCATCCACCTGCGCCACATTCCCTACAAGACCGCCACCCAGTGCAGCAACGACCTGGCGGCGGGGCACGTGACCATCGGCATCACCGATTCGGTATCGGCCATTCCTCACCTGAAATCCGGCCGCATCCGCGGCATCGCCGTCTCCGGCCCGGAGCGGCTGCTGCCCGCGCCGGAGGTGCCCACCATGACCGAGCAAGGCGTGTCCTTCCAGCAGGCCAGCTGGGGCGCGCTGTTCGGGCCCAGGGGCCTGCCGGCGCCGATCGTCGCGCGCCTGAACGCCGAGGTGAACCGCATCCTGCAATCCCCGCAGGACCGGGAGCGCTTCGCCGCGATGAACCTGAAGCCGGCCAACCCGTCGAGCCCGGCCGATCTGGCAAGGCTGCTCGGCACCGACCTCGCGGCATGGGGCGAAGTGGTGAAGGTGGCGGGACTCGAGGCCGAGTGACCGCAGCGCACGAAGACGACCAAAACGACGAAAACAACGACGACGACAACGACAACGACAACGGGAGACAGGCAGCGTGAAAGCTAGACAGTGGACGGCGGCGGGAATGGCAATGGGCGCGGCAATCGGGACGGCGCTCGCCTGCGCCGATGCAACCGCGGGCACGATGCAGCTGTTCGGCGTGGTGGATGCCTCGATCGAATACGCCAAGGGATCGGACAGCGTGGTGCGCATGCGCGAAGGCCAGCAAGCGGCGTCGCGCTGGGGCATCCGGGGAATCGAGGACCTGGGAGGCGGACTGAAGGCCAATTTCCTGGTCGAGTCCGGGTTCAATATCGACAACGGGATGGAGTTCTTCGGCAGCAACCGGCTGTTCGGGCGGCAGGCGTATGTGGGGTTGTCGAACGGCTGGGGGGAATTCCGGCTGGGGCGCCAGTACACGCCGTCGTTCTACGCGCTGCTGCGGCTCGACCCGTTCTTGCTGAACGGGGCGATATCGCCATTCAACCTGCTGAGCGCGACGGCGTCGCAGGGAACCGGACACGTAGCCTACGCGGCACGCTTCGACAACGCCGTGCAGTACTTCTCGCCCACCTGGGGCGGGTTCTCCTTCGGCGCCGCGGTGGCGCCGGGCGAGGTGCCGGGATCGGCGCGGTCGGGCTTGAACTTTGGCATGAATGCCGCGTACGAGGCCGGCAACGCCTATGCGTTCTACAGCTATCAGGGAATGTATTCCGGCGCCAGCGTGCCGGTGGACCCGACGCTGACCTCGAACCATTTCGTGGGCGGGTCGTACCGGTTCAAGGCGGTCGAGCTGGGGCTGTTGCTGAGCTCGGCCAGCAGCGAGCGCCCGGATACGCGGTCGGCGCGGCACTATGGCGTGACCCTCAACTGGACGGTGACGCAGCGGGACACCTTCAAGGCCGCGGCGCTCAAGCGGCAGATCCTGGGCGGCGGCGAGCGGCCGCTGGCGGTGACGGTGGGATGGGATCACGACCTGAGCAAGCGGACCACCGGCTATGTGCGGGCGGTGTACGTGCACAACAGCGCCGGCGGCAGCGTGACCAACAACAGCATCGCCGTCAATCCGGGCAGCGGCGACGACGCGAAATCCGTCAGCGTCGGCTTGCGGCATCGGTTCTAGGGCAAAGCCGCCGATCCCGCTCCCCGGAGTCCGGTACGGCGTACGGCACCGTACCGACTCCCGTCCCCGCCGCGCGCATGGTTGGAACCGTGCGCTTCCGCTCTCCGTCTCCGTGCCCCCGGGTCCGCGGGCCGGTCGGAAGTGGCAGTATCCAACTTGAGGAGCACGTCATGAACAACATCATCTGGCTCGTCGGAGCCGTGGTCATCGTCCTGTTCGTCCTTGGCTATGTCGGGTTGAGGTAGGACGCCCGCGCCATGGAGACAGGCACCGGTCATGTCGCCTTCCGGCCCGGCAGCAGCCGGGCGGTTTCACGCCGGACCACGTCATAGCACTCGCATACGCGCTGCTCCAGCCCGCGCCGATTCAGCATCACGATATGGCCGTGGCTGTAGCGGATCAGCCCCGCGTCCTGCAGCTTCATGGCGGCCACGGTCACACCGGCCCGGCGGACTCCGAGCATGTTGGCGATCAGTTCCTGCGTCATGTTCAGCTCGTTCGTCGGCAGGCGGTCGAGGCTGAGCAGCAGCCAGCGGCACAATTGCTGGTCGATCGAATGATGCCGGTTGCACACGGCGGTCTGGGTCATCTGCGTGATCAGTGCCTGGGTGTAGCGCAGCAGCAGGTGCTGCAGGGGGCCGACGCGATGGAATTCCTCTTTCAGGATGCGCGCATCCAGCCGGTAAGCGCGGCCGGCGCTTTGCACGACCGCCCGGTTCGGCGTGGTTTCGCCGCCCATGAAGAGCGCGATGCCGACCATTCCGTCGTTGCCCACGATCGCGATCTCGGCGCACGCGCCGTCCTCCATCACGTAGAGCAGCGAGACGATCGCGGTTGCGGGGAAATACACATGGTTCATGCGGCCGCCGGACTCGTAGAGGACCTGACCCAGCGACAGGTCCACCGGCACCATGTGCGGCGCGATGCGGGCCCACTCCGCCTCGGGCAATACCGCGAGCAGGTGATTTCCGTTCCTGTGGTCTTCATTCAGCATTGCTGTTTCCGCGCAGAGAGTTTGGCAAACCGTGCCGCTTTCCCGGCCCGGTCGCGTTCATGGCCGATGGCGCGAAGCGGCCGCGGCAAGCCACGTGGCGCATCGAGGAAACGCCGGCATGCCTGCTTCACCCCGGGCCTGCCCTCGGCGCGCGCCGGATGGCTGCGGGACCGGGCCGGCCGGGAGCCGGCGGCAAGATTATTCCCTCTGTCACGGTATGCAACGCGATACACTGGTCCTCCAGCCGTTTCAGGCAGTGTGTCATGAATGATTCCAATAATGCTTCGCCGACGGCGGAGCTTGCCACTGCACCCCGCATCGTCGCAATCGGCGCGTCGGCCGGCGCGCTTCATGCGTTGAGCCTCTTTTTCAGGGCGGCCGCCACGATTCCCCACGATCTTTCGTTTGCGATCGTGGTGCACCTGGCCCCCGGCGCCGAAAGCCATCTTCCGGAGCTGCTGGCCAGGGAAACGTCTTTCGCCGTCTCGGCCATCCAGGACGGCGCCATGCTGCGCGCCGGGCACGTCTACGTCATCCCGCCGAGAGTATCGGTGGTCATCGAGCAAGGCATCTTCAGGCTGCGGCCGGCCGTCGAGCGGCCGACCATTCCCATGCCGATCGACGAGTTCTTCGCCTCGCTGGCCGCCGACCAGCACGAGCGCGCCATCGGCATCGTGCTGACCGGCGCGAACGCGGATGGCTCGGCGGGCCTGAGAGCCATCAAGGCCGAAGGCGGCATGGTCATGGCGCAGACACCCGTGACCGCCGAACACGGCACGATGCCGCTGCAGGCGATCTCGACCGGGCTGGTCGACTACGTGCTGCCGGTCGAGCAGATGCCGGCGGTATTGTTCGACTACATCGCGCGCTCGGGCGGCGGCGTCTCGCCGGCCGGCGCGGGCGCCGGCGCGCCGGCCGACCTGGAACCGGTACTCGCCGCGCTGGCCGCGGCCGGCTCCGATTTCCGGGGCTACAAGCGCGGCACGCTCGAGCGCCGCATCGCCCGCCGCATGGCGGTCAACAAGGTCGACAGCCTGGACGCCTATTGCGGCATCCTGAGGACGAAGCCCGGGGAAGCCCAGGCCTTGAGCCTGGACATGATGATTGGCGTGACGGAGTTCTTTCGCGACCCCGAAGCGTGGAAAGCCCTGTCAGAAGAGGTCCTGGGCCGTCTTCTCGACGAGCCGCCGGGCGATCATCCGCTGCGCGTGTGGGTGCCGGGGTGCGCCACCGGAGAGGAGGCCTATTCGATGGCCATGCTGCTCACCGAGGAGATCGAGAAGCGCGGAGTCGCCCGGACCTTCATGATCCTGGCATCCGACGTCAACCGCGCGGCGCTCGCGCGGGCGCGCCTTGGCGTCTATTCGCCCAGCGTGGCCTTGCCGGTCGGCGGACAAAGGCTGGCGCGCTTTTTCCATGCGCACGACGAAGGGTATCAGATCGAGCAGGCCACGCGTGAAACGATTCTGTTCACGCCCCAGAACCTGATTGCCGATCCGCCGTTTTCCCGCGTCGACCTGATCAGTTGCCGCAACCTGCTGATATACCTCGAGCCGGAAGCGCAGCAGCGGGTGTTCGAGGTATTTCACTTCGCGCTCAACCCCAAGCGCTACCTGTTCCTGGGGCGCTCGGAAAGCACCGACCCCGATTCCAGCCAGTTCCAGGAGGTGTCGAGGACCTGGCGCATCTACCAGCGCAGTCCGGCGGCGGCGCCGGCCGTTGCCGGCTACCGGTTCTCCACGGGCCCGGTGCGCCGCGAGGCATTCCCGCCGGCGAGCCGCGTCGGAATGCGCAACAAGGGTTATGCGGAACTGGTCAACGCTACCTTGCTCGAGGAAAACCACGGGGCCGCGGTGCTGATCAACTCCGCTCACCAGGTGCTCTATGTGAGCGGCGCGGCCGACGAATACCTGAGGCAGCCCGCCGGCGAGCCGACCGGCAACGTTCTCGACATGGTGCGCGAAGGCTTGCGGCTCAAGCTGCGCATCGTGTTGCGCCGCGCGACCCAGGACCAGGCGGGCTCGCCGGTCAGCGAAATCGTCTCCGACGGTGGCGCGCCGGCGGTGAAAATCGCGGTGACGCGGCCATTCGACACCACCAGCGCGGACAAGGTCTGGCTGGTCGTCTTCGCCCGCTTGCCGATGGCCGACCGGCCGCTGTCGCCGGTGCCGTCCGGCGTGGATTCCGACCTCTGGCACCTGGAGAGCGAGCTCCGCATGACCCAGGTGGAGCTTGGCAGCACGATCGAGGAACTGGAAGAAAGCAACAGCGAACTCCGGGTGTCGAACGAAGAGATCCTTTCGATCAACGAGGAACTGCGCTCGGCCAACGAAGAGCTCGAAACGTCGAAAGAAGAACTTCAGGCGCTCAACGAGCAGCTGAATGTGGTCAATTCCCAGCTGGAACAGAAGGTCCACCAGCTCGAAGTGCTCAGCGAAGACGTGACCAACCTGCTTGCCAGCACCGAAATCGCGACGCTGCTGCTCGACCCGCTCGGGGCGATCAGACGCTTTACCCCGAGTGCCGCCCGGATTTTCGGCCTGGCGCAGGCCGATATCGGCCGCCCGATCGCGAACGTCCTGGGCAATCCCCTCGGCGATGCCTTGCTCGACGACGTTCGCCAGGTGCTGTCGGCCCAGGCCGGCGAGGCCGGCAAGGAAATCGAAACGGTGACCGGACAGTGGTACGTCCGGCGCATCACGCCGTACATCGCCGTGCCCGGCGCGCCGCCCGCGGGCGCGGTGGTGACCTGGACCGACATCACCCATGTCAAGGCGTCCGACGAACGGTCACGCCGCCTTGCCGCTGTGGTCCAGGACTCCAATGACGCCATGACGGTGTTCGATCTGAACGGCCGCCTGACCGCATGGAACAGGGCCGCGACCCGGTTGTATGGCTATAGCGAATCCGAGGCGCTGGGCATGACGGTCTCCGAGATGCTGGCGCCCGGCGCCAGGCAGGATCATCTCGACTTCATCCGCTACGCCGCCCGCCATGAAGCGCAGCATGCCTACGAGGCCCGGCGGGTCGCGAAAAACGGCCGGCTGATCGATATCTGGATCACCCTGTCGATTCTCTCGGACGGCCAGGGCAACGCCGTGGCCGTCGCGACGACGGAGCGCGAGCTGACCGATCGCAGCATGAGCAACGCCTAGCGGGCCGCCGCGCTGCGCACCTTGCGGCCCTGCGCTCCCGGCGCAGTGCACGTTCCCGCACCGCAAGCCCGCGCTTCCGACCCGTCCCGAGGCAGCACTCATACCTTGGGATAGGGTCCCGCAACCTATGCGCTAGTCCGGCAACCGCATGCACCAATGTGCTTGCGCGGCCGCCCTCCTAAGCTTGATGCCAAGGACAGCAGCACTGCGAACCGCCCGAACACGGCGACGCAGGCCCCGCTCTCCCGGATTGCGCCGGACCCCATCTTGACCGGCCCACCTCATCGCATCGCCAGGAGAAATATCATGACCACCCGCACCCAACGCATCCTCGCCGCCGTCGGCCTCGTCGGCGCCAGCGTCTTCGCCGCTTCGTACGCCAACGCCATGGACCCGCGCACCAGCCCGTTCAGCGCCGACCGCTACGACTACAACAACATCGTGCCCGCCAAGCAGGCCCCCGCGGTCCGCCACGTTGCCAAGGTCGACAGCAAGCGCAGCCCGTTCCTCGACGGCGCGCGCATCGACGACAAGCGCAGCCCTTACCTCGACGGCGCCAGCCTGGAAAAGAGCCTGCTGCCGTCCGGCGGCGTGATGCTCGCCAGCGTCGACAGCAAGCGCAGCCCCTACCTGGACGGCGCGCGCGTCGATGACAAGCGCAGCCCGTACCTGGATGGCGCGCGCGTCAACGACAAGCGCAACCCGTTCTTCGACGGCGCCCGCCTCGAACAGAACGTGCAGCCGTTCAGCGGCGTGATGGTCGCCGGCCGCGACCAGACCGGCGTGTCGGCCACGCCCGGCGAAGCCACGGCCTGAGTCCGGGGCGGCGGAGCCCGCCATCGGCCTCCGCCTGTCTTCCCGTCTTCATTCGCAGATTCCCGATAGCCGGAGCAGATCATGACCCCATTCGTCCGCAGCCTCGCCTTTGTCCGTGGAGTCGCGCCGCGCCGGCGCGGCGCCCTGCTCGCCGCCTCATGGCTTGCCCTCGGCGCGCTCAACTGCGCGATGGCAACCGCGATGGCGGTATGGTCGGTGCGGTGATCATGGACAAGACCAACGGGTCCGGCCACGACCTTATCCGCGCCGAAGTCCTCAGCTGCCGGCATCGGGCTTCCGGCCGGCGCCCCTCCCGCCACGCCCCGCCGTGGCTGTCGCCATCGTGGAATCCGCGCGGGACAAGGCCGCGCCGGACACAGTCCGGGCATGGACGGATTTCCCCGGCCCGGAGCCGGGCACGAGATCACGCTGTTCCGGTTTGCCGGGGGACGCGGTACCTGGACTGGTGATAGCCAGGACCGCCCTTCGCTTAGCCCTTCCCCTTCCCTTCCTCCTTCCCTGCGCGGCGGATATCTTCAGGCAGAACCAAGGTAGCCGCCGGTCGTCTTCGCCACGCCACGGGCGCCGCCACCGCCACCGGCGCTGCGTCACGTCCGAACGCACGCAACCGCTCCGCGTAAGGGTAAATCCTTAGCTTCCCCACTCTTGGCCCGGCAACGCTTTCTCCCTATCATTTATCAACCGATCACTGATCGATTGATAATTTAAAGGAGGCAGCGATGGCACTCGGCAGGCTCGCACATTTTTCCATCCGCACGACCGACCTGGAGCGGTCGTGCGCATTCTACGAACGCGTTCTCGGGTTCCGGCGCGGCTATCGCCCGCCGTTCGAATTTCCCGGCGCGTGGCTCTACCTGGGCGGCGACGAAAGCAGCTTCGGCACGGTGCACATCATCGGCGTCGACCCGGACAATCCATCCGGCCTGTCCGCCTATCTTGGCGACAAGTCCATGCCCGCGCCGGGCACCGGCACGCTCGACCATATCGCCTTCCTGGCCACCGGCGTGGCGCAGATGTGGCAGACGCTGCACGCGGAGGGCATCGCGTGGCGCGACCGCACGGTACCGGGCCTCGGCCTGCACCAGGTCTTCCTCGAGGACCCATCGGGCGTGACGATCGAGCTCAACTACCCCGCCGAGGAGGTGGCCGGCCTCGAACTGCCCGGGCAGGCGCGGGCAAAGACGGGAGCACCGGCATGAATCCCGTACCGCACGCGCAACCCCGCGCCATCGTCGTCGGCGGCTCGATCGGGGGACTGTTCGCCGCCAACCTTCTCTCGCGCCATGGCTGGGCGGTCGAGATCTTCGAGCGCACGCCCGCGGCACTGACCGGCCGTGGCGCCGGCATCGTCACCCACCCCGAGCTGTTCCAGGCGCTGGCGGCGGCCGGCGTGGCGCCCGACGACAGCATCGGCGTGCGCGTCGACACCCGCATGACGCTCTCGCGCGATGGCGCCACGGTATCGGCGCGCGAGCTGCCCCAGACCTTGACCGCCTGGGGCAAGATGTACGACGTATTGAGCCATGCGTTCCCGGGCGCCTACCGCACCGGCGCCAACGTGACCGCGGCCGAATCGCACGCGGACCACGCCGCCGTCACGCTGCAGGACGGATCGGTGCACCGCGCCGACATCGTCATCGCCGCCGACGGGTTCCGCTCGGGCATGCGCGAACGGTTGCTGCCCTCGGCGCAGCTCGAATACGCGGGCTATATCGCCTGGCGCGGGCTGGTCGACGAGGCCCGCCTGTCGCCGGCCACGCACGCGGCGATCTTCGGCAAGTTTGCCTTTTGCCTGCCGCCCCGCGAGCAGATCCTCGGCTATCCGGTCGCGGGCGAGGGCAACAGCATCGCGCCGGGCCGGCGCCGCTACAACTTCGTCTGGTATCGCGCCACGCGCGAGGACGAACTGGCCGGCCTGCTGACCGACGCCAGCGGCAAGTGCTGGCCCGCCGGCATCCCGCCGGGCCTGATCCGCCCGGACGTGCTCGCCGACATGGAAAGCGCGGCGGCCGGGCTGCTGGCGCCGCAGTTCGCCGAGGTCGTGGCCCGCACCGCCCAACCGCTGTTCCAGCCGATCTACGACCTGACCGTGCCGCGCATGGCCTTCGGCCGGATCGCGCTGCTCGGCGATGCCGCCTTCGTGGCGCGCCCGCACTGCGGCATGGGCGTCACCAAGGCGGCAGGCGACGCGATGGCGCTGGCCCGCGCCCTGGCCGCGCACGGGTCCGCCGAGGCGGCGCTGCAGGCGTACAGCGCCGAACGCGTACAGGTCGGGCAAGCCATCGTCGAACACGCGCGCCATCTCGGCGCCTATATGCAGGCGCAGCTCAAGAGCGAGCAGGACCGCGAAATGGCGGAGCGCTACCGCACGCCGGAAGCGGTCATGCGGGAGACCGCGGTATCGCGGCAGTTCTGAACCACCCCCGACAACATCCGGATCCCACCGGACCGAACCCATTCGGAGACAAACCCATGCCACAAGCCGCCCCCTGTCCAGTGCATCCCGGCCCCGCCGCGACCGATGCCCCGGTGGTATTGCACCCCATGCTGGGCCAGCCCGCCTTCGAGCGCCTGCACCGCGCGCGCCGCCGCTTCTCGTGGGCGCTGACCGCGGCCATGCTGCTGGTCTATTTCGGCTTCATCCTCACGCTGGCCTTCCGCCCCGGCCTGCTGGCCCGGCAACTGGTGCCGGGCCAGCCGATGAGCGTCGGCATTCCCGTCGGCTTCGGCATGTTCGCGTTCACGTTCGCGCTGGTGGCCATCTACGTGTATCGCACCAACACCGTCTACGACGCGATGATCGCGGACATCCGCAAGGGAGCGCAGCCATGAACCGCACGCTGACCGCGGCCGCCGCGCCCGCCTCTCTCGTCCTGCTCGCCGGGCTCGCGGCCGCCAGCCCGGCCCTGGCGGCCACGCCGCCGGCGGGCCAGGGCATGAGCGGGATCGCCATCGCCATGTTCGTGGTGTTCGTCGCCGCCACGCTCGCCGTCACGCGCTGGGCTGCCAGGCGCAACCACAGCGTGGCCGACCACTACGCCGCCGGCGGAAAGATCACCGCCATGCAGAACGGCTGGGCGATTGCCGGCGACTACATGTCCGCCGCTTCGCTGCTCGGCATCTCCGCGCTGGTCTTCACCAGCGGCTACGACGGCCTGATCTATTCGATCGGGTTCCTGGCCAGCTGGCCCATCATCCTGTTCCTGATCGCCGAGCCGCTGCGCAACCTGGGGCGCTACACGCTGGCCGACGTGCTCTCCTATCGTCTCAGGCAGCGTCCGATCCGGGCCTTCTCGGCCTCGAGCTCGATGGTGATCGTGCTGCTGTACCTGGTGTCGCAGATGGTGGGCGCGGGCAAGCTCGTGGAGCTGCTGTTCGGCTTCAACTACCTCTCGGCCGTGGTGCTGGTCGGTGTCCTGATGGTGGTGTACGTGTTCTTCGGCGGCATGCTGGCCACCACGTGGATCCAGATCATCAAGGCGGCCATGCTGCTGGCCGGCTGCGCGTTCATGGCCTTCATGGTCATGAGCCGCTTCGGCTTCAGCCTGAACAGCCTGTTCGAGCACGCCATCGCGGCGCACGGCAGGCACGATGCCATCATGCGCCCCGGCGGCCTGGTCTCGGACCCGGTGTCGGCGGTCTCGCTCGGGCTGGCGCTGATCTTCGGCACGGCCGGCCTGCCGCACATCCTGATGCGCTTCTTCACGGTCGGCGACGTCAAGGCCGCGCGCAAGAGCGTGCTCTATGCCACCGGCATCGTCGGCATCGGCTATGCCCTGATCATCGTGATCGGCTTCGGCACCATCGCGCTGGTCGCCCCGGCTCCGCTGTACCACGACGGCGCCGGCGCCGTGACCGGCGGCGTCAACATGGTGGCCGTGCACCTGGCGCACGCGGTGGGCGGCAACGTGTTCCTGGGCTTCATCTGCGCGGTGGCGTTCTCGACCATCCTCGCCGTGGTTGCCGGGCTGACGCTGGCGGGCTCCTCCGCCATCTCGCATGACCTCTATGCCACGGTGCTGCGCCAGGGCAAGGCATCCGACCAGGAAGAGATGCGCGTCTCGCGCCTCACCACGCTGGTGCTGGGCGTGCTGTCGATCCTGCTCGCCATCCTGTTCGAGAAGCAGACCATCGCCTTCATCGTCAGCCTGACGTTCTCGATCGCCGCCAGCTCCAACTTCCCGGTGCTGCTGCTCTCGGTCTACTGGCGCGGCCTGACCACGCGCGGCGCCGTGGCCGGCGGCGCGCTGGGGCTGGTCACGGCCGTGGTCCTCACCATCCTGAGCCCGACGGTGTGGGTGCAGGTGCTGGACCACGGCTCGGCCATCTATCCGTACGAGTATCCGGCGCTGTTCTCGATGCTGGCGGCGTTTGCCGGCATCTATGTGTTCTCGGTGACCGACCGCTCCGCGCGCGGCGCCTGGGAGCGCGATGCCTACCAGAACCAGCGCGTGGACTGCGAACTCGGCATCGCCGCCAGGCCCGGCGCCTGACCCCGCGCCTGCCCCCGCGCTGCGCGCCGCAAGGCGGGTGGCATGCCGGCCGCGATGCCCGCATGCCACCTGCCGTCTCGTTTATCGGGCGATTGGTAGAATCCGGGCATCATCCGAAAACCGAGAGCCGAGAGAGACAGCCATGGAGCCACGCGCCACCACCACGCCGGACGAGACCGCCAGCAAGGGCACCCGGCGGTTGCTGCCCGAGGAGCGGGAACAGCAGATCGTCGAGAAGGCCATCGAACACTTCACGCGCAACGGCTTCGGCGGCAGCACGCGCGAGCTGGCCCGCCAGATCGGCGTCACCCAGCCGCTGCTCTATCGCTATTTCGAGAGCAAGGAAGCGCTGATCGACCGGGTCTACAACGAGGTGTTCCAGTGGCGCCCCGACTGGGACCGCCAGATCAGCGACCGCTCGAAGCCGCTTGCCGAGCGGCTCCAGGCCTTCTACCTCGATTATTCCTCGGTGATCCTGCGCGAGGAGTGGATCCGGCTGTTCATCTTTGCCGGCCTGACCCATGAGGGCATCAACAACAAATACCTCAGCAAGCTGCGCAGCAAGGTGTTCCTGCCCGTGCTGGCCGAGGTCCGCGAGGCCTTCGGCATCGCCGCTCCGCGCAATGCGGCGGAAACCGAGGCCGAGATCGAGATGATCTGGAGCCTGCATGCGGCCATCTTCTATGTCGGCGTGCGCAAGTGGGTGTACGGCCTGAAGGTGCCGGCCAACCTCGACGCGGTGATCCGCCGGCAGGTCGACATGTTCCTGCACGGCGCGCCGGCGGCGATACGCGCGATCCGGGCAGGCTGACCGCCGCCGCCTTGGCGAAGGACTCTCGCGGCGCCGGCCCCGGCTCTACCGCTAACCGGCGGCCTGCGCCGCGCGCTCACTCGGGCACCACCCCCGCGGCCTGGATGATCTTGCCCCACTTGGCCACTTCCGAGCGCTGGAACGCGGCAAAGGCGGCCGCGGTCTTGCCTTCCGGCTCCACGCCCAGCGTGCGCAGCCGCTGCTGCACGGCGGGGTTGGCCACCACCGCGGCAATCTCGTTGCCAAGCCGGTCGACGATCGCCTTGGGCGTGCCCGCCGGAGCGAAGATGCCTTGCCACGACTGCATCTCGAATCCCTTGAGGCCCTGGTCGGCCAGCGGCGGCACGCCGGGCAGGCTCGGCAGCGCATGGGTGGACGTCACGCCGAGGGCGCGCACGCGCTTGCCGTCGAGCATGGGCCTGGCCGCCGCCACGGTCTCGAACACGAGGTCGATCTGCCCGCCGATCAGGTCGGTCATCGCGGACGCCCCGCCCTTGTACGAGATCTGCTGCAATTGCGTGCCGGTGACGCTCTGGAACAGCTGGCCCGACAACTGCTGCGAGCTGCCCGGCCCCGCGGTGCCGAACGTCAGCCCGCCCGGCCTGGCCTTGAGCGCGGCGACGATCTGCTCCACCGAGTGGAACTTGCTGTCGTTGGCGACCACCAGCACGTTGCTGACGGTGCCCACCAGGTTGACCGCCACGAAGTCCTTGACCGGGTCATAGCCGAGCTTCTTGTAGAAGAAGGGATTGACCGCGTGCGTGGTGATGGTGCCGCCCATGATGGTGTAGCCGTCCGGGTCGGCGCGCGCCACCGACTGCGTGCCGAGAATCCCGGACACGCCAGGCTTGTTCTCGATGACCACGGGCTGCCCCAGCCGCTGCGACAGGCCCTCCGCGACGATGCGCGCGGTGGCGTCCGACACCCCGCCCGGCGAGAACGGCACCACGTACCGGATCGGCCGGCTCGGCCAGGCCTGGGCCCACGCGGACATGGCCAGCGACAGCCCGGCCAGCACCAGGCCGGCACGCAGGGCGCTGCGAAACAGTGGATGCATGATGTGTCTCCAGTCGTCTTTTGTGTAGTTGTATATGGTCTTGCAGGTGAAAGGGGCCGCGCTTCGCGGCTAGCGCAGCGGCCGCCCGCCGTCGACCGGAATCGCCACGCCGGTGGTAAACGGCATGGCCCCGGCCACCGCCAGCACGGCGGCGGCGATCTCCGCCGGCCGCGCCAGGCGCCCGAGCGGCGTCAGGCTGGCCTGCATGTCGCGCCAGCCGGGGTCCATCGATTGCACGAAATCGGTATCGACCAGGCCCGGCGACACCGACACCACGCGGATGCGGGGCGCCAGCGCCCGCGCCAGCGACGCGGTCAGGTTGTCCAGCGCCGCCTTCGACGCGCAATAGGCGATGTTGCTGCCCATCGCCGTGCGCGCCGCCACCGACGAGATATTGACGACGACCGCGTCCGGGGACGCCTCCAGCAGCCCGCGAAACGCGCGCACCATGGCGATCGGGCCGCGCACGTTGGTGGCCAGCACCGCGTCGATCAGCGCATCGTCGAGCCCGTCCAGGTCGTCGTGCGGCACGAAGCGGGTGGTGCCGGCGCAATTGACCAGCACGTCGACATGGCCGCAGGCTTCGGCCACCAGCGCCGCGCCCCGCGCCAGCGCGCCGCTGTCCGTGACCGGCAGCGGCACGGCGAGATGGCGCGCTCCGGCAGCGCCGGGCAAGTCGCCGGCCAGCGCCTGCGCGGCCCCGCCGGAGCGGTGATAGCCGGCCACCACGCGCGCGCCGGCCGCGGCGAAGGCATGGCAGATCGCCGAGCCGAGCCCGCCGGTGGCGCCGGTCACCAGCGCCACCTTGCCGCCGAAATCGAGCAGTCCACGCATGGCCGCGCTCATGCGGCCTCGCGCGCGCCGCCGTAGCGGCGCACGCGGATGTCGGCCTGCTCCTTGTGGCCGGCAAACCCTTCCAGCGCGCACAGCCGCGAGCAGTATTCCCCGATCATGGCCGATGCCTGGTCGGTGGTCACGCGCTGGTACGTGCACGTCTTGATGAACTTGCCGACCCACAGGCCGCCCGTGTAGCGGGCCGCCCTGGTGGTGGGCAGCGTGTGGTTGGTGCCGATGACCTTGTCGCCGTACGACACATTGGTGCGCGCGCCGAGGAACAGCGCGCCGTAGTTGGTCATGTTCCGCAGGAAGTAGTCCGGATCGCGCGTCATGACCTGCACGTGTTCCGAGGCGATGCGGTCGGCCTCGGCCGCCATTTCCTCGTACGAATCGCACAGGATGATCTCGCCATACTCCTCCCAGGCCACGCGGGCGACGGGCGCGGTCGGCAGGATGGCGAGCTGCCGCTCGATCTCGGCGGGCACGGCCTCGGCCAGCGCGCGCGAATTCGTCAGCAGGATGGCCGGCGAGTTGGGGCCGTGCTCGGCCTGGCCCAGCAGGTCGGCCACGGCCAGCTCGGCATCGCAGGTGTGGTCGGCGATGATCAGCGTCTCGGTGGGGCCGGCCAGCAGGTCGATGCCGACCCGGCCGAACAGCTGCCGCTTGGCTTCGGCCACGTAGGCATTGCCGGGGCCAACGATCATGTCCACCGGCGCGATATGCTCGGTGCCCAGCGCCATCGCGGCGATGGCCTGCACGCCGCCCATGCAGTAGATCTCGTCGGCGCCGGCCAGATGCATGGCGGCGACGATGGCGGGCGACGGCTGGCCGTCGAACGGCGGCGCGGCGGCGATCACGCGCTGCACGCCGGCCACCTTGGCCGTCAGCACGCTCATGTGCGCCGACGCCACCAGCGGATACTTGCCGCCGGGGATATAGCAGCCCACGCTGTTGACCGGCAGGTGCTTGTGGCCCAGCACCACGCCGGGAAGCGTCTCCACTTCCACGTCGCGCATCGACTCCTTCTGGATCTGCGCGAAGCGGCGGATCTGCTCCTGGGCGAAGCGGATATCGGCCAGCACCCCGGGCGGCAGCGAGGCCACGCACGCTTCGATCTGCGCCTGCGTCAGGCGGAAGTCCTGCGGCTCCCATTTGTCGAAGCGCGCCGAGTATTCCCGCACGGCGGCATCGCCGCGGCTGGCGATCTGCGCCAGGATGCCGGCCACGGTGTCGCGCACCTGGGCCTGGATTTCCGCCTTCACTTCCTGCGGCTTCGAGGTTTTCAAGAATTGGGCCATGCCAGTCTCCTTCGGTATGTCGTCATTTTCGTCAGCGGTCCGATGCGGGCGGCGCGCGGCGCCGGGACGAGCGCCGCCCGGCCGCCGCGCGCGGCCTGGTGGAATGTGTCGGGTCTGGGCCGGGGCCGGGCCGGGAACGGGCCCGGTCCGCGGCAATCCGCGCGCTAGCAGGCTAGTAGCGCAGCGCAGCGGGCGGCGTGTCGCGGCCGGCCTGCGCCGCCTGCCGGAACGCCTGCGTGATCAGGCTGGTGGCCACCGTGGCGAAGTAGCGCGCGCCGCATTCGCCATAGCGCCGCTCGTCTTCCGGGGTCAGCGCGATGATGCCGGCGCACTTGCCGGCATCGCGCACCGCGCGCAGCGCGCGCTCGATCGCCTCGGCCACGGCGGGCGCGTTCCAGTCGTTGCCGTGGCCCATCGCGTGGGCCAGGTCGTTGGGGCCGACGAACACCGCGTCGATGCCCTCCACCGCGGCGATCTCGGCCGCGTTGGCCACGCCCTGCGGCGTCTCGATCATCGCGATCAGCGCCACGCCCTCGTTGCTGCGCGCGGTATGGGCGGCGCCCGGAAACGCGCCATAGCCCGCCGCGCGGCCGCTGAACGCGCTGCCGCGCCGCCCGGCGCCCGGATAGCGCACCCGCTGCACCAGCTCGCGCGCGTCGGCGGCCGTCTCGGTCATCGGCACCTGGATGCCGCTGGCGCCCATGTCCAGCACGCGCGCGATGTCTTCCGGGAAGCAGCGCACCACGGGCACGATGCCGCTGGCGCGCGCCGCGCGCAGCATGTGCTCGGTGGTTTCGAAATCGGCCGCGCCATGCTCGTTGTCCACGATGACGAAGGTGAAGCCCGCATAGGCGCACATTTCCACGATGGCGGGGCTGGGCAGCGCGGTGAAGATGCCGCGCAGCGGTTCGCCGCTGCGCAGCAGCGCCGGCAGGCGGTTGTCGATCGGGTGCTGGATGGTCATTTGTCTCACGGATTCGAAGTGGTCCGCGGCGCATCGGCGGCCGGGTGAAGACATTCTGGTTTCTGGCGAGTTATATTGCCAATACTACTTTTGTATGGAATTTATACAGGACCTGTATATGTATAACCCGCTCGAACTGCGCGTGCTGACCTCGTTCCTGGTCCTGGCCGACGAACTCAACTTCACGCGGGCCGCCCGCCGGCTGAACATGACCCAGCCGCCGCTGAGCCTGCAGATCAAGCAGCTCGAAGCCCAGGTGGGCGCCCAGCTGTTCGAGCGCACCAAGCGCAGCGTGCGGCTGACGCCGGCCGGCCAGGTGCTGCGCGCCGAGGCGGAGAAACTGTTCGACATCGAGCACCGCGCGCGCCAGATGGTGGGACAGGCCGGACGCGGCGAGGACGTCGGCCACCTGAGCATCGGCCTGACCGCGATCTCCGCCGTCGAGCTCGTGCCGGACATGCTGCGGCAGTTCTCGGCGCGCCTGCCCGGCGTGCTCTACTCGCTGCGCGAAACCAGCTCCGACGCCATGATCCAGTCGCTGCTGCGCAATGAACTGGACGTGGCGATCCTGCGCCCTCCCGTGACCGATCCGCGCCTGCAGGCACGCCGCCTGATGTCCGAGCCGTACGTGCTCGCGCTGCCCGAGCGCCATCCGCTCGCCACGCGCGCCAAGGTGCATGCGCGCGACCTGCATGGCGAAAGCCTGGCCACGCTGGAGCGGCGCTTCGGCCAGTACGCGCATGACCTGATGATGACCTGGCTGGCCGAGCACAACGTGGTGCCGGCGCGCATGCACGACGGCGCGCGGCACCACGCGATGATGTCGCTGGTGGCCGCCGGCCTCGCCGTGGGGCTGGTGCCGGCCTCGGCCGCCGCGCAGCCGCTCAGGGGCGTGGTCTACCGCCGGCTCGCCAACCGCGACGCGCCGTCGCTGGAGCTCTGGGTGGCCTTCCACAAGGAGATCGGCAATCCGATGACGCTGCCGTTCGTCGAGCAGGCCGTGCAGAGCGCGGCGAACTACCAGGTGGACGCGGGCTGTTTCGCGGCCGGGAAGTAGGGGAAGTAGGGGAAGTAGGGGAAGTAGGGGAAGTAGGGGAAATAGGGAAACAGCGGCTGCCGCGCCGCCCGCCCCGCCTCAGTTCCCCGGCGGCGGTCCGCCGCCGGGCGCCAGATAGGGTTCGACGCGCGCGGCAGGCATGGCATAACCGGCCTCTCCCATCATGGTTTCCGCCCGCTCCACGCGCATGACGCCGCTGATCCAGACGGTGTCCATGGTGCGCAGGCCCGGCGGAGGCCGCTCGGTGCGCACGTGGATGACCTGGTTGGCGGGCGGCGGCGGCACGTGGATGCAGGCGCCGAAATACGGCACCAGCAGGAATTCGCGCATGGCCTCGCCTTCCGCGCCGAGCGACACCACGAAGCCGGGCAGCCGCACCGCGGCGCCGTCCAGGCTGTGCTCGACCGGCGCGTTCTTCCAGTATTGCCGCGCCTTGTACAGGGCGACCTGCGCGCGCGGGTCGCCGTCCGCCATCTGCGCGAGCCTGAGTCCCTTGAAGGGCGCCATCGGATCCCAGCCCCTGGGCAGCAGGGCCTGCCAGCCGATCTCCCGGAAGGCGGCGTCCGGCGAGCGGGCGGGCGTTGCCGTGGCCGGCAGCGGCTGCCCCACCGCGTAGGCGCTCTGCGTCTGCGTGCCGGCGACAGCGGCCGGATGGCCGGTCCGTTCGCCTTGCGCCGGCGGGCGAAAGGCGCGCACCCCGGCAACGGCGAGCGCCAGGATCGCGGCCGCCGCGGCGACGGCGGGCAGTGCGCGGGCAACGGGAGCTTTCGTTCGTCTGGTCATCGGTGTTCGGTCATCGGTGCAAGCGTGCGGGCCCTGGCGGCGCTGGCCGCGTCGCCGCGCTTACTTGTCGCCCGGCCTCTCCAGATAAGGCGCGACGAGACTGCCGCGCATTGCGTAGCCGGCGTCGCCCATCACCGAGGAAAAGCGCTCGATGCGCAGGGTGCCGCTGACCCAGACCGAGCTCATGGTCCGCAGCCGGTTCTTCAGCGGCTTGTCCATCAGCACGTGGACGACCTGATTGGCCGGCGGCGGCGGCACATGGATGCAGGCGCCGAAATAAGGGACCAGCAGGAATTCGCGCACGATGCCAGCGTCGCCCGACATCGGCACGACGTAGCCGCGCAGCCGCACCCGGGCGCCCTGGAGGGACGGCTCGACCGGCGCGCCTTTCCAGTATTCGCGGGCCTTGAACAGCGCCTCCTGCGCGCGCGGGTCGCCGTCGTCCAGTTCGTCGAGCTTCAGGCCCCTGAAGGGTGCCTTGGGGTCCCAGCCCTTGGGCAGCAGCGCCGACCATGGCATGGCCCGGTACTGGTCCCTACTTGCGTCCCCGCTTGCGTCCCCGCCCGCGGCGGCCCGCGCCGGCGGCAATAGCGCCGCGCCGGCGCCGGCTGCCGCGGCGCGCAACAGGGTTCGTCTGGCCGGCATGGGATTCTCCTCAGGTATTGGGCGCCAGGCCGTCGCTCAGGCTGAGCCGGTAGGCGCGCCACCCCGGCAGCAGCGACGCGGCCGCGCCGGTAGCGACGATCGCGGCCAGCAGGGGCAGCTCGCTCGCCTGCGGCCAGGAAATCGGCAAGGCCAGGCCGAGGCTTGCCTCCAGCCATGGCGCGATGGCCACGCACAGCGCGCTCAGCAGCAGATAGCCCGCCAGCGTCCCGGCCAGCATCAGCACCAGCCCCTCGGCCGCCAGCAGCATCAGCAGGTCCAGCGGGCGCGCGCCCACCGCGCGCAGGATCGCCAGTTCCCGCCGCCGCTCGCCCAGCGCGGCGAGGATCGACGACACCAGCCCGGCCAGGCCGACCGCGACCACCAGCGCCGACATCAGCAACAGGCCCTTCTCGCCGACGCCGACGATCTCCCACAAGTCGTCGAGCGCCACGCCCGGCAGCACGGCCATCAGGGGCTCATGCGCGTCGTCGGCGATCTCGCGCTGCAGCGCGAAGACGCGGGAGCGCAGCTTCAGGCCGACCAGCACGCCGGTGACGCTCTTCGGCGTGAGGTCGAACTTGCGGACGAGCTCGGGCGGGATCGACAAGCCCGGCAGCGGGGCGCCCGCCTGCCAGTCCAGGTGGATCGCTTCCATGGCCTCCAGGCCGATATGCACCGTCCGGTCCACCGGCGTCCCGGTGGGGGCCAGGATGCCGGTGACGACGAACGGCTTGTCGGCGTGCTGGAGTTGCCCGGCCATGGGCCCGGTGGCGTCGCCGTGGCTCAGGACAATGCGGTCGCCCAGCCGATAGCCGAGCCGGCGCGCCACCTCCGCGCCGAGCACGGCGTCGAACAATCCCTGGAACGTCCTTCCCTGCGCGAGCACCAGGGGACGCCGGTCGCCGTAGCGGAAATGGCGGAAGTAGTCCTGCGAGGTCGCCAGCACGGGAAAACCGCGATGGGAGTCGCCCAGCGAGACCGGAATGGTCCAGGCCACCAGCGGATGCCGCGCGATGCGCCGGGCACTGTCCCAGCCCATGTTGTTGGTCGCGCCGCCGAGGTGGAACACGGTGTAGAGGATCAGCTGCATCGGGCTGGCGCGCGCACCGACCACCAGGTCCGTTCCCGAGACCGACTGGGAGAACCCCGCGCGCGCCGCCTGCCGGATGCGCTCGACGCCGAGCAGCAGCGCGGTCGACAGGGCAATCGCCATCACCATCAGCAGCAGGTTGTAGCGGCGGTTCCAGGCGCTGCGCGCGGCCAGCCCGAGCAGCGGCATCAGGCGGCCTCCGCGGCGGCGCCCGCCGGCATGGCGAAGCGGCTGCCGAAGCGGGCCGCCAGCCGTTCGTCATGGCTGACGAAGACCAGGCTGGCGCCGACCGCGCCGCACTCGCGCTGCAGCAGGTCCATGAACGCGGCCTGGCGGCCGGCGTCCAGCGCCGAGGTCGGCTCGTCGGCCAGCACCAGTTCCGGCCGTCCGAGCAGCGCCCGGGCGGCCGCAACGCGCTGCTGCTGGCCGACCGAGAGCCGGGCCGCCGGCCGCCGCCACAGCGGCTCCGGCAAGTCCAGGCGCGCCAGCAACATGCCCGCGGCCGCGGCGGGAGTTGCGCCCTGCTCCGCCGCGCGCCGGCGGCGGGACGCGGAGAATTTGCAGGCCAGCAGCACGTTGTCCAGCACCGACAGGTAAGGCAGCAGGTTCAGCTGCTGGAAGATGATGCCGATGTGGTCGGCGCGGAAGCGGTCGCGCTGCGCACCGGTCAGGTCGCGCAATGCCGTGCCTTTCAGCAGGAGCTGGCCTTGCCCCGGCACCAGCACACCCGCCAGCAGGCCCAGCAGCGTGCTCTTGCCGCTGCCGCTGGCCCCGGACACGAAGACATGCTCGCCGGCCGCCACGCGGAACCTGTCCAGCCTGAGGCACGCCGCCTCCTGCCCTGGCCAGGCGAAGACGACATCCCTCAGGTCGACGATCGGATCATTCACGATGCGGCCCTCACCATGTCAGCCTGTAGCCGGCGCGCGTCAGCGTGGCGCCGGCCTGCCGTGCCGGCGTGACCAGCTGGACCGTGGCGCGCTGCAGCGCCGGAAACGCGTCGAACAGCTTCACGTCAAGCTGGCGCAGCCCGGCGGCGGCCTTGCAGCGAAACGTGTAGTCGGCGTCGAGGTCGGCATGCTCGCCGCCGCTCGCCGCCTGCGCCGCCTGCATCGGGCCCGGCGCGCTGCCGCCGGCAGGCATGAACGCCCGGTTCAGCGGGCCGAAGTCGAACTGGACCGATTCCAGGCGGCAACCGGCGGCGGGCGGGGTGACGAACAATCCCCCGCCATCGCGCAGCCTTGCCATGGCTTGTTGCGCGGCCGCCTGCTCGGCCGCGCTGCGCGGAGCGTGTTCGAAGCCGAACAGGTTCATCAAAGGCGACTCCAGGTGCACCGTGAGCACGGCGCCGTCCTGCACCACGTCGAGCCTCGCCGCGCCATGCACGTGCGCCTCATGCGCGCCCGCGCCGGCCGCCAGCAGGAAAGCGGCGAGCGCCGCGCCGGTCCGTCCCAGATTCATTGCGTCCACCAAGAAGAAAAGGCCGAGAGTGCCGGGGCACCCGCTTTCACCCCGCAATCGCGGTACCCGACTACGTTTCCGCGTCCCATGGGATCTGATGCCCAGAGATACCCGGAAGGCTGCGGCGCTCTCGCAAAAGCGGGCTCGGGAAAACCGTCGCTTGCGCGAAAGCGCGTCGCCTCGCGGGGGGCCGCCGGCACCCGGGCGATGCGGCAACCCGGAACCAGCCCTATCCCCACGCGGGGAAAGGATCGTCGTAGGCGAGCCAGGCGCGGGGTCCCTGGGCCATCTCCGCGTCGCTCAGCAGGCAGTCATCGAAACGCCTCCTCAAGTCGGCTTCGGCCATTTCGATGCCGATCAGCACCAGTTCCTGCCGCGCGTCGCCGACGCCCTCTTCCCAATTCCGGCGGATCATTGCCACAGCTTCGGGGTCCTGCGGCCACTGCCCGGGCGGCACCGCGGCCCACCAGCGCCCGGCCAGCCCGTGGCGGCAGACGCCGCCCGCCTGCGACCACGTGCCCGCCCAGGCTGGCCGGCTCGCCAGCCAGAAGAAGCCCTTGGAGCGAATCACGCCGGGCCACTCGCTCTCGATCAGCGCGAAGAAACGCGCCGGATGGAAGGGGCGGCGCGCGCGGTAGACGAAATTCGCGATGCCATATTCCACGGTCTCCGGCGTATGCTCCCCGCGCAGTTCCTTGAGCCAGCCAGGCGCACGGGACGCTTGCTCGAAATCGAAGAGCCCGGTCCCCAGCACCTTCTCGAGCGCGACCTGGCCGAACTCGGATATCTCGATCCGGGCCCGGGGATTGAGGCTGTGCAGGATCGCCATCAACCGATCGCGCTGCGCGGCGGTGATGAGGTCGACCTTGTTGAGCAGGATCACGTCGCAGAACTCGACCTGCTCGATCAGGAGGTCCACCACCGTGCGCCGGTCTTCCTCGCCGAGCGACTCGCCGCGCGATCGCAGGCTGTCGCACGAGCCATAGTCCTGCAGGAAATTGCAGGCATCGACCACGGTGACCATGGTGTCCAGGCGTGCCACGTCCGACAGGCTCTGGCCATCCTCGCCCGTGAAGGTAAAGGTCTCGGCGACCGGCAGCGGCTCGGAAATCCCGGTCGATTCGATCACCAGTTGATCGAACTTCCCTTCCCTGGCCAGGCGATTCACTTCCAGCAGCAGGTCTTCGCGCAGCGTGCAGCAGATGCACCCGTTGCTCATCTCCACCAGCTTCTCGTCGGTGCGCGACAGCCCGGCGCCGCCGTCGCGCACCAGGGCCGCGTCAATATTGACTTCCGACATGTCGTTGACGATGACAGCCACGCGCCGGCCCTCCCGGTTGTGCAGGATGTGGTTGAGCAGCGTGGTCTTGCCTGCGCCCAGAAAGCCGGACAGGACGGTGACGGGAAGGCGGGGCGTTGTATTCATGTGTCGTGCTGGGTGGACGATGTCGGACCTGGGGGACCGGAACAGGCCGCGCCGGCGCGTCCGGCGGTGCCTGCTGCCCTGGTATGCAATCACCTGGTATGCAACCACTCTTATGCAACCAAGTTGCACGACAATCATAAATGCAACAAAGTTGCATTGCAAGCGCGAACGTGAAGAATCCGTGCGGCGACCGGCGACTGCCTTCTCCTTCTCAGTCCCGCCATTCGGCCTTGCGCTTTTCCACGAACGACGCGATGCCCTCGCGGGCATCGTCCGTCGACGCGACATGGCAAAACGTCTCCACCGCGTAGGCCACGCCGCGCCGGTAGTCGCTGTCGGTCGCGCGCAGGAAGGCATCGCGCCCTTTCGCATGCCTGCGTCCAGGCCGAACTCACGGCGGGCACGCTGGCCGGCGCCCGCATCGTGGCGCCCGCCATGTCCCGCCAGGTCTTCATCTGCCGGCCAGCCACGCTGCCCGCAACGCTCGCCGCCACCGCCATCTGGAACAGCATGCTGCGGATCACCGGGGCGCTGGTCGACGAAGGCCAGTGGCCGGCCCGCCTGGCACGCATGGTTGAGAGCGGCTGAGAGCGGCTGAGCCGCGGCGGCTCCGCGGCCAAGGCAGGGCAGCAGCAGGTGGCGGAGACGGCGCCGCGAGAGCGTTCCGCCCGCCAGGACGGCCGCCGCCGCGCCTGCCGTTCGCAATCCGATACCAAATGGCACAAGACCGTGCAATCTTCCGCCGCCCCCGCTCCGTATGCTGGCCGTACAGCGACTCGCTATCGCTGGCATGCCGGGGCAAGGCCGGGCGTGACCGCCATGCCTTCGGATCGCTGCTCCCTCTTTTTCAACGCTGGAGAAATCGTATGGCCGATTACCAAACCACCACTCTCGTCGCCGGTGCATTCGCCGCCGCCCTCGCCGCCATGGCGGCCACGCCCGCGAGTGCACAGGAGTTCACCGCGGCACAGAAGAAGATCCAGGCCGAGCACACGGCCCTCGTCAAGGCGGGCAAGGTCGAGCCCTGTTTCGGCGCGGCCCTGAAGGGCAAGAACGACTGCTATGCGGGCGCGGGCACGACCTGCGCGGGCACGAGCACGACCGACTACCAGGGCAACGCATTCAAGCTGGTGCCGAAGGGAACCTGCACCACCATCTCCACGCCGAACGGACCCGGCAGCCTGTCTCCCAAGGCCTGAGTCCGGCCAGCGGCCGGGCACCCTCATGCCCGGCCATGTCCGGCCATGTCCGGCCATGTCCGGCCAGCCCGCTCCCAATCGCCACCACGTTCGACCATGCCAGAGCTGCCACCCTCCGCTGCCCGACCTGGCCTGCCCCGGCGCGCCGGCGTCGGGCTCAAGGCCGAGCACTACCGCACGATCCTCGCATCGCGGCCGGACATCGGCTTCTTCGAGGTGCACGCCGAGAACTACATGGGCGCGGGCGGCCCGCCGCACCGCTTCCTGTCGGCCATACGGGAGTCCTACCCGCTGTCCGTGCACGGCGTCGGCCTGTCGATCGGCGCGGACCGTCCTCTGGACCGGGACCACCTCCGGCGCCTCAAGGAACTGGTGGCCCGCTATGCGCCGGGACTGGTCTCCGAGCACCTTGCCTGGTCCAGCCACGACTGCGGCTTCCTGGACGACCTGCTGCCGGTGCCCTACACCGCGCGCAGCCTCGCGCGCGTGGCGGACCACATCGACCAGGTGCAGGAAGCCCTCGGCCGGCAGATATTGCTGGAAAACCCCTCGACCTACCTGGCCTTCGAGGAAAGCACGTACGCGGAGACCGACTTCATCGCCGCCGTCGCGCGGCGCACGGGCTGCGGCCTGTTGCTCGACGTCAACAATGTGTACGTGGCATCGGTCAACCAGCAGTGGAACCCGTTCGCGTACATCGACGCATATCCGCTCGCGGCCGTGCAACAGATCCACCTGGCCGGCCACGCGCAGGAAGCGGACGAAAAAAACCGCCCGCTGCTCATCGACACGCACGACCGCCACGTCGCCGACATCGTATGGGCGCTGTTCGCGCGGGTGCTCGCCAAGACCGGCCCCGTGCCCACGTTGATCGAGTGGGACGCAAACGTACCGGCCTGGCCGGTCCTCCAGGCGGAAGCGGAGCGGGCCGACACCGCCATCCGGGCCGCCGCGCGGCCCGCGGCCATGCGGCACCAGCCGGCAGAGGCACACACGACATGAACACGCGGCCCATGAACAAGCGGCAAGTCCTTGTCTATTACGCGTGGAGCCGGCCAGGCGAGAGCGGCGCGCCGCTCCACGTGATCGAAGACCGGTTTCCGGCGCTCTTCGAAAGCCGCAGGATGGGCTTCCCGAGATTTCACGAATTCTCGGACCCGCGCCGGTTCGACCAGGGCATCGCCGGCTTCCTGGACCACATCATGAAGCACAACTTCACCGCCTTCGTGGAGCTGGCGGCGACGCTGACCGGCCAGCGCGTGACGGAGGCCGAGCGCGTCCTGGACGACGGCACGCCCAGGCTGCTCGATGCGCAACTGCTCGGCGGCATCGACACGCTGATCGTCATCAGCTTCGACTCGCTGCGCACCGCGCAGACAGCGCAAGGCGCGGAAATCGAGGCGGTCCGCGCGTTCCTCGCGCACCCCGATCATCTCGCCTTCGTCTGCCCGCACCATGACATCGGCGACGTGGCGGGCCTTCCCGAAGACGAGCGGCTGCCGCGCCAGATTGCGGAATTCGCGCATCACGGCGACAAGACGATTCCGCCCAGCCAGCGGTTCGGCGGCTTCGCGCGCTCGCTGCTCGCGGGCCTTGGCGTGCCGGTGGAAAACCGCTACGGGCTCAGGCCGGCGGCCGCGCCGGACGGCTCTGCGGCGCCGATCGAGGCCGAGGCGTCGCTGGACCGGTCAGGTCTGCTCCGGCGGGTAAGCACGTTCAACCTGCATCCGCATCTGCCGCAACTCGAGCGCCTCGGCGAGGCCGCCGGCAAGCTCGACGTGCTCGCCCGCCAGCGCATCGACCGCGCCGCCCCCGCGCATCCCTTCGCACAGCAACGCGCGACCTTCGATGCCCTCCTCCAGTCCCGGCCGGACACGTTCGCCGGCACCCTGCTGGTGAGCGACGCCACCCTCTGGAGTTCGACGGCCGGCGGTGTGGAGAGCCTGCGCGAGCTGTGGACCAACGTCGTCCAGCGTGCGCTGCGGTCGTGAGGGCGCCATGGCACGCCAGGAACCAGCTCAAGCCCCCCACTGCCTGCGCGAACGCCAGCGGCAGTTCGCCGCGGCGCTGCTGGACCCCGCCAGGCCGGTCCCTCCGGGCCTCGTCGGCCCCGACCGGCAGCCCAGCGAAAAACGCTTCAACGTCTACCGGAACAATGTCGTGGCGGGCCTCGTCGAGGCGCTGAAGGCGGCCTTTCCGGCCGTGTGCCGCATCGTGGGCGAGGCGTTCTTCGCGGCAATGGCCCGCGTCTACGTCGCGCAGGAGCCGCCGCGCTCTCCTGTCATGCTCGACTATGGCGCCACGTTCCCGGACTTCATCGGCACCTTCGGGCCGGCCGACAGCGTGCCGTATCTGGCCGACGTCGCCCGCATCGAGCGCGCGTGGACGCAGGCGTATCACGCCGCCGAGGCGACCCCGGCGGATCCCGCCCTGCTCGCCACGATCGACTGCCGGCGCCTGCCGCGGCTTGTGCTCGCGCTGCATCCTTCGGCATGCGTGGTGCGGTCGCCTTTTCCCGCCGTGCAGATCTGGCTGATGAACGCCGGCACCGGCGTGGCCGCCGCGGTCGACATCCATGGCGGCGGCGAGGATGCGCTCGTGCTGCGCCCCGTTGCCGAGGTCGAGGTGCGCCGCCTGCCCGCCGGCGCGGCCACCTTCATCCAGGCCCTCGCGGCCGGGGCGCCGGTGGCCGACGCGGCGGCGCGCGCCTTCGCCGAACATGCCGGCTTCGACCTGGCCGGCGCGCTGCGGGACCTGTTCGCGGTCCAGGCGATCGCCGGATGGAGCCTGCCGGAAGATGCCGGGCCCGACCCGCTCGATCCGCCAGATCCGCCCGACCCTACCGACCCTACCGACCCGCTCAACCCGACCAACCCGACCAACCCGACCAACCCGATGGCGAGGTACGCATGAATCAATTCAGCGCGCGGCCGCAAGGCCGCCTGGCACGGCTGGCCCGCGCGGCCCTGGAGCAGATCCGCTCGCTTGGCTGGCTGCTCGCGCCACCCATGCTGCGGATCGCGCTTGCGCTGCCCTTCTTCCGCTCGGGCCTGACGCGGTGGGACGGCTTCCTGTCCATTTCGCCGGCCACGCTGTTCCTGTTCGAGAATCAGTTCAAGGTCCACATCTTCGGCGGCGCCTACGATTTTCCGGCGCCCGACGTTGTCTCGTTCATCGTCGCCGTGGCGGAAACGACGCTGCCCGTCCTGCTCGTGCTCGGGCTCGCGACCCGCTTCGCGGCGCTCGCCCTGCTGGTGATGACGGCGGTGATCCAGCTGGTGTTCCCCGACGGCTGGGCGAATTTCCATCTCTACTGGGCCTCGCTCGCCGTGGCGATCATGGCGCTCGGTGCCGGCCCCCTGTCGCTCGACCGCCTGCTGGGCCGCTGGCTGTCTCCGCGCGCTATCTGAAGACGGCACCCATGCCCGCTTTCCTCGCCCGCCGCAGCCTCTGAACGGGCCGCGCACGCACGCGGACGCAACGGCAGACCGGACGGCGATCGCGGCGCCGGACCCGCTCGCGGCCGCATGCCGACCCCGCTCATTCCTCCTCGCCGGCAAGAGTCCAGGATGCAAGACTGATGAACCATTACGACGTGATCGTCATCGGCTGCGGCGCGGGCGGCTACAACACCGCCATCCGGGCGAGCCAGCTCGGCTTCGCCGTGGCCTGCGTCGAGCGCGCGTCGAATGCCGGGGGAGCGGGCATCCGCACGGGCTGCATTCCGTCCCGGCTGCTGCTCCACACGTCCGAGATCTATGACCTTGCCAGCAAGGGAGAGCACGCCGCGCTGGGAATCGGCGGCGCGCCGACGCTCAACCTGGCGCAGATGATGGTCTACAAGACGGCGACCGTCGAAAAGATGTCGAAGAATATCCACCGGCTGCTGCGCAAGCAGGGCGTCACGCTGATCCATGGCGACGCGCGCCTCGCCGCGGCGGGGCAGGTCGTGGTCGAAAAAGCCGGCGGCGCGCAGCAGACGCTGTCCGGCGCCGCCATCGTCATCGCCACGGGCTCCGAGCCGGCCCCGCTGCCGTTTGCCGCCTTCGACCACAAGCGGATTCTCGACTCGGCCGATGCGCTGTCGCTCGACCGCGTGCCGCGGCGCCTGGCGATCATCGGCGCCGGCGCGGTGGGCGTGGAGCTTGGCTCTATCTGGCGCCGCCTCGGCTCGCGCGTCACCCTCATCGAGCGCCGCGAGCGCATCTGCCACTGGCTCGACCGCGACGTGACGGCCGCCCTGGAGCGCTCGCTCAGGCGGCGCGGCATCGACATCCGGGCGTCGAGCGACGTCGTCGGCCTCGACACGCGCGCCGACGGCGTTTCCATCCGGCTGCGCGGCGCGGCATCCGGCGGGCTGGCCACCGTCGACGCGGACATGGTCCTCGTCGCCATCGGCCGCCGGCCGGCGACGGCCGGGCTGAACCTGGCGAGCGTGGGCATGCGGGCCGGCCCGGACGGCGCGCTGCCCCGGCAGGGACCGCTCGCCGGCGCCCTGGGAATATGGGCGGTGGGCGACGCCGCGGCCGGCCCCATGCTGATGTCGAAGGCCGAGGAAGAGGCGATAGCCTGCGCCGAGCGGATCGCCGGCCTGCCCGGCTTCGTCGACTATGCGGCGATTCCCTACGTCCTCTACACCAGCCCCGAGGTCGCCACGATCGGGAAAACCGAGGACGAGCTTCGGCAAGCCGGCGCGGCCTACCGCGTCGGCTACTGCCCGCTCGCGGCCGGCGCGCACGCCGCCCTCGGCGGCGGCGCCGGGGGCTTCGTGAAGCTGGTGGTCGATTCCCGCACCAACCTCATCGCCGGCGCCCATCTCATCGGCCCGGGCGCGGCCGACCTGATTTCGCAGGTGGCCATTGCGATGGAGGCCTCCATGATCTGCGAAGACTTCGCGCGCATCTGCCACCCCTACCCGGTCCGCTCGGAGGCGCTGCGCCAGGCGGCCATGGCCGCGGGCGGCTGGATGATGCATGCATAGCGCGCGGACTCGATGAACCGGCGGCAGCCAATATCGTGGACGTCTCCACGACAACCTGGAGAAAGAAGATGATGCAATACGCACTCTATGCACGACTCGAAGCCAAGCCCGGCAAGGAAGAGGCGGTATCCGCGTTTCTCGCGGCCGCGCTCGAGATGGCGAACCGGGAAACCACCACGCCGGTATGGTTCGCCTTGCGCCTGGCCCCCGCCACCTTCGGCATATTCGATGCGTTCGCCAGCGAAGCCGACCGGCAGGCGCACCTGGCCGGCCCGATCGGACAGGCGCTCATGGCGCGTGCCCCGGACCTGCTTGCCGCGCCCCCCGCCATCGCGCTGCTCGAAGTGCTGGGCGTGAAGACGCCGGGCTCAGCTCCGCATGCCGCGGCCGCTGAACCGTGACTCCTGCAGGTCGACCTCCCGGACCAGGTCGCGGACCAGTTCGTCCGTGACCTTGCCCGACTGCGCGATCCGGTACAGCTCTGCCCGCTCCGCGCCGAGGGCAAGCAGGCGCAAGCCGCGTTCGGCCTCGTCGATCCGCAGGCCGCGCCGCGCCGCCGTGCCGGTATGCAGGTGCAATTCGATCTGCTCGCGATAGTGTGCGATCAGCCGCGCGCCGGCCTGCGAGAACAGGTCGGCGTCCTCGGTTGCCTTGCCGGTCGCGCGCAACGCATGCTCCACGGCGGCGATGGCCGCCCGGGCCGCCGCGCACCGCGCCTCGTCCTCCTGCCGCTGCTCGTGCGTGCCGGGCGGAACCCGGATGCCGCTCAGGACATAGGGCAGCCCGACGTTGGCGGCGACCAGCGTGACCACGATCACGCCGGCGGCGAGCAGGATGGCGAGGTCCCGCGCCGGGAACGGCGAGCCGTCCGCGAGCAGCAACGGCAGCGTCATGACGCCGGACAGCGAAACCGCGCCGCGCACGCCCGCCAGCGAGGTCGCCGCGATCAGCCGCCAGCGCGACGCGCCGAGCGCCGGCGCGCCGCGGCCGGCGCGAAACAGGATCAGGCGCAAGGCGACCCAGGTCCACAGTGAACGGATGACGAACAGCGCGCAGCCGATGGCGGCGACGTAGACCAGCAGCCATCCCTCGTCCTGCCTGCCGGTCTGGCGCAGCGCCTGCCCCGCCTGCGCGATCACGCCCGCCAGTTGCTGGCCGAGCAGCACGAAGATCACGCCATTGCCGGCGAACTGCAGCGCATCCCACACCGCCGCGCGGCGAATGCGCGTGCCCGCCAGCGCCCTTCCCGACAGCTCCTCGTAGCTCATCGCGATGCCCGCGGCCGCCGCGGCGAGGATGCCCGACGCGCCGATCCGGTCGGCGACGACATACGCGCCGAACGGCAGCAGCAGGCTGATCAGGATCTGCGTGCCGGTCTCCTCGCCGAAGAGCCGCGCGGTCCAGTCCTTCGCCGCGTTCGCCAGCAGCGTCACCCCCGCGCCCGCCGCGACGCCGCCGGCGACGAGCCACAGGAAGGTCACGCCCGCCTCGGCCAGCGAGAACGAGCCGGTCACCGCGGCCGCGATCGCAAAACGCAGGCAGACCAGGCCCGAGGCGTCGTTCAGCAACGCCTCGCCTTCCAGCACATGCATCAGCCGCTTCGGGATCGGCACGCGCTCGGCGATGGCCGACACCGCGACCGCGTCGGTCGGAGACAGCGTCGCCGCCAGCGCGAAGGCCACCGGCAGCGGCATCGCCGGAATCAGCCAGTGAATGAAAAACCCCGCCCCCAGCACCGTGAGCAGGACCAGGACCAGCGCAAACGCGCCGATCGTCCATTTATCGCGGAAGAGCCCTTCCTTCGAAATGCGCCAGCCGTCCAGGAACAGCAAGGGCGCCACGAACAGCAGCAGGAAGACATCCGGCGGCAGCGAGACCCGGAACCCGGACATCCGGGCGATCAGCGCGCCGATCGCGATCTGCACCAGCGCGAGCGGAAGCGGGATCCTGGCGGCGCGCTTCAGGATGCTGCTGGCAATGACGCACGCAAGCAGCACGAGAGTGATCGTTATCGTTTCCAAGTTCGGCCCTCGGGGATCCGCCCCGCGCTCCGGCGAAGAATGAGAAGGAAGGCATCTCGATCATAGGCCATAAAAAACGGCGCATATGCGATGGCATCGGGTCGCGGGCCAATCCGCCACACAAGTCCGCAGCGCGATGGCGGGCGCGAACCGGTTTGCCGCCGCGAACAGCAGCAATCGACCATTTCGAGCAAGAAGGTTCAAGCCTCTGCCCGCCGCCGCCAGTATCGTTGCCTGGTGGCGCCGCGCGATGCCGCACGCCATGCACACACGCCCGTGAACCGCTTCCCCGCCCGGGACGGTTGCGGGCGCGACAGGAGAAGGAGATAGCCATGAAAGCAGTCGGATACCATGCCGCCGCCCCGATCGACAGGCCCGATGCGCTGGTCGATCTGTCGCTGCCCGCGCCCGTGGCCGGCCCGCGCGACCTGCTCGTCCGCGTGCATGCGGTCTCGGTCAACCCCGTCGACACCAAGGTCCGCGCGGGCGTGAATCCGCCGGCGGGAACCGCCCGCGTGCTCGGCTTCGACGCGGCGGGCGTGGTGGAAGTCGTCGGCGCGGACGTCACCCTGTTCAAGCCGGGCGACGCGGTGTTCTACGCGGGCGACATCACGCGGCCGGGCACCAATGCGGAGCTGCACGCGGTCGACGAACGGCTGGTCGGCCACAAGCCGCACTCGCTCGACTGGGCGGCGGCCGCGGCCCTTCCCCTGACCTCGATCACCGCATGGGAGGCGCTGTTCGACCGGCTGGAGGTGCGCCGGCCGGTGCCCGGCGCCAACGGCATCCTCATCGTGGGCAGCGGCGGCGTCGGCTCGATCGCGATCCAGCTGGCAAAGAGGCTGACCGGCCTGACGGTGACCACCACCGCGGCGCTTCCCGCCGGCGCCGACGCGGTGCGCGCGCTCGGCGCGGACCATGTCATCGACTATCGCCAGCCGCTCGACGAGGGCTTCGCCGCGCTCGGCATCGACGCGCCCGGCTTCGTCTTCTCGACCACGCACACGCGCGAGCATCTTGCGGAGATCGCCAGGCTGATCGCCCCGCAAGGGCGCATCGCCTTCATCGACGACCCCGACGCGCTCGACATCGTCGCCCTCAAGCCGAAGATGCTGTCGGCGCACTGGGAATACATGTTCGGACGATCGACGTTCCAGACCGCCGACATGATCGCGCAGCACAAGCTGCTCGACGAGGTCGCCGCGCTGGCCGACGCCGGCCGCATCGCCGCCGTCATAGGCCAGAGGCTGTCGCCGATCTGCGCCGAAACGCTGCGGCAGGCCCATGCGTCGGTCGAGCGCGGCAGCGCGCGCGGCAAGATCGTCATCGAGGGCTGGAGCTGAGCGCGCGGCGGCGCGGCGGCTATTGCCCGTCTTCCCCGTCCGGCCGCGCCAGGCGCAACGCCGCGCGCGGCCCCGGGCGCCGCCGCCCGTGCTCGCGCGCGAAGACCGCCGGCGTGCAGCCGACATGGCGGTGGAATCGCCGGGTGAAATGGCTCTGGTCGACGAAACCCACCGTCAGCGCGATCTCCGCGAGCGGCAGGTCAGTGTCGGTGATCAGCGCCTGGGCCCGGCGGATGCGGCACCGCTCCACGAAGCCGATGGCGGTGCTGCCGGTGCTGCGCTTGAACAGGCGGCTGAAATGGAACCGGCTCACGTTGACCACCGAGGCCAGGTCCTCGAGGCTGATCGTGCGGTCGAGATTGTCTTCGATGAACTCGGTCAGGCGGGCGATTTCGAGCTGGCACAGCGAGCGCTCCGGCGCGCATTCCACCGCCTCGAACACGTTGTAGCTGCGCAGCATGTGCGCTGCCAGCGCTGTCGAGATGGCGTCGACGATCAACACCTGGACGGGATGCGCCTTCTTGTCCATTTCCACCAGCAGCGTCTGCGCGAGCCGCTCGATCACGGGATCGAGCACCTGGAACACGTTGCGGATTTCCACCCGGCTTCTTCGGCCGCCAAGCTGCTCGGCCGCGGCGTCGACCAGCGCCGTCGGGATGCGCAGCCGCGCGGACACGCCCGAGTCGCCCTCCCAGCTCGACTCATAGCCGGCGGGCATGATATAGGAGGTGCCGGCCGTGATGACGCTCGCATGCACGGCGCCGGCCCGCATCTGGACCAGCCGGGCGCTTCCCGAGGGGCAATAGCAGACCAGGTGATGGTCGAGGCCGGCATGGCTTTCGGCACAGCCGAAATAAGGACGATGAAGATCGGCCGTCACGCCGCTCCAGCCGCGTCCGCGGGTGGTGGCGATCGGCCGCTGGGGCCGCGCGAGCAGGATCTCTTCGATCGAGATCAGTTTCGGGCACGGCGAGGGCAGGATGCTTCGCGGCATGGCGCTATCCACCTGCGGCGCCCCGCCAATGCCGGCGCCCGGCCGCGAAAGGCCTGCCATCGCGCGTGGACGGCAATCCCCGGGACTGTCGCCGCGCGGGCCTGTGCGATGCGAAGCTGATGACCATAGGTGCCCCTGTTGCCACATCCGGCGCCGGTTTCCCGCGGCGGTCTTGCCGCCTGATTGTGGCACAAGTCGCGGCGCTCCGACAGCGCGGCTCTCGCGTGATCGTCCCGTCGGCGGCGCCCATGGTTGCGGCCATCAACGCGGCTTCAGTCCGACCGGCGGCGCGGCCCGGTAGCCGCCGCCGAGCGCCTTCACCAGCGCGATGTCCTGGCTCAGGCGCTGTGCGTCGATCTCGAGCAGCGCGACCTGCTCGGCGATCACCGGCTCGCGCGCCTCCATCGCCGCCAGCCGGTCGGCGAGCCCGCGCAGGTGGCGCGCTTCGGCGCTGTCGCGCGCAAACGAGACCGCCTGCACTTTCTGCGCCTGCAGTTGCGCGCCGGTGTCCAGCTCCTGCAGGCGGCTGCCGGTTTTCGCCACGTCGCGCACGGCGTCGAGCACTGCCTGGTTGTATTGCTCGATCAGCAGGTTGCTCGCCGTGCGCGCGCCGCCCAGGTTCGCGTTGAGCCGCCCGCCGTCGAAAATCGGCAGATACACGCCGGGGATGAGGTTGAACTGCTGGCTGGCGTGCGTAAACAGATCGGCCAGGTGCAGCGCGTTGACGCCGAAGAACGCCTTGATGTCGAAGCTCGGATAGAACGCGGCCTTGGCGGCGTCGATGCGGTCGAACGATGCCTGCACGTACCAGCGCATCGCCTGCAGGTCGGGACGGCGCGCGAGCAGCTCGTACGACAGCGTCGACGGCAGCCCGGCATGCAACGCCGGCAACGGCGCGGGCGCGATCTCGGGCAGGCTGTCCGCGCCGGCGCCGGCCAGCGCGCGCAGCGATTCGCGCAACTGCTTGAGCTGCCCGCGCGCGCCGACGATCCGCCGCTGCACGGCGAGCCGCCGCGCCTGCGCGTCTTCGACGAAGGTGTGCGACTCGAGGCCGCGCGCGGCGCGCGAGGCGTGCGCCTCGACCGCGAACGCAGCGACCTGCTGCGACTGCTCGAGCAGGCCGAGCAACCGGTAAGTGGTCTGGATGCCGTAGTAAAGCTGCGCGACGTCGGTCGAGATCTCGAGCTCGACCGCCGAGGCTTCCGCCAGCCGCGCGTTCTGCACGCCGAGCGAAGCCGCCACCTGGGCACGCTGCTTGCCCCAGATGTCGACGTCCAGGCTCGCGCCGAGCCCGACGATGCCCTCGGTGTACCACGGGCCGGAAAAGCCCAGCGCCGGCTCGTCGAGCGCGAAGGGCCCGAGGAAGCCATTCGACGACACGCGCTCGCGGTCGACCAGGCCAAGCGCTATCACCTGCAGGTTGGAGCCCGCCTTGACGAGCTCGACGTCCGACCTCGCCTGCGCGACGCGCGTGCGCGCGATCGCCATGGTCGGCGCATCCATGAGCGCGCGCCCGATCAGCGCGTCGAGTTGCGCGTCGCCGTAGCCGGTCCACCAGCGCGCCGAGGGCCAGCCGTCGCGCGCGAGGCGAATGTCATCGGCAAGGCGGATGTCGTCCGGCGCGATCGGCGCATGGGGGGCGCCGTCGTGATGGATCAGCGCGCAGCCTGCCAGTGCGCAGGCGAGCGCGGCCCCGGCGCAAAGCGCGCGCAAGCGCCGCGACGAACGCCGGCGTTGACGATGCCGTTCAGTCATGTTCGGGCAGCGTGCGCGGGACGCCGGCGTGCGGCACCGCGAGGTTCCAGTCCGGCAAGCCGGCCACCTCGCCCGCCAGGCGGCGCGCGCGGGCCCAGAGCTGCGCGTCGGGCGCGTCGTCGGGCCCCGCCGGGATTTCGATGCGGCGCGGCCGCCGCGCCGCGGGCGGGTTGGCCGACAGCGCGTCCGCGTAGCGGGAAAGGCACGCGGCCGCCTGTTCCTGGACCGCGCGCACGGCCTTGGCGGTCTCCTCCGTGGCCAGGGCGCCGCGCGCATCGAGCGCCTGGCGCAGCGCGTCGCCGGCCAGCATGATCTCGCGGCCCTGGGCAAGCACCGCCTGCGCGCGCACCGTCAGGTGGGTCTGCTCGCCTTCCTGCCAGCTGGGCTCGAGCGCGACGCGCGCGAGTATCGCCTCGCAGTCGCCCAGCACGGCCCAGGCCTGCAACTGCTGCCGCGCGTAGGCCACCGGCCCGCTCCCGGCCGCGCTCTGCGGCCCGGCCCGCAGCAGCGCGGCCACGGGCCGCAGCATCGTCGCCAGCTTCAGGCGCAGCGCATCGCCTTCGCCCTCTCGCCAGAACGACAACTGGACCACGGTCGCGACGCCGACGCCGAGCAGGATCCCGGCCATGCGGTCCCGGATCTCGGTGAGATCGGTGGTCGGCCCGAACTGGCCGAGCACCGCCAGCGAAAAGGTGAACAGCAGCTGCACGCCGGCATAGCCCACGCGCTCCGATCCGGCCGCGATCCACGCGGCCAGCGCGGCCACCGGCAACGCCATCAGCAGCAGGCCGGCCACGCTGTCGAGCCGCGGAATCACGAACACCACCACCAGGAGCGCGAGCGCGCTGCCGCCGAGCGCGCCGGCCACGCGCAGCAGCGCGCGCTGCGCCGAGGCGCCGAGGCTCGGCAATGCGACGATCAGGCAGGTCAGCATGATCGTGTGGATGCCTTGCCAGTCGGCCGCGTTATAGAAGACGTACGAGATGAGCACCGCTAGCAGCGTCTTCAGCGCAAAGCGGGCATACGCGGGGTTGGTCCACGCGTCCGGCAGGAGCATCGGCTCCGCCGCCGGCGGCGTGCCGGCCAACTCGGCGCGCGCGCCGCGCGCGCCGAAGTCGCTCAGCGCGTGGAGCGCCCGCTGCATCTCGAGCGCCGCGTCCGCCATGCCGGCGGCGTCCGCGCCGTCGGGCCAGGCCGGGCCGGCGAGGCGATAAGGCATATCGGCGGCAAGCGCGGCGGCGAGCGCGCGGCAATGCTCCCGCAGCGCGCGCTGCAGCGCCCGGTGCGCGGCCGCGCGCGGCCATGCGCTGGCCGACAGTTCCCTGGCGCCCAGATGGAGGCGCGTCACCGTGGCGATCGACGCCAGATGCCAGGCCTGCGTGTCGCGATAGCCGGCATCCCGCATGGTGGCGAACTTGAGCAGCTTCTGCAGCGTCAGCGCGCCTTGCTGGACATCCCGCAGCGTGATCGGCGCGGGCGCGGGACCGCCATCGGCCAGCTGCGCCAGATGCGCATCGACGGCGGCCAGTTGCCGCGCCAGCTCCGCCTTCAGCTGGCGCTGCGGCTCGGCCGGCAGCAGCAGCGAGTTGATCGCGAGCGTCAGGGCGATCGGATAGTTCACCGCGACCCACACCCACAGCACGGCGCGCACCAGCAATTCGGCCTGGTCGGTGCGGTCGACGAAGGTCTGTACATAGATGATCACGATCGCGACGATGAAGAACACGATGCCGGCCTTCAGCACGCGCATCAGGTAGACGCTGCCGAAGAACAGCACGCTGGCCGCGGCGATGCGCACCAGCGGATAGTCGAACGTGAACTTCAGCAGCAGGATGGAGCTGCCGATCGCAAGCGTCGAGCCGACCATGAACAGCAGGCCGACGAGCCGGGTGATCACCACGTTCGATTGCGTGACGTAGAACACCACCAGCAGCGACAGCGGCAGCTCCGGCACTTCGAGCGCCAGCGACGCGACGATCACGATCGCGCTGGACAGCAAGGCGCGCAGCATGACGTTGGCGCGGCCCGGGAACGGCGCGAGTTCGGCGCGCAGGAAGGCGCCCGCGTCGCGCAGCGACTGCGGCAGGGTATCCGCGAAGCTCATGCGCGCCCCTCAGCGGTGGCCGGCATCGCCGCCGCGCCCGGGATACAGCACGGCGACCGCGGAGGTGCCGATGCGGAACAATTCCGGGTCCGGGTTCGCGACCCGGATCCGGACCGGAAAGCGCTGCGCCACATGGACCCAGTTGAGCGTGCGCTCGATGCGCGGCAGGCCGCCCGGCAACGCGACACCGCCCTCGTTCGGCAGCACGCCGTAGCTGACCGAATCGACCGTACCCCGAAAGCGCCGGCCGGCGTCGCTCAGCAGGTAGACGGTAGCCGGCGTCCCCGCGCGCAGGCCCTTCAGCTCGGTCTCGCGGAAATTGGCCACCACGTACCACTGGCGCGTGTCGATCAGCGTGAACACGGGCTTGAGCGCGGAAGCGAACTGCCCGGCCGCCGTCTTCAGCGACACGACCCGGCCGTCGAACGGCGCGCGTACCGTGGCGAATTCCAGGTTCAGCTCGGCAATCGCGATCTCGGCCTCGGCCACCGCCCGCTGGGCCACCAGCGCATCGACGCCGCTGACCGCCGCCGCGGCCTGCCGCGCCTGCAGCTCGGCGGCGGCGAGCTCGGCCTGCGTGGCCCGTTGCGCGGTGCGGGCGAGATTGACGTCCTGCGCCGACACATAGCCTTGCGACAGCAGCGGCGCGGTGCGATGCAGCGTGTCCGCCGCCTGCTCGGCGGCGGCCCGCGCGCGCTCGACCGCGGCGCGCGCGGACTGCGCGTTGTACCGCTGCGCGTCGACGGTACGCTGGCTCAGCGCGATCTGCTTGTCGAGCGCGACCAGGCTGGCCCGCGCGCGGGCCAGCGCGTCCTGGTAGGGACGCGGATCGATCCGGAACAGCAGGTCGCCCTGCCTGACCGCCTGGTTGTCGCGCACGGCCAGCTCGGCGATGCGCCCGTTGACTTCGGGCACCACGTCGATCGTGTCCGCATAGACGTAGGCGTCGTCGGTGCGCGGCTCGCGGTCGAGCAGGCGGATCACGAACAGAAGCACCAGCACGGTCGCCACCACCAGCGCGATGGCCAGGTACGTCGATGCCTTCTTGTGCGGTGCGTTGCTGGTTGCCGTCGTTGTCATGGGCCTCCCGGTGCCCGAGCTCATTGCTGAAAGAAGATCAACCAGGCAATCGATGCCAGGAGGACGACGAGCGTGGGGTAGACCACCGCGGGAGGTCCGAAGCCACGGCCACCGGCGCCGCCGCCAGCGCCGCCGCCGGACAGGCGCGCGAGCACCCGATACACGGCAACGGTCAGCACGACGCCGGCGACGATGCAGAACAGCCAGTCCGGAAAATAGGCGCCGAGCACGTTGACCGACGGCGCATGCGCGCACCCTGCCACCAACCAACCCGAGACGGCCGCGGCGCCGCGCGCGCGCGCGCTGCCTTGCCTTGTCGAGACCGGCATTGTCATCACTCCACCGTCAATAATTGCGTTCGCGCTGCGCATCTCTTCCCGATGTGGCGCCGCTCAGGCGAGCCGCCCGGCATGGGCATGGCATCTTCATCCGGCGCCAGGGCCGGAAAACGGCCCGCAAGGACCCTAAGTCGCGGAACAGCCAGCATACGGACCGGGGGCCGCGGAGGATTGCACGGTCTTGTGCCATTTGGTATCGGATTGCGAGCCGCGCGGCACCATGGAGGGCCGCGCGAAAAGTCCGCGGATGGCCCGCCCTGCCTCCGTCGGCAAGCCGAGGCGTTCCTGGAAATCGCCATCCCTGTCGCGTCCGCCCGGAGGGCTTGCGATCCGCACTCATCGCCACTAGAATGCAAATCGTTCTCAATAACACAAGGCGCACGGCGCCGCGACGGGACCGGCGCCATGGCATTGACAGACACCGCTTCAAGCGCGGGGCACGCTTTCGCGAGTATCTACCGCAGCCACCACGGTTGGCTGCTCGGTCTGCTTTCGCGCAAGCTGGGCAATGCGGACAATGCGGCCGACCTCGCGCATGACACCTTTACGCGGTTGCTCAAGAACGGCGACGCCGCTTCGTTGCGTGAACCCCGCGCCTATCTGACCACCGTTTCCGCGCACCTGACCGCGGACTACTTCCGCCGGCTGGCACTGGAGCGCGCCTATCTCGACGCCCTGGCCTGCCAGCCGGAGGCGACGGTCCCTTCGCCTGAAACGCGCGCGCTGGTCCTGGAAGCGCTCACCGCCGTCAGCCGCGCGCTCGACCGGTTGCCGCCGCGCGTGCGCGAGATTTTCATGCTGTCTCAGGTCGACGGCCTGGGCTATCGGGAGATAGCCGAGCAGATGGATATCTCCGTCAACATGGTGCAAAAGGCGATGGCCAAGGCTTACGTGCAGTGCTGCAACGTGATGCACCGCTGATGGGCATGCCGGATGCCAGCGTCATCGAGCAGGCTGCGCTATGGATGACGACCTTCGAATCGGGTGAAGCGACTGCCGCCGACGAGGCGGCGTGCGCGCGCTGGCGCGCGGCGGACCCATCGCATGAAGCGGCCTGGCAAATCATGACCGCCACTGTCGGGCAGATCCGTGGCGGCATGGCCGAGGTTTCCCCTGCCGTGGCACGGCAGGCCTTGCGGATCGGCGGCAAGCACGGCGCCCGGCGCCGCGCGCTGAAGTCGCTCGCCGGCGTGGGCGTGCTGGCCATGTTGGGCGGCGGTTGGGCCATGTCCCGGCCCGGAACATTCGACCGCCTGGCCGCCGACCTTGCCACCGGCCCTGGCGAACGCCGCACCATCACATTGCCGGATGGCACCGTGGTCACGATGAACACGGCCTCCGCGATCGACACGGCGTTCGACGCGAGCCGCCGGTCGATCCGCCTGCGCACCGGCGAGATCGAGGTCCGCACGGCAAAGGATGCGCTGGGCCGGCCGTTGCTGGTGGCGACCCGGTTGGGCGAGATTGTCCCGCTTGGCACCCGCTTCGTCGTTCGCGACGTTCCGGCCGCCGATGCCACCGGCCGGGCCGAGGCGATCACCGTTGCGGTAACCGAGGGGGCTGTCCGCATCGTCCCGGCCGCCGGCGGCATGCCTGTCCAATTGCCCGCGGGAGAGCAGGTCAGCTTTACGGCGACTTCGGTGGGCGCGCCCGAAGCGGTGGATCTCGCCAGCCGGTCCTGGCTCGACGGCATGCTGGTCGCACGCCGGATGCCGCTGCCCGAATTCGTTGCCGAGCTTGCCCGATACCGTCGCGGCGTGCTCCGCTGCGACCCATCGCTTGCGACCCTCAGCGTGTCGGGCGCCTTCCCGCTGAATGACACCGATGCCGCGCTGGCGCTGCTGGAAAAGGCCGTGCCCGTGCAAGCGCGGGCGATCACGCCGTATTGGGTGACCGTGATTCCCCGCTAGCCTTGTTTGCCATGGGGCCTGACATCGTGCGCGTGACCGGGCTTCTGCCGGCGTGAGAGAGGACAGCCATCTCTCCGACGCGAGCCAGAACTGCCACGTGCTCCGTCGCTCCGGCAATCGCGGCTTCGCCGGCAAGCCGCTCGCACTTGCCTTGCGTGCGCTCATGCTGGCCATTCCCGTGGCGGGCACGGGTGCGCTGCCTGCGGCGAGCTGGGCGCAGGCACCCGCCGGCGCGCGCCACTACGATATCGGGCCGGGCCCGCTCGACGTCACGCTCGCCCGGTTTGGCGCGGAGGCCGGCGTCCCGATTGCCGTGGATCCCGCCGCGGCCGCCAGTCTCGACAGCAGTGGCCTGCGCGGGACCTATACCGTGGAGCAGGCGTTGCAGCTGCTGCTGAGCGGACAGCCGGTGGAGGCCGTCGCCAATCCCGGCGCCGGCTACTGGCTGCGCCGGCGCGATGCGGCCCGGCTGACGCCGGCAGACGCGGCGGCGTCGGTTCCGACGTTCGAGCAGGTGACCGTCACGGCGGCGGCCCTGCCAAAGGCGAACGAGCTGGACGACTATCGTGCCGCCACAGTCAATCTGGGCGCCATGGGCGAGAAGGCCATCACCGACACGCCGTACAGCGTCGAGGTGGTGACACGCGGCCTGATGGACAATCAGCAAGCCGATTCGCTGGTCGACGCCCTCAAGAACGATGCCTCGGTCACGCCGATCAGCAACAACATCGGCGGGCTGTCGTCGCAGATCGCGATCCGGGGGGTGGGACTGGACCTGCTGAGCGGACGCAAGATCGATGGTCTCAACATCTTCGGCTGGAGCGGCGACCTGCCGCTCGAGCACTTCGACCAGATCCAGCTGCTCAAGGGCGCGGGCGGATTCCTGTATGGTGCCGCGCAGCCGGGCGGCATCGTCAACTTCATCAGCAAGCGTCCGACCGACACGCCGAAGCGAAGCGTGCTGACCTCGGTGACCGACAGCGGCACCTTCCTGCTCGCCGGCGACCTGGGTGGCCGCTTCGGCGCGGCGGACCGATTCGGTTACCGGGCCAACGTGGTGGGCGAGACCGGTGACAGCTACGTCAAGGACGGCGGACGCATCAAGCGCGGCTCCGCATCGCTGGCACTGGACTGGCACATCCTGCCGCAACTGGTCTGGAGCGCCGACGTCCTGGCAGTCGACCGCCGCGTGACAGGCTCGTCCGGCTGGGGTATCTTCCCCAACGCCACCGGCAGCGACACCGACTATGCCGTGGCGCAGCCCCCGCCCCCGATCCCCGGCAGCAAGCGCATCTTTTCCCCGTTCACCAGCTACGAGACGCATGCCAAGGTGTATGGCACCCACGTGGACTGGGCCTTTGCCGATCAGTGGCGCGCCAGCCTGCTCTATCGCGGGTCGGCGATGGAGCGCGTCTATATGAACGGTTCGATCTTCGTCAATGCGACAGGCCGATACACCGAAGTCCAGTATGGTGGACGCGACAGGTTCGACACCGACGACGTGCAGGCGCTGGTCACCGGCACGGTGCGTACCGGGCCGATTCGCCATGACCTGTCGTTCGGCGTGTCGTACGGCCGCATCCGGACGTTCTATTCGAGCGTGACGAACCATGCCGTGCTCGGCACCGCCGATCTTGCCGACCCTGGCCACTTCGCCAATCCCGGCCTCACCGCCCCGACGGCCGACACCCTGGGCAGCTATACCACCCAGCGAGCGATCTTCGCATCGGACACGCTCCACATCGGCGATCACCTGGACGTGGTGGCCGGAGTCAGGCGCAACGGCCTCGAGGACAGCATCAACGGGTACGACAAGACCGCCCATACACCCACGGCAGCGGTAGTGCTCAAGCCATCGCAGTCGCTCTCGCTCTACGGCAGCTACGTCGAAGCGCTGGAGCAAGGCGCCACCGCGCCACTGACGGCGGCCAATGCCCAGCAAGTATTCGCGCCGCTGAAGACACGGCAGGTGGAGGCCGGCGTCAAGGTCGACCGCCCCCGCTGGACGGCAACTGCGGCGCTGTTCCGAATCCAGCGGGGGCTGACCTACACCAATGCCGACAATATCTTCACGCAGGACGGCATATCGCGCTACGACGGTATCGAATTCCAGGCCAAGGCAAGGCTCACGCCGCGTTGGCAACTGATCGGCAGCGTGATGCTCCTCGACGCGGCCAACGAGACCAACACGGCATCGCTGACAGGCAAGCGCGTGGATGGCACGCCGCGCCGGCAAGCCAAGCTCTATGCCGAGTACCGCCTCGGGGGCACGGGCCTGACACTGACCGGCGGCGTCCAGTATTACGGCGCGCGCCCGCTCGATCCCGCGAATACGGCGGCGCTTCCCGGCTACACCCTCTTCGATGCGGGCATCCGGTACGAGCGCCGCTTCGGCGGCACGAGGACTATCGTCCGCTTCAATGTCGACAATCTCGCCGACAAGGCCTACCTGCTGACAAGTGCTTCCTACCTGACCCAGGGTGCGCCGCGCACCCTCAGGCTCAGCGCCCAGTTCGATTTTTGAGCTGTTCCCTCCCGCATCCACGTCGCCCTGCCGGCCCCGGCAAAAAAAGTTGGCGGATTTTTGACGGTCATCCGTCAAACATTCTGAAAACGATGAACCGGGTTCAGTTCCATTTGCATCCCCGGAGACCCACATGTCGACGAGCGCCCCGTTTCGACGCTTGCGGAAATATTCATGGACCACCGCGCGCGGCTGAAGCGCAGCCAGTGTTTTCAACCACGACGCCATAACAACGCAATAAATGGAAACCACCTCAAAGTTGCCGACCGGCGCGGCGCCGTTCCGGCCGACCCGCCTGACCTTTGCCCTGGGCACGACGGTACTGGGCCTGACACTGACGGCCAGTGCGGCGCATGCGCAAGATACTGGCGCGACCACCGCGCAATCGCCCGGGCCGGTCGCCACGCTGCCGACGGTCACCGTCACCGGCGCCACCGCCGACAACCTGTATCGCGCTGAACGCGCCAGCCTTGGCGCGATGGGCGACAAGTCGCTGCTGGACACGCCGTACAGCGTCGATGTGGTGACGCGCGAGCTCATGGACAACCAGCAGGCCACGTCGCTGGTGCAGGCGCTCAAGAACGACGCGTCGGTCTCGGCCACCTCCAACAACATCGGCGGCCTGTCCTCCCAGATCGCGGTCCGCGGCATCCCGCTCGACCTGCTCTACGGCCGCAAGATCGACGGCATGAACATCTTCGGCTGGAGTGGCGACCTGCCACTGGAGCACTTCGACCAGATCCAGGTCCTCAAGGGTGCCGGCGGCTTCCTGTATGGCTTCGGGCAGCCTGGCGGCATGGTCAACTTCGTCAGCAAGCGCCCGACCGATACGCCGACGCGCAGCGTATTCACGTCGGTCACCGACAGTGGCCAGTTCCTGCTCGGCGGCGACCTCGGCGGCCGCTTCGGCCCGGACGACCGGTTCGGCTACCGCGCCGTCGTGGTCGGCGAGGCCGGCGACAGCTACGTCGACGACGGCGGCCGCATCAAGCGCGGCTCGGCATCGGTGGCACTCGACTGGCGCATCATGCCGAACCTGGTCTGGAGCGCCGATTTCCTCGGCATGGACCGCGTGGTCAAGGGTTCGTCGGGCTGGGGCCTGTTCCCCAATGCGTCGGGTTCCAACGACGATTTCTCGGTGGCGCAACCACCCTCGGCGATCCGCGGCAGCAAGCGCATCTACTCGCCGTTCACGAGCTACGAAACACGCGCCAAGGTGTGGGGCACCGCGCTCGACTGGGGCTTTGCGCAGGACTGGAAGGCGCGCGTGGCATACCGCGGATCGACGATGGACCGGATCTACCTGAACGGCTCGATCTACGCCAATGCGCGCGGCGACTACACCGAGGAGCAGTACGGCGGCACCGACAAGTTCAAGACCGACGACGTGCTGGCGCTGGTCCAGGGCAAGGCAAGAACCTGGTTCGTCACGCATGACCTGACGTTTGGCGCGTCCTACGGCCGCATTCGCTCGTATACCTCCAGCATCTTCAATTTCGCGACGCTCGGCTCGGGCAACCTGGCCGACCCCGGCAGCTTCGACAACCCGCATCTGAGCGCGGAACCAGCCGACACGCTCAACAGCTACACCTCCCAGCGCGCGTTCTTCGTCTCCGACACGATGCACGTGGGCGAACACCTCGACCTCGTGGTCGGCGTGCGCCGCAACAACATCAAGGACACGATCAACGACTACGACAAGAGCGCGACCACGCCCACCGGCGCGATCATCTTCAAGCCGACCAACTGGCTGTCCGCGTACGCCAGCTACGTGGAATCGCTGGAGCAAGGCGCCACCGCCCCGCTGCAGGCGGTCAATGCCAATGAGGTGTTCGCCCCGCTCAAGAGCAAGCAATATGAAGTGGGCGTGAAAGCCGACCGCGCCAACTGGTCCGCCAACGCGGCGCTGTTCCGCATCAAGCGCGGCCTCACGTACACCACGCCGGCCGGCCTGTTCACGCAGGACGGCGAAGCCCGCTACGACGGCCTGGAACTGGGCGGCAAGGTGCGCGTCATGCCGCAGTGGCTGGTGGGCGCGACTGTGCTGTTCCTCGACGCCAAGAGTGAGAACGCCGCCGAGGGCATCAGCGGCCACCGCGTCGATGGCACGCCCAGGCAGCAGGCCGCGCTCTACACCGAGTATCGCCTGTGGGATACGGGCTTCACGCTGACCGGCGGCGTGCAGTACTACGGCGCGCGCTCGATCGATCCGGCAAACACCGTCTCGCTGCCGTCCTATACGTTGTTCGATGCGGGGGTGCGCTATGTCGCCCGCGTTGGCGGCGCGCGGACCACCATCCGCTTCAATGTGGACAACCTGACCAGCAAGGCGTATTGGCTCACCAGCGCTTCATATCTGACACAGGGCGCGCCGCGCGTATTCAAGCTCAGCGCTCAATTCGATTTCTGACCGTCGCATCAGACAAGGATGCCGACCACTCCCTGGCTCGGCATCCCGCTGCGCGCCCGCGCGGCGTTGGCGCCCGGCCGGCCCGTGTCGCATGGGGCCGCGCTGAGTGGCCGTATCACAGCATGCGTCGAAGCGTATCGTCGCCCCTGGCGAAGTGATGCCACAGCGCCGCCGCCGCGTGCAGGCCGATGACGGCATAGAAGGCGATGCCCAGGTAGATGTGCAGGCCGTGGACAAGCGGGCGGAGAGCCGCATTGGCGCCCACCAGCCGGAATGAAACGCCGATCCCGCTCAAGTGCACGGGGTGCCCGCCAAGATTGAGGTTCAGGATGCCCAGCACTGGCTGAACCAGCGTGAAAACGTAGAGCAGTACATGCACCAGCGACGCGAGCCCCCTGAGCAATCGCGACGTTTCCACGGTTCGCGCGCGAGCGGGTGCGCGCCAGCCGAACCGCAGGACCGACAGCAGCAGGACCAGCGTGCCAGCCCAGAAGTGGATGCCGGACCAGAAGACCTGAGCGGCGGAGCCGCGTGGTCCGCGCAGGTTGATCGAGAAATACGCCAGCAACACCAGCGCGGCGATGGTCCAGTGGAAAAACACCGTGGATTTCGGGTACTTGCTGGTCATGGTGCGAGCGGCGTCCGGAAACGGTTTCAGAAACGATGCAGCATCCCGATGGAGACGACCGATTGCATCGGGCCGGAGGCGGCGGATTGCCGGCTGATCTGCGCGGTCAGCCCGGAGCCGTCGCCGTTGAGGTGCTGATATACCTCTTCGACATAGAAATCCGTGCGCCTGGAGAACGCGTACTGCAGCAGCAGCGATACGTCGTTCCAGCGGGGATTGTGCTCGCCGCCGGCATCCTTCACGGTCGCCGCCGTGAGCGTATACGCGGCGGTCAGCGTCCATGCGCGCGCCAGCGGGAACGATGCGTTCAGCTCGTAGTTGTCGAAGCGCGCGGAATCGTCATGGCGCGCGATGGCCGGCGCGCCGAGGCTGGCTATCGAATTCAGCTTGTCGAAGTACGAGCGGGTCCAGAGCACATTGATCTTGGCGGCACCCAGCAGATACGTGGCGCTGGCGCCAAGGATGCGCTGCGTGTCGGCGAGGAAGGTGCGGTCGGTCAGCGTGATCGCGCCACCGGTGTTGCCACCGTCGGCCGCGTGAATGCTGTCATAGGCCACCGCGAATCTCCAGTTGCCCGTCGCGTAGCGGGCGCCGAGGCTCCAGGCCCGGTTGTCCGAGAATCCCGTGGCGTCGGAGAAGCCGTACAGCGCGCCGACCTGGAAGCCGTCGAACGGCGTGGCGCGGTACTTCACCGCGTTGTTGACGCGGAATCCGTGATTGAGATTGTCGTTGTCGAACGGATGGGCGCCGAGATTGTTCGAGACAGGAACATGGCTAGGACGCACGAAATCGGACAGCTCATCGTACTGGCGGCCGACGGTCAGGGTGCCCAGCCGGCGGTCGTCCAGGCCGACGTAGGCCTGGAAGCCGAACAGCCTTTTCTGCGTACTGTTGCCGGTCTGCGCGTTGAAGCCGCTCTCGAGCCGGAAGATGCCGCGGGTCGATCCGCCCAGGTCCTCGCTGCCCGCCAGTCCCCAGTGGCTGCCCTGGATGTCGCCGCTGGTCGCGCCCGCCTGCGAGTGGCCACCGGCATTGTTCGTGAACGAGAGTCCGGAATTGATCACGCCGTACAGCGTCACGGCATCGGCCGCCTGCGACGCACCCGCGTATCCGGTGGCGCACGCCGCCACGAGCACAACGATCTTCTTCATCGGGCCATCGCAAGGCAAGGAAACGGAACGGACAGGCCGGCGGCTGGCGCCAGCCATGAGCGACGGCCGTCGCCGGACGGCGCGCGGTCCGCCGGGCGCGAGGCCGGCGACCGGTTGGCAAGGGCCATGTGATAACCTCCGCAGTGCGTAATGGAGAATCATTTTGATTCTCGTTTCTGGAACGTCACTCTAGCGGGCCAATGTAATGGGAATGTGTTGGCAGCCGGGGTTCTTGTATCGGCACGCGCCGGGCCGCCGGGAAGCGATGCCTTTCGCGGCGGATGCTGCCAAGATTCGGGATCATGAACAAAGCAGGAATGGGCCGGATACTGGTCGTCGATGACGACCCGAACATCCGCCAGCTTCTATTGGATTACCTGGAGAGCATGGGCTACCGCGTGCAGGCCGCGGCCGGCGGCGCCCAGATGCGCCGCATCCTCGACACCTCGCCGGTCGACCTCATCGTGCTGGACCTGATGCTCAACGGCGAGGACGGGCTGGACCTGACGCGCGAACTGCGCCGCGTCAGCTCGGTGCCGATCATCATGCTGAGCGCGCGCGGCGGCTTGCTCGACCGGATCCTCGGGCTCGAGATGGGCGCCGACGACTACCTGCCCAAGCCGTTCGATCCGCGCGAACTGGTCGCCAAGATCAAGGTCGTGCTCCGCCGCAGCGGCGAGGCGCTGCCGCGCCGGGCGGACCCGGTCGCCTACATCCGCTTCGCCGGCTGGAAGCTCGACACGTCGATGAAACAGATGCTGTCGGCGAACGGGCTGGTGGTGACGCTGGGCGGATCGGACTACCGCACGCTGCGCGCGCTGCTGGACCATCCGAACCGGCCGCTGTCGCGCGAATACCTGCTCGACCGCGCCTTCGGCAAGCAGTACACGCCGCTCGACCGCGCGATAGACGTGTGCATCAGCCGCCTGCGGCAGCACCTGCAAGACAAGTCGCTGATACGCACGGTGCGCAACGAGGGCTATATGCTGGTCGCCGACGTCGACCAGCAGCCGTGACCGGAACCACGACGCCGCCATGAAACTGCGCCTGTGGCCCGACACCCTGCTCGGCAGGCTGGTGCTGGTGCTTTCCGTCGGCATGTTTGCCGGCCAGCTCCTGACCAGCACCATCTGGTTCGAGACCAGCCGCTACCGTTCGCTCGAAATTCCCGCCTACCTGCTGGCCAGCCGGCTGTCCGACTCGGTGCACCTGCTCGAGCAGGTGCACGGCGACGGCGCGCGGCAGGAACTGGCGCGCCGCCTGTCGAGCGAGGCTTACCGCCTGCGCTGGATCGAGGCGCCGGCCGGCGCGCCGGGCCGCGGCGACGTGGCGCAGCGGGCGCTCGAGGACATCCTGGCCAGCGTGATCCGCCAGCGCACGGGCAAGGCCCTGGAGGTGCGCCTGCTCGACGCGCGGCTGAACACCCGCATCGACGTTCCGGCCGGCGCCTTGCACCACTTCGACTCGGCCATGCCGTCGAGCACGTTCCGCCTGCGGTTGCGCATGGCCGACGACTACTGGGTCGACGTGGACGCCACCGAGGCGGCGGTCGCGACGCAGCCCGCCTCGCAGGTGTTCGACTACCTGGTCAATGTCTACCTGATCCGCTTCGCGGCGGTGTTCCTGTTCGCGCTGATCGCGGTGCGTTTCGCCCTCAAGCCGCTCAAGCAGATGACGAACGCCGCCGCGGCGCTCAGCCAGGACATGCACCGCCCGCCGCTTCCGGTGTCCGGGCCGCGCGAGGTGCGCGACGCCGCCCGCACGTTCAATGCGATGCAGCAGCGCCTGGTCGACATCATCGGCCAGCGCACGCGGCTGCTCGGCGCGGTGTCGCACGACCTGCGCTCGCCGCTGACACGGCTGCGGCTGCGCGCGGAAATGCTTGCCGACGCGCCGGCGCGCGAGCGCCTGCGCCAGGACCTCGACGAAATGGAGGCCATGGTGAGCACCACGCTCGACCTCGTGCGCAGCGTCGACATCGCGGAAGCCCGCCACGACATCGACATGGATTCGATGCTGCGGGGACTGCGCGACGACGCGATGGAAGCGATGGAAGCAATCGAAGCGAACGGCGCCCTGATCGAGGTGACGGGCCGCGCCCATGCCCCCGTCCCGGGCTATCCGCGCCATCTCAAGCGGTGCCTGCAGAACCTGGTCGACAATGCGGCCCGGCATGGCCGGCACGTCGTCATCGGCGTCGAGGACGAAGACCGCATGCTGCGCATCACGGTCAGCGACGACGGGCCCGGCATCCCCGACGAGATGCTCGGCCAGGTGTTCGAGCCCTACGTCAGGCTGGACAGCACGGCCGGCGGGACCGGCCTGGGGCTGACGATCGCGCGCGCGATCGCGGTGGCGCATGGCGGCACGCTGGCCTTGCGCAACCGCGCCCCCCGCGGACTGGACGCCGTGCTGTGCCTGCCGCGGCCCGCCTAGCGCGCAGTATCCGGATCGGCAAGCAGCGGCACGAGCAGCGGCACGTCTTCCGACAGGCGTATTGCGCCCCCCCTGATCAAGGCTGGTCGTAGACCCACACCGAGCCGTCGGCAAGGCGCACGGCGATGCGCAGCTTGCCGTTGGCGTCGACGGCGCCCGCGAAATCCAGCCCAAATGCATTGCCGGGCAGCGCGAGCATCAGCGGCGTGCTGCCGTCCGTATTGGCGACGATGATGGCGGACCAGGACGCCGGGAGGCCCAGCACGAACTGCGGGATGGCGCTCAGCTTGACCAGGGGCGGCGCCGATGGCACTCGGGTGACATAAGGCTGGGACGGTCCGGAATTGACAACGATGCCATTACCGCTCGCGTAGCCGTAGATCGGTGCATTTGCATCGGTGGCGCCACTGGAAACAGCGCCAAGGCCAAGGGGTGCCAGGTCGCCCAACGTCATGAACTCGGTGCCGGCCTCCACGCCCAGGAAATCGCGTGTTCCATTCGATTGGATAGCCAGGCCACCACCAGCAGGTAACGGACGCGCGTCGATGATCGGCGTGCTAATCAAAACATTCCCGCGCGCGCCTCCGCCCACGGGCTGCCACCACCACCTCCGCTCATTGGCACACCAGCCGGCCGAAACGATACCGGTGCCGTCCGTTGCCCTCACGAAAGCGCGTCCCGCGGTCGTGCTCGCCGCATACTGCGCGCAGCCGACCAGCGAGAAGTCCGCGCGCGCTCCGGCGAGCTCCGCATCGAAGCTGCCAAACGGCACGCTCGCGCCATCGGCGCCCAGTTGCACCACCACCGCCGAATTCGCCGGGTCCGTGTCCGCCGCCAGCCACATGCCTTGCACCGCCGCCGGCAGCGCCGTGGCGGGCTCGACCGGTCCGTCGCCGGCCACGCCGAAGCGTTCCAGCCGCGCCGGCTGGCTGCCGTCCGCGGTCAGCCGCCACACGCGCGTGCCGTCGATGGCCAGGCTGACCACCGACGGGTTGGCGATGGGTGCATCCGGCAGGCGGCTCCACACGCCCGGGAACGTCAGCGGCAGCGTGCTGCTGTTGGTGCGGCCATCCGGGTAGGTCGCGGTCAGCGTCAGCGTCGCGGCATAGGTGCCGGTCTGCGCGGCGTCGAGGCCGATCGTCACGCTGGTGCTGGTGGGCATGCCGACGATGGATGCGGCCGTGCCGCTTTGCTGGATCGACCACGCCAGCGTCGCCCGGCCGGCCAGGTCGGCGCCCGGCCCGTCGGTCAGCGTCGCCGTCACGGTGCCGGTGCGGCCCGGCTTCACGTTCAGCGACGGCGCCGAGAACGCGATCGAGGGCAGCGCCACCAGCGGCCGCGCCAGCGCGGCATTGGCGCACAGGCGGTCGCCCGCCGGCGTGCTGGCGCACGCGGTGAGTTGCCCCATGCCCGCCAGCGTGCCCGTGGTGGAAACCTGCGCCGAATGGCTGTCCGCCGCCGGCGCGGCGGCGAACGTGGCGTTGTCGACCGCCCACGACCAGTCCGTCAGGTCGGCCGCGCCGTCGACGCCGTCCGAGCGCCGCACCACCGCAGTGACGACCTGCGGCGCCGCGCTGTAGTTGACCGTCAGCGTGGACGGCGACAGCGTCAGCGCATAGGTCTTCGCCGCCGGCGCCTGCACGGCCAGGTGCGTGGTGCTGGTGGCCTGGCTGCCGTCGGGCAGCGTCGCCGTGGCGACGATGTCGACCTCGCCGGGCGCGAGCATGCGCACCGAGGCATAGGTGCCCACCGGCTGCATCATGCTGGCCGCCGCCGGCGCCTGGTCGGAGGCCGACACGATTACCGCGACCGCTTCGTTGGACGACGACCATGCGAACCTGGCGCCCTTGACCTCGAGGCCATCGGCGCCGAGCAAGGTAGCCTTCAGCGTCAGCGTGCCGCCCTGCGCGGGCGCGGCCGTGCCGGTGTCGACGACGAGGCGGCTGCTGGGTGTCTGCGTGGCTGGGGAAGATGGGGCTTCGTCGCTGCCGCAGGCGGACAGCAGGCCAGCGGCGAAGACAAGCGAGAGCAGGCCGGCCGCGCGGGACCGCGCGCCGGCATGGAAACCTTGGAACATGTGACCTGACCCGTTTTTATTTATTGGCAAGCGCACGCCACTCGCGTGCCGCCGGGGAACTGTAGCAGCAGGCTTCCCCCCTCTTCCATACCCCTTCGGGGCTATCAAGTTTGATGGCGTGCCTGATCAGGCACACAAGGCGTCCTCAATCTGCCGCTGTGCCCTGCCGGATCGCCTCTTCGTGCGACCGCGCCATCGGCCGCTTGGCCGATAGTACGGGCGAATCCCCCGTTCAGATAATGCGCACTGAATCACAAATCCTGACGACGGGAACAAAGGGAAATCGATATGGAGTACAGAACGAAGTTGGTTGCGCGCGGGCTTGTTGCCGTCCTGATTCCAACGGCAATGGTTGCCTGCGGCGGCGGGTCCGACAGCAGCCCGGCCGCCGGCGCTGCCGCGGCGCCCGCCGCGATGAAGGTCAGCGGCACGGCGGCTACGGGTGCCGCCATGGCCAATGCCAGCGTCAGCGTGACCTGCGCCGCGGGAAGCGGCACCGCGACCACCGGCGCGAACGGCACCTACACCGCGACCGTCAGCGGCGGCGCGCTGCCTTGTGTTCTGAGCGTCACCAGCAGCGATGGCAAGACCGTGCTGCATTCCGTTTTACCGGGCAGCGGCCACACCGACGCCACGGCAAACATCACGCCCTTGAGCGAACTGCTGATCGCGCAGCTTTCGGGCATCGACCCGCAGTCCTTCGCGGCCGGCTTCAGCGCGGCAACCACGATCAGCGCGGCCGAACTGGCGGCGGCGCAAGCAGCGTTGCTGCAGATGCTGACAGCCGCGGGCGTCGACACGTCCGGCGTCGGCGATATCGTCGGGGGCGGGCTGACCGCGGGCAGCGGCACCGGATACGACGGCGTGCTCGACAAGCTTCAGGCCACCCTGGCAGGGGCGGGTGCCACGCTGGCCGACCTTGCCTCGGCGGTATCGACCAGCAGCAAGACAGGCAGCACGGCGGGCGCGGCGGTGATCGGCACGGTGCTGGCCAGATCCGCGCCGGACTGCCCCGGGCTGAAGACCGGGACGTTGCGCTATGTGGCCTTCCTGAACGGCCAGAATGGCACCATGCAAGTGGATGCCGACGCGCTGAAGCTGACCGTAGGCGGCAACGCCTACCAGCTTGCGAAAAACGCCAGTTGCGACTACCTCGCCAACGATGCGGCCGGAACGCGCATCCTGGTGGCGCGTTCCGGCGCGGCGGTGGTGCTGCAGGGAACTGGCCTCACCGGCGTTGCCGGCATTGCCATCCCCGAGCAGAAGCTGGATGTGGCCGCGCTGGGCGGCAGCTACAACCGGGTGTCGTACGGCGCCACCTTCGACGCGGACGAGGGCGATTTCGGCGACACGGAATTTGCCGCGGACGGACAGAACGGGTTGGCGAAGAATTGCCCGCAAGGCTACGGCACATGCGCCACGGATACCGAGTCGAAGGGCAAACTGGCCGCCAACCCGAGCGGCGGTTTCGACTACGTCGAAAACGGCACGACCTTGCACCGTGTGTTCGCGTTCCGCGACGGCTCCGGCAAGACGCTGATGCTGGCGCAGGCTGCCACGGGCGGCACCGTAGCGGCGCTGGTCTCGAAGGCGAAGCTGGCGCTCCCGGCGCTTTCGCGCGTGGCGTCGTTCTGGCAATTCACCCTGAACAACGCGGGACTGAGCGCGGTATCGGAAGATGCCAACACGGTGACCGCGGCCGACAGCGCGACCGGGGTGGTGACGCGCAGCTTCCCGTCGGACGGGCATTTCGACACCTTGACCTACAACACGCCCTTTGACGGCACCCGCTATCGCGCAACCAATGCCTGCACGACGTCCGCCGGCGCCGCATCAACGTGCAACGGCGTGGTACAGCTTCCCTTCGGCGGCCTGGTGCTCACAGCCAGTTCGGTGCCGGGCAAGCACTTCCTGTCGGTATCCCTGGACAAACCGTAAGCTACCGACCGGAGATCCTGGCCGTCACGGCGCGACGATGCCGCTTCATGCATCGTCGCGCCGTCGCATCGTCACTTCGTCGCGTCGTGCCGGAGCGCCTGGCGATGCTTGCCACCTCAAGGCATTGGGTAGAATGGCCGGGCTTGTGCCCCGGCTGGTCGACTCGCCCTTGCCACCAACGATCGCTCTGCCTCTGACTCCTGCCCTGACCGCCCGCGCCCGCAACGTCGCCCGCGCATTTGCACGCGCCGCGGCTGCCGGCATGCGAGCGTGGGGAAACAACCTGATCTGGCTTGCCGCCTTGATTTGCGGCTGCACCGCAGTGCCAGCCTGCGCCCGGCCCACTTCCGCTTCTGCGCCCGTTCAGGCGGCCACCGCGCCGCGCGAGACGGCGCCGGTGACCATCGGGCGGGCGGATTTCCGCCGAAGTCCGGACGAGCGGTGGACGCAGGTCGCGCTGCCAGATACCTGGACCCTGCGCGATCTGCCGGGCACGGGCGGGGGCGAATACCGCATGGTATTGACGCTGGCCGAGGCGCCGCGGGAGCCGTGGGCGCTGGAACTCGATCGTGTCTCGCCGGCGCGCCAGGTCTATGTCAACGGCGAATTGGTCGACGCATATCCCCCTGGCGGGCGCATGGTGCCGCTTCCCGCACTGGTCGAACTGCCTCTGCACTTGTTGCATGCCGGCGACAACGAGCTTCACCTGGTGCTGCAGTATCGCCATCGCGGCGGCTTGTCGCGCGTTCGCGCGGGGCCGATCGATTCCCTGGAGCGCTCGCACGAGCGCTTGCTGTGGTGGGAAAAGCAACTGCCCCAGCAGTTGAACCTGGTCGCCTGCGTGCTGGCCATGCTGATGCTCGCCGTGGCGTGGCGGCAGCCTCGCGAAAAAGCCATCGGCCTGTTCGGCGCGCTCGGCCTGATCAGCGGCATTCGCAACTATGTCACCCTGGACGACATGCTGTCCTGGCCGGGCGACTGGATGGAACGGTTCGCCTTCACGGCGATGATCTGGATGGCAATGCTGTTCCTGGCCTATGCGCACCGCATGCGCTTCCAGCGCGCGCTGCCGCACGGCCGGCTGTTCTGGGCCTTGCTGGGTTCGGTGCCGGCGATCGTCGCCTGCCTGCCGGCTGCCTGGCTGCCTCCGGTGCGCCTGCTCGCCTATGCGGTCCTGGCCGTGGTGAACCTGCGTTCCGTGCAAAACGTGGCGATGTCCGCCCGGCTGGTGCGAGACGCGCCGCACCGGGCGCTCTGCGCATTCTTGCTGGTGATCTTCCTGGCGGCCTTGCACGATTTTGCCTATCAGATCGTGGGCTGGCTGCCGATCACGCAATCGCTGGCGCTTTCCCACGTGTTGCCGCTCGCGCTGTGCTGTTACTCCGGGCTGTTGCTGGTACGGCTGTTCGACGCCATGGCTGAAGTGGATCGGCTAAACCGGACGCTGGAGGCGCGGGTGGCCCGGCGCACGCGCGACCTGGAAGCCGCGAATGCCGCCAAGACGCACTTCATTACCAGCGCGAGCCACGACCTGCGTCAGCCGCTGGTGAGCATCGGCCTGCTGCTTGGCTTGCTGCGGCAGGAACTCTCCAGGGCCGTGCCGAATGCCGCCGTCCACGGCCTGCTCGAACGCCTGGCTCGCGCCGTGTCGGCCATGGAGGAGCTGCTCAAGCGGCTGCTGGACTTCTCCCGGCTCGAAGGCGCCGGCAACGCGCCCGCCAGCCTGCGGCCAGTCCACATGCAGGAGATTCTCGATGCGGTGCTCGCCCACGAAGCGTCGCACGCCGAAGCCAAGGGCTTGCGTCTGCGCGTGCGGGCGACGTCGCTGACCGTGCGGTCCGATCCGGTCATGCTGGAACAGATCCTGCGCAACCTGGTGAGCAACGCGATCCGCTATACGGAGCGCGGCGGCGTGCTGGTGGGCGTGCGCGCCCGCAAGTCGTCGGGCCAGGCGCAATTGTGTGTGTGGGACAGCGGACGCGGCATTGCGCCTGCCGATCAGGAAATCGTGTTCGAGCCCTTTGTGCAGTTGAACAACCCGGGCCGGGTGACCACCGAGGGCCTGGGGCTCGGGCTCGCCATCGCGCGCCGTGCCGCGGTGCAGCTCGGGCATGACCTCGCCTTGGTGTCGCAACCCGGACGAGGCAGTTGCTTCAGGCTGACCCTGCCGCTTGCCGACGGCACGGCGAATTTGCCCGGACCTAGCCAGGCGCGGTCCCCGGCACCCGATTCCAGCGTGCTGCGCGGCCGCGCGGTCTGGCTTATCGAAGACAACGACGCGGTGCGCGACGCGCTCGCGCTGCAGCTTGTGCAATGGGGCGCGAGGCTGGAATCCTTCAGCCGGGCGGCAGACTTCCGGCAGCGCCTGCTCTGCGCGCAGGACTGGCCGGACCTTGTCATCAGCGATGCCCGCCTGCCCGACGGAGACGGGCTGGAACTGATCCGGTCGATACAGGCAGACGCCCCCGTCCCCGTTGCCGGCTTGCTGGTGACCGGAAACACGGCACCCGCTCAGCTCGCCACGCAGGCAAGCTCGGGCATCGCGGTGTTGCACAAGCCGTTCGGCAGCGAGGCGCTGCTGGAGGCAATCAGCCACGAACTGCGGACGTGCGCTTAGTTTTCTGCGCCTGGTGCCGCAGCGACACGCCGGCGTCTGGCGTCAGACGTCGTCCTTGATTCCCCGGCGGGCCACTTCGACCATGGCTTGCGTGCGCGAACGCACGCCCAGGCGCCGGTATATTTCAGACAGATGGGTCTTGACCGTGGAGGCGGAGAGATCGAGCTCGCGGCAAACCAGCTTGTTGGGCTTGCCTTGCAGGACGAGGCGCAGCACCTCCCATTGCCGGCGCGACAACCCGAGCGCGGCATAGGACGTGGGAGCCGCCGCGGGTCTGCCGACGAATGACAGCGGAAGCGCCACCCCGCCCTCCATCACGAACTGAATCGCATCGGCGAATTCGACGCTGTCCGTCGCCTTGTGCAAGAAGCCGGCCGCGCCCGCGTCGAGCGCGGCATAGACCGTTTCCGCCCGGTCATCGGCCGACACGACGACGGCGCGCGCTTGCGGCACCTCCTCGCGCAAGGCGAGCAGTGCCTCGATGCCTTTCGCATCCGGAAGGTCGAGATCTATCAGCAGGATATCGGCCGGCTGCGTGGCCAGGGCGCTGCGCGCCTGCGCCAGGCTGCCGGCGCCGCGAAACTCCGCATGAGGAAAACGTTGCGTCAGCAGCAATGCCAGGGCATCGCGCAACAGCGCATGGTCGTCAACGAGCAAGACACGCATCACAGCGGTAGTTTTCCTTCGTCATCGTGCGGACGCAGCCAGCCGTCGCCGGAAATCCCCATGGCATCATGCAATGCGCCATGCATCCGCGACGGCCGCTCCGGCACATTCTGCTGCGCCGGCGGGGAAAAGGCCAGCACTGTCGTTGCGGGTTACCGCTCAATCGTCATCGAGCAAGCCGCATTCCGCATCGTCCATCATCCCGGCCAGTGCCGCGGCGACGGTGGCCACGCCGGGCGAGTCGGCCATGTCCTCGCGCGTCACAAACACCGTGCGCCCTGCCGCGAACCAGGCGCCATGGCGCACCTTTCTCACCATGCCGAGCCGCGCGTAGTGCCGCACCGCGCTCTCCGGCGCGACCGTCAGCAGGTTGCTGCCGGAGACCAGGCAGAGATTGGTGTGGAACGAGAATGACTCGACCTTTGGCTGCGGCGGCACGATGCCGGCCGTGAGGAACGGCGCCTCGAACAGCGAGCGCGTATGGGCGCCGCGCGGCGTGGTGACCCAGTCCTGGTTGCACAGGTCGGCGAGCGTCACCGCGCGTTTGCGCGCCATCGCATGGTCGAGCGCGCAGGCGACGGCAAGGCGCTCTTCCCACAGCGGCGTCACGCGCATCGCGCTCGTCGCGCTCGCTTCCAGGCTGCTGCCGACGCGGCCGATCACGCAGTCGAGCTCGCCGCGGTCGAGCATGCTCAGCAGGCCGCCGACCGTCGCCTCGTGCACGGAGAGGCGCGGGCAGCCCGGTTGCGCGGCCATCCTCGCCAACAGCTTCGGCAAGGCCACGACGCCGACCAGCGGCAGGATGCCGAGGCGAACCACCGGCACCGGCGGAGCCGCGCTGACGGCCTCGATGGCGGCGGACAGCGCGTTGAGGGCAACGCGCAGGCGTGCGAGCGCGAGTTGCCCGGCCGGCGTCAGCGCGGCACCGCGCGTGGTGCGGGCGACCAGTTCGGCGCCGAACACCGCTTCGATCTCCTGCAGCATCTTGGTCGCGGCGGGCTGGCTCAGCGCGAGCTGCCCGGCCGCGCCCGACAGCGAGCCGTGCGCGTCGACGAGCTCGAGGAAACGCAGGTGGCGGATGCGCAGCCGGTCGAGGCGCGCGGCCATGCGGGCCGTATCCTTGCTCATAACAGATTGTGATGACTGCATCAGGAAGCAATAATTTACAGGAAAGTGCGATGCTTCCACAATCGGACTCCATAAATCCATAGAACGACAAGGAGACGACGCAGTGCGCACAACAGGAAAACTTCTGGCCGGGCTGGCCTTGGCGCTCGCCATGGCCGGCCTCTTGCCCCGCGCGGCCACGGCGGCCGATGCCGTCTTTCCCAACCGGCCGATCCGGCTCATCGTTCCTTACGCCGCCGGCGGCGGGCCCGACATACAGGCGCGCAAGCTGGCCGAAGTCGCCGCGCGCGAGCTGGGGCAGCCGCTGGTGGTCGAGAACAAGGTCGGCGCGGGCGGCATCCTCGCGGCCGAAGTCGTCGCCCAGCAGCCCGCCGACGGCTATACGCTGATGCTCGGCGCCTCGACGCACGTCACGCAGAAGCTGCTCCAGCCGTCGGTCAAGTTCGACCCCGTCACGAGTTTCACCCATATCATCCGCTCCGGCTTCAGCCCGCAGGTAATGCTGGTGAAGGACAACGCGCCGTATCGCACGGTGGCGGATGTGGTGCAGGCGGCGCGCAAGGCGCCGGGTACGCTGAACTACGCGTCGGGCGGGATAGGCAGTGCCGCGCATTTGTCGGGGGCGGCGTTTGCCAATGCCGCCGGCATCGATCTCGTCCATGTCCCGTACAAGGGCTCGGTCGAGATCGTGCCGTCGCTGATACGCGGCGACACGACCGTCGGGTTCCCGGTCGCCTCGACCGCCCTTCCCCAGTTGCAAAGTCGTACGGTGCGCGCGCTGGCGGTCACGTCGGCGCACCGGCTCCCTGGCATGCCCGAGGTGCCGACGCTGAACGAGGCGCTCGGCCGCCAGGACCTGGCGCTCGATTCGTGGAGCGGCATCTGGGCGCCGGCAGGCGTGCCGAAGCCGGTGGTCGCCCGGCTGCATGCGGCCTTCCTGAAGGCCCTCGACGATCCGGGCGTGCGCGACTTCTACCAGAAGGCCGGCACGATCATCGACCCGACCCCGACGCCCGAGGCGTTCGACCGCTTCGTCGCGGACGAAACCGGCAAGTACCGCCGCATCGTCGCGCAGAGCCATTTCACCCTTCAGTAAGCGAGGCCGACATGAATGACCCAGAACGCTCCTTTGCCCCGCTGACCGGCGTCCGCGTGCTCGACTTCTCGCATGTCATTGCGGGGCCGCTCGCGACGTTCTACCTGTCACAACTCGGCGCCACGGTGCTGAAGATGGAAAACGCCAACGGCGGCGACGTGATGCGGCGCACCGGGAAAGGCCGGCAGGGCTTCGTCGCGCTGAACGCCGGCAAGGAAAGCCATGCCGTCGATCTTGGCAAGCCGGAGGATTTCGCGCGGGTGCTGGAGATGGCGGCGACCTGCGACGTGGTGGTCGACAACCTGCGCCCCGGCGTCCTGGAGCGCTTCGGGCTGGGCTTCGAAGCGCTGCGCGCCGCCAACCCGACGCTGGTCTATTGCACGATCTCCGGATACGGACGGAGCAGCGCCGACGTGGCCGCCCGCCCGGCCTATGACCACGTGATTCAGGCGGCGACGGGCATGGCCTTCATGGCCGGCACGGAGAACGACCCGCCGATCAAGACCGGCTTTCCCGTCGTCGATGCCGCCACCGGCATGCAGGCGGCGCTGGCGATCCTGGCCGGGCTGCGCGAGCGCGATCGGCTCGGCTGCGCCGTGCAGCTGGACGTGTCGATGACCGGCGCGGCGCTGCAACTGATGTACTCGTTCGCCTGCGAGGCACTGACCAGCGGCGCGTCGCCGGCACGCGTCGGCAATCAAGGGTATTCGGGCAGCCCCACCGCCGACTTCTTCGCCACGCGCGACGGCTGGATCGCGCTGGGCGCCAACACGCCCCGCCAGTTGATGCGGCTTCTGGAAGCACTGGACCTGACCAGCCTCGCGGCGGACCCGGCCTACTTCGCCGCGCCGCTGGACCCGGACTCGCCGGCGTCGTTCGTGCGCTCGGCCGATCCGGCCGGGCTCAAGGCACGCATCGCCGCGCGCCTGCAGACGCTGGACGCAGACGACCTCGAAGACCGCCTCGCCGCGCGCGGCGTACCGGCAGCCAAGGTGCGCAAGCTCGGCGAATTCGCGACCGCGGCACGGCAGCACGGCCGCGTGTCGACCGTCGCGCTGCACGGCGAGGACGTCTCGGTGATCTCGCCCGGGCTCGGCTTCGGCGCGCAGGCGCGCCGCTGATACCGCCCTTGCCCCGCGCCGGCGCGTGGCGCGCCGGCCCCTCTTTTCCGCACGTCCCCGAACGCATCCGGCGAGATGAGAGGGCGCTGCGCCCTTTTTTCCATGACAACCCGGGGAGACAGCAGGCGCGGCGGATCACCGCCGGCATCTACTACGACGACGTCACGCAGGTCACCCACCCCGTGAGCGGCGCCCTGCTCGGCAACATCGTCAATCCGTGGCAGGTGCAGATCATCAACAACTACTACCTGTCGAAGCGGACCAACCTGTATCTGACGACGGCGTACGCGAAGAACGCGTCGCTGAACTTCGATACGTCGGTCGGCGGACTGGGGACCGGGTATTACCTCGGCGCGGGAAAGAACAGCATGTTCGGGGCGGTGCTGGGGATTCGGCAAACCTTCTGAACGACTTGCCGCGGCGTATCCGGCGACTTCCGCTGATGCTGAGCAACAGTTTCACCGGAGCGCCGCCGGCGCCAGGTCGGCGAACAGTTCCGACGCCAGCAACGGCTCTGACTGGAAGGAAAGCCCGATAAACCAGGAACCATTGGTTAGTCTCTTCGACAGTGGCAGGACCGTAAAGGGCATGCGGGCCATCTTTGGCCGGATTTTTTTATTTGCATAATCAGCAGGTTAAAGAAATACCGAGTCAGTTCTGTCCCGATTCCTCCGGAAAACATGCGCCATCGAGCCGATATTGACCCGATCCGCCTCGAAAGCCGTGGATTGCGGAGCGCGCGGGAACCTCGGTTGATCGGCCAATTCCGAAATTACTGCATAACTCATTGTTTTTAAAATCGTCTTTTTTGCCATTAGAGATATTGGCATGGCGTTTGCAATAGATCCGTTGTCATCAGCGATGGCATCCCGGCCGATCCGGCCATTTTTCACGACAACGGAATCTGTCATGCCTACACCCGCCTATATCAGCATCCAGGGCAAGACCCAGGGCAACATCACCCAGGGCGCCTTCACCGCCGACTCGGTCGGCAACGTCTACGTCGAAGGCCACGAAGACCAGATCCTGGTCCAGGAAATCGAACACCGCATCGCCACGCCGACCGACCCGCAGAGCGGCCAGCCGTCGGGCCAGCGCGTGCATAAGCCCTTCACCTTCACCAGCCCGCTGAACAAGGCCACGCCGCTGCTGTATCAGGCCCTGGCCACCGGCGAGATGCTGCCGAGCGTCGAGATCAAGTGGTACCGCACCTCCACCGAAGGCAAGCAGGAGCACTTCTTCACCACCAGGCTCGAAGACGCCACCATCGTCGACATCAACCAGGTGCTGCCGCATGCGCAGGATCCGAGCAAGGCGGAGTACACCCAGCTGGTCAAGGTCGCCATGGCCTACCGCAAGATCACCTGGACGCATGCCATCGCCGGCACCGAAGCCTCCGACGACTGGCGCAAGCCGCAGGAAGCCTGAGCGCCCGGGCGAACCCGTGCGGTCGGCGGTACGCGCCGGCTGCGTTCTCCTCTGGCCACTAAGCGATCGGGGCTCGCGCGCCGATCGGCAAGGAGCACACCATGGCCCGCCAGTCCGACCTGCGCTTCACCTTCGCCGTCGTCGGCGGCGTCGACTTCGAGGTCATCGCGTTCGATCTCGACGAGGCCCTCTCCGAGACCTTCCGCCTCGACGTGCAGTTGGCCCATGCCGACCCCGGCCTCGACTTCGCCGCCATCCTCGACCGGCCCGCCCTGCTCACCCTCTGGCGCGGCGACGAACCCGTGCGCCATGTCCACGGCCTGGTCAGCGGCTTCGAGCAGGGCGACACCGGCTTTCGGCGCACACGCTACCGCGCCGTCGTCGAGCCCGCCCTCGCCCGCCTGCGCTTGTCCTCCAACTGGCGCATCTTCCAGACCCTCTCTGTGCCCGAGATCCTCCGGCGCGTGCTCGACGACCACGGCCTGGCCGCCCGCTACGAGCAGATCGTCACCGCCGGGCACCTGCCCCGCGAGTACTGCGTGCAGGCCGGCGACACCGACCTGTATTTCCTCGAGCGCATTGCCCGCGAGGAAGGCTTCTACTTTGCCTTCCGCCATGACGCCGACAGCCACCGCCTGATCCACAGCGACCGCCTGTTCGTGCAGGGCCGCATCGCCGGCGGGCCCGTGCTCTACAACCCCAACCCCGGCGGCGACCAGCCCGAGCCCGCCCTGCGCCGCTTCATCTACACCGAGAACGTGCGCACCGCACGCCTCACCCAGCGCGACTACACCTTCACCCATCCCCAGTACGACCAGGAACACGCCCCGCTCGGCGCCGACCTGGAGCACCAGAAGACGCATTACGCGCACTACGCCTACCCAGGGCGCTACAAGCGCGACGAAGCCGGCAAGCCCTTCACCGAGGCGCGCCTGCGCGGCTACCGCCGCGACGCCCGCCTCGCCCGCGTCGAGGGCGACGACCCGCGCCTGGTGCCCGGCCTGTCCTTCAAACTCACCGGCCACCCACGCCAGGATATGAACCGCGGCTGGCGCCCCGTGCGCCTGCGCCACCACGGCGTGCAGCACACCAGCCAGGCCGAGGAGAGCGCCGGCAGCGAACAAGGCACCCACTACAGCTACACCGCCGAACTGGTTCCCGACCGCACCGAGTGGCGCGCCGAACCGCTGCCCAGGCCGTGCATCGAAGGGCCGCAATCGGCTACCGTGACCGGACCGGCCGGCGAAGAGATCTACTGCGACGAATGGGGCCGGGTCAAAGTGCAGTTCCCGTGGGACCGCCAGGGCAGGCACGACGAGCACAGCTCCTGCTGGATCCGGGTGGCGCAGAACTGGGCCGGCGCCACCTGGGGCCACATGGCCATCCCGCGCATCGGCCAGGAGGTCATCGTCGACTTCTGGAGCGGCGACCCGGACCAGCCGGTCATCACCGGCCGCACGTACCGATCGAACCAGTTGCCGCCGTACGCGCTGCCACACCACAAGACCCGCATGACCATCAAGAGCCAGACCCACAAGGGCGAGGGCTACAACGAACTGCGCTTCGAGGACGAGAAGGACCAGGAGGAAATCTTCGTCCACGCGCAGAAGGACCAGAACATCCACGTCAACCATGACGAAACCACCTTCGTCGGGCATGACCGCAGCGAGCAGGTGCAGCACGACGAGACCGTCGCCATCGGGCATGACCGCAAGGAGACCGTGGGCAAGGACGAGCAGGTAACCGTCGGCCAGGACCGCCGGCATGACGTCGGCCGGGACGATTTCCAGACCGTCGGGCGCAACCACACGATCCGGACCGGCAAGGATCGTACGGAAGAGGTGGGCAACAATCGCCGCGACAAGACCGTTGCCCACCACTGGGTGGAGATCGGTGGGCATGCCGAGACGACCGTGCAGGGCCACCACAAGCTGCAGGCCGGGCAGAGCATCGAGCGCAAGACCGCGCGCTACGAACTGCAGGCCGGCCAGGTGGCCCGCCTGTGCGGGCCTGGCGGCACCATCACCATCGACAGCAGTGGCATCACGCTGGAAGGGACACAACTGCGTTTCAAGGGGCAGATCAGCATGCAGGGCGGCGGTGCCGGCGGTTCGTTGTCGCTGTCGAGCTCTCCCACACTCGGCGAAGAGCCGGATAGCGACTTCTCCCTCTCCTTCTCGGGCGACGCGTAAGCGCACGGAGTGACTATGCCCTCGTTCAAATTTCCGTTCAAAAACAAGGCCGGCAAGGAAGTGCGAGATTCCGCGCTCTATTACAAGACGCTCAGCCTTGCCGACAATGGCTTCTATCCGCTGGGCCCCTCCGGCGTGCATTGTGGCATTCACTACGTGCAGGCGATGGCCAATACGCTATCGCTGGACGAAGGCATGCGTGCCATCGCCAAAGGCGAGATCGTCGCGTATCAGGTCAACCGCGACTACCCCACCGTCCCCGGCACCGCGAAAGTGCCCATGGCCAACGGCTCGGTGCAGGCACCGTTCAGCACGGGCTTCGTCCTCACTCGCCACACCCTCGAATACCCGGCCGGCAACACGCTGACCTACTTCTGTCTGGCCAGGGCTTTTCAGGCGATAAATCAAGGACGCGAGCCATGCAAAAAAGAATTGGAACTCCAGAATAAATTCCACTCACGGTTGGTGATAAGTTCACTCACAGCAATAATTATCTTCGGCATGCAGCCATCATTATTCGCTCAAGAGACCTCCGCCTCACCGACAATTGAGACTATCAGCGCAGATGAAATAAGACCCGGCTGCTCAGTGGTATTTCAACATTCAAAATCTTCTACATCACCGAGAAATGTCGAGATCGGGTGGTCATGCAAGGACGGTACAGCCGTTTTTTTCGATAGCTATGAAGAAGAGGGTAGCACCCCGGAAATAACATCGGCATTTACAAGAAGGAATAAGTGCATCGTCGTATTAGCAAAATGGCACATCCATTCTCGCGCATCTTCATTTTATGGTGACATATACAGAATATTTATCTACAACCATAGAGACAATAGATCCGATGAACCGACCTTTACCCGGCACGAACTGCTTGGAAAGAACAAGGTTGGATGGGATGGGGTAAAGAATGGCAAGAGAATTACCTTCCCCCTCAATTCCGAGGACAAAATCAACGGAGAATTAGATAAGCGAGGATCGAAAATTCCCTGCGACTGATCACTCGCAATACTAGAAAATATACACATGACAATATTTTAGCCAGAATCACCTGGCAAACCAATATACCAAGTCATATTTTCCAAATACATAACGGATAACAATGACCAGATACCAAAAGACGCCAGCGGTAACGATAAGATTAGCATCTCGTACCAGAAAAATAGCGGCCTCGACAAAAAACCACGATGGCGCCCCTGTGAATGCAACTTTCTTAGGAGATAACCCCATGCAACCCATCGTTCTCGTCGGCCATCGCCATTTCTGTCCCATCCACGGCGCCGGCACCGTCATCAGTGGCGCCACCAATGCCAATGTCGGTGACCGCGCGATCGCCCGCGTCGGTGACAAGATCAGTTGTGGCGCGGTGATTGTCAGCGGCTCGGCTGTCGCCACCATCGAAGGCAAGTCCGTGGCGCGCCAAGGCGACACCACCAGTCACGGCGGCACCTTGATCGAGGGCGACAGCGGCTGGCGGGTGGACTGAAGAAATCGCTGTGCCATCGACGGCGGCGGCATCACCCTGGACGGGACGCAACCGCATTTCAAGGACAAATCAGCATGCAGGGTGGCGCCGCCGGTGGTTCGTTGTCGCTGTCGGACTCTCTCACACCCGGCGAAGAGCCGGATGGCGAATTCTCCCTCTCCTTCCCACGCGACGCGGCACGGAGTGACTATGTCTTCGTTCAAGTTTCCGTTCAAAAACAAAGCCGGCAAAGATGTACGTGATGCGAGCGTTTACTACGACGCGCTCGCACTGGCCTCCAGTGGTTACTATCCATTGGCACCGTCCGGCGTGCATTGCGGCATCCACTACGAGCAGGCGATGGCCAATATGCTCTCGCTCGACGAAGGTATGGGTGCCATCGCCAAAGGCGAGGTCGTAGCCTATCGCGTCAACGGCGACTATCCCACCGTGCAGGGAATTCCGCAGATTCCGATGACCGCAGAGGCTTCACTGGCCGCTTTCAGTTCCGGCTTCGTCCTCACACGGCACACACTGGAGTATCCGGTAGGCAACAAGCTAACCTACTACTGCCTAGCCATGCACCTGCGCTCCTTCAACGACTATCTGCGCTTGGGCAAGAAAGGCAAATCCCCCGGCCTATTGGCCCAAGAAGATGTACCGAGTCGGCGACAAGGCCAAGGACCGGCAGCCCGGTCAGGGTGAACCCAGCGGCGCAGCGTGGGTAGCGCTTTCCGACCAGCACCAGCATCAACGACCTCATGCCCACTTTCTCGAACGCGGTGTCGCGCTTCCTTCAAGCCATCCGCAACGTGGGCGGCACCGTAACAGTCTCCGCCACCTATCGCCCCCGGAACGCGCCTATCTCATGCACTACGCATGGGCGATCGCCAACCAAGGCACCTCGCCCGAGAGCATACCGGCGCATGAAGGCGTTAACATCGACTGGGCTCACCGGAATGAGCAAGGCATGGCGGATCTCGATGCAGCCAGGCGAGGCGCGCAAGCGATGGTCAACGGATATCACATGGCGCATTCGGCAGCATTGACCAGCCGGCATACGCAAAGGCGTGCCATCGACATGACAATTGGCGGCATGATCAACCGGTCCATCGTGAATGCCTCTGGCGACACCACGGTGATCCAGAGCGCGGCACAGCTCCACGCCGTAGGTGCCAGCTACGGCGTCATCAAGCTGGTTAGCGATCCGCCGCACTGGTCCGACGATGGTCATTAATGGACTTAGCGTTATGAAGCGAACGCTGATCATTCTCGCGCTCGTTCTATCGACGATAGCCGCTGGCACGACGTTGCCCGCCCCGCCATCGCCGCTGAAAGCTGGGCTTTTCACCTTCGCCAGCGGACGCGGCCACCTCTACACCACCGAAGCCAGCATTGCACCGGGAGAGCACCTGAGGCTGCAATATCCTGACAGGAGCGGCAGCGCGGCGTGCTGCATCACCGTTAGCGCCGACACGCTGGGGCGCCCCGAAGTCGCCGAGCAGCCCGTCACCGACGCCCTGATGAGCCAGCCGATTTATCGGTACGCCATCAACCTTTCCGGACAAGCTGCCTACAAGGGGAACTTCGTCGGCGCGGCGATCTGGAGCGCGCGTGGCGTATCCAAAGCCCAACAATCACGAAACACGAGCTTGCATGCAGTCGACGAGGCAGGCGCAACCCATCATATCGAGGCGTGCCTTGGCACCGAAGGCCTTAACTTGTTCATTTTCAGCGGCAAACAACGAGAAACATGGCTGTATGCCGCATTCGGCTATGACGTTGACTCCAGTCTCGAAACCTGTGACCCGCATCTTTTCGGGGAACCCTGACTTGTCCGCTCTCGCATGCATTGCCATCGTCGCTGACGGGCGCCAAGGAGTGGTCCACAAACATATGGGAATGAACATGCGTGTGCTCCATTTGCTTCTGCGCACCTTCCACCACATGCCCTGCGCGCAATCGTTCCTCTCCGACACACGATTCGGATAGCCGCGCATCGGTCGCTTTGCGCGCCCCCTCGCCTCTCTCGTTTCCGTTGAGGTAATACCATCGTGACCGACAACCAAAACGCATCCAGCACCGAGACCGTCATCGGGTTGCGCATCCGCGAACAAGCCACCAGCAAGAGCACCATCCTCGGCATCCTTCAGCGTGGAGCGCGCATCGCTGTCACGGAGCGGTCCAAGGACGGCAAATGGGGAAGATCGACCAACTCCTCGAAGGTACCATCAAGCCTCTGATCGCTACCCAGGCGCAACCCACCGCGGGAGCGGAGCGCGGCTGGGTCTTCCTCAACGAATTAGACGAAGATGGCGCGGCGCCCGCCGAACTCGATACCATCGTCGTCCCCGAACCACCGATTGCCATCCAGGCCGGCGCATTGCTGGGCCATCTTGGCGAATACCGTCGTATCCACAATCCTGGCCAGGCCCGCTCCTTGCTACACCACGAGATTTTCGCAGGTCCGGAGTTGAGCGGCTATTTGGCCAGGAGCCGGGCAGCCGCGGCAGCCGCCAAGCCCGAGGAAAAGACCCTGCTGCGCATCGCACCGGGCACCCAGTTGTGCAACGCAATGCTGGCGAATGCTGCCGAGAATCTCTTGACTGCCAACACCGTCGTGGCTTTGGACGGAGCACCATCAGACGACGCCGTCTATGTGAAGGTCACGCCCACCCACACTCTGGAGTGGATTGAACGTACGACCCCATTGCCCCAAGGCGCCCAGGACGCAAAGTTGTATCGTCACGACAACAGCACGCCCTTCACGCCGGCTGATCTGATTCGCCCGCCAAACCAAGGGACACTAGGCAGCCCTGGGGCTACACGCTACAAGGGCATCCTGGTCGGAGCAGTAAGCAAGATGCCGGTGTGGATGGCAAAGAGCACGCATACCGGGCTCCCCGCCATCGGTTCGCGCAAACTTCTGACAACGAATCTGACACAGGGCTCGATAGCAGCCCCGACAGCACCCTGACTCTGGCGAAGCTGCAGGCGGCACAACGCAGTCGGAGCACGTTACGCGATCTGTCGCGCCTGATCATTCGCTATCCCACTGAGTGGAGAACCGATCAGAAAGGCTGGGACGCGTACGACCCGCTCGTGCCACCGTCCAGCCAGACATCATGGAACAGCGAGAAGACACGTATTGCCAAGTTGGTGTGGTGGGAAGACGTGACGAAGAAGGTCAAGCATTTCCCAATAGATCAGTTTGTCTACCACCTTCACCCAATAGGGGTTGCGGCAAATCTCATGGGATCGGACTGTTCCTGTGGTGAGGCTCTTACAAAAGAGCAGCTCAGCTCGATAGCCCCTCAAGCAAGCGAGGATTCCATTGCAGAATATATCGACTCGATAAACTCCATGTTTGACAAATTTGCCATCCATACGTGTATCAATCGAGCACATATTCTTGCCCAGATGCTCCATGAGAGCGGATCATTCAGATATACCAAAGAGCTTGGAACAAATCTTAGTTATGACCCTTGGCGCGGCAGAGGTTTGATCCAGATCACCGGAATGACAAACTATATTAAATATGGCGACTCTATAGGCGAAGATACTATATCGAATGCAGCCGCATACCAAAAACTGGAAAAATCTCCGCACGCCGTTCTTTCTGCTGGTTGGTACTGGTCTGAATTCAAGAATCTTAGTAAATCTGGAGATGAAGATGACTTCATCTGGTGCACTGCCGTTGTGAACGGAGCGTACAATGGATATAACGACAGGCTTTCACACCTTAATCGCGCCACCTCCGCCTTGAAAATTGGATCCTGCGCACCCAAGAATAAGTCTGGAAATTATATTTTTAGTGAAAGCAAGGCCTATGACAACAGGAGATATTCATTTGCATGGGGATTATGGCATGATCCCGCATCCAACAAATCCGGCGTGACCAAATCGACGCAAAAAGCCATCGATGGATATCAGCGATATATTGACCTGCATGAGGCAGCAGGACGACCAGCCGAACCAAGTCTCAATAAATATTGGTATGGACTTATCGTCTCTTCTTATAGAAATTTTGCAGAAACACAGATCAACAGGCTAAAGGACGAGCAATGAAAAAGCAAATTTTCTGTTTGCTAATTCTGGTCAGTTCTCTAACCGAGATCAACTTGCATGCCACGACCCTGCGGCACGACTTGGATCTAGACGGGATTCCCGACATTATTGATCTGTCGCCACTTAAAATCGGAAAGGATCAAGCCTCCAAACAAAAAATCAGCATAATATTAAGCCGCGGCAAGAATAACACGCCAGGGATCCTTGAGTCGGAATCAGGAAATATCGACGTATATCCCGGCACTAGCGCCGGCGAACTGATAATCGATTATAGCGTTCGGAGCTCTCGGGATTCGTCCGAACTGAACTACGATGTGTATCAATGGAGCAAGATGAACGAAACGCTCTGCCTGCATGCATCTGTCACGGGAACCCCGCCCAATCAACTTGAAAATGAACTTCTGCCAACCGACGTCAAAATCAGACTATTTGAAGATTGCTCAAGAGTGGGAGCAGTGCCCAGCCGCCGCATCGTCATGAAGAGCCTCCCGCGACTCGACGATCAAAAATCGTGGGTGGCCAACTATATGAAAAGAAAAATCCCGGAATGGATAGCACTTGAGTTATCCGCTCGCATGAGCGCGCCGCTGATGGAGGACATCAAGAAAATTGCAAATTACCAGGCCAACATTGGAAATCCCGCCGGGGCGGCAATCTTATATCGTTCAGTCATTAAAATTAACCCAAAAGACTCGCAGGTCGCAAGCTCACTTGCCCATATCTACAATGAGTCCGGCGACATAAAAAATGCATGCGCAGTTTATATCCTTCTCTCCAAAGAAGGAGAGCTTGACAAAGATAACAAAGACCACGCAGCAGAAATGGGCTGCTCTCATTAACAGTGGATCGCCGTGTCATAGGGATTACCTCAAGCCTTAGGGGTACTCTGAACAGGTTGTCCTGGCTGTCGCCACCATCGAAGGCAAGGCCGTGGCCATCACCGGCGTCGGCCACTGTGACTATCACGGACAGCGCTATGTCCTGGCCAGACGCCGGCGATAGCGACAGCCACGCGCGGCCCACTGCTTCGCGGCGTCGCCATACTCCACTCATGAGTCGCCGGAGCGATTGGTCTTCCGGATCGCGCACAAGGTAATGCATGTCCCGACAGATGAACAAGCATCGTGATCCCGCGAGCAGAGCGCCGTTCATCGTCGCTTCCCCAGTCCCCGCGAGACACCGTGCGCGCATCCGTAAGCGAACCAGGCATGGCTGCGCTCACGGCGAACGCCCCTGCTTGCCCCTGCCGTCCTTGCTCACCGTCACATTCGACGGCGTGTTTTCCTGCAACAAGGTGCGCGGCAAGGCGAATCCTTTGAACAGCGGCGTGGTGAACGGGTTGTTGGTCTTCTCCGCGGTGATGCGATAGCGCATGCCTCCGTCTCCGGACATGAAGCTCAGGTCCACGCTGGTGGCGGTCGCTCCGTTCAGGCGAGCCTGGCTGAGCAGGCGGTACATCGACCAGGAGCCCTTGTACACCAGGCCGCTGCTGTTGCCGCCGCCGTTGACCAGGGTGATCCGGCTCTCGTTGTTGCTGGCCAGCGTGTTGGGCCAGATCAGGCCGGCGCCGATGCTGGGGCCGTGATTGTAGGCAACAAGCTGGCCTTCCACGCTGAGTGAGCTGCTGCGCCGCGTGGGGGTCAGGCCCAGCGGCTCGACAGTGAATTGCACGCCAAGCGCACCGCGATTGTTGAAGAATGCATCGCGGATCTTGTCGGCCGCCTCGAGTTGCGTCAGGACATCGGTACGAACCAGGTAACCGCCACGGCGCTCCGAATACAGGGCATCCAGGTTGTCTTCCAGGAACAGTTTCAGATACTGCTCGCGGAACTGCTGCAGACGTCCCTGCGGGCCGAAGAAGGCGGTGAAATCGTCCAGCGAGGCATCTTCCCGGCTGGCCGGGTTGAACGGATAGCGGCTCGCCAGGCGCTCCCGGTAGAATCGATAGACGTCGGTATCCCAGCGCTGCTCCAGTTCGCGCAGCGCCGCGATCAGCACGACCTGGGATGACTCGTCGGCCAGCTTCCTGACCTGCTGGTTCACCGGCTCGGGCAGGCCCGCGGCGATCCGCTGCAAGTTGCCGAAGGGGTCCGTGCCCTTCAGCGAGAAGCGATCGACCACCAGGCTCAGGGCCGCCTTGCCCTGGCTGGGACTGTCCTGGACGCGCTTGACGGCGTCGTACACAGCGCCAATCGCGAGCGTGGTCTCATCCAGATGGGATGGCCGCTCCCCCTTGGCTACCAGCAACTGGCTCAGCGGCGCAAAGGCATGCGTGATGCCGGTGACCGGCGCGGGCATGTCGCTCGGCTCGCTCGCCGCCGCTTTTGCCGCCAGCGGTGCAGCAGCCACCCCCGACGTCGAGGCCGCGGCCGCAGCCGCGGTGTTCGCCGCGATACCGAACTCGCTGTTGTCGCGTACCGTCTCCACCAGCCTGCGCAGCGGCGCCGCGGGACTGGTCACGCTGCCGAGCACGTCGGCTGCATCGGCAATATCGGCGAAGTTCCTCACTTCAAGGCGGTTGATGCCGCGTTGCCAGGTGTCGATGTAGTCGCGGCTGTAGATGGCCCGGATGCGCTCGGCCAGGGCCCGCTTGTCGGCCTCCGAATAGTCGATGTTGCGACGCTCGCCCAACGCCCATTGGTCGATCATCGCCAGTTCGGTCAAGTCCTGGCTGTGCTGCGCGAAGTAGCCGCGGTAGCCCTTGGCGGTGAGCAGCGCATCGATCTTGGTGCCGTCGGCGGCGGTCACTGGCTGGTAGACGACGTCGAACGCGGTACCGATCTCGTTGCGCAGGTCCAGCGGGTTGCGCAAGGTGTCGCCGGATTGGCGGCGCATGGTCATGTAGACCCGCTGCGGCATGGGAACCTGCCGCAGTTGGCGCTGTACTTCGGCCACCTGCGCGCGGTACTGCGGCAGGTCGGCGTCGGCGTACTTCATGGCGTAATCGAGATGACGCATCAGCGCGCGCTGCACGCCGTCCTCGCCCGGGAATGCGGCCTGCCACCGTCTAGCCATCCAGTCTTCGACGACCGGCGGCCGCCGGTTGGGCCGGTCCTCGATCATGCGGTAGACGCGTAGCGCGGCCAGTTGGTCGTCGGGGTTCGCGTTCGGCGCGTCCAGCGTCTGCATCACTCCGCCTGCCAGCGCGGGCAGGTAACGCTGCGACAGCAGTTTCAGGTAGGCCTGGTCCACCTTCGGGCCAATCTGCCGGCCCTGGTACAGGCCCAGGTCGGTCAGCACCGGCCAGGCGTCCCGATAATCGCCGTAGACGGCAACAGCGCTGCGGATCTGATCCAGCGGCTGCAGCAAGTTGCGCCCGGTGGGATCGTCCTTGCCGTCGATGGCATGGGCGCTGTATGCGCGGCTGCGCTCCAGCACGCTGACCGCCTTGTCGCGGTTGATTGCGTAGTAGTGATACCAGCCGCCGATGATGACGAGAGTGCCGAGCGACGCCACGGCGAAGCTCACCATCAGCGCGCGCTTCTTGTCAGCCATCACCTTCAGGTTGTCGCCGGCCAGGCCGGACTCCGGGTAGATGACCGTCTGGAACAGCCGCTGGGCGAAGTACACCACCGAGCGCCCACCGGGCGACGCCGGCGACGTCGGATCCTCAACGTGATAGGCGCGCGATGCCGAGCTGACGAAGGCATTGCTCACCAACCCCTGCTGGTGCACGGAGGAGAAGAACACGCCGCGCGGCAGCGCCGGCGTGACATAGCGGTCACTGCCCATGACGTCACCAAGGAACCCTAGCAGCACCGGGCGCAGGCCCGACAACTGCCGCACCAGCGAATACAGGGCTTCGCGCTGCTTCAGATCGCCCGCGTGAGCGAGCGCGTCGAAGATCTTTTCGTTGAGGCGCGCGATAAAGCCGTCATAGCGCTGCGCCAGTTCTTCTAGCCAGGCGTCGTAGTTCTGCACCGAGTCGAGGGTGAAGGTAAAGCCAAAGATGTCTTCCCGGGCGGATTGCGGCAGCCGCGCAAAGAAGGCGTCAAAGCCTTCCAGCCGATCGAACTTGCTGAGCACCACATATAGCGGCGGCCGCGTGCCGAGCTGCCGGCTGAGTTCTGCCAGGCGCGTGCGCAACACGATGGCCAAGGCCTTCCGGTCGCTGGGCTGCTGCCCGAAGAGCGTGACGAGGTCGACCATCAGCACCACGCCGTTCAGGGGCCGGCGGCTGCGATTGCGGCCCAGCCACCCCACCAGGCTATCCCACAGGCGAGCATGCAAATCCGCCGGCAATGGGCGCGTGACCCGTTTCTGCGGCGCGGACGTCTCGTGGGTGTCGGCCTCGCCGTCCGCGGCAGATATATCCTCACCCTGGTCCAGCCGCGGCTGGCTGACCAGCTCGCCGGGCGGATCGATCAGCACCGCCTGGTCCCCCATCCACCAGTCGACGGCATAGATCTGGTCGGGGTCCGCCTGGACACGCCGGCTGCCGGCCTTGACCTCACCGGTCAACGAGAAGTTCTGGCCGGAGCGGTTGACGAAGCTGGTCTTGCCCGAGCCTTCCTGTCCCAGCACGAGGTACCAGGGCAACTGATACAGTGCATTGCGTCCTTTCAGGTGGGACTGCAGGGTCGACAGGCTGTGGTCCAAGGCCCGCTCCTGGGCTTCCACATAGCGCAAGCAAGGGTCTTGCAGACGCTGGGCTTCCTGCTGGCTTTCTGCCTCCAGCCGCCGGTTGCGGCTGCGCAGGCGCAGCGCCCATCCGAGTAACGGCAGGACCAACAGCAGCACGGTGGCGAGCACCCTCGCCGACAGATCGGCAAGCGGCTTGCGCGCGCCCCAGCTCCACTGCGGGCCCAGCCACCAGATGGCGACCAGCAGGAACAGCAGCCCCAGCATCAACAGCAAGGGGACCCCTTGCCTGCTCCAGCGCAGCAAAGGCTGGCCGTAGGGCTTCAGGGAAGACCAGATATTCCGCATTGCGATGCTCCTTGCTTAATCCTTGTGTCCCGGCGTTCGCGCCGCCGGCGCCGGCACATGCCTGGAGAGATGATTGAAGAGATCCGGCTCCCACTCCGGGGCAGAGGCGCCGTGCATGGCTCGATGCGCGTTGGCGTAGAGTCCGTCGGCCAGCCAGGACAGGCCGCGCGCGCCCAGCAGGTCGGCGGCGATGGTCATGACGTGGCAGCGGTGGCGCAGATCGGGGGACTGGCCCTGGATGTCCTCGAGGCGCCGCAGCAGCGACTCCACGCCTTGGGTCTCCAATTGCACGACCAGTTCTTCGCGCAGGCCGGCGTATTCCCGCGCGGCGCCGGCCGGCCCGCCACCGGCGTCTGCGCCGCTGATCCAGGCCAGCGTGTCGCCGTCGACAAAGGGACGGCCGTCGCCGAACTGCAGCTTGGCAAGCCCGGGCACGCGCACCAGGAAACGCTCGGCGGCATGCCGGATGGCTTCCGCCACCTGCGGCATCTCAAGCCGTGCGGCCATGCCAGCCGCGAGGAAACTGCCGCGCAACCAGTACGGCGAGGACGTCACGCTCTTTTCGACCCGTTGCAGCAATATCGGGTTGACCGCGTTGGCGGTCAGCGCCTCCTGATAGCCCTCGGCGATATCGGCGGGCACCGCCATCAAGTCGGTGCGCTGATCCTTGCGCGCCGGAGGCGCGGCATTCAGATGTGCCCACAGGGCAAACCGGCGCAGCAGGTAGCCCGTGGGATCGTATGGTTCCTGCTGCGTGATGATCTCCGCCACCGCCAACAGCGAGCGCCGCCGATCCCGCTCATTGTCATGGACCACGGCATGGGAGGCGAAGAAGTCCTCGCTGATCGGTTGTCCGATGGCCTGGGCCGCGATGGGCACGACGTCCGCCTCGCCGGGATAGCGGGTTTCCTCGACCCGCCGGCTGAGCCGGGACTCCAGCCGCGCCAGCATGGGAACGTCCAGTTGCGCCCCCGTGGCGCTGGCTTGCAGGCGGTCCAGCGCCTGTTGCGCCGCCTTGTGGAACTCCGGCGAGAAACTCTCGCCACCCATGCCGGCCAGCGCTTCGCCCAGGCGTTCGACCTGCAGCGCGACCAGCCGGCGCTTGCCCGGGTAGCCCGTGGCACCGGGCTTCGGAAAGCCGGTTTCCCAGTAGCGCTCGACCATGCCGGCCAACACACCGGCGGCCTCGGCCCAGCCGCGCCAGGTACGTGATCGCAAGCGCGCGGCGATCAGGTGCCCGGCGATGCGGAAGTGCTTGCACTGCCGGCCCAGGTACTGGCTCGAGGCCTCGTCGACATAGGCCCAGTCCATGCCCGGCTCGTGCAGGCCGCCGAGCTTGACCATCTCGTGCTCGATGCCCTGGAAGGTCTCGTCTTCTTCATCGAAGCAGCCGGCCGGCTGCCGCTCGTCCAGCGGCGCCAGCAGCACCTCGAAGTTCAGCGGTTGAGGGGCGAACGCATTCACCAGTGACACACCTCGCGCTGCTGCGCGATCAGGTCTTGCAGCCCTGCCGCATCGAACACCAGCCCGTCGAAGGACGGATGGTCGCTATCCAACTGCAGGCGCGCGCCGGGATGAGCCAGGTGGCGCAGTTGCTCGATGGCCACCAGGCCGCGCCCGGCATCTACCACCGTGCCGTCTTCCAGTACCTGCCACGGTCGGATGCCGGACAACGGGCGATCGTCCAGCGACAGGCGCATGTTCACCCGGTTGAGGGCGACCGGCTTGTCGGCCACCAACTGCAGGCGCGAGATATTCGACAGGCAGCTGATTGCCAGGTAGGCGCGAGGCACCGAGGTGCCCAGCGCGGGCGCGGAAAGCACCAGTTTCCATTGCCCCGGCTGCGTGTCCTCGCTGCGTGCCAGCAGGAATTTGCCGTCTCCCGCGACCCGCGCGGCTTCGTTGCGGCGAAGCAGTCTGGTGACCTCGGGGACGGCGTCGCCCGCGGCGGTTGCGGCGATTGCGGCGGCAGCGGCGCTGGCCGCCGGTTGGGCCGGGGCCCGCGGCATCGACGGCGCCGGCGGCGTGCCGGCAGCCGCGTCGAAGCAGGCCAGCCGCTCGACCGCCGAAACGATGGCGGTGCAATCGCGGCCGGCCGCCCCGGTCGGTCTCTCCGCGTCGCAGCCGGCGACCGCGACCACTAACAACAACATCAGATGGCGTAGCCTCGTCATGCAGTCGAATCCTCCCGGTCCAGGTTCCAGAATTGGCACTTGCGCGCCAGGGTGCGTTTGGGAATGCCCAGGCTTTGTGCCGCGCGGCGACGCGATCCGTCGGCCTGCCGCAGGCGCTCGCTGACCAGCAGGCGCTCGAAATCGGCTACGGCGCTGGGCAGGTCCGTGGTTAACCATAGCGAGCGCAGGACAGGATCGACGGCGCCGGCCGGCTCCGGGGCATCGAGCGTGGCTTGCAGGTCACGGATAGTGTCCGCGCCGATGGCCTTGCCCTGTGGCGTGCGTTCGGCGGCCGCCAGCACCAAGCTGCGCAGCTCGCGCACGTTGCCGGGAAGACTGTGCGTCTGCAGCAACGCCATCGCTCTCGGCTCGATGCCGGTGATGTGGCTCTGCCGTCCGCGGTTGTGTTGCAGCAGCACGTGTGTCGCCAGCGCAGCTATGTCCTCGCGCCGTTCACGCAACGGCGGCAGGTGCAAAGTCTGCTGGCGGATGCGGAAATACAGGTCTTCGCGGAAGCGGCCGTCGCGAATCAGTTGCAGCAAGGGCTGGTGCGTGGCGCAAATCAGCCGGAAATCGGAAGCCTGTTCCCGGTTGGCGCCCACCGGCCGGAATTTCTTTTCGTTGAGCAAGCGCAGCAGCGTGCCCTGCAGCGCCACAGGCATGTCGCCGATCTCGTCGAGGAACAGCGTGCCGCCATCGGCCTCGGCCACCAGGCCGCTGCGCGCCTGGGTGGCGCCGGTGAAGGCGCCACGCACACTGCCGAACAGCTCCGCTTCGATCAGGTCCTTGGGGATTGCCGCGCAGTTCACCGGCACGAACTTGCCGTCCCGCGACGAAGCCTGGTGGATCAACCAGGCCGCGTGGTCCTTGCCCGACCCCGTCTCGCCGGTCACCAGCACCGCCAGCGAGGAATCGGCAAGCCGCAGCATCTCCTCGCGCAGGCGCCGCGCCGAGGCCCCGGTGCCGACGAACTCCGCCGCCAGCAGGCGCACCGCGCGAGCCCGACCGCGCTCGGCCTCCTGGTGGCGGCTGAGCGCGCGTTCGTGATCCATGGTGTCGGCCGTACCCAACCGCTCGCGCAAGCGCGCCAGCAGTTGCTCGTGCAGATCCATCAGCGCCTGCCACAAGGCGTCGCCCTGCACCGCCTGCAACGCCGGAGCCGCGCCTGCCAGCACCAGAGAGCCAATCGCTTGCCGCTTGCGATCCCACAACGGCAGTATCGACAGCGCGTCGCGCCCGGGCAGGTGCTCGCGCAGGAATTCGAAGCTCTCCCCCACGCCGACCAGGGCGCCAATCTGCCCGATATGGCAAGGCTTGCCTTCGACCAGGCTGTAGACCAGGGGATTCTCCAGTTCGCTCAGCGGAATCGCGGGGAGCCTGGCAGGCTCGGTCTGCGTGCATGCCAACGGCAGCAACTGATCGCCCGCCGCGTCGCGCCAGTAACACAAACCGCACCTCAAGCCATGAGACCCGACTACGGTGCGCAGCAACATGTCCACCAGCCTTGCCGGGTTCGTCGCCTTGGCCATGTCCCGTGCCAGGCTGGCCACTTCCAGCGCCTCCATTCGCTAGCCTCCGCTCACGCCAACGTTGCTTCGAAGGCGCTGCCATTCCAGCTCAGCCCGGCATGGCCGAAGGCTTCCCCGGACGCCAGGCGCCGCAGCACCGTCAACGACAGTGGCGGCAGCAGCTCGCCGTCGATGCTGGCATCCAGCATGCGCGCCCCGTTCTCATGGCGCGTGCAGCGGGCGCGCAGTTCCACGCGGGCACGGTCGTCCACCACCAGCGCAGCGCCGTAGCGCGCGGCGAACTGCGCGCTCAAACGCTGCAAGCGCGCATCGATGATCTCGCCCAGCACCACTTCGTCCAGGTAGCGGTACGGGATGATCTGCATGCGCGCCAGCAGGGCCGGCTTGAAGAAGCCTTTGAGCCGGCCGCGCAGCGCATCCTCGTCCAGGTCCGCGAGATCGGCATCCTGCTGGTCGAAGCCGAGATTGGAGGTGAGGAAGAACAGGACGTTCTTGCAGTCGATCTGGCGCCCTTCGCCATCGGCCAGCTCGCCCTTGTCGAAAGCCTGGTAGAAGATGTTGAGGACTTCCGGATGGGCCTTCTCGACCTCGTCCAGCAACACCACCGAGTACGGCCGCTTGCGGATCGCCTCGGTCAGCACCCCGCCCTCGCCGTAGCCCACGTAGCCGGGCGGTGCGCCAAGCAGGCGCGATACCGTGTGCTTCTCCTGGAACTCGGACATGTTGATGGTGGTGAGGAATTGCTTGCTGTCGAACAGCGCATCGGCCAGCGCCAGCGCGGTCTCGGTCTTGCCCACGCCACTGGGCCCGACCAGCAGGAAGGCGCCCAGCGGCGTCCCCGGCCGGCGCAGGTCGGCCATCGCTGTGAGCAGATGTCTGTGCACCCTCTCGATGGCCACGTCCTGGCCCTTGACCCGTTCGCGCAAGGCACCTGGCAGGCTGTCGAGCCTTGCCATCCGGTCGCTACTGATGGCGGTGGCGGGAATGCCGGTCCAGTCGGCGATGACCTGGGCGATCTGCTCGTGTCCTACGTCGACGTGCAGCAGCGCGCCATCGCGCTGCTGCACGGCCAGTTCGGCAACCCTGGCGGCCAGCGCGGCGCCGTCGCTCTCCTCGTTTTGCCCGGCACGCAGCGAAAGAATCTCGTCCACCAGCGCGCGCTGCCGTGCCCAAGTCCGTTGCAGCCGCTCCATTCTTTCTGCCACGTCTAGGCGCGCGCCTTCCAGCGCCCGTAGCCGACGCGCATCGACGCTGCGCCCGGAGCGGCCGTCGCGCCGCAGCAGGTCAAGCTCCGCTTCGATTTGCACCGACTCGCGCTCCAGCGCCGAAAGCTGCCGTGGCGGCTCGGCGAGTGCCGTGGCAACGCGTGCGCAGGCGGTATCGAGCACGTCGATGGCTTTGTCCGGCAGTTGCCGGCCGGACAGGTAGCGCGCGGACAACGCTGCGGCGGCACGCAGCGCATCGTCGCCGATATAGACCTTGTGCGCCTGCTCGTAAACCGTGCGCAAGCCCCTCAGGATATGCACCGCCTGCTCCTGGCTCGGCTCATCGAGTTTCACCAACTGGAAGCGCCGGGCAAGCGCTGCGTCCTTCTCGAAGTACTTCTTGTACTCGGACCAAGTCGTGGCGGCGATGGTCCGCAGTTCGCCGCGCGCCAGCGCCGGCTTGAGCAAGTTGGCGCCGTCGCTGCCGCCGGCAGCATTGCCCGAGCCGATCAGCGTATGCGCTTCATCTATGAACAGGATGATCGGCTGCGGCGAGATCTTCACCTCGTCGATCACTGCCTTCAGCCGCTTCTCGAACTCTCCCTTGACCGAGGCGCCGGCCTGGAGCGCGCCCAGGTCCAGCCCCCACAGCGCCACCTGGCGCAGCGGCTCCGGCACGCGCCCGTGGACGATGCGCAGGGCAAGCCCTTCCACCACGGCACTCTTGCCCACGCCCGCATCGCCAACCACGATGGGATTGTTCTTGCGCCGGCGCGAGAGGATATCGATCATCAGGTCGATCTCCGCGTCCCGGCACAGCACCGGGTCGATGCGGCCCCCGCGCGCCTGCGCCGTGAAGTCATGTCCGTACCTGGTCAGCGCCGTATCCACTTCGCCCGCTTGCAGGGTCACCCGCTGCGGCCGGCTCTCGGGGGCTTCGGCCGAACTGGCCAGCAGCGCGGCGAACTGCTTGCGCAAGGCCTCGCGGTTGATGCCGTCGAACAGGTGCACCGCCGCCAGCGGCAGATAGCGCGCCGGGTTGAGCAAGGCGGCCAGTAACAGACTGCCGCCTCGTATGGCCTGCTGGCCCAGTTCCAGCGAGCCGAGCGTCCACGCCTCCTGCAGCAACTCGACCAGCAACGGCGAAAAAGCCGGGTATTGCCCCGGAGCGTCATCCTGCGCCGGGAACGCGGTGGACAGGGCCTGGCGCACCGCATCCGTCTCCAGCCTCGCCCGCTTCATCAGCAAACGCATGTCGGCCAGGGGCTGATCGAGCAGCTTGAACAACAGGTGAGGCACGGTCACCTCGGCACCGCGCTGGCCGATGCACAGGCTGGCAGCTTCCTCCAGGGCCTGGCGGCAAATCGGGTTGAGGCGATCGATCAGTGCGGAGAGCTCGATTCTGATCATGCGGGCAACTTATCCAATGAGATTGAAGCGACCAGGCCACGGCACTTTTCCGACAGGAGACCGGCTCCGGATCGTCGCATCGTGGCCAAGGAAATCAATTAATTCCGAGCCCGTCACGACACCACACAATCAGTCAAAAATCCATCAGATACATCCTAAAACAAGTAATATTTTTTAATATTATTCACAATTTAAAGATGCTCGAAACATCGCGATCAATTTGAAGAATTTTCCTATTGAAATTACCCTCCAACAGGACTGTAATTCCGCGATCAATATCTTTCACATAAATTCAACCGACCAGCGCCATTCCGGCATGTTTATCACGCGGTCCCATGCGGAGCAGCCCAAGAAGCTGCCAGCGTGCTTTTTCGACCAGTGAATTTTCGTTGTTAGTTTATTTTATTTCTGTTGTTAGCCATTTCAACGCACTTCATATACAGGAGTCTTCCATGGCGAAGAAGAGTGCATCAGTTGCCCCGCAAGAACGGATAAACATCAAGTACGTGCCGGCCACGGGTGACCAGCAGGCAGAGATGGAATTGCCATTGAAGTTGCTCGTCACCGGCGACTTCAAGGGACATGGCGAAGAGATCGCGCTGGAGGAGCGGCCCGCGGTCCGCATCGACAAGGACAACTTCGACGACGTGATGGCCGAAGCCGGCCTGGCGCTGAAGATGGAAGTGCCCTCGCGACTTGGCACCGGACAGGACGACGACACGATCGGAGTCGACCTGAGGTTCGGCGCAATGAGCGACTTCAACCCCGACGCCATCGCCCGGCAGGTGCCCGAGCTCGCCAAGCTGCTCGAGCTGCGCGAGGCGCTGGTCGCCCTCAAGGGGCCGCTAGGCAACGTTCCCGCCTTCCGCAAGCAGTTGCAGAGCCTGTTGGCCGACGAAAAGGCGCGCAGCAGGCTGGCCGAGGAACTCAATCTGGTGCTGGGCCAGCCCGGCGCCTGACCTCCCCTCACGACTTCCATCCCACCTCGGTTTCAAAGGATACGAGCATGAAGGCTCAAAGCATCGCCGTAACGGAAGAACGCCAATCCCAGGGGCTACTGGACCAGATCATGGCCCAGACCCGCATCGAACCCAGCCATGAAGGCTATGCCGTCGCCGAGCGCGGCGTCGCGGCCTTCATTTCCGAGATGCTCAAGACCCACGAGCGCGAGCAGCCGGTCAACAAGCAACTTGTCGACCAGATGATCGCGGAGATCGACCGCAAGCTCGGCCACCAGATGGACGCCATCCTGCACCAGAAGCCGCTCCAGGAACTGGAGTCGGCCTGGCGCGGCCTGAGATTGCTGGTGGATCGCACCGATTTCCGCGAGAACATCAAGATCGAAGTCCTGCACGCCACCAAGGAAGAACTGCTGGACGACTTCGAAAGCGCGGGCGACATCACCCGCAGCGGGCTCTACAAGCATATCTACACCGCGGGATATGGCCAGTTCGGCGGCGAGCCCGTGGCGGCCGTCGTCAGCAACTACACATTCGGCCCCTCCGCGCCCGACATCAGGCTGCTCAGCCATGCCGCGTCGGTCGGCGCCATGGCCCACGCGCCCTTCCTTGCCGCCGCCGGCGCCGAATTCCTCAACATCGCCAGCTTCCAGGAACTGCCCAATCTCAAGGAAGTGAAGGACATCTTCGAGGGGCCGCGCTTTGCCAAGTGGCGCGGCCTTCGCGACTCCGAGGATGCGCGCTACCTGGGCCTGACCATGCCCCGCTTCCTGTTGCGCCAGCCCTACGACCCGCTGGAAAATCCCACGCGCAGCTTCGCCTACCGCGAGACCATCGATGGCGAGCACGACAACTACCTGTGGGGCAATACCTCGTACCTGCTGGCCAGCCGCATTACCGACAGCTTCGCCAGGTATCGCTGGTGCCCGAACATCATCGGCCCGCAATCGGGCGGCGCCGTGGACGACCTGCCGGTGCACCTGTACGAATCGCTCGGCCAGCTGCAAGCCAAGATCCCGACCGAGGTGCTGGTATCCGATCGCAAGGAATTCGAACTGGCCGAAGAGGGCTTCATTCCCCTGACCATGCGCAAGGACAGCGACAACGCCGCCTTCTTCTCCGCCAACTCGGTGCAGAAGCCCAAACTCTTCGCCAAGACGCCGGAAGGCCAGGCCGCGCAGACCAATTACAAGCTCGGCACGCAGTTGCCCTACATGTTCATCATCAACCGCCTGGCGCACTACATCAAGGTACTCCAGCGCGAGCAAATCGGCGCCTGGAAGGAACGCCAGGACCTGGAACGCGAACTCAACAACTGGCTCAAGCAATACATCGCCGACCAGGAAAGCCCTTCGGCCGACGTCCGCAGCCGCCGGCCGCTGCGCGCCGCGCGCGTGCTGGTGCAGGACGTGGCGGGTAATCCGGGCTGGTATCAGGTCTCGCTCGCCGTGCGCCCGCACTTCAAGTACATGGGCGCGAACTTCGAGCTCTCGCTGGTAGGCCGGCTGGACAAGGAATGAAGGGAGCCTGACCCGTGCCTCGTTCTCCAGGGCAAGGCAGTCTGTTCGAGCGGCTCGATCCGGAGCTGCCGCCGCGGCGCACGCGCTCGCGGCAGGACCTCGCCACCGAGCGCATCCGCGCCGTCAAGCGGCATCTGGATCAGATCCTCAATACCCGCCGGGGCAGCTCGCAGAGCTGCCCCGGGCTCGGCCTGCCGGACCTCAACGATGCCACCATCGGCAGCAACGACCTGCGCGTGCGCATCTGTCGGGACATCCGCGCGGCGGTGGCGGCGTTCGAGCCGCGCGTCCAGGTACTTCAGGTTCAGCCCGTCACGGACAGCGGCCGCCCGCTGGAACTGCATTTCCGCCTGCATTGCCTGATCCCGGTGAACAACATCGAAGAACAGGTGGAGATCGACCTCATCGTGGGTCGCCACGACCAGTCGACGCTGGTGGTGTAACGCCAGCCAAGGGAAGAACGCAAGATGCCGTTGAAAGGAAAATTCCTCGAGGAAATGGATTATCTCCGCCGACTCGGGCGGGTGTTCGCACGCGACAATCCACAACTCGCCCAGTTCCTCGGCGCGGAGGCCAACGACCCCGACGTCGAGCGGTTGCTGGAGGGCTTTGCCTTCCTTACAGCGAAGTTGCGGCTCAAGATCGAAGACGACCTCCCCGAGGTCACCCACTCGCTGCTGCAACTGCTATGGCCGAACTACCTGCGTCCGCTGCCCAGTGCCACCATCATGCGTTTCGAGCCAGTCGGGCGCGCCATCACCAGCCGCAAGGTCATCGCCAAGGGAACGCGGGTACTGTCCGAACCTGTCGATGGGGTTCGCTGCGAATTCCGCACCTGCACGGATGTCGCGCTGTACCCGCTGCGCATTGCCGACGTGAGCGACGCGCATTCGCGCGAAAAGTCCATCCTGCGCATCGACCTCGCACCGACCACCCGCAACACGCCCGACACCTATGACTGTGATGCCCTGGATTTCCATCTCAGCGGCAGCGACCTCAATGCACTGACGCTGTACCTGTGGCTGGCAAAGTATCTGGGCGAGATCCGCATGGAAGCGGGCGACAAAGTGCGCCGCATACCCGTGAGCCAGATCACCTTCCCCGGCTTCGCCCCGGAGGAGGCCCTGCTGCCGTACCCGCAGAATGTGTTCGATGGCTACCGCGTCCTGCAGGAATATTTCATCTTTCCCAGGCGTTTTTACTTCTTCAGGCTGGCAGGCCTGCGCTCGCAATGGCCCGGCGAGCCCACCGCGCAGATCCGTCTCGAATTCCATTTCACCCGCCCCATGCCGGCCGATATCCGCGTGCGCATGGACGACCTGAGCCTGTATTGCACCCCGGCGGTCAACCTGTTCGAGCATGACGCCGAGCCGGTCAGCCTCAATGGCACGGCAATCGACCAGCGCCTGCGGCCGGGAGGCCAACGCCCTGATGCGTACGAGATCTTCAGTATCGATGCCGTCAACGGCTGGCAGAACACGGAAGATGGCCAGCCGGGGCAATGGCTGCGCACTTATCCGCCGTTCGAGTCGCTGCAGCACGAGATCGAGCATGCCAAGGGAAACACCGCCCTCTACTACCGGACCCGCATCGAACCTGCCCTCGCCGAAGCGGGCGTGGTCCACCGCGTGGCATTCGTGCGCGCTGATGAAGCCGACTATGTGGGCCGCGACGAGACCGTCTCCTTCTCCTTGACCTGCACCAACCGCGACCTGCCCCTGGCGCTGGGTGTCGGCGACATTCGCCGGCAAACGCAGACCACGCCCGACTTCGCCACCTACCGCAACATCACCCGGCCGACACCCTCATACCGGCCAGTGCTGGACGGCAAGCTGCAGTGGCGGTTGATCTCCAACCTGTCGCTCAACTACCTGTCGCTGCAATCGGTCGATCCATTGAAAGCGGTGCTGGGCGCCTATGACTTCGCCGCACTGCACGACATCCAGCATGCGCGCGCCACGCGCAAACGGCTGGACGGCATCGGCGCGGCTGCCACCACTCCCGTTGACCGGCTGATCAAAGGCCTGCCCATCCGTGGCATGAAGACCGAACTCAAGCTGGACCCGGCGGGATTCTTCTGCGAGGGCGACCTTTACCTGTTCGGCACTGTACTGAGCCACTTCTTCGCCCTCTACGCGAGCATCAACTCCTTCCACCTGCTGGAAGCGATCAACACCGGCAACAAGGAGCGTTACGCATGGCCCATGCGAATCGGCAAGCAACCACTGATGTAGCCGACAGGGTGCTGGCGGGCGCCCGCCGTTACAACTTCTTCGGCCTGCTCGAACTGCTGCACCACCTGCACGGCGACGACCTGGAGTCGCCCGACGGCTATGACGCCGAGCATCAGCGCGTGCTGCTGGCAGCCGACCCCGGCCTGGGCTTTCCTGCCTCCGACGTGTCGCGTGCCGGGCGGACACCCGCCAGCGCCCAGCACGACTATCGGGTGCAGGCCACCTTCTTCGGAATGCACGGGCCGGACTCGCCGCTGCCGGGCTACTACCTCGATCGCCTGGCCTACGAGTACGGCCAGAGCATCGGCATCCGCCCTGCGTTCTTCGACTTCTTCAACCATCGCCTGCTGACGCTGCTGCATCAGGCATGGCGAAAATACCGCTATTACATCCGCTTCCAGGCCGAGGCCAGCGACCAGTTCTCGCCCTACATATTCGCCCTCGTCGGCCTGGGGGACGCCCAGTTGCGTGGTACCACGCCGATCGCCTGGAGCCGCCTGCTCAGCTTCGCCGGCATGGTCGCCAGCCGCAGCCGCTCGCCCTCCATGGTGACCGGCATCATCGCACACTGCTTCGACCTTGAAGGCGTGCACATCCGCGAATACGAGTTCCGCTACGCGGACCTCGACGAAACCGACCTGATTGCCCTGGGCAAGAAGAACGGCGCCTTGGGCGAGAGCTTTATCGTCGGCCGACGTGTGCGCTCGCGTCACAGCAAGTTCACCATCGTCATCCCCGATCTCCCGCAGCAGCGCTTCCGCGCGTTCCTGCCCAGCGGCGAGGACTTCGCACGCCTGCGCAGACTGGTCGACTTTCTCCTGCGCAACCCGATCGCCTACGATCTGGAACTCGGCCTGCGCGTGGACGAAGTCGCTCCCTTCAATCTGCGGCGTGGCGCGGGCAGCCAACTGGGCTGGACCAGCTTCTTCGAGCGCAAGGTCCTGCGCAAGCCGCCGCCCGTACGAATCAAGGTGCGCCTATGACCGATCGTGCAACCGAGCGTCGGGTGGCGCTGGTGGTCACCAACCCGCAGGCCCTGCAGCAAGGCAGCACGCCCCGGCACAGCTTTGGCGCCGAAGGCGGCAGCATCGGCTCCGGAAACGTCAGCTGGTGCCTGGCCGATGGCGCGCAGCGCGTGCAGCCCGTGCATTGCGAAATTCTCATGGAGGACGACGCCTTTGTGGTGGTCGACCGCAGCGGCCAGACCCGCATCAACGACCATGCCGACCCCATCGGCATGAACGTCGGCGCACGGCTCAGCGAAGGCGATCTGCTGCACATCGGCCCGTACGTCGCCACGGTGCATCTGGACGACGCCTCCGATGCCCTGCCCGATGCGACACGGCACCTTGCCCAGTACGAAGTCGGCGAACTGCTCAACGACCCAGGCATGCAACTGGACGACCTGACCACGCCGGCAGCGGCGCTGGCGTGGGAAACAACATCGGTCGCGTCGGAGGACGACGCCCTGTCTGCCTTCGGCGAACTATCCGCGCCAACCCCACCGGGCGGGGAACTCGACCCGCTGGTGGCACTGGACGCCGCTGAACGCCGGCAGCGGACTCGGGAAGACCGCCTCGATCCCCTCGACCCCACGCATTACGGCATGTCACCGGCCTGGACGCAGCAGGACCTTGCCGCCACGCGTTTCGAGGCTGTTTCCGGCTCACCCGCTACCCAACATGGAGATTCAGGCATGCCGCAGCAAGACACCCGCGCCCTCGCAGCCCAGCAATGGTTGACCAGCCAGCACGTGGACGGCATCGATCCCGGCCAGCTCGCCGCACCTCTGGTACAGGGACTGGACGCCCCAGTAGGCGTGCTGGACGCCCAGGCCAGCTACGCCCTGCTGCTGGAAGCCGGCCAGGCACTGGGCGCGGCAATTCGCGGCCTGGCGGCCCTGCATGGGGCCCAGGCCGGCGAACAGCGACGGCTGACGCTGCACCACCGCACCCTCCAGCCGATCGAAGACAACCCGCTGCGCCTGGGCCAAAGCTACCCGGACACGGTAGCCTCCCTGTTCTCAGCCAACCGCAGTGTCGTGCACCTGGCGCCGGCGGCGGCCATCGAGGAAAGCCTGGAGCAACTGCGTCTGCAGCACAAAGCCATGCTGCAGGCCATCAGTGCCGCCCTCGATGCATTGCTGCAGTCCTTCTCCCCGCAACAGCTATTGAGCCGGTTCCGCCGCTACCGCCCGGACCAGGCAGAGTCGCAGCCTGGCGACTGGGCCTGGCAGATGTACACGCATTACTACGACGAACTGACGTCGGGCCGCCAGCAGGGCTTCGACAAGCTCTTCTGGGAGGTGTTCGACCAGGCCTACGACAAAGCCGTGCGCGCGGAGGCGCAATGAGGCGCGCGCTCTCTACCTTCCTGAGCGCAGCACTCCTTTCCGGTTGCAGCACCGTTGGCAACGTCGTGAAGAAGACCGCGCAGGTTCTGATGGACCCGTCCATCCAGGTCGGCGCGGCGGAGGACCAGCCCACGCGCATCGCGCTCAGCCTTTACGCCGGCATCGACGTCAACCCCAACCCGGCCAGCCTGACCGCAGATGCCGCAGATGCCGCGGATACCGTTCCCGTATCGGCGAACTTGCCCAAGGCGGCCTCAGACGGCCCTTATGCCATCCGGCTGGACAGCCGCAGCAAAGCCGGGCTGATCGAGCAACTGCGCAGCCTGCTCGGCGTACTGGAGGCCGAAGAGCCGCAGCAGCCGACGCTGCTGCCGCCGCGGCCGGCAGCGGCTAAGTCGAGTCCGCGATGGGGTGACAGCCTGGGCGACATGGGCGTTCGCAACGAAGACAGCGCCTGGCCCATCCCATCGCCATACGTCATTCCCTCCCTGTCACCGGTCGAAGCGCCGAAATTTGCCGAAACGTTGCCGGCAGACATACCACGGTTATTGTCCATCGCGACCGTCGGGCCCGAGGCGGCGGCGGACGCATCCCCAGGGGACGGCCAGGCACTTGGCCAGTACGCCCGCGGCACTGGTCTGCCCGCCGCCAGACCGACGTCATTGCCCCGGACCACGGCCTCTGCCGGTGCGCCGACCCCGATCGCCTTCAAAGTCCTGCAGCTGAAAGACGACTCCTTGCTGGAGAGCGCCGATGCCCAGCAACTGGCGGAGAACCTGAAAAAGACGCTGGGCAGCACCTTCATCAGCGTCGACGATTACGTGCTGCAGCCCGGCCAATTCAAGTTCATCGACTTCTCCAGCATCCAGGCGGACACCCGCTACCTGGCCGTCGTCGGGAAGTTCCACGACCCCAACGCCGAACGCTGGAAGCAGGTCTTCCGCCTGGAGCCTCGTGGGCGCAGGTACGCCCTGCTGGTAACCCTGCAGAACACCCGCGTCACCGTCACGGACGAAAGCTATCGCGCGGCGCAGGATGCGCCGGCACTCCAACCGAGTACCAAGCCATGACCAGCAAGAATCCCGTCATCTGGGAGGAAGGGGCGTTCATCAAGCCCCAGCATTTCCAGCAACAGAACCGCGCGCTGGAACACCATGCCAATCAGCGCGTGAATAGCGTGAGCCCGCATCTCTACGGCTTCACCGAGTTGGAGTTGAACCAGGAATTCCTGGCCTTCGGCAAGATCGCTGTCATCCGCGCCCGCGGCGTGATGCCGGACGGCACTGTGTTCGATATCCCCAATGATCACGCGCCGCCGGCACCGCTGCCCATCGCCAGCGCTGCCGCCATCAACCAGGCCGTCCACCTCATCCTGCCGCTCAGGTCCGAAGGCGTGCTGGAAGTGCGCTGGCCCGATACCTACGCCAACACCCGTTATCTCCACAGCGCCGAAGACATCCGCGACAGCCACAGCCCGGAGGGAGACCACACCAGTGTGGCGCTGGCCACCCTCAACCTTCAGCTGGCGCTGGATAACGATGACCGCAGTGCCTTCACCAGCCTGGCCCTGGGCCGCATTCTCGACCGCCGCCCAGACGGCAGCCTGGTGCTGGACGACGGTTTTTATCCCACCGGCCTGTGCGTCAACGCCATCGCTCCGCTGGCCCGCTTCCTCGACGAGGCCGCCACCCTCATGCGCGAGCGCGCCAAGAACATCGCCGAGCGGATCGGCTCGCCCGGCCAGTCTGGCGTGGCCGACATCACCGACTTCAACCTGCTGCAGGCTCTCAATCGCCTGCACCCGCTGTTCCGGCATCTGTCGCTCCAGCGCCAGGCGCATCCCGAACAACTCTATATCGCTTTCAGCCAGGCCTGCGGCGAACTTGTTACCTTCACCGACGAGGGTCGCCTGCCAGCCGAATATCCAGCCTACCAGCACGACCGCCCGCGCGAATCGTTCCAGCCGCTGCTCGACACGCTGCGGCGCACGCTGAGCACCGTGCTGCAGCCGCGCGCCGTCTCTCTGCCGATCGCCAAGCAGCAATACGGCGTGCTCACCGCCAACGTGCATGACCGCCGCCTGTTCGAGGGGGCCGACTTCATCCTCGCGGTACGCGCGCGCATGCCCCTGGACCAGCTGCGACAGCAGTTCCTGCAGCAGGCAAAGGTAGCGTCCATGGAAAAGCTGGGCGAATTCGTCCGCCTGCAGTTGCCCGGCATCCCGCTGACGCCACTGCCGGTGGCGCCGCGCCACCTGCCGTACCACGCCGGCTTCAGCTACTTCCAGCTCGACAGCAGCCACCCCAGCTGGCAGATGATGAAGGGCGCCGCCGGTTTCGGCTTCCATGTTCCGGGCGACTACCCCGAGCTGGAGCTGCAGTTCTGGGCCATCAGGAGTCAATGACATGACCACCACCGTCAATATCGGCAACGACCGCGGCCACTACCTGCGGACCCCGCCACCCGCGCCGGTACAAGACAAGGAAGAGCTCGCCTACGAACACGTCGCGCAGCTCGATCACGACGAAGACCTGCGCTTCAAATTGCGCGGGCACAGCATCAACCCGCTGGTGGATGCCGCCCAGCCGCTGTTCGGCCTGGTCATGCGCCTGCGCAGGCTGCAGAAGTTCGATGACGTCCAGCGGCTCTACGAAACCGTACGCGACCAGGTCACCGCGCTCAGCGACGAAGTCCGCCAGTACGGCTACGACAGCGCCACCCTGATGGCCTATCGCTATGCCCTGTGCACCTTCATCGACGAAGCGGTCATGGCCACGCCGTGGGGCGGCAAGGATTCGGTGTGGTCGCAGCGCTCCCTGCTCAGCCATCACCACAAGGAAACCTGGGGCGGCGAGAAGTTCTTCACCGTGCTGTCGCGCATGATGATGGACCCGGCCAAGTATCGCGACGTACTGGAGTTCAAATACCTGTGCCTATGCCTGGGCTTCAAGGGCAAGTACGGCATGCAGCACAACCAGAACGAAACCCTCAACGGCATCATCACCAGACTGCATCTCGCCCTGCGTCAACTGCGCGGCGAGACGCCCGAGCAGTTGACCGACGCGCAGACCAACGTCGCCACCCGGCGTTACCGCCTCGGCCGGCTCATGCCGCTGTGGGCGCCCTGGGCCATGGCGCTGGCGGTGCTCGCCATCGCCTACGCGCTGTTCGCGGTGAAACTGGGCAGCACCACCAACCTGGTCCTGCAGTCGCTGGACGCCATTCTCAAGCCATGAGGGCCACAGTGCCACGCTAACTTGCCACGCACGGACTTGCCGGAGCGATGGCGGCGGCTGACGGAATCATCCGCAATTCCGCAAGATCCGATGATCGGGATATTGCCCCCGGCATATCCCTTCCGGCATCGCCCGCCACATACTGTTCATTCATACAGTATTTTTTGGTGTGCATCCTGGGTAACAGCAAACCGGCTGGCCGGACCGTTCGACTGGCCGGCGTCTGCGTCGTCCTCGCCCGGCACAAGCGCTGAGGTCGGCGGCCCGGCTCCCGCTTGACCCCGCCGCTCGACATCTCCCTGCTTCCCGGGCGGAATGCAGGCGCTCCACCTTTCCCAAAGAACCTCAAAGAACATTTAAATCACCTTGCCGGTCTGGCTCTGGCAGTTTTTCCGTTTTCGCGCGTCAAGGAGAGTGAGGCCCCGCATGTCGACGCGGCGCGCCGCCATTTCCAACCGTCCCAAGAAAGGGCCCAAGCCGTGGATTCGCCAGCCTGCCATTCCCCCGAGACCGAGATGCCAGTGCCGTCACGCCGGGAAACGCCGCCGGGACGATCGTCGCTGCCCGGCATCGTGTCGCGCACCGTTGCCGGCATTGGCGGCGGTTACCTGCTTGCCAGTGCATGCATTCTTGCCTCTGCGGCATTGGGTCCGGACTTGCGAGCCAGCGCCATCATGACGGCGAGCCTGTCGAGCTATGCGATCTACACGGCAGCGGTGGTGTGGGCGTTCTCGGCACGCACCGCCCTGCTCGCCTGGTCCGGCTTGCTAGCGCCGTCGGCCCTGCTGCTGGCGATCGCCGGCGTGGCGCACCGGGTGGCGCGGGCATGAAGGAGAACTTCCGGCAATCGATGGCGTGGCTGCACACGTGGTGCGGCCTCTGGCTCGGGTGGCTGCTCTTCGCCGTGTTCCTGTGCGGAGCGCTTAGCGTATTCCACGCACCGGTTACCCGCTGGATGCAACCTGAGCGACTGATGGTGAGCGACGGGGCATTCGACCCTGACATCGCATTGGCGCATGCCCAGGAGACGCTCGAACACGAAGCGCCGGACGCGGCCAGCTGGCGCATCGAATTCCCCTCCGCCGAGGATCGCGCCATGCATTTGCACTGGGATGGGCAGGAAGGGGGCGAGCTGCGCCTGGATCCGATCACCGGCGCCGCGCTGCCGCCGGCGCGCGACACCGAAGGCGGCCACCATTTCATCGAGTTTCACTACGAACTCCATGCCGGCATGGCCGGCGTGTGGATCGTCGCATTCGCGACTATGGCGATGCTGGTGGCGCTGGTATCCGGCATCGTCACGCACCGCCGTTTCTTCAAGGACTTTTTTACCTTCCGACCGGGCAAGGGCCAGCGTTCCTGGCTCGACGCGCATAACGCGCTTGGCGTGCTGACGCTGCCGTTCCTGTTCCTGATCAGCTATACGGGGCTCATTATCTGGTGGCCCGACACCATGCCGGCAGGCATTGATGTGCACTACAACGGCGACCAGCGCGCTTTCTTCGACGACGTGGGGCGTGGCGGCTGGCTTCAGCCGAAAGCCGTGGCACCGGCCGGCGACCCTGCCCCGCTTGCGCCGCTGCCGGCGCTCCTTGCAGATGCCAGGGCACGCCTTGCGACCGGCACAGGCGCGGGCGGCGCACAAGCCGACCACCGCACCGTCGCCACCGTGATGGTGGAACGCCCTGGCCGCACCACCGCCAGCGTGATCGTCGCCGGGCCTTACCGCTTCGATGGTGTCGCGTTCGCCGCGGCACGCGAATTCCGGTATGACGGCGTGACCGGCGCCTACCTCTCGACCCATGCCAATGATGAAATGCTCGGCGAAGGCGCGAACCCGGCATTGGTGGCCGGCTCGGTCTTGCGCACGCTCCATATGGCCCGCTTTGGCGGCGACACGGTCAAGTGGCTTTACTTTGTCTGCGGCCTGGCTGGCGCGGCCATGATCGCGGCCGGGTTGCTGCTGTTTTCCGTCAAGCGTGCCAGTCGCAAGGCGCGTGAATTCGGCGCAGCCAGCGCGCGTGTCTACGAGGTGATCGAACGGCTCAACGTTGCTGCCATCGCTGGCCTGCTGCTCGCCTGCATCGTCTACTTGTGGGGAAATCGATTGTTGCCGCTCGGCCTGGTGGAGCGCCATCACGATGAGGCAGGCGTGTTCTTTGCCGCATGGCTGGCCGCGACGGTGCATGCACTGGCCAGCGCCCCGGCCCGGGCATGGCCGGCGCAATTGGGAACGGCCGGTTTGCTTTGCCTCGCGCTGCCGATATTGAATGCGGCGACCACCGGATGGCACCTGGCACGCTACTTGACGCACGGAGACTGGCAAGCCGCCAGTGTGGAGCTTGCCGTGCTGGTGGCCGGGATGCTGATGCTCTGGGCGGCGCTGCGGCTGCGGCGCAGGCCAGCCGCGATACGGACGGGAGCTCGCCAGGACGGAAAGTCCGGCAAGGCGGACGAGCCTGCCGGGCTGGGTGCGCTCGGCACGCGCGGAGAAGCGCGATGATCGCCAACCTGTCGCCGCTGTCACCCATGCTGGGCGCGTGGAGCAGCCTGGCGCTCTGCTATGCCGGCATGACCGCGCTTTGCCTTGCCATGGACCGGCATCATGCGCAGTTATGGCGGCGAGAGCCGGCCCGGGTGCATCGGATCATCTTGCGCAGCGTGGGCTGGCTGCTGCTGATGCTGGCTGCGCTGTCCTGCCTGCGCGGCTGGGGCGCAAGCATCGGCGCCGTCGTATGGACTGGCTCGCTGTCGGCGGCCGCACTCGCGCTGGTGGGACTCCAGGCCTGGCGCCCGCGTGCCGCGGCCGGGCTTGCGGTGCCCGCCGTCCTGTCCGGTGTCGCCGGGCTGACGCTTGGCTGATGCCGGCATCAAGCCCGCGTGACCGCGCATCCGGCTTCGCCCTTCCCCATCACGCGTGCGTACCGCCCGGCTTCCCTTCCCGGCTTCCGCACCATCCCTTTGAACCGACCACACCGAGACATCTCGACGCATGGCCAACGCTAAACGCTTTCTTCCGCTCACCGCCGCCTTGCTGGCTGTCACTGCGATCTGCGGCACGGTCTGGTGGATCAGCGGCGGCAAACCTGCCTACGACACGGTCGCGCTCGCGCGCGGCAACGTGGAGACCAGCGTCACCGCGCTGGGAACGCTGCAGCCACGCAGCTACGTCGATGTCGGCGCGCAGGTGTCCGGCCAGATTACGCAACTGCTGGTCCAGGTTGGCGATACCGTAAAGCAAGGCCAGTTGCTCGCGGAAATCGACGCCAGCGTGCCGCGCGCCACCGTGGAAGCCGGCCGGGCCGAACTCGCCGGCCTCAAGGCCCAACTGGCCGAGCAACAGGCGCTGTTCGAACTGGCCCGACAGCAGGACACGCGCCAGCGCCACCTGGCCGGCAACGACGCCACGCGGGAGGAAGACGTGCAAACTGCCGCCGCCGCGCTCAAGACGGCCGCGGCGCGCATGGACCGATTGCGCGCGCAGATCGAACAGACGCAGTCGACGCTGAACGGCGACGTCGCCAAGCTGGGCTACACGCGCATCTACGCGCCGATGGCCGGCACTGTGGTAACGCTGGAAGCGCGTCTGGGCCAGACCCTCAACGCAACCTACCAGACCCCAAACCTGTTGCGCATCGCCGACCTGAACGCCATGACGGTCTGGACCGAAGTCTCGGAGGCCGATGTGCGGCGTGTGTTGACCGGTATGCCGGTCAGCTTCAATACGCTGGGCAGCAGCCAGCGCCGCTGGCGCAGCAAGGTTCGCCAGGTGCTGCCGGCGCCGCCGGCGCCGGCGGGTCAGGCACAGCAGGCGCAAGGGAACCAGCCAGCCGCTCCGGCCAGCAAGGTGGTGTTGTACACCGTGTTGTTCGACGTCGACAACGCGGACGGCGAACTGATGCCGCAGATGACCGCGCAGGTGTCGTTCGTCGCGGCGCAAGCCAGCGACACGCTGGTGGCGCCGCTGGCCGCGTTGCAGGCGATTGACGGCAAGCCGGATCGCTTCCGTGCCCGCGTGCTCGACGGCAATGGCAGGGCTCAGTCGCGCGAGGTGCGCGTGGGTGTGCGCGACCGCCTGCGCGGGCAGGTATTGGAAGGCCTGCGCGAGGGCGAGTTGCTCATTACCGGCGAGCGCAAGCCGGCCGATGACATGCCCCGGATCCGCCTGTGAGCACGAGCATGAGCAATGCCGCATTCTCCGCCACCGCGGGCACGAAGCCTGGCACCCCCGCGCCGCTGCTCGAATTGCGCGGCATTCGCAAGCAATATGGTGGCCCTTGCGCCGGTGGCGCGCCCGCTACCGAAGTCCTGCGCGGCATCTCCCTCAGGATCGACGCGGGCGAGTTCGTCGCCATCGTGGGCAGCTCCGGCTCGGGCAAATCCACACTGATGCACGTGCTTGGCTGCCTCGACCGTCCCACTTCCGGGACCTACCTGTTCGGCGGGCACGACGTCTCGCGCCTCGGCTCGGACCAGCTCGCCTGGCTGCGCCGCGAGGCCTTCGGCTTTGTGTTCCAGGGCTACCACCTGATTGCCACCGAGAGCGCACGCGAGAACGTCGAAGTGCCCGCGATCTACGCCGGCCAGCCAGCGCAAGCGCGCAAGGCCCGCGCGGAGCGGTTGCTCATGCAACTCGGGCTGGCCGAACGTTGCGATCACCGGCCGGGCCAGCTCTCCGGCGGACAGCAACAGCGCGTGTCGATCGCAAGGGCGCTCATGAATGGCGGCCGCATCATCCTCGCCGACGAGCCTACCGGTGCGCTCGACAGCAAGAGCGGGGCCGAGGTCATGACGCTGCTGCGCGAGTTGGCCGATGCCGGACACACGATCGTGTTGATCACCCATGACCGCGGTGTGGCCGCGCAAGCGCGCCGCGTGATCGAGATTCGCGACGGTTTGGTGGTGTCGGATTCCGCGGAGGTGACGCCACCGCCCGGCGGCGGTGCACCCCCGAGCCCTTCGGCCAAGGTGCAGGACCAGGCATGGCTCGACGGCCTGCACCGCGGCGCCGAACGCCACGCCACGCTGTCGGCCGACGTAGCCGAGGCCGCGCGCGCCGCGTGGCGCGTGCTCTGGGCGAACCGCTTCCGTACGGGACTCACCCTGCTGGGCATCGTCATCGGCGTGGCCTCGGTCATCGTGATGCTGGCGGTGGGCAGCGGCTCGCAATATCGGGTGATGCAGCAGCTTTCGGTGTTCGGTGCCAACAAGATGTACGTCGATGCCATGCCAGCTACCAGCCGCGACCGCACGCCGCCCTTGTCGCTGGCCGACGTCGACGCCATCCGCGGCCTGCCCAACGTCGAAGCCGCCATGCCCTACCTGGAAGGGTTCGTCACCGCGCGGCGCGGTAACGTGGATCACCGCACCGAAGCCGGTGGCGCCACCGTCGATTTTGCCGAAGCACTCGACTGGGGCCTGGCCGCGGGCGTGTTCTTCGATGAACGCGACGAGCGCGACCTGGCAAAGGTGGCTGTGATCGGCCAGCGCGTGCGTGAAGCGCTGTTCGATGCGCATACCGACCCGCTTGGCCAGACCATCCTGCTCGACAGCGTGCCGTTCCAGGTGATTGGTGTGCTGGCAGAGAAAGGCGCGCTGTCCGGCAACTCGAGCGAGGACGAGCGCGTGGTGGTGCCATTTTCAACGGCCAGCGCAAGGCTGTTCGGGTCGCCCTATCCGACCTGGGTCTCGGTCTCGATTCGCGACATGCAGCAGGCGAAGAAAACCGAGGCCGACATCGTCTCCCTGCTGGCCGAGCGCCGCGGCAGCCGCGATGCCCGGGTGTTCAACCGGGCGGAATCGATCCGCGTGAATGCCGAGGCTAAGCGCACCATGACGTTGATGCTGGGCCTGATCGCTGCCATCTCGCTGCTGGTGGGTGGCATCGGGGTCATGAACGTAATGCTGATGACCGTGCGCGAACGCACCCGCGAGATCGGCATCCGCATGGCGACCGGGGCGCGGCAGGGCGACATCCTGCGCCAGTTCCTGACCGAAGCCGTGCTGGTGTCGCTGGTGGGCGGTGTGGCCGGCGTGGCGGCCGGCGTGGCCATAGGCGTCGCCCTCCAGGTCGCCGGCGTGCCGGCCATCCTCTCCCTCACCGCAATGGCCGGCGCGTTCAGTTGCGCCGTGGCCACCGGGCTTCTGTTCGGCTACATGCCGGCCCGGCAAGCCGCACGGCTCGACCCTGTACAGGCACTGGCGAGCGAATGAACATGCCAAGCACTCCAACCCACGCCTCTCCGAACCGCACGGGCACGCGCCTGTCGCTCCTGGCCGCCGGCCTCGCTGCCGCTGCCGCGCTGGCCGGCTGCGCGAGCCCGGTGCCGGCCGACGCGCCCCTCCCGGCCCTGCCGGCGCAATGGCGTTTTGCCACACCTGCTTCCGCCGCTTCCGCCGCTTCCGTCGCTGCGGCGGGTCCGGCCATGGGCGGCACCGATGCCATCAGTGTGAGCTGGTGGCAAGCGTTCGGCAGCGACGAACTGGCCGGCCTGGTCGCCCAGGCCCGCGCCGACAACCCGAGCCTGGCGGCTGCCTGGGCGCGCCTGCGCCAGGCGCGCGCCAAGGTCGCGGTGGCACGGGCCGGCCTGTTCCCTTCCCTGAACGGCTCGGCCGACGCAGCCAGATACGGCGGCAACGGATTGAGCCCGGATGACGACACCGCGAATTTTCGCCTGGGCCTCGCCGCCAGCTACGAAGTCGATGTGTGGGGCGGTAACCGCGCGGCAACCGCCAGCGCGTCGGCAGCATGGCGCGCGGCAGCCTTCGATCGCGACGCGGCCACCCTGGCAGTCACCAGCGAAGTGGCGCTCGCCTGGTTGCAGGCCGTAAGCCTGCGTGAGCGCACCGCCATTGCCGCGGGCATGGTCGACAACACACGACGCGTGCTGGCACTGGTGGAGGCCCGGCATGCGGCCGGCAGCGCCACCGCGCTTGAAGTCGCGCAACAGCGCGGGCTGGTGGCCAATCGCGAGCGAACCATGCGCCAGCTCGCGCAGCGCGGCAACGACAGCACCGTGGCGGTGGCGGTGTTGCTGGGCCAGCCTGTCAGCAACGTCGAGCTCCGATCGGCTTCGCTGGCCGATGTGCGCGATCCCTCGATCGACAGCGGCCTGCCAGCCGCATTGCTTGCGCGCCGCCCCGATCTGGCAGCCGCCGAAGCGAGGCTGGTCAGCGCCGACGCCGATATCGCCATGGCCCGTGCGCTGATGCTGCCGCGCCTGACGCTCACCGCAGGCGGCACGTTCGAGACGAACCGCCTGCGCGCGCTGTTCGACAACCCGATCTACTCCGTCGCCGCCGGAGTGCTCGCCCCCATTTTCGACGCAGGCCGGCTCGCCGCGGGCCGCGACGTGGCCATCGCGCGCAAGCAGGAACTCTTGGCCGACTACCGAAGCGCGATCATTGCGGCAAGTGCAGACGTGGAGATGGCCCTGAACACCATCCAGGGCGCGGCCGGGCAGCGCATTGCGCAGGACGAAGAACTGGCCCAGGCCCGTCGCGCCTTCACGCTGGCCGAATACCGCTACCGTGCCGGCGCGGAAACACTGCTCACGGTGCTTGATGCCCAACGCACGCTGTTCGACGCCGAAGATGCTGCGGCGCAGTTGCGGCTCGCCCGGCTGCAAGGCAGCGTCTTGCTCTACAAGGCGCTGGGCGGTGGATGGGAGCCCGGCATCTGAGCGAATCCCAACACGCCCTCTGCATCACATTGCTTTGCGGCCGTGCCCAAAATGCGTGGCAGGCAGACGACAGCGGCACGGTGTTCATTGCTTGTCCACCCAGCCCATTAAATATAAAATGCGAATCATTCTTATTTAAGACGCGGCGCAGTGCGCCAGTATCGAGGCGCCATGTCGACGGTCATTTCTATTCCGAAAGCGGAATTCCACACGCTGTATCGCGAGCACCACGGCTGGCTGGTCAATCTGCTGTGGCGCAAGCTGGGCAACGTCGACAACGCGGCGGACCTGGCGCAAGACACCTTTGCACGCCTGCTTACCGCCGCCGACGCGGCGTCGCTTCGCGAGCCGCGCGCTTACCTGACCACGGTTGCGAGCCGGCTCGCGGCGCATTACTTTCGACGCCTCGCGCTGGAACGCGCCTATCTCGACGCGCTCGCGCAGCAGCCCGAGGCCACCGCCCCATCGCCGGAGACCCGCGCGCTCGTGGTGGAAGCGCTGACCGCTGTCAGCGCCGTGCTCGATCAACTGCCAGAGCGTGTGCGCGAGGCCTTCCTGCTGTCGCAGCTCGATGGCCTCACCTATCGCGAGATAGCCGCAGAACTGGGCGTTACCGTCAACGTGGTGCAGAAGGCAATGACGCGCGCGTTCCTGCACTGCTATGAGGCGGTCTATGGGTAATCGCGCGGGCGAACTGCCGGGAGCGTTGCTGCCGGAAGCCGCGGCGCGCCGCTTTGCCACGAAGGGAAATGACTATCGCCCGCAGCGGCTGGACCCCGACGTCGTCGCCCAGGCAGCCGGCTGGATGGCTCGCCTGCAAGCCGGGGCGGACAGTGACCTGGATGCCGAGCGGGAAGCCTGCGAACAATGGCGCCAGGCGGCGCCGGCACATGAAGAGGCCTGGCAGCGCATGAGCAGTCTTGGCAATAGCCTGCGCAGCGGGCTCGACCAGGTCCCGCCCGCCATCGCACGGGTGGCCCTGCGCACTGCATCTCCCGTCAGCCGGCGCAGCGCACTCAAGTCCATCGTCGGATTGGGCATCGTGGCGGGCGGTGCGTGGGCAACGGCCGACCAGTTGCCGATCGACGGCCTGATGGCGGACTACCGAACCGGCGTGGGCGACCGCCGCACCATCACGCTCGAGGACGGTAGTCGCATCATCCTCAACGCGAGCAGCGCCATCAATGTCAGCATTGATGCTGCCCAGCGCACCATCCGTTTCCTGCAAGGCGAAATGCTGGTGATCGGGAATATCGGGCATACCGGCCACGCGCCAGGCAGCCCGCTGCTCGTAGCCACCCGCCACGGCAACATTGCGCCGATGGGTACCCGCTTCGCGGTGGCCGATGCCCCCGGCGGTCCCGGCACGCGCAGGCGCGATGCGCCGATCGCGGTTTCGGCGCTCGATGGAGCGGTGCGCATTGCCCCCCATGGGCAACGCATCCCGTCCACGCTGGACGCAGGCCAGCGGGCGGAGTTCATGCCGACTTCCATCTCCACGCCGGAACCCGTGGGCCCGGATGCAGGCTCCTGGGTGGATGGCATGCTGGTGGCGGACCGCATGCCGTTGCCGCGCTTCCTGGCGGCGTTGGCACGCTACCGGCATGGGGTGCTGCGCGCGGACCCTGCCCTTGCCGGCCTCTCGATCTCGGGCTCTTTCCCGCTCGACAACTCTGACGCCGTGCTGGACATCCTGCAGGATGCCCTGCCGGTGCGCGTGCGCACCGTCACGCGCTACTGGGTCTCGGTGCTGCCCGCCTGACCTGCTGCGCGCGCACCCGAAACCATCCTTTTTTTCATCGATCGCGGCAGCTTTTTCCCGTTCGCGCGTCAAGTGAATTAGCGGCACTGCGGAGCCACGCAGCGTTACGCCAATCACGACACGAACACCGAGAGGAAACTGCACCATGGCGCCACGCCCCGGCTCTTGCACCGACACGCAAGGCAACACCACGTCCGCACGCTATCGTCCCCGCCGTTACCTGATCAACCGCAAGACGCCCCTGGCGCTGGCGTTGCGCGCGGCGTTGCTTGGCGGCGCGCTAGGTGCCACAGGTGTGCTGCCGCAATTCGCGTGGGCACAAGCGGCACCGGCCGGCGCGCGCCAGTACGATATTGCGCCCGGCACGCTTGACCAGACGCTCGGCCGCTTTGGGCGCGAGGCCGGCGTCATGATCGCCATCGACCCCGAACTCACCGGCGGCCTGCGCAGCGAAGGACTGCGCGGCACCTACACGGTGCCCGAGGCGCTGTCCGTGCTGCTCTCCGGCCAACAGCTTGAAGCCGTCAGCGGCCCGAGCGGCGGCTACCGCCTGCGCCGGCGCAACGCGGTGCCCACGTCGGCCACCGTGCCGGCGGAACCCGGAGTCGCGACGCTCGCCGAGGTGATAGTCAGCACCTCGGCGGCGCGAGACGGCACTACCGAAGGCACGGGCTCGTACACCACCAATGCGAGCAACACCGCAACGCGCCTCGGCCTGACGCTGCGCGAGACGCCGCAGTCGGTCAGCGTGATCACGCGCCAGCAGATGGATGACCAGGGCCTGACCCAGCTAACCGACGTACTGGCCCAGACCCCGGGACTCACCGTCAGCCAGAGCGGCAACCTCGGGTCGGACTCGAGCGCGATCTATTCGCGCGGCTTCGCCGTGGAAAATTATCAGCTCGATGGCGTGCCCCAACTGAACAGCAATTACAACTCGCTATTCCAGACCGCCGACATGGCGATCTATGACCGCGTGGAGGTAGTGCGTGGCGCCACCGGGCTAATGAACGGCATGGGTTCTCCCGCCGCCACCATCAACCTCGTGCGCAAGAAACCCACACAGGACTTCCAGGCCTCGGTCAGCGTGGAAGGCGGATCGTGGGACTATCGCCGCTTCGGCGCCGACATCTCGTCGCCGCTGAACCAGGCCGGCACGCTGCGCGGCCGCTTTGTGGCCGCCTATCAGGAAAACAACGGCAACGTCGAGCGCTATCACGAAAAGCGCGAGGTCTTCTACGGTGTCGTGGAAGCCGACATCACGCCGAAGACCCTGGCCACGGTCGGATTCTCGTACCAGAGCTTCGATATCACGGGCATCGCGCGCTCAGGGCTTCCACTGTACTTCGATGACGGTACCCGCACCGCCTGGTCCCGCTCCATGTCCGCCGCCGCGGACTGGGCCTACTCCTATCGCAAGTCCCAGACTGTCTTCGGTTCACTGGAGCATCGGTTCGACAACAACTGGCGCGTGAAGGGCACGCTCAGCTACGACAAGACTGCCTTCGATGAAGTCCTGGGGTACGCCGGCGGCGGCTATCCCAATCAGCTCACCGGCGCCGGCGTGAACCTGTGGGCCGGGAGGTGGTCCGCAAAACCCGAACAGACCAGCGTCGACCTGTACGCCACCGGCCCACTCTACCTGTTCGGCCAGGAACATGAGCTCGTGGTGGGCTCCACGCTCGCCCGCACCGTTTTCACCGGCCCAACCTACGGCCTCTGGAGCTTCGACGGCTGGAGCGGTGACATTGCCAATATCTACACATGGAACGGCAGCACACCGCCCGCGCCCAATAACCCGCCCAACGGCAAACTGGCCTATACCGAGCAGCTGACCAGCGCCTATGCCACGGCGCGACTGCGTCCCACCGATGCCCTTTCCGTCCTGCTGGGCGCGCGTGTCACCAGCTGGCGCACCAACAGCACCACCAGCTACGACACCGGAGAAAGCTATGTCGACGATCGAAAGGAAAATGGCAAGATCACGCCATATGCCGGCCTCGTGCTCGACTTCAGCAAGCACTGGTCCGCGTACGCGAGCTACACCAACATCTTCAAGCCGCAGAGCAACCGTGCGGTCAATGGCGATTTCCTCGATCCCCTGATCGGAAACGGTTACGAAATCGGCACCAAGAGCGCGTTCTTTGACAACCGCCTGAACTTGTCCGGGGCACTGTACTGGATCAAGCAGGACAATCTCGCGGTGGCCATTCCCGGCGCGATCGCCCCCGACGGCTCGCAGGCTTACTACGCCGCATCCGGCACCAAGACCAAGGGCTTCGAACTCGAAGCGGCCGGACAGATCACGCCGAGCTGGCAAGCCAATATCGCCTTCACGCGCAACCTGACCACCGACGCCGACGGCAAGGCGCTCAACACCAACATTCCACAGGACAGCTTCAAGCTTTTCACGACGTACCGCTTCGGCGGCTTTGCCCGCGGCCTCACCGCCGGTGGTGGCGTGCGCTGGCAAAACCAGATCTACAGCGAGGACATGGGTCCGCTGGGGGTGCGATTCACGCAGGGCAGTTACGCCGTCGTGGACCTGATGGCCCGTTACCAGTTCACGCCAAAGATCGCCGCAACCCTCAACGTGTACAACCTGCTCGACAAGAACTACTACACGAGCACCAGCTCGTCGTTCTATGGCACGCCGCGTAGCGTGCGGCTCGGGCTGAACGTCAGCTACTGACCGCTGCGACGGCAAGGCAGCGTAGTCCGATGCAGCGCCTCGCCCTGCGCATCCATCTGCGCATCCAACCCCGCTATCGCATTGAGCGCCTTGTCCACGTCACCGAAGGCCGCGACGATCACGGCGTGGCAGCCAGCCAGCAGTTCCTCGTGCTGCGCCAGCGCCAGATCGCGCGCGCCGCGCAGCCGGCCGCCCTCCAGCACTGCCGAAACACCGCCACCCGCCGTGACGGCCTCCCCTGCCGATGCCGCCATGAAGCGCGCCTCTTCCCTCGTCTTTGTTATAATGCGAATCGTTCTCATTTTTGTTGTGACCGGTGCTGCGCACCTGTTGATCGGGAAGGATTGCCATGCCGGCCGCGGAATCCGCACCACAGCGCGAATTGCTAGCGCTCTACACCGACCATCACGGTTGGCTATGCACGTGGCTGCGCGGCCGGCTCGGCTGCACGCATCGCGCCGCCGACCTCGCCCACGACACCTTCCTGCGCCTGCTGGCGCGTGAAGAAACCCTCGGCATCGAAGAACCGCGCGCGTTCCTGACCACCGTCGCCAAGCGCGTGCTGTCGAACTACCGGCGGCGCGAGCAGCTCGAGCGCGCCTACCTCGATGCGCTGGCGCGGATGCCGGAGCCGCTGGCGCCCTCGCCCGAGGAGCGCGCCATGCTGCTGGAAACCCTGCTCGAAATCGACCGCCTGTTGTCGGGCCTGCCGACCGAGGTCAAGCGCGCGTTCCTGCTGTCCCAGCTGGACGGCATGGGGCAGGCGGACATCGCCGCGCAGCTCGGGGTGTCCGTGACCACCGTCAAGCGCTACCTCGTGCGCGCCGCCACGCAGTGCTATTTCGCGGTCTCGGTGGAGTAACGCGATGCCCGCTGAAACCGCCCCTTGCATCCCGCCCGACGTCGCCGCGCGCGCGGTCGAATGGCTGCTGGCGCTGCAGGACGAGGGTGCCACGCCGGCCACGCGCCAGGCCTGGGAGCGCTGGCGCACGGCACATCCCGATCACGCCCGGGCCTGGGAACGGATCGAACGCGTCAATGCGCGGCTGCAGCACTTCGCCTCACCCGAGGCAGCCGCCGCGGCACGCGCCGCGCTGCTGCCGCCGCGCTCGCGCGGGCGCCGCGAGGCGGTCAAGGCGCTGGCGCTGCTGCTGTTCGCCGGCGGCATCGCCTGGACCGCCGAGGAACATGCGCCCTGGCGCGAATGGCTGGCGGACGAGCGCACCGCGGTGGGCGAACGGCGCAGCCTCGTGCTGGCCGACGGTACCGTGGTGTCGCTCAATACGGACAGCGCCATCGACGTGCGCTTTTCCGCCACCGAGCGCCGCGTACGGCTGGTCGGCGGCGAGATCATGGTCGTCACCGGCAAGGACGGCGCCGCGCCGCGGCCCTTCCTGGTGGAGACCGAGCAGGGCGAATTGCAGCCGCTGGGCACGCGCTTCACCGCGCGGCGCCTGCCGGATGCGAGCCGGGTAAGCGTGTTCGAGGGCGCGGTCGCCATCCGTCCGCGCGACGGCGCCGGCCTGGCCCGCACGCTGCGCGCCGGCGAACAGGCCAGCTTCACGCGCACTGCCATCGGCCAGACCATGACAGCCAGCGAGGCGGATACGGCCTGGGCCGACGGCATGATCGTCGCCACCCGGATGCGCCTGGACGACTTCCTCGCCGAACTCGGCCGCCACCGCCCGGGCCGGCTGCGCTGCGATCCGGCCGTCGCCGGGCTGCGCGTGTCCGGCACCTTCCCCCTGGCCGATACCGACCGCATCCTCGACGCGCTGCGCACCACGCTGCCGGTCCGGATCGCCTTCCTGACCCGCTACTGGGTAACCGTACAGGCCGCGGACTAGTGACTGCGCGGTGCCTCCGGCGGCACCGCGCGGGCCTGTCCGCTTTTTTTCCGTGCCCGGGGTGGTCTGTTTCCGATTCTCGCGGGACATAGGAGATAAGCGCACCACATCTCCGAACTTTCCGCAGAGCCATCCTCATGGAACACCACCGCATCACCACACGCGCCCTCGGCGCCGACGAGGTCACGCCGCCGTCACCGACACGGCGCCTTGGCCAACACCAGCAACCCAGGCCACTGCGGCAGCCGCCGCCGCGCGCCGTGAGCCGCCCGCTGGCGTGCGCCCTGGGCCACGCGCTGGCCGCAGCGGGACTGGGCATGGCGGCGCTCGCGCCCGCCACCGGCGCGGCCGCCGGCGCCGCACCCTCGCAGCCCGCGCAGCCATCGCCGGCGCGGGCCTATGACATCCCGGCGGGCCCGCTGGAAGACGCGCTCAACCGGTTTGGCCGCGAAGCCGGCATCCTGCTGTCCTTCCCGCCGGAAACCACCGCCGGCCTGCAAAGCAAGGGGCTGCGCGGGCAATACGGCGTGCCGGAAGCACTGGGCGCTCTGCTCCAGGGCACCGGCCTGGCCGCTGTGGCGCAAGGTTATGGCGGCTACGCGCTGGTCCGGCGCATCGAGCCGGCCGCCGCCACGCCGCTGGCGCCGGGCGAGGCGGCGCTGCCGCCCGTGGTGGTGCAGGCCGATGCCGCCCGCGAGGAAAGCTACCGTCTGCCGACCACGGCCTCCGTGATGCGCTCGGACACGCCGCTGCTCGACATCCCGCAGGTGGTCAACGTGGTGCCGTCGCAGGTGCTGCGCGACCAACGGCCGCGCAACCTCGATGATGCGCTCGGCAACGTCAGCGGCATGACCCAGGGCAACACGCTGGCCGGCACGCAGGACACCATCCTCAAGCGCGGCTTCGGCGGCAACCGCGACGGCTCCGTCATGCACAACGGCATGCCGCTGGTACAAGGGCGCGGCCTGAACGCGGCGGCCGACAGCGTGGAAGTGCTCAAGGGCCCGTCCTCGCTGCTGTACGGCATCATGGATCCCGGCGGCGTCATCGACATCGTCAGCAAGCGGCCGATGCTGCAGCAGTACAACGCCATCTCCATGCTCGGCACCACCTACGGCCACGGCAAGAACGGCGCCGGCGGCACGCTCGACACCACCGGCCCCATCGGCACCTCCGGCCTGGCGTACCGGCTCGTCGTCGACCAGGTCGACGAGCAATACTGGCGCAACTTCGGCGAGCACCGCGAGACGCTGGTGGCGCCCTCGCTGGCCTGGTACGGCAAGGACACGCAGGTCGTGCTGTCCTACGAGTACCGCAAGTTCCTCTATCCGTTCGACCGCGGCACCGCGCTCGACCCCAAGACCAACGAGCCGCTGGCGATTCCCAGCCGGCGCCGGCTCGACGAGCCGTTCAACAGCATGGACGGGCAGTCCCACCTGGCCCAGCTCGTGGTGGACCACCAGTTCAACCCCGACTGGAAAGGACACTTCGGCTACAGCTACAACCGCGAGACCTACGACGCGGGCCAGTTGCGCGTGAGCGGCGTGAACAGTACCACCGGCATCCTCACCCGCAGCAACGACGCCACCCACGGCTCGCTGAGCACGGACAGCTACGGCATCGCCTACCTCGACGGCCGCTTCCAGGCGGCCGGCATGCGCAACGACCTGCAGGTCGGCGTGGACAGCGAATACCGCCGCATCTACCGCGCCGACCTGCTGCGCCAGGCCACCACCTCGAAGTTCAACTACTTCAACCCGGTCTACGGCCTGGAGCCGCCGTCCAGCACCGTCTCGCCCAGCGACAGCGACCAGACCGACACCCTGCACACCACCTCGCTGTTCCTGCAGGACAGCCTGCACCTGACCGACAAGTGGATCCTGGTCGGCGGCGTGCGCTTCCTCTCCTACAGCCAGCTCGCCGGCCGCGGCCGCCCGTTCATGGTCAACACCGACCTCAGCGGCAACAGATGGCTGCCGCGCGCCGGGGTGGTCTACAAAGCGACCGAGGCGGCCTCGCTGTACGCTAGCTACACGCAATCGCTCAAGCCCACCTCCACCATCGCCCCGCTGAGCAGCGGCGTGGTGATCGATTCGTCGGTGGCGCCGGAACAGGCGCAGTCCTGGGAACTGGGCACCAAGCTGGACTTCGCCGGCGGCCTGAGCGCCAACCTGGCGCTCTTCGACATCGACAAGAAGAACGTGCTGGTGTCCCAGTACAACGACACCACCAAGCTGACCGACTGGCGCACCTCCGGGCGCGCGCGCTCGCGCGGCGTGGAGCTGGACGTGGCCGGCCAGATCGGCAACCGCTGGAACATCATCGGCAGCTACGCCTTCATCGACGCCAAGACCACCGAGGATCCGCTCTATGCCGGCATGCGGCTGTGGAACGTGGCGCAGCAGACCGGCTCGCTGTCGGCGGTCTACGACTTCGGCCAGGTCTTCGGCACCGACCGCCTGCGGCTGGGCGCGGCGGGGCGCTACGTGGGGCGGCGCCCGGGCGACTCGGCCAACAGCTTCGCGCTGCCCGCCTATGTCGTGGCCGACGCTTTCGCCACCTACGAGACCAAGGTGGGCGCCACGCAGAAGCTGCGCTTCCAGCTCAACGTCAAGAACCTGTTCAACCGGACCTACTACCCGTCCAGCGCCAACCGGTATTTCGTCGCGGTGGGCGACGCGCGCCAGGTATCGCTGCTGACCACGCTGGAATTCTGAGGAACGAGGAAACCCATGAACACGCACGACCTCCGGCGAGGCGCTTGCCGCGCGCGCCGCCACCGCCTCGCCGTGAACCCGGGCCGCCGCGCGTTCGCCGCGTGCCTTGCCGGACTGCTGCTGTCGGCCGGCGGCCTGGCCAGCATGGCCGGCGGCGCGCACGCCGCCGAGCCCGCGGGGCACGGCAGGAAGATCGCGCTGGTCGTCCAGGCCGGCGGCCCGGACCTGCCGGCGGACCTCAAGATCAAGGCGCATCTCGAGGCGCGCGGCTACGCGGTCAGCCTGCTGCCGCAGGACCAGCCGGCCGACGCCGCACTGGGCGCCGACCTCGTGATGATGTCGTCCACCATCGCGGCCAAGAACGTGGCCGGCGGCTGGCGCACCCTGCCCAAGCCGCTGCTGACCTGGGAGAACGACCTGCTGGACGACCTCGCCATGACCGGCAAGCGCCACGACGTGGATTTCGGCGAAGCGCCCAGGGAACGCTACCTGTGGCTGGTCAACGCGCCCCATCCGCTCTCCGCCGGGCTGCCCGCCGGCGTGGCCAACGTCTACGAGCGGCAGGCCGGCATGAGCTGGGGCAAGCCCGGGCTGGGCGCCAGCATCATCGCCACCCTCTACGGCCAGCCCGACAAGGCCGCCATCTTTGCCTACGAGAAAGGCGCCACGATGGACTACGAGACGCTGGCGCCCGCGCGGCGCGTGATGTTCTTCCTCGGCAACGACACCTTCGCCAACCTCGCCGCGCCCGGCCGCCAGCTGTTCGATGCGGCGGTGGACTGGGCACTGGGGCTGCGCTAGGGCAATGCGTACGGCCCGGCCCGGAAAACCGCGCGCCATTCAAATTCGACCGTGGCCCACGAAGACACTGCCTTGGGATTCATCTGGTCTACATATTCCCTGCCTGTGTAATTGACAGCGCCGGTCAGCGTCAGACCCGGCAACCGCGGGAGGTCCCACTCGCCGCTGACATTGGCCATCACGGTCGGTACGCCGACTGGACGACTACCCCGTGTGGCGGCGCTGTTGGTCTTCGTGAGCTCGCCGTCGGGCAGCGTTACGCCACCCAGCACACGCACGCCCCGGTAAGCCTCGCCCGACAGCGTAAATTCGAGGCCCTGGTTGCGCTGCTCGCTGTCGATCGCATAGACAGTACCGAACAACTGGCCGCTCGGCTTGCTCATGCGGAGCGCGGCCAGCGTCGCCAACAGCTTGACCGAATCGAACTTCACTCCGACCTCTTGCTGCTTGGTCTTGTATGGCGCAAGAACCTGCCCGGCATTCGACGCCGTGCCAGGCGCGATGTCGCCCTTGCTCAGCCCTTCGACGTAGTTGGCATAGAACGACACGCGGTCCCATGGCTTAAAGACAACACCCGCCAGCGGCGTAACGGCGCTCTCGTTGTATGAAGCAGTCTGGACGCCGGTCGTCGCGCTGTAGTTGCCTGATTTGACCTGCTGGTAGCGCGCGCCGACGGTCAACTGCACGCGGTCGTCGAGTACACCAAGGGTGTCGGCAAACGCCCCACCGGAGAGCGTGGAGTCGTATATCTTCGGCGCGCCACCGGGCGACGCGACGTTCGGTTGTGGACGATCAAGGGGAGCGTAGATATTGGAGGTGATGGAAGCGCCTGCGTTACTGCCGTTACCCAGGCGGTCCTTGTTTCAAGGCTGGTCGTACACCCACACCGAACCGTCGGCAAGGCGCACGGCGATGCGCAGCTTGCCGTTAGCGTCGACGGCGCCCGCGAAATCCAGCCCAAATGCATTGCCGGGCAGCGCGAGCATCAGCGGCGTGCTGCCGTCCGTATTGGCGACGATGATGGCGGACCAGGACGCCGGGAGGCCCAGCACGAACTGCGGGATGGCGCTCAGCTTGACCAGGGGCGGCGCCGATGGCACTCGGGTGACATAAGGCTGGGACGGTCCGGAATTGACAACGATGCCATTACCGCTCGCGTAGCCGTAGATCGGTGCATTTGCATCGGTGGCGCCACTGGAAACAGCGCCAAGGCCAAGGGGTGCCAGGTCGCCCAACGTCATGAACTCGGCGCCGGCCTCCAGGCCCAGGAAATCGCGTGTTCCATTCGATTGGATAGCCAGGCCACCACCAGCAGGTAACGGACGCGCGTCGATGATCGGCGTGCTAATCAAAACATTCCCGCGCGCGCCTCCGCCCACGGGCTGCCACCACCACCTCCGCTCATTGGCACACCAGCCGGCCGAAACGATGCCGGTGCCGTCCGTTGCCCTCACGAAAGCGCGTCCCGCGGTCGTGCTCGCCGCATACTGCGCGCAGCCGACCAGCGAGAAGTCCGCGCGCGCTCCGACAAGCTCCGCATCGAAGCTGCCAAACGGCACGCTCGCGGCATCGGCGCCGAGTTGCACCACCACCGCCGAATTCGCCGGGTCCGTGTCCGCCGCCAGCCACATGCCTTGCACCGCCGCCGGCAATGCCGCAGCAGGTTCGCTCGGCGCAGCGCCGGCAGACCCGAAGCGTTCCAGCCGCGCCGGCTGGCTGCCGTCCGCGGTCAGCCGCCACACGCGCGTGCCGTCGATCGCCAGGCTGACCACCGACGGGTTGGCGATGGGCGCATCCGGCAGGCGGCTCCAAATGCCCGGGGACGTCAGCGGCAGCGTGCTGCTGTTGGTGCGGCCATCCGGGTAGGTCGCGGTCAGCGTCAGCGTCGCGGCATAGGTGCCGGTCTGCGCGGCGTCGAGGCCGATCGTCACGCTGGTGCTGGTGGGCATGCCGACGATGGATGCGGCCGTGCCGCTTTGCTGGATCGACCACGCCAGCGTCGCCCGGCCGGCCAGGTCGGCGCCCGGCCCGTCGGTCAGCGTCGCCGTCACGGTGCCGGTGCGGCCCGGCTTCACGTTCAGCGACGGCGCCGAGAACGCGATCGACGGCAGCGCCACCAGCGGCCGCGCCAGCGCGGCATTGGCGCACAGCCGGTCGCCCACCGGCGTGCTGGCGCACGCGGTGAGTTGCCCCGTGCCCGCCAGCGTGCCCGTGGTGGAAACCTGCGCCGAATGGCTGTCCGCCGCCGGCGCGGCGGCGAACGTGGCGTTGTCGACCGCCCACGACCAGTCCGTCAGGTCGGCCGCGCCGTCGACGCCGTCCGAGCGCCGCACCACCGCCGTGACGACCTGCGCCGCCGCGCCGTAGTTGACCGTCAGCGTGGAGGGCGACAGCGTCAGCGCATAGGTCTTCGCCGCCGGCGCCTGCACGGCCAGGTGCGTGGTGCTGGTGGCCTGGCTGCCGTCGGGCAGCGTCGCCGTGGCGACGATGTCGACCTCGCCGGGCGCGAGCATGCGCACCGAGGCATAGGTACCCACCGGCTGCATCATGCTGGCCGCCGCCGGCGCCTGGTCGGAGGCCGACACGATTACCGCGACCGCTTCGTTGGACGACGACCACGCGAATTTGGCGCCCTTGACCTCGAGGCCGTCGGCGCCGAGCAAGGTAGCCTTCAGCGTCAGCGTGCCGCCCTGCGCGGGCGCGGCCGTGCCGGTGTCGACGACGAGGCGGCTGCTGGGTGTCTGCGTGGCTGGGGAAGATGGCGTTTCGTCGCTGCCGCAGGCGGACAGCAAGGCCGCGGCGAGGACGAGCGAGAGCAGGCCGGCCGCGCGAGACCGCGCGCCGGCATGGATACCTTGGAACATGTGACCTGACCCGTTTTTATTTATTGGCAAGTGCGCGCCGCCGGCGTGCCAGGGTCTCTTTCGATCTGCCGACGCGACATGGGCGCTAGGGATGTGCCCGGGCGACTGTAGCAGCGAGGGGTTCCCCTCCTCCATACCCCTTCAGGGCTATTAAGTTTTGCAATGTAGCGCACGCGCGGCCGACCCACGGATGGCAGCGCGGCAATCGGTGAAGGCGCCAGCGGCGAAAGAGCGCGGCTACGATGCTGCGAAGAAGATCGTCGGGCGCAAGCGGCATATTGCCGTGGATACAAATGGGCGGCTGCTGATGGTGAACCTGACGCCTGCAGACATTGCCGACAGTACAGGGGCAGTGACGGTACTGGAGGCCTTGAAGAGGCGGTGGCCGAGCCTGAAACATCTGTTTGCTGATGGTGCGTACGATCGTCGCGCGCTGATGGATAAAGCCGCGACGCTCGACTTTGTCGTCGAGGTGGTGCGTCGCCACGAGGATCAGGTTGGCTTCGCAGTTCTGCCCCGGCGTTGGGTAGTGGAACGTACCTTCGGCTGGATGATTCGCTGGCGTCGCCTGGTCAGGGACTACGAGCAACGTCCCGACGTGTCCGAGGCAATGGTCTATATCGCAATGGGCGGACTTCTGCTACGCAGAGTCGTCCATCCTTGAATTTTCAAACAGGCTCTAAGGTCTCGATCCGAAGGCAAGGTGCAAAGGGGAATCATGGATCCCATCGTACCGAGAGACCAGTGAACTGACACCGAGCACCTGGAACACTGACGGTTCTCGGTATCGACCCGGACTGAGACTGGTGCATCGTGCGCCTATTTCCCTCGTTGGAGTCCCTGCGGCCACGTACATTCGAAACCCTGGCGCATCTGGCGCGAGCACATCGATCCCAGAAATTTTCAATCTCATATCACTGACACGAACCCGCCCCGGTATTGCCGTGGGGCGGCTCATCCATCAAGTTATCTCTTCATGGAGTCAGCGTGATATCCATCCAACGACCTTCCCGACCGCTTCCGGCCATCGTCATCCTCGAGACCAGCAGGCACGCTCGCCTCGACAATTTCACCAAACGCATGAAGCCCGCGCCGCGCTGCCGACTCATGGACAGCGGTGCAGCAGCGCGCCCGGCCTACACGCTCCCGGGGCACACGCAATGACACCACCCTGCCCGCTGTGCAACTCTACTGAATGGGATCGGTCGGTGACGACCGTATTGCTACCGAGTGATTACTGATGTCCCCTCTGATCCAAAAACTGCATCCGGCCTTGCGCCTCGGCCAGCAGCTCACGATGGCCGCCTCTGGCAAACCACTCTTCAGTCGACAGGGAGGATGGGATGGCGGCAGCACGCTGCATTGCACCGCCATGGCACTCGCGCTGCTCGGCAAGCTGTCCGATCCGGTCCAGGTCTGGCGGTATGCACACGGTCCCGAGGCCAGATTCTGGGACCGCGCCTCCCCTCATTACCTGCATGGCCTGACGCTGGCAGAACTGGCGAGCTTCATTTGGGAGCTGAACTGCGGCTTGCGACCGGTCACGGCCGAGGGAAGATCGACAGCGGTACTCCGTTTCTGCGCGCAGGAACTAGCCAAGGGCTGGCCGGTAGTCATCGGCTGGCACAACCGGTACCCGGCGTCAGCGCACGCTGCACTGGTGGTCGGGGTGGAGGGACGGCAGCGGGCTCGGGGTTTCGTGCCCCATGCCCTACTGCTGCTAGACCCGGCCGAGACCGGACCTGGGCTTGCCGCCTTCAATGGACGGATGGAGTTCGGCAAGGCCGACGATCGGACGACATACGTCATCGCTACCGGACGGCGCCCTGTCACGATCGAGGGCTGCATCTCGATCCGGCGATCGGACGGAACGGCATAGCTACCGCAGCCGGCTGCGCTTGATCTCGGGCGGTGTCGCAGCATTCGCACGGCGCTCCCCACTCGGAGCGCGTGGAACCTCTGTCATGGGCTCGAAAAGCGCTGCCAGGCTGATCCCGATCGCGTGGCAAATGTCTGCCAATGTCTCGATGGACGGATTGGCGATCCCGCGCTCGATGGCGGAGATGTAGGTGCGGTCGACCTGCGCCTCGAAGGCCAGCGTCTCCTGGGATTTGTCGGCCGCATGCCGGCACTCCTTGATGCGCCTGCCAAGTACCGCGGAGACAGGAACGGCGCGAGAAGCCGCAGGCGCGGCAGAGCGACGGGGAGGTTTGTCCGGGCGAGAGGCAGTCATGCCGGGCAGGATGCCTGCCCGGCGACTGATCCTCGACGTTCTATATTCGTCTTTTGTTGTAGTGTTTACTCTACAATAACTCCCGTTTTTGACGTCAACCAGTTCATGAGCCATCTCGGTGCCCTCCCTTCCCGAGGGCATCGAGGACATGGCGACCTTGCGTCGCCGTGCTTTGGCCGCGTGTTCCCCCGGAGTTCACAGACCTGCGCTGCTGTGCGCGAGGTCTATTACCTATTCAGATCACAAATGAAAAAACAGCTCAAAGAATTGATCGGCCCCAAGGGCCGTCTGGTGTCACTGTTCCGAACCCTGCGGGCGGTGCCCTTTGCTCTGGAATTGCCCGTCTTCGGCACGGTGTCGACCCTCGACGAGGTGCTCAACATTCACGACAACTTCGGCAAGGGTGAGCTGCGGCACCCTGAAGTCGAGAACCATTTGCGCAGCGCAGCAGCACCTGTCGTCGTCGATTGCGGCGTCAACATCGGCGTGACGATCCGCTGGTGGCATCACCTCAACGACAGGGCACGTGTCTTCGGCTTCGACATGATGCAAGAGGCCCATGCGTTCACCCAGGATCGCATCGGTGGCGCGGGAAGCTGGTATGAACCGATCACGTGCGCGCTATCGGCAACCGAGGGCGACAGCCTGGAGATCAGTTTCGATGATCCGCTCTTCGGAGAGAACAGCGTCACCGCAACGGGACGCCGGCAAACGCGGACCGTGAAGACGGGCACGCTCGATGCCCGCCTCGCTCCATACGGTCTCGCGCACATTGACCTTCTGAAGATCGATATCGAGGGACATGGTGCCGAGGCGCTGAAAGGGGGATCGCGCACGCTGGAACGCACGCGCTATGTCCTCTTCGAGACGCACAGCCAGCAAGAGATTTCGGAGGCGTCGAACCTTCTTCATGACGCCGGTTTCCGGCTGATTGCCATGCGCAACCGCACACTGGTCTACAAGCACGACGCGAAGAGTGGCACTTCCGTTTAATTTTATCCCTCGAAAAAAGACAAATATGACCATATCACATTACAAGAGGAACAGTCGGCACCTCCTGATAGTTGCAATGGTTTCCCTCTGCCTATCTGCGTGCGGAGGCAAAATCCTCGACGTGAGAAATGCAGAGATTGTTAACGGAAAATTCTATCAAAGCGGAGCGAATGAACCGTTCTCCGGAACGGTCACGAACGTACCCAGTGGATTTGTGTTTTCAGTGGAGCCTGGGCTGCAGTTAGTAAGCAATACCGCTGTGGAAGCCATGACCTATGCGAATCCCGGCGTCGAAAATATTAGATTAACAATATTCAGAGAAACCGGCCTGGGGTCCCCAGCCAGGACTCCGGAAGCAGCTTATGTACTATGCGACGTGCGAGTGCAAGAGGGCATGCTCGACGGGCCTGTAAAATGCAAGAAGGCCGGTACGGAAAACATCATGCTCGAAACAACGATGAGCGCAGGACACGTCGACGGCAAGCTGGCCGCCTATATGTTCCGCAACGGCGACCGCCTCCCCGTGGTGACGGCCACGCTCAAGCATGGGCAACTGGACGGCAAAGAGGAAATCTACAGTCTCCACACGAACAGACTCATCCATCGCATTGAGTGGAACAATGGCATTGGCGATGGCACCGAGGAAGCGTTTGACGAAAGCACTGGCAACCGTACCATGCAGATCAATAACGTCGATGGAAAATATGATGGCGATTATATCGAATACACACCGAACGGTGATCGCATCATCCATCGGTTAAAGTTTGATAAAGGAGTACCGGTTGGTGGTGAGGAATCATTCGATCCGAAGACCGGGAAACTCACCGGACAGGCCCAATACGTAAATGGAAAATTACAGGGAACGCTAAAGCGCTGGGATAGCAGTGGAAAGTTGATATACGAGAGAGAATATCAAAACGGCGAGATGCTGAGGCCAAATGATGCCGTCACCGAATGTACTAATAATCGGGCTCAAGCCTATGAACAAGCCACGGGTCATTACGAAGAATCCGCTCAGCGCGATGAGTGGGATGCTGCATGTAGAGAGGAGCGGCGCTTGGTGTCTGATTCAGTGACGCGAGGAGCGCAGTAGGATGCAGCAGAACCCCTGGGCGCACAACAGCGCCCAAGGAACAAGACCACACCGACTAAGTATGCAACCGCCTGCTCACGTGGAATATAGCTACGGTGGTAAGCATTGGGACCGGCACGTACACGCTGTCAACGGCAACTATGCTGCCACGCTTGAATTCAGCTTGCAGTGCCTCTCGTTGACGTGCCAACACAGCCGCCTGCCCGTCCTTCCTCCGCTCCATTTCCACTGTCGTCATCAGCATCGGCTCCCACTCCGGCCGTTCCTTCAGATCACGATAGGCCATCAGAAAAGCAGCGGCCTCTTCATCAGAGATTGGATACCGCAGTGGTGGCAACTGAGGCAGCACGCCCTCAAGCCAACAACGCTCACTGTCGCTCAGCGCAAAGGGCAGCCACGCCTCACGGACTTGATCCTGCGAAGCGTCTACGGGAGATTCCACTGCTCCTTCGCTATCTGGGCACCATGGCTCCAGAATCGACTGGCCACGGGGGAGCGCACCATCGGAAATTGGCCCCAATTGGAACTCGCCCTCGGAAGACTGCCCTTTGCCATCTGGGAGCCGACGCACAGTGAAGCTGTGTCTTGTTCTCCTCCCGACCACGCATCCCATTCCCTCTGGTGGCTGCTCATCAGCAGGGCAAATGGCCTGAGCTATCGCACGACAGAAATCCGAGAATTCAATCAGGGGACCAGAGGATAGTTCGACACGGACTCGCACGTGTTCCTCTTGCATTGGTGGTCAATGACTTCGAGAGTACACGAGGAAAGGCTGACAACCGCCGGGATAGGCTCCATCTGATGATGGGCTGGCTGATGGGCCAGAAAAAACAAAACCCCGGAAGACCGCGATCTTCCGGGGTTCTGCCGCCAATACGATTTGTAGTGGCGGAGACGGAGGGATTCGAACCCTCGATCCAGGTTTTGGCCCGGATGCTCCCTTAGCAGGGGAGTGCCTTCGACCTCTCGGCCACGTCTCCCAAACCTGCCGTTGCGTGAGGGAGGCCACACAACGAAGCGCGTATTCTATCGAGGTGTTTTCAATTGGTCAACGAAGTTTCGATGACCAATCACAAAAATTTGCGCACCCCGCAAAACCCGCGGCGGGCCGCATGCGGCCTGCCGCGCCGGATCACGCCTGATCCAGCTCGAACACCTTGTGCAGTGCGCGCACCGCGAGTTCCATGTACTTCTCGTCGATCAGCACCGAGATCTTGATTTCCGAGGTGGAGATCATCTGGATGTTGATGCCTTCTTCGGACAGCGTGCGGAACATCTTGCTGGCGATGCCGACATGCGAGCGCATGCCCACGCCGACCACCGAGACCTTCGACACCTTGGGGTCGCCCGATACGCTGGCGGCGCCGATGTGGGCCTTCACGCCGTCGTTCAGGATGGCCAGCGCGCGCTGGTATTCGCCGCGCGGGACGGTGAAGGTGAAGTCGGTCTTGCCGTCGACGGACTGGTTCTGGATGATCATGTCGACGTCGATGTTGGCGTCGGCGATGGGACCCAGGATCTGGTATGCGATGCCGGGCTTGTCGGGCACGCCCAGGACGGTGATCTTGGCCTCGTCACGGGCAAAGGCGATGCCGGAGATGACGGCTGCTTCCATGTCAGACTCTTCCTCAAAAGTGATCAGCGTGCCCGAGTGCATTTCTTTCTCGAGCGGCATCAGGGGGTCGGTCAGCGACGACAGCACGCGGGTCTTCACGCGGTACTTGCCGGCGAACTCCACCGAGCGGATCTGCAGCACCTTGGAGCCGAGGCTGGCCATTTCCAGCATTTCCTCGAAGGTGATCTTGTCCAGGCGGCGGGCGTCTTCGACCACGCGCGGATCGGTCGTGTAGACCCCGTCCACGTCGGTGTAGATCAGGCACTCGTCGGCTTCGATGGCGGCGGCGATGGCCACGGCCGAGGTATCCGAGCCGCCACGGCCGAGCGTGGTGATGTTGCCCTCGTCGTCGATGCCCTGGAAACCGGTGATGACGACCACGCGCCCGGCATCGACATCGCTCAGGATGCGCTCGTCGTCGATCGACTCGATGCGGGCCTTGGTGAAGGCCGAATCGGTTTTCACCGGCACTTGCCAGCCGGTGTAGCTGATGGCGTCGATGCCCTCGCCTTGCAGCGCGATGGCCAGCAGCGCCACGCTGGCCTGTTCGCCGGTGGAGGCCAGCATATCCAGTTCGCGCGGGTTCGGCTGGGCCGAGATCTCCCTGGCGAGGCCGAGCAGGCGATTGGTCTCGCCCGACATGGCCGAAGGCACCACGACTACGCGGTGACCGGCGCGGTGCCATTTGGCAACGCGCTTGGCGACATTCTTGATGCGTTCCGGAGAACCCATCGAAGTGCCGCCGTATTTGTGAACGATGAGAGCCATCTTCTTGTCGACGCCAGCGATTGTGCAAAACCTCTGAAAATACACGAAGAGGCCCGCCGAGGCAAGGCGCAGGCGGCCTGGCGGAGCGCCGGCGCATGTGAAGGGAGGTTCGCACTTGCGGCACGAACGCCGCGCCGGATGGCCATCTCGCCGCTGGCCGGCGCGGCCGGGCCCCGTCTATTCACCGGCCGGCCATGCCGACCATTCGATGCGCCAGCGCGGCGCGCCCGGCGCCTGTGGCCACCTGCGATGCATGCCGAGGCCGGCTGCGAACAGCAACTGGTCGCCGGACCACAGCAGCGGCAGGCGCGCGCGCCGCGCAGCCGGCACGCCGGCTTCCTGGTAGGCCTGCTTGAGCGCGCGCGCCGGACCGCCGGGACGCAGCACGATGCGCTCCCCGCCCTGCCGCGCGGCCAGGCGCAGCGGCTGGCGCAACGCGGCCTCCGGCACGCCGAAGGTGTCGTCGCGCGCGAAGCGCAGCTCGCCGCGCCACGATGGCGCGGGCAGGCTCGCCTCGCCGTTCCAGCACAAGGCCAGTTCCCGCACGCAAAGATCCGGCTCGGCCTGGCAGGCCAGCACACGCCCCTGGAAACGCCGCAGCACCAGCGCTTCGTGATGGATGGCCGGCTCGCCGCCGTCGTGCCGGATCAGTTGCGCGCGCATGGCGGACAGCCGCGCCGTGGACGGCGCCCGCGTGCCCAGCTCGCGCAGCCACAGGCGCAGCACGGCGTCGGCCTGCGCGGCGGACAGCGCGCGCAGGCCGGCGAGGTCGAGCTCGGCCACGGTGGCGGCGTCGCGCGGCGGGCGCACCAGCGGCGCCACCCACTCGGTGGCGAGCGCGTCGAGCAGTTCGCTGGCCTGCGCCAGGTGCGCGGCGGCCTGCGCCACGTTGGCGCGCAGCGCCGGGAAGGCCGCGGCCAGCGCCGGCATGTGCTGGCGCAGCGCGTTGCGGGCGAAACGGGGATCGTGGTTGGAGGGATCGTCGATCCACGGCAGCGCGTGGGCGGCGCAATAGGCGTCGATCTCGTCGCGCCCCGCCTCGAGCCAGGGGCGCAGCAGCACGATCTGCCGGTCCGCGCCCATGCGCCGCACGCGCGGCATGCCGCCCAGCCCGGCCAGGCCGCTGCCGCGGAACAGCCGCAGCAGCACGGTCTCGGCCTGGTCGTCCCGATGGTGCGCGAACAGCAGCACGGCGGCGCCGGCCTCGCCGCACATGGCTTCGAGCGCGGCGTAGCGCGCCCGCCGCGCGGCGGCTTCGAGGCCCTCGCCGTGCTGCTGGCCGACCGTGACGCGGCGGCTGAAGAACGGCACCTGCCAGTCGCGGCACAGCGCGGCGCAGAACGCATCCCATTCGTCGGCGGGCGCCTGCAGGCCATGGTGCACGTGCAGCGCCACCACGCGCACCGGCAGCGCGCCGGCGGACACCGCCGCGCGCAGCGCATGCAGCAGCGCGACCGAGTCGCGCCCGCCCGACAGCGCCACCGCCACCGTGCCCGCGCGCGCGCCGCCGGCATCGCCAGAAACAACAAAGGCCGCACCGGCCTGCAGAGCCTGTGCGACCTTGTCGGTCAAGCCGGCGGACGGATCAGCCCGGTGCGCCGGATTCCTTGAACTTGCCATAGCTCAGCAGGCGCTCATGGCGGCGCGCCTGCAGTTCCTTCACGTCCATGCCCTGGAACTGGCGCAGCGAGTCGGCCAGCGAGCGCTTGAGCATGGCGGCCATGCCCTTGGCGTCGCGGTGCGCGCCGCCCAGCGGCTCGCTGACGATCTTGTCGATCAGGCCGAGCGCCTTGAGGCGGTGCGCGGTCAGGCCGAGCGCTTCGGCGGCCTCGGGCGCCTTCTCGGCGGTCTTCCACAGGATGGAGGCGCAGCCTTCGGGCGAGATCACGGCATAGGTGGCGAACTGCAGCATCTGCACCACGTCGCCCACGGCGATCGCCAGCGCGCCGCCGGAGCCGCCTTCGCCGATGATGGTGGCGATCAGGGGCACCTTGAGGCCGGCCATCACATACAGGTTGTGGCCAATGGCCTCGGACTGGCCGCGCTCTTCCGCGTCGATGCCGGGGAATGCGCCCGGGGTATCGACGAAGGTGAAGATCGGCAGGCCGAACTTGTCCGCCAGCTCCATCAGGCGCTTGGCCTTGCGGTAGCCTTCGGGCTTGGACATGCCGAAGTTGCGCAGCGCGCGCTCCTTGGTGTCGCGGCCCTTCTGGTGGCCGATCACCATGCATGCCTGGCCGTTGAAGCGAGCCAGGCCGCCCACGATGGAGAGATCGTCGGCGAACGCGCGGTCGCCGTGCAGCTCGTGGAAATCGGTGAAGATCTCGCGCACGTAGTCCAGCGTGTAGGGACGCTGCGGATGCCGCGCGATCTGCGCCACCTGCCATGGGGTCAGGTTGGCGTAAATGTCCTTGGTCAGCTGCTGGCTCTTGCCGGCCAGCCGCGAGATTTCTTCGGAGATGTCGACAGCCGAATCATCCTGCACGAAACGCAGTTCTTCGATCTTTGCCTCGAGTTCGGCAATGGGCTGTTCAAAATCCAGGAAGGTGGTTTTCATGAGAATCACACGTACCCGTCTGTGAAGGGGCGCATTCTACCGGAATTCGCCCGCTAAACCGCAAGTCTGCGGATGCAGCCTCGCGCACTTCCCTGCAAATTCTGCGCCCTTTCAGGCTAATAGGTCACTGGCAGCGGGTCAAGGCTGCGCCACATGTACCAGGTGGCCACGGTGCGCCACGGCTCCCAGTTGGCGGCCACCTCGCGCGCCTCGCTGCGGGTGACGGGCTCGCCGCTGAAATAGTTGGCCGAGATGGCGTTGATCAGCGCGATGTCGTCGAGCGGCAGCACGTTGGGCCGCATCAGGTTGAACATCAGGAACATCTCGGCGGTCCAGCGGCCGATGCCGCGGATCTGGGTGAGCTCCGCGATGACGGCTTCGTCGTCCATCTCGGCCCAGTTGCCCACGTGCACGCGCCCGGCCTTGAAGTGCTCGGCGAGGTCGACGATGTACTCGGCCTTGCGGCGCGACAGCCCGCAGGCGGCCAGGTTTTCGTGCCCGGCCTTGAGCATCTGCGCCGGGGTCAGCTTGGGACAGAGCGCCGCCAGCCGCTCCCACACGGTCTGCGCGGCCTTGACCGAGATCTGCTGGCCGACCACGGAGCGGGCCAGCGTGATGAACGGGTCGCCGCGCGAGATCAGGTGCGCGGGGCCATAGGTGGGGATCATCTTGCGCAGGATGCGGTCGCGCTTCATCAGGTCGGCGCAGGCTTCGTCCCAGTAGGCGGGACGCACCGCGTCGACCACGGTCTCGACCGGCAGCGGCACCGCCTGCGCTTCCGGCAGCGCGGGCGCCCTGGCGGCGCGCGCGCCGGCCTTGGGTGCCGGCTTCGCCGGCTTGGCGGCGGCCTTGGCCACGCCCGCGGCCTTGGCCGGCCTGGGCGCCGCAGCCTTGCCGGCCGCGGCGGTCTTGGCCGGGGCCGCGGGCGGCGCCGTCTTGCGCACGGCAGCGTTCAAGCGCGCCTCCACTCGGTGACACCGCCCGGCTTGTCTTCGAGGATCACGCCGCCGGCCAGCAGTTCGGCGCGGATGCGGTCGGCCTCGGCGAAATTGCGGCCGGCCTTGGCGTCCTTGCGCGCGGCGATCAGCGCCTCGATCTGTTCCGGCTGCAGGCCGTCGGCGCTCTTGCCGCCTTGCAGGAAGGCGTGCGCGTCGCGCTCGAGCAGCCCCAGCGTGGCGCCCAGGCCCTTGAGCTGGCGCGCCATGCTCGGCGAGCCGGTACGGTTGACCTCGCCGGCCAGGTCGAACAGCACGGCCATGGCGATCGGCGTGTTGAAGTCGTCGCCCATGGCTTCGACGAAGCGTTTCGCGTGGGCCTCTTCCCAGTCGAGCGGCTCGCCGTCGGGCTGCACGTCCTTGAGCGCGGTGTACAGGCGCGTGAGCGAATGGCGGGCGTCGTCGAGATGCGCGTCGCTGTAGTTCAGCGGGCTGCGGTAGTGCGCGCGCAGGATGAAGAAGCGCACCACTTCCGCGTCGTAGGCCTTGAGCACCTCGCGGATGGTGAAGAAGTTGCCGAGCGATTTCGACATCTTCTCGTCGTTGATGCGCACGAAGCCGTTGTGCATCCACAGGTTGACGAAGGTCTTGCCGCTCGCCCCCTCGGACTGCGCGATCTCGTTCTCGTGGTGCGGGAACTGCAGGTCGGCGCCGCCGCCATGGATGTCGAAATGCTCGCCCAGCAAGGCGCAGCTCATGGCCGAGCACTCGATATGCCAGCCCGGGCGGCCCACGCCCCACTTCGACTCCCACTTGCTCTCGGCGGGCTCGCTTTCCTTGGCCGGCTTCCACAGCACGAAGTCCAGCGGGTCGTGCTTGGCCTCGTTGGTGGCCACGCGCTCGCCGGCGCGCAGGTCTTCGAGCGACTTGCCCGACAGGCGGCCGTAGTTCGGGAACTTGCGCACCGCGTAGTTCACGTCGCCGTCGCTGGCCTGGTAGGCCAGCCCGCGCGCCTCGAGCTTGCCGATGATGTCGAGCATCTGCGGCACGTAGTCGGTGGCGCGCGGCTCGTGGTCCGGGCGCTGGATGCCGAGCGCCTCGGCGTCTTCGTGCATGTAGCGGATGAAGCGGTCGGTCAGCGCGCCGATGGTCTCGCCGTTCTCGGCCGCGCGCCGGATGATCTTGTCGTCGATGTCGGTGATGTTCTGCACATACGTCACCTCGTAGCCGGCGGTGCGCAGCCAGCGCTGCACCATGTCGAACACCACCATCACGCGCGCATGGCCGACGTGGCAATAGTCGTACACCGTCATGCCGCAGACGTACATGCGCACGCGGCCGGGTTCGATTGGCACGAAGAGCTGCTTTTCACGCGCGAGCGTGTTGTAGATATTCAGTGGATACATGAAACGAGGTGAATGGAAGAGAAATCCTGCCGGCAGCATGACAGGTTGCGACAGCGACGGCACAACAAGGCACAGCAAACACAGCGAGACGGCCAGGCGACAATCGCGCGGCGTCCCCGTAACGGCAGCGGCAGCGCGACCGGTAACGTCGTCGTGCCATTGTCGCGCCATTCCCAGGTCCGGCGATTTGCGCCCGGGCAAATTCAGACGCGCCCCATATCTTACCGGAAGCGCCCGCCCGCCGTGGCGCGCCCGCAAGCGCCAATCCGCGGCCCGTCCGCCGCGCTTTGCTAGAATGCCGCGGAGTATAACGGACGCCCTTACATGAGCCTGTTCCTGCCCACCTTGAAAACCGCTTCACCCAAGCCCGCGCGCCGACGCGCCGCGGCCGCATCGATCGGCCTGGCGGCAATGCTGGCGGGCCTGCTTGCGGCAGCGCCCGCCGGCGCGCAGCACGGGCCGCTCTCGCTGCCGGCTCCGGTCACGCCGCCCGGCGGCGTGCGCTCGGCGGACCCGGGCATGGCCGCGGCGGAAAAGGCGGCGGCGCAGAAACAGTACGACGAGGCCATCAGCGGTTTCGACCGCGTGCTGGCCACCAACCCGCGCAATGCGCAGGCGCGCTTCGAGCGGGCCTGGGCGCTGGCCCAGGCCGGTCGCGAGGACGATGCCATTGCCGCGCTGACCTCGATGGCCCAGGATTTCCCCGAGCTGCCCGAGCCGCACAACAACCTGGCGCTGCTGTACGCCAAGCGCGGCGACCTCAAGCGCGCCGAGGCGGAATTGCTGGTCGCGGTCGATGTCAAACCCGATTTCTCGGTCGGCTACGCCAATCTCGGCGACGTGTACCGCCGCCTGGCCGAGAACGCCTACCGCGACGCGCTGCGCCGCAACCCGAAGGACGCGGTGGCCCTGGCCGGCCTCAGGCAACTGGCGCCCGCCCCGGCCACGCCGGCACCGGCGCCGGCCGCCGCGGGAGCACGGCGCAAGCCGGCCGCCGGCGCTGCCACGGCGGCCACCGCGGCTGAAGAGGCGCGCGCGCGCGGCGCCGCCAGCGAGGCCGCTGCCGAACCCGCGCGCTAGCGCCTTGCCCGGCCGGCGTGGCGGCAGTGCCGCCTCGCCCCTTATGTTTCCCGACACACGGAGTCAAGCATGATTTTTTCGCGTCGCCTCGTCCTTGCCAGCCTGTTCGCCGGCGCCCTGGCGCTGTCGCCGCTGGCAGCGCAGGCCCAGCAGACCAAGACCGAACGGGTGCAGTTCGTCACCAGTGCCGGCAAGTTCACGATCGAGGTCTATCCGGACGCCGCGCCCAAGACCGTGGCGAACTTCCTGGAGTACGTCAGGAGCGGCTTCTACAGCGGCACCATCTTCCACCGCGTCATCAACGGCTTCATGGTGCAGGGCGGCGGCTTCGACCGCGACATGAAGCAAAAACCCACGCGCGCGGCGATCCCGCTGGAAGCGCAGAACGGGCTGAAGAACAAGGCCGGCACGGTGGCCATGGCGCGCACCAGCGATCCGAATTCGGCCACCGCACAGTTCTTCATCAATGTGGTGGATAATTCCAGCCTCGACTATCCGCAGCCGGACGGCAACGGCTATGCCGTGTTCGGCAAGGTGGTGGAAGGCATGGATACCGTCGACAAGATCAAGGGCGCGCCTACCACGTCATATGGCCCGCTGCACAACGTGCCGGCCGCGCCGATCGTCATCGAGTCCGCCACCATCGTCAAGTAAGGCGGCCGCCGGAGCGCCATCGGGCCCGCCGTCACGCTCGCCATTACGACCGTCACCACGCCGAACAACAGCCAGGCAATCACCGAACAGAGGAACGCAACATGTCCAAGGTAGAACTCCACACCAACCAGGGTGTCATCACCATCGAACTCGACGCCGACAAGGCGCCGAAGTCGGTCGAGAATTTCCTGTCGTACGTGCGCAAGGGCCACTACGACAACACCATCTTCCACCGCGTGATCAAGAACTTCATGATCCAGGGCGGCGGTTTCGAACCCGGCATGAAGCAAAAGGGCACCGATGCCCCGATCGAGAACGAAGCCGGCAACGGCCTCAAGAACGACCGCTACACGGTGGCCATGGCCCGCACCAACGCGCCCCACTCGGCCACCGCGCAGTTCTTCATCAACACGGTCGACAATGATTTCCTCAACTTCACCTCGCCGACCCCGCAAGGCTTCGGTTATGCCGTGTTCGGCAAGGTGACCGAGGGCGCCGACGTGGTCGAGAAGATCAAGGGCGTGCGCACCGGCAGCGCCGGCTTCCACCAGGACGTGCCGCTGGAAGACGTGGTCATCGAAAAGGCCGTGGTGGTCGAATAACCCCGCGGCGCCCCGGCGGGACGCCCCGCCGGGCCTCGCCGGGGCGCGGCATGAGATGTCATGCCGGAATCTCTTTGCACACACATGACCGTGACCCCTCCCGCGCCGGCTGACGGCACCCTCGCGGTGCCGGCGCCGGCGTGGTTCATTTCCGACCTGCACCTCGCGCCCGGCATGCCGCGCACGCTGGCATCGTTCGAGCGCGTGCTCGACCGCGCGGCCGTGCAGGCGCGCGCGCTGTTCATCCTGGGCGACTTCTTCGAATTCTGGGTGGGCGACGAGGAGACCGACAGCCCGTTCGCGGCGCAGGTCGCGGCCAGGCTGCGCGAGCTGGCCCGCTACGGCGTGCAGGTGTACCTGATGCACGGCAACCGCGATTTCCTGCTGGGCGAGCGCTTCGCGCGCGCCGCCGGCGCCACGCTGCTGCCCGACCCGACCGTGATCGACTGCGCCGGCCAGCGCGTGGCGCTCAGCCACGGCGACATGCTGTGCACCGGCGACGCGCGCTACATGCGCTTTCGCCGCTGGACCCGCAAGGGCTGGGTGCAGCGCGCCTTCCTGGCGCTGCCGCTGGCGCTGCGCCTGCGCGTGGCGCGCCGGCTGCGCGCCGACAGCGAAGCCGGCCGCGCCGGCCAGGCGCGCCGCGACGCTCCGCCCGACTACGGCGACACCACGCCGCAGGCCGTGGCCGCGCTGCTGCGCGCGAGCCGCGCGCCGGTGCTGGTGCATGGCCACACCCACCGCCCCGCGCGCCACGAAAGCGCCGAAGGCGTGCGCTGGGTGCTGACCGACTGGGACCTGGACGGCAAGCGTCCGCGCGCGGCGGTGCTGCAGCTCGACGCCGACGGCTTCAGCGTGCTGCCCGTGCTGCCGCAGGCGGACTGAGCCGCGGCGCGGGCCCGCCCGCCATCACTTTCACTTCATCAGCTTGCGCAGTTCGCTGGCATCGAAACGGTCGTTCGGCGTGTTCTCGAGATGCTCGCCGAGCCGGTCCAGCGCCGCCATCACGATTTCCAGCCGCTCGTGCTGCTGCGCGGCGTTGTCGATCAGGCTCTTGAGCGCCAGCGAGACCGGATCGTCCGCGTTGGGCGTGATGCCGTAGGCCGAGAACTCCTGCTTGGCGCCCTGCTGCGCGCCGGGCGCGTCCGGCAGGATGATGCGCGCCGGCACGCCGACCGCGGTGGCGCCCGGCGGCACCGGCTTGAGCACCACGGCGTTGGAGCCGATGCGCGCGCCCTCGCCGATGGTATAGCCGCCCAGCACCTTGGCGCCGGCGCTGACCACCACGCCCGCGCCCAGCGTGGGATGCCGCTTCTGCCCCTTGTAGAGCGAAGTGCCGCCCAGCGTCACGCCCTGGTAGATGGTGCAGTCGTCACCGATCTCGGCGGTCTCGCCCACCACCACGCCCATGCCGTGGTCGATGAACACGCGCCGCCCCACCTTGGCGCCCGGGTGGATCTCGATCCCGGTGAGAAAGCGCGACCAGTGCGAAATCCAGCGGCCCAGCCAGTGGAAGCCCGCGTTCCAGCAGGCGTGCGCTAAGCGATGGAACACCACGGCATGCAGGCCGGGATAGCAGGTCAGCACCTCGAGACGGCTGCGCGCGGCGGGATCGCGCCGCATGATGGCGTCGATATCTTCCTTCAGACGAGAGAACATCGTGGTCGTGTCGTGTTGCCCTGCCGTGCGCCGCGCGCCCCGGCTCGGCAGGGTGGAAACGCGGGTCGCCGGCAGGGTCGTTGGCCGGTGGGAACGGAGCAGGGAGTGTAAGAGATTTGGTGCCCTGCTGCCGTCATGGACATTGACTGCGCATGCGCCGCCCTGCCCGCGCCAGCGCGCGGACGCCGGCGGCGCCGGCCGTCAACATCGTGCGGGCGCGTGGGTCGGGCCGGGTATCGATCCGGTCGCGTGGACCGCGCCGAAGGCAGGAATCTGCACCACCGTTTACGTCTCCTGTTTGCCCTGCGCCCGGGGGGAGCCAGGGGCCTCGCCCCGCGCGGCCAGCAGCATGTGCTTGGCGATGCCGCGCAGGATGTTCACTTCTTCCCGTTCCAGCCCGCTGCGCGCCAGCAGCCGGCGCAGGCGCGGCATCAGCTTCTTGGGCATGGCGGGGTCGAGGAAACCGATCGCCTCGAGCCCCGTCTGCAGGTGGCCGAACATGGCCTCGACCTGCTCCGCGGTGGCCGGTTCGCCAGCATAGCCGATCTCCGCCTGCGGCGTGGCGCGCGGCTCCAGCAGGGCCAGGCGCATTTCATAGGCGACCAGTTGCACGGCCTGGGCCAGGTTGAGCGAGGTATAGGCCGGGTTGGCCGGGATATGCGTGACCGCCGAGCAGCGGTCCACGGCCTCGTTGGGCAGGCCGAAGCGCTCGTTGCCGAACACGAAGGCCACATGGGCGCCGGCCGGCGGCTCGCCGGGCGTGGCGGCCAGGCGCGCGGCGACGCGGCCGGCGGCTTGCGCGGTGGCATCGCGCGGCAGCAGGCGCGGCGGCCCGAACTCGCGCTGGCGCGCGGTCAGCGCCACCGCGTAGGCGGTGCCGGCCAGCGCGCGCTCGATGTCGTCCACGATCACCGCGGCGGCCAGCACGTCGTCGGCGCCGCTGGCCATGGCCACCGCCTCCGGATGCGAGCGCACTTCCGGCTCGCGCGGCGCGACCAGCACCAGGCTGCCCGGCGCGGCGCCGAAGCCCATCGTCTTGATGGCCCGCGCGACCGCGCCCACGTTGCCGGGATGGCTGGTCTCCACCAGCACGAAACGCACGGCGGCGAAGGGCGCGGCGGCGAAGGCCCCGGGTGCGTGGCGCGCCGTGTCCGCCGCCGGGCGCGGCGTGGCGGCGGCATCGCCGGCGGCGGCACTCGTCTGGTTCAGCGGGTTCATATACAATCCAAGCTTCATCTTCGGTGCGCCGCCCGTTTCGCTCGCTTCAAGCCAAGGCGACGCGCCCGTTCTTCTACAATTCGTTGTGTTGTCAGCCGCCCCCGGAGGGCAGCGCGCCGGCCTTTTTGCGCCGGATGGCGCACTCCTGGCCGGCCTGGAGAGATTCATGCATCCGATGCTCAATATCGCCGTCAAGGCGGCCCGCAAGGCAGGTTCCGTAATCAACCGCGCGTCGATGGACGTCGACCGGGTCCATGTCTCCCGCAAGCAGCACAACGATTTCGTCACCGAAGTCGACCGCGCCGCCGAGGCCGCGATCATCGAGATCATCCACACGGCCTACCCGGAACACGCCATTCTAGCGGAAGAGTCCGGCCAGTCCTGGGCCGAGGGCGAGGAAGCCGGCGAATACACCTGGGTCATCGACCCGCTCGACGGCACCACCAACTTCATCCACGGCTTTCCCCAGTATTGCGTCTCCATCGCCCAGCTGCACAAGGGCGTGCCGGTCCAGGCCGTGGTCTACGACCCCACGCGTGACGAACTCTTCACCGCCAGCAAGGGTGCCGGCGCCTTCCTGAACAACCGCCGCATCCGTGTCTCGCGCCGCGACAAGCTGGCCGACTGCCTGCTCGGCACCGGCTTCCCGTACCGCGACATGGCCGGCCTCGACCAGTACATGGAACTGTTCGCGCTGATGACGCAGAACTGCGCCGGCCTGCGCCGCCCGGGCGCCGCCGCGCTGGACCTGGCCTACGTGGCCTGCGGCCGCACCGACGGCTTCTTCGAGCAGGGCCTCAAGCCCTGGGACATGGCCGCCGGCATGCTGCTGGTGACCGAGGCCGGCGGCCTGACCGGCAACTACGCCGGCGAAGCGCGCCAGCTCGAGCAAGGCGAAATCCTGGCCGGCAACCCCAAGGCCTTCGCGCAGATGGTGCGCCTGCTGTCGCCGTTCTCCGCCGACAACGACAAGGCGGCCTGAGTCCGCGCCTGCCGCCCCGCGCACCGCAGGCACTGTGCCGGCGCAGTGCCTGCCTGAACGCCCGCCCGTCGCAAGGCGGGCGTTTTCGTTTGCGCGAGGCGTCCCGTGCGCCTGATCCATATCAAGGCCCGCCGCCCCCGCCCGCTCCACAATGAAGGCATGCGCTGCCGGCGCCGCGCGACCTGCGTTCCCCGCAGGCCGCCGCGCGGCCCGGCACGCGACGATCGCCACTTCAAGGAGCCCGCATGTTTCCCGAATTCCGCGAACTGATTTCCGTGCTCAAGGCACAGGACGCGCGTTTCGCCAGGCTGTTCCATCGCCACAACGAGATGGACCAGGAAATCAAGAACATGGAGGCCGGGCTGGTGCCGGCCGACAGCGTGGCCATCGAGACCCTCAAGAAGGAAAAGCTCAAGCTCAAGGACGAGCTCTACGTCATCCTGCGCAAGGCTGCCGCCTGAAGCGCCGGCCCCTCCCCCCGCCCGCCCCAACCCACATACGCCCATGTTCAAGCACATCCTCCTCCCCATCGACGGCTCCGAGCTTTCTCAGAAGGCCGTCGGCGCCGCCATCGAGTTCGCCCGCGCCACCGGCGCCAGGCTGACCGCCTACATGTGCCTGGAGGAATATCCGTTCCTGCCGACCAGCGACGCCACCCACGAAAAGCGCTCGGTGTTCGAGCAGCGCGTCGAGGCCGCCGCGCGCGCCGAGCTGGCGCGCATCGAAGCGGCGGCGGCGCTGGCCGGCGTGCCGTGCCACGCCGCCACCTCGGTCTCCGCGGCGCCGTACCGCGGCATCATCGCCACCGCCACCGAGCAGGGCTGCGACGTGATCTTCATGGCATCGCACGGCCGCAGCGGCATCGGCGGCCTGCTGCTGGGCAGCGAGACGCAGAAGGTGCTCACGCACAGCACGATCCCCGTGCTGGTGTTCCGCTAGGCGCCGCGCAGGCCGCCATCTCCGCGCCCGGCGCCGCCGGGCGCCCTCACCCGCGTGCCCGGCGGTCCCGCCGGGCCGCGCGCGGCCCCCAGCGCCGGCGGCCGGTGCTGTACCATATCGCCCATCTTCCGAAATACCCCCTTGCGTCCCGAGGCAGGCCCCTCGCGCGGCCGGATTTTTCCGGCGCGCCCGCGCCACGCGCCATGTGCGCCGATCGGGCCGGCAAGGCGATGGCAAGCACAGGGACGCCGAGCAGGTGGCGGCATCCTCTGTGCCAAACAGGTTTAATGGCAATGGGATTGCAGAAAAAGACGGACCCGGATCAGGCGGCGGCGGAAACCTCCGGCACCAAGCACACGCCGATGATGCAGCAGTACCTGCGCATCAAGGCCGACCACCCGGACACCTTGCTGTTCTACCGGATGGGCGACTTCTACGAGCTCTTCCATGACGACGCGGAGAAAGCGGCGCGGCTGCTGGACATCACGCTGACCGCGCGCGGCGCCTCCAACGGCGTGCCGATCCGCATGGCCGGCATTCCGTTCCACTCGGTGGACCAGTACCTCGCGCGGCTGGTCAAGCTCGGCGAATCGGTGGCGATCTGCGAGCAGATCGGCGACCCCGCCGCCAGCAAGGGGCCGGTGGAGCGCAAGGTGGTGCGCATCGTCACCCCCGGCACGCTGACCGATGCGGCGCTGCTGCCGGACAAGGCCGATACCTTCCTGATGGCGGTGCACCAGCACACCACGCGCCGCGGCGTGAGCAAGATGGGGCTGGCCTGGCTCAACCTCGCCAGTGGCGAGCTGCGCCTGATGGAATGCGAAGTGGCGCAGCTTGGCCGCGAGCTGGAGCGCATCCGCCCGGCCGAGCTGCTGTTCGCCGACGGCATCGAGCTGCCGGCGCTGGCCTGCGCGCGCACGCGCCTGCCGGAATGGCACTTCGACCAGGAGGCCGGCACGCGCCGCCTGCGCGAGCAGCTCGGCGTGGCCAGCCTGGACCCGTTCGGCTGCGCCGGGCTGGGCGCGGCGCTGGGCGCCGTGGGCGCGCTGCTGAACTACGCCGCTTCCACGCAGGGCCAGTCGCTGCGCCACGTGCAGGGCGTGACGGTGGAGCGCGAATCGGAATTCGTCGGCCTGGACACCGCCACGCGCCGCAACCTGGAGCTGACCGAGGCCCTGCGTGGCGGCGAGTCGCCGACGCTGTTCTCGCTGCTGGACACCTGCGCCACCACCATGGGCAGCCGCCTGCTGCGCCACTGGCTGCACCACCCGCTGCGCGACCGCGCGCTGCCGCAGGCGCGCCAGCAGGCCATCGGCGCGCTGCTGGAGCAAGGCATCGAGCCGCTGCGCGCGGCGCTGCGCCGGCTGTCCGACGTGGAACGCATCACCGCGCGCCTGGCGCTGCTCAACGCGCGCCCGCGCGACCTGTCCTCGCTGCGCGACACGCTGGCCGCCCTGCCCGACGTGCAGGCCTGCGTGCGGCCCGGCGAGGCGGCCCCGCTGCTGAACCAGACCGTGGCCGAACTGGCCGTGCCGCAGGACTGCCAGGCGCTGCTGATCGCGGCGGTGGCGCCCGAGCCGGCCAGCGTGGTGCGCGACGGCGGCGTGATCGCGCGCGGCTTCGACGCCGAGCTCGACGAACTGCGCGACATCTCCGAGAACTGCGGCCAGTTCCTGGTCGACCTGGAGACCCGCGAGCGCACCCGCACCGGCATCGCCAACCTGCGCGTGGAATACAACCGCGTGCACGGCTTCTACATCGAGGTGACCAACGGCCAGGCCGACAAGGTCCCCGACGACTACCGCCGCCGCCAGACGCTCAAGAACGCCGAGCGCTACATCACGCCCGAGCTCAAGGCCTTCGAGGACAAGGCGCTGTCGGCGCAGGACCGCGCGCTGGCGCGCGAGAAGCAGCTCTACGACGCGCTGCTGCAGCAACTGCTGCCGCATATCGGCGAGCTGCAGCGCGTGGCCGGCGCGCTGGCCCGGCTGGACGTGCTGGCGGCGCTGGCTGAGCGCGCGCAGACGCTGGACTGGACCCAGCCCGAGCGCGTCGACGAGAACGCCATCGACATCGTGCAGGGCCGCCATCCGGTGGTGGAAGGCCAGCTCGCCGCCGAGTCGGTGCCGTTCATCGCCAACGACTGCCAGCTCACCGAGGCGCGCAAGCTGCTGCTGATCACCGGCCCGAACATGGGCGGCAAGTCGACCTTCATGCGCCAGACCGCGCTGATCGTGCTGCTGGCCTGCGTGGGCGCCTACGTGCCGGCGCGGCGCGCGGTGATCGGCCCGATCGACCGCATCTTCACCCGCATCGGCGCGGCCGACGACCTCGCCGGCGGGCGCTCCACCTTCATGGTGGAAATGACCGAGGCCGCCGGCATCCTGCACAACGCCACCCCGGCCAGCCTGGTGCTGATGGACGAGATCGGCCGCGGTACCTCGACCTTCGACGGCCTGGCGCTGGCGTGGGCCATCGCGCGCCACCTGCTGGCGCACAACCGCAGCCATACGCTGTTCGCCACGCACTACTTCGAGCTGACGCAACTGCCGCAGGAATTCACGCAGGCGGCCAACGTGCACCTCTCGGCGGTGGAGCACGGCGACGGCATCGTGTTCCTGCACGCCGTGCAGGACGGCCCGGCCAGCCAGAGCTACGGCCTGCAGGTGGCGCAGCTGGCGGGCGTGCCGCAGCCGGTGATCCGCGCCGCGCGCAAGCACCTGGCGTGGCTGGAGCAGCAGTCGGCCGACGCCACGCCCACGCCGCAGCTCGACCTGTTCGCCGCGCCGCCCGCGCCGGAGGATGACGAAGACGACTACGCGGAGCCCGCCGGCGCGCCCGGCGGCGGCCTGTCGCCGGAGCAGTCCGCGCTGCTCGACGCCGTCGGCGAGCTCGACCCGGACAGCCTGACCCCGCGCGAGGCGCTCGACGCGCTGTACCGGCTGCGGGCGCTGGCCAGGGATGCGGTAGCCACGGCATGACGCCGACCGGGCCGGGCAGCCGCGCCAGGCTGGCACGCCCGCTCGCACGCGCGGCGCGCGGCGCCATGCTGGGCATGGCGCTGGCCCTGCCCGTGCTGCACGCGCAGGCGGCGCCCCGGCGCGCCGCCGCGCCGGCCGCCGAAACCGTGCGCCTGGCGCTGCTCGCCGACCAGCCGCAGTGGCCGTCCGCCGAGGCGGGCACCGCGCGCCTGCTCGACTATGCCGCCACGCGCCGGCTCGATTTCGTGGTGCACCTGGGCGGCATCAAGGGCGATACCGAATCCTGCGGCGACGCCCTGCTCGCGGCGCGCCAGCGCCTGCTCGACCAGTCGCCGCTGCCGCTGGTCTACCTGCCCGGCGAAACCGACTGGGCGGAATGCCATAGCGCCGTGAACGGCCATTTCGACGCGGTGGAGCGCCTGAACCGGGTGCGCGAGCTGTTCTTCCCCGACGACGCCACGCTGGGCCAGCGCACGGTGCCGCTGATGCGGCAGTCCGACCAGGCCACCTTCCGCAGCTACCGCGAAAACGTGCGCTGGAGCGCCGGCGGCGTGCTGCTGATGACGCTGAACCTGCCCGGCGACAACAATCACTATCTGTCCGAAGGCGGCCGCAACGGCGAGTTCGAGGACCGCCGCGAGGCCAACCGCCAGTGGCTGGCGCGCGCCTTCTCGCTGGCCCAGCAGCAGGGCCTGCCCGGCATCGTGGTGCTGATCCACGCCGACCCGCAGTTCGGCAACGGCTGGGAGCAGCGCGGCAATCCTTCGCTGTTCGACGGCTTCCTGCGCCGCCGCACGCGCGACGGCTACCTGGAGTTCAAGCGCCAGCTGCGCGAGCTGGCCGCGCGCTACCGCGGCCAGGTGCTGCTGGTGCATACCGGCCTGGGCGGCTTCGGCATCGACACGCCGCTCAAGGATGCCGGCGGCAAGATCCTGCGCAACGTCACCCGCGTGGTGCTGCCCGCCGGCACGCCCCGGCAGTACGCCGAGCTGGCGATCACGCCGGGCTCGCCGAAGCCGTTCGAGGTGACGCTCAGGGACGGGCCGGAGACGGACTGAGCGCGGAATGCGGAGGGATGAAGGGGCCCCGATGAGGGCAGTCCCGAGACGGCAGCCCCGAGAAGGCCTTCCCGAGAAGGCCTTCCCGAGAAGGCCGTCCGTTAACGGGAAAAGCCGGCAGAGCCGGCTTTTCGGGAACGGACATGCGCGGCGGTGCGCACTCAGTGCAGCGTGCGCTTGTTGTCGTCCTCGTCTTCGTCCTCGTCCACCACCTCGATGCCCGAGGCGCCGTGGGCGTGGCCATGCTGGACTTCGTCGTCGGTGGCTTCGCGCACTTCGGACACCTGCAGCCAGAAGCGCAGCGCCATGCCGGCCAGCGGATGGTTGCCATCCAGCACGACCTTGTCCTGCGCCACGTCGGTCACCGTGTAGATGATCGAATCGTCCTCGTCGCCGTCCTCGGGCACGCCCTCGAACTGCATGCCGATCTCGAGCGGCTCGGGGAAGCGGTCGCGCGGCTCCACCTTGACCATCTCGGCGTCGTAATCGCCGAACGCTTCCTCGGGCTCGAGCTGGAGCTGGGTCTCGAAGCCGGCTTCGTGGCCTTCCAGCGCTTCCTCGATCTTGGGGAACGTGCCATCATAGCCGCCGTGCAAATAGACCATCGGCTCATCCGATTCCTCGATCAGATTGCCCTGCGCATCCGACAGCTTGTACACCACGGATACCACCGTGTTCTTAGCGATTTTCAATTCTTGACTCCATGAACGATTCCGCATTATACGCGCAGGCCTTGCCCCCCGGCCCCGTCGATCCCGACGTGCCGCTCCCCCTGCTGGGGGGCATGACGCCGGCCGCTTTCATGCGCGATATCTGGCACCGCAAGCCCCTGCTGATCCGACAAGCCATACCGGGAATCGTGCCGCCGGTATCGCGCGAGTCCCTTTTCGAACTGGCCGACCGGGACGACGTCGAGTCCCGCCTGGTGTCGCACTTCCGCAACCGCTGGAAGCTCGAGCAAGGGCCGTTCGCCGCCGACAACCTGCCGTCGCTCAAGGCGCGCCAGTGGACCCTGCTGGTGCAGGGCGTCAACCTCCACGATAGTGCAGCCGCGGCATTGCTGGGGCAATTCCGTTTCGCCCCCGACGCGCGCCTGGACGACCTGATGGTCAGCTACGCCACCGACGGCGGCGGCGTCGGCCCGCATTTCGATTCCTACGACGTCTTCCTGCTGCAAGTATCGGGCCGGCGGCGCTGGCGCATCTCGTCGCAGACCCGGCTCGACCTGGTGCCGGACCTGCCGCTGAAGATCCTGGCCGACTTCACGCCCGAGCAGGAATGGGTGCTGGAGCCCGGCGACATGCTCTACCTGCCGCCCCAGTATGCCCACGACGGCGTGGCCGAGGGCGAGTGCATGACCTACTCCGTGGGCTTCCGCGCGCCGGCCTACCGCGAGCTGGCGGGACATTTCCTGGCCTGGCTGTCGGAGACGGTCGAAGACAACGAAGACCTGGCGGGGCGCTACGCCGATCCGGGCGAACCCGCCACCGCGCGGCCGGCCCAGTTGCCGGCCAGCATGGTGCGCGCGGTGAGCGACCGCCTCAGTGCCCTGCGTTGGTCGGGTAGCATGATTTCCGAGTTTCTGGGCGCCCATCTTTCCGAGCCCAAGCCGAGCGTGGAATTCCCGGTGATACCCGAAATCACGCTGAAGAAATACACCAAGCTGGCACTATCTCACGGCATCGTGCTGGCGCCGGGATCGATCGCGCTGTACGACCGCACCCATTTCTTTATCAACGGGGAAGCCTACGAACCGCCCGCGGAACTGGCGCGCTGGCTGCGCCAGCTGGCCGACCGGCGCCACCTGAGTGCCGCGGAAGTGGCTGCCTGCGCCGATCTGCCCGACCTGATGGAGACCTTTCATCACTGGGCGCTGGAAGGATGGCTGCAATTTGCGCCATCGTCACTGTAATAAACCGTAACAACCAAAAACAGGAAAAGACATCGCTACACAAGCCGGGAAAACGCGGATATAATCGTCGGCTGGCTAGTACTGTGTACCACTGCATTTGTCGGCACCCGGGAGAGCCTCTATTTTGCAGTTCAAGAGCGATAATTACCGGTAATTATTCATCGCCTGTTTTTCTGTTATTAAAGTTAAAGGACGAACAATGAAGAAGTCTCTCCTGATCGCATCGCTGCTCGCCGCCGTTGCTCTCGCCGCTTGCGGCAAGAAAGAAGAAGCTGCTGCTCCCGCACCGGAAGCTTCGGCTCCCGCCGCTGCTGCCCCGGCACCGGAAGCTTCGGCTCCCGCCGCCGCTCCGGCTGACGCATCGGCCCCGGCCGCTGACGCTTCGGCTCCCGCTGCCGACGCTTCGGCTCCGGCTGCCAAGCAGTAATCGGTCTCGACCGATGAAAAAGCCGACCTTCGGGTCGGCTTTTTTGCGTCCATGATTTCCGTGGCATACCGGCCACACTTGCGCCAGCGCGCTGCCATCGCCTCTCGCGCCGCTCAGGCCCTGACCGGCTGCCACCCCAGCCCTTCGTGCTGGTCCGCCACCAGGATCTCGCTTGCCGCCCCGGCAAGTGCCTCCGACAACGCCTGGATCGCCAGTGCCGGCGTATTGTTCTGCTGGCTCAGGTGCGCCGCCACCACGCGCTGCAGCCCCGCGTGCGACACGCGCGCCAGGATCCCGGCCGCGACCTCGTTGGCAAGGTGGCCGAAATCGCCGCCGACGCGCCGCTTCAGCGACGCCGGATAGGCGGAATTGCGCAGCATCTCGCGGTCGTGGTTGCACTCGAGCACCAGCGCGTGCAGGCCGGACAGGCGCGCGGTGATGTAAGGGGTTTCCATGCCGGCGTCGGTCAGCACGCCGAGCCTGGCGTCGCCGTCGCTGAGCACGAACTGGAGCGGCTCGCGTGCATCGTGCGGCACCGTGTACGGCAGGATCTGGAGAGCGCCGATGGACAGCGGGTGGTCGGCGCAGCAGACCCGCACATCGGCCGTTTCCGCCCCGCGCAGATGCGAGGTGGCAAGCCAGGTGCCATGGCTGGTGTAGACCGCGAGGTCATGGCGCGATGCGAACGAGTAGGCCGAGCCGACGTGATCGCCGTGTTCGTGCGTGACCAGCACCGCATCGAGCTGGTCCGGCGCGATGCCGAGCCGCTCGAGCCGGCGCGCGGTCTCGCGGATGCCGAACCCGCAGTCGAGCAGCACCCGCGTGGTGGCGGTGCCCTCGCGTGCTTCGATCAACAGGGAGTTGCCCTCGCTGCCGCTGCCGAGAAAGGCGAAGCGCATCATGCGCCGGCCTCGCGCGGCAGCTGGCGGGAGCCTCCCGCGGCAGGACGCCGCGGGTATGCTGGCACGACCGGCACCGCGCTTAGCGCAGTTGCTCGTCGAGCAGCGAGAGGATGCGCTTGCCGACCTCGGTGCTTTCCGGCTGGCCGGCGTCGTTCTGCACCGTCACCGTGGTGCCGGTGCCGTCGCCCTTGAGCGCCACGCGGTACTTCTTCGCGCGCTTGCTGTCTTCGGAGCCGGTCTTGACGAACAGCTTGGAGAAGAAGCCGCGGTTGTCCACGGTGTCGCGCGGGTCGACGTAGCGCACGTAGTACAGGCCCTGCGCGCGGTCGCGGTCTTCCACCGTGAAGTTGACGCGGTCCAGCGCCAGTCCCACCGAGCGCCAGGCGCGGTCGAACGGTTCGGCCAGCTGCAGCGCCTGGCTGCCGTTGACCTGGGTCAGGTTGCTGCCGGCGGCAGGCGCCTTGGCCGCCACCGCGGGTGCCGCGGCAGCGCCGGCCGCCGCTGCCGGAGCAGCGGTGCTGTTCTTGGCCATGCGGTCGGCCTGCTCCTTCTGCACGCCGAGGCGCTGCGCGAAGCGCGACAGGAATTCGGCTTCCAGCTCGGGATCGGACGGACGCGGGGTCCACACCGTCTGCGACTTGTCGATGCCGGTCAGCTGTTCCTGCGCGCCGCGGTGGCTGATGAAGACTTCCAGGTTGCCGTTCTGCGAGCGCTCCAGGCGCGTGCGGAACTTGTCGCGCTCGGAGGTCGAGTACAGGCCGTCGAACACCTTGCCGATGGTGTTGCGGATGAAGTCCTGCGGGATCTTGGCGCGGTTCTCGGCCCAGTCCGTTTCCATGATGCCGGTCTCGGGCGAGTCCTGCACCAGCAGGAAGCCGCTCTCTTGCCAGAACTCGCGCAGCGACTGCCACAGCTGGTCCGCGCGCATGCCGTTGCTGATCACCAGCCAGCGCTGGTTGCCGTCGCGCTCCATGCGCACGCCCTGCGTGGCCGGCAGCACGTTCTCGGTGCCGACCTGCTGTTGCGCCGTCTTGGTCGACTGGTTGTAGGTCGACAGCGTCGAGGTGCCGTTCTGGTCGGGCACGGAGTAGCGGCGGTCGCCTTCGATCTTGGTCAGGTCGGGCGGCACGTCCAGCGTGGAGGTGCGCTTGGCGTTGGCCTTGTAGTCGATCTTGTCCGGCGACATGGCATCGTTGATGCTGCTGCAACCGGACATCGCGCTTGCCACCAGCACGGGCAAGACCAAGGCGGCACGGCGAACTTGCGTCGCGCCGTGGCGGTTAAGCTTGAGTTTCATTGACACGCAATCCTAGTTGATGGGACAACGGCAGGGTACCGAGGGATCAGCCGAGCAGGCCGGCATCCGACAGCGCCTTGCGCACCACGTCGTGGTATTCCGGTGACAGCGGGGTGAGCGGGAGGCGGATACCGCCCTGCATCTTGCCCATTTGCTGGAGTGCCCACTTGACGGGAATCGGGTTGGCCTCGACGAACATCGCCTTGTTCAGCGCAACCAGTTCCATGTGGATGCGACGCGCGGTGATAGCGTCGCCCTTCAGGGCGGCCACGCACAATTCATGCATCTTGCGCGGCGCCACGTTGGCCGTGACCGAGATGTTGCCATGGCCGCCGAGCAGCATCAGGGCAATCGCGGTGGGATCGTCGCCGCTATAGATGGCGAAGCCTTCCGGGGCATCCTTGATCAGCTGCGCGGCACGATCGATATTGCCGGTGGCTTCCTTCACGCCGACGATGCCCGGCACCTGCGCCAGGCGCAGAATGGTCTCGGGCTGCATGTCGGCCACCGTGCGGCCCGGCACGTTGTACAGCACCACGGGCAGCTCCACGCTTTCCGCGATGGTGCGGAAATGGCGGTACATGCCTTCCTGGGTCGGCTTGTTGTAGTAGGGCACGACCTGCAGCGAGGCATCGGCGCCGACCCGCTTGGCGAAGGCGGTCAGTTCGATCGCCTCGCTGGTGGAGTTGCCACCGGTGCCGGCGATGATCGGGATGCGCTTGTCGGCCTGCTCCACGGCCACGCGGATCAGCTCGCAGTGCTCGTCCACCGTCACGGTGGGCGACTCGCCGGTGGTGCCGACGATCACGATGCCGTCGGTGCCCTCGGCCACGTGCCAGTCGACCAGGGCGCGCAGCGCGGGGAAATCCAGGCTGCCATCTTCCTGCATCGGCGTCACGATCGCGACGATGCTGCCGTTAATCTGTGTCATAACGTATGAGAATTCGGGAAACGAATACCGCGATTGTACCGGATAGCCCGGGCCTTCCGACCGCCCCTTCGACCGGGGAAAACCCACGCCGGTTCAACGCGTGAAGTCCGGGTCTCGCCGATCGGGCGGGCAAATAGCCCCGGCCGCACTTCAGGCAGGCAGGCGATAGCGCGGCGGCGCGCCGCCGCTTGCCTGGCCGCCGCCGCCCGCCACCTCGCGGACCGCGCACAGGCGCTGCACAAAGGCAGCTCTAGGCACTTCGAGCATACCATCTTCATAACCGACCACGCGCAGGCTGCCGCGCACGGCTTCCAGCAGCTCGCCCGGCCTGAGCAGGAAGTCCGGGTTGGACGGCTTGCCCACGGTCTCGTTGCCGGCCGAGAAGGTCTCGTAGATCAGCACGCCGCCCGGCGCCAGCGCCGCGACCAGGTGCGGCCACAAGGGCCGGTGCAGGTAGTTGGTCACCACGATGGCGTCGAACGGCGCGCGGCCGGCCAGCGGCCACGTGCCCTGCTCCAGGTCGGCCTGCTGCGTCTCGATGCCCGCGGCCAGCGCGGCCAGCGACGCGCCGTCGCGGTCGACGCCCAGCACCGCGTGACCGCGCGCGGCGAACCACGCCGCGTGGCGGCCGCTGCCGCAGGCCAGGTCGAGCACGCGGCCGCCCGCGCGCACCAGGTGCGCCCAGCGCAGCACCCACGGCGACGGCGGCGCGGGCGCATGGTGCGGCATGGTGCCGGCCACGTTCACCGGTACCCCAGTCCCATCGCGGCGCGCACGTCGCCCATGGTCTCGCGCGCGACCTGGCTGGCCTTGTCGCAGCCGTGCGCGACGATGGCGCGCAGCAGCGCGGGGTCGTCCATATACTTCTGCGCGCGCTCCAGCATCGGCTGCTGCTCGCGCAGGATGCCGTCGATCACGGGCTGCTTGCATTCGATGCAGCCGATGCCGGCGCTGCGGCAGCCCTTTTCCACCCACTCGCGCGTGGGCACGTCCGAGTAGACCTGGTGCAGCTGCCACACCGGGCAGCGCGCCGGCTCGCCGGCGTCGGTGCGGCGCACGCGCGCGGAATCGGTGGGCATGGTGCGCACTTTCTTCTCCACCGAGGCCTTGTCCTCGCGCATGCGGATGGTGTTGCCGTAGGACTTCGACATCTTCTGGCCGTCCAGCCCGGGCATGCGCGAAGCCGCGGTCAGCAGCGCCTGCGGCTCGACCAGGATGGTCTTGCGCGAGCCGCCGAGGTAGCCCAGCAGCAACTCGCGGTCTTCGGCGGCCAGGCTCTGCGACTGCGCGACCAGCGCCGCGCCCTCTTCCAGCGCCTCGGCCTTGCCCTGCTCCTGGTAGGCCCGGCGCAGCTCGAGATAGGCCTTGGTGCGCTTGCCGCCCAGCTTCTTCGCGGCCTCCTGCGCGCGCTCCTCGAAGCCCGGCTGGCGGCCGTACAGGTAGTTGAAGCGGCGCGCGATCTCGCGCGTGATCTCCACGTGCGGCACCTGGTCCTCGCCCACCGGCACGCGGCCGGCGCGGTAGATCAGGATGTCGGCCGCCTGCAGCAGCGGGTAGCCGAGGAAGCCGTAGGTGGACAGGTCCTTGTCCTTGAGCTTCTCGATCTGGTCCTTGTAGGTCGGCACCCGCTCCAGCCAGCCCAGCGGCGTGCCCATCGCCAGCAGCAGGAACAGCTCGGCGTGCTCGGGCACGCGGCTCTGGATGAACAGCGTGGCGCGCTCGGGATCGACGCCGGCCGCGAGCCAGTCGATCAGCATCTCCCACACCGACTCGCCGATCACCTCGGGCGATTCATAGTGGGTGGTCAGCGCATGCCAGTCCGCCACGAAGAAGAAGCACGGATATTCGGCCTGCAGCTGGACCCAGTTTTTCAGGACGCCGTGGTAGTGGCCCAGGTGCAGCGCACCGGTAGGCCGCATGCCGGAGAGAACGCGGTCGGGAAACATGTCTGTCTGTTCTTTTGATGGGGATTCGGGACTCGGTACGGCGCATGCAGCGTGCCGGGCGCGGCCCGGCGGCCGGCTATTGCACCAGCGCCAGGATCGGCTGCAGCATCAGCTGCACCAGCCCGCTGAGCGCACCCATCACCGGCTGCATCCATACCTTGGTGATCACGCCGGCGGCCACCAGCGCCAGCACCACGAAGATGCCGTAGGGCTCGATGCGCGAGATGGCATGGGCCAGCCGCTGCGGCAGCAGCGCGGTCAGCACCCGGCCGCCGTCGAGCGGCGGCACCGGGAACAGGTTGAAGGCGGCCATCACCAGGTTGACCAGCACGCCGGCGCGCGCCATCTGGCTGAAGAACGGCTCCTGCACCTGCGCCAGCACCAGCCCCACGGCCACCAGCGCCCACAGGAAGGCCTGCAGCACGTTGCTGCCGGGCCCGGCCAGCGCCACCCACATGCCGTGCCAGCGCGGATTGCGCAGGCGGTCGAAGGCGACCGGCACCGGCTTGGCGTAGCCGAACACGAACTGGCCGCTGGTCATGAAATAGAGCAGCAGCGGCACCGCGATGGTGCCGATGGGATCGATGTGCCGGGCCGGGTTGATGCTGACGCGGCCCATCATGTAGGCGGTGCTGTCGCCGAACAGCTTGGCCACGTAGCCGTGGGCGGCTTCGTGCAGCGTGATGGCGAACAGGACCGGCAAGGCATAGACCGCAAGGGTCTGAATCAGGGAAGAATCCATGGGGCGCTATTGTACCGGGCCGCGCGCGGCGCGCGCACCGGCGTTCAGAGGCCGAAGCGCTCGATGTCGCCGCGCCCCTGCCGGATCAGCTCGGGCTCGCCGCCGGTCAGGTCGATCACGGTGGTCGGCTGCGCCGGCGCGGCGCCGCCGCAGATCACCAGCTCGAGCTGCTTCTCCAGGCGGGCGCGGATCACCTCCGGCTCGTTGAGCGGGGCGTCGTCGCCGGGCAGCTGCAGCGTGGCCGAGATCAGCGGCTCGCCCACCTCGGCCAGCAGCGCCAGCGGGATCGGGTGGTCGGGCACGCGCACGCCGATGGTCTTGCGCGCCGGGTGCGACAGCCGGCGCGGCACTTCCTTGGTGGCTTCGAGGATGAACACGTAGGGCCCGGGCGTGGCGCCCTTGAGCCAGCGGTACTGCCGGTTGTCGACGCGCGCGAAGTTGCCCAGCTCGGACAGGTCGCTGCACATCAGCGTCAGGTGGTGCTTGTCGTCGATGCCGCGCAGGCGGCGCAGGCGCTCCACCGCGGCCTTGTCGTCGAGCCGGCAGGCCAGCGCGTAGCTCGAGTCGGTCGGCAGGGCGATCAGCCCCCCCTGCCCGATGATCTGCGCGGCCTGCTTGATCAGCCGGGCCTGCGGATTGAGCGGGTGGATATCGAAGTATTGGGACATGGGGGCGCGAAGGGCAAATGGCCGCCGGCCCGGCGCGAAGGCAGCGGGTACGCCGGGCGGGTTCTGCGAAGGGGAAAGTCGGGCGGTGCGCATGACGGGCGGGGGCCATCGGAGCGCCGGGCGGCCGCGGGCCGTGCCGGCTTACCAGTCATGCCATACCGGCGTGACCGACGGCGGCAGCGGCGGCAGCGCGCCCAGCTCGGTGCGCCCTTCGCCGGGGCCGTGGAAATCGGAGCCGCGCGAGGCCAGCAGGCCGTAATGGCGCGCGACGTCGGCGTACTGGCGGAACTGGTCGGGCGTGTGGCTGCCGGTCACCACCTCGACCGCCGCGCCGCCGAGCTGCACGAACTCGTCGAACAGCGCGTCGTGCTGGAGCTGGGTGTAATCGTAGCGGCCCGGATGGGCCATCACGGGGATGCCGCCGGCGGCCCGGATCCAGCCCACCGCGTCGGCCAGCCGGGCCCAGCGGTGCCCGACATAACCCGGGCGCCCTTCGCCGAGGTATTCGCTGAACACGTCGCCGATGGTCTTGCAGCGCCCCTGGTCCACCAGCCAGCGCGCGAAATGCGTGCGGGAGATCAGGTCCGGGTTGCCGACATAGCGCAGCGCGCCTTCGTAGGCGCCCTCGATGCCGATGGCGGCAAGCGCCTCGCCGATGTCCTGCGCGCGCGCCGCGCGCCCCGAGCGCGTGTCCGCCAGGCCCTGGACCAGCGCCGGGCAGGCCGGGTCGATCTGCAGCCCGACGACATGCACGGTCTGGCCGGCCCACGTCACCGAGATCTCCACGCCCGGCACGAAGCGCATGCCGAGTGCCTCGGCGGCGGCGCGCGCCTCGAGCTGGCCGCCGGTCTCGTCATGGTCGGTCAGCGCCCAGAAAGCCACGCCGCCCGCATGGGCGCGCGCGGCCACCTCGCGCGGCGACAGCATGCCGTCGGACACGGTGGAGTGGCAATGAAGATCTGCGTTGATGGCGTGAGGGTTCTGCATGCCGCCATTCTACTCCGGCGGCAGCGGCGCAGGCGTGAGGCGGCACACACAGCGCCGCCCGCCGCGCGCGGGCGATAGCCCTGCCGCCAACGCTGGCGTCGGGTGCCGCCGCCGTGCCGCGCGGTATAGTTGGGGCCTTTCGATCTTCCCGCCCGGCGGCGCCAAGCGCGCCGCCCGCAACGCCATGCCGACCGACGCTTCCGCCACCCCAGCCAGCTCCGCCAGCGCCGACTGCGCCCCGGGCGCCAATGTGACCCGCACCGACGTGCTGATCGTCGGTGCCGGCCCGGTCGGCCTGTTCGCGGCGTTCCAGGCCGGCGTGCTGGGCCTGCGCTGCGAACTGGTCGACGTGCTCGACCGGGCCGGCGGCCAGTGCACCGAGCTTTACCCCGAGAAGCCGATCTACGACATCCCCGCGGTGCCCGGCTGCCTGGCGCAGGACCTGGTGGACCGGCTGCTCGAACAGTGCGCGCCGTTCGCGTTCCCGATGCACTTCAACGAGCGCGCCAGCGGCCTCGAGGACATTGCCCCCGCCGCGCTGGCCACGCCCGGGGCCGGCCATGCGCATCCGCCCCGCCTGCTGGTCACCACCGACGGCGGCAAGCGCTTCGACGTGGCCGCCGTGCTGGTCTGCGCCGGCGCCGGCGCGTTTGCCCCGCAACGCGTGGCGCTGCCCGAGGCCGCCGCGCTGGAAGGCCGCCACCTGCACTACGCGGTGCGCGACGTGGCGCGCTTCGCCGGCAAGCGCGTGGTGGTGGCCGGCGGCGGCGATGCCGCGCTGGACTGGGCGCTGGCGCTGCGCAAGGTGGCCGCGCGCGTCACCCTGCTGCACCGCCGCGAAGGCTTCCGCGCCGCCGACGGCACGGTGGCGGAAATGCGCGCGGCCGTGGCGGCCGGCGAGATGGATTTCGTGGTAGGCATGCTGGGCGCGCTGAAGACCGGGGACGGCACCCCGGCCGGCCCCCTCGCCGGCGTGGACATCCGCACGCGCGAGGACACCGTGAGCCTGCCCGCGGACGAGCTGGTGGCGCTGTACGGCCTGGTGTCCGAGCCGGGCCCGATCGCGCACTGGGACCTCGACATGCGCGCCGGGCGCATCGTGGTGGACACCACCACCTATGAGAGCTCGCGCCGCGGCATCTTCGCCGCCGGCGACATCGCCTTCTACCCGAACAAGCAGAAGCTGATCCTGTCGGGTTTCCACGAAGCCGCGCTGGCGCTGCGCAAGGCCTATCACTACGCCTTCCCGGAAAAGGCGCTGGTGCACGTGCACACCAGCAACAACGCCGCGCTCAAGGACAAGCTGACGCACGCCTGAGCGCGGCGCGGGCGCGCGTCACGCGCAGAAGCCGTCGACCAGCGCCGCCACCGCGCGCGGCTGGTCGTGGTGCAGCATGTGGCCGGCGTCGTCGATCACCGCCGCGCGGAAATCGCGGAAGGCCTGGAAGCGCTGCCTGAATTCGTCGAGCGGCTGCCCGCGCGCGATATGGCTCAGCGTCTGCGAGTCGCGCGCCTCCACATGCAGCACCGGCGCGGTGGCCTGCGCCCAGATCGCCATCACTTCGTCGAGCCGGTAAAGCACCGGATTGACCATCTTGTGCGCGGGATCGCCCAGGATCTCCCAGCGGCCCTCGCCATTGCGCGCCGACCAGTGTTCGGCCAGGAAGGCGGCGCGGTCGTCGGGCAGGCGCGGGTTGGTCTTCTGCAGCCGCGCGGCCACGGCGGCCATGCTGTCGTAGGTCTTCAGCGCGGGAGGCTGGCGCAGTTCGTCGAGCCAGCGCGCATAGCGCCCCGGGGCCTGCCCGGCGTGCGCGCCGGTCATGCCGAAGCCTTCCAGGTCCACCACGCGGCGCACCCGCGCGGGACGGATGCCGGCGTAGAAACAGGCCACGTTGGCGCCCATGCTGTGGCCCACCAGGTTCACCGGCTCGCCGGGCTGGAAATGGTCGAGCACCGCCTCCAGGTCGGCGAGGTAGTCGGGAAACCAGTACGACCCGGTGCCCGGATGGCGGGTCGGCCAGCCGGTCTGGCCGAAGCCGCGCCAGTCCGGCGCGATCACGTGCCAGTCGCGCTCCAGCGCGTCCACCATGAACTGGAACGAGGCCGCCACGTCCATCCAGCCGTGCAGCGCGAACAGCTTCGGCGCGCCTGCGCGGCCCCAGTGGCGCACGTGCATGGCGAGCCCGCGCAACGTGATAAATTCCGAACGCGAGGTTTCTCTGATTGTCATGGTGGTCTCCCCCGGTGCCTTCCCGGCCGGCGCCTTCACCCGCGACAACGGGGAGGCGCGATAAAAATAGAACGATCGTTCGCTTTGGCGATTATAGCGGCACCCGCCGCCTTCCCGCTGCCGGGCGAACGCAAAGCAAACAGGAGACCTGCATGGCCGCAACCGCCCTGCCCGCAAGCCGGCGCGACGACTACCCCGCGCTGCACGAAAGCTTCCGCTGGCACGTGCCCGAGCATTTCAACCTGGCCGAGGCCTGCTGCGGCCGCTGGGCGCGCGATGCGGCCAGCGCCGGCCGCATCGCCGTCTACACCGAGCACGAGGACGGCCGCCGCGCCAGCCACAGCTACGCCTACATCCAGGCCGAGGCGAACCGCCTGTCGCACGCGCTGCGCGCGCTCGGCGTGGCGCGCGGCGACCGCGTCGGCATCGTCATGCCGCAGCGCATCGAGACGGTGATCGCGCATATGGCGATCTACCAGCTCGGCGCCATCGCCATGCCGTTGTCGATGCTGTTCGGGCCGGAAGCCCTGGCCTTCCGCTTCCGGCACAGCGAGGCGCGCGTGGCGATCGCCGACGAGACCGCCATCGACAACGTGCTGGCCGCCCGCCCCGAGTGCCCGGCGCTGGCCGCGGTGATCGGCGTGGGCGCGGCCGCCGGCCGCGCCGGGCTGGACTGGGACGCGCTGCTGGCGGCGCAACTGCCGGACTTCACCGCCGAGCAGACCAAGGCCGACGAAGCCGCGGTGCTGATCTACACCAGCGGCACCACCGGGCCGCCCAAGGGCGCCGTGCTCCCGCACCGCGCGCTGATCGGCAACCTGCCCGGCTTCGTCTGCTCGCAGAACTGGTATCCGCGCGAGGGCGACGTGTTCTGGAGCCCGGCCGACTGGGCCTGGACCGGCGGCCTGTGGGATGCGCTGATGCCGGCGCTGTACTTCGGCCAGTCCATCGTGGGCTACCAGGGCCGCTTTTCGGCGCAGCTGGCGTTCGAGCTGATGGAGCGCTACCGCGTCACCAATACCTTCCTGTTCCCGACCGCGCTCAAGCAGATGATGAAGACCTGCCCCGCGCCGCGCGCACGATACCGCCTGCACCTGCGCGCGCTCATGAGCGCGGGCGAGGCCGTCGGCGAGACCGTGTTCGCATGGTGCCGCGACGCGCTCGGCGTGGTGGTCAACGAAATGTTCGGCCAGACCGAGATCAATTACATCGTGGGCAACTGCACCGCGCAGAACGACGGCGGCGAGCTCGGCTGGCCGGCGCGCCCGGGCTCGATGGGCCGCCCCTATCCGGGCCACCGGCTGGCCGTGGTCGACGAAGACGGCCGGCCCTGCGCGCCCGGGGAAGCCGGCGAGATCGCCGTGTGCAGCACCGACCTGCACGGCCACCCGGACCCCGTGTTCTTTCTCGGCTACTGGCGCAACGAAGCGGCCACGCAGGCCAGGTACGTGGAGCACGGCGGCCTGCGCTGGTGCCGCACCGGCGACCTGGCGCGCGCCGACGCCGACGGCTACCTGTGGTACGAGGGGCGCGCCGACGACGTCTTCAAGTCGTCCGGCTACCGCATCGGCCCCAGCGAGATCGAGAACTGCCTGCTCAAGCACCCCGCGGTGTCGAACTGCGCCGTGGTGCCGTCGCCGGACCCCGAGCGCGGCGCCGTGGTGAAGGCGTTCATCGTGCTGCAGCCGTCGGTGGCCCGCTCCCCGCGCGCCGATGCCGACCTGACCGCGGAACTGCAGCAGCATGTGCGCGGCCAGCTCGCGCCCTACGAATATCCCAAGGCCATCGAGTTCATCGCGCAGTTGCCCATGACCACCACCGGCAAGATCCAGCGCCGCGTGCTGCGCGAGATGGAAGCGCAGCGCGGCGCCACGCCGCAGCGCTAGCCCCCCGGCCGGCTTCCGCCACCCGCCCCTTCCTCTTCTTCCCGCACCGGCCCGGCTGACCTCCGGGCCGGCGGGATGCCTGCGTCAAGTATTCGCGAAAGTTGACGTTAGCGGAGATATGCGTCCGCTTTTCGTTTGCGCATTTCCTGTGCAAGCCGCGCCGGCAGTCCAGGCATGGCTGGCCCATTGCCCTGAATAACTTGGCGCTTCTCTTATTTATAAGATAAGTCTTAAAGAAAAATCACCGCAGGCATTTCACGGAAATGACCGCCCCGGGCATGCGCAGGGCTGGGACAAATCCGAGCCAGATGAAGATTCGTCCAATGGCAAGCCAGCAGGAGTCAGTAGGAAGCGTCAGTTGACTTAGCACAATGGAAGAGAAATAGACGTAAGAAAATTCATCTTTTTCAGGTTGCACTTCCCAGAGGTGGAAAATAAACTTCCCAAAAAATAAGAAGAAATTTCTGATTAGGATTTACGAATTTTCCTGGGCTCAATGACCAAAAGGGGATCACCATGAGCACGCACGCACGCACCGGCAACGCCTCCATCCGCAACCTCAAGCACCGCCTGCCGCTGGCCCTGGCGTGCGCGCTGCTCTCGGTCCCGGCGTGGGGCGCCGGCGGCGTGATCGTCTTCCGCGGCGCCATCGTCGCGCCGTCGTGCATGACCCAGATGAGCGCCAGCTCCGGCAGCGCCTCGGTAAGCTGCCCCCAGAACGGCGCCCAGGCTGCCGAGTTCGCCGCCATGCCGCTGCTGCCGGGCACGTCCGTGCAGATGAAGTCCGCGCGCGCGTCCGTCCAGACGGCCCGCTTCGTGAGGGGAAACGGCCAGGACGCCGGCCAGCAAGGCCTGATCCTGGTCGCCGAGTACTACTGAGCGGCCTGCGCCTCGAGCCACGCCAGCTCGGCGTCGTCGAAGCCGGCCGCGCGGCGCGCGTCCAGGTTGAAGGGCGGGCGCAGGCGCGGCGCCTGGTAGCGTGCCGCCAGCTCGCCGTAGGCGGCGACCGGGTCAAGCCCGCGCCCGGCGCACAGCCAGCGGTACCAGCGGTTGCCGATGGCCACGTGCCCCACTTCGTCGCGCAGGATGATGTCGATGATGGCGGCGGCTTCGTGGTCGCCGGCGGCGGCGAGCCTGGCACGCACCGGCGGCGAGGCATCCAGCCCGCGCGCCTCGAGGGTGCGCGGCACCAGCGCCATGCGCGCCAGCACGTCGCCGGCGGTCTTGTCGGCCATCTCCCACAGGCTGTTGTGGGCCGGGAAATCGCCGTAGCCGGCGCCCAGCGTGCCGAGGTGGTCGGCCAGCAGCGTGAAGTGCAGCGCCTCTTCGTCGGCCACGCGCAGCCAGTCGCGGTAGAACTCGGCCGGCATGCCGCCGAAGCGCCAGAGGGCGTCGAGGGCGAGGTTGATGGCGTTGAATTCGATATGGGCCAGCGCGTGGATCATGGCCGCGCGCCCGGCCGGCGTGCGCAGCGAGCGGCGCCGCCCCACGCGCTGCGGCGCCACCAGTTCCGGCAGCGCCGGGCGGCCCGGCAGCGGCAGCGTGGCGGCGAGGGCTTCGCCGGCGCCGAGTGCCTCCGGCGCCATGCCTGCGGCCGCCTGGCGCATGCGGCGCGTGGCGGCCGCCTTCTGCCGGGCGTCGCACAGGCACAGGATGGCCAGCGCCTGGCGGCGCAAGGACAGGCCGGCGAGGTCCGGCAGGGCGGGAAATGCGGGGTCGGGCGCGTGGGCGGGGACGGTGTCGGTCAGGTTGGCTGCCATAAGCGTAAAATCCGGGTTGCCGCCATTGTAGGGTGCAGGGCCGGCCGTCTGCGCAGCCGGCGCGCCGCCTCGCCGTTCCGCCTCCCTCCAGGACTCTCTTTAAAGCCCGGCGGCAAACCCCATATACCCATACGAACTTGTGCAGGAGACTTCATGGCGCTTTACCAGCTCGGCGATATCGCCCCCACCATCGATCCGGACGCCTACGTGGCCGCCGAGGCCACCATCATTGGCAACGTGACGCTCAAGGCGCGTGCCAGTGCCTGGCCGGGCGTGGTGATCCGCGGCGACAACGAACCGATCGTGGTAGGCGAGTCCAGCAACGTGCAGGAGGGCACCGTGCTCCACACCGACCCGGGCTGCCCGCTGACCATCGGCGACAACGTGTCGATCGGCCACCAGGCCATGCTGCACGGCTGCACCGTGGGCGAAGGCTCGCTGATCGGCATCCAGGCCGTGATCCTGAACCGCGCGGTGATCGGCAAGGAATGCCTGGTGGGCGCGGGCGCCGTGGTCACCGAGGGCAAGGTGTTCCCGGACCGCTCGCTGATCCTGGGCGCGCCGGCCAAGGTGGTGCGCGAACTCACCGAGCAGGACGTGGCCAACCTGTACCGCAACGCCGAGACCTACGCCACGCGCCAGGCCATGTACAAGACGCAGCTCAAACGCATCGACTAAGACGCATCGACCAAGGCGCGCCGGCCAGGCGCCGTGCCCGCGCCGCTTTACCGACGGACCATCGTGACTGACACCACCTCCCCCGACACCCTGCAGAAATTCCTGTTCGACGCGGCTCCCGTGCGCGGCGAACTGGTGCGCATGCGCGCCACCTGGCAGGATGTGCTGCGCCGCAATCAATACCCCGCCCCGGTGCGCCGGCTGCTGGGCGAAATGATGTCCGCGGCCGCCCTGCTCACCGCCAACCTGAAGTTCAACGGCGCGCTGGTGATGCAGGTGCACGGCGACGGCCCGGTGCGCATGCTGGTGGTGGAATGCCTGTCGGACCTGTCGATGCGCGCCACCGCCAAGCTGGCCGAAGGCGTGCAGGTGGCCGACGACGCCACGCTGGCCGATCTGGTCAACGTGCACGGCGGCGGCCGCTTCGCCATCACGCTGGACCCGCAGGACAAGCTGCCGGGCCAGCAGGCTTACCAGAGCATCGTGCCGCTGGCCGACGCGCAGGGCGCCTTCACCTCGATGGCCGCGGTGCTCGAACACTACATGCACTCGTCCGAGCAGCTCGACACGCGCCTGTGGCTGGCCGCCGACGACCAGGTCGCCGCCGGCATGCTGCTGCAGAAGCTGCCCAGCTACGGCGGCACCATGGAAGGCCACGCGGGCCGCGGCCCGGCGCAGGTCGGCGAGACCGGCGCGCCGCTGGCCGAGAGCGCCCGCGCGCAGGACCTCGATACCTGGGACCGCGCCTGCCAGCTCGGCGCCACGCTGAAGACCGACGAACTGCTGGCCGAGACACCCGACACGCTGCTGCGCCGCCTGTTCTGGGAAGACCTGCAGGCCACCGGCCTGCGCGTGTTCGAGCCGCTCAGCCCGCATTTCAACTGCTCTTGCTCGCGCCCCAAGGTGGCCGGCATGCTGCAGAACCTGGGCCGCGCCGAGATCGAGAGCATCCTGGAGGAGCGCGGCAACGTGGAGATCCATTGCGATTTCTGCGGCCAGCAGTATCACTTCGACCCGGTCGACTGCGCGCAGCTGTTCGCGCCCGTGCCGGTCGCCACCGGCGCCGGCGACGGAGCCAGCCAGCAGCACTGAGCGGCGGGCACGGGCCAGGCCGCGGCGGAACCTTTGCACGCTCCGCCGCGGTCAAAGCATCAGCGACCCACCAGAGCCAGGGGAAATATCATGTCCGCTTCGTCTCCGAACCTGCTTCCCGCCGCGGCGCGGCGCCTGCCGCGCGCGTGCGGCGCGCTGCTGCTCGGTGCCGCGCTGCTCGGCGGCTGCGCCGGGCTGCCGCGCGACATCAACGGCTCGCCGCCGACCGCGCGGCTGATGCCCAACAGCATCCCGCCGGCACCGATCACCCCCGAGGAAAGCCAGAAGCTGGGCGCGCTGAACCGCGACATCCTGCGCGAGCAGGACGCCGCCATCGCGCGCCAGCAGCAGGCCGAAGCCTACGCGCGTGCCTATTACGCCTATCCGTCGCCGAGCTGGAACCTGTACTACGGCGGCTGGGGCGGCGGCCGCTGGGGTGGCGGCGTCGGCTTCAGCAGCGGCTATCCGGGCTGGGGCTGGGGCGGCTATCCGTACTGGTAGGCGGCAACGAATCGGCAACGAGTGCGCCCGCGGCATCACATGACGGTGACAGCGGGAACACAGGCGGTGCGTGGATGGTATCGGCGCCCGGAGCGGGCGCCGCGGTGCTAGTGATGGCCGGTGGCGGCCGGGGAATTGGGTGGCGGCGGCAGCGGCGGCGTGGCGCTGACCTTGGGCGCGGGCGCCACGAACTGCACGAACACCTCGCCGTCCTTGACCATGCCCAGCTCGTAGCGGGCACGTTCCTCGATGGCGCCGGTGCCGTCCTGCAGGTCCTTCACTTCCCCTTCCAGCTTGGCATTGCGCAGCTTGAGCGCCTGGTTGCGCGCACTCTGCTCCTGCACCTGCTTGTCCATCTCCCACACGCGCAGCCAGCCGCCCTTGCCCAGCCACAACGGGTACTGAATGGCCAGCAACAGCACGAACAGCAGCAGCGATATCAGGCGCATAGGGATTCCGGCGCTTTGAAGAGGAAGTCGGGTCCGTCGGCGCCGGCCGCGATACTGGCTATCCGCGGCCGGCGCATGACGCGGGCTTAGCGCAGATTATAGAAGGCGCTCTTGCCCGGGTAGCTGGCGATATCGCCGAGGTCTTCCTCGATGCGCAGCAGCTGGTTGTACTTCGAGATGCGGTCCGAACGCGACAGCGAGCCGGTCTTGATCTGGCCGGCGTTGGTGCCGACCGCGATGTCGGCGATGGTGCTGTCCTCGGTCTCGCCCGAGCGGTGCGAGATCACGGCGGTATAGCCGGCGCGCTTGGCCATCTCGATGGCGGCGAAGGTTTCGGTCAGCGTGCCGATCTGGTTGATCTTGATCAGGATCGAGTTGCCGATGCCCTTTTCGATGCCTTCCTTCAGGATCTTGGTGTTGGTGACGAACAGGTCGTCGCCCACCAGCTGCACGCGCTTGCCGAGCTTGTCGGTCAGCGTCTTCCAGCCTTCCCAGTCGCCTTCGGCCATGCCGTCCTCGATCGACACGATCGGGAACTTGTCGCACAGGTTGGCCAGGTAGTCGGCGAACTGGGTCGAGGTCAGCTTCAGGCCTTCGCCGTCCAGGTGGTACAGGTCCTCGCCCTCGCGGAAGAATTCGCTGGCGGCGCAGTCCAGCGCCAGCAGCACGTCTTCGCCCACGCGGTAGCCGGCCTTCTCGACGGCCTGCACGATGGTGTTCAGGCACTCTTCGTTCGAAGCGAAGTTCGGCGCGAAGCCGCCTTCGTCGCCCACCGCGGTGGACATGCCCTTGTCGGCCAGGATCTTCTTGAGCGCGTGGAACACCTCGGCACCGCAACGCAGGGCTTCGCGGAAGCTGGTCTGCGACACCGGCATGATCATGAATTCCTGGATGTCCAGGCTGTTGTTGGCGTGCGCGCCGCCGTTGACGATGTTCATCATCGGCACCGGCATCTGCATCGCGCCCGAGCCGCCGAAGTAGCGATACAGCGGCAGGCCGGCTTCCTCGGCGGCGGCGCGGGCCACGGCCATCGACACGGCCAGCGTGGCGTTGGCGCCCAGGCGGCTCTTGTTCTCGGTGCCGTCGAGGTCGATCAGGGTGCGGTCCAGGAAGGCCTGCTCGGACGCGTCCAGGCCCATGATGGCTTCGGAGATTTCGGTGTTGATGTGCTCGACCGCCTTCAGCACGCCCTTGCCCTGGTAGCGCGACTTGTCGCCGTCGCGCAGCTCGATGGCTTCGCGCGAGCCGGTGGAGGCGCCCGACGGCACCGCCGCGCGGCCCATCACGCCGGACTCCAGCAGGACGTCGCACTCGACCGTCGGGTTGCCGCGCGAGTCGAGAACCTCGCGACCGATGATATCTACGATTGCACTCATGAATTCCTCTCTGACTGTTTCGAATCTTGCTGCTGGCTCGCCGGCCGCGGCCGGCGAGTCGGGATCAAGCGCGGATGATGCCCTGCCAATATGTCAGGCGCCGTCCGCCACGATCATGTTCATGCTGGCGGCGTGCTCGCGTGCGGCACGCGCAGCACGATACTACTGATCGTATTGCCGGGGGTCCGTGACATCGACGTGGGCGATGATATCGCCTGCGGCCATGAAGTGTCTCCCAAGCTTTTGTATTGTCTTTCGATACGATTCGTCACCGGCCGGCGGCTTCCGTCGCCGGAGGCCGCCGGCGGCGCGGGGCGCGGCCAGGCTCAGGCGCAGGCCGCGGGCCAGCTGAAATTGTCTTCCAGGAAGCCGGCGCGCTTGGTCAGCGCGTCCAGGTCCTTGAGCACCGACAGCAGTTCCTTCATGCGCGACAGCGGCACCGCGTTGGGGCCGTCGGACATGGCCTTGCTCGGGTCCGGGTGCGTTTCCATGAACAGGCCGGCCACGCCGACCGCCACCGCGGCGCGCGCCAGCACCGGCACGAACTCGCGCTGGCCGCCCGAGCTGGTGCCCTGCCCGCCCGGCAACTGCACCGAGTGCGTGGCATCGAACACCACCGGGGCGCCGGTCTCGCGCATGATCGCCAGCGCGCGCATGTCCGAGACCAGGTTGTTGTAGCCGAACGAGACCCCGCGCTCGCAGGCCATGAAGCTGTCTTCCGGCAGGCCCGCCTCGCGCGCGGCGTCGCGGGCCTTGTCGATGACGTTCTTCATGTCGTGCGGCGCCAGGAACTGCCCCTTCTTGATGTTGACGGGGCGGCCGCTCTGCGCGCAGGCGCGGATGAAATCGGTCTGCCGGCACAGGAAGGCCGGCGTCTGCAGCACATCGACCACCGCGGCCACCGGCTTGACCTCGTCGATCTCGTGGATGTCGGTCAGCACCGGCACGCCGATCTCGCGCTTGACCGTGGCCAGGATCTCGAGGCCGCGCTCCATGCCCAGCCCGCGGAAGGTCCGGCCCGACGAGCGGTTGGCCTTGTCGAACGAGGACTTGTAGATGAACGGGATGCCGAGCGCGCCGGTGATCGCCTTGAGCTCGCCGGCGGTATCCAGCGCCATCTGCTCGGACTCGATCACGCACGGGCCGGCGATCAGGAAGAAGGGCTGGTCCAGGCCAGCCTCGAAGCCGCAGAGTTTCATCGCTAGTCTCCTGCTTGCGCGGTGCCGGGCCCTCAGGCCGCCTTGCTCTTCTGGCTGGCCAGCGCCGCTTCCACGTACGCCTTGAACAGCGGATGGCCGTCGCGCGGGGTGGAGGTGAATTCCGGGTGGAACTGCACGCCGACGAACCACGGATGCAGGCTGTCCGGCAGCTCCATCATCTCGGGCAGGTCTTCGGTGGGCGTGCGCGCCGAAATCACCATGCCCGCCTTTTCCAGCGTGGGCACGTAGTGGTTGTTGACCTCGTAGCGGTGGCGATGGCGCTCGTTGACCTCGGCGCCGTAGATCTGGCCGGCCTTGGTGCCCGCCTTGACCGGCACGCGCTGCGCGCCCAGGCGCATGGTGCCGCCCAGGTCGGAATCGGCCGAGCGCTGCTCGACCTTGCCTTCGCGGTCCACCCACTCGGTGATGAGCGCCACCACCGGGTGCTCGGTCTCGACGTTGAATTCGGTCGAGTTGGCGTCGGCCATGCCGGCCACGTGGCGGGCGAACTCGATCACGGCCAGCTGCATGCCCAGGCAGATGCCCAGGTACGGCACCTTGTTCTCGCGGGCGTACTGGATCGCGCGGATCTTGCCTTCCGTGCCGCGCTTGCCGAAGCCGCCCGGCACCAGGATGGCGTCCAGCGGCGCGAGCACTTCCAGGTGGCCCGACTCGAGCTCCTCGGAATCGATGTACTCGATGTTCACGCGGGTGGCGGTGTGCATGCCGGCGTGGCGCAGCGCCTCGATCAGCGACTTGTAGGACTCGGTCAGGTCCACGTACTTGCCGACCATGCCGATGGTGATCTCGTGCTGCGGATTCTCCTGGGCATTGACCAGGCGCTGCCACATGGAGAGATCGGCCGGCTTGGGATCGATGCGCAGTTCCTCGCAGATCAGGCGGTCGAGGCCCTGCTCGTTGAGCATCTGCGGGATCTTGTAGATGCTGTCCACGTCCCACACCGAGATCACGGCTTCCTGCGGGATGTTGGCGAACAGCGAGATCTTGGCGCGCTCGTCGTCCGGAATCGGGCGGTCGGCGCGGCACAGCAGCGCGGTCGGCGAGATGCCGATTTCACGCAGCTTCTGCACCGAGTGCTGGGTCGGCTTGGTCTTCAGCTCGCCGGCGCTGGCAATGAACGGCACCAGCGTCAGGTGCACGAAGGCAGCGTGGTTGCGGCCCATGCGCAGGCTCATCTGGCGCGCCGCTTCCAGGAACGGCAGCGATTCGATGTCGCCCACGGTGCCGCCGATTTCCACCAGCGCCACATCCGCCTTGCCGCCGTGCGAGGCGGCCGCGCCGCGCTCGATGAAGGCCTGGATCTCGTTGGTGATGTGCGGGATCACCTGCACGGTCTTGCCGAGGTATTCGCCGCGGCGCTCCTTGCGGATCACCGATTCGTAGATCTGGCCCGTGGTGAAGTTGTTCGACTTGCGCATCTTGGCCGAGACGAAACGCTCGTAGTGGCCGAGATCGAGGTCGGTTTCCGCACCGTCTTCCGTGACGAACACCTCGCCATGCTGGAAGGGGCTCATCGTGCCGGGGTCGACGTTGATGTAGGGATCTAGCTTGAGGAGGGTGACTTTGAGGCCGCGCGACTCGAGAATGGCCGCGAGCGAAGCAGCAGCGATGCCCTTGCCGAGAGAAGAGACGACGCCACCGGTGACGAAGACGAATTTGGTCATAAACCGAGCTTGCCGGGGAAATCGGGATTATACATGAGCAGCCGCCTGCTGCACCGCCGCATTTGTGACAAGCGGCCCGCCGCACGCCCCTTCCCAGGGCCCTCCCCCGCACCGGCTGCACGTTGCGGCGCATGCGCCGCTTGCCCCCTGCGGCCCGTCAGCCGCGCCCGCCGCTGCGCTCGCGCTTGGCGCGCACGGGCTGGCCCCAGCGGTCGCCCTCGCCCTGGCGCGCCAGCGGAAACTCGGCCGGCGCCGCGGCATCCCATTCGGGGTCGTGGATCTCGCCGAACACTTGGCGCAGGCGCTGGCCCCAGGTGTCGCGGATCATGCGGAAGTACGCGTTCTTGTCGTCGATATTGACGAAGCGGCTCACCCGCAGCGAGTCGGCCTCGTAGACCAGCAGGTCCAGCGGCAGGCCCACCGAGATATTCGACTTGAGCGTGGAGTCCATCGAGATCAGCGCGCACTTGGCGGCCTCGCCCAGCGGCAGCGACGGCTCCACCACGCGGTCGATGATCGGCTTGCCGTACTTGGCCTCGCCGATCTGGAAATAGCAGTTCTCGGGCGTGGCCTCGACGAAGTTGCCGGCCGCGTACACATTGAACAGGCGCACCCGCTCGCCGCGGATCTGCCCGCCGAAGATCAGGCTCACGTTGAACTCGATGCCGGCTTCGCGCAGCGCGTGGGCATCGTGCTTGTGCACCTGCCGCACCGCGTCGCCGACGATGGTGGCGGCCTCGAACATGTCGCGCGCGGTCCACAGCGAGCGCTTCTCGTCGCGCCCCTCGGCCAGCACCTGCCGCACGGACTGGCTGATGGCCAGGTTGCCGGCGGTCAGCAGCACCATGACGCGGTCGCCCGGCTCCTCGAACACGGTCATCTTGCGCGCGCTGGAGATCGCGTCGACGCCGGCGTTGGTGCGGGAGTCGGAGAGAAACACCAGGCCGGCGTCGAGCCGCATGGCAACACAGTACGTCATGGTTTTGTCTTGTTATGGTGCATGCCCGGCCCCGGCACGCCACCGGCGCGGGGCCACATCAATGCCGCATTCTAGCGCCGCCGCACCGCCATCGGAACCGGCGCGCGCGCCCGTGCGTGGTGCCCCATGCACCACCGCGTTCACCGTTCCGGTGCAATGGCGATCTCGACCGCCATCTGCTCGCCGCTGCCGCCCTGGCGCACGCCGCGCACCGGCGCGGCCATGCGGTAGTCGCGCCCCACCGCCAGGCGCACGTGGCGCGCGTCGCTCAGGCAGCGGTGGGTCACGTCGACGCTGCACCACAATTCCTGGCCGGCATCCACGCAGATGTCGGCCCAGGCATGGCCGGCCAGCGCGGCGGCGGCCGGATCGTAGAAATAGCCGCTGACGTAGCGCGCCGGCACACCCAGCGCGCGGCAGCACGCCACCATCACCTGGGCCTGGTCCTGGCACACGCCGCCGCCCAGCGCGAACGCCTCGCCGGCCGAGGTACCCACATCGGTGCAGTCCGGCGCATAGCGCACGCGCCGCGCGATGCCGTCGGCCAGCGCCAGCAGCGCCGGTACTTCATGCCCTGCCGCGAGGTAAGGCGCGGCAAAGCGGACCATCTCGGGCGGCGCCGCGGTCAGCGGCGTGCCGCCCAGGTAGTACAGCGGCGACACGCGCGCCTCGCCGGCCGGCGGCGCGTCGCAGAACAGCGGCGTGCCGCCGGCCGCGGGCGGCGTCACTTCCACCACGCCGCTGGCCTCGATCACCAGCGTATGCGCTGGACCGGCCACGGTAAAGCTGTGCACGATGTTGCCGAAACCGTCGCGCGCCTCCGACAGGTTGCCGGGCGCCGACACGCGCCATTGCCGCACCGTCTGCAGCGGCCCCGAGCGCGGCGCCAGGCGCAGTTCGTGCACGCTGCGGCGCAGCGGCTCGGTGTAGCGGTAGACGGTCTTGTGACGGATCTTGTATTTCACGATGTGGCGAGGCCGGCGCGACCACCACGCGGTTCAGGCAGCCAGCAGCGGCACGAGGAAATCCCGGCTGATGCCGTTGCCGAGGTCGCCGATGCGCTCCAGGAAACTGGTCAGGTAAGCGTGCAGGCCGACCGCGAAGATGTCGTCGATGCGCGCGTATTTCAGATCGGCGTGGAGTTTACCAGCCTGCCGCTCGGTCTCCGAGGAATGGTGGTTGCCCACCAGCGCCAGGATCGCCACCACCTCGTCCATGCTCGACACCAGCGAGCGCGGCATGTCCGGGCGCAGCACCAGCAGCTCGGCCACGCGCTCCGGCGTGATCACCGTGCGGTAGATCTTGCGGTAGACCTCGAAGCCCGACACCGAGCGCAGCACCGCCGCCCAGTGGTAGAAATCGTTGGCATCGCGGTTGGGATCGCTGTCGTCGACGGTGCTGGCCTGGAACTTGACGTCGAGGATCCGCGCGGTATTGTCGGCGCGCTCGAGGAAGGTGCCCAGCCGCATGAAGTGGAAGGCGTCGTCCTTGAGCATGGTGCCGAACTGCACGCCGCGCGCCAGGTGCGAGCGGAACTTGACCCACTCGAAGAACTGCGCCGGGTCTTCGCGCAGCACGCCGTCGGCGATCATGCGCTGCACTTCCAGCCACGTGGTGTTGATGGTTTCCCACACCTCGGTGGTGAGCGAGCCGCGCACCGCGCGCGCATTCTCGCGCGCCGCGCGCAGGCAGCTCATGATCGACGACGCGTTGGTCATGTCGCGCACCATGAAGTCGATCACGTCGTCGCGCGTGAGCAGCCCGTACTTGTGGTCGAACACGGTGGTCAGCTCGGAAATGTCGAGCATCGCCCACCAGCCCTGCTCCGCCACTTCCGCCGATTGCGGCAGCAGCGAAGTCTGGTAATTCACGTCGAGCATGCGCGCGGTATTTTCCGCGCGTTCGGTATAGCGCGCCATCCAGAACAGATGGTCGGCGGTGCGGCTTAGCATGGTCGGTCCCCTCGTACTGCGCTCGTACTGCGCGGTTCGTCCTCGCCGGCCGCATGGGCGGCGGCGGCGCGGTCATCTCAAGCATTTCATTGCGCGCGCCCGGGCGCGCCGGCGCTCAGCGCTCCAGCACCCAGGTGTCCTTGGTGCCGCCGCCCTGCGACGAATTGACCACCAGCGAGCCCTCGCGCAAGGCCACGCGCGTGAGCCCGCCGGGCACCATGCGCACATCCTTGCCGGACAGCACGAACGGCCGCAGGTCGATGTGGCGCGGCGCGATGCCGGACTCCACGTAGGTCGGGCAGGTCGACAGCGCCAGCGTGGGCTGGGCGATGTACTGCTCGGGGCGCGCGCGCACCACCTCGCGGAAGGTGTCGATCTCCGCGCGCGTGGCGGCCGGCCCCACCAGCATGCCGTAGCCGCCGGCGCCGTGGGTTTCCTTGACCACCAGCTGGTCCATGTGGTCGAGCACGTACTGCAGGTCGTCCGGGCGCCGGCACATATAGGTCGGCACGTTGTTGAGGATCGCCTCTTCGCCGAGGTAGAAGCGGATCATGTCCGGCACGTACGGATAGATCGACTTGTCGTCGGCCACGCCGGTGCCGATGGCATTGCAGATGGTCACGTTGCCGGCGCGGTAGACCGACAGCAGCCCCGCCGCGCCGAGCGTGGAGTCGGGACGGAACACCAGCGGGTCGAGGAAGTCGTCGTCGACGCGGCGGTAGATCACGTCGATGCGCTGCGGCCCCTGCGTGGTGCGCATGTAGAGGTGCTCGTCCTGCACGAACAGGTCGCTGCCCTCGACCAGCTCCACGCCCATCTGCTGCGCGAGGAACGCGTGCTCGAAATAGGCGGAGTTGTACATGCCGGGCGTGAGCACCACCACGGTCGGGTCGGCAATGCTCTGCGGCGACACGCCGCGCAGCATGTCGAGCAGCAGGTCGGGATAGTGGGCCACCGGCGCCACGCGGTTGCGCGCGAACAGGTCCGGGAACAGCCGCATCATCATCTTGCGGTTTTCCAGCATGTAGGACACGCCCGAGGGCACGCGCAGGTTGTCTTCCAGCACGTAGAACTCGCCCTCGCCCGCGCGCACCACGTCGATGCCGGCCACATGGGCATAGATGTCGCGCGGCACGTCGATGCCGAGCATCTCGGGCCGGTACTGGGCGTTGTTGTAGATCTGGTCGGGCGGGATCACGCCCGCGCGGATGATGTCCTGGCCGTGGTAGATGTCGTGGATGAAGCGGTTCAGCGCCGACACGCGCTGGCGCAGGCCGCGCTCCAGCGTGGCCCATTCGCTGGCCGGAAAGATGCGTGGAATGACGTCGAACGGAATGGTCCGCTCGGTGCCGCTGTTGGACTCGTCCTTCTCGCCGTAGACGGCGAAGGTGATGCCCACGCGTCGGAAGATCAGGTCCGCTTCCGCGCGCTTGTTGCCCATGGTCCCTTCGGACTGCCGCGCCAGCCAGTCCGCGAACTGCTTGTAGTGCCCGCGCACCGCGCCTGCCGGCAGGGCTTGCCCCGCGTGGATTGCTGCTGCCACGCCATCTTGCCAATCGAGCATCTCGTCGAAAAACCGCGCCGCCATGATGGCCGTTCCCCCATGATTTGGGCGCCGCTCAAACTGCCGGCGATCCCGTTTTGATTGGCTTGTTCTTCCCGGCACAGCATTTCGAGGCCACCACCCGGGGCCCGGCGGTCAAAGGCCGCGGGCCATGCGTCGAAGTGCTGTCCTAAGTGGGATGATACCCATGGCCGCGAAAGCCGCAAGCAGCAAGCGTCCGCGCCATCGGAAAGGAATGTAGCAAGATGTCTGCCAGCCCGCGTGCGCGCAGGGGGAAACGCACCCGGGCGGGCCGGCTCGGCAGCGCCCGCTCAGCGCGCCGCGGCGGCGGCGGGGACCGCGGCCAGGATGCGCTGCACCAGCGCCTCGGGCGGCTGGCGGATGTCGAGCACCAGCGCGTCGCTCGGCTCTTCCAGCGTTTCGAACTGGCTCTGCAGCAGGGCCGGGTTGAAGAAGTGGTCACTGCGCTCGGACAGGCGCCCGCCGATCACGGCGGCGTCGCCCTTCATGTAGACGAAGGTCACGCCGCCATCGGGCGGGGTCAGGCGGTCGCGGTAGACCTGGCGCAGCGCGGAGCAGGTAAACACGTGGGTGCGGCCCTCGGCGCGGGCCGTGTCGATGGCCGCGCGCAGGGCGCCCAGCCAGGGCCAGCGGTCTTCGTCGGTCAGCGGGATGCCGTTGTGCATCTTCTCCTTGTTGGCCGCGCTGTGGAATTCATCGGCATCGTTGAAGCCGCAATGCAGGGTGTTGGCCAGCAGTTGGCCGACAGTGGTCTTTCCGCTGCCGGAAACGCCCATCAGGATATAGATCATGTCTGCTCCAGCGATCGTGGTCGGATGGTTTTCCCATCCTTGTCGGTAGTCCCCGCGCCGCGCGCCGGACGGTTCTTCGGAAAAACCGCGCGGCCATGCAGCCATGACAGGGCCTGGCATGCACCGGCTCGGGGTGCCCGCCCGCCGGGCGGCGGGCGGGGTCAGAAAAAAGAGAAAACCGGGTTGGGCGCGGCCTATTGTGCGACGGCCGCGGCGGTTTGCACAGCGCCGGGGGCATCGGCCTCGGACAGGTCCAGCGCGCTGCCGCCCTCCTCCGCGGTCCGCGCATGGCGGCGGAACAGGCCGAACAGGCCGCGGCCGACGCTGAAGCGGGCGAAATCGTCGTCCGGCGACGGCGCCGGCGCGCGCGCCGCCAGCCCGGACCCGCCGTCGGCGCCGCCCAGCCATTCCAGCGTGCCGGCCACGGCGTCCACGCGGATGCGGTCGCCGTCGCGCACGCGCGCCAGCGGCCCGCCCGAAAGTGCTTCCGGACCCACATGAATGACGGCCGGCACCTTGCCGGACGCGCCCGACATGCGGCCGTCGGTCACCAGCGCCACCTTGTGCCCGGCATCCTGCAGCGAGCCGAGCACCGGCGTGAGGCGGTGCAGCTCCGGCATGCCGTTGGCGTTGGGACCCTGGAAACGCACCACCGCGACCACGTCGCCGGTCAGCTCGCCGGCCTCGAAGGCGGCCTGCAGGCCTTCCTGCGAATCGAACACGCGCGCCGGCGCTTCCACCACGCGGTGCTCCGGCGCCACCGCCGACACCTTGATCATGCCGCGGCCGAGATTGCCGCGCAGCAGGCGCAGGCCGCCTTCGGGCGAGAACGGCTCGGCGGCGCTGGCCAGCACCGCGGCGTCGCCGCTGGCGGCGGGACCGTCGCGCCAGCGCAGCACGCCGTCGGTCATCACCGGCTCCTGCGTGTAGCGCGCCAGCCCGCGCCCGGCCACGGTTTCCACGTCTTCGTGCAGCAGCCCGGCTTCGAGCAGCTGGCGGATCACGTAGGCCACGCCGCCGGCCGCGTGGAAATGGTTGACGTCGGCCGAGCCGTTGGGATAGACCCGCGCCAGCAGCGGCGTGATGCGCGACAGGCGGTCGAAATCGTCCCAGTCGATCACGATCCCGGCCGCGCGCGCCATCGCCACCAGGTGGATGGTGTGGTTGGTCGAGCCGCCGGTGGCCAGCAGGCCGACGATGGCGTTGATCACGGCGCGCTCGTCGACGATGCGCGCCAGCGGCAGGTAGCCGGGGCCGCGCGCGGTGAGCGCCAGCGCGCGCTGCGCGGCCGCCGCGGTGAGCGCGTCGCGCAGGCCGCTGTCCGGGTGGACGAAGGCGGCGCCCGGCATATGCAGGCCCATGATCTCCATCAGGAACTGGTTGCTGTTGGCGGTGCCGTAGAAGGTGCAGGTGCCGGCGCCGTGATAAGCCTCGCATTCCGCTTCCAGCAGCGCTTCGCGGCCGACCTGGCCGGTCGCGTAGAGCTGGCGCACGCGCGCCTTTTCCTTGTTGGACAGCCCCGTGGCCATCGGCCCGGCCGGCACGAACACCACCGGCAGGTGGCCGAACTGCAGCGCGCCCATCAGCAGCCCTGGCACGATCTTGTCGCACACGCCCAGCATCACCGCGGCATCGAAGGTGTTGTGCGACAGCGAGACCGCGGTGGCCATGGCGATGGCGTCGCGCGAGAACAGCGACAGCTCCATGCCCGGGTTGCCCTGCGTGATGCCGTCGCACATCGCCGGCACCCCGCCCGCCACCTGCGCCACCGCGCCCACCGCGCGCGCGGCCTCGCGGATCACGCCGGGATAGCGCTCGTAGGGCTGGTGGGCGGACAGCATGTCGTTGTAGGCCGTGACGATGCCCAGGTTGGCGGCATGCTCGACGCGCAGCTTGAGCTTGTCATGCGCCGGCAGCGCGGCGAGGCCGTGCGCCAGGTTGGCGCAGGACAGCCCGCGCAGCGGCCCCAGCTCTTGCTGGGCGCGCTCGCAGCGCGCCAGGTAGGCGGCGCGGCTGCGCTGGCTGCGCGCGGCCACGCGCGCGGTGACTGCCTGCACTTCGGAATGGAGGGCTTGCGACATTCGTGGGAGTTCCTGGTGGAGTGTCCGGTGATTCCGTGAACGCATTTTTATGTAGATTTTCTACATTATATCGAAAGACTTCCGGAAAGCATCTTGCACGTGCGTCACAAAGCGCCGAAAGAACGGCATGTTTTGGCTCCATAGGTGAAATCCCTAGCCATCCACGGCAGCGGCGCCAAGCGAATTCCAAGGCGAATTCTGTAGAATATCTACATTCCCAATCGAACCCCAAGCCCACGAGACCCCGGCAGCCATGTCCGGCACGCGCGGGCACGAGAGATCCCGCCTGCCGACATGCGCGACCGAATCCTTGCCGTCTACGACACGCTCCGCCCTTCCGAACGCCGCCTGGCCGACTACGTGGCGCGCCACGGCGCCAGCGTGATCCGCCTGTCCATGCCCGAGCTGGCCGAGCGCGCCGGCGTGTCCCAGCCCACCATCGCGCGCTTCTGCGCCGCGCTGGGCTACGACGGCTTCCGCGAGTTCAAGCTGCAGTTCGCGCAGAACGTGGGCGGCGGCACGCCCTTCGTGCACCAGGACGTCAAGGCCGAAGACCGCCCCGCCGACATCGCCGGCAAGGTGTTCGACCGCACCATCGCCACGCTGATGACGGTGCGCAACGCGCTCTCGGCCGACCAGATCGAGCACGGCATCAGGCTGCTTGCCGCCGCGCACCGCATCGAGTTCTACGGCTGCGGCAACTCGGGCATCGTGGCGCTGGACATCCAGCACAAGTTCTTCCGCCTCGGCATCCCCACCACCGCGTATTCGGACTCGCACGTGTTCAGCATGTCCGCCGCGCTGCTCGGCCCCGGCGACGTGGCCGTGCTGGTGTCCAACAGCGGGCGCACCTGGGACATGCTGGCCGCCGCCACGCTGGCGCGCGCCAGCGGCGCCAGCGTGCTGGCGCTGACGCACAGCGGCTCGCCGCTGGCCAAGCTGGCCGACGTCTGCGTGTTCTCCGACGTGGAAGAAGACAGCGAGGTCTACACGCCGATGACCTCGCGCATCTGCCACCTGGTGCTGGGCGACGTGCTGGCCGCCGGCGTGGCGCTCGAGCGCGCCGACATCGTGTCCGCCGGCCTGCAGCGCGCCAAGGCCCACCTGCGCGAGCGCCGCATCGCGCAGGCCGAGCCGGCCCAGGTCAAGGGGGCCCAGGCCGGGGCCCGGGCGCAGGCAGAGGCGAAAACACAGGTGAAGGCACAGGCGAAGGCACAGGCGGCGCCGCGCGCCAGTAGCGCCGCTCGTGCTGCCGGTAAGCCTGCAGCGCGTAAGCCGCGCCGCGCGTCGTGAGCTGGACCGCGCCGGTTTCGTCGCTGCGGTAGCGCGCGATCTCGCGCGACGCGTAGCGCGCCCACACGTCGGCGCGCGGATGCCGGTAGCGGTTGCGGTAGCCGAGCTGGAACAGCGCCAGCTCCGGCGACACCACCGCCAGGAACGACGCGCTCGACGAAGTGCCGCTGCCGTGATGCGGCACCTGCAGGAAGTCGGCTCGGAGGTCGTGCGCCGGCAGACGGTCCAGCAAGGCGGCCTCGTCGCGCCGGCCGATGTCGCCGGTCAGCAGCAGGCTGCGCGCGCTGCCCGTCACCTTCAGCACGCACGAGCGCGCATTGCTGTCGAGCGCGGCCTTGCCGGCCGCCTCCGGCAGCGGATGCAGCATCGCGAACGTCACGCCGTCCCATTGCCACCGCTGCCCCGCCGCGCACGGCCGGATTGCCGGCGCCGCGGCGCCGTCGGGCGGCGCCAGCAACGGATGCCCGGCCGGCGCCGCGGTCAGCAGGTCCCGCACCGGCAGCGCGGCCATCACGTCGCGCGCGCCGCCGGCATGGTCGGCGTCTTCATGGCTGATCACCAGGCGGTCGAGCGCACGCACGCCGGCGCCGCGCAGGTAGGGCGCGATCACGCGCGCGCCGGCGCTGTTGCCGGGCTGGGCCGCGCCGGCGCCCCAGCCATAAGCCGGCCCGGCGTCGTAGAGCAGCACGTGCGAGCGCGTTTCCACCAGCACCGCCGTGCCCTGCCCGATATCGAGCGCGGTGGCGCGGAACTCGCCGGGCGCCACCGGCTGCCGCCCGGCCACCACCATCGGCAGCAGCAATGCCGCGCCGTGCAGGCGCGCGCGCGGCCCGCAGCGCAGCGGGGCCAGCAACAGCAGCGCGCCGAGCGTGGCCAGCGCGCACGCCAGCGGGCCGGCGCGCGCCGCCTGCCAGACCGCCCACGGCGGCGCCGCCATCGCTGCGAGCGCGGCCGCCAGCCAGTCCAGCAGCAGGTGGGCCGGCGCCAGCAGCCAGCCCGCCATCGGCGCCGGCATGGCAGACGCCACCAAGGCCAGCGGCGTCACCAGCAGGCTGATCAGCGGGATCGCCACCGCGTTGGCCAGCGGCGAGATCACGGACACCTGCTGGAACAGCAGCAAGGTCAGCGGCACCAGCCCGATGGTCACCACCCACTGCGTGCGCGCGCCCTGCGCCAGCGCGTGGCGCAGCCGCTGCCAGCGGGAAGCGCCGGGCCCGCGCGGCGGCGCGGCGGCGGCCAGGAAGATGACGCCCACCGCGCCGAACGAAAGCCAGAAGCCCGGCGACAGGACCGCCCACGGATCGAGCGCGACCGCCACGAAGGCGGCCCAGGCCAGCACCAGCGAGGCCGGCGGCGCGCGGCCGCTCCATAGCGCCAGCGCGGCCACCGCCAGCATCGACACGGTGCGCTGCGCCGGCACCTGCATGCCCGCCAGCAGGCCGTAGGAGAAGGCCGCCAGCACCGCCGCCACCAGCGCCGCGCGCCGAGCCGGCCAGCGCAGCGGCAAGGGCCGGCGCAGCCGGCGGCCCAGGCCGAAGGAATGCCGCCACAGCCAGTGGACCAGCGCCGAGCAAAGGCCCGAGATCATGGTGATGTGCAGCCCGGAGATGCTGATCAGGTGGCCGATGCCGGTGCGCGTGAACAAGATCCAGTCCTGCGGCCGGATGCCGCGCTGGTCGCCCACCACCAGCGCCGCCAGCACCGGGGCGAAGCGCGCGCCGGCGGGCAGGCTGGCGAGCACGTGGTCGCGCACGCGCGCGCGCCAGCGCGCGATCCGCCATTCCAGGCGGTCGCCCACGGCCTCGAACGGCGGCCCGCGCTCGGCGCGCACATAGCCGGTGGCGCCGAGCCCGGCGGCCAGCAGCCAGAATTCGTAGTCGAAGCCATGCGGGTTGGCCAGCCCGTGCGGCCGCGCCAGGCGCAGCGCGAAGACACGCCGCTGGCCGGGCAGCAGGTCCTGCGGCGCGTCCTCCCAGCCGAGCACCACGCGCGGCGGCAACCGCCGTGCGGCGGCCTGGTCGGGCGCGAACTCGAAACGCTGGCCGCGCGAGGCCGGCGCGGGCAGCCCCGCGACCACGCCGCTCACGACCAGGTCGATGCCTTCGAGCGCCGGCGCCAGCCGCTCGCCGAGCCGCGCCTCCGCGCGCCAGGCCGACCAGCCGAAACCGGCCAGCGCGGAGAACGCCAACAGGGCCACGCGCGCCCAGGCCGGATGCCGGTCCCGCAGGAGAACCGCGACAAGCGCCGCCAGCAGACCCGCCGCGGCCAGCGCCCAGGCGGCCGCGCGGCCGGGCAGCGCGCCCTGCTGCTGCAGCCACCAGCTTCCCGCCACGAAGGCGGCCAGGACGAGACGCATGCCGGCTCCCGGACGGTTTCACAAGCGTCCGTTTATACGGCCGGCGGGCGGCGGAAAACGTGTCAGGAAGAAACGGGAAGGTTGCCGTTTGTGTCGGCGAGCGTGGCGGCGGAGGCGGAGGCGGCGGCGGCGGCCGGGAACATGACGGCCTCGAACGCCGCCAGGCGCGGCAACGCGGCCACCGAGTTGTGCCACATCGCCTGCGCCAGCGCCGGCGCGCCGATGCCGCGCAGCTCGCCCAGCGCCCGCGCCACGCCGGCCGTTTCGGCGGGCGTGTTGCGCGCCTTGTGCTGCTCGCCGAACTGGTCGTCGGACAGCCAGGCCGGCGCGATGTCGGGCGCGTCGGTCTCCAGCACGATGGCCTCCAGCGGCAGTTCCTGCGCCAGGCGCCGGATCTGCCTGGCGCGGCTGAAGGTCATGTTGCCGCCGAAGCCCAGCTTCAGGCCCTGGTCGGTGAAGCCGCGCGCCTGCTGCAGGCTGCCGTTGAAGGCGTGGGCGATGCCCTGGCGCACCCCCGCGCGGCGCAGCTGGGCCGCCACCTGGTCCTGCGACTTGCGCACGTGCAGCAGCACCGGCAGGTCGAACTCGCGCGCGAGCTTGAGCTGCTCGGCGTAGATCCAGGCCTGGTGCTGCGCGTCGAGCCCGGGCACGAAGAAATCGAGGCCGATCTCGCCGATGCCGACGAAGCGCGGATCGTCCAGCGACGCCGCCACTTCGCGCCGCAGCGCGTCGAGATCGGCCTGCCCGGCACCCGGCGTATAGAGCGGATGGATGCCGAGCGCATACACGCAGCCGGCGTGGCGCCGCGCCAGCGCTCGCACCGCGGCGAAGTTCGACACGGCCACCGCCGGCAGCACGATGCCGCTCACGCCCGCCGCCGTGGCGGCGGCGGTGACCGCGTCGCGGTCGGCGTCGAATTCGGCGGCGTCGAGATGGCAGTGGGTGTCGATCCACATGGGCGGCGTCCCGGCCTGTCTCAGCGCTCGCGGTGCAGGTGCCCGTCGCGCAGGCGCAGCACGCGGTCGCAGCGGCTGGCCAGGTCGAGGTCGTGGGTCACGATCACGAAGCTGGTGCCGAACGTGCGCGACAGTTCCAGCATGAGGTCGTAGACGCCGCCCGCGGTGTGGTCGTCGAGGTTGCCGGTGGGCTCGTCGGCCAGCACGCAGGCGGGGCTGCCCACCAGCGCGCGCGCGATCGCCACGCGCTGGCGCTCGCCGCCGGACAGTTCGCCCGGGCGGTGCTGGGCGCGGTCGCCCAGGCCCACGCGCTCGAGCACGGCCTGCGCGGCCGCGCGCGCCTCGCCCTGCTTGAGGCCGCGGATGCGCAGCGGCATCGCCACGTTGTCCAGCGCGGTGAATTCGGGCAACAGGTGGTGGAACTGGTAGATGAAGCCCAGGTCGCGGTTGCGCGCGATATTGCGCTCGCTTTCGCGCAGCGAGGTGAACGGCTTGCCCTTGAGCGCCACGCGGCCGCTGTCCGGGTTGTCCAGGCCGCCCAGCACGTGCAGCAGCGTGCTCTTGCCGGAGCCGGACGCGCCCACGATGGCCACCTTCTCGCCGGCCTCGACGCGCACGTCCACGCCCTTGAGCACGGTCACGTCCAGGCCGCCCTGGCGGAAGCGCTTGGTCAGGCCTTCGCCCATCAGCACCGGCGTGCCGGCGGCGGCAGACCCGGAACCGGGCGTGGCGTCGCCCGCGGGCGCGGTGCGCAGCATGGCTTCACTCATAGCGCAGCGCCTCCGCCGGGTTGACGCGGGCGGCGCGCCAGCTTGGGTAGAGCGTGGCCAGCGTGGCCAGCACGAAGGAGAGGATGCCGATGGTGGCGATGTCGTTCACGCGGGGATCCGAAGGCAGTTCGCTGATGAAATAGATGTCGCGCGGCAGGAACTGCACGTGCAGCAGCCGCTCGATGAAGGGCACGATCACATCGATGTTGCAGGCGATCAGGGCGCCGCCCGCCACGCCGGCCAGCGTGCCGATGAAGCCGATGGCCACGCCCTGCACGATGAAGATCTTGGTGATCGAGCTCGGCTGCGCGCCCATGGTGCGCAGGATGGCGATGTCGGCCTGCTTGTCGGTCACGGTCATCACCAGCGTGGACACCAGGTTGAAGGCCGCCACCGCGATGATCAGCGTGAGGATGATGAACATCATGCGCTTCTCGGTCTGCACCGCGGCGAACCAGTTGCGGTTCTGCTTGGACCAGTCGCGCACGTACAGCTCGCCGGTAAGCGTGCCGGCCAGCTGGTCGGCCACCTGCGGCGCGCGCTGCATGTCGATCAGCTTGAGGCGCACGCCGGTCGGGCCGGCCAGGCGGAACATGGTCTCGGCGTCCTGCAGGTTGATCAGCGCCAGCGCGTTGTCGAATTCGAAGTGCCCCGACGAGAAGATGCCGGTCACGGTGAACTGCTTGAGCCGCGGCAGCACGCCGGCCGGCGTGATGGTGCCCTGCGGCACCACCAGCGTCACCTTGTCGCCGACCTGCACGCCCATCGCGTTGGCCAGCTCGTTGCCCAGCGCGATGCCGAAGCTGCCCGGCGTCAGGCTGTCCATGTCGCCGGCGCGGAACTGCTTGCCGAGGTCGGACACCTTGGGCTCCTGGCTGGGCTCGATGCCGCGCAGCAGCACGCCGCGCACGGCGTCCTCGCGGGTCAGCATGGCCTGGGCCGCCACATAGGGCGCAGCACCGATCACTTCCTTGTTGCGCTCGGCTTCGGCGGCGGTCTTCTGCCAGTCGGGCAGCGCGCCCGGGCCCATCACCTCGATATGGGACAGCACCGACAGCATGCGGTCGCGCACCTCTTTCTGGAAGCCGTTCATGACCGACAGCACCACGATCAGCGCCGCTACGCCCAGCGCGATGCCGAGCATGGAGATCATCGAGATGAAGGAAATGAAGGTGTTGCGGCTGGCGCGCTTGCTGGCGCGGGTGTAGCGCCAGCCGATCTGCCATTCGTACGGAAAGTTCAAGAGGATCCCTGTCGTTGAGGAGAAACGCCGGCGCCACATCGCCGGCCCCGTCGGCCATACCGTCGGCCATACCGTCGACCATACGGCCGCCGACGCCTGTCCGGGCGATAATTCCGCCGCCCGCCAGCCGGAAGTTTACAATCTCGGCCATCATGATGACGCACCTGACCCTGATTGTGCCCTTTTCCGTCCCGCCGGGCGCCGCGATCGACGCCGACGGCGGCGGCAACGACGCCATGCTGGAGGCGCTGCTGCGCCAGTTGGAGTTGCCGGCGCTCGGAAAGTTGCTGACCCGCGCCAGCCCCGGCCCGCGCGAGCGGCACGACGATCCCTTCCTGCGCTCGCTGCCGCACGAGCGCTGGCTGGCCGGGCGCGCGGGGCTGGACACCGCCCGCGTGCCCAGCGCGCCCTTCATGCGGCTGGCCGACATGGCCGCGGCCGGCACCCCGGGCGCCGCCGACGGCCAGGCCTGGGCCTGCCTGCAGCCGGTGCACATCCACGCCGCGCGCGACCACCTCGTGCTGATGAACCCCGCCCACCTGCGCCTGCGCGCCGACGAGGCGGCGGCCCTGCACGCTGCCGTGGCCGGCCTGCTGGAAGAATCGGGCATCCTGCTCGAAACGCCGCAGCCGGCACGCTGGTACCTGCCGGAAGCCGCATTCGGCCCGCTCGCCGCCACCAGCCCGCTGCGCGCCGCCGGCCGCAATATCGACATGTGGATGCAGGCCGGCGAGCGCGCGCGCGACTGGCGCCGCGTCCAGAACGAGATCCAGATGACCTGGCACGACCACCCGGTCAACCAGGCCCGCGAGGCCGCCGGCGAGCTGGCCGTCAATTCGGTCTGGCTGCACGGCGGCGGCAAGCTGCAGGCGGTGCCGCGCCTGGCCGGCGCCGTGCTGAGCGAAGACGCGTTCCTGCGCGGCCTGGCGCTGGCGGGCGGCGCCGCGCCGGGGCCGCAGCCGCCGCGCTTCGCGGCGGTCGAGGCGACCGAGGCCGGGGACAGCGCCATGGTGCTGCTGGAAGACGCCACCGAAGCCCATATCGGCGAGGACTGGGGCCTGTGGATCGAGCGCATGCACGCGCTCGAGGCGGACTGGTTCGCCCCCGCCCTGGCCGCGCTGGAAAGCGGCGCGCTGCCGGCCCTGACGCTGGTGCTGGCCGGCGACAACCACTACGCCGAGTTCACCGTGCGCCGCGCCGACCTGCGCAAGTTCTGGCGCGGCCTGGGCACGCGCGGCGACTGGCGCGCGCTGCTGTCCGACCTTGCCTGCGCCGCCTGAGCACCCCGGCACCTGAGCACCTGAGCACCTGAGCACCTGAGCAACTGAACGCCCCGACTCTCCGAACGCCCGACAGCCTCACCCCGTCTTTGCCTGCCCCTACATGACCCGAATCGCAGTCCGCTCCTTTTCCGCCGAACACGCCGGCACGCTCGCCGGCGCCGGCCTGCACCCCACGCTGGCCCGCATCCTGTCGGCGCGCGGCGTGCGCGCGCCGGCCGAGCTGGCCACCGAGCTGCCCGGGCTGATGCCGCCGGACACCATGAAGGGAATCGGCCACGCCGCCACCTACCTGGCCGACGCCATTGCCGCCGGCCGGCGCCTGCTGATCGTGGCCGACTACGACTGCGACGGCGCCACCGCCTGCGCGGTGGGGGTGCGCGGCCTGCGCATGCTGGGCGCGCACATCGACTACATCGTGCCGAACCGCTTCGAGTACGGCTACGGGCTGACCCCGGAGATCGTCGCGCTGGCCGCGCGGCACCAGCCGGACGTGATCGTCACGGTGGACAACGGCATCGCCAGCGTCGACGGCGTGGCGGCGGCCAACGCGCTCGGCATCGACGTGGTGGTGACCGACCACCACCTGCCCGGCGAGCAACTGCCGGACGCGGCGGTGATCGTCAACCCCAACCAGCCCGGCTGCGCATTCCCGAGCAAGAACCTGGCCGGCGTGGGCGTGATGTTCTACGTGCTGCTGGCCCTGCGCGCCGAACTGCGCCGCCGCGGCGCGTTCGACGCCCGGACCCAGCCGCGCCTCGACACCCTGCTCGACCTGGTGGCGCTGGGCACCGTGGCCGACGTGGTCAAGCTCGACAGCAACAACCGCATCCTGGTGGCGCAGGGCCTCAAGCGCATGCGCGCCGGGCGCATGCACGCGGGCGTGGCCGCGCTGTTCCGCGCCGCCGGCCGCGAGGCCGCGCGCGCCAACACCTTCGACCTCGGTTTCGGCGTGGGCCCGCGCCTGAACGCCGCCGGGCGGCTGGCCGACATGTCGCTCGGCATCGAATGCCTGCTCACCGACGACGCCGGCCGCGCCTGGGAAATCGCCCAGGAACTGGACGGCATGAACCGCGAGCGCCGCGACATCGAGGCCGGCATGCAGCAGGAAGCGCTGCAGATCCTGGAAGGCCCGCTGGGCGCGCTGGATCCGGCCGCGCGCTTCACCGTCAGCGTGTTCAACGACACCTGGCACCAGGGCGTGATCGGCATCGTGGCCTCGCGGCTCAAGGAGAAATACCACCGCCCGACCATCACCTTCGCGCCCGGCGACGAGGACACCATCAAGGGCTCGGGCCGCTCGATCCCGGGCTTCCACCTGCGCGACGCGCTGGACCTGGTGTCCAAGCGCCATCCCGGCCTGCTGGTCAAGTTCGGCGGCCATGCGATGGCGGCCGGCCTGACGCTGCGCGCCGACACCTTCGGCCAGTTCATGGAAGCGTTCGAGGCGGTGGGGCGCGAATGGCTCAGCGACGAGCAGCTCGCGCGCGTGATCGAGACCGACGGCGATATCGAGGATGGCTGCTTCAGCCCGGAATTCGTCGCGCTGCTGGAGCAGCAGGTATGGGGCCAGGGTTTTCCGGCGCCGACCTTCTGCGGCGAGTTCGACGTGCTGCGCCAGACCGTGCTCAAGGGCAAGCACCTCAAGCTGCAGCTCGGGCGCGGCAGCCAGCGCTTCGACGCGATCTGGTTCAACCACGCCGATTCGCTGGGCGCCAGCGCGCTGGTGGCCTACCGCCTGGACAACAACACCTTCAACGGCGTCACGCGCGTGCAGATGGTGATCGAGCACGCGCAGTAGCGGCCCGCGCCCGCCGCGCCGGCGCGCCGGCGCGCCTCAGCCGCGCGCGGGCAGCAGCCCGGCCGGGTCGACCGGCTTGCCGTTGTTGCGCACCTCGAAGTGCAGCTCGCTGTCGGACTTGCCCATGCGGCCGACCTCCTGCCCGCCCGACACCTGGGCGCCCTCGCTGACCGACGGCTTGTCGAGGTTGCCGTAGACCGTCAGCCAGTTGTCGTCGTGCTTGACGATGACCAGCATGCCGTAGCCGCGCAGGTTGCCGACGTGGATGGCCTTGCCCGCGGCGGCGGCGCGCACCGCGCTGCCGGGCGGCGTGTCGATGCTCAGCCCCTTGCTGGCGGGCGGCCCGAAGCCGGCCTTGACGCGGCCCTCGGCCGGCCATTGCAGGCGGATGGCGGTGGCCGGCGCGCGCGCCGGCGGGCTGCTGTCCACGCGCGGGGTATCGCGCACCGCCACCGGGCCGTTGCCCGCACCCGCGCCGCCGGCGCTGGCCGCGGCACCCGCCGGCGGGCGGATCCGCAGCAGCTGGCCGACCTCGATGCGGTCGGCGTTGGGCAGCTGGTTCCAGCGCGTCAGGTCCCGCACCGAGCGCTTGTGGCGCTGGGCCACGCTGTACAAGGTGTCGCCGCTCTGCACCCGGTAGTAGCCGTCCGGCGCCGGCTCGCTGGCCAGGGTGCCGCAGCCCGCCGCCAGGCACGCCGCCGCCGCGGCGGCCAGCAGGCCGAGCGCGCGGCGTCGGCCAATGGTGGTCTCGGTCGTCCCGGTCATCCCCGTGGTCTCGTGATTGCTTGGCTTCATGCGTGCTTATCGTCCATCCTTGTCCATGTCTGAACGGCTATTTCGAGGGCAGCCCGCGGGCTGTCCGGAACGCTCCCGCCGGCGCGGCGGGGCCCGCGCCCGCTGCAAGTCTGCCATGGCGCACCCGCAACTGTAGACCGTTCGGCAAGCGAACCGTTCGAAATTGTCTGCCGCGCATCGCCAGGCACGGGGGAAAAGGCCCCGATCCGCTATAATTCGAGGTTTTGAAAGCGCAGAACATCATGGAAGCAGAACGCCTCAACGCCATTTCCGGTGCCATCTCCGATCTCCGTTCCCGGACGGAAGATCTACGGGGGTATCTTTGACTACGATGTCAAGGTAGGACGACTCGACGAAGTCAACGGCGAACTCGAGGACCCCGAGGTCTGGAACAACCCCAAGAAGGCCCAGGATCTCGGCAAGGAAAAGAAGATGCTGGAGGGCGTGGTCGGCATCCTCGGCAAGCTCACCGATGACCTGTCCGGCGCCGAGGAGCTGTTCGAGCTCGCGCGCGAGGAAGGCGACGACGACACGCTGGAAGCCATCGAGACCGACGTCAAGGGCTTCGAGGCCATCGTCGCGGACATGGAATTCCGCCGCATGTTCGCGGGCGAGATGGACCAGGCCAACGCGTTCATCGACATCCAGGCCGGCGCCGGCGGCACGGAAGCCTGCGACTGGGCCTCGATGCTGCTGCGCCAGTACCTCAAGTACTGCGAGCGCAAGGGCTTCAAGGCCGAGGTGCTGGAAGAGTCCGAGGGCGACGTGGCCGGCATCAAGAGCGCCACCATCAAGATCGAGGGCGAATACGCATTCGGCTACCTGCGCACCGAGACCGGCGTGCACCGCCTGGTGCGCAAGTCGCCGTTCGACTCGTCGGGCGGCCGGCATACCTCGTTCTCGTCGGTGTTCGTCTACCCCGAGGTGGACGATTCGTTCGAGGTCGAGATCAACCCGGCGGACCTGCGCGTGGATACCTACCGCGCCTCGGGCGCGGGCGGCCAGCACATCAACAAGACCGATTCGGCCGTGCGGATCACGCACATCCCGACCGGCATCGTGGTGCAGTGCCAGAACGACCGCTCGCAGCACCGCAACCGCGCCGAGGCCATGTCGATGCTGAAGTCGCGCCTGTACGAGCACGAGATGCGCAAGCGCCAGGCCGAGGCCGACAAGCTCGAAGCGGGCAAGACCGACGTGGGCTGGGGCCACCAGATCCGCTCCTACGTGCTGGACCAGAGCCGCATCAAGGACCTGCGCACCAACGTGGAAATGTCCAACACGCAGAAGGTGCTGGACGGCGACCTGGACCCGTTCATCGAAGCCAGCCTCAAGCAAGGCCTGTAACACGCCCCCGCGCCGCCGCCCGGCGGCGGCGCGGCTCACCTGCCGGACCCACTCGACCATGACCGCAGCATCGACCGCAGCAACGCACCTGATCATCATCACCGGCACCTCGCGCGGCCTCGGTGCCGCGCTGACGCAGGCCCTGCTCAAGCCGGGCAACCGCCTGATCTGCGTGGCGCGCAACCGCAACCCCGAACTGGAGCAGGCCGCCACCGCCAGCGGCGTCAAGGTAGCCTGGCACCTGCAGGACCTGTCGCAGGCCGGCCCCGCCGCGGCCTGGCTGGGCAGCGTGCTCGACGTGGTCGACGAGGTGCCGGCGAGCGCCACGCTGATCCTCAACGCGGGCATGATCGAGCCGATCGGCCCGGTGGCCGCGCTGCAAGAAGCCACGCTGGTGCCGCACCTGCTCACCAACCTGGCCACGCCGATGACCATGACCGCGGCCTTCCTGGCGCGCACCGAGCGTTTCGGCTGCCCGCGCAAGGTGCTGGCGATCTCGTCCGGCGCGGCGCGCCGCCCGGTCGAAGGCTGGGCCGCGTATTGCGCCGGCAAGGCCGGCCTCGACATGTTCGTGCGCTCGGTCAACGCCGAGTACGCGCAGGTGCCGGCCGAGCGCGGCGTGCGCGCGGTGGCGCTGGCCCCGGGCGTGGTCGATACCGGCATGCAGGCCACCATCCGCGGCGCCGACTTCGCGCAGGTGCAGCGCTTCCGCGATCTCAAGGACAACGACCAGCTCGCCTCCGCCGAGGACACCGCGCGCCGCATCGTGGCCTATCTCGACCGCCCCGACTTCGGCAGCATCGAGCTCGACGACATCCGCAACACCTGAAACGCCTGACATGCGCGCGGCCCGCCGCGCGCCTCACCAAGACACCATGACCGACTCCAACCGCGCTCCCGCCGAGGCCGGCGCCCCGGCCGCAGCCGACGAAAACAAGATCATCGCGGAACGGCGCGAGAAGCTGCAGGCCCTGCGCCAGCAAGGCGTGGCCTTCCCCAACGACTTCCGCCCGACCCACCAGTCCGCCGCGCTGCACGCGCAGTACGGCGAAACCGACCAGGCCGCGCTCGAAGCGGCGCCGGTCGAGGTCGCCATCGCCGGGCGCATGATGCTCAAGCGCGTGATGGGCAAGGCCAGCTTCGCCACCGTGCAGGACGGCGCCGGCCGCATCCAGTTCTACATCAGCCGCGACGCGATCGGCGAAGACGTCTACGCCGCCTTCAAGAAGTGGGACCTCGGCGACATCGTCGCCGCGCGCGGCACGCTGATGAAGACCAAGACCGGCGAGCTGTCGGTGGCGGTCACCGAACTGCGCCTGCTGTCCAAGAGCCTGCGCCCGCTGCCCGGCGATTTCTACGGCCTGTCGGACCAGGAGCTGAAATACCGCCAGCGCTACGTCGACCTGATCGTGTCGCCGGAAACGCGCGCCACCTTCCGCGCGCGCACCCAGGCCATCAGCTCGCTGCGCCGCCACATGGCCGACGCGGGCTTCATGGAAGTGGAGACGCCGATGCTGCACCCGATCCCGGGCGGCGCCGCGGCCAAGCCCTTCATCACCCACCACAACGCGCTGGACATGCAGATGTTCCTGCGCATCGCGCCCGAGCTTTACCTCAAGCGCCTGGTGGTGGGCGGCTTCGAGCGCGTGTTCGAGATCAACCGCAATTTCCGCAACGAGGGGGTGAGCCCGCGCCACAACCCCGAGTTCACCATGATGGAGTTCTACGCCGCGTACACCGACTACCGCTGGCTGATGGACTTCACCGAGAACCTGATCCGCCAGGCCGCCATCGACGCGCGCGGCAGCGCCGTGCTGACCTACCAGGGCCGCGAGCTGGACCTGTCCAGGCCATTCCACCGCCTCACCATCTGCCAGGCGATCCAGAAATACGCGCCGCAATACACCGACGCGCAACTGGCGGACGTGGACTTCCTGCGCGCGGAGCTGAAGAAGTTCGGCGTCAACACCGGCGCGCCGCAATTCCTCAACGCGGGCCTGGGCACGCTGCAACTGGTGCTGTTCGAGGAAACCGCCGAAAGCCAGCTGTGGGAGCCGACCTATATCGTCGACTACCCGGTGGAAGTCTCGCCGCTGGCGCGCGCCTCGGACACCCTGCCCGGCATCACCGAGCGCTTCGAGCTGTTCATCACCGGCCGCGAGATCGCCAACGGTTTCTCGGAGCTGAACGACGCCGAGGACCAGGCCGAGCGCTTCCGCAAGCAGGTCGACCAGAAGGACGCCGGCGACGAGGAAGCCATGTATTTCGACGCCGACTACATCCGCGCGCTGGAATACGGCATGCCCCCCACGGGCGGCTGCGGCATCGGCATCGACCGCCTGGTCATGCTGCTGACCGACAGCCCCAATATCCGCGACGTCATCCTGTTCCCGCACCTGCGCCGCGAGGAATGATGGCCGGCGCGGCTTCCCCACCGGGAAGCCGGCGCCAGGCGAAAAGCCCCGCCTTGCCGGCGGGGCTTTTTGTTTTTGTGGGCCGCGCTGTTACAAAGGCGCCGCGGCAAGGTTCCGCGCGGGACGCGCAAACCGTTGATTCCACTCGGAAATCCGGCTCTACACAAACTTACAAAATCAAACGGAAAACGGCGGCGGATTCGGCCAAACTCAAGACCGGGAAACATCGAAGCCACCTGTGCCAGACGTGTGCTTCCGGTACCGCACAAGGAAAACGACATGCCGAATCCGACCCTGAACCCGTCCGGCGAAGCCACCGCCCCGGCGCTGCCCGCCCAACGCCGCCTGCATCCGCTCGTGGGCGCCGCGGCCGTGGCAATCGTGATCGCGAGCCTGACGGCGGTGGCCGCCATGACCGGCGTGCTGCCGCTCGGCAAGGCCGCGTCCGATGCGCCGCGGTCGCTGACCGCGCAGATCGCCGCGGAAAATGCCGCGGCCAGCCAGCAGCAGCAGCAGCAGCCCGTGCCGGGCAGCACCACGCGGCCGCCCGAAGCCATGAACCCGGCGCCGGCGCCGGCCGTCGCCCCTGCCCCGCCGGCCGCGCAGGCCCAGCCGGCCCGGCGCGCGGACAACGGCGCGTATGCGCAGCGCCAGCCCGCGCCGCCCAGCGCCAGCCTCGGCCACGTAGTGGCCATCACGCCGATCGAAACCGCCAAGCCGGCCAGCGGCCTGGGCGCGGTGGGCGGCGCCGTGGTCGGCGGCCTGCTGGGCAACCAGATCGGCCGCGGCAACGGCCGTATCCTCGGCACCGTGGCGGGCGCCGTGGGCGGGGGCTTCGCCGGCAACCAGATCGAGAAGAGCGTGCGCAAGGACACCAGCTACCAGGTCCGCGTGGAAATGGACAACGGCACGCATCGCACCTTCACCTATCACGCCGCGCCGGGCTTCCAGGTGGGCGAGCGGGTGCGGCTGCAGGACGGCGGGCTGGTCCCCGCCTGAGGCGGGCACGGTGCCGGCAGCCAAAGAAAAACGGGCGCACGCGCCCGTTTTTCCTTGGCCCTTCACCGGCTTGCCGCTTATCGCTTACTCCGCTTCTTCGATCCAGGCGGCCTGGATCGCCTCCAGGATCTTCTCGCCCGAGCGCTCGGGCAGGTCGGCAAAGCCGTCGAGTTCCATGACCCAGCGGTGCAGGTCGGTGAAACGGATCGTGGCGGGATCGACGTCGGGGTACTTGTCGTACAGCGCGGCGGCGATATCGTAGGTGTCGGTCCACTTCATGGGATCTCTCTCCGGTCGGGTCGTCAGGTCGTCAGGTCGCGAAGGCAGCAAGCACGCGAGGCCCGGCGCTCAGTGCTCTTCCTTGGCATGGTTGATCGTGTACTTCGGGATCTGCACGGTGAGGTCGCTGTCGGCCACCAGCGCCTGGCAGGAGAGCCGCGAATTGGGCTCGAGGCCCCAGGCCTTGTCGAGCAGGTCCTCTTCCTTTTCCTCGGCTTCCCCGAGCGAGTCGAAGCCTTCGCGCACCACGACGTGGCAGGTGGTGCAGGCGCACGATTTCTCGCAGGCGTGCTCGATCTCGATGCCGTTGTCGAGCAAGGCGTCGCAGATGCTGGTGCCGGTCTTGGCTTCGAACACGGCGCCCTCCGGGCAGAGTTCGACGTGGGGCAATACGATGATCTGTGGCATGGGTAGTCCTGGATGGGGATACGGTGCGGCGGCCTCGGGGATCAGCCCAGGTCCTGCACCTTGCGGCCCGCGAGCGCGCTCTTGATCGAGCGGTCCATGCGGCGCGCGGCGAATTCGTCGGTGCCGTGGGAGAGCGCCTCCACGGCGGCCTTGATGGCGTGGTGGTCGTGGCCGGCGGCCACGTCGCTGACCGCCTGGATCAGGCGCTCCACGGCGGCGCGCTCGTCGGCCGAGAGCAGTTCTCCGTCGGTCTCGAGCGCGCGGTTGGTGGCCTCGATCAGGCGCGCGGCATCCACGCGTTCCTCGGCCAGCGCGCGGCTCTTCATGTCCTGCTCGGCTTCGCGGAAGCTGTCCTGCAGCATGCGGGCGATCTCGTCGTCGGCCAGGCCGTAGGACGGCTTGACCGTGATGGTCGCCTCCACGCCGGACTGCGTTTCGCGCGCGAAGACCGACAGCAGCCCGTCGGCGTCGACCTGGTAGGTCACGCGGATGCGCGCCGCGCCGGCCACCATCGGCGGGATGCCGCGCAGCTCGAAGCGCGCCAGCGAGCGGCAGTCGACCGCCAGCTCGCGCTCGCCCTGCAGCACGTGGATGGCCATCGCGGTCTGGCCGTCCTTGAAGGTGGTGAATTCCTGCGCGCGCGCCACCGGGATGGTGCTGTTGCGCGGGATGATCTTCTCGACCAGGCCGCCCATGGTTTCCACGCCGAGCGAGAGCGGGATCACGTCCAGCAGCAGCCAGTCCTCGCCGGGGGCGCCGTTGCCGGCCAGCAGGTTGGCCTGCATGGCCGCGCCCAGCGCCACCACCTTGTCCGGGTCGAGGTTGGTCAGCGGCGCCTGGCCGAAGAAATCGCCCACCGCCTTGCGGATCGAAGGCATGCGCGTGGCGCCGCCGACCAGCACCACGCCCTTCACTTCATCGGCCGCCACGCCGGCATCGCGCAGCGCCTTGCGCACCGGCGCCAGGGTCTTCTGCACCAGCGGCGCGGTCATCTCGACGAAGGCCGGCACGGTCAGCGTCAGGTGCACGATCTCGCCGCTGTTGAGCACGGCGTCGATGACGGTGGCATCGGCCGCCGACAGCGCTTCCTTGGCGGCGCGCGCGCGCACCTGCAACAGGCGCATGTCTTCCGCCGAGAGCGGCTGCAGGCCGGCCTGCTCGACGATCCAGCACATCACGCGCTGGTCGAAGTCGTCGCCGCCGAGCGCGGAGTCGCCGCCGGTGGCCATGACCTCGAACACGCCCTTGGTGAGCTTGAGGATGGAGATGTCGAAGGTGCCGCCGCCGAGGTCATAGACGGCGTAGATGCCTTCGGAAGCATTGTCCAGGCCGTAGGCGATGGCTGCCGCGGTCGGCTCGTTGAGCAGGCGCAGCACTTCCAGGCCGGCCAGCTGGGCGGCATCCTTGGTGGCCTGGCGCTGGGCGTCGTCGAAGTACGCGGGCACCGTGATCACCGCGCCGACCAGTTCGTCGCCGAGCGAATCCTCGGCGCGCTGGCGCAGCGTGGCCAGGATCTCGGCCGAGATCTCGACCGGGCTCTTGACGCCGGCCGCGGTCTTGATCTGCACCATGCCCGGGGCATCGACGAAATCGTAGGGGCTGTGCTCGATATGCGCCACGTCGCGCAGGCCGCGGCCCATGAAGCGCTTGACCGACACGATGGTGTTCTTGGGGTCGTGCACCGCTTCGTCCTGCGCGCGGTAGCCGATCTGCGTGCCCTTGCCGGGCAGGTAGCGCACCACGGACGGCAGCAGCGCGCGGCCGCTTTCGTCGGTCAGGACTTCGGGAATGCTGTTGCGAACCGCCGCCACCAGCGAGTTGGTCGTGCCGAGGTCGATGCCGACCGCGAGCCGCTTCTGGTGGGGTGCCGGCGACATGCCGGGTTCGGAGATCTGGAGCAGTGCCATGATGAATCTTCTTTATTCGTGCGGTGGCGGGCCACGCCGCCCGAGGCGGCCGGCCCGCGCCGGGGCGCCATTGTGGCATGGCCGGGGCGAACTTGCCGGGAACCTGGCCGGGAGCCGGGCTAGTCTTCCAGGCGGTCGATGGCCTCGCTGGTGTCGTGTTCGATCTTCTCGATAAACATCAATTGCCTGGCCGCGCTGCCGGCCGCCGCGTCGTCGCCGGCGTCGAGCAGCGCGCCGAGCGCCGCGTGGCGCTCGCGCTTCTCGCCGCGCAGCTCGCGCAGCAGCGCGTCGAGGCGCGCCACGTCCCGCCCGGCCACCGCTTCCTGCAGCGCTTCGCGCCATTCCATCTGCTGCATCAGGAACGCGGGCGCCATGGCGGTATTGCTTTCGGCCTGGATGTCCACGCCGCGCAGCGACAGCAGGTAGATCGCGCGCTTGAGCGGCTGGCGCAGCGTGCGGTAAGCCTCGTTGGCATGCGCGGCCCACTGCATGGCGACGCGGCGCTCGGCATCGCCGGCGTTGGCGAAGCGGTCCGGGTGCGCCTGCGACTGCACGGTGCGGTAGGCGGCGTCCAGCGCGGCGTCATCCACCGTGAAGGCGGCCGGCAGGCCGAACAGCGCGAAATAATCGTCTTTCAACACCTTCCCCAAACAAAAAAGAGCGGCTGCGCCGCCCCTTTGAACTTCCTTGCGCGTCCAGGCCACGCGGCCGGGCCGCCGCTCATGCGGCCGGGCCAGCCCCATCGGCCGGCGGCTCGCCGCGGTCGCACTTCAGGCAATCCACCCGGGCGCCGATCCGTGCCGCGCGGCCGGGCGCGGTCTGCGTCCACGGACGCATCTGCCAGGGCGGGTCATGGCGCATGTGCTGGCCATGGCCGCACTCGAGCTCGGCCACCCAATGGTGCTCGTCGTCCAGATGGAAACCGACGATGCCGCGCCTCATCGCACGCCGCCCGGCCCGGTGCTCAGACCCGGAACGACTCTCCGCAGCCGCACTCGTCCTTGACGTTGGGGTTGTTGAAGCGGAACCCCTCGTTCAGGCCTTCGCGCGCGAAGTCGAGCTCGGTGCCGTCGATGTACGGCAGGCTCTTGGGATCGACGATCACCTTGATGCCGTGCGACTCGAACACGCTGTCTTCCGGCTGCAGGTCGTCGACGTATTCGAGCTTGTAGGCCAGGCCCGAGCAGCCGGTGGTCTTGACGCCCAGGCGCAGGCCAACGCCCTTGCCGCGGCGGTCCAGGTAGCGCGCCACGTGCTTGGCGGCTTTCTCGGTAAGCGTGATCATCGCTGCTTCATCCCTTGCGTTGAACTCAGGCGGCCTTCTGCTCGGCTGCGCCCACGTGCTTCTTCTTGTAGTCCTCGACCGCGGCCTTGATGGCGTCCTCGGCGAGGATCGAGCAGTGGATCTTCACCGGCGGCAGCGCCAGTTCCTCGGCGATGTGCGTGTTCTTGATTTCCAGCGCCTGATCCACGGTCTTGCCCTTGACCCATTCGGTCACCAGCGACGACGAGGCGATGGCCGAGCCGCAGCCGTAGGTCTTGAACTTGGCGTCTTCGATCACGCCGGCTTCGTTGACCTTGATCTGCAGCTTCATCACGTCGCCGCAAGCCGGCGCGCCGACCATGCCGGTGCCCACCGCGTCGTCGTTCTTGTCGAACGAGCCCACGTTGCGGGGGTTTTCATAGTGGTCGAGAACCTTGTTGCTGTATGACATTTTGGCTACCTCTTGCGTATTTATGGGGTCTTGCTGGGGGCCTTGGCGCTCAGTGCGCGGCCCACTGGATGGAATTCAGGTCCACGCCGTCCTTGAACATCTCCCACAGCGGCGACAGGTCGCGCAGCTTGGCGATCTTGCTCTTGAGCAGCTCGACGGTGTAGTCGACTTCCTCTTCGGTGGTGAAGCGGCCCACGGTGAAGCGGATCGAGCTGTGCGCCAGCTCGTCGTTGCGGCCGAGGGCGCGCAGCACGTACGACGGTTCCAGCGAGGCCGAGGTGCAGGCCGAGCCCGACGACACGGCCACGTCCTTGATCGCCATGATCAGCGACTCGCCTTCGACGAAGTTGAAGCTGACGTTCAGGTTGTGCGGCACGCGGCGCTCCATGTCGCCGTTCAGGTAGACCTCTTCCATGCCGGACAGGCCGCGCCACAGGCGGTCGCGCAGCATGCGGATGCGCTCGTTTTCCGTGGCCATTTCCTCGCGGGCGATGCGGAAGGCTTCGCCCATGCCGACGATCTGGTGCGTGGCCAGCGTGCCCGAGCGCATGCCGCGCTCGTGGCCGCCGCCGTGCATCTGCGCTTCCAGGCGCACGCGCGGCTTGCGGCGCACGTACAGCGCGCCGACGCCCTTCGGGCCGTAGGTCTTGTGGGCCGAGAACGACATCAGGTCGCACTTGAGCGTGTTCAGGTCGATGGCGACCTTGCCGGTGGCCTGGGCCGCGTCGCAATGGAAGATGATGCCCTTGGCGCGGCAGATCTCGCCGATCTGCTCGACGTCCTGGATCACGCCGATCTCGTTGTTGACCAGCATCACCGAAACCAGGATGGTGTCCGGGCGGATCGCCGCCTTGAACACGTCCATGTCGACCAGCCCGTTGTCCTGCACGTCGAGGTAGGTCACCTCGAAGCCCTGGCGCTCCAGCTCGCGGGCGGTGTCGAGCACGGCCTTGTGCTCGGTCTTGACCGTGATGATGTGCTTGCCCTTGCCCGAGTAGAAATGCGCGGCGCCCTTGATGGCGAGGTTGTTCGACTCGGTCGCGCCCGAGGTCCACACGATTTCGCGCGGATCGGCGCCCACCAGCGCGGCTACCTGCTCGCGCGCCTCTTCCACCGCGCGCTCGGCATCCCAGCCGTAGGCATGGCTGCGCGAAGCCGGATTGCCGAACTGCTCGCGCAGGTACGGAATCATCTTGTCCGCCACGCGCGGGTCCACCGGGGTGGTGGCCGAGTAATCCATGTAGATGGGGAAATGTGGGGTGCTCATCGTTATGACTGCCTTTGTTTGGGACCGCAATGCTTGAAGTTGATCTGGCCGGCCGGATGCCCGCTTATGACTGCGCCAGGCTGAAGACCGAATTCACCACCCGCGGGCGCGCGGGCTTTTCCTTTTCCGGGCTGACGCGCGGCGCGGCGGCCACCTGCGCGGCAGCATCCTCGCGCATGTCGTGCAGCACCGTCGGGCACTTGGCACGCTGCTGGTCAACCAGGTTCTTCAGGGAAACGGAGTCGAGGTACTCGACCATTTTCTGGTTCAGCGTGGCCCACAACTCGTGGGTCATGCAGCGCCCGCTGCCTTCATCTCCGTTACAATTGCCCTTTCCGCCGCACTGCGTGGCGTCCAGCGGCTCGTCGACGGCGATGATGATGTCGGCAACCGTGACGTCCTCGGCCTTGCGCGCGAGGCTGTAGCCGCCGCCCGGGCCGCGCACGCTCTCCACGATTTCGTGGCGGCGCAGCTTGCCGAACAGCTGTTCCAGGTAGGACAGGGAGATTTTCTGGCGCTGGCTGATACCGGCCAGCGTAACGGGGCCCTGATCCTGGCGCATGGCCAGGTCGATCATGGCGGTTACCGCGAAGCGGCCTTTGGTAGTCAGTCTCATGATGCCGGGGAATACTTGATCATTTTGGTCGAGTATAAAGATCCCGACTAATTCAGTCAAGTACCCCTGCCGCATTGCATCAAGCGCGCTCCTCGCCGGCCGGCATGGCCTGCCCGGCCGCGCGCGGCGGGACGACCAGCGACCAGGGATGCTTCAGGACGCGCCGCCGCACGGCCGCACTCAGCGCGCGCCGGTCGACGCGGCGCAGGCTGCGTGAGCGCAACGCCATATTGAAGGCCAGCGCAAAGCTCACCGCGACGTTCAGCAGCCCCATCAGCGCGATCCCCGCCACCGCCAGCCACAGCGCCGGCATGCGCAGCGCGTCGAAGCCCAGCACGCCGATCGCGGCCCCCACCGCGCCCGTCGACAGCGTGACGTGGCGCACTTCCATATGCGGCCCGAAGAAACTGAGGATCTCCGGGCCCAGCCCCAGCAGCAGCCCCAGCGACACATTGGCCGCGATGCCCGACATGTTGCGCTTCCAGAAATCCGCGACGCGCATGGCGCCGGCCGCGCCCAGCACATAGCGCAGGCGGCGGTTGTAGGCCATCACGTCGTGCACCTTGTGCAGCGCGAACCAGTTGTCCGCCCAGCCCGCCACCAGGCTCGACAGCCACAGCAGCACGCCGGTGAAGATGGCGTACACCGGCGTGGGACCGAGGAGGGAAAACGACTCGATGGTGGCGATCGCCCTGGCCGGCGTGATCAGGTTGGCGCCGAGGACGCGGCTGGCCAGCCACTGGATGCCGAGCGCCACCGGGAACACCACGGCCAGGTTGCCGAAGATGGCGGCGGCGTTGGAGCGGATCATGGCGATGGTGTCGTCCACGAACACCTCGCGCCCCTCCGGCTTGCCCACGGCATCGAGCCGGTGCGCCAGCGCCGGGCCGGTCATGGCCGGCTGCTTGGTGGCCAGCGTGAAATGCGCGAAATGGATCACCAGGAAGCTGCCGGCATAGTTGAGCGAGGCCAGCAGGCCCTCGATGAACTTGTCCAGGTGCAGCCCGTAGATCAGGAACTTGAGATAGACCGTGGCGACCGTGATCAGGCCGCCGCCGGCCGCCGCGCGCATCAGTTCGCGGTACTCGCGGCGGTCGCGCGTGATGTAGTGCTCGCCGGTCTCGGCGGAACGCTCGACCACCTTGCGCGCGAGCTGCGAGAACGAGGAGCCGGCCAGGTGAGCGATGCTGCGGCGCGCCTGCGTGGAGCGGATCAGCGCGGCGATCAGGTGGGCGTGGCGCCCGGCGCGCTGCGGCTCGACCCAGGTGGCCAGCAGCAGCTCGATGCGGGCCAGCCGCACCTTCATGCGCTCGATCTGGAACACCACTTCGACCGAAACGCCATTCTCTTCGAGGTCGTCGTACACGCGCTGCGCGGCCTGGTGGCAGCCGTCGAGCAGCGCGCGGAAATAGTTCAGGCGGTGCGCGAAGGCCTCGCCGCCGGCCGCGTCGTCCTCGCACAGGGCCTCGACGGCGCTGTCGAGGCGGAAGAACGGCGTGTCCTGCACGCGGCCCTTGAGGCGCGAGCGGATCGCCTGGCTCAGCCCGGTGGCGCGCACCTGGCTGACCAGCACCTGGAGGCTGGTGGCCAGCGTGCGGTCGAAGCGGTCCCACTCCGGCAGCGCGGCGCTTGCCGGCTCGCCGGCGGCCGGTTCCTCGCCGACCCGCAACATCGCCGCCAGGCGCCCGAGCAGGTCGGCATCGAGCGACTCGACCCAGTCGGCGTCGTTGCCGTCGATGAACAGCAGCGCGAACAGGCCGGCCAGGTCGCCCTGGTTGGGCGGCGGCGGCAGGAAACGCGCCTGCAGGCGGTCCAGCACCTCGCCCCAGAAACCCGGGTGCGATGCCACGCCGGTGTCGCACAGCAAGCCGGTCGGGTCGTTGTCGCGCACCAGCGAGCGCACCGTGCGCGCCACGCGCGCGGCCATCTCCGGATTGCGCCCGAGCACCTGCAGCAGGTAGCGCAGCCGCACATGCTCGCGCCGGCTCTTCCGGTTCTCGTCGGCCGGCGCGCCCTCGGCGCCGGGCAGGCCGTCGCGCCGGATCCAGTAGCCCAGTTCGATCAGCCAGCCGTTGCGCTCCGCCAGCGGCGCGTCCGGGTCCGCGGCGGCCAGGATCGCGTCGAGTTGCAGGCTGGCATTGCGCGACTCGCGCCATTTGCGGAACAGGGAACGAAACATGAAACCTCGTGAAAATTGGAAAAACGGCCAGCGCGCATGCCGGGCATGCCCGGCAATCCGCGCACGCGCGTCAGCCGGCCGAATCCAGGCCCCTGGCGCGCAGCATGGCGACCACGCCGTCGCAGGCGTCCTCAACGTAGTCGAGCACGCGCTCGAAGCCGTCGCCCTCGCCATAGTACGGGTCAGGCACCTCGTCGGCGTCGTGGCGCGTGGCGAAGCTCATCAACAGGCGCAGCTTGTCGCGGCTGCCCGGCGGGCAGAGCGCGCCCAGCGCCGCCAGGTTGTCGCGGTCCATCGCGAGCACCAGGTCGAAACGGGCGAAATCGGCCGCCGTGGCCAGGCGCGCGCGCTGCGCCGAGAGATCGTAGCCGCGCGCCAGCGCATGGCGCTGCGCGCGCGCGTCGGGCGCGCGGCCGACGTGATAGCCGTGGGTGCCGGCCGAATCCAGTTCGACCACCCCATCCAGGCCGGCGGCCAGCAACCTGGCGCGCAGCACGCCCTCGGCGGTCGGCGAGCGGCAGATATTGCCCATGCAGCACATGAGAATGGCAAATTTCTTCATCGGCATCCTGAACGCAGTCCCTTCGACGATCCACACGATTGACGCGCCCGACGCGCGCCGGGCGGATTTTACCGCCCCCGCAGGCGACCCCGCCCGCCTGCCGGCACGCGGATTCCACGGGGGCAAAGCGAAAGCAGGCGGCAACGGCAAACGAGCGGCAAACGAGCGGCAAACGAGCGGCAAACGGGCAACGGCAACGCGCCGCAGAGTCAAAAAAGGTGACGCAAAGACGCCTCCCCCGCATAATGCCGGCGGTGAACCTTCGCCTCAGCCCCCTACTCGTTTCCGGCGTCCTGGTGTGCGCCAGCCTGGCGTGTGCCGCCGAGCCGCGTGCCGACGCTGCCGCCGACGCAGGCTGCGCCAGCATGCTGGCCGTGGTCCAGCGCAGCCTGGAGGAAGAGCTCGGCACGGCCTGCCCGGCGCCCGCCTCGATCCCGGCCGCCGCCACGGCATGCGCGGCGCAGCAGGAACCGCTGCGCGCCATCGCCGACTACATCGCCACCCGCCGCGCGGCCGATGCCGACGCCTGCGAAACCCTGCTGGAAGTCAACAAGCGCCTGCGCACGCTGCCGCCGAAGAACTAGCCCGCCGGGGCTTCAGGGCAGCTTGGCCGCCAGCACGTCCATCTTCTCGATCGAAGGCGGCTTGGCGAACAGGTCCGGCGCCCTGGCCATCAGCGCCGCCGCGACCTTGCCCGAGAGATGGGCCTGGCGCCCCTGCTCGTCTTCGAACGCGTCGAAGATGCCGTACATGGAGGGCCCCAGCTTGAGCGCGAACCACGCCGTGGTGCCGCCCTCCTCCTGCACCAGCGGCAGTCCGCCGAGCAGGAATGCCTCGACTTCCTTTTCCTTGCCGGGCTTCGCATGCAGCGGAACCCACAGCGCGAGCTTGACCATGACGCACCTCTTGACCACCGTCCGGGATTCCAACTATAGACGGTAACGGCAGCGCCCGAGCCGCCCCGCCGCTGGCTCAGGAAGCCGCCGCGGCGGGCGGCAGGTGCTCGCCGTCGCCGCTGGCGCCGAACACCTGGCGCTTGAGCTTGGCGAGCTGGTCGCGCACCTGGCCGGCCTTCTCGAACTCGAGGTTCTTGGCATGCTCGAACATGAGTTTCTCGAGGCGCTTGATCTCCTTAGAGACCTGCTTCTCGCTCATGTCCTCGTACCTGGCGCGCTCCTCGGCGGCCAGCAGCTCGGCCTTGACCTCGCCCGGATCGTAGACGCCGTCGATGATGTCCTTGATGCGCTTGACCACGCCGCGCGGCACGATGCCGTTGGCCTCGTTGAAGGCGATCTGCCGGGCGCGCCGGCGCTCGGTCTCGCCGATCGCGCGCTTCATCGAGTCGGTCATGCGGTCGGCATACAGGATGGCGGTGCCGTTGACGTTGCGCGCCGCGCGGCCGATGGTCTGGATCAGCGAGCGCTCGGCGCGCAGGAAGCCTTCCTTGTCGGCATCGAGGATCGCCACCAGCGAGACTTCCGGGATGTCCAGGCCCTCGCGCAGCAGGTTGATGCCGACCAGCACGTCGAAGGTGCCCAGGCGCAGGTCGCGGATGATCTCGACCCGCTCCACGGTGTCGATGTCCGAATGCAGGTAGCGCACCTTGACGCCGTTTTCCGTCAGGAACTCGGTAAGCTGCTCGGACATGCGCTTGGTCAGCGTGGTCACCAGCACGCGCTCGCCGAGCGCCACCTTGGCATGGATCTCGGACAGCAGGTCGTCCACCTGCGTGGTGGCCGGGCGCACGTGGATGATCGGGTCGACCAGCCCGGTCGGCCGCACCACCTGCTCCACCACCTGGCCCGCGTGCTCGTTCTCGTAATTGGACGGTGTGGCGGAGACGAACATCACCTGGCGCATCTTGCGCTCGAATTCCTCGAACTTGAGCGGGCGGTTGTCCAGCGCCGACGGCAGGCGGAAGCCGTATTCCACCAGCGTGGTCTTGCGCGCCTTGTCGCCGTTGTACATGCCGTTGAACTGGCCGATCAGCACGTGCGACTCGTCCAGGAACATCAGCGCGTCCGGCGGCAGGTAGTCGACCAGCGTCGGCGGCGGCTCGCCCGGCCTGGCGCCCGACAGGTGCCGCGAGTAGTTCTCGATGCCCTTGCAGAAGCCCAGCTCGGACAGCATTTCGAGGTCGAAGCGGGAGCGCTGCTCGAGCCGCTGCGCCTCCACCAGCCGGTTCTCCTTGTAGAAGAAGTCCAGCCGTTCGCGCAGCTCGACCTTGATGTCCTCGATGGCGCGCAGCACGGTCTCGCGCGGCGTCACGTAGTGGCTCGACGGATAGACCGTGAAGCGCGGGATCTTCTGGCGCACGCGCCCGGTGAGCGGGTCGAAGAACTGCAGCGAGTCGATCTCGTCGTCGAACATGTCGACGCGCACCGCCAGCTCGGCGTGCTCGGCCGGGAAGATGTCGAGCGTGTCGCCGCGCACGCGGAAGGTGCCGCGCTGGAAGTCGGTTTCGTTGCGCGTGTACTGCATGGCGATCAGCCGCGCGATCACGTCGCGCTGGCTGATCTTGTCGCCCGCGCGCAGCGTCAGGATCATCTTGTGGTACTCGGACGGATTGCCGATACCGTAGATGGCCGAGACCGTGGCCACGATGATGGTGTCGCGCCGCTCCAGCAGGCTCTTGGTGGCCGACAGCCGCATCTGCTCGATGTGCTCGTTGATCGAGGAATCCTTCTCGATGAACAGGTCGCGCTGCGGCACGTAGGCTTCGGGCTGGTAGTAGTCGTAGTAGCTGACGAAGTACTCCACCGCGTTGCGCGGGAAGAACTCGCGGAATTCCGAGTACAGCTGCGCCGCCAGCGTCTTGTTGGGCGCGAACACGATGGCCGGCCGCCCCAGCCGGGCGATCACGTTGGCCATGGTGAAGGTCTTGCCCGAGCCCGTCACGCCCAGCAGGGTCTGGAACGAAAGTCCGTCCTCCACGCCCTCCACCAGCTGGCGGATCGCCTCGGGCTGGTCGCCCGCGGCCGGATAAGGCTGGTAAAGCTGGAACGGCGAGCCGGGAAAGGTCGCGAACTTCTCTTCGTCCAGCGCGGGCGCGACTTCAACAAGATTCGACATAGGCTGGTAAGGGAAAACCTCAGGAAAACGGGCGGATACGCTAGAATCTTGGGGTTGGCGGCCAGGTATCAAGATGGGGGCCGCCGCACTCTCCAGCGCAGTCCGGAGCATTCTACGCCCTCCCGTTTTGTTACATAGCTGACCACGAGATCCCAAATGAGTTTGTTTTCTGCCGTCGAGATGGCCCCGCGCGACCCGATCCTGGGCCTGAATGAAGCCTTCAATGCCGATACCCGTGCCACCAAGGTCAATCTCGGTGTCGGCGTGTACTTCACCGACGAAGGGAAAATCCCTCTGCTGCGCGCCGTGCAAGAGGCCGAAAAGGCCCGCCTGACCACCGCCACGCCGCGCGGCTACCTGCCCATCGAGGGCATCGCCGCCTACGACCAGGCCGTGCAGACGCTGCTGTTCGGCAAGGAATCGCCGCTCATCACCGAAGGCCGCGTGGTGACGGCCCAGGCACTGGGCGGCACCGGCGCGCTGAAGATCGGCGCCGACTTCCTCAAGCGCCTGTACCCCGACGCCAAGGTCGCCATCAGCGACCCGAGCTGGGAAAACCACCGCGCCCTGTTCGAGGCGGCCGGTTTCCCCGTGGTCAACTATGCCTACTACGACGCGCCCAGCCACGGCCTGAATTTCGCCGGCATGGTCGAGTCGCTCAAGTCCTATCCGGCCAACACCATCGTGGTGCTGCACGCGTGCTGCCACAACCCGACCGGCGTCGACCTGTCGGCCGAGCAATGGCAGCAGGTGGTGGGCCTGATCAAGGACCGCAACCTGATCCCGTTCCTCGACATGGCCTACCAGGGCTTCGCCGAGGGCATCGAGCCGGACGGCGCCGCCGTGCGCCTGTTCGCCGAGTCGGGCCTGCCGTTCTTCGTCTCCAGCTCGTTCTCGAAGAGCTTCTCGCTGTACGGCGAGCGCGTGGGCGCGCTGTCCATCGTGACCACCGGCAAGGAAGAAGCGCAGCGCGTGATGTCGCAGGTCAAGCGCGTCATCCGCACCAACTATTCCAACCCGCCCACGCACGGCGGCACCGTGGTCGCCACCGTGCTGAACAGCCCCGAGCTGCGCGCCATGTGGGAGCAGGAGCTGGGCGAGATGCGCGACCGCATCAAGCTGATGCGCCATGCGCTGGTGGACAAGCTGGCCGCCAAGGGCGTGCCGGGCGACTTCTCCTTCGTCAAGGCCCAGCGCGGCATGTTCTCGTATTCGGGCCTGACCTCGGCCCAGGTGGACCTGCTGCGCACCGAGCACGGCATCTACGCGGTCGGCACCGGCCGCATCTGCGTGGCGGCATTGAATAGCCGCAACATCGATGCGGTGGTCAACGCGATTGCAGCGGTACTGTAATAAATTGCGGCAAAAGCAACGAAAAGGCGACTTCGGTCGCCTTTTTTGCGCCCAGACTCAATTTTTTACGATCTTTTCCGATCTGTAATAAGCGGTACGGCCTTTGTCCTATTGTCTTTTTCCCGGGCGGGCGTACCTTAGGGTATATGCTGCATCGCACGATCGTTCGCAAACGCGCATAATCGGCAGCGTTAGCAGTGTAAATAGTGTTTTTTCGTCACATTTATAATGTCACGGCGTTGAATTCCCGCTTCGCCCCCAGCCTGATAGGTATCCGTCATGCTTTACCAGCTGCATGAGTTCCAGCGCTCGATGCTGCACCCGCTGACCGCGTGGGCGCAGGCCACGGCCAAGACCTTCACCAATCCCCTCAGTCCGCTTTCCCTGGTGCCCGGCGCTACCCGCCTGGCCGCCGGCTACGAGCTGCTGTACCGGCTCGGCAAGGAATACGAGAAGCCGTCGTTCGACATCAAGTCAGTGCGCTCCAACGGGCGCGAGATCCCGATCGTCGAGCAGACCATCGTCGAGAAGCCGTTCTGCAAGCTGGTGCGCTTCAAGCGCTATGCCGACGATCCCGAAACCATCAAGATGCTCAAGGACGAGCCGGTGGTGCTGGTGTGCGCCCCGCTCTCGGGCCACCACGCCACGCTGCTGCGCGACACCGTGCGCACCCTGCTGCAGGACCACAAGGTCTACGTGACGGACTGGCTCGACGCGCGCATGGTGCCGGTCGACCAGGGCCTGTTCCACCTGTCCGACTACATCCACTACATCCAGGACTTCATCCGCCATATCGGCGCGGAAAACCTGCATGTGATCTCGGTCTGCCAGCCCACCGTGCCGGTGCTGGCGGCGATTTCCCTGCTGGCCTCGGCCGGCGAGAAGACGCCCAAGACCATGACCATGATGGGCGGCCCGATCGACGCGCGCCGCAGCCCCACCGCGGTGAATTCGCTGGCGACCAACAAGTCGTACGAGTGGTTCGAGAACAACGTGATCTACACCGTGCCGGCGAACTACCCGGGCCACGGCCGCAAGGTCTACCCCGGCTTCCTGCAGCACGCCGGCTTCGTGGCGATGAACCCGGACCGCCACCTGTCCTCGCACTATGACTACTACCTGAACCTGGTCGAGGGCGATGCCGACGACGCGGAAGCCCACGTGCGCTTCTATGACGAATACAACGCCGTGCTCGACATGGCGGCCGAGTACTACCTGGACACCATCCGCGAAGTCTTCCAGGAATTCCGCCTCGCCAACGGCACCTGGGAAATCGACGGCGAGCCGGTGCGCCCGCAGGACATCAAGGGCACCGCGCTGCTGACCATCGAGGGCGAGCTGGACGACATCTCGGGCGCCGGCCAGACCGCCGCCGCGCACGAGCTGTGCGCCGGCATCGCCAAGACGCGCAAGCAGCACATCACGGCGGCCAAGTGCGGCCACTACGGGATTTTCTCGGGCCGCCGCTGGCGCCAGGAGATCTACCCCGAACTGCGCGACTTCATCCTGAAGTACCGCTGAGCACGCCGCGCCGCCTGCCGGCGGCGACAAGGCAAAACGCCCGCGCTCACACGACGCGGGCGTTTTTTCGTGCGGCGCGCGGCACGGCTGGCCTCAGCGCTTTTCCAGGTAGGACAGCAGCATGTCGGTGTGCAGCTCGGCAAAGCGCTCGTGCTCGTCCTGCGAGGCCACGTCGCGGCCGATCACCGCGCTGATGGTATAGCGGTTGGACAGCACGTAATAGCCGAGCGCCGAGATCGTCAGGTAGAGCTGCGGCACGTCCACGTTGTCGCGGAACACACCCTGGCGCTGGCCCCGCTTGACGATGTCGGCCAGCACATTGACCACCGGGTTGACCAGCTGGTGCAGGTGCGTGGACTTCTTCAGGTGGCGCGCCTCGTGCAGGTTCTCGCTGTTGACCAGGCGGATGAATTCCGGGTTGCGGTAATACCAGTCCCAGACGAAGCGGGCCAGCGTGCGGACCGCGGCCACCGGGTCCTCGTCGACGATGTGCAACTGCTCCTCGGCGGCGCGGAATTCCGCGTACTGCCGCTCCAGCACGGCGAGGAACAGGCCCTCCTTGCTGCCGTAGTAGTAATACAGCATGCGCTCGTTGGTCTCGGCGCGGCGCGCGATCTGGTCGACGCGCGCGCCGGCCAGCCCGCCCTTGGCGAATTCCTCGGTAGCCGCGTCGAGAATGCGGCGGCGCGTGCCCTCTGGGTCCCGCTTCGTTCTGGTTTCGTTTTGCATGCGACGGCTGAAGAATCGTTGCGCGGGATTATGGCACAGGGCAACCGGCGCCCAGCGCCCCGGCACTGCGCCGCATCATCGCGCGTTTCTGCGTCGCAACGAAATCGGGGATAATCCCTGCCGCGCAGCCGCTCCGGCGGGCCGGACCGCCGGCCAGACAAGAGAGCGGCGCCCCGCCGTGCCCGCAAACCCGCCAATGCCGTTGTGACTGCCATCCCGCAAACCCTCGCCGACCGCCTCGAAGCCCTGCTGCCGCAAACCCAGTGCACCAAATGCGGCTTCGACGGTTGCCGCCCGTACGCCGAAGCCATGGCCGCCGGCGAGGCGGACTGCAACCGTTGCCCGCCCGGCGGCGCGGAGGGCATCCGCCGCCTGGCCGCGCTGCTCGGCGCGCCGGTGCTGCCGCTGGACCCGGAGCGCGGCGCGGAGCAGGCGCGCGCGGTCGCCCGCATCGACGAAAGCCTGTGCATCGGCTGCACGCTGTGCATCCAGGCCTGCCCGGTCGACGCCATCGTCGGCGCGCCCAAGCAGATGCATACCGTGCTGGCCGACTGGTGCACCGGCTGCGACCTGTGCGTGGCGCCCTGCCCGGTCGACTGCATTGCCATGATCCCCGTGAACGCCGGGCGCACCGGCTGGGCCGCGTGGTCGCAGGCGCAGGCCGACGAGGCCCACGCGCGCTACCTGGCGCGCCGCGCCCGCCTGGTGCGCGAGCAGCGGGAAAACGACGCCCGCCTGGCCGCCAAGGCCGCCGCCAAGCTCGAAGCTCTGCAGGCCGAGGCCGCGCAGAGCGAGGAAGAGCGCCAGGCCCAGGCGCGCAAGAAGGCCATCATCCAGGCCGCCATCGAGCGCGCGCGCCTGAAGCAGCAGGCCGTCAAGCCGCGCAATACCGAAAACGTGCCGCCGGCCGTGCAGGCCCAGATCGACGCCGCCGAAGCCCGCCGCGCCAGGGCCGGCCTCGCCGCCCCGGCGCAGGCCGGCGGCACCGCCGCACCCGACACCAACCCAGCCCACAAGGACGAATGAACGCCGCCAAGTGCCGCGCCCTGTTCGAAACACTGCGCGAAGTCAATCCGACCCCCGCCACCGAGCTGGAATACAGCTCGCCGTTCGAGCTGCTGATCGCCGTGCTGCTGTCGGCGCAGGCCACCGACGTGGGCGTGAACAAGGCCACCCGCAAGCTCTATCCGGTCGCGCACACGCCGCAGCAGATACTGGACCTCGGCGAGGAAGGGCTGATCGGGTACATCAAGACCATCGGCCTGTACAAGACCAAGGCCAAGCACGTCATGGCGACCTGCCGCATCCTGGTCGAGCAGCACGGCGGCCAGGTGCCGCGCGACCGCGCGGCGCTCGAAGCGCTGCCCGGCGTGGGCCGCAAGACCGCCAACGTGGTGCTCAACACCGCCTTCGGCGAGGCCACCATCGCCGTCGACACGCATATCTTCCGCGTGGCCAACCGCACCGGCCTGGCGCCGGGCAAGAACGTGCAGGTAGTGGAGCACAAGCTGCTCAAGGTGGTGCCGCACGAGTTCCTGCACGACGCGCACCACTGGCTGATCCTGCACGGGCGCTACGTCTGCAAGGCGCGCAAGCCAGAATGCTGGCATTGCGCGATCGAGCCGCTGTGCGAATACCGCGAGAAAACCGAGGCGCCGAATATCTGAGCCGCATCCGGACGCCGCCCGGGCGGCGGCGTGGAATGCAAAAAGGCCCCGTGGGGCCCCGTGGGGCCTTTTTTGCCGAAGACCAGGCGCCGCCCTCAGACGATGCGGCAAGCCTCGTCGAACGACAGGCGCGGGCTGCGCGGGAACAGCTTGTCCGCCTCGCCATAACCCAGGTTGCACAGGAAGTTGACCGACCACTTGCCGTCGGGGAAGAAGGCGGCGTTCACCTTGGCGGCGTCGAAGCCGGCCATCGGGCCGCAATCCAGGCCCAGCGCGCGGGCCGCCAGGATGAAATAGCCGCCTTGCAGCGAACCGTTCATCAGCGCGTCGCGCGCGATCTTTTCCGGCTGGCCTGCGTACCACGAACGGGCGTCGGCATGCGGAAACAGCTTGGGCAGCTGGTCGTGGAAGGCATTGTCGAACGCGATGATGGCGGTCACCGGCGCGGAACGGGTCTTCTCGGCGTTGCCGGCCGAGACGCATTCGACCAGGCGGGCCTTCTCGGCGGCGCTCTTGACGAAGACGATGCGGGCCGGCGAGCCGTTGGCTGCCGTCGGGCCGAACTTCATCGCTTCGTAGATCTGGTGAAGCGTGGCATCGTCCACCTTGCGGTCCTGCCACACGTTGTGGGTGCGGGCTTCGGTGAACAGTTGGGCGATGGCGGCCTGGTCGATCGGTTTCATGCGTCGGTTCCTGAACGGGAGTTGAGAGCCGGATTGTAGCGAAGACAGCGCTTGCTCCCACCAAGCGATTTGAGCAAGGGATTCAATTCTGTTGCACCTTCTGCCCCGCCTGCCGGGTGCCGGTGCCCTTGCGCGTCAGCCACAGCACCCCGGCCAGGATCAGCGCGCCGCCCAGCGCCTGGGTCAGCCCGACCTGCTCGCCCAGCAGCAGCGCCGCCAGCGCCACCGTGACCACCGGCTCGAGCGTGGAGAGCATGGACGCGCGCGCCGCGCCGAGGCGCTGCAGCCCGGCGAAGAAGGTCAGGATGGCCAGCACCGTCGACAGCAAGGCAATCGCCAGCAGCGCCAGCCAGCCCGGCAAGGTCTGCGGAAACTGCGGCGGCACGCCCGCCGCCGCGCGCGCGATGCCGGCCCCGCCGTAGACCAGCGCCGCGGCCACGCACACCACGGTGGTGGTGGCGAGCGGGTCGACCCCGGCCGTGATGCGCGCGCCCACGATGATGTACACCGAGTAGATCGCCGCCGAGGCCAGCCCGAGCGCGATCCCCAGCGCCGAACCCGAGCCGCCGCCGACCGTCAGGCCCGCGCCGAGCGAGCACAGCACCAGCGCCACCACCGCCGCCGTGCTCAGCCGCTCCTTGAGGAATACCGCCGCGAGCAGCGTCACGAACAGCGGATAGAGATACAGCAGCAGCGCCACCAGGCTGGCCTGGGCATGGTTGAGCGCCGTGAAAAAACAGAACGACTGGCCGACATAACCGATCCCGCCCATGGCCGCGAGCGCCAGCACCTTGCGCCAGCCCGGCAGGCCGACGCCGCGCGCGCGCATGGCCAGCGCCAGCGCGCCCGCCGCCAGCACGAAGCGCACCGCCAGCAGGCCATAGACGTCGGCGCCGGCATCGTAGGCAAAGCGCGCGAAGATCGCCATGGCGCCGAAGGCGCTGGCCGACAGCGCGATCAGCAATACCCCGGCGAGCTGCTCGCGAAGGTCGCGGCCGGACGGCTGGCCACCGGCGGAAGAAGAGTGTGAAGCGGACATGGGAACATGCGGAGCGGGAGCGCCCGGCGGGCGCCGGGCAAGCCGCATTCTATGCTGCGCGGGGCCCTGCGGCGGAATCCGGGCTCGTTTACAATGGCGCCATCATGTTCAATCCCTCCCGCGAAGAAGTCCGCCGTTTTTTCTGCGAAGCCTGGCAGAAGCAGCGCGCCGGCAGCGTCCTCACGCCGCTTGAAGTCATTGCCGTCGACTGGATCGGCGAGCATCCCGAATACCAGAGCCTGCTCACCGACACCGAAGGCGCGCTGAGCCAGGACTACACGCCCGAGGGCGGCCAGACCAATCCGTTCCTGCACCTGTCCATGCACCTGTCGATCGCCGAGCAGGTCTCGATCGACCAGCCGCCGGGCATCCGCCGCGCCTACGAGGCCCTGGCCCAGCGCCTGGATTCGCCGCACGAGGCGCATCACCAGGTCATGGAATGCCTGGGCGAGATGCTGTGGCAAGCACAGCGCACCGGCTTGCCGCCCGACGGCGAGCAATACATTGCCTCGGTCCGGCGCCGCGCCACACGGTAGCCGGCACCGCGCCGGACCGTCCCCGGCCCGCTCGCGGCGTACAAATCATCACAAATCCCGTTCGCAGGGCATGATAGGCTCTACCGCGTCGCAATAACCTGCCGCGCGTGCGTCACCCCGCCCCAGATCCGGGGAAGGCACGCCGCCCAATCCTATGCAGCCTTGCACGCTCAAAGCCCGGACCGGCCCCGGCGCCGTTCCGCGCCGCCCCGGAGCGGCCGCCCCCGCTCTCCTGCTTTCCCTCGCGGTATTGGCAGCGTGGCCGCTTCAGAGCCGCGCCGCCATCGCCCTGCTGCAGCCACCCAAGGTGGTCGACGGCACCCGGCCGCTGACCCTCACGCTGCTGGTCAGCGCGGACAAGGCCAACCGTGCCTTCCTGGTGCCGCACGCCATCGAGGTGGTGGCCTCGGCGGACCTGCAGGCGCCGGTGCGCCTGAGCATGCAGCGCACCACGCCCGGCCCCGCCACGGTCCGGCTGCGCCAAGGCGAGCACCGCACCATCGAATACAGCGCGACCGTGCCGCCCACGCTGCGGGGACTGGTTCGGCTGGATCCCGTGGATATCGACGCCGCGCCGGTACTGGTCACGCTGAACCGCACGCCGGGCCAGGAAGATGCGGCACCCGCCGCGGCACCGGCGCCAGCGGCGCAAGCGACCGCCACACCGGCCCCCGGCGACAGCCACGCCCCCGCCCCCACCCCGGTGGTGCCAGTGGTATCGGCGGCGGCGGCGGCCGAGCCCGCGCCGGTGCAGGCCGACCTGCGCGACCAGGGCCGGCTGACCTTCAACGAACCGATGTACTTCATTGCCGGCGGGCATGGCGGCGCCAATGCCAAGTTCCAGCTCAGCTTCAAGTTCCGCGTCTTCCAGGGCGAGGACCCGGCTTCGCGCAGCCTGCTGGACAACCTGTACTTCGGCTACACGCAGTTCTCGCTGTGGGACCTGGCCGCCGATTCGCACCCGTTCCGCGACACCAACTACCGGCCCAGCCTGTTCTACTACCTGTCGGATACCGGCGTGCACAACCGCGCCATCAGCCGGCTGTCGCTCGCCGCGGGCCTGGAGCATGAATCCAACGGCCTCGACGGCGACCGGTCGCGCAGCATCAACACCGTCTTCGTCAGGCCGACCTTCTATGTAGGCGACCTGACCGACTGGCACTGGAGCGTGTCGCCCAAGCTGTATTACTACCTGGAGAAAAACGACAACACCAACATTGCCAGCTACCGGGGCTACATGGACCTGAAGCTGGCCTATGGCAAGGCGGATTCGTGGGAGTTCGCCGCCACCCTGCGCAAGGGCACGCAGAAGTACTACGGCAGCGTCGACGCGGCGGTGACCTACCCGCTGGCCCGGCTGATCCCGGGCACCGCCGGCTACCTGATGGCGGGTTATTTCGTCGGCTACGGCGAGAGCCTGCTGGACTACAACCGCAAGCTGCCGTGGCAGTTCCGCCTCGGCTACGCGCTGTCGCGCTAGCGGGGCCCGCCGCGCGCGGGAGCGAGCGCTGCGCTCAGCCGGCCAGCGGCTTGCCGCCGGCCTTCAGGCGGGCATTGCCCACCGCCGCGGCAAACTGGCCCTGGCCGTGCCAGCCGGTGGCGCGCCCGAGCTTCTTGCCCTTGTGGAAGAACATGAAGACCGGGATGCCGTGCAGGCCGAAGCGCTTGCCCAGCTCGGGATGCGCGTAGACGTTGGCGTGCAGCCAGTGCAGGTCGAGCGCGCGCACCGGCTCGGGATTGGCCAGCATGGCCTTTTTCGCCATCTCGCAGTTGAAGCAGTCCACGCCCCAGAAGAACACGCAGACCAGCTTGTCGCCGGCATCGGCGATGGCGGCGTCGATATCGTCGCCGCTGACTTCCCGCATGCCGAACGCGTCGAAGGCGCGGTGATCGAGGTGCGGGGCCGCGCCGTCGGCGGCGGGGTCGGGGGATGTGGACATCGGTCTCTCCATCAATGAAAAACGCCCGGGCCAGAGCGGCACCGGGCGTTGCTCGTGCCAGCCGGACAGGCGGACAGCGAAAAAAGGACTGCGGCCTTACTTGGGCGCGGACACCGTCACCAGCGCCGGGCGCAGCACGCGGTCGGCGATCATGTAGCCGCGCTGCAGCACCGACACCACGGTATTGGGCTCCTGCGGCGCCGGCACCATCGAGATGGCCTGGTGGCGATGCGGGTCGAACTTCTCGCCGACCGGGTTCAGCTCGACGATCTTGCCCTTCTCGAAGGCGCTGGTGAGCTGGCGCGCGGTCAGCTCGACGCCTTCGCGCAGCTTGGCGATGTCGCCCGAGCCGTCGGCCAGCGCAGCCTGCAGGCTGTCCATCACCGGCAGGAGGTAGTCGGCAAAGCTCTCGATGGCGAACTTGTGCGCCTTGGCGACATCCTCCTGGGCGCGGCGGCGGATGTTCTCGCCTTCGGCGGTCGCGCGCAGGAACAGGTCGTAGTTTTCCTTGGCCTTGGCTTCGAGCGCGGCCAACTGGGCGGTCACGTCCTCCGCGGCGGCGTTCTCGGCCTGCGCGGCCGGCGCGTTGTTCAGCTCCTCGCCGGCGGCCGCGGGCGGCGTCGTGTTGGATGGCGTCTGCTTCTGTTCTTCCATGTCGATCCGTTCTGATACAAGGACGCGGCCGGCCTGGCGCCGGCCACGGGTGGTTCAATCGGCAAATGTAGCCTGCAATTGGTGGCAGGCATCCATTTTTTCAAGGGCGCACCACGTCGGTGCGGTGAAACACATGGTTACAAAGAGGGGGACCCCGAAATAGGGGCCATATTGCTTTGCTGCAGCGCACCCTCTAAGATGAAAGTGTACAAAAATGACAAAAATAACGGGGTCGAAGATGCACCATAGTCGGGCCACTCTCGAAAGGTTAGCCATGCACAAGCTGCCTGTTCTGACGGTCTTCCTGCTCGCCGCATTATCGGTGATGACAATCTTTATCTGCCTCTCCGGCGCCTTCACGCCGCGGGACACCGAGTACGGCAGTGGCAAGGCGGTCTTCAAGCATTACATCATTCCCTTCGTTCGCTGATCCGGCCGGTGAGCCGCGGCGCCGCGCGCGCTGACGCTCCCCTCACCGCCCGATGCCGTCGAGCAGGCGCCGGTCGCGCTTGGTCGGCCGGCCCTGCAGGCGCGACGCCGGCTCCACGTTGAGCCGCCGGTTTTCCGCATCTTCCCGCCGCCGCGCCTGGCTTGCCTCGGTTTCCGCGTACAGCGTCTGCGCCACCGGCGCCGAACCGCGCGCGCCGGCGATCCCCTTGACCACCAGTTCCCAGCGCTGCTGGTGCGCTTCAAGCGCCACCGTGTCGCCGGGCTTGACCTCGCGCGAGTTCTTGCACGGCTGGCCGTTGACCTGCACCTTGCCGCGCTCCACGGCCTCGGCCGCCAGCGAGCGCGTCTTGAAGAAACGCGCGCACCACAGCCATTTGTCGATGCGCAGGCGGGCGTCCGCCTCGAAAGATACGTTCATGCTGTCATCTCCTCTGTCGTCTCCCCGACACGGGCCGCGCCTCAGGCCGCCGCGCCGCGCATCTGTGCCTGGCTGCGGCGCGCCTCCAGCTCGTGCGGGTGCGGCAGCCGCAACGGCCAGCCCTGCAGGTGCTGCAGGGCGATCTCGGCCAGCCCGGCGATCCAGGGCTCGGCGTCGTTGAGGCAGGGAATGTAGTGGAAAACCTTGCCACCGGCCACCTGGAATTCGGAGCGCCCCTCCATGCCGATTTCCTCGAGCGTTTCCAGGCAGTCGGCAGGGAAGCCGGGGCAGAATACGTCGACCCGGCCCGTGCCGACCTTGCCCAGCTCCCGCAGCGTCGGCGCGGTGTAGGGCTGCAGCCATTCCGCGCGCCCGAAGCGCGACTGGAAGGTGACCTGGTACTGGCCGGCCTGCAGCCCGAGCGCCTCGCCCAGCAGGCGGCCGGTCTTGAGGCATTCGCAATGGTAGGGATCGCCCAGTTCCAGCGTGCGCCGCGGCACCCCGTGGAACGACAGGATCAGGCGGTCGCCGCGCGCGAAATCCGGCGTGCCGTGCTGCGCCCAGTATGCGCCCACCTGCTGGTGCAGGGCGGCAATATAAGCCGGATGGTCGTGAAAATGCTTGACCAGCCGCAACTCCGGCTGATTGCGCCACTGCGCCAGCACGCGGAATGCCTCGTCGAACGCGGTCGCCGTGGTGGTGCCGGAATACTGCGGATACAGCGGCAGCAGCAGGATGCGCTCGGTGCCCTGGCGCCGCAGCGCTTCGAGCACCGAGCCGATCGACGGGTTGCCATAGCGCATCGCGCAGGCCACCGTCACTTCGTGGCCGTGCTGGTTGAGCAGCAGTTGCAGCGCGTGGGCCTGGCGCTCGGTGTGGACCAGCAGCGGCGAGCCGGTCATGTGCGCCTCGCGCAGCCACACCGATTCGTATTTCATGGCCGAGGCGCGCGAGCGCAGCGGCAGGATCAGGCCGTACAGGATGGGCAGCCAGGCCGCGCGCGGGATCTCCACCACGCGCGGATCGGACAGGAACTGCCTGAGGTAGCTGCCGACGGCCTTCGGGGTCGGCGCATCGGGGGTGCCGAGGTTGATGAGCAGGATCGCCGTGCGCGGCGCCTGGCCATGCTGGTAGGCCGGTTCGGGAGTAGTCTTCATGGTGTTTCCGGTGTGGCGGGGCAGGCCGCGGCGAACGCGCGCGGCCGCCGGGTCTCGCCGAACTGACAGGCGGAACGGAACAGGCAGTCCGTGAGACCCGCCTGGCCCCGCACTAGTTCTGGCTCAGCGCGCTGGACAGCAGCCGCGCCGTGATGTCGACGATCGGGATCACCCGTTCGTAGGCCATGCGGGTCGGCCCGATCACCCCCAGCGTGCCGACGATCTGGCCGTCGACCTCGTAGGGCGCGGTGATGACCGCCATGTCTTCGAGCGGCACCAGCTTGCTCTCGCCGCCGATGAAGATCTGCACGCCCTGCGCATGGCTGGAGACGTCGAGCAGCTTGAGCAGGCCGGTCTTGTGCTCGAACACGTCGAACAGGCGGCGCAGCTTTTCCATGCTGGAGGACAGGTCCTCCACCTCGAGCAGCTTGCGCTCGCCGGAGATGAAGACATGGTTGTCCTCCTCCTCGGCCATGGCGCTGCTGCCCGCTTCCACCGCCGCCTGCATCAGTTGCGACATGTCCATGCGCAGCGCCTGCAGCTCGCCGCGCAGGTGGTCGCGCACGTTGTCGAAACTCATGCCGGCATAGTGCGAGTTGATGAAATTGGCGGCCTCGACCAGCTGCGACGGGCTGTACGGCAGCTCGGTCTGGATGATGCGGTTCTGCACGTCGCCTTCCGGCGTGACGATGATCAGCAGGATGCGCTTGTCCGACAGCCGCATGAACTCGACCTGGCGGAACGCCTGCGCGCGCCGCGGGGTCATCACCACGCCGGCGAAATGCGACAGGTTGGACAAGGTGTGCGCCGCCGCGGTGATCATCCGCTGCGGCCCGAGCTGCTGGCCGTGCAGCTGGCCCTGGATCTTGCCGGTCAGCTCGGCCAGGTTGAGCGCGCCGTCCAGCGGCTGGGCGGTCAGCATGGTGTCGACGAACAGCCGGTAGCCGCGCGGGGTGGGAATGCGCCCGGCGGAGGTATGCGGGCTGGTGATGAAGCCCATTTCCTCCAGGTCCGACATCACATTGCGGATGGTGGCCGGGGACAGGTCGAGTCCCGAGTACTTCGACAGGGTGCGCGAGCCGACGGGCTGCCCCTCGGCGATATAGCGCTCGATCAGCGTTTTGAGAAGCGTTTTGGCACGTTCATCCATGATGCACCCGATTTTACGCAAGTTTTCCCGGTTCGGGCGGCCGGCGCACGCCGGCGCGCGCCGGCGTGCTGACAATGGTCACGGCGGTATGGTCTAATCCGGGCATGTCATCGCTCCCCAAGCCCGCCGCCGCGCGCGCCCCCTTTCGCACCGTCGCCCTGATCGGCAGGTACGCCACCGCCGGCATCGAAGGCCCGCTGGAAGAGCTGGCCGCCTGCATCCTGAAGAACGGCCAGGATGTGGTGTTCGAGCGCGAGACCGCCCTGGCCACCGGGCTGACCGACTACCCCGCCCTGCCCCCCGGCGAGATCGGCAAGCACGCCGACGTCGCGGTGGTGCTGGGCGGCGACGGCACCCTGCTGGGCCTGGCGCGCCAGCTGGCCGGCTTCCCGGTGCCGCTGATCGGCGTCAACCACGGGCGGCTCGGCTTCATGACCGACATCCCGCTGGAAAACGTGCAGTCGGTGCTGCCCGACATGCTGTCGGGGCGCTACGAATCCGAGACCCGCATGCTGCTGGAGTCGCAGGTGGTGCGCGACGACGGCGTGATCTTCTCCGCGCTGGCCTTCAACGACGTGGTGGTCAACCGCTCCGGCATCTCCGGCATGGTGGAGCTGGCGGTCTCGGTGGACGGCTACTTCATGTACAACCAGCGTTCGGACGGCCTGATCGTGTCCACCCCGACCGGCTCCACGGCCTACGCGCTGTCGGCCGGCGGCCCGATCCTGCATCCCACGCTGTCCGGCCTGGTGCTGGTGCCGATCGCCCCGCACGCGCTGTCGAACCGCCCGATCGTGCTGCCGCACGACGCCGAGGTGTCGATCGAGGTGGCCACCGCGCGCGACGCCAGCGTCAACTTCGACATGCAGTCGCTGACCTCGCTGCTGCCCGGCGACCGCATCGTGGTGCGGCGCTCGGCCAAGACCGTCAACCTGCTGCACCCGCTCGGCTACAACTATTACGCCACGCTGCGCAAGAAGCTGCACTGGCACGAGTACCCGAGCGAAGACAACCGGCTCTGACCGGGCCGGCCGCAACCGATCCGGCCCCGAGCCAGCCCTGAACGATCCCGAACGACCCAACCCAGACCCTGACCCGTCGCCCACGATGCTGCGCAGCCTGTCCATCCGCGATTTCGTCATCGTCGATACCCTCGACCTCGACTTCTCCCCGGGCTTTACCGTCTTCACCGGCGAGACCGGCGCCGGCAAGTCGATCCTGATCGACGCGCTGGCCCTGGTGCTGGGCGAGCGCGCCGACGCCGGCGTGGTGCGCGAAGGCGCGGCCCGCGCCAGCATCGGCGCCACCTTCGCCACGCCGGCCGGGCTGGACGCCTGGCTGGCCGAGCACGACCTCACCGGCGACGAAGGCACGGTGCTGCTGCGCCGCACGGTCGACGCCGGCGGCCGCAGCAAGGCCTTCATCAACGGCGCGGCCGCCACGCTGGGCCAGTTGCGCGAGATCGGCGACCGCCTGGTCGACATCCACGGCCAGCATGCCCACCAGCTGCTGCTGCGCCCGGACGCCCAGCGCCTGCTGCTGGACGCCCACGCCGGCCTCACGGCGCAGGCCGGCGCCGTGGCCGAAGCCTGGCGCTCGTGGCGCGCCTGCGTGCGCCAGCGCGAAACGGTGGAACACCGCTCGCGCGAGATGGCGCTGGAGCGCGAGCGCCTCGAATGGCAGGTCGGCGAGCTGGAAAAGCTCGCGCCGCAGCCCGGCGAATGGGAAGACATCCAGGCCGAATACAACCGCCTGTCGCACGCCGCCGGCCTGATCGAAGGCAGCCGCGCCGCGCTCGAAGCGCTCTCCGAAGCCGACGGCTCGGTGCTGTCCACGCTCAACAGCGTGGTGCAGCGCCTGCGCCAGCTCGCCGACGTCGACCCGGCCCTGGGCGACGTGCTGGCCGCGCTCGACCCGGCCCAGGTGCAGGTCGAGGAAGCCGCCCACTCGCTCAACCGCTACGTCGACCGGCTCGACCTCGACCCCGAGCGGCTGCAGGTGGTGGAGGCGCGCATGCAGGCGCTGCACACCACCGCGCGCAAGTACCGGCTGCCGCCCGAACAACTGCCGGACGAGCTGCTGGCGCGCCGCCAGCAGCTCGACGACCTGCAGTCCGCCCAGGACCTGAACAAGGCGATGGCGCGCGAGGCCGCCGCGCGCGCCGCCTACCTGACCATCGCCCAGCACCTCGGCGCGGCGCGCAAGGTGGCGGCCGAAAAACTCTCCGCCGGCGTGACCGAGGCCATGCAGGGCCTGTCGATGGCCGGCGGCAGTTTCGCGGTGGCCCTGCACCCGCTCGAGGAAGGCCAGAGCCACGGCCTGGAGCAGGTCGAGTTCCTGGTCGCGGGGCATGCCGGCGTCACCGCCCGCCCGCTGGCCAAGGTGGCCTCCGGCGGCGAGCTGGCGCGCATCAGCCTGGCGATCTCCGTCATCACCAGCGAAGCCGCGCCCACGCCGACCCTGATCTTCGACGAAGTCGATACCGGCATCGGCGGCGCGGTGGCCGAGGTGGTCGGCCGCCGCCTGCAGGAGCTGGGCCGCGCGCGCCAGGTACTGTGCGTGACCCACCTGCCGCAGGTGGCCGCGCAGGCCGGCGCGCACCTGCTGGTCAGCAAGGAAACCAGCGCGCGCGGCCAGGAAGGCTCGGTCACCCGCTCGCGCATCCGCGCGCTCGACGCCGCCGGCCGCGTGGTCGAGACCGCGCGCATGCTCGGCGGCACCACCGTGACCGCCACCACCATGCAGCACGCCGAGGAAATGCTCGCGCAAGGCGCGCGCAGCGGCGCCGTCCCGGCCCGCGAAACGCGCCGGTCGCGCCGCGCCGCCAGTTGACGGCGCCGTCCCCGGCCCAGTAACCAATCAGGAGTCTCCCATGTCCATCGGCACGCAGCCGCCCTCCCGCAAGCTGGCCCGCCCGCTGCGCCTGACCGCCGCCTGCGGCGTGCTGGCCCTGCTGGCGCTGGCCACGCTGAGCGCCTGCCAGGCCCAGCGCCCGTCCGCGCCGGCCAGCAGCCTCAATGCCGACCGCGCCGTCGGCGACATCATGGTGCGCTTCACCGCGCCGCCGGTGACCGCCTCGGAAGATGCCGGGCGCCTGGTGGAGTCGATCGCCGGCCCGATCCGCTTCGTGGTCAAGCGGCCCATGTCGGGCGGCGTGTGGCTGGTCACCGCGATCTCCGCCTCGGCCGACGCCACGCTCGACCAGGCCGTGGCCACGCTGCGCGCGGCGCCGCGCATCGAGACCGCCGAGCCGGACCGCGTACTCAAGCCCAACCGCACCCAGCCCACCGGCCGCGACATGCAGCCGGGCTGAAGCGCCTGGCGCGGATTTCTGTCGCGCCGCCGTCAGTTTGCTGTAGTCGAATGTCCCCGCTGGGGCGTTGAAGTACCTTGAAAAGCTGGTCGCAGTAACCGAGGTTTCCGGCGCATCCGCGCACAGGCAATGCCGGAGCGTCCCAGGGGTGCTCCGCCGCGGTCGGTCCGACGCGGACCAAACGGGAGGAGGCAGACATGCAGCAACCGTGGCAGGATCGAAATCGCAGGATCGTGGCCCTGGCGCGGCGCGCCGCCGCGCTGCCGGCGCTGCTGGCGCTGGGCGCCGGCCTCTGGCTGGGCCTGCCGGCCGCCGCCGGCGCGGCGCCGGACCCGGCCGCGCGGCCCGCGCCGCGCTATAGCGGCAACTTCATCGTGCGCTGGCGCGACAGCGCGGGCGCCAAGGACAATGCGGCCGCCGGCGCGCAGTCCGAGCGCATGCTGAGCGTGAGCCAGAGCACCGGCGTGGCGCTCTCGGTCAAGCGCCAGATGGGCGGCAACCTGCAGTTGCTGAGCGTGGGCGGCGCCGCTGCCGCCGACCCCGAGGCCACGGCGGCGCGCCTGCGCCAGGACCCGCGCATCGCCGAGGTGGTGCCGGACCGCTGGCTGCAGCTCCACGACACCAGCCCCAACGACCCCGAATTCGCCCTCAACCAGGTCTACCTGAACACGCCCGCCGCGGTGGTGGGCGGGGTCAACCTGCCGCCCGCCTGGGACCGCACCCGCGGCAGCAGCAGCCTGGTGATCGCGGTGGTCGACACCGGCTACCTGCCGCATCCGGACCTGGCGGCCCGCATCGTCCCGGGCTACGACTTCATCACCGACCCGGGCACCGCCAACGACAGCGACGGCCGCGACGCCGACGCCACCGATGCCGGCGACGGCGTGCCGGTCGGCTACACCTGCGCCGGCTCGGCGCCGGCCACCACCGCCACCAACAACAGCTGGCACGGCACGCGCGTGGCGGGCACGCTGGGCGCGATCACCAACAACGGGCAGAACATCGCCGGGGTGGACTGGAACGCGCGCATCCAGCCGGTGCGCGTCTCGGGCCGCTGCGGCGCGCTGCTGTCCGACACGGTCGACGGCATGCGCTGGGCCGGCGGCCTGGCGGTGCCGAACATCCCGGCCAACCCCACCCCGGCCCGCGTCATCAATGTGAGCCTGGGCGGCGGCACCTGCTCCACCATCGAGCAGCAGGCCGTCAACGACCTCGCCGCCGCCGGCGCGGTGGTGGTCGCGGCCACCGGCAACAGCGCCGGCGCGGTCGAGGCGCCGGCGGACTGCACCGGCGTGGTGGCCGTCACCGCGCACGTCAACAGCGGCGAGAACGCCAGCTACGCCAACGTGGGGCCGCAGGTTTCGCTGAGCGCGCCGGGCGGCGGCTGCGGCAACTCCAGGGTGGTCACCGATCCCGGCACCGGCGCCATCTCCTGCACCACCGCGCAGTCGTATATCCGCACGCTGTCCAACGACGGCACCACCACGCTGGGCAACTACAACGTGATCAACTCGCAGGGCACCAGCTTTGCCGCGCCGCTGGTGTCGGGCGTGGCCGCGCTGATGCTCGCGGTCAACCCGGCCCTGACGCCGGCCCAGGTGCTGGCCGCGCTGAAGAGCTCGGCGCGGCCGCATCCGGCCAACACCTATTGCACGCAGGCCGCCAACGTGGGCAGTTGCGGCGCGGGCCTGCTCGACGCCAACGCCGCCGTGATCGCCGCCACGCAGGCGCCGGCCGCCACGCCGGGCACGCCGTCGGATGGCGGCGGCGGTGGCGGCGGCGCGCTCGCATGGCCGCTCTCGTTCGCGCTGTGCGGACTTGGCCTGCTGCTCGGCCTGGGCGCGCGGCGGCGCCGGAAGGCCGCGCCACGCTAACGGCCCGATGGCCGGCGCCGCGGGGGCGGCGGCGCCTGCGCGCTCATGCACTCACCCGCCGGGCGCCGGGCCGCGCCGGCGCTCCCACCACTCCTGCAGCAGCCACAGCGCCAGGCCGGCCACCGCGCCGGCCGCGTGCGAGATGCGCACCACGCCGAAACCCCATTGCGCGTCGAACACCACCGGCGCCAGCCAGGACTGTTCCAGCCAGGTCTTCACCAGCACGCCCAGGCACAGCAGCACGCCGATGCCGCGCGACCAGCCGTCGCCGCGCAGCAGGCGCAGCCCGCCCCACAGCGCGAGCCCGTGCAACGCGCCGGACAGCCCGCCGTACCAGCCCACCGCCGGCACCCGGCACAACGCCAGTTGCACCGCCACGCCGCAGGCCAGCAGCACGGCGAACATGGCGCCGCCACGCGCCTCGCGCCCCACCAGCAGCAGCAGGCCCGCGGCCGCCAGCAGGTCGGCCAGCCAGTGGCGCCAGCCCAGGTGCACCCACATCGCGGTGAACAAGCGCCACCACTGGCCGGCGGCGCCGTGCCCCAGCACCGCGTCGCGCAGGTAGAGCCCGTGGGCGTGCAGCCAGGGAACAAAGGTGAAGGCCGCGCCGAGCGCGGCCGTGGCGGCGAGCGCGGCCACTATGCCGGGCATGGCCGGCATGGCGGGCCGTGGCGGCGCCGCGCCGGCGGGAAGCTGCGTCAATTGCCGCCCGCGCCCGCCGGCTCGCCGAACACGGCCTGCCACAGCGCCCGCACCTGCGCCACTTCCGCGGCCACCGAGTCCGCGGGCACGCGCGCCTGGTCGTGGCCGTCGAGCCGCAGCTGGTGCTGGCGGGCGCGGAAGACGCGGTAGGCGTCGCCCACCTCGCGCGCCAGCGTGGCGTCGATCAGGCCCAGCTCCGCGGCGGTGCGCAGCAGCGCGATATTGCCGGCGTTGCGGGTCAGCTCGGGGTGGTGGTGGCTATGCAGCAGCACCAGGTATTGCACGGTGAACTCGATGTCGACCATGCCGCCGCGGTCATGCTTGAGATCGAACAGCCCGCCGGCGTTCGGATGGCCGTCGGCCACCTTGCGCCGCATGGCGGTGATCTCGCCGGCCAGCGTGGCGGCGTCGCGCGGCTCGCGCAGGACTTCGCCGCGCAGGCGCTCGAAATGCGCGCCGATCTCCGGGTCCCCCGCGCAGAAGCGCGCGCGCGTGAGCGCCTGGTGTTCCCACACCCACGCCGTGTTGTCGCCCTCGCGCTGCTGATAGCGGCGAAAGCCCTCGAAGCTGGTCACCATCAGGCCCGCCTCGCCGTTCGGGCGCAGCCGCGTGTCCACGTCGAACAGCGTGCCGGCCGCGGTGTGGCTGGTCAGCCAGGTGATCAGCCGGCGCGCGTAGGCCGCGTAGATGTCGGGCGCGCGCTCGTGCTCGTCCTCGTAGAGGAAGATGATGTCGAGGTCGGAGGCATAGCCGAGCTCCTTGCCGCCCAGCTTGCCGTAGGCGATCACGGCGAAGCGCGGCTGCTCGCGGTGGCGCGTGGCGAGCTGGCGCCACACCGCCTGCAGCGTGACGGCCAGCATGGCGTCGGCCAGGTCGGACAGGCGGTCGGCCACCTGCTCCACGGTCAGCATGCCTTGCAGGTCCTGCAGCAAGATGCGGAAGGTCTCGGCATGGTGCTCGCGGCGCAGGATGTCCATCTGCGCCTCGACCTGGCCGTGGGCGGCGTCGAGCCGCGCGGCCAGGCGGGCGCGGAAGCCGTGCCAGTCCGGCGCGCCGGCCAGCGCGTCGCTGTCGAGCAGTTCGTCGAGCAGTTGCGGGTGGCGCGTCAGGTAGGCGGCGGCCCAGCTCGACGCGTGCAGCGTGTCGGCCACGCGCGCCATCGCCTGCGGGTACTCGGACAGCAGCGACAGATAGGACGCGCGCCGGCTGATGGCCTCGAGGAAATCGACGAAGCGCGCGATGGTGCTGTCGGCATCGCCCTGGCGCGCGGCCAGGTCGAGCGCGCGGTTGACCAGCAGGTCGAAGCGCACCCGGCTCTGCTCGGACAGCGCCCGGTAGCGCAGCGACGAGCCGGTCGCGCGCAGGCGGTCCAGCAGCCCGGTGCAATCGGTGAAGCCGGCCTTGGCCAGGCGCTCGCACGGCGGCTCGTCCTGTTCGTCCTGGATCAGCGCGGGCCACAGCGCCTCGCACGGCTCGTTGACCTGGTCGGGGTCGGAGAAGGTGGCCTCGAACTGCTGCGCCACCGGCTCCTGCAGCGAGGACAGCCGCGCCATCAGGGCCGGCCAGCCGTCGCAGCCCATCATGGCGGCCACCGCCTGCTGCTCCTCGGCGGCGGTGGGCAGGTGATGGGTCTGGGCATCGTCGCGGTATTGCAGGCGGTGCTCGAGCTGGCGCAGGAAGCGGTAGGCATCGGCCAGCTGCTGGGCCTGGCCGGCCGGCAGCAGGCCGTGCTCCACCGCCACCGCCAGCACTTCCAGCGTGGGCCGCACGCGCAGCGCGGTGTCCTGGCCGCCGCGGATGAGCTGGAACACCTGGGCCATGAACTCGATCTCGCGGATGCCGCCGCGGCCCAGCTTGATGTCGAAGGCGCGCTGGTTGACGCGCTGCCCGCCCCCGCCGCCCGCCAGGCCGCCGCTGCGCTTGGCCGCCTCGGCGCGGATCTGCGCGTGCAGCGAGCGGATCGCGGCGATCACGCCGTAGTCCAGGTAGCGGCGGAACACGAAGGGGCCGGTGAGACTGGCGAGCTGCGCCGCGGCGCGCCGCGCGTGCGGCGTGTCCTGCGCCGACACCACCCGGCCCTTGATCCACGCATAGCGCTCCCATTCGCGCCCCTGCACCACCAGGTATTGCTCCAGCATGCCGAAGCTGCATGCCAGCGGGCCGGCGTCGCCGTTGGGGCGCAGGCGCATGTCGACGCGGAACACATAGCCGTCGGCGGTGACTTCGGCCAGCAGGTTGATCAGGCGGCGGCCCAGGCGGATGAAGTATTCATGGTTGGACAGGCTGCGCTGGCCGCCGCGCGTGTCGCCGTCTTCGTCGTAGAGGAAGATCAGGTCGATGTCGGAGGACACATTGAGCTCGCGCCCGCCCAGCTTGCCCATGCCGACCACCACCAGCTCCTGCACCTCGCCGCTGGACTCGCCGACCGGGCGGCCATAGACCGGCTCCATGTCCGCCTGCAGCACCGACATGCCGTACTGGATGCCGAGCTCGGCCAGGTCGGTCATGGCGCCGGTGACCTCGCCCAGGGCCGACAGCCCGCGCAGGTCGCGCTCGATCACCACGCACATCACCTCGGCGCGCAGCCGGCGCAGCGCGCGCTTGGCGGCGTCCTCGGCGTCGGCCGACGGTTCGTGCAGCGCCTGCAGCCGGGCCGCCATCCACTCGCGCGTGAGCGGCCGCGCGCTCGCGGCCGCGACGATTTCCGCCAGGGCGGGACGGGCCTGCACCATACGGCGGGTGTAATGCGAATAGGCGGGCGAGTACAATGCCGTGCCGGCGCAATCGACCGGCACGAGCCCGGCGGCGGCCACGACGGCGTAAGGCCCCGTGGCCATGTCGGCCACGGCTTGCCTGGCGGCCCCGGAAGTGTTGCCGGGCGCATGTTCGCCACCCGAGCCGGCCGCGGCGGTGGCGGTGGCGCTTGCTGCCGTGGAACCTGCCGTGGAACTCGTCGGATCAGTGGAAGTCATTCCTGTTACTTGGAAGCGCATGAGGGAAGCGCGTGAGCCGGCCCCGGGCCGGCGCGCGCATCGTGCACGGCCTGTCAGGCACCGAATTGGAGAGCGCCTAGTATTGTCGGATAATCTGCGCATGTCCAGCCGCGCCACCCCTCCCGCAGAACCCGGCCCGCCGGCTGCCGCCACGGCCGCCGCGGCAGCCGCGCCGGGCCAGGACGGGACCGCCGGCCCCACCTTTTTGCAGCAGGCCCCGCGCCGCGCGCTGGCGCTGGCGCGCGCGCTCGGGCGCGCCGCGCGCGCGGTGCTGCGCCATCCCGCGTGGCGCGGACTGGGCCGCGCGCTGGCGCGCCTGGCGATCGCGCTGCTGGTGATCGCACTGCTGGGCGGGCTGCTGATCCGCTTCGTGCTGTGGCCACAGGCCTCGGCGGCGCGCACCTGGCTGGAGCAGCGCGGCTCGATCGCGCTGTCCGCCAGCTTCAGCATCGGCCAGCTCGACACCTACTGGGACGGCTGGCACCCAGCCTTCCATGCCCGCAACGTCAAGGCGCTCGACGGCGAGCAGCGCGTGCTGCTGGCCGCCGGCACGCTCGACGGCAAGCTCTCCTGGCGCTCCCTGTTCGGCATGGACCTGCTGTTCCAGCAGATCTCGGCCAGCCAGACCGACGTGCTGGTGCACCGCACCCCCGACGGCAAGCTCGAGGTGGCCGGCATGGCGGTCGACACCACCGGCGCGCAGCCGCAGGACAACCGCCTGTTCGACTGGCTGCTGGCGCAGGGCAAGGTCGAGCTCAGCGACGGCAAGCTGCGCTGGCTCGACGACAAGGACAAGCTGCCGCAGCTCGACGTGGGCAACATCCAGTTCAGCGCGCGGCGGCTCGGCTCGCGCCACCTCGTCAAGCTGGAAGCGCAATCCGCCACGCTGGCGCCGCGCCCGCTGGTGATCCAGGCCGACTTCCGCCACGACTACCTGCGCCGCGCCGGCGACTGGCACAACTGGCACGGCCAGGCCAGCTGGGACCTGGGCCGGCTGGAGCTGCCCGTGCTGCAGCGCTACACGGCCATCTTCGACCGCGTGGCGCGCGGCACCTTCAGCACCGACGGCACCATCGAATTCCGCGGCGGCCAGATCAGCCGCAGCCAGGCCCGGCTACGCGCCAGCGGCGTGGACCTGCAACTGGCCGGCGCGCCCGAGCCGCTCAAGCTCGCCAGCGCGCAGGCCTTCGTCATGCACCGCACCGGGCGCGACCACGACCACCTGCTGACCATCGACACCCTGCTGTGGCAGCCAGAGCCGGCCGAGGGCCCGGCCGTGCCGCCCGCGCGCGCCGACGTGCCCGCTTCCGCTTCCGCGTCCGCTGCCGTGCCGGCTTCGGCTCCCGCCGGCGTGGCGTCCGACGCGCCCGCGGCCGAGAGTGCCTGGCGCGAGGGCATGCGCAAGGTAGTGGTGGGGTGGGCCACCGACAACAAGGGCCAGTTGCGCAAGTTCACGCTCAAGGCGCCCACCTTCGACCTCAACACGGTGCGCTCGCTGGCCACCTCGCTGCCGCTCGACACGGCTTTGTCGCGCCAGTTGCGCGCGCTGCAGCCGTCGGGCCATCTCGACAACCTGGACGTGAACTGGAACCGCGACCGGCCCAACCTGCTGACGCGCCGCGAGGGACAGCCGCACTTCAATGTGCAGGGCACGCTGCGCAACGTCTCGGTGCGCGGCCAGGCGGCCAGCCCCGCCATGGGCGCCAACGGCAAGCCGAACCTGGGCGTGCCCGGCTTCACGCGGCTGTCGGGCAGCTTCAATTTCGACGAGCACCGCGGCAGCGCGCGCCTGGAAGGCAGCAACGCCGCGCTGATGCTGCCCGGCATGTTCGAGGAGCCGCGCGTGCCGTTCGACCAGATCGCCGGCGAGGTGCACTGGACCCGCGAGCGCGACAAGCTGGCGGTGCGCACCGACGGCGTGCGCTTCGCCAACCCGGACACCGCCGGCGTCGTGCGCGGCACCTGGCAGACCGGCGGCGACGGCCACGGCGGCATTGCCGACCTCAGCGGCGAGCTGAGCCGGGCCCAGGTCAGCCGCATCCCGCGCTACCTGCCGATGGGCCTGCCGGCGGCGACGCGCCAGTACCTGGCCGGCGCGCTGGTGGCCGGCGAAGCCAGCGACGTCAAGTTCCTGGTCAAGGGCGACCTCGAATACTTCCCCTTCCACAGCCCGCATGACGGCGCCGGCGACTTCCGCGTGGAAGTGCCGATCCAGCATTTCAGCTACCAGATCGCGCCCCATGTCGGCGCGGCGCCCGGCAGCGCCGCGGCCGCCAGCAACGGCGGCAAGGCGTGGCCGAACTTCACCGACATCAGCGGCCGCGTGCTGTTCGAGCGCGGCGGCCTGTCCTTCGTGGCCCAGCGCGCCACCGTGCAGGGCGTGGCCGGCGTCACGCTGCAGGATGTCAACGGCCATATCGCCGACCTCAGCGATCACGGCCACCTGCTGCTCGACGGCGGCGCCAGCGGCCCCATGTCGGGCTTCCTGCGCTTTATCGGCGCCAGCCCGGTGCGCGACTGGACCGGCCAGGTGACCAGCGAGATGCGCGCCCAGGGCAACGGCGAGCTGCGCCTCAAGCTCGACCTGCCGCTCACCGAAGCCCACGGAGCCAAGGTGGAGGGGCAATTCCGCCTGCCCGGCAACGACCTCGTGCTGAGCCCGCAGTTGCCGCCGCTGGGAGGCACCACCGGCACGATCGCCTTCAGCGAGCGCGGCTTCCAGCTCAATGACCTGCGCGCGCGCTTTCTCGGCGGCGAGATCCGCGCCGGCGGCGGCAGCCAGCCGGACGGCACGGTGCGCGTGACGGCCAGCGGCAATCTCGGCGCGCCCGCCATCCGCGAGATGCTGGCAGGCTCGCCGCTCGCCGCGCTGGGGCAGAAGACCGAGGGCAGCGCCAGCTACGGTGCCGTGATCGGCGTGCGCGAGCACCAGCCGCAGATCACCATCACGTCCGACCTGGCCGGGCTGGCGCTGGCGCTGCCCGCCCCGCTGGCCAAGAGCGCGGCCCAGGCCGTGCCGCTGCGCGTGGAACTGCGCCCGGCCGCCGCGCGCGCCGGCCACGAGGAGCTGCTGGTGCAATACGGCAATGCGCTCAATGCGCGCTACCTGCTGCGGCGCGGCGCCGAAGGCACCGAAGTGGTGGCGGGCGGCATCGGCATCGAGCAGGCGGCGCCGCAGCCGGCCAGCGGCGTCACCGCCGCGCTGGCCAGCAGCCGCTTCGACCTGGACCCGTGGCGCGCCCTGCTGGGCGGCGACGGCGGCACCGCCAGGGCGAACAACGGCGGCCGGAGCAACGCCCCAGCCGCGCCGCCCTCGCCCTTCATGCCCGAGCGCATCACCGCCCGCGCGCGCACGCTGGTGGCATTCGGCCGCGAGCTGGACGAGGCGGCGGTCGAAGCCAGCCGCGCGCCCGGCGGCTGGGACGTGCGCCTGGACGCGCGCCAGGTCGCCGGCACCCTGCGCTGGCGCGACGACGCCAGCACCGGGCCGGCCGGCGCGCTGACGGTACGCCTGTCGCGCCTGAACATCCCCGACAGCAACGACGCCGGCAACATGGCGGATACCCTGGCCGGCAACGCCGGCGAACTGCCGGCGCTGGACCTGGTGGCCGACCGCTTCGAGCTGCACGGGCGCGACTTCGGCAAGCTGGAGGTCAAGGCGCACGCCGGCGAAAGCGGCGGCGATCCGGTGTGGACGCTGGAGCGCCTGGTGCTCGAGCAGCCCGGCGCCACCTTCACCGGCAGCGGCAGCTGGCGCATGCCGCGCCGGCTGCGCGAAGGCGCCAGCGCCGAGCGCCGCACCCTGCTCGACTTCAAGCTCGACGTGCGCAACGGCGGCCAGGTGCTCGAACGCATGGGCCTGCCGCACATCCTGGCCGACGGCCGCGGCACGCTGGAGGGGCGCGTGGGCTGGCGCGGATCGCCGCTGGCGATCGACTATCCCACCCTGTCGGGCCGCGTGACGCTCAAGCTCGACAACGGCCAGATCCTCGCCGTGGAGCCGGGCGCGGCCAAGCTGCTGGGCGTGCTCAGCCTGCAGGGGCTGATGCGGCTGGCCACCTTCGACTTCCGCGGCGTGGCGGGCCAGGGCATGGTGTTCGACGAGATCACCGGCACCGGCACGCTCGAGAACGGCGTGGCCAGCACCAAGGACTTCGAGCTCAAGGGCGGCCAGCTGCGCGCCTCGATGACGGGCAGCGCCAACCTGCCGCGCGAAACCCAGGACCTGGAGGTCACGGTGGTGCCGCGCATCAACGCCACCTCGGCCTCGGTGGCGGCGGCCTTCATCAATCCGGCGCTGGGCATCGGCACGCTGGCCGCGCAGCTCATCTTCGCCGACGAGTTCTCCAAGGCCTTCAGCCGCCGCTACCACATCAGCGGCAGCTGGGCGAACCCGCAGATCGGCAAAGTGGGGGAGAATAAGGGCGATGCCCAGCCCGGCCTGCCCTCCGTGCAAGGCACGTCGAACCGGGTCTACCCGCTGCCGTAAGCCCCGCACGCGCGGCGCGCGCCGCGCCGCCAGCCCCATGCCAAGGAAAACGCACATGACCGCAACCGCCTCCGCCCCCGGCGCAACGCCGTTCCGCGTGGCCGCGATCCAGACCGTCAGCGGCATCTCGCGCGAGGCCAACCTGGCCCGCGCCGAGGCGCTGATCGCCCAGGCCGCGCACGGCGGCGCGGAGCTGGTGCTGCTGCCGGAATATTTCTGCATGATGGGCCAGCGCGAGGGCGACAAGGTCGCCATCCGCGAGCGCGACGGCGACGGCCCGATCCAGTCCTTCCTGGCCGGGGCCGCGCGCCGCCACCGCCTCTGGCTGGTGGGCGGCACCCTGCCGCTGTGGTGCGAGGACGAGGCGCGCGTCTACAACACCTCGCTGGTCTACGATCCGCGCGGCGAGCGCGTGGCGCGCTACGACAAGATCCACCTGTTCGGCTTCACGCGCGGCACCGAGAGCTACGACGAGTCGCGCACCATCCTGGCCGGCGACACGCCGGTGAGCTTCGAGGCGCCGTGCGGCCGGGTCGCCATGTCGGTCTGCTACGACCTGCGCTTCCCGGAGCTGTACCGCCAGCTCGCCGCCGGCGGCAAGACCAGCTTGATTCTGATGCCGGCCGCCTTCACCTACACCACGGGACAGGCGCACTGGGAGATCCTGCTGCGCGCGCGCGCCATCGAGAACCAGTGCTATGTGCTGGCCGCGGCACAGGGCGGCAAGCACGAGAACGGCCGCCGCACCTGGGGCCATTCCATGCTGATCGACCCGTGGGGCGAAATCATGGCGGTGTTGCCCGAGGGCGAAGGCGTGGTGAGCGGCGTGATCGATCCCGCGCGCCTGGACGAAGTGCGGCAGAACCTGCCGGCGCTGCGCCACCGGGTGCTGTAGCATGTACGGCCACAGGCCCGGGCAGATGGCGATGCGCCCGCCCGGGCCACGGAACGCAGATTTTTCACGCGGTGGCGTCCGCAGCCGCCGCGGCACGACGATAAAAGGAAAACCATGAACGCCGGCGACCTCGGAATCCGCAACCTCGCCACCGCCCAGCAACTGCTGCTGGCTCCCTACGGCCTCGACGAGGCCAAGCTGCAGCGCGTGCTGGCGGACATCTTCACGCACAAGGTCGACTACGCCGACCTCTACTTCCAGTACACCCGCAACGAGGCGTGGAGCCTGGAAGAAGGCATCGTCAAGTCGGGCAGCTTCAGCATCGACCAGGGCGTGGGCGTGCGCGCCGTGTCGGGCGACAAGACCGCCTTCGCCTACTCGGACGACATCAGCCTGGACGCGCTGCTCAAGGCCGGCGCCGCCACCCGCACCATCGGCCGCGCCGGCAGCGGCCGCGTCAAGGTGGCCGGCAAGATGGCCTCGCAGGGCGGGCGCAACCTGTACACCCCCAACGATCCGCTCGACTCGATGGCCGCCGCCGACAAGGTGGCGCTGCTCGAGCGCGTGGAGCGCATGGCGCGCGCCAAGGACCCGCGCGTGGTGCAGGTGATGGCGGGCCTGGCCGGCGAATACGACGTGGTGCTGGTGGCGCGCAGCGACGGCGTCATCGCCGCCGACGTGCGCCCGCTGGTGCGCGTCTCGGTGACGGTGATCGCCGAGCAGAACGGCCGCCGCGAGATCGGCTCCTCGGGCGGCGGCGGGCGCTATGCCTACGGCTATTTCACCGACGAGCTGCTGCGCAAGTACGTCGACGAAGCGGTCGCCTCGGCGCTGGTCAATCTCGACGCGCGCCCCACCCCGGCCGGCGCCATGACCGTGGTGCTGGGCCCGGGCTGGCCCGGCGTGCTGCTGCACGAAGCGATCGGCCACGGCCTGGAAGGCGACTTCAACCGCAAGGGCTCGTCGGCGTTTGCCGGCCGCATGGGCGAGCGCGTGGCGGCCAAGGGCGTGACCGTGGTCGACGACGGCACGCTGGCCAACCGCCGCGGCTCGCTCAACCTCGACGACGAGGGCAACCCGACCCAGTGCACCACGCTGATCGAGGACGGCATCCTCAAGGGCTATATGCAGGACACGCTCAACGCGCGCCTGATGAAGATGCCGGTGACCGGCAACGCGCGCCGCGAGAGCTATGCCGCGCTGCCCATGCCGCGCATGACCAACACCTACATGCTCAACGGCGACCGCGACCCGCAGGAGATCATCGCCAGCGTCAAGCGCGGCCTCTACGCGGTGAATTTCGGCGGCGGCCAGGTCGACATCACCAACGGCAAGTTCGTGTTCTCGGCAAGCGAGGCCTACCTGATCGAGGACGGCAAGATCACCGCGCCGGTCAAGGGCGCCACGCTGGTCGGCAACGGCCCGGAATCGCTCAAGGACGTGACCATGATCGGCAACGACATGCGCCTGGACTCGGGCGTGGGCGTGTGCGGCAAGGAAGGCCAGAGCGTGCCGGTGGGCGTCGGCCAGCCGACCCTGCGCATCGAGAACATGACCGTGGGCGGCACCGCCTGAAGCCCGCCGGGCGCCGCGCGTGCAGCGCGCGGCGCTTGCCAAGCACGGTAAAAAGCGCTATAAAGATGCTTCGTTGCACGATGGTCAACGGCCGCGGCCCGCAGAATTGCCAGCCCCGGCGCAATTTTGTGCCATCCTCTGACGCATTGCCGCAAAGAACATACGACACCCGAGCCTGATCCGATCCATGTCCGCCAAGTTTTACTTTTACTTTTTTAGCGATCTCACACCGCTGGCGGATGGAGAGGGACGATCGTAAGCGCCCCGAGGATACAGAAAAAGCCGCCAGCGAACCTGGCGGCTTTTTTTATCCCGGCCCGCTCCCAGGCCCTAGCCCATACCCCCAAACCCACGACCCACAAAATCCGGAGCCATCATGCTGAAGAACACCGACGACCTGCGTATTCGCGAACTCAAGGAACTGTTGCCGCCGGCGCACCTGATCCGCGAGTTCGCCTGCTCCGAACAGGCCTCCGACGTGATCTACGGCGCGCGCCAGGCCATGCACCGCATCCTGCACGGCATGGATGACCGCCTCATCGTCATCATCGGGCCCTGCTCCATCCACGACACGCGCGCCGCGCTCGAATACGCCAAGCTGCTCAAGGTGCAGCGCGACCGTTTCGCCGGGGAGCTGGAAGTGGTGATGCGGGTGTATTTCGAAAAGCCGCGCACCACGGTGGGCTGGAAGGGCCTGATCAACGACCCGCACATGGACGGCAGCTTCAAGATCAACGACGGCCTGCGCACCGCGCGCGAGCTGCTGCTGAACATCAGCGAGCTGGGCGTGCCGACCGGCACCGAGTACCTCGACATGATCAGCCCGCAGTACATCGCCGACCTGGTGAGCTGGGGCGCCATCGGCGCGCGCACCACCGAAAGCCAGGTGCACCGCGAGCTGGCCTCGGGACTGTCGTGCCCGGTGGGTTTCAAGAACGGCACCGACGGCAACGTCAAGATCGCCGTGGACGCCATCAAGGCCGCTTCGCAGCCCCACCATTTCCTCTCGGTCACCAAGGGCGGCCACTCGGCCATCGTGTCGACCTCGGGCAACGAGGACTGCCACATCATCCTGCGCGGCGGCAAGGCGCCCAACTATGACGCCGCCAGCGTGCAGGAAGCCTGCGAGGCGATCTCCAAGGCCGGCCTGGCCGCGCGCCTGATGATCGATGCCTCGCACGCCAACAGCAGCAAGAAGCACGAGAACCAGATCCCGGTGTGCGAGGACATCGGCCGCCAGCTGGCCGCCGGCGACGAGCGCATCGTCGGCGTGATGGTGGAATCGCACCTGGTGGCGGGCCGCCAGGACCACGCCCAGGGCACGCCGGTGGATAGCCTCACCTACGGCCAGTCGGTCACCGATGCCTGCATCGGCTGGGACGACTCGGTCCAGGTACTGGAGATCCTCGCCAACGCCGTCAAGGCACGCCGCCTGGCCAAGGGCACCGGCAACTGAGCCCGGCCGCGCGCAACGAAAAAGCCGCTGATGTCAGCGGCTTTTTTGATTTCGACATGGCACCCACGCCGGAATCCGGCTGGCTCGCGCGCGCATCCGATCCAACCGGGCTCATCAATGCCGGGATGTGCCGTGAGAACCGGCTCGCCGAAAACAAATCAGCCCGTCATCAGCTCATGCGGGTTCCCAAATGGCAGTCGGCTACCAGCGCGCCTTCGTGGACGGCTATGTGCCCAATCAGAGCTACCTGCTTCCCGAAGCCATCGCGCAAGCACTGGCCGGAGGGGCGCCGGCGCGGACAACAGCCCGCCGGAACCTATGCACGCAACGTGCTGGGACCCCTGCTCATCGATCTGTCCTGGTCCTCATCGCGCCTGGAGGGCAATCGCTATTCCCTGCTGGCCACGGAAGAACTGATCAGGAAATACGCCGTCGTCCAGATCGAGGCGATGGGTGTTCCCGACCCGACCCGACCCGACCCGATGCGCTTGCGCTTCCGGGAAGCCTTGAACGAGACGATCGGCCATATTGTCCGCGATGGACGGACGGGCGCCGAAGCCGTGGCTTTGCTGGGACTATCCGAACAGGATGCGCAGGTTTTCCAGCCGATACTCCGGCATGCCGTCCTTACTTCTTCAGCACCAGCCCGCCCGGCAGCGACTCGATATACGCGGCGATGTCGCGCAGTTCCTGGCGCGTGAACGGACGCGGCTTGCCGTCCTTGCCGGTCACGGCGGGATTGGCGTTGACCTGGCCGGCCATGATGGCGTTGGAACGGCCCACCTGCGGGTTGGTGGTGACCTGGTAGGCAACCAGCGCGTGGTACAGGTAGTCGGCGTGCTGGCCGGCCAGCTTCGGGTAGTCCGGGCTGATCGGGGCATTCATGCCGGCGCCGTGGCAGGCCACGCAGTTGCCCTTTTCCACCAGCGCCTTGCCGGCGGCGATGTCGGCGGCCGCGGCGGAGAAGGCCGCGGCACCCAGCACGAGCGCGCCGGCCGCGAGCGAAAGCGTCTTGAGCGTATTCATGGAGGGTCCCCTCACTTCTGGTTGTTGTTCTGGGTGCTGGAGGTCTGCTGGGCGTAGTAGGCAGCCACGTCGGCGATGTCCTGGTCGCTCAGCGTGGCGGCAATGCCGCGCATGGTCGGGTGCTTGCGGTCGCCCTTCTGGTATTCCTTGAGGGCGTTCTCGATGTACTTGGCGTTCTGGCCTCCCAGCAGCGGCACCTGATACACCTCGGGGAACGAAGCACGGTACCCGGGAATACCATGACATCCGATACACATTGCGACCTTGTTCCTGGCGGCATCCACATTGCCCTTGACTTCCTGGGCTTGCACAGCCATCGCGGCCGCACCCAGCACTACCATCGTGAGGAGCTTTTTCATTGTCGTAGCTGATTGGAAGTGTAAAACCCTGGGAGACCTGCCCGACCGGTCAGAAATGGCTTCGGAATGGGGCCGGCGGGAGACCGCGTCTGCGCGCGGCTCGATGTGAAGCTGCCAGGGGATCCGGGCACCCGGGACGCCGCCGGACGCGGCGGGGATGGGTGGGACCTGCCTCATTCTGCAACCATCTCTTTTGAACGCCGCCTCCCGGCAGGGGCCGCGCGCAAGACTAGGCGGACGAACCGGACGGTGGAGATATAGGACTTGGGGGGCGCGTCAAACCGGCGCATTGTACCGCACGCTGCACGCGAGCGTCCAGCATGGTGCAGGCGGGCATACGCGAACGGAAAAGCTCTTTTATACTGGCCCATTCCGACACGCACGAACCCCTCATCAGGTTGCCTCATGTCCAACACCACCAACGCCAGCCCCAACCAGCAGACCCGCTTCGAAGGCAGCCAGCAGTACGTTGCCACCGATGACCTCAAGCTGGCCGTCAACGCCGCCCGCGCGCTGCAGCGCCCGCTCCTGATCAAGGGCGAGCCCGGCACCGGCAAGACCATGCTGGCCGAGGAAGTGGCGGCGGCGCTCGGCATGCCGCTGCTGCAATGGCACATCAAGTCGACCACCAAGGCGCAGCAGGGCCTGTACGAGTACGACGCGGTCTCGCGCCTGCGCGACTCGCAGCTCGGCGACGACCGCGTGCACGACATCCGCAACTACATCGTCAAGGGCGTGCTGTGGCAGGCCTTCGAGGCCGACCAGCAGGTGGTGCTGCTGATCGACGAGATCGACAAGGCCGACATCGAATTCCCGAACGACCTGCTGCGCGAAATCGACCGCATGGAGTTCTACGTGTACGAGACGCGCGAGCTGGTCAAGGCCAGGCACCGCCCGCTCGTCATCATCACCTCCAACAACGAGAAGGAACTGCCGGACGCGTTCCTGCGCCGCTGCTTCTTCCACTACATCAAGTTCCCCGACGCCGAGACCATGCAGCGCATCGTCGACGTGCACTACCCCGGCATCAAGCGCGAGCTGGTGGCCGCCGCGCTCGAATCGTTCTACGAGATGCGCAACCTGCCGGGCCTGAAGAAAAAGCCCTCGACCTCGGAGCTGATCGACTGGCTCAAGCTGCTGATGGCCGAGGACATCCCGCCCGAGGCGCTCAAGAGCCCGGACAAGAAGGCCGCCATCCCGCCGCTGCACGGCGCGCTGCTGAAGAACGAGCAGGACGTGCACCTGTTCGAGCGCCTGGTGTTCATGAACCGCGCCAACCGCTGAGCCCGCACCCGCCATGACCGCCTTTGCCAAGCCCGTGACGCTGGTGGGCCATCACGCCACTCTCGAGCCGCTGCGGCCCGAGCATGCCGACGGCCTGCGCGCCGCGTCGGCCGACGGCGAACTGTGGAAGCTCTGGTACACCAGCGTGCCCGCGCCCGAGCGCATGGAAGCCGAGATCGCGCGGCGCCTGGGCCTGCTGGAACAGGGCTCGATGCTGCCGTTCGCGGTGCGCGACGCCGCCGGCCAGCTCGCCGGCATGACCACCTTCATGAACATCGACGCGGCCAACCGGCGCGTCGAGATCGGTTCGACCTGGTATGCCCGCCGCGTCCAGCGCACGCCGCTGAACACCGAATGCAAGCTGATGCTGCTGGGCCATGCGTTCGACCATCTCGGCTGCATCGCCGTGGAATTCCGCACGCACTGGATGAACCAGCAAAGCCGCGCCGCCATCGCGCGGCTGGGCGCCAAGCAGGACGGCGTGCTGCGCAACCACCAGCGCATGCCGGACGGCTCGTTGCGCGATACCGTGGTGTTCTCCATCATCGCCAGCGAATGGCCGACGGTGCGCCAACACCTGCAATTCCAGCTCGCGCGCCCGCGCTGAAGCGCGGCGCCGACTGAAAGCGAGGCATCATGCTGATCGACTTCTTCTTCTCACTGCGCCACGCCAAGCTGCCGGTCTCGGTCAAGGAATACCTGGCCATGCTCGAAGCGCTCAAGGCCGGGGTCATCTCGCCGTCGATCGACGAGTTCTACTACCTGTCGCGCATGGCGCTGGTCAAGGACGAGAAGCACTTCGACAAGTTCGACCAGACCTTCGCCGCGTACTTCAAGGGCGTGGAAAACCTGGTCGACTGGAAATCCGACATTCCGCTGGACTGGCTGCAGAAGACGCTGGAGCGCGAGCTCTCGGCCGAGGAAAAGGCCAAGATCGAAGCCATGGGCGGGCTCGACAAGCTCATGGAGCGCCTCAAGCAACTGCTCGAGGAGCAGAAGGAAAAGCACGAGGGCGGCAACAAGTGGATCGGCACCGGCGGCACCTCGCCGTTCGGCCACGGCGGCTACAACCCGGAAGGCATCCGCATCGGCGGCCCCTCCAAGGGCAACCGCACCGCCATCAAGGTGTGGGAGACGCGCGCCTACAAGGACTACGACGACCAGGTCGAGCTCGGCACGCGCAACATCAAGGTGGCGCTGCGCCGCCTGCGCCGTTTCGCGCGCGAAGGGGCAGACACCGAGCTGGACCTCGACGACACCATCCATTCCACCGCGGCCAACGCCGGCCTGCTCGACATCAAGCTGCGCCCGGAGCGGCACAACAAGGTCAAGGTGCTGATGCTGCTCGACGTGGGCGGCTCGATGGACGACCACATCAAGCGCGTGGAGGAATTGTTCTCGGCCACCAAGACCGAGTTCAAGCACCTCGAGTACTACTACTTCCACAACTGCGTGTACGACTACGTGTGGAAGAACAACCGCCGCCGCCACGCCGAGAAGATCGCCACGTGGGACCTGATCCACAAGTACAGCTCGGACTACAAGGTGATCTTCGTCGGCGACGCCACCATGAGCCCGTACGAGATCCTGCAGCCGGGCGGCTCGGTGGAGTACAACAACCCGGAGGCCGGCGCGGTCTGGCTCAACCGCCTGATCGAGCAGTTCCCGCGCTTCGTCTGGCTCAACCCCGAGCCCGAAGGCCTGTGGCAATACCGCCAGTCGGTGACCGTGATCAACCAGATCATGAAGTCGCGCATGTACCCGGTCACGCTCAACGGGCTCGAACAGGCCATGCGGGTACTGTCGAAGTAGCGCTCAAGGAAGCGGACACGGACCGGTGGCGCCGCCTCAGGCCACCACGTCCACCCCCTCCATCACCCACTGGCGGAAGGTCTGCAGCGCCGGCAGGTGCTGCTTCTGCTCCGGGTAGCACAGGTAATAGCCCTTCTTGCTCAGCACGCGCGCGGGATGTGCCACCACCAGCGCGCCGCTGGCCAGCTCCTGCTCGATCAGGCAGCGCGGGATCAGCGCGATGCCGAGGCCCGACATGGCCGCCTGCGTGAGCAGCGAGAACTGGTCGAAGCGCGCGCCGCTCCACGCCTTGCGGGTGGCCACGCCAAGTTCGGCGAACCAGTCCGTCCACGCCTCGGGCACCGTGGTGTGATGCAGCAGCGGATAGCGCAGCAGCGCCGCCGGCGTGCGCGCCATCCCGTCGGTCTCGCCCGCCAGCAGGCCTGGCCGGCACACCGGCAGCACCTCGCGGCCGGTCATGTAGTCGGCCAGGCTGCCCGGCCACACGCCGTCGCCGAAGCGGATGGCGGCGTCGAGATCGGGCTGCGAGAAATCGTAGCCCTGCGCATGCGGCACGAACTCCAGGCTCACGTCGGGATGCTTCTCGAAGAACTGCGGCAGGCGCGGGATCAGCCACTTGGCGCCGAGCGTGGGCATGCTGGCGATATGGAGGGTGCCGCCGCGCCCCTGGCGGGCGATCAGCTCGACCGTGGCGGCCTCGATCTCGGTCAGGCTGGGGCGGATGCGGTCCAGGTAGCGCTGGCCGGCGTCGGTCAGCATCAGGCGCTGGCGCACGCGCTCGAACAGCTCCACGCCGAGGAAGGCTTCCAGGCTGCGCACCTGCTTGCTGACGGCCCCCTGCGTCACATGGAGCTCGCGCGCGGCCACCGTGAAGCTGTTGTAGCGCGCGGCGGCCTCGAAAGCCTGCAATTCGGTCAGCGACGGACATAAGCGTCGCATAGGTTACCCCTTACTTCACTACCAAACGGAATGATCGTGCGATTTTATTTCGTTTGCGGACTGCTTGCACGAACGAGCAGAATCGGGGAAAGCCCTTTGACTTGCTTTCAAGACGTTTGAGAGGCCCCTTGAGCCTCCCTCCTCTTTCCTCTCCCCGCTCTTCCTTCAGGAACCGAACTCATGCAACGCCGTAACATGCTCCGCCTCCTTGCCGCCGCCACCGGCGCCGTCGCCGCCGGCCTGTCGCTGTCGGCCGCGGCCCAGGGCACCTACCCGACCAAGCCCATCACGCTGGTCGTGCCGTTCCCGGCCGGCGGCACCACCGACATCGTGGCGCGCATCGTGGCCGACAAGCTCGGCCAGCAACTGGGCCAGGCCGTGGTGGTGGACAACCGCGGCGGCGCCGGCGGCAGCATCGGCACCGCGTTCCTGGCCAAGGCCGCGCCGGACGGCTACACGCTGGGCATCGCCACGGCTTCCACGCATGGCATCAACCCGGCCGTGTATCCGCGCCTGGCCTATGACGCCACCAAGGACTTCTCCACCATCACCAACCTGGCCTCGGTGCCCAACGTGATGAGCATCAACCCGGCGGTCAAGGCCACCGACATGAAGTCGTTCATCGCGCTGGCCAAGACCGAGCCCAACAAGATGGCCTACGGCTCGGCCGGCAACGGCAGCGTATCGCACATGATGGGCGAGTTGTTCAAGATGAGCAGCAAGACCGAACTGCTGCACGTGCCGTACAAGGGCGTCGGCCCGGCGCTGAACGACGCGCTGGCCAACCAGGTGCAGGTGCTGTTCGACAACCTGCCGTCCTCGCTGCCCTTCATCGAAGGCGGCAAGCTGCGCGCCCTGGCGGTGGCCGCGCCCAAGCGCGTGCCGGCCCTGCCCAACGTGCCCACCTTCGCCGAACTCGGCCTGCCCGAAGTCAACGACGCCTCGTGGTTCGGCCTGATCGCGCCGGCCAACCTGCCCGCCGACCTGCAGAACAAGCTGCACGACGCCACCGTGAAGGTGCTTGCGCTGCCCGAAGTCAAGGCTAAGCTGGAGAAGCTGGGCGCGGTGCCGGTCGGCAACACCCCGGCGCAGTTCGCCGCCCAGATCAAGAGCGAAGTGGCGAAGAACAAGCGCATCGCCGGCGCCGCCAAGATCTCCCTGGATTAACCGACGCACATCATGACGGAAGCAGACCGAAAGACCGGGCTTACTCCCCACCTCCTGCAACTGCCGCAAGGCGAGAGCAGCCCGCTCTTTCTCGATTCGCCGCACAGCGCCACCACCTACCCGGACGATTTCCGTCCGGCCGCCGGGCTGCCCCTGCCGCTGCTGCGCCAGGCCGAAGACACCTTTGTCGACGAGCTGTACGCCGACGCCCCCGCACGCGGCATCGCGCTGCTGTGCGCGGGCTTCCCGCGCAGCTACCTCGATGCCAACCGCGGCATCGAGGAAATCGACGAGGCGCTGCTCGACGCGCCCTGGCCCGGCCCGCGCCAGGAAACCTCCAAGACCCGGCTCGGCAAGGGCCTGGTGTGGCGCGTGCTGGATACCGGCGAGGCCATCTACGACCGCAAGCTGAGCGTGGTCGAGGTGCAGGCGCGCATCGCGCAGTACTACCTGCCCTACTACGCGCAATTGCAGAAGCTGTCGGACCAGGCCATCGCCCAGCACGGCAGCGCGTGGCACATCAACTGCCACTCGATGCCGAGCGAAGCGGCGCAGTACGCCACCGAGCATCCGGGCCTGCAGCATCCGGACTTCGTGGTGGGCGACCGCGACGGCACCACCTGCGACACGCGCTTCACCGACCGCGTCGAAGCCGTGCTCAAGGACATGGGCTACGACGTCTGGCGCAACCACCCGTACAAGGGCGTGGAGATCGTGCGCGTGGTGGGCCAGCCGGCCCAGCGCCGCCACAGCCTGCAACTGGAAATCAACCGCAAGCTGTACATGGACGAAGTGGGCCTCGCGCACAACGCCGGCTTCGGCAAGCTCAAGGCCAACCTCAACCACCTGCTCGACGAGCTGAAGGTCTTCGTCAAGGCGGCTTCGGCACACTGAAGCGCGCGCCGAAGCGCCACCGGCAAGCCCCGCCGCGCCATGCGCGGCAGGCCGCGCGGCTGTGCAACGCAGCCGCGCGCCGGCCCGCCCCGAAAGCGGCATGGCGGGCGCGCCGCGCCGCCATCGTGGCTGCGGCGGCACCTAGGGTAGAACCTAGGGTCAAGAGATTTCGGAACTTTGCGGCATGGGTTTCCTCTATCATGGCAGACCTTTGCCAACCCCTTTTGCCTCAAAGCAAGACGATCCCGTGATCCGACGAATCTCTGACCTGATCGGCAGCCGCCTCTGCGCGCTGGCTGCCGCAGTGGCAGGTGCGATCGCCCTGGCGGGCTGCGCCGATACACCGCTCAACGACCGCGATGCCGTGGTAACCAATCCCGGCACCGCCACGCCCGCCGCCGCAGCCACGGCAGCCGCTGCCGCCAAGCCCGCCACCCCCGCCCCGGCCGCCACCCGCCCGCCGCCCGCTCCCGCCGCCACGCCGCCCACCAAGACCGTGACCCTGCCAGCGCAAGGCCGCGTGAGCCTGGCCGAATACCGCGCGCAGATGCGCCAGCAACTGATGCAGACCGAAAACGCCAGCGCCGACGTGGCCGACTGCGCCGCGCACGCCAGCTGGGTGGTGCCGCGCTCGGTGACGTTCGACGCGCTGAAGATCCCCACCGGCGCGCTCGGCGCCGGGCAGGCCACGGTGGAACCGTGGGACGGGCGCTTCTCGCAAGGCAAGCAGGCCGTGCCGGTCAGCTCCGTGGTGACCTTCGCCGCCACCGCGCACAAGCGCAACGGCGAGGCCCAGTGGGAGGCGGTCAAGGTGCGCTGCGGCTACGCCGACGGCATGATGCTGGCCTACGAGTTGCTCGATGGCAGCGGCACCGTCATCAGCGAGCCCGCCGCCGCGCCCGCGGTACGCAGCAATGCCCGCCAGGCCGGCAGCGCCAAGGGGCACAAGGGCGGCAAGGCGACCAAGTCCGGCTCGGGCAAGGCCGGCAGCGCCAAATCGACCGGCACCGGCAAGCCCGCCGCCAAGGGCAGCAGCAAGAGCACCACGAAGCCGGGCAAGAAGGCGCGCTGAGTGGCGGGTAGACTTGCCGCTGGTTTGCTCCCCTCTCCCGCGTACGGGAGAGGGGCCGAGGGAGAGGGCGGGCGCTGGCGAATGCTGCCGTGCTGGAAAAACCGGCGGCTTCGTTGCTGGCTGCTAAGCTGGATCACACCGCTGGCTTCGCTTGATGTGGCGCCTAGTCAAACCGCCCCTCTCCCCGGCCCTCTCCCCGTGAGGGGAGAGGGAGGACACCTTGCTTAGGCTAGCTCTGGCCGCTTGGGCCCGTTCGCGGGCTTCGTCAATCGCACCGGGGCTTTGCCCCTCGCACGCGCACCCCTCAATCCAACTGCGCCAGGACCGCCTGCAGCATCGCCGCGCCCAGCAGCGCGCTGCGCGCGCCGTTCCAGCCCACCGCCGGATCGGGCTGGTCGGCGTTGTCCTTGAACGGCATCTCCAGCGTCAGCGACAGGCAGCCGAAGGTATGGCCGATGTACTTCGAGGCCAGCTTGAGCGCGTCCGCGTTGTACTTGCTGGCGGCGTAGCCGTACACGTCCTGGAAGTCCGGCGTGGCGCGCTTGAAGGCCTCGATGAAACGCAACTGGTCGGCGCGCTGCGCCTCGGTGAAACCGGGCAGCATCTCGCTGCCGGCCACGAAGTTGTAAGGCAGGCCCTCGTCGCCGTGGATGTCGAAGAACATGTCGCAGCCGCTCGCCTCGATGGCGCGGCGCACGTGGTACACCTCCGGGCTGGTCTGCAGGCTGGGCGCCATCCACTCGCGGTTGAGGTTGGCGCCCGCGGCGTTGGTGCGCAGGTTGCCGCGCGCCGAGCCGTCCGGGTTCATGTTCGGCACGATATGGAACACGGCGCGCTCGAGCAGGCGGCGCGCCACCGGATCGCCGGCCCACATGCCGGTGCCGGTCAGGCGCTGCAGCACGCCTTCGCAGAACCACTCGGCCATGGTCTCGCCGGGATGCTGGCGCGCGATCATCCAGATGGTCTTCTTGCCGTCGCCGGGCTGGCCCACCGTGACCGCGGTCATGTCGCGGCCGTCCACGGTGCTGCCCAGGTGCGACAGGCGCGCCAGCGGCGAGCGCTGCGCGGTGGCCAGCAGCGAAAGATGGCGGTCCTCGGAGTACGGCTCGAAGTACGCCAGCCACACGCTGTCGTGCCGGGGCGTGAACGACACCGTCATGGTGCTGCCGTCGAACGCGGTCGGCACGCGGAACCAGTGCGCGCGGTCATACGAGGCCACCGCGTGGTAGCCGCGCCAGCCGTCCGGGTAGGTGCAGTCGCCCGCGTTCAGGAACTGCAGGGTGCAGGGTTGCCCGGCCGCGCCCTGCAGGCGGAAATGGAACCACTGGCGGAACTCCGCGTGCGAGTCGGCGCGGATGCGCAGCCGGATGTCGCTGGCCTGCGCGAGCGATTCGACTTCGATGGCGCCCGCGTCGAAGCTGGCGGAGATATGCAGGGCTTGGGTCATGGCGTATGGGTTCTGTAAGGCGTGTGCGGCAGCGCGCCGGCGCGGCGCGCGGTCATGTGGCAAGGGAGCAGGGGCGACGGTGGCAAAGAGGCCGAGGGAAAACGGGCGGCGATGCCGCTCAGCCTCAGTCTTCCAGGCGCCGGCGGAATACCCAGCGCGCATCGTCCGATGCGTCCTTGTCGAAGGCATAGCCGTCCTCGGCGAAACGCTTGAGCCGGGCCGGGTCGGTGATGCGGTGGGTCACCGCGTAGCGGGTCATGGTGCCGCGCGCGCGCTTGGCATGGAAGGAAATGATCTTGTAGCGGCCGCCCTTCCAGTCCTCGAACACCGGCGTGACGATGCGCGCGTCGAGCACCTTGGGGCGCACCACCTTGAAATATTCCTCGGAGGCGAGGTTCACCAGCACCGGCCGGCCCTCGGCCTTGAGCGCCTTGAAGTCCTCCTGCAGCAGCCGGGTGACGTCGTCGCCCCAGAAGCTGTAGAGATCCTTGCCCGCGGCGGTGTCCAGGCGCGTGCCCATCTCCAGGCGGTAGGGCTGCATCCAGTCCAGCGGGCGCAGCACGCCGTACAGGCCGGACAGGATGCGCACGTGCTTCTGCGCGAAGGCAAGGTCGTCGTTCGACAGCGACGCCGCGTTCAGCCCCTCGTACACGTCGCCGTTGAAGGCCAGCACCGCCTGCTTGCTGTTGGCGGCGGTGAACTCGGGCGACCAGTCGCCGTAGCGCGTGGCGTTGAGCACGGCGAGCTTGTCGGAGATGTCCATCAGCGCGCCGATGTCCTGCGGGGCGAGCTTGCGCAGGCGCTCGATCAGCGCCGCCGAGCGCTCGATGAAACGCGGCAGCGTATGGGTCTTCAGGCGTGCCGGCGTCTCGTAGTCGAGCGACTTGGCGGGGGACAGGACGATGAGCATGGCAAAATCGCGGCAAACACAAAGACCCGATTGTAACGAATGCCATCCCACTCCACCGAAGCCCCCGCCGCCGCCGCGCCGCGGGTGGTGCTCGACTCCAATATCTGGGTCGACCTGCTGGTCTTTGCCGACCCCCATGTCGAGCCCATCCGCGCCGCGCTGCACGGCGGCGCCATCGCCGCGGTGATCCGCCCCGACTGCCGCGAAGAACTGCGCCGGGTGCTGGCCTATCCGCAATTTGCCCGTTTCGGCGTGGACATTCCCGCCGCCATGGCCACCGTGGACCGCCTCGCCACCGCCCTGGAGATTCCCGCCGAAGCCGACACGCTGGCCGCGCGCCTGCCGCGCTGCCGCGACACCGACGACCAGAAATTCATCGAGCTGGCCCACTTCGCCCAGGCCGCCTGCCTGGTGTCCAAGGACAAGGCCGTGCTCAAGCTCAAGGGGCGCCTGCGCCGCCAGAGCGGCGTGGACATCCTGCTGCCGCAGGCCTTCCCGGCCTGGCTGGCCGCGCGCGCCGGCGCCGCGCAGGCCGCGGCCGATCCCCGCTAGAATGCGGGATTGCCGTTCGCCGTCCGTCTTTCTCGATCCTTCGCTCTCCGACCGCCGCTCCAGCCCGACGCCGCTTCCCATGTCCAGCCAGCCTTCCGTCCAGTCCGCCTCGCCTTGCCTGCCGCTCACGCCGCCGCCTTCGCGCCTGCCCAACGTGGGCACCACCATCTTCACCGTGATGTCGGCGCTGGCCGCCGAGCGCAACGCCGTCAACCTCGGCCAGGGCTTCCCGGACTTCGACTGCGACCCGAAGATCGTCGACGCGGTGGCGCACGCCATGCGCTCGGGCCTGAACCAGTACCCGCCGATGGCGGGCGTGCCCGCGCTGCGCCAGGCCATCGCCGACAAGATCGGCAAGCTGTACGGCCATGCCTATGACTGGAACAGCGAGATCACGGTCACCGCCGGCGCCACCCAGGGCATCCTCACCAGCATCCTGTGCGCGGTGCACCCCGGCGACGAGGTGATCGTGCTGGAACCGTGCTACGACAGCTACATCCCCGCCATCGAGCTGGCCGGCGGCAAGGTGGTGCCGGTAGCGCTCGACGCGCCGCACTTCCGCGTGCCGTTCGACCGCATCGCCGCGGCCATCACGCCGCGCACGCGCATGCTGATGGTCAACACGCCGCACAACCCCACCGGCACCATCTGGCGCGCCGGCGACATGGAGCGCCTGGCCGGCCTGCTGGCCGGCACCGACATCCTGCTGCTGTCCGACGAGGTCTACGAGCACATGGTGTTCGACGGCCAGCGCCACGAGTCCGTGTCGCGCCACCCCGAGCTGGCGCGCCGCAGCTTCGTGGTGTCGAGCTTCGGCAAGACCTATCACGTGACCGGCTGGAAGGTCGGCTACGTCGCCGCGCCGGCGGCGCTCTCGGCCGAATTCCGCAAGGTGCACCAGTTCAACGTGTTCACGGTCAACACGCCGGTGCAGCACGGCCTGGCCGACTACATGGCCGACCCGGCCCCCTACCTCGGCCTGGCGGACTTCTACCAGGCCAAGCGCGACTATTTCCGCGCCGGGCTGGCCGGCACGCGCTTCAAGCTGCTGCCATCCGACGGCACCTACTTCCAGTGCGTGGATTACTCGGCCATCTCCGACCTGAGCGAGGCCGATTTCTCGATGTGGCTCACCAAGGAAATCGGCGTGGCGGCGATCCCGGTGTCGGCGTTCTACTCGCAGCCGCGCGAATCCGGCGTGGTGCGCTTCTGCTTCGCCAAGAAGGAGGAAACGCTGGCGCTGGCGCTGGAGCGGCTGAAAAAGCTGTAAGCCAGCCTCCGGCCCCGGCGCGCCCGCCGGCGCGCCCTACTTCCTGCGGCCGAGCATCAGCTCCGTATTCGCCTTGCGGTCCGCATTGACCTTCTGCACGGACGGCCGCTCCGACATGCGCTTGAGATAGTCCTTGACCGGCAGCCCGGCCAGCATGTCTTCGCCGTAGACGATCTTCGTGCAGGCGGAGACCAGCGGCAGGTGCACCACGGCCGCGCAGTCGGCCAGCGTGAAGGTGTCGCCGGCGATATAGGGCGAGAACTTCGCCAGCCTGGCGAACGCCGGGATATAGCGCTCGAGCAGCTTGCGCTGCCGCTCCTTGGTGCCGTCGCTCACCTTGCCGCCGAAGAAGGCTTCCGGATACAGCTCGCGCGCGGTGAGCTCCAGGTACAGCTCCAGGAAGGTCACCAGCTCGCGCACCTTGCCGGCCTGGAACGGGTCCGCCGGCAGCAGCGGCGTCTGCGGGTAGGTGGATTCGATGTAGGCGTCCAGCACTTCGGACTCGCACAGCGGGCCGCGATCGGTGATCATGTAGGGCACTTTGCCCAGCGGCGAGGCTTCGGGATCGGTCTCGCCGAGCCAGGCCAGCACTTCCTCGAACGGCAGGTTCTTTTCCAGCAGGGCCAGCTTGACCTTGTTGTAGTAGTTGCTGGCGGAAAATCCGCAGAGCTGCAGCATGTCGTCTCTCTCCTTGTCATGGGGGTACTACGGCGGGATGCGGCGGGGGACCGCAAAAAATCGCCCGGCGCAAGGGCCGGGCCGCATTGTGTGCCCAGGCAGACTCTGACGGCGCCCGTGGCCGATCAGCGCACGCCGCTTGCATCGCGCCACTGTCGCGGATGATGCAAAAAACGTACGCTCGTGCTAATTTAACCACAACTTTCTGGACGCACTATGAGCACTTTCACCATCGACACCCTCGGCATCGTGGGCACCGGCGCCATGGGCCGGGGCATCGCGCAGATCGCCGCGCAGGCCGGCCTGACCGTCAGCCTGTACGACACCAACCCGCAAGCCGTGGCGGCCGCGCGGCAATACCTGCAGGACACCTTCGCCAAGCTCACCGAGAAGGGCAAGATGAGCGCCGAGTCCAGCGCCGCCGCGCTGGCCCGCGTGCTGCCCTGCAACGCGCTGGAAGACCTAGCCGGCTGCGATATGGTGCTAGAGGCCATCGTCGAGAAGCTCGAAGTCAAGCGCGACCTGGTCGCCAGGCTCGAAGCCATCCTGCGCCCGGAAGCAGTGATCGCCTCCAACACCTCCTCGCTGTCGATCACCGCCATCGCGGTGGGCGCCAGGCACCCGGGCCGCATCGCCGGCTATCACTTCTTCAACCCGGTGCCGCTGATGAAGGTGGTCGAGGTGATCGACGGCCTGTCCGGCGACCCCGCCGTGGGCGACGCGCTGATGGCGCTGTCGCGCCGCCTGGGCCATACGCCGGTGCGCTGCAAGGACATGCCCGGCTTCATCGTCAACCACGCCGGGCGCGGCATGAACATCGAAGGCCTCAAGGTCGCCCAGGAAGGCGTGGCCGGGTTCGCCGACATCGACGCCATCATGCGCGAGCAGGCCGGCTTCCGCATGGGCCCGTTCGAGCTGATGGACCTGACCGGGCTGGACGTGTCGCACCCGGTGATGGAATCGATCTACAACCAGTTCTACCAGGAACCGCGCTACCGCCCCTCGCCGATCACGGCGATCCGTTCGGTGGGCGGCCTGCTCGGCCGCAAGGCCGGCGCCGGTTTCTACCGCTACGTGGACGGCCAGAAGCAGGCGCCCGCCACCGCCGCGGTGCCGTCCGCGCGCCCGGCCAGCGTCTGGGTCAGCCACGCCGACGAGCGCGGCCACGCCATGGTGGTCAAGCTGATCAGCGCGCTGGGCATGACCACCGAGGCCGGCAACCAGCCCTCCGCCGACGCGCTGATCGTGGTCACGCCGCTGGGCCTGGACGCCACCACCTGCGCGCTGCACGAAGGCCTGGACCCGAGCCGCGTGGTCGCCATCGACACCCTGATGCCGTTCGAGGCCACCAAGCGCCGCACGCTGATGACCACGCCGGCCACCAGCGCCGCCATGCGCGACGCCGCGCACGGCCTGTTCGCCGCCGACGGCGTGCCGGTCACGGTGATCCGCGACTCGGCCGGCTTCGTGGCCCAGCGCATCGTGAGCTGCATCGTCAATATCGCCAGCGACATCGCGCAGCAGGGCATCGCCACGCCGGTCGACATCGACCTCGCCGTCAACCTGGGCCTGGGCTATCCCAAGGGCCCGCTGGCGCTGGGCGACGCGATCGGCCCGCACCTGGTGCTGACCGTGCTGCGCAACCTCGAGCGCCTGACCGGCGACATGCGCTACCGCCCCAGCCCGTGGCTGTGGCGCCGCGCCGGGCTCGGCCTGTCGCTGCTGGCCGAAGAGCAGTAATCCCGCGACCGCAAGCCCCCGGGCCTGCGGTCGTTTCACATCCGCCCCCGCGGGCGCGCCCCGCTTCGCGCCGCCCCGCTCTTAGCCTCGCCGCCATGACCGCTCAGCTGCTTTCCGAACGCGTCGACACCACGCTGGTGCTGACCATCTCGAACCCCGAGGCGCGCAACGCGCTGCACCCGGACATCTACGCGGCCTCGCAGGAAGCGCTGGAACAGGCCGCGCGCGACGACGAAGTGCGCGCGGTGGTCATCACCGGCGCCGACGGCGTGTTCTGCGCCGGCGGCAACCTCAACCGCCTGCTCGGCAACCGCGCCAGGCCGCAGTCGGTGCAGGCCGAGAGCATCGAGGTCCTCAACCACTGGATCGAGACGCTGCATGCGTTTCCCAAGCCCATCATCGCGGCCGTGGAAGGTCCCGCCGCCGGCGCCGGCTTCTCGCTGGTGCTGGCCTGCGATTTCGTGGTGGCCGCCAGCGACGCCAAGTTCGTCATGGCCTACGTCAAGGTCGGCCTCACGCCGGACGGCGGCGGTTCTTACGAACTGGCGCGCGCGCTGCCGCGCCAGCTCGCCTCCGAGCTGATGATGGAGGGCAAGCCCGCCGATGCCGCGCGCCTGGCCCACTTCGGCCTGGTCAACCGCGTGGTGCCGCCCGGGCAGGCCCTCACCGAGGCCCTGCGCCTGGGCGAATCGCTGGCCGCGCAGTCGCCCCACGCGGTGGGCCGCATCAAGGCGCTGATCAACCACGCCGGCACCGCCAGCCTCACCGGACACCTGGCCGAGGAACGCGACAACTTCGTGGCCGCGCTGCACCACAAGGACGGCGGCGAAGGCATCAGCGCCTTCCTGGAAAAGCGCAAGCCGCGCTACCGCTAGGCGCGCGGCCGGCCAGACATGCCCGCGCAGACGGGCAAGCCACACGAACACGGAATACCCGGAACAGACCGAAAAACGGAGACAGCATGAGCGACAACGTTTCGAACTTCGAAGGCACGCGGCCGGTGGCCGAGCAGCAGCGCTTCGACCTCGCCGCCCTGGAAGCCTGGATGGGCCGGCACGTGGCGGGCTTCGCCGGCCCGCTGGCCATCGAGCAGTTCAAGGGCGGCCAGTCCAATCCCACCTTCAAGCTGATCACGCCGGGCCGGACCTACGTGATGCGCGCCAAGCCGGGCCCGAAATCCAGGCTGCTGCCCTCGGCGCACGCCATCGAGCGCGAATACCGCGTGATGGCGGCGCTGGCCGGCACCGACGTGCCGGTGGCGAAGATGTACGCCATGTGCGAGGACGAAGCCGTGATCGGCCGCGCCTTCTACATCATGGAATTCGTCGCCGGCCGCGTGCTGTGGGACCAGTCGCTGCCGGGCATGAGCACGGCCGAGCGCGGCGCCATCTACGACGAGATGAACCGCGTCATCTCCGCGCTGCACACGGTCGACTACCAGGCCATCGGACTGGGCGACTACGGCAAGCCGGGCAACTACTTCTCGCGCCAGATCGAGCGCTGGACCAAGCAGTACAAGCTGTCCGAGACCGAGAGCATTCCGGCCATGGATTCGCTGATGGCCTGGCTGCCCGACCACATCCCGCACGAAGACGCCGACCTGACCTCGATCGTCCACGGCGACTACCGCCTCGACAACCTCATGTTCCATCCCACCGAGCCGCGCGTGCTGGCGGTGCTGGACTGGGAGCTGTCCACGCTGGGCCACCCGATGGCCGACTTCGGCTACCACTGCATGAGCTGGCACATCGCGCCCGGCCAGTTCCGCGGCATCGCCGGGCTCGATTACGCGAGCCTGGGCATCCCCGACGAGGCCACCTACCGCCGCACCTACGAAAAGCGCACCGGCCGCCCCATCACCGGCGACTGGAATTTCTACCTCGCCTTCAGCATGTTCCGCATCGCCGGCATCCTGCAGGGCATCATGAAGCGCGTGGTGGACGGCACCGCCTCGTCGGCGCAGGCGCTGGACGCCGGCAAGCGCGCGCGGCCGATGGCGGAAATGGGCTGGGAATACGCCAGGAAGGCCAAGCAATAGGACGGCCCGCGGGCCGCAGCCATGCGAAGCCCCTATTCCCTGCCCGGAATGGGGGCTTTTTTCCTGCCCGATGTTGTCGTATCACACGATGTGTACCACAAGCCGCCTCCACGCCGCCTCCCTGCCGGCGATGCGGCCTGGAAGCCATAGCTGCGGCATCTAGGCGAAAACCCGCCCCTAGACCGCCCGCAAACTTCGAGCTATCATCAAACACATACGACAACATACAACGTCAACAATATCGGAGACAGCAGCAATGCCGACCACCCGCCGTACGTTCCTGACCCAGCTTTCCGCCCTGGGCGCCACCGCCGCCGCTGGCGGCCTCGGCACCGCAGGCGCTCTCCTGTCCTCCGCCGCGCAGGCGGCAGACTGGCCCACCCGCCCCATCCGCATGGTCGTGCCCTACCCGGCCGGCGGCTCGTCCGACATCATCGCGCGCCTGATCAGCAAGCAGCTCGGCGACGCGCTCGGCCAGCCCATCGTGGTGGACAACCGCCCCGGCGCCAACGGCAATATCGGCGCGGCGATGGTGGCGCAGGCCGGCACCGACAACCACACGCTGCTGCTGTGCGACGTCGGCGCGCTGGCGATCAGCCCGTCCGTCTACACCAAGCTCACCTTCGATCCTGGCAAGGACCTCAAGGGCGTGTCGATGCTGGCCTACTCGCCGCACCTGCTGGTGGTGCACCCGTCGGTGCAGGCCAACAACCTGAAGGAGCTGGTGGAGCTGTCCAAGCGCACGCAGCTCAACTTCGCCGTCACCGCCATCGGCAGCGCGCCGCACCTGGCCGGCGTGGCGGTGGCGCAGGCCACCGGCGCCAAGTGGCAATACGTGCCCTACAAGGGCGGCTCGCAGGCCGTGGCCGACACGGTGGGCGGCGTGGCGCAGGTGCTGATGAACGGCATGCTGGCGACGCTGCCGCAGGTGCAGGCCGGCAAGCTCAAGGTGCTGGCGGTGTCCAAGAAGACCCGCATGCCGCTGGTGGGCCAGGTGCCGACCATCGCCGAACAGGGCGTGCCCGGCTTCGAGTCCGGCACCTGGCAAGGCGTGATGGCGCCGGCGGCCATGCCCGACGCGCTGGTGGCGCGCATCAGCAGCGAGCTGATCCGCATCATCCGCACGCCGGAAGTGCGCGCGCAACTGGCCGGCCAGGGCGCCGAAGTGGTGACCATGACGCCGCCGGAGACCAACAAGTTCTTCGTCACCGAGCGCGCGCGCTGGGCCGCGGTGGTCAAGCAGGCCGACGTGCGGCTCGACTGAAGCCGCGCCTCGGCGCGGGGCCCGGCCACGCTACGCCGTGGGGATGGTCCCGCCGTCGATCACATATTCCGTCCCGCTGATCGCCGCCGCCCGCGGCGAAGCCAGGAAGGCGATCAGGTCCGCCACCTCGGCCGGCTTCGACGGGCGCCCGAGCGGAATGCCGCCGAGCGCATCCATGATGATCCGCTTGCCGCCCTCGTAGTCGGTGCCCGCCTGCCGCGCGAGCCGCTCGGCCAGCGCCACGGCGGCTTCGGTCTCGATCCAGCCGGGCGCGACGCGCACGACGCGCACACCCTTCGGCGTCACCTCCTTGGACAGGCTCTTGCTGTAGGTCGACAGCGCGGCCTTCGCCGCGGCGTAGGCCGTGGTGGATTCCGGCAACGGCAGCCGGTCCTGGATCGAAGTGACGTGGATGATGACGCCGGCGCCCCGGGCCAGCATCCCGGGCAGCAGGGCCCGGTCCAGCCGCACCGCGGGAAACAGGTTGAGATACAGCTCGCGGTGCCACGCGGTGTCGTCGAGCGCGGCGAAGCCTCCCGCGGGCGCCGACGAGCCGCCCAGCACGTGAACCGCGATGTCCACGCCGCCCAGCCGCTCGTCGACCGCCTCCGCGACCGCGGCACAACCGCCCTCCGTGGTGAGATCGGCGCCGACGAACAGCGCCTCCGGCAACGCATCCGGACGCGTGCGCGCCGTCGTCAGCACGCGCGCCCCGGACTGGCGAAAACGCGCCACCGCAGCCGCGCCGACGCCCTTGGTGCCGGCGGTGACCAGCACGCGCAGCCCCTTCAATCCGAGGTCCATGCTCATGCGCGGATCTCCAGCGATGCGATGCGCTCGCCGCGCAGCCGGAAAACGTGCGCGAGCTGAACCGGACTGCCGGGGAACGTGCCGGTGACCCTGGCCACCACCGTCACGCCGGCGCCTTGTCCCGACAGCGCCAGCGGCTCGACGCGGTACGCGTATTGGCGCCGCGCCTCGCGCAGCCAGGAGCGGATGGCCTCTTGTCCCTCGTGGGCATGGCCTTCGTCGCGCACGACGGCATCCTGCGCGAAGCAGTGCGCCAGCAGCGCATCGTCGGCACCGTTGCTCACCTCGAAAAAGGCGGCGATGGCGCCGGGCAGCGGCAGGTTCATGATGGCGGGTGTCCGGGGGCTCCGGAGCAAAGTTGCGGTACCCGGATTTTCAACATAACCTCCCTGCTCGACAAGAACGCACGAAAAGGTAAGCTACCCACCCATGAGAAAGGTCTATACGCCCGCCACGGCCGCCGCCGGCGTGGAAGAGATGCTGCGGCTGATCGACGGGCGCTGGAAGCTGATCATCCTGTTCCACCTGTTCGACGGCAAGGTGCAGCGCTTCTCCGACCTGGAGCGACTCATCCCCGCCGTCTCGCAGAAGATGCTGGCCCAGCAGTTGCGCCAGCTCGAGGCCGACGGCATCGTGGCGCGGCAGATCTACGCGCAGGTCCCGCCCAAGGTGGAGTACCGGCTGACCGCGTGGGGACAGGCGTTGTGCCCGGCGCTCGACGCGCTGCTGCTGTGGTCGGAGCAGAGAGCACTGCCCGCAGGCGAGGCAAGCGGGGACTGACCGGCACGCGCGGCCGCGCGGCGGCTGGCGATGGCGCGAAACGAAAAAAGGCCGGCTCGCGCGAGCCGGCCTCGAATTGCCGGCAAAGTCAGCTTGCCGATTGCGGTCTCCCCTCTCCCGCTGGCGTGGGAGAGGGGAGCAAACCTCCGCTAACCGGAGGCCTGTCAGCGATCGGAAGCCAGCCTCGCTCAATCCCCCAGCGCCACCCCTTCGCGCCGCGGATCGGCGCCGCCCGCCCAGGCCCACTTCCCGTCCGGGCGCTGGCGCCGCACGATGGCCTGCGTGCCGCTGGTCATCTCGATCTGCGCCACCTGGTGCCCGCGCTCGGCCAGGCCCTGCGCCAGCGCCGGGCTGACCAGCCCGGCTTCCAGTTCGGTCGGGCCGTTGCGGCTGCCGAAGTTGGGCAGGTTGATCGCGGCCTGCACGTCCATGTTCCAGTCCAGCAGGCCCACCAGCGTCTTGGAGACGTACTCGATGATCTGCGAGCCGCCGGGCGAACCCACCGTGGCGACCAGCTTGCCGCTCTCGCGGTCGAACACCAGCGTCGGCGCCATCGACGAGCGCGGGCGCTTGCCGGCCTGCACGCGGTTGGCGACCGGCTTGCCGTTCTCGCTCGGCACGAACGAGAAATCGGTGAGCTGGTTGTTGAGCACGAAGCCGCGCACCATCAGGTGCGAGCCGAAATAGCTCTCCACCGTGGTGGTCATGGAGATCGCGCCGCCGGCGTTGTCCACCGCCACGATCTGCGAGGTCGACACGCGCGGCGGCGAGCGGTCCGGCGCGAACGCGACCTTGGTGCCGGGCGGCACGCCGGGCTCGGCCTTGCCCATGCTGCGCTCGCCGATCAGGGCGGCGCGCCGGGCCAGGTAGTCGCGGTCGATCAGCCCGGCCACGTTGACCGGCACGAAGTCCGAGTCCGCCACGTAAAGCCCGCGGTCGGCATAGGCCTGGCGCCCCACTTCCGACACCGCGTGCACGGCGTCGACGGTGGGCTCGAAGCCGGCCGGCGAATTCACCTGCCGCGGCGTCATCGCGGCCAGCGCGTATTTCGGGTCCCTGGCTTCCAGCGCCTGCAGCGTGCCGAGCATCTGCGCGATGGCGATGCCGCCCGACGACGGCGGCGGCATGCCGCAGATCTTCCAGCGCTTGTAGTCGCTGCAGACCGGCACGCGCTCCTTGGCACGGTAGTCGCGCAGGTCCGCCAGCGAGAGCGAGCCCGGGTTCGCGCTGCCGTTGACCTGCCTGACGATGTCGCCGGCGATCGGACCGGTGTACAGCACGCTGGGGCCGCGCCGCGCGATCTCGCGCAGGGTGCGGGCCAGCGCCGGGTTCTTCAGCATGGTGCCGGCCGGCCTGGCCTTGCCGTCGGGCGTGAGGAAGTAGGCGGCCAGCTCGGGCGAGTTCGGCAGGAACTTGTCGGCGGCGATCTGCGTATAGAGGCGCGGCGAGATCGGGAAGCCCTTCTCGGCCAGCTCGATGGCGGGCTGGAACAGCCTGGCCCAGGGCAGCTTGCCGTGCTGGCGGTGCGCCAGCTCGAGCGCGCGCAGCACGCCCGGCGTGCCCACCGAGCGGCCGCCGATCTGGCCCTCGCTGAAGCTCATCGGCTTGCCGTCCGGGCGCATGAAGAGGTTCTCGCCGGCGCCGGCGGGCGCGGTCTCGCGGCCGTCGTAGGCCTGCACGCGCTTGCCGTCCCAGTACATGATGAAGGCGCCCCCGCCGATGCCGGTGGCCTGCGGCTCGACCAGCGTCAGCACGGCCTGCATGGCGATCGCCGCGTCGATGGCCGAGCCGCCGTCGCGCAGGATCTTGCGGCCCGCCTCGGTGGCCAGCGGGTTGGCCGCCGCGGCCATGTGCCTGTCCGCGAACGTGGTGGTCATGCCCTGCCGGTAGCCCGACGCCACTTCCGGCGCGGGCGGCAGCGCGGCGGCGGCCGAAGCAGCCGGCGCCGCGGGCGCGGTGCCGGCGGCCGGCGGCGCGCCGGTCTGGGTCGAGCAGGCGCCCAGCAGCGCGAGCGCCGCGGCGACGGCGAGCGGGCCGCGCCAGAGCGCCGGGGAATATGCCTGGTTTGCCATGCCTAGCTCCTCATCCGTGGGGGAAGAAACAGCCATTGTAGGGCGCCTGTGCGTGGGGCGGCACCCCCGGGGAGGCCGCGCCGTTTTTTTTCGCATCGGATCAACCCCGCCCGCGTGCCTGCTTCGTTTCACTGGCAGCGCCCCGGCGCCGGCACCGCCGGCGCGGCCCTTTCCGGAGAAATCGACATGCACAAGCGCCCGGCAGTCCTGGCCGTTGCCCTCGCAATGGCCGCATGCGGCGGACCGTCCCCGAACCAGCAGGCGAACCCCGCCGCCGACAGCGGCAGGGCCTACCCGCCGCGCTCCCCTGTCATCCTGCCCGGCGAGCCATTCACCACCGCGCCGGCCATGGCGTTTCCGGCGCCGGACGCGCCGGCCGCTCCCACCGCCAAGGCCAGCCGGGCCGAAATGCCGGCCAACGCGGGCGCGCCGGTCCGTTTCGGCCTGCGCGGGGCGCCCGCCGCGATGGCCGCGCAGTCCGGCTGGCGCGGCGAGCCCGCGCGCGAGCGCTACGGCGCCATCGAGGAAAACGGCGTGCAGCAGGTCGCGCAGGCGCCGGTCTCCACCTTCGGCATCGACGTCGACACCGGCAGCTACAGCAACGTGCGCCGCCTGCTCAACGCGGGCCGCCTGCCCCCGGCCGACGCGGTGCGCGTGGAAGAGATGGTCAACTACTTCCCCTACGATTACGCGCCGCCGCGCGACGGCCGGCCCTTCGCCGTGCATGCCGAGGCCGCGCCCGCGCCCTGGCATGCCGGCAACGTGCTGCTGCGCATCGGCATCAAGGCCGCCGACGCGGCGCGCGCGAGCCTGCCGCCGGCCAACCTGGTGTTCCTGGTCGACGTGTCCGGCTCGATGTACTCGGCAGACAAGCTGCCGCTGCTCAAGTCCTCGCTCAAGCTGCTGGCCGGCGCGCTGCGTCCGCAGGACCGCATCACGCTGGTCACCTACGCCAGCGGCACGCGCGTCGCGCTGCCACCCACGCCGGGCAGCGACAAGACGGCCATCTCCGCCGCCATCGACGCCCTGGTGGCGGGCGGCGCCACCGCCGGCGCGAGCGGCATCGCGCTGGCCTACCAGGCCGCGCAGCAGAGCTTCATCGCCGGCGGCATCAACCGCGTGCTGCTGGCCACCGACGGCGACTTCAACGTGGGCGTCACCGACTTCCGCGAGCTCAAGGCGATGGTCGCGGAAAAGCGCAAGTCGGGCGTGTCGCTGTCCACGCTGGGCTTCGGCACCGGCAACTACAACGACCGGTTGATGGAGCAACTGGCCGACGCCGGCGACGGCGCGTACTCGTACATCGATAACCTGATGGAAGGCCGCAAGGTGCTGGTCGAGGAGATGAGCTCCACGCTCGCCACGGTGGCGCGCGACGTCAAGATCCAGGTCGAGTTCAACCCGGCCACGGTCAGCGAGTACCGCCTGATCGGCTACGAGAACCGCGCCCTGAAACGCGAGGACTTCAACAACGACCAGGTGGACGCCGGCGACATCGGCGCGGGGCACACCGTGACCGCGCTCTACGAGCTGACGCTGGCCGGCAGGCCCGGCCTGATCGATCCGCTGCGCTACCAGCGCGCGCCGGCCGCAAGCGGCAACGCCGGCGAGCTGGCCCACGTGAAGCTGCGCTACAAGCGCCCGCAGGGGCAGGCCAGCGAACTGCTGGAACTGGCGGTGCCGGCCAGCGCGGTGCGGCCGCTGGCGCAGGCCGGCGATGCCTTCCGCTTCGCCGCCGCGGTGGCCGGCTTCGGCCAGTTGCTGCGCAGCGGCAGCCATGCCGGCGCCTGGCGCTATGCCGATGCGCGCGCGCTGGCGCTCGGCGCGCGCGGCGACGACCGCTTCGGCTACCGCGGCGAGTTCCTCCAGTTGGTGGACCTGGCGCAGGCCTTGTCGACGCATGCGCCGCTGGCGCAGGGCGACGGCGCCGCGCCACGGCCCTGAAGCACGCGCGGTGGCGCCGCGCGCGGCACGCACGCGCCCCGTTCGCGGCGGCGCGCAGCGCTGTCATATACTGCCGCGCATGAATGCCTCCGCGCCCGACCGCATGCCCACCGGCACGCACCCCACGCCAGCCACGCCCGCCGCCGGCCTGTCCGCGCTGGCCGATACCGACCTCATGCTGCTGGTCGCCAACGGCCTGATCGAGCAGCCGGTGGCCGAGCTGTTCCGCCGCCACAACGCGGCGCTCTACAACTACGTGGCGTGGCTGTGCCAGGGCAACACGGGCGAGGCCGAAGACGTGACCCAGAAGACCTGGGTCAAGCTGATGACCCGCTGCGGCGACTACCAGCCCGGCGCGGCGCTGCGCACCTTCCTGTTCCAGATCGCGCGCAACACCTGGCTCGACACGCTGCGCGGCGCCTACGAGCGCCAGCGCGACACGCTCGGCGACGACCACCTCGCGCTGCCCGCCGGCGACCTCAGCCCCGAGGCCGAGGCCGCGCTGCGGCAGAACCTGCAAGGCGTGCGGCAGGCGCTGATGGCGCTGCCGGCGGCGCAGCGCGAAGTGATCGTGCTGCGCTTCTTCAGCGAGATGAGCGTGGAGGACATCGCGCAGACGCTGGGCGAGAAGTTCGAGACCGTCAGGAGCCGGCTGCGCTACGCCTTCGCGCGGCTGCGCGAGAGCCTCGCGGCGGCGGCGCCGCAGGAGCGCCGGCCATGAGCGCGGACGAACGATTCATCGCCGGCGAGGACCGGCTCGCGGCGCTGCTGCGCGCGCTGCCGCCGTTCGCGCCGCCGCCCTCGCTGGAGGCCGCGGTCATGGCCGCGGCGCGCGCCGCGCAGGCCACGCGGCAGGCGCGCGCAGCCACGAACGCGAACACGAACGCAGCCGATGGCGCAGCCAGCGCCGATGCCGATGCCGGCGCCACGTTCACCCCGTCCGCCGGCCTGCAGGCCGCCGTGATGGCGGAAGCCGCGCGCCTGCAAGCCGCGCAGGCCGGCCGCCGCGCGGCCGTGCTGGAAGAGGTGCGGCGCGGCGACAGCCCGCAGCGCGTGCTGGGCGCGACGGTCGGCGCGGCAGCGCAGGCGTGGCTGCGCGAACAGGCCGAGGCGCAGCATCAGCAGCAGCAGCAGCAGCAGCAAGAAACGGCTCGGCAGGAAACCGCGTCCGCCCCCGGCCGGCGCGCCGCGCGGCGCCGGTGGCCCGCGCTGGGCGTGCTGGCGGGCACGCTGGGCGTGGCCGCGCTGTCGCTGCAGATCGTGCTCAGGCAGATGGACGCGCGCGACGGCGCGCTGCTGCTGCCGGATGCCCCGCGCACCGCGCACAAGGCAAGCGAGCCGCAGGCCGCGCCGGGCGCGCAAGCGCCCGCGCCTGGACCGGCGCCCGCGGCGAATCGCCAGCCACCGCCCGCGGCCGCGCCGCAGCAACCGCCGCCCGCGGGCGAGCATGCCCCGGCCACCGCCAAGGCACGCCCGGCGCCGCAAGTCCAAGCCGGCCCCGCACCGGATGGCGACGCGGGCGCCGCCCGCGCGGCGGCGGCGCCCGCCACGGCAACACGCGCGGAACGCGCCGTGCCGGCTGCCGGCCCGGCCGCGGCCGCACCGCAAGCCACGCCCCAGGCCGCTCCCCAGGCCGCGCCCCCCCCCGCTCCCGCCCCGGTGGCTCCGCCAGTCCCGCCGGCACCACCACCGCTGCCGGTGCCGGCCGCCCCGCCGGCCCTGGCACCGCGCATCGCCATGCCGGCGCCGGCCGCGCCGCCGCCCCAGCCGGCCGCCATCGCCCCGGTGCCGCCGGTCACGCCCGCCGCGCCGGTGCTGGCCATGCAGGGGCAGCGCTGGGGGCTGCGCGCGGCGCCGTCGGACGAAGCCGTGCACACGCTCGCGCAACCCGCGAAATCCGTGACGATGGGCCTGCGGCTGGAGCCGCAACTGGCGCTGGAGCGCCTGATCCCCGATGCGCCGGGCGCGGAGCAGGCCAGCGCCGCACCGCTGGCCCTGCGCATCACCGCGGCGGCGCCGGACAGCCCCGCGGTCCGCGCCTGGACCGCGCGCTTATGGCAAGCGGTGCCGGCGGCGCGCCGCCCGCCGCTGCCCTACGCGGTGCAGGCCGACAGCGCGCTGCCGCCCGACACCGTGCGCATCGAGCGCATCGACGACGGCGCGCGCTGAACGGCGCGCCGGCAAGAAAGCAGGAAAACGAGCACGAGAACGCGGACGGCCGGCCTCAGCCCGGCGCCGCTTCGCCCCGCCCGCCGCCCAGCGCGGCGATCACCGCCTGCAACTGCTCGCGCAGCCAGCGGTTGGCGCCGTCGTTCTCGCCGCCGGCGTGCCAGTACAGGTGCAGCTCCAGCGACGGCACCTTGAACGGCAGCGACAGCAGCCGGTTGGCGTAGGGCTCGTTGGCGATGCGCGCGTAGCGCAGCGGCAGCGTGGCCAGCAGATCGGTGCAGCTCACCACGCGGCAGGCCGCCGCGTAGTGCTGGCAGCGCAGGCGCACGCGGCGCGTCAGGCCCATGCGGTGCAGCGCCTGGTCTTCCAGCCCGGCGCCGCGCCGGCGCGACGACACATGCACGTGCTCGGCCGCCAGGTAGCGCTCCAGCGTCAGCTCCTTCTTCACCAGCGGATGGTCGCGGCGCGCCAGCACCACCATCGGGTCGGCCATGAAGGGCGTGTGGTGGATGGCGGGCGAGACCGGCAGCAGGATGTCGATGGCGGCGTCGAGCGTGCCGGCCAGCAGCTCGGACTCCATCTCGCGCCGGTCGAAGCGGATCGCCGCGATTTCCACCTGCGGCGCCATCGCGGTCACGCGCGCCATCAGCGGCGGCAGCAGCGTGGATTCCAGCGCGTCGCGCATGCCGATGGTGAAGCGGCGCACGGTGGCGGCCGGGTCGAAGTGCGGCGTGTCCTGCAGCGTGCGCGCGAACGACTGCAGCGCGGCGCGCACCTCGGCGGCCAGCGAGCGCGCCAGCGGCGTGGGCGCCATGCCCTGCCCGCGCCGCTCGAACAGCGGGTCGTCGAACAGGGTGCGCAGGCGCCCCAGCGCGTGGCTCACGGCGGGCTGCGTCAGGTTGAGCTGGCGCGCGGCCGCGGTGATGCTGCCTTCGCTGTAGATGGCGTCGAAGACGACGAAGAGATTGAGGTCGATGCGGGAGAGCTGCATGGCGTCGATTCTGTCACGGAATGCACCCTATTGATACTGGCAAATCCAGAAAATTCATTTTTCTAATTACCTGGATTACGGTAGAGTCCTCTCCAGTCGACGCAGACCGCGTCCGCCGGGGCCGGCAACGGCCTCCAGGCTCTCATTCAGAGGTGGAGGAGACAACATGCAATTCGAGTACACCCCCAAGGTCAAGGAGATGCAGGCCCGCCTGCTGGCCTTCTTCGACAAGCACATCTATCCGAACGAGAAGCGCTTCTACGCGGAAATCCAGGCCAACCGCCAGGCCGGCAACGCCTGGATCCCGACCAAGGTGATCGAGGAGCTCAAGCCGCTGGCGCGCGAAGCCGGCCTGTGGAACCTGTTCCTGCCCCATTCGAAGCGCGCGCCGGAAGGCCTGTCGAACCTCGAATACGCGCCGCTGTGCGAGATCATGGGCCGGGTGCCCTGGTCGGCCGAGGTGTTCAACTGCGCCGCGCCGGACACCGGCAACATGGAAACGCTGGAGCGCTACGCCTCCGAGGAACTCAAGGACCGCTGGCTGGAACCGCTGCTGCGCGGCGAGATCCGCTCGGCCTTCCTGATGACCGAGCCGGCCGTGGCCTCGTCCGACGCCACCAACATCTGCTGCAGCATCGAGCGCGACGGCGACGAGTACGTGATCAACGGCACCAAGTGGTGGTCGTCGGGCGCGGGCGATCCGCGCTGCCAGGTCTACATCGTGATGGGCAAGACCAACCCGGACGCCGGGCGCCATGAACAGCAGTCGATGATCGTGGTGCCGGCCGAGACCCCGGGCATCACCATCAAGCGCTTCCTGCCGGTGTTCGGCTACGACGACGCGCCGCACGGCCACATGGAGATCGAGCTGAAGAACGTGCGCGTGCCGGCGGCCAACATCCTGCTCGGCGAAGGGCGCGGCTTCGAGATCGCCCAGGGCCGCCTCGGCCCGGGCCGCATCCACCATTGCATGCGCAGCATCGGCGTGGCCGAGCGCGCGCTCGAACTGCTGTGCAAGCGCAGCCTGGCGCGCGTGGCGTTCGGCAAGCCGGTGGCGGCCCAGGGCGTGACGCGCGAGCGCATCGCCGAGGCCCGCTGCGACATCGAGATGGCGCGCCTGCTCACGCTCAAGGCCGCGTACATGATGGACACCGTGGGCAACAAGGTGGCCAAGGCCGAGATCGCCATGATCAAGGTGGTGGCGCCGAACATGGCCCTGAAGGTGATCGACTGGGCCATCCAGGTGCATGGCGCGGCCGGCGTCTCCGACGACTTCCCGCTGGCCTCGTGGTGGGCGCACCAGCGCACGCTGCGCCTGGCCGACGGCCCGGACGAGGTGCACCGCAACGCCATCGCCAAGCTGGAACTGGCCAAGCACATGAGCATCAACCCGAACGACATCGACATGCCGGTAACGCGCGGCTTCTGAGCCCGCCGTCGCGGCGGCGGGGCACATCCCCTGCCGCCAGCAGGGAAAACGCGCAGCGTGGTCTGCGCGTTTTTTTCTTCTGTGCTTAAATCGCGCGGTTCGCCACCGCAGTGGTTGAAGCGGCGGCCCACCGTCCGCGCGACACGCCGTGATCGCAGCGATTGCAGCCATTCCCAGGAGCCCCTTCCCCGATGATCGACGTCTATTCCTGGCCCACGCCCAACGGCCACAAGATCCACATCATGCTCGAGGAGTGCGGCCTCGAGTACAAGGTGCATGCCACCAACATCGGCGCCGGCGACCAGTTCGCGCCCGAATTCCTCAAGATCAGCCCGAACAACAAGATCCCCGCCATCGTCGACAGCGACGGCCCGGACGGCCAGCCCATCTCGCTGTTCGAGTCCGGCGCGATCCTGCTCTACCTCGCCGGCAAGACCGGCAAGTTCCTGCCCGAGGACGTGCGCGGCAAGTACGAAGCGCTGCAGTGGCTGATGTTCCAGATGGGCGGCGTCGGCCCGATGCTGGGCCAGGCCCACCATTTCCGCATGTACGCGCCGGAGAAGCTGGAGTACGCCATCAACCGCTACACCAACGAAGCGCGCCGCCTGTACGGCGTGATCGACAAGCGGCTGTCGGCGCATCCGTGGCTGGCCGGCGACATGTACACGGTGGCGGACATCGCCACCTTCCCGTGGCTGCGCAGCTGGCAGAACCAGGGCGTGGAGCTGGACGACTACCCGCATCTGAAGCGCTGGTTCAACGAAATCGCCGAGCGCCCCGCGGTCAAGCGCGGCGTGGAGGTGCTGGCCGGCGTGCGCAAGCCCATCCGCGACGACAAGGAAAAGGAAATCCTGTTCGGCGCCACCCAGTACCAGCGCCGCTGAGCGGCGGCAGCGGCGCGCGCGTGCCGCCCCCTCAGTGCAGCGACACGGCCTGCGCGGCGCCGCCCGCGCCGGCCGGCTCGCGCGCCGGCGCCTGCAGGCAGCACAGCAGGCTGGCCACCGGCTCGAGCGCCTCGATGCGGTACCCCTCGTCCGGATCCGGCGCGAACACCATGCCGGGCTGCAGGTACGCGACCTGGCGCTCGGCATGCGGCCACGGCGAATGCCATTGCAGGCGCAGCGTGCCTTCGTGGCAGGCGGCCCAGTTCAGCCCGCCGGCGCGCAGCCGGTCCGCCCATTCCGGCTCGCCCTCGGCGATCGTCACGAACGCGGCGTTCAGGCGCGGCGGCGCCGGCCGCCCGGCGCGCGCCACGGCATCGGCCGCCCCGCCCCACGCCCGCCAGCGCTCCGCCTGGCCGGCCGCGAACGCATCGAAACTGCTGGTCAGCCCCGCGCCCACCAGCCCCACGGCATGCGGGTCCAGCACCGCGCGGATCAGCACGCTGTCCTGCAGCGCCGCCAGCCGCAGGCGCTCGCCCTGGCGGATCGCGTAGACGCTCCCCGGCGACAGCAGCACCGGCGCGCAGCCCGCCAGCGTGACCTTCACCGCGCCGCACAGGCAGGCCCACCACTCGGCCCGCGCGGTGGCGGTGCCGGGCTGCATCGCGCCCTGCGGCAGGAAGACGTAGTCGCCGCTGCTGCCCAGGCCGGCCGTCTCGGGCACCACCCGGACCTGCAGGCCCACGCGCAATGCCGAAGCCCCGCCACCGGCCAGGATTTCGCCGCGCATCTGCGCCTCGAACAAGGAAAAAATACGCATGACACCCCCTTTTTCCGCTTGATGGAAACATGCCGCGCCGCGCTTCCCCCGGGGGTGATGGCCTTCCGGCCTTGCCCATGCCTGGCCCCGCCGGCCCGGGCCGCATGCCGGCCCGTTTTCGTATGGATCGGACAAGTTCCGGCGCGCGTGGCGATGGCATCATCGGCGCTGGCTACGGGGGCCCGCGCCTGCGGCACCCGGGCCGCGCGCACGGTCGGCAAAAGCCGGCACCCGCCGAGGCGTGGCGCCCGCCGCCTATTACATTCCTTTTACAATTGAGCGGAATTGACAGACGTTTCCGAAACGATTCCGACATCTTCAACGCAATTCAATCCGACACTCATAGTGCGTTCCACTATAAGGCGTCGATACAAAGAGGTCAAACCCTTAACCTCGCTTCGTCTTTCTCCACGAATCGAGCCATGATCGCTGATCCTCTCAAGCTCTTCGGGCTGCACCTGGCGGAACTACGCAAGCAACGCGGCTGGTCGCAGGAAAAACTCGCGCTGGAAAGCGGCATGGCGCGCTCCTACCTCAGCGGCATCGAACGCGGCGTGCGCAATGTCTCCCTCGTCAATATCTGCGCGTTGTCCAGCACGCTGGGCGTCAACCCGGCGGAGATGCTGAACTTCGGCGACGGCAGCGGCAAGGGCGACCGCGGCGCGCTGGTGCTGGAGCAGCGCTGCGCGGAGTTCAACATCACGCCGGCCCAGCGCGTGACCGTGCGGCACATGGCGCTGATGAACGACATCGAGCAGGATGCCATCGCCTCGGTGGCGCGCGTGATCGCTGCGCGGGCGCAGCAGCAGATGTAGTTGACGTAGTTCCCGCGGAGCCGGCCGCGCCGCGTATTGCGTATTGGCCGGCGCCCGCGCGCTAGGCCGCCAGCAGCTCCGCGAAGCGGGCCGCGTCGAGGTTGGCCCCGCATAGCACCAGCGCCACCTTCCTGCCCTCCAGCCGGCCGCGCAGCGGCCCCAGCAGCGCCGCGGTGGACACCGCGGTGGCCGGTTCGGTCGCCAGCTTCATGTCGCGGTAGAGCATGCGCATGGCGTCGCGGATCGCCTCGTCCGAGACCCGCACCATGCCGTCGACGAAGCGGCTGCACACGCCGAAGCTGTAGTCCATCGCATAGGGCGCGCCGAGGCTGTCGGCGACGGTCTCCACGCGCTCGAGCACCTGCGGGCGCCCCGCCTCGAAGCTGTGCGTCATGGCATCGGCCCCCGCCGGCTCGGCGCCGTAGACCTTGCAGGCGGGATTGATCTGCTTGACCGCCGCGGCAATGCCCGCGCACAGGCCGCCGCCGCCCACCGGCACCACCACCGCCTCCAGCCCCGCCACCTGGCGCATCAGCTCCAGCCCCACCGTGCCCGTGCCCTGCACGATCAGCGGGCCATCGAACGGATGGACCATGGTGCGGCCTTCCTGCGCCGCCAGCTGCTGCGCGTGCGCGAAGGCGGCGTGCACGTCCGGCAGCAACACCACCTGCGCGCCCCACTCGCGGCACGCCGCCACGCGCGCCGGGCTGGCGCCGGCCGGCATCACCAGCTTGGCGCCCACATCCGCCACCTTGGCGGCATAGGCCACCGCCATGGCATGGTTGCCGGCGCTCGCGGCCACCACGCCACGCCGGCGCGCGGCGGCATCGAGCCGCGCCATGCTGTTGAGCGCGCCGCGCAGCTTGAAGGTGCCGGTGAGCTGGAACAGCTCCATCTTGAGCCACACTTCGGTGGCCGGGTCGAGTTGCTGCATCGCGCCGGTCTGCCAGCGCCATACGGGGGTTTCCAGCACGTGGCCGCGCAGGCGCCGGGCTGTGTCCTGGATCTCGGCCAGGACGGGATAACTGGCGTGGGCGCGCAGCTCGGGAAGGTCGGACATCGGGATTCTCCATCGGATCGGAAGTCGCGCGCAGGCCGGGCGGCGTGCGCGGTCAGACGGACCACGGGCCACCGAGCACCAGCCAAAGCCGCAGCTCAGCGACCCCGGATAATTCGAATGATGGAGAAAGCGGAAGAAGAGAAAGCGGAAGAGGAGCCGGCGCCAGAAAGCGCCAGGCATGACGGCGCGGCGCCCATGCGTGCGGCGGCGTCACCGGAATCGGTGGCGCGGCACGGCGAGGAAGGGGCGAGGAAAACGCGCGGCATAGGCGGGCAAGTATGCCACAAGCCGCCGGCGGCGCAAACGCGGCGATGCCGGCTTGTCGCGCGCCGGCGCGGCTGAAAAGCTGCCTGGCTAGATGCCGAGCATGCCCTGCCGCTCGATGAAGGCGATCACCTCGGCCAGCCCCTGGCCCGACTTCACGCTGCCCATCACGAACGGGCGCGCGCCGCGCATCTTGCGCGCATCGCTTTCCATCACGTCGAGGTTGGCGCCCACATAGGGCGCCAGGTCGGTCTTGTTGATCACCAGCAGGTCCGACTTGGTGATGCCGGGCCCGCCTTTGCGCGGGATCTTCTCGCCGCCGGCCACGTCGATCACGTAGATGGTCAGGTCCGACAGTTCCGGGCTGAAGGTGGCCGCAAGGTTGTCGCCGCCCGATTCGATGAAGACGATGTCGGCATCGGGAAACTTCGCCAGCATGCGGTCCACCGCTTCGAGGTTGATCGAGGCATCCTCACGGATGGCGGTATGCGGGCAGCCGCCGGTCTCCACGCCCATGATGCGCTCGGCCGGCAAGGCGCCCGAGACGGTCAGCAGGCGCTGGTCTTCCTTGGTGTAGATGTCGTTGGTGATGGCCACCAGGTCATAGCGCTCGCGCATGGCCTTGCACAGCATCTCCAGCAAGGTGGTCTTGCCGGAACCGACGGGGCCGCCCACGCCGACGCGCAGCGGGGGATTCTTCTTGGTACGGGCCTGGGTCATGATCGGGAATCGTGTCTCGGTGAAGATCGGCCGCTCAGGAACGGAACAGCCGGGAATACTGGGTTTCGTGGCGGGCCGACAGCAGGCCCAGCATCGGCGAGAAGGTCGACAACGCCGGCGGCCCGGCATCGGCGCGGCGCAGCGCCTCGCCGACGGCCTGCGCCACGGCCGCATGCAGCCGCCGCAGGATGTGCTGGCCGGCCACCTGCCCCAGCGGCACCGCCTTGAGCGCCGCGGCCACCTGGTTCTCGGCCCAGCTGAAGCAATAGGCCGCCAGCCCGTCGCGCTCGTCCACGCCGAGCGCCACGCACGCCGCGGCAAAGGCCGTGGGCAGGCACACCGGCGACAGCGCCGCGAGCTGCGTGCGCAGTGCGCCGTCGCCCCACTCCATCTGCGCGACCAGCCGCGCCAGCGACCAGCCCATCTGCTCGGTCTCCAGCCGCAGCTCCGCGCTCTCGCGCGTGGCGAGGAACCAGTCGTTCCACTGCGCCACGCCGGCGGCGTCACGCGCCTGCCAGCCGCGGAACAGCAGCAGCCACACCGGCGCCTCGCACTGCGCCTGCACGTCCAGCAGGTTGCTGCGCACCCATTGCTCGGCGCTCGCGGCGTCGTGCACCAGGCCGCACTCGATGGCGGCCTCCAGCCCCTGCGAATAGCTGAAGCCGCCGATGGGCAGCGCGGGCGAGGCCAGGTGCAGGAGGGAGATCAGCTGGGAGAGCTGGGTCATGAATGGCCCTTTTCTCGTTGCCTCGCGGCGGTGGCTGGCATCGCGGAAGCATTCGGCTCCGGCGCGCGCTTGCCCTCTCCCCCTGCCCCTCTCCCGCTTGCGGGAGAGGGGAGCTTGTGCGGAGACGATGTGGCCGTACTCAAACATCCTCGCAAACCGACGGTTTGCGCCTCTCCCCCGCTTGCGGGAGAGAGGAACTCGTGCGGAGACGATTTCGCCTTGTTCGAACCCCCTCGCAGACCGACGGTTTGCTCCCCTCTCCCGCTTGCGGGAGAGGGGCCGGGGGAGAGGGCCGGCGCGTCCACGTGCCCCAGCCTCAGCGCCACCTCGCGCACCCGTTCGAGCACGGCACCGGTCTGGCCCAGCACCTCGTTGTTCCAGAAACGCAGGACGGTGTAGCCGTTACGCTGGAACCAGGCATCGCGCCTGGCGTCGGAAATGTCGCCATGCTGCCCGCCATCGGCCTCGATCACCAGCTTCAGTTCCAGGCAAACGAAGTCGGCGATGAACGGGCCGAGCTGCTTCTGGCGCCTGATCTTCAAACCGAGGAAACGATGCGCACGGAAGTGGTACCAGAGACGCTGCTCCGCCTCGGTCTGGCTGGCACGTAGCGATTTCACGAATGCGGGCTCCGGCGCGCGCTTGCCCTCTCCCCCTGCCCCTCTCCCGCTTGCGGGAGAGGGGAGTTCGGTTGTCGGCCGATTGGACAGCGGTGGTGTCTTCATGCGCCAGCCTGCGGGCTCAATGCTTGTGGTCGTGGCCGCAATGCGCATCGTGCACGTGGCCATGGTCGTGCGCATGCCCATGATCGTGATCGTGGCTATGCCCATGATGCTCATGGAACACCGCCTGCGCCGCCGCGTAGTCCTCGGCGAACGTGGCGTCGTGCCCGTGCTTGTGGCCGCCGCCGTAGGCGCCCGCTTCCGGCTCGAACGGCAGTTCGGCGCGTCCGGCCTGCACGCCGAGGCGCGCGAGCATGTCGGCCAGCACGGGGTCGTACTCCAGGCGCAGGTAGTCGCGCCCCACTTCCACCGGCGTGTGGCGGTTGCCGAGGTGGTAGGCGGCGCGCATCAGCGCCTGCGGGTCGCTGGCGCCGACCTGCAGCACCGATTCCGCCGCGGCCTGCACCTCGACGAAGACGCCGCTTTCGGTGACCAGCAGGTCGCCGCCGCGCAGCACCGTGCCGCGCGGCAGGAACAGCGCCACTTCCTCGCCGTTGTCCAGCGTGGCGCGCAGGCGGCTCTTGCTGCGTTCGGCGAAGGGCAGCACCAGCTTGGGCGCGCGGCGCACCAGCACGGCGGCGATGCCGTGCGGGGCGCTGAGGTGTTTGTCGATCTTCTGCAAGGCGGGCTCGGGACGGGAACTCAGAACAGGAAATAGCGCTGCGCCATCGGCAGCACGGTGGCCGGCTCGCACATCAGCAACTGGCCGTCGGCGACGACCTGGTAGGTCTCGGGATCGACCGTGACGTGCGGCTGCCAGTCATTGTGCACCATGTCGCGCTTGCTCACGGTGCGCGTGCCGCGCACCGCCGCGAGCGTTTTCTCCAGCCCATAGCGGCCGCCCACGTCGGCGGCCAGCGCGGCCTGCGAGACGAAGGTCAGCGACGACTTGTGCAGCGCGCGCCCGGCCGCGGCGAACATCGGCCGGTAGTGCACCGGCTGCGGCGTGGGGATCGACGCGTTGGGGTCGCCCATCGCGGCCGCGGCGATCATGCCGCCCTTGAGGATCAGGCTCGGCTTGACGCCGAAGAAGGCGGGCTTCCACAGCACCAGGTCGGCCCACTTGCCGACCTCGACCGAGCCGACCTCGTGGGCGATGCCGTGCGTGAGCGCGGGGTTGATGGTGTACTTGGCGATATAGCGCTTGACGCGGAAGTTGTCGTGCCCGCCGCGCGCGTCGTTGGGATCGCCGGGCAGCTTGCCGCGCTGCGCGGCCATCTTGTGCGCGGTCTGCCAGGTGCGGATGATGACCTCGCCCACGCGGCCCATGGCCTGCGAGTCGCTGGAGATCATCGAGAACGCGCCGAGGTCGTGCAGGATGTCCTCGGCGGCGATGGTCTCGCGGCGGATGCGGCTTTCGGCGAAGGCGATGTCCTCGGCGATGGACGGGTCCAGGTGGTGGCACACCATCAGCATGTCGAGGTGCTCGTCGAGCGTGTTGACGGTATAGGGCCGCGTCGGGTTGGTCGACGACGGCAATACGTTGGCCTCGCCGCATACCTTGATGATGTCGGGCGCGTGGCCGCCGCCAGCGCCTTCGGTATGGTACGTGTGGATGGTGCGGCCCTTGAACGCGGCCACCGTGGCCTCGACGAAGCCGGCCTCGTTGAGCGTGTCGGTGTGGATCGCCACCTGGGTGTCGGTGGCGTCGGCCACGGTGAGGCAGGTGTCGATGGCCGCCGGCGTGGTGCCCCAGTCCTCGTGCAGCTTGAGGCCGATCGCGCCGGCCTCCACCTGCTCGGTCAGCGGCCCGGGCTGGCTGGCGTTGCCCTTGCCGAGCAGGCCGATGTTCATCGGATAGGCTTCCACCGCCTGCAGCATGCGCTCCATGAACCACGGCCCCGGCGTCACCGTGGTGGCGAAGGTGCCGGTGGCCGGGCCGGTGCCGCCGCCGATCATGGTGGTGACGCCGCTCATCAGCGCTTCCTCGATCTGCTGCGGGCAGATGAAGTGGATGTGGCTGTCGATGCCGCCGGCCGTGACGATCATGCCCTCGCCCGCGATCACCTCGGTGCCGGGCCCGACCACGATGGTCACGCCGGGCTGGATGTCCGGGTTGCCGGCCTTGCCGATGGATGCGATGCGCCCGTCCTTGAGGCCGATGTCGGCCTTGACGATGCCCCAGTGGTCGACGATCAGGGCATTGGTGATGACGGTGTCGACGCAGTCCCTGGCCATGCGCTGGCTCTGGCCCATGCCATCGCGGATCACCTTGCCGCCGCCGAACTTCACTTCCTCGCCGTAGATGGTGAAGTCCTTCTCGACTTCGATCACCAGCCCGGTGTCGGCCAGCCGCAGCCGGTCGCCGGTGGTGGGGCCGAACATCTCGGCGTAGGCCTGCCTGGAGATTTTCACGCTCATCACAGCGCTCCCATGATCTTGGCGTTGAAGCCGTAGACGATGCGCGCGCCGTCCAGCGCCACCAGCTCGACCGTGCGGCTCTGGCCCGGCTCGAAGCGCACCGCGGTGCCGGCGGCGATGTTCAGGCGGAAGCCGCGCGCGGCCTCGCGGTCGAAGTCGAGCGCGGCATTGGTCTCGTAGAAATGGAAATGCGAGCCGACCTGCACCGGCCGGTCGCCGGTGTTGGCCACCGTCACGCTGACCATCTGGCGGCCGGCGTTGAGTTCGATCTCGCCCTCGGCGGGCATCAGTTCACCGGGAATCATGTCGGGTTCCTTGTCGACGTTGCCAACGCGATGCGAAAGCGGCCCACGGCCGCGCCGGGCTGCATCAGGCCACCATCAGGCCGACGCCGTACAGCGCCACGCCCGCGCCGGCCGCGCGCGCGAGCCAGCCGGCGTGGCGGCGCAGCACCTGCCCCACGCCGATGCCGCCCAGGTGCAGCGCCATGGTGGCGACGGTGAAGCCGCCCACGTAGGCGGCCGCCGCCGGCAGCGCGCCCGCCGCGGTCGGCAGCTCGGCACCGTGCGCGTAGCCGTGGAACACGGCGAAGCCGCCGACGATGGCCATGCCGGCCCACGCCGGCAGCCTGGCGCGCAGCGCCACCAGCAAGCCGATCACCAGCAGCGAGGCGGCGATCATCGGCTCCACCAGCGGCAGCCCCGCCCCCGCCAGCCCGAGAGCGGCGCCGGCCAGCATCAGCGCGACGAACACGAACGGCATGCGCAGCGCCTCGCGCGGCGAGCGCGCGCCCAGCGCGCTCCACACGCCCACGCCGGCCATGGCCAGCAGGTGGTCCATGCCGGTGAACGGATGCAGCAGGCCCGCCCACAGGCTGGCGCCGACGGTGGCGGCATCGTGGCCGGGGTGGGCGATGGCGGCGGCGCTGGCCAGCGCCAGGGAAGCGCCCACGATGGCGCGCGCGCGGTTGGAACGGTTCATGTCTTGATGCCTCGTGTTTTTGTTGGACAGGGTGCGGCAGGGTTCGGCAGGTTGGGGCGGGGTGCGGCGCGGCGCGGCGCGCCTCAGACGATCGGGTGATGCACCGTGACCAGCTTGGTGCCGTCCGGGAAAGTGGCTTCGACCTGGATCTCCGGGATCAGCTCGGCCACGCCGTCCATCACGTCCTCGCGCGTCAGCACGGTGGTGCCTTCGTGCATCAGCTCGGCCACGGTGCGGCCGTCGCGCGCGCCCTCCATGATGGCGGCGGTGATGAGCGCCACCGCTTCCGGGTAATTGAGCTTGAGCCCGCGCGCGCGGCGGCGTTCGGCCAGCAGCGCGGCGGTGAAGATCAGCAGCTTGTCTTTCTCTCGCGGAGTCAGTTCCATCTGGTTCGTCCCGTTGTCGTTGGTATCGTGCCGGCGCCGCCCGCGGCGGCGCCCGCCATGTCGCCGGTCATGTCGCCCATAGCCGCAGCGGCCGCGCCGGCACGCCGTGCATGGGCTCGCGCAGCAGGCCCCACGCCCGCACCAGCAGTTCCCGCACGGCTTCCATGCGCGCGCCCAGCACGCGCAGCAGCAGCATCGGCTGGCCGTCCTGCTCCAGGCGCGTCACGCCGGCGCGCAGGTCGGCGCGGTACGGCAGCGTTTGCGCCAGCGCCTCGGCCAGCGCCGGCGTGGCGCCCTCGCCCACCGCCCACAGCGTGCCCATGACATTGAGGCCGTCCAGCCCGGCCGGCGCATGGCGCAGCGCGGAGCCGGCCTCGAGCTGCGCGCTCTCGATCCACAAGGCGCGCCGGCCGCCGGCCAGCGCGATGCGCGTATCCATGTGCAGCGTGCCGCGCGACCACGTCTCGCCGCTGGCCTGGCGCCCCAGCACGACGGCGTCCCAGCCGATCGCGCTGGCGCCGGGCGCCACCGTCACCGTGGTGGCCAGGCGCGCGTGCGCGTCGTCGAACACGATGTTCTCCTGCGGCAGCCAGTCCAGCCGCGCGCCCGCTTCCAGCGTCAGCGTGACGCGCTGCGCGGCCTCGCGGCCGAGCGACTTGTACCACTTGGTCGCGCCCGGGGTGGCGACCACGGCATGCGCGCCGGCACCCGCCACCAGGTCGATCTGCAGGCTGTCGCCGCCGGCGATGCCGGCGGGCGGATGCAGGATCACCGCATGGCAGATGCCGCCCTCGGGATAGAGCGGCTTCTGCACCAGCAGCGGGCCGCGGTGGCGGCGCTCGACCAGCGCGGTGCGCTCGCCGCGCGCGGCAAAGCCCAGGCACAGGCTGGCCTCCCATGCGGGCGGCACGGCCAGGGTCGAAGGAAAGTCAGGATGACGCATGAAGGCTTGGAAGGCGGGCGCCGCCGGGGGCATGCGCGGCGCGCGTGATGCGGGCATCATAGCGCGCGGCCGGGCCGGCTGGAAGTGGCATCGCGCGGCGGCCGCGCGCGCTTCTCACACCGCGATCAGCTCCCGCACGCCGTCTTCCTCCATGCGCGCGCCCTCGCCCCTGGCCACCACTTCGCCGCGGCTCATCACCACGTAGTGGTCGGCCAGGTGGCGGGCGAATTCGTAGTACTGCTCCACCAGCAGCACGGTCATGCCGAACTCGTCCACCAGCAGCCGCAGCGCGCGGCCGATGTCCTGGATGATCGACGGCTGGATGCCTTCGGTGGGCTCGTCCAGGATCAGCAGTCCCGGCTCGCTCATCAGCGCGCGGCCGATGGCGAGTTGCTGCTGCTGCCCGCCGGACAGGTCGCCGCCGCGGCGCGCGCGCATGCTGCGCAGCACCGGGAACAACTGGTAGATGCGGTCCGGCACGCCGCTCGGGCGCTTGCGGCTGGCCGCGCCGATCAGCAGGTTTTCTTCCACGGTGAGGCGCGGGAAGATCTCGCGGCCCTGCGGCACATAGGCCAGGCCGGAGGCCACGCGCTCGTAGGGCGGCTTCTTCTCCAGCGCGTGGCCCGCCCAGCTGATGCTGCCGCTCCTGGTCGGCACCACGCCCATCAGGCATTTGAGCAGCGTGCTCTTGCCCACGCCGTTGCGGCCCAGCAGCGTGGTCAGCTTGCCTTGCGGCACCTCGAAGCTGACATTGCGCAGGATGTGGCTGCCGCCGTAGAACTGGTTCAGTGCGTTGACCTGCAGCATGGTTATCTTCCCAGGTAGGATTCGATCACGCGTTCGTCGCGCTTGACCGCGTCGAGCGTGCCTTCGGCCAGCAGGCTGCCCTCGGCCAGCACGGTCACGGTGCCGGTGGCGCCCGCCAGCGCGGCGACGAACTCCATGTCGTGCTCCACCACCATCATCGAGCAGGTGCCGCGCAGGCTGTTGAGCAGCGCGGCGAGCTGCATGGTTTCCTCGTCGGTCATGCCGGCCACCGGCTCGTCGAGCAGCAGCAGCTGCGGCTGCTGCATCAGCAGCATGCCGATCTCCAGGCGCTGCTTCTGCCCGTGCGAGAGCAGCCCCGCGGGACGGTAGGCCTCGTCCTCCAGCCCGGTCAGCGCCAGCGTTTCCTCGATGCGGCGGTGGCCGTGCGCGTCCAGGCGCGCGCGCAGCGACGACCACCAGCGCTTGTCGGCCTTCATCGCCAGCTCCAGGTTCTCCCACACTTCGTGCTGCTCGAACACGGTGGGCTTCTGGAACTTGCGGCCGATGCCGGTCTGCGCGATCTTGGGCTCGGTCATGCGCATCAGGTCGATGCTCTGGCCGAGGAACACGCGCCCGCTCACGTTGGCGTTGCGCGGCCCGGTCTTGCCGGTGATCACGTCCATCATGGTGGTCTTGCCGGCGCCGTTGGGGCCGATCACGCAGCGCAGCTCGCCATGGTCGATCGACAGCGTGAGCTGGTTGAGCGCGCGAAAGCCGTCGAACTGCACGGTGACGTCTTCCAGGTAGAGGATGGGCCCGTGCGAGACGTCGATGACGCCGGGCTCGAGCACGCGGCCGAGGCCGGTGGCGTCGCCGCTTTCCGCCTGCTGGGTTCCGAGTGCCGCGTTCATGCGTCGCCTCCGCTGCGGGTGGCGCCGGCCGGCGTCGCCTCGCTTGCATTCGATTGGGTGACAATGGGCGAAGCGCCCGCCGAAGCCGCGCCCTGCGACGGCTGCCGCCGCGCCGGCTCGCCGCGCAGCCGCTTGAGCAGGCCGATCACGCCGTCCGGCAGGTACAGGGTGACCAGCACGAACATGGCGCCCAGCAGGAACAGCCAGTATTCGGCGAAGTACGCCGTGAACATGGTCTTGGCGCCGTTGACGAGGAACGCGCCGATGACCGGGCCGATCAGCGTGCCGCGCCCGCCCACGGCCACCCACACCGCCATCTCGATGGAATTGGCCGGCGACATCTCGCCCGGGTTGATGATGCCCACCTGCGGCACGTAGAGCGCGCCGGCGATGCCGCACAGCACCGCCGAGAAGGTCCACACGAACAGCTTGTAGCCGAGCGGGTTGTAGCCCGAGAACATCACGCGCATCTCGGCGTCGCGCACCGCCGTCACCACCCGGCCCAGCTTGGAGGTGACGATGTAGCGGCAGGCGATGAAGCCGGCCAGCAGCGCGGCGAAGGTCAGCACGAACAGCGCGGTGCGCGTGTGCGGCGCGGCCACCGCGAAGCCGGCGATGCGCTTGAAGTCGGTAAAGCCGTTGTTGCCGCCGAAGCCGGTCTCGTTGCGGAAGAACAGCAGCATGGCCGCATAAGTCATGGCCTGCGTGATGATCGACAGGTACACGCCCTTGATGCGCGAGCGGAACGCGAAGAAACCGAACAGCCACGCCAGCACGCCCGGCACCAGCACCACCAGCAGCAACGCGTAGCCGAGGTGCCCGGTGCCGTGCCAGAACCACGGCAGCTCCTTCCAGTCCAGGAACACCATGAAGTCGGGCAGGTCGCTCTTGTACACGCCTTCGCGGCCGATGGAGCGCATCAGGTACATGCCCATGGCGTAGCCGCCGAGCGCAAAGAACAGGCCGTGGCCGAGGCTGAGGATGCCGCAGTAGCCCCACACCAGGTCCAGCGCGATCGCGGCCAGCGCAAAGCACATGATCTTGCCGACCAGCGTGAGCACATAGGCCGACATGTGCAACGGATGGCCTTCGGGCAGCAGCAGCGCGCACACCGGCACGCCGACGGCGGCGATCAGCGCGAGCACCACCAGCGCCGCCCAGCCGCGCCGCGTAAACAGCGGCTGGCGCGCCGGCACGGCCAGCCGGAAGCCGCCCGCGGATGGATTGCTTGTCGATGTCTGCATCATGCCTCCGCGCTGCGCCCTTTGAGCGCGAACAGTCCCTGCGGGCGCTTCTGGATGAAGAGCACGATCAGCACCAGGACGAAGATCTTGGCGAGCACCGCGCCGTAGAACGGCTCGATGAACTTGTTGACGAGGCCCAGGCCGAAGGCGCCGATGATGGTGCCGGCCAGCTGGCCCACCCCGCCCAGCACCACCACCATGAACGAATCGATGATGTAGGCTTGGCCGAGGTCCGGCCCGACATTGCCGATCTGCGACAGCGCGCAGCCGCCCAGCCCGGCGATGCCCGCGCCGAACGCGAACGCGTAGCTGTCCACCTTCCACGTGCGCACGCCCACGCAGGCCGCCATGGTGCGGTTCTGGGTGGTGGCGCGCACGAACAGGCCGAGCCGCGTGCGGTTGAGCACGCCCCACGCCACCGCCACCACGGCCAGCGCGAACACGATGATGACCATGCGGTTGTAGGGCAGCACCAGCCCCGGCAGCCATTCGATGCCGCCGCTCATCCACGACGGGTTGGCCACTTCCACGTTCTGCGCGCCGAACAGCGTGCGCACCGCCTGCATCAGCAGCAGGCTCACGCCGAAGGTGGCCAGCAGCGTCTCCAGCGGGCGCCCGTAGAGATGGCGCAGCACCAGCCGCTCGAGCACGAAGCCGACGATGGCAGAAGCAAGGAACGACGCGGGCAACGCGGCCAGCAGGTACCAGTCGAAGGCGCCGGCGAAGTGCGCGCGGAACACGCCCTGCACCATATAGGTGGCATAGGCGCCGATCATGAGGAATTCGCCGTGCGCCATGTTGATGACGCCGATCAGGCCGTAGGTGATGGCCAGCCCGAGTGCCGCCAGCAGCAGCACGCTGCCCAGGCTCAGGCCGGCGAACAGGTTGCCGATCAGCTCGGCGCGGCGCTGGTCGCCGCGCAGCGCGTCGAGCGCCTGCTGGGCGGCGCCGCGCAGCTCGGCGTCGGGTTCGCGGTAGTTGCCGGCGGCGTCCTTTTCCACCAGCGGCTGCAGCTTCTGGCGGCTTTGCGGGTTGCTGTCGCGGCCCAGGATGCGGATCGCCTCGAGGCGGTCGTTGCGGTTGCCCTCGGCCAGCACGATATTGGCCCAGATCACGTCGAGCTTGGCGCGCAGGCCGGCGTCGGCCTCGGCCTTGCGCGCGGCCTCCACGGTCTCGCGCGAGGCGCTGCCGGGCTGGTCCAGCAGCGTATTGACGGCCTGCGCGCGCACCGTGGCGTCGGGCGACTGCAGCAGCATGCTGCTCGCGGCGCTGTCCACCAGCGCGCGCAGGCTGTTGTTGAGCGTGAGCGATTCGAGCTCGTCGGCCTTCACGGTCACGGGCTTGCCGGTGATCGCGTCGACGGTCTTGTCGCCGTCCTGGCGCACCATGCCGACCGACGGCGCGTATTGCAGCGCGTCGTCCTGCAGTGCCTTGAGGATGGGGCCGGCCTGTTCCGGCGGCGCCTTGGCCAGCGCGCTCAGCGCGGCGGTCTTGGCGTCGAAGTCGTCTTCGGCCAGCGGCTTGAGGTCGGCCTGCGTGAGCGGCGCGGCCCACAGCGGCGCCGCGGCCAGCAGCAGCGCGGCCAGCATGGCGCGCAGCCAGGGCAAGGCGGAGAAGGAAAAGGATCGGTGCATAGGAGCCGGCGGAGTCCTGGTAGCGCGTTGGATCGCGTCTTGGTGTTCTGGATGGATGCGGCGCAAGCGGTGGACCCACCCGCTGTTTCGCCCCCTGGAGTCCCCGGGGGCGGAGGGGCGGAAAGAGGGCCGGCCATGCCGGCTGGCAGCGGCCGGCGGCAGCCGGCGTCGCATGCCCTCTCCCGCGGCCCTCCCCGCGCGGGAGAGGGCGCAGGCCCTGGCAGGCGGGCAGCCCGGAAGCGGCTTACATCACCTTGTCCGGCTTGCCTTCGTTGCCCGCGATGAACGGGCTCCACGGTTGCGCGCGGATCGCCTTCGGCGTCTTCCACACCACCGTGAACTGGCCGTCGCCCTTGACTTCGCCGATCATCACCGGCTTGTACAGGTGGTGGTTCTCGCCCATGGTCAGCGTGAAGCCGTCCGGGGCCTTGAAGGTCTGGCCGTACATGGCGGCACGCACCTTGTCCGGATCGGTGGTGCCGGCCTTCTTCACGGCCTGCGCCCACATGTGGATGCCCACGTAGGTGGCTTCCATCGGGTCGTTGGTCACGCGCTTGTCGCCGCCCGGCAGGTTGTTGGCCTTGACCCAGGCCGCCCACTGCTTCTTGAAGGCATCGTTCTCGGGATTCTTGACCGACATGAAGTAGTTCCACGCGGCCAGGTGGCCGACCAGCGGCTTGGTGTCGATGCCGCGCAGTTCTTCCTCGCCCACGGAGAAGGCCACCACCGGCACGTCCTTGGCCTTCAGGCCGGCGTTGCCGAGCTCCTTGTAGAACGGCACGTTGGAGTCGCCGTTGATGGTGGAGATCACCGCGGTCTTGCCGCCTTGCGAGAACTTCTTGATGTTGGCGACGATGGTCTGGTAGTCGCTGTGGCCGAACGGCGTGTAGACCTCTTCGATGTCCTTGTCCGCCACGCCCTTGCTCTTGAGGAAGGCGCGCAGGATCTTGTTGGTGGTGCGCGGGTAGACGTAGTCGGTGCCCAGCAGGAAGAAGCGCTTGGCGCCGCCGCCCTCCTTGCTCATCAGGTATTCGACCGCGGGGATGGCTTGCTGGTTGGGGGCCGCGCCGGTGTAGAAGACGTTCTTCGACATCTCCTCGCCTTCGTACTGCACCGGGTAGAACAGCAGCGCGTTCAGTTCCTCGTAGACCGGCAGCACCGACTTGCGCGACACCGAGGTCCAGCAGCCGAACGTGACGGCGACCTTGTCGTTGGTGATCAGCTGGCGCGCCTTCTCGGCGAACAGCGGCCAGTTGGAGGCGGGATCCACCACCACCGGCTCGAGCTTGCGGCCGAGCACGCCGCCGCTCTTGTTGATCTCGTCGATGGTCATCAGCGCCACGTCCTTGAGCGACGTTTCGGAAATGGCCATGGTGCCGGACAACGAATGCAGGATGCCGACCTTGATCGGTTCCTTGGACTGCGCCATCGCCAGCGGGCTGACGCCAGCGGTTGCAACCAGCGCCGCGGCGGCTACCGCCGACAGCTTCAGCATGTCACGTCGTTTCATTGCAGCTCCCAGATTGTCTCGTGTTTGATAAGGAACAACGCACCCCAAGTAACGTATCTGCAACTAACATGCCATGGCTTGCGCGCCCGTGGAGCGAGTCCGGGCCTGCCTCCGGTGGCGGCGAAAAGCCCTGCGCACCAGCAATGTGCGGGATGTATGCGCACCATTCCGGTGCACGTCGGCAGGCCGACTCAGATTGGGGCATGCGCGGCGGCGTGCGCTGCCGGACTGGTGCGCGGCAGCGCTTGCGCGCGGTGGCCGGGACCGGTGGCCGCCATGCTGCGCCGTGACTTGTCCGAATCCGGAAACGGCACTATGGTGGCCCGGCGTTTCTTGCCGCCGGGCCGGCGCGCCATCCTCGTCGCAGGCGGCGCCCCCCCTTCGATACGCGCGCGGCCGCGCCGCGCGCACCTCTGCGCCACCGGCCATGCCCATGAACCATCCCTCGTCGTACCAGCCGCGCCAGGCCTGGGCCATGGCAGCGATGCTGACCTGGCTCGCGCTGATCAATTTCCTCGACAAGATCGTGCTGGGCATGGTCGCCGTGCCGATGATGGCGGACCTGAAGCTGTCGCCGGCTGAGTTCGGCATGGTCGCCAGCAGCTTTTTCTGGCTGTTCGCGCTAGCCACCGTGCTGGTGGGCTTTCTCTCCAACCGCGTCGCCACGCGCTGGCTGCTGCTGGGCATGGGGGTGGCGTGGGCGGTGCTGCAGGTGCCGATGGCGCTGGCCGGCTCGGCCATGACCATCCTGGCCTGCCGCATGCTGCTGGGCGCGGCCGAGGGGCCGGCCTTCCCGATTTCCGTGCACGCGCTCTACAAATGGTTTCCCGACCACCAGCGCAACCTGCCGGTGGCGGTGGTGAACCAGGGCGCCACGGTAGGGCTGCTGGTGGCGGGCCTGGCGATTCCGCTGGTGACGCAGCACTGGGGCTGGCGCGCCAACTTCGTGGTGCTGGGCGCGGTCGGCGCCGCGTGGAGCGCGCTGTGGCTGTGGTTGGGCCGCGAAGGACCGCTGACGCAGGCACACACGCGGCATGCGGGCGCCGGCGCGAGCGCGGCGCGGCTGCCCTACCGCCGCATCTTCCGCGACCCGACCGTGCTGTCGTGCATGGTGCTGAATTTCTGCGCCTACTGGGCGCTGGCGCTCGCGCTGACGTGGCTGCCGGCCTGGCTGGAGCAGGGGCTGGGCTTCAGCCCGGTGGCCACGGGCCGCTGGTACGCGGTGATCGTGGTGGCGGCCATGCCGACCACGCTGGTGCTGAGCTGGCTGTCGCAGCGCCTGCTGCGCAACGGCGCCTCGTCGCGGCTGGCGCGCGGCGCGCTGATCTCGGTGGCGGCGCTGGCCGGCGGCGTCATGTACCTGGTGATCGAATCGGCCACGCTGTCGCCGGTGGCCAAGACACTGCTGCTCGCGGTGGCCGGCGCGCTGCCGCCGGTGGCCTATGCGCTCTCCCCCGCCATGCTGGCGCAGGTCGTGCCGCAAGCGCAGCGCGGCAGCGTGCTGGCCATCCACACCGCGGTCATCTCGATGGCGGGCGTCGTCGCGCCGGCGGTGGTGGGACAACTGGTGCAGCGCCACGGCATGAGCGGCGGCTTCGACGCGGGCCTGACCATCAATGCACTGCTGTTGCTGGCCAGCGGCGCGATGGGCCTGCTGTGGATGAACCCCGAGCGCTCGGCCACGGCCCTGGCGGCGGCCGCGCGGGAAATGGGGCCGGCGCGCTCGCCGGCGTGAGGCGCGCGCCGGGCGCGGCAGGCGCTCCCGGCCGGTGCCCTGAGCCGGCACCCTGCGCCGGCGCCGCAAACCGGCGCCGAGAATCCGTGCTACGAGTAGCGCCGCGTGATCGACTCCGCCACGCACACGGGCCGCTCGCTGCCTTCGCGCTCGACGGTGACTTCCCAGATCGACTGGGCGCCGACCAGCGCGGGCGCGCTGGGCAGCGGCTCGAGGCGCTCCACCGACAGCAGCTTCACGCGCGCGCGCAGGCGGCTGCCGACCGGCACCGGCGCGGTGAAGCGCACGCGGTTCAGGCCGTAGTTCACGCCCATCTTCACGCCGGGCATGTCCAGCGCGTTGTGCAGGAACGCCGGCAGCAGCGACAGCGTCAGGAAACCGTGCGCCACCGGGCCGCCGAACGGCGATTCGCGGCGCGCGCGTTCCACGTCCACGTGGATCCATTGATGATCGCCGGTGGCTTCGGCGAACTGGTTGACCTGCTGCTGGGTGACCTCGATCCAGTCGCTGACGGCCACTTCCTGGCCTTGCAGGCTTTCCAGTTCTTCGAGCGAAGCGATGGTACGCATGGTGTCTCCTTGTTGTTGTCGCGAGGGTGGCGGGGGTGGCGAAGGTGGCCGCGGCGGGCGCCGCCAGATGATGCCCTGATGCGCGCGGGCTGGCAACGGCCTCAGGCCGGGCGGCGGCCGTACATGCCCATGCCCTTGACCGTGCAGACCAGTTCGCCGCGCTGGTTGGTGGCCTCCCACTGCGTGTGGACCACGCCGCGGTCCGGCTTGGACGTGGACGCGCGCGCGTCGAGCACCACCAGCGACACGCTCAGCGTATCGCCGGCGTAGACCGGCTTGAGCCAGCGGATCTCGTCCACGCCGGGCGAGCCCATGCTGGCGGACTTGGAGGTCATGTTGTCCACCAGCAGGCGCATCATGACCGAGCAGGTCATCCAGCCGCTCGAGATGAGGCCCTTGTAGATGCTGTTCTGCGCCGCTTCCTTGTCGATATGGAAGGGCTGGGGATCGTACTGGCGCGCGAAGGCGAGGATCTCTTCCTCGGTCACCAGGTGGGAGCCGAGGTCGCGCTTGCTGCCGACGGTGAAGTCTTCGAAATACAGGGAAGGCATGATGGTCCCTCTATGGTGCGGTGGCGCGGCCGTGCGGCGATGCCGCGGTGGCAGCGGAATGAAAAAAAACCGCGCCTGGACTGCGGCGCGGTTTCTGTCATGTTCCCGGATCAGGCGGTTTCCAGGAAACCGGGCTGTGTCGCAAAGCGGCCCAGGTGATGATCGACGTCGCCGAAGGTGGTGTTGATCAGCGTCAGCCGCTTGAACATGTGCGCGGCCGGCAGTTCGTCGGTCACGCCCATGCCGCCGTGGATCTGCACCGCTTCCTGGCCGACCGAGCGGGCGGCCTGGCCGACGCGCGCCTTGGCGGCCGACGCCAGGCGGCGGCGCTCGGCGGGGCTGGCCTCGTCGAACTTGGCGGCCGCCAGCAGCGTGATCGAGCGCGACTGCTCGGCGTGGATGAACATCTCCACCATGCGGTGCTGCAGCGCCTGGAAGCGCGCGATGGGCTGGCCGAACTGCTGGCGCGTCTTGGCGTATTCCAGCGTGGCGGCGTTGAGCGCGTCGATCACGCCGACCGCTTCCGCGCACAACAGCACGGCGGCGTAGTCGGCCACCTGCTCGATGATCTCCCAGGCCGCGCCGGCGGTGCCCAGCAGTTCGCCCTGCGCATCCTTGAAGGTGATATCGGCGGCGCGCAGGTTGTCGATGGTGCGGTAGTCGGTGATGCTGACGCCGGCGGCCTTCGGGTCGACCAGGAACAGCGAGATGCCGCTGGTGTCGGCATCGGCGCCGGCGCTGCGGGCCGAGACGACGAGCTTGCCGGCCTGCGCGCCGTGGAGGACCACGGTCTTGCGGCCATTGAGCTTGCCGTCCCCGGCGGTGACGCGCACGTCGTTGAGCGCGTAGCGGGCGTGCGGCTCGTTGAAGGCCACGGCCAGCTTCAGCTCGCCGCCGGCCACCTGCTCCAGCAGCGCGTCCTGGCCGCCTGCCAGCTTGAGCGCGTAGGCGCCGACCACGGTGGCGAAGTACGGTTCCACCACCAGGCCGCGGCCCAGTTCCTGCTGCACCACCATCATGTCGACGGCGGTGCCGGAGAAACCGCCCTGCGCCTCGGGCACCGGCAGCGCGGTCAGGCCGAGCTCGACCAGCGCGCCCCAGGCCGCGTCGCCGTGGCCGCTGGCGGACTTGATGCCCTTCTTGCGGGTCTCGAAGTCGTAGCTCTTGTCGATGAAGCGGTGGATGGCATCGGCCAGTTGCTTCTGCTCGTCGCTGAGATTGAAGTTCATATCGCGTGTCTCCTCACAGCCCCAGGATCATCTGGCTGATGATGTTCTTCTGAATTTCGTTGGACCCGCCGTAGATGGAGGTCTTGCGATAGTTGAAGTAGTAGGCGGCCAGCGGCGCGGCATCGTCGTAGCCGGTGACGGCGTGGTCGTGCTCGCATTCCAGGTAGGCCGTGTCGAACGGCTGCGCGTAGGGGCCCACGGCCTCCACCATCAGCTCGGTCAGCATCTGCTGGATCTCGGTGCCCTTGATCTTGAGCATCGAGGCCTCGGGGCCGGGGCCCTTGCCGGCGCTCTCGCTCGACACCACGCGCAGCACGGTCAGCTCCAGCGCCATCAGCTCGATCTCCAGCGCGGCGACCTTGGCGCCGAACAGCGGGTCTTCGAGCAGCGGGCGGCCGTTCTTCTGCTGCTGCCTGGCCACCCGCTTGAGGAAGCCGAGCTCGCGCTTGGAATTGCCCACGCGGGCGATGCCGGTGCGCTCGTGGCCGAGCAGGTACTTGGCGTAGGTCCAGCCGCGGTTCTCTTCGCCCACGCGGTTTTCCACCGGCACCTGCACGTTGTCGAAGAACACCTCGTTCACTTCATGCTCTTCGTCGAGCATGATGATCGGGCGCACGGTGATGCCCGGGGTCTTCATGTCGATCAGCAGGAAGGAGATGCCTTCCTGCTTCTTGGCTTCGGGATCGGTGCGCACCAGGCAGAAGATCATGTCGGCGTGCTGGCCGAGCGTGGTCCAGGTCTTCTGGCCGTTGACGATGTAGTGCTTGCCGTCGGCGCTCCGCTCGGCGCGGGTCTTGAGCGAGGCCAGGTCGGAGCCCGAGCCTGGCTCGGAATAGCCCTGGCACCACCAGTCGGTGCAGTCGAGGATGCGCGGCAGGTAATACTGCTTCTGCGCTTCGCTGCCGTACTTCATGATCACGGGCGCGACCATCGCCACGCCGAAGGGCAGCACGCCGGGCGCGCCGACGCGGGCATTTTCCTCGTCCCAGATATGGCGCTGGGTGGCGTTCCAGCCGGTGCCGCCGTACTGCACGGGCCAGTGCGGCGCGGACCAGCCGCGGCCCGCCAGCAGCTTGTGCCAGCGCACCAGGTCGTCGCGGCTCGGGCGGCGGTGGTTGAGAATCTTGCTGCTGATGTCGGCCGGCAGATTGGCCTCCAGCCAGCCGCGCACTTCCGCGCGGAAGGCATCGTCGGCCGCCGAGTAGTTGAGATCCATGCCCGTCTCCAGTGATGCCGGTGTGAGACCGGCAAATTGTTCTAGCTAGCGCGTCATGCGCCGGCAAGACACTGCCGCGGGCACAGGACGCTATTCAGTGAGCCGTCTGCTTGAGCGCATCCGGCACCACGAGCTGGAAGGTATCGATGCCCTCTTCGGCAAGCGCCTGCACTTCGTCCGGGGATGCCGTGCCGCGGATGCCGCGTTCCGGTGCCTCGTCGTAATGCATGCGCCTGGCCTCCTCGGCAAAGCGCTCGCCCACGTCCTCCGTCTGCGCCAGCACCTGCTTCACCGCCTTCATGTACAGCGACTGCAGTGTCACGGGAGCCGCGGCCGGGGCCTTCGCCCCGGCCGGCCTGCCGGCCGGCGCGGCGGCCGCGCCGGACAGGTTCAGGCGCGGCGCGCTGGGCAGCCGGGTGATGGCATGGTCGGCGCAGATCGGGCATTGGACGAGTTTCTGCGAAATCTGCGCCTGCGCATCGTCCTCCGAAGCGAACCAGCCCTCGAAACGATGGTCTTGCGCACAGCGCAGGTCGAGCACCTTCATGATGTTTCCAGCCCGTCGAAAGCTATAGTATCCGCGAAACGGAATTTTGTGAACGGTCGTGCTAATTTTTTTGCGGCCCCGCGCCGCCGGCTTGCCGCAACTGCTTCGCGCAACGGGGAAACCGGGGCATGGCCGCGCCTGCACGGCTAAGGAATGGGATTCTACGCGCATGCCCGGCGCCTTGCCGGGCATGGCTCAGCGCGGGCCCGGCAGGGTCTGCTCGCCGGGCTGCCAGGCCCCGGAGATCACTTTTTCGAGCCAGAACGCGCCGATGATGGTCTTGACGTCGGTGATGCGCCCGCCGCGCACCCAGTCGATGACCTGCCCCGCCGGCGCGATGAAGGTCTCGAGGAACTCGCCATCGTCGAGCTCGGCCGCGCCCGCCGCCAGATCGCGCGCGAGGAAGATGTCGATGAACTCGGTGGAGTAGGAGATGACCGGGTGGATGCGCGTGAGGTAGTCCCAGCGCCGCGCGCTGTAGCCGGTTTCCTCGCGCAGCTCGCGCTCGCCGCAGCGCTGCGCGCCTTCCTCGGGATCGAGCTTGCCGGCCGGGAATTCGAGCATCACCTCGCCGACCGGATAGCGGAACTGCCGCTCCATCAGCACGGTGCCGTCGTCGAACAGCGGGATCATCATCACCGCGCCCGGATGCAGCACGTACTCGCGCCCGGCGTGCTTGCCGTCCGGCAGCCGGACGATGTCCTGCTTGAGCGTGAGGAATTTGCCCTGGTGCAGCGTGGCGGAGGCCACGCAGGTTTCCCTGAGGGCGAGATCGTTGCCGGCGGCGAGGTCGCCGTGGCCGGTATCGGCATCGGCGGCGGCGGCGGCGGCCGCGGCCGTATCCGTCTGGTCGCTCATGAAAGCTCCGGGTCCGGGCGCGGCCGGCCGGGCGCCTTCACTGCCCGGGCCTCAGGCCGCGCGATGTTTGACGAGGTATTGCCAGGTGAAGCCCGGGAAGGCGAACACCAGCATCATGCAGGCGGTGATGGCGTAGAACTGCCAGCCCTGCGGAAAGGCGTTGCCGAGGCCCGCCTCCACCGCGAAGCCGGCCAGGCCGGCGCACACGTACCACGTGATCAGCTCGGCCAGCCTGATCCACAGCGGCTTCCTGGCGAAGCGCAGCGACACCAGCACGAACAGGCGCTGGTTGACGAACGGCAGGTTGGCACAGACAAATGCCAGCAAGATGACAAACCAGCCTGCCGCCGACGAGCTCATATGCCTGCGCCGCCCTGCTTCACGAAGCCAGCGTGGCGCGGATGGCCTGGTAGCACAGGTTCATCAGCGCGGACGGGAACAGGCCCAGGGCGATGATGACCGCGCCGTTCAGGCTCAGCATCGAGCGCAGGCCGAACGACGACTCCAGCTTACGCTCGTCGGCCGGCGCGTCGAAGTACATCAGCTTGACCACGCGCAGGTAGTAGAACGCGCCGATCAGCGAGAACAGCACCGCCACCACGGCCAGCCAGGTCATGCCGCTCTTGACCACCGCTTCCAGCACGGCCAGCTTGGCGTAGAAGCCCATGGTCGGCGGGATGCCGGCCAGCGAGAACATCATCACCAGCATCAGCAGCGCGTACCACGGGTTCTTGCGCGACAGGCCCTTGAGGTCGTCCAGGGTCTCGGCTTCGAAGTCCTTGCCGGCGCGCAGCAGCACGATGCCGAAGGTGCCCAGCGTGGTCAGCACGTAGGTCGCGGCGTAGAACATCGACGCGCCGTAGGCGCCGGCGGCGCCCTCGGCACTGCCGCCGGCCACGCCGGACAGCATGCCCAGCAGCAGGAAGCCCATGTGCGAAATGGTGGAGTACGCCAGCATCCGCTTCAGGTTGGTCTGCACGATGGCGGTCAGGTTGCCGATCGCCAGCGAAGCGACGGCCAGCACGACCAGCATCGTCTGCCAGTCCACCGCCAGCGGCAGCAGGCCTTCGACCAGCAGGCGCAGCGCCATGGCGAACGCGGCCAGTTTCGGCGCGCCCGCGATCAGCAGCGTCACCGCGGTCGGCGAGCCCTGGTAGATGTCCGGGATCCACATGTGGAACGGCGCGGCGCCCATCTTGAAGGCGATGCCCGCCACCAGGAACACCACGCCGAAGGCCAGCATGGTGGTATTCACGCGGCCCGACTCCACCACGCGGAACACTTCGCCCAGGTTCAGCGAGCCGGTGGCGCCGTACAGCATGGACATGCCGTACAGCAGGAAGCCGGAGGCCAGCGCGCCCAGCACGAAGTACTTGATGGCCGATTCGGACGTCACGCGGTTGTCGCGGCGCAGGGCCACCAGCGCGTACGAGGCCAGCGACAGCAGCTCCAGGCCCAGGTACAGGGTCAGGAAGTTGTTGCCGGTGATCATCACGATCTGCCCGCCCAGCGTGAACAGCGCGAGCATGTAGAACTCACCGCTGTACATCTCGCGGTCTGCCAGGTAGCCGCGGGTATAGACCAGCGTGATGAACAGCGCGGCCGAGCAGAAGGCCGACAGCACGTTGGCCATCGGGTCCACCACCACCAGGTTGGCGAAGGCGTAGTGCGTGTCGCCGGCGGCGGCGTTGAGGCCGAACCACACGGTCAGCACGAGCGTGATCAGCAGCGACAGCGGATACGCCAGGCTCGCGCGCTTGCTGCCGCGGGCCAGGTCGATCCAGTTGACCGCGGCAATCGAGATCGCCAGGAAAATGATTGGCGCCACAGGTGCCAGTGTCGAGGACGGTTGCATGTTTGTTTCTCTCCCCGATTACAGCTTCGACTGCGCCACGTGCGACAGCAGGTTCACCACGGAAGCGTGCATGACATCGGTGAAGGGTTTCGGATACAGGCCCATGTACAGGGTCATGATCGCCAGCAGGCCGAGCATGAAGAACTCGCGCTTGTTCAGGTCGATCAGCTCGGCCACGTGCTTGTGCACCACGTCGCCGAAGATTACGCGCTTGACCATCCACAGCGAATAGGCGGCACCCAGGATCAGCGCGGTGGCCGCCAGCAGGCCGATCCAGAAATTGAACTTGACCGCGCCCAGGATCACCATGAACTCGCCGACGAAACCCGAGGTGGCCGGCAGCCCGCAGTTGGCCATGGCGAAGAACACCGACAGCGCGGCGAACTTCGGCATGACGTTCACCACGCCGCCGTAGTCGGCGATCTGGCGCGAGTGCACGCGGTCATACAGCACGCCGATGCACAGGAACATGGCGCCCGAGATGAAGCCGTGCGAGATCATCTGGACGATGCCGCCTTCCATGCCGATCTCGTTGAAGATGAAGAAGCCGAGCGTGACGAAACCCATGTGGGCGATCGACGAGTACGCCACCAGCTTTTTCATGTCGGCCTGCACCAGCGCCACCAGGCCGATGTAGATCACCGCGATCAGCGAGATCGTGATGATGAACGCCGCCAGGCTGTGGCTCGCGTCGGGCGCGATCGGCAGCGAGAACCGCAGGAAGCCGTAGGCGCCCAGCTTCAGCATGATGGCGGCCAGCACCACCGAGCCGCCGGTCGGCGCTTCCACGTGGGCATCGGGCAGCCAGGTGTGCACCGGCCACATCGGCACCTTGACCGCGAAGGCCAGGAAGAAGGCGATGAACAGGCCGATCTGCTCGTTCATGGTCAGCTTGGCCTGGTGCCATTCGAGGATGTCGAAGGTACCGGTCTTGCTGTACAGGTACAGCAGCGCGACCAGCGTCAGCAGCGAGCCGAGCAGCGTGTAGAGGAAGAACTTGAAGGCCGCGTACACCCGGTTCGGGCCGCCCCACACGCCGATGATGATGTACATCGGGATCAGGGTGGCCTCGAAGAACACGTAGAACAGCATGCCGTTGAGCGCGCTGAACACGCCGACCATCAGGCCGGACAGGATCAGGAACGAGGCCATGTACTCGGCCACGCGCTCGGTGATCACCTCCCAGGCCGAGATCACCACGATCACCGTGATGAAGGCGGTCAGCACCACGAACCACATCGAGATGCCGTCGACCCCCAGGTGGTAGTTGATGTTGAAGCGCTCGATCCATGTCGACTTCTCGACGAACTGCATGGCAGCCGTGGAGCGGTCGAAGTGGAAGACCAGGGGCAGCGTGACGATGAAGCTGAGGACCGAGCCGAACAGCGCCATCCAGCGCACGTAACAGCGACTGCGGTCGGACCCGGAGGCAAGGACTAGCAAGCCAAAGAAGATCGGCAGCCAGATAGCGAAAGACAGAACCATTTTCTTGTTTTCCTTACTTGGCGCCCACCGTGGCGAACGAGGTGCCGAACACCGTCAGCGACAGCAGCACCAGCATGCCCAGGATCATGGCGAATGCGTAGTGGTAGATGTAGCCGGACTGCAGGTAGCGGCTGACCGATGCGAACCATCCCACCACGCGCGCCGCGCCGTTGACCACCAGGCCGTCGATCAGGCCCTGGTCGCCGCCCTTCCACAGGCCGGTGCCCAGCAGGCGCGCGCCGCGCGCGAACACGGCCTCGTTGATGGCGTCCATGTAGTACTTGTTGTCGAGCAGCGTGTACAGGCCCGAGCAGCGCTGCTTGATCGCGGCGGGGATGTCCGGGCGCTTCATGTAGAAGAACCACGACAGCACCACGCCCGCGATGGCCAGCCACAGCACCGGCGTGGTCAGCGAATGCAGGCCCATCGCCACCCAGCCGTGGAACGCTTCGGCCAGCTCTTCCATCGCGTGGTGGTTCTCGCCGACGTAGATCACGTTCTTGAAGGCCACGCCGTTCTTGAAGAAGTCGCCGAACAGCATCGGGCCGATGGCGATCGCGCCGATCACCACCGAGGGGATGGCCAGCATCACCAGCGGCAGCGTCACCACCCACGGCGACTCGTGCGGCTTCTGACCCGGGGCCAGGCCGTGATGCTCGTCGTGGTGGGCATCGTCGTCGGCATGGTGCGCATCGTGGTCGTCATGGCCGTGCGCGTGGTGGGCGTCGTGCGCCTTGCCGAAACGCTCTTCGCCGTGGAACACCAGGAAGTACATGCGGAACGAGTAGAACGCCGTGACGAACACGCCGGCCAGCACCGAGAAGTAAGCGAAGCCGGAGCCCGCGATATGCGATTCCGCCACGGCCTCGATGATCGAGTCCTTGGAGTAGAAGCCCGCGAAGAACGGCGTGCCGATCAGCGCCAGCGAACCCACCAGCGAGGTGATCCAGGTGATCGGCATGTACTTGCGCAGGCCGCCCATGTTGCGGATGTCCTGGTCGTGGTGCATGCCGATGATGACCGAGCCGGCCGCCAGGAACAGCAGCGCCTTGAAGAACGCGTGGGTCATCAGGTGGAACACCGCCACCGAGTAGGCCGAGGCGCCCAGCGCGACGGTCATGTAGCCGAGCTGCGACAGCGTGGAGTAGGCCACCACGCGCTTGATGTCGTTCTGGATGATGCCCAGGAAGCCCATGAACAGCGCGGTGATGGCGCCGATCACCAGCACGAAGGACAGCGCGGTGTCGGACAGCTCGAACAGCGGCGACATGCGCGCGACCATGAAGATGCCGGCCGTCACCATGGTGGCGGCGTGGATCAGCGCGGAGATCGGGGTCGGGCCTTCCATCGAGTCGGGCAGCCACACGTGCAGCGGGAACTGGGCCGACTTGCCCATCGCGCCGATGAACAGGCAGATGCAGGCCACCGTGATCATCATCCAGTCGGTGCCCGGGAACAGGATCGTGGCGAGCTGGTCGCGCGCGGCGAACACGTCGGTGTAGTTCATGCTGCCGCTGTAGGCCAGCAGCAGGCCGATGCCGAGGATGAAGCCGAAGTCGCCGACGCGGTTGACCAGGAAGGCCTTCAGGTTGGCGAAGATCGCCGTCGGCCGGGTGTACCAGAAGCCGATCAGCAGGTACGACACCAGGCCCACCGCTTCCCAGCCGAAGAACAGCTGGAGGAAGTTGTTGCTCATGACCAGCATGAGCATCGAGAAGGTGAACAGCGAGATATAGGCGAAGAAGCGGTTGTAGCCGGGGTCTTCCGCCATGTAGCCGACGGTGTAGATGTGCACCATCAGCGAGACGAAGGTCACCACCACCATCATCATCGCGGTGAGCGAATCGACCAGGAAGCCCACTTCCATCTTGAGGCTGCCGATCGTCATCCACTCGTACACGGTGGCGTTGAAGCTCGCGCCGTTCAACACGTCCATCAGCACGATGATCGACAGCAGGCAGGAAATCGCCACGCCGAGGATCGTCACGGTGTGGGCCAGCGTGCGGCCGGCGCGCGTCTCCGAGGAGAACGTGCTGAAGAACTTGGTGCCGAACAGGCCGGCGATGGCTGCACCGGCTAGCGGTGCGAGCGGGATCGCCAGTAGCAGGTTGGGGTCGAGCGTGGTTGCCATAGGACGCTTAGTGGTGTGCGGTCGGATTGCGGTCTTGATTCATGACGTGGCGATGCGGATCAGCCCTTGAGGGTGTCCATGTCGTCCACGTTGATCGTGTCCAGGTTGCGGAACAGCACGACCAGGATTGCCAGACCGATTGCCGACTCGGCCGCAGCCACCGTGAGGATGAAGAAAACGAAAACCTGGCCAGCCAGGTCGCCCAGGTAGTGCGAGAAGGCGACGAAGTTCATGTTGACCGCAAGCAGCATCAGCTCGATCGCCATCAGCAGCACGATCACGTTCTTGCGGTTCAGGAAAATACCAACGATGCTGATGGCGAAAAGGATCGCACCGAGCACGAGGAAGTGGGCAAGAGATAGCACAGCGTTTCTCCGGGCTTCAGTTCTTGTTGGCGGTAGCGGCGGCGTCTTGCGCCTTGGCTTCCGTCGGCATCGAGACCAGGCGCACGCGGTCCTGGCGGCGGGTGCGCAGCTGCTCGCCCACGTCTTGTGCCTTGTTGTCCTTGCGGCGGCGCAGCGTCAGCGCGACGGCGGCGATGATCGCCACCAGCAGGATGATGCCGGCCACTTCGAAGGCGTAGATGTAGTCGGTGTAGATCAGCTTGCCGAGCGCCGCGGTGTTCGAGTAGTCCGGGCTCTGCGCCACGCTGTTCAGCGGCGTGGTGGTGCCGATGAAGTTGCGCACCAGCACGGTGGCCATCTCGGCGATGATCAGCGCGCCGACCACCGAGGCCAGCGGCACGTAGGTCCAGAAGTCCCGCCGCAGGTGCTCGATGTCGATGTCGATCATCATCACCACGAACAGGAACAGCACCATCACGGCGCCCACGTACACCAGCACCAGCAGGATGGCGAGGAATTCGGCCTTCAGCAGCATCCAGATCGCGGCGGCCGTGAAGAACGACAGCACGAGGAACAGTGCGGAGTGCACGGGGTTCTTCGCGGTGATGACTTTCAGTGCGGAGAGCACCAGCACCAGCGCAAAGACATAGAAGATGGTGGTCGTGAGTTCCATGGTTCCTGTCGGATCCTCTTTGAGCCTTCCGGCACAAGCCGCCTCCGGCGGCCTGCCCTTGCGGCATCCTTTTCGTCGACCCCCTGGGGGGCCAGATTCACTATTCGTTGGCAGCGCCGGCCAGACTCGGCCGGCGCGCCCTGTAATGCGCCGCCTGGCTCAGCGGTACTTGGCGTCCGCGGCCTTGGCCGCGGCGATCTGCGGTTCGTAGCGGTCGCCCACGGCCAGCAGCAGGTCCTTGGTGAAGTACAGGTCGCCGCGCTTCTCGCCGTGGTATTCGAGGATGTGCGTCTCGACGATGGCGTCGACCGGGCAGGCCTCTTCGCAGAAGCCGCAGAAGATGCACTTGGTCAGGTCGATGTCGTAGCGCGTGGTGCGGCGGGTGCCGTCGGCGCGCGCGTCGGACTCGATGGTGATGGCCAGCGCGGGGCAGACCGCCTCGCACAGCTTGCAGGCGATGCAGCGCTCTTCGCCGTTGGGATAGCGGCGCAGCGCGTGCAGGCCGCGGAAACGCGGCGAGATCGGCGTTTTCTCTTCGGGAAACTGGACCGTGACCTTGCGGGCGAAGAGATAGCGCCCGGTCAGAGCCATGCCCTTGAAGAGTTCCTTCAGGAGCAGGCTGTTGAAGAAGTCCTTGATGGCGAGCAGCATGACGATTGCTTCCTAGTGATTCCGCAGGGCGCCGCCGGGGGCGGCGGCGCACCTGCCCTGGCCGTTCAATGCCAGATATTCCAAGGCGACCGGATCCAGATCGCGACGATGATCAGCCAGCCCACCGTGAGCGGGATGAAGACCTTCCAGCCCAGGCGCATGATCTGGTCATAGCGGTAGCGCGGGAACGAGGCGCGCAGCCAGATGAAGACCGACAGCAGCAGGAACACCTTGATCAGCAGCCAGAAGAAGCCCGGGATCGCATCGGTGATGAAGCTCGAGAACGGCGGCGCCCAGCCTCCCAGGAACATCAGCGAGGTCATCGTGGAGATGATGATCATGTTGATGTACTCGGCCAGGAAGAACAGCGCGAAGGCCATGCCCGAATACTCGATCATGTGGCCGGCCACGATTTCCGATTCGCCTTCCACCACGTCGAACGGGTGGCGGTTGGTTTCGGCCACGCCGGAGATGAAGTACACCCCGAACATCGGCAGCAGCGGCAGCCAGTTCCAGGACAGGATGTTGATCCCCAGGCCGGCGAAGTAGCCGGTGTTCTGCGTGGTGACGATGGCCGACAGGTTCAGGCTGCCCGACACCATCAGCACCGTCACCAGGGCGAAGCCCATGGCGATTTCATACGACACCATCTGCGCCGCGGCGCGCATGGCGCCGATGAAGGCGTACTTGGAGTTCGAGGCCCAGCCGGCCAGGATCACGCCGTACACGCCGACCGAGCTGATCGCCATCACGTACAGCAGGCCGGCGTTGACGTTGGCCATCACCGCCTCGGCCTGGAACGGGATCACCGCCCACACCGCCACGGCGGGCATCAGCACCATCAGCGGGGCAACCAGGTACATGCCCCGGCTGACCTGCGTGGGCATCATCACTTCCTTGAGCAGCAGCTTGAGCACGTCGGCGATCGGCTGCAGCAGGCCCAGCGGGCCGACCCGGTTCGGGCCGATGCGCACGTGCATCCAGCCGATCAGCTTGCGCTCCCACAGGATCAGGTAGGCCACGCACAACAGCAGCGGCACCACGATGAGCACGGCGCGAATCAGGATCCACAGCGGCGTCCAGGCGCCGCCGAAGAGATTCTGCCCTTGCGAGGTAATCCAGTCGATCATGTTTCTTTCTCGCTCTTCTTATGCCGTGGCCGCCGGCTCGGCCGCACCCTTCGCGGCGCTGGCCAGGTCGATGGCTTTCTCAACGGTGACGGTGCCGCTCGTGGCGTCCAGGCTGGCCGCGGCGACGGTGCCGGCGGACACCCGCACGGTGTTCGCGGGCAGCGCCGCTTCCAGCACTGCCGGCAGCACCACGCTGCCCTGCCCCTGCGTCACGCGCACCGGGTCGCCCGCCCGCACGCCGAGCGAGGCGAACAGGTCGGCCGACAGGCCGGCTTGCATGGCGCGGCGCGCGGCCGCGGTCAGCTGCAGCGAATCGGCGCGGCGCACGATCGGGTCGGCGTGGTAGATCGGCACGTCGGCGACGCGCTCGATGCCGCCGGCCGCCGCGCTCACGCGGATGGCTGCGTCGGTGGTGTTGTCCAGCTGCGCCGCGACCGGCCTGGCCAGCACTTCGTCGCGCACGTTTTCGGCGGTCTCGTAGTCGAAGCCCGGCACGTCCAGCAGGTTGCCCAGCACGCGCAGGACCTTCCAGGCCGGGCGCGCATCGCCGAGCGCGCGGACCACGCCGTTGAAGCTCTGCGGCAGGCCTTCGCAGTTCACGAAGGTGCCGGCGGTCTCGGTGTACGGCGTCACCGGCAGGATCACGTCGGCATACTGCAGCGCGGCTTCCGAGCGGAACGGCGACAGCACCACCACGGTACCGGCCTGGCCCAGCGCGGCCAGCGCCTGGCGCGGGTTGGCGGCGTCGAACTCGGGTTCGGTGTTGAGCAGCACGTAGGCGCGGCGCGGGGTGTCGAACATGGCCTGCGCGTTGGCGCCGCCGTTCTGCGGCAGCGCGCCGGCGATATGGCCGCCCACGGTGTTGGCGGCTTCGGTCAGGAAGCCCAGCGTGGCGCCGGTCTCGCTGGCGATCCACTGCGCCAGCGCGTGCAGCGTGGCGAATTGCGGATGGCGCACGGCCTCGTTGCCGAGGAACACGGCGCGGCGCTCGCCCGACAGCAGCGCGTCGGCGACCAGCCTGGCCTTGTCGTCGCCATCGAAGCCGTCGGTGCCGGCCGGAGCGGCCACGCCCTTGGCGGCGGCCACGGCGCGGGCCACGCCGGCCAGCGCGGCGGCCCAGGCCGACGGCGCGACGTCGATGCGCGCGGCCAGCGGCATCAGCAGGTCGTCGGCGTTGGCGCCGAGCACCGCCACGCGGGCACCCTTCTTGCCGGCCTGGCGCAGGCGCGCGGCCAGCAGCGGATGATCCTTGCGCAGGGCCGAGCCGATCACCAGCACGCGTTGCAGCGCGGAGACCTCGGCGATCGGCAGGCCCAGCCACGGCGCGCCCTTCACGGCGGCCGAGAAATCGGTCTGGCGCTGGCGGAAGTCGACGTTGTCGCTGCCCAGGCCGCGCACCAGCTTGGCCAGCAGGTGGAGTTCTTCCAGCGTGCTGTGCGGGCTGGCCAGCGCGGCGATCTGGTCGGCGCCGTGGTCGCGCTTGATGCCGGCCAGACCGTTGGCCACATATTCCAGCGCGGTCTGCCAGTCGGTTTCCATCCACTCGCCGCCCTGCTTGAGCAGCGGCTTGGTCAGGCGGTCGGCGCTGTTCAGGCCTTCGTACGAGAAGCGGTCCTTGTCGGACAGCCAGCACTCGTTGACGTCTTCGTTTTCCAGCGGCAGCACGCGCATCACGCGCTGGTTCTTGGTCTGCACCACCAGGTTGGCGCCCAGGCCGTCATGCGGCGACACCGACTTGCGGCGGGCCAGTTCCCAGGTGCGGGCCGAGTAGCGGAACGGCTTGCTGGTCAGCGCGCCGACCGGGCACAGGTCGATCATGTTGCCCGACAGTTCGGAGTCGACCGTCTGGCCGACGAACGTCGTGATCTCGGAGTGCTCGCCGCGGTTGAGCATGCCCAGCTCCATCACGCCGGCCACTTCCTGGCCGAAACGCACGCAGCGGGTGCAGTGGATGCAGCGCGTCATCTCCTCCATGGAGATCAGCGGGCCCACGCTCTTGTGGAACACCACGCGCTTTTCTTCCTTGTAGCGCGAGCCGGAGCCGCCGTAGCCGACGGCCAGATCCTGCAGCTGGCACTCGCCGCCCTGATCGCAGATCGGGCAGTCCAGCGGGTGGTTGATCAGCAGGAATTCCATCACCGACTTCTGGGCCTTGACCGCCTTCTCCGAATTGGTGAAGACCTTCATGCCCGCGGTGACGGGAGTGGCGCAGGCCGGCAGCGCCTTGGGCGCCTTTTCAACCTCGACCAGGCACATGCGGCAGTTCGCCGCGATGGACAATTTGCGGTGGTAGCAGAAGTGCGGGATGTAGGTGCCCAGCTTGCGGGCGGCTTCCATCACCAGGCTGCCTTCAGCAACCTCAACCTTCTTGCCGTCGATCTCGAGTTCAACCATGTTCTGCCACGCTTAAGAGTAGGCCGGAACCATGCACTGCTTGTGTTCGACGTGATATTCGAACTCTTTCCAGTAGTGCTTGAGCATGCCGCGGACCGGCATCGCTGCCGCATCGCCGAGCGCGCAGATGGTGCGGCCCATGATGTTTTCAGCGACGTTATTGAGCAGGTCCAGGTCTTCCTGGCGACCTTCCCCGTGTTCGATGCGATTCACCATGCGGTAGAGCCAGCCGGTGCCTTCGCGGCACGGCGTGCACTGTCCGCACGATTCTTCGAAGTAAAAGTACGACAGGCGCAGCAGCGAGCGGACCATGCAGCGCGTCTCGTCCATCACGATCACCGCGCCCGAGCCCAGCATCGAGCCGGCCTTGGCGATCGAGTCGTAATCCATGTCGGACGCCATCATCATGTCGCCCGGCACCACCGGCGCGGACGAGCCGCCCGGGATCACCGCCTTGATGCGCTTGCCGCCGCGCATGCCGCCGGCGAGCTCCAGCAGCGCCGAGAACGGCGTGCCCAGCGGGATCTCGTAGTTGCCGGGACGCTCGACGTCGCCGGACACCGAGAAGATCTTGGTGCCGCCGTTGTTCGGCTTGCCCATCTTCAGGTAGTTGTCCGGGCCGACGGCCAGCAGGAACGGCACCGCGGCGAACGTCTCGGTGTTGTTGATGGTGGTCGGCTTGCCGTACAGGCCGAAGCTGGCCGGGAACGGCGGCTTGAAGCGCGGCTGGCCTTTCTTGCCTTCCAGCGATTCGAGCAGCGCGGTTTCCTCGCCGCAGATGTAGGCGCCGTAGCCGTGGTGGGCATGCAACTGGAAGTTGAAGCCCGAGCCCAGGATGTCGTCGCCCAGGAAGCCGGCCGCGCGCGCCTCTTCGAGGGCTTGCTCGAAGATCCGGTATTCGTTCCAGATCTCGCCGTGGATGTAGTTGTAGCCCACGGTGATGCCCATCGCATACGCGCCGATGGCCATGCCTTCGATCAGCGCGTGCGGGTTGTAGCGGATGATGTCGCGGTCCTTGAAGGTACCGGGCTCGCCCTCGTCGGTGTTGCAGACCAGGTACTTCTGGCCCGGGAACTGGCGCGGCATGAAGCTCCACTTCAGGCCGGTGGGGAAGCCCGCGCCGCCGCGGCCGCGCAGGCCCGAGGCCTTGACGTCCGCGATCACCTGCTCGGGCGTGATCTTCTCGGTCAGGATGCGCTTGAGCTGCTGGTAGCCGCCGCGCTTGACGTAGTCTTCGAGGTGCCAGTTGCTGCCATCGAGGCCGGCCAGGATCAGCGGCTTGATGTGGCGGTCGTGCAGAGAGGTCATGTTACTTGTCCCCCGTGGCGGAGTCGGCGGCCTTCAGCTCGTCAACCAGTTGGTCCAGCTTCGCGTCGCTCATGAAGCTGCACATGCGCGTGTTGTTGACGATCATCACCGGCGCGTCGCCGCAGGCGCCCATGCACTCGCCTTCCTTGAGGGTGAAGGTGCCGCACGGGGTGGTTTCGTTGTAGTCGATGCCGAGCTTGCGCTTGAGATACTCGCCGGCCCGCTCGCCGCCCGACAGGGCGCACGGCAGGTTGGTGCAGACCGTCAGCTTGTACTTGCCGACCGGCTTGGTGTCGTACATGTTGTAGAAGGTCGCGACTTCCTCGACCCACACCGGAGGCATGTCGAGGTAGCTGGCGACGAACTGCATGACTTCCGGAGAGACCCAGCCCACTTCGCCCTGTGCCACGGCCAGCGCCGCCATCACGGCCGACTGCTTCTGGTCAGCCGGATACTTGGCGATCGCGCGATCGATTTCCTTGAGAGCTTCTGCTGATAGCATGGTCGTTGCTGTAATACGCCGAGTCATTTGCGTTCATGCCCGCCACATGGCGCGCATTGCGCAGGTTTGCAGCCGTCGCTGCCGTTGCGGCCCGCATGTCGAAGCATGCCTGGCCCACCGCGGGTTTCCCGTGGCCGGACGCGGGACTTGCCCGGATCCCTGCCAGGGGCGCCCGGATCGTCGTCCGGGGCCGGCGGCTCCTGTTAGCGGTCGATCTCGCCGAAGACGATGTCCTGCGTACCGATGATCGTTACCGCGTCTGCAATCATGTGGCCCTTGGCCATTTCGTCGAGGGCCGCCAGATGGGCAAAGCCGGGCGCCCGGATCTTCAGGCGGTACGGCTTGTTCGCACCGTCGGAGATCGCATAGATGCCGAACTCGCCCTTCGGGTGCTCCACCGCCGCGTAGGTCTCGCCCTCGGGCACGTGGATGCCTTCGGTGAAGAGCTTGAAATGGTGGATCAGCTCCTCCATGTTCGTCTTCATGTCCACGCGCGACGGCGGCGCCACCTTGTGGTTGTCGCTCATCACCGGGCCCGGATTGCGGCGCAGCCAGTCGATGCACTGCTTGATGATGTGGTTGGACTGGCGCATTTCTTCCACGCGCACCAGGTAGCGGGCATAGCAGTCGCCGCCCATGCCCACCGGCACCTGGAAGTCCATGCGGTCATACACTTCGTAGGGCTGCTTCTTGCGCAGGTCCCACTCGATGCCGGAGCCGCGCAGCATCGGGCCGGTAAAGCCCATCTGCAGCGCGCGCTCGGGACTCACCACGCCGATGCCGACCAGGCGCTGCTTCCAGATCCGGTTGTCCGTGAGCAGCGTCTCGTATTCGTCGACGTACTTCGGGAAGCGGTTGGTGAAGTCCTCGATGAAGTCCAGCAGCGAGCCCGAACGCGCTTCGTTCATGGCCTTGATGGCGCGCTCGTTGTGGATCTTCGACGCCTTGTATTGCGGCATCGTGTCGGGCAGGTCGCGGTACACGCCGCCCGGACGGTAGTAGGCCGCGTGCATGCGCGCGCCCGACACCGCCTCGTACATGTCGAACATGTCCTCGCGTTCGCGGAAGGCGTACAGGAACACCGCCATCGCGCCCACGTCCAGCGCATGCGCGCCGATCCACATCAGGTGGTTCAGCAGGCGCGTGATCTCGTCGAACATCACGCGGATGTATTGCGCGCGCAGCGGCACCTCGATGTCGAGCAGCTTCTCGATCGCCATCACGTAGGCGTGCTCGTTGACCATCATCGACACGTAGTCGAGGCGGTCCATGTAGGGCACGCTCTGGATCCAGGTCTTCTGCTCGGCCAGCTTCTCGGTGGCACGGTGCAGCAGGCCGATGTGCGGGTCGGCGCGCTGGATCACTTCGCCGTCGAGCTCGAGCACGAGGCGCAGCACGCCGTGCGCTGCCGGGTGCTGCGGGCCGAAGTTCAGGGTGTAGTTCTTGATGTCTGCCATTGCGCTTCTCAGTGCTGCAAGCCGCCGTAGTTCTCTTCCCGGATCACGCGCGGCGTGATTTCACGCGGCTCGATGGTCACGGGTTGATAGATCACCCGCTTCTGCTCGGGGTCGTAGCGCATTTCGACGAAGCCCGACACCGGGAAGTCCTTGCGGAACGGATGGCCGACGAAACCGTAGTCGGTCAGCAGGCGGCGCAGGTCGGGGTGGCCTTCGAATACGATGCCGTAGAAGTCGAACGCTTCGCGCTCGAACCAGTTGGCCGAATTCCAGACGTCGATCAGCGAGGGCACCACGGGCACGTCGTCGTCCGGCGCGAACACGCGCACGCGCAGGCGCCAGTTGTGCGTGATCGACAGCAGGTGCGTCACCGCGGCGAAGCGGGGACCGTCCCAGGCGCCGTCGCCGAAGGAAGAATAGTCCACGCCGCACACGTCGATCAGCTGCTCGAAGCGCAGCGCGGGATCGTCGCGCAGCATCAGCGCGGTTTCCAGGTAGTCGCCGGCCTTGACGATCAGGGTTAGCTCCCCTGTCGCTTCGACGAGTTTCTGGATACGCTTGCCCAATGTCTTTTCGAGCGCGGCCTTCAGGGTATCGAGGTTCGCCATGTCAGCCCTTGCGCGCGATGGTGTTGGTGCGGCGGATCTTGTTCTGCAGCTGGATGACGCCGTAGATCAGCGCTTCGGCCGTCGGCGGGCAGCCCGGCACGTAGATGTCGACCGGCACGATGCGGTCGCAGCCGCGCACCACGGAATACGAGTAATGATAGTAGCCGCCGCCGTTGGCGCACGACCCCATCGAGATCACCCAGCGCGGCTCCGCCATCTGGTCGTAGACCTTGCGCAGCGCGGGGGCCATCTTGTTGCACAGCGTGCCGGCCACGATCATCACGTCGGACTGCCGCGGCGACGGACGGAACACCACGCCGAAGCGGTCCAGGTCGTAGCGTGCCGCGCCGGCATGCATCATTTCCACCGCACAGCAGGCCAGGCCAAAGGTCATCGGCCAGAGCGACCCGGTGCGGGTCCAGTTGATCAGCTTGTCAGCGGTAGTCGTGACGAAGCCTTCATTGAGAACGCCTTCGATTGCCATTTCACATCACTCCCAATCGAGCGCGCCTTTTTTCCAGATGTAGACGAAGCCCACGATGAATTCCAGCAGAAACACGCCCATGGAGAAGAAACCCGGCCAGCCGATGTCGCGCAGGGCTACACCCCACGGGAAAAGGAAGGCGGTTTCGAGATCGAACAGGATGAACAGGATAGCGATGAGGTAGTAGCGCACGTCGAACTTCATGCGCGCGTCCTCGAACGCTTCGAAGCCGCACTCGTACGGAGAGAGCTTCGCGGGATCAGGTTTGTTGGGGCCGAGGATCCGGCCAATCGACATCAGTGCCACGCCGAGCACGACACCGAAGATGATGAAGATGAGGACGGGGAAGTAGGCTTCGAGATTCAAGGTACGGCCAGCCTTATCTGGAATGTTGTCAACAGCACCAGCAGCTAGCGGCGACCTGTTGCCCACCCCAAGCGCCATTCCGTAGAAATTACGACGCCGCCTTGCGGACTGGCCGGGGCAGGAAGCCGGGATGCACTCCGGACTCCACGCCCCGATCAAGTTGTTTGGTGCCGACGGCGAGACTCGAACTCGCACAGCTTTCGCCACTACCCCCTCAAGATAGCGTGTCTACCAATTTCACCACGTCGGCTGGGGGAGAAACAATATTGCCTGGCGCTGGCCTTGGGGCCCAGGGTTTTTACACCCTTCGGAACTCTGGCTGGGATACCTCTATCCTGGCTGGAGCCCCGTCGCTGGGGGATCGTTTCAAGCCTTGCATTCTAACCCAAAATTCTTGTTTTGTTCAACGCACAACTACAAAAATCTTCAAGAATCAGTCGCAAGGCCGCTTGATTATTTCGGTACTGCGGGCGCGGCTGCGCCCGACGCTGCCACGGCAGGCGCAGCGGGGGCCGAAGCCGCCGCGGCAGGCGCCGGCGCCGACTGCGGCGCGGCGCCCATCACGCCCAGCGAGGCGGCGGGACGATAGTTGCCCATCAGCGTCAGGCTCAGCGTGCAGATGAAGAACAGCGATGCCAGCACGGCCGTGGTGCGCGACAGGAAGTTGGCCGAGCCGGTGGCGCCGAACAGGCTGCCCGAGGCGCCCGAGCCGAATGCCGCGCCGACATCGGCGCCCTTGCCATGCTGCAGCAGCACCAGGCCGATCACGCCAAGCGCGGACAGTACCTGCGCCACCACCAACAGAGTTTTGAAAATTGCCATTTGATTCGATTCGCTTGCCTGATCAGACCATGTGAGCGGCCGGCATTCAGGCGTTGCCGATCGCGAGGAAATCGTCCGACTTCAGCGCGGCGCCTCCGATGAGGCCCCCGTCGATGTCGGGCATGGAAAACAGTTCTGCCGCGTTGTCCGGCTTGACGCTGCCGCCGTACAACATGGCCATGCCGGCCGCCACGCCGGCGTCGCGCGCCGCCACGCGGCCGCGCAGGAAGGCATGCACGGCCTGGGCCTGCGCGCTGCTGGCGGTCTTGCCGGTACCGATCGCCCACACCGGCTCGTAGGCCAGCACGATGCGCCCGAGCTGCTCGGCCGAAAGCGCCTCCAGCACGGCATCGAGCTGGCGGCCGACCACGGCCTCGGTCTCGCCTGCCTCGCGCTGCGCCAGGGTCTCGCCCACGCACACCACCGGCACGATGCCGGACTCGAGCGCGCGCAATGCCTTGGCGGCGACCACGGCATCGGTCTCGCCATGATAGCTGCGGCGCTCCGAGTGCCCGGCCAGGACATAGGAAACGCCGAATTCGGCCAGCATCGAAGCCGCCACCTCGCCGGTGAACGCGCCGCGCGCCTCGGCCGAGACATCCTGCGCGCCCCATGCCACGGCCGAGCCGGCCAGCAGCGACTGGCACTGCGCCAGGTACGGGAACGGCGCGCACACCGCCAGGCGGGCGCTTGCCGGCGCGGCCTTGATACCTGCCAGCAGGGCCGCGTTGGCGGCCAGGCTGCCGTGCATCTTCCAGTTGCCGATGACGAGCTTTTGTCTCACGGAGCGCCTCTCTCGATAAAACCCGCTATTGTAGCGCGGGCGCGGGCCCTACGCCACCAAAGCGGCCCCAAGCCGGCCCGGGAGCGCCCCGGGGCCGCACGCCCTGCCCTGCCGCCTTTACCAGGTCAGGACGATCTTGCCGATATGCTCGCTGGACTCCATCAGGCGGTGCGCGGCGGCGGCCTGCGCCGCCGGGAAGGTCTGGTGGATCACCGGCTTGATCTTGCCGGCGGCCAGCAGCGGCCACACGTGCCGGTGCAGCGCCTGCGCGATCTCGCCCTTGAAGGCGACCGGGCGCGGGCGCAGCGTCGAGCCCGTCACGGTGATGCGGCGGCGCAGGATGTCGGCCAGCGGGATCTCCGCCTTGGCGCCGCCCAGCAGCGCGATGATGACGATGCGGCCGTCGTCGGCCACGCAGGACAGTTCGCGCGCCAGGTAGGGGCCGGCCACCATGTCGAGGATCACGTCGGCGCCGCGGCCGCCCGTCAGCGCCTTGACCTCGGCGGCGAAATCCTCGGTCTTGTAGTTGATGGCGCGGTCGGCGCCGAGCGCCTCGCAGGCGCGGCATTTCTCGGCGCTGCCGGCGGTCACGAAGACCTTGTGGCCGAGCGCCTTGGCGATCTGGATGGCGGTGGTGCCGATGCCGCTCGAGCCGCCCTGGATCAGCAGGGTCTCGTCCTTGCCGAGCGGGCCGCGCCCCAGGTAGCCGCGGTCGAACACATTGCTCCACACGGTGAAGAAGGTCTCCGGCAGGGCCGCCGCCTCGATATCCGACAGGCCGGGCGGCACCGGCAGGCACTGCGCCACCGGCGCGGCGCACAGGTCGGCATATCCGCCGCCCTGCAGCAGCGCGCAGACGCGGTCGCCCAGCTTGAGGCCGAAGCGGTTGTCGGGATGCGAGAGATCGCCGCCGGCCACCACGCCGGCCACTTCCAGCCCGGGCAGGTCGGACGCGCCCGGCGGCACCGGATAGTTGCCGGTACGCTGGAACACGTCGGGGCGGTTGACCCCGGCGGCGGTCACGCGGATCAGGATCTCGCCCGCCCGGGCCTCGGGATCGGGGCGCTGCGTGAGCTGCAGGACTTCGGGGGCGCCGTATTCGCGGATTTCGATGGCTTGCATGTCTGCTCCTTGCATTGCGCATGCGGCTGCGTTCGCGCGCATGGCTGGGGTCGGTATCGGGGAGGCCGGCGGCGGCGCGGCCCCTGGAGGCGCGCCGCGGCGCCGGGCCGGGACTCGCGCAGTGTAAACAAAAAAACGGCTGGACATCGCCAGCCGTTTTTCCTGCTACGGGTACTGCGGGGCAGCTTACTGCTGCTGTTCCGCCGACGGGTTCGCCGGCGCGTCGCTGTTGACGATCGGGCTGATGCTGCCACCCTCTTCGGCCAGCGCGGCCTTCAGCGACAGGCGCAGGCGGCCCTTCTCGTCGGCCTGGATCAGCTTGACGCGAACCTGCTGGCCTTCCTTGAGCCAGTCCTTGATGTCCTTGACGCGCTCGTTGACGATCTCGGAGATATGCAGCAGGCCATCCTTGCCCGGCAGGATGTTGACGATCGCGCCGAAGTCCAGCAGCTTGAGCACGGTGCCGGCGTAGATCTTGCCCACTTCGGCTTCCGCGGTGATGCCTTCGATGCGGCGCTTGGCTTCGGCCATGCCTTCGGTCGAGGTCGAGGCGATGGTGATGGTGCCGTCTTCCTGGATGTCGATGGTGGTGCCGGTTTCCTTGGTCAGCGCCTGGATGGTCGAGCCGCCCTTGCCGATCACTTCGCGGATCTTGTCCGGATGGATCTTCATGGTGATCATGCGCGGCGCGTGCTCCGACAGCTCGGTGCGCGCATGGCCCATGGCGTCCTGCATCTTGCCCAGGATGTGCAGGCGGCCTTCCTTGGCCTGCGCCAGCGCGACCTGCATGATTTCCTTGGTGATGCCCTGGACCTTGATGTCCATCTGCAGCGCGGTGATGCCGGCGTCGGTGCCCGCCACCTTGAAGTCCATGTCGCCGAGGTGGTCCTCGTCGCCCAGGATGTCGGTCAGCACGGCGAACTTGTTGCCTTCCAGGATCAGGCCCATGGCCACGCCGGCCACGTGCGCCTTGACCGGAACGCCGGCGTCCATCAGCGCCAGGCAGCCGCCGCACACCGATGCCATCGACGACGAGCCGTTGGATTCGGTGATTTCGGAGACCAGGCGGATGGTGTAGGCGAACTCGTCGTCCTTCGGCAGCACCGGGATCAGCGCGCGCTTGGCCAGGCGGCCGTGGCCGATTTCACGGCGCTTCGGGCTGCCCACGCGGCCGGTTTCGCCGGTGGCGAACGGAGGCATGTTGTAGTGGAGCATGAAGCGGTCGCGGTATTCGCCGGCGAGCGCGTCGATGATCTGCTCGTCGCCCTTGGTGCCCAGCGTGGCCACCACCAGCGCCTGCGTCTCGCCGCGGGTGAAGATGGCCGAGCCGTGCGCGCGCGGCAGCACCGACGAGCGGATCTCGATCGGGCGCACGGTGCGGGTGTCGCGGCCGTCGATGCGCGGCTCGCCCGACAGCACCTGGCTGCGCACGATCTTCGCCTCGATGTCGAACAGCACGTTGCCCACCTCGACCTTGTCGGCTTCCACGCCGGCTTCGGCCAGCTGGGCCGTCACGGCGGCGTAGACTTCCTTGAGCTTCTGGCTGCGCGCCGACTTCTGGCGCAGCTGGTAGGCGTCCTGCAGCAGCGGCAGCGCGATCTCGCCGACCTTGGCGATCAGCGCTTCGTTCTTCGGCGCCGGCGCCCAGTCCCATTCGGGCTTGCCGCCGTCGCGCACCAGGTCATGGATGGCGTTGATGGCGGTCTGCATCTGCTCGTGGCCGTACACCACGGCGCCCAGCATCACTTCTTCCGACAGCTGGTGGGCTTCCGATTCCACCATCAGCACGGCACGCTCGGTACCGGCCACGACCAGGTCGAGCTGCGACGTGGCGATCTGCGAGCGGGTCGGGTTGAGCAGGTACTGGCCGTCCTTGTAGCCGACGCGGGCGGCGCCCACGGGGCCGCTGAAGGGAATGCCCGACACGGCCAGCGCGGCCGAGGCGCCGATCAGCGCGGGGATGTCGGCCGGCACTTCCGGGTTCAGCGACAGCACGTGGATCACCACCTGCACATCGTTGTAGAAGCCTTCCGGGAACAGCGGGCGCAGCGGACGGTCGATCAGGCGCGAGGTCAGCGTCTCGTTTTCCGACGGACGGCCTTCACGCTTGAAGAAGCCGCCTGGGATCTTGCCGGCGGCGTAGGTCTTTTCGATGTAGTCGACGGTCAGCGGGAAGAAATCCTGGCCGGCCTTGGGCGACTTGGCGGCCACCACGGTGGCCAGCACCACGGTGTCTTCCACGTCGACGATCACGGCGCCGCCAGCCTGGCGGGCGATTTCGCCGGTTTCCAGGCGCACCGTGTGCTGACCCCACTGGAATTCCTTGACGATCTTGTTGAACATGGTCATGAGCGTTCCTTTGTTCGTGCTTGCACGCTTGTGCAATGCCCGCGTTAGCAGCCGCGGGCGAACCGCCGGATGCGCGTCGGTCGCGGTCACAGGGAAGTGCTATGCCATTCCAGCGGGGTACCCGATACCACGGCCGATACCGCGGATACCACGCTGGAATGACACAAAGCCCCGCTTCCTTGCCCGACTCCGGTATGAAAAAAAGCTAAAGAACGAAGTAACTTACTCCGTTGCACGTCTTGGCGCAACGGGCGTCAGGCAGGGGCGCCTGGCGCTGCCGGGTGGAACAGGCATCACTCCACCCGGCAGCGTCGCGGGCTCGGCCCGCAAAAACAAAATGCCTGCATCAGCGGGGCTGACGCAGGCATTCATGGCTTCACGCGAAGGCGTGCAGTGCATCCATTCGTGCTGCCATCCGGACGATCCTGGTGCTTACTTGCGCAGGCCCAGCTTCTCGATCAGCGAACGATAACGGTCGGCATCGTTGGCCTTGAGGTAGTCCAGCAGGCGACGGCGACGGCTCACCATGCGCAGCAGGCCGCGGCGGCTGTGGTGATCCTTCATGTTGGCCTTGAAGTGGGGGGTCAGTTCGTTGATGCGGTTGGTCAGCAGGGCGACCTGGACTTCGGGGCTGCCGGTGTCGTTGGTTGCGCGTGCGAACTGCTTGATGATATCGGTCTTGCTGGTTTCGGCGGCTGCCATGGTGATTTCCTTTTCACTTGCGAACGCTACAGCGCGGAATGCGCCGCCTGCGTCGTGCCTTTTGCATTACTTCTCAGGCATATTTGCATCGCTGCCGGCGCCGGAACCGCAGGTTGCCCCTCGGACTGGCGACGACAGCCGGCGATTATAGCGGAAATCCGGCGGCACTTGCCAGAAATCCCTTGCCGCCCTTCAGAACCGCTCCATCTCGCAGGTGGTCGGCAAGGTGGTCTGCGCGGCCTTCAGCTTCCTGACCGTGCGGAACCCGTATCCCGAACCCTCGTTGTCGAAGCGCACCTCGCCGCCCTGCTTCTCCATCACGGACACGTAGAGCGGCTGCAGCACCTGGTGGTCGCCGGCGCGGATGGTGGCGTCATGGAAGTCGTTGACGTAGCGCATGTCTTCCAGCGCGTGCGCCACCTTGACGGCATCGGTCGAGCCGGCCTGCCCGATGGCGCGGGCCAGCATCTCGACCATCATCTGCATGCGCAGGTGGACGTAGTCGTCGCGCGGCTCGGGGTAGCGCGCCCGGAAGGCCTGGTAGAACGCGTCCGAAGCGGCGCCGCCGACGTTCGGGTGCCATTCGGCCACCGCCAGCACCCGCCCCACCCCGGCGTCGCCCATCGCCGCGGGGGCGCCCAGGCCGTTGCCGTAGAAGGTGTAGAACTTGGCGTTCAGCCCGCCTTCGCGCGCGGCCTTGACCATCAGGGTCAGGTCGTTGCCCCAGTTGCCGGTGATGACGGCATCCGCGCCGCTGGCCTTGATCTTGGCGATGTAGGGAGCGAAATCCTTGATCTTGCCGATCGGGTGGAATTCGTCGCCGACGACGCGCAGGTCGGGGCGCTTGGCGGCCAGCATCTCGCGCGCCGAGCGCGCCACCTGGTGGCCGAAGCTGTAGTCCTGGTCGATCAGGTAGACGCGGCGCACGCTCGCGTCGGCGCGGATGACCTCGGTCAGGGCCTGCATGCGCATGTCGGCGCTGGCGTCGAAGCGGAAATGCCAGAAGCTGCAGTTCTCGTTGGTCAGCGCCGGGTCGACCGCCGAATAGTTGAGGAACAGCACGCGCGCATCGGGCTGGCGCTGGTTGTGCCGGTTGACCGCGCCGACCAGCGCGGCGGCCACCGCCGAGCTGTTGCCCTGCAGGACGAAGGGAATGCGGCGGTCCGTCAGGCCGCGGAACTGGATCAGGCTCTCGTCGACATTGCCCTTGCTGTCGAGCGTCACCAGCTCGAACGGGCGCATGCCCTGCGCGGTCTTCACGCCGCCGCGCGCATTGACGCGCTCGATGGCGATGCGCAGGTTGCGCACCACCGCGTCGCCGGCATTGGCGAACGGGCCCGACAGTCCCTCGATCATGCCGAGCCGGATCGGCTCCTGGGCGCCAGCGCCCGCGGCGGCCAGCGTCAGCAGGCAGCCGGCCAGCCATCGTCTACTCCACATCGAGAGCCCTCCCGTCAAAAGCGGTGCATGGTAAGCCAGGGAGGCGGCCGGAGGCAAACCGCGGCGGCGCGCCGGGAAGGAAAGCGCCGCGCGCGGCGGGAACGCGAAAAGAATGCGAGAGAACGCAAAACGCCCGCCGGCGTCCTCGTGGGAAACGCGGCGGGCCGGTTTCAAGCCAGGCAGCCGGATAGGCCGCGGGGCTTGCCGCTGGGATCCGGATCAGATCTGCGGGTTGATCTTCTGCACGGCCTTGTCGTGCAGCTTGTTCAGCGCGGCCAGGTAGGCCTTGGCCGAGGCCGCCACGATGTCCGGGTCCGTGCCGACGCCGTTGACGATGCGGCCGGCCTTGGACAGGCGCACCGTCACTTCGCCCTGGGCCTGGGTGCCCGTGGTGATGGCGTTGACCGAATACAGCACCTGCTCGGCGCCGCTGTTGACCTTGCTTTCGATGGCATGCAGGGTAGCGTCGACCGGGCCGTTGCCCTCGGCCTCGCCGACCATTTCCTGGCCGTCCATGTTGAACACCACGCGCGCATGCGGGCGCTCGCCGGTTTCCGAGCGCTGCGACAGCGAGATGAAGCGGAAGTGATCGTTGACGTCGTGGGCCTCGTCGGAAACGATGGCCATGATGTCTTCGTCGAAGATCTCGGCCTTCTGGTCGGCCAGTTCCTTGAAGCGCGCGAAAGCGGCGTTGATCTCGCTTTCGCTGTCGAGCGTGATGCCGAGTTCCTGCAGGCGCTGCTTGAAAGCGTTGCGGCCCGAGAGCTTGCCCAGCACGATCTTGTTGGCGGTCCAGCCCACGTCCTCGGCGCGCATGATCTCGTAGGTGTCGCGCGCCTTGAGCACGCCGTCCTGGTGGATGCCCGAGGCATGGGCGAACGCGTTGGCGCCGACCACGGCCTTGTTGGGCTGCACCACGAAGCCGGTGATCTGCGAGACCAGCTTGGAGGCCGGCACGATCTGCGTGGTGTCCACGCCGACGTCCATGTCGAAGTAGTCGCGGCGGGTCTTGACCGCCATCACCACTTCTTCCAGGCTGGTGTTGCCGGCACGCTCGCCGAGGCCGTTGATGGTGCACTCGACCTGGCGCGCGCCGCCGAGCTTGACCGCCGCCAGCGAGTTGGCCACGGCCATGCCGAGGTCGTTGTGGCAATGCACGGACCACACCGCCTTGTCGGAATTGGGGATGCGCTCGCGCACCGAGCGGATCAGGGCGGCGTAGCCTTCCGGCACCGCGTAGCCGACCGTGTCCGGCAGGTTGATGGTGGTGGCGCCCTCGGCGATCACGCCTTCGAGCACGCGGCACAGGAAGTCCATGTCCGAGCGGCTGCCGTCTTCGGGCGAGAACTCGATGTCGTCGGTGAACTGGCGCGCGAAGCGCACGGCGAGGCGGGCCTGCTCATAGACCTGGTCCGGCGTCATGCGCAGCTTCTTCTCCATGTGCAGCGCCGAGGTGGCGATGAAGGTATGGATGCGGAAGGAGTTGGCCGGCTTGAGCGCCTCGGCGGCGCGGGCGATGTCCTTGTCGTTGGCGCGGGCCAGCGAGCAGATGGTGGAATCCTTGACCACCTGGGCGATCGAGCGGATGGCCTCGAAGTCGCCGTTGGAACTGGCCGCGAAGCCGGCTTCGATCACGTCCACCCTCAGGCGCTCCAGCTGGCGCGCGATGCGGATCTTTTCCTCGCGGGTCATGGAGGCGCCGGGCGACTGTTCGCCGTCGCGCAAGGTGGTGTCGAAAATGATGAGTTTGTCGGACATGGGTGGGGCTCCTGGGCTTTATCTGTTGTGCTTGGCGTCTGGCGGACCTGGCCTGCTCTCCCGGCGCCGGCGCTGAATGCAAAACGCCCCGGCGTGCAGTGATGCAGGCCGGGGCGTTTGTGAATCCTGTGTGACTTTGCGCGAGGGTATTGGCTTCCCTCAGCGCGAACGCATCCCGACCTGATGGCCTAGTAGGCCACCTAGAATGGTGCGGGCGAGTAGGGCTTGGCGCGAAATCATGTCAGCGACTATAGCCGAGAAGCCGCGCGCGCGCAATACGGGCGCATCAATCGCGCCGATAGCCGATAGCCGATAGCCGGGACCGGGCGGCGTGCGCGCCCTGCCCGGCTGTCCGGCGGCGCCCGGCGTCAGGGCTTCGGCGGGATGCGCAGTTTCTGCCCCGGGTAGATCTTGTCCGGATTCGACAGCATCGGGCGGTTGGCTTCGAAGATGGCCGTATACAGCGCGCCGTTGCCGTAGGCCACCTGGGAGATGGCCCACAGCGTGTCGCCCTTGACCACGGTATGCCATTGCGACTCGGCCGTCTCCACGTTGACCGACATCTTGTCGTCGACCTTGTCCACGCCCTGCACATTGCCGCAGCACAGGATGATCTTCTCGCGCGTGGCCTGGTCCGGCGCCACGCCGAACACCGTCACCAGCCCCTGCGAGCCGTCCACCTGGACCGTCAGCCCGGTGGCGTCCAGGCCCATCTGTTTGATGTAGACCTCGATGGCATCGCCGGCGGCGCGGTTGGCCGCGTCGGCATCGGCCGCGGGCGCGGCCTCGGGCGTGGCCGCCTTGGCCGCGCCGCCGCCGAACAGTTTCTCTCCTGCTTCCTTGATGAAGTCGAGCATGCCCATGGGAACCTCCTGTGATCGTGAAAAGGAACGACGACGAACAGCGGCGGAACAGCAGCCGGGATCAGAGAGCCAAGATAAAAGAGCGGCGGTAAAAGAGCGAGAACTGAAGAGTAAAAAAAAGAAAAGGCGCCGCAGCGCCTTTCCCGCCGGAGCGGCTCAGGAACGGTCGTTCCCGCCGTCGCGCCCCTTGCGCACGCTTGCCGGCTGCCCGTGCAGCGCGCGCCAGCCCCACAACAGGTAGCCCGAGATGGCGTAGGCCACGAACAGCCCGAACAGCGCCACCGGCGGATCGGTCGACACCACCACGAACAGCACCAGCACCAGCACCATCATGCCGAACGGCACGCGGTAGCGCACGTCGAGCGCCTTGCCGCTGTAGAACGGCGCGTTCGACACCATCGACAGCCCGGCGTACAGCGTGATGCCGAATGCCACCCACGGCATCCACAGGTCCTTGACGGGCAGCTTGTTGTCGATCACCAGCCACACGAAGCCGGCCACCAGCGCCGCCGCCGCGGGGCTGGGCAGCCCCTGGAAGAAGCGCTTGTCGACCACGCCGATGTTGGCGTTGAAGCGCGCCAGGCGCAGCGCCGCGCAGGTGCAGTAGACGAAGGCGGCGATCCAGCCCCATTTGCCGAGGTCGTGCAGGATCCACTCGTACATCACCAGCGCCGGCGCCACGCCGAACGAGGTCATGTCGGAGAGCGAATCGTACTGCTCGCCGAACGCGCTCTGCGTATTGGTGATGCGCGCCACGCGGCCGTCCATGCCGTCCAGCACCATGGCCGCGAAGATGGCGATGGCCGCTGTGTCGAAGCGCATGTTCATGGCCTGCACGATGGCGAAGAAGCCGGCGAACAGCGCCGCGGTGGTGAACGCGTTCGGCAGCAGGTAGATGCCGCGCCGGCGCGGGCGCACGTACTCGATGTCGGGATCGGCGGCATCGTCATCGTAGCCGTCCGGCTCGTTGCCGCGTAGCTGGTTGTGGCGGAACGGACGCAGATGCGTCACGTTGCCGTTGCTGGCGCGCTTGTTGCGCCGGTTGAATGCACCCATGCCTGTTCTCCAGTGGCCGCGCGGCCGGGTCAGTCCAGCTCGGCCAGGACGGTCGACGAGGCCGACACCTTCTCGCCGATGGTCACGCGCGGGCGCGCATCCACGGGCAGGTACACGTCCACGCGCGAGCCGAAGCGGATGAAGCCGTAGCGCTGGCCGCGCGAAAGGGTTTCACCAACCCGGGTATAGCAGAGGATGCGGCGCGCCACCAGGCCGGCGACCTGCACCAGCGTCACCACCTTGCCGTCGCCGGCGCGGCGGATCACCACGGCATTGCGCTCGTTTTCGAGCGAGGCCTTGTCGAGGTCCGCGTTGACGAACTTGCCGGCGAAGTACTCGACCTTTTCCACCTGGCCGTCCACCGACACGCGGTTCGAGTGGACGTTGAACACGTTCATGAACACGCTGATCTTCAGCGCCTCGCGCCCCGCGTAGGGGTCCTGGGTTTTCTCGACCACCACGATGCGGCCGTCGGCCGGCGCCAGCACGGCGTTCGGCTGGGCCGGGATCGGCCGCGGCGGATCGCGGAAGAACTGCAGCACGAACAGCGTGATGATCCACAGCGGCAGGGCCCACCAGAAGCCGGCGCTGAACTGCACCAGCAGCGAGATGACGAAGGCGGCGCCCAGGAACGGCCAGCCTTCACGGGCAATCAGCGGATGAGGATAGTTCATGCAGTGCTTGTAGAAGAAGAAAGTCTGACAAGGATAACAAAAAGCCGTCCCGCCCCCGCGCGAAAGCTCCCCGGGAACAGGGACCCGAGCGCGCGGAAGGCGGGACGGCCGCGGCCCGCCGCGCGAAACGGCGGGCCCAGGACTGGATTCCGACTTAGTTCTTCGACTGGTCGACCAGCTTGTTCTTGGCGATCCAGGGCATCATGGCGCGCAGCTTGGCGCCCACTTCCTCGATCTGGTGCTCGGCCGTCAGGCGGCGGCGCGAGATCAGGGTCGGCGCGCCGGCCTTGTTCTCGAGCAGGAAGCTCTTGGCGTACTCGCCGGTCTGGATGTCGGTCAGGCACTGCTTCATGGCCTTCTTGGTCTCCGCGGTCACGACGCGCGGGCCGGTGACGTATTCGCCGTATTCGGCGTTGTTGGAGATCGAGTAGTTCATGTTGGCGATGCCGCCTTCATAGATCAGGTCGACGATCAGCTTCAGTTCGTGCAGGCACTCGAAGTAAGCCATTTCCGGCGCGTAGCCGGCTTCCACCAGCGTCTCGAAGCCGGCCTTGATCAGCTCGACGGTGCCGCCGCACAGCACGGCCTGCTCGCCGAACAGGTCGGTTTCGGTTTCTTCGCGGAAGTTGGTCTCGATGATGCCGGCGCGGCCGCCGCCGTTGGCGGTGGCGTACGACAGGGCGATGTCACGGGCGGCGCCGGACTTGTTCTGGTGCACGGCGATCAGGTGGGGCACGCCGCCGCCTTGCGCGTAGGTCGAGCGCACGGTGTGGCCCGGGGCCTTCGGCGCGATCATGATCACGTCGAGGTCGGCGCGCGGGATCACGGCGCCGTAGTGCACGTTGAAGCCGTGGGCGAAGGCCAGCGCGGCGCCTTCCTTGATGTTGTCGTGCACTTCGTTCTTGTACACGTCGGCGATCTGCTCGTCCGGCAGCAGGATCATGACCACGTCGGCGGACTTGACGGCCTCGGCCACTTCCTTGACCTGCAGGCCGGCGTTGACGGCCTTGTTCCACGATGCGCCGCTCTTGCGCAGGCCGACCGTCACCTTGACGCCGGAGTCGTTCAGGTTCTGCGCGTGGGCGTGGCCTTGCGAGCCGTAGCCGATGATGGTGACGTTCTTGCCCTTGATCAGGGAGAGGTCGGCGTCCTTGTCGTAAAACACTTTCATGATGGTTCCTTCAAGCTTTCGTTTTTCGTGTGTCGGTTGACGGCCGCCGCGCTGCATGCGGCGGGGCCGCCCATGGATACTGCAATCTGGTTCAGACCTTCAGGATGCGTTCGCCGCGGCCGATGCCCGAGCCGCCGGTGCGGACGGTCTCGAGGATGGCGGCGCGGTCGATGGCGTCCAGGAAGGCGTCGAGCTTGACGCCGTTGCCGGTCAGCTCGATGGTGTAGGTCTTCTCGGTGACGTCGATGATGCGGCCGCGGAAGATGTCGGCGGTGCGCTTCATTTCCTCGCGCTCCTTGCCGACCGCGCGCACCTTGACGAGCATCAGCTCGCGCTCGATGTGCGCGCCTTCGGTCAGGTCCACCACCTTGACCACTTCCACCAGGCGGTTCAGGTGCTTGGTGATCTGCTCGATCACGTCGTCGGAGCCGCTGGTGACGATGGTCATGCGCGACAGCGAGGCGTCTTCGGTGGGGGCCACCGTCAGCGTCTCGATGTTATAGCCGCGCGCCGAGAACAGGCCCACCACGCGCGACAGCGCGCCCGGTTCGTTTTCCAGCAGGACCGAAATGATATGTCGCATTACAGGTCCTCCGCGCCGAGCAGCATTTCGGAGATGCCCTTGCCGGCCTGCACCATCGGCCACACGTTTTCGGTGGGGTCGGTCTGGAAGTCGAGGAACACGGTACGGTCTTTCAGGCGGAACGCTTCGCGCAGCGCCGGCTCGACGTCCGCGGTCTTCTCGATGCGCATGCCGACATGGCCGTAGGCCTCGGCCAGCTTGACGAAGTCGGGCAGCGCGTCCATGTAGGAGTGCGAGTAGCGGTTGTCGTACTCGATCTCCTGCCACTGGCGCACCATGCCGAGATAGCGGTTGTTGAGCGCGCAGATCTTGACCGGGGTGTCGTACTGCAGGCAGGTCGACAGTTCCTGGATGCACATCTGGATCGAGCCTTCGCCGGTGATGGTCACCACTTCCTTCTCGGGGAAGGCTTTCTTGATGCCCATCGCGTACGGCAGGCCCACGCCCATCGTGCCCAGGCCGCCGGAATTGATCCAGCGGCGCGGTTCGTCGAACTTGTAGAACTGCGCGGCCCACATCTGGTGCTGGCCGACGTCCGAGCAGATATACGCGTCGCCCTTGGTCAGTTCCCAGATCTTCTCGACCACGTACTGCGGCTTGATGATCTCGGAATTGCGGTCGTACTTGAGGCAGTCCACCGAGCGCCACTGCTCGATCTGCTCCCACCAGCGGGCCAGGGCCTCGCGCTTGGGCTTGACGTCGCTGGCCTGCAGCTGGGAGATCAGCTCCTGCAGCACGTCCTTGACGTTGCCCACGATGGGAATATCCACCTTGACGCGCTTCGAGATCGAAGACGGGTCGATGTCGATGTGGATGATCTTGCGCGGCTGCGAGGTGAAGTGCCCCGGATTGCCGATCACGCGGTCGTCGAAGCGCGCGCCGATGGCGATCAGCACGTCGCAGTTCTGCATGGCCATGTTGGCTTCATACGTGCCGTGCATGCCGAGCATGCCGACGAACTGCTTGCTGGTGCCGGGGAACGAGCCCAGGCCCATCAGCGTGTTGGTGACCGGATGGCCGGTCAGCGCGGCCAGCTGGCGCAGCTCCTCGCTGGCGTTGGCCAGCACCACCCCGCCGCCCGCGTAGATGAACGGCCGCTCGGCGCCCTGCAACAGCGCGAGCGCCTTGCGGATCTGGCCCGAATGGCCCTTGTTCACCGGGTTGTACGAGCGCATGTCGATCGACTTGGGATACTCGTACTTGCAGGTGTTGCGCGAGACGTCCTTGGGGATATCCACCACCACCGGGCCGGGACGGCCGGTCGCGGCGATATAGAACGCCTTCTTGATGGTCGAAGCGAGATCGCGGACGTCCTTGACCAGGAAGTTGTGCTTGACGATCGGGCGGGTGATGCCGACCGTGTCGCATTCCTGGAAAGCGTCCTGGCCGATGGCGTGCGTCGGCACGTTGCCGGTGATGATCACCATCGGGATCGAATCCAGGTAGGCCGTGGCGATGCCCGTCACCGCATTGGTGACGCCGGGACCGGAGGTCACCAGGGCGCAGCCCACCTTGCCGGTCGCACGCGCATAGCCGTCTGCGGCATGGACCGCGGCCTGCTCGTGGCGCACCAGGATGTGCTCGATCTTCTTTTGCTTGTAGAACTCGTCGTAGATATACAGCACTGCGCCGCCGGGGTAGCCCCAGACGTACTCGACGCCTTCTTCGGCAAGTGCGTGAACGAGGATTTCCGCACCGATCATTTCGGGTGCGGCAGATGAATTGCTGTCTGCGTGGGAGAATTCCGCGCTGGGCATGTTCATTTCAGTCCTTTGCAATTTTCGGCAAAAAATTGTTCGGATGCTCTCTGCCGGGCTTGTGGCACGGGTTCAAGCGGTGCGCGTCTGCATGGTAGACCGCCTCATAAGCGGCCTGATGAGACAACCACTGATGTCGTGAACCGACGATGATACTGCATTGCATCAGGCCGGTCTACGGCTTTCTGCTTGCCGGGGAAACCCGGCGGCGTCCGTTTTTTGCATGCGGCAAAGCCGCTGCCGCCCCCGCCGGGGCCTTCGTGAATGACCGCAACAAAGAACAAAGATGGTCACCCACAGGGTTATTTGCTAGCATTCCCACCATTTTGGACGTGCAGGAAGCCGTAACCTGCACATCCACCGGCCGCGGCCTCACCGTCTGTACCCCGCCTGCATGGCAACCGATCAGGAACTATCCGACTTTCTCGCCAGCGTCGAGCGGCGCGCCTTCAAACAGGCCGTGTTTGCGGTGCGCGACGACGAGGCCGCCCTGGACATCGTCCAGGACGCCATGATCAAGCTCGCCGAGAAGTACGGCGACAAGAACGCGAGCGAACTGCCGCCGCTGTTCCAGCGCATACTGCAGAACACCATCCACGACTGGTTCCGCCGCCAGAAGGTGCGAAATACCTGGGTCACGCTGTTTTCCAACCTGCGCGACGACCGGGAAGGCGAGGATAATGACCTGCTCGACACTTTCGAGGCCGAAATCGGCTCCGAATCGGCCGAGAGCAGCGCCGACAAAGTAGAACGCGCCCAGACCATGCATATCATCGAACAGGAGATCCAGCGCCTGCCGACACGTCAACGCGAAGCGTTCCTGATGCGTTACTGGGAGGATATGGACGTCGCGGAAACGGCTGCTGTCATGGGATGCTCCGAAGGCAGCGTCAAGACTCACTGTTCCCGCGCCACGCACACACTGGCGCAGGCATTGCGAGCGCGGGGGGTCCGACTATGAGCACCAGAAACGAAAAAGAAATCAATGAACGCCGCCTGGCACATGAGATTCGCACGGCACTGGATGCCTCGGCGAATGCGTTGCCGGCGGATGTGAGCGCGCGGCTCGCCGCCGCGCGGCGCGTCGCGCTGTCGCGCAAGAAGGCGCACGCCGCCGTGGCCGCGCCGCAGTTCGCCGCGGCCGGCCCGGCCACGGTCTCGTTCGACGAGGACGATTCCCCGCTGCACCGCGCGGGCGCCTGGCTGCGCCGCCTCGGGCTGGTATGGACGCTGGTGGCGCTCGGCGCCGGCCTGATCGGCATCTACCACTGGCAGCAGCAAAAACGCGTCGACGAACTGGCCGACGTGGACGCCGCGATGCTGCTCGACGACCTGCCGCCCACGGCATACGCCGACCAGGGCTTCCACGTGTTCCTCAAACGCGGTCAGCAGTAGCAATGGCCAGCACTCCTCTCCGACCCGCCGCGCCGCGCCGGCGGCTGGCAGGCTTGCTGCTGGCCGGGCTGGCGGTGGCCGCCGCGTGGCTGCTCAATCCCCTGGCCTGCCAGGCGCAGGGCGGCCGCGCCACCGGCGCCTCCGCCGCCTCCACCCCCGTCAACGCGCATCCGACCTGGGCGGAACTGACCGCCGTGCAGCAACGCGTACTGGCGCCGCTGCAAGGCGAATGGAATACGTTCCCCGAGCTGAACCGCCGCAAATGGATGCAGATCGCGGAGCGTTATCCGAAATTCTCGCCGGCCGAGCAGGCGCGCCTGCAGACGCGCATGACCGAATGGGTCAAGATGACGCCGCAACAGCGCCGGCTGGCGCGCGAAAACTACCAGATCACGCGCTCGCTGCCGCCGCAGAAGAAGGCCGAAGCCTGGGATAAATACCAGCAGTTGCCGGAAGAACAGAAAAAGAACCTTGCGGCTGCCGAGAAGGTGCCGCGCCGCCCCGGCGCGGTCAGCGCCCTGCCCTCCGGCAAGCGCCTGCCCGCCGAGACCACCCGCCAGATGCACCTGGAGAAGAAGGGGACGGCCGGCGCGCACATGGCGGCACACCACCCGGCCTCCGAAGCGGGCACGCATGCGCCCGAAACGCCGGCGGCAGCCACCCCGCCCGCAGTGACGGCGGCACCCGCGGCACCCGCCGCCGCGCCGGAGACGCCGCACGAGGCCGGCGCCGAGGCCGCGGCAAGCAACGCCGGCGGACCGGCCAGCCCCGACGAGCCGGTACGCCGCTGAACGCCCGGCGCGGGAATGCCCGGGCCCGCCCGGCTTTGGCATAATGCGGTTTGCGCCGGCCGTGGCCGTGGCTGCCGTTGCCGTGCCCTGCCGCGCCGTTACCGCACCGTTGTCTACCCGTTGCCACCTCCGTTACCGCGCCTGCCCCGGGCCGGCATCGCCCTTGCCCAATTCCGCCATGCCTGCCGCGACCACTTCCACCCCCGACGCCAAGCCCGCCGCCAGGCGCCCGGCGCAGGCGCCCTCGCTGCGCCGCCGCGCGGCCTGCATGCTCTATGAAGGCGTGCTGCTGTTCGGCGTGCTGAGCGCCTCCACCGCGCTCTACCTGCTGGCGCGGCCGGCGCTGCAGCGGCTGGGCATGGACGGCAAGCTCGCCATGCAGCTGTGGAGCTTCCTGGTACTGGGCTTTTACTTCGTCTGGTTCTGGCAGCGCAATGGCCAGACCCTGGCCATGCAGACCTGGCGCATGCGCGTGGAGACCGCCGCCGGCGTGCCGCCGCGCTGGCCGCAGGCCACCGCGCGCTACCTGCTCGCATGGCTGTGGCTGCCGCCCTCGGCGGCCGTGGGACACGCGCTCGGCCTGGTCAAGGGCCCGTTCGTGGGCGTGCTGGCCGCCGGCCTGCTGATCTGGATCCTGCTGGCGTGGCTGGACCCGCGCCGCCAGTTCCTGCACGACCGCCTGGCCGGCACCCGCCTGGCCGACCTGCGCCCGCCCAAGCCATGACGCTCTCGGCCGCCGCCTTGCGCCGCATCGCGGTGGCAGTGCAGGCTGCCGCGGTGGCCGGCTGCGCGGTGGCGCTGCGCGAGCGCGCCGGCTGGACGCTTGCCGCCGGGCTGCTGGCCGGCCTGCTGCTGGTGCTGGGCCTGCTGGGGCTGTCGCTGGCCGGCGCCTTCGTCCTCTCGCTGGCCGGCTTCGGCGTGCCCGCCGGCAAGCGCCCGCCGCAGCCGCCGGCCTTCCTGGCGACCCGGCCCGCCCCGCTGAGCCCGGCACAGGCGCTGGGCTGCTTCCTGCACGAATACGCAGCCGTATTCCGCATGTTCAACTGGCTCCAGCCGTTCTGCTCGCACCGGCGCTTCACCCCGGCGCGCGCGCCGGGCTCGCGCCCGCCGTTGCTGCTGGTGCATGGCTACGGCTGCAACCACGCGGTATGGCTGGACATGCAGCCGGCGCTGGCCGCGGCCGGCTATCACTGCGAGGCGGTCGACCTCGAGCCCGTGTTCGGCGACCTCGACCACTACGCGCTGCAGGTGCGCGCCGCCATCGCGCGCATCGCCGCCACCACTGGCCAGGCGCCGCTGCTGCTGTGCCACAGCATGGGCGGGCTGGCCGCGCGCGCGGCCGTGGCGGGGCGCGGCAAGCCGCCGCCGTGCCGCGGCATCGTCACGCTCGGCTCGCCCCACCACGGCTGCGCGCTGGCGCGCTACGGCAGCGGCTTCAACGCCCGCCAGATGCGCTGCGGCAGCGCCTGGCTGCGCGCGCTGGCGGCGCGCGAAACGCCGCGCCAGCGCGCCGCGCTGGTGTCGGTATTCAGCTGGCACGACTCCATCGCCGGCCCGGCCGGCTCATCGTGGCTGGAAGGCGCCCACCATGTGCCGCTGGCCGGCGTCGGCCACGTGAGCCTGCTGCACCATCCGCGCGTCACGCAGGCGGTGCTGGGCGCGCTGGCGCGGCTTTGCGCGGTGGCGCCGGCCTCCTGAGCCGGCGCGCGGCCGATGCCCGCAATGGCGGGCAGGGGTCGGGCAGTTTGGCGGGCACGCCACAGTCATGTGACATTCATGTTTCCGTCACGGCTCCGTCATCGGCGGCTGGCCCAATGCAGCCATCGTCGATACCGAGGCCGCCATGGTTCAAGCCCTTCGCTCCGCACGCGGACAACTGGCAAAGGCCGCGCAACTGCTGCGCGCCCGCACGGCGGAGTCGCCGCCGCTGCCCGGCCCTTCGTCCCTGCCCGCCGCGCTGGCCGCCTTCATGCCACCGGCCAGTACCTTGCAGCAACGCCCGCCGTCACGCGGGGCTTCCACTCCCGCCTCCGCCAGCCTGCCGCCCCCCGCCACCACGCCCTCCGCCCCGCATCCCGCCCACCCGATCCGCCACTACCGCGCCATCTGGCTGTCCGACATCCACCTGGGCACCGCGGGCTGCCAGGCCGACTACCTGCTCGATTTCCTCAAGCACAACGAATCGGACCAGCTCTACCTGGTCGGCGACATCATCGACGGCTGGCAACTGCGGCGCGGCTGGTACTGGCCGCAAAGCCACAACGACGTGGTGCAGAAGCTGCTGCGCAAGGCGCGCAAGGGCACCGAGGTGATCTACGTGCCCGGCAACCACGATGAAGTGGCGCGCCAGTTCGACGGCCTGGCCTTCGGCGACATCGCCGTGCGCGAGGACGCCATCCACGTCACCGCCACCGGGCGCCGCCTGTGGGTGGTGCACGGCGACCTGTTCGACGGCGTGGTGCAGCACGCGCGCTGGCTGGCCTACCTGGGCGACTCGCTCTACACGCTGATCCTGGCCATCAACCGCCACTTCAACCGCATCCGCGCGCGCCTGGGCTTCCCGTACTGGTCGCTGTCGCAATATCTCAAGCACCAGGTCAAGAACGCGGTCAACTACATCAACTCGTTCGAGCAAGCGATGGTCGAGGAAGCGCGCCGCCGCGGCTGCGACGGCGTGATCTGCGGCCACATCCACAAGGCCGAGATCCGCGAGGTGGACGGCCAGCTCTACTGCAACGACGGCGACTGGGTGGAAAGCCTCTCGGCGCTGGTCGAGACGCAGGACGGCGAGCTGCAGATCGTCTACTGGACCAAGCTGCTCGACGCCCCCGCCACGGCCGGGCGCCGCGCCGCCGTCACGGCCGCCTGAGCCGGGCGCCGCCGCCGACGCAGAACGCAGTCCCCCGGCCTCGCCCCGCCGAGGCCCGGTCACCCACGCGGCCCGCCGCAAGGAGCAGACATGAAGATCCTGATCGTCACCGATGCCTGGGAGCCGCAAGTCAACGGCGTGGTGCGCACCCTCAAGTCCACCCGCCGCGAGCTGACCGCGCTGGGGCATACGGTCGAGCTGATCACGCCGCAGGAATTCCGCACCATCCCCTGCCCGACCTACCCCGAGATCTCGCTGTCCCTGTTCGCCGGCGCCAAGGTGCGCGAGCGCATCCGCGCGTTCGCCCCCGACGCCCTGCACATCGCCACCGAAGGCCCGCTCGGCATGGCCGCGCGCCGCTACGCGCTGCGCGAGCGGTTGCCGTTCACCACCGCGTACCACACCCGTTTTCCCGAGTACGTGCAGGCGCGCTTCGGCATCCCGCTGGGCTGGACCTACGCGTTCCTGCGCTGGTTCCACGGCCCGGCGCGCGCGGTGATGGCGCCCACGCCGGTGGTGCTGCAGGACCTGCGCCGCTACGGCATCGCGCACGGCGTGCTGTGGACGCGCGGCGTGGACCTGGACGTGTTCACCGCGCAGCAGGCCAACGTGCTCAACACCGCCCACCCGATCTTCCTCTACGTGGGCCGCGTGGCGGTCGAAAAGAACGTCGAGGCCTTCCTCGCGCTGGACCTGCCGGGCTCCAAGTGGGTGGTCGGCGACGGCCCCGCGCTGGCCTCGCTGCGGGCGCGCTACCCGGGCGTCAGCTATCTCGGCGTGCTGAGCCAGCCGGAACTGGCCAAGGTGTATGCTTCAGCCGACGTCTTCGTGTTTCCCAGCCGCACCGACACCTTCGGCCTGGTACTGCTCGAGGCACTCGCCAGCGGCCTGCCCGTGGCGGCGTATCCGGTCACCGGCCCGATCGACGTGCTCGGCGAGAGCCGTGCCGGCGTGATGCACGAAGACCTGCGTGAAGCGTGCCTGGAGGCACTGCGCATCGACCGCGCCACTGCCCGCGCGCACGCCGAGCGGTTCTCGTGGCGCGCTGCCTCCGAGCAGTTCCTGACACACCTGCAGCCGCTGCCCTCCGCGCCCGCCGGCCCGGCCGGCGGCGCTGCCCGTCCCGCATCCGAACATGCCGAATCCGCATCGCCCGCCGCCCGTATCCAGCCGCCCGCCGGCGGCCCAGACCTCGGCGCCGGCCAAGGCCTCGCCGAACAGCGACTACACGATTGAGCAGAATCCCCACAAAGGCAACCGCGGCCTGGCGCGGGCCTGGCATGCCGGCATCAACTCCCTGTCCGGCCTGCGCTACGCGGTGCTGGAGGAAAGCGCGTTCCGCCAGGAACTGACGCTGGTGGTCATCCTCACGCCGTGCGCGCTGCTGCTGCCGGTCGGCATCGTCGAGCGCATCCTGCTGCTGGGCACCCTGCTGCTGGTGCTGATCGTCGAGCTGCTCAACTCCAGCGTGGAAGCCGCGGTGGACCGCATCTCGCTGGAGCGCCACGGCCTGTCCAAGCGCGCCAAGGACTTCGGCAGCGCCGCCGTGATGCTGGCGCTGGTGCTGTGCGGCGGCACCTGGCTGGCGATCGCCGGGCCGATCGTGGTGGGCTGGCTGAAGCAACTGGCGGGATGAGGCACTGGACAAGAAACGGCGGCAGGGACGGGACGGATGGCGGCGCGGGAGCCATGCGGGCGGCATGCGGCAGTGCGGCAGGCGCGATTGCTTATAATCGGCTTCAACTTACCGAATTGCCGCTCGCCCGGCCGCCCATGGAATCCAAACCGCAAACCGGCCCGCGCCGCACCCGCGACCGCATCCTCGACGTCTCGCTGCGCTTGTTCAACGAGCTCGGCGAGCCCAATGTGACGACCACGACCATCGCCGAAGCGATGGAGATCAGCCCCGGCAACCTGTACTACCACTTCCGCAACAAGGACGACATCATCAACTCCATCTTCATGCTGTTCGAGCAGGAGATGGAGCGCCGCCTCAAGCTGCCGGACGACCACAAGGCCACGCTGGACGAGAGCTGGGGCTACCTGCAGTACATGTCGGAGTTCCTGTGGAACTACCGTTTCCTGTACCGCGACATCAACGACCTGCTGGCGCGCAACCGCATGCTTGAAACCAATTTCAAGCGCATCGTCGAGCAGAAGAAGCGCCTGGCGATGGAGATCTGCCGCCAGTTCCAGGAAGACGGCGAGATGGAAGCCACGCCCGAACAGGTCGACGCCATCTGCACCAACATGGTGGTGGTGTCCACCTACTGGCTGTCCTTCCAGTTCGTGCAGCATCCGCGCCAGTACAACGACCCGGCCCAGATCCGCGGCTACCTGCACGGCGCCAGCTACCACATCTTCTCGATCCTCGCGCCGTACCTGCGCGGCCGTGCGCGCGAGGCGTTCGACCAGCAAGCCCGCGAATACGCCGCCGCCCGCGCGGCCCAGACCCAGACCCCGAAGGAAGACAAGTGAAGTCCGTTTGCATCTACTGCGGCTCCAGCCCCGGCAACCGTCCCGAATACGCCGAGGCGGCGCGCGCCATGGGCAAGCTCCTGGCCGAGCGCGGCCTCGCGCTGGTCTATGGCGGCGGCAAGGTCGGGCTGATGGGCACCGTGGCCGATGCCGTGCTGGCGCACGGCGGCACCGCCATCGGCATCATCCCCGAGGCGCTGATGCAGAAGGAAGTGGGCCACCGCGGCCTGAGCGAGCTGCACGTGGTGCGCAACATGCACGAGCGCAAGCAGATGATGGCCGACCGCGCCGACGCCTTCGTCGCCATGCCCGGCGGCGTGGGCACCTTCGAAGAACTGTTCGAGACCTTCACCTGGCTGCAGCTCGGCTACCACGCCAAGCCGGTCGGCCTGCTCAACGCGGCCGGCTTCTACGACGGCATGCTGGGCTTCCTGCAGCACGCGGTCGACGAAGGCTTCCTCAAGCAGGTCCACAACGACCTGCTGTACATGGATCCCACGCCGGAAGGCATCCTCGACAAGCTCGCCCGCGCGCCGCGCGTGACCGTGGACAAGTGGCAGGAAAAGCGCGGGCAGACCTGAGCCCGCGCCGCGCGGCCCCGCCGCCCCTCCTTCCCCGCCTCAGAAAGACGAACCCGGCTCGCGCAGGAACGCCGTTTCCTGCGGCGTGCTCTCCCGTCCCAGCACCGCGTTGCGGTGCGGGAAGCGGCCGAAGCGCGCCACCACCGCCTGGTGCCTGAGCGCCCAGGCCACGGTGTCCACCTCGCCGCCGCTGTCGTCGCGCAGCGCGGTCATCAGCCGCACCGACTCGGCCTGGCCGGCCAGCGATTCGGCGTGTTCGAACGGCATGTAGCAGAACAGGCGGTGGAACGGCGTGGGCAGCGCGCGGTCGGCGCCGCCCGCCACCATCAGGCGGGCCGCCTGCAACGCCTGCGCATCGGTGGCGAAGCTGCGCGCGTCGTGGCGGAACATGTTGCGCGGCATCTGGTCGAGCACCACGATGCGCGCGCAGGCGCCCGGCGCGGTCTGCGCCCAGTCTTCATGCGCGCCGGCGCGCATGGCTTCCCACAGTGGCAGGAAGGCGGCGCGCACGGTGGCATCGAATTCCGCCGACCTGGTGAACCAGGCCTTGCGGTTGGTGTTCCACTGCGCGGAGCCCGGCGCGCCGAACCAGAAATCGAGCACGCGTTGCGCTTCGGCTGGCAGGGGCTGGGGTCCGGTCATGGCGGCAGAGGCCGGGGAAGCCGCAACGGCTGCCTCAGCGCGGCACGTTGCGCATCCAGTCGGCGGTATCGAAGAAAGCCTTCATCAGGCGCAGCTGCAGGTCGTCGGGCAGGCCCACGTCCTGCATCGCCAGCGCCATGCAGCGCATCCACTGGTCGCGCTCGCTGGTGCCGATCTGGAACGGCAGGTGGCGCGCGCGCAGGCGCGGATGGCCGAAGCGCTCGATGAAATGGTTGGGCCCGCCCAGCCAGCCGCACAGGAACCAGAACAGCTTGTCGCGCGAGCCGTCGAGCGAGGCGGGATGGAGCGAGCGCAGCCCCTTGAACTGCTCTTCCAGGTCCATCAGGTCGTAGAAGCGGTCCACCATCTCGCGCACGCGCGCCTCGCCGCCGACCAGTTCATAGGCGGTGGGCTCGGCGACGTCGGCGGCGGCCGCGGAATTCGAATCGGTACTCATAAACACTCGTCAGTTCATCCGGGGAGAGGGGCGTGGCGCAAGAAGACGCCCGCAGGCCACTCGGGTCACTCAGATTACTCAGGCCTCGCGCAGCGTGGCCAGCGCGGGCTGCTTCAGCACCTCGCGCAAACCCAGCCAGCCCCCCGCAAAAGCGCACAGCATGCCAGAAAGCACGCCGGCCGGCACGATCCAGCCATTGAAGCGGTAGGGGAAATCGAACACGAACTGCGACAGGCCCCAGCCCACCGCGATCGCGCCCAGGCTGGCCAGCAGCCCCGCCAGGCCACCCACCACCAGGAACTCGGCATATTGCGTCTGCCGCACCACCGCGGCCGAGGCGCCCAGCGCCTTGAGCAGGCCGGCGTCGCGCTTGCGCTCGTCGCGGGAGCCGGAAAGCGCCGCGTAAAGCACCGTCACGCCGGCCGCCAGCGTGAACGCGAACAGGAATTCCACCGCGGCGATGACCTGGTCCAGCACTTCCTGGATCTGGCGCAGGATCAGGTCGGTATTGACCACGGTGATGTTGGGGAAGGCCGCCACCAGCCGGTTGCCCAGCGCCGCCTGCGGCGCGGGCAGGTGGAATGCGGTGATGTAGGTCTCGGGCATGCCTTTCATCGCGGCCGGCGGCAGGATGACGAAGAAGTTCACCCGCATCGAACCCCAGTCCAGCTTGCGCAGCGAGGTGACCGGCGCCTCCACGGCCTGCCCCGCCACGTCGAAGCGCAGCGTGTCGCCCAGGCGGATGCCGAGCGTCTTGGCGATGCCCTCTTCCACCGACGCGCCCGCCTCGGTGCCGGCGGCCAGCCAGCGGCCGGCAACCACGCGGTTGCCCTCGGGCAGGCGGTCGGTGTACGACAGGTTGAACTCGCGCTCGACCAGGTTGCGCGCGCGCCCGTCCTCGAAACGCTCGGCATGCACCGGCTGGCCGGCGATCTGGGTCAGGCGCCCGCGCACCATCGGGTACAGCAGGTCAGGAATGCCCGCGTGGGCGAGCATGCCGGCCAGCGGCGCGCGCTGGTCGGGCTGGATGTTGATGATGAAGCGGTTGGGCGCGTCGGCGGGCGTGGCGTTGCGCCAGGAGGCGATCAGGTCGTTGCGGGTCATGCCCAGCAGCAGCAGCGCCATCAGCCCCACCGCCAGCGCCACGGTCTGCAGCACCGTCACCGCGCGGCGCCGCTCCAGCACCGCCAGCGCGAAGCGCCAGCCCACGCTGCCGCGCGCCAGCCGGCCCCCGCGCATCAGGCGCGCCAGCAGGCTCAGCAAGCCCAGCGCCAGCAGCGCGAACGCCACGCCGGCGCCGAGGAAGCCGCCGGCCGTGGTCAGGCCGAGCCTGAGGTCGCGCGCGGCCACCAGCAGCAGCGCCACGAAGGCGCCCAGGCCGAGCGCGTAGGCGATCCAGGTGGACACCGGCGGCGCCCCCAGGTCGCGCCGCAGCACGCGCAGCGGCGGCACGCGCGTGAGCGCCAGCAGCGGCGGCAGCGCGAAACCGGCCAGCAGCACCATGCCGGCCAGCAGGCCCACCAGCGCCGGCGCCGGCGAAGGCTGCGGCAGCGTCACGGTCAGCAGGTTGCCCAGCGAGAGCAGCAGGCCGTAGTGCGCCAGGTAGCCCAGCACGACGCCCGCCACCGCGCCGCCGAGGCCCAGCAGCAGGAACTCCAGCGAGAACGCCAGCAGGATCTCGCGGCGCGACAGGCCCATGCACTTGTACACCGCGCAGGCGTCGGTATGGCGCTGCATATAGCGGCGCGCGGACATGGCGATGGCCACCGCCGCGATCATCGCCGACAGCACCGCCACCAGCGACAGGAAACGTTCGGCGCGGTCCAGCGTGGCGCGCATCTGCGGCTGGCCGGACTCGAGCGATTCCACGCGCGTATTGCGCAGGCCGCGCCGGGCGATCTCGGCGTCGGCCCATTGCCGGTAGGCCTGGCCGGCCGCGTCGGGGCCCGCCACCAGCAGGCGGTAGGTCACGCGGCTGCCCCAGCCCACCAGCCCGGTGGCGTCCAGGTCCGACAGCGGCAGCATCACGCGCGGCGCGAAGTTCATGAAGCCGGCGCCGCGGTCGAGCTCCTGCGTGATGATGCGTTCGATGCGAAAGGCGCGGCTGCCCAACTGGATGGTGTCGCCCAGCGACACGCCGAGCGAATCGAGCAGCGCTTCGTCGACCCACACCGTGCCCGGCGCCGGAATGCCGCCGGCGGCCACCTCCGGGCCGCCGCGCGCGGCGGCCACCTTGACCTGCCCGCGCAGCGGATAACCGGGCCCGACCGCCTTGAGCGCTGCCAGTTGCGAAGGCGGCTCCGCCGCCGCGGCGGAAGCGGCCGCCCCCGCCTGCGCGGCCGGGCGCGCGGTGGCCATGCTGGGAAAGGTGACGGTCTGCGCGGTGGCCAGCCCCGCCTGCGCGGCGCGCGCGGCGAAGGCTGCGTCGAAGGGCTGGTCGCTCACGATCAGCACGTCGGAGGCGATCATCTGGCGCGCGTCCCGCTCCAGCCCCAGCCGCATGCGGTCGGCCAGGAAGCCCACGCTGCTCAGTGCCGCCACCGCCAGCACCAGCGCGAACAGCAGCAGGTACAGCTCGCCGGCGCGCCAGTCGCGCCGCGCCATGCGCAGGGCCTGGCGCCACGGGGAAAAGCGGGCGGCGGGCACCGCCGCGGCGGCAGAAAAAGCGCCGGCGGTCCCGGCGGCAGAATCCAGTTCGGAAGGCATCAGTCAGTTATCCGTGCACATGCGTTGACCTGCGTCGACATGCATTGAAGCGGCCCGCCGGGCAGGCCGCGGGTTGTCCATGAAGACGCGAGGGCGTGAATACCGTGAATCCGGGCAGGCGGATGCACTAGCGCCGCGGCTGCCGGCGCGCCGTGATGGCGGCTTCGCCCGGCCCGGCGCGCCTGGCCAGCGCCGCGCGCAGCCGGCGCAGGCCGCGCCACAGCTTGGGCAGCAGCCAGATCGCCACCACCAGCAGCAGCGCCAGCACCACCAGGAAGGCCACCGGCAGGAAAAACGCGAGCAGCAGGCCGCCGCTGGCGGCGACATCCTCGCTCAGTGAGGCAGCCCAGTTCGAAAACGGTTCCGGCGAGACATTGATCAGCGCGCGCGTGCCGGCCTTGGCCGCGTGCGCGGTGCCCGCCAGCGTGCCGCCGGCCAGCCCCGCGGCCATCACCCACTGCGGATCGAGCTGGCCGAACGCCGCGGCGGCCAGGATCGCTCCGGCGGGAATGCGGATGAAGGTCTGGATGCTGTCCCAGAACGAATCGAAGCCGGGCACCTTGTCGGCCACGAATTCGGCCAGCGCCAGCAACGCCGCCAGCGCGATCATCCACCAGGACTCCAGCACCTGCAGCCCAGGCGGCAGATGCAGCAGCCCCAGGCGCCCGAGCGCGCCGGCCGTGAACACGGCCAGGTAGAGGCGGAATCCGCTGGTCCAGGACAAGCCCGCGGCCAACGCGGCCGTTTCTAGCATGAGGCTCCTTGCATGTCTGTCGCGGCGGCAGCAGCGCCGGCCACTGCAAGCAGTGTAATACGGCCCCGCCCGGACAGCCCGCCGGCGGCCCCTCCCCGCCCACCCGCATGCATGGCTTGCGCCACTTTCCGGAGCCGGGCCGCTCCCCGCCGTTCAGGCCTGCACCTCGCCCAGCTGCGGCAGCTGGGGCAGTTGCGGCAGTTCCGCCGCCACCTCCGCGATCATCCGCCGCAGCCACATCACGTCCGGCGCCGCGTGGCAGCGCTCGTGCCAGAGCTGGTAGAAGCGCATGCGCGGGAACGGCACCGGCGACGGCACCATGCGCAGCGGCAGGTATTGCGAATAGTGCGCGGCGAACTGGCGGCCGGTGGTGAAGACCATGTCGGTCTTCATCAGCACGTAGGGCACCAGGCCGAAATACGGCAGCGTGACCTGGATATTGCGCTTGTAGCCCTGCTCGGCCAGCGCCTGGTCGATCATGCTGCGCTGCATCGACGCATACGGCGCCGGCGCCAGGTGCGGCATCTCGAGGTAGTGCTTGAGCGTCAGGCCCTTGCGCGCGAGCGGGTGCTGGGCGCCCAGCATGCATACCACCTCGTCGTCGAACAGCGGCGAGATGTGCAGGTGCTCGGGCGGCGACAGCCAGTTGCCCACCACGATGTCGAGCTGGCCCTGCTCGAGGCTTTCGAGGAAGTCGCTCGACGACGTCATGGGATGCACGAACAGCCGGGCGCGCGGCGCCAGCCGGCGCACGCGCTCGACGATGTTGGGCAGGAAAAAGGCGTCCAGGTAGTCCGGCGCGCCGAGGTGGAAGGTGCGCGTGGTGGTGGCGGGATCGAAATGCTGGGGCGGGCGGGCGATGCGGTCCATCGCCGCCAGGCTCTGCTCGGCCAGCTGCAGCAGCTCGCGCCCGCGCTCGGTCGGCACCATGCCGCTCTTGCCGCGCACCAGAATGGCGTCGCCGGTGATCTCGCGCAGGCGCTTGAGCGTGTTGCTGATGGCCGGCTGCGACTGCCCCAGCTTGACCGCCGTGCGCGTCACGCTCTGCTCGGTCAGCAGGGTGTGCAGTACACGCAGCAAATAGGTGTCGAGGTGGTCGCGTCCGTGCATGGCGAGGGGGGGCGCCAGGCGCGCTGCGCGGCCAGTGGCGTGGGGGATGGGAACGGCGCATAGTGTATGTCAGGCACCCCACCATCGGTCAATCCGGCCGGCGCCGGTTCGCTGGCGGCACAACGCTCTCCCCTCCTTGATGGGGCATATCACCTGGGCCGAATATTGCATGATCGGCCCGAGTGCTATGTTTGCCCCATTGCAAAGAGAGACGACACCATGGAGACGCAAACCATCCGCTTTTACCACCGCGGCCAGGTCAGGGAGGTCGGCGGCGCGCCGGTGACCCGCACCGTGCTGCAGTACCTGCGCGAGGACGCCCGCTGCACCGGCACCAAGGAAGGCTGCGCCGAGGGCGACTGCGGCGCCTGCACCGTGGTCCTGGGCGAGCTGCGCGAGGATGGCGAGGTCGAGTTCAAGGCGGTCAACTCCTGCATCCAGTTCCTGCCCACGCTGGACGGCCGCGCGCTGGTCACCGTGGAAGACCTGCGCCAGGCCGACGGCGCCCTGCATCCGGTGCAGCAGGCGCTGGTGGAATGCCACGGCTCCCAGTGCGGCTTCTGCACGCCAGGCTTCGTGATGTCGCTGTGGGCACTCTACCAGCGGCACGCCGGCGACGCCGGCAGCGGCCGCGCGCCGGCGCGCGACACCATCTGCGACGCCCTCACCGGCAACCTGTGCCGCTGTACCGGCTACCGCCCCATCATCGAGGCCGGGCAGCGCATGATGGCCCTGCCCGCCCCGCATGCCAGCAAGCTCGAGCCGCGCCGGATCGCCGAGACCCTGCGCGCGCTGCGCCGCGAGGACACCTTCCACTACAGCGCCGACGGCCAGCATTTCTACGCGCCGCGCACGGCCTCGGCCTTCGCCGCCATCAAGGCCGCCGAGCCCGGCGCGCGCATCCTGGCCGGCAGCACCGACGTGGGGCTGTGGGTCACCAAGCAGTTCCGCGGGCTGGGCAACCTGTTGTACGTGGGCCAGGTGGCGGACCTGCAATACATCCGGCAAAGCGAAGGCATGCTCGAGATCGGCGCGGGCGTATCGCTGGAGCGCGCCTACGCCGCGCTGGAGGCGGTCCATCCCGATCTGCGCGAGCTGTGGAAGCGCTTTGCCTCGCTGCCGATCCGCAACGCCGGCACGCTGGGCGGCAACATCGCCAACGGCTCGCCGATCGGCGACTCCATGCCCGCGCTGATCGCGCTCGGCACCGAAGTGGTGCTGCAACGCGGCGAGGCACGCCGCGCGCTGCCGCTGGAAGACCTCTACCTGGCCTACCAGAAGACCGCCATGGCCGAGGGCGAATTCGTCGCGGCGCTGCGCGTGCCGCTGGCCGGCGCGCAGCATTTCCGCACCTACAAGCTGTCCAAGCGCTTCGACGAGGATATCTCCGCGGTGTGCGCGGCCTTCGCGCTCACGCTCGAAGACGGCGTGATCGCCCGCGCGCGCGTGGCCTTCGGCGGCATGGCCGCCACGCCCAGGCGCGGCGCGCGCGCCGAGGCCGCCCTGCTCGGCCAGCCATGGACCGAAGCCACCGTGCGCGCCGCCATGGCCGCGCTGGGGCAGGACTACACCCCGCTGAGCGACATGCGCGCCAGCGCCGCCTACCGCAGCCGCGGCGCCGCCAACCTGCTGTACCGCTTCTGGCTGGAAACCCGCGCCGACGCGCTGCCGGCGGCCGCCGTCAATGTCCGCGCGCCGGGCGCCGGCCAGGCCCTGGCCACCGCCTGAGGGGAGGACAGCGCCATGAACAAGCAAACCGAACCCTTCCTGCTCGACGCCGAGGCCGACCTCGGCGGCGCAGCCCGCACCGCCATCGCCACGCCGCAGGTCGGCATCTCGCGCCCGCACGAATCGGCGCACCTGCACGTGGCGGGCACCGCCACCTACACCGACGACATCCCCGAGCTGGCCGGCACGCTGCACGCCGCGCTCGGCATGAGCACGCGCGCGCACGCCCGCATCCGGTCGGTCGCGCTGGACAAGGTGCGCGCCGCGCCCGGCGTGGTGGCCGTGCTGACCGCCGACGACATCCCCGCCACCAACGATTGCGGCCCGATCCTCCACGACGACCCGATCCTGGCCACCGGCCTGGTGCAGTTCATCGGCCAGCCGGTATTCGTGGTGGTCGCCACCTCGCACGACGCCGCGCGCCGCGCCGCGCGCCTGGGCGCGATCGAATACGAAGACCTGCCTCCGGTGCTGTCGCCCGAGGCCGCGCACCAGGCCGGCAGCTACGTGCTGCCGCCCATGCACCTCACGCGCGGCGCGCCGGCCAGCCGCATCGCCGCGGCCGCGCACCGCGAGCGCGGCCATATCCGCCTGGGCGGCCAGGAGCAGTTCTACCTGGAAGGCCAGATCGCCTACGCCGCGCCCAAGGAAAACGACGGCATGCACGTGTGGTGCTCCACCCAGCATCCCACCGAGATGCAGCACGCGGTGGCGCACATGCTGGGCTGGCACGCGCACCAGGTGCTGGTGGAGTGCCGGCGCATGGGCGGCGGCTTCGGCGGCAAGGAATCGCAGTCCGCCATCTTTGCCTGCTGCGCCGCGCTGGCGGCGTGGAAGCTGCTGTGCCCGGTCAAGCTGCGCCCGGACCGCGACGACGACATGATGATCACCGGCAAGCGCCACGACTTCGTGTTCGACTACGAGGTCGGCCACGATGCCGACGGCCGCCTCGACGGCGTGGCGGTGGAAATGGTGTCGCGCGCCGGCTTTTCGGCCGACCTGTCCGGCCCGGTGATGACCCGCGCCATCTGCCACTTCGACAACGCCTACTGGCTGCCCGACGTGCGCATCGACGGCTACTGCGGCAAGACCAACACCCAGAGCAACACCGCCTTCCGCGGCTTCGGCGGCCCGCAGGGTGCCTTCGCCATGGAGTACATCCTCGACAACGTGGCCCGCAACGTCGGCCGCGACGCGCTCGACGTGCGCCGCGCCAACCTGTACGGCAAGACCGAGCGCAACGTCACGCCCTACGGCCAGACCGTGGAGGACAACGTCATCCACGAACTGCTCGACGAACTCGAGGCCACCAGCGGCTACCGCGCGCGCCGCGCCGCCACGCGCGCGTTCAACGCCGCCAGTCCGGTGCTCAAGAAGGGCATCGCCATCACGCCGGTGAAGTTCGGCATCTCGTTCAACGTGGCCCACTTCAACCAGGCCGGCGCGCTGGTGCACGTGTACAACGACGGCTCGGTGCTGGTGAACCACGGCGGCACCGAGATGGGCCAGGGCCTCAACACCAAGGTGGCGATGGTGGTGGCGCACGAGCTGGGCATCCGCCTGGAGCGCGTGCGCGTGACCGCCACCGACACCAGCAAGGTGGCCAACACGTCGGCCACCGCCGCCTCCACCGGCTCGGACCTGAACGGCAAGGCCGCACAGGACGCCGCGCGCCAGATCCGCGAGCGCCTGGCCGCGTTCGCCGCGCGCCAGGCCGGCGTGGAGCCCGGCGAGGTGAGCTTCGGCGACGACCTGGTGGTGGCCGGCGAGCTGCGCCTGGACTTCAGCGAGCTGGCCCGCCAGGCCTACGTGGCGCGCGTGCAGTTGTGGTCGGACGGCTTCTACACCACGCCCAAGCTGTACTGGGACCAGTCGAAGCTGCAGGGCCGGCCGTTCTATTACTTCGCCTACGGCGCGGCCTGCTCCGAGGTGCTGGTGGACACGCTGACCGGCGAATGGAAGCTGCTGCAGGCCGACGTGCTGCACGACGCGGGCCGCTCGCTCAACCCGGCCATCGACATCGGCCAGGTGGAAGGCGCTTTCATCCAGGGCATGGGCTGGCTGACCACCGAGGAGCTGTGGTGGAACCAGGACGGCAAGCTGATGACGCACGCGCCGTCCACCTACAAGATCCCGACCGTCAACGACTGCCCGGAGAACTTCACCGTGCGGCTGTTCGACAACCGCAATGTGGAGGACAGCATCCACCGCTCCAAGGCGGTGGGCGAGCCGCCGCTGCTGCTGCCGTTCTCGGTGTTCTTCGCCATCCGCGACGCGGTGGCGAGCGTGGGCGGCTACCAGGTCAACCCGCCGCTGACGGCGCCGGCCACCAGCGAGGCCATCCTCGACGCGGTGGACGCCGTGCGGGCCGCGGCCACCCCGGCATCCCGGTAGGAAGGCACATCATGCAAGATGCCCCGCTCAAACCCTTCGGCTTCGCCGACGCCGTGCGCTGCGTGCGCGCCGGCGTGCCGGTGGCGATGGTCACCATCGCCGAGGTCAGGGGTTCCGCCCCGCGCGAGGCCGGCATCCGCATGCTGGTGACCGCCGGCGACCTGGTGGGCACCATCGGCGGCGGCCATCTCGAATGGCGCGGCATGGAGATCGCGCGCGGCATGCTGGCCGCGCTGGCCGCCGGCGGCCCGGCGCGCCAGCTGGTGCGCATCCCGCTGGGGCCGGCGCTGGGGCAGTGCTGCGGCGGCGTGGTGCGGCTCGCCTTCGAGGTGCTCGGCGAGGCCGACCTGCCGTGGCTGGACGCCGTGCAGGAAGCCTTTGCCGCCGGCCGCTCGGTGGCGCGCACCGTGCCGGCGAGCGGCCCGGTGCGGCATGCGCCGGCGCCGGCGCTGCTGCCGTCGGTGACGCTGAACCGCGACGGCGGCTGGACCGACGTCATGGTGCCGGACGAGATGCAGGTCGTGCTGTTCGGCGCCGGCCACGTCGGCCATGCGCTGGTCACGCTGCTGGCCGGCCTGCCGTGCCGGGTGCGCTGGGTGGACGAGCGCGACACGCTGTTCCCGGCCGGGCTGCCGGCCAACGTGAGCGCGGAGGCTACCGACACCCCCGAGGCGGTCATCGACGCCGCCCCGCCCGGCAGCTATTTCCTGGTGATGACGCACAGCCACGCGCTGGACCAGGCGCTGTGCGAGCGCATCCTGCGCCGCGACGACTTTGCCTACTTCGGCCTGATCGGCTCCAGGACCAAGCGCGCGCGCTTCGAGCGCCGCATGGCCGAGCACGGCATCGACCCGGCGCGCTTCGCCGAAATGACGTGCCCGATGGGCATCGCCGGCATCACCGACAAGGCTCCGGCTATGATTGCGGTTGCCATCGTCGCCCAGCTGCTGCAGGTCCGCGACCAGCGCGCCGCCCACCTGGGCGCGCTGAGCGCGGCACGCGGCGGCGAAGCGGCGGGAACGACGCAAACCAGAACCGCAAAAGGAACCCCATGACGCTCGATGCCGCGCTCGCCGACCGTATTCGCCTCACCCCCAAGGCGGAACTGCATGTCCATATCGAAGGCACGCTCGAGCCCGAGCTGATCTTCCGGCTGGCCCAGCACAACCAGGTGAAGCTGCCCTACGCCAGCGTGGAAGCGCTGCGCGATGCCTACGCCTTCACCGACCTGCAGTCCTTCCTCGACATCTACTACGCCGGCGCCAGCGTGCTGCTGACCGAGGACGACTTCTTCGACATGACCATGGCCTACGTGCAGCGCGCGGTGGCCGACAACGTGCGCCATGCCGAGATCTTCTTCGACCCGCAGACCCACACCGCGCGCGGCGTGCCGGTCAGCGTGGTGATCGACGGCATCTCGGACGCGCTGGCCCAGGCGCGCACGCAGTTCGATTTCTCCAGCAGCCTGATCCTCTGCTTCCTGCGCCACCTGTCCGAGGAAGACGCCTTCGCCACGCTCGAAGCCGCGCTGCCCTACCGCGACCGCTTCATCGGCGTGGGGCTCGACTCCTCCGAAAAGGGCCATCCGCCGCAGAAGTTCGCGCGCGTGTTCGCGCGCGCCCGCGAGCTTGGCCTGCGGCTGGTCGCGCATGCGGGCGAGGAAGGCCCGGCGCAGAACGTCACCGACTCGCTCGACATCCTCAAGGTCGAGCGCATCGACCACGGCGTGCGCGCCATCGACGATGCCGCGCTGGTCGAGCGCCTGGCGCGCGAGCGCGTGGCGCTGACCGTGTGCCCGCTGTCGAACCAGAAGCTCAAGGTCTACCCCGACCTGCGCGACCACTCGCTCAAGCGCCTGCTCGACGCCGGCGTGCTGGTGACGCTGCACTCGGACGACCCCGCCTATTTCGGCGGCTACATGAACGCCAACTGGGAAGCCACCTTCGAAGCCATGCCGCTGACCGCGGCCGACGGCCACACGCTGGCCCGCAACAGTTTCGAGGCGTCCTTCCTGCCCGCCACGCAGAAGGCCGCCTTCCTCGCCGAAGTCGACCACTTCTGGCAATCGCCGCTACCCGCCATCGCCGCCGCGGCCGCTCCGGCCTGACGCGCGGCTTATACCGAGAGGCCGGCCCGCGGACCCGAGTCCCGCGCCGGCACAGCATGAGACATCGACATGACGACCACGCCCCCCGCTCCCGCCATCACCCGCGCCATCCGTGGCCGCGTGCTGCATTTCCTGCGCGACCCCCAGTTCCATGAGGACGCGTACCAGTATTGGGAGGACGGCGTGCTGATCGTCACCGCCGGGCACATCGCCGCGGCGGGCGCCTACGCGGAACTGGCCGCGCAGATCCCGGCCGGCGCCGAGATCGTCGACCGCCGCGGCAAGCTGATCGTGCCTGGCTTCATCGACACACACGTGCACTACCCGCAGACCGACATCATCGCCTCGCCCTCGCCGGGCCTGCTGCACTGGCTCGACACCTACACCTTCCCCGAGGAGCGCCGCTTCGCCGAGCCGGAATACGCCGCCGCGGTGGCCGGCTTCTTCGCCGACGAGCTGCTGCGCAACGGCACCACCAGCGCGGTGGCCTGGAGCACCGTGCACGCGGCCTCGGCCGACGCCCTGTTCGCCGAGGCCGACCGCCGCAACCTGCGCCTGGTCACCGGCAAGGTCATGATGGACCGTAACTGCCCCGAGTTCCTGCGCGACACCGCCGAGTCCGGCGCGCGCGACTCGGCCGACCTGCTGTCGCGCTGGCATGGCAGGAAGCGCCTGTCCTACGCCATCACGCCGCGCTTCGCCCCGACTTCCACCGAAGCGCAACTGGCCGCCTGCGGCGAACTCGCCAAGGCTTACCCGGACGCCTTCATCCAGACCCACGTGGCGGAAAACCGCGACGAGGTGAAATGGGTGGCCGAGCTGTTCCCGCAGGCGCGCAGCTACCTGGACGTCTACGACCGATACGGCCTGCTGCGCCCCGGCGCGCTCTACGGCCACGCCATCTACCTGGACCAGGACGACCGCCGCCGCCTGGCCGACAGCGGCGCCGCCGTGGCGCACTGCCCCACCTCCAACCTGTTCCTGGGCAGCGGCTTCTACGATTTCCACCAGTCCGACGCCAACCGCCTCAACGTCACGCTGGCCACCGACGTGGGCGGCGGCACCTCGTTCTCCATGCTGCGCACCATGAACGCCGCGCACAAGGTGGCGCGCATGGGCGGCTATCACCTGACCGCGCTGCGCATGTTCTACCTCGCCACGCGCGCGGCCGCCGACGCGCTCGGCTGGAGCGCGCGCGTGGGCAGCTTCGCGCCCGGCTGCGAAGCCGACTTCATCGTGCTGGACCCGCACGCCACGCCGCTGATCGCGCGCCGCAGCGAACGCTCGGAGACGCTGGAAGAGCAGCTATTCGCCTTCGCCATGCTGGGCGACGACCGCGCCGTCGGCGAGGTCTACGTGATGGGCGAGGAAGCCGGAGCCGCGGCGCGCGCCGCGCACTGAAGCGGCGCTCCCGCCACTCGGCGGGAGCCGCCACGCCCTTTTTGACGCCAGTCAACACACCCGTCATACATCCCTTCTAAGCTGTCGCAACCTTGGCCTCGTGTGGCCGCTAATCGCCCAGTTCCATTCCAAGCGCTCGACAACTGAAGGTGCCATGACCGTCTCGCAGCAAATTCCCTTTCCCGAACCGGTTTCCCCAGACGCTCCGCTGCCGCCGCGCAAGGTCATCCGCAGCTGGATGATCCCGATCACCACGCGCAGCACGCCGCGCGCGCTGGTGCTGTTCGCGCTCGACACCGCGCTGTTCGCCGCGGCGCTGGCCGGCGTGGTGCTGTTTTCGCACTGGCTGGCCAAGGCGGCCGCGGGCGTGGCAACCGGCCTCGTCATCGCCCGCCTGTTCATCATCGGGCACGATGCCTGCCACCAGAGCCTGACGCCACGGCGCGGCCTGAACAAATGGCTCGGGCGCCTGACCTTCCTGCCGTCGCTGACGCCCTACAGCCTGTGGGAAGTGGGCCATAACGTGGTCCACCACGGCTATTCCAACCTCAAGGGCTTCGACTTCGTGTGGGCGCCGTACTCGCTCGAGGAATTCCAGGCGCTGCCGCGCTGGCGCCGCGCGATGGAGCGCATCTACCGCACCGGCTTCGGCGCGGGGCTGTATTACCTGGTGGAAATCTGGTGGTGCAAGATGTTCTTCCCGAACCGCCGCCAGATGCCCACGCGGCGCGCCATCTTCATGTGGGACTGCGTGCTGGTGGCCGTGTTCGGCGCCGCCTGGATCGGCGCGCTGGTGTGGCTGGCGCTGGCCAGCGGCCAGTCGGCCGCGCTGCTGGTCGGGCTGGGTTTCGTGCTGCCGTTCCTGGTGTGGAACCTGACCGTCGGTTTCGTGCTGTACGTGCACCACACCCACACCAGCGTGGCCTGGTACGACACCAAGGCCATGTGGGCGCGCGCCCAGCCGTTCGTCTCCACCACCGTGCACCTGCGGTTCCGCTACGGCATCGGCGCGGCGCTGCACCACATCATGGAGCACACCGCGCACCACGTGGACATGAGCGTGCCGCTGTACCGCCTCAAGCGCGCCCAGGCGCTGCTGGAGCAGACCCTGCCGGGCCGCATCATCATCCAGAACTTCAGCTGGCGCTGGTACTTCGGCACCGCGCGCCGCTGCAAGCTGTACGACTTCAAGGCGCTGTGCTGGACCGACTTCCGCGGCCGCCAGACCAGCGACAACGCACCGGTGCCACTGTAGGCACTGGACGCGCGCGGCCCGCCTTGGCATAATGCGGGCTTCCATTGGGGAGTAGCCGCCCCGTTTTCACCGCCCGCGCAACGCGGGAAGCGGAAAAGCGGGGGCGCACGTCAACAGACTTGACCGCTTGCGGTTATGGCGTGCGCAGCTTCCGGGACGGGCCACGCGGCCTGTTTCCAGGCCTGGCGAGACCGATGACATCACCTTTCTGGCCGGGCCGGGAAAGGTGCTTGTCATTGGCATCTCGCGATGCAGCGGCCCGGACATCACCCACAAAAGAATGGAAGCCTTCCTCGTCTCCACAGGCATCGTCGCCCTTGCTGAAATGGGCGACAAGACCCAGTTGCTGTCCCTCGTGCTCGCGGCCCGCTACCGCAAGCCCCTGCCGATCATCCTCGGCATCTTCATCGCCACCCTCGTCAACCACGGCTTCGCCGGCGCGCTCGGCGGCTGGATCACGCACGTGCTCGGCGCGGACGTGCTGCGCTGGATCCTCGGCGTGGGCTTCATCGCCATGGCCGGCTGGATGCTGATCCCCGACAAGCTCGACGACGCCGAGCAGGGCAAGCCGGCCAAGGGCGCGCTCGGCATCCTCGGCACCACCATCGTGGCCTTCTTCTTCGCGGAAATGGGCGACAAGACGCAGATCGCCACCGTGGCGCTGGCGGCCCGCTTCAGCGGCGAGGTGATCGGCGTGGTGGCCGGCACCACCTTCGGCATGATGCTGGCCAATGCGCCCGCCGTGCTGCTGGGCGACCGCTTCGCCAACAAGATGCCGATCGCGCTGGTGCACAAGATCGCCGCGGCGATCTTCCTGGTGCTGGGCGTGCTGGCGCTGCTCGGCGTGGGCGCCTGAGCGGGCGGCGGGCGGCGGGCGGCGCGCCGTTATTTCGCCATCGCGCCGGCCGCGGCCGGCCGTCCGGCTTCCTGCGCGATGCGCGCCCGCAGCTCGTCCGCCGAACCCATCTGGCGGAACAGCGGACCGCCCGTGGCAAAGCTGTTCGCGGTGGCCAGCGGGCCCACCACCACCGGTTCGAAGCCGGCGTCGCGCACCAGCTGCGCGCCCACGCGCAGGGCCACCGGATCGTCCGCGGCGATGGGCACGGCCATCAGCGCGCCCGCGCGGCGGCTGTTCTGCGCGAAATCCGCCGCGCCCGTGAAGTTGAACGCGCGCACCACGCGCGCGCCGCGCAGGTACTTGGCCGTGGTGATGCCGATGCCGTTGCTCATCGCTTCGTCGACGATGGCGCCGTCGCGCGCGCGCACCGCGTTGGTCGCGTCCACCACCACCTTGCCGTCGAAGGCATTGCCGTTCTGCCCGGCAATCTCGGGCAGTGCCTTGTACGGCACGGCCAGCAAGATCACGTCGGCGAAGGCCAGCGCGTCGGCCACGGTGCCGGCGCGCGCCAGCGGGCCGAGCTTGTCGGTGAGCGGCTTGAGCTCCTCCGGATGCCGCGAGGAAAACAGCACCGGATGCCCGGCCTGCACCCACAGCCCGCCTATCGTGCCGCCGATGCGCCCGGAACCGATCACGCCGATGCGGACCGGGGCGGCGCCCGACTGCGCCAGCAGGTGCGAAGGACGCAGGCCCAGCGCCAGGGCCAGCAGGGCGAGGACCGAGCCGCCCGCCAGCAGGCGCCGTCGCAGGTCGGGGGCGGCGGGGGCAGTGGCGGCGCAGCGGGACTCGGGCGGACGGCCCGCGCGGCGGGCCGGAGATGCGGGATGACCGGAAAACGGCATGTCGGACTCCTCGATCGGCAAGGAGAAGCTGCTGCATCACAGCGAATGGCGCCGGCGCGGGACGCGGCGCGTGCCCTCAAACTGTAGGCCAAAAAAGCTGCGCGCGCTGCGCACGGCCGGCACATCGCGCGGGACCGGTTCCGCGCGGTCTGGCGACCGCGAAATGAGAAACGGGGCTCGCGCCCCGTTTCTCATTTCGCCTGCCAGGCGAGCCGGATGATCAGTTGGTCGTCTTCGCCCCCGCCTCGAACCACTGCCCCAGCAGCGCGCGCTCGTCGTCGGTGATCTGCGTGACGTTGCCCAGCGGCATGGCCTTCTGCTGCACGGCCTGCTGGTAGATCATCTGCGCGTGCGCCTTGATCTCGTCCGCGGTATCGAACTTGATGCCCTTGGCGGCGCTGGGCATCAGCTTGGGCGACGCGGCATGGCACTGGATGCAGCGCGAGTTGATGACTTCCTGCACCTGCGCGAAGCGCACCGGCGTGGCCGCGGCGCCGTCCTTGCCGGCCACGGTCTCGCGCGGCACGGGAGCGATCATCACCGCGACCACGGCCAGCACGGCCACGCCGGCGGCGGGCCATGCCACGTTGATCTTGCCCTTGTGCTTGAGGATGAAGAACTGGCGGATCAGCACGCCGGCCAGCATGATCAGCACCAGCACCGCCCAGTTGTACTTGTAGCTGTAGGTCATGCTGTAGTGGTTCGACAGCATGGCGAACAGCACCGGCAGCGTGAAGTACGTGTTGTGCACGCTGCGCTGCTTGGCATTCTTGCCGTGCACCGGATCGACCGGATCGCCCTTGCGCAGCGCGGCCACCACCTTGCGCTGCCCGGGGATGATCCAGACCAGCACGTTGGCGCTCATGATGGTGGCGATCATCGCGCCGGTCAGCAGGAATGCCGCGCGGCCCGAGAACACGTGGCAGGCCACGTACGCGGCCACCGCCACGTAGATCGCCACCAGCACGCCGACGGTGCGGTCGCTCTTGCCGAACACGCGGCAGATGCAGTCGTACACCACCCAGCCCGCGGCCAGGTAGGACAGCGCCAGCCCGACCGCCGCGCCCGGCGACATGTCGTAGACGTTCTTGTCGATCAGGAACGTGCTGGCGTTGAACAGGTACAGCACCACCAGCAGGCCGAAGCCGGTCATCCAGGTGGAATAGGACTCCCAGTAGAACCAGTGCAGGTTCTCCGGCAGCGTCCTCGGCGCGGTGAGGTATTTCTGCGGGTTGTAGAAGCCGCCGCCGTGCACGGCCCACAGCTCGCCGCCCACGCCCTTTTCCTGCAACTCGGGGTCCTGCGGTCGCGTCAGGCTGTTGTCGAGCCAGACGAAATAGAACGAGGAACCGATCCACGCGATGGCGGTGATGACGTGCACCCAGCGCAGCAGCAGATTGGCCCAGTCGAGGATATAGCCTTCCATGTCTTGTCTCCTGTGTTGCCTGGCCCGCGCTCAGCTGCCGCGGTAAGTGGAATACGACCAGGGGGAGACCAGCAGCGGCACGTGGTAGTGCGCGGCCGTGTCCGCGATGCCGAAGCGCAGCGTCACCACGTCGAGGAAGGGCGGCTCGGGCAGCCTGGCGCCTTGCGCGCGGAAGTAGTCCCCGGCGCCGAATTCCAGCTCGTACACACCGGCGGCCATGGTGTCGCCGTCCAGCAGGGGCTGGTCGCAGCGGCCATCGTGGTTGGTGACGACGGTCTTCAGCGCCTCCTTACGATTGTCGACAATTTTATGCAGGGTAATCGACATGCCGGCACCGGGCTTGCCGGCTGCGGTGTCGAGTACATGAGTGGTCAAGCGTCCCATCCTGTTCTTCCTTAGGGCTTTGGGTTGTGAGAGGCGCCGCTGCCTTCACTAGCACCATTTGTGGGAATGGTGCCCGCTCGGTACGTATTTCTAACGCATCCCGGCGCTGGACTGGTGCAGGGCGACAATGCTTCGCGCCAGTCCGGATGACAACTAAGGAAATACCCTGAGTTGTCGAAAACCTAGCTCGGTTTTGTTGACAATATTGAATGCACAACCAAATAATTGTCAACAATTTTTGGGGCGCGCCACCGGTTCCCGGGACGTCTTTCCGGGCCGGCCCGCAGCGCCGCTTCTCTCCTCACCGATACGCTGGTGCCAAGATGTCCAAAAGTCTCAAGCTGATTGGCGGTGCCGATGACACCGCCGCCCCGGCCGAAACCAAGCCCGCGCGCAAGGGCTCCGTCGAGGAGCGCATGTATCACGAGATCTATGACGCGATCATGGAGCACCGGCTGCCACCGCGCACCAAGCTGACCGAGCACTCGCTTTGCGAAATCTATGCCACCGCGCGCCACACCGTGCGCAAGGTGCTTGCGCGCCTGGCCGCCGACGGCATGGTCGACCTCGAGCCCAACCGCGGCGCGTTCATCGCCAGCCCGTCCACCGACGAGGCGCACGACATGTTCGAGCTGCGCCAGATGCTCGAGCGCGCGGTGCTGGAAAAGCTCGCCGCCATGCGCGACGTCAAGCGCGTGATCGCGCCGCTGCGCAAGATGGTGGAGGCCGAGCGCCAGGCCTTCCTCGGCCATGAGCGGCCCAAGTGGATCCGCCTGTCGGCCGAGTTCCACACCGCGCTGGCCGAGCTGTCCGGCAACACGCTGCTGGTCACCATGATGCGCCGGCTGGTGTCGCGCACCACGCTGATGATCGCCAGCGTGGAAGCGCCGGGCAACAACGCCTGCTCGTTCGACGAGCACGAAGAGATTCTCGATGCACTGGAACAGGGCGACGCCGCGCTCGCCCAGAGCCGCATGGCGCACCATCTCGGCGCCTGCGCCGACCGCGTGCAGCCCGACGAACCGGGCAACTTCGATCTTCGCAGCGTGCTGGGCCACTCCACCTAGCGCGATGTTCCCGCCGCCACCCCGCGGCCAAGGCCCGATTCCTGCTCAAGAGAACGCGTCCCCGACGATGCGCGCGGGCCGGAATCACGCACAGAGCCAGCCGCCGGCAGCGTTCCCATCAACATCCAAAGGAGAGGAGACACACCCATGACTAGCGCCAGCACCACGGTTCCAACGGATCTCACCAACGAGCGGCTGCCTTCGGGCCGGCTGCTCGCGCTCGGCCTGCAGCACGTACTGGTGATGTATGCCGGTACCGTCGCGGTGCCGCTGATCATCGGCGGCGCGCTCAAGCTCCCCAAGGACCAGCTCGCCTTCCTCATCAACGCGGACCTGCTCGCGGCGGGCCTGGCCACGCTGATCCAGGCGGTCGGCGTGTGGAAGTTCGGCATCCGCATGCCGGTGATGATGGGGGTGACGTTCGCCTCGGTGGCGCCGATGATCGCCATCGGCTCCGATCCCAACGTGGGGCTGCTCGGCATCTACGGCGCGGTGATCGCAGCCGGGGTGTTCGGCATCCTGGTGGCACCGCTGATGGGGCGCATGCTCGGCCTGTTCCCGCCGGTGGTGACCGGCACGGTGATCACGCTGATCGGCGTGTCGCTGATGCGGGTCGGCATCAACTGGGCCGGCGGCGGCCAGCCCACCATGCGCGCGGTGATCGACGGCGTGGTCAAGGAAGTGCCCAACCTGGCCTACGGCGACCTCGGCAATCTCGGCATCGCCGGGCTGGTGCTGGCGGTGATCCTGCTGCTGAGCAAGTATGGCCGCGGCCTGGTGTCGAACTGCGCGGTGCTGCTGGGCATCGTGGCCGGCACGCTGGTGGCGATGGCGCTGGGCAAGGTGTCGTTCGACGGCGTCGGCGAAGCGAGCATGGTCGCCTTCATCACGCCGCTGCACTTCGGCATCCCCACCTTCGACCTGGCGGCCACGCTGTCGATGTGCGTGGTGATGCTGATCACGCTGGTGGAATCCACCGGCATGTTCCTCGCGCTGGCGGACATCACCGGCAAGCGCCTGTCCAACCAGGATCTCACGCGCGGCCTGCGCGCCGACGGCCTCGGCACGGTGATCGGCGGCGTGTTCAACACCTTCCCCTATACCTCGTTCTCGCAGAACGTGGGCCTGGTCACGGTGACCGGCGTGCGCTCGCGCTACGTGGCGGCCGCCGGCGGCGTCATCCTGATCGCGCTGGGACTGTTTCCGAAGATGGCCCACATCGTGGCCTCGGTGCCGCAGTTCGTGCTGGGCGGCGCGGGCATCGTGATGTTCGGCATGGTGGCGGCCACCGGCATCCGCATCCTCGGCTCGTGCGACTTCAACCGCAACCGCCACAACCTGTTCATCGTCGCCATCGCGATCGGCTTCGGCATGATTCCCACGCTGTCGCCGACGCTGTTCCAGTACCTGCCCAAGTGGACCGACCCCTTCACGCACAGCGGCATCGTGCTGGGCACCATCGTGGCGGTGGTGCTCAACGTGTTCTTCAACGGCATCCAGTCGCGCGAAGAGGCGATGCGCCACGCCGCGGCGAACTCACACGGCACGGAATGAGCGCGGAGCACACGGCGCATACGGAGCACACGGCGCAATAAGCGCGGCGCAATACAAGCCGGCGGGGGCCGGCACAGTTTCCTGAGACACCATGACCCTGATGACAAGCAACAACTATCCACGCGACCTGGTCGGATACGGCAGCCAGCCGCCTCACGCGCGCTGGCCGGGCGGCGCGCGCATTGCGCTGCAGTTCGTCCTCAACTACGAAGAGGGCGGCGAGAACAACGTGCTGCATGGCGACGCCGGCTCCGAGCAGTTCCTCTCCGAGATCATCGGCGCGGCGGCCTACCCGGACCGCCACATGAGCATGGAGGGCGTGTACGAGTACGGCTCGCGCGCGGGCGTCTGGCGCATCCTGCGCGAGTTCGAGCGGCGCGGCCTGCCGCTGACCATCTTCGGCGTGTCGATGGCGCTGCAGCGCCATCCCGAGCTGACCCGCGCCTTCGTCGAGCTCGGCCATGAGATCGCCTGCCACGGCTGGCGCTGGATCCACTACCAGGGCATCGACGAAGCCACCGAGCGCGAGCACATGCGCATCGGCATGCAGATCATCGAGGAGCTGACCGGCACGCTGCCGCTGGGCTGGTACACCGGCCGCGACAGCCCCAACACGCGCCGCCTGGTGGTGGAGCACGGCGGCCTGCTGTACGACTCGGACTACTACGGCGACGACCTGCCGTTCTGGACCGAGGTGGAGGTGAGCGGCGGCGAGAAAAAACCTCACCTGGTGGTGCCCTACACGCTGGACTCCAACGACATGCGCTTCGCCACGCCGCAGGGCTTCAACACCGGCGAGCAGTTCTTCCAGTACCTGAAGGATGCCTTCGACGTGCTCTACGCCGAGGGCGACCCGCTCGGCCTGGACCGGCCCAAGATGCTGTCGGTCGGCATGCACTGCCGTCTGCTGGGCCGCCCGGGGCGCATGCGCGGGCTGCAGCGCTTCCTCGACTACGTGCAGGGCCACGACAAGGTGTGGATCTGCCGGCGCGTGGACATCGCGCGCCACTGGGCCGAGACCCATCCCCATTCCGCGAAAACCCAAGCATGAGCCAGACCTATACCCTCGCACAACTCAACGCGCTGCCCGCCGATGCCTTCATCGAGCTGCTCGGCGGCATCTACGAACACTCGCCGTGGGTGGCGCAGGCCGCCGCGGCGCAACGTCCGTTCGCCAATATCGCCACGCTGGCCGACACCATGCGCGCCATCGTGGACGGCGCCGGCGACGCCGCCCAGATCACGCTGGTGCGCGCCCACCCGGAGCTGGCCGGCAAGGCCGCGGTGCGCGGCGAGCTGACCGCCGAATCGACCCGCGAGCAAAGCGGCGCGGGCCTGGACCAGTGCTCGGCCGCGGAGTTCGAACAGCTCCAGGACCTCAACCGCCGCTACAACGAGAAGTTCGGCTTTCCCTTCATCCTGGCCGTGCGCGGCTATGACCGCGCCGGCATCATCGGGGAATTCGCAAGGCGCATCGGCAACGCGCCCGCCGCGGAGTTGCAAACTTGCATCAACCAGATCCACCGCATTGCGCAGTTCCGACTGGACGACTTAGTATCCCGCTGAGTTGAAATGGGCAGCCTGCTTATCGATTGCGGTACCTCGGCCGCAGGCGCCCGGGCAGCATCCGGCGGGGGTTCCGCGAGCCAGCGGAATTCACCGCCCGGGCATGCCCCAAGAACGAATAGAACCCGCCAGGGACCCAGTACACAAAAGCACGCAACGGATCAACCACGGAGAAATCACCAATGCAAAAGCAATTCAAGCCGGCACTCAAGCTGGCGGCGATGGCTGCCGCCCTCGCCAGCGGCGCCGCCATGGCCCAGTCCAGCGTCACGCTCTACGGCCAGGCCGACATGTTCGTCGGCGGCACCAAGAACGTGGGCTCGGGCGACCGCGCCTGGGTCGCCAACTCGGGCGGCATGCAGACCTCGTACTGGGGCATCAAGGGCACCGAGGACCTCGGCGGCGGCACCAAGGCCATCTTCGACCTGAACGGCTTCTTCCGCACCGACAACGGCAGGTCGGGCCGCTTCGACGGCGACTCGCTGTTCAGCCGCAATGCCTTCGTCGGCCTGCAGAACGACAAGCTGGGCTCGGTCAAGCTGGGCCGCAACACCACGCCCTACTTCGTGTCGACCATCCTGTTCAACCCGCTGATCGACTCCTACGTGTTCTCGCCGATGGTGTTCCACACCTACTTCGGCGCGTCCACCGCGCGCGTGAACGATCCCGGCATCGTCGGCGACTCGGGCTGGAACAACTCGGTGCTGTACTCGACCCCGACCATCGGCGGCCTGACCGCCAACGTGATCTACTCCTTCGGCGAGAAGGTCGGCTCCATCGGCCAGAACAAGTGGGGCGGCAACCTGACCTACTTCAACGGCCCGATCGCCGCCACGCTGGCGTTCCAGCAAGTGAAGTTCGACAGCACGCCGGGCGACATCACCGCCTCCACCAGCCCGCTGCTGGCCGGCTTCAGCAAGCAGAACGCGGTGCAGGCCGGCCTGAGCTACGACTTCCAGGTGGTGAAGGTGTTCGCGCAGGGCCAGTACATCAAGACCGACATCGACAACAACCCCAACGGCGACATCAAGCACTACAACGGCCAGGTCGGCGTGTCGGTGCCGATCGGCGCGGGCAGCGTGCTGGCCTCCTACGCCTACGACAAGACCAAGAACTCGGTCGCGGATTTCAAGCGCAACACGGTGGCGGTCGCCTACGACTACAACCTGTCCAAGCGCACCGACGTCTACGCGGCGTACTTCTACGACAGGATCACCGACCTGTCGCACGGCGACACCTTCGGCGTGGGCGTGCGCCACAAGTTCTGACGCGCCGGGCTTGCCGGCGGCAACGGAAACCCGCCCTTGCGGCGGGTTTTTTCGTGGCGGGTCCGGCGTGGGAGGCGGCGGCCCTGCGTCCTCACTTGCCCGCGGACAACATGCGCAGGCAGGCATCCGACAGGCTGCGCGCGAACGGGGAACTGTCCTTCGCCCTGGCGGCAATGATGTCGTCCGTGGCGCCGTGGATGCCGGAGTAGATCAGCAGCGCCACCACCCGGGGCTGCTCCGCCGGCCAGGCTCCGGCCGCCCTGCCGCCTTCTATGATGCCCAGCAACTGGTCGAGGATGGCGCTCTTCGCCTGATTGGAACGGTCGTGATGATGGTGGTTGACGTAGACGATGTCGTGCGTGCGGTACGTCTTCACGTAGGTTTCCACGTTGGCCTGGATCCAGGCGCGCAGCCGGCCGGCCCAGTCATCCTCCGCACAGGCATCGACCGCCTTCTGCAGGCTGGCCAGGAACTGCGCCGTGTAGCGCTTGCCCAGCGCTTCGAGCATCTCGTTCTTGGAAGAAAAGTAATGATAGAAGGTGCCCTTGGCGACCTGCGCCTCCTCGACGATCTCGTTGATCGTCGTCGCCTCCACGCCTTTGTCGAGGAATAGTTTTTCGGCGGCGGCCATCAGCTCCTCCAGGCGGATTTCCGCCGGCTTGGTGCGGGGACGGGCCGGAGCGCCGGCAGGCGGCTCCGCTTGGGACGATCTCGCTTTCATTGGGTCATTTCGCGCGCGACAGACAGACGGACGCAGTTTAAGTGAAGTGCCCGGCCACGGTCCCGCACCGCGCTGCATTTTCCATTGACCGACGGTCAGTCGATTGATAGGATGCGGCATGGACGATCGTTGTCCCGCCTCATTTCACGGAACCGCCATGCAGCGCTATCGCCGCCATGCCTTGCTGGGAGCCGCGTATCTCGGCACCTTCCTCGCGTCGCTCGACATCAGCATCGTCAACGTGGCGCTGCCGACCCTGCAGACGGCGCTGCGGACCGACATCGCCGGGCTGCAGTGGGTGGTCAACGCCTACGCGATCTGCCTGTCGGCATTCATGCTGTCGGCCGGCCCGCTGGGCGACCTGTACGGCCACAAGCGCGCGTGGATGGCCGGCGTCGTCCTGTTCACGGCCGGCTCCGCCATGTGCGCCATGGCGGCCACCCTGCCTCTCTTGCTGGCCGGCCGGGCGGTGCAGGGCGTGGCGGGCGCGTTGCTGATCCCGGGCGCGATGCCGATCCTCACCCACGCGTTTCCCGACCCCAGGGAACGCGCGCACGCCATCGGCGGCTGGTCGGCGTTCAGCGCGCTGGCGCTGATTCTGGGGCCGCTGCTCGGCGGAGTACTGCTGCAGAGCGCCGGCTGGCAGAGCATTTTCTTCATCAACCTTCCGCTGGGCATCATCGCCGTCGGACTGGGCATGTGGGGAATCCCGGAACGCAGGCACCCCGATCACGCCGCGCTGGACCCGCTCGGGCAGATACTCAGCGTCCTCTGGCTGGGCGCATTGACCTACGGGTTGATCGCGGCCGGCGAATACGGCTTCGGCGGCGCCCTGCCATCGGCAGCCCTGCTGTCCGCCCTGGTTGCCTTCGTTGCCTTCTGGGTGGTGGAAACGCGCGTCGCGCGCCCGCTGCTGCCGCTGTCCCTGTTCCGGCATCGCCCGTTCGCCGTCGCCAATTTCGCGTCGTTCGTGCTCGGTTTTTCGTGCTACAGCAGCCTGTTCTTTTTCTCGATCTTCCTCCAGCAGATCCAGGGCTGGTCTCCGGTCGAGACGGGCTGGCGGATGCTGCCGCAGTTCGTGGCCACCGGCGTTGCCTCGGTTCTGTTCGGGCGGCTGAGTGCGGGCATCGCCGTGCGGTGGCTGATGGTGGCCGGATACGGCCTGGTCGGAATCTCGATGCTGTCGATGACGCAGTTCACCGCGCAGACTCCCTACCTGGCCGTCGGCACGCTGTTCGGCGTCCTCGGCCTGGGAATGGGGCTCGCCGTCCCCGCCACCGGCATGATCGTCATGAGTTCGGCGCCGCGGGAGCGCTCGGGAATGGCTTCCGCCACCATGAATGCGCTGCGCCAGACGGGGATGACCATCGGCATTGCGCTGCTTGGAACGCTGATGGGCAGCCGGGCGATCCACGTGCTCGCCGATGCCGCCGGCGCGCACGGCATCGCCGATGCCGCGTCGGTCGCGCGCGAGGCGGTCACGCACCATGTCTTGCCAGACGCCCCGCGTGTATTCTCCGGACTCTATGCGGCAGCGATGGCAAGCGGGTTTCACGTTGCGATGTTGTGCGCGGGAGTTCCCTGCATCGTTGCGATCGCCCTGCTCCTGACGGTTCAGCCCGGCGCGAAGCCGGCCATCCGGGAAACGGCCGCCGCTCGCTGAAAGCGGACAGCCGGCGTCCTGCACGAACTGGAAACCCGCCCGCCGGGGCGGGCTCCTTCATGCGTGCGACGCTCAGAAATCCACCGTCATCGCCACCTTGAACGTGCGCGGCGCGCCCTGCAGCAGGTAGCCGCCGTAGGTCGAAGCCCAGTACGCCTTGTTGGCCACGTTCTCCACCAGCGCGCGCACCGTGTAGCGCTGCTGTGCGGCCTTGAAGGTATAGCGCGCGCCGAGGTCGAAGCGGCTCCAGGACGGGATGCTCACGGCATTGGCGGCGTCCAGGTACTGGCGCCCGGTGTACAGGTAGCGCCCGGTCACGGTGGCGCCGGCCAGCCACGGCAGGTCCCATTCCGCGCCGAGGTTCAGCGTGTAGTTCGGCACGCCGATCGCCTTGTTGCCGTCGTTGGCCCCGTTCGCGGTGCTGGTCAGCTTGGCGTCGATGTACGCCATGCCGGCCAGCACGCGCACGCCGGGCAGCGGCTCGCCGAAACCGCTCAGCTCGACGCCGCGGTTGCGCTGCTCGCCGGCCAGGCCGAAGGTGTTGGAGCCGGGATCGGTGATGCCGACCGGCTGCTTGATCTGGTACACCGCCAGCGTGGCGCCGAACTTGCCGCTGTCCCACTTGACGCCCGCCTCGTCCTGCTTGGACTTGACCGGCGCGAACACCTCGTTGCGGTTGACCACCGTGACCGGCGGGGTCGGCCCCTGGGACAGCCCTTCGATGTGGTTCGCGTACAGCGAGATGTTCCGCCACGGCTTGACCACCAGCCCGAACGCGGGCGAGGTGGCCGAGCGGTTGTAGTCGGCGTTCTGCACGCCGGTATAGGCATAGCCGCGCACGCTGAGGTTCTGCTGGCGCACGCCGAGCGTGAGCAGCACGCGCTCGTCCAGGAAGGACAGCGTGTCCGACACCGCCACGCTGCTCAGGTTGGTGCGGCCGGTGGTGCCGGGGTCCGCCATGTTGCCGCCGACCAGCACGGTGCCGGGACGCGGCGCCTCGACGAAGTCGTACAGGCTGGCGGGGACCGACGAGCCGAAGTCGTAGGCGGTGTTCTTCTTGGTCTGCATGCCCGACCACGCCAGGTTGACCTGGTGCTTGACCGGACCGGTCTCGAAGCGGCCGCGCACGCCCGCCTCTTCCGAGGTGGTGTCGGCCTTGTACGGCACCGTCAGGCGCCCGGCGGTGCCGATGCCGGCGCCGTTCACGGTAGGCGTGGAGTAGTTGCCGAACTCGTTGGTGTGATGCGCGCCCAGGCCCACGTAGGCGGTCCAGGCCGGGGCGATGTCGACCTCGCCGCGCAGCGTGCCGTAGGTGTCCTCGAGCATGGAGTTGGCCCACGGCTGGGTGTAGTTGGCGCTGGCCGACGGCACCGCAGGCAAGGTGGTGCCGCTGAGCTGGACGATCGAGCGGCCGCCGTAGATGCTCTGCTTCTGATAGCCGACGTCGGCCGACAGGCGCACCTTGTCGCCCTGGTAGTCGAGCCCCGCGGTAAACAGGCGCTGCTGCCGGTTCTCGCGGTCGATGGCGGTATCGCCGCCGCGCGCCAGCGCGTTGATGCGCACGCCGAACTGCTTCTGCTCGCCGAAGCGGCGGCCGATGTCCACGTGGCCGCCGACCTGCGAGTCGCTGCCGTAGTCGATGGTGGCCTGGGTGATGGGCTGGTCGGTAGCGAACTTGGGCACCAGGTTGATGCCGCCGCCGATGCCCGAGCCGCCCGGCGTCACGCCGTTGAGGAACGCGCTCGCGCCGCGGAATACCTCGACCCGCTCCAGCCCTTCGACCGCCACCAGCTGGCGCGGCGCGATGCCGTACAGGCCGTTGTAGGAGATGTCGTCGCCGGTGAGCTGGAAGCCGCGCACCACGAACGACTCGGAGTAATTGCCGAAGCCGTAGCTGCTGCGCACGCCGGGATCGTTGGCCAGCACGTCGGCAATGCTGCGCGCCTGCTGGTTCTGCATCAGTTCGGCGGTGTATGACGTGACGCTGAACGGCACGTCCATGATGTCCTGGTTGCCCAGGATGCCGAGGCGGCCGCCGCGCGCCACCTGGCCGCCGGCATAGGCCGGCGGCGGCTGGTCGGCGGCTGCGGCGGGCGCGCGCACGGTGACCTCCGGCAGGCTCTCGGCGGGCGCCGCGCCCGCCTGCTGCGCCAGCGCAAACGAAGGCAGGGCGCCGGCCACGGCCAGCGCCGTCACCAGCGGGCGCAGCCGTGCGGTAGCGAAAAAGCGGCCGGAATGCGAAGGCCGCATGGCGGAGCGAGCGCGCAGTGCGCCGGCAGGCGCATGCGAACCACGTGAAGCTGAAGACAAGGTGAAACTCCCGATGTTCTGTGCGTGCCCGGCGGCGGGGCACTTTGCTGACCCAAGACAACGCCGTGCGGCCATCGCGCGGCAAGTGCGCGGCGTGGGCGTTCCAGGCGGTGTGGGCGGATTATTTCAGAACATCAGGTCGGATGTAAATGAGATTGATTTGTATTATCGTTTCATTTTTGCTGCGTCTGCAACAAAAATGCCTTATGCGCCGGATCGGGCGGCGGCAAGGCGCGGCGGTACACCGGAATCGTTGCGGGAAGGTCGGGCGGAAGCCCGTGCCGGGCCGGCGGCAGAGCGCCGCGGGATGATGAGATTGTTGCAATGCGATAGAGACAGTCTACCGTGTCATCGGGATCGAAAGCCGTTGTTTAATAGGCCGATTCAATTGGCGAGCCCGCCGGTGCCTGCCTAAATTTATTTTCCAGGCAACAAAACGGCAACGGACGAGGTGACTCATGCGGCGTGATGCAAAGACCCGGTCGGAGTTGATGGCCATCCTGAACCAGTTCCTCAACAACAATCCCGAGTGCGGCGAATGCGAGCTGCATGCCATGCGCGTGCACCAACCCGACCACACGGGTTGTAACTGGAGCGCGGAAGTCGACTTCCCGCGCGAATGCGATGACCACCTGCCGACCAAGCTGGCAGCCGCCAAATCCATCATCGTGGTGATGCGCGAGCAGTACAACATGCTGCAATAGGCTGCGACGATTGCGCGTGCGCGCAAGGACAGCGAGGTTTTACCGGGCCGGCGGGACTGCTTCACAAACCGGCCTAAAAAAAAACGGGGCTCCAGAGAGGAGCCCCGTTTTTCATGGTGCGGTCCCGGACCGCGCCGCGCCGGTTCAGCGCGCGGCGTTGGCCTCGGCCACCGCCACGGCCGTCATGTTGACGATGCGGCGCGTAGTGGCTTGCGGGTTGAGGATGTGCACCGGCTTGGCCGCGCCCAGCAGCACCGGGCCGACGGTGACGCCCTGCCCGCCCGTGATCTTGAGCAGGTTGAAGGCGATGTTGGCGGCGTCCAGCGTGGGCATCACCAGCAGGTTGGCGCTGCCGGCCAGCTTGGTGCCCGGCAGGAAGTGACGGCGCACGTCCTCGACCAGGGCCGCGTCGCCCTGCATCTCGCCTTCCACTTCCAGGTGCGGCGCCACCTGCGCCAGGATTTCCTGGGCCGCGCGCATCTTGCGCGCCGACGGGCGGTTCGACGACCCGAACATCGAGTGCGACATCAGCGCCACCTTCGGATGGATGCCGAAGCGCGCGATTTCCTCGGCGGCCAGCTGCGTGATGGCGGCCAGTTCCTCGGCGGTGGGATCGTCGTTGACGAAGGTGTCGGTGATGAACAGCGTGTACTTTTCCAGCATCAGCGCATTCATCGCCGCGAACACCTTGGCGCCCGGCGCCAGGCCGATCACGTCGCGCACGTGTTCCAGGTGCGCTTCGAAACGGCCCACGGTGCCGCACAGCATCGCGTCGGCATCGCCCATGTGCATCAGCATGGTGCCGATCAGCGTGTTGGAGCGGCGCAGCGCCACCTTGGCCATGTCGGGCGTGACGCCGTCGCGGCCGCGCAGCGCGTGATAGGCCTCGTGGTAGGCGCGGTAGCGCGGATCGTCTTCCGGGTCGACCAGCTCGAAGTCCACGCCCGGCTTCAGGCGCAGGCCGGCCTTGTCGATGCGCATCTGGATCACGTGCGGGCGGCCGATCAGGATCGGGCGCGCCAGGCCTTCGTCCACCACGCCCTGCACCGCGCGCAGCACGCGCTCTTCCTCGCCCTCGGCGTAGACCACGCGCTTGGGCGCGGCCTTGGCCGCGGAGAACACCGGCTTCATGATCAGGCCGGTGTGGTAGACGTACTGCGAGAGTTGCTGGCGATAGGCTTCCAGGTCCTTGATCGGGCGCGTGGCCACGCCGGACTCTTCGGCCGCCTTGGCCACCGCCGGCGCGATCTTCTCGATCAGGCGCTGGTCGAACGGCGTCGGGATGATGTAGTCGGGGCCGAACTTCAGTTCCTGGCCGCCGTAGGCCGCCGCCACGGCATCGTTGAGCTCGGCCTCGGCCAGCTCGGCGATAGCCTTGACGCAGGCCAGCTTCATGGCTTCCGTGATCTTGGTGGCGCCGCAATCGAGCGCGCCGCGGAAGATGTACGGGAAGCACAGCACGTTGTTGACCTGGTTCGGATAGTCCGAGCGGCCGGTGGCGATGATGCAGTCGGGGCGCGCGGCCTTGGCGATCTCCGGGCGGATTTCCGGCTCGGGGTTGGCCAGCGCCAGGATGATGGGCTTGTCGGCCATGGTCTTGACCATTTCGGCGGTCAGCACGCCGGCGGTCGAGCAGCCCAGGAAGACGTCGGCGCCGTCGACGATGTCGGCCAGCGTGCGGGCGGCAGTTTCCTGCGCGTAGCGCGCCTTGTTGGGCTCCATGTTGGCGTCGCGCCCGACATAGATCACGCCCTTCGAGTCCACCACCGTGATGTTGGTGCGGGTCACGCCCAGGCTCACCATGGTGTCCAGGCAGGCGATGGCCGCCGCGCCGGCGCCCGAGACCGCCAGCTTGACCTTGCCGATGTCCTTGCCCACCACCTTCAGGCCATTGAGCAGCGCCGCGGCCGAGATGATGGCGGTGCCGTGCTGGTCGTCGTGGAAGACCGGAATGTTCATGCGCTCGCGCAGCTTCTGCTCGATGTAGAAGCACTCGGGCGCCTTGATGTCCTCGAGGTTCACGCCGCCGAGCGTGGGCTCCAGCGCGGCGACGATTTCCACGATCTTGTCCGGGTCGCGCGCGTCGAGCTCGATGTCGAACACGTCGATGCCGGCGAACTTCTTGAACAGGCAGCCCTTGCCTTCCATCACCGGCTTGCCGGCCAGCGGGCCGATGTCGCCCATGCCCAGCACGGCGGTGCCGTTGGTGATCACCGCCACCAGGTTGCCGCGCGAGGTGTACTCGGCCGCCATCGCCGGGTCCTTGGCGATCTCTTCGCAGGCGTAGGCCACGCCCGGCGAGTAAGCCAGCGACAGGTCGCGCTGGTTCGACAGCGCCTTGGTCGCGGTTACCTGGATCTTGCCCCTGGTCGGGCTGCGGTGATATTCCAGCGCGGCCAGGCGCAGTTGCGCTTCGGGACTGTTGGGGGCATGTTGCGGTGCATCACCGCCGGTCTTGCTGCTCATTGTGCTCGTCCGGGTAGTGGCCCAGCCGGAATCCGCCGCTCCCTGCGCGGGTCAGACCCGGCACGCGGCCGGCAATCTTCCTGCGCTACTCTCGAGGCGTGCTCCGGCTTCTCGGGCCGAAAAATCGAGCCGTCATTCTAGCTCAGGCAAGCGCGGCGCGAAGCCCCTGCCGCTTGCGCGGACAAGCTATCCGGGACTTGCGCCGGGCAATTCAGTTTTTACCGCGGCAGGGGCAATGCCCCGCCATGCTTCTATTTGTCGTTCGGGTCCAGCGGCAAGGTCACGCGGCGCGGCCGCCCGCTCTCCGCCGGGAACTGCACGAAGGCGCTGCGGATCAGGTAGGGCATGGCCGCCTGCAGCGAGCTGCCCTCGCCGCGGTGATGGGCGGTGACCTGGTAGACCTTCTGCCCGCTGGCCGCCTCCTTGAACACCACGCGCAGCGTGGACAGCGTCACCGGCACGTCGCGCACCGTCGTGGTGGGCGGCCAGTAGCCCGGGCCGCCCCAGCCCCACGGGCGGTAATACGGTCCCCAGTAAGGCCCCCAGTACGGGCCGCCGTACCAGGGATCGGGATAAGTGGTCTCCTGCACGCGCATCAGGCGCTGATTGCTGTCGTACTCCATGCTGACCAGGTAGCGCGCCTGCGGCCGCGCCACCTGCTCGAAGCCGACGCCGGACAGCGCCTGCGCCAGCCATTGCTCATAGGTCTGGTCCTCTAGCTGCGCCTCCTGGCCCGGCGCATGGTCGAAGGCATAAGTGCGCGGCGGGTCGTTCTGCCAGTTGCCCTGCCGGAACGCCGTCACCTCCGAGGTGACGGTGCTGGCGCAGCCCGACAGCAGCGCGGCGCCAAGCACCGCCATGCCCGCCATTGCCCTGGCGCGGTGCGCCCCCGAGCCAGCCAGCCGCGCCCACACGGCGGCAATTCTTTGTCTTGTCATGATGCCCCTCGCAAGATCGTTCGATCGTTCTTCAGTACTTGGTGTGCCCGGCCGGGGCGCGCTTGGCTACAATGAGTTCTTCAGCGCCATGCCGGCGCGGCCGGCAGGTCTTCGACCCCGCCGCGCCCGTTTCCCCCCGCATGGCGACCATGCCGCCCAAGTGGCCTTCAGAGGACAGGATTCCTTCATGCTGCGCACCGATACGCCCGTTACCGTCCACCGCAAAGACTATACTCCGCCGGCCTTCGCTTTTGAGCACGTCGACCTCGTGCTCGAGCTCGACCCGGCGCGCACGGTGGTGACCAACACGCTGCGCTTCAGGCGCCAGGCCGCCGGGCCGCTGGTGCTGGCCGGCGAGGAACTCGAACTGGTCGGTGTGCGCCTCGACGGCCGCCCGCTCGACGATGCCCGCCAGGACGCCGGCACGCTGACGCTGCCCGAACTGCCCGACCACGGCACGCTGGAAATCGTCACCGCCTGCCAGCCGGCCGCCAATACGTCGCTGTCCGGCCTCTACGTTTCCAACGGCAATTTCTTCACCCAGTGCGAGGCCGAGGGCTTTCGCAAGATCACCTACTACCTGGACCGCCCGGACGTGATGTCCATCTTCCGCGTCACGCTGCGCGCGCAGCGCGCGGCCTACCCGGTGCTGCTGTCCAACGGCAACCTGGTGGGCGAGCGCGAGCTGCCCGGCGGCCGGCACGAAGCCGTGTGGGAAGACCCGTTCAAGAAGCCGTCCTACCTGTTCGCGCTGGTGGCCGGCAAGCTCGAACGCATCGAGGAGCGCATCACCTCCGCCTCCGGCAAGGAAAAGCTGCTGCAGGTGTGGGTGGAACCGCAGGACCTGCCCAAGACGCGCCACGCCATGGATTCGCTGATCCATTCGATCCGCTGGGACGAGCGGCGCTTCGGCCTGGAGCTCGACCTCGACCGCTTCATGATCGTCGCCGTGGGCGACTTCAACATGGGCGCGATGGAGAACAAGGGCCTCAACATCTTCAACACCAAGTACGTGCTGGCCAACGCGCAGACCGCCACCGACGCCGATTTCGGCAATATCGAGGCGGTGGTCGGCCACGAGTACTTCCACAACTGGACCGGCAACCGCGTGACCTGCCGCGACTGGTTCCAGCTCTCGCTCAAGGAAGGCCTGACCGTATTCCGCGACCAGGAATTCTCGGCCGACATGATGGGCTCCGAATCGGGCCGCGCGGTCAAGCGCATCGAAGACGTGCGCGTGCTGCGCCAGGTGCAGTTCCCCGAGGACGCCGGCCCCATGGCGCACCCGGTGCGGCCCGACAGCTACGAAGAGATCAACAACTTCTACACCGTCACGGTCTACGAGAAAGGCGCCGAGGTGGTACGCATGTACCAGACCCTGCTGGGCCGCGAAGGCTTCCGCAAGGGCATGGACCTGTACTTCCAGCGCCACGACGGCCAGGCCGTGACCTGCGACGACTTCCGCGCCGCCATGGCCGACGCCAACGGGCGCGACCTGACCCAGTTCGGCCGCTGGTACAGCCAGGCCGGCACGCCGGTGGTGGGCGTGCGCACCGCCTGGAACGGCGACGAAGGCAGCCTCACGCTCACGCTCACGCAGCACTGCCCCAAGGTCGGCATCGAGACGCGCCCCGGCACGCCCGACAAGCTGCCCTTCCACATTCCGTTTGCGCTGGGCCTGCTCGGCGCCGACGGCCGCGACCTGCCGCTGCAGCTCGAAGGCGAGAGCCAGCCCGGCGCCACCACGCGCGTGCTCGACTTCACCGAGGCCGAGCAAAGCTTCCGCTTCGTCAACCTGCCGCGCGGCGACGCGCCGCCGCTGCCGTCGCTGCTGCGCGACTTCTCCGCGCCGGTGGTGATCGACGCCGACTACAGCGAGGCCCAGCTGACCTTCCTGCTCGCCCACGACAGCGATCCGTTCAACCGCTGGGAAGCCGGCCAGCGCCTGGCCACGCGCGCCCTGCTGCAACTGGTGTCGCAGGTGCAAGGCGGGCGCGAGCTCAAGCTCGACGCGGCGCTGGTGGCGGCGCTGCGCACCGTGCTCGACGACACGCAGCTCAGCCCCGCTTTCCGCGAGCAGGCGCTCACGCTGCCCGCCGAAGGCTACCTGGCCGAACGCATGGGCGTGGCCGACCCGGCCGCGATCCACCGCGCGCGCCAGTTCATGCGCGAAGCACTGGCGCGCGAACTCAAGGCCGACTGGCTGGCCGCCTACCATGCCAACGCCACGCCCGGCGACTACAGCCCCGACGCCGTCTCCGCCGGCAAGCGCGCGCTGCGCAACCTCGCGCTGGGCTACCTGGCCGACAGCGGCGACGCCGCGATGCAGGCGCTGGCCGAAGCGCAGTACAACGCGGCCGACAACATGACCGACCGCTTCGCCGCGCTGGCCGCCCTGGTCAACAGCTTCGCCCCGGGGCGCGAAGCCGCGCTGGCCGATTTCTACCAGCGCTTCGAGCACGACGCGCTGGTGATCGACAAATGGTTCTCGCTGCAAGGCATGCAGCGCGGCACGGTGGAGCCGCGCGACGCCGGCCACGCCGGCAAGCACACCATCGACACCGTGCGCGCGCTGATGGAGCACCCCGCCTTCAACCTGCGCAACCCCAACCGCGCGCGCTCGCTGATCTTCAGCTTCTGCGCCGCCAACCCGGCCCAGTTCCACGCCGAGGATGGCTCCGGCTACGCGTTCTGGGCCGAGCAGGTGCTGGCGCTCGATGCCATCAACCCGCAAGTGGCCTCGCGCCTGGCACGCGTGATGGACCGCTGGCAGAAATACGCGCTGCCCCTGCGCGACCGCATGCGCGCCGCGCTGGAACAGGTCGCCGCCGCCAAGGACCTGTCGCGCGACGTGCGCGAGATCGTGGGCAAGGCGCTGGCGCCGTAATCCACGCCCGGCGGGCCGTCCGCGCGCGGGCGGCCCGCGCCGGGTCCCCCCGCGCGTGGCGGTCTGCGCAGCATGCGCCCCATGTAGAATTGCGCCCATTCAAGGAGAAATCGCATGAGTCGCATCAGCCTCACCCGCTACCTGGTCGAGGAGCAGCGCAAACACAACACGATCCAGCCCGAGCTGCGGCTGCTGATCGAAGTCGTGGCGCGCGCCTGCAAGGCCATTTCCAACTCCGTCAGCAAGGGCGCCCTCGCTGGCATCCTCGGCTCGGCCGGCACCGGCAACGTGCAGGGCGAAACCCAGCAGAAGCTGGACGTGATCGCCAACGAAGTCCTGCTCGACGCCAACGAATGGGGCGGCCACCTCGCCGCCATGGCCTCGGAGGAAATGGACAGCTTCTACGAGATCCCCAACCGCTATCCCAAGGGCGAATACCTGCTGATGTTCGATCCGCTCGACGGCTCGTCCAACATCGACGTCAACGTCTCGATCGGCACCATCTTCTCGGTGCTGCACATGCCCAAGCCCGGCCAGACCGTGACCGACGCGGACTTCCTGCAGCCCGGCACCCACCAGGTCGCCGCCGGCTACGCCGTGTACGGCCCGCAGACCACCCTGGTGCTGACCGTCGGCAACGGCGTGCACATGTTCACGCTGGACCGCGAAGCCGGCAGCTTCGTGCTCACCCAGTCGGACGTGACGATCCCGGAAGACACCAAGGAATTCGCCATCAACATGTCCAACATGCGCCACTGGGCCCCGCCCGTGCGCCGCTACATCGACGAATGCCTGGCCGGCGACGAAGGCCCGCGCGGCAAGAACTTCAACATGCGCTGGATCGCCTCCATGGTGGCCGACGTGCACCGCATCCTCACGCGCGGCGGCATCTTCATGTACCCGTGGGACAAGCGCGAGCCGGAAAAACCCGGCAAGCTGCGCCTGATGTACGAAGCCAACCCCATGGCCATGCTGGTCGAACAGGCCGGCGGCGCCGCCACCAACGGCCACCAGCGCATCCTGGACATCCAGCCGGAAAAACTGCATCAGCGCGTGTCGGTGATCCTCGGCTCGAAGAACGAAGTGGAGCGCGTCACGCGCTACCACCAGGAAGACAAGGCTGCCGGCTGACAGCCCGCGGATGGCCATGGAAAAGGGACGCCCGGGGCGTCCCTTTTTTCTGCAAGCCGCCGTGCCGCAACGTGCACGCGAAGGCGCGAATTTTTTGCGGCAGGGGCTTCCCATCCCAAAAAAACGTTGCTATTATTGCGGGCTTCATCCAGTAGTTGTTCCACGGATGGTGAGGCCGAAGTAGCTCAGTCGGTAGAGCAGCTCATTCGTAATGAGAAGGTCGGGGGTTCGATTCCTCTCTTCGGCACCACAAGAATTCAAAGCACAAGAATTCAAGGTTTGACCGGCATTGCCAGAAACCCGCACAGCGTAAAGCTCTGCGGGTTTTTTGTCGTCCGGCGGCTTGCCTGCCGTCACCCTGGACACAGGACGACCCTCGGCCTCATTGCCACCGATCTTGCCCGCGCGCGCCTGCGGCCAGATGCGAGTCGCCGCAACATGGCGGCACACGGTCCTGATATTCTCCCGCTACCGGATACAGCTAGACCACGACCATGGGAAAGGTACTGCATTGGTTCGCCTTGTGCTGGCTCTCGCTGGCACTTGCGGCGTCTTCCATTCTTCTTCTGCCGCACTGGCAGATTGGCGGCGTCTTCTATTTCGGGGCGGTCGTGTCCGGCGTCATGTGCTTCCACGAGCTGGAGAGACGCGGCAAGGACGGGGCTTCATGGCTTTTCTGGTATCTCGTCCCGAGTGCCATCTTCCTGCTGCCCCTGGCATTGCTGGCGCTGAGCGTGCGGATATTCAGGCTGCGGGATGAGTTCCAGGGCGCGCGCGGCGATGCCGCCGAGGGCCGCTAAGGGCCGCTAAGGGCCCAGACGCGACGCCGATGCGAATTACCGGCGCGAAGAAATGACCACCGTGCCGTCCTGCTTGCGCGATACCGCCACCGGGGCGACGAGGGGCAGCATGTCGAGCAGATGGTCGGGGTCGGCACTGGAGAATCCGCCGGTGATCTGGACCTTGGCGGCGCGCGCGTCGGCCAGCACGATGGGTTCCGAGCGATAGCGCTGGAGTTCGCTGACGACATCGGTCAGCGACGTGCCATTGAAATCGAGGCGCCGGTCCTTCCAGCTCACCAGGGTGTCGAACGACTTCGGATCGAGACTGGTGAACACCGAGCCGTCGGTTCTGATGGCCTCGTTCGGCCCCAGCAGCGCCGGCGCCTTGTTGCCGGCCGCGCTGACTTCGACGCTCCCTTCCAGCACCGCCACGCTGACGCCGCCGGCCAGCCTGCGCACGCTGAAGCGCGTGCCGATATCGCGGATGTCGACGGACTCCGCGAACACATGGAACGGGCGCCACGGGCTGTGCTTGACGGAGAACAGCGCTTCGCCCCGCTCCAGCGTCCATTCGCGCGAACGGAGGCGGTTGACGAAGCGGCCGGCCGTGTTGGTGTTCAGGAGCACCTCGCTGCCGTCGTCGAGATCGATCATGCGCTGCTGCCCGATTTCGGAAGAAGCCTCCTGGCGGGACAGGACAGGGTTGACTGCCCAGAGCACCGAGGCCGCCAGGCCGGCCGCCAGCAGGTATGCCGCGGGCGAGCGGTGCCAGCGGATCGCGCGCGCGGGCGCGATCCGCTGCGCGGATGCGGGCTCGACATGCCGGGCATAGCGGGCCTTGAGGTCCGACAGGTTCTTGTCCAGGGAGTGATCCGCCGCCTCGAGCTTGCGCACATAGGCCTGGCGCTCGCCGCTCTGGCGAGTCCATGCATCCAGAGCGGCCTTGGCCGATGCGCTCTGCGCCGTGTCGCCAAACTGAGCGGACACGAGGAGGCTTTCGGCATAGTCCTGCTCAGACGGAGTCAACGGCATGTTTGGACGACTGGCGTGAATGGAACGAAGCCCTCGTTATGATTGAGTCGCTCCCCGGCAAGCCCGCAGCGCCTGGATCAGGTATTTGTGCACGACGGCGGCACTGATACCCATTTCGGCTGCGGCTTCGTCATAGGATAGCCCATGGAGTTTACACAGAACGAAGGCTTCCCGGCAACGAGGTGGTAGCCCGTCCAGGACTTCGCACAGCTTCTGGAGTGTCTGCTGACTCACAACTTCCTGCTCCGGGCTTATTTCGAAATGCCCGTACCGGTCGAAGTCGTTGTCTTCCTCCTCGCTTGCCGCATGAAACGACTCCCACAATACACGTGAACGCCGCCGCACATGATCGATCCGCAGCCCTTGCGCGATGCGGAACAACAGGCCGCGCGGAGACTCCACCTGGTGCGTCTGCCCGTAGACCAGCGCGCGCTCGAACGAGGATTGCGCCACGTCCCTGGCATCGTCCATGTTGAGCTCGCGCGCCAAGGTGCGCACCAGTTCCTGATAGCCGTTCACCAACTCATCGACGAAATTCATTATCACACGACTCCAGGCGCGAGCACGCGCGCGCCCATCCGGGCGGCATCCCCGCGGCCGCGGCGAAAATCCGCCCCGATGTCCGGGCCGCAGGTACCGATATGGAAACCGCTCGAATGCGAGCCGTCGAAACCCCGGAGCGCCGGGCGGCGACGGGTGTTCATCGGGCCGCCGACGCGGGGCGGCCTGGCGCGAGTGCGCTGGCGCCGCAACTGGCGCGGGCTGCAAGGACCGACTTTTTCATGGTTTTCCTCTTCCCTTCCGTTTCTTCCGGTTCGGCACGCGCGTCAGGCATGCGTCGTGAAACCGGGCTCCCGGCTTCTTCATTGCAACTGCCGTGCCAGGTGTCCCGGCACATTGCTCCCGGCGGCGCCGGTGCCGAATACATTCCCTTTTTTGCCTGCCACGAGGGCTCGCTGCGCTGTCGCAGGCACGCTGGAGGGGGTTGCCGCGCCGCGGCGGCTTTCACGGCGGCGCGCGCGGCACGACAGCCCGCCGATGCCGGCGACAGGTGCCGGGCATGCGCGGCGTTTGCCGCGTCTCCGCTGCACCGCCATGCAGCAGAGCGGAGCCGTTCCGCGGTCATCCACACCAAGGCGGTGCAATCGAAAAATCATCGTGGAATCGGCCGCACTATCCGCCGCGAAACACATCGAGGAAAACACGCGGAGCACCTGCAACAGCGGTGCAGAGAATAAGACCAGCCGGCATGCGCGGCCACGAATATTTGCGCATGTCCTTATTGCCCGGAATGCCCGGAAGAGGCGTGGCGAAACTGGCCCGGCAAGCGCCGGCGGGAGCGGATATCGCTGCTGGCCGCATTGCCGTCATCGACAGGCAACACTGCGGCAGGCAATGGAAGAAACGGGACGGAGGCCGACTGCCCGCGAGGACGCGGCGGCGTTGCGCAGGACACGCGCGGCGATGCGGGACGACCTCAGCCGTCAGCGCTGGCTGATGCGACGTGCGGCGCTTGTCCCGGCAATGGCGGGACCGCATGAACGGCGCGGCGCCGCGAAGACCCGCCGCGCGTTCGGGGCAGCCCTGCGCGCCCCGGACACAGGCAACGGATGCGGGGCGCGCACGAGAACACGCGCGCCATGCGACGGGCCCCGGCTTACTTGCCGGCGACCGTCATCTGCTCGATCAGCACCGAGCCTGTTTCATTGGCTCCGCGCACGATCGTATCGGCACCGACCGCGACGATGTTGCGGAACATGTCCTGCAGCGTGCTCGCGACCGTGATCCCCTCGACCGGATACTGGATCACGCCGTTCTCGACCCAGAACCCGGCCGCGCCATGCGAATAATCGCCGGTCACGTAGTTGATGCCGCTGCCCATCAGCTCCGTCAGCACCAGGCCGGTGCCCATCGTCCTGAGCATCGCGCCGAAGTCGTCGCCGCTCTTCGTCGTGGAGCTGCGCAGCGCGAGATTGTGCGGACCGCTGGCGTTGCCGGTGCTGCGCATGCCGAGCCTGCGCGCCGAATAGGTCGACAGGAAATAGCCTTCGACGACACCATCCTTCACGAGGCTGCGCCTGTGCGTGCGCACGCCCTCGGCATCGAACGGCGCGCTGCCCAGCGCGCGCGGCGCGTGCGCATCCTCGGCGATCTGCACGTGCGGCGCGAACACCGGCTTGCCGAGGCTGTCGACCAGAAACGATGACTTGCGGTACAGCATGCCGCCGCTTGCCGCGTGCGCGAAAACGCCGAGGAGGTCGGCCGCCAGCGCCGCCTCGAACAGCACCGGCACCTTGCAGGTGTCGAGGCGGCGCGCGCCCATGCGTGCCAGCGCCCGCTCGGCGGCGCGGCGGCCGACCGACTCCGGCGACGCGAGATCGTCGGCACTGCGCTGCACGGTGTACCAGTTGCCGCGCTGCATGTCGCCGCCGCTGCCCGCGATCGGCGCGCACGCGATGTAGTGCTGCGAATGCGGGTAGCCGCCGGCGAAGCCCTGCGACGTCGCGCGCACGAATTGCCAATGCTGCGCGGCCACGCTCGCGCCGTCCGAGTTGCGGATATCCGCGCCGACGGCGAACGCCTCCTCTTCCGCGCGGCGGGCGATTTCCACGGCGTCGTCGGCCGACAGCTGCCACGGATGGTAGAGGTCGAGATCGCGCGGCGCGGTTTCGAGCAGGTCGCGATCGGCCAGGCTGGCCGAGTCGTCGTCGGCCGTGAAGCGCGCGATATTGCAGGCGGCCGCGACGGTATCCTTCAGCGCCGCCGGCGAGAAGTCCGAGGTGCTGGCGGCGCCGCGCTTCTTGCCCATGAAGACGGTGACGCCCACCGTCTTGTCGCGGTTGCGCTTGATCGTCTCCACTTCGCCGCAGCGCACCGACACCGACAAGCCGTCGCCTTCGGTGATCTCGGTGGCGGCGTCGGTGGCGCCGAGCGCCTTGGCGTGGCGGAGAATGTCCGCCGCCATGTCTTTCAGTTGATCCTGCGTGTGCGCAAAATGACGCGCGTGCGCGTCGGAGGTGACAGCCATAGTCGTGATATCCGTTGATGGGCCCGCGGCCCGCGCTCATCGCACGCGCATGGCAGGCCCGAAAAAATTACCGCTTCGCGCATTGCGGCTTTCCCCGCCGGCCCGGCTGCGCGCATGGCACCGGGAACGCGCGGGAAAGCGCCGGCATGCATCGACGCCTCAACTGGTGCCGCCGACCGTCATCTGGTCGATCCGCAGGGTCGGCTGGCCGAGCCCCACGGGCACGCTCTGCCCCATCTTCCCGCAGTTGCCCACGCCCGCGTCGAGCGCCATGTCGTTGCCGATCATGCTCACATACTTGAGCGTCTCCGGGCCGCTGCCTATCAGCGTCGCGCCCTTCACCGGGCGGGTGATCCTGCCGTCTTCGATCATGTAGGCCTCGGATGCGGAGAACACGAAATTGCCATTCGTGATGTCGACCTGGCCGCCGCCGAATTTCCGCGCGTACAGGCCGTGCTTCACCGAGGCGATGATCTCCTGCGGATCCTTGTCGCCGTTGAGCATGTAGGTGTTGGTCATGCGCGGCATCGGCAGATCGGCGTACGACTCGCGGCGCGCGTTGCCCGTCACCGGCATGCCGTTCAGGCGCGCGCTCAGGGTGTCCTGGATATACCCCCTCAGGATGCCGTCTTCGATCAGCGTCGTGCATTGGGTCGGATTGCCTTCGTCGTCCATGTTGAGCGACCCGCGATGGCCCGGCAGCGTGCCGTCGTCGACCACCGTGACGCCCCTGGCGGCGACCTGCTCGCCGATCCTGCCGGCGAACACCGACGAGCCCTTGCGGATGAAGTCGCCTTCCAGGCCGTGGCCGATCGCTTCGTGCAGCAAGATGCCGGGCAGGCCCGGCCCGAGCACGACGGTCATCACGCCCGCCGGCGCGGGGCTCGCGTCGAGGTTGACCAGCGCGGTATCCACCGCCTCGCCGACGTAGCGCGACAGCACCTCGTCGGAGAAACAGGCGTAGTCGGAGCGGCCGCCGCCGCCGCCCATGCCTTCGCCGCGCCGGCCGTTCTGCTCGGCGATCACCATGACCGACAGCCGCACGAGCGGACGGATATCGGCGCCGAGCACGCCGTCGCTGCGCGCCACCAGTACCACGTCGTACGCGCCCGTCAGGCTCGCCATCACTTGCCTGACGCGGGGGTCGCGGGTGCGCGCCATCCGTTCGACGCGCTCGAGAAGCTTCACCTTTTCGGTCGCGTCGAGCGACGCCAGCGGATCGGCGGGCCGGTACAGGTCGCGGCCCGCTACGCGCCTGAGCGCCGGCGCGGCCTCGATCTTCTGGCTGCCGCCGCCGGCCCGCGTGATCGCCCGGGTGGTTGCCGCGGCCTGGCGGATCGCCTCCGGCGAGAGGTCGTCGGAATAGGCGAATGCGGTGCGGTCGCCCACCACCGCGCGCACGCCCACGCCCTGGTCGATGCTGAAGCTGCCCGACTTGACGATGCCGTCCTCGAGGCTCCACGCCTCGCTGCGGGTGGACTGGAAGTAGAGGTCGGCGTAGTCGACCTGGTGCGTGAAGATGTCGGCGAGCGTCCCGGCGAGCAGGGTTTCGTCGTGGCCGTAAGGCGCCAGCAGGATGTCTTTCGCGAGCGCGAGGTGGCGGATGCCGGATTCGAGGATATTCATGGTGAGCGGATGATGTAGGCTGATCTTCAGTTTGGCGCAGCGATGCGGGGCGCGGATGCGCACAGGGCCTTGAAGTAGTCCCCCACGATATTGGCCAGCCGGCTGCCCTGGTCTTGTTGAATGCGCTCCCACGCCTCCACGCGCGCCTGCAGTTCCGGATGCGTCTTGCGCACGGTCGGCCGCACCTGATCCCGCAGCGCCCGCATCCGGGCTTCCCATCGCGCGAGCGCCTCGGCGTCTTCGTCCGCCGGACGCTCCCCGAGCGTGGACAGCAGCGCCTTCCACGTTGCCTCGTAGACGGACTGCATTTGCTGCTGGTCCTGGCCGCTCCAGCAGCCCAGGTGTGCCACGGCAAGCGATAACGTCCGGCCGTAGCAAGCGGAAAAGAGGCCAGACATGTCGCACTCCGCGAGCGGCGTCGCCAGCCGCTCGAAGGTCACCATGAAGCCCTGCTCCGGCGACCAGTCGGGCGGCTCCGTGGCGGTATCGGGATCGAACGGAGGCGGCGCGAGCGCAACGACGTCGCGCTGCAGCGCCGACCATTCATGCTCGGGAATCCGTTCGCCATCCAGTTCCCGCCGGTGCAGCGCCGCCAGCCGGCCGCACAAGTCGCGCGTGGCATCGGTCGGGGCGTACTGCGCGCTCCCCAGCTCGGGGTCGTGCAGCATCCAATGCGCCACGGCGAGCGAAATGCGGGCCAGGTCGACGCCGACGGGGATCGCCTCCATGAAGGAAACCACCCAGTCGTGGGACTGGCCGGGGCTCTCCGGTTCATTGAGCGTCCACCACAAGCCGTTGAGCAGCTTGCCCAGGGTTTCCGGCCCGCCGGTGGCAACGGCAAACGCGCCGGCGTCCGTCGCCACGCTGTCGGCGGGCAGGCAGCTGGTCTCGAACGTTGCCGCCCGCAGGCGCCGCAGATAGTCCGCCTTGCGCGCCGGATCGCCGCCGAAGCTCGGCACGGCGGCGGCCACGGCAGGGGCCGGCGCCACGGCGACCGCGCCTGGCAAGGCCTTCGTCAGGTCCTCGAACAGTACCTTGAGACCGGCTTGCGAATGCGCGACATTCGGCATCTGCAACTCGCCCCGCGCAAACAGCATCAGCCGCGGGATGCCGCGGACATGGAACAGCCTGGCGGTCTCGGGATTCTCGTCGACATTCAGCTTGACGATCCGGACCCGGCCGGCATACTGCGCGGCGAGGCGTTCCAGCATCGGGTTGAGGGCCTTGCAAGGGGAACACCAGGGCGCCCAGAAATCGAGCAGGACGGGGCATTCCGACCGCAGGACATCCTGCCCGAATGTCGCATCGGTGGTATTGACGATCAAATCGCTCATGATGGTCCGACGATCCTCAGCGCGTGGCTACGGCGGCGCATTGCGCCAGGAATTGCGCCTGCACGGCATCGGCAACCCGGCTGCCCAGGGCTTTCTGGAAACGCTCCACCGCATCGCGGCGCGCCTGCAGTTCCGGGTGCGACTTCTGGATCGCGGGCTGCACCTGCGCTCCGATCGATTTCGACCGCTCGTCCCATTGCGCGGCGGCTTCGGCATCTTCATCCGCGGGGCGCTCGCCGAGCGCGGACGAAAGCGCGTCCCGCGTTGCCTCGTAGACGGACTGGTACTGCTGGTTTTCCTCGGCGCTCCAGCAGCCCGAACGCTCGATCTCGAGATTCAGCGTCCGGCCGTAGACGATGTTGAAGAGATTGTTCAGCCCGGCATCCGCGAGCGGCATCGTGCCATATTCGAGAACGGCCAGGAACTTCTGCTCGGGCGACAAGGCCGGTGCCGCGGCGGCGCCGGCATGATCGGGATTGACCGGAGGCGGCGCGAGCCTGACGACATCGTGCTGCAGTACCGACCACTCGCTCTCCGGCACCCGCTCGCCATCCAGCTCGCGCTGGTGGAGCGCCGCCAGCCGGTCGCACAGCGCGCGCGCGACGTCGGTCGGGGCCTGGCACGCAATCCCTGTCTCGGGATCGTGCAACAGCCAGTTCGCCATGAGAAGCGAAATGCGGTTGAGGTCGATGCCGACCGGAATGGCTTCGATCAGCGATACCGCGCGATCGTGCGCCTGCGCCTTGCGCGCCGGATCATAATAGTTCAGCCACCAGACCACATCGAGCAGCTGGCCCAGGCCTTCGGGGCCGCCCGTGGTGCCGGCAAACGCGCCGGCGCTGGTGGTCACGCTCTCGCTGGGGGAATGGTCGCCATCGAACGTGGCCGCCCGCAGGCGCTGCAGATAGTCCGCCTTGCGCGCGGGATCGCCGCCGAAGCTCGGCACGACGCTGGCCGCAAGCGCGGCCCCTGCCGGCGCCGCCACCGGCGCCGCCGCCGGTGCCGACGCTGCTGTCGCCGCCGCTGTCGCCACGACGCCGGCAGGCTTCGAGATGTTGTCGAACAGTACCGTGAGGCCGGCCTGGGATTGCGTGACCTGCGCGCTTTGCAGTTCCCCCTGCGCGAAGAGCATCAGCCTGGGGATGCCGCGGATCTGGAACCGCTTGGTCGTCTCGGGATTGTCGTCGACGTTCAGCTTGACGATCCGGACCCGGCCGGCATACTGGACGGCAAGGCGCTCCAGCATGGGGGTGAGCATCTTGCAAGGGCCGCACCAGGGCGCCCAGAAATCCAGCAGGACGGGGAACTCCGACTGCAGGACATCCTGCTCGAACGTCGCGTCGGTCGTATTGACGATCAGATTGCTCATGAATGGATTCTCTTGGTTTAGAGGGACAGCAGAGAAACAGCGGAGTCGGTCCGCACGCAGGCGTCGCCGTCGACCCGGCTATCCCCCACATGCAATACATGGGTATGGAACGCACCGAGCGTCGTGTGGTGGGAAATGCTGAACAGCGTGGTGTTCGGCAGGCGCTGGACCAGCAAGCCATAGAGATGGCGCTCGGTATCGAGGTCCAGCGCGCTGGTCGACTCGTCCATCAACAGATAGTCGGGCCGCTGCAGCAACGCGCGCGCGATCGCCAGGCGCTGCTGCTCGCCCGGCGACAGCCGGTGGCCCCACGGCGCCGATTCCTCCAGCTGGCCGCAGTAATGCCCCAGTTGGCAATCGGTCAGCATCTGGCGGCACACGGCGTCGGGAAAGGCATCCTCGGCGGACGGGTAGCACAGCGCCGCCTTGAGCGTGCCGGTCGGCAGGTAGTTCTTCTGCGACAGGAACAGGATCTTCGCGCCATGGGGAATCGTGACGGTCCCGCCGCCATAGGGCCAGATCCCGGCGAGCGCGCGCATCAGCGTGCTCTTGCCCGCGCCGGACGGCCCGCGCACCAGCCAGCGCTCGCCGGGCGCCAGCTCGAACGAAAGATCGCGGGCGAGCACGCGCCCCGCGGGCGTGGCCAGCGTGAGGCCGGAGGCGACCAGCCGCTGCCCCGCCGCCGCGTGCGCGATGGCCCGGCCCTCCGCGGCGCCGCCCGCCGCGCTCGTGGCCCGCTCCAGTCCGTCCAGGCGGGAGACGATGACGCGGAAGTTCTGCAAGCCCTGGTAGTTGGCGATGAACCACGAGAGCGTGATCACCAGCGTGGTGAATGCCGAGCCCATCATGCTCATGTCGCCGAGCGTGATGGCGTGCGCCAGATAGCGGGGCAGCACGATGAACGTCGGCACGAACACGGAGATGTGAAGCAGCACGACATTGAGCGGGTTGAAGCGGACATCGAAGCGCACGATCTGCCATGCATTGCGCCACACGGCATCGAAGCCGCGGCGCAGCCGCAGGCTTTCGGTCTGCGAGCCGCGATACAGCGCGATCTGTTCGGCGTGCTCGCGCACCCCCGTCATCATGAAGCGGAAATCTGCCTCGGCCCGCTCCTTGGCGAAGTTGAGCCGCATCATCGGCCTGCCGACCAGGTGGACCAGGTACGACGTGCCCATCGCATACAGCAGCGCGGCCCAGAACAGATACCCCGGGATCACGACCGTCTGGCCGAAGAGGACGAGGTCGATCGGCCCCGACTTCTTCCACAGGATTTCCGAGAAGCTCACCAGGCTCACCAGCGCGGCGATGAAGCCGATGGTCAGCGTGTAGCCGTAGGAAACGAACTGGGCGACATCCTGCGTGATCCGCTGGTCGGGATTGTCGACCGACTGGTCGCGCTCGATCCGGTAGAACGCGCCGCGCGCCAGCCACCTGTCGATCAGGTGTTCGGTCATCCACCTGCGCCCGCCGATCTCCAGCGTGGAGCGCAGCAGGATGTCCAGCGACGCGAGCACCGCGATCGCGCCCATGATGACCGCTAGCTGGCGCCCGATGGGACCCATGCCGGCCACGTCGTAGCGCTGGACCGCGTCCATGAACACGCCGTGCCACGCGTTGAACGCCACCATCACGTGGTTGGTGACGAAGGTCAGGCCGATCGCCAGGGCCAGCAGCGCGACCGCTTTCCACTTGAGCGGCGAGCTCAGGACCGGGGACGCCAGGCGCCAGGCGGCGCGCAGGGTGCCCCCGGGCGGAATGATCGAGGACGCCGCGTGGGCAGCCGCGCCGGGTTGGCGGGAAAAGGACTTCACGGATGGAATCTCGCTTGGGTTAAGACTTGGGCGTCGTCACGAAATTGATGTTCGTGAGTCCGGCGCGCTGCGCGGCCGCGAGCACGCCGGCGACCGCCTCGTAGGGCGTGGTGCGGTCGGCATAGAGCTGGAGCGCCGGCTGCGGCTGCTGCGTGGCCGCCACCGCCAGCCTGGTGGCAAGCGCGCCCTCGTCGACCGGCTGGGCGTTCCATGAGACCGTGCCGCCCGCATCGACCGAGACGTCGACGCGCTCGGGCTGGTTGTCGCTCGGCGCGCTGCTCGCGCGCGGCAGCTCGAGCTTGACCGCGTGCGTGATGGCCGGCAGCGTGACCATGAAGACGATCAGCAGCACCAGCATCACGTCGATCAGCGGCGTCATGTTGATCTCGGTGACGACATCGTCGTGCTCTTCGAACGAGGGCGCCATGTCAGATCCCCGGCTGAATCATGATCGAAATGCCAGGCCGCGACGACGGGGCGATGTTCGTTCCCTTGCTGGCCCGGCCGCGCTCGCCCCGCACGAAGAACGAGTGGAGCTCGTGGCGGAAGCGGTGCAGCTTGTGCGCCACGCCGCGGTTGTTGCGCGCGATGGTGTTGTAGCCGAGCACGGCCGGGATCGCCACGAACAGGCCGAAGGCGGTCATCACCAGCGACTCGCCGACCGGGCCGGCCACCTGCGACAGGCTCGACTGGCCCGCCGCGCTGATCGCCATCAGCGCGTGATAGATGCCCCATACCGTACCGAACAGCCCGATGAACGGCGCGGTGCTGCCGATCGAGGCCAGCACGCCCAGGCCGCTCGCCAGGCGGGCGAGGTGTTCGTCGAGCGCAATGCCCAGGCAGCGGTGCAGCCACTCGTCCGGCGCCATCATCTCTTCGGACTGCGGACCGCGATAGGCCTCCTGCGCTGCTTCCACCAGGTCCAGGTGGGGGTTGCCGGAACCCGGGCTTCCCAGCGAAGCCTGCGCTTCGGCGAGCGATCCCGCCAGCCAGAAATCCCGCTCGGCGATGGTGGCCCGCCGCTTGAGGCGGAGGAGCTCCATGCCCTTGTAGAAGATGACGCCCCATGACAGCATCGACATGAGGATGAGCAGCAGCATGATGGCGCGTGCGACGACGTCGCCTTGCTGCCAGACGGCATTCAGTCCGTATTGCATAGCGAAGTTCTCCTTGGAACCTGGGTGGAATCAGTTGGTGAGATTGAACGCCAGCGACTGGACCGCGCGCACGCTGGCGGGCAGGCCGTTCTCGACGTACGGGTCGCAGCGGCCGGCGCGCAGCGTCTGCACCGCGGCGGCGTCGAGCTCGGCAAAGCCGCTGCTGGTGTCGACGTCGACCTGCGACGCCCTGCCGGTGACATCGATGGTGACGCGCAAGGTCACGGTGCCTTCGTGGCGCAGCCGCCGGGCCACCGCCGGATAGGGCGGCTGGGCGAAATGGCACACGATGCGGGCAACGTCCTTGACCGCATTGGCCCCGGGCAGATTCAGCTCGCGGTTGATCGCCGCGGGCGCGGTTTGCGCTGCGCTTTGCGCTGCCGCCTGCGCGGTCGGCGGCGCTGGCGGCGTGGCCGGTTCGGGCGGCGTGGGCGACGCGACCGGCGTGGTTTCGACGGGCACGCTGCGCGCGGCCTGCGAGCGGTCCGACGCCAGCACCGGCGCATGCCGCGGCGCGGCCCGGCGCGGTTCCGCGGGCTTGCTCACCGGCGCCGGCTTTTCCGGTGCCGGCGCCGGCGCAGCGGCGGGAGCCGAAACCAGGGTGACCCGCACCCCCGCGCCGGAAACAGGGCGGCCGGCGGACGCGAGCGAGGCTGGCGGTGCGTAGTGCACGATGCCGAACAGCGCCAGGCCGTGCAGCAGCAGCGTGAACGCCGCGCCCCGGATCCGGTAAGCGTGCGCGGATGAACGCGGCTTTCCATCGGACACGGCGCGGGCCCGCCACGGCGGCGAGGGCACGAAGATCTCCATGGGACGCCTCAGAAATTGTGGGTCGCGGTGAAATAGACCAGGCGCCCCGGCAGGACTTCCACCAGTTGCTGGCTGGCGTAGTCGCCGTACAGCGTGCGGGCGAAAAGGTTCTTCACGCCGAGCGTCAGCGACCACTGCTTGTTGCGGTAATAGAGGCTTGCGTCGGTGCGGGCCTGGCCGGGAATCGAGCGGTTTTCGCCGGTATAGGCGGTAGCCTGGTAACGCGTGCGCGCCCAGATGCCTGCCCCCACCCCCCAGCCGCGCAGGGTCTCGCCCTGCAGGTCATAGGTCGTCCACAGGCTGGCGGAGCTTCGCGGCAGCTGGCTGATGTTGCCCTCCGTCGGCAACTGATTGGCGTACGTGTAGCTGGCGATGATGTTCCAGCCCGGCATCAGGCGCCCGGTCAGGTCCATCTCGAAGCCGCGGCTCACGACGCCCGGCACCAGGAAGGAAAAGCCCGGATTCGTCGGATCGCTCATCGCCACGTTGTACTTGGCGGCGCGGTACACCGCCAACGTCCCCGTGAGGCGGTCATCGAGCAGGTTCAGCTTGACGCCGGCCTCCACCGAACGGCCGGTCTGCGGCGGCATGGGCTCGGCCCTGCCGAGGTCGCGCCGGATGTTGGATTGCGGCGAGAAGCTGCGCAGCGCGTTGGCGTAGACCCCCACGGCATCGGTAAGCTGGTACACGAAGCCGATGTTGGGCGACCACGCGTCCACCGAAGGCTGCAGGCTGGACCAGGCCTGGCCGCGGTTGATGCTCGCCAGGACGGTGAGCCTGTCCCACTTCAGCTGATCCTGCAGATAGAAGACGTTCTGGTAAGTGCGATCTGAATAAGTGAGAGACGGCTGCGGCGTAACCACCTGGCTCAGCGGCGGCAGATCGGATATCGGAAATGACCCGAACGCCATGCCGCCATAGCCCCCGTCCAACGAAGTCCAGGCTGTCGTATAGGCAAAGCCGGCCAGCATCGTATGCCGGACCGGGCCGGTCTCGAACTTGGCCTTGAGGCTGTTGTCGAGATTGAAGGAACGCACGCTGGTGTGGCTGGCAATCCCCGTGTACACCGCCAGGGGATCGGACGTGCCCATGTCGAGGGGGAAAACCGTGTAGGCCGAGTTGATCGAGCTTTCGGCGATATAGCGCGCTTTGCTCAGCAGGGTCAGCCCGGGTGTCAACTGTTGCTTGAGGTCGTAGTACACCGAGGTGCTGTTGACGGACATGTGATCGTCCGCGCGGCCCGACAGCCCCGTGAGCGGCGCCGGGCCGTTCGACAGCGGGAACGTATAGCTGGGGGGCGGCTGCCGCCCCGTATGCTGCTCGAAACCCACCGCCAGGTCGGTGCCGCCGCTGCGCCAGCCGATCGACGGCGCCACATAGAAATCGCGCTTGCCGTCGTGGCCGATGAAATCGCGGCTGTTCCGCTCGCCCGAGACCACGAAGCGGTAGATCAGCTTCTTGTCCTCCGAGAGCGCGCCGGCCAGGTCGAGCCCGCCCATCAGGTTGCCGTACGAGCCGGTCTGCAGGGTCACTTCGCGCACGGGCTCCGCCTGCGGGCGCTTGACGTTGATGTTGACGATGCCGCCGGGATCCGATGCGCCCGCCAGGATGGCGCTCGCCCCCTTCAGGACTTCGACGCTCGAGAGCGCGATCGTCGGCAGCGACAGCGCGGTATCCGCGCGCGCGAGACTCATGCCGCCATTGACGCTGACCGCCGCCGTCATGCCGCGGATGTACGGCGTGCCACCGATGCTGTCGGCGCCTGCGTTCGAGATCGAGACACCGCTGACGTTGCGCAATGCGTCGCCGACGGACTGCACCTGCTGGCTTTTCAGCACGTCCTCCGTCACGACCTGGACCGACTGCGGAATTTCCGCGATCGGCGTGTCGGTGCGCGTGGCCGTCGAGGTCGCCACCGCGACGAAGCCCGAATCCGTTGGCGCCGCGCTGTCGGTGACCATGATGGTCGGCAGCACGCTGGCATCCGCCCCGGACGCCGGCTCCTTGCGTGCCGGCGGCGGCAGCGCGCGGATCACGTAGGTCTTGTCGTCCTGCTGCTGCGCCGTCAGCCCGCTGCCTTGCAGCAGGCGGTCCAGCGCCTGCTGCACGGTCAGCGTGCCGGCCACGGCCGGTGCGCTGCGGCCGGCCACCAGCGTGTCGAGCGCCAGGATATTGACGCCGCGTTCCCGCGCCAGCTGCGACAGCGCCGTCGACAACGGCTGGGCCTGCAGGTTGATCGCCGTCTGCGCGAACAGGCTGGCGCTCGCCACGGCGAGGGCGGTACCCAGCGCACGACAGGCCAGTGTCTTCTGATTCCATCTGAAAGGCATGAGCAGTTTTCCCTTTGTCTTCGTTTTCCCGCTATTGCGCTTCGCTGCCGGCAAATACGCGCCCATACCTCTAAAGCCGATTGAACCGCCGAGGCGGTACCGTCCCGGCTGGAAAATCTTTTTGATCGACTCAAAAAAATCAATAAATTTCTTCTATGAAGATGCCGGCACGGGATAGGAAGGGGAAAAAGCGCAACGAGTGAACCGCTCCCGACCCGGATTCGGCAAGATGCCTTTTGCCCGAGCGGTTTGGGATAGCGATCGGCAAGCGCGGCGTGGCCGCCGCGTCATCGACCACGGCAGGGGCGCCGGGCCGCTAGATCGCCAGATCGCTGGGACTCACGCCCATGGCGCGCTTGAACATGCGGCTGAAGGAGCCGGTGTTCTCGTACCCGAGCGACAGCGCGATCGAGGTGATCGACTCTCCGCCCACCAGCCGCACCATCGCTTCGGTCAGGCGGATCTGCTGGCGCCAGTCCGCGAAGGACAGCCCGGTCTCGTCTTTGAGGTGGCGCGTGAAGGTCCGCGCGGACATGTTGGCGATCGCGGCCCATTCTTCCAGGCCGCGGGTGTCGCCCGGATTCTGCTTGAACTGCGTCTCGACCCGCACGAGGCGCGGATCCGATACGCGCGGGAGATGGAACTCGCCCGGCGGAACGAAATGCAGTTCGCTGAAGATGAGCGAGATGATCTGCGCCGCCGCGCCCGCGACGCCGTCTTCGATGGGGAGTTCCACTGCGCGCACGATCAGCTCGCGCAGCAGCGGCGTCACGTACACCAGCGTGGGAACCGACGGCAGCGGCACGGTGACGTCTTCGACCCGCACCCACAGGGTCCGCAGTTCGACATCCGTGCGCGCGCGCATCTCGTGCTCGGTGCCGGCAGGCACCCACAGCGCGCGCTGCGGCGGGATCAGCCAGTGGCAGCCTGCCGTGCTGAGCTCCATGACGCCGGACACCGCGAACACCAGCTGCGCACGCCGGTGCGCATGGCGGGGGTTGAGCGTGCCGAGCGGAAACGACTTGGCCATCGCCGACACGTAGCCGGCGACGTTCTGGAAGTCATCGCGGTTCTGGCTCTTCTGCACGCGCATCGAAGGTTGTCATTTCCTGCACACAAAGTGGCTCGGGCTGCGACGCCGGACGGAACCCCGGCCTGTAACTTACCGGTCAAGCGATCGTCGCTGCCGACGACCTCCCTGCAACCGACCGGAGCAAGAACAGTGTCCCGAATTCCCCTGGTGATGTTACCGGAAATGACTGAAGCCCAGAGCGCGCAATTCCGGCGCTTTCCCGCCAATCTCACGCGCGCGCTGCTGCTCACGGCGGCGTCCACGGACCCCTACCTCAGCCTCGGCGCTTCATTCGCCAAAGGCCGGCTGGCCCCCAAGGACCGCGAGCTGGCGATCCTGCGCGTCGGGGCGCTCAGCGCGAGCCGGTACGAGCGCATGCAGCACGTGCCCATCGCGCGCGGCGCCGGCTGGACCGGACAGGACATCGCGGCAATCGAAAGCGGCAACGGCATCGTGCTCGGCCCGCGCGCGGGCACGATCCTGCGGTTCGTCGACGAATGCGTCCATCGGGTGAAGGTCAGCGACCCCACCCTGGCGGCGCTGCGGCAGCACATGAGCGACCAGGAGGTCGCCGAGCTCACGCTGCTGGTCGGCCACTACATGATGACCGCCCGCTTCCTCGAAACCCTCGGCGTCGAACTGGACGACCACCCGACCGGCTGGGACGCGCTGCTGGCCTGAGCCCGGGCGCATGGCGCGCGCCCGCGCCTTTCTTCACCACCTCACCGCTGCCGCAGAGGCAGACCTTTTCCGACCGCTTCCTCAAGGAGAAACAGCATGGCCTATGAAACCGTCAATCCGGCGACCGGCGCTACGATCGAGACCTTCCCGCCGATGTCCGATGCCGAAGTGCTTGCCGCACTGAAGACCGCGGACGACAGCTACCAGCGCGACTGGAGGCACCGGCCCGTTTCCGCCCGCGCCGCGGTCATGGCGCGCGCCGCCGCGATCCTGCGCGAGAAGCGCGACGAATATGCCCGCTACCTGACGCTGGAAATGGGCAAGCTGGTCAACCAGGGCTATTACGAGATCGATCTCTCGGCCGACATCCTGGACTACTACGCGCGGCGCGCCGAATCCTTCCTGCGGCCGGCGCCGCTGGCCGAGGCGCCGGGCGCGGTGGTGGTCACGGAGCCGGTCGGCGTGATCCTGGCGATCGAGCCCTGGAACTTCCCCTACTACCAGCTCGCCCGCGTGGCGGGCCCGCAGATCATGGCCGGCAACGTGCTGATGGTGAAGCACGCGCCCAACGTGCCGCAGTGCGCGCTGGCGTTTGCGCGGCTCTTCGAGGAAGCCGGCGCGCCCGCCGGCGTCTATACGAACCTGTTCTGCTCCGTCGAGCAGGTCGGCGCGCTCATCGACGATTTCCGCGTCCGCGGCGTCACCCTCACCGGCAGCGAACGCGCGGGCGCGTCCGTGGCGGAGCGCGCCGGGCGCAACCTGAAGAAGGTGGTGCTGGAGCTCGGCGGCAGCGACCCGATGATCGTCCTGGAGGACGCGCCGCTGGAGCAGGCCGCCGAGCAGGCGATCTTCTCCCGCATGATCAACATGGGCCAGGCCTGCGTTTCGTCCAAGCGCATCATCGTGGTCGGAAAGGAGCGCGGGGAACGGATCCTGGCGCACATGACGCAGCGCATCGGCAACTTTGCCGTCGGCGACCCTGCCGACCCCGCGACCGAAGTCGGCCCGGTGGTGTCCGAGCGCGCGCTCGAAGGGCTGCTGGCGCAGGTCGAAGGCGCGCGGCATGCCGGCGCCCGCGTGGTGCTCGGTGGCCGGCGCATCGACCGTCCCGGCTTTTACATGGAGCCGACCATCGTCACCGGGATCGGCGAGGACAACCCCCTCTACCAGCAGGAAACCTTCGGGCCGGTGCTCTCCTACTACGTGGTCGACAGCGAGGAAGACGCGATCAGGCTGGCGAATGCCACCCGCTTCGGCCTGGGCGCGTCGGTCTTCTCGGGGGACGTCGAGCGGGCCAGGCGCGTTGCCGCCAGGATCGAGGCCGGCATGGTCTTCATCAACTCCGCCGCCTATACCGGGCCGGAGGTGCCGTTCGGCGGCGTGAAGAATTCCGGCTTCGGGCGCGAGCTCTCCGAGCTCGGCATCGGCGAGTTCGTCAACAAGAAGCTCGTGCGGGTCGCCGCGGCCGGCTGAGCCCGGACAGCGAAGCCACGGCAGCCGCGGCGGCCGTGGCGGCGTGACCGCCGCCGCCATTCCTTGGTACCATCCAGCCCCAGGGCGCGCCGCGAGCCAGGCGGCGCCCGTTTCCCGACACGCAATGCCATGGAGGTCATGCTGTGAGATACACAAAGGTGCTGGCAGCAATGGCCTGCCTGGCCGCGGCGGCTTGCACCACGCCCACGCCCATGCCTGGCAATGGCCGGCAGATGTCCACCTATGACATGGACACCGAGTACACGGTGGAGTACGTCGCGGACGGCTTCACGCTGATGGTCAACCATCGCTACTCCGGCTTCACGGTGCGGACCGGCACGGCGGAAACGGACTGCAAGGCGGCGCTTGCGAGCGTGGCGAACAGCCTTGCCGAGCGCCGGCAGCGCCAGATCGAGCCGGTGGACCCGCAGCGCATCAGGCTCGCCACCAGCCGGAACTGGTACGGCAAGATGGCGACGTGCTCGGCCACCGCGCCGGTCGCCTGGAAGCGCTGACACCGCGCAGGCACAAACTGCGGGCGGCCTTGCCGCCGCATCCTCCCCTTCCAGCCCTTCCAGCCCTTCCGCCCCTTCCGCCCCTTCCGCCCCTTCCGCCCGTTTCGCTTCCTCCGCCCGCATCTTTCGGCGCTTCCCCGCGCCGTTCCCGGCACGTGCGCCCGCCAAAAGCATGGCGGCGGCGAATCGTTGACAGTCTCTCGTCCGCCAGGCCCGTCCTTAGGCCTACGGCGTACGAAGCATTGAATCGGCCCCGCGCAGGTACCAGACTGGTATCACACGACAAGTAAAACGACGGGCCGCGATTCCAGCCGCCCGCACAGACATGACGAACCGGCCGGCACCTGCCCGGCACGCGTTCGCCGATTGCCGCGCAACCGGGGAACAGCATGCAGACCGCCACCACATAGCCGGCGCCACGCCGGTATCGCAGGATCGCCGCGCCCGCGCATTGCGCGCGCCACGCCCGGCCGGTCCCAGCCACAACAAGAACGAAGGAAGCGGCCATGGATGCTTGTCCAGTCCCTGGCGCGGCGAGCTATTGCCTTTTTTCGCGCGGCTGCCTCGTGCTGCTTGCCATGTGCGTGTCGCTGGCAGCGGCCCCGTCGCGCGCGGATGATGCCGTGCCTCCAGATCTCGCGGTGCCTTCTCCGCAGGGCCCGGCGCGCGAGGTGAGCGCGGCATCGCCCCGGGCCGCGCCGCCGGCACCGGCCTTCCCGACGCAGGTCTGGCTGAACGCGGGCCTGCTGTCCTATCACTTCAACCGCGCCGCGCATTACAACGCGTACAACTGGGGCTTCGGCGCCGACGTGCGCGTCAGCGAGGACTTCACCTTGTCCGCCGGCGAATACCGCAACAGCGTGCGCTACCACTCGGTCTACGCCACCGTGGCCTGGCAGCCGCTGCACCTGGGGCCGTTGCGGATCGGCGCGGCGGCCGGCGCGATACGCGGCTATCCGGATGTCAACAACGGCGGCTGGTCGCCGATGGCGGCGCCGGTGATCGGCATCGAGTACGGCCGCGTGGGCGCGAGCCTGATCTACGTGCCGACGATCCGCGGCAAGGTCGACGGCTGCATCTCGCTGCAGATCCGCATACGGGTCTGGTAGGCCAGCCGCCGGCCCGCTACGAGCACCGCAGCGGCGGCGGCTCGCACGGAATGCCGTCGCCGTCCCCGTCGATCTTCACGCCGGGACAGTTCCGCAGGTAGAACCGGGCTTCCTCGCAGGAGCGCATCTCGCTGCAGCGTTGCTTGCCCTCGCAGCGGAAGGCGGCCGCCGGCGGGGCCATGGCGGGCGCTGCCGCCGCGATCGCGGGCTCGGGCGTCGGCCCGGGCGCTTCCACGCGCGCCCCCGACTTGAAGTAGAAACCCGCCGCGATCAGCGCCGCGCCGATCACCAGGAATTTGTTCATCTGGCTCCTCCGTTTCGCGCGAAGCATGCCACAAACGGGCGCGGCCGGGCGCGCGTGTCGGCAGCCGCGCCACGGAAACCGGCCCCGCCCGCGCGGGGTATGGCCGTGCCGCGCGGAACACGGTAGCAGCGCCGGCGGTGTTCCGCGGCAACGCTGGCGTTACGTAACGCGTAACGCCGCGATGGCGTGCGGCCCGCACGCCCGCCGCGCCGCCATGGCTTTCGCCCGGCCCGCCCATCTCCCCGCAAACCCAGGTCCGGCGCGGCTTCCAGCCGGTTCGGGCCATCGCGCCGGGGCCGCGCCACGGGCCTGCGCACGGATGCCGCGCGGATGGCACGCCGATTGCGCATGCACAACCGCACGACGTGGCGCGCCGGCTTCGCGGCCGGCCGCCGACGGCAAACGGGAACCCCCGGTATCCGCGACGGACGCCGGGGAGCGAATGACGAGCTTGCATCAACGAGACATCACATGGCATCGATTTTCAGCAGCGAGGAACTGGACGCATATTTCTCGTCGTACGCCGGCATGGAGGGCGGGAACATCGGTGCGGCCGTCTGGCTTTGCGACAAGGAGCCGCATCTGCTTGCCGCCGCTCCCGGCGCGGCGCTGGCGCCGGTGCATGCGCCGCCGGCCTGGGACGCGGCCTTCCGCGAGCGCCACCGCCACGACATGCCGCGCTGGCAGACGCATCAGCGCCTGGCCCGCATCATGGCGGCCACGCGCGCGGCCACCTTGCGCGAGACCATGCCGGGCGTGGACTGGCACGCCTACTTCGACCAGTATCTCTACGCCCCGGGGGGCTGGGAGTTCAAGCTCAATCTCTATCCGCTGCCCAAGCCGCAGCACATGGATCTCGCGCAGATCGAGACCTTCCGCCGCAATCCCTACCTGAGCCCGAACTGGCGCTACGCGGACTTCTGCCGCCAGGGCGGACGCTTCCGCTTTATCGCGGGCCTGCGCCGCCGCATGCGGCCCAAGGTGATTCTCTGCACGGGGCAGGCGGAGGAAGAGGAATTCCTGCTGGCGTTCGGCTTCGAGGGCGTGCCCTGCACGGAGCATCGCCTGCAGCCGGCCGACCTGGTGAAGACGCTGCGCGTGTATTCGCACGAGGGCACGCACCTGGTGATCTGCCCGAAGGTCGGCGGCCCCGCGGGCATCAATTCCGACACGCTGCTCGATGCCATGGGTGCCTTCCTGTCGGTATGGCTCGAAGCGGCCGACTTCGCCGAGGCGCGCGACACGCACTGCGAATTTGCCGGCGCCGGCGACGGCGCGAACCTCGCGTGGCGCGTCCTGCCGCGCGGCGCGGAAGTGCCGTCAGGCGTCTCGCCTGCCTGAACGCGGCCGGCACGACGCAAAAAAAACGCCGCACGCGAAAGCATGCGGCGCTACGGAAGGAGGGCCAAGGGATGGACCCTCATCGGGAATACCACCCCCGGGGAGAGAGCGGTATGTGGCTACTGTAGCCAGCAGAACCGCCACGACCAATCAGCCATTTCCTATTTGAGCCAGGGAAATTTCCGCAAAACCGATCGGGAGGCAGCCGCCACGGCGCCGGCTGCCTTTTACGGCGTGAAGGTATCGCCCAGCACCACGCCTTCGCGGCGCGGGTCGGCACCGCCCACCAGCACCGTCGCGCCACCGATGGTGGTGCGGATGATGGCGCTCAGGCCGCTGGACTGCGCGCCCACGTTCACGGTGTGCCCGAGGTTGCGCAAGCCCTTGACCAGCGGATCGTTGTCGCCCGCCGCGCCGCCCGCGGGCACGCTCAGGTCGAGGTTGGGATGCTCGCCGCCGACGATCATGTTCACGTTGTTGGAACCGAAGTCCATCATCGACACCGTCTGCTGCGCGTCCAGCTTCCAGTCGAGCGCGCCGACCAGGGTCTTGGCCACGTACTGGATGATGGTGGCGCCGCCCGGCGAGCCGGTGGTCATGTAGAAGTCGCCGCGCGAGCCGTCGGCATTGCGCTTGAACACCAGCGTGGGCGACATCGAGCTGCGCGGGCGCTTGCCCGGCTGCAGGCGGTTGGCGACGGGCACGCCGGCCACGGTGGGCGCGGCGTTGAAGTCGGTCAGCTGGTTGTTGAGCAGGAAGCCGTTGGTGAAGTGATACGAACCGAGGCCCGACTCGATGGTGGTGGTCATCGAGACCACGTTGCCGTATTTGTCGGTCAGCGAAAGGTGCGTGGTGCCGTGCTCGTCGAGCAGCGACGGCGCCAGCGGCACCGCGCCGAGATCGCCCGCGGGCGCCGGCAGGGTCATCGATCCCACGGTGCTGATCAGGTCCGCCCGCTGGCGCAGGTAAGGCTTGTTCAGCATGCTTTCCCAGCTGCCGCCCGGCAGGCCGATGAAGTCGGTGTCCGCCACGTACTTGTTGCGGTCGGCATAGGCCAGGTTGCCGGCTTCGGCGATCAGGTGAGCGCCCAGCACGGTCGGGCGGCCGCCGTTCTTGTCCACCACGGCCGGCGCGTAGCGCGACATTTCGTAGTTTTCCAGGATGCCCATGATCTGCGCCACCGCGATGCCGCCCGACGACGGCGGCGGCATGCCGCAGATCTCGTAGCCGCGGTACGTGGTGCAGACCGCGGCGCGCTTCTTGGCGACGTAGTTTTCCAGGTCGGCCACGGTGGTCACGCCGGGCGTGGTGGTGCCGCCGTAGGTGGTCTGGATCTTGTCGACGATGGCCCGGGCAATCGGGCCGTCCTTGTAGAAGGCGTCGGCGCCGTCCGCGGCGACCGCGCTGAACACGCTGGCCAGCGCCGGGTTCTTGATGATGGTGTTGACCGCGCGCGGCGTGCCGTCGGCGTTGAGGAAGTAGGCGGCCATCTCGGGGTCGCGCTTGATGTTCGTGACCGTGCTGGCGCCGCTGATCGACGCCGCCATGCGCGGCGGAATCGGGAAGCCGTCGGTGGCCAGCTTGATGGCCGGCGAGAACAGATCCTTCCAGGCCTGCTTGCCGTGCTCGCGGTGGGCCAGTTCCAGCACGCGCAGCGTGCCCGGCGTGCCGATGGAGCGGCCGCTGCGGATGGCCGTCGGCACCGGGGCGGTCTGGTCGGCGGCGGACTTCCACTGCAGGTAGTTCTCGTCGGCGGCGGCCGGGGCCATCTCGCGGCCGTCGTAGGCCGTGACCTGCTTGGTGGCGGCGTCGTAGTACATGATGAAGGTGCCCCCGCCGATGCCGGAGGACTGCGGCTCGACCAGGTTGAGCACCATCTGCGCGGCCACCGCGGCGTCCACGGCGGTGCCGCCGTTCTTCAGCACGTCGCACGCGGCCTTGGTGGACACGGGGTTGTTGGTCACCGCCATGTACGTCTTGGAGTACACCGTGTTCTTGGGCGCATAGCCCGTGGCGATTTCCGGCGCGCCGGGGTCGCCCGGCAGGATCACGGCTTCGCCGCCGGTGGTGCCGTTCAGTTCGCAGCCGGCGACGACGGCGGGCGGATTGACCGCGACCGGCTGCTCGGGTGCGGGATCGTCGCCGCCGCAGGCGCCCAGGCCCAGGGCCAGCAGGGCCACGGCGATGGCGTTCAGGCGCGTGCGGTCGAAGGTGGGGGTGGCGTTGTGAAAGGGGGATGAAACCGCATGATGTGCAGTATTTGGCATGTTTTCCTGACTTATGTTGAGGCTTGAAAAATCGACGCTTCCCTACGTCGACCGCCTGCCCCGGCACGCAAGGGCCAGGGTGGCGAAGGCTCAACATAAGCCCGGCAAATACGGCATTGAATCCCTACATGTATCTATTTACAGACATCCAAACGCGGTTCATACTGGCGAGTGATGAAAAGTACGCTTGATGCCGCGCCGCCGCCTGGCGGCCCGGCGTTTCAGGCTGCCAGCACCTGCGCCTCCAGCATGCTGGCGATGGCCGCCTCCAGCGTCACCAGCGCGGCAGTCTTGGGCAGGCAGCAGCAGATGCCGTAGCCCATTTCCGGCGGCGGCATGTGCAGCCACATATTGTCCGAGAGCAGCAGCACGCGCTGCGTCGGCAGCATGCTGCGCAGCTTGCGCAGCATGCGCCAGCCGCTGGTCACGTCCTGCGGCATGCCGAAGACGAGCAGTTCGGCCTCGCGGATGGCGCCGGCGTGATCGGGCAGCTCGTCCGGGTCCACGCTGTCCACGCGCGCCACGCCGGGCAGGCTTTCGAGCATGCGGCTCAGGCCCAGGCGCAGCAGCGCGCATTCGTCGATCACCACCGCGCGGACCGGCGCCGCGCCGGGCGTGGCCATCTGCGCGCGGCTGCCCTGCCACTGGGGCAGGCCCGCCGGGCGGGCCGAGGACAGCCCGCGCGGAATGATGCTGTCGACGTTGGCGCGGGCGGTGAGTGCCATATCCATGATTGCTCCTCTGTGCTCTGTTAACCGGAGGGCGCCGGCGGCGGGCGCCTGATGACACAAAGGGATCGCAAGGCATGTGCCAGGCGCAGGAGCGTGTCGCGAAGGCCGCCGCGACGCCCGCGACGGCGCCCGCCAGCCCTTGTCCGGCAAGGGCTGGCGGGAAACGGCAAGACTGGGAAAGCGGAGCTTGCGCGGCGCGCGGGGCGGGCCGGCGCGTTACGCGTCACGTAACGTGTTCCGCGCGCGTTACGGGCCGGGACGCCGCACAGGCGCGGGCGGCCCCGCCTGCCGGTCCGGCCGGATCAGACCAGCGCGACGCGGCCTTCGACCATGCGGAACTGGCCGCCCGGCTTGTCTTCCATGATCTTCATGGATTTCTGGCCGATCTGGGCGACCACCCCGCCGTGGATGCGCCGGCTCACCTCGATCACCGCGTCGGGCGCGGGGTGCAGCTGCTCGGCCAGCTTCGCCAGCCGGGCATCGACCTCGATGGCGTCCCGGGTCAGCTTGAACAAGGTCGCGCGCGCCTTCTCGCGCAGGTCGCCGGAAGCCTTCTCCGGATGCTTGGCGAAAAAGCTGACGAGCTGCTGCACCTTGGCCTGGTCGGTGTCGATCTGGCGGCGCTGGGCCTCGGCTTCGGTCTTTTCCGCCTCGGCATAGGGATTGGTGCCCACCTGCACGACGGTGGCGATGCCGGCGGACGCGCCGAGCGTGGCGGTGCGCACGATCGCCTTGGCCCGGATGCGGCCGCCGGTGATGTTGCCCTGCCCGCCCTTGGGACCGGCGAAGATCGCGCGTCCGGCAGCCACGTCGCTCTGCCGGATGCCGCTTTCCACGGTGACGTCGGTGCCGGCCTCGACCACCGCGCTCTCGATGAAACGCGCGTGCAGCCTGCCCTTGCAGCGCACGCTCGCCAGCGCCGCCGTGCCGTCGCCGCCCTGATGCGCGCCTTCGGCCTTGCCGATGATGCCGCCCTTGACCACCACGTTGCCGCCGGCCTCGACATGGGCCGCCTCGATGGTGCCGCTGACGATGACGTCGCCGGTCACGCGCACCGTCATGCCGGTCTTGATGTCGCCATTGACGCGCAGGGTGCCGTCGAAGGTGACGTTGCCCGAGTGCATGTCCACCGCTTCCACGTCGACCACCGGGCTGACCGACACGCCATGCGGCAACAGCGCGGGCGAGCCCGAGATGGCCGCCAGCAGCACCTGCGGGTCGGCGGGATCGGGCGCCACGCCGGCCAGCCCGTCGGCATAGGGCGAATCGTCGACCGCGGGCGCCGGCACCACCTTGCCGTACACGTCGAGGCCATCCGTGCCCGGGCGGGCCGGGATGCGGCGCATCAGCGGCGTGCCCGGATTGACCAGCAGCAAGGTGCCGAGGTCGCGCAGGTCGATGCGGCCGCTGTCGTCTTCTTCCACCAGCGGCTTGCGCGGCGCCAGCAGGCTTTCGAAGCGCGCCGGCGTGCCGGGCTGCGGCGCGCGCCCGGCGGCAATCTCCAGGCCCTCGCAGGCGCCCGCCTCGAAGGCGCCGCGCAGCGCGGCGGCGTCGACCTCGGCCACGACGCCGCGCTCGGCCAGCGCGGCGCGCACCTCGTCGCGCGTCACCTCGCGCCCGCCTTGCGCCGGCAGCAGGTCGAGCCGCACGCTCAGGCCGTCGGCGCTGACGTCGAACTCGAAATAGCCGTCTGTCACCTCGCCGACGAGCGCCTCCACCGGCGCGCCTTCGGTGGCGCGCTGGCACTGCGCGAGGAAGTTGCCGACCGTGGCGGTGTCCAGCCTGGCGCCGCGCCAGCCCCCGGCGGCCAGCGCTTCCTCCAGCGCGGCGCGGTCCGGCGGCATCCGTCCCGGCACCACGGCAAAGAACGCGTGCAAATGCCGCGTGGCCTCGTCGAGGCGGATCCGCAGGCCGCCTTCCGTTGCGCTCTGCGCTGCGCCGTCCATGGCGCTGACTGGGTGTTCTCCCCGGCTTTCCATTCCGTCTTTCCCCCGATGGGTCGTTTGCGGGCGCGCGGTCCCGACCGCTGCGCCCCGCGCAATCCGCCCTGCCCCGCCTTGCGGCGAGTCAGCCCGTACTGGCCGGGCGCGGCGGCATGCGATTGATGGCAGGCACTACGCGCTGCTGATCTATGTTCTTTCTAGCGCGCACTACACCAACGGCGGTTCGGGAGAAAACTTGAGCCCCCGGCCGAGGCAAAATGTACACTTCTGCCCATCGGCGCAACGCCGCGCTGCAACAAAAGGGGAACACTGGATGATCGTGCGAGACCGCCCATCGGGACTGAGGCTGTTCCTGGTCCTGCGTGGCTCGATCCTGTCGCGCATCTGGCGCGTGCTGCTGGTAAACGTGCTGCTCGCGCTGGCAGTCACCGTCACCCACGGCGCCTTCTTCCGGCACAAGGTCGCGCTCACGGCCATCCCGTTCACGCTGATCGGGCTGCCGCTGGCCATTTTCCTCGGCTTTCGCAATACCGCCGCCTATGACCGTTTCTGGGAAGGGCGCAAGCTGTGGGGCGAACTGGTGGTGCGCAGCCAGGACCTCGCGCGGCAGTGCATGAGCCTGATCGGCGACGCCGCGCCGGGCCATGCGCCGGCGGCGCCCGGCGCGGTGCGCCAGCGCATGTTGCTGCGCACGATCGCCTTCGCCTGCGCGCTGCGCAACCGCCTGCGCGGCAGCCAGGCCGGCACCGGCATCGATGCCGCCTGGCTGGCGCCCGCCGAACGGGACGCCATGCTCGCCAGCACCAACGCGCCCGCCCTGCTGATGATGCGCATGGGCGAGGATCTCGGCCAGTGCGTGCGGCAGCAGCGCGTGGACCCGTGCCTGGCGGTGGCGATCGACAACACGCTGTCGGCCATGACGTCCACCGCGGTGGCCTGCGACCGCATCCGCAACACGCCGATCCCGTTCTCGTACACGCTGCTGCTGCACCGTACCGCCTATCTTTACTGCTTCCTGCTGCCGTTCGGGCTGGTCGACACCACCGGCTTCCTGACGCCCATCGTGGTCGGCCTGGTGGCCTACACCTTCTTCGGCCTCGATGCGCTCGGCGACGAGCTGGAAGAGCCGTTCGGCACCTCGCCCAACGACCTGCCGCTCGATGCCATGTGCCGCGCCATCGAGATCGCGATGAAGGAAGCGCTGGGCGAGACCGACCTGCCGCCGCCGCTGGCGCCGGTGGATTACTGCCTGCTGTAGGCACGCCGCGGCCGCGCGGGCTGCGGCGCTTGCGCCACTCCGCCCGGCCGGGAGCGACTTTCGGTAAACTGCCGCTTTGGCGCTGACGGCGCTCATCCACAGTTTTCCCAGGTTCCCCAGATGGCCCAGAAGTCCCCGGCGTCGAAAACGCCCGCCGCACCGGCGTCCAGCCCCCACGAAATCCGTCCCGGCCAGTCCATCGAACTGCTCAAGGCGCTGCACATCCTCACGCGCGACGGCAAGATGAACCAGGACAGCCGCCGCAAGCTCAAGCAGGTCTACCACCTGTTCCAGTTCATCGAGCCGCTGCTGCAGGACCTCAAGCAGGACCACCCGGACGTGACGCTGGTGGACCACGGCGCGGGCAAGTCCTACCTGGGCTTCATCCTGTACGACCTGTTCTTCAAGGACCACCTGGACAATTCGCGCATCTACGGCATCGAGACGCGCGAGGAACTGGTGCGCACCTCGCAGGAGCTGGCCGCGCGGCTGGGCTTCGGGGGCATGTCCTTTCTCAACCTGTCGGTGGCGGACTCGATCGTCTCGCCGCAGCTGCCGGCCACCATCGATATCGTCACCGCGCTGCACGCGTGCAACACCGCCACCGACGACGCCATCCGCTTCGCGCTGGAAAAGCACGCCAGGTACATCGTGGTGGTGCCCTGCTGCCAGGCCGAGGTGGCCGGCGTGCTGCGCAAGAACAAGGCCCGCGCGCTGGCCAGCCCGCTCACCGAGATCTGGCGCCACCCGCTGCACACGCGCGAGTTCGGCAGCCAGGTCACCAACGTGCTGCGCTGCCTGCAGCTCGAAGCGCATGGCTACCAGGTCAGCGTGACCGAGCTGGTGGGCTGGGAGCACTCGATGAAGAACGAGCTGATCATCGCGCAGTACAAGGACCTGCCGCGGCGCCGGCCCGCCGAGCGCCTGAACGAAGTGCTGAAGACGCTGGGGCTGGAAGAAATGTCGGGGCGCTTCTACGCCGGCGCGCACGGCGAGGACGCCTGCGCCGTGACGTAGTAAGAAGTCGTTTCAAGAAGATCCTGGCGTCGTTGCGCGGCCCGGCAAGTACCAGTCGTACTGCATCGACTGCATCAATCGCGCATCAGCGCCTGCCAGCCCGCCAGGCCAAGCTTGCGCATGGTCTCCTGGTTGCGCTCGTAGATGTCCGCCGCATCGGGGAACGCTGCCACCGCGCGCGCGATGCTGTCTTCGCGCAGCAGGTGCAGGATCGGATAAGGCGCGCGGTTGGTGTAGTTCTCGATATCGTCCGGCTCGGTGCCGTCGAACCGGTAGTGCGGATGGAAGCTGGCGATCTGCAGCGTGCCGGCCAGGCGCAGGCTCTTGAGCAGGCGCTCGGCGAAATACAGCGCGTCGTTGTAGTCGAGGAAATCCGCCAGCGCATGCGGCAGGATCAGCAGCGTGGTGTCGGTCTCGGCCGGGTCCGCCTCGGCCAGCAGCTTGAGTTCGGTTTCGAGATCCGCCATCACGCCTTCGGCATCGGTGGCGGCGCTCACGGCGTAGCGGATCTGCCGCTTCACGTGCACGGCCTTGGCGAACGGGCACAGGTTGAGGCCGATCACGGCGCGCTCCAGCCATTGCCGGGTGGCGTGCAGGACGGTTTCGGTGGACGGCGTGGCTGAAGTCATGGCAATGGCGGACGGCGCGAAACCGCCATTCTAGCGTCCGCCCCCCGCGCCGCCGCTCAGCGGCGCTGCCCGTAGATCTGCTGCGCCAGCGCGTCCGCCTGGCGCATGGCGGCATCGCGCTCGGCCGCGCTCAGCTTGCCGCAGACGTATTCGAGATTGGCGGTGTCGAGATCGGTCACGTGGCGGTCGCCGGACAGCAGGATCACCTTGCGCCATGCGCAGGCACGCACGCGGTCTTTCTCCAGCCCGAGGCATCCGGACTGCAGGCAATAGGACAGGTTGCGCTGTGACAGGAAGTCCCCGTGCATGGCCTTGTCCCGCAGCCCTTGCGCGGTTTCCTGGGCGAATGCGGGCGGCGCGGCGCAGAGCAGGCCCAGCGCGAGACCCGCCAGCAGGCGGCGCGTGGCAAGGCGGAAGGCCGGGGCAAACGGCGGCGGGGTCATGGCAGGCACGGATGGGACGCTTGTGGGTACGCGTATGGGCGAGGTCGAGGGCCGGATCTTATCAGGCGCCGGCGCGATGCTGCCCCGGGTAGCCGCTGGTGACCCTTGGTGACCCTATATAATCCGTTCCGCCCCTTCCGCCGCCCTTCCCCGAGTTCCCACATGCCCGCACCCGCCGCCACTCCCGATTCCGCCACCGTTGCCGTGATCGGCGGCGGCCCCGCGGGCCTGATGGCGGCCGAGGCGCTGGCTGCGCGCGGCTGGCGCGTGGACGTGTACGACGCCATGCCTTCGGCGGGCCGCAAGTTCCTGATGGCCGGGCGCGGCGGCATGAACCTCACGCATTCGGAAGCGGCCGAACCGTTCCTCGCGCGCTATGGCAGCCGCGGCGCGCAGATCGCGCCGCTGCTGGCGGAGTTCGGGCCGCGGGCGCTGCGCGAATGGGTGCACGGCCTGGGCATCGAGACCTTCGTCGGCAGCTCGGGCCGCGTCTTCCCCACCGACATGAAGGCCGCGCCGATGCTGCGCGCCTGGCTGCACCGCCTGCGCGAGGCCGGCGTGCGCTTCCATATGCGGCATCGCTGGCTGGGCTGGGCGGACCAGGCGGCGCCCGCGCTGCGCTTCGCCACGAGCGAGGGCGAACTGCGTGTGCACGCGCAGGCGGTGGTGCTGGCGCTGGGCGGCGGCAGCTGGGCGCGGCTCGGCTCGGACGGCGCGTGGGTGCCGCTGCTGGCCGCGCGCGGCGTCGAGGTGGCGCCGCTGCGCCCCGCCAACTGCGGCTTCGACGTGGCCTGGAGCGAGCACTTCGGCACGCGCTTCGCGGGGCAGCCGGTCAAGGCCGTGGCCATCGGCCTGCGCGACCGCGACGGCAACCGGCACGATCGCCAGGGGGAGTTCGTCATCACCGCGGGCGGCATCGAGGGCAGCCTGGTCTATGCGCTCAGCGCGCCCATGCGCGACCTGCTGGAAAGCACCGGCGAGGCCGTGATCCATCTCGACCTCGCCCCCGGCCTGAGCGCCGCGCGCGTGGCCGAGGCGGTGCTGCGCCCGCGCGGCGCGCGCTCGCTGTCGAGCCATCTGCAAAGCAGGCTGGGCATTGCCGGCGTCAAGGCCGGACTGCTGCGCGAGTGCCTGTCGAAGGAAGAATTCGCCGATCCGGCACGGCTGGCCGCCGCGCTCAAGGCGTTGCCGCTGCGCCTGCTGCGCGCGCGCCCGCTCGACGAGGTCATCAGCAGCGCGGGCGGCGTCGCGTTCGAGGCACTGGACGCGCAACTGATGCTGCGCGCCGTGCCGGGCGTGTTCTGCGCCGGCGAGATGCTGGACTGGGAAGCGCCCACCGGCGGCTACCTGCTGACCGCCTGCTTCGCCAGCGGGCGCGCGGCCGGGCTGGGCGCCGCGGCCTGGCTGGAGCGCGCCGCCTGAGGCAGCGCGGCGCTCAGGCGCCGTTGACGATGCTCAGCGCAACGGCCTCGGCCACCTCGATGCCGTCGATGGCCGCCGAGTAGATGCCGCCCGCGTAGCCGGCGCCTTCGCCGGCCGGGTACAGGCCTTCCACGTTGATGCTCTGGTAGCTGTCGTTGCGGCGGATGCGCAGCGGCGAGGAGGTGCGCGTTTCCACGCCGGTCAGCACCGCATCGTGCACGGCGAAGCCGGCGATCTTCTTGTCGAGCTCGGGCAGAGCCTCGCGGATGGCTTCGGTCACGTACTCCGGCAGCGCGCCGGAAAGGTCGGTCGGCGTGACGCCCGGCTTGTACGAGGGCTCGACCGAACCGAGCGCGGTCGAAGGCCGGCGCGCGATGAAGTCGCCCACCAGCTGGGCCGGCGCGTTGTAGTTGCGCCCGCCCAGCTCGAAGGCGCGCTCTTCCCAGTGGCGCTGGAAAGCGATGCCGGCCAGCGGACCGCCGGGATAATCCTCGGGCGTGATGCCGACCACGATGCCGGCGTTGGCGTTGCGCTCGGCGCGGTAGTACTGGCTCATGCCGTTGGTCACCACGCGGCCCGGCTCGGAGGCCGCGGCCACCACCGTGCCGCCCGGGCACATGCAGAAGCTGTACACCGCGCGCCCGTTGCTGGCGTGGTGCACCACCTTGTAGTCGGCGGCGCCGAGCAGCTTGTTGCCGGCGAACTTGCCGAAGCGGCTGCGGTTGATCAGGCCCTGCGGATGCTCGATGCGGAAACCCAGCGAGAACGGCTTGGCTTCCATGAACACGCCGCGGTCGTGCAATACCTGGAACGTGTCGCGCGCGCTGTGGCCCACGGCCAGCACCACGTGGTCGGCCTCCAGGTAGGCGCCGTCGTGCAGCTTGAGCCCGCGCAGCTTGCCGTGGTCGATGTCGAAATCCTCGACGCGCGTCTCGAAGCGGATCTCGCCGCCCAGCGCGAAGATCTCCGCGCGCATCTTCTCCACCATGCTGACCAGGCGGAAGGTGCCGATGTGCGGGCGCGCGAGGTAGAGGATGTCTTCCGGCGCGCCGGCCTTGACGAACTCTTCCAGCACCTTGCGGCCGAGATGGCGCGGGTCCTTGATCTGGCTGTAGAGCTTGCCGTCGGAGAACGTGCCGGCGCCGCCTTCGCCGAACTGCACGTTCGACTCCGGATTCAGCACGCTCTTGCGCCACAGGCCGAAGGTGTCCTTGGTGCGCTCGCGCACTTCCTTGCCGCGCTCCAGGATGATCGGGCGAAAGCCCATCTGCGCCAGGATCAGCCCGGCCAGCAGCCCGCACGGGCCCATGCCGATCACCACCGGGCGCAGCCGCGTGCCTTGCGCCGGCGCCAGCGCCACGAAGCGGTAGGCCATGTCCGGCGTCACGCTCCAGTTGGGCTTGCCCGCCATGCGCCGGATCGCCGCGGCTTCGTCCCTGACCTCGATATCGATGATGTAGGTGAGCTTGATATCGGAGCGCTTGCGCGCATCGTGCGCGCGGCGGAACACGGTGAACCCGGCCAGGCCATCGGCCTCGACGCCGATCTCGGCCAGGCGCGCGCGCACCACGGCATCGAGATCGCTCTCGGCATGGTCGAGCGGGAGTTTGACTTCACTTAGACGTAGCATGGGAACCTGGAATTCTGCGGCCGGGGGGTCCGCCCCGCATGGGGCGCGGACTGCACTCTGGGTGAGCGTCGGGCTGGCCGGACCGCAATTTTATAGTTTTTCGGGCCAGGGCCCGCATTCTGCGCCCCGCGGCGGCGAAATTGTGAGATCTTCCGCACCCCGGCGGCGCGCTCGGCGATGGCCGCCAACCTCATGACAGCAAGGAACACCATGATCGACGGACTAGTCAGCGGCCGCCTCCACGGCCACGCCAGCGAACGCAGCGGCCAGGGCGGCAGCCTGTTCGTCACCGCCCGGCTCAAGGCCACCGCCGGGGACGGCGACACCGTGATCGTCAACGTGATCGCGTTTGCCGACAAGGTGCGCGCCGCGCTGCTGGCGCTCGAGGACGGCGAATCCGTGGCGCTCTCGGGCAGCCTCACGCCCAAGGTCTGGACCGACAAGAACGGCGACACGCGCCCGGCGCTGGACATGGTGGCGCACGGCCTGCTGAGCGCCCGCGACGCCCAGCCCTGAGCGCGGCGGGCTGCCGCGCCCGGGCTGCACTTTATGGCTGCGCCGCCTACAGCAGGGAAGCGAAGCGCGCCAGGTCCACGTTGCCGCCCGAGATCACCACGCCGACGCGCTTGCCGCCGACGTCGATCCGCCTGGCGAACACCGCCGCCGCGCCCAGGCAGCCGGTGGGCTCGACCACCATCTTCATGCGGCCGGCGAAGAACGCCATCGCTTCGACCAGTTCGGCGTCGCTGACCGTCACCACGTCGTCCACCAGGCTGCGCAGCACGGGGAAGGTGAGATTGCCGAGGTGCTGGGTCTGGGCGCCGTCGGCCAGCGTGTCGGGCGTGTCGATATGGACGATCTTGCCGCTGCGCAGGCTGCGCTGGCCGTCGTTGCCGGCCTCCGGCTCGACGCCGATCACCTGGCAGTCCGGGTTGAGCGCGCGCGCGGCCACCGCGCAGCCGGACAACAGTCCGCCGCCGCCGAGCGGGGTGATCAGCACGTCGAGCGGGCCGGCCTGCTCGAACAGTTCCTTGGCGGCGGTGCCCTGGCCGGCCATCACGTGCGGATGGTCGTACGGCGGGATCAGGGTCAGGCCCTGCTCCTCGGCCAGGCGGCGGCCGATGGCTTCGCGGTCCTCGGTATAGCGGTCGTACAGCACCACTTCGCCACCGTAGCCGCGCGTGGCGGCGATCTTGATGGCCGGCGCGTCGTGCGGCATGACGATGACCGCGCGCACGCCGAACAGGCGCGCCGACAAGGCGATGGCCTGCGCGTGGTTGCCCGAGGAAAACGCGATCACGCCCGCCTTGCGCTGCGCCGGCGTGAACTGCGCGATGGCGTTGTAGCCGCCGCGGAACTTGAAGGCGCCCATGCGCTGGAAGTTCTCGCACTTGAAGAACAGCTCGGCGCCGCTGTTCGCATCGGCAAAGGTGGAGGTCATGACCGGCGTGCGGTGGGCCACGCCTTCGAGCCGCCGGTGGGCCGCGGCCACGTCGTCATAGGAAATTGCCAGTTCGCTCATTTGTGTTGCTCTCCGTGAAAACATTGCGATGCGTGGGCGGGCGTGCCCGGGGACAGGCGGCGGGCCAGCCAGCGGGACAGCCGGGCCAGGCGCCGCGGCCGCGCGGCGGGCGCGTGCAGGCGCAGCGTGGCGGCGCGCGTGGCCAGCAGCTCCACCCAGCCCGAAGGCAGCACCACCATGCTGCCGGCCGGCAGGCGCTGCGGCTGCCGCCACATGGTGCCGGCCAGCCAGCGCGGCGCCCCGGACAGGGCAAGCTCGCCTTCCAGCACATACAGCGCGGTGCCGGCCCTGGCATGGAACCGTAGCACACGGCTGGTTTCGAGGTCGAGCATCTGCGCCCGCGGCGCGCCGCCCGGGGTGGCGGGCGCGACCGGCGCGACCGCCTTCATGGGATCGGGAAGATCGGAACGATAGCCTTGCATGATGCGGCTCCCTGCGGTGTTGACAGGGATCCAGACTATCGGGCAGCGCCGGGCCGAAACAGGCACACGCCCGCACCGGCCGGACCGCAACAGATCATGCACAGGCCATCTGTTACGATACAGAACGCCCGTATCTGTATCTGTTGCGCTGGCCGCCGCCGCGCCACCATGCCGCATGGATTCCGCCCCGCTCTACCGCCAGCTCGCGCAGCATTACCGCCACGCCATCGAGGCCGGCACGCTCAAGCCGGGCGACCGCGTGCCGTCGGTACGCACCCTGATGGAACTGCACGGCGTGAGCCTGTCGACCGCGCTGCAGGCCTGCCGGCAGATGGAAAGCGACGGGCTGCTCGAAGCCCGGCCGCGCTCGGGCTACTTCGTGCGGCACCCGGCACGGGCGCCGCACAAACCGCTGGCGCCGATCGCGGAGCCGCCGGCCACGCTGCCGGACCCCGCGCAGTACGTCGGCATCCATGAACGCATCTCGGCCATCACCGCGCGCGGGCGCCAGCGCCCGGTGGCGGTGAATTTCGCCGGCGCCTGCGCCGCGCCCGCGCTCTACCCGGCGCAGGCGCTGCGCGACGCGGCGGCGCGCGCGCTGCGGCGCCACCCGCAGCTGTTCGGCACCGCCGCCGATGCCGGCGGGCACCCCGCTTTCCGCGCGGTGCTGGCGCGCCATGCGCTGCTGTCGCGCATCACGGTGGCGCCCGAGGACATCCTGGTCACGCATGGCTGCACGGAAGCGCTCAATCTCGCGCTGCGCGCGGTGGCGCGCCCCGGCGACGTGATCGCGGTGGAGTCGCCGACCTACTACGGCCTGCTGCAGATCCTGGAAAGCCTGGGCATGCGCGCGCTGGAGATTCCCAGCAGCCCGCAGACCGGCATCTCGCTCGAAGCGCTGGAGCTGGCGGCGCAGACCTACGACAACATCCGCGCCGTGGTGGTGGTGCCCAACCTGCAAAACCCGCTCGGCTGCATCATGCCGGACGACCACAAGGCCCGGCTGGTGGCCTGGTGCGGGCAGCGCGACATCGCGCTGATCGAGGACGACTGCTTCTCCGCGCTGGCCGACGGCGACACGCCGCCCGCGGCCCTCAAGTCATGGGACCGCGACGGCGGCGTGATCCATTGCGCCTCGCTGCACAAGACGCTCGCGCCCGGCATGCGGCTGGGCTGGATCGCGGCGGGCCGCTGGCAGGCGCGCGTGGAAATGCTCAAGTACAGCCAGTCGCGCCCCAACGAGCTGCTGGCGCAGATGGCGCTGGCGGACTACATGGGCTCGGGCGCCTTCGAGCGCCACCTGCGGCGCCTGCGCGAGCAATTGCGCGGACAGCGCGCGCAGGTGGCGCAGGCGATCGCCGCCGGCTTCCCGGCCGGCACGCGTGCCTCCGATCCGCACGGCGGCCTGCACCTGTGGGTGGAACTGCCCGGGCCGGTATCGTCCGAAGCCGTGTTCGACGAGGCCCTGAAGGCTGGCATCCGCGTGGTGCCGGGCGTGATGTTCTCCAACTCCAACCGCTTCGACCATTTCCTGCGCCTGAACTGCGGCATGCCGTTTTCGCCGGAAATCGAGCGCGCGCTGCGCGAGCTGGCCGGGGTGGCGGCGCGCCTGGCCGCCCGGCCGCCGCGCGGCGCCCGCGCCGGGGGGCGCGCGCCGGGGGGCGCGCGCCGGGCTAGACGATCCGCGGGATGGCGCCGGATGGCACCGGATCGCGCCGGGGTATCGGCTCAGGCACTGCAGCGTGCTTTTCGCTCCACCGATCCGGCCGTTCATCGCAGCGCGCTCGGCAAGGAAAGCGGCGTGCGGCACTCTGCCAAGGCTTGTCGAAGGCGGCAAGCCGCCCACCAGGAGAAAAACGATGCAGCTCCCATTCCTCCCTCTCGCCGCGGACACCGGCGCCGCCACGCCGCGCTCGTGCATGCTGCGCCGTGCCGACCAGGCCCACCGCCGGCAGGCGCGCGCCGAGGCGAACCAGGCCCGCCCCGCCCCGGCCGCGCGGGAGGAAGCCGGCGCCGCGAGCAGGGCGCATGACGCAGCGCAAAGCGCCGCGGCCCCGCGCGCCGCTACCATGGCCGCTGTTTCCGAGCAGACCACCAGCGACATGACCTCCCTCCAGCCCCCGGCACGCGGCAAACTCGACGAGTTGCGCGCACTGGCCTCCCACCTGACCGCCGGATCGCTGCTGCAGGCAGCCGCGCTGCAACTGATCGCCGAGCAGGAAAACGCGCCGCACCGCTTCGCCCCGGCGCGCATCGCCGAGCTCTCCCGCCAGGCCTGAACCTGCCCCCCGCTGGTGGGGGACACCCCGCGGACGTCGGTTTTTACGCCACACACCTCCCCATTTCCCGCCCCGCTGCCCTATGCTATCGCCGATGCGCGCTTGGCGGCAGTCCGGCACAGACCCGGACGCCCGGGCCAGCCGGCCCGGCGCGCCGACGGGAAAGGGAGAATACACATTGACGGCCATCACCGACGCGGCGCACATCGACGCCGAATACCAAACCTTGTTCCAGCTCGCGCCGGTATCGCTGTGGCTTGAAGACTTCAGCGCGGTGCGCGAGCACTTCCAGGCCCTGCGCGCGCGCGGCGTGACCGACCTGCGCACCCACCTGCGCCGGCATCCCCAGGAAGTGGCGCACTGCTCGGCGCTGATCCGCGTGCTGGACGTCAACCAGCGCACGCTGGAGCTGTTCCGCGCCTCCGACCTGGCCGACCTGGTCGGCAACCTCGACACCGTGTTCCGCGACGACATGTTCGACCAGCACGTCGAGGAACTGGGCCAGCTGTGGGACGGCGGCCGGCATTTCTCCAGCCAGACCGTCAACTACACGCTGGAAGGCAAGCGCCTGGACATCCGCCTCGAGGCAACCGTCATGCCCGGCCACGAGGACACCTGGGCGCGCGTGCTGCTGTCCATCGAGGACATCACGGTGCGCGTGGCCACCGAGCGCGAACTGCGCCGCAGCGAGCAGTACGCGCTGGGCCTGTTCGAGCATTCGCCGGTGTCGCTGTGGGTGGAGGATTTCAGCGCGGTCAAGCTGCTGCTGGACGAGGTGCGCGGCGCCGGCATCACGGATTTCCGCACCTTTCTCAACGTCCACCCGGACTTCATCTCGCGCTGCATGCAGGAAATCCGCGTGCTCGACGTCAACCAGCAGACCCTGCTGATGTTCAGCGCCACCTCGAAGGCCGAGCTGCTGTCGCGCCTGGGCGACGTGTTCCGCGACAATATGCGCATCCAGTTCGCCGAGCAGCTGGTCGACCTGTGGAACGAGAAACTGTGGCAGCAGCGCGAGGTCATCAACTACGCGCTGGACGGCCGGCCGGTGGATGTGTTCATGCAGTGGTCGGTGTTCCCGGGCCACGAGGCCGACTGGGACCAGGTGCTGGTCTCGCTGACCGACATCACCGCGCGCAAGAAGGCCGAGGCCTACGTGGAATTCCTCGGCAAGCACGACGTGCTGACCAAGCTCTACAACCGCGCCTACTACGAAGACGAGCTGGCGCGCCTGGGCCGCAAGGGACCGTGGCCGGTCAGCGTGATCGCGGTGGACCTCAACGGCCTCAAGCAGGTCAACGACCAGCTCGGCCACGGCGACGGCGACGCGCTGCTGCGCCGCACCGGCGAAGCGCTGAAGAAGGCCGTGAGCGACCAGGTCTGCGTGGCGCGCGTCGGCGGCGACGAATTCATGGTGCTGCTGCCCGGGCGCGACGAGCGCGGCGTGGCCACCGTGGTGGAGCAGATCCACCAGGTGGTGGAGCTGAACAACCAGTTCTACCCCGGTACCGCGCTGAGCCTGTCGATCGGCACCGCGACGTGCGGCATCGGCGAGCGCCTGAGCGACGCCATCAAGCTGGCCGACTCGCGCATGTACCAGGCCAAGCGCGCCTACTACGAAGAACTCGATGACGAGCGCGGCCGGCGCCGGCGCTGAGGCGGCGTGGAAACGAAAAGGGCCGGCTTGCGCCGGCCCTTTTTCCGTGTAAGAAACTCGGTGCCGCGCGCCGCGCTCAGATGTAGATGATCAGCGCCACGCCGGCGGCGATCAGGCCAAACTTGACCACGTAGTAGGCCTGGCGGTTCCAGGCCTTGAAGCGGCGGCGGTACTGGCCGCCCAGCCAGACGATGCGGAACAGCCGGTTGATCATGCCGGTCTGGTCGGTTTCCTCGTTGGGCGAGCTGGCCGCGGTCATGACCTTGCGGCCCATCCAGCGGTTGACCTTGCCGGCCCAGCCGAAGCGCATCGGACGCTCGATGTCGCAGAACAGGATCAGCCGGTTGCTGTCGCTCTTGTTCTCGGCCCAGTGCAGGTAGGTCTCGTCGAACACCACGCCCAGGCCGTCGCGCCAGCTATGGCGCTCGCCGTCGACCTCGATGAAGCAGCGGTCGTCGTTGGGCGTGGCCAGGCCCAGGTGGTAGCGCAGCGAGCCCGCGAACGGGTCGCGGTGCGGGTTGAGCTTGCCGCCCGGCGGCAGCTCGGCGAACATCGCGGCCTTCACGCTGGGCAGCCCGCGCAGCAGTTCCACCGTGCGCGGGCACAGGACCTCGGCCGACGGATGGCGCGCCTCGTACCACTTCAGGTAGAAACGCTTCCAGCCATACTTGAAGAACGAGTTGAAACCGGCGTCGTCGTTCTTCTCCGCGGCCTTGATCTTGCGCATGGCGGCCAGCGCCAGCCCTTCGTCGCGGATCTGGGGCCAGGCCGCGCGGATCTTCTCGAGGTCGGGGAAGCGCTCGACCGGGATGTAGGGCGTGCGCGGCACGCCCGAGAACATGTACATGAAGCAGTTGATCGGCGCGACCAGCGCCGAATGGTCCAGCAGCTGGCGCCAGATGCGCAGCCTTACCTTGCCGCGGAAATGCACGTACAGGATCGCTCCCAGGTACGCCGCGACGATTATCCACTTGATCACCCGAAAATCCTCCAAATCAGCAGCATCGAACGCCGTCGCGCTTGCGGGCAACGGCACAGCATCGGGGGCGAAAACCCGTAGTGTAGCGAAACGGCGCGCGCGCTGCTAAATGAGATCGCCAGCGCACAGCGTGCCGGCCGGCGGCCGGCAGCCCGCTCAGGAATTGCCGCGCGACTGGCGGGCGATGCGCCCGATCAGCGCGCTGGCGTCGTCGGGCTGGCCCCGCAGCGCCAGCAGGCGCGCGTTGAGCACCATGTTCTCCAGCACCAGCTTGGCGGTGGACGCCCACATGGTGGCAAGCAGGTCGCCGACCGGCATGCCCGCCGATTCCATCGCGTTCGAGCGCTGGGCCACCAGCCGGCATGCGAGGTTGCGCAGCGTGGCATCGTCGAAGGGCAGGTCGGCGTAGTCGATCGGATCCTCTTTCTCGACTTCGACCATCAGTTGCATCAGCATCTCTTCGGTCATCGGCAAGCTCCCGGGATAGGCGGACGTGGCGGCGGGGCGGACGGGGCGGCCCTGCCGATGACGCTAATCCCCGCGCCGCGCGTTGTCAATGCGGCGGCCGGACGGCACGCGCAAAAAGGCAACGGCCGGCCGCCGCGCGCAAGGCCGTGCTGCGACATCCGATGACTCAGGGAAAGCGATAGAGAAGTCCCATCGTCCGGCACTGAACAAAGGGAGTAAGCTCGTGTCTCATCAGCTCACTCACCAACACTAGCGTTCAATGACCAAGCGTTTGTTGTCAGCCATGCGCCAGTACGCGTGGTTCGGCGGTGTCAAACACCATGTGGTCCAAGGCGTGGAAGCGCTCGCGACCTTGCTCAAATCCCCCGCAGTCGCGGCCCGCGCCGTGGCCGCCATCGTCGCGGAAACCGAACAGGGCGTGCAGGTGTGGGTGTCCTACTTCGGCAAGCCGATGGACCCGCATACCACCTACGTATTCTGGCCGAACCGGGTGCTCAAGCCCGCGCGGCGGCGCGTCGCCATGGTGCCACTGCCGCCGCACCGGCGCGATCGCGAATAGCCGGTAGCCATAACCAATAGCCGCCGCCGGCACGCATCGATGCCGCGGCGCCGCGAGGCGGACGGCCGGCGCCGGATTCGGGAGAGTCCGGCATCCTTCGGGTTTCCCCCGTTCGCGCCCGCGCCTCGCTCCCCTTACGCTCCCCCTTACGCTTCCCTTTCCCCTTTCTTTCCGATCCCTACGCAGCGCTGCCGTGGCCGGCTCAGGCGTCGGCCCAGCGGCGCAGCAGGTTGTGATAGACCCCCGTCAGCCCGACCACCGCGGGCTCCTTGTGGCTCAGCGCCTGCGCCACGCGCTGGATCTGCGTGTCCAGCTCGAACAGCACCGAGCGCTGGCCGTCGTCGCGCACCATGCTCTGGATCCAGAAGAACGACGACACGCGCGCGCCGCGCGTGACCGGGCTGACATGGTGCAGGCTGGTGGCGGGATACAGCACCATGTGGCCGGCCGGCAGCTTCACGCGCTGCTGGCCGTAGGTGTCCTCCACCACCAGTTCGCCGCCGTCGTAGTCTTCGGGCGCCGTCAGGAACAGCGTGGCTGAGAGATCGCTGCGGATGCGGAAACTGGTCCCGCGCAGGTGGCGGATGGCATTGTCTACATGGTTGTCGAAGGCGTGGCCGCCTTCGTAGCGGTTGAACAGCGGCGGGTAGACCTTGAGCGGCAAGGCGGCGGAGAAGAACAGCGGGTTGGCGCCCAGCGCGTCCTGGATCAGGTCGCCGACCTGCCGCGCCACGGGCGAGCCTTCGGGCAACTGCATGTTGCGCTTGGCCAGGGCCGACTGGACGCCGGAAGTGGCGTTGCCGTCGATCCATTCCGCCGCGTCCATCAGCGCGCGGCATTCGGCTACCTGAGCCGGAGTCAGCACATCGGGAATATGCAGCATCATGATTTCGTTTACCTCGGGAGAGACGGTGGACTGGCGCCGGGGTGGACAGGCGAGCGCCGATTGTAGGGGAAAGGCCTCCCGCATTCAAATAGGAATCATTTTCATCGAGATATCGCTTGATCTCGCGCAAGCCGGGTAGGAAGCATCTGATATGGTGACGGGTACTGCTCTCCTGTAGGCGCCGCCCCGACAGCTACGGTCACGCCCGCCCACTACAATGAAGCTCACCCCGCCATCAATGCCATCCAGGCGAAGGAGACGGCAATGCCCGAACCCGCACACGACGAAGCGTTGGTCAATCGTTACCTCGAGCAGATTTCCGCCTTGTCGATCAGCGCTTTCGACGGCGCCGACATCGACCGGGAACTCGGCCAGCTCATGCGCGAGGCTGTCGGCCAGTGCGCGGCGAGCAAGACCGCACCCGCGGGCAACAACCTGAGCGTGCTGATCGACCGGCTCGACGCGCATGCCGAAGCGGCGGGACGCGAGGGCCAGCCGCAGGTGCGCGACACTTTCGCGCGCGCGGCCGCGCTGGCGCGGGCGCCCGCCTGAGCACCGCACCGACACGCCCGCAGCGGGGGCGCGGCAATGAACCTAGCGGGCGATGGCGGTCTCTAATTGTTATCGCCCGGCATGCGCCGGGCAGGCCCATGCCAAACTGAAGGCAACATGCACCGCGCTCCGCTCCGACTCTTGCTGGCTCTACCGTTGTTGTTCCTGGGCGCATGCGCCGTCTTCGACAACGATTACGACTACGGCTACTCGCCGTACGGCCCCTACGATGCCTACGGCGTCTACGACCCTTACGCGTTCTACGGACCCGGCACGGCGTACCCGCCGACGTGGTATGGCTACGGATATGGGTATGGCTATGACTATCCGCTGCCGTTCTATGGCGGGTTCTACGGCGGCGGCGCCGTTTTCTACGGCTACCGCCACTGGGGCTACGGCGGCTACCGTGGCTATGGTGGCTATGGCGGCTATGGCGGCGCGCGTGGCTGGTATCGCTACCACGGCGGCTACCCGTATCGCGGCGGTTATTCCTACCGGGGCGCCTATCCCCATCGCCCCGGTTTCGGACATGGCTACCGCGGCGGCTGGGGCGGCGGACAGCACGGCGGCGGCGTGGGTGGCCGTGGTGGCGGCGGCCGCGGCGGACGGCGCTGAAACAGCGCCGCTATGGGATGCGCGCACGAGACGGTGCGCGCGAAGCCATCGCTAGCCGCGCAGCGCATTCGCGCTGGCGGGCCTGCCTTCCAGCATTTCCTTCAGGTAGCGGTTGACCTGGTCCAGCGCCTCGAGCTTGGTGTCGAAAACGTGGTGCGGGAACGGGTTGTGGCGCTTGGCGAGCACCGCGCCGTCCCGCGCGTGAATGACCTCGACCAGGATTGCCCATTTGGCCTTGGGCAGCGAGAGCACTTCGTAGATGATCTTGTATCCGTTGAACTCCGGCATGATGGCACCTCCTTGCTGCATGCACACCGCGTAAGCCGTGTGCTTCAGTTTCAGAGTAGAGCGCCGCCGGCGACGCTGGCATGATCGGCATCAATAACGGACGAAGCCAGGCACATCACGACGTGATATGCGATGTTTCCGAATCCGCAACGATGCCGGCAGGTCCGCAGGGAGCGGACGTCTAGCCCTCGGCGCGCCCCACCAGCTGATCGACGAGCCGGTAGCCCGCGATGAACGCCGCCTCCTCGGCGGCATGCCGGGTCGCGTAGGGCGCGCCCTGCCCGGATGACCGCTCGGTGTCTCCCGCGTCGGAAGGATCGGCACCCTCCTGCGCGACCCGCACCTCGTAGCGCCACTTGCCCACGCCGCCCAGCGCCGCCACGCCGTCTTCCTGCTGTTCGGAAACCAGGACATAGACATCCATGCCGCGATAGGCTTCGACACGCCAGTCCGAATTGTTCATGACATTCCCCCGCGTTGCCCGTGGCCGGGCCGGCGCACCGGCGCCGCGCCCTTCAACCCAGCCTAGCCCGCAGGCCAGGGGCCCGCAAGTCGGCGCCCGCCTACATGGCGCCGCGGCCGGGCTCCTGGCCAGGATAGGATGATGCCTGCCACGGACTGGCGGCGTCGTCGATGCAGGCCCGCGCGAATGCCACGTGGCGCGAGAATCCGGCATCCGGGCCCGCCCACATGGCGCGCCCGAGCAAATAGCTCGCCACCACCTGCTCCCACGATGCGTACTGCGCGAATACCTGCGCCGCCGCCCGCTCGATCACGGCCCAGGCCTGCGCGTCGGTCTGCATGCCGCAGTCGTAGGCCATGCGCGCGACATGGATCGCGCGGCTCATGTCCCACGCCAGCACGCCGCGCGCGAGATCCTGCCCGGAGACGATGAAGCGCGACTCGCGCAGGCCCGGCAGCGCGCGCTCGAGATTGTCGACGCACAGCGCGAGGCGCACCGGGTCGAAGACCTGGTCGAGCCGCACGATCTCGCGCTCGCGCGCGGCGCGCGGCACCGCGAACAGGATCCGGCAGACCTGCGGGTACAAGGCGCGATGCCCCTCCTCGAGCAGCCACGCCAGCATGCCGCGCGCTTCGCCGGCGGTATGGATGTGCCAGGCATCGGCGAGGGCATTGGCCTGCGCGCGCGGATCGGTGCCGGTGGCCAGCGCGCGCGCATGCCCGTGCGGGCAGCCGTCGTGCAACAGGCCGAGCAGCAAACCCTGCTCGCGCTCGCCCGCTCCTGGCATGGAAACACGGCGGACAGCGCCGCCTTGCGCGCGGCCCTTGCCGGCCGGCAGCCGGCACGCGGGCGCGGCCGGCGCCGCGCACGAAACGCGGCGGCGATGCCGGCACCGCGCGGCACCAGCCAGCCCGGCGAGCAGCAGGGCGGAAACCAACCAGGGTAAAGCCCGCATCTTGGAAGCCCTCAAGAGAAGAATCCGGAAGAGTGCGATCGCCCGGCGCGAGCAACTGGCGAAGAACGGCAGCGCAGCGGACAGCGGACAGCGGACAGCGGACAGCCGGTACTGACAGCGGTCGGGCGATCAGCGCGCATCGGGGGCGCACCGGAACCGAGATTAGCGGCGGGAAGGATGGCCCGCGATGCGACAACTCTGAATCGCACGCGCGCGCGGCGGGCACCGGACGCGAGACCACGTAGAATGGGGCAGGCCACCGGTGCTGCGGCAGACGGCCATCGCCGAGCACGGGCGCAGGCAATACGCCGCAACGAGGACGGGAACAACAAAAACGAAGACGAAAAAAGGGCTTCCATTTCTGGAAGCCCTTCTCTTCTGATAGGTGGTGCGGCTGGCAGGATTCGAACCCACGACCCCTTGGTTCGTAGCCAAGTACTCTATCCAACTGAGCTACAGCCGCACTCGAGAAAGAAATTATATCGTACTTTTGGGCTTTGTGAACCCCCTTCGGGCATATTTTCGCTTTTTCTTTCGTCCGACCGAGACTTTCTATAATGACAGCCCGCTTGAAGTGATCCGTACCATGAACAAGGCATTCGTCAAAGAGTCGTCCGGCGATGAGGACGACGACCTCCCCGAAGGCGCCGCGCCGCTGCCGCCGGGCAGCAAGAACTACATCACCGCGCAGGGCTACCAGTGCCTGCGCGACGAGCTGATGCACCTGATCGACACGGAGCGCCCCGAGGTGGTCCAGATCGTATCGTGGGCCGCATCCAACGGCGACCGCTCCGAGAATGGCGACTATCTCTACGGCAAGAAGCGCCTGCGCGAGATCGACCGCCGCATCCGCTTCCTGACCCGCCGCCTGGACAAGGCCGAGGTGGTGGACCCTTCCCTGCAGGGCGACAACGACCAGATCTTCTTCGGCGCCACGGTGACCTATGCCAACCAGGCCGGGGAAGAGACCACGGTCACCATCGTCGGCATGGACGAGGTGGACCTCGACAGTAACCATGTAAGCTGGATCTCGCCGGTCGCGCGCGCGCTGATCAAGGCGCGCGAAGGCGACACCGTGCCCTTGCACACGCCCAACGGCGTCGAGCAGATCGATATCCTGGAAGTCCGCTATCCGCAGCAGCCGGCGGCGCAGCCCGGCCAGGCCTGAGCCCCGCGCCGCCGCGCGGCGGCGGCGTCAGCCGTCGTTGCGGTCGCGGAAGATGCGGATCACGTCGGGGTTGCGCCTGAGCGCCCGCATCACGTTGGCCAGGTGCAGGCGGTTCTGCACCTGGATGACGAACTGCATGTAGGTGGCTTCCTGGTGGCCGCCCTCCTGCTGCTCCATCGAGACATGCGCTACGTTGGCGTCGGCCGAGGTCAGGTCCGCCGCCACGCGCGCGACGATGCCCTTGACGTTGCGCACCATCACCTTGATGGAAACGTCGAACGCGCGCGTGGTCTTGCGCGCCCACATCACGTCGATCCAGTGCTCCGGGTCCTTGCTGTGCAGGCGCTTGGCCACCTTGCAGTCCTGCACGTGGATCTGCAGGCCTTCGCCCTTGCCCAGGTAGCCGACGATGGAGTCGCCCGGGATCGGGCGGCAGCACGCCGAGAAGATCATCGACATGCCTTCGTCGCCGGTGATCGGCACCGCCGGCGCTTCGTCGCCGGCGAAGGTCTGCACGGCGGCCAGCAGCGCGCTGTCGACGTCGCCGGACAGCTCCTGCAGCAGGATCTCCATGCGCTTGGCCACCACGGCCGGCACGCGCCGCCCCAGCGCCAGGTCGGCGAAGATGTCCTCGCGGTGCTTGTTGCCGGTCCATTGCACCATGCGGTCCCACACCGACTGCGGCAACGCCTTCAACTCGATGCCGAGCTGGCGCGCGGACTGCTCCAGCAGGCGCTCGCCGAGCTGGATGGCCTCGTCCAGGCGCGTGGTCTTGAGGTAGTGGCGGATCGCCGCGCGCGCCTTGCCGGTGCGCACGAAGGCCAGCCAGGCCGGGTTGGGCTTGGAGTACGGCGCCGTCACCACCTCGACGATGTCGCCGCTCTTGAGCTCGGTGCGCAGCGGCAGCAGCTCGTTGTTGATCTTCACCGCCACGCACTGGTTGCCCAGGTCGCTATGCACGGCGTAGGCGAAGTCGAGCGCGGTGGCGCCGCGCGGCAGCGCGCGGATATGCCCCTTGGGCGTGAACACGTAGACCGCGTCCGGGAACAGGTCGATCTTGACGTGCTCGAGGAATTCCTGCGAATCGCCGGTCTGGCTCTGGATGTCGAGCAGCGACTGCAGCCACTGGTGGGCCTGCTGCTGGATGTCGTTGGCCTGGTCGGCCTGGTGCTTGTACATCCAGTGCGCGGCCACGCCGGCCTCGGCGATCTGGTGCATGTCGCGCGTGCGGATCTGGAACTCCACCGGCGTGCCGAACGGACCCACCAGCGTGGTGTGCAGCGACTGGTAGCCGTTGATCTTGGGGATCGCGATGTAGTCCTTGAATTTGCCCGGCATGGGCTTGTACAGGCCATGCAGCGCGCCCATCGCCATGTAGCAGTGCATCTGCGTTTCCACCACCACGCGGAAGCCGTACACGTCCAGCACCTGCGAGAACGACAACTGCTTGTCGTGCATCTTGCGGTAGATGCTGTACAGCGTCTTTTCGCGCCCGGACAGCTCGGCCACGATGCCGGCGTCGCCCAGCGCCTTCTGCGCCGCCTCGAGGATGCGCTTGACCACCTCGCGCCGGTTGCCGCGCGCGGCCTTGACCGCCTTCTCGAGCGTGGCGTAGCGGAACGGCGAGCCGACCTTGAAGGACAGCTCCTGCAGCTCGCGGTAGGTGGTGTTGAGACCGAGCCGGTGCGCGATCGGCGCGTAGATCTCCATGGTCTCGAGCGCGATCCGGCGCCGCTTTTCCGGCGGCACGAAATCGAGCGTGCGCATGTTGTGGGTGCGGTCGGCCAGCTTGACCAGGATCACCCGCACGTCGCGCGCCATCGCCAGCAGCATCTTGCGGAAGCTCTCCGCCTGCGCCTGCTCACGGCTCTGGAATTCGAGCTTGTCCAGCTTGGTCAGGCCGTCGACCAGCTCGGCCACCTTGGGGCCGAACTTCTCCGCCAGCTCGCTCTTGGTGATGCCCTGGTCTTCCATCACGTCGTGCAGCAGCGCGGCCATGATGGACTGGACGTCCAGCTTCCAGTCCGCGCACAGCTCGGCCACCGCCACCGGATGGGTGATGTAGGGCTCGCCGCTCTGGCGGTACTGGCCCAGGTGGGCCTCGTCGGAGAACTGGAAGGCCTCGCGCACGATGGCCTGGTCGGCCGGCTTCAGGTAGGCGAGCTTCTCCATCAGCCGGGTGATCGAGATCACCTGCTGGCGCGGCGGTACCGCGGGCTGGGAGGTGGGGCCGAAGAAGTGGCGGTAGGACTGCGCCAGCACGGCGTCGATGAACAGCGCGTCGGCGGGTGCCGCGGCGGCCGGGGCCTCGCTCAGTTCGCCTTCGGCCGCCGCCTGCGCGGCCCTGCCCTTGCCCGAGCCCATGGCGGGCGCGACGGCGCGCTCGCCGACGACGTTGTCGCCGAGCGGATCGGGCAGATTGGGAGCGCCGGTGCGTGCCGTCACGGGCGGCTGGCCTGGCCCGGCGCGTTTGCGCGTGACGGGCGGCATCGCGTCGCCGCCCGCTTCACCAGGCGCATCTCCATGCGGGCGCGGGAGCGCGCCCGAAGGGCTCGCCGTCGCGGCAGGAGGAGAAGGCTGGGAAGAAGACATCGGGGCGGCCTCTGTGATGTGGCTGTGCAATCGCGTTCGCGAACAGGTACGTCAGCAGGTGCAGCAAGCGCTGGATGCAAAGGTACGCATTGCGAAGACTGGCCACGGCCGCCCGAAAATCAGGTGGGTACCTTCTTGAGCATCTCGATGCCGACCTGGCCCGACGCGATCTCGCGCAGCGCCACCACGGTCGGTTTGTCCTTGGCCTCGACCTTGGGCGTATGACCCTGCACCAGCTGACGGGCCCGGTACGTCGCCGCGAGCGCGAGCTCGAAACGGTTCGGGATGTGTTTCAGACAATCTTCGACGGTAATACGCGCCATATCAAATCCACCTCGGGACAAAACCTATGCGATGCCGGCTATTTTACAGCACGCGGCAAAAAACGTTCCCGCGCGCCTCCGGCTCAATGAATACCGAGCTCGATGAAGAGGTCGGTGTGGCGCGCCTTTTGCGACGAAAAGCGCAGACGGGTGGCACGGATCACCGTGCGCAGTTCCTCCAGCGCGTGCTCGAACACCTCGTTGATGATGACGTAGTCCGACTCGGAAGCATGCGCCATCTCGCTGCCCGCGGCCAGCAGGCGCCGCACGATCACGTTGGGCTCGTCCTGGCCGCGCTTGTTCAGGCGCTCCTCGAGCGCCGACAGCGACGGCGGCAGAATGAAGATCTCGGTGGCGTTGGAAAAGCGCTGGTGCACCTGCTGCGCGCCCTGCCAGTCGATCTCGAGCAGCACGTCGTTGCCCTGGGCCATCTGCTGCTCGATCCAGACGCGCGAGGTGGCGTAGTAGTTGCCGTGCACTTCGGCCCACTCGAGGAACTCGCCGCGGTCGCGCGCGGCGCGGAACGCGTCCACCGTGGTGAAGTGGTATTCGCGGCCGTCCTGCTCGCCGGGGCGCGGCGCGCGGGTGGTGTGGGAGATGGACAGGCGGATGGCCGGGTCCTGCGCCAGCAGCGCATTGACCAGCGTGGACTTGCCTGCGCCGGAGGGCGCCACCACCATGAACAGGTTGCCGGGGTAGGCGGTGTCGATGGCGACGTGGGACGACGTTTCACTCATGATGATTATTCGAGGTTCTGAATCTGTTCGCGCATCTGCTCGATCAGCAGCTTGAGCTCCATGGAGGCATCGGCCAGCTCCTTGGCGGCGGCCTTGGAGCCCAGCGTGTTGGCTTCGCGGTTGAGCTCCTGCATCATGAAATCGAGCCGCTTGCCGACCTGGCCGCCCTTCTTGAGGATGTGGCGGGTTTCGTTCAGGTGGGCCTGCAGGCGCGAGAGCTCCTCGGCGATGTCGATGCGGATGCCGTAGACCGTGGCTTCCTGGCGGATGCGCTCGCCGATCTCGTCGCGGCTCATCGAGGTCATGCCGTTGGGCGCGACCAGCCCGAAGGCTTCCTGCAGGCGCTCGGTGAGCTTTTCCTGGTGGTGGGCGATCAGTTGCGGGATGGTCGGCACGAGCCGCTCGACGATGGCCAGCATGGCCTCGATGCGCTCGACCAGCGTGGCCTTGAGCGCCTCGCCCTCGCGGCGGCGCGCCTCGAGCAGCTGGGCCAGGGCGTCCCTGGCCGCCTCGGTCACCGCCTCGCGCAGCGCTTCCTGCGACAGCTCGGGCTCGACCAGCACGCCGGGCCAGCGCAGGATCTCGCCCATGCGCAGCGTGCCGGCCTCGGTGAAGGTGGCCGCCACGGTGGTTTCCAGCGCGCGGATCTGCGCCAGCAGGGCGTCGTTGAGCGCCAGCGTGGCGCCGCCGGTGCCGGCCTCGGCGCGCTGCAGGTTGATGCGGCACTCCAGCTTGCCGCGCGACAGCTTGGCCATGAGCATCTCGCGCAGGGCCGGCTCGAAGGCGCGGCACTCTTCCGGGGCCCGGAACAACAGGTCGAGGAATCGCGAGTTGACAGTGCGGAATTCGACCGATACGGAAGCGGTCCTGCCGGTCGGCGCGCCGTGCGCGTCGGTCAGCGGCGCCTGGCGGGCCGCCAGGCCGTAGCCCGTCATGCTGTGGATCATTGGATAGTCTCGCGAAATGGCCAACTGGCCGCTTGGGTCCTGGCGGCGCGCGGTGCCGGGTACCCCGCCGCCGCGCCGTCCGAACACCGGAAAGAGGGCCAATAATGGCCGCTATTGTGTTCTTTACAAGTCATCGATTAGTCAGGACAATCCGGAGGCAATCAAGGTCCCGAATCCTATGACAGAGTCCAAGGGCGCAACACCTCCGAAGAGCGCACCGCTGCCCATCGGCACGCTGCTGTCCAACTACCGTATTGTAAAGAAGTTGGCCAGCGGGGGGTTCAGTTTCGTCTACCTCGCTACCGACGAGACCGGCTCGCCTGTCGCCATCAAGGAATACCTGCCTTCGTCGCTGGCCCGCCGCAAGCCCGGCGAGCTGATCCCGGTGGTGCCCGAGGAGAGCGCCGCGTCGTTCCGGCTCGGGCTCAAGTACTTCTTCGAGGAAGGCCGTTCGCTGGCCCGCATCTCGCACCCCAGCGTGGTGCGCGTGGTGAATTTCTTCCGCGAGAACTCCACCGTCTACATGGTGATGAACTACGAGCTGGGCAAGACGCTGCAGGAACACATCCTGCACGCGCGCCAGCAAGGCCGCGCCAAGGTCCTGCGCGAGCATTTCATCCGCAAGGTCTTCCATGCGCTGATGAGCGGCCTGCGCGAGGTCCATATCCACAAGCTGCTGCACCTGGACATCAAGCCCGGCAACATCTACCTGCGCGAGGACGAATCGCCCATCCTGCTGGATTTCGGCGCCGCGCGCCAGATCCTGACCATGGAGGCGGCGCGCTTCCAGCCCATGTACACGCCCGGCTTTGCCGCGCCCGAACTGTACGGCAAGCACAGCGAGCTCGGCCCCTGGACCGACATCTACAGCCTTGGCGCCACGCTCTATGCCTGCATGGCCGGCATGCCACCGCAGGAAGCGAACCAGCGCGAGAAGGACGACCGCATGGCGGATTCCCTCACGCGCCTGCGCACCAGCTACACCAACGGCCTGGTCGACCTGGTCGAATGGTGCCTGCGCCTGGCGCCGTCGGAACGGCCGCAGAGCGTGTTCCGGCTGCAAAAGGAGCTGCGCGAGCAGACCAACGCGCTGGGCGAGCAGGCCGCGGCCGGCGTGCCCGCGCCGGCCGCCGCCGAGCGCCCCATCGCCAGCCGTTTCCTGACGCTGCTGCGCAAGCGCGACGAACCTGCCGCCGGCGCCCCCGCGCGGGAAATCGGCCCGAGCGGCGATTAACCTACATTCGGGAGGAGCCGCCCGCCGGGCGCGCCCTCCCGGGAACCGACCCCAACAGCCAACATGCGATTCTCCGTCTATCAGGAAAGCAGGAAAGGCGGCCGCCGCATCAACCAGGACCGCATGGGGTATTGCTTCACGCGCGATGCCCTGCTGATGGTGCTGGCCGACGGGCTGGGCGGCCACGCGCTCGGCGAAGTCGCCGCGCAGCAGGCCCTGCAGACCCTGGCCCGCCAGTTCCAGGCCCAGGCCCGGCCATCGATCCGCAATCCGGCGGATTTCCTGCAGGACACCATCATGCTGGCCCACCGCGACATCCATCGCTACGCCGAGGCCAACGGCCTGGCCGACGTGCCGCGCACCACGGTGGTGTGCTGCCTGGTGCAGAACGGCCAGATCCACTGGGCGCACGCCGGCGACTCCCGCCTCTACCTGGTGCGCAAGGGCGACCTGCTGACCCGCACGCGCGACCACTCCAAGATCGAGAACCTGCTGCAGCAGGAGCGCGTGCTGCCGATGCAGGTGGCCAACCACCCCGAGCGCAACAAGCTCTACAACTGCCTGGGCTCGCCCAACCTGCCGCTGATCGATATCGGCGGCCCGCTGCGGCTGGAACCCGGCGACGTCGCGCTGCTGTGCTCGGACGGCCTGTGGGGCAGCATCGAGGAACAGTTGCTGGTCGACAAGGTGACCAACCTGTCGGTGGTGCATGCCATCCCCGACCTGATCGACCAGGCCCTGGAAAACGCCGGCGAAGGCGCGGACAACACCACCGCCATCGCCATGATGTGGGAGCTGGACGCGCACCTGGCCAACGACGAGGCGGTGGCGACCGAGACCTTGCCGCTCAACACCTTCACCACCTCCATCCTCGAGAACAACGGCGGCGACACCGACCTGCTGTCGGAAGAAGAGATCGAGCGCTCGATCGCCGAGATCCGCGCGGCGATCGACAAGAGCAGCAACTTCATGCGCTGAGCGCGGCCGCGCGGGCCGCGAAAAGTAGCGTGCGCGCCGCCCCGCATGAAAAACCCGGCAATCGGGCCGGTCTCGGCGCCTGCGCCGGCGCCGGACGGGCACGCAAGCCCGGCCGGCGGTAAAATCCCGCTCCTGGACCGTTTCCCGAGAAAATTCCCCCATGCGACCAAGCGGACGCGCAGCCGATGCGCTGCGCCCTATCACACTGACCCGCCACTACACCCGCCATGCCGAAGGCGCCGTCCTGAGTGCCTTTGGCGATACCAAGGTGCTGTGCACGGCCAGCGTGCTGGCCAAGGTGCCGCCGCACAAGAAAGGCAGCGGCGAAGGCTGGGTCACGGCGGAATACGGCATGCTGCCGCGCGCCACCCACACCCGCTCGGACCGCGAAGCCGCGCGCGGCAAGCAAACCGGCCGCACGCAGGAAATCCAGCGCCTGATCGGCCGCGCCATGCGCTCGGTGTTCGATCTGGCCGCGCTGGGCGAATACACCATCCACCTGGACTGCGACGTGCTCCAGGCCGACGGCGGCACGCGCACCGCGGCGATCACCGGCGCCTTCGTGGCGGCGCACGACGCCGTCGCCACCATGCTGCGCGACGGCCTGCTCAAGACCAGCCCGATCCGCGATTTCGTCGCCGCCGTGTCGGTCGGCATGGTGGACGGCGTGGCCGTGCTCGACCTCGACTATGCCGAGGACAGCAACTGCGACACCGACATGAACGTGGTGATGACCGGCAGCGGCGGCTTCGTCGAAGTGCAGGGCACCGCCGAAGGCGCGCCGTTCAGCCGCGCCGACCTCGACGCCATGACCCGCCTCGCCGAGCAGGGCATCGCGGAGCTGGTGACGCACCAGCGCCGCGCGCTCGGCCTGGCCTGATGGTGGATCGAACCGATACGGTGAACGCGATGCAACGCCTGGTCCTCGCCTCCAACAACCCCGGCAAGCTCGGCGAGTTCGGCGCGCTGCTGGCGCCGCTGGGCTATGACGTGGTGCCGCAGGGCCAGCTCGGCATTCCCGAAGCCGAAGAGCCCTTCGCCACCTTCGTCGAGAACGCGCTCACCAAGGCGCGCCATGCCAGCCGCCTGTCCAACCTGCCCGCGCTGGCCGACGATTCCGGCATCTGCGTGGACGCGCTGGACGGCGCGCCGGGCGTCTATTCGGCGCGCTACGCGCAGCTCGTCGGCAAGCCCAGGTCGGACGCCGCCAACAACGCGCACCTGATCTCGCAACTGGCCGGCAAGTTCAACCGGCACGCCTACTACTACTGCGTGCTGGTGCTGGTGCGCCATGCCGACGACCCGCGCCCGGTCATCGCCGAAGGCGTGTGGGCCGGCGAAGTCGTCGACGCGCCGCGCGGCAACGCCGGCTTCGGCTACGACCCGCACTTCCTGCTGCCGCAACTGGGCAAGACCGTGGCCGAGCTGAGCGCGGAAGAAAAGAACGCCGTCAGCCACCGCGCGCAGGCGCTCAAGGTGCTGACCGAGCGCCTGCGCGCCTCGGGCGGCCACCACGCCCGCCCATGATCCCGATCGTTCCCGCCGCGCGCAGCGGCGCCAGCGCGCCCGCGGACACCAAGTCGCTGTGGCTGCAGCCCGGCCAGATCGCGCTGCCGGCCTCGCCGCCGCTGTCGCTCTACGTGCATATCCCGTGGTGCGTGCGCAAGTGCCCGTACTGCGATTTCAACTCGCATGCGGTGCCCGGCGCCGCCGGCAGCCACGATATCCCGGAAGACGCCTACCTCGACGCGCTGCGCGCCGATCTCGAGCAGTCGCTGCCGCTGGTGTGGGGCCGCCAGGTCCATACCGTGTTCATCGGCGGCGGCACGCCGAGCCTGCTGTCGGCCGCCGGCATGGACCGCCTGCTGTCGGACATCCGCGCGCTGCTGCCGCTCGACGCCGACGCCGAGATCACCATGGAGGCCAACCCAGGCACCTTCGAGGCCGAGCGTTTCGCCAGCTACCGCGCCAGCGGCATCAACCGCCTGTCGATCGGCATCCAGAGCTTCAACGACCGCCACCTTGCCGCGCTCGGGCGCATCCACGGCGGCGCCGAAGCGCGCGCCGCCATCGGCATCGCGCTGGCCAACTTCGACAACGTCAACCTGGACCTGATGTACGCGCTGCCCGGCCAGACGATGGCGGAATGCGCCGAGGACCTGGAAACCGCGTTGTCGTTCGGCACCACGCACCTGTCGCTGTACCACCTGACACTCGAGCCGAACACCCTGTTCGCCAAGTTCCCGCCCGCGCTGCCCGACGACGACAGCGCGTACGAGATGCAGGACCTGATCGAGGCGCGCACCGCGCAGGCCGGCTACCGACACTACGAGACGTCCGCCTACGCCAAGCCGCACCGCGAGGCGCGCCACAACCTCAACTACTGGCGTTTCGGCGACTACCTCGGCATCGGCGCCGGCGCGCATGGCAAGCTCTCGTTCCCGCACCGCGTGCTGCGCCAGATGCGCCACAAGCATCCGGCCACCTACATGGCGCAAGCCATGGCCGGCAACGCGGTGCAGGAAAGCCACGACGTGGCCGCGGCGGACCTGCCCTTCGAGTTCATGCTCAATGCGCTGCGCCTGACCGACGGCGTGCCGGCCACCACCTTCTTCGACCACACCGGCCTGCCGCTGCACACCATCAGCCGCGACCTCGCCGCGGCCGAAAAGAAAGGCCTGCTCGAAGCCGACCTCGCCACCATCAGGCCCACCGAACTGGGACGGCGCTTCCTCAACGACCTGCAGGAAATGTTCCTCAAGGACTAAGGACTAAGGACTGAAGGCTGAGGCCGGAGACCGCCATGCAATACGGCCACCCGAGGGTGGCCATATTTTTTTTCTCGCCGTGCGGCGCCGGTCAGTACGGCGTGGCCATGTCGTTGGCCACCTGCGCGCGGGCGCCCACGCGCAGATTGCCCACGTTGCGCTGCGTGACCGTGGCCAGGCGGCCATCGTCGAGCCGCACGTTGACACGGTAGACCGTCTCCGGACCATCGACCCGCCGCTCGACCTGGTTGCCCGCGACGCCACCCAGGACCGCACCGCCGATGGTGGCGACCGTGTTGCCGGTGCCGCCGCCGATCTGGTGCCCCAGCAAGCCGCCGGCGAGGCCGCCGATCACCGTGCCGAGCAGGCCCGAGCTGCCACCCTGCTGCGTGGTGACCGGCTCGATCGACTCGACCCGGCCGTAGAACACCGATCCCGCCGGCGCCTGGTAGGTGGCGGGGCCGGGCTGCTGGTAGCCGGGCTGCGGGTAGCCTTGCTGGTAGCCCGGTTGCTGGTAGCCCGCCTGCGGCGGCGGCGCGTTATAGCCGCCGCCATAACCGCCGTTGTAGCCACCGCCATAGCCGCCCGGCGCAGCGCATCCGGCCAGGCCAGCCACGGCGGCAGCCGCCGCCACGCCCAACAGAGTTTTGCCGTTCATCAGAAATTCTCCTCGATTGATCGCAACTGCGTGGAATTGCCGGAGAGCGCACGGACCGGAACCATGCCGCCGCGCCGAATGTGCGCTCTCACGCATGATAGGAGCCAAACACCGCGGCGAAGGTTCCATCTTGTCCGACCGGCACCGACAAGTCCATGCCCCGCCCGGTGCGCGGAAAAGCGCCCGGCGGCCGCCGCGCCCTTGCTATAATGCGCGCTCTTTCCTTCCCGGAAGCGTGGCCGAGTGGTTTAAGGCAGCAGTCTTGAAAACTGCCGATGGGGTGACCCATCCGTGAGTTCGAATCTCACCGCTTCCGCCAGCCCTTCCCCACCACCCGATTTTCGCCGCACCCGCGTCCGCATGGCCCGCGCGCGCGCGTACCGCAAGCAAAGGCCGGCGCACCCGGCGCCCGACCTGCCTGAATCTGCCGGCGGCAACGGAATAAAACCCCGCCGCGGCACGTTTACCGTACTGGAAGGGCCGGACGCCTCGCGCAGGCGGCCGGTTCCGCTTCATGCATCGTCAGGCAATCCGGGCCGGACGCGGGAGGGGAAATCGAAATGGAAGTGCTTGGTCTGGTTCCCGCCTTGCCGCTTGCCCCGCCGGCGCTGCCGCGCCGTTTTGCCGGTGGCCGCTGCTGCCCTGGCACCCCGGCCGGCGGGCTCCGGTGAGCCTGGAGGATGACCTGGCGGGCTGGCTGCCGCAGTTGCGGCGCTACGCGCGCGCGCTGACGGGAGACGCCGCCTGGGCCGACGACCTGGTGCAGGACACGGCCGAACGCGCGCTTGGCCGGGCTTCGCTGCTGCGCTCCCACAGCAATCTGCGCGCGTGGCTGCTGACCGTGTTGCGCCATCTCTATATCGACCAGTTGCGCAAGCAGCACGAGGTCGCCGTCGAAGACAGCGATCCGCTGTGGGCGCAGCTGGCGGCGCCGGACCAGCAGATCGAAGGCCTGCTGCTGCGCGATGTGCAGCGGGCGCTGTACCGCCTGCCGCCGGACCAGCGCGAAGTGCTGCTGCTGGTGGCGCTGGAGCAGCTCAGTTACCAGGAGGCCGCCGCCATCCTGCAGGTGCCGGTGGGCACCGTGATGTCCAGGCTGTCGCGCGCGCGCGAGCACTTGCGCAGCCTGCTCCAGGATGGCACCGATCACCAGCCCGCGCCGCGCAAAGCCGTGAGGAGCACGTCATGAACCATAATCGCAACCCTGCCATGCCGCCCGGGCCCGAACTGGAGCGGCTGTCGGCCCTGGTCGACGGGGAACTGCCGCCGCAGGCGCGCGAGGATGTGCTTGCCGGCCTGGCGCGCGACGAAGAGGCCGCTGCCCGCGTGGCCGATTACCAGCGCCACGGCGCGGCGCTCAGGGCGCTGTTTCCGCTGGAGCACGATGTGCGCTACGTGGTGGTGCGCCCGCGGCCGCACGCGTGGCGGCGCGGCGCGGCGGCGCTAGGTTTCGTGGCGGTCGGCCTGGCGCTGGGCACGGGCGTGGCCTGGCTGCCGGATTCCGCGGCCGACACCTACGCCTTCGCCCACCATGCCGACCTGGCCTATGCGGTGTTTTCGACCGAGCAGCGCCACGCGGTCGAGGTGCCCGCTTCCGACCACGAGCACCTGGTGACATGGCTGTCGCACCGGCTGTCCCGCTCGCTGACGATTCCGGTGCTCGACGAGTTCGGCTACCGGCTGATGGGCGGCCGGCTGCTGCCCGGCGCTACCGGCCCCGCGGCGCAGCTGATGTACGAGAACCGGGCGGGAGAGCGGCTGACCGTGTACATCGCCCCGGCCTCTTCGCCGCAGGATTCGTTCCGCGTGCTGCGCCAGGATGGCCGCAGCACCTTCTACTGGACCGCCGGCGGCACGGGCTACGCCGTCTCCGGGCAGCACAGCGAACCGCGCCTGCGCGAGATCGCGCTCGACGTCTGCGGCAGCCTCGGCTGCACGCCGGAAAGCTGGCAATGAGGCAGCGCACCGGTTCCGATTCGCGCGGCCGCGGAAATCCGCGGCATGCGCGGGAATAAGGACACCCTCCGATCCGTTTACAAGGCATGCGGGACCGATGCGGGACGACAGTGCGCACGGGACCGCCAGGCAAACCGATGTGCCTTGGGATAGGGCCGGAATTCCCTACGGAAATACCAAAGACGGGGTACCGCAGCCGCGCGATGGCTTCACCGTTCGCGCCGCCCCGCAAGACCAGCACCGTAGGTCGTGGCCATATCGCGACGTCGGGTATTCGCGTTCAGGATGACAAGCATGCGCAAGCATTTCGCAACCGTGGTGGCGGCATTGGCCGCCGTGGGTTTCATTGGATTCAGCGTGCCGGCGGCGGCCCAGGATGCAGCAAGCCCGCCTTGCCAGCAGATGACCGGGCAGACCGAGATCAACGGCGTCCAGCAGCAGGTCCAGGGCCTGGCCTGCCTGCAGCCCGACGGCACCTGGCAGATGGTCGACAACGGCGACTCGGGCGTGGTGACGTATGCCGCGCCCTACCCTTACTATGCGGTCGATCCGTGGTACTGGTCGCCGTTCGGCGTGACATTCGGCAGCGTGATCTTCATCGATCGCTTCCATCACATCCACCAGCTCGGCCATCCGTACTTCCGCACGCCCGGGGTCCGGGTCGGCGGGGGTTTCCATGGCGGCTTCCATGGCGGCTTCGGCGGTGGTTTCCACGGCGGCTTCGGCGGGTTCCACGGGGGTGGCTTCCACGGCGGATTCCACGGCGGCGGCGGCCATCGCTGATGCGCGCGGCGCGCTGAAGCTCAGCGCCCGCCGGGCAGGGTCAGCAAGCGGTAAGCCTCTTCCTCCGAGATTTTCAGGCGGTAGTGGCGCGACAGCATGCGCGCGAACTGGCGCGCCGCGGATGGCTCGCAGTGCCGCAGCTGTTCGCGGTACGCCTCCAGCTCGAAGCGCAGGCGCCAGCGCGGGCTGAGCAGGTAAAGCACGCCCATCAGTCCGCACCAGCGCCAGAACTGCCGCACGTGCACCTTCTCGTGCTCGATCAGCGCGTGGCTCGCGCCGGGTCGCAGCAGGATCAGCGGGCCGGGGGTGAAGCCGTCGAAGCGGCGCGGCACCAGCCAGCGGGTCTCGACCAGCAGGCAGGGCGGCGATTTGCAGAAACGGATCTTGGGGCGGCGCATGCACGCAAGCGTAGCAGGCCGCGGTACCCGCCAGGAAAAATGCCCCGCGCGACGGCGGGGCAAAGAGCATGAAAGCGGCGTGGCCGCGTCAACTGTGCGGCCGGTGCGCGGCGTGCTTATTCGCTGGTGATCTTGCCTGCTTCGATCACGGCCTTCCAGCGCTGCAGCTCCTGCTTCTCGAACTGGTCGAACTGCTCGGGCGTGTTGGCCACGACCTCGAAGCCGCTTTCGGCCAGCTTCTGGCGCATCTGCGGATCGGCCAGCGCGCTGACCAGCGCGGCGTGCAGCCTGGCCTTGACGTCCTTGGGCAGGCCGCGCGGCGCGGCTACCGCCTGCCACGAGTAGACGTCCACGTCCTTGACGCCGCCTTCGGTCATGGTGGGCACGTTGGGCAGCACCGGGGAGCGCTTGTCGCCGGTCACGGCCAGCGCCTTGAGCTTGCCGCTGCGGATATGCTGCAGCACCGCGTTGATGTTCTGGAACGAGGCATCGACCTGCCCGGCCAGCAGGTCGGAGATCGCCGGCGCGCCGCCCTTGTAGGGCACGTGCAGCCCGTCGGTGCCGGACTTCTGCCAGAACAGCGCGGCGGTCAGGTGGTCGGACGAGCCGGCGCCGGACGTGGCGAATGCCACCTTGCCCGGGTTCTTCTTCATGTACGCGACCAGTTCCTGCAGGTTCTTGGCCGGGAAGTCCGGCTTGGTCACCAGCACGTTGGGCGCGCGCACCGCCACGGTCAGCAGGTCGAAATCCTTGGCCGGGTCGTAGGGCAGGTTCTTCTGCAGGAAGGGATTCACCGCATAGACGCCGATCGACGCCACCATCAGCGTGTAGCCGTCGGCGGGCGCGCGCTTGACCATGGCGGCGCCGATGGCCCCGGTGGCGCCCGGGCGGTTGTCCACCACGAAGGGCTGGCCGAGCTTCTCGTTGAGCGGCGGCGCCAGCATGCGCGCGATGGTGTCGGTGGAACCGCCGGCCGGGAACGGCACGACCACCGAGACGGCCTTGGTCGGCCAGGTCTGCGCGGCGGCGGTGATGCTGCCGGCCGCCGCCACGGTGGCGACGAGCGCGCCGGCGAGCGCGAGCAGCCTGCGCCGCGCGGACGGTTGTTGGAACGGGGTCATGGTGTCTCCTTGATTCTCGTGGACGTTTGGTGGACGCGGACGTACTGGACGTCCCGGGCTTTCGACTTCTGATCGGATACCGCTTCTTTCTTTTTTGTCTTGCCGGCCGGAGGAAGGCGCGCTCACCTGACCATGCACGGCGCCTTGTTGTCGAACTTCCAGCCCGGAATCAGGAACTGCATGGCCACGGCGTCGTCGCGCGCGCCGAGGCCCATGCTCTTGTAGCGCTCGTGCGCCAGCGCCACCTGCTCCATGTCGAGTTCCACGCCCAGGCCCGGCGCCGTGGGCACGGCGACCTTGCCGTCCTCGATCCGCAACGGCGATCTGGTCAGGCGCTCGCCGTCCTGCCAGATCCAGTGGGTGTCGATGGCGGTCACGCGGCCCGGCGCGGCGGCGGCCACGTGGGTGAACATGGCCAGCGAGATATCGAAGTGATTGTTCGAATGCGAGCCCCACGTGAGGCCCCACTCCGCGCACATCTGCGCCACGCGCACCGAGCCCTGCATGGTCCAGAAATGCGGGTCGGCCAGCGGGATGTCCACCGACTGCAGGCGCACCGCGTGGCCCATCTGGCGCCAGTCGGTGGCGATCATGTTGGTGGCGGTGGGCAGTCCGGTGGCGGTGCGGAACTCGGCCATGATCTCGCGGCCCGAGTAGCCGTCCTCGGCGCCGCAGGGGTCTTCCGCGTAGGCCAGCACGCCGTGCTTGTCGCGGCACAGGCGCACGGCCTCGGCCAGCGACCAGGCGCCGTTGGGGTCGAGCGTGATGCGCGCCTTGGGAAAACGCTCGGCCAGCGCGACGATGGCTTCCATCTCCTCGTCGCCGCGCAGCACGCCGCCCTTGAGCTTGAAGTCGTTGAAGCCGTAGCGCTCGAACGCGGCTTCGGCGAGCCGGACCACGCCGGCGGCATCCATCGCCGCTTCGTTGCGCAGGCGGAACCAGGCATTGTCGGCATCGGGCTCGCTGCGGTAGCCGAGCGTGGTGCGGTTGCGGTCGCCCACGTAGAACAGGTAGCCCAGCATCTCCACCGCGTCGCGCTGCTGCCCCTCGCCGAGCAGCGCGGCCACCGGCACGCCGAGGTGCTTGCCGAGCAGGTCGAGCAGCGCAGCCTCCAGCGCGGTGACGGCGTGGATGGTGATGCGCAGGTCGAAGGTCTGCAGGCCGCGGCCGCCGGCGTCGCGGCTGGCGAAGGCGCTGCGCACGCGGTTGAGCACCGCCTGGTAGTTGCCGACCGGCTGCCCCACCACCAGCTCGCGCGCGTCGTCCAGCGTCTGGCGGATGCCCTCCCCGCCCGGCACCTCGCCCACGCCGGTATTGCCGGCGCTGTCGGTGAGGATGACGATGTTGCGGGTGAAGAACGGGCCGTGCGCGCCGGACAGGTTCATCAGCATGCTGTCGTGGCCGGCCACCGGCACCACGGTCAGGCCGGTGACGACGGGCGTGCCGGCAGCGGGCGTCGCGTGGGCCGGCGACGCGTCGCGGGCGGCGGAAATGGGCGTTGGGGTCATGTCGGGTTCCGGCGGAGAGCGCGGCGGATGGCCAGGCGGGCTGCCAGCGCGCTGCGGGTTGTCTCGGTCTTGGCTGCGCCGGCTGAAACCGGCTTTCTCGTGCTGGCCGTTCCGGCGGTTGCGCGCGCGCCACCTGCGCAGCCTGATGCGGTGCGCGGGGGCGACGATCGCCCTGCCAGAAAGCTGTTATCGGTCGTCATATGACTTACGACGCAGTATAATGAGCACATTGCGACCCGGTCAAGTCCCTGCCCTCACCATGTCAAACCCCATGCTCGCTTCCTCCACCCCGCTGCGGCGCCGCGGCCGCACGCTTGCCGAAGAGGCGGTGAGCAACCTGAGCGAACGCATCCAGCAAGGCGCGCTCAAGCCCGGCGACAAACTGCCGACCGAGTCCGAGATCATGAGCGCGCTGGGCGTCAGCCGCACGGTGGTGCGCGAGGCGCTGTCGCGCCTGCAGGCCAGCGGCCTGGTCGAGACCCGCCACGGCATCGGCACCTTCGTGCTGGCGCGCCCGGCCGAAAGCGCCTCGCCGTTCCGCATCGATCCCGCCGCCATGGTGACCGCCATGGACGTGCTGGCCATGCTGGAATTCCGCGTCAGCCTGGAGGCCGAGGCGGCCAGCCTGGCGGCCACGCGCCGCAGCGACGAACAGCTCGCGGCCATGCGCGGCGCGCTCGACGAGCTCAAGCGCACCGCCACCGACGGCAAGGACTCGGTGGGCGCGGACTTCGAGTTCCACCTCGCCATCGCGCGCGCCACCGGCAACCGCTATTTCACCGACATCATGGGCCACCTGGGCACCATGGTGATTCCGCGCAGCCGCCTGCACGTGAGCGCGCAGGAGCGCGCGCAGTACCTCGAGCGCGTCAATATCGAGCACGAGAACATCTATGACGCCATCGAGCGGCGTGATCCTGAAGGCGCCAAGGCGGCGATGCGCATGCACCTGACCAACAGCCGCGAGCGGCTGCGCAAGGCCTCGGCCGCCGTCGAAGGAGCCTGACGGCGCCTGACGGGCACCCGACCGGACCGCCGCCCGGCGCGCCCGGCCTTCCCCGCTTGCCCGTGCGGGAGCTCTTGTTGTAGGATGTCTTATAACGAAGCGCGATCGATGCAGCGACGCGATCGCGCCCGGCCCGTCACCCGCCCGCTGCCCCGGGGCGCACCCATCTGACCGCAGTCCAAGGAAACTCCCACATGACCATCACCGGCGAAATGCTGATCGGCGCCAGCGCAGTGCGCGGCACCGCGGATATCCTCCATGCCATCAATCCGGCCACCGGCGAGATCCTCGCGCCGGCGTTCCACGGCGGCGACGCGGCCGATGCCGAACGCGCCTGCGCGCTGGCCGAAGCGGCGTTCGACACCTACCGCAACACCTCGCCCGAGACACGCGCGACCTTCCTGGAAGCCATCGCCAGCGGCCTGGAAGCACTGGGCGACACGCTGATCGAGCGTGCCCACGCCGAAAGCGCGCTGCCCGTCGCCCGCCTGCAGGGCGAGCGCGCCCGCACCGCCAACCAGTTGCGCCTGTTCGCGGGCGTGCTGCGCGACGGCCGCTGGCAAGCCGCCACGCTCGACTCCGCCCTGCCCGAGCGCACCCCGCCGCGCCCCGACCTGCGCCTGCAGAAGATCGCCGTGGGCCCGGTCGCGGTGTTCGGCGCCAGCAACTTCCCGCTGGCGTTCTCGGTGGCGGGCGGCGATACCGCGTCGGCGCTGGCCGCCGGCTGCCCGGTAGTGGTCAAGGCGCACCCGGCCCACCCCGGCACGTCCGAACTGGTCGGCCGCGTGATCCAGAAGGCGGTGGCCGATGCCGGCCTGCCGGAAGGCGTGTTCTCGCTGCTGGTGGGCGGTTTTGCCATCGGCACCGCGCTGGTGGCGCACCCGTCGATCCAGGCGGTCGGCTTCACCGGCTCGCGCAGCGGCGGCCTGGCCCTGCTGCAGACCGCCAATGCCCGCCCGCAGCCGATCCCGGTCTACGCCGAGATGAGCAGCATCAACCCGGTGTTCCTGCTGCCCGCGGCGCTCGACGCGCGCGCGGCGGACATCGCGCGCAACCTGGTGGATTCGCTGGTGATGGGCGTGGGCCAGTTCTGCACCAACCCCGGCCTGCTGCTGGCGGTGGAAAGCCCCGCGCTCGACGTCTTCCGCCAGGGCACGGTCGCCGCGCTGGCGGAGAAGGCCGCGGGCACCATGCTGACCCCGGGCATCTGCCAGGCCTACGAAAAGGGCGTGGCGCAGCTGGGCGACATCGAAGGGCTGCGCCGCATCGGCAGCGGCCTGGCGGCCAACGGCCCCAACCAGGCCCGCCCGGCGCTGTTCGAAACCACCGCGGCGCAGTTCCTCGCGGACCACCGCATGGAAGCGGAAGTCTTCGGCCCGACCTCGGTGCTGGTGGTCTGCCGCGACCACGCGGAAATGCTGGCCGTGGCGCGCCGCCTGGAAGGCCAGCTCACCGCCACCGTGCAGGCCGACGCCGGCGACCGCGCCGAAGCGGCCAGCCTGCTGACCGTGCTCGAACGCAAGGTGGGCCGCGTGCTGTTCAACGGCTATCCCACCGGCGTGGAAGTCTCGCATGCGATGGTGCACGGAGGCCCGTTCCCGGCCACCTCTGACACGCGCTCGACCTCGGTGGGCGCCTCGGCCATCGAACGCTTCCTGCGCCCGGTGTGCTACCAGAACGTGCCGGCCGAGCTGCTGCCGCCGGTGCTGCAGGACGGCAACCCGCTGGGCGCGTGGCGCCTGAAGGATGGACAGCTCGGCCGCGAGTAAGCCGCGCGCGGCATGCGCCGCCGCCATGACGAAGGGCCGGAAATTCCGGCCCTTTTTTGCGTCCGCGGACGGCACTCATGCTGCGCCGCTGGCGCCGGCTTTGCCGGCGCGCCTCACGCCGCCGCGCGCTCGATCGGCGCGGGGGCCTGCGGCGGCCGGATCACCGGCGCATTGCCGCGCGAGCGTCCGGAACTGAGATAGTCCGCAATCGATTCCTGCGTGACCTCGCCGAGATACACGCCGTCGGCGTCGAGCACCGGCAGCCAGCTGGTGTTGTGCTGGTACATGCGCGACAGCACGATGCGCAGGTGTTCGTCGAACGCGGCGGTCGCCTTGAACGGGCGCATCGCATCGGCGCACGTGCCCTGCCCGCCGCGCGCATCGCGGCGCGTGACGTAGCCCAGCGCGCGCTGGGCCGTGTCCACCACCGGCAACTGGCGCACGTCGGCTTCGTCCATGATGCCGAAGGCCTGCGCCAGCGGCATGTCCGGCGCGCAGCTCTGCGCCATGGTGGCGGCGTCGCCGGCGCGCACCAGCAGCAGGCGCTTGAGCGTGTTGTCGTGGCCGACGAAGGCCTGCACGAAGTCGTCGGCGGGGTGCGCGAGCAAGGCGTCGGGATGGTCGAACTGCACCAGCTTGCCGCGGCGGAACACCGCCACGCGGTCGCCCAGCTTGATGGCTTCGTCGATATCGTGCGAGACCATGATGACGGTCTTGCCGAGCTGGCGCTGCATCAGGAAGAACTCGTTCTGGATGCTCTCGCGGTTGATCGGGTCGACCGCGCCGAACGGCTCGTCCATCAGCAGCACCGGCGCGTCGGCGGCCAGCGCGCGGATCACGCCGATGCGCTGCTGCTGGCCGCCCGACAGCTCGCGCGGGTAGCGCGACAGCATCTTGTCCGGGTCGAGCTGCACCATCGACATCAGTTCGCGCGCGCGCTCGCGGCAGTGTTTCCGGTCCCAGCCCAGCAAGCGCGGCACCACCATGATGTTCTGCTCGATGGTCATGTTGGGGAACAGGCCGATCTGCTGGATCACGTAGCCGATCTTGCGCCGCAGCGTGACCTCGTCCACGCGCGCGGTGTCCTCGCCGTCGATCAGCACGCGGCCGGCGCTGGGCTGGATCAGGCGGTTGATCATCTTCAGCGTGGTGGTCTTGCCGCAGCCCGACGGGCCGAGGAAGACGCAGATCTCGCCCTTGGGCACCGTCATGGAGACGGCGTCGACGGCGCGCACTTCGGCGCCGTCCTTCTGGCGGAAGGTCTTGGTGAGTTGGTCGAGTTCAATCATGTCAGCGGATTCCTTTCGGTGTCAGCGCCCGCTGCAGCCACTGCAGGCAGGCATCGACCACGATGGCGAGCACGCTGACCAGCACGGCACCCACCGCCAGCTTGCTCATGTTGCTCTGGCTGATCGCTTGCAGGATCAGCACCCCCAGGCCGCCCGCGCCGATGATGGCGGCGATGGTGGCCACGCCGATGTTCATCACCACGGCCGTGCGCACGCCGCCGAGGATCACCGGCACGGCCAGCGGCAGGTCCACCAGCCGCATGCGCTGCCAGGTGGTCATGCCGATGCCGCGGCCGGCTTCCTGGATGCCGTCGTCCACGCTGGCCAGCGCCACGCAGGTATTGCGCATGATCGGCAGCAGCGAATACAGGAACACCGCGGTCACCGCCGGCACGTAGCCGAGCGCGTGGCCGAAGCGCGCGAACACCGGGATCATCAGCCCGAACAGCGCGATCGACGGCAGCGTCAGCACGACGGTGGCCAGCGTCAGCAGCGGCGCGGCGAGGAAGCGGAAGCGCGCGCACAGGATGCCCAGCGGCACGCCGGCGACGATCGCCAGCCCCACCGCGGAGCCCACCAGCGCCAGGTGCTGGCCGGTCAGCCTGAGCAGCGTGGGCCAGCTGTGCTGCAGGTAAGTCATCAGGTCCATGCGGCCTCCTTCAGAGCAGGCCGTGGCTGCGCAGGAAATCCTGCGCCACCTTGTCGACCGGCTGCTGGCCGATGTCGACCTGGTAGTTCATCGCGGTCATGGTCTCGTTGTCGAGCCGGGCCGCGAGCGCGTTGAGCAGCCCGGCCAGCTCCGGGTGCCGCTCCAGCGCCGCCTGGCGCACCACCGGCACGGCGTTGTAGGCGGGGAAGAAATGCTGGTCGTCCTCGAGCAGCACGAGGTCGAAGCCTTTGACGCGGCCGTCGGTGGTGTAGACCAGGCCCAGTTCGACCTGGTCATTCTTCAGCGCGGTGTAGACCAGGCCGGGATCGAGCTGGATCACGTCGAGGCGCGCGAACGGCAGCTGGTAGAGCGCCTTGAGCGGCTCCAGGCCGTCCGGCCGCGCGGCGAATTCCATGTCGACCGCGAACGGGTGGGCCGTGTCCTCGCCGGCCGCGCGCATCTTCCCGGCGAAGGCGGACAGCGTGGTCACGCCGGCGGCCTCGGCACGCTTGCGCGGCATGGCCAGCGCGTAGGTGTTGTTGATGCCGGAGGCGTCGAGCCAGACCAGCCCGCGCGCGGCGTCGAGCGTCTTGACGCGCTCATAGCTCTCCTGCGCGCCGAGCTTTTCCTCGACCTTGTTGAAGACGATCAGCGCAGTGCCGGTGTAGTCCCACACCACGTCGAGCTGCGCGCTTTCGAGCGCCTGGCGCATCAGCGTGCTGCCCAGGCCGGAGGTCAGCTCGGTGTCGAAGCCCTTGGCCTTGAGGTACTGCGTCGTCATCGACGACAGGATCAGTTGCTCGGTGAAGTTCTTGCCGCCCACGCGGATGGTGTCGGCATGCGCCGGCAGGCCCAGCGCCGCGGCAGCGCACGCGCCCAGCACCGCCAGCGATACGGCGGGACGTGCCAGCAGACTTGCCAGCAGACGCGCCGCGGCGAGCGCCGGCGCGGCGGCCAGCCGCGCCAGCCCGTTCTTGATCGGTTGCATCGGATTCTCCTTGTTGTGCGCGGCGCTCAGCGCGCCAGCCCGCGGCTGCGCAGATAGCAATGGCCGGCGGCGGCGAACAGGCCGTCCAGGGCCAGCGCCAGCAGCGCGGTGGCGGCCGCGCCGAGCAGCAGCAGCGGCTGGTTGTTGAGGTAGATGCCGGGGAAGATCAGCTCGCCCAGGCTGTTGGCGCCGATCAGGAACGACAGCGGCACCGTGCCCACGTTGATCACCAGGCTGATGCGCACGCCCGCCAGGATCACCGGCAGCGCGTTGGGCAGCTCCACGCGCAGCAGGCGCTGGCGCGCCGTCATGCCCAGCCCGCGCGCGGCCTCGGTGAGCGCCGGCGACACGCCGAGCAGGCCTTCGCAGGTATTGCGCACGATCGGCAGCAGCGAGGCCAGCCACAGCGCGAGGATGGCGGGCCGCTCGCCGATGCCGAGCACGGCCAGCGCCAGCGCCAGCACCGCCAGCGAGGGCACGGTGTTGCCGATATTGAAGACCTGCATCAGGCGGTCGGCCCAGCGGCGCATGCAGGGCCGGCTCAGGGCGATGCCGGCCGGGATGCCGGTGGCCAGCGCCAGCGCCATGGACCACGCCACCAGGCGCAGGTGGTCGGCCACGTCGTACCACAGGCGGTCCTGGTATTGCCGGATGACGTCGACGCCGATCCACGCGGCCAGTCCGGCCAGCGCGGCAAGCGTGAGACATCCCCAGGCGAGCGCCTGGACGGATTGCTTGGACATATTCCCCTCTCCCCGCGCGCCGCATGCGGGCACGAGGCGCCACATCCGGATCGGCGGACGATAAAACGGGCGCGGGCGGAGCAACGGGGGCCGCCGGCCCTGACTAGATTGCCTTGCCCGCCATGACCGGCAGATGAGCCGGTGGACGGGCGCCGGGCTCCACGCCGCGAGGCGGGGAAACCCATTTGACGGGACGCCGGACGGTGGAGCCGGGCATCCCTGGAGCGGCGCAGCCCGCCGCGAGAACGCGGAATGCGGGTGGCCAGTGGCAGCGCAGAGTTGATGGTTTTCCGACGCGCCGCCGGATCAATCGGCCGATGCCGGGCGAGCAACGGACAAGACGCAAACGACGGCCGGGCAAGACTGCGAACCGCGACCGCGAGCCTCATGCCGGATTTGCGCCCCATGCGCGATTACGCAGCATCGGATGACAACGAGAGCGCTATTATACGCATTTACGTCGATCTTGTCATCTTTCGGAATTTACGCCTGCTTTTCCCCGCAATTGTAGGTGTTTGTCCGACATCTTCCGGCGCTGCCGCGTTGTTGCAAAAACCGGCACGCGGAACGCGTCCGCCGTGCCAGTATCAGAACAATCTGTTGCCTGTCCGCTATCTACCGCTTTCGGCCCAAACCCTTAAATTGGGAGGGTAGCCAACGGGGCCGGCCGCCATTGCCGCCGCCCCCGCCAACGCCGGGCCCGCCCGGCCAACAGGAGATCGAACATGGAACAACGCCTCATCCAGACCGTTCCGGCCACCGCCGGAGAAACCGTGCAGCGCTCGCGCGCGGTCGACCGCGTGGTGCGCGGCATCGCCACCTCGGACGGCGCCGGCGTCAAGCTGACCCGCGTGCTGACGCAGAACCTGCAGCGCCGCCTGGACCCGTTCCTGATGCTGGACGCATTCGGCACGGACAGCCGCGACGACTACATCGGCGGCTTCCCCGACCACCCGCACCGCGGCTTCGAGACCATCACCTACATGCTGGCCGGACGCATGCGCCACCGCGACAGCGCCGGCAACGAAGGCCTGCTGGAAAACGGCGGCGCGCAGTGGATGGTGGCCGGCGCGGGCGTGGTGCACTCGGAGATGCCCGAGCAGGAAGACGGCCGCATGGAAGGCTTCCAGCTCTGGCTGAACCTGCCGGCGGCGGACAAGATGACCGCGCCCTGGTACCGCGACCTGCCCGCGGCCGCCGTGCCCACGGTGGCGCTGCCGGGCGGCGCCACCGTGCGCGTGCTGGCCGGCGCCTCGCACGGTGTGGCCGGCGCGGTCACGCGCCCGGTGACGGAGCCGCTGTACCTCGACGTGTCGCTGCCGGCCGGCCAGCGCTTCTCGCAGGCGCTGCCCGCGGGCCATAACGCCTTCGTGTACACCTACCGCGGCGAGATCGCGGTGGGCACGGGCGACAACGTGGCCGTGCTCGAGGCGCAGCGCATGGGCGTGCTGGACAACGCCGCGGATGCCGACGGCGTGACCGTGACCGCGACCACCGATGCGCGCTTCCTGCTGATCGCGGGCAAGCCGCTGGGCGAGCCGATCGTGCAATATGGGCCGTTCGTGATGAACAGCCAGGAGGAGATCTACCAGACCCTGGCGGATTTCCGCGAAGGCCGCTTCAACCAGATCGCGGCGAACAACGGCGCCTGAGACACCACGCCACCGCGGCGGGAAGGCAACGCGCCCTTCCCGCGACGGCCCCGGGAGCACCCTGCTGCCCGGGGCTTTTTTCTGCCTTGCCGGCGCCCCCCGGTGCGTGCCGGCCAAGCGCGCGCGCCGGCTGCGCGGCGGCGCGGTCCCCGCACCCCGGCATGCGACTTGCAACCTGCCTGTAACCGTTGCGGGGCCGCCGAAACAGCCCGGAACAGGCCGTCCGGCCCCCGCGCACTTATATAATCCACGCTTAATAAACGGCATCACCATCCCGTGATGGTCCCGGCGATGCGATGCGGCGATCCTGCCCGTCGCGCCGCAGGAAGCGCCGCCTGCCAAGAACGCCGACCAACGTTGCTGCCATAACAATTCGAGCCGCCTCAGTGACCCTAAGCACATCCCCCCGGCTGGCGCTTGCCCATATCAGCAAGCGCTATCCCGGCGTAACCGCCAACGACGACGTCTCGCTCGTCGTGGCCCCCGGCGAGATCCACGCCGTCCTCGGCGAGAACGGCGCCGGCAAGTCCACCCTGATGAAGATCATCTTCGGCGCGGTCAAGCCCGACGCCGGCGAGATGCACTTCAACGGTGCGCCTGCCGCCATCCACAATCCGCACGATGCCCGCAACCTGGGCATCGCCATGGTGTTCCAGCATTTCTCGCTGTTCGACACGTTGACCGTCACCGAGAACATCGCGCTGGGCCTGCCGCGCCACAAGGGCAAGGACAAGGACAGCACCAGCATGAAGCAGCTGGCCGAGCGCATCCGCGAAACCGCGCAGCGCTACGGCCTGCCGCTCGAGCCCAACCGCCACGTGCATACGCTGTCGGTGGGCGAGCGCCAGCGCGTGGAGATCGTGCGCGCGCTGCTGGCCAGGCCGCAGTTGCTGATCCTGGACGAGCCCACTTCGGTGCTCACGCCCCAGGCCGTGCAGACGCTGTTCGTCACGCTGCGCCAGCTCGCCGCCGAAGGCACCAGCATTCTCTACATCAGCCACAAGCTCGACGAGATCCGCGAGCTCTGCCATAGCGCCACGGTGATGCGCATGGGCCGGGTCACCGGCGTGTGCGACCCGCGCCAGGAGAGCGCGGCCTCGCTGTCGCGCCTGATGATCGGCGGCGAGCCGCCGCGCGAGGCGCGCGTGCAGACCGAGCCGGGCGGCTGCCGCCTGGCGGTGCGCGCGCTCTCGCTGCCGCGCGCGCATGCCTTCGCCACCGAGCTGTCGGGCATTGCGATGGACCTGCGCGCGGGCGAGATCGTCGGCATCGCCGGCGTGTCCGGCAACGGCCAGCAGGAGCTGCTGGCCGCGCTGTCGGGCGAGGACACGCGCGCCGAACCCGGCGCGGTGCTGCTCGACGACAAGCCGGTCGGCCGCCTCGACGCGCGCGCGCGCCGCCGCGCCGGCCTGGCCTTCGTGCCGGAAGAGCGCCTGGGCCGCGGCGCGGTGCCGGGCATGAGCCTGGCCGCCAACACGCTGCTGTCGCACCAGTCCGCGCCCTACGTGCGGCACGGCATGATTTCGCCCAAGGCCGCGGCCGGGCTGGCGCAGGCCGTGATCAAGCGCTTCCGCGTCAAGGCCAGCGGGCCCGAGGCGCTGGCCAAGAGCCTGTCGGGCGGCAACCTGCAGAAATTCATCGTGGGCCGCGAGGTCGAAAGCGGGCCCAGGGTGCTGATCGTGGCCCAGCCCACCTGGGGCGTGGACGTGGGTGCCGCGGCGCAGATCCACAACGAGCTGCTGGCCCTCAAGGCCACCGGCTGCGCGCTGCTGGTGGTGTCCGAGGAACTGGACGAGCTGTTCGCCATCTGCGACCGCCTGCACGTGATCGCCAAAGGCCGGCTGTCGCCGTCGATCGCCATCCAGGACGCCACGCGCGAGCAGGTCGGCCTGTGGATGAGCGGCTTGTGGGAAGGCGGGCCGGGCGGCCAGCAGGAACAGCGGGAGGCAGCACTCCATGGCTGATTTCCTGCTCCGCTCGCCGCTCGCGCTGGCCCCGCGCGGCCTGCCCTCGCGCCGCATGGCCTATGCTTCTCCGTTCATCGCGCTGGCGCTCACGCTCGCGTTCGGCGCGCTGCTGTTCCTGCTGCTCGGCAAGGATCCGGTGGCCGCGCTCAAGGTCTTCCTGGTCGACCCGCTCAAGGACCGCCGCGCCATCGGCGAGGTGCTGCTCAAGACCGTGCCGCTGGTACTGTGCGCGCTCGGCCTGTCGGTGTGCTACCGCGCCAACATCTGGAACATCGGCGCCGACGGCCAGCTGATCGTGGGCGGCATCTTCGCCGGCGCCACCGTGCTGTATTTCGACGTGCCGGGGCACACCGCCAACGGCACCGTGGTGCTGGTGCTGGCCTCGCTGGCGGGGGTGATCGGCGGCATGTTCTGGGCCTCGCTCACCGCGGCGCTCAAGGACAAGTTCAACGCCAACGAGATCCTGGTGTCGCTGATGCTGACCTATATCGCGCAGCAGCTCATGCTGTACGTGGTCAATGGCCCGCTCAAGGATCCCGACGGGATGAACTTCCCGCAGTCGAAGGTGTTCGGCGCGGAGTTCCTGCTGCCCAACCTGATGCCGGGCTCGCGCCTGCATGCCGGCTTCGCCGTGATGCTGGCGCTGGTGGCCGTCATGACGGCGTTTATCTTCCGCAGCTTCGCCGGCTACCGCCTGCAGGTGGGCGGCACCGCGCCGGCGGCCGCGCGCTACGCCGGCTTCTCGGCGCGCCGCTCGCTGTGGAGCGCGCTGATGATCTCGGGCGGCACCGCCGGCCTGGCGGGCGCCTTCGAAGTGACCGGCCCGATCGGCCAGCTGCTGCCGTCGATCTCGCCGGGCTACGGCTTCACCGCCATCATCGTGGCCTTCGTCGGCCGCCTGCATCCGGTGGGCACGGTGTTCGGCGGCATCGTCATGTCGCTGTTCTACATCGGCGGCGAGATGGCGCAGTCGCGCCTGGGCCTGCCCTCGGCCATCGGCTCGGTGTTCCAGGGCATGCTGCTGTTCTTCCTGCTGGCCAGCGACACGCTGATCGACAACCGCCTGCGCTGGCGCGCCAAGGCCGCCTGAGCGAGACCCCACGTACATGGAACAATTCGCACCTCTCATCGCCACCGCGATCAACGCCGGCACGCCGCTGCTGCTGGCCGCGCTCGGCCTGCTCATCAACGAGCGCGCCGGCGTGCTCAACCTCGGCGCCGAAGGCATGATGCTGGTGGCCGCCGCGTTCGGCTTCATGGCCGGCTACCAGACCCAGTCGCCGCTGATCGGCTTCGCCGCCGGCGCGCTGGCCGGCATGGTCATGGCCACGCTGTTCTCGTGGCTGGCGCTGGTGCTGGCCACCAACCAGGTAGCCACCGGCCTGGCGCTGTCGATCTTCGGCACCGGGCTGTCGGCCTTCATGGGCCAGCGCTTCGTCGGCTTCGCCATGCCCTCGCAGGCCAGGTCGATTCCCGGGCTGGCCGACATCCCGTTCTTCGGCCCGGCCTTCTTCCAGCAGCACTGGATGGTGTATTTCAGCCTGCTGCTGTGCGCGGCCATCGCCTGGTTCCTGTTCCGCACGCGCGCCGGGCTGACGCTGCGCGCGATCGGCGAGTCGCCCGAATCGGCGCACGCGCTGGGCTATCCGGTGCGCCTGATCCGCTTCGCCGCGCTGCTGTTCGGCGGCGCCTGCTGCGGGCTGGCCGGCGCCTACTTGTCGCTGGTGTACACGCCGATGTGGGTGGAAAACCTGGTGGCCGGGCGCGGCTGGATCGCGCTGGCGCTGACCACCTTCGCCACCTGGCGCCCGGGCCGCGTGCTGGCCGGCGCGTGGCTGTTCGGCGGCGTCACCATCCTGCAGTTCTACCTGCAGGGCATCGGCGTGGCGGTGCCGTCGCAGATCCTGTCGATGCTGCCCTACGCGGCCACCATCGTGGTGCTGGCGCTGATCTCGCGCAACCCGGCGTGGATCCGCCTGAACATGCCGGCGTCGCTGGGCAAGCCGTTCCGCCCGGGCGCCGCCTGACCCTTCCCGCAGTCTTCGTTCCCGGCGGCGGCGCCCCGCGGGGCGCCGCCGCACCGGTTTCCGGCATTCGAGAACCGCAGTCGAGCCACAGTTGAGCCACCGTCGCACCCTTAGTCATAACAATCACTAACCAGGTCATTTCAAGGAGAAATCATGATCGTCACGCGCAGGAAAACCCTGGCGGCCCTCGCCGCCACCGCCGTGCTGGCCCTCGCCGGCTGCGGCAAGAAGGAAGCCGACAAGCCCGCCGAAAGCGCCGCGCCCGCCTCGGCCCCGGTGGCCGAGCAGAAGGCCGAGCCGCTCAAGGTCGCCTTCGTCTACATCGGGCCGGTCGGCGACGCCGGCTGGACCTATGCGCACGACGCCGGCCGCAAGGCCGTGGAAGAAAAGTACGGCGACAAGGTGAAGACCTCCTACGTCGAGAACGTGCCGGAATCGGCCGCCGACGCCGAGCGCGTGTTCCGCGACCTGGCCGCCCAGGGCAACAAGCTGATCTTCGGCACCACCTTCGGCTACATGGAGTCGATGCTCAAGGTCGCCAAGGAATTCCCGGACGTGAAGTTCGAGCACGCCACCGGCTTCAAGACCGCCGACAACCTGGCGCAGTACGACGTGCGCACCTATGAAGGCGCCTACCTGGCCGGCGTGGTGGCCGGCAAGATGAGCAAGAGCGGCAAGATGGGCGTGGTGGCATCGGTGCCCATCCCCGAGGTGATCCGCAACATCGACTCGTTCACGCTGGGCGCGCGCAGCGTCAATCCCAAGGCCACGGTCAAGGTGGTGTGGGTAAACAAGTGGTTCGACCCGGGCAAGGAGCGCGAAGCCGCCACCACCCTGATCGGCCAGGGCGTGGACATGCTGATGCAGAACACCGACTCCGCCGCCGTGGTGCAGACCGCGCAGGAAAAGGGCGTGTACGCCTTCGGCTGGGACAGCGACATGAGCAAGTTCGGCGAGAAGGCCCACCTGGCCGCCTCGGTGATCTCGTGGGGCGTCTACTACAACAAGGTGGTCGGCGACGTGCTGGCCAACCAGTGGAAGAACGGCACCACGTGGTGGGGCATCAAGGAAGGCATGATCGACCTGAAGGGCTTCAACGCCGCGGTGCCGGATGACGTCAAGGCACTGGTGGAAGAGCGCAAGAAGGGCATCGCCGACGGCTCGGCGCCGATCTGGAAGGGTCCGCTCAAGGACAATACCGGCAAGGAACAACTGGCCAAGGACCAGGCCGCCGACGACGGCTTCCTGCATGGAATCAAGTTCTACGTGGAAGGCGTGGAGGGGAAGATTCCGGGTTGATGGCTGGTGGAGGGAGGTAGCAGGAAGCGGTGGATGTGGTTTTTGGCATCCGCCGCTTTTTTCGTTGGGAGGCCGGCGGGCTGGATTTTGTGCTTCAAGGCCAACGTCAGCTACGTTTCAAACTGGAGCCACCGCGCCCACCACGAAACCAGTGCCGTTCCTATGACGTCCGCATCCGCTCCGGCCGCGGCAGCAGCTTGAACCACCCGGGCCTACGCCATCATGCAGCGCCGCCACGAATCCAGCACCGCTGGCAGGATCGTGGCCGCCAGCACCGGTAACGGCAGGAGGCCAGCAGAACCGCAGGCCCCACCACGAAACCACCAACAACCAGAAACCCGACGTTTCTGCCCCTGCCGGCCAGGCAGTCCGCTTTCTTTGCCTACTTTCTTTTCGGAAAAAAGAAAGTAGGTCGCTCCGGGGGAGCGAAAGCCTTTGACTTTGAAGTTGACTTTGAAGCACAAGCCCCGCCTCGCAAGCCAGGCCAAGCCACCAACGGCATCCCCCCGTCACCGGGGAACTTGAACCCCCGCCAACCACCCCAAGCTACTGGCAAGACCACGACCAAGACCAAGACCCGTCCCCGGCCTTGTGGCGAATAAATCTCGCTAAGTGAAGGAGCCCTCTCATGTGGAAACGATTCTCGGCGCTGTGGACGCTGCTGCGGCGCGACGGCCGCCTGCTGTGGTTCGCGCTGCGCCATCCGGACGCGCCGCGCTGGCTGCGCCCGGCCACCTTCGGGCTGGTGCTGTATGCGATTTCGCCCATCGACCTGATCCCGGATTTCATCCTGGGGCTGGGCATCGTCGACGACGTGGTGCTGATTCCGCTGGCGGTGCACTTCATGCTCAAGGCACTGCCGCCGCACGTGCTGCGGCAGGCCGAGGCGCGCGCCGGCGCCACCGCCGTGCGCGCGCGCTAGCGGCGCCGCTCAGGGCAGCAGGATGGTGGTGCCGGTGGTCTTGCGGCCTTCCAGGTCGCGGTGCGCCTGGGCCACGTCGGCCAGTGCGTAGCGCTGGCGCACCTCGATCTTCACCTTGCCGCTGGTGACCATGCCGAACAGGTCGGCCGCCATCGGCTCCAGCAGTTCGCGGTGGACCACATAGGTCATCAGCGTGGGCCGCGTGAGGCGCAGCGAGCCCTTGTTGCCGAGCACCGAGAGGTCGAACGGCGGCACCGGGCCCGAGGCGTTGCCGAACACCACCATGGTGCCGCGCGGCGCCAGGCAGTCCAGCGAGCCGTTGAAGGTGTCCTTGCCCACCGAATCGTAGACCGCGGCGACGCCCTTGCCGCCGGTGATCTCCCTGACCCGGTCGACGAACGATTCGCGCGTGTAGACGATGGTGTGGTCGCAGCCGTGGGCGCGCGCCAGCGCGGCCTTTTCGTCGCTGCCGGCGGTGCCGATCACGGTTACGCCGAGCGCCTTGAGCCACTGGCTGGCGATCAGGCCCACGCCGCCCGCGGCGGCGTGCAGCAGCACGGTGTCGCCGGCCTGCGCGCGGTAGCTGTCGCGCACCAGGTATTGCACGGTCAGGCCCTGCAGCATCATGGCCGCGCCCTGCTCGAACGAGATCGCGTCCGGCAGGCGCACCACGATGTCCGCCGGCATCACGCGCACCTGGGCGTAGGCGCCGGTGGGACGGCCCGCGTAGGCCACGCGGTCGCCGACATTCAGGTGCCGCACGCCCTCGCCCACGGCCTCCACCACGCCGGCGCCTTCCATGCCGATGCCGCCGGGCAGCGGCTGCTTGTACAGGCCGGTGCGGAAATACACGTCGATGTAGTTCAGGCCCACGGCTTCATGCCGCACGCGGATCTCGCCCGGGCCGGGCTCGCCGACCTCGACGTCGACCCATTGCATCACTTCGGGGCCGCCGGTTTCGAAAATACGGATGGCTTTGCTCATGTTGCGCTCCTGTCGTTCTTGCTATCTGCTGTCGGTTCTTGCGGTCGGTGCGGGTAAGGGCTCAGGCTTGCGTGGCGGCCTCGGGGTAGAGCCGGCGCAGTTCGGCGACCAGCAGGTCGGCGGTCGCCACGTTGGTCGCGCACGGCACGTTGTGCACGTCGCAGGCGCGCACCAGCGCGTTGATGTCGGGTTCGTGCGGCTGCGGCGTCATCGGGTCGCGCAGGAAGATCACCACGCCCACGCGGCCTTCGGCCAGCTGCGCGCCGATCTGCAGGTCGCCGCCCCAGGGGCCGGAGAGCATGCGCGTCACCGTGAGGCCGGCCTCGTCGGCCAGGCGACCGCCGGTGGTGCCGGTGGCCAGCAGCTCGCAGCGCGAGAGGAAATCGCGGTGGCGCCGGGCAAAGGCGACGATATCGTCTTTCTTGTGGTCGTGCGCGATCAGCGCAATGCGGGGGCAAGTCATCTGCGTCATCCAGGCCTGTCAATGGAAACGAACGGCCGGGCCGGCGCGGCCCGGCGGAAAGCCCGCCCGCGCACGACATCGGCGCCACGCGCGGGGGCACGGCATGGGCCGCCTAGAACGTGCCCGGGAAGGCACCGCCGTCGAGCAGGACGTTCTGGCCGGTCATGTAGGCGGCCTGGCGGCTGCACAGGAAGGCGCAGGTGGCGCCGAACTCGGCCGGCTCGCCGAAGCGGCGGGTCGGGTTCTGCGCGGCGCGGCGCTCGGCCACTTCCTCCACCGTCAGGCCGGCCTTCTTGGCGCCGCCTTCCATGGTCTTGAACAGGCGGTCGGTGTTGAACGGCCCCGGCAGCAGGTTGTTGACGGTCACGCCATGCTGCGCCACCTCGCGCGCCAGGCCGGCCACGAAGCCGGTCAGGCCGGAGCGCGCGCCGTTGGACAGGCCGAGCACGTCGATCGGCGCCTTGACCGCGCCGCTGGTGATATTGACGATGCGGCCCCACTTGCGCGCGATCATGCCGTCCACGGTGGCCTTGATCAGCTCGATCGGGGTCAGCATGTTGGCGTCGATGGCGGCCAGCCACGCATCGCGGTCCCAGTCGCGGAAGTTGCCCGGGGGCGGGCCGCCGGCGTTGTTGACGAGGATGTCCAGGTCGCCGAGCTTGGCGACGGCATCCAGCGCCAGCTTGCGCCCTTCGGGGGTGGTGATGTCGGTGGCCACCGCGACCACGCGCCGGCCGTGGCGCGCGCGCAGGTCCGCCGCCGCCTTCTCCAGCGCCTCGGCGCCGCGCGCCACGATCACCACGTCCACGCCTTCGGCGGCCAGCGCGTCCGCGCAGGCGAAACCGAGGCCCTTGCTGGCGCCGCACACCAGCGCATGCTTGCCGCGCAATCCTAGATCCATCTCATCGACTCCTTTGTGTCATCGAGGCGGCCGCCCGCCTCTCTTGTTGGCCCTGCGTTCGTTTCCGTGTTCTATCGTGCCGGCCCCGGCTCGCGCCGGCGCGCCGACAGCAAATATATCCCGCCCATGACCAGCGCGCTGCCGGCCAGCTGCACGCCGGTGATCGGCTCGCCCAGCAGCCAGAAGCCGAGGAACAGCGTGGACACCGGGCCGAGCATGCCGGCCTGCGACGCCATCGGCGCGCCGATGCGCGCCACCGCGATCATCGTCAGCGACACCGGCATCACCGTGCACAGCACCGAGTTGACCAGCGACAGCCACATCACCGGCGCCGGCTGCAGCAGTTCCGCCAGCGGGCGCCGCAGCACCAGGTATTGCACCACGCAGCAGGCCGTGGACACGCACATCGCATACGCCACCAGCCGCAGCGAGCCGATGCGCTGCACCAGCTCGCCGGACAGGATCAGGTAGACCCCGTAGGTCAGCGCGCTGCCCAGCACCAGCGCCGCGCCCAGCCAGACCTGGCTGCCGCTCACGTCCAGATCATGCGCGAAAACCAGCACGATGCCCATATACGCCAGCAGCAGCGACAGCCATTGCCTGGGAGCGATGCTGCGCTTGAACACCACGGCGCTGGTCAGCAGCACGAACGACGGCGTGAGGAACAGGATCAGCCGCTCCAGCCCGGCGGTGATGTACTGCAGGCCGAGGAAGTCGAGGAAGCTCGACAGGTAGTAGCCGATGAAGCCGAGGAAGACGATGCGGCCGCGGTCGGCCCAGGACAGCGCCGGCAGGCGGCGCGACTGCCACCAGCCGATCGCCATGAACAGCGGCACGGCGAACAGCATGCGCAGGGTGATGACCATGACCGCGTCGACGTCGTAGCGGTACATCAGCTTGGCGACGATGGCCTTGCCGGAGAACAGGACGGCGCCGATGGCGGCCACGGCGAGGCCGGCGCGCTGCGAAGCCGGCCGGGCGGGAACTGCGGTGCTGGAAAGTGGGGATGCGGGCACGGGGGGCGGACTGGATGGGACACGCCGCGCGCCGCCGGAGGCGGCTCGGGCAAGACGCGAGCCATTGTATGCGAAAAGAGGCAGGTGCAGCGGACGCCGTCCTGCCGCGGCGGGCAGGCCGGCGGCACGGGCGGCGGCACGGCCGAGGCGGCGCTGGCAGCCTTGGCCAAACTGCCGTAAGCTCGCCGGTCGGCGCCCTCTCGCGCGTACCGCATAAGAAAAACCAGGAGCACATATGACGGCAGCACCCTTCCCTCTTTCCGTTTCGTCCGGCGCCGTTTCGTCCGGCGCCGCCCGCACGCCGGCGCCCGGCAGGCGCCTGCTGATCGCGGCCGCCATCGCCGCCGCGCTGGCCGGCGGCCTGCCCGGCGCCGCCCGGGCGGCCGGCGAGTACCCGGCCAAGCCGATCCGCTTCGTCGTGCCGTACGCGGCCGGCGGCACCACCGACCTGGTGGCGCGCACGGTCGGCCAGAAGATCGCCGAGAAGCTGGGCCAGCCGGTGGTGGTGGAAAACCGCCCGGGCGCCGGCGGCAACATCGGCATGGAAGCGGTGGCCAAGGCCGCGCCCGACGGCTACACCATCGGCTTCGGCGCCATCTCCACCAATGCGCTCAACCCGCATATCTACAAGCACGTGCCGTTCGATCCGCGCAAGGACTTCACCGCGGTCAGCCTGCTGGGCACCTCCACCATCGTGCTGGAAGTCAGCAACGACCTGCCGGTGAAGACGGTGGCCGAGCTGGTCAGCTACGCCAAGGCCCATCCGGGCCTGACCTACGCCACCGCGGGCGCCGGCACCTCGATGCACCTGGCCGGCGCGATGTTCTCGCAGATGACCCAGACCGGCCTGGTTCATGTGCCGTACAAGGGCAGCAGCCCGGCCATCAACGACATGCTGGGCGGCCACGTGCAGGTGATGTTCGACAACCTGCCGGCGTCGCTGCCGCATATCCAGGCCGGCAAGCTGCGCGCGCTGGCGGTGGCGGGCAAGAACCGCTCGCCGTCGCTGCCCAACGTGCCAACGCTGGCCGAGGCCGGCCTGGCCGGCTACGCCGTGGAGCCGTGGTTCGGCGTGTACGGCCCGGCCGGCATGCCGGCCCCGGTGGTGCACGCGCTCAACGCCGCGCTGGTCGAGGCGCTGGGCAATGCCGACGTCAAGGACAAGCTGGTGCAGGCCGGCTTCAACCCGAAGGGCTCCAGCGCGGCCGAGCTGCAGTCGCTGACCATGTCCGAGTACGAGAAGTTCGGCAAGGTGGCCAGGAGCGCCAACATCTCGCTGGACTGAGGCAGCGCCGGGAGCCGCGCGCCGCGCCGGGGGCGGCGCGCGGCCCGGCATCCATTACAATCCGGCTGCACCGGGCCTCGCGCCCCTCCCGCACTCCTGCGCACACCCGCGCGTACTCTGCGCGCCCTTTCAGCCGCTCACCGCCATGAAGCAAGATCCCCGCTTTCCCAACCTGTACATCCTCGATCACCCGCTGATCCAGCACAAGCTGTCCCACATGCGCGACAAGGAAACCTCCACGCGCACGTTCCGCGAGCTGCTGCGCGAGATCACGCTGCTGATGGGCTATGAGATCACGCGCAGCCTGCCGCTCACCACACGCCGCATCGAGACGCCGCTGGTCGAGCTCGACGCGCCCGTGATCGCCGGCAAGAAGCTGACCATCGTGCCGGTGCTGCGCGCCGGCGTGGGCATGAGCGACGGCCTGGTCGAGCTGATCCCGTCGGCGCGCATCGGCCATATCGGCGTGTACCGCGACGACCAGCACCGCCCGGTGGAATACCTGGTGCGCCTGCCCGACGTGGAAGACCGCAGCTTCATCCTGTGCGACCCGATGGTGGCGACCGGCTATTCGGCCGCGCACGCGGTCGACGTGCTCAAGCGCCGCGGCGTCAAGGACGAGGCCATCACCTTCGTCGCGCTGGTGGCGGCGCCGGAAGGCGTGGAGGTGTTCCAGAAGGCGCACCCGGACGTGAGGCTGTTCGTGGCCTCGCTGGACAGCCACCTGGATTCGCACGCCTATATCGTGCCCGGCCTGGGCGACGCCGGCGACCGCCTGTTCGGCACCAAGAACTGAGCGCGCGCGGGGCGGCCCGGGAACGCCGGGCGGCGCTGTCTGCACCCGCCTTGATCCGCCTCAATCCGCGCGGCGGCGGGTCTGCCTAGACTGGGCGCGGCACATCGACCGATGTGCCGCGCCAGACCAGGGAGACCCAGATGGAAGCCTTCAAGATCCTGTTCACCACCGGCACCGGGCTGATGAGCCTGGGCGTGATCGCCTTCATCATCGGCATGGGGTGGTTCTTCACCCGCCTGTTCCTGCGCAAGATGCGCGAGGATGCCGAGGCAGCGCAAAAGCGCTGAGCGGGACCGGCCGCGCCCGCGCCGGCCCGCCTATTTCTTCTTGCTCCCGCCCAGCAGGCTGCCCAGCACGCCGCGGATCAGCTCGCGGCCGACCTGCGAACCCACCGTGCGCGCGGCCGACTTGGCCATCGATTCCAGGATCGAGTCGCCGCGCCCGCTCTTGCCGGTGCCCTTGGTCAGCCCGCCGAAGATCTCGCCGGCCTGGTCCAGCCAGCCGCCGCCCTGCGCCGGCGCGCCCTGGCCCGCATCCGGCGCGCCGGCGGGCGCGGGCGTGCCATTGCCCGCCGGTGCCGCGCCCGTTCCCGCCGCGCGGCCCTTGAGCTTCTCGTAGGCCGATTCGCGGTCGATCGCCTGCTCGTAGGTGCCGGCCACCAGCGAGGCGGCCAGCAACTGCTTGCGCTCGTCGTCGGTGACCGGGCCGATGCGGCTGCCGGGGGCCATCACCCAGGCGCGCTGGGTGATGCCGGGAATGCCCTTGGCGTCGAGCAGCGACACTAGCGCCTCGCCCACGCCGAGTTCGCCGATCACCTTTTCCAGGTCCAGCGCGGGATTGGCGCGCATGGTGGTGGCCGCCACCTTGACCGCCTTCTGGTCGCGCGGGGTGAACGCGCGCAGCGCGTGCTGCACGCGGTTGCCCAGCTGGCCGAGCACCGTGTCGGGAATGTCCACCGGGTTCTGCGTGACGAAGTACACGCCCACGCCCTTGGAGCGGATCAGCCGCACCACCTGCTCGATCTTGTCGAGCAGCGCCTTGGGCGCGTCGTTGAACAGCAGGTGGGCTTCGTCGAAGAAGAACACCAGCTTGGGCTTGTCGAGGTCGCCGGCCTCGGGCAGCTTCTCGAACAGCTCGGACAGCAGCCACAGCAGGAAGGTGGCGTAGAGCTTGGGCGAGTTGAGCAGCTTGTCGGCGGCCAGGATGTTGACCACGCCCTGCCCGTTCTCGGTCTGGATGAAGTCGTCCAGGTTGAGCATGGGCTCGCCGAAGAAGACGTCCGCGCCCTGCGACTCGAGCGCCATCAGGCCGCGCTGGATGGCGCCGACCGAAGCCGTGGAGATATTGCCGTACTCGGTGGTGAACTGGCTCGCGTTGTCGCCCACGTACTGCAGCATGGCGCGCAGGTCCTTGGCGTCGAGCAGCAGCAGACCGTTGGCGTCGGCGATGCGGAACACCAGGTTGAGCACGCCCTGCTGGGTGTCGTTGAGCTCCAGCATGCGCGACAGCAGCAGCGGCCCCATGTGCGAGACCGTGGCCCGCACCGGGTGGCCCTTCTGCCCGAACACGTCCCACAGCGTGGTGGGGCAGCCGCCCCAGACCGGCTCGGGCAGGCCCAGGTCGCCCAGGCGCGCCTTGAGCTTGTCGGACAGCTTGCCCGGCTGGGAGATGCCGGTCAGGTCACCTTTGACGTCGGCCAGGAACACCGGCACGCCGAGCCGCGAGAATCCCTGCGCCAGGCTTTGCAGCGTCACGGTCTTGCCGGTGCCGGTGGCGCCGGTGATCAGCCCGTGCCGGTTGCCCATCTCGGGCAGCAGGGCGAGTTCGAGTTCGGCGTTCTTGGCAATGAGGATGGGATCGGCCATGGTTTCTCTGGTTGGCGGGCGGCGCCCCGGCGCCGCCGCTGGTCGTCCCCGCCCGCCCGGCGGTTCCCGCCATCGGGGCCGGCGGCGGCAGGGCCGCGTGATAAAATGCTGGGCTGATTATAGCCAGCCCCCGGGCCGGCTCACAGACACACGACACCTTCCGCCGGCGCCGCCGGGCCGCCCTGGCCCGCCCGGCGCGGGCGGCGCGCGCCGGCCAAGGCGCGCGCATCAATACGTAGTTCCGCTTCGGAGAGAATCATGGCCGGTCACTCAAAATGGGCCAATATCAAACACAAGAAAGCCGCCGCTGACGCCAAGCGCGGCAAAGTCTGGACCCGCCTGATCAAGGAAATCACCGTGGCCGCCAAGCTCGGCGGCGGCGACCCCGACTCCAACCCGCGCCTGCGCCTGTCGATGGACAAGGCGATGGACGCGAACATGCCCAAGGACAATATCCAGCGCGCCATCCAGCGCGGCGTGGGCGGCCTGGAAGGCGTGAACTACGAAGAAATCCGCTACGAGGGCTACGGCCTGGCCGGCGCCGCGATCATCGTCGACTGCCTGACCGACAACCGTACCCGCACCGTGGCCGAAGTGCGCCATGCGTTCTCCAAGCACGGCGGCAACATGGGCACGGAAGGCTCGGTGGCCTTCATGTTCACCCACTGCGGCCAGTTCCTGTTCGCCCCCGGCACGCCCGAGGACAAGCTGATGGAAGCCGCGCTGGAAGCCGGCGCCGACGACGTGGTCACCAACGAGGACGGCTCGATCGAGGTGCTGTGCCCGCCCAACGATTTCGGCACGGTCAAGGCCGCGCTGGAAGCCGCGGGCTTCAAGGCCGAGCTGGCGGACGTCACCATGAAGCCGCAGAACGAAGTCAGCTTCACCGGCGACGATGCCGTCAAGATGCAGAAGCTGCTCGACGTCCTGGAAAACCTGGACGACGTGCAGGAAGTGTTCACCAACGCGGTGATCGAGGAATAAGCGGGCGCCCGGCAGGGGGGCTCGTCACACGGCGGCAGCACGGTTCTTGGCGGACCATCGCTGCCGCTTTTTCGCATGCGAATTTTTTCTGGCAGTGGATCATGAAAGTATTGGTTGTCGGCTCGGGCGGTCGTGAACACGCGCTGGCCTGGAAACTGGCCCAGTCGCCCAAGGTACAGGTGGTGTACGTGGCGCCGGGCAACGGCGGCACCGCGCTCGACAAGCGTCTGCAGAACGTGCCGCTGACCGATCCGGAAGTGCTGGCCGCGTTTGCCGAGCGCGAGGGCGTGAGCTTCACCGTGGTCGGCCCCGAGGCGCCGCTGGCGGCCGGCATCGTCGACATCTTCCGCGCCAAGGGCCTGCGCATCTTCGGGCCCACGCAGGCCGCCGCGCAGCTGGAGTCGTCCAAGGACTTCGCCAAGGCCTTCATGCAGCGCCACGGCATCCCGACCGCCGCGTACCAGACCTTCAACGACGCCGCCGCCGCGCACGCCTACATCGACGCGCAGGGCGCGCCGATCGTCATCAAGGCCGACGGCCTGGCCGCCGGCAAGGGCGTGGTGGTCGCCACCACGCTGGCCGAAGCGCACGCCGCGGTCGACATGATGCTGGCCGACAACCGCCTCGGCGACGCCGGCGCGCGCGTGGTCATCGAGCAGTTCCTGGCCGGCGAGGAAGCCAGCTTCATCGTGCTGGTGGACGGCAAGAACGTGCTGGCGCTGGCCACCAGCCAGGACCACAAGCGCCTGCTCGACCACGATGCCGGCCCCAACACCGGCGGCATGGGCGCGTACTCGCCGGCCCCGGTGGTCACGCCCGCGCTGCATGCGCGCGCGCTGCGCGAGATCATCCTGCCGACCGTGCGCGGCATGGAGAAGGACGGCATCGTCTACACCGGCTTCCTCTACGCCGGCCTGATGATCGATGCCGACGGCAACCTCAAGACGCTGGAATTCAACTGCCGCATGGGCGACCCGGAAACCCAGCCGATCCTGGCGCGCCTGAAGACCGACCTGGTGGACGTGATGGAGCACGCGGTTTCCGGCCGCCTCGACGAGATCGAGCTGGACTGGGACCGCCGCACCGCGCTGGGCGTGGTGATGGCCGCGCACGGCTACCCCGACGCGCCGCGCAAGGGCGACGTCATCACCGGCATCCCGCCCGAGGCCGAGGACAGCGTGACCTTCCATGCCGGCACCGCGCTCAAGGACGGCGTGCTGCAGGTCACCGGCGGGCGCGTGCTGTGCGTGGTGGGGCTGGCCGACACGGTCAAGGCGGCGCAGCGCGCGGCCTACGCCGCGGTCGAGCAGATCCATTTCGACGGCATGCAGTACCGGACCGACATCGGCTACCGCGCCATCAAGCGTTAAAGGCGGACAAATCTGCTGCGCGGCGCATGGCGGGCACTGCGGTGCCCGCCGCGATGTCTCCGCCTTTGACGGGACGTCGGGCCGGGGCCTCGGCATTTCGGCATGCCGGGCGCCAGGCACCGCAAAGTCCCCCAAGCCTCCGCAAAGCCCCTTTTCCCGGCGTTCCCGGCGCCAGCCAGTACAATCATGACACCGCCATGACGGCCGGACAGGCGAACCACCTGCCCGGCCGTCGCCGCACCGGCCCATCCGCCCGCACACCATGATCGATTCCCAGGCAGTCCGTGCCTATCTGCTCGGTCTGCAAGACCGTATCACCGACGCCGTCGCCGCCATCGACGGGCAGGCGTTCGCCACCGATGCCTGGGAGAAGCCGCCCACCGAGCGCCTGCGCGGCAGCGGGCGCACGCGCATCCTGGAAGGCGGCGCCGTGATGGAGCGCGCCGGCGTGGGCTTTTCGCACGTGCGCGGCGACGCGCTGCCGCCCTCGGCCACGGCCAGCCGGCCGGAGCTGGCCGGGCGCGGCTTCGAGGCGCTGGGCGTGTCGCTGGTGTTCCATCCGCGCAATCCGTACGTGCCCACCGTGCACATGAACGTGCGCTGCCTGCTGGCGGTGAAGGAAAGCGCCGAGCCGGTGTGGTGGTTCGGCGGCGGCATGGACCTGACGCCGTACTACGGCGACGCCGGCGACTGCGCGCACTTCCACCGCACCTGCCGCGACGCGCTGGCGCCCTACGGCGCGGACCTCTACCCGCGCTTCAAGCAATGGTGCGACGAGTATTTCTTCCTCAAGCACCGCGGCGAGGCGCGCGGCATCGGCGGCATCTTCTTCGACGATTTCTCCGCGCTCGGCTTCGAGCGCAGCTTCGCCATGACGCAATCGGTCGGCGACGCCTTCCTCGATGCCTACCTGCCCATCCTGCGGGCGCGCAAGGACATGGCCTACGGCGAGCGCGAGCGCGGGTTCCAGGCCTACCGGCGCGGGCGCTACGTCGAGTTCAACCTCGTGTTCGACCGCGGCACGCATTTCGGCCTGCAGTCGGGCGGGCGCAGCGAATCCATCCTGATGTCGATGCCGCCGCAGGCCAGCTGGCGCTACGACTGGCAGCCCGAGCCGGGCAGCGCCGAAGCGGCGCTGTACACCGACTTCCTGCCCGTGCGCGACTGGGCCTGACGGCGAGCGTATGGAATACGACAAGACACGATCAGGCACCGCCGGCGACGGCCAGCGCCCCTACCGCCTCGGCATCCTGGGCGGCACCTTCGACCCGCCGCACAGCGGCCACGTCGCGCTCGCCCGGCTTTGCATCGAGCGGCTCGAACTGGACGAACTGGTGTGGATCCCGACCGGCCAGTCCTGGCAGAAAGGCGATGACGTCACGCCCGCCGCCGACCGCCTCGCCATGACCGGGCTGGCCGCGGCGGCGCTGTCCGACACCCGCGCGCACGTGCACGCCAGCCGCATGGAAGTGGACCGCGCCGGTCCCAGCTACACCGTCGACACCGTGCACGAACTGCGCCAGCGCTACGGCCCGCACGCCTCGCTGGCGTGGCTGATGGGCGCCGACCAGCTGCTGCGCCTGCACACCTGGCATGGCTGGCAGGACCTGTTCGCCGACGTGCACCTGTGCGTGGCCACGCGCCCGGGTTTCGACCTCTCGGAACTGGACGGTCCGGTGCGCGAAGAGCTCGCCGCGCGCCGCGGGTCCACCCACCTGATACAATCCACGCCCTCCGGCCACATGTGGATCGACCAGACGCTCGCCGTCGACCTCTCCTCCACCGCCCTTCGCCAACGCCTGGCCGCCGGACAGCCGGCAGATGACCAACTGCCGCCCGGCGTGGCACACTACATCGCGAGCCGCGGCCTTTACCGGCCTGCCCCGTCGGATCTGCCCGACCCGGCCCGCCCACAAACCGATCTCAGCTGAACAAGAACACCATGGATATTCGCAAACTGCAACGCGCCATCGTCGACGGCCTCGAAGATGTCAAGGCGCAGGACATCAAGGTGTACGACACCACCCACCTGACCGAGCTGTTCGACCGGGTGGTGATCGCCAGCGGGACCTCGAACCGCCAGACCAAGGCGCTGGCCGCCTCGGTGCGCGATACCGTCAAGGGCGCGGGCGGCCACATCGTGGCGGTGGAAGGGCTGGAAACGGGCGAATGGGTGCTGGTCGACTGCGGCGACGCGGTGGTCCACATCATGCAGCCGCAGCTGCGCATGTACTACAACCTCGAGGAAATCTGGGGCGACAAGCCGGTGCGCCTGAAGCTGGCCGCCAGGAAGGGCCTTGCCAAGGCCAGCGAGCCGATCGACGAAGACGAGGACGACGATGCGCCGGTGGTCCGCACGGTGCGCCGCGCCAGCAACCTGCGCCCGGCGCTGGCACGCCTGCCCGAAGGCATGAAAGAGCCCTCGCCGCCGCTTGGCCATGAAGACACCGACGCCGACGCCATCGCCGTCAACCGCGCGCCGGCCGTCAAGAAACGCCTGACCAGCAGCCTGGGCTCGGCCCCGGCGCGCAAGGCACCGGCCAAGTCCGCCGCGCCGCGCAAGAGCGCCGCCGGCACCGGCACCGGCACGGCACGCAAGACCGCCACCAAGACCGCGGCCAAGGCGCCCGCCAGGACCGCTGGCAAGACCGCCGCCGCCAAGGCGCCGGCCGCGCGCAAGCGCACCACCCGCCCGGCCTGAGCCCGCGCGGCCCCATCCCGCCATGCAGTTGCTGATCGTGGCCGTCGGCCACAAGATGCCCGGCTGGATCGAGACCGGCTTCGCCGAGTACGCCAAGCGCATGCCGCCGGAGCTGCGCATCGAGCTGCGCGAGATCAAGCCCGAGGCGCGCTCCTCCAGCAATAACGCCGCCACCGTGATGCAGCGCGAGGCGGCCCGCATCGAGGCGGCGCTGCCGCGGCAATGCCGCATCGTGGCGCTGGACGAGCGCGGCCGCGACCTCACCACGGTGCAGCTCGCCGGCCAGTTGACCGACTGGCAGCGCGAACGCGGCGACGTGGCCTTCCTGATCGGCGGCGCCGACGGCCTCGACCCCGCCCTCAAGGCCCGCGCGCAGACCCTGCTGCGGCTGTCCAGCCTGACCCTGCCGCACGGCATGGTGCGCGTGCTGCTGGCCGAGCAGCTGTACCGCGCGTGGTCGGTCACGCAGAACCATCCGTATCACCGCGCCTGACCCCGCGCCGGTCCCGCGCCCCGCCCCCCCGGGCCGCGCCTGCGGCGATGCAGCAGAAGGGTACAATGCGGCCCAAGCGGCGCATGGCGCCTGCCGGATCTTCTCCTACCAGGACTCCCCGACTGCCGTGACCCATCCCTTTCTCTACCTTGCCTCCCAGAGCCCGCGCCGGCGCGAATTGCTGATCCAGCTCGGGGTTGCCTACGAACTGCTGCTGGCCGGCGACGATGAAGACGCCGAAGCGCTCGAAGCGGTATTGCCCGGCGAAAGCCCGGACGACTACGTGCAGCGCGTGTGCGCGCTCAAGGCCGAAGCCGCGCTACGCCGCCGCGAACGGCGCGCCCTGCCCGACGCGCCCATCCTGACCTCCGACACCACGGTCTGCCTGGGCGGCGAGATCCTCGGCAAGCCGGCCGGCGACGCCGACGCCGCGCGCATGCTCGCGGCGCTGTCCGGCCAGACCCACCGCGTGCTGACCGCGGTGACGGTGGTCTCCACGCTCGGCCTGCGCCATGCGCTGTCCGTCTCCGACGTCACCTTCCGCGCCATGAGCCAGGCCGAGATCGCTGCCTACGTGGCCAGCGGCGAGCCGGCCGGCAAGGCCGGCGCGTACGGCATCCAGGGCCGCGCGGCGGAGTTCGTGGCCCGAATCGCGGGCAGCTATTCGGGTATCATGGGCTTGCCTCTGTTCGAGACGGCCGCGCTGCTCAGACAGGCCCGGCTGCGGTTCTGAGAGCCCGCCGAAACGCCGGTCCCCGACCGGCGCTCATCGATCGTCGACAGCCCCATGGCGTGCACGGCCATGGCATCGCCCCCCGCAACACGTGGCGGCATCGTGCGGACAACCACCTGGCCGGTCAGCCGGCGACGAGTTTCATCCAATATGACTGAAGACATCCTCGTCAACATCACACCGCAGGAAACACGCGTGGCCATCGTGCAGCAGGCCGCCGTGCAGGAACTCCATGTCGAGCGCACGCTTTCGCGCGGGCTGGTCGGCAACATCTACCTGGGCAAGGTCGTGCGCGTGCTGCCCGGCATGCAGTCCGCCTTCATCGACATCGGCCTCGAGCGCGCGGCCTTCCTCCACGTCGCCGACATCTGGCACCCGCGCGACCCCGAGAAGAACGGCAACGCCGCGCCGCTGGCGATCGAGAAGACCCTCTACGAAGGCCAGGCGCTGATGGTGCAGGTGATCAAGGACCCGATCGGCACCAAGGGCGCGCGCCTGTCGACACAGGTCAGCATCGCCGGGCGCACGCTGGTCTACCTGCCGCAGGACCCGCACATCGGCATCTCCCAGCGCATCGAAGGCGAGATCGACCGCGAAGCCCTGCGCGCGCGCGTGCAGAGCCTGGTGCCGGCCGACGAGCGCGGCGGCTTCATCGTGCGCACCATCGCCGAGGAATCGAGCAACGAAGAGCTCGGCAACGACATCGCCTACCTGCGCAAGATCTGGGCCTCGATCCGCCAGAACGCCACCAGCCTGCCCGCGCCCAGCCTGCTCTACCAGGACCTGAACCTGGCCCAGCGCGTGCTGCGCGACTTCGTCAGCGACGCCACCAACGCGATCCAGGTGGACTCGCGCGAGAACTACCAGAAGCTGGTGGAGTTCGCCCAGGAATACACCCCCGCGGTGCTGTCGCGCCTGTCGCACTACACCGGCGAGCGCCCCGTCTTCGACCTGTTCAACATCGACGCGGAAATCGAGAAGGCGCTGTCGCGCCGCGTCGACCTCAAGTCCGGCGGCTACCTGATGATCGACCAGACGGAGGCCATGACCACCATCGACGTCAACACCGGGGGCTACGTCGGCGCGCGCAATTTCGACGACACCATCTTCAAGACCAACCTGGAAGCGGCGCACACCATCGCGCGCCAGCTGCGGCTGCGCAACCTGGGCGGGATCATCATCATCGATTTCATCGACATGGAGAACGCCGAGCATCGCGACGCCGTGCTGTCCGAGCTCAAGCGCGCGCTCGCGCGCGACCGCACCCGCATCACCGTCAACAGCTTCTCCCAGCTCGGCCTGGTCGAGATGACCCGCAAGCGCACCCGCGAATCGCTGGCGCACGTGCTGTGCGAGCAGTGCCCGGTGTGCCAGGGCAAGGGCCAGGTCAAGACGCCGCGCACGGTGTGCTACGACATCCTGCGCGAGATCATGCGCGAGTCGCGCCAGTTCAACCCGCGCGAATTCCGCATCCTCGGCTCGCAGCACGTGATCGACCTGTTCCTCGAGGAAGAAAGCCAGCACCTGGCCATGCTCGGCGATTTCATCGGCAAGCCGATCTCGCTGCAGGTGGAATCGACGTTCCACCAGGAGCAGTACGACATCATCCTGATGTGAGCAGCGCAGCTGCATGGAAGAATTCGTAACAGTTGCGACGGATGATCCACGCTAGACTGCCCCGGAGGCCCTTCATGAACAGGGCTGTTCGGAGAACGTAAAGATGAAAAAGACCAGGGTGGTCTCCAGCTTGCTGCTGGCCGCTTTCGCGATGACGTCGGTGGCCGGGTTCGCCCAGGGCCATGACGACCACCGGGGCCCGCCTCCCGGCAGATACGATCATGGCCACGGCCACGGACCCGAGCATGGCCGCGGGCCGGATCGCGGCCACGGGCCCGAGGGATACCATCCGCCGCCGGGCGGCTGGCACAAGGGCGAGCGGATTCCCATGGAATACCGCGACCGCCAGTATGTCGTCGACAACTGGCGCGAGCACCGCCTGTCCGCGCCGCCGCGCGGCTACCAGTGGGTCGGCGTGGGCGGCGACTACTTCCTCATCGGCGTAGCCACCGGCGTGGTACTCCAGTCCCTCATCGGCCACTGACCGCCAGCCGATGATTCGCCGGTTTATTTGCCGGTTTATTTGCCGGATGACCGGCGCATGACCGGCGCATGACCGGCGGATTGGCCGCCGTACCGCGCAATGCGGACGGCGGCCATCGCCACCGATTCCCGCGCGCCGCCTCAATGCGCCGCCGCCACCTTTGCCGGTGCCTGCGCCGGCACCGTGTAGCCATCCGTCAACGTCTTCAGGAACGCGATCACGTCGCGGATCTCGGCGTCCGTCATGGCCGGCTTGCCGCCGGCCTTGCCGCCGAACGGGGCTTCCATGTTGACGTTGCCGTGGTACTGCGCGGGCAGGTCGTCGAACTTGTCGACGGCGCCGCCGCGCTTGTGCGGATACCACTGGTCCGGGTTCGTGTCGCGCTGCGCGTAGAAATGCAGGACCTCGTCCAGCGAATGGAAGATGCCGTTGTGGAAAAACGTGCGGCGCAGCGCCACGTTGCGTAGCGAGGGCGTGCGGAACAGCCCGCAGTACTCGCCGCGGTCCTTGAGGTCGGTACGGTCGGGGCCGCACAGGCCCATGTCGTGGAAGCCGGGGTCCGCGTTGGCGGCGAGCTTGCGGTTGCGCGGCACGCCGAGCGCGATGAAGCCGAAATCGGTAAACGCGGGGAATGCGCCTTCGCGGATGCTGCCCGGGTGGCAGGCGGCGCAATTGCCTTTGTCCGGGTCGTTGAACACGCGCAGCCCGCGCGTTTCCTGCGGGGTCAGCGTCGCCTGGCCGCGCAGCACGGCATCGTACTTGCTGGTGTACGGGTAGAACTCGGCGGGCGTTTCCTGGAACACCTCGAGCGCCATCACGATGGCCTGGTAAGCGGTGTCCTGTTCGTCCAGGATGTCCTTGCCGAACACCTGGCGGAAGGCCTCGGCATGCGGGCCGGAGCGGATGCGCGCCACCACCGCCGCCGGCGTGCCGTTGGCCATCTCGTGCGCGGACAGCAGCGGCGCGCCGGCCTGCTCGTGCGCGGACGAGGCGCGGCCGTCCCAGTTGTGGCCGCCGGTCGGCCCCTGGTCGACCGAGTCGTCGCCGTCGTTCTCGTGGAAGTGCTCGGCGAATGGCGGCACGTTCTGCACATAGCGCAGCGACGGCGCGGCACGCGTGCCCGGGGTCCGCATGTCGGCGCCGCCCAGCTGCACGGAGAGATCGTTGGGCGGCCCGTAGGCATGCGCCGGGCTGTGGCAGCTCGCGCAGGCCTGCTGGCCCGACGCCGACAGCGACGGATCGAAGAACAGTGACTTGCCGAGCGCATTGAGCGCCGGGATCGACGGATGGCGCTCGGCCATCATCGCGTAGAACGGCTTGGGGGCCTTGGCCGCAGCGGGGGCCGCGGCGGGCGGTGCGCCGGCGGCCACCGGCGCGCTGGCCGCGGCCGGCGTCACTGCCGCGGGCGCATCCTGGCGGCCGCACGCGCCCAGCAATGCCATCGCCAGCGCCAGCGCGCCAGTGCCCGCGATGCGTATCCACGCCTGCAGCGAAGGCGACGAGATATTCAGCAGCAAGGGCGGCAGCATCATGAGAAGGCGAAACGCAAAGTCGGGTGGATGCGGGGCGCGGCGGCATGGTCCGGGACCCGCGTCCGGCAGGCTTGCCACCCTAGCGCGCCTCGATGACAGCCGCGTGTCAGTCACCAAACCGACTCACGCGGCGGCGACCGCCGCCGGCGCACAAAGTTCCACTCACCGTCGTCACCATCATCAATTTGACACGGACCGGGCACAGACTCCTGCCTCAGAACAATAGCGCCCCACCCTGACAGCCATCTTTTGTCGTCCCCTCATGTTTTGTCGTCCCCTTACGCATAGAAGAGGAAAAACCATGCGTCGCGCATTCCGACTCTTTCCGCTGGCGGCCCTCGCCGCCGCAGCCATGACCGCCTGCGGCGGCAGCGACTCCGGCAGCCCGGCCCCGGCCTCGCCCGCCGCCGCCACCACGTCCGGTGTCGTGACCGGCAGCTACTTCGAGCACGCCAAGGTCTGCCTCGACGCCAACGGCAACGGCAAGTGCGACACCGGCGAAGCCAATACCTTCACCAACCAGCAGGGCGCCTACACGCTCACCGGCACCGGCGCCGTGGTGGCAGAGATCGGCACCGACGCCTTCCGCAACGACGGCAGCGCGCACAACGCGGTGACCCGCCCGCTGATCTTCCGCGCACCGGCGGCGGCCAATGGCGTGATCAGCGCCATCTCGACCGAGCTGGCCGTCATCATGGACGGCAACGGCGGCGACCTCAACGCGGCCAAGACGCAACTGGCGACCCGCCTCGGCGTGGCCGTGGACAAGCTGCTGGAAGACCACAACAAGGAAACCGACAGCAAGGTCAAGACCGCGCTGCAGGCCGAGATCGACCAGGCCATCGACCTGATCGCCGATGCCGTGGCCAGCGGCGGCGATGTTGGCAAGGCCATCGGCGACGGCGTGACCAAGCGCCTGGCGCTCAACAACATCCAGACCGTGGTGGTGATCTACGCGGAAAACCGCGGCTTCGACAACCTGTACGGCCTGTTCCCGGGCGCCAACGGCGTGCCCGGCGTGAACCCGTCCTCGGACGGCAAGATCGAGCCGCAGAAAGACTTCGACAACAGCACGCTGGCCTCGCTGCCGCCGACCTGGGGCGGCTTTACCGCCAGCGGCCAGGCCGTCACGCTGCCGCAGGCCAACACGGTCGGCTGGGCCAACAAGCCGTTCCGCATCGACGATCCGGCCGGCGTGCAGGGCGCCGGCACGGTGGTGGACCAGACCGTCGTCACGCGCGACCTGGTGCACCGCTTCTACAACAACCAGATGCAGATCAACGGCGGCAAGAACGACAAGTTCGCGGCCTACACCGACGCCGGCGGCATCACCATGGGCTACTACGACGGCAGCAAGATGGCCCTGTGGAAGGTGGCGCAGGACTACACGCTGGCCGACAACTTCTACATGGGCGCGTTCGGCGGCTCCTTCCTGAACCACCAGTACCTGATCTGCGCCTGCGCGCCGCAATACCCGAACGCGGACACCTCGCCGGCCAGCGGCTCGATCTCCGCCATCGACACCGATGCCAACGGCAATTTCGTGCGTCTCACGCCGAGCCCCACGGCACCGGCCAGCGTCCTGAGCGGCGCCGCCGCCTACAAGAACGACAGCACGCTGACGCCGAAGGACAAGACGGGCATGTACTACGCCGTCAACACCATGCAGCCGGCCTACCAGCCGAGCGGCAACGCGCCGGCGGCCGGCGGCAACGCTACCTATGCCGACCCGACCAAGGCCACCACGCTGCCGCCGCAGACGCAGACCACCATCGGCGACCTGCTGGACGCGCGCGGGGTCAACTGGGCCTGGTACGCCGGCGCCTGGGCCAAGGTAACGGCCGACCGCACGCTGATCAACAACGGCCAGGCCGTGCCCAACTTCCAGACGCACCACCAGCCGTTCAACTTCTACGCCAAGCTGGACCCGGTCGCCAATGCCGACTACCGCAGCGCGCACCTGAAGGACTTCGACTCGCAGTTCCTGCAGGACGCCGCCGCCGGCAAGCTGCCCGCCGTCACGTTCTACAAGCCGCAGGGCAACCTGAACCAGCACGCCGGCTATGCCAACGTGGCCGACGGCGACGCCCACATCGCCAGCGTGATCAGCCAGCTCAAGCAGAGCCCGCAGTGGAAGAACATGCTGATCGTGGTGACCTACGACGAAAACGGCGGCTTCTTCGACCACGCCACGGTGCCGAAGGGCGACGTGTGGGGCCCGGGCACGCGCATCCCGGCGATCATCGTGTCGCCGTTCGCCAGGAAGGGCTTCGTCGACCATACGCAGTACGACACGGCCTCCATCCTGCGCTTCATCACGCACCGCTTCGCCCTGCCGACGCTGCCGGGCCTGAAGCAGCGCGACGATGCGCTGGTGGCCAACAAGGCCAAGACGATGGGCGACCTGAGCAACGCGCTGGACTTCTCCACCACCAAGTAAGCGAGTCACTCGCGCCGCATCGGCCAATGCGGCGCGGCGTGAGCGCAAGCCTGCAAAAACCCCGCGCCGTCGCCGGCCCGGGGTTTTTCTTTGCGCGGTGCGGCATCGGCATGGCCGCAGGCGGCATCCGATGCCTGCCGCACGCGGGCATGGTGCTTTCCCCTCGCCTTCCTTTGGCCATCTTCTATAACTACAGGTAGAGGTGCGCGCGGCCAGCCTGGCGGCCGCGCGGGCACCGGGCGCAAGGAGTAGCCATGAAGAACACGCGCTTGCCTGCGTGGCTGTCGGTCGCCGCGTTGACGGCCTGTACCGTGACTTTGCCGCCGCCCTCCCCGCCCGCCGCGCGCGCGCCCGAGCCGCGTCCCGCGGCCGCCAGCGCCGCGCGCGAGCGCGCCACGCCGATACCGGCGCGCGATATCGACATCGCCGGCAACTGCCAGCGCACCGAAGACGACGGTTTCCGCGAAGACGCGCACATGCGCGTGGCGAGCAACGACGTGCGCAGCCTGACCTGGACCCTGTGGGTCGGCAGGCGCGGCTCGTGCCACTTCGACCTGACCGAATTCCGCCAGACCCGCAAGACGCCCCACATCGAGCTGCGCGCGCGCGACGACAGCGGCTGCACGCTGATGGTGTGGCAGGATCCGCGCCGCGTGACGCTGGCCCATGCCCATTGCGAGCAGCATTGCACGCCGGGGATCTACGAGCAGGCGTGGCCGGTCCTGTTCGACCCGCGCAGCGGCGCGTGCGCGGAGGTGCGCTAGCGCGCGGCGCGCCCGCCTCAGGCGGGGCCGCGCAGCCGTGACGCGGCGCGCGTCAGCGGCTTGGCCAGCACGGTGGTGGCCAGCGCCATCAGCAGCAGCCCCGAGAACGCCGCCTGGCCGATCAGCCCGGCCTCGAACAGGATGCCCAGCACCACCACTTCCATCAGCCCCTTGGTCTGCACCAGCGCGCCCAGCATCCACGCCTCGCGCCGCGGCAGGCCGGCCAGGCGCGCGGGCAGCGCCGTGCCGGCGACCTTGCCGGCGACCGCCACCAGCGTGCCGAGCCCGAACACGAGCAAGGTCTCGTGCCCGCCGACGGCGATGTCGGTGCGCAGCCCCGTCATCAGGAAAAAGAACGGCATCAGCACCACCACCGTGGTCGGCTCGAGCTGGCGCCGCAGGTCCGCCGCCGCTTCGCGCGGCAGCGCCACGCCGGCCAGGAAGCCGCCCAGGATGTAATGCAGCCCGATCGATTCGGAGACCAGCGCCGAGCCGAAGATCAGCACCGCCACCAGCGCCAGGCGCGCGTCGGTGCCCTGCAGGCGCGGCAGCGCGCGCGCCAGGGCCGGCCGCACCAGCCACAGCATGGCGCCGACATAGAGCGCGCCGCACAACGCCAGGCGCAGGAAATCGCCGGCAGACGAGCGGCCCGCGCTGGCCAGGATGGCCGACAGCACCAGCCAGATCGCCGCGTCGCTGAAGGCCGAGCAGCCCAGCGCCAGCTGGCCGGGCACGGAGTCCGACAGCTTCATTTCGCGCAGGATGGCGCCCAGCACCGGCAGCGCGGTCACCGCCATCGACACGCCCACGGCAAAGGCAAACTGCCAGGCCGATGCCGCCGGCCCCACCACCGCCGGCGCCGCATGCGCCAGCCACGCGCCGGCCGCGGTGCCCAGCGCGAACGGCACCAGCACGCAGCCCAGCGCCGCCGCGGTGGCGATGCGCCGCATGCCCGGCTGCCCGGTGCCGCCGATGTGCAGGCCCGAGAGGAAAGCGAACAGCACCACCGCCAGCCACTGCAGCCCCGACAGCGCCGACAGCTGCGCGGCGCCGAACAGCGCCTGCCAGCCATGCGGCCACAACGCGCCCAGCAGCGACGGCCCGAGCAGGATGCCGCCCACGATCTGCATGGCGACCAGCGGCACGATGCTGCCGATGCGCAGTCCGCGCCACAGGACGAACGGCGTGCCCACCACCAGGCAGGCCTGGGCGAAGAAGAGCGAGACAGGATTCAAGATGGAAGACGCCGTGCCGGTCGGGCAGGACAGAGGAAAGTTGGCGATTTGCGGTAACGGAAGCCGCGGACCGCGCCGGGCGCGGCCTGCGGCAATGCGTGAGCGGGCGAGCGCGCTATTTTGCCTTGGGCACGCGCCCCATCAGGTAGAACTCGTCGTTCGGCCGCATGCCGATGGTGTTGGCCATGCGGTTGGACAGGCCGAAGAACGCCGTGATGGCGGCGATGTCCCAGGCGTCCTCGTCGCTGAAGCCATGCTCGCGCAGCGCGGCGAAATCGGCTTCGCCGACTTCCTGCGAGGCCTGGCAGACCTTGAGCGCGAAATCGAGCATGGCGCGCTGGCGCGGCACGATGTCGGCCTTGCGGTAATTGACCGCGACCTGGTCGGCCAGCGCCGGCTGCTTCTCGTAGATGCGCAGGATGGCGCCGTGCGCCACCACGCAGTAGAGGCACTGGTTGGCGCCCGAGGTCGCCACCACGATCATCTCGCGCTCGCCCTTGGTCAGGCCGCCTTCCTTGAGCATGAGCGCGTCGTGGTAGGCAAAGAAGGCGCGGAATTCGTCGGGCCGGTGCGCCAGCGTGAGGAACACATTGGGAACGAAGCCGGCCTTGTCCTGGACGTCCAGGATGCGCGCGCGGATGTCGTCGGGCAGGTCGGCCAGCGCCGGCACGGGATACCGGCTGATCGGGGAATCGGGCTTGCTCATGTCTTCCTCTCGGCTGTGGTTTGCGTGCCATTCTAGCCAACCTGGCCGGCGGCGCCCGCAAACCCGGAGGGAAGAATGTGGCACAGCCGGCGCCGCGCCATGCCGCGCTCAGTGCGTGGCGAACTGGATGCGGTGCAGGCCGGCGTAGAGCCCTTCGGCCGACAGCAGCTCCTCGTGGCTGCCGTGCTCGGCCACGCGCCCGTGGTCCAGCACCACGATGCGGTCGGCGTTCTCGATGGTGGACAGGCGGTGCGCGATCACCAGCGTGGTGCGGCCGACCATCAGCGCTTCCAGCGCGGCCTGGACCTGCCGCTCCGACTCGGAATCCAGCGCCGAGGTGGCCTCGTCCAGGATCAGGATCGGCGCATCCTTGTAGATCGCGCGCGCGATCGCCAGCCGCTGGCGCTGGCCGCCGGACAGCTTCATGCCGTTGTCGCCGATATTGGTCTCCAGGCCCTGCGGCAGGCCCTTGACCATGTCGGTCAGGTAGGCGGCCGCCAGCGCGCGCTCGACGCGCGCGATGTCGATGTCCTCGGCGGTATGCACGCCATAGGCCACGTTGGCCGCCACGGTGCCGTTGAACAGCACCACGTCCTGGCTGACGAAGGCGATCTGGTCGCGCAGGTCCTTGAGCGCGAACACGTCGATCGGCTGGCCGTCGAGCAGGATGCGGCCTTCGGTCGGGTCGAAGAAGCGCGGCACCAGGTTGACCAGCGTGGTCTTGCCGCTGCCCGACGGGCCCACCAGCGCCACCACCTCGCCCGCGCTGACGCGGAAGCTGACCTTGTCCAGCGCCGGCCGGCCGGCATCGCCGTAGCGGAAACTCACCTTGTCGAACACCAGCTCGCCGCGCGCGCGCGCCAGCGGCAGCCCGCCTTCCTGGCGCTCGACCGGTTCGTCGATCAGGCCGAAGATCATCTCGGCCGCGGTCAGGCCGCGCTGCAGCGGCTGGTTGAGGTCGGTCAGGTGCTTGAGCGGCGAGATCAGCAGCAGCATCGCCATCACGAAGCCGGTGAAGCTGCCCACCGTGGTCTGGTTGGACTGCGACTGGATCATGGCGATGGTCAGGATCACCGACAGCGCCAGCGAGGCCAGGAAGGCCGTGACCGGCTGGTTCAGCCCGCCCGCCACCGCCATGCGCATCGAGTAGCCGCGCAGGCGCTCGGCCATGGCGGCAAAGCGCGTGGTCTCGTACTGCTCGCCGCCGTGCAGCTTGACCACCTTGTAGCCGCCCACGGCCTCCTCGACCACGTACGCCGCGCTGTTGGTCAGCGCCTGGTGGTCGCGGTTGAGCCGGCGCAGGCGCCGGTTGACCTTGGACATGACGAAGCCGATCACCGGCAGGATCACCGCCACCACCAGCGTCAGCCGCCAGTTGGTGTAGAACAGGTAGACCAGCAGCGCCAGCACCGTCAGCGAATCGCGCACCAGCGTGATCAGCACGCCGGTCAGGATCTGCATGACCTGGTTGACCTCGAAGATCACCGCGTTGATGAGCGAGGCCGCGGTATTGCGGTGGAAGAACAGCGCCGGCGCGTGCAGCATGCGCTCGAACATCTGCATGCGCATCTTCAGCAGCACGCGGTTGGAAATCAGGCTCAGCAGGTAGCCGGAGGCGAACTGCGCCACGCCGCGGATCAGCGCCACGCCGGTCAGCAAGGCCGGCACGTGCCAGAGCTTGCCCGCGTAGGCGCCGCCGAACCCCTTGTCGAGCAGGTCGTTGACGACCTTGGGGATCAGGCCTTCCGCGCCCGCCACCACCGCCATCGCGATGATGGCGACCACGAAGATGCGCATCTCCGGGCGCAGATAGGCCCAGACGCGCTTCAGGGTGTCGGCCTCGCGGCCGTGCAGGGCGTGTTGTTCTCGAACGTTCACAGCTTCTCCGCCCCGTCGGCGCGGGGATATTTTGTTTGCATCGCGGCCAGGCCGAGCAGCAGCCCGATGACGCTGGCGTAGAAAACGATATTGGCCTGGTGCGCCATGGTCACCTGCGTCAGCCCGCAGATCAGGCTGGCCAGCACCACGCCGAGGCCGCCGGCGCTCAGGCAGACGCCGATGCGGTTGCCCGAGCGGCAACAGGCGCGCAACAGCCGCCAGAACAGGACGCCGGGCACCAGGAACAGGCCCAGCAGTGCCAGCAGGCCCGGCATGCCGGTGGTTGCGGCGGCCTCGAGCACGTCGTTGTGGGCATGCTGGAGGATGCAGACATCGGACCCGCCGTGCTGCTGGCAGAAGGCCGAGGCGCGGGGAATACGCGCGAACTGGCCAATGCCGACGCCCAGCCACGGATGCAGGCGGATCGAGTCCAGCGCCAGTTGCCAGGTCTTCAGGCGCGCGCCGACCGACGTTTCCGTGTTGCCTTCCTGGAACTGCTCCAACTGTCCGCGCACCAGGTCCACCCGTTGGGCGACCGGGCTATCCGGCACCAGATAGAGTCCGGCGGCCAGCGCGACGATGAGCGACACCGCGCCGATGAACTTGCCGGGCTTCATGCTGGGGTAGCGCACGAACAGCAATGGCAGCATCGTGACGGCCAGCGCCAGCCAGGCGCCGCGCGTGCCGTTGACGATCAGCACCGCTGCCGCCAGCGCCAGGTTGGCCCACGCGATCAGGTGCGCCCTGCGGCTTTCGCCCGGATGCACGAAGCCGATCAGCCCCAGCGCGGCAACCATGTTGCCGAAGGCGATGGCCTGCGTCCACGCGGAAGGCCGCGGATCGTTGAGAACCCAGCGCTGGAACAGCACCGCCGCAAGACTGACGGCCAGCGCCACGGTGATCCCGCCCCAGATGCGCTGCGGATCGGGCGCGGTCCTCAGCACGACCAGGCAGGTCAGCAGCAGCAGCAGGATCCGGGACGGATTGTCCATCACGTTCCAGGGCACGCCGAAATAGAGCTTCGACGCCATGAACACGAGCACGGCGGCTAGAATAGCGAGCCCAAGCGGATAGAGCGTGGCGCGATACTGCGTCCACGTGCTCCCCATGCCCCGGTGGGCCAGCAACGCCAGCACCAGGATGCCGGCGAGAAAGATGCCTGCGCCCTTGGGCACGCAGAGCAGCAGGATCGGGAATGCCAGGACCAGCGCATTGGCGATGGAAGTCACTTTCCCTGCACGAAACACCATAGACAAACCCTATGAAAATCTCAGTCGTACTGATTACGAAAAACGAGGCACACAACATCCGGGCCTGCCTGGAAAGCGTGTCCTGGTGCGACCGCGCGATTATAGTGGATTCGGGTAGCCGGGACGGCACCGTGGAACTGGCCCGCAGCCTCGGCGCCGAGGTCTTCGAAACCGAGCACTGGCCGGGCTTCGGCGCCCAGAAAAACCTCGCCGTCTCCAAGGCCGACACCGACTGGGTGCTATCCCTCGACGCCGACGAGCGCGTCACCCCCGAGTTGCGCGACGAGATCCTGGCGGCGGTCGCGTCCGGCCAGGCCGACGCCTACGAGATGCCGCGCCTGTCGCGCTTCTGCGGCCGCTTCATCCGCCACGGCGGCTGGTATCCCGACTACGTCACACGGCTGTTCAGGCGCGGCCATGCACGCTTTACCGACGACCTCGTGCACGAGCGCGTGGTCGCCGACGGCCCGGTCGGCAAGCTGGCTTCGCCGCTGCTGCACTACACCTACGACGACTTCTCGCAGGTGCTGCGCAAGGTCGACCAGTACTCCACGCTGGGCGCCCAGCAGGGCTTCGCGCGCGGCAAGTCGGCCTCGCCCGCCGGCGCCGTGCTGCATGGCGCCTGGGCCTTCCTGCGCACCTACCTGATGCGGCGCGCCTTCCTGGACGGCGCGCAGGGCCTGGGCGTGGCGCTGATGAACGGCCAGGCCAGCTATTACAAATACATCAAGCTGTGGTACCTGCGGCAGAAGACGCAGCCGCAGGAGCCGCAGCGCTGAGCCCGGCCGCCGCCGGCGGCGTGCCCAGCAGGTCGTCCACGCAGGCCGCGAAGGCGGCCGAGGTCGGGCCGAACCCCATCTGCTCGATATGGCGCGCGGCAAAGGCCAGCAGCCGCGCGCGCAGCGGCGCGTCTTCCAGCCCGCGCCGGATCGCCTCGGCCAGCGCGTGCACGTCGCCGACCGGCGTGAGCAGCCCGGCCTGGCCGTCGGCCAGGATCTCGCGCGGCCCCACCGGGCAGTCGGTGCTCACCACCAGCTGGCCCAGCGCCATGCCTTCGAGCAGCACATTGGGCAGCCCCTCCATCTTCGAGCTGAACGCCATCAGCCGCGCGTGGCGGATCCACGCATAGGGATTGGCCTGGAAGCCGGCGAAGGTCACCCGTTCGCTGACGCCCAGCTCGCGCGCCAGCGCCTCCAGCCGCGCGCGCGACGCGCCGTCGCCCACCAGCACCAGCCGTTCGCACAGCCCGGTGCCGCGCACCAGCGCGGCGTAGGCGTGCAGCAGCGTGGTGAAATCCTTCTGGCTTTCCTCCAGGCGCCCCACGGAAACGATGTAGGGATGGGCCGGCGGCGTGAACGGCGCGTTGCCGAGCGCGCGGATGCGGTCCAGGTCGGTGGCGTTGTACAGGCGCACGAACTTGGCCGCGGCCTCGGGAATCAGCGCGCGCGCGTCGGCCAGCATGCTGTCGTTGAGCACCACGATGCGGTCATAGTGCTCGCGGCACTGGCGCCGCAGTTTGCGCAGCTTGCGCGGGTTCTCGCGCTCCAGGTGCGCCACGCTGAAGTGCTGGTAGCCGATCATCGGTATCGGCAGGCGGCCGGTCAGCCGCGACAGCGACATGTCGTAGTCGATGGCCAGGTCGTAGCCGCGCGCGATCGCGCGGAAGCGCCGGTTGACCAGCGGCTTGCGCACCGGCGGCAGCAGCACTTCCTCGTAGATCTTGCCCAGCGGGCCGAGCTTGCCGGCCTTCTTCTTCTGCCGGAAATGCGACAGCCAGCGCTCCGGCGCCAGGATGTGGATCTTCACGTCGGGCGGCAGCATGGCGCGGAAATGCGTCTCCAGCGCCTCGGTCGGATAGGTCAGCGTCAGGCCGAGCTCGAAGCGCTCCCGGTCGAGCGAGGCCAGCAGCGAAACCAGCGAGGTCTCGATGCCACCGCGCAGGAAGTGGGTCAGGTGAAAGAGGATGCGTTGCTTGGCCATGCGGGGGCGTGGTGGATCCAGGGGATGACGGGCTGCCGGCAACGGCGGATCAGCCGTACAGCATGCGCACGTTCTCGCCGGACAGCGCGGCGCGGAAGCTCGCCAGCGCGTCGTCCGACGGCGTGACCAGCCACTGCCGGCCGAGCTCGGCCTCGCAGCGCGCGCCGCTGGTGGCATAGCTGACGCGCACCGGCAGGCCCGGCGTGTTGGCCACGTTGGCGAGATACGGCGTCAGCAGTTCGCGCAGCAGTTCCGTGGAAGCGTTGCCGTTGAGGGCCAGCCCCACGGCCTCGGCATACCTGGCGCGCGCGGCCACCAGGTCCATCACCGATTCGGCGGTGAAGCGCACGCCGCCGGTGAAGGTATCGTGGCGCGCGTTGCCCTGCACGATCACCAGCTCGTCCTCGCGGAACATGTGGCGGTTGGCGTCGAACAGCTCGTTGAACACGGTCATCTCGACCTGTCCGGTGCCGTCGTCGAGCATCACGATCAGCATCTTGCCGCGCTGCGTCATCTGCGTGCGCATGCCGGTGATGACGCCGGCGATCACCTTGCCGCGCACGTCGCGCCCGTAGCCGCCGCCGTTGCCCTGCACTTCCTTCTCGAGCCCGGCCAGCGTGCCCTTGAGGAAGCGCCCGACCTCCTCGCGGTAGGCGTCGAACAGGTGGCCCGAGAAGTAGTAGCCGAGCGCCTGCTTCTCTTCCTGCAGCGTGCGCTTGGCCGGCCAGCGCGGCTCGTCGACCAGCTCGGGGCGGTGCGATTCGCCGGCGTCGGCCATCAGGTCGAACAGCGAGACCTGGTTGGCCGACTCGGCCTTCTGCTCGGCGGCTTCCATCGCGCGCGACACCGAGGCCAGCAGCTGGCCGCGGTTGTCGTTGAGGCTGTCGAAGGCGCCGGCGCGGATCAGCGCCTCGATGGTGCGGCGGTTGACCTGGCGGCGGTCGACCCGCTCGCAGAAATCGAACAAATCGACGAACGGCTTTTCCTCGCGCGCGCGCAGGATGTCCTCGATGGCGCCCTGGCCGGAGCCCTTGATGCCGCCGAGGCCGTAGCGGATGGTCCTGGCGTCGGTCGGCGCGAAGCGGTATTCGCTGGCGTTGACGTCGGGCGGCAGCACCTTCAGGCCATTGAGCTTGCAGTCCTCGTAGAGGATCTTGACCTTGTCGGTGTCGTCCATGGCCAGCGACATATTGGCTGCCATGAATTCGGCCGGGTGATGCGCCTTGAGCCAGGCCGTGTAGTAGGCCAGCAGCGCATAGGCGGCCGCGTGCGACTTGTTGAAGCCGTAGCCGGCGAACTTCTCCATCAGGTCGAAGGTGTCGTCGGCCTTCTCGGCGCTCAGGCCGTTCTTGGCCGCGCCCGCGCGGAACAGCTCGCGGTGCTGGGCCATTTCCTCGGCCTTCTTCTTGCCCATGGCGCGGCGCAGCAAGTCGGCGCCGCCGAGCGAGTAGCCGCCGATGATCTGCGCCATCTGCATCACCTGCTCCTGGTAGACCATGATGCCGTAGGTCTCCTTGAGCACCGGCTCGACGCGCGGGTCCGGGTACTCCACCTTCTCGCGGCCATGCTTGCGCGCGCAGAAGCTGGGGATCAGGTCCATCGGGCCCGGGCGGTAGAGCGCCACCAGCGCGATGATGTCCTCGAAGCGGTCGGGCTTGGCGTCTTTCAGCATGCCCTGCATGCCGCGGCTTTCCAGCTGGAACACGGCCACCGTGTTGGCGGTCTTGAGGATGTCGAAGGCCGCTACGTCGTCGAGCGGGATGTGGCTGCAGTTCCAGTCCGCCTTGGACGGGTCGAGCCGGCGGATGTAGCGCTCGGCCCAGTCGAGGATGGTCAGCGTGGTCAGGCCCAGAAAGTCGAACTTGACCAGGCCGGCGGCCTCCACGTCGTCCTTGTCGTACTGGCTGACCACGCCGCTCATGCCGTCGTTCTGGCCGCCCTGGGTATAGAGCGGGCAGAAATCGGTGAGCTTGCCGGGCGCGATCAGCACGCCGCCGGCGTGCATGCCGACGTTGCGGGTCATGCCTTCCACGCGCTGGGCCAGCTCCAGCAGCTGGCGCACTTCTTCCTCGTTGTTCTCGCGCTCGGTCAGCAGCGGCTCTTCTTTCTTGGCTTCCTCGATGGTGACCAGCTTGCCGGGCTTGAACGGGATCAGCTTGGCGATGCTGTCGACGAAGCCGTAGCCGAGGTCGAGCACGCGCCCCACGTCGCGCACCGCGGCCTTGGCCGCCATGGTGCCGAAGGTGGCGATCTGCGAGACCGCGTCCTTGCCGTACTTTTCCTTCACGTAGGTGATCACGCGGTCACGCCCGTGCTGGCAGAAGTCGATGTCGAAGTCGGGCATCGAGACCCGTTCCGGGTTCAGGAAACGCTCGAACAGCAGCGCGTACTTGAGCGGGTCCAGGTCGGTGATGCCGAGCGCGTAGGCCACCAGCGAGCCGGCGCCGGAGCCCCGCCCCGGGCCCACCGGCACGCCGTTGTTCTTGGCCCAGTTGATGAAGTCCGCCACGATCAGGAAGTAGCCGGGGAAGCCCATCTTGATGATGGTGCCGGTCTCGAATTCCAGCCGCGCGTAGTATTCGGGCCGTTTGGCCTCGCGCTCGGCCTCGTCGGGGAACAGCACGGCCATGCGCTTTTCCAGGCCTTCCTTGGCCAGGTGGACGAGGTAGTCGTCGAGCGACATGCCGTCCGGCGTGGGGAACAGCGGCAGGCGCGGCTTGCCGAGCTCCAGCGTGAGGTTGCAGCGGCGCGCGATCTGCACCGCGTTTTCCAGCGCGGAGGGGATGTCGGCGAACAGCGCGCACATCTCGTCCTGCGTCTTGAAATACTGGTCGGTGGTGAAGCGCCGCGTGCGCCGCGGGTTGGCCAGCAGCTCGCCTTCGGCGATGCAGGTGCGGGCTTCGTGCGCGGTGAAGTCGTCGGCGGTCATGAACTGCACCGGATGCGTCGCCACCACCGGCAGGCGCAGCCTGGCGGCCAGCTGCACGGCCTGCTGCACGTAGGCGTCGGTGCCCGGATGGCCGGCGCGCTGCAGCTCGATGTAGAAGCGCTGCGGGAACACCCGGGCCCAGTGCGCGGCGGCACGCTCGGCCGCGGCGTCGTTGCCGTTGGCCAGCGCCATGCCGATGTCGCCGCCCATGGCGCCGGACAGCGCGATCAGGCCAGTGGCCAGCGGCAGGCCTTCCTCGCCGGGCTCGTCGAACCAGCCCGGCTCGATCTCGGCGCGGCCGCGGTGCTGGTTGGACAGCCACGCGCGCGACAGCAGCATGCACAGGTTGAGGTAGCCGCGCCGGTCCTGCACCAGCAGCAGCAGGCGCGCGGGCTTGTCGCGGTCTTCGGCGTTGGTGAGCCAGACGTCCGCGCCGACCACCGGCTTGACGCCGCCGCCGCGCGCTTCCTTGTAGAAGCGGATCAGGCCGAAGGCGTTGGCCAGGTCGGTCAGGGCGAGCGCGCCCATGCCGTCGGCCGCGGCGGCCTTGACGGCGTCGTCGAGGCGCACGATCCCGTCGACGACGGAGTATTCGGAATGGAGGCGGAGATGAACGAAGCGAGGTGCAGACATGGGCGTGATTGTACCGGCTCGGCATGCCGGCGCCTGCGTTCTTTGCACGCGCGCCGCGCGCGCAAGCCTGAGCGGGGCGCTCGGACAAGGCCGGCGCGCGGCCTTTGAAGCGCTATAATTTCGCCTTTCCAATCAGGCAGTTACCGCGCGGTCACCAGGCGCGGGCCGGGCGCGCCTCATCTATGCAGATCGTAAACATCTCCGCTTACAAATTCGTCACCCTGGACGATATCCCGGCCCTGCGCCCGGAAATGCGCGCGCGCTGCGAGGCCCTCGGCCTCAAGGGCACCATCCTGCTCGCGCCGGAAGGCATCAACATGTTCCTGGCGGGCAGCCGCGGCGCCATCGACGGCTTCATGGGCTGGCTGCACGCCGACCCGCGCTTCGCCGACATCGCGCCCAAGGAAAGCCTGTCGGAGACCCAGCCCTTCAAGCGCATGCTGGTGCGCGAAAAGAAGGAAATCATCACCATGAAGATGCCGCTGATCCGCCCCGAGGCCGGGCGCGCGCCGGCGGTGCGGCCGGCGGACCTGAAGCGCTGGCTCGACCAGGGCCACGACGATGCCGGCCGCCCGGTGGTGATGCTCGACACCCGCAACGATTTCGAGGTGGCGGTCGGCACCTTCGCGCAGGCGGTGGACTACGACATCGCCAAGTTCAGCGATTTCCCGCCCGCCATCGCCGCGCACAAGGCGGAATTCGAAGGCAAGACCGTGGTGTCGTTCTGCACCGGCGGCATCCGCTGCGAGAAGGCGGCCATCCACATGCAGGAAGCCGGCGTCGAGCACGTCTACCAGCTCGAGGGCGGCATCCTGAAGTACTTCGAGGAAGTGGGCGGCAGCCACTACGAAGGCGACTGCTTCGTGTTCGACTACCGCACCGCGCTGAATCCCAGGCTGGAGCCGGCAGGCCCCAAGCAGTGCTTCGCCTGCCGCGCCGTGGTCACCGCCGAGGAGCAGCAGAGCCCGCACTACGTGGTGGGCAAGAGCTGCCCCCACTGCGCCGCGCAGCGGCAGGCGGCGGCCTGAACGCCGGCGGCTTCAGGCCGCCAGCAGGTGATAGAGGTTGCGCAGCATACCGGCGGTGGCGCCCCAGATGAAGCGGTAGCCGCCGCCCTCGCGCGGGAACGGCATGGCGTAGAAGAGCCGCTCGCCGTCCACCCAGCGGAACAGGCGCCGCTGGTGGTGGGACGGATCCATCAGGAAGCCCAGCGGCACCTCGAACACATCGGCCACCTCGCGCGCGTCGGGGCGCAAGGTAAAGCCGCTGCGGACCAGCCCAACCACGGGGCTGACATGAAAGCCGGTGCCCGTGATGTAGTCGGGCAGCGCGCCCAGCACCTCCACGTAGTCCCGCACCAGCCCCACTTCTTCTTCCGTCTCGCGCAGCGCGGTGTCCACGCGATCGACGTCCGACGGCTCATGGCGCCCGCCCGGAAAGCTGATCTGCCCCGCATGCGCGCTCAGGTTGGCGTTGCGTTGCGTCAGCAGCACCGTCAGGCCGTCCTTCCGCTCCACCAGCGGCACCAGCACCGCGGCGTCGCGCAGCGCCTTGCTGCGGTCATAGACGCGCGATTCGTCGGTCAGCTCGGGCGCCCATGCCGGCGGCGACTTGAGCCGGTGGCGGACAAAGTCCGGCTGCAGGCGCACGTCGGGCAGCGCCGGATGGCTGGTATCGGTGGAAACGACGGGAAGGGATTCGGGATCGAAGGCGGGACGCATATCGGCATGAAGTATGACAGATGCCGGACAAAGCCGTCTTTGCGCGTCGCAGCAGCAAGAGTGCGCGCCATGATGCAAAAAGGGCACCCGGAGGTGCCCTTTTTGCGCAGCCATGGCCGGCGGACCGGCCACGGCAACCGGCTTACTCGGCTGCGGCTGCCTTGGCAGGCGCGGCCTTGAATGCCAGCTTTTCCTTGATACGCGCGGACTTGCCCGAACGCTCACGCAGGTAGTACAGCTTGGCGCGGCGGACGTCGCCGCGGCGCTTCACTTCGATACCGGCGATCAGCGGCGAGTACAGCTGGAACGTACGTTCCACGCCTTCGCCCGAGGAAATCTTGCGCACGATGAAGGACGAGTTCAGGCCGCGGTTGCGCTTGGCAATCACGACGCCTTCGTAGGCCTGCACGCGCTTGCGGTTACCTTCCACCACGTTCACGCTGACGATCACGGTGTCGCCGGGTGCGAATGCGGGGATGGTCTTGTTCGCGGTCAGGCGCGCGATTTCGTCTTTCTCGATCAGTTCGATGAGGTTCATCGTTTCTTCTCCTTGTCCATCATGCCAGCGTTGAATGCCCCGGGCGTTGCCCGGGCCCCGGCAGAGGATGGGGTTTCACTTGACGGGAGCGAACTCCCGCCCTTCATTCGCCAGCCACGCCGACAGGAATTTCTCGTCGGCACGGCTGAGCAAACCTTCGCTGCGGGCTGCCTCGATCAGGTCGGGGCGCTTGCGCGCAGTATTGGCGAGCGCCTGCTGGCGCCGCCACTTCTCGATCTCGGCATGATGGCCCCCGAGCAGTATCTCGGGCACCCGCACGCCTTCGTATTCTTCCGGCCGCGTGTAATGCGGACAATCCAGCAGGCCGTTGACGAAGCTGTCCTGCACCGCCGACTGCGCATCGCCCAGCACGCCGGGCAGATGCCTGACCACCGCGTCGATCACGGCCATCGCCGGCAGCTCGCCGCCGGACAGCACGAAATCGCCGAGGCTGATTTCCTCGTCCACGCGCCGCTCGATCAGGCGCTGGTCGATGGCCTCGTAGCGCCCGCACAGCAGCACCAGCCCGGGGCGCTGCGCCAGCGACATCACCTTCGCATGCGTCAGCGGCGCGCCCTGCGGCGACATCAGCACCACATGCGGCTCGACCTTGACCGCGTCCGCCTGCGCGCCCCGCTGGGCCGCGCAAGCCGCATCGATGGCGTCCTCGAGCGGCTTGGCCAGCATCACCATGCCAGGGCCGCCGCCATATGGGCGATCGTCGATGGTACGGTAGTTGTCGGTGGTGAAATCGCGCGGATTCCAGGTGCGCAGCGCATAGCGCTGCTGCTTCGCCGCCCGGCTGGTGATGCCCCAGTCGGTCAGCGCGCGGAACATCTCGGGAAACAGCGTGATCACATCGAACTGCATCCGCCTCTCCCTTGGCTTGCCCTCCGGACCCCGGCCCGGCACCTGTCGCCAGGCGCCCGGCAACTCAGTAATCCAGCCCCCAGTCGACCACCACCTGCCTGGCCTTGATATCGACCGAGCGCAGGAAGGCATCGACAAACGGGATCAGGCGCTCGCCGGTCTTGCCGTCGGGCAAGGCATGCGCCACCTGCAGGATCTGGTGAGCCCCGTTGTCGATCAGGCCGGACACTTCGCCCAGCAGCTCGCCCTGTTCGTTGGACACGGCGCAGCCGATCAGATCGACCCAGTAAAACTCGTTTTCGTCCGGCGCGGGGAAATCCTCGCGGCGGATCCATACACGACGGCCCTTGAGCGCTTCGGAGTGGCTGCGGTCGGTCACGCCGACCGCCTGCGCCACCACGGTGCCGCTATGCTCGCGGGACTGCGCGATCTTCACGCACAAGGCCTCCGACCGCTCCGCGCCCGCCGCGCCCGGCATGCCTGCCGGCGGCTTGAGCAGCCACCAGCGGCGCGCGTGCAGCAGCGCGCTCGCGTCGTCGGCGTGCGGCTGGATCTTGAGCCAGCCCCGGATGCCATAGGCCGCACCGATGTAGCCGACTTCGACCAGGTCGTCCGGCAACTCGTCGGCGGTGTACGCCAGTGCGGCCAGCGCGGCCGGCGATCCGGCCTGCGGCTTCGGGCCCGGCTTCTTCTGGCCCGCGTGGCCGGCGGACTGCGGCCGGGCCGTGGGCTCCAGCGGCACATTGAGCGGCCGCCGTGCCGGGGCGCCTTGCTTGCGTTCGGTCACGTGTCGTTTGCCACGCGTCGCGAAACGCGCGTCACGGCAATCAGGCAGCGGCCTTGGCGGCGTTCTGCTTGACCAGGCGGGCCACGGTCGGCGACATCTGCGCGCCAACGCCGGTCCAGTAGGTCAGGCGGTCCTGCACCAGGCGCAGGCCTTCTTCGCTGGCGCCGGCCAGGGGATTGTAGAAACCGATACGCTCGATGAAACGGCCATCGCGGCGGTTGCGCGAGTCAGCAGCAACGATATTGAAGAACGGGCGCTTCTTGCTGCCACCGCGAGCCAGACGGATTACGACCATGGGTGTGATTCCTCAGAAAACTTGATGTTCGAACACGAAACGCAAGAGTATAGCCCAAATCCCGAGCCCAAACAAACACTTAGAGCGATTGACGCGACACCCGACCACAGGCATCGTGGCGAAAACCCCCACAGGAGAGCATCGCATGCGTTCCTACCTTCACATTCGCGCCCGCCGCGCCCTGCTCGCGGGCGTGCTTGCCAGCGGCGCCTGGCTTGGCCACATGGCCGCCGCCGCGGCCGCCGACGCCCTGCCTGTCGACCAGATCAGGCTGCCGCCTGGATTTCGCATCGACGTGCTGAGCCAGGCGGTGCCGGAAGCGCGCGGCATGACCCTGTCGCCGGCCGGCACCCTGTTCATCGGCACGCGCGGCGAAGGCAAGGTGTATGCGATCAGCGGCCCGCTCGCCGGCAGCCCGCAGGTGCGCACCGTCGCCACGGGGCTGACCATGCCGGTGGGCGTGGCCTTCCGCAACGGCGCGCTGTACGCCTCGTCGACCTCGCGCATCGTGCGGCTCGACGATATCGAGGCGCGCCTGGACAATCCGCCCGCTCCCGTCGTGGTAAGCGACCGCTTTCCCGGCGAGGCGCAACACGGCTGGAAGTTCATCGCCTTCGGACCCGACGGCTACCTCTACGTACCGGTCGGCGCGCCCTGCAACATCTGCAAGCCGGACGAGAACCGCTACGCCAACATCATGAAGATGAAGCCCGACGGCAGCGACCTGCAGGTGGTCGCGCGCGGCGTGCGCAATACGGTCGGCTTCGACTGGCAGCCCGGCACGCGCCAGCTCTGGTTTACCGACAACGGCCGCGACAACCTCGGCGACGACGTGCCGGACGACGAGCTCAACCACCTCACCCGCGCGGGCCAGCACTTCGGCTATCCGTACTGCCATGCCGGCGACATCGCCGACCCGGAATTCGGCAAGCAGCGCGCCTGCTCCGAATTCGTGCCGCCGGCGGCAAAGCTCGGCGCCCACGTTGCCGCGCTGGGCATGCGCTTCTATACCGGATCGCAATTTCCTGCCGAATATCGCAACAATATCTTTATTGCCGAACATGGCAGCTGGAACCGCTCCCAGCCGATCGGCTACCGCGTGGTCAGGGTGGTGCTCGACGAGCGTGGCCAGGCCGTGCGCCAGGAGGTCTTCGCGCAGGGCTGGCTGCAGGACGGCAAACCCTGGGGCCGGCCGGTCGACGTGCAGGTGGCGCCCGACGGCTCGCTGCTGGTCAGCGACGACCTCGCGGGCGCGGTCTACCGCATCCGCTATGCGCCATGAGGTGAACACAGGAATCTTTCACGAATGTGATATTTCCTGGCAGAAGGGGACGAAACAATCCGTTACACCGGTAACGGCTTTTGCCTAGGCGCGCCGGATGCGCGTGCGTACCATGATTCCATCTTCCGACAACATCGCCGCGCGACAGGAAACTGGGATTCCGCATGTTCCCCCGCATTCTCCTGCGCGACCCGGTGGCAGGCATCGTGCTGGCCGTCCTTCTTCTCGGCCTCAGCGGCGCCGGCCATGCACAGGTCGCGTTCTGGCAACATAGCCGGCCCGAAGGCCGGAGCATGGCCAATGCCCGCGCACCGGCGGGCCAGGGCGGCTGGGAGATGGCCAGCGTGCGCGCCGAGCGCCAGGACCACGTACGCGCCCAGATCGAACGGATGGAAGCCCGCGCCCGCGCCGACGACCGCCTCAACGGCCGTCCCCTGCCCCCGCAGGAACGCGACGACGAGCGCGGTCGCCCGGCCGAGCGCAGCGCGCAGGCAGACCCCGTGCGCAGCGAACAGCGCAATTCCGGCATCGGCCCGGGCTGGCAGGCCCGCGGGCGCGACGGCGGCCGGTAGCCGCCAACTTTCCCCCTCCCCTTTCTTGCCTTGCACCTTCGTGCCGCCCCCGCGCTTGCCACGGCGGCTGCGCCTGCGCCATGCCGGTGCCGCGTCGTGCGCGTCACGCGCCGGCGTACAATGAGCGCCGGCGCCAGCATGGCTGGCGCGTGACTGCCCCGCCGGCACGTTTCGCCGGCCCCTCACTTCGCCGCCGCCCGATGCCTGCCGCCACTCCAGCCTCCGCCGCCACCAAGACCGCCCGCGCCACCCCCGGCAAATCCAAGCTGCTCACGGTGGCGCTGGCCTTCCTGCTGGGCAGCCTCGGCCTGCACCGCTTCTACCTGGGCGGGCTGCGCGACAAGTTCGGCTGGGCTCACCTGCTGGCCACGCTGGCCGGCGCGATCGGCGTGGCGTCGATGCAGACTGGGGCCGGCGCGCCGGCGCTGAACTGGACCTTCGCGGTCGCCGGCGGCGCCTCCGTGATCGCCGCCTTCCTCACGGCCATCGTGTACGGGCTGCGCCCCGACGAGAAGTGGGACGCGCGCTTCAATCCGCACGGCCAGCCCACCCGCTCGGGCTGGCCGGTCGTGATCCTGGTCATCCTGTCGCTGCTGATCGGCACCGGCCTGTTGATGGCCGGCCTCGCCATCAGCTTCCAGACCTTCTTCGAATCCCAGGTCGAAGCGGCGCGGGCACTCTCGCAGTAACCGTGGCCGCCCGGCACATCCCGTAGCGCGGTCCGCAGGACAGCGCGGCCCCGCCTCGCCTCTATCGGCTGCGCTCCGGCAGCAGCACCGTCGTGACGCTGGTTTGCGCCACATCATCAAGCCGCCGCGTGGGGCGCTTATGATGCGAACGCCGGAAGCGAACAGCAGCAATAGACGCAGCACCAGACGCGAGCATGGCCGAACCGAAAGGAGCGCCACCGAATGGACAGCCACGAACATCCGCAGAGCGAAAAACACCAGCACGGCCACGTGCACCGGCACGGCAATCCGCACGACCACCAGCACGCCCGCGCGCCGGCCGCAGAATCCGCGCCGGCGCCGGAAGGCACTATCTATACCTGCCCCATGCACCCGGAGATCCGGCAGGACCATCCCGGCAACTGCCCGAAATGCGGCATGACGCTGGAACCGCTCATGCCGGAGCCGGAAGACGCGGAGAACCCCGAACTGGCCGACTTCCAGCGGCGCTTCTGGTGGACCCTGCCGCTGACCGCCGCGGTCTTCATCCTGGCCATGTCCGGCCACCAGTTCGGCTGGATGGAGGCCAGCGCGCAAAGCTGGGTGGAACTGGCCCTGTCCACGCCGGTGGTCCTGTGGGCGGGATACCCGTTCCTGGCGCGCTGCGTCCGGTCCTTCGTGCAGCGCAGCCCCAATATGTGGACGCTGATCGGCCTCGGTACCGGGGCGGCCTATATCTATAGTGTCATTGCCACCGTGGCGCCCGGACTATTCCCGCAGGACTTCGCCGCGCACGGCCGCGTCGGCGTGTATTTCGAGGCGGCCGCGGTGATCATCTCGCTGACCCTGGTCGGCCAGCTGCTCGAGCTCAAGGCCCGCTCGCAGACCTCGGCGGCGATCAGGTCCCTGCTCGGCCTGGCGCCAAAGACGGCGCGCCGCATCAACGCCGACGGCAGCGAAGAGGATGTGCCACTGGGCCACGTCCATGTGGGCGACCGCCTGCGCGTGCGGCCGGGCGAGAAGGTCCCGGTCGACGGCGTGGTGACCGAGGGGACCAGTTCGCTCGACGAGTCGATGATCACCGGGGAGCCGATCCCCGTGACCAAGCGCGTCGGGGACCATGTGATCGGGGCCACCATGAACGCGTCCGGCAGCCTGGTCATCGAGTCCGAGAAGGTCGGTTCCCGGACGGTGCTGTCCCAGATCGTGCAGATGGTCGCCCAGGCGCAGCGCTCGAAGGCGCCGATGCAGCGGATGGCGGACAAGGTGGCCGGCGTGTTCGTGCTCGCGGTCATCGCCGTCGCCCTGCTCACGCTGCTGGCGTGGGGGCTGTTCGGCCCGCAGCCGAGCTGGGGGTATGGCCTCATCAATGCCGTCGCGGTCCTCATCATCGCCTGCCCGTGCGCGCTCGGGCTGGCGACCCCCATGTCCATCATGGTCGCGAGCGGCAAGGGCGCGTCCACGGGCGTGCTGTTCCGCGATGCCTCGGCCATCGAGAACCTGCGCAAGGTCGATACGCTGATCGTGGACAAGACCGGGACGCTCACCGAAGGCCGGCCGACCTTCGAGCGCAGCATCGGCGCCAACGGATTTTCGGACCAGGAAGTGCTGCGCCTGGCGGCCAGCCTCGACCAGGGCAGCGAGCATCCGCTGGCGGCCGCCATCGTCGCGGCGGCCCGCGCGCAGGATCTGCGGCTGGCCACGCCGGCGGATTTCGAATCGGGTTCCGGCATCGGCGTGCGCGGCACCGTGGAAGGCAGGAAACTCGCCCTCGGCAACACCGCGCTGATGGAAACCGAAGCCGTTCCCACCGCCGCCCTCGGCGAGGCCGGCGACGGCCTGCGCGCGCAAGGCGCGAGCGTCATGTATCTCGCCGTCGACGGCACGCTCGCAGGCCTGCTGGCGGTGTCGGACCCGGTCAAGGCGACCACGCCCGAAGCGCTGCGCAGCCTGAAGGCGCAAGGCATCCGCGTGGTGATGGCCACCGGCGACGGCGTGGCCACGGCCCGGGCCGTGGCGGCCAGGCTGGGCATCGACGAATACCACGGCGAGGTCAAGCCGGCGGACAAGCTGGCGCTGGTCGCGCGGTTCCAGCAGGAAGGCCGCGTGGTGGCCATGGCCGGGGACGGCATCAACGACGCCCCGGCGCTGGCCCGGGCCGACGTCGGCATTGCCATGGGCACCGGCACGGACGTGGCGATGAACAGCGCCCAGGTCACGCTGGTGAAAGGCGACCTGCGCGGCATCGCCCGCGCCAGGAAGCTGTCCGAAGCGACGATCCGCAACATGAAGCAGAACCTCGGCTTTGCCTTCGTGTACAACGCGCTGGGCGTGCCGCTGGCGGCCGGCGCCCTGTACGGCGCGACCGGACTGCTGCTGTCGCCGATGTTCGCGGCGCTGGCCATGAGCCTGAGCTCGGTGTCGGTGGTCTCCAACGCCCTGCGCCTGCGGCGCACGGCGGTGTGAGGGAACGCAGCGGCGGCGGCATCGCGCGGCCTCTCAGAACAGCGATTGCTGCGCGGATGGCTTCGGCGGGACGCGGAACAGGTCGGCCCGCAGCGGCCGCCGCTGCTGGTTGAGTCCGAAGCGGCGGCAGGCCTGCTCGAAGCGCTTGCCGACCAGCTCGGCGAAGATGCCGGTGCCGCGCATGCGCTGGCCGAACTCCGAGTGATTGTGCTTGCCGTCGCGGATCTGCTCGATCAGGCTCATGACATGGCGGCGCCGCCCCGGGTAATGCTGCTCCAGCCATTCCACGAAGATGTCGCGCACCTCCAGCGGCAGGCGCAGCATGACGTAGCCGGCCGATCCGGCGCCGGCCTCGGCGGCCGCCTCCAGCACGCGCTCGATGTCGAAGTCCGTCAGCGCCGGAATGACGGGCGCCACCATGACACCGGTGGGAATGCCCTGCCCGGCGAGGCGCCGCACCCCCTCCATGCGTTTGGCCGGCGTATTGGCGCGCGGCTCGAGCCGCCGGGCAATATCCGCGTCGAGCGTGGTGATCGAGATATAGACCCGGGCCAGATCCTTCGCCGCCATGCGGGCGAGGATGTCGGCGTCGCGCGTGACCAGCGACGACTTGGTGGTGATGGCCACCGGGTGGTTGAATTCCTCGAGCACCTCGAGGATGGCGCGCGTGAGCCCGTGCTCCCGTTCGATCGGCTGGTAAGGATCGGTATTGGTGCCGAGCGCGATCACCGAGGGCACGTAGCTCTTGCGCCCCAGCTCGCGCCGCAGCAGCTCGGCCGCATTCGGCTTGGCGAACAGCTGCGTCTCGAAGTCCAGCCCGGGCGACAGCCCCAGGTAGGCGTGCGTCGGGCGCGCGAAGCAGTACGAGCAGCCATGCTCGCAGCCGCGGTAGACGTTGATCGACTGGTCGAACGGGATGTCGGGCGACTGGTTCCGCGTGATGATGGATTTCGCTTCTTCGAGGACCACGATGGTCTTCGGCTGGGGCGGCTCTCCATGGGCTTCCAGGACTGCCGCGAGACCATCGTCGTCGGGCTCGCGCGACCAGCCGTCGAAGCGGGATTCGACGTTCGAAAGCGCCCCGCGGCCGCGCCGGAAACTGGTCTTGAGTGACGCCATGACAACTCCTGCTGGGCATTACGATGTACTGTATGAATATACAGTATCAAGGTATGGCTTGCAGGTTTTCCGGGGCGTGCCGGCGCGCGTGAGACGCCCCGCGGCGGTGGGTCCCGCCCTCAGGCCGGCGGCGCCTTTTCGTCGACCGCGATCGCGAGCGTCTCCTTGATCTCTTCCATCACCACGTAGCTCTTGGACTGCGCGGCGCCGGGCAACTGCAGCAGGATGTCGCCGAGCAGGCGCCGGTATTCGCCGATCTCGCGGATGCGCGCCTTGATCAGGTAATCGAAGTCGCCCGACACCAGGTGGCACTCCAGCACTTCGGGAATGCGCGACACTTCGCGGCGGAACTGCTCGAACATGTTGCCGGACTTGTTGCCCAGCGAGATTTCCACGAATACCAGCAGGCCGCTGCCCAGCAGCGCGGGATTGAGCCGCGCGTAGTAGCCCATGATCACGCCGTCGCGCTCCATGCGCTTGACCCGCTCGATGCAGGGCGTGATGGTCAGCCCCACCGCTTCGGCCAGCTCTTTCATCGACATGCGCCCGTCGGCCTGGAGCAGCGCCAGGATCCTGCGGTCCAGCCGGTCCAGGCTGCGCACGGGTTGCCGGCTCGTTCTCATGAGTAGTTCCTGTTTCCCTGAAAATTACGACAACTATGACTGCACATATTTAAATATTATAGAGTTAATTACTTTATCCACCTTGATTTCTGGTTCAGGCCCCCGACTATGCGCGTTCTCGTACTTGGCAGCGGTGTGATTGGCGTGACAAGCGCCTGGTATCTGGCCCGTGCCGGCCATGAAGTCACGGTGATCGACCGCGAGGCCGCGCCCGCGCTCGGCACCAGTTTCGCCAACGCCGGCCAGATCTCGCCCGGTTATGCGTCGCCGTGGGCCGCGCCCGGCGTGCCGCTCAAGGCCATCAAGTGGATGTTCCAGGAGCACGCTCCGCTCACGGTGCGCCCGGACGGCACGCTGTTCCAGCTGCAATGGATGTGGCAGATGCTGATGAACTGCTCGGCCGAGCGCTACGCCGTCAACAAGGAACGCATGGTGCGGCTGGCCGAATACAGCCGCGACTGCATCCGCGCGCTGCGCGCCGATACCGGCATCGCGTACGAAGGCCGCCAGCAAGGCACGCTGCAGGTTTTCCGCACGCCGGAGCAGCTCGACGGCGCGGCCAAGGACATCGCCGTGCTCGAGCAGGCCGGCGTGCCCTACCAGTTGCTGTCGCGCGAAGACCTCGCCGCGAGCGAACCGGCCCTGGCCGCGGTCAGCCACAAGCTGAGCGGCGGCCTGCGGCTGCCCAACGACGAAACCGGCGACTGCCAGTTGTTCACCACCCAGCTCGCGGCGATGGCCGAAGGCCTGGGCGTGAAGTTCCACTACAACCGCTCCATCGACGGACTGCTGACCAAGGGCGACGCGGTTACCGGCGCGATGGTCGGCGGCCAGCCGGTGACGGCCGACCTGGTGGTGGTGGCGCTGGGAAGCTGGTCGACCCCGTTCGTGAAGAACTTCCTGCCGGGCATCTCGAACCTGCCGGTCTACCCGCTCAAGGGCTTCTCCATCACCGTGCCGATGACCGACGCGGCGCGCAGCCCGGTGTCGACCGTGCTCGACGAGACCTACAAGGTCGCCATCACGCGCTTCGACGACCGCATCCGCGTGGGCGGCATGGCCCAGATCGTCGGCTACGACCGTTCGCTGGACCCGTCCAAGCGCCGCACGCTGGAGCACGTGATGAACGACCTGTTCCCGGGGGCCGGCGACGTCAGCCGCGCCACCTTCTGGACCGGCCTGCGCCCGATGACCCCGGACGGCACGCCCATCGTCGGCCCGACCCCCGTCAAGGGCCTGTGGCTCAACACCGGCCACGGCACGCTGGGCTGGACCATGGCCTGCGGCTCGGGCAAGCTGCTGTCGGACCTGGTGTCGGGCACCTCGCCGGCCATCCGCGCCGACGACCTGTCCGTGGCCCGCTATATCAGGCAGCCGGGCGCGCGCGCCGCGCACCGCCCCGCCGTGGCCTGAGCCGGCCAAGCCCGCGCCCGAAAAAAAAGGGCGGCCCCTCCCGGGGCCGCCCTTCTTGCTTCTGCCGCGCAGCCGTCAGAACTGCGCTTCGCTCAAGGCATTGACCGGCGCCGCGCCAGCCACGATGGCGTCGCGCAAACCCGATGCCTGCGAAAGGATGTGCTCGGCGAAGAAATGCGCGGTCGCGATCTTGGCATCGTGGAACGCCGCATCCTCGCCGTGCCTGGCCTGCGCGGCCAGCATCGCGCGGGCGAGCTGCCAGCCCGAGAACACGATGCCGCACAGCTTCAGGTAAGGCACGCTGCCGGCGAACACCGCGTTTGGATCCGACTTGGCATTGCCGGCCACGAACGCCACCACGGCTTCGAGCGCCGCGCGGCCGCGGGCCAGTTGCGCCTGCACCGCCGCGAAGGCCGCCCCGCCCTGCTGGCCCAGCGCGGCCTCGGTCTCGGCGATCTGCGCGCAGATCGCGCGCGCGGTCGCGCCGCCGTCGCGCACGGTCTTGCGCCCGACCAGGTCGTTGGCCTGGATGGCAGTGGTGCCTTCGTAGATCGGCAGGATGCGCGCGTCGCGGTAGTGCTGGGCGGCGCCGGTCTCTTCGATGAAACCCATGCCGCCGTGCACCTGCACGCCGAGGCTGGTGACCTCGATCGACAGCTCGGTGCTCCAGCCCTTGACGATGGGCACCAGGAACTCGTAGAAGGCCTGGTACTGCCGGCGCACAGCCTCGTCGGGGTGCTGGTGCGCGGTGTCGCAGGCGGCCGCGGCCACGTAGGCCACCGCGCGCGCGCCTTCGGTCAGCGCGCGCATGGTCATCAGCATGCGCTTGACGTCCGGGTGGTGGATGATGGTGACCGCCTCGCGCGCGGAGCCGTCGACCGGGCGGCTCTGCACGCGCTCGCGGGCAAACGCCACGGCCTGCTGGTAGGCGCGCTCGGACACCGCCACGCCTTGCATGCCGACCGAAAAGCGCGCCGAGTTCATCATGATGAACATGTACTCGAGGCCGCGGTTCTCCTCGCCGACCAGCGTGCCGATGGCGCCGCCGTGGTCGCCGAACTGCAGCACGGCGGTGGGGCTGGCCTTGATGCCGAGCTTGTGCTCGATCGACACGCAGTGCACGTCGTTGCGCGCGCCGGTGGAGCCGTCTTCGTTGACCAGGAACTTGGGCACGATGAACAGCGAGATGCCTTTCACGCCCTCGGGCGCATCGGGCGTGCGCGCCAGCACGAGATGGACGATGTTCTTCGCCATGTCGTGCTCGCCGTAGGTGATGAAGATCTTGGTGCCGAACACCTTGTAGGTGCCGTCGCCCTGCGGCTCGGCGCGCGTGCGCACGGCGGCCAGGTCCGAGCCGGCCTGCGGCTCGGTCAGGTTCATGGTGCCGGTCCATTCGCCCGAGATCAGCCTGGGCAGGAAGGCGGCCTTCTGCGCGTCGCTGCCCGCGGTGAGCAGCGCCTCGATGGCGCCGTCGGTCAGCAGCGGGCACAGCGCGAACGAGAGGTTGGCGCTGTTGAGCATCTCGTTGCACGCCGTGGCGATCAGCTTGGGCAGGCCCTGCCCGCCGAATTCCTGCGGATGCAGCACGCCCTGCCAGCCGCCTTCGGCGAACTGGCGGAAGGCGTCCTTGAAGCCGGGCGTGGTCGTGACCACGCCGTCCTTCCAGCGGCTGGGGTCGGTGTCGCCGATGCGGTTGAGCGGCGCCACCACTTGTTCGTTGAACTTGGCCGCCTCGTCGAGCACCGCCTGCGCCGTCTCCGGCGTGGCGTCCTCGAAGCCGGGCAGCTTGCTGACTGCGCCGAGGCCAGCCAGTTCGTTCATCACGAACAGCATGTCCTTGAGCGGGGCACGGTAGGTCATCGATGTCTCCGGATGTGTATAAAAAAGCCGTTCGCGGGCGGGCCCGGAACGGCTTGCACTTTCTGGGCGGGCCCGGCAGGGCCCGCGCGATCAGCCCAGCGCCGCCACCAGTTCCGGCACGACGGTGTTCAGGTCGCCAACCAGGCCGTAGTCAGCCACCGAGAAGATCGGCGCTTCGGCATCCTTGTTGATCGCCACGATCACCTTGGAGTCCTTCATGCCGGCCAGATGCTGGATCGCGCCCGAGATGCCGACGGCGATGTACAGCTGCGGCGCGACGATCTTGCCGGTCTGGCCGACCTGGTAGTCGTTGGGCACGAAGCCGGCGTCCACCGCGGCGCGCGAGGCGCCCATGGCGGCGTTCAGCTTGTCGGCCAGCGGCGTCAGCACCTTGGTGTAGTTCTCGCCCGAACCCACGCCACGGCCACCGGACACGATGATCTTGGCCGCGGTCAGTTCCGGGCGGTCGCTCTTGGTGACTTCGCGCGAGACGAACTGCGAGATGCCCGTGTCGGCCACGGCCGGCAGGCTTTCCACGGCGGCCGAGCCGCCTTCGGCGGCGGCGGCGTCGAAGCCGGTGCCGCGCACGGTGATGACCTTGACCTTGTCCGACGATTGCACGATCGAGATCGCGTTGCCGGCGTAGATCGGGCGCTCGAAGGTGTCCGGGCCGTCGACCTTGGTGATGTCCGACAGCTGGGCCACGTCGAGCTTGGCGGCCACGCGCGGCAGGATGTTCTTGCCGTAGGCGGTGGCGGGCGCCAGGATGTGGCTGTAGTCGCTGGCGATGGCCAGGACCTGTTCGGCGATGTTCTCGGCCAGGCCGTCGCCGAAATACGGCGCGTCGGCCAGCAGCACCTTGGACACGCCGGCGATCTTGGCGGCCGCGTCGGCAGCCGCCCTGGCATTGGCGCCGGCAACCAGCACGTGGACGTCGCCGCCGCACTGGACGGCTGCCGTCACGGTGTTCAGCGTGGCCGACTTGATGGATTGGTTGTCGTGTTCAGCAATGACGAGTGCAGTCATGTTTTATCTCCTGGCGCTCAGATGACCTTGGCTTCGTTCTTCAGCTTCTGCACCAGCGTCGCGACGTCCGGCACCATCACACCCGCGCTGCGCTTGGGCGGCTCGACGACCTTGACGGTCTTCAGGCGCGGCGCGACGTCGACGCCGAGGTCCTCGGGCTTGACGGTCTCGAGCGGCTTCTTCTTGGCCTTCATGATGTTGGGCAGCGTGACGTAGCGCGGCTCGTTCAGGCGCAGGTCGGTGGTGACCACCGCCGGCAGCTTGAGCGACAGCGTTTCCAGCCCGCCATCCACTTCGCGCGTCACCGATGCACGGCCATCGGCGACCGTCACCTTGGAGGCGAAGGTCGCTTGCGGCAGGCCCGCCAGCGCGGCCAGCATCTGGCCGGTCTGGTTGGAATCGTCGTCGATGGCCTGCTTGCCCAGGATCACCAGTTGCGGCTGCTCCTTGTCCACCAGTGCCTTGAGCAGCTTGGCCACGGCCAGCGGCTGCAGCTCTTCGCCCGACTCGACCAGGATGCCGCGGTCGGCGCCGATCGCCATCGCGGTGCGCAGGGTTTCCTGGCATTGCGCCACGCCGCACGACACGGCGATCACCTCGGTCGCCACGCCGGCTTCCTTCAGGCGCACCGCTTCTTCCACGGCGATTTCGTCAAACGGGTTCATGCTCATCTTGACGTTGGCCAGATCCACGCCCGAGCCGTCCGACTTGACCCGGACCTTGACGTTGTAATCCACCACGCGCTTGACTGCGACGAGTACTTTCATGCGCTCACTCCACTGATAGTCGATAGTCAGAAATTTGGTTCGCCCGCCATTATAACCACCGGGTTGGCGGCCTTCTTGTTTTTCGAACGGTCGTACTATTTTATCGGCAAAGAATTGCCGGGCATAGCCCGGCAACGCGAAAACCTGGGGCCATTGTGCCGCGGGCTGCCCTGCGGCACGGCGGTTTGGAGGTTTTTCTCCAACTTACCAGGCGGTAATCACCGAATCCTTGTAGGTGCTCTGCACATACTGCTTGACCTCGGGCGAGTGGTAGGCCTTCACCAGCTTGGCTACCCACGGCTTGTTCTTGTCGGCTTCGCGAACGGCGATCAGGTTGGCATAGGGACCCTTCGGGCCTTCCATGGCGATCGCGTCCTTGGTCGGCGACAGTCCGGCGGACTCGGCATAGTTGCCGTTGATGGCGGCGGCGTCGAGGTCGTCCAGCGAGCGCGGCAGCTGGGCGGCGTCCAGTTCCACGATCCTGATCTTCTTCGGGTTGGACACGATGTCCAGCGGCGTGGCCTTCAGGCCGGCGTCCGGGCGCAGCTTGACGAGGCCCTTGCTCTGCAGCAGCAGCAGGCCGCGGCCGCCGTTGGTGGGATCGTTGGGCACGCCCACGCGCGCGCCGTCCTTGAGCTGGTCGAGCGACTTGAGCTTCCTGGAGTACACGCCCATCGGGAAGGTCACGGTAAAGCCGACGTTGGCGAACTTGTAGCCGCGGTCCTTGATCTGCGCTTCCAGGTACGGCAGGTGCTGGTAGCTGTTGGCGTCGAGGTCGCCGGCGGCCAGCGCGGCGTTGGGCTGGATGTAGTCGCTGAACTCCACCACCTGGATGTTGAGGCCGTCCCTGGCCGCGACCTTCTTCACCTGCTCCATGATCTGGGCGTGCGGGCCGCCCGTGACGCCGACCTTGACCGGCTTTTCCTGGGCGAGAGCGCCGGTGGCGAAGGTGGCGCCAACAATGGCGGCGCCGGCGATCCATTGCAGCACGTTGCGACGTTGCATGACTGGCTTCCTTGTTTCTCGAATGCTCTGACTCTGGTTTTCCGCGCGCGTGGCCCGCGCGCTGTTGCCGCGCTGGCTTTTCGCGTGCGCCTTACTTATGGCTGATGCGCCGCACCAGCCAGTCGCCGAAGCTCTGCACCGCCTGCACGAAGACGATCAGGATCAGCACCACCGCCACCATCACCTCGGTGATGTAGCGCTGGTAGCCATAGCGGATGCCCAGGTCGCCCAGCCCGCCGCCGCCGATGGCGCCGGCCATGGCCGAGTAGCCGACCAGGCTGACGAAGGTGATGGTCAGGCCGGCCACGATGCCGGGCATGGCCTCGGGCAGCAGCACCTTCATGACGATCTGGCCGGTGGTCGCGCCCATCGACTGGGCGGCTTCCACCAGGCCCTTGTCGACTTCGCGCAGCGCGCTTTCCACCAGGCGCGCGATGAACGGAATCGCGGCGATGGTCAGCGGCACCACGGCGGCCGTGGTGCCGATCGACGAGCCGACGATAAAGCGCGTGAACGGGATCACCACCACCAGCAGGATGATGAAGGGAATCGAGCGCACCGCGTTGACCACCACGCCGATGGTGCGGTTGAACAGCGGGTGCGACAGCACGCCGCCGCGGTTGGTCAGGTGCAGCAGCACGCCCAGCGGCACGCCGAACAGCGCGCCGACCACGCCCGAGATGCCCACCATCAGCAGGGTCTCGTTGAACGAGGTCAGGAACAGGTCAAACATTTCAGACCACATGCTCGATCTCCTCCACCACCACGCCTTGTTCTTGCAGGAATGCCATGGCCGCCTTGACGTCGGCCAGCTCGCCCGTGGCCATGATGGCCAGCGAGCCGAAGGCCTGGCCCTGGATCTCGTCGATATGCCCGTGCAGGATATTGAAATCGAGCCCGTGGCGGCGGATGGCCTGGGCCAGCACCGGCTGGTCCACGCCGGCGCCGGTGAAGGCCAGGCGGTAGACGTGGTCGCGCCCGTTGCCGAGCCGGCTTTCCACGCGCTTGAGCACGCTGGCCGGCAGTTCCTGGGCGATCACGTCGCCGATCATCGCGCGCGTGACCGCATGCTGCGGGCGCAGGAAGACGTCGATCACGCGGCCGGTTTCCACCACCTGCCCCGCTTCGAGCACGGCAACGCGGTCGCAGACCTGTTTGATCACTTCCATCTGGTGCGTGATCATGACGATGGTCAGGCCCAGGTCGCGGTTGATCTGCTTGAGCAGCTCCAGGATGGCGCGCGTGGTTTCGGGGTCGAGCGCGGAGGTGGCCTCGTCGGACAGCAGCACCTTGGGCTTGCTGGCCAGCGCGCGGGCGATGCCCACGCGCTGCTTCTGGCCGCCGCTGATCTGGGCGGGATAGCGGTCCTTCAGCGCCGTCAGGCCGACCAGTTCCAGCAGCGGCAGCACGGTCGCGGAAATCTCGCTCCTGGACTTGCCGGCCAGCTCCAGCGGCAGCGCCACGTTGTCGTACACAGTGCGCGACGACAGCAGGTTGAAATGCTGGAAGATCATGCCGATGTCGCGGCGAGCCTGGCGCAGCGCGCCGCTGTCGAGCGCGGTCAGGTCCTGGCCGGCGACGATCACGCGGCCGGCGCTGGGGCGGTTGAGCAGGTTGATGGCCCGCACCAGCGTGCTCTTGCCGGCACCGCTGCGGCCGATGATGCCGAAGACCTCGCCCGAAGCGATGGACAGGCTGACATCCCGCAATGCATGCACCTCGCCCGACCCGCCGGGGAAGCGCTGCGATAAACCTTGCAGTTCGATCATGTGAAATGAAAACGGCAACAGGCGAGAAATGTCTCAAGCGCTGTTGCCGCATCTTATTTTTTTGGCGAAGCTCGCATTTTAAGCGATCCGCTTCATGCCAGAAACGAATTTTTGCCGATGTCTTTATATGCTCGCAGCATATAGAACAACGAAAAGCTGCTTAGGCGCCGCCCCAGGAGGGCGGGCGCTTGTCCAGGAAGGCCTGCACGCCTTCCAGTGCCGACTCGTCCATCATGTTGCAGGCCATGGTCTGGCCGGCAAGCTGGTAGGCCGCCTCGATGCCCATCTCGAGCTGGCGGTAGAACAGCCCCTTGCCGGCGGCCACCGCCGCGGCCGGCTTCGCGCAGATGCTGGCGGCCAGGCGCGCGACCTCGGCGTCGAGTGCAGCGGGCGGCACCACGCGGTTGACCAGGCCGCGCTCGCGCGCCTGCGCCGCGTCGATCATGTCGCCGGTCAGCAGCATTTCCAGCGCCTGCTTGCGCGAGACGTTGCGCGACAGCGCCACGCCGGGGGTCGAGCAGAACAGGCCGAGGTTGACGCCGGACACCGCGAAGCGCGCATCGTCCGCCGCCACCGCCAGGTCGCACATCGCCACCAGCTGGCAGCCGGCGGCGGTGGCGATGCCCTGCACGCGCGCGATCACGGGCTGGGGCATCTTGTGGATCGCCATCATCATGCGCGTGCAGCGGTCGAACAGCCCGCGGTAGTAGGCATGCGAGGGGCTGGCGCGCATCTCGCGCAGGTCGTGGCCCGCGCAGAAGGCGCGCCCGGCGCCGGCCAGCACCACCACGCGCACCGCGGGATCGGCCGCGATGCGGGAGAAGGCGGCGGCGAGCGCGTCCAGCAGGCCTTCGGACAAGGCGTTGAAAGCCTTGGGGCGGTTCATCGTCAGCCGCAGCACGCCCGCGGCGTCCAGGCTTTCGGCCAGCAGCGGCGTGGCCGCGCGGTTGTCGGTTTCGGCCATGCCGGTCTCCTGTGTGCCTATTGTTCGAGCAGCACCTTGAGGTGCGCCAGCACGCTGCGGCCGAGCGCGCTGAGGTTGTAGCCGCCTTCCAGGCAACTGACGATGCGCCCCTTCGCGTGGGTGCGGGCGACCTCCATCAGTTGCGAGGTGATCCAGGCGTAGTCCTGCTCGACCAGGCCCATCTGCCCGAGGTCGTCCTCGCGGTGGGCGTCGAAGCCCGCCGAGATGAACAGCATCTGCGGCTTGAACTCATGCAGGCGCGGCAGCCAGATCGTCTCCACCACTTCGCGCACCGCCAGGCCGTTGGTATAGGCCGGCAGCGGGATGTTCGACATATTGGCGGCGATATGCTCGGTGCCGCTGTAGGGATAGAACGGGTGCTGGAAGAAGCTGCACATCAGCACCTGCGGGTCGCAGCGGAATGCCGCCTCGGTGCCGTTGCCGTGGTGCACGTCGAAGTCGACGATGGCCACCCGCTCCAGCCCGTGCGCGGCCAGCGCGTGGCGCGCCGCGACCGCCACGTTGTTGTAGAAGCAGAAGCCCATCGCGCGGTCCGGCTCGGCGTGGTGGCCGGGCGGACGCACGCAGCAGAAGGCGTTCTCGATCTCGCCCGCGATCACCGCGTCGGTGGCGGCCACGGCGGCGCCGGCCGCCAGGCCGGCGGCGGCCAGCGTGTGGCTGTTCATCAGCGTGTCCGGGTCGATCGGGTGGTAGCCGCTGGCGGGGCTGGCCGCGGCGAGGCTGGCCACGTATTCCGGCCGGTGCACGCGGCCGATCTGCTCGGCGGTGGCGGGCGGGGCTTCGCGCCGGTCCAGCAGGCCGTCCATGCCGTGCGAGATCAGCTGGTCCTCGATGGCCTGCAGGCGCTCCGGGCACTCCGGATGAAAATGCCCCATCTCATGCAGCAGGAATTCGGGATGCGTGTAGAAGCCTGTCGGCATGTCTTATTGCTTTATGGTTGTCTCCATTCGCTACGTTAGCACATGCCGGGCCAGCCACCCAGCCGGGTGCCGCGCGCGCACCATCCGCTATACTCGCAGCGACTTGCAAAGGACACCATGACCGACATCCAGCGCTCCTTGCGCCGCCCACTGCTGGGCGCCGCGCTTTCCGCTGCCGCATTGAGCTTGTGCGGCGTCTCCCCCGCCCTGCTCGCGGCCGGCAAGCGCAGCGCGAGCGTGCGCGAAGAAGAGATCGAGCCGGGCCGCTACCGCGACAATCCCAAGAGCCGCGCCTTCATCGACGACATGGTGGCGCGCCACGGCTTCTCCCGCACCCTGCTCGAAGGCTGGTTCGGCCAGACCGTCTATTCGTCCACGGTCGCGCGCCTGATCATGCCGCCGGCCACGCCGGGGCGCAAAAGCTGGCGCGCCTACCGCTCGCGCTTCATCGAGCCGATCCGCATCAACGCCGGCGTGCGCTTCTGGCAGCAGAACCGCGACACGCTGCGCCGCGCCGAGGCCGAGTTCGGCGTGCCGGCCTCCGTGATCGTCGGCATCATCGGCGTGGAGACCATCTACGGGCGCGACATGGGCACGTTCCGCGTGATCGATTCGCTCTCCACGCTGGCCTTCGACTATCCCGACACGCCCAACCGCGATGCCCGCACCACGCTGTTCCGCAACCAGCTCGCGGACTACCTGCTGTGGTGCCGGGACACCAATACCGACGTGTTCTCGGTGCTGGGCTCCTACGCCGGCGCGGTCGGCATCCCGCAGTTCATGCCCACCAGCCTGCGCGAATATGCCATCGACTACGACGGCGACGGTCACATCGACCTGCGCAACAGCCCCACCGATGCCATCGGCAGCGTGGGCCGCTTCCTGCAGCTGCACGGCTGGGAACAGGGCCGCCCGGTGGTGTGGCGCATCGCCACCGACGAGGGCAGCCGCGGCATCGCCGCCGCCGCGGCCGACGGCGAGCCGTGGCCGACCCGCACGCTCAACCAGTTGCTCAAGACCGGCCTGCGCGTGGACGAGCCGATCGACCTCGCGCGCGAAGGCGAGACCGGCGTGCTGGTGGTGGACCTGCCCACGCCCGGCGAGACCACCGACTACATGCTGGGCCTGCGCAATTTCTACGTGCTCACGCGCTATAACCGCAGCTTCTTTTATGCGCTGGCGGTGTACCAGCTAGGCGAGGCGGTCAAGTCGGCGATGGGCTGACGCGGGCCGCCGCCCGGCAACAGGCAAAAAAGCCCCGCCGTAGTCCGAGCGGGGCTTTTTGCTGGCGCGCGGCGCGGACCTCAGGCCGGGAACACCCCGGTGGAAAGATAGCGGTCGCCGCGGTCGCACACCACGAAGACGATGGTGGCGTTCTCCACTTCCTCGGCGATGCGCAGCGCCACGCACAGCGCGCCCGCGGCCGAGATGCCGCAGAAGATGCCTTCCTCGCGCGCCATGCGGCGGGCCATGTGCTCGGCGTCGCCCTGGCTGACCAGCTCGGTGCGGTCGATGAACTTGGGATCGTAGATCTTCGGCATGTACGCCTCCGGCCACTTGCGGATGCCGGGAATGCGCGAGCCCTCGGCCGGCTGCGCGCCGACCACCTGCACCGCCGCGCTCTGCTCCTTGAGGTAGCGCGACACGCCGGTGATGGTGCCGGTGGTGCCCATGGCGGAGACGAAATGAGTGATGCGCCCTTCGGTTTCCTGCCAGATCTCGGGGCCGGTGGTCTCGTAGTGGGCCAGCGGGTTGTCAGGGTTGGCGAACTGGTCGAGGATCACGCCGCGGCCATCGCGCTCCATGGAGTCGGCGAGGTCGCGCGCGTACTCCATGCCGCCCTTGACGGGGGTGAGGATGATCTCCGCGCCATAGGCGGCCATGCTCTGGCGGCGCTCCATGCTCAGGTCTTCCGGCATGATCAGCACCATCTTGTAGCCGCGGATGGCGGCCGCCATGGCCAGCGCGATACCGGTGTTGCCAGAGGTGGCCTCGATCAGCGTGTCGCCCGGCTTGATGCGGCCGCGCGCCTCGGCGCGGGCGATCATCGACACCGCCGGCCGGTCCTTGACCGAGCCCGCCGGGTTGTTGCCCTCGAGCTTGCCGAGGATTACGTTGCCGCGCGGGGCGCCGGCCGCGCCGGGAATGCGCTGCAGTTGCACCAGCGGCGTATTGCCGATGGTGTCTTCGATCGTCTTGTAGGCCATGGTGAGCGGGATTCCAAATGTCGGCGGACATTGTAATCCAGTCGTAATACTCGCGTCGGCGGCATGCCGGGCCCCCGCGGCCCCGGCATGCCGCCGCCTCATGGCATGTCCGACACGTCAGGCACGTTCAGCGCGTTCGGCACGCTCAGGCCTCGGCCTCGCTCTTGCGCCCACCCAGCAGGTGGTACAGCAGGATGGCGCCGAAGGTGGCGGTGCCGATGCCGCCCAGCGCCATGCCGCCCAGCTTGAGGGTCAGGTCGCCGGCTGCCACGGTCAGCGTGGCGCCGACCGTGATGAGGTTGCGCGAGCTCGAGAAGTCCACCTTGTTCTCGACCCAGATGCGCCCCGCCGTGGCGGAGATCAGGCCGAACACGACGATGGTCAGGCCGCCGATCACCGGGCCAGGAATGGTCAGGATCAGCGCGCCGAACTTGGGCGAGAAGCCCAGGATGAGCGCCACCACGGCGGCCACCACGAAGATCAGCGTGGAGTAGATCCGCGTCACCGCCATCACGCCCATGTTCTCGGCGTAGGTGGTCACGCCGGTGCCGCCGCCGCCCGCCGAGATGATGGTGGCAATGCCGTCGCCGATAAAGGCGCGGCCGATGTACGGATCGAGATTGCGCCCGGTCATCACGCTGATGGCCTTGATGTGTCCGAGGTTCTCGGCCACCAGCACGATCGCCACCGGCGCGATCAGCAGCATCGCGCTGGCCTGGAACACCGGCGCGGTAAACACCGGCAAGCCGAACCAGCTGGCCGCGGCCACGCCGGAAAAGTCGATGGCCTTGCCCAGCCCCATGAGGTTGGTGCAGACGTAGTACAGCAGGTAGCCGAACAGCCCGCCGACCAGCACCGGCAGGCGGCGCAGCATGCCCGGCGCGTGCACCGCCACCAGGCCCACCGCCAGCACCGTGGCCAGACCCACCCACGTATCCAGCGCGGCGCCGCTCACGGCCCTGACCGCCACCGGCGCGAGGTTCAGCCCGATGGCGGCGACGATCGCGCCCGTCACCACGGGCGGCATCAGCCGCTCCACCCAGCGGTATCCCACCGCCTGCACCACCAGCCCGATGAGCAGGTAGAGCGCCCCCGCGGCGATGATGCCGCCGAGCGCGACCGGGATGTTGGGGTTGGGGCCGCTGCCGGCATAACCGGTGGCGGCGATCACCACCGCGATGAACGCGAAGCTCGAGCCCAGGTAGCTCGGCACCCTGCCGCGCACGCACAGGAAGAAGATCAGCGTGCCGATGCCCGAGAACAGGATCGCGATGTTGGGATTGAAGCCCATCAGGATCGGCGCGATGGCAGTCGAGCCGAACATCGCCACCACGTGCTGGATGCCCGCCAGGACGGTCTGGCCGGCAGGCAGCCGTTCGTCAGGCGCGATCACGCCATGCGTCTTCAGCCGCCACTTGGGCAGGAATCCCGCGTCCTCACCATTTCCCATCGTCGAGCTCCCTTTCTTATCTTGGCCTGGCTGCCCGCTCGCGGGCAGGTCCGGCTCGAATTGGTTTGTCGTGGCCGCGCAGCCGGCTCGGTCCGCGCGGGCGTGCGCATGATACCGCGCGGCCGCATTCATGCGAAGCCACCGGGACTAGCACAAGCCGTACCAGCGTGCGCCGGCGCCGGGGCGGCGCATTGCCACGATCATGGTGCATGAATGCAGGAAGCCCCGGACGCGTCCGGGGCTTCGGCGGTGCAGCGCGCGCTGCGCGCGTGCTACCTGGCGGCCTTCGCCGGCGCCTTGTCCGCGGGCTTGGCCTCCTTCTTCGCCACGGCGGCGGCGGACTTCGGCGCGGTGCCCGCGCCGATGGTCATGCCGGCTTCCTCCAGCCGCGCCACCGACTTCTGGCCGAGGCCCTTGACGCGGTCGGCGAGGTCGGCGGCATCCTTGAAGGGGCCGCCCTTGGTCCGCTCGGCGACGATGGTGCTGGCCGTGGCCGGGCCGATGCCCTTGAGCGTCACCAGGGTGGCCTCGTCGGCGGTGTTCACATCGACGGCGGCATATGCCGCGCCCGCCAGCGAAAAGCAGAGCGCAAGCGCCAGCACCGCATGCCTGGACACCAGCTTGATCGACTGCTGGATCGACTGCTTGATCGACTGCCTGATTGCCTGATTGAGCATGGAGATTCTCCTATCCGTTGTGAAGGTTGCCGCGCCCTGGCTGGACGCGGCAAGACGGAGGATAGAAGCGCGCGGCGCGCTTGGCGCATCCTGCAACCAAAGTTCACCTCGGCTACCAAGGTGTGTCCGCGCAAGGCGCCAAAAGAAAAACGCGCGCCGAAGCGCGCGTCCAGGCTGCCTGGCAAGGCCAGCTTGCCGCTTTGTGATACGCGCGCCGCGGCGCGCGTCGAAGTCCGCGCCCGTCTCAGCCCTTGCGCTGGAGCAGCCAGCGGCAGTAGCGCGACACGCCTTCCTCGACCGTGTAGAACGCTTCCTTGTAGCCGGCCGCGCGCAGGCGCGACATGTCGGACTGGGTGTAGCACTGGTACTTGCCGCGCAGCGCGTCGGGGAACTTGATGTATTCCACCAGTCCTTCCTGCACCAGCTCTTCCAGGCTCAGGCGGGGCTTGTCCTCGGCTTCGCGCAGCGTGTTCACCACGGCCGAGGCGATATCGTTGAACGGCTGCGCATGGCCGGTGCCGAGGTTGAAGATGCCCGACTTGTCCGGATGCTCGAGGAAGAACAGGTTGACCTTCACCACGTCTTCCACCGAGACGAAATCGCGCGTATGGCCGCCGGGGCCGTAGCCGCCGTACTCGCCGAACAGCTTCACCGTGCCGTCGGCGCGGAACTGGTTGAAGTTGTGGAACGCCACCGAGGCCATGCGACCCTTGTGCGCTTCGCGCGGGCCATAGACGTTGAAGTAGCGGAAGCCCACGATCTGCGACAGCGCCGACGGCAGCGTGCGCCGCACCACCTGGTCGAACAGGAACTTGGAATAGCCATAGACATTGAGCGGCTGCTCGTGCTCGCGGTCTTCCCTGAACACCTGCGAGGCGCCGTAGGTGGCGGCCGACGAGGCGTAGAGGAACTGCGTGCCCTGCTCCAGGCAGGCTTCCATCAGCGCGCGCGTGTAGCGGTAGTTGTTCTCCATCATGTAGCGGCCGTCGTGCTCCATGGTGTCGGAGCAGGCGCCCTCGTGGAACACCGCGCGCACCTTGCCGAACTCGCCGCGCGCGAAGCGGGCCAGGAATTCGGTCTTGTCGACGTAGTCGCGGATGTCGCAGTCGACCAGGTTGTGGAATTTCTCTGCGCGCGTCAGGTTGTCGACGGCGACGACATTGTCCTCGCCCCGGTCGTTCAGGCCCTTGACGAGGTTGCTGCCGATGAAGCCGGCAGCGCCGGTAACGATGATGGTCATGTGCGTGAGGGCTCGTGCGAGCCGGAAGGCAGCGCCGCGTTTTGCGCCGGCGTGCCGAACAGTTCAGAATAGGTGACCACGGCGGTGCCGAGCTTGCCCACCACGATGGCGCCGGCGCGGTTGGCATGCTGCACGGCTTCCTTGAGCGGCACGCCCGCGCCCAGCATGGTCGCCAGCGTGGCGATCACGGTGTCGCCGGCGCCGGAGACGTCGTAGACCTCGCGCGCCTGCGCCGAGACGTGCAGCACTTCGGCCTCGGTGTAGAGCGTCATGCCTTCTTCCGAGCGCGTCAGCAGCAGCGCTTCGAGCTGCAGCTCGCGGCGCAGGTTCTGGGCGCGGATGGTCAGGTCGGACTCGGTCTTCCAGGCGCCCACCACGTGGCGCATCTCGGCGCGGTTGGGCGTGATCAGCGTGGCGCCGCGATAGCGCGAGTAGTCGTCGCCCTTGGGATCGACCAGCACCAGGCAGCCCGCCGCGCGGCCCGCTTCCACCATGCGGCTCACGTGCGCCAGCCCGCCCTTGCCGTAGTCGGACAGCACCAGCACCTTGTATTCCTTGACCAGGGACAGGAAGCGGTCCTGCACGGAAAGCAGCACCTCGTGCGCGGGCGGATTCTCGAAGTCCACCCGCAGCAGTTGCTGCTGGTGGGCCACCACGCGCAGCTTGATGGTGGTGTTGACGCTGGGGTCGCGGTGCAGGTAGGGCTGCACGTGGCTGGCCGCCAGCAGCGTCTCGAGCGTGCGGCCGGGCTCGTCGTCGCCGACCACGCCGAGCATGCCGACGTTGGCGCCGAGCGCGGCGGCGTTGCGCGCCACGTTGGCCGCGCCGCCGAGACGCTCGTCGCTGCGCTTGATCTGCACGACCGGCACCGGCGCTTCCGGCGAGATGCGCTCCACGTCGCCGAACCAGTAGCGGTCCAGCATCATGTCGCCCGTCACCAGGATGCGGGATTGATTGATCTGTTGCAGCGGAATGTGGTTCTTGCTCATGGAGTCCTTGGCAACGCGGCCCGGTCCGTCAGCCAGTGCGTCGGCTTGTTCTTCCCGTTGGTTTCTCGGTTAGCGCGTCGTGGTCGGCCGCCCGATCGCATGATATTCGATGCCGGCTTCCTGCATGGCCTCGGGCTCGTACAGATTGCGTCCGTCGAAGATGACGGGCGCCGTCAGGCGGCGCTTGATCTGGTTGAAGTCCGGGCTGCGGAAGACCTTCCATTCGGTGACGATGACCAGCGCGTCGGCACCGTCCAGCGTGTCCATCTGGGCGTCGCTGAAATGCACGCGCGCGAAGCCGCCCTCGATGTCGGCGAGGTCGCCCTCCAGCGCGCGGCGCGCCTCCGCCATCGAGATCGGGTCGTGCACGCGCAGGGCCGCGCCGCGCGACACCAGTGCGCGCGCCAGCACCCGCGACGGCGCCTCGCGCATGTCGTCGGTATTGGGCTTGAACGCCAGGCCCCAGACCGCGAAGGTGCGCCCGCCGAGATCCTCGCCGAAGCGGCGCACGATCTTGTCGGCCAGCACCTGCTTCTGCGCGTCGTTGACCGCCTCGACCGCTTCCAGCACGCGCATGGGCTTGCCGTACGCGCTGGCGGTGCGCATCAGCGCCTGCACGTCCTTGGGGAAGCACGAGCCGCCGTAGCCGGCGCCGGCATACAGGAAACTATAGCCGATGCGCGGATCGGAACCGATGCCCATGCGCACCAGCTCGATGTCGGCGCCGACTTCGTCGGCCAGGTTGGCCAGCTCGTTCATGAACGAGATGCGCGTGGCCAGCATCGAGTTGGCGGCGTACTTGGTGAACTCGGCCGAACGCACGTCCATGTAGAAGGTGCGCTCGTGGTTGCGGTTGAACGGCGCATAGAGCTGGCGCATGATCGCCTTGGCGTGGCGGCCCGCGACGTCGGCGTCGCAGCCCAGCACGATGCGGTCGGGGCGCATGAAGTCTTCCACCGCGGCGCCTTCCTTGAGGAACTCGGGGTTCGACACCACCGAGAACTGCAGGTCCTCGAGGCCGCGCCCGGCCAGCTCGGCACGGATCGCCTGCGCCACGCGGTCGCCGGTGCCGACCGGCACGGTCGACTTGTCCACCACCACCTTGAAGCCCGTCATGTGGCGGCCGATGTTGCGCGCCGCCGCCAGCACGTACTGCAGGTCGGCCGAGCCGTCCTCGTCGGGCGGCGTGCCGACCGCGATGAACTGCACGTCGGCGTGCTCGACGCTCGCCGCCACGTCGGTGGAGAAGGTCAGCCGCCCGGCTTCGCGATTGCGCAGGATCAGTTCCTTGAGGCCCGGTTCGTAGATCGGCACCCCGCCGGCGTTGAGCAGCGCGATCTTGCGCTCGTCCACATCGAGGCAGAACACGTCGTTGCCCAGTTCGGCCAGGCAGGCCCCGGTCACTAGACCGACGTAGCCGCTGCCGATTACGGTGACTTTCATAGCTTGTACTCCAGATAGGGATTGGCGTGCGACGCCGGAGCGTCAACCGAGTGCCTCTGAACGGCGCGGCGCGTAGGTCTCCCAACGGTTGCAGCCAGGGCACTGCCAATAGAACAGCCGCGCGCGGAAACCGCATTCGCGGCAGGTATAGCGGGCCAGGTTGCGCGTGCGATGCTGCAGCAGGTCGCGGATCGCCGAGACTTCCTGCGCCTGCGCGATATCCTGGCCGGCGGCCGGCGGCGCCACCGCCGTGGCCGCGGTGCCGGCCGCCGCCGCGTCGGCGGGCGCTTCCTGCGCCTGCGCGGCTTCGGCGGCCTGGGCTTCGAAATACTTGGTCAGGGCCAGCAGCGAAGGCTGCCGGCGCAATTGCTCGCGCATCAGCGCCGCGGCGGCGGGCGCGCCGTGCAGTTCGAGCTCGGCGCGATAAGCGCTGTCGAGCAACTCCGGGGCCAGGCTGGTCTTGAGCAGGCCGCGCAGCCATGCCAGGGCGCGGCCTTCTTCGCCGAGCTGGCGATAGGCATTGACCACGCGGTCCGCCACCAGCGGCAGGTAGGACGCATCCTGCTTTTCGATGCCGAGCCAGTGGCCGAGCGCCCCGGCGATATCGCCGGCGGCCATGGACACGTCGCCCAGCAGCATCGGCGCGCGCACATTGGCGGGATTTTCCTCGATGGCCTGGCGCAGCCAGGCGGTCGCCTCGTCGGGCTGCTTGCGCTGCAGCGCGTCCTGGGCCAGCTCGCAGCAGAACTGGGCGATCTGCACCTTGTAGTCCTTGTGCTCGAGCGGCTGCAGCTCACGCGCGGCGTCGATGGCCTTTTTCCATTCCTTCTCGACTTCGTAGAGTTCGAGCAGCACGTGCTTGGCCGGCGCCGCGTAGGGGCCGGACATCAGGCGCCGCAGCGACTCTTCGGCGCGGTCCAGCAGGCCCGCGCGCAGGTAATCCTGGCCGAGCTCGTAGAGCGCGTGCTCGCGCTCCGCGTCGGGCAGATCCTGGCGGCTGGCCAGGTTCTGGTGCACGCGGATGGCACGCTCGGTCTCGCCGCGCCGGCGGAACAGCGCGCCGAGCGCGAAGTGGAGCTCGGTGGTCTCGGGATCCAGGCGCACCACTTCGATAAAGGCATCGATGGCCTGGTCGGGCTGCTCGTTGAGCAGGAAGTTCAGCCCCTTGAAATAGGAGCGGGGCAAGGCGCCCTGCTCGCTCAGGAGCTGGCGCGCGTCGAAGCGCGCGGCCATCCAGCCGAGGCCGAAGATCAGCGGCAGCGCAAGCAGCCACCAGGTTTCAAAAATCATGGATCAGACTTTCGGGCCGACTACGTTATAAGGAACGCCGGACGCGGCGGCCTGCTGGTCACGCGGGCCTTCGGCCGACTGGCTGCGCGCCTCGCCAAGCGCGCGCTGCAGCCGGCCCATTTCGATGCGCTGGCGCATCAGCGCCGGCGCGACGGCGGCCAGCGCGGCAACGATGCCGAGGCCGAACGCGGCCAGCAGGATCAGGATCAGCGGCGCGCGCCACACGGCGTCGAAGAACAGCCGCAGCGAGGCGTCGGCGGTATTGCGCAGCGCCAGCACGAACAGCAGCGCGAACAGGACAATGCGGATGATCCAGGCGACAAGTTTCATGCGGACGTCAGGCAGATTTCATGCGGACTTCATGCGGCAGGCAGGGAACCGGGCTCCGGCAATGCCGGCCGATGCAAAACGGAACATCGGGCAAGCGCGGCGGCGGCACCCCTCGGTGGATTTCCGGCATTGTAGCGGAATCGCCTCGCGCCAACGGTAACCTCTTGTATGCCCGCATAATGAAAAAGCGCCCCGATGCGGGGCGCTTTCTCGACTATCCAGGCATATTGCGAACGAATCGCCGCAACTCAGGACCGGGCCAGCTTCAGCCCGGCGTCGTCGTGCAGCGTGCCGCCGGCAGCCACTGCCGGCTTGGGCTGTCCGTGCGATGCCGCATGGACCGCGCCCGGCGCCGCGCCGTGGCCATTGCCGTTGGCATTACCGTTGCTGCCGGCGTGACTGCCGTTGGCGGCGGCACCAGCGCCCGAGCCGCCGTTACCGGCAGGCGTCATCAGGCTGCGGTCGACCCGCTCGCGCAACTCCTTGCCCGCCTTGAAGTGCGGCACCCGTTTCTCGGGCACCAGCACCCTTTCGCCGGACTTGGGGTTGCGCCCCACGCGCGGCGGACGCCGGTTCAGACCAAAACTGCCGAATCCGCGAATCTCGATGCGGTGGCCATCGGCCAACGCTTCGGACATCGCATCGAGGATCGTCTTCACCGAGATGTCCGCGTCCCGCAGCAGCAACTGCGGGAAGCGGGCAGCCAGTTTTTCGACAAGCTCGGACTTGGTCATGGGCATCCGCTGGCAGGGGTAGGAACCGATGCTTACTGGCTGTCCTGGCCGAGCTTGGCCTTCAGCAGCGCGCCCAGGTTGGTCGTGCCGGCAGTGCCGGTGTCAGCCTGGAACTTCTGCATCGCTTCTTGCTGCTCTGCGCTGTCCTTGGCCTTGATCGACAGGTTGATGTTGCGCGACTTGCGGTCGACGTTCACCACCAGGGCGGTGATCTGTTCGCCTTCCTTCAGCACGTTGCGGGCGTCTTCCACGCGGTCAGCCGAGATTTCGGATGCACGCAGGTAGCCTTCCACGTCGTCAGCCAGCTGCACCACGGCGCCCTTGGCGTCCACCGTCTTGATGGTGCCGTTGACCAGGGAACCCTTGTCGTTGGCCGAGATGAAGTTGTTGAACGGATCGCCCGACAGCTGCTTGATGCCCAGCGAGATGCGTTCCTTGTCGACGTCGATGCCCAGGACCACGGCTTCCACGTCGTCGCCCTTCTTGTACTTGCGCACGGCTTCTTCGCCGGTTTCCTGCCAGGACAGATCCGACAGGTGAACCAGGCCGTCGATGCCGCCGGGCAGGCCGATGAACACGCCGAAGTCGGTGATCGACTTGATCTGGCCGGCCAGCTTGTCGCCCTTCTTGTGGTTACGGCTGAAATCGTCCCACGGATTGGCCTTGCACTGCTTCATGCCCAGGCTGATACGACGCTTGTCTTCGTCGATATCGAGCACCATGACTTCGACTTCGTCGCCCAGCTGGACAACCTTGGACGGGGCAACGTTCTTGTTGGTCCAGTCCATTTCCGACACGTGCACCAGGCCTTCGATGCCGGCTTCGATCTCGACGAACGCGCCGTAGTCGGTCAGGTTGGTCACCTTGCCGAACAGGCGGGTGCTTTGCGGGTAGCGGCGCGAGATGCCGACCCACGGATCTTCGCCCAGTTGCTTCACGCCCAGCGAGACGCGGTTCTTTTCCTGGTCGAACTTGAGGATCTTGGCGGTGATTTCCTGGCCGACCGACAGCACTTCGCTGGGGTGGCGCACACGGCGCCATGCCAGGTCGGTGATGTGCAGCAGGCCGTCGATGCCACCCAGGTCCACGAACGCGCCGTAGTCGGTGATGTTCTTGACGATACCGTTGACGATGGCGCCTTCCTTCAGGGTTTCCATCAGCTTCTGGCGCTCTTCGCCCAGGGTCGCTTCGACCACGGCGCGGCGCGACAGCACCACGTTGTTGCGCTTGCGATCCAGCTTGATGACCTTGAATTCCAGGGTCTTGCCTTCGTACGGCGTGGTGTCCTTGATCGGACGCACATCGACCAGCGAGCCCGGCAGGAACGCGCGGATGCCGTTGACCATGACGGTCAGGCCGCCCTTGACCTTGCCCGTGACCGTGCCCGAGATGATCTCGCCGTCTTCCAGCGCCTTCTCGAGGTTCAGCCACGATGCCAGGCGCTTGGCCTTGTCGCGGGACAGGATGGTGTCGCCATAGCCGTTCTCGAGCGCGTCGATGGCCACGGAGACGTAGTCGCCGGCCTGCACTTCGAGTTCGCCCTGGTCGTTCAGGAACTCCTCCACCGGCACAAAGGCTTCGGACTTGAGGCCGGCGTTGACGACCACGAAGTTGTGGTCGATGCGCACGACTTCAGCGGAGATCACTTCGCCAGCCTTCATATTGGAGCGGGCGACGGATTCCTCGAACAGTGCGGCAAAGGATTCGTTAGTTTGCAGGTCGGACATAAACTTGTTTAGCAATCCGCAGTACTCGGGCCGGCGCGAGGATCGCGCTCAGTCTGCCTGGGCAGCGGGGTCAGGTTGAACAACACCGGCAGTTCCGCGCACGCGGGCGCTGCCGGCACTTCGGCGCGGGGCGGTCCGGGCGCGGGTCAGCAACCCTGCGCGGCGTACCAGTCCAGCACTTGCGCCACCGCCTGATCCACCGTCATCTCGGAGGTATCGAGCAGTTGCGCATCCGTTGCGGGACGCAGCGGCGCGGCCGTGCGGGTGCGATCCCGCAGGTCGCGCGACTCGAGGTCACGCAAAAGGTCTTCGATATTAGCAGAAATTCCCTTATCAATCAATTGTTTATAGCGCCTGCGAGCGCGCGCCTCGACACTTGCGGTCAGGAACACCTTCAGCCGGGCGTCCGGAAAAATCACGGTGCCCATGTCGCGCCCGTCGGCGACCAGCCCTGGCAGCTTGCGGAAACCGCGCTGCAGCGCCGTCAGCGCGTCGCGCACCGGCTGGTGCACCGCGATGGCCGAGGCGCGGTTGCCGGTGGCCTCGGCGCGGATGGCCAGGCTGACCTCCTCGCCGCTGAGCCAGACCCGGTCCGGACCGAACTTGACATCGAGGCGGGTGGCCAGCTTTGCAAGCCCCTCGACATCCTGCGCGTCGATGCCCGCACGCTCGCTGGCGAGCGCCACCAGGCGATACAAGGCCCCGCTGTCCAGCAAGTGGAAGCTGAGCGCATCGGCCACCTTGTGCGCTACGGTGCCCTTTCCGGAGGCGGTGGGCCCGTCGATTGTGATGACGTCGACGATAGTCATTGCTTATTGAAACAGAACAAAAAATTAACTTCCTGGATAAAAAGCACGCATGCGCCGCGGCAAGCACGCCGTGCTTCAGCCGCGCCCGGTCAGCACCGTTCGCAGCGCATTCTCTTACTGTGGCGCATTCCGCGCCCGACCGCTACTGGGGCAGGCGCGGACAAGCGCGCGCGGTGATCAGCGCGTCACCGTGCCGAACACCTCGAAATAATCGGGGAAGGTCTTGGCCACGCAGCCCGGCTCGTTGATGCGCACCGGCAGCGGCCCGAAGGCGGCCAGCGAGAAGCACATCGCCATGCGGTGGTCGTCGTAGGTATCGATGCCGCCGGCCGGCGTCTGCCATTGCGACGGCGGCGTCACCTTCAGGTAGTCCGCGCCCTCCTCGACCTCCACGCCGAGCTTGCGCAGCTCGGTGGCCATGGCGGCGATGCGGTCGGTTTCCTTGACCCGCCAGCTGGCGATATTGGTCAGCGTGGTGGGGCCGTCGGCGAACAGCGCGGCCACCGCCAGCGTCATGGCGGCGTCCGGGATGTGGTTGCAGTCCAGCTCGATGCCGCGCAGGCGGCCGTCGTCGCGCTCGGTGCCGCGCACTTCGATCCAGTTGGCGCCGGCCATGACGTTGACGCCCATGCGGTTGAGCGCCTCGGCGAACTTCACGTCGCCCTGGATGCTCGACATGCCCACGCCTTCCACCCGCAGCGGACCGCCGCCAATGGCGCCGGCCGCCAGGAAATACGAAGCCGACGAGGCATCGCCTTCGACGAAGATCTCGCCGGGCGAGCGGTAGGCGGCGCGCGCCGGCACGATGAAGCGGGACCAGCCTTCGCGCCTGACGTCGATGCCGAAGCGCGCCAGCAGGTTGAGCGTGATCTCGATGTAGGGCTTGGAAATCAGCTCGCCGACCACCTCGATCTCGATGGCGCCGGTGGCGGCGTCGGCCAGCGGCAGCGTCATCAGCAACGCGGTGAGGAACTGGCTGGACACGTCGCCGCGCACGCGGATCGGCGCGTCGACGCGGATCGGCGCCGGCGAGATCTGCAGCGGCGGATAGCCCTCGGTGCCGAGGTAGTCGACCCTGGCGCCGATCTGGCGCAGGCCGTCGACCAGATCGCCGATGGGCCGCTCGTGCATGCGCGGCACGCCGGACAGCTTGTAGCTGCCGCCCTGCAGCGCCAGCGCCGCGGTCAGCGGGCGGATCGCGGTGCCCGCGTTGCCCATGAACAGCTCGGCCGACTTGTTGGGAAAATTGCCGCCGACGCCGCGCACCACGCACGCGCCGTCTTCCTGGCGCCATTCCACGCCGAGCGTGCGCAGCGCCTGCAGCATCACGCGGGTGTCGTCGGAATCAAGCAGGTCGCATACGCGCGTCTCGCCTTCGGCGAGCGCCGCCAGCAGCAGCACGCGGTTGGAGATGCTTTTGGAGCCCGGCAGGCGGACCGTGCCGGAAGCGCGAGTGAGGGGACCGAGCGTGAGGTGTTCCATGGTCTGCGGGCTGGTTGTGCGGCGGCCCTGCCGGTGGCGGGCCGCCGCGGTGTCAGTGGCGTGGCGGTCAGGGTTCGGCGTTGGCGGCGGGCGCGCGCTGCGCGCCCCACCGCAGGCGCGCCTGGCTGGCGCGCTGGAAAATGCGCTCCAGGCCCGCGCCGTCGCTTTTCTCGATCAGTGTCTTCAGGTGCGCGAGCATGGCCTGGTAGGTGGACAGCTCGCTCAGCAGGGCCTCGCGGTTGCCGACGCAGATATCGCGCCACATTTCCGGCGAGGACGCGGCGATGCGCGTGAAATCGCGGAAGCCGCCGCCGGCGAAATCGAGCTTGAGCGCGGCGTCCTCGGCGTTGGCCACCTGGGCCACCAGCGCGTAGGAGAGCAGGTGCGGCAGATGGCTGACCGCGGCGAACACCGCGTCGTGCTGGACGGCCGACATCACGTCGCAGTGTGCGCCGGCGGTTTCCCACATGGCGCGCACGGCGGCCACGTCGAGGCGGCTGTTTTCCTGCAGCGGGCACAGCACGGCGCGCTTGCCGTCGTAGAGATCGGCCAGCGCGGCCTCGACCCCGTTCAGTTCGCGGCCCGCGATGGGATGCGCCGGCACGAACTGCGCGGCCTTGTCGCCCAGCGCGGTCTTGGCGGCCACGATCACATCGGACTTGGTGCTGCCGGCGTCGGTGACGATGGTGGCGGGCTCGAGATGCGGCTCGAGTGCATGCAGCAGCGCAAAGGTCTGCGCCACGGGCGCGCACAGCACGATCACGCTGGCGCCCCTGGCAGCCTCTTCCAGCGTGGCTGCCTCGTCGATCACGCCGAGCTTGAGCGCGCGCTCGAGCGAAGCCTGCGAGCGGCCCACGCCGACCACGGTGCCGACCGCGCCGGCCCGCTTGAGCGCAAGCGCGAGCGAGCCGCCGATCAGGCCGACGCCGACGATGACGACACGGGAAAAATAGGGAGCGGACGCAGGTTCGGTCACGGAGATACGCTGCCAGGCACGAAAGTTCGGGAATCCGGCATTGTATCCGCTCCGCCCGGCGGCGGCGCCGCCGATTGCGCGGGCGCGGGCCGGAAAGCCGCGGCGAAAGGACTCGGCAAACGGCTCGGCAAAGGGTTCGGCAAAGGCGGCAAGACAGGCCTGCGCACCCTTATCCGAGCGCTTTTTCGAGCGCCGCGATGAAGGCGGCGTTCTCTTCGGGCAGGCCGATGGTCACGCGCAGCCATTGCGGCAGGTTGTAGTTGCCGACCGGGCGCACGATCACGCCCTGCCGGAGCAGCGCCAGGTTGACGCGCGCGCCGGCGCCGTCGTCCTGGCCCACCCGCACCAGCACGAAGTTGCCCGAGGACGGCACGTATTGCAGGCCGAGCCGGTCGAATGCCTCGACCAGCTGCGCCTTGCCGGCGCGGTTCAGCTCGGCGCTGCGCTTGAGGAAGGCCGCGTCGCCCAGCGCCGCGATGGCTGCCGCCTGGGCCAGGCTGTTGACGTTGAACGGCTGGCGGATGCGGTTGAGCAGGTCGGTCAGCCCGGGCTGCGCCACCGCGTAGCCGACGCGCAGGCCGGCCAGGCCGTAGGCCTTGGAGAAGGTGCGCGAGACCAGCAGGTTCGGGTATTGGCGCACCCACGCCACCGAGTCGTACTGCTGCGCGTCGTCCAGGTATTCGTTGTAGGCCTCGTCCAGCACCACCACCACGCCGGCCGGCACCTTGGCCAGGAAGCGTTCGATGGCGGCCGCCGGCAGGAAGGTGCCGGTCGGGTTGTTGGGGTTGGCGATGAAGACCAGGCGCGTGTCCGGCGCGATGGCGGCGGCCATCGCCTCGAGGTCGTGGCCGTAGTCGCGCGCCTTGACCTCGATCGCGCGCGCGCCGACTTCCTGCGTGGCCAGCGCGTACACCGCGAACGAGTGCTCGGCATAGACGATCGACTCGCCCGGCCTGACCAGCGCGTGCGCGGCGATCTCCAGGATGTCGTTGCTGCCGTTGCCCAGTGTCAGCCATTCGGCCGGCACGCCGAAGCGGGCCGACAGCGCGGCCTTCAGCTCGAAGCCGTTGGCATCGGGGTAGCGGCCCAGCTCGGCCACCGCGGCCGCGATGGCGGTGCGGGCGGATTCGGGCATGCCGAGAGGGTTCTCGTTCGAGGCCAGCTTGACGATGGCGGCTTCGTCCAGGCCGAACTCGCGCGCCACCTCGGAAATCGGCTTGCCCGCCACGTACGGAGAAATCGCCCGCACGTACTCGGGACCGAATTGCTTGCCCTGCTCTGCCATGTCGACTCCTTGCTGATCGCTGTCTTGCTGTCTGCTTGCTGTCTTGATTTGCTGCCTTACTTGCTGGACGGGTACGAGCCCAGCACCTTGAAATAGGCCGCGTTACGGCGCAGTTCCTCCAGCGCGCGCGCCACCGCCGCGTCGTTCTGGTGGCCTTCCACGTCGACGTAGAAGTAATACTCCCACGCGCCGCTGCGCGCGGGGCGCGACTCGAAGCGGCACATCGACACGCCGTTGTCGGCCAGCGGCGCGAGCAACTGGTAGACCGCGCCGGCCTTGTTCGGCACCGACAGGATCATCGAGGTCTGGTCGCTGCCCGAGGGCTCGGTCTCGTAGCGCCCGATCACGGCGAAGCGCGTGCGGTTGTGCGGATCGTCCTGGATATGCGTGCGCACCAGGTGCAGGTGATAGCGGTTGGCCGCCGACTCGCCGGCGATGGCCGCGACGGTCGGGTCCTCGCTCGCCATGCGCGCGGCTTCCGCGTTGCTCGACACCGCCTGGCGCTCCAGATGCGGATAGTTGGCCGTGAGCCAGTGCTGGCACTGCGCCAGCGCCTGCGCGTGGGCGCGCACCACGGTCACGCCCTTCATGTCGGGCGACGACGCCATCAGGTTGTGGTGCACCTTGAGCGCGATCTCGCCGCTGATCTTGAGCGAGGTCTGCAGGAACAGGTCGAGCGTGCGCGACACCGCGCCCTCGGTGGAGTTTTCCACCGGCACCACGCCGTACTCGACGGTGCCGGCTTCCACCGCGCGGAACACCTCGTCGATGCTCGGGCACGGCACGCCGCTCACTTCATGGCCGAAATGCGCATACAGCGCCTGCTCGGAGAAGGTGCCGGCCGGGCCGAGGAAGGCCACTTCGAGCGGCTTCTCCAGCCCGCGGCAGGCCGACATCACTTCGCGCCAGATCGCCGCCACGCTGTCGTCGAGCAGCGGGCCCGGATTGGCGCCCTGGACCTTGCGGATCACCTGCAGCTCGCGCTCCGGGCGGAACACCGGCGCGCCGTACTTCTTCTTGACCTCGCCCACGTCGAGCGCGAGCTGCGCGCGGCGGTTGAGCATCGAAAGCAGCTCGCGGTCGAGCGTATCGATCTGCTCGCGCAGCGGCGTCAGCTCGACGCCGAGCGCCTTCTCGGCCGCGGCGTTGTCCTGCTGCGCCGCCTCCTGCGCACTGTGCTTGTCTTGGTTTGTCATCGTATGGATCCGCTTCGCCGCTTCGTTGCAAGACGGCTCTGAAAAAGACCGGTTTGCGCCATCTCCGCGCCATCCCGAGCGAGGATGCGCGGCATGGCGCGGGCCGGCCGCGCCATGCCGGGGGGAAAACGCTCAGGCCGCGCTGCGTTCGAACTCGCGCATGTATTCGATCAGCGCCAGCACGCCGTCGAGCGGCATGGCGTTGTACAGGCTGGCGCGCATGCCGCCGACCGACTTGTGGCCCTTGAGCTGCACCAGCCCGTTGGCGCGCGCGCCGGCCAGGAAGGCTTCGTTGCGCGACTCGTCGGCGAGGAAGAACGGCACGTTCATGCGCGAGCGGCTGGCCGGATCGATGTCGTTGCGGTAGAACGCGCTCTGGTCCAGGAACCGGTACAGCGCGCTCGCCTTGGCGATGTTGCGCTGCTCGATCGCGTCGACGCCGCCCTGGGCCTTGAGCCACTTGAAGACCAGGCCGGCAATGTAGATGGCGTAGGTCGGCGGCGTGTTGTACATCGAGTTGTGCTCGGCCACCAGGCGCCAGTCGAAGGCGGACGGGCACAGCGGATGCGCGTGGCCCAGCAGGTCTTCGCGCACGATCACGATGGTCACGCCGGCCGGGCCGATGTTCTTCTGCGCGCCGCCGTAGGCGACCTGGATGCGCGACCAGTCCACCGGGCGCGAGAGGATGTGGCTGGAGACGTCGGCCACCACCACCGGGCCGCCGTCGCGGCTCTGACCGATGTCGGGCACGTCCTGGAACTCGACGCCGCCGATGGTCTCGTTGGTGCACAGGTGCACGTAGGCCGCGTCGTCGGACAGCTTCCATTCGGACACGTCGGGGATGCGCGTGAATTTCTGCGCGGCGCTGGTGGCGGCGACATTGACCTCGCCATAGCGGCGCGCCTCCTGCTCGGACTTCACCGACCAGCTGCCGGTCACGACGAAATCGGCCTTGGGACGCTCGGCGTTCACGCGGCGCATCAGGTTCAGCGGCACGATGCCGTTCTCGCCGATGGCGCCGCCCTGCAGGAACAGGATGCGGAAGTTCTTCGGCACGTGCAGCAACTCGCGCAGGTTGGCCAGCGCCTCGGCCTGGATGCCTTCGAACTCGCGGCTGCGGTGGCTCATTTCCATGACCGACACCCCCGTGCCATGCCACGACAGCATCTCCTCTGCCGCCTGCAGCAGCACTTCGGTCGGCAGCGCTGCCGGACCGGGCGAGAAGTTATAGACACGCTCGGCCACGGCGCGCTGCATCATGGCGGCAAGTGCTGGATTCTGGGGTTCGTTCATGGAAGTAAGAATGAAAAATGGCTGCCGGTGTAGACCAAGCAGCCATTATCCCTCAAACCCGCACCGCAATGGGGAGACGGGGGCAGCGCCCCCGCTCCGGGCGGCCGGGTTGCCGGCCTGCGCAGCAGCTTACTTCGACGCGGCGGCGATTTCCTTCTCGGCGGCGTCGCGCATCGACTTGCCGACCTGCGGGCCGTACTTCTGCATCATCGAGCCCCAGATTTCCTGGGTAGCCTTGCCCTGGTTGGCCATGAACTTCTGGCCCGTGGGCGACTTCAGGAAGGTGGTCAGGTCGCGGATTTCCTGCGCGCTGTAGTACTTGGCGAAGGCGTCATAGTGCGCCTTGATGGCGTCGCTCTTGAAGCCGTCGGTGGTGAAGGCCTGGCCGGCGCCATCGACCATGCGCTGCACCGCGCCGTTCTTCTTCAGCTTGTCGACAGCGGCCTGCTTCTGCTTGTCGTTGAGCGTCTTGTTCTCGACGAGGACCTGTTCCAGGACCATGGGCGCTTCCTGCTTGGCGCCCTGCTGCCAGTTGTCGGCCTGGCCCTTCACGGCCTGGTCGGCCTGCATCACCGTCAGCAGTTCCTTGATGGCCGCGGTCTTGTCCGCGTCCTGGGCCTGAGCCTGGGCATGCGCCGCGCCGGCCAGCATCATGGCCGGCACGAAGGCAGCCAGAACAGCGATACGTCGATAGGTCTTGAGCATTGTGACTCCCTTGAATATGTCCGTTTTAGTCCCGCCGCCGGCAATCGAGTTCCGGCCCGCGGTCCAATGTTGCAACAACTTACGAATTCGATCCCGTATCCGGCGTGCCCGCCTCGGTGTCGTCAGGCGTACCGGCCTGCTCCCCCTGCGCGGCACCTTCGGCGCCATCCGCCTCGGCCGCGTCGGACTCGTCACCCGCGACGCCGTTGTCGGCATCGCTCTCGACGATCCGCTGCAGCCCGGACAGCTTGGTGCCTTCGTCCACGTTGATCAGCGTGACGCCCTGCGTGGCGCGGCCCATTTCGCGAATCTCGGCCACGCGTGTGCGGATCAGCACGCCGCCGGTCGTGATCAGCATGATCTCGTCGTCCGGCGATACCAGCGCCGCGGCCACCACCCGGCCGTTGCGCTCGCTCGTCTGGATCGCAATCATGCCCTTGGTGCCACGGCCGTGTCGAGTGTATTCGGCGATCGGCGTGCGCTTGCCGTAGCCGTTCTCGGTGGCGGTCAGCACGCTGCCGACCGTGCCGGCCTGCTCGCTGGTCTCGGCCGGCGCCACCAGCATGGCGATCACGCTCTGGCTGTCTTCCAGGTTCATGCCGCGCACGCCGCGCGCCTGGCGGCCCATCGGGCGCACGTCGTTCTCGTCGAAGCGCACGGCCTTGCCGGCGTCGGAGAACAGCATCACGTCGTGCTGGCCGTCGGTGACGGCGGCGCCGATGAGGTAGTCGCCCTCATCGAGGTCCACCGCGATGATGCCGGCCTTGCGCGGGTTGGAGAACTCGGTCAGCGCGGTCTTCTTCACGGTGCCGCGCGCGGTGCTCATGAAGATGAAATGCTCTGCGTCGAACTGGCGCACCGGCAGGATGACGTTGATCTTCTCGCCGTCGGACAGCGGGAACATGTTGACGATCGGCCGGCCGCGCGAGTTGCGCGAACCCTGCGGCACCTCGTACACCTTGAGCCAGTACAGGCGGCCGCGGTTGGAGAAGCACAGGATGTAGTCGTGGGTGTTCGCCACGAACAGCGTGTCGATCCAGTCGTCTTCCTTGGTGGCGGTCGCCAGCTTGCCGCGCCCGCCCCGCTTCTGCGCGCGGTATTCGGAGATCGGCTGGCTCTTCATGTAGCCGCTGTGCGACAGCGTCACCACCATGTCCTGCGGCGTGATCAGATCCTCGGTATCGAGCTCGGTCGCGTTGAGCTCGATATGCGAGCGGCGCGCGTCGCCGAATTCGGCGCGGATCGCGGTCAGTTCGTCGACGATGATGGTGCTGATGCGCTCGGGCCGCGACAGGATGTCGAGCAGGTCGGCGATTTCCGCCATGATGTCGCGGTATTCCTGGACGATCTTGTCCTGTTCCAGGCCGGTCAGGCGCTGCAGGCGCATCTGCAGGATTTCCTGCGCCTGCGAGTCGGACAGGCGGTACAGGCCGTCGCCCTGCATGCCGAAGATGGCCGGCAGGCCGTCCGGGCGATAGGAAGCGCGGCCGCCCGGCGTCTCGCCCTCGGCGCGCGACAGCATCTCGCGCACCAGGCTCGAATCCCACGCCTTGGCCATCAGGCCCTGCTTGGCGATCGGCGGGGTCGGCGCGGCCTTGATGATGGCGATGAACTCGTCGATGTTCGCCAGCGCCACCGCCAGGCCTTCCAGCACGTGGCCGCGCTCGCGCGCCTTGCGCAGCTCGAACACGGTGCGGCGGGTGACCACTTCGCGCCGGTGCGACAGGAAGCAGTCCAGCATCTGGCGCAGGTTCAGCAGGCGCGGCTGGCCGTCGACCAGCGCCACCATGTTCATGCCGAAGGTGTCCTGCAGCTGGGTGTGCTTGTAGAGATTGTTGAGCACCACCTCCGGCACTTCGTTGCGCTTGAGCTCGATCACCACGCGCATGCCGGACTTGTCGGACTCGTCGCGGATATCCGAGATGCCTTCGACCTTCTTGTCGGTGACCAGCTCGGCGATGCGCTCGAGCAGGGTGCGCTTGTTGACCTGGTAGGGCAGCTCGTCGACGATGATCGCCTGGCGCTGGCCGCGGTCGATGTCCTCGAAGTGCGTCTTGGCGCGCATCACCACACGGCCGCGGCCGGTGCGGTAGCCCTCGCGCACGCCCTGGATGCCGTAGATGATGCCGGCGGTCGGGAAGTCCGGCGCCGGGATCAGCTCGATCAGCTCGTCCACCGTGGCCTGCGGATTGCGCAGCAGGTGCAGGCAGCCGTCGACCACTTCGTTGAGGTTGTGTGGCGGGATATTGGTGGCCATGCCCACCGCGATGCCCGACGAACCATTAATCAGCAGATTGGGGATGCGCGCCGGGAGAATCTGCGGCTCATTTTCGGAACCGTCATAATTCGGCCCGAAATCGACAGTTTCCTTGTCGATGTCCAGCAGCATCTCGTGGGCAATCTTGGACAGGCGGATTTCGGTATAACGCATGGCGGCTGCGTTATCCCCGTCCACCGAACCGAAATTCCCCTGGCCGTCGACCAGCATGTAGCGCAGCGAGAAATTCTGCGCCATGCGGACGATCGTATCGTATACAGCAGTGTCGCCGTGGGGGTGGTACTTACCGATCACATCCCCCACGATACGCGCCGATTTCTTGTACGGCCGGTTCCAGTCGTTGTTCAGCTCATGCATCGCATAGAGCACACGCCGGTGTACCGGCTTCAGGCCATCCCGCACATCGGGAAGCGCGCGCCCGACAATCACGCTCATCGCGTAATCGAGATAGGAGCGGCGCATTTCCTCTTCGAGGGAGACCGGAAGGGTTTCTTTGGCGAATTGATCCATTGCGGCGTGGGTTATGCGGCGAATTTAAACAGAAGGCACCCAGGTGAATCGCCATTCGCCGGGACGGCGTCTGACAGCAGGGCAACGTGGCATTCTAACATGCCCGGCACCCCGCCCCCGCAGCCGCGGCAGGCCCGCGCGGCGGGCCTCGCGCGGGCCCGCAAACGGGTGCGAGGCGCCCGGACCGAAAACCTGCAAGCCCGGCCAGACAAGGGTTTCCGGGCATCGCAAGGGCCATGTTGCACAAACACCACAGGCCTAAAACCCATTGATTGAATCGAATATATTTACTTCTTAGGAAACGAGGCTTGTGGCACAATTCCCCAGCGAAGAGCCAGACATTGTTCGAAGTGGAGCATACACCGCATCGAGAATGTTATACTCCGAAGAATGTATGACTTGTTTCCGTCCATTTGCTCGCAGTAACCCTGCGGTGATCTCATCCTGAGAGGAGAAATATGAAAAAATTTGCCAAGCTCGCGCTCGTTGCAGCTACCGCAGTAATGGCTGCATCCGCTCAAGCCCAGTCCGTCCCCTACGAAAAGAAGGCTGTGAACGATAACTGGGGCAACGGTACGAGCGAGTACGTGTGGAAGAACGGCACGAACGAGCTTTGCTGGCGCGATAGCTCGTGGACCCCGGCCACCGCCAACGCCCTGTGCGATGGCGCCCTGGCTCCGGCGTCCGCTCCGGTTGCTCAACCGCCCGCACCGGTTGCTCCGCCGGTTGTCTCCAGCGAGAAGGTCACTTTCGCTGCCGACACCCTGTTCGATTTCGACAAGGCCGTGCTGAAGCCCGAAGGCAAGGCAAAGCTGGACGACCTGGTCTCCAAGCTGTCCGGCATCACCCTGGAAGTCATCATCGCCGTTGGCCATACCGACTCGTTCGGTTCGGACAAGTACAACGATCGCCTGTCGATCCGTCGTGCCGAAGCCGTCAAGGCCTATCTGGTGAGCAAGGGCGTGGAAGCCAACCGTGTCTACACGGAAGGCAAGGGCAAGCGTCAGCTGAAGGTCGATCCGAAGTCGTGCAAGGGCAACCGCACCGCACAAATCGCCTGCCAGCAGCCGAACCGCCGCGTGGAAGTCGAAGTGGTCGGCACCCGCAGCGCACGTTAATCGGATTCCTTCCGATGAAGAAAAGCCCAGCGCAAGCTGGGCTTTTTTTTTGATACAGTGCCGCAATACCCTCCGCTTCCACGCTGCCGCACCGGCTGCGCGCCAAACTCCATGACGCAGATCTCCACGCCGCACCACCCCACCCTGGAAACCACCCTGCTCGGCAAGAACGCCGACGCCCGCGAAATCGACAAGTTCAGCGAACTGGCCCACCGCTGGTGGGACCCGGAAAGCGAGTTCAAGCCATTGCACGAGCTCAACCCGCTGCGGCTGGGCTGGATCGACGGCATCGCCAGCCTGGACGGCAAGCAGGTGGTCGACGTCGGCTGCGGCGGCGGCATCCTGGCCGAGAGCATGGCGCGCAGCGGCGCCACCGTGCGCGGCATCGACCTGTCCGCCAAGGCGCTGCGCGTGGCCGACCTGCACAGCCTGGAGTCCGGCGTATCGGTGACATACGAGGAGATCGCCGCCGAAGCGCTGGCGCAGCGCATGCCCGCCAGCGTCGACGTGGTGACCTGCATGGAAATGCTCGAGCACGTGCCCGACCCGCAATCCGTCGTGCGCGCCTGCGCCACCCTGGTGCGGCCCGGCGGCACGGTGTTCTTCTCCACCATCAACCGCAACCTCAAAGCCTACCTGCTGGCCGTGGTCGGCGCCGAGTACCTGCTCAAGATGCTGCCGCGCGGCACGCACGACTACGACAAGTTCATCACGCCCGCCGAACTCGCGCGCTACGCGCGCAACGTCGGGCTCGAACTGATCGAGATGCGCGGCATGCGCTACAACCCGCTGACCCAGGTCTATTCGCTGGGCCGCGACACCGACGTGAACTATCTGATGGCATTCCGCCGGCCCGCCTGAACATGCTGACCTTCGACGCAGTCTTCTTCGATCTCGACGGCACCCTGGCCGACACCGCCCCGGACCTCGCCGCCGCCGCCAACCGCCTGGTCGCCGAACATGGCCGCCCCCCCGTGGCCTATGAAAAGCTGCGCCCGGTGGCATCGCACGGCGCGCGCGGGCTGATCGGCGCCGCCTTCGGCAAGAGCCCGGCCGATCCAGAGTTTCCCGCCCTGCGCGACACCTTCCTCGACTACTACGAGGCCGACATCGCCGTGCACACGCACCTGTTCGAAGGCATGGGCGAGGTGCTGGACGCCCTCGAGGCAGCCGGCATCCGCTGGGGCATCGTCACCAACAAGGTCACCCGCTTCACCACGCCCCTGGTGGCCGCCATCGGCCTGGCGCCGCGCGCCTCGGCAGTGGTCAGCGGCGACACCACGCCGCATGCCAAGCCCCACCCCGCCCCGCTGCTGCACGCCGCCGAGGTCAGCGGCGTGGCTCCCGCGCGCTGCGTGTACGTGGGCGACGACCTGCGCGACATCCAGGCCGGCAAGGCCGCCGGCATGGCCACCGTCACCGCAGCCTACGGCTACTGCGGCGAAGGCGAGCCGCCCGAGGAATGGGGCGCTGACTACCTGGTGCGCCATCCGAGCGAACTGATCGCGCTGCTGACGCCGGCCGCGCGCCGCTAGTCCCCGGAATCGGCAGCGGGACGCGCCCTACACTTCAGGCCGCCAACGGAGTACAATCCCATTTCTTGACACTGTTCAGGCAGTTCACACGGGGCCGACCTGGTTTCGACGTGGGTTACAAAGCAGTGGAGGGCATACCGAGGACCCGTCACCTCGTTAATCAATGGGAATGCAATAACTGCTAACGACGAACGTTACGCACTGGCCGCTTAATTGCGGCCGTCCTCGCACTGGCTCGCTGACGGGCTAGAGTCGCAAGACTACGCGAGGTCATTTACGTCAGATAAGCCCTGAGTGAGTCACGAACCCGGGGACGAAAACCTAGTGACTCGCCGTTGTAGAGCGTGTTCGTCCGCGATGCACCGGTTAAATCAAATGACAGAACTAAGTATGTAGAACTCTCTGTGGAGGGCTTGCGGACGCGGGTTCGATTCCCGCCGGCTCCACCAATATTCGATACCGGTTATTGCCGGTGCCATCAAAAAACCCCGAGGATCGGCTCCCCGGGGTTTTATTTTTTTTACCGCCCATAATCGTCGCCGGCCCCGGCCAATACCGCCGCGCGCCATCTCGCGACGCGCAGGCTTTCCGGCCGGACCCCGGCGGCAACGCCAGGGATATCCCTGCCGATAAGAGCCGTCTGATTCACATCCGGCGCCAATGAAGGCATGATCTCCCCAGGCCCATCCCAGACCCAAGCGGGAACGGCCTTCCGGCCGGTCTTCATGTCTGTTCCGGAGCATCCCTCAAGCGCCCGCCCGTTCCAGTGCGGGCGCCTTTCTTTTGCGGTGCCGGCCACCCCGGCCAGCCGCCGGTGGCCGTTCCCTCCCGCATCGTCCCGCTTCGCCGCCAAATTGTAATCATCTGTTACAGTCGATATTTTTTTCGACGACCGGGCGGCACGGCTCCGCTCCGGAGGAAAACGGAACCGGCAAGGGGCAACATGAAGAGAATCATCGGCGCGGCGGGCATCGCACTCGCCCTCGCGGGATGCGGCGGATCGGGCGACAACGACAACGGGCTGGCGCTCGTGCGCACGCCGCCATCGGGCGGGAGCGCGCCGGCGGCGCCCGACACGCCCGCCACCCCTGCCGTGCCGGCCGCGCCGGATACCAACGCCATCGGCACCGGCATCTTCACCGGCAATACACCGGACGGGCAGCGGGTCAATGTGCTGGTGCTCGACGAGAACGCTTTCTACATCTTCTACTCGTCGCCTGGCGTGCCCGACGTGCCGATGGGCGTCGTCACCGGCAACTACAGCAGCAACAGCGACACGCTCACCACCAACAACAACGGGCTCGACTTCAACCTGGAAGCGGCCGGCTACAACCTCACGGCGGCGAATTTCAACGGCAGGTTCGTGCCCAGCACGCTGATGCAGACACAGCTGACCTACCGCAACGCCCGCAATGCCGCGTTCACCGCCACCTACAGCACCGACTACAACTACGTCGCCACGGTGGACGGACTGCAGGGCGACTACGCCGGCAACGCGGTGGCGCTCGACACCAGCGGCATGCGCTCGGACGGCATCGCCATGCATGTCGACGCCACGGGCGGCATCACCGTCGACGCCGGCGCGGGGTGCTCGTTTACCGGCACCGCGACGCCGCGGCGCCAGGGCAAGGTCTACAACGTCAGCCTGCAGTTCGGCGCGGCACCATGCCGCTATCCGAACACGACGATGACGGGCATCGCCTACTACGACCCGACCACCACGCACAGCCTGCCCACGCTGGGCCAGCTCTACCTGTTCGTGATGCGCGCCGACCGCCAGGCCGGCATGATCTTCACCGGCAAGCACTGACGGCCGGCGGCGGCAGTCCGGGCCGCGCGCTCAGAGGAAGCGGTCGAGCAGCTTGCGGCTGGCCTTGTCGAGCCCGGCAAGGCTGCGGATCAGGTAGTGGATGCCGTGGCTGTCGGAGATCAGCAGCGTCGAGCCCGCCAGGCGGCGGATGTCTTCCTCGCCGCGCAGCACCAGCGAGGTGATGCCGCGGTCGGTCTCCACTTCCCAGGTGCTGGGCGTGGCGAAGGTCGACACCGAACGGATGCGGCGGATCTCCGGCATGAATTCGCGGCTGGCCAGTTCGGCTTCGATCATCTCGCGCAGCGGCGCGGGCAACGCGTCCAGGCGAGGCAGCCAGGCCAGTTCGCGGCCATCGGCGCTGATCATGCCGACGCCGTCGTCGGGCGCGGCGATGGGGAACGCGCGCACGGGCACCACGCCTTCGTGCACCGCGCCATCCGCGGTGGTCATCACCAGGCGCCCGAGGGCGTTGCGGGAGAGCTTGAAATCGGCTTGCTGCATGGCGGCCTTCCTTATTGGGCAATGACCGCTTCGGCGGTGTCGAGATCCTGCTCCGCGTCGGTGTCGACGTTGCGGGCCTGCGCCTGGTACAGCTTGTAGTACGCGCCTTCGCGGGCCAGCAGCTCTTCGTGCCCGCCCACTTCCACGATCTGCCCGCGGTCCATCACCACCAGCCGGTCGGCCTTGCGCAGCGTCGACAGGCGGTGCGCGATGGCGATGGTGGTGCGGCCCTGCACGAGGTTGTCCAGCGCCTTCTGGATTTCCTTCTCGGTGGCGGTGTCCACCGACGAGGTGGCTTCGTCCATGATGAGGATGCGCGGGTTGATCAGCAGCGCGCGCGCGATCGAGATGCGCTGGCGCTCGCCGCCGGACAGTGCCTGGCCGCGCTCGCCGACCAGCGAGTCGTAGCCGTGCGGCAGCCGCAGGATGAACTCATGCGCATGGGCCGCGCGCGCGGCCGCGACGATTTCTTCGCGGGTCGCGCCGGGCTTGCCGTAGGCGATGTTCTCGGCAATGGTGCCGAAGAACAGGAACGGCTCCTGCAGCACCAGCCCGATGTGGCTGCGGAACTCGGACACCGGCAGCGAGCGGATATCCACGCCGTCGACGCGGATCGCCCCTTCCGAGACGTCGTAGAAGCGGCAGATCAGGTTGACCAGCGTGCTCTTGCCCGAGCCGCTGTGCCCCACCAGCCCGATCATCTCGCCCGGCGCGATCGACAGGTTGAGCCCGCGGATCACGGCGCGGTTGCCGTAGCGGAAGCCCAGGTCGCGCAGTTCGATGGCGCCCTCCACGCGCTCCAGATGCACGGGGCGCGCCGGCTCCGGCACGCTCGAGACATGGTCGAGGATGTCGAAGATGCGCTTGGCGCCCGCGGCCGCCTTCTGCGTGACCGAGACGATGCGGCTCATCGAGTCCAGCCGCGTGTAGAAGCGGCTGATGTAGGTCAGGAAGGCCACCAGCACGCCGACCGTGATGGCGTTGTGCGAGACCTGCCAGATGCCGAAGATCCACACCACCAGCAGGCCGATCTCGGTCAGCAGCGTGACGGTCGGCGTAAACAGCGACCACACCGCGTTGACGCGGTCGTTGATGGCCAGGTTGTGCCGGTTGGCCTCGCGGAAACGCTCGACTTCGCGCTTTTCCTGGGCGAAGGCCTTGACCACGCGGATGCCGGGGATGGTGTCGGCCAGCACGTTGGTGATCTCGGACCAGATCCGGTCGATCTTCTCGAAGCCGTGGCGCAGGCGGTCGCGCACCAGGTGGATCATCCATGCGATGAACGGCAGCGGCACCAGCGTCACCAGCGCCAGCCACGGGTTGATGGAGATCAGGATGGCCGCCGTCATGACGATCATCAGCACGTCGGTGGCGAAATCCAGCAGGTGCAGCGACAGGAACACGCAGATGCGGTCGCTTTCGGAACCGATGCGCGCCATCAGGTCGCCGGTGCGCTTGCCGCCGAAATACTCCAGCGACAGGCGCAGCAGATGTTCATAAGTAGTGGTGCGCAGGTCGGCGCCGATGCGCTCCGACACCCGCGCCAGCAGGTAGGTGCGCGCCCAGCCCAGGCTCCACGCCACCAGCGCGGCGCCCAGCAGGCCGGCCAGGTAGAGCTTCACCCGGCCGTAGTCGATGGGCAGGCCGTTCTGGAACGGAATCAGCACGTTGTCCATCAGCGGCATGGTCAGATACGGCGGCACCAGCGTGGCGGCCGTCGACAGCAGCGTCAGCAGGAAACCGGCCAGCAGCTCGAAGCGGTACGGCCTGGCAAAGCGCCACAGGCGCAGCAGCGCCCAGGTCGAAGGCGGCGCCTCGAGGTCGCGGCTGCATTGCGGGCATTGCTCGTCGTCGGGCGACAGCGGCGCCTTGCAGGTCGGGCAGACCGCGTCGGCCCCGGCCAGCCCCAGGCGGCCCGACTGGGAAAGATCGCGCTGGGCCTGGAACTGGTCGATCAGCCGCAGCGCGGCCGGGTTGTGGCCGAGCGTGTAGCGCCAGGTGGCCAGCAGGCGGCCGCTGTCCTGCAGCTCGAGCGTGCCGACGCCGGCATGATCGGCGTGATGCAGCGATAATCCGGGCTGGATTGCCCATTCCTGCCAGTCGTTGCGGCCCGGCGTGCGGGCCAGCAGCCGACGATCCGTCACAAGCACCCAGCCTTGGGTAAAATGCAGCCTCGCATCAAGATCCACCGCCAGCCAGGCCAGGACGGCCTCGCCGGGCACCAGGCGGGTGCCGAGTTCGTTACGCCAGGGTTCGTTCGAGGCGTCGGTATCAATCGCGGGCAAGGAAGGTTGGGTCATCGTTGGCACAGCATGCTGCGTCCCCTGGGCATGGACATAACTTGAAACAATTTAGCGCGGGCACGCCCTGGCGGCCCGCCAATTTGCCCGCAGTATACATAAGGCCAAACGCAGGGGCGCCCTGATGCATTGCACAATCGCTTTTTAATCAAGAAAGTCAACCGGCTGACCGTTGTAACGTTACTGAAAGGTTAGGCTTCTATTTCTCGGGCACTCGCCCACTGCCTCAAGCTAAATCAATGAAAAAGAAGGACATTGAGATTTTCGATGTCATGTCGCTGCGCGGCCCGAATATGTGGACATATCGGCCCGTGCTGGAGGCGTGGGTCGACATCGGGGAACTGGAGGACTTTCCCTCCAACACCATCCCGGGATTCTACGAGCGCCTGTCGGCCTGGCTGCCCTCGCTGATCGAACACCGCTGCAGCATCGGCGAGCGCGGCGGCTTCCTGCAGCGCCTCAAGGAAGGCACCTGGCCCGGCCATATCCTGGAACACGTCACGCTTGAGCTGCAGAACCTGGCCGGCATGCCCGGCGGCTTCGGCAAGGCCCGCGAAACGCCGATCCGCGGCGTCTACAAGGTGGTCGTGCGCGCCTGGCACGAGGAAGTCACCCGCGCCGCCCTGTTCGCCGCGCGCGACCTGGTGATGGCCGCCATCGAGGACCGCCCCTACGACGTGTCGGAGACCGTGGATCACCTGCGCCGCCTGGTCGACAAGCATTGCCTGGGGCCGAGCACCGCGTGCATCGTCGATGCCGCCGACGACCGCGACATCCCGGCCATCCGCCTGTCCGAGGGCAACCTCGTGCAGCTCGGCTACGGCAGCCGCCAGCGCCGCATCTGGACCGCCGAGACCGACCGCACCAGCGCCATTGCCGAGAGCATCTCGCGCGACAAGGACCTGACCAAGAGCCTGCTCGAATCGTGCGGCGTGCCCGTGCCCGAAGGCCGCCTGGTGGACAGCGCCGCCGACGCCTGGGACGCCGCCGAGGACATCGGCGTGCCGGTGGTGGTCAAGCCCTATGACGGCAACCACGGCCGCGGCGTGTTCACCAACCTGACCACGCGCGAGGAAATCGAGACCGCCTACGCGGTGGCCATCGACGAAGGCAGCGGTGTCATCGTCGAGCGCTTCGTGCCCGGCAACGAACACCGCCTGCTGGTGGTGGGCGGCCGCCTGGTGGCAGCGGCCATGGGCGAGACCGCCAGCGTGACCGGCGACGGCCGCTCGACCATCGACGAGCTGATCGAACTGCAGATCAACTCCGACCCGCGCCGCGGCAGCACCGAGGACCACCCGCTCAACAAGGTGCGCCTCGATTCCGCCGCGCGCCTCGAACTCAAGCGCCAGGGCTATGACGCCGGCTCGGTGCCGCCGGAAGGCAAGCACGTGCTGATCCAGCGCAACGGCAACGTCGCCTTCGACGTGACCGACCGCGTGCACCCGAGCGTGGCCGCGCATGCCTCGCTGGCCGCCCGCGTGGTGGGCCTGGACATCGCCGGCGTGGACCTGGTGGCGCAGGACATCTCGCGCCCGCTCGCCGAGCAGCGCGGCGCCATCGTCGAGGTCAACGCCGGCCCCGGCCTGCTGATGCACCTCAAGCCCTCCAACGGCGAAGCGCGCCCGGTCGGCCGAGCGGTGGTGGACCACCTGTTCCCCGCCGGCGAAGGCGACGACAACGGCCGCATCCCGGTGGTCGGCATCACCGGCACCAACGGCAAGACCGTGGTGGCCAAGCTGGTGGCGCGCCTGCTGCAGCTGTCCGGCAAGCACACCGGGCTGGCCTGCAGCGACGGCCTCTACCTGGACCGCCGCCGCGTCGAAGCCGGCGACCGCGCCAACTGGGACGCCGCGCACCGCATCCTGATGAATCGCGCGGTGGACGCCGCCGTGCTCGAGAACGACAGCGGCGCCATCCTCTCCGAGGGCCTCGCCTATGACCGCTGCCAGGTCGGCGTGGTCACCAACATCGACGTGCCCGACCACCTCGGCCAGTACTACGTCGAGGAAATCGAAAAGATGTACAACGTGCTGCGCACGCAGGTCGACGTCGTGCTCGACGGCGGCGTGGCCGTGCTCAACGCGCGCGACCCGCTGGTGGTCGAGATGGCCGAACTGAGCGACGGCGACGTGATCTTCTTCGGCCTGTCGGCCGACCTGCCCGCCATCGCCGCGCACCGCGCGGCCGGCCGCCGCGCGGTATATGTGCGCGACGGCAAGGTGGTGCTGGCCACCGGCAGCCGCGAGACGCCGCTGGCCGACGTCGCCGCCATCCCGCTGACCTACGCCGGCCGCGTGGCCTTCCAGGTCGAGAACGTGCTGGCCGCCGTGGCCACCGGATGGGCGCTGGGCATCTCGCACGACCTGATCCGCGCCGGCGTGGTGACCTTCGACGTGGGCCAGGTGGACGTGCCGGGCCGCTTCACGCTGTTCGAGCGCAACGGCGCCATCGTGGTGATCGACGACGCCCACAACGCCCCCGCGCTGGAAGCGCTGGTGGCGGCGCTGGAGCGCTTCCCGACCGAGCGCCGCGTGGTGGTGTACGGCGCCGGCCTGCAGCGCCGCGACGAGGACATGGTCAAGCAGGGCAAGGTGCTGGGCGCCGCCTTCGACCGCGTCTTCCTGTGCGAGGACCGCTCCGTGGAAAGCGCCCTGCCCGATGCCGAGGCGCGCGCGCTGCTCAAGCAGGGCCTGTACGAAGGCCGCCGCGTGACCAAGATCATCGACGAAGGCCCGCGCCGGCAGGCGATCGAGGCCGCCCTAGCGCAAGTGGTGGCCGGCGACCTGCTGGTCCTGCAGTGCGACGAGGCCTCGACCCTGCCGACCATCGACCAGGTCCACCAGTGGATGGGCCAGCCGGGCCGCCGCGCCTGATCCGGACCGCAGAAGAACGGATCCAAGAGGAAACTGATTTCATGGAAGTCTCACGCATCCGGGCCCTGCGCGGCCCCAACCTGTGGTGCCGCCACACCGCCGTCGAAGCCATCGTGTCGTGCTCCGACGAGGCCCACACCCTGGCCCAGCTGCCCGGCTTCGAAGAGCGCCTGCGCGCGCGCTTCCCCGAAGTGGGCCCGCTGCGGCCCGACGACAACGAAGGCGTGGTGTCGCTGGCGCATGCGCTCGAATGCGCCGCGCTGCGGCTGCAGGCCGAAGCCGGCTGCCCGGTCAGCTTCAGCCGCACCGCGCCCACGGTCGAGCCCGGCACCTACCAGGTGGTGGTGCAGTACAGCGAGGAAGAAGTCGGCCGGCTCGCGCTGGAACTGGCGGCCACGCTGTGCCGCGCCGCGCGCGACGACATGCCGTTCGACCTCGCCGGCGCGCTGCACCGCCTGCGCGAACTCGACGAGGATCTGCGCCTGGGGCCGAGCACCGGCTCCATCGTCTATGCCGGCGTGGCGCGCGGCATCCCCTACCGCCGCCTGACCCAGGGCAGCATGGTGCAGTTCGGCTGGGGCAGCAAGCAGCGCCGCATCCAGGCGGCCGAAACCGACATGACCAGCGCGGTCTCGGAATCGATCGCGCAGGACAAGGACCTCACCAAGACGCTGCTGCACGCCGCCGGCGTGCCGGTGCCGCTGGGCCGCACCGTGACCGACGCCGACCAGGCCTGGGCCGCCGCCCAGGAGATCAACGCGCCGGTGGTGGTCAAGCCGCGCGACGGCAACCAGGGCAAGGGCGTGGCCGTGCGCATCCGCACCCGCGAGGAAATCGACGCCGCCTTCGAGGTCGCCTCCGACATCAGCTCCGACGTGATCGTCGAGCGCTACATCCCCGGGCACGACTTCCGCCTGCTGGTGGTGGGCAAGCACCTGGTGGCCGCGGCCCGCCGCGATCCGCCCCAGGTCACCGGCGACGGCAGGCACACCGTGCGCGAGCTGGTCGAGGAGGTCAACCGCGACCCGCGCCGCGGCGAGGGCCACGCCACCTCGCTGACCAAGATCCGTTTCGACGATATCGCGCTGGCCGTGCTGGCCAAGCAGAACCTGACCGCCGACTCGGTGCCGCCCAAGGGCACCCGCGTGGTCCTGCGCAACAACGCCAACCTCTCCACCGGCGGCAGCGCCACCGACGTCACCGACGACGTGCATCCCGACATGGCCGCGCGCGCCGTGGCCGCGGCGCAGATGGTCGGGCTCGACATCTGCGGCGTGGACGCGGTCTGCGAGACCGTGCTCAAGCCGTTCGAGGAACAGGCCGGCGGCATCGTCGAGGTCAACGCCGCGCCGGGCCTGCGCATGCACCTGCAGCCGTCGTACGGCAAGGGCCGCGCGGTGGGCGAGGCCATCATCTCCACCATGTTCGCCGACGGCGACGACGGCCGCATCCCCGTGGTGGCGGTCTCCGGCACCAACGGCAAGACCACCACGGTGCGCCTGATCACCCACCTGCTCGCCGGCAGCGGCCTGCGCATGGGCATGACCGGCACCGACGGCGTCTATATCCAGGGCGAGCGCATCGACACCGGCGACTGCAGCGGCCCGCGCAGCGCGCGCAACGTGCTGATGCACCCCGACGTGGACGCCGCCGTGTTCGAGACCGCGCGCGGCGGCCTGCTGCGCGAAGGCCTGGCCTTCGACCGCTGCGACGTGGCCGTGGTCACCAACGTGGGCGAAGGCGACCACCTCGGCCTGTCCTACATCAGCACGGTGGAAGACCTGGCCGTGCTCAAGAGCGTGATCGTGCAGAACGTGGCGCCGCACGGCATGGCCGTGCTCAACGCGGCCGACCCGATGGTGGTGCGCATGGCCGACGCCTGCCCCGGCGCCGTGACCTTCTTCGCCGCCGACCCGAACAACCCGGTGATGGCCACCCACCGCGCGCAGGGCAAGCGCGTGGTGTTCGTCGAAGACGGCCATATCGTGGCCGCCGAAGGCGACAGCCAGGTCCGCCTCGCGCTGGCGGCCATCCCGCTCACGCGCGGCGGCACCATCGGCTTCCAGGTCGAGAACGCCATGTCCTCCGTGGCCGCCGCATGGGCGCTCGGCATCGACTGGGACGTGATCCGCCGCGGCCTGGCCACCTTCGTCAACGACGCCGCCACCGCCCCGGGACGCTTCAACGTGTTCGACTACAAGGGCGCCACCCTGATTGCCGACTATGGCCACAACCCGGACGCGATCCAGGCGCTGTGCGACGCCATCGAAAGCATGCCGGCCAGGCGCCGCTCGGTGGTGATCAGCGGCGCCGGCGACCGCCGCGACGTCGACATCCGCCGCCAGACCGAGATCCTCGGCGGCGTGTTCGACGAAGTGGTGCTGTACCAGGACCAGTGCCAGCGCGGCCGCGAGGACGGCGAGGTGCTGGCGCTGCTGCGCGAAGGCCTGCAAGGCGCCCGGCGCGCCAGCGCGGTGGAAGAGATCCGCGGGGAATTCCTCGCCATCGATACCGCCCTGGCCCACCTGCAGCCCGGCGACCTGTGCCTGATCCTGGTGGACCAGGTGGAAGAGGCGCTCGCGCATATCGCGCAGCGGATCAGGGAAGCGGCGTAGGGCGCAAGGCACCGCCAACGCGGTGGTTTGCGCCCCTCTCCCATTTATGGGAGAGGGGCCGGGGGAGAGGGCGAGCGCCCGCGCATGACGAAAGTCTTCACTTCGTGGAGACGTCGGCCCTCTCCCCCGCCCCTCTCCCGCAAGCGGGAGAGGGGAGAAAACCCTGCCGCCGCTCACGCGACTTTGCAGAAAAAAGCCAGCCTCTCCAGGCTGGCTTTTTCTTTACCGCAGCGGCCCCCCGCCCCTAATGCCTCCCCGGCAACGACAGCCGCCGCTCCAGCAGCCGCTGCACCTGCGACAGCGCGGTGCTGAGCACCCAGTAGATCGCCGCCACCGCCAGATAGAGCGGCAGCGGCTGGTAGGTGGCGGCGATCACCTCCTGCGCCGTGCGCAGCAGTTCGGTCACCGTGATCACCGACACCAGCGAGGTGTCCTTGATCAGGCTGATCAGGCTGTTCGACAGGCTCGGCACCGCCAGGCGCAGCGCCTGCGGCCCCACCACGTAGCGCAGCGTCTGGGCCGGCGTCAGGCCCAGGCTGTAGGCCGCCATCCACTGCCCGCGCGGGATGCCGAGGATGGCGCCGCGCATGCTCTCGGAAAGATAGGCGCCCACGTTGAGGCTCAGCGTCAGCACGCCGGCCGGGGTCGGCTCCAGCGCGATGCCGATGCCGGGCAGCCCGTAGTACACCACGAAGATCTGCACCAGCAGCGGCGTGCCGCGCATGATGCTGACATAGGCGCCCGCCAGCGCGCGCAGCACGCGCTGGTGGCCGATGCCCATCAGCGCCACCGCCACCCCGATCACCAGCCCGAAGGCCATCGACAGCAGCGCGAACTTGATGGTCAGCAGCATGCCCTGCATCAGGACGGGCAAGGAAGCGGCGATGAGCTGGAGAGCGGACATGAACGAACGCCGGCGCGTGCTGCCGCGCTTACTTCGCGGGCCGCGTCACGTCGCTGCCGAACCACTTCGCCGACAGCTTGGCGAGCGTGCCGTCCTTGCGCATGTCATCCAGCGCGCGGTCGATGGCCTGGGCGAACCTGGGATTGTCCTTGCGGAACGGAATCGCCACCTCGGAGCCGCCGCCCTCGACGATCGCGCCGGGCCGCAGCGGCAGGTTGGAGGTCTTGATCAGGTAGCCGATCATCAGGCGGTCGTTGAGCGCCGCGTCCACGCGCTGCGCGGCCAGGTCGCGCAGGTATTCCGGCGCGCCGGGATAGGTCTTGACGTCGATGCCGGCCACCGACTTGGCCAGCTCGTTGTAGTTGCTGCCCAGGCTCACGCCCAGCTTCCTGCCCTTGAGGTCGTCCAGCGACTTGAACTGGCGCTTGTCGTCCTTGCGCTGGATCAGCTGCGCCGCCGAGTAGACGTAGGGCGTGGAGAAATCCAGCACCTGCTTGCGCGCCGGCGTCACCGCGACCTGGTTGACGATGACGTCGAACTTGCCGGCCTGCAGGCCGGCAATGATGCCGCTCCACTCGGTGGTGACGAACTCGGGCTTGACGCCCAGGCGGGCCGCCACGGCCTTGGCCACGTCGACGTCGAAGCCGTCGAGCTGGTTGTTGGCGCCGCGGTAGTTGAACGGGGGATAAGTGCCCTCCACCCCGATCCTGAGCACGCCGGCCTGCTTGACGGTATCGAGCAGGTCGGCGGCCTGGGCGGCCACGCCGGCCGCCAGCAGCGAAATGGCAAACAGCGCGGCAGACAGCGCCTTGAGGCAGCCGGTGCGAAGTCGAAGCGATTGCATGGGGTCTCCAGACAGGACGGGCGGCGGATACTGGCACTACTACTGGCGCTACATAGCACCAGATAGCTCTATGAGCGTAGTCCGCCTTCGAGCCTACCGCAACCGCGCGGCACCCGGCAATGGTGATTCGCCCTGCCCGCCCGGGACCCGCCAGGCTTACTGGAACGCCTTGTCGTTCGGGTGCGCGTACAGGTCCTTCATGTCGGCCGACAGCGGATAGTTGAGGTTGATGCCGCGCGGCGGGATCGGCGACTGGAACCACTTCTTGTAGAGCTGGTCGGCGCGGCCGCTGGTCATCAGCCCGGCGATCACGTCGTCGGCCAGCTTCTTGAAGGAAGGATCGTCCTTGCGGAACATGCAGGCGTAGTTCTCGGTCTGCAGCGGCGTGCCCACCACCACCCAGTCGTCGGCGTTCTTGGCCTTGGTCAGCTCGCCGTACAGCAGCGGCTCGTCCATGACGAAGGCCACCGCGCGGCCGCTTTCCAGGATCAGGAAGGACTGGCCGTGGTCCTTGGTGCTGATCAGGTTCATGTTCATGGCCTTCTCGCCGTTCATCTTGACCAGCAGGCGCTCGTCGGTGGTGCCGGCGGTGGTCACCACGTTGCGGTCCTTCAGGTCGGGGAAGTCCTTCACGCCCGAGTCCTTCCTGGTCAGCATGCGCAGGCCATAGACGAACAGGCTGTTGGAGAACGCCACCTGCTTCTGCCGCTCGAGGTTGTTGGTGGTGGTGCCGCACTCGATGTCGATGGTGCCGTTCTGCATCAGCGAGATGCGGTTCTGCGAGGTGATCGGGATCAGCTTGACCTGCAGGTTGGGCATCTGCAGCTGCGCCTTCACCTTGTCGACGATCTGCAGCAGGATCTCGTGCGAGTAGCCCATCACGTCGCGGCCGTTGGTGTACGAGAACGGGATCGACGAATCGCGGTAGCCCAGCGAGATCACGCCGGTCTCCTTGATCTTGCGCAGCGTATCGCCGTCGTCGGCGCTGGCCGCGCCGGGGGCGCCGGCGGCGCCCGCCAGCACGGCGGCGGCCAGCAGGCAGCGGGAGAATCGGTTCAGGCGGGGCAGGCGTGCATGCGGTTTCATCTGGTGTTTCTCCTGGGGTGAAGGGACGACGATTAAAGAACCACGATTAAAGAACCACGATCAAGGGACGGCTCGCTCAAGGAACGGCCGGTGTCGATGTCGGTGCGCTGCGGACCAGGCTGCGGTACGGCCGCGGTACGGCTGTGCGACGCTGTAACCGGCGCTCCCCGTGCTCCCTGCGCGCGGCGGCGCTACGCCAGCGCCGCGCTGAAATCCCCGGCCTCGACCGCCGGCTTGCGCCCGGCCAGCCGGTCGGCCAGCAGGCCGGCGCTGCCCATCGCCAGCGTGAAGCCGAGCGCGCCGTGGCCGAGGTTGAGCCACAGGCCGCGCAGGCGCGACTCGCCCACCAGCGGCAGCCCGCTCGGCGTGGCCGGGCGCAGCCCGGTCCACGGCTGCAGCTGCTCGGGCACCTCCGCATCCGGCGCCACCCCGGCGAACAGCGCGCGGGTCTCGCCGGCCAGCGTGGCGATGCGGCTGCGGTCGATCACGGTATCCCCGCGCACCAGGTCGGCCATGCCCGCCACGCGCAGCGTGTTGCCGATGCGGGCATAGACGATCTTGCGCGCGAAGTCCGTGATGCTGATATGCGGCGCGGTGACGCCCGCGCGGATCGGCACCGTGATGCTGTAGCCCTTGAGCGGCCACAGCGGCACGCGCAGCCCCAGCGGCCGCAGCAGGTTCACGCTGCCCATGCCGCCCGCCACCACCACCGCGTCGGCGCGCTCGATGCCGCCGGCGGTGCGCACGCCGGTAATGCGTCCACCCCCGCGTCCACCCCCGCTCCCACCCTCGCGCTCGATGCCCTGCACCTCGGCGCCGAAGCGCAGCGACACGCCGGGGCGGTCATGCAGCAACCATGCCAGGGACAGGCAGAAGCGGTGGCAGTCGGCCACTTCTTCGCTCGGCGTGTGGATGGCGCCGGCGATCTCGCCGCGGATGCCCGCCAGCGCTGGCTCCAGCGCCACGGTGGCGTCACGGTCCAGCGCCTGCTGCTCGCAGCCCAGGCTGGCCTGGTAGTCGAGCAGCCGGCACGCCGCGCCGAAGCTGGCGGCATCGCGGTGCACGATCAGCTTGCCGCGCCGCGCAAAGCCGAAATCGGCCGGCTCGCTGTCGACGAAGGCCTGCATCAGGTCGCGCGAGTAGAACGCCAGCCGCAGCAGCTTGCGCGTGGTGGCCTCGCTGGCGGCGGCGTTGCAGGCGCGCGCGAAGGCGGCCAGCCAGCGCCACTGCGCCGGGTCCAGCGAGGGCCGGAAGCGCATCGGCGAATCGGCGCGCAGCAGCCAGCCCGGCACCTTGGCCAGCACGCCCGGTCCGGCCAGCGGCGCCACGTAGCTGTAGCTGAGCTGGCCGCCGTTGGCGAAGCTGGTTTCCTCGCCCGGGCCGTCGCGGCGCTCCAGCACGATGACTTCGTGCCCGTCGGCCGCGAGCCGCCACGCCGTGCTCATCCCGATCACCCCCGCCCCCACGATCACTACCTTCATTGCCTGCCTTGTCGCCGTTGGATCCGATCCGCGAGAGCGTAGACCAGGCGGGCCGGCTTGCCCAATGCGAATACGTGCCAGAATATGTCTTTAGGCTATGGGTGCGCCGACGCACCGCCCGTCCCGATGCGCCTGCGCCAGATCGAAGTCTTCCGCGCCGTCATGCTGAGCGGCACCGTCAGCGAGGCGGCGCGCCTGCTGCACGTCTCCCAGCCGGTGGTCACGCGCGTGCTGCAGCATGCCGAAGCCACGCTGGGCTTTCGCCTGTTCGAACGCATCAAGGGCCGCCTGCAGGCCACCCCGGAGGCCACCGCGCTGTACGGCGACGTCGAACGGCTCTATGGCGAGATCGAGCGCGTGCGGCGCGTCTCGGAGAGCCTGCGCCACAAAGGTGCGGGCCGGCTGCGGGTGGCGGCCACGCCCAGCCTGGCCAACCCGCTGCTGGTGCCCGCCGTGCGCCGCTTCTGCGCGCGCCACCCGGACACCCAGGTGCAGGTGCTGACCCACCATACCGACGAGATCGTGCAGGGCCTGCTGGCCAACCAGATCGACCTCGGCTTCGCCTTCGCGCCGCCGCGCCACGAGGCCATCGCCAGCGAGCCGGTGGCCAGCGGGCAGATGCTGCTGGCGGTGCCGCGCGGCGAGCCGCTCTTGCCGTCCTCGCCGCGCGCGCGGCGCGCCGACGTGCCGATGCAGCGGCTGGTGGAGCGCCCTTTCATTGCCTATGACGACAACAGCTCGCTGGGCCTGCTGGTGCGCCAGACGCTCGCGCGCAACGCGCTCGAGCCGCGCTCGATGCTGGAAGTCCAGACCTATTCGCTGGCGCTGGCGCTGGTCGACGCTGGCCTCGGCCTGACCCTGCTGGACCAGTACACCGCGCTCGGCGCCAACCCGGAACGGGTCTCGCTGCATGCGGTCAGGCCGGCGCTGGGCTTCGAGATCCAGGCCCTGCGCGCCAGCCATCGCGGCAGCTCCAGCCTGGCCGACGACATGCGCGCGCAGTTCGCCGATGCCGCACTGCAGCTTGCGGCCACGCTGCCCGCGCGCCTGGAGGCCCCGGCGGTCAGCTTCGAACACATTCCCAAGTAGGCCCTGCCGCCGGCCGCGGATTTGACAGCGCCCCGCGCCGTGCACCATCATCAGACAGCCTGAAGCGCCCATCTGGTGCTTCCTGAAACCTATGTTCGCCCTAATCCTGCTCCTGCTCATCCTGATCAGCGCCTTCTTCTCGACCTCCGAGATCGCGCTGACCGCATCGCGCCGCACCAAGCTGCAGACGCTCTCCGAGCGCGGCGACCGCCGCGCCACCAAGATCATGCTGCTCAAGGAGGAGCCCGGGAATTTCTTCACCATCGTGCAGATCGGCGTCAACAGCGTGGCCATCCTCGCCGGTATCGTCGGCGAGAAGCACGTGTCCGACCTGCTGCACGCGGCGCTGCTGCCCTACTTCGAGGCGCCGCTCGCCGGGCAGATCGCCAACGTCGGCTCGTTCCTGGTGGTCACGCTGCTGTTCATCCAGTTCGCCGACCTGATTCCCAAGCGCATCGCCATGAGCTTTCCCGAGCCCTGCGCGCTGCTGGTGATCGGGCCGATGCTGACCATGATCAAGATCTTCAAGCCGCTGGTCTGGGTGTTCAACGCCACGGCGGACGCCACCCTGCGCATGTTCGGCCTGCCCACCAAGCAGATCGACCAGATCACCTCGGAAGACATCGCCGCGATGGTGGACGCCGGCGCCGAAGCCGGCGTGCTGCACAAGCATGAGATCCACCTGATCGAGAACGTGTTCGAGCTCGACGCCAAGAACGTCACCGCGGTGATGACGCCGCGCGACGACGTGGTCTACATCGGCCTGGACGAGGCCGCCGACAGCCTGCGCCGCAAGCTGGTCAACCACCCGCATGCGCAGTACCCGGTGTGCGGGCACAACCTCGACGACGTGCTCGGCTACATCGATTCGAAGGACATCCTGCAGATGTTCCTGGCCGACGACTCCACCGGCGTGATCGGCAACATCGGCAACATCGGCAAGCACCACGACAAGAACGTGCTGGTGATCCCGGACACGCTGACCCTCACCGAGGCGCTCACGCGCTTTCGCGAGATGCACCAGAGCTTCGCGGTGGTGATGAACGAGTACGGGCTGGTGGTGGGCATCGTCACGCTGGACGACATCGTCGGCGCGCTGATGGGCAACATCATCTATTCCAGCGAGGACGAGCAGATCGTGCGGCGCGACGACGGCTCGTGGCTGGTGGACGGCCTGACGCCGCTGGTGGACCTGAAGAAGGCGCTCGAACTGGAGGAGCTGCCCGGCGAGGACTACGTCGACACCGCCGCGGGGCTGGTGATCTACTCGCTCAAGCGCATCCCGAAGAAGTCGGAGTTCATCGAAGTGGCGGGCTACCGCTTCGAAGTGCTGGACATCGACCATCACAAGATCGACCAGTTGCTGGTGTCGAAACTGCCGCCGGCGCAGCCGTTCCAGCCGTGACCGCGAGCGCGCGGCGGTAGCGCTCCACCGTCTCCGGCAACCGGAACGCCAGGATCCACGCGGCCACCACCAGCACCGCAACCGCCGCGGCCGCGCCCAGGCGCAGCGGCGCCAGCCGTTCCGGCGCATGCAGCGTCGCGTACGCGGCGCCCAGCAGCACGATCCACGCAAAGCCCAGCGCGCAGCCGGCCAGCACATCGGACAGCCAGTGCATGCCCAGGTACAGCCGCGACAGGCAGATCAGCGCCACCGCCACCGCCGTCAGCGCCACCACCGGCATGCGCACGCGCCATGGCTGGCGCAGGCACAGCAGGAAGGCCAGGAAGCCGTAGGTCACCATGCTGCTGCTGGCGTGGCCGCTGGGAAACGAGAACGACTCCAGGCCGCCATAGATGCTGGCCGGCCGGCTGCGCGCCAGCGCCAGCTTGAGCACCATCACGCAGGCGCGCGCGCCGAGCAGCGCGCCCACCCAGTAGGCCGCGGCCACCCAGGCGCGGCGCCATGCCAGCCACGCGAACACCGTCACCGCTACCGTGACCGACACGCGCGCGCCGCCCAGCTCGGTGATGGCCACCATCGCCGTGTCGAGCCAGTCCTGCCGCCACGCGCGCAACTGCGCGAACACGGCCGCGTCCAGCCGCACCAGCGGCGCACCGTGCGCGATGGACGCGCCCAGCCACAGCAGCGCCGCGGCGCACGCCAGCAGCAGGACGCCGGCCGCCGCCAGCAACAGCAGCTCCGCCATGTCGCGCTCCAGCACGCGCAGCAGGCGCGGCCACGGCGGCCCGGCGCGCGCCAGCAGCGCATCGCGCCCGCGCAGGCGCGCGCCGTCGAGGCGGCGCACCAGCGGCCGGATCACCAGCAGCAGGCCCCGCACCACGCACAGCAGCAACAGCGCGAACACGGCCAGCAGGCCGACCACGCCCAGCGCGGTGAGCGGCGTCAGCCACGCATCGGAGACATGAGCGCCCGCCATCGCCTCAAGCCCCGGCCGCCATGCGCGCGATATTGGCGCGCGCCGGCGCCTCGCAATCGGCAAACGCGGGCGTCAGGAACAGCCGCTCGCGCCGCGCCAGCGCCTGCAGGAAGGCCACGCGGCGCGCCATGAAGGCCGCATGCAGCGCCGCGCCGGACAAACCCGAGCGGCTGGCCAGCAATGCGCGGTTTTCCTCGAACACGGCATCGGTGTAGCCGTCGAAATCCGCCTGCGGCGCGGCCAGGCGATACAGGTCGAGGTCCAGCACCGGCTCCGAGCCCGGCACCGAGGCGCGGTGCCCGCGGGTATCCGTCACGATGCGCGCGGCCTGCGCCACGACCGCCGCATCCACGCCGCTCGCCATGGTCTCGATCAGGGCCGCGGAAGCGGCTTCGTTGTGCTCGCATCCCGGCACGTAGACCGCGTCGTGGAACAGCACGGCCAGCGCCTGCGCGGGCGAAAGCGCGATGGCGCGCGCATGCGCCACGGCGAACATCTCGAGCACGTGGCGGCGGTCGTGATAGCGGCGATACGGCGCGTCGTAGCAGGCCAGCGCCTGCAGCACCGCGGCGCGCGGCAGAAAATCCAGGCAGGCCAGCGCCGCCGGCCAGTCCGGCGCGAAGCGCGGCTGCGCGCCTTGCGGCGTCGCCACGGCCTCGGTGAACACGTCCAGCGGCCGCACCCACAATTCGCCGCGGTCGCGCATCGACCGGTACACCACCACGCGCGACAGGTCGGACTCGAGCAGGCCGAGCCCGGCGATGGCGTAGGCGCCGCCTTTGTAGTGGCGGTAGGGCATGCCCGGCAGGAAGTCTTCGGCAGCGGGCGGGATCGGCGGCAAGGTCATGATGAATGGGTCCGGAGCGGGGCTGCGCCATGATAGTGCATGGACGGCGCGGCGCAAGGCGCACCTGCCCGTACCGGTGGCCGAGCAGGCGCGGCGCGCTCCGAAAGTTGACATGCGTCAACTTCCCCCGGCGACGCGGGCGCATGATTGTGCAATGGCGCGGATGCCCGCGGAGGACGGCGTGAAAGACAGTGTGGAACCGACATGGCAGGCGCCGGCGGGCACGCGCGGCGAGACGCACCGCGGCGTGGTCGCCGCGGTGCGCGGCAGCGTGGTCGACGTGCGCTTCGCCTCCGCGCTGCCGCCGATCCGCACGCTGCTGCGCGCCGGGGAAGACGGCCGGATCGCCATCGAAGTGCTGGCCCAGCTCGACGTGCGCCACGCGCGCTGCATCGCGCTGACCTCCACCCAGGGGCTGGCGCGCGGCATGCCGGTGCGGGACACCGGGGCGCCGCTGCAGGCACCGGTCGGCGCGCATATCCTGTCGCGCATGTTCGACGTGTTCGGCCAGCCCATCGACCGGCTGCCGGCACCGCCGGACGTGCAGTGGCGCTCCGTGCACCGGGCGCCGCCGCCGCTGGCGCGGCGCTCCACGCGCTCGGTCGTGTTCGAGACCGGCATCAAGGCCATCGACGTGCTGCTGCCGCTGGAGACGGGCGGCAAGGCGGGCCTGTTCGGCGGCGCCGGCGTGGGCAAGACCGTGCTGCTCACCGAGCTGATCCACAACATGGTCGGCCACCACCAGGGCGTGAGCATCTTCTGCGGCATCGGCGAGCGCTGCCGCGAAGGCGAAGAGTTGTACCACGACATGCGCGAGGCCGGCGTGCTGGACGACATGGTCATGGTCTTCGGCCAGATGAACGAGCCACCGGGCGCGCGTTTCCGCGTCGGCCACGCCGCGCTGACGATGGCCGAGTACTTCCGCGACGAAGAGCACCGCGACGTACTGCTGCTGATCGACAACATCTTCCGCTTCATCCAGGCCGGCTCGGAAGTCTCCGGCCTGATGGGGCAGATGCCGTCGCGCCTCGGCTACCAGCCCACCATGGGCACGGAGCTGTCGGGGCTGGAAGAGCGCATCGCCAACACCGACACCGGCGCCATCACCTCGATCCAGGCAGTCTACGTGCCGGCCGACGATTTCACCGACCCGGCGGCGGTGCATACCTTCTCGCACCTGTCCGCCTCCATCGTGCTGTCGCGCAAGCGCGCGAGCGAGGGCCTCTACCCGGCCGTCGATCCGCTGCAATCTAACTCCATGATGGCCACGCCGGGCATCGTCGGCGCGCACCACTACCAGCTGGCCCAGGACATCCGGCGCACGCTGGCGCAGTACGCCGAGCTCAAGGACATCATCGCCATGCTCGGCCTGGAGCAGCTCTCCCCCGCCGACCGCAACGTGGTGGCGCGCGCGCGCCGCCTGGAACGCTTTCTCACGCAGCCGTTCTTCACCACCGAGCAGTTCACCGGCATCGCGGGCAAGACGGTCAGCCTGGCGGACGCGCTCGACGGTTGCGAGCGCATCCTGCGCGACGAGTTCAAGGACTACCCGGAAAGCGCGCTCTACATGATCGGGCCGGTCTCCGAGGCGCGGAGCAAGCCAGCCGCCCCACCACCCGCGGAGGTGCGAGATGCCGCCGGACAGCATGCGTCTTGAAGTGCTGCTGCCGTTCCGCGTCTTCCTGCGCAAGCCGGAGGTGTCGCGCATCGTGGCGGAGACCGCCGAGGGCTCGTTCGGCATGCTGCCGCACCGGCTCGACTGCGTCGCGGCGCTCGCGCCCGGCATCCTGGCCTTCGAGACGCCGGCCGACGGCGAAGTGTTCATCGCGGTCGACCAGGGCGTGCTGGTGAAGACCGGCCTCGAGGTGCGCGTATCGGTGCGGCAGGCGATGGCCGGCACCGACCTGGCCCGCCTGCGCCGCACCGTGGAGCGCGAGTTCCTGGCGCTGGACGAGCAGGCGCGCAGCCTGCGCACGGTCATGGACAAGCTGGAGACGGGCTTTCTTTCGCGCCTCGCCAGGCTGCGCCAGACACTGCCATGAGCGAGCCGCGGCCCACACCGGAATCCCCGGCCAGGCCCGCGCCCACGCTGGCCGGCGAGGTCGGCGCCAAGGCGCGGCGCAAGCTCAGGGCGCGGCGCCAGGGCGTACCGGGCGTCTGGTCCGGGCTGGGCATGATGGGGCTGGTCGGCTGGTCGGTGGTGGTGCCGACGCTGCTCGGCGCGGCGCTGGGCATCTGGCTGGACCGGCACCATCCGGGCCGGCATTCATGGGCGCTGGCGCTGCTGGTGGCCGGCCTGGTGCTCGGCTGTTTCAATGCATGGCGCTGGGTGGCCAGGGAAGACCAGGCCATGCGCCGGGACGCGGAAGAACAGGATGAACACGATGCAGATGCATGACATGGCGGCGTTGCTGCTCGCGGGGCTGGCCGGCGGCGCGCTCGGCGGCTTCTTTTTCGGCGGACTGTGGTGGACGGTGCGCCAGGCCATGTCGCCGGGCCTGGCGCCCGGACGCGCGGCGCTGTGGCAACTGGGCAGCCTGCTGCTGCGCATGGGCGTCACGCTGCTCGGCTTCCATGCGATCGGCGCGGGGCACTGGGAACGGCTGGCCGCGTGCCTGGCGGGTTTCACCGTGGCGCGCTGCGTGGCGACGCGCATGACGCGGACGACATCGCGGCAGGCCGGCCGCCGCGCGCCGGCGCCCGGGGAGAGCAGCCATGCGCCTCAGCCCTGACCAGTGGATCTTCTGGCAGCACGGCATCGTCAAGCTCAACGCCACCATCCTGTTTACGTGGGCGCTGATGCTGGTGCTGTGGCTGGGCTCGTGGCTGGTCACGCGCCGGCTCTCGGCGGACCACCGCCGCTCGCGCTGGCAGAACCTGCTCGAGATCGTCATCACCGGCATCGAGCACCAGATCGCGGACGTGGGCCTGCGCCAGCCGCGCCGCTACCTCGGCTTCCTGGGCACGCTGTTCCTGTTCGTCGCGGCGGCGAGCCTGTTTACCATCGTGCCCGGCTACGATCCGCCGACCGGCTCGCTGTCGACCACGCTGGCGCTCGCGCTGTGCGTGTTCGTGGCGGTGCCGCTGTACGGCATCCGCGGCCAGGGCCTGCGCGGCTACCTGCGCTCCTACCTGGAGCCGACCATGATGATGCTGCCGTTCAACATCATCAGCGAACTGTCGCGCACGCTGGCGCTGGCGGTGCGCCTGTTCGGCAACATGATGAGCGGGGCGATGATCATCGCCATCCTGCTGACCATCACGCCCTTTCTCTTTCCCATCGTCATGACCGCGCTCGGCCTGCTCACCGGCATGGTGCAGGCCTATATCTTCAGCATCCTGGCGGCGGTCTATCTCGCCGCGGCCACCCACGCGGACGAGGCGGAGCCCGCGCCGGCCCCGCCGCCCGGACCCGACTGACCAACCGACTGACCAACCGAACCACCGACCAACCGAACCAGACAAGGAAACAGCTCATGGACAGCCTGACCATCATCGCGGTAGCGTCGATCGCCATCGCCGGCCTGTGCACCGGCTTCGGCTGCATGGGGCCGGCGCTCGCCGAAGGCCGCGCGGTCGCCACGGCCCTGACGTCGCTGGCCCAGCAGCCCGATGCCTCGGCCACCATCACGCGCACGCTCTTCGTCGGCCTGGCGATGATCGAATCGACGGCGATCTACTGCTTCGTCGTCTCGATGATCCTGATCTTCGCCAATCCGTTCTGGAACGCCGCCATCGCCCGCGCCGCGGCCAGGTAAGCCATGCTGATCGACTGGTTCACCGTTGGCGCGCAGGCGCTCAACTTCGTCGTGCTGGTCTGGCTGCTCAAGCGCTTTCTGTACAAGCCGGTGCTCGACGCCATCGATGCCCGCGAGAGCCTGATCGCCGCGCAGATCGCCGACGTCGAGGCGAAGGACGCCGCCGCGCGCCGGCAAGGCGAGGCCTTCCGGCAGAAAAGCGAAGCCTTCGACCGCGAGCGCGCCGCGCTGATGGCGCAGGCCGCCAGCACGGCCGAGGCCCAGCGCCGGCAGCTCATGGAGGCGGCCCGGCAGGCCGCCGACGATCTCGGCGCCAGGCGCCAGGAGGCGCTGCGCAGCGAGGCCGGGCACCTGGCGCAGGCGCTCGGCGACCTGGCGCGGCACGAAGTGTTCGCCATCGCGCGCCGCGCGCTGGCGGACCTGGCCTCGGCCAGCCTCGAAGAGCGCGTGGCGGACGTCTTCGTGCGGCGCCTGCGCGCGCTCGGCGAGCCGGCGAAAAGCAGCCTCGCCGCCGCGCTCAGGCTGCCGTCGGCGCGCGCGGTGGTGCGCAGCGCATTCGAGCTGCCGGACGCGCAGCGTGCCGCCATCCAGGCCGCGCTCGATGCCTGCCTGGGCAGCGGCATCCCGCTGGCCTTCGAAACCGCGCCGGAGCTGGTGGGCGGCATCGAGCTCGCCGGCGGCGGCCAGAAACTGGCCTGGAGCATCGACCACTACCTGGGCTCGCTGGAGCATGCCGCGGGCGAACTGCTGGCGCCGGGCAGCGCCGCGGCGCCGGCCGAAGGCACCGGTCCGGCCCCGCAAGTCCCGCACGTCCCGCAAGCCCCGCAGACCCCGCGGGCCGCGGCGAGCCAGCCATGAGCGCCGCCCTGCCGACCCCGCAAGCCGCCATCGCGCGCGCGTTCGCGGCGATGCGCGCGGCGCGCGACGGCTTCGCCCCGCCGCTGGCCACGCAGGAAGTGGGCACCGTCGTCAGCGTGGCGACCGGCGTCGCCCACGTGTCGGGCCTGCCCGGCGTCGGCTTCGACGAGCTGGTGCGCTTTCCCGGCGGCGTGTACGGCATCGCCTTCAATGTCGACGAGGACGAGGTCGGCGTGGTGCTGCTCGACGACTACTGGCGGCTCGGCGCCGGCGACGAGGTCGAGCGCACCGGCCGCGTGATGGACGTGGCGGTCGGCGACGCCCTGCTCGGGCGCGTGATCGACCCGCTCGGCCGGCCGCTCGACGGGCTCGGGCCGGTGGCCGCCGCCGCGCGGCTGCCGATCGAGCGCGCCGCCGCGGCCATCCTGGAGCGCGCGCCCGTCAGGGTGCCGCTGCAGACCGGCGTCAAGGTCATCGACGCGCTGATCCCGATCGGGCGCGGGCAGCGCGAACTGATCCTCGGCGACCGCCAGACCGGCAAGACCGCCATCGCCATCGACACCATCCTGAACCAGCGCGGGCGCGACGTGCTGTGCGTCTACTGCGCCATCGGCCAGCGCGCCTCCGCCGTGGCCAAGGCCGTGGCCACGCTGCGCGCCAGCGGCGCGCTCGACTACACCGTGGTGGTGGTCACCGAAGGCGACCAGCCGCCGGGCCTGGCCTATATCGCGCCATACGCGGCCACCAGCATCGCCGAGCATTTCATGGAAGCCGGGCGCGACGTGCTGGTGGTCTACGACGACCTTACCCAGCATGCTCGCGCCTACCGCGAACTGTCGCTGCTGCTGCGCCGCCCGCCAGGCCGCGAGGCGTTCCCCGGCGACATCTTCTACATCCATTCGCGGCTGCTGGAGCGGGCCACGCACCTGAGCGACGAGCGCGGCGGCGGCTCGCTCACCGCGCTGCCGATCATCGAGACCGAAGCGCAGGACATGTCGGCCTACATCCCGACCAACCTGATCTCGATCACCGACGGCCAGATCTACCTGTCGCCCTCCTTGTTCGAGCTGGGCGTGCTGCCAGCGGTGGATGTCGGCAAGTCGGTGTCGCGCGTCGGCGGCAAGGCCCAGCGCGGCAGCTTCCGCGCGGTGGCCGGCGACCTCAAGCTGGCCTACGCGCAGTTCGAGGAGCTCGAAGCGTTCTCCCGCTTCGGCGCCCGCCTCGACGACGACAGCCGCCGGGCCATCGCGCACGGCCAGCACATCCGCGCCTGCCTCATGCAGGCCGAGTCGGAGCCGGTGCCGGTGCCCGGCCAGATCGCGATCCTGAGCGCCCTGGGCGCGGGCCTCTTCGATACCGTGCCGCTGGAGCGGATGCAGGACGCGCAGCGCGCCGTGTGCGCGGCGGCCGCGACCATCCCGCAGGCCATCGCCGCCCGCCTCGAAGCGGCAGGCAAGCCGGACGAAGCGGATGCGCAGGCCCTCGTCGCCATCGCGCGCGCGGCGCTGGCGCCGTTCCAGCCCGCGGCGGGCAGCGGCGGCACGCCGCCCTCCGCCCCCGCGACGACGCCATGAGCGACACCACCGCCACGCTGCGCCACCAGATCGACAGCGCCACCGAACTGCAAGGCGTGGTGCGCACCATGCGCGCGCTGGCGGCATCGAGCATCAGCCAGTACGAGCAGTCCGTGCTCGCGCTGGCCGACTACCGGCGCGCGGTAACCCTGAGCCTGGGCGCATGCCTGCGCCCGCTCGGCCCGGCCGCCGCCATGCCCCGCGACGAACGCGCCGCGGCGGCGAGCCCGGACACGGTCGGCGCCATCGTGTTCGGCTCCGACCAGGGCCTGGTGGGCCAGTTCAACGAGACGATCGCCGACTACGCGCTCGATGCGCTGCGGGCGCTGCCCGGCAAGCGCGCGGTGTGGGCCGTCGGCGAACGGGTGCGGGCGCGCCTGGAGGACGCCGGCATCGCGGTGACCGGCGCCTATGCGGTGCCGGGCTCGGTCGAGGCCATCGCCGCGCTGGTGGACCGCCTCCAGCTCGATACCGAAACGCATCCGAGCCAGGCCGGGCAAGCCCACATCCACGTGTTCTACAACCAGCCGCAGCCCGGCGCGCAGTTCCGGCCGGTGGCGCAGCGCCTGCTGCCGCTCGACGCGCAATGGCTGGCCGCCTTGCTCGCGCAGCGCTGGCCGACGCGCAACCCGCCGCAGGTGATCGGCAGCGGCACCGCGACGCTGCGCGCGCTGATCCGCGAGCATCTCTTCATCTCGCTGTTCAGCGCGTGCGCCGAATCGCTCGCCAGCGAGAACGCCAGCCGCCTGGCGGCCATGGAGCGCGCCGACAAGAACATCGACGAACTGCTGACCAGCCTGCGCGGCCGCTTCCACAGCGAGCGGCAAAGCGCGATCGACGAGGAGCTGTTCGATGTGACGGCGGGGTATGAGGCGCTGTCGCGGGCGGGACCAGCCGACGGCAGGCCATGAGCGGCCGGCGGCTGGCGAGCCATGGCGCAAGACAGCGCGGCGCGCGGGAAAACAAGCGCGCGGGAAAACAAAAACCCCCGGAAACGAACGCTTCCGGGGGCTTCTGGTCATGCTGGCGGAGAGGGTGGGATTCGAACCCACGGTACCGTCGCCGGTACGCCTGATTTCGAGTCAGGTACATTCGACCACTCTGCCACCTCTCCGGTAACTTGGTCGCGTGTCGCGAAGAACAAGATTATAGAGTGAAGTCCATTGCGACCGCAAGCCCCTCGGGCGAGAAAATTTACGCCTCGGGTTCCAGCCGGGCCAGGCCGCCGAGATACGGCTGCAACGCGGCCGGCACCGTCAGCGAGCCGTCGGCGTTCTGGTAGTTCTCCAGGATCGCCACCAGCGTGCGGCCCACGGCCAGGCCCGAGCCGTTGAGCGTGTGCACCAGCTCGGGCTTGCCCTGCGCGGTGCGGAAGCGGGCCTGCATGCGGCGCGCCTGGAAGTCGCCCATGTTCGAGCACGAGCTGATCTCGCGGTAGGTGTTCTGCGCGGGGATCCACACTTCGAGATCGTAGGTCTTGGTGCTGCCGAAGCCCATGTCGCCGGTGCACAGCACGATGGTGCGGAACGGCAGGTCCAGCTTCTTCAGGATCGCCTCGGCATGGCCGGTGAGCTGCTCGAGCGCGTCGAACGACTGCTCGGGCGGCACCACCTGCACGAGTTCGACCTTGTCGAACTGGTGCTGGCGGATCATGCCGCGCGTGTCGCGGCCATACGAGCCCGCTTCCGAGCGGAAGCACGGCGTGTGGGCGACGAAGCGCAGCGGCAGCTTGTCGCCGGCCACGATGGCGTCGCGCACGATATTGGTCAGCGGCACCTCAGCGGTGGGAATCAGGTAGAAGTTCTCGGTGCGCTCGCCGCCTTCGCTGTTCTCGCCGCCGAGCTTGCGCGGCACCTTGAACAGGTCTTCCTCGAACTTGGGCAGCTGGCCGGTGCCGCGCATCGAGGCCGCGTTGACGATGTAGGGCACGTACATCTCGGTGTAGCCGTGCTCGAGCGTGTGGGTGTCGAGCATCAACTGCACCAGCGCGCGGTGCATGCGCGCGAGGCCGCCGCGCAGCATGGCGAAGCGCGAGCCCGTGACCTTGGTGGCGGTGTCGAAGTCCAGCCCGAGCCGCTCGCCCACGTCCACGTGGTCCTTGATCTCGAAATCGAAGCTGCGCGGCGTGCCGACGCGGCGCACTTCCACGTTCCCGGTCTCGTCGCGGCCCACCGGCACGCTTTCGTGCGGCAGGTTGGGAATGGCCAGCATGGTCTCGGCAAGCTGCGCCTGGATCTCGTCCAGGCGCGCGGCCGAGGCCTTGAGCGCATCGCCGATGCCGCCCACTTCCGCCATCACGGCCGAGGCGTCCTCGCCCTTGCCCTTGAGCATGCCGATCTGCTTGGACAGGCTGTTGCGGCGCGCCTGCAGTTCCTCGGTCTGGGTCTGCAGTTGCTTGCGCTCGGCTTCGAGTGCCTGGAAGGCCGCTACGTCGAGTTGGAAACCGCGCGCGGCAAGGCGTTGCGCCACGGTGTCGATGTCTTTGCGGAACAGCTGGATGTCTAGCATGTTGCGTGTGTGGAGGGTGCTGGGCCGGCGACATGCCGGCGGACCCGCCATTTTACTGCACTGGCCGCGCCGCCCGCCGTTCGGCCTGGCGCGCAGCAGACGGCGCCGGCGGCCGCTGTTCCGCGGGACGGGCGGGCCGGCTAGGACTCACCGCCCCCATCGTTGCCCCCATCCTTGCCCTTGCCTTTGTCTTTGCCCTGCTGCTGGCGCTGCCACTGCGCGTCGAGCTCGCGCAGGTGGCGCAGCTTGTCGCCGATCTTGCCCTCCAGCCCGCGCGGCGTGGGCTGGTACCAGCCCTGGCGCTTGAGGTCGTCGGGGAAATAGTGCTCGCCGGCCGCGTAGGCTTCGGGCTCGTCGTGCGCGTAGCGGTAGGCGTGGCCGTAGCCGAGTTCCTTCATCAGCCTGGTCGGCGCGTTGCGCAGGTGCACCGGCACGCCGCGCGACTTGTCCTTGGCGACGAAGGCGCGCGCCGCGTTGTAGGCGTTGTAGCCGGCGTTGGACTTGGGCGCCACGGCCAGGTAGACCAGGGCCTGCGCCAGCGCCAGCTCGCCTTCCGGGGAGCCCAGGCGCTCGTAGGTCTCGGCCGCGTCGAGCGTGATGCGGGCCGCACGCGGGTCGGCCAGGCCGATGTCTTCCCAGGCCATGCGCACGATGCGGCGCGCCAGGTAGCGCGGGTCGGCGCCGCCGTCGAGCATGCGGCAGAACCAGTAGAGCGTGGCGTCGGGGTCGGAGCCGCGCACCGACTTGTGCAGCGCGCTGATCTGGTCGTAGAAGGCGTCGCCGCCCTTGTCGAAGCGGCGCAGGTTCTCGGACAGCGCGCTGCCCAGCAGCGCCGTGTCCACGCTGGCGGCGCCGGCGTTGCGCGCGGCGCGCGCCACGATCTCGATGTTGTTGAGCAGCTTGCGGCCGTCGCCGTCGGCCGAAGACACCACCAGCGCCAGTGCCTCGTCCTCCCACTGCAGGCCGCCCAGCTCCTCGCTGGCGCGCCGCGCGAGCTGCGTGAGCTCGGCGTCGTCCAGGCTCTTGAGCACGTACACGGCCGCGCGCGACAACAGCGCGCCGTTGACCTCGAACGACGGGTTCTCGGTGGTGGCGCCGATGAAGGTGAACAGGCCGCTTTCCACGTGCGGCAGGAAGGCATCCTGCTGGCTCTTGTTGAAACGGTGCACCTCGTCGACGAACACCAGCGTGCGGCGGCCGTGGGCGCGGTATTGCTCGGCGCGCTCGACCGCCTCGCGGATGTCCTTGACGCCGGACAGCACCGCCGACAGCGCGATGAACTCGGCGTCGAAGGCGGTGGCCATGAGCCGCGCCAGCGTGGTCTTGCCCACGCCGGGCGGCCCCCACAGGATCATCGAATGCGGCTCGCCCGAGGCAAAGGCCACGCGCAGCGGCTTGCCCGGGCCCAGCAGGTGCTGCTGGCCGATGACTTCGTCGATGTTGCGCGGGCGCAGGCGCTCGGCCAGCGGTTGTTGGGAACGGTCGGGAGCTTCGGAGAACAGCGAATCCGCCACGGTAATCAGGCCTCTTGGTCAGGGCGGGCGCACGGGCAGGCCGCTGCGCCCTGGAACCTGACAGTGTAGACCATCGCGGGCAGGCGGCCCGCGCCCGCCCTGCTTCGCTGCCTGCTTCGCTGCCTACTTCGCTGCCTGCTCGTTGCGCGTAAACGCATCCAGCACGGCCGCGCGCTCGCCGCCGACGCGCGCGCGCCACGCGCTCACCGCGCCGGCGCCGGCTTCGCGCAAGGCCTGCTGCACGGCGGGCGCCGGACTGGGCTGGATCGTCACGCCGTTGGCGCGCATGCGCGCCGTGTTTTCTTCCAGGCGGGTATCCAGGCGCGCCCACTGCTTCTGCTCGGTGGCCTGCGCGGCGGCGTCCACGGCGGCGCGCGTGGCCGGCGGCAGCGCGGCATAGACCGCGGCGTTGACCGTGGTGAACGACAGCGGCATGGCGTAGCCGATCGCCGTGAAGTTGGGCAGGTAGTCCCACAGCTTGCGGCCCGCGCCGCCGTCGCCCGAGGACAGCACCGCGTTGACCGAGCCGTCCTTGAGGCGCGGCATGGCGTCGGCGAACGACAGGTTGGTGGCCTGCGCGCCGGCGGCCTTCATCACCTCGGTCGAGGTCTCGTCGTAGGTGCGCACCGACAGCGCGCGCAGCCCGGCCAGCGTGGCCACCGGGTCGCGCGACCACAGCCCGGTGGGCGGCCACGGCGTGATGTAGAGCAGGTGCTGGCCCTGCGCCTCGAACGCGCGCGCGTAGTCGGCGCGGGCCAGCTCGGCCAGGCGCCGCGCGCCGTCCACCGAGGTGGCGACGAACGGCAGCGAGGACAGCAGGAACAGCGGATCCACCGCGCCCAGCGCGCCGCCGAAGGCATCGCCGCCTTCCAGCCTGCCTTCCCTGACCGCGGCCGGCATCTGCGCCGAGCGCACGCCCGCGCTCGCGTCATAGCTCGGCTTGACCTCCACCGCGCCCGCGGTGCGCGCCCTGACTTCGTCGGCGAACGTGGCCAGGCCTTCGCCCGGCATGGCGCTGGCCGGATATTCCGTGGCCATGCGCCAGGCGGCGCCGGCGGCGGCCGGCTGCGCCCACGCCTGGGCAGCGCCGCAGGCAAGCAGGGCAAGCAGCGCGCCGCCGCGCAGCAGCCGGCGGCGCGCGGGTTGGAATGCACACTTCAGGGAGGCAGACATGGATGTCATGGGATCGGGGCTGCGAGTGTAAGGTGCCGGGTGGCTTGATATGGCCGGCGCGGCGCCGCGGTGCGCGGCGCCACGGCGGGGCAAGGCAGGAGCAGCAAGGGCCGTGCCCGGCATTATAGGGGCGCGCCGGCGCGCCGCGGCATGCCACCGGGCGGCACCGAAAAATGCCGGGCCCCGGCGCTAAAGTCCGGCGCGATCCTGCCGATATTCGTTGAGCCCGAAGCCTTGCTCCGCACGCGCCATCCGTGTGCGTCACGCGGTCCGCCCCCGCCGCCGGCCGCTTCGGCGCCGCATCATGGCCGTGCCGGCCACATGCTTGCCCGGCACGCGTTTCGCAGCGTCTTCAGGGAGTGTTATGCAGCTTCGTTATCGCATGCTCGTGTTCAAGCTGAGCCGGATGTCCGCGCAGGAGCGGATCAGCGCCGTGGACGAGATCGCCCTCGCCGGCCAGCTCGCCGAGATGATCGACAAGCCGGGCATGGTGGAACGCCTGGTGGCCGACTTGTTCGACCACGGCAACGGCCACGTCAGGCGCATCGCGCTCAACGCGGTGCGGCGCGCGCACGGCTACCGCCAGGCGGACCTGCGCCAGGCGCTGCTGCGCAAGCTGCGCGACCCCGAACCGTGGCTGCGCCACGATGCCGCCTGGGTCCTGCACGAATCGAAAATGGACAGCCCGGAGATCCGCGCCATGCTGCGCCAGCTGGCCGGTCCGGTGCAGTTGCCCTACGACCTCACGCGGGCGCGCGCCAACCCGTCCGACGCACTGCTCCAGGCGCAGGTGCGCGCGCGCCAGGCGCTCGACGAACTGCTGGCCAAGCACACCGCCAATGGCGTGGTCGCCAAGCTGCCCTATGCCGACGGCACGGTGGGCCACCGGCACATGCGGCGGCGCGAGGAAGTGAAGCTGATGTTCGAGCGCCACAAGAAGCGCGGCGCCAAGCTGCGCTTCCGGCGCGTGGAAGACGGCAAGGCCGCCGCGGGCAAGGCAGCGCCCCGTCCCAAGCCGAAAACCGGGCCATGAAAAATGGCGGCTCGCGCCGCCATCCTTTCCTTGTGCGTGGCGGGCAGGCCGCCAGCCTCTAGCTGCCGGCCCGTTCCGCCAGCGCCTTCATCGCGTCGGCCGGCAGCGGCCCGTGGCAGGTCCGCTCGCCGCCGGCCTTGCCCACCACCAGCCACACCTTGTCGGGCGAACCGGCCGGATGCAGCAGCCAGGCCGGGCCGCGTCCGCTGCCGGTGGGCGGCAGGCCTTCGAGCACACCGCTGCTGACCGATTGCAGCAGCACGGCGCAATCGTTGGCGGGCGCCTGCGTGGCGGCGAGGAAGTCGGGGTTGGCCAGCACTTCGGGCAAGGCCGTATCCGAAGCGCGCAGGAAGGCATCCACGTCGAAATGCCTGCTGGCGCCGCCGCTGCCGGCGCAGGCCGCGAGCAGCATGGCCGCCGCGATGCCGGCCAGGGCAGCGGCGCGGCGCGCGGAGAAGAGCGTGTTCATGGGCGGCCTCATTGCTTCATCACGTCGGCGCCCTTCGGCACCGTGAACCGGAACGTATCGGCGGGCAGCGCGGGGTTCTTCTGCATGGCGCTGAAGGTCAGCAGCGTGGTGTTGCCGAACGCGTCGCGCAGCTCCATCGCCTCCAGGTCGCCGCCCTTGAAGCCGATGCCGATGCGCTCGAACTGCGTGTCCTTGGCCTTGGGGGTCAGCTCGATCCACTCCACGCCGTCGCGCGTCGGGCCGTTCTTCACCGTGAAGTTCTTCTCGAGGTCGTTGCTGCCGAACAGGATCGCCGCCGGGCTGGAGCCGAGCGCGCCGTCGAGCTTGCGCTCGGTGACCTGGTTCAGGTCCTTGTCGTAGATGTAGAGGGTCTGGCCGTCGGCCTGCAGCAGCTGGTCGTACGGCTTGACGTAGCGCCAGGTGAACTTGCCCGGCCGCGCGAAGGCGAAGGTGCCGCTGGAAGAACCGGTGACCTTGAGGCTGTCGCCCTGCCCCTTGACCTGGCGCTGGGTGAATTCGCCGCGCGCGCTCTTGACGCTGGCGACAAAGGCCTGGAGCTGGTCCACGCCAGCCGCCATGGCCGCCGGCGCCGCCAGCGACATGGCCAGCGCGGCGCAGGCCGGCACGAGAAAGCGGATTCGCATGTAGTTTCCTTGCTTGGTGGAGAGGCCGCGGCGCCGCGCCGTTGTGCCCGGGCGCGGCGCCGCATGTCCGGTTAGAGCGGCGCGCGGGCGGCGGATTCCGCAACCGGGTGCATCGCGCGTAACCGCATGTTACCCGCGCGGCGTCATTCCTCGTCGCGCACGGCCCCGGGCTGGGCCAGGATGTCGCGGTTGCCGTTGCCCGACATGGCCGATACCAGGCCGGCCTTTTCCATGTCCTCGAGCAGCCGCGCGGCGCGGTTGTAGCCGATGCGCAGGTGGCGCTGCACCAGCGAGATCGAGGCGCGGCGGTTCTTGAGCACCACTTCGACGGCCTGGTCGTAGAGCGGATCGGCTTCGCCGCCGCCACCGCCGATGCCGGCGCCGCCGCCCAGGCCGTCGGTGCCGGTCTCGCCCTCGGCCAGCCCGCCTTCGAGAATGCCCTCGATATAGTTGGCCTCGCCGCCCTCCTTGAGCTTTTCCACCACGCGGTGGACTTCCTCGTCGGAGACGAAGGCGCCGTGCACGCGGATCGGCAGCCCGGTGCCGGGCGCGAGGTACAGCATGTCGCCCATGCCGAGCAGCGCCTCGGCGCCCTGCTGGTCGAGGATGGTGCGCGAGTCGATCTTGCTGCTGACCTGGAAGGCGATGCGGGTCGGCACGTTGGCCTTGATCAGGCCGGTGATGACGTCGACCGACGGGCGCTGCGTGGCCAGCACCAGGTGGATGCCGGCGGCGCGCGCCTTCTGCGCGATGCGCGCGATCAGCTCTTCCACCTTCTTGCCCACCACCATCATCAGGTCGGCCAGCTCGTCGATGACGATGACGATGACCGGCAGCTTGTCGAGCGGCTCGGGCGCGTCCGGGGTCAGGCTGAACGGGTTGGGGAGCTTTTCCTCGCGCGCGGCGGCTTCGTCGATCTTCTTGTTGTAGCCGGCCAGGTTGCGCACGCCGAGCTTGCTCATCAGCTTGTAGCGCCGCTCCATCTCGCCGACCGACCAGTTCAGCGCGTTGCCGGCCTGGCGCATGTCGGTGACCACCGGGCACAGCAAGTGGGGGATGCCTTCGTAGACACTCATTTCGAGCATCTTGGGGTCGATCAGGATCAGCCGCACCGACTCGGCCTTGGCCTTGTACAGCAGCGACAGGATCATGGCGTTGATGCCGACCGACTTGCCCGAGCCGGTGGTGCCGGCCACCATGCAGTGCGGCATCTTGGCCAGGTCGGCCACCATCGGCTTGCCGGCGATGTCCTTGCCGAGCGCCATGGTCAGCATGGAGGCGCTTTCGTTGTAGACCTGCGAGCCGAGGATCTCGGACAGGCGCACGGTCTGGCGCTTGGGGTTGGGCAGTTCCAGCCCCATGTAGTTCTTGCCGGGAATGGTCTCGACCACGCGGATCGACACCAGCGACAGCGAGCGCGCCAGGTCGCGCGCCAGGTTGACCACCTGGCTGCCCTTGACGCCGGTGGCCGGCTCGATCTCGTAGCGGGTGATGACCGGGCCCGGGTAGGCCGCCACCACCTTGACCTCGACACCGAAGTCCTTGAGCTTCTTCTCGATCAGGCGCGAGGTGAACTCCAGCGTTTCCGCGCTCACGGTTTCCTGGTGCGCCGGGATCGGGTCGAGCAGCGCCAGCGGCGGCAGGTCAGAGTCCTGGATGTCGGCGAACAGCGGCTGCTGCTTCTCGCGCTCCACGCGCTCGTGCTTGGGCACCGCCTGCGGGCGCACGATCTGCACCGGCGTGGCTTCCTCGATCTTGACGCGCTGCACTTCCACGGTCTCGGTGCGCTCGACCTTGGCGGCCTCGCCGATGATGCGGTCCTGCTTGCTCTCGCGACGCGCCTTGAAGCCGAGGAACAGGTTCTCGACGAAACCGCCGACATGCTCGGCCACCGACAGCCACGAGAAATGGAAGAACAGCGACAGCCCGATGGCCAGCGCCAGCAGCAGCAGCAGCGTGGCGCCGGTGAAGCCCAGCGCCATCTGCATCCAGCCGCCCAGCAGGTCGCCCAGCACGCCGCCGGGCGCGCGCGGCAGCGCCGCGCGCAGCGGATACATGCGGATCGCTTCCAGGCCCATGCTGGCGGTCAGCGACAGGGCGAAGCCGATCCAGCTCACCACCAGCCCCTGGCGCGCCTCGGCCGTGCGCTCGGGCAGCTCGGCGGTCAGCGCGCGCCAGCCGCGCCAGCAGCGCCGCACCAGCAGCACCGCCCACCAGTAGGCGGAGAAGCCGAAGATGAAGAACAGCACGTCGGCCAGCCAGGCGCCCACGCGGCCGCCCAGGTTGTGGATGTCGGCCACCTGGTTGGCATGCGACCAGCCCGGATCGGCCTTGCTGTAGCTGGCCAGGATGCAGACGAAGGCCAGCGTGACGGCCAGCATCAGGAACCAGCGCACCTCGCCCAGCAGCTTGCCGATGCGCGAAGGCAGCGCGGAGGGGTCGGTACGGGTGGTGGTGGTAGCTCGGGCCATGCCTGGTCTGGTTTGCCGTCTGGGATTGCAGTGCCGGCCATTTTAACCTTGCCCGGGGCTATCGCTCTCATTGGAATTTGCAACAGTGAGCAAACGCCGGTCCACTTATAATGCTGGTTTCGATTCACGCTGGTGCGCAGCAAGGCGCACCGGCCACAGGAACGCATCATGGCCAAACACGCAAAAGTGCTGATTCTCGGTTCCGGCCCCGCCGGCTACACCGCCGCCGTCTACGCGGCGCGCGCCAACCTGCAGCCCGTGCTGATCACCGGCCTGGCGCAGGGCGGCCAGCTGATGACCACCACCGACGTGGAAAACTGGCCCGCCGACGCCAACGGCGTGCAAGGCCCCGAACTGATGCAGCGCTTCCTGGAGCATGCCGAGCGCTTCAACACCGAAATCATCTTCGATCACATCCACACGGCCCGCCTGACGGAGCGCCCGATCCGCCTGGTCGGCGACGCCGGCGAGTACACCTGCGACGCGCTCATCATCGCCACCGGCGCCTCGGCCCAGTACCTGGGCCTGGCTTCCGAAGAAAGCTTCATGGGCCGCGGCGTGTCGGCCTGCGCCACCTGCGACGGCTTCTTCTACAAGAACCAGGAAGTCGCCGTGATCGGCGGCGGCAACACCGCCGTGGAAGAAGCCCTGTACCTGTCGCACATCGCCAGCAAGGTTACCGTGCTCCACCGCCGCGACAAGTTCCGTGCCGAGCCGATCCTGGTCGACCGCCTGCTCCAGCGCGAGAAGGAAGGCCGCGTGGAGATCCGCTGGAACGCGGTGCTCGACGAAGTGGTGGGCGACGACTCCGGCGTGACCGGCATCAAGGTGCGCAACACGCAGACCGGCACGGTCGACGAAGTGAAGCTGGCCGGCGTGTTCGTGGCCATCGGCCACAAGCCCAACACCGAGCTGTTCGAAGGCCAGCTGGAGATGCACAACGGCTATATCGTGACCAAGAGCGGCCTGGCGGGCGACGCCACCGCCACCAGCATCCCCGGCGTGTTCGCCGCCGGCGACGTGCAGGACCACATCTATCGCCAGGCCATCACCAGCGCCGGCACCGGCTGCATGGCCGCGCTCGACGCGCAGCGCTACGTGGAAGCGCTGCAGTAAGCGGCACAAGCCGCCCGGCGCGCCGGGCGGCGAAAGGCGGCGGGTTGCCTTCGAGCGTCCCGCCGCCGGCGCCGATCCGGCGCCCATCCTGCGCTCTTCTGGCGCCTGCCGCCCTCCCCTATAATCTCCCCGAGATCAGCCCGAGCCTTCCCGGAGAGACCCATGCCGCATGGCGCCAAGAAACCCGCCAGCCCGCCGAAGCCGACCAGGCGCTTCGGCCTGGATGACCTGTCCGGCCTGCGCGACACCCTGAAAGCCGACACCGAGCGGCGCGAAGCCGAGCGGCGCGAGGCCGAGGCGGCGGCGCGGCGCGCCCGCGAGGAAGCCGACGTGTTCCGCAGCAGCATCGGCAACGTCAACACCCTGCGCGACCGCAACCGCGTCGTGCCCGCGCCCAGGCATCCCGCGCCGGTGCCGGTGCAGACCCAGCTCGACGACAAGGCGGTGCTGGCCGCGTCCCTTTCCGACGAGTTCGACGTCGAGAACCTGCTCGACACCGACGAAACGCTGTCGTTCCGCCGCCCCGGCATCGGCATCGACGTGGTCAAGAAACTGCGCCGCGGCGAGTGGGTGCCGCAGGACAAGATCGACCTGCACGGCCTGCGCAGCGACGAAGCGCGCGAGGCGCTGGCCGAGTTCGTGCGGCGCTCGGTCAAGCGCGGCGTGCGCTGCGTGCGCGTGATCCACGGCAAGGGCAACGGCTCGCCCGACAAGACGCCAGTGCTCAAGGGCAAGGTGCGCAGCTGGCTGGTGCAGAAGGAAGAAGTGCTGGCATTCGTGCAGGCGCGCGGCGCCGAGGGCGGCGCCGGCGCGCTGATGGTGCTGCTGCGCCAGCCGCACGCCTGAAGCGGCGCGATGCACCTGCCGCTCGATCTCCTGATGGGGCGGCTGCCCCTGATCCTGCATGTGATGGAAGTCACGGGCGTGCTGGCCTTCGCCATCTCCGGCGTGGTCGACGCGCGCAAGCAGCGCTTCGATGCCGTGGGCACCTTCGTGGTGGCCTTCGCCACCGCCTTCGGCGGCGGCACCGTGCGCGACGTGCTGCTGGACCGCCGGCCCTTCTACTGGGTCGACCACGAAGGCTACGTGATCCTGATCTTCCTGCTGTCGCTGAGCGCCTCGCTGGTGCTGCGGGTGGTCAGCCGCGTGGCCTCGGACCGCACCATGATCGCGGCCGACGCGATCGGGCTGGGACTGTTCTCGGTCACCGGCACCTCGCTGGCGCTGGTGGCGCAGATGACGCCGACCGTGGCGGTCATGATGGGCATCATCTCTTCGGTGTTCGGCGGAGTGGTGCGCGACGTGCTGTGCAACGAGGTGCCGATGATCCTGCGCGACCGCTCGCCCTACGCCACCTGCGCGTTCGTGGGCTGCTGGGTCTATGTCGGCCTGACCTGGCTGCAGGCCGACCAGGAGGCGGCCCTGCTGGCGGGCGCGATCACCATCACGGCAACCCGCCTGCTGTCGGTGCGCTTCGGCTGGAAACTGCCGAGCTAGCCCGGGCCGTGCCGGCTCGACGCGCGCGCCCCCGCGTCATCTTCACCGCCGACACCCGCGCCGGTTCCACCGCGCCCACCACGAAACCAGTGGCGGCGCTACGCCGCGGCCGCCACAACCGGTAACGGCAGATGCCCGAGCCGGCAGCGCGCCCGCCATCATAGGTCTGACCCCGCAACCCATACCGCCAGCAAGATCGTGGCGAGTCGAACCGGCAACGGCAGCAGGCCAGCAGAACCGCAGGCCCCACCACGAAACCACCACCCGGGGAAACCCTGTGCGGCTCTGCCCCTGCCGGCCAGGCAGCCCGCTTTCTTTGCCTACTTTCTTTTCGGGGAAAAGAAAGTAGGTCGCTCCGGGGGAGCGAAAGCCTTTGACTTTGAAGTTCGGCAGCCGACTTTGACTTTGAAGCCGAAGCGCCAAAACCCAAAGCCCCCTAACCTACCTCAGTCCCGCTCAGACCGCCGCCTCATCCTGCTCGCCGGTGCGGATGCGGATCACGCGCTCGATCTCGGTCACGAAAATCTTCCCGTCGCCGATCTTGCCGGTATGGGCGGCCTTGACGATGGCGTCCAGCACGGTGTCGAGCTGGTTCTCGGCCACCACGACCTCGATCTTGATCTTGGGCAGGAAATCGACCACGTACTCGGCACCGCGGTACAGCTCGGTATGCCCTTTCTGGCGGCCAAAACCCTTCACCTCGGTAACCGTCAGCCCGGTGACGCCCACGTCTGCCAGCGCCTCGCGCACTTCGTCCAGCTTGAACGGTTTGATGATGGCGGTAATCTGCTTCATGTTGGCCCCTTGTCTTCTCGTTGATTAGTGAAAGATTCTAGCCTGCGGCATGGCGGCGGGATGTTGGCTGCCGCACCGCGGCAAGCCGGCCAGCCCCGGGCCACGCCGGTCTGCCGCGCTGCAGCACCCGTCCGTTTCCGGTAGACTCGGCCGGCAGCCAACGGTGAGTGAATCAAGCGCAATGCAGTCGGAATCTTGCAAGCCCGGACCGGACCATCCCGCCGAAAACGCGCCAGGGACGGCTTCGGCACAAGATGGACACAAACCCAGGCGGACGGTGGATTATCGCACGCTGATCGTTTCGGATCTGTCTGAGGTCCCGGCGGCCGCGTGGGACAGCCTGGTGGCGGCCCAGCCCGGCGCCACGCCGTTCCTGCGCCACGCGTTCCTGCATGCCCTGCACGCCAGCGGCAGCGCCTGCGACGAGACCGGCTGGAGCCCGCGCTACCTGACCCTGTGGGCGCAGCAGGAAGACGGCGGCGACAGCCTGGCCGCCGCCATGCCGCTGTACGCCAAATCGCATTCCTACGGGGAATATGTGTTCGACTGGGCCTGGGCCGACGCCTACGCCCAGCACCGCCTGCCCTACTACCCCAAATTGCTGTGCGCGATCCCGTTCACCCCGGTGCAGGGCGCGCGCCTGCTGGCGCGCGGCGAAGACGAGCGCCGGCTGCTGCTGCGGGCCGCGCTGGCGGTGGCCGAGCAGAGCGAGCTGTCCTCGCTGCACGTGCTGTTCCCGGACGAGCACGAAGCCGCGCTGATGGACAGCGCCGGCCTGCTGATGCGGCACGGCGTGCAGTTCCACTGGACCAACCCCGGCTATGAGAGCTTCGAGGCCTTCCTGGCCACGCTGTCGCAGAAAAAGCGCAAGAACATCCGCGCCGAGCGCCGCCGCGTGGCCGAAGCGGGAATCGGCTTTCGCCAGCTGCGCGGGCCGCAGATCGACGAAGAAGCCTGGCGCTTCTTCCATCGCTGCTACCGCCAGACCTACCGCGAACATCACTCCACGCCCTACCTGAACCTGGATTTCTTCCTGCGCATCGGCGCGGCGATGCCCGAGAACCTGCTGCTGGTGGTGGCCGAGCGCGAGGGCAAGCCGATTGCCGCCTCGCTGGTGGTATACGACGCCGATCCGGCCCGCAGCACGCTGTTCGGGCGCTACTGGGGCGCGCTGGAGCACCATCCCTGCCTGCATTTCGAGACCGCCTACTACCAGCCGCTGGAATTCTGCATCGCCGAAGGCATCCGCACCTTCGAGGGCGGCGCCCAGGGCGAGCACAAGATGGCGCGCGGCTTCCTGCCGGTGGCGACGCGCTCGGCCCACTGGCTCGCGCACCCGGCCTTCGCCGACGCGGTGGAGCGCTTCCTGGAGCGCGAGCGCCAGGGCATCGACGCCTATCTCGACGAACTCAACGACCGCACGCCGTTCGCGCGCGCGCCGGGCGCCGGCGGCGCCTGAAGCGCCCGCGCCGGTACGCTAGCGCGCCATGCGCCCGCGCCGGCGCCACATGCGGCGCAGCGTGTCGTCGCCGAGCATGTAGTGGTGGAACAGCGCCGCCAGCGCATGCAGGCCGATCACCGTATAAAACGCCGTGCCGAGGGTTTCGTGGATGGACTTCAGCGTGTCCTTGAGGGCCGGGTCCGGGGCCACCAGCGCCGGCACTTCCAGCCCCAGTGCCGGCAGCGCCAGCAGGTGGCCGGCGGCATTGACCGTCAGCAGTCCCAGCAGCGGCTGGGCCAGGATGAACAGGTACAACGCCAGGTGCATGGCGCCGCCCGCCAGCCGCATCCAGCGCGGGCCGGGCTCGGGCGCCGGGGCGCCGCCCAGCAGGCGCCACAGCAGGCGCGGCACGGCCAGCGCCAGCACCAGCACGCCGGCCCACTCATGCACGGCCATGGCGGCGAAGCGGGCCGCGCTGCCGCGCGCGGTAAAGCCCTTGAGCTCCATCGCCGCATAGGCTGCGGCGACCAGCAGGAAGACCGCCCAGTGGAAAAACACGGCCGCGCCGGAATAGCGCCGGGCCAGGGCATCGGTGGGGGAGATCGCGCTCATGGGGACAGGGCTCCGTGTGCTATGTGCCCGGAGCTTAACCCCGGGCCACGGCGCCGGACTTGGCCCCGGTCAAGTGCCCGGCGACAAAAAACCCGCCGGAGGCGGGTCGGGATCCGGCGGCGCCGCGCATGTCCGCCAGGGATCACACGCGGGCGGCCGCTTGCTGCGGCGTGGCGCTTACTTCTTGTAGTTCGCCACGCCGTCGGTGATTTCCTTGTGGGCTTCCTCGATGCCGGCCCAGCCTTCGACCTTGACCCACTTGCCCGCTTCGAGCGCCTTGTAGTTCTCAAAGAAGTGCTTGATCTGGTCCAGCAGGTTCTGCGGCACGTCCGACAGGCCCTTCATGAAGGCGGTGGCCGGCGACAGCTTGTCCAGCGGCACGGCCACCAGCTTGGCATCCACGCCGGATTCGTCGGTCATCTTCAGCATGCCCAGCGCGCGGCAGCGCACCACCGCGCCGGCCAGGATCGGGAACGGCGACAGCACCAGCACGTCGACGGGGTCGCCGTCGCCCGACAGGGTCTGGGGAATGAAGCCGTAGTTGGCCGGATAGCGCATGCCGGTGCCGATGAAACGGTCGACGAAGAGCAGGCCGGTTTCCTTGTCGGCTTCGTACTTCACCGGATCGCTCTGGGCCGAGATCTCGATGATGACGTTGAAATCGTTGGGGATGTCCTTGCCCGGGGAGACGAGGTTGAAGCTCATGCGAGTTCTCCAGATGCCTGTGTTTGTGGATGGCGGGCATTATAGCGGTTCGAAGCTGACCCGGCCCTGACGATCACGTGCCGGGGCCTGCCGGGGTCCGTGCGCGCCGCGTGCGTTGCAGGCCGCGCGCGCTGGGTGATAATGCTGAATTGTCCGAACCACGCATCGACAGGCGCACTGCCAGCCGCACGGCGGCGGTCGCATCCAGCCGGAGCCCCATCAATGCATGCCCAGCATTTCGTTGCCAACCGCCTGATCGCGCCGGATTCCGGCATGCGCATCAAGGTCTTCGACCCCTCCAGCGGTGAGCCCTTCGCCGAGATCGCGCGCGGCAACGCCGTCGACGTCAACGTGGCCGTCCACGCCGCCCGCCAGGCCGCCGAAGGCGCCTGGGGCGCGATGGCGCCGGCCGAGCGCGTGCGCCTGCTCAACCGCGTGGCGCTGGTGCTGATCGAGCACGAGGCCGAGCTCGCCGCGCTGGAAGCGCGCGACACCGGCAAGCCGCTGCGCCAGGCCGCCGCCGACGCGCGCGCGGTGGCGCGCTACTTCGAGTTCTACGCCGGCGCGGTCGACAAGCTGCATGGCCAGACCATCCCCTACCAGCCCGGCTACACCGTGCTGACGGTGCGCGAGCCGCACGGCGTGACCGGCCACATCGTCCCGTGGAACTACCCGCTGCAGATCTTCGGGCGCAGCGTGGGCGCGGCGCTGGCCGCCGGCAACGCCTGCGTGGTCAAGCCGGCCGAGGACGCCTGCCTGTCGCTGCTGCGCGTGGCCGAGCTGGCCGCCGAGGCCGGCCTGCCGGAAGGCGCGCTCAACATCGTCACCGGCTACGGCCACGAGGCCGGCGCCGCGCTGGCGCGCCACCCCGGCATCAACCATATCTCGTTCACGGGCTCGCCCCAGACCGGCAGGCTGGTGGCGCAGATGGCGGCCGAGAACCACGTGCCGGTGACGCTGGAACTGGGCGGCAAGTCGCCCCAGATCGTGTTCGCCGACGCCGACCTCGACGCGCTGGTGCCGGTCATCGTCAACGGCATCGTGCAGAATGCCGGCCAGACCTGCTCGGCCGGCAGCCGCGTGCTGGTCGAGCGCGCGCTCTACGACACCGTGCTGGACCGCCTGGCCACGGTGTTCGAATCGCTGCGCGTGGGACCGTCGGAGCTGGACCTGGAATGCGGCCCGCTGATCAGCCGCAAGCAGCAGCAGCGCGTGTGGGACTTCGTCTCCGACGCGCAGCACGCCGGCATCGCCGCCATGGCGCAGGGCCAGATCGTGGCCGAGGCGCCGGAAGCCGGCTACTACCAGGTGCCGATGCTGTTCCGCGACGTGCCGCCCTCGCACCGGCTGGCGCAGGAAGAGGTGTTCGGCCCGCTGCTGGCCGCCATGCCGTTCGACACCGAGGCCGAGGCCATCGCCCTGGCCAACGGCACGCCCTACGGACTGGTGGCCGGCATCTGGACCCGCGACGGCGCGCGCCAGCTGCGGCTGGCGCACAAGCTGCGCGCGGGCCAGGTCTTCATCAACAACTATGGCGCCGGCGGCGGCGTCGAGCTGCCGTTCGGCGGCACCGGCCAGTCGGGCCACGGCCGCGAGAAGGGCTTCGAGGCCCTGTACGGATTCACCACACTGAAAACCATCGCCATACAACATGGGTAATATCAACTTCCTGTCGGTCGCCTTCGCCATCTTCTTTTTCTGGATGGCGTGGCACGTCAGAAACAAGCGCGCCACCAACCCGTCGGGCATGCCGCGCCTGCAAGTCTTCAAGCGCAAATGGGGCGAGGCCGTGGGCGACCGCGTGCACTGGTGCCTCTACGTGGCGCTGCCCTTCCTGCTCGCCGTGATGATGACGGCCAACGCGCTGCGCGGGCGCGGACCTTTCGCCCACTAGGAGGAGACAGGAGAAAGACACAACCGGTTTCCCGGCGCCGCGCGCGGCGCCATATCCAGCGGTATCGTGCAACCAGAGAGAGTAAATCCCAGAGGAGACAGCATGACTACGACCGCAGTACATCCCGGTGCCGCCGGCACCGCCTTCGAGGACGCCACCTACCGCAAGGTGAGCTGGCGCCTGGTGCCCTTCCTGCTGCTGTGCTACGTGGTGGCCTACCTGGACCGCGTCAACGTCGGCTTCGCCAAGCTGCAGATGCTCAACGACCTGAAGTTCAGCGAGACCATCTACGGGCTGGGCGCGGGCATCTTCTTCATCGGCTACTTCCTGTTCGAGGTGCCGAGCAACGTGATCCTGCACAAGGTGGGCGCGCGCATCTGGATCGCGCGCATCATGATCACCTGGGGCCTGATCTCGGCGGCGATGATGTTCGTCACCACGCCGACCATGTTCTACGTGCTGCGCTTCCTGCTCGGCATCGCGGAGGCCGGCTTCTTTCCCGGCATCATCCTCTACCTGACCTACTGGTACCCGGCGCACCGGCGCGGGCGCACCACCACCTTCTTCATGACCGCCATCGCGCTCTCGGGCGTGATCGGCGGCCCCCTGTCGGGCTGGGTGATGCAGGCCTTCGACGGCCACAACGGCTGGTCGGGCTGGCAGTGGATGTTCCTGATCGAAGGCGTGCCGTCGGTGGTGGTGGGGCTGATCGTGCTGGCCTACCTGGACGACCGCATCGTCCACGCCAAGTGGCTCAGCGACGACGAAAAGGCGGTGCTCCAGCGCAATATCGCCAGCGAGGACATGCACAAGGAGGACGCCCCGGTCGGCCAGGTGCTGACCAGCCCGCGCGTGTGGCTGATGAGCGCGATCTACTTCTCGTTCGTGATGGGGCTGTACGGCATCAGCTTCTGGCTGCCCACCATCATCAAGCAGACCGGCGTCAAGAGCACGCTCGACATCGGCCTGCTCACCGCCATTCCCTACGGCTGCGCGGTGATCGGCATGATCCTGGTGGCCTACAGCGCCGACCGCAACCGCGAGCGCCGCTGGCACATCGCCATCCCCGCCGTGGTGGGCGCTGTGGGACTGGTGCTGTCGGTGCACTGGCACGGCAATACCGTGCTGGCGCTGTTCGGGCTCACGCTCGGCACCATCGGCATCCTGACCACGCTGCCGCTGTTCTGGAGCCTGCCCACTGCCTTCCTCGCGGGTACCGGCGCGGCCGCCGGGATCGCGCTGATCAATTCGCTGGGCAACCTGGCCGGCTTCATCAGCCCCTACGCGGTGGGCTGGCTCAAGGACCTGACGCAAAGCACGGACTCGGGCATGTACCTGCTGGCCGCGTGCCTGGTGATCGGCGCGGCGCTGACCTTGTCGGTGCCGGCGAAGATGGTGAACAAGTAGGGTCGGGCTGCGGAGCATGCCCCGGGGTATGACTTCCGCCGGTTTGCTCCCCTCTCACGCCTGCGGGAGAGGGGCCGGGGGAGAGGGCGGGGGCTGGTGAGTGCCGCCGTGCCGGACAACACCATCGGCTTCGTTCCTTGCCGCCATGCTGGACCACACCGCTGGCTCCGCTCGATGTGGCTCCTAGTCAAACCGCCCCTCTCCCCGGCCCTCTCCCCGTGAGGGGAGAGGGAGGGCATCTTGCTTGGGCCAGATCTCGCGGTGTGGGCCCATTCGCCGGCTTCGTCGATCGCTCCGGAAGGATGGGCCCGTTCGCCGGCTTCGTCGATCGCCCGGGGCTTTGTCGCCCCCTGCCTCAGTTCCCCGCGTCCTCGCCCAGCATCTGCGCCACCGACCCTGCCGTTCCCGCCGCGCGCTCGCCCAGCAGGTGGTGCAGTGTGGTCAGCAGTTCATCCTCGTTGTACGGCTTGCCCAGGTACACGTTGACGCCGATCTCGGCGGCGTAGCGGCGGTGTTTCTCGGCCGTGCGCGAGGTGATCATCACCAGCGGCATGTGGGCGGTGCGGCTGTCGCCGCGCACGTTGCGGGTCAGGTCGAAGCCGTCCATGTGCGGCATCTCGATGTCGACCAGCATGGCGTCCGGCATGACGTCCTGCAGTTGCCGCAGCGCGTCCACGCCGTCGCGCGCCAGCACCACCTGGTAGCCGGCGCGGGTCAGCAGGCGGTGCGAGACCTTGCGCACCGTGAGCGAATCGTCCACCACCATGATGGTCGGCTGCGTGCCCAGGCCTTCCACCGGCAAGGCGCCGCCGCGGCCCAGCTCGGCCACCGCGCCCAGCGCCGGCTGCTGCGCTGCCTGCGCCAGGCCGGGCAGCGGCAGGCGCGGCGGCTCGCCGCGCTCGCGCACGAAGCGCTGCGCCAGCACCACCGGGTTGTAGATCAGCACGATCTCGCCGTCGCCCAGCGTGGTGGCGCCGGCGATGCCTTCGAGGCGCGCCAGGTGGGGGCCGATGTGCTTGACCACCACTTCGCGGTTGCCGATCACCTCGTCCACATGCACGGCGATGCGTTCGGCGCCGCTGCGCACCACCACGATGGGCGAATACTTGCGGCCCGCGGCGATGGCCGGCGTCTCTTCCAGCAGCGTGCCGAAGTAGTAGAACGGCACCTCGCCGCCGGCGGCGTCGAGACGGCCGCGGTTGTAGGCTTCGAGCAGGCCTTGCGAGCGCAGTTGCTGGACCTGGTCGATCATGCCGCTGGGGATGGCGAACTGGCGCCCGCCCAGCGTGACCAGCAGCACCTGCGTGATGGCCGTGGTCAGCGGCAGGTGCACGGTGAAGCGGGTGCCCTGCCCGGCCTGCGTGGCCAGCGCGATGCGCCCGCCCAGCGCCACGGTCTCGGCGCGCACCACGTCCATGCCGACGCCGCGTCCGGCCAGCTCGGAGACCGACTCCGCGGTGCTGAAGCCGGGCGCGAAGATCAGCTCGGTCAGGCGCGCCTCGCCGGCGTCGTCGTCGGCCGACAGCAGCTCGCGCTCGATGGCGCGCGCGCGGATGCGCGCCAGGTCCAGGCCGCCGCCGTCGTCGACGAAATGCAGCACCACCTCGTTGCCTTCCTGCTGCACTTCGAGCGTGAGCGCGCCGGTGGCCGGCTTGCCCGCCGCGCGGCGGGCCTCGGCCGGCTCGATGCCGTGCACGACCGCGTTGCGGATCAGATGTTCGATCGGGCCGGCCATGCGGTCCAGCACCGAGCGGTCGACTTCCACCGTGCCGCCCTTGATCAGCAGGCGCACTTCCTTGCCGGTCTCGCTGGCGGCCTGGCGCGCCACGCGGTACAGCCGCTCGGCCAGCGCGTCGAACTGCACCATGCGCGCCTGCATCAGGCTGCGCTGCAGGCCGCGCGTGAGGCGGGCCTGCGCGTCGAGGTCGCCGGTGGCGCGGTCGAAGCCGCGCTGCAGGTTCTGCTCGACCGTGGCCACGTCGTTGACCGACTCGGCCATCATGCGGGTCAGTTCCTGGAAGCGCGTGAAGCGGTCGAATTCGAGCGGATCGAAATCCGGCGCGTGCTGGGCGTCGGCGATGCGCGAGGCCATCTGCGATTCGGCCTGGATCTCGATCTCGCGCAGCTGGCCGCGCAGGCGCGCCACGTTGTCGTTGAGTTCGCCGAGATAGCTGCGCAGCGCATCGAGCTCGCTCTCCAGCCGCGCGCGCGTGGCGCCGACTTCGCCGGCGTCGGTGATCAGCGTGTCGAGCGTGCGGGCCTGCACGCGCACCAGCGCGCGCAGGCGCTCGCCGGTTTCCGCGAGGACCGGCACGGCGGCGGGCTGCAGCGTGCCCACGCCCACCGTGCTCAGCGGCGCCGCCGCGGCCACCGGCAGTTGCGATAGTTGCGATACTTGCGATAGCTGCGGAAGGGCCGGCGCTTCGGCCGGCGCCGCGGCGCCGTCCTGCGCGCCTTCCTGTGCATCCCCGGCGTTGATCAGCTCGGGGTCGTCCACCGGCAGCAGGCGGCCGCCCTGCAGCGCCTCGCCATGCGCGAGGATGCGGTCGTACCAGGCGTACAGGCGCGCGAACAGCGCGCCATCGACGCGGCCGCCGCGCACGGCGGCGTCGAGCAGCGTTTCCATCTCGTGCGCGGCCTGGCCCAGCGCCATCGCGCCGGCCATGCGCGCGCTGCCCTTGAGCGTATGCAGGGCACGCAGGATCAGGCCGGCGTGGCTGGCGTGCTGGCCGTCGCCGGCGGTAGCGGCGGCTTCCCAGCCGCGCAGCAGCTTGCCGAGTTCCGGCAGGCTGCCGTGGGCTTCCTCGAGGAAGATCTCGACCAGCACGGGATCGGGCGGCGGCTCGCCGGCAGGCGCCGTGCTTTCGTTCGCGGCTTCGGTGACGGGCGCCGCCGCGTACGCTGCGGCGGGCTCGAAGACGGGTTCGAATGCGGGCTCGAATGCGGGCGCGGCGAACGCGGCGGCATCGTCCTGCGCCACCCCGGCGAACAGCAGCGCTGCCGGCGGCTTGCCGAACAGCAGCGCGACCGGCGCGTCTTCCGCCTCCGGCGCCAGGCCGGCCGGCTCGGGCACGGCCAGGCGCGGGCGCACCATCGCGCGGTCGCCCAGCTCGGCCAGGCTGCGGCACAGCGCGTCGTCGGCGTCCGGCCAGATCCCGGCGGCAAACTGGTGCAGCATGCCGCGCACGCGTTCGACTGCCTGCTCCAGCAGGCGGAAATCGCCCGGATGCATGGCTACCGGATGCGAGCCCAGTTGCAGCATCAGGCGCTCCAGCGCCTCGGCGATCGCGCGCACCGGCTCCAGGCCCACCGTGGAGGCGCTGCCTTGCAGCGTATGCGCGACGCGCAGCGCCAGCTCGCTCGGGCACGGGCGCCCTTCGTGGCGCCACTCGGAAACATCGGTGGCGAACTGGCGCACCAGATCGTCGGCTTCCTGCAGGTAGACGTTGTAGAGCGGCAGGCTGATGCGGACCGGGCCGATCACCTTGAAATGGTCGTTCTGCTCGGCCGGCGTGCTGGCGAAGCGGAACGGGATGACCTTGGCGTCGGCGGCGCTGTCGCTGTCGTTGTCCGCCGAATCGGGCACCTCGGACGCTGCCTCGGGCGCCGGCTCGTGCGCCGCCTCGCTCGCGCCAGTGCCGGCCTCGGCGCAGGGCGGCTCGTCCGCGGCGAGGGAGCCTGCTTGCGGCACCGGCTCCGCCGCGAAGGCGTCCATCTCGGCCCGGGCGTCTTGCGGCGGCGCGTAGCCAGCGCCCGGGCCGGCGGCGGCCTCCTCGCCGGCACGCACCGACTGCGCCGCGGCCAGCAGGCCCGCGGTGTCGTGCGCGGCCAGCGGATCGCCGCGCAGCGCCGTCACCCAGGCTGCCAGTTCGCCGTGCGCGCGCAGCAGCAGGTCGGCCACCGCCTGCGACGGCCCGCGCGCCTCGGCGATCCACAGGTTCATCACCTGCTCGATGGCCCAGGCCGCTTCGCCGTAGCGGTGCAGTCCCACCATGCGGCTCGATCCCTTGAGCGTATGGAAAGCGCGCCGCAGGCGGCTGACGGTATCGGGATCGGTCAGCGCCGGCAGGCCGCCGCGCAGGTCGCCGGCGACCTCGCCGAGCACCTCATCCGCCTCGGTGAGGAAGATGTCCAGCAGCTCGGCGTCGATGGCGGCGCTGTCCGCCGCCGCCGGCGGCACCGGCGCGGCGGCGGGCGCGCTCGCCGCACTGGCCGGCAGCGAGTCCGCCAGCGCCACCACCAGGCGTTCGGCCGCGCCTTGCGAGCCGGCCAGCCAGGCATTGAGCTGGGTGGTGGCTTCGTCCGCCTGGCGGCGCAGGCTGGCGGCGTCGTCGATGGCCGCCTGCTCGCCGAGCGCCTGCAGCGCGGCGCGCAGCGCCTTGACCTCGGGCGCGTCGGCGGCCGCCGGCTGGCGCACCACCTCGCTGGCGGCCGCGCGCGCATTGGCGAGCAAGGCCGCGTGGGAAACCGCGCCGCTGTCCCTGCCATCCCCGCTCGGGCTGGGCGCGCCGGCGGCAGCGCCTTCCTGCGCGTCGGCGGCGGCGCTGCGGCCGAACGCCAGCGCGTCGATGAACGCATGCACGGTGCCGAGCTCGCCGGCGATCGCCGCCAGCCAGCCGGCGCGCTCGCCGTCGGCGTCGGCGATTCCGGCAACGCCGGCGGCATCCGGCTCGCCGTCCGGCGCGAGCGCGACGCGGGCGCCGGCCAGCAGTCCGAGCGACAGCGTGACGCGCTGCAGTGCCGCCGCCACGCCGAGCGCCTCGGCATGCAGCGTTTCCGGCAGCGCGCCGGCTTGCTGCAGTTGTTCCAGCGTGGCGCCCAGCGCGGCGAAGGCGCGGTCCGCATCGCGCAGGTGGGCGCCCGATTCGGGGCGCGCCGCGTCGCGGTCGTAGGCGTCGAGCCAGGATTCGCCGCTGTCGAGATGGCCGCGCAACTGCGCCACGGCGGCTTCGCGCAGCCGCTGCGCGCGCGCCTGCTCCACCATCTGGGCCAGCCAGCGCGGGGCCGCCGCCGCATTGCCTTGCCGGCGCGCGCCCAGATATGCCGCCAGTTCGTCGCAGCGCTGCGCGAAGCCGGCGGCCGCGGCATGGCCCGTGTTGCCGTGCACGCGCCACGGCAGCGCCAGCGCGCGGCCGAGGAACAGCGCGATGGCGCCGCTGCCGATGGCCTCGCCTTGCGCGCCCTCCTGCTGCGCGCCTTCCTGCTGCGGGCCGGACCGGGCGGCGGCGTCGAGGCAGCGCAGCAAGGCGGGCTGGGCCAGCGGCTGCGCGGCCTCGGCCAGCGCCGCGAGCGCGCCATGCCAGTCGCCGTGCTGCGGGTCGGCGGCGGCACGCTCCAGCGCCGCCGCGGCCTGCTGCAGGTTGCGCGTGTCGATGGGATCGAGCCAGCCGTAGTAGCGCACGCGGAAATCGGCGCGCGCCACGGCGTGCGCGGCATCGATGCGGAACGCCTGCAGGCATTCGCGGATGGCCGAGCGCAGCACCAGCACCGGCTGGCTTTCGGCCGTGCCGGCGGAGGCCGCCGCGCCGCCGCCGTTGGTGGTGACCAGCAGATAGACGGCGTCGTTGAGCAGCGCCTGCGGCACGCGCACCTGGCCTTGCAGGTACTGGCGCAGCAGCAGGTGGGCGCGCGCCGCCAGGCGCTTGGCGAGCAGGTCGGAGGGCAGCAGGCCGTGGGCCAGCGCGCCGAACACCAGCGCCAGCACGTGCCACACGCCGCGGTCCGGGTGGTCGGTGGCGCGGCGCAGTTCCTGCTCGCTGGCGCGCACGTCTTCGAGCGCGGACTCCAGCGGCAGGTAGGCTTCGCGCAGCAGGCTTTCGTCGTGGCACGGCACCGGCAGGCGCAGCGCCTTGAGCAGCGCTGCCTCGAAGCGCTGGCGCGCGCGCGTGACCGAGGAAGCCATGCGCATCGGCAGCAGGATGCCGGGCAGCATCTGCAGTTCGTCGACCCACAGGTCGGCGGGATGCACGCGGTCCTCGCCGAGGCGGCCGAGCACGTCGGCATAGGAGCGGAACAGGCGCACCGGGTCTTCGTCGTCGCCGGCCATCAGGTCGTCGACGTACTCGGCCAGCGCCTGCACGCCGAGGCGGAATACGCCCAGGGTCTGGGCGTCGGCCGGCACGGTGCCGGCGTCGATGGCGTCGAGCAGGCGGCCGAGCGCCTGGCAATACGGGTCCACTCCGCGCAGGCCGACGATGTGCACGGCGCCGGCGGCCTGGTGCAGCTGCTGGCCGGCCAGGCGCAGCGAGGTGGTGTCGCGCGCGCCGAGCGCCTCGGGCGCCTGCTGCACTTCGTCGACGTAGTGGCCCAGTTCGGCCGCGGCATCGTCCAGCGCGGCGCGCAGGCTGGGCGCCAGCCATGCCAGCATGGAAAGGTCGCGCGCCACCGGGCCGCCGGCGGCGTCGGCAGCATGCGGGGCGCCGGCAGGCTGGGCGGCCGGCGCCGGATCGGTACCGGCGGGCCCGCGCGGGGCCGGGAAATTCAATGACATGACTGCATCCAATGCGTCCAATGCGGTGGCGCCGGCCCGCGGCGGCCCCGGCTCGCGCAACCCGGTCAGGCGATCTTGAATCGCAGCACGGAGTTACGCAGTTCCTCGGTCAGCAGGGTGAGCTGTCGCACCGACAGCGCGGTCTGGCGCGTGCCGGACGAAGTCTGTTCGGTCACCTGCAGGATCCCTTCGATATTGCGCGCCACCGCGGTGGCGAGCCCGGCTTCGTGCGAGGTGGTCTGCGAAATCTGCTCGATCAGTTCGGCAAGCTGGCGCGACACGCGGCCGATCTCCACCAGCGCGGCGCCGGCGTTGTCGGACAGCTTGGCGCCTTCCACCACGCCCTGCGTGCTGCGCTCCATGGCGTGCACGGCGTCCTGCGTGTCGGTCTGGATGGTGCGGATCAGCGCGCCGATCTGCTTGGTCGCCTCGCCGGAGCGCTCGGCCAGGCGCTGCACTTCCTCGGCCACCACCGAGAAGCCGCGCCCGGCCTCGCCGGCCGAGGCGGCCTGGATGGCGGCGTTGAGCGCCAGCACGTTGGTCTGCTCGGTAATGTCGGAAATCAGCTCGACGATTTCGCCGATCTCCTGCGACGACTCGCCCAGGCGCTTGATCCGCTTGGAGGTGTCCTGGATCTGCTCGCGGATGTCGTTCATGCCGGCGATGGCGTTCTGCACCGCGTACTGGCCCTGCTCGGCGGCGGCCAGCGATGCGCGCGCCACGTTGGCCGATTCGGCCGCGCCGCGCGACACCTGGGTGATGCGGTCCGCCATCTCCACCACCGATTCGCCGGTCTGGCGGATCTGGCGCGACTGTTCCTCGGAGGCGGCGACCAGCTGGGTCGATGTGTCCTGCACCTGGCCCGAGGCCTGCGTCACCTCGCCCGCGGTCAGCTGCACGCGACCGACCAGTTCGCGCAGTTCTTCCACCGTGTAGTTCACCGAGTCGGCGATGGCGCCGGTGATGTCCTCGGTCACGGTGGCCTGCTTGGTCAGGTCGCCGTCGGCGATGTCCTGCAGCTCGTTCATCAGCTGCAGAATGGCCTTCTGGGTGGCGTCGTTGGTGCGCTTTTCCTCGAGCCGGCGCGCATCGGCTTCGCGCTCGCGGGCTTCCGCCTCGCGGGCGCGGACCCGCGAGTCGCGCAGGTAGAGCGCCGCCAGCCCGGCCAGGAACAGCAGCGTGAGCACCGCCGAGACGATGGTGGCGCCCAGGGTCAGCGGGCGCACGCGCGCGCCTTCGGCGTAGGCGGCCTGCAGCTGCGACAGCTCGCCGCGCAGCGCCTCGTTGTCGTTGAAGATCTGCTGCTGGGCGCGCTTGGCGGCGATCAGGCCGGGCAGGTTCTGCAGGATGGTCTGCGTGGTCTTCTGCACGGCGTCGAAACGCTGCGAGAGCTGCTGCAGGTAGGTGCGCGTCTCGGCATCGCCGGTGGCGGCCAGGCGCAGCGCCTCGCTGCCGTTGAGCAGGCCGTCCAGCGTCTCGCGGAAAGTGTTGGTGTCCTTGCCCAGCAGGAACGCGGTCTCGGGGTTGACGCCTTCGCCGGCTAGGAATTCGTTGAGGTTCTTGCCCAGGCGCTGCGTCAGCATCACCAGTTGCGCGGAGGCGGCCACCTCGCGCGCGTTGGCGCCGCCCTGCAGCTTGAGCGCCGCCACCTGCTCGGCGCTTTCCAGCAGTTCCGGGTTGGAGGCGTTGAAGATCTGCAGCGTCTGGCCGATGGTGGTCAGGGTCGGCTGCTGGGCCAGCACGTCGCCCGCGCTCTTCTCGGTGCGGCGCCACGATTCGATGGCCTTTTCCAGCAGCGGGGCGGCCGCGCCGCCGGTGGCGCGCACGTGCTTTTCGCCGTTGCCGTTCTGCAGCGACTGCAAGTCGCCGGCCAGCTCGGCCTTGGACTGGCGCAACTGGGCGAAGCCCTGGGCATTGCCCAGCAGCGCCACCGGCACCGCCTTGGCCAGGCGCTGGGAGTGCATCAGCATGTCGCCGGCGATCTCGATCTGGGCCGCGCCGTTGTTGGCCTCGCGGTTATCCGCGTACACCGACGCCAGCAGCGCCACCAGCGACAGCACCACGCCGCCGGTCAGCGCGCGCTGCTGGCTGGCGAACGGGATGCGCGACAGCCGGTCGGCGATGCGCCCGGCCGGGGTGCTCCTGTCGGCCGGCGCCGCCGCGTTCACCGCCATCTCGGCGGCAGCGGCCACCGGCGCCCGGCGACCCAGGCTGATGTTCTTGAAACCCATAGCACCCTCTGTTCGTTATTCTTCGATTCTTGGTTTTTCCGCGGCGCGTGCGCGGCCAGCGCGGGCCCGCGCCCTCCCCGTTGCGTGCCGCCTGCCCGGCTCCTCCGTGCCGTCCGTGCTCAGGCGGCCTGCCGGCCCACCTGCAGGAACGCCGGCGACGCCAGCAGGCGGCGCACGTCCAGCACCTGCCAGTCGCGCCCGTCGCGGTCGGCGAAGCGCGCGCCCTCCCACTCCGGCGCGCCCTCGGGCTGGCCCTGCGGCGGCGCGGCCGGCAGGCTCAGTTCGCCGGCATGGCGCAGGCCGACCACGCGCGTGGCGAGGATGCCGCAGGCGCGCTCGACCTGGCGCGACAGCACCACGATCTTGCTGCCCGGCTGCAGCGGGGTGGCTCCCTCGCCGCAGAACAGGCCGAAATCGACCACGCCGAGCAGGCTGCCGCGCGCGTTCACCAGCCCGGTGTACCAGCCCTGCGTGAGCGGCACGCGGCTGGGCTGGCGCATCTCCAGCACCTCGCCGGTCTCCGGCAGCGGCAGCAGCCAGTGGCGCTGGCCTACCTGCAGGCCGAGGTAGCTGTCCATCGCCGGCAGGCTGCGCGCCTCGCGCAGGCGGCGGGCCAGCATGGCCTGGTAGTCCTGCAGCCGGGTCTGTCGGGCGCGGAGGTCCTGGCGCGGCGCGTTCATGGGCGGATTCCGTTGAGGGAAAGAGAGGTAACCGTGCAGCGGCCGCGGCGGCTCAGTGGGCCAGCGCCGCGATCTTGCCGAGCAGCTCTTCGCCGTCGACCGGCTTGACGATGTAGTCGGCCGCGCCCTGGCGCATGCCCCAGATGCGGTCGGTGTCCAGGCCCTTGCTGGTGCACATGATGACCGGGATATCCTTGAAGCGGTCGTCGCGCTTGATGGCGCGGGTGGCCTGGTAGCCGTTCTGGCCCGGCATCACCACGTCCATGAGGATCAGGTCGAAGCGCTCGCTTTCGAGCCGGGCGAAGGCCTGGTCGCTGTTGCCGGCCACCGACACCTTGAAACCCTGCTTGCCGAGCAGGTCGGACATGAACAGGGCTTCGGTCGGGGAGTCGTCGACGATGAGGATCTTGCTGATGGTCATGAGTCATTCCTAGAGATGCGCTCAGGCCGGCTCGGCGCTGGCCACGGCGGCGGCACGTGGCAGGCAGGCATCGACGGCCTGCAGCAGCGACTCGCGGGTGAACGGCTTGGCGAGATGGTCGCGCGCGCCGACGAGGCGGCCGCGCGAGCGGTCGAACACGCCGTCGCGGGACGACAGCATGATCACCGGAATGGCATGGAAACGCGGGCTTTTCTTGATCAGGGCGCAGGTCTGGTAGCCGTCCAGGCGCGGCATCAGGATGTCGCAGAAGATCAGGTCCGGATGCATGTCGCCGACCTTGGCGAGCGCCTCGAAACCGTCTTCGGCCAGCAGCACCTGGCAGCCGGCCTGCGACAGGAAGATCTCGGCGGTGCGGCGGATGGTGCTGGAATCGTCGATGACGAGCACCTTGCGGCGCGCGGGCGCAGCGGTACCGCCGGCGGCTGCGCCACCGGCCGGGACATCGACCTGCCCGGCATCGAGCCGGACACTTTCTTGTAGTTGAGAGACCCGCATCCCGTTCCCGCAACCAGCGCGCTCCTCGCGGGACGCGCCGGCATTCACCTGAGAACTTCCGCGCGGCGCAGCCTGGCTGCGCCGGCGGACCCCGAAACAATACGTCCTGATTCCCGATCAACGCGCCGCCGCGGTGGCCCGCGCCGGCAAAAGGGCGGCGCGTGGTACCCGCGCCTGCCCAGGCCCACCCTCCAAAGGGCGGATGTTCAAATTTGAAACAGAGTGTGACAACTCACCGTGGGGCCGTCAATCCGGAATCCGCGGCCCCCCCTGGCGATCTGTCGCATTGGCGCGACGCACCGGCGCAGGCCGGGCAACCGGGCCGGCTCCGTCACGGGCACGTCATGCTGGCCTGCCGGGACGATGCCTGGAGAGGCGAATGCGGCACCCCGCCCCGCATGGCAATGCCACGGTGGCGTCTTACAGGGCCACCATCTCGAAATCTTCCTTGCGCGCGCCGCATTCCGGGCACGTCCAGTTGATGGGCACGTCTTCCCATTTGGTGCCGGGGGCAATGCCGTCTTCGGGCGCGCCGGCGGCTTCGTCGTAAATCCACCCGCAGATCAGGCACATCCAGGTCTTGTATTCCATAACGGTCCAGTCACTCTCCATTAAAATTCAGGGCCAGATGGTACCGAATCGGCGCCTCCGGCGCCAGCCGGACAAGCATGATCCGGGCCAAACACGCCGTGTTCGCGCACGTTACCGCGCAAATACCCCGCATAGCAGCTTTTTTGCGGGCATTTCCGCGCCACTTGCCGCCCGATAGAACGCGTTCCTCCTGCTTTTGATTTCACGCAAAGCCCATGTCTCGTAACCAGCAGCTCTTCGACCGCGCCCAGCAAACCATCCCGGGCGGCGTCAATTCGCCCGTGCGCGCCTTCCGCTCGGTGGGCGGCACGCCCCGCTTCATCACGCGCGCCGAGGGCGCTTACATGTGGGACGCCGATGGCCAGCGCTACATCGACTACATCGGCTCCTGGGGCCCGATGATCGTCGGCCACGCCCACCCCGAAGTGGTGCGCGCGGTGCGGGAAACCGCCGGCCTGAGCTTCTCGTTCGGCGCGCCGACCGAGGCCGAGATCGAGATGGCCGAGGAAATCTGCAAGCTGGTGCCGTCGATCGAGCAGGTGCGCCTGGTCTCGTCCGGCACCGAAGCCACCATGAGCGCGCTGCGCCTGGCGCGCGGCTTCACCAAGCGCGACCTGATCGTCAAATTCGAGGGCTGCTACCACGGCCACGCCGACAGCCTGCTGGTCAAGGCCGGCTCCGGCCTGCTGACGTTCGCCGACACCACCAGGAACGCCCCCTCCTCGGCCGGCGTGCCGGCCGACGTGACCAAGCACACCATGGTGCTGGAGTACAACAACGTCGAGCAGCTCGAGCAGGCCTTCATCAAGCACGAGGGCGAGATCGCCGCGGTGATCGTCGAGCCGGTGGCGGGCAACATGAACCTGGTGCGCGCCAGCGACGCGTTCCTGCAAGCCATGCGCGCGCTGTGCACCAAGCACGGCGCCGTGCTGATCTTCGACGAGGTGATGACGGGCTTCCGCGTGGCGCTGGGCGGCGCGCAGGCGCACTACGGCATCACGCCGGACATGACCTGCCTGGGCAAGGTGATCGGCGGCGGCATGCCGGCCGCGGCCTTCGGCGGCCGGCGCGACATCATGGCCTGCCTGGCGCCGCTGGGCGGCGTCTACCAGGCCGGCACGCTGTCGGGCAACCCGCTCGCGGTGGCGGCCGGGCTGACCACGCTCAAGCTGATCCAGGCGCCGGGCTTCCACGACCGCCTCGCCGCGCAGACCCGCAAGCTGGCCGACGGCCTCGCGGCGGCCGCGCGCGAAGCCGGCGTGCCGTTCGCCGCCGATGCCATCGGCGGCATGTTCGGCCTGTACTTCCGCGAGGGCGTGCCGGGCAGCTTCGCCGAAGTCACCCAGTGCGACACCGCGCGCTTCAACCGCTTCTTCCACGCCATGCTGGATGCCGGCGTCTACCTGGCGCCGTCCGCCTTCGAGGCCGGCTTCGTCTCGGCGCAGCACGACGACGCCATCCTCGCCGCCACCCTCGAGGCGGCGAGGATGGCGTTCGCCGCCGGCTGACGCCGCCCCGCCCGCGCGGCTAGCCGCGCACGGCCGCCTCGCCGAGGCCGGCGCCGGCGCGCGCCAGCGCCTCGGCCAGCGCCTCGCCGGCCGGCGTCATCGGCGCGCGCAGCTCGTTGCGCAGCCAGCCCTCGCGCGCCAGCATGGCCTTGACCGGCCCCGGGTTAGGCTGCGCGAACGCCAGCCGGATCACCGGCATCAGGGCATGGAACAGGCGCCGCGCCTCGTCCAGCCGCTGGCCAGCCACCGCGCGCGCCAGCGCCACGAACGACTCCGGGCAGAGATGGGCCGAAGCGAGGATCGCCCCGCTGCCACCCAGGCACAGCGTGCCCAGCACCTGATGGTCCTCGCCGGCCAGCACCGCCAGGCGCCCGTCGGCGATCACCGCCTGGGTGCCGTGGTAGTCGCCGCCGCAGTCCTTGACGGCATGGATGTTCGGATGCGCGGCCAGCGCCAGGATGGTGTCGGTCTCCAGCTTCACGCCGGTGCGGTACGGGATGTCGTACAGCGCCAGCGGCGCGGCGGCGCTGTCGGCCAGCATCCGGAAATAATCGACCAGCCCGGCCTGCGACGGCCGCACATAGGCGGGGGCCGACGCCAGCACGCCCGCCAGCGGGCGCGCGGCCAGGCGGCGCACGCGCGCCTGCGCCTGGCGCGCGTTGCTGCCCGACACGCCCATCATCACCGGCAGGCCGGCGGCGGCCTCGAGCACGGTATCGAGCACGGCCAGTTGCTCGTCTTCGTCGAGCGCGGCCGCCTCGCCGGTGCTGCCGCACGCCACGAAGCCGGCGATGCCGGCGGCGGCATAGCGGCGCACCAGCCGCGCCAGCGCGGCGTGGTCGACCTCGCCGTGGGCGAACGGCGTCACCAGCGGCAGCCAGATGCCCGCGAAGGCTTGCCGCGGCAGCCGGGCCTGTGGCCGCGATGGTTCCGATTGTCGTGATGGTTCTGCTTGCTGCATGAAACGCTCCTGTACGACCGGTCAGGAAAAAACCGTACAGAAGGGCGCCGGATCGGCGGCTGGGCCTGCAGTGGACAGCGGGAGGATGCAAAGCCGGCCTCGCCCCCGATCGCAGGTGCCGTTCCGTCGCTCATCTGACGGAACAGCACGCCCCGGTCAGACGAGCGGCTGTTTTTTGGCTTTGGCGCGCGCGGGCACCTGCGGCTGCGAAGCAGCACGGGCGGGTGCGGAAATCAGCGGACAGGCGCGCATGGCAGGTTGGGGATGCAAGGTGAGGCTGCAGCGGCGCCAGCCGGGCATGACCTCGATGGTCGGGCCGGACCGCGCCGAAGCCGACAATCTACCGGCAGCGGGCCGCCGCCGTCAACCCGCGCGCGCAGGCCGGATCGCTTGCCGGCGCGGGCCCGTGCGCTACACTGGTGCTTCCTCGATTTCCGGAGTATCCGATGCGCGCATCCCCGTCCCCGACCCTGTCTGCGTCCCTGTCCTCGCCGCGGTCCGTCCTGCGCTGGCTGCTGCTGGGCCTGTGCGCCAGCCTGCTGTCCGCCTGCGGATACAACGACTTCCAGGCCAAGGACGAGGCCGTCAAGGCGGCCTGGGGCGAGGTGATCAACCAGTACCAGCGCCGCGCCGACCTGATCCCCAACCTGGTCAATACCGTCAAGGGCTATGCCACGCACGAGCGCGAGACGCTCGAAGCCGTCACCAAGGCCCGCGCCGCCGCCACCAGCATCCAGGTCTCGCCGGAGACGCTCAACGACCCCGAGGCCTTCAAGCGCTTCCAGCAGGCCCAGGGCGAGCTCAGCGGCGCGCTGTCGCGCCTGCTGGCGGTGTCGGAAAACTATCCGCAGCTCAAGGCCGACGCGTCGTTCCGCGACCTGCAGTCGCAGCTCGAAGGCACCGAGAACCGCATCACGGTGGCACGCCAGCGGTATATTGCCGCGGTGCGCGACTACAACATCCTCGCGCGCAGCTTCCCCACCAACCTGACCGCGATGGTGTTCAAGTACCCGGTCAAGCCGTCCTTCACGGTGGAGAACGAGAAGGCCATCTCCACGCCGCCGGCGGTGAAGTTCTGATCCGGGCGGCAAACGCAAAAGGCTGAACCCATGCGGCAAGACCTGGCCCGATTCCTTCCCGCGCCGGCCACGCGCACCGCGCGCGACTGGCGCGACTGGCGCGGCATGCTGCTGGCGCTGATGCTGATGCTCGGCACGCTGCTGGCCGGGCCGGCCGCGGCAGCCGCAGGCCCCGGCGCCGCCGGCGCCGACGGTTTCGTGCCGGTGCCGCCGCTGACCCAGCGCGTGACCGACCTCACCGGCACGCTCAGCGCCGGCCAGCGCAGCGCGCTGGAAAACGTGCTGGCCGAGTACGAGCAGCAGCGCGGCAGCCAGATCTTCGTGCTGATGGTGCCTACCACCGAGCCCGAGCCGATCGACGCCTACAGCATCCGCGTGGCCGACGCCTGGCGCGCCGGGCGCAAGGGCATCGACGACGGCGTGATCCTGCTGATCGCCAAGGACAACCCGCCCGGGCTGCGCAAGATGCGGCTCGAGGTAGGCCGCGGCGTGCAGGGCTCGCTCACCGACGCGATGTCCAAGCGCATCCTGCAGGACGTGATGGCGCCGCACTTCCGCCAGAACGACTTCTACGGCGGCCTCGCGGCCGGCGTCTCGGCCATCCAGGCCACCATCGACAAGGAAGGCCTGCCCGGCCCGCAGGCCGGCGGCAAGCCGGCCCGGAGCGACGCGTGGGCCGACTGGCTGCCGGTGCTGTTCCCGCTCGCCATCATCCTGTTCTTCTTCCTCTCCGCGGCGCGGCGTCCGCGCGGCCCGCAGATCGTGACCGGCCGGCGCGGCTGGGATGCGGCCGCCGGCGGCCTGGGCGGCACGCTCGGCGGACTCGGCGGCGGCTGGGGACGTGGCGGCTGGGGACGTGGCGGCGGAGGCGGCTTCGGCGGCGGTGGCGGAGGTGGTGGCGGCGGCTTCGGCGGCGGCGGGGGCGGCGGTTTCGACGGAGGCGGCGCCTCCGGCAACTGGTAGCCACGCATGCCTCATATCAAACGCGCCCTGCGCCATCTCGGCACCCTGCCCGGCGCCGCCAACCGGCATTTTCCCGCCGAGGCCCGGCAACAACTGCAACAGGCGGTCGCCGCCGGCGAGCAGCGCCACCAGGGCGAAGTGCGGGTGGTGATCGAATCCAGCCTGCCGGTCGGGCTGGCCTTGGCCGGCACCACGCCGCGCGCCCGGGCCCGCGCCCTGTTCGGCGCGCTCGAGGTCTGGAACACCGAAGGCCATACCGGCGTGCTGCTTTACATCAACCTGGCCGACCACGCGGTCGAACTGCTGGCCGACCGCGGCATCGACACCCGCGTCGGCCCGGACACGTGGCGCGCGATCTGCAACGAACTGGCCGCCGGGCTGGCGCGCGACCTGTCGGTCAAGCCCGTGCTGGCGGCAGTGGAGAAGATCCACCACCTGCTGGCCACGCACTTCCCGGCCGAAGACGGCAAACCCAACCACAACGAACTGGACGACCGGCCGGTGGTGCTGTAGCCGCCGGCCCGGTTCAGCCGCGCAAGCGAATCTCTCCCCTGGCCGCGCACCGCGGTCAGGCAGCCACCTGCGCGCCGCGCTTGCGGCCCAGCGCATACCAGACTGCCGCCGCCACCTGCAGCACCACCAGCCCGCTCCAGACCGTGAGGTGCGCTGTCTTCGGATAGCGGCCGCCGGTAGCCGGCCAGAGGTCGAGCACCATGCCTACGCCGACCTGGCAGGCAAAGGTGGCCAGGAACACCGTCAGCGTCAGTGCCGTGGTGGCGCGGCCGATCAGGGCTTCGGGGAAGCTGCGCGCCAGCACCGCGTAGGCCAGGATGCCGCTCGAGCCGAACACGCCGTAGGCGGCCCACATCAGCACCGGCGGCAGCGGCACGCCGGCGATGATCAGGCACTGGACCACGATGAAGCCGCTCATGCCCAGGCCGGCGAACGCGTACAGGCTCAGCCCGGCGCGCTCCAGGTGGCGCGCGGCCCAGCCGGCGAACACGCAGCCGCCCATCATGGCGAAGCCGATCACCGAGACCAGCCGCGCGCTCTGTTCGGGCGAATGGCCCGCCACGTCGCGCAGGAAGGCGCCCACCCACAAAGTCTGCACCGACAGGAAGATGCCCTGGTTGAGCAGCGCCAGCGGCACCACGCGCAGGAAGCGCCCGTTGCGGAATACCTGCCAGGTGCCGCGCAGTTGCTCGGCCAGGCGCTGCTTGCCGGCGCCGCCCGCCTCAGGGGCGGCGAACCACAGCAGCGCGGCCATCGCCAGCGTCAGGCCGGCCAGTCCGTAGCTGACCGTGCGCCAGTCCGTCCACGACAGCAGCCAGGCCAGCGGCGCGCCCACCACCACCGCGCCGAGGCCGCCGATGGCCATGACCACGCCGTTGAGCAGCGGCATGCGCGACAGCGGGAACCAGATCGACAGCGCCTGGATGGCGGCGCCCAGGCACACCGACACGCCGATGCCGATCAGCAGGCGGCCGGCCGCCAGCGCCGCCATGCCCGGCGCGCGGGCGAACATCAGCGCGCCCGCCACCGCGGCCAGCAGCAGCACGGCCTCGGTACGGCGCGGGCCGAAGCGGTCGAGCAGCAGGCCCGCCGGGATCTGGGCGCAGGCGAAGCCCAGGAAGTAGAAGCTGGTCAGCAGGCCGAGATCGGCGGCGCTCAGGCCCATCTCGCGGATCAGGTGCGGCGCGAAGCCCAGGTTGACGCCGCGAAAGATATAGGAAACCAGGAAACCGAGCGAGAAGATGCACAGCACGCGCCAGCGCATGCCGGTGTCGCGCGAAGGCGCGGCGGCGGAGGAAGCAGGCGCGGCGGAGGAAGCGGGATTGGCAGAAGTCATGCCCGCATTGTCGTCAGCCGCGCCTCGCAAGGCCAACGAAAGATACCTGCCACGATTGTGAGTAGAATTTGACGGCAATGACCTCCCGAACTCCCGAACCCGTCCCGGCGGCAACGCCGCCCGCCGCTGCGGCCACCGCCGACGGGCCCGCATGCACGCTGCCGCCCGGCACCACGCGCCAGCGCACCACGCCGCACCTGCCCGCGCTGCAGGCCCTGCGCGCCATGGAGGCCGCCGCCCGCCACCGCAGCTTTTCGCGCGCGGCGCAGGAGCTGTCCCTGACCCATAGCGCCATCAGCCACCATATCCGCGCGCTGGAGTCCAACCTCGGCACCAAGCTGTTCCAGCGCGCCGCCCACCTGATGGTGCCCACCAACGTGGGCGCGCGCCTGGCCGAGCGCATCCGCGACGGCCTGGCCGAGCTGGAGGACGGCCTGCGCGAGGCCAGCAACGGCTGCGCGCCCCAGGTGACGCGGCTGGAAGTGAGCGTAATGGCGGACCTGGCCAACGCGTGGCTGATCCGGCGCCTGCCGAGCCTGCACGCGGCGCTGCCGGGGCTGGACCTGCACCTGCGGCTGCATGCCGAGATCAGCCCGCCCGATCCCTACGCGGTGGACGTGGGCATCTGGCACCAGCGCGTGGAACTGCCCGGCTTCGCCTGCCACAACCTGATCGAGGACCACGTGGTCGCGGTGGCAAGCCCCGCGCTGCTGGCGCGCTATCCCGGCTTCACGCTGGCGGACCTGCCGCGCCTGCCGATGCTGCGCTTCGCCCTGCGGCCGTGGCGCGACTGGCTGGAGGCCGCCGGCCTGCCCGGCGGAGAACCCGAGCGCGGGCCGATCTTCCAGGACGCCGGGATGATGCTGCAGTCGGCCGTGGCCGGCCTGGGCGCGGCCACGGCGCGCCTGCAGCTGGCGCGCGACTATCTCGCCAGCGGCGAGCTGGTGCAGCTGGGCACCACGCGCATCCCGTCCAGCCTCCACTACTGGGTCACATGGCGCGAAGCCAATCCGCGCGAGAAGACCATCCAGCAATTCCACGCCTGGCTGCAGGAACAGGTGGCGGCGTCGTCGCTGCCGGCAACGGCCCGGCCGGTCGGAATCTAGCCGCCCTGTTGCCGCGCCGCCGCGCGCAGCGCGTCGATGCGCTCGCGCGTGAGCGGATGGGTGGAGAAGAAATCGTTGTCTTCCGGCGCGCCGCGATCTTCGGCGGCACGTCGGCTGCGCCGCTCGCGCTTGGTTTCGCGCTCGCCAGCGCCGGCGGAGGCGCCGTCCCCGGCTGCCGCCGCCACATCCTGCTTGTGCGCCGCCTCCAGCGCCTGCAGGACGTCGGCGAACGCCGACACCGGCAGCCCGTTGCGCTGCATGACATCGACCGCGTAGGCATCGGCCGCGCGCTCGTGGTCGCGCGAGTAGCGCAGCGTCAGGATGGCCGCCGGCACGCCGGCCAGCACGCTGGAATAGTCGCCGAAGAAATACGCCGCCAGCGCGCCCACCGCCGAAGCCTGCAGGATCTGCTGCAGCCCGTGGCGCTGCGCCACGTGCCCGGCCTCGTGGGCCAGCACGCCCATCAGGCCCGGGCCGGTGCCGGCCAGCGTCACCAGTTCGTCGGTGACCACGATGGCGCCGCCCGGCAACGCCAGCGCATTGGCGCCGAGCCGGCCGCCGCGACGGAACAGGATGCGGTAGTCGTGGCCCGCATCGGGCGGTCGCCGCAGTGCCGCGAAGTCCGCGCGGATGCGCTCCTGCTGCGCTGCCGGCAGCCTGGACGCCGCCAGCAGCCCGTCATCGATGCTGGCCAGCGTGGCTTCGCCGAGCCGCGCCTCCAGCGCCGGCGGCACGCTGCGCGCCACCATGCCGGCGCCCCACGGCAGCGCCACGAAATAGCCGAACACCAGCGCCGCCACCAGCCCGAGCACGGACAGCAGCACCAGCCGCCAGCTGTTCTGCGCGCGCGCCACCCAGCCCTCGCGGTGGCCGCTGGCGTCCAGCAGCGCGGCCAGGCCAGCGTGATCGGAGACCTCGCAGAACGCGCCGTCGGCGAACGTCACCAGGCGCGGCGCGCGCCGCACGCGCTCCGACACCCGCAGCGTCGACAGCGGCGCGCTGCGCAGGACCGCGCCGCCGGCCTCGCGCAGCACCGCGTTGCGCCCCTCGACCGACAGGCTGGCCGCGTGCGCGCGCGACGAGCGGCCGTCGAAGTAAGTGGCGGCTACCGGGGCCGGGGCTGTGGAGGAAGGCGGCATCAGGCGAACATGAGGCGAACGGATCGGGCCAGCGGGGAAAAGAAGAGGCTCACAGCAAGAAACGGCTCAGGCTCGCCTCACAGCGCGATGTCGATGTCGTACCAGTCCACCGCCGCATCGCCGAGCGCGCCGACCTGCTGGGTTTCGCCGGCCACGAAGGCATCCAGGGGCGCGGCCGCCAGCATGGTCATGCTCTCGATACGGTAGCGCATCGAGCGTACCTTGGCGAACGGCATGAACAGGCCCAGCGTGAGCACGGTGGCGATCATGTTGGTGACGAAAATGAAGAACAGCCGGCCCGCCTTGACCTCGCTGCGGAACGCGTGCGGCGCCAGCGTGGTGTGGTTCCACACCAGGTTCTGCAGGCGCGCCATGAAGAACGGCCCGATCGCCAGCAGCGCCACGTAGAAGCCCACCGCGGCCACCAGGAAGGCCATCACCACGCCGCCGCGGCCGCCGCCGAAGACATTGCCCAGCGCGCCGCCGGCCACCGCCGTGACCACCATTACCGCCACCATCATGCCGAACGCGCGCAGGTAGACGCCGTAGAAGCCGCCCGCGGTGGCATCGATGGCGAACGGCGCCGTGCCGAAGCGCGTGTGGTTGTGCTGGTACTGCTTGAAACGCTGGTGCGCCAGCGGCGCCAGCGCATAGAGCGTCAGGAGCGTGAGCGCGGGCCACAGCAGGAACACCTTGTAGGCCTCGGCGTCGCCGCCGGTGAAGGCAAAGCGCAAGCCGCGGTAGCTCGAGTTCGCCATGCGAAAGCGCAGCGAACGCACCAGCAGCAGCGGAAACACCAGTGCCAGCGCCAGGCCAAGCACCAGCGACAGCAGCGGCGAGATGTGGCTGGTGAGCTGGAACACCATCGCCAGCCCGAACACGATGGCCCGGCCTTTCAGGATGGCCGAGGCGCGGCCGTGATAGTCGAAGCTGGCGGCGTCGAGCCGGGTGTTGCGGTAGAAGTACTGCATGGTGCGCACCTTGGCCCAGGCAGAGTAGATGCCCAGCGTGACGATCGTCAGCAGCGCGTTGACGATCCAGATGCGGAAATACTCCGAACCCGAGCCGACGAACTCGAACCGCAGCGGGCGCGGCTGCCCGCCGGACCCGGATGCGGCCGGCACGGCCGGCGCGCCGGTGGCCGGCGACGGCAAATCATTGTTGTTGTCTTGCATGCTGGCTTCTCCCATGAATACCGCGAAGCGCGCCGGCGAGGCCGCACGCATCCGCGGACAAGCCGGCGACGATATCCCGCCGCCTCCGCCGCGGCGAGCAATGTATCAGGACTGCAACCAAAACGGCGCCATCCGGGTCACTTTGTAAGAAGTTCCTGCCTCATCCAACAGAGCGAGAAAGTGCCGCCGCCAATGTGGCATCGCCCACGTTCGTCCCCGGCACGGCTACAACTTTTGGCGTCTGCCTCATCCCTGGCGCGGCGTCCCGCACCGCCGGCGGGCATGCGCGCGGCGCAACGTGCGTTCGCGCACGTGCGCGATCCTGGCGGGGCCGTATCGCGCATGAAACCATTCGTGCCGCAGTGCGCCGGCTGCTCCACCACCCGCAGGCGCCTGCTCGCTTACCCTCGCCCGCCAGGCGGCATGCCGTCTGCGAACGCATCTTACGCGCCCTGCCGCGCACTTTTTCTCCGTTCTGGGGGTCCGACACGCCACTCCGTGGCTGTCCGCCGGGATTTTGCCAGAGACGCGAGGGCATCCGCGCAGTAACAACAAGGAAACATCCTGTTACAACAAAACCGGACAGTTACAAGTGGCCCAAAAACATCACCAATCAAATCAATGACTTAGTCTCACTGGCATGTTCGTCGCTCTTATGCCCGTTACAAAGACCAGAGCGACCGGAGACAACAACACGGTACGCCGAGGATGCCAGGGTCAAGGCGGTGCAATCCGACAGCCCGGGCATCACGACAAAGCGTTGAAACGGGGGGAAGCGGCTGCCGGGACAGGGCAGCCGCTTCGCGGGGAGGTTTGGCGACGGGCCAGCGCAATCTTTTGCTTCCATGGCCCACGGCGCAGCGGCGACATGCGACACACCGCGGCGGCGATCACAAGCAGTCTTGCAGCACTTTCAGGCGCGGACCGGTTCCTGAGGGAGGTCAGAACCGGTTCGCGGCACCTACCAGCGCAACAAGCCGCAGCAAGCGGCGACCGCGCCAGGTGAGGACCCGCCGGCTGGCACCCAGCCGAGAGGTTCCCTGGAGACTGGTGGAGCCGGGAGGCCCGCCTTGTCGCGTAGCGCAACGGGGAAACAGCGATCCTTGCATCGCTGTTGCGCCACCGCGCACGCGTCATCGAGGAATCCCCCTGGCTTGGCCACGGCCGGCACCACCGGCCGAATCTTGTGCCCGATTCTCAGCGGGCGCTTTTTCCCCTTGAACCATGACGTAAAGGAGAAGGACATGAACACCATGTTCGAAGGCATCAAGCGTTTTGCGCGTGAAGAAGACGGGGCTGCCGGCGTGGAATATGCGCTGCTGCTGGCGTTCGTGGCGCTGGTCATGATCGTGTCTGGCCCGGCGGTCGCGACCGCCGTCGGAGGTATCTGGCAAAAGATCCAGCAGGCACTCACGAGTGCTGCACCCGCTGCGGGCTGAGCCAAAAGCATGCGCGCCCCGGCCGGACCCAAAGCCGGCCGGGCCGTGCGCTCCCTGTCCATGAACACCCCGCACCACGCCGCCACACGCTTCGCACAACGAGGATGCCATGAGTGCCTTTGACCCCCTTACCAGCGGATACCTGCTCGCCCTGGTCGGCCTTGCCGCCGCCAGCGACATGCGCAGCCACCGTATCCCCAACTGGCTGGTCGCGGCTGGACTCATGGTGGCGCTGGTGCTGCAGATTACCTTGCACGGATTTGGCCAGGGTGCTCAGACCTGGCTGACCGGTGCCCTTGCCGGATTCGCACCCTACCTGGGGCTGTACATGCTAGGCGCGGTCGGCGCCGGCGATGCCAAGCTGATGGCCAGCATCGGCGCCTTCGTCGGGCCGCAGGGGGCGCTGGAAATCGCGGTCGCGAGCTTCGCCGTGGGAGGGCTGCTCGCGCTGGCCGTCATGCTGATGCGCAAGCAGGTAAGAAGGACATTGGCCGGAATCGGCACGCGCCTGCTGTGGCTGCCGCTCGGCCTGCGGGCCAACCTGGCCGGCCGGGACAAGCTGACGACGGCAGCTCGCCTGCCCTACGCGGTGGCGATCGCGGGCGGCGTGGTGCTGGTGATGACGGGCGTGCTCTGACGAGCTACAAGCATGGCCCCGCAACGACAAACAACGACAACGCAACACGCAATATCAGGCACATAGAGAGAGCCGGCAGCCACGGGGTGCCGAAGGCCACAAAAAAAGCGGCAAGACACAGGCCCGACGAGCGGGCCGGAACGGGAGAGAAACATCATGCGCGAGCACCCACCCACGGCATCGCTCCGGGCTCCTGCCAAGCCGGCGCACCGTCTCCGGCATGCCACCCGGCACGCGGCTTCGACCGGCCCGTTCCCTCTCGCAGACACCAGTGCCTGCCCACGCCGGCGCCTCGGGTCTTGCGACCCGATGGCCGCGGAGCACAGGCACGGCCTGCGCCAGAGCCACGCGGACATGCATCGCCTGGGCCACCGGCGCGGCCTCACCGCATTCGACTGAACGCCGCCGCACGCGGCACCGATGAACGGAACTGGCGCCACGGCCAGGGGAGGCACTCGCGCCTCGCCGGCGGCGCCGATGCCTGGATCCACACTGGGGAGGACCATCAAATGAGAAACGTACGCGCAATCGTGATGCTGCTGGTGGCGGCGCTGGCCGGCCTGGCGGCGGTGGTGCTGGCCTCGCGCTGGATGATGCAGCAAAGCTCGAGCAGCGTCACCAAGGTGGTGGTGGCCGGCACCGACATCAACCTCGGACAGCGGCTCGCGCCCGAGTTCGTCAAGGTCGTCGACTGGCCGCGCGAGAGCCTGCCGCCCGGAGCGCTGACCGACCAGAAGCTCATCGACGGCCGCGTGACCAAGGCCAGCGTGATGCGCGGCGAGCCCATCCTGGAATCCAAGCTCACGCCCGTCGGCACGCGCGGCGGTCTCTCCGCCGTGATCGCCGAAGGCAAGCGCGCCATCACCGTGCGCGTCAACGACGTGGTGGGCGTGGCGGGCTTCGCGCTGCCGGGCAGCTTCGTCGACATCATCGTCAACACGCAAAAAGACCAGGCCAAGACCGAAGGCGCCACGCAGAACGAACAGTCCATCTCCAAGATCGTGCTGGAGAAGATCCTGGTGCTGGCGATCGCGCAAGAGGTCAACCGCGACGAGACCAAGCCCAAGGTGGTCAATGCCGTGACGCTGGAAGTCTCGCCGGAAGAAGCCGAGAAGCTCGACCTGGCACGCAGCGTGGGCACCCTGTCGCTGGTGCTGCGCAACCAGATCGACCCGCGCCCGGTCGATACCGCCGGCGCCACCAAGCGCAGCCTGCTCAACGAGCCGGTGCTCAAGGCCGCGGTGGCACCGGCGCCGGTGGCCAAGGTGGTGCAGGTGATACAGCGCCTGACCGAGAGAAAGATCGCCAGCAATTGCGTGGGCGTGATCAGCGGCATGCAGCAAAACCAAGAATGCTTCTAACGCACGGACGCTGACAACGCCAAATGCCGGCCCCAGCCACTGGGGTCAACAACCGGGGGAAATCAAATGGACCGACACCATACCCAGGGGGGCAGCCCGCGCAGCCACGCGCCGCGCAACGGCCCCTCACGCCTGAACCTGACCGCGCTAGCCGTGCTGTCGATGACCTGCGTCTGGCTGGGCAGCGAACAGGCCCGGGCAGCCGATGCCGCAGCCGCTGGCACCGCTGGCACCGCTGGCACCGCTGGCGCGACAGGAAATGCCAGCGCGGCGGGCGCGGCCCAAACCCAGGCCGCGCAGACCGCGCAGACCGCGCCGCAAGCGATGAAGCTCGCCGCCAACGGCCCGATCCAGCTCACCATCGGCGCGGCCAGCGTGCCGCCGCCGCCGAGCGACGGTGGTGTCAGCCGCGGGCCCAACTGCACGGGCGCCGCGCGCGACCCGCAACAGATTGCGGTGCCGGTGGGCAAGTCGCGCATGTTGCCGCTACCCGAGCCGGTGCGCACGCGCACGCTGGGCAACCCGGGCGTGGTGCAGGCCATGCTGGTTTCGCCGCAGACGCTCTACCTGCTTGGCCTGGACGTCGGCACCACCAATATGATCGTGCAAGGCAAGAGCGGCAACTGTACGGTCATCGACGTGACGGTCGGCGCCGATCCCGGCGGCCTGCAGTCGACCCTGCACGATCTGTTGCCGGGCGCGCGCGGCGTGCGCGTATCCTCCGCCGCCGACAGCCTGGTGCTGACCGGCAACGTGCCGGACTCCACCGTCGCCCAGATGGTGATCGACATCGCCAATGCCTTTGTCATGCGCCAGACACGCGGCCCCTTGCAAGCACCGCCGCAAGGGTTCGGCGCACCCGGCCAGCCGATGCTGGCCATGAATGGCATGGCCATGGGCGGCATGGGGATGGGCATGACCGGCGCCGGCAACGCCAACGGACAAGCACTGCGCAGCCAGCGCATCATCAACATGATGACGGTGGACTCGCCGCAGCAGGTGATGCTCGAAGTGAAGGTGGCCGAAGTGTCGAAGACGCTGATCGACCAGCTCGGCGCCTCGGCCAACCTGAACGGCGCCTTCGGCAGCTGGAGCTTCGGCCTGCTGGCCAACTTCCTGTCCGGCGGCGCGGGCGTGATCTCCGGCATGAAGAACAACAACCTGCCGTTCAACTTCCAGGTCGACGCGCAGAAAGGCGACAGCCTGGTCAAGGTGCTGGCCGAGCCCAACCTGATGGCGATCAGCGGGCAGGAGGCAAGCTTCCTGGCCGGCGGCAAGGTCTTCATCCCGGTGCCGCAGGCATCCAGCGCCGGCGGCACCACCATCACGCTGCAGGAAGAGACCTTCGGCGTCGGCCTGCGCTTCACGCCGACCGTGCTGGCCAACGGCCGCATCAACCTGAAGGTGGCGCCCGAGGTGTCCGAGCTGTCGCCCACCGGTGTCGCGCTCTCGGCGCCGAACCTGAGCGGCAGCACCATCCTGCCGTTGATCACCACGCGCCGCGCGTCCACCACGCTGCAGGTGATGGACGGACAAAGCTTCGCCATCGGCGGCCTCATCAAGAGCAACGTCACGGGCAGCCTCAAGGCCTTGCCCGGCGCCGGCGAACTGCCCATCCTCGGCAACCTGTTCCGCAGCACCAACTTCCAGCAGGACAAGAGCGAGCTGCTGTTCGTGGTCACGCCGCGCCTGGTCAAGCCGCTGCCGGCCAACTACCCGATGCCGACCGACTCGTTCGGCAGGCCCACCCCGGGCGAAGTCTTCATCAACGGCAACATGGAAGGCCATCCCGACATCAACCTGCAGCCGAACGTGCCGCGCAATGCCCCGCCGCCAGTGCCTACCAGCGCCCCGGCCGCGCCGATGGCGCCCGCGCCCGCCGCGCCCGCCACCAGCAAGGAACCGATGGCGGGCCCGCGCGACACCGCCGATGCGGCCGTGCCGGCGCCGACCATGGCCGGCACGGCAACGCTCGCCGACACCGCGCAATGAACAGGGGAAACATCATGGACATCCGCACTCTCGCTGCCCGCTCCGCGCGGTTCGCCTTCGTCGCCGTCGCCACGTGCGCGGCCGCAGGACTGGCCGGCTGCATGACCACCACGCCGGTGTACGACGCCCACTTCGGCGACGCCGTACGCATCGTGCGCGCCATGCAGACGCTCAATCCGGATGCGTCGCTGAACACGGATCCCGTCACCGGCGTCGATGCGCGCAGCGCCACCTACGCCATGGACCGTTACAACACGTCGTTCCGCAATCCGCCTACGGACACGAACGCGTACGCGATCGGCGTCGGCACTTCGTCTTCATCGTCCTCGGCACCCTGAGCGGACGGCGGCTTGCGGCTACGCCGGCGCATGCCGCCTGGCACAACACAATCTGGGAGAAATTGAGATGGCAAAGCTCATTCTGGTCTCGGCCGACGAGACGCGCGCGCGGCAGATGTCGTCGATGGCCGGACAGGCCGCCACGCAGCGGCAGTTGCAACTGGTCTGCGCCGACCCGGAGAAGGCGCTCGGCATGGCCGGGCTGATCCATCCCTCCGACTTCCTGATCCTGCAGGCGGACGACTTCAGCCCCGACGTGCTGGAACGCCTGCGCCAGCGCTTTCCGGAGCCCGGCGACGTGCCGTGCATCCTGGTCACGCCGTCGCCGTCGGCCGAGTTGCTGATGCGCGCCATGCGCACGGGCATCCGCAGCGTACTGCGCTGGCCGCTGGACCCGCGCGAGTTCAACGACGAACTCGAGCGGCTCGCGGCCAAGCCGCTCAACGGCGGCAGCAGCGAGGCAAGGACCTTTACGTTCGCGTCCTGCAAGGGCGGCAGCGGCACCACCTTCGTCGCGGCCAACTTCGGCTATGCCATCGCCGCCCGGCGCAACAGGCGCGTGCTGCTGGTGGACCTGGTGCAGCAGTTCGGCGACAGCGCCTTCCTGGTCACCGACAAGACGCCGCCGGCCACGCTGGCCGACATCTGCCAGCAGGTCGACCGGCTCGACCTGGCCCTGCTCGATGCGTGCATCACGCATGCGCACCCGAACTTCGACGTGATCGCCGGCGCCGGCGACCCTGTCAAGGCCGGCGACATCAAGTCCGCCCACCTGGAAAACATCCTCGATCTGGTGCGCCCGGCCTACGACGTGATCATCTTCGACGTGGGCCAGGACATCAACCCGTCCTCGATCATGGTGCTGGACCACAGCGACACCATCTACCCGGTGCTGCAGCTCAGCCTGCCCTACCTGCGCGCTGGCCGCAGCCTGATGGAGATATTCCGCTCGCTGGGCTACCCGAACGACCGTTTGCAGCTGGTCATCAACGAATTCGAGAAACACTCGCCGGTCAGCCTGCGCACGCTGGAGGAAACCGTGGGCGGCAAGATCGCGCACATCCTGCCGTCCGACCCCAAGCCGGCCCGCGACGCCAGCAACCAGGGCGTGCCGGTGCTGCAGCTTGCCGAGCGCAGCCCGATCGCGCGCGCGCTGGCGCAGATGGTGGACACGGTTTATCCCAACCCGGCGAAACAGGACGACGGCCTGTTGCGCAAGCTGCTCGGACATGGCAAGGACCGTTCCGGCCAGGCCATGCCGGTCGAGCGGCACGCTTGACGGCATGGCGGCAACACGCAGCCCCGGAACCCAGACACAGGCGCGCGATGCGCCGCGGAGAAACGACATGTCACTGCGGGAACAACTCTACGAAAAGGCCGGCGAAACGGTAGCCGAGCGCGTCGGGCCGGCCAACACCGCAAATGCGGCGTATCAGCAACTCAAGATGGAGATCCACGAGGCCATCATCGAGCGCGTCGAACTGGAAAAACTGCAGCGCCTGTCGCCGGATCAGGTACGCCGCGAACTGGCCCTGCTGGTCGAGCGCATCATCGACGAGCGCAACATCCCGATCAACGAAAGCGAGCGCAAGCGCCTGGTATCCGACGTGCGCGACGAGATGCTCGGCTTCGGCCCGCTCGAGCCGCTGCTGACCGACCCGACCGTCTCCGACATCCTGGTCAACACCTTCAAGCAGGTTTATGTCGAACGGCGCGGCAAGCTCGAACTGACCGACGTGACCTTCCGCGACGATGCGCACCTGATGAAGGTCATCGACAAGATGGTGTCGCGCGTGGGCCGGCGCATCGACGAATCGAGCCCGATGGTGGATGCGCGCCTGCCCGACGGCTCGCGCGTGAATGCCATCATCCCACCCTCGGCGGTGGACGGCCCGCTGCTCTCGATCCGGCGGTTCTCCGTGAACCCGCTGATGGTCAAGGACCTGGTGGAACTGCAGACGCTGACGCCGCCGATGGCGCAGCTGATCGAGGCCATGGTCAAGGCCAAGCTGAACATCCTGATCTCGGGCGGCACCGGCAGCGGCAAGACCACCATGCTCAACATCCTGTCGGGCTTCATCCCGGCCAGCGAACGCATCGTCACCATCGAGGACGCAGCCGAACTGCAGATGCGGCAGAACCACGTGCTGCGCCTGGAGACGCGCCCGCCCAATATCGAGGGCAAGGGCGAGATCACCCAGCGCGCGCTGGTGAAGAACGCGCTACGGATGCGGCCCGACCGCATCATCCTCGGCGAAGTGCGCGGGGCCGAGGCGCTCGACATGCTGCACGCGATGAACACCGGCCACGAAGGCTCGCTCGCCACCATCCACGCCAACACCCCGCGCGACGCGCTGACCCGGCTCGAGAACATGATCAGCATGGCGGGCCTGTCGCTGCCGCCGCGCACCATGCGTCAGCAGATCACCTCGGCGATCACCGTGATGTTGCAGGTGTCGCGGCTGACCGATGGCCGCCGCAAGCTGATGAGCGTGCAGGAAATCACCGGCATGGAGAGCGACGTGGTCAACATGCAGGAGATATTCACCTTCAAGCGCACCGGCGTGGATGCGGAGGGCCGCGTGAAAGGGCACTTCTGCGCCACCGGCGTGCGGCCGCACTTCTGCGAGCGCCTCCAGGCCTTTGGCGTGAACGTGCCGGAACGGCTGTTCGAACCCTCGATGCGCTTCGAGGTATGAGCCACGCGCACACCGCCCAGGAGATCACGCCATGAACCAGACCTTCGCGGCCTTCGGCCTCTCGCTCTTTGTCGCCATCGTGCTGGTGGTGGTGGTCGCCTATCAGTGGTGGCAGCGCAAGCACAGCGCCGGCGCGCGGCGCCTGGGACGCCGCGTGCACGCGGCAGTCCAGGCCGGCTGGCAGGAACAGTCGTCGTCCATCATGAAGGAGCGTGCCCTGAGCAGTTCGGCGTCGTTCGCCAACCTGCTGCGCAAGCTGCCGCGCATCCATGCGCTCGACCGGCTACTGATGCAGTCGGGACTCAACTGGACAGTGTCGACCTTTCTCTGCTTCAACCTGCTGCCCGCACTGGCGATCGGCGCCTTCGGCATGCTGATGGGCCTTCCGGCCATGGCGATAGGCATTGCGGCCCTCTGCTCGACAGCAGCGCCGCTCTGGTTTGTGCTCAGGCGCCGCAGCCGCCGCCTCCAGCTGATCGAAACGCAGCTTCCGGAAGGCGCCGACCTGATCAGCCGCGCGCTGCGCGCCGGGCATTCTTTCTCCAGCGCCCTGGATATGGCCGGCGACGAGCTGCCCGATCCGCTGGGTGCGGAGTTCCGCCTGACCTTCGACGAACTGAACTTCGGCGCATCCATGCACGACGCGCTCAACAACATGGCCGCGCGCGCCCCCCTGCCCGACTTGCGCTACCTGGTAATCGCCGTGCTGATTCAGCGCGAGTCCGGCGGCAACCTGGCGGAGATCCTCGGCAATGTCAGCCGCATCATTCGCGAACGAATGAAGCTGGTGGGCCAGGTACGGGTGCTCTCGGCCGAAGGGCGCTTCTCCGGCATCATCCTGGCCGTGCTGCCGTTTGCCTTGGCCGGGGCCATGTACCTGCTCAATCCCACGTTCCTGGATCCGCTCGCGAACGATCCCGTCGGGCCGTGGATCGTGGGATACGCGGTGCTGCTGATGCTGCTGGGCCTGCTGTGGATGCGCAAGATCGTGCGCATCCACATGTAGCCGCCGCCAGAAGAACCGGAAGAGGAAAATCATGCGAATCGAGCAAATACTGATCCTTGTCCTGGCCTTCCTGGTGGCCTTCGGCGTGACGCTGGCCGCCATGATGATGTTCCAGCCCGATATCCTGCGCCGCCGCATCACCCAGGTGAGCAAATCAGCCACAGGCGACGGTGTGCCCTCCGTGCTGCAGGATGACTGGATGCGCAAGCTGGAACGGCTCTCCAAGCCGCTGGCCAAGCTTGCCCTGCCGAAGGAGGGCTGGGAATCCTCCTCCATCCGCACCCGCTTCATGAACGCCGGCTGGCGCAGCCCGTCGGCGGTGGCGGTGTACTTCGCGGCCAAGACAGTGCTGGCCATCGCGTTCCCGCTACTGGTGCTGCTGCTCACGCGCGGCATGATCGGCGAAGACAACCCACGCTTGCTGCCTGCCGCGCTGCTGGCTTCCGCCATCGCCGGCTTCTACCTGCCGGACCTGGTATTGCGCCGCCGCATCCGCGTACGCAAGGAGGCGATCTTCGAAGCGTTTCCCGACACGCTCGACCTGATCACGGTTTGCGTCGAGGCCGGGCTGGCGCTCGACGCGGCGCTGCTCAAGGTTGTGGAGGAGTTCCGTGACGAAAACAGCGCCCTCGGAGAGGAGCTCGAGTTGCTGGTGCTGGAACTGCGCGCCGGCCTGTCACGCGAGAAGGCCCTGCGCAACTTCGCCCTGCGTACCGGCGTGGAAGACATCGACATGCTGGTCAGCATGCTGATACAGGCCGACCGCTTCGGCACCAGCGTGGCCGACTCGTTGCGCGTGCACGCGGATACGCTGCGCACCAAGCGGCGCCAGCGCGCGGAGGAATGCGCGGCCAAGATCGCGGTCAAGCTGCTGTTTCCGCTGACGCTGTTCATCCTGCCATCGCTGTTCGTCGTGTTGCTGGGTTCGCCGGCCATTCAGTTCTACCGGTCGCTGATCCCGTTCATGATGAGCACCGGACAATAAGCCGTCCACCACACCGGACGGCGACGGCAGGCCAGGCCGGCACAACCAAAGGCAGGAGGACCTACCATGCAACCCTCGGCTATCCTCAGGCGCCTGCGCCAGCGCGGCGCCAGCGCCGTCGAGTTCGCGTTGGTGGCGCCCGTGTTCTTCCTGGTGTTTTTCTCCATCATCGACTTCAGCATGATGATGTTCGCCAACCTCACCATGCAGAACGCCGTACGCGAGGGCGCGCGCTTCGCCGTTACCGGCCAGAGCACCCTCGATCCGGCCAACACCACCCAGCAGCGCTACCAGGCCGTGCTGGCCAAGATTCACGACACGTCGCTGGGCATCTATGACATGTCGGGCGCCACCGTGACCACCTGGGTCAACGGCAGCACGCAGGCCAACGGCAGCACGATGTTCGGCGGCGCAGGCGACCTTGTGGTGATACAGGTCAACTGTTCCTGGCCACTGCTCACGCCAATGGTGGCCGCGTTCTTCTCCTCCACGGGCGGCAAGTACACGTTCAGCGTGGCCGCCACCATGCGCAACGAGGCCTTCTGATGAACCGCATCCGCCCCCTTCCGCGCAGGCGCGCCTCACGCGGCATTGCCAGCATCGAGCTCGCCATCTTGCTGCCGATCTTCATCTTCCTCACCTTGCCCGTGATCGACTTTGCACGCGCCATCCAGGCCAACCTGATCCTGGTCAATCTCACTCGCGAGGGCGCGAGCCTCGCTTCGCGCAGCACCGCCTACACGCCGCAGGACATCATGGTGGCGCTGGCCCAGACCACGCCTCCGCTGAAGATGAGCCAGCGCGGCATGATCTACATCACCAAGATCATGGGCGACAACGAGTGCAATAAGAACGGCAAGAATTGCGCCGTGCGCAATATCGTGCTCGAGCAGTACCGCTGGGCAGGGGGTTGGTCGCTCGGCGGCACGGTCCCGGGCAGCAAGGTCTGGAATTGCGGCAGCAGCACCGGCCAGTGGCAAAGCGACGGCAGTTGCGGCGGCATGCCCGCCGGCGGCAGCACGTCGCCCACCGCGAATGCCATGACGGGCCTCCTCACCGACGGCCAGATCGTCTACGTGGTCGAGTCTTACTACAACTTCGACATGCTGTTCAAAGGGCTGGCCATGGGACTGCTCAAGATGCCGGACATCGGCCCGAACCTGTATTCGGTCACGTCATTCTGACTGCCGCCACCAGAACGAGACGCAAGGAGCCGCCATGAGAACCCTGGGAACGACACCGCGAATCGCGCGCGCGCTGGGCGCAGGCAAACAGCGCGGCCAGATCACCCTGATCGCCGCCGTAACGATGATCGGCCTGCTCGGCATTGCCGGGCTCGCGATCGACGCGGGCATGGCCTATGTGACCAAGGCAAAGCTAAACGCGGCCGTGGACTCCGCCGCCGTCGCGGCCGCCCGCGCCGTCACCAACGGCACCACGCAGCCCGACCAGGCGGCCGCGGCACGGCAGGCAGCACAGGACTTCTTTGATACCAACTTCCCGAGCGGCTATCTGCAGGCCGTGCCGACGCTGGCCACGCCGGCGGTGCTGTTCGACACCCCGACTTCGGGTGCCGTCACCATCAATATCTCGGCCTCGGCCACCATGCCGCTCACCTTGATGAAGGTGCTCGGCTTCAACAACGTGGCGGTCGCCGCCACGGCCCAGTCGATCCGCAAGGATCTCGACCTGATTTTCGTGATCGATGCGTCGAGCTCGATGTCGCCCGTGTGGAGCACCGTCAAGTCCAACGCCAACAGTTTCCTCGACCAGTTCAGCCCGTCGTCGGACCGCGTCGGACTCGTGCATTTCGCCTCGGGCGGCGTGTCCGACATCCCGATCAGCACCACCACCCGGGGCTTCAACCGCCCCAACATGCAGAACACCATCAGCAAGCTGAGCAACGGCGGCAACACGAACTACGCCGAGGCGCTCTACCAGGCGCGCGCGCAGCTCGACAGCATCACCAGCAACCGCTCCAGCCTGCGCGTGGTGGTGTTCTTCTCCGACGGCCAGCCCAACACGCTGGCGGCCAGCTACAAGATGGGCACGGTCACGACCACCGCCGTCACCACCAACTGCAACCGCAACTGCACGACCACCACCACGACCAGCGCGCCGGTGCCCACCAACACGGTATGCGCCGGCGGCATCACGGCCACCTCGCCCAGCAGCAGCCTCAGCGGGTTCTACGTCATCTCGCAGCAGAACACCAAGATGTCCGGCGCCTGCGCCAACCTCAGCACGACCACCACCACCGGCGACACCAACAACGGCCGCCGCAACGGCACCGTGACGACGACGGTGACGCAGCCGATGGCGATGCCGCAGTGGTACAACGCGCACAACGCCGCCGACCAGCAGTACGCGATCTACCCCACCAGCGTGCCGTACACCGTCACGTCTGCCTATTCGGCGCAGAACGTCTACTACGCGGCCACCAACGTGCCCGTCGAAATGGCCTCCTACCTGCGCGACAACAACGTCTACATCTTCACGCTCGGGCTGGACGGCAACGGCGGCTTCGACGAAGACCTGCTCAAGAACATGGCCAACACCACAGACGCGCCGCTGTACAACAAGAACCAGACCTCCGGCGTGTACTGCTACGCCAAGACCATCGACAACCTGAAGCCCTGCTTCTCGAAACTGGCATCGGAGATCCTGCGGATCTCCAGATAGGCAGCACGCAACGCGCACCGAAGAACACGACATGCCGGAGGCATCATGATCGATAGCAAGTCCATCCCGCTCGCGCGCGACCCGTTGCCGCCGCTGCTGCGCCTTCGCGATGCGGCGCTGGAAGCCTGCCTGAGAGGCAGCACCGCCTTCCTGCTGGGAATGTTCGCCGTTGCGGCGATCAAGCAGTGGATGGCCGACCCGACCCGCGTCACGCTCCTGCTCATGGTGGTGGCGGAGTGCCTGACGCTCGGCCTTTCACTGGTCGTGCGCGCGCCGGCGCGGCGCGACTGGAATCCCGTTGCCGTGCTCTGCTCGCTTGCCGGCACCTACTATTTCCTCGCCTTCCAGCTCGCGCCCGGCACGCGGGTCGTGCCGGAAGCGATCGGCGTCGGCCTCCAGATCGCCGGACTGGGGTGGCAGATCTTCGCGAAGGCGTCGCTGCGCTATTCGTTCGGCATACTGCCGGCCAACCGAGGCATCGTATCGAGGGGAGCCTACCGGTTCGTGCGGCACCCGATCTATCTCGGCTACTTCGTGACCGACATCGGCTTCCTGCTGGCCAACTTCGGCGTGCAGAACCTCCTGGTATTTGCCGGGCAATTCCTGCTCCAGGGCATCCGGATCATCCGCGAGGAGAAGCTCCTGTCCGACGATCCCGCGTACCGGAGCTACAAGGGCAAAGTGCGCTCCCGCGTGATCCCGCGCGTCTTCTGAGCACGGCGCATCGAGCGGGCCGGCCCGGAATGCGGCCGCGCTTGACCGCGGCCGCCCTTTTCTGAAAAATCCATGCGGATACGCGCGCCGGTTGCGGCGCGCGCACGGCATGGAGACAGCATGAAGATCCGCATCCTCAGCGACCTGCACCTCGAGCACGACTTCCCCGCATCCATGCCCGCCTGCGCCGCCGACCTGGTGGTGCTGGCCGGCGACATCGCCAACGGCCGCACCGGCGTGGACTGGGCCGGCGGCGCCTTCGACCAGCCGGTGGTCTACGTGCCGGGCAACCACGAGTACTACGAGAGTTCCTTCGATGCGGCCGATGCCGCCATGGCCGAAGCCGCGCGGGCGGCGGCGAACGTGCACGTGCTCAATGGCGCGGTGGCATATTTCGACGGATCCGGCGGCGAGCGGGTGCGCGTGATCGGCACCACCTGGTGGAGCGACTACGCGCTGTTCGGCACCGGCCGGCGCGAGGAGGCGATGGTGGCCTGCGCGGCCCGCATGGTGGACCACCGCCTGATTGAAACCGCCGGCGAGGACGGGCAGCGGCGCCGCTTCACCACGGCCGACGCGCTGGCGCGGCACGAGTCCGCCAGCGCCTGGCTGTCGGCGCAGCTTGCCACGCCGTTCGACGGCAAGACCGTGGTAGTGACGCACCACGCGCCCGATCTCGGCAGCCTGGACCCGCGTTATTCGCACGACGTGGTTTCCGCCGGCTTCATCTCGCGCCGCCCCGACCTGGTCGCGCAGGCCGACCTCTGGGTCCACGGCCATACGCATACCGGCTTCGATTACCGGCTCGACGGCGCGCGCGTGGTGTGCAACCCGCGCGGCTATGTGCGCCGCCATACCGGCGAGCTGGAGAACCCGGCCTTCGACTGGTGCTTCACCGTGGAGATCTGAGCGCGCGCAGCGCTGTCGCCAAAGAAAAAACCCCCGCCGGCTCGCGCCAGCGGGGGTTTTTGCTACTGCGGGTAAAGCAGGCTGCCGGTACGGCGGGCCGGCAGATTTACATCATGCCGTCCATGCCGCCCATGCCACCCATGCCGCCCGGCATTGCCGGAGCCGACTCGTCCTTCGGCAGTTCTGCCACGGCGCAGTCGGTGGTCAGCATCAGCGCGGCGACCGAAGCGGCGTTCTGCAGCGCGGTGCGGGTCACCTTGGTCGGGTCCAGCACGCCCATTTCCACCAGGTCACCGTACTCGCCGGTGGCGGCGTTGTAGCCGTAGTTGCCCTTGCCTTCGATGACCTTGGCCACGACGACCGAAGCTTCTTCGCCAGCGTTCAGGACGATCTGGCGCAGCGGCTCTTCCATGGCGCGCAGCACGATCTTGATGCCGGCGTTCTGGTCGGCGTTGTCGCCGGTCAGGTTGGCGATGGCAGCGCGGGCGCGCAGCAGGGCCACGCCGCCGCCGGGGACGATACCTTCTTCCACGGCTGCGCGGGTCGCGTGCAGTGCATCTTCCACGCGGGCCTTCTTTTCCTTCATTTCGACTTCGGTGGCAGCGCCGACCTTGATCACGGCAACACCGCCGGCCAGCTTGGCCACGCGTTCTTGCAGCTTTTCACGGTCGTAGTCCGAGGTCGCTTCTTCGATCTGGGCACGGATCTGCTTCACGCGTGCTTCGATCGAGGCTGCGTCGCCGGCGCCGTCGATGATGATGGTGTTTTCCTTGCCGATCTCGATGCGCTTGGCCTGGCCCAGTTCCTGCAGGGTTGCCTTTTCCAGCGTCAGGCCGATTTCCTCGGCGATCACCGCACCGCCGGTCAGGATGGCGATGTCTTCCAGCATGGCCTTGCGGCGGTCGCCGAAGCCCGGAGCCTTGACGGCGGCGGTCTTCAGGATGCCACGGATGTTGTTCACCACCAGGGTCGCCAGGGCTTCGCCTTCGACGTCTTCAGCGATGATCAGCAGCGGGCGGCCCGACTTGGCCACTTGCTCCAGCACCGGCAGCAGGTCGCGGATGTTCGAGATCTTCTTGTCGAACAGCAGGACGAACGGGTTGTCGAGGGCGACAACCTGCTTTTCCGGGTTGTTGATGAAGTACGGCGACAGGTAGCCACGGTCGAACTGCATGCCTTCCACGACTTCCAGCTCGTCGGCCAGCGACTTGCCGTCTTCCACGGTGATCACGCCTTCCTTGCCGACCTTGTCCATCGCTTCGGCGATCAGCTTGCCGATCACTTCGTCGCTGTTGGCGGAGATCGAGCCGACCTGGGCGATTTCCTTGCTGGTGGTGGTGGTCTTGGTCAGCTTCTTCAGCTCTTCGACCGCGTTCACCACGGCCTTGTCGATGCCGCGCTTCAGGTCCATCGGGTTCATGCCGGCGGCAACGTACTTCATGCCTTCGCGCACGATCGACTGGGCCAGCACGGTTGCGGTGGTGGTACCGTCACCGGCGTTGTCGCTGGTCTTGGAAGCCACTTCCTTGACCATCTGCGCGCCCATGTTCTGCAGCTTGTCCTTCAGCTCGATTTCCTTGGCCACGGACACGCCGTCCTTGGTCACGGTCGGGCCGCCGAAGCTGCGCTCCAGCACGACGTTGCGGCCCTTCGGGCCCAGGGTCACCTTCACTGCGTTGGCGAGAATGTTCACGCCTTCGACCATCTTGGCGCGGGCGGCGTCGCCGAACACTACGTCTTTAGCTGCCATGTTCTGAATCTCCTAAATCTGTACGGATGGGGGCGTGATTACTTGTTCACCACGGCCATGATGTCTTCTTCGCGCATGACCAGCAGTTCCTGGCCATCCACCTTCACGGCCTGGCCGGCATACTTGCCGAACAGCACGCGGTCACCCACCTTGACGTCGAGCGCGATCGAAGCGCCCTTGTCATCCTTCTTGCCGGGGCCCACGGCCAGCACTTCACCTTGATCAGGCTTTTCGGCAGCATTGTCGGGAATCACGATGCCGGAAGCGGTCTTGGTTTCATTGTCCAGACGCTTGACGATCACGCGGTCGTGCAAAGGACGCAGATTCATACGGACTCCTTGGTACAAAAAGTGATTTTACGTTCACAAAACTGGCCGCTTTCGCTAGCTGCCAGCAGAATCGGAAGGCTGAGAGAGCGCTGTTAGCACTCTGACCCAACGAGTGCTAATTATAGGGACGCGGGTTTGCGTTTTCAAGTCAGGGACTTGATACGTGTTTACCCTTGGGTGAGCGGAAACCTGCGCCGGGCATGGCGATCGCGGGGCTCCCGCCTCGCTGCCGCTGATCGCGTTACCGGCGTCTCATGCATATCTGCATGGAAAACATGCCGATAAGTTGATTTATCTTCGTTTTGGCATGCACAAGAATGGGGGCATCCATCCACCGCATTGCCAAACGGAGTCCACCATGTCCCAAGCCACCATGCAGGCCCTGATCGTCGAAAGCGCGAACGCGCCGTTCAGGCCCGTCCAGCTTCCCAGGCCGCAGGCCGGCCCCGGCGAGGTGCTGGTCCGCATCCTGGCCAGCGGCGTCAATCCGCTCGACACCAAGATCCGCGCCGGCAACGCCGCGCATGCGCGCCAGCTGCTGCCTGCCGTGCTCGGCATCGACATGGCCGGGGTGGTGGAGGCGGCGGGCCCCGGCGTGACCGGCTTCGCGCCCGGCGACGAAGTGTTCGGCATGACCGGCGGCGTGGGCGGCGTGCAGGGGTCGCTGGCGGAGTACGCCGCGGTCGATGCCGACCTCCTCGCGCGCAAGCCGGCCGGCCTCTCCATGCGCGACGCGGCCGCGCTGCCGCTGGCGTTCATCACCGCGTGGGAGGGCCTGGTGGACCGGGCCCGCCTGCAGCCCGGGCAGACGGTGCTGGTGCACGGCGGCGCCGGCGGTGTCGGGCATGTCGCGGTGCAGATCGCGCGCGCGCTCGGCGCGCAGGTCTATGCCACCGGCTCGGCCGCCAGCCGGGAGGTCATCGAAGGCTACGGCGCGACCGCGATCGACTTCGCCACGGCTACCGTCGAGCGGTATGTCGGGCAGTACACCGGGGGCGCCGGCTTCGACGTGGTCTACGACACGGTGGGCGGCGAGGTGCTCGACAACGCCTTCCTCGCCGCGCGCACCTATGGCGGCCACGTGGTGAGCTGCCTGGGCTGGGGCACGCACAAACTGGCGCCGCTGTCGTTGCGCGCCGCGACGTACTCCGGCGTGTTCACCCTGATCCCCCTGCTCACCGGCCGCGGCCGCGCGCACCACGGCGCGATCCTGCGCGAGGCGGCCCGCCTGGCCGAGGCCGGCAAGCTCGCAGCGCGCGTCGACCCGCGGCGCTTCGGCCTCGACAATGCCATCGAGGCTCACCACGCCATCGAGACCGGCACGGCGCGGGGCAAGCTGGTGGTGGAAATCGCGCAAAGCTAGACCGCACCCGCGCCGGCCACGCCATACGCGGCGGCCGGCGGGAAAATCAAACCGGAGAACAAAGGCGGATAACCCGTCCATTTCCTCGCGAAGGGAATTCCGAATTGAATTTCCCGACTTTCGCGCAACCATTTTTTCCATCGAATCTCTTAAGAAAAATTAAGAGCAATCTCATTTAATTTTCCAGCCCGTGCGATGCGCCTCCGGCTTCGCACTGGTTTCATGCCTGCCGCCATATCCCTTTCCAGGCCGCAAGAGGCCCGGCATTTCCCCTTGCCGTGGATCGTTCTTCCGCGGGCTGGCTCGGTGAGCATCTCTCCCGGATCGCACCAGTTCAAATTAAGAATAATCTCAATCTCCAACGCCGCATTCCTCGCCCGCAATCCGGCCTCGCAGCGAATTTCGTTGATAGAAACCCGAATCACAAATCGCTTTACTCTTGGCCGCCATGCCCATCTAATTGAGGGCGGCGCCGGCGTATTGCGGCGGCGTCATCGTTGACTGGCGCACCACAGGCGGGTCGGCCTGTTCACGCACGACGCGGGCGCGGCGAGTCCGACGCGAATCCCGCCGGCAACGAGATGCGGCGGACCGCCACCCGGTTGCCGGCGCAACCATCCGGCCACCACGAAGGCTGCCACGAGAGAGGGGCCGCGCCCCCGCCCGGCGGACATCAATATAGATCGGAGGAGATTCATGCCGCTCCCTGTCCTTGTCTGCGACGATTCCACCCTGGCGCGCAAGCTGCTCATCAGAGCGCTGCCGGAGGACTGGGATATCGAGATATCCGAGGCTGCCAACGGCATCGAGGCGCTGGCCGCCTACCGCGCGGGCCTGGCCTCGATCATGTTCCTCGACCTCACCATGCCGGGCATGACCGGATACGAGGTGCTGGCGGCATTGCGCCGGGAGGAGCTCAACACCTTTGTCATCATCGTCTCGGCCGACGTGCAGACGGGTGCCAAGGAGCGCGCCAACGCGAGCGGCGCCATCGCCTTCGTCGAAAAGCCGGTGTCGCGCGACAAGCTGCTGCCCATCCTCAGGGAGTACGGTTTGTATGACCACGACCATGACTGAGCGCGGCGCGCGCGACAGCCGCAAGCCGCAGCGCGTGCCGGCCCGGCTCGGCGCGGACCGGCGCGACGCGCTGCAGGAGCTGGCGAATATCGGCATGGGCGCGGCCGGCGCCAAGCTCGCCTGCCTGCTGGACCGTTTCGTCACGCTGTCGATTCCGCGCATCAGCGTGGTCGACCCGAAGCAGATCAAGGAGGAAATCGAGCGCCAGCTGGGCGGCATGCCCGACATGGCTGCCTTCCGCCAGAGCTTCCGCTCGGATATCGCCGGCGAGACGATGGTGTTCTTCGGGCGCGACGGCGCGCGCGACCTCTGCGAAGCCTTCTACGGACGCAAGGGCATGGCCGCCGAGGGCAGCCGGGAGATGGCATTCCGCGGCCTGCTGCTCGAGGTGGCGAACGTGCTGGCGGGCGCGTGCGTCTCGGGCCTGCTCGGGCAGCTGGGCCGCGTGCCGACCTTCTCCGTGCCGCGCGAGATCGATGCGCAGCAGGTTTTCGGCGCCATCGCCAGGTCCGGCAATCCGGCCGCGGGCGGCGCGCTGCTGCTCGACCTCCATATCCGCATCGAGGGCAGCCGCTTCAAGGCCAACCTGGTCGCGCTACTGGCGCAGAGCGCGATCGACCGGCTGTGCGTGGCGCTCGATGAATTCCTCGCCAGCCTGTAGCCGCGACCGGCCTGTCCGGCAGTCCCTGGAGCCCCGACATGTCCATCGACCCGTCCTCGCAGGCGCGGCTGCACGAACTGGCGCTGGCACGCATGGGCTGCGGCGTGTTCGTGCTGGACCGCGAGCACCGCATCGTGCTGTGGAACCATTTCATGGCGGACCGCAGCGGCGTGAGCGCCGCGGCCGCGCTGCGCCAGCCGCTGCTGGCGCTGTTCCCCGAGCTGCCCGCGGCCTGGCTCCGGCGCACGCTCGACTCGGTGTTCCTGCTCAAGATCAGCGCCTTCACCTCGTGGGAGCACCGGCCCTACCTGTTCCGCTTCGCGCACGACCTGCCGATCACCTGCGACCTCGAGTGGATGCAGCAGGATTGCGAATTCCTCCCGCTCATGGAGGGCGACGAAGTCATCGCCGTGTGCGTGACCATCCTCGACGTGACCGAACTGGCCATTGCGCAGCGCGCGCGCGACCAGGCCGTGGAGGCGCTGCGCGAGGCATCGATACGCGACGCGCTGACCGGGCTCTACAACCGCCGCTATATCGAAGACCGGCTCCAGGAGGAATTCCAGCGCTGGCGCAAGTCCGGCAGCGCGCTCTGCGTCCTGATCTTCGACCTGGACCATTTCAAGCGCGTCAATGACGACCACGGCCACCCGGGCGGCGACGCGGTGCTCAAGGCGGTCGCGCTGCGCGTGGGCGCCTGCCTGCGGGACCGGGACGTGGTGGGCCGCTACGGCGGCGAGGAATTCGCCGCGCTGTTGCCGAACACGGCCTTCGCCGACGCGGTCGCGGTGGCGGAACGGATCCGCAGCGCCATCCGGGCCGAGACGGTCCGCTATGCGGGCCGGTCCATCACGGTCAGCGCGAGCTTCGGCGTCGCGCAGGCCGGCCCCGCCACCGGCAGCGCGGACCAGCTCGTGCGCCTGGCCGACGAGGCGCTCTACCGCGCCAAGGCGGCCGGCCGCAACCGGGTCGCCTTCTAGCGTCCCGGTATCCTCATTGCGTGCCGCTCGCGGGCGCCGCCTGCGCCTGGCCGGCGCCAAGCTGCCCGAAGACCGCGTCGAGGAAAGCGCGCAGCCGGCCCAGCCGGCGCAGGTCGCGGTGATAGCCTACCCATACGTCGCGTCCCGGCGGCGGCTCGCCCAGGTCGATGGGCTGCAGTCCGCCGATGCGCTCGGCCAGCAGGCACGGCAGCACCGCCAGCCCGGCGCCGGCCGCGCACAGCCGGGCCTGCGCCTCGCGGCTGTTGCTGCCGAACGCCACCCTCGCCGCGGGCAGCAGCCGGCGCATCCAGGCCACGTCGGGCAGGTCGGAGAAGCCGGCATCCAGCGTCAGCAGCGCATGGCCCTCGCCGCCGCCCGCCTGCGGGGGCGCCGTGCCGGGCGCGCCGTAGAGCGCGTAGTCCATGTGCATCAGCTTGCGCTGCACCACGTCGGCCTCGTCGAAGGCGCGGATGCGGAACACCAGGTCGGCCTCGCGCCGCGCCAGGCTGAACAGCCGCGCATCGGTCACCAGTTCCACCGCCACGCGCGGATGCGCGCGGATGAAGCCGGCGATCACCGGCGTGAGCATGTGCACGCCGAACCAGTCCGACGAAGAAATGCGCAGCATGCCGTCCAGGCCGCGCCCGTGCCCGGAAAGCTGGCGCTCGAAGGCAAGCGCCTCTTCCTCCATGCGCTCGGCGTGCGCGAACACGGCGGCGCCTTCGGCGGTCAGCACGAAGCCGTCGCTGGTGCGCTGGAACAAGGTCTGCCCCAGCGCCTGCTCCAGCGCCCTGATCCTGCGTCCCATGGTCGGCTGGGTCTGCCCGATCGCGCGCGCGGCGCCGCCCAGGCTGCCGGCCCGTGCGATCGCGAGGAAGATCCGGATATCGCTCCACTCCATCTGCCAGACTGCTCCCGTTCAGGTCGAACGCTGTGGGAAAGAAGGCGCGGCAGGAATGCCTCGCCCGGCTATGCCGCGTCGGTACGGAACCAGCCGGTGAGCGCCCAGCGGGTCCGCCGGCATGGCAATACTTCGTGCGGGATCAGGTCGCTGCGGAACACCGCTAGCCGCGCCAGGCGCGGCAGCACGCGGTGCGGCGCGGCGCCATCCGCGGCGCCGGGCGGATAGATCGCCAGTTCGCCGCCGTCGTGCTCGCCCCATTCGTCATTGAGATAGAGCACCAGCGAAACCTGGCGGTCCCGCGTCGCGCGGTGCTGGTCGAGATGCTTCTTGTAGGCGGTGCCGACCGGATAATGCGAAAAATGGAATTCCTCGCGCTTGAGGCCGAGGAAGTAGCGGCCATTCAGCGCCCGGCGGAATTCGGCGGCCCAGGCCTGGAACTCGCGCGTGGCCGGGCCGGCCGTGAGGTCGCCGAGCCACAGGATCGAATCGCCGCGGATGTCCTCCGCGCGCGCGGTGCCTTCGCCCCTGCCCACGCGCGCCGGGTGGAACAGCCCGGCCTCCCAGGCCGCGCGGCTTTCACCGTGGAGGCCGGCCGCGAGTTCGGCGCCGACCAGATGATCGGAGACCGCCCAGCCTTGCGCTTCAAGGGCGGCAAACAGGTTTTCCAGCTCTGACATGGACACGGGAATGCGGGGATGAGGTGAGGCGGCGACCGGCGGCTGCCGGGCAGCAAGCGCGCCCCGCCGCGCGGCGTGTGCGGAACACTGGCCATGGCCGGCAGGCGCGCCGGCAGCGATTATACGGGGCGGCGCCGGCAAGGCACTGCCGCACCCCCGCTTCACATCCCCGGCCTTACCTCCCGCCCTACATCCCGACCTACATCCCGCCGCTGTCGAGGTATTCCAGCGCCATGCGCACGGCCCGGCGCGCCTTGAGCGCATAGACGACCTGGCGGTCGCGGATGATCAGGGCCAGCACGTCGGCCTGTGTCAGTTCCCGGAAGTGGTGGCTGGCGCGCGCCAGGTTCAGCCCGGCCACGCCGGCCAGATCGCAGGCGGGCATGCCCTCCTCTCCCGCTTCCAGCAGCGCGCGGCAGATGGCGGCGCGCGCCGGCACCGTCAGCAGCGCATAGGTGAGTGTGCTTTCTTGATCGGTCTCCATGCCACGCCTTCCCGCTCGTCGTCCAGATAGTCTTCGTGCGCCGGCCGGCAGCCCCGCTTTCCACAGCACGCCCGCTGCGCCGCCCGACATCTACTTTCTACGCGGCAGCCCTGGCAAATGCAACCTGCCAGCGCTCGCCGCCGCACAATTACACAAGATTACAACAGCCCGGCGCGCCCGCCTGGCGGCCGGACAAGCGCTCCGCCCACCGCGCCACGCAACCCGGGCACGGGCCGCCCCCCGCCGGCCCGCACGGCGAAGGGCAATCCTGCCGCATCGCACAAGCCCCGATCGTCCGCATGCAAGATCCGGTAACAGCGCGGCGGCCCACGCATGCCACCGCGCGTCACGAAGTCTGCGAGCCGGCACATCGCCGCAGCGGCGCGCATTGCGCCGCACAAGCCGGCGTAAACCGCTGAAATATTCAGTAATGGGCCATGCGTTTCACCGCGTTGCACCTCGCACTATGCTTGCCTTAACACAGCCCCGCGGCACGGCGCCAGTGGTGCATATCCAGCCGGACATGGAATGCCCCGACGCACACACCTCCGACAGGATTTGCGGCGCGGCACAAGAACCGGCATCACCCCATCGAAGCTTGGCCATGACGCCCGACCGTTTCTCCCGCCCATGAAAAAAGCGCGCCCGCTTCCGCCACGCCTGCTCTGCGTTGCCCTGGCCTGCGCCTGGCTCGCCGGCTGCGCCGTCGGCCCCGACTATCGGCGCCCGCCGATGGACCTGCCGGCGGCCTACGGCGAGGTCGCGCCGGCGGACCAGAAATGGAAGATCGCCGAACCGCGGCAAGTGGACCTGAGCCGGGACTGGTGGAGCAGCTTCGGCGATACCCGCCTCGACGAACTGGTGACACAAGCCAACGCGGCCAACCAGACCCTGCGACAGGCCGAGGCGCAATACCGGCAGGCGCGCGCGATGGTGCAGGCCGCGCGCGCCGGCCTGTTTCCCACGGTGGGTGCCGGTGTGTCGGCGATGCGCTCGCGCACCGATACGCAGGGCACCAGAACCATGGCGACCACGCAGACAGGCACGCTGAACGCCAGCTGGGAAGTCGACCTGTGGGGACAGGTGCGGCGCACCATCGAAGCTGCCCGCGACAACTCACAGGCCAGCGCCGCCGACCTCGCCGCCGCCCGCCTGTCCATCCAGGGCGAGGTGGTGCAGGACTATGTCCAGCTGCGCGTGACCGATGTGCTCAAGGACCTCTTCGCCCGCACGGTCACCGCCGACGAGGAATCGCTCAAGCTCACCCAGAGCCAGTTCCGCGCCGGCGTGGCCACTTCGGGCGACGTGGCGCTGGCGCAGGTCACGCTGGAATCCGCGCGCGCGCAAGGGGTCGACCTCGACGTGCAGCGCACCCAGCTGGAGCACGCCATCGCCGTGCTGATCGGCCGCGCGCCGGCCCAGTTCTCGCTGCCGCCGGCGCCGTTCGGCATGCGCCCGCTGGTGGTGCCGCCCGGGCTGCCCTCGGCGCTGCTCGAGCGCCGCCCCGACATCGCCGGCGCCGAGCGGCGCATGGCCGCAGCCAACGCCAATATCGGCGTGGCGCGCGCTGCGTACTATCCATCGCTGGTGCTGTCCGCCCTCGGCGGCGGCAGCGGCAGCAGCCTGGCCAGCTGGTTCGGTCCGCCCGGGCGCGTGTGGGCGCTCGGCGCGACGCTGGCCGGCACCATCTTCGACGGCGGCCTGCGCAACGCGGAGAACGACCAGGCGGTGGCCGCCTACGACGGCGCGGCGGCAGCTTACCGCCAGACCGTGCTGAGCGGCCTGCAGAACGTGGAGGACAACCTCTCCGCGCTGCGCGTGCTCGACGATGAGGTGGTGGTTCAGGACCGGGCGGTGGACGCCGCGCGCGTGGCCGAGCGCGTGAGCCTGGCGCAGTACCGCGCCGGCACGACCACGTATCTGACGGTGGTAACGGCGCAGGCGCTGGCGCTGTCCAACGAACGTACCGCGATCCAGTTGCGCGGCCGCGAACTGGCCGCCAGCGTGGGCCTGATCATGGCGATCGGCGGCGGCTGGGACAGCAAGGCGCTGGCCATGGCCGATCCCACCGGCGGCACCGGCGGCACCAACACCGGCCCCGGCACCCGCGCCGCGCCGGCCAGGGCCGCCGCATCCGCCGCTCCGCCCGGCACGGGTGCCGCGGCCCACCCCTGATTTGCATCGGCAGTCTCACTATCCAAGGCATTCCATGGCGACCCAGATCTCCCGCCGCAATCCCTTCCTGATCGGCCTGGCCGTGCTCGCGCTGGCCGCATTGGCCTGGTTCGCCGCCAGCCCGCTCAAACACATGCTGGCGCCGCGGCAGGCGGCCGCGTCCACGCCCGCGATCGCCGTGACCAGCGCGCTGGTCACGCGCGAGGACGTGCCGATCCGCCTGACCGGGGTCGGCACCGTCCAGGCCCCGCGCACGGTGACGATCAAGTCGCGCGTGGACGGCCAGCTCGACCGCGTCGGCTTTGTCGAGGGCCAGGACGTCAAGGAAGGCCAGCTGCTCGCGCAGATCGACCCGCGCACCTTTCAGGCGCAGTTGCAGCAGGTCGAGGCACAGAAGGCGCGCGACGAAGCGCTGCTCGCCAACGCCCGCGTGGACCTCAAGCGCTTCGAAGGCCTGATCCTGGAAAACGCCACCACGCAGCAGACGCTCGACACGCAGCGGGCCCTGGTGGCGCAGCTCGTCGCCACGGTAAAGAACGACGACGCCCAGATCAATGCCGCGCGCGTGCAGCTCGACTACACGACCATCAGGGCGCCGTTGTCCGGGCGCGTGGGCGCGCGGCTGGTGGACCCGGGCAATATCATCCACGCGACCGACGTCACCGGCATCGTGGTGATCCGCGAGATCGACCCGATCGACGTGGTCTTCACGCTGCCCGACGGCGACTTCCAGCGCATCAACCACGCCATCCAGGCCAACCGCACGCCGCTGACCGTGGAAGCCACCGAGCGCGAAAGCGGCGCGCTGCTCGGCCAGGGCAAGCTGATCCTGGTCAACAACACCATCGACACCACCTCGGGCACGATCCAGTTCAAGGGCCGCTTCCCCAATCCCACCCACACGCTGTGGCCGGGCCAGTACGTCAACGCGCGGCTGGTGCTGGGCGAGCGCGACCAGGCGCTGACCATCCCCGCCCCGGCGGTGCAGCGCGGCCCGGCCGGCACCTATGTGTACGTGGTGCAGCCCGACCATACCGTGGCTTCGCGCCCCATCGAGGTGGGCGAGACGCAGGACGGCCGCGCCATCGTGACCAAGGGGCTGGCCGTCGGCGACCGCGTGGTGGTGGACGGGCAGTACAAGATCAAGCCCGGCTCGCTGGTCAGCGAGACCCCGGCCGCGGCCACCGTGGCCAGCGCCGGCGGCGCCGGCAGCAATCCACCCGCCGCGCCGACCTCCGCGGCGGGCGCCGGGAACGCACCATGAGCATCTCCACAACCTTCATCAAGCGTCCCATCGGCACCTCGCTGCTGGCGGTGGCCCTGCTGCTGGTCGGCATGGCGGCGTGGCCGCTGTTGCCCATCGCGCCGCTGCCGCAGGTGGATTTCCCGACCATCCAGGTCTCGGCCACGCTGCCCGGGGCCAGTCCGGAGACCATGGCATCGAACGTGGCGCAGCCGCTCGAGCGCCAGTTCTCCCTGATCTCCGGGCTCACGCAGATGACCTCGGCCAGCGCGCAGGGCAATGCGCAGATCACGCTGCAGTTCGACCTCAACCGCAGCATCGACGCCGCGGCCGTGGACGTGCAGGCCGCCATCAACGCCGCCAGCGGCCAGTTGCCGAACAACCTGCCCACCCCGCCGACCTTCCGCAAGGTCAACCCGGCGGACTCGCCGGTCCTGGTGCTGGCGGTGCAGTCCGATGCCCTGCCGCGGACCGAGGTCAACGACTACGCCGACAACGTGCTGGCGCAGCAGATCTCGCAAATCGCGGGCGTGGGCCTGGTCAATATCGGCGGCCAGCAGAAGCCCTCGGTGCGCATCCAGGTGAGTCCCGAGAAGCTGTCCTCGATGGGCCTGAGCCTGGAAGACGTGCGCGGCGTGATCGCCAACACCACGGTGAACCAGCCCACCGGCAGCACCGACGGGCGCGCCAAGGCCTTCAACGTCTATACCAACGACCAGCTCACCAAGGCCGCCCCCTGGAACGATGTGGTGCTGGCCTACCGCAACGGCGCGCCGGTGCGCGTGCGCGACATCGGCGTGGCGGTGGACGCCCCCGAGAACGTCATGCTGGCCGGCTGGGCCTATGCCGGCGCTTCCGCGCCGGCGGGCAACACCCTGCGCAACGGGCGCGCCATCATCCTCGCCATCACCAAGCAGCCCGGCGCCAACGTGATCGAGACGGTGGACCGCATCCGCGCCGCGCTGCCGCGCCTGCAGGCCGCCATCCCGCCGACCATCACCGTCAACACGCTGGCCGACCGCACCCAGACCATCCGCGCCTCGGTGGCGGACGTGGAGTTCACGCTGGTGCTGACCATCGCCCTGGTGGTGATGATCATCTTCGTCTTCCTGCGCAACCTGCCGGCCACGGTGATCCCCAGCGTCACGGTGCCGCTGGCCCTGCTGGGCACCGCCGGCGGCATGTACCTGCTCGGCTACAGCCTCGACAACCTCTCGCTGATGGCCCTCACCATCGCGGTGGGCTTCGTGGTGGACGACGCCATCGTGATGCTGGAGAACATCTACCGGCACGTGGAAGAGGGCCTGACGCCGATGGAGGCGGCGCTCAAGGGCGCCGGAGAGATCGGCTTCACCATCGTGTCGATCTCGGTCTCGCTGGTGGCCGTGTTCATCCCGCTGCTGCTGATGGGCGGCATCGTGGGCCGGCTGTTCCGCGAGTTCGCGGTCACGGTGACGCTCACCATCGCGGTGTCGGTGGTCGTCTCGCTCACGCTCACGCCCATGCTGTGCTCGCGCTATCTCAAGCCGCCGCGCGAGCAGGGGCATGAGCACGGGCGCCTGTACCAGTTGTTCGAGCGCGGCTTCGACCACATGCTCGGCGCCTACAAGCGCGGCCTGGACGTCGTGATGCGCCATCAGTTCTTCACCCTGTGCGTGTTCGTCGCCACGCTGGCCACCACCGTGGCCCTGTTCGTCTACATTCCCAAGGGCTTCTTCCCGCAGCAGGACACCGGCTTCATATTCGGCTTCGCCGAATCCGCGCAGGACGCGTCCTTCAAGTCGATGAACGCGCGCATGGTGCAGCTGGCCGATATCGTGCGCGCCGACCCGGACGTGGCGTCATTGGGCATGACCGCCGGCCAGAACACCGTCAACACCGGCAACTTCTTCATCAACCTGCGTCCCAAGGACCAGGGCCGCACCGCCACCGCCGACGAGGTGATCGCCCGGCTGCGGCCCAAGCTGGCGCAGGTACGGGGCGCCAACCTGTTCCTGCAGGCAAGCCAGGACATCAACGTGGGCGGGCGGCTGTCGCGCACGCAGTACCAGTACACGCTGGTGGACTCCAACCTGGACGAGCTCAATACCTGGGCCCCTCGCATCCTGGCGAGCCTGCGCGCCCTGCACCAGCTGACCGACGTGGCTTCCGACCAGCAGAACGCCGCGGCCGCCGCGCGCCTGACCATCGACCGCGCGCGCGCCTCCAGCTTCGGCATCACGCCGGCCCTGATCGACTCCACGCTGTACGACGCCATCGGCCAGCGCCAGGTGGCCCAGTACTTCACGCAGATCAACAGCTACCACGTGATCCTGGAAGCCACGCCGGCGCTGCAGGACGACCCCAGCCTGTTCTCCAAGCTCTACGTGACCTCGCCGCTGACGGGCCAGCAGGTACCGTTGTCCGCCTTCGTCAAGGTCGACACCAACGGCACCTCCTACCTGTCGATCAGCCACCAGGGCCAGTTCCCCGCCGTCACCATCTCGTTCAACCTGGCCAAGGGCGTGGCGCTGGGCGACGCGGTCAAGGCCATCGACAGCACCCTGGCCAGCATGGACCACCCGCGCACGCTGAGCGGCTCCTTCCAGGGCACCGCCCAGGCCTTCGGGGCCTCGCTGGCATCGCAGCCCTACCTGATCGCCGCCGCGCTGGTCGCGGTGTATATCGTGCTGGGCCTGCTGTACGAGAGCTATATCCATCCGCTCACCATTCTCTCCACCCTGCCCTCGGCCGGCGTCGGCGCGCTGCTGATCCTGCTGGCCGGCGGCTACGACCTCAGCGTCATCGCGCTGATCGGCATCATCCTGCTGATCGGCATCGTCAAGAAGAACGGCATCATGATGGTGGACTTCGCGCTCACCGCCGAGCGCGAGCAGGGCATGTCGCCCGAGCAGGCCATCTATCAGGCCTGCCTGCTGCGCTTCCGGCCGATCATGATGACCACCATGTGCGCGCTGCTGGCCGGGCTGCCGCTGATGATGGGACATGGCGCGGGGTCCGAGCTGCGGCGCCCGCTCGGTTACGCGATGGTAGGGGGACTGGTGTTGTCGCAGGCGCTGACGCTGTTCACCACGCCGGTGGTTTATCTGTACCTGGATCGGGTGCATTACTGGTATGCGAAGCGCAAGGAGCGCAATGCGCGGCGCAAGGGGGATGCGCCGCAGGTTTCTCATGTTGAAGCTGAGGGGGCTAGTCAGAGGGTGTTGGCTGGGGGGGAGGGGGATTAAGATTATGGTATTTTCTTTATTTTATTTTTTTCGGCTCCTTTTTAATTATTCACCAACCCTACTTTTAAATTAATACATCGTTATATATTTTTTAATTACTTATTAATTTAATAATTAAATTCAAATTCAACTTCAAAGTCAAAGGCTTTCGCTCCCCCGGAGCGACCTACTTTCTTTTTTCCGAAAAGAAAGTAGGCAAAGAAAGCGGACTGCCTGGCCGGCAGGGGCAGAAACGTTGGGTTTCTGATTGTTGGTGGTTTCGTGGTGGGGCCTGCGGTTCTGCTGGCATCCTGCCGTTACCGGTTCCACTCACCACGATCTTGCTGGCGGTGTTGGTTTCGGGGTCGGACCTATGATGGCGAGCGCACTGCTTGTCCGGTCATCTGCCGTTACCGGCTTGGGCGGCCACGACATAGCACCCCCATGGTTTCGTGGTGGACGTGGTGGACCGGGGCGCGGGTGTGCCGGGCTCGTATCAAGCCGGGGTCACCGCGCCCACCACGAAACCAGTGCCGGCCCTATAACGTGTCGGCCCGCTCCGGTTGCGGCAGCAGCTTGGACCACCTGGGCTACCGCCATCATGCAGCGCCACCACGAATCGGACACCACCCGGGATGTCGCTATGGTCAGCGCCGGTAGCGTCAGCAGTCCAGCCGAAGCCGTCGCGACCACCACGAAACCACAATCAAATTTAGAGTCTGAGCGCCCAGCCTTCTGCAAGAATCGCTTTCTTTTGGTTACTTTTCTTTTCGAGAAAAGAAAAGTGACACTTACATGTGTGCGAATGGGCTACCAAGCCCAAGCCGCTAGGCCCGCAGCGGCAAGCAGACTCCAAATACGCCCAAATAAACCAACCAATCCCCCCCTACCCCACCTCAATCACCCCACTCATACCCTCATGCCCCGACCCGCAAAAAATATCGCATAAAAACCCAAACGTCCCCGCCTTGGCGGGCAAGGCCGGCACTCTCACCACCTTGCCTGGCGGCAGGTCGGCGCGAATGCCCAGTTCTGGCACGCTGAACCCCATCACCACGTCCTGCGCGGTGAGCTCGAACACCACCGGCTCGCCCGCGCGCAGTGCGATGCGGTCGGGCGTGAAGGCGAACTTGCGCGCGTGCACCTTGATCACGCGCGGCGCGGCGGCGGTGCTGCGCAATAGCGGCGTGCCCGCCGCCAGTGCCAGCAGGCAGCACAGGGCGCGCCTGCGGCCGGACTTCTCTTTGTCTTCCTGCATGAGATGGCTCCTCGCGTCCATGCGTTGCGGCGGTTGGAACAGTCAGCCCGCCACCGGTCTTTCTTCGATGCCGAAATCTCCGTCGGGCAGGCCGGCCCGCACTTCGCGCCAGCCCAGGCCCTGGTAGGGCCGGGCCGGGTCCCACGGCACCGGCTGGCGTTGCGGCTGGGAGCCGGCCGCGGGCAGCGGGAACATCAGCGAGCGCGCCGCGTGGTGGGCGATATGGCCGGTCATGTGGTGGTGCTCCTGGTGGATGTGGCCGTAGAACACCGTGACGTTGGCATAGGGCATGAGGCGCTCGATCACCTGCGCGCCGTCGCGCGTGGCCCAGTCCCACTGGGGATAGAGGTCGAACAGTGGCCGGTGCGTGAACACCACGATGCGTGCGTCGCGCGGCTGGCGGGCCAGGTCGCCGGCGAGCCAGCCGAGCTGCGCGTCGCCGACGCGGCCGGCGGGATCGGAGACGTTGTCGAGCACGATGAAGTGCATGCCCTTGTGGTCGAACACGTAGTGCGTGGGGCCGAACAGTTCCTGGTAGGCGGCGCCCTGGTCGAGGCTGGCGTCGTGCTCGCCCGGCATCAGGCGCACCACCGGCACCTTGAGCCCGGCGACGATGGACTGGAACTCGCGCAGGCGCCGGCGCCGCTCGGCGGGATCGTCGGTGGTGTGGGTGAGGTCGCCGGTAAACATCAGGAAATCCGGCGGCTGCGGCAGCGCGTTGACGGCGGCCACCGCCTTGGGCAGCGTGCCGCGCGCGTCCGGGTTGGGCGGGCCCTGGAAGCCCCAGTGCGCGTCCGACAACTGCACGAAGTAGAACGGCTCGTCGCGCCCGGCGGCCCAGCCGGGCAGCGCCTGCGCGAATACCGCGCCGCCGGCGCAGGCGGCCAGGCCGAGAAAGTCGCGCCGCTTCCATGATCGTTGCTGCATTCGGGCACCCTCCGTGAAAGACGTGATGTGGGGATGCCTGTCATACCGATGCCGCGCCCCGTTTATTCCGGCCGCCAGGCAGCTTTATTTTTCGCGCCCGGGCCGGAAAGCGGGAATAAACTCGATGCATCTCCGGTATACGGAATCGCGCGGGCGGGCTTTGCCGGCCGCGCGCCCAGCCAAAGGAGTGACGTGGACGCTGCCGACCGGCGCCGCCGATTCGACGAACTCGTGCTGCCGCATCTCGACGCCGCCTACAACCTGGCGCGCTGGCTCTCCGGCAGCGCCACGGAGGCCGACGACGTGGTGCAGGAGGCCTGCCTGCGCGCGCTGTGCTTCTTCGACAGCTTCCGCGGCGACCAGCCGCGCGCGTGGCTGCTGGCGATCGTGCGCAATACCTGGTTTACCGCGTGGCGCAAGCGCCAGCAGCCGGGCCACGGCGACGGCGGCGGCTACGACGACGCGCATTTCGACGGCGCCGCCCTGCCCGGCTGGCAGGATGGCCACGGCGACAGCCCCGAGCAATGGCTGCTGCGCGCCGAGGATGTCCGCCTGCTGCACCTGGCGCTGGAACGATTGCCGCTGGCCTTTCGCGAGGTGCTGGTGCTGCGCGAACTGGAAGACCTGCCTTACCGCGACATCGCCACGATTGCCGAGATTCCGCTGGGCACCGTGATGTCGCGCCTGGCGCGTGCGCGCAAGCTGCTGGCGGCGGCGGTGCTGGCGCTGCGCTCGCAGGAAATCCCGGGCGCGCGCGCGGCGGGCGGCCAGGGGCCGGCGGCCGCAACAGGCAGGAGCGCGGCACCGCCGCTTGCTGCCGGGGAGACAGGCCATGGACTGCGATGAGATCCGGCTGCTGCTGCAAGCCTGCGCGGACGGCGAGCTCGGCGCGGGCGATACGCTCGGCGTGGAGCGCCACCTGGCGCAGTGCCCCGCCTGCAGCGCGCAACTGGCGCAGCTGCGCGCCATGCGCGCCGCGCTGCGCGCGCACGCGCCTTATCACCGTGCCGGGCCGGCACTGCGCCTGCGGCTGCTGGCCGCGCTGGAAGCGGCGCCGGCAGGCGGCAACGCAGCGGCGCCGCCGCGCGGCACGCGGGACGGCGCCGGCTGGTGGCAGCCGCTGCGCCGCTATTTCGCCTGGGGCCCCGCGGCCAATGCCGCCATGGCCGCGGTGACCGTGGCCGCGCTCGGCATCGGCATCGCGCAGTACGCGCTGCGCGATGCCGCCGGGCCGACCGTGGAGCGCGAGATGGTCAGCAGCCATGTGCGAGCGCTGCTCTCCGGCCATGCCATCGACGTGGCTTCGTCGGACCGCCACACCGTCAAGCCGTGGTTCAACGGCAGGCTGGATTACGCGCCGCCGGTGCGCGACCTCGCCGCGCAAGGTTTCCCGCTGGCCGGCGGGCGGCTCGACTACGTGCATGGGCGCGCGGTGGCGGTGCTGGTGTACCGCGACAGCCAGCATCCCATCGATGTTTTCGTGCTGCCGCTGGCCGACGAAGAAAAGGCGGCCAGGGCGGGCCCTGCCGCCCTGCCGCCCGCCGTCGAAACGCACCAGGGCTATCAGCTGGCCCGCTGGGAGGCGGACGGCATGCGCTACGCCGCCGTCACCGATGCCTCCGCCGACGATCTGCTGCGCTTCACCCGGGCCTGGCGCGCGGCCGCCGACGGCCGCGCGCGCTGAGCGGGCCGCGCGCGCCGCTCACGCCAGCACGAACGGCAGCTGGCGCTGGCGCTTGCCGGTGAGCGTAAACAGCGCGTTGGCCACCGCCGGGGCGATCGGCGGCACGCCCGGTTCGCCCAGGCCCGTGGGCGGATCTTCCGAAGGCACGAAGAACACGTCCACCGGCGGCGCATCGGGCATGCGCACGGGCGGATAGTCGGGGAAATTGCTGTTCTTCACCGCGCCGTTCTCGATCTCGATGGCAAAGCCCGGCCGCAGCGCGGCCAGCCCGAAGATGCACGCGCCCTGCACCTGCGCCTCGGCCGACAGCGGGTTGACCACGCGGTTGGCATGCACGCCGGCCGTGACGCGGTGCACGCGCGGTTCGTTCTTCACCAGCGACACCTCCGCCACGTAGGCCACCACGGTGCCGAACGACTCGTGCACGGCCACGCCCCAGGCCTGGCCCTTGGGCAGGCGCCGCTTGCCGTAGCCGGACTTCTGCACCGCCAGCTGCAGCGCCGCGCGATGGCGCGCGTGTTTGGACTCGTCCAGGCGCGCGAGCCGGAACGCCACCGGGTCCTGGCGCGCGCCCGCCGCGATCTCGTCGACCAGCGTTTCCTTGACGAAGGCGGTGTGCGTGTTGCCCACCGAGCGCCACCACAGCACCGGCACGTCCACCTGCGGATGATGGGCGGTCAGGCGCAGCGGAAAGCCGTAGTCGTTCTCGGCAATGCCTTCGACCATGGTGCCGTCGACGCCGCCCTTGACCGCGAAGGCCTCGAACGGCGTGCCCTTGAGGATAGACTGGCCGACGATGGTGTGGTCCCACGCCAGCACTTGTCCGCGGGCATCGGTGCCGATGCGCGCATGATGCAGGTGCAGCGGGCGGTAGTAGCCGCCGCGGATATCGTCCTCGCGGCTCCACATCACCTTGAGCGGCTCGGCATGGCCGCTCTTGGTCCAGGCCAGCAGCACGCCGGCCGCCTCGACCAGGTAGTCGGAGGTGGGCACCGCGCGCCGGCCGAAACCGCCGCCGGCCATCATGGTGTTGAGCGTGACCTGCTCGGGCTTGAGCCCCAGCGTGCGCGCCACGGCGGCCTGGTCCACGGTCTGGAACTGCGAGCCGACCCAGACCTTGACCGAGCGCACCGCGTTGCCGGACAGCTCGGCCTGCATGGTGCAGTTCAGCGGCTCCATCGGCGCATGCGCGAGGTAGGGAAACTCGTAGTACGCGTCGATGGTGCGCGCGGCGCCCGCCAGCGCGCCGACGTCGCCCGGCACCGCCACCGCGCCGGGCTGCGCGGCGAGCTTGCGGTAGTCGGCGAACAAGGACTTGGCGGTGACGTTCGAGCCGGCGTCCTCCCACACGATCTCGAGCGCGTCGCGCGCCTGCCTGGCGGGCCAGTAGCCGTCGGCCACCACCGCCACGCCGGTGCCGCCGCGGTCCACCGGCACCGGCATGACGCTGGCCACGCCCTTCACCGCGCGCGCCTTGTCGGCGTTGAACGATTTCACCTTGCCGCCGAAGCGCGGCGGGCGCGCCACCAGCGCCACCTTCATGCCCTCGAGGCGGGTGTCGATGCCGAACGCGGTGGTGGATTCGAGCTTGCCGCGCGCGTCCAGGCGCGGCGTGGGCTTGCCGATGATCCTGAACTGCGCGGGATCCTTCAGCGCCACCTGCTGCGGCACCGGCAGCGCCATGGCCGCCTGCGCCAGCTCGCCGTAGGTGGCGCGGTGGCTGCCGGATGTGACCACGCCCAGCGCCACCTGGCAACTGGCGGGATCGACCTGCCATTGCTGCGCCGCCGCGGCCACCAGCATGGCGCGGGCGCGCGCGCCCAGTTCGCGGTATTGCTGGAAGGAATGGTTGAGCGCGGAGGAGCCGCCCGTCATCTGCATGCCGAAGGCGGGGTCCTTGTAGGCGTCGCCGGCGGGCGCCAGCGTGGCGCGCACGTTGCGCCAGTCCACGTCGAGTTCCTCGGCCAGCGCCATCGGCAGCGCGGTGTGCACGCCCTGGCCGAACTCGAGCCGGTTCACGGCCACCGTCACCGTGTTGTCCGGCGCGATCAGCACGAAGGCCTGCGGCGGCGAGGGCGGCGCCTTGGGCGCGCCGCCCTCCTGCGCCAGCGCGGCGGGCAGCGGCAGCACGCCCAGCGCCAGGCCGCCGCCGGCAAACCCGGCGAGCTTGAGGAAACTGCGGCGGCCGAGCGTGGCCGGGGATTCAGCGGCGGCGTCGACGGTGCCGGCGGCGTCCGTGCGCCAGCCGTTGCCGGCCAGCGCTTCGAGATTCTGGATTCGCACGATCGTCTCCCTATGCCAGCGCGCGCGCCGCATCCTTGATGGCGGCGCGGATGCGCTGGTAGGTGCCGCAGCGGCACAGGTTGCCCGCCATGGCCTGGTCGATGTCGGCGTCGGTCGGATGCTTCTTGTTGCGCAGCAGTCCGGCCGCGCTCATCACCTGGCCGTTCTGGCAGTAGCCGCATTGCGCCACGTCATGCCTGATCCAGGCATCGAGCACCGCGCGGCCGACCTTGTCGCCGGCCACGCCCTCGATGGTGGTGATGCGCACGCCCTGCGCCGCGGAAACCGGCGTGACGCAACTGCGCGTGGGCTGGCCGTTCACGTGCACCGTGCACGCGCCGCACGAGGCGATGCCGCAGCCGAACTTGGTGCCGGTCATGCCGAGATTGTCCCGCAGCGCCCACAGCAGCGGCGTGGACGGGTCGACGTCGACTTGCAATGGCTTGCCATTGATGTCTAGGGTGGTCATGGGGGGAAACTCCTTGGGTCTGTTTGCCCTGGTCCGCGCGATGCGCGGCCGGCCGGCGGCACCGGCCACCGCCCGGTGGGCGTGTGCCGCAAAGCCCTCTGAGAATAGTGCAAAAGCCGCCGGCGTGCCGTACGCCGCACCGGGCGGCGGATTTTGCCGGCGGCCGGCGCTCAGCCTCCGGACGGCGGCCGCTTGCCGGGATGGCCGGGATGGCCGGGGAGATTCCCGGCGGCGCTCCGCCTGACGCAGGCCCCGGGGATCGGGGCGGTCAAACGGCCGAAGCCCCGGCTGGCGGGGCAGATTGGCTCGCGGTCCGGGGCGAGATGCGGGGCGAGATCTGACGCGCGATTTGACGCGCCAGCAAACCTCAGGGGCGGCTAGGGGGATGTTCCTCGCGCTGGTCGGTCTGGTCGGCGCGGTCCACCGGCGTATCGGCCGGCAGGCTCTCGGCCGCGCGCTCCACTTCGCCCATGTCTTCCTCCGGCACTTCGTCCGGCGGCGGCTCGTGCGACTGGCGCGCGCTCTCGTCCAGTTCGTTCTCGATATCGGCGGCCTCGGCATCGAGGCGCGGGTCGAGCGTGCTCGGGATCGACTCGATCCCGGCCTGCGCCTCCTCGCTGCGCTCCATGTCGGTGTTGTCGGTGCGCGGGCGCGGGCTGCGCCCCTTGTGCTTGCTCATGGATGTTCCTGGTGTGTTCCCGGGCCCTCGCTGGGCGGACGGGGCAGACGGGGGCGCGCGCGGGCAGGCGCGCGAGGCGTGCTCAGAAATCTTCCACCGGCGGCTCGCTGGCCTCCGGATCGCCGGGGCGCCTGGCCGAGGGCGGCTCGCCGTTTTCGTCGGGCAGGTCGCGGCCGGGCTTGTCCGGACGATCGCGCGGGTCGTGCTCGCTGCCCTGCTCGCGCCCGGGATGGGACGGGTGGGAATCGTGCGGGCGCGGCGTGGCCGGATCCGGCCGGTGCTGCGTGGTGTGCGTCATGGCGTGCTCCGGTGATTGTCTCGCGGCAATGAGAACGAGCAGCACCATGCGTGCCAGCCGCCCCGGCCAGGCCGCGCGGGCGCGCAGGCCGGCCGGGCGCAGCGCTTTTTACAACACCGTGTAAAGGAAGAGCCCGCGGACTGCCGCGCCTCAGGCAAAACAACGCATCCGCGCCCGGCCGGCTTTGGAACGGAAGTTGCGTGCGTTGCCTGCCCTATGCGCGTCGTTCCCTGCGCCCACCGGAGCCACGACATGCCGACCGACCGAGATGACCGCGCGCAAGCCGCGCCGCAAGCAGGCGAGCAGGCCCGCCCGCCCGAGACAGCAGAGGACGCAGCGCTGGCCAGCCAGGTGCATGCGGAAATCGCGCGCGCCTGCGGCGATGCGTTTCCGCAGGGCGTGACGATGCGGGTGGCGGACCGCCGCGTCGAATTGGAGGGCGAGGTGGAAGACGCGCAAACCGTGCAGCGCATCGAGATGGCCGCGTCGGCCACGCCGGGCCTGCTGGGCGTGCAGAACCGGCTGCGCGCGCGCCGGCCCGCGCCGCCGGAGCCGGCGCCGCAGGTGGAAGATGCGCGCCTGGGCGTGCCGATAGAGCGCCCGGCGGGGCAGGTCAACCACAAGGTCTGAGCGGGGCTGCCGTCATGGCTCAGGCGAGTCCTGCGCGCGATCCTGCGCGCGCAACAGCGCCAGCAGTCGCACCTCGTCCATGCGCAGGCGGGCGACGGCGGTGCGGCAGGCGGTGCATGGCGCCAGCCGCTCGGCCATGAAGGCGTCCAGCACGGCGGGATGCACGTAGCATTTGCGGCAGACCGCCACGGTATTGCGCAGGCGCTGCGCCACGGCCCTGATGGTGGCGGCCACGGCCTTCTTGCGCGCGCTCTCGCTCTCGTTGCCGCCCGCGGCCTGCGCCTTGCGCAGCGCGGCCAGCGCATGCACGCTGCCGGCCCAGGTGCGGAAGTCCTTGGCGGTGAACTCCGCGCCGAGAATCTCCTGCAGGTAGGCATTGACGTCGGCCGAGCCGACTTCGCGCACCTCGCCGTCCGCGTCGCGGTACTTGAACAGGTGCTGGCCCGGCAGGTCGGCGCAGCCGCGCACGATGCGCGCCACGCGCGCGTCCGCCAGCGACACGTCGTGCTCGATGCCGCTCTTGCCGGTGAAGCGCAGGCGCAGGCGGGCGCCCCTGACCTGCGCATGGCGGCGCCGCAGCGTGGTCAGGCCGAAGGTGCGGTTCTGGCGCGCGTAGCGGCGGTTGCCCACGCGCACCAGGGTGGCGTCGAGCAGGCGCACCACCGCCGCCAGCACTTTCTCGCGCGGCATGCCGTGGCGGCACAGGTCGCGCGCGATGCGCGCGCGCAGCCGCGGCAAGGCCGCGCCGAAGGCCGCCATGCGGGCGTACTTGTCGGTGTCGCGTACGGCTTCCCAGCCGGGGTGATAGCGGTATTGCTTGCGGCCGCGCGCGTCGAAGCCGGTCGCCTGCAGGTGGCCGTCGGGGTCGGCGCAGATCCAGACCTCGCGCCAGGCGGGCGGGATCGCCAGCGCGGCGATGCGCGCCAGCGTGGCCGCATCGCGCACGCGGGCGCCGGCGCAGGTGAAATAGGCGAAGCCGCTGCGCAATGGCCGGCGCGTCAGTCCCGGCGCGCGGTCGTCGACATAATGCAGGGCGGCCGCGGCGGCAAGTCCGGCGCCGGGCGTGGCGCCGCTCTCGGCGGCAGAGGATGGGACAGAGGCAGAAACGGTGGCGGCAGGCGCCGGGCGTTCAAGCATGATCGGCGGTCCTCCCTGCGCTCGCAGCCGGCGCGCCGGACGCGGGCTCCCGTTTCATCGACCCCCGCATTGACCCGCATCGGCCTGGCCGCCGGGACGGCCTGGCCCGGCGATGTGGCCGGCGCCGCGGCCGCATTGCCGGGGGATTCCTTATTGCCTTATTGCTTGGGGATCGGGTCCGGCGTGTCGCCCTTCGGGCCGGACGGCGCATCGGCGGTCGGCGCGCGCGGGGTGCCCTGCTGGCGCGGCTTCAGGGCGCGCTCCTGGCCCTTGTTGGGGTCCGTGGCGGAGCGGGACATGCTGCTGTTGCTGCTGCTCTTGGGACGGGCGCCCTGGCCGCTGGACATGTTGTGGCCCGGCTGGTTCTGCCCTTCGGTCGCCGGCGGCGAGCTCGGATTGGCCTGGTTGATCGGGGCTTGCTGCGCCACGGCCGGCAGGCCGAAGGCGGCGGCGCTCAACACCAGGGCACCTTGGATCAGGACTCGTTTCATGGTGATCTCCTTCCAGTCATATCAGTCATATCGTCGATCGGATGTCGAAGGGACGGGCGGCGCTGCCGGCCATCCGGCCCGCGCGGGCCGGCTACCGGCCCCGCTGGCCAACGTCTTTACGATATCTGTCCGGAAACCCCACCTCAGCGGGGGATTGCCTGAAACGACTGTAGGAATCGGACGACACCCGGCGCCCGCACGGGCGCGCCGGCGCGGCCCGGCAAGCCTCGCCCGGCGCCGGAAAGCGGGCCCCTGGCCAGGGGCGCCTACATGAAATCGGCCGCGCGCGCTAGTGCGAACAGCAACAGCGGATGTATTTTTCTCGTCTCGTGCTGCCGCCATATGGCCGTTATATTGGGCGACTATGCTGGGCCGCGCGTACAACCTGCGTCAGCCCGGCGGCCATTGCCTTGCCTTTGCCCTATTCCAGATCGCAGCCGCAGGCTGACGCGACATGACGCCACAACCGGAAGTCCGTTCATTGCCCACCCCCTGGCCGCGCTGGCAGCGCGTGGCGCTGGCCGCGCTCGGCTTCTTCCTGCTTGCCGTGGCCGGCCTCGCGGTGTCGCGCTTTCCGGGCAATGTGGCCATGCTCTGGCTGGCCAACGCATTCGGCCTCGGCGTGCTGCTGCACCAGCCCCGCCGCGACGCGCCGGCGCTGCTGGGCGGCATGCTGGCCGCGGGCGCGGCGGCCAACGCGGCGATGGGCGACCACCTCGCCATCGCGCTGGCGCTGGCGGTGGGCAACGTGGCGGAAATGGCCTTCTCCGGCTGGCTGGTGCGCACCATGACCACCGGCGCCACGCTGACCCGCCCCGGGCCGCTGGCGCGCTTCGGGCTGACGCTCGGGGCGGCCAGCACGCTGGGGCCCACCGTGGGCGCCACCATCGGCGCGGCTACCATCTCCGCCGCCTACAAGAGCAGCTTCGGCGCGGTCTGGTGGACCTGGTGGACGGCGGACTCGATGGGCGTGGTGATGCTGCTGCCGCTGATGGTGTCGATCACGCGCGAGCGCGCCGCCGACACCTTCGGCCCCGGCGGCCGCCGCCGTTTCGCGGCGCTGCTGTTGCTGTGCCTGGTGGTGGGCACGGCCGCGCTGTACAAGAGCAACGAGCCGTTCGTGGTGATGGCGCTGCCACTGGTGCTGGCGGCACTGCTGACCAACCCCTTCGCCACCGCGCTGCTCACGCTGCTGGCGATCTGCGCCACCACCCTGGCGGGGCTGGCCGCGGCCGCCTTCGGCCAGGGCGCGGGCGAGCCGTTCCCGCTGCAGTCGATACAACTGTCGACCGCGCTCATCATGCTGTTTCCGGTCTGCATCGCGTTCCTGCTGGAGCAGAACCGGCGCGACCGCAGCGAGCTGCGCGGCAGCGAGCGGCGCTTCCGCCAGGCCATGGAGCACTCGGCCATCGGCATGGCGCTGGTCGGCCTGGACGGGCGCTGGCTGCAGGTCAACCGCGCCATCTGCGAACTGTTCGGCTACGAGGCCAGCGAACTGTTCGACCTGCCCTTCCCGCTCATCACGCACCCGGACGACCTGGGCCCCGACATGCAGCAGGTCGAGCGCCTGCTGGCCGGCGAGATCGACGCCTACCGCATCGAAAAGCGCTTCCGCCACAAGGACGGCCACTACCGCTGGGCGCTGCTGGCGGTCTCGCTGGTGCGCGACGAAAACAGCGGCGCGCCGCTGCACTTCATCTCGCAGGTGGAGAACATCGACGAGCGCAAGACCGCGCAGGAGAAGCTCGAGGCGCTGTCGCGCCGCATCCAGCTCGCGGTGGAGGCGGGCGGCGTGGGAATCTGGGAATGGGACATCGCCAGCGGCGCGATCGCCTGGGATGCGCGCATGCACGCGCTGCACGGCACCGACCCGGCCGCCGGCGCCCCCGACATCCAGCGCTGGACCGGCATGCTGCATCCCGACGACGTCGAGCGCGCGCGCGCCGAGATGCGCGCCGCGGTGCGCGGCGTGAGCGCCTTCGATACCCAATACCGCATCCAGCACGCGGGCGGCGAAGTGCGCCGCATCCGCGCCATGGCGATGGTGCTGCGCCGCGACGACGGCACCGCGCTGAGCATGATCGGCACCAACTGGGACATCACCGAGCAGCACCGCCTGACCGAAGCGCTGTTCGAGGAGAAGGAGCGCCTGCGCATCACGCTGCGCTCGATCGGCGACGCGGTGATCTGCACCGACGCGGCGATGGCGGTGACCTTCATGAATCCGATCGCCGAGCAGCTCACCGGCTGGACCATCCAGGCCGCCGCCGGCCAGCCGCTCGATACCGTCTTCCGCATCGTCGACGAACACAGCAACGAACCCATCCACAGCCCGGTGGAACAGTGCCTGCAGACCTTGCGCCCGGTCTACCTGCAGGATGGCGCGGTGCTGCAGAGCCTGACCGGCGACCGCCACGACGTGCAGGACTCGGCCGCGCCGGTGCGCACGGCCGCGGGCGAAGTGATCGGCGCGGTGCTGGTGTTCCAGGACATCACCAGCGCGCGCGCGCTGCAGCGCGAACTGGCGCACTCGGCCTCGCACGACGCGCTGACCGGGCTGCCCAACCGCATCTGGTTCGAGAAGCGCCTGCGCGAAGCCTGCGAGGCGGCGCGCCTGCAGCACCAGCACCACGCGCTGTGCTTCATCGACCTGGACCGCTTCAAGATCGTCAACGACACCGCCGGCCACGCCGCCGGCGACGTGCTGCTGCGCGAACTCGGCCACGTGATCCGCCACCACGTGCGCCCCGACGACGTGCTGGCGCGCCTGGGCGGCGACGAGTTCGCGCTGCTGCTCAAGGACTGCTCGGTGGACCAGGCCGAGCATGTCTGCCAGAAGATCATCGACGCCATCCGCGGCCAGCGCTTCCCGTGGGAAGGGCGCGTCTACGACGTCGGCGCCAGCATCGGCATCACCGCCATCGACAGCGAGACGCCGCCCGTGGGCGAGCTGATGAGCCGCGCCGACGTGGCGTGCTACGCCGCCAAGGCGGCGGGCCGCAGCCGCGTCTCCGTGTACCGCCGCGACGAAAGCGACGCGCAGCGCCACCACCAGGAACTGCAGGTGGCCGCCGGCATCCACTCGGCGCTGGACGCCAACCGCTTCCGCCTGTTCGCGCAGGAGATCCGCGCGCTGCAGCCGGGCGGCGAGGCCGACCTCCATATCGAGATCCTGGTGCGCATGGTGGACGAGCAGGGCAAGCTGATCATGCCCGGCGCCTTCATCCCGGCCGCCGAGCGCTACGACCTGATGGGCCACGTGGACCGCTGGGTGATCCATCACGTGCTGCGCGAATTCGGCGCGCGCCTGGCCGCGGTGCCGGGGCTCTCGGTGGCCATCAACCTGTCGGCCAACTCGCTGGGCGAGCCCTTCCTGCTGCCCTTCCTGCATGCCGAGCTGCACGAGTCGGTGCTGCCGGCCAGCCGCATCCGGCTGGAGATCACCGAGACCGCGCTGATCAACAACATGGCCGCGGCCAACCGCCTCGTCGCCGAAATGCGCAGCGCCGGCTGCACCGTGGCGCTGGACGACTTCGGCGCGGGCCTGTCGTCGTTCTCGTACCTCAAGCAGTTCCCGGTGGACTACCTCAAGATCGACGGCAGCTTCATCCGCCATCTGGCCGCCAGCGCGGTCGACCGCGAGATCGTCAGCTCGATCAACGACATCGGGCACCGGCTCGGCATCCGCACGGTGGCGGAATCGGTGGAAGACGAACAGACCCTGCACACGCTGCGCGCGATCGGCGTGGACTACGCGCAGGGTTATGTGATCGGGCGGCCGGTGCCGCTGGAGGATTTTCTGGAGCGGTGCGGGACGCAGAGGGTGGAGTGAGGGATGGGCTTGGTCGGTTCGGCTTCAAACGGCTTCAAGTCAACTTCAAAGTCAAAGGCTTTCGCTCCTCCGGAGCGACCTACTTTCTTTTTTCCGAAAAGAAAGTAGGCAAAGAAAGCGGACTGCCTGGCCGGCAGGGGCAGAAACGTCGGGTTTCTGATTGTTGGTGGTTTCGTGGTGGGGACTGTGGTTCTGCTGGCATCCTGCCGTTACCGGTTCGACTCGCCACGGTCTTGCTGGCGGTGTTGGTCTCGGGGTCGGACCTATGATGGCGGGCGCACTGCTTGTTCTGCCATCTGCCGTTACCGGCTCGGACCACCACGACGTAGCACCCTCTTGGTTTCGTGGTGGGCGTGGTGGACCGGGTCATCGGGCCGTCGTTCGTATGCCGTCCGGCAAGAAAAACGTTCGGATTTCCGAACATCAAATTCCTGCGCCCACACGGAAATCCGAACCCTGCCTAAATAAGCACATCGATTTTTCGTTATTTTTCAAGTACTTAGAAAAATATCCCGCTTCTTTCTCCCTGGCATACCTCCTGCGATATAGGCCCGCGCCCTGGCGGCGCCACAAGGTGACCGGATGGCCCCCCGAATGCCACCGGCACCGACAAAACAACGGAGGAAACAATGACAGACCCCGCCTTGCCATCCCTGCTTCGCTGACGTTCCCGGCTCCGGCCGCGCGACGCTGCCTCCGGGATCAGCGCGCCGTGCCGAAGCCTGCCAGTCCCCGCATAAACAGCCGCCCGGCGAGAGCCGCCGGGCGCACGGCCTGACTCTGATGAAACTGAACCGACTGCCCACCCTGATTTTCATTGCGATGCTGCTCGGCGTGCTGGCCGGCATGGCAGCCCACAACATGGCGCCGGACGCTGCCGCCGCCAAGTCCATCGCCGACCACCTGTCCATCCTCACCGACGTGTTCCTGCGCATGATCAAGATGATCATCGGGCCGCTGGTGTTCGCCACGCTGGTCAGCGGCATTGCCGGCATGGGCGATGGCCGCGCCGTGGGCCGCATCGGCCTGAAGGCGATGGCGTGGTTCATTGCCGCCTCGATCACCTCGCTGCTGCTGGGCCTGCTGATGGCCAACCTGCTGCAGCCGGGCCAGGGCATGAACCTGGCGCTGCCGCCGGCGGACGCCGCCTCCAACCTGAAGACCGGGGCGCTGAACCTGCGCGACTTCATCGCGCACATGTTCCCCAGGAGCTTCGTCGAGGCCATGGCCACCAACGAGATCCTGCAGATCGTGGTGTTCTCGCTGTTCTTCGGCTTTGCGCTGGGCACGGTCAAGGACGGCGTGGGCAAGCCGGTGCTGGCGGCCATCGACGGCCTCGGCCACGTGATGCTCAAGGTCACCAACTATGTGATGGCATTCGCGCCGGTGGGCGTGTTCGGCGCCATCGCCGCGGTCATCACCGCCGAGGGCCTGGGCGTGCTGGTGGTCTACGCCAAGCTGCTGGGCAGCGTCTACCTGTCGCTGGCGCTGCTGTGGGTGGCGCTGATCGCCGGGGGCTACTTCTTCCTGGGCCGCGACGTGTTCCGCCTGCTCAAGCTGGTGCGCGCGCCGCTGATGATCGGCTTCGCCACCGCCAGCAGCGAGTCGGCCTACCCCAAGGTGATCGAGCAGCTCGGCCGCTTCGGCGTCAAGGAGCGCATCACCGGCTTCGTGCTGCCGCTGGGCTATTCGTTCAACCTCGACGGCTCCATCATGTACACCTCGTTCGCGGCGCTGTTCGTGGCGCAGGTGTATGGCATCCACCTCTCGCTCGCGCAGCAGGTCACCATGCTGCTGGTGCTGCTGGTCACCAGCAAGGGCATCGCCGGCGTGCCGCGCGCCTCGCTGGTGGTGGTGGCCGCCGTGCTGCCGATGTTCGGCCTGCCCGAGGCGGGCATCCTGCTGGTGCTGGGCATCGACCATGTGCTCGACATGGGCCGCACCGTCACCAACGTGCTTGGCAACGCCATTGCCACCACCGTCGTCGCCAAAAGCGAGGACGCCATCGGCGCGCCGGTGCCCGAAGAAGCGGACGACCCCGCCGACGACGGCAACCGCGGCCTGACACCCGTTCAGGTCCTGGCCGGCAAGTAATACCGCCAGCGCGCCAGGGCCCGGCTGCCGATCAGGCAGCCGGGCCCTTTTCGTTTTGCGGGCGCCTGCGCGCGTTGTGGTAAAAGACGGGGTTGCCGCGGGCGGCGCCCTCGCGATGCCAGGCCGGCGGCACATTTTTTCCCGACGACGCCACCCCGGCACCCCATCAGCCACCCGCAGCCTCCAGCCTTCCTTGCCCGCTTCCGCTCCATGACCGGCCCGTTCCGCTCGCATGCCACTCCGCCCGGCAACCTGCACGACGCCACGCAGGATGCCCCTCCCCGCCACGGCCGCGCCGCCAGCCTGCGCCGGTGGGTGCCGCTGCTCGCCATGCTGGCGCTGGCGGTGCTGGTGGGGCTGGCCGGGGCGATGGGCTACCGCTACAGCTACGACGCCGCCCTGGCGCGCCAGGGCGAGCGCGGCCAGGTGCAGCTGCGCCTGTACAGCCAGGCGCTGTCGAGCGAGCTGGCCCGCTACGACTACGTGCCCAGCCTGCTGTCGCTGGACGACAAGATCGCCGCGCTGCTGGCCCACCCGGACGACCCGGCCCGGGTCGAGGCGGCCAACCAGTACCTGGCCGCGCTCAACGCCCGCGCCGGCACGCGCGCGGTGTTCGTGCTCGACGCGCGCGGCCGCGTGCGCGCGGCCAGCAACTACCAGCGCCCCGACAGCTACATGGGCGAGGACCTCAGCTTCCGCCCCTACTTCCGCGACGCCATCGACGGCCAGCTGGGCCGCTTCTACGGCGTCGGCACCACGCGCAGCGAGCCCGGCTATTACCTCTCCGCCCCGCTCGGCGACCGCCACAAGCCGGGCGGCGTGGCGGTGGTCAAGGTGGGCCTGGAGCCGCTCGAGAACCGCTGGCAGGGCGCCGACGCGCAGATGCTGCTGACCGACGAGAACGGCGTGGTGATCCTGGCCTCGGACCCCTCGCTCAAGCTCACCGCGCTCGCGCCGCTGGCGCCGGAACAGCGCGAGCGGCTGCAGCAAAACCTGCAATACAACCGCGCCGCGCTGCCGCCGCTCGAGCTCGCGCCGGTGCGCAAGCTGTCCGACAGCGATGCGCTGGTGCGCCTGCGGCGCGGCCCGCCGATGCTGGCGCAGAACGCCGAGCTGGTCGGCACCGACTGGCGGCTCACGCTGCTGACCAACACATCGCAGGCGCGCCTGGCCGCGCTCAACACCGCCGCGCTGGCGGGCGTGCTGACGGCCTTCGTGCTGTTGCTGGCGGCGGCCTGGAACGTGCGCCGGCGCATTGCCGGCGAGCGGCTGGCCGCGCGCGCCGCGCTCGAAGCCGCCAACAGCGAACTGGAGCGCAAGGTGGCCGAGCGCACCGCCGACCTGTCGGCCGCCAACCAGCACCTGCATGCCGAGGTGGCCGAGCGCATCCGCGCCGAGGCCACCCTGCGCCAGGCCCAGGACGGCCTGCTGCAGGCCGGCAAGCTGGCCGCCGTGGGGCAGATGTCCACCGGCATCGCCCACGAGCTGAACCAGCCGCTGGCGGCGCTGCGCACGCTCTCGGGCAACGCGCAGAAATTCCTCGAGCGCGGCGACACCGCCACCGCGCAGGCCAACCTCGGCACCATCATCGGCCTGGTCGAGCGCATGGGCCGCATCACCGGCGCGCTCAAGTCGTTCGCGCGCAAGCCCGGCCAGGGCGGACGCACCGCGCGGCTGGACGAGGCGCTCGACAACGCGCTGTTCCTGCTCGACACGCGCCTGCAGGCCACGCGCCCGGCACTGCGCCGCCTGCTCGAGCCCGGCCTGGTGCTGGCGTGCGACCCCAACCGCCTGGAGCAGGTGCTGGTCAACCTGATCGGCAACGCGCTCGACGCGATGGCCGGCACGGCGGCGCCGGTGCTGGAGATCCGCGGCAACCTGGCCGGCGACAAGCTGCGCCTGACTATCCGCGACAACGGCCCGGGCTTGTCCGAGGAAGCCTTCGCGCGCCTGTTCGAACCCTTCTTCACCACCAAGCCGGCCGGCCAGGGCCTGGGGCTGGGCCTGACGCTGTCGGCCGGCATCCTGGACGAGTTCGGCGGCAGCATCGACGCCAGCAACCACCCCGACGGCGGCGCCTGCTTCACGCTGGTGCTGCCGCTGGCGGGCCTCGGTGCCTGCCGGGACGCCGGCGGGCAAGCCAGCAAGGACACCCGCCATGACGACTAGCCCGCTCACCGTACTGATCGTCGAGGACGACCCGGACGTGCGCCTGGGCTGCGAGCAGGCGCTGCGGCTCGAAGGCATCGCCACGCGCGCGGTCGGCAGCGCCGAGGCGGCGCTGCGCGAGGCCGGAGAGGACTTCGCCGGCGTGGTGGTCAGCGACATCCGCCTGCCCGGCATGGACGGCATGGCGCTGCTGCGCGAGCTCCGCGCGCGCGACGGCGCGCTGCCGGTGGTGATGGTGACCGGGCACGGCGACGTCGCGCTGGCGGTCCAGGCCATGAAGGCCGGCGCCTACGACTTCCTCGAGAAGCCATTCTCGCCCGAGCAACTGGTGGAGGTGGCGCGGCGCGCGCTGGAGCAGCGCAGCCTGGTGCTGGAAGTGGCGGAGCTGCGCCGCAAGCTGGCCGGGCGCGACCAGCTCGAGGCCCGGCTGATCGGCCACTCGCCCGCCATCGGGCGGCTGCGCCGCCTGATCGCCGACCTGGCCGACACCGCCGCCAACGTGCTGATCCACGGCGAGACCGGCACCGGCAAGGAACTGGTGGCGCGCTGCCTGCACGAAGCCAGCGCGCGCCGCGCGCGGCATTTCGTGCCGATCAACTGCGGCGGGCTGCCCGAGCAGCTGTTCGAGAGCGAGATCTTCGGCCACGAGGCCGGCTCCTTCACCGGCGCGGCGCGCCGGCGCATCGGCAAGATCGAGCACGCCGAAGGCGGCACGCTGTTCCTCGACGAGATCGAGAGCATGCCGATGCAGATGCAGATCAAGCTGCTGCGCGTGCTGCAGGAACGCGTGGTGGAACGGCTCGGCTCCAACACCCCGGTGCCGGTCAACACGCGCGTGGTGGCGGCCACCAAGGCCGACCTCAAGGCACTGTCGGAAGCCGGCCAGTTCCGCGCCGACCTCTACTACCGGCTCAACGTGGTCACGCTGGAGCTGCCGCCGCTGCGCGAGCGGCGCGACGACGTGCCGCCGCTGTTCGAACACTTCGTGGCGCAGGCCGCGCTGCGCTTCGAGCGCGAGGCGCTGCCGGCAAGCCGCGCCGAGATGGCCGCGCTGATGGCCTACGAGTGGCCCGGCAACGTGCGCGAGCTGCGCAACCTGGCCGAGCGCCACGTGCTCGGGCTGGGCTGCAACCCGGGCCAGGGCACCGCCGCGCCGGCCGCGCTGCCGCTGGCGCAGGCCGTGGAGCAGTTCGAGCGCGCGCTGGTGGCCGATGCCCTGCGCCGCCACGAAGGCAACCTGAGCCGCGCCAGCGAGGCGCTCGGCATTGCCAAGACCACCTTGTTCGACAAGGTGAAGAAGTACAAGCTCTGAGCGCGCGGCGCGCCGCCGCGCGCGCCCTTCCCCTGCGCCGCGCCGACGTCGTCGCCTGCGCCGTTCTTTCCCCGCGCCGGACTTTCCCTTTGCCGCGCTTGCGCCCGGCCCGGCATCGGCCCGCCCCGCGTGCGCCACGCCGTGCCGCCGCGCAGGCTGTGTGAGGTGCCGCACCGAAGCGCGCCGCATGCCGCGCCACCATGGTTCCACCCCTTCCCGCGCGCCTTGCGTCCTCCCGGCGCCAGGCGCGGCCGGTGCGGGACAAAGCCCGGGCCGTCGGCCGGGGCCGGCGACCGCGGTACAGGCCCGTACCGCGGCCGCCAACCATTGACAGCGCAGCCTCGCCGCCGCCGGGCAAGCTGCGCGGGCCGCGATCGCACCGGGCGCCACGACGATGATCCTGCAAGGCAACGACCCGACCACCGGTGCCTCGTTCACCCTGGGCAACCGGCTCCAGCGCCAGCTCTGGCAGTGCGTCTGGCTGTGCCTGTTCCGGCCCAGCCCGCGCCCGCTGCACGCGTGGCGCGCGGCGCTGCTGCGGTTGTTCGGCGCGCGCCTCGGGCCGCATGTGCATATCTACCCCGGCGTGAAGATCTGGGCGCCGTGGCAGCTCAGCGTGGGCGGCCACTCAGGCGTGGCCGACGGCGTCACCCTCTACAACATGGCGCCGATCGAGATCGGCGCGTATTGCGTGGTCTCGCAGGGCGCGCACCTGTGCACCGGCAGCCACGACTACAACAGCGCCAATTTCCAGTTGGTGGCGCATCCCATCGTGCTGGCCTCGCACGTGTGGATCTGCGCCGAAGCCTTCGTCTCGCCGGGCGTGTCCCTGGCCGAGGGCGCGGTGGTCGCGCCGCGCTCCGTGGTGACCCGGAGCCTGCGCACCCCCTGGACCGTCTACGCCGGCATTCCGGCCCGGCCCATCAGCACGAGGACAAGACATGGCACAGCCCCAGACTAGCCCGACCAGCCCCGCCGGCCTGACGCAGGGGCGCGCCGCGCCCGGCGTCTCGGTGCTGATCCTCACCCGCAACGAGGAGCAGGACCTGCCGGGCTGCCTGCAGAGCGTGGCGTGGTCGGACGACATCCATGTCTACGACTCCATGAGCACCGATGCCACGGTGGAGATCGCCAGGCGCTTCGGCGCCCATGTCACCCAGCGGCCGTTCGACAACTGGGCCAGCCACCAGAACTGGGGCCTGCGCAACATCGCCTTCCGCCATCCCTGGGTGTTCTATATCGACGCCGACGAACGCATGACGCCGGCCCTGGCCGAGCAGGTGCGGGCGGCCGCGCGCAGCGCGCGCGAGGAAGTGGCCTTCCGCGTGGAGCGGCGCGACTTCTTCCTCGGCACCTGGCTGCGCCATGTGCAGACCGCGCCGTTCTACCTGCGCCTGTTCCGGCCCGAGCGCATGCGCTACGAACGGCTGGTCAATCCCATCTCGATTCCCGACGGCCCGGCCGGCGACCTGTCCGGCTACCTCGACCACTTCCCGTTCAGCAAGGGCCTGAGCCAGTGGATCGCGCGCCATAACAGCTACAGCACCCTGGAAGCCCAGCAGACCATCGACAACCGGCGCGGCAACGCGGAATTCAGCCTGCGCGAGGCCCTGTTCGCGCGCGATTTCCACCGCCGCCACGCGCACCAGAAAGAACTGTTCTACCGCATCCCGATGCGCCCGCTGGCCAAGTTCCTGCTGCTCTACCTGGGCAAGCGCGGCTTCCTGGACGGCCGCGCCGGGCTGACCTACGCCATCCTGCAGTCGGTCTACGAATATTTCATCGTCATCAAGACCCACGAACTCACGGCGCTCGCCGCCGCGGCCGCGAGCGCCGATGGCGCCGCCGCGCAAGACCTCGTTCCGGGCAGCGAGTCCGGCCTCGGGGCCGACCTTGCCAAGCTGCCGGCCGCCGCCACGCCAACCGCGACGCCCGCCTCCATGCCGGCCTCGATGCCCGTTCTCGAGACCGCCGGCTCCGGGCAGGCCTAGCCGCCGGCGCCGCCACCCTCTCATTCCTGCCGCGGCCGGCCAGGCCGGCGCGGGCAGGCGCAACGCACGCGCGGCGCGCGCGGTATCCTGCGCGCGCGGCCGGCGCCGCCTTGCGCACCATGGCAGGGCATGCGCGACGCAGGGTTGCCCCGGCTTCAGATGTCTGCATTGTTTGCGATAAATTCCCGGGGTCGCGTGTCTGCCAAAACGCGGCAATATGCGTTTAAAGACAGAAGTGGGAGCGTTCGAGGCGTTTTCGAAATATTTGCCGCCCCCCGGTGGCAATGTATGTTCGATAACGCATATGATTGGAGACCGGCATTCTTCCGTTGGAAGAAGAAGGCATCCGTGACAAAGATCACGCCCTTGCATGGCTGCGAAGCACCTCCGCTTCCGGCGCCCAGGGTATCGGGCAGGCCATGCAAGAGGCTCGGCGATGCCAGCACGCCATTGCGTCGTTGCGCGCTTTTTTGCGCGGCCGGGATCCAAACCAGCGCGGGAGGCACGCGCTGTCACTGCCTGTCCCCAGTCGGACCGCAGTGCGAAGTTTTCTAGTTAACGGGTGAACGGATGAAACTGGATTCAGAACTGGCTGAAAAGCCTTACTACAGCACGCGTACCGCCGCCAAACTGCTCAACGTCTCGCTGGGCACCGTACAGAAGATGGTGGAGCGCGGCGAACTCGGGGCCTGGAAGACCAACGGGGGGCATCGCCGCATACACAAGGAGACGGTGCACCGGCTGCTGGCCACGCGCGTCGGCCAGGATCTGCCGTCGGTGCACGAGCTCGACCTCGTGGTGTTCCACCCCAACCATCAGGAAGCCCAGCGCATCCACGCGCAACTGGGCAAGTGGGGCCTGCCTCTGAAAAGCGTGGTGGTGGAGGACGTGGTGGATACCATCATCACCTCGGTCAGCTCGCACCCGCGCGTGGTGCTGTACTACGTGGAAGAGCTCAGCGACGCCGAATCGGCCACCATCGAGAAGCTGCAGAACTTCTTCGCCCGCCAGAACGTCATCTTCGCCGTGATCACCAACCGCCAGGCCTATGACGGCGTGGCGGACGCGCTGCAGCACTGGGGCATCATGGTGTTCCTCAAGACGCCGTCGCTCGAAGAGGTCAAGGGCTTCCTGCGCGCCCAGCTGATGATGACGCGCGGCGCGGCCGGCTGAGCCAGCCGTTCTGGCCGCGCCGCGCGGGCCGGCTCAGGCCGGTTCCGCCTCCATTGCCCGCGCCGGCTGCGGCGGCGCGGCCGCCGCCATCATCCAGCCATAGAGATCGCGCGGGTCGGGCGGCGTGGCCACCAGCTCCACGTGGCTGCCGCGATGCCGCGCGTGGGCCGCGGCATGGAGCCAGCGCAGCGCCGCGTAGTCCTCCAGCGCGAAGCCGACCGAATCGAACACCGTCACCTCGTCGGCGCCGCCGCGCCCCGGCGCGCGGCCGGCCAGCACTTCCCACAGCTCCGTGACCGGCCAGTCCGCCGGCAACTGCTGGATCTCGCCCTCGACGCGCGTCTGCGGCGCGTACTCCACCACGATGCGCGCCGCGCGCAGGATGTCCGCGTGCAGCTCGGTCTTGCCCGGGCAGTCGCCGCCCACCGCGTTGATGTGCACGCCCGGCGCCACCATTTCCGGCGTGAGGATGGTCGCGCGCGTCTTGTCGGCGGTCACGGTGCTGACGATGCCGGCCCCGTCCAGCGCGGCCCGCGCCGATTCCGCCGGCACCACCTGCAGCCCGGGCACCGCGGCAAGGTTGCGCGCGAGCCGCGCGGTCGCGGCCGGGTCGATGTCGTAGGCGCGGATCTCGCGGATGCCCAGCATGGCGTGGAAGGCCAGCGCCTGGAACTCCGCCTGCGCGCCGTTGCCGATCAGCGCCATGACCGTGGCGCCGGGCCGCGCCATCGCCTGCGCGGCCAGCGCGGAGGTGGCCGCGGTGCGCAGCGCGGTGGCCAGCGTCAGGTCGGCCAGCAGCAGCGGAAAGCCGCTCGCCACCTCGGCCAGCACGCCGAAAGCCATCACCGTCGGCATGGCCGCCAGCGCGTTGCGCGGATGGCCGTTGACGTACTTGAACGCGTAGTGCACGCCGTCGCTGGCCGGCATCAGCTCGATCACGCCGCCGGGCGAATGCGAGGCCAGCCGCGCCGATTTCTCGAACGCGTCCCAGCGCAGGAAATCCTGGCGGACGTGATGGGCGATCTGCGCGATGGCGCTGGCGACGCCGGTCTCGCGCACCAGCGCGGCCACGTCGCCGGCATCCAGGAAGCGGGTCATGGCGATCTCTTTCATGGTGTTCTCCCCGTTATGTTGCGTGCGCGCCCGGCCCGCGCTCACGCGGCCGCGGCGGCCGGCGCCGCGGCCCCGGCGCCTGCGGCCTGCGCCGCCGCGCTGGTGCGGTCCAGCCGCAGCGTCATGCAGTACGCGCCGCCGCCCGACAGCATGAACGGCGACAGGTCCACCTCGCGCAGGTGGTAGCCGCGCTGGCCCAGCTCGGCGCGCAGGTGCGGCGTGGTCCGGGTCATCACGATCTGGTCGTGCAGGTTGACCGCGTTGACGCTGAAGTGGCGCAGGTCGTCCTCGCTCGCCTCGATGCGCTGGCTGGCCGGCACGCGCTCGCGCAGCGTGCGCAGCGCTTCCTGCGTGAAGGCCGGCGGGTAGTACAGGATCTCGCCGCCCGACAGCGGGCAGAAGCACACGTCGAGGTGATAGCTCTGCTCGGTGGCCAGCTCCAGCGCCACCACCTCGCGGCCGAAGCGGCTCGCCATCGCGTCGGCCGCGGCGCGTGTCGAGCGCGGGCCGAAGCCGGCCCAGAAATGCCCGCGCAGCGCGTCCCAGATGCAGTCGCCGGCGCCTTCCTGGAAGCAGCCCTCGGGCAGCAGGCTGACCGAGTCGATCAGCCCGCGCTCGCGCAGGCCCTCGAAGATGCGCGCGAACGGCGCTTCCTCGCCGGCGCGCTCGGGATGGCGGAAGCGCGCCAGTACCGCGTGGCCGTCCAGCACCACCGCCGCGTTGGCCGGGAACACCATGTCGGGCAGGCCCGCCGCGCCGGGCGCGGTCTCCACCGCGAAGCCCGACGCCCGCAAGGCGGCATGGAGCGCCTCGAACGAGCGCACCGCGTGCCGGTGCATGCCGCGCGGATCGCGCGCCCAGAGGCCCGGGTCCATCCACGGGTTGATGCTGTAGGACACGTCGTAGTGGGTCGGGTCGACAAGCAGGATGGTGGGCTGGTTGGTCACGCTGGCTCCTTTCCGGTGGTTGCTGCGGGGGGTTTGAATGCAAATCCGCTGGCTGAATTCTGGTGCAGTGCAGCGCTAACTAAAAGCCAGCAGATTGCGCAAACCGCCTGCTATCCTTCGCATATCGACAGTTTCCGCTGGCGCATCGCCAGTGCCAGCCAAGTACGCCCCAGGCCACCCCGGAACACCATGGACGACACCGACCGCCAGCTTCTGGCCCTGCTGCGCGACAACGCGCGCCTGCCCGCTACCGCGCTGGCCAAGGCCCTGCGCGTGTCGCGCGCGACCGTGCAGAACCGCATCGACAAGCTGGAAAAAGAGGGACTGATCGTGGGCTACACGGTCCGCCTCAAGCCCGAAGCCGAAGCCCACCGCATCCGCGCGTGGATGACCATCGCGGTGGAAGGCAACAAGGGCCGCCAGGTGCTGCAGGCCCTGCGCGGCGAGCCCAACGTGCAGACGCTGCACACCACCAACGGGCGCTGGGACATCATCGCCGAACTGCGCGCGGATACGCTCGAGGCGTTCGACCGCACGCTCGACCGCATCCGCCTGATCGACGGCATCGGCGCCACCGAGACCAGCATCCTGCTGTCGAGCTACAAGCTCTGAACGGGGAATCCAAGCCGGCTCGCCGCGCGGTCTGATGCCGGCACCCCCTGGTCTCCACACCCAACGGCGAAGGACGGCATCGCCGCTTGCCCCGTGCGCGCCTCGAACTTCAGGCGCCGCCCCTCTCCTGACCTGCGCGCCGCATGGCCGCGCAGGTCGTTGGCCTGCTTCCGCACGGCCTCTTTCATATCTCCCGATGTAGTCCCCTTCCGCGCCAAAGTTCAATTTATTTAAGTCTGTATTGCAAAAGCGACATCACGGAGATTAAAATGATAACGGTTATCATTTACTAAGAGCGTCATTCGCCACCCAGGGAGATCGGAAGCCGGTCGCGAATGGATCCTTACAGCAAGGGAGGTGCCGCCGAAACCATCCGCCAAGTCCAACCATTCCCGTCATCACATGGCGCCGGCAACTGCAGCACGCGGCGAATTGGCACACCGCGGCCGGGCCATATGAGCACAGCAGAGCACGCCTGCGCGCGTGTGCTGGAACGGGTGACCCCTATGACGCTCCATACCTGCCTCGGTATGGACCATCCACAACAAAATCAATGTCTTACATCCGCAGTCGAAAATCCTCGCCCTCCGAGTCCAGGCTGGCCTATCCGTCGCTCGCCGGCGCCGCCGCCACCATCGCCACCGGGCTGACCCTGGGTTACCCCCTGGCCGCCAGCGCGCAATCCGCGGCACCGGCGGAAGCCACCTTGCCGCCGGTGCGGGTCAGCGCCACTGCGGGCACCTACAAGACCGACAACCTCGCCTCCCCGAAATTCACCGAGCCGCTGAAGGACACGACGCAGACGGTCACCATCATCAACCAGGAAGTCATCAGGGAGCAGCAGGCGACCACCCTGACCGAGGCGCTGCGCAACGTGCCTGGCGCGGGCACCTTCTTCGCCGGGGAAAACGGTAGCACCAGCACGGGCGATGCGATCTACATGCGCGGCATCGACACGTCGAACAGCATCTACGTCGACGGCATTCGCGATACCAACACGACGTTTCGCGACATGTTCAACACGCAGCAGGTCGAGGTCATCAAGGGACCGTCGGGATCGGACTACGGGCGCAGCGCGCCGAGCGGCTCGATCAACCTGATCTCCAAGCAGCCCACGCTGGAGAACAGCTTCGACGCCAGCCTCAGCGCGGGCACGTCCAGCTACGCGCGCTCGACCATCGACTGGAACCGCGCGATCGGCGAGACCTCCGCCTTCCGCCTGAACCTGATGGGACACAAGGCCGATTCCGCGGGCCGCAATGAAGTCGAGAACCAGCGCTGGGGCATCGCGCCTTCGCTGGCCTTCGGCCTGAATACGCCGACCACGGTGTATATCGACTACATGCACGTCAAGCAGAACAACATTCCGGACGGCGGCGTCTCGACCATCGGCCTGCCCGGCTACCAGGCGCCCAGCGCCGCGCTGTCGCTGCTGAACACGAGCGGCAAGGTCGACACGCACAACTTCTACGGCACGGCGTCCGACCACGACGACTCGACCACCGACATGGCGACGATCCGCGTGGACCACCGCCTCAGCGACACCACCACGCTGCACAACACCACGCGCTGGGCGCAGACCAAGCAGGATTACCTGCTGACCTCGTTCATGGCCGCCGCGACCAACATCGTGACGCCCAACCCCGCCGATCCCTCGACCTGGACCATGACGCGCACGCCCAACCTGCGCGACAGCATCAACCAGATCCTGACCAACCAGACCAACATCACCAGCAAGTTCGCCACCGGCGGCCTCAAGCACGACCTGAGCGCCGGCGTCGAGTTCACGCACGAAGAGCAGACCCTGTACGGCCACACTTCGCCGACGCTGCCCAACGTCAACATCTACAGCCCGAACAGCGACCTGTTCGCCACGAACTACGGCAGGAACGGCGCCGACTCCAGCGGCTCGACCAACACCGTTGCCGCCTACCTGTTCGACACGGTCGAGCTGACCGACCGCATCCAGGTCAACGGCGGGCTGCGCTGGGACCACTACAACACCCACTATTCGAGCGCGACCGCCTGCGGCGGCACCGGCCGCACCGTGGTGGCCTGCCCGGCCGGCGTCGCCGCCGGCACGCCCGTGACCACGGTCAACGCCAAGACCTCGGGCAACCTGATCGACTGGAAGCTGGGCGCGCTGTACCGCGTGACGCCCAGCGGCAACGTCTACGCCAACTACGCGGTTTCGCAGCAGCCGCCCGGCGGCGCGAACTTCGCCCTGGCCGCGGGCGGCAGCGGCAACAGCGCCAACCGGATCGACTTCTCGCCGCAGCGCGCGCGGACGGCCGAGATCGGCACCAAGTGGGAACTGTTCGACAAGAAGCTGCTCACCTCGGCCGCGCTGTTCCGCACCGACATCACCAACGAAGTGCAGTTGCTCGACGACGGCACCTACGGCCAGATCGGCAAGAAGCGCGTGCAGGGCATCGAGCTGGGCGCCACCGGGCAGATCACGCCGAACTGGTCGGTGATCGGCGGCTACACGCTGCAGAACGCCACCGTCGCGGCGGGCAGCGCGGTCTCGCAGGACGGCTCCAACCTGCTCTCCTACACGCCCAAGCACGCTCTCTCCCTGTGGACCACGTACAAGCTGCCGCTGGGCTTCACCATCGGCGGCGGCGCGCGCTACCTGAGCGGGCTCAAGCGCGGCACGGACGGCGCGGTCGGCACGCCGGACCACACCGACCCGTACTGGGTGTTCGACGCGATGGCCAGCTACCGCGTGTCGCGCAACCTGAGCTTCCAGGTGAACGTGTACAACATCTTCGACAAAGACTACGTCGCGTCCATCAACAAGAGCGGCTATCGATATTTCCCCGGCGCATCGCGCACTGCGCTGCTGACGGCTAATATCAGCTTCTGACCGGCCGGAAAGCTCCGCCGCCCCGCCGGTTGCGGCACGCATCCGGCGGGGCAACAATACAACGCGTTGACATCATGCTTCTCCACATACCCGGCGTCCTGAATGCCGAAGAGGTCCGGAGCCTGCGGGACAGGCTGGAATCGAGCGAATGGGTAGACGGCCGCGCAACGGTCGGAACGGCTGGCGCCAAGGTGAAGAACAACCGCCAGGCGCCGGCGAATGCCCCGGCGTCGATCGAAATGGCGGGCATCGTCACCGCGGCGCTGAAGAGGAACGCCCTGTTCTTTTCCGCGGCATTGCCTTTGCGGATCGCCCAGCCGTTGTTCAACCGGTATGACGCCGAGAATCTCGAGCACTACGGCTTCCACGTCGACGGCGCGGTCCGCGCCCACGACCAGAGTCCGGGCTGGCTGCGCACCGACCTCTCGGCCACGCTGTTCCTGTGCGAGCCCGAGGAATACGACGGCGGCGACCTGACCGTGCGCGACACGTACGGCGTGCACGAAGTCAAGCTGCCGGCCGGCGACATGGTGCTGTATCCGTCCACCAGCGTGCACTGCGTCACCCCGGTGACCCGCGGCAGCCGCCTGTGTTCCTTCCTCTGGATGCAGAGCATGATCCGCAACGACGGCAAGCGGACCATGCTGTTCGAGCTGGACCAGGCCATCCAGTCGTTGCGTGCCCGTTGCGGGGAATCGGAAGAGCTCCTCACGCTGACCAATCACTATCACAACCTGCTGCGCGAATGGTCGGAGATCTGAGCCGCCGATCCCCGTTGGCCAGCAACGAAGTCCGCGCCTCCGCAAACACCATCGCGTATTGCCCGCAGCCCCGGCCGCGAAGGCCGGGAAAGCCGGGAAAGCCGGGATCGGCCGCCGCAACGAGCGGCAGCCAACAGCATGACCGACAGGATCGCTAGGAAGTAACGGCCGGCGGCCGGCGCCGGCCGCCGCGCAGCCGCTCGCGCTGCGTCTCTTCGTGCAGCACCTGTCCGCTCGGCCGCAGCAGGTCGCGCAGCGACAACACGCCGACCAGGCGCATCGATGCTGCGTCCGCCACCACCGGCAGGCGCCCCACGCCCATCTCGGCCATGCGCCCGGCGGCCACCCGCGCGGTCTGCGCCGGCAGCAATACCTGGTCCGGGCGCAGCGGCGCCATCAGTTCACGCGCGCGCGCCGGCGCGCCTTCCCGCCCGCGCAGCGCATTGCGCTCCAGCATGCCGGCCACGCGTCCGCCGCACACCACCGGATAGGCACGGTGCGGCGCGTCCTCGCCGAAGTAGCGCGGCCACAGCGCGCCGACGGCCTGCTCGCCGTCCACGCTCACCACAGCGGTGGTCATGAGGTCCGCCACGTGCTGGCGCTCGAGCGGGTCGACACCGTATTCGCGATAGATATGCAGCCCGCGGCGCGCGATCTTCTCGGTCATGATCGAGCGCTTCATGGTCAGCACGGTGAAGCCGTGCGCCACGGCCGTGGTCAGCAGCAGCGGCAGCAGCGCGCCGCTGTCGTGGGTCAGGCCGAAGGCGAACACGATGGCCGTCAGCGGCGCGCCGAGCACGCTGCCCAGCACGCCCGCCATGCACACCAGCGCCCACAGCTCGGGCGAAGCGCCGGGCAGGACCGGGCCGAGCGCGGCGCCGAGCCCGGCGCCCAGCATCAGCAGCGGCGCCAGCACCCCGCCGGAGGTGCCCGAGCCGAGCGCGGCGACCCAGATCACGGCCTTGACCGCCAGCAGCGCCAGCGCGGCGTCGAGCGCCAGGCGGTCGTGCAGCAGGTCGGCGATCACGTCGTAGCCCACGCCGAGCGCGCGCGGCTCGAAATACCCGCCGATGCCCACCACCAGCCCGCCGATGGCCGGCCACCACATCCAGTGCAGCTTGAGCCGGGAGAACTGGTCCTCGGTGCGGTACAGGGCCAGCGTCAGCACGGCGCCGAGCGCGCCGCACAGCAAGCCCGCGAGCACGCACGAGCCCAGCGCGGCAACGGACGGCGGCGGCGTCTGCAGGGCAAACAGCGGGCCGGGCCCGAATGCCAGCGGGCGCAGGAAACCGGCCGTGGCGCAGGCCAGCGCCACCGGCAGCAGGCTGCGCGGGCGCAGCTCGAACAGCAGCAGCTCCACCGCCAGCAGCACCGCCGCCACCGGCGTGCCGAAGATCGCCGTCATGCCGGCGCAGGCGCCCGCCACCAGCAGCGTCTTGCGCTCGGCGGCGGTCAGGCGCAGGTACTGCGCGAGCAGCGAAGCGATCGAGCCGCCGGTCATGATGATCGGCCCCTCGGCGCCGAACGGGCCGCCGCTGCCGATCACGATGCCGGAGGACAAGGGCTTGAGCACCGCCACGCGCGGCGACATCCGGCTCTTGCCGAACAGCACCGCCTCGATGGCCTCGGGAATGCCGTGGCCGCGGATCTTGTCGCTGCCGTAGCGCGCCATCAGCCCGACCAGCAGGCCGCCCGCCACCGGCACCAGGATCGCCCACGCGCCCGGCGCATGCTGCGCCGGCGAGCGTTCCGCGAGCGAGAAGCTCTGGTAGAAGAACAGGTTGGTGAACAGGCGGATCAGGTTCAGCAGCAGCACGGCCGCGGCGGTGCTGACCGCGCCGATCGCCGGCGCCAGCGCGGCGAGCAGCAGCAGGCGCCGGTTGACGGTGTAGTCGCGTTTTTCGAAGTGCATGTCAAGGCTCGCGCGGAGCGCGGCAGAAGTGGCGGAATGATGAGGACAACGGTGAAGAACGGCGAATAACGGAGATGAACTGGCGGCGCCGCGAGAACGAAATGTATCACGTCATGATATATTTGCAGGCCGGTTTGCAGCGGCAGGTTGCAGCAGCGCGGCCAGGATGACGATGCTGCGCCTGCGGCGCCTTCATCCGCCCCGCTGTTTGCCCGGCCTCGCACCCGCTCCCCTGACACCGCAGAACCAGGCCAACCCCATGCCCCCATCCCAGGCTTCACGCCTTGACGAAACCACTGCCGCGCGGGCGCGCGCCTGGCTGCGCGCGTTCGTGCCCGCGCCCATCGCCGGCGCCAGGCGCGAACGCCTGAAGGGCTGCCTGGGCGCCCTGCTCGGCCTGCTGGTCACGGAGTGGATCAGCCGCCGCATGCTGGGTGGCGTCAATCCGTGGTTCGTCGCGCCGATGGGCGCCTCGGCGGTGCTGCTGTTCGCGGTGCCGGCCAGCCCGCTGGCGCAGCCGTGGTCCATCATCGGCGGCAACCTGGCGGCGGCGCTGATCGGGGTGGCCTGCGCGCGCTGGATTCCCGACCCCGGGCTGGCCGCCGCGGTGGCGGTGGCGCTGGCCATCGTGGCCATGTTCCAGCTGCACTGCGTGCATCCGCCCAGCGGCGCGGTGGCGATCACCGCGGTGTTCGGCGGGCCGGCCGTGGCCAAGCTCGGCTTCGGTTTCGCGGCATTCCCGGTGGCGCTCAATTCGATGCTGCTGCTACTGGTGGCGCTGCTGTTCAACAACGCGCTGCGCCGGCGCTATCCGCACCGGCCGGCCGAGCACGCCAACCCGCACCGCACCGCCGATCCGCTGCCGAGCGCGCGCGTGGGCTTCAACCGCGCCGACCTGGACGCCGTGCTGCAGGCGCGCGGCGAATTCCTCGACATCGAGGAGGACGACCTGGAGGACATCCTGGTGGCCGCGCAGATGCGCGCCTACCGGCGCCGCTTCGGCGACGTGCGCTGCGAGCACATCATGTCGCGCGACGTGGTCACGGTGCAGCCGGGCCACAGCGGCGTGCAGGCGCGCGCGCTGCTCAACCGCCACGGCCTGCGCACGCTGCCGGTGGTGGACGAGGCGCAGCGCCTGGTCGGCATGCTCGGCCTGGCCGACCTGCTGGCCGCGCGCGCCGGCGCCGCCGGCCAGCCGCGCGCGGGCAGCGCGGGCGACCTGATGCACACCGGCATGGCCACCGCCCGGCCGGACCAGCCGATGGTGGAACTGGCGCGCGCGTTCTCCGACGGCGGCCTGCACGAAATGCCGGTGGTGGACGCGCAGCGCCGGCTGGTGGGCATCGTCACGCAGTCCGACCTGATCGCGGCGCTGCTGGAACAGGGCCCGCCGGCGCAGGCCTAGCGCCGCGGGAGACGGCCCGGCGCCGGTCCGCGCGGCATGCCCGGCCCCGCGGTGCGGCACCCGCACTGCAGCATTTTTTGCCCGCGCGCGCGCCGGCGCACCCGCTATCGTCCGGAAAGGTCTATGTTTTCCTATATATTGTCGGCGTTCCCGTCACGCCGGCATGTCCGGAGATGCGCCCGATGAGCTCCAGCCAACTGATCGAAAAAATTGCCGCCGTCCTGGCGCTGGTCGTCCTGATCGGCGGCTCGCTGCTGGTGCTGGCGCCGTTCACCACGGCGCTGCTGTGGGCCGCCATCCTCGCCTTCAGTTCCTGGTACCCGTATTCGGTGCTGTCGCGCTGGCTGGGCAACCGGCGCAGCCTGGCGGCCATGATCTGCGTGCTGCTGGCCGCCGTGATCGTGCTGGGGCCGTTCGTCTACGCGGGCGCCAGCTTCTCGGCCCACATCGACCAGCTGTCCGGCCTGGTCGACCGTTTCGTGGACAACGGCCTGCCGGCGCTGCCGGACTGGCTGACCGGCCTGCCGTATGTCGGCAACTACCTGCAGACCAGCTGGGACAAGGTGATCCACGCCGACTCCGACATGGTGGCGAACCTGCGCAAGCTGATCGCGCCGGTCGGCCACGCGGTGCTGGGCGCGGGCCTGTCGATCGGCGCCGGGCTCGGGCAGCTGGCGCTGTCCATCGTGCTGGCGTTCTTCTTCTATACCGGCGGCGAGTTCGCCGTGGCCTGGCTGCGCGCGGGCATGCGCCGCATCGCCGGCGAACGCGCCGACCACCTGCTCGCGCTGGCCGGCAATACCATCAAGGGCGTGGTCTACGGCGTGCTGGGCACGGCCTTCGTGCAGGCGCTGCTGGCCGGCATCGGCTTCTGGATCGCGGGCGTGCCGGGCGCGGCCATCCTCGGCTTCGTGACCTTCTTCCTGTCGGTGATCCCGGTGGGGCCGCCGCTGGTGTGGATTCCCGCGGCGCTGTGGCTGTACCACACGGGCTCGCTGGGCTGGGCCATCTTCATGGTGGTGTGGGGCGTGGGCGTGGTCAGCATGGCGGACAACATCATCAAGCCGCTGCTGATCAGCAAGGGCACCGACATGCCGCTGATCTGGGTCATGCTGGGCGTGTTCGGCGGCGCGCTGGCCTTCGGCTTCCTCGGCGTGTTCATCGGCCCGACGCTGCTGGCGGTGGCCTACGCGCTGCTGCGCGACTGGACCATCGGCTCGCAGCAGCTGGCCGATCCGCCGCGCGCGCTGGCGCAGGGCAAACCCATCGCCACGGCCGAGGACGTGGCCGGCTCCGGCAAGGCATGAGCGAAGCGAGCCGCGACGCCGCCCGCCCGGGCGAACCCGCCCCCGCCGCCCCCGCCGCGCTGACCGGGCTGGTGGCCTGCGAATACTGCGACGCGGTCTACCGGCGCGAGCCCCTGGCCGCCGGCGAGCGCGCGCAGTGCCTGCGCTGCGGCGGGCAGCTCTACCGCGAAAGCACGCGCGCCTACGCGCGGCTGCTGCCGCTGGTGCTGGCCGCGCTGATCCTGTTCGCGGTCTCCAACGCCTATCCCATCGTCGAGATGGACCTCAAGGGCGTGCGCACCGAGACCACGCTGTGGGGCGCGGTGCAGGCGCTCTATGCCGACCGCATGGAACCGGTGGCGATGCTGGTGTTCGCCACCACCATCCTGTTCCCGCTCACCGAGATGCTGATGATGCTGTACCTGCTGGTGCCGATGGCGCGCCGCCGCATGCCGGCGGGCTTCGAGCGCATCGTGCGCGGCATCCGGCAGACGCGCCCGTGGGGCATGATCGAGGTGTTCATGATCGGCGTGCTGGTCACGCTGGTGAAGCTCTCCACCATGGCCCAGGTGCTGCCGGGCGTGGCGCTGTGGTCGTTCGGCGCGCTGGTGGTGGTGCTGGCGGCGATGCTGTCGTTCGATCCGCGCAACCTGTGGGATTACCTGGAGGAGGAGCCGCGATGAGCGCCGCGCCGAACCCCGCTCCCGCGCCCCGCGGCAACAACGCCAACAACGGCAACAATGGCGGCAACGGCGGCAACGGCAAGAGCGCCCTGGCGCGCTCGCGCCGCATGGCCGCCGGCATGATGGCGGAGCTGGCCGACGACGAAGACAAGCCGCTGCCGCAGGTGCCCACCGCCACCTCGATGGGGCTGGTGTCCTGCCACGCCTGCGACGCGCTCAGCCCGCGCGCGCTGGAGGGCGAGCCCTGCCCGCGCTGCGGCGCCACGCTGCATCACCGCAAGCCGCACAGCCTGGCGCGCACCTGGGCCTTCCTGCTGGCGGCCTACATCCTCTATATTCCCGCCAACCTGCTGCCGGTGATGGTGACGCAGTCCATCCTCGGCACGCAGCGCGACACGATCTTCTCCGGCGTGGTCTACCTGTGGCTGTCCGGGTCGAACCTGCTGGCCATCGTGGTGCTGATCGCCAGCATCGTGGTGCCGCTGCTGAAGATGTTCATCCTTACCCTGCTGCTGCTGTCCGTGCACTTCCGCTCGCGCTGGCGCATCCGCCAGCAGACCAGGCTGTACGGCCTGGTCGAGGTGATCGGCCGCTGGTCGATGCTCGATATCTTCGTGGTGGCGCTGCTGGCCTCGCTGGTGCGCGCCGGCGCGCTCGCCACCATCATCCCGGGGGCCGGGGCCCTGGCCTTCGGCTCCGTGGTGGTGCTTACCATGCTGGCCTCACTCAGTTTCGACCCGCGCCTGCTGTGGGATTCGCTGGATGCAAACGATGCCCGACCTTGACGACACCCCCCCCTCCCCGCCGCAGCAACCGCCCGCGCCGGCACGCCGCCGGCGCGCGCGCTGGCTGCCTTCGCTGGTATGGCTGATCCCCATCGTCGCCGCCGTGGTCGGGCTGTCGCTGCTGATCCACACCATCGCCGAGCGCGGCCCGGAGATCACCGTCACCTTCCGCACCGCCGAAGGGCTCACGCCGGGCAAGACGCCGGTGCGCTACAAGGACGTGGACATCGGCCTGGTCAAGTCGGTGCGCCTGGCGCCCGACCGCTCGCACGTGATCGCGAAGATCGACCTGACCCAGGACGCGGTCAGCTTCTCCGCCAAGGACACGCGCTTCTGGGTGGTGCGCCCGCGCTTCGCGGTGAGCGGCATCTCGGGGCTGGAGACGCTGCTGTCCGGCGCCTACATCGGCGTGGACGCCGGCAAGTCCGAGGAACGCATACGCGACTTCACCGGACTGGAAGTGCCGCCCGCGGTCACCACCGATGCCTCCGGCAAGCAGTTCGTGCTGCGCGCGGCCGACCTGGGCTCGCTCGACATCGGCTCGCCGGTCTACTACCGCCGCGTGCAGGTGGGCCAGGTGGTGGCCTACCAGCTCGAGCCCAACGGGCGCGACCTCTCCCTGCGCGTGTTCGTCAACAAGCCGTATGACAAGCTGGTCACCCCCGACACCCGCTTCTGGCACGCCAGCGGCGTGGACATCAAGCTCGACGCCGGCGGCTTCAAGCTCAACACGCAATCGCTGGTGACGGTGCTGCTGGGCGGCGTGGCCTTCCAGGCGCCGGACGACTCCAAGGTCACGGCGCAAGCCGGGGAAAACACCCAGTTCCTGCTCTCCAGCGACCAGACCGAGGCCATGAAGGAGCCCGAGGAACTGGTGCCCTCGCTGGCCGTGCTCAACTTCGACCAGTCGGTGCGCGGGCTCTCGCCCGGCGCGCCGGTGGACTTCCGCGGCGTGGTGGTGGGCCAGGTGCGCTCGATCGGCATCGAATACGTGGGCGACAAGAAGGCCTTCCGCCTGCCGGTGGTGGTGGAGCTCTATCCCTCGCGCATGGGCTTCCGCCCGCGCGACGTGGAAGACGTCAACCGCGCCCGCACCATCGTCCAGGCCCTGGTCAAGCGCGGCATGCGCGCGCAGCTGCGCACCGGCAACCTGCTGACCGGCCAGCTCTACGTGGCGCTCGACTTCTTCCCCAAGGCGCCGCCCGTCGACGTGGAATACAACGGCGCGATGCCCGAGCTGCCCACCACGCCCGGCACCTTCGACGAGCTGCAGGCCAAGCTGGGCGACATCGTCAACAAGATCGGCAAGGTGCCGTTCGACCAGATCGGCCAGGACCTGCGCACCTCGATGGCCTCCCTGAACACCATGCTCGCCAGCGCCGACAAGCTGGTCGGCCAGCTCAACGGCGACGTGGCGCCGCAGGTGCTGGCCGCGCTGCAGGACGCGCGCAAGACGCTCAACGCCGCCAACGGCACGCTCGCGTCCGACGCGCCGCTGCAGCAGGACACGCGCCGCATGCTGCAGGAGCTCACGCGCACCGCGGTGTCCCTGCGCGCGCTGACCGATTACCTGGAACGCCACCCCGAAGCGCTGGTGCGCGGCAAGCCGGAGACCCCATGATGACCCGCAAGTTGATCACGCCCGCCCTGCTGGCGCTGCCGCTCGCGGCCGCGCTGCTGGCCGGCTGCGCCTCGCCCGACCCGCGCTATTACACGCTCGCCGGCGCCGCCGCGGGCACGGCGAACGCCGCCAACGGCGCCGGCGCCGCGGCCCCGCCGGCCAGCCCGCAGCCGCTGTGGATCGAAGTGGCGCCGGTGCGCGTGCCCGAGCGCCTGAACCGCGCGCAACTGGTGGTGCGCAACGGCCAGGACGGCGAGCTGCGGCTGCTCGACCTGGCGCGCTGGTCCGCCCCGCTGCCCGACGAGCTGCGCGATGCGCTCTCGCAGCAGTTGCAGGCCCGGCTCGGCGCGGTGGACACCTACCAGCAGGGCCTGTCCGGCGTGGAGCCGGTGTACCGCGTCACCACCGAGGTGGTGCGCCTGGAGGCCAGCGTGGGCGAGCGCGCCAGCGCCACCATCAACTGGACCGTGCGCCGCCTGCCCGACGGCAAGGTCAGCGCCGGGCGCACCCAGGCCGAACTGCCGGCGCCGGGCGCGGTGGACGGCGTGGTGGCGGCCTACCGCCAGATCGTGGCCGCCACCGCGGACGACATCGCCGCCGGCATGGACACCCTGCGCCGCTGAGCGCGCGGCCGGGCCATGGCGCGGCTCAGTCCTCGGACTGCGCGCCGTTGCCGCGGCAGCTGCGGCGCCGCTCGGCTTCCGCCATCGCCGCCAGGCACTCGGCCGGGCCGCCGGCCACCAGCTTCACCGAGCAGGCCAGCATCAGGTTCTTGCCCAGGCCGAAATCCTCCACCACGAAACCGCGCGCATCCAGCATGGCGCCGTCTTCGCCCCGGGCCACGGCGACCCGCTCGAGCAAGGTGCCGGCGTCGGCGCTGTAGCCCCATACCGGTTTCTGCAGCGCCACCGCGAAGCCCGCCTCGAACACCGTCCCCGAATCCGGCTCGCCGGGCCCGCGGAAATCGTCGAGATTGGCCATCACCAGGTCGGCGCGGCGCAGCAGGTTGATATTGGCCTCGTAGATCCAGCGGGCGGTGTCGGGGCCCGGCAGGCCGGCGGGCGCCGCCTTGTCGAGCGGATAGAGCCCGAGGAAGCCATGCCGGGCGCACAGTGCCTTGAGATGTTCGCCGTGGGCGATGGCGTCGGGGCGGAAGACGTCGAAACCGGCTAGGTAGATGGATTTCATCTTGGCGTGTCGGATTGGGCAGCGCGGCGCGCGGCCGGCATGCGGTGGGACAGGCGCTTGAGGATAGCGTATCCCGCGCCGGGGTGGGCTTTCGCACGGCCCGCCCTATACTGGACTCGCACGCTCCCGCCGGCACCGGCCGGCGCGCCGCGACCGGGGCACCAGCCAAGCTCCGCCGATTCAACCCCTCATCGCGTCAGGAGTCACCCATGGGACGCAAATACATCGATTGCCGCGAATTCCCCAGCGAGTCCAAGTGCACGGTCGCCCTGAGCGCCGACAGCGAGGAAGAGCTGCTCCAGGTCGCCGTGCAGCATGCGGTGCAGGTCCATCAGCACGAGGACGGGCCGGAACTGCGCCAGATGCTCAAGAGCGCATTCAAGGACGGCGCGCCGCCGGCCTGAGCGCGGACCGCGCGGCGCAAGGCACGATGCCGGCACATGCCGGCATCTTTTTGGGGCCGTCCGCGCGGCCGGGCCCTAGCGGCGGGCCAGCGCCCGGACCGCGGCGGCATGCCCGCGCCGGGCCGCCTCCTCGTACCAGGCCAGTGCGCGGCGCTCGTTGCGCGCCACGCCGGCGCCGTCGCGGTAGGCGTTGGCCAGCATGAACATGGCCGGGGCGATGCCGGCATCGGCGGCCACCTCGAACCAGCGCGCGGCGATAGCCGCATCGGGCGCGCGGCCGTAGCCGCCGCGGTACAGCAGGCCGAGGTAATAGGCGGCGCCGCTGTCGCCGGAGGCCGCGGCGAGCTCGAAGTGATGCCAGGCCGCGGCGGCATCGGGCGCGGCGCCGTGGCCCGCCTCGCTGCCGTCGCCGCTGCCGTCGCCATTGCCTGAGAATGCGGCCTTGCCCAGCAGGAAATGCGCGCGCGCGTCGCCGGCTTCGGCGGCCTGGCGCAGCCAGCGGCTGCCTTCGGCGTGCAGCGTGTCGTCGCTGCCGGCCAGCAGCGCCTCGCCCAGCGCGGCCTGGGCCGCCGCCTCGCCCTCGCGGGCGGCTCCGCGCAGCGCGGCCAGCGCCTGCCGGTCCGCGCCCGCCAGCGCCTGCCAGTGCGCCAGTTGCAGGCGGCGCGCGGCCGCGTGCTCGCGCCACACCGAGGCGCCGCCGACGCAGCCGGCGGCCACCGCCACGGCCACCAGCACGGCGGCGAGCAGCCGGCGCTGGTCGTGGCGGGCGGCCACGCGCGCGGCGCCAGCCCTGCCCGCGGGGAGCGGCCGCGCCGTCCTGCCTGCCGCCCTGCCCGCCATCGTTGCCGCCGTTCCCGCCGTCGCTGCCGTCGTCGTCATCGCCATCCGCATCAGCCATTGAGGTCGCGGCCATTGTCATGAACGCAGATGGCAGCAAGGTGACGCGGCGGTGACACGCCCGTGACGCCGGCGCCCGCGCGGGGACGCCGGCGCCGCCGGATGTGCCATTGACGCCGCGTTATATACCGTCATATATTGCGCATTCATCGCGCATTCACGACGCCCGCGACGACGCCCGCGCGGCCCGCCCCTTCCGGCCTGCCGGCGCCCGCTTTCCCAACCTTCGCCCAGCCCATGCCCATGCAACCGATCTCCGCTTGCCCGCCCGCCCTGCCCCGTCAATCGCGCGGTGTCCGCCGGACCGCCTCGCTCGCGGCAGGCCTGTTGCTGTCCGCCACGCTGGCGCTGTCGGCGCCGGCCGCCTTCGGCGCCGACCTGGTGGTCTCCGCCGCGGCCAGCCTGACCAACGCCTTCAAGGCACTGGCCGAGTCCTACGAGCGCTCCCACCCGCAGACCAAGGTGATCCTGAACTTCGGCGCCTCGGACGTGCTGATGCAGCAGATCGTCAACGGCGCCCCGGCCGACGTGTTCGCCTCGGCCGACCAGGACGCGATGAACAAGGCCGAGGCCGCGCGCGTGGTCAACCCCGCCACGCGCCGCGACTTCGCCGCCAACCAGCTCGCGCTGATCCTGCCGGCCGACAGCAAGCAGGAAGTGAGCAAGCTGCAGGACCTGACCAGGCCCGAGTTCAAGCGCATCGCCTTCGGCAACCCGGCCTCGGTGCCGGTGGGCCGCTACACCAAGGGCGCGCTGGAAGCCGCCGGCGTGTGGGATGCGGTGTCGGCCAAGGGCGTGATGGCGCAGAACGTGCGCCAGAGCCTGGACTACGTGGCGCGCGGCGAGGTCGAGGCCGGCTTCGTGTTCGCCACCGACGCGGCCATCATGCCGGACAAGGTCAAGGTCGCGCTGCGCGTGCCGACGCGCCAGCCGGTCACCTACCCCATCGCCGTCACCGCCATCGCCAGGCAGCCGGCCGAGGCCGCCGCCTTCGTCGGTTATGTGCTCTCGGACGAAGGCCAGGCCGTGCTGGCCAAGTACGGTTTCCTCAAGCCCTGATCCCGCGGCCGCCGGGCCGCGCAAGCGGACCCGGCGCCTCCCGCCGCCGGCGCTTCGCGCGCGCCGGCCATCCTTATGAATTCCCTGCAATCCGTCTGGGTCCCGCTGGCGCTGTCGCTCAAGGTGGCGGGCTGGGCCACGCTGATCAATGCCGTGCTCGGCGTGGCCGCGGCCTATGCGCTGTCGCGATGGCGCTCCGGCGCGCGCGACCTGGTCGACGCCATCCTCACGCTGCCGCTGGTGCTGCCGCCCACCGTGATGGGCTATTACCTGCTGGTGCTGGTGGGCCGGCGCGGCGTGCTCGGCGAATGGCTCGGCAAGCTCGGCATCGAGCTGGTCTTCACCTGGCAGGGCGCGGTGCTGGCCTCCACCATCGTGGCCTTCCCGCTGGTGCTCAAGTCCGCGCGCGCCGCCTTCGAAGGCGTGAACAGCCAGTACGAGGACGCCGCGCGCGTGCTCGGCACGCCGGAGGCCGGCATCTTCTTCCGCGTCACCCTGCCGCTGGCCGCGCGCGGCATCGTCGCCGGCGTGCTGCTGGCGTTTGCGCGCGCGCTGGGCGAGTTCGGCGCCACGCTGATGGTGGCCGGCAACCTGCCGGGCCGCACGCAGACGCTGTCGGTGGCCATCTACGAAGCGGTGCAGGCCGGCGACGACAATACTGCCAACCTGCTGGTGCTGGTGACCTCGGTCACCTGCGTGGTGCTGCTGGTGGCGGCGGGCCGGCTGGTGCCGGCAGCGCGCAAGACCCTGGGATGAGGCGGCCATGAGCATGCACGTCACGGTCCGCAAGGACCTCGGCACCGACGACCGCCGCTTCGCGCTGGACATCAGCTTCGAGTCGGAGAGCCGGCGCATCGCCCTGTTCGGGCCGTCCGGCGCGGGCAAGAGCCTCACGCTGCGCGCCATCGCCGGGCTGCTGCGGCCCGACAGCGGCCGCATCGTGCTCAACGGGCGCACGCTGTTCGACAGCGCGGGCGGCGTCGACGTGCGCCCGCAGGAGCGCCGCGTAGCCTACCTGTTCCAGGACTACGCGCTGTTCCCTCACCTGACGGTGGCGCAGAACATCGCCTTCGGCCTCGCGCGCGGCTGGCGCAACCCGGGCCGCAAGGCCCGGCACCCGGAGGCGCAGCGCTGGATCGACGCGTTCGGCCTGGGCGCGATCACCGGCAACTATCCCGGCGAGATCTCGGGCGGGCAGAAGCAGCGCACGGCGCTGGCGCGCGCGCTGGTGGCGCAGCCCGACATCGTGCTGCTCGACGAGCCGTTCTCCGCGCTGGACCCCGCGCTGCGCGTGCGCATGCGCAACGAGCTGCGGGCGCTGCAGGCCAGCCTGGAGGTGCCGATGCTGGTGATCTCGCACGACCCCGAGGACGTCGAGGCGCTGGGCGACCACGTGCTGGAGGTGCGCGACGGCCGCATCCATGGCGGCGGGCCGGTCAAGGGGCATCCGCAGGTGTACGCGCCGGCCCCGGCGCGCATCTAGGCTATCCGCGCAGCAGGTCCACGTAGGCGGTTTCCACCAGTTGCCCGCGCGCCACGCCGAGCCTGGCGAGCAGGTCGTGCGCCTCGGCCACGCCCGCCCCGGGCGCTTCGCCGTCGGCCAGCACCACTTCCAGCTCCAGGAAATCCCCCAGCCCTTCCACCCGGTCCAGGTGCACGCGCGTGCGGCCCACCAGGTAGAGCACGCGCGTCTTGCGCACGCGCCCGCCCTCGCCCCACGCCGCGGCCAGCGCGGCGCGCAAGGAGTCCGGCGCGGCGGTGGGCGAGATGATGTAGTGGCTCTCCTTCGGCCCGGCCTGGTCGGCGCGGGCGTAGAAGATGAGCTGGCCTTCGCCGGACGGAAACGCGCGCAGCTTGAGGCGGCCGTTGGCGCAGGCGAAGAAGGTGTCGTCCTGCTCGATCCGTTCCGGGCCATGATCGGCCAATGGGGCCACCAGCGGGACCAGCGCCTCGACGCTGGCGATGCGGGCCTTGATTTCCACGTTGGTGGGCATGTCGTATCTTCCTGTGCTTGCGCCGCGCGCCACGCCGCCGGCGCGAAGGCCGGATTCTAGCGCAGCCGGGCGCAGCCCCATGCGCGCCTTACAGCGCGCCGAGGATCACGCTCGATGCCTTGAACACGGCCAGCGCGCGGCTGCCTTCGGCCAGGCCCAGCGCCGCCACGCTGTCATGGGTGACGACGGCCACCACGGTGGCGCCGCCGTCGAGCACCAGCGCCACCTCGGTGTTGACCGCGCCGGGCAGCACGCGCGCCACGCTGCCGGGCAACTGGTTGCGCGCCGACAGCCGCAGGCCGGCGCCGGCATCGAGAGCGGAATCCGGAGCGGAATCCGGAGCAGAACCCGGCACGCCGAGCAGCACCGACGAGGCCTTGACCAGCGCGAACGCCTCCACGCCGGGCGCCAGCCCGAGCGTCTCCACGCTCTCATGGGTGATGCTGGCGATCACCTGCTGCCCGCCCGGCAGCGCCAGCGCGACTTCGTCGTTGACGGCGCCGGCGCGGATGGCGGCCACGGTGCCGAACAGCCTGTTGCGCGCGCTGGTGCGGACCATGAAGCGGCGGATCAGGTCGAGGTCTTGCTGCGCCGGCCCGGCAAGGTCACTCAGCCGGCCCAGGTGGGCGAGGAAGCGCTGGTGCTCCTGTTCGAGCGCGCGGTAGGTGCGGATCAGGCGCTCGCCGCGCGCGGTCAGCACGGTGCCGCCGCCGCCCTTGCCGCCGGTGGCGCGCACCACCAGCGGCTCGCCGGCGCTGTTGTTCATCGCGTCGATGGCGTCCCAGGCGGCCTTGTAGCTCAGGCCCACGGCCTTGGCCGCGGCCGTGATGGAGCCGTGCTCGCCGATCGCCGCGAGCAGGGCGATGCGCTCGCGGCCGCCCCAGTCGCGGCCGCCGGAGCGGAACCAGATCGCGCCGTCGAGTTCCAGCATGAGTGGAGAGGCGCCGCCGCGTGGCGGCGCCGCAAAGTGGCACAAGCCGGCTATGTTAGCGCCAATCCGCGCGCGGCGCGGCCTAGCCCTGGTGGGCGGGGATATACCAGCGCATCATGCTGCCGGCGAAGTACTGGCGGTCGAGCTGGCGCAGCAGGCGCCACGCGGTGAAGGGATCGACGTCGAGGTCCACCCAGGCCCACGGGTGGTCGGGGTCGCCGTCGCGCACCATCTCCACCGCGGTCACCGGCGCGTAGGGCGCGAGTTTTTCGCGCAGCATCGGTTCGGTCACATCACGGTGCAAGCCCCGGATGAGTACCTTCATGTGTGGCTCCCGAGTAGAGACCGAGCACGCCCCGCGGCGCGGCTGCGGCCTTCGTTGTTTCCACCATTGTAGGCCGCCGCAACGGCCGCGCGGCGCGCGCGCCGGCACCCTAGCCCATGATGTGCACGCCGCCGTCCACGTACACCGTATTGCCGGAAATGCGGCGCGCGTAGGGCGTGGCGAGGTAGGCGGTGGCGAAGCCGACGTCCATGATGTCCACCAGCTCGCCCAGCGGCGCGCGCCCGGCCGCGTCCGCCAGCAGGCGGTCGAAATCCTTCAGGCCGGAGGCGGCGCGGGTCTTGAGCGGCCCCGGCGAGATCGCGTGCACGCGGATCCCGCGCGGGCCCAGCTCGTGCGCCAGGTAGCGGCAGGAAGCTTCGAGCGCGGCCTTGACCGGGCCCATCAGGTCGTAGTTCGGCACCACCCTGACCGCGCCTTCGTAGCTCATGGCGAACAGGCTGCCGCCATCGGGCATCAGCGGCACCGCGCGCCGCGCGAGGCGCACGAAGGAATGGCACGAGATGTCCATGGCCCGCGCGAAGCCGGCCGCGGAAGAGTTCAGCAGCCCGCCCTGCAGGTCGTCCCTGGGCGCGAACGCCACCGAGTGCACCACCGCGTCGAGCTTGCCCCACTGCTGCGCGATGCGCTCGAACAGGGCCTGCTCCTGCGCGCCGTCTTCCACGTCGAGCGGCATCACGATGGTGGCGCCCACCGCCTCGGCCAGCGGGGCCACGTGCGGATAGGCCTTGTCGTTGAGATAGGTCAGCGCCAGCTCCGCGCCGAGCTCGCGGAACGCGCGCGCGCAGCCCCAGGCGATGGACTCCGCGTTGGCCACGCCGACCACCAGCACGCGCGCGCCCAGCAAGGGGGGATTGGGTACCTGGACCATGCTGTCACTCCCCTGGCTTGGCGGGTGCCGCCCGATCGGGCGACTCGGGCGACTCGGGCACGGCAGACACCTCGGGCACCGCGGGCACGGCGGCCGGCGCCGCGCCGGCAGGCGGCGCCTCCAGCCGCGCGGTATGGTCCGTGCCCAGGATGCGCGCTACCTCGCGGTAGCGGGCCAGGCGCCCGCCTTCGAGCGGGCCGGCCACGGTGAGGATGCGGTGCATGGCCACCATGATGCCGTGGCGCTGCGCGGCGTCCGGCAGCAACTGCGGCAGCGCGGCCACGGCGCGCGCGGGATCGAGCGCGACGATGAAGCTCTGGCGCTTGACGGCGGCCTTGATGGCGGCGATGTCGGGCTGCTGCGCGAGGTGCTCCTGCGCCATCTTGCGCATCAGGTTGAAGGGCCGCTCCTCGATGGACGCATTCTCGTCGGCGACGTAGGCCACGATGCGCATGAAGGCGTCGAGCGGCGTGCCCTGCGCGATCTGGCGCTCGGCGTCGTGGATGCGCCGCGCGGCCAGCTCGCTGCGCAGCGCCGCGCTCTGCGGCGGCGGCCCGCGCCGGTGCGCGCCGGGATCGAAGCCGACCAGCGCCGACAGCCACGGCGATTGGTACAGCGCCTCGAACACCTGCTCGTAGCAGGCGTCGCGCTGGTCGCGCCACGCATCGAGCGTGCGCACGATGTAGTCGGACGCGGCGCGCTCGAGCGTGAGGAACGGGTTGTCCTGCGCCACCGGCCGGCGGGCCGCGCGCACGGCCGGCGCGAGCGCGGCGATCCACGCCATCCACGGGTTCGCGTCGGACGCCAGCGAGCGCTCGAGCCGGGCCGGATGGAGCTGCCGCATGGCATACGCGCTCAGCTCGTTGGACATGGCCTGCACCAGCGGCGAGGCGAAGGTGTCGTAGAGGCGCTGGTTGATCTCGGCCACGCGCCGCACCACCTCGAACGGGTGCTCGTCGTCGCGGCCGTCGTCGAGCGCGAGGATATCGTCGATGGTGCGGCGCTCGAAGCGCATCAGGTAGCGCCCGTCGATCAGGTCCAGGTGCGAGGTGCCCGGCGCGATGTCCTCGATGCGCGCCTCGTACAGGCCGGGCGGCAGCACGTCGATCAGGTCCAGCGCGGAAATCAGCTCGGTGTGCTCGCGGTTGGCCACGCCGGCCGAGACGAAGATGCCGAGGTGCCCGACCTTCTCGTGCAGGCAGTAGACGATGACCTGCTCGTTGGCGACGATCTCGTCGACGCTGGCGTAGAGATCGGGGATCCAGTCCAGCGCCTGCTGCGGCGGCGTGATGTTGTCGCCCCAGGAGGCGAACACCACGATCGGCGAGCGCACGTTGCGCAGGTCCACCGCGAGGTTGCCGTCGGCGCTGCGCACTTCGCCGGCGGTGAGGTGGTTGCCGACGAACAGGTTCTGCACGATCCAGTCGATCTCGGCGCGGTTGAGCAGGAAGTGGCCGCCCCACCACAGCTCGAACTCGAGGAAGCGCTCGCGCTCGGTGTCGACCCTGGCGTACACGTCGTAGAGCTTCTTCCACAGCGTGTTGGCCGGGTTGAGCTGCTCGAAGTTCTCCACCAGCCAGGCGCCGTCGAAGCGGCCGTTGCCGAGGTCGGCGAACAGCGAGGCCAGCCACGAGCCGCCCAGCAGCCCGCCGCTGTAGCGCATCGGGTTGCGCCCGCGCACGCCGGCCCAGTACGACAGCGGCGAGCCCGCCAGCAGCAGCGGGCCGGGCAGGTCGGGCGCGGCGGCGGCCAGCAGCATCAGCGCCCAGCCGCCCTGGCAATTGCCGATCACGAAGGGCTTGCCCTGCGCGTGCGGGTGGCGCTCGATCACGGTCTGCAGGAACACGGCCTCGGCGCGCGCCACGCTCTCGATGGTCTGGCCCGGGCACGGCACCGGGAAGAAGGTGACGAAGTAGCACGGATGGCCGCGCCGCAGCGCGATGCCGATCTCGCTGTCGATCTTGAAGCCGCCGATGCCGGGGCCGTGCCCGGCGCGCGGGTCGATCACCACGAAAGGCCGCTTGGTCTCGTCGGTGGGCACGCATCCCACCGGCGGCGGCAGCACGCGCAGCAGCGCGTAGTTGGCGGGCTGCGCGAGCGTGCGGCCGTCGACCACGATCTCGTGGTCGAACACCAGCACCGGCGGCATGCCCTCGCGCTCGTGCTCGAAGGTCTGGTTGCCGCGCTCGCGCAGGATATCGAGCAGCAGAATGGCGCGCTGCCAGGCATCGACCGCGTAGGACCACGCGGGGGGCGGCGCCAACATGCCGGCCTCGGTATTCCCGGATGCTCCGGCGGTCGGGGTGACGGGTACACGTGCGTTCACTCGGCGTCCTCCTGCGGTGTGGCGTTGGAGGCAGCGGCAGCCGCGCGCAGGCCCGCGCAGGCCGTCTCCCGGCCTGCGCCCGCGTCGGATTGCTGCCCTGCAGCACGGCCAATCTACCAGCGCCGCATGACCTTGACAAGCGCGCCCGCGAAAGACTCGCGGAGAGATTCCGGGGCGCCCCGGGCCACTTGCGGGAGGTTGCGCCATGTCATCTTTGCGCCGGAAACATGCCCTATACTGAGCCTTGCTTTTTGCGCGACGCAGCATGTTCCCGCGCGACGGCGCCCCCGGCCGACGCACCGAATCGACACTCCGGACACCCCGGACGGCCCCCGGACACACCAGGGCCGCCCCGTCCGGACCCGACGCACTGGAGATTGGAGCCGCCGATGAACCACGCCCTCGACAAGTACTCCGTCCTGCTGGCCCGCTGCAGCGACCTTGCCGCCATCCCCACCGCGGTGGCGCATCCCTGCGATGCCTCCTCGCTGGGCGGCGCGCTGCAGGCCGCGCAGCTCGGCCTGATCGTGCCGCTGCTGATCGGGCCGGCGGCGCGCATCCGCCAGGTGGCGCAGGCCAATGCGCTGGAGCTGGGCGACGCCGTGCTGATCGACGTGCCGCACAGCCACGCCGCCGCCGCGCGCGCGGTGCAGGCCGTGCGCGCCGGCGAGGCCGAGCTGCTGATGAAGGGCAGCCTGCACACCGACGAACTGATGCACGAGGTCACCGCCTCGGCCACCGGCCTGCGCACCGCGCGCCGCCTCTCGCACGTGTTCGCGATGGACGTGCCGAGCTACCACAAGCCGCTGTTCATCACCGACGCCGCGGTCAACATCTTCCCCACGCTCAACGACAAGGCCGACATCTGCCGCAATGCGATCGACCTGCTGCGCGTGCTCGGCATCGACAACCCCAAGGTGGCGATCCTCTCGGCGGTGGAGACGGTGACCGACAAGATCCCCTCCACCATCGACGCCGCCGCGCTGTGCATGATGAGCCGGCGCGGCCAGATCGAAGGCGGCATCCTCGACGGCCCGCTGGCCTTCGACAACGCCATCAGCCGCGAGGCCGCCATCACCAAGGGCATCGTGTCCGAGGTGGCGGGCGACCCCGACATCCTGCTGGTGCCGGACCTGGAATCGGGCAACATGCTGGCCAAGCAGCTCACCTTCCTGGCCGGCGCCGAAGCCGCCGGCATCGTGCTGGGCGCGCGCGTGCCCATCATCCTCACCAGCCGCGCCGACAGCGTGCGCGCGCGCATCGGCAGCTGCGCCATCGCCGTGCTGGTGGCGCATGCGCGCCGCGTCGCGCAGGCGCCCGCCGCGGTCTGAAGCCATCCATTCCCACATCGCCGTCGCCGCAAGGAGGCATGCCAGCGTGAGCGCCATCCATCCCACCATCCTCGTCGTCAATGCCGGCTCGTCCAGCGTCAAGGTCTCGGTCTACACCGTGCCCGAGGCCGCGCACGCCAACACCGACATCAACCCGGTGCTCAGCGCGCACGGCCAGATCGAGGGCATCGGCGTCGCGCCGCGCCTGACCGCCAGCATGGCCGACGGCCGCGCGGTCGCCGACGAACGCTTCCCGGTCGCGCAGGTGGCCGACCACGATGCCGCCTTCCGCCTGATCCGCCTGGTGCTGAGCATCGGCCTGCGCGACGCGCCGCCGGTGGCGATCGGCCACCGCGTGGTGCACGGCGGCGCCGACTACGCCGCGGCGGTGAAGATCGACGACGAGGTGATCGCCAAGCTCGAGGCGCTGGTGCCGCTGGCGCCGCTGCACCAGCCGCACAACCTCACCGCGATCCGCGCGGTGCGCGAGGCGGCGCCCGCGCTGCTGCAGGTGGCCTGCTTCGACACCGCGTTCCACGCCGGGCACGACCAGATGGCCCAGCTGCTGGCGCTGCCTTACGAATACTTCGAGCGGGGCATCCGCCGCTACGGCTTCCACGGCCTGTCCTACGAGTACATCGCGCGCCGGCTGCAGCAGGTGGCGCCCGACCTCGCCGCCGGCCGCGTGATCGTGGCCCACCTCGGCAACGGCGCCAGCCTGTGCGCCATGCGCGCGGGCCGCAGCATCGAGTCCACCATGGGCCTGACCGCGCTCGACGGCCTGCCGATGGGCACGCGCTGCGGCGCCATCGACGCCGGCGCGGTCCTGTGGCTGTCGCAGCAAGGCATGGCCACGCCGGACATCGAGGCCATGCTGTACCAGGAATCGGGGCTCAAGGGCCTGTCCGGCGTGAGCAGCGACATGCGCGCGCTGCTGGCCAGCGATGCGCCGCGCGCGCGCCTGGCCATCGATTTCTACGCCTACCGCGCCGCGCAGGAAATCGGCAAGCTGGCCACCACGCTGGGCGGGCTCGACGCGCTGGTGTTCACCGCCGGCATCGGCGCCAATTCGCCGCCGGTGCGCGAGCGCATCTGCGCGCGCCTGGCGGAGCTGTTCGGCATCAGCCTGGACGCCGGCGCCAACGGCGAGAACCGCCAGCGCATCAGCCGCGACGACAGCCGCGTGCCGGTGCTGGTGCTGCCCACCGACGAGGAAGGGATGATCGCGCTGAATACCGCGCGCATCATGCTGGAGCAGCAGAACGCCCGCAAGGAGCAGGCCGGCGAACAAGCCGGCGAACCGGCCGGCGAGCGGCGCAGCGGCCAGGCCGCATAGCCCGCGCGGCGGCAGCGCTCAGGCCGCCAGATAAGCCTGGCGCAGGCGCTGCACGTCGACCCCGAGCACGCCGCCGAGATACGCTTCCATGCCGCCATGGTCGCGCCCGATGGCGTGCAGCGACGCCTCCAGGTAGGCAGCCTTGACCTCCAGCAGCGGCCGCATCACCTCGGGATCGACGCCGCCCTCGGCGGCGCGCGCGCTCATCTGCGCGTTGAAGTCCCGGTTCCAGTGGTTGGACTCCAGGTAGTTGGCCATGATGGCGTGCTCGCCGACGCCGAGCCCGGCCAGCAGCAACAGCGTGGCGAAGCCGGTGCGGTCCTTGCCCGCGGTGCAGTGGTACAGCAGGTTGCCGCCCGCCTCCGCGGCCTTGAGGAAGCCGCCGAAGGCGGCCTGGTACTTGCGCGGGAAGTCGCCGTAGACCTCCAGCATGAAGGCCTCCATCTGCGCGGGGCTGCCGCCGCGCATGCGCGGCATCAGCTCGGCCATCGACATGCTGCCTTCCAGCACCGGCGTGGCGATCCAGCGGAAGGCTTCGCCGAACGCGCGCTCCCGCGGCGACTTCTCGCCCGAGGAGCGGAAGTCGATCACCATGTCGAGCCGCAGCGCGCGCAGCCGCGCCAGGTCGGCCACGCTGGCAAAGGCCGGGTTGCCGCTGCGGAACAGCTTGCCGGCGCGCACGCGGCGGCCGTCGCGCGTGGCAAGGCCGCCGAGGTCGCGCAGGTTGACCACGTTGTCGAGCGCCAGTGCCGCGCCCTGCGGCGTTGCTGGCGGCGTTGCTGACACTTCCTCCTGGCCGGTTTCGCCGGCACCCGTTTCCCGCATCGATTCCTGTCCCGGTTGATGCGCGCGCCTCAGCGCGCGCGGTGCGCCGGCACATGCCAGCGCGTATGGCAGCCAGCAATATAACGGTGATCGAGCCGCGCCACCAGTTTCCACACGCTCATGGGATCGGCGTCGTCGAGATCCAGGTCGACCCAGGCCCAGGGACGGGCGCCGTCGCCATCGAGGATCAGTTCGACATCCCTGACGCGCACATAGGCGGCCAGGGCCTCACGCAGATGGCCCGCGTCGACTCCCGCGCGCAGGCCCCTCACTAAAATCTTCATCATGCGCTCCAATATTTTCAGATCACCGCATGCGGCAGCGGCCACGCGCGCGGCGCGCCGAGGTGCCATACGCGCAACGCCCGCGAACCCTTGCCGGGCCACGGTCAGTCAGTGTGACAGCGCGCCGCGCGCGGAAAATCCCCGCGTGCGCAGACGCCTTGACCGGCGTCATGGTCGCTGCGGAGCGGCCTCGACAGGCACCGCGGCGCGGCAGGATAATTCCCACGCTGAACGCCGCGCCGGGGCCAACAGCCCTGCCGCGCTCCGCCAGGTCTTCACGGAAGGCCGATGCGGCGACGCCGCCCTCATGACGCCGCACCCATGCCCGTCGGCACGCGGCGGTCCCCGCCGGGCGCGACGCCCGCCCTTTCCGTGCGTACCCGCCGTCAACTGGACAAGGAAAGGGAAAGCGATGACCGATCCGCGCAATCCGGCCCAGCCCGCCCCGGCTGCCGCCGCAGCCGCTGCGTCTTCCGCCGCCGCGTCTGCCACACCCGCCACAGCCGCCACATCCGCCGCGGCCTCCTCCGCCGCGCCACCGGCCGCCGCCGCCACCACGTCGCAGGCCGCGCCGAAAAAGCCGCCGCCGTGGGGCCTCTACGCAGCCGCGGTGGTGCTGATCGCCATCCTCGCGCTGCCGTTGCCCGAGGACCTGCCGGTGGCCGGCCACCGCATGCTGGCCATCCTCGCCTTCGCCATCGTGGTGTGGATCACCGAAGCGGTGTCGTACGAAACCAGCGCCATCATGATCACCTCGCTGATGGCCGCGCTGATTGGCTTCGCGCCCACGGTGGCGGACCCGGCCACGCAGTACGGCACCTCGCGCGCGCTCGGCATGGCGCTGGCGGGCTTCTCCAACACCGCGCTGGCGCTGGTCGCCGCCGCGCTGTTCATCTCGGCGGCGATGACCGTCACCGGGCTGGACCGGCGCATCGCGCTGGTCACGCTGTCGGCCATCGGCACCAGCACGCGGCGCATCCTGATCGGCAGCATCGCGGTGACCATCGCGCTGAGCCTGGTGGTGCCCAGCGCCACCGCGCGCAGCGCCTGCGTGGTGCCGATCATGATGGGCGTCATCGCGGCCTTCGGCGTCGACAGGAAGTCGAACATCGCCGCCGGCATCATGATCACGGTGGCGCAGGCCACCAGCATCTGGAACGTCGGCATCCAGACCGCCGCCGCGCAGAACCTGCTGACCATCGGCTTCATGGACAAGCTGCTCGGCGAGCGCATTACCTGGCTGCAGTGGCTGATCGCCGGCGCGCCGTGGGCCGTCGCGATGTCGGCGGTGCTGTATTTCCTGGTGCGCTTCCTGCTGCCCGCCGAGAGCGAGGCCATTCCCGGCGGCAAGGAAGCCGTGCAGCGCGAGCTGGCCGGCCTCGGCCCGATGAGCGGGCCGCAGAAGCGCCTGGCCGCGGTTTCCGTCGGCCTGCTGCTATTCTGGGCCACCGAAGGCAAGCTGCATCAGTTCGACACCGCCACCGTCACCTTCGTCGGGCTGGTGATCCTGATGATGCCGCGCATCGGCGTGATGGACTGGAAGACCATGCAGCAGCGCACGCCGTGGGGCACGCTGATCGTGTTCGGCGTGGGCATCAGCCTGGGCACCGCGCTGCTCACCACGCAGGCCGGCCAGTGGCTGGGCAAGTTCGTGGTCACCCATTCGGGCCTGGCCACCGAGGGGCCGATCTTGGTGTTCGCCATCCTGGCGGCCTTCCTGATCCTGATCCACCTGGGCTTTGCCAGCGCCACCGCGCTGACCGCGGCGCTGCTGCCGATCCTGATCTCGGTGCTGCAGACGCTGCCCGGCGACATCAACAAGATCGGCCTGACCATGCTGCTCGGCTACACCGTGAGCTTCGGCTTCATCCTGCCGATCAACGCGCCGCAGAACATGGTGTGCCTGGGCACCGACACCTTCAACGGGCGGCAGTTCGCCCGCATCGGCATCCCCGTCACCGTGATCGGCTACGCCATGATGCTGCTGTTCGCCGCCACCTACTGGCGCTGGCTGGGCTGGATCTAGCCGCGCGCACGCACACCCGCGACAGACACGAACGGCACGAAAGCATCCGCACAAGAGGACGCCCCCGATGAAGATCACACTGCAAGCCGCCACCGGCCTGGCGCGCGACCTGCTGGCCGCGCAAGGCGTGCCCGCCGACATCGCCGCCGACGTGGCCGAGCACCTGGTCGAGGCCGACCGCTGCGGCTACGCCAGCCACGGCATCTCGATCCTGCCCAACTACCAGCGCTCGCTGGCCGGCGGCAACGTCAACCCGGAAGGCCGCGCCGAGTGCGTGCTCGACCGCGACAGCCTGCTGGTGTTCGACGGCCACGGCGGCTTCGGCCAGCACGTGGGCAAGACCGTGATCGCCGACGCCATCGGGCGCGTGCGCCGCCACGGCCATTGCATCGTCACGCTGCGCAACTCCCACCACCTGGGCCGCATGGGCCACTACGGCGAAATGGTGGCGGCCGAGCGCTACGTGCTGCTGAGCTTCACCAACGTGATCAACCGCGCGCCGGTGGTGGCGCCCTACGGCGGGCGCGTGGCGCGCCTGACCACCAATCCGCTGTGCTTCGCCGGGCCCATGCCCAACGGCCGCCCCCCGCTGGTGGTGGACATCGCCACCAGCGCCATCGCCATCAACAAGGCGCGCGTGCTGGCCGAGAAAGGCGAGCCCGCGCCCGAGAACAGCATCATCGACGCCGCCGGCAACCCCACCACCGACGCCTCGGCCATGTTCGGCGAGCACCCCGGCGCGCTGCTGCCGTTCGGCGGCCACAAGGGCTACGCGCTCGGCGTGGTGGCCGAGCTGCTGGCGGGCGTGCTGTCCGGCGGCGGCACCATCCAGCCCGAGAACCCGCGCGGCGGCGTGGCCACCAACAATATGTTCGCGGTGCTGGTCAACCCCGAGCTGGACCTGGGCCTGAGCTGGCAGAGCAACGAGGTCGAAGCCTTCCTGTCCTACCTGCACGCCACGCCGCCGGCACCGGGCTTCGACGGCGTGCACTACCCCGGCGAGTTCGAGGCCGCCAACCGCGCGCTCGCCACCACCCACCTCGACGTCAACCCCGCCATCTGGCGCAACCTCGAAACGCTGGCGGCGGCGCTCGGCGTGGCCATGCCGGCCGGATGAAGCGCGGGCCCGGCCGCGCACGCGGCGGCAATGCCGCCGCGTGCTGGCACAATACGGCCCATGAAACGTCTCTGGTCAAACTTCGTCAGGCTGGCGCTGCTGCTGGTGCTCGGCGCGGCCCTGCTGGGCACGCTGGCCGTGCTGGTGGCCCAGCGCCAGCTCCCCTCGCTCGACGCGCTCACGGCGTTCCGCCAGTCGCCCGGCTACGTGCCCATCGGCCAGCTGCCGCCCGCGCTGACGCAGGCGGTGGTCGCCATCGAGGACGAGCGCTTCTACCTGCACGACGGCATCGACTACGTCGGCGTGATCCGCGCCGGCGTGGCCAACCTGTCGGACGAACTGTCGCAGGGCGCCTCCACCATCACCATGCAGGTGGCGCGCAACTTCTTCCTGTCGCGCCAGAAGACCTATACGCGCAAGCTGTACGAGGTGCTGCTGTCCTACCGCATCGAGCACGCGCTGAGCAAGGACGAGATCCTCGAGCTGTACATGAACAAGATCTACCTCGGCCAGGGCGCCTACGGCTTCGCCGAGGCCGCCGAGACCTACTTCGGCAAGCCCGTGGGCGAGCTCACGCTGGCCGAATGCGCGATGCTGGCCGGCCTGCCCAAGGCGCCGTCGGCCAACAACCCGGTGGTCAACCCGCGCCGCGCGCGCCAGCGGCAGGCTTATATCCTGCTGCGGATGTTCGAGCTCGGCCGCATCGATCGCGGGCAGTACGACGCGGCGCTGCTGGAGCCGCTGCGGCTGAAGTAGGACCACCGGCGCCGCGGCCTGCGCACCGAGGCAAGCGTTGCCTTGCGGCATGTCGCCTCGGCACCGGGAAACATCCCCATCGATAAGCGGATTCTTCCGACACCCAGGTAAAGAGATCTCCACCAACATGCAATGTCGCCGCATTGCACGGAGGTCTCCCATGCCACTTCAATCCGATCCCCGCTTCGCCATCGCTGCCCGCGGCGATGCTGACTTCCCATTCGCCGCACCCGCGCCTCGCAGCCTGCCCTGCCGCATGCGGCACCGCCGGGGGCGCGATCGCGGCGACACCCGGCCACGGAACGAGGAGCGGGCGTGAGCACCGGCAGCCAGACGCTGGCCGGCTGGCCGCGCCGGCGAGTGCGGGGCGTGCAGGAACCCGCCTGGCACGACATGCCGGACACGCCGCGCCGCTGGCTATGGCTCGACGGCGCGGAAAATGCGGACCTGGAAACCGAAGTCCGCGCCATCACCGGGCGCTTCGATCATCAATGGATATGGCGCGAGACGGAACGCGAATACCAGCCACCCGGCTATCGCCACGGGCCCCTGCTGGCGCCGCTGGACGAGCCTCTGCTGAAACACTTTCTGGCGCACTGGGCACCCCGGCAGGCAGGCTTGCTGCTATTCAGCCGGGACGATGACGCCGGCTTGCTCGGCCACCTGCGGCAACTGCATCAGCTGATCGCGGCCGATGGGCTGCCTCTTTTCTACAGCCTCGGCGCCCTGCGCACGCTGGAAGAACTCTGCGAGGGCCTGCCGGCCTCGTGCCTGGCCGAGACACTGGGCCCGATCCTGACCCTCGTGTGGCGCACGCCAGAGGAACAAGGCGGCCAATGGCTGTGCGCCGACAACCCCGACGCGCACGCCCCAGCCCTGCCGCCTCGCCACCACGTTGCCCTGACGCACGAAGACGAGGCCGCGCTCGACCGTGCCAGCCACGCCTGGTTCATGCGCGACAACGTCCGCCATTTCACCCGGCTCCGCGACGCCTTCGCCGACCCCGCAAACCAACAGGAATTGTGTCGCCAGCTCACGGCGTTCGCCAATGAAGCGGAAAAACTCGCGCTGACCCTGGAGCGCGACGTGCGCCACTACATGGCGCTGCGCCTGGCCTATCCGCAAGCGCCCTTCGAGACCGACGCCGAACTGCGCGCCGGCCTGACGCAGCGACACATGGCCGGCCTGCAGCGCCTGTATGCCCTGGAAGAGCGCCTGCACCGGATCTCACCCATCGCGGAAAAAGGACCATCGACATGACCGCCGCCACCGCGCGATGCCGCAGGGCATTGCAGCCTCCCCACCCCAACGCCAAGCGAGTAGGCAAGGCTATCTCGCCGCCGCCGTGCGAGCACGGTATCCCGCTCTACCCGCTGCGTTACGGCGTGGCCGGCAAGGTTCTCGATGCGGCCGGGAAGGAAACCCCGTTCATCGGAGAAGGCCTCGCCTCGCTCAGCCTGGCCGACTATCCCGCGCTGGCCGGCGGCAAAGGCTATGGCCTGCGGGTCCTGCGTCCGCGCTGCTACGTCTACCTGTGCTTCTTCCGGGACGGGCGCATGTGGACCCGGCACTACCAGGTCACCGACGACATCCGGTTCGCTCACATCTGGTGGACCCAGGCCGACTACGACGGCGATGCCCCCGGCCGCGCCGCGCGGGTCGATGAATCTCGCGCCGTGCGCTACCTGCTGGCGCCGCACGACGCCAGGGACTGCACGGTCTTCGTGCTGGTCAGCGATACCATCCTCACCCATGCCGCCCTGTGGCAGATCGAGAAGGACGAGGGCGGGCTGCGCTCGATGCTGGCCACCTGCATCAAGGCCGCGCAGGGCGCGGGCCAGCGGCATGCGTTCGATGCCGCCTGGCTGACCCAGGTGCACGAGTTGAAACCCCGCGAGCAGGGCAAGCCCAGCGTCTTCGCCTGGAGCGAGACCCGGCCCGATGCCGGCGAATGCCAGTCCATCCTCGACGCCATGTATGTGGCACGCATGCCGCGCACGGACATCGTGCCGCTGGCCGTGGTCGTGCACGACCTCGCCGGCATGCTCAGCGAACTGAACTTCCTCGTCAACGCGCGGCTGGACGAACTCAACAGCTACTCGGCCGAGGCCGGGCGCAAGCTGCGTGTGTCCAGGCTGGTCGATCAGCTTGGCGCGCAGGCCTCCCGCCACGCCGAACTGAAGACAATGCAGGACGATCCCGTCGGCAGCGCCATGCCGCCCGGCGTCGGCGGCGGCGCGGCCAACGCCGCGCGCGACCGCGCCTACAAGGCCGGCCTGGCCGCCAGGGCCAGACGACTCGCATTTGCCAGGGAAGACGAGCGCCTGCGTTTCGAAAGGGACCACCCCGCGCAGCGCGACCGGTTCGTCGGGCAGGTCACGGTTGCCGCAACGGACCTGTGGTCGGTGTACCAGGCGCAGAAGGCGCGCTTCGACCTGATCGTGGCAACGCACGATGCGAGCGACGACACTGCCGCGCTGGACCTGCGCTGCCTGGTCGGGCAAACGCTGCCCGGCCTGATCCAGTGCAAGCCCGGCAATGACCATCTCGCCGCGCAAGTCACACCGGACGGCCCCGCTGGCCTGCTCAGGTACGCCATCATGGGCCATCCTGAAATGGCCAAGTACGTGGGCAAGGCGGCGGGACAGGCGCGCCGCCTTGCCGTCGACCCGATGCTCAAGCCCTTGCAGGAACTGCTGGGCAGGCTGCCGCCCGATGGCGCCTCCCAGCAACTCAGCCTGATGATCGGCGCGCTCGTCTCGGCGGGCAGGTTGAAATCCCCGCATGCCTACTGGACCAGCGTCTACCGCCCCATCATGGAAGTGCTCGATGGCGAAATAGCCCGGCTCAACGAAATGCCGCTGGACGGCGTCGGAGAATGGTTGCGCAAGCAGACCGGACAGCGCGGCATCAACGGCTTCCGGCCCCAGACGGCGGCGCAGGCCGCCCATACGCTCATCGACGTCTATGACACCCAGGGCGTGGCGGCCGAGCAGCGAGCCATCGGCAAACTGGGCGGCCGCCTGCGCTTCTGGCACAACGCCAGGATCGGGCTGAGCGGCGTGGCGCTGTTCGCTTCCGCCTATAGCGCCGGCGCCGCATTCAAGGCCTTGGGCAAGGAAGACGGCCTCACTTTTGCCCATGCGCTCGATGCCGGCGGAAAGCTGCTGGGCATCGGCGCCGGGCAGGCTGGCCTGAGCCGCGCGTCTTACGAAAAGCTGCGCGATCAGGCGCGGCTGCGTGGAGATACCAAGGTGGCCGAAGCGCTGGATGTCACCGCCAGGAGTTTCGAGCGGTGGGCGATCGGAATTGCGGCAGGGGCGGCGGCGGTGATGGTTATCAAGGATGGGATCGTTGGTGCAATTGTGACCGAACAAGGGGACACCGCCGCAATTAGTGCGGCAACAGGAACTCTGCAGGCTGTTATCGCCGGTGTCGGTGGCTTGCAACTGCTAGGAAAGCTGAAGCCAATGGCAGAGAGGCTTGCACACATCCAGGCATCTCCCTTTGCTGCGCTGCGCGGCGCCGCCGCCGTTGCTCGCGCCGGAAGTGGCCCCATCGGCTGGTTCCTGCTCGCAGCCGAAGCCATCTACATGGTCGGCCGCTCCTGGCACGATCGCGTGGCTGACGAAGCCAGGCTCACCACGTGGATCGCCCGCGGTAGCTGGGGCAACCGCAAGAACAACGCGTATTTCAGCACCAGGCCTGTTCCGGCCTTCGCCGACGACGTGGAAGAGCTACGCGAGTACTACCGCCTGTTCCTGCAGCCACATATCGAAACCGACATCGCCGTGCTCAAGGTGCTCGGCGCCACCACGCCCATGGGACAGATCATCCACGGCCCCGGGCTGCCCGCCGATGCACGCACCATCACCGTCGCCCTGCCGGGCTGGCGCCCGCAGATCAGCCATTACAAGGCCACGCAGCAGCACGCTGCCGACTTGAAGCATCCCGCCGGCCGCATGGTCACGCACGAAGACCCGGGACAAATCAAGCTGGTCGACGGCGTGGGCTACCTGACCATCACCTCTGACACCGTGCTTGGAAAGACGGCAGTGGAATACCGGCCGAACGGCTTTACCGATCCCGACTTCATCCTGACGGAAAGCAACTGGCTATGAAGAACGACGAAACGCCGGAACTCACCTTTCCCCCTGCCGATCCCAAGGCGGATTTCGAGCGGCAATGCACCCTGCTCGACGAGCGCGGCGATTTCGGCCGGCTACCGGATATCCGCTACGCCATGTACCCCGGCGATCTCTGGTCCAACGATGATCTGTCCGATAGCGCCTTGTTCAACGAGCGCTATCTGGAGCCCGACATGCGGGGCGAAGTCAATTTTTACATGTACCTGGCGACGGGCATATTCAACTTTGTTCTGTTCACGGTACTGATAGTGCTTCCACTTTCGGGAGAAATAAAGAGCGGCCTGGATGCATTTTTCGCATTCCTGGGCTGCATCCCCGTCGGTTTGTTTACCTGGTTCTTCCTGTGGATGGGCAGCGGACCTGGTTCAAGAGTGCGATTCAATCGCCAGGCCCAACTGGTTCACGCATCGACTTATGACAATCGCGTCGTGCATCTGCCTTGGCGCGAGGTGCGGCCTTACATCGAATTCGGCACCGGCTACGGACTGCAACTGACCTTCCCCGTCCCCTATGGCCAGCTGGCCCATAGGGAACCGATCACCTTCAAGCGCTTGTTCCTGAAACGCCCCTACATGATCGGCGGCCATTTCGATGACTCCGACTCAGCCACCTTCGGCAGTTGCATAGAGCGCCTGGAATTCATCCGCCGCTACATGGAGCATGGTTTCGGTGCCGTCCAGCCGCATCCCGAAGCCGTCGCGTCGGGGCTCGCGCGCAAGCCCAGCGGCTTCCCGCCCGAGCGCACGAGGCTGCTGCCCAAATGGCTCTCCCCGAGCCGCTGGGCGTACTGGTTCGCCGCCGGCCCGCTGGTCGACCGCTGGCTGGCCCGGGAGGCCCGCCAGTTCCAGTGGCCCGAGGAGGTCGAGTGCCTCTGCGCGCCCGGTGCCGACCTGTCCGGCTACGACACCACGCCGGTCAGGTCGCGCACCGAGGTCTACTACCGCTATGCCGGCATGGGCAGGGGCATCGTCTTTGTCGACCGCAAAGGCCGGGAGATCCGCGCGGGCAGGCAGTCGTCGTGATGGCGCGCGCCACACGGGCCCCCGGATCCATTGCGCAAGTCGGTGCTTGCGCTGCGGCACCCGCCGCCGCCGAGCCGCGATGTCAGTCAAACCCCGATCCCGCCCGCCCGCGGCGCCTGCTAGGCTGGAATGACTCCCGGCCCGCCAGGCAGCAGAAAATGGAATCTCTCTGGACCGACATCTACAGCACCTTCCGCGCGGAATTCGCCGACGTGCCCGACATCAAGGAGGCCACGCGGATCCTGATCCGGCTCTCGGTGGCGGTGGTCCTCGGGGGCCTGATCGGCTACGAGCGGGAAACTTCCGGCAAGGCGGCGGGCCTGCGCACCCATATGCTGGTGTCGCTGGGCTCGGCGCTGTTCGTGCTGGTACCGCTGCAGGCGGGCGTGCCGCTGGCGGACATGAGCCGCGTGCTGCAGGGGCTGGCCTCGGGCATCGGCTTCCTGGGCGCGGGCGCCATCATCAAGCTCAACGAGGAGGGCAGCATCAAGGGGCTGACCACGGCGGCCAGCATCTGGATGGTGGCCGCCATCGGGGTGGCGGCGGGGCTGGGGCGCGATGCCACGGCCGTGATCGCCACCTTGTTCACGCTGGCGATCCTGGAAATCCTGCAGCGCTGGAAGCGCGGCTAGGCGGCCGCCGTAGCGGCCGCCGGGTCACCGGGTCACTGGTGCTCGGGCTGCTGTTCCGACTGGCGCAGCGTCACGGCAAGCAGGCCGCGGTGGCGCATCACGGCCTGGCGCACGATGTCGTCCAGCCCGGTGTCCGCGCCGCTGTCGATCTGTTCAAGCAGCGCGCGCCGCATGCGCGGCTCCCAGAAGCGCTTGATGTGCGAGGCGATGTCCGTGAGCGCTTCTTCGCGGTCCGGCATGGCCGAGAAGAAGGTGCCGATCTGGTTCGCCATCTTGACGAGGTTGTCCGTGTTCATGCCTGTTCCGTCCTGTCCTGCAGGCGTTGGGGGTGGGTGTAGACCACGTGGCGGCCAGCGCGCACGAAGCCGGCCAGCGTCACGCCGGTCTGCTGCGCCAGCCGCACCGCGAGCGCGGTGGGGCCGGATACGGCGGCCAGCAGGCCGACGCCCGCGCTGGCGGTCTTGAGCACCATTTCATAGCTGGCGCGGCTGGTCACCAGCACGGCGCCGCGCGCGCGGTCCTCGCCGCCGCGCGCCAGCGCGCCGATCAGCTTGTCGAGCGCGTTGTGGCGGCCCACGTCCTCGCGCACCAGGCCGACCTGGCCGTCGGCGCGCAGCCAGGCCGCGGCGTGGGTCGAGCCGGTGTGGCGCAGCAGTTCCTGGCGCGTCTGCAATTGCGCGAAAGCCGCGTACAGCGCGGCGCCGCCGAAGCTGGCGCTGCTGGCCACCGGCGCCGGCACGCGCATGACTTCCTGCAGCGATTCGGTGCCGCACAGGCCGCAGCCGGTGCGGCCCGTCATGGCGCGGCGCCGTTCCTTGAACAGCGCGAACGCTTCGGCGGCGATGCGCAGGCGCACCGTGATGCCGTCGCAGCCTGCCTCGGTGTCGATCTCGTAGACGTCGCGCGGGCCCGCCACCAGGCCCTCGCTCAGGCTGAAGCCGAGCGCGAAGTCTTCCAGGTCGGCCGGCGACGCCAGCATCACGGCATGCGAGATGCCGTTGTACTCCAGCGCGACCGGCACTTCCTCGGCCAGTTCGTCGGCCTCCAGCGCCACCTGGCCGTGGCGGCTGCGCCCGACCTCGAAGGTGCTGTGGGTGGGCGGCCCGGCGTCGCCCGCCGGCCACCCCGCGCCGGTGCGGATCGCGCTCATGCCGGGCGTGCCTCCGCGCTGGCGGCCTGCAGCAGGCGCAGCTGCTGCGCATTGAAGTCGCGGTACTGGCGCTGCCACTCGGACGGCTGCGCCACCGGCGTGACCTGCACCGCGGTGACCTTGTACTCGGGGCAGTTGGTGGCCCAGTCCGAGTTGTCGGTGGTGATCACGTTGGCGCCCGATTCCGGGAAGTGGAAAGTGGTGTAGACCACGCCCGGCTGCATGCGCTCGCTGACGATGGCGCGCAGCACGGTCTCGCCGGCGCGGCTCTGCACGCCGACCCAGTCGCCGTCCTTGATGCCGCGCTCCTCGGCGTCGTGCGGATGGATCTCGAGGCGGTCCTCGTCGTGCCACATCACGTTCTCGGTGCGGCGCGTCTGCGCGCCCACGTTGTACTGCGAGAGAATGCGCCCGGTGGTGAGGATCAGCGGGAAGGCGCGGTTGACACGCTCGGCGGTGGGCACGTAGCGCGTGATGATGAACTTGCCCTTGCCGCGCACGAAGCTGCCGATGTGCATGGTGGGCGTGCCTTCCGGCGCGTCGTCGTTGCACGGCCACTGGATGCTGCCGAGCTCTTCGAGGCGCGCGTAGCTCACGCCGCGGAAGGTCGGCGTGAGGCGCGCGATCTCGTCCATGATCTGCGACGGATGCGTGTACGCCATCGGGTAGCCCAGCGCGTTGGACAGCAGCACGGTGGCTTCCCAGTCGGCGTAGCGCGCCTTGGGCGGCATCACCTTGCGCACGCGCGAGATGCGGCGCTCGGCGTTGGTGAAGGTGCCGTCCTTTTCCAGGAACGACGAGCCGGGCAGGAACACGTGCGCGTACTTGGCGGTCTCGTTGAGGAAGATGTCCTGCACCACGATACACTCCATCGCCGACAGCGCCGCGGCCACGTGCTGCGTGTTGGGGTCGGACTGCACGATGTCCTCGCCCTGGCAGTACAGGCCCTTGAAGCTGCCCGACAGCGCGGCCTCGAACATGTTGGGGATGCGCAGGCCCGGCTCGGGGTTGATCTCCACGTTCCAGGCGGCCTCGAACTGGCCGCGCGTGGTCGAGTCCGACACGTGGCGGTAGCCCGGCAACTCGTGCGGGAACGAGCCGATATCGCACGAGCCCTGCACGTTGTTCTGCCCGCGCAGCGGATTCACGCCCACGCCCTCGCGGCCGATGTTGCCGGTGCACATGGCGAGGTTGGCGATGCCCATCACGGTGGTGGAGCCCTGCGCGTGCTCGGTCACGCCCAGGCCGTAGTAGATCGCCGCGTTGCCGCCGGTGGCGTACAGGCGCGCGGCGCCGCGCAGCTGGTCGGCGGGAACGCCGGTGACCTCGGCCATGGCCTCGGGCGAGTTCTCCGGCAGGCTGACGAAGTCGCGCCATTGCTGGAACGCGCGGTCCTCGCAGCGCTCGGCGATGAAGGCCTCGTTCATCAGCCCTTCGGCGACGATCACGTGCGCCAGCGCGGTGACCACGGCGACGTTGGTGCCGGGGCGCAGCTGCAGGTGATAGTCGGCGCGCACGTGCGGCGAGTCGGCCAGGTCGATGCGGCGCGGATCGATCACGATCAGCCTGGCGCCGGCGCGCAGGCGCTTCTTCATGCGCGAGGCGAACACCGGGTGGCCGTCGGTCGGGTTGGCGCCCATCACCATGATGACGTCGGCCTTCTCGACCGAGCGGAAGGTCTGCGTGCCGGCCGATTCGCCCAGCGTCTGCTTGAGGCCGTAGCCGGTGGGCGAATGGCACACGCGGGCGCAGGTGTCGACATTGTTGTTGCCGAACGCGGCGCGCACCAGCTTCTGCACCAGGTAGCCTTCCTCGTTGGTACAGCGCGAGGAAACGATGCCGCCGATGGAATCGCGGCCATGCTCGGCCTGGATGCGCTTGAACTGCGCGGCGGCGTAGGCGATGGCTTCTTCCCACGACACTTCGCGCCACGGGTCGGTGATCCTGGCGCGGATCATCGGGTTGAGGATGCGGTCCTTGTGGGTGGCGTAGCCCCACGCGAAACGCCCCTTCACGCACGAGTGGCCTTCGTTGGCCTGGCCGTCCTTGTACGGCACCATGCGCACCACTTCATTGCCCTTCATCTCGGCCTTGAACGCGCAGCCCACGCCGCAGTACGCGCAGGTGGTGACCACGCTGTGCTCGGGCTGGCCCATGCGGATGATGGAGGTCTCGGCCAGCGTGGCGGTGGGGCAGGCCTGCACGCAGGCGCCGCACGACACGCAGTCGGACTCCATGAAGCTGCCGCCCTGCCCCGCCGTCACGCGCGAATCGAAGCCGCGCCCGCCGATGGTGAGCGCGAAGGTGCCCTGGGTTTCCTCGCAGGCGCGCACGCAGCGGTTGCACACGATGCACTTGGACGGATCGTAGGTGAAGTACGGGTTGGATTCGTCCTTGGCCTCGGCGCGGTGGTTGGCGCCGTCGTAGCCGTAGCGCACCTCGCGCAGGCCGACCACGCCGGCCATGTCCTGCAGCTCGCAGTTGCCGTTGGTGGGACAGGTCAGGCAGTCGAGCGGGTGGTCGGAGATGTACAGCTCCATCACGCCGCGGCGCAGGTCGGCCAGCTTGTCGCTCTGCGTGCGCACCTTCATGCCGGCCTCGGCCGGCGTGGTGCACGAGGCCGGGTAGCCGCGCCGGCCTTCGATCTCGACCAGGCACAGGCGGCACGAGCCGAACGACTTGAGGCTGTCGGTGGCACACAGCTTGGGCACGTTGACGCCGGCCTGCACGGCCGCGCGCATCAGCGAGGTGCCGGCCGGCACGGTGATGTCGATGCCGTCGATCTGCAGCGTGACCTGCTCCCGGGCGTCGCTGGCGGGGGTGCCGAAATCGATTTCGTTGCGTGTGTTCAAGGCGGTCTCCGGCTTGATGCTGGCGTTGGCTGGCGTTGGCTGGCGTTGTTCTTGGCGTCGCCCGCGGGCGTCGGTGGGGATCAGGCGGCCTTGGCGGGCACGGCCACGCCGAAGTCTTCCGGGAAGGCGTCCAGCGCCGACAGCACGGGGTACGGCGTCATGCCGCCCATCGCGCACAGCGAGCCGCCCAGCATGGTGTCGCACAGGTCGCGCACCAGCTTCACGTGCTTCACGGGCTGGTCGCCGGCGATGATCTTGTCGATCACCTCGACGCCGCGCGTGGAGCCGATCCGGCACGGCGTGCACTTGCCGCACGATTCGATGGCGCAGAATTCCATCGCGTAGCGGGCCTGCCGCGCCATGTCCACGGTGTCGTCGAACACCACGATGCCGCCGTGGCCCAGCACCGCGCCGAACGCGGCGAACGCCTCGTAGTCCATCGGCGTGTCCAGGCGCGAAACCGGCAGGTAGGCGCCGAGCGGGCCGCCCACCTGCACCGCGCGGATGGCGCGGCCGCTGCGCGTGCCCTGGCCGAAGTCTTCCAGCAGCTCGCGCAGGGTCAGGCCGAACGCCTTCTCCACCAGGCCGCCCTGGCGGATATTGCCGGCCAGCTGGAACGGCAGCGTGCCGCGCGAGCGGCCCATGCCGTAGTCGCGGTAGAACTGCGCGCCGCGCGCCAGGATCAGCGGCACGGTGGCCAGCGAGATCACGTTGTTGATGATGGTGGGCTTGCCGAACAGGCCTTCGAGCGCCGGCAGCGGCGGCTTGGCGCGCACCACGCCGCGCTTGCCCTCGATGCTCTCCAGCAGCGCGGTTTCCTCGCCGCACACGTAGGCGCCGGCGCCCTTGCGCACCGCCAGGCGGAAGCGCCGGCCGCTGCCGCGGATGTCGTCGCCGAGCCAGCCGGCGGCCTGCGCCACGTCGATGGCGGCCTCCAGCGCGGCGATCGCGTGCGGATATTCGGAGCGCACGTAGATGTAGCCCTGCTCGGCGCCCACCGCCAGCCCGGCGATGGTCATGCCCTCGATCAGCATGAACGGGTCGCCTTCCATCACCATGCGGTCGGAAAAGGTGCCCGAGTCGCCTTCGTCGGCATTGCAGACCACGTACTTGACCGGCGACCGCGCGTTCAGCACGGTCTGCCACTTGATGCCGGTGGGAAACGCCGCGCCGCCGCGGCCGCGCAGGCCGGAGTCGGTGACTTCGCGCACGATCTGCGCGCCGTCCAGCGCCAGCGCGCGGCTCAGACCGGCAAAGCCCTCGTGCGCGGTGTAGTCGGCCAGCGAGAGCGGATCGGTGATGCCGACGCGGGCGAAGGTCAGGCGCTCCTGCTTCTTGAGGAAAGGAATCTCGCCGGTCGGGCCGAGCGCCAGCGCGTGCGCGCCGCCGGCGAGGAAGCCGGCGTCGAACAGGCCCGGCACGTCTTCCGGCGCGACCGGGCCGTAGGCCACGCGGCCGGCCCCGGTCCGCACCTCGACCAGCGGCTCCAGCCAGAACATGCCGCGCGAGCCGTTGCGCACCAGCGTTACGGCGGCCCCGCGCGCGGCGGCCTCGCGTTCGATGGCTTGCGCGACTTCGTCGGCGCCCAGGGCCAGCGCGCTCGAGTCGCGGGGAACGAATACGGTGATGGCCGCGGCGGTGCTCATGCCGCCACCTCCGCGCCGCGCCCGCAGGCGGCCAGCAGCGCATCGAAGCGCTGCGGCGTGACGCGGCCGGCCAGCTTGCCGTCGATCGTCACGGCCGGGCCGCAGGCGCACTGGCCCAGGCAGTAGACCGCTTCGAGCGTGAATTCGCCGTCGGCGGTGGTTTCGTGGAAGGCGCAGCCCACCGCCTGCTCGGCATGCGCGGCCAGCGCTTCGCCGCCGACCGATTGGCAGGCCTCGGCGCGGCATACGCGCACCACGTGGCGGCCCGCCTTGCGCTCGCGGAAGTCGTGGTAGAAGCTGACCACGCCATGGACCTCGGCGCGCGACAGGTTGAGCGCGCGCGCGATCTCGGGCAGGACCTCGGCGGGCACGTAGCCCACCGCGTCCTGGATGTCGTGGAGAATGGGCAGCAACGCGCCCGGCATGTCGCGGCGCGCCGCGATGATGGCGGCGATCTGCGCGCGGGCCGGTTCGCGCAAGGCGTCAGCGGCGGATGGGGACATCGGATCTCCTGGTGAAGCAGCACTGGCCGGCGCCTGCGGCCGGCGGCAGACGATGCGGCGCATTGGCTTGCGCGTCTTGCCAGGAACTGCTGCGGGGCGCGGACGGCCCTCGTATGGCCACCGCTTTATATGCTATTTTTTTCATATCTCGAGGCCTGCGGTCAGGTACAGCGATGTTGCACTGCGACGCCAGACACGCCTCGCACGCTTTCCGCGCCTCTTTGAGCGGACTATAGGCAGTTGGATGCATTCGGGCAATATGCTATTTTTCGCATATGCTGCGCATCTCCATCGAACCCCACCTGCAAGTCCGCGACGACGGCCCCGGCACCGGAGCGGCGCTCGACGTGTCGCGCCTGGTCAGCCTGCTGAGCCTGATCGAAAGCACCGGCAGCATCAGTCAGTCGGCGCAGGCCAGCGGCCTGTCCTACCGCTATGCCTGGGGCATCCTGCGCGACGCGGAAACCCTGTTCGGCGGCGCGCTGATCGCCAAGACCCGCGGGCGCGGCAGCGCGCTGTCGCCGCTGGCGCAGCAACTGGTGTGGGCCAGCAAGCGCATTGCCGCGCGGCTGTCGCCCACGCTGGAAAGCCTGGCGTCGGAACTGGAGATCGAGCTCAAGAAACTGGTGAACCGCGCCGAGCCCGCGCTGCGCCTGCACGCCAGCCACGGCTTCGCGGTGGCGGCGCTGCACGACTTCCTCGACACGCACCAGGTACGCCACGACCTGAAATACTGCGGCAGCCTGGAGGCGGTGGCGGCGCTGGCCCAGGGCGGCTGCGACATCGCCGGCTTCCACGTGCCGATCGGCGAGTTCGAGCAGCGCACGCTGGCGCGCTTCGCCGCCTGGATCCGGCCCGATACGCACCTGCTGATCCACCTGGCGGTGCGCTCGCAGGGCATCTTCGTGCGGCCGGGCAACCCGCGCGGCGTCACCAGCCTGCGCGACCTGTGCCGCCCCGAGGTGCGCTTCGTCAACCGCCAGACCGGTTCCGGCACGCGGCTGCTGCTGGACCTGATGCTGGAGGCCGAGGGCATCGACAGCAGCCGCATCGAGGGCTACAGCAACGGCGAATTCACCCATGCGGCGGTGGCGGCCTATATCGGCAGCGGCATGGCGGATGCGGGGTTCGGTGTGGAGACGGCGGCGCGGCGCTTCGGCCTGGATTTCGTGCCGGTGCTCAAGGAGCGCTATTTCTTCGCCATCGAGCGGGCGCGGCTGCAAAGCCCGGCGCTGGCCGGCGCCGTGGCGGCGCTGCGCAGCGGCAGCTTCCGCCGGGTGGTGGATGCCCTGCCCGGCTACGACGGCAGCCTCACGGGCACGGTGCTGACGCTGGAGGAAGCGTTTCCGGAAGGCGCCGCGGGCCGCTGACGCGCGCCGGCGCGCCGGCGTGGCTACGGCCGGGCCGGCGCTGCGTCTTCCACGCGCTCGACACGCTCGACGCGCAAGGCCGGCGCCCAGGTGCCCGGCTGGCTGGCGCGCAGCACCACGCCGGTGACCGTCACCGCGCGGCCGTCCAGCGCGCGCGCCTGCTCCGCCGGCAGCGCCTCGAGCTGCCAGGCTTCGCCGCCGGCGGTGAGCAGCACCGGCTGCTGGAACAAGGCGCTGCCGTTGACCACCACCTTGCCCGTGAGCGTGAGCGTCTGCCCGGCGGGCACCGTGTGCACGCAGGCCGCCAGCACCACGCACAGCGAGGCGATCAGGAGCAGGATCCGGTGCATGGCGCGCCCTGCCCGTTCAGTACACCACCACCGACAGGGTCGAGCCGGCCGGCACGCGCACGGTCTCGCTGAAGGTGGCGCCGGTGCCGGTGCGCACCACCGGGAAGCTGCCGTACGGCTGCAGCGTGGCGGCCACCGAGGCCGGCAGCCTGCGGATCGCACTGTACAGCGACGGATCGATCACCGGCAGCGTGAAGCCGCCGTCGACGCGCTCCGGATAGCCGTAGCGCGCGGGCGAGGAGGCCGCCGGCATCAGCGAATTGCTGGTCACGCTCCAGCGCAGCAGTTCCTGCTGGAAGCCGGAGTCGGCGCGCGCGGCCTTGATGGCCTGGTCGAGCACGGTCTGCGAGTCGCTGCTGCTGGTGCGCGTGAGCAGGTCCTTGTAGAAGGCCAGCCCGAGCTGGCGGTCCAGGAAGCCGCCGAAGCTGCCCGATACCGAATAGCTTTCGCAGGTGGGGCCGAAGCCGGTGAAGTTCAGGATGTTGCAATTGAAGTTGCCGTTGCCGTAGCCCACGTAGTCGCGGAAGCGCACGTCGCGGATGGCGTTGTAGCTGGGATCGATGGTATGGCTGGCGAAGTCTTCCATCATCATCGCCGACATTTCCTCGAGCCAGGTCTGGAACGCGTATTGCGAGCCGGCCTTGACGCCGCGGCGGTAGAAGTTCTGCATGTGCATGCCTTCGTGCGCCATCGTCATCTTCATCGACTTCATGCCCTCGGTGCCGCCCAGGTAGAGCGTCTCCGAATCGAGATAGAGCGACAGCGATTCATTGCTGCGCGGATCCGACGTCTTCAGCAGGTTGTGCACGCCCCAGAAATACCCGACCGTGCCGAACGGCGTGGCGTTGTTGTCGAAGTTCAGGATGACGATGTCGACCGGCTGGCCGGTGCCCGCGATCAGGTTGCTGTAGCTGTGGGGGCCCCACAGCGGGCCGCCCACCGAGGTGAGCATGGCGTAGATGCCGCCGGGGCCGGCAAAGCCGGCGGCGAGCGCGTCGAGAATGGTGTCGCTGACCTTGCTGCCGGACTGCGTCCACTCGGCGGTTTCCACCCAGAAGTTGACGGTGGTGCCGTCGGGCGCGAGGACCTGCCGCTCGAGCGTGGCCGAGCGCGAAGTGCCGTCGGTGTGGTACCAGTTCTTGACGTCGTTGACCACCGCAGCATGCGGCGGCGGCGCGGCCATCTCAGACTGGCTGGCGGGATGCTTGGCGCCGGCCAGCGCGGCCCAGCCGGTGCGGTTGAACTCGCCGATGTCGCGCATGGTCTGCTCGTCGCGCGCCGACGGCGCGGCCTGCACGGACTGCAGCGCCAGGCTGCCCACCACCGGCTGGATCACCGACAGCGACAGCGCCGGCATGGCCTGGGCCGTGGCGCCGTTGGTGTAGAGCAGCGTGACCGGCTTGCCGTTCACGCCGCCGATGGCGACCGGCACGTCGACCGGCGTGCCGCTGGTGTTGGACGCGGCCCAGACCCCCGTGCCGCTGCCGGTGTAGTTGCTGCCGTCGGCCGCGCCGCAGCCGGTGCACGCCGGCGCCAGCGCGGGAGCCGGCTCGGCGGGCGGGGGAACGACCGGCGCGGCCGGGCCGGCGGTCGTCTGGGTGACCGGGGCGTCGCCGCCTCCGCCGCCGCAGGCGGCCAGCACGGCGGCGGCCAGGATGGATGCGACGACGCTGGCGCGCGGGCGGATTCTGCTGTCCGACATATTCTTCTTGCTCCGTTCTGGGATAAGCGGCGCCGGTGTCCGCCGGCGCAGTGACCAATACAAATCAATACAAATATCGGCAGCCGGGGCCGGGAGCTTTAGCGCCCGTCAGCCGCCGGCGCGGGCACGCCAGCGCTGGTACATCGCCATCAGCGGCGTGGCGGAGGAACCGTGCAGCGCCACCGAGAGCACCACGGTGCACAAGGTGGCGTCGGCCAGCAGGCTCGCGTGGGCGGGACCGGCGCCGTGCGCGAGCGCGTAGGACAGGTAGTAGACCGAGCCGATGCCGCGCACGCCGAACCAGGCCACCAGGCGGCGCTGGGCGGGCTGCAGCGCCGCGCCGGCCGTGCTCAGGTACACCGCCAGGGGGCGCACCAGCAGGATCAGCGCCAGCCCCAGGCCGATGCAATCCCAGCGCAGCAGCCGCACCGACAGCAGCGCGCCCACCACCACCATCACGCTCAGTTCGGCCAGGCGCTCGAGATCCAGCGCGAACTCGCCGACGGCATGGGCCAGGTAGGCGGCGGCCTTGTCATCCTGGACGGCGGCGCGCTCCTGCCCGACCAGCGCCGTCGAGCCGAGCACCTCGCTGGCTTCGGCGTCTTCGTTCTCGGCGTGCTCCACGTGCCGCATCGCCAGGCCGGCGGCGAACACGGCGAGGAAGCCGTTGCCGTGCGCGGCCAGCGCCGTGCCATAGGCGAGCCCGATCAGGCCGATGGTGAAGAAACTCTCCATGCCGAGCGCGCCGCCGCGCCGCTTGCGCAGCGCCAGCACCGTGCGGCTGCACAGCCAGCCCATGCCCCAGCCGAGCGCCAGCCCGGCCAGCGTGGCCCACAGCAGGTCGAGCCACAGCCAGCGCTGCCAGGCACCACCCGCAGCCTGCGCGCCGGCCAGGCCGAGCGCGAGCAGGACGAACGGAAATGCCGCGCCATCGTTGAGGCCGCCCTCCCCGCTCAGGCTGAAGCGCATGCGGTCGCGGTCCTGCGGGTCGGTCACCTGCACGTCGGACGCCAGCACCGGATCGGTCGGCGCCAGGATGGCGGCCAGCAGCAGCGCCATGCCGGGCGGCAGGTCCAGGACCCAGGCGCCGAGCGCGTACAGCAGGGCGACGGTCAGCAGCATGCCGAGCGTGGCCAGCCGCAGCGGAATGCGCCAGACCCGCTCGCGCGGATGCACGCGCAGCCGCAGCCCCACCGCGAACAGCGACACCAGCAGCGCGATCTCGGTGATCACCTCCAGCATGCCGGCGTGGCCGCGGTCGGCCAGGTCGAGGCGGATCAGGCCCATGCCCGAAGGGCCGAGCGCGATGCCGAACGCCAGGTACAGCGCCGATGCCGACACCGGCAGCCGCTTGACCACCGAGCTGACCAGCCCCATGGCGACCAGCAGCGCGCCGATGACCCATGCCCAGGTGCCGAACAAGCGAATACCTCCTGAAGGATTGGCCGCGCGCGGGCGGCCGCGCACGGCGTGGCGCCGGGCATGCAAGAATGCCTGGCGGCGTTTGAAAAAATTACCGCCGCTTGCCACCACGCCAAGGCTGCCATGTTCCGAATCCGCTTTCCTGTGCCGCTGCCTGCACTGCGGCCCGCGCTGCCACGCTCCCTCCCGCGCGCACCCGCTGCCCTGACCCGAAGCAAGGCGTGTGCCGTGTGCTGCCCGGCGCGCGGGAGCCGGGCATGAGCGTGCCCTCGCCCTGCATCAAGATCTGCAAGTTCGACGACGCCACCGGCTACTGCAGGGGATGCCTGCGCACGCGCAAGGAATGCAAGGCGTGGAAGGAAATGAAGAACAAGAAACGGCGCAAGATCATCGCCGCGCGCGCGCAGCGCGAGGCGGAACTGCGCGGCGCCAGGAAGAAGGAAAGCGCGGCATGAGTGCGCGAGATGAGCGCACCAGATGAGCGGCGCCGGCCGGCCGCGCGGACCCGCCGGCGCTGCCGCCCGGGGTCAGTAGACTTCGGGAACGATCATTTCCTGCGGCACCGGCTGGCGCGAGTAGTCCTCGTGCCGCTCGCGCTGCGGCAGCACCACCGGCGGCTGCACGCGCTCGACGTAGGGCATCTGCTGCAGCAGGTGATGGATGCAGTTCAGGCGCGCCTTCTTCTTGTCCACCGCCTGCACCACCCACCACGGCGCTTCGGCGATGTGGGTGCGGTCGATCATGACTTCCTTGGCGCGCGTGTAGTCTTCCCAGCGGCGGCGCGACTCCAGGTCCATCGGACTGAGCTTCCACTGCTTGAGCGGATCGTGGATGCGCGAGAGGAAGCGCAGGTGCTGCTCTTCGTCGGAGATCGAGAACCAGTACTTGATGACCTGGATGCCCGAGCGCACCAGCATGCGCTCGAACTCCGGCACCGAGCGGAAGAACTCCTCGTACTGGTCGTCGGTGCAGAAACCCATCACGTGCTCGACTCCGGCGCGGTTGTACCAGCTGCGGTCGAACAGGACGATCTCGCCGGCCGCGGGCAGGTGCGAGACGTAGCGCTGGAAATACCACTGCGTGCGCTCGCGGTCGTTGGGCGCGGGCAGCGCGGCCACGCGGGCCACGCGCGGATTGAGGCGCTGCGTGATGCGCTTGATCACGCCGCCCTTGCCGGCGGCGTCGCGCCCTTCGAACAGGATCACGACCTTGTGGCCGGTTTCCACCACCCAGCTCTGCAGCTTGACCAGTTCGCCCTGCAGGCGGAACAGCTCGCGGAAATAGTTGCGGCGCGCCGCGCGCTCCGCTTCGTCGAGGCCGCCGCCGCCCTCGCCGAACAGCGAATCGACGTGATGGTCCTCCAGTTCCAGTTCGAGTTCTTCGTCATAGTGATCGGCCACCTCGCGGTGGATACGCCGGATCAGCTCGCTCTCTTCTGGTCTCATCGCATGCTCCTGTTCGCACAAACAACGCGCCACGCTAGCACCGCCATATGACGCCGGCGTGAACGGCCGCGCCGCCCGGCCGGCGCACCGCCGCGGTGCAGCCGCGGGCGGAGCCGCTCAGTAATTCTCCTGCTTGCGGAACGCCCAGCGCCCGGCCAGCACGGTGAAGCTGGCCACCAGCACCACCAGCACCCAGAAACCGTGCGGATGGTCCGCCAGCGGGATGCCGCCCACGTTCATGCCGAAGAAGCCCGCCACGATGTTGATCGGCAGTGCCAGCACCGTCACCAGGGTCAGCGTGAACAGCGTGCGGTTGGTCTGCTCGTTGAGCTTGGCGGCGATTTCTTCCTGCAGCAGCTTGATGCGCTCGACCAGCGCCGTGAGGTCGTTGAGCACCAGCGAGAATTCCTCGGTGGAAGCGCGCAGGTCCAGGCTGTCTTCCTCGCGCAGCCAGGGCGGCGGCCGGTTGAGCAGGCGGAACAGCGCGCCGGGCTCGGGCGCCAGCAGGCGCTGCAGGCGCACCAGTCCGCGCCGCATCGAGCCCAGCTCCACGCGATTGCCCTGCAGCCGCTGGGACAGCAGGCGATCTTCGATCTGGTCCACGTTGGCGGTGGTCTCGCGCACGATGCGCACCAGCACGTCGGCCTGGTCGCGCAGCAGGTGCACCAGCAGCGACAGCGGCGAGGCGAACACCTCGCCGTGCTTGACCGAGGCGCGCAGCTGGTCGACCGAGCGCAGCGGCTTGAGGCGCGCCGTCACCAGCAGGCGGCGGTCGGCGCAGGCCCACAGCGTGGAGATGTCGGTGGAAGTGACGCCGAAGTTATAGATGACGTCGTTGACCACGGCCAGCAGCGCCGTGTCGAGCCGCTCGATGCGCGTGGAGCGCGAGCCTTCGCGCAGCGCCTCGAAGAACCCTTCCGGAAGGTCCATCTGCGCCTTGAGCCAGCGCTCGCAGGCACTGTGCGAGAGGTTGAAGTGCAGCCAGATGAATTCGTCGCCGGGCGGCGGCGCCTTGAGCCAGGCGGATGCGCTGGCCGAGTCGATGGACTGGCCCGGCTCGCCCGGCGGGAAGCGGAAGCCGCTGACCAGGCCGACCGGATCGGAGCCGTAGCCGGCTTCGACGATTGCCGCTTGCATGTGTTGCCTCTTCGATTGCGCGAAAACGGCACATTAGCATGACGGCATGGCGGCGGGGAGAGGCCGCTCGCGCCCTCCCCCGCCCCGCGCTCAGCCGAACTTGCGGCGCGCGTCCAGCGCCAGTCCCGAGCCGATGCCGCCGAACAGGTCGCCCTCGATGCGCTGCGCGCCGGGAATCAGGTCGGAAAGCCGCTCGCGCAGCAGCGGCACGCTGCTCGATCCGCCGGTAAACAACACCGTGTCGATGGCGTCGGCCTGCACGCCGGCGTCGCGCAGCAGCGCCTGCACGGTCTGCTCGGTCTTGCCGACCAGCTTGCCGATGGCGCGGTCGAAGTCGGCGCGGCTGATGGCCATGGTCTCGCCCGGCGCAATGCGGCCCAGGTCGAGCTCGGTGTGCGGGTCGGCGGACAGCGCGATCTTGGCCGCTTCCACCTGGATCGCCAGCCAGTGGCCCGCGCGCTGCTTGATGAGGCTGATCAGGCGATCGAGCTTGACGGTGTCGGCGGCGTCGCGGTAGTTGTCCATCACATGCGACCACGCCTTGCGCGTGTACACCTGGTTGATGGTGTGCCAGCTGGCCAGGTCGAAGTACTGTCCCGACGGCATCGCCTTGCCGTTGCGCAGTTCGCTGCCCAGGCCGAGGAAGGGCATCACGCTGGCCAGGCTCAGGCTCTTGTCGAAGTCGGTGCCGCCGATGTGCACGCCGCCGTTGGCCAGGATGTCGCCGCGCCGGTCGGTCTTGCCGGCGCGCTCGGGCGACAGGCGCACCAGCGAGAAGTCGGAGGTGCCGCCGCCGATGTCGGCCACCAGCACCAGCTCCTCGCGCCCGATCGTGGCTTCGTAGTCGAACGCCGCGGCGATCGGCTCGAACTGGAACTCGATGTCCTTGAAGCCGGCGTCGGCGGCGATCTCGCGCAGGGTCTGCTCGGCAAGCCGGTCGGCCTGCTCGTCTTCGTCGATGAAGAACACCGGGCGGCCCAGCACGACCTGCTCGAAGCGCGCGCCCGCGGCGCCCTCGGCCCGCTGCTTGAGCTCGCCGATGAAATGCGCGAGCAGCTTGCGGAACGGCATGGCCTGCCCCATCACCTCGGTGCTGTCCTCCATCATCGAGGTACCCAGCAGGCTCTTGAGCGAGCGCATCAGCCGGCCCTCGTAGCCGGCCAGGTAGTCGCCGAGCGCGGCGCGGCCGTAGCTGACCAGCGGGTCTTCCGCATGGAAAAAGATCACCGACGGCAGCGTCAGCTTGCCGTCTTCGAGCGGCAACAGCGTGGCCTGGCCCGGACGGACCCAGCCCACCGTGGAATTGGAGGTGCCGAAATCGAGGCCGCATGCGTTGGACGTCATGTTTCTGGTTTCTTCCGTACAGCAAAAAAAGAGGTCAGCATCATACTCTCCCGCCGGCCCGTGATCGTTTCATGACGCGGGCGCGGCGGGCGCTCAGGCCGGTGCGCTCAGGCTGGCGCGTCGAGCAGCGCCAGTATCTGCGCGTGCAGGCGCGCGTCGCCACAGGCGACCACCGTGCCGCCGTGCTGCGCGTCGCCGCCGCTCCAGCTCGTCATCACGCCGCCGGCGCCCTGCACGATGGGAATCAGCGCCTGCACGTCGTACGGCTTGAGGCCGGCCTCGACCACCGCATCGACGTGGCCGGCGGCGACCATGCAATAGGCATAGCAGTCGCCGCCGTAGCGTTGCATGCGGGCGGCGTCGGCAACGCGGCGGAACGCCGCGAACTGGGCCGCGTCGTCGAACATCTCCGGCGTGGTGCACATCACCTTGGCCTGCGCCAGCTCCGCGCATGCGCGCGTGCGCAGCGGCTGGCCGTTGAGCCACGCGCCGCGGCCGTCGCCGCTGAAGCGCTCGCGCGTGTACGGCTGGTCCATCACGCCCAGCACGGGGCGCTGGCCGTCGTTGAGGGCGATCAGCGTGCCCCACAGCGGCAGGCCGGTGATGAAGGCGCGCGTGCCGTCGATGGGATCGAGCACCCAGGTCAGCGGCGAGCTGCCGGCCACGCGTTCCTCTTCCTCGCCGAGGATGCCGTGCTGCGGATAGCGCGCGCGGATCAGCGCGCGCATGGCGTGCTCGGCGGCCTTGTCGGCCTCGGTGACCGGGTCGAAATGCCGGCCTCCCTTGTCCTGCACCGCCGGGGCGCTGCGGAAATACGGCAGGCTGGCGGCGCCGGCGGCCTGCGCGAGGCTGGCGGCGAAATCCATGTATTCGGTCAACTGCTCGGCGCTCAGCGGCATGGGGGCGTCCTGTGGCGGAGTGGGAGCGGCGCGCGGCCGGCAATCCGGCATTGTAGCGGGCTGCGGCCGGCGCGCCGGCGCTGTGTGGAAGGGCCGCGCCGATCGTCCTTGGCCCGCGGTGATCCGCGCCTCCGCCGTATCGGTGAATACCCGCGAGCGGCCCCGCTGAAAGGCGGATGAAAGCACATGCGCCTAGTGTGATTGGTGAGCCACCGAGGCGCGCAACCTGCGCACGCCTGCTGTCGAGGACGATCTCGTGGCACCACAATGCAGGCCGGGAGACGGCGTCATGGATTTGATCGAACATCTGGGCCTGGGATTTTCCACGGCCCTGACGCTGCAGAACGTGGGCTACTGTTTCCTTGGCTGCGTGCTGGGCACCCTGATCGGCGTGCTGCCTGGCATCGGCCCGCTGGCCACCATCGCCATGCTGCTGCCGGTGACCTACACCCTGCCCCCGGTGGCCGCGCTGATCATGCTGGCCGGTATTTACTACGGCGCGCAGTACGGCGGCTCCACCACCGCCATCCTGGTCAACCTGCCCGGCGAGTCGTCGTCGGTGGTGACCACCATCGACGGCTACCAGATGGCGCGGCGAGGGCGGGCGGGGGTGGCGCTGGCCACCGCCGGCCTCGGCTCGTTCTTCGCCGGCTGCGTATCGACGCTGATCCTGGCGGCGTTCGCCACGCCGCTGTCGGAGCTGGCCTTCAAGTTCGGCCCGGCCGAATATTTCTCGCTGATGGTGCTGGGCCTGATCGGCGCCGTGGTGCTGGCCTCGGGCTCGCTGCCCAAGGCGGTGTCCATGATCGTGCTGGGGCTGCTGCTGGGCCTGGTCGGCACCGACGTGAACTCGGGCGCCGCGCGCTTCTCGTTCGACGTGCCCGAGCTCACCGACGGCGTGGACTTCGTCGCGCTGGCCATGGGCATGTTCGGCTTCGCGGAAATCATCGCCAACCTGGAGCAGAAGGAAAACCGCGAGACCTTCACCGACCACGTCACCAACCTGTGGCCGAGCAAGGCCGACTTCCGCCGCATGATCCCGGCGGTGCTGCGCGGCACCGCGCTGGGCTCGGTGCTGGGCATCCTGCCGGGCGGCGGCGCGGCGCTGGCCTCGTTCGCGGCCTATTCGCTGGAAAAGAAGACCTCCAAGTACTCGCATGAGTTCGGCAAGGGCGCCATCGAGGGCGTGGCCGGTCCGGAATCGGCCAACAACGCGGCCGCGCAGACCTCCTTCATCCCGCTGCTGACGCTGGGCATCCCGCCCAACGCCGTGATGGCGCTGATGGTCGGCGCGATGACCATCCACAACATCCAGCCGGGCCCGCAGGTCATGACCAGCAACCCCGCGCTGTTCTGGGGCCTGATCGCCTCGATGTGGATCGGCAACTTCATGCTGATCATCCTGAACCTGCCGCTGATCGGCATCTGGGTCAAGCTGCTGCAGGTGCCCTACCGCTACCTGTACCCGGCCATCCTGACCTTCTGCTGCATCGGCGTGTACTCGGTCAACAACCAGACCTTCGACGTCTTCACCGCGGCGGCCTTCGGCGTGATCGGCTACCTGTTCATCAAGCTCAAGTGCGAGCCGGCGCCGCTGCTGCTGGGCTTCGTGCTGGGACCGATGATGGAAGAGAACTTCCGCCGCGCGCTGCTGCTGTCGCGCGGTGCGTTCAGCGTGTTCGTGACGCGCCCGCTGTCGATGGGGCTGCTGATCGCGGCGGCGCTGCTGGTCTGCATCGTGGCGCTGCCGTCGATCAAGGCCAAGCGCGAAGAGGCCTTCCAGGAAGAATGACGCGCGGCCGGCGCGCGGTGCGCGGCTAGGTCGCGCCGCGCGCCTCCGCGCGGTCGTGGCCGGCCCAAGTCAGGCGCCAGCCGGAGGTGGCGGTCTTCGCCACCAGGCCGGCATCCTGGAGCAGCAGCAAGTGGTGGCTGAGCTTGGAGGCCTCGACATTGCCGAGCGCCTTGGCCAGCTGGAGGTCGCTCAGCATGGCCTGGCTGTCGGCCCGCAGTGCTGTCAGAACGCGGTCCGCGAAAGACATGTCCCGCCGCATTTCGTCCCCTCGACTTGTCTGGCGCGCGCCGGCAGTGCGCCGGCGCTTCCGCCCTTGCTGCCAGCATAGGCGCTAACACGCGGGTCCACGCCGGGATTTTGCGCGGCCCGCGACGGCGTCTGCCGCGCGCAAAACAAATCGCACACCCTCGGGCAAACGGCGTATGCTGCCCAGAAAACGCCGGCATCACGGGAGACAACGATGAGCAGACAGATCAAGCACAAGGCGGAACTGCGCGCGATGATCCGCGCCGAGCAGCAGAAGTATGCCGAATGCACCGGCACCTGCTTCGGCGACGTGGTCTGGCACGCGCCCGGCGCGGATGGCTGCAACTGGACCGTCTCCACCATGGAAGGCGAGAACAGCAAGGCCTGTCTCGAGAAGATCCGGCCCTTCACCGTTTCCCTGCAGCAGAACTACAACGTGCCGGACGAGGGCAAGTAGCATCGGCTGCCGGTCCGGCAGCGAGTCCGGCAGCAGGTGCGGCAGGCCGCCGGGAAAGCGGCGCGCCGGCTAGCTGGGAAAGCGCATGCGCGGCACGCCGGCGGCCGCGCGCGAGCCGACCGGACGCAGTTCGCCGTCCCACGGCTGGGCCTGCAGGTCGAGCACGTAGTCGCCCTCGCCGCTCTTGTCATAGAGGTTGTCGCGGATCGCCTGGCCGATGGCGAGGCGGCACAGCGCTTCGGAGCTGCCGGCGACGTCGCCGGCCAGCGCCGCGTCCTCGCTCGCCTGCACACCGAACGAGCGCCGGCCATCGCCGACGAAGCTGGTGAAGCGCACGCCGTTCGGACGGCTGGCGTCGACGAAACTGACGGCAACGTGATAGGCAATGCCCTTGCCTTCGCCGGGCAGGGTACACAGGAAATTCGACGGTGCGGCAACCTTGCTCATGGTGTGTTCGCTCGCGAGGCCGCGGCGTGCGCGGCTGGATTTGACAGGCAGGCAGGCCACCGACGCGGACCGGTCCGCGCTGCGGCGGTCCGCCATGTTGCCGGGGATGGCCGCGGCCCGTGCGGCGCCCCCCGGGCCGGAGGTCAGAGAGATACCACGGACTGGCCGGGAACCGCGCCGTTGATGATGTCCTCGGCATAGCGCAGCACGCCGCGGCGCGCGGCGCCGACGTTGTCCCACTGGGTGCTGTCGAGGCGGAACGTGCGGGCGTGGCCGCCGCTCGGTTCGCCGCCTTCGCGGCAGATCACCACGGCGGCGTCGAAGGTGCGGTCCGGCTTGCGCTCGGGCCAGTTGCGCACCACCGCATGCTTGTATACGAGCGGGTAAAGGTCGTACCCTTTATAGCTTGCAATCGGGTTGGCATCCATGATCCGCTCCGCAGTTCGATGCTCCTCACTCTACTCCTATCGCCGTCGCCGCTCGCCATTTATTTGCGGCGACGCCGGCGGATTGCGGCCGGTTCCGGCCATAAAAAAACCCCGCAGAGCGGGGTTTTTCTAGCGGTGAGGCTTGCTGCGATCAGATCGGTTCGATCTTGGTCGCTGCCGGGCCCTTCTGGCCAACGCCGGCTACGTAACGCACCTTCTGGCCTTCCTGCAGGGACTTGAAGCCGCTGCCCTGGATTTCGGAGAAGTGCGCGAACAGGTCGTTGCCGCCTGCGTCCGGCGTGATGAAGCCGAAGCCCTTGGAATCATTGAACCACTTGACGGTACCGGTTTCCATGCTGGATATCCTTTAAACCTTAAAAGTTCTGAATGAGCCTGATGCTCACCAGGCACGACGATCAAGGAAGGAACATGGAGCAATTGAATCGCCGCTTGGAGGGGACGACCCATAACATCGGAGTAACCGCTTGAAAGACCTGCATCAGCGTTTATACAGGCCCGGGGGGTCGGTGTCAACGAAGCAGCAAAAAAAGTACGCCGGAAAGCGCAAAAACCCGGCCGGCGGGGCCCGCGCCGTGTGTCCGGCCCCGTGCGCTCAGTCTTCGTAGCCGTCCAGCCCGACCCGGTACAGCGTGGCGCCCACCTTCTCAAGCAGCGCGCGCGCCGCGTCCGAGAACGATTCGCTGGCCAGCAGCGCGGCCAGGCCCGCCACGGCGTCGTCGACCGAGAGTTCGACGGTCTCGTCGGTGGCAATGCGCTCGAAGGTGCTGATCACTACGGTCGGATCCATCCAGATTCCCCTGCGGTAAGAAATAGGTCTGGCCGCCCGGACGCCTTGCCCGGGCCGGCGGGCAGCGCGCATGGTAGCACCGCGCGCGGCCCCGGCGGTCTCAGCGGGCCTCGCCGGGTTCGGGCCTGGGCGCCAGCGCGCGCAGCCGCCGGTTGACCTCGAGCAGGGTGTCGCAATCGTCGCCGCCGTTGGCGGCGCGCTGGCGGATATAGGAAGTGACGGCCTGCAGGGGGCGCTTGCGCTCGCCGCAGGACGCCGCCGCGCTGCCGCGTGCGCACGATACCTCGGCCTCCTTGTCGAGGCTGTCGCGCACGATGGCGAGCAGGTCGCCGCAGTTGGCCGCCTCGGCGGCGGCCGGACTGGCCGGCTCGGCCCAGGCGGCACCCGCGCCGAGGCCCAGCACGAGACCGAGCACGGCCCCGCGCGCTGCGAGCGCGGCAGGCCGTACACGCTTTGACAATGCGGCGGCGAGTCGGTTGAATTTTTTACAAGGCTTGCGCTGCATGGTTCGAAAAAGATACACGGGCCAGAGGACTCCGCCCTTCCGCCCTGCGCCACCGGCGCCCGGCGCCGCGGCTGGCAGGCCCGCACAGGTCGGGAGCGCGGGCGTAGGATGGGGCCAATGCAGCCAATGCAGGAATCGTTCCCTGCGCCCGGCCGCGGCGGCGGGCACGGTTTCTGCCATCACTTCAGGCAGGCATGCCATGCCGCTGCCTCCTTGTGCCGTCCCTGGATCACTTTTCTGACTTCCGCAGCGGGGTAGCAAGATGCCGAGCCAACTGGACAAGTACCGCCGCAAGCGCGATTTCACCGTCACCGGCGAGCCCGAGGGACGCGTGGGCAAGCGCGCCGCCACGCTCTCCTTCGTGATCCAGAAACATGCGGCGCGGCGCCTGCACTACGACTTCCGCCTGGAACTGGACGGCACCCTGAAGAGCTGGGCCGTGCCCAAGGGGCCCAGCCTGGACCCCGCCGACAAGCGCATGGCCGTGCAGGTGGAAGACCACCCGCTCGACTACGGCACCTTCGAGGGCGTCATCCCGCCGGGCCAGTACGGCGCCGGCACCGTCATCGTGTGGGACCGCGGCACCTGGGTGCCGGACGGCGACCCGCGCGCCGGCTACCGCGACGGCAAGCTCAAGTTCGCGCTGGAAGGCGAGAAACTGCACGGGCACTGGACCCTGGTACGCATGCACGGCCGCAACCAGGACCCCGCCAAGCCGGCCTGGCTGCTGATCAAGGAGCGCGACGAAGCAGCGCGCGCCGCCGCGGCCTTCGACGTGGTGGAAGCCATGCCGGACAGCGTGTTGTCCGGCACCGCGGGCGGCGCGGAAACGACTGCGAAGGCGGCGTCGACCGCCGCGCCCAAGGCCCCCGCGAAGACCGCTTCGAAAACCGCCCCGAAACGCGCCGGCAGCCGCGCCCGGGCGCCCGGCAAGGCGGCGGGTCCCGGCAAGGACGGCATGCCGCCCGGCGCCAGGGCCGCGCGGCTGCCGCTGATGCTCGCGCCCCAGCTCGCCACGCTGGTCGAGCATGCGCCGGCACAGGACGAGGACTGGCGCTACGAGGTCAAGTTCGACGGCTACCGCGTGCTGGCGCGCGTCGACGGCGACGAGGTGCGCCTGTTCACGCGCAACGGCAACGACTGGACCTCGCGCCTGCGCAGCCTGGCCGCTGCGGTGGCGGCGCTGGGCCTGCGCTCGGGCTGGCTGGACGGCGAGATCGTGATCGCCGACAAGCAGGGCAGGACGGATTTCCAGGCCCTGCAGAACGCCTTCGAGAGCGAGCAGGTGGAGGCTGTGCAGTTCTACGTCTTCGACCTGCCCTACTGCAACGGCTTCGACCTGCGCGAGGTGCCGCTGGCGGCGCGCCGCGACCTGTTGCGGCGCGTGATGGAAGGCAACGCCGCCAGCCGCCTGCGCTTCAGCGAGAGCTTCGAGGCCGGTCCCGCCGAGCTGCTGCCGGCGGCCTGCAAGCTGCAGCTCGAAGGCGTGATCGGCAAGCTGGCCAGCGCGCCCTATGTGTCCGCGCGCTCGCGCACGTGGATCAAGCTCAAGTGCACCCAGCGGCAGGAATTCGTGGTGGTGGGCTACACCGATCCGGCCGGCTCTCGCCAGGGCATCGGCGCGCTGCTGCTCGGCGTGCACGACGAGCGCGGCAAGCTGCGCTACGCCGGCAAGGTCGGCACCGGTTTCGACACGCAGACGCTCGCGGCGCTGGAACGCAAGCTGGCGCCGCTGCGGCAGGACGACTCCCCGCTCGACGACAAGCAGGCCCGGCCGGTGGGCCGCATGCGCGCGCACTGGGTCAGGCCGAAGCTGGTGGCCGAAGTCTCGTTCGGCAGCTGGACGCAGGAAGGCCGCGTGCGGCACGCGGTGTTCCACGGGCTGCGCAGCGACAAGCCGGCCGCGGCGATCTCGGTGGAGAAGGCAGTGGAAGCGGTGGAAGCAGTGGAGACGGTGAAGGCGGCGGATACCGCGAAGGCGGGAAGGCCGGCACGCAAGACCGCTCCCGCCAAGGCCGCCAGGGCAGCCACGGAAACCACCGGCGCCAAGGGCAAGCAGAAACGCGCGGCCCAGGCCGCCGGCGCAGGCAGTGGCGTGCGCGTCAGCCACGCCGAGCGCGTCATCGATCCTTCCACCGGCCTGACCAAGGGCCATCTGGTGGCCTATTACGAGGCCATCGCCCCGCTGCTGCTGCCGCACCTGCGCGGCCGTCCGGTGGCGCTGGTGCGCGGGCCGGCCGGCGTCGGCGGCGAGCTGTTCTTCCAGAAGCACGGCGACACGCTGCGCATGCCCGGCATCAACGCGCTCGATCCCGCGCTCTGGCCCGAGCACCCGCCGCTGCTGGAGATCGCCACCGAAGCGGGCATCGTCGCCGCGGCGCAGTTCAACGTGATCGAGTTCCACACCTGGAACGCCGGCAAGCGCGCGATCGGCAAGCCGGACCGCGTGGTGTTCGACCTCGACCCCGGCGAAGGCGTGCCGTTCGAGCGCGTGCGCGAAGGCGCGGCCATGATGAAGGCGGTGCTCGACGAACTGGGCCTGCGCGGCTTTCTCAAGACCAGCGGCGGCAAGGGCCTGCACGTGGTGCTGCCGCTCGCGGCGCGGCTGGAGTGGGAGGCGGTGAAGGACTTCTCGCACCAGCTCGTGCTGCACATGGCGCAGACCGTGCCGCAGCGCTTCGTCGCCAAGAGCGGGCCGCGCAACCGCGTCGGCAAGATCTTCATCGACTACCTGCGCAACGGCTTCGGCGCCACCACGGTGGCGGCGTACTCGGCGCGGGCGCGGCCCGGGCTGGGCGTGTCGGTGCCGCTGGCGTGGGACGAGCTCGACGGCATCACGTCGGGCGCGCAGTGGAACATCACGAATCTGCACGAGCGCATCGGCGCGCAGCGCGCGGACCCGTGGGACGGCTACGCCAAGGTACGCCAGACGCTCGCCCGGGCCATCAAGCTGCTGGCGGCATGATGGCGCTGGGGTGGCGCTGGGGTGGCGCCGTGGTGGCGACATCAACGCCGCGCGCCACCGATTCACGACAGGAGAAACACCATGTCCCGCGTTCTATGGAAAGGCGCCATTTCGTTCGGGCTGGTCAACATCCCGGTGGCCCTCAAGCCGGCGGCCCGCGAAGGCAGCCTCGACCTCGACATGCTGGACCGCCGCGACATGGCGCGGATCGGCTACCAGCGCGTCAACAAGCGCACCGGCAAGGTGGTCGGCAAGGACGACATCGTCAAGGGCTACGAATACGAGAAAGGCGAGTACGTGCTGCTGTCCGACGAGGACTTCCGGCGCGCCAACGTCGAGGCCACGCAGACCGTGGACATCGTCAGCTTCGTCGAGGCCGGCCGCATCCCGCCCTACTACTTCGAGACGCCGTACTACCTGGAGCCGGACAAGCGCGGCGACAAGGGCTACGTGCTGCTGCGCGAGACCATGCGCAGCACCGGCCGCGCGGCGCTGGCGCGCGTGGTGATCCGCAACCGCCAGCACCTGGCCGCGCTGCTGGTGGTGGAGAACGCGCTGGTGCTCAACACCATGCGTTTCGCCGACGAGGTGGCGCCTCTGTCGGACCTGCGCCTGCCCAAGCCCGGCGCCAAGGGCACCGGCGTGGGCCCGCGCGAGATCGACATGGCCGCCAGGCTGATCGAGGACATGAGCGAGGAATGGGCGCCCGGGCAATACAAGGACACCTATCGCGACGACCTGATGGCGCGCATCGACGAGAAGGTCGCCGCGGGCAGGACGCACGAGCTGACGCCGGCCGACGAGGGCGCCGCCGAGCCGCGCCAGGGCGCCAAGGTGATCGACATGATGGCGTTGCTCAGGCAGAGCATCGCGCAGCGCGGCAAGGGGCCGGAGGAAGCCCGCGCGGCGGATGAGGGGGCGGATGAGGGGGCGGATAAGCGGACGGATAAGCCGGCGGGCAAGACGGCAAGGAAGGTGGCAAGGAAGGTGGCAAAAAAGGCGGCGACCAAAGCGGCGGCGAAGGCGGCAACGAAAGCGGCGGAACCCGCGGCCCGGGCGGCGAAGGCCAGCAAGACCGCCAAGTCGTCCGCCGGCCGCAAGGCCGCCGCCAGGGCAGCGCCGCGCAAGCGCGCCGCCTGAGGCGGCCCGGACAGCCTCAGCGGCCCGCCGGCAGCGCCGCCAGGCCGTCGAGCAGCGCCTTGTGGAAAGCCTGCGGGTCCTGCATCTGCGGCGCATGGCCCAGTTCGGGGAATTCCACCAGCTTCGCGTCGGGCAGCGCGGCGAGCGTCTGCCGGGCCAGCTCGGGATAGTTGCCGACCTTGGCGCGCACTTCGGGCGGCGCGGCATCCTTGGCGATGGCGGTGGTGTCCTTGTCGCCGATCAGCAGCAGCGTCGGCGTCTTCAGCGCGCCCAGCTCGTAGACCACCGGCTGGGTGAAGATCATGTCGTAGATCAGCGCGGAGTTCCACGCCACCTGCTGCTTGCCCGGCCCGCGGTTCAGGCCGGCCAGCATCTGCACCCAGGGCTCGTAGTCCTGGCGCCAGGTGCCCGAGTAGTAGGTGGCCTGCTCGTAGCTGCGGATCTTGTCGGCGCTGGTGGCCAGTTCGCGCGCGTACCACTGGTCGACCGACAGCGAGGGCACGCCCTTGGCCTTCCAGTCTTCCAGGCCGATCGGGTTGACCAGCGCGAGTTGCACGGTCTGCTGCGGATACATCAGCGCATAGCGCATCGCCAGCATGCCGCCGGTGGAATGGCCGATCACCACCGCCTCCTTCACGCCGATCGACTCCAGCAGCGCGTGCGTGTTGCGCGCGAGCTGCTGGAATGTGTACTGGTAGCGCGCCGGCTTGCTGGACTTGCAGAAGCCGATCTGGTCCGGCGCGACCACGCGGTAGCCCGCGGCGCTCAGCGCCTTGATGCTGCCTTCCCAGGTCGCCGCGCAGAAATTCTTGCCGTGCAGCAGCACCGCGGTGCGCCCGTTGGGCCGCTCCGGCCTGATGTCCATGTAGGCCATGTGCATGGCCTCGCCCTGCGAGGTGAAGTTGTATTGCTGGACCGGTGCGGGATAGTCGAAGCCCTGCAGCTCGGGGCCGTAGGCCGGGCCGTCGTCGGCGGCCAGCACGGGCGGGGCCGCGGCAATGGCAGCGGTGGTCAGCAAGGGAAGCAGAAATTGGCGCGAAAGACGCATGACAGGAAATCCTGGCGACAGAGAGACAAAGAGGGGAAAGGGACGGAACGACAAAAGGAACGATCGGACAGGCCATCGGGCAAGAAGCGGGCTACCCGCTCCGGGAAACGGCATCGTAGCGGAAAGCCGCGGCGGCTGCAGGGCGGTGCGGCGCGCGCGCGCTTGTAAGCGGCCGGCGCAGCGTTTAAATTGGGAAGCGATGCACCGGCAAGCGGCGACCAGGCCGCCCGCGGCACAAGGAGACCTCCCATGCTGATGTCCTCGCGTCACTATGAAGAGTCGCTGCGGCAATATCGCCCGAAGGTGTTCGTCGACGGGCGCGCGGTCGAAAGCGTGGCCAACGAGCCTGCGCTGCGCCCCGGCATCAACGCCCTGGGCCTGACCTACGACTATGCGCTGCGGCCCGAGTCCGCCCGGCTGATGACCGCCACGCAGGACAGCAGCGGCAGGCTGGTCAACCGCATGCTGCACATCGACGCCAGCAGCGGCGACCTGCTCGACAAGCTCGAGGCAGTGCGCCTGGTGTGCCAGGAAACCGGCTGCGCGCAGCGCTACCTCGCGCACGACGCGCTCAATGCGATTCTCCAGGTGTCGGCGCGCATCGACGACGCACGCGGCACCACCGAGCACCGCGAGCGGTTCATGCACTACCTGCATGCCGCGCAGGAGCGCGACCTTGCGCTCGGCATCGCCATGACCGACGCCAAGGGCGACCGCAGCAAGCGGCCGCACCAGCAAGGCAACGCCAACGCCTATGTGCACGTGACGCGCCGGGACGGCGCCGGCATCCGCATCTCGGGCACCAAGGCCATCGTCACGGGGGCGCCGTACATGCACGAGTTCCTCGTCATGCCGTGCCGCAACATGGGCCGGGAAGACGCGGACTTCGCCGTCTGCTGCGCCGTGCCCGTGGACGCGCAGGGCGTCACCATCATCGCGCGTCCGGCCGGGCGGCCCGGCGAGAAGGCGGCGCTGTTCTCCGGCAGGTACGGCCAGTCGACCGGCGTGGTGGTCTTCGACGACGTGTTCGTGCCGTGGGAGCGCGTGTTCTACGCGGGCGAATGGGAACACAGCGGTTTCATGACGTACAGCTACGCCACCCATCACCGGCATAGCTGCATCGGCGCGCGCGCCGGCTTCGGCGATCTGCTGATCGGCGCGGGCGCGCTGATGTGCGAGGCCAACGGCTTCGACCCCGGCGAGGAGCCGCACCTGCGCGACCAGATGGTCGAGCTGATCAAGATCACCGAGGGCTTCTACGCCTGCGGCGTGGCCGCCTCGGTGTATGCCACGCAGGACACCGCGGCGCGGAACTTCATGCCCGACCCGGTCTTCGCCAATATCGGCAAGCTGCTGCTGGCCACGCAGATCTACGACATGCAGCGCATCGCCCACTATGTCTCGGGCGGCCTGATCGTCGCCCTGCCCGGCCCCGACGAGGACCACAACCCGCACACCGCCGCCACGCTGCAGGACGTGCTGCGCGCCAGCCCCGAGGTGCCCTACGACAAGCGCATCGAGACCGCGCGCTTTATCGAAGACCTGACCGCCTCCTACCAGGGCGGCTGGTACTCCGTCATCAGCCTGCACGGCGGCGGCTCGCCCGAGGCGATGAAGCGCGAGATCTACCGGCACTATCCGGTGGGCTCGAAGGTGCAGCTGGTCGAGCGCCTGCTGGGGCGCGGCCTGGCCGAGGCGCCCGGGCGCGCGGCCACACGGCCGGTCACCCGCAACACGCAGCCGGGCAAGTGCTGCTCGCAGGGGTGCACGGTGCCGGGCACGCCGGTCATGGTGGACCTGCCCGCGCTCCCGAAGCGCGGAAATGGCGAGAACGGCGACAATGACGGCTGACCGCTCAGGCCGGAACCCAACCTTGCGAACCGTGGAGACGAACGTGCTACTGAATGCCGAAGATTCCGTGCTGGTCCTGGTGGACCTGCAGGCGCGGCTGATGCCGGCCATCCATGAAGGCGAGCGCGTGGTGCGTGAAAGCGTGCGGCTTGCCAGCATCGCGGCGCTCCTCGGCGTGCCGGTGATCGGCACCGAGCAAAGCCCGGCGAGCCTGGGCGAGAATCTCGCCGATGTCAGGAAGCTGTGCGGGCTGACCCTGGCGAAGGATCATTTCGATGGCTGCGAGGACGGCCTGGCCGAAGCCCTGCCCGCCGGACGCAAGACGGTGGCGATCGCGGGCTGCGAAGCCCATGTGTGCGTGCTGCAGACCGCGATGGGCCTGCTGCGGCGCGGCTTCGGCGTCAGCCTGGTGGCCGACGCCACCGGCTCGCGCCAGCCGGCGAGCCACGCCGCCGCGGTCGAGCGCCTGCGGCAGGCCGGCGCGACGGTGGTGACGGTGGAAATGGCGGCCTTCGAATGGATGCGCAGCAGCCGGCACGCCCGCTTTCGCGAGGTGCTGGCGCTGGTCAGGTAGGCCGGCCCCGCCCGGTCAGGACTTGGCGGGGCGCCCGGTCTTGACCGCTTCCAGGCTCGCAACCGCCGCCAGCAGGTGCTGGTCGTCCAGGCCGGACAGCAGGATCAGGCCCGCGCGCAGCAGCTCGCTTTTCTTCGCGGCGACGCCGGCGCCGAGGCAGCGCTGCTTGAGCGCGTCGATCTGCTCGTAGTCCGACTTCGGCATGGTGAAGCTGTCGCGGACCACTTTTTCCTTCTTCGGGCGCCTGGCCTTTTCTTCGGGCCTGGCGGCCTCGGGCACCGCGGCCTTGGGGGCTTTTTCCGCGCGTGCCGGGCTGCCGGCCTTGGGAGCCTTCGGGGTCTTTGCCGCCTTGGCCGGCTTCGCCGCCTTGTCCACCTTGGTCGCCTTCGTCGCCTTATCCGTCTTTGCCGCCTTCACCACGTTGGCCGCGGTCTCGGCGGTCTTGGCCGGCGCCGCCTTGGCGGAGGATTTGCGTGCCTTGCGGGAGGACGTGACTGCCTGCTTGCTGGGAGTATCCATGCTCATGGGGAAGTAGAAGGTTGAGTCGGTCGGCGCCTTGATGATGGGGGAATGCATCCGGATTCTTCTTTCTTGAAACTGTAACGATATAAACAGTATATACGGTTTAAGGGCAGATGCGTCCGCGGCCCCGACTTCCTCCTTGACCACCGCACGCCGCCGTCCATAATGATGCAAACGTTTGCAAATAGCGGCTTTGCGGCAACGCCATCCTTCGCAAGGCCGTCCTCTCCCAGGCCGCGGCCCCGATCCCTCGATGCGATGAACCCGAATCCCTCTTCCCTTTCCGGCAAGGTCGCCGTGATCCTCGGCGGCACCGGCGGCATCGGCCGCGCCGCCGGCAATACCCTCGCGCAGTTCGGCGCGAGCGTGGTCCTGGCCGGGCGCAATGCGGATACCGCGGCCGGCGCCGTGGCCGCGCTGCCCGCCGGCAACCATCTTGCCGCCGCCGCGCAGGTGGGCGACAGCGCCTCGCTGCGCGCGCTGGCGGATCAGGTCGGCCGGCACTACGGCCGCGCCGACATCCTGGTCAACAGCGCCGGTTTCACGCGGGCGATTCCCCATGCCGACCTCGATGCGCTGGACGACGACCTGATCGACGAACTGTTCGCCGTCAACTGGCGCGGCCAGTTCGCCGCGATCCGCGCGTTCGCGCCGCTGCTGCGGGCCAACGGCGACGGCCTGGTGGTCAACGTGGGATCCATCGCGGGCCGCAACGGCCAGGGCAGCAACGTGGCGTACTGCGCGGCCAAGGCCGGCCTCGACGCCATGGCCATGTCGCTCGGGCGCGCGCTGGCGCCGCAGATCCGCGTGCTCAACGTCTCGCCGGGCGTGGTGGATACCGGCTTCGTGCCCGGGCGCGACGCCGCCTTCAACGAGCGCGCGGCCAGGACCACGCCGCTGCGGCGCGTGGGCCAGGCGCAGGACGTGGCGGATGCGATCGCCGCCTGCGCGACTTCGCTGCGCTTCGCCACCGGCACCACCTTCGTGGTCGACGGCGGCCGGCTGCTCGGCTGAGCCCGGCGCGCGCGCCATCATCGACGGAGGTCCAGGTGAACGCCATCCGAGTCAACGCGAAGGGCGCCGACATCGACTCGCTCGAGCTGGAGCTGGCGGAAGTCCCGCGCCCCGCGGCGGCGGCCGGCGGCTGCGTCGTCGAGGTCGCGAGCGCGGCGGTCAACCCCAGCGACGTGAAAGCCGCGCTCGGCCTCATGCCGCATGCGGTCTGGCCGCGCACGCCGGGCCGCGACTATGCCGGCACCGTGGTGGAGGGCCCGGCCGCCCTCGTCGGCAAGCAGGTCTGGGGCAGCGGCGGCGAGCTCGGCATCCGGCGCGACGGCACGCATGGCAGGTATCTCAGCCTGCCCGCCGCGGCCGTGCGCGAGAAACCCGCCGGCATCACCTTGCTCGAAGCCGGCGCGCTCGGCGTGCCGTTCATCACCGCGTACGAAGGACTGCGCCGCGCCGGCCTGCCGCAGGCGGGCAGCGTGGTGCTGGTATGCGGCGGCAACGGCAAGGTCGGCCAGGCCGCCATCCAGATCGCCACCGCGCTGGGCGCGCGCGTCTTTGCCGCGGAGCGCCGCGGCAGCGCTTACCGGGGACACGCCAGCGGCGCGGTGCGCGTGATCGATGCCAGCGGCGAGGACATCGCCGCCGTGGTGCGCGAGGAAACCGCCGGCCACGGCGCCGACGTGGTCTACAACACCGTGGGCAGCCCGTATTTCGAGCAGGCCAACCGGGCCATGGCGATCGGGGCGGCGCAGATCTTCATCTCCACCGTCGAGAAGCCGGTGCCGTTCGATATCTTCGCCTTCTACCGCGGGCAGCACACCTTCGTCGGCGTCGATACGCTGGCGCTGGACAGCGAAGCCTGCGCGCGCATCCTCGACAAGCTCGCGCCGCTGTTCGAAACGGGCGCGCTCAGGCCGTTCCCGGTGCTGCCCGCGCACACCTATGCGCTCGCGCGCGCGAAGGATGCCTACCGCGCCGTGCTGCAAGGCGCCGCCGAACGGGTGGTGCTCACGCCGTGAGGGCCCGGCCCGAACGCAGGCGCCTCGCGCTGAAGAATCTGGCCGCCAAGATCGACGTCCGCTAGGTGGGCGAACAGGCCGCGCGGCTACCGGTGGAGAAGATCGACCGGCCCGATGCCGCGCCGGTCATCGTCGAACTCACGCCCCGGCCGACCGTGCGCGGCGCGACCGCGGCACCGCGTGAATTATCAACCATGGGTTTCCATTGAAACGCCATTCATCACCCTAGTGCGCAGAGGGCGCGGCTTCTACATTGGTCCCGACGGCGACGCACGGCAGATCCGGCAAAGCCGCCACGCAAGCCTCTCACCGACCCGTGTTCAAGGAGCAGACCATGACTTCCCCCCTCACCCCGACCCAGGATTTCAAGCGCGTATGGCTGATTACCGGCGCCTCGCGCGGCATCGGCGCGCTGATCGCCAAGGCAGCGCTGGCCGAAGGCGACGCCGTGGTGGCCGCCGGCCGCAACGTCGACGCCATCGCCGCAGCCCTGGGCGAAGGACCGGCGCTGTTCCCAGTGCGCCTCGACGTGACCAGCGAAGAGGAAGCGGCGGCCGCGGTGCAGGCCGCGCTGGCGCGCTTCGGCCGCATCGACGTGCTCGTCAACAACGCGGGTTTCGGCCTGCTGGGCGCGGTCGAGGAAGCCACGCTCGCCGAGACCCGCCGGCTGTACGAGACCAACGTCTTCGGCGTGCTTAACGTGACCCGGGCCGTGCTGCCCTCCATGCGCGCGCGCCGCGCCGGCCATGTCATCAACATCTCGTCGATCGGCGGCTACCGCTCGGCGGTGGGCTTTGGCGTCTATTCCTCGACCAAGTTCGCCGTCGAGGGCCTGACCGAAGCGCTGCACGGCGAACTCGCGCCGCTGGGCATCCATGTCACGGTGGTCGAGCCAGGCTACTTCCGCACCGATTTCCTCGACCAGTCGTCGCTGGCCGTGTCTCCCAACGTCATCGGCGACTATGCGCCGACGTCCGGCGCGGTGCGCGCCGTTGCGGCCACCTTGAATCGCCAGCAGCCGGGAGACCCGGAAAAGCTGGCGCAGGCGATGGTGGAACTGGCGCGCGCGCAAACGCCGCCGCTGCGCCTGCCGCTGGGCACCGACACGCTGCGCGCCATTGCCCAGAAGCACGAGTTCGTGACGCGCGAAACGGAGACCTGGCGCGCGCTCTCGGCCTCCACGGACTTTGCCGCCGCCTGACGCCGCCGCGCTTCGCCCGCACTCGCCGCCTGCCTTCCTGCTTCGCTAGTTCATGGCGTCAGGTCCGCAAGCAAACAGGGATCGAGCGCGGCGGCAGGCACCTGAAGCGCCGGACCAGGCGTACCATTCCTGCTTCATTCGCAACCGAGGGTTGGCAGAGCATGGACAAGGCCAGGGTGCTGACGCTGTTCCTCGGGGTGGTGCGCGCAAAGAGTTTCGCGCGGGCGGCGGTGGAGGCGGAGGTCACGCCGCAGGCGGTCAGCAAGGCGGTGCGCACGCTGGAGGAGCACCTGGGCGTGCGGCTGTTCCACCGCACCACGCGCAAGCTGAGCCTGACCACCGAAGGCGCCCGGCTGTTCGAGCTGGCGGACCCCGGCATGCGGCAACTGGATGAGGCCCTGGAACAAGTGCGCAGCAGCCGCAGCGACAACGACGGCGTCGTGCGCGTGACGGCGCCGCACTCGGTCGGCTCCCGCGTGGTGGTGCCGCTGATCCGCGGGTTCCGCGAGCAATACCCCGGCATTACCTTCGACGTGGTGCTGAGCGACATGTTTACCGACCTCGTCGAGGCGAAGATCGACGTCGGCTTCCGGGCCGGCACAAGCCCGGGGCCAAACCTGGTGGCGCGCCGGCTGTGCGACCTGCCACTGATCGTCTGTGCCTCGCCCGACTACCTCGCGCGGCATGGAGCGCCGGACACGCCCGACGCATTGCTGCGGCACCAGTGCACCGGCTTCCGGCGTCCGGCCACGGGCCGCCTGGTGCCATGGGAACTGACCATCGACGGCGACCTCGTCTACATGGAAGTGCCTGCGGTGGCCACGTTCACCGACGTGGAGACCGAGATCCAGGCCGTGCGGGCCGGCATCGGCATCGGGCAACTGACAGCCTACATGGTGCAGGACGACCTCGATGCCGGGCGGCTCGTCGCCATTCTTCCCGGCTACGGCAGCAACAACGTCGGCTTGTACATGTATTACCCCCGCCGCACGCATATTCCGGTGCGGGTGCGGCGCTTCATCGACTTCGTGCTGGAGACGAGCCGCGGCCGGGAGGATTCGCTGATGGGGCTGCCCGGCACCTCGGTGCGGCCGCGCGCGGCGGGCAAGGCGCCCGCGGCGAAGACCGGGGCCCGGCCGGCCCCGCGCCGTCCATCGCGCGGCGCGGGTCGGCCGGAATGAAAAAGCCCTCGCGACGGAGGGCTCTTCTGCAAACTTCGGGGCGCTTGCGCCGGCCCGGATGTTGCCGGACCGGACTGTCGCGCCGCAACGCTCAGCCTGCGAAATTCTTGCCGGCGAAGTCCCAGTTCACGACGTTCCAGAATGCCTCGACATACTTCGGACGGGCATTGCGGTAGTCGATGTAATAGGCGTGCTCCCACACGTCGCAGGTCAGCAGCGGCTTGGCGTCGGTGGTCAGCGGGGTGGCGGCGTTGGAGGTGGAGACCAGGTCCAGCGAGCCGTCGGCCTTCTTGACCAGCCAGGCCCAGCCCGAACCGAAGGTGCCGACCGCGGTCTTGGTGAATTCTTCCTTGAACTTGTCGAACGAGCCCCACTTGGCGTTGATGGCATCTGCCAGCGCGCCGGTCGGCTGGCCGCCGCCGTTGGGCTTGAGCGAGTCCCAGTAGAAGGTGTGGTTCCACACCTGGGCGGCGTTGTTGAAGATGCCGCCGGAGGACTTCTTGACGATTTCCTCGAGGGTCGAGTTCTCGAACTCGGTGCCCTTGATCAGGTTGTTCAGGTTGGTGACGTAGGTCTGGTGATGCTTGTCGTGATGGAACTCCAGGGTCTCCTTGGAGATGTGCGGAGCGAGCGCATCATGCGCGTAGGGCAGCGGGGGGAGAGTATGTTCCATTGTTTTGTCTCTGTGGGGTTGAAGGACGGGAGATGTCGATTGTAGGGGACTTGCCAGACCCGCGCAAACGCGGGAAACAAAGCCCCCTCGAACATATTAGGTTCATCGATATGCGTTCGCTGTCGGTGGACCGCCGACGCTTCGGCAGCGTGCCCCGGCGGCCCGCCCGAGCCTACAGTTCGGCCAGCCGCGGCTGGACGCTGGCGATGCCGGCGTCGGCCACGCCTTCGGCCAGGTGGACCTCGATGGTGCTGCCGGCGCGCAGCTCGGCCGGCGAGCGCAGCGCGTGGCCGCGCTGGTCGAGCAGCACGGCATAGCCGCGTTCCAGCGTGCGCTGCGGCGCCAGCAGTTCGAGCGCGCCGGCGGCGCGCTGCCAGCGCTGCCCGGCGCGCTCGTGCTGGCGGCGCGCGGCGTCGCCCAGGCGCAGCGCCGCGCGCCGCAGCTCGGCCTGGGCTGCGGCCAGGTCGGGGCGGCCGGCGGCCCAGCGCATGGCCAGCACCTGCTGGCGGTGGCGGCGCGCCGCCACGGTGTCGCGCAGGGCGCTGCGCAGGTGCCGCATCAGGTTGTCGACCTGCAGGCGGCGCTCCTGCAATTGCGCCTGCGGGCTGCGCAGGCGGCGCGCCAGCCAGTCCAGGCCCTGGGCGCGGCGGTCGAGCTGGCGCTGCATGCACTGGGCGAGCGCGGTGCGCGCGCGCAGGGCCTGCGCCAGCATGTGGGCGCGGTCCGGGCTGACCAGCTCGGCGGCGCCGGTGGGCGTGGGCGCGCGCACGTCGGCGACGAAATCGGCGATGGTGAAATCGGTTTCGTGGCCCACGCCGGACACCAGCGGCACCGCGCAGCGCGCGATGGCCTGCGCCACGCATTCCTCGTTGAACGACCACAGGTCTTCGATGCTGCCGCCGCCGCGGCACAGGATCAGCACGTCGCATTCGTTGCGCGCGCTGGCCGTATCGATCATCGCGGCGATCTTCTCGGCGGCGCCCGCGCCCTGCACCGGCACCGGATAGACCACCACCGGCACGTGCGGCGCGCGCCGGCGCAGCGTGCTGAGCACGTCGCGCAGCGCGGCGGCCTGCAGCGACGTCACCACGCCGATGGCGCGCGGATGGGCCGGCACCGGGCGCTTGCGCTCGGGCGCGAACAGGCCGGCCTGGGCGAGTTTTTCCTTCAGGCGCAGGAAGGCTTCGTAGAGATTGCCCAGGCCCGCGCGGCGCATGGCTTCCACGCCAAGCTGCAGCTCGCCGCGCGCCTCGTACATCGACACCAGCGCGCGCACCTCCACCGCCTCGCCCTCGCGCGGCACGAAGCCGACATGCTGGTTGCGCCCGCGGAACATCACGCAGCGGATCTGCGCGCGCGCGTCCTTGAGCGAAAAGTACCAGTGGCCGCTGGCGGCGCGGGTGAAATTGGAGATTTCTCCCCTTACCCAGGTCAGCGGGAAATTGCGTTCGAGCACCTGGGAAATGGCGTGGTTGAGCTCGCCGACAGGAATGGCTTCGCGGCCGCCCGCGGGCGCCATAGGCTGGGATTCACGCGAAAAGTTCAGCGATTCGGGCATGGGCACAGCCGGGCATGCGGCGTGGAATTGACATGTCCACAGCATAACCGCTCTGTCAAGCCTCTTGGCGTGGGGAGGCCCGTCGACCCGCAAAGCCGCATGACTTGACACAAGCCTTTGATTCTTATGTGGTTTCTGCCGTCTTATTTTTTAAGCAATGTAAGCAAACCCCTTATGCGTCAACGACTTACCGGCTGCGCCCCCGGCTTGTTCACAAAGTTATCCACAGGAACTCTGGACAACCTCGCTGGAAGGCCGCTGCCTGTGGATAGTTTGGCGGCCCGCCGCCGGCCTGCTGTGGGTAAACGTTAAAAGAGATGAAAGAGTCACTAAAAGCGCTCGTGGCATCACAACGCCCGCCCCGCCCGCGTCCACCGGCGAAAACCGGCTCGCCGGCAGGCTGCCCATTTTTTACGCACCCCAGGATGAGGTCTTTGCAATCAATGACTTGGCGCGTTTCTCAGATGGTTGTCCACAACCCGTCCACAAGACTGTCCCGGACGAATGTGGAAAGCGGTCGACATAGAGGAATTTTTTCCGATTCCTCCCATTCGGGAGCGGCCCAAGTGCGCCCGGGCTCTCGTTGCACACTTTTTGAGCAGCACCGGAAAGCCGTTGTCGAATCAACGACTTAGCCTTGTTGTCAGGCAACTGTCCACAACCGCTCCACAATACTGTCCTGCCTTTATGTGGACAGCCCGAAACCCGGCGGCCGGCAATTTCCGGCGGCCGGGGCGGAGCCCGCGTCACAACCGCGCTGCCCGTTTTTTAGGCTGCCTATTATTTTTCCTTTCGAATCAATAAGTTGACCGGCTTGTCAGATAGCTGTCCACAATCCATCCACAGTGCTGTCCCTGTCCGGTGTGGACATCCCCCGCCGCGCGGCGATGCGCCGCCGACACACCGGGCCATGGCGTCTTGCCGCGCCGCCGTGCCGCGGGTTAGAGTGGCGCCTGATTTTTCACACAGAGCCAGCGCGCGTACGGCTGCGGCGGCTGGCCGGCAGACAAGCCGTCGAATTTCGGGGTTCCACGTGTTTTCCATCATTCAAGCGGCCGGCTGGCCGATCTGGCCCTTGCTGATCGCCTCGGTCATCGCCCTGGCACTGATCGTCGAACGGTTCCTCAGCCTCAAGCGCAGCAAAGTGCTGCCGCCCAAGCTGTACGAGGAAGCGCTGACGGTGGCGCACCAGCGCCGCGCCACGCCCGAGGTGGTGAGCACCCTGGAGCAGAATTCCCCGCTGGGCCGCGTGCTGGCGGCCGGCCTGCGCCATGTCGTGCTGCAGCCCCATACCTCGCGCGACGCCGCCAAGGAAGTGGTGGAAGAAGCGGGCCGCGTGGTGGCGCACGAGCTGGAACGCTATCTCAATGCGCTGGGCACCATCGCCTCGGTGGCGCCGCTGATGGGCCTGCTGGGCACCGTGATCGGCATGATCGAGATCTTCGGCAGCCAGGGCGGCGCCGGCGCCAGCCCCGAGCAGCTCGCGCACGGCATCTCGGTGGCGCTCTACAACACCGCCTTCGGCCTGATCATCGCGATTCCGGCACTGATCTTCTGGCGCTATTTCCGCCGCCGCGTGGACGACTACGTGGCCGAGCTGGAATTCCGCGCCACGGCGTTCCTGGACGCCATCCTGCCGCAGCGCCGCGCCTGACCCGCCATGCGCTTCCGTTCCCGCCAGCGGCGCGAAGAGCCGGAGATCAACCTGATCCCGCTGATCGATGTCCTGCTCGTGATCCTGATCTTCCTGATGATCACGACCACGTATTCGCGCTACACCGAACTGCAGATCCAGCTGCCCACCGCGGACGCCGAGAAAGCCCGGCAGCGCCCCGGCGAGATCGTGGTGTCGGTCTCGGCCAAGGGCGTCTACGCCATCAACAAGCAGGTCATGGAGCAGCAGGACGTGGCCAGCCTGGCCGCGCGCCTGCGCGAGGTGGCCGGCAACGGCGAAGGCCAGCCGCCGGTGCTGATCGTCAACGCCGACGCGCAAGCCAGCCACCAGTCGGTGATCAACGTGATGGAAGCCGCGCGCGTGGCCGGCCTGCCGCGCCTGACCTTCGCCACGCAAAGTTCGCAGGCGCGCTGAGCCAGCTCGGCGGCCGCGCTCGCACTCCGGTCGACCCCGGCTTGCCGCGGGCGCCGGAAGGTGCCCATAATGCCCGGATGAGGCGCGGCGCGCCCCGGCCCGCACCGGCCGGCCGCCCTCGCCGTCCCGCACGCCGCGCGCCGTCCCTGGCGCGGTCCCGTATCCTTCGCCACCGTCCGCCTCTTTCCCGACGCACTTCCGACGCACTTCCGACGCATTGCCGACGCATCTCCGACGCCTCCCCAGACTCCTCTCCCGACGCCCATGCCCGCTCCCCGCCACGCCCTCGCCGACTTCGTGACCGCCCAGTGGCAGCGCCGCGGCTGGTTTGCCTGGCTGATGCTGCCGCTGTCGTGGATCTTCGGCCTGGTCAGCGGCTGGCGCCGCCTGGCCTACCGGCGCGGCTGGTACAAATCCACCCGCCTGCCGATGCCGGTGGTGGTGGTGGGCAACGTGACCGTGGGCGGCACCGGCAAGACCCCGGCCGTGATCGCGCTGGCCCATGCGCTGGCCGAGGCCGGCCTGCGCCCGGGCGTGGTCTCGCGCGGCTACGGCGTCAAGCTCAGGCATCCGCGCCGGGTCAAGCCGACCTCCGAGGCCTGCGACGTGGGCGACGAGCCGCTGCTGATCGCGCGTGCCGCCGACGTGCCGGTGTGGGTCTACCCCGACCGCGCGCTGTGCGCGCAGACCATGCTGGTGTCGCACCCCGGCGTCAACGTGCTGCTGCTCGACGATGGCCTGCAGCACTACAAGCTCCAGCGCGATTTCGAGATCGTGATGTTCGACGCGCGCATGGGCGGCAACGGCTTCCTGCTGCCCGCCGGCCCGCTGCGCGAGCCGCTTTCGCGCCGCCGCGACGCCACCCTCATCAACGATCCGGGCTTCAGCGCCAGCCCCGCGCAGCCGGATGTCTACGGCATGCGCCTGGAACTGCAGGACGCCTGGCAACTGGCCGACCCGACCATGGCCAGGCCGCTGTCCGCGTTCGCCGGCCAGCGCGTGCTGGCCGCGGCCGGCATCGGCAACCCCGAGCGCTTCTTCGCCAGCCTGCGCGGCGCCGGCCTGCAGCCCGACACCATGCCGCTGCCGGACCACTACGACTTCGCCGAAGACCCGTTCGCCGACGATCCCGTCGCGCGCGCCGCCGACGCCATCCTGATCACCGAGAAGGATGCCGTAAAATGCGAGCGCCTGAGCGACCCGCTCGATCCGCGGATCTGGGTCGTTCCCACCCTGCCCGTGATCGACGCGGGCCTGATCGACAAGATTCGCCGCGCCGTCGCCGCGCATGCCCTGTCCGCGCCCGGCGCGGCGGGTGCCGCGGCTGCCGCCGGCCACACCAAGGAAACCCGAGATGGACAACCGGCTGCTTGAAATCCTGGTCTGCCCGCTGTGCAAGAGCAAGCTGGAACATGACCGCGCCGCCCAGGAACTGATCTGCCACGTCGACAAGCTGGCCTACCCGATCCGCGACGGCATCCCCGTGATGCTGGCCGACGAGGCCCGCCAGACCGTGCCGGGCCGCCTGGTCTCGCCGGACTGAGCGAACCAGCGCACACCGAACATACCGAGCCCGCCCATGTCCCTGCCCGCCTTCACTGTCGTCATCCCGGCGCGCCTGGCCTCGACCCGGCTGCCCAACAAGCCGCTGGCCGATATCGGCGGCAAGCCCATGATCGTGCGCGTGGCCGAGCGCGCCCGCGCCAGTTCGGCGCAGCGCACCGTGGTGGCCACCGACGCGCCCGAAGTGGCCGCGGCGTGCGCCGCGCACGGCATCGAAGCGGTGCTCACGCGCGCCGACCACCCTTCCGGCACCGACCGCCTGGCCGAAGTGGCCGCGCTGCTGGGCCTGGCGGACGACGCCATCGTGGTCAACGTGCAAGGCGACGAGCCGCTGATCGAGCCGGGCCTGATCGACGAAGTGGCGCTGCACCTGGCGCGCCACGCCGACTGCGCCATCGCCACCGCCGCCCACCCGATCGGCGAGATCGGCGAAGTCTTCAATCCCAACGTGGTGAAGGTGGTGTGCGACGCGGCCGGCCGCGCGCTGTATTTCTCGCGCGCGCCGATCCCGTGGGCGCGCGACGCCTGGGCCGGCGTGCCCGCCCGGCCCGCGGCCACCGCGCAGGCCGCGCTGCCGGACATGCCGGTGCTGCGCCATATCGGCCTGTACGCCTACCGCGCCGCGTTCCTGCGGCGCTTCCCCACGCTGGCGGCGGCGCCGCTGGAACAGGCCGAGGCGCTCGAGCAACTGCGCGCGATGTGGCACGGCGAGCGCATCGGCGTGCTGCAGACCGCCGCCGCGCCCGCGCCGGGCGTCGATACGCAGGCCGACCTGGAACGCGTGCGCGCGCTGTGGGCGCAGGGCATGGCGCAGGAAGGCCCCTGACGCTGACGCCACGCAGGCGTCCTCGCGGGCGTCCCGCGGGCGCCCGTTTTCCGGCGCGCGCGCGGCAGCCGGCGCGGCCGCAGGCACATCGCGAGCACAACTGTCATGACAGTTGTCACCGCGCCGGCAAGCCGATTTCACGCCGCCTCATGGCATAATGCTTGACGATACAGAGCCGCCGGGCGCCCAGGCACCCGGCCAAGGCTCGGTGGGGAGATGAAAAGAGTGAGCCCGTCCGGTATCCGAGCCGCTGCCATCCGCAGCGATCCGCAGCGTACCGGCCGTCAACAGACCAGACTCCGATCCGAGGCGCGCCGCCCCCGCGGCGCGGTAAGCCTCGCGTCAAGTTTCGGCGTTACCCTCCTTCCATCCCCCGCCTTACCAGATTCAAAACTCTGAGGACCCGTAAATGCGTTTGATCCTGTTGGGCGCGCCCGGCGCCGGCAAAGGCACGCAAGCCCAGTTCATCTGCGAGAAGTTCGGCATCCCGCAAATCTCCACCGGCGACATGCTGCGCGCCGCGGTGAAGGCGGGCACGCCGCTCGGCGTGGAGGCCAAGAAGGTGATGGACGCAGGCGGCCTGGTGTCGGACGACATCATCATCGGCCTGGTCAAGGATCGCCTGCAGGCGGCCGACTGCAAGGGCGGCTACCTGTTCGACGGCTTCCCGCGCACCATCCCGCAGGCCGAGGCCATGAAGGAAGCGGGCGTGGCGATCGATTTCGTGCTGGAAATCGACGTGCCGTTCGACGCCATCATCGAGCGCATGAGCGGGCGCCGCGTGCACGTGGCGTCGGGCCGCACCTACCACGTCAAGTACAACCCGCCCAAGACCGAAGGCCTCGACGACGTCACCGGCGAGCCGCTGATCCAGCGCGAGGACGACAAGGAAGAGACCGTCAAGAAGCGCCTGGACGTCTACTCCCAGCAGACCCGCCCGCTGGTGGACTACTACTCGAAGTGGGCCGCCGAGGGCGACGCCGCCGCCAAGGTCGCGCCGCCCCAGTACCGCAAGATCGCGGGCGTGGGCAGCGTGGAAGACATCACGGCACGCGTGTTCGGCGCGCTGAAATAAGCAGCGGCGGCGGCAACGCCGCGCGGTGCGCGCAAAGAGGCGGCCTTCGGGCCGCTTTTTTTCGTTCTGGCGCCGGGGCGGAGCCGCCGGCACCGATTGACGTTGATTGGCGCTGATTGACGCTGATTGACGTTTACGTAAACGTTATGCCAACATGCCGATCCAACGGCATCGCCGCTCCGGCATCCCCGCATTCCGCAACGAGCATCCCGAAACAAGCACCCCGAAAATCAAAGGAGAGAGACAAAGATGGAAATCCGCGACAACGTATTCATCGTTACCGGCGGCGCGTCGGGCCTGGGCGAAGGCAGTGCCCGCATGCTGGCCGCCGCCGGCGGCAAGGTGGTGATCGCCGACCTCAACGAGACCGCCGGCGCGGCGCTGGCCGCCGAGCTGGGCGGGCGCTTCGTGCGCTGCGACGTCGCCAGCGAGACCGACGGCCAGGCCGTGGTGGCCGCGGCCACCGCGCTCGGCCGCCTGGCCGGGCTGGTCAACTGCGCCGGCATCGCCACCGCCGGCAAGACGGTCGGCAAGAACGGCCCGCACCCGCTCGACGCCTTCGACAAGACCATCCGCGTCAACCTGATCGGCACCTTCAACATGATCCGGCTGGCCGCCGCGGCCATGGTGCAGAACACGCCCGACGCCGAAGGCGAGCGCGGCGTGATCGTCAACACCGCCTCGGTGGCGGCCTTCGACGGCCAGATCGGCCAGGCCGCCTACGCCGCCTCCAAGGGCGGCGTGGTGGCCATGACCCTGGCCATCGCGCGCGACCTGTCGCGCGACGGCGTGCGCTGCATGACCATCGCGCCGGGCATCTTCGAGACGCCGATGCTGCTGGGCATGCCGCAGGAAGTGCAGGACGCGCTCGGCAGGATGGTGCCGTTCCCGCCGCGCCTGGGGCGCCCGGCCGAATACGCCAAGATGGTCGCCGCCATCATCGGCAACACCATGCTCAACGGCGAGGTGATCCGGCTCGACGGCGCCATCCGCATGCAGCCCAAGTAAGCCCGGGTCAGCCGGCGCGCTGCGCCGCGGCTTGCGCCGGCATCAGCATCACCAGCGTCAGCCCCGGCGCGGCCGCCGGCACCAGCGTGAGCTGCTCGAAATGCAGCAGCCCGCGCCGCGGATGGCGAAAGCCGCGCCGGCCGCCCTGGCGCTCCTCCACGTCCTGCGACAGCCAGTCGGCGCGGAAGGCCGGGCTCTCGGCCAGCAAACCCTCCACCAGCGCGCGCGTGGGCGGGTCCTCGGCATGGCGGATGCTGTGGGCGCGGAACTCCGCCACCAGCCGCGCCGCCCGGTGCGGCCAGTCTTCCACCAGCGCCTGCAGGCCGGGCGACAGGAACATGCTGCGCAGCAGGTTGCGCTCGCCGCTGGCGCCGTCCAGCCATCCCACGAACAGGTCGGCCGCGGCGGCATTCCACGCCAGCGCGTTCCATTGCCGGTCCAGCAGGTAGGCCGGCCCGGCGATGGCCTCCACGCTCGCCATCACGGTGGCCGGCACATGGGTGTCCTGCGCCTGCATCGGGTCGCGCCGGCCCGCCAGCTCGAACAGGTAGGCGCGCTCGGCGCGCGACAGCCGCAAGGCGCCCGCCAGTCCGGCCAGCGCGCGCGCGGACAGCGCCACCGGACGGCCCTGCTCCAGCCATGTCACCCAGGTCGCGCTCAGACCCGCCAGTTGCGCCAGCTCCTCGCGGCGCAGCCCCGGCGTGCGCCGCCGGCGGCCCGGCGCAAGGCCGACCTCGGCCGGCGCGAGCCGTTCGCGGTGCGCGCGCAGGAAACGGCCGAGCACGGCTTCCCGGGTTAGCCCGCGCTCACTGGGGGCGTCATGGAGAATGTCGTCGGGGGTGGCGGGTTCGGCGAGCGTGGCGGTGTCGGTCATGTGGCTGCGGGCAATCAGGCGATGGCTCCCGGCCGGTTCCGTGGCGAAAACTGGTGCGTTTTATACCAGGATAAAACGGTGACTTGTACCGGGAAAACAGGCTGCTACAGTACGTCGAAGCCAGCGGGCGGGCAAGTCCCCCGCCGGAGCGATCCCCATCACCAGAACCCACCGGCGGCCAGCGCCGCCAGGAGAGCCACATGCAACAACAAGAACTCGTCGCCGCCCAGTTCGGCGCGACGGCCAGCGCCTACCTCACCAGCGCGGTCCACGCCCAGGGCGCCGACCTCGAGCAGCTCGCCCGGGAACTGTCCGGCATCCCGTCGGCGCGCGTGCTCGACCTGGGCTGCGGCGCCGGCCACGCCAGCTTCGCCGCGGCCAGGGTCGCGGCCGAAGTGACGGCTTACGATCTGTCGGCCGAGATGCTGGCGGTGGTGGACGCCGCCGCGCGCGACAAGGGCCTCGGCAATATCGTCACGCGCCAGGGCGCCGCGGAAGTGCTGCCGTTCGGGGATGCCGGCTTCGACGCCGTGATCTCGCGCATGAGCGCCCACCACTGGCGCAACGTGCCGGCCGCGCTGGCGGAAATGCACCGCGTGCTCAAGCCCGGCGGCAAGGTGGTGCTGATCGATATCGCGGGCGCCGAGGACCCGCTGCTCGACACCTGGCTGCAGTCGGTGGAGTTGCTGCGCGATCCGTCCCATATCCGCGACTACACCGGCCGCGCGTGGCTGGCGATGCTGGCGGCGGCCGGCTTCGCGGCACGCGTGTCGCCGGTCTGGCGCATCGAGCTGGAGTTCGCCACCTGGGTGCAGCGCATGCGCACGCCGGAAGTGGCGGTGGCCGCCATCCGCCACCTGTGGCAACTGGCGCCGGCGGAAGTCCGTGACCACTATCTGGTGCAGGCCGACGGCAGCTTCGCGCTGGAGGCGGTGATGGTGACGGCGACGCGCGCCTGAAGGTCCGGTCGCGCGGTGGTCCGCCGGGCCTACGGCATGGCCGGCTCGGCCGGCAGCGGCAAGCTCTGCACCATCTGCCAGACCGCAGCCGCCGACGGCGACAGCGAGCGGTCCTCGCGGCACACCATGACGATGCGCCGCTCCTCGCGCGGCGTGAGCGGGCGCCACACCAGCGGCGAGGCGGCCGGCAGCGGCAGCGAGAACGACGGCAGCACCGAGGCGCCGATGCCGGCCTCGACCATGCCGAACACGCTGGCCGAATGTCCGAGCTCCTGCACCACGCTCGGCGTCACGCCGTGGCTGGCGAAGATGCGGTCGATCAGCGGCCGGCTGCCCGAGGCGAAATCCAGCAGCACCAGCGGCATGCCGTCCAGCGCGCTCCACGGCACCGACTCCGCGCCGGCCAGAGGATGGTCGCGCCGGCACACGAAGCAGAACGGGTCGGTGGCCAGCGGCGCGATGGTCAGCCCTTCGCGCGCCAGCGGATCGATCAGCACGCCGAAATCCACCGCCCCGGCGCGGATCTGCTCCAGCCCGTCGGCCTGCACGTTGTCGCGCACGCTCAGGCGGATATCGGGGTACTGGCGCGCGCAGGCCGAGACATAGAGCGGCATCAGCCGCGCCGAAATCGTAGGTGCACTGGCAATCACAACGCGGCCGCGATAGCGCTCGCCCAGCTGGCGCGTTTCCTCCAGCGTGTCGTCGAGCTGGCCGAGCAGCCGCTCGATGGCCGGCGCCAGCGCCTGACCCGCCTCGGTGACCACCACCTCGCGCGTGGTGCGGTCGAGCAGGCGCACGCCAAGTGCCTCTTCCAGCTCCGCCACGCCGCGGCTGACGGCGGGCTGGGTCAGCCCCACGGCGTCCGCGGCGCGGCTGAAGCTGCCGTGCCCGACCACGGCGAGAAAGACACGCAACTGGCGCAAGGTGTAATTCATGCGTCTATAAGATGAATGAATGCGATAAATGAATTTGCATTCTAGGCTTGTGTAGCGTCCAATACTAGGCGAAACCCTAATCCAACCGCTGTCATGTCCGCCATCCTCTCACCGTTCAAGAAAATCTACGACTTGATCGACGGCTTCGTCCTGATCATGCTCTCCGCCATCGGCATCGCGCTGCTGGCGCCCCAGCTCGGCACCGGCGACGGTCCGCTGCACCTCGGCATCGTCACCAACCTGGGCGTGGCGCTGGTGTTCTTCCTGCACGGCGCGGCGCTGTCGCGCGACAAGCTGGTGGCCGGCGCGCGCCACTGGCGCCTGCACACCTTCGTGCAGAGCTTCACCTATATCGTGTTCCCGGTGGTGGGCCTGGCGCTGATGTTCGGCCTGCGCAACGTGCTGCCGGCCGAGCTGCTGCTGGGTGTGTTCTACCTGTGCGCGCTGCCGTCCACGGTGTCGTCGTCGGTGGCCATGACCTCGATGGCGCGCGGCAACGTGCCCGGCGCCATCTTCAATGCCACCATTTCCGGCCTGATCGGCATGGCCGCCACGCCGCTGCTGATGGGCCTGGTGATCAGCGCCAGCGGCGCCTCCATGCCGCTGGGCAAGGCGCTGATGGGCGTGGCGCTGCAACTGCTGCTGCCGTTCGCGCTGGGCCAGGCGGCCCGCCCGCTGATCGGCAACTGGCTGGCCAAGAAGAAGCAGGTCACCAACAAGATCGACCGCGGCGTGATCGTGCTGATCGTCTATTCCTCGTTCTGCGACGCCACCGCCGCCGGCCTCTGGCACAAGTACAGCTGGGAGACCATCGGCGCGGTGATGGCGCTGGCCGCCGTGCTGCTGCTGGTGATCCTGGCCACCACCACCTTCACCGCGCGCCGCCTGGGCTTCTCGGTGGAGGACGAGATCACCGCGGTGTTCTGCGGCTCAAAGAAGAGCCTGGCCAACGGCATCCCGATGGCCAAGATCCTGTTCGCCGGCCACCCGGCGCTGGGCCTGCTGGTGCTGCCGCTGATGGTCTACCACCAGTTGCAGCTGATCGTCTGCTCGGTGCTCGCCTCGCGCTACGCCAACCGCGACGCGCTGCCCGGCACGGCCACCGCGCACGCGTAAGCGCCGCGCCCGATGCAGAACGGCCGGCACTTGCCGGCCGTTCTGCTTTCCGGCGGCGCCGCCTTACACCGACGGGTTCTTCGACAGCGGCGGATTGCGCGCGAAGTAGTTGCGGATGCCGCGCAGGATGGCGTTGGCGAGCTGCTCCTGGTGGGCATCGTCGTTGAGCTTGCGCTCTTCCTCGGGATTGCTGATGAAGGCGGTCTCGACCAGGATCGAGGGAATGTCCGGCGCCTTCAGCACGGCAAAGCCGGCCTGCTCCACGCTGCCCTTGTGCAGCCGGTTGACGCCGCCGATCTCCGCCAGCACGGCCTTGCCCACCTGCAGGCTGTCGTTGATCTGCGCGGTGGTGGACAGGTCCAGCAGCACGCGCGCGACCTGGGCGTCCTTGTTGCCCATGTTGGCGCCGCCGATCAGGTCGGAGGCGTTTTCCTTGTTGGCCATCCAGCGCGCGGCGCTGCTCGACGCGCCGCGCTCGGACAGCGCGAACACCGAGGCGCCCTTGGCTTCCGGCGAGAGGAAGGCATCGGCGTGGATCGACACGAACAGGTCGGCCTGCACGCGGCGCGCCTTCTGCACGCGCACGTTGAGCGGCACGAAGAAATCCGCGTCGCGCGTCATCATGGCGCGCATATTGGGCTGGGCATCGATCTTGGCGCGCAGGCGGTGGGCGATCTGCAGCACCACGTCCTTCTCGCGCGAGCCGGCCGCGCCGGTGGCGCCCGGGTCCTCGCCGCCGTGGCCCGGATCGATGGCCACCGTCAGCAGGCGGCGCATCTTGAAGGGGCGGTCGGCCGGCGGGTTGTTGGCGGGCAGCGCGGGCGGCGCATTGTTCTGCGCCAGCGGCGGCACCGCGGGCGCGGACGGCGCGGCAGGCGCGGACGGGGGTGCGGAAGGCCGGGGCCGGACCGCGGCCATCGGCGGCAGCGCCGGCACCGGGTTGGCGCCCTTGTCCTCGAACTTGCGCACCAGCGCGCCGATCGCGTCCTCCTCGCCGGTGGCGGGCGCGCCGGCAATGCTGTCGGCCCCGTCGGCGCCGGCCGGCGGCTGCGTCGCGGCAAAGCGGCGCTGCTTGTCCTCGGTGTCGCGCACCAGTTTCCACAGCGGGTCGGGCGGGTTGACCGGGTAGAGGTCGAACACCAGGCGGTTGCGGTAGCTGCCGATCGGCGCCAGCGTGAACACCTGCGGCGAGACGTCTTCCTTCAGGTCGAACACCAGCCGCACCACGCGCGGCCGGTTCTGGCCCACGCGCACGGTCTGGATGTAAGGGTCGTTGGAGGTGATCTTGGCCACCAGCTCGCGCAGCGTGGGCGACAGGTCCAGGCCGTCGATGTCCACCACCAGGCGGTCGGGGCCGTGCACCATCTGGTGGACCGCGGCCAGCGGCGCGTCGGACTCGATGGTGACGCGGGTGTATTCCTCGGCGGGCCAGACCCGCACGGCGACGATGCCGGCGCCGAAGGCGATCTGCGGTCCCGCCAGCGTCAGCACCACGGTGCCGGCGCCGGCCTTGAGGCACTGTGCCAGCCATTTGCGGCGGGCCAGCAGCAATTCATCGGGACGGTCGGTGGCGAGTCGCTTGATCAGCATGCGCAAAGCAGGGTAAGTCCAGTCTGAGTATAGGCACGAAGCGTGACCGTACGGCGCTCGGGCGCATCGTCGGCGTCGCCCGTGTCCGATTGGAGCAACAGGTGAAGGTCCGGTTCCCCGAGCAGGCGGCCCGCTTTCTCGGGCCATTCGACCAGGTTGAAAGCGGGTTCGGCAAAACAGTCGCGGAAACCGGCGTCGGCCCATTCTTCCGGATCGGCGAAGCGGTACAGGTCGAAGTGGTAAACGGTCAGCGGCGAGCCGTCGGCGCGCGCGACCTGGTACGGCTCGCACAGCGTGTAGGTGGGGCTGCGCACCTTGCCGGGGTGGCCGAGCGCGCGCAGGATGGCGCGCGACAGCGTGGTCTTGCCCGCGCCGAGATCGCCCGAGAGCTGCACGTGCACGGTCTGCGCGGGCAGCACGCGCACGGCGCCGGCCAGCGCCGCGCCCAGCCGCGCGGTGGCGGCTTCGTCGGGCAGGATCAGGGTGCGTTCTTCGAGCAGGGGCATTGCGTACAATTCGGGAATGATCGACCGAGCCACCGGCGCGCCGCCCGCCCTGCCCCCCCCAGCCGCCGCGGCCGCGGCCGGCCTGGCCGCGCTCGTGCCCGCGGTGCGGGCGTGGGGCGCGGAACTGGGCTTCGACGCGGTCAGCATCGCCGAAGTGGACCTGAGCCGGGCGGAAGCGGGGTTGATGGCGTGGCTGGCGCAGGGCTACCACGGCGACATGGATTATATGGCGAACCACGGCCTGCGGCGCGCCCGTCCCGCCGAACTCGTGCCCGGCACCGTGCGCGCGATCGTGGCGCGCATGCCCTACCTGCCGGCCGCCGGCCCCGGCGACTGGCGCGCCCATGAGCTGGCCCGGCTCGACGATCCCGCCACCGCCGTGGTCTCGCTCTATGCGCGCGGGCGGGACTATCACAAGGTATTGCGCAGCCGCCTGCAGCAGCTCGCCAGCCGCATCGAGGCCGCCATCGGCCCGTTCGGCTACCGCGTGTTCACCGATTCGGCGCCGGTGATGGAGGTCGCGCTGGCCACGCAGGGCGGCCTGGGCTGGCGCGGCAAGCATACGCTGCTGCTCGACCGCGACGGCGGCTCGATGTTCTTCCTCGGCGAGATCCTGGTCGACGTGCCCTTCCCGGCCGACCCGCCCGCGCACGCCCATTGCGGCAACTGCCGCCGCTGCATCGACATCTGCCCCACGCAGGCCATCCTGGAGCCCTACCGGCTCGACGCGCGCCGCTGCATTTCCTACCTGACCATCGAGCACAAGGGCGCCATCCCCGAGCCGCTGCGCGCGCCCATGGGCAACCGCGTGTACGGCTGCGACGACTGCCAGCTGGCCTGCCCGTGGAACAAGTTCGCGCACCGCGCGGCCTTGCCCGACTTCGACGTGCGCAACGGCTTCGACGCGCCCGACATGGCCGCGCTGTTCGGCTGGACGGAGGCGGAATTCAACCAGCGCCTCGAAGGCAGCCCGATCCGCCGCATCGGCCACGAACGCTGGCTGCGCAACCTGGCGGTGGGGCTCGGCAACGGCCTGCGCGCCGCCTGCGAGCGCGGCGACGCGGCGCTGGCCGCGCGCATCCGCGCCGCGCTCGGCGCGCGCCAGGCCGCGGCCAGCCCGCTGGTGCGCGAGCATATCGACTGGGCGCTGGCGCAGGGCGTGGGCGCGGACGCGCCGGCCTGCGTGGCCGACTAGGCCGGCTAGCCCGGTTAGACCGGCTAGCTGACCAGCGCCAGCCAGAACGGCGTGGTGACGATGGCCGCCACGGTCATGATCGAGATGGTGGCCGCCACCATCGGCCCGTTGCCGCCCATGCGCACGGCCAGGATGTAAGTGCTCGAGGCGGTCGGCAGCGAGGCGTACAGCACCACGATCTGCGCCTGCAGCTCGGTCAGTGGCAGCAGCCGCCCCAGCATCCATGCAAAACACGGCATCGCCACCAGCTTGACCCCGCTCCACCACGCCATCGGGCCGGCCGCGCCGGTGGCGCCGCTCATCTGCAGGCCGGCGCCGACCGTCATCAGGCCCAGCGCGGTCGAGGCCGAGCCAAGCCGGTTCAGCGTCATGGCCAGCACTTCGGGCGGGTGCAGCCCGAGCAGGTTGGTCAGCAGGCCGCCCGCGGTGGCCAGGATCAGCGGGTTGCGCACCAGTTCGCGCCACACGCGCGCCTCGCCGTGGCGAGCCAGGGCCCATACCGCCACCACGTTGCACAGCGGCACCGTGCAGCCGACGATCACCGCCATCATGGCGAGGCCCTCGCTGCCGCCCAGGCGCGCGGCCAGCGCCAGCGCGATATAGGAATTGAAGCGGAAGGCGGTCTGCAGCCCGGAGGCGAAATCGAGCGGCGCGGGCCGCAGCACCCACTTGACCGCATACCCCCCGGCCATGCCGAACACGGTGGTCATCAGGGCCAGGCCGAGCATGGCCGAGGTGGAGGAGAAGTCGAACTTCGCGCTGTTGGTGGACTGCAGCAGCAGCGCCGGGAACAGGACGAAATACACCAGGCGCTCGACGCCGGCCCAGAAGGCGCGGTCGAACGGCGTATGGCGCACCAGCAGCCAGCCGATCAGGATCAGGCTGAAGTCCGGGACCAGCAGCAGGGCAAAGGACATGTCTCTTTCTGTTTTTTTGTTTTCTTTGTTTTATTTGTCTTGTTTGCTGCAATGCTTCAAACGGAAGCACTTTCGGTAAAGTGCAACAAAGTGCGGACTAGGGCCGATACTGATTGGTATTGTTGCAGAAATCCCTCAATATGACACGTTCCGTCGTACCGCCTACCCTTCATGCTGCCCCGTCGTACCCCGTCCGCGCGCGCCTTGCTGCAGCGCCGCGCAAGCCAGCTGGCGCTCATCCTGTGCGCGGCCACGGCGTTGTCCATGCCTGCCGCGCCCGCGCGCGCCGGCGAAATCGAGGGCATGCGCATCGATGACGCGACGCGGGTCGGCGGCAAGGAACTGCAGCTCAACGGCACCGGACTGCGCTCGGTCTTCGTCATCAAGGGTTACGTGGCCGCGCTCTACCTGCCGGAAAAGGCCCGCAACGCCACCGTGGTGCTGGGCGCGCCGGGTCCCAAGCGCCTGCAGATCAGGCCGCTGCGCGAGGTGGACGCGGACAGTTTCATCAAGGCGCTGGACGAAGGCATCCGCGAGAACCACAGCGAGATGCAGGTGCAGCGGCTGTCCGGGCGCCTGTTCCAGCTGCACCGGACCATGGAGCAGATGGGCACCGCGCGCAAGGGCGACGTGATCGATTTCGACTTCTCGCCGGACGGCGGCACCGTGGTCGCCATCAACGGCACCCCGCGCGGCAAGCCGATCCCGGGCGAAGATTTCTACCAGGCGGTGCTGCGCATCTTCCTGGGCGACCACCCGGTCGACCGGAACCTCAAGCGCGGCCTCCTGGGCGGCTGAGCAGCCGCAAGGCGCGGCTGCAGCGTACAGCCCGCCCGCCAGAACTCACGCCGCCGGCCTCGCCGTCCCGCCACCGCGGGCGCCTGGCCGGCGTTATTCACCTTGGGCGGATATCCCCGCCCGGTCTTTGATGGGAGACACGATCTCATGCGCAAGAGCAAGAGCAAGAGCAAGAGCACGATTGCACTGGCCCTCGGCCTGGCCGCCGCCGCGTCGGTGGCACAGGCACAGAGCTTTCCGACCAAGCCGATCCGGCTGATCATCCCGTTCGCCCCGGGCGGCACCACCGACATCGTCGGCCGCGGCGCGGCCGACCAGATGAGCCGCATCCTGGGCCAGCCGGTGGTGGTGGAAAACCGCGCCGGCGGCGGCGGCTCGATCGGCGCCGACGCCATCGCCAAGGCCGCTCCGGACGGCTACACCATCGGCATCTCCACGGTGTCGACGATGGCGGTCAACCCGGCCTGCAATCCCAGGCTGTCGTACGACCCCATCAAGGACTTCAAGCCCATCACCAACCTGGCCAACGTGGCCAACGTGATCGCGGTCAACCCGAGTTTCCCGGCCAAGAACTACCAGGAATTCCTCGCGGTGCTCAAGGCCAACCCGGGCAAGTACTCGTTCGCCACCTCGGGCACCTGCGCCTTCGGCCACATGCTGGGCGAGCAGTTCAAGGTCTCGACCAAGACCTTCATGGTCCACATCCCGTACCGCGGCGCCGGTCCCGCGCTGAACGACGTGCTGGCCGGCCAGGTGCCGATCATGGTGGACAACCTGCCCTCGTCGATGCCCTACATCAAGGCCGGCAAGCTGCGCGCGATCGTGGTGGCGTGGAACAAGCGCCTGGACTCGCTGCCCGACGTGCCGACCTTCGGCGAGATGGGCCTGAAGGAGCCCAACGACCCGGCCTGGTACGGCCTGGTGGCGCCGGCCGGCACCCCCGACGACGTCATCAAGAAGCTCAACGAGGCCGCCGTCAAGGCGCTGCAGGACAAGGACTTCCAGCAGCGCCTGCGCACCGCCGGGGCCGAGCCCTCGGGTAACTCGCCGGCGCAGCACGCGGCGGAGATCAAGAAGGAGTTCGACAAGATGAAGAACCTGGTGAAGGTCCAGAACATCAAGCTCGAACAATAAGCGCGGGCCGGGCCCGTGCCGTCGAGGGCCTCCCGCGGGAGGCCCTTTTTCAATGGCCGCGCCGCCATGCACTAGAATCCGGAGTGACCGGCGCCGGCCCTTGCGCTGTTGCGCCCGGCCGTCCCGTCCACCTTGCCCATTCCGCGCCCCCGCCCGCCAGCCATGCATTCCCGCTTCGACGCCATCCTCCCCGCGCCCTTCGGCAAGGTCGGCGTGCGCACCGAGGGCGAGACGATCCGCGAGATCGTCTACCTGCCCGCCGGCACGCCGCCGGTCGCGCCCGCCAGCGCCGTGGCGCAGCGGCTCGCGCGGCAGCTCGAGGCCTACTACGCCGATCCCGACGCGCCCCTGGACGTGCCGCTGGCCGCCGCGGGAACCGGCTTCCAGCGCCGCGTATGGCAGGCCATCGCCGCCATCCCGCGCGGCAAGGTCACCACCTACGGCGCGATGGCGCGCGGGCTCGCCAGCGTGCCGCGCGCGGTCGGGCAGGCCTGCGGCTCCAACGCCTTCCCGCTGGTGATCCCGTGCCACCGCGTGGTGGCCGCGGGCGGCCTCGGCGGCTTCGCCCACCACAGCGAGGACGGCTTCCTGCTCGAGACCAAGCGCTGGCTGCTGCGCCACGAAGGCGTGCTGCTGATATGAGCCGGCCCGCTGCCGTCGACGCCGCCGTCGACACCGTGCCCGCGGACAGCGCCGCGCTGCAGGCCGACCTGGACCTGGTCGGCCGCTTCTGCGACGCGCTGTGGCTCGAGGACGGCCTCTCCCAGAACACCATCGACGCCTACCGGCGCGACCTCGCCCTGCTGTCGCGCTGGCTGCATGCCAATGCCGTGTGCGCGCTGCTGGAAGTGGACGACGCCGCGCTCAACGGCTATTTCGCCTCGCGCCACCTGGAGACGCGCGCCTCGTCGGCCAACCGGCGGCTCACGGTGTTCAAGCGCTTCTTCCAGTGGGCGCTGCGCGAGCGCATGATCACCAAGGACCCCTGCCTGCTGCTGCGGCCCGCCAAGCAGCCTCCGCGCTTTCCGAAGACCCTGAGCGAGGCGCAGGTCGAAGCGCTGCTCGGGGCGCCCGACACCGCCACCCCGCTCGGCCTGCGCGACCGCACCATGCTGGAGCTGATGTACGCCAGCGGCCTGCGCGTGTCCGAGCTCACGCAGATGAAGACCATCGAGATCGGCCTCAACGAGGGCGTGGCGCGCGTGGTCGGCGGCAAGGGCAACAAGGAGCGCCTGGTGCCGTTCGGCGCGGAGGCCGGCGACTGGCTGCGCCGCTACCTCGCGCAAGGCCGCCCCGCCCTGCTCGGCGAACGCGCCTGCGACGCGCTGTTCGTCACCCAGCGCGGCGACGGCATGACGCGCCAGACCTTCTGGCACCTGATCAAGCGCCACGCGCGCGAGGCCGGCATCCACGCCCCGCTGTCGCCGCACACGCTGCGGCATGCCTTCGCCACGCACCTGCTCAACCACGGCGCCGACCTGCGCGTGGTGCAGCTGCTGCTCGGGCACGCCGACATCTCCACCACGCAGATCTACACCCACGTGGCGCGCGAGCGCCTGCGCGAACTGCACCAGCACCACCATCCGCGCGGCTGACCGCGCCCGTCATCGCAGCATTCATCATGAGCAAGTCCAGACACGTCTCCGAAACTCCCGCCACCCAGTTCCTCAAGCAGCACGGCGTGGCCTACGGCGAGCATGCCTACGATTACGTCGAGCACGGCGGCACCGGCGAATCGGCCCGCCAGCTCGGCGTGCCCGAGCACGCCGTGGTCAAGACGCTGGTGATGGAAGACGAGAAGGCGCAGCCGCTGATCGTGCTGATGCACGGCGACTGCTCGGTCTCCACCAAGAACCTGGCGCGCCAGACCGGCCGCAAGAGCGTGCAGCCGTGCAAGCCGGAAGTGGCGCAGCGCCACAGCGGCTACATGGTGGGCGGGACCTCGCCGTTCGGCACCCGCAAGCGCCTGCCGGTGTACGTGGAAGCGGGCGTGCTGGCGCTGGACACGATCTACATCAACGGCGGCCGGCGCGGCTACCTGGTCAGCATCGCGCCGGGCGTGCTGACGGACCTGCTGGGCGCGGTGGCGGTGGAGTGCGCGCTGCCGGACTGAGCCCGCCCGGCGCTGCCCATGAAGCCGATCCCGCGATATTGGGGAAGTCACGGCACTGAAGCGGGCCCGGCCGCGCTACAATCCGGCCAGCCTCAAATTCCCGTTCCCCACATGGCCAACCTGATTCTCGCTATCGCCGCCTACCTGATCGGTTCCGTTTCCTTCGCCGTCGTGGTCAGCAAGGCCATGGGCCTGCCCGATCCGCACACCTACGGCTCGGGCAATCCCGGCGCGACCAACGTCCTGCGCAGCGGCAACAAGAAAGCCGCGGTGCTGACGCTGATCGGCGACGGCCTCAAGGGCTGGCTGGCGGTCTGGCTGGCGCAGCATTTCGGCCCGGCCTACGGCATCGGCGACAGCGGCGTGGCGCTGGCCGCGGTGGCGGTCTTCCTGGGCCACCTGTTCCCGGTATTCTTCGGCTTCGCCGGCGGCAAGGGCGTGGCCACCGCGGCCGGCATCCTGTTCGCCATCGACCCGCTGCTGGGCCTGGGCACGCTGGCCACCTGGCTGATCATCGCCTTCTTCTTCCGCTACTCGTCGCTGGCGGCGCTGGTGTCGGCGGTGTTCGCGCCGTTCTTCTGCGTGCTGATGTCGGGGGTGGACGTGATCGCGGGAGCGGTGTTCGTCATCAGCGTGCTGCTGGTGGTGCGGCACCGGGCGAATATCGGCAACCTGCTGGCCGGGAAGGAGAGCCGGATTGGAGAGAAGAAGAAGGCCTAGCCGCTTTTTCTCGCCCCCTGTCTCCTCCCCTCACGCTGCCTGGGCCAGTGCCGTGAACGGGAAGATCATCTGGACCCGCAGGCCGCCTTCGGCGCGGTTTTCCAGTACCAGGCGGCCGCCCGACTGGCGCACCAGGCGGTCGACGATGGCCAGGCCGAGGCCGGAGTGGGCGTTGCCGCCGCGGGCCGGGTCCAGGCGCACGAACGGCAGGGTGACCTTTTCCATGGCGTCGGGCGGGATGCCGCTGCCTTCGTCTTCCACCACCATGTGCCAGCCGTCGGCCTGGCGGGCGGTGGACAGCCGCACCGGCGGCGCGCCGTAGGCGTAGGCGTTGTCGACCAGGTTGCCGACGATGCGGTCCAGTTGCGTGGCGATCATGCGGAAGCCCTCGCCCGCGCCCAGCGCCAGCTCCACCGACTTGTCCTGTTCCGCCAGCGAGGCGGCCAGCTCGGCGACGCGGCGGTCGACCGGCACCGGGCGCGCGGCCGGCTCGCCGCTCTGCGCGAAGGTGAGGAACTGCTCGACGATGGCGGACATCGATTCCACGTCGCGCGTGACGCCGGCCGCCGACTTGGGATCGGCCAGCATCTCCGCGCGCAGGCGCAGCCGCGCCAGCGGCGTCTTCAGGTCATGGGCGATGCCGGCCAGCATGGTGTTGCGCTCCTGGTCGATGCGCGTCAGGTCGGCCATCATCCGGTTGAAGCGCTCGATCAGCTGGCGCAACTCGTGCGGGCCGCGCTCGCGCAGCGGCTCCACGCTGTGCTGGCGCGACAGCTGCTCGGCCGCGGCGGCCATGTCGCGCACCGGGCGCTGGATCTGCCACGCGATCAGCAGCGCCACCGCCATGGCCACGCCCACCACCAGGATCACACCCGGCAGCAGGCGGTTGTCGGGCGGCGGATTGACCACCCACAGCACCGGCATGGCGATCCAGTCATGGCGCTGCGGCAGCTTGACCCAGATGCGCGAGGTCTCTTCCTCCTCCAGGCGCACCTGGCTGCCGGCCGGCAGGCGCTGCGCGAACTGGTCGACCAGGCGGCGCGCGCGGCCGCTGGCCGTCACGGTATGCTCGGCGGCACTGGCCTCGCTGGCCACCTCGACCAGGCTCGGCAGCGGCGCCGGCGGCGTGGCGGCCAGCGCGCGCTGGATGCTGTCGAACTGGAACAGCATCTGCTCGACGGAATAGTCCACCTGCTGCTGGCGACGGTCCATGCGCAGGATCGCCAGCCAGGAGAAGTGGCTCAGCACCAGCACCGCTGCGATCAGCAGTGCGATGCGGCCGAACAGCGTATCGATGCGCAGTTTCATTGCGGTATTTCGTCGGCTTCGTCAGGCACGAAGGTGTAGCCCCGCCCGCGCACGGTCTGGATATAGCGCGGCCGCTGCGCGTCTTCGTCGAGCAGGCGGCGCAGGCGCCATATCTGCACGTCGATGCCGCGGTCGCTGATGCCGCTCGCGGAGCCGTACATCAGCTCCACGATGCGCTCGCGCGAGAGCACTTCGAGCGGATGCGTGAGCAGCAGCTTGAGCAGCGCGAATTCGGTATCGCTGATCGGCACCGCCTCGCCCGCGCGCACCAGCGACCGCTGGCGGAAATTCACCCGGAAGGGCCCGAAGGTCAGCCCTTCGCGGTCTTCCGGCGCGGCCGCCGGGCGCGCCAGCTTGCGCCGCAGCACGGCATTGATGCGGGCCAGCAGCTCGCGCGGCGAGAACGGCTTGCCGAGATAGTCGTCGGCGCCGATCTCCAGCCCCACGATGCGGTCGATCTCGTCGCTGCGCGCGGTCAGCAGGATGACCGGGATGTCGTCGTTCTTGGCGCGCAGGTTGCGCAGCGCGGTGAGGCCGTCGACTTTGGGCATCATCAGGTCCAGCACGATCAGCGCCGGCCGCTCGCGCTCGAGGCGCGCCTGCAGGCCTTCGCCGTCGTGCAGGACGGAAACCGCAAACCCTTGCTGGCTCAGGTATTCGCGCAGCAGGTCGCGGAGTTCTGGATCGTCGTCGACGACCAGGATCTGGGTGGGCTGATTGGCTCGCATAGGCAGATGATAGCTAGGCTGGGCGCGGCAATCCGGGCGAATTGTTTCAGGGCATTACACCCGGGCCACTGGTAATGAACTGTAAGAATGGCCGCCGGCGATGAAACAACCGCGCCACCAAGGCGCATTATGCTTCGCTTACGTTTGCCGCCCGGCGCCGCCGGACAACGCGGCACCACCAGAAGCTGCCCGGCACGATGTGCCGTTGCGTGCCGCCAGCGGCACGCGCCAACGGCGTTGCGGCATACTTCTGCCTCTCCCACCCCGAAAACCGATTAACGCGCGTTGTCGCGTCGCATCCCAGGAACCGGTCATGGCCAACCCCGAAGAAAACCAACAGGCTAAACAGCCACCGTCCGGCAAGGCGGGCTCGCGCCGCCGCACACTGATCGCCGCCGCGCTGGCCGTACTGCTGGCAGGCGGCGGCTGGTACTGGTATCACCATCGCAGCGCGGGCGCGCCCGCCGGCCCGGGCGCCGCGGCCGGCCCCGGCGGCGCCAGCGCCGCGGGCGGGCGCGGCGGCCCGGGCGGCGCCGGCGCGCCGCGCTCGCCGGTGGTGGTCGCCACCGTGGCCAGGCGCAACATGGACGTCATCCTCAACGGCCTGGGCAACGTCACGCCGGTCGCCAACGTGACCGTGCGCGTCCAGGTATCCGGGCCCATGCTCAGGGTCCTGTTCAAGGAGGGCCAGATGGTCAAGGCCGGCGACGTGCTCGCCGAAATCGATCCGCGCCCGTTCCAGGCCGCGCTCGACCAGGCGGTCGGCACGCTGGCGCGCGACCGCGCGCTGCTCGAGAACGCCCGCCTGGACCAGAAGCGCTACCGCACGCTGCTGGCGCAGGACTCGGTCTCCAGCCAGCAGGTGGACACCCAGGACGCGCTGGTGCGGCAGTACGAAGGCACGGTCAAGACCGACCAGGGCAACGTCGACAACGCCCGCCTGCAACTGGGCTACACGCGCGTGCTGGCGCCGGTTTCCGGGCGCATCGGCCTGCGCCAGGTCGACCCGGGCAACATCGTCAGCACCACCGACGCCAACGGCATCGCGCTGATCACCCAGGTGGCGCCGATCGCGGTGCTGTACACGATTCCCGAGGACAACCTGCCCTCGGTGCTCAAGCGCCTGAACGCCGGCGAGCAGCTGCCCGTGGTGGCGCTGGACCGCCAGGCGCGCAACAAGCTGGCCGAGGGCACGCTGCTGACCACCGACAACCAGATCGACACCACCACCGGCACGGTCAAGCTCAAGGCCATCTTCCCGAATACCGACGGGCTGCTGTTCCCCAACCAGTTCGTCAACGTGCGCACCCGCGTGGACACGCTGGAAGACGCCACCGTCATCCCGGTGGCGGCGGTCCAGCGCGGCCAGCAGGGCACCTTCGTCTATGTGGTCGACGACAACAACCAGGTCAAGGTGCAGAACGTCACGCTGGGCCCGGGCGACGAGAACCGGGTGTCGGTCTCGAAGGGCCTGGAGCCGGGCCAGCGCGTGGTGGTGGATGGCGCCGACCGGCTCAAGGAAGGCATGACGGTGGAAACCGTGGACCCGGCCGCGCGCGCTTCCCAGCTGGTGCCGGCTAGCCAGCCGCGCGGGCGCGGGCGCCGCCGCGAAGGCGGCTGGGGCGGGGCCAGCGGCACGGGCGCCTCCGGCGCGAACGGCGAGGGCCGCCGCCACCACAACGGCGCCAGCGCGGCCGCGGCCGGCGGCGGCGGTGCCCCGGCGGGCGCCGCGCCGCAGCGGCCGCAGTAAGGACCCATACATGAACCCGTCACGCCTCTTCATCGAGCGGCCGGTCGCCACCGCGCTGCTGATGCTCGCCATCCTGCTGTCGGGGCTGGTGGCCTTCCGGCTGCTGCCGCTGTCCGCGCTGCCCGAGGTCGACTACCCGACCATCCAGGTCACCACGCTCTATCCCGGCGCCAGCCCCGACGTGATGACCTCGTCGATCACCGCGCCGCTGGAGCGCCAGTTCGGCCAGATGCCGGGGCTCAAGCAGATGTCGTCCTCGTCGTCGGGCGGCGCCTCGGTAATCACGCTGCAGTTCGAGCTGACGCTGTCGCTGGACATCGCCGAGCAGCAGGTCCAGGCCGCCATCAACGCCGGCAGCAACCTGCTGCCGGCCGACCTGCCGATGCCGCCGGTCTACAGCAAGGTCAACCCGGCCGACGCGCCCATCCTGAGCCTGGGCATCACCTCCGACACCCTGCAGCTGCCCAAGCTGCAGGACATGGTCGACACGCGCGTGGCACAGAAGATCTCGCAGATCCAGGGCGTGGGCCTGGTCACCCTCAGCGGCGGGCAGCGCCCGGCCGTGCGCGTGCAGGCCAACCCGACCGCGCTGGCGGCGCTGGGCATGTCGATCGACGACCTGCGCACCGCCATCGGCAACGCCAACGTCAACGGCTCCAAGGGCAGCTTCGACGGCCCGGCGCGCGCCTCGACCATCGACGCCAACGACCAGCTCAAGTCGGCCGACGAGTACAAGCAGATCATCATCGGCTACCAGAACGGCGCGCCGATCCGCATCACCGACGTCGCCAACATCGTCGACGGCGCGGAAAATTCGCGCCTGGCCGCCTGGTCCAACGACAAGCCGGCCATCATCATGAACATCCAGCGCCAGCCCGGCGCCAACGTGATCGAGGTGGTGGACCGCATCAAGGCGCTGCTGCCGCAGCTGGAAACCGCGCTGCCGGCCGCCGTGCACGTGCAGCTGCTGACCGACCGCACCACCACCATCCGCGCCTCGGTGCGCGACGTGGAGTTCGAGCTGCTGCTGGCGGTGGCGCTGGTGGTGATGGTGATCTTCGTCTTCCTGCGCAACGTGCCGGCCACCATCATCCCGGGCGTGGCGGTGCCGCTGTCGCTGGTGGGCACCTTCGGCGTGATGTACCTGGCGGGCTTCTCGATCAACAACCTCACGCTGATGGCGCTGACCATCGCCACCGGCTTCGTGGTGGACGACGCGATCGTGATGATCGAGAACATCATGCGCTACATCGAGGAGGGCGAAAGCCCGATGGTGGCGGCGCTCAAGGGCTCGAAGCAGATCGGCTTCACCATCATCTCGCTGACCTTCTCGCTGGTGGCGGTGCTGATCCCGCTGCTGTTCATGGGCGACGTGGTGGGCCGGCTGTTCCGCGAGTTCGCCGTCACGCTGGCGGTCTCGATCCTGATCTCCGCGGTGGTCTCGCTCACGCTCACGCCGATGATGTGCGCGCGCCTGCTGCACCACGTGCCGGAAGAGAAGCTGCCGCGCTTTCACCGCGCCACCGGCCGCTTCTTCGACCGCGTGATCGCGCGCTACGGCCGCGCCCTGGACTGGGTGCTCGACCGCCAGAAGAGCACGCTGCTGGTGGCCATCGGCACGCTGGTGCTGACCGTGCTGCTCTACCTGCTGGTGCCCAAGGGCTTCTTCCCGGTGCAGGACACCGGCGTGATCCAGGCCATCACCGAGGCCTCGCAGAGCACCTCGTTCCCGGCCATGCAGCTCAAGCAGGAAGCGGTGGCCAAGGTGGTGATGCAGGACCCGGCGGTGGAAAGCCTGTCGTCGTTCATCGGCGTGGACGGCACCAACACCACGCTCAACGCCGGGCGCATGCTGATCAACCTCAAGCCCAAGGACCAGCGCAGCGAATCCATCGAGGACGTCACGCACCGTCTGCAGGCCGCGGTCGAGAAGCTGGGCGGCATCTCGATGTACATGCAGCCGGTGCAGGACCTGACCATCGAGGACCGCGTGGCGCGCACGCAGTACCAGTTCACGGTGCAGGACCCGGACCCGGCCACGCTGGCCACCTGGGTGCCGCGCCTGGTCGACCGGCTCAAGCAGGAGCCGGAGATGCGCGACGTCGCCAGCGACCTGCAGAACAACGGCCTGCGCGCCTACGTCGAGATCGACCGCGACTCGGCCGCGCGCTTCGGCATCACCACCGCGGTGATCGACAGCGCGCTGTACAGCGCCTACGGCCAGCGCCTGGTGTCGACCATCTTCACGCAGTCGAACCAGTACCGCGTGGTGCTGGAGGCCATGCCGGACTTCCGCACCGGCCCGCAGTCGCTGTCCGAGCTGCGCCTGCCCTCCTCCTCCGGCGGCCAGGTGCCGCTGGGCGCGGTGGCGCGCATCTCCGAGCGCACCGGCCCGCTGGTGATCAACCACGAGGGCCAGTTCCCGTCCTCGACGATCTCGTTCAACCTGGCGCCGGGCGCGTCGCTGGGCGCGGCGGTCGACAAGATCACCAAGGTGGAGCAGGAGATCGGCCTGCCGATCTCGATGCAGACCGAGTTCCAGGGCGCCGCGCTGGCGTTCCGCGCCTCGCTGTCGAACACGCTGTGGCTGATCCTGGCCGCGGTGGTGACCATGTACATTGTGCTCGGCGTGCTGTACGAGAGCACCATCCACCCGGTCACCATCCTCTCCACGCTGCCCTCGGCCGGGGTGGGCGCGCTGCTGGCGCTGCTGGTGTCGGGCCAGGACCTGGGCATCATCGCCATCATCGGCATCATCCTGCTGATCGGCATCGTCAAGAAGAACGCCATCATGATGATCGACTTCGCGCTCGAGGCCGAGCGCGAGGGCGGCATGAAGCCGCGCGACGCCATCTACCAGGCCTGCCTGCTGCGCTTCCGCCCGATCCTGATGACGACCATGGCGGCGCTGCTGGCGGCGCTGCCGCTGATGCTGGGCAACGGCATCGGCTCCGAGCTGCGCCGACCGCTGGGCATCACCATGGTGGGCGGCCTGCTGGTGAGCCAGGTGCTGACGCTGTTCACCACGCCGGTCATCTACCTCGCCTTCGACCGCGTCGCCGCGCGCCTGGCAGAATGGCGCCGCCGGCACATCGGCGACCCGGGCGACCCTGGCGATCCGGGCCGGCCCGATGACGAAGGCGACGGCGGCTGGGGCGGCGGCAAGCCGGCACCCGCGGAGCCGCAATGAACCTGTCCGCCCTCTTCATCCACCGGCCGGTCGCCACCGCGCTGCTCACGCTCGGCATCCTGCTGGCGGGCGTCGCGGCGCTGCGCACGCTGCCGGTGTCGCCGCTGCCGCAGGTGGACTTCCCCACCATCTCGGTGTCCGCCTCGCTGCCCGGCGCCAGCCCCGAGACCATGGCGGCCACCGTGGCCACGCCGCTCGAGCGCGCGCTCGGCGCCATCGCCGGCGTCACCGAGATCACCTCCAGCAGCTCGCTGGGCTCGACCCGCGTGACCATGCAGTTCGACCTGTCGCGCGACATCGACGGCGCCGCGCGCGACGTGCAGGCGGCCATCAACGCCGCGCGCGGCGCGCTGCCCACCAGCCTGCCCAACAACCCGACCTACCGCAAGGTCAACCCGGCCGACGCGCCGATCATGATCATCGGCCTGACCTCGCCGACCATGTCGCGCGGCCAGCTCTACGACGCGGCGTCCACCATCCTGGCGCAGAAGCTGTCGCAGATCGAAGGCGTGGGCCAGGTCACCATCGGCGGCGCCTCGCTGCCGGCGGTGCGCGTGGAGCTCAACCCGACCGCGCTCAACAAGTACGGCATCGCGCTCGAGGACGTGCGCAACACCATCAGCGCCACCAACGCCAACCGGCCGCTGGGCTCGGTCGAGAGCGCGGCCAAGAACTGGCAGGTGTACGCCAACGACCAGGCCCGCACGGCGGCGGAGTACATGCCGCTGATCATCCGCTACGCCACGCCCGGCACGTTCTCGTCGACCTCGGCCGGCGCGCTGATCGCCAGCACCGCCAACGCCACCGCGGGCGGCGGCGTCAGCACCAAGACCGTCAACGGCGTCACCGTCACCACCATCACCACCAGCAGCGGCACCACCACCGTCAGCACCGGCGCCACCGGCGGCAATGCCGGCGGCACCGGCCCGAACTCCTTCGCGGTGCCGGTGCGCCTGTCCGACGTGGCCAACGTGATCGATTCGGTCGAGGACGTGCGCAACGCCGGCTCGGCCAACGGCAAGCCCTCGGTGCTGCTGGTGCTCAACCGCTCGCCCGGCGCCAACATCATCGAGACCGTGGACCGCGTCACCGAGATGCTGCCGCAACTGCAGAAGATGATCCCGGCGGCGATCTCGATGGACGTGATGATGGACCGCACGCCGACCATCCGCGCCTCGCTGCGCGAGGTCGAGTACACGCTGATGATCTCGGTGGCGCTGGTGATCATGGTGGTGTTCCTGTTCCTGCGCAACGTGCGCGCCACCCTGATCCCGAGCGTGGCGGTGCCGGTCTCGCTGGTCGGCACCTTCACGGTGATGTACCTGGCGGGCTTCTCGCTGAACAACCTGTCGCTGATGGCGCTGACCATCGCCACCGGCTTCGTCGTCGACGACGCCATCGTGGTGCTGGAGAACATCTCGCGCCACATCGAGGAAGGCATGACGCCGATGGCCGCCGCGCTCAAGGGCACGCGCGAGGTCGGCTTCACGGTGCTGTCGATGAGCCTGTCGCTGATCGCGGTGTTCATCCCGCTGCTGATGATGGGCGGCATCGTCGGCCGGCTGTTCCAGGAATTCGCCGTCACGCTGTCGGTGGCCATCCTGGTGTCGCTGGTGGTGTCGCTGACCACCACGCCGATGATGTGCTCGCGCCTGCTCAGGCCGATCCCGCCCGAGCGCGAGCAGGGGCGCTTCTTCCGCGCCAGCGAGCGCGTGTTCCAGTGGCTGCACGACGGCTACGCGCGCACGCTGGCGGTGGCGCTGCGCCACAGCCTGCTGGTCTGGATGGTGCTGCTGTGCACGGTCGGGCTGAACGTGTGGCTCTACGTCATCGTGCCCAAGGGCTTCTTCCCGCAGCAGGACACCGGGCGGCTGATCGGCTTCATCCGCGCCGACCAGGCCACCTCGTTCCAGGCCATGCGCGTCAAGCTCGACAACTTCATCCGCATCGTGCAGTCGGACCCGGCGGTGGTCAACGTGACCGGCTTCACCGGCGGCTCGCAGCGCAACACCGGGCAGATGTTCGTCACGCTCAAGCCGCTGAGCCAGCGCGACGAGTCGGCCGACCAGATCATCGCGCGCCTGCGCGGCAAGCTGGCCAAGGAGCCGGGCGCGAACCTGTTCCTGCAATCGGTGCAGGACATCCGCATCGGCGGCCGGCAGAGCAGCTCGCAGTACCAGTTCACGCTGCAGTCCGACGACCTCAACGTGCTGCGCGAGTGGGAGCCCAAGGTGCGCGCCGCGCTGTCCAACGTCAAGGGGCTGGAGGACATCGACACCGACACCAACGACAAGGGCCTGCAGACCTCGGTCATCATCGACCGCGACACCGCCTACAAGCTCGGCATCACCGCGCAGCAGATCGACGCCGTGCTCAACGACGCCTTCGGCCAGCGCCAGGTGGCCACCATCTACAACCCGCTCAACCAGTACCGGGTGGTGATGGAACTGAGCCCGGAGTACCTGCAGGGCCCCAACGCGCTCAAGGACGTCTACGTGGTCGCCGGCAACGGCCACCGCGTGCCGCTGTCGGCGTTCGCGCGCGTGACCCCGACCAGCACGCCGCTGGGGGTGAACCACCAGGGCCAGTTCGCGGCCTCCACCATCTCGTTCAACCTGGGCGAGGGCTTCTCGCTGTCGCAGGCGACCGCGGCGGTGCAGGATGCGATGGCGCGCATCGGCGCGCCGGAGACGCTGCGCGCCAGCTTCCAGGGCAGCGCGCGCGCGTTCCAGGACTCGCTCAAGAGCCAGCCGCTGCTGATCCTGGCCGCGCTGATCACGATCTACATCGTGCTGGGCATGCTGTACGAGAGCTACGTGCACCCGCTTACCATCCTCTCGACGCTGCCCTCGGCCGGCGTGGGCGCGCTGCTGGCGCTGCTGGGCACGCACACCGACTTCACCATCATCGCGCTGATCGGCGTGATCCTGCTGATCGGCATCGTCAAGAAGAACGCCATCATGATGATCGACTTCGCCATCGACGCCGAGCGGCGCGAGGGCCTGTCGCCGCGCGACGCCATCTACCGTGCCTGCCTGCTGCGCTTCCGCCCCATCATGATGACCACCATGGCGGCCCTGCTGGGCGCCATCCCGCTGGCGATCGGCCACGGCGACGGCGCCGAGCTGCGCGCGCCGCTGGGCATCTCCATCGTGGGCGGGCTGGTGGTCAGCCAGTTGCTGACGCTCTACACCACGCCGGTGGTGTACCTGACCCTGGACCGCTGGCGCCTCAAGGTGAAAGCGTGGCGCAGCCGCCGCGCAGCGCTCGCCACCGGCAGCCCCGGCCTCGAATCCTGAATGCGACCCATGAACGCCATTTTCCGCACCTCTTCCGTCCCCGCTCCGCTGGCCCTGGCCTGCGCCCTGCTGCTGGGCGGCTGCGCCGTCGGCCCCGACTACCAGCGCCCGGACGCGCCGACCACCCCGGCCTTCAAGGAGGCCGCCGCCGACAGCTCGCAATGGGGCGAATGGAAGCCGGCCGAACCGCAGGACGCCAGCGAGCGCGGCCGCTGGTGGGCCATCTTCAACGACGCCGACCTCGACGCGCTGATGTCGCAGGTGCAGATCTCCAACCAGAACATCAAGGCGGCCGAGGCGCAGTACCGGCAGGCGCAGGCGCTGCTGCAGTCGGCGCGCGCGGGCTACTACCCGACCGTGGGCGCGTCCGCCTCGGCGGGCCGCTCCAGCTCCGGCACCACCACCACCGGCGCCATGCGCATCGCCAACAGCCAGGGCGCCTCGCTGACGGCGAGCTGGGAGCCCGACCTGTGGGGCAAGGTGCGCCGCCAGGTGGAGAGCAGCGAGGCCAATGCGCAGGCCAGCGAAGCCACGCTGGCCTCCACGCTGCTGTCGACCCAGGCCACGCTGGCGCAGACCTATTTCCTGCTGCGCATCACCGACCAGCAGAAGGCGCTGCTCGACCGCACCGTGGCCGACTACACGCGCTCGCTGCAACTGGTGCGCAACCAGTACGCGGTGGGCACCGCCCAGCGCTCCGACGTGCTGCAGTCGGAGACCCAGCTCAAGAGCGCGCAGGCACAGCAGATCGACATCCAGATCACGCGCGCGCAGTTCGAGCACGCCCTCGCCATCCTGACCGGCACGCCGCCGGCCTCGTTCTCGGTGCCGGCGCACGACTTTGCCTCCCGGGTGCCGCACGTGCCCTCGGCGCTGCCGTCCGCGCTGCTGGAGCGCCGCCCCGACATCGCCGCCGCCGAGCGCCAGATGGCCGCCTCCAATGCGCAGATCGGCGTGGCGCAGGCCGCCTACTACCCCACGCTGTCGCTGTCGGCCTCGGGCGGGCTGTCCGCCGCCACGCTGGCGCGCTGGCTGTCGCTGCCCGACCGCGTCTGGTCGATCGGCCCGGCGCTGGCCGGCACGCTGTTCGACGGCGGGCTGCGCAGCGCGGCCAAGGCGCAGGCGGTGGCCGCCTACGACGAGTCGGTGGCCAACTACCGGCAGACCGTGCTGGCCGCGTTCCAGGAGATCGAGGACAACCTGGCGGCGGCGCGCCTGCTGGAGCAGGAGGCCGTGGTGCAGAACGATGCGCTGCGCTCCGCGCGCGACGCGCTGGCGCTGGTCAACAACCGCTACCGCGCCGGCACCGCCGCGCTGCTCGACGTGCTGACCGCGCAGACCACCGCCTACCAGGCCGAGCTGACGGCGCTGTCCATCTACGGCCGCCAGTTCACCTCCAGCGTGGTGCTGATGCGCGCGCTGGGCGGCGGCTGGCATGTGGAGGGAAGCGAGGTGGCGCGCGCCGATGGCCGGCCAGCCGCGCCGGCGCAGGCCGTCGCCGAGGAAACGCGGGGCGCCCGCGCGCGCTGAGCCGCGCCGCGCTCAGGCCGCCGCGAAGCTGACCCGCACCAGCAGCCCGCGGCCGCCCGCGCCGGTCTGCAGCGCCAGCGCGGCGCCATGCGCGGCGGCGATGTCGCGCGCGATGGTCAGGCCCAGTCCGCTGCCGCCCGGCCCCGCGCCCTTGCCGCGGTAGAACGGCTCGAACACGGCGGCGCGCTCGGCGGGCGCAATGCCGGGGCCGTCGTCCTCCACCTCCAGCAGGCAGGCCGCGCCTTCGCGGCGCGCGCGCACGGTCACGGTGCCGCCGCGCGGCGTGTAGCGCAGCGCGTTGTCGACCAGGTTCACCACCAGCTCGCGCAGCAGCTCGGTGCCCGCCACCAGCGGCGCGCCGTGGGCCTCCAGCCCCAGGTCGATGCCGCGCGCGCGGGCATCGGACATCAGTTCCACGCACACCTCGCGCGCCAGCGCGGCCAGCGCCAGCGGCCGCGCCGGCGCGGTGCCGCCGTGCGCGGCGCGCGCCGTGGACAGCAGCCGCTCGGCCAGCGCGGCCATGCGCGCGGTGCTGTCGGCGAGCCCGCGCGCGATGCGGCGCTGCTCGGCGGGATCGTGCTCGCGCGCGGCCAGTTGCGCCTGCGTGTGCAGCACCGCCAGCGGCGTGCGCAACTGGTGCGCGGCGTCGGCGATGAAGCGCCGCTGCGCTGCCAGCACCTGTTCCAGCCGCGCCATGTAGCCGTTCATCGCCTCCACCAGCGGCGCGGCCTCGCGCGGCGCGCTGTCCAGCGCGAGCGGCGTGGTGGCGCCGGGCTGGCGCCGTGCCACTTCGTCGCGCAGCGCGTCCAGCGGCGCCAGCGCGCGCCGCGTGAACAGCCAGATCACCAGCACCACGGCCAGCACCAGCATGGCCTGCCCCCACAGCACGTCGAACAGGATGTTGCGCGTGAGCGCCTGGCGCGAATCGAGCGTTTCGCCCACCTCGATCAGCGCCATGCCGCCGCGCGTGCCGCTGGCGTCCATCACCGGCTGGCGCAGCGCGGCGATGCGGATCGGCTGGCCGCGGTAGGTGCGGTCGTAGAAGCTCACCAGCGCGGGATAGAGACGGGTGCGCGGCTGGCTCGCATCGAACGGCGGCAGGTCGTCGTAGCCGGAGACGAACTCGCCATGCACGCCGCTCACGCGGTAGAACATGGTGGCGTTCATGCCGACCTCGAAGGTGTCCAGCGAGATATAGGGCGCGTCCACGCGCACGCCGTCGGGCGTGAGCGCGATGCGCTCGGAGATGTTGCGCGCCGACGCCAGCAGGGTGCGGTCGTAGGCCATGTCGGCCGAGGCCAGCGCGTTCGAGTAGGCCACCACGCCGTAGGCCGCCTGCAGCGCCAGCATCGGCGGGATCAGCCACCACAGCAGGCGCGCGCGCAGGCTGGCCGGCCGCGCGCGGCGCGCGCCCTGGCCCGTGGCCGGCTCAGCCACCGGCCGGCTCCAGCATGTAGCCCAGCCCGCGCAGGGTCACGATGGCCGCGCCCGAGCCTTCGAGCTTGCGGCGCAGCCGGTGCACGTAGACTTCGATCACGTCGGGCTGGGTCTCGTCGGCCAGCGTGAAGATATTGGCGTAGATGCGCTCCTTGCTCACGGTCTTGCCGGGCGGCGTCATCAGGATCTCCAGCACCGCGTGCTCGCGCGGCGTCAGCGCCAGCGGCACGCCGCCCACCTGGAAATGGCGGGCCACGGTGTCGAAGCCGAGGCCGCCGCACATCACCAGCGGCGCCTCGGTCTGCCGCGCGCGCCGCAGCAGCGCCTTGACGCGCGCCTCGAACTCGGCGAGGTCGAAGGGCTTGGCCATGTAGTCGTCGGCGCCCAGGTCCAGGCCCTTGACGCGGTCGCCCACCTCGCCGCGCGCGGTCAGGATCATCACCGGCACGCGGTAGCCGCGCTTGCGCAGGTGCGCCAGCAGGTCCAGGCCATCGCGGTCGGGCAGGGTCAGGTCCAGCAGCACCAGCGCATAGTCGCCGCCGGCCGCGCCCGCGGCACCGGCGTGCGTGCTGAACAGCAGCGATTCGGCGCTGGCCGCGTCGGCCGCGCGCTCCACCGTGAAATGCATGGCGCGCAGCGCCTGCGTCACCCAGGTGGCCAGTTCGTCGTGGTCCTCGACCAGCAGCACTCTCATCAGGGCCTCTCCTCCCGCTTTTTTCTTGCTTTTCCTGTCACCGGGCGATGCGTCCGGCAATATGTGGCTCCTAGCCGAACCGCCCCTCTCCCCGGCCCTCTCCCCGTGAGGGGAGAGGGAGTGAAAAACGTCGTCGTCTTGGCCGGCGTTGGCGCATCCCTTGGCGCATCTTTTCGGGTTTTCCGTGCCGCCCCAGGGGCGCACCGAGATGCGTATTCTCGCATCCCGCGTTTGCCGTTATGCTGTCGGCCGCTGTTTGCCGCTTTGGTCCACTTTGGGCCACCCCGGCGGCATCCCCGAGGAGAGAACCGATGGGCCGAGTCCCCGCCGCCCTGCGCCTTGCCTGCGCCGCGCTGGCCCTGTCCTGCGCGGCGCGGCCGGCTGCCGCCGCGCCCGAATGCATCGTGCCCGCCAAGCCCGGGGGCGGCTTCGACCTGACCTGCAAGCTGGCGCAGCGCGCGCTGCAGGAGGCCGGCATGAGTGCCGAGCCGATGCGCATCGCCTACCTGCCCGGCGGCATCGGCGCGGTGGCCTATAACACCGTGGTGGCCCAGCGCCCGGCCGAGGCCGATACCCTGGTCGCGTTCTCCAGCGGCTCGCTGCTGGCGCTGGCCGAAGGCAAGTTCGGCAAGTATGGCGCGGCGGACGTGCGCTGGGTCGGCGCGCTGGCGGCCGACTACGGCGTGATCGCGGTGCGCGCCGACTCGCCCTGGAAGACCTTGAAAGATCTCGTGGCCGCGCTGGCCGCCGATCCCGACCAGGTCCTGTTCGGCGCCGGCGGCACCATCGGCAACCAGGACTGGATGAAGGCCGCGCTGGTGGCGCGCCAAGCCAGGGTGGGCTACAAGCGCATGCGCTTCGTCGGCTTCGAGGGCGGCGGCGAGGCGTTCACCGCGCTCGAAGCCGGCCATGTGCAGGCGGTCTCCGGCGATGCCTCCGAGGCGGCCATGCAACTAGCCACGGGCCATGTCCGCATCCTCGCCGTGCTGGGCGAGCAGCGCCTGCCGGGCCGGCTGGCCGCCGTGCCCACCGCGCGCGAGCAGGGCTATGACATCACTTGGCCGGTGGTGCGCGGCTTCTACATGGGCCCCAAGGTCGCGCAGGCCGATTACCGGCGCTGGGCGGCGCGCTTCGAGCGCCTGCAGGCCGGCCCGGACTTCGCCCGCCTGCGCGCCGCCCAGGGCCTCTACCCCGCGGCGATGGATGCCGCCGCGCTCGATGCCTACGTCAGGCAGACGGTGCAGCGCTACGCCGCGCTGGCCCGGGAGTTCGGCCTGGCCCGCTAGCTGGCGCGGGGCGGTGCCTCGCCGCCGGGGCGCGGCAGCGGCTGCTTGCTGACGCGCTCCTTGAGCCAGGCGGCGGCCTTGCCGTGCGGCCGCTGCTTGTGCCACACCAGCTCCATCGCCACCGGCCAGTCCTGGTCGTCGAACTCCAGCACCGGCGACACCAGCTGCGCCGCCGCCGGCGAATTGGCCGCCACGTGCCACGGCACGAAAGCCCAGCCCAGGCGCCGCTTGACCAGCTCCACGATCACCCACTGGCTCTCCACCCACCACACCTCGGCCGCCACGCGCAGGCGCTTCTTCTCCTCGCTGTCGCTGCTGCGCACGGCCACCATCAGCTGGCGGTAGCGCTTGAGCTCTTCCCAGCCCACGCGCTGGCCGGCCAGCGGATGGTCCGGCGCGCAGATGATCTGCATCGGCACCCAGCCCAGCGCGCGAAAGCCCAGCTCCGGCGGCAGCACCTCCTGGCGCCACATCAGGCCCAGGTCGGCGCAGCCTTCGAGCACCAGGCGGCTGACATCCTCCATCAGCGGGAACAGCAGTTCCAGCTCCACCGCCGGGAAGCGCGCGGAGAATTCTTCGAGCATCACGCCCAGCGTCTCCTCCGGATAGAGCTCGTCCACCGCCAGCACCAGGCGGCTTTCCACGCCCTCGCCCAGGCTCTTGGCCACCCCGCGGAAATGCTCGCAGCGCTCCAGGATCACGCGCGCCTCGGCCAGCAGGCGCTCGCCGGCGGCGGTCAGCGCGGGATAGCGCCCGCCGCGGTCGAACAGCTGGTTGCCGAGGTCGATCTCGAGGTTGGAAACGGCGGTGCTGACCACCGACTGCGCCTTGCCGAGCCGGCGCGCGGCGGCGGAAAAAGAGCCGCATTCGGCGGCGGCGGCAAAGGCCTGCAATTGCTCCAGGGAAAGGCTCATGGCGCGCTCCGTCCGGCGACCGGGGGCGGCCGGTATCTATCTGTTTAAGCGATGGATACCAACTTTACCACCATCGGATTCTCGATAGAATGGCCTCCATTGCCTCCATGGCTTTACCAGACGGGCTTTACCAGACAGGAAAGATCATGCGTACTACAAAGGACCGGATCCGCCACACCATCGGCTTCGAGGTCATCGGCCTGTGCATCTTCGCGCCGCTCGGCAGCCTGGTGTTCGGCTTCGCGCTGCACCAGATGGGCATCATCGCGGTGGTCGCCTCGGTCATCGCGGCCGGCTGGAACTACCTCTACAACCTGCTGTTCGACAAGGCCATGCTGCGGCTCACCGGCCAGCTGCGCAAGCCGGTGGCGGTGCGCGTCTTGCACGCGCTGCTGTTCGAGGGCGGCCTGCTGGTGGTGTTCCTGCCGATGGTGTCGTGGTACCTCGACATGAGCCTGCTCGACGCCTTCCTCATAGATATCGCCGTGGCGGCGTTCTACGTGGTCTATGCCTTCATCTACAACTGGGCATACGACGCGGTGTTTCCGGTCGGCAAGGCCGCCGCGGGCCCGAAGCAGGCGGCGCTGCCGGAGCCGTGCGGCCGTTGAGCGCGACGCTCGCGGCATGAAAAAACGGATGCCGCGGCATCCGTTCTGGTTTGCGCGCGGTGGCCGCGCGCGCGGCTCAGCGCCGCTCCGGCGTGGCCACATTGCCCACCACGCCGCCCAGCGCGGCGCCGCCGATGGTCGCCGCCGGGCCACCGATCAGGGCCGCGCCGGCCACGCCGCCGACGCCCGCGCCGATCGCGGTGTTGCGCTGCTTGGGCGTCATGTCGGCACAGCCCGCCGCGCTCAGCAGGGTGGCCAGCACAAGAGTCAGGGTCACGGTACGCATGATGGGGCTCCTTGTTGGATTTGCCGCGCGCCGGGCGCGAGCCCGGGCACATCGCATACCGGCAGTATGGCGGCTGGAAAAGCACTTCGGGAGCGGGCCAAGACCGAACCTCCTGTCAGCGGATTCCCACAAACGAGACCTTGGCAAGCGCGTGGCAAGCGCGCCGATGCCGATCTCCAACACCCGCCGAAATCTGGAAGCGGCGTCATCCGTGGCGCCATGTCCGTGCGTTAACATGGGCACCATGCCGAAACGCCGCTCCCTATTCATCCGCCGCCTGCTGCCTCTTTGCGCCGCGGCGCTGCTGTTCCTCGACGGCCTGCCGGCTGCCACCGCAAAAACCCCGGCCAAGGCTGCCCGCGCGACCGCCCACGCCGCCCGGCACGATGCCGCCAAGGCGGCCGAAGCCGCCGCGCCGGCCGCACCGCGCTCGGGCCTGCCGGCGGGCGTGACGAACGCGCTCAAGCACGCCCACATCCCGCTGGCGGCCACCAGCTTCTACGTGATCAAGGTCGGCGCGCCGGCCCCGCGCGCGAGCTGGAACGCGCAGGCGCCGATGAACCCGGCGTCGACCATGAAGCTGGTCACCACCTTCGCCGGCCTGCAGCTGCTGGGGCCGTCCTACCGCTGGCAAACCTCGCTCTACGCCGACACCCAGCCCGGGCCCGACGGCACCATCAACGGCAACGTCTACCTGCGCGGCCAGGGCGACCCCAAGCTGGTGCCGGAGGAAATGGCCAAGCTGGTCGCCACCGCGCGCAGCGCCGGCGCCGCCACCATCGACGGCGACCTGGTGCTGGACCGCAGCTTCTTCGACACCGCCATCGACAACGGCAGCACCATCGACGGCGAGACCCAGCGCGCCTACAACGTCAGCCCCGACGCGCTGCTGTACGCTTTCAAGACGCTCTCGTTCACCCTCACGCCCGACCCCGCCAGCCAGACCGTGGCGGTCTCGGTCACGCCAGCGCTGGCGCAGCTCAAGCTCGACAACCGCCTGGCGCTGGCGCGCGGCAAGTGCGGCGACTGGCGCGCGCGCGCCAACCCGATGATCACGCCGCAGCCCGACGGCACCGTGCTGGCCTCCTTCGACGGCAGCTACGCCGCCGACTGCGGCGAGCACGTGGTCAACATCGCCGCGCTCTCGCACAACGAATTCGCCTGGGGCGGCTTCGTCGCCGAATGGCAGGCCGCGGGCGGCCGCTTCACCCACCTGCCCGCCCTGCGCATGGGCCGCGCCCCGCGCGGCGCCTTCCTGCTGGCGCGCCACTACGGCCAGCCGCTGTCGGAGATCGTGCGCGACATCAACAAGTATTCGAACAACGTGATGGCGCGCCAGCTCTACCTGACCATCGGCGCCGAGGTGGACCGCGGCGGCCCCGCCAGCACGGCGCGCTCGGCCAAGGTGGTGCAGCGCTGGCTGAGCCGCCAGGGCCTGGACATGCCGGACCTGGTGCTGGACAACGGCTCGGGCCTGTCGCGCGAGGAGCGCATCAGCGCCTACGACATGTCGCGCCTGCTGCAGCAGGCGCTGGCCAGCGACGTGGGGCCGGTGCTGATCGATTCGCTGCCGATCCTCGGCGTGGACGGCACCCTGCGCAACCGGCTCACGCGCGCCGGCGCCGCCGGCAATGCGTACATGAAGACGGGAACGCTGTCGGACGTGCGGGCGCTGGCGGGATATGTGGATGCGCTCAATGGCGACCGCTATGTGGTGGTGAGTTATATCAATCACGCGAATGCGTCGGCTGGGCAGCAGGCGCATGATGCTTTATTGCAGTGGGTTTATCAGGGGGCGCCATGAGGGTTTGAATTTTTATATTTAAGTTAGAATTCAAAGTGAAAATCTTGACTTCAAAGGCTTAAAATCAAAGTCTTAAAATCAAAGTCAACGGCTTTCGCTCCCCCGGAGCGACCTACTTTCTTTTTTCCGAAAAGAAAGTAGGCAAAGAAAGCGGACTGCCTGGCCGGCAGGGGCAGAAACATTGGGATTGCTGATTGTTGGTGGTTTCGTGGTGGGGCCTGCGGTTCTGCTCGCATCCTGCCGGTACCGGTGCGACCCACCACGATCTTGCTGGTGGCATTGGTTTCGGGGTCAGACCTATGATGGCGCGCGCACTGCTTGTTCGGGTATCTGCCGTTACCGGCGCAAACCGCCACGGCATAGCACCCTCGTGGTTTCGTGGTGGGCGTCGTGGACCGGGGCGCGGGTGTGCCGGGCTCGTCTCAAGCCGGGGCCACCGCGCCCACCACGAAACCAGTGCCGTGCCCATGACGTGGCATCCGCCCCGGTCGCGGCAGCAGCCTGAACTACCTGGGCCTACGCCATCATGCAGCGCCACCACGAATCCAGCTCCGCTCGCAGAATCGTGGCCGCCAAAACCGGTAACGGCAGGATACCGGCAGAACTACAAACCCCACGACGAAACCATTAACACCAGTAATCCCAATGTTTCTGCCCCTGCCGGCCAGGCAGTCCGCTTTCTTTGCCTACTTTCTTTTCGGAAAAAAGAAAGTAGGTCGCTCCGGGGGAGCGAAAGCCTTTGACTTTGATTTTAAGCCTTTGAAGTCAAGATTTTGACTTTAAGCGTTTGAAGCCTTTAAAACTTAAACCCCAAAAAAATCAACCAAACGCCGCAGCCGCCCGCTGCAACCGATCCCTGACCCCATCCCACTCATGCCCGGCCGGCAAGGCCTCCACCGCCAGCAGCGCATACCCTTCCCGGTCCAGCTTGCGCAGCAGGCGATACAGTTCGCGCGCATAGGCGTCGGCGTCGGCCGGCGCCGGCACCCACACGCAGCGCGGATCGGCGGCGGCCTGGCGGCCGATCCAGGCCACGCTGGCATCGGCGGGCTGATCCGCCAGCGCCGCGGGCAGGTCCGCCATCGACGACAGCACCAGCGGGGTATGCGGCGCGTAATGGGCCTTCAGCGTGCCCGAGGCGCGCGGCGCGGCGGCGTCAGGCGGCAGCGGCGCGGCGCCCAGCACCGGCGCCATCATCGCCGCCGTGATCGCGCCCGGGCGCAGCAGCACCGGGCCGATGCCCTGCTCCAGCCGCGACAGGTCGACGATGGTGGATTCGATGCCGACCTCCACGCCGTCGCCTTCGAGCACGAACACGCTGTCGCCGAATTCGTCGCGCACGTGCTGCGCGGTGGTCGGGCTGACCTGGCCGAACTTGTTGGCCGAGGGCGCCGCGATGCCGCCGCGGCCGCGCTTGAAGCGCGCCAGCAGCGCCTGCGCCACCGGGTGCGACGGGCAGCGCAGGCCGATGCTGTCCTGGCCGCCGGCCACCGCCGCCGGGATGTGGGCGGCGCGCTTGAGGATCAGCGTGAGCGGGCCGGGCCAGAAGGCGTCGATCAGGTCCTGCGCGGCGGGCGGCACGTCGTCGACCCAGTAGCTGATGTCGCCGCCGTCCACCACGTGCACGATGATGGGATGGTTCGAGGGCCGCCCCTTGGCGGCGTAGATGCGCGCGATGGCCTCGGGGTTCTCCGCGTCGGCGCCGAGGCCGTAGACGGTCTCGGTGGGAAAGGCGACCAGCTGGCCGTCTTCCAGCAATCGGGCCGCCTGGTCAAGTTCGGCGGAGGTGGGCATGCGCGACATCGGCAAATCTCTGAAGTGGGCGGAACGGTGAAAAGCGGTGGAAGCGATGGAAACGGCCGCGTCAGGGCTCGATGTGGAGCGCTGCCAGCGCGGCGTCGAAGCTGCGCGCGGCATCGGCCGCCGCGCCGCCCACGCAGTTGACGTGGCCCATCTTGCGCGAGGGGCGCGCGTCGCTCTTGCCGTACAGGTGCAGCTTGGCGCCGGGCTGGCCCAGCACTTCGTCCCAGGCCGGCGTGCGTTCCAGGCCGAACTCGAACCAGGCGTCGCCCAGCAGGTTGAGCATCTTGCCGGCCGAGTGCTGGCGCGTGCTGCCCAGCGGCAGGCGCGCCATGGCGCGGACCTGCTGCTCGAACTGGCTGGTCTCGCACGCATCCATGGTGATGTGGCCGGAGTTGTGCGGACGCGGCGCCATTTCGTTGGCGACCAGCGAGCCGTCGGTCAGCACGAAGAACTCGATGCACAGCACGCCCACGTAGCCCATCTCGGTGGCGATGGTGGCGGCCGCGGCACGGGCGCGGTCGGCGATCTCGTCGGAGACGCTGGTCGACGGCATGGTGGTGGCGAACAGGATGCCGTCGCGGTGCACGTTCTCGGCCAGCGGCCAGGTGGCGGTGCTGCCGTCGGCGGCGCGCGCGGCCAGCACCGAGACCTCGTAGGCCAGCGGCAGCATCTTCTCCAGCACGCACGGCACGTGCTGCATGGCGCGCCACGCGGCGCGCACGTCCTCGCGCGTCTTGACGCGGGCCTGGCCCTTGCCGTCGTAGCCCATGCGCGCGGTCTTGAGGATGCCGGGCAGCAGCCCGTCGGGCAGCTGGTCGACGTCGGCGTCGTGCTGGATCACCCAGTGCGGCGCGGTGGGCACGCCGGTGCGCTCGGCGCACGAGGCGAAGAATTTCTTCTCGCCGATGCGGTTCTGCGCGATCGACACGCAGTAGCCGCGCGGCGCGACGAAGGCGCCGAGCTGCTCGAGGCGGTCCAGCGAGAGCGAGGGCACGTTCTCGAACTCGGTGGTCACGGCCGCGCACAGCCGGGCCATCTCGGCCAGCGCGGCCTCGTCGGTATAGGCCGCGCAGATGTGCTTCTCGGCGATGGTGCCAGCCGGGCTGTCCTGGTCCGGGTCGAGCACGCAGACCTTGTAGCCCATCGCCTGGGCGGCATGCGCGAACATGCGGCCGAGCTGGCCGCCGCCGAGCACGCCGAGCCAGGCGCCCGGCAGGATCGGCGCGCTGGGATTGTCGACGCCGAACTCGGCGCGCGATTCCGGCGTGTGGGCTTCGACCAGATGGGGATGGATGTCGGTGGGCACGCAGGCCTCCTGAAACGAATTTTGGAAAACGGTGGGTGCTGCCCCGGCGCCGCGCCGGCGCCATTCCGGCACCACCGGCATCATGGGCACTTCGGGCGCGGCTGGCAACGGGGCCGGGAATGGCGCCTCAGCGGTGGCCGCGCGACTTCAGCCAGTAGCGCTTGCCGGTCTGCACGCCGACCAGCAGCATGATCATGCCGACCGCGGCGATCACCATGCTCGGGCCGTCCTTGCCGAAGGTCTGGTAGGCCCAGCCGGCGCGCGCGGCCGCGTCCGGCTCGGCGCCGCCGAGGAAGCCCATGCCGTACCAGAACAGCAGGGTGCCGGCGACCGCCAGCACGACCGCGCGCACCAGCTCGCTGCGGGCGGGCTTGGCCGGCACCGGCTGGGCCGGCGCCTTGGCGCCCTGGCCCGGTGGTTTGGTTTTCGCCATGGCGCGGCTCAGAGCGGCAGCGTCATCGCGCGCGCCGCCTCGGTCTGCCGGGCGCGGAACGCTTCGAGCGCCGCCGCCAGGGCATCGTCGGTGGTGGCCAGCGTGGCGATGGCATGCAGCGCGGCATTGGCGGCGCCGGCCTCGCCGATGGCGAAGGTGGCCACCGGCACGCCCTTGGGCATCTGCACGATCGACAGCAGCGAGTCCTCGCCGCGCAGGTACCGGGACGGCACCGGCACGCCGAACACCGGCACGATGGTCTTGGCGGCGATCATGCCGGGCAGGTGCGCGGCACCGCCGGCGCCGGCGATGATGGCGCGCAGGCCGCGCGCGCGCGCGGTGGCGGCATATTCGAACATCTCGTCGGCCATGCGGTGGGCGGACACCACGCGTGCCTCGAAGGCCACGCCGAAATCCTTCAGCATGGCCACTGCGTTCTGCATCACGTCCCAGTCAGAACTGCTGCCCATCACGACGCCGACCAGCGGCTTGGGTGTATTGCTCACGTCAAATCCTTATGAATCCGTCCGGCACGCTTTGCCGCGCCGGGTCACGCCTTTCGGCGGTTTGCTCCGGCGCATCCTGCCGGAACCGGCGCCGCCGCTCCAAATTACTGCAATTCCTCGCCGGTGAGCCGAGTCAGCGCCTCGCGGTACTTGGCGGCGGTCTTCTCGATCACGTCCTCGGGCAGCCTGGGCGCCGGCGCGGTCTTGGGCCAGGGCTTGCCGTCGATGCGCACGGCTTCGAGCCAGTCGCGCACGAACTGCTTGTCGAACGACGGCGGGTTGGTGCCGACCTGGTATGAGTCCGCCGGCCAGAAGCGCGACGAGTCGGCGGTCAGCACTTCGTCCATCAGCGTCAGCGTGCCGTCATCGTCCAGGCCGAACTCGAACTTGGTGTCGGCGATGATGATGCCGCGCGTGGCGGCGTAGTCGGCCGCTTCCTTGTACAGGCGGATCGAGATGTCGCGCATCTGGCGCGCGAGGTCCACGCCGATGCGGGTCTCGACTTCGCCGAACGAGATGTTCTCGTCGTGCTCGCCCATCTCGGCCTTGGCGGCCGGGGTGAAGATCGGCTCGGGCAGCTTCTGCGCGTTCTGCAGGCCGGCGGGCAGCGCGATGCCGCACACGCTGCCGGTGGCCTGGTAGTCCTTCCAGCCGCTGCCGGCCAGGTAGCCGCGCACCACGGCTTCGACCAGCATCGGCTTGAGGCGCTTGACCACCACGGCGCGACCCCGGACCTGCTCGACCTCGGCCGGGCTCACCACGCTTTCGGCGCTGACATCGGTCTCGTGGTTCGGCACGATGTGGGCCAGCTTCTTGAACCAGAAGTTGGCCATCTGGTTGAGCACGCGGCCCTTGCCGGGAATCGGCTCGCCCAGGATGACGTCGAACGCGGACAGGCGGTCGGAGGTGACGATCAGCAGCTTGTCGTCGCCGACGGCGTAGTTGTCGCGGACCTTGCCGTGGCCGAGCAGCGGCAGCGAAGTGATGGAGGACTGATAGAGGGCGTTGGACATGGTGGTTCCGATAAAACGCGGCGCCAGGCGCGCGGCCTGGAAAAGCGTCGTCCCCGTCGGCCCCCGCGCCGGGGGCCCGGCCGGGGACTCAGGGCATACGTTGGCGCCGCCGGCACGCCGGCGGCGCGGACAGCAATTTACTGCACGACCTGCGCGAGCGCGCCCGACTTGTACTGCTGGGCGATCGCGTCGAGCGAGACCGGCTTGATCTTCGAGGCCTGGCCTTCGCAGCCGAACGCGACGTAGCGCGCCTTGCACACCAGCTTGGCCGCTTCGCGGGCCGGCTTGAGGTATTCGCGCGGGTCGAACTTGCTCGGGTTCTCGGCGAAGAAGCGGCGGATCGCGCCGGTCATGGCCAGGCGGATGTCGGTGTCGATGTTGATCTTGCGCACGCCGAACTTGATCGCCTCCTGGATTTCCTCGACCGGCACGCCGTAGGTTTCCTTCATGTCGCCGCCGAACTTGCGGATCTCTTCGAGCAGTTCCTGCGGCACCGAGGACGAGCCGTGCATCACCAGGTGGGTGTTGGGGATGCGGGCGTGAATTTCCTTGATGCGGTCGATCGCCAGGATGTCGCCGGTGGGCTTGCGGGTGAACTTGTAGGCGCCGTGCGAGGTGCCGATGGCGATGGCCAGCGCGTCGAGCTGGGTGGCCTTGACGAAGTCGGCGGCCTGCTCGGGGTCGGTCAGCAGCATGGAATGGTCCAGCTTGCCTTCGGCGCCGATGCCGTCTTCCTCGCCGGCTTCGCCGGTCTCGAGCGAGCCCAGGCAGCCGAGCTCGCCTTCGACGGTCACGCCGATGGCGTGCGAGAGCTGCACCACCTTGCGGGTCACGTCGATGTTGTACTCATAGTCGGACGGGGTCTTGCCGTCTTCGCGCAGCGAGCCGTCCATCATCACCGAGGAGAAGCCCAGGTCGATGGCGGCCTGGCAGACCGCCGGCGACTGGCCGTGGTCCTGGTGCATCACCACCGGGATGTGCGGGTAGGCCTCCACCGCGGCTTCGATCAGGTGGCGCAGGAAGTGCTCGCCCGCGTACTTGCGCGCGCCGGCCGAGGCTTGCATGATCACCGGCGCATTGACTTCGTCGGCGGCCTGCATGATGGCCTGGACCTGCTCCAGGTTGTTGACGTTGAAGGCGGGCAGACCGTAGCCGTTTTCGGCGGCGTGGTCGAGCAGCTGGCGCATCGATACGAGTGGCATGTCAAAACTCCTAAAGAAAGAATGGGGTGTCTCGGTATTTCGCTCGGTTCTTCGTATTCGTATTGTCCCGGGTCCGCGCCGCCCCTTGCGTCCGGCAAGGCACGGATCCCGGCATCAGGCGCCGACCCTGACGATCTTCAGCGTGTTGGTGCCGCCGGGCTGGCCCATCGGCTCGCCGATGGTCAGCACGATGAAGTCGCCGCGCTGCACCACGCCGCGCGCCAGCAGCAGTTCCTCGGCCTGCTCCAGCGCGGTGTCGCGGTCGGTGCTGGCTTCCAGCGGCAGCGCCACCACGTTGCGGTAGAGCTGCATCTTGCGCTGCGAGGCCAGGTTGGGCGTCATGGCGTAGATCGGCACGTGGATGCGGTGCCGGCTCATCCACAATGCGGTGGCGCCGGAATCGGTCAGCGCGGCGATGGCCTTCACCTGCAAATGATAGGCGGTGAACAACGCACCCATGGCGATCGACTGGTCGATGCGGGCGAAGGTCTGGTTGAGGAAGTCGGTGTCGAGCTGCACCACTTCCGATTTTTCCGCTTCCACGCACACCGCGGCCATGGCCTCCACGGTTTCCACGGGGTAGCGCCCGGCGGCGGTCTCGGCCGACAGCATCACGGCATCGGTGCCGTCCAGCACGGCGTTGGCCACGTCGGAGACCTCGGCGCGCGTCGGCACCGGGTTGACGATCATGCTCTCCATCATCTGGGTGGCGGTGATGGTCAGCTTGTTGGCCTCGCGCGCCAGCCGGATCATGCGCTTCTGCAGCGCCGGCACGGCGGCGTTGCCGACTTCCACGGCGAGGTCGCCGCGCGCCACCATGATGCCGTCGGAAGCCTGCAGGATTTCTTCCAGCACGCCCGGGCGGATCGCCTCGGCGCGCTCGATCTTGGCGATCATGCGGGTCTTGTGCTGATGCGGCTGGCCGGCCACGGCGGCCAGCTGGCGCGCCATTTCCATGTCGGTGGCGTTCTTCGGGAAGCTCACCGCCACGTAGTCCGCGCCCAGCGCCATGGCGGTCTTGATGTCGTCCATGTCCTTGGCGGTCAGCGCCGGCGCCGACAGCCCGCCGCCCTGGCGGTTGATGCCCTTGTTGTTGGACAGCTCGCCGCCGATCTTCACCGTGGTGAAGATCTCGTGGCCGAACACGCGGTCCACCACCAGCACGATCAGGCCGTCGTTGAGCAGCAGCAGGTCGCCCGGGCCGACGTCGCGCGGCAGGTCTTCGTAGTCGAGGCCGGCGCGCTCCTGGTTGCCCAGCGCGCAGGTCGCGTCGAGGATGAACGGGTCGCCGGCCTTGAGCGTGACCTTGCCGTGCTCGAACCTGCCCACGCGGATCTTGGGGCCCTGCAGGTCAGCCATGATGGCGACCTCGCGGCCGCAGGCCTGGGCCGCCTCGCGCACCAGGCGGGCACGCTCGAGATGGTCCTGCGCCGTGCCGTGGGAAAAGTTCAGGCGCACCACGTCCACGCCCGCCGCGATCATGCGCGTGAGGATCTCCAGCGTGCTGGAGGCGGGGCCGATGGTGGCGACGATCTTGGTCGAGCGGGTCATGAACACGGTTTCCTTGGCTTGTGGCCGGCGCAGTCCGGTAGCCACGCATGTCTGCCATGCATGGTCAGGCCGCCGGGGCCCGGCCCGGCGATGTCGTAACGGGCATGGCGCGGCGGCGCGCCCGGCGCCGCCCGCGCGCCGTCGGCATCTCAGCCGGCGGCGCGCTGTTCCAGCACTTCGAAAGCGGGCAGCTTCTTGCCTTCCAGGAATTCCAGGAAAGCCCCGCCGCCGGTGGAGATATAGCCCACGCGGTCGGCAATGTTGTACTTGGCGATGGCGGCCAGCGTGTCGCCGCCGCCGGCGATGGAGAACGCGCCGGATTCGGCGATGGCATTGGCCAGCACCTGCGTGCCGTTGCTGAACTGGTCGAACTCGAACACGCCGACCGGGCCGTTCCACACGATGGTGCCGGCGGCCTTGAGCTGCCCCGCCAGCATCTGCGCGGTCCTGGGGCCGATGTCGAGGATCATGTCGTCGTCGGCCACGTCCGCCGCGTCCTTGACCGTGGCCGCGGCAGAGGCGCTGAATTCCTTGGCGCACACCACGTCCACGGGAATCGGCACCGAGGCGCCGCGGGCGGCCATCAGCTCGATGATGGAGCGCGCGTCGGCCACCAGGTCCGGCTCGGCCAGCGACTTGCCGATCTTGAGGCCGGCGGCCAGCATGAAGGTGTTGGCGATGCCGCCGCCGACGATCAGGTTGTCCACCTTGTCGGCCAGCGTCTTGAGGATGGTCAGCTTGGTCGAGACCTTGGAGCCGGCCACGATGGCCACCAGCGGGCGCGCCGGCTGGCCCAGCGCCTTGCCCAGCGCGTCGATCTCGGCGGCCAGCAGCGGGCCGGCGCAGGCCACGGGCGCGTACTTCGCGATGCCGTGGGTGGTGGCCTCGGCGCGGTGGGCGGTGCCGAAGGCGTCGTTGACGTAGACGTCGCACAGCCGGGCCATCTTCTGCGCCAGCTCGTCGCTGTTCTTCTTCTCGCCCTTGTTGACGCGGCAGTTTTCCAGCAGCACCACTTCGCCGGGCTTGACCTGGCTGACCTCGCCGGTGCCGTCGACCCAGTTCTGCACGAGCCTGACCGGCTTGCCCAGCAGCTCGGACAGGCGCCTGGCCACCGGCGCGAGCGAATCCTCGGGCTTGAACTCGCCCTCGGTCGGGCGGCCCAGGTGCGAGGTCACCATCACGGCGGCGCCCGCCGCCAGGCAGGCCTCGATGGCCGGCACGGAGGCGCGGATGCGGGTGTCTTCGGTGATATGGCCGGCGTCATCCTGGGGCACGTTCAGGTCCGCGCGGATGAACACGCGCTTGCCGGCGATTTTGCCTTGGGAGATGAGATCGGAAAGACGCAGGACAGAGGTCATGGCGATGTGGAAGAGAGCGAAAATCGGGGAAATTCGGCATTTTACCTGATCGCAACTGCCGTTTTGCGCGTTTGGGCACCTTGCCCTCCGGCAGTCGGGTTAATCATTAATCACAATCGAAAACAAAGCTGCCGCATCCATGCAACGTACCCCCTGAATGGGGGGTGAAAGATTCGGCGGCTGTCTCGTAACCTGCGAAAAAGCATGCAATGTGTGTACAAATTTGCATGCAAAGACAAAGCCAGAGGACCGCGACAGCAGACGGGACCCACGGCAAAGAGCCGGGCGCGCTTTCGGGAAGCGGCGCCGGCGCCACACGGCATCTGCCGGTGTCGCGATGCGGGGGTAATCATGAACGAGGACATGCACGGGGCAATCCGTGGCTTGTACGAAGGGATTCTCGACGCGCAGGCCTGGCAGCGCAGCCTGCACACCATCAGCAATATCGTCGGCTGCGCGCACGCCTCGATGATCGTGCGCGACACCGACCGCGACCTGATGACGGTCAACGAGATGGTGCGCCCGGTGCGGGAGCTGTTCACCGCCTACGAATGCGAATACCACGAGATCGATCCGGGCAAGCTGTTCGCGCAGAAACTGTCGCCCGGGCAGTGGTATATCGACGCGCGCGATTTCGGCGAGGGCGCCATGCGGCGCAACCCGTTCTACCGCGATTTCTTCCACCGCTTCGACTTGTGCTCCTACGCCGCCTGCCTGGTGGAGCGGCAGCCGCACTACGAGGTGTACTTCGCGCTGCAGCGCTCGTTCTCGCAGGGCGTGTTCACCGAGGCGGACACCCGCGCGCTGGACTGGGCCCTGCCTCACATGCGCAGCGCCATGGCCATGCGCGACCGCGCCATCGGGCTGTCCATGCAGGCCCAGCTGTCGGCGCAGGTGCTGGAGCGGATGTCGTTCGGCCTGATCGCCTTCTCGCCCGAGCGGCGCGTGCTGCTGAGCAACGCCATCGGCGAGCGCTGGGTGCGGCGCCTCGACCCCGCCGGCAAGGCCGGCGAGTGGCAGCTCAGCCGGCCGCTGGCCGACATGGTGGCCGCCGCCTGCTCCGCCGGCAGCCTGCAGCCGGCCCAGGCCGCGCAGGCGCGTCACGCCGACGGCAGCAGCGCCCAGGTGCTCGTGCTGCCGCTGCCGCCGTCGCACCGGTTCGCGCTGCCGTGGCAGAAACCGGCGGCGCTGGTGGTGATCCATGAAGATGCCCCGTCGGCCGGGCACCTGCCGCAACTGCTGCGCGATCTCTACGGGCTGACCCCGGCGGAGATCCGGCTGGCGGTGCTGCTGGCCACCGGCATGGGCCTGCCCGAAGCCAGCGAGCGCCTGCGCGTGCGGCACGAAACCGCGCGCAGCCAGCTCAAGGCGGTCTTCCTCAAGACCGGCACCGGCACGCAGGCGCGCCTGGCGCGGCTGCTGACCCAGCTCGGCGCGGCGCTCGGGCCGGCGCCGGCGGCACCGCAGGCGGTGGGCAGCGCCAGGCCGGGCTGACGCCCTTCAGGCCTTCCCAGGCCTTCCCAGGCCTTCCCAGGCCCTCAAGCCACCAGCCCCCGGGCGCGGCGCTCACACGAACAGGCGCAGGCCGGTGTACACGGCCATGCCGGCCGCGATCATGCCGACCATGCGCCGCGTCAGCAGGTAAAAGCCCAGCGCCACCGCGCCGGCCACCAGCTTGTAGTTGCCGGGCGCCACCGAGAAATGCCCCTGCCAGGTCATCAGGTCCGGCAGGATGATGGCCGCCAGCGCGGCCGCCGGCGCATAGCGCAGCGCGCGCTGGAGACGGTCGGGCACGGTCACGCGCTCGCCCGCCATCAGGAACAGGGCGCGCGTGACGATGGTGACCGCCGCCATGCCGGCCAGCGCGATCCAGATCTCGACATGGCTCATGCGCGGTCCTCCGCCGAGTGCGCCGCGCCGCCGTGCGCGTCCTTGCGGCGGCGGATGCCGCGCAGCGTGGCGCGCGCCGCCAGTTCGTCGCTGGCCATGCCGGCCGCGATCGCCCCCACCACCGCCACCACCAGCCCGAGCCGGTAAGGCAGGTCGAAGCACAGCAGCGCCAGCGTGGCCGCCACCGCGACCGCCAGCAGCGTCGAGCGCGAACCGATGGTGGACACCATCACCGGGATCAGCGCCATGGTGCCGGCCAGCGCCAGGCCCCAGCTGTCCGGAAACGCGCTCGCCAGCACGATGCCGACGATGGAGGAGACCTGCCACATGGCGAAGTTGGTCAGCGCCATGCCCCAGAAATACCCTTCCTTGCCCGGCTCATAGCCCGGCGTGGCATAACGCTGCATGAAATAGACGAAATGGAGGTCGCCGTTGAACGATCCCAGCAACGTGCGGCGCCACAGCGGCAGATGGCTGAAATGCGGCTGCAGCCCGGCGCTGAAGATCACGAAGCGCAGGTTGACGATGGCCGCCGTCAGCCAGATCGTCCACAGCGGCAATCCCGCCGCGAACAGCGGCAGCACCGCCAGCTGCGCCGAACCCGCATAGACCAGCAACGACATGCCGATGGCCTCCGGCACCGTCATCACCGACTTGCTCATCGCCACCCCGGTCACCAGCCCCCACGAAAACACCGCCGGCAGGGAAGGCGCGAAATAGCGCGCGCCATCGACAAAACCCGCCCGTTCGGCCGGATCAAAGCGCTGCCAGGCACGCTGCAGGGCCTGGGGAGACTGGAAGGTCATGATTCGAGGCAGGGATGGGGCGGCGAGCAAGGCAAGCCCGCGCGGCAAGCGGCCATTATAGAGCCACCCCGCCCCCACGTAAGCATTCGCTTAATAGGAATAAGACCAGGGAAAGACCAGAAAAAGCAGGCAAACCCGACATTCCCGGCACGCCCACGGCAAAGCGAAGCGAGCCGTGGAAGGGGGTCAAGTCCCGTCTGCGGCGAGGGGGTGTCGCCGCATACGGGTCGCCTTCTTTGCCTACTTTCTTGGCAAGACAAGAAAGTAGGTCGCCTCCCCGCAGGGGAGGTGAAACCGCCGTTGACGTCGAAGGTGGAAACGCCAGCCAGCACCGGCCAGCCACACCACACCGTCAACCAGCCACATCAACCAAAATCAATCGATAGAAGCCCCCACACTCTTCACCACCCCCGCCCACTTCTTCCGGTCCGCCTTCACCGTCTCCCGGAACTGCTCCACCGTCTCGACCCGGGGCGAATTCCCCGCCTCGATCAGCTTCTGCCGGATCGCCGGCGTTTCCAGCGCCACCTTGACCGCCTCGTTGATCTTCTTGCCGATCTTCGGATCGAGCCCCTTCGGCCCGAAGAAGCCGAACCAGATGGTGCTGTTGAAGCCCGGCAGGCCGCTCTCGGCGATGGTCGGCACTTCGGGAATCACCGCCACGCGGCTCTTGGTGGTCACGCCCAGCAGGCGCACCTTGCCGGCGCGGTATTGCGGCAGCACGCTCTGCACCTGGTTGAAGATGCAGCAGACCTCGCCCTTGAGCACGGCCTGCAGCGCGTCGGGGCCGCCCTTGTAGGGCACGTGCACCATGTCCAGGCCGGCGCGCGCGTTGAACTCGGCGAAGGCCAGGTGGGTGCCGGTGCCGTTGCCGGTGGAGGCGTAGTTGTACTTGCCGGGGCTGGCCTTGACCTTCTCGATGAATTCCTTGACCGACTTCACGTCGATCACGGCGGGGTTCACGGTCAGCACGTTGGAGACTTCGACCAGCGGCGCCACCGGCGTGAAATCGGCCTCGGCGTCGAACGGCAGGCTCTTGTACAAGGCCGGGTTGATGCCGTGGGTGGCGGCGGTGCCGAGCAGCAGCGTATAGCCGTCGGGCTTGGCGTGGGCCACCACTTCGGAGGCCACGTTGCCGCCGGCGCCGGGCCGGTAGTCATAGATGATGGTGGCCTTGAGCGACTTCTGCAGCGATTCCTGCAGCGTGCGGCCGACCATGTCCACGCCCGAGCCGGCGGTGAATCCCATCAGGATGGTGATGGGCTGGTTCGGCCACTCCGCGCCCTGGGCACGGGCCGGCGTGGAAAGCGCGCAGAGCGCTGCCAGCGCGCCGAGGCCGGCGGCCAGGCGCGAAGCGCGGATGCTGAATGGGGAGCGGCGGGAAGCAATGCGGAACATGGGGGACACCGTCGGAAGGAAAGGATCGCAAGAAAAAAATCGAAGCGAAATCGAAGCGAAATCGAAGCGAAATCGAAGCAAACTCAAGGCGGAAGGAGGCTTGCCGGCCGGGGTCTGCGCCCCGGGCCAGGACAGCAAGATACCAACGATCCGCCGCGTTACCAACGATCCAGTTCGCTTGAAGGTATGCCATGTTGGCATAAGCAGACATGGAGCCCCTTCGGACCCGCCAGGGCCCGTCCGCCGGCCGGCTCAACTGCGCAGCAGCCCCACCAGCTCGTCGATGTCGGGCAGCGGCGCCGCCGTGCCGTCCATCCCCGCGCCGCCCTCCTCGCCGGCCTCCAGGATGCCGTCCGCCAGCGCGCGCTTGCCGTGGTGCAGCGTGAGGATGCGCTCCTCGATGGTGCCGGCGCTGATCAGCCGGTACACCGTGACCGGCCGCTGCTGGCCGATGCGGTGGGCGCGGCCCATGGCCTGGTCCTCGGCGGCGGGGTTCCACCACGGGTCGGCGATGATGACGTAGTCCGCCGCGGTCAGGTTCAGGCCGAAGCCGCCGGCCTTCAGGCTGATCAGGAAGACGTCGCCCTCGCCGGCCTGGAAAGCCGCCACGCGGCGGGTGCGCTCGGCCGCCGGGGTGGCGCCGTCGAGGTATTGCCAGGCCAGCCCGGCCCGCTCGAGCCCGCCGCGCAGCAACTGCAGGAAATCGACGAACTGGCTGAACACCAGCGTCTTGTGGCCATTGGCGGCCAGCTCGCCGGCCAGTTCCACGAACGCGCGCAGCTTGGCGCCGTCCTGGCCGGGATCGATCTCGGGCGTGACCAGCCGCGCGTCGCAGGCCGCGCGGCGCAGCCGCATCAGTTGCGCCAGCACGTGGATGCGGGCCTCGGGGGCCGGCGCGCCCCGCTTTGCCCGGCGCGGCGGCGCGGCCACCGCGGCCTCGGCCTCGGCCAGCGCCTGGCGGCGCAGCGCTTCGTAGTGGGCGGCTTCCACCGCGTCGGGCTCGACGCGCAGGACCAGTTCGGTGCGCGGCGGCAGCTCGTCGAGCACCTGGGCCTTGGTCCGGCGCAGCACGAACGAGGCGATCATGCGGCGCAGCCGCAGCGCGGCCTCGCGCACGCCGTTGCGCTCGACCGGCACCGCGAAATGCTCGTTGAAGCGCGCCAGCGAGCCGAGCAGCCCGGGATTGCAGAAGCGCATGATCGACCACAGCTCGGCCAGCCGGTTCTCGACCGGCGTGCCGGACAAGGCCATGCGGAAACCGGCCCGGAGCTCGAAAATGGCCTGCGAGCGCCGGGCGGCGGCGTTCTTGAAGGACTGCGCCTCGTCGGCCACCACGGTGTGCCATTCGCGCTGGCAGAAGGCCTCGCGCGCCTGCAGCAGCAGCGTGTAGGTGACGATCACCACGTCGAACGCGCCGGCCTGGGCCAGCAGCGCCTTGCGTTCGCTGTCGGCGGTGCTGTCGGCATAGAGATGCACGCGCAGCGTGGGGGCGAAGCGGCGCGCCTCCTCGGCCCAGTTGCCGCATACCGAAGTGGGCGCGATCACCAGCGCGGCGCCGCCGGGCGCGCGCGCCAGCATCACCGCCAGCGCCTGCAAGGTCTTGCCCAGCCCCATGTCGTCGGCCAGGCAGGCGCCGAAGCCGGCCTCGGCCAGCGACATGGCCCAGCGGTAGCCGTCTTCCTGGTATGGCCGCAGCTCGGCCGCCAGGTTGGCGGGCAGCGCGGCCTGGCTGGCGCGCGCGCCGCGCAGGCGCCGCACGCGCTCGCGGAAATGGCGGTCGGGATCGACGCCGGCGCCGGCCAGCACGTCGTCCAGCCAGGGCGCGGCCATCAGCGGCACCTGGATGCCGTCGCGCGCGCCGTGGGCCACGCTGGCCAGGTCGCGCAGCCGCGCGCGCAGGCTGCGCGTGAGCGCCACGTAGACGCCCTGCCCCATCGGCATGAAGCGCCCGGCGTGGCTGGCGGCCCAGGCCAGCAGTTCGCCGAGCTGCACCACCAGCCCTTCGGCCACGCGCAGCTCGCCGACCAGCTTGAACCAGGCGCTTTCGGTTTCGATGCGCACCGCCAGCTGGGCGAGGTCGGCGCCGGCCACCCGCACTTCCTTGCCGCGCGGCCATTCCAGCGCCTGCACGCCGGCCAGGCCGGGCAATGCCTCGACCACCGAGAGCGCTTCTTCCGGGTCGGCCAGCGTCCAGTCGTACTCGCCGCTCTCGGGCGCGCGCGGCACCAGGAAGGGCAGCGCGTCGAACACCTCGGCCACGTTGGCCAGCTCGGCGGCGAGGTCGCGCTGGGTGGCGAGCGACTCGCCCTGCACCGCCGCCATCAGCCGCTCGCGCCCGCTGCCCGGCGCCAGGCGCGGGCCCAGCGGCCCCAGCGGCGTCACCACCAGGCGCAGCGCCAGGCCCTCGCCCTGCGGCGCCAGCTCGGCGCGCAGGCGGCTTTCGGCTTCGAGCTCGCGCGTGCCGCCGCCGTGGTCGGAATGCACCTGGAAATGTCCCGACAGCGCGCGCAGCGTGGCGTCGAGCTGGCCCTGCGCCTCGGCCGGCACGGCCAGCCCGCCCGCGATCAGCTGGGCGGCGCTTTGCTGCGCCGGCGTGAGGCGGATCACGCGCAGGCGCTGCGAGCCGTCGCGCAGCACCGTGATCTGGCGCAGCGCCTCGGCCTCGGCCCGGCTGCCGGCCGGCAGGAAGCCGTCCAGGTCCGGCGCCTCGCGCAGCGGCGGCGACACGCGCAGCGTATAGCGCGTGCCTTCGCGCACCACTTCCAGCGTGGGCGCGCCCTCGACCACTTCCAGCGTCTGCTCGGGCGCCTGCGCCAGCACCACGCCCGGGTGGCCGACCAGCGCCAGCATGGCGGCGGCGCGGTCGAGCACGTGGCGGCGGCGGTAGGACTGGTCGCGCCGGATCGCGCGCGCCACGCGGGCGTCCCACGGCTCGAGCCGGTCGTCCTCGGCCAGCTTCGCCAGCGGCAGCGGGCGCGGCTTGTTCCAGCCGCGCGGCCCGCGCACCTGCTCCAGCGGTTCGATGGTGCCGATCGCGCCGTCGGCGTCCAGCGTCACCGCCCACAGCAGGCGGCTGGCGCTGGCGCCGTCGGGCGCGCGCGCCTCGCCGGCCAGCGCCTGCAGCGCGTCGAGCGCCAGCCGCCAGCTCTCGCGGCGCTGGCCGGCGAAGAAGTGCCCGGGCACCGGCTCCCCGGCCGCCAGCGCCGCCGCGCCTTCGAGCTGCAGGTCGAGCCAGTGCAGGCCGCAAGCCTGCAGCTGGCCGCGCAGGACGGCCACGGCGCTGGCACGCGCGGCTTCCGGCTGGCGGCGCCCGCTGGCCGGCACGCCGTCGCCCAGCCACGCGCGCAGCAGCACGCGCCAGAACCGCGCCAGCGGCGGCACCTCAGGCTCCAGGGCGAAGGCGGCCTCGTCCAGCCGCGCGTCGCCGCGCCGCACGTCGAGCGCGTGGACCCACAAACCCCAGCGCCCCTGGGCCGCCGGCGTGCGCGTGCCCGCTTCCGCCTGGCAGAACTTGCGGGCGCGCTCCAGCTGGGCGGGCGAGCGCTGCGCCAGCAGCGCAAGCGGGTAGAACGGCGCCAGCGTGGGCCCCAGCAGCCCGGTGCGCTGCCCGGTCTCGGCGCGCAACTGCTTGAGCGCGGCCTCGAAGCCGGCCTGCGCGCCGGGCCAGTCGCCTTGCTGCAAGCGGGCGAAGGCGCGCTGGGCAGCGTCGTCGCCGGTGCCGCCGCGCGCCGGCATCAGCGCCAGCGCGCCGGGGACGTCGCCGGCGAACAGTTGCGCCAGCGCCAGCGTGCTGCGGACAGGCGGCGGCAGCGCCGGCGCCTGTTCGCGCGCGCAGGCCAGCGCGTAGTCCACGCAGGGCCGCAGGCGCGGGTCCCAGTCGTAGAAGAAGATGTCCAGCGCGGCCAGCACGATGCGCCAGCGGTATGTCGGCGCCACGCGGTCGAGCGCTTGCGCGTCGCCGGCCGCCAGCATGGCGTCCACCAGCGCCCGCGCCTGGTCGAAGAGGTCGCCGGACAACGCCAGCAGCGGCTCGACCACCTGCTCCTGCGCCCCCGAAAACAAGGCGTCGCGCAGCAGGCCGGCCAGCGGATCGGCGCCGCGGGCGGCGGAAGGGGACGATGGCAGCAGGGGCACGGGCGGCATGGTGACGGGGAAAATGTGACGATTTTAAGCTGCGGCGGCCCCGCGCCCGCGTTGGCACCGTGGGTCCCGGGGTTTACAATGTCGCTTTTGCATTGCCGGGCATTGCCGGCGGCGCACACGGAGAAGACCATGTCGATGGCGGATCGCGACGGAAAAATCTGGATGGACGGCAAGCTGGTCGAATGGCGCGACGCCAAGATCCACGTGCTGACCCATACCCTGCACTACGGCATGGGCGTGTTCGAAGGCGTGCGCGCCTACAAGACACCGGACGGCACCGCGATCTTCCGCCTCAAGGAGCATACCCGCCGCCTGTTCAACTCGGCCAAGATCTTCCAGATGGCGATGCCCTTCGACGAAGCCACGCTGGCGCAGGCGCAGCGCGAGGTGGTCAAGGTCAACCAGCTCGAGTCCTGCTATATCCGCCCGCTGGTGTGGATCGGCTCGGAAAAGCTGGGAGTCTCGGCCAAGGGCAACACCATCCACGTGGCGATCGCCGCGTGGCCGTGGGGCGCCTACCTGGGCGAGGAAGGCATGGAGCGCGGCATCCGCGTCAAGACGTCTTCGTTCACGCGCCACCACGTCAACGTCTCGCTGGTGCGCGCCAAGGCCAGCGGCTACTACATCAACTCGATCCTGGCCAACCAGGAAGCGACCAGCCTGGGCTATGACGAAGCGCTGCTGCTCGACACCGAAGGCTATGTCAGCGAAGGCTCCGGCGAGAACGTGTTCGTGGTGCGCGACGGCGTGATCTACACGCCGGACCTGGCCTCGTGCCTGGACGGCATCACGCGCGACGCCATCCTCACCATCGCCCGCGACCTCGGCATCCCGGTGCGCGAAAAGCGCATCACGCGCGACGAGGTCTACTGCGCCGACGAAGCCTTCTTCACCGGCACCGCGGCCGAAGTCACGCCGATCCGCGAACTGGACGACCGCATCATCGGCGAAGGCCGCCGCGGCCCGGTCACCAAGCGCGTGCAGGATGCCTTCTTTGCCGCCGTGGGCGGCACCAGCGAGCAGTACAAGCGCTGGCTGACGCTGGTCTGAGCGCGGCGACGAAAGACCGCCGCAGCCACGACGAGCCCGGGAAACCCACGAGAACCGAGCCAACGACGAACCGAACCAACCAAGTCACCGGGTCCTTGCCCGCTCCGCCCGCCGGACCGGGCGGGGATCCGGATCCAAGTCCCTCACAAGACCAAAACCATCCTCGCAACACCATGACGCAAACCGCCTCCGTAATCGAAATCGGCGCAGAAGACCTTCCGCTGCACTGCCCCACCGGCAACACGCCCGCCTGGAACTACCATCCGCGCGTTTTCCTCGACGTGGCCGACACCGGCGAAGTGAAGTGCCCGTATTGCGGCACGGTCTACAAGCTCAAGGCAGGCACCGTCCTCAAGGGCCACCACTGACACGATCCAGGCCTGACCGCACCGTTCCGATGCTCCGGCCCGCCGCCAGGCGCGCCGGAGCGTCGGCGTGCGCGGCGCGCCCGGCCGGCACCGTCCCCGGCACCCGCGTCGCCTGCATCACGCCTTTCTTTCCGGCAGCGCTCCATCCATGAAAAAAGCCCTCGTCATCGCCCCCAACTGGATCGGCGACGCCCTGATGGCGCAGCCGCTCTTCTCGCTCATGAAAGCGCGCCATCCGCGCCTGCTCATCGATGCCCTCGCGCCCAAGTGGGTGGCGCCGGTGCTGGCGCGCATGCCCGAGATCAACCAGGTGTTCCCCAGCGAGCTGGCGCACGGCAAGCTGCAGCTGTCGGCGCGGCTGATGTTCGCGCAGCAGCTCAAGAACGAAGGCTACGACGCCGCCTACGTGCTGCCCAACTCGCTCAAGTCGGCGCTGATCCCGTGGCTGGCCGGCATCCCGCTGCGCATCGGCTACCGCGGCGAAGCGCGCTTCGGCATGCTCAACATCCGCCATGCCAATCCGCCGCGCGACCAGCGCCCGCCGATGGTGGAGCACTACGCGCGGCTGGCGCTCAAGCCGGGCGCGCGCCTGCCCGAGAACCTGCCCGAGCCGTGCCTGCGCACCGACCCGGCGCGCATGGCCAAGACCGCCGAGCGCTTCGGCATCCCGCCGGGCACGCGCCTGGTGGCGTTCTGCCCTGGCGCGGAGTACGGTCCGGCCAAGCGCTGGCCGGCCGCGCATTTCGCCGAGCTGGCGCAGATGCTCAAGCGCTCGTTCCCGTATGCGCAGATGGTCGCGCTGGGCTCGCCCAAGGACGCGGAGATCGCCGCCGAGATCGTCAAGGGCGCGCCGTTCGTGCGCAACCTGTGCGGCCAGACCTCGCTGGACGACGCCGTGGACCTGCTGGCGCTGGCCGAGGGCGCGGTGTGCAACGACTCCGGCCTGATGCACGTCACCGCGGCGCTGAATCGCCCGCAGGTCGCGGTATTCGGCTCCAGCGACCCGCGCCATACCCCCCCGCTGTCGCAGGCTGCTAGTATCATGTGGCTGCAGCTGGAGTGCAGTCCGTGCTTCAAGCGGGAGTGTCCCCTGGGTCACCTCCGCTGCCTGAAGGACATCGAGCCCGAGATGGTGTTTGTGGAATTGCGCAAGCTCCTGCACCGGGCCTGAAGCGCTGACCCGCACATTGCGTCAATCCGGCCAACGAATTCCTGAGTCCAGTCACCATGCCTCGTTTTGCCCGCCTGTTCGATTCCGCCGAAGACATTGTCGAAGCCTTTCGCGAAGCCATGAAACTGCGCGACGCCGACGGCTCGCTGCGCCTGTGGCTGGACGAGGACTCGGTCACCTGCGTGATGCCGGACGGGCAGCGCCTGATCGGCCACGAGCAGCTGCGCCAGGCCTTCGCCCAGTTGCTCGAGCTGCAGCCGGTGCTGATCGACGTGATCGAGACCAGCAGCCATGCCTCGCTCGGCGTGGCCATCTTCGACGTGACCGAGGCGCTGCGCTTCGGCAACGACCGCGTCGAAGCGGACCTGTACGTGCACACCACCTACGTGCTGATGCAGAACCACGAAGGCTGGCGCCTGGCCCATATCCACTGCAGCCCGGCCAACGCCGCGCAGGTCGCCACCGTGAGCACGGCGCCGGGACAGGCGCTGCACTAGCAACCGCGGCAGCATGAACGCATTCGGCGGCGGCCGCCGCATGCCCTGGTGGCTGTCCGGCGGCCACACCCAGACCATCATCCCCGCGCGCTTCACGCGGCGCCCGCGCGTCACCTTCCAGCGCGAGCGCTGGAGCGCGCCCGACGGCGACTTCATCGACCTCGACTGGACCACCCACGCGGTCACGCCAGGCACGCCGCTGCTGGTGATGTTCCACGGCCTGGAGGGCAATTCCGACAGCCACTACGCGCAGACCATGATGCATGCGCTGGCCGCGCGCGGCTGGCAGGGCGTGGTGCCGCATTTCCGCGGCTGCTCGGGCGAACTCAACCTGGCGCCGCGCTTCTACCATTCCGGCGACTCGGACGAGATCCGCTGGATCCTGGAGCGGCTGCACCGCCAATACTGCGCGCACGGGCGCAAGCTGCTGGCGGTGGGCATCTCGCTGGGCGGCAACGCGCTGCTGCGCTACCTGGGCGAGGAAGGCGGCGCGGGCTTCGTCGGCGCGGCCGCATCGGTATCTGCGCCGCTGGACCTGGCCGGCGGCGGCGCGGCGCTGTCGCAGGGCTTCAACATGCTCTACACGCGCATGTTCCTGCAGACGCTCAAGCGCAAGTCGCTCGACAAGCTGCACCAGTATCCCGGCCTGTTCGACCGCGCGGCCATGCTGGCCAGCCGCGACCTGTACACCTTCGACAATATCGTGACCGCGCCGCTGCACGGCTTTCGCGATACCGACGACTACTGGGCGCGCGCCTCCAGCAAGCCGCTGCTCGGGGCCGTCGCCGTGCCCACGCTGGTGCTCAACGCGCGCAACGATCCCTTCCTGCCGGCGCGCTACCTGCCCGGCCCCGCCGACGTCAGCCCGCAGGTCCGGCTGGAGCAGCCGGCGCACGGCGGTCACGTCGGTTTCATGACGCCGCGCGAAGATCTGCTGCGGGCCTTGCCCGTGCTGCCGTATGCTGGCCATATCGAGTGGCTGCCGGCGCGCATCCTGCAGTTTTTCGACAGCGTGGCGTAGCACGCCGGCACCGCCAGCACCGACCGGCGAGGCGGCCCGCTCCCGGGCCTCCCGCACAGGAGACAGCAATCATGGACGAGACAGTCAAGCAAGCCATGGCCCGTTGGCCCAACGTACCCAACTGCTACGGCTGGCTGGCGCTGGACCGGCGCGGCCAATGGCGCATGCGCAACGAGTACGCCCAGCAGCACGGCCTGTCCGGCGACCCGATCCGGCACGAGGCGCTGGTGGCGTTCATCGAGCGCAACTACCAGCATGACGAGCGTGGCGCCTGGTATTTCCAGAACGGGCCGCAGCGCGTGTTCGTGGCATTGGCCTACGCGCCCTGGATCGCGCGGCTGCACCAGGGCCGCCTGCATACCACCACGGGCCGCGCCTTCACGCTGCGCGGCTGCCACGCCGACGAACACGGCAACGTGGTGCTGACCGGCGAGATCGAGGGCGAAGCGGCCGGCGGCGTGGCGGCCGCGCTGCTGCATGACCATGACCTCGATGCCTTCAGCAGCACCTGCACCTGGCATGGCGAGGCCTGCGGCGGCAATCTCGGCGTGTTCCACTTCAATGGCGTCGACGTGCCGATCGAGCCGATCGCCCAGGACGAGGTGCCGGCCCGCTACGGCTTCGTGCGGCAGCCGGCGCCGCCGGCCGGGGAAAAGGCCGCCTGAGCGGCGGCCGGGGCTAGTTCGGCATGCCCTTGTTGTCCTGCTTTTCCTCGCGGAACTGCCGCTCGAGCTGGTGCAGCCGCGCGTCGACTTCCGACAGCGTGTAGAAGTCCCCGTCGCCGGCCTTGCGCGCGATCTGCAATTGCTCGATGGCGGCCTGGTAGGCGCCGTCGATGGCGTACTTCTCGGCCAGCGCCTGGTGCTGCTGCACGCGCCGGCCCTGCGCGGCGTAGGCCCGCGCCAGCATGTCCCACCATTCGGAGCGCGCCAGATCCTCGCGCGTGCGCTCGCGCAGGAAGGCCACCGCCTGGTCCAGGCGCCCGGCGCCGAGCAAGGTCGCCGCGTAGCTCACCGCCACGGCGTGCGAGAGCGGGAAGGCCTTCATCGACGCCATGGCCTGGTTGAGCGCATCCTGCGGCCGGCCCTGGGCGCGCGCCAGCTCGATCGCCATCACGTCCAGCATGGGGCTGCCCGAGGTGGCCCCGGGGATGGTGCCGTAGAGCCGGCGGGCCTCGGCCAGCGACTGCTCGGCGGCGGCGTTGCGGCCCAGGCGCTGGTCGGCGAAGGCCATGCCGTAGTACAGCGCCGGCACGCGCGCCGGCGGGGCCGAGGCGAGCTGCGCCTGCAGCGCGGCGCGCGCGTTCTGCAGGTCGCTCGGCGTGGTTTCCTGGATGATGCGCGAGCGCACCCGCGCGAACTCGTACTCGGGCGTGCTGCCGACGTGGCGCGCCGCCACGTGGCTGACGCGGTCCTGCATGTCGGCAATGCGCTCCGAGGTCAGCGGGTGGGTGCGCACGTAGGACGGCATCGAGCTTTCCGAGATGCCCATCACCCGCTGCAGGCGCTTGAAGAAGTCCGGCATGCCCTGCGGGTCGAAGCCGGCCGCGGTCATGATCTGGAAACCGACGCGGTCGGCCTCGCGCTCCGCGCCGCGCGAGAACGACAACTGGTTGGCGACCGCCGCCGCCTGCCCGCCCATCGCCAGCGCCGAGGCCGCGTCGCCGCTCTTGGTGGCGGCCAGCCCGGCCAGCACCATCGACGCCAGCGCGATCCACATCGACTGGTCCTGCGAGGTGATGCCGCGCGCGATATGCCGCTGCATCACGTGGCCGATTTCGTGGCCCAGCACCGAGGCCAGCTCCGACTCGGTCTCCGACTGCACCAGCAGGCCGGTATTGACGCCGATGTAGCCGCCGGGCAGCGCGAAGGCGTTGATGCTGCGGTCGCGCACCGCGAACAGCTCGAAGCCGGTGGCGAAGGTGCCCGAGCCGGTCGAGCCCGAGATGTTCTGCCGGCGCGCCGCCTGCACCAGGCGGTAGCCCAGCGAGTTCAGGTAGTCGGCCAGCAGCGGATCGACCACATAGTCCGGGTCGCGCCGGATGTCGCGCATGATGTGCTCGCCCAGGCGCCGCTCCATGTCGGGCGTGAGCGAGGCGGTGGAAGGATCGCCGAGGTCGGGCAGCTGCACGCCGCTGCCCTCCACCACCGTGTTGTTGGTGCGCAGCCCGAACTCGGACTTCTGCCCTGCCTTCACGCTGCGGTTCAGGTTGTCGTAGACCTGGTCGCTGCTGTCGGCGCCATAGGCGGCATCGGCGGCGGTGCGCGCGGGGTCGTTCAGCAGCATCCGCTGCTGCGGCCATGCGGGCAGCGCCACCGCCAGCGCCAGCCACGCCGCCAGCGAGCGGCGCGCAAGGCCGGCCACGGCGAAGGAAGCGGCGGCGCCGGCATGCCGCGGAAGTGGCGCGGACGATGCCGGGCGAGCCTGTCGGGCGGGCGAGGAGAGCGCTCCGCGGAGCGTTGGATTCTTGCGCATCTTGCTATGATAGCGGCCTCCGGAAACCATTCCCATCGGGCACGCCCGCACATGCCCGGACCGCGCGCGCCGGCCGGCGCCGAGCCCGGCGTTTCCGCAACTCCCCCCTCGCTTCCCACCCACGCCATGAGCCAGCTCACCCACTTCGATTCCGCCGGACAAGCCCATATGGTCGACGTCGGCGCCAAGGCGCACAGCCACCGCGTGGCCCTCGCCACCGGCACCATCACGATGCTGCCCGCCACCTTCGCGCTGGTGCGCGACGGCAACGCGAAGAAAGGCGACGTGCTGGGCATCGCCCGCGTGGCCGCCATCATGGCCACCAAGCGCACCTCCGAACTGATCCCGCTGTGCCATCCGCTGTCGCTCACCAAGGTGGCGGTCGACTTCGCCCTGGACGAGGCCGCATCCGCCATCCGCTGCACGGTGCGCGCCGAAACCCACGGCCAGACCGGCGTGGAGATGGAAGCGCTGACCGGCGTGCAGGTGGCCCTGCTGACCATCTACGACATGTGCAAGGCGGTGGACCGCGGCATGGTGATGGGCGACGTGCGGCTGCTGGAGAAGCACGGGGGGAAGTCCGGGGACTGGGTGGCGGGCGTATGAGCCAGGCCGTCGCGCCGGCGATGGCGGCGGTGCGTTGCCGGCCAGCGCCAGGTATCGCATCCATCTCTCGCGCGTGTCCGGTTTTCTTACCGTTCGTGACACAGGCTTGGCCCGGACCGTTCCGCTGTAACAAGCGTAACGCCGCATTTCGCCAGCCGCGAGGCCCGCGCCACATCGGGAAAATTGGTATTCAATGCAGTCAGGGAGGCGCCGTTGCGCCGCCCGCGGGGCGTCGCTCCGCATCAATCCAAGGTGAGCAAGATGAACGGGCGTAGGGTTGGCCAGATAGTGCTGATGTTGGTGGCGCTGGGTGCGAGCGGAGCCGCTTTCGCGGCCCGCGGCGGCGGCGGGTGGCATGGTGGTGGCGGATGGCACGGCGGAGGCGGTTGGCATGGCGGATGGCACGGCAGCGTGGGGGTCGTGATCGGCCCCGGCTTCGGTTATGGCTACGGCTGGGGCTACCCCTACCCGTACTACGCCCCGCCTTATTACTATCCGCCGGTGGTTGCGGTACCGTCGTCGCCGCCGCAATATATCGAGCAAGGCCAGGACGGCCCGGTCGACATGGGAGGCGGCCCGGCAGCCGCCGCGCCGGCGCCCGAGCAGGCGTTCTGGTACCACTGCAACCAGCCTGACGGCTACTACCCGTATATCAAGGCCTGCCCGGGCGGCTGGCAGAAAGTCCCGGCCCAGCCGCCGGCCTGACGCCGCGCCGGTGCGGCATTCCAGAACGCGCGCCGCCTCGCGGCGGCCGCGCGAGACGATTCGTTGACCAGTATCGAGGTACCCAGATGAAAGCGTTCCCCCGCCCGGGCCTGTCCAAGCGGCCCGTCCTGCTGGCCCTGCCCCTGGCCGCGCTGGCGCTGGCCGGCTGCGCCGTGATGCCCAGCGGCCCGAGCGTGATGGTGCTGCCGGGCACGGGCAAGAATTTCGACCAGTTCCGGGCCGACGACTATAGCTGCCGCCAGTTCGCCTTCGGGCAGGTCGGCGGCGTCACCGCCAACCAGGCCGCCACCGGCAGCGCGCTGGGCAGCGCGGCCATCGGCACCGCGCTCGGCGCGGCCGCCGGCGCGGCGTTCAACGGCGGCTCCGGCGCGGCCGTGGGCGCGGGCGTAGGCCTGCTGACCGGTGCCGCGGTCGGCGCCGGCAACGCGCAGGCTTCCGGCTACGGCAGCCAGCGCCGCTACGACGCCGCCTACGTGCAATGCATGTACGCCAGCGGCCACCGCGTGCCGGTCTATGGCCAGATGGTGTCCTCGTCCCCGCGGCCGCCGGCGCCCACCTACTACTATCCGCCCCCGCCGCCGGGCTACGCGCCCCCGCCGCAGTAACCGGCGCCTTGCCGGTCCCGCATCCCGCGCATGCGCCGGCCGGAAGGCCGGCCGCAGCGCGGGATGCGTTTATCCGGGACCATCCTCCGCGCTGTCCTGGGCGTTGTCCTCCAGATCCTGCGCCGGCTTGCGGCCGGGCTGCGCCTTGCTGCGTGCCTGGACCCAGTCGCAGAACGCCTGCGGCCGCGCGGCCGCATCCACGCCGGCGCAGGCCTGCGCCACCTCGGCGAACTGGCGCGCCTCGTCGCCGGCGTAATAGAAGCGCAGCCGCTCGAGCCAGACGCGGCCCTGCGCGGGGTCGCCGGTCAGCGCGAGCAGCCAGGCGGTGCGCGCGATCAGGGTCGGCGTGGGCAGCAGGTGGACGGCGGCGATATGCGGCGCCAGCAGTTGCGCGGCGTTGGCCGGCGTGATGACCGCGTCCTCCGCGGCGTCCGAACCGGCTGCCTGGCGGAACCAGCGCTGCGGCATGGGCAGCGCGGCGCGGCGCTCGGCGTGGGCGTACTCGCGCGCCTCGGCGCGGCGGAAATCCTGCCACATGGTCGCCAGAACGGCCGCGGACGCGCCCGCGAAGACGAGGCCGGTCAGTACGGCCGCCGCGCGCGGCAGCCGCAAGCGGCCGAAGCCGGACGGCTCCAGCCAGCCCAGCATGAAGCAGAACGGCAGCAGGAAGTACAGATAGTGCAGCGGGTACTCCAGCATCGAGTGCGCGCCCAGCATCGCCAGCCAGGTCAGCACCAGGACCGTCTGCGCCCGCTCCGGCGCATCGCCGCGCCACAGGCGCCGGTACGCCACGCGGCACAGCCACGCCAGCAGCGACAGCAGCACGCCCGCGGAGCCCACGATACCGGTCTTGGCCAGCAGGTCCAGCACCGCATTGTGGGCATGCAAGGACATCTCCACCCTCACGCCCACCTGCGCCATCTGCTGGAACTGCGCCCAGCCGAACTCGCCCCAGCTCACGCCCAGCCACGGATGCGCGCGGAACATCGCCCACGCGTGCGCCCACAGCGCGCCGCGCGCGGAAAGCTGGTCGGCGCCCTGCAACTGCGCCACGGTATCGAACAGCCGCCAGCCCATCGCCTGCCCCGCGCTCTTGATCGCGGGCTGCAGCACCAGCAGCATCGCCACCATCGCCATCGCGGCAAACACCAGCCCGGCCGGGCGGCGCATCGGGTTATGCCCGCGCTGCCGCGCGGCGCCGCCAGTGCCCTGCCCGCGCGCCATGCACGCCGCCGCCAGCGCGTAGGCCGCGGCCAGCCCCACGTGCAGCACGCCCGTGCGCGAGCCCGACAGCACGATGCCGCTCTCCAGCAGCAGCACGGCCGCCAGCCAGGCAGGCGCGCGCAGCCAGCCGCGCGCGGCCAGCCAGACCCCGGCCGCCAGCGCCAGGCCCTCGACCGTGGCCTGGTGGTTGGGCTGGTTCAGGTTGCCCCACAGGCGGCGGTTGTCGTCGTAGAAGTAGGTAGAGACCAGCCCGAACGTGTCCGGCTCCAGGTTGAAGACCTGGGCCCACTGCGCCAGCGTGCCCAGCAGGCCCGCCACCAGCCACGCCGTGGCGAGCGTGTCGGCCATTGCCTGCCGCTCCTGCGACGACGCGGCCCTGCCCTGCCGCCAGGCCGCCCACATCACGGCCGCGGCGAGCGCCAGCGCCAGCTCGGTCACCAGCCGGCTGCCGGACACGTCGGCCATGCCGGCAAGACCCTGCGCGATGCCGGTGGCGATCAGCCACAAAGGAAACAGGATGATCCACGGAAATTGAGCCGGCTCCGCCTGGTAGGCGAAATTGCCGGCTCGCCCGGGCGTCACGGTCCCCAGCACGATCACCGCAAGCGCGAACAACAGCGCGGAAGCCCATTCCCCGTAGAACGTGGCGAGCGGAAGCGTGTGCCGCGAGACCAGCAGCGGCACGACGAGCGTGGCGAAGAGGAAGCTGAGTGAAATGGCTGACCGGGAGGGCAGCATGCGGGTGCCTTGTTATGCCGGGTTGGCAAAAGGCGGATGATAGCTTGGGGGATGGGAAAAGAAAAAGCGCCCGGAGGCGCTTTTTCTTTTCCATTGAACCTAGTCGCTACATCAAGGTTATTGGGGGGCTGCGGCAGGAGTTGTGGACTTGAAGTAGGCCAGCACCAAGGGATCATCGCTGGTCGTCGACGGAGTCCAGTTCACGGCGGTGCTATTGACATCAGGCGTGAAAGTGACCGTCTTGGTGTCGATCGTGGCGGCTTTGATGTTAGCCATCGTGACAACTACAGCGCCCGTGGTCGCAGTAACCGAGATCGCGGAACACTCGGTCGTCGCCGTAGGTGCCGCCGACAGACCCAAGCCGGTCCAGTCGTCCGTCGCCGTGGGAAGCGCACCGTTCGTCTGCGCATACAGCGCAACTGCCAGCTTAAGGGGCTCCGCGCACGATGCCACCTTCGACAACTTCGCCTTGACCGTGTAGTCCTGATACTGCGGAATAGCAATCGCCGCCAGGATACCGATGATCGCGACCACGATCATCAGTTCGATCAGCGTAAAGCCCTTCTGGGCACGGCGGCCCAGTTTCTTCAGTTGCACTCGTTGTTGCATGATTGACCCCTCGAAGGAATTTTGGATACAAATAGAAACATTTTGTTTCATGTGATGCTGCAAGTTCTTAGCAGTTAGCGTGCCAGCGCCGCAAACCCTGAAAACGTCGTCGCCGGGTGACAATTTTCGCCACTTGGGGGGATTGCAGGTTTTGACCGGGCGCAAATTTTGTCACCTGCGATGACGCGGAAGGTCAGTAAACCGACGATTTCGCTTAACTCTGTACGAAGCCGCACTGAAGTCAAACAGCGAAAGCGGCAGGCCGGAAAACGAAACGGGTGGCCCCGAGGCCACCCGTCCCGCGGTGCTTCAAAGAGCCCCGCGCAATCGCAGTTCCCGCCCGCTGCGGGCGAGAGTCGCTTCAGCCCGTCACGCCGGCTGTGCCGCGCGTTTCTGCATCAGCTTGCCGATCACCACCACCAGCGCGGCGCCGACGATGCCGAACACCAGGTGCGCGTGCGGCACGTGCATTTCGAACCAGGCGGCGTCGACCGGGTCGCTCACCAGCATTTCGCCGGCGAGGTAGCCCAGCAGCGCGGCGCCCAGCACGATGATGATGGGGAAGCGGTCCATGACCTTGAGCAGGATGGTGCTGCCGAACACGATCAGGGGGATCGACAGGCCCAGGCCCAGCACCAGCAGCATCAGCTGGCTGCCTTCGGGGCCCTTCTGCGCGGCGGCGGCCACGGCGACCACGTTGTCGAGCGACATCACCAGGTCGGCGATCAGGATGGTGCGGATCGCGGCCCAGATGTTGTCCTTGGCGGCGTGGCCTTCCTCGTCGTCGTCGCCGGTCAGCAGCTGGACGCCGATATAGACCAGCAGCGCGGCGCCGACGATCTTGAGGTACGGCAGGCTCAGCAGCTTGACCGCGGCGACGGTCAGGATCACGCGCATGACGATGGCGGCGGCGCTGCCCCAGAAGATGGCTTTCTTCTGTTGCGCGGGCGGCAGGTTGCGCGAGGCGAGCGCGATCACCACGGCGTTGTCGCCGGAGAGCACGATGTTGGTCAGGATGATGGATCCCAGCGCGATCCAGAACGCGGTGGAGGACAACAGTTCCACGGTAAAGCTCCTCGAGTTTTCTTGAATTATGGTTCGAACGCCGCACGGCGACGGGCGATGCGCAACCGATGATGTTCAGCCGACGATGAAATTCGGATGTCTGATTTTTCAGACATGAGATTTACCGTATCAAGCTTTCGATTCGGTTTCAATCGCCTTCCAGCCCGCCTCGGGAGATACCCTAGGTTCCTGGCGTCCCAGAATGACGCGCCCCCGCGCGAAGGCGGGGGCATCGGGGGCTGGCGCGCCACTGCCCTCGGACAGTGGCGCGCCGGCACCGGCAAATCTCCCGCCCTCGCGGGCGGGAATCACCAGACCGCGGCGATTACAGGATCGACTTGAGCAGGCGGCCCATTTCCGACGGATTCTTGGTGACCTTGATACCGCAGGCTTCCATGATTTCCAGCTTGGCTTGCGCCGTGTCGGCACCGCCCGAGATCAGCGCGCCGGCGTGGCCCATGCGCTTGCCCGGAGGCGCGGTCACGCCAGCGATGAAGCCGACCACCGGCTTCTTCATGTTGTCCTTGATCCACTGCGCGGCGTTGGCTTCGTCCGGACCGCCGATTTCGCCGATCATGACCACGGCGTCCGTTTCGGGATCGTCGTTGAACATCTTCATGATGTCGATGTGCTTCAGGCCGTTGATGGGGTCGCCACCGATGCCCACAGCCGACGACTGGCCCAGGCCCAGCGCGGTCAGCTGGCCGACCGCTTCATAGGTCAGCGTGCCCGAGCGCGACACCACGCCGATGCGGCCCTTGCGGTGGATGTGGCCCGGCATGATGCCGATCTTGATTTCGTCCGGCGTGATCAGGCCAGGGCAGTTCGGTCCGAGCAGCAAGGTCTTCTTGTTGCCCTTACGCATCTTGTCCTTGAGCTCCATCATGTCGCGCACGGGGATGCCTTCGGTGATGCAGACCACCAGGTCCAGGTCGGCGTCGACGGCTTCCCAGATCGCGGCGGCGGCGCCCGCGGGCGGCACGTAGATCACGGAAACGGTGGCGCCGGTGGAGTCCTTCGCGTCCTTCACGCTGGCGTAGATGGGAATGCCTTCGAAGTCTTCGCCGGCCTTCTTCGGGTTCACGCCTGCCACGAAGCAGTTCTTGCCGTTGGCATAGTCGCGGCAGCCACGGGTGTGGAACTGGCCGGTCTTGCCGGTGATGCCCTGGGTGATGACCTTGGTGTCTTTGTTGATCAGAATCGACATGCTGTAATCCTTTGCTTGGCTCGTAGCAGCGCGGGGCACGGCCCGGCGCGCTGCTCGCGTTCGCGTTTGTTGGCGTTCGTGCGTCTTGGCTTACTTGCCCGCGGCCGCAGCCACCACCTTCTGGGCGGCTTCTTCCATGGTGTCCGCAGCGATGATGGGCAGGCCCGAGTCGGCCAGCATCTTCTTGCCGATTTCTTCGTTGGTGCCCTTCATGCGCACGACCAGCGGCACGGACAGCGACACGGCCTTGGACGCGGCGATCACGCCTTCGGCGATCACGTCGCAACGCATGATGCCGCCGAAGATGTTGACCAGGATGGCCTTCAGGTTCGGGTTCTTCAGCATCAGCTTGAAGGCTTCGGTCACCTTCTCGGTGGTGGCGCCGCCGCCCACGTCGAGGAAGTTGGCCGGCTCGCCGCCGAACAGCTTGATGGTGTCCATGGTGGCCATGGCCAGGCCGGCGCCGTTCACCAGGCAGCCGATGTTGCCGTCCAGCGAGATGTAGGCCAGGTCAAACTTGGAGGCTTCGATTTCGTTGGCGTCTTCTTCGTCCAGGTCGCGGTAGGCGACGATTTCCGGGTGGCGGAACAGGGCGTTGGAGTCGAAGTTGAACTTGGCGTCGAGCGCGATCACCTTGCCGTCGCCGGTCAGGATCAGCGGGTTGATTTCGGCCAGCGAAGCGTCGGTTTCCCAGAACGCCTTGTACAGGCCTTGCAGGGCCTGGCGGGCTTGCGCCACGCTCGCGTCGGGCACGCCGATCTTGCGGGCGATGTCGTCGGCATCGGCGTCGGCCAGGCCGGTGGCCGGGTCGATGATCAGGGTGTGGATCTTTTCCGGGGTGTGGGCAGCGACTTCTTCGATGTCCATGCCGCCTTCGCTGGAGGCCATCAGGGCCACCTTCTGCGAAACGCGGTCCACCACCAGCGAAACGTACAGTTCCTTCTTGATGTCGGCGCCTTCTTCGATCAGCAGGCGGTTGACCTTCTTGCCTTCCGGGCCGGTCTGGTGCGTCACCAGGGTCATGCCGAGGATGTTGGTGGCGTAGGTCTTGACCTCGTCGATGCTCTTGGCCACCTTCACGCCGCCGCCCTTGCCGCGGCCGCCCGCGTGGATCTGCGCCTTGACGACCCAGACCGGGCCGCCCAGTTGCTCAGCAGCCTTCAGGGCCTCTTCGACCGAGAACGCGGGGATGCCGCGCGGAACCGGCACATTGTATTTGCGCAGGATTTCCTTGCCTTGGTACTCATGGATATTCATGCGTGTTTCCTTTCGGGTAGGCGTAAAAGTGTAGAGATGGAATCTCGGCGTTTTGCAGGCCGTGCGGCTTAGCCGGAGGTGCCGGTGGGCCTGCGGGATACGGCGCCGCCGTCGGCGGCGGCGAGCGCCTCCGCTGGCTGCGCCGCCGGGATCGGAGACCCTTCGGCCTTGATCCTCGGCTTCGGCTGGTGACCATACCAGCGCGGGTAAAACTGGCGCACCACCTCACCTTCGAAATGCAGGGCATGGCAGCCGTGCAACTGGTAAGGGGGTTCGGGATTGGTGTCTTCGGTGCCGGCGTCGCGGATATTGAAGACGTCGCCGGCGAAGGCCTGGATCGCGGTGGTCGGCAGCACGCCGGCCAGCTCGGTCAGGTGGGTGCAGCCGGCCACGCCGGACAGGCGCTCGCGCACGGCCTTGCGGAAGCCCTTCATCAGGTTCAGCCCGACCAGCTTGCGGTAGGCCGGGCCGATGGTGTCGCACTGGCCGGGATACGGCACCCAGTCGGAGCAGGCATCGGCGTCCACCACGTTCATGCGCAGGTCGATGGTGACGCGCAGCCACAGGTCATGCAGCGGCTGGCCCACCGGACGCACGCCGCCGCCGGCCAGCGGAATGTCGCGCGGCTTGGTGTCGGTCAGGCGCGCTTCGATATCCCACAGGCCATCGTCCCTAAGATAGGCCTCTGCCGTGATGGCACGACGATGGCGCAGGGAGCGGTTGACGGGCGGGGAAAGCGGCATAACACCAGGCTGGAGCGGGGGAACGGGCGGCTAATAGAACTGCGACGAAGTACGACCAAGGAGCGGCTTGGCAGTCCCGGGCAGGACGGCTGGGCCGGAAAACCGCAGGATTTTAACATGCCGCACAACTTTGGCCGGGAACAAACTGCGCGGAGTGCTGTTGCCGGCGATTGTCGCCGGGCGGACGGCCTGCTGCGGTGCGGGAAAGCGCGCCGGAATGCGCTCCGGCGGCCGCCGCAAAGCGCGCCGGAGCGCGCCAAATACGCCTACTGGCAAAGCAGGTATGCGCCCCGTAGCGGTGCAGGACGGCGCCGTGCTGCGACCTTCCCTGCTGCGACCGCACAACGGCGGCGGGGCGGCTTCAGCCGCTGCCGTCCAGCCATTCGTCGGCGCCCTTGATGACCTGGCTCACCACCGAGCGGGAGAAACCGCGGGCCACCAGGAAGCGGATCTGCCTTGCCTTTTCCTCGGGCGTGGCCGGCGGCGCGCCGAAACGCTTCTGCCAGACCGCGCGGCCGCGCTCCAGCTCGGAATCGCGCAGGCGCTCCTGCAGGTCCGCCAGCTGGTCGCCGCCGAGCTGGTGGGTGCGCGCCTCCTGCATGACGCGGGCGGCGCCGTAGCGGCTGGCGCGGCGGTGCACCAGGCTGTCGACGAAGCGCGCATTGGACAGCCAGTTCTCGCGCTCGAGCGCGTCCAGCAGTTGTTCCAGCGCTTCGGGCGATTCCGCGTGCGGGGCCAGCTTGCGGGCCAGCTCCGCCCGGCTGTGCTCACGGCGCGACAGGTAACCGACCGCGCGGGCCTTCAGGGAAAGAGGGGGACGAGTGGCCATGAAAGAGACGTCGCGAATGCACACCGGGGCGGCCGTGCCGCATGCACGTGCCGCCCCGGCCAGGGTCCGGATCGGGCGAGCTCAGCGCCGGGGCGCTGCCGCCCGGCCGCGGACGTTCACTCCGCGTCCGCGGTCGCCGCGGCGGCCGGCGTGCCGTTCATCAGCGCCACGCCCAGCGTCTCGCGCACCTTGTTCTCGATCTCGTCGGCGATGTCGGGATTCTCGCGCAGGTATTCGCGCGCGTTGTCCTTGCCCTGGCCGATCTTCTCGCCCTTGTAGCTGTACCAGGCGCCGGACTTCTCGACGATCTTGGCGTCCACGCCGAGGTCGATGATCTCGCCCTGGCGCGAAATGCCCTGGCCGTAGAGGATGTCGAAGAAGGCTTCGCGGAACGGCGGCGAGACCTTGTTCTTGACCACCTTGACCTTGGTTTCGTTGCCGATCACGTCGTCGCCCTTCTTGATCGAGCCGATGCGGCGGATGTCGAGGCGCACCGAGGCGTAGAACTTGAGGGCATTGCCGCCGGTGGTGGTTTCGGGCGAACCGAACATCACGCCGATCTTCATGCGGATCTGGTTGATGAAGATCACCAGGCAGTTGGTGCGCTTGATGGTGCCGGTCAGCTTGCGCAGCGCCTGGCTCATCAGGCGGGCCTGCAGGCCGGGCAGCGAATCGCCCATCTCGCCCTCGATTTCGGCCTTGGGCACCAAGGCCGCCACCGAGTCGATCACGATCAGGTCGACCGAGCCCGAGCGCACCAGCGCGTCGGTGATTTCCAGGGCCTGCTCGCCGGTGTCCGGCTGCGAGATCAGCAGGTCGCCCACGGCCACGCCGAGCTTGCTGGCGTAGTTGACGTCGAGCGCGTGCTCGGCGTCGATAAAGGCGCAGGTGCCGCCCAGCTTCTGCATCTCGGCCACCACCTGCAGCGTCAGCGTGGTCTTGCCCGAGGATTCCGGGCCGTAGATTTCCACCACGCGGCCGCGCGGCAGGCCGCCGACGCCCAGCGCGATGTCCAGGCCCAGCGAACCGGTGGACACGACCTGGATATCCTGGTCGATTTCGGCTTCGCCCAGTTTCATGATCGAGCCCTTGCCGAACTGCTTCTCGATCTGGGCCAGCGCGGCCGCCAGCGCCTTCTGCTTTTCGGCGCTTACGCCAGCACCCGCCTTCTTGCCGTCATCCATGGTCGTCCTTCCGTCAATGGTGTATAAATAGGCCGCATGTGGCGCGCTGCCTGCTTTTGCGGGCTTTCGCCCGCTCCGCCGCCCGACTCGGTACGTGCCCTGCCCGTGGCAGCGGCGCGTAATATGAGAGACAGTGGAGAAATCCGATAAAAAATCCGGTAAGAATCCGGTAGATGCCGGCCGCGCACAACGCGACCGGAACAAGCGGGTACTGTATAAAAAAACAGTATGCTTGGCAAGCCCCGCCCGCACCGCCGGCAACACCTGGTGGCAAAGGGGCGACAAAGCCGAGCCTGGGTGGAGACAACCATGCGTATTCTGATCGCCGAAGATGACGACGTGCTGGCAGACGGCCTCACGCGCTCCCTGCGCCACTCCGGCTATGCCGTCGACCATGTCGCCAGCGGGGTGGAAGCCGATTCGGCGCTATCCACCCAGGCCTTCGACCTGCTCATTCTCGACCTCGGCCTGCCGCGCCTGCCCGGCCTGGAGGTGCTCAAGCGCCTGCGCGCGCGCGGCGCCATGCTGCCGGTGCTGATCCTGACCGCCGCCGACGGCGTGGACGAGCGCGTCAAGGGGCTGGACCTGGGCGCCGACGACTACATGGCCAAGCCCTTCGCCCTGTCCGAGCTGGAGGCGCGCGTGCGCGCGCTGGTGCGGCGCGGCGCGGGCGGCGGCGCCACGCTCACGCACCACGGCCCGCTGGCGTTCGACCAGGTCGGCCGCATCGCCTACCTGAACGAGCAGATGCTGGACCTCTCCGCGCGCGAGGTGGGGCTGCTGGAAATCCTGCTGACCCGCACCGGGCGGCTGGTCTCGAAGGAACAACTGGTGGACCACCTGTGCGAATGGGGCGAGGAAGTCAGCAACAACGCCATCGAGGTCTATGTGCACCGGCTGCGCAAGAAGATCGAGGTGGGCGGCATCCGCATCGCCACGGTGCGCGGCCTGGGCTATTGCCTGGAGAAATTCCAGGTCGCCGCGGTGCACGACTAGGAAACCGGGAGACGCCGCCCGCCACGCTCGCCGCCTGACCCTGTCCCTGCCCCGGCCACCGCGCCCCGGACCAGCCCACCCTTCTGCCATGAGCCTGCTGCGACTGCCCCGGCGGCGCGCGCGGGCCGCACGGCCCGTCACGCCGCCCCCCAAACCCGCTGCCGCCGATGCCACCGATGCCGCCGGCGCCACCGATGCCGGCCTGGGCGACGAAGCATTGGCCGAAGCGCTGCCGCACCTCGAAGACAGCGCCGGCCACCCGTCGCCGCGCTCGCTGTTCGGCGAGATCCTGGACTGGATGCTGGCGCCGCTGCTGCTGCTGTGGCCGATGAGCATCGCCGTGACCTACCTGGTGGCGAAGTCCATCGCCAACGGGCCGTTCGACCGCTCGCTGGAAGCCAGCGCCATCGTGCTGTCGCAGCAGGTACGCGAGGTCAACGGGCGCGTCACGCTGCAGCTGCCGCTGTCCGCGCGCGAGATCCTGCGCGCCGACGAGAGCGACAACATCTACTACCAGGTGGTCGGCACGCACGGCGAGTTCGTGGCCGGCGACAACGACCTGCCGCTGCCCAGCGAAGACGACCGCGGCCACGCCGGGCTGGTGTCGCTGCGCGACGACCGCGTGGCCGGCAACGACGTGCGCGTGGCCTATACCTACGTCGACCTCAAGCACGGCGGCGACACGCAGCCGGTGCTGGTGCAGGTGGGCGAGACCCTGGACAAGCGCGCGCGCCTGGCCAACGAAATCATCAAGGGCGTGATCCTGCCGCAGTTCGTGATCCTGCCGCTGGCGGTGGTGCTGGTGTGGTTCGGCCTGACGCGCGGGCTGGCGCCGCTCAACGCGATCCAGCAGCGCATCCGCGCGCGCAACCCCGGCGATACCAGCCCCATCGACGAGCACGCCGCGCCCCAGGAGATCACGCCGCTGGTGGCGTCCTTCAACGACCTGCTGGCGCGCCTGGACATGTCGGTGCAGACGCAGAAACGCTTTATCGCCGATGCCGCGCACCAGATGAAGACGCCGCTGGCGGGCCTGCGCATGCAGGCCGAGCTGGCGCAGCGCGAGCAGACGCCGGAGGAGCTGCGCAAGTCGCTGGCGCAGATCGCCGGCAGCTCCGAGCGCACCGCGCACCTGGTGACGCAGTTGCTGTCGCTGGCGCGCATGGAGAACCTGGCCGGCGCCGGCAGCATGGCGCCGCTGGACCTGAGCGCGCTGGCGCGCGACGTGGTCAAGGACTGGCTGCAGCAGGCGTGGGCGCGCCGCATCGACCTCGGCGTCGACGCCGACGATCATCCCGTCATGGTGCAGGGCAACCGCCTGATGCTTACCGAGATGCTGAACAACCTGATCGACAACGCGATCCGCTACACGCCCGCCGGCGGCCACGCCACCGTGCGCGTGCGCGCGGACGCCTTCGAGCCGTTCGCCTACCTCGAAGTGGAAGACACCGGCCCGGGCATCCCGGTGGCCGAGCGCGAGCGCGTGATGGAGCGCTTCTACCGCGTGCTGGGCACGCAGACCCAGGGCAGCGGCCTGGGCCTGGCCATCGTGCGCGAGATCGTGCAGCAGCACGGCGGCGACGTCGCCATCGTCGACAACGTCTACCAGTCGGAGCCGCGCCTGGCCGGGGCCTGCTTCCGCGTCACGCTGCGCCGGCCTGTCGCCGGGGATGCCGCATGAGCAGCGCCGTCCCGCCGCCCGGCCAGCGCATGCCGTCCGACCTGCCCTCCCCGGCCGCGCGCCGCGCCTGGCGCCGCAACCTGCGCTGGATCGCCGCGCTGCTGGCGATCTGGTTCGTGGTCACGTTCGTGGTCAGCTGGTTCGCGCGCGAACTGCGCTTCGACTTCTTCGGCTGGCCCTTCTCGTTCTGGGTCGGCGCGCAGGGCGCGCTGATCGTCTACGTGCTGATGGCGGCGCTCTACGCGTGGCGCATGAACCTGGCCGGCGACGAAGCCGACGAGCCCGCCGACGGCATCGCTGGCAAGGAAGCGCCGGCCCCGCCCATGCCCGGAAGCGGCGGCCAGGATGCTGCATAGCAGGAAAACCGTCATCGCCATGCCAGGCACGCTCCGCCCCGCTTCGGCCGGGCTACGGCGCATCGCGCCGCAACAATCCCGCCGCGTTTTTCGCCTAGCGTATACCCCGAGCGTTTAGTGGCGAACTGGGCGGAAATTGTCAGAACTCAGTAAGTTTCGCCTCCCACAATCCATTGAACTTCGGTGGCTGCGCTGTGTCCGCGCCATGCGTGCCCGCTGCCCACCCGAACGATTCCGATCTCAAAACGGAGGAGACAATGGCTAACGCGCAGAACGTAGCGATGCCCGGCGGCAGCGCCCAGGGTTCGGCAATGACCGCCGAAGAGAAGAAGGTGATTTTCGCCTCCTCTCTCGGCACGGTTTTCGAGTGGTACGACTTTTATCTCTATGGTTCGCTGGCGGCCATCATCGCCAAGCAGTTCTTCGCCGGGCTCGACCCCACCGCGGCCTTCATCTTCGCGCTGCTGGCCTTCGCCGCCGGCTTCATCGTGCGGCCGTTCGGCGCGCTGGTGTTCGGCCGCCTCGGCGACATGATCGGGCGCAAGTACACCTTCCTGGTGACCATCCTGATCATGGGGACCTCGACCTTCATCGTGGGCCTGCTGCCAGGCTTCAACACCATCGGGTGGGCGGCGCCGATCATCCTGATCGCGCTGCGCATGCTGCAGGGCCTGGCGCTCGGCGGCGAGTACGGCGGCGCGGCCACCTACGTGGCCGAGCACGCCCCGCACGGCAAGCGCGGCGCCTACACGGCATGGATCCAGACCACCGCCACGCTCGGCCTGTTCCTGTCGCTGATCGTGATCCTGCTGTGCCGCAACCTGACCGGCGCGGCCTTCGACGACTGGGGCTGGCGCATTCCGTTCCTGGTCTCGATCCTGCTGCTCGCGGTATCGGTCTACATCCGCCTGTCGATGAACGAATCGCCCGCCTTCCAGAAGATGAAGGCCGAGGGCAAGACCTCGAAGGCCCCGCTGACCGAAGCGTTCGCCCAGTGGCGCAACCTGAAGATCGTGATCCTGGCGCTGGTGGGCCTGACCGCCGGCCAGGCCGTGGTCTGGTACACCGGCCAGTTCTACTCGCTGTTCTTCCTGACCCAGGTGCTCAAGGTCGACGCCACCACCGCCAACCTGCTGATCGCGGGCGCGCTGGTGATCGGCACGCCGTTCTTCATCTTCTTCGGCTCGCTGTCCGACAAGATCGGCCGCAAGTGGATCATCATGGCCGGCTGCGCGCTGGCGATGCTGACCTACTTCCCGCTGTTCAAGGCCCTCACCCACTACGCCAACCCGGCGCTGGAACGCGCGCAGCAGACCGCCCAGATCGTCGTCACCGCCGATCCCAAGCAATGCTCCTTCCAGGGCAGCCCGATCGCCCGCGAAATCGATTTCCGCAGCTCCTGCGACATCGTCAAGCGGACCCTGGCACAAGCCTCCGCCAGCTATGAAGTGGTGGAAGCCCCGGCCGGCACGGTGGCCTCGGTGAAGATCGGCGACAAGCAGATCGACGCCTTCAACGCCTCGCTGGATTCCGCCGGCCACAGCTTCGACGACGCCAGCAAGAAACAGATCGCCGCGTTCAAGAAGGAAGTGGGCGGCTCGATGGCCGCGGCCGGCTACCCGACCAAGGCGGACCCCGCGCAGATGAACACCATCATGGTGCTGGTGGTCCTCGTCATCCTGGTCATCTACGTGACCATGGTGTACGGCCCGATCGCCGCCATGCTGGTGGAAATGTTCCCGACCCGCATCCGCTACACCTCCATGTCGCTGCCATATCACATCGGCAACGGCTGGTTCGGCGGCCTGCTGCCCACCATCTCCTTCGCGCTGGTGGCGCAGAACGGCAATATCTACTACGGCCTCTGGTACCCCATCATCATCGCCGGCGTGACCCTGGTGCTCGGCTCCCTGTTCGTGCGCGAAACCAAGGACCGGGATATCTACGCCGACGACTGACCTACGCCGACGACTGTCGCCTGGCCGCATGCGCAGGCAGGACTGATCCGGTAAGCAGTCGCTCCGGCCGGCGGGCCCGCAAGGTCCGCCGGCTTTTTTTACGCCGGCGCAGGCCATCGGGCATGGCTCGAAACTTTTTCGCGGAAGGTGTTGACAGCCTTGAAAGCGCAGGTATAATTTCGGTCTTCAACGGCGAATTAGCTCAGTCGGTTAGAGCGACGGAATCATAATCCGCAGGTCCGGGGTTCGAGTCCCTGATTCGCCACCAAATTCTTCCAGGCTGCTCCCGCGGGTTTATCGTGTCGGGAGTTGCCGGGAAAGCTGTACGAGATCGTGCAAAAGCCCCTTTCAGCCGCCTGGCTGAAAGGGGCTTTTGCATTGTGGCCTCCCGAAGTCCGGCTTCCGGAGAGTCCAGCGTCGGCACCAATGCTTCGCAGGTTCTTCACGCTCGCCGTACCTGGCGCTCTCCGTGAGTGCGGCCACGTGCCGCATAGCTGCCTGCTTGTCCGCGCAATATACTGCCGCCCCGGCCACCTGACTTCGACCGTGCCGCAGTACATCAGGCCCGCGGGCGTTCATCCATGGCCGTGCCCTTCCCCCACGATGGCAACCAAGAGGCTGACATCTCATGATTGACCTCACCCGACGTAGAGTCCTGACGGCATTGTCGGCGGCCGCCGTGGGCGCATGCGCCTCCCCTGACGAATTCCTCGCGAGCACGCCGGCGGCTTCGGCGAGTACGCCCGATGAAGAGACAAGGCGCTTGCAGACGCTGGTGAAGTTGCGCCTGCCGGGCGCTTTGTACCCGGCGGATGTATTGGAGCGGACTCAATTCTCCGGGATCTGGGCTGTCAGGAATCCCAGGGCGCTGCCTCGCTATTTCGACGAGAAGCTGGAGTGGTGCATCAACATGCCGAATCCCGTTGGCCTGCAAGGTCTGCCCCGCGCAATGCGGAAAGAGTCCCTGCAGCAACGCAAGAAGGCGATGGTCCGCGAGATCAAGTTGTCCGAATGGCCTTTGATCAAGGGGACGACGAGGCCGGTGGCGATCGTCTACGCAGCCTGGGATTGCCCTTATTGCCGCCATATGGAGGCGGATCTGCGGAAAGCCGGGATCAGCTATTACCTCATCCCCACGGGCTTGAACAAGCAATCCGCTTCAGTCTCGAAGGCGCTCTACGGATCGCCCGATTTTCAGGACGCCTGGCACGACTTGACGACAACGGGACAGACGAGCGAACGCGCTTCCGCGGCACGGCCCTACCCAGACAGCAACGCCGCTGACATCGCATTCCTTTTCATGCTGCCAGGCAAGCCGACGCCTCTGACCCCGCTCATGATCCTTTCGGACGGACAAGTGCTGGAGGGCTGGGAGGCCGGGCTCTTCATGCCCGTCCTCGACCGGTACGTAGCCGCAGAAGCGTTCTTCGACGCGGCTTGAATCGCGACGCAACGCCGGACCGCACAGCGGAACGCGCCGTTGGCGCGCGGTCCGGCGCGCCCTAGACTTTCCACACCGCCGCTCGCATGGTCCGACTTCCGGCACTTCATGGGCGACGGCCGGGAAGTCGTCTCCATGAACCTGCACCAATCACCATTCGATCTTCAAGGCCGGGCCGCTTTCATCTCCGGCGCTTCGAGCGGCATCGGCCCGCACATCGCGCGCATGCTCGCGCAGACCTGCCCATCTTTCCGCGGTGAGCGGCCCCTCCCGCTTGCGCCAGCCATCCCAACGGCTGCCCGCGCGCCAGCCCTAAAGACGATGGCGAGGCATGGCGACGAGATTTATTCTGGCTTCGGCTCGCCGGGGAATGGCCTGCGAGTCTTTATACGCCGCTGACTCCTCCCGGCCAGCGGCTTTTTTTTGCCTCGCGCCGTCGCCGGCCCGGGCCGGCGCTGTAAGCGCTGTCTGGCAGCAATCTCAGATGACCCCCACTACTGCCCGGGGGCAACGGCCGCCACAATGAATCCTGAGGTCTGGACAAGGGATGGCATGGAATGCGCGAGCGCATGCGCCTTCCCCGCGCGTCCCCGCGCGACATGGCGAATCCGTCGTGCATGACCCCGCCACGCAATTCTGGAGCGTCATCGCCATGGCCTGTGACCCCACAAGCATCGGAAGGCCGTCGGAAGCATCGGGCATGTCGAGACGGGTGCTGCACCTGTTCGACCGGTTTGCCGGCCATGCCACCCGCTGGGCGGGCTCGCCCGTGGCCTTCCTGCTTGCCGTCATCGTTGTCGCCGCCTGGGCCGTCACCGGGCCGCTGTTCGGCTATTCGGAGACCTGGCAACTGGTGATCAACACCGGCACCACCATCGTGACCTTCGTGATGGTCTTCCTGATCCAGCAGAGCCAGAACAAGGATGCCATGGCGGTACACCTGAAGCTGAACGAGCTGCTCGCCTCGCACAAGCTGGCCAGCAACCGGCTGGTGTGCATCGAGGATCTCGACGAAGGCGAACTCAAGCGCCTGGTGACTTTCTACCGCCAGTTGTCCGAACTCGCCGAAAAGGACGGTGGCGTCAAAGTGAGCCATTCACTGGACGAAGCCGCCGAAAACCAGGCGGGAAAACAGCGCGCGAGCGAAGCGGCTGACGGCGGCAACTCAACCCTCGAAGGAGATGACCATGGACAAATCGAAGATTCCCGCCGATCAACGGCAAGCGCTGGGCGCGCTCCTGGATGACCACAGAGCGGTCAAGAAGCTCTTCAAGGACTTCGAGGGCGCGAAGGACGAAAGCCGGAAACGCAGCATCGCCGCGGAAACGTGCAGCCAGTTGACGGTGCACGCCGAGATCGAGGAGGAAATATTCTATCCATCGCTGCGCGACATGTCCGACGAGATCGACGACATGCTGGACGAGGCCAAGGTCGAACACCAGGTCGCCAAGGACTTGATGGCCATCCTCGAAAGCCAGCCGGATGCCGAGGTCATGGAAGCCACCTACAAAGTGCTGTCCGAATACGTCGGGCACCACGTGGAAGAAGAAGAAACCGAAATGTTCAAGGCCGTCATCAAGGCGAAGATCAATCTGCGCGACGTGGCCGGGCGGATGGCCTCGCGCAAGGACGAACTGGTTTCGGCAACCGCGTAGATGTGGGCAGCCGCATTCTCGAGTCCGTCGAGTCCGGCCGCAGGCGGAGCGCGCGCTGCGGATGGCCTGCCCGGAGCCCTTTACATGGGGTAGGCGACTTCCCTGCCGTCTACCCCTCTTTTTTGCGCGTGGCTGCCGGGCATGCCGTCACCCGCGGCGGGCCTGCCGCGGTCCGTCCTCGGGAATGCGTCTGCGGCGGCGATGGCCAGGGGCGCCGGGCGCCCCATTTGCGAGAGAGCGACAGTGAAGAAGACCGAACGCATGCGGGCCAGGCGGGCAACCTCGCCCTCTCCGGAAGAACGGCAGGAGAAGCTCGCCCGGCTGCGGAATCTCAAGATGGCGCGGTCGGCTCACGCTTACGTGAGGGGCAATACCCTCCAGTTCTACGACTGGCTGAACGACGCCGCCGTGCGCGACCTGCCCCAGGGTCCCTCGGTATGGATCTGCGGGGACTGCCACACCGGCAACCTGGGTCCCGTCGCGGACACCCGCGGCCGCGTCGAAATCCAGATCCGCGATCTTGACCAGACCGTCATCGGCAACCCGGCCCATGACCTCATTCGTCTTGCGCTGTCGCTGGCAACGGCGGCGCGTGGCTCGGACCTGCCGGGGCTGACGACCGTCCACATGCTGGAGGCGCTCGCGGACGGATACGAAAGCGCGTTCAGCCGCGCCACGAAAAAATCGGTCGCAAGCGATCGCCCAGCCTCGGTGCAGCTCATATTGAAGACGGCGTTGCGCCGCTCCTGGAAGCAGCTGGCGAAGGAGCGCATCGAGGATCTACGCCCCACGCTTCCGCTCGGAAGCCGCTTTTGGCCCCTCGCCCCCGAAGAAGAGCGGGAACTTCGCGACTTGTTCGGCCAGGCGGAGATGATGTCCCTCGCCACCAGCCTGCGCGGCCGTGACGACGACGGCCGCGTGACGATGCTGGACGCCGCCTACTGGGTCAAGGGCTGCAGCTCGCTGGGCCGCCTGCGTTATGCGGTCCTTCTCGATGTGGATGGCGGAACGGTAACGGGCGACGACCTCTGCTTCATGGACCTGAAGGAGGCCGCCAAGGCCGCCGCCCCTGGCTACGCGGACGCCGCGACGCCGCGCGACAACGCGGAGCGCATCGCCACAGGGGCCCTGAACCTTTCGCCGGCGCTCGGCGGGCGCATGCGCGCGGCCAGATTGCGCGGCCGCTCGGTGGTGGTGCGCGAGCTGTTGCCGCAGGACCTGAAGCTGGACGTGGACCGGCTGGCGCAGGAAGAGGCCAGGCTGGTCTCGCGCTATCTCGGCACCGTGGTCGGCCGGGCGCACGCGCGGCAGATGGATGCGGCGCAGCGGCGCGGCTGGAGCGCCGAGCTGCGCCGCCGGCGCTCGAAGACCATCGAAGCCCCGCTTTGGCTCTGGAGCAGCGTCATGGAGCTCCTTGCCTGCCACGAAGTCGCCTACCTCGAGCACTGCAGGCGTTACGCCACCGCCATGCAGGGCGGAAAGGGCAAATAGGGCTGGCTGCCCGGCGGCGTCCCGAGGCACCGGCGATGCGCGGCCGCGGCCCGGCGGTCGGCGATCAGCAATCGGCGATCAGCAATCGGCGGCCGGAACCAGCTCAGGCTGGTGCCCGGAATCGAAGTACAAGACCCTCACGCACGCTCCCACCGTGAGGCCCGGAGCGGACGGCGCGACAACCATGACGATACCTTCGGGAACGCGCACCTTGTATTGAAACAGGTCGACGATTTGCGGCTCGTGCCGGCGGAACAGGCTGGTCACGTCGAAGGACAGGCCGACGCCGGCCACGCTGCCGCCCCGGCCCCGGCCGCCGGAATACCCGCCGGCGCCCACCCCGACCGCCCCGTAGTTGTCGTACGCCCCCGGATCGGACATATCGACCTGCGTGAGGAAGGCGCGTTCCTCCAGCCTTCCCGCCTTGACCATCGCCGGCGTGGCGGAAGGAGAAGGAGGCGCTGACGTGCAAGCGCCTAGCCAGACCGCAACGCACAACGTCATCCAGTGGCGGAGACCGGCGTGGCCTCGGGAGCTTGCTTGTCGGTCCATGTTTGCCTGCCGGCGCTGAACTGCGATGACGGAGGACGCGCAAGAATCGTTCCTTGCCGCGTGCCGCCGGCCCGCGCGCAACGCGGCGCACCGGCCCCCAAGCGCAGCGCTTCTCTGCCGTGTCCGGGCCGGCGACAAGGGCGTAGGGCACGCTTTGCCAGGGCGCGTGCAAATCCTACCGACCTGTGGAAGAAGGACAAAAGCACCCGCCCGATGCGGCCCCGGCAGGCGGTTTGCCATTCCGCGCGCTATGGATGCACTATATGGACCGGAGGCACCTTGCCCTCGCTGATCGTCCGGTAATCCGGCTGAAATCGATGACTCTTGAAGACGGCAGAATCAATGACGGGTTGACCGACGCCGAGCGTTTCGAGCTGCTGGTCTCGAACGTGAGCGACTACGCCATCTACATGCTCAACCCAAATGGATTCATCAACAGCTGGAACGCGGGTGCCCAGCGTTTCAAGGGCTATGTCGCCAGCGAGGTCATCGGACAGCACTTCTCGCTCTTCTACACCGAAGAAGACCGGGCGGCAGGCAAGCCCGCCCGTGCGCTGGCGACTGCCCTCGCCGAGGGAAAATACGAGGCCGAGGGCTGGCGGGTACGCAAGGACGGCACCCGGTTCTGGGCCAGCGTGGTCGTCGATCCCATCCGCGCCGCCGACGGCAGGCTGGTCGGCTTCGCGAAGATCACGCGCGACATCACGGAGCGCAAGGCCGCGCAGGACGCGCTCAGGGAGAGCGAAGACCGCTTTCGCCTGCTCGTCCAGGGCGTCACCGACTACGCGATCTACATGATCTCGCCCAGCGGGGAGATCACCAACTGGAATGCGGGCGCCGAGCGCATCAAGGGGTATACGCGCGATGAAGTCGTCGGCACCAATTTCGCGCGCTTCTACACCGAGGAAGACCGCGCCCGGGGACTGCCGGCGCGGGCGCTCGCCCTGGCCGCGAAAGAAGGACGGTTCGAAAAGGAAGGCTGGCGCGTGCGCAAGGACGGCACGACCTTCTGGGCGCATGTCATCATCGACGCGATCTACGACGACGCCGGCAAGCACGTCGGATTTGCCAAGGTCACGCGCGACATCACGGAGCGCAAGCAGGCGGCCGACGCCCTGGAACGGGCCAACGCCGCGCTGTTCCAGTCGCAGAAGATGGAAGCCATCGGCAACCTTACCGGTGGCGTGGCCCATGACTTCAACAACCTGCTCCAGGTGATCGGCGGCAATCTGCAACTGCTGGCGCAGGACGTGGCCGACATGGCCGCGCCGGCGCAGCGCGTCCGCAACGCGCTGGCGGGCGTGGCGCGCGGCGCGAAGCTGACTGCGCAACTGCTTGCTTTCGGCCGGCGTCAACCGCTCGAGCCTCGGGTGGTGAACCTGGGACGGCTGGTACGCGGCCTCGACGACATGCTGCGGCGGGCGCTCGGCGACGGCATCGAGGTCGAGACCCTGGCCTCGGGTGGCCTGTGGAACACGTTCGTCGACCCGTTCCAGGTCGAGCACGCCATCCTGAATCTCGCGATCAACGCGCGCGACGCCATGGACGGCCACGGCCGCCTCACCATCGAGGTGGGCAACGCATCCCTCGACGACATCTATGCGGCGAACAATGCCGAGGTGGCGGCGGGCCAGTACGTGATGCTTGCCGTCACCGACACCGGCGCCGGCATTCCGCCCGAGCTCATCGGGCGAATCCTGGAGCCGTTCTTTACGACAAAGTCGGAGGGCAAAGGCTCCGGGCTCGGCCTGAGCATGGTCTACGGCTTCGTCAAGCAATCGGCCGGGCACCTGAAGATCTACAGCGAGGTCAGCCACGGCACCACCGTGCGGATCTACCTGCCGAGGGTGAAGCGAGAGGAAGACAGCATCGCCGAACTCAATGCAAGTCCGGTGGTGGGCGGCAGGGAAACGATACTGGTGGCGGAAGACGACGAAGACGTGCGCGACACCGCGGTCGCGCTGCTCCGGGACCTGGGCTACCGCGTCCTGACCGCGAAGGACGCGGCGGCGGCGCTCGCCATCATCGAAAGCGGCGTCCACCTCGATCTGCTGTTTACCGACATCGTCATGCCCGGCTCCCTGCGCACGCCGGAGCTTGCCCGCATCGCGCGCGAGCGCATGCCGCGCATCGCGGTGCTGTTCACGTCGGGATACACCGAAAATGCCGTGGTCCACGCCGGCCGGCTCGACGAGGGCGTCCAGCTCCTGAGCAAGCCGTACTCCCGCGAAGCGCTGGCGCGCAAGATCCGGCTTGTGCTCCACAACCAGCGGCAACGGGACACGCTGCACGGGGCGCTCTTCGAACGCCTGCCCTCGCAGGCGGCCGGGTCCGCAGACCCCAGGCCACTGCGGGTGCTGCTCGTCGAAGGCGACGATCTGCTGCGGGCAAGCACGCTCGAGACGCTACGCAGCCTGGGCCTCGATATCGCGGAGGCGGCGGATGGCGCGTCCGCGCTGCAGATGCTCGAACGGCGGGCATTCGACGTACTGTTCACCGACGTGAAGCTGCCGGACATCTCCGGGATCGACCTGGCGCTCGGCGCGAGCCGGATCTGCCCCGGCCTGGGCATCGTCGTCGCGTCGGACGCCGACGTTCCTCTCGGCGCGGAGCAGCGGGCCGCGTTGCCGAACGTGGTCACCCTGCGCAAGCCCTACGACGTGGAAGACCTGTGCCGGAAGCTGGGAATGCGCTTGTGAAACCGTGGCGCCACGGACCTGGGCCGCCGCGCGGCCGCCCGCGCAGGAAAAAAAGAAGCTCACGAACGTGAGCTTCCCCGTACCTCGCGGACATCGATCGCATTGCATGGAAGCATGCACCCCGCTCCCGCTTCCATGCCCGCCGTTTGCGCCTGGCCGGGCGCCGTCCGCGCTTTCCTCGCGGTCAAGGCGAAGCAGCCGGAGCCGGACGCCGGTGAATCTGTGCAGGCATCGGGGCCCGTCGGCCACCGGGCCGGATCTTGCGACGCAATTGTCGCGGCGACGGACGCGCGGCAAAAGAGTAAGTCTACTCAATCGCGTGCGGGCAAGCGCGGGCCGCGGAGCCGCCGGCGCCGCCGGCGCCGTTTCCCCCCGCCAAGGTAGGGGGAAAAACCGGCTGCCGCGTGGCCGATATACAAGGTGTGCGAGGCGCCAATCGCACCGTGTCACATCCCCGTACACGTACTTGACGCCGGGCGGTCCGCGCAAGCGGGTCGCCCGTTTTTTTATCCTGCCGCGGCGGTCTAGTCTTCGTCGAATCCGCTCACCAGCCTGACCAGTTCGGCCACCGAGGCCACGCCGAGCTTTTCCGCCAGGTGCGCGCGGTGGTTCTCGACGGTGCGCACGCTGACGCCCATCTCGTCGGCGATCTGCCGGCTCGACTTGCCGCGCGCGACTTCGCGCGCGACCTCGCGCTCGCGCGGCGTCAGCAGGGTCAGGCGTGCCTTGCGCTGCGCGCTGGCGACCCGCTCGGCGTGCAGCGTGCGGCTATGCGCGAGCGCCTCCACCACCAGCCGGTGCAGTTCCGCCGGATCGGGCGGCTTTTCGAGGAAGTGGAAGGCGCCGACCTTCATGGCCTGCACCACGGATGGCACTTCGGCGAAGCCGGACACGAAGATGATGGGCAGGCTCATGCCGGTATTGCGCAGTTGCCGCTGCACTTCCAGGCCGTCCATCTCCGGCATGCGCAGGTCGCAGATCAGGCATTCGCACGGGGCCGGCCGGTAGCCGGCCAGGAATGCCGCGGCCGACGTATAGGTACGGAATGCTGCGTCGGGAATCCTCAGGAACTTGCTGTACAGCCAGGGAACCGTCTCGTCGTCATCGAGTATGTGGATCGTCTTTTCGTCTCTCGGCATGCACCCGCTCTAGGAAATGCCCGGCGCCGGCGCGGCCCCGCCATGCTTTGGTCCGGCATCCGCGTAGCGCCGCGCGATCGCGCGGATCTCCGGCTCCGCCCGGACGAAGGCGTCGACCACGCGCGGATCGAAATGCTGCCCGCGCTGCGCCCTGAGCAGCCGCATCGCCTCGTCGTGCGGCAGCGCTGCCTTGTAGACGCGCTCGCTGATGAGGGCGTCATAGACATCGGCGATCGCCATGATGCGCGCCGAGAGCGGAATCGCCTCGCCGGCCAGGCCGTCCGGATAGCCGCCGCCGCTCCACCGCTCGTGATGCGAGCGGGCGATCTCGCTGGCGATCCTGAGGAAGGCGCCGCCCCCGCCGCAGTGCCGCTGCGCCTCGGCCAGCGCCGTGCCGCCGATGGTGGTGTGGGTCTTCATGATGTCGAACTCGGCCGGCGTCAGCCGTCCCGGCTTGCGCAGGATGCGGTCGTCGATGCCGATCTTGCCCACGTCGTGCAGGGGCGCGGACTTGAACAGCAGTTCGATGACCTCCGGCGTCAGCGCCGCGCGGAAATCGGCCGTGCATTGCAGGGTCTGCGCGATCGCCCTGACGTAATGCTGCGTGCGGTGGATGTGCCCGCCGGTCTCGTTGTCGCGCGTCTCGACCAGCGCGGACAGCGCGCAGATGGTGGCGTCCTGCGCATGGGCCAGTTCCTGCGCGCGCCGGACCAGCTCGTCCTGCAGCCCGAGCGCGCGTTCGCGCAGCCGCCGGTTGGCGAGGCGCAGCGACAGGTGCGTCGCCACCCGGGAGCGGAGCACGCGCGGATTGACCGGCTTGACGATGTAGTCGACCGCGCCGGCCTCGAAGCCCTGCGCTTCGCCTTCGGTCTCGGGCGACGCCGTCAGCAGGATCACCGGCACGTCGGCGCTGGCCGGGTCCGCGGCGAGCCGCCGGCAGACCTGGTAGCCGTTCAGGCCCGGCATGACCACGTCCAGCAGCACGATGTCGGGCACGCTCGCGTTGACGGCCTCCAGCGCGGCTTCGCCGCTGGCCACCGCGCGGATCTCGTACAGGTCATCGAGCAGCGCCGAGATGACGTAGATATTCTCGGGCGTGTCGTCGACCAGCAGCACGGTCGGCAAGGCGCGCGGCGCGGCGGACGACATGGCAGGCGACGAGGCGGGCGATGGGGCAGGCAATGCGGCGGCGGTCATGGGAGTCGTCGGTCAACTGCGCTGGTCCGTGGTATCCGCCTGCCGCCGGGCACGCTGGCCGGCCCGGGGAAGACGTGCGTCCGGGACATCCGGGAAAAGGCGTCCGCCGCCGCCAGGGCGGCGGGCCGGCGTTGCCGTTGCCCATTGTCCGAATCCGCCGGAGGCGCCGAAAGAGTAGATCTACTCAGCAGCGCCGCGGCCATCGCGGCCGGCGCCGGTGCATGGCCGCGGGAGCGAGCGGCAGATCGACGCCATCATGGCGCCGTACTCCGCCTCGAACGCGGCCAGCCGCGCGGCGTCGAGGCAGCCTGCCTGGATCGCCTTCTCGATCTCGCCGCATTGGCCCGCGAGCGCGTTCGCGCCGATGGTGGCGAGGATGGACCGCAGGCCGTGGGCCTGCAGCAGCGCGTCCTGCCACGCGCCCTGCGCGGCGGCATCCTGCAGGCGCCGGGCGGCGTCGCGGCGGCCGTCCAGCGTGCGCTCCAGCAGGCGCAGGTAAAGCTGCCGCCGGCCCATCACATGGCGCAGGCCAGTCTCGACCGAGAGGCCGCCGACACCGCGCAAGGCGCGGATGGTGTCCTCCTCCGCCTCGACGTGCGGCGCGCGCGCGAGGTCGTCCGCGGCGGCCGGCGGCGCGTCCGGCGACGCCGACAGCCAGCGGCCCAGCATCGCGTGCAGCAGGGCGGGATCGACCGGCTTGGCGATATGGTCGTTCATGCCGCTGCGCAGGCAGCGCTCGCGGTCTTCCAGCGTCGCGTTGGCCGTGAACGCCAGGATCGGGATGGCCGCGTAGCGGGCGTCCGAGCGCAGCCGCCTGGCCACCTCGAAGCCGTCGAGCTTGGGCAGGTGAACGTCCATCAGCACCAGGTCGAACGGCGCCGCCGACATGGCCGACAAGCCGGTCTCGCCATCCCCGGCCACCACCACGTCGATGCCCTCCAGTTCCAGCATCGCCTTCACGACTTCCTGGTTGATCTCGTTGTCCTCCACCACCAGGACCCGCTTGCCCAGCCACCGCGCGGCGGCGGCCTGCTCGCCGCCCGGCGCGTGGCCGGCGTGACCGGCGTGACCGGCGTCACAGGCCGGCGCCGGCCGCGCCGCCGCGGGATACGCCGCGGCCTCGGGCGCCGGCGCGCCCGCGTGGCCGCCGTGCAGCTTGTGCCACGCGGTGGTGAACGCGGCGGCGCAACTGTCGGCCCTGGCGCAGCGCTCCTGGCGCGCCAGCAGGATGTCGAGCGAGAACGTGCTGCCCACGCCCGGCTCGCTGGCCACGGACACGGTGCCGCCCATCATGGTGGCCAGGCTCTTCGAGATCGCCAGCCCCAGCCCCGCGCCGTCGAAACGGCGCGCGGTGGTGCCGTCGAGCTGGTGGAACGGCGTGAACAGCGACGACAGCACGTGCGGCTCGATGCCCAGCCCGGAGTCCTGTACGTCGAACGACAGCCGCGCCTCGCCGCGGGACACATAGCGGGCGCGCACGCGCAAGGTCACCCGGCCGCTGTCGGTGAACTTGACGGCGTTGCCGACGAAGTTGATCAGGATCTGGCCGATGCGCAGCGCGTCGCCCACCAGGAACTCCGGCACGGCATCCTGTATGTCCACCGTGATGACGATGTTCTTCGAGGTGGCCCGCTCGAGGAACAGCCCCGCCACATGCTCGAGCGTCTGCGACAGCTCGAACGGATACGGCTGCGGCGTCAGCTTGCCGGCCTCGATCTTGGAGAAATCCAGCACGTCGTTGACCACGCCGAGCAGGTGCCTGCCGGCGGTGGCGATGCGGCCGAGATAGTGTTCCAGCCGCCGGCCGTCCCGCGTCCGCTGGGCAAGGTGCGTCATGCCGATGATGCCGTTGAGCGGCGTGCGGATCTCGTGGCTCATGTTGGCCAGGAACTGCGCCTTCGCCCTCGCCGCGCTCTCGGCGACCTCCCGGGCCGTGTCCAGCTCCTGCGTGCGGTCCTTGATCTTCTGCTCCAGGTTGGCCGTCAGCGCCTCCAGAGCGCGTCGGTTGCTCTCCGACTCGGTGATGTCGGTCACCACCGTGCCGATGCCCGCGATGCGGCTGTCGTCGCCCGCCAGCACGGGAAACTTGAGCAGGTGGTACACGCGCTTCTGGCCGCGCGGGTTCTTCAGCGTATGCACCTGCTCCTGCGGCTGCCCCGACGCCATCACGAACTGGTGCGCCGAGCGGCAGATCTCCGAGCCGAGCGGGTCGGCGATGGCTTCCCAGGCGTTCTTGCCGACGATCCATTCCTCGTCCGCGCCGGTGGCGGTGCCGTAGGCGCGGTTCGCCATGATCACGGTGCCGCCGGGCGTGGTGTACGAGAAGCCGATCGGCACGTGCTTGCGGAACGCCTGCCAGCGGTCTTCGTTCTCGGCGGCGTGGCGCCGGCTGCGCCAGTGCACCGCGGTCAGGGCGACGATCAGGCATACCGAGATGGAAGTCAGGCCGATGATGGCGTTGCGCGCCAGGTCGTGGAAGCGGTACGACTCGGCGGCGTCCTGCTCGACGATGATGCCCATGTCCGAGTTCGGCAGCCAGCGGCCGATGCCGATCACGTTGTGCCCGCGCAGGTCCGCGTAGTGGTCGAGTACCGGCGTGGTGCCGCGCTTGTCCGCGAGCAGGTGCGCCGCCAGCCGCGTCAGCGCGGTGGAGCCGTCGCTGCCGAGCGTGCGCTGCCTGGGCTGCACGCGCAGCGGCAGGCGCGCCCACAGCCCGTAGGGCGCGCCGCGCCTGGCCGCCTCCGGGACCTGCACGTCGCCGGCCAGGCGGCTCGGCGAGAGCAGGCGCCCGTCGGCATCGATCACATACGCGTTGCCGGTCTTGCCGACCCAGCCCGAGCGCAGGATCTCGAACAGCCTGAGCGTCGGGTTGGTGCGCAGGCACAAGGTGCCGACCAGTTCGCTCTCGTCGTGGATCGCGGCGCAAATGAGCTGGAACAGGGTGCCGGCGGGATACTGCGCGCCGTTGCCGTCGATCGGCAGGGGCGCGGCGATGGGCCGCGTGATGCCGATGCCGGAGGCCATCGCGTGCGCCACCGCCCGCCTGGCGGCGGGCGTGGCGACCGGCGCCGATATGTACAGGACGCTGCTCGCGGCGACGATGACCTGGCCGGGCGAGATCAGGCTGTAGCCCTCGAAGCCGCGGCTCTTGTAGATCGCGGTGATCCACGCGTCGAACTCGATGCGCGCGGAGACGTCGTCCGGCGCGCGCATCACCCGCTTGGCCATCTGCACGAGATACTGCGCCTCGACGATGGTGCGGATCCGGTCGGCGCTGTCCTGCTCCATCGAAGCCGCCATCCGGATGACGGCCTCCATGGTCGAGCGGCGGTACATCGCGGTCTGGTCCCTGACCTCCTGCTCCAGCAGGTTAAGCACGTGGATGCAGGACACCACCAGCAGCACGACCGCGACGACGGTCGTCGCCACGATGGAGCCGCTTTCCCTGCGGAAAACTCTCCTGACCGACGACAGCGCACGCGCAATAACCATCATGACTTTCCGTGAGGCAAACGGGGGAATCCGCGTGGCGGAACATGGCACGGCCGCAGCGGCGGGTGCCGGGGTGGCAGGCCGCGGGACAGGCAGGCGCCGGGCAATGGCCGGCGCGCCGGAAGGCATCGGCGCAGGTGCCCGCGCCCGTAGCGCGGCATGCCGCCGTGGCGGCATTTTCGTGGACGGCGCGCCGCCGCCACAAGAGTAAAAGTACCTATGCAGAAAACGGGATCCGCCGCCTGCGCCACGCAAGCGGCGAGCAGTGCGCCCGGCCCCGCCGGCGATCTCCGCACGCATGCGCATGCCCGGCAAAATGGCTGGCGTGTCATGAGTATTACTACTCTTTTCCGCGGGCGCAGCAACCGCCATATTCTCCGACGGACAAGCTGCGGGACGAAGCAGCGCCGGGCACGCGGGCCAGCCATGGGCAGCGTGGACACACCGGCACGGGAAGCTGAAGAAGGAGCGGGTGCATCACCATGGTCAAGAAGCGGCAGCCGTATTATCCGGGCGACGGCGATCGCGGCGCCGGCCACCGGCGGCGTATCGGCGAATGGCTCCTCGCCGGCGGGAGCACTTTGCCCGGCTACGACGACTGGCCGCGGCGCACGCTCGGCGGCCGGGCCGCCGCGGCGGCCGGGCCATGACCCGCCGCGAGGCCGCGCCCCCGCGCGCCGCGCGCCGCTTCCGGCGCGGGCGCATGGTGTGGTCGCTCAGGACCAAGATCACGCTCCTGACCGGCGCGGTGGCGCTGGTGCTGTGCAGTTGCGTGGCGCTGGCCTCCATGTCGTATGCCTACCGCGACCTGCGCAACACGCTCCAGCGCCAGCAGGACTCCGTGGTCCGGATCGTCGCCGAGCAGACCGACCACCTGATCGAGGAGCGCATCGCGGTGCTCATGCACATCGCGCCCCAGCTCGACGGGCTGATGGGCCTGCCGCAGGGCGAGCTGGCCGCCTTCGTCAAGCAGCGGCTGCCGGTGCCGGCGACCTTCAACGACTTCTTCATCGCCACCGCGCAAGGCATGCTCACCTACAGCTCGCTGCCCAACCGGCGGGTGCCGTACTCCATCCTCGACCGGGAATATTTCGCGCGCGTCTCGCGCACCCTGCAGCCGGTGGTTTCCGAGCCGATCCACTCGCGCAGCAATGGCGCCGCGGGCGTTCTGGTGGTCGCGCCGGTGCTGGGGAAAGACCATGCGCTGCAGGGCGCGCTGGGCGGCTGGCTGAACTTGCAGGAATCCAATTTCCTGGTCGAGATCGGGCACAACCGGCTCGGGGAGACCGGCTTCTACTGCCTGGTCTCCAGCCACGACCGGGTCTACATCCAGCATCCGCTGCCGTCGATGGTCATGCGCCGTCCGGCGCTGCCGGCGCCGCGCGAAGACTGCGGGCTGGGCGCCCGGACCTCCGGCATCGAATTCCTCGATCCGGTGCAGCCGGTCGTCTCGCGCTGGCAGCTGTCCACCACCGGCTGGACGCTGCTGGCCGTCACGCCGGCCGCCGAGGCGTTCTCGACGCTGCGCGAGATGCAGCGGCGCCTGGTCGCGCTGAGCGCCGGCGCGCTGCTGCTGGCGGCCCTGCTGATCTGGCTGGCGGTGCACTGGCTGCTGCGCCCGCTCACGGTGCTGCACTACGTGGTCAGGGCCAGCGCCGACGACCCGGCCGCCTATGCCCGGCTCGACGCCGGCGGCCGCGACGAGATCGCCGGGCTGGCGCGGGAGTTCCGGCAACTGATGTCGGCGGTCCAGGCCGGCGGCGACCGCATCCGCCAGAACGAGGCCCGCCTGCGCACCGTGGCGGACAACCTGCCGATGGTCGTCGCCTTCGTCGACACCGCCGAGCGCTACACCTTCGTCAATGCCGCCTTCATGCGGCTGCACGGCCTCGCCGAGGAAGCCATTCTCGGGCGCACCGCCGGCCAGATCCTGGGCGCGGCCACCTATGCTCGCATCGCGCCCTTCCTGCACCAGGCCATGGCGGGCAAGACCGTGACCTTCGAGATCGAATCTCTCGAATCCGAACTGCGCTTCCTGGAGATCCGCTACCAGCCGGAGCGCAATCTCGCCGACGGCACCGTGCTCGGTGTCCACATCTATGCGCAGGACATCACGGCCCGCAAGCTCGAGGCGATCGAGCTCGCGCACATCTCGCAACGGGACCACCTGACGCAGCTCTACAACCGGCGCGGCTTCGAGAACCGGCTGCGCTCGGCGATGGCGCGCACGCGGGTCACGGACGAACCCATGGCGCTGCTGTTCATCGACCTGGACCGTTTCAAGGACGTCAACGACAACCATGGCCACCATGCGGGCGACCGGCTGCTGCAGGACTTCTCGCGGCGCCTGCAGCAATGCGTGCGCAAGAGCGACACCGTGGCGCGGCTCGGCGGCGACGAGTTTGCCGCCATCCTGGAAGGCATCGGGCACGCGAAGAACGCGGCCGCGGTCGCCATCACCATCCTGGAAGCGACCAGCGCCACCTACCGGCTCGACGGCGGCCCGCAGCTCAACGTGCGCGCCAGCATCGGCGTGGCCGTCTACTTCGGCGAGCCGGCCGACGAGACCGCGCTGATGCGCGCCGCCGACGAACAGCTCTACCGGGCCAAGGAACAGGGCCGCGCGCGTTTCTCCATCGCCGGCGCGGCCGGCGCCGCGGCGGCGTCCGCGTTGGCCCGCCCCGCCTTCTGAGCCGCTTTCTGAGCCGCCTTCCGGGCCGCTTTCCGAGCCGCCTTCCGGGCCGGCGCCGCCTACGCCGAGGCGTGCAGCAGCTTCACCAGCTCGGCGACCGAGCCGACCGCCAGCTTCTCGGTCAGGCGCGCCCGGTGGTTCTCCACGGTGCGCACGCTCAGGCCCATCTCCTCCGAGATGGCACGGCTGGACTTGCCGGTCGCCACCAGTTCGGCGACCTCGCGCTCGCGCCGCGACAGCAAGGCCAGCCGGGCGTGCCGCGCGGCCATCGTAATGCGCGCGGCATGCAGCGACCGGCTGTGCAGCAGCGCCGCCGAGACCACCGACAGCAGGCGCTCGCCGTCGACCGGCTTCTCCAGGAAATCGAAGGCGCCCACCTTCATGGCCTGCACCACCGACGGCACCTCCGCATGGCCGGACACGAAGATGACCGGCAGGCTGATGCCGGTCTCCGACAAGCGCCTCTGCACGTCCAGGCCGCCGATCTCCGGCATGCGCAGGTCGCACACCAGGCACTCGCTCGGCCCGGGCCGGTATGCGCACAGAAAGTCGCCCGCCGAAGCGAACGTGCGGATGCTGATGCCAGGCTTCCGGAGCAGTTCCCGGTATAGCCACAGCATCGTTTCGTCGTCGTCCAGGACGAATACGACCTGCTCTCCCCAAACCATCGACGCACTCCAGAACACTCATCACAAGGTTTCCCATCATAAGGGGGGAAAGATTGGCGTGGCATCGGGGGCCGCACCGGTTTAGAGAAACTTTTCTAATGTGGCGCCACGCCGGCGCGGGCCAGCCTGGCCGCCTCTTCCGGCGCATGGCGCGGCGCGCGGCCATTGAGTACTTCTACTCTTGCGCACGACACTGCGCATTCCGATCATCGACGCGTACCTTGCACCCGGAGGGCATTCGCATGGAAGGCGTCGTCAGCGCGCAAGGGGTCCGGCGCCAGCTGGAGCGGCTGGGCATTCCATGCCTGTCCCACACCGACGAGCCGGGCATGCCGGGCGTGGTGGTGGTCAACGACCGCCTCCATATCGCCATCTTCGCCGCGGTGCCCGCCTTCCGGCTGGTTTCGCGCATGCCCGACGGCGGCTTCCTGTTCCATGCCGAGGCCGCCACGTTCGACACCCTGCACCGGCAGGTGCTGCATGAACTTTCGTCGGCGAGCCCCTCCGGTCCCTGGTGCCGGCCCACCCGGCATTGACGCCCCGGGTGGCGCCTGCCCGACAGGCGGCGGTATCGCGCAAGACGCGCGTTTGCGATTGACAATAAATAGATGACCGACTATCTTACAACCCATCCCACCCCGTAGCGAAACGCGCCATGCCAAGACCCGCCAATCCCGAAGTCCGTACCCGGCTGCTGTCGGCGGGGCGCGATGTCGTGCTCGAGCGGGGCTTTAACGGATGCGGCGTGCAGGACATCACGGCCGCCGCCGAGGTGCCCAAGGGCTCTTTCTACAATTACTTCGACAGCAAGGAATCGTTTGCCGGCGAGATCCTGGAAGGGTACTGGCTGTCGATCGAGGCCCGGCACGGGCCGCTCCTGTACGACGCGCGGGCCAGGCCGCTCGCGCGCGTGGCGAAATTCTTCCGGGCCCTGTCCGAAGACCACCGCCGGCATGATTTCACGCTGGGCTGCCTGATCGGTAACCTGTCGCTGGAACTGTCGAACGGCAGCGCGGAAACGCGGCAGGTGCTGTCCGCCCTGCTGCGCCGCTGGGAAGCCGCCCTCGGCGCGTGCCTGCGCGAAGCGCAGGAGCGCGGCGACCTGGCGGCCGGCGAAGACCCGGACATGCTTGCCGCGATCCTCGTCGAAGCGTTCGAAGGCGCGGTGATGCGCGGCAAGGTCGAGCAGAGCGGCGCCGCCCTCGCGCGTTTCGAGACGGAGGTCTTGCCGCGCCTGCTTCGCTGATTTTTTTCTCGTTTTTATAAAGCGACTGGTCATTTATAAAAACGGCCACCGCGCTTGTCCCCGATCCACCAGCCGATACCGGTCGATGCCAGCCGATACCGGCCGGTCTCAACCCACAGAGGATGCCATGAGCAACCAAAGCCAACCCGAAGCGAACCACGACGCTGCCGCCAGCCCCTACGCCGATCCCCGCGACCCCGCCTTGCCGCCGACCGGCTTCAGGCTCGACCTCGCCAAGGCCGCGCTGCTGGTGGTCGATCCGCAGAACGACTTCCTCAGCCCGCAAGGCGCGAGCTGGGCGATATTCGGCCCCAGCATCGAGGAAAACGGCACGGTCGCCAATATCGGGCGGTTGTTCCGGGCCGCCAAGTCGGCCGCGATCACGGTCGCCGTGTCGCCGCACTACTACTATCCGCACGATCACGAATGGCACTTCGGCGGCCCGCTCGAAAAGGTCATGCACAGCATCTGCATGTTCGACCGCAAGGGCCCCCTCACCCTCGACGGCTTCGCCGGCTCCGGCGCCGACTTCCTGGAGGAGTACAAGCCCTACATCCTCGACGGCAAGACCATCATCGCCTCGCCGCACAAGGTCTATGGCCCCGAGACCAACGACCTCGTGCTGCAGCTGCGCAAGAAGGGCGTCTCGCAGATCGTCCTGGCGGGCATGGCGGCCAACCTGTGCATCGAATCGCATCTGCGCGAACTGCTCGAACAAGGCTTCGAGGTCGCCGTGGTCCGCGACGCCACCGCCGGCCCGCGCCTGCCGGACGGGGATGGCTACCTCGCCGCCATCATCAACTATCGCTTCCTCGCGCACGCACTGTGGACCACCGAGGAGGCCGTCGCCCAACTGAGGTAGCGCCGCCGGCGAACCTCAGTCCGGCCGCGACTGCCCGAACGCCTGCCGCACCTGCGCCGCCAGCCGCATCAGGTGCGGCTTGAGCTCGCGGCTGGCCTCGTCCACGCCCGCGCGCGTGGACGTGCTGACGTTGAGCACGTGGAGGGGATAGTGGCCGAGCTGCATGGGCGTGGACAGCGCCACGACCTCGGGCTGCCAGCTCGCCGCGCACCAGCCGTGCCGCTGCACATGCTCGATGGCTGCCAGGATCTGCGCCTCCAGCTCGGGCCAGTGCGCGGGAAAGCGCTGGCGGAACTGCCGCATCAGTGCCTCGCGCTCGTGCGCGGGGGCCGCCGCCAGCCAGGCGCGGCCCAGCGAGGTCAGCGGCATGGGCACGCGCTGGCCGGTCACCACGTTGCGCAGCGACGCCTTGCGGCTGTAGCGGATCGATTCCAGGTAGACCATCTCGTCCTGGTCGGCCATCGCCAGCCCGACATTGATGTGCTCGGCCTGCGCCAGTTCGCGCATCATCGGCGCGGCGAGGTGCAGCACGGCGGAGCCGGTGCGCATGGCGTGCGCCAGGCTCAGCACCGGCACGCCGAGGCGGTAGGCGCGCAGGTCGGGATCGTATTGCAGGAAACCGGTGTCGACCAGGCTTTGCGTCAGGCGGCTGACGGTGGAGCGCGCCAGCCCGGTGCGCTCGGCCAGCTCGCCGTTGCCGAGCACCTCGGAGCCCGGGCGGAAGGCGCGCAGCAAGGCAATGCCGCGCTCCAGCGAGCGGTTGGCGAGCTGGTTGGCAGGCCGGCCGCGGGCACGGCTGCTGGCATCCTCCGAATCCACTGCGGCCTCCGATGGCGTGGCGCGCCGCATTTCCGGCCAGCGGAAATGCGGCGCCAAGGGCAGCAGTCTGGCACAGACCGGCCCCGCGCGCGAGCTAGGCGATGAGCGCCACGCCGTCCGCGGCGCGCACGCCCTGCCCGGCCGGCAGCACGAACACCGGGTTGATCTCCGCCTCGACCAGCCGCTCGCCCAGCGCGGCGGCCATGCGCGAGAAGGCGACGATGGCATCGGCCAGCGCCTGCACGTCCGCCTTCGGGCGGCCGCGGTAGCCGTCCAGCAGCGGCCACGTCTTCAGCTCGCGCGCCATGCCGGCTGCCTCCTCTTGCGACAGCGCGCCGCCCGGCGGCAGCAGGCGCATGGTGGTGTCCTGGAACAGCTCGGCGGTGACGCCGCCCATGCCGAGCAGCACCGCGGTGCCGAGCGCGTCGCGGTGCAGGCCGAGGATCATCTCGACGCCGCCGCCCACCATCTCCTGCACCAGGAAGCGGTCCGGCTCGCGGCCGGTATGGCCGGCCACCTCGGCGCGCATCGCCGCCAGCCGCGCCGCCACGTCCTGCGGCGCCACGCCGACCGCCACGCCGCCGATGTCGCTCTTGTGCGTGATCTCCGACGACAGGATCTTCAGCACCACGCGCCCGCCGAGCGCGCGCGCGGCGGCTTCCGCCTGCGCGCCGTCGCCCACCACCGTCTCGCGCACCGACGGCAGGCCGAAGCGCGCGAACAGCGCCTTGGCCTGCGCCTCGTCCAGCGAGCCCGCCGGCAGGTCGTCGATGCCGGCGGCGGCCACCGCCGGCGCGGCCACCGGCGCCGGCGCGCCGCGCAGCCGCGCGGCGGCCAGCATCGCGCCGAACGCCGCCGCGCAGCTCTCCGGCGCGCTGAAGGCCGGCACGCCGCGCTGGTTCAGCACCGCGGCCACGTGCGGCGCGTGCGGGCTCACGTAGGCCAGCACCGGCTTGTCGCTGCCCGGCAGGCAGTCGCGGATGGCATCGGCCATCAGGTCCGGCATGGCCAGGCCGGACGAGCCGACGATGACCGCCACGGCGTCGTAGCCCGGGCTGTCGAGCAGCGTGCGGATGGCAGCGCGCAGCAGGTCGGGCTGCAGGCCGGCCAGCGTGACGTCGATCGGGTTGCGGTCCAGCGCGGCATGGTCGCCGTTCTGCAGCGCGCGCAGCCTGGCCGCGGTGGCCTCGTCGGGCGGCGGGGTCTCGAAGCCGGACACGCCCAGGCTGTCGGACACCAGCGTGCCGGCGCCGCCGGTCGAGGTCAGCACCGCCACGCGCCGGCCGCGCAGCACGCGGCCGGCCGCCAGCGCGGCGGGGATGTCGATCAGGTCGGCGAAGGTCTGCGCGCGGATCACGCCGACCTGGCGGAACAGCGCGTCGTACATGCGGTCCGCGCCGGCCATGGCGCCGGTGTGCGAGACGGCCGCGCGCGCGCCGGCCTCCGAGCGGCCGATCTTGAACGCCACCACCGGCTTGCCGGCCGCCGCCGCCTTGAGCGCGGCGGCGCGGAAGCGCGCCGGGTCGCGCACGCTTTCCACGTACAGCGCGATCACGCGGGTGGCTTCGTCGTCGGCCAGGAAGTCGACGAAGTCGGCCAGGTCGAGGTCGGCCTCGTTGCTGGTGGAGACCAGCTTGGACAAGCCGATGCCGCGCGCCGCGGCGCGCGACAGCAAGGCGCCGAGGATGCCGCCGCTCTGCGACACCACGCCGATGCTGCCGGCCGGGAAATGCTCCATCTCCAGCGCGCCGCTGGCCGACAGCGGGATGCTGTCGGTCAGGTTGACCAGCCCGATGGTGTTGGGCCCGAGCAAGCGCATGCTGCCCGCGGCCTCCAGCAGCTCCGCCTGGCGGCGCGCGCCCTCGGCGCCGGTCTCGGTGTAGCCGCTGGCCAGCACGATGGCCGCGCCGGTGCCGCGCGCGGCCAGCTCGCGCACCGCATGCTGCGCGCGCTCCGCGCCCAGCAGCACGATGCCCACGTCCGGCACTTCGGGCAGCGAGCCGATGTCCGGATAGCAGCGGATGCCGCCGATGGTGTCCACCTTCGGGTTGACCGGGTAGATCGCGCCGCCGAAGCCGTGCCGCGTCAGGTAGGAAACCGGGCGGCCCGAGGTCTTGGCCGGATCGGCCGAGGCGCCGATGACCGCCACGCTGCGCGGCTTGACCAGGCGCGCGATGGCCGAAGAGGGGGACGCGCCGACGGCGTCGATCAGATCGGATGCCATCGCGTCAGCCCTTCGCCGCGGCCGCGGTCTTGTTCAGGAAAGCCAGCACCGACTCGCGGTGCTCGCTGCTGGTGTAGCAGATGCCCTGCGCCTGGCTGCCCTGCGCGAATACCTGGCCGGCCGGCAGCTCGAAGCTCTGGTTGAGGATCGACTTGCCGAGCGCCAGCGCGGTGGGCGAGCCGTGGCTGAGCTGCGCCGCCCAGTTGCGCGCATCGACCAGCAGCGCGTCCGGCGTGCTCACGCGGTCGGCGATGCCGAGCCGCAGCGCTTCGGCGGCATCCACCTTGCGCCCGCTGAAGATCAGTTCCTTGGCCCTGGACAGGCCGGTGCGGCGCGGCAGGAAATACATGCCGCCGCCGTCGGGAATCAGCCCGCGGTGGATGTAGGACCAGGCAAAGCTGGCGCTCTCGGAGGCGATCACGAAGTCGCAGGCCATCGCCATGTCGGCGCCCAGCCCGGCGGCCGAGCCGTTGACGGCGGCGATGGTCGGCTTGGGCATGTCGTGCAGCAGCGCCACCGAGTGGTGCACGCGCTGCTGGCGCGCCCAGCCGTTGAAGCCGACCTCGCCCTGCGGCGCGTCCATGCGCTTCTGCATGCCGGCCACGTCGCCGCCGGCGCAGAAGCCCTTGCCGTTGCCGGTCAGCACCAGCGCGCGGATCCTGCGCTCGGCGGTGACGCGCTCCAGCGCGTCGATCAGTTCGCTGCGCATGTCGTCGGTGATGGCGTTGCGCTTGTCGGGACGGTTGAGGGTCAGCACGGCGACGCCGTCCTGGGTTTCCAGCTCGATGAAGGAATAGTCGGTCATGATGGGTCTGGCTGCGGCTCGGTTTAGTTGAGAGTGATCTTTGCGTCTTTGACGACCTGGCTCCAGCGCGCCTGCTCGCCGTGCACGTAGCGGCCGAATTCGTCCGGCGTGCCGGGGCTGACGATCAGCCCCTCGGACTCGGCGCGCTTGCGGAAGGCGTAGGTGGCCACGGCTTTCCTGGCCGCCGCGTTGAGGCGCGCGATGACCGGCGCCGGGGTGCCGGCCGGCGCGAACAGGCCGTACCAGCTCTCCGCCACATAGCCGGGCACGCCGCTCTCGGCGATGGTCGGCACCCTGGCGAGGTCGGCGCTGGCCGAGCGCTGCGCGCTGGTCACGCCGAGCGCGCGCAGCTTGCCGGACTCCAGCAGGTTGCCCACCGCCGAGGCGGTGGCGAACATCAGGTCCACCTGCCCGCCGAGCAGGTCGGTGATGGCCGGGCCAGCGCCGCGGTAGGGAATGTGGTTGAGGTTGACCCTGGCCAGGCTCTTGAACAGCTCGCCGGCGAGATGCGCCGAGGTGCCGGGCCCCTGCGAGGCGAACGAGATCTTGCCGGGGTTGGCGCGGGCCGCGGCGATCAGGTCCTGCACGGTCTTGTAGGGGCTGTCGGGCCGCACCACCAGCACGTTGGGCGAGCGGCCGACCAGCACCACCGGCGCGAACGCCTTGTCGGTGGCGTACGGCAGCTTGGGCTGCAGGCTCGGGTTGACCGCGTGGGCGAAGGTCGCCATCACCAGCGTGTAGCCGTCCGGCGCGCTCTTGGCCACGTTGTCGGTGCCGATGATGGTGCCGCCGCCGGGCTTGTTGTCCACCACCACCGGCTGGCCGAGGTCCTGCGACATGGCCACGCCCATGGTGCGCGCGATCAGGTCCGTGCCGCCGCCCGGGGAGAACGGCACCACGATGCGGATGGGCTTGTCGGGAAAGGCCGCGGTGGCGGCGGCCGGCAGGCAGGCGGCGCCGAGGGCGAGCCCGGCGGCCAGCGTCGCCAGTCTGCCGGCGGCGCGCAGGGCCAATGGAAGGAAAGGCGGAAGGAAAGGCGGAAGGGAATACTGCACTGTCGTCTCCTTGGAATCCGGGGCATCGCGCACGACCGCCGCGATGCCCCGTTTGTTGGAGACGAGAATAGGCCCGCGCGCCCCGCATTGCAGCCCGTCAATTCCGTTGAGCGGAATTGACGGCCGCGCGGCGCCGGGCGGGCGCGGCCGCTAGTCGCGCATCTTGGCCCGTTCCATCGACATCTGCGTCGGCATCATGTTGACGTTGGCGTTATGCATGACCCACAGCGAGCCGGCCACGATGATGGCGATCAGCAGCGCGCTGCAGATGAAGATGGCCGTGTTCTGGCGCTGGTCGCGCGCGGTGCCCATGTGCAGGAAGAACACGAGCTGCACCAGCAGCTGCGCCACGCACAGCACGACGATGGCGGTCAGGCCCAGGTGCCGCGGCACCACGTCCAGCATCACCGCGCCGAACGAGGCGAAGGTCAGCAGGACCGACAACGCGAAGCCGGCCACGTAGCCCTTGAAGCTGCCGTGCGCGGCATCGGCGGCGCCGGCCGGGTGAAGGTGCTTGCTCTTCATACGAACTCACGCAGGTAGACGAAGGTAAAGACGCAGATCCAGATCAGGTCCAGGAAGTGCCAGAACATGCTCAGGCAGTTCAGGCGGCGGCTGGTGATGCCGTCCAGCCCGAAGCGCCTGAGCTGGTGCATCATCACGGCGATCCACACCAGGCCGCAGGTCACGTGCAGGCCGTGGGTGCCGACCAGCGTGAAGTACGAGGACAGGAACGCGCTCACGCCGGGGCCCGCGCCGCGGTGCAGCAGCTCGGTGAACTCGTACAGCTCCATCGCGATGAACGCGGCGCCGAGCAGGAAGGTCACGCCCAGCCAGCGCACCACCAGGTGGCTGCGCCCGGAGTGCATGTACAGCATCGCCACGCCGAAGGTGAAGCTGCTGAGCAGCAGCAGCATGGTCTCGCCCAGCACGAAGGGCAGCTCGAACAGCTCGCGCCCGCTCGGGCCGCCGGCGGTGTTGGCGACCAGCACGCCGAACGTCGCGAACAGCACCGCGAAGATCAGGCAGTCGCTCATCAGGTAGATCCAGAACCCGAGCGTGGTGGTGGTGCCGTCGTCGTGATGCGCGTGGTCGTGCGCCGCGTGCGAATGCGGGTGCGCGTGGGCAGTCATGGTATTGCTCATGGTTTATGCCGCCTCCTGCAGCTTCGCGTAGCGCGAGTTCTCGATGCGCTCGACTTCCGCCGCCGGCACGTAGTAGTCCACGTCGCGGTCGTAGCTGCGCAGGATGAAGGTGCCGATCACGCAGGCCAGCGAGACGATCGCCACCGGCCACATGTGCCACACCAGTGCGAAGCACAGCACCAGGCTGAAGCCGGAGATGATGATGCCGGCGCCGGTGTTCTTCGGCATATGGATGTCCTCGTAGCGCGCGGGCTGCACGTAGGCGCGGCCGTTTTCCTTGTCGTCCCAGTGCTGCTCGAGCGAGGTGATGTGCGGCACGTGGGCGAAGTTGTAGAACGGCGCCGGCGAGGCCGTGGCCCATTCCAGGCTGCGGCCGTCCCACGGGTCGCCGGTGGGGTCCATGTTCTGCTTGCGGTCGCGCACGCTGACGAACAGCTGGACCAGCAGCGCCACGATGCCGGCGCCGATGATCACCGCGCCGCACAGCGCCACCACCAGGTAGGGATGCCAGTCGACGTTGGCGTAGTGGTTCATCCGGCGCGTCATGCCCTTGAAGCCGAGCACGTAGAGCGGCATGAAGGCCAGGTAGAAGCCCACCAGCCAGCACCAGAACGAGATCTTGCCCCAGCGCTCGTTGAGGGTGAAGCCGAACACCTTGGGGAACCAGAAGCTCATCGCCGCCAGGCAGCCGAAGATCACGCCGCCGATGATGACGTTGTGGAAGTGGGCCACGAGGAACAGGCTGTTGTGCAGCACGAAGTCCGCGCCCGGCACCGCCAGCAGCACGCCGGTCATGCCGCCCACCGCGAAGGTGACCATGAAGCCGATGGTCCACAGCGTCGAGGAATGGTAGCGGATGCGCCCGCGGTACATGGTGAACAGCCAGTTGAACAGCTTCACCCCGGTGGGGATGGAGATGATCGAGGTCATGATGCCGAAGAAGGCATTGACGTTGGCGCCCGAGCCCATGGTGAAGAAGTGGTGCAGCCAGACGAAGAACGACAGCACGCCGATCGACGAGGTGGCGTACACCATCGACTTGTAGCCGAACAGCGGCTTGCCCGAGAACGTGGAGATGATTTCCGAGAACGCGCCGAAGCACGGCAGGATCAGGATGTACACCTCGGGGTGGCCCCACACCCAGATCAGGTTGATGTACATCATGGCGTTCCCGCCAAGCTCGTTGGTGAAGAAATGCATGCCCAGGTAGCGGTCGGCGGTCAGCAGCGCCAGCGTCGCGGTCAGCACCGGGAACACCGCCACGATCAGGATGTTGGTGATCAGCGCGGTCCAGGTAAACACCGGCATCTTCATCAGGTTCAGGCCGGGCGCGCGCATGCGCAGGATGGTGACGATGAAGTTGATGCCGGTCAGCGTGGTGCCGATGCCCGATATCTGCAGCGACCATATGTAGTAGTCGACCCCCACCGTCGGACTGTAGCCGAGCTCCGACAGCGGCGGATAGGCAACCCAGCCGGTGGCGGCGAAGTCGCCGACGAACATCGACAGCATCACCAGCACCGCGCCCACCGCCGACAGCCAGAAGCTCAGCGAGTTGACGAACGGATAGGCCACGTCGCGCGCGCCGATCTGCAGCGGCACGATCACGTTCATCAGGCCGAGGATGAACGGCGTGGCCACGAAGAAGATCATGATCACGCCGTGCGCGGTGAAGATCTGGTCGTAGTGGTGCGGCGGCAGGTAGCCGGCCGCGTCGCCGTAGGCCAGGGCCTGCTGCACGCGCATCATGATGGCGTCGGCAAAGCCGCGCAGCAGCATGACCAGCGCCATGATGATGTACATCACGCCGATCTTCTTGTGGTCCACCGAGGTGAACCACTCGGTCCACAGGTATTTCCACTTGCCGAAGTAAGTGATGGCGCCCAGCAGCGCGGCGCCGCCGAGCAGGACCACCACCAGCGTGCCCATGATGATCGGCTCATGGTACGGGATGGCGTCGAGATTGAGTTTTCCGAACATGGCTTATAGCTCCGTGGCCGTGGCGCCGGAGCGCGGGAGGTTGGCCGGGATGGAGGCCTGCGAGAGGTCCCGGGGGACGGGCGTCGACGGCGACGCCGAAGGCAACGTCGGAGGCGGCTCCGACGCCGTCTCCAGCGTGGCCGGGCTGTTCGCGCGGCAGACCGGATCGCCGCCCTTCATGTACTTGTCCACCACGCCGGCGAACAGCGCCGGCGCCACGCTCGAGTACAGCGTGACGGGGTCCTTGCTGCTGGGACGCTCGAGCGCGCGGTAGGTCTTTTCGTCGAGCGGCTGCGCGGCTTGCTTCGCCTGCGCGATCCAGCGGTCGAAGTCGGCGCGCGAGGTGGCGAAGGTCTTGAAGTGCATGTCGGAGAAGCCCGCGCCGCTGTACGCCGCGGACTGCCCGAGGTACACGCCCGGCGTGTCGGCGATCAGGTGCAGGCGCGTCTGCATGCCCGCCATGGCGTAGACCTGGCTGCCCAGTTGCGGGATGAAGAAGGAATTCATCATCGACTCGGCGGTCAGCTTGAAGCTGACCGGCGTGTCCACCGGAATCGCCAGCTGGTTGAGCGAGGCCACGCCGTACTGCGGATAGATGAACAGCCACTTCCAGTTCAGCGCGATCACCTCCACCTCCACCGGCTCGGCGGCCGCCTCGATGGGCCGGTACGGATCGAGCTTGTGCGTGGTGTCCCAGATCAGGATGCCGAGGAAGATCACGATCACGCACGGGATGCTCCACACCACCACTTCGATGGCGGTGGAGTGCGCCCACTTCGGCGCGTAGGTCGCGCGCGTGTTGGAGGCGCGGTAGCGCCAGGCGAAATACAGCGTGAGGAAGATCACCGGGATCACCACCATCAGCATCACCGCGAGCGAGATGACGATGAGCGATTTCTCCTGGTGCCCGATGGCGCCCTTCGGCGAGAAGAGTTCCATCGAGCAGCCGCTCAGCAGCAATGCCGCGGCGGCGCCGCAGGCCAGCGCGGAGCCCGGCAGCTTGCCGGCCCACGCCTTTGCCCGGGCATGTAGGGGGCGCCGGATCGCCATGGCTGGCCCGGCCGTCGATTTGCGCATATCTGGATCACCTTAGTTATGCACCACATAACCTATGCACTTGTCGGGACGGAATGCCACGGCACGCGGAATACATCGGGGCGAGGGCTTGCTGCGAGCGACGGCCGCCACGAAGGCGGGAGGGCATACAAAACGGCTCAATGTATGGCTTAATGCGATGCGGTGCCGGATATTAAGGTAAGACAAAAGCCATACAACGAGGGTTTATGCCTAGCAAATCCACCCCACGAGAGCCAGTCAGGGAAGCGCCCGCGCGGCCGGCGTGGCTGCCCGATTTCCGCCGCGGCAAGGGCGCGCGCTACCTGCAGGTGGTGGCGGCGATGGAGCAGGCCGTGGCCGACGGCGGGCTCAATCCGGGCGACCGCCTGCCGCCCCAGCGCCAGCTCGCCGAACTGCTCGGCGTGGACCTCACCACCGTGACCCGCGCGCTGGCCGAAGCCAAGCGCCGCCACCTGGTGGAGGCGCGCGGCGCGCTCGGCACCTTCGTCGCCGCGCCCACGGTGGAGCTGGCGCAGATGGTGGACCTCAGCATGAACGTGCCGCCGCCGCCCGAGGGGCTGGACTTCGACGACCTGCTGCGGCGCGGCATGTCGCAGGTGCTGCTGCGCACCGACGCCAACCTGCTGATGACCTACCAGCTCGGCGGCGGCAGCCAGCCCGACAAGGCCGCCGGCACGCTGTGGCTGGCGCCGATGCTGGACGAGGTGGCGCCCGCGCGGCTGATCGCCTGCCCCGGCGCGCAGGCCGCGCTGGCCGCGCTGATCCTCGCGCTCACGCCGCCCGGCGGCGCCATCGTCACCGAGCCGCTGTGCTACCCGGGCCTGCGGCTGGCCGCCGAGCAGCTCGGCCGCCAGGTGGTGAGCGCCGCGGCGGACGACCAGGGCATGCGCCCCGACGCGCTGGAAGCGGCCTGCCGCGAACACGGCGCGCGCGTGGCCTACCTCAACCCGACCTCGCAGAACCCCAACGCCCGCACCATGCCGGCGCAGCGCCGCCGCGACATCGCGCGCGTGGCCGAGCAGCGCGGCATCGCCATCATCGAGGACGACCCGTACTGGCTGCTGACGCCGCACGCGCCGCCGCCGCTGGCGAACTACTCGCCCGCGCACGTCTACTACATCGCCACGCTGTCCAAATGCCTGAGCCCGGGCCTGCGCACGGCCTATCTCGTCACGCCGCCCGCCGCCGACCAGGATGCCGTGCTGGCGGCGCTGCGCTCGTTCGCGCTGATGTCCACGCCGCTGTCCACCGCGCTGGCCACGCAGTGGGTGCATGACGGCACCGCGCTCGCGCTGCTGGGCGACATACGCGCCGAATGCGCCGCGCGCCTGGCGCTCGCGCGCGGCGTGCTGGGCAGCCTCGGCCATCCGCCGTCGGCCGGCATCCACATGTGGCACCTGCTGCCGAGCTACTGGACTTCGCGCGAGCTGACCCAGGCCGCGCACGCCGAAGACCTGCGCGTGACCGCCTCCGACGCGTTCCACGCGGGGCCCAATCCGCCCAACGCGATCCGCATCTCGCTGGGCGGCGTCAAGGAGCGCGCGCGGCTGGCGCTGGCGCTGAAGAAGCTGGCCGACCTGCTGGCGCGCATGCCGCGCCCGCACCGCGCGATCGTGGTGTAGCGGGGCACGAAGCAGCAGGAGTGCCGCGGGGAGTGCCGCGGGGAAGCGGCGGCTTGCGCCGATCCGGCCGCGCTGATCCGGTCATATTCGCCGGATCTGATTCTTTCCGCGCGCGCGGCGCGGCCGTAAAGTCCGCCTGTCCAGACCTCCCTCCCGAACGACATCTCTCCCCGCCGGCACCGCGGTGCCGGGCGGACGGGATGTCTCGTCCCTGCGATGTACCAACTGTTCGTTTCCAAAGGATGCCCGGCCTGCGCCACGCTTGCGCTGTTCATGCAGGACGCCGGCATCGCGCACACCGTCCATGAACTGGCCTCGCCGCGCCATGCGGCCGAAGTGCTGCCGCTGCTCACCGACGCCGACCCGCGCTGCCCCGCGCTCGCCATCGGCGACGAAGGCGCCACCGGGCTGGCCGACTGCCTGCGCCTGCTGGCCGCGCACCATCCCGCGCTGGGGACCTTCGAGCGCGCGCAACTGTCGGATGCGCAGCGCGATCTGGTGGACGGCGTGCTCAGCGGCCGCATGCTGATGGCGCGCACCCGGCAGTCGTTCTCGGCGGCACTGCTGGCGCTGGCCGACGCCATGCGCGACTGGACCGCCAGCGTGTCGCAGTCGCGCCACCACCTCGGCCTGGCCGTGCCCTACTTCGACCTCGGCATGGCGGGCCGGCTTGCGTCGGGCACGATCCGGGTGTGGGAAGCGGCGGGCCTGCAGGAAGCCGCGCGGCACGCCGCGAACCGTTTCCCGCGCGGCTTCGAGAGCGACTACCTGGAACGCCTGCGGCGCAAGCGCAGCTGGGTCTACTGGAGCGGCGCGGCCGGGCTGGCCGGCGCCACGCCGGCAACGCGGGCGGCGGCCCGCTAGCCGGCGCCGGTGCGGCATTTCGCCGCGCGCCTCGGATTTATCTCTCAGACACCCAGGCGGGCCTTCAGCGCATCGGTGGACAACGCGCCTTCGATGGTCTGGACCTGCCCGCCCTCTCCCGCGAACACGGCGAACGGCACGCTGGTGATGCCCAGACCCAGGAAATATTCGGTATTGGCCTTCACCTGCGCCAGCGCCTGCGCGGGGATCTGCATGCCGGCGGTATCGAGCCCGCGCTGCGCGGTCGCCAGCGTGGCCTCGTGGCTGTCCATGGTCTTCACGGCATCCTTGCTGTCGAGCAGCGCCGCGCCCTGCTGCGCGGAACGCTCCGGCGTCAGCAGCGCCACCGGGATCCAGGTGAAATGCACCGACGACATCAGCGGCGCGGCGGCCTTCCACAGCTCACCGCAATGCGGGCATTGCGGATCGAAGAAGATGTAGACCTTCTTCGCGCTGAGCAGATTGCCGGCGCTGAAGCCCTTGGTGGCCGCGGCGATGGCGTCGACCGAAAGCGTGGCGGCCTGCTGCGCGGCGGCCGGCGCCGGGGCTGTGCCCTGCGCGTCGGGCGCGGACTTTCCGCAGGCGCCGAGGGCAAGGACGAGAAGGGCTGGGAGGAGGAGTTTTCCGTACATGGCATCCGATGGTGGAGGGGCGGTTCCGGCACGGGCCGCGGCGGCCCGTGCGCATCGGTTCCCAGTGTACGTGCAGGGAACTGCGCCGTATTTAGGATAAGTCCTAAATTGAGTGCGCCCTGGGGGGAGAGGGCCGGCGCCGGCGCATGCTGCCGCGGCCGCCAGCCCCCGCCGCCTCAGAACGACGGCACCATCGCGCCCTTGAACTCGTTCTTCATGAACTGGCGCACTTCCTCGGACTGGTACGCGGCCACCAGCTTCTTCACCCACGGCTTGTCCTTGTCCTGCGTGCGCACCACGATGATGTTGGCGTAGGGGCTGTGGATGTCTTCCAGCGCGATGGCGTTGCGCTGCGGCTGCAGGCCGGCGGCCAGCGCGTAGTTGGTGTTGATCACGGCCGCGGCCACGTCGGGCAGCGCGCGCGCGAGCTGCGCGGCGTCGAGTTCGACGATCTTCAGCTTCTTCGGGTTCTCGCTCACGTCCAGCGGCGTGGCGTTGACGCCGTTGCTGCCCACGCCGGGCTTGAGCTTGATCACGCCCTGCGCGGCCAGCAGCAGCAGCGCGCGGTTCTCGTTGGACGGGTCGTTGGGCACGGCAACCCTGGCGCCCTGCGGCAGGTCCTTGGGCGACTTGAGCTTCTGCGAGTAGATGCCCAGCGGCGAGATATAGGTGTAGCCGACGCTCACCATCTTGTAGCCGCGCTGCTTGATCTGGCTGTCGAGATACGGCTGGTGCTGGAAGCTGTTGGCGTCGAGCTCGCCGGCGTCCAGCGCGGCGTTGGGCTGCACGTAGTCGTTGAACTCCACGATCTTGACGTCGAGGCCGTTGCGCCTGGCCACCTTCTGGACCACCTGCCAGACCTGCGCGTCGGGGCCGCTCACGGTGCCCAGGCGCACGGTCTGCTCCTGCGCCAGCGCGGCGCCTGAGGCGGCGATGCCGAGCGCGGCCGCGGCGGCGGCCAGCGTCCTGGCGAGGGAAAAACGGGAATACGGGAAAGAAGTCATTGCCATGTTGTGCTTCGAATAATGAAAGACCGGCCGGCCGGACCGGCCGATGGCAGGCCGGCTCAGCGCTCGCTCATTGTATGCGCTTCGACCTTGGGCGCGCCCTGCCAGCCGCCGCCGAGCGCGAGGAACAGATTGATCTGGTCCAGCGCGACCTGGCTTTGCGCCGCCGCCAGCTGGGCGTCGGTGCTGGCCAGCGTGCGGTCCGCGTCGAGGCTGGACAGGTACGGCGAGCGGCCGGCCTGGTAGAGCTGGCGGTTCTGGCGCGCCGCCTCGCCGGCCTTGTCGCGCGCATCGCGCAGCGCGCTGGCGCGCTCCAGTTCGCGCGTGTAGCTGCTCAGCGCGGTCTGCGTCTCGCGCAGTGCCTTGAGCACCACGCCGTCGAAATGCGCCAGCGCGGCCTCGGCGCCGGCCTCGGTGCCATGGATGCGCGCGCGCGTGCCGTTGGTCGGCAGGTTCCAGGTGATCAGCGGGCCCACGGTCCAGTGCGCGGTCTGCCCCTGGCCGAGGTGGTCGAGAATGCCGCTCAGGCCGGTCGACGCGCCGATGCTGATGGACGGGTACAGGTCCGCCGTGGCCACGCCGATCTTGGCCGTGGCCGCGGCCAGCTCGCGCTCGGCCTGGCGCACGTCGGGCCGGCGCTTGAGCAGCGCGGCGCCGTCGCCCACCGGCAGCGGCCGGGTCAGGCGCGGCTCCTCGTGGCAGGCATACTCGGCGCGCGACTCGGCGCTGGGCGGCTTGCCCAGCATCACCGCCAGGCGGTAGGCCGCGCCGTCCTGCTCGGCCTTGAAGCGCGGCAAGTTGGCGCGCAGCGCGTCGGACTGGGCCTCGGCGCGCAGCAGGTCGACCGGCTGCCCGCGGCCGGCCTCGACCATCTTGCGGGCGATCTCCACGCCGCGGTTCTGCAGCGCGAGCTGGTGCTCGGCCACTTCGAGCTCGTGGGTGGCGGCGCAGCCCTGCACATAGGCGCGCACGGTCTCGGCCGCCACCACCACGCGGGCCTGGTCGAGCGCGGCGGCGCTGGCCTGCGCGCCGGCCAGCGCGGCTTCGTCCGCGCGCGCCAGCTTGCCGAAGAAGTCGATCAGGTAGGAGACGTTGAGCCCCACGTCGCCGAAGTTGAACACCGGGATCTTCTCTTCGTGCAGCAGCGGCTCGCCGGCGATCTGCCCGCGCGCCACGCTGGCGCCGACGGCGCCCTGCGGCAGGTTTTCCGACTCCACCTCGTGATAGACCGCGATGGCGCGCTTGAGATTGGCCGAGGCCACGCGCAGGTCGGTGTTGGCGGCCAGCGCCTGCTGCACCAGTTGGTCGAGCTTCGGATCGTCGTACAGGCGCCACCAGTCGTTGGGCACCTCGCCGATGGAAACGGCCGCGCTGTCGGTGCCGAGCAGCGCGCCGTTGGCGGCCGGGGCATGGATGGCGGCATCGTCCGGCACGCGGTAGTCGGGGCCCACCGTGGTGCACGCGAACAGCAGCGGCACCAGCGCCGGCAGCAGGGCCAGGCGCAGCGCGTTCATCGTGCCGCTCCCTGGCTGGCCGCGGCCGCGGCCGGCGCGGCCTTGCCGCCGTCCTGCCCTGGCGCGCGCCCCTGCGCGCCCGTCTCGCGCACCGACACGGTGGCGGTGCGGCCCGCCACCAGCCGCAGGTCGGGCGGCGGCTCGTCCAGCACGATGCGCACCGGGATGCGCTGCGCCAGCCGCACCCAGTTGAAGGTCGGGTTCACGTTGGGCAGCAGGTTCGAGCCGTTGGTGCGGTCGCGGTCCTCGATGCCGGCGGCGATGCTCTGCACGTGGCCGTGCAGCACGCGCGATTCGCCCATGATGCGGATGTCCACCGGATTGCCGATGTGGATGCCGTGCAGCTTGGTTTCCTCGAAATAGCCTTCCACGTGGAAGGAGCCGGCGTCGACCATCGACAGCACCGGGCGGCCGGTGGTGACGTAGTCGCCCAGGCGCGGCAGGCGGTCGTTGACGTAGCCGTCCACCGGGCTGAGCACGCTGGTGCGGTCCAGGTTCAGGCGCGCCAGGTTGACCGCGGCCTGCGCCTGCTGCACGGCGGCCTCGCCCTGCTGGACCTTGGCCAGGCCCTCTTCCACCACTTCCTTGGACACCACTTCCGACAGCGTCTGGCTGCGCCGCGACTCGCGCCGCGCCTGCGCCAGCGTGGCGCTCTGCGCGGCCAGCGTGGCCTGGGCCTGCGCCAGCGCCAGCGCGAAGCGGTCGCGGTCGATCTCGAACAGCGGCTGGCCGCGCTGCACGAGCTGGTTGTCCTTGACCAGCACCTTGGTCACCAGGCCGGACACGTCGGGCGCGATCTGCACCACGTCGGCGCGCACGTGGCCGTCGCGCGTCCACGGCGCGGTGGTGTAGTAATCCCACAGGTGCTTGACGACGACCACCGCGACCGCGGTGACGACCAGGGTAAGGACGACAGGTCCGAGCGTACGAAGATTCAGTTTCATGACTGCAGCCGATGCACCAGGTAGACGACGCCACCCAGCACGATCACGTAAAACGCCAGATTGAACAGCGACCGGTGCCAGACCAGCCGGTAAAAGCCCGTGCGCGCCAGCACGGCGCGCGCGCAGGCGGTAATCAGGAAAGCCACCAGCATCCAGGCCAGCAGGCTAGGGACAAACACGCCGTAGACGTCGATCTCGCCGCTCATTGCGCGCCTCCGCGTGGGTAACCGTTGTTCGTTGCATCGTTCATTGCCATGACCATCACGGGCTCCCCGCCGGACTGACCGCCTGGGCCGCCTGGGCCGGCAGCGGCGCCGGCGGCGCCGCGGCGAACAGCGCCACGTGCATTTCCACCAGCGCCGCGAACGCCTCGCGCGAGGCATGGTCGGCGCGCGTGGCGACGGCGCGGATGGCCTTGCTCATGCGCTCGCGCAGCACCTGCGGCGGAGCGTCGGCGCGCGCGTCGAGGCGCGCCTGGTAATAGCTGGCCACGCCATGCAGCACGCGCCGCACGGCATGCTGGTGGTCCGGCGCCAGGTCCGGCATCTCGCGCTGCAGCGCGAGCGTGCTCAGCTCCACGCGCACTTCGGAAAAACCGTCGGTGGACAGCTCGCTCTCGCTGGCGGCCAGCCGCGGCACCAGTTGCGCCAGGCGGTCGAGCATGCGCGCGCGCAGGTGGGCGTGCTCGCCGGGCGCGCGCCCGGTGGCGTTGCGGGCAATGTCGTCCCAGCTCGCGCGCACCAGCCGGCGCGCCGCCACCTTGGTGCCGAACGGGCGGAACACCAGGGTCCAGATCAGCGCGAACAGGATGCCCGCGATGCCGGCCACGTTGCCGTTGAAGAAGGCCTGGAAGTCGGCGCTGTACGCGCCCTGGATGCCGATGTCGTTGGCCGTGATCACCGCCAGCGGCATGCCGATCAGGGCCAGCCGCGGCTGCGCCATCAGCACGCCGATCACCAGGTAGGGCGCGGAGAACATCAGCACCAGCATCTCGAAGTCATGCGCGTTGGGCAGCACCAGGAACAGGTAGATGGTGGCGATCACCAGGCACACCACGTTCCAGGTGAAGAACGAATGGATCATCGGCGCGGGCTCGTCCAGCGCCGCGAAGAAGCAGCACGCCACCGCGCCCAGCGCCACCGCGCCCGCGCCGTCGGCCCAGCCGGTCCAGATCCACAGCATGCCCATGGTGAAGATGGCCAGCGCCACGGTCACGGTGGAAAACAGCAGCATGCCGTGGTCGTAGTGGCGCGCGGCGCCGACTTCCCAGCGCCGGAACGCCGGCGTCCACTCCGCCTCCGGCTCGGCCGCGCCCATGCGGCGCTGCAAGGCGACGCAGTCCTGCCACAGCTCCATCAGCTCGCGCAGGCGGCCCTCGGCGGTGGCGGCCAGCGCGTCGTGCCAGTCCGGGCCCTGTCCGGGCCGGGCCGCGTCGAGCCGGGCCTGCGCGTCCGCCAGCGGCGACGCCTGCGGCAGTTCCAGCCCGGGCAGCGGCGCCTGCGCGCCGCCCGCGATCCACTTCTGCACCCGCGCCATGTTGCGCGACAGCCGCTCGGGCATGCCGGCCGGGTTCTGGTGCAGGGCCTCCACCACCGCGGCCAGCGACGACAGCACCGGCAGCAGCATGGTCATGCGCCCGCGCAGTTCCTGCGCCTGCCGCACGCGCGCGGCGGTTTCGGTGTCGTAGGAAAGCTGGCTGATGAGCTGGTCCAGCGCCAGGATGTCGGCCGCCAGGCGGTGCCGGCTCTGGTGGCGCGAGACCTTGGCGGCGGCATCCGCGCACAGCATGTCGGTGGCCCACAGCGCGGCGTCGGCGAGCCACTGCGCGGAGCGCTGGCGCAGCACCATGGCCACGTTGGCCGGGAACAGCAGGGAGCCCACCACGCTGGCGCACAGGATGCCGATGCAGATTTCCTCGGCGCGCGCCACGGCGATGTCGAAGATGCCGCCGGGATCGTTCACCGAAGGCAGGGCCACCAGCGGCAGCGTGTAGGCCGCCAGCATGAAGACGTAGCTGCGCGGCGTGCGGTGCAGCAGCGCCACGTAGAGCAGCACGCCGGTCCACACCGCCACCGCCGCCATCAGCAGCGCCGGCTCGTTGACCAGCGTGGGCACCATGGCGACGGAAGCCGCCGCGCCCAGCAGCGTGCCGAGCACGCGGTACAGCGCCTTGGAGCGGGTCGCGCCGGTGAGCGGATGCGCCACGATATAGACGGAAGCCATCGCCCAGTACGGGCGCGGCAGGCCGAGGTAGAGCGCGATGAACAGCGCCAGCATGGCGGCCACGAAAGCTTTGAAGGAAAAGAGCCAGTCTCTTCCGGAAGGCCAGGTCATCATCGCGGTCAGGACTCCGCGCTGCCGGGGAGGGCGATGTTGCCGGCGTTGCCGCCCGCCGCGGCGGCGGCGCGCGACAGCGCGTCGAGCACGCGCAGCGCGCCTTCGAAATCCTGCTCGGTGAGACCCGCGAAGACGTCCGCGCGCACCTGCTTGAGGTCGGCCTCGATCTTGGTGGCGAGTTCCTCGCCGGCGTCGGTCAGCCACAGCGCGTTGGCGCGGCGGTCATTGGCGTCGACCTCGCGGCGCACCAGGCCCGCGGCGGAAAGCTGGTCGACCAGCCGCACCAGCGAAGCGCCTTCCAGTCCCACGTAGTCGGCCAGCGTGACCTGCCGCACGCCGCCGCCGAGGCGGCGGATGAACAGCAGCGGTCCGGCTGCCGCGGCGGAAATGCCGTAGGCGGTCACGGCGCCCTGGGAGATGTGGCGCCATTGGCGGCCGGCCAGCATGAGCTGGCCGGTAAAGGCAAAACGGAGGGCGTCGATCGGGGGCATGAGCGGAATGATAGCAACCATATAGTTAGGTTGCAAACTATTATTCTGCTAACCATTTCGGCAATATGGGCTTAGGCGGCGCCGGCATCATGTGCTGCGTCGCCCACGCCGCCGCACCGCCGCCCGCCCGATACATCGCGCATATCACCTTTGGCGAATTGAATATTGGACACCGATGGAGGCGCTCCCTTAGCCTCTTGCCACAACCCGGGCCGTCCCATCGGGGGACGCGGCACCGACAAAGGAGACCCGCATGACCAGCTTCCTGCGCTACGAGCAGCAGGGCCACATCGTGACCCTGACCATGGACGAGCCCGAGCGGCGCAACCCGCTCACCGGCAACACCGCCGTGGCCGATTTCCTCGCGGCCATCGACCGCATCCACCGCGACAACAGCGTGCGCGCGGTCATCATCACCGGCGCCGGCACCGCGTTCTCGTCGGGCGGCAATATCCGCGACATGGAACGCCAGGCCTCGGGCACGGTGCCCGGCATGGAAATCCGCCAGGACTACCGCTGCGGCATCCAGCGGCTGCCGCTGGCGCTGTTCAACCTGGAAGTGCCGGTGATCGCCGCCGTCAACGGCGCGGCGATGGGCGCGGGGCTGGACCTGGCCTGCATGTGCGACATGCGCATCGCCTCCGAGCAGGCCCGCTTCGCCGAGAGCTTCGTCAAGCTCGGCATCATCCCCGGCGACGGCGGCGCGTGGCTGCTGCCGCGCATCGTCGGCCTGTCGCGCGCGGCCGAGCTGACCTTCACCGGCGACGTCATCGACGCGCGGCAGGCGCTGGAGTGGAACCTGGTCTCGCGCGTGGTGCCGGCCGAGCAACTGCTGCCGGTCGCCAACGAACTCGCCGCGCGCGTCGCCGCCAACCCGCCGCACGCCGTGCGGCTGGCCAAGCGCCTGATGCGCGAAGCCATGCACACGCGGCTGGACACGCTGCTGGAGCTGTCGGCCGGGTTCCAGGCGCTGTCGCACCAGACCGCCGACCACAAGGAAGCCGTGGCGGCCTTCCTGGAAAAGCGCGCGCCGCAGTTCACCGGCAGCTGAAGGGGCCCGCCGGGGGAGCGGAAGAGAGGACAGGAAAGTCCCCTCCCCGGCCAGCCGCTGCAGCGTCCGCGCGATGATCTCCCGCACGATCTCGTTGCTGCCGCCGAAGATCTTGCCCACGCGCGCATCCATCCATGCCCCGCCCACGCCGCAGCTTGAGGATATCGTTCAGCCCATGCGTGCATGGTTCGCCACGACCGCGTGTCTTCTGTGAAACCCGTGGCACTGCCCTATGTGGTGCCGAGCGACGCCTCCACGCTGCGCACCAGGGTCACCAGCCGCGGCCCCAGGTCTTCCGCGAGCTGCTTGCTCTGCTGGCTGAACACCGGCACCGAGGCGGCAAAGATCCATGCCTCGCCGTCGCGCCGCGCGCGCATCGGCACGGCGATGGCCTCGATCTCGCGGTGCAGGTCGCGGTGGCCGCGGCAGAAGCCGTGCTCGTCGAGGTCGCGCCCGGCATCGTCCAGGCGCTCCCGCAGCCAGTCGTGGCGCGCGGGGTCCTGCGCCAGGACCTGGGCCAGATAGGCATCGCGCTCGGCGGCCGGCATCGAGCACAGATAGGCCCGCCCGGACGCCGTGCGCGACAGCGACACGCGCATGCCCACCTCGGGACGGAACACCTTGCTGCCCGCGCCCTGCGCGATCTCCACGTAGGTCAGGCCGTGGCCAAGGCCGAGCGTGAGCTCGACCTGGCCGCAGATATGGTCGGCCAGCTCCTGCATCAGCGGGCGCGCGAGCTGGCGCACGGTCATGCGCGCCAGCGCCGGCGCGGCCAGGTTGAGCAGGCCCGCGCCCGGCACGTACTTGGACAGGCGCTCGGAATAGCGCAGCAGGCCCAGCTCGCACAGCGTGTCGAGCAGGCGGAACAGCGTGGGCTTGGGCAGGCCGGTGGCCTCCATCAGTTCCTTGCCGCTCAGTTCCTGCAAGGTGGGCGAGAAGCAGCCCAGGATGCCCACGCCGCGCGCCAGCGCGCTCACCAGGCGCGCTTCGCCGTCCTGCTCGGCCAGCCCGGGGGACAGATCACTCATGGCAGGCATCTTTGTTTTTTCGGCACCGTTGTCTCGATTTTCATATTTTCTGTCTCATATAAAAATACCGTCAATCATTTTTTTGATTTCGTTGTAGAATTTTTTGGCATACGACGCACGCAGTGCGCGCCGCCCGCCATGTTTTTTCGAGCCGGGCGTCTCATTCCAACATATTCGGAGACATCTCATGCAGCAAGCCGTCATCGTCGACGCCATCCGTTCCCCGCTCGGCCGCTCCAAGCCCGGCTCGGCCTTCACCGAACTGCATCCCACCGAATTGCTGGCGCAGGTGCTGCGCGGCCTGGTGGAGCGCAACCGGCTCGACCCCGGGCTGGTGGAAGACGTCATCACCGGCTGCGTGAGCCAGGTAGGCGAGCAATCCGCCACGCCGGGCCGGGTGGCGTGGCTGGCGGCCGGCTTTCCCGAGCACGTGCCGTCCACCACCATCGACCGCAAGTGCGGCTCCAGCCAGCAGGCCGTGCATTTTGCCGCGCAGGGCATCATGGCGGGCGCCTACGACATCGTGATCGCCTGCGGCATCGAATCGATGAGCCGCGTGCCGATGGGCTCCGGGCGCATCGGCCAGAATCCCTACGGCCCGTCGTTCGAGGCGCGCTACGCGCCGGGGCTGGTGTCGCAGGGGGTGGCGGCGGAGCTGGTGGCGGCGCAGTGGGAGCTGTCGCGCCATGACCTCGACAGCTACGCGGCGCAGTCGCACGAGCGCGCGCACCAGGCGCGCGAGAGCGGCGCCTTCCGCCGCGAGATCCTGCCGATCCGCACGCCGGCCGGGCTGGTCGGGCAGGACGAGACCATCCGCCCCGGCACCTCGGTGGAGCGCCTGGGCGCGCTGGCGCCGTCGTTCCACGATGCCGCGCTGGGCCGGCGCTTCCCGCAGATCGGCTGGCACGTGACCGCCGGCAATGCCTCGCAGATCAGCGACGGCGCCGCCGCCATCCTGCTGATGAGCGAGCGCGCCGCCACGCGGCTGGGGCTGAAGCCGCGCGCGCGCTTCGTCGCCTTCGACGCCTGCGGCGACAGCCCGCTCACCATGCTGAGCGCGCCCATCCCGTCGAGCCGCCGCGCGCTGGACAAGGCCGGCCTGCGGCTCGACGCGATCGACCACTACGAGATCAACGAAGCCTTCGCCTGCGTGCCGCTGGCCTGGCAGCGCGCGCTCGGCGCCGATCCCGCGCGGCTGAACCCGCGCGGCGGCGCGATCGCGCTGGGCCATCCGCTCGGCGCCTCGGGCGCGCGCCTGATGACCACCATGCTGCATGCGCTGGAAGACAGCGGCGGCCGCTACGGCCTGCAGTCGATGTGCGAGGCCGGCGGCATGGCCAACGCCACCATCATCGAGCGGCTCTGAGACCGCGCCGCCGCCCCACCCCACACGCGCCCGAGTGCGCCACGCCGGGCCGCGGCGAATCTGGTTATCATGGTCCGCGTCGCCACCGCACGCGGCATGGCCGCCTCCCCATGCGCAACCGCATCAACGAAGAAATCACCTTCCGCAAGCTCGAAGTGCTGCTCGCCTACATGGAGACGGGCAGCCTCGCCAAGGCGGCGGAGGCGCTCGACGTGAGCACCGTCAGCGTGCACCGCGCGCTGCATTCGCTCGAGGAAGGCATGCGCTGCGCGCTGTTCCGCCACGAAGGCCGCAACCTGCTGCCCACCGAGGCCGCGCACGTGCTGGCCGAAGTGGCCGCCGAAGTGATCAAGGCCATGTCCGACGGCATCCGCGCCACGCGCGAGGCCGCCGGGTATTCCGCCGATCACCTCAAGATCGGCTCGCTCTATTCGCTGACCATCCGCACCGTGCCGGAGGTGGTGATCGGCATCAAGGTGCGGCGCCCTGCGCTGCAGGCCGAACTGGTGCTGGGCTCCAACGCCGACCTGCTGTTCAAGCTCAAGCAGGGCGGCATCGACGCCGCGCTGATGGCCGTGCCCGAGCCCGATCCGGAAGTGGAGTCGATCCCGCTGTTCGAGGACGAGATCTATTTCGCCGCGCCGGCCGATTCGGACTACGCGCGGCAGGCGTCGGTGGACCTGCGCGCGTGCCGCGACGAGTCCTTCGTCTCGCTCAGCGAAGGCTTCATCACCTTCCAGGGTTTCGTGGACGCCTTCCGCATCGCCGACTTCACGCCCAACGTGGTGATGAAGGTGGGCGACATCTTCTCGCTCATGAACCTGGTCAGCGGCGGCGTCGGCTACGCGCTGCTGCCGGGGCGCGTGCGCGACATGCTGCCGCACAAGGTGGCGCTGATCCCGCTGTCGCCGCAATACCGGCTGCGCCAGCGCATCGGCCTGAGCTTCCTGCGCCGGCGCGAGCGCGACCCCAACCTGCTGGCGCTGGCCGCGGTGTGCCGGCTGGCCATGCGCGGGCGCGAAGACAACTGAGCCATGATGCTGCGCGCCACCCTCCTGACCGCTTTCTGGATGACTTCCGCCATGACCGTCCACGCCGAACCGCCCGCCGCCCGTCCGGCCGAGGTGCTCACCCTGCAAAGCCGATACGATTTCCAGACCACCGTGGCGCGCTTCAAGGACGCGCTGGCCGCGCGCGGCGTGACGCTGTTCGCCGACATCGACCAGAGCGCGGCCGCGGCCGGCGCCGGCATGGCGCTGCGGCCCACCCGGCTGCTGCTGTTCGGCAATCCCGGGGCCGGCACGCCGGTCATGGCAGCGAATCCGCACGCGGCGCTGGCGCTGCCGCTGCGCGCGGTGATCTGGGAGGATGCGCAGCACGCCACGCACATCGACTACGAGGACGTGAGCGCGACCATCGGGCCCCGGTACGGCGTCGATGCGGCCCTGCTCGCGCCGCTCGCGGCGACGCCCGCGCTGCTGCGCGCCGTCGCCGGGCAGGCGCCGTGACAAGAAAGCGCTAGCCCACCACCGCCTTGGTGGCGAGGAACAGCAGCGACGGCCCGAGCAGGCAGCCCAGCCCGGTGTGGAAGGTGGCCACCAGCGCGCCGTAGGGCACCAGCCGGCGGTCGGTGGCGGCCAGCCCGGCCGAGACGCCGCTGACCGTGCCCGCCAGCCCGCCGAACACCATCGCCGCGCGCGGGTTGTTCAGGCCGAGGAAGCCCGCCGCCATCGGCGTGCCCACCATCACGATGATGGCCTTGATGAGGCCGGTGGCGATGCTCAGCGCGATCACGTCGGAGCTGGCGCCGAGCGCCGCGCCGGTGACCGGCCCCACGATGTAGGTCACCGCGCCGGCGCCGATGGTGGTCATGCTGACCGCGTCGCTGTAGCCGAACGCGCGCGCCACCGCCGCGCCCACGATGAACGGCAGCACGGTGCCGAGCAGCAGCGAGACGGCGCCCACCAGCCCGGCCTTGCGCGCTTCCGTGACCTGCACCTCGAACGCGGTGGCGACGATGGCGAAGTCGCGCAGCATGGCGCCGCCCATCAGGCCGATGCCGGAGAACAGCGAGATGTCGGCCAGGCCCTTTTCCTTGCCGGTGACGATGCCGCCGTAGTAGGCCAGCAGCAGGCCGATGACGATGGCGATGGCCGAGCCGTGCACGCGGCCGAAGGTCAGCCAGCGCGACAGCCGCGACGACAGCCACATGATGATGCCGACCGCGGCGAAAGCCGTGACCAGGCCGTTCTGCAGCAGCACGGCCTGGAACATGTGCGGGATGGAATGCGTCATGGCCGGCCCCTCAGTGCGTGGAGACGGCGGCGCCGTCGGCATCGATCGGCGGCAGCGGCGCGTGATCGCCGGTGCGGCTCAGCACGGCGATGCAGCAGGCCGACACCAGCACCGCGCCGAACGCGGCGATCAGCGCCACCGGCCCGCCGCGCAGCGCGGCGACCACATTCTGCTGCGCCGCCATCGCCACCACCACGGGGATATACATCGCGCCCCAGAAACCCACGCCGGCCTCGGTCTCCCGGGGCAGCAGGCCGCGCCCGTGCAGCCACAGCCGGATGGTGATGAGCAGCAGCATGGCGATGCCCACGCCGCCCACATTGGCCTTGACGCCGATGGCCACGCCGAGCAGTTCGCCGAGGAACAGGCCGACAAGATGGCAGACCGCCAGCAAGGCGGTTCCGTAGATGATCATGGTGCTGTCTCCAGATGGCCTGCCGGCGTGCTTGCGCGCAGGCTGTTTTAGGGGTGTCCGTCAGGGGGTGTCCGGAACGCGCCGCGCCGTGCGGGCTTCCGTCACGGTCTACCTTAGGCCGGCCGCCGGCTCCCATCAATCAACCCCGCGCGCGAATCGTTAGCCTGGCATTAACGGCGCGCGGCGCCGCCGCGGCCGGAAGTGACGCCCCTCCGGCATGCCGCGCCGCGCGGCCGGCGCCCGCCCGCGTCCCCCGCACCCGCACAGCGCGCGCAGGCAGCCGGCCACACTTACCCGGGGAGTAACGATGGCGCGCCGGGCGTCATTGCTTGCGCCGCGCCGGTCCCCTATGGTTGTGACATCCCCAGCCACCACACAGGGCAGACGCGATGCCGAATCCAGTGACCGACCGACAATGGGACACCCGCCGCGCCGGCAAGCGCCAGCGCCAGGCGCGCGGCGCGGCCTTCGCCAGCGGCCGCGTGGTCCCCGCCGCCGACATCATCCCGTTCCTCGAAGCCATCACCGCGCCGGGCGACCGCGTGGTGCTCGAAGGCAACAACCAGAAGCAGGCCGATTTCCTCTCGCGCTCGCTGGCCGCGGTGGACCCGGCCAAGGTGCACGGCCTGCACATGATCATCCCCAGCGTGAGCCGGGTCGAGCACCTGGACCTGTTCGAGCGCGGCATCGCGCGCAAGCTGGACTTCGCCTACGCCGGCGCGCAGAGCCTGCGCATCTCGCAGTTCCTCGAAGACGGGCAGCTCGAGATCGGCGCCATCCATACCTATATCGAGCTGTACGCGCGGCTCTACGTCGACCTCACGCCGGACATCGTGCTGATCGCCGGCTACAAGGCCGACCGCGACGGCAACCTCTACACCGGCCCCAGCACCGAGGACACGCCCGCGCTGGTGGAAGCCGCCGCCTTCCGCGACGGCATCGTGGTGGCGCAGGTCAACGAGATCGTGGACGACCCCGCCGGCCTGCCGCGCGTGGACATCCCCGGCTCGTGGATCGACTACGTGGTGCAGGCCGACCGGCCCTTCTTCTGCGAGCCGCTGTTTACGCGCGACCCGCGCCTGATCAAGCCGGTGCACGTGCTGATGGCGATGATGGCGATCCGCGGCATCTACGAGCGCCACAAGGTGCAGTCGCTCAACCACGGCATCGGCTTCAACACGGCGGCCATCGAGCTGATCCTGCCCACCTACGGCGAGTCGCTCGGCCTCAAGGGCAAGATCTGCAAGTACTGGACGCTCAACCCGCATCCCACGCTGATCCCCGCCATCGAGTCCGGCTGGGTCGAGAGCGTGCACAGCTTCGGCAGCGAGCTCGGCATGGAGGACTACGTGGCCGCGCGCCCGGACATCTTCTTCACCGGTGCCGACGGCTCGCTGCGCTCCAACCGCGCGTTCTGCCAGCTCGCCGGCCAGTACGCGGTGGACCTGTTCATCGGCTCGACGCTGCAGATCGACGGCGACGGCCATTCCTCCACGGTCACGCGCGGGCGCCTGTCCGGCTTCGGCGGCGCGCCCAACATGGGCCACAACCCGGGCGGCCGGCGCCATGCCACGCCCGCGTGGCTGGACCTGATCGAAACCGAAGACCCGCTCGCGCGCGGGCGCAAGCTGGTGGTGCAGATGGTGGAGACCTTCCAGGCCGGCGGCAAGCCGACCTTCGTCGAATCGCTCGACGCGGTGCAGGTGGCCAGGGACAGCGGCATGCCGCTGGCGCCGGTGATGATCTACGGCGACGACGTCACCCACGTGCTGACCGAGGAAGGCATCGCCTACCTGTACAAGGCGCGCTCGCTCGAAGAGCGCCGCGCCATGCTGGCGGCGGTGGCCGGCGTCACGCCGATCGGCCTGCGCCACGACACCGGCACCACGCGCCGCATGCGCAGCGACGGCCTGATCGCGCTGCCCGAGGACCTCGGCGTGCAGCGCAGCCAGGCCACGCGCTCGCTGCTGGCGGCCCGCAGCATGGCCGACCTGGTCGACTGGTCGGGCGGGCTGTACCAGCCGCCGGCACGCTTCAGGAGCTGGTGATGGCAAGCCCCGCCCTGCTCCCGCCGCGCGGCGCCGGCTACGCTCCCGCCGCCGTGGCGCTGGCCGACCTCGCCGTGGCCGCGCTGCTCGACGAGGCCGCGCTATCGCCCAAGCCCGGCCTGGTGGACGGCCGCGGCAGCGGCGCCCATGCCGACCTCGACCTGGACCTGATGCGCCGCTCGGCGCGCGCGCTGCATCCCGCCTTCGCGGCGATGGCCGGCGCCGGCCTGCAGGCCGCGCGGCCCGGCGTGGCGCTGCGCGAGACGCTCGGCGCGCTGGGCCGCGAGGCCGAGGCCGCGATGATGCGCGCCACCGGCGGCGTCAACACGCACCGCGGCGCCATCTGGAGCCTGGGCCTGCTGGTGGGCGCGGCCGGCTGGCACCGGCGGGCGGACGCGCCGCGCGCCGCCCACCCCGCTTTCCCCGCTTTCCCCGCCCATGCCGTGGCGCGCACCGCCGGCGCGGTGGCGCGCCTGCCCGACCGCCACGGTCCCGCGCGCACCGGCCACAAGGGCGAGCGCGCCTGCCTCGACTACGGCGTGCGCGGCGCGCGCGGCCAGGCGCAGGCCGGCTTTCCGCACGTGCTGCGCGCGGGCCTGCCCGAGCTGCGGCGCAGCCGCGCGCGCGGCGACGCCGAGCCGAGCGCGCGCGTCAACGCGCTGCTGGCGATCATGAGCCGGCTCGACGACACCTGCGTGCTGGCCCGCGCCGGGCGCGAAGGGCTGGCGCTGATGCAGTCCGGCGCGGCGCAGGTGCTGCGCGCCGGCGGCATCGCCACGCTGGCCGGGCGCCGCCTGCTGCGCGCGCTGGAGGCCGGCATGCTGGCCTGCAACGCCTCGCCCGGCGGCGCCGCCGACCTGCTCGCCGCCACCTTTTTTCTCGACCGCCTGCCGCTGGCGATGGCATCCCTCGATGGCGCCCCCGCCAGCCTGCAAGGAGACAAGTAAATGGAACAGCTTCAGTTCGAATACCCCGCCGGTGCGCCGGCCGGCCGGCGCGTGCTGGTCGGCGTGGTCGGCTCCGGCGACCTCGAGGTCATGGTCGAGCCCGGCAGCGCCGGCACCACCGTGATCGACGTCACCACCTCGGTGGACGGCTACGGCAAGGTGTGGGACGCCCAGCTCGCGCGCGTGTTCGGCGCCGAGCAGCGCGCGGCCATGCGCATCCGCATCCATGACTTCGGCGCCACGCCGGGCGTGGTGGGCATGCGCCTGGCCGAGGCGTTCGAAGCGCTGGATGCCTCCTCGCGCGGCGACGACAGCAACAGCAGCAAGGAGCAGCCATGAACCATCCGTCGCTGCTCAACCGCGAGAGCTTCGTCGAGCTGGGCGCGCGCGCGCGCGCCCATGCGCTGCTCGATGCCGGCGCCGTGCGCGAACTGGCCGGCCCGTTCGACCAGCTGGTGTCGCCGTGGCTGGAGCGCCAGGGCGTGGTGCCGCAGGCCGACGACGGCGTGGTGGTGGCCAAGGGCCGCATCGGCGGCCAGCCTGCCGTGGTGCTGGCCATCGAGGGCGCGTTCCAGGGCGGCAGCCTGGGCGAGGTCGGCGGCGCCAAGATCGCCGGCGCGCTGGAGCTGGCCGCGCAGGACAACCGCCGCGGCGTGCCCACGCGCGCGGTGATCCTGTTCGAGACCGGCGGCGTGCGCCTGCAGGAAGCCAACCTCGGGCTCGCCGCCATCGCCGAGATCCACGCCGGCATCGCCGACCTGCGCCGCTACCAGGCGGTGGTGGGCGTGATCGCCGGGCAGGTGGGCTGCTTCGGCGGCATGTCGATCGCCGCCGGGCTGTGCAGCTATCTGGTGGTCACGCGCGAGGCGCGGCTGGGCCTCAACGGCCCGGCCGTGATCGAGCAGGAAGCCGGCGTGGCCGAATACGATTCGCGCGACCGCCCGTTCATCTGGAGCTTCACCGGCGGCGAGCAGCGCATCGCCACCGGGCTGGCGGACCGCTACGTGGAAGACGACAGCGCGGCGATCCGCGCCACCGTGCGCGCGCTGCTGGAGGCGGGGCCGCCGGCCACGCACCGCAGCGAGCGCTACGCGCATTACCTGGAGCGGCTGCGGTCGTACGATCCGGCGCATCAGCCGCAGCCGCAGACCGTGCGCGCCATCTATGCCGACGGAGCCGCGTCATGACTATCGCAACCGCAACCCCGACCGCAACCCTGACCGCAAACCCGCCCGTCAGCCGCGGCGCCACCTGGCTGGCGGCGCTCAGCGGCAACGCCGCGCGCGTGGACGGCTATCCGGCCAGCGTGCAGGTGGCCGACGCCACGCTCGACGGCCACGCGGCGCGCTTCATCGCGCTGGTGCCCGATCCCGCCAGCGCCTGGCCGCGCGCGCGCCACGGCGAGGCCGGCGTGATCGAAGGCTGGTCGCTGGCGCGCGCCGTGCACGAGGCGGTGCAGGCCGACCGCGACGCCGCCGCCAAGCGGCCCATCGTCGCCGTGGTCGACACGCCGAGCCAGGCCTATGGCCGGCGCGAGGAAGCGTTCGGCATCCACCAGTCGCTGGCCGGCGCCGCCGACGCCTATGCCGCCGCGCGGCTGCAGGGCCACCCGGTCATCGCGCTGCTGGTCGGGCATGCCATGTCGGGCGCGTTCCTCGCGCACGGCTACCAGGCCAACCGCCTGCTCGCGCTCGACGACGCCGGCGTGGAAGTCCACGCCATGGGCAAGCAGGCCGCCGCGCGCATCACCATGCGCAGCGTGGAAGAGCTGGAAGCCTTTGCCGCCAGCGTGCCGCCGATGGCCTACGACATCGGCAGCTACGCCACGCTCGGCCTGCTGTGGCGGCGCATCCGCGTGCACCGCGCGGCGCAGCCCGACGCGGCCGACCTCGACACCGTGCGGGGCGCGCTGCGGGCCGCGCTCGCCGACATCCTGGCCGATCCGCAGCGCGACCTGCGCAGCCGCCTGGGCGGGCCCAACCGGCAGGCCTCGAGCCGCGTGCGCGAAGTGCTGGCGCGGCAATGGGATGACTGACGGCCCCGCGCACGCGCACGCCATGGACGGACCCGCGCCGCTGCCGCACGACCTGCTGTGGCTCGCCGACCCCGCCGCCTTCGTCGCCGGCCACGCGGCCGGCGCGCTGCCCGCGTGGGCGAGCGCCGCATGGCTGGCGCAGGCGCCGCTGGTGGTGCGGCGCGCCCGCGCCGGCGCGGACGGCCGCATCCCGGTGGGCCTGCGCGGCGCCACGCGCGCGCAGCGCCATGCCGCGTGGCTGCCCGCCGCGCAGGTGGCGCGCGCCGTCACGCCGCGCATGATCGCGCGGCAGGCGCGCTGGCACGATCATCCCCGCCGCGCGGCGCTGCCCGCGCTGGCGGCGCTCGCGCGCGCCGCGCCGGTGCTGGACGCCATGCAGGTGGACTGGGGCGTGACCGGCAGCGTGGGCTTCAGCCTGGCGTCGGGCCTCGACCTGCTGCACGAAGGCAGCGATCTCGACCTGCTGGTCACCGCCGCCGCGCCGCTCGCGCCGCATGCCGAGCGCATGCTGGCGGCCTTGCTCGGCGACCCGCGCCTCGACATCCAGGTCGGCACCCCGCGCGGGGCGTTCGCGCTGCGCGAGCGCGCGCGCACCGGCGGGCGCGTGCTGCTCAAGACGGCCGACGGCCCCGTCATGTGCGACGACCCGTGGCTGGCGCCGGCGGCGCGCCCACGGGCACCATGAGCACGCTGTTCACCTTCCCCGGCCAGGGCGCGCAGCGGCCCGGCATGCTGCACGCGCTGCCGGACCACCCGGCCGCGCGCGCCACCGTGGCCGAGACCAGCGCGGCGCTCGGCGAGGACGTGCTGGCGCTGGACAGCGCGGCGGCGCTGGCCTCCACCGTGGCCGTGCAGCTCTGCCTGCTGACCGCCGGCGTGGCGATGGCGCGCTGCCTGCTGGCCGAAGGCGCGCGGCCCGATGCGGTGGCGGGCCTGTCCATCGGCGCGTACGCGGCGGCGGTGTGCGCGGGCGTGCTGGACCATGCCGACGCCGTCCGGCTGGTGGCGCTGCGCGCGCGGCTGATGGAACAGGCCTATCCGCGCGGCTACGGCATGACGGCCATCCTCGGGCTGGAGCGCGGCCCGCTCGAACGCATCGTGGCGCAGGTGTGCGCGCCGGCCTCGCCGGTCTACCTGGCCAACTTCAACGCGCCGATGCAGATCGTGATCGCCGGCGCCGAGGCGGCCATGGCGCGCGTGGCGGCGCTGGCGCTGGCCGCCGGCGCGCACGCGGCCAAGCCGGTGGCCATCAGCGTGCCCTCGCACTGCGCGCTGCTCGATGCGCAGGCCGCCGGGCTGGAGCGCGCCTTCGCCGGCGTGGCCGTGGCGCGGCCGCGCCTGCGATATTTCAGCGCCAGCGCGGCGCGCGAGCTGCGCGACCCGGCGCGCATCGCAACGGACCTGGCGCGCAACCTCGCGGTGCCGGTGCGCTGGCACGAGACCATGCTGCTGGCGCGCGAATGCGGCGTGCGGCTGGCGGTGGAAATGCCGCCCGGCAACGTGCTCACGCGGCTGGCCGCGCTGCTGCCGGGCGACGGCATCGCCGTGGCCTGCGCCGACACGCGCCTCGACAGCGTGGTGGCGCTCAGCGCGCGGGAAGCCGCCCGGCAGCCGGGGCGGGACTAAGAAGCTGCGTCAAGATGAAGCGCAGCGGTCCTGGCCAGGCGCGCGGCCGCAGACGGCGCAAGTAGTACTTGCGTAGTACTTGCCTCGCCCCGCAACGGCGCCAGGGTCTTTTTGACGCGACGTCTAAGCCAGCGGCAGCGCGGTGCTGTACAGCACCTGCTTGAGCGCGAAGCTCGAGCGGATGTTCGACACGCCGGGGATGCGGGTGATCTGGTCGATGATCAGGCGCTCCAGCGCTTCCACGTCCGGCACGATCACGCGCAGCAGGTAGTCGGCGTCGCCCGACATCAGGTAGCACTCCATCACCTGCGGCAGCGCCGCGATGCGCCGCTCGAACACGTCCAGGCTTTCGCGGCGCTGCTTGTCCAGCGAGACCTGGATGAACACCACCACCTTCAGCCCGAGGCGGCGCGCGTCGAGCAGCGTCACCCGGCGCGAGATCACGCCGCGCTTTTCCAGTTGCTTGACGCGCGCCAGGCACGGCGACGGCGACAGGCTCACGCGGCTGGCCAGTTCCACGTTGGTCAGGCTGGCGTCGCGCTGCAGCTCGTTGAGGATGCGGATGTCGGTGGCGTCCAGCTCAAGGTCTTCCAGCACGTTGCGCTCCGGTTTTGTCGAATGACAGCATTCTATGCCGCCATGCCCGGCGCATGCAGCGAAGTTCGGCTTTTGCTGCGGCGCACCAGAACGTAGACTTTCCAGGTCGCCGCGGCGCGTTCGCGCGCGGGGCGAAAAGGACTTTTCCGGACTGGCAGCACAGCAATACGAGTCGAAGCATGCAAGCACAACAAGGATGGCGCCGGTTTGTCCCGCTGGCCTGCGCCGTGGCGATCTGGGGCGGCAACTGGCCGGTGATGAAACTGGGCCTGGCACACGTCAGCCCGCTGTGGTTCGCCGCCGCGCGCTTCGTCTCGGCCGCGGCGATCAGCTTCCTGGTGCTGGGCCTGCTGCGCCGGCTGCGGCTGCCGGGCCGGCGGGAATGGCCGCTGGTGATCGGCGTGGGCCTGCTGCAGATGGCGGCCTTCACCGCGCTGGCGCTGTGGGCGCTGCAGTACGTGCCGCCGGGGCGCGCCTCGGTGATCGCCTATGCCACCTCGGTGTGGGTGATCCCGCTGTCGTCGCTGGTGCTCAAGGAGCGGCTGTCGCGCCCGCAATGGATCGCCACCGGGCTGAGCTACGCCGGCATCGCGCTGATGGTGGCGCCGGCGCTGGGCGGCTGGCAACTGCATACGGTGGTGGGGCTGGTGATGCTGCTCGGCGCCTCGCTGGCGTGGTCGCTCAGCATCATCCAGCTGCGCGCCAACCGCGCGGTGCGCCTGGGCGCGGACATGATTCCCTGGGAGACCGCCGTGGCCTCGGTGCCGCTGGTGTTGCTGGCGCTGCTGCGCGACGGCGCGCCGCACTTCCTGTCCATCCCGGAGATCTGGCCGCTGCTGTTCTACACCGGCCCGCTGGCCACCGCGCTGACCTTCATCGTGGTGCTGAACATGACGCAGGCGCTGCCGCCGGCGGCCACCTCGGTGGCCATGCTGTGCGTGCCGGTGATCGGCCTGGTCGTCTCCGCCGCTGCCTTCCACGAGCGCATCTCGGCGGACCTGTCGGCCGGGCTGGCGCTGATCGCGCTGGGCGTGGCCACCACCGCGCTGGCGCCGTGGCTGGGCCGGCGCATGCCGTGGCGCAGCGCGTAGCGCCTGCGGCGCGCGGCGCGGCCGTGAACGCGGCGTGGACGTTACACCCCGACACAGTTGTATTGGGCCGCTAATACCTGGCGGCGGCATGGCCGGTTAAAGTGCAGCCACTTGCCAACCGGAGCCGCCTCGTGCGAAACATCGCCACCCTTTTCACTTTTGCCGCCGCCGCGGTTGTCACCGCGCTGGCCTCGGGCGCGGCCAGCGCGCACGTGAACGTGGACATCGGCATCGGCGTGCCCGCGCCGGTGTACGTCGCGCCGGCGCCGGTGTACCAGCCGGCCCCCGTCTACCAGCCCGCGCCGGTCTATGCGCCGGCGCCCGTGTACGTCGCGCCGCGTCCCGTGGTGGTGGGCCCCGGCTACTATGGCCCGGGCTGGCGCGAACGGGCCTGGCGGGAGCGCGAATGGCGCGAGCAGCGCTGGCGCGACCACCACGACAACCGCGGCCATGAGCGGCACGAGCACGGGCACGGGCACGGGCGCGACTGGCACCGCTGAAGCCCGCCGGCGCGGGGGCGCTGACCGCCGGGCCGGCGGCCATCGCCGGCACATGGCCTGCAGGCATGGCTCCACCGTCCGGATGGACATTCAAATTTCCTGAACATCGAATACGAGCCAGCACCGCATCGGGACGGCTTCCCGGATCTATTCTTTGTCACATGGAAGCGCAAACGCTTCTGCCAATTTCAACAAAGAGCGATCCGCCATGACCATCACCACCGCCCGCCTGCTGCTTGCCGCCGCCCTCGCCGGCGCCGCCCTGCTTTCGCTGAATTCCGCCTTTGCCGCCGACGCGCGCGGCACCCATGCCGGCGACGACTACGGCTACGTGCACCGCGGCACGGACACCTATGCCGACGGCGCGCGCAACACCAGCGCCTTCAGCGATGGCGCCCGCACCGTGGTGAACGAATATCCGTTCGGCTTCGCCGTCTGAGCCACCGCGCGGAGCATGCCATGACGATCAAGGAAAGCGCCCTCATCCTGGCCGGCTGGCTGGCCGCCTGCATCGGCAGCGGTTATCTGGCCGGCTTCGCGGCGCAGGTGCTGCAGCGCTGAGCGGCCGCGCACGCGACGCTCCGTTGCCCGCCTGCCGCCGGCGCCGGTCAGTCTTGGACCCCGGCCGCCTCCAGCACTTCCGCCAGCTTGCGGCCCGCGTCGAGCGCCGCCGGAAAGCCACAATACACCGAACTGTGCACCACCAGCTCGCGCAACTCCCGCGGCGTCACGCCGTTGGCGAGCGCGCCACGCAGATGCCCGCTCAATTCATGCGGGCGGTTCAGCGCGATCAGCATCGACACCGTGGCTGCGCTGCTTGCGGTCCAGCCCTTCGCGCGTCCACACCGTGCCCCAGGCGTATTCCGTGACCAGTTGCTGCAGGCCGGTATCGCCTTGCCGCCGCGCCGCGTCGAAGGCGCGCTCCACGTACTCGGCTCCCATGACTTCCGCGCGGACCTGGCGCCCCGCCTCGAAGGCCGGCGTGCGCGCGTAGGCCGGCGGCGGCACGTCATCGCTTGTGTCTTGCGTCATCGCTCGCTTCTCCTTTTCCGGTTGCCGCGCCGGCGGCGGGGCCGGCGGCGGGAACCGGCAGTCTGAACCGCGGCGGGCAGCTTGTCCACGCGGCGGCCGCGCCGGCTATGGCCCCTGTTCGTCCGGCCCCTGCGCGAAGCCATGTTCGCTGCGCGCGATGGCGTTCGCGAGCCCGTATTCCACGGCGAACAGCAGCACCAGCGCCAGCATGGCCAGGGCGCCGATCGCCAGGCGGTAAAAGATCCAGATCGACATGACGGCAGGCCGGGGAGCCCGGCGGAGTGTTCCTGCCTGCAGCGTAGGGGCCGCGGCGTCAAAACGGCGCATCGATGCGGGGGGCCGGGCGCAAAGAAAGCCTAAAAAAGCGGTGCCGGGCGTGGCGGGACGGCAGCAACGAGGGCGAGAGGCGAGAGGCGGCGAACCAGAGGAATAAGAATCGACCTAATTTGATCTGGATCCTGGCGGGCACTTCCCATCGGTGCCATGATGCCCGCAATGGCCGCCCCCGACAGTCCATGCCTTTCATGCCGGGACCCGCGCCGGGCGCAGCCACGCCAGGACAATCGTTGCCCAACCAGGAGATCGCCGCCATGACCAATATCGTGCTTGCCACCGATGGCTCGCCCTTTGCGGATGCCGCCGCCCGCTTCATCGTCGAGGGCCGTTTGCTGCAGGGCGGCTTTACCGTGCACGTGGTGCACGTGACCCCGGAAGTCACCGGACAGGTGCGCGCCTTCGTCAACAAGGAGACCATCGACGCCTGGCACCAGGAGGAAAGCGACAAGGCCATGAAGTCGGTGTCGGACATTCTCGCCGCGGGCGGCATCGCCTTCGAGCGCCACGCGCTGCACGGCTTCGCGCCGGAGCGCATCGTCGCCTATGCCGCCGGCGTGGACGCGCACGGCATCGTCATGGGCACGCACGGGCGCGGCTCGTTCTTCGACGCGGTGATCGGTTCGGTGGCGGGGCGGGTGCTGGCGAATGCGCCGTGCCCGGTGGTGCTGGTCAAGGCGCCGGGCAAGAAGTAAGGCAAGACATCAGGGAGCCGGCGCTGCCGGCGAGCGGCTCAGGCCGGCCGGATCAGACCGGCCACAGCGGCGGCTCGTCCATCAGCGCGACCTGCTCGCGCAGCTCGAGGATGCGGTCCTGCCAGTAGCGCGCCGTGCCGAACCACGGGAAGGCCGCGGGGAAGGCGGGGTCGCGCCAGCGGCTGGCCAGCCAGGCGCTGTAGTGCAGCAGGCGCAGCGTGCGCAGCGCCTCGATCAGGTGGAGCTGGCGCGGATGGAATTCCGCGAAGTCTTCGTAGCCGGCCAGGATGTCGGCCATCTGGCCCTGCATCGCGGCGCGGTCGCCTTCGAGCAGCATCCACAGGTCCTGCACCGCCGGGCCCATGCGGCTGTCGTCGAAGTCGACGAAGTGCGGGCCGGGCGGACGGACGCCGGCCTGCGATTCTTCTATCCACAGCACGTTGCCGCGATGGCAGTCGCCATGCAGGCGCAGCAGCGGCAGTTCGCCGGCGCGCTCGTAGCAGCGGCGCGCGCCGTCGATGGCCAGCGCCGCCACGGCCTCCCAGGCCGGGCGCAGGTCGTGCGGAATGCAGTCCTGCGCCAGCAGCCAGTCGCGCGGGGCCACGCCGAAGGTGTCCACGTCGATGGCCGGGCGCGCGGCGTAGGGCCGGGTGGCGCCGACCGCGTGGATGCGGCCGATGAAACGGCCGAGCCAGGTCAGCGTGTCGGCGCGGTCGAGCTCGGGCTCGCGCCCGCCGCAGCGCGGGAACACCGCGAAGCGGAAACCCGCGTGCGCCAGCAGCGTATGGCCGTCGCGCGCGATGGCCGGCACCGCCGGGATCTCGGCATCGGCCAGCTGCTGCACGAAGGCGTGTTCTTCCAGGATGGCGGCGTCGCTCCAGCGGCCCGGCCGGTAGAACTTGGCCACCACCGGCGCGCTGTCTTCGATGCCGACCTGCCAGACCCGGTTCTCGTAGCTGTTGAGCGCCAGCAGGCGGCCGTCCGGCTGGAAGCCGGCGGCTTCCAGCGCATCGAGCAGCAGGTCCGGCGTCAGGCCGGCATAGGGCACGCCGCCGTCATCGACGCCGTGGCCCGTCGCCGGAAGATCGAAGCCTGAGCTGGACATGGTGCGTGGCCGCCGTGGGGGATCAGCGCCCGGTCTTGCGCTGGCCGCCCAGCAGGGCGGCTTGCGGCGCCGGACGGCGGCCCTGGCCGCCGCGCGGCTGCGCGACATTGCCGTTGACGTCGCCGCCACCGTTGCCACCGCCACCGCCATTGCCCGCGGCACGGTTGCCGTTGGCCTGGCCGTTGCGCGGCGCGCCCTGGCCGGCTTGCGCCGGACGGCCGCCGCCCTGCGCGGGACGCTGGCCCTGCGGCTGCGGCGCGCGGCGCTGGCCTTCGGCGCCGGCCGGCGCGGCTGCGCCGCGGCCCTGCGGCGCGCGGGCCGGACGCTGCTGCTGGCGCTCGCCGCCTTCCGGCGCGCGCGCGCGCGGCTGGCCGCCGCCCGCGGGGGCCGGGGCGCGGCCACGGCCACCGCCGCCGCCAGCACCGTTGCCCGGACCGCGGGCCTGCCGGCCCTTCTGGATCGGCTCGGGCGGGATCGACGGGTCGACCTCGAAGCCCGGCAGCACGGTCTTTTCGATCTGGCGCTTGATCAGGCGCTCGATGTCGCGCAGCAGGCCGGCCTCGTCCACGCACACCAGCGAGATCGCCTCGCCCTCGGCGCCGGCGCGGCCAGTGCGGCCGATCCGGTGCACATAGTCTTCGGGCACGTTGGGCAGGTCGTAGTTGACCACGTGGGGCAACTGGTCGATGTCGATGCCGCGCGCGGCAATGTCGGTGGCCACCAGCAGGCGCAGCGTGCCGGCCTTGAACTCGGTCAGCGCGCGCGTGCGGGCCGACTGGCTCTTGTTGCCGTGGATCGCCAGCGCCGACAGGCCGTCCTTGTCGAGCTGCTCGGCCAGGCGGTTGGCGCCGTGCTTGGTGCGCGTAAACACCAGCACCTGGTGCCAGTCGTGCTCGCGCACGAGGTGGGCCAGCAGTTCGCGCTTGCGCTCGCGGTCCACCGGGTAGACGCGCTGCGCCACCGTTTCGGCGGTGGTATTGCGGCGCGCCACCTCGATCGAGGCCGGGTTGTCGAGCAGCCGGTCGGCCAGGCCGCGGATCTCGTCCGAGAAGGTGGCCGAGAACAGCAGGTTCTGGCGCTTCGGCGGCAGCACGTTGAGGATCTTGCGGATGTCGTGGATAAAGCCCATGTCGAGCATGCGGTCGGCTTCGTCCAGCACCAGCATTTCCACGTGCGAGAGATCGATGGTGCGCTGGGACAGGTGATCGAGCAGGCGGCCGGGCGTGGCCACCACGATGTCGACGCCGCGCTTGAGCTGTTCGATCTGCGGGTTGATGCCCACCCCGCCGAACATCACCATCGAGCGCAGCTTGAGGTACTTGCCGTAGTTGCGCACGCTTTCTTCGACCTGCGCCGCCAGCTCGCGGGTGGGCGTGAGGACCAGGGCGCGCACGGGCACGCGCTGGCCGCGCGCGGGTTCGCGGCCGGCCGGGGATTCGGACAGCAGTTGCAGCAGCGGCAGCGTGAAGCCGGCCGTCTTGCCGGTGCCGGTCTGCGCGCCGGCAAGCAGGTCGCCCCCCTTGAGGATGGCGGGAATCGCCTGCGCTTGAATCGGGGTCGGCGTGGTATAGCCCTGATCGGCCACGGCACGCACAAGCTTGTCGGACAAGCCAAGTTCGGAAAAAGACATGAATTGACGCTTCGGCCGCCCTTTGCGCACGCGGTGCGCCAATCGCGGGGGCGACGTGAGTGAGAAAACCGAAAACCGGCAAACACGACCGGCGAAGCGAGGCGACTGCCCCCGCTTCTTTGGAGGAAAGACCGCTAGTGTAACAGCCTGGCGTTTGCGCGCAGGGACCGGACCGGTTTGCGCGGCTGCCCGGCGGCGGCACGCGCCGGGCAGCCGTTGCCAGGCCTGCGGGCCAGCCCTGAAAAAAAAAGCGGCGCACCCGCGCTATGATGCTGCCAGCCAAGCCTTGCCCCGCCTGGCCCGTGGCCGCGGCGCGGGCGGCAGGCGGCGCATCCTCCCCCTTGCCCCCGGATGCAGACACGATGCGGTTCCGTTTCATCGAAGACCAGGAAGTCACGCTTTTCACCGCCATCCCGGTGGGGATCGCCGCTGCCATCGTCACCACCCTGTTCAAGGAAGCGCTGGACGCCAGCGGACTGGTCATGTTCGGCACGCGTGCCGATATCGTCACCGTGTTCGCCGGGCTGGCGCTGGCGTGGCGCGTGGCGATCCCGACGCTCGGCGGCGTGGTGGCCGGCCTGCTGCTGAGCGCCGCGGCGCGGCTCAACGCGGCCCGGCCGGGCGTCTCCGACTATATGGAAGCGGTGGCCAGCGGCACCGGGCGCCTGCCGGTGCGCATCACCCTGCTGCGCGCATTGTCTTCGTTCTGCTCCATCGTCACCGGCAGCTCGGTGGGCAAGGAAGGCGCCATGATCCAGCTGGCCGCGCTGTGCGGCTCGGTGTTCCCGTCGGCGCGCGGGCGCCCGGGGCCGGACGGCGACACCAACCTGCGGCGCATGCTCACCGCCTGCGCCGCCGCGGCCGGGCTGGCCTCGGTCTATCACACGCCGCTCTCGGCGGCGGTGTTCGTCGCCGAGGTGGTGTTCGGCGCGGTGGCGGTGCAGCGGCTGATGCCGCTGTTCCTGGCCTCGGTGGCGGGCACCGTGGTCAGCCAGATGCACGGCGGCCTGCAGCCGCTCTACCCCGGCCTGAGCGTGCCGTCCGACCTGCTGCAGCCGCCCATGCTGCTGGCCGCCGCGCTGCTGGGCGTGCTGGCGGGCGTGGCCGGCGCCGGCTTCATGCGCGCGTCGGCGCTGGCCAAGGGCGCCTTCTCGCGCGTGCCCGGCGGACTGGTGCCGCGCCTGGCGCTGGGCGGCGCGCTGGTGGGGGTGCTGGCGATCTGGGTGCCGGAGGTGGTGGGCAACGGCTACTACACGATCCAGTCGATCCTGCTGGCGCATCCGCTGAGCGTGTCGCTGGCGGCGGTGCTGCTGGCCAAGCTGCTGGCCACCGTGCTGAGCATGGGCTCGGGCGCGGTGGGCGGGGTGTTCACGCCGTCGCTGTTCGTGGGCGCGGCGCTGGGCCAGTTGCTGGCGCCGGCCGTGCCCGGCAGCGGCGGCGCGCCGCTGCTGCCGCTGGTGGGCATGGCCGCGTTCCTGGCCGCCACCAGCCAGGCGCCGCTGATGTCGGTGCTGATGGTGTTCGAGATGACGCTGGCGCCGGCGCTGCTGCTGCCCGGCATGATCGGCGCGGCGGCGGCGTACTACACCGCCTCGCGCTGCCAGACGCTGTCGCTCTACAGCGTGGTGGCCGAGCGCACGCAGGCCTCGGCCGCGGCCGAGCGCGCGCGCGCGCTCACGCTGGCCGGGCTGTGCGACCCGACCGACACCACCATCGGCCCGGAGGCCACGCTCGCGCAGGCCAGCGACAAGTTCGCCGAGACCGGCACGCGCTATCTCTACGTCACCTGCCCGGACGGCCGCCTGCTCGGGGCGCTGTCGATCCACGCGGTGCAGCGCGCGCTGCGCGAGCAGCCCGGCGCGGCGCTGCTGGCGCTGTGCGAGCGCGATTTCCCCACGCTGACGCCGGAGTCGCACCTGCCCGACGCGCTGCAGCTGTTCACGCGCCACGCGCTCAACCGCATCCCGCTGGTGCGCGACGCGGCCGGGCGGGAACTGATGGGCACGGTGTCCAAGCAACGTGTGCTGCAAGAGGCATCCAGCCTGTTCTAGCGGCCTGCCTGCCGGACGCTGGCGGCGGCGCGAGCGGGTAGAATGGCGGGTTGTCCTGTGCTTTCCGAACCTGTCCTGCCCCGTTCCCGACCCCACGCCGGAGCCTTCATGCCAGCCAACCGCGCCGCGCGCCGCGCCCCGTTCGCCTCGTTCGCCCTGTCCATCCGTGCCGGCCTGCTGGCCGCCTCGCTGGCCGCCGCCGCGCTGCCGGCCGGCGCGCTGGCGCAGACGCCGCTGCGGGTGATTCCCGCGGACGCCGCCCGGGCCAGGCTGGTGCTGGCCGCGCCGTCGGCCAGCGCGCCGCAGTCGGCCACGCTCGACGGCAAGACCGTCGGCGTGGCGCCCGGGCTGCGGCTGTTCGGCACCGACAACCAGTTGCTGACGGTGGCGGCGGTGGCCGGCCAGAAGCTGCCGGTGCGCTTCAGGCTCGACCTCTATGGCCAGCTGCTGACGGCCTGGGTGCTGAGCGAGCAGGAGCAGAAAGAGAAAGACAAGACGGTGCAATGAGCGCCGTCGGCGCGGCGGCATGCCGCCGCGCCGCCCGACGCATTCGTCCCCCCAAACCCTGATGCCCCCAGGTAAACCACTGAGACCGGCACCATGAAAAAGATCTTCGTCAAAACCTACGGCTGCCAGATGAACGAGTACGACTCGGACAAGATGGTGGACGTGCTCCACGCCGCCGACGGCCTGGAGAAGACCGACAACCCCGAGGACGCCGACGTGATCCTCTTTAACACCTGCTCGGTGCGCGAGAAGGCGCAGGAGAAGGTGTTCTCCGAGTTGGGCCGCATGAAGGCGCTCAAGGCGCTCAAGCCAGAACTGGTGATCGGCGTGGGCGGCTGCGTGGCCAGCCAGGAAGGCGCCGCCATCGTGCAGCGCGCGCCCTACGTGGACGTGGTGTTCGGCCCGCAGACCCTGCACCGCCTGCCCGACATGATCGCCCGCCGCCGCCAGACCGGCCGCTCGCAGGTGGACATCTCGTTCCCCGAGATCGAGAAGTTCGACCACCTGCCGCCGGCGCGCGTGGAAGGCCCGAGCGCCTTCGTCTCGATCATGGAAGGCTGCTCCAAGTACTGCAGCTACTGCGTGGTGCCCTACACGCGCGGCGAGGAAGTCTCGCGCCCGTTCGAGGACGTGCTGGCGGAGGTCGCCGGGCTGGCCGGGCAGGGCGTGCGCGAAGTCACGCTGCTGGGCCAGAACGTCAACGCCTACCGCGGCGCCATGGGCGGCACCAGCGAGATCGCCGACTTCGCGCTGCTGATCGAGTACGTGGCCGAGATCCCCGGCATCGAGCGCATCCGCTACACCACCAGCCACCCGAAGGAATTCACGGCGCGCCTGATCGAGATGTACGAACGCTGCCCGAAGCTGGTCAACCACCTGCACCTGCCCGTGCAGCATGCGTCGGACCGCATCCTGATGGCGATGAAGCGCGGCTACAGCGTGCTGGAGTACAAGAGCATCATCCGCAAGTTGCGCGCGATCCGCCCGGACATGTCGCTGTCGTCGGATTTCATCGTCGGCTTCCCCGGCGAGACCGACGCCGACTTCGGCAAGCTGATGGCGATGATCGAGGAGATCGGCTACGACACCTCGTTCTCGTTCATCTTCAGCCCGCGCCCCGGCACGCCGGCGGCCAACCTGTCCGACGACACGCCGCACGAGGTCAAGCTCAGGCGCCTGCAGCACCTGCAGGCCACCATCGAGGAAAACGTGCAGCGCATCAGCCGCGGCATGGTCGGCACGGTGCAGCGCATCCTGGTCGAAGGCCCGGCGCGCAAGGACCCCACCGAGCTGCACGGCCGCACCGAGAACAACCGCGTGGTGAACTTCGCGCTGCCGGGCGTGCCGCAGGCCAGCCGCGACCGCCTGGTGGGCGAGATGGTGGAGGTGGCCATCACCGAGGCCTTCCCGCACTCGCTGCGCGGCGAGCTCGTGGTGCGCCAGTAAGGACGCACCACGCCGCGCCACGCCGCGCCCATGCCGCACTCATGCCGACCGGAACGACAAGAACAAGACCGCCCAGATGAAGATCCCCTCAGCCGAATTCGTCGCCCCCAAGGACGACAACACCCGCCTGCAGAACCTGTGCGGGCCGCTGGACGAGAACCTGCGCCAGATCGAGCAGGCGCTCGACGTCACCATCCAGCGCCGCGGCCACCGCATGACGGTGCGCGGCGCCTACGCGCGCGAGGCCGCCGCGGCGCTCGAGCGCTTCTATAACCAGGCGCGCGGCGCGCTGTCCATCGACGACGTGCAGCTCGGCCTGGTGGAAGCGCGCCAGTCGGCCGCGCACGGCGGCTACGTGCCCGACGGCGCCGAGGCCGCCGAGGCCGGCAGCGGCGAGGACAGCTCGCCGGTGCTGCACACGCGCCGCACCGGGCTGCAGGGCCGCACGCCGATGCAGCGCGACTACCTGCGCAACATCCTCGGCCACGACCTGACGCTGGGCATCGGCCCGGCCGGCACCGGCAAGACCTACCTGGCGGTGGCCTGCGCGGTGGACGCGCTCGAGCGCGACGCGGTCAAGCGCATCGTGCTCACGCGCCCGGCGGTGGAAGCCGGCGAGCGCCTTGGCTTCCTGCCCGGCGACCTGGCGCAGAAGGTCGACCCCTACCTGCGCCCGCTCTACGACGCGCTCTACGACCTGCTCGGCTTCGACCGCACGCAGAAGATGTTCGAGCGCCAGATGATCGAGATCGCGCCGCTGGCCTACATGCGCGGGCGCACGCTCAACCACGCCTTCATCATCCTGGACGAAGCGCAGAACACCACGCCGGAGCAGATGAAGATGTTCCTCACGCGGATCGGCTTCGGCTCCAAGGCGGTGATCACCGGCGACACCACGCAGATCGACCTGCCACGCGGCCAGAAAAGCGGCCTGGTGGAGGCGCAGCACGTGCTGCGCGACGTGCGCGGCGTGGCCATGACGCGCTTTACCAGCATCGACGTGGTGCGCCATCCGCTGGTGGCGCGCATCGTGGATGCCTATGACGAATACCATGCCCAGCACCGGGATGCCTGACCGAATGACCGTGAACACCGATACCAAGACCGCCAAGACCGCCGCCGCCAGCCTGATCCTGTTCGACGCCGATGGGCGCGCGCGCAGGACGCAGGCGCACGCGCTGCGCGTGCAGCTGGCCGACGGCCGCAGCCTTACCGTGGACCTGTCGCAGGCCGCCGACGGCGTGCTCGCGCTGCTGGCCGAGCACACCGACGAGCGCCAGCAGGCCGGCCTGCTGGTGCGCCCGGACAACCACGACGCGCTCTCGGTGGCGGTGACCGCCACCCCGCTGGTCACCACCACCGGCACGCCGGCCACGCCGCCCGAGCTGGAACTGGCGCTGCAATACGGCGACGGCATGCGCGCCCGCCGCGGCCTGCCCACGCAGCGCAAGGTGCAGACCTGGGTGAAGTCGGCGCTGTACGCCGACGCGGCGCTGACCGTGCGCTTCGTCGGCGAGGAAGAGGGGCGCAGCCTGAACCGCAGCTACCGCGGCAAGGACTACGCCACCAATGTGCTGACCTTTGCCTATGCCGAGCACGAGGACGACCCGGTCAGCGGCGACATCGTGCTGTGCTGCCCCGTGGTGGAGCAGGAAGCACGCGAGCAGAAAAAGCCGCTCGAAGCGCACTATGCCCACCTGATCGTGCATGGCGTGCTGCACGCCCAGGGCTACGAGCACGAGGACGACGCCGAGGCCGAAGAGATGGAGGCGATCGAAACCGAGACCCTGCAGGCGCTCGGCTTCGCCGACCCGTACCTGGTGCGCGGCCAGGCCGCCTGAGCCCGTGCCGCGCCGGGCCGCGCGGTGCGCCCCCGGCGCCGCACGGCCTTGCGCTGTCACGGAACGCAAACTCTTTTGGTGTATCCTTTGACCGATCTCCACCACGCGCTCGCCGCGCCATGAACGACCCTTATCCCAGTTCGAAGCCAGTCGACCGACCCCGATCCCTGCTCGAACGGCTCTCGGATTTCATTTCCCCCGAGCCAGAATCCCGCGTTGAACTGCTGACGGTGCTGCAGGATGCGCACGCCCGCAACCTGATCGACGCCGACTCCCTCTCCATGATCGAGGGCGTGTTCCAGGTCTCCGAGCTGACCGCGCGCGACATCATGGTGCCGCGCGGCCAGATGGACATGGTCAACATCGCCGACGCGCCGGACAGCTTCATCCCCTTCATGCGGCAGACCGCGCACTCGCGCTTCCCCGTCTACGAGGGCAGCCGCGACAACGTCATCGGCATCCTGCTGGCCAAGGACCTGCTGCGCTACTACACGGACGAACAGTTCGACCTGCGCGAGACCCTGCGCCCGGCGGTCTTCATCCCCGAATCCAAGCGCCTGAACATCCTGCTGCGCGAGTTCCGCATCAACCGCAACCACATCGCGATGGTGGTGGACGAGTACGGCGGCGTCGCCGGCCTGGTCACCATCGAGGACGTGCTGGAACAGATCGTGGGCGACATCGAGGACGAGTTCGACCTCGACGAGGACCACGACAATATCGTGCAGTTGCCCGACGGCGGCTGGCGCGTGCACGGGCTGACCGAGATCGAGCAGTTCAACGAGGTCTTCGGCACCCAGTTCTCCGACCAGGACGTGGACACCGTGGGCGGCCTGCTGAGCAACCACCTCGGCCACGTGCCGCATCGCGGCGAGGTGGTGGTGCTGCCGCCGATGCGCTTCGAGGTCCTGCGCGCCGACGCCCGCCAGGTGCACCTGCTGCTGGTGCGCCGCGAGGCGCCCTCTTCCCTGCCCGACGTGGACGGCGCATGAGGCGCGGGTCCCCGGCCTGGACCGGCGCGGACGCGGCCGGGCGCGAACGCGCGCGCGGCGCCAGCCTGCCGCGCCTGCTTCTGGCCGCCGTGCTCGGCGTGGCCCACACGCAGGCCTACGCGCCGCACACCTGGTGGTGGCTGCAATTGCTGTCGCTGGCCGGGCTGGTGGCGCTGGTCGCCGACGCGCCGCGCGCGCGCAGCGCCGCCGCCGCCGGCTATGCCTTCGGCCTGGGCTGGTTCCTGTCCGGCGTGTGGTGGCTCTATATCAGCATGCACGTCTACGGCGAGATGCCGGCCTGGATGGCGATCCTGGCCGTGCTGCTGTTCGCCGCCTATCTCTCGCTCTACCCGGCGCTGGCCGCCGCGGCCTGGCACTGGCTGGGCGCGCGCGCCAGGGCTTCGGCATGGCTGATGCCGCTGGCCTTCGGCGCGGCGTGGGGCCTGTCGGAATGGCTGCGCGGCGTGGTGTTTACCGGTTTCCCGTGGCTGGCGAGCGGCTACGCCCACAGCGACGGCCCGCTGGCCGGCTTCGCGCCGCTGGTGGGCGTGTACGGCATCGGCGCGCTGGCCGGCGCGGTGGCCGCGCTGCTGGCGGCGGCGGTGCGCGGCCTCGGCCGCGGCGGCAGCCACAGGCGCGGCGGCTGGCTCGCGCTGGCGGCTGCCGCCGCGCTGCCGCTGGCCGGCGCGGCGCTGGCGCCGCTGGCCTGGACCACGCCGGCCGGCGAGCCGCTCAAGGTGCGGCTGCTGCAAGGCAACGTGGCGCAGGACATCAAGTTCGAGCCGGCCGGCGTGCAGCGCTCGATCGAACTGTACCGCGACCTGATCACGGCCGCCCCGGCCGACCTCGTGGTCACGCCCGAGACGGCGTTCCCGGTCATCCTGCAGGACCTGCCGGTGGACGTCGCCGTGGCGGTGCGCGACTTCAGCGCGGCCAGCGGCACCACCGTGCTGTTCGGCGCGGCGGGCGCGGACTCGCCGGTGGACTTCACCAACAGCGTGTTCGGGCTGGGCCCGCTGACCCGGCAGCTCTACCGCTACAACAAGCACCACCTGGTGCCGTTCGGCGAGTTCATCCCGTTCGGCTTCCACTGGTTCGTCGACATGATGAAGATGCCGCTCGGGGATTTCCGCCGCGGCGGGCTGGACCAGGCGCCGCTGCCGGTGCGCGGCATCATGGTGGCGCCCAATATCTGCTACGAGGATCTGTTCGGCGAGGAAATCGCCGAGACCCTGCGCAGCCAGCGGGTGCCGGCCAACATCCTGGCCAACGTGACCAACCTGGCGTGGTTCGGCGACACCATCGCGCTGGACCAGCATCTGCAGATCTCGCGCATGCGCGCGCTGGAGACGCGCCGCCCGATGCTGCGCTCGACCAACACCGGCATGACCGCCGTGGTTGCGCCCGACGGCGTGGTGACCGGCCGCCTGCCTACCTTCACGGTCGGCACGCTGGCGGCCACGGTACAGGGCACGCAGGGCTTCACGCCGTTCGTGCGCTGGGGCAACGCGCCGGTGCTGGCGGGCTGCCTGCTGGTGCTGGCGGCTGCCGCCTGGCGGCGGCGCGCGCGCCGCTTGGCCGGCTAAGCGGCTAAGCGGCTAAGCCGATACGCCCGCCACGGCGGACAGCACCGCCGCGGCGATCATCACGGCGATGGCGACGAGATAGGGCTTGCGAGAAAGAAGCGACATGACCAGTGTCCCCGTGTGGATGTCCGTGTGGATGGATTCGGATGCTTCGGCTGCTACGACGGCGACGACAGCGCCGCGCGCAACTCTGCCTAATACTGTATACAAAAACGCTATCGACCAGTATCGCCCGGGCCTTTAGGGGGCTTCGGTGTTTACCCGATTCGTTGCGCAACGCCGACACCGCCCGAAACGCCCCGCCGGCGCGGCAACCCATGCAAGGGCCGTGCCGATGGCGGGCCTGGCGGAAAAAACCGATAGAATTCAGGGTTTGGCACGAACTCCGTGCGGCGCGCCGGCGACTTTTGCCGCCACCGCGCCAGCCCTTGCCTGCCGGCCCTGCGTGATCGAGCACCACATGCGGGCCCCTACTTGTCTTCGCCGTCGTCTTTGCCGTCTTCGCCTATGCTGACCTTCCAACAAATGATCCTCACCCTGCAGTCCTACTGGGACCGGCAGGGTTGCGCACTCTTGCAACCCATCGATCTGGAGGTTGGCGCCGGAACGTCGCACGTGCACACCTTCCTGCGCGCGATAGGGCCGGAGCCGTGGCGCGCCGCCTACGTGCAGCCGTCGCGCCGTCCCAAGGACGGCCGCTACGGCGAGAATCCCAACCGCCTGCAGCACTACTACCAGTACCAGGTGGTGCTCAAGCCCGCGCCCGAGAACATCCTGGAGCTGTACCTGGGCTCGCTCGAGGCGCTGGGCCTGGACCTGAAGCAGAACGACATCCGCTTCGTCGAGGACGACTGGGAGAATCCCACGCTCGGCGCCTGGGGCCTGGGCTGGGAGGTCTGGCTCAACGGCATGGAGGTGACCCAGTTCACCTACTTCCAGCAGGTCGGCGGCATCGACTGCAAGCCCATCACCGGCGAGATCACCTACGGCATCGAGCGGCTGGCGATGTACCTGCAGAAGGTCGAGAACGTCTACGACCTGGTCTGGACCGAGTGGGAAGAAAACGGCAAGACCCGCCGCCTGACCTACGGCGACGTGTACCACCAGAACGAGGTGGAGCAGTCCACTTACAACTTCGAGCAGAGCAACGCGGAGATCCTGTTCCGCCATTTCGCCGAGCACGAAGCCGAGGCCAGGCGCCTGATGGGCACCGCCGAAGGCCAGGAAGCCGCAGCGGACGCGCCCGCCACGGAGGCCGCCAGGCGCCTGCCGCTGCCCGCCTACGAGCAGTTGCTCAAGGCCGCGCACACCTTCAACCTGCTGGACGCGCGCGGCGCGATCTCGGTCACCGAGCGCGCCGCCTACATCGGCCGCATCCGCAACCTGTCGCGCTCGGTGGCGCAGGCCTACTACGAATCGCGCGAGGCGCTCGGCTTCCCGATGTGCGACCGCGGGGCCGCCGCATGACGCTCACCGCGCGCGGCGCCTGGCGCCGGGGCGCTGCCCTGGCGGTGCTGGCCCTGGCCGCGCATGGCGCGGCCGGCGCCACCGTGCCCGTGCCAAGCCCGCAGGTGCTGTACCTGCCGGCCGACCTGTCCAACGTGTGCGAGGCCAACCCGCAGGCGCTGCAGCAGGCCATCGACCGGCACTGGCATGGTGCGTTCGGCCCCAACAACGCGCTGGACCAGTGGACCCAGCTGGTGCGCACGTTCTCGTGCGACCTGTCCGGCTCCAAGGACCTGGGCTGGCACCGCGTGCCGCTGCGTGCCTACGAGAGCGCGATCCGCTACCCGCTGACCTGGACCGAGACGCAGACCGTCAACGGCCGCGTGAAGCGCCAGGTCAGGACCTATTATTCGGCGGCGCAGTTGCCGCCCCGGATCGATTTCTGGGTCAGCGGCCGCATCGACGAGATCCGCTACGACAAGCGCCTGCGCCGGCTCGATGCGCGCTTCTTCGCGCCGCGCCAGGCCGCCGGCGCATCCGGCGCGCGCGGCAGCAGCCCCGCCGCGGACACGCAGTGCGCGGCGACCACGCTGCAATTCCGCCAGCAGAACGGCCTGTGGCTGCTGTCCGGCGTAGAACCCACTACCGCACCGCGCTGCTGACGCGCAGCGCGTGCCCCAACTTGCTGGAAACGATTCATGTCGCAACTCCTGACCGATTCGAACGATACGCTGCTGATCGAGCTGTTTACCGAAGAGCTGCCGCCCAAGGCGCTGGCGCGCCTGGGCGAAGCCTTCGCGCAGGGCCTGTTCGCCGGCCTCTCGGCGCAAGGCCTGCTGGGTGACGGCGCGGCCGTGACCGCGTTCGCCACGCCGCGCCGCCTGGCCGCGCAGGTGACCCGCGTGCGCCGCAGCGCGCCCGACCGCGAGCAGCGCGAAAAGGTGCTGCCGCTGTCGGTGGCGCTCGACGCCAACGGCGAGCCCACGCCCCCGCTGGCCAAGAAGCTGGCCGCGCTGGCCCGGTCGGTGGGCGTGGAGTCGATCGACTGGCAGGGTCTGGAGCGCGCCTCCGACGGCAAGGCCGACGCCTTCTTCTACCGCTACACCGCGCGCGGCGCGGAGCTGGTCGCGGGCCTGCAGGCGGCGCTCGACGACACCATCGCCAAGCTGCCCATCCCCAAGGTGATGAGCTACCAGCGCCCGGACGGCAGCACCGTGCATTTCGTGCGCCCCGCGCACCGCCTGGTCGCCCTGCTGGGCGCCGAGGTGGTGCCGGTGACGGCGCTGGGCCTGCAGGCCGGCCGCACCACGCAAGGCCACCGCTTCCTGTCGGCCGGCGCGATCGAGATCGCCCACGCCGGCGAGTACGCCGCCGTGCTGGAGGCGCAGGGGCGCGTGCTGGCCAGCTACGCCGAGCGCCGCGAGCGCATCCGCGCCGCGCTGCTGGAGCAGGCCGGCGCCGACCAGGTCATCATGCCCGACGCCCTGCTCGACGAAGTCAACTCGCTGGTGGAATGGCCGGTGGTCTACGCCTGCCATTTCGAGGAAGCCTTCCTCGAAGTGCCGCAGGAATGCCTGATCCTGACCATGCAGACCAACCAGAAGTACTTCGCGCTGACCGACGCCGCCGGCCATCTGCGCAACCGCTTCCTGATCGTCTCCAACCTGGCCACCGACACGCCGCAGTCCATCATCACCGGCAACGAGCGCGTGGTGCGCCCGCGCCTGGCCGACGCCAAGTTCTTCTTCGACCAGGACCGCAAGAAGACCCTGGCCTCGCGCGTGCCGCAGCTGGGCAGCGTGGTCTACCACAACAAGATCGGCTCGCAGCTCGACCGCGTGCAGCGCCTGCAGCAGATCGCCGGGCACATCGCCGACGCGATGGCCGCGGCCGGCATCGCCGTGGACAAGGCGGCCGCCATGCGCGGCGCCGAGCTGGCCAAGGCCGACCTGCTGACCGACATGGTGGGCGAGTTCCCCGAGCTGCAGGGCACCATGGGCACCTACTACGCGCGCCACGACGGCGAGGCCGAGGAAGTGGCGCTGGCCTGCTCCGAACACTACCGCCCGCGCTTTGCCGGCGACGCGCTGCCGGGCGGTCCGGTGAGCCTGGCCGTGGCGCTGGCCGACAAGCTCGAGACGCTGGTCGGCATCTGGGGCATCGGCCTGTCGCCCACCGGCGAGAAGGACCCGTTCGCGCTGCGCCGCCACGCGCTGGGCATCCTGCGCATGCTGGTGGAAACGCCGCTGCCGCTGACGGTGGACACGCTGCTGCAGGTCGCGCAGCAATCCTTCGCCGGCATCGCCGCGGTCAAGCCCGCACCGGACGCCATCGCCGACTTCCTCTACGACCGCCTGCGCGGCTACCTGAAGGACAAGGGCTACACCACAAACGAAGTGGAAGCGGTGGTGAGCCAGCGCCCGCAGCGCCTGGACGACATCCTGGCGCGCCTGGAAGCCGTGCGCACCTTCGCCGCGCTGCCGCAGGCCGAGGCGCTGGCCGCGGCCAACAAACGCATCACCAACATCCTGCGCAAGAACAGCGAGCCGGTGGGCCAGGTCCAGCCCGCGCTGCTGCAGGAAGCCGCCGAAAGCGCGCTGCATGCCGCCGTGGAAAGCGCGCGCCCGCAGGTGGAGGCCGCCTTCGCCAGCGGCGACTTCGCCGCCGCGCTGCGCGACCTGGCGCAGCTGCGCGAGGCGGTGGACCGCTTCTTCAACGACGTCATGGTGATGGCCGAGGACGCGCAGCTGCGCGCCAACCGGCTGGCGCTGCTGGCCTCGCTGCACGTGCTGGCCAACCGCGTGGCCGACATCTCCAAGCTCGCCGCGTAAGCAGCGGCACCGTACCGGGAGGCCATCATGCCGCAGACTCCGCCCAAGCTCGTCATCCTGGACCGCGACGGGGTGGTCAACCTCGACAGCGACCAGTTCATCAAGACGCCGGACGAATGGATCGCCATCGAAGGCAGCCTGGAGGCGATCGCCTCGCTCAACCAGGCCGGCTACCGCGTGGTGATCGTCAGCAACCAGTCCGGCATCGGCCGCGGCCTGTTCGAGATGAGCGCGCTCAACGCCATGCATGAAAAGATGCACAAGGCGCTGGCCAACCTGGGCGGCCGCGTCGATGCGGTGTTCTTCTGCCCGCATACCGCCGCCGACGGCTGCGACTGCCGCAAGCCCAAGCCCGGCATGCTGGAACAGCTCGCCGAGCGCTTCGGCGTGGAACTCAAGGGCGTGCCGCTGGTGGGCGACTCGCTGCGCGACCTCGAAGCCGGCGTGGCGGTGGCCTGCGCCCCGCACCTGGTGCTCACCGGCAAGGGCCAGCAGACCCTGGCCAAGGGCGGCCTGCCGGCGGGCACGCTGGTCCACGATGACCTGCGCGCGTTCGCGCGCTGGCTGCTCACCGGCGACGGCGCCCCGCGCCTGGCCGCCTCCTGAATCCCCTGCGCCCTTTCGCCCTTTCCCGCACCGATGATCTTTCTTCGCTCCCTGCTGTTCGCGCTGTACCTGCTGGTGCTGACGCCGCCCTACGCCTGCGCGTGCTTCATCGCCTTTCCGTTCATGAGCGCCAACCGCCGCTACGCCTTCGTGCGCGGCTGGCCGCGGCTGGTGATCGCCGCCGCCACGCTGATCTGCGGTATCCGCTACCGCTTCGAAGGCTACGAGAACTTCGACAGCGTGCTCGACAAGCCGGTGGTGGTGCTGTCCAAGCACCAGTCGGCCTGGGAAACCGTGGCCTACGTGGCCACCATGCCCAAGCCGATGTGCTTCGTGTTCAAGCGCGAACTGCTGATGGTGCCGTTCTTCGGCTGGGCCCTGGGCATGCTCAAGATGGTGCACATCAACCGCAAGGAAGGCACCCGCGCGTTCGCCTCGGCCGTGCGCCAGGGCCGCGAGCGGCTGGCCGAAGGCGCCTGGATCATCATGTTCCCGGAAGGCACGCGCACGCCCTCGGGCATGGAAAAGCCCCGCTACAAGAGCGGCGGCGCGCGCCTCGCGGTGGAGACCGGCGCGTGGGTGGTGCCGCTCGCGGTCAACTCCGGCCGCCTGTGGCCGCGCAACTCCTTCCTGAAGTATCCGGGCACCATCACGGTCTCGGTCGGCAAGCCGATTTCCTCGGCCAACAAGACCGCCGACCAGGTCAACCAGGAAGTCGAGACGTGGATCGAGCAAGATATGCGTAGAATCGACGCCCAGAGCTACCGGAGCCGCGAGCCCGCATGAAATTGCTGCGCCAATCCCCCGACGCCCCTGGTTCCCAGATGGAACTGCCGCTGTCCGACGCCCTCGCGGGCGAGGGCACGGCGCCGGGCGGATGCACACCGGCGCAGCCCCTCCTGCCCAGCGCCCAGCCCTGGCCGCTGCCGCAACCCAACGCCCGGCGCCTGCAGGTCGGCGAACGCAGCGTGCACTACACGCTCAAGCGTTCGTCGCGCCGGACCATCGGCTTCACCGTGGACGACCGCGGCCTGTCCATCACCGCGCCGCGCTGGGTGACCCTGGCCGACATCGAGTCCGCCATCTTCGAGAAGCAGCGCTGGATCTTCAACAAGCTCGGCGAATGGCGCCACCGCGAAGCCCGCCGCGTGCTGCCCACCGTGCAATGGCGCGAAGGCGCCAGCCTGCCCTTCCTTGGCCAGCCCATCACGCTGCAGCTCGAATCGCCGGCCGGCATCCTGCTGTTCGACGCCGACACCCGCGTCCTGCACCTCGCGCTGCCGCCGCACGCCGACGAGCAACAGATCAAGGACCGCGTGCAAGGCTGGCTGCAGCACCAGGCCCGGCGGCTGCTGGCGCAGCGCCTGGACCACTACGCAGAAAAACTCGGCGTGCGGCACAGCGCCTTCGCGCTGACCTCCGCCGCCACGCGCTGGGGCAGCTGTACCGCGGACGGCAAGATCCGGCTGAACTGGCGGCTCATGCATTTCCCGATGTCGATGATCGACTATGTGGCGGCGCACGAACTGGCGCATCTCAAGGAGATGAATCACAGCCCGAGGTTCTGGGACACGGTGGCGTCGATCTTCCCGGAGTTCCGGGATGCGAGGGCGCAGTTGCGGGCGCATCCGCCGGAGTTGTTGCCGACTTTTTGAGATGCGCGGCCGCGCGCGTCTGGCCCCTCCCCGCCGTGCGCCCTGCTTGCCAAGGCGCCAGGTTCCCCGACAGCCGCATATCAGACCAGCGCCCTGCCCGCACGCCGCGCCTTGCTGCTCGCGATACATGACAAGCCAGGTCGATCTTGGGATCTGCCCCATGCGGGCCACTTTCTCTGCGCGCCGCTAAACCAACCCTGCACCAGGAACGCGGCAGCGTCGCTCTCGCGCCACACATTGCGAACAAATGTCAATACACAGGCATCGCCGATGTGTCTGCATTCGACCCGCACGTCTTTGCGTATTGGGTATTCATTGGAGATTCGATTTCCTTTAATTATGAATTCCGAATTTTCTCCAGGAAAATGAGATTCTTCCGATTGAATTCTCTCGATCGTCACTTCTATCATCAAGCTTGATTTGCTGTGTTGTCACTTGGTGATTGGCGCAGCGATAACGTGCCACGAACACAACGTATCGCGTCATTTGTCATTTGCAGCGGGAAACGTTCAATCCGGCACGAAGAACCAAGCGTAATGGCATGGCAAGAACGGAGTGAACAGCAATGGCGGCAGTTCTTGATGAATTCGAAGCAACCGGCATTCGCGCGCTGACCACCGGGCAGCAAGCGTATTTTCTGGAAGTCCCCGGCACGGCCAGCGTTGCCGCACTGTCGGTGGTGTCCTTCGAAGCGGTGGAGCGGATGGGCGAGCCTTATGCCGTCACCATCCAGCTGACGCACCCGCTCGAGCTTGACCGGGCCGGCTATCTCGGCAAAGACGCAACCTTCGTGATCGATCCCGCCGACGGCAGCGAGCCGCGCAAGTTTGCCGGCTGCATCACGCGCTTCTCCAAGACCCGCCAGACCCGGGATTTCCGCGGCTACGAAATCGTGGTCGAGCCGCTGGTCGCGCGGCTACGGCTCACGCGGGCCAGCCGCATCTACCAGCAGCAGACCGCACCGCAGATCATCGAGGCCATCCTGCGCCGCCACGACCTCAAGGGCCACCAGTTCGTCTTCAAGACGCGCCGCAAATACCCGGCGCACGCCTTCCGCATGCAGTACCAGATGTCGGATTGGGACTATATCCGGCTGCTGATGGAGCAGGAGGGCTTGTACTGCTATTTCACCCAAGAAGACCGGCGCTGACGTCATGACGCCGCTGCCTATCAATGGCGATCCCGATAGCGAGATCTATCTGTCGCCGGCGTGGTATGGGTTGGTGCCGGATGCGAATTTGGGGTTGATGAATCCGGCGGGAAAGGAGGTCAACGCGCAAGATGACGATGGATTCATACCAGACGAGAGTACTCCGCGAGATGCATTAAGCCGGACAGTTGAGCGCGTTCGAGTATTCCACCGTGCGATCGAGAAACGATACAAGACGCCGACCTTTGCTCACTACGGCGCCCAAGGGAGGCGCGATGCCGACAGTGACAAAGGCGGAATGTTCGGCACGGGCGTAATGGCGAGCAAGAACCGCTTCACTTGGGGAGAGGTAGCCTGGGAGGGGGGCGACATTGGAGCGCATGAGCCGAGCAATATCAACATCGTTGGCGACGATGGCAATGGCAAGTTGAGGACGTCAAGCGGGCTGAGCCTAACGATTGGTACCCCAGATTGCCCTGGCGACGGTACTGTGCCGGACCTCTCTGGCGCGGCGCCTAGGAAGGCCGGTATTGCATTGAGCTTTGCACATGGGCAGGGCAATCGGGGGGAGCGAAATAGTAAATTTTGCTACGACCATCAGGGGAGCTATGGCGACAAGCATCTGCGCTCGCTCTATTCCACGATGTTCGCCGTCATTAAGATCGCCCAGCAGGCGCAGTGGCACAAGAAGGAGTCAGCATGAAAGAAGGATGGAAAATCCGTGCTATTGGGCGGCATCTGATAAACGTTCCAGGTGATGCAAGGCTGATCGAGAGCTATAAGTACAATAAAGTGAAGATTGAACCGTTGCCAGATGTTCAGACTCAGGCGGACTTTGACGAGCTGGTTGTTCAGCGAGAGCAGACATTGCGCGCGGCTAAGCACGATAAGCATGGCAGCATGTTTATCGAACGCGTGTCACATGCCAATGGCTCGGTAACACTAATTTCATGGGAAGCTCCGGATTCGACTATTCTCTATCGCTTCGATACTTATTTCCCTGCGGGATCAGTGTTCTTGAAGTACTCCGGAGACGTATCGCCAAGCCGCCGCGAATCGGCATTGTCCGTTCGATCTGATCTATCCCGAAAGTGGCATGAGATTGCAGAGGGGGAAACTCCAACTGGCATTGGCTACACAGCAGGCGATGCGATCTTGGTGGACAAGCATCTGAACTTCGAAAGCTGGGAGATGGTCATTCAATTGGCCGGCAAGCCCGATGTGTCGTTGACGGTTACTTCATATGTGCAACGCAGCGTGGAACCCGGCCTGCGCAAGCGTGCCGGCGGCATCCTGGCTGGACTGCTGGGCACCGTAGCCGGTGTCACCCAATTGCGCAACCGCGCGCGTCCGGTTGGCCCCATCGAGGCCGATGAAATCCTGGTGGCCGGCACGCAGGACGGTAAGCGAACCTACGGTTTCAAATGGGAAGCGCCAGGAAAAGCGGACTCCCTGGCCGAGCCCAACCTGAATGTGTCGCTGCAGGTCGGCGAGAGCGCTTACCTCACCAACAAGGAATCGTTCGCCAGCGACGAGGAAGCGCTGGAATTGTGGGATGCCGTGGTGGATTCACTGCGTTTGCGCCCGGGGGCAGTATGAGCAAGTTCTCTCGCCGCCGCATGCTCCTGGCAATGACAGCCGCACCGGTGTCGATGCTGGCTTCGAGGTATTCGCTTGCTTCGCCCTCCAACTTTTCGGTACGGGAAGCCATGCGCTATTTGTGCGAAGAGGTTTTCCCTTCAGTTCACCAGAAGCGCCACGAAGGTGCTGGTGAGTGGCCACTACGCGCGGCTTTTTCACACATTCTCTTGTCCTCTGCGAGCGCTGCATGACGATTGATTTCTCGCCTCTGCCGATAGCCATGACGCTTGGGATCATCAAGATTATCTGACAGATGCAATGGCACAAAGAAGGGAGTCAGCATGAAGGAGGGATGGAAAACTCGTGCGATTGGTCGACATCTGGTCGAATTACCAGCGGATGTGCGAACTGTCGAGAGCTATAAGTACAACGAGGTGAGAATTGAACCATTACGAGAAATTCAGACACGGGGGGATTTTGACAATCTGATTGCTCGACGGGAACAGGCATTGCGAGCAACAAAGCACGATAAACATGGCAGCATGTTTATCGAACGGGTACCGCATGCTAATGGCTCAGTCACATTGATTTCGTGGAACAAGACAACGAGTGACATATTGTATCGCTTTGACACCTATTTCTTGGCCGGAACCAGAACCTTGGCTTACTCGGGGAGCGTATCGCCAAGTCGTCGAGAATCGGCTTTGTCCGTTCGAGATGAACTATCCCGAGAATGGCGGGAGATTCCAACAGGGGAAATTCCAACTGGCATTGGTTATGCGGCAAGCGATGCGATCTTGATAGACAATGATCTGAACTTCGAAAGCTGGGCAATGATCATTCGCTTGGCCGGCAAGCCCGATGTATCGTTGACGGTTACTTCATATGTGCAACGCAGCGTGGAACCCGGCCTGCGCAAGCGTGCCGGCGGCATCCTGGCTGGACTGCTGGGCACCGTAGCCGGTGTCACCCAATTGCGCAACCGCGCGCGTCCGGTTGGCCCCATCGAGGCCGATGAAATCCTGGTGGCCGGCACACAGGACGGTAAGCGAACCTACGGTTTCAAATGGGAAGCGCCGGGAAAAGCGGACTCCCTGGCCGAGCCCAACCTGAATGTGTCGCTGCAGGTCGGCGAGAGCGCTTACCTCACCAACAAGGAATCGTTCGCCAGCGACGAGGAAGCACTGGAATTGTGGGATGCCGTAGTGGATTCACTGCGTTTGCGCCCGGGGGCCGTATGAGCAAGTTCTCTCGCCGCCGCATGCTCCTGGCAATGACAGCCTCGCCGGTGTCGATGCTGGCTTCGGAGCATTCGCTTGCTTCGCCCTCTCACCTTTCGGTAGCGGAAGCCATGCGCTATTTGTGCGAAGAGGTTTTCCCTTCAGTTCATCAGAAGCGCTACGAATCCCGCGATGCTGCCGCAGGCAGGTGTCACCGCGCGCATGCGCTTGCGGCACGTCCCCTCGTCTTGTTTGGCACGGAATGACCGGAGCAGGACATGGCTGTTGATTTCTCGCTGCTGCCGACAGAAGAGCCGGAGATGACCACGCGGCCGTCGCGAGTGGTATGGGCGATCGCGTTCCTTGCCATGGCACTGGGAGGCGCATTGGCGGTTCTCCTGTTATGGCCGAAGCATTTGCCGACGCACACATGGAGATTCTGGCTAACCCTGGCCCTTTTCCCCTTGGGGCTGCCTGCCTGGATAGTGCTGCGCCGGTATGGTCACCATGAGGGCCGCAAGCTCGACGTTTTGATGCGCAACGAAGCGATTCGCAGGTACAACGCGCACGTTTTTGCTATGGCGGCGCGTCCGCTGGCGGTGCTCGGCGCGGCTCATCGGATCTCGTCGGATCGGAATGAGAACGCACTGGCCGGCATACAGGCTGGTACGGTCAGGATCGCTACTCGGGAGCCCATCGCCAGCGAAGGCGATCCGGTGAGGGCTCGCTGGCTGGAGGTGCCTGGCGTACAGCTTGTGCCCGGTGGAAAAGAGAGAGACGAGGTGCGCCATTGCGAGGTGACGCGATGGCTGTATTCAGAGCTGCTTGACGAGCTTTCAGTACAAATTCGAGCGTTGCCTCTGCAAACTGGTCTGGGCATTTGTCTTTGGGTCTCGGGTGGATTGCGAAGGCAGGACTATGTGGCGCTCTGGCGGAAAGCCTGGCAAGAACGTCGGTTTCGAGCCATGGAGATTGTCGAAGAGACTGAGCCGACCGGTCTTCGTGTTCTCGATGGCTGGCTCGACGAGATTGCTGGCCAGGGCGAACGCCACGCGAGGCTGATCGTAGCCATTCAACTGCATCCGGTGCTGAGCGCCACGCCGCCCGCTGGCGCGGCCGAGGCGGGCGTGGCGATCCTGCTCATGCCAGACGAACCAGCAAGCAGGTTGGCCGTGATGCGTCAGGCAAACCTCCATCGTCCAGTACACGGCCCTTTTGAACAGTCGAACGACGTCTTGTCACATGCTCTTAAATGGGGCGATATCACGGCTGCGGGCATCAAGGGTGTCTGGCGGACCGGTCTCGACGCGGCAAAGGCTGGCGCTCTGCACAGCGAGGCCATGAAGATGGGACTCGGCGCACAGCCCATAGATCTCGATCAGACCGTAGGACATGCCGGGACAGCAGCAGCTTGGCTCGCAATCGCGTGTTCGGCGGGAACGCTGTCCGGCGACGCTCCAAACCAGCTTGTATTTGTCGGCGAGCCGGGCGGTGTGGATGTCGCGGTCATTCGAAGGCAATCGCTCGAAACGGGGCCAGTCTAGATAGCGGCTTGGCCGTGATCCATGGTCAAGCTGCCAAGGCGGTTGGTTCGTTGGCGCTTCAGAGTTTCGGAGGACGATGCATAGGGAGCGGATTTTGGTGAGACGTTACGACATCACGAAAGGAGATTTCACCACGCTGGGTGGAGTCGTTGTGGGCGGTGACGGTGGAGACATGCTGGGCGGCCGTGAGCAGGCCTATGAGAATGATCTGGTGTGGTGTCCAGTCTGCAAGACGATGGGGCGGATCGTTTGCGTTGGTCCGCGATTGGTGATGACGGGGCCTGACGCGCGACAAGCGGCTTTGAGCGATGACCTTTGTGTCTGTGGCTGTGAGCCGAGTCCGCGGCTGATGCCGTCACAGCGCTCATCGTATATGGATGTCTAGGTTCACAGGACAGGTGACGTTCACGTCGACCATTCCAGATAGGCTCGATACGCGAGCATGAGGATATTCGCCAAACAATGAAGAAGCTGCGGATCGACCTGGTCTCGATACTCGTTCTTGCCCTGTTGATTGCCGGTGCCGTCTGGCTATGGGGTGAGTCCATAGGCATCAAGACGCCTGAAGCGCGAAGCTATTGGCTATCGGCGGTGGCTGTTGGCACGCTCGTGCTAGCCATTCTCGCATCGCTTGATCGCGTGAGCCGCTGGTGGGACGCACTGAATGGGCTGAGAAGGTGGCTGGGATCCCGAACGTCGGAGATGGTTGGTACAACGCAAGCGAGCATTGTTGCCGTCGATGGTCGAACGAATGTGACATTGGACCCTTTGGTGCGATTTCGTCAGACAGGGAGGCAGCAATATGGTCTTCGCTGGCACTATCGCCAACCTTGGCTACTTCTAACCGGCGATGACCATGCCATTGCCAAATTCCTTCCTGATCTTGCCGAGCCAGGCTGGCTGATCACCCCTGACGCGGTGCTGCTGTGGAGCAGGACGGATGAGAGCGGCCAGCCGGATGCCACCAGGCTCCGGCAACTCTACAAACTGCGCCGGCGCCGCCCGGTCGATGCCGTGGTCCTCGTGACCGACGGCGAGGCCCAATTGCCCAAGCCACGCGGGAGTACCCTGCCCTATGGTCTCCGCCTGGCTCGCATCGCCGAGGTATTGCACTGGTCTGCCCCGGTCTATCTGCTCGATGTCGCCCAGACGGATGTGATCACCAACCGCGATACACCGGTGATCGGATGCGAGTTGCCGCGCGGTGCGGACGCCACCGCCATCGGCAACGCGCTGCAGTCTCTGCGCGACCAACTCGTGGACCGCAGCGTGGAGCAACTGATCCAGAACGGCCACGACAGCTATATGGGGACGTTGTCCCAGCGGCTCGATACGCGAGGCCCCGCGCTGGCCGGCTGGGTCGCAGCAATGCATGGCAACCAGCGCCGACACCTCCCGCTCAGCGGCATCGTGTTCGCGCCGTATCCTGGCCCGGCTGTCGCCGAGGCGGACGACGAGGCCAGCGCCGGCCTGCCCCTCTGGCAGTATCTGGGCGAGGCCGCTCGCCGCCAGCGCGGCCGCCGAATCGGCTGGCACCCGGTCACGGTGTTCTCCACTCTGGCGTTGACGGCCATCGGCCTGTGGAGTGCCGGCATGCTGGTGTCTGGCGTACTGAATGGCCGCGACATGCATGTCGCCGGGCGGGCCGTGACCGGCATCCAATCGGCCCCCAATGCCGCCGAACGCCTGCGCGCACTGCTTGCCCTGCAGCAGCAGATCGAGCGTTACGAATACCGCACCCGGCATCACGCGCCGCTCGCGGCCCGCTTCGGGTTGAACCGCGACCGTGAGGTGCTGGCCGCGCTGTGGAAGCCCTACGCGCAGGCCAGCCGCCGCTTGCTGGCGACGCCGGTCCAGCAGGACCTCGAGGCGGCGCTGGTGGACCTCGCGCAGATGCGCACCGACGCGCTGGATGAGCAGACCAGCCGCTGGGCGCTGGGCGGCCACGAAGGACTCAAGACCTACCTGATGCTGGCCACCCCCGAGCGTGCCGAGCCGGCCTTCCTGGCTCCCCGACTGGTACGACACTGGTCCACCGATGCCCGCATCACGCCGGGCGAGCGGCAGGACCTCGCCGAACGCCTGCTCAGGTTCTATGCGCAGCACCTCAAGGCGAACCCGGACTGGCGCATCGAACCCCGCCCGGAGCTGGTGGCCGGCGCTCGCCAGACGCTGCTGGCGGTGATCGGGGAGCGCAACGCCGAGGACACCATCTACCAGGGCATCCTCAACGCCTTCGCGAACAACGGCGGCAACAAGTATCCGGACGCCACCCTGGTCTCGCTGACGGCCGGCGCCGATCCCCGCGGGCTGGTGCGCGCCACCGCGATCGTGCCCGGCATCTTCACGCGCCAGGCCTACGAGGGCTATGTCGCTCCCGCGATCGAGGCCGCCGCCAGGCGCAGCGAGGTCGCCAGCGACTGGGTGCTGACCGGCGGCAAGGCCCAGGCATCGTCGACGGAAGGCCGCTCCGCCGAGGTCCTGCAGGCTGCGCTGGGCGAGCGGTACTTTGCCGATTATGCAGACCGCTGGCAGGGCTTCATGAACAGCCTGCAATGGGAGCCCGCCCCCACGCTGCCGGCCGCCATCGATCAGCTCAAGCTGATGGCCGATGCGCGCCAGTCGCCGGTGATCGCGCTGATGAAGTCGCTCGAGTACCAGGGCGGCGCCGGCGCGCACAGGGATTCGCTGTCGGACACGCTGGTGGCCAAGGCCCAGGATTTGCTGGGCAAGAAGGCGGCGGGACCCGAGGCGATCAAGCCGGACGCGGCGGGGCCGCTGGGCGCCGCCTTCGGGCCGGTGCTGCGGCTGGTGGGACAAGGCCAGGCCGCCAATGCGGGCAGCAGCAGCGACCTGAGCCTGCAACGTTTTCTCGACCGCGCGACGGCGCTGCGCCTGCGCTTGCAGCAGGTCAGCAACAGCGCCGATGCCGACGCGCAGGCCCGGCAGATGGCGCAGGCGCTCTTTCAGGGCAAGGGTTCGGAGCTGGCCGACACCCAGGCCTATGCGCAACTGATCGCCGCGAGCCTGGGCAACCAGTGGGCGGGCATGGGCGAGACGTTGTTCGTGCGCCCGATCGCGCAGGCCACGCAAACCGTGCTGCAACCCGCGCAGGCGAGCCTGAACGACGCCTGGCGGCAGGGCATTGCCATGGCCTGGGGCAAATCGTTCGCCGGGCGCTATCCGTTCGCCGACAGCGCCAACGATGCCTCGTTGCCGGAACTGGCGCGCTTCCTGCGCCCGCAGACCGGCGTGATCGGGGCGTTTCTCGGCACGCAGTTGGCCGGCGTGCTGGAACTGCAGGGCGATCAATGGGTGCCAGCAGCTACCGGCGGCCAGGCGCTGGCCTTCGATCCGGCCTTCCTCAAGGCGGTCAATGCCCTGCAGCGCATCGCCACCCGCCTGCTGGCGCAAGGCGAGCCGCAGTACCGGTTCGAGTTCAAGCCAATCCCGACACCGGGCCTGACCGACACGCTGCTGACCGTCGATGGCCAGAAGCTGCACTACTACAACCAGCGCGAGACCTGGCAGGCGATGAACTGGCCGGCCAACAATCTGCAGGATCTGGGCACGCGGCTGCAATGGCAGACCGAGAAGGCTGGCACCAACAAGAGCTATGAGTTCGGCGGCCGCTTTGGCTTCGTGCGGATGCTGGAGCGCGCGCACGTCGAGCCGCTGGACAGCGCCGTCTATCAATTGACCTGGCGAGGCACGCCCGACACCAAGGGGCCGACAATCAGCGAGCTTGAGCCGACCGCTGCCGACGCTGACAGCCTGACGGAGCGTGCCGCGAGGCTGCCACCGCAAACAGAGATGGCCTATCCGATCCGCTATCAGATGCGTACCGAAGTCGGCCAGGGACCGCTGGAGATGCTGGCACTGCGGGGCTTTGTGCTGCCGTCGCGCATCTTCGTGGGCCGTGAACCGCAGGTGGTACCGCGTGCCGCCTCGGCCCCGCGCAGGTAGGGCGAACGGGGAAGACAACGAGGATCCACCAGAAATCACACCGTGTGATTCCTGGAAGCAAGAATGGGCAGCGCTCGAATTCCCCGGAAATTACTGGCTGGGGAGGACGGTAATAAAAATCTCTAGCGTGGTGCCCATGGGGTTTCGTTCTTTTGTACCCCCAGCAAACCCCCTCCCCCTAACCCGTTTAAAATACGCCCTCTCCCCCACCAACAAACCCCCAAAAATGCGTCTCCTCCACACCATGCTCCGCGTCGGCGACCTCCAGCGCTCGATCGACTTCTATACCCGCATCCTCGGCATGCAGCTGCTGCGCCAGAGCGACAACCCCGAATACAAGTACCGCCTGGCCTTCGTCGGCTACGGCCCCGAGTCCGAGACGGCCGTGCTGGAGCTGACCTATAACTACGGCGTCGACAAGTACGAGATGGGCACGGCCTACGGCCATGTCGCGCTGGAGACCGACGACGCGGCGGCTGCCTGCGAGCGCATCCGCGCGGCCGGCGGCAAGGTCACGCGCGAGGCTGGCCCGGTCAAGGGCGGCACCACGGTGATTGCCTTCGTGGAAGACCCGGACGGCTACAAGATCGAGCTGATCGAGCGCCACTCCACGCGCGACGCGGCCCGCCCCTGAGGTGAGCGCGCCGAGCCCGAGCCGCCGTCCGCTGGACGGCACCGCCGTCGGCCTGATGGTGCTGCTGTGCCTGGTCTGGGGACTGCAGCAGGTGGTGATCAAGGTGACCGCGCCGCTGATGGGCGCGGTGCTGCAGGCGGGCGTGCGTTCGGCGGTGGCGGCCTTGCTGGTGTTCGGCTTCGCCGCGTGGCGCCGGGTGCCGCTGTGGACGCGCGACGGCACGCTGGGGCCGGGGCTGGTCGCAGGCCTGCTGTTCGGCAGCGAGTTTTTCTGCATCTTCGTCGGGCTGGGCCACACCACGGCTTCGCGCATGGCGGTGTTCCTCTACACGGCGCCGATCTTCACGGCGCTCGGCCTGCATGTGGCGGTGCCCGGCGAGCGGCTGCGCCGCGGGCAATGGCTTGGCGTGGGACTGGCCTTCTGCGGCATGGCGCTGGCGTTCGCCGACGGCATCGCGGCGCCGGCCGCGCATGGCGGCAGCACCCTGGCCGGCGATGCGCTCGGCATCCTGGCGGGTTTCCTGTGGGCGGCCACCACGGTGGTGGTGCGCGCCAGCAGGCTGGCCGCGGCGGCGCCGAGCAAGACCCTGCTCTACCAGCTGGCGGTGTCGGCGGTGATGCTGCTGGCGATGGCGCTGGGCGCCGGCCAGCACCAGCAGGCCCGGGTGGACGGGCTGGTGCTGGCGAGCCTGTTCTATCAATCGGTGCTGATCGCCTTCGCCAGCTACCTGACGTGGTTCTGGCTGCTGCGCCAGTACCTGGCCTCGCGCCTGTCGGTGTTCTCGTTCCTGACGCCGCTGTTCGGCGTGGCGTTCGGCGTGGTGCTGATGCACGATGCGGTGGGCATCCGCTTCGCGGCGGCGGCGGTGCTGGTGCTGGCCGGTATCGTGCTGGTGAACCGGCGCGCCTGAGGCGGCGCGCCGGGCCCCGCTCAGAAGCGGAACGTCCCGAGCGCGTCGCGCACCTCGTCGAGCGTGCGCTGGGTGATGCCGCGCGCCTGCTCGGTGCCGTGGCGCAGGATGTCGAACACGTGCTGCGGGTCCCTGGCGAGCGCTTCGCGGCGCTCGCGGATCGGCGCCAGCAGCGCCTGCAGCACGCCCTCGAGCCGGCGCTTGAGCACCATGTCGCCGAGGCCGCCGCGGCGATAGTGTTCCTTCAGCTCCGCCACTTCGTCCACCGCCTCGTCGAAGGCGTCGAGGTAGGTGAACACGACGTTGCCTTCCACCTGGCCCGGATCGGACACCTTGAGGTGGTTCGGATCCGTGTACATGCGCATGACCGCTTCCTTGATCTGCTCGGGCGTGGCCGCGAGCGGGATCGCGTTGCCTTGCGACTTGCTCATCTTGGCCTTGCCGTCGACGCCGGGCAGGCGGCCGAAGCGCGGGATCAGCGCCGTGGCTTCGGGCAGCACGTCGCGGCCGACCTGGTGGTTGATGCGGCGCACGATCTCGTTGGTCTGCTCGATCAGCGGCGCCTGGTCCTCGCCCACCGGCACCACCTCGGCCTTGAAGCCGGTGATGTCGGCGGCCTGCGCGGCCGGGTAGCACAGGAAGCCGGCCGGAATGTCGCGCCCGAAGCCGCGCGCCTGGATCTCTTCCTTGATGGTCGGGTTGCGCTCGAGGCGGGCCACCGTGACGAAGTTCAGGTACATCAGCGTCAGTTCCGCCAGCGCCGGCAGGTGCGACTGCACCGTGATGGTGGTCTTGGCCGGATCGATGCCGACTGCCAGGTAGTCCAGCGCCACTTCCAGCACGTTGCGCCGCACCTTGTCGGGATCGTGCGCGTTGTCGGTCATGGCCTGGGTGTCGGCCAGCAGCAGGTATTGCTGGTGGGAATCCTGCAGCGCCACGCGGCTCTTGAGCGAGCCGACGTAGTGGCCGAGGTGGAGCTGGCCGGTGGGACGGTCGCCGGTGAGGATGACCTTGCGCGTGGGCGCCTGCGTTTCGCTAGTCATGGCATTTCCTTGGAAGTGGTGGCGCCGCGCAGCGGTCCGGCGGGAAGATGCGCCTGCCGGCGGCGCCGCGGCGGCCGAAGTCGGGATCGGTGGATGTATCGGTAGCTATGTCGGTCGCTAGATCGGTCGATTGTCGGTCGATGCCGCGGGCCTCACGCGGCAGGCAGCTCGAGCTGGCGCGCCAGCCCGACATAGTCGGCCACCGGCACTTCCTCGGCACGCCGGCTCAGGTCGAAGCCCAGCGCATCGAAATCGACCTGGTCGCGCAGCATCGACAGCGTGTTGCGCAGCACCTTGCGCCGTTGCGAGAACGCCGCGGCGACCACGTCGCCCAGCACGGTCAGGTCGCAGGCCGGGTACGGCGAGCGCAGCTGGCCGTCCGCCTGGCGCGGCCACGGGATCATGCGCACCACGGCGGAATCGACCTTGGGCGGCGGGTTGAACGAGGCCGGCGGCACGTCCAGCACATGCTCCATGTGGTAGCGCACCTGCAGCATGATCGACAGCCGCCCGAAGGCCTTGCTGCCGGGCTCGGCCACCATGCGCTCCACCACTTCCTTCTGCAGCATGAAATGCTGGTCGCGCACGAGGTCGGCGAAGGCGGCGAGGTGGAACAGCAGCGGGCTCGAGATGTTGTACGGCAGGTTGCCGACGATGCGCAGCGGCTTGCCGGCTTCGTGCAGCTTGCCGAAGTCGAAGGCCAGCGCGTCGCCGGCGTGGATGGCCAGGCGCTCGCCGTAGCGGCGGCGCAGGCGCTCGACCAGGTCGCGGTCCAGCTCGACCACCTGCATCTGCGGCAGGCGCTCGAGCAGCGGCTGGGTCAGCGCGCCGAGGCCCGGCCCGATCTCGACCAGGGTGTCGCCCGGCTGCGGGTCGATGGCACTGACGATGCCGTGGATGATGCCGTCATCGACCAGGAAGTTCTGCCCGAATCGTTTGCGGGCCACATGGCCCTGGTGTACGTTGGAACGCATAGCTCTCTCGTCGGCTCCGGTCGGGCCTCAGCGGGTTGCCGCCGGCACGGCGCGCGGGCGGCCGGCCGCGTGTCCGGCCATGACGATGGCATTGCGGATCGCCTCGATCATGCTGCCGTGCTCGGCGCGGCCGCTGGCGGCCAGGTCGAGCGCCGTGCCGTGGTCGACCGACGTGCGGATGAAGGGCAGGCCCAGCGTGATGTTGACGCCGTGCCCGAAGGTGCCGTACTTGAGGGGCGCCAGCCCCTGGTCGTGGTACATCGCCAGCACGCAGTCGGCGCCGTCGAGATGGCGCGGCTGGAACAGCGTGTCGGCCGGATAGGGCCCGCGCGCGTCGATGCCGGCATCGGTGGCCTCGGCCAGCGCGGGGATGATGACGTCGATCTCTTCGCGGCCCATGTGGCCGCTCTCGCCGGCGTGGGGATTGAGCCCGGTCACCAGGATGCGCGGGCGCTCGATGCCGAAGTGGCGGCGCAGGTCGGCGTCGACGATGGCCAGCGTCTGCACCAGCATGGGCACGTCTAGCGCATCGGGCACCGCGCGCAGCGGCAGGTGGGTGGTGGCCAGCGCCACGCGCAGCACGGCGTTGGCGTGCGCCGGCTGCGGTCCGGCCAGCATCATCACCACGCGCGGCACGCCGGCGCGTTCGGCGAGGTATTCGGTATGGCCGGTGAACGGCACCCCGGCATCGTTGATGGTGCTCTTCTGCACCGGCGCCGTGACCATGCCGGCATAGCGCGCGGCGCCGTCCGCGCCGGGCATGCAGCCGTCGATGGCATGGTCCAGCAGGGCCAGCACATAGTCGCCGTTGCGGGCGTCGAGCCGGCCGGCCTGGCATGGCACCGACAGGGCGATGTCTGCGCTCGCCACGCTGCCGTCCGCCAGCCGGCGGGCCCACGCCTGCGCCACGCCGAGCGCGGCGGCGCGCGCGGCCAGCAGGCGCGCGTCGCCGATCACGTGGAAGCGCACCTGCGGATACTCGCCGGCCATCTGCAGCAGGGCGCCCACGGTGATGTCGGGGCCGATGCCGGCAGGTTCCCCGGTGGTGATGGCTAGCGCGAGCGGCTCGGGCATGGGGTCGATGGGGGCGGCGATGCGCGCGGCGCTGCGGTCCGTCAATTCTCGGAGCGCTGGCGGTTGACGCGGTATTCCACGTAGGCCGCCTGGCGCAGCTGGCGCTGCCAATCTTCATAAGCCGCGCGGATCTTCTGCTCGCGCAGTTCGGCACGGGCGAAATCGCGCTGCTTTTCCGGGGTGATCTCGGTTTCGCGGCGGTTGAGAACCTGGATCAGGTGCACGCCGAACTGGCTGACCACCGGCTCGGAAATCTCGCCCGGGCGCAGCCGGCCCATGGCCTGCTCGAACTCGGGCACCAGTTCGCCCGGCGACACCCAGCCAAGGTCGCCGCCGTTGGAGGCGGAGCCGTCCTGGGAAAAGCGGCGCGCGGCGTCGGCGAAGTCGCCGCCGTGGGTGATGCGGTCGCGCAGGGTGGACAGCTGGCGGCGCGCCTCGGCCTCCGGCATGTTGGGGCCGGTACGGATGAGGATATGGCGCACCTGGGTCTGGGCGATGCGCTCGCTGGCCGCCGGGCTCGGCGCCGCGGCCGGCGCGGTGCGCTTGGCCACCAGCTTGAGCACGTGGAAGCCGTTGGCGCTCTCGATCACCTGCGGCGCCACCGCGCCCACCTGGAGGTCGAGCACCGCGTTGGCGAACAGCGCCGGCAGGCGGCCGATCTCGCGAAAGCCGAGCGAGCCGCTCTGGGCCGCTTCCGGGGCGTCGGAGGCTTTCGCCAGCTGGGCGAAGTCCGCGCCGCCCTGGACCTGCTTGAGCAGGTCCTCCGCCTTGGCGCGCAGCGCGGCCTTCTGGGCGTCCGAAGCGTCTTCCGGCACGCGCACCAGGATCTGGGCGACGTTGTATTCGGTGGGGCCGCTGGCGGCGGCGCCCTGGCCGCCGCGCGCGGCGAGGTAGTTGTCGATCTCGCCGTCGTAGACCTGGACCTTGGAATCCACTTCGCGCTCGCGCAGGCGGATCACCTGCACCTGCTTGCGCAGTTCGTCGCGGTACTTGGTCCAGGTCATGCCGCTGCGCTCGACCTGCGAGCGCAGGTCGGTCACGCTCATGCGGTTCTGCTGCGCCACCGACTCGACCGCGCGGTCGACTTCCTGGTCGGTCACCTTGATGCCCGCTTCCTGCGCGGCCTGCGTCTGCACGCGCTCCATGACCAGGCGCTCGAGCACCTCGCCCAGCAGGTCGGCGCGCGCCGGCACCGGCCGGTTGGCCGCGCGCAGCTGCCCTTCGATCTCGTCGGCGCGATCCAGCAGCTCGCGCCGGGTGATCACGCTGCTGTCGACGATCGCCACCACCTCGTCCACCAGTTGCGAACGCTGGGCGCTGGCGCCGGGCTGCGTCACGCCCAGGGCCGGCTGGCTCGGCGAAGGGGCGCTGCCGGCGCCCGCCTGGGGCATGAAGATGCCGGTGGCGCGCTGCGCGCCGGGTGCCTTGAGCTGCGCCGCGGCGGGCAGCGCGAAAGCGGCCAGCAGCACGCTCAGCAGCAGGCTATGCCAGCCGGTCAGGCCGGACGGCAGGTTGGAGAACGCGTTGCTTTCTTGACGTTTCATCATGGTCCGTCATTCGTAATGGTCGAGCTGGGATGGAATCACCGGGCTGGCGGTGACGGGCTCATAACCCGGCACGTTCAGCCGCAGTATATCCAGCGGGTTGGAGCCGATCTTGGACAGCCCGCGGAACTCCACCTGGAGGAAGATCCGTCCGGTGTAGCCGTTCGTGGTGTTGCGGAAACGCTGGTAGACCACACGTCCGACCCAGCAGTCCGCCGCATATTCGACGCCGGCCAGCGCATCGACGAGCTGGCTCGCGCTCATGTCGAACGCCACCCGGCCGATGCCGTAGGTGCGCTGGGTGAGCGGCCACTGGCTCGACAGTTCGAGCTGGTCGATGGCGGTATCGTCGGTCACCGAGGTCGGCCGGCGGTAGCGGTAGCCGATGTTGAAGGTCTTGCGTGCCTCGGGGCGCCACGAGAAGGCGATATTCGAATAAATCACACGGTTGCTGTCCGGGTTGTACTGCACCCCGGTATCGAGATAATAGCCCCGGAACAGCTGGACCGTGGCCGCCGCCAGCAGGTCGGAATAGCCGGCCTTGCCGACCGGGTCCGTGCCGCTGATCTGCACGCGCTGGCCGGTCAGGTCGAAACGCTGCGCGATGGTACCGCGGAAACGCTCGATCCCGGTGCCCGCTTCGATCAGGCGCGTGGTCACGCCGGCGGTGATCTTGTTGTTGTCGGCGATGCGGTCATAGCCGGTAAACGGGTTCTCGCTGAAGATCTGGCCGTAGCCGAAGTCCGACTGCACCGTATCGAACAGCGGGAACAGGCTCTGGTCGCGGAACGGCGTGTAGACGTAGAACAGGCGCGGCTCCAGCGTCTGCACGTAGTTGACGCCGAACAGCCGGCTCACGGTCGGCGCGTCGCGCTCGAAGGTCATGCCGGAGTCCACGCTGAAGGTCGGCACGGTCCGGTTCAGCGTGTTGGGCGTGCCCGGCGCGGTCGTGCCGGGCTCCATCTGGTACTGGGTGGCGTTGAACGACACCTTGGGCGTGACGAACCAGCCGGGCCGCACGATCGGGTAGCTGATCGACGGCTGGATGAAGAGGCGGTCGCCTTCGGGCTGCTGCGCGCTGCCGGCCGACACCGGGATGCGGAAGCGGCTGAAGTCGGTCTCCACCTGGATGTCGAAGCCGCCCAGGTCATAGCGCGTGTACCTGCCGTTCAACTGCGGCACGCGCTCGTAGGAAGCCCCGCTCGGCGGCAGCGTCTGGAACTTCTGCACGCGCGCCAGCAGCGAGAAATCCTGCCAGTTGTAGGTAATGCCCCCTTCCTGGACATACTGCAGCTGCGTGGCCTGCACCACCGAGCGGCTCAGGTCGTTCGGATACTGCGCGTCCGAAACCTTGTTGACGTTCACATACGCGGCCAGGCCGGTGGCGATCGTCTGCGAATGCTGGATCGAGTACGACCACCGGTTGGTCTTGGTCTTCTGGTCGTCCGGCAGGAATTCGCCGCGGATGCGCCCGCTGTAGCCGTTGCCGACATAGCGGTAGTCCTCGCCCAGCTGGAAGCCGCGCGAGCTCACCACGCGCGGAAAGACCGTGAGGTCGCGGTTGGGCGCGATATTGAAATAGTACGGCGCCGTCAGGTCCAGGCCGGACGTCGAGCTGTAGCCGAACAGCGGCGGCAGGAAACCGCTGTGGCGGTCGCTGTTGAGCGGGAAGCTGAGCACCGGCGCGGCCAGGATCGGCACGTCGAAGAAGCGCAGCACGCCGCCGTAGGCGGTGCCGACCTCGCGGTCGTTGTCGATGTCGAGCTGGCGCGCGCTGAAATACCAGTCCGCGTTGTCCGGCGAACAGGTGGTGTAGGTGGCGTGCTGGATCGTGCTGAGGTTCTTGTCGAGGAAATCGATGCGCTCGGCCTTGCCGGAGCCGCCGGTCTGCCGGAAGTAATAGTCCGGCGACAGCATGTAGCCTTCGTTGGCCTCGACCTTGAGCCGGGCTTCCGGGCCCACCGCGAGCGAGCCGCTGCGCGCCACGCGCGCATTGCCGTGCACGAAGGCCTCGTCGCTGTCCTGGTCGTAGGTGAGCTTGTCGCCCTTGACCACGCCGCCCCCGCGGCGCAGCTCGGCATTGCCCTCGAGCTCCACGCCGCGCTGGTTATAGCCGTTCATGCGGTCGCCCGAGACGAACGTGGGCGGGTTCTCGTCGGGGGCCGCCGGCTGGGCCTTGGTGCCGCCCGGCTCGGCCAGGCGCGGCACCAGTTCGCCGGAGACCGGCGGCACCTCCGGCACCTGCTCGGCGGCGGGCTCGGCGACCGGCAGGTCCGGGATGGCCGACCCCACCGTCTGCGCCTGCGCGCAAACCGACCAGCCGGCCATGGCCAACACGAGCGGGCGCAGAGCGCTGCCGGGCAGTCGCGCCGATGTCTTGCTTGCCTTCTGGTTCGGTGATCGTCGTTGTTCGGTCATGCGAGCGGGTCGTGGGTCAGAGCGGCGACGGCGGTCCAGTGGCCGCCAACCGCCGCCGGAGCAGGCTTTCAGGGCAAGGGAAGCCCGCCTGGGGCCGCCCCGGGGCCCGGTGCTGGTCGGGTATTATACGGGGCATCGTATTCTCCCTTTCCGGCATGGCAGCGCATCTTCTCGACCCACGTCTCGACCAGCTCAAACTCTGGGTGTCCGGCCTCGGCCCGGCCTGGTCCATCGACCCCGCCTCGTGCGTGCCGGCATCGGCCGACGCCAGCTTCCGCCGCTACTTCCGCGCCCGCACCGGCAACCCGGCCCATCCGAGCGTGATCGTGATGGATGCGCCGCCCGCGCAGGAAGACTGCCGTCCGTTCATCCATGTGGCGGCCCTGTTCGGCGCCGCCGGCGTGACCGTGCCCAAGGTGCTGGCGCAGGACCTGGAGCAAGGCTTCCTGCTGCTGAGCGACCTGGGCAACACCACCTACCTGTCCCGGCTCGACGCCGCCAGCGCGCGGCAGCTCTACGGCGACGCCGCCGCGGCGCTGGTGCGCATCCAGGCGGCCACCCGCCCCGGCACGCTGCCCGCCTACGACCAGGCGCTGCTGCAGCGCGAACTCGACCTGTTCCCCGCGTGGTACGTGGCCAGGCATCTCGGCGCCACGCTCACCGCGGCACAGCAGGAAGGGCTGGCCGAGGTGATGCAGGCGCTGCTGGCCAACAACCTCGCGCAGGCGCAGGTCTACGTGCACCGCGACTACCACTCGCGCAACCTGATGGTCCTCGACGGCGAAGGCAATCCCGGCATCCTGGACTTCCAGGACGCGGTGATCGGCCCCATCACCTACGATGCGGTCTCGCTGTGGCGCGATGCCTATATCGAGTGGGAAGAAGAAGAGCAGCTCGACTGGCTGATCCGCTACTGGGAGCGCGCCCGCAAGGCCGGCCTGCCGGTGGCCGCCGATTTCGGCGACTTCTACCGCGACTTCGAATGGATGGGCCTGCAGCGCCACCTCAAGGTGCTCGGCATCTTCGCCCGCCTGTACCATCGCGACGGCAAGGACGGCTACCTGGCCAACCTGCCGCTGGTGCTGAAGTACGCGCGCCAGGTGGCCGGCCGCTACAACGAGCTGCGCAAGCTGGTACGCCTGTTCGACGCCCTCGACGGCGTCGAGCGCCCGGTCGGCTACACCTTCTGATGGCCGCCGCGCAAGGCGCGCCCGCCGCCGTGCCCGTCATCACCCGCGGCGGCGAATGGTGGGCCGGCGTGCGGGCGCTGGCGCCCATGCTGCTCGGCGTGGTGCCGTTCGGCCTGATCTACGGCGTGCTGGCGGTGAACGCCGGCATGCCGGCATGGCTGGCCTGCGCCATGAGCGCGATCGTGTTCGGGGGCGCCTCGCAGATGATCCTCACGCAGCTGTGGGCGGCCGGCACGCCCGCCATGCTGATCGCCGTCACGGTGGCCATGGTCAACCTGCGCCATGCGCTCTACTCGGCCACCGTCGCCCCGGCGCTGGCCCACCTGCCGCGCCGCTGGAAGGCGCTGGTGGCCTACCTGCTGACCGACGAGGCGTTCGCCGCCATGACGCGCCGCCTGGCCGACGACGGCGCGCACCGGCGCTACCGCCACTGGTTCTTCTTCGGCGCGGGCTTCTCGCTGTGGGCAAGCTGGCAGGTCTCGACGCTGGCCGGCGTGCTGGTCGGCACGCAGGTGCCGCGCGACTGGCCGCTCGATTTCTTCCTGCCGCTGACCTTCATCGCCATCATCGTGCCCGGCATCAGGCACCGCTCGCACGCCGCCGCGGCGCTGGTGGCCAGCGCGCTGGCGGTGGCCTGCTTCGGCATGCCGCACAAGCTGGGCCTGATGGTGGCGGCGCTGGGCGGCATCGCCGCCGGCATGCTGCTGCGCGGCGGCAATGGCCGCAATGGCCGCAATCACCGCGGCGAGCCCGGGCGCGGCGCCACGGAGCCGGCCGCATGAGGGGTGTCCCATGAACCAGATGACCTTGCTGCTGGTGTTCCTTGGCGCCGGCCTCGCCACTTTTCTGATCCGCCTGTCCTTCATCGCCGTGGAGGGCCGGGTGCGGCTGCCGTCGTGGTTCCGCACCGCGCTGCAATTCGTGCCGGCGGCCATGCTGTCGGCGCTGATCGCGCCCGACCTGCTGATGCGCGACGGGCAGCTCGCGCTGGCCCTGGACAATGCGCGGCTGCTGGCCGGCCTGGTGGCCATCGTGGTTGCCGCGCGCACGCGCAGTGTCGGCTGGACCATCGCCGGCGGCATGGCCACGCTGATCGGGCTGACCTGGTGGCTGCACCGGCTCCCGCAATGAATGCCAGCGTAGCCGTGAATGCCCCCGTGAATGCCCCCGCGAACCCATCCGCGCGCACATCCGTGACAGCACCGGAGCCTGCCTTGAAAGCCATGATCTTCGCCGCCGGGCGCGGCGACCGCATGCGCCCGCTGACCGACGCCTGCCCCAAGCCGCTGCTGCCGGCCGGCGGCAAGCCGCTGATCGTCTGGCAGATCGAGGCGCTGGCGCGCGCCGGCTTCACCGACATCGTCATCAACCACGCCTGGCTGGGACAGCAGATCGAGGACGCGCTCGGCGACGGCAGCCGCTTCGGCGCGCGCCTGGCCTACTCGGCCGAGGCCAGCGCGCTGGAAACCGCCGGCGGCATCGCCCGGGCCTTGCCGCTGCTGAGCGCGGCGCCGGCGCGCGGCGACATCTTCCTGGCGGTGTCGGGCGACATCTTCACCGACTTCGACTATCGCGCCCTGCTGCCGCGCGCGCGCGCCATGGCCGGCGCGCCCGAGCCCCGCATGCACCTGGTGATGGTGCCCAACCCGCCGTTCCATCCCGGCGGCGACTTCGCGCTCGGCGCCGATGGCGTGCTGCATCCCGCCGGCGCGCCCGGCGCGCCCAGCCTGACCTTCGGCAATATCGGCCTGTACGACACACGCCTGTTTACCGCCATCGAGCCCGGCCGGAAGGTCGCCATGACGCCGTACTACCGCGCCGCCGTGGCCGCCGGCCTGGCCAGCGGCGAGCGCTTCGACGGCGCCTGGGAAAACGTCGGCACCCCGGCCCAGCTCGCCAGCCTGGACGCCGCCCTGCGCGCCGCGACCGGCGCGGCGCCGGTGCCGCCGCGCTGACCCGCCGATAGCGGCGGCGTAGAATCGAGCCTGTTTCCCCCAAACATCCACGTGGCCACACACATGACCGCTCCCGACCCCGCCCTTCTTTCCGCCTGTCATGACCGCCGCGCCCGCGTGCTGCAGCAGCTGCGCGCCGCCGGCGGCGGCGTGGCGATCCTGCCCACCGCCCCGGAAGCCATCCGCAACCGCGACAGCGACTATCCCTATCGCCACGACAGCTACTTCTATTACCTGACCGGCTTCACCGAGCCGGAAGCGGTGCTGGTGCTGGTGGCGCCGGCCTCCGGGCCGCAGCGCAGCATCCTGTTCTGCCGCCCCAAGCACGAAGAGCGCGAGATCTGGGACGGGTTCCGCTACGGCCCGCAGGGCGCGCAGGCCGCCTTCGGCTTCGACGAGGCGCACTCGGTCGAGGAGATCGACGCGCTGCTGCCGCCGCTGCTGGCCAACCACGCCGTGGTGGCCTACCCGCTGGCCGCCGCCGCCCGCACCGACATGCAGGTGCGCCGCTGGCTCGACGCCGTGCGCATGCAGGGCCGCGCCGGCGTGACCGCGCCGGCGACGGCGCTCGACATCCGCACCATCCTCGACGAGATGCGCCTGTTCAAGGATGCCAGCGAGCTCGCGGTGATGCGCCGCGCCGGCGAGATCTCGGCGCAGGCGCACGTGCGCGCCATGCGCGCCTCGCGCCAGGGCTTGCGCGAATACCACCTCGAAGCCGAGCTGCTCTACGAATTCCGCCGCCAGGGCGCGCAAGGCGTGGCCTACAACTCGATCGTCGCCACCGGCGCCAATGCGTGCGTGCTGCATTACCGCGCCGGCCCTGCCGAGCTGCGCGACGGCGACCTGTGCCTGATCGACGCCGGCTGCGAGCTCGACGGCTATGCCTCGGACATCACCCGCACCTTCCCGGTCTCGGGCCGCTTCTCGCCGGCCCAGCGCGAGCTCTACGACCTGGTGCTGGCCGCGCAGGAAGCCGCCATCGCCGAGACCCGCCCCGGCGTGCCCTACAACGTCCCGCATGATGCCGCCACGCGCGTGCTGGCGCAGGGCATGCTCGACACCGGCCTGCTCGACGCCGGCCGCTGCGGCAGCGTCGACGACGTGCTGGCCAGCGGCGCCTACCGTCAGTTCTACATGCACCGCACCGGCCACTGGATGGGCATGGACGTGCACGACGTCGGCGAATACCGCGTGCCGGGCGCCGCGCCGGCCGAAGGCGAGCGCCCGTGGCGCCCGCTCGAGCCCGGCATGGTGCTGACCGTGGAGCCCGGCATCTACGTGCGCCCGGCGCCGGACGTGCCCGAGCGCTTCTGGCACATCGGCATCCGCATCGAGGACGACGCGGTGGTCACCGCCGGCGGCTGCGAGCTGATCACGCGCGGCGTGCCGGTCAAGGCCGACGAAATCGAAGCGCTCATGAGCGAGGCGGGAGGTGCGCGATGATCGGCTGGCTGCGCAAGGTCCTGCCCGGCGGCAGCCGCGCCCACGCCCCGCGCGCGCGCAGCTACGATCCGTCGCAACCGTTCGTGATCAATCTCTACGATGACCGCGTGGTGGTGCACCGTCCCGACGGCCAGCGCGAGGAAGTCGAGTGGGACGCGCTGGAGCGCGTGGTGGTGCGGGTCTCCGACCGCGAACCGTGGGCCGGCAATGCCTGGCTGATCCTGGTCGGCGACGCCGCCGAGGGCGCGCCGCAAGGCTGCGTGGTGCCGATGAACGCGGTCAACCACGCCGCGCTGGTGGAGCGCCTGCAGGCGCTGCCCGGCTTCAGCCAGCCCAAGCTCGACAACGCGCTGCGCGACGCCGCGGCCGGCAAGCACCGCACCGACGCCAACCTGTGGAAGCGCGGCGCCCAGGCCGGGCCGGCCGCGGACGATGCCGGCGAGGCAGGCGGCACGCATGAACCCGGCCAGCACTGACGGCGCCATGGACGCGGATATCGCCATCGTCGGCGCCGGCCCGGTCGGCCTGGCGCTGGCCTGCCTGCTGCTGCGCACCAGCCCCTGGCGGGTGGCGCTGATCGATGCCGCCACGCCGGCGCGCGCGGCGCGCGACCCGCGCGCCATCGCGCTCTCGCACGGCAGCCGCCAGTTGCTCGAGCAGATCGGCGCCTGGCCGCGCGCGGTGACGCCGATCGAACACATCCACGTGTCGCAGCGCGGCCGCTTCGGCCATGTGCGCCTGCATCGCGACGACTACGCCGTGCCGGCGCTCGGCTACGTGGTGCGCTACGGCGAATTGTGCGGCGCGCTCGAGCGCGCGCTGGCCGCGGCCGCGCAGTCCGTCCCCGGCGGCGCGGCGCGCCTCGTGCGCGCCTACGACACCCGCATCGACCACATCGGGCAGCATGGCGATCCCGCCGGGCTGGTCCGCCTGAGCGGCCACGCGCACGAGCAGCAGCCAGCCGCCTTCGCCGCGCGCCTGGCGGTGCAGGCCGAGGGCGGCCTGTTCCACCAGCAGGCCGACAAGGCCGTGCAGGGCGCGCGGGGAACCCCGGTGTTCCGGCGCGACTACGGCCAGACCGCCATCATCGCCCACGTGATCTGCTCGCGCCCGCAGCCGGGCTGGGCCTGGGAGCGCTTTACCGAAGAAGGCCCGCTGGCGCTGCTGCCCTACGAAGAGCAGCACGGCGAGCCGGGCTACGCGCTGGTGTGGTGCTGCCCGCCGGAACAGGCGGCGCGCCGCCTCGCCCTGCCCGACGCCGAATTCCTCGCCGAGCTGGAACAGGCGTTCGGCACGCGCATGGGCCGCTTCACCGCGCTCGGCAAGCGCCATGCCTTCCCGCTCGGGCTCCATGCCGCGCAGGTGACGGTGGACGGCCGCGTGGTGGCGGTCGGCAATGCGGCGCAGACGCTGCATCCGGTGGCCGGCCAGGGCCTGAACCTGGGGCTGCGCGATGCGTTCGCGCTGGGCGCCGCGCTGCGCGCGGACTGCAGCCCGCAGGCCTTGCAGGCATTCGCCCGGCAGCAGCGGCTGGACCGCGCCGTGACCATCGGCGTGACCGACCTGCTGCCGCGGCTGTTCAGCGTGTCCTACCCGCTGGCCGCGCATGCGCGCGGCGCCTCGCTGGCGGCGCTGGCCTGCATCGGGCCGCTCAAGGACGCGCTGGCGCGGCAGATGATGTACGGGATGCGGCGGTAGCGCCGCCCGGGGCCATGCCGGGCGCGCCCCGCCCTTGCGATTATTTGCTCAAAACTTAAGCAACCCGCCCGGTTTGGCGGTAAAATCCTGCCCTCGCACATGCCCCTGGAAGCCGCCGAGCATTGTTTCGGCAGGGCATGCCATTTTCATTTTTGCCTCGTTGCGGGCTGCCTTGCCGGCCCGCGCCAGTCTCTATCGTGCAAATCGGACCGCACCAGCTCCGCAACAACCTGTTCGTCGCGCCCATGGCCGGCGTGACGGACCGTCCCTTCCGCCAGCTCTGCAAGCGGCTGGGCGCGGGCTACGCGGTGTCGGAAATGGTCGCTTCCAATGCGCAGTTGTGGAAGAGCGAGAAGACCATGCGCCGCGCCAATCACACGGGCGAGGTCGAGCCGATCGCGGTGCAGATCGCCGGCGCCGAGCCGGCGATGATGGCCGAGGCGGCGCGCTACAACGTAGAGCGCGGCGCGCAGATCATCGACATCAACATGGGCTGCCCGGCCAAGAAGGTGTGCAACGTGGCCGCCGGCTCGGCCCTGCTGCAGAACGAGCCGCTGGTGGCGCGCATCGTCCGCGCGGTGGTCGCCGCCGTGGCCGAGGTCGATCCGCGCGTGCCCGTCACGCTCAAGATCCGCACCGGCTGGGACCGCCAGAACCGCAACGCGCTGCGCGTGGCGCACCTCGCGCAGGACGCCGGCATCAGCATGCTGACCGTGCACGGCCGCACGCGCGCCGACCTCTACAAGGGCGAGGCCGAGTACGAGACCATCGCCGCGGTCAAGGCGTCGGTCTCGATCCCGGTGGTCGCCAACGGCGACATCGACTCGCCGCAGAAAGCGAAGCACGTGCTGGCCGTGACCGGCGCCGACGCCATCATGATCGGCCGCGCGGCGCAGGGCCGGCCCTGGCTGTTCCGCGAGATCGGGCACTATCTCGCCACCGGCGCGCTGCTGCCGCCGCCGGAGGTGGCCGAGATCCGCGCGATCATGAACGCGCACCTCGAAGACCATTACGATTTCTACGGCGAGTTCACCGGCGTGCGCACCGCGCGCAAGCACATCGCCTGGTACACGCGCGGACTCGCCGGGGCCAACCTGTTCCGCCACCGCATGAACACGCTCGACAGCAGCACCGCGCAGCTCGCCGCCGTCAATGCCTTTTTCGACGAGCAGGCGCTGTTGTCGGACCGCCTGGTCTACGTGGACGAAGGCGCGGCCGGCCCGGGCGCAGACCAAGACGACCGCAACGAGTCGAACAACAACAAGAACGGGGAGTTGCTTGCCGCATGAGCCGCAACGCTATCGACCAGTGCATTCGGGACAGCCTGAGTGCCTATTTCCGCGACCTGGACGGCGAAGAGCCGTCGAACATGTACAACATGGTGCTCGAGGCCGTCGAACGGCCGCTGCTGGAGGCAGTGATGGCGCGCGCCGAGCGCAACCAGTCGCTCGCCGCCGCCTACCTGGGCATCAATCGCAATACGCTGCGCAAGAAACTGCAGCAGCACGGTTTACTTTGAAGCGTTCCCCACAGCCATGATCAAGCAAGCCCTCCTCTCCGTATCCGACAAGACCGGCATCGTCGACTTTGCCCGCGAGCTCAACGCGCTGGGCGTGGCGCTGCTCTCCACCGGCGGCACCGCCAAGCTGCTCGCCGAAGCCGGCCTGCCGGTCACGGAAGTGGCCGACTACACCGGCTTCCCCGAAATGCTCGACGGCCGCGTCAAGACGCTGCACCCCAAGGTGCATGGCGGCATCCTGGCGCGCCGCGACCTGCCCGAGCACATGGCGGCGCTGGCCGAGCACGACATCCCCACCATCGACCTGCTGGTGGTCAACCTGTATCCGTTCCAGCAGACCGTGGCCAAGGACGACTGCACGCTGCCGGACGCGATCGAGAACATCGACATCGGCGGCCCCACCATGCTGCGCTCGGCGGCCAAGAACCACCGCGACGTCACCGTGGTGGTGGACCCGGCCGACTACGCGCCGGTGCTGGCCGAAATGCGCGCCAACGCCAACAGCGTGGGCTACGACACCAACTTCCGCCTGGCCACCAAGGTGTTCGCGCACACCGCGCAGTACGACGGCGCGATCACCAACTACCTGACCAGCCTCGGCGCCGACAAGTCGCACCAGGCCCGCAGCGCCTACCCGCAGACGCTCAACCTCGCCTTCGAGAAGGTGCAGGAAATGCGCTACGGCGAGAACCCGCACCAGTCGGCCGCGTTCTACCGCGACCTCAAGCCGTTCGACGGCGCGCTGGCCAACTACGCGCAGCTGCAGGGCAAGGAACTGTCGTACAACAACATCGCCGACGCCGACGCCGCCTGGGAATGCGTCAAGTCGTTCGACGCCGCCTACGGCGCCGCCTGCGTCATCATCAAGCACGCCAACCCGTGCGGCGTGGCGGTGGGCGCCAGCGCGCTGGAAGCCTACGAGAAGGCCTTCAAGACCGACTCGACCTCGGCCTTCGGCGGCATCATCGCCTTCAACGCCGAGCTGGACGAAGCCGCCGCCCAGGCGGTGGCCAAGCAGTTCGTCGAAGTGCTGATCGCGCCGTCGTTCACGGCCGGCGCGCGCGCGGTGTTCGCCGCCAAGCAGAACGTGCGCCTGCTGGAAATCCCGCTCGGCAAGGGCGTGAACCAGTATGACTTCAAGCGCGTCGGCGGCGGCCTGCTGGTGCAGGGCCCGGACGCCAGGAACGTGCAGCGCGAAGAACTGCGCGTGGTGACCAAGCGCCATCCCACCCCGAAGGAAATGGACGACCTGATGTTCGCCTGGCGCGTGGCCAAGTTCGTCAAGTCCAACGCCATCGTGTTCTGCGGCGGCGGCATGACGCTGGGCGTCGGCGCCGGCCAGATGAGCCGCGTGGATTCGGCGCGCATCGCCAGCATCAAGGCGCAGAACGCCGGCCTGACGCTGGCCGGCTCGGCGGTGGCGTCGGACGCCTTCTTCCCGTTCCGCGACGGCCTCGACGTGGTGGTGGACGCGGGCGCTTCGTGCGTGATCCAGCCGGGTGGTTCGGTGCGGGACGACGAAGTGATCGCGGCCGCGGACGAGAGGAATATCGCGATGGTGTTGACTGGGACTCGGCATTTCAGGCATTGATTGGCCTGATTTGAGCGACGGGCGGTTTTTTTTTGGCCGCGTTGGCGTTTGAACCCAACGGCCATATGACATCCCCGCTGCGCGGGGCTGCCAGTCACTTTCTTTTGTCTGAAAAGAAAGTAACCAAAGAAAGCAGACCCCTTGCAGGGGGGCCGGGCGCTCAGACCTTATATCTGGTAGTGGTTTCGTGGTGCGGGCGTTGGCTTCGATGAGACTGCTGACGCTACCAGGTTGCTCGCCTACGGCATTGCGGATGGTGTTCGATTCGTGGTGGCGCTGCATGATGGCGTCGGCCCAGGCCCTTCAGGCTGCTGCCGCGACCGGGGCGCATGCACACGGCATAGGGACGGTGCTGGTTTCGTGATGGGCGCGGTGGCTCCGGCACGAGAGTACCCGCCGACACCCGCGCCCTGGGCCACCGCGCCCACCACGAAAACACGGGGATGCTATGTCGTGGCCGCTTGAGCCGGTAACGGCAGATGCCAGCTCAAGAACCACATCCACGCCCTGCCGCCACCAAAACACGGGCACCGTGCCAAGGGTCTGGCCCTCCGCCCAGGAGTCTGCTTTCTTTGGTTACTTTCTTTTCAGACAAAAGAAAGTGACTGGCAGCCCCGCGCAGCGGGGATGTCATATGGCCGTTGGGTTCAACCGCCAACGCCGCCGGCAAATCCTGAGTGACCAAGCCACACGGCATAGCCGCCGCCCACCTGACCACCCCGGCGCAACCTCACAAAGCAATGTCATACTGACACCCTCTCCAAGCCACGCGGCCAGATCGCAAGCAGACACCCCAAATCCCATGCGTATCCTCGGCATCGACCCCGGCCTCCGCACCACCGGCTTCGGCGTGCTCGAAAAGCACGGCAGCAAGCTCAGCTACATCGCCTCCGGCACCATCAAGAGCGATGGCGAGAGCGACCTGCCGTCGCGCCTCAAGACGCTGTTCGACGGCATCAGCGAGGTGGCGCGCACCTATGCGCCGGACTGCGCCGCGATCGAGAAGGTGTTCGTCAACGTCAACCCGCAATCCACGCTGCTGCTGGGCCAGGCGCGCGGCGCGGCGATCTGCGGGCTGGTGGGCCAGGGCCTGCCGGTGTTCGAGTACACCGCGCTGCAGCTCAAGGTGGCGGTGGTCGGCTACGGCCGCGCCAACAAGGAGCAGGTGCAGGAAATGGTGATGCGCCTGCTGAGCCTGAACGGCCGGCCCAGCTCGGACGCGGCCGACGCGCTCGGCGTGGCGATCTGCCACGCCAACGGCAGCAATACCCTGGGCGCGCTCACGGGCCTCGCGCCCGAACTGGTGCGCAAGGGCATGCGCGTGCGGCGCGGCCGGCTGGTCGGCTGATCAAGCGGGCCGCGCAAGGCCGCCGCCCCCGGGACCGCTTACAATCGGGCGGTTGCCTGCCCGAGGATGCCCATGTTCCGCCTGCCCGCCGACGTCCGTTTCCTTCGCGCTTCCTGGCGTGCGCACCATCCGCGCCGGCCCTCCCTGGCCGCGCTGCTGCCAGCGCTGGCCGCGGCGATCCTGGCCGGTTGCGCCGCGCCGCCGCCGGTGGCCACGGCGCCGGCTCCCGCCGCACCGCCGGCACCGGCGCCGGCCGCGCCCAAGGCCCTGGTGATCGGGCATCGCGGCGCCAGCGCCTTGCGCCCGGAACATACGCTGGCCTCCTACGCGCGCGCCATCGAGGATGGCGCCGACGCGGTCGAGCCGGACCTGGTGATGACGCGCGACGGCGTGCTGGTGGCCCGCCACGAGAACGAGATCGGCGCCACCACCAATGTCTCGGCATTGCCCCAGTTCGCCAGCCGCAAGCGCATCAAGGTGATCGACGGCGAGCGCCTGGACGGCTGGTTCACCGAGGACTTCACGCTGGCCGAACTGAAGACGCTGCGCGCGCGCGAGCGCATCCCGCAGCTGCGCCGCGCCAACGCGCAGTACGACGACCAGTTCGAGATCCCCACCTTCGACGAAGTCATCGAGCTGGTGGCCAAGGCCGCGCAGCGCGGCGGGCGCGTGATCGCGCTGTACCCGGAGACCAAGCATCCGAGCTATTTCCGCGGCATCGGCCTGCCGCTGGAGGAAAAGCTGGTGGCCACGCTGCGCGCGCACCCCTATACGCGCAGCGCGCCGGTGTACGTGCAGTCGTTCGAGAGCGGCAACCTGCGCGAGCTGCGCCAGCGCCTGGGCGCCGGCATGCCGAACGTGAAGCTGGTGCAGCTGATGGGCAGCGCCCGCGGCCGGCCCGCCGACTGGCGCCTGGCCGGCGACACCCGCACCTACGCCGACATGATGACGCCCATCGGCCTGCGCGAGGTGGCCAGCTATGCCGGCGGCATCGCGCCGGAGAAGTCCAGCGTGGTGCCGCGCGACGCCAACGGCAACCTCGGCACGCCTTCCGCCCTGGTGCGCAACGCCCATGCCGCCGGGCTGCTGGTGCATCCCTATACCTTCCGCCCGGAAAACAGCTTCCTGCCGCGCAACCTGCGCACGGGCGGCGACGATGCCGCGCGCAGCTCGGGCGGCATGGTGCGGGAGGTGCAGGCCTTCCTGGCCGCCGGCATCGACGGCTTCTTCACCGACGACCCGGCGCTGGGCCGCCGCGCCGTCGACACGCAGGGACGCTAGCCGGCCGCTCGGCTACACTGGCGGCCACTTTCGCTTTCGCCGCACACACCAGACACCATGATCGGACGCATCGCCGGCACCCTCATCGAGAAGAATCCCCCGCACCTGCTGGTCGACTGCCACGGCGTCGGCTACGAGATCGACGTGCCGATGAGCACGTTCTACAACCTGCCCGCGGTGGGCCATCCGGTCACGCTGCTGACCCAGCAGATCGTGCGCGAGGACGCGCACCTGCTGTACGGCTTCGGCACCGCCACCGAGCGCAATGCCTTCCGCGAGCTGATCAAGATCACCGGCATCGGCGCGCGCATGGCGCTGGCCGTGCTGTCGGGGATGTCGGTCGGCGAGCTGGCGCAGGCCATCACGCTGCAGGAGGCCGGGCGCCTGACGCGCGTGCCGGGCATCGGCAAGAAGACGGCCGAGCGCCTGCTGCTCGAGCTCAAGGGCAAGCTCGGCGCCGAGCTCGGCCATGCGCCCGGCAGCGCGCCGGTGCACGACAACGCCGTCGACATCCTCAACGCGCTGCTGGCGCTGGGCTACTCGGAGAAGGAAGCCGCGCTGGCCATCAAGCAGGTGCCGGCCGGCACCGGCGTGTCGGACGGCATCAAGCTGGCGCTGAAGTCGCTCTCCAAGGGCTGAGCGGCCGCGGCGGACCCCGGCAGGCGCTGAGCGGCCCCGGCAAAGCACCGGGCGCCCGGCCCGCAGGGGCTACAATCGAGCCACTTCGTCCGTAGCACATCCATGATCGAAACCGACAAGCTGGTCCCCGACCGCGGCAGCGACCGCGTGATCGCCCCCACCACCGCCTCCCCCAACGAGGAGGCCTTCGAGCGGGCGCTGCGCCCCAAGCTGCTCGACGAATACGTCGGCCAGGAAAAGGTGCGCGGCCAGCTCGACATCTTCATGCACGCCGCGCGCAACCGCCGCGAGGCGCTCGACCACGTGCTGCTGTTCGGGCCGCCGGGGCTGGGCAAGACCACGCTGGCGCATATCATCGCGCGCGAGATGGGCGTGAACCTGCGCCAGACTTCCGGCCCGGTGCTGGAGCGCCCGGGCGACCTGGCCGCGCTGCTGACCAACCTGGAAGCCAACGACGTCCTGTTCATCGACGAGATCCACCGCCTCTCGCCGGTGGTGGAGGAGATCCTGTATCCGGCGCTGGAGGACTACCAGATCGACATCATGATCGGCGAAGGCCCGGCCGCGCGCTCGGTCAAGCTGGACCTGCAGCCGTTCACGCTGGTCGGCGCCACCACGCGCGCCGGCATGCTGACCAACCCGCTGCGCGACCGCTTCGGCATCGTCGCGCGGCTGGAGTTCTATACCGCCGAGGAGCTGGGGCGCATCGTCACCCGCTCGGCGCAACTGCTCAATGCCCGCATCGACCCGCTCGGCGCGCTGGAAATCGCCCGCCGCGCGCGCGGCACGCCGCGCATCGCCAACCGCCTGCTGCGGCGCGTGCGCGACTTCGCCGAGGTCAAGAGCGACGGCACCATCACGCGCGCCACCGCCGATGCCGCGCTGGCCATGCTGGACGTGGACGCGGTCGGCTTCGACCTGATGGACCGCAAGCTGCTCGAGGCGATCCTGCACAAGTTCGGCGGCGGCCCGGTCGGCGTGGACAACCTGGCCGCGGCCATCGGCGAGGAGCGCGACACCATCGAGGATGTGCTGGAACCGTACCTGATCCAGCAGGGTTACCTCCAGCGCACACCGCGCGGGCGCATGGCCACCGCCGCCGCCTACCTGCACTTCGGCCTGGCCGCGCCGGGCGGCGAGGCCGAGCCGGCGCCCTGAGCGAAGGCGGCCCCGCCGCGGTGCAGCAGCCCCCGCGTTAAATACTTTCGTTCGCCGCAGACAATTCTTTCGTCGCGCATTGCTGGCGGCTGCCTGTTTGTCCACAATGACTTAGCTCCGGCCGCCGCGACGCGGTGCCGGCCTGGCGCTGCATGCCGGGCGGCCGGCCTGATTCGTTCCTGACAGGAGAGAACACATGAATCGACGCCAGTTTGTGACCCGGATGGCGGGCTCGGGCCTGCTCGTGGCCACCGCCTTCACCGCAGGCTGCACCACCACGGGCACCGATGCGCCGACCGATGCGGCGGCCAAGAAGCAGGAAATCGACGCAGGGGCGGACGGCGCGCTCAACCGGCTCTACAGCACGACCAGCAGCGCGCGCGAGCTGGCCGCGCGCGCCCAGGGGATCCTGATCTTCCCGCGCGTACTGTCGGCCGGGCTGGTGATCGGCGGCGAGTACGGCGAAGGCGTGCTGCGCTCGCGCGGCGCCCCGGTGGGCTACTACCGCACCACTTCGGCCTCGGTGGGCCTGACCGCGGGCGGGCAGTCCAAGGCGGTGATCATCATGTTCATGACGCCCGACGCCTACAACAAGTTCGTCAACAGCAGCGGCTGGACCGTCGGCGCGGACGCCAGCGTGGCGCTGGCCAAGATCGGTGCCAACGGCTCGATCGACACCAACACCGCCCGGCAGCCGGTGATCGGTTTCGTGCAGACCAACGCCGGGCTGATGTTCGACGTCTCCCTGGACGGCTCCAAGATCGGCAAGCTGAACCTGTAGGAACCTGCGGACCCGCGCGGGCCGCTGCGGGCGGCGACGCGGCGGCGGCATGGCTGGCATAATCGCCACACCGCCGCCCCTGGAACCGCCATGACCACGTCGACCGCCACGCCCGGCCATACCGGGCGCGTCTACCGCTACTACGATCTCGTGATGGTGGCGTTCGTCACCGTGCTGCTGTGCTCGAACCTGATCGGCGCGGCCAAGGCGGCCCAGATCACGCTGCCGCTGATCGGCCCGGTGACCTTCGGCGCCGGCGTGCTGTTCTTCCCCATTTCCTACATCTTCGGCGACGTGCTGACCGAGGTCTACGGCTACGGGCGCGACCGCCGCGTGGTGTGGGCCGGCTTCGCCGCGCTGGCCTTCGCCACCTTCATGAGCCTGGTGGTACTGGAAATGCCGGTGGCGCCGTTCATGAGCGATTACCAGAAGAGCCTGCAGGACGTGTTCGGCAACACGTGGCGCATCGCGCTCGGCTCGCTGATCGCGTTCTGCTGCGGCAGTTTCGCCAACAGCTACGTGCTGGCCAAGATGAAGCTGTGGACCGAAGGCCGCTGGCTGTGGACGCGCACCATCGGCTCCACGCTGGCCGGCGAGCTGGTCGACTCTTCCCTGTTCTACGTGATCGCCTTCTATGGCGTCTGGCCGCTGGAGAAGGTGATCCAGGTGGCGATCGCCCAGTACATCCTGAAGACCGGCTGGGAAGTGGTGATGACGCCGGTCACCTACAAGGTGGTGGGTTTCCTCAAGCGCGCCGAGCGCGAGGACTGGTACGACCGCAATACCGATTTCACGCCGTTCCGGCTGCGCGTGTAAGGCTGCGCGCCGTGCCCGCGGCTAGGGCACGCGGCGGTCCACCTCGTCCAGCGTGAGGTCCTGCAGGTGGGCCACGTCGGCCCATTGCATCACGGTCAGCCGCTGGCTGTCGCAACGCAGGCGGTTGATGCTGGCATTGAGCAGCTCGTGCTGGCGCGGCGCTTCCAGCGTCATGTCGTTGGCCTCGCGGTAGAGGCAGTCGAGCACGCCGCCATGCGCCACCAGCGCGATGCGCTCGCCCGGATGGCGGCGCGCCAGCGCCAGCGCGGCTTCCACCGCGCGCTCATGGAAAGCCAGCAGGGACTCGCCGCCTTCCGGCGCGTAGTCCGGCACGCGCGCCTGCCAGCGGGCGAAATCCTCGGGCGAATTCTCCGCCACCTCCGCGTAGGTCCTGCCCTCGAGCGCGCCGTAGCAGCGCTCGCGCAGCCGCGCGTCGGGCCGCACCGTGGTGCCGAGCGCCTCGGCCAGCGGCGCCGCGGTCTGCATCGCGCGCGACAGGTCGCTGGCGTAGACCGCGTCGATGGGCTCGCCGGACAACGCCTGCGCCAGCGCATCCGCCTGCGCCACGCCGGTGGCGTTGAGCGGGATGTCGAGCTGCCCCTGCAGGCGCCGCTCGCGGTTCCAGGCGGTCTCGCCGTGGCGGATCAGGATCAGGTGGGTGAAGGCCAGCGAATGCGGCCCGGGCAATTGCGACATGCCGTTTCCTTTTCTCTTCCTTGCGTTTGCCGGCGCGCCCCGCCGGCATGGCCGGCAGCGCGCGCGGCCTCGCGGCCTCGCGGCCTATTGCGCCAGGCCGGCCAGCTTCGGGTTGAGCGTGTAGGTGCCGGTGATCGCCGCCTGCGCCAGCACGTGCCCCCGGATCGCCTCGCGCACCTGCGCGCCGGTGAAGGTGCCGTCGAGCGGCAGGCGGTCGATGTCGAGCGCGTAGACCGTGAACACGTAGTGGTGCAGCAGCGCGTCGTTCCACGGCGGGCAGGGGCCGTCGTAGCCGTAGTAGTCGCCCTTCATGTCGGGGTCGTTGGCGAACCAGCCGGTGTAGTCGTTGAGGCCGTGGCGCAGGCCGCCCGCGGCCGCGGTGCCGCCGGTGGCCTCGGGGCCGGGCTTGCCGCGCGCGATCACGCCGTCGCTGTGGCTGCCCGCGGAAATCGAGCGCAGGCCGGGCGGGATGTCCACCAGCACCCAGTGGAAGAAGTCCACGCGCGGCAGCGAGGCCGGCACCTCGCGGCCTTCCTGGTTGACGTCGTCGCCGCGGCTCGGCACGTCCGGGTCGTGGCAGATCAGCACGAACGAACGCGTCTCGGCCGGCGCCTCGTCCCAGTGCAGGTCGGGATTGCGGTTGGCGGACAGCGCCACGTGGGCGGCGGGGTCCATCGCGCCGAAGGCGAACTCGACCGGAATGGGCCCGTTGTCGCCGAATGCCTTGCTCCAGATCTTCATGTGTCTCTCCTTGCTGGTTTGGGCGCCGCGCGCGGCGCGGCCGTATGGGGTTCGGGCCGGCGCTTCAGGCTGGCGGCACGCGCAGCCAGAAGGTCACCGGGCCGTCGTTGACCAGGCTGACCTGCATCATGGCGCCGAATTCGCCGGTCTGGACCTCGCCGTGCGCGGCGCGGGCGCGCTGCACGAAATGGTCGTACAGCCGCTCGCCGTCGGCCGGCGCGGCGGCCGGGGTGAAGCTCGGGCGCGTGCCGCTGTTGGTGTCGGCCGCCAGCGTGAACTGCGACACCACCAGCAGGCCGCCGCGCGTGCCGCGGCCGTCGATGTCCTGCACCGGCAGGTTCATCTTGCCGTTGGCGTCGGAGAACACGCGGTAGGACAGCAGCTTGGCCAGCAGGCGCTCGGCCTGGGCCTCGGTGTCGCCGCGCTCGGCGCACACCAGCGCCAGCAGGCCGGCGCCGATCTCCCCGGTGGTGCGGCCTTCGACCGTGACGCGGGCCTGCGAGACCCGCTGGATCAGCGCGATCATGAACGGCTCCGGGACGCGCTCACGCCAGCGTCACGCGCGCAAAGCGGCGCTTGCCGACCTGCACCACGTAGCTGCCGGCCTCGACCTTGAGCGCCTTGTCGCTGACCACGGCGCCGTCGATCTTGACGCCGCCCTGCTCGATATTGCGGTTGGCCTCGGAGGTGGACGGCACCAGGCTGGCCTGCTTGAGCAGCTGGGCGATGCCCAGCGGCGCGCCGGACAGGCTGACGGCGGGGATGTCGTCGGGCACGCCGCCGCGCGCGCGGTGGTTGAAGTCTTCCAGCGCGCGCTCGGCGTCGGCGGCGCTGTGGAAACGCGTGACGATCTCCTGGCCGAGCAGCACCTTGCAGTCGCGCGGGTTGCGGCCCAGCGAGATTTCCTGCTTCATCAGGTCGATCTCGCTCAGCGGGCGGAACGACAGCAGCTCGAAGTACTTCCACATCAGGTCGTCGGAGATGCTCATCAGCTTGCCGAACATGTCGCTCGGGGCTTCGGTCACGCCGATGTAGTTGCCCTTGGACTTGGACATCTTCTCCACGCCGTCCAGTCCCACCAGCAGCGGCATGGTCAGGATGCACTGCTGCTCCTGGCCGTATTCCTTCTGCAGCTCGCGCCCGACCAGCAGGTTGAACTTCTGGTCGGTGCCCCCGAGCTCGAGGTCGGACTTGAGCGCGACCGAATCGTAGCCCTGCATCAGCGGGTAGAGGAACTCATGGACCGAAATCGGAATCCCAGACCGGAACCGCTTGGTGAAGTCGTCGCGCTCCATCATCCGCGCCACCGTGTACTTGGCCGCCAGCTCGATCATGCCGCGCGCGCCGAGCGGATCGCTCCACTCGCTGTTGTAGCGGATCTCGGTGCGGGCCGGGTCGAGCACCAGGCTGGCCTGGCGGTAGTAGGTCTGGGCGTTGGCCTCGATCTGCTCGCGCGTGAGCGGCGGGCGCGTGGCGTTGCGCCCGGACGGGTCGCCGATGGTGGAGGTGAAGTCGCCGATCAGGAAGATGACCTGGTGGCCGAGGTCCTGCAGCTGGCGCAGCTTGTTGAGCACCACGGTGTGGCCGATGTGGATGTCGGGCGCGGTCGGGTCGAGGCCGAGCTTGATGCGCAGCGGCACGCCGGTTGCCTCGCTGCGCGCGAGCTTGGCCAGCCATTCGGACTCGACCAGCAGCTCGTCGCAACCGCGCTTGGACACTTCCAGGGCGTGCATCACGGTAGGCGTGAGGGGGTAGGAGGTGGCGGCGCCGGAGGAAACTTCAGTCATGACGTAAGTCTTTGAAAAACATGAGAATTCAGACGCGTACGAAAAACAGACAGCAGCTGCTTTTGGTATAATCCGCGCTTCTTGTGCCGGCGGGACGTTCCCGTGGGCCAACCGCCATTCTACGGCGGCAAACCAATATGGCACGCGCCGCACCTCGGGGGAGGAAGGCAGACGAAGCAGATCGTCGCGGCTGCGCAGCCCGAAACAAAGAGTGAATTTTACGTGATGTGGTCCAGACTCCGCGAAGTTTTCGCGCGTGAGCTGGTGGTTCTCGTCGATCCGACCAATGCCCTGCACGCGCGCCGGCGCAAGCAGCTCACGGCAGCGGTCGGCACGGTGTTTACGCTTGGCATGGCGGCCGCCATGGGCGTGGCGCCGCGCAATGCCTACGACGACCCCCTTGCGCCGCGTGTACGGGAAGCCATCCGGCTGCCCGACCTGCGCGACCAGCTCGAACAACTTACCGAAACCGACGCCACCTACGTGCGCGAGGCGCGCATGCAGCGCGGCGACACCATCGCCGCGCTGCTCAAGCGGCTCGGCATCGACGACCCCGACGCGCAGGTCTTCATCCGCGGCAACGCCACCGCGCGCGGCCTGTTCGCGCTCGAGCCGGGCCAGAACGTGCAGGCCGAGGTCGACCAGGACAATCTGCTGGTGTCGCTGCAGGCCAACCTCGGCGGCGACGCGCAGTCCTCGCGCGAGCTGGTGATCGAGCGCGCCGGCGACGCCGCCGCGCCGGTCTACAAGGCGCGCGTGCAGTCGGTGAAGAACGACGTGCACTACGAGATGCTGTCCGGCGCCATCGCCGCGGGCGGCTTCTTCAAGGCCATGGACACCGCCGACGTGCCGGACGACGTGGTCGCGCAGATGATCTCGATCTTCTCCGGCGTCATCGACTTCCACCACGACATCACCGCCGGCGACCGCTTCCGCATCGTCTACGAGGCGGGCTACCGCGACGCCGCCTTCGTGCGCAACGGCCGCGTGGTCGCGGTCGAGCTGATCAACCACAACCAGCTGCACCAGGCGCTGTGGTACGCGCCCGACGGCAGCGCCCAGGGCGCCTACTACACCTTCGACGGGCGCAGCATGAAGCGGCCGTTCCTGCGCTCGCCGGTGGAATTCTCGCGCGTGTCGTCCGGCTTCGGCGGGCGCAACCACCCGCTGCATCACAACTGGGCGCAGCACAAGGGCGTGGACTTCGCCGCGCCCACCGGCACCAGGGTGATGGCCACCGGCGACGGCGAGGTGGAATTCGTCGGCCAGCAGAACGGCTACGGCAACATCGTCATCCTCCGGCACCACAGCGGCTACTCCACCTATTACGCGCACCTGTCCGGCTTTGCCGGCATGCAGCGCGGGCAGCATGTGTCGCAGGGCCAGGTGATCGGCTACGTCGGCCAGACCGGCTGGGCCACCGGGCCGCACCTGCACTACGAGTTCCGCGTCAACGACGTGCCGCTCAACCCGCTGGCCATCGCCGCGCTGGACACGCCGGCGCTGACCGGGCCCGCGCGCCAGCAGTTCCAGGCCTACTCCAGCGAACTGCTCAGCCGCATCAACGCGCTGCGCACCTACAACGTGGCTTCCATCAACAACTGAGCCCGCATGCCGACTCCGCCGTCCGCCCCGCCCTTCCCCGACCGCTTCATCGGCATCATGTCCGGCACCAGCATGGACGGCGCGGATGGCGTGCTGGTCGATTTCTCCGGCGCGCGGCCCGCGGTGCTGGCGGCGGCCCACCAGCCCTTCCCGCCCGAGCTGCGCGAGGCGTTCGCGGGGCTGCAGCAGCCCGGCGCCGACGAGATCCACCGCGAGGCGCTGGCCGCCAACGGGCTGGCGCGCGTCTATGCCGGCTGCGTGGCGTCGCTGCTGGGCGAAGCCGGGCTGGCGGCGGCGGACGTCGCGGCCGTGGGCGCGCACGGGCAGACCATCCGCCATCGCCCCGGCCTGTACGACGGCACCGGCTACACGCGCCAGAGCCAGCAGCCGGCGCTGCTGGCCGAGCTGTGCGGCATCGACGTGGTGGCGGATTTCCGCAGCCGCGACGTGGCCGCCGGCGGCCAGGGCGCGCCGCTGGTGCCGGCGCTGCACCAGGCGCTGTTCGGCGCCGCCGGCGAGACGCGCGTGGCCTGCAATATCGGCGGCATCTCGAACATCAGCGTGCTGCCCGCCGCGGACGCGGGCCGGGCCGCGGTGACCGGCTTCGACTGCGGTCCCGGCAATGTGCTGCTCGACTACTGGGTCGAGCGCCACCACGGCCAGGCCTTCGACGCCGGCGGCGCCTGGGGCGCAAGCGGCAAGATCGACCAGGCGCTGCTGGCGCGCCTGCTGGCCGAGCCGTATTTCAGCATGGCCCCGCCCAAGAGCACCGGGCGCGACCTGTTCCACCCGGCCTGGCTGGAAAGCCATCTCGGCGCGCACGGCGCGGCGCTCGCGCCGGCCGACGTGCAGGCCACGCTGGCCGCGCTTACGGCCGAGGCCATCGCGCGCGACGTGCGCGCGCACGCGCCCGGCGCCGTGCGGCTGATCGTGTGCGGCGGCGGCGCGCGCAACGGCTTCGTGATGGCGCTGCTGGCGCGCGCGCTGCCGGGCGTGGCGGTGCAAAGCTCGGACGAGCTCGGCGTGCCGGTCTCGCAGGTCGAAGGCATCGCCTTTGCGTGGCTGGCGCGCCGGATGCTGCTGCGCGCGCCGGGCAACGTGCCGACCGTCACCGGCGCGGCCGGCCCGCGCGTGCTGGGCGCGCTATACCCGCGCTGAGGCACGCCGGGCCGCAGCCTCGCCACCGCCTTCACGCCGGCGCCGCGTGGCCGGCCTCGCATGCCCACTGGATAAAGGCTTCGGCGACCGGCGACGGCCGCATGGCCGGCGAGCGCGCCAGCACCACGCGCTGCGGCGCCACCGCGTCGCGCAGCGGCAGGCAGACGATCGGCTCGCCGTCATAGCTGTGGTCTCCGGCCGGGCGCGTGCACGACAGCGCCACGCCATAGCCGTGCGCCACCAGCCCGCGCTGCATCTCGAAGGTCTGGGTGTACTGGTGCCGTTGCGGGCGCAGGCCGTGGGCCCAGAACAGCGACAGGAAATACTCGCGCGTCTGCGCGATATCCTCGAGGATCAGCCGCTCCGAGGCCAGTTCGGCCAGGCTGACGTCCGCCTGGCCGGCGAGCGCGTGGCCGGCCGGCAGCAAGGCATGGGGCGCCAGCCGCGCCACCACCCAGCGCGCGATGCGCTGGTCGAAACCGAGATCGTAGGTCAGCGCCAGTTCCGCCTTGCCGGCGCTCAGCGTGCGGTGCACGGCGACCAGGTCGGCCTCGAACAAGGTCACGGACACATGCGGGTGCTCGCGGCGAAAGCCCGCCAGCAGGCGCGGCGCGTAGTAGGCGCCGAGGTCCTGGAAACACGTCAGCGAAAGCTGCCCGCTCAGGCCACGCCCGCCGGCGCCCTGGGCGCCGCCCACCGTCAGGCCCGCGGCCAGCGCCAGGATATCGCGCGCGCGGCCTAGCAGTTGCTGGCCGGCCGGCGTCAGCTCCAGCCCGCGGCTGACCTGGCGGCGGAACAGCGTTTCCCCGAGCGTTTCCTCGAGCTGCGCGATCGCCAGCGATACCGATGGCTGCGACACATGGCGCGCCCGCGCGGCGGCGCTGATGCTGCCGTGCTCGGCGGCGGCCACGAAGTACTCGAGCTGGCGGAAAGAGAAATCAATCATGATTTCCAATACTACAGCATAGGAAATATATACTTTTCCTATCCCACGGCAGCCACGATACTCGTCCCATCCCCGCCCCACGACCGCCGGAAAGGACCATCGTGACCCTCTCGCCAGCCGCCCTCTCGCCAGCCGATATCGAAACCTACCAGCGCGACGGCGCGCTGGTGCTGCGCGGCGCCTTCGCCGGTTGGGTGGCCAGGCTGCGCGAGGGCTTCGAGCAGAACCTCGCCCATCCCGGCCCCTTCGCCATCGAAAACGTCGGCGACGGCGAGCGCGGGCGTTTCTTCGAGGACTACTGCAACTGGCAGCGCATCGCGCCGTTCGCGGACTTCATCCGCCGCTCGCCGGCGGCGGAGATGGCCGGGCAGCTGATGCGGGCCAGCGCGGTGCAGGTCTTCCACGAACACATCCTGGTCAAGGAGCCGGGCACGGCCAAGCCCACGCCCTGGCACCAGGACCTGCCTTACTACTGCGTGGAAGGGCTGCAGACCGCGAGCTACTGGATACCGCTCGACGCCGTCACCACCGCCGACACCCTGCGCGTGGTGCTCGGCTCGCACCGCTGGCCCCGGCTGGTGCGGCCCAAGCGCTGGGCCAGCAACGAGAATTTCTACGCCGGCGGCGACCAGTTCATGGAAATGCCCGACGTGGAGGATGGCAGCCACGCGATCCTGGCGCCGGAACTGGAGCCCGGCGACGCGGTGGTGTTCGACTTCCGCACCGTGCATGGCGCCGCGGGCAATGCCGGCACCGGCCGGCGCCGCGCCTTCTCGGCGCGCTTCCTCGGCGACGACGTGCGCTACCTGGAACGGCCCGGCCGGACCTCGCCGCCGTTCCCCGGCATCGGGCTGGCCAACGGCGAGCGCATGCGGGAGGACTGGTTCCCGGTGGTGTGGCGCCGCGCGCCGTAGGCCCGCCGCCGCCTCATGCCGGTGCACGCCGGGCCCAAAAAGCAAAAAGCGCACCGAAGTGCGCTTTTCCGATACTTCTCGATGCTGCCGGTATGTGACCCGGTATGTCAGACCGAGAACGAAGAACCGCAGCCGCAGGTCGTGGTTGCGTTGGGGTTCTTGATCACGAACTGCGCGCCGTTGATGTCTTCCTTGTAGTCGATCTCGGCGCCCACCAGGTACTGGTAGCTCATCGAGTCGATCAGCAGCGTGACGCCGTTCTTGTCGAGGGTGGTGTCATCCTCGTTCACCTCTTCATCGAAGGTGAAGCCGTACTGGAAGCCGGAACAGCCGCCGCCCTGCACAAAGACGCGCAGTTTCAGCTCGGCATTGCCCTCTTCCTCGATCAACTGCTTGACCTTGTCGGCAGCGCTGTCAGTAAAGACAAACGGAGCCGGCATGTCCTCGGTAACGGGTGCCTCTGCGACTGCGTTCATGGGGTTCTCCTGTTTAGATACGCCTGTATTCTAAGCGCTCCGGGAAGATCGTGCCGAAACCCCGCAACTTCAAGGGCTTCTGCCTCCGATGGACGCCGCGGGTGCGCCGGCAGGCGCGCCGTCAGGCGGTTTTCTGCGATTCCTCGGCCACCTCGGCCACCTCCACCTCTTCGGCCGCCCCGCTCGCGCCCTGCCCGCCGCTGGCGAGCGACAGGTTGGGCAGCGCTTTCGGCTCGCTGGCGCCGAGCGGCACCAGGCGCCCTTCCACCAGCGCGCCCTGGTGCATTTCCAGCGCCGCGTAGTGCACTTCGCCGTACACGCGCGCGTGCGGCTGCAGCTCCAGCAGTTCCGCCGCGTGGACCGGGCCTGTCACGGTGCCGTTGAGGATCAGGTGCCCGACGCGGACTTCGCCTTCGACCACGCCCTTCTCGCTGATGACCAGCATGCTGGACTGCTCGGCCAGCGCCGTCACGTTGCCGCGCACGCGCCCGTCCAGGCGCAGGCCGCCGGAAAACGTGAGATCGCCCTGGATCACGGTGTGCTGGCCGATCAGGGTATCGATCGCCAAGCCTTTCTTCTTGGAAAAAAACATAGGTCCTTTTGCCCCTCTCTGGAGTTGCCGGCGGACACGGCCCTACGGCAGGGCCGTCTGGGTCGCGCGCAACTGACCGTTTTGCAAAATTCGTACCGTCACCGCCCGCGCGGTGGCGCCGGCGGGCAGCGGGAACGTTCCCTCGATGCGCTGGTAGTGCGTGAGGAGCAGGCCCGGCAGCGGGCCTGCCTGGTCCTCGTCCAGGGTCAAGGTGACAGGCTTGCCATCCCGCACCAGCGAAGCCACCAACTGTAACTCACCGCGAAACTCGGGCAGCGAGGAGAACGCCTTCGATCCGCCCTGCATCACAAGTAACCGATAGTGCATCTTCTGTGTGTCAGCTTCGTCAACGCTGACGCGGAAGCTGCGCACATGGATGCCCGACGTATTGCCGCCTGCGGGCAGCAGGCTCTCGAAGAAGGCCAGGTCTTCCTGCAACTGGGCGGCTTCGCCCTCCGCCGCCTTGAGCTGCCGGGCCAGGCCCTGCTGCGCGCCGCGCGCCATCTGCAACTGCGACTCGGCGGTGTTGGCGAGCGCCTGCAGGCGGTCCCGCTCCGCCGAGACCGACGCCACCTGTTCGCGCAGCGCCAGGTTCTCCGCCGCCAGGTCCGGCTGCGCGCCGGCCAGGCGCCGGCCAGCGTAATACGCGCTCCCCGCCGCCACCGCCACCAGCGCGGCCACCAGCGCGGCGCCCAGCACGCGCACCGGCCACGACCGGCGCGAGCGCACGGCCAGCGGCCGCGACATCGGCCCGCGGCGCGGGCGCAGCAGGCGGTATTTCATGCGCTGCGCGACGGCCGCGCTGGCGGTTGGGTCATCTGGGGTTCTCCGGGCGGGAAGTGCCGGGATTGTATCCGGTAAGATGCATTGGCATTATAAAACGCGCGTGCAACCTGCCCCGCCGGAGGCGGCCGGCCCGGCCGGCGGCAAAAAAAAACCGCACGGCGAACCGTGCGGTTTTTCTGGCTCGGCCAGATCCGGCAAACCGGACCTGCCCGACACGATCAGCGCTTCGAGAACTGCTTGCGGCGACGTGCCTTGTGGAAACCGACCTTCTTACGTTCCACTTCACGCGCATCGCGCGTGACGAAGCCAGCCTTCGACAGGGTGGGCTTCAGGGTGGCGTCGTAGTCGATCAGTGCACGCGTGATGCCGTGGCGGACCGCGCCGGCCTGGCCGGTTTCGCCGCCGCCGGTCACGTTGACCTTGATGTCGAAGGTCTGTGCATTGGCGGTCAGTTCGAGCGGCTGGCGCACGATCATCAGCGAGGTTTCGCGAGCGAAATACTCATTGATGGGCTTGCCGTTGACGATGATGTCGCCCTTGCCCGACTTGATGAAGACACGAGCCACAGCGCTTTTGCGGCGGCCGGTACCGTAATTCCAGTTTCCGATCATGGATGGCCCCCTTAGATTTCCAGCGCCTTAGGCTGCTGCGCTTCATGCGGATGCTCGGCTTCGGCGTACACCTTCAGCTTCTTGATCATCGCATAGCCCAGCGGGCCCTTGGGCAGCATGCCCTTCACAGCTTTTTCCAGGGCACGGCCCGGGAAACGCTGCTGCATCTTGCCGAACGTCGTTTCGTAGATACCGCCGGGATAGCCCGAGTGACGGTAGTACTTCTTGTCCGTTTCTTTGGTACCCGTGACACGCAGCCTGGCTGCGTTGACGATGATGATGTAATCACCAGTGTCGACGTGCGGAGTGAATTCCGGCTTGTGCTTGCCGCGCAGTCGGCGTGCCACTTCGCTGGCAACACGGCCGAGGACTTTGTCCGTCGCGTCAATCACGTACCAGTCGCGCTTTACCTCTGCAGGCTTGGCGGAAAAGGTCTTCATGATTTTTCCTGAGACTTGTAGAACTGCCCGTAACGTGACGCGCACCGCCTTGCTTGTGATCGCTGATCGATGCTGACGTCGTCGGCCGGCCCTTGGGACCTGGCCTTCCCTGCTTGTATGTGCAGGCTCTCCCTGAATTCTTATCCGCGGGCATGACGGAAAAGCCCTCGATTATACTGTCGTTTCTGGCGCGGGCACAAGCAAAGTCTGGGCGCCACGTCAAGATGCCAGTTACGGGGCGGCGCTTCGGACACTCCGCCGTGCCCCGCCCGGCCGGCGCCCCGAGGCCGGGACGAAAGAGACGAAAAAAAACCCAAGCCATAAAGCTTGGGTTTGAATCCACCAAAGGAGGAGGGTGGAGGAGACACCTGGAGAACGGCGGGTGCTGCCGGCGGGCGGTGCGGCTGCGGACCGGGAGGCTCACCGGGAAGTTCGCTTTCGCACTCTGACGTGCCTTGGCATGCCGTCGTTCAATGATTGAAATTATACATGAGGGCCTTTTTGGCGCAACAAAATTTGCAGTGCGGGATGTCGTTTTGCATTGTAAAAAATCAAGGCACGCCGCCGATATGGATGTTTTTCAATAAAATCAAATACTTGTCTTGATTCACGTGTGTCATCAAACTGTCATCTTAGAGGAAACCCTCGGTTTTCGGCGGAATCTGATGCGTCCTGACCACACATTGGCAAGTGGCATATACTAAAAAATCAAGTTTCGAAATCGCGTGTTCGTGATCGGATACGCACTCACCAGAGCGCAGGATCGAACAAAATGGAATGCAAAGTAACCTGGATGGGCGCAGAGGGCATGACCTTCGTGGCCGAGACCGGCAGCGGCCACGTGGTCGCCATGGATGGCGCGCGCGAAGGCGGCGGCCATGACCTGGCGCCGCGCCCGATGGAAATGGTGTTGCTGGGGACCGGCGGCTGCACCGCCTATGACGTCGTGCTGATCCTGAAGAAGGGCCGGCAGGACGTGCGCGGCTGCAGCGTGAAGCTGGAAGCCGAACGCGCCGGCGAAGACCCGAAGGTCTTCACGCGCATCAACTTCCATTTCACCGTGACGGGCCGCGGCCTCAACGCCAGCACGGTCGAGCGCGCCATCCAGCTGTCGCACGACAAGTACTGCTCGGCGTCGATCATGCTGGCCAAGACGGCCGAGATCACGCACACGCTGGAAATCGTGGAAGCGTAAGCGGCGCGCGAGCAAGGAAAACGCGCGGGCCGGGATGCCGGCCGCGCATCCGTCCGGGCAACACGGCCGGACCGGAAGAATCGAGAAGCAAAGCAGGCCGATAAGCCGGATTCTGTGCGCACCGCCCGCCTTGCGGCCGGCGGCACGTGACAACCATTCCTCTAGGCCGGCCGTTACCGGCCGGCTCCAGCTCCCTACCCGCAGGCTCAGCGGGCCGCCTCGATGCCTGCCTATTTGGGATTGCTCCAGGTGGAGGTTACCGCGTTTCACCCTTCCCGCCGGGCGAACCCGGCGGCAAGACTCGTCTCTGTGGCCCTATTCCGCACGTTGCCGTGGATGGCTGTTAGCCAACACCCTGCCCTGTGGAGTCCGGACTTTCCTCCCCTTGCACCTTGCGATGCAAGCAGCGATTGTCTGGCCTGCTTTGCGGCCCGCAGTCTAACACCGTTTGAGGCCGGCCCGGCCAGCCGGGCGCGGCTTGCGTGCTGATGTGCCCGAGGTGCACTTACGCGGCTGCCGCGCGCCGGCCCGGGCGGAACACGCCGGCATCGGCATAGAAAGCGGGATCGCGGTTGGCATCGCACCAGCCGGGGATGCCCAGCACGGGCAGCGGCGCGAAATGCCGGCTGGACAGCCGGCGGTCCGGCATGCGAGGCATGTCCGGCAGCCCCGATGGTCCGGTGCCTTCCAGCGAGGCGGCCACGGCGGCGTCCAGCGTGCCAGGCAGCTCGCCGCCTGCGCAGGGCGGCACGCCCAGCGGCCACGCGTGCGCGGTCAGGGCCTTGTAGGGCCGCGCCAGCTTTTCCAGCAGCGCGTGGCCGAACGGCACCACGGCGCAGCGGGCGCCCTCCCCCGCGCCGCCGCCCCAGTCCGCGCGCCGCGCCACGAACAGCGTTTCCCAGGCGAAGCCGCGCAGCGCGCTTTCCAGGCTGCCGTCCGCGCTCAGGAACAGGATGGCGTTCTCGTCGAACAAGGTGGCGGCGTCGCGCAGGCCGCCGCGGCGGCCCTGCACGCCGGCGGCGGCGATCGCGCCGGCCTGGAGCCGGTTCAGCGCGCGCTTGGCCTGCGGGAAATGCAGCCAGACCAGCGCATTGAAGAAGTCGTGCAGGTTGTCGCGCGTGGGTACCGCGCCGGAGGCGAAGATATGCGCCTCATAGGCGGTGCCGGCCGGCAGCGCGTCCTGCGGCACGAAGCGCAGCGGCAGGCCCCGCGCGTTGCGCAGGCCTTGCCGCGCACTGAGTTCGCCAAGCGCCGCACGCAGGTCGGCACCGGCTTGCAGCGCGCCGGCCAGCGCCGCGCCGGTCCCGGCGAACGGCCGGTACCAGGGCAGGCTCCAGTCGATCTGCGCCACGGCGCCGGCCAGGGACGGCGTGCCGCCATTGCGCTGCGCCACGACGGCGTGGCTCAGCTGGCCTTCCAGCGCAGCGTTTCGCCGCCGCGCAACGGCACCAGCGTGGTGTCGCCGAACGGCAGTTCGGCCGGCAGTTCCCACTCTTCGCGCGTCAGCGTCAGCGTGCCGCTGTTGCGCGGCAGGCCGTAGAAGGCCGGGCCGTTGAGGCTGGCGAACGCTTCGAGCTTGTCCAGCGCGCCGGCGGCTTCGAAGGCCTCCGCGTACAGCTCCATCGCATGCAGGCCGGTGTAGCAGCCGGCGCAGCCGCAGGCGTGTTCCTTCAGGCCGCGCGCGTGCGGCGCGCTGTCGGTGCCGAGGAAGAAGCGCGGGCTGCCGGACACGGCGGCGGACACCAGCGCCGCGCGGTGGATTTCGCGCTTGAGCACCGGCAGGCAGTAATAGTGCGGGCGGATGCCGCCGGTGAAAAGGGCGTTGCGGTTGTACAGCAGGTGATGCGCGGTGATGGTGGCGCCCACCGGGCCCTGCGCGTCGCGCACGTAGTCGGCCGCGTCCTTGGTGGTGATGTGCTCGAAGACCACCTTGAGGCCGGGGAAATCGCGGCGCAACGGCGTCATCACGCGGTCGATGAAAACGGCCTCGCGGTCGAAGATGTCGATGTCGGCATCGGTCACCTCGCCGTGCACCAGCAGCGGCAGGCCGGCGCGCTCCATCGCCGCCAGCGCGGGCGCGCAGCGGCGCAGGTCGGTGACGCCGGCGTCGCTGTTGGTGGTGGCGCCGGCCGGGTACAGCTTGACCCCGTGCACGAAGCCGCTGGCCTTGGCGGCGGCGATTTCCTCGGCCGGGGTGTTGTCGGTCAGGTACAGCGTCATCAGCGGCTCGAACGCCATGCCGGCCGGCAGCGCCGCCAGGATGCGCCCGCGGTAGGCCGCCGCCTGCGCCACCGTGGTCACGGGCGGCTTGAGGTTGGGCATGATGATGGCGCGGGCGAACTGGCGGGCGGTGTCGGGCAGCACGGCGGCCAGCGCCGCGCCGTCGCGCAGGTGCAGGTGCCAGTCGTCCGGGCGGGTGATGGTGAGGGTCTGGGTCATGGGCGTGGCATGGATGGCCGGCCGTCGTAGCGGCCGGCGCTGTCTCGGGATTACAGGATCAGGATGGCGCGGTAGTCGTTCACGTTGGTGCGCGTGGGGCCGGTGACCACGAGGTCGCCGGCGGCGTCGAAGAAGCCCCAGGCATCGTGCGCGTCGAGCCGCGCGCGCGCCGGGGCGCCGGCGGCCTGTGCGCGCGCCGCCGTCGACGGGTCCAGCAAGGCGCCGGCATTGTCTTCCGAGCCGTCGATGCCGTCGGTATCGGCGGCGATGGCATACACGCCGGCGGCGCCGTCGAGCTCCAGCGCCAGCGACAGCAGGAATTCGGTGCAGCGCCCGCCGCGCGCCCGGGTGCCGGCCGCGCCGCCGCCGGGGGGCAGCGTCACGGTGCATTCGCCGCCGGAGATCAGCGCCACCGGCACGGCGAACGGCGCATTGTACGCGCGTATCTCGCGCACCAGCGCGGCATACACGCGCGCCACTTCCTGCGCCTCGCCGGTGACCGTGTCGCCCAGCACGACCGGCTGGATGCCCTGGGCGCGGAAGCGCTCGGCCGCTGCCGCCAGGCTGCCGTGCGCCGTGGCGATCACGCGGTTGTCGACGCGGGCGAACAGCGCGTCGCCGGGCTTGGGCGTTTCCGTCACTTCGCCGCGCGCGCCGCGCTCGAGATGCTGGCGCACCACGGGCGGCACCGTGGCGCCATAGCGGCGCAGGATGTCCAGCGCGTCGCCGTAGGTGCTCGGGTCCGGCACCGTGGGGCCCGAGGCGATCGCGCTGGGGTCGTCGCCGGCCACGTCGGAGACGATCAGCGTGGTCACCGGCGCGCGGCTGGCCTGGGCAAGCCGCCCGCCCTGGATGCGCGACAGGTGCTTGCGCACGATATTCATCTCGGTGATCGGCGCGCCGCAACGCAGCAATTCCTGCGTGGTGGCCTTCAGGTCGGCCATGGCGATGCCTTCGGCCGGCAGCGACAGCAGGCTGGAGCCGCCGCCCGAGACCAGCACGACCAGCCGGTCGTCGGGGCCGAGCGCGGCCACGCGGGCCAGGATCTCGGCCGCGGCGCGTTCGCCGGCCTCGTCGGGCACCGGGTGGCCGGCCTCGATCACGCGCACGTGCGCGGTCGACAGGCCGTGGGCATAGCGCGTGACCACCAGCCCTTCGATGACGTGGGCCGGGTCCAGGCGCGCATAGGCCTGCTCCACCGCCAGCGCCATCGAGGCGGCGGCCTTGCCCGCGCCCACCACCAGCGTGCGGCCGCCGGGCTGCGGCGGCGGCAGGTGGTCCGCCACGATGCGCAGCGGATCGGCCGCCGCTACCGCCGCCTGGAAGGTCTCCAGCAGCAGGGCCCGCGCGTCGGCCGCGTTCACAGCGCCCCCGCGATGGCCAGGCCCAGGTCCGCGGTGCCGGCCTTGCCGCCGATGTCGCGCGTCAGCGGCGCGTGTTCCGGGCCGGCCGCCAGCACCTTTTCGATGGCGCCGAGCACGGCCGCGCCGGCCTCGGCATGCCCCAGGTGCTCCAGCATCATGGCGCCGCACCAGATCTGGCCGATCGGGTTGGCCACGCCGCGCCCGGCGATGTCCGGCGCCGAGCCGTGCACCGGCTCGAACAGGCTGGGGAAGGTGCGGTCCGGGTTGATGTTGCCCGACGGCGCGATGCCGATGGTGCCGGTGCAGGCCGGGCCCAGGTCGGAAAGGATGTCGCCGAACAGGTTGCTGGCCACTACCACGTCGAACCAGTCGGGATGCTGGACGAAGTGCGCGGTCAGGATGTCGATGTGGTACTTGTCGACCTTCACGCCCGGGTAGTTGGCCGCCATGGCCTCGACCCGCTCGTCCCAGTACGGCATGGTGATGGAAATGCCGTTGGACTTGGTGGCCGAGGTCAGATGCTTGCCCGGGCGCTTGTGCGCCAGCTCGAAGGCGAAGCGCAGGATGCGGTCCACGCCGGTGCGCGTCATCACCGTTTCCTGGATCACCACCTCGCGGTCGGTGCCGGGGAACATGCGCCCGCCGATGCTGGAATACTCGCCCTCGGTGTTCTCGCGCACCACGTAGAAATCGATGTCGCCGGGCTTGCGCGGGTTGCCGTCGCGGTCCACCAGCGGGCTGCGGATGCCGGGCATGAGCCGCACCGGGCGCAGGTTGACGTACTGGTCGAACGAGCGTCGGAACTGCAGCAGCGAGCCCCACAGCGAGACATGGTCGGGCACGGCATCGGGCCAGCCCACCGCGCCGAAATAGATCGCGTCGTACTTGACCAGGGTGTCGAACCAGTCGTCCGGCAGCATCTTGCCGTGCCGGGCGTAGTAGTCGCAGCTGGAGAAGTCGAACTGGTCGAACTGCAGGTCGATGCCGAAGCGCCGCGCGGCGGCATCCATCACGCGCAGCCCCTCGGGCATCACTTCGGTGCCGATGCCGTCGCCGGGAATGACTGCGATCTTGTATTTGCTCATGTCTCGAAAGGCCCGCTGTAAGTACAGGACGAATGGTTGTCGGGGAGCGCCGGCGACGGCCGGACGGCATGCCGGCGGCTCCCCGGGAGGAAAACGCGACGCGCTTGGCAGAAAACCCGGGCTGGCCGGATAATGGAACATTCTATTGCAATCCGGCAGCCTGCTGCCGGTCCGGTGCCCCGCCATGTGCCAGCTGCTCGGCATGAACTGCGCCACGCCGACCGACGTGACGTTCTCCTTTACCGGCTTCGCCGCCCGCGGCGGCGTCACGGACCACCATGCCGACGGTTTCGGCGTGGCGTTCTTCGAGGACAAGGCCTGCCGCCTGTTCATCGACAACCAGTCCGCCGGCACCTCGCCGGTAGCCGACCTGATCAAGCGCTACCCGATCAAGTCCAAGAACGTCATCTCGCATATCCGCAAGGCGACCCAGGGCACCGTGCTGCTGGAGAACTGCCACCCGTTCATGCGCGAGCTGTGGGGACGGCACTGGATCTTCGCCCACAACGGCGACCTGAAGAACTTCTCGCCGTTCCTGTCCGGCGTCTACCAGCCGGTGGGCGACACCGACAGCGAGCTGGCCTTCTGCACGCTGATGCAGGGCCTGCGCAAGCGCTTCCCCGGCTCGCAGCCGCCGCTCAACGAGCTGTGCCACGCGCTGGCCGACATCACGCGCGAGATCACGCTGCACGGCGTGTTCAACTACCTGCTGTCCAACGGGCAGGCGCTGTTCGCGCACTGCTCCACCCGCCTGTACTACATCGTGCGCCAGTGGCCGTTCTCGACGGCGCACCTGATCGACGCCGACCTGTCGATCGACTTCGCCCAGGTCACCACGCCGGACGACCGCGTGGCGGTCATCGCCACCGCGCCGCTGACCGACAACGAGACCTGGACCGCCTTCGCGCCGGGCGAGCTGATGATGTTCGAGGAAGGCCGCTCGGTGATGACGCTGTCGGTGCCGATCCCGCCGGAGGTGCAGGCCAGGAACGCGGCCAACAGCGCCTGCACCTGAGGGGCGCGCGGCGCCAACGATAAAAGGGACGCCGAAGCGTCCCTTTTCCATGGCTTGCCGCCCACGGCGGCCGCACGCTCTCAGTGATGCAGGATCTTCGACAGGAACTGCCTGGCGCGATCCGAGCGGGCGTCGATATTGCCGAAGAATTCTTCCTTCGCGCAGTCCTCGACGATCTTGCCCGCGTCCATGAAGATCACGCGGTTGGCCACCTTGCGCGCGAAACCCATTTCGTGGGTCACGCACATCATGGTCATGCCTTCCTGCGCCAGCTGCACCATCACGTCCAGCACTTCGTTGACCATTTCCGGGTCCAGCGCCGAGGTGGGTTCGTCGAACAGCATGCAGATCGGGTCCATCGACAGCGCGCGGGCGATCGCCACGCGCTGCTGCTGGCCGCCCGACAGCTGGCCGGGGAACTTGGCCGCCTGCGCCTTCAGGCCCACGCGGTCCAGGTACTTCAGGCCCTTGGCGGTGGATTCTTCCTTCGAGCGGCCGAGGACCTTCATCTGGGCGATGGTCAGGTTCTCGGTGATCGACAGGTGCGGGAACAGCTCGAAGTTCTGGAACACCATGCCCACACGCGAGCGCAGCTTGGGCAGGTTGGTCTTGGGCGAGCCGACCGAGGTGCCGTCCACGATGATGTCGCCCTTCTGGAACGGTTCCAACGCGTTGACGGTCTTGATCAGGGTCGACTTGCCGGAGCCCGACGGACCGCACACCACCACCACCTCGCCCTTGGCGACCTTGGTGGTGCAATCGGTCAGCACCTGGAAGGCGCCGTACCACTTGGAGACGTTGTTGATTTCAATCATACGGCCACCTTTTTCTGGTAACGCTTGACCAGCAGAGATGCGGAAAAACAGATTATGAAGTACACCAGCCCGGCGAACAGCAGCATCTCCACGATGCGGCCGTCGCGCTCGCCGATGCCGTAGGCCTGGCCGAAGAAGTCGGCCAGCGCGCTCACGTAGACCAGCGACGTATCCTGGAACAGGATGATGCCCTGGGTCAGCAGCAGCGGCACCATGTTGCGGAACGCCTGCGGCAGGATCACCAGCCGCATCGCCTGCCCGTAGGTCATGCCCATCGCCTGCGCGGCGAACATCTGCCCGCGCGACACGCTCTGGATGCCGGCGCGGATGATCTCGGAATAGTACGCCGCCTCGAACAGGGCGAAGGCGATCAGCGCCGAGGTCATGCGCAGGTCCGACGCCTGCGACAGGTTGAACATCTTCTGCAGCACCTGCGGGATGATCAGGAAGAACCACAACAGCACCATCACCAGCGGGATGGAGCGGAAGATGGTCACGTAGCCCTGCGCGAACCAGTTCAGCGGCTTGACCGAGGACAGCCGCATCATCGCCAGGATGGTGCCCCAGACGATGCCGACCACCACCGCGGTGACGGTGATCTTGAGCGAGACCAGCATGCCCTCGCCGAGCACTTCCAGCGTGGTCGCGTTGATCGAGCTGAAATCGAATGTATATGCCATGACGTGTCCTCTTACTTGCCGCCGATGAAGCCGGGCACGCGCGTGCGGCCTTCGACCCAGCGCATCAGCAGCATCACGACGATGTTGATCAGCGCATACATCAGGGTCACCGCGATGAAGGACTCATACGGCCGCGCCGTGTAGTCCACCAGCTGGCGGCCCTGGGCGGCCAGTTCCAGCAGGCCGATCGTCGACGCCACCGCGGAGTTCTTGAAGATGTTCAGGAACTCCGAGGTCAGCGGCGGCACGATGACGCGGAACGACATCGGCAGCAGCACGAACCGGTAGGTCTGCGCCAGCGTGAAGCCCATCGCCAGACCGGCGTTGCGCTGGCCCGGCGGCAGCGAGTTGATGCCCGAGCGGACTTGTTCGCAGACCCGGGCCGCGGTAAACGTGCCCAGGCAGAGCATGGCCGCCAGGAACTGCTGCGCGAACGGGTTCATCTGCTTGAACGTCTCGCCGCCGGGCAACAGCTCGGGCATGACGAAATACCAGATGAACAGCTGCACCAGCAGCGGAATATTGCGGAAGATCTCGACGTAGGTCGCGGCAAGGCCGGACAGCCACTTGTTGGGCACCGTGCGCAGCACGCCGAGCACCGAGCCGATGACCAGGGCGATGATCCACGACGAAAGACCGAGAGCCAGCGTGACCTTGAGCCCGGAAATCATCCAGTCAAGGTAGGTCTCGTTCTGGGCGGCCTGTTCGAGGAATACACCCCAATGCCAGCTGTAATTCATGATGAGTCCTCAAAAAGAAACGGAAGGACATGCCTTCCGTTTCGCACAACCGGAATCCAAGGATCAGTCGAGCGCCTTGTCATTCGGCGTCTTGAACAACGCCTTCATGTCTTCGGACAGCGGGAAGTCCAGGTTCAGGCCCTTGGGCGGCACCGGCTGCTGGAACCACTTGGTGTACAGCGTGTTGATCGAGCCGTCCTTCATCATGCCCGTGATCACGGTGTCCGACAGCTTCTTGAACGGTGCGTCATCCTTGCGGATCATGCAGCCGTAGGACTCGCGCGACTGCGGCTTGCCGACCACGATCCAGTCGGCCGGGTTCTTGGCCTTGGCGCGCTCGCCGTACAGCAGGGCGTCGTCCATCATGAACGCGACCGCGCGGCCCGATTCCAGCGTCAGGAACGACTGGCCGTGGTCCTTGGTGCTGATGATGTTCATGCCCAGCTTCTGGTCATCGTTCATCTTGCGCAGCAGGCGCTCCGACGTCGTGCCGGCGGTGGTCACCACGTTCTTGCCCTTGAGGTCGGCCCAGTCCTTGATGCCGCCGTCCTTCTTCACCATGATGCGGGTGCCGATGATGAAGATGCTGGTGGTAAACGATGCCTGCTTCTGGCGTTCCAGGTTGTTCGTGGTCGAGCCGCACTCGATGTCGATGGTGCCGTTCTGCAGCAGCGTGATGCGGTTCTGCGAGGTGATCGGGATTTCCTTGACCTGCAGGTTCGGCAGCTTCAGCTGGTCCTTGATCGCTTCCACGATCTTGACGTTGATGTCGTAGGAGTAGCCGACCTGGCGCACGCCGCCGAGGTTGTAGTTGAACGGAATCGACGATTCACGAACGCCAAGCGTAATCACACCGGTGTCTTTGATCTTCTGCAGCGTGCCCGTCAGTTGCTCGGCGGCTTGCGCGGTACCGCACAGCACGCCGGCTGCAATCATCAGGGAAGCCAACTTGGCAACATTCATAACATCTCCTTGACCATGAAGAGAAGAAAGGCGGGACTCTAACAAAAAACCACCCGCCGACGAAATAGTATTGCGCAGGCATGCACTCAAGACAACGGGTTTTTCCCCTAGCAAAGCCAATATAGGCATGGTTTGCGGGGAGATCGCACCCTGTTGCTGCCCGCATACGGTCCCGCGTGCTGCCCGCTTGCCGGCCTGCCGTTTCCCGCCGGCAACGCCCGGAAACGCCGCCGACCGGCATTCGCGCGGCCGTCATCGGGCGGTCACATGCCGGATGGCCGCCGCCGCTTCCCGTCGAGCGCGGCGAGCGACACCATACGACAACGCGGCTGCCGGAACCTCCGGCAGCCGCGTTACCAAAACCCGACTGAATTGCTGCTATGCAGCATCACCCTCCGGCGACGCCGCGGCAGCAAGCCACCCCGACCATCAGGGGTAGAGGCCGCGCATTTCGCGCGCCTGCAGAATCCGCGTGCAGGCCACGATGAACGCAGCCGTACGCAAGGTAACCTTGTTTTCCTGAGCGACCTGCCAGATCGCACGGAAAGCCTCTTGCATGATTCGTACCAGGCGCTGGTTGATCTCCTCTTCGGTCCAGAAGAAGCTGGAGAAATCCTGCACCCATTCGAAGTAGGAAACCGTGACGCCGCCAGCGTTGGCGATCACATCCGGTGCCACCAGGATGTTGCGCTCGCGCAGAATGTCGTCGGCTTCGGGCGTGGTCGGGCCGTTCGCACCTTCAATGACCATGCGTGCCTTGATTTGGGGCGCGTTCTGCGCGGTGATCTGGCCTTCCAGCGCCGCCGGGATCAGGATGTCGCAGTCGACCTGCCAGAACTGCTCGGTCGAGATGGTCTCGCCCTGGAAACCTTCGATGGTGCCACCATGCGACGCGTACTCCATCATGGCGGCCACGTCCAGGCCGGCCGGATTGTACAGCGAGGTGCGGTGGTCCTGCACGGCCACCACGCGGGCGCCGGCCTCATGGAACAGCTTGGCCGCCACCGCGCCGACGTTGCCGAAGCCCTGCACCGCCACGCGGGCGCCGCGGATGTCCAGCCCCAGGTTGCGCGCCGCCTCGGAACCGACCACGAACACGCCGCGGCCGGTGGCCTCGTGGCGGCCCAGCGAGCCGCCCAGCGAGATCGGCTTGCCGGTGACCACGCCGGTCGCCGTGCTGCCCGAATTCATCGAATAGGTGTCCATCATCCACGCCATCACCTGCGCGTTGGTATTGACGTCCGGCGCCGGGATGTCCTTGTTGGGCCCGATGATGATGTTGATTTCGCTGGTGTAGCGGCGCGTGATGCGTTCCAGCTCGCCCTGCGACAGGGTGCGCGGGTCAACGCGGATGCCGCCCTTGGCGCCGCCGTACGGCACGTTGACCGCGGCGTTCTTGACCGACATCCAGGCCGACAGGGCCATCACCTCGGACAGCGTCACGTCCTGGTGGAAGCGCACGCCGCCCTTGCCCGGGCCGCGCGACAGGTTGTGCTGCACGCGGTAGCCCTCGAAGTGGGCGATGGTGCCGTTGTCCATCTCGATGGGCACGTCCACGATCAGCGCCCGCTTGGGGCGCTTGAGCGTCTCGACCCAGCGGGCCAGCGAGCCCAGGTAGGGCGTGACGCGGTCGACCTGCTGCAGGTAGATGCCCCAGGGGCCAAGGGCCTCGGGATTGAGATAGGACGGCAGGGTGTGGGACGAAGCGGCAGCTTTGGACAGTACGGAGGACGGCACGGCGGAAGACATCGTTGGGTCTCGGTGTGAAAGTGCCGCCAGCTTAGAGGAGGCGGCCCCGCCGAAGCCAATGCCGTTTGGTCATCCGGTTATGCAGCGATTGCATAACCTTGCGGGCGACATCGCGCGGCTACGCGGCCGCGCTTGCCGCGGCGCCGGCCGTGCCGCCTTCCGGTGGTTGCGCGGGCAGGCGGCGCGCCGCCAGCGAATTCCACACGCGCTCGACCAGCTGGCGCTTGTTGCGCTGCTGCGCGCTGCGCCGTTCGCTGGCCTGCTCGCCCGGCTTTTCGCGGTAGAGCCGGATTTCCATGTCGATCGACAGCGGCGCGCCGCGCGCCGGCTCGGCCCGCACCAGCCGGTGCCGCGCCAGTTCCTCGCGCACCGCGCTTTCGGGCAGGAACGCCATGCCGTGCCCGGCCAGCGCCATCACCTTGAGCGCCTCGGCCATGTCCGTCTCATAGCATTTGTCGAGCTTGAGCTTGTCGGTGGTCTCGTTCAACAGCATGTCCACCATGCGGCCGAGGAAGGCGTTGGGCGTGTAGCTGAGGAACGGCACCGGCTTCTTGTCGGTGCCCGGCAGCCGGTACAGCGGCTTGCCGGCGGCGTCGGGCACGCTGTACGGCGACAGCCGCTCGATGCCCAGCACCATCATGTCGTAGTGCGCCGGGTCGAGCTGGATGGCCTGGCGCGCATGGTGGTAGACCATCACCAGGTCGCAGCCGCCGTCGACCAGCGCCAGCACCGCGTCGTGCACGTTGAGCGCGCGCAGCCGGCACGGCAGCGTGCCGATCTCGCGCTCCACCGCCTTGAGCCATTCCGGGAAGAAGGTCAGCGACAGCGTGTGCGGCACCGCGAATTCCAGCACGTGGCCGTTGGCCGAGCGCTGCCCGCGCATCAGCGCGCGCGTCTCGCTGACCTGCGCCAGCATCGCCAGCGCCTGCTCGTAGAACACCTTGCCGGCCGCCGTCAGGCTGGTGGGATAGCTGGAGCGGTCGATCAGCTCCGTGCCCACCCAGGACTCCAGCGACTGGATCCGGCGCGAGAACGCGGGCTGCGTCACGTGGCGCTGCTCGGCCGAGCGCGAGAAGCTGTGCGTCTCGGCCAGGCTGACGAAGTCTTCAAGCCATTTGATTTCCATGAGGCGGCATTATCCACCGGCCGCCGGCGGCCGGCGCGGGTTCAGGAATGAAATTCTATTTTCTTGCATTTATATAGAATCAAGTTACACTTTCACCCAGATTTGCACGACAAGACGCACGTGTTTGCTACGGGCGCGGCGCTATGATGGTCGCAGACCAACAAGGAGCCCGCCATGGCCACCCAGCAAGCCGGCGCAGCCGATGCCATCCCCCGCCAGGCCCTGTACCCCGGCATGTTCGCCCCGCTTTCCGCGGGCATGTCCGCGGCCTTCGCGGCCAGCGCGCGCCTGGTGGCGCAGGGCATCGAGGACAGCCTGCCGGACGACGACGCCCTGCTGGCGCTGCTGCCCGAAGCGCTGCGCGCCGGCTCCCCGCACGGCTATGTGCGCTACCTGGTCCACGCCGATCCGCTGGCGCGCTACTCGGCCATGCTGCTGGTCTGGCGGCCCGGCCAGCACAGCCCGGTGCACGGCCACCAGACCTGGTGCGCCTACCGCGTGCTGCAAGGCACGCTGCACGAGCGCCACTACCGCTGGGACGCGCAGGCGCAGCGCGCGCGGCAGTGCGGCGAAATGTCGCGCACCGTGGGCGACACCTTCAGCGTGCCGGCCGGCCTGCGCCATATCCACGCGCTCGGCAACGACGGCGACGAGGTAGCCGTGTCGCTGCATATCTACGGGGTGGACCAGGAACACATCGGCAGCGGTGTGAACCTGCTGGTCGACGCGGCCTGATTCCCGGGCGGCGCGCGGCCGGGCACCCGACCGACGCTGCATGCCAGGACCCAGAGCAGGAGCCACGCCATGGACCGCTACGACCGCCAGATACTCGCCGCCCTGCAGGAAGACGCCACCGTGCCGGTGGCCGAACTCGGCGAGCGCGTCGGCCTCACCTCCACGCCGTGCTGGCGGCGCATGCAGAAGCTGGAGGAAAGCGGCGTGATCCGCAAGCGCGTGGCGCTGCTGGACCCGGCGCTGCTCAACGTGGGCGTGACGGTGTTCGTCTCGGTCCGCACCAGCCAGCACAGCGTCAAGTGGCTCAAGACCTTCCACGACCTGGTCGCCTCGATTCCCGAAGTCACCGAGTTCTACCGCATGGCCGGCGACACCGACTACCTGCTGCGCGTGGTGGTGCCGGACATCGCCGCCTACGACCGCGTCTACAAGAAGCTGATCCAGGGCGCGGAGCTGGCCGACGTCAGCTCCAGCTTCGCCATGGAGCAGATCAAGTACACCACGGCGCTGCCGCTGGACTACGCGGCATAAATATCCGCGACGCCCGGTGAAGCCGACGGGATGCGCCAACGCCGCGCGAAAATCCCCGGTGCTTTCATCCCCGGCTGGCCCAGCCCGTCATCCTGCGCTCCACCACCGCGAAGAATTCGTACATCACCATCGCCATCACCGCGATCACCACCAGCCCGGCGAAGGCCAGTGGCATCTTCATGGCCGAGCCGGCCGACACCAGCAGGTAGCCGATGCCTTCGTTGGCCGCGCTCATCTCCGACACCGTGGTGCCGACGAAGGCCAGCGTGATGGCCACCTTGAGCGAGGCGAAGAAGAACGGCATCGAGCGCGGCAGCCCGATCTTGAGCAACACATCGGTGCGCTTTGCACCAAGCACGCGCAGCACGTCCTCCAGCTCGGGCTCGAGCGTGGCCAGGCCGGTGGCGATATTGACCATGATCGGGAAGAACGAGATCAGGAACGCGGTCAGGATCGCCGGCCCGGCGCCGAGGCCGAACCACACCACCAGGATCGGCACGAAGGCCGCCTTGGGCAGCGCGTTGAAGGCCGTCATCAGCGGATAGCCGGCCGCGTAGGCCAGCTTGGACGACCCCATCACCAGTCCCAGCGCCACGCCGACCACGATGGCCAGGCCGAAGCCGACCATGGTGGTCCAGAAGGTGCGCCAGGCGTGGCCGGCGATCACGTCCCTGTAGTCGAACAGCGCGGTGACGATGGCGCCCGGGCTGGGCAGGATGAAGTCCGACAGGCCGAACGCCAGGCACGCGCCCTGCCACAGCGCCAGGAACGCGGCCAGCAGCAGCCATGGCGCCACGCGCTGCACGCGGCGCTGCCGCGCGGCGCTCATCGGGGAAGAAAAGGTGCTCATGCGAAAGTGCCCATGGTCAGTGCTGGCGGACGTGGCCGATCTTCTCGCGCAGCGCGTGCACGAGATCGGCGAAGGGTTCGGTATAGGTCAGGTCGAGGTCGCGCGGGCGCGGCAGGTCGATCTCCTTGCGCGTGACGATGCGCCCGGGCCGCTGGCTCATCACGTAGACGGTGTCGGCCAGGAACACCGCTTCGCGCAGGTCGTGGGTGACCAGGATCACGTTGAAGCGGCGCGCCTGCCACAGGTCGCGCAGCACGCACCAGAGTTCCTCGCGCGTGAAGGCGTCGAGCGCGCCGAACGGCTCGTCGAGCAGCAGCATGCGCGGCTCGTGGATCAGCGCGCGGCAGATCGAGGCGCGCTGCTGCATGCCGCCGGAAAGCTGCCACGGGTACTTGTCCTCGTAGCCGGCCAGCCCCACCGTGCGCAGCAGCTCGCGCGCACGCGCGGTGTATTCCTCGCGCTTTTCGCGCAGCGTGGAGCGGTAAGGCTCGACGATCTCCAGCGGCAGCATCACGTTCTGCAGCGTGGTGCGCCACGGCAGCAGCGTCGGCGCCTGGAACGCCATGCCCACCATCTTGAGCGGGCCGGTCACCTTCTCGCCGGCGATCCGGACCACGCCGCGCGTGGCCGGGCGCAGGCCGGTGGCCAGCTTCATGAAGGTGGACTTGCCGCAGCCCGAAGGCCCGACGATGGCGATGAACTCGCCGGGCTCGACCTGCAGCGAGATGTCCTCCACGGCGAACTCGCCCTGGTGGGCCAGCTCGTCGTTATAGGCCAGCCACACGCGGTTGAACTCGACGAAGGGCTTTTCCGCCGGCTCGGCCGCTTCGTCCGTCCCAGCCCGTCCTGCCGGCGCGCCCGCGCGCAACGAAGCAGGTCCCATCGTCATCGCAGCACATCCAGTTCGGCGGCCGACGGCAGGTAGGCGTCGGTCCACAACGCATCGGGGTTGATGCGGCCCTTGGTGCCGAACGCATCGGCCACCTGCGACGCCATCAGCGACAGGCGCGGCTTGCTGACGCGGCCGAAGCCCTCGGCGCGCGCGTCGGGCGACTTGACCACGCTGTCCAGCGCCAGCTTCAGGCGCTTGACCTCGAGCTTCTCGTCGATGATGCCGTCGCGCGCCTTGACCGCCTTGATGCCGTCTTCCGGGCTGGCGATCACGTCGCGCGCGGACCTGGCGAACGCGCGCAGGAAGGCCTTCACGGCTTCCGGGTTCTTCTTGATGAATTCCTCCGAGGCGATCACCGCGTTGCCGTACAGCTTCACGCCGTACTGCGGATACGGCAGCACCACGATGTCCTCGTCCTTCACGCCGCGCGCGTTGAGATTGAGGATGGAGGTAAACGAGAAGCCGGTGATGGCGTCCAGGTCGCCGCGCGTGAGCATGGTCTCGCGCAGGGTCGGGTCCATCGCCTGCCAGTTGAAGCCCGATGCCTGCAGCCCGTTGGCCTTGGCGAAGATCGGGAAGGCGCGGCGCCCGGCGTCGAACACCGGCGCGCCGAGCTTCTTGCCGGCCAGGTCGCGCGGCGTCCTGATGCCGGATTTCTTCAGCGCCAGCACGGCCGCCGGCGTGTTGTTGTAGACCATCATCACGGCCACCGGCTTGTTCCGCGCGTCCGGGTTGTTGCCGTAGAACTCCATCACCGAGGCCAGGTCGGCGAAGCCCATGTCATAGGTGCCGGAAGCCACGCGGTTGACCACGTTGCCCGAGCCGTTGCCGGCATCGATCGACACGTCCAGCTTCTCGGCCTTGAAGTAGCCCTTCTGCTCGCCGAGCAGGAACAGCGCGGACGGCCCCTCGAAGCGCCAGTCGAGCTGGAAGCGGACCTTGGTCTGGGCATGCGCCTCGCCGGCGAATTGTGTCGACAGCACCAGCGCGGTGCCGAGCGCCAGACCGAGCTGCAGCACGCGGCGGCGCAGCGCTGAGGCGGCCGGCGCGGCCGGCGCGACGATGGCGGCGGCAATGACATCGATCGGGGTGGCGGCACGGGATTTCGGCATGGACTCTCTCTCCTGTTGAACGTCTTCGTGGAGAGTCCGTCTGCAAGGCGCATGCCATGATCCGGCGCACCAGGCCGGGGCGAGCCCGCGGCCGTTTGTCTAACCAAACTTGTGCAAGGGGATATGCCGGCGGCGTTTGCCGCCGCGGATTGTCGGCAATCCGCGGCGTGTCCGCGGGACGCTTCAGGCGTCCTGGGTGGCGTCGCCCGCCTCGATGGCCAGCGTCGCGTCTTCCACCGGCGTGGCGTTCTGCGCGGCGCTGCGCGCCTGGATGCGCCACATCTCGGCGTAGCGGCCGTCCATGCGCATCAGCTCGGCATGGGTGCCGCGCTCGACGATGCGGCCGTGGTCCATCACCAGGATCTGGTCGGCGTGCACCACGGTCGAGAGCCGGTGCGCGATCAGCAGCGTGGTGCGGTTCTGCGCCAGCCGGATCAGCTCGGCCTGGATGGCCTGCTCGGTGCGCGAATCGAGCGCCGAGGTGGCTTCGTCGAAGACCAGGATGGGCGGGTTCTTGAGCAGCGTGCGCGCGATCGCCACGCGCTGCTTCTCGCCGCCCGAGAGCTTGAGGCCGCGCTCGCCCACCGGCGTGTCGTAGCCCTGCGGCAGCTCGCGGATGAAGGTGTCGATCTGCGCCGCGCGCGCCGCCGCGATGACCTCCTCGTGGCTGGCCTCGGGGCGGCCGTAGGCGATGTTGTAGTAGATGCTGTCGTTGAACAGCACGGTGTCCTGCGGCACGATGCCGATGGCGCGGCGCAGGCTGTCCTGCGTGACCGCGCGGATGTCCTGCCCGTCGATCTCGATGGCGCCGCTGCCCACGTCGTAGAAGCGGAACAGCAGCCGCGCCAGCGTGGACTTGCCCGAGCCGCTGTGGCCCACCACCGCGGTGGTGGTGCCCGCCGCGATGGTGAAGTCCACGTTGTCGAGGATGGCGCGGTTGCTCTCGTAGCCGAAGCCCACGTGCGCGAAGCGCACCGCCGCGCCCTGCACGCGCAGCGCCGGCGCGCCCGGCGCGTCGGCCACCTCGCGGTTGGTGCCCAGCAGCACGAACATGCGGTCCATGTCGGTGGTGGCCTGCTTGATCTCGCGGTAGATCACGCCGAGGAAGTTCAGCGGGATGTAGAGCTGGATCATCAGCGTGTTGACCAGCACCAGGTCGCCCAGCGTGAGCTTGCCCGCCGCCACGCCCACGGTGGCGCGCCACAGAATCAGGATCAGCCCGGCGGCGATGATGGCCTGCTGGCCGAAATTGAGGAAGGACAGCGAGTTCTGCGAGCGGATCGCCGCCGAGCGGTAGGTCAGCAGGTTCTCGTCGTAGCGGCGCGCCTCGTATTCCTCGTTGCCGAAGTACTTCACGGTCTCGAAGTTGAGCAGCGAGTCGATCGCCTTCTGGTTGGCGCGCGAATCCAGCTCGTTCATCCTGCGCCGGAAGTGCGTGCGCCACTCGGTCACCACGATGGTGAAGACGATGTAGCTCACCAGCGCGCAGCCGGTGATGGCTGCGAACCAGATGTCGTAGTGCAGGATGAAGAAGCCCATCACCAGCCCCATCTCGACCAGGGTCGGCAGGATGCTGTAGAGCGAGTACGAGATCAGCGACTGGATGCCGCGCGTGCCGCGCTCGATGTCGCGGCTCATGCCGCCGGTCTGCCGCTCCAGGTGAAAGCGCAGCGACAGCGCGTGCAGGTGGCGGAACACCTGCAGCGCGATCTCGCGCACCGCGCTCTGCGTGACCTTGGCGAACAGGATCTCGCGCAGCTCGGTAAACAGCGTGCCGGACAGCCGCAGCACGCCGTAGGCCAGGATCAGCCCCACCGGCACCACCAGCAGCGCGGCGGCGCTGCCGGCGGGCACGTTCATGTTGTCCACCAGCTTCTTCATCAGCACCGGCACGCCGAGGTTGGCCACCTTGGCCGCCACCAGGCAGACCAGCGCCAGCATCACGCGCCATTTGTAGTGCCATACATAAGGCAGCAGATTGCGCACCGTCTGCCAGTCGCTGCGCGGAACGCTGGACTTGCCGAACAGGGAAGCGGGCTGGGCGGGGGACGGCTCGGCCGGCGGGGAATAGCGTCGCATACGTTAGAATTCGGGCGAATATGCGATTGTGGCAGAGATCGGCTTGCCTGGCCGGCGCCATGCTCGCACCGGCCCTTGCCACGTCCGTGCTGCGGCCATGCCGCGATGCCGGCGCACCGTCCCAACCCAGTCTCTTCTGCCCCAGCCCATCATGACCCAAGCCATCGACCACCCCTGCCTGCCGCCCGGCAAATATCCCGCGCTGCGCGTCGTCCCCATGCCGGCCGATGCCAACGTGCACGGCGACGTGTTCGGCGGCTGGATCATGGCGCAGGTCGACCTGGCCGGCTCGATTCCCGCGGTGGAGCGCGCGCAGGGCCGCGTGGCCACGGTGGCGGTGAACTCGTTCCTGTTCAAGCATCCCGTCTTCGTCGGCGACCTGGTGAGCTTCTACGCCGATATCGAGAAGACCGGCCGCACCTCGATCACGGTGTCGGTGGAGGTCTATGCGCAGCGCATGCGCCACAGCAACGAAATCGTCAAGGTAACCGAGGCCACGCTGACCTACGTGGCGACCGACGACACCCGGCAGCCGCGCGTGCTGCCGGCCATCTGACCCGCCCGCCGCCGCCCTGCCCCACACTGCCGCCAGGCCGCCGGACCCGCCGCGGGTCGTGGGCGCCCTGGCCCGGTAGCACTTCAAGTGCACGCTCTCCGATGGAAAATCGGAAATTTCCTCACATGATTTAGGCTGCTTCCGAATCCTCGGCCTCCCTTCTGGCCCTTAAATGCGAACGATTATCAATCGTATATAAGGAGTACAGAATGAGCCGCTACATAAAATCCGTCGCGCTGCCGCCGCGCCGCCCTCTCGCCTGCACCGTGCTGGCAATGGCGGCCTGCGCCACGCCGGTCCTGGCGGAGGAGCGCGAACGCGAGCGGCAAGGCCGGCACGTCGAGCTGGAGACGGTCACGCTGAAGGAATCGCTCCTGCCCGGCGCCAAGGTCGACGCCTCGGCATCGGCCAAGTACGCGGCGCCGCTGCTGGACACGCCCCAGACCATCTCGGTGGTGCCGCGGCAGGTGATGGAGGAACAGAACGCCCTGAGCCTGCGGCAGGTGCTGTCCAATATCTCCGGCATCACCTTCAACGCCGGCGAGGGCGGCGGCGGCTCGGGCGACAGCATCAACATCCGCGGCTTCAGCGCCAACGCCAACATGCAGGTCGACGGCCTGCGCGACAGCGCGCAGAACAACCGCACCGATCTCTTCAACCTGGAGGCGGTCGAGGTCATCAAGGGGCCGAACTCGGTGTTCGGCGGCGCCGGCACCACCGGCGGCAGCATCAACATGATCAGCAAGCAGCCCACGGCCGAGCGCTTCACGCACGCCGGCGCCGGGCTCGGCACCGCCAGCTTCCGCCGCCTCACGCTGGACACCAACCAGCCGCTGCCGTGGGGCGGGGAATCGTCGGCCGTGCGCCTGAACCTGATGGCGCACGAGAACGACGTGCCGGGCCGCGGCCCGGTCGACCGGCAACGCTGGGGCATGGCGCCGTCGATCGTGTTCGGCCTGAAATCGCCGACACGCCTGACGCTGAGCTATTTCCACCAGCGCGACGACAACCTGCCCGACTACGGCGTGCCGGCGCTCAACGGCAACCCGCTGGCCGGCGTCGGGCGGCACAGCTACTTCGGCTGGCGCAACCTCGACAAGGAAGACATCACCAGCGATGCCGTGACCGCCAGGCTCGAACACGAATTCAGCGACAAGCTCAAGCTGCAGAACCTGACGCGCTACTCGCGGCTGCACCGCGACACGGTCATCTCGGCCTCGCACGTCGACCAGACCAAGCTGCCGCCGGGGCGCTACAGGCCGGCCGGCCCGCAGGGCTATGGCCGCGACTCGACCACCGCCATGTGGATCAACCAGACCAACCTGACCGGCCAGTTCGATACCTTCGGGCTGGCGCACACGCTGGTCAGCGGCTTCGAGATCTCGCGCGAGTCCTACGACCGCGGCACCTATTCCTACAATCTCGCCAAGTACTACCCCGCCAGCGGCTACGACCTCTACAACCCGCCGGGCTTCTGGAGCGGCCCGGTCCAGCGGCAGGACAGCGGCAACAACAGGACCTGGCTGGACGTAAAGGCACTGTATGCGCTCGACACCGTCGCCCTGGGCAAATCCTGGGACCTGAGCCTGGGCCTGCGCTATGACTGGATAGACGGCACCTCCGAGAGCACGCCGGCGGGCAAGCCCATGGAGCGCGCCGACAGCGCCGACCGCCAGCTCAGCACGCGCGCCGGGGTGGTCTTCAAGCCCGCCGGCAACGGCCGCGTCTATGCCGCCTACGGCACCGCCTTCAATCCGTCCGCCGAGCACCTGGTGACCACCGGCTCGGGCCTGGACAAGAGCACCGCCTCGCTCTCGCCGGAAAAGAACAGGACCTTCGAAGTCGGCACCAAATGGGAGTTCCTGGCGCGCCGCCTGAGCGTGAACGGGGCGCTGTTCCAGGTCGACAAGAGCAACGCGCGCGAACGGCTGGCCGACGGCAGCTACGCGCTGGCGGGCAAGCAGCGCGTGCGCGGCCTGGAACTGGGCACGGCCGGCAAGCTGACGCCGCAGTGGGACGTGCTGGCCAGCTACACCTATCTCGACAGCACCACGCGCCAGTCGCCGTCCGCGCCCGCGCGCGAAGGCAAGGCGCTGGCCAACACGCCGGCGCACACCCTCAGCCTGTGGACCACCTACCAGCTCCCGGCCGGCTGGACCCTGGGCTACGGCGCGCGCTACGTCGGCAGGCGCAACGTGACCTCGGCCGGCGACGGCACGCTCGGCAGCTACTTCGTGCACAACGCCATGATCGGCTACGCGCCGAACAAGAACCTCAGGTTCCAGCTGAACATCGACAACCTGTTCAACAAGGCGTATGTGGAGCGGGTGCGGCAGTCGCTGGGCACCGCCTCGCGCTCGTCGGCGCTCGAATACGGCGACGGCCGCGTCGCCATCCTGAGCGCGGTCTATTCGTTCTGACGCGTCAGTCGAAGCGCGAGAAATCGGGCTTGCGCTTCTCGAAGAACGCGGTGAAGGCTTCCTTCGCCTCCGGCGCCTGCAGCATGCGCCGGAACGATTCGCCTTCCTCCGCCATCCTGGCCAGCACCGCGGCCTTGTCGCCGCCCTTCATCAGGCGCTTGGTCTCGCGCAGCGAAGAGGCCGGCAGCGCCGCCAGCTTGCGCGCCTGCTGCCAGGCGAACTCATGCAGCTCCGCCACCGGCAGCACGCGCGCGACCAGGCCGATCTGCTGCGCTTCCTGCGCGCCGAAGGCCTCGCCCAGCAGCAGCTTTTCCGCCGCGCGCTGGTAGCCCAGCAGGCGCGGCAGCAGCAGGCTCGAGGCGGCTTCCGGGCACAGCCCGAGCTGCGCGAACGGCAGCGACAGCCGCGCCGTCTCGGAGGCGTAGACCAGATCGCAATGCAGCAGCATGGTGGTGCCCACGCCGACCGCCGGGCCGCTCACCGCGGCCACCAGCGGCTTGCCGGCCTGGCTGATCTGCTGCAGGAACTGGAACACGGGCGCCGGTTCCGCGCCTTCGCCGCCGGTCGGCGGACGCTTCATGAAATCTTCGAGGTCGTTGCCCGCGGTGAATACCTCGGGCTTGCCGCGCAGCAGGATCGCGCGTACCGCCGGGTCGGTCTCGGCCGCGCGCAGCGCGTCGGCCATGGCCTGGTACATCGCCGCGGTGATCGCGTTCTTCTTGTCGAGCCGGTCGAACTCGATGGTCAGGATGCCCTGCTCGATGGTGGTGAGAATGCTCATGGAATGGTCTGCTCCTTGCTGGCCGGGTCGACCGGCATGGGCCCCGGCCTGCCGCAACCGGCCGGGACAATGGCAAAACGGGCAAAACAGGCAAACGGGCCGCGCGGCCGCGCGGCCACGGCGCGAATCCGTGTTCCCGCGGCCCCTGCGGCGGCGGCGCGCTCAGACGCGCTCGAAGATCCCTGCCGCGCCCATGCCCGTGCCCACGCACATGGTCACCATGCCGTACTTCAGGTCATGGCGTCGCAGCGCGTGCACCACGGTGGCGGAGCGGATCGCGCCGGTGGCGCCGAGCGGGTGGCCCAGGGCGATGGCGCCGCCCATGCGGTTGACCTTGTCGGGGTCCAGGCCGAGGTCGCGCGTCACCGCCAGCGCCTGCGCGGCAAAGGCTTCGTTGAGCTCGATCCAGTCGATCTGGTCCTGCCTCAGGCCCGCCGCCTTGAGCGCCGCGGGAATCGCCTCCTTGGGACCGATGCCCATGATCTCGGGCGGCACGCCGCGCACCGCGAACGAGACGAAGCGCGCCAGCGGCACCAGGTTGAACTGCTTGAGGATCTTCTCCGAGACCAGGATCAGCGCGCCGGCGCCGTCCGAGGTCTGCGAGCTGTTGCCGGCGGTGACGCTGCCCTTGCTGGCGAACACCGGGCGCAGCCTGGCCAGCCCTTCGAGCGAGGTCTCCGGGCGCGGGCCTTCGTCGAGCGCGATGGTGCGCGTCTTGACGTCGACCTGGCCGGTGGCCAGGTCGGGGAATTTCTCGACGATCTCCACCGGCGTGATCTCGTCGGCGAACTCGCCGGCCTGCTGCGCGCGCGTCGCCTTCTGGTGCGATGCCAGCGAGAAGGCGTCCTGGTCCTCGCGGCTGACCTTCCACTGGCTGGCCACCTTCTCGGCGGTCAGGCCCATGCCGTAGGCGATGCCGATGTTCTCGTCGCGCGCGAAGATCGACGGCGACATCGACGGCGAGTTGCCCATCATCGGCACCATGCTCATCGACTCCACGCCGGCGGCGATCATCACGTCGGACTCGCCCACGCGGATGCGGTCGGCCGCCATCGCCACCGCCGACACGCCCGAGGCGCAGAAGCGGTTGACGGTGATGCCGCCCACGCTGACCGGCAGGCCCGACAGCAGCGCGCCGATGCGCGCCACGTTCAGCCCCTGCTGCGCTTCCGGAATCGCGCAGCCGACGATGGCGTCCTCGATCAGAGCGGGATCGAGGTTGGGCACCTGCGCCACGGCCGCGCGCAGGATGGTGGCCAGCAGGTCGTCCGGCCGGGTGTTCCTGAACGCGCCCTTGGGCGCCTTGCCGATCGGCGTGCGGGTCGCGGCAACGATGTATGCGTCTTGCAGTTGTTTCATGATGTCGGTTCCTCGCTTGCCTTAGTTGCGCACCGGCTTGCCGGTCTGCAGCATGCCCATGATGCGTTCCTGGGTCTTGCCCGTGCCGAGCAGCTCGACAAAGGCGCGGCGCTCCAGCGCCAGCAGCCATTCCTCGCTGACCAGCGAGCCGGCCTCGACGTCGCCGCCGCACACCACCTCGGCAATGCGGCTGGCGATCAGAAAGTCGTGCGCGGAGATGAAGCCGCCGTCGCGCATGTTGGCCAGCTGCGCCTTGATGGTGGCGATGCCCGAGCGGCCCGCCACCGGCACCAGCGCCGGCAGCGGCGCGCGGTAGCCGGCGTCGGCCAGCGCGCTCACGGTGTGCTGCGCCACGTGCAGCAGCTCGTGCACGTTGAACACGATGGCGTCCGACGGCTGCAGGTAGCCCATCGCCCGCGCCTCCAGCGCCGACGCCGAGACCTTGGCCATGGCCGCGCTCTGGAAACGGCTGGTGACGAACTGCAGGTAGTTGGTGCTGCCCGCCGCCTGCGCGGCGCGTGCCGCGGCCAGCGCCGCCTCCTTGAGGCCACCGCCGGCCGGCACCAGGCCCACGCCCACTTCCACCAGGCCGACGTAGGTCTCCAGCGCGGCCACGCGCGCGGCCGAATGCAGCATCAGCTCGCAGCCGCCGCCCAGCGCGATGCCGGACGCCGCCGCCACCACCGGCACGGCGCTGTACTTCACGCGCATCATGCCGTCCTGGAATGTCTTGACGAAGGGTTCGATGCCCTTGGCGCCGCCCATCATGAAGGCCGGCATCGCGGCTTCCAGGTTGGCGCCCGCCGAGAACGGACCGCCCGGCGCGCCGAGCTGCAGCGAGGTCGGCTGCCACACCACCAGGCCCTTGTACTCCGCCTCGGCCAGGTCGATGGCGCGCGTGAGTCCGTCGATCACGTCCGGCCCGATGGTGTTCATCTTGCTCTTGAACGAGACCACCAGCACGTCGTCCTGGCCCTCGCTCACCCAGATGCGCACCGCATCGTTCTCTTGCACCGTGCGGCCCGCCTTGCGCGGATCGGCCGCGGCCGTGCCCCTGAGCGCGGCGCGGAACACCTGGCGCCGGTAGACCGGCAATTCGGCGCGCCGGACGAACGCGCCGGCCGCGGGCGACCACGAGCCCTGGGCACTGTGCACGCCCTGGGCCTCGGCCACGGGACCGGCGAACACCCACGCCGGCAGCGCGGCCTGCGCTAGCGCCTTGCCGGCTTCCACGTCTTCCTTCACCCACTCGGCCACCTGCTTCCAGCCGGCCGCCTGCCAGTCCTCGAACGGGCCGGAGTTCCAGCCGAAGCCCCAGCGGATCGCCAGGTCGATGTCGGCGGCCGAACCGGCGATCTGCTCGAGGTAGACGGCGATGTAGTGGAACACGTCGCGGAACACCGCCCACAGGAACTGCGCCTGCGGATTGGCGGATTCGCGCAGCAGCCTGATGCGCTCGGCCGGCTCCTTCTTCAGCATGCGCACCACGATCTCGTCGGCCTTCTTGCCGGCGTCGACGTACTGGCCGGTCTTCGGGTCCAGCACCTTGATGGCCTTGCCTTCCTTCTTGTAGAAGCCGGCGCTGGTCTTCTGCCCCAGCGCGCCCGCGTCCACCAGTCCCTTGAGCACGGCCGGCGTCTTGTAGACCGGCGCGAACGGGTCGTCCTGCAGCGTGTCCTGCATGGTCTTGATGACGTGGGCCATGGTGTCCAGGCCCACCACGTCGGCGGTGCGGAAGGTGGCGGACTTGGCGCGGCCCAGCCTGGCGCCGGTCAGGTCGTCCACCACGTCGAACGGGATGCCGTATTTCTCGGCCTCGGCGAACACCGCCAGGATCGAGAAGATGCCGACGCGGTTGGCGATGAAGTTGGGGGTGTCCCTGGCGCGCACCACGCCCTTGCCGAGCGTGGAGGTCAGGAACGTCTCCAGGCGGTCCAGGATGGCGGGCTGCGTGGCGGCGGTCGGGATCAGCTCGGCCAGGTGCATGTAGCGCGGCGGGTTGAAGAAGTGCACGCCGCAGAAGCGCGACTTGAGGTCCGCGTCGAACCCCTCCGACAGCGCGGTGATCGACAGCCCGGAGGTATTGGTGGCGAAGATGGCGTGCGATGCCAGGTGCGGCGCGACCTTCTTGTACAGGTCATGCTTCCAGTCCATGCGCTCGGCGATCGCCTCGATCACCAGGTCGCATTCCTTGAGCAGGCCGATGTCGTCCTCGTAGTTGGCGGCCTGGATCAGCGAGGCTTCCTCCTTGATGCCGAGCGGCGCCGGGGAGAGCTTCTTGAGGTTCTCGATGGCCTTGAGCGAAATGCCGTTCTTGGCGCCTTCCCTGGCGGGAAGATCGAACAGCACCACCGGCACGCGGGCATTGACGAGATGCGCCGCGATCTGCGCCCCCATGACGCCGGCACCCAGCACGGCGACCTTCTTGACGATGAAATTGGACATGCGCGCTCCTAGGAGAAGTGAGCGTTGAGAAGAGAGGGGGTTGCCCGCGTGCGTCCGGTCATGCTGGCGGCTGGCTCCCCTCTCCCGCTTGCGGGAGAGGGGTTGGGGGAGAGGGCGGGCGCTCGTTCAGGCGACGTCGCCTGTCGAACCGCCGACCCTCTCCCCCGGCCCCTCTCCCATTGCATGGGAGAGGGGAGCCAACCTGCCGCATCGCCGGAAGCGCACGCGCAATGGCAACCGCGAAGATCAGAACAGATCCGCGTCCAGCGCCATCAGGCTGGCCGAGCCGGCACGCGCCTTGCGGATCTCGGCGGCCGTCTCCGGCAGCAGCTTGGCGAAGTAGAAGCGGGCCGTGGCCAGCTTGCTGGTGTAGAACTTGTCGCCGGCGGCTTCCTTCTCCAGCGCCACCTTGGCCATGCGGGCCCAGAAATACGAGAACACCAGGTGGCCCACCACGCGCAGGTAAGGCACCGCGGCCGCGCCGACTTCGTCGGGGTTGGCCATCGCCTTCATGCCGATTTCCATGGTCAGCTTCTGCACCTTGTCGCCCAGGTCGGCCAGCGGGTTGACGAACTCCTGCATGGCTTCGCTGGTGCCCTCCTGCTCGACGAATTCCTGCACGATCTTGCCGAAGGCCTTCAGCTTGGCGCCCATGTCGCCGAGGATCTTGCGGCCCAGCAGGTCCAGCGCCTGGATGGTGTTGGTGCCTTCGTAGATCATGTTGATGCGCGCGTCGCGCACGTACTGCTCCATGCCCCACTCGGCGATGTAGCCGTGGCCGCCGAACACCTGCATGCCTTCGTTGGTGGCGGTGAACGCGTTGTCGGTCAGGAACGCCTTGATCACCGGCGTGAGCAGCGCCACCAGGTCGCCGGCCTGCTTGCGCACGGCTTCGTCCGGGTGCGACAGCTCGCGGTCGATCTGCAGCGCGGTCCAGTAGCTGAACGCGCGGCCGCCTTCGGCGTAGGCCTTCTGCGTCAGTAGCATGCGGCGCACGTCGGGGTGGACGATGATCGGGTCGGCCGGCTTGTCCGGCGCCTTGGGGCCGGTCAGCGCGCGCATCTGCAGGCGGTCCTTGGCGTAAGCCAGCGAGTTCTGGTAGGCCACCTCGGTCAGGCCCAGGCCCTGCATGCCCACGCCCAGGCGCGCCGCGTTCATCATCACGAACATGGCGTTGAGGCCCTTGTTGGGCTCGCCCACCATCCAGCCGCGCGCGCCGTCCAGGTTCATCACGCAGGTGGCGTTGCCGTGGATGCCCATCTTGTGCTCGATCGAGCCGCACTTGATGCCGTTGCGCTCGCCCGGGTCGCCGCTGGCGTCGGGGATGAACTTGGGCACCACGAACAGCGAGATGCCCTTGGTGCCCTGCGGCGCGTCCGGCAGGCGCGCCAGCACCAGGTGGATGATGTTGGCCGAGAGGTCGTGCTCGCCGGCCGAGATGAAGATCTTGGTGCCGGTGATGCGGTAGGAGCCGTCGGCCTGCGGCTCGGCCTTGCTGCGCAGGATGCCGAGGTCGGTGCCGCAATGCGGCTCGGTCAGGCACATGGTGCCGGTCCACTCGCCGGACACCAGCTTGGGCAGGTAGGTCTTCTGCAGCTCGGGCGTGCCGTGCGCGTGCAGCGCCTCGTAGGCGCCGTGCGACAGGCCCGGGTACATGGTCCACGCCTGGCTGGCCGAGTTCAGCATCTCGAACAGGGCGTTGTTGACCAGGATGGGCAGGCCCTGGCCGCCGTATTCCGGATCGCAGCCCAGCGCCGGCCAGCCGGCTTCGACGTACTGCCGGTAGGCTTCCTTGAAGCCCTTGGGCGCGGTCACCACGCCGTCGCCGACGTAGGTGCAGCCTTCGCGGTCGCCGCTCTGGTTGAGCGGGAACACCACCTCGGAGCAGAACTTGCCGGCTTCCTCGAGCACCTGGTTGATGGTGTCCGCGTCGACGTCGGCATGCCTGGGCATCGCCTTGAGTTCGGCTTCCACGCCGAGCAATTCATGGAGCACGAACTGCATGTCGCGCAACGGTGCGGTGTACTGGCCCATCAAAGACTCCTTGGAGGTATTTGCAAAGCCGCTACGCCACCCGTGCACGGTCCGGCACGGACGCCGCGCGGCGTCAGGTACGGTAAGACTGGATCAACTTGTTGAGCGCGACCATGGCAAGCTCGGCGCTGGTGGGCAGGCGCAGGAAGCGGGCGTCATGATGCAAGCCTAGTTCAAGGCTGTACATCTCGAACAGCATCAGGCGCGGATCGCAGTCCGCGCGCAGGTGCCCCTCTTCCTTGGCCTGGTCGATGGCGCGCGTGAGCGCGGCGCGCCAGATGGTGACGCTCTTGACCAGCTCGTCACGCACCGGGCTTTCCGCGCGGTCGTCGTATTCCACCGCCCCGCTGATATAGATGCAGCCCGTGGTCACCTCCTGGATGCGTTTTTCCATCCAGCGCCGCACCATGGATTGCAGCCGGGGCAGCCCGCGCGGCTCGTGCAGCGAGGGGTAGAACACCTCCTGCTCGAAACGCCGGTGATACTCGCGCACCACTTCCACCTGCAGGTCCTCGCGCGAACCGAAATGCGCGAACACGCCGCTCTTGCTCATCTGCATGCGTTCCGCGAGCAGCCCGATGGTCAAACCCTCGAGCCCGTCGCGGGACGACAGTTCCAGCGCGGCATCCAGAATCGCCACGCGCGTCATTTCCCCCTTGCGCATGGGCGCGGGAGACGCGGAAGCGGCGGATTCGAGACGGGCAGACTGGTGTCGCATGATTTTTCTCCGTTCGGCGCGGCGCGATCCTGTTCGCCGCCGCGCGATGACCCTGACGTAATGCTGTTTTTCGCTGCCCGGCGGCCCTGAAAGACGCTCCCCGGCAGACGCGAATGCACGCAGTCTAAGGCAAAAAAGAACGGTCGTTCAGATTATTGTGATGGCGCCCTTCGGCGGCAAGCATTTAATTAGACCGGCGTTTCTAAACGCAGCGGCGCGCTCCGATGCGGCGCAACAAGCCGCCGCATGGCGGCGCCGCGCCGCGCCGCCGCTTCATCCCGCCCGCGCCATTGCGGAGCAACAAAGACGCGGCGGGCACGCTCAGTAGCGCCCGGTCACCCCGGCCACCACCACGCCGATGCGCAACACCATGTAGGCGGCCCAGCTGCCCACGCGCCGCAGCGCGGAACGGCGCGCGTGCGTGTCGGCCTTGACCTCGCTGCTGCGCGTGGCGATGGCATGCTCCAGCTCGTGGCGCAGGCCGGCGCAGAAGCCGGCGTCGTAGACCGCCACGTTGGCCTCGCGCGCGAGCAGCAGGCTGAAGGGATCCATATTACTGGAGCCGACCGTGGCCCAGGCGTCGTCGACCACCGCCACCTTGGCGTGCAGGAAGCTGTCGGCGTATTCGTAGATCTCCACCCCGGCGCCGAGCAGGGTGGCGTAGAGCGCATGCGTGGCGTAGTGCTGGAGCCGGTACTCGACCATGCCCTGCAGCAGCAGGCGCACGCGCACGCCGCGCTCGCGGCAGGCCAGCAGCGCGCGCCGCATCTTGTAGCCGGGCAGGAAATAGGCGTTGGCGATGATCACCTCGCGCCGCGCGCTGCCCAGCGCGTGCAGGTACTGGCGCTCGATGGCGCGGCGGTTGCGCAGGTTGTCGCGCAGCAGCAGCGCGGCGCGCATGCCGCCGGCCAGATCCTGGCGCGGCAGCGGCAGGTCGGTGATCAGCGGGAATTCGGCCGCCACCCCGGCCAGGCCCACGCTGCGCATCTCGCCGCGCAGCGTAAGCTGCCACCACAGGCGCTCCGCGCTCAGCGCGATCTGGCCGACCAGCGGGCCGCGCACTTCCACGGCGAAGTCGTAGCGCGGGCCCAGGCCCGCGCTCTCGAAGGGGCCGTGGTTGTGGTCGTCGATGATGTTGATGCCGCCGACGAAGCCGACCTGCTGGTCGATCACGGCGAGCTTGCGGTGCAGCCGGCGCAGGTTGCGCCGCGCCAGGCGGAAGCCGCGCAGCGGACGGAACACCTTGAGCGCCACGCCGCCCTCGCGCAGGCGCGCGGCCAGCGCGGCGGGCATGTCGCCGGCGCCGAAGCCGTCCACCACCAGCCGCGCGGTCACGCCGCGCGCGGCGGCGCGCACCAGCGCGTCGGTCACGGCCACGCCCACCTCGTCGTCGGCGTAGATATAGGTCTCCAGCGAGACCGAGAAGACCGCGCGGTCGATGGCGGCGATCAGCGCGGGGAAGAACTCCCCGCCGCCGCGCAGCAGCCGCACGTCGTTGCCGCCGAGCGGCTTGCCGCGCCGCCACTCGGAGCGCAGCGGGCCGGCGCGGCGCGGCGCCGGTGGCGACACGGGCGCGTCGGCATCGTCGCGCAGGGCGGCGAGGCCGGCGCGGCACGGCCGCAGCGGACAGGGAAACGAAAGCGGAAACGTCGGCATGGGGCACATTATCAGGCACGCCGGTGTCATGCGCATGTTTCGGCCCGCGCGCGGCAGCGGCTGCCTTGCCGCACCGCGCATGCCGATCTCTGCTATCTTCGGCGCTTTATCCCGCCACGCGCCCCCACATCGTGAAGGTTTTCGGTATTTCCGGCTCGTCCGGCAGCGGCAAGACCACGCTGCTGGACCAGTTGATCCCGCGCTTCGTTGCCGCCGGCCTGCGCGTGGCCGGCGTCAAGCACACCCACCACGGCTTCGACCCCGATACGCCCGGCAAGGATTCCTGGCGCATGCGCGAGGCGGGCTGCGCCAACGTGGTGCTGGTCGGCGCGCGCCACCTGACGCTGATGCGCCACTACCCGCAGGACGCGCCGTCGCCCGAGCTGGCCGATGCGCTCGCCGTGCTGCCCGCCGATACCGACCTGGTGCTGGTGGAAGGCTACAAGCGCAGCAGCTTTCCCAAGCTGGAGGTCTACCGCCCCGCGCTGGGCCGCGCGCCGCTGTGGGGCGACCTCCCCGGCGTGATGGCGGTGGCCACCGACGAGCCGCGCGCGGTGGCGGCGCTTACCGCGCTGCCGGTGCTGGACCTGGCCGACCTCGATGCCATCGCCGCGCTGGTGCGCGCGCACGCCGCCAGGCCGGCTTACCAGACGCGATAGACCTGGCCGGTCTGCGGGCCTTCGACGCTGCGCTGGTAGGCCAGCGCCACGCGCGCCGCGGAGACCGCCTCGAAACCCGGGAAAAACGGGCCGTAGGCGCCCCACGATTCCTGCACCACGGTCGGGCTGACCGCATTGATGCGCAGGCCGCGGCCCAGCTCCACCGCGGCGGCGCGCACGAAGCCGTCCAGCGCGGCGTTGACGCTGGAGGCGTTGGCGCCGGCATGGATGGGCTGGTCGCTGAGGATGCCGCTGGTCAGCGTGATCGAGCCGCCGTCGTTCAGGTAGTGCTGGCCCACCAGCGCCAGGCGCACCTGGCCCAGCAGCTTGTCGTTCAGGCCGATGGCGAAATCCTCGGCGCGCATCTGCGTCACCGGGCCGAAGAACATCTGGCCGGTGGTGGAGATGATGCCGTCCACCTTGCCCAGGCGCCCGAACAGCGCCTGCACCGATTCCGGGATGGTGATGTCCACCTGGAATTCCCCGTGGGTCTTGCCGACCCGGATCACTTCATGGCGGCCCGCCAGGTTGTCCACCACGGCCTTGCCCAGCGTGCCGCTGGCACCGATCACGACGATCTTCTTCATTGGCTGTTCCTTTTGCGGATGTGTGCGGTCAGGGCGGCCATTCCTTCATGCCGCCGATGCAGTCCATTGTGGCGGCCGGCAGATCGCCGATAAATGGGCTAGGATTTCGGGCATTCCTAACCACGGGTTCGCAATCGATGGACAAGCTGCGCAGCATGGAGATCTTCGCCGCCGCCGCCGAGGCCGGCAGCTTCAGTGCCTGCGCGCCGGCGCTGGGCATGTCGGCGGTGATGGTGGGCAAGCACGTGGGCCAGCTCGAGCAGCGCCTGGGCGTGCGCCTGCTCCAGCGCAGCACGCGCCGCCAGAGCCTGACCGAGGCCGGCCATCTCTACCTGGACGAATGCCGGCGCATCCTGGCGCAAGTGCGCGCCGCCGACACCGTGGCCGAGCGCCTGCACAGCGAGCCGCGCGGCCTGCTGCGCATCGGCGCGCCGGTCACGCTGGGCGAAACCGCGATCGCCGAGGCGGTGGCCGCCTTCCTGCTGCGCCACCCCGAGGTCAAGGTGGAACTGGTGCTCGACGACACCTATGCCGACCTGATCGCCGACGGCTTCGATGCGCTGATCCGCATCGGCCCCCTGCCCGCTTCCGACCTCCTGGTGGCCCGCCCGCTGCGCCCCTACCGCATGTGCATCTGCGCGGCGCCCGCCTACCTGGCCCAGGCCGGGGTGCCGCGCACGCCGGCCGAGCTGGCCGGCCACCGCTGCCTGAGCCACCTGCTGTGGCGCCACGGCATGGGCTGGCCCGAGCTGGTGGACGGCGTGCCGGCCGGCGGCGCGCCGCTGGGCAGCAACAACGGCCAGGCCTTGCGCCGCGCCGCGCTGGCCGGCTGCGGCATCGTGATGCAGCCGGAAGTGCTGCTGGCCGCCGACCTCGCCGCCGGGCTGCTGGTGCCGCTGCTGGAGGACGCCCTGCCGCCGCCGCGCCCGGTGCACCTGCTCTATCCGCGCGACCCGCGCCCACTGCCCAAGCGGGTGCGTTTCGTCGAGAGCATGGTCGAAAGGCTGGGAATCTGAGCAAGCGCGGGCGCCGCGCTCAGGAGCCGCTCCTGGCCTTGTGCGCGAGCGGCCGCTCCGGCACCGTGATGCGGGCCAGCTCCGCCATCAGCGGCACGTGGTCGGAACGCTGCGCCCAGTCGCGCCCGGTCAGCGCGCTGGCGCGCTCGATCTCGAAACCGCGCACGTAGATGCGGTCGAGCTGCCACCACGGCATGTGGCTGGGAAAGGTATGCAGGCGCGCGCCGCCGGCATGGGACACCTCGGTGGTGCCCAGCCGGGAGCAGATCAGGTCGTCCAGCCGGTGGTTCCAGTCGTTGAAGTCGCCGGCGATGAGCAGCGGCGCCTCGGCCGGCACCACGTCGCACACGCGCTTGACCAGCGCCTCGGCCTGGCGCGCGCGGCTGCGCGCGAACAGGCCGAAATGCACGCAGATCAGGTGCGCCTCGGTGCCGTTCATGTCGGCCACCGCGTGCAGCAGGCCGCGCTGCTCGAAGCGGTGGTCGGAGATGTCGAGGTTTTCCGACATCAGGATCGGGTGCCGCGACAGGATGGCGTTGCCGTGGTGGCCGTGGTCGTACACCGCGTTGCGCCCGTACACCGAGTGCGGATACGCGTCGGTGGCGAGGTAGTTGAGCTGGGTGTGGTCGGCGTCGAACAGCGCGGCGGCCACCAGGCGGTCGTTGCGGTCCTGCACTTCCTGCAGGAAGACGATGTCGGCGTCGACCGTCTGCAGCCCGGTGCGCACGTTCTGGATGCGCGGCTTGCGCGCGATGCCGGTCACGCCCTTGTGGATGTTGTAGGTGACCACGCGCAATCTCATGAATCGGCTCCGCAGGACACCGGCCGTGCCTGTCCCTGCACGCGCCAGTCCAGCTGCAGCACGGCTTGCGCGTTGCTGCTCGAAAAGCAGAGCGCGGCCGCCTCGCGCCACGGCAGCCATTGCCACCGCAGGTGCTCGCGCGGCGCCAGCGTCACCGGCACCGGCCGCGCCACGCGCAGGCCGAACCAGTGCTCGGTGTTGCGCGTCACGCCGGGCGCGTAGCGGTGGCGCCATTGCGGGAAGATCTCGTAGTCGAGGGTGTGGTGCCAGTCTTCGAGCTGGTGCTCGGCGGCGATGAGCCCGGTTTCCTCTGCCACCTCGCGCGCGGCGGTGGCGGCCAGTGGCTCGTCGGGCGTGTCCAGGCTCCCGGTGACCGACTGCCAGTAACCCGGCCGGTCGGCGCGCTCCAGCAACAGCACTTGCAGGTCCGGCGTGTGGATCACGACCAGCACGGATTGGGGAATCTTGTAGGGCATGGGATTGGGGCGGACGATGTCCCCAAGCTTACCGCAGATGGACGCGGCCGCGACGGGAAAACGCGGCGGCGCCGTGGTGCCGGGCGCGGCGGCGGTGCCAGGCACGGGGGCTCCCGGGCGATGCCGGCCGGCACTCAAGCGGCGTGCACGCTGGATTGCGGCGGCTGGGCGGGCACCTCGCGCAGCCAGGTCTCGAACACGCCCGGCGAATCGCCGTGGCCCCAGGCGGCGCGCAACTGCTGCATCAGCGGCGTGAGCGCCTGCGTGTAGTCGCGCGACGCCACGTTGGCGCGCGCGGCCAGCCGGTCGGCGGCCTGCCGGGCCTGCGCCTGCAGCTGCGCGCGTTCCTGGCCGATTTCCTTCTCGCGCACGCCGAGCGCGTTGTACTTCTGGATCAGGAAGCGGTGGTAGTCGCCGGGCTCCACGCCCTGCGCCGCCTGCGCGTTGGCCTGCTCGAAGCGCATCACGATGCTGGTGGTTTCCTGCTCGACGTGGGCGGCCTCGTCGGACAGCGCCTGCAGCGCGTCGAGCAGCCGCATGGCTTCGCGGCGCTCGTCGCGCAGCTGCGCGGCGTGTTCCTCGAAGCTGCGCTGGGCCGCCAGGTAGGCCTGCACCACCGGCTGCGGCGCCACCACCAGCAGCGGGTCGGCGCCGCCGGCGCGCCCGCCGGGCAGCAGCGCATCGTCGGCCACGCGCAGGTTGCCCAGGTCTTCCAGCCAGCGCCCGCGCGCCATCACGGTGCCGACGGTGTCGAGCGCGACCCGGCGCAGCGCCTCGGCGCGCTGCAGCTCCACCGGCTCGGGCTGCGGCGGGGCGCCGGCGCCGCCGCTCTGGGCGGCATGCGCGATCTCCGGCACGCAGGCCGCCACCGTGGTGGCGACCGACTCGGACATGGCGATGGCCGAGCGGCGCACCGCGCGCCGCAGCTCGAAACGCGCCAGCAGCATCATCGCCAGCCCGGCCGCCAGCCAGGTCAGGATGGTTTCGGCATGGGCCAGCAAAAACTGGCGGATCAGGTCTATATCCAGGGACACGGCAGATTCCTCCCGCGCGGCCGGCGTGCCTTCGAAACGGGCTTGCGGCTTGGCGCTATAAAGGAAGAAGACTTGGGGCCGGTGCCCTTCGTTCCGCGATGTAACAATTGGAAACCAGCCGGCGTGCCGGCGGCCGCACGCCGCCTGCGCCACGCCGCCGGTCCGCGCGTTCAGGCGCCCGCCTGCGCCTTCAGCCACGCCTGCTCGCCGCCGGCGCGCACGATCTCGACCAGCGCCGGCGACATGGCGCCGAAGTCGCCGCGCGTGCCGCGTGTGTGGTTGAGCACTTCGCCGCTGACGAAATCCACTTCGATCTCGTCGCCCTGCCCGGCAAAGGCCGTGATGCCGGCCGCGAACGGCAGCGTCTTCAGGCCCACCGACACGGCCAGCCGGAAGAACGAGCGCGCCATCGACTCGGCCAGCACCGAGACGCCGAGCGCACCCAGCGCGAGCGGCCCCTGGATGTGCATCGGCCCCTTGCCGAAGTTGCGCCCCGCCACCACGAAATCGCCGTGCCGCGCCAGCCGGGCGAAATCCTTGTCGAGCCCGCACATGGCCAGCGGCGCCAGCCGCGCCGGGTCGTACACCACCTGGCGGGTCATCTCGATATCCATGATCTGGCCGTCGTTGAGCACGTCGTCGCCGAAGCGCCATACGCGGCCGCGCTGCACCAGCGTGCCGCCGGAGGTCGTGGTCATGCTGGCTCCCGGTTCAGTTCGGCCGGCGCCGCGATGCGGCCCATCACGGCGGATGCCGCCACCACCGCGGCGTTGGCGAGGTACACCGGCGCGCGCTCGCTGCCGAGCCGGCCGTGGTCGTTGCGCGTGGCGGTGCAGATGGAGACGTCGTCGTCGCCCAGCGGCGCGTAGGTGCCGTAGCAGGGCCCGCAGATGCCGGCGGAGATCTCCGCGCCGGCCGCCGAGATGGTGGCCAGCAATCCTTCGCGCATGGCCTGCTGGTAGATCGCCTGGGTCGCGGCGATCACGGTCAGCCGCACGCCCGCGCGCACGCGCCGCCCCGCCAGCACGGCCGCCGCCGCGCGCAGGTCCTCCATCTTGCCGCCGATGCACGAGCCGATGAAGGCCGAGGTGATGGGCACGCCGGCCACCTGCGCCAGCGGCACGGTGTTCTGCGGGTCGGGCGGCAGGCACACCTGCAGGTCCAGCGCGGACACGTCGAAGGCGATGTCCTCGGCGAAGCGCGCGCCGGGGTCGCTGGCCCAGCGCACGCCGTGCGCGTCGGTGGCGGGGCAGACCGCGGTCTTGACGCCGATGTCCACCATCGCGTTGCACAGCGTGTGGCGCTCGTCCTCGCCGAGCGCGTCGACGTAGCTGCCGTGGAACTCGATGCAGCGGTAGTCGCCGCGCTCCGCGCCGATGGCGGCCGCCACCCACTGGCCCACGTCGCGGCTCATCACGCCGGCACGCACCGGGCCCGACAGGCGCACGCGTATCGTCTCGGGCACGCGCAGCCACACCTTGCCGGTGGCCAGCGCCAGCGTGACGCTCAGCCCCAGCGCCACGCCGAGCGCGCCGGTGCAGCCGAGCGCCGGCGCGCGCGTGTCGGCGGCCACCACCAGCATGCCCGGCCTGACGATGCCGAGGTCCAGCGGCGCGTTGTGGCTGATGCCGTGCCTGCCGCTGTCGAGGAACCAGCCCACGCCCTGCGCGCGCGTGTCGCTGCGCATGAAGGCATGCGCTTCCAGGTGCCCGGGCGCGGCCGAGTTGGTGGTGTGGTCGATGGTGACGAAGACCTTCCCGGGCGCGGCCAGGTTCGCGTAGCCGAGCTCCTCCAGCATCTTGCGGTGGCGGTGGTAGTTCAGGTCGTGGGCGACGATCAGGTCCGGCACGGCCCACACCACGTCGCCGGCGCGCACGGCGCCGACACCGGCGGCGCGCGCCAGCACCTTCTCGGCCACGGTGAGCGGCGCGTCCGTCGTTGGCGCTTCGGTCATTCGCGCTTCGGTCATTGCGCGGCGACTCCGTCGCGGGCCTGCGCCATGTACCGCGCATAGTCGGCATCCACGCGGTTGGCGCGCGGCAGGTCCAGGTAGCCGGCGATGTCGCCCAGCGTGACGGCCGCGTCCGCGCTCGCGGCGGTGGTGCCGTCCGCGCGCAGCGCGGCCAGCATGCGGGCCTGCGCGTGGACCTGCCCCTGCAGCAGCGACACCGGATAGACCACCAGCGGATAGCCGATCTCCTGCAGGCGCGCGGCCGGCACCAGCGGGCGCAGGTTCTCCACCATCATGACGATGGTGGGCTTCTCCAGGCTGGCGGTGATGCGCTCCATGTCGGCCTCGGCGGCCACCGACATGATGATGGTGGCGTCGGCCCCGGCCTGCTCGTAGACCTGCGCGCGGGCGATGGCCGCGTCGAGGCCTTCGACCGCGAACGCATCGGTGCGCGCGATGATCATGAAGCCGGGGTCGGTGCGCGCCTCCAGCGCCACGCGGATGCGCGCCACCATCTCGGCCGTGCTGACCAGCGTCTTGCCCGGCATCGCCGCGCATTTCTTCGGGAACGGCTGGTCTTCGAGATGGAGCGCCGCGGCGCCCGCCGCCTCGAACGCGCGCGTGGCGCGGAACACGTTGTAGGCGCCGCCGTAGCCGCTGTCGGCGTCGACGATCAGCGGCAGCGAGGTGGATTGCGCGATGGTCCTGGCGCGCCCGACCATGTCGTCCACGCTGATCGCGCCGACGTCCGGCTCGCCCTGCGTGGCGGCCACGCACAGCCCGGACATGTAGGCCACCTCGAACCCGGCCTGCTCGACCAGGCGCGCGGTGAGGCCGTCGTAGCAGCCGGGCGCCACGGAAATGGTGCCGCGCTGGATCAGTGCCCGCAGCCGGGCGCCTGCGCTTGGGTTGGTCATTGCCTGCTCCTTGCTCAGAAATTCAAGAATGAACGTCAGAATGAAAGTCGCCGTGCCCCGCAGCGGGACCCGGCGCCGGTACCGGCGCAGGCGCGCGCTTTGCCAGCGCCGCCGTTGCCATCTAATATGTCCGTCCTATGGACACGCCCCCGACCGAACCGATGGAGCCCGGCGCACTGCGCCGCGGCCTGCGCATCCTCAGCGCGCTGCGCGACGCCGCGGCGCTGCGCGCGGGCGAGCTCGCCACGCTCACCGGCATCCCGCGCCCCACCGTGTACCGGCTGCTCGAGATCCTCGAGGCCGAAGGCTTCGTGGCGCGCGAGGCGGACGGCAAGTCGTTCACGCTGGCGGCCGCCGGCGACAACCCGGACGACCGCTGGGGCGCGTTCGTGCGCCAGATGGAGCCGGTGATGCGCCGCATCGCGCAGCGCACCGGCAACGCCGTGTTCCTGGTGCGCCAGAAGGACAACGACCTGCTCTGCCTGCATCGCGAAATCGGCACCTACCCGATCCAGATCCTGTCGCTGCCCGTCGGCGGGCGCCAGCCGCTGGGCGTCGGCGCGGCCGGCGTGGCCCTGCTTTCCACGCTGGGCCCGCGCCAGGTGACCGCGCTCCTCGAGGCCAACGCCGAGGCCTACCTGGACTACGGCAATCTCCATGTCTCCACCGTGCGCCGCCTGGTCGAGAGCTGTCAGGAGCGCGGCTACGCCGTGGTCGGCAACTACTCGCTCAAGGGCATCCTGGCCGTGGGCGTGCCGATGAAGGCGTCGGGCGGCCTCGGCCAGGCCGCCATGAGCGTGACCGCGCCGGTGGACCGGATGTCGATCGCGCGCCAGCGCGAAGCCGTGGCGATCATGCAGGCCGAGATCAAGGCGTCGGGCCACTGACGCGCTGCCGCCGCGCCGCGCTCAGTCCATGCTGGCGCCGCTGTCCTTGACCAGCACCGCCCAGCGCTTGGTCTCCGCGTTGACGAAGTCCCTGAACTGGCCGCCGGACTGCGGCGTCGCCGGCACGTAGCCTGCCGCCGCGACCTTGTCGCGGTAGTCGGCGCTGGCCAGCACGTCGTCGACCTGCTTGCGGATGGTGGCCACGATCGGCGCGGGCGTCGAGCGCGGCGCGAACAGCCCGTACCAGCCGCTGATCACCATGTCGGGAAAGCCCTGCTCCGCCACCGTGGGGATCTCCGGATAGGACGGCACGCGGGTCTCGCTGGTCACCGCGAGCGCCTTGATCTTGCCGGCGCGGATATACGGCCCCGCCGTGTTCAGCGTGTCGAAGATGACCTGCAGCTGCCCGGCCATCAGGTCGGTGATCACCGGCGCGCTGCCGCGGTACGGCACGTGGGCGATATGGGTGCCGTGGCGGCGGTTGAACATCTCGCCCACCAGGTGCCCGCCGCTGCCGACGCCGGCCGTGCCGAAGCTGAGCTTGGTCGGGTTGGCGCGCGAGTACTCGATCAGTTCCTTGATCGAATTCACCGGCACGCTGCTGTTGACCGCGATCACGAACGGATACGACGCCACCTTGGCGATCGGCTCGAGGTCGGTGGACGGGTCGTACGGCATCGACTTGTACAGGCTCGGGTTGATCGACTGCGTGCCGACGTAGGACATCAGCAGGGTGTAGCCGTCCGGCGTGGCGCGCGCGACCTGCGCCGCGCCGATGTTGCCGTTGGCGCCGGTGACGTTGTCGACCACGAACGGCTGGCCGGATTTCTCGCCGATCTTCACGCCGATCAGGCGCGCCAGGAAGTCGGTGCCGCCGCCGGCCGGCGCCGGCGCCACCACGCGCACCGGCTTGGACGGATAGGGCTGCTGGGCCTGCGCGGCGAGCGCGCCGCAGGCCAGGGCCGCGGCAATGAGCGCGCGCCCCGCGATGAGGGGAATGGAATGCATGATGGCTGTCTCCCGTGGGCCGGCCTCAGGCCGCGACGACATCGTGGCTGGCGCCGCGGGCGGCATCGGCTCCGGTGTCCTGCGCGGCGTCGCGGATGGCGTCGTGGATGGCGCCGAAGGCATTGGAGATGGTGCGCCGGTCGCTGCCCGCGATGATGATGCGGCAGCCGCTGGCGGCGTAGTGGCGCTGCGCCGTCTTCATGTCTTCGATGGCCGCGTCGAACAGCAGCGCGACCACCTCCACGCCGTGGTCCCGCACCATGCCGATCATGCCGTCGAGCTTCGCGACCACGGCCGGGTGATGGCGGTCGCCGTCATGGCCCATCGACACGGCGAGGTCGAACGCGCCCAGCACGATGGCGTCGATGCCCGGCACCTGGAGGATCTCTTCGAGATTGTCCAGCCCTTCCACGGTCTCCACCAGCAGCCACACCATGACGTTGTCGTTGGCCCACTTGGCGTAGCCCTTCCAGTCCAGCGTCTGGTGGCCGGTGGCGCGGATCAGCGGGCAGGCGCCGCGCTTGCCCTGCGGCCAGTCGGTGTTGCGGTAGCGCGCCGCCTGCACCACGGCCTCGGCCTGCGCGCGGGTGGCCACCTGCGGCACGATCACGCCCATCGCGCCCGCGTCGAGCGTCTTGGCGATGCCGGCCGGATCGTGGCTGGGCACGCGCACCATCGGCGTCACGCCGGTGGCTTCTGCCGCGCGGATCATCTGCACCGCGGTCTCGAGCCCGAACGAGCCGTGCTCGCCGTCGATCCACACATAGTCGTAGCCGGCATTGCCCGCCACCTCGACGATCTCCGGGCAAGCCATCTGCACGAACGCGCCGATCGGCGCGCTGCCCGCGGCCAGCGCCGCCTTGATCCTGTTTTCCCTGAATAGCATGGTTGTCTCCCCGTTCATGCCGCGGCGGCGCGCGCGCCCGCCGCTTCGCCCAGATACTCGCCCTGGTAGTCGCCTTCCAGCGTGGTGCGGAACAGGCGGCGCAACTGCTGGTGGTCGTAGTCCATCAGCGCCAGGTGCATGGTGCAGCGGTTGTCCCACATCAGCACGTCGTGCTTGCGCCACTGGTGGCGGTAGACGAACTCGGACTGCGTGGAGTGCGCGAACAGGTACTGCAGCAGCGGCTGGCTCTCGGCCACCGTCATGCCTTCGAAATGGCTGGTCAGCATCTCGTTGACGTACAGCGCCGGGCGCCCGGTCACCGGATGGATGCGCACCACCGGGTGGACCACCGGCGGGTTGTTCCTGACCTTGGCGGCCAGCGTCTTCTCGTCCAGGCCGCGCAGGTGCCTGGCGGCGATCACGGTGTGCACCGCCCGCAGCGGCTCCAGCAGGCGCTTCATGCCGTCCGAGAGCGTGTCGTAGGCGTCGTACATGTTGGCGAACATGGTGTCGCCGCCCACCTCGGGAATCACGTGGGCATGCAGCAGCGACGCCATGCTCGGGCGCACGGTCATCGAGTGGTCCGAATGCCACTGCTGGCCGAACACCTTGGAGCGCTCCTTGCCCTCGTTGGTGACGACGATCAGCTCGGGGTAGTCCGGGTGGCGGTACTCGGGGATCGCGTCGTGCTGCTCGAGCGGCCCGAACTTCCGGCTGAACGCGATATGCGTGTCGAACGAAATGTCCTGGTCGCGGAACAGCAGCACCTGGTATTGCGCGAACGCTTGCCGGATCGCGGCCAGGTCGTCCGGCGCGCAGTCGTCGGCAATCCTGAAGCCGACGACTTCTGCGCCCAGGGAATTGGATAGCTTGCGGAAGTGCACCTCTGTCTCCTTTCTGGTCTGTGCGCCGCGCTTCTGGCGTGGAATGCCGGCGCGGTATGGAGCCATTATCAGGAGCGGGGCGGCGGCCCTCAATGCAACTTGTCCACTGGATGGACAAATCGAGGCAAGCGCGGGTTTGTTCCTATTTCCGGCCCGCAGCGCCGGAAAGCCGCCCGTGGCGCGGCTCGGCGGACAGCCGCCGCGCGCCGGGCGCGTGCGGCAGCGCACACAGCGCGCGGACCCCGGGCGGGCGCGGCGCAAGAAAAAAGCCCCGCGTGGCGCCAACCGGAGTCGGGCGCCACGCAGGGCTCTTCGAGGAGGGGCGGCCCGCGGGCCGCCCGGCATCAGGCGGTCAGGCGGTCAGGCGGTCTTCGGCTCGGCCGAGCGCAGGCGGATATGCAGCTCGCGCAGCTGCTTCTCGTCGACGGTGCTCGGGGCCTGGGTCAGCAGGTCTTGGGCGCGCTGGGTCTTGGGGAAGGCGATCACGTCGCGGATCGAGTCGGCGCCGGCCATCATCGTCACGATGCGGTCCAGGCCGAAGGCCAGGCCGCCGTGCGGGGGCGCGCCGTACTGCAGCGCGTCGAGCAGGTAGCCGAACTTGGCGCGGGCTTCTTCCTCGCCGATCTTGAGCGCGCGGAACACCTTGCTCTGCACGTCCTCGCGGTAGATCCGCACCGAGCCGCCGCCCATTTCCCAGCCGTTCAGCACCATGTCGTAGGCCTTGGCGATGCACTTGCCCGGATCGGTCTCCAGGTATTGCAGGTGCTCGTCCTTGGGGCTGGTGAACGGGTGGTGCATGGCGACCCAGCGGGCGTCTTCCTCGTCGTACTCGAACATCGGGAAGTCGATCACCCACAGCGGCTTCCACACGTCCTCGAACAGGCCGTTGTTCTTGCCGAATTCCGAGTGGCCGATCTTCAGGCGCAGGCCGCCGATGGCGTCGTTGACCACCTTGGCCTTGTCGGCGCCGAAGAAGATGATGTCGCCGTCCTGGGCGCCGGTGCGCTTGAGGATCTCGGCGATGGCGGCGTCGTGCAGGTTCTTGACGATCGGCGACTGCAGTCCGTCGCGGCCCTTGGCCACTTCGTTGACCTTGATCCAGGCCAGGCCCTTGGCGCCGTAGATGCCGACGAACTGGGTGTAGGCATCGATCTCGCCGCGCGAGATGGCGCTGCCGCCCGGCACGCGCAGGCCGACCACGCGGCCGTTGTCGCTGTTGGCGGGGCCGGAGAACACCTTGAAGTCGACGTCCTTCATGACGTCGGTCAGCTCGGTGAATTCGAGCTTGACGCGCAGGTCAGGCTTGTCCGAGCCGAAGCGGGCCATGGCCTCGCGGAACTCCATCACCGGGAACTTGGCGTCCAGGTCCACGTCGATGGCGTTCTTGAACACCGTGCGCATCATGTCCTCGAACAGGTCGCGGATCTCCTGCTCGGTCAGGAACGAGGTTTCGCAGTCGATCTGCGTGAACTCGGGCTGGCGGTCGGCGCGCAGGTCCTCGTCGCGGAAGCACTTGGTGATCTGGTAGTAGCGGTCGAAGCCCGACACCATCAGCATCTGCTTGAAGATCTGCGGCGACTGCGGCAGCGCGAAGAAATGCCCCGGGTTGGTACGCGAGGGCACCAGGTAGTCGCGCGCGCCTTCCGGCGTGCTCTTGCCCAGCATCGGCGTCTCGATGTCGATGAAGCCCTGCGCGTCCAGGAACTTGCGCACTTCCATCGCCACCTTGTAGCGCAGGCGCAGGTTGTACTGCATCTGCGGGCGGCGCAGGTCCAGCACGCGGTGCGTCAGGCGCGTGGTCTCCGACAGGTTGTCGTCGTCGAGCTGGAACGGGGGCGTGACCGACGGGTTGAGCACGGTCAGCTCGTGGCACAGCACCTCGATCTTGCCGGAGGTCAGGTTGGCGTTCTCGGTGCCGGCCGGGCGCGCGCGCACCTTGCCGGTGATGCGGATGCAGAACTCGTTGCGGATCTCTTCGGCCGCCTTGAACATCTCGGGGCGGTCGGGGTCGCACACCACCTGGACCAGGCCTTCGCGGTCGCGCAGGTCGATGAAGATCACGCCGCCATGGTCGCGGCGGCGCTGCACCCAGCCGGTCAGGGCCACTTCCTGGCCCGTCAGTTGTTCGGTCACGAGACCGCAATAGTGAGTACGCATGGAGGACATAAGAGAATTCCCGGAATAACGCGGCCGCCGTCGCGGCCGGCGATCAATTTGAAGGCGTTGTGTCGGCGGACTCGGCGAGGGCTTCGTCCGGCGCTTCGTCGTCGCGCAGCGTGCCGCTCTTGCGCGGCAGCTCGGTCGGCGCCACCACGCCCATCGAGACGATGTACTTCAGCGCGGCGTCGACGGTCATGTCGAGTTCGATGGTATCGGCCTTGGGCATCATCAGGAAGAAGCCCGAGGTCGGGTTGGGCGTGGTCGGCACGTAGACGCTGACGTACTCGCCCTGGAGGTGATTCTGCACGTCGCCGCCGGGGCGGCCGGTGAGGAAGGCGATGGTCCACGAGCCTTCGCGCGGGTACTGCACCAGCAGCGCCTTGCGAAAGGCGTTGCCGGACGAGGACAGCAGGGTGTCGGACACCTGCTTGACGCTGGTGTAGATCGGGCCGACCACCGGGATGTGGCCCAGCAGCGCTTCCCACCAGCGCACCAGCCGCTGGCCGATGAAGTTGTGGGCCAGCATGCCGACCAGCAGGATGAACAGCAGCGTCAGGATCGCGCCCAGCCCGGTCACGCGCTTGCCGAACATCAGCCGGTCCGGGCGCCAGGCTTCGGGCAGCAGCGCCAGGCTCTGGTCCATGGTGCCGATGACCAGGCTGAGCACCCACAGGGTGATGCCCAGCGGCACCAGGACAAGCAGCCCGGTCAGGAACCAGGTCTTGAGGGCGGAGGTTTTCTTCGCCGGCACGGTGCGTTCTGTTTTCAATGGCAGGCGCAAGCGCTGCCGCAACCGCCGGCCGTGCTTGTCGATGCGGTGGTGGTGGAGGCCGCCTCGCCCGCCGGCGCCGCTGCGGGCGCCGCTGCCGCGCTCTCGCCGCTGCCGGCGGCCGGCGCCGTGGCCGGCGCGGAGGTGCCGCTGTTGCCGCCGCGGAAGTCGGTGACGTACCAGCCGGAGCCTTTGAGCTGGAAGCCCGCTGCGGTCAGTTGTTTCTTGAAGGTGCCCGCCGCGCCGCAAGATGGGCAGTCGGTGAGCGGGGCATCGCTCATTTTCTGCAGCACATCGCGCCCGTGGCCGCAGGCGTCGCAACGGTAGGCATAAATCGGCATAGTGGCTCTCCGCGAGGATTCTGGAACGGAAACTGGATGGGGACCGCGCCGCCGTGCCGGCCGGGAGGTTGCCGCTCCGGGTCGCCGCATGGCGGTGCAAAGCCTTGAATTATAAACCGTTCTGCGTGAGCCGGGCCGCAGGAAAAGGGGCACAAAATGCATCCAGACGCACGCCCGGCGGGATGCGGTGCCGGCGCCGCTCAGACCAGGTGGACTTCCTTGACGCGCGGATGGTCGCCGATCCACTGCGGCAGCAGCGAGCCGAACACCATGCCGCCGATCGAGAACATCAGCCCGACCATCTGCGGCGGCACCGCCGCCTCGGGAAAGGCGACCTCGCAGCACAGCCACGACACCAGCCCCAGCAGGATGGCGGCCAGGCCGCCCTGGCGGGTGGCGGGCTTCCAGAACATGCCGAACGCCAGCGGCACGAAGGACGAGACCAATGTGACCTTGTAGGCGTTTTCCACCATGTGGAAGATGGACAGGTGCGAGTTCAGCGCGAACAGGGTCACCAGCACCGCGAAGCACAGCACCACGGCCTGCATCACGCGCAGGAAGCGGCGGTCGTCGAGGTGGCGGAAGTACGGCCGCAGGATGTTCTCGGCAAACGTCACCGAGGGCGCCAGCAGCGTGGCCGAGGCGCAGCTCTTGATGGCCGACAGCAGCGCGCCGAAGAACATGACCTGGGCGAACATCGGCGCGTGGGTCAGGATCAGCTTGGGCAGGATCAGCTGCGAGTCGGTGTTGATGTACTTCTCCACCATCTGCGGATCGATCATGGTGGCCGAGTAGGCCAGGAACATCGGGATGAAGGCGAAGCAGAAATACAGCACGCCGCCGAGCACCGAGGCGCGCCCGGCGATCTGCTCGGTGCGCGACGAAGTCACGCGCTGGAACACGTCCTGCTGCGGGATCGACCCCAGCATCATGGTAAACAGCGCCGCCGCGAAGCCGACGATCTGCACCAGGTCCAGCGAGGGCAGGAAGGTGAACTTGCCGGCCGCCGCCGCGTGCGACACCACCGCGCCCACGCCGCCGGCCTGGCCGCTGACCTCGTAGCCGATGTACAGCATGCCGATCACGATGATGATCATCTGGATGAAGTCGGTCACCGCCACCGACCACATGCCGCCGAACAGCGTATAGACCAGCACGCTGGCCGCGCCGATCATCATGCCGGCCTCCTGCGACAGCGCGCCGTCCGAGACGGTGAAGAACACCAGCCCGAGCGCCTTGATCTGCGCGGCCACCCAGCCCAGGTAGGACATCACGATGCACAGCGTGGTCAGCACCTCGGCCAGCCGCCCGTAGCGGTTGTGGTAGTAGTCGCCGATGGTGAGCAGGTTCATGCGGTACAGCGGACGCGCGAAGAACAGGCCGACCAGGATCAGGCACAGCGAGGAGCCGAAGGGGTCGGACACCACCCCGGACAGGCCCTCCTTGAGGAAGACGGCGGGAATGCCGAGCACCGTTTCCGAGCCGAACCAGGTGGCGAAGACGGTGGCGGTGACGATATAGAAAGGCAGGCTGCGGCCGGCGACCGCGAAGTCCGTGGTGTTGCGCACGCGCAGCGCGGCCCACAGGCCGATACCGACGGAAATTACCCAGTAGATGACGACGAACCAGATCAGCATGGCGCTGCCCTATCCCAAAAATGCCCTTGCGGCGAAAAACCGGTTGCCGGGTGGGCGGGATGCCTTGGTGGAGTGCCTCTGCTGCCCTGCCCCGGGTCCAATTCATCGGTCGGGGCCGCATGGGTGGCTGATCTAGCCTGCGGTCGTAGCCGAATCAAAACGCGGATTATAGCCACGCAGACCGCCGCGGGCGAAAAAAATTCCGGGCGCCCGGCAAATCCCCGAAGCGGTGCAGCGCGGGCAAGGCCGCGCAACGACGCCAGGATCTTTTTTGAAACGACTTCTCAGGCGCGCCGGCGCCACACCTGCCAGTGCTCGCGCCCGGCGAATACCGGCAGCGAACCCGTGGCGGGACGGTCCTCCACCAGCTCGAAGGCCGGCGCCAGCAGGGCATCCAGCTCGGCCCGCGGGATCGGGAACGGCGGGCCGCCGCGCGTCTCGTCGAAGAAGAAGTAGCCGGCCAGCAGGCCGCCCGCCGGCAGCAGCTCGGCCACGCGCGCGCCGTAGGCGGCCCGCATGGCCGGCGGCAGCGCGCACAGGAAGGCGCGCTCGTAGATCAGGCGGCAGGCCGGCTCGGGGACGAAGGCGAAGAAATCCGCCTCGCGCACCACGGCGCCGGCCGGCCCCAGCGCCTGGCGCGCGCTCGCCACGGCCTGCGGCGCAAAGTCGATCGCGGTCACCGGCCAGCCGTGCGCGTGCAGCCAGCCGGCTTCCCAGCCGTTGCCGCAGCCGGGCACCAGCGTGGGGCACGGCGCCAGCGCGGCGGCGAAGGCCTTGAACTCGGCCGGCACGCCACCCAGGTCCCAGGGCATGAAGCCCTTTTCGAAACGCTCGTCCCAGAACGCCGGATCGGCGGCGTCGCGGGTGGCGAAGGCGGGCGCGGCGGCGCGCTGGTCGGCCTGGTTCAAGCTGTGTCTCCTTGCGATGTTCTTCTATATATGGACAGGCCCGCGGTGCCGGGCTGCAAGCGGGCTACAGATAGCCGCCCAGGCTCAGCAGCTCCGTCACCACGATGCCGGCGAGGAAGCCGCCGGCCAGCAGCAGCGCGGTGGCGATCAGGCGGTTGGTGCGGCGCTGCTCGGCGATCAGCGTGCCCAGCAGCCTCTCCTGGTGGCCGTTGTCCACCAGCGTGCGGCGCTCGAGGAACTGGTGCGCCAGGCGTGGGAAGTCGGGCAGCATCTTGGCCCATTGCGGCGCCTCCACCTGCAGGCGCTCCCAGGCGCCCTTCCAGCCCACCTGCTCGTGCATCCATTTTTCCAGGAAGGGCTTGGCGGTCTTCCACAGGTCCAGGTCGGGATCGAGCTGGCGGCCCAGGCCTTCGATATTGAGCAGGGTCTTCTGCAGCAGCACCAGCTGCGGCTGGATCTCGACATTGAAGCGGCGCGAGGTCTGGAACAGGCGCATCAGCACCATGCCCAGCGAGATCTCCCTGAGCGGCTTGTCGAAATACGGTTCGCAGCAGGCGCGCACCGCGCTTTCCAGTTCTTCCACGCGCGTGTCGGACGGCACCCAGCCCGATTCGACGTGCAGCAGCGCCACGCGATGGTAGTCGCGGCGGAAGAAGGCGATGAAGTTCTGCGCCAGGTAGTTCTTGTCGAACTCGGAGAGCGCGCCGACGATGCCGAAGTCCAGCGCGATGTAGCGGCCGAGCGTCTGCGGCGCCACCGACACCAGGATGTTGCCCGGGTGCATGTCGGCATGGAAGAAGCCGTCGCGGAAGACCTGCGTGAAGAAGATCTCCACGCCCTCCTCCGCCAGCTTGTGCATGTCCACCCCGGCGGCCTTGAGCGCCTCGGTGCGCGAGATGGGGACGCCGTGCATGCGCTCCATCACGAAGACCTCGCTGCTGCAGAAGTCCCAGAACACCTCCGGCACCAGCAGCAGCCTGGTGTCGTTGAAGTTGCGACGCAGCTGGCTGCAGTTGGCGGCCTCGATCATCAGGTCGAGTTCGTCATGCAGGTATTTGTCGAACTCGGCCACCACCTCGCGCGGCTTGAGGCGCTTGCCGTCGGCCCAGAAGCGCTCGAGCCAGGTGGCGAGGTCGCGCATCAGCGCCAGGTCGCTGTCGATCACCGGCAGCATGCCCGGGCGCAGCACCTTCACCGCCACTTCGCGGCCGTGGCCGGAGCCGCCCTTGAGGGTGGCGAAGTGCACCTGCGCGATCGACGCGCTGGCCACCGGCTGGTGGTCGAAGCTCTCGAACAGCGTGGCCAGCGGCCGGCCCAGCGAGCGCTCGATGATCTTGACCGCCACCACCGGGTCGAACGGCGGCACCTGGTCCTGCAGCTTGGCCAGCTCGTCGGCGATGTCGGCCGGCATCAGGTCGCGCCGGGTCGAAAGCACCTGGCCGAACTTGACGAAGATCGGCCCCAGCCGCGTGAGCGCCAGCCGCAGGCGCTCGCCGCGCGGCATGTCGAGCTTGCGCCCGATCGTGATGACCCGCACCAGGAAACGGATGCGGCGGCTCTTGAAACCGGACAGCACGAGTTCGTCCAGCCCGTAGTAGAGGATGACGAAAACGATCTTGCAAAGGCGCAGGAAGCGGGTCATGCAGGTTTTTTCAGTATTTGGGCGCTACGGATTGGCCGATGCGGGAGTGCCGTCGGCATGGGCTGGCGGCGTTCAGCGATGGGCGGACGGCAGGCCGCTGCCCGCCCCGGCGCCCGCGGCCGCGCCGGGCTGCGGGCGGGCGCGCTGCTCCAGCTTCTCCAGCCGTTTTTCCAGCCGCGCCAGATCGTCGCCGAGCGCCCGCACCCCGGTGTCGAACTCGTCGAGCGCGGCGTGGCGCACCAGGGTGGGCTGCTCGTCCAGCAGGTATTCGGTCACGTTGTCGACCAGCGCGCGGCCCAGCCGCGTGGCCTGCGCATGCGCTTGCTGCGCGCCCTGCACCACGCGCTGCGCCACGCTGTCGCTGAGCGGGCCGCCCAGGATGCCGCGCAGCGCGCGCGACAGGTCCTCGGCGGCATCCCAGCGCAGGCTGCGCGCCAGCGTCGACACCGTGTTGGCCAGCTCGGCGTCGCCCTCGATGCGCACGTGCTTCATCGCCGCCGCCTGCCCGCCATCGGCGATGTCGGACGCCACCAGCGGCCATTGCTGCAGCGGCACGGTCAGCGTCACCGCCGGCGCCTCTGCCGCCGGCGCCGGCTCGACCAGCCCCTGGCCGGTGACGCGCAGGGCCACCGTGAAGGCAGCCGCATCGAAGCGGATCACGCGGCCGGCGAAGGGCTGGAGCAGCGACAGCGCCCACGGCTCCTGCTCGAGCAGGTGGTTCAGGGCAGTGATGGGGGGCGTGGTCAGGGCGGTGGGGAGGGTGGGCATAAGGACGGGGTGGGCTGGGGGCGGGGCCTTTCAGTGCGTTCGGGTTGAAGTCCGCGGAATCCGGGTGGCTGGCGGATCGGTGCCGGCGGCTGCCGCGGTGCGGCGCCGCCGAACAAAAAAAGCCCACGTTTTCACGTGGGCCTCCATTCTAAGCCACCTGCCGCCGGGCAGCAGCCCGCCGGCACGGCACGCTTGTCACGCTCAGGACACTTGCTGGATCCCGGCCAGCACCCAGCCGCCGCTGCCGCTGACCGGCTTGGCCAGGTTCCAGACCTCGGCGAACGGCTGCGCCGGATCGCCGGCCTTCTCGCGGATCATGCCGGAGAAGCGCACGCTGGCCAGATGCTGCGCGGGGCTGTCCTCGATGCCCAGCAGCTCGGCGTCCAGCGTGACCACGTCGGTCTTGTTGATCTCGGCGCCGCGCTCGGACAGGTCCATCTTGATCTCGGCGAACATTTCCGGCGTGGTGAACTCGCGGATGTCCTCGAGGTTGCCGGCGTCCCACGCGGCCTGCAGGCGCACGTAGTAGACCTTGGCGTTGCGCAGGAAGGCGTCGGTGTCGAAATCGGCCGGCACGCCCCAGGGCTGCGCGGCGGCCGCGCCCGCCATCACCGGCGCGGCCGCACCGGCCGCGGGCATGACGGGATTGGGCGCGCCGGCGGGCACCTGCTGGCGCAGGACCGGCTCGCTGCTGCCGCTCGAGCCGCTGTTCATGCCGCCCAGGCCGCCGCCGGCGTAGGCCGGCTGCTGCGCGCGGCCGGCGCCGCCGCGGAACTTGCGGATCAGCCACATCACCACGAAGGCGGCCAGCGCGATCAGGATCAGGTTGGACAGGAAGCTCATCGCCGCGCCGCCCAGGCCGAAGTGCGACAGCAGCCAGCCGATGCCCAGGCCGGCGGCGATACCGCCCAACATGCCGCCCCAGTTGCGCTTGGGCGCGGCCGCGGCGGCCGCCCCGGCGCCGGCTGCGGCACCGGCGGGCGCGGCCTGCTGGCCCGGCTGCTGGGCCGGCGCCTGGTTCGGCGATTGCTGCGGCGGCGTCTGCTGGCGCTGCGTCACGTTCGACGATTGCTTGCCGAAGCTGCGCGAGCCGCCGCCCAAGCGCTTGGCATTGGCGTCCAGCGCCATGCCGAGGGCGAGGGTGCCGATCAGCACCGCCGCCATGAATTTTCCGCGAATTTGCGACATATATGCACTTCCCCTGTCAAGTTCGCTCATCTTCATTGAGCCTATATCAGTCTAGTACTTTCGCCCGACGTGAAGAGCCACGACTCCGGCCGTCAGATTGAAGTATTCGACATTTTCCAGGCCCGCATGTTCCATCAGACGTACAAGTGAAACCTGGTCTGGATGCATTCTGATCGATTCCGCCAGGTAGCGATAGCTGTGGGAATCCTGGGCCACGCGCTCGCCGAGCCAGGGGAGCACCTTGAAAGAATAGATGTCGTAGGCTTTTTCCAGCGGTTTCCAGACCTTGGAGAACTCCAGCACCATCACCTTGCCGCCCGGCTTGACCACGCGGCGCATCTCCGCCAGCGCGGCATCCTTGTGGGTCATGTTGCGCAGGCCGAAGGCCACCGTGACGAGGTCGAAGTGGTTGTCGGGGAACGGAATGTGCTCGGCATCGCACAGGCAGACCGGGGTGACGATGCCCTTGTTGAGCAGCCGGTCGCGGCCCACGCGCAGCATCGACTCGTTGATGTCGGTCAGCCAGACCTCGCCGGACGGGCCGGCCTGGCGGGCGAAGACCTTGGCCAGGTCGCCGGTGCCGCCGGCGATGTCGAGCACCTTGAAGCCGGGGCGCACGCCGGCCTGGGCGATGGTGAACATCTTCCACAGCCGGTGCATGCCGCCCGACATCAGGTCGTTCATGACGTCGTACTTGCTGGCCACCGAATGGAATACGTCCGCCACCTTGCCGGCCTTCTCCTCTTCGCTGACCTTCTCGAACCCGAAATGGGTTTCGCTCATGACTTGCTCCGTAATTCAGTAATCGCGTCAATATCCGCGCCGGTGACCGCTTCGGTCGCCGTGCGCGCGGCCGCGCGCCTCACCGCGCGCGGCGGCCGGGCTCAATGGTTGCCGCAGGCGTGGCCACCGGCGGCCGGCATGGGAGCGTCGCGGTCGATGCCCGCCGCCTCCAGCCGCTTCAGGTAGGCCTGCCAGTTGGCATCCTGCTCGGCGCCGAGGCGGTACAGCAGTTCCCAGGAATAGATGCCGGTATCGTGGCCGTCCGAGAAGCGGATCAGGATGGCGTAGTTGCCGACCTGCTCGACCGCCGCGACGGTGACGTCGCGCTTGCCGGTCTGCAGCACTTCCTGCCCGGGCCCGTGGCCCTGCACCTCGGCCGAGGGCGAGTTCACCCTCAGGTATTCGAAGGGCAGCCGGAAGCTGGCACCGTTGTCGAAGCCCACCTCCAGCACGCGCGACTGGGTATGCACGGTGAGGGCGGTGGGATGGGGAGTATCTTTTTCGAGGCCTGCCATGATGGGTGGCGCGCGGCTGCGGGCGCGCCGCAGGCTGCGGCCACAACCGCTCTCACGCTTCGTGTACGACCCGATAGCTTACCGCAGCCGCCTCGCCTTGCCCACTTTGCCCGTTTTGTCCGTTCGGGTCCGCCTCCCAGTGCGCGCCGTCGGCGGCGACGTAGCGCAGCCGGCGGCCGTGGAAAGCGGCCACCGTGCTGCGGTGGGCGATGCTGACGATGGCCGCGCGGGGCAGCGACTCCACCATCAGGCGGTACATCGCTTCCTCGGTTTCCTCGTCGAGCGCGCTGGTGGCTTCGTCGAGGAACAGGTAGTCGGGCTTCTGCAGCAGCGCGCGCGCGAAGGCCAGCCGCTGCTGCTCGCCCGGCGACAGCCGCAGCGACCAGTTGTCGAACACGTCGAGCTGGCCGGTCAGCGCGCCGAGCCGGGCCTGCACCAGCACCCGCTGCAGCGCTTCCGTGCTGTGCACGGTGCCCGCGTCCGGATAGGCCAGCGCGTCGGCCAGCGAGCCGATCGGCAGGTAGCTGCGCTGCGGCAGGAACAGCATGCGCGCCGCGCGCGGCATCGACACCGTGCCGCTGCCGTAGGGCCAGATGCCGGCCAGCGCGCGGAACAGCACGCTCTTGCCGCAGCCCGACGGGCCGCTCACCAGCCAGCGCTCGCCCGGCGCGATCTGCAGCGAGAACGGCGCCACCAGCGGGCGCTGCAGGATCTCGCCGCGGGTCTCGGTGCGCACCGGCAGCGCCAGCGCCAGCGTGTCGATGCGGATGGCCTCGCCGTCGGCCTGGTCCACCTCGATGTCGCGCACGCCGGTGTGCTCCTGGTCCTGGCGCTCGGCCACGCGGATGGCGTCGCGGAAATCGATCAGCCGGTTGGCCGCCGCCTTCCAGCCCACCAGCGTGGCATAGCTGTCGACGAACCAGGACAGCGCGCCCTGCACCTGGCCGAAGGCGGAACTCATCTGCATCAGCCCGCCCAGCGTCATCTTGCCGCCGAAGTAGCGCGGCGCCGCCACGATCAGCGGGAAGATGATGGCGAACTGGCTGTAGCCGGAATTGACGAAGGTCAGCCGCCGCGTATAGCGCATCAGCTGGTTCCAGTTGGCGCGGATGCGGTCGAAGCGCGAGCGCAGCCCGGCCTGCTCGGTCGGCTCGCCGCGGTACAGCGCCACCGGCTCGCTGTTCTCGCGCAGGCGCACCAGCGTGAAGCGGAAATCCGCCTCGTACTGCTCCTGCTGGAAGTTCAGGCCGATCAGCGGGCGCCCCACCAGGTGGGCGATCAGCGAGCCGACCACCGCGTAGCCCACCGCGAACCACACCATGTAGCCGGGAATGGTGAGCGTGGTGCCGCCCAGCGCAAAGCTGATCGGCCCCGACACCACCCACAGGATGCCGACGAAGGACAGCAGCGTGACCACCGAATTGAGCAGCCCCAGCGAGAGCGACAGCGCGCCGTCGGTAAACGAGCGCAGGTCGTCGGCCAGCCGCTGGTCGGGGTTGTCGGTGGCGTGGGTCTGCTCGATGCGGTAGTAGGCCTGGTGGCTGAGCCAGTGGTCCATGAACTGGCCGGTCATCCAGGTACGCCAGCGCATCTGCAGCATCATGGTGTAGTACTGCCGCGAGATGGCGGCCACGATGAAGAAGCCGGCGATCCACGAGAAGCGCAGCAGCAGCGTCTTGAACGAGGTGTAGTCGTGCTGCTCCAGCGCGTTGTAGAACACCCGGTTCCACTCGTTGAGCAGCACGTTGATATAGACGATGCCCAGGTTGAGCGCCACCACCAGGGCCAGCAGCCCGAGCCCGGCCTTGCGGTCCTCGGACTTCCAGTAGGGCTTGATCAGGTCCCAGGTCTCCGCCATGCGCAGGCGGCTCTGGATCTTGAGGGCACGGGCCGGCACGGCCGGGCCCGGTACGGTAACGGAGGTGGGTGTAGACATGGCACCTTTCGCGCAAGCAGGGGCACGCAAGGCCACCGGCCTGCGCTCGTGGAAGATATTAGCCTGTTAGAAGCCAGCCTGTTAGAAGCCGGCGGCGCGTGCCGGGTTCCATAGCGACTACAACGCGGCACGCCCGCCCGGCGTGGACGCCTAGCCAGGCTCCTCGATGTGCGACAACGCGTCGCACAGCACCGGCAGCCGCGACGCCAGCTCCGCCAGCCGCGCGGCGTCGGCTTCGCGCTGCGGCGCGGCCCACACGGCCTCCGGGAAGTGCGTGTCCCAGCGATAGCGCGGAATGACGTGCCAGTGCAGGTGCGGCACCATGTTGCCGAAGGCGGCCAGGTTGATCTTGTCGGGCGTCATCACCTCGCGCACGGTGCGCTCGACGCGCGCCACCAGCCGCATCAGCCAGGCCTGGTCCTCATGGGGCAGGTCGGTCTGCTCGGCCACGTGGCCGTTCCAGACCACGCGGCAGAAGCCCGGAAAGCGCGCGTGCTCGACCAGGATGATGCGCGCGCGCTCGCCGCGCCAGGCCAGCTCGCCGCCGTCGGTCTCGCACAGGGGGCAGCCATCCGCGGCGCGCGTCACACCAGCACCCGCTCGATGCCGCCCGCATTGGCGCGGGCCACGTAGTCGGGCATCCAGTTCTCGCCCAGCAGGTGCTTGGCCATCTCGACCACGATGTAGTCGGCCTGCACCGTGGCGTCTTCCTTGTAGCGCGACAAACCCTGCAGGCACGACGGGCAACTGGTCAGGATCTTGACGTCGCCGCCGAAGCCGTCGGCGCGCAGCTTGTCCGCGCCCCTGGTCATCTCTTCTTCCTTGCGGAAGCGGATCTGCGTGGAGACGTCCGGGCGGCTCACCGCCAGCGTGCCCGACTCGCCGCAGCAGCGCTCGTTCTTCTCGATCTTGCCGCCGCCCTCGTTGCCGCCCATCAGCGCGTTGACGAGCTTGGTCGGGTCCATGGTCTTGATCGGCGTGTGGCAGGGGTCGTGGTACATGTAGCGCGTGCCGGTCACGCCTTCGAGCTTGACGCCCTTCTCCAGCAGGTATTCGTGGATGTCGATGATGCGGCAGCCCGGGAAGATCTTGTCGAATTCGTACCCGGCGAGCTGGTCGTAGCAGGTGCCGCAGCTCACCACCACGGTCTTGATGTCGAGGTAGTTGAGCGTGTTGGCCACGCGGTGGAACAGCACGCGGTTGTCGGTGACGATCTTCTCGGCCTTGTCGAACTGGCCGTTGCCGCGCTGCGGATAGCCGCAGCACAGGTAGCCCGGCGGCAGCACGGTCTGCACGCCCACGTGCCACAGCATGGCCTGGGTGGCCAGGCCGACCTGCGAGAACAGCCGCTCCGAGCCGCAGCCCGGGAAGTAGAACACCGCCTCGGTCTCGGGCGAGGTCCGCTTCGGGTCGCGGATGATCGGCACGATCTCGTTGTCCTCGATGTCGAGCAGCGCGCGCGCGGTCTTCTTGGGCAGGTTGCCCGGCATCTTCTTGTTGATGAAGTGGATCACCTGCTCCTGCACCGGCGCCCGGCCCACCGTCGCCGGCGGGTGCGCGGTCTGCTTCTTCGCCAGCTTCCTGAGCACGTCGTTGCCCAGGCGCTGCGCCTTGTAGCCCCAGTCGATCATGACCTTGCGGGTCATGTTGATGGTCTGCGGGCTGGTGGCGTTGAGGAAGAACATCGACGCCGCGGTGCCGGGGTTGAACTTCTTCTGCCCCATCTTGCGCAGCAGGTTGCGCATGTTCATCGACACGTCGCCGAAGTCGATCTTGACCGGGCACGGTGTCACGCACTTGTGGCACACCGTGCAGTGGTCGGCCACGTCGGAGAACTCGTCCCAGTGCTTGATCGAGATGCCGCGCCGGGTCTGCTCCTCGTACAGGAACGCCTCCACCAGCAGCGAGGTCGCCAGGATCTTGTTGCGCGGGCTGTACAGCAGGTTGGCGCGCGGCACGTGGGTGGCGCACACCGGCTTGCACTTGCCGCAGCGCAGGCAGTCCTTGACGCTGTCGGCAATGGCGCCGATGTCGCTCTGCTGCATGATGATGGACTCGTGCCCCATCAGCCCGAACGACGGCGTGTACGCGTTGCGCAGGTCCGCGCCCGGCAGCAGCTTGCCCTTGTTGAAGCGGCCCTGCGGGTCCACGCGCTGCTTGTACTGGCGGAACTCGCCGATCTCGTCCTCGGTCAGGAACTCCAGCTTGGTGATGCCGATGCCGTGCTCGCCGGAGATCACGCCGTCGAGCGAGCGCGCCAGCGCCATGATGCGGGCCACCGCGCGGTGGGCATCCTGCAGCATGTCATAGTCGTCGGAGTTGACCGGGATGTTGGTGTGCACGTTGCCGTCGCCGGCGTGCATGTGCAGCGCCACGAAGACACGCCCGCGCAGCACCTGCTTGTGGATCTTCTGCGCCTCGTCCAGGATGGGCTTGAACTCGCCGCCGTTGAAGATGTTGCGCAGCTCGGCGCGCACTTCGCTCTTCCACGACACGCGGATGGTGCGGTCCTGCAGCAGGTGGAACACGGTGGCGTCCGGCTGCTGCGCCAGGCGCGCCTCGAAGGCCTGGCCGAGCAGGCCCAGGCCGTGGCCGATCAGCGCGGCGCGCGCGGCCGACAGCGGCGTGTCGAGGTGGTCCTGCAGGTAGATCCAGCGCGAGCGGATCTCGCGCAGCAGCTGCAGCGCGTGCTGCACGCGGTCTTCCAGCAGCTCGGCGCTGGGGATCTCGTTGGCGTCGTCGCTGCGGCCCAGCGGCAGGTTGCCGCGCGCGAAGAACGCCTCCAGCGCGTCGGTCAGCTTGAGCTTGTTCTTGATCGACAGCTCGATGTTGATGCGCTCGATGCCGTCGGTGTACTCGCCCATGCGCGGCAGCGGGATCACCACGTCTTCGTTGATCTTGAAGGCGTTGGTGTGCTTGGCGATGGCGGCGGTGCGCGAGCGGTCCAGCCAGAATTTCTTGCGCGCCTCGGGGCTGACCGCGACGAAGCCTTCGCCGCTCTTGCCGTTGGCCATGCGGATGACCTCGGAGGTGGCGCGCGCCACCGCGTCCTGGTCGTCGCCGACGATGTCGCCGATCAGCACCATCTTCGGAAACGCGTTGCGCTTGCTCTTGGTGGCGTAGCCCACCGCGCGCAGGTAGCGCTCGTCGAGGTGCTCCAGGCCGGCCAGGATGGCGCCGCCGGGCGTGCGCGACTCGACGTCCAGGTAGTCCTTGATCTCGACGATGCTGGGGATGGCGTCGCGCGCCTGGCCGAAGAACTCCAGGCACACCGTGCGCACGTGCGCCGGCATGCGGTGCAGGATCCAGCGCGCGCTGGTGATGATGCCGTCGCAGCCTTCCTTCTGGATGCCGGGCAGGCCGGCCAGGAACTTGTCGGTGACGTCCTTGCCCAGGCCTTCCTTGCGGAACTTGCGCCCTTCGATGGCCAGCGTCTCGGTGCGCAGCGGCTTCTCGCCGGGCGCGCGGCTGCCGTCGGACCACTTCAGCTCGAACGTGGCCACCGGCACATCGTGGATCTTGCCCAGGTTGTGGTCCAGCCGGGTGACTTCCAGCCAGTTGCCTTCCGGGTCCACCATGCGCCACCAGGCCAGGTTGTCCAGCGCGGTGCCCCACAGCACGGCCTTCTTGCCGCCGGCGTTCATGGCCACGTTGCCGCCGATGCAGGAGGCATCGATGGAGGTTGGGTCCACCGCGAACACCAGCCCGGCGCGGTCGGCCGCGTCGGCCACGCGGCGCGTCACCACGCCGGCGCCGGAGAAGATGGTGGCGACCTTGTGCGCCACGCCCGGCAGGTCGCTCTGCTCGACCGGCCCGAGCTGCTCGAGCTTCTCGGTATTGATGACCGCGCTCATCGGCGTGAGCGGCACGGCGCCGCCGGTGTAGCCGGTGCCGCCCCCGCGCGGGATGATGGTCAGGCCCAGCTCGAAGCAGCCCTTGACCAGGCCGGCGATCTCTTCCTCGGTGTCCGGGGTGAGCACCACGAACGGATATTCCACGCGCCAGTCGGTGGCGTCGGTCACGTGCGAGACGCGCGACAGGCCGTCGAACTTGATGTTGTCCTTCTGCGTGACGCGGCCCAGCACGCGCTGGGTGCGCTTGCGCAGCTCGTAGGCGTCAGCGAACTCCTGCTTGAAGTCCTCGATGGCCTGCTTGGCGAAGCTGACCAGCTGCTCGACGCGGTGGGAGCGGCCCTCGGCGGCCGGCTCGGCGTGCTCGGCACGGTCGGCGGCGCGGCGCTTCTCCACTTCGGACAGGCGGTGATGCAGCGCGGTCACCAGCATCTGGCGGCGCTTGGGATTCTCCAGCAGGTCGTCCTGCAGGTAGGGATTGCGGCGCACCACCCAGATGTCGCCCAGCACTTCGTACAGCATGCGGGCGGAGCGGCCGGTGCGGCGCTCGCCGCGCAGTTCGTCCAGGATGCGCCAGGCTTCCTCGCCCAGCAGCCGGATGACGATCTCGCGATCCGAGAAAGACGTGTAGTTATAAGGGATCTCACGCAGGCGCGGCGGGGCATCCTGCGCGGCGAGTTTGGCATCGAGCACGAGTGGGGCGTTCATGGGGAGGGACCGCTACCTGTAGCGCACGGGGACGGTGCGCCGGATCGTCTTTAAAGGGCAATTGTACTTCAAGGCCTGCTTTCGCCGCACCGCAGCATGCGGGAATGGAATAGCCCCGGCGGCGCCCGCGCCGGGCCGCCGGCGGCCGCGGCCGCCCCGGAAAGGCGCCTAGAACAGGCCGCGCAGGCTGGCACCGATGCCGTGCCAGACGCTGTCCGGCACCGTCAGCAGGGCCACGGTCATGGCAAGGTAGCGCAGAAACTTGCCGATCGCCATGTAAACCAGGCTGGGCCAGAACGGCAGGCGCAGCCAGCCGGCCAAAGTGCACAAAGGATCACCAATGGCCGGCAGCCACGACGCCAGCAGCGTGGGCGGCCCGAGCCGGCGCATCCAGCGGAAGTAGCGCTGGTTCAGCGCCGGCTTGTGCGGCTGGCGCGGGTGGCGCCGGTGCTCGGCGTGCTCCTGCGCGTGCTCGCGCTGCTGGCGGCGCTTGCGAAAGCGCACCAGCGCGAGCTTGGCGGCGTAGCCGAGCCACCAGTCGATGGCGCCGCCGGCGGTGTTGCCGAGCGTGGCCACCACGACCGCCGGCCAGAACATGTGCGGGTTGAGCTTGATGTAGCCGAATACCGCCGGCTCGGAGCCCAGCGGCAGCAGCGTGGCCGAAACCAGGCTGACCACGAAGATCGCCGGCAGCCCCACCTTGGGCAGGGCGACGGTGCCGAACAGCCAGTCGATGAAGCCTTCCATTGGCAAGAATGATCCTGTGGTTCCGCGCCGCCGCGCGGGCCGCCCCAGGGGGGCAACCCGCATGGCAGGCACCGGTGATTTGTGATTAACTGTTAGAGCCTGCCGCGGGCAAACGTTCGCGGCCAGGACCAACATCACGAAATAGCCGTCAGCAGCAACATCACCAAACGGCAGTAACGCGTCGTGGCCAGTCCCGCGCAGCATTTCGGGATTTGCGGCATTGGTCATGCACGTGTCCACCCACATGGAGACAAGCATGGCGATTCCTCTGCGCCTGACCGTCAACGGCCGCGCCGTCGAGGCCCAGGTCGAACCCAACACCCTTCTCGTCCAGTTCCTGCGCGAACAGCTGCGCCTGACCGGCACCCACGTGGGCTGCGACACCGCGCAATGCGGCGCCTGCACCGTGCACCTGGATGGCCGCGCCGTCAAGTCGTGCAACCTGCTGGCGCTGCAGGCGGACGGCGCCCGCGTCACCACCATCGAAGGGCTGGCCCCCGAAGGGCAGCTCCATCCCATGCAGGAAGCCTTCCGCAACTGCCACGGCCTGCAGTGCGGCTTCTGCACGCCCGGCATGGTGATGAGCGCCACCGCGCTCGTCAAGTCCCGGCCCGATGCCGACGCCGCCGCCATCCGCGAGCAGCTCGACGGCAACCTGTGCCGCTGCACCGGGTACCACAACATCGTGCGCGCCGTGCAGGAAGGCCAGGCCGCGATGCATGGCGCCACCGCCAGCGCCGAATAAGGGGCCCGCCATGAACGCACCCGAACACCAGCACCTCATCGGCGCCCCGGTCAGGCGCAAGGAAGACTACCGCTTCCTGACCGGCAACGGCCAGTACACCGACGACATCGTGCTGCCGCAGCAAAGCTACGGCTGTTTCGTGCGCTCGCCGCACGCGCACGCGCGCATCCGCGCCATCGACAAGACCGGGGCGCTGGCCTCGCCCGGCGTGATCGCCGTCTTCACCGGCGACGACATCGCCGCCGACAAGGTAGGCGGCCTGCCCTGCGGCTGGCTGATCCACAATATCGACGGCAGCCCGATGAAGGAGCCGCCGCACCCGGTGCTGGCGCAGGGCAAGGCGCGCCACGTGGGCGACCAGGTCGCGCTGGTGGTGGCCGAGACCCTGGCGCAGGCCCGGGACGCCGCCGAGAAGATCGAGGTGGACTACGAGGAGCTGCCGGCCGTGGTCAACACCGCGCAGGCCGCCGCGGCCGCCGCGCTGGTGCACGACGACGTGCCGGAGAACACCAGCTACGTGTGGGGCCACGGCGACCGCGCCGCCACCGACGCCGCCTTCGCCCGCGCCGCCCACGTGACCACGCTGGAAATCGTCAACAACCGCCTGATCCCCAACGCGATCGAGCCGCGCGCGGTCAACGCCAGCTACACGCGCCAGGACGACAGCTACACGGTGTACGTCGCCAACCAGAACCCCCACGTGGAACGCCTGCTGATGGGCGCCTTCGTGCTGGGCCTGCCCGAGTCGCGGCTGCGCATCATCGCGCCGGACGTGGGCGGCGGGTTCGGCTCCAAGATCTTCCTGTACGCGGAGGACGTGGCGCTGACCTGGGCCTCGAAGAAGGTCGGGCGGCCGGTCAAGTGGACCGCCGAACGCTCGGAATCCTTCCTCACCGACGCGCACGGGCGCGACCACGTCACCAAGGCCGAACTGGCGCTCGACGCCGACGGCAGGTTCCTGGCCATGCGCGTGCACACGGTGGCCAACATGGGCGCCTACCTGTCGACCTTCGCCTCGAGCGTGCCCACCATCCTCTACGCCACGCTGCTGGCCGGGCAGTACGCCACGCCGGCCATCTACGCCGAGGTGCGCGCCGTGTTCACCAACACCGCGCCGGTGGACGCCTACCGTGGCGCCGGCCGCCCGGAAGCCACCTACGTGGTCGAGCGGCTGGTGGAAGCCGCCGCGCGCGAGCTGAAGATGGACCCGGCCGAGCTGCGCCGCAAGAACTTCATCCGCGCGTTCCCCTACGCCACGCCGGTCGGCCTGACCTACGACACCGGCGACTACGAACCGTGCCTGGCGCGCGCGCAGGAGCTCGCCGACGTGAAGGGCTTCCCGGCGCGGCGCGACGAGGCCAGCCAGCGCGGCAAGCTGCGCGGCCTGGGCTACTCGTGCTACATCGAAGCGTGCGGGCTGGCGCCGTCGAACATCGCCGGCGCGCTGGGCGCACGCGCGGGGCTGTTCGAGGTGGGCGAGATCCGCGTCCACCCGACCGGCACCGTGACCGTCTTCACCGGCTCGCACAGCCACGGCCAGGGCCACGAGACCACCTTCGCGCAGGTGGTGGCGGACCGCCTGGGCATCGCGCTCGACGCGGTGGAGATCGTGCACGGCGACACCGGCCGGGTGCCGTTCGGCATGGGCACCTACGGCTCGCGCTCGCTGGCGGTGGGCGGCTCGGCCATCATGAAGGCGCTCGACAAGATCGAAGCCAAGGCCAAGAAGATCGCGGCCCACCTGCTGGAGGCGTCCGACGCCGACATCGAGTTCAAGGACGGCGTGTTCAGCGTGGCCGGCACCGACCGCAGCAAGACCTTCGGCGAGATCGCGCTGACCGCCTACGTGCCGCACAACTACCCGCTCGACAAGCTCGAGCCGGGCCTCAACGAAAACGCCTTCTACGATCCCACCAACTTCACCTACCCGTCCGGCGCCTACGTGTGCGAAGTGGAGGTGGACCCGGACACCGGCGAGAGCCAGGTGGTCAAGTTCACCGCGGTGGACGACTTCGGCAACATCATCAACCCGATGATCGTCGAAGGCCAGGTGCACGGCGGCATCGGCCAGGGACTAGGGCAGGCCATGTTCGAGCAGTGCATCTACGACGACGACAGCGGCCAGCTGCTGACCGGCTCCTACATGGACTACGCCATGCCGCGCGCGGGCGACCTGCCGGACTTCACCGTGGAAACCGCCAAGGGCACGCCCTGCACGCACAACCCGCTGGGCGTGAAGGGCTGCGGCGAAGCCGGCGCGATCGGCTCGCCGCCGGCCTTCATCAACGCGCTGGTCGATGCGCTCGCGCCGCTCGGCGTGCACGACATCCAGATGCCCGCCACGCCGCACCGCGTCTGGCAGGCGATCCAGCAGGCCAACCGCCGCGCGCAAGGCGCCAACTGAACCGGAGGCAGACCATGTACGCATTCCACTTCGAACGCGCCGCGGACGCCAGGGCCGCGGTGGCCAGGCTCCAGGCCGATGTCGACGCCAAGTTCCTCGGCGGCGGCCAGAGCCTGCTGGCCGCGATGAAGCTGCGGCTGGCGGCGCCGTCGGCGCTGATCGACGTATCGCGCATCGCCGGCATGGCCGACATCCGCATGGACAACGGCGAGCTGGTGATCGGCGCGGCCGCGCGCCATGCCGACGTGGCCGGCAACGCGGAAGTGGCCAAGGCCATTCCCGCGCTGGCCGCGCTGGCCGGCGGCATCGGCGACCGCCAGGTGCGCGCGATGGGCACGCTGGGCGGCTCGCTCGCCAACGACGATCCCGCGGCCTGCTATCCGGCCGCGGTGCTGGCGCTCGACGCCACCGTGGCGACCGACCGCCGCAGCATCGCCGCCGACGATTTCTTCAAAGGACTCTACGAGACCGCGCTGGCGCCCGACGAGCTGATCACCGCGGTGCGCTTCAAGGTGCCGGACCAGGCCGCCTACATCAAGTTCCGCAACCCGGCCTCGCGCTTCGCGCTGGTGGGCGTGATGGTGGCCCGCTTCGGCAACGCGGTGCGCGTGGCGGTCACCGGCGCGGCCGACAGCGTGTTCCGCTGCGCGCCGCTGGAGCAGGCGCTGTCGGCCAGCTTCACGGCGGCGGCGGCGCGCGCGGTCACGGTGGATGCGGGCCGGCTGAACGCCGACCTGCATGCGTCGGCCGAGTACCGGGCGCACCTGATCCCGGTGCTGGCGGCGCGGGCGGTGGCGCAGGCCGGCGGGGGCTGAGGCGGCGCGGGCGCTTTCGCACTGGCGGGCGCCCGCCCTCTCCCCCGGCCCCTCTCCCACAAGTGGGAGAGGGGAGCACACCGACAGCGATGCAGGCACCGTCGGCTTTCTCCCCTCTCCCGCACGCGGGAGAGAGGCCGGAGGAGAGGGCCAGCGCCGCAGCCCCACCAAGCCCACGCAAACCCACCGCCTCACTCCGCGCCCCCAACACCATGCTCCCCACCTCCATCGACCACACCGCCGCCCTGCTGGAGGCGCAGCAATATTTCGCCGACCGCGAGACCGCCACCGTGCTCTACCTGGCGCTGCGCATGCAGCGCCCGCTGTTCCTCGAAGGCGAGCCTGGCGTGGGCAAGACCGCGCTGGCGCGCGCCATCGCCGGCGCGCTCGGCACGCGCCTGCTGCGCCTGCAGTGCTACGAGGGGCTGGACGCGTCGAGCGCGCTCTACGAGTGGGACTACCCGCGCCAGATCATGGCGCTGCGCCTGGCCGAGGCGCGCGGCGAGCGGCCCGAGGCGCAGTCGCTCTACCACGACGATTTCCTGCTCAAGCGCCCGCTGCTCGAATCGCTGCTGCCCGACCCGGCGGCGCCGGGCATGCCGCGCGTGCTGCTGATCGACGAGATCGACCGCGCCGACGAGCCGTTCGAGGCCTTCCTGCTGGAAGTGCTGTCCGAATACCAGGTGTCGATCCCCGAGATCGGCGTGGTGCAGGCCGGACGCGCGCCGCTGATCGTGGTCACCTCCAACCGCACGCGCGAGGTGCACGACGCGCTCAAGCGCCGCTGCCTGTACCGGTGGATGGGCTATCCGCAGCGCGAGCGCGAACTGCAGATCGTGGCCGCGCGCGCGCCGGAAGCCGCCGAGGCACTGCAGCGCGAGGCCATCGACTTCATCCACGGCCTGCGCGGCATCGACTTGTTCAAGGCGCCCGGCATCGCCGAGGCCATCGACTGGTGCCGCGCGCTGGCCGCGCTCGGCGTGAGCGAGCTCGACCCGCAATCGGTGCGCGACACGCTGGGCGTGCTGCTGAAGTACCAGGACGACTTGGCCCGCGTCGACGGCCCCACCGTGGCCGAGCTGCTGGCCGGCGCGCCGCGAGCCTGAGCCATGCCCGCGCTGCACCCGGACGCCAAGCCCGCCGGCGCGACTGCCGCCGGCGCCATGCCCATGCTGGCGCGCAACGTCACGCACTTCGTGCGGCTGCTGCGCGACGCCGGCTTCGGGCTGTCGCCGGCGCACGCCGTGGACGCGCTGGTGGCGCTGCAATACGTCGACATCGGCCGGCGCGACGAAGTGCGCGCGGCGATGGCCGCGCTGATGGTCGGCGGCCCCGACCAGCGGCCCTTGTTCGACGCCGCCTTCGACCTGTTCTGGCGCGACCCCGACTGGGAAGGCAAGCTGCGCGCCCTGCTGCTGCCGCGCGTGGATGCCGGCGCGCCGCCGCCGCGGCGCAACAACCGCCTGGCCGACGCGCTGGCCGCGCAGCGCCCGCCCGAAGCCGCGCGGCGCGGCCAGGAAAACAAAGCGCGCGAGGAACGCTTCGGCGCCCCGCTCACCTTCTCGGCGCAGGAGCGGCTGGCGCGGCGCGATTTCGAGACGCTCGGCGCCGAGGAATGGCGCGCGCTGCGGCACATGATCCGCGCGCGCCACACGCGGCTGGCCACCGAGCGCACGCGCCGCCTGCGCGCCGCCGCCGGCGGGCCGCGCGCCGACCTGCGCGCCAGCGCCAGGCTGGCGGTGCGCCAGCAGGGCGAATGGCTGCGCTGGAAATTCCGCCGCCAGGCCGAGCGGCGCCCGCCGCTGGTGCTGCTGCTGGACATCTCCGGCTCGATGAGCCAGTACTCGCGCGCGGTGCTGTACTTCTGCCACGCGCTGATGCAGTCGCGCGAGCGGCTGTCCGTCTTCCTGTTCGGCACCCGCCTGACCAACATCACCCGCACGCTGCGCGAGCGCGACCCCGACCAGGCCATCGAGGCCATCGCCGGCCAGGTGCGCGACTGGGCCGGCGGCACCCGCATCGGCGCCGCGCTGGGCGCCTTCAACCGCCAGTGGGCGCGCCGCACGCTGTCCGGGCGCGCCACCGTGCTGCTGGTCACGGACGGCCTGGACCACGAGGACATCGGCCTGCTGGAAGACGAAATGGCGCGCCTGCGCCGCTTCGCCCACCGCATCCTGTGGCTCAACCCGCTGCTGCGCTACGCCGGCTTCACGCCGCAGGCGCGTGGCGTGCAAGCCATCCTGCCCCACGTGGACGCGCTGCGCCCGGCCCACAACCTGGACAGCCTGTTCGCGCTCGAAGCACTGCTGGCCGCCCCGCGCACATTACGGACAAAGCCCGGCCAACCCGCCAAGGAGACCGCCCCACCATGGAAATGACACAGACGAGGCAGCTGCCGGTCGCGCAGCAGACCGCCTGGGAAGCCCTCAACGACACGGCCCTGCTCAAGCAGTGCATCCCGGGATGTGAGAGCATCGAGCCTGACGGCGACGCCGGCAACGCCTACCTGCTGGCGCTGACCGCCGCGGTCGGCCCGGTCAAGGCGCGCTTCAAGGGACGCATGGCCTTGCAGGACGTCCAGGCGCCCGACAGCTACACCATCCAGTTCGACGGGCAGGGCGGCGCGGCCGGCTTCGGCAAGGGCAGCGCGCGCGTGACGCTGGCGCCCGCGGGCGAGCACACGCTGCTGACCTACACGGTCAACGCCCAGGTCGGCGGCAAGATCGCGCAGATCGGCTCGCGCCTGGTCGACGCCGCGGCGCGCAAGATGGCCGACGCCTTCTTCGACCGCTTCACGGCGGCGCTCGGCGGCGGCCCGCAGGCGCAGGCCGGGGCCGAGACCGGGGTGGAGACCGGCGCGGAGACCGGGGTGGAGGCGCAGACAAGGACGGCGGACGATGCCGCCGGGGACGGGGCGGCTGCCGGCGACGGCAGCGCGCCCGATGCACAGAACGGTGAAACGAAGCGGAAACGATCATGGACAGCGTGGATCTCGAAGTCCTGAAAAGCAGCGTGCGCTGGATGGCCGAAGGCCACCGCACGCTATTGGTGACGGTGGTCAGGACCTGGGGCTCGTCGCCGCGGCCCGAAGGCGCCATGCTGGCGGTGCGCGACGACGGCCTGGTGGTCGGCTCGGTCTCGGGCGGCTGCATCGAGGATGACCTCATCGACCGCGTGCGGCGCGAGGGCATCGCCGGCACCCGCCCCGAGTCGGTCAAGTACGGCATCAGCGCCGAGGAGGCGCATCGCTTCGGCCTGCCCTGCGGCGGCACCATCGAACTGGTGACCGAGCCGCTGAACGCCGCCAGCGGGCTGGCGGAGCTGCTGGCGGCGGTGGAAGGCGGCAAGCTGGTGGCGCGCACGCTCGACATGGCCAGCGGCCGCGCCACGCTCGGCCGCGCCGAGGCCACCGACGGCCTGGCCTTCGACGGCCGCACCCTGCTCACCATCCACGGCCCGCGCTACCGCATGCTGGTGATCGGCGCCGGGCAATTGTCGAAGTACCTGTGCCAGATCGCGGTGGGACTGGGCTTCCAGGTCACCGTGTGCGACCCGCGCGAGGAATACACCGAGAGCTGGGACATCGCCGGCGTCACCATGGTGCGCACCATGCCGGACGACACCGTGATGGAAATGAAGCTGGACGAGCGCAGCGCGGTGATCGCCCTCACCCACGACCCCAAGCTCGACGACCTGGCCCTGATGGAAGCGCTGCGCACGCGCGCGTTCTACGTGGGCGCGCTCGGCTCGCGCCGCAACAACCAGGCGCGCCGCGAACGGCTCAAGGAATTCGATCTCAACGACCTGCAGCTCGCGCGCCTGCACGGCCCGGTCGGCATCTACATCGGCAGCCGCACGCCGCCGGAAATCGCCATCTCGATCCTGGCCGAGGTGGTGGCCGCCAAGAACCACGTCTCGCTGCCCGACATCCTGCAGGTCGAAGGCGCCAAGGCCGCGCGCGAGCTGGCGGCCGACGCGGCCAGTTCCTGCGGCGTCGGCTCGTGACGCATCCGTGACGCATCCGTGACGCGCCAGCGATGCCACCCATGAGCCATCCATGAGCGACCCCGCCAGCGCCCCCGCCGGCGGCACCGGCGCCGCGCCGCTGTCCGGCCCCGTCAGCGACGGCGCCAGGCTGGCCTTCAATGCCGCCGAGCCGCCCACCGGGATCCTGCTGGCGGCGGGCTACGGCCGCCGTTTCGACGCCACCGGCCGGCACAACAAGCTGCTCGCCCGCCTGCCCGACGGCCAGACCGTGGCCGGGCGCAGCGCGCGCACGCTGGCCGCCACGCTGCCAGGTTCGCTGGCGGTGATCCGCCCGGGCCACCCGGCGCTGGCGGCCGAGCTGCGCGCGGCCGGCTGCCGCGTGCTCGAAGCACCCGCGGCCGAGGCCGGCATGGGCGCCGCGCTGGCGGCGGCGGTCGCCGCCACCGCCGATGCGCGCGGCTGGGTGGTGGCGCTGGCCGACATGCCGTGGCTGCCGGCGGACCTGGTGCGCGCGGTCGCGCTCACCATCACCACGCCGGACGCCATCGCCGCGCCGTGGCGCGACGGCCAGCGCGGGCACCCGGTGGGATTCGGCGCGGCCTGGCGCGGCGCGCTGCTCGGGCTCGACGGCGACGAAGGCGCGCGGGCCTTGCTGAAGACGCAGCCGGTGGTCAGGATCCTGACCGAAGATCCAGGCGCCTTCCGCGATGTGGACGTGGCGGGCGACCTGGCGGGCTGACCACCCGCGCGGGGGCGCGGCGTCAGTTGCCGTCCGCCTCCGAGAGCGCGCGCAGGTATTCCCGCCGCCACCAGTGCACGTCCTGGGCGCGGATGCGCTCGAGCAGCTTCTGGTGGCGCGACTGGCGCTCGGCCAGCGGCATGTGCAGCGCCTGCTGGATCGCCTGCGCGGTGGCGTTGATGTCGTAAGGATTGACCAGCAGCGCCTCGCGCAATTGCTCGGCCGCGCCGGCGAAGCGCGACAGCACCAGCACGCCGGGATCGTCCGGGTCCTGCGCGGCGACGAATTCCTTGGCCACCAGGTTCATGCCGTCGCGCAGCGGCGTCACCAGCGCCACGCGGCAGGCCCGGCACAGCCCGGGCAGCCGGCGCCGCGCGGTGGTGCGGTGGATGTAGCGCACCGGCATCCAGTCCAGCTCGCCGTACTCGCCGTTGATGGCGCCCGACAACCCTTCCATCTCGCGCCGCAGGTCGGCATACGCATCCACCGTCTCGCGCGAAGGCGCGGCGATCTGGATCAGCGTGGCGCTGCGGCGGTTCTCCGGATACTGCGCCATCAGCGCGCGCACCGCCTTGAGGCGCTGCGGCAGGCCCTTGGAATAGTCCAGGCGGTCGATGCCCAGCAGCAGCCGGCGCGTGGAATACTGCCCGCGCATCATCTCGTAGGTCTCGCGCGAGTCCTCGCCCTGCCCCAGCGCGGCGAACTCGTCCACGTCGATGCCGATCGGGAAGGCCTGCGCGCGCACCGTGCGGTGGAAGGCGCGGAAGCGGTTGTCGCCCATCGGCTCGGCCTGCGCCTCGCGCTGCACGTAGCGCGAGAAATGCTCGAGGTCGAGCTGGCTCTGGAAGCCGATCAGGTCGTAGGCGAACATGGCGCGCATCAGCCACTCGTGCTGCGGGATGGCGGCCAGGATCAGCGGCGGCGGCAGCGGGATGTGCAGGAAGAAGCCGATGCGCTGGCCGCAGCCCATGGCGCGCAGCTCCGACGCCAGCGGGATCAGGTGGTAATCGTGGATCCAGATCACGTCGTCGGGGCGCAGCAGCGGCGCGAGCTTGCGCGCGAACAGCTGGTTGACGCGGCGGTACACGTTGAGGTGGGCCGAGTCGAAGTCCGCCAGGTCGATGCGATAGTGGAACACCGGCCACAGCACGCCGTTGCTGTAGCCCTGGTAATACGCGTCGTGGTCCTCGCGGCACAGGTCCACCGTGGCCAGCGTGACATTGCCGGCCTGCTGGATATGCAGCTCGCCCTCGCCCGGCGTGCCGCCCTGCGCGGCCTCCACGATCTTGCCGCTCCAGCCGAACCAGACCCCGCCGGTGGCCTTGAGCGCCTCGCCCAAGGCCACCGCCAGGCCGCCCGCGGCAATATTGCGGGGATCGGCAACGCGGTTGGATACCGCAACTAGTCTGCCCATGTTTTCCTTTGTCGTGCCACGCTCCCGTCGCCGGAAGGCAGCGCCGTGTCAGATCACCGCATCCCACGGCGCCGACAGGCGCGTGGCGCCATTGATCAAACCCACCATCGAATACGTCTGCGGGAAATTGCCCCACATCTCGCCGGTCACCGGGTGGGTATCCTCGGACAGCAGGCCGAGCGGATTGCGCGCCGCCAGCATGGCCTCGAAGATCTCGCGCGCCTCCTCGCGCCGCCCCACGCGGGCCAGCGCGTCGATGCGCCAGAAGGTGCAGATGTTGAATGCCGTCTCGGGCTTGCCGAAATCGTCGGGCGCCTCGTAGCGGCGCATGTAGGGCCCGTCGCACAGCGAGGCTTCCATCGCCTTGAGCGTGGACATGAAGCGCTCGTCCTGCGGCGCGATGAAGCCCACCTCGGCCATCAGCAGCACGCTGGCGTCCAGCTCGCGCCCGCCGAAGCTCTCGGCGAAGGCCTGGCGCTCCTCGCTCCAGGACTCGCGCACGATGCGCTCTTTCATGGTGTCCGCATGCCCGCGCCAGTAGGCGGCGCGGTCCGGCAGCTGCAGCGCGTCGCCGATCTTGGCCAGGCGGTCGCACGCGGCCCAGCTCATCAGCGCCGACGAGGTGTGCACGCGCGCGCGCGTGCGCAGTTCCCACATGCCGGCGTCGGGCGTGCCGAACACGCGCACCGCCTGCTCGCCCACGCTTTCCAGCACGCGGAACTCGGCCGCGCCGCCCCGGTGCAGCAGGCGATGGTCGTGGAAGGCCTGCGCCGCGCCCAGCACCACGTTGCCGTACACGTCATGCTGGAAGTGCTCCTGCGCCTGGTTGCCCACGCGCACCGGCCCCATGCCGCGGTAGCCGGACAGGTGATCGAGCACGCTCTCGGGCAGCTCCAGCTCCAGGCCGATGCCGTACAGCGGCTGGATGTGGCCGTCCTTGGACTGCATCACCACGTTGGACAGCCAGCGCAGGTAGTCCTCCATGGTGCCCACCTCGGACAGGCTGTTGAGGGCCCGGATCACGAAGAAGGCGTCGCGCAGCCAGCAGAAGCGGTAGTCCCAGTTGCGGCCGCTGCCGGGCGCCTCGGGGATGCTGGTGGTCATGGCCGCGACGATGGCGCCGGTCTCCTCGAACAGCGACATCTTGAGCGTGATGGCGGCGCGGATCACGGCGTCCTGCCATTCGCGCGGCACCGCCAGGCGGCGGCTCCACATGCGCCAGTAGGCGGTGGTTTCCTGCTCGAAATCGCGCGCCGTTTCCTCCACCCCGCCCTGCAGCGTCTCGTCGGGGCCGAGGATGAAGTCGAGGCTGCGCGTGAGCAGGAAAGGCGTCTGCGACAGCACATAGGTCAGCGGCGCGTTGGTGGTCATGCGCAGCGTCATGCCGTCGCCGATATAGCGCACGTGGCTGCTGCCGCGCGTGATCTCGGGCGCCATGCGGCCCCAGTCGAAACGCGGCGCCACCGTCACCCGCACGCGCGGCGCGCCGCGGATGGGACGGATGCGGCGGATCAGCGTGGTCGGGCGGAAATAGCGGCCCAGGCGGAAGAAGCGCGGCGCGAAATCGGTGATCTCCAGGCAGTTGTTGTGGCGGTCCGTCAGCCGCGTGCGCAGCACCGCGGTGTTGGGCTCGTACCATTGCTGCGCTTCCTGGAAATCCTCGATCTCGATGGAGAAGTGGCCGGCGTCCCCGCTCGGGTCGAGCAGCGCGTTGAAGACCGGGTCGCCGTCGAAGCGCGGCAGGCAGCACCAGACGTAGCGGCCGCGCCCGTCGACCAGCGCCGAGATCGCGCAGTTGCCGATCATGCCCAGCGAGAGCGAGGGATCGGCGTGGCGGTGGATGGCGCCGGCGGCACGCGGGCGGCTATCTTCGGTGGATGATTGGCTCACAGCGATTCCCCCTCAAGACGTCGTCGTGGATGTGGGCGCGGGCGCGGAAGGCGGCGCGGGCGCATCGCCGGCCGCGGCCATGACTTCGAGCGCCTTGGCCGAGCGGTGCAGCCAGCAGCGCAGCGCCGCCGGCCCGGTCACGCTGACGGTGGCCGCGCTGGGCCGCTGGCCCACCAGCACGCCCACGCCGCCGAGGCGGCGCACCACCGCGAAGCCGGCTTCGTCGGTGATGTCGTCGCCGGCGAACAGCGGCCGGCGCCGCGCGAACGGCGGACCGCGCATGAAGGTGTCGATGGCGCCGCCCTTGTCGACGCCGGCCGGCTTGAACTCCACCACCATCTTGCCGTGCAGGACTTCGATGCCGGGCACGCCGGCGGCCAGCCGCGCGGCAACGTCGCGCACCAGGCCCTCCAGCTCGGGCGCGGCGCGGTAGTGCACCGCCACGGCGACGGACTTGCGCTCGAGCTGCAGGCCCGCATGCGCGGCCACCAGCGCCTGCAGCGGCGGCAGCAGCAGGGGCACGCCGGGGTCGGGCTCGCGCAGGCGGTGGCCGCCGGCGTCGCGCAGTTCCGCGCCGTGCACGCCGGCCGCGGGTAGCAGCAGGGGCTTGAGGAAGTCGTCGAGCTCGGCGATGGGCCGGCCGGACACCAGCGCGACGGCGCCGTCCAGGTGGCGGTGCAGGGCGCGCAGGGTCCCTACCAGTTCCGGTTCGACCCGGACCAGATCGGGGCGAGGCGCGAGGTCCGCCAGCGTACCGTCGAAGTCCAGGAACAGCGCCGTGTCGGGTTCGATGAGGGGCAAAGGAGGCATTGCGCTACACCGTATCAGAGTGTTTTGACAGCGTCCACCGGACGCCGTCCTACATGGTGCGTGGCCGCGCAGGCCGCACCGCGGCGGCGCCTGCACCGCCGCGGTGCGTGCGCCGGCCTGCTCTCGGGGCGGTCCCGGCAGGGCGCGGGATTCGCCCGCCGGGTGCCTGCGCAAGCATCGCGCCGCGCGCCATCCTTTATCATTGACGGTTTCGCCATCCCTGCCCCGGCTGTCCACGATGACCCGCAAACCCGATTACCTGAGAAAAATCCTCACCACCAAAGTGTATGACGTGGCGCAGGAAACCGATCTCACCTTTGCCCAGCAGTTGTCCGCGCGCACCGGCAACTCGGTGTGGTTCAAGCGCGAGGACACCCAGCCGGTGTTCTCGTTCAAGCTGCGCGGCGCCTACAACAAGATGGCATCGCTGACGCCGGAAGAGCTCCGGCGCGGCGTGATCGCGGCCTCGGCCGGCAACCATGCGCAGGGCGTGGCGCTGTCGGCGGCGCGCCTGCAGTGCAAGGCGGTGATCGCCATGCCGGTCACCACCCCGCAGGTGAAGATCGACGCGGTGCGCGAGCGCGGCGGCGAATGGGTCCGGATCGTGCTGCACGGCGACTCCTACAGCGACGCCTACAACCACGCGGTGGAACTGGAGAAGAAGCACAAGCTGACCTTCATCCACCCGTTCGACGACCCCGAGGTGATCGCCGGCCAGGGCACCATCGCCATGGAAATCCTGCGCCAGCACCCGGGGCCGCTGCACGCGGTGTTCGTGGCCATCGGCGGCGGCGGGCTGATCTCGGGCATCGCGTCCTACATCAAGGCGGTGCGCCCCGAGATCAAGGTGATCGGCGTGCAGACCGTGGATTCCGACGCGATGAAGCGCTCGGTCGACGCCGGCAAACGCGTGGAACTCAAGGAAGTGGGCCTGTTCTCGGACGGCACCGCGGTCAAGCTGGTCGGCAAGGAAACCTTCCGCATCACGCGCGAGCTGGTCGACGAGATCGTGCTGGTGGACACCGACGCCATCTGCGCCGGCCTCAAGGACGTGTTCCAGGACACCCGCAGCATCCTCGAGCCGGCCGGCGCCATGGCCGTGGCCGGCCTCAAGCTCTACGCCGAGCGCGAAAAGCTCAAGGGCCAGCACCTGGTGGCCATCGCCTGCGGCGCCAACATGAACTTCGACCGCCTGCGCTTCGTCGCCGAGCGCGCCGAGGTGGGCGAGGCGCGCGAAGCCGTGTTCGCGGTCAGCATCCCCGAGGAACGCGGCAGCTTCAGGCGCTTCTGCGAACAGGTCGGCACCCGCAACGTGACCGAGTTCAACTACCGCATCGCCGACAACAGCACGGCGCACATCTTCGTCGGCGTGCAGATCGCCAGCCGCGCCGAGAACGACAAGATCGCCGCGGGCTTCCGCCGCCACGGCTTCGAGACGGTGGACCTGTCCAACAACGAGCTGGCCAAGCAGCATATCCGCTACATGGTGGGCGGCCACTCGCCGCTGGCGCACGACGAACTGCTGTACCGCTTCGAGTTCCCGGAGCGCCCGGGCGCGCTGATGCGCTTTCTCTCCAGCATGAGCCCGAACTGGAACATCAGCCTGTTCCACTACCGCAACCAGGGCGGCGACACTTCCAATATCCTGGTCGGCATCCAGGTACCCAAGAACGAGAAACGCGCGTTCCGCGCCTTCCTCGCCACGCTGGGCTACGTACACTGGGAAGAAACCGAGAACCCGGTCTACAAGCTGTTCCTGTCCTGATTTGCCCCGACCGAAACGATAGCCGGGGTCTCCCCCTCCCTCTCCCGCCCGCGGGAGAGGGAGGGGGAGACCCCGATGCCCCCGGAGCCCCCATGAGCCTCCCCGAACACTCGCCGCTGGGCAAGCCCTCGGCCTACAAGACCGAATACGACCCCAGCCTGCTGTTCCCGATCCCGCGCCAGCCCAAGCGCACCGAGATCGGCCTGGCCGAAGGCCGCGCCCTGCCCTTCTTCGGCGTGGACATCTGGAACGCCTACGAATTGTCGTGGCTGAACCTGAAAGGCAAGCCCCAGGTCGCGCTGGCCAGCTTCATCATTCCCGCCGACACGCCCAACATCGTCGAGTCCAAGTCGTTCAAGCTCTACCTGAACTCGTTCAACCAGAGCAAGATCGCCTCGCCCGAGGCCGTGCAGCAACTGCTGCACCACGACCTGTCCGAAGCCGCCGGCGGCACCGTGCAGGTCCGCCTCGTGACCGAAGCCGACCTCGGCACCCAGAAGATGGGCGAACTCGACGGCATCCAGCTCGACCGCCTCGACATCGAGACCGACATCTACGAACCCGCGCCGCACTTGCTGCACGCGAACCAGGACGAGGCGCCGGTCGAGGAGACGCTGGTGTCGCACCTGCTCAAGTCGAATTGCCTGGTGACCGGCCAGCCGGACTGGGGGAGCGTGCAGATCCGCTACGTGGGTGCGCCGATCAACCAGGAAGGGCTGCTCAAGTATCTGATTTCTTTCCGCAACCATAATGAATTCCATGAGCAGTGCGTGGAGCGGATTTTTACTGACGTGATGCGGGAGTGCAGGCCGGTGAAGCTGGCGGTATATGCGAGGTATACGCGGCGCGGCGGGCTGGATATTAATCCGTTTCGGACTAATTATAATACGGCGTGGCCGGATAATCGGCGGAATGCTCGGCAGTAGGGATTTTTATTTTTTTTGGAAGATTAAAGTCAACTTCAAAGTCAAAATCTTTAAATTCAAAGTCTTTAAAGTCAAAGTCTTAACTTCAAAGTCTTAACTTCAAAGTCTTAACTTCAAAGTCTTAACTTCAAAGTCTTAACTTCAAAGTCTTAACTTCAAAGTCTTAACTTCAAAGTCTTAACTTCAAAGTCTTAACTTCAAAGTCTTAACTTCAAAGTCTTAACTTCAAAGTCTTAACTTCAAAGTCAAAGGCTTTCGCTCCCCCGGAGCGACCTACTTTCTTTTTTCCGAAAAGAAAGTAGGCAAAGAAAGCGGACTGCCTGGCCGGCAGGGGCAGAAACGTTGGGGTTTCTGGTTGTTGGTGGTTTCGTGGTGGGGACGGTGGTTCTGCTGGCATCCTGCCGTTACCGGTGCGAGCGGCCACGATCTTGCTGACGGCAGTGGTCTCGGGGTCAGACCTATGATGGCGGGCGCACTGCTTGTTCTGCCATCTGCCGTTACCGGCTTGGGCGGCCACGGCGTAGCATCCTCGTGGTTTCGTGGTGGGCGTGGTGGACCGGAGCGCGGATGTATGGGGCTACGTTCAAACTGGGGCCACCGCGCCCACCACGAAACCAGCGCGGCGCCTATGACGTGCCCATCCGCTCCGGTCGCGGCAGCAGCTTGAACCACCTGGGCCGCTGCCATCATGCAGCTTCACCGCGAATCGAACACCACCCGCGACGCCGCAGGCGAGCAAACCGGTAGCGTCAGCAGTCTTATCGAAGCCGTCGCGACCACCACGAAACCCAAATCAGATTTAAAGTCTGAGCGCCCAGCCTTCTGCAAGAATCGCTTTCTTTTGGTTACTTTTCTTTTCGAGAAAAGAAAAGTGACACTTACATGTGTGCGAATGGGCTACCAAGCCAAAGCCGCTAGGCCCACAAAGACAAGCAGACTCTAAATACGCCAAAAAAAACCAATCAATCCCAATCCACCCCCCTCAACCATCACAAATCAAGAAAATCAAAACTCCCCATGTAACCTTACCCCATAAAACTTCACCGGCCCCCGGTCCCGGTTATACCCCGGATTCCGAATATACTGAAAATCCGGGCTGATACTCAAATACTTCACCGGCTGAAAACTGTAATACAGTTCCAGCACCTGCTCCGGCCCGTAGCGCAGCGTGCCGTCGCCGAGGAACGCGCCGAGGCCGCCGGCCGCCAGGTATGCCCGGTGGCGCGGCCCCAGCATGTTGACTGCCACCGCCAGCCCCACCGCGTCGCGCGGGCGGCCCCAGGCGTTGCCGTTGAGGATGCCGCCGGCCGATACCTGGCGGCCGATTTCGGTGAAGGCGTAGGTCTCGGTCTTGTCGTCCGACATGTTGGCGCGCGCGAACACGCCCAGGGAATCGTTGATCCGCTGCAGCAGGGTGAGTCCCACGCCGATCTTGGCGTGTTCCTCGCGCACGTCGGCCACGTCCGGCGTGGTGCCGTTGGCGGCGCCGAATTGCAGCGCGTCGCTGAACGCGCCCATGCGCGCCTTGTTGCGGAAGAACAGCAGCCGCGCCGTGCCGGGCTGGCCGGCGATGCTGTAGCGCTTCTCGAATTCGAGGATGTCGCCGTAGTGCTGGAACATGCGCGTGTCCAGTTCCAGCCCGTTGGATTCGAGCGGCTGCAGGAAGCGGCCGATGCGCGCCGACCAGGTGTCGCCGATATATTCCAGCGCCACGCCCCAGTCGTAGCCGCGCGCGTCCGCCGGGTAGTCGAACGAGCCGTGGGTGAGGAACGACCAGTTCATGAACTGGGTGCGCGGGTCGGAGCCGAATTCGTTCTGGTCGAACACGTCGAGCGCGCCGAAGTTGCCGGCGGTCAGCACCACGCGGCGCTTGTCGACGCTGCCGGCGAACTGGTTGAAATCGGCCTCCACGTCCTCGCTGCCGCCGCCCAGGCCCCAGGTCTGGCGGATGAAGGCGCGCGCGCGGTAGAACACCGGGCTGGTGCTCGATACCTTGGCCAGCTCGCCGTTGGGCAGCCCGCCCAGGCCGTGCAGTTCGGAGAACGGCACGCCCTGCGTCACTTCCGGGTTGAAGTGGAATTCCGCGCCGCGCCACAGGCGGATGCCCAGGTCGAGCGTGGTGCTGAACGAATAGCTCTTGGCGCGCTGCGTGCTCAGGCTGTTCTCGCCCGAATAGGCCGCGCCGAAGTCCGGCTTGCGCTGCCAGATATAGGTGGTCTGGCCGTGGAACGAAAATGGCGCGTCGGCCTCGTTCACCAGGCTGCCCGAGGCCGGCATCGGGGCGGGCACCTGGCCGGCGCCCGCGTCCTGGGCCTGCGCCATGCCGGCGCAGGCCAGCAGCGAAAGGGCGGCGGCCGACAGCCGGCAGGCGGCAGGCAAGCGGAGCCGCGCCGGGGCGGCAATGAGACGGCGAAGCAGCATGAAAAATCCGGGGAAAGCATGACCGGCGGCGTGGCCGGCGGCAGCAACGGCGCTGCCGGGCGAATTGGCGGGACGAAGCATAGCCAAGCGTTTATGACATGTCTACCTTGTATTGCTGCATTGCAACAATACAAGCGCGGCGCGGACCCGGCTCCAGCCATTTTGTAACCGGCCTTGAATTAATTAATTCGAAAATTAATATTTCCTTCATTCCGGCCGTCTCTCCGTCCATGCCCGCAGACACCCCTTCCCCGCCCCGGCGCCCGGGCCGGCCCGCCGCCGGCAAGGCGGCCACGGCCGGCCAGCGCGCGCAGCTGCTGGACGCCGCCACCGCCCTGTTCGCGCAGCACGGCGTGGCCGCCACGCCGATCAAGACCATCGCCACGCATGCCGGCGTCACGCCGGCGCTGGTGCACTACTACTTCCGCGACCGCGACCAGTTGCTCGACGCGGTGGTCGACGAGCGCCTGCAGCCGCTGGTGGAGCAGGTCTTCGCGCCCGCGCTGGCGGACCTGGACGACCCCACCGCGATGCTGGTGGGCATTGCCACGCGGCTGATCCGCGCCGCCGCCGCCACGCCGTGGTTCCCGGGGCTGTGGATTCGCGAGATCGTCAGCGTGGAGGGACAACTGCACGAGCGCGTGCTGCAGAAGATCGCGCTGCGGCGCGCCGGCCTCGTCACCGCCCACCTGAGCGCCGCGCGCGCGGCCGGCAAGCTCAACCCGGGCGTGGAGCCGGCGCTGCTGATGGTGTCGCTGATCGGCCTGGCGCTGCTGCCGCTGGCCACCACGCATATCTGGCGGCGCCTGCCCGGCGCGCAGGCGATCGACGCCGAAGCGCTGGCGCGCCATGTCGGCGCGCTGCTGGCGCACGGGATGTCGCCGCTGCCTGTCCCGCCCAGCCCCTCCGCCTGAAAATCCAGCCATGCGCCCGGAGCCGCCCATGCATCGCTACCGCCTCTCCCGACTCTCTCGCCGCGCCGCCGCCCTGGCCCTGTCCGGCGCCGGCGCAGGCGCCGCCGCGCTGCTCGGCGCCTGCGGCAACGACGCGCCGCCCTCGTGGCAGGGCTATGTGGAAGGCGAGTTCGTCAGCGTGGCCTCGCCGTTCGCCGGGCGGCTGGACCAGCTTGCCGTGCAGCGCGGCCAGCAGGTCGCCGGCGGCGCGCCGCTGTTCGCGCTGGAAGCCGACGACGAGCGCGCCGCGCAGCAGCAGGCCGCCGCGCAGTTGCGCGTGGCCGAGTCGCAGTCGGCCGACCTGCAGACCGGCAAGCGCCCGCCCGAAGTGGACGCCGCGCGCGCCCAGCTCGCGCAGGCGCAGGCCAGCGCGGTGCGCAGCGCGGCGCAGTACCGGCGCGACCAGGCGCAGTTCGCCATCGGCGGCATCGCCCAGGCGCAGCTCGAGGAAAGCCGCGCCGGCGCCGCCGCCGACGCGGCCCGCGTGCGCGAGCTGCAGCGCGACGTGGAAGTCGCGCGCCTGCCGGGCCGCAGCGCCCAGCGCGCCGCGCAGGAAGCCCAGGTGGCCGCCGCGCGCGCCGCGCTCGCGCAGGCCGACTGGAAACTCTCGCGCAAGACCGTGAGCGCGGCCCAGGCCGGCCTGGTCTACGACACGCCGTTCCGCCTGGGCGACTGGGTGCCGGCCGGCAGCCCGGTGGTCAGGATGCTGCCGCCGGGCAACGTGAAGGTGCGCTTCTACGTGCCGGAAACCGTGGTCGGCGCCTTGCGGGCCGGCCAGGCGGTGCGCGTGCGCTGCGACGGCTGCGCCGCGCCGGTCGACGCCACCGTCAGCTACATCTCCAGCCAGGCCGAGTTCACGCCACCGGTGATCTACAGCAACGAGACGCGCGGCAAGCTGGTGTTCCTGGTGGAGGCGCGCCCGGCCGCGGCCGACGCGCCGAAGCTGCACCCGGGCCAGCCGGTCGAGGTGGCGCGGCCATGAGCGCATCCTCCGCGCCGGCCGCGCGCGCCGGCGGCCACGCCGGACCGGTCATCGACGTGCGCGACCTCAGCAAGCGCTACGGCGACAAGGTGGTCGTCGACAAGCTCAGCCTGCAGGTCACGCGCGGCGAGATCTTCGGCTTCCTCGGCCCCAACGGCAGCGGCAAGACCACCTCGATCCGCATGATGTGCGGCCTGCTCACGCCCGACGGCGGCAGCGGCACCTGCCTGGGCTACGACATCCTGCGCGAGAGCGCGCAGATCAAGCGTCGGGTGGGCTATATGACGCAGAAGTTCTCCTACTGGGACGACCTCTCCATCCGCGAGAACCTGGATTTCGTCGCGCGCGTGTACGGCATGCCGAAGCGGCGCGAAGCCGTCGACCGCGCGCTCGAGGAGCTCGGCCTGGCCAGCCGCGCGCAACAGCTGGCCGGCTCGCTCTCGGGCGGCTGGAAGCAGCGCCTGGCGCTGGCCGCCTGCCTGCTGCACGAGCCGCAACTGCTGCTGCTCGACGAGCCCACCGCCGGCGTCGACCCCAAGGCGCGGCGCGATTTCTGGGCGCAACTGCACCAGCTCGCCGCGCGCGGCATCTCGGTGCTGGTCAGCACGCACTACATGGACGAGGCCGAGCGCTGCCACAAGCTTGCCTATATCGCCTACGGCAAGCTGCTGGCGCAGGGCACCGCGGACGAGGTGGTGGCCAGCCAGAAGCTGGTCACCTGGAGCGTGCAGGGCGAACGGCTCTCGGCGCTGTCGGACCAGCTGCGCGACGCGCCCGGCGTGGAACAGACGGTGGTGTTCGGCAGCGCGCTGCACGTCACCGGCCACGACGCGGCCGCGCTGGAAGCCACGCTGCGCCGCGTGGCGGGCGCGCAGCACCGGCTGGAGCGCATCGACACCAGCCTGGAAGACGTCTTCATCCACATGATGAGCCGCGCCGAGGACAATATGCGCGCCGGCCAGGAGGCCCGCCGATGAGCGCCCACGGCAACGGCGGCCGCTTCGCCTTCTCGCTGCAGCGCTGGTGGAGCATCGTCATCAAGGAGTTCCTGCAGCTGCGCCGCGACCGCGTCACCTTCGGCATGATCGTGGGCCTGCCCATCATCCAGCTGATGCTGTTCGGCTTCGCCATCAATACCGACCCGCGCCAGCTTCCCACCGCGGTGATCGCGGCGGACCAGAGCGAGTTCACGCGCTCGTTCGTGGCCGGCATGCAGGCTTCCACCTACTTCCGCGTGACCCGCACCCTGCCCGACGAAGCGGCCGGGCGCGCCGCGCTGCGCCGCGGCGACGTGCAGTTCGTGCTCACCATCCCGGCCGACTTCACCGCGCGGCTGCTGCGCGGCGAGCGCCCGGCGCTGCTGGTCGAGGCCGACGCCACCGACCCGTCCGCCACCGGCCAGGCCATCGCCGCGCTGCCGCAGCTGGCCTACTCGGTGGCCGACAAGGACCTGCAGGGCGCGCTCGCGCACCTGGCCGGCGGCAAGGCGCCGTTCGAGGTGCAGGTGCAGCGCCTCTACAACCCGGAAGGCCTGACGCCGTACAACATCATCCCCGGCCTGATGGGCGTGATCCTGACCATGACCATGGTGATGATGACCGGCCTGGCGATGACGCGCGAACGCGAGCGCGGCACCATGGAAAACCTGCTCGCCACGCCGGTCAGGCCGCTCGAGGTGATCACCGGCAAGATCGTGCCCTACGTGTTCATCGGCCTGATCCAGTCCACCATCATCCTGCTGGCGGCGCGCTGGATCTTCCACGTGCCGTTCGTCGGCTCGGTGGTGGCGGTCTACCTGGCGGCGCTGCTGTTCATCGCCGCCAACCTGACGGTCGGCATTACGCTGTCGTCGCTGGCGCAGAACCAGTTGCAGGCGGTGCAGCTGACCTTCTTCTATTTCCTGCCGGGCATCCTGCTGTCGGGCTTCATGTTCCCGTTCCAGGGCATGCCGGGCTGGGCGCAGGGCATCGGCAGCGTGCTGCCGCTGACCTACTTCAACCGCATGATCCGCGGCATCCTGCTCAAGGGCAACGGCTGGGCCGAGCTGTGGCCCGACGTGTGGCCGCTGCTGCTGTTTACCGCCGTGGTGATGGCCATCGCGGTGCGTTTCTACCGCCGCACACTCGACTAAGGGAGCCGGCCATGCCAGCCTCGCCGCGTCTGCTCGTCTCCATGCTGCCCGCCGCGCTCGCCCTCGCGCTCGGCGGCTGCGCCGCCGGCCCCGATTTCGCGGTGCCGCCCGCGCCGGACGGCGACACCTACACCGCCGGCACGCAGCCGCGGCGCACCGGCGCGGCCGACGCGCCGGACGGCCAGGCGCAGGAACTGGTGGCCGGCGCCGACGTGCCCGCGCAGTGGTGGACCCTGTTCCGCAGCCCGGCGCTGGAGCGCGCCATCCGCGCCGCGCTGGAAGCCAGCCCCACGCTGGCGCAGGCGCGCGCGCGGCTGGAGCAGGCGCGCCAGGACCTGTCCGCCGGCACCGGCGCGCTGCTGCTGCCGCGCGTGGACGCCAGGCTCAACGCCACGCGCGAGCAGGTCGACCTCGCCACGGTCGGCATCACCGCGTTTCCCAGCCCGGGCCCGTTCACGCTGTACGGCGCCAGCGTGGAGGTCTCCTACACGCTCGACCTGTTCGGCGGCGCGCGGCGCGAGCTCGAAGGCCTGCGCGCGGCGGTGGACTACCAGCGCTTCGAGCTGGAGGCGGCGCGCCTGGCATTGGCCGGCAACGTGGCCACCGCGGCCATCCGCGAGGCCGGCCTGCGCGCGCAGATCGCCGACACCGAGGCCATCGTGCAGGCCGGGGAGCAGCAGCTCGCCATCACGCAGCAGCGCTACCAGGCCGGCGGCGTGGCCGCCGTCGACGTGCAGCGCCAGCGCGGCGAGCTGGCGCAGAGCCAGGCGCTGCTGCCGGGACTGGTCCAGCAGCTCGCCGCCACGCGCCACCAGCTCGCGGTGTACGCGGGCCAGCCGCCGGCCAGCGCCGGGCTGCCGGAATTCCGCCTGGAAGACCTGACGCTGCCCGACACGCTGCCGCTGGCCCTGCCGTCCGCGCTGGCGCAGCGCCGGCCCGACATCCGCGCGGCCGAGGCGCTGCTGCACCAGGCCTCGGCCAATATCGGCGTGGCCACCGCGCAGCTCTATCCGCAGCTCACGCTCAGCGGCAGCGCCGGCACCCAGGCCATGTCCACGCGCGACCTGTTCGACAGCTTCAACGTGTGGTCGCTGGCCGCCGGCATCGTGCAGCCGGTGTTCCGCGGCGGCGAGCTGATGGCGCGCAAGCGCTCGGCCGAGGCGGCGTACGAGCAATCGCTGGCCGCCTACCGGCAGGCCGTGCTGACCGGCCTGCGCGAAGTGGCCGACACGCTGCGCGCGCTCGAAGCCGACGCCGGCACGTTGCAGGCGCGCGCGGACAGCGCGCGCCAGGCCGGCGCCACGCTCGCGGTGGTCAGGGAACAGTACCGCCTCGGCGGCGCCAGCCAGCTGGCGGTGCTCGATGCCGAGCGGCGGGACCGGCAGGCGCGGCTGGCGCTGGCGCAGGCGCGCGCGAGCCGGTTTGCCGACTCGGCGGCGCTGCTGCAGGCGCTCGGCGGCGGCTGGTGGCAGGAGCGGGAAGCCGCCGCGCCGCAAGCCACCGGCGGCGGCCTCGCCTCAGCGGCCCAGGAACGCCCGTAGCCGCCGCGCGCCTTCGTCCAGGCGGGCGGTGTCGCAGGCGTAGCACCAGCGCACGAAGCCCTCGCCTTCGTCGCCGAACGCGCTGCCGGGCGCGAGGCCGAGATGCGCCTCGCGCACCAGTTGCTTGCACAGCGCCAGGCTGTCGCGCGCGCCTTCGAGCCGGAAGAACACGTACATCGCGCCTTGCGGCGCATGCACGTCCACGCCCGGCACCGCCGACAGCGCGCCGACGAGGTGGTCGCGCGCCGCGCGCAGCTTGCCGACCAGCTCGCGCGTGAAGGCCTCGCCCTCGCGCACCGCCACGATGCCCGCCTCCTGCACGAAGGACGGCGCGCACGAGGTGTTGTACTCGATCAGCTTGCCGAGATCGCCGGCGAGCGCCGCTGGCAGCACCATCCAGCCCAGCCGCCAGCCCGTCATCAGCCACGCCTTCGAGAACGAGTTCACGCAGATCACGCGCTCGTCGCGGCCGGCGATGTCGAGAAAGGACGGCGCCACGCCGGACTCGCCGGCGCCGTAGTAGAGGCGTTCGTAGACCTCGTCCGCGACGATCCAGATGCCATGCCGGCGGCAGTGGTCGAGCACGGCCTGCTGGTCCGCGCGCGACATCACCCAGCCGGTCGGGTTGTTGGGCGAGTTGATCATCAGCAGCCGCGTGCCCGGCGTGAGCGCGGCCAGCAGCTTGTCCAGGTCGAGCGTCCAGCCGTGGGCGCCGTAGTCGAGCGAGACGGTCTGCACCTCGGCGCCGAGGATCTTGGGAATCTCCACCAGGTTGGGCCACAGCGGCGTGACGGCGACGGCGCGGTCGCCGGGGCCGGCCACCAGCTGCGCGGCCAGCATCAGCGCGTTGACGCCGGCGCTGGTGACCGCCACGTTGTCCGTCGCGGTGGCGCCGTGCAGCGCGCTCACGTAGCCGGCCAGCGCCTCGCGCAGCGGCGCGATGCCGAGGTTGTGGGTGTAGAAGGTGGCGCCGCCGGCCAGCGCGCGGCTGGCGGCGTCGCGGATGAAGGCGGGCGTGACCTGGTCGGACTCGCCGAACCAGAACGGCAGCACGTCGGGCAGGCCGATGCCGGCATTGGCCACCTCGCGGATGCGCGAGGCGCGCAGGTCATGGACGGCGGCGCGGGCGGCGGCTGGGCTGGCGAAACGGGCCGCCGGGCCGGGCTGGCTGGTGGACATCTGCACTCCTTGGTGGTGAGGGGAATCCGGGCCGCGCGGCGGCGGACCGGGCAAGCGTAACGCAAAGCGGGCGTCCCCGGTAGCGGCGCCGGCCCGGGGCGCCGGGCAATTCCCGCGCCACCCGGCCCCTTCCCAACCCTCCCGGCCTAGGGATTGTCCCGATCCCGTCCACATTGACTCCCCGGGCCGCATCGCCTACAAATTCGTCTACAACATCAGTAAATTTTGTAGACAATCTTGTTTTCAATATAGCGGCAGGCTGCGGGCGGCACCACGGCCGGCACCCGCCACCAGGAGAAACCCACGATGCAAGCGACCGCCACCCCCACCGCGCCGCCCGACGCTGCCCAGGCCGCCGGCCACGCGCACGGCAACGCCCTCATCAAGCCCGGCTACGACGAGCGGCTGACCAACGAGGACCTCGCCCCGCTGCGCAAGCAGACCTGGGGCACCTACAACATCTTCGCGTTCTGGATGTCCGACGTGCACAGCGTGGGCGGCTACATCACCGCCGGCAGCCTGTTCGCGCTGGGCCTGTCCAGCTGGCAGGTGCTGGTGTCGCTGCTGGTGGGCATCGTGATCGTGCAGTTCTTCTGCAACCTGGTGGCCAAGCCCAGCCAGGCCACCGGCACGCCCTACCCGGTGATCTGCCGCGCCTCGTTCGGCGTGCTGGGCGCCAATATCCCGGCGGTGATCCGCGGGCTGATCGCGGTGGCGTGGTACGGCATCCAGACCTATCTCGCGTCGAGCGCGTTCCTGGTGCTGGCGCTGCATTTCTTCCCGGCGCTGGCGCCCTACGCGGATGCCGGGCTGCACGGTTTCGCCGGGCTGTCCGCGCTGGGCTGGTGCGCGTTCATGACGCTGTGGGTGCTGCAGGCGCTGGTGTTCTGGAACGGCATGGAGACCATCCGCAAGTTCATCGACTGGGCCGGCCCGGCGGTCTACGTGGTGATGATCGCGCTGGCCATCTGGCTGGTGCGGAAGGCCGGCTGGGAGAACGTCAACTTCACGCTGAGCTTTCTCAAGTACACCGGCTGGGACGCGGTGCCGGTGATGCTCACGGCGATCGCGCTGGTGGTGTCCTACTTCTCCGGCCCGATGCTGAACTTCGGCGACTTCTCGCGCTATGCGAAGGATTTCCGCTCCGTGCGGCGCGGCAACTTCTGGGGCCTGCCGGTCAACTTCCTCGGCTTCTCGCTGCTGACGGTGATCACCACCTCGGCCACGCTGCCGGTGTTCGGCAAGCTCATCACCGACCCGGTGGAAACCGTCAGCCACATCGACAGCACCTTCGCCATGCTGCTGGGCGCGTTCACCTTCATGACCGCCACCATCGGCATCAACATCGTGGCCAACTTCGTCTCGCCGGCGTTCGACTTCTCCAACGTCTCGCCCCGGCACATCAGCTGGCGCACCGGCGGCATGATCGCGGCGGTGGCGTCGATCTTCATCACGCCGTGGAATCTCTACAACAACCCGCAGGTCATCCACTACACGCTGGACATCCTGGGCGCCTTCATCGGCCCGCTGTTCGGCATCCTGATCGCCGACTACTACCTGGTGCGCCGGCAGCAAGTGGTGGTGGACGATCTCTACACCATGAGCCCGCAGGGCCGCTACTGGTACCGCAAGGGCTACAACCCGGCCGCCGTGCTGGCCATGGTGCCGTCCGCGCTGATCCCGATCCTGTGCGTGGTGGTGCCGGCGTGGCAGCTGCTGGCCAACTACAGCTGGTTCATCGGCATGGGCATGGCCCTGCTGCTGTACCGCCTGCTGGCGCCGCGCCTGATGCCGGCCCACCTTGCCAACCCTTCCTGAACCGCAGAACAAGACTCGCCATGAAGCTCAAGATCATCAACCCCAACACCACCCAGAGCATGACCGACAAGATCGGGCAGTGCGCCGCCGCCGTGGCCGCGCCCGGCACGCGTATCGCCGCGGTCAGCCCGCGCATGGGGCCGGCCTCGATCGAAAGCCACTATGACGAAGCGCTGTCGGTGCCGGGCATCCTCGACGAGATCCTGGCCGGCGAGCAGGACGGCACCGACGGCTACGTGATCGCCTGCTTCGGCGACCCGGGCCTGTACGCGGCGCGCGAGGTCGCGCGCGGCCCGGTGATCGGGGTGGCCGAGGCGGCCATGCACATGGCCAGCATGGTCGGCACCAGCTTCAGCGTGGTGACCACGCTGGCGCGCACCTGCAACATCGCCTGGCACCTGGCCGAGCGCTACGGCATGAAGCGCTTCTGCCGCGACGTGCACGCCTGCGACCTGCCGGTGCTGGACCTGGAGCGGCCCGGCTCGGACGCGCGCCGCATCGTCGCCGAGGCGTGCCGCCGCGCGCTGGCGCGCGACGGCAGCGACTGCATCGTGCTGGGCTGCGCCGGCATGGCCGACCTGTGCGAGGAAATCGCCGAGGCCATCGGCGCGCCGGTGATCGACGGGGTCAGCGCGGCGGTGAAGATGGCCGAAGGGCTGGTCTCGATCGGGCTGGGCACCAGCAAGCGCGGAGACTGGGCGCGCCCGCTGCCCAAGGCCTACGCCGGCATGCTGGCGCCGTTCGCGCTCAACTGACGCCGCAGCCGGCCCCGGCCAACTTGTGTACGATATGCGGGAATTTCGTCGCCAATCTCGGCGGCAAGCCGACCATGCGTACCCAGATGGCAACCAGCAGAAGCAGAGCGAAACCGAAGGAAAAGGAAAAGGCCGTGGCCGGCGATACCGCCACGGAGGCGGCCGAGGCGGCCGAAACCGGCGAGGCCTCGGCCGTCGAGACCATCTACCTCCACCTGCTCACCGCGATCATGGAGCATCGCCTGCTGGCGGGCACCAAGCTGGTGGAGGAGCGCCTGTGCGAAGTCACCGGCGCGAGCCGCGCGCGCATCCGCCAGGTATTCGCGCGGCTCGCGCACGAGAAGCTGGTGACGCTGGTGCCCAACCGCGGCGCCTTCATCGCCAACCCCACGGTGGACGAGGCGCGCCAGGTGTTCCAGGCGCGCCGCGTGGTGGAGCCGGAACTGGCCGGCGTGCTCGCGCGCCAGGCCACGCCGGCCCGCATCCGCAGCCTGCGCCGCCACGCGCAGGAGGAAGACAGCGCGCGCAGCCGCGGCGACCGCGCCGCCATGATCCGCCTGTCCGGCGAATTCCACATCCTGCTGGCCGAGATCGCCGGCAACGCGATCCTGGAGAAGCTGATCCGCGAGATGGTCTCGCTGACCTGCCTGATCATCACGCTCTACGACCGCCCGGGCGCCCCGGCCTGTCCCGAGCACGAGCACCGCGAACTGATCGACGCCATCGAAAAGCGCGACGCGCGGCGCGCCGCCGAACTGATGACCGAGCACCTGGAACACATCGAGGCCTCGCTCGACCTCACCGCGCAGGCCAGCGGCACGCCCGACTTCCACAGCATCTTCGCGCGCGGCTGAGCGCCCGGGGGGGGCCTACCGCCCGCCCGTATCCCCGTCGCCGGGCTGCACCCAGCCCGGTTTCATGCGCAGGCCGAAGCTGCTGCGCGGCTGCGCCTCGCGCTCGGGGCGCAGCGCGTACTGGTCGCGGCTGCCTTGCGAGACAGGCGGCGTGGCCTGCTGAGCGGCCTGCTGGGCGGCCGGCGAAGCGGCTGCATTGCCGCCGGCGCGCGGCGCGGCCTGCCCTGCCGCGCGGGCATCGCTGGCGGCGGACGGGGACGGCGGCGCCGCCGGCGCGGCCTGGGCGGCCATGCCGGCGGATAGCGCCACGAGAAGGAAGATAAGGGGTCTGGAGATCACTGTCACACGGCGGCGCGGCACGGGGCTGGCCAGCGGCTGGCGCCGTCATCGCAGTTGCTGAAGCCGCCATTGTCTCAGATGGCGGCCGGCCGGGGCATATTGCCGGCGGGCGGGCCGCGCCGGGCACCGGCCGCGTCCCCGCCCCCGGCAAGCGGCCTCGGAGCCCTGGAGGTGGTTTCAAGATGAAGCGAAGCGGTCCTGGCCCGGCGCGGGGCCGCGGACAGCACAAGCAGTACCTGCCGCGCCCCGCGACGACGCCAGGATCTTTTCGAAACGGCTTCCTACTCGAGCGCGACCGCGCGGCGCTTGGGCTCGCCGCCATCCGTGCCGGCCGCCGGCGCGGCGGCCGGCGCCTTCCCGCGCGCGAGCACGGGCGCCAGCGCCGCGCCGGTATGGCTGGCCCTGACCTTCACCAGCCCTTCCGGATCGGTCGCGGCGACGATGGCGCCGCCGGCCACCCCGCCTTCCGGCCCGAGATCGATGATCCAGTCGGCCTCGGCGATCACGTCGAGGTCATGCTCGATCACCACCACGCTGTGGCCGCCGTCGGCCAGCCGGTGCAGCACGCGGATCAGCTTGGCCACGTCGGCCATGTGCAGCCCCACGGTGGGCTCGTCCAGCACGTACAGCGTGTGCGGCGCCTGCTGCCCGCGCCGCGTGATGTCGTCGCGCACCTTGGACAGCTCGGTCACCAGCTTGATGCGCTGCGCCTCGCCGCCCGACAGCGTGGGCGACGGCTGGCCCAGCGTGAGGTAGCCCAGGCCCACGTCCTTCATCAGTTGCAGCGGGTGGGCGATGTTGGACATGGCGGCGAAGAACTCCACCGCCTCGTCGATCTCCATGGTCAGCACGTCGCCGATGTTCTTGCCGCGCCACGTCACCGCCAGCGTTTCCGGGTTGAAGCGCTGGCCGTGGCAGACGTCGCACGGCACCTTCACGTCGGGCAGGAAGCTCATGCCGATGGTGCGCACGCCCTGGCCTTCGCAGGCCGGGCAGCGGCCGTCGCCGGTGTTGAACGAGAAGCGCGAGGCGGAGTAGCCGCGCGCCTTGGCCTCCAGCGTCTGCGCGAACAGCTTGCGGATGGTGTCCCACACGCCGATGTAGGTGGCCGGGCACGAGCGCGGCGTCTTGCCGATCGGGGTCTGGTCCACTTCCAGCACGCGGTCGATGCTCTCGAAGCCGGTGACGGCGTCGCAGCCCTGCCAGTCGTGCGTGACGTCGGGCTTGCGGCGCGGCTCGGCGCGCGCCGCGCTGCGCGTGCGCGCGGCGCTGGCCGCGTCGGCGCCGGCCGCCTTGCGCGCGCGGCGCGTGGCCGGCGACGACATCACCGAGCGGCCCACCGCGTCGAGCAGGTTGGTCATCAGCACGTCGCGCGCCAGCGTGGACTTGCCCGAGCCGGACACGCCGGTGATCGCCACCAGCCGCCCGAGCGGGATGGCGGCGGTGACGCCGCGCAGATTGTGCAGCGAAGCGCCGTGCACGGTCAGCCATTGCGCCGGCACCGCCTCGCGGCCCTTGCCTGCGGGCCGCACCGCGCGGCGCGGCTGCAGCGGGTGCAGGATCGGGTGCGCGAGGAACTGGCCGGTCAGCGAGTCGGGGCTGGCCGACAGCGCCGCCACCCCGCCCTGCGCCACCAGCGTGCCGCCGCGCTTGCCGGCGCCGGGGCCGATGTCGATGATGTGGTCGGCGCGGCGGATGGTGTCTTCGTCGTGCTCCACCACCACCAGCGTGTTGCCCTTCTCGCCGAGCTTGCGCAGCGCGTCGAGCAGGATCTGGTTGTCGCGCGGATGCAGGCCGATGGTCGGCTCGTCGAGCACGTAGCACACGCCCTGCAGGTTGCTGCCGAGCTGCGCGGCCAGGCGGATGCGCTGCGCCTCGCCGCCCGAGAGGCTGGGCGCGGCGCGGTCCAGGCTGAGGTAGCCCAGGCCCACTTCCTCGAGGAACTGCAGGCGGCTGCGGATCTCGCTGACCACGTCGCGCGCGATCTCGGCGTCGCGCCCGGCCAGGCGCAGCTTCTGCACCCAGCGGTGGGTGTCGGACACGGTCCACTGCGCCACGTCGGTAATGGCGTGCGCGTCGAACGTGACCGCGCGCGCCACCGGGTTCAGGCGCGTGCCGCCGCAGTCGGGGCACGGCAGGTCGGCCACGTCGTCGGGCTCCTGCTGCTCGGACGGCAGGGTCTGCTCGCGGCCGCGGTTGTCGTCGGCCATCACGGTGTCGTCGAAGGCCGCGCGCTGCTCGCGCGTGAGCGTGAGGCCGGTGCCGACGCAGCTCGGGCACCAGCCGTGCTTGCTGTTGTACGAGAACAGGCGCGGGTCGAGCTCCGGATAGCTGGTGCTGCAGACCGGGCAGGCGCGCTTGGTGGAGAACACCGTGGTGGCGCCGATGCCGCGCGTGCCGCCGTTGCCCATCGCATGGTCCAGCCCGTCGAGCGGCGCCAGCAGGTGCATCACGCCCTTGCCGGCTTCGAGCGCCTGGCCGAGCAGCGCGCGCAGCGCGGCCTCGTTCTCGGCCGACACCTTGAGGTCGCCCACCGGCAGCTCGATGGTGTGCTCGCGGAAGCGGTCCAGGCGCGGCCACGGATCGACCGGCAGGAATTCGCCATCCACGCGCAGGTGCGTATTGCCGCGCGCCTTGGCCCACTTGGCGAGGTCGGTGTAGACGCCCTTGCGGTTGACCACCAGCGGCGCCAGCAAACCCACGTGCTGGCCCTTGTAGTCGCGCAGCAGTTGCGCGGCGATGGACTCGGGGCTTTGCGAGGTGACCGGCGTGCCGTCGTGGATGCAGTGCTGGATGCCCAGCTTCACGTACATCAGGCGCAGGAAGTGCCAGACCTCGGAGGTGGTGGCCACCGTGCTCTTGCGCCCGCCGCGCGACAGGCGCTGCTCGATCGCCACCGTGGGCGGGATGCCGTACACCGCGTCCACCTCGGGCCGGCCCGCCGGCTGCACGATGGAGCGCGCGTAGGCGTTGAGCGATTCGAGATAGCGGCGCTGCCCTTCGTGGAACAGGATGTCGAAGGCCAGCGTGGACTTGCCCGAGCCGGACACGCCCGTGACCACGTTGAACTTGCCGTGCGGGATGTCGACGTTGAGCGCCTTGAGGTTGTGCTCGTGCGCGTTGACGATGCGCACCACGTCCACGCCCTCCACCGCGCGGCGCTCGCGCGCGGCGCGCAGCGCGGCCTGCAGCGGCACGCCTTCGTCGTCCAGAGCGAAGGCGTGGCCGATGGCGCGGTCGTAGTGCAGCAGCGCCTGGCCGGTATGGGACGCGGCGCAGCCGCGCACGTCCCGCGGCGTGCCCACGCACAGCACCTCGCCGCCGGCGTCGCCGCCTTCGGGGCCGAGGTCGATGATCCAGTCGGCGGCGCGCACCACGTCGAGGTTGTGCTCGATCACGATCAGCGAATGGCCGCCGTCGAGCAGCTTGCCGAACGCGCGCATCAGCTTGGCGATGTCGTCGAAGTGCAGGCCGGTGGTGGGCTCGTCGAACATGAACAGCCGGCCTTCGTGCGGCAGCGGCTTGTTGCGCGACGCCATGCCGCCCTGCGCGGTCTCGGCCAGGTAGCCGGCCAGCTTGAGGCGCTGCGCCTCGCCGCCCGACAGCGTGGGCACCGGCTGGCCCAGCTTGACGTATTCCAGGCCCACGTCGACGATGGGCTGCAGCACGCGCAGCACCGCGGCGTCGCCGGCGAAGTACGCCACCGCCTCGCTCACGGTCAGCTCCAGCACGTCGGCCACGCTGAGCGGGCGCGGTGGCTGGCCCGGCAGCGCGCGCTCGATCTTCACCTCGAGGATCTCGGCGCGGTAGCGGCGCCCGTCGCAGTCGGGGCAGCGCAGGTAGACGTCGGAGAGGAACTGCATCTCGACGTGCTCGAAGCCGGAGCCGCCGCAGGTGGGGCAGCGCCCGTCGCCGGAGTTGAAGCTGAACATGCCGGCGGTATAGCTGCGCTGCAGCGCCATCGGCGCCTTGGCGAACAGCTTGCGGATCTCGTCGAACGCGCCGACGTAGCTGGCCGGGTTGGAGCGCGCGGTCTTGCCGATCGGCGACTGGTCGACGAAGACCACGTCGCTGACCTGTTCGGCGCCGGCCAGGCGGCGGAACGCGCCCGGCGCGTCGGTGGACTTGCCGAAGTGGCGCGCCATGGCCGGATACAGCACGTCCTGCAGCAGCGTGGACTTGCCCGAGCCGGACACGCCGGTCACGCACACCAGGCGCTGCAGCGGGATCTCCACGGTGACGTCGCGCAGGTTGTGCTCGGTGGCGCCTTCCAGCACGATGCGCGGCGTGGCGGCGTCCACCGGGCGTGGCGCCCAGGCGGACAGGTCGGTCACCTGGCGGCGCCCGGCGAGGTATTCGCCGGTCAGCGTGCCGGAGGCGCGGATGTCGCCCGGCGTGCCGTCATAGATGATGTTGCCGCCGCGCTCGCCGGGCCCGGGGCCCATGTCGATCAGGCGGTCGGCCGCCAGCATCACCGACGGGTCGTGCTCCACCACCACCAGCGTGTTGCCGGCGTCGCGCAGGCGCCGCATGGCCTCGACGATGCGGTTGAGGTCGCGCGGGTGCAGGCCGATGCTGGGCTCGTCCAGCACGAACAGCGTCTTCACCAGCGAGGTGCCCAGCGCCGTGGTCAGGTTGATGCGCTGCACCTCGCCGCCCGACAGCGTGCGGCTCTGGCGGTCCAGCGTGAGGTAGCCCAGGCCCACGTCGCACAGGTATTTCAGGCGCGTGCGCACCTCGGCCAGCAGCAGCTTGAGCGCGTCGTCGAGCATCAGGCTCGGCAGCGTGAGTTCGTCGAAGAACTGGCGGATGCGCTCGATCGGCATCAGCATCAGGTCGTGCACGGTCAGGCCCGGCATCGCTTCGAGCCGGGCGCGGTCCCAGTCGACGCCGCGCGGCAGGAAGCGCCGCGCCGGCTCGCACACGGCATCGGCGCCGGCCTTGCTGCCCAGGCGCCACAGCAGCGCCTCGGTCTTCAGGCGCGCGCCGCCGCAGGTCTCGCACGGGGTGTAGCTGCGGTACTTCGACAGCAGCACGCGGATATGCATCTTGTAGGCCTTCGACTCGAGGTAGTCGAAGAAGCGCTTGACGCCGTACCAGTGCGTGTTCCACTTGCCGTTCCAGTCCGGCGAGCCGTCGATGACCCAGGCGCGCTCGGCCGCGATCAGGCTGGACCACGGCACGTCGCGCGGGATGCCGGCCTTCGCGGCGTAACGCATCAGGTCGTCCTGGCATTCCTTCCAGGCCGGCGTCTGCATCGGCTTGATGGCGCCGTCGCGCAGGCTCTTGCGCTCGTCCGGGATCACCAGCCCGAGGTCGACGCCGATCACGCGGCCGAAGCCGCGGCACGCCTCGCAGGCGCCGTAGGCGGAGTTGAACGAGAACAGCGCGGGCTGCGGATCGGCGTAGCGGATGTCGCTCTCGGGGCTGTGCAGGCCGGTGGAGAAGCGCCACACCTGCGGCTCGGCGGCGGTGTCGCCGCCGCCGGCGTCGAGCACATAGACGTTGACGCGGCCGCCGCCGCGCTTGAGCGAGGCCTCGATGGCCTCGAGCGCGCGCACTTTTTCCGTGTTGCCCAGGCGGAAGCGGTCGGCCACCACGTCGAGCACCTTGCGCGGGCCGGTGGGCGACTCCACCACGCGCTGCGCCTGCACGCGCGTGTAGCCGCTGACCGACAGCCATTGCTCGATCTCGGCCTCGGTGGTGGTCTCGGGCAGCTCCACCGGGAAGGTCACCACCAGGCGCGGGTCGTCCTGCGCGGCGCGCGCCTGCAGTTCGGCGTAGATCGTCTCGGGCGAATCGTGGCGCACCGGCCGCGCGGTCTTGCGGTCGAACAGCTCGGCCGCGCGCGCGTAGAGCAGCTTGAGGTGGTCGTTGAGCTCGGTCATGGTGCCGACCGTGGAGCGCGAGCTGCGCACCGGGTTGGTCTGGTCGATGGCGATGGCCGGCGGCACGCCGTCCACGCGGTCCACCTGCGGCCGGTCCATGCGGTCGAGGAACTGGCGCGCGTAGGCGCTGAAGGTCTCGACGTAGCGGCGCTGGCCTTCGGCATAGAGCGTGTCGAACACCAGGCTCGACTTGCCCGACCCCGACGGCCCCGTCACCACGGTCATTTCGCCGGTGTGCAGGTCGAGGTCGAGATTCTTGAGATTGTGCTGACGGGCTCCGCGGATGCGGATGACACCGGATGACATGGATTGCGTCCTTTTGACTTGCGGCTTGCTGCGGGCCCGCCGGCGCGCGGCGGAGGATCCGGCCGCCCGGGCGGGTGCCGCCGGCGGCATGCAGCATGCGGTATTGGTACGATCAGGCCGCTATCCTATCCCGAAGCACGCGCGCGTGCCCGGGACCCGGGTGTGGCGCTGACATCTCCTGACAGTACGCTGTCAGGAGAAAATGGGGACGCATCGGGGAACGGGCCCGGAAACCGATGCGCCGCCGGGCTGGCAAACTGCGGGGCGCGCCCCGCCGCGGGCCGCCCACGAAAACCGCAAACACAGGAAAACACAGATGGCGAAGTCCCCACGCGGCGCCGACGCGCTCGCCGCCACGCTGGCGCAAGCCGGCGTGCGCCGCATCTTCACCTTGTCCGGCAACCACGTCATGCCGGTCTTCGACGCCTGCCTCGACGCCGGCATCACGCTGCTGCACACGCGCCACGAAGCCGCCGCCGTGCACATGGCGGACGCCTGGGCGCGCCTGACCGGCGAGGTCGGCGTGGCGCTGGTCACGGGCGGCCCCGGCCACGCCAACGCGATCTCGGCGCTCTACACCGCGCAGATGTCGGAATCTGCCGTGGTGCTGCTGTCGGGCCACGCGCCCAACCGGCAGCACGGTTTCGGCGCGTTCCAGGAAATGCGCCAGGCCGAGATGGCGGCGCCGGTGTGCAAGGCGGCCTGGACCTGCGCCGGCGCGGACGCCGTCGCCGCCGACGTGGCGCTGGCGATGCGCATCGCCGCCGCCGGGCGGCCCGGCCCGGTGCACCTGAGCCTGCCCACCGACGCGCTCGAAGACCTCGTGCGCCACGCCGGCACGCCCGCGTCGATCGCCGCGCCGGCCGATGCGCCCGCGCTCGGCGCGCAGGACGCGCGGGCCGCGCTGGCGCTGCTGGCGGGCGCGCAGCGCCCGCTGATCCTGGCCGGGCCGGCCTGGCTGGGCGCGCGCGGCCGCGCCGCCACCGCGGCGCTGGAGGCGCGCACCGGCATCCCCGTGGCCGGCATGGAAAGTCCGCGCGGCATCGCCGACCCGGGCCTGGGCGCGTTCGCGCAAATGCTGGCGCGGGCCGACTGCGTGCTGCTGCTGGGCAAGCGCCTGGACTTCACGCTGCGCTTCGGCGCCGCGCCCGCCTTCGCGCCGGACTGCGCCTTCCTGCAGATCGACGCCGACGAGGCCGAGCTGGCGCGCGCCCGCCGCGCGGCGGGCGCGCGCCTGCGTTTCGCCCGGCAGGCCGGGGCGGGCAGCGCCATCGCGCAACTGATGGCGTGCGCGGACGGCGCCCACAGGCACGCCGCGTGGCGCGACGAGGTGGCGGCCGCCATCCGCTACCGGCCGGCGGCGTGGGACACCGCGGCCGGCGCCGGCGCGCTGCACCCGGCGCAGGCGTGCCGCCCGCTGCAGGCGATCCTGGACAGCCACCCCGATGCGGTGCTGGTGTCCGACGGCGGCGAGTTCGGGCAGTGGGCGCAGGCCTGCCTGCAGGCGCCGCACCGCGTCATCAACGGGCCCGCGGGCGCCATCGGCGCGGGCCTGCCGATGGCGCTGGCGGCGCGGCTGGCGCAGCCGGACGCGCCCGTGATCGCCATGATGGGCGACGGCAGCACGGGCTTCCATATCGCCGAGTTCGACACCGCGCTGCGCTACGGCCTGCCGTTCGTCGCCGTGGTCGGCAACGACGCGCGCTGGAACGCCGAGTACCAGATCCAGTTGAACAGCTACGGCCGGGACCGCCTGGTCGGCTGCGAGCTGCTGCCCACGCGCTACGACCAGGTATGCGCGGCCTTCGGCGGCCACGGCGAGCTGGTGCGGACGGCCCCGGAACTGCTGCCCGCCGTGCGGCGCGCCATTGCCTCGGGCCGGCCGGCCTGCGTCAACGTGCGGATCGAAGGCGTGGCGGCGCCGGTGGTGGCGTCGATGGTGGCGCGCGGCTAGGCGCGGTGCACGGGCGCGGTACACAATGCCAGGTACGGGAAAACCAAAAGAAAGGCAGACATGGAACTTCGGCAGCTACGCTATTTCGTCCAGGTGGTGGAGATGGGCAGCATGGGACAGGCGGCGCACAAGCTGGGCGTGGTCACCTCCGCGCTGAGCCAGCAGATCAGCCGGCTGGAGAGCGAGCTGTCCACGCGCCTGCTGCAGCGCACCTCCAGCGGCGCGGTGCCCACCGACGCCGGCCTGGCCTTCTGGCGCCAGGCCCAGCTGGCGATCCGCCATGCCGACGACGCAGTGCGCGCGGCCCAGCTCGCGCGCCTGTCCGGCCACGTCAGCGTGGGCATGGCGCCCAGCACCGTGGCCGTGCTCGGCCTGCCCTTCCTGCTCGCCATGCGCGCACGCTATCCCGACATCCGCCTGCACCTGGTGGAGAACCTGTCCGGCAACCTGGCCGCGATGATCGGCGCGCGCCAGCTCGACCTGGCCGTGCTGTTCCAGGTCGAGGCCGGCCAGCGCTGGAGCGTGACGCCGCTGCTGGAGGAGCGCCTGTTCCTGATCGCGCGCGACGGGCTGGCCGGCATGCCCGCCGGCGGGCCGCTGGAACTGGAGCAGCTCGGCGCGCTGCCGCTGATCCTGCCGAGCAGCCCGCACGGCCTGCGCGCGCTGCTCAACCAGGCGTTCGCGCGCGGCCAGCACCAGCCCAACGTGGTGGCCGAGATCGACGGCCTGGCCATGCTGATGGACGCGGTGCGCGCCGGGCTGGGCGCCACCATCCAGCCCGGCGCCGCGGTGGCGCGGCTGCTGGGCGAGCCGCTCGCCATGACCGAGATCGCCGACGGCGGCAATGGCGCCAATGGCGGCAATGGCTCCGGCACGGTGTGCCGGCCCAACCTGCTGGTCAGCCTGTGCGACGACGAACTGTCGCCGGCCGGCCTGGCCGCGCGCAGCGTGCTGGCCAGCGTGACGCGCGCGCTGGTCACCGAGGGCCGCTGGCCGGGCGCCACCCTTCACGAATCCTGAAGACCCCTTGCCGCAACGTGACTGGCGCCGCCGCGCGGCGCTGCGTACAGTCACGCCAACAGCGCGCCGCGCCGGCGCATGCCCCTGCATTGCCCGGCGCCGGACGCACGCCACGACAAGAGCCATCCCTCCAGGAGACATCATGCAGTCCACCGCCCGCCGCGCCGCGCTCGCCGGCATCCTCGGCACCATCCTCATGTCGGCAGGCACCGCGCCGTTCGCGGCCGAGCCGTGGCCCGCCAAGCCGGTCACGCTGGTGGTGCCGTTCGCCGCGGGCGGCACCACCGACATCATCGGCCGCACCATCGGCCAGAAGCTCGGCGAGGCGCTGCACCAGCCGGTGGTGGTGGACAACCGCCCCGGCGCGGGCGGCACGCTCGGCGCCGGCATCGTGGCGCGCGCGCAGCCGGACGGCTACACCCTGCTGCTGGCCACGGTGGCGCACACCATGGCGCCCGGCATCTACAAGTCCCTGCCCTACGACTTCGTCAAGGATCTCGATCCCGTCGGGCTGGCCGCGCTGACGCCCAACGTGCTGCTGGTCAACCAGTCGATCCCGGCCAGGAACGTGCCGGAGCTGATCGCCTACATCAAGGCGCATCCGGGCAAGGTCAACTACGGCTCGGCCGGCACCGGCAGCACCGAGCACCTGTCCGGCGAGCTGTTCCGCTCGATGACCGGCACCGACATCGCCCACGTGCCCTACAAGGGCGGCGCGCCGATGATGACCGACCTCATCGCCGGCCAGATCCAGATGGCCATCGAGACCAGCCCGTCGGCCGCGCCGCACGTGCGCAGCGGCAAGGTCCGCGCGCTCGCGGTGACGACGGCGAAGCGCTCGGGCGCCTACCCGGGCGTGCCCACGCTGGACGAGAGCGGCGTGAAAGGCTTCGAAGTGACCACGTGGTACGCCGTGATGGCGCCGCACGGCACGCCGCCGGCGGTGGAGCAGCGCGTGGCCGCCGAGCTGGCCAGGCTGCTCAGGCAGCCCGACGTGCAGAAGCGCTTCGAGGAACAGGGCGTGACCGCCGGCGACATGACGCCCGCGCAGCTGGCCGGCTTCATCCGCACCGAGACGGTCAAGTGGACCAAGGTGGCCAAGGACTCCGGCGCCAGCGCGGAGTAAAGCCGGCCGATCCCGGGCGGCGGGCCGCCGGGCCGCCCGCCTGGTCCGCCCAACCCGCCGCGGCGCCCCGGCGCCGCCTCAGCGCCAGGCCTGCGTGAATTCGTTGACCACGCGGTCCAGGTGCGCGCTCATGGCCGCGCGCGCGGCCTCGGCGTCGCGCGCCATGATGGCGGCGAAGATGCGCTGGTGCTCCTCCTGCGAGGCCACGCGCATCTTGCGGCTGTGGAAATGCTGCTCGATCTTGGCCCACAGCGGGTCGCTGCGCGCGCCGTCCCACATGGCCGTCACCACGTGCAGCAGCACGTTGTTGCCGGTGGCCGCCGCGATGCACAGATGGAACTCGCGGTCGGACGCCTCGTTGGCGGCCTTGTCGTCCATGTTCTCGCGCATCGTCGCCAGCGCCGCGAAGATGCGGTCGAGGTCGGCGTCCTTGCGCTCGGTGGCGGCCAGCCCCGCCACCTGCGATTCGATCAGCGCGCGCGCGCGCAACGCCTCGATCGGCCCCGGGCCGCGCGGAAACTCGAACGCGACGGGCCGCGCCGACGGGGCGGCGCCGACGCCGGCCGTCACATAGATCCCCGAACCCAGCCGGACCTCCACGATGCCCTGCACCTCGAGCGCGATGATCGCCTCGCGCACCGAGGTGCGGCTCACGCCGAAGCGCTCGGCCAGCGTGCGCTCGGAAGGCAGCCGCATGCCGGCAGCCAGCTCGCCCGATGCGATCAGCTGGACGATCTGCCGGGCCAGCGCCTGGTAGGAGCGGTCTCCCGCGCCGCGCGCCGGATCGGCCGCATCCGCGATATTGCCCTGGGCGAGCGTGAGCTCGGTCATTGACTGCCTCGATGAAATGGAATGAGGGGCGCCTGCGCGGCGAACCGGGCGGCCATCCGGCCATTGCCGGCCAACTGGTGAACCGGCCAGCGGCGGCTGGCATGCCGCAATGATAAACGCGAAGCGCGCCTGTGCCGCGCTTGCGGCGGCAGCCGCCCCGCCAATGTCGGCCATCAGTCTCAAATGGGGCGGCACGGCGCCAGCCATCCGGTCTTTCTAGTGGTAAACCATCGTTGGCGTATTTTGGTACACCAATCATTATCTGGTCTAACCAATTTTGCCAACTTCGTGCGCCGCTCGCCTGCCCCGGCTGGCCGTGCCGTTGCCCCGTTCCATGCGCTTGTCCTCCGTTGCCGCCGCGCAACCCCGTCCGCCCCGCCCCATCGCAACGCCGGTGCCCGCCCGCGCCGGAGCCCGCGCATGAGCGCCGCGGCCATCGACGTGGTGACGCTCGGCGAGAGCATGGCGCTGTTCGTGGCCGGCGAAGCCGGCGCGCTGCGCGACGTGGAGCACTTCACGCGGCGCCTGGCGGGCGCCGAGACCAACGTGGCGATCGGGCTGGCCCGGCTCGGGCTCAAGGTCGCCTGGGTCAGCCGCCTGGGCACCGATTCGTTCGGCGACTTCGTGCTCGACAGCGTGGCGCGCGAAGGCGTCGACTGCGCGCAGGTCACGCGCGACGCCACGCGCCCGACCGGCTTCATGCTGAAGTCGCGCGCGGCCGCCGGCGCCGATCCCGCGGTCGAGTATTTCCGCCGCGGCTCGGCGGCCAGCGCGCTGTCGCTGCGCGATTTCGACGCCGCGCGCTTCGCCGCGGCGCGCCATCTCCACGTCACCGGCATCTCGCCCGCGCTCTCCGGCAGCGCGGCCGAACTGGTCGAGCACAGCATGCGCTTCATGCGCGAGGCCGGCCGCGGCATCTCGTTCGACCCCAACCTGCGGCCCGGCCTGTGGCCCGGCCGCGCCGCGATGGCCGGGCACATCAACCGCCTCGCCGCGCTGGCCGACTGGGTCATGCCCGGGCTAGCCGAAGGCCGCCTGCTGACGGGCCGCGACGACCCCGCCGACATCGCCGCGTTCTATCTCGAACGCGGCGCGCAGGCCGTCATCGTCAAGCTCGGCGCCGATGGCGCGTACTACCGCACGGCCGGCGAGCAGGGCACGGTGCCCGGCGTGCCGGTGGCCAGGATCGTCGACACGGTCGGCGCCGGCGACGGCTTCGCGGCGGGCGTGCTGAGCGCGCGGCTCGAAGGGCTCGGCTGGCCCGCGGCGCTGGCGCGCGGCAACTGGATCGGCGCGCGCGCGCTGCAGAGCATCGGCGACATGGACGGCCTGCCGCGGCGCAGCGAACTGCCGCATTGACGCATTGACGTATTGACGCATACGCCGCGCCACGCGCGCGGACACACCCGGATTCGCGCGGCCCGGCGCCGCGCCAACACACCGGCGGCGGGCCGCCACGATGGCCCGCCCCGCCCGACCAAGGAGTTCCCTGATGAAGATGTCTTTCCGCTGGTACGGCGATTCCGATCCGGTTTCGCTCCAGTACATCCGCCAGATTCCCGGCATGACCGACATCGTGTCGGCGATCTACGACGTGCCCGTCGGCGAAGCCTGGCCCGTCGACAAGATCGAAGCGCTCAAGGCCAGGATCGATGCGGCCGGGCTGCGCTTCGAAGTCGTCGAGTCGGTGCCCGTGCACGAGGACATCAAGCTCGGCAAGCCGAGCCGCGAGCGCTACATCGCCAACTACCAGCAGACCATCCGCAACCTCGGCCGGTGCGGCGTCAAGGTGATCTGCTACAACTTCATGCCGGTGTTCGACTGGACCCGCACCACCTTGTCCAAGGTGCTGGAGGACGGCTCGACCGCGCTCGCCTTCAGCACGAAGGAAGTCGAAGCGCTCGACCTCGGCAAGGGCATCGCGCTGCCGGGCTGGGATTCGAGCTACAAGCCAGAGGAGCTCAAGGCGCTGCTGGCCGAATACGCGGACGTGGACGAGGACAAGCTGCGCGCGCACCTGGCGTATTTCCTCGAAGCCATCGTCCCGGTGGCCAGGGAGGCCGGCATCAAGATGGCGCTCCACCCGGACGACCCGCCGCGCCCGATCTTCGGCCTGCCGCGCATCGTCAAGGACCGCGACGACCTGGCCCGCATCCTGGCCATGGTCGACGCGCCCGAGAACGGGCTGACCTTGTGCTCCGGCTCGCTCGGCACGGGGCCGCAGAACGACGTGGAGGCGCTGGTGCGCGAGTTCGGCGGCATGGGGCGCATCCACTTCGCCCACCTGCGCAACGTCAAGATCACGCCCGAGGGCGACTTCGAGGAAACGGCCCATCTGTCGAGCTGCGGCTCGCTCGACCTCGCCGCCATCGTCAAGGCTTATCACGACGTCGGCTTCACCGGCCATTTCCGCCCCGACCACGGCCGCATGATCTGGGGCGAGACCGGCAAGCCCGGCTACGGGCTCTATGACCGCGCGCTCGGCGCGGTGTACATCAACGGGCTGTGGGAAGCGATGGCAAAGCTGTCCTGACGCGCGCCGCAGCGGGTACCCGCGCCGGCGTGCCGTCGCGGCACGGCATGGGCGGGGACCCGGTCTTCTACATAAAACAAGGGAGTGAGACAGTCATGCCGAGAATCCGCTGGGCCATGATCTTCATGTGTTTTCTTGCCAACGTGATCAACTTCATCGACCGCGCCAACCTCGCCATCGCCGCGCCAGGCATCCGCGCCGACCTCGGGCTCGACGCGGCCGGCATGGGGCTGGTGCTGAGCGCGTTCTTCTGGACCTACGCGTTCCTGCAGCTGCCGGCGGGCTGGTTCATCGACAAGGTGGGCGTGCGCGTGAGCCTGGCGCTGGCGGTGGGCTGGTGGTCGCTGTTCACGGTGGCGACCGGCGCGGCGCGCGGCATCGGCCAGCTCGTCGGCGTGCGGCTGATGCTGGGCGTGGGCGAGGCGGCGGCGATCCCGTCGTTCGCCAAGGTGGCCTACAACTGGTTCCCGCGCAGCGAGCGGGGGCTGGCCAGCAGCATCTTCGACAGCGGCTCGCGCGTGGGCTCGGCGCTGTCGCTGCCGCTGGTGGCGTGGCTGATCTCGGTGGTGGGCTGGCGCGGCTCGTTCGTGGTCACCGGCGCGCTCGGCCTGGTGTGGGCGCTGGCGTGGTGGTTCATCTACCGCGACCCGGAACGCTACCGCGCGGTCGCGCCGCGGGCCGTGGATGCGCTGCTGGCGCAGCGCGGCGGCCCGGTGGAGGCCGAGGGCGCGGCGCGGGTGGCGTGGCTGGACCTGTTCCGCTACCGCACCATCTGGGGAATGATGATCGGCATGTTCTGCCTGAACTTCGCCATCTACTTCTTCATCACGTGGTTCCCCAGCTACCTGCTGCAGTCGCGCGGCTTTTCGCTGGCGTCGCTCGGCACGCTGGGCATGCTGCCCGCGCTGCTGGCGATCCCGGGCGGCTGGCTCGGCGGCTACGTGTCCGATGCGCTGTTCAGGCGCGGCTGGAGCGCCACCAGGGCCCGCAAGACCTGCCTGGTGTTCGGCATGCTGATGTCGTCGTCGATCGCGTTCTCGGCGGTGGTGGAGAGCACCGCCGCGTGCCTGGCGCTGTTCGCGCTGGCCTACGCGAGCCTGTCGTTCGCCGGCGCCAACGTGTGGACGCTGGTCGGCGAGGTCGCGCCGTCGCGCTCGCACGTCGCCTCGATCGGCGGCATCCAGAACTTCGCCGGCAACCTCGCGGGCATCTTCATCACCACCTTCACGGGCGTGATGCTGACCATCACCAAGGGCTCGTTCGTGATTCCGCTGTCGGTGGCCGGCGCGCTGTGCGTGGTGGGCGCGCTGTCCTACCTGTTCGTGGTCGGCAAGATCGAACCGCTGCCGCCGCTGCCGGCCCGGGCCGCGGCGGGCGGGCGCGGGGTGGCGACGGCGCCCTGACCTGCTAGCTGGCCTGCCGGCACGCGGCCTGCCAGCCGTGCACCTCGATGCGGTTCACGGCGCTGGCCTGCCTGGGGCCGAGGCGCAGGTCGGCCAGCGACACCAGCTGCAGGCCGCCGGCGGACGGCGGCAATGCCACGCCGTCCTGCTCCACCATCACGATGGCGCCCTCGCCCACCGGCGTGTTGTAGAGCTCGTGCCAGGTGAACAGGCAGGCATAGCCGTCGCCGGCCAGCGCGGCGATGACCAGCCGCTTGCATGCGGCGCGCGGCAGCGATTGCATGCCGGCCGCGTCCAGCAGCGCCGTCAGCCGCACGCCGCGCATGCCGCCCAGGTCGCGCACATGCCGTCCCGAATAGCACTGGATGGTGGCCGGGCCGCTGCGCACGTCGGCCATGGCGAGCAGGTCGTCGCGGCCGAAGCTGCGGCTGCCGGGCAGCACGCCGGCCACGGCGATGCTGTCGGAGAAATGCCTGGCTGCCTGCGTCTGCGGCGGATGCGTGGGCGGTGAGGTATCGGTCAACATGGCGTCGTGCCTCCGTGTCATCGGTTCCCGCGCGCGGCCGCGAAACCGGCTCGTAGTATATCGCCGAATATAACGACGAACCCCGCCGCCGCCGCGCCGTGGCAGCGCGGGTGCCGCCGGCGCCGCCGGCCATGGCCGGCGCGCGGGCGGCGCGCGCCCGTTGTGCTTCCTCGCACTCTTGCCTACCATGCACTCACGTCCCGCGCGACGCTGGCAGGCGCCGGGCATCCAGCCCACGGAGGTAGCGCAATGACCCGACGTGTATCCGCTTGCCGGCCCGGCGCCCGCGTGGCCGGCCACCGGGCGGCGCCGTGACGGCGGCCGACGGCACGACCGGCGCCAAGCCGGCGGGCAGCTTCGCGCCGCTGGCGCAGACCACCTTCGCCGTGCTGTGGGCGGCCACGGTGCTGGGCAACGTGGGCAGCTTCATGCGCGACGTGGCCAGCGCCTGGCTGGCCACCGACTTGTCAGGCTCGCCCGCGGCCGTGGCCATGATCCAGGCCGCGGCCACCTTGCCGGTGTTCCTGCTGGCGATTCCCGCCGGCGTGCTGTCCGACATCCTCGACCGGCGCCGCTTCCTGATCGTGATCCAGGCCGGGCTGGCGCTGGTGAGCGGCACGCTGATGACGCTGGCCTGGCGCGGCGCGCTGACCATCGAGATCCTGGTGGCGATGGCCTTCGCCGGCGGCATCGGCGCGGCCATGATGGGACCGACCTGGCAATCGATCGTGCCGGAGCTGGTGCCGCAGCGCGAGCTCAAGAACGCGGTGGCGCTCAACGCGCTCGGCGTCAATATCGCGCGCGCCATCGGCCCGGCCGCCGGGGGGCTGCTGCTGGCGGCCTTCGGCGCGGCCGTGACCTATGGCTTCGACCTCGCCAGCTACGTCTTCGTGGTGGCGGCGCTGCTGTGGTGGAAGCGCCCCGCCCGCGCCGACGATCCGCTGCGCGAGCAGTTCTTCGGCGCCTTCCGCGCCGGGCTGCGCTTCACGCGCGCGCACCGCAGGCTGCACGTGGTGCTGGCGCGCTCGGCCTGCCACTTCGCGTTCGGCAGCAGCGTGTGGGCGCTGTTGCCGCTGGTGGCCAAGCAATTGCTGCACGGCGGCGCCAGCCTCTACGGCGTCTTGCTCGGCGCGGTGGGCGCGGGCGCCATCCTCGGCGCGCTGGCCATGCCGCGCCTGCAGCGCCGACTCGATGCGGATGGCCTGGTGCTGCTGTCCGCGCTCGCCACCGCGGCGGTGATGGCGGCGCTGGCGGCGGCGCCGCCGGTGTGGCTGGCGCTGCCGCTGCTGCTCCTGCTGGGGGCGGCGTGGATCATGGCGCTGACCACGCTCGGCGGCACCGCGCAGGCGATCCTGCCGAACTGGGTGCGCGGCCGCGCGCTGGCGGTGTACCAGATGGTCTTCAACGGCGCGATGGCGGGCGGCAGCCTGCTGTGGGGCTTGGTCGCGCAGGAGCTGGGCATCGCCCGGGGGCTGATGGTGGCGGCGGCCGGGCTGGCGGTGGCCGGCCTGGCGCTGCACCGGGTCAAGCTGCCGCGCGGCGAGGACGACCTCGTGCCGGCGCGGCACTGGCCCGAGCCCGCGCTGGCCGAAGCGGTGGCGCACGACCGCGGCCCGGTGATGATCCAGATCGCCTACCGCGTCAGCAGCGAGAACCGCGACGGCTTCCTGCGCGCGGTCCACGCGCTGTCCGAGGAGCGCCTGCGCGACGGCGCGTTCAACTGGGGCGTGATGGAAGACGCCGCCGACCCGGGCGCGTTCACCGAATGGTTCCTGGTGGAGTCGTGGGCCGAGCACCTGCGCCAGCATGAGCGCGTGCCGAACGCGGATGCCGACCTGCAGCGCGACGTCAGCCGCTTCCACAGCGGCCCCGGCGCGCCGCAGGTGCGCCACCTGCTGGCGGTGGCGCCGCCGCCGCCCGTCAATTGAGCCGCCGCCGTCGCGCGAACGCGCGCCGCGCGTGCCCGATACGCCCCACGCGCCAAAAGCAAACGACTGTGACTAACACCAAAGCAGTGCTGCCCTGGCGGGGAAAGGCCTCTATACTGGATTCATGCTGCACCACAGCATTTCGTGGTCCGTGCAGCTTATTTCCAGGAGGCAGGCATGTCACTCTGCGAGCTATGCATGGCGCAAGTCGACCGCCCCGGCCATTTGCCGCCACATCCGCGGCTGGTCAAGGCCAGCACGTTCCACGCCGGCGCGGGCGGCAACGCCTTTGTCTACCGTTGCGAAGTCTGCGGGCAGACCATCCTGCTGTCCGCCACGACGGAGGACGGGCCGGACCGCTGGACCCATCTCAAGAGCAACGACCACTAGGCGCCCGGTGCGCCGCAATAAAAAGAGCCGTCAAGCAGACGGCTCCAGTGGTTCCCCGCGATCAATGACCGCCCCGCCAGCCTGCGGCGTCTCTGGGGACGCACGTCCGGCGCGATCGGCAAGGCGGCACCCGGCACGGCGACGGCTATTCACTGCTTGTCCGCGCCATCCGGATTCGCAGCGAATTGTGCCGGAGCATAGTGACAGCACGAAGTCGGCGCGGTGGCGCGGGCGGCACCCGCGCGCCAGCGCTCAGGCGGGGCTCGCGGCGCCGTCCCCGAGCACGCTGCGGGCGCGGCTGACGGCTTCGGCGTCGCCATGCACGACGACGAGGAACTTGTCCGCCTTCAGCGCCGTTTCATAGCGCAGCACGGAATCCTTGGGCACGCCGATCGCCGTCAGCGCGCCGACCAGGGCGCTGGCGCCGCCGCCCAGCACCGCGCCCTCCACGCCGCTGGCGACCATCGCGGCAAGCGGGCCCAGCACCACGATGTGGCCGAATACCGGGATGAACATCAGCGCCGAGCCGAACAGGATGCCGGCCAGCCCGCCCCAGAATGCCCCGAGCTTGCCGAAGAACCGCGCCCGGTCGCCGGTGTTGAAGTAGCCGACCACGTGCTCTTCGGTGTGGTAGTCCTTGCCGACGATCGAAATGGCCTTCATGTCGACGCCCGCGCTGGCCAGCCGGCGGACGGCGTCCTCGGCCAGGACATGGGTGTCGTAGAGCGCGGTGACGGCGTTTTGCGTTTCCATGGCGATTCTCCGGTTCGTTCGGTGAATGGTTCGACTAGTTCGACTAGTTCGGCGGGTATCCCGATGCGCCGCGCAAATCGATTCAGCTGCCGGCCGCGCGCGTCACGCGCACGGGAATGGATTTGTAGGACGGCGTGCCGCTTTCCTTGTCGATGTAGTCGAGCGGCACCAGGACGTTCGCTTCCGGATAATAGGCGGCCACGGAGCCGCGCGCGATGCCGTAGGCGATCGCCGTGATGTTCCCGAGCCGCAAGTGCCGGTCCGAGACCAGCGTCTCGATGTCGACCAGGTCCCCGTGTTCCAGTCCGAGCGCGGCCAGGTCGGCCTCGTTCATGAACAGCACGTCGCGGCGGCCGAACACGCCCCGATAGCGGTCGTCCAGCGCGTAGATCGTGGTGTTGTACTGGTCATGGCTGCGGATCGTGATCAGGCGCAGCACGTTCTCGCCGCCCAGGACCTCGGCGTCCTCGTGCACGCCGCCGTACACGGAGAACTCGGCCTTTCCCGACGGCGTGTGCCACTTGCGCTCGGTCGGCGGCAACGGCAGGCGGAATCCGCCCGGCGTCCGGATGCGCTCGTTGAAGGCTTCGAAGCCGGGGATGGTCTTGTCGATCAGGTCGCGGATCTTGTCGTAGTCGGCGACCAGTTCCAGCCAGGGGACCTTGCTGTCCGGCAGGGTCGCGTGCGCGATGCCGGCGACGATGGCCGGCTCGGAGCGCAGGTGCTCGGAAGCGGGGGCGAGCTTGCCGGCCGATGCGTGGACCATCGACATCGAGTCTTCGACCGTGACCGATTGCGGGCCGCCCTGCTGCACGTCGAGCTCGGTGCGCCCGAGGCAGGGAAAGAGGTAGGTTTCCTTCGCCACCAGCAGGTGCGTGCGGTTGAGCTTGGTGCCGATGTGCACGCTCAGGTCGAGCTTCGCCATGGCGGGAAAGGCCTGCCCGGGGTCCGGCAGCGCGACGGCGAAGTTGCCGCCCAGGCAGATCAGCGCTTTCGCGGATCCGTCGATCATCGCTTCCATGGCGTTGACGGCATCGTGCCCGTGCCCGCGCGGAAGCGCGAAGCCGAAGATGCCTTCGAGCCGCGCGAGGAAGTCCTCCGACGGCTTCTCCGTGATGCCGACCGTGCGGTTTCCCTGCACGTTGGAGTGGCCGCGCAGCGGGCAGATGCCGGCGCCCGGCTTGCCGAAGTTGCCGCGCAGCAGCAGCAGGTCGGCGATCAGGCGGACATTGGCGGTGCCCTTGCTATGCTGGGTGACGCCCATGCCGTAGGTGACGATCACGGCGTTGGCCTTCGCGTAGGCGATGGCCACCTGTTCGAGATCGGCTTGCAGCAGTCCGCTCGCCTTTTCGATGTCCGCCCACGTCGTGGCGGCAAGGTCGGCCGCGAAGGCGTCGAAGCCGGCCGTGTGCGTGGCGATGAATTCGCGGTCGAGCACGTTGCCCTGTTCCGCCTCCAGCGCCAGCAGCGCCTTCATCACGCCCTTGAGCGCGGCCGCGTCGCCGCCGGCGTTGACCTGGAAATAGGTCGAGGCGATCCGCGTCGAGCCGTAGGTGGCCATCTCCAGCCAGTTCTGCGGGTCGGCGAAGCGCTCCAGCGCGCGCTCGCGCAGCGGATTGAACACGATGATCGGCACGTCGCGCCGCGAGGCTTCGTGGAGCGTGCCCATCATGCGCGGATGATTGGTGCCGGGATTGTGGCCGATCGAGATGATGAGATCGCAGGCATCGAAGTCCTCGAGCGATACGGTGCCCTTGCCGATGCCGATCGATTGCGGCAGCCCGACGCTGGTCGGCTCGTGGCACATGTTCGAGCAGTCGGGGAAATTGTTGGTGCCGTACTCCCGCACGAAGAGCTGGTAGAGGTAGGCGGCCTCGTTCGACGCCCGGCCGGAGGTGTAGAACTCCACCTGGTCCGGCGGCAAGCCGCGCAGGATCTGCCCGATGCGGCCCAGGGCCTCGTCCCACTCGACCGCCCGGAACTTGTCGGTGGCGCGGTCGTACACCATCGGATGCGTCAGGCGGCCCATGTCCTCCAGCTCGAAATCCGATCGCTGCAGCAACGACGACACGGTGTTGTCCGCGAAGAACTCCGGGCGCACGCGCTTGGTGGTCGCCTCCCAGGTAACGGCCTTCGCGCCGTTCTCGCAGAACTGGAAGTTGGAGCGGTGCTCCTTGTCGGGCCACGCGCAGCCCGGGCAATCGAAGCCGTCGGGCTGGTTGGTCCGCAGCAGCGTGATCGGGGCCTTGATGGTTTCCATCTGCTGCCGGATGGCCTGGGCCGTCGCCCGCAGCGCCCCCCAGCCGCCGGCGGGGCCGTCGTATTGCCTGATGCCGGGCACTTCGCGTCGATTGGTCATTTTGATGCACTCCATGGATGAACACTGTGGCGCCATGCGATCGGGCCGGCGCGACGCGCCGCGCCGGCCCCTATGCGGCTGTCTTCTTCGGCTTCGGCCCGGCGCGGCGCTCCGGCGCCTTCTCCCGGGCCGGGGCCCCGTCGGCCGGCGAGGCCGGCGCGCTGTCCGTTGCCTTTGCCCCGGCCCCGGGCCCGGCCGGGAGCTTGTCGAACCGTACCTCGCCGCTGTCCTTGTCGTAGTCGATCCTGGCGCTGTCGCCGGACTTGAGCGCGTCGCCGAGGATCTCCCTGGCCAGGCGCGTCTCGATGATCTGCCGGATCTGGCGCTTGAGCTCGCGCGCGCCGAACTCCGGCTGGTAGCCGACCTCGACCAGGTGCTCGACGAGCGCGTCGCCAAAGCCGAGCGTGATGTCCTGCGCCGCCGCGGTGCGCGCGATGCGGTCGAGCTGGATCTGCACGATCGCCCGGATGTTCTCCCTGGCGAGCGCGTTGAATACGATGATCTCGTCGATCCGGTTGAGGAATTCCGGGCGGAAGTGCCCCTTGAGGACGCCCATCAGCGCCTCGCGGAGGTCCTTGTCGGACTTGCGCCTGGCCTCGGGCTGGGCCAGGTTGTCCATGATGATGGCGGACCCGAGGTTGCTGGTCGCGATCATGATGGTGTTGCTGAAATCGACCACGCGGCCTTTGCCGTCGGTGAGCCGGCCGTCGTCGAACACTTGCAGCAGCACGTTGTAGACGTCGGGGTGCGCCTTCTCGATCTCGTCGAGCAGGATCACGCTGTAGGGCCGCCGCCGCACGCGTTCGGTCAGCTGGCCGCCTTCGTCGTAACCCACGTAGCCCGGCGGCGCGCCGATCAGGCGCGCCACCGCGTGGCGCTCCATGTACTCGGACATGTCGATGCGGATGATGGCCTGCTCGTCGCCGAACACGGTCTCGGCCAGGGCCTTGGCGAGCTCCGTCTTGCCGACGCCGGTCGGCCCCAGGAACAGCAGGGTGGCGATCGGCCGGTGCGACTGGCCGAGCCCGGCGCGCGACAGGCGCACCGCGTCGCTCACCGCCACCACCGCATCCTCCTGGCCAATCACCCGCTCGCGCAGCCGGGCCTCCATGCCGAGCAGCTTCTGGCGCTCTTCCTGCGTGAGTTCGGCGACCGGAATGCCGGTCAGGCGCGACACGACCTCGGCCACCGTCGCCACCGTCACCTCGAGCGTCTCGGAGCCGGTCTTGCGCTGCCATGCCTCCATGGCTTCGTCGAGCTGCTTCTGCTTCTCGCCGATGCGTTCCTCGAAGCGCTTGGCCTCGTCGAAGCGCTTGCGCGACGCGGCGTAGTCCTGCTCGCGCTTGAGCTGCGCGGCTTCCGCTTCCAGTTCCTGGATCGCGGCCGGCCGGGAGGTGGCGCCGATGCGCACGCGCGCCGCGGCCTGGTCGATCAGGTCGATCGCCTTGTCGGGCAGGAAGCGCGACGTGATGTAGCGATCCGCGAACTCGGCCGCGGCGACGAAGGCGTCGTCGGAGAAGGTCACCTGGTGGTGCGCCTCCAGCTTGTCCCGCAAGCCGCGCAGGATCACGATGGTCTGCTCGACGCTCGGCTCCGGCACCAGGACCGGCTGGAAGCGCCGCTCGAGCGCGGCGTCCTTCTCGATGTACTTCTGGTATTCGTTCAGCGTGGTGGCGCCGATCAGGCTGAGCTCGCCGCGCGCCAGCGCAGGCTTGAGCACATTGGCGATGTCCAGGCCGCCCTCGCCGCCGCCCTGCCCGGCCCCGACGATGGTGTGCAGCTCGTCCACGAACAGGATCAGCGAGTCCTGCCTGGCCGTGACCTCCTCGATCAGCTTCTGGGCGCGCTCCTCGAATTCGCCGCGGTACTTCGCGCCCGCCACCATGGCATTGATGTTCACTTCGACGAGCCGCTTGTCGCGCAGGACTTCCGGCACGTCGCCGTTGACGATGCGCTGCGCGAGTCCTTCGACGATCGCCGTCTTGCCGACGCCCGGCTCGCCGATCAGCACGGGATTGTTCTTCTTGCGCCGGGCCAGCACCTCGATCGTGCTCTCGATTTCCTGGGCGCGGCCCAGCACCGGGTCGAGCTTGCCCTGGCGCGCCATCGCGGTGAGATCGCGGCCGAACTTGTCGAGGGTGGGCGTGCCGGTGCCGCCTTCGATGCGGCCATCCTCGGCGCCCTTGCCCACCACCTTGACGACCTTCTGGCGCAAGGCCTCCGGCGTCACGCCATATTTCTTGAGCAGCGCGCCCGCGATGCTCTCGGGCACCGAGGCCAGGCCGATCAGCAGGTGCTCGGGCCCGACGTACGAGTGGCCCAGTTCGTGCGACGCCTGGAAGGCGAACTGGAAGGCCTTCTTCAGGCGCGGCGAGATCGTCATCCGGTCGAGCGGCGCGTCGGCATCCGCTTCCCCGGTGCGCGCGTGCTCGTCGATATAGGACTTGATGTCCTGCGCCGAGATCTTGAGTTCCTTGAGCAGTGCGCCGGCGATGTCGTTGTCGGCCAGCACGTACAGCAGATGCTCGGTGTCGAGTTCGGTGCGGCGCAGCTCGTGCGCCTTTTCCGCGGCGCGCTGCAACAGCTCGATCGTCTGCTCGCTGAAGGCGTCCGCGGCGTCGACCGACTCGCGCGGCACCTCGGCGGAGAACGAACCCGCGTGGCCGGCCTCGCCGCCCATGCCGCCGAACAGGTGCGACAGCCCGCCGCCGCCGCCCAGCAGCGAGTCGAACGGATTGAGCATGTCCTGGTGCCGCAGCATCTGCCGGTAGTGATAGTCGCAGATCGAGAGCGTGCGGCGCTCCCCGTTCTCCGTCACGGTGACGCGGGCGACCGCGGGGCGTGCGTTGCAGATGTCGCAGAGGACTGGCATGGCGTGAGGATCCCTGTTGCAGCAGCGCGCGCGGGCGCCGAAGATCGCGCTTCGCCGGAACGCCGGCAATGCAAAGATCAGCCTTTGGCTAACATAGCCGATGGCCACGCCGGCGCAAAGATACAGTTGGAAGCGGCCGGTGCGAATCGACTGTGCTTGCTTCCCCTTGGCACCGGGCGCCGCTTAGGGCACAGTGAGGCCGTCTCCAGCGAGACGACGGGCAAGAAGCCTTGCTGTGCTCTTGCCCGGCCCGGAACGTTCATCGAGAATGACCGGGCAGCGACGCGATGCCACGCCCGGCCGGCACGCCGGCGGTCGTGGCGCAAGGAAGGGAACACAAAACACGCGGCGAAGACGGCATGACGATGCAGGACGATGCGATTCGCAGCGACCAGTCAAAAGGAAGCCTTCAACATGAACAATCTTCATCGGGAACTCGCGCCACTCTCCGAAGGCGCGTGGGGGCAGATCGAGCAGGAAGCCTCCCGCACGCTCAAGCGCTACTTCGCGGCGCGGCGCGTCGTGGACCTGATCGGACCGAAGGGGCTCGAACTCTCCGCGGTCGGCACCGGCCAGCTGCGGCAGATCGCGTCGCCGGGCGAGGGTATCGAAGCCGTCCAGCGCGACGTGCGGGCGCTGGTGGAACTGCGCGTCCCGTTCGAGCTGTCGCGCCTGGAGATGGACAGCGTCGAGCGCGGGTCGAACAATCCCGACCTCCAGCCGCTGAAGGATGCGGCCCGCAAGCTCGCCAACGCCGAGGACCGCGTGGTCTTCGAAGGCTATGCGGCGGCGGGCATCCAGGGCATCGCCGAGGGCGCCAGCAACGCCGCGCTGAGCCTGCCGCCCGACATCGGCGGCTATCCGGCCGTGGTGGCGCAGGCGGTGGACGAGCTGCGCCGCGCCGGCGTCGAGGGGCCCTACCGGCTGCTGCTGGGCGACCGGCCGTTCACGGCCCTCGGCGGGGCCACCGACAACGGCTATCCCGTCCTGCGCGACATTCGCCAGCTCGTGGACGGCGACATCATCTGGGCGCCGGCGATGGAAGGCGGCATGGTGCTCACCGAGCGCGGTGGCGATTTCGAACTGCATATTGGCCAGGACGTATCCATCGGCTACCTCAGCCATACCGAAGCCACCGTCCGCCTCTATTTCCAGGAAACCCTCACCTTTCTCATGCTGACCTCCGAGGCGGCCGTGGTGCTTGGACGCCCGGCGTAATGGACGCTGCCGCCCGGGATGCTGCCGCCCGGGCGGAAACCGGGAGCGCGATCACCCCCCCAGCTCCTGGAAGGCATGGCCATTGGCCTGCAGTTCCCGCAGGAGCCCGGGCGGCAGCTCGCTCTGCGAGACCTGCCCCTCGAACTGCCACTGGCCCGCATCCCCGAGGTCGGGCAGGCCGGCTCCCTTGTTCACGTAGAGGCCCAGGGTCGGCTTTGCCAGGTTGATGTAGAAATCGAATTCCTGCATGTTCGGACTCCTTCCTGAAAACCACGGTGCCGCCCGGGCCCTGCCCGACTCGCCGCTCGACGCCGCCGACGCAAACGAAGCGCCCGCCCCGGCCCTCAGTGAGACCGGAGCCCGATCGCCTCCATCGCAAGCCGGATGACCTGCGCGACGAGGGCGACCGAGGCGACCCCGGCCAGCCAGAGCCCGGCCAGCCAAAGCCGTTCTTTCCAGCGGCGGCGGCGCCCTGAAGCCGGATCCGGCATCTTGTTCATCTCTCCGGTCCTGGGGGCCGCCGGCCCCGAACTGCGCGCAGGCCGGCGGCGGCTGCACGAAGTATAGGTAACGCTGACGGATAATTGATCGGAGCCTGTCGTTCCGCTATTGTTCGACTTCGATATGGAAAACATTCCCCACCATGCCTAACAACATCCCCGAACAGCAAGCTGTCTGCAGCCCGATCACCCGTAGCGCAATCTTCATCGTTGCGGTCGTCGCGGCGGGCGACGACCACGCCGAGACCGTGCGCGCGCTGTGCGCGGATATCGCCGCGCTGGTCCGTTCCGTCGGAAAGCGGGTTCCCGCCGGCAACCTGTCGTGCGTGTGCGGATTTGCCTCGGATGCCTGGGACAGGCTGTTCGGAGACCCCCGTCCCGCCGGCCTGCACGCCTTCCGCGAGTTCGGCTCCGGCGATCGCCGCGCGCCGGCGACGCCGGGCGACCTGCTCCTGCACATCCGCGCCGACCAGATGGATCTGTGCTTCGAACTCGCGACCCAGCTGATGGGCCGGCTCGGGGAGGCGGTTTCGGTGGTGGATGAAGTGCATGGCTTCCGCTACTTCGACATGCGCAGCATGGTGGGCTTTGTCGATGGCACCGAGAACCCGACCGGCGCCGAGGCCGTCGATTTCACCATCATCGGCGACGAAGACCTGCCGTTCGCCGGCGGCAGCTACGTGATGGTGCAGAAGTATCTGCACGACATGGCCGGCTGGAACAGCCTGCCCGTCGAGACGCAGGAGCGCATCATCGGCCGCACCAAGCTGTCGGACATCGAGCTCGATGCGGCGGTCAAGCCATCGTCGTCGCACAGCTCGCTCACCACGCTCGAGGAAAACGGCGAGGAGGTGAAGATCCTGCGCGACAACATGCCGTTCGGCCAGCCCGGCAAAGGCGAGTTCGGTACCTTCTTCATCGGCTATGCCCGCTCCCCCAGGCCGATCGAGCAGATGCTCGAGAACATGTTCGTGGGGCGGCCGCCCGGCAACTATGACCGGCTGCTCGACTTCAGCAAGGCCGTGACCGGCGGGCTGTTCTTCATTCCGTCGGCCACGCTGCTCGAAGCGCTCGCCGACCGTCGCCCGGATTCCGTCCAGGCCGATGATGGCGCTCATGATTCCTCCTTGCCGCCCGAGACGCAACGCCCGGACGGATCGCTGAAGATCGGCTCGCTCAAGGCCGCCGCGGCAGCCGACTGACCTGGCCTGGCATGCCGGCGCCGGGCGGCTCCCGCCCTGCGGGACGGCCGGCTATGTGAACTGGTACGGCCGCACCGGCACCGTTTCCGCCGGCAGTTCGCAGTCGCAAAGCTCGAGAATGGACCGCTCGATATTGCGCGTCATGGCATCGAGCGCCAGCGCGTTCGGTGCGAGCCCGAATGGCTCGGCGACCTCGGCGGCGATCGCTTCCAGCGCGATCAGCGTGTAGGAGATGAAGACGCACAGCAGCGGCGTGAAGAACTCGGTCGAGTCGACCAGGCCGAACGGCAGCAGCACGCAGTAGGCGTAGACGGTGCGATGCAGCAGCACGTTGTAGGCAAACGGGATCGGCGTGGAGACGATCCGCTCGCAGCCGCCGAGCACCTTCCCCAGTTCGTCGATCTGGGCATCGAACATCCAGCGCGTGGTGGCGGCCGTGGCGGCCTGTCCGCCGCAGCCGGCGAGGCTGCGGCGGATGTCGTTCAGCACGGCCATGGGCTTGTAGCATTTCCCGTGCAGCGCTGCCGCCTGATCGGGGCCGAGCAGGCGGCGCAGGTCCTCGGCCGGGTCGGTCATGCGCAGCCGGTGCTTGAGCGCATAGACGAACGCGATCAGCATGCCGGCGTGCCGGGCGCGATCCCCGCCGGCGGGGCTCTCCGGCAGGTAGCAGAGCATCTGCGACGTGAGCGTGCGCGATGCGATCAGCAGGTTGCCCCACAGGTGGCGGGCCTCGTTGAAGCGGTCGTAGCTGGCGTTGTTCCGGAACGCGAGGAAGATGGCCAGCGCCAGGCCGAACAGCGTGAACGGCGCCGTATTGAGCGGGATCTTCTCGCCAAAGACCCGCCCGTGCGTGAACACCGCCAGGCTGCTGACGGCCCCCATGAAGACCAGTTGCGGAATGATGGTCTGCAATACCGAACCGTTCCAGACGAACAGCATCAGGAACCAGTTTTGCCGCGGCCTCACGATCATGGTGTCTTCTTCTCTGGCATGGGAACGGCTGGGGAAATGCGCCAGGTCGCCGCGGCGGCGCCCGGACCCGGCCGGGTCAGTGGTAGCCGGCGTCGCCCTCGCGCACCTTGCCGCGGAATACGCGGTACTGCATCGCGTTGTAGACCAGGATGACCGGCAGCACAATCACGGTGCCGACCAGCGCGAAGAGCTGGCTGGAGGGGCTGGAAGAGGCCTCCCAGATCGTCAGCGACGGCGGCACGATGTTCGGCCAGATGCTGATGACCAGGCCGCTGTAGCCGAGAAAGCACAGCGCCAGCGTCAGCAGGAAGGGCGCCGTTTCGTGCCGCAGCCGGACCGCGCGGAAGATGCCCCAGACACAGGCCAGCACCAGGACAGGCACCGGCAGGAACCAGCCGAGGTTGCCGCTGCCGAACCAGCGATGGGCGACCGCGGGCAACCCCGCCACCGTCCACAGGCTGACGACCGCCATGGCCGCCAGCAGCACGCCCGCCAGCGGACGCATCAGCAGCCGCATCTTGCGCTGCAGTTCGCCGTCCGTCTTCAGGATGAGCCATCCGCAGCCGAGCGTGGCGTAGGTGACGAGCACGCCGATGCCGCAGAACACGCTGAACGGCGAGAGCCAGTCGAACGGGCCGCCGGCAAAGCGCGCGTCGACGATCCGGATTCCCTGCAGCAGCGAACCGAGCACGATGCCCTGGCAGAAGGACGCGAGCGCGGAGCCGGCAATGAAGGCGAGATCCCACAGGTGCCGGGTCCGGGTTGCCTTCGCCCGCAGCTCGAATGCGGCGCCCCGGAAGATCAGCCCGACCACCATCAGGATCAGCGGCAGATAGTTCGCCGGCAGCAGCGTGGCGTAGACGACCGGGAAGGCACCGTACAGCCCGGCCCCCCCGAGCACCAGGAAGGTCTCGTTGCCGTCCCAGACCGGCGCGACGGTATTGAGCATCACCTGCCGGTCTTCCCTGGCTTCGAAAAAGGGAAACAGCAGGCCGATGCCAAGATCGAATCCGTCCAGCACCACGTAGATGAAAACGCCGAGGCCGATGATGGCGGCCCATATCACGGGCAGGTCGATTGACATGGAATCACTCTCCTTCCAGCGCGTCCGACGGCGCGGCCAGCGCGCGGTTGCGCAGTCCCGGGTGCCTGAGCGAGGCGGCGGCGTGCGAGTTCAGCACCGGCCCGCGCTTCATCAGTTTCAACATGTAGTAGACGCCCATCCCGAACACCAGGAAATACACGATGACGAAGATCAGCAGGGACACCCCGGCAAGCTGGGCGCTCACCGGCGAGACCGAATCCTCCGTGCGCAGCACGCCATACACGGTCCAGGGCTGCCGGCCAACCTCGGTCGTGATCCATCCGGCCAGCAGCGCGACCAGCCCGGACGGGCCCATGCCCAGCACCAGCCACTGGAACCAGCGCGTTTCGTAAAGCCGGCCGCGCGTTCTCAGCAGCAGGCCGAGCAGCACCGTCAACAGCATCAGCATGCCGAGTCCCGCCATGATCCGGAACGTCCAGAACACGACCGGCGAGTAGGGCCGGTCCCTGCGCGGAAACTCCTTCAGGCCGCGGATCTCTCCGTCCCAGCTGTGCGTCAGGATCAGGCTGCCGAGATGGGGAACCTTCAGCGCATAGCGTGTCACTTCCGCTTCCATGTCGGGAAGCCCGAACAGATTGAGCGCCGTGCCGCCCTTTTCCGTTTCCCAGAGGCCTTCGATCGCCGCGATCTTGGCCGGCTGGTACTCGCGCGTGTTGAGGCCATGCGCATCGCCCACGACGATCTGGACCGGCGTCACCAGCAGCAGGATCCACAGCGCCATCGAGAAGCTGCGCTTGACCGGCACGTCGCGCCGCCCCTGCAGCAAGTGCCAGGCGCCGCAGGCGGCGACCATGAATCCCGCCACGATGAACGCCGCGATCGTCATGTGCGCGAGGCGATAGGGAAAGGACGGATTGAACACCACCTTCAGCCAGTCGACCGGAACGATGCGGCCGTTCTCGACGGCGAATCCCTGCGGGGTATGCATGAAGCTGTTCGACGCCAGGATCCAGAACGTGGAAATCAGCGTGCCCAGCGCAACCATCAGCGTCGCGAAGAAGTGCGCCCGCGCGCTGACGCGCTGCCAGCCGAACAGCATCACGCCCAGAAAGCCTGCCTCGAGGAAGAAGGCCGTCAGGACTTCGTAGGTCAGCAACGGTCCCGTGATGTTGCCGGCAACCTGCGAGAACCCGCTCCAGTTGGTGCCGAACTCGTAAGCCATCACGACGCCGGACACCACCCCCATGCCGAAGCTGACGGCGAATATCTTCGACCAGAACAGGAACATGTCCTTGTAATGGCTATCGCCCGTCGCCAGCCAGCGCCATTCCAGTACGGCCAGGAAGCTCGCCATGCCGATGCTGATCGCCGGAAAGACGATGTGGAAGGAAACGGTGAAGGCGAACTGCAGCCGGGCGAGGTGTAGGGCATCGAAGATTTCCATGATTTTCGCCTGCGCTTGGAATGAAAGGTCCGCTGCCCCGGTCGCTGCGCCGCGACCCGAAAGCGGACCTTGCCCGGCGGAGCGCGCGCGGACAAAGGCCCGCCGACCTGCCGGGCGCGGCCGCACCGGGGCGCGAAGACGCCAGATCTGGATACGACGATAGTGCAGTTCGGAGGCCGCATGCAAACGAATGTCGCCGCGCGGGAACTGTGTTTCGCCGCCTCCTGCCGAGTTGTACCTGTAAAGCGGGCGCGCGCGACGAAGGCATCCGAACTGTGCTCTGCCGGCCGGCATGGCACGCGCGGGACAGGACCGTGCGTGAACGGACATGCAGCGGACGGCCGCGCTCTGCCAGCGGCAACTGTACTCCCGGGAACCGGCGCGAACTGTATGCCCGGCCCGGGCCGCGGGCGGCCTATGCTCAGTGCAGCCGCCGCATCGGCGGGCCGGCCGCTTTCGCCCGCGGCCGTGGAGACAGGCGCCGAAGAGCGGCGCCTGCGCGGCCCTGCCCCGCGTGCCGCCGGGCGGATCGCGGGCGTCATCGCGCCGGGTGCGCAAGAGGGCGAGCCCATGCCTGGAGAGCAGCAATGACATCAACCTTCCTTCCCCAGACCACTGGCACGGGAAGTACGGTGCAAGGCGAAGACGTGGCCGACGGCGGCGGCCTGGCGCGGCATGCCATCGCCGCCGGCTTCGAGGTGCGCGTGCAGCACCAGCCGATCGACTTCGCGGGCGAGGTCGATCCGATCATGCGCAATCCCAATGTGGGCGCCATCGTCAACTTCCTGGGAGTGGTGCGCCGGTCCGGCGACACCGACGATGTGGTGGCGCTCGATATCGAGCACTATCCGGGCATGACCGAACAGGCGTTATGGAGCATCGTCGAAGAAGCGAACGCGCGATGGCGCTTGGGCGCGGTGAAGATCGTGCACCGGATCGGACGTGTCGCGCTCGGCAATCCGGTCGTCCTCGTCGTCGTCGCGTCGCCACATCGGCAGGCGGCGTTCGATGCCTGCGAATTCCTGATGGATTTCCTCAAGACCTATGGGCCGTTCTGGAAAAAAGAAATCCGGCACGACGGCACATCGGAATGGGTCGAGTCCAAGGCGCGCGACGAACGGGCGGCGAACCGCTGGGGCTGATCCCTTCCCTTCCAGCCTGAAACCGAAAGCAGAACGGCGCGCATGAAACTCACCATCAAGTACTTCGCTGGCATTCGTGAACAGCTCGGCCTCGCCGAGGAGACCGTCGATATCGACGCGCCCGAGACGACCGTGGACGGACTCAGGAAGACCCTCGCCTCGCGGGACGCGCGCTCGGCCGATGCGTTGCAGGCGCACCGGCCGGTCCGGGCCGCCGTCAACCTAGAACTGGTCGACGGCGCGTACGTGGTGCGGGAGGACAGCGAGATCGCGTTCTTTCCGCCTGTCACGGGTGGCTGAGCGGCGGGCGGACCACGCCGCCTTCCCGGCCTCGCCACCTCGTTGCCGTCAGCGGGCACACATCGCCACGAGCTTGCCGACCTCGATCACGGCCTCCTCGATCTGGCTCGACCACGGGCTGCTGTAGTTGAGCCGGATGAAGTTCCGGTAAGCGCCGGAGTTCGAGAACATATAGCCGGGGCCGATGGTGATGCCGCGGTCGAGCGCGAGCTGGTAGAGCTGCATGGCATCGACCCTGGCGGGCAGCTCGACCCACAGCACGTAGCCGCCGGCCGGGCTGGACATGCGGGTTCCCTCCGGGAAGAAGCGGGAAACCATGGCTCGCATCAGGTTGGCCTGCTGCGCGTAGGCCTTGCGGATCCTGCGCAGATGATGCTCGTAGCCGCCGCGCTCGAGATACTCCGCGATGGCAAGCTGCGGAACCGTCGGCGTTGCCAGCGTGTTCAGGAACTTGAGCTTCTCGACCTGATCGCGATAACGGCCCGGCAGCGCCCAGCCGATGCGATAGGCTGCCGTCAGGCTCTTCGAGAACGACGAGCAATGCAGGACGATGCCCTTGCGGTCGTAGGTCTTCAACGTGCTGGGATGCGTGTCGCCGAAATACAGTTCGTTGTACACGGCATTCTCGATGACGGGAATGTCCGACCTCGTCAGGAACTCGACGAGCTCCCGCTTGCGCTCGTCCGGCATCTGGAAGCCAAGCGGATTCTGGAAGTTGGGCATGACCATGCACGCCGCGACCGGCTGCGACTTCACGATCGCGGCCAGCGCGGCGATATCGATGCCGTATTCGGGATGCGTCGATACCTCGATCGCCTTCATGCCCATGCGTTCGATCGCGTGCAGCATGGCGTAGAACGTCGGCGACTCGACCGCGATCACGTCCCCCGGCTTTGCGACGGCCTGAAGGCAGATATTGATCGCCTCGGTCGCGCCGACGGTGACGATGACCTCGTTCGGGTCGACCGGCATGCCGTTCTCGAGGTAGCGGCGCGCGATCTGCCGCAGCAGGCGCGGATTGCCTGGCGGCAGCGCGTTCGTCACGCTCCAGAGCGTCTTTTCGCGGCCCGACATATAGGCATACCGGTTCAGCTTCTCGAACGGGAACATGGCGGGGTCCGGGTACGGCGAACCGAGCGGCACGGCATCGCTGGCGCCGATCGAGCGCAACGTCGAAAGCACCAGCCGGCTGACGTCCACCGAGGAAGACACGGCGATCGGCCTGGACGCCCGCAGCTCCTGCATTTGCTGCTCGTCCGCGCCGCGCTGCAGGTCGACGAAATAGCCGGACTGCGGCCGGCTCAGCAGCAGGCCGCGGCTTTCCAGCAGCAGGTAGGCATGAAGCACCGTGGTGATGCTGATGCGGTGCTGCTGGCTGGCCTGCCGCACGGAAGGCAATCGTTCGCCATGGCGGTAGACACCCTGCTGGATCAGCCGCTCGATATCGTCGGCGAACTTCTCGTAGAGCTTCATCGGCCGCGCCCTCCGGCCGGGCCGCCTGAATCAGGCCCGGTGGGGCCGCCTTGCCCGAGATGCAATGCGGCGCCAGGGTGGGGGTGAATTTCGCTTGTCTTCCCTGCTTCGTCTGTCACGACGGTAGCTCCGGTGAATGCGCATTGCCGGGTCCGGGTGACCATCGCCGGCTGCGCGTTATCTGGTTGAAAGGAAGAGTAGGGGCGAAGTTGTATTCACAAGAAGCACACATGGATGTGCCGGAAAAGAGCACAGTTTGAGTCTAGGCCTGGAATATGGAGGGCTGTACTCTAAATCACCTATATATGCCCATATCCGCACTTTTCTTGCCATGGGAAAAGGAACTTGTCCGGTCCCGGCCCGCTGCAAGGGAACTCACCCGGCAGCGGCCGCACGCCGCCTCCCGGCGAAACGCGCAAAAGAAAAAGGCCCTCCGGAGAGGGCCTTGCGTCATCTGGATCTTCCGCTTTCGCGGAGATGGATCGCGGAATGGTCAGAACGGAATATCGTCGTCCATGTCCTCGAAGCCGTTCGACGGCGCCGGCTGCGGACGGCGCGCGCCGCCGGCCGGCTGGCCGCCCTGCTGGGCGCCGGCTGCCTGGCCGCCGCGGGCGCCGTAGCCACCGCCGCCGCCCGATTCACGGCCGCCGCCGTAGCCGCCGCCCATGTCGTCGCCGCCGCCACCGCCGCCCATGCCCTGGCGCGAGCCCAGCATCTGCATCTGTTCGGCAACGATTTCGGTGCTGTATTTTTCCGCGCCGGACTGGTCGGTCCACTTGCGGGTGCGGATGCGGCCTTCGATATAGACCTGCGAGCCCTTCTTCAGGTACTGGCCGGCGATCTCGGCCAGCTTGCCGAAGAAGGCGATGCGGTGCCACTCGGTGGCTTCCTTGAACTCGCCGCTCTGCTTGTCCTTGTAGCGGTCGGTGGTCGCCAGGCGGATGTTGGTCACGGCGTCGCCGCTGGGCATGTAGCGGGTTTCGGGGTCCGCGCCCAGGTTGCCGACGAGGATGACTTTATTGATCGATGCCATGTGAGTGTTCTCCCAGGGCCACGCCCTCTGCTGCAAGCGGCGTGGCGATGCCTTGACTGATGCGCAAACAAATGCGCGTAAACGAATAACGCGCCCCCGGCCATGGAGTCGGGCGCGCGGTCATGCTAGTGCCAAATTGCGGCGAAAAGCTTTACGAAGTGATGCGGAAAACCCTTGCGGGCCCGCCTCCCGCCGCCGCCGGCTTCAGGTGGCGACAGCCGGCGCATTGCTTTTCCGCGCCGGGGGCGACTTCATGTTCCAGGCGATTATAAGCCAGAGCAGCAACACTACCGCACAGCCGAGGAATACGGCGCTGCGGCCTTCGTGCTTGAGCAGCCAGCCGCCCACCGCGCCGCCGAGGAACAGGCCCATCGCCTGGGTGGTGTTGTACACGCCGAGCGCGGCCCCGCGCGCGGCCGCGGCATAGCGCGACACCAGCGAGGGCTGCATGGCTTCGAGCACGTTGAAGGCGACGAAAAACAGCAGCAGCACCGCGACGATGCCCCACAGGCCGTGCACCGCGGCGAACAGCAACTGCACGGCGGTCATCAGGCCGACCGAGCACAGCAGCACGGGGCGGACCTTGCCATAACGCTCGGCGGCCATCATCGGCCCGAGCATCAGCACGAAGGAAACCAGCACCACCGGCAGGTAGACCTTCCAGTGCTGGTCCAGCGGCATGCCGGCGTCGCTGAGCATGGCCGGCACCACCATGAACATGGCGACCTGCGAGGCGTGCAGCGCGAGCACGCCCACGTTGAGCCGCAGCAGGTCCGGGTTGACCAGCACGGCGCGGAACGGCATGCGCACGGGATGCGGCGGCGGCGGCGCCGGCACCAGGAACAGCGTGACGAAGATGGCGAGCACGCCCAGCACCGACATCAGCGTGAAGATGCCGGGCATGCCGATGCCGTGCAGCAGCGGCGAGGCGATCACCAGCGACAGCGCGAAGGTCAGGCCGATGCTGCCGCCGACCATGGCCATGGCCTTGGTGCGGTGCTGCTCGCGGGTCAGGTCGGCGATGCAGGCGGTGATGGCAGCGGAGATGGCGCCCATGCCCTGCAGCGAGCGGCCGACGATGATGCCCGTGAGCGTGTCCGAATTCGCCGCCACCAGGCCGCCGGCGACGAACAGCAGCAGCCCCGCCACCATAACCGGCTTGCGGCCGACGCGGTCGGACAGCCAGCCCAGCGGGATATGGAGGAAGGCCTGCATCAGGCCGTAGATGCCCATGGCCAGGCCCACGCGCTGGGCGTCGTGCCCGTCGGGCAGCCCGGCCGCGTATTCGGCGAACACCGGCAGGATCAGGAACAGGCCGAGCATGCGCAGCGCGAAGATGCTGGCCAGCGAGATGCTGGCCCGCAGTTCCATGCGGGTCATGCGGTCGCGCCCGGCCGCCGGCGGGCTGGCGCCGCCGGCCTTGGAATCGTCGGCCTTGGCCGCATCTTGGGAGGAGCTATGGATCGACGACATTGCGATCGTGGGGAATTTCCGAGACTGGTTGCCGGACCGGCCCGTGCGGCGTGCCGGATGCGGGCGCCGCGCGCAAGGATACCGCGCGACACCGCCGGGGCACCGTCCGGAGCATCGCCGCGGATCCCATGCAGGCCTCATGCGGCCCTCATGCGGACCCCGGAAAGGGCCTCCCGAAGGCACTGCCGGACAGGGGCGGGCAACCCCGGAAACCGAAGTTCGGTATATTAACAGGTTTGCTTCGCCGCGCTTTGGGCGCCGCAACGGGCGCTGCGCGGCCCTGGGCGGGCCTCCTGAGCGGCGCCTGGCATGCTTTTTTCTTGGAATTCCGTGAGACCGGCCTGTCGACCTGACTGGCGGCCCGCCTGGCGTAGACAATCGGTATATGGAAGAAATCAGAATCCGTGGTGCCCGTACCCACAACCTGAAGAACATCAATCTCGACCTGCCGCGCAACAAGCTGATCGTGATCACCGGGCTGTCCGGTTCGGGCAAGTCGTCGCTGGCCTTCGACACCCTGTACGCGGAAGGCCAGCGGCGCTACGTGGAGTCGCTGTCGGCCTACGCGCGCCAGTTCCTGCAACTGATGGAGAAACCCGACGTGGACCTGATCGAGGGCCTGTCGCCCGCGATCTCCATCGAACAGAAGGCAACCAGCCACAATCCCCGCTCCACGGTCGGCACCGTCACCGAGATCCACGACTACCTGCGCCTGCTGTTCGCGCGCGCCGGCACGCCCTACTGCCCCGACCACAACCTGCCGCTGCAGGCGCAGAGCGTGTCGCAGATGGTCGACGCCGCGCTGGCGCTGCCGGAAGACACCAAGCTGATGATCCTGGCGCCGGTGGTGGCCAACCGCAAGGGCGAGCACCTGGACCTGTTCGACACCATGCAGGCGCAGGGCTTCGTGCGTTTCCGCGTCCGCTCGGGCGGCGGCACCACGCACGAGGCGCCGGCGGTGGTCTACGAGGTGGACACGCTGCCCAAGCTGAAGAAGACCGAGAAACATTCGATCGACGTGGTGGTCGACCGCGTCAAGGTGCGCGCCGACATCAAGCAGCGCCTGGCGGAATCGTTCGAGACCGCGCTGCGCCTGGCCGACGGCCGCGCCGTGGCGCTGGAGATCGACAGCGGCCACGAGCATGTGTTCAGCTCCAAGTTCGCCTGCCCGATCTGCTCGTACTCGCTGCAGGAGCTGGAGCCGCGCCTGTTCTCGTTCAACAACCCGATGGGCGCCTGCCCGAGCTGCGACGGGCTGGGCCAGATCACGTTCTTCGATCCCAAGCGGGTGGTGGCCTTCCCCAACCTGTCGCTGGCCTCGGGCGCGATCAAGGGCTGGGACCGCCGCAACCAGTTCTATTTCCAGATGCTGCAAAGCCTGGCGGCCTACTATGACTTCGAGCTGGAAACGGCCTTCGAGGACCTGCCCGCCGAGGTGCAGGAGGTGGTGCTGCACGGCTCCGGCGAGGTGGAGATCCCGTTCACCTACATGAACGAGCGCGGCCGCACCACGGTGCGCGAGCATGCCTTCGAAGGCATCATCCCCAACCTGGAGCGGCGCTACCGCGAGACCGACTCGGTCGCGGTGCGCGAGGAACTGGCCAAGTACCAGAACAACCAGGCCTGCCCGGCCTGCCACGGCACGCGGCTGCGCACCGAGGCGCGCCACGTCAAGCTCGGCGAGAACGACCAGGCGCGCGCCATCTTCGAGATCAACGGCTGGCCGCTGCGCGACGCGCTGACCTATTTCCTCACGCTGGACATGCACGGCGCCAAGCGCGAGATCGCCGACAAGATCGTCAAGGAAATCACCGCGCGGCTGAACTTCCTCAACAACGTGGGGCTGGACTATCTCTCGCTCGAACGCAGCGCGGACACGCTCTCGGGCGGCGAGGCGCAGCGCATCCGGCTGGCCTCGCAGATCGGCTCGGGCCTGACCGGCGTGATGTACGTGCTGGACGAGCCGTCGATCGGCCTGCACCAGCGCGACAACGACCGCCTGATCGGCACGCTCAAGCACCTGCGCGACATCGGCAACTCGGTGCTGGTGGTGGAGCACGACGAAGACATGATCCGCGCCAGCGACTACGTGGTCGACATCGGCCCCGGCGCGGGCGTGCACGGCGGCATGATCGTGGCCGAGGGCACGCCCGCGCAGATCGAGCAGTCGCCCAACTCGCTGACCGGGCAGTACATGTCCGGCGCGCGCCGCATCGAAGTGCCGTCCAGGCGTGCCGCGCCGGACGAGGACAAGCTGCTGCGCATCGTCAATGCCACCGGCAACAACCTGCGCAACGTCAGCGCGGAAATCCCGGTGGGCCTGCTGACCTGCGTGACCGGCGTGTCCGGCTCGGGCAAGTCCACGCTGATCAACGACACGCTCTACCACGCGGTGGCGCGCCACCTGTACGGCTCCACGGCGGAGCCGGCGGCGCACGACCGCATCGACGGCCTCGAGCATTTCGACAAGGTCATCAACGTCGACCAGAGCCCGATCGGCCGCACCCCGCGCTCCAACCCCGCCACCTACACCGGCCTGTTCACGCCGATCCGCGAACTGTTCGCCGGCGTGCCCGCGGCCAAGGAACGCGGCTACGACCCGGGCCGCTTCTCGTTCAACGTCAAGGGCGGCCGCTGCGAGGCCTGCCAGGGCGACGGCGTGCTCAAGGTGGAGATGCACTTCCTGCCGGACGTGTACGTGCCGTGCGACGTGTGCCACGGCAAGCGCTACAACCGCGAGACGCTGGAGGTGCTCTACAAGGGCAAGAACATCCACGAAACGCTGGACATGACCGTGGAGCAGGCACACGAGTTCTTCAGCGCGGTGCCGGTGGTGCGGCGCAAGCTCAAGACACTGCTCGACGTGGGCCTGGGCTACATCCGCCTGGGGCAATCCGCCACCACGCTGTCCGGCGGCGAGGCACAGCGCGTGAAACTGTCGCTGGAACTGTCCAAGCGCGACACCGGCCGCACGCTCTACATCCTGGACGAGCCCACCACCGGCCTGCATTTCCACGATATCGAACTGCTGCTCAAGGTCATCCACAAACTGCGCGACCAGGGCAATACGGTGGTCATCATCGAACACAACCTCGACGTGATCAAGACCGCCGACTGGCTGCTCGACATGGGGCCAGAAGGTGGCGCCGGCGGCGGGCAGGTGATTGCCAAGGGGACGCCGGAGACGGTGGCCAAGAGTCGGGCTAGTTTTACCGGGAAGTATTTGGCGCCGTTGCTGGCGAAGGGGTAAGGGGGTGGGTTTTTCTTGATTGAAACTGGCTTCAAGGCTTGAAGGTTTTTTAAAGTCAAAGGCTTTAAAATCAAAGGCTTTAAATTCAACGTCAAAGTCAAAGGCTTTCGCTCCCCCGGAGCGACCTACTTTCTTTTTTCCGAAAAGAAAGTAGGCAAAGAAAGCGGACTGCCTGGCCGGCAGGGGCAGAAACGTTGGAATTGCTGATTGTTGGTGGTTTCGTGGTGGGGACTGTGGTTCTGCTCGCATCCTGCCGGTACCGGTTCGACCCACCACGATCTTGCTCGCGATATTGGTTTCGGGGTGAGACCTATGATGGCGGGCGCACTGCTTGTTCTGCCATCTGCCGTTACCGGTTTTGGCGGCCACGACGTAGCACCCTCATGGTTTCGTGGTGGGCGTGGTGGACCGGGGCGCGGGTGTATGGGGCTACGTTCAAACTGGAGCCACCGCGCCCACCACGAAACCAGGGCCGTGCCTATGACGTGGCATCCGCCCCGGTCGCGGCAGCAGCCTGAACTACCTGGGCCTACGCCATCATGCAGCGCCACCACGAATCCAGCACCGCTCGCAGAATAGTGGCCATTAAACCCGGTAACGGCAGGATACCAGCAGAACTACAAACCCCACGACGAAACCATTAACATTAATAATCCCAATGTTTCTGCCCCTGCCGGCCAGGCAGTCCGCTTTCTTTGCCTACTTTCTTTTCGGAAAAAAGAAAGTAGGTCGCTCCGGGGGAGCGAAAGCCTTTGACTTTGACGTTGAATTTAAAGCCTTTGATTTTAAAGCCTTTGACTTTGAAGTTAAGCAGCCGATTTTAAAACACCACCCCCCAAACCCTACACCTGCGCCGAAGGCACAACCCTAACCGGCGGCTCGCTCCCATCCCCCTCCTTCATCCGGCTCCGATTAAGCACCCCCGCCTCCTCCAGCACCGGATAGGCAGTAGCGCAAAACAGCGAGTTGAGGCGCTTGAGATCGCTGATGATGTCGAGGTGCAGCGAACTGGTCTCGATGCTCTCGGCGGTCTGCACGGCGATGCGCTGCAGATGGTTGCGCGCGTACTGGCGCTCCAGGTCGCGGAACGTCGCTTTCTCGCCCATGAGCTGCTGGGCGCTCTTCAGGTCGCCGGACAGGAAGACCGACAGCCCCAGGCGCAGGTTTGCCACCACGCGCGCGTGCATCTGCGCGATCTCCTGCATGCCCGCTTCCGAGAACGCCAGGTTGTGGGCGATCTTCTTCTCGCGCGCGTCGAGCAGGATGCGCTCGATGATGTCGCCGGCGTGCTCGAGGTTGATGGTGAGCGAGATGATCTCGGTCCAGCGCCGGCCGTCGCGCTCGTCGAGCGCCTCCAGGCTGATCTGGGTGAGGTAGAGCTTGATCGCGGTATAGAGGTCGTCGACCTCGTCGTCGATGCGGCAGGTGGCGGCGGCCAGCTTGGCGTCGTTGGTGCGCAGCACGCGCAGCATGTTGTCGAGCATCTGCTCGACGCGGTCGCCGATGCGCAGCACTTCGCGCGCGGCATTGGACAGCGCCAGCGTGGGCGTGGACAGCGCGGCCGCGTCGAGATGGCGCGGCGTGACCTGGCTGTCGCCGGTGTTTCGGCCCGGCAGCACCGCTTCGCACAGGCGCGCCAGCGGAGCGGTGGCGCCCAGCAGCAGTACCGCCAGCGCCACGTTGAAGAGCAGGTGGAAGTTGACCACCAGCCGCTGCGGATCGGCGTCGACCAGCGCTAGCAGGCGCTCGGCCTGCCCCAGCAGCGGCAGCGCGATCACGCAGCCGAGCAGGCGCGACAGCAGGTTGCCCAGCGTGACGCGCTTGCCGGGCTGGTTGTTGCCCGAAGTGGTGAGCAAGGCAGAGATGCCGGAGCCGAGGTTGGCGCCCAGCACCAGCGCCATCGCCACGTGCAGCGAGACCACGCCGGCCGAGGCCAGCGCGCCGCAGAACAGCACCACGGCGAGGCTGGAATAGCACAGGATGGTGAGGAAGGCGCCCACCAGCATGTCCAGCGTGGGATCGCCGGTGAGCGTGCCGAACAGTACCTTGACGCCGGAGGCCTGCACCACCGGCCGGGTGGCGATGGAAATCAGCTCGAGGGCCAGCGTGATGAGCCCGAGGCCGATCAGCACGCGGCCGACGTGCCCGGGCTTGCTGCCTTTCCAGCTCAGGTGCAGGATCACGCCGACGAAGATCAGCAGCGGCGACAGCCACGACAGGTCCAGCGAGAACACCTGCACCATCACCGCGGTGCCCACGTTGGCGCCCAGCATGATGGCCAGTGCCGGCGCCACGGCGATCAGGCCCTGGCCGACGAAGGAACTGACGATCACCGCGGTGGCGTTGCTGCTCTGCACCAGCCCGGTCACGCCGAGTCCGGCGGCAAAGGCCGTGAAGCGGTTGGAGATGCTGGAGGAGAGCACGTGGCGCAGGTTGGCGCCGTACACGCGCAGAATGCCCACCTTGACGATATTGGTGCCCCACACCAGTAGCGCGACGCCGGAAAGCAAATGAAGTAGAACGCCCATGGTCTGCCCTTCTGTGACCAGTGCCGCCGTTGCGAAAGCAGATGCAGGAGCCGGGAGAGCGCGAAGCCGGTCCCGAAGCCGGCCGCGAAGTCGGCCGCGAAGCTGATGCAAATGCCGGCGCAAGGTGCCGCCCGGCCATCGTATCGTTGTCAAGGGGGCATTATGCGCCGCCATCCCTGTGCGGGCAACGCCATGGGCATGGCTGGCGGGCCGCGCGGCAACGACGCGGCGCCGCCGCAGCGGCACGGGCGCCGCGTTCAGCCCGGCAGCGCGACCTTGATGCCGAGCGCCACGAAGATGGCGCCGGCCATGCGGTCCAGCCAGCGGCCCGCGCGCGGCCGGTGCCGCAGCCAGTCGCCCAGCACGCCGGCGAACAGCCCGAACAGCGAGAACACCACCGCCGTCTGCAGCATGAAGACCACGCCCAGCAGCAGCATCTGCCAGCCCGCACGGGCGGCGTCGGCGTGCACGAACTGGGGCAGGAACACCAGGAAAAACAGCGTCACCTTGGGATTCATCAGGTTGGCCAGCACGCTCTGGCGGAACACCCGCGCCAGCGGCACCGCCGGCGCATCGGCGGCCTGGCCGAGCGCGCCGCGCGAGCGCAGCGCCTGGATGCCGATCCAGATCAGGTAGGCGGCGCCGGCCAGCTTGATGCACTGGAACGCCAGCGGCGAGGAACGCAGCACGGCCGCCAGCCCGACCGCGGCCACCACGGTGTGGAACAGGCAGCCCGAGGCAAAGCCCAGCGCCGCCACCACGCCGGCGCGGCGCCCCTGCGCCATGCCGCGCGCCAGCACCTGGAGATTGTCGGGCCCGGGCGCCAGGGTGATGGCTACCGAGGTGACGAGGAACAGCAGGATATCGGGCATGGAGGCTCCGGTGACAGGTCCAGGCGCGCGCCGCGCTTCAGTGCCCGTCGAAGCGGCACACGGTGAACAGCGGCAGCCCGCTGTCGAGCAGGTGGCGCGAGCCGCCCAGCTCCGGCAGGTCGACGATGGCCGCGCCCTCCACCACCGTGGCGCCCAGGCGCTCGAGCAGCTTGCGCCCGGCCATCATGGTGCCGCCGGTGGCGATCAGGTCGTCGATCAGCAGCACGCGGTCGCCGGGCTTGCAGGCGTCGGCGTGGATCTCGACGGTGGCGCTGCCGTATTCCAGCTCGTACTCCTCGGACACCGTCTGGAACGGCAGCTTGCCCTTCTTGCGGATCGGCACGAAGCCGAGGTTGAGCTCGTAGGCCACGATGGCGCCGAGGATGAAGCCGCGCGCGTCGATGCCGGCGACCAGGTCCAGGCGGGCGTCCATGTAGCGGTGGACGAAGACGTCGATCAGCACGCGCAGGGTCTTGGGATCCTGCAGCAGCGGCGTGATGTCGCGGAACATCACGCCGGGCTGCGGCCAGTCGGGCACCGTGCGGATCCGCTCACGCAGGTACTCGGTGACGTGGCCGAGGGCGGACGACTGGATGGTGGTATTGGGCATGGGGACTCGTTCGATGCGGCCTGCCGGCCCGGCAGGCCGGATGCGGTAATGGGGATGCGGTAATGGGTTACTACCCGGGCAGCCGCGAACGGCAACACAATGGGCTGGCGCCGGGCGGCCCGGGCGCGCAGGCATGCGCGCCCCTCCCGCCGGGCACCCGTAACCATACAGGAGACCGCGATGGCAAAAAAGATCTTGATGCTGGTCGGCGACTACGCCGAGGACTACGAAACCATGGTGCCTTTCCAGGCGCTCCAGATGGTGGGCCACACGGTCCACGCGGTGTGCCCGGACAAGAAGGCCGGCGCCAGCTGCCCGACCGCCATCCATGATTTCGAGGGCGACCAGACCTACAGCGAGAAGCGCGGCCACAACTTCGCGCTCAACGCGACCTTCGCCGAGGTCGATCCCGCCGCCTACGATGCGCTGGTGATCCCGGGCGGGCGCGCCCCCGAATACCTGCGCCTGAACGAGCGCGTGCTGGAGATCGTGCGTCACTTCGCCGGCGCCAGCAAGCCGATCGCCGCGGTCTGCCACGGCGCGCAGCTGCTGGCCGCCGCGGGCGTGCTGGAAGGCCGCACCTGCTCGGCCTATCCCGCCTGCGCGCCGGAAGTGCGCCTGGCCGGCGGCAAGTACGCCGACATCCCGGTGGACCAGGCCCATACCGACGGCAACCTGGTGACGGCCCCGGCATGGCCGGCGCATCCGGCCTGGCTGGCGCAGTTCCTTGCGGTGCTGGGCACCCGGATCGTACATTAGAGGCTTCCGAAGGCGGCCCCGCGTGCTTGCGCTGCCCGCCGGGCCGCGCCGAACGGGAGTCTCCCATGTGCGAAATCTTCATCCGGGCGAATCCGGAGTCCTACCTGTGCCAGTCGCGCTCGTTGCGGCTGCACGGCGTGGCCACCAGCATCCGCCTGGAAAGCCTGTTCTGGGAAGTGCTGGAAACGCTGGCCCGGCGCGATGCCATGAGCGTGGGCCAGCTGATCACGCGCCTGCATGACGAGCTGGTGGCCTACCGGGGCGAGGCGGCGAACTTCACCTCCTTCCTGCGCGTGTGCTGCCTGCGTTACCTGATGCTGCAGGGCGAAGGCCGCATCCCGGCCGATCCGCTGGTGCCGATCCGCTCGCTCGACGCGCGCTCGGTCCTCGACGGCCTGCCGCCTTCGTGGGCCGACAGCGGCGCGGACGCGAAGACCGCCCGCCGCGCCGCAGCCTAGGCCCGGGCCGCGCCCTCCGCACCGCGTACCGTATCCGCGTGCCGTATCGGGCGCTTGCCGGCCTCAGCCGGTCAGCATGCGCTTTTCCGCCGCTTCCAGCGCTTCGGGCTGGCCGCGCAGGACGACGACGTCGCCGGGCTCCAGCACGGTTTCCGGCTGCGGGTCGAAGGCGCGGATGCCGCGCCGGCGCACGGCCGTCACCTCCACGCCGATGCGCTCCAGCCCCAGCGTGCCGAGGTTGCGCCCGAGCGCCGTGGCCTCCGGCCCGAGCGACACCGAATGCAGCCGCACCGAATCCCGCTCGACCATGTCTTCCTCGTCGTCGCGGCCGTGGAAATAGCCGCGCAGCAGCGCGTAGCGCGCGTCGCGCGCCTCCTGCACGCCGCGCACCACGCGCCGCATCGGCACGCCCAGCAGCACCAGCGCGTGCGAGGCCAGCATCAGGCTGCCTTCGATGATCTCCGGCACCACCTCGGTGGCGCCGGCCTTCTGCAGCACGTCGAGTTCCGAGTCGTCCACGGTGCGCACGATCACCGGCAGCGCCGGGGCGAGCTCCTGCACGTGGTGCAGCACCTTGAGCGCGGACGGCGTGTTGGCGTAGGTGATGATGACGGCGGCCGCGCGGTGCAGGCCGGCGGCGATCAGCGCCTCGCGCCGGCCGGCGTCGCCGTACACCACGGTGTCGCCGGCGCCGGCGGCCTCGCGCACGCGGTCGGGATCGAGGTCGAGCGCCACGTAGGTGATGCCTTCGCGCTCCAGCATGTGCGCGAGGTTCTGTCCGCTGCGGCCGAAGCCGCAGATGATGGCGTGCTTTTCCGTCTGCAGGCTCTGCGCGGCGATGCGCGTCATGTTCAGGGACTGCATCAGCCATTCGTTGGCGGCGAAGCGCAGCACGATGGCGTCGCTGTACTGGATCAGGAACGGCGCGGCCAGCATGGACAGCAGCATCGAGGCCAGGATGACCTGGATCAGCACCGGGTCGACCAGGTTCAGCCCGTCGATCTGGTTGAGCAGCACGAAGCCGAACTCGCCGGCCTGCGCCAGCCCCAGCCCGGTGCGGATCGCCACCCCCTGGCGCGAGCCGAACGCGCGCGCCAGCCCGGCGATCAGCACCAGCTTGAAGAGGATCGGCACCACCAGCAGCGCCAGCACCAGCCACAGGTGGTCCAGCACCACGTGGATGTTGAGCAGCATGCCGATGGTGACGAAGAACAGCCCCAGCAGCACGTCGCGGAACGGCTTGATGTCTTCCTCCACCTGGTGGCGGTAGGGTGTCTCGGAGATCAGCATGCCGGCCATGAACGCGCCCAGCGCCATCGACAGGCCGAGCCGCTCGGTCAGCGCCGCCATGCCGAGCGTGACCAGCAGCAGGTTGAGCATGAACAGCTCCTGCGAGCGGCGCGCGGCCACCACGTGGAACCACCGGCTCATCACCTTCTGCCCGAGGAAGAAGATCACGCTCAGGGCCACCGCGATCTTCAGCGTGGCGAGCACCAGCGCCATGACCAGGTCGCCGGGGTCGCGCGACAGCGCCGGGATCACGATCAGCAGCGGCACCACCGCCAGGTCCTGGAACAGCAGGATGCTGATGATGTTGCGCCCGTGCTCGCTCTCCAGCTCCAGGCGCTCGGACAGCATCTTGGAGACGATGGCCGTGGACGACATCGCCAGCGCCCCGCCGAGCGCCACCGAGGCCTGCCAGGACAGCGGGAACGCCCAGTTGAACAGCCAGCTGGCCGGCACCACCGCCAGCATCGACAGCGCCACCTGCGAGCCGCCCAGGCCGAACACCTGGCGCTTCATGGCCTTGAGCTTGCCCAGGCTGAACTCCAGCCCGATCGAGAACATCAGGAAGACCACGCCGAATTCGGCCAGGTACTTGGTCTGCGCGGTATCGCTGGCCAGTCCGAGCGCGTGCGGGCCGATCAATATGCCGACCGCCAGGTAGCCCAGCATCGGCGGCAGTTGCAGCATGCGGAAGGCGACCACGCCGAACACGGCGGCGGCCAGCAGCACGAGAGTCAGGTCCAGCGGAGAATGCATTGGAAGGGGTCTGGGTGCGCCGCGTCCGCGGCAGGGCCAGGCCCGGCGCGGGCGGCCCTGCCGGCAGGTCGCGGCAGGCGCGGCAGCCGCAACAGCCGCCCGATCCCCGGAACAGCCAAAGCGCCATCGCATTCGTTGGTATACTTCGTCGCCATGATAGCTAATTTCAATGCGGATCGAGCACTTCGGCTCGCCCGACACACCCTCCAGATCGAAGCGGAAGCCGTGGCCGCCCTCGCGGGCCGCCTCGACGGGGAGTTTGCGCGCGCCGTCCGGCTCACGCTCGAGTGCACCGGCCGGGTGGTGGTGTCGGGCATCGGCAAGTCCGGGCACATCGGCCGCAAGGTGGCGGCCACGCTGGCCTCGACCGGCACTCCCTCGTTCTTCGTGCACCCCGCCGAGGCCAGCCATGGCGACCTCGGCATGGTCACGCGCGACGATGTGCTGATCGCCTTTTCCAATTCCGGCGAGACCTCCGAGCTGCTGTCGATCATCCCGATCGTCAAGCGCATCGGCGCCAAGCTGATCTCGGTCACCGGCAATCCGGAGTCGACCCTGGCCAAGCTGGCCGACGCCCACCTCAATGCCGGCGTCGAGAAAGAGGCCTGCCCGCTCAACCTGGCGCCGACCGCCAGCACCACCGCCGCGCTGGCGATGGGCGACGCGCTGGCGGTGGCGGTGCTGGACGCGCGCGGCTTCGGCGAGGAAGACTTCGCCCGCTCGCACCCGGGCGGCGCGCTCGGGCGCAAGCTGCTCACCCACGTGCGCGACGTCATGCGCAGCGGCAACGCCGTGCCCAAGGTGCGCGAAAGCACCCCGCTGGCGCAGGCGCTGATGGAAATCACCCGCAAGGGCATGGCCATGACCGCCGTGGTGGACCCGGATGACCGCCTGATCGGCGTGTTCACCGACGGCGACCTGCGCCGCCTGCTGGAGACGCCGCGCGACTGGAAGACCGTGCCGATCAGCGAGGTCATGCACCGCGCGCCGCACGCCGTGGGCCCGGACCAGCTGGCCGTCGAGGCGGTGCAGGTGATGGAAGCCAACCGCATCAACCAGATGCTGGTGGTCGACGCCGACCGCCGCCTGGTGGGCGCGCTCCACATCCACGACCTGACCCGCGCCAAGGTCATCTGAGGCCGGCCACGACACATGCGGGATTTCCTGTCCTCCCTTAGCCGGCTCGGAATGCGGCTGCTGCCCCTGCTGCTGATGGCGCTGGTGGCGGGCAGCACGTTCTGGCTGGTGCAGGTCAATTCGCCGCACGAAGCCCCCGCCGGGCCGGTCGGCACCAAGCACGAGCCGGATTACTACATGATCCGCTTTTCCGCCACGGAACTCGCCGAGGACGGAAACACCAAGATGCGCTTCACCGGCGACAAGATGATCCACTTCGCGGACGACCAGACCTACGAAGTGACGAAGCCGGCCATGCGCGCCTATGAGATCGACCGCCCGCCGGTGACCGGCCACGCCGACCGCGGCACCATGAACGCCGAAGGCTCGGTGGTGGACCTGTTCGGCCACGCCCTGATCGTGCGCGCGCAGGGACCCGATCCGGCCAAGGACCCGCCCATGACGGCCGCCTCCGAATATTTCCAGGTGCTGGTCAACGACGATATCGTCAAGACCGACAAGCCCGTCAAGCTCACGCGCGGCCCCTCCGTGATGACCGCCAACGGCCTCGTCTTCAACAACGTCACCCGCGAAGTACAATTGCTGGGTAACGTACACGGCACCATCATCACGGTACCGCCGCCGGCCAGCCCCGCGGCGAAGCCCTGAACGAAGCCTGACGTGGGCCCCATCCGGAAACCGCCAGAGAAACGAAGCCGCCCGCGGGCCCTAGCCGTCCGCGCCAACCGCCACCACGCCAATATGAATCCATTCCTGACGACATCGTCCTGTCGCCGCAGCAGCACGGCTGCCCTGATGACGGCCGCGGCCGTCCTCGGCCTGGCGCTGGCCGCGCCGGCCAGCGCCGAGAAGGCCGACCGCGACAAGCCGCTGGTGCTGGAGGCCGACAATGCCAGCTACGACGACGTCAAGCAGGTGTACGTACTGACCGGCAACGTGGTGCTGACCAAGGGCACCATGGTGCTGAAGTCGGATGCGGCGGAAGTGCGCACCGACCCCGAGGGCTACCAGTACGCGGTGGCCACCTCCAAGAGCGGCAAGCAGGCCTATATCCGCCAGAAGCGCGACAACGTCGACGAATACATCGACGGCTGGGGCGACCGCATCGAGTCCGACGGCAAGCAGGACCTGTCCAAGCTGATCGGCCACGCCCGCATGGCGCGCCTGGCCGGCGCCAAGCTGATCGACGAGATCCGCGGCGCGGTGATCACCTACGACAGCCGCAACGAGTTCTACACGGCCACCGGCGGCACCGACAACGCCACCGCGGGCAGCCCGTCCGGACGCGTGCGCGCGGTGCTGTCGCCGCGCCAGGAGCAGCCCGCCAGCGGCGCCGCCGCCGCCAGCCCGCTGCCGCTCAAGCCGGCGTCGGCCCCCGCCGCCCCCTGACGCGGGCCGCCGCCGCGCCCCCCGACCCACGGATTCTCCCGCCTTCATGACCGCTACCCTGACCGAACCGTCGTCCCAGACCAACGTCCTGACCGAAAGCAGCACGCTCGTCGTGCGCCACCTGAAGAAACGCTACGGCTCGCGCACGGTGGTCAAGGACGTGTCGCTCGACGTGAAGAGCGGCGAGGTGGTGGGGCTGCTGGGCCCCAACGGCGCGGGCAAGACCACTTCGTTCTACATGATCGTCGGGCTGGTGGCGCTGGACGAGGGCGACATCGTGCTCGACGACAAGCACATCAGCGGGCTGGCCATCCACGAGCGCGCCCGCATGGGCCTGTCCTACCTGCCGCAGGAAGCGTCGGTGTTCCGCAAGCTCAACGTGCAGGAGAACATCCGCGCCGTGCTCGAACTGCAGATCCACGACGGCAAGCCGCTCGCCAAGGCCGAGATCGAGCGGCGCCTGGACACCTTGCTGGACGACCTGCAGATCGCCCACCTGCGCGACAACCCGGCGCTGTCGCTGTCGGGCGGCGAGCGCCGCCGCGTGGAAATCGCGCGCGCGCTGGCGTCGGCGCCGCGCTTCATCCTGCTCGACGAACCGTTCGCCGGCGTGGACCCGATCGCGGTGGGCGAGATCCAGCGCATCGTCAGCTTCCTCAAGGCGCGCAACATCGGCGTGCTGATCACCGATCACAACGTGCGCGAGACACTGGGCATCTGCGACCACGCGTATATCATCAGCGAAGGCACCGTGCTGGCGTCCGGCCAGCCGGAGGACATCATCGCCAACGAATCGGTGCGCAAGGTCTACCTGGGCGAGAACTTCCGCATGTAAGCGGTGCGGGGGCGTCCCCCGGAGCGGCTTTTATGCCGCCTGTCGTCCTGCAGACGATCACGGCGGCGCCAGCGATAGCAATTTCCGTTCCACCGGCACGGAAGTTGGGCATAAAATGGTCGCATGAAACCGTCGCTACAGCTCCGCCTCTCGCAACATCTCGCGCTTACGCCGCAACTCCAGCAGTCGATCCGGCTGCTGCAACTGTCCACGCTCGAACTGCAGCAGGAAGTGGAACAGGCCCTGACCGAGAATCCCCTGCTCGAACGCGAGAACGACTGGATCGAAAGCCCGCTGCGCGTGGCCGCCGACGGCTCGGTGAACCTGCAGAGCGCGCCCGCACCGGCGCCCGCCGACGGCCAGGGCACCAGCGAGAACCGCGCCGACGGCGCCCCGGAGGGCGACGACAGCTATTCCGACAGCGGCGAGGACTACGGCAACGACTGGAGCCTGGACGACTTCGCGCGCCGCCCGCAGGGCGACGAGGACGAGAAGACCCCGATGCAGTTGCGCGACGCCGAGCCCACGCTGCGCGAGCACCTGATGGAGCAGCTCGCCCCGCTGAAGATCTCCATGCGCGACAAGGGCCTGGCGATCTTCCTGGTCGAGTCGCTGGACGACGACGGCTACCTGAGCGCATCGCTCGAGGAAATCTGCAGCGAACTGCCCGAGGAACTCGAGTTCGAGATCGACGAGGTGCAGGCCATCCTCACCCTGCTGCAGAGCTTCGACCCCGCCGGCGTGGGCGCGCGCAACGCTGCCGAGTGCCTCGCGCTGCAGTTGCGCCGGCTCAAGCATCCCCAGCGCGAACTGGCCCTGACCATCGTCACCAGCCACCTCGAACTGCTGGCGGTGCGCGACTACACGCGCCTGAAGAAGGCACTGCAGGTGGACGAGGCCGATCTCAAGGCCGCCCACGAACTGATCCGCTCGCTCGCGCCCTATCCCGGGCACGCCTACAGCCGCCCGGAAGCGGACTTCGTGGTGCCCGATGTATTCGTGCGGAAAATAGGCGGCGGCTGGATCGCGCAGCTCAACCCGGATGTGATGCCGCGGCTACGCATCAACGACATGTACGCGCAGATCTTGCGCGGCGCAAAAGGCGACTCCGGCGCGGCCGGACTGCAGCAAAAGCTGCAGGAAGCGCGCTGGCTGATCAAGAATATCCAGCAGCGCTTCGACACCATATTGCGCGTCGCACAAGCGATTGTCGAACGTCAAAAGAACTTCTTCACCCACGGGGAAATTGCGATGCGCCCCTTGGTTTTGCGGGAGATTGCCGATACACTGGGTTTACACGAGTCCACCATCTCCCGGGTGACAACCAATAAATACATGGCAACGCCGATGGGGACTTTCGAGCTGAAGTACTTCTTCGGCAGTCACGTATCCACGGAAACCGGCGGCGCGGCCTCGTCAACGGCAATCAGGGCGTTGATCAAGCAACTCATAGGAGCCGAAGACCCCAGGAACCCCCTGTCGGACAGCAGGATCGCCGAACTGCTCGGCGAGCAAGGCTTCGTGGTGGCCCGACGAACCGTGGCCAAGTACCGCGAAGCGCTGAAAATCCCTGCCGTCAATCTCCGCAAGACTTTGTAGCCGAGCCGCACCGCCTGCCTGGTGTGGCTCTTTCAGAAGGAGAAACGCTATGAACTTCAAGATCAGTGGACACCACTTGGACATCACGCCTGCACTGCGTGAGTACGTGGAAACGAAACTGGAGCGTATCGTCAGGCATTTCGATCAAGTCATTGGCGTAAGTGTGCTGCTCTCTGTCGACAATACAAAAGAAAAGGACCGGCGGCAGTATGCGGAAATCAATCTACATCTCAAGGGCAAGGACATCTTTGTCGAAGCGCATCACGAAGACCTGTATGCCGCAATCGACGCACTGGTCGACAAGCTCGACCGGCAGGTGATTCGCCACAAGGATCGCGTGCAGAGCCACGACCGCGAGGCGGTCAAGTACCAGATGGCGGCATCGCAGATGCAGCAATGACCGTGCCTGGCGGCCCGCCAAGGGGGTCGCCGGAGTCAGTCCCTTGAAACCGGAACAAGCCGCGCCCGTTGCGCGGCTTTTTTGCGCCCGTTTTTGCGTCCGCGTTCCTGCCCGCTTTTGCGCCGCGGCGGCCCGGGCGGAATGATGCAGGGGGATTCCGCAACGCCCTGCAGCCGGTGTATGCTGTGCAATACATGAACGACAGCGCGGTTATTCTTGGCATGCGCGCGGCACCGCTTCCGCGCACGGGCTATTGCGATGCACAAGGCGGGGGCAGGCCTGCTCTATAATGGCCAGACGCCCGACACCGGCATGGGACAACCGGTGACATTGCGGGCACCGGCCGATACATGCCGGCACAAGCCTTTCCATCCCCTTTTGCCTGGTGCGGCCCTCTCCTGGCCCCGGGCCTGCTTACTAGAAAAACCTGCGCATTCCACATGAATCGTTTGGCTAAATTGCTGCCACCCGGCAACATCACCCTCGACGTCAGCGTCACCAGCAAGAAGCGGGTGTTCGAACAGGCCGGGCTCCTCTTCGAGAACAACCATGGCGTAGCGCGCGCCATCGTGACCGACAACCTGTTCGCCCGCGAATCGCTGGGCTCGACCGGCCTCGGTGCCGGCGTGGCCATCCCGCACGGCCGCATCAAGGGCCTGAAGCAGCCGCTGGCCGGCTTCATGCGCCTGGCCGAGCCGATCCCGTTCGAGTCGCCCGACGGCAAGCCGGTTTCGCTGCTGATCTTCCTGCTGGTCCCCGAGCAGGCCACCCAGCAACACCTGGAGATCCTCTCCGAAATCGCCCAGCTGCTGTCCGACCGCGAAATGCGCGAAGGACTCTCCACCCTGCCCACTTCCGATGCCGTGCACCAGTTGCTGACGCAATGGCATCCCTGACCCGCCGGGGGAGCCGCCGCCCGGCACACAGGGCGGCCGCCTCCCCGGCCTGAAAGCCGTCCCCCCGAAAGTAGCCGCATGGAACTCACTGGCGTCACCTCGCAGTCGATCTTCGACGACAACGCAGCCGATATCAAGCTCTCCTGGGTTGCGGGGCTGGAAGGCGCAGACCGGGCCTTCGACGTCGATTTCGCGCGCGAAGCCACCTCCGCCGCCGACCTCGTCGGGCACTTGAACCTGATCCACCCGAACCGGATCCAGGTACTCGGCAAACCCGAGATCACCTACTACCAGCGCCTCGACGACGAGATGCGCAAACGCCAGATGGGCGAGCTGATCCTGCTCGAGCCGCCGTTCCTGGTGATCGCCGACGGCATGGAGCCGCCGCCCGATCTCGAACTGCGCTGCACCCGCTCGTCCACGCCGCTGTTCACCACGCCGGTGTCCTCGGCCGCGGTGATCGACCACCTGCGGCTCTATCTCTCGCGCATTTCCGCGCCGCGCGTGACCATGCACGGCGTGTTCCTCGACATCCTCGGCATGGGCGTGCTGATCATGGGCGAGTCCGGCCTGGGCAAGAGCGAGCTCGGCCTGGAGCTGATCTCGCGCGGCCATGGCCTGGTGGCCGACGACGCGGTGGACTTCGTGCGCCTGGGACCGGACTTCATCGAGGGCCGCTGCCCGCCGCTGCTGCAGAACCTGCTCGAGGTGCGCGGGCTTGGCCTGCTCGACATCAAGACCATCTTCGGCGAAACCGCGGTGCGCCGGAAAATGAAGATGAAGCTGGTGGTGCAGCTCGTGCGCCGCAACGACGGCGAATTCGAGCGCCTGCCACTCGACTCCCAGTACCTCGACGTGCTCGGCCTGCCGATCCACATGGTCAAGATCCAGGTGGCGGCCGGCCGCAACCTCGCCGTACTGGTCGAGGCCGCCGTGCGCAACACCATCCTGCGCCTGCGCGGCATCGACACGCTGCGCGACTTCATGGACCGGCAGCGCGCCGCGATGCAGGCCGACGTCGCCTCGCGCGGGCAGGGCCGGCTGCTCTGACGGCACGCGCCGGCGCCGCTTTTCATTTGCTTACATTGCTTGCACGCCCGGGCCGTCAACGCCTTGGGAACATGGGCCGTTTGTGCTGTAATGGGCATCGAGCCCACCGAGAGTTGCCGCGCCGACAGGCGGGCAGCCATGAAGTTTTCCACAGCCAGGAGAGCAAGCATGAAAAAGATGATCGCGATGTGCGCGCTGGTAGCCCCGCTGTTCGCCAGCGTGGCGTTTGCCCAGAACGCCCCGGCCCCCGCAGCGCCCGCGGCCGGCAACACCCAGCAGGACAAGATGAAGGCCTGCAACACGCAGGCCTCCGGCAAGAAAGGCGACGACCGCAAGGCGTTCATGAAGGACTGCCTGTCCAATAAGCCCGCGGCGGCGGCCGGCAACAGCCAGCAGGAAAAGATGAAGGCCTGCAACAAGGACGCCACCGGCAAGAAGGGCGACGAGCGCAAGGCATTCATGAAGGATTGCCTGTCCAAGTAAGCCGGCCGCCCCTGCCGCGAGGCGCGCATGCGGATGGCGAACCCCGGTTCGCCATTTTTCATGGCGCCGCGCCGTCATGACGGCGTCATTCCCTGATGTTATGCTTGTGACGTTATGCGCATCATACTTATCACCGGAATATCCGGCTCCGGCAAGTCCGTTGCCCTGAACGTACTGGAAGACGCAGGCTATTACTGCGTCGACAACCTGCCGGCCCAGTTCATCCCGGAACTGGCGCGATACCTCGCATCCCAGGGCTATACGCATCTCGGCGTGGCCACCGACATCCGCAGCAGCGAATCGCTGGACCAGCTGCCCGGCACGCTGCGCGACCTCGCGGCCGAGCACCAGGTCCGCGTGGTCTTCCTGACCGCCAATACCGACGCGCTGGTGCAGCGCTACTCGGAGACGCGGCGGCGCCACCCGCTGTCGATGCGCACCGACAAGCTCGGCCTGCCCGCCGGCGAGGACAATGCGGACAATGCGCCCGGCACGCCCGTCGCCCCGTACAACGACACCTCGCTGATCGAGGCGATCGAGATGGAGCGCGAGCTGCTCAGCCCGCTGGCCGAGGCCGCCCACCGCATCGACACCAGCAACGTGCGCACCAACACGCTGCGCGCCTGGATCAAGGAATTCGTGCGCGACGACGGCCTGCAGCTCACGCTGCTGTTCGAATCGTTCGGCTTCAAGCACGGCGTGCCCAGCGACGCGGACATGGTGTTCGACGTGCGCTCGCTGCCCAACCCGTATTACGACCTGGCCCTGCGCCCGCTGACCGGGCGCGACGAGCCGGTGATCGATTTCCTGCAGAGCCAGCCGATGGTGCTGGCGATGGCCGAGGACATCCGCGCCTACGTCGAAAAGTGGCTGCCGAGTTTCATCGCGGACAACCGCAGCTACCTGACCGTGGCGATCGGCTGCACCGGCGGCCAGCATCGTTCGGTCTACATCGCCGAAAGACTTGCCAACTATTTCCGCGCCCATGGTAATGTGCTGGTGAGACACCGCGAGCTCGCGCCGGGCGGCTGATGCACGCCGCCGCGCCCGCCTTCGCGGCCCGGCCCCGGCAGCCGGTGTTCGGCACCGCTGCCCGCCCGCAACCTTTGCTGGCTCAGCATGTCCTCACGCGCCACGCCTGCCGCACCCGGCTCATCCGCCTCGCCTTCCCCCTCCGCCACGCCGGCGCCGCCCACGCTGGATAGCCTGCCGCTGTTCCCGCTGAACACCGTGCTGTTCCCCGACGGCCTGCTGCCGCTGCGCGTGTTCGAGGCGCGCTACGTGGACATGGTGCGCGCCTGCATGCGCGCCCGCGCGCCGTTCGGCGTGTGCCTGATCGCCAGCGGCAGCGAGGTGGCCCGCCCCGACGAGCCCACCGTGCCGGAAACCATCGGCTGCCTGGCCGATATCGTCGACTGCAACATGGAGCAGCTCGGCGTGCTGCTGATCAGCACGCGCGGCCGGCAGCGCTTCGAGCTGCTCAGCTACACCGTGCGCGACAACGGCCTGCTGGTCGGCCAGGCCAGGCTGCTGCCGCCGGACATCATCGACTGCAAGCTCGAACTGCTGGGCGAATGCCTGGCCGTGCTACGCCGCATCGTCGGCTCCCTGCATGCCGAGCATCCGGGCAAGCTGCCTTTCTGCGAGCCCTTCCTGTGGGACGACCCGAGCTGGGTGGCGAACCGCCTGTGCGAACTGCTGCCGGTGCCGCTCAAGGCCAAGCAGATGCTGATGGCGCTGCCGGACGCGGGGATGCGGATCGAGATCGTCCACAAGTACATGCACCAACACCACATCCTGTAGCGAAGGCGCGCATAAATCTGCTGCGCGGGCCGTGGCAGGCGCTGCGATGCGCGCCGTACGCGTGTACGGCTGTGCTTCTCGCACCTGCCACGGCCCGCTCACCACGATTTCTTCGCACCTTCCGGGCGCTGTATCAAACCATCAGAACAGCCCGCTTTGCGCTTGCGTTTCCAGCAGCTTGCGCACGGGGGCGGGAGTGCCGACTTCGTCCAGGTCGTCCAGCGAGATCCAGCGCAGCGCAGGGCCGTCGCCGCTGTCGCGCAGGGCCAGCGCGGCCATGTCCACGCGGATGGCGCGGATCAGCAGGCGGAAGTGGGTGAAGACGTGGGTGAGTTCGCCGACCAGCGCGGCGCGGTCCGGGGTGCCGAAGGCGCGCGCGCGTTCGAGCGCGGCGTCTTCGGCGTGCTCGGCGTCGAAGGGCACGGTGTCGACGGGCATTTCGGGCAGGCTCCAGAGGCCGCCCCAGATGCCGCTGTCGGGGCGCAGCGCGAGCAGGACTTCGCGCCCGCGCCGCACCAGCAGCATCACGGTGCTGCGCTCGGGAATGGCGGCGCGCGGCTTGGGGGTGGGCAGCACGGCGGTGAGGCCGTCGCGGCGCGCCACGCAGTCGGCGGACAGCGGACAGGCCGCGGCGTTGCCCAGGCACGCGGGCTTGCCGCGCGAGCAGATGGTGGCGCCGAGGTCCATCAGGCCCTGGGTGTAGGACACCATGTCCTCGGATTGCGCGGGGCCTTTGGCTGGCAGCACCTCGCCGGCGAGTTGCCACATGCGGGTCTCGACCGCCTTGACGCCGGGGTGGCCATGGATGCCGAAGAACCTGGCGAACACGCGCTTGACGTTGCCGTCGAGAATCGGCGAACGCACGCCGGCGCTGAATGCCGCCACCGCCGCCGCGGTCGAGCGGCCGATGCCGGGCAGCGTCACCAGTACCTCGGGATCGGTCGGGAAGATGCCGCCGTGCTCGCTCATCACGGCCTTGGCGCAGCGATGCAGGTTGCGCGCGCGCGAGTAGTAGCCGAGCCCGGCCCACAGCGCCATCACCTCGTCCGCGCTGGCGGCGGCCAGCGCCGCCACGGTGGGCAGGCGGCCGATGAAACGCTGGAAATATTCGATCACCGCGCTGACCTGGGTCTGCTGCAGCATGATCTCGGACAGCCAGATGCGATACGGATCGCGCGTGTTCTGCCACGGCAGGTCATGGCGCCCGTGCAGGCGCTGCCACGCCACCACGCGGGCGGCGAAGTCGGCTGGCACGCCGGCCTCCGGCACGGCTACGGTAGCGAGAGTATCGACAGGAAGGGCGGCGGACTTGCGGGGCATCGGGAACGTGGCGAGGAAGGCGGCGCCGGAAGCGGCGGCGCGCCATGATACCGCCTCCCGCGCCGCCGGCTCCCGCCGGAGCCCGGCGTCAGGCCGCCACCGCCCGCGCTCCGGCGCCGCCGGCTTCGGGCTGCAGGAGCTGCCGCGCGAACGACTCGATGCGTCCGCTGCGGTCGTCCAGCCCGTTGAGCACTTCCTCGAGCTGCGCGATGCGGCTCTCGAGCGTGTCGGTGGCTTCGTGGATGCGCTCGATCGAATCGACGCGGCGGCGCAATTGCTTCTGGTGCTCGCGCACCTGCGCCTCGAGCGGCGTCATCACCGACTTGAGCCAGATCTCGATATCGCGGTTGAGATCGCGGAAGGTCTCCAGCACGCGGCTGGCGATGGTCGAGAACGCGCTCTGCACCAGTTGCGGACGCGAGCGCGTGAGCATGCTCATGGCGCCGAAATGCGTGTTGGCCAGCGCCAGCGTGGCCTGCAATTCGCTGACATAGCGCGCGGTGACGAACTGGATCGGCGCCGGCAGCGTGAAGCCGTGCTCGGCGTTGAAGCGGCGGTACATGCTGTCGGTGAGCTGGTGGAGCTGGGCGATCTTCTGGTCGGCCTCGCTGACCAGCTCGACCAGGCGCGCGAACAGGCCGTCCATGTCCTCGCGCAGGCCGCGCGAGAAGAAGCGCTCCTTCATCTGCTCGCGGCGCTCGCGCATGGTGCGGCGCACGTCGCGCAGCTGCAGGCTCTTGATGATGTCGGCGCTATGGCGCCCGAATACCAGCCGCAGGGCCTGGAACTTGGCGATGCTCTGCTCGAACTCTTCCTTCTCCGACTGCACGCGCGAGAGCATGTGCTTGACCATCGCGTGGTTCTTGCCGCGCAGGCCGCGCAGCTCGAACAGCTGCTCGACGATGCTGCGGCGGCGGCTTTGCAGCAACTGCTGCGCGCCGCGCGCCATCTCCCCGACCGAGCGCTGCACCTGGTCGGCGACGATCTCGCGCCGCTGCGGAATCAACTGCTCAGACAGCACGTGCTCGAACTGCGGCAGGCCGCTGCGCGCGAGCAGGTCATGGTCGTGCGTCACCTTGGCGACCAGGCCCTTCTGCGCCGATACCGGGTACACGCGCGCTTCGTCGATGCCCAGCACCTGCGCGCTGGAGGTGACCTGCCGCGCGATCTCCGCCGCGGTTTCGTCCGGCGACTTGAGCGGGTCCCACAGGCCGTCGATCTTGTTGAGCACGGCCAGGCAGCCCTTGCGGTGCCCCGCGCTGACGTGGCTGCGCCAGAGATCGAGGTCGCTCTTGGTCACGCCGGCATCGGCGGCCAGCATGAACACCACCACGTGCGCATCGGGGATCAGGCGCAGCGTCAGCTCCGGCTCGGTGCCGATGGCGTTGAGGCCCGGCGTGTCGAGGATCACCAGGCCCTGGCGCAGCAGCGGATGCGGGAAGTTGATCACGGCATGGCGCCAGCGCGAGATCTCCACCATGCCGTCGGCGTCGAGCGCGTAGGCGGCGTCCGGGTCCTTGTCGTTGTACAGGCCCAGCGACTCGGCCATCTCGCGCGTGACGCGGCTGGTCTCGATCACGTGGCGGAAGGCGTCGAGCATGCCCTCGGGCGAGGACGGGTCGAGCGGCACGGTGTGCCAGTGCGAATCGACGTCGAGGAAGTCGGCGGTGGAAGCTTCCTGCAGGCGCGTCTCGATCGGCAGCAGGCGGATGCAGGGGGCTTCGTTCTCGTCGTAGCGCAGCTCGGTCGGGCACATGGTGGTGCGCCCGGCCGACGAGGGCAGGATGCGCCGGCCGTAGTCGGCAAAGAAGATCGCGTTGATCAGCTCGCTCTTGCCGCGCGAGAACTCGGCGATGAACGCGACCTTGAGCCGGTCGCTCTTGAGCACGCTCTGGATGCGTTGCACGCGCTCGTCGGCCTGGGCGTCGTAGAGGTCGTGCTGCTGCAGCCAGCCACGGAATTCGGCCAGGGAATCGAGTACCCCGGTTCTCCAGGCGCCGTATTGTTCGAATTGAAGGGCGAGGGTTGTCATTGGTACTTGGCTCTTGGGCGATAAGCCCCCGCGGCGGCGTCCCGGACCTGGCGCAGGCATCTACGCCGGCTCGCGCCGGCGCAGGGGCTGTGTATTCTGTAACACTTTTTTACGTTGTCGAAGATACAGGTTTCCGGCGCACTTTTGTGAAATTAGAAGCGCCTCCGGAGCGGGGTGTTGCGCCGGCCCATCGGGTGGGCGCGGCCCGGTTCCGAAGACGCCCGGGCAGCACTTCCCGGCGCGCCGCTCAGCGCTGGCAGGTGGGGCAATAGAAGGTGGAACGCTGGCCCTGGACGATCTGCCGGATGGGGGTGCCGCACACCCGGCACGGATGGCCGGCGCGGTCGTACACGGCGCAGTCGAGCTGGAAATAGCCGCTGCTGCCGTCGCTGCCGACGAAATCGCGCAAGGTGCTGCCGCCGCGCTCGATGGCGCGCGCCAGGGTGTCCCGCACGGCGGCGGCCAGCCGCTCGCAGCGCGCCAGCGAGAGCCGGCCGGCCGGCGTGGTCGGGCGGATGCCGGCGGCGAACAGGCTTTCGGAGGCGTAGATGTTGCCCACCCCGACCACGATGTCGCCGGCCAGCAGCACCGTCTTGATGGCCGCGCTGCGGCCGCGGCCGTGGCGATGGAGCCAGGCGCCGTCGAAGCGCTCGTCGAACGGCTCGATGCCGAGCCCGCGCAACAGCGGATGGGTATTCAGCTCGGCCTCGGCGAGCGGGCTCCACAGCACCGCGCCGAAACGGCGCGGATCGCGAAAACGCAGCACGATGGGCGCCTCGGCGTCATGGCCGTGCGGCGCGGCCGGGCCGGCCAGGACCAGGTCGAGGTGATCGTGCGCGCCCGGCGGCGGCGCCTGCGGCAACACCCGCAGGGTGCCGGTCATGCCGAGGTGGATCAGCAGCCAGCCGCGCTCGCCGCCGGGTGGCGGCGCCGCCGCGTCCTGCGCCGGAATGCCCTCGGCGGTGTCCCGCACGCACTCCAGCAGCAGGTATTTGCCGCGCCGCTCGATGCGCGCGACCAGCCGCCCGGCCAGTTGCGCCTCGAGCCCGCTTTCCACCGGCCAGCGCAAGCCGCGGTGGCGCACCACCACCCCGGCGATACGCCGTCCCACCACATGCGGCAGCAAGCCGCGCCGGGTCACTTCGACCTCCGGCAACTCAGGCATCGAACCTCTCCCTTCCAAGCCACTCAAACCGCCAGAAGCCCAATGCCGGCTGGCGCCACGCGGACAAGCAAGGCATTGTAGCGGCAGGCTACAATGCCTTTAACTATCCCATCGCATCTGCGCTTTTGCGTGCTGGAGCACCCACCCACATGTCGGACCGCCTGGACCGTACCTCGATGACCACCGCTGACTCCATCCTTACCCGGCCGGCCCGGCGGCCCCTGCGTCACAGGCTCGCGGCCACCGCCGCGGCCGCGCTGGCGGTCTGTGCCCTGGCCCCGCTCGCCGCCCGTGCCGCGCCCGCCGACGCCAGGCAGCCGCTCAAGCTGGCCGCGGAGGCCATGCCAGCGCCGGCCAGTTCCACGCCCCTGCCGCCGAGGATGCCCCTGCCGGCGGTGCCGCTGACCGGCGACATCCTGTACCGGGTGCTGGCCGCGGAGATTTCCGTGCAGCGCGGGGTGATCGGCCCGGCCTACCAGACCTACCTGGAGCTGGCCCGCAATACGCGCGACCCGCGCTTCGCGCAGCGCGCCACCGAGATCGCGTTCAACGCGCGCAGCGCCCCGCAGGCGCTGGACGCCGCGCGCCTGTGGACCGAACTCGCGCCCACCTCGGCGGGCGCGCGCCAGGTGCTGTCCACCCTGCTGGTGTTGAGCGCCAAGTGGGACGAGGCCGAGCCGCTGCTGGTGCTGCAGCTCAACGGCGTGCCGCCGAGCCACCGCCCCGAGGCGATCGTGCAGATGCAGCAGCAGCTTTCGCGCACCAGCGACCCCGCCGGCGCCGCTGCCCTGCTGCAGCGCCTGGTCGCCAACGACATGCGCGCGGCCGAGACCCACCTGGCGCTGGCGCGCGCCAAGGAAGCCGCCAACGACATCCCCGGCGCGCTGGCCGAGCTCGACGAGGCGCAGCGCATCCGGCCCGACTACGAAGCCGCCGCGCTGATGGCCGCCGAACTGCGCGCGGACAGCGCGCCCGACCAGGCCATCGCCGGGCTGAAGACCTTCGTCGACAAGGCACCGGCCTCGGTCAACGGGCACATCACGCTGGCCCGCCTGTACCTCCAGCAGAACAACCTGCAGGCCGCGCGCGCCGAGTTCGAGACCCTGCGCAAGATCGCGCCGAAGGACCCGCGCGTGCCGCTCGCGCTCGGCCTGACCAGCCTGCAGTCCAAGCGCTACGACGAGGCCGAGCAGTACCTGAAGGAATACCTGCAGCTGGCCGAGCAGGTGCCGTCGGCGAGCCCCGACATCGCCTACCAGTACCTGGCCCAGATCGCCGAGGAAAAGAAGGACTACCCCGCCGCCGTGGCCTGGCTCGACCGCATCGACGACAGCCGCCTGGCGCCCGCCGCCGCCGTGAAGCGCGCGCAGCTGCTGGGCCGCATGGGCAAGCTCGACGACGCCCAGGCCGTCTTCAACGACATGCTGGCCGATAGCGAGGACATCGCCGAGCCCGACCAGCGCGCCCAGCGCATGACCGCGATACGCCAGGCCGAGATCGGCATGCTGATCGACGCCAAGGCCTACGACCGCGCCCGCAAGGTGCTGGAAGAGCGCACCGCGGCCGAGCCCGACAACTCCGACTGGGTCTATGAGCTGGCCATGCTCGACGAGCGCGAGAAGCGCTACGACAACATGGAGCGGCTGCTGCGCCGGGTGATCGCCATGCAGCCGGAGCAGAAGCAGGGCTACAACGCGCTGGGCTACTCGCTGGCGGACCGCAACGTGCGCCTGCCCGAGGCGCTGCAGCTGCTGGAAAAGGCTTCGGCGCTGGGCCCGGACGATCCCTACATCATGGATAGCCTGGCCTGGGTCAAATTCCGCCTGGGCCAGCTCCAGCCGGCCGCCGAGCTGCTGCGCAACGCCTACGCCAGGGCGCCCGAGGCGGAGATCGGGGCCCACCTGGGCGAAGTCCTCTGGCAGCTCGGCCAGCAGGACGAAGCGCGCAAGACCTGGACCGAAGCCGCCAAGATCGAGCCGGACAACGTGATCCTGATCGACACCCTGCGCCGCTACAACGTACCGCTGTCGGCGCTCTCCAAGTAGGCCGCGCCCGCCTTCCCGCTCTGCTCTGTCCAGCTTTCCATAATCCGCCCCCCTCCTCCCGGCCCGCGCCCGGAGGAGGGCCCGCCGCCCGCGGCCCCGCCGCGGGCGCAAGATGCCGATGCCCACATCCCGACGCCTAGCCCTGCTGTGCCTGACCGCGCCCCTCTGGCTCGCGGCCTGCGCCAGCATCACGCCCACGCGCCAGTTCGACGCCGGCGAGACCGCGCAGGTGCGCGACCTCAAAGGCCGCTTTGCCGCCAACTACGTGCGCTACGGCCGCGACGAAGGCGTGCAGGGCAGCTTCCAGTGGCACGAACAGGGCCGCAACGTGCGGCTCGACCTGATCTCGCCGCTCGGCCAGACCCTGGCCGTGGTGACCTCGACGCCGTCGGGCGCCACGCTGGACCTGCCCAACCAGCCGCCGCGCAACGCCCCCGAAGTGAACACGCTGCTCGAGGATGCCCTCGGCTTCTCGCTGCCGGTGGCCGGCATGCGCGACTGGCTGTACGCCAGGCCCGCGCCGGGCAGCCCGGCGCGCACCACGCGCGACGACAGCGGCCGCCTGGCCACGCTGGCGCAGAACGGCTGGACCGTGCGCTACGTCGCGTGGCAGGAGTCCGCCGCGCAACGGCCGCGCCGCATCGACCTCACGCGCGACGGCGACAGCAACCCCTTGTCGGTGCGCCTCGTGATCGACCCCGAACAGGACCAATGAATACTGCCCTCCCCCTGCCCCCGCCCGAGCTGCGCAACTGCCCCGCGCCCGCCAAGCTCAACCTTTTCCTGCACGTGACCGGGCGCCGCCCCGACGGCTACCACACGCTGCAGACCGTGTTCCAGCTGGTGGACTGGAGCGACACGCTGGACTTCCGCCGCCGCGACGACGGCCGCATCGAGCGCGTGACCGAGGTACCCGGCGTGCCGGCTGCCTCCGACCTGATCGTGCGCGCGGCGCGCGCGCTGCAGCAGGCCGGCGGCACCGCGTTCGGCGCCGACATCGCCATCGACAAGCGCTTGCCGATGGGCGGCGGCATCGGCGGCGGCTCGTCCGACGCGGCCACCACGCTGATGGCGCTGAACCACCTGTGGGGACTCGGCCTGCCGCGCGAGGAACTCAAGCGCATCGGCCTGTCGCTGGGCGCCGACGTGCCGTTCTTCCTGCACGGCGAGAACGCCTTCGCGCAGGGCATCGGCGAGGAGCTGACCACGGTCGAGCTGCCCGAAAGCTGGTTCGTGATCGTCCATCCGCGCCAGCACGTCCCTACTCCAGAAATTTTTTCGGACGAACGCTTGACAAGGGATACGCCCATCTCTATAGTTGCGGTCTTCGCTGCTTGCACAAACAAATTCGCTTTCGGTCGCAACGATCTGGAAACGATAGCAACGGCGAAGTTCGGCGAAGTTGCCCGAGCCCTTGAATGGCTGAGACAGTACAGTCCCCATGCAAGGATGACCGGTTCCGGAGCCTGCGTGTTTGCACGGTTTGATGACGAGCAGACGGCGCAGCAGGTACTAGACCGGTTGCCACCCGGATGGGATGGCAAGTGTGCGAGGAGTTTGTCCCGCCACCCGCTCGCAGCGCTCGCTTGAAAAGTTTTTCGTTCGGCGTCACGCCGGTTGTACGTGACGATGGACGGACCCGGTTGTGTAGGGGAGTCGCCAAGTTGGTCAAGGCACCGGATTTTGATTCCGGCATTCGAAGGTTCGAATCCTTCTTCCCCTGCCATTACATTCCTCGCAGATCCGCAGAATACGTCACCGGCACTAGCCGGTGACGGTCGTCCCCCCAGCAGCAAGACAGGTGCACCGAATGAGCAGCGAAGGCTTGATGGTTTTTACCGGCAACGCCAACCCCAAACTCGCGGAGGCTGTCGTGCAGCACCTCGGCATTCCCCTTGGGAAGGCACAGGTGGGCCGGTTCTCCGACGGCGAAGTCCAAGTCGAAATCCAGGAAAACGTTCGCGGCAAGCACGTCATCGTGCTGCAGTCCACCTGCGCGCCGACCAACGACAACCTGATGGAACTGATGGTGATGGTCGACGCGCTCAAGCGCGCTTCGGCACGCAGCATCACCGCGGCCATGCCCTACTTCGGCTATGCCCGCCAGGACCGCCGCCCGCGCTCGGCGCGCGTCGCGATCTCGGCCAAGGTGGTGGCCAACATGCTGGAAGTCGCCGGCGTCGACCGCATCCTGACCATGGACCTGCACGCCGACCAGATCCAGGGCTTCTTCGATATCCCCGTCGACAACATCTACGCTTCCCCGGTCCTGCTGGGCGACCTGCGCGAGAAGAACTACGGCGACCTGCTGGTGGTCTCGCCGGACGTCGGCGGCGTGGTGCGCGCCCGCGCGCTGGCCAAGCAGCTGAACTGCGACCTGGCCATCATCGACAAGCGCCGCCCTAAGGCCAACGTGGCCGAGGTGATGAACATCATCGGTGAAGTCGACGGCCGCAATTGCGTGATCATGGACGACATGATCGACACCGGCGGCACGCTGTGCAAGGCGGCCCAGGTGCTCAAGGAGCGCGGCGCGCTGAAGGTCTTCGCCTATTGCACCCATCCGGTGCTGTCGGGCGGCGCGGCTGCCCGCATCGCGGATTCCGAGCTGGACGAAGTGGTGGTGTGCGACACCATCCCGCTGCGCGACGACGCCGTCCAGTCCGGCAAGATCCGCCAGCTCTCGACCGCTCCGCTGCTGGCCGAAACCTTCACCCGGATCGTCAAGGGCGACTCGATCATGTCGCTGTTTGCCGATTCCTGATAGAATTCAAGGCTTTACTGCGGCAGGTGCGGGCAAAGCCCCTGCGTGCCGCTTCATCGGGCTGTCTGGTCGCGGACAGCCCTCTTACATTTGGAGTCATCATGAAAGTCGTAGCTTTCGAGCGTAGCGTACAGGGAACGGGTGCGAGCCGCCGCCTGCGCAACGCCGGCAAAACCCCGGGCATCATCTATGGCGGCGCCGCCGAACCCAAGATGATCGAACTCGATCACAACGCGCTGTTCCACGCCCTGAAGAAGGAAGCGTTCCACTCGTCGATCCTCGACCTCGAAGTGGAAGGCAAGGCTGAAAAGGCCCTGCTGCGCGCGTTCCAGATGCACCCGTTCAAGCCGCTGGTGCTGCACGTCGACTTCCAGCGCGTGTCGGCCTCGGACAAGATCCACGTCAAGGTGCCGCTGCACTTCATGAACCAGGAAAACGCCCCCGGCGTGAAGCTGGGCCATGGCATCGTCAACCACATCCTGAACGAACTGGAAGTGTCGTGCCTGCCGGCCGACCTGCCTGAGTTCATCGAAGTGGACCTGGGCGCCGCGGAACTGGGCCAGACCCTGCACCTGTCGGACCTGAAGCTGCCGAAGGGCGTGAGCGCCATCACCCACGGCGACGAAAACCCCGCCGTCGCCAGCATCTCGCTGCCGGCCGGTGGCGTGTCGGAAGCCGCCGAAGGCGGCGAAACGCCCGCTGCCTGAGTTGCCTGAGCGCGGCCCCCGGGCCGCGCACCAGCGAATGGCAAGAAAAAGCCGCCGGCGTGTCCGGCGGCTTTTTTTCGCTTGCCGGTCCATATATCGTTTCGCGTATGCTTGGCCTCTGGCCGCCCTCACTCACGTAGTGCACGCATGATCAAACTCATCGCCGGCCTCGGCAACCCCGGGGCGGAATACGAAGCCACCCGCCACAACGCCGGCTTCTGGCTGGTCGACCAGCTCGCCCGCATGGGCGGCGCCACGCTGCGCGTGGAAGGCCGCTTCCACGGCCTGGCCGCGCGCGCGCGCCTGTGGGACCAGGAGATCTGGCTGCTCAAGCCGTCCACCTTCATGAACCGCTCGGGGCTGTCGGTGGTGTCGCTGGCGCGCTTCTACAAGATCCTGCCCGACGAGATCCTGGTCGCCCACGACGAGATGGACCTGCCGCCGGGCGCCGTCAAGCTCAAGCGCGGCGGCGGCGCCGGCGGCCACAACGGCCTCAAGGACATCGCCGCTCACCTCACCACCCAGGATTACTGGCGGCTGCGCCTGGGCGTGGGGCATCCGCGCAACGCGCCGGGCGGCGCGGGCGGGCGCGAGGACGTGATCAACTATGTGCTCAAGCCGCCGCGCCGCGAGGAGCAGCAGGCCATCGACGAAGCCATCGACCGCTGCATCGCGCCGCTGTCGCTGCTGGCCAGGGGCGAGAGCGAACGCGCCATGCTGGAACTGCATACGGGCCGCTAGGAGCGCCGGCATCCGCCGGCCAGGCCGCGCGCCCGACAAAAAAACCCCGCCACCTTCCGGTGCCGGGGTTTTTTGCTGCCAGCCAGGCTGGCCGCCCAGGTGCTTCGTGCTTCAGGCGACGTGCTTGGCCGCCGTCAGCAGGCGGTAGCGCCCCATCAGCGTCTCGCGCGATTCGATCCGGGCCGGATCGTGCGGGATGCAAGCCACGGGGCAGACCTGCTGGCATTGCGGTTCATCGAAGTGTCCGACGCATTCCGTGCATTTGTTGGGGTCGATCTCATAGATCTCGGGCCCCATCGAAATGGCTTCGTTCGGGCACTCCGGCTCACAAACGTCGCAATTGATGCAGTCGTCGGTGATCATCAGTGCCATGGTGTTTCCTTTAACCCGGACATGGGCCGCGCCCGACTGGCCGCGGTCCGCATGTCGCAAGCCGCCATTCTATTCCGCTTTGCCGATCTTCTCCTGCAGCCAGCGCTCGACCGAGGGGAATACGAACTTGCTGACGTCGCCGCCGAGCACCGCGATCTCGCGCACGAAGGTGCCCGAGATGAACTGGTACTGGTCCGACGGCGTCAGGAACATGGTTTCCACGTCGGGCAGCAGGTAGCGGTTCATGCCCGCCATCTGGAACTCGTACTCGAAGTCGGACACGGCGCGCAGGCCGCGCACGATCACGCGTGCGTTGTTCTTGCGGACGAAATCCTTGAGCAGGCCGGAGAAGCCTTCCACGCGCACGTTGGGATAGTGGCCCAGTACTTCGCGGGCGATCCCGATGCGCTCTTCCAGCGAAAAGAACGGGCGCTTGTTGGGACTATGCGCCACACCGACCACGAGCTCATCGAAGATATTGGACGCTCTGCGCACCAGATCCTCGTGGCCCCGGGTCATTGGATCGAAAGTGCCGGGGTAGACCGCGACGACCATGCTTCCTCCTTGTTCTGCCCGTTGCCGGTCCTGGATGGGCCGCTCGGCCCCGCCCGCTATGGTGAGGGCTGGGAACCAAGGCTGCGTGACGAGCGTTGGCGACAGCGGCGTAGTGTAACCCTAAAAGCGGCACTTGCAAGCCGCCCGGCGCCGGTTTCGCGGCACCGCCGCATCTAGCGTGCGATGGCCGGTCACGGCGTCCCGGCCGCGGCGAATCAGCTGGTCCTGTGCTGCAGCAAATGGAAGTGCACCGCGCCCGCGCGGGCGTGCCGCACGATCTCCAGCGCGGCCGGCACCGGCGCGTCGGGGCCGTTCAGGGCGCGGTCGGTTTCCACGTAGACCGCGCCGCCCGGGCGCGACAGCCTGGCCGCATGCTCGAGCGCGGGCCCGATCCAGTCCTGCGCGAAGGGCGGGTCCAGGAAGACGACGTCGAAGCTGGCGCCCGGCATCTGCGCGGCGGTTGCGAATGCGTCACCTTGCACGATGCGGATCTGCTGCGCGTCGAGCCGGTACTGGTTGTCGCGCAATTGTTTTGCCACGCGCGGGTTGGCTTCCACCATGGTCACCTGCGCCGCGCCGCGCGACGCGGCCTCGAAGCCCAGCGCGCCGGAGCCGGCGAACAGGTCCAGGCAAGCCAGGCCGGACATGTCCTGGCCGAGCCAGTTGAACAGGGTTTCCCGCACGCGGTCCGGCGTGGGACGCAGGCCTTCGGCGTCGAGCACGGGCAGCGGCGTGCGCTTCCACCTGCCACCGATGATGCGGACCTGCGCGGACGAGCGCCGTACGGCAGGCTTTGGGGATGGCCCGCGGGGGGCGGGCGAAGGAGATCGGGTACGCGAATTCATGCCGTGATTGTAGAGCCTGCGGGCGCGCCGCGCGCGCCCGGGCGCCGCCCCGGCACCTTGCCTTATTCCGGTCCGCCCACGATCACCGTGGCCATGGCATCCGGATGCACATGGCGCTGGAAGGCCTCCTTCACCTGGCTGCGCGTCACCTTGCCGATCTGGGCGGTCCAGGTGTCCAGGTAGTCCAGCGGCAGGCCGTACCAGCCGATATTGGCCACGTTGGTCAGCAGCTTGCGGTTGCTGTCGATGCGCAGCGGGAAGCCGTTGACGAGGTTGTCCTTGGCCGCCTTGAGCTCGGCCTCGGTCGGGCCTTCCGCCACATACTGCGCCAGCACCTTGCGCACCAGCGCCAGCGCCTCGTTGGTCTGCTCCTTCTTGGTTTGCAGGCCGATGCCGAACGGGCCTGCCTGCTTGGCCGGCGCGAAATAGCTGTCCACGCCGTAGGTCAGGCCGCGCTTCTCGCGCACCTCGTTGGTCAGGCGCGAGCTGAAGCCGCCGCCGCCGAGCACGTAGTTGCCCACCAGCAGCGCGAAGTAGTCGGGGTCGCCGCGGGCGATGGCGGGCTGGCCCATCGCCACCGTGGCCTGTTGCGCCGCATGCGGCACGCGCTGCTCGCTGGCCGGGATGGCGAGCTGCACCGGCGGCATGGCCGGCGGCGCGGCGCCGGCCGGCAGGCCGCGCGTCAGCGCCTCGGCGATGGACTCGGCCTGCTTGCGGTCGATCGCGCCGATCAGCGTCACCACGGCGCGCGAGGCGGCGAAATTGTCGCGCCAGAAGCGTTCCAGGTCGGCCCGCGTGATGGACTCGACCGAGGCCGCGGTGGCGGACACGCCATACGGATGGGCGGGATAGATCGCGCGCGACACCATCTTGTCGGCGATCACGCCGGGCCGGGAGTCGGCCTCGCGGATGGCGGTGATCAGGCGCTGCTTCTCGCGCGCGACCACGGCATCCGGGTAGGCCGGGGCCTTGATCAGCTGCGCGGCGAGCGCGAGCGACTGGCTCAGCTCGGGCTCGCTGGTGAGCGTGCGCAGGCCGATGCCGCCGCGGTCGCTGCTGGCGGCGCCGCCGAAGTCCGCGCCGGTATCGGCGAAGGCGTCGGCCACCTGGGCTTCGTCGCGGGCGGGCTGGCCGTCCTGCGCATTGGCGCCCTTGTCGAGCAGCGCGGACGTCAGCGTGGCCAGCCCCGCCTTGCCGGGCGGGTCATAGCGGCTGCCGGCGTCGAAATCGATATTGACGTCCAGCATGGGGATGGACGGGCTGCGCACGAAATAGACGCGCGCGCCGGTGGAGGTGGTCCACTGCTCGATCGGGATGGCGGCCTGCGCGGCCTGCGGGGCGAGCAGCGAGGTGGCTGCGAGCAGCGCGCCGCAGGCCACGCCCGCGAGGCGGCGCAGCAGGCGCGGCGACGGGATCGTCGGGGCAAAGAGAGGCATCTTCGGTCCTCTTGGAGGCTTAGCGCAGCGAGCCGGGATCGACCGGCGCCTGTTGCTTCTTGTTGGGATCGATCGGCTGGGGCAGCAGCGTGGCCACAGTCAGGTTGTCGTCGCTGAAATACTTGGCGGCCACCGCCTGCACCTGGGCCGGCGTGACTTCCTTGATGCGCTCCAGCATGCGGTCGAGCTGGCGCCAGGAAATGCCGGCCATCTCCGCCACCCCGATCTCCATGCCTTGCCCGAACACGGAGTCGCGCTTGTAGATCTGCGAGGCCACGACCTGCGTCTTGACGCGCTTGAGCTCCTCGGGCGAGACGCCGTCGCGCGCGATGCGGGCGACTTCGTCGCGCAGCGCGCGCTCGATCTCTTCGGTGGTGTGGCCGGCGGCCGGGGTGCCGTCGAGCACCATGACGGATTCCGCGCGGTTGATGCTGTCGTAGCCGACGTTGACGTCGTCCGCCAGGCGCTGGTCGCGCACCAGGTCGCGCGTCAGGCGCGCGTTGTCGTAGCCGTTGAGCACGGCGGCCAGGACCTCGAGCGCGTAGGGGTCGACGTCCTTGTCGACGTCGTGCAGGCGCGGCACCTTGTAGGCCAGCACCACGTAGGGATTCTCGGCCGGCGCCTTGACCCAGATCCGCTTGACGCCCTTCTGCTCGGCCTCGAGCTGGGTCTTGCGCAGCGGCAGCGGACGCGGCTTGAGCTTGCCGTAGGTGCGCTCGGCCATCTTCTTCACCTCGGCGGCGGTGACGTCGCCGGTGACGATCAGCAGCGCGTTGTTGGGCACGTACCACTCGCGGTACCAGGCCTGCACGTCTTCCACGCGCATGTTGACGAGGTCGTCCATCCAGCCGATCACCGGGTGGCGGTACGGCGCGGCGGTGAATACCGTGGCCAGCAGCTGCTCGTAGACGGTGCCGCGCGCGGAGTCGTCGGTGCGCAGGCGGCGCTCTTCCATCACCACCTTCATCTCGCGCTCGAACTCGTCCTTGCGGATGATGAGGTTGGCCATGCGGTCGGCCTCCAGCTCCATCATGCGCGGCAGGTACTGCTTGCCGATCTGCTGGTAGTAGAGCGTGAAGTCGCGGTTGGTCATGGCGTTCTCGCGCCCGCCCAGCTCGGCGATCTGCTTGGAGAACTCGCCGAGGCCCACCTTGGGCGTGCCCTTGAACATCATGTGCTCGAGCATGTGCGCCACGCCGGTGGTGCCGCTGACCTCGTCCATGCCGCCGACCCGGTACCAGATCTGGTGGGCCACGGTGGGAGCGCGATGGTCTTCCTTGACGATCACGCGCATACCGTTGGACAGCGTGAACTCGGTAGTGGTAGCCTCGGCTGCCGCGCTCCGCGAGGCGGTGGCCTGGCCGGTGGGCAGGGGCGGCGCAACCACGCCGGTCTGCGCATGCGCCGCGCCGAACCATGGCAGTGCGCCTAGCAGCAGGGTGGGAAGAAGGCGCCGGGCATATGCGGCGGCGCGCAAAACGCCGGACGCGCCGGCGCCGCCGAGCGGCGATGCGGCACGGGCGACGCCCGGCCTGGACCTGACAGCACAATGGTTCATGCGACCCCGTCTGCTAGAATTTTGGCGATTGATTCTACCGGGGTATTGACCCCTTTCCCAATGTTTAGTTTCTGGAAGAAGCGCAAGGCCGAACCGGCCAGTGCGCCACCCGAGGTGCCGGCCCCGGCGCCCGCGGCCGCGCCTGCCCCCGTTCCGCCGCCGGTCGCCGCCCCAACGGCGCTTCCCGCAGCCGGTCCTGCCCAGGCTCCGGCCCCGGCTCCCCAACCCCTGACCGCCGCCATTCCCGCGCCCGCGCCGGCGGCTTTCTCCGCGCCGGCCCCGCAGCAGTCCAACCCGCAAGCAACCCCGCAGGCAACCCCGCAGCCGCCCCTCCGACCGCCCCTCCAGCCGGCGGCAAGCCTGCCCGAGCCGGCCGCCGCCGAAGACATGGTCCTGACCCCGCCGCCGGCCGCCACGCCGGAAGCCCGGCGCGGCTGGATGCAGCGCCTGCGCTCGGGCCTGTCCAAGACCAGCCGCAACCTCGGCACCCTGTTCGTCGGGGTCAAGGTCGACGAAGCCCTGTTCGAGGAGCTGGAAACCGCCCTGCTGATGGCGGACGCCGGCGTGGAAGCCACCGAATACCTGCTCGGCGAGCTGCGCCGCCAGGTCAAGAGCGAACGCATCGAGACCTCCGAGGGCGTCAAGGCCGCGCTGCGCGAGCTGCTTGCCAACCTGCTGCGCCCGCTCGAGAAAACCATGGCGCTGGGCCGCGAGCAGCCGCTGGTGATGATGATCGCGGGCGTCAACGGCGCCGGCAAGACCACCAGCATCGGCAAGCTGTGCAAGCATTTCCAGAGCTATGGCCAGTCCGTGCTGCTGGCCGCCGGCGACACCTTCCGCGCCGCCGCGCGCGAGCAGCTGACGATCTGGGGCGAGCGCAACAACGTCACCGTGGTCTCGCAGGAGAGCGGCGACCCGGCCGCGGTGATCTTCGACGCGGTCAACGCCGCGCGCGCGCGCGGCATCGACATCGTGATGGCGGACACCGCCGGGCGCCTGCCGACGCAGTTGCACCTGATGGAAGAGCTCAAGAAGGTCAAGCGCGTCATCGCCAAGGCCATGCCGAGCGCGCCGCACGAAGCGCTGCTGGTGATCGACGCCAACACCGGCCAGAACGCGCTGTCCCAGGTCAAGGCGTTCGACGACGCGCTCGGGCTGACCGGGCTGATCGTGACCAAGCTCGACGGCACCGCCAAGGGCGGCATCCTTGCCGCCATCGCGCGCCAGCGCCCGGTGCCGGTCTACTTCATCGGCGTGGGCGAGAAGGTCGAAGACCTGCAGCCGTTCAAGGCCGACGAGTTCGCCGAGGCCTTGCTGGGCTGAACGGCGAGGAACCCCGCGAACGATGGCGGGGGCTGCATTGCCGGCAATAAAAAAACCCCGCAAGCCACCGCGGGGTTTTTTGTCGCCCGCCGCCCGCCGCGCTACTCCGCGTCCGGCTGCGCCTTCGGCTCGGCCTGCTGGAAAGCCGGCAGTGCCATGCACGCATCGAACGCCTTGGCGATCGCCGGGTAGCGGCTCACGTCGATATTGAAGCGCTGCGCATTGAACACCTGCGGCACCAGGCAGATATCGGCCAGCGTCGGCGTGTCGCCGAAGCAGAAACGGCCGGCCTTGCCCGCGCGCACGAGGTTGGCGTTGACCGCCTCGAAGCCCAGCTCGACCCAGTGGCGGTACCACGCGTCCTTGGCCTCCTCCGCCACGCCCAGCGTGTGCTTGAGGTACTTCAGCACGCGCAGGTTGTTGAGCGGGTGGATCTCGCATGCGACCTCGAGCGCCACCGCGCGGATATAGGCGCGGTCGAGCGCGCTGCCGGGCAGCAGCGGGGGCTCGGGATGGATCTCGTCGAGGTACTCCACCATCGCGACCGATTGCATCAGCACGTGATCGTCGTCGACCAGGGTCGGCACCAGCGCGTCCGGATTGAGCGCGCGATAGGCGGGCAGCAGTTGCTGGCCGCCGTCGCGCAGCAGGTGCACCGGCTCGTAGTCGTAGGGCAGGCCCTTGAGGTTCAGCGCGATGCGCACCCGGTACGAAGCCGAGCTACGGAAGTAGCTGTAGAGCTTCAGCATCGGCTCACACCACCTTGACGGTGAGCTCGCCCACGCCTTCGATCTTGCATTGCATGACGTCGCCCTTGACCACCGGGCCCACGCCTTCGGGCGTGCCGCTGTAGATCAGGTCGCCCGGCTGCAGCTCGAACAGGCGCGACAGGTAGGACACCATTTCCGGCACCGACCAGATCAGGTCGGAAAGGTCGCCGCGCTGCTTCTCGGCGCCGTTCACGGCCAGCGTGACCGCGCCCTTTTCAGGATGGCCGATGGCGGACACCGGCACGATCGGGCCGATCGGCGCGGACTTGTCGAAGGCCTTGCCGGTTTCCCAGGGGCGCCCGGTCTTCTTCGATTCGTTCTGCAGGTCGCGGCGCGTCATGTCGAGGCCGATGGCGTAGCCGAACACGTGGCTGGCGGCGTCGGCCTCGGCGATGTCCTTGCCGCCCTTGCCGATGGCCACCACCAGTTCCACCTCATAGTGGCAGTTGCTGGTGCCCTGCGGATACGGGAAGTGGCCTTCGGTGCCGTCGGCCACGTAGCTCACCGCGTCGGCGGGCTTGCAGAAGAAGAACGGCGGTTCGCGGTCGGGGTCCGAACCCATTTCACGGGCATGGGCGGCATAATTGCGGCCCACGCAGTAGACCCGGCGCACCGGGAACCGGGCGCTGCCACCGCGCACGGGTACGCCGGTCGGCGCGGGCGGGGCGAATACGAATTCGGTCATCCAACTCTCCAGACTTTGCTTGTACTGTGTGTACTGTGTTTTTGAGGCCGCGCGCCTGCGCCGTGGCGTCGCCAGCGGACACCCTGCCGCGCAGCAGGGCAATAGCATACACCGCGCCCCCGCGCCGCGTGCGCCCGCGCGACGCGCATGCGGGTATCCCCGCAATACATGGAGAGAGTCATCCGGCGCGGTTCTTGCATGGCCACCCGCAATGCCCCTGACCCCATGACCCGACGCTCCCCTGCCCCTCCCAGCCCGCCGAGTCCCGCGACGCCGCCTGCCGCATCGCGCAGCCTGCGCATCCTGCTGGTCAGGGATCCGCACGATGGCGACCCGCTCAACGTCGAGACCATCCAGGCCGGCCTGATCTCGGCGGGCTTCACCGACATCGACACGGTGGACGCCGACCTGCGCCTGCCGGACGCCATCGCCGCGCGCCAGCCCGACCTGATCATCATCGCCTCGGAGTCGGCCGCGCGCGACACGGTGGAGCACGTGTGCGTCTCGACACAGCACGCGCCGCGGCCGATCGTGCTGTTCACGGACAACGACGACGCCCAGCGCATCAAGGCCGCGCTCACCGCCGGCATCACCGCGTACATCGTCGACGGCCTGCGCGCCGAGCGCGTCAAGACCGTGCTCGACGTGGCCTATGCGCGCTTCCAGCTCGACCAGGAACTGCGCGCCGAGCTCGACGCCACGCGCCTGCAGCTGGCCGAGCGCAAGGAAGTGGAGCGCGCCAAGGGCCTGCTGATGAAGGAACGCGGCATGACGGAAGACGAGGCCTACAAGCGGCTGCGCAACATGGCGATGGAGCGCGGCATCAAGCTGGTCGAGGCCGCGCGGCGCGTGATCGATGTGATGAGCTGAGCATGGCGTCGCGCAGGACACGCCCGCACGTCCCTGGTGCATTGCACAAACTTGGCACGACGCCGGCGGCCGGCGCGCACCGTCCCGGGCACCGCCCGGCGGCTTCCCGGCCTTCCGGTTCCCGGACCCTGTGCGCCGCGTGCCCGGCCTGGCGCCGCGCTGCGGCCGATCGGCCCCATTTCACCGTTCTGGCGCCTGGCATGCCACTTGCGTAATTGCCAGGCCGGCCAACGAAGGCCGGCCACAAACCCGATGGGCGCCGCCAACGAAGGCAGTGCCGCATCACAGGACAACGGCGTCCTGGACTGCCCCGCTTTCTGGCGAACGCGGCGCGGTTCAGGACGCTTTTCTTTTGGAGCCGTGGAATGCCCTCTCGCCTGAAGATTGCCAAGCCGCTGCATGCCGCGGTCGCCACCGATGCCAGCACCGCCGTGGCCGACGCGGTGCCCGCCAGCAGCGGGCGCCGCCGCGCGCTGGCGACCATCGCCGGCGCCAGCGTGGTCACGCTGGTCGATCCGCTGGTGCGCGCGGGCGCCTGGGCGGCCGGCTCCGACGCGCCGGAAAAGCCGGAGGTGAAGATCGGCTTCATCCCGCTCACGGACTGCGCCTCGGTGGTGATGGCGGGCACGCTCGGCTTCGACAAGAAGTACGGCATCAAGATCACGCCCACCAAGGAAGCCTCCTGGGCCGGCGTGCGCGACAAGCTCGTCAACGGCGAGCTGGATGCCGCGCACGTGCTCTACGGCCTGGTCTACGGCGTGCAGCTCGGCATCGGCGGCCCCAAGAAAGACATGGCCGTGCTGATGAACCTGAACCATAACGGCCAGGCCATCACGCTGTCGTCCAAGCTGGCCGAGAAGGGCGTCAGGGACGGCGCGAGCCTGAAGGCGCTGATGGCCAAGGAAAAGCGCGACTACACCTTCGCCCAGACCTTCCCCACCGGCACCCACGCGATGTGGCTGTACTACTGGCTGGCCGCCAACGGCATCAACCCGATGCAGGACGCCAAGACCATCACCGTGCCGCCGCCGCAGATGGTGGCCAACATGCGCGTGGGCAACATGGACGGCTACTGCGTGGGCGAGCCCTGGGGCGCACGCGCCATCGCCGACAAGATCGGCTTCACCGCCGAGACCACGCAGGCCATCTGGAAGGACCATCCCGAGAAGGTGCTCGGCACCACGGCCGAGTTCGTGCAGAAATACCCGAACACCGCGCGCGCGATGGTGGCCGCGGTGCTGGAAGCCTCCAAGTACATCGACGCCTCGGCCTCCAACCGCCGCAAGACCGCCGAGACCATCGCCGCCAAGTCCTACGTCAACACCGACATGGATATCATCCTGGACCGCATGCTGGGCCGCTACAGCAACGGCCTGGGCAAGACCTGGGACGACCCGGACTCGATGAAGTTCTACCAGGACGGCAGCGCCAACTACCCCTTCCTCTCCGACGGCATGTGGTTCCTCACGCAGCACAAGCGCTGGGGCCTGCTCAAGGAGCATCCCGACTATCTGGCGGTGGCGAAGAAGGTCAACCGCATCGATGTCTACAAGCTGGGCGCCGAAGCCGCGCAGGTGCCGCTGCCCAAGAGCGATTTCCGCACCGCGCGCCTGATGGACGGCGTGGTGTGGGATGCCGCCAAGGACCCGAAGGCCTACGCCGACGGCTTCAAGATCAAGGCCTGAGCCAGCCAGTCCGATTGTCGTGTGAATGCCGTGTGAATGCCGGCGCCGCCAGCGCGCCGGCGCCTCCAAGGAGCCTGACGTGAATGCACTAGCCCGGTCGGCCGACCATGCCGGCAACCCTGCTTCTCCGCCCGACGCCGCGCTCGCCGCACTCGCCATGCCCGGCGACCCGCAGGCGCACGAGCGCACCGAGCGCCGCGCGCTGGAGGCCCAGGCCGAGGCGCGCCGCGCCGCGCGGCGCGAGGCCCTCGCGGCGGTGGTGCTCAAGGTGATGCCCCCGGTCGCCGGCTTCGCGCTGTTCCTGCTGTTCTGGCACGGCGTGGCCACGCTGATCCCGGCCATCCCGACGCCGGCCGCCACCTGGCATGCGGCCGTGCCGCTGTTCTCCGACCCGTTCTACCGCAACGGGCCGAACGACCAGGGCATCGGCTGGAACGTGCTGGCGTCGCTGGCGCGCGTGGCGGCGGGCTTCGGGCTGGCCGCGCTGGTCGGCATCCCGGCCGGCTTCGCGCTGGGCCGCTTCGCTTTTCTCAACGCCATGATGGCGCCCATCATCAGCCTGCTGCGGCCGGTCTCGCCGCTGGCGTGGCTACCGATCGGGCTGCTGCTGTTCAAGGCCGCCAACCCGGCCGCGATCTGGGCCATCTTCATCTGCTCGATCTGGCCGATGGTCATCAATACCGCGGTAGGCGTGACGCGCGTGCCGCAGGACTACCTGAACGTGGCGCGCGTGCTCGACCTGTCCGAATGGAAGGTCTTCACACGCGTGCTGCTGCCCGCGGTGCTGCCCTACATGCTGACCGGCGTGCGGCTGTCGATCGGCACCGCGTGGCTGGTGATCGTGGCCGCGGAAATGCTGACCGGCGGCACCGGCATCGGCTTCTGGCTGTGGGACGAGTGGAACAACCTGAAGGTGGAGCACATCGTGATCGCCATCTTCATCATCGGCGTGGTGGGCCTGCTGCTGGAATACGCGCTGCTGAGCCTGGCCAAGCGCTTCAGCTACGGCAACTGAGCCAACCGGAGAGCCTCATGGAAAAGTTCGTCCGTATCGAAAACGTGGGCCAGACCTTCAAGACCAAGAAGGGGCCGTTCGTCGCGCTGCGCGACGTCAACCTGACCATCGCCCAGGGCGAGTTCATCACGCTGATCGGACACTCCGGCTGCGGCAAATCGACGCTGCTGAACCTGCTGGCCGGGCTCGACCGCCCCAGCAGCGGCGCGCTGATCTGCGCCGGGCGCGAGATCGCCGGCCCCGGCCCGGACCGCGCGGTGGTGTTCCAGAACCACTCGCTGCTGCCGTGGCTGACCTGCTTCGAGAACGTCTACCTGGGCGTCGAGCGCGTGTTCGGCGGCAGCGAGAACCGGGCGCAGCTCAAGGCGCGCACGCACGACACGCTGGCGATGGTCGGCCTGACCCATGCCGAAGGCAAGTACCCGCAGGAAATCTCCGGCGGCATGAAGCAGCGCGTGGGCATCGCGCGCGCGCTGGCGATGGAGCCCAAGGTGCTGCTGATGGACGAGCCGTTCGGCGCGCTCGATGCGCTCACGCGCGCCCACCTGCAGGACGAACTGATCAAGATCGTCGCCAAGACCCGCAGCACGGTGGTGATGGTGACCCACGACGTGGACGAGGCCGTGCTGCTGGCCGACCGCATCGTCATGATGACCAACGGCCCCGCCGCGACCATCGGCGAAGTGCTGCCGGTGGACCTGCCGCGCCCGCGCGAGCGCATGGCGCTGGCCGACGACAAGGCCTACCACGCCTGCCGCACCGCGGTGCTGGACTTCCTGTACCGCAAGCAGCGCAATCCGGCGCTCAAGGAAGCGGCCTGAGCGCCCGCGCGACGGCGGGAATCGCGAAGAAGGCATGAAGGCGGGCCGGCGGCTGCGATGGGCAGCGCCGGCCCGCTCCGCTATCATGAACCTCAAACAACACCGTCCCAGCCCGCCATGACCGATTCCGCCACCTCCGGCACGCCCGCCGCCACCCCTTTCGCCGCAGCCAGGTACATCAAGGAAATCGGCCGCGGCGTCAACGGCGCCCGCGCGCTGCCGCGCGAGGATGCGCAGACGCTGTTCGACGCCATGCTGGCCGGCCGCGTGGCCGACATCGAGCTGGGCGCCGTGCTGATGGCCTACCGCATCAAGGGCGAGGCGCCGCACGAACTGGCCGGCATGCTGGAGGCCGCGCACGCGCACTGCCTGCCGCTGGCCGCGCCGCCCGACCGCGTGGTGGTCTCCATTCCCAGCTACAACGGCGCGCGCAAGCAGCCCAACCTGGTGCCGCTGCTGGCGCTGCTGCTGGCGCGCGAAGGCATGCCGGTGCTGGTGCACGGCAGCCGCGAGTTCAGCGGGCGCGTGACCAGCATCGCGCTGTTCGAAGCGCTCGGCGTCGCGCCCTGCGCGACGGTCGCCGAAGCCGAGTCCCGCCTGCGGGAAAAGGACAACCCGCTGGCGGTGCTGCCGGTCGACGTGCTGTCGCCGGCGCTGTCGCGCCTGCTCGACCGGCGCATGCAGATCGGGCTGCGCAATTCCTCGCACACGGTGGCGAAGATGCTGCAGCCGGTCGGCGCGCATACGCCGGCGGAGGCCCTGCGGCTGTACAGCTACACCCATCCGGAATACCGCGAGACCCTGACCGATTATTTCTCGCGCGAGCCGGCCAACGTGCTGCTGGCGCGCGGCACCGAGGGCGAGGTGGTGGCGGATGCGCGCCGCGCCGGCCGCATCGACTGGCTGCACGACGGCCACCAGCGCACGCTGGTCGACCCCACCGCGGGCTCGATCGGCGAGGTGCCCGAACTGCCGCCCGGCAACGACATTGCGCAGACCGCGGCCTGGATCCGCGCCGTGCTGGACGGCAAGGCGCCGGTCCCGGCGCCGATCGCGACCCAGGTCGAGGCGATCCGCGGCTGCGTGCAGCAAGGCACGCGCGTGGCCTGGGCCAGCCCGCTCTGACCGGGCCCGGGCGACCTGGACGGGCCGCCGGCTGGCCGGCCCGCTCAGCGCTTGCGCGGGGGCAGCGGGATACGGTCGTCCTCGCCCGGCACGCGCGGGAACCGGTCGTCTTCCCAGCGCTGCGACGCGGCCTCGATGGCCTCCTTGCTGCTGGCCACGAAATTCCAGAAGATGAAGCGGTGCCCGTCGGTCGGGTCGCCGCCGAGCAGCATCACGCGCGCGGGCGCCTCGGCGGTCAGCGTGGCCGCCTGGCCGGGCACGAGCACGGCCATGTGGCGTTCCGGCAGCACCTCGCCGTCGAGCGCGACCACGCCGTCGACCGGATAGACGGCGCGCTGCGCATGCTCGGGCGGGATCTCCAGGGTGGCGCCCGGCTCGAGCTCGATCGCGACGTACAGCGTGCGACTGAAGACCTTGACGGGCGCCTCGGCGCCGAACGCGTCGCCCGCGATCACCGTCATCCGCACGCCGGGACGCTCGAGCTTGGGCAGCGTCGCGGCGGGATGGTGGAAGAAGGATGGCTCGACGGTCTCGTGTTCCAGCGGCAGCGCCACCCAGGTCTGGATGCCGTGCAGGGCGGGTCCGGCCTCGCGGGCGACCTCGGGCGAGCGCTCCGAGTGCGCGATGCCCTTGCCGGCCGTCATCCAGTTGACGTCGCCGGGACGGATGACCTGCTTGCTGCCCAGGCTGTCGTGGTGAAGGATTTCCCCTTCGAACAGGTAGGTCACGGTAGCCAGCCCGATATGCGGATGGGGGCGCACGTCCAGCCCCTGGCCGCGCGGCAGGACGGTGGGGCCCATGTGGTCGAAGAAAATGAACGGCCCCACCGTCTGGGCCGCGGCGGCAGGCAGCACGCGGCTGACGGTGAAACCGTCGCCGAGATCACGTATGTGCGGTTTGAGCAAGTGTTCGATGGCAGACATGAATTCTCCCCGGTTGGGCCGAAGCTGAGGGCCGGCCAAATGAAAAGAGTGTAGCCGCTGGCGGAACACAGCATCTCATCCGGCGACAGAACCAGAACGGGCGCGTTCCCTCTAATCTTTGTCCGATAAGGCAGCGGATGCCGTCTGATAGTGATGACGCCACATGGCAGAGACTGGCCCCGGCAACACACTATGCGATCCGCAATATCAATTAGTTGGAACTATCAACCCTATAGGGACTCCAACTTAGCAGTCTCCCGGCTTGAGTGCTAATATGTGTTGCAATGCAGTGCGCGGACCCTCCGGGCGAGCGCCGCGGGCAACCCACCCGCCGGATGCGAAAGGAGCAATCGAGTGAACGCGGTCCTATCTGCCGACCAAACCCAAACCAGCAGCCGCCTGCCTACGGCGCCTCAGGGCGCCGGGGCGTTCGCGCTGACGTTTCCCGGTAACCTGGGAAACCTGGACAGCTATATCCAGGCTGTCCACCGTATCCCCATGCTGACCCCCGAGGAGGAGCAGCGGCTTGCGCGCGACCTGCGCGAGCACGACTCCGTCGACGCGGCGCGGCGCCTGGTGCTGTCGCACCTGCGCCTGGTGGTGTCCATCGCCCGCCAGTACCTCGGCTACGGCCTGCCCCACGCCGACCTGATCCAGGAAGGCAATATCGGCCTGATGAAGGCCGTGAAGCGCTTCGACCCGGACCAGGGCGTGCGCCTGGTGTCGTATGCCATGCACTGGATCAAGGCCGAGATCCACGAGTACGTGCTGAAGAACTGGCGCATGGTCAAGGTGGCCACCACCAAGGCCCAGCGCAAGCTGTTCTTCAACCTGCGCAGCCACAAGCAGGGTCCCCACACCTTCACGCCGGAACAGATCGACGCGGTCGCGCGCGAGCTGAACGTCAAGCCGGAAGAAGTGATGGAGATGGAAACCCGCCTGTCGGGCGGCGACCTCGCGCTGGAAGGCCAGATCGACGACGGCGAGGAGGAATTCGCCCCCATCGCCTACCTGGCCGACAACCACAACGAGCCGACCCGCGTGATCGAGGCCCAGCGCAACGACCGCATGCAGGTGCAGGGCCTGGAAGAAGCGCTGAGCAAGCTCGACGACCGCAGCCGCCGCATCATCGAGGCACGCTGGCTGCATGTCAACGACGACGGCTCGGGCGGCTCCACGCTGCACGAGCTGGCTGACGAGTTCGGCGTGTCCGCCGAGCGCATCCGCCAGATCGAGACCGCGGCGATGAAGAAGATGAAGGGCGCGCTGCAGGCCTTCGCCTGAGCGCGCGGCAGCGCGGCGGCGCCAAGCCGCGCCGCGCGCCGCCATGGAAAAAGGGCCGGTCTCGCGACCGGCCCTTTTTTCGTCTGCGCGCTGCGGGCGGCCTTGCCGCGCTCAGGAAAGCAGTTGCTTGAGATCGTGCACGATCGGCTCCGGACCCTGGCCGTGGCGGATGAACAGGCGCAGCTTGCCGCTCGGGTCGAACACGTAGCTGCCGGCCGAATGGTCCATCGTGTAGTTGTTCGGCGAGGTGCCCGGCACCTTGGCGTAGTACACCTTGAAGTCCTTGGCCACCTTCTGCAGCGCCGCGTCGTCGGCCGCGCGCATGCCCAGGAAGCGCGGGTCGAACGCGGGCACGTATTGCGCCAGCAGTTCCTGCGTATCGCGTTGCGGGTCGACCGTGACGAACAGCACCTGCACCTTGTCGGCGTCCGGGCCGAGCTGCTCCATCACCGCCTTGAGCTCGGCCATGGTGGTGGGGCAGACGTCCGGGCAATGCGTATAACCGAAGAACATCACCACCGCCTTGCCCTTGAAGTCGGCCAGCGTGCGGACCTTGCCGGTGTGGTCGGTGAGCACGAAGTCCTTGCCGAATTCGCTGCCTCCGGTGATGTCGACGTTCTTGAACGACGCGCGCTGCTGGCCGCACGCGGCGAGCAGCAGCGAGCACAGCGCCAGCAGGCAAAAACGGCGGAACAGCGCGAAGCTGGAGGAAGAACCGGGAAGGGAGCGGGTAGGCATTCGAGTCGCGTGATGGATGAGGCGGCGCACGGCGGCCGCTTCACATTGGCATAGGGGGGCAGTATCGCCGATCGCGCCGCCGCTGCGCCCGGGCCGCGACAAGATGCCGCGCCCGGCGCCGGCCGCGGCTCAGGGCTGCGGCAGGAACTTGAAGTAGTGGTCGACCAGCAGCGCCGCGAACAGCAGCGACAGGTAGAGGATCGAGAAGCGGAACATGCGCCGCGCCAGCGCATCCGAGTAGTTGCGATACAGCTTCCACGCATAGGCCAGGAAACCGCCGCCCAGGATCAGCGCGGACGCCAGGTAGATGTAGCCGCACATGCCGTACACGAAGGGCAGCAGCGTGGCCGCGATCATGATCAGCGTGTACAGCAGGATATGCAGCAGGGTAAAGCGCTCGCCGTGAGTGATCGGCAGCATCGGCAGGCCCGACTTGGCGTAGTCGGCGCGGCGGTACAGCGCCAGCGCCCAGAAATGCGGCGGCGTCCAGGTGAAGATGATGAGCACCAGGAACCATGCCTCGGCCGGCACGGTGCCCGAGACCGCCGCCCAGCCCAGCGCGGGCGGCATGGCGCCGGACAGGCCGCCGATCACGATGTTCTGCGGCGTGGCCGGCTTGAGCAGGATGGTGTACACCACCGCGTAGCCGACGAAGGTCGCCACCGTGAGCCACATGGTCAGGTCATTGGTGAAAACGTGCAGCACCCACATCCCCGCCCCGCCCAGCACGGCCGAGAACACCAGCGTCTGCGCCGTGGTGATCTCGCCGGTGGCCGAGGGGCGCCACGCGGTGCGGCGCATCATCGCATCGATCTTCTGCTCGACCAGGCAGTTGATGGCGAAAGCCGCGCCCGCCAGCAGCCAGATCCCGGCCGCGCCGCCGACCAGCACGGACCACGGCACCATGCCCGGCGTGGCCAGGAACATGCCGATGATGGCGCAGAACACAGCCAGTTGCGTGACGCGGGGCTTGGTGAGGGCGGCGTATTGGCGGACCAGGTGACGGACCCGTCCGTCGGGATGAGGGTGGGTAGCAGTAACCACGGAGGGATTCTTCTCTTTCATGTGGCGCGCACGGCGGCCGGCACGTCAGTAGCGATATCAGCGGCGCGCGCCGCGAGCCCTATATTGTAGTTGAGGCGGACCAACAGCATCAGAAGCACCGCCGCGCCGCCGTTGTGGGCCACCGCGGCCACCAGCGGCCAGTCGAACACGATGTTGGAAAGGCCCGTGGCCAGCTGCAGCGCGAGCATGCCCAGCAGCCAGCCCGCATGGCGCGACAGTCCGCCGAAGCGGCGCGCGCGCAGCCCGAACCACGCCAGGTAGCCCAGCACCACGAAGGCAAAGCCGCGGTGCACCCAGTGGATCGCCACCAGCGCCGAGTGCGGGATGTAGTCGCCATCGGCGGTCATGCCAAGCTGGCGCCACAGCGTGAAGCCGTGGCGGAAGTCCATGTCCGGCACCAGCTGCCCGTTGCACAGCGGGAAGTCGGTGCAGGCCAGCACCGCGTAGTTGGTGCTCACCCAGCCGCCCAGGAAGATCTGCAGCACGAGCAGCGCCAGCGCCAGGCGCGCCGGCCAGCGCAGCGCGCCGGCGGCCGGCGCCACGCCCAGCGGCGGGTCGTTGCGCGAGCCCAGCCAGATCAGCGACGCCAGCAGGCCCATGCCCAGCATCAGGTGCGTGACCACGATGACGGGCTGCAGCTTGAGCGTGACCGTGAACGCGCCGAACGCCCCCTGCACGCACACCAGCAACAGCACGCCGGTGGCGAACCACGGCGACTGCCGCAGCTCGCGCCGCCTGACCCAGGCCAGCACCATCAGCGTGATGATCAGCACGCCCACCGCCATGGCGAAGTAGCGGTGGATCATCTCGATCCAGGCCTTGGTGGCGGAAACCGGCCCGCTCGGCAGCGCGGTCTCGGCAGCGCGGATCGGCTCGCTGGCCGCGTGCGGGTTGGAGTGGCCATAGCAGCCCGGCCAGTCCGGGCAGCCCAGGCCGGAATCGGTCAGCCGCGTGAAGCTGCCGAACATGATCAGGTCGAGCGTCAGGAAAGCGGTGATCCACACCAGCTTGCGGTACTTGTTGCGGTCGCCCCTGACCAGCACGTAGCTGAGCGGGAACAGTGCGATCAGGACGCCGATGACGGCGAGTTGGAGCAGCATGCGCGTAGTCGTTGATTCTGGCCGTGAGCCCGGCCCTCAGCCGATGCGGGAGTACTTGAGCAGCTTCTTCAGGTCGGAACTCACCTTCTTGGGATCCGGGTCCTTCGGGAAGCGCATCATCAGGTTGCCGAGCGGGTCGACGAGGTAAAGCGTGTCCTCGATGCGCGCGCCCTCGCCGGGCGGCAGCCACTGCTGCAGCGCGTCGTGGCTGGCGCGCAGGAAGCGCACGCCGGCGTAGGGCTCGTTGTAGGCGGCGCTCAGGCGCGCGTCGATGGGGCCATCGTCGCTGACCAGCCATACCGGCACGATGCGCTCGCGGTCCTCGCCCTGGCCGGCGCGCAGCTGGCGGATGGTGAACAGCTTCCTGGCGCAGGCCTCGTCGCACGCGGCGCCGTCGGTGCTGATCAGCAGCCACTTGCCCTTGAAGCTGGCCAGCGGCACCGGCTCGGCGCGCTCGTTGGCGACCTGCATCGCCGGTATCGGGCGCTGCGGCTCGATCAGCGTGCCGTAGTTGGTGGTGCCGCCGGCCGGCCTGAATACGTAGTAGGTCAGGTAGGAGGCAATCACCGGCGACGCGCACACCAGCAACAGCAGCAGCATCTGGATGCGGCCGCGCCGGGTGCGGGCATCGATGCGCGGGTCTTGCGGTGCGGCGCGCGCGGCCTGGGCCGGGGCTGGATCTCGTTGTTGCATCACGTTCGTTCGTCTCTTCTTCTGTCTCTCGGGTGTCCGGTCGCGGTCGCCGCGCTCATCTGACCGCGCGGCCCCGCCGTGGTTCGGGCTGCATCTCTGGTTGTGCGCCAGCCGCCATGCGGCGCGCGCGCCGCCAAGCCAGTGCCACCAGCAGCACCAGCGTCAGCGCGGCCAGCCCGAACCACTGGAAGGCGTAGCCGTAATGGCGGTCGGCGCCGATGTCCACCGGCGCCCAGTCGCGCGCCAGGCCATCGCCGCTGTCGCTGCGCTGCTCCAGCACGAAGGGCTGCAAGGTCACGCCGAGCTCCCTGGCGAAGGCGGCGATATCCACATTCTGGCGGATCTTCTGGCCGGCCTCCGCCTGCGCGCCCCGGCCGAGGCCGAAGACCCGGGGCACCGTTTCCAGCGCCGTGCCTTCCAGGTCCACCTCCCCCCCGGGCGTGGAGAACGGCGCGATGCGGGTGCGGTCCTGCGCATCGCGCGGCAGCCAGCCGCGCAGCACCAGCACCGCCGGCGCGGCCGGGCCGCCGCCCGCCACGCGCAGCGGCGTCAGCACCAGGAAGCCGGCGCGGCTGTCGGTGCCGTTGCCGTGCGGCCGGTTGTCCAGCAATACGGTATGGCCGGGATCGAAGCGGCCGCGCACATGCACGCGCCGCTCGGCCACCGGGCCCGCCGCCAGCGCCGGCCCGATTTCCAGCGGCGGCTGCGCGGCCAGCGCCTGCAGCCGCTGCGCCCGCGCGATCTTCTCGTGGGCGCGGTCGAGCTGCCAGTGGCCCAGCGCGCAGGTCACGGCGATCACCGCCAGCGCGGCGAGGGTGGGGACCGGGCTCAGCGCGCGCCACGGTTTCACGGGCGGCCCCCGAGTGCCTGCAACGGCGCGCCGGTGCGATAATGGTACTTCACCTCCAGCCGATCCCGTGCCCGCGGGCCATCCATGCGCATCGTCATCTTCATCGCGTTCATCCTCATCGTCGGCAGCCTGGCCTCCGCCCTGTTCTTCATGATGCGCGACCGCGGCAGGACGCCGAACATGATGCGCTCGCTGATGTTCCGGGTCGGCTTCTCGGTGGCCCTGTTCCTCTTCATCCTGTTTTCGCACTGGATGGGCTGGATACAGAGCACGGGCATCCGCATGGGGCCGTGAGGCGCGGATGCCGGGCCGGCAACCGCCCGCCGGCCGCTCGCCCACCATTCGCAGGACTGCGACAGGCTCGCAAAAAACAAGCGCCGCAGGCTGGTCAGGCTCCTGCGGCGCTTGTTTTTTGTTCCCGCGGGAAGGGAGCCCCTTCCCGGCGATGCCGCCGGCATGGCCGGCGGACAGTGCAACGGGGTGCCTTACAGCCAGTACACCACGATATAGAGGAACAGCCACACCACGTCCACGAAGTGCCAGTACCAGGCGGCGCCTTCGAAGGCGAAGTGGTGGTCGGGCGTGAAATGGCCCTTCAGCACGCGCACCAGCACCACCGTCAGCATGATCGCGCCCATGGTCACGTGGAAGCCGTGGAAGCCGGTCAGCAGGAAGAAGGTGGAGCCGTAGATGCCCGAGGTCAGCTTGAGGTTCAGCTCGGTGTAGGCATGGTGGTACTCGTACACCTGGAAGCACATGAAGACCGCGCCCAGCAGGATGGTCAGCACCAGGCCCTGGATCAGCTGGCTGCGCTTGTTGGCCAGCAGCGCATGGTGCGCCCAGGTCAGCGTCACGCCGGAGGTCAGCAGCAGCGCCGTGTTGATCGTGGGGATCGGCCACGGGCCCATGGTCTGGAAGCTCTCGATCACGCCGGCCGGCCCGGTGTTGGGCCACACCGCGGCGAAGTCGGGCCACAGGATCTTGTTGTTCAGGTCGCCCAGCCACGGCATGGCGATGTTGCGGGCATAGAACAGCGCGCCGAAGAAGGCCGCGAAGAACATCACCTCGGAGAAGATGAACCAGCCCATCGACCAGCGGAAGGACAGGTCGATGTTCTTGCCGTACTTGCCGGTCTCGGATTCGCTGATGGCATCGCCGAACCAGCTCTTGAGCACGAACAGGAACCACAGCAGGCCGAGGCCGCAGACGTACGGTCCCCAGGGTTGTCCGTTTACCCAGCCTGCGGCCCCGCCGGCCGTCAGCAGCAGGCCGAAGGCCGCCGTGATCGGATGGCGCGAGGGGCCCGGTACGAAGTAGTACGGAGCGTTGGCGCGGTTCGCACTCATTCTTTTTTCTCCAGCTCAGAGTCTTGATTCAGTCATCGTTATCCGCACATCCGGCCCCGACAGCTGGCCGGCGGCATGCTTTTGCCTGCTTCTACCTGCTACCTCACCCTGCCACGACCACGCGCACGACGGCGATCAGCACCGCGATCAGGATGGCTACCCCTACCAGTCCGGCGATGATCACGTGGACCGGATTGAGCTGCGCCATGTCGCGCTCGTGCTCGCTGCCCTTGCGCAGGCCGATGAACGACCAGAACACCGCGCGCAGCGTCTGCAAGAAAGACAGCTTGCGCTTGACCGCGCCCTTCATCTCTTCCACGGCTTGCTCCCGCTACTGCTGCATATTGCTACGTACGGCTTCGGCCCGCGCCGGCTGCGCCGGCCACGGCTCAAATGCCCTTGCCTGCTCCGGCCGGCGTCTGCGTGCCGTCCTGCGGCGCCTGCGCCACCGGCGCGCCGATCTCGAAGAAGGTATAGGACAGCGTAATGTTCTTCACATCTTTCGGCAGGTCCGGATCGATCACGAACACCACCGGCATCTCGCGTGCTTCTTTTGCCTTGAGGGTCTGCTGCTTGAAGCAGAAGCACTCGATCTTCTTGAAATACTGCGTGGCCAGCTTGGGCAGGTAGCTCGGGATCGCCTGCGCCGAGATATCGCGCGGCTGGCCGTTGGCCACCTCGTAGACGATGGTGGCCATCTCGCCCGGATGCACTTCCATGCTGCTCTTCACCGGCCGGAACGCGAACGGGCCGCGCGCGTTGGAATCGAACTCGACCGTGATGGTGCGGCTCTTGTCCACCTGCGTGTTCTTGACCTGCCCGCCGTAGAGGTCGCGCGTGGTCACCACGTTGAGGCCGGTGATCTCGCAGATCTTCTTGTACAGCGGCACCAGCGCGTAGCCGAACGAAAACATCAGCGCCACCACCACCAGCAGCCGCAGCATCATGCTGCGGTTGAAGCGCTTGTCGGCGGTGTCCTGCGACGGCTGGTTCGTGCTCATTCCCATCCCCTGCGCCATCCCCTGCGGCTTCAGCCCAGAAGAATCATCTTGGCGAAGAAACCCAAAAAGAAAACCACCACGATCGAGAAAAGGATCAGGCCGAGACGGACATTGGCGGCCTTGCGGTCCGGCTGCGATGGACTTTTGTCTGGATCCTGCATGACATCCTGCTTGCGTGACGCGGGACGGACAGGCGTGCGCCCGTCCATCCGCGTCGTGTTGCGCCTTACCGGACCTGCGGCGGGACTTCGAAGGTGTGGAACGGCGCCGGCGACGGCACGGTCCACTCCAGGCCTTCGGCGCCATCCCAGGGCTTGTCGCCGGCCTTCTCCCCGCCGCGGTACGACGGCAGCACCACGAAGAAGAAGAAATACACCTGCATCAGCCCGAAGCCAAGCGCGCCGATCGAGGCGATCGCGTTGAAGTCGGCGAACTGGGTCGGATAGTCGGCATAGCGGCGCGGCATGCCGGCCAGGCCCAGGAAGTGCATCGGGAAGAAGGTGATGTTGAAGAAGATCATCGACCCCCAGAAGTGGATCTGGCCGCGGGTTTCGTTGTACATGAAACCGCTCCACTTCGGACCCCAGTAGTAGAAGCCCGAGAACATCGCGAACAGCGAGCCGGCCACCAGCACATAGTGGAAGTGGGCCACGATGAAATAGGTGTCCTGCAGCTGGATGTCGATCGGCGCGACCGCCGGCATCAGGCCGGTGAAGCCGCCGATGGTGAACACGAAGATGAAGCCGATGGCGAACAGCATCGGCGTCTCGAAGGTCATCGAGCCGCGCCACATGGTGGCGATCCAGTTGAAGATCTTCACGGCGGTCGGCACCGCGATCAGCATGGTCGCGTACATGAAGAACAGCTGGCCGGTCACCGGCATGCCGGTCGTGAACATGTGGTGCGCCCACACGATGAACGACAGGATGGCGATCGAGGCGGTGGCGTACACCATCGAGCTGTAGCCGAACAGGCGCTTGCGGGCGAAGGTCGGCACCACGTGCGAGATGATCCCGAACGCGGGCAGGATCATGATGTACACCTCGGGGTGGCCGAAGAACCAGAAGATGTGCTGGTACATCACCGGATCGCCGCCGCCGGCGGCCGAGAAGAAGCTCGTGCCGAAGTGGCGGTCGGTCAGCACCATGGTGATGGCGCCGGCCAGCACGGGCATCACGGCGATCAGCAGGTAGGCGGTGATCAGCCAGGTCCAGCAGAACATCGGCATCTTCATCAGCGTCATGCCGGGCGCGCGCATGTTGAGCACGGTGACGATGATGTTGATCGAGCCCATGATCGACGACGCGCCCATGATGTGCATAGCGAAGATGGCCATGTCCATGCCCGGGCCCATCTGCACCGACAGCGGCGCGTACAGGGTCCAGCCGGCGGCGGTGGCGCCGCCCGGCGCGAAGAACGACAGCACCAGCAGCAGCGCGGCCGGCGGCATCAGCCAGAAGCTGAAGTTGTTCATGCGCGCGAACGCCATGTCGGAGGCGCCGATCTGCAGCGGGATCATCCAGTTGGCGAAGCCCACGAAGGCCGGCATGATCGCGCCGAACACCATGATCAGGCCGTGCATGGTGGTGAACTGGTTGAACAGCTCGGGGCGGAAGAACTGCAGGCCCGGCTCGAACAGCTCCAGGCGGATCAGCAGCGCCAGCATGCCGCCCGACAGCAGCATGGTGAACGAGAACAGCAGGTACAGCGTGCCGATGTCCTTGTGGTTGGTGGCGAACAGCCAGCGGCGCCAGCCGTGCGGGTGATCGTGATGCTCATCGTGCGCGTGGTCGTCATGCGCATGATCGTGCGGGTGGCCGAGCGCGTCCGGGGTAACAGTACTCATCGCGAAAACTCCTGTAATCCTGATCAGCCTGCCGCGCGGTCGCCCGCGACGCTGGCCTGCTTGGCGGCGGGCTTGTCTTCCGCCTTGGGAGCGGCGTCGCCGCCGGCAGCGCCGCCGCCTTCCGGGAACTTGCCCGCACGGGCGTTCACGAAATCGCTCGGTTGAATCACTTCGCCGGTATGGTTGCCCCAGTTGTTGCGGGTAAAGGTCATCACGGCGGCGAGCTCGGTATCGGAGAGGTGCTTCCAGACGGGCATGGCGCCCTTGCCTTCGAGCAGGATGTGCATCTGGCCGGCCTTCGGGCCGTTCACGACCTTGGAGCCGTCCAGCGCCGGGAACGCGCCGCCGCCCTTGCCGTTGGGCTGGTGGCAGACCGCGCAGTTGGCGGTGTAGACCTTCTCGCCGCGCGCCTTGAGCTCTTCGAGGGTCCAGGTCTTGTTGGGGTCGTCGGCCTTGGCGGCGAGTTCCTTCTTCTTGCCGTCCACCCACTTGGCGTAGTCGGCGTCGGATACCACGCGCACCACGATCGGCATGAAGGCGTGTTCCTTGCCGCACAGCTCGGCGCACTGGCCGCGGTACACGCCGATCTTCTCGGCCTTGAACCAGGTGTCGCGCACGAAGCCGGGGATCGCATCCTGCTTGACGCCGAAGGCCGGGATCATCCACGCGTGGATCACGTCGTTGGCGGTGGTGACGATGCGGATCTTCTTGTTGACGGGCACCACCAGCTCGTTGTCCACCTCCATCAGGTAGGTGTTCGACTTCGGTGCCTCGTTGTTGATCTGGTCGCGCGGGGTGGTCAGGGTGGAGACGAAGGAAATGCCCTCGCCGTCGCCCTTCAGGTAGTCATAGCCCCATTTCCACTGGTAGCCGGTGGCCTTGATGGTGATGTCGGAATTGGTGGTGTCCTTCATCGCCACGACCGTCTTGGTGGCGGGCAGCGCCATGCCGATGACGATCAGGAAGGGGATGATGGTCCAGATCACCTCGACGGTGATGCTTTCGTGGAAGGAGGCTGACTTGGCACCCTTGGACTTGCGGTGCTTGAACACGGAGTAGAACATCACCCCGAACACGCCGACGAAGATCACCGTGCAGATGATCAGCATCATCCAGTTGAGCCAGTGAATCTGTTCGGCGATCTTGGTAACGGGTTCAGTCAGGTTGAGCTGGCGCACTGCTGGGCCGCCCGGCATGTCTTCCACTGCCAGGGCTGCCTGGCTAACGAGCAGGGACGCGCCCGTTAGACACGCTGCGGATGCCTTCTTCCACATTTTCATTTGTTATCTACCCAATTTACAGATTCAAATCTGTCAGCCCGCCCGGCCGCCGCCAGTCTCCGTCAGAGGCGGCGCAAGGCAGATACGAGCTCCTGCGCGAACTTTCTGCGCTTGTACGGGTCCAGAAAACACCCCACCTGCACAGCGCACTTACCCGAGCGCAACTGCACCAGCGCCCGTAACGATTCATCCAGCTCGACCCGCACCCAGAGCGGGTTGAATTCATGCCGCGTCACCTGCCCGGCATTGACGGATACGACCACCAGCAGGCCGCCCGCCAGGCTGACGCGCTCGTAGTCGGCCGCGTGCCGCGCGTAGACCAGCAGCGCGATGCCCAGGCCCAGCAGGTCCAGCCCGGCGAAAGGCAGCACGAACCACGACCCTCGCCACGCAAAGAACGACGCGATGGCGAGCGAGACACAGACGATTGAGAGGTAGAACCAGCCGACCTGGCGTGGAGACAGCGAACAGTTCCGCTTCATCAGCCAGTCTTTGTCCGGCGCGCCGGGCCCGCCGGCACTGCTGCCGGACCCGTCTTGCGCCGTCTGGAATGCGATACCCAAGTCTTGCATCGCCCACCACTCTGCATAGGATGCACACCTGGGACGATCGCCTGGGCCGCACTATCTTAGTGCGATTCCGGGGCACATGTGCCAGGGGAACCACTGCGACAAACTGGCGCATTATAGGGCGCTTCGCCTACTCGAACAAGGCCGCCCCTTGACCGCCGGGGTGGCGCGCGGCGCCGTTTTGTGCATCGGCGCGGTGCATGCTGCGGGCCTCTGCGGCACGCTATCGGCGCGGCGGCGCGCGCCCGATCTTGTCCAGCGGCACCACCGCGCGGCCGAGTTCGTCGACCTCCTGCCGGCCGCGCGGCGCCAGTTTCCACGCATGCCCGTAGACGATCTCGAAGGTCAGCGCAATCAGTCCGTCGGCATTGCGGCGGCGCTCCAGCGCCGCCAGCAGCGCCTCGAACCAACGCCGGCCACGCAAGCCCTGGCCTGGGATTGGCGGCAGCCGCAGGCCGCCGAAGGCCTGCACTTCGCGCAGCAGCGTGCGCGGCGATTCATAGGTGATCGTCAGCGTTTCCATGTCCATCACAGGCGTGGACCATCCGCTGTGAACCAGCATGTCGCCGATGTCGTGCATGTCGACGAAGCGCAGCGAATGCGTGCCGCCGTCGACCTCCGCGAAGGCCGCGCGCAGCTCGGCCAGCGTGTCGGGCCCGAACAGCGAGAACAGCACCAGGCCTTCGTCACGTGCGACACGATGCCACTCGGGAAATACCCTATGTGGTTCCGGATGCCAGTGCAGCGCCAGGTTGGACCAGAGCAGGTCGAAGCTGGCCGGCGCGAACGGCAATGTGGCAAGATCGCCCTGCACCAGGTCGAACACGGGCCGCTTGCCGAGCATGCGGCCGAGCCAGCCGGCCTGGCGCTGGGGATCGCGCTGGGCCGCCTCGCGCAGCATGGCGCCGGAGATGTCCAGGCCGGCGATCTGCGCGTCCGGGTACTGCGCGCGCAGCGCGGCCAGGCCGCGGCCGTGGCCGCAGCCGATATCGAGCGCGCGCGCGGGCGACAGCCGGATCATCTGCATGCGCTCCTGCATGCGCTGGCCAATCTCGCCGAGCAGGAAGTCGAGCTGGCCGAAGCCGGCGCTGCGCCGGTCGAAGGCGAGGCGGGTCAGCCGCGCGGGCGGCAAATAGGCATCGGGGGAGTCGGCGTCATGCAGGGACACGGGCAAGCCAGGCAACAGGAAAATGAGGAGCACGGCCGGACGCAGGCGCCCGGGCGGAATGCGGCGCGCACGCCCGCGGGCGCGGCGGCCGGACCGCAAGTATACGCGCGCGCCGCCGCGGCTGCCGGCGCCCGCCCTGCCGAGGGCGCACTGCGCCGCCATGCGCGCCGGCTGTGGCGCGCCCTGCTGCCGTCCGCGTGCGCGCTGTGCGGCGAGGTGCAGGAGGATGCCGTGTGCGCCGGCTGCGCGCGCGAGCTGCTGGCCCCTGCGGCACGTTGCCGCAGCTGTGCGCGGCCCACGCCGCGCCACGGCTCGCTGTGCAATCACTGCCGGCTGGAGCCGCCCGCCTTCGACGCCGCCCTGGCCCTCGGCGACTACGCCAGCCCGCAGGACGGACTGGTGCTGGCGCTCAAGTTCGGCGGCGCGCTGCCGCTGGCGGACTGGCTGGCGGCGGCGCTCGCGGACCGCTGGCATGCCACCCGCGGCGTCCCGCGCGCCGAGCCCGGCCTGCGCGGCCTCCCTGACCTCCCCCACCTGCTCGCGCCGGTGCCGCTGTCCGCGCAGCGGCTGGCGGCGCGCGGCTTCAACCAGTCATGGGAGATCGCCAGGCCGCTGGCGCGCCGCCTCGGCGTGCGCGCACAGCCGGCGTTGCTGGCCCGCCTGCGCGACACGCCGGCCCAGGCTTCGCTGGACCTGCCCGCGCGGCAGGCCAACCTGCAGGGCGCTTTCGGCCTGGCGCCGGGCAACGACGTCGCCGGCCTGCACGTGGGGCTGGTGGACGACGTGATGACCAGCGGCGCGACACTGGGAGAAGCCGCGCGCGTGCTGAAGGCGCACGGCGCGGCGCGCGTCACATTGTTCGTCCCGCTGCGCACGCCGTAGCGGGACCGGGCTGCCGCGCGGCGGCATGGCGTGACAGGCGCCACCCGGCAAGGTAAGCTGCGCAGCGTTTTCCAAGCGGCGCCCCGCGGCCCGCCCCCCAACATGTTCAATGTCGTCCTGGTCGAACCCGAGATCCCGCCCAACACCGGCAATGTGATCCGCCTGTGCGCCAACACCGGCGCCCGCCTCCACCTGGTCAAGCCGCTTGGCTTCCCGCTCGAGGATGCGCGCATGCGCCGCGCCGGCCTGGACTACCACGAGTACGCCAGCATGCGCGTGCACGAGAACTGGGACGCCCTGATGGCCAGCGAACAACCCGATCCTGCCCGCATGTTCGCCCTCACCACGCATGGCTCGACGCCGTTCGGGCAGGTCGGCTTCCGCCCCGGCGACTGGTTCGTGTTCGGCTCGGAGACGCGCGGCCTGGCGCCCCAGCGGCGCGAGTGGTTTCCCGCCGCGCAGCGCATCCGCCTGCCGATGCGGCCCGACAACCGCAGCCTCAATCTCTCCAACACGGTGGCCGTGGTGGTGTTCGAGGCCTGGCGCCAGAACGGTTTCGCCGGCGGCGCATAACGCCCCGGACTATCCGCCCCAGGCTATTCCGGCTCCACGCCGGCGCTCCGGATCACCTTGTCCCAGCGCGCCTTCTCGCTCGCCATGGTCTCGCGCAGCGACTGCGGCGCCGTGCCCGCCGGCACGAAATACTGCGCGCGCATGCGGGCGCGCACGTCCTCGCTGCCGATGATCGCCACCAGCTCGCGGTAGAGCCGGTCGATCACCGGCGCGGGCGTGCCCGCCGGCGCCAGCACGGCCTGCCACGAGATCGCCTCGAAACCGGGATAGCCGGCCTCGGCCACGGTGGGCACCGCGGGCAGCAGGCTGGTGCGCCCGCTGGTGGTGACGGCGATGATGCGCAGCTTGCCCGCGTTCACCAGCGGCATGGCGATCGCCGGCACCATGAAGCCGGCCTGCACCTGGCCGCCGACCATGGCGGTGGTGATCTGCGCAAAGCCCGGGTAGGGAATATGGGCCAGGTCGATCTTCGCCATCGCCTTGAGCTGCTCCATGGCCAGGTGCGCGGCACTGCCGTTGCCGACCGAGCCGTAGTTCAGCGCGCCCGGACGCGAGCGGGCCAGCGCCACGAACTCGCGCACGTCGTGCACCGGCAGGCGCGCATCCACCACCAGCACATTGGGCGAGGTCGCCACCAGCGACACCGGCGCGAGCTGGCGCACCGGGTCGTAGCCGAGATGGCGCGACAGCGTCGGCGCGGTGACCAGCGGGCCGTTGATGGTCAGCAGCAGCGTGTAGCCGTCGGGCGCGGCGCGCGCCACCATGCCGGTGCCGATGTTGCCGCCCGCGCCGGGGCGGTTCTCCACCACCAGCGGCTGGCCGAGCGACACCGACAGCTTCTCGGTCAGCAGGCGCGCGATCAGGTCCGGCGACGAGCCGGCCGGGAACGGCACCACCAGGCGGATGGGCCGCGCCGGCCAGGGCTGCGCCGCGGCGGGCGCGGCCAGCAGCGCGCCGGGCACGGCGCCGGCGGCCAGGGCGATCAGGGCGCGGCGCCGGGCCGCGATAAAGTCTTGGGGCATGGGAGAAGACAACGCAAGCAGGACATCCGCGTCGCCACGGGCATCACCGCCAGGAAAGGAAAAGAGAAAGCGACGCGCTCACTCGTCGCGCGCGTCGCGCTGCAGCAGGCGCGCCACCGCGTCGGCCACCGGCAAACCCTCGAACAGCACCGCGCAGACCGCGCGCGTGATCGGCATCTCCACGCCGTGCGCCGCGGCCAGCGCGGCTACCGCCTGGGCGCAGCGCACGCCTTCGGCCACGTGGCCAAGATCGGCAAGGATCTGTTCGAGCGTCTTGCCCTCGGCCAGTTGCTGGCCCACCTTGCGGTTGCGCGAAAGGTCGCCGGTGGCGGTCAGGATCAGGTCGCCCACGCCGGCCAGGCCCATGAAGGTCTCGACGCGCCCGCCCAGCGCCATGCCCAGCCGCGTCATCTCGGCCAGGCCGCGCGTCACCAGCGCGGCGCGCGCGTTCAGGCCCAGGCCGAGCCCGTCGCTGGCGCCGGTGGCGATCGCCAGCACGTTCTTGACGGCGCCCCCCACCTCGGCGCCGACCAGGTCGTCGCTGCCGTAGATGCGCATCGCGTGGTGGTGGAAGCCCTGCTGCGCCAGGTCGGCGAGCAGCGGCGAGGTGCCGGCCACGGTCAGCGCGCACGGCAGGCCGAGCGCCACCTCGCGGGCGAAGCTGGGGCCGGTCAGCACGCCGAACATGGCATCGCCGAGGCGGCCCGCGGCGTCCAGTTCTTCGCGCACCATCTGGTGCGGCAAGGCATTGGTGGCCGCCTCGAAACCCTTGCACAGCCACAGCATGCGCAAGTCCGCGTGGCGCCGCGCGGCCAGCCGGCGCGTCATCTCGCGCAGCCCGGAGACCGGCGTGGCCACGATCAGCAGGCCGTCGGGATCGGCATCCACGTGCGCGGCGGCGCGCTCGAAGCCGGCCTCCACCGCGAGCCGCGCCGACAGCGCCACGCCGGGCAGGTAGGCGGCGTTTTCATGGCGCGCGCCGAGCGCCGACAGTTCGGCGGCGTCACGGCCCCACAGCACCACGTCGTGGGCCGCGGCCGCATGGCTGGCCAGCGCGGTGCCCCAGGCCCCGGCACCGAAGACAGTGATTTTCATGATGCTTTGCCTCGCTCGATCGACCTGCCGGCCGCGTGGCCCGCCGCGCCGGCGGGCCGGAAAACACAAAACGGGGCACGTGGCCCCGTCTTTACCGCATGCCGCGCCAGGATCCGTGGATCAGTGGCGGGCCTGGCTGCCGTCGGGCATCACGATGCCGCTGTTGCCGCCCTGGGCGGCTTCGGCTTCCTGCATCGCTGCCTGCAGGCGCTGCTCGTAGAGCGCCTGGAAATTGATTTCCGACAGGTGGATGGCCTGGAAGCCGGCGCGCGTGATCACGTCGGCGATATTGCCGCGCAGGTACGGATAGAGGATGGTCGGGCAGGCGATGCCCAGCAGCGGGTCGAGCTGCTCCACCGGCACGTTGCGGATGTCGAAGATGCCGGCCTGGTGCGCTTCGACCAGGAAGGCAACCTTGTCCTGCACCTTGGTGGTCACCGTGCCGGTCACCACCACTTCGAAGATGCCTTCCTGCAGCTGCGTGGCACCCACGTTCACCTGGACTTCCACGGCCGGCGCTTCGGTCTCGAGGAAGATGGCGGGCGAGTTCGGCTGTTCGAGCGACATGTCCTTCAGGTACACGCGCTGGATGTTGAAGAACGGCTGGTCTTCCTGCTGATTGTTTTGCTGGTCGCTCATGAAAGGCTTCCGGGAATGGGCATTGGACGCCAGATACCGCGGCCGCGAGCCCCGCGGGCGGCTAAGGCCCAGGCTGGCGACCCGGGTCGGCACCCGGTTGGAAAACGCATATGGTACATGACGCGGGTGGCGAATTCACCCGCATCGCGGCTAGGAATTTGCCTCAGGCAGCCAGCAGCGGCACCAGGCCGCCCCGGCGGTCGAGCGCGGAGAGGTCGTCGAAACCGCCTACGTGGGTTTCGTCGATGTAGATCTGGGGCACCGTGCGGCGGCCGGTGCGGGTCATCATTTCTTCGCGCTTGCCGGGTTCGCGGTCGATCAGGATCTTCTCGATCGCCTCCACGCCCTTGGCCTTCAGAAGGCGCTCGGCCATCTGGCAATACGGACAAACTACCGTGCTGTACATCACAACGCGGGCCATGCGGTTCTCCTTGAAACTAGAAACTGGCGAAGCTCGGGGCGGCCGGCCAGGCACGCTGGCGCGCCCCTTGCCGCGCCCGGCGCGCGCTTACTTGACCACCGGCAGGCCGGCTTGCTGCCACGCGGCCAGGCCGCCTTCGAGCGAATAGACCTCACTGTAACCGGCTTCCTTCAGGGCTGCTTGGCCCTTGCCCGAGCGCTGGCCGGTCTGGCACACCACGATGATGGGTACGGACTTGTCCTTTGCAAGGCCGGCGGCGCGGCCGGCCAGGTCGGCGAGTGGCGCGCTCTTGGCCTGCGGCAGGTGGCCCTTGGCGTATTCGGTGGCTTCCCGGATGTCCACGACCACGGCATTGCGCTTGTTGATCAGCTGCGTCGCGGCGGCCGGGTTGACCGACTTGCCGCCCAGGGAGCCGCGCGAGATGACGGGCCAGGCCAGCAGGCCGCCCGACACCACGGCGATGGCGATCAAGGCAAGGTTGTTGTAGTCGGCGAAGAAATTCACGTTGGCATTCCGGTGGGTTGAGTCGGCGGCATTATAAAATAGACGGTTTCGCGCCCGCGAGCCGTCATTGTCTCTTACTTGACACATGAACGGAACGAGTGACATGGCGCGCACAGGTTTCTCACGCTCTGGAAGCAGCATGTACAAACTCGTCCTCATTCGCCACGGCGAATCCACCTGGAATCTCGAAAACCGTTTCACCGGCTGGGTCGACGTCGACCTGACCGAAACCGGCGTGGCCCAGGCCAAGCTGGGCGGCAAGCTGCTGCGCGAGGCGGGCTTCGCCTTCGACGTAGCCTATACCTCCGTGCTCAAGCGGGCCATCCGCACGCTGTGGCACGTGCAGGACGAGATGGACCAGATGTGGATCCCGGTGCGCAACGAGTGGCGCCTGAACGAGCGCCACTACGGCGCGCTGTCCGGCCTCAACAAGGCCGAGACCGCCGCCAAGTTCGGCGACCAGCAGGTGCTGGTATGGCGCCGCAGCTACGACACCCCGCCGCCGGCGCTCGAGGAAGACGATCCGCGTGCCTCATACGACGACCCGCGCTACGCCGGCGTGCCGCGCGAGCAGATCCCGCTCACCGAATGCCTCAAGGACACGGTGGCCCGCGTACTGCCGCTATGGAACGAATTCATTGCACCTGACATCAAATCCGGGAAGCGCGTGGTGATTGCCGCCCATGGCAACAGTATCCGCGCGCTGGTGAAGTACCTGGACCAGATCTCGGATGACGACATCGTTGGCATCAACATTCCCAATGGCACCCCGCTCGTGTACGAGCTGGACGCCGATCTGCGTCCGCTGCGCCATTACTACCTGGGCGACCAGGAAGCGATCGCCGCATCGCTGGCCGCCGTGGCCAACCAGGGCAAGGCACGCTGAGGCGAAGGCCGGGCGCGCGCCGCCGCGCGGTGCCCGGCCCTGGCACACGGTGGGGCAGGCCTTTTTTCCCACTCCCTCTTATACTGTCGGACAAAACCGGCCGGTGTGACGCACCAGGCCGGGTCCTACACCGCATTTTCCTCACACGTTCAGGCAGCCCTCATGCGTAAGACGCTCAAGAACATCAGTCTTGTTACTGCCGGACTCGTCGCCGGCGTGCTGGCCACCATGCAGCTCTCGGCCACCGCGCAGAACTCGTCCGGGCCGCTGCCGCTGGAGCAGTTGCGCCTGATGGCGGACATCTTCGGCCAGATCAAGCGCGAGTACGTGGAGCCGGTCGACGACAAGAAGCTGCTGACCGAGGCCATCAAGGGCATGGTCGCCAGCCTCGACCCGCATTCGGCCTACCTGGACGAAAAGGACTTCAAGGAACTGCAGGAAGGCACGCGCGGGCGCTTCGCCGGCCTGGGCATCGAGATCTCGCAGGAAGAAGGGCTGGTCAAGGTCATCAACCCGATCGAGGACACCCCCGCCTTCCGCGCCGGCATCCAGCCGGGCGACCTGATCACCCGCATCGACGACAAGCCCGTGCGTGGCCTGCCGCTGGAGCAGGCGGTCAAGCGCATGCGCGGCGAGCCGGGCACCAAGGTCACGCTGACCATCTACCGCAAGAGCGACGAGCGCACCTTCCCGGTCTCGATCACGCGCGCCGAGATCCGCGTGCAGTCGGTCAAGGCCAAGCTGATCGACAACGACCGCCTGGCCTGGGTACGGCTGACCAGCTTCCAGGAACGCACCGTGGCCGACCTGGGCAAGAAGCTCGACGAGCTGGCCAAGAAGAACCCCAACCTCAAGGGCGTGATCCTGGACCTGCGCAACAACGGCGGCGGCGTGCTGCAAGGCGCCGTGGGCGTGGCCGCGGCCTTCCTGCCGGAAGACGTGACCGTGGTCTCGACCAACGGCCAGGTGCCCGACGCCAAGCGCGTCTACAAGGCGACCTTCAACAACTACCGCCTGTCCTCGCTCGAGGACGATCCGCTCAAGGACCTGCCGGCGCTGTACAAGAAGATCCCGATGGTGGTGCTGACCAACGCCTACTCGGCCTCGGCTTCCGAGATCGTGGCCGGCGCGCTGCAGGACCACAAGCGCGCGCTGATCATGGGCAAGACCACCTTCGGCAAGGGCTCGGTGCAGACCGTGCGCCCGCTGACCAACGACACCGGCATCAAGCTGACCATCGCTTACTACTACACGCCGACCGGCAAGTCGATCCAGGCCAAGGGCATCCGTCCGGACATCCCGGTCGACCAGAACCCGGAAGGCGATCCCGACGACGCCCTGATCACGCGCGAGATCGACACCGAGCGCCACCTGCACAACAAGCAGGAATCGGAAGAGCCGGAGATGAACGAGCGCGAGCAGCGCCGCGTCGAGGAACTGCGCCGGCTCGAGGAAGAAAACGCCAAGAAGACGCCGGAGCAGCGCGACCAGGAACGCAAGAAGAAGCCCATCGAGTTCGGCTCGGCGGACGACTTCATGCTGCAGCAGGCCGTCGCCCAGCTCGAAGGCCAGCCGGTCAAGCGCTCCAAGTCCAGGCTCGAAGCCGTGGCGACCTCCGACAAGCCGGCCGCCAAGCCCGCCACCAAGCCCGCCCCGGCCAGGCAGCCTGCCGGCAAGGACGCGCCGGCGAGCGCCCCGATCGGAACGCCGCTGGGCACCCCGACCGGCAAGACTCCCTGACATCCTGACGGACAAGAGCGGCCCTGCGGGGCCGCTCTTGCATTGCACGGCATGAACGACAACCAACTGCTGCGCTACTCGCGGCATATCCTGCTCGACGAACTCGGCATCGAAGGACAAGGCCGGCTGCTGGCCGGCCATGCGCTGGTGATCGGCGCCGGCGGACTGGGCGCGGCCGCGCTGCCTTATCTCGCCTCCGCCGGAGTCGGCACCATCACGGTGGTGGACGACGACGTGGTCGACCTCACCAACCTGCAGCGCCAGGTAATCCACAGCACCGCCAACGTGGGCCGGCCCAAGGTGGAATCGGCGCGCGAAGGCATGCTGCGCATCAACCCGGACATCGACGTGCGGTTGATTGCCGCGCGCGTGGGCGAGACCGAACTCGCGCAACTGGTCGCCGCGGCCGACGTGGTGCTCGATTGCAGCGACAACTTCGCCACGCGCCAGGCCGTCAACCGCGCCTGCGTGCGGCACCATGTGCCGCTGGTATCCGGCGCCGCGCTGCGCTTCGACGGGCAGATCAGCGTGTTCGACCGTCGCCAGCCCGGCGCGCCCTGCTACGCTTGCCTGTTCCCGCCATCGCAGCCCGCGCAGGAGGCCGCCTGCGCCACCATGGGCGTGTTCGCGCCGCTGGTGGGGATGGTCGGCACCGTGCAGGCCGCCGAGGCGCTCAAGCTGCTCACGGGTATCGGCACCAGCCTGGCCGGGCGCCTGCTGATGGTCGATGCGCTCGGCATGGAGTGGACCACGATGCGGCTTGGGCGCTCGGCCGACTGCGAAGTCTGCGGCGGGCACGGCGGGCCGCACGGCGCGTAGCGCCTCGCGCCTCGCCTGGAGGCCGGAGACAATACGATCTCCGGAGTCCGCGGGCTTCGGCCCGGTCCTGCGCGCACGCGACTGGCCAATCCCGAAAGAGCCCGCACGAGTTCGGGTGCGCTCGAATGGGAATCCGAATCCGAATGAGAGGAATTACCGCCAGAGTCCAGGCGGTGGCGGCAGCACCGGACGGCGCCGCGCGGGTGCGGCCACTGCGTTCTCGCGAACTTGCGGCCGACTGCCAGGCTTACAACTCGCCCGGCTCCATCTGCGATTGCAGATAGTTCGGCAGGCCGACCTTGTCGATCAGGTCGAGCTGCGTTTCCAGGTATTCGATGTGCTCTTCGGTGTCGGTCAGGATATCGACCAGGATCTCGCGGCTGACGTAGTCGCCCACCGATTCGCAATAAGCGATGCCTTCCTTGACCGTGGCGTGCGCGCCCTGCTCGAGCTTGAGGTCGCACTTGAGCATTTCCGGGGTGTCCTCACCCAGCAGCAGCTTGTTCAGGTCCTGCAGGTTGGGCAGTCCGTCGAGCATGAGGATTCGCTCGATCAGGCGGTCGGCGTGCTTCATCTCGCCGATCGATTCCTTGTACTCCACGTCGCCGAGCTTCTTCAGGCCCCAGTGGCGGTACATGCGGGCATGCAGGAAATACTGGTTGATCGCGGTCAGCTCGTTCTTCAGCTGCGCGTTCAGGTGTTGGATGACCTTCTTGTCACCTTTCATTTGGAGGCTCCTGTTGCATCGGGCCCCCGCAAAAACGCGAAGCGGCGCAAGGCGCGCCGCGTGCAGTCTGGAAATGGGAAAACGCGCCGCAACCTGAAAGTTGCGGGCGAGTTCAGGCAACCAGCTCGGTTTGCTGGTCGTTCGCGACTGCCGGGTCCCGAGTGTCCATTATGGCACGCGGACCTGACGACGAACAGGATGAAATGTCCACCACCTGGATGGTGGCGACCGTGACGCTGCGCACTGCGGCCACGCCTTCGCACAGCACTTGCTGCGCGCAATCGCGGCACCGGCCACAACAGGTGCCCACGCCCAGCGTTTCCGCCAGTTCGTCGAGCGTTTCCACGCCAAGATGCACGGCGCCATGGATTTCTCGGTCGGTAACCTGGTTGCAGATGCAAACGTACACAAATCCCTCCTTGGGGCAGCGGTGACACCGGCATGTCACCCGCGATGTACGCCAGAATATCAGAGATCGAAAATGATAACAATTCCCATTAAGCCACAACGGATACATGCCCGGGAGGCGCCACTCCGCACCGCCGCGAGCATGCCGGGATCGTCACAGTGCTGTCTTGAAGAGACGGATGCAACACCCTGATGGGTGTCGCATCGAGGTGAAAAACCCCACCGGAACCAGGGTTTCAGCGCTGCCTCAGAGCTGCTTGAGCGCGCTGGCCAGTTCGTCCGGCTCGTAGGCCGACAGCACCTGTTCCACCATGCGTTCGAGCCGCTGGCAGTCGGCGTGCAGGACTTCCTGCTTGACCCGCAGCAGTTGCGACGGATGCATGGAGAACTCGCGCAGCCCCATGCCCAGCAGCAGGCGCGTCATGGCCGGGTCGCCGGCCATTTCGCCGCACACCGCCACCGGCACGCCGGCGTGGTTGGCCTCGCGGATGGTGCGCGCGATCAGCTGCAGCACCGCCGGATGCAGCGGGTCGTACAGGTGCGCCACCGCGTTGTCGGCGCGGTCGATGGCCAGCGTGTACTGGATCAGGTCGTTGGTGCCGATGGAGAGGAAATCCATGCGCCGCAGGAACAGCGGCAGCATCAGTACCGCGGCCGGGATCTCGATCATGGCGCCGACCTTGATGTCCGGGTCGAAGGCCTGGCCGCGCGCCTCGAGCTGGCGCTTGGCCTGGGCGATCAGCTCCAGGGTCTGGTCGATCTCGCGCGCGTGCGCCAGCATCGGGATCAGCAGCCGCACCGGCCCGAAAGCCGAGGCGCGCAGCAGCGCGCGCAACTGGGTCAGGAACATCGCCGGCTCGGACAACGACCAGCGGATCGCGCGCAGGCCCAGCGCCGGATTGAGCGCGGTTTCGAAATCGTCGCCGCGGTCGCCGCGGCTATCCCGGCCGTCGCGCCCGTCGAGCGGCTTGTCGGCGCCGATGTCGATGGTGCGGATCGTGACCGGCAGGCCGTGCATGGCATCCACGGCGCCGCGGTAGGCCTGGAACTGTTCCTCCTCGTCGGGCAGCTCGCCGCGCCGGTTCATGAACAGGAACTCGGAGCGGAACAGGCCCACGCCGACCGCGCCCGCGGCCAGCGCCGCGCTGGCGTCCTCGGCCATCTCGATGTTGGCCAGCAGGTCGATCTCCAGCCCGTCCAGCGTCACCGCCGGCGTATGGCGCAGGCGCTGCAGGCGCTTCTTCTCCAGCGCGCGCTCGCTCTGGCGGTGGCGGTATTCCTCGAGGATGATCGCCGACGGATCGACGATCACCAGACCGGCGTCGCCGTCGATGATGACCCAGTCGTCCTGGCGGATCAGCTCGCTGGCGCTCTGCACGCCCACCGCGGCGGGAATGTCCAGGCTGCGCGCCACGATGGCGGTGTGCGAAGTGCGCCCGCCGAGGTCGGTCACGAAGCCGTGGAACACGGTGTGGCGGAACTGCAGCATGTCGGCCGGCGCGATGTCGTGCGCGACCACGATCACGCCCGGCGCCGGCTCCCCATCCGGCGCCAGCGAGGAAGGCGGCGCCGGGGCCGGCGCCAGCACGGCCGCGCCGGCCAGCACCTTGAGAATGCGCTCGACCACCTGGCGGATGTCCGCCTTGCGCTCGCGCAGGTATTCGTCCTCGATTTCGTCGAACTGCCGCATCAGCTCTTCGAGCCGCGTGGTCAGCGCCCATTCGGCGTTGTAGCGGCGGTTGCGGATCAGTGCCTCGGGCTCGCGCGCGAGCGCCTCGTCGTCGAGGATCATCGCGTGCACGTCGAGGAAGGCGCCCATCTCCTCCGGCGCCTCGCGCGGCAGGTCGCGCTTGAGCGCGGCGAGCTCGGCGCGCACCACCGCGCGCGCGGAACGCAGGCGCTCGACCTCGTCCTCGAGCCGGTCTTCGTCGACCAGGTAATGGGAGACATCGAGCGCGGCAGGCGCCAGCAGATGCGCGCGGCCGATGGCGACGCCGCGCGAGACCGGGATGCCGTGCAGGGCAAATGGCATGTACCGCTCCGTCAGGAACGTTTAAAAAGTCTGGCCAGGGCCAGCAACCTCGAAGACCGTGGCAGGATGGGGCGAGGCGGCCCCGGCCGGGCACGCCATGGCGGACGGTGCCGCCGCCCTCATCCCGGGCCGGCCTTTATTCTCCCTCGCCGAAGCGGTTGGCGATCAGCGCCAGCAGCGCGTCCATCGCCTCCTGCTCGTCGGGCCCGTCGGTCTCGATGGTCACGGTCGAGCCGATGCCGGCGGCCAGCATCATCACGCCCATGATGCTCTTGGCGTCAACCTGCCGGCCATTGCGCGACATCTTGACCTGACTCACGAAACTGCCCGCCAGCTGCGTCAGCTTGGCGGAAGCGCGGGCATGCAGCCCGAGCTTATTGATGATGTTGGTGTCCCTCTGCAGCATATTTGTCGGGATGATTTGCGATCTGGTTCTGGACAGTGGTGGAGCCTACCTGCAATACCCCTTGCGAGCCGCCGGCCAGCGCCTTGAGGGCGAGCTGGTCGAGCTTCTCGGTACGGTAGCAAATGGCGCGCACCAGCATGGGAAGGTTGACGCCGGCCAGCACCCTGACGCGGCCCGGCTCGGCCAGGCGCGCGGCGATATTGGCCGGCGTGGCGCCAAAGATGTCGGTCAGCACCAGCGCGCCGTTGTCTTCGCAGATCTCCGCCAGGCGGCGCCGGGCTTCGGCCAGCACGGCCGCCGGATCGGCGTCGGGCGTGACGTCGATCGCTTCGAGCCGTTGGGGCTGGCCGCAGTAGACGTGGGCGGCGCACTCGCGCAATGCCGAAGCCAGCGGGGCGTGCGCGATGATCAGGATGCCTGCCATGGTGGTGAATCCGTTGGATTGACGCGATTGTAGCAGGCACTCCAGCCGGCGAATCGGCCAGGCCGCCGCGCCGGCGGGCGGATCAGGCGGCGCGGGCCTGTACCGCCTGCTCCAGCGCGTCGATGAACATGGCGGCCACGCGGAAGCCGGTCTGCTGCGTGATTTCCTGGAAACAGGTCGGACTCGTCACATTGACTTCCGTGAGGTAGTCGCCGATCGCATCCAGCCCCACCAGCAGCAGGCCGCGCGCCCACAGCTCGGGCGCCAGCGTCTCGGCGATCTCGCGGTCGCGCCGCGACAGCTCCTGCGCGCGCCCGGTGCCGCCCGCGGCCAGGTTGCCGCGCACTTCGCCGTCCTTGGGAATGCGTGCCAGCGAGTATGGCACCGGCTTGCCGCCGATCAGCAGGATGCGCTTGTCGCCGTCCTTGATCTCGGGGATGTAGCGCTGCGCCATCAGCGTGCGCGCGCCGTTCTCGCCCAGCGTCTCGATGATGGAGCCGAGGTTCAGGCCATCCGCGCCGATGCGGAAGATGCCCATGCCGCCCATGCCGTCGAGCGGCTTGAGGATGATGTCGCGGTGCTCGGCGTGAAACGCGCGGATGCGGTCGGCGTCGCGCGTGACCAGGGTCGGCGTGGTGAACCGGGGATACCTGGCGATCGCCAGCTTCTCGGAGAAGTCGCGCACCGCCTGTGGCTTGTTGAACACATTGGCGCCATGCGACTCGGCCAGTTCCAGCAGCCAGGTGCTGGTCACGTATTCCATGTCGAACGGCGGGTCCTTGCGCATCAGCACCGCGTCGAAGCCGGTCAGCGGCTGCAGCGAGGGCTCGCCCGCGCGGTACCAGTCATGGCCGTCGCCGGTAAGCTGCAGCGGACGCACCACGGCCTCGACCTGGTGCGCCGACAGCGACAGTTGCGACTGCAGGCAGACGAACAGCTCGTGGCCGCGCTCGGCCGCCTCCACCATCATGGCGTAGGTGGAGTCCTTGTAGGTCTTGAAGGTGTCGAGCGGGTCGGTAATAAACAGAATGCGCATGATGGCTGTCCCGGGTCGCAGGATTGCCGCGCAGGCCGCGCGGCACGTCGAGGCACTGCCGCCAGCGGCGGCGGCGCCCTACAGAATCGGATTGGGGTCGGTCTTCTCAAGTTCCAGCGAGGCCGCCAGCAGGGCCAGGCGCGCCACCACGCCATACATGTAGAAACGGTTCGGCACCGCGGCGCCCGGCTTGGCGTGGCTGTCCGGGATGCCGTTGGGCGCGAACGCCAGCGGCACGAAATGCATGCCCGGCGCATTCAGGTTCTCGTCGTTGCCGCGGCCGGTATGGACGCGGTAGAAGCCGCCGACCACATAGCGGTCGATCATGTACACCACCGGCTCGGCCACCGCCTCGTTGATCTTCTCGAAGGTGTGCACGCCTTCCTGGATGATGACGTCGTTGACCTCGAGGCCTTCCTTGACGACGCTCATCTTGTTGCGTTCCTTGCGGTTCAGCCCCTTGACCTCGGACGGATCGCGCACGGTCATGATGCCCATGCCGTAGGTGCCCGCGTCGGCCTTGACCACCACGTAGGGCGTTTCCTTGATGCCGTACTCGCGGTACTTCTTGGCGATCTTCTTGAGCACGGCCTCGACCGAATCGGCCAGCGCTTCCTCGCCCACGCGCTCGTGGAAATCGATGCCCGAGCACTTGGCGAAGTACGGGTTGACCATCCACGGGTCGATGTCGATCAGCTTGGCGAACTTCTTGGCCACTTCGTCGTAGGCGGCGAAATGGCTGGTCTTGCGCCGCGTCGACCAGCCCGCGTGCAGCGGCGGCAGCAGGTATTGCTCGTTGATGTTCTCCAGGATCGGCGGGATGCCGGCCGAGAGATCGTTGTTGAGCAGGATCGAACAGGGGTCGAAGTCCTTCAGGCCGAGGCGGCGCCCGCGCACGCCCAGGCGCGCCAGCGGCTCGACCACCAGCGTCTGGCCGTCGGGCAGCTCGATCGGGGTGGGTTCGGTGATGTCCTCGGACAGCGAGCCCAGGCGGACGTTGAGCCCGGCCTGGCGCATGATCAGCGACAGGCGCGCCACGTTCTGCAGGTAGAACATGTTGCGCGTGTGGCGCTCGGGGATCAGCAGCAGGTTCTTGGCGTCCGGGCAGATCTTCTCGATCGCGGCCATGGCGGCCTGCACCGCCAGCGGCAGCATTTCCGGCGCCAGGTTGTTGAAGCCGCCCGGGAACAGGTTGGTGTCGACCGGCGCCAGCTTGAAACCGGCGTTGCGCAGGTCCACCGAACAGTAGAACGGAGGCGTATGTTCCTGCCATTCCAGCCTGAACCAGCGCTCGATGGACGGCGTAGCGTCCAGGATCTTTTTTTCCAGCTCGAGCAGCGGACCGTTCAGCGCGGTGATGAGATGCGGGACCATATACATCCTATTGATCGTCTTTATCGTTCGCCCAGATTGTAGAGGAACGGCCAATTGGCTGCTGGCGCCGCCTGAATAAGCATATGCGAGCACCGGCAAGAGGAAGAAGGATATGGGGGTGGCGGGCCCGATTAAAAGGGGCCGGGCGCCACTTGCCGGCCGCCCGGCGCCCCCCGGCGGCCGGCCATCCGGGGGGCGGGGGGTGACCGGGGCAAAAAAAAGCGCGACATGCGTCGCGCTTTCAAATGGCCTGACAGATACGGGGAGCGTTCTGCAGGTGGAGGAAACTGCCTCACTCGCACTGTATGTGCGCGGCCCCCCTAAAACAATTGAAGCTTTTTAAGATCGGATTTAAGCACCCGGCGAAAAATCCGTGCGCGCCATGCGCGCACGGCCCGGCAGGACGCCCACACAGCACGATGACGGCAGTTTCGCCGCAAAAGCCGCCACGATGCCGGCATCGGAATGAAAAAAGCCCGGCACGAGGCCGGGCGAAACTCCTGAGAGAAGATTCCCAATCAGCTCTCCAGCACAACACCTTTACGATCAGGCCTCATACGCGGTCTCGCCGTGCGAGGTAATGTCCAGACCCTCGCGCTCTTCTTCTTCCGGCACCCGCAGGCCGATCAGCATGTCCACCAGCTTGTAGGCCACGAAGGCCACCACGCCGGACCAAACGATGGTGGTCAGCACGCCCTCGAACTGGATCCACACCTGGCCCGCGATCGAGTAGTCGTCGGCCACCTTGTTGGCCACATAGTCATAGACGCCCGTGCCGCCCAGGCTCGGCGCCGCGAACACGCCGGTCAGCAGCGCGCCCAGGATGCCGCCCACGCCGTGCACGCCGAACACGTCCAGCGAGTCGTCCATGCCCAGCAGCTTCTTCAGGCCGGTCACGCCCCACAGGCACAGCAGGCCGGCGGCGATACCGATCACGATCGAGCCCATCGGGCCGACGAAGCCGGCCGCCGGGGTGATCGCCACCAGGCCGGCCACGGCGCCCGAGGCACCGCCCAGCATCGACGGCTTGCCCTTGCTGACCCATTCGCCGAAGGTCCAGGCCAGCACGGCGGCGCAGGTCGCCAGCAGCGTGTTGACGAAGGCCAGCGCGGCGCCGCCGTTGGCTTCCAGGCCCGAGCCGGCGTTGAAGCCGAACCAGCCGAACCACAGCAGCGAAGCGCCCACCATGGTGAAGGTCAGGCTGTGCGGACGCAGTGCCTCGCGGCCGAAGCCGATGCGCTTGCCGAACATGAAGGCACCCACCAGGCCGGCCACGGCCGCGTTGATGTGCACCACCGTGCCGCCGGCGTAGTCGAGCGCGCCCTTCTGGAACAGCCAGCCGCCCTTGGCCGTGGCCGCCGCGCCTGCTGCCGCGTCGGTGTAGGCGTCCGGACCCGGCCAGAACCAGACCATGTGGGCCATCGGGATGTAGGCGAAGGTGAACCACAGCACCACGAACACCAGCACCGCCGAGAACTTGGCGCGCTCGGCGAAGGCGCCGATGATCAGGCCGCAGGTGATCGCCGCGAAGGCGCACTGGAAGGCGAAGAAGGCCAGTTCCGGCACCACCACGCCCTTGCTGAAGGTCGCGGTCACGGCGTCGGCGACCAGGCCCTTCATGAAGAGCCGGTCGGTGCCGCCGAAGAAGGCGTTGCCCTCGGTGAAGGCGAAGCTGTAGCCGTAGATGGCCCACAGCAGCGACACCAGCGAGAAGATCACCAGGCACTGCATCAGCACCGACAGCATGTTCTTCGAACGGACCAGGCCACCGTAGAACAGGGCCAGGCCAGGCAGCGTCATCAGGATGACGAAGGCGGTCGCGACCAGCAGCCAGGCGGTATCGCCCTTGTTGGGCACGGGTGCCGGGGCAGCCTCGGGAGCGGCCGCCGGTGCTGCGGCCGGCGCGGCTGCGGCGGCGGCGGGCGCGGCAGCAGCAGGTGCCGGAGCCGCGGCGGCGGCCGGAGCCGAAGCCTCGGCGGCAGGCTTGTCCTGCGCCACGGCGTGCGTGGCCAGGCCGATGCCGGCCGTGCCCAGGGCCAGCGCCACGGCGCCGGTTGTCAGGATGCGCTTGAACCAGGATTTCATGTGATTAACCTCTTGTCGTTGGGCTATGCGTCACAGCGCATCGCCGCCGGTCTCGCCGGTGCGGATGCGGATGACCTGCTCGATCGGGGCAACGAAGATCTTGCCGTCGCCGATCTTGCCAGTGCGCGCCGATTTTTCGATCGCCTCGATGGCCCGGTCCACCACGTCGTCCGGGACGGCCACTTCGATCTTCACCTTGGGCAGGAAGTCGACGATGTACTCCGCGCCCCGGTACAGCTCGGTATGGCCCTTCTGGCGACCGAAGCCCTTGACCTCGGTCACGGTGATGCCGGACACGCCGACGTCGGAGAGCGCTTCGCGCACCTCGTCGAGCTTGAACGGCTTGATGACAGCGATGATGAGTTTCATCCGATTTCTCCTCTGAGCGCGGCGGCCCGGTATGCGCCGGCCGCCCGCTCTACCTCACGCTTGTTTAGAAAGTCTTGGTGATCGATGCCCACGCCGTGGCGCGGCCGACATAGCGGCCGGAGGTATTGGTGTAGACCGAGCGGTGCGCATTGGTGTCGATATACGCGATCGCCACCGCGAAGCCCTTGCCCAGGTCCTTGGTCAGGCCCAGCTTCCAGTCCGTGTACGAGGCGCTGTCGATGTGCTTCACGTTCTGGTAGCCAACGTGCGCGTTCACCGTCAGGTCCCAGAAATTCAGCGGCACGTTGGCGCTCAGGTCCACGTAGTAGCTGTAGCGGCTGTCCGCGAAACCGAACAGGTTGGTCATCGACTGCGAATACTTCAGGAACACCGGGCCGTAGCCGGCGCCGACATAGAGCTCCGTGGTGTTCGGGCGCGTAAAGCCGTCGGGGTAGTCGCCCGGGTAGTAGTACTGCAGCACGCCGGCGTCATAGTTCCAGTCCAGTCCGGCGATGGTGACGGTATTCTTGAAGCCGGCGTAGAAATCCATCTCGATCGGCGCCGACACTTCAGGGTTGCTGTTGTCGAGCCAGCTGATGTTCGAGTTCCAGTTGCCGATATAGAAGCCACTCGAATGCGAGTAATCGAAACCGCCCTGGATGGCCGGGCGGCGGTTGGTCTGCATCAGGCCGCGATAGCGATATTCGCTGGCCAGCGTCACGTTGGCCGAGAACGTATGCGGGGAGGCGTCGGCCGCGGCGGCGGCGTCGGTGGATGCTCCTCCTTCCTGAGTGGAGCTCTGGGCAAAAGCCGCAGGCGCGAGGCCGCAAAGCACGATTGCACTGGCACTGACTGCAAGGGCCAACTTCTTCATGGATTTCTTCTCCTTTTTTTTGGCTCGGTACTCGTGTGTTTGGAATAAGTAGTGAAACGAGGCTCCTGGTTTCAATACTGCAACTGCCGTGCCAGCCTCTCGGCCCCCCGCGCCCCCGCTTTTTGTGCAGGAGAAATCCCTCCTTTATCCCCCCCTGGCGGCCGGCCGCGCGCGCGCCGATACGTCAAAAGGTGTTACCAGACAGCGCCAGCGCTTTCCCGGCGGCGCGCGAAGCGCGATAATCGGCCCATGCCGGCGGCAAGTGCCGAGTGCGCACCGCGTTTGCCCGCGTCCCGCGGAGCTGCACCGCGATGCAGCAGAGCGGCCCCGCCCACCCCTCATCCGCACCAACGCGGTGCAAAAGGAGAATCACCATGAAACCGACCGACCTGTTCAACGATTTCCAGGCCAAGGTCAGCGAAGCGCTGCGCAACTCGCCCGCCAAGGACATCGAGAAAAACGTGCGCAGCATGATGGCGCAGGGCTTTTCCAAGCTGGACCTGGTCACGCGCGAGGAATTCGACGTGCAGTCGCAGGTGCTGGCCCGCACCCGGGCGCGCCTGGAAGAACTGGAAGCGCGCGTGCTCGAGCTGGAACGCCGCGCCGCCGGTGGCACGGACACCCCGGCCGCGGGCTGACGCGCTTGCCGCGCCGCCCTTTCGCCCGGGGACGCCGATGGTCCCGGGCCGAAGCTCCGCCCGCCACGATGGCCGCCGCACTCCGGCGGCCATTTTCGTTAACACTTCCTTGATGCTTGCGCCGGTGGCCAGGGAGCCGCGATGAGCCTCGCCCTGCTGCGCAGCCGGGCGCTGACTGGGCTGGAGGCCCCGCCGGTGTCGGTCGAGGTCCACCTCGCCAACGGCCTGCCCGCCTGCAGCATCGTCGGCCTGGCCGACACCGAAGTGCGCGAAAGCCGCGAGCGGGTCCGCGCCGCCATCATCAACAGCCGCTTCGAATTCCCGAACCGGCGCATCACGGTCAACCTGGCGCCAGCCGACCTGCCCAAGGAATCCGGGCGCTTCGACCTGCCCATCGCCCTGGGCATCCTTGCCGCCAGCGGACAGATCCCGCTCGACGGCCTGGATGCCAGCGAGTTCGCCGGCGAGCTGTCCCTGTCGGGGGAATTGCGCCCGGTGCGCGGCGCGCTGGCCATGGCCATGGGCCTGGGGCGGGACAACGCGGCACGCCAGGCCGCCGGCGCCGGGCCGCCGCGCGCCTTCGTGGTGGCGGCCGGCAATGGCCCCGAGGCGGCCCTGATCGACGGCGTCACCGTCTATGCGGCGCGCTCCCTGCTGGAAGTCTGTGCTCACCTTGGGCCGCTGCCCGACGGCCGGCTGCCGCGCGCCGAGCCGCTGATCGCCGGGGACGACGCCGCGCCGGCCGGTCCCGACATGCGCGACGTGCGCGGGCAGGCACAGGCCCGCCGCGCCATGGAGATCGCCGCCGCCGGGCAGCACTCGGCGCTGCTGGTCGGCCCGCCCGGCACCGGCAAGTCCATGCTGGCCCAGCGCTTTCCCGGCCTGCTGCCGCCCATGACGCTGGAAGAAGCGCTGGAATCCGCCGCCGTGCAAAGCCTCACCGCGGCCGGCTTCCACCCCGCCCGCTGGCGCGAGCGGCCCTACCGGGCCCCGCACCACACCGCCTCGGCGGCGGCACTGGTCGGCGGCGGCGGCAATCCCCGGCCGGGCGAGATCTCGCTGGCCCATCACGGCGTGCTGTTCCTGGACGAACTGCCGGAGTTCGACCGCAAGGTGCTAGAAGTCCTGCGCGAACCGCTGGAGTCCGGCCGAGTCACCATCTCGCGCGCCGCGCGACAGTCGGACTTCCCGGCCCGCTTCCAGTTCGTCGCCGCCATGAACCCCTGCCCCTGCGGCTACCTCGGCCATCCGTCCCGGCCCTGCCGCTGCACGCCCGACCAGGTGCTGCGCTACCAGTCCCGGCTGTCCGGCCCGCTGCTCGACCGCATCGACCTGCAGATCGAGGTGCCCGCCCAGGACCAGCAGGAAATGCTCGACGGCCCGCCCGGCGAGGCCAGCGCCGACGTGCGCGAGCGCGTACTGACCGCGCGCGCCCGGCAGCAGGCGCGCCAGGGCAAACCCAACGCCGCGCTGGCCGGCCGCGAGATCGACGAGCACTGCCCGCTCGCGCCCGAGGCGCAGGCGATGCTGCGCGGCGCCATGGCCAAGCTGGCCTGGTCGGCGCGCGCTTATTTCCGCGTATTGAAGATCGCCCGCACGGTGGCGGACCTGGAAGGGGCCGAGCTACTGCAGCCCGGCCATGTGGGCGAGGCGATCCAGTACCGGCGAGCGTTGCGCACGCCGTGAGCGGATTGTGAAAGACCGGGAACTAGCACGAGAGAGATGTACCCACGCGGTTGGCGCAAGCGTAGGAGAGAGCAGGCTATTTGTGAAATCGCCGCTTGATTTTCATTTATACGAAAGCCAGAAAACACCTTCTAGGCTGCACACGGCATCGGGAAATCGGATCGACCACCCTGTCTGCTGGCACGGCGCGGACTTTGTCACCCGAACTTCGCTCGGGAAGCGGAAGCACGGTATGTCCCGGGCCGGCGCGCGATGTGTCTTTATCCGCGCGGCGGCACCGCGACGGGCGGCTCGGCCGGCGGCGGATCGTCCTCGGGCGGCAGCGGCAGGTCGGGGGGCACGCCCGGCGGCCCGGGCTCCTCCACCGGCGGCACGGTATGGCGCGGACGCCCGGACGGCAGGGCCTGCAAGAGGGTGGGACTGCGCATGGCTGGACTCCGCGACGGGGCAATGCACCTATTTAAGCAAACCGGCGCCCCGGGAGCCAGCGGCGATGCGGCGCCGGCAGGCCGCCGCTCAGCCCGGATGGCGCCGCACGAAGAACAGCGCCGTGCCCACCGCCACCAGCACGCTGCCGAACACGCGGTTCTGCCAGCGCATGGCGCGCGCGTTGCGGAACAGGCCACGCATGCGCGACGCCAGCAGCGCGTAGCCGTGCATCACCACCAGGTCCACGCCGCACATGGTCGCGGCCAGCACGGCGAGCTGGGGCGCCAGCGGACGGGCGGGATCGATGAACTGCGGCAGCACCGCGACCATGAAGATGATGCCCTTGGGATTGGTCACGTTGGTCAGCAGGCCGGTGGCGAAGCGCCGGCGCGGGCTGAGCGCGGCCACGCGCGGGGCGGCCGCCGTATCGGCCTCGGCCGGGCTGTCTTCCACGCGCGCGCGCCATTGCTGCACGCCCAGGTAGATCAGGTACAGCGCGCCCACCGTCTTGACCACGGCGAAGGCGTGCTCGGAAGCCAGCAGCAGCGCGCCCAGGCCGCCGCCCGCCACCAGCAGGATGATCACCAGCCCGGCCTGCAGGCCGAAGATGGTGGTGGTGGTCTTGCGCAGCCCGTAGGACAGGCCGTGGCTCATCGACAGCACCGCGCCCGACCCCGGCGACACGGCAATCACCCAGCAGGCCGCGAAATAGGCCAGCCAAACTTCCCAACGCATGACATCACTCCTTGAAAAAACCGTTGCACCGGTCCCGCAGGCTCGAACCGCGCTCAGAACGGGTGGAAGCCCGTCAGGAACTGGTCGATCTGCTCCGCCTGGCGCTGGTCGCGCGCCGCGTCGCCGGACTCCAGCACCACCGCCTGGTAGACGCGCACGCCCGAGGCCACCAGCCGCGCGGTCAGCCGGCGCGGCGCCTGGTCCTGCGGCGACACCGCCGCCACCTGCACCTCCACGCCCGGCAGCGCCACCGCCGGCGTGGCGGCCGACATCACCGTCACCTGGCGGGTCTTGACCGCCCCGGCGGGATGCGGGCCGAGATTGCCGAGCAGCCCGGCCTGCATCGATTCCAGCGCGGCCTGGCGCAAGGCGGCGTCGTCGGCGGGCAAGGTCACCACGCCCACCGCGAACAGGGTCTCGTCGACGCGCGCGGCCTCCATCGTCATCGGCAGCTTGCGCCCGGCGATCGCCACCTCGCGCGCGGCGCCGGTCGGCTTGCCCGGGTAGAGCGCGGCGTAGGCACCCTCGCTGGACTGGATGGTGCGCCAGTCATAGCGCGGCGAGCACGCGGCCAATGCGCAGACGGCGGCGGCTGCGCCAAGAACGGACAGCGTGGACGGCAGGCGGGCAAACCAGGCGTGGAGCATCGCGGCGGCGGTAGGCGAAGAGGATAGGAGGAAGAGGATAGCGCAGCGGTCCCGCGGACTGCCGCGGCATGATGGTGCGGTCCCGCACCCGCGGCAGGCCGGCATGGCCCCGCGGATGCGAGCGGAAGCCGCTATTATCGGGGAACCCGCGCAAGCGCGCGCATTCCCTGCCCGGCCATGCCACGTTTCCCCCGCCTTTCGCCATCGCCGCCGCCCCCCGGGACGCGCGTCCGGCATGCCGTGGCCGCCCTGCTGCTGGGCGCCGCCCTGCTCGCCGGCGGCGCGGGCGCGCAGGCCGCGCCCGCCCATCTGCCTCCCGCCACCGACCTCGCCGCGCAAGGCGCGGCCGCCGCCGGCAGGGGCGAGCCGCTCGTGGTGCTGGTCAGCCTGCCCGGCTGCGTCTACTGCGAAACCGTGCGCCGCAATTATCTCGGCCCGCAGGCCGCCGCCGGCGAAATCGAGGCGCGCGAGCTGGACATGACCGCCGGCACGCCGCTGCGCAATGCCGACGGCACCATGACCACCGCGCGCGAATGGGCGCGCAGCCACAACGTGTCGGTGGCGCCCACGGTGCTGTTCCTCGACGCGCGCGGCCGCTCGCTGGCCTCGCCGCTGCGCGGCCTGCAGCCGGATTTCTACGGCGCCTACCTGGAGCAGGCGCTGGACCAGGCCCGCGCGGCGCTGGCCGCGCCCCGCTGATTCAACGCTGATTCAACGCTGATTCCACGCCGATTCCACGCCGCCGTCGCGCGGCACTGCGGCCAATCGCCGCAGCCTGGCCGCCCCGGGCATTGCCTCCGGCAGCGCAGCGGCCGCGGCAGTAGAATAGGAGCTTGTCCCTGACCCGCCGGCATGATCCGCCGGCAAGCATCATGACGACCTCGGCCTCCCCCGCCAAGTCCATCCCGGCCACCGCCTCCGCCCGACGCAAGCTCTGGCCCGTCGCCGGCGCCGTGGTGCTGGTCGCCGTGCTCGGCTTCTTCGGCTACCGCGCCATCGCGCCGGCCAACTCCGCGCCGCCCGCCACCTTCACCCTGCTGTCGGGCGAAAAGGTCAGCACCGCCGACCTCAAGGGCAAGGTCTACCTGGTCAACTTCTGGGCCACCAGTTGCGTCACCTGCGTCAAGGAGATGCCGGAAATGGTCCGCACCTACGACAAGTTCAAGGGCAAGGGCCTGGAGTTCGTGGCCGTGGCGATGAGCTACGACCCGCCCATGTACGTGATGAATTATGCGCAAACGCGCCAGCTGCCGTTCAAGGTGGCGATGGATTCCGACGGCGCCGCCGCCAAGGCCTTCGGCGAAGTGCAGCTGACCCCGACCACCTTCGTGATCGACAAGGACGGCCACATCCTCAAGCGCTACGTGGGCGAACCCGAGTGGGACGCACTGCACAAACTGCTCGACGGCGCCCTGGCCAAGGCCGCCTGACCGCGCCCGGTCCCCCGATCCTTTCCCTGCGCCAGCCTTTGCAGGCACTGTCCTGATGGCAAGGCCGCGCGCGCAACGCTGCGGCTTGCGCGCGCGGCCTGTATGGATATACAGTTACCGGCAGCCGTTTTTCGCCTTCGTCCCGCCCATGCCCGGCAGCGCACATGCGCGCGCCCGCATCCCTGAGGCCCTGCCGTGTTACTCGATTCCGCCCCTGTCGCCACGCCCGGCGATGCCCGTCCAGCCCCGCCCGCCCCGCCGCCACAGCCCGCCGCGGACGTGCCGCCGCATCTGGCCAGGCTGAACCCCGAGCAGCGCGCCGCCGTGACGCACGAGGCGGCCGCGCCGCTGCTGATCATCGCCGGCGCCGGCTCGGGCAAGACCAATACGCTGGCGCACCGCGTGGCGCACCTGGTGCTGGGCGGCGCCGATCCACGCCGCATCCTGCTGCTGACGTTCTCGCGGCGCGCCGCCGCCGAGATGGGGCGCCGCGTCGAGCGCATCGTCGACCAGGCGCTCGGCAACCAGGCCAGCGGCGCCGGGCGCGCCGCGCTGCAATGGTCGGGCACCTTCCACGCCATCGGCGCGCGCCTGCTGCGCGAGTACGCCGAGACGCTGGGCCTGTCGCCCGCCTTCACCATCAGCGACCGCGGCGACGCCGCCGACCTGATGAACATGGTGCGGCACGACCTCGGCCTGTCGGCGCAGGCCTCGCGCTTCCCGCGCAAGGAAACCTGCCTGTCGATCTACTCGCGCGTGGTCAACACCCAGGCCCCGCTCGAAGACGTGCTCAAGCACTGGTTCCCGCGCTACGCCCAGTGGGCCGACGCGCTGCGCGGCCTGTTCGCCGGCTACGTGGAGGCCAAGCAGAAGCAGCAGGTGCTCGACTACGACGACCTGCTGCTCTACTGGGCCCAGGCGCTCGGCGAACCGGCGCTGGCGCAGGACATGGGCGCGCGCTTCGACCACGTGCTGGTCGACGAATACCAGGACACCAACGCGCTGCAGGCCGCCATCCTGCTGGCGCTCAAGCCGCACGGGCGCGGCCTCACGGTGGTGGGCGACGACGCCCAGTCCATCTATGCCTTCCGTGGCGCCACGGTGCGCAACATCCTCGATTTCCCCACGCAGTTCTCGCCGGCGGCGGACACGGTCACGCTGTCGCAGAACTACCGCTCCACGCAGCCCATCCTGTCGGCCGCCAACGCCGTGATCGGCCTGGCGGCCGAGCGCTTCACCAAGGACCTGTGGTCCGAGCGCGCCTCGGCCGAAAAGCCGCACATCGTGGTGGTCAACGACGAAGCCGACCAGGCCCGCTACGTGGCCGAGCAGATCCTGGCGCGGCGCGAGGCCGGGCTGGCGCTGATCTCGCAGGCGGTGCTGTTCCGCGCCGCCGACTACAGCGCCCAGCTGGAGATCGAGCTGGTCCGCCGCAACATCCCGTTCGTGAAGTTCGGCGGCCTGAAATTCCTGGAATCGACCCACGTCAAGGACGTGCTGGCGGTGGTGCGCTGGATGGAAAACCCGCGCGACCGCATGGCGGCCTTCCGCAGCCTGCAACTGATGCCCGGCGTGGGGCCCAAGACCGCCGCGCGCGTGCTCGACGCCATCGAGGTCGCCACCGAGCCGCTGTTCGCGCTCGAGTCGTTCGAGGCGCCGCCGGCCGCGGCCGAGGCCTGGCCGGAATTCGTCGCGCTGGCGCGCGTCCTGATGGCGCCGGCCGCGCCGTGGCCATCGGTCTTCGAGCAGGTGGTGGCGTGGTACCAGCCGCACCTGGAGCGCATGCACGACGACGCCCACGCGCGCGCCGCCGACCTGCAGCAGCTCGAGCGCGTCGCCGCCACCTATGCCTCGCGCGAGCGTTTCCTGACCGAGCTCACGCTGGACCCGCCCGACGCCTCCAGCGACGAATCCGGCGCGCCGCTGCGCGACGAGGACTACCTGATCCTCTCCACCATCCACTCGGCCAAGGGCCAGGAATGGAAGGCGGTCTACGTGCTCAATGCCGTGGATGGCTGCATGCCGTCGGACCTGGCCACCGGCACCACCGAGGAAATCGAGGAAGAACGCCGCCTGCTCTACGTGGCCATGACGCGCGCGCGCGACCACCTGGACATCGTGGTGCCGCAGCGCTTCTACGTGCAGCAGCAAAGCGGCTTCGGCGACCGCCATATCTATGCCTCGCGCACGCGCTTCCTGCCCAACCGCGTGATGCCGCTGTTCCACAGCCGGGCGTGGCCGGAGCCGCCGCCCGTGCCGCAGGCCCCGGCCAAGGCCTCGCTGCCGAAGCTGGACCTCGGCGGCAAGATGCGCGACATGTGGCGCTAGCGGCCGCGCATCGACGCATGGCGGCGCGTCAGTGCACCGCGGCGCCCGCCGCGCGCACCACCGCCACCAGCGCGCCCGCGCGCAACTGCGCGGCGATGGCTTCGATGTCGTCGGTCATGTAGCGGTCCATGTCCAGGAACGGCACGCGCTCGCGCACGAAGCCGAACACCGCGCGCCCGGCCGGCGACAGGTGCGCCACCGCGCCCGCCAGTTCGGCCGCCTGGCACGCGGCCAGCAGTTCCACGGCCAGGATGTACTGGTTGTTGTCGATGATGCGGCGCGCGTTGCGCGCGCCGATCAGGCCCATGCTCACCACGTCCTGGTTGTCGCCGTTGGACGGCACGCTCTGGATGCTGGCCGGGCTGCAGATGGTGCGGTTCTCGGCGATCAGCGCCGTGGCCGGGTACTGCGCGCCGGCAAAGCCGCAGCTCAGGCCCTCGTTGGCCGCCGCCAGGAACGCCGGCAGCCCGTTGTTCAGGTGCGGGCTGAGCAGGCGGTTCAGGCGGCGCTCGGACACCACGCCGAGCTGCGTGGCCGCGATGGCGAGGAAGTCCATCGCGAACGCCACCTGCTGGCCGTGGAAATTGCCGCCGTGGAACAGCTCGCCGTCGTCGAAGAACAGCGGGTTGTCGTTGGACGAGTTCAGCTCGCGCTCCACCACCGCGGCGCAATGGCCCAGCGTGTCGCGCACCGCGCCCAGCACCTGCGGGATGCAGCGCAGCGTATAGGCCTTCTGGATGAATACGCCGGTGCCGGTGTTCTTCTCGCCGCCGGCGCGCGTCTTCATCTCGCCGGCCAGCTCGCCGTGGCCCGACAGGCGCGTGGCGCCCGCCAGCAGCGCGCGCATATTGGCCGCGGACCGCACCTGCCCGGGATGCGGCTTGGCGATGTCGTGGCCATGCGTCATGAAGGCGTCGGCCGAGGCGTTCAGCCCTTCGAGCGCCAGCGCGGCGATGATCTCCGCCTGCGTCACCTGCGCGCGCATGGTTTCCAGCAGCAGGCACGACATGCCGGTCATGGCCGAGGTGCCGTTGATCAGCGCCAGCCCTTCCTTGTAGGCCAGCTTGATGGGCTCGATGCCATGCTCGCGCAGCACCTGCGCGGTGGGCGCGGTGCCGCCGTCGGCCAGCAGCACCTTGCCTTCGCCGATCAGCGTGATGGCGATGTGCGCCAGCGGCGCGAGGTCGCCGCTGGCGCCGAGCGAGCCGACCTGCGGCACCGCCGGCGTGATGCCGGCTTCCACGTAGCGCAGCAGCTGCTCGATCACCAGCGGGCGCACCGCCGAATAACCGCGCGCCAGCGCGTTGGCGCGCGCCACCATCATGGCGCGCACTTCCTCGCGCGCGAACAGCGGGCCCACGCCGGCGCAGTGGCTGCGCAGCAGGTTTTCCTGCAGCGCGCGGCCATGCTCGATGTCCACCCAGTTGTGGACCAGCTCGCCGAAGCCGGTGGACACGCCGTAGATCGGGATATTGGCCGAGGCCAGCTGCTCGAAGCGCGCGCGCGCATCGGCCACGTGCGCGCGCGCCGCGTCGTCCAGCCGCGCGGCGCCATCGCCGCGCGCCACGTGCGCCACCGCTGCGGCGGTCAGTTGATGTCCGTCGACCGGCACGGGCGCGCCGGCCTCCAGGGATACCTCGTTCATGGCTTGTTCCGGATGAGCTGTTCGCAGGCATGCCGGGCGGCATGCGGAGCCCGCGAGTGTATCAAGATCGGCGGAGGAAGCCGGCGCCGGCCCCGCGTCAGGTCAGAGCCCGTAGCGCTTGATCTTCTCGTACAGCGTGGCCTTGCCCACTTGCAGCAGGTCGGCCGCCTGGCTGACCGCGCCGCCGGTGCGCGCCAGCGTGTCGGCGATCACCGCGCGCTCGTAGTGCTCCATGCGCTCCTTGAGCGGCGTGGAATCGTCCAGCGCGTCGGCGCGCGCGCCGCCCTCCGGCACGCCCAGCACCAGCCGGTCGGCCGCGTTGCGCAGCTCGCGCACGTTGCCGGGCCAGGCGCGCTGCATCAGCGCCTGGCGCTGCAGCTCGGACAGGATGGGCGCGGGCCGCTGGTAGCGCACCGCCGCCACCAGCATGAAATGCTCGAACAGCGGCACGATGTCCTCGCGCCGCTCGCGCAGCGGCGGCAGCGGGATGGTCACCACGTTGAGTCGGTACAGCAGATCCTGGCGGAAGGCGCCCTTGGCCACCAGCGTTTCCATGTCGCCCTTGGCCGCGGCCACGATGCGCACGTCGATGCCGATCGAGGCATTGGAGCCCAGCCGCTCCAGCGTGCCCTCCTGCAGCACGCGCAGCAGCTTGACCTGCAGCGCCAGCGGCATGCTCTCGATCTCGTCGAGGAACAGCGTGCCGCCCGAGGCGTGCTCGAGCTTGCCCACGCGGCGCTTGCCCGCGCCGGTGAAGGCGCCGGCCTCGTGGCCGAACATCTCGCTCTCGAAGATGGCTTCCGGCACCGCGCCGCAGTTGAGCGCCACGAAGGGCGCCTGGTGCCGCGTGGACAGCGCGTGCAGGCTGCGCGCCACCAGCTCCTTGCCGGTGCCGGTCTCGCCGTTGATCATCACCGGCACGTCGGTGGCGGCCACGTTGGCCACCAGCGTGCGCACCTGCTCGATGGCCGGCGAGCGGCCGATGATGCGGGTGCCCGCGGCGGGCCCGGCCAGCTCGCGCCGCAGCGCGCGGTTCTCCAGCTCCAGCGCGCGCCGCTCCAGCGCGCGCCGCACGGTCTCGGTCAGGCGGTCGGCGCCGAACGGCTTCTCGATGAAATCGTAGGCGCCCTCGCGCATGGCCTGCACGGCCATGGTGATGTCGCCGTGGCCGGTGACCAGGATCACCGGCACGCCCGGCGCGGCGTTGCGGCAGTGCTGCAGCAGGTCCAGCCCGCTGGCGCCGGTCAGGCGCACGTCGGTCACCAGCACGCCGGGAAACTCGGCCGACAGGTGCGGCATGGCGGCTTCGGCCGAGGGCAGCGCCAGCACGTTGAAGCCGGCCAGCTCCAGGCTCTGCGCGGTGGCCTGGCGCACCAGGGGTTCGTCTTCGACGAACAGGACCCGCAATCCGTCTTGCATGGCGATGCTCACTGGGTGTGGGTAGGTGAAGCGGTGGAAGTGGCGGCAGCGGCGGCGGAACCGGGCGCGGCAGCGGCGGCCGCGGCCTCGCCCGGCAGCGGCGCGCGCCGCAGCACCACCACGAACTCGGCGCCGCCGCCGGCGCGGTTGGCCGCGCTCAGCTGGCCGCCGAACTCGCGCACGATGGAGGTGGAGATGGCCAGGCCCAGGCCCAGCCCCTGGCCGATTTCCTTGGTGGTGAAGAACGGCTCGAACAGCCGCGGCAGCGCGTCCTCGGCGATGCCCGCGCCATTGTCGCGCACGGCGATGCCGACGGTGTCGCCCTGCTCGCTGACCGCCACTTCCACGCAAGGCGCCGCCGGCGCGGCGGCGGCCAGCGCATCGAGCGCATTGCCGAGCAGGTTGAGCAGCACCTGTTCGAGCTTGAGCTCGTCGGCCCAGACCGCCGGGCCGGGCGCCGCCGACAAGCCGTCCACCCGCAGCGCCACCGCGCCCAGGCGCGGGGCCATCAGCGCCAGCACGTGGTCGAGCGCGGCGCGCACCGGCACCGCGTGGCGGCGCGGGCGCGCCTTGCCGGCAAACAGCTTGAGCTGGCCGGTGATCTTGCCCATGCGCGCGGTCAGGTCGGCGATGGCGGCGAGGTTGTCGGTGGCCGCATCGAGCTTGCCGCGCTCGAGCAGCACGCGCGTGTTGTCGGAGAACGTGCGCAGCGCCGCCAGCGGCTGGTTCAGCTCGTGGGTGATGCCGGCGGCCATCTGGCCCAGCGCCGCGAGCTTGCTGGCCTGCACCAGCTCGTCCTGGGCGGCGCGCAGCTCGCTCTCGGCGCGGGTGCGCTCGGCCACTTCGGCTTCGAGCTGTTCGTTGATCGCCATCAGGTCGGCGGTGCGCCCCTCCACGCGGCGCTCCAGCTCGTCGTAGGCGGCCTCGAGCAGGCGCCGGCCGTATTCGATGTCGCGCGCGCGCTGGCGGCGCTGGCGCCAGTTGAACAGCAGCAGGCACATGCAGGCATAGGCCAGCGCCGCGCCCAGCGTGGCGTTGCGCGCGCTGGCCAGCACCGGGTCGAGCGCCGCCAGCACCTGCATGGTCCAGTCGGCCGGGCCGACCTTGCGGCTGATCTCCAGGTAGCGCTCGGCATTGCCGCCGGCGCCGATGCGCACCAGCCGCGCGCCGTCGCGCAGCACGGCCTGGGCAAGCCAGCGCGTCACCGGCGAGCGCAGCGCTTCGAGCGGCAGCGGCCTGACTTCCTGGTCGTGGTACTGGCGCGTGCGGTCCAGCTCCGCCTGCAGCTCGGGCGGCAGCGCGCGCAGCGTGCGGTATTGCCAGGCCGGCACGGAGGACAGGAAGATCACGCCGTGGTCGTCGCTCACCATCACCGGCTCGGCGCCGCCGGCGCCGGCGCGCTGGAACCACTCCAGGTTGAGCTTGACCACCGTCACGCCCACCACGCGCCCGCCGGACTTGACCGGCTGGGCGATGTAGTAGCCGGGCTCGTCGTTGGTCACGCCGATGGCATAGAAGCGCCCGATCTGGCCGCGCGAGGCAATCTGGAAATAGGGCCGGAAGCGATAGTCGGTGCCGACGAAGCTGCCCGGCAGGTCGTGGTTGCTGGCCGCCAGCGCGATGCCGTTGGCCGCGATCACGTAGGTGGCCGAGGCGCGCGCGCGGCGGTTGACCTCGGACAGGTAGCGGTTGGCCGCCGCCACGCGCGCGGGATCGTCGGGCGCGGCCAGCAGGTCGTGTACGAACGGGTGGAGCGAGACCAGCGCCGGCAGGAACTCGTAGCGGTCCAGCGTGCTTTCCAGCGTGGCCGCGTAACGGTCGGCGCGCGTGGCGGTGGTCTGCTGCAGTGCGTCGATGCCGCGCTGCGCCGAGACCAGCCAGGTCAGCGAGCACAGCAGCAGCAGGCCGGCGGCCAGCGCCGCGGCAAATCCCCGCCACGAGCCGCCGCCCTCGCCCGGCGCGTGCACCACGCGGGCGGAAGCGGGATCATGCACGGCGAGGAAATCGTCGGAATGTGGCATCGGCGCATGCGTTGGGACACGCGCCGATGATACCCGCTGGCGGGCGGCGCCGGCTGGCGCCGCGGCTGTGCCGCGGCTGCCGGCGGCGTCCTCAGCGGACGCCGGTGCCGGCTTCGGCAAGTTCGGCCGTACCATCGCCGCCGCGGCGCAGCACGCGGTCGAGCTGCGTGCGGTCGAGCTCGCGCTCCCAGGCCGACATCACCACCGTGGCCACGCCGTTGCCGACGATGTTGGTCAGCGCGCGGCACTCGCTCATGAAGCGGTCGATGCCCAGGATCAGCACCATGCCCGCCACCGGGATGTCGGGCACCACCGCCAGCGTGGCGGCCAGCGTGATGAAGCCCGAGCCGGTCACGCCACTGGCGCCCTTGGAGGTGATCATCGCCACGCCCAGCACGGTGAGCTGCTGCAGCAGCGTCAGCTCGATGCCGGTGGCCTGGGCGATGAAGATCACCGCCATGGTCATGTAGATATTGGTGCCGTCCAGGTTGAACGAGTAACCCGTGGGGACCACCAGGCCCACCACCGACTTGGAGCAGCCCAGCTTCTCCAGCTTTTCCATCAGGTGCGGCAGCGCCGCTTCCGACGAGCTGGTGCCCAGCACGATCAGCAGCTCTTCCTTGATGTAGGCGACGAAGCGGAAGATCGAGAAGCCCGTGAAGCGCGCGATCGTGCCCAGCACCACCACCACGAACACGATGGCCGTGAAGTAGAACGTGCCGATCAGCTTGAGCAGCGGCACCAGCGAGCCCAGGCCGTACTTGCCGATGGTGAAGGCCATCGCGCCGAACGCGCCGAGCGGCGCCACCTTGGTGATCACGTGCACGATGTGGAAGAACACCTTGGAGACCTGGTCGACGAAGTCAAACACGATCTTCGAGCGGTCGCCCATGGCCGCCAGCGCCGAGCCGAAGAACATCGACACCAGCAGGATCTGCAGGATCTCGCCGTTGGCGAAGGCGCTGAAGATCGTGTCCGGGATGATGTGCATGAAGAACTCGACCGTGCTCTGGCCGTGCGCCTGCTTCACGTATTGCGAGATCGCCTTGGTGTCCAGCGTGGCCGGATCGATGTTGAAGCCCACGCCCGGCTTGAGCGCATGGGCGGCCAGCAGGCCGATCAGCAGCGCGAAGGTGGAGACGATCTCGAAGTACAGCAGCGCCTTGCCGCCGACCCGGCCCACCTTCTTCATGTCGCGCATGCCGGCGATGCCGGACACCACGGTACAGAAGATGATCGGCCCGATGATCATCTTGATCAGCTTGATGAAGGCGTCTCCCAGCGGCTTCATGGCCACGCCGGTGTCGGGCCAGAAGTGTCCGAGCACGATGCCGACCACAATGGCGAACAGCACCTGCACGTACAGGATCTTGTAAAAGGGTTTCCTCATGATGTCGTCCTCGGTGTTTTGACCGTGCCCCGCCGCCGCAGCGGCGGCAGGATCGCGCGCCCTTGTCATGAGGGCGCGTCTGCCTTATGCGTCGCAACCGCCGTGCCAGCCGCGCGCGGCGCGCCAAGCCGCTGATTCCAAAGGGAAAATATCTAAGCGCCGGCGCGCGCACTCCGGCTTTCCGGAAATCCGGAAAGCGCCGGTCCGGAAATCCGGAAGCCGGCCGCCGCAAAGGTGCCCGCTACGCCACCCGCGGGAGCGGGCCCGGCGGTCCCCGCCCCGCCGGCGCCCCGCAAAGCGGTAAATCGTCCCGCGCGACGCCGTATAATTCAGGGCTTCCACCTGACCCCAGCGGCCGGCGCGCGCGCCGGGCACCCGAGCCTCCCGGTGCCGCATGCCGCCCGACACCCGCCAAGCACGCATGAGCAGCTTCTACCAGCACCACGTTTTCTTCTGCCTCAACCAGCGCGACGACGGCCGGGCCTGCTGCGCCGACCACAATGCCCAGGCCATGCAGGAATACGCCAAGAAGCGCTGCAAGGCGCTGGGCATCAACGGCGAGGGGCGCGTGCGGATCAACAAGGCCGGCTGCCTGGACCGCTGTGAACTCGGCCCGGTGCTGGTGGTCTACCCCGAGGCCGTCTGGTACACCTTCGTCGACGAGCACGACATCGACGAAATCATCGACAGCCACCTGGTGGGCGGCAAGCCGGTCGAGCGCCTGATGATCGACCGCTGAGCCGCCGGTCCGCGCCCGCCGCGCGGACACCCCTGAATCCCCGGCATCGCTGCAAGCCCGCGCGCCATCGCGCCGGCGCCAGCCATGCCGCCATCCAGTCCCCTGCTTCCGGTATTCCATGAACGCGCATACCCAGGTACTCACCATCACCGGCCCGGCCGGCGCCATCGACCTTTCGGTGGACCTGCCGCAGGGCCAGGCGCCGCGCGGCCTCGCGCTGGTGGCCCACCCGCATCCGCTGTTCGGTGGCACCAAGGACAACAAGGTGGCGCAGACCCTGGCGCGCAGCTTCGTGCAGCTCGGCTACGCCACCGTGCGCCCCAACTTCCGCGGCGTGGGCGGCAGCGCCGGCACCCACGACAACGGCGTGGGCGAGCAGGACGACCTGCTGGCCGTGATCGCCTGGATGCGCACGCAGGCCGCGTGGTCGCCCGCGGCCGCCACGCTGCCGCTGGCGCTGGGCGGCTTCTCGTTCGGCAGCTTTGTCGCCAGCCACGTGGCGCGGCGCCTGGCCGAGGCCGGCACGGCGCCGCAGCGCCTGGTCATGGTGGGCACCGCCGCCAGCCGCTGGCAGGTGGCCGCGGTGCCGGCCGACGCCATCGTCATCCACGGCGAGCAGGACGAGACCGTGCCGCTGGCGAGCGTGTTCGACTGGGCCCGCCCTCAGGAACTGCCGGTGATCGTGATCCCCGGCGCCGACCACTTCTTTCACCGCAAGCTGCACCTGATCAAGCAGCTTGTCGTCAATGCATGGGAGCCGTGACGCGGCCACGCTCGTTGCCCCGCCCGCACGTTCGCACGCACCTTGCCCGTACCCATTTTTTTGTCGGAAACTGAAACATGTTGAATAGAGCCACGCCGCTTTTCGCGTCCGCCAACACATCCGTCCTGGCTGCCGCCGCCACCGCCGCCGTGCTCGGCGCCGCCACGCTGGTGGCGCCCGCGCCCGCACGCGCGCAAGGCGTGCCGACGCCGCAGGTCGCGGCCAAGTCCTGGATGCTGTTCGACGCCACCAGCGGCCAGGCCCTGGCCTCGCAGAATGCCGACCAGCGCATCGAGCCGGCCTCGCTGACCAAGCTGATGACCGCCTACCTGGCCTTCGCCGCGCTCAAGGAAAAGCGCCTGACGCTGGAGCAGACCGTGGTGCCGACCACGCTCGTGCTCAAGGTCAAGAGCGACGAGTCGCGCATGTTCCTCGAGCCCAACAAGCCGGTCAGCGTGCAGGACCTGCTGCTGGGCCTGATCGTGCAGTCGGGCAACGACGCCGCGCTGGCGCTGGCCGAAGCCGTGGGCGGCTCGGAAGAAGGCTTCGTGGCGATGATGAACCGCGAGGCCCAGCAACTGGGCATGAAGAACACCCACTTCACCAACACCGACGGCATCCCCGACCCGAACCACTACACCACGGCCAACGACCTGGCCACGCTGACCACGCGCCTGATCAAGGACTTCCCCGAGTACTACGGCATGTACTCGCAGAAGGAATTCACCTACAACAAGATCCGCCAGCCCAACCGCAACCGCCTGCTCTACATCGACCCGACCGTGGACGGCGTCAAGACCGGGCACACCAAGTCGGCCGGCTACTGCCTGATCTCCTCGGCCAAGCGCCCGCTGGCCAATGTGCCGAACGGTTCGCGCCGCCTGATCTCGGTGGTGATCGGCACCACCACCGAGGCCGTGCGCACGCAGGAAAGCCTGAAGATCCTCAACTACGGCTTCCAGTTCTTCGACACGCTGCGCCTGTACGACCGCGGCCAGGTGCTGGCCACGCCGGACATCTACAAGGGCAAGACATCGGCCATCAAGATCGGCGTGAAGGACGAGACCTTCATCACCGTGCCCAAGGGCACCGGCGGGCGCATCAAGCCGGTGCTGGAGCGCCAGGAACTGCTGGTGGCGCCGATCGCCGCCGGCCAGCAGGTCGGCACCGTCAAGCTGATGGACGGCGCCACCAAGGTGGCCGAATTCCCGGTGGTGGCGCTGGAAGAGGTGCCCGAGGCCGGCTTCTTCGGCCGCCTGTGGGATACCATCCGCCTGTGGTTCAAGCGCAAGTAAGCAAGCAAGTGAGCAAGCAGGAGGGCTCCCCAATGAGCACCGATGACACCAAGGGCAAGCCGGGCGACATTCCGCCGTCCGAGTCGCTGATCGAATACCCCAGCCATTTCCCCATCAAGGTGATGGGCAGCATGCAGGACGGCTTCGCCGAGGCCATCGTCACGCTGGTGCAGGAATTCGACGCCGATTTCCACGCCGGCAAGCTGGAAATGCGCCCGTCGCGCAACGGCAACTACCTCGGCCTGACCATCACGGTCTGGGTCACCAGCCGCGAACAGCTCGACGACCTGTACCGCGCGCTGACCTCGCATCCGATGGTGAAGATCGTGCTGTAAGTCGGCATCCGCCGCCGGTTCGCTCCCCTCTCCCGCTTGGCCGGAGAAGGGCCGGGGGAGAGGGCGGGAGCCGGCGAATGCTGCCGTGCCGGAAAAAACCGGTGGCTTCATTTCTCGCCACCAAGCTGGACAACACCGTTGGCCCCGCTTGATGTGGCTCCTGGCCAAACCGCCCCTCTCCCCGGCCCTCTCCCCGTGAGGGGAGAGGGAGGACACCTTGCTTGGGCCAGCTCGCACGGCGCTGGCGCATCCCGCCGGCTCCGTTCATCGCCCCGAGGTTTGCTCCCCTCTCCCGCTTGGCCGGAGAGGGGCCGGGGGAGAGGGCGGGAGCTGGCGAATGCCGCCGTGCCGGAAAGAACCCTCGGCTTCGTTGCCCGCCGCCGGGCAGACCCAAAACCAAAAAACCATGAACACCATCACCCTCAAGCCCGGCAAGGAAAAATCCCTGCTGCGCCGCCACCCCTGGGTCTACGCCACCGGCGTGGCCGCCACCGAAGGCCGCTGCGAGCCCGGCAGCACCGTGGTCGTGCGTGCCGCCGACGGCCGCTTCCTGGCGCGCGCGGCGTACAGCCCTTCCTCGCAGATCCGCGCGCGGGTGTGGAGCTTCGACGAGAACGAGCCGGTCGACCACGCCATGTTCAAGCGCCGCGTGTCCGCGGCGCTGGCGCACCGCAAGCAGTGGGTCGCCGACAGCAACGCCGTGCGCCTGGTCTTCGGCGAGTCCGACCGCCTGCCCGGCCTGATCGTCGACTACTACGGCAGCGGCGCCACCGGCCAGCTGGTGTGCCAGTTCAACTCGGCCGGCGTCGAGGCGTGGAAGGATGCGCTGGTGCAGGCGCTGGTCAAGGAAACCGGCTGCCCCAACGTGTACGAGCGCTCCGACGCCGCCGTGCGCGAGCGCGAAGGCCTGCCGCTGGTCACCGGCGTGCTGGCCGGCGCCGGGCCCGACCCGGAACTCAACGTCACCGAGCACGGCGTGCGCTACTACGTGGACGTGCGCAACGGCCACAAGACCGGCTTCTACGTGGACCAGCGCGACAACCGCAAGCTGGTCGGCGACCTCGCCGCCGGCCGCGAAGTGCTCAACTGCTTCTGCTACACCGGCGGCTTCTCGCTGGCCGCGCTGCGCGGCGGCGCCACCGCCGTGACCTCGATCGACTCCTCCGGCGAGGCGCTCAAGACCGCCGCCGGCAACGTCACCCTCAACGGCTTCGACCCCGAACGCGCCACCTGGCTCGATGCCGACGTGTTCAAGACGCTGCGCCAGTTCCGCGCCGAGGGCCGCCAGTTCGACCTGATCGTGCTGGACCCGCCCAAGTTCGCGCCGTCGGCCCAGCACATCGACCGCGCCGCGCGCGCCTACAAGGAAATCAACCTGGTCGGCATGCAGCTGCTGCGCCCGGGCGGCCTGCTGTTCACGTACTCGTGCTCGGGCGCGATCAGCATGGAGCTGTTCCAGAAGATCGTGGCCGGCGCGGCAACCGACGCGCGCGTCGATGCGCGCATCCTGCGGCGCCTGTCGGCCGGCACCGACCACCCGATGCTGGCGGCCTTCCCCGAAGGCGAATACCTCAAGGGCCTGCTGCTGGAAAAGATCTGAGGTCCCGGCCCCGGCGGCCGCGCCCTCATCCATCCTGGCGGGTTCACACCTGCGCCAGGCCGCCGTCGACGAAGAACTCGGCGCCGTTCACGAAGCTGCTGTCGTCCGAGGCGAGGAACAGCGCGGCGGCGGCGATCTCCGCCGGATCGCCGACCCGGCCGAGCGGCGTGGATGCCGCCAGGTGGCCATAGATCGCATCGACCTGCCCCTCCGGCACCAGTCCGTCCAGGCCCGGCGTGCGCGTGGCCCCGGGGCTCAGCACGTTGACGCGGATGCCGCGCGGCTTCAGGTCGAGAATCCACGAGCGCGCGAAGTTGCGCACCGCGGCCTTGCTGGCGCTGTACACGCTGAACGCTTCGGTGCCCATGGAGCCGGTGGTGGAGCCGGTCAGGATCACCGAGGCGCCGTCCCTGAGCAGCGGCAGCGCCTTCTGCACCGTGAACAAGGTGCCCTTCACATTGGTATCGAAGGTGCGTTCATAGTGCGCTTCGGTGATGGTGCCGAGCGGCGCGAATTCGCCGCCGCCGGCATTGGCGAACAGCACGTCGATGTGTCCCGCCTCTTGCGCGACCAGCGCGTAGAGCCGGTCCAGGTCGTCGAGGCTGGCAACGTCGCCGCGAAACGCGGTGACGTTGCCGCCGATCTGTCCGACCGCGGCGTCGAGCGCGTCCTGGCGGCGCCCGGTGATGAAGACGCGCGCGCCTTCGGCGACGAAGCGCCTGGCGGTGGCGAGGCCGATGCCGGAATTGGCGCCGGTGATGACGGCGATCTTGCCTTCGAGTCTGTTGCCCATGCTGCGGTTTCCTGTGCGGTGTGGTGCGGCTGCCACTGTCGGCGGGCCGGTGTGCAAGCAGAATAGGCCGCGCCTGTCCGCGCAACAAGGCAGCTGGCGGCAAGGGATCGTTCTATATTTGCAATAGTCCCCAAGGAGCCGCTTTTGCCCGCCGCCGATCTGCCCGATTTCCCCGACGTGACCGACATGCTGCTGTTCGCCAAGGTGGTCGAGCACGGCGGCTATACCGCCGCCGCGCGCGCCACCGGCATGCAGGCATCGAAGCTGAGCCGGCGGGTCGCGGAACTCGAAGCGCAGCTCGGCGTGCGCCTGCTCCACCGCACCACCCGCAACATCACCGTGACGGAGATCGGCAAGACGCTCTACCGGCATTGCGTGGCGCTGGAGAGCGAGGCCCGCGCGGCGCGCGAAGCCGTCGAACGGGTCCGCTCCGCGCCGCAGGGCGTGGTGCGCCTCAGTTGCCCGGTGGGGCTGCTGCGCAGCGACGTGGCGGCCATCCTGTCGCGCTACCTGGCCGGGCACCCGCTGGTGCGCATCGACCTGGTGGCCACCAACCGGCGCGTCAACGTGGTGAAGGAAGGGTTCGATATCGCCATCCGCGTGCGGCGGCCGCCGCTCGATGACTCCGACCTGGCCGTGCGTCCGCTGAGCGACTCGGAAATGGTGCTGGTCGCCAGCCCGCGCCTGCTTGCCTGCTACGGCAACCCGGCGACGGTGGCGGCGCTCGCCGGCTTGCCGACGCTGAGCACCGGACAGGTGGCCGACAAGCATGCATGGCCCTTGCGCGGGCCCGACGGCGAGAGCGTGCCCTTTCATCACGTACCCCGGCTGGCGACCGACGATATGTCCACGCTGCTGCACGCCGCCTGCGACGGCGCCGGCGTGGCCTGCCTGCCACGCAACTTCGTGCAGCGCGCGCTCGACGAAGGCGCGCTGATCCGGGTGCTGCCGGAATTCCGCCTGCCGGTCGGCGTCGTGCACGCGGTATTCCCTAGCCGGCGCGGGCTGGTGCCGGCGGTGCGCACGCTGCTCGACGCGCTCGTGCGCGGCTTCGGCGTGCCGGCCGCGGGCGCGGCCCGATAGCGCGCCGCCGCCGTCATCATGGCTTCACGCGAACGTCTTCGGTCCGTCACAAAGCCCGCCTATAGTCTGCCATGCGGATGCGGCATTGGCAGGTGCCCTTCCGCCTCTTCCTATCAGTCTTCGTGGTAGTTGCCCCGCGGCGTAGCGGGGCTTTTTTTTGCCTCGCCGGCGCCGTCCGGCAAGCGGCGCTGCCCCGCGCCCGCATACCAGCGCGCGAACTCCAGCGACGGCATCGGCCGCGCGTACAGGAAGCCCTGCATGAAGGAAACGCCGCGCGCGCGCAGGTAGTCCAGCTGCACCGAGCGCTCCACGCCTTCGGCCACCAGCCCGGCGCCCAGGCGCTGCGCCAGGCCGATGATGGTGTCCAGCACCGGCGCGTTGCCCCGCTCCGGATCGATCGCCTGCACGAAACCCTTGTCCACCTTCAGCAGGTCGAACGGAAACCGCTCCAGGTAGGACAGCGCGCAATAGCCGGTGCCGAAATCGTCGATGGCCACGCGCACGCCCTCGGCGCGCAGCGCGTGCAGGTTGCGCTGGGCCTGCTCCGGATTCTCGACCAGCCCGCGCTCGGTGATCTCCAGCACCACCACCGGCTGGTGCGCCGACACCTCGGCCAGGAAGCCGCGCATGTCGGCCAGCAGGCCCGGGCTCGACAGGTGCTCGGCGGCGAGGTTGATGCCGAGGTGAAAGCCGGGCCGGGTCTGCCAGCCGCGAAAATCGCGCGCCACCATCTCCAGCAGGTGCCGCGTCAGCGGCACGATGACATGCGTCTGCTCCGCGGTGGCGATGAAGACGTCGGGGCGCACCGGACCCGTGCCCGGGCGGTTCCAGCGCAGCAGCGCCTCCGCGCCTTCGCAGCGGTCCTCGGCGGCGCTGTAGACCGGCTGGTATTCGACGTGGAACTCGCCATCGCGGATGGCGCGCAGCAACTGCTCGCGCTCCGAGCGCCGGCTTTGCTGCAGGCGATGGCAAAGGAAGACCAGCACGCCGGACAGCAGCACCGCGAACGGCATGAAACGCTGCAGCAGCTCGTGCCAGGCGGCGTACAGGCGCGCGCGCAACCCGTGCACGCGCACGCCGATCCTGGTGCCCGACGCATCGACATCCTCCTCGAACAGCGTCGAGGTCATGGCGGGCGTGGCCTCCGGCACGCCGCCGCGCAGCGCGATGCCGTCGCCCACGCGCAGCTCCAGGCTGTAGCCGCCCAGCGGCGCCACTGCCTGCAGCAGGTCGAGCAGGTGCTGGCCGTCGACGATGGTCAGCACCGAACGCGCGCCGCCGGACTTCTCCACCAGCAGCGCCGGGCGGTCCGGCATCAGCGGCGAGCCGCGCACCACGCGGATCCACGGCTTGCCGGGCACGCGCGCCGGGAACGGCTTGATCGCGGACAGCGGGTAGTCCACCGGGCCGTCGATCGACGAACAGTAGATGCGGTCCGCCTCGGTCAGCAGCACGGAGCGGAAGTACGGCTCCAGCGAACCCACGCGCGCCAGCTCGTTGGCGACCGGCGCGCACGGCCGCTCCGTCAGGGGCAAGAGCTGGCCCGCGACCAGGCGCGCGTGCGCCAGTATGCTCTCCGCCCGGTTGCGCACGAGGTCGGCGACCTGCATCGCCTCGTGCCGCTCATGGCGGCGCGCTTCGGTCCAGCTCAGCGCCATGCACAGCAGCAGCGGCGCGAGCGCGACCGGAACCAGCAGCAGATGGCGGCGCCACGGCGGGCGGTCAGGCAGTTCCGACACGGACAAGGGTAGCTCCCTGCGAGAAAGGCAAGAGGTAACGGGCAAGAGGCAAGCGCCGGGCGTTTCCGCCCGCGCGGTGCCGGTGCAAATACGGCATTGACGATAACCCTGATTAATTCTTCGCGCCGTGATCGGAGCGTTCCGATGGCGCGACAGGATGGATTAATGGATCATGTACGGAATTTCTGCCGAGCGATTTAATGCGACATCGCCGCGCCGCAGATAAATCATATATAGATCGATACGAGCAATTTTTCCAGATCGCGCAGGGTGCCGGATCAATCCGTCCCTCCTCGCCAGGCCACCCTGTCGCCGAGATCCGCGAAACCGCGAAGATTGCCATGAATACAGCAGGAAATTCAACCGAAGGCGCAGGCAATAAAGCAAAAGTCGATTGTGTTTTTTGAATTCATTGATTCGCATCAACTTCCATTCAACATGGATTCAAATACTTGAATATCGAATGAAAGAAATGACAATTCAACTCAACCAGAAATCAAAAAACAGGATCATGAAAATCACCTCGATTTCCGCCGCCGCCATCGCCTGCGCCTGCGCCTGGACCGCCGCCTTGGCGCAGGCCGGCTCATCCTCGCTGAACGGCGCCGTCAATGCCCGGCTCGTCCTGACCACCGGCTGCGCGATCGATGCCGGCACCGGCTCGACCGGCGTCCTGGCCAACTTCGGCACGCTGGATTTCGGCGCGCAGCCCGGCGGCTTCACCGGCAAGGTGACGGCGCAGGCCGTCGGCGGCGGCGCGGCCGCCACGCAGATGACGTGCTCGCCGGACGTCACCGCGCTGCAAGTCACGCTCGACGCCGGCCAGAACGGCGGCAAGGGCGCGGGCGAGGGCATCGGCTCGCGCGCGCTCGCCAACGGCACGAACTATGTGCCCTACGAGGTGTACTCCGACGCCGCCCACGCGCACCCGTACGTCGCCGGCACCGCGCACGCCGTGCCGGTGCCCGCGCCGGGCGCCACGTTCTCGCTGCCGATCCATGGCGTGGTGCACAAGACCAGCACGTCGGCGCTGGCGGCGGGCACCTACCTGGACACCCTCAACGTCACGCTCGCATGGTGAGCGCGCGCGCCGCTTCCCGCCGGGCGCGGCCGGCCGCCGGGATGCTGGCCTCCCTGCTGGCCTCCCTTCCTGCCGCCCTTCCCGTCGTCCTGTCCGCGCCCGCCCCCGCCTGCGCGGACACCATGCTGCCGGCCACCCGCACGCTGCTGGTCAGCGCGCGCATCGTGCCCGGCTGCGGCGTGGCCGGCGGCGGCGCGGGCACGGGACTCGCGCTCGGCACGCTCGACTTCGGCACGTACCCCGCCGTCGCCAGCGGACAGGCGGGCGCCGCGCTGGCCGGCGCGCTGCAGATCGAATGCGCCGGCGCAACGGCGCTCAGGATGACCGTCGACGGCGGCCTCCACCCGTCCGGCGGGCAACGCCACCTGCGCGGCGCCGCCGGCACGCTGGTCGCGTACCGGCTCTATGCCGACGCCGGCCGCACCCGGCCCATCGCCATCGGGCAGGCGGTGTCCGTGATGGTCCCGGGCGTCGCCAGCCTGCCGCTCCACGGCGAGCTGACGCTGCCGGGCGGCCGGGCGCCGCCGGGCGCCTACACCGACACCGCGCAAGTCACGCTGACCTATTGAACGCCCGGGAATCCCGCGGCAATCGCCAAGGAGCACGCCATGAACGCCCCCATCCTGGCAAGCCCGCCGCGCCGGCCCGCCGGCGCGCCATGCCGCCTCGCGCTGTCCGGCCTGGCCGCCGCCGCGCTCGCCTGCGCACCCGCGCGCGCGGCCACCTCCGTGATGATCTGGCCGATCGACCCGGTCATCGAAAGCGGCCAGCGCGCCGCCGCGCTCTGGCTCGAGAACCGCGACACGCGCCCGGTGACGTTGCAGGTCCGCGTGATGGGCTGGCGGCAGCAGGCCGGCGAGGATGTCCTCTCGGCCGACCAGGACCGCGTGGCCGGCAGCCCGCCGATGGCGACGGTGCCGCCGGGCCGGCGCCAGCTGATCCGCCTGACCAGGCTGCGGGAGGCCGTGCCCGGCACCGAGCAGGCCTACCGCGTGCTGATCGACGAGCTCCCGCAGCCGCGCGACGCCGGCGAGGCTGCGGATGTAGCCGACGCTGCGGACGCCGGAGGCGGCGCAAGGCAAGAGGCGCCGTCGTTCGGCATCCGGTTCCAGATGCGCTACTCGATACCGCTGTTCGTCTACGGCGAAGGCGTGCGCGCCACGGCCATGCCGGACCAGCGCGGCGATGCCGCCGCCGCGCGCCCCGCGCTGTCATGGCGGCTCGACGAAGCCGGCGGAAAGCGCTGGCTCGCCATCTCGAACCGCGGCGCGGTGCACGCGCGCGTCACCGGCGCCAGCTTCGAGACGGCAGGCAGCCAGGCCGTGCTCGCGCCGGGCCTGCTCGGCTACGTGCTGCCGGGCGCGCGCGTGCGCTGGGAACTGCCGCGCGAGCTGAGGCCGGACCCGCATGCGCGCTTGCTGGCCACGGTCAACGGCACGCCCGGCGTCGTCCTCGATGCCGAGGCCGCGGGCGCCGGCCAGTGAATCCGGCCATGCGCGAACGGTGACCGCGTGCGACGCGCCATCGGGCCGGCAACCCGGCCACGGCGTCCGCCGCGTCCGCCGCGCCCGCAGGCGGCGGCGTGGGCCGTCGGCATGATGTTGGCGGCGGCCGGCGCGGCACGGCCCGGCGGCGCCGCGCCGGCCGCCGCCACCGGCGAGGCCCCATGCGCGCTGCCGCCGGCGGGCGCGGCGATGCGCGCGGCCACGCTCTACCTGGAACTGGTGGTCAACGAACTGCCGAGCGGGCGCGTGGCACCCGTGCTGCAGCGCGACGGCGCCTATTTCCTGTGCGCCGCGGACCTGGCGGGTGTCTCGGTGCGCGCCGACGCCGCCGCGGGCGAGCTGGTGAATCCCGCCACGCTCGCCGGCGTGCGGGTCGAGTACCGCGGCGCCGAACAACAGCTCGGCCTGACCGTGCCGCCGGCGTGGCTGCCCCGGCAGCCGGTGGGACAAGCCCGGCAGCGCCGGCACGCGCCGGCGGCGGTCAGCCCCGGCATGCTGCTCAACTATGACGTGTACGCCAGCGCCGCGGCCAGCGCCGGCGCGCCTCCCGCCGTGTCCGCCTGGAGCGAGCAGCGGATGTTCGGCGGATGGGGCAGCGCCGCCAACACCGGCGTCTACCGGCATGGCGGCGCCGGCGCGGCCGGCGGCTACCTGCGCTACGACACCGCGTGGACCTATTCCGACCAGGACCGCATGCACACCTACCAGGCGGGCGATCTCGTCACCGGCGCGCTGGCGTGGAACAGCGCGGTGCGCCTGGGCGACATCGCCGTCTCGCGCAACTTCAGGGTGCGCCCGGACCTCGTCACCTATCCGCTGCCGGAATTCTCCGGGCTGGCGGCGGTGCCCAGCGCGGTCGACCTCTTCATCAACGGCAGCAGGGCAGCCACGGGCCACGTCAACCCGGGGCCGTTCACGCTCGGCAACGTGCCCTTCATCAACGGCGCCGGCGAAGCCACCGTCGTCACCACCGACGCGCTCGGCCGCCAGGTGTCGGCCACCATCCCGTTCTATGCCGCCAGCACGCTGCTCAAGGCCGGCTTGTCGGACTACGCGCTCGCGGCCGGCGCGATGCGGCGCCACTACGGCAGCCGTTCGCTGGCCTACGGCAAACCCGCGGCGGCGGCCACCCTGCGCCGCGGCATCACCGACAGCCTCACCGTCGAAGGCCATGCCGAGGCGGGCAAGGGACTGGCGCTGGGCGGCCTCGGCGCCGGCGTGGGCATCGGCATGCTGGGCACGGTCGACCTCGCCGCGGCCTTCAGCCGGCTCGATGGCCGCGCCGGCCAGCAATACGCGCTCGGCCACGGCTATGCATCGCCACGGTTCAGCGTGGGCGTGCAGCATATCCGGCGCAGCGCGGGCTATGGCGACCTGTCCGCCTACGACCGGCCCGCCGGCAGCGGCCACCACATGGCGCGCGGCAGCACGCAGGCCACGGCGGCGCTGCATTTCGGCGGCGGCACGCTGGGCGCCGGCTATGTCGACGTGCGCGCGAGCGGCGGCACGCATGCGCGCATCGCCAACCTGTCCTATACGCGCGCGCTGTCCGGCGGCGCGACGCTGTTCGCCGCCATCAACAAGACCATCGCCGGCCGCGGCGTGGCCGCGCAGCTGCAGGTGGTCGTGCCGCTCGGCGCCAAGGGAACGGTGACCGGCTCGCTCGCGCACGAGCGCGGCGGCGCTAGCCAGCGCGTGCAATACAGCCGCGCCGTGCCGAGCGACGGCGGCCTGGGCTGGAACCTTGCCTATGCCGGCGGCGCGGCGCGCTACCAGCAGGCGGACCTTGCCTGGCGCAACCGCTACTTCCAGGTGCAGGGCGGCGTGTATGGCGGCGGCGGCCAGGCACATGCGCGCTGGGGCGAAGCGCAGGGCTCGCTGGTGCTGATGAACGGCGCGGTGCTGCCCGCCAACCGGATCGACGACGCCTTCGTGCTGGTCGACACGCAAGGACACCCCGGCGTGCCGGTGCGCTACGAGAACCAGGTGGCCGGCGAGACCGACAGCCGCGGCCACCTGCTGGTGCCGTGGGCGCCGTCGTACTACGCGGCGAAATACGAGATCGATCCGCTCGGCCTGCCCGACGACGTGCGCGTGCCCGTGCTCGAGCGCCACGTGGCGGTGCGCGGCCGCGCCGGCGCGCTGGTGACGTTCCCGGTGGAAAAGGTGGTGTCGGCCCGCATCCGGCTGGTCGACGGCGCCGGCGCGCCGCTCCGGCCGGGCGCGCGCGTCACGCACCGCGAAAGCGGCCAGACCGCGCTGGTCGGGTGGGGCGGCGAAACCTACCTGGAAGGGCTCGCGCTGCGCAACCACCTGCGCGTGACACGCGCGGACGGCAGCCGCTGCGCCGCCACGTTCTCCATCCCTCCCGGCGCCGGCCGCATCCATCAAGTAGGCCCGCTGGCCTGCGGCGAATGACGCGGCGGCCCACTTCGATCCGATCATGTCATTGCGAGGAGCGGAACATGAAACGCCTTCACGGCACCTGGCGGCGCTGCCTGGCGCCGGCACTGCTCGGCCTGCTGCTGTCGCCGCCGGCGCGGGCAAGCTGCTCGGCCATCGCCGGCAGCCCGGCCTCGTTCGGCACCGTGGGGTCGTTCGCGGCGCGGACCCAGCCGCTGGCCACCTCGACCGTCAACAGCGGGCTGACCTGCACCGGCGCCGTCGCCGGCTTCCTGATCCTGGGCGACCAGATCAACGCCGTCATCACCTCGGCCAACCAGGGCAGCCTGGCCGGCCCCGGCGGCGACACGATCCCCTACCGCATCTATGCCGACCCGCAAGGCAACGTGCCCCTGAACATCAATACCGGCTACAACTGGGCCACCGGCCAGCTGGCGAACTTCCTCGGCGTGTTCGGCGGCCCCTCGAAAGCGCTGCCGCTCTACCTCCGCACGCTGCCGGCGAATGCCAGCATCGCCGCCGGCACCTATACCGACACGGCGACGATCTACTGGCAGTGGGGCTATTGCGCGGGCATCGGCGTGCTGGGCGCGTGCCTGGGCAGGGACGCGGGCGGCGGCAGGTCGGCATTCGCGCTGACGCTCACGGTGACCAACGACTGCCTGATCGGCGCGTCCGACATCGACTTCGGCGCCGCGCCCACCGTGACGAGCTTTGCGCCGGTCAGCGGCAGCCTGTCGCTGACGTGCACGAAGGGCATGGTCTTCACCGTGGGCCTGAGCGGCGGCAACTTTCCCGCCCCCGACGGCCGCCGGCAAATGGCGAGCGGCGCGCGCCGCCTGCAGTACGACATCTTCGGCCCGGCCGGCACGGTATGGGGCGCCGGCGCCGGCCGCGCGGGCAGCGGCGGCCCCGCCGACGGCATCTCGGCGAAATCGTTTCCGTACACGGCAAGGATCTATGCCGACCAGCCCACGCCGCCGGCCGGCACCTACGTCGACAGCGTGATCGTGGACGTGCGCTACTGACTTGCGCTACCGACTTGCGCTACCGACGGGCGCTACCGACGGGACGCAACGGAAAGCCGCGCCGTGCCGGCCTACCGCGCGCCCTGCCCCATCGCCGCGCGCACCCCGTTGCAGTGCCGCACCAGGTTCGGCCGCGACAGCACGAAGCGCTTGAGCGGCGTATCGATGTCGTAGCAATAGATGTTGGCGACGAAGCCGTAGATGCCCGCGTCGGTGCTGGCCGGCGCGGCGCCGAACAGGAAGGCCTGCTCGCCGATCAGCCGGGACACCACCGCGAGGTCGGCGATGCCGCGCGCGTACACGTCGTCCGGCTCGTAGCGCCCGATCCCCTGGTAGTAGTAGCGCTCGAAGTTGTACTTCTGCGCGGCGACGAGCGCGTCCTCGGTGAGATCGGGATGCGTGCGCAGCAGGGCCGCCATGAAGGCCGGCCAGTAGCGCTCGTCGCGCCAGCGCGAATACGACATCACCCAGTACAGGTCGTCCAGCGTGCGCCGCACGAGGTGGTCGAGGTCGCGCTGCGCGCCGGTCAGCGCCGCGTCGATGGTCAGGCCGCAGCGCTGCGTCACGTGGCGCACGATGGCGTCGCTGTCGCCGATGGCGTGGCCGTCGTCATCCACGTAGGGCAGCTGCGCGCGCGGCGCCGACCTCGCGTCGAGGATATGGCGATGCTCGAACGCCACGCCGCACAACTTCAAGAACGCGAAGACCTTGAGGCCGTAGGGATTGTTGTCCTCCACGCCGAACAGGTCCGGGTAGGAATAGAGTGTGATCACGCGGCGCTCCTTGCTGGCGGCCAGCCTGGCACGAGTGTTCCCGCAGTGTTCGGGAAATGGCCGCGCAAGGCAAGCGCGAACGCGGGGCGCGCAGCGGGCAGGCGCCCGCGCCGCCACATTCGCCAGCGCCGCGGCCACGCCCATGCACGCCGCGTCACCTGCCGATCTTCCCCTGCCCGGCGTATGCCGCCAGCCCCTCGGCCAGCGCATCGAACGCAGCCCGGCAGCGCGGACTGTCGCGCAGGTCTTCGTGCATCGTCACCCAGGTCTCGAGCTGCATCGAGAACGCCGCCGGCAGCACGCGCACCAGCGTGTCGTCGCGCGCGGCCAGCGCGGCCTGGCAGATGCCGATGCCCACGCCGCCGCGGATCATCGCCAGCTGCGCGAGGTCGCTGTCGGTGCGGATCGCGAAGGCATCGCGGGTGAACTCCCGGAAAGACCGGCTGGCCGCGCGCACGAACGCGCTCGGCTGGTCGTAGCCGATCAGCGCATGCCTGGCCAGCTCGCTGGTGCGCTGCGGCGTGCCGCACCGCACCAGGTAATCCTTGCGCGCATGCAGGCCCAGCTCGATATTGCCGACCCGGCGCGCCACCAGCTGCGCCTGCTCGGGCCGCATCATGCGCACCGCGATGTCGGCCTCGCGCCGCAGCAGGTCCTGCACGCGGTTGGTCAGCACCAGCTCGACCTTGAGCTGCGCATGCCGCCGCCGCAATTGCTCGACGATGGGCGGCAGCACCTCCACCCCGACGACCTCGCTGGCCGATATGCGCACCACGCCGCGCACGCCTTCGCCGTAGCCCGAGGCCGCGCGCTCGAGCGAGGCGGCGGTGCTGGCCATGGTCTCGGCGTAGGCGCGCAGGCCCAGCGCCGCCTCGGTCGGGGTCAGGCCGAGCTGCGAGCGGGTGAACAAGGCCACGCCCAGCGCCGCCTCCAGCGCGGCCACATGGCGCCCCACCGTCGGCTGGGTGAGTCCCAGCTCGCGCGCCGCGCCCGACAGCGAGCCCTCTTTCAGCACGCTGAGAAAGGCGCGGTAGAGTTCCCAACCGATATTCGAAGTCATACATAAATGTATAGCTACTAGTACCAATTAGGCAATTTCCGTTTATCCCGCGGCGTCCCAGAATACGGCCATCGACGGTCTTTTCCTGGAGAGCAAGATGGCAAGCAGCAACACGGTTCTGGTTCTTGGCGCCACCGGCGGCGCCGGCGGCGAGGTCGCGCGCCAGCTGCGCGACGCCGGCTGGGACGTGCGGGCGCTCAAGCGCGGCGCCGCGCAGGCCGTCGAACACAAGGACGGCATCCTGTGGATCCGCGGCGACGCGCTCCGGCACAGGGACGTGCTCGACGCCGCGGCGGGCTGCGCGGTGATCGTCCACGCGGTCAACCCGCCCGGATACCGCAACTGGTCGCAGCTGGTGCTGCCGATGCTCGACAACACCATCGCCGCCGCCATCGCGCAGGGCGCGACCATCGTGCTGCCCGGCACGGTCTACAACTACGGCCCCGATGCCTTTCCCGTGCTGCGGGAAGACGCGCCGCAGCGGCCGCGCACCAGGAAGGGCGCCATCCGCGTGGAGCTGGAACGGCGGCTGGAACAGGCCAGCCACGCGGGTGCCCGGGTCATCATCGTGCGCGCCGGGGACTTCTTCGGGCCGGGCGCCGGCAACAACTGGTTCTCGCAAGGCCTGGTCAAGCCCGGCCGCGCGGTGAAGACCATCAGCTATCCGGGCCGGCGCGGCATCGGGCACCAGTGGTCCTACCTGCCCGACGTCGCGCGCACGATGGTCGAACTGCTGGCGCGCCGCGACAGCCTGGAAGCCTTCGCCCGTTTCCATACGGCCGGCCACTGGGATGCGGACGGCACCCGGATGAACGATGCCATCCGCCGCGTGATGCTGCGCCGCACCGGGGCCGCGCCGCGCGTGGCCGCCTTCCCGTGGTGGCTGGTCACGCTGGCCTCGCCGTTCGTGGCGACGCTGCGCGAACTGCGCGAGATGCGCTACCTGTGGGAGACCCCCGTGCACATGGACAACGCGCGGCTGCTGGCGGTGCTGGGACACGAGCCGCACACCCCGCTCGACGCGGCGGTGGAGGCGACGCTGGCCGGCATGGGCAACCTGCCGCCGGCCGGGCGGGCGGCGATGGCGGCGGCGTAGCGCGCCGGCCGGGAGCGGCAACGGCGCCGGCAATGCTGCCCTGCACCGGTCGCCGTACGGGTTTATGCCAACTTTTCGCCGGCCCCGCGTTGCGGTCTACTGAAAACGCGTTAAGACGTGGCTGGAGCGTGGATCCGTACCGCTGTGCTTGCCATCGACTTCCAGCCGTGGATTCCTATACCGGGAGACGACACCATGGTGACCAAGCAGGATGATGCCTTCGTTTTGAAGAACCTTCTCGCACTGGCAGCACTGGAAGCGCTTGGCGGCGCGATCGCGCTGGGGTTCGCCTTCAACCTCCTGACCTGACAGGAACACCCGGGGCGCCCGGCCTCCCCTCCCGGCAGCCGGCATCGGCGCAGCCCCGGGCGGGACTGCGCCGGCCCGTCCCCGAACCGGACGCTTGCAAATTTCCATTTCTTGGGTAAAATGCGCGGCTCAGCTTGCCCAGGTGGCGAAATTGGTAGACGCACTAGGTTCAGGTCCTAGCGGTGGCAACACTGTGGAGGTTCGAGTCCTCTCCTGGGCACCACGAAGCTGTACGGCGCAGTAACAGGCCGGAAGAAGATAGCAGGAAGCAGTCCATCGGAACCCCGCGAAGCCTTGCGCCAGCGGGGTTTTGTGTTTTCCGGCATGCGCTTTCGCCGCGCCGTCCCCGCGCGCGCTTACCCGCTCTTGCTCTCCCCCGAAGTCTCCTGACGGAAACTGACAGCAGCATGATCTATGCTGCCGCCACCAGACCGATCCACGGTCCGAACCGGCACGAGACCTATCCATGACCAAAGCTGCGCCAGTTCCGCTGAAACTGGCAATGGGCGAGCAGCGCTTGCGCGAACTGGCGAAGCTGCTGCGCTCCGTTGCCCCCGACTTCGACGCGAAGACCTTTCTCGCGGTTGCGCTCGACGGTCTTGAAGACCTGACCCTGATGGCGCGCGTGCGCCAGGCGAGCGCCGCCATCCACGCGGCTTGCCCGTCCGGCTTCGACGGCGCGCTCGCCATGCTGAGCGAGGCCGCGCCGCGCCTCGGCGGCGGCTTCATGTCGCTGGTGCCGCCCGACTACGTCGGACAATACGGGCGCCATGCGTTCGACGTGTCGATGGCAGCGCTCAGGTATTTCACGCAGTTCGGCTCCTCGGAATTCGGGGTCCGCGAATTCCTGCGCGACGACCTGCCACGCGCGCTCGCCACCATGGAAGCGTGGTCGACGGACCCCAGCGACGCGGTGCGCCGCCTGGCCAGCGAAGGCAGCCGCCCGCGCCTGCCGTGGTCCTTCCGGCTCGGCGCGATAGAGGCCGACCCGGCGCTGACCGCGAAGATCCTCGGCAACCTGCGCGCGGACGGCAGTCTCTATGTCCGCAAGTCCGTGGCGAACCACCTCAACGACATCGCCAAGACACACCCGCAATGGGTGCTGGACCTGGTGGGGAAATGGCCGGCCGGCAATGCGCATACCGCGTGGATCGTGAAGCAGGCGCTGCGCACGCTGGTCAAGCAGGCAGACCCGCGCGCGCTGGCGGCGATCGGCGCGGGCGCCGCGCCGCGGGTGGCGGTGGGCGGGTTCGCCGTCACGCCGGCCAGCATCGCGCTGGGCGACTCGGTCACGCTGTCGTTCGAGCTGGTGTCGACGTCGCCGGACCCGCAGAGGCTGGTCGTCGACTACCGGATCGCCTACGTGAAGAAATCCGGCGCGACCTCGGCCAAGGTATTCAAGCTCAAGGCACTGTCGCTGGCGGGCGGGCAGCGCGTGTCGGTCCGGCGCAGCCAGCATATCCGCGACTTCACCACGCGCACGCATTACCCGGGCCGCCACGAAGTGGAGCTGGTCGTGAACGGCCAGCGCATGGCGAGCGCGTTCTTCGATCTGCGCCGCTGACGGCGCGCCCGGGCCTAGAGCTTCGAGCCGCCATCCACGCGCAGCGTGTCGCCGGTGACCCAGCGCGCGTCGTCGGAGGCGAGGAAGGTGATCGCCCCGGCAATGTCGTCGGCCTGCGCGATGCGCTTGAGGGCCTGCATGCCGAGCGCGTAGGCGCGGCCGTCGTCGGTCTTCACGATGCTCGACATATCGGTGTCGACCACGCCCGGCGCCACCGCGTTCACGCGGATGCCGCGCTCGCCCAGTGCGGCGGCAAAGTGTCTGACCAGCGTGTCCACCGCGCCCTTGGTGGCGGCGTAGGCCGACAGCGTGCCGACCGACGCGCGCGCCGCCAGCGACGACAGCAGCACGATGCTGCTGCCCTTGCACATCACCGGCAGCAATTGCTGCACGAGGAAGAACGGCGCGCGCACGTTCACCGCGAACAGGTCGTCGAAATCCGCCACGGTCATGTCCGCGATGGCGACCGCCTTCGAGATGCCGGCATTCGCCACCAGGATGTCGAGCCGGCCGCCGACCACCTCGCGCACGCGCGCGGCCAGCGCGTGCGGCCCGTCCGCGGCGCGCAGGTCGGCGGCGACCTTGCGCGCGTTGCCGCCGGCCGCGCGGATCTCGGCCACCACCGCGTCGGCCGCCTTTTCGTTGCTGCTGTAGTGCACGAGCACCTGCGCGCCGGCCCGGGCGAGGGCGAGCGCGCTGGCGCGGCCGATGCCGCGGGACGCGCCGGTGACGAGTGCGGTCTTTCCGCTGAGGTTGGTCATGGTGAGACTCCGTTTGGCGAGATCAAGGAAGGGGGTGGCAAAACGCGGACGGCCGTCGCCGCCTTGAGCCGTAATCTAGTCACGCCGCGCGGAAAGGAAAAAGACTTTGCAGGCTGGCGGGCATGCCTCAAAGGCATGGCAGCGAGCGCCGGGCCGGACGGCATTGCGCCGCTTCCGGTACTTCGCCCTTGCCACCGGCGCAGGCCGTGGTAATATACGATCCGTTTATGTTTCGTATATTCAAAAAATGGGCATCGTCAAAATCTCGGACCAGATGCACGAGAACCTGCGCCTGAGCAGCAGTGCACTGTCCCGTTCCATCAATGCGCAGGCCGAGCACTGGATGCGCATCGGCATGCTGGCCGAGCTGAACCCGGCGCTCAACCATGCCGAGATCTGCCAGTTGCTCATGCGCGCCGAGCAGGCCGGCCACTTCGACCTGGCCACCATCCTGGCCGGCGAAGCCCCGCGGCTGGCCGCCGCCGGAGGCGCGCGATGAGACGCGGCGTGCCGATCAAAGCGCCGGCGGAGATCGCGCTCTCCCGCGAAGCCGGCAAGCTCGCCGCCGACGTGCTGCGCATGATCGCGCCCCACGTGAAGCCCGGCGCCAGCACGGCGGACCTGGACCGCATCTGCCACGACTACATCGTCGACGAGCTGAAGGTGACGCCCGCCAACATCGGGTATCACGGCTACCAGAAGACGCTGTGCACCTCGGTGAACCAGGTGGTCTGCCACGGCATTCCGTCGGCCGCCAAGGTGCTGAAGGCCGGCGACATCGTCAATCTCGACGTGGCCATCATCAAGGACGGCTGGTTCGGCGACACCAGCCGCATGTACTTCGTCGGCGAGCCCGCGCCGCTGGCCCGCAAGCTGGTGCGCACCACCTACGAAGCCCTCCTCGCCGGCATCCGCCAGGTGCGCCCCGGCGCGACGCTGGGCGACGTGGGACACGCCATCCAGACGGTGGCGCACCGCGAAGGCTTCAGCGTGGTGCGGGAATACTGCGGGCACGGCATCGGCACGATCTATCACGACGAGCCGCAGGTGCTCCACTACGGCAACCGCGGCGAAGGGCTGCGCCTCAGGGAAGGCATGGTGTTTACCATCGAGCCGATGATCAACGCCGGCAAGCGGCACGTCAAAGAGCTGCCGGACGGCTGGACCGTCGTGACCCGCGACCACTCGCTTTCCGCGCAATGGGAACACATGGTGGCGGTGACGGCGGACGGCGTGGAAATCCTGACGCCGTGGCCGGACGGCCCCGGGGAGTATGAAGACCTGGAGGCGGGCGGCGGCGCCGAGGCGGCCTGAGCGGGCGGGCCCGCCGGCCGAAGGAAGGCGCGGCGCGGCCTAGCGGTGATGCTCCTGCTCGTCGTCCGCGCCAAGGCTGCCGCCCAGGCCGCCGCCGCCCAGGCCGCCGCCCATGCCCATGCCGCCGCCTCCACCGCCGCCACCCTTGGCGCCGCCCTGTTTCGCTTCGCCGCCGTCGCCCTTGCCGCGCGCCGCCGACGGCCGCGCCGGGCCCTGCCTGGGGATCGGGAGACCGGCGGGCACCGGCTCCAGGTCGAGCACATGGCGGATAAAGTCGCGCAGCGAAATCACCAGCGCGTCGGTGTGCGTGGGGCGGCCCGCCACCAGCTCGGCCGCGGCCTTCGCCGCCAGCCGCACCTGTTCCTCGGTGCCCAGCAGGATGATGTCGGACAATGCCGCTTCCACCGCGTCGCGCATCCGCCGCGTGCGGTCGACGCTGCGCCGTTGCGCCACGAGTTGCTCGCCCACCGCCGCCGTTCCTGGCCCTTCCTCCTCCTCCCGCCCGGCGGCCGGTTCGCCCTGGCGCAGCAGGTCGCGCAGATGCGTGGGATCCACCGCGAGATTGCCGGTGAAGGACCCGCCCAGCGTCTTGTAAGCCGCAATGAGCGTGCGCAGGCGCTCGTTGATCTGGCGGTTCTCGCGCTCGCGGCGCTGCTGGATCGTCTGCATGGCGAGCAGGCGTATGCCGACCCCGATCAGGGTGATCACGGCCAGCCCGAACAGTGTCGAAAGCAATCCCTGCCAGGAACTGAAATCCAGGTTGCGCATGCGGTGGCTCCAGAGGGCGTGAATGCCATATCTTGCCAGAACGGCCCTCCCGCCCCGAACACCGGACCCGGCAACGCCGGCGCCCGCGGACGAGCGCCATGCCGCCGGGAAGCAGGGCGAACCGCATTCCCCGCGCGATATTTCCCGATATTCCCCTTTGCCGCGCCTTAACGGCGTATGCTGGATAGGCCCTCCGGCAAGCAATGCAAGACTCCACAGGAGTACCACCATGGCCAAGAGTCAACTACGCGGCAACCGCGAAGCCAAGAAACCGAAGCAGCCCAAGAAGCCCGCCGCCCCCGCCGCCCCGTTCGGCGCGGTGCAGTCGCGCGTCGGCAACGACGGCGTCGCCAAGAAGAAGTCCTGAAACAGCCATCCCGGACAGAACGCCTGAACCGACGCCTGAAACAGCCACCGCGGCACCCGCCGCAGCGGCCAGCCGCCGCGAGGCGTGGCAGGCACCCGACACCGCCGTCGTTTTCGCCGTCGTTTTAAGTCTTGCTTAAGTCTCGGCCCCTAGACTGGGATCACTCAACAACCCGGATAGGTGGTGCCATGACCCCCCAAGAGATGCAAGCACTGGACGGCTTCCTGACCCAGTTGACGCAAGCCCGCGCGGGCGCGAAGGATCCCCAGGCGGAGGCGCTGATCGCCGACGCCGTCGCCAGGCAGCCCGATGCCGCTTACCTGCTGGTCCAGCGCGCCCTGCTGCTCGACCATGCGCTGGCCTCGGCCAAGACCCAGATCGCCGCGCTCCAGAACCAGCTGCAGGCCGCGCAGGCAGGCGGCGCCAACCGCTTTCTCGATACGGAAAACGCCTGGGGCGTGCACGCCAGCCCCGCCGTGGCGCGTCCCGTCATGCCCCCGCCGGCCAGCGCGCCCGCGTCGCTGCCGCCCGAACCGCCGGCCATGCCGGCACAAGCTGCCCGGCCGGGTTTCCTGAGCGGCGGCCTGGGCAGCGCGCTCGGCGGCATCGCCACCACGGCCGCCGGCGTGGCCGGTGGCGCATTCCTGTTCCAGGGCCTCGAAAACCTGTTCCACCACAACAGCGGCAGCGGCTTCCTCGGGCAGCCCGCCGCCGGGGCGCTGCCGACCGAGACCGTCGTCAACAACTACTACGACAACGACGACCGCTTGTCGCAGAACCAGAACGACGGCGGGCTCGACAACGGGCTGGACGACCTCGGCACCGACGACTTCCTGGACGACGACTCGTTCAACGCATGACGGCACGGCGCGCGTGCGCGCCATGCACGTCGTGCGAGCGGTGCGAGTGGTGCGCGTAACGCGCGTACCACGCCGGCCGCCACCCACGGCTCCCCTGGCAACATGACCCTCCCGGCCACGCCGGGATGGTCCACTGGCTCACGAAAGCGATGTCGATCGTCGACAGCCGCCGCCGGCGCCGCTCGCGCGGCCCTGAGCGCACGCATGACAGCCCGGCCCTCGCGCCGGGCGGCTTCGTCATGGCGCCATGCCCCGATCCCCGCATCCGCATTTCCCCCGGCGCCACGCCCGGGCGCCGCGCTTTCTCGCTGACATCCCCGCCCGCGCCTGCGCCGGTCCTTCCCGCCTTCCATCACGCGCCCCGGTCGCCCCCACGCGCGGGTCCGCGCTGACGCGGCGCGCCGCGCGGCGGCCCGCGCGCCCGCACCCATGCGCCAGCGTGCATCTAAGCAAAAACGCCCCCGCACCGAAACCCGCGTCGCGCGAGACCGCCTACTCTTGCCACGAGGTTATCGCTCGCTCAGCGAAGGACATGACGGTACGGGCCGGCGAAACACACACCGATGATGTTCACCGCATGGAGCCACTCGCATGATCCCGACCGAAGACGAGCCCCCCGTCGCGCGCCGCTTGCGCGGTTCGCCCGCCATGCAGGGCCGGACCGGCTCGCGGGCGGTCCGCATGCCGCTGGCCGCGGCCGCCGCCGCGCTCGCGCTGGCCGGCTGCGTGAACTATGGCGGCATCCACAGCGACAGCCAGATCGCCACGCCCGCGCAGTACGCCACCGCGCGCAGCCTGCCGGCCGAGGGCGGCCAGTGGCCCTCGCTCGACTGGACCGCGCAGTTTGGCGACCCGCAGTTGCCGCGGCTCGTGGCCGAGGCGCTCAAGGGCAATCCCACCATCGCCGAAGCCGGGGCGCGGCTGGCCAAGGCCAGCTCCTATATCGACTCGTCGCGCGCGGCGCTCTACCCGCAGGTGCAGGGCAGCGCGGGATGGAACCGCCTGCGGCTTTCGCCCAACCTGCTGCCGCCGCCGTTCGGCGGCGTCTGGTACAGCGAGTACGACACGCTGGCGAGCGCTTCCTGGGACCTGGACCTGTGGGGCAAGAACCGCGCGCGGGTGGCCCAGGCCGTCTCGCAGCAGAAGGCCGCCCAGGCGGACCTGCAGCAGGCGCGCGTGACGCTGGCCGCGACGGTGGCGCGCACCTATAACCAGCTCGCGCAGCTCTACGCGCTGCGCGACATCGCGCGGCGCGAGATCGACAACCGCGTGGCGATCGGCGCGATCACCGAAGACCGCGTCGCCGCGGGCCTGGACACCAACCAGCAGCGGCAGACCGCGCGCGGCGACGTGGCCACCAGCCGCGCCACGCTGAGCCAGTTCGACGGGCAGATCGAGGTGGTGCGCTACCAGTTGGGCGCGCTGCTGGGCGCGGGCCCGGACCGCGGCCTGCAGATCGCGCAGCCGGTGCTCGGCGCGGGCGCGCCGGTCACGCTGCCCGACGCGCTGCCGGCCGACCTGATCGCGCGCCGCCCGGACATCGTGGCGGCGCGCTGGCAGGTGGAGGCCGCGCTGCAGGACGTGAAGGAAGCCAAGGCCGAGTTTTTCCCCGACGTGAATCTCTCCGCCAGCCTCGGCCTCGACGCGCTCGGCTGGGGCCGCTTCCTGCAGGCGTCGAGCCGACAGATCGAAGCCGGCCCGGCGATCCACCTGCCGCTGTTCGACGCGGGGGCGCTGCGCGCGCAGCTCAAGGGACGCTACGCGGACTTCGACGCCGACGTGGCGCACTACGACCAGACCCTGGTGAACGCGCTGTCGGAAGTCGCCACGCAGGTGTCGTCGATCCGCTCGACGGACCGGCAGCTCGGCGATGCCAGGCAGGCGCTGGACGCCTCCACGCGGGCCTACCAGCTCGCGGTGGTGAACTACCGGGCCGGGCTGTCGCCGCAGCTCGACGTATTGCAGGCAGACCAGGCACGGCTCGCGGCGGAGCAGACGGTGACGAACCTGGCGATGCAGCGGCGCGACCAGCAGATGACGCTGATCCGCGCGCTGGGCGGCGGCTTCGACGCGCAGGCCGCCGGGCTGGCGATGCCGCCGGCGGGCGGCGCCACCGCATCGTCGCCGCCGGCCTCCCCGCCAGCGCCGCTCACCGTGTCCGCCGCCACGCCGGCCGCGCCCGCGAACGCAGACGGCATCGCCCGCTGAACCAGTCACCCAGACCCGACCGAACAAGCACCCGGAGCAAAAGCCATGAGCACCTCACCTCAACAACCGGCAGCGGATCCGCTGCCAGAAGCCCAGCACGGCCCGCGCCGCCTGCTGATCGTGCTGCTGGCGGTCGTCGTCGTGATCGCGGCGGTGGCCTACGGGCTGTATTACTTCCTGGTGGCGCGCTACCACGAGAGCACCGACGACGCCTACGTGAACGGCAACGTGGTGCAGATCACCCCGCAGGTGACCGGCACCGTGATCGCGGTGCGCGCCGACAACACGCAGACGGTGCGCGAAGGCCAGCCGCTGGTGGAGCTCGACGCCGCCGACGCGCGCGTGAAGCTGGAGCAGACCGAGGCCGCGCTGGCGCAGACGGTGCGCCAGGTGCGCGGCCTGTTCGTCGACGACGCGCAGCTCGCCGCCCAGATGGCGGTGCGCGAGTCGGACCTCGCGCGCGCGCAGGACGACCTGCGCCGGCGCCTGGCGGTGTCGCAGACCGGCTCGGTCTCGCAGGAAGACATCTCCCACGCGCGCGACGCGGTCAGGAGCGCGCAGGCCGCGCTCGACGCCGCGCGCGAGCAGCTCGCGGCGAACCGCGCGCTCACGGTCAACACCACCATCGCCAGCCATCCCGACGTGCAGGCCGCCGCCGCGCGCGTGCGCGACGCGTACCTGGCCAACGCCCGCAACATGCTGCCGGCGCCGGTGATGGGCTACGTGGCGCAGCGCTCGGTGCAGGTAGGCCAGCGCGTGCAGCCGGGCACGCCGCTGATGGCGGTGGTGCCGCTGCAGGAAGTGTGGGTGGACGCGAACTTCAAGGAGGTCCACCTGCAGCACATGCGCATCGGCCAGCCGGTGACGCTGACGGCGGACGCCTATGGCTCGTCGGTGACGTACCACGGCCGCGTGGCCGGCTTCTCGGCCGGCACCGGCTCGGCGTTCTCGCTGCTGCCGGCGGAAAACGCCACCGGCAACTGGATCAAGGTGGTGCAGCGGCTGCCGGTGCGCGTCGCGCTCGACGCGAAGGAGCTGGAGCGGCATCCACTGCGCATCGGGCTGTCGATGCACGTGGACGTGGACATCCACGACCAGAGCGGCAGCGAGCTCGGCAACGCCGCCACCACCGCGTACCAGACCGACGTGTTCGCCAGATACGGCGACGAGGCCGACGCGGAGATCGCGCGCATCGTCGCGGCCAACGCGGCGACCCGCTCCGCCACCCCCGCCACCCCCGCCACCGCCATCGGCCGTGCCGCCCCGCGCAAGGGCGCGGCCACGAAGCTGGCGCAGGCCGCGTAGGCGGCGGCAACAGCGGCAGCAGCAGCAGCAGCAGCAGCGTCACCAGCGCGGTCCCGCCAGCGGGCAAGCCGGCCGGTTCGCCGAACGACTCATCACGAGGCTCAATCCATGGCTCAGGCTCAGGCACCTCTTCCCCCGATGCAGGGCGGCCAGCTCGTCCTCGCGACGATCGCGGTGGCGCTCGCCACGTTCATGAACGTGCTCGACACCTCGATCGCCAACGTCGCGATCCCGACCATCTCCGGCAACCTCGGCGTCTCCGTCGACCAGGGCACCTGGGTCATCACCGTGTTCGCCGCGGCCAACGCCGTGTCGATCCCGCTCACCGGCTGGCTCACCCAGCGCGTGGGCCAGATCCGGCTGTTCGTCGCCTCGATCGCGCTGTTCACGCTGGCCTCGTGGCTATGCGCCATCGCGCCGAGCCTGCCCGTGCTGCTGGTCGCGCGCGTGCTGCAAGGCGCCATGGCCGGCCCGCTGATCCCGATGTCGCAGGCCATCCTGCTGGGCTCCTATCCAAAGCAGAAAGCCGCGACCGCGCTCGCGCTGTGGGGCATGACCGCCACCGTGGGCCCCATCGCCGGCCCCGTGCTGGGCGGCTGGATCACCGACAACTACAGCTGGTCGTGGATCTTCTACATCAACATCCCGGTCGGCATCTTCGCCGCCACCGTCACGTGGATGCTCTACCGCAAGCGCGAGACACCGACGCGCAAGGCACCCATCGACGCCGTCGGCCTGGGGCTGCTGGTGGCCTGGGTCGGCTCGCTGCAGGTCATGCTCGACAAGGGCAAGGACCTGGACTGGTTCAACTCGCCGGTGATCGTCGTGCTCGGCATCACCGCGCTGCTCACGTTCCTGCTCTTCCTCATCTGGGAGCTGACCGAGGAAAACCCCATCGTCAACCTGCGGCTGTTCGCGCAGCGCAACTTCTTCGGCGGCACCATCGCCATCTCGATCGCCTATGCGGTGTTCTTCGGCAACCTGGTGCTGCTGCCGCAATGGATGCAGGAATTCCTCAACTACCGCTCCGTCGACGCCGGCCTCGTCACCGCGCCGCTGGGCATCTTCGCGCTGCTGCTGTCGCCGCTGGTCGGGCGCGTGCTCAAGCCCGGCAACGCGCGCGTGCTCGCCACGCTGTCGTTCCTCGGCTTCGCCGTCGTGTTCTACATGCGCACCAACTACGTGACCGACATCGACACCTGGCACCTGGTGCTGCCCACGCTGCTGCAAGGCATCCCGATGGCGCTCTTCTTCGTGCCGCTCACCTCGATCATCCTGTCCGGGCAGCCGCCCGAGCGGCTGCCGGACGCGGCCGGCCTGTCGAACTTCGCGCGCGTGTTCTGCGGCGCGGTCGGCACGTCGATCGCGGGCAACGAATGGAACAACCGCACCGTGCTGCATCACGTGCGCCTGACCGAGCAGGCCAGCATCGACAACCCGATGTTCAACCACCAGATCGACGCCCTGCATTCGCTGCTGCACCTGGGCACCGATTCCGCGCACGCGCTGTTCAACTTCACGGTCAACTCGCAGGCCGCGATGATGGGGCTCAACGACATCTTCTTCGTCTCGGCCGCCATCTACGTGCTGATCATTCCGCTCATCTGGATCACGCGCCCGGCCAAGGGCGGCGGCGGCGGGCCGCCGGTGGTGGCGCACTGAGCGCGGCGCGGCGCCGGGCGGATGGCCGTGTGCTAGATTAGCCGCGGACATCCAACGGCGGGGGTGACAAGCGTGGCGGGATTCCGATGGACTCGCTGATCGCGGCGGCGGCGCGCGCGCTCGCCGCCGGCGATCCGCTCGGCGCGCTGAACCGCGTCGCCCTGCGCGACGACGCGCCGGCGCTCGCGCTGCGCGGCATCGCGCTGGCGCAGCTCGGCGATTTCGCGCGCGCCCGGGCGCTGGTGCGCGGCGCCGCGCGCGCCTTCGGCCCCAGGGAAGCCGTGGCGCGCGCCCGCTGCGTGGTGGCCGAGGCCGAGATCGCGCTGGCCGCGCGCGACCTCGGCTGGCCCGCGAAGGCGCTCGACGCGGCGCGCGCCACGCTGGCCGCGCACGGCGACCCGGTGAACGCCGCGCATGCGCGCTATCTCGCCATCCGGCGCCTGCTGCTGATCGGCCGCCTCGACGAAGCCGCCCACGCGCTTTCCGCACTTGCCACGCACGCCGCACCCGACCCCGCGCCGTTGCCGCCCGCGCTGCGCGCGGCCCACGAGCTGATCGCCGCGGGCATCGCGATGCGGCGCCTGCAGCCCCGGGCCGCGCGCGCGGCGCTGGCCCGCGCCCGGCTGGCCGCGCGCGACGCCGGCATCCCCGCGCTGGCGGCGGAAGTCGAGCACGCCCGCGCCGTGCTCGACGCGCCCGCCGCGCGCCTGGTCGCGCGCGGGCAGGCGCGGCCCGTGCTGCTCGACGAAGTGGAAACGCTGCTGGCATCGCCGGTGCTGGTGGTGGACGCCTGCCGCCACGCGGTGCGCGACGCCGGCCACGTGGTCTGCCTCGCCACGCGCCCGGTCCTGTTCACGCTGGCGCGCGCGCTGGCCGAGGCGTGGCCCGCCGACGTGCCGCGCGACACGCTGATCGCCCTGGCCTTCCGCGCCCGGCACGCCGACGCCTCGCACCGCGCGCGGCTGCGCGTGGAAATCGGCCGCCTGCGCGCGTTGCTGCGCGCGCTCGCCGGCGTGGACGCCACGCCGCGGGGCTTCGTGCTCTCGCCGCGCCGCGCGCGCGAGGTGGTGCTGCTGGCGCGGCCGGTGGAAGACAAGCACGCCGCGCTGCTGGCCTGCCTCGCCGACGGCGAGTCGTGGTCCAGCTCCGCGCTGGCGCTCGCGCTCGGCGCCAGCCAGCGCACCGTGCAGCGCGCGCTCGACGCGCTGGCCGCGGCCGGCAAGGTGCAGCCGTTCGGCCACGGCCGCGCGCGGCGCTGGATGACGCCGCCCGGGCCGGGATTCTCGACGACCTTGTTACTCCCCGCGCCGCTGCCGAGTGAGTAGGATGCACTCCACCACCACCGCGCGACCATGAGGCAGACATGAAACGATCCGCAGCCGAAATCCTCCGCGAATACGGCCCCTTCCCGGGCATCGGCCACGTCGCCGGCGTCACCTATGACGGCCACCACGTCTGGTTCGCCAGCGGCGACAAGCTCAACGAGCTGGACCCGGCCAGCGGCGAGACCGTGCGCGCCATCGCGGTCGCCGCGCACGCCGGCACCGCCTTCGACGGCCGGCACCTGTTCCAGATCGCCGAAGACCGCATCCAGAAGATCGATCCGGGCAGCGGCCGCGTGCTCGCCACCATCCCGGCGCCCCGCGGCGGCGCCGTCTCGGGCATGGCTTGGGCCGAAGGCATGCTCTGGGTCGGCCAGTACCGCGAGCGCAAGATCCACCAGGTCGACCCCGAGACCGGCGCGGTCCTGCGCACCATCGCGTCGAGCCGCTTCGTCACCGGCGTCACCTGGGTCGACGGCGAACTCTGGCACGGCACCTGGGAAGCCGAGCAGGGCGAGCTGCGGCGCATCGACCCGCACACCGGCGAGGTGCTGGAACAGCTCGACATGCCGGCCGGCGCCGGCGTGTCCGGGCTCGAGTCCGACGGCGCCGGCACGTTCTACTGCGGCGGCGGCGACAGCGGCAAGCTGCGCGCCGTGCGCCGGCCCGCGCGCGACCGGGCCGGGGACGAGTGAGCGGGCGCGGGCGCCGCGCTCAGCGTTTCTCCGCGGCGTCCCGCTCACCCCGCCGGAAAGCCGGCACTTCCGACAGCCGCAACCCCTCCGGCACGCGCGCGCGCTTGGCCTGGCCCACGCGCTGCGCGTGATAGATCCCGGTGTGGCCGGAGAACAAATAGCTCACCACGCACGCCACGCCCGCGAACACGCCCACCTCCGGGCCGAACAGCTCCATCGCCATGATGGTCGAGGCGATCGGCGTGTTGGCCGCGCCGGCGAACACCGCGACGAAGCCCGCGCCGGCCAGCAGCGGCACGGGCAGCGGCAGCACGCAGGCCAGCGCGTTGCCGAGCGTGGCGCCGATGTAGAACAGCGGCGTCACCTCGCCGCCCTTGAAGCCCGAGGCCAGCGTCGCCACCGTGAACGCCATCTTGCCGGCGAAGTCGTAGGCCGGCAGCGGCCCCTGGAACGCCGCCACGATGGTCGGGATGCCCAGCCCCAGATATTTGTCGGTGCCGATCAGCATGGCCGCCGCCGCGACCACGGCGCCGCCCAGGAAAGGCCGCAGCGGGCCGAAGGCGATGCGGCGCTTGAGCGCGCGCGACAGGCGGTGCGTGGCCTCGGCGAACGTCATGCCGGCCACGCCGAAGACGATGCCCGCCAGCACCATCGCGCCCAGCGTCAGCGGGCCGGGATGCGGCACGAACGGCACCGCGTACACCGTGTGATGCACGCCGAGCAGCGGCGGGACCAGGTCGCCCACGATGGCGGCCACGAAGCACGGCAGGATGGCGTCATAGCGCAGCCGCCCGATCGCCAGCACCTCCAGCCCGAACACCGCGCCGGCCAGCGGCGTGCCGAACACCGAGGCAAAGCCCGCGCTGATGCCCGCCATCAGCAGGATGCGGCGCGCCGGCGCGCCGAGCCGGAACAGCCGCGTGAGGTAGTCGGCAAAGCTGCCGCCCATCTGCACCGCGGTGCCCTCGCGCCCCGCCGAGCCGCCGAACAGGTGCGTGACCACGGTGCCGGCGAGGATCAGCGGCGCCATGCGCTTGGGCACGATGCGCCTGGGGTCGTGGATCTCGTCGATGAGCAGGTTGTTGCCCCCTTCCACCGACTGCCCCAGGTAGTGATAGACCAGCCCCACCGCGAGGCCGGCGAATGGCAGCAGCCACAGCAGCCACGGGTGCGACACGCGCGTCGCCGTGGCCCAGTCCAGCGCGACGAGGAGCGCGGCCGAGCCGGTGCCGGCAAGCACGCCGGCGGCGGACGCGAGAACGAGCCAGCGGCCCAGGTAAGGCAGCATCGCCAGGGGCTCGGGCGGAACGAATGTTTTCTTCATGATGACCAGATTCGCAGAACACAAACCTGGACGGCGGGACGCCGCATGGTGATCGCACAGACGCGAGCCTACGACTTCCCTGTCCAGGAACTCGTAGGCATCATCAGCCGACAAGGTTGCTGCCGTCGGCGGTTAAGGGAGGCATGCCATCTCCGCAAGCCGTGCATTTTGCCGCAGCCCGATGCCGGGCGCAAGCGCCCGGCCCGCGCTCAGTGCACTGGCGCGGTCACGCGCGGCGCGGCCGCGCCGCCGCCCGGCAAGGTCCTGGCGACGAAGCCGGCACCCAGCAGCGCGGCGCCGCCCAGCACCGCCGCGAACACCGCCGCGCCGGCATGGATGCCCACCACGTCCACCAGGTAGCCGGTCGCCACCGGCAGCAGCCCGGCCGGGAAATAGCCAGCCATGTTCAAGGCCGCGTTGGCCTCGGCGCGCTGGGCGTCGGGCACGTGCGTGCCGATCAGCGTCAGCCCGCCCAGCTGCCCGAGCCCCAGCGCCGTGCCCATCAGCAGCGCCGCGGCGATGACCAGCGGCGCCATCTCCAGGTACGCGGCCAGCGCCAGGCACGACACCGCCGCCACCGTGGCCAGCGCCCCGGCCAGCAGCATGGTGCGCACCGCCAGCCCGCGCACCGGGAACTGGATCACGGTGGCGGCCACGAACATCGCGCACACCATGCCGCCGGCGATCAGCGGATCGTGCGTGCCGCGCAAGGCGGCCAGCAGCGACGGCGCCAGCGAGAGCACGAAGGCCGCGCCGGCCAGCGCCGGCGCATACACGGCGATGCCCCACGCGAGGAAGCGGCGATACTCCGGCGCGACGGTGGGCAGCCGCAGGCGGAACGCCGCCGCGGGCGCCGGCGCCGGCGCGGATAGCTTGCCCGCCCCCGCCCCCGCCAGCGGCAGCACGCAGACCAGCAGCAGCGCGCTCGCCACCAGCGCGCCGGCGACCGCGAATACCCAGGGCACCGTATCCACGGCGAGAAAGCCGATCACCCCGGCGAGCATCGGCCCGAGCGCGGCGCCCGTCACCATCGCCACCGACGCCGCCAGCGACGCCTGCCGCTCGCGCGCCGGGCCGCCCTGCTCGGCCACCGCCGAGATGCCGGCGGACACCGCCGCCGCGACCGCCATGCCGGTAAGCAGCCGCGCCACCACCAGCGCCGCCACCGACGACGCGGTGGCGAACAGCGCGCACGCCACGATGGCCGCCGCCATGCCCGGCGCCAGCACCACCCGGCGCCCGTGCCGGTCCGACACCTGCCCGGCCACCAGCAGCGTCAGCAGCATGCCCGCCACGTAGGCCGCGAAAATCACCGTCAGCATGCCGGACGAGAAACCCATGCGCTGCTGCCAGTGCACGTAGAGCGGCGTCGGCGTGTTGGAGAGCATGAAGACGGTGGCGACGATCCACGCCGCCGCCCACATCCGCGCGCCGGAGCCGGGCTGCCCGGGCGCGCCGCGCTGTGCCTGATCAGGTATCGTCATGGCGCTCACCGCATCCGGAAGCCGTTCTCGACGATGCCCTCGGACAAGCCGAGGCCCTTGTCGCCCACCTGGACGTTGAGGCCGTCCGGGTCGCGCACGTGGAAGCTGTCCGAATCCGCCTGCGGGTCCAGCCCCTGCGCGCGCAGCCGCGCCGCCAGGCTGGCCGCGTCGAAGCGGTCGATGCCGAACATGAAGTGCGAGATGGTGCCCGGGCGCGGATCGGGCCGCAGCACCAGCATGCTGTCGCCGAAGCCCAGCAGCACGCTCTGCTCGGACTCCTGGATCACGCGCAGGCCGAACATCCGGCAATACCACTGCCTGGAGCGTTGCAGGTCGCTGACCGAAATGGCGATGTGGTTGACCGTGAGCGCCTTGCAGACGGCTGCCTCGTTGGCGATTTCTCCGGTGATTTCGTTGGCGATTTCGTCGGCGATTTCGTCGGTGTTCCGGTCGCTGATTTGGTGGCCGATTGGGTGGCTGATTGGGTGGCTGATCGGATGGCGGGACATGTCGGTTCCTCTTTCTCGGGTGCGAAGGCGGGCCAGGCCGGCGCCGCGGAGGCGCCGGACCGCTTGGTGATAAGGGGTGGCTAGGTGGCGTCCGGTGGCGCTCAGTGCGCCGCGCGCAGCGCCTTCAGCGCGTCGCCGAGTTGCTGCGCCAGCGGCGATGCCGCGTAGGCGTCGGTCACCACCTCGATGTAGGCGCCGGAGGCGGCCTGCTGCGCCGTGGCCAGCGCGTCGTCCAGCTCGCCGCAGGTGGTGGCGCGGGCGGTCACCCAGCCGTCGCAGCCGAGCGCATGGGGCAGCGCGCTGTAGCGCCACGGCGCGACGTCGTTGTAGGCGATGTCCGGCTCCGCGCACAGCAGCCGCTCGATCAGGTAGCCGCCATTGTTGAGGACGAACACCAGCGGGCGCAGCCCGAGCCGCCCGAACTGGCTGATCTCCTGCGCCGTGAGCTGGTGCGCGCCCTCGCCGGTAAACAGCAGCACGCGCCGCTGCGGCGCCGCCACGGCCGCGCCGAGCGCCGCGGGCGTGGCCCAGCCGATCGAGCCCCACAGCGTCTGGTTGTGGAAGGTGGCGCCGCGCGGCAGGCGGCCGAACGCCAGCCCCATCGACACCGTGCCGGTCTCCGCGATGACCAGGTCGTCGGGCCGGATGCATTGCGCCAGCCGCGGATAGAGCGCGGCGGCGTCGATGGCGTCGCCGCCGCTGCCGGCCGGCGCTTGCGGCGCGGCGGCGGCGGGCATCGGCCAGGCGCGGCGCGGCAGGCGGCCGGCCAGCGCCAGCAGCAGCTCGCCCAGCTCCACGCCGTCGAAGACCTTGCCCCTGACCGTGGCGCGGTGGTGGCCGATGGTGATGGTGCGCATCGGGTCCAGGTGCGCGGTGAAGGCGCCGGTGTTGAAGTCGGTCAGCGGCGAGCCGACGATCAGCACGCAATCCGCGCCCTCGACGAAGCGCTGCACCTCCGGGTTCATCAGCTCGCCGCAGTACATGCCGGCATACGCCGGCTGCTGCTCGTCGAGCACCGACTTGGCCATGAACATGGTGGCGAACGGCAGGCCGGACGCGTCGGCGAAGCGGCGCAAGGCCTCGCGCGCGCCGGCGCGCACCGCCAGGATGCCCGGCAGCATGCAGGCATGCCCGGCCGCGCCAAGCGCGCCGGCAATGGCCTGCGCGGCGGCCTCCAGCGTGGCCGGATCGCTGCGCGCCGGCGCGAACGGCTCGCACGCGCCCTGCACCGGCTGGTTGGCGAGGTTGGCCGGGAACGCCATGTAGACCGGACGGCGGTGGTAGAGCGCCTCGGCGATCAGCCGCTCGGTCTCGTAGGCCACGTTGTGCGGCGTCATCACCGCGTGCGCGCACACCACCGGCTCGCTCATGCGCCGGTACAGGTCGTACTCGCCGTTGCCCAGCGTGTGGTGCATCAGCGCGCGCGCGCCCTGCGTGGCCATGTCCGGCATGCCGACGAGGTGGAACACCGGCAGGTGCTCGGCATAGGCGCCGGCAATGCCGTTGATGGCGCTCAGCTCGCCCACGCCGTAGGTCGTGCACACGGCGCCCACGCCCTTGATGCGCGCGTAGCCGTCGGCCGCATAGGCCGCGTTGAGCTCGTTGCAGCAGCCGATCCAGCGCATGCGGTCGTGGTGGCAGATCGCGTCGCTGACCGCGAACGAATAGTCGCCAGGCACGCCGAAGACGTCGGCGACGCCGAGGTCGGCGAGCCGCGAAAGCACGTGCTGGATCACTGTCGGGGCGGGCGGGGCAGTCTGGGCGGTCTGGATCATGGCGGTATGTCCATCAGGTTGGAGGCGATGAAAGCGCCATCGGCGGCTGCCCTGGCGATGAACATACTGTGGTCGAAGCCGGGCGCAAGCAGAAATACCGGTTTGCAATACGGCCATTGCCGCCCGCTATGGCTCGCCGCCGGGCGCGATGCGCTCCATGCCGGCCGGCGGGCCGGCGCCCAGCAGCTCGTCGATGAAGGACTCGAACAGGCGGCGCACGACTTCGGCCGCGCGCGGCAGGCCGCCGGCCTGCGAGAAGACGATATAGGCCGTCTGGTACAGCGGCGGCTCCACCGGCGTGGCGGCGAAGCCCTCGTGGCCGGGCGCCGCGGAGAAATCGCCGAGCGGCAGGATGGTGGCGGCCACGCCCGAATGGACCGCCGACAGCAGGCCCCACATCAGGTTGGCCTCGGCCACCACGTTGGGCGCCACGCCGGCGGCGGCAAAGCCGGCGTCGATCAGCGTGCGCGTGGCGTTGGGCGCACCGGGCAGGATGAGCGGCTCCTGCGCCACGTGGCGCAGCGTGACCACGCCCGGCGCGGGCGCCGCCTGCTTGCGCGTGACGAGGTAAAGGCGCTGGCGGAACAGGCCATGCCGCAGCAGCCCCGGCGTGGGCTCGGCCTCCAGCACCACGGCCAGGTCGAGCTGGCCGGCCACCGTGCGCGCGGACAGCGTGGCGCTGTCCTCCGTCATGAAATTAAGGCTGACCTTCGGCAGCGCCGCCTTGCACGCCTTCATGAACGGGCCGGCCAGCACCGGCGCCAGCGACGACGACACACCCAGCCGCACGGCGCCCGCCACCTCGTCGCCGGTAAAGCGCACGATGTCGGGCAGCCGCTCGATATGCCGCAGGATCTGCGTGGCCTCCCGGTACAGCGCCTCGCCCGCGGCCGTGGGCCGCACGCCGCGCGCGCTGCGTTGCAGCAGCGTGACGCCGAGCTCCGCCTCCAGCTCCGCCATCTGCAGGCTGAGCGTGGGCTGCGCGACGAACACCGTCGCCGCGGCGCGCGAGAAGCTCCCGGCCTCGACGATCTTCACGAAATAGCGCAAGTGTCGGATCTTGATGATCGGCTCCCGGCGTGGTCGGATCGGGCTGGCCGCGGCAGGCGCGGCGCGTCGGCGGCGGGCGACGCCATGGTCACAGTACAGCTTAGTCGATGCGGCGCCGCCGCGGCACCGGCGGGCCGGGTCAGTCGTCCCAGCGGACGTCCGCGAAGCACTCCACGAGGTAGTTGATCAGCGCCCGCACCTTGGGCGGCAGGTGCTTGCGCGACGGGTACACGGCATAGATGCCGAGCTCGACCGCGCGGTACCCCGGCAGGATTTCCACGAGGTCGCCGCGCCGGATGTCCTCGAACAGCATGAAGCTCGGCTGCAGCAGGATGCCGCCGCCGCTCAGGCCGATGGCGCGGCACGTGTCGCCGTTGTTGCAGCGTACCGCCGGCTGCGTCTGCACGGTGACGTCGCCCTGCGGGCCGGTGAAGGTCCATTCGTTGCGCGAGGCGAAGTGGCTGTACGCGATCACCTTGTGCGCCAGCAGGTCCGCCGGCCGGGCCAGCGGCGCATGCCTGGCCAGGTACGCCGGCGCCGCGCACAGGCGCATGCGCGTGCTGGCCAGGCGGCGGCCCACCAGTGACGAGTCCTCCATGCGCGCGATGCGCACCGCCACGTCGAAGCCCTCCTCCACCAGATCGACCACGCGGTCGTTGAGGCTGATGTCGAGCTCGATCTTCGGGTGCGCGTGCATGAAGCCCGCCCACAGCGGCGCGAGGTGCTCGATGCCGAAGCTCAGCGGCGCATTGATGCGCAGCACGCCCGCCGGCTCCTCCGAGCCGGACGCCGCCGCGCCCTCGGCGGCGTCCATCAGCGCCAGCACGTCGCGCGCCTGCTGATAGAAGATCCGCCCCTCCTCGGTCAGCGACAGCCGCCGCGTGGTCCGGTGCAGCAGCCGCACGCCGAGCCGCGCCTCCAGCGCGTTCACGTAGCGCGACACCGCCGCCTTGGACATGGCCAGCGGCTCCGTGGCGGCAATGAAGCTGCCTTTGTCCACCACCGTGCAGAACACCTGCATCTCGAGGGCGCGATCCATTTCTCTTTTGTCTCATTTATCGGGATGATTTGTCGCATTAGACCATCTTTATCCCTGCAATTGAATCTATAAACTCGGAATCACCTTCCCACCGTTTTATAGAGGCAACCATGCACATCACCCTCATCGGCACCGGCAACATGGGTTCCGCCTTCGCGCGCCAGCTCAGCCAGGCAGGCCACACCGTGCGCATCACCGGCCGCGACCTGGCCAAGGCGCAGGCGCTGGCCAGCCAGTTCCCCAACGTCGAGGCCCGCCCCGCCGCCCAGGCCGCGGCCGGCAGCGAAGTCGTCATCGTCGCCACCGCCTACGCGGACGCCGCCGCCGCGCTGCGCAGCCTGGGCGATCTGTCCGGCAAGGTGGTCATCGACATCACCAACCCGCTCACGCCCGACTACATGGGCCTGACCATCGGCCACACCACCAGCGCCGCCGAGGAAATCGCCCGGGCGCTGCCCGGCGCGCAGGTGGCCAAGGCCTTCAACACACTGTTCGCGCAGGTGCTGGCCGACGGCCCGGTGTTCGCCGGCGACCGGCGCGCCAGCGTGTTCGTCGCCAGCGACAGCGAGCGCGCCAGGCAGACCGCCATCGCGCTCGCGCACAGCCTGGGCTTCGAGACCGTCGACGCCGGCGGCCTCGTCAACGCGCGCTACCTGGAGCCGCTGGCGGGCCTGAACATCTACCTCGGCTATGGCGCCGGGCTGGGCACGTCGATCGCGCCCGCCTGGATCCGGAAATGAACCCGCAAGCGAGACCCGTCATGCCCAATCCTTCACCCGCCCCCTCTCCCATTCTCTCTCCCGTTCTCTTTGTCTCCCACGGCGCGCCCACGTTCGCCGTCGAACCCGGCGAGGCCGGCGCCAGCCTCGCCGCGCTCGGCCAGGCGCTGCCGCGCCCGAGCGCCGTGGTCGTGATCTCGCCGCACTGGCGCACGCGCGGCGGCGTGCGCATCGGCACCAGCCAGGCCCCGGCCACCATCCATGACTTCGGCGGCTTCCCCGAAGCGCTGTACCGGCTGCAATATCCCGCGCCGGGCCAGCCCGCGCTGGCCGCGCAGATCCAGTCGCTGCTCGGCGCCGCCGGCTGGCCCGCCACGCCCGACCCGCAGCGCGGGCTCGACCACGGCGCCTGGGTGCCGCTGCTGCACCTGCTGCCCGCGGCCGACGTGCCGGTCGTGCAGGTCTCGCTGCCCGCGCCGCTGACGCCCGCCGACGCGGTGCGCTTCGGCCAGGCGCTGCGGCCGCTGCGCGAGCAAGGCGTGCTGATCGTGGCATCGGGCAGCCTCACGCACAACCTGTACGAGTTCCGCGGCGCCGCGCCGGGCGCGGCCGAATACGTGGTCGAGTTCGCCCGCTGGACCGCCGAGACGCTGCGCCGCGGGCAGATCGGCAAGCTGCTGGCATACCGCGACCTCGCGCCCGACGCCGAGCGCGCGCATCCGACCGACGAACACTTCCTGCCGCTGTTCATCGCGCTCGGCGCCGCCGGCGAAGACTACGCGCTGCGCGTGCTCGCAGGCGGCGTCGTCCATGGCGTGCTGGCGATGGACAGCTATCTCTTCGACAGCCCGCAGGCACGGACGCAACGCGCGCAACCCGCACAACAAGAGGTGACGGCATGAGCCAGACTGACCTGCCCGCCGCCCTCGAATTCGAACCCTGCTCCGGCCTGCACTACCGCCGCGCGCGCCAGCCCCAGGCGCCGCGCGCGCGGCTGGTGCTGCTGCATGGCGTGGGCGGCAACGAATCCAACTTCGCCGGGCTGGAACACCACTGGCCCGCCGGCCTGGAAGTCCTGCTGCTGCGCGCGCCGCTGCGCATGGGCCCGTTCGCCTTCGCGTGGTTCCACGTCAGCTTCACCGCCGGCGGCCCCGTCATCGAAGCCGCGCAAGCCGAAGCCAGCCGCGAGCGCGTGCTGCGCTTTCTCGACGCCCAGCCCGCGCTGCCCACCGTCATCGCCGGCTTCAGCCAGGGCGGCATCGTCAGCGCCAGCGCCGCGCTCAGCGCGCCGCAGAAAGTCAGCGGCTTCGGCCTGCTCAGCGGCCGCATCCTGCCCGAACTCGAGCCGCGCATCGCCCCGCCCGAAGCCCTGCGCACGCTCAGCGCGTTCATCGCCCACGGCCGCCGCGACGACAAGCTGCCCCCGTTCTGGGCAGAGCGCGCCGACGCCCAGCTCGACCGCCTCGGCGTGCGCCGCCAGACCCGCCTCTACGACATGGGCCATGAACTGGCCCGCGAGGAAATCGCGGATTTCGTGCAATGGCTGGACCACACCCTCAACCTCGACTGACAACCCCGACCGAACCCCATCAACGGAGCCCCCATCATGATCGACAACCGCACCGCCCCCTACGCCGCCCTCGCGCTACGCCTCGCCCTCGGCATCATGTTCATCGCGCACGGACTGACCAAGCTGCTGGTCTTCACCCCCGCCGGCACCGCCAGCTTCTTCCAGTCCGTGGGCTTCCCCGGCTTCCTCGCCTATCCCATCATCGCCTTCGAGATCGCCGGCGGCGCGCTGCTCATCCTTGGCGTGTTCTCGCGCTGGGTAGCCGCCGTGGCCGCCGCAGAGCTGTTCGGCGCCGCCACCGTCCACTTCGGCAACGGCTGGAGCTTCACCAACCCGCATGGCGGGTGGGAGTATCCGGTGTTCCTGGCGGTGGCGGCACTGGTCGTGGCGCTGCTGGGCGACGGGGCGCTGGCCTTGAAGGCATCGCGGGGGTAGTGCCTCGGGGCTTCCGCTAACCAAAAGTGGCGTCGCCCCGTGGCCGCGTTCCCTCTTATAATCGAACGCGATGGAACGCATACAGTCGATCAACCCCGAACGCATCCTATGGTGCTGTACCGACCACGGTACGACGCCAGAGGAACTTGCGCTCGCCGCCGGCATTTCGCCAGCCACTATGGCGCACGTGCTGGCAGGCGAAGGCGGCCTGACGTTTGCACAGTTGAGCAAGATGGCGGCCGTCTTCGGCCGTGGCGCCCTCTTCTTTCTCGAGCAGGGCCCGGTCGATGCGGTGCAAGTGCACACGCCGGCGTTTCGCACGCTGGCCAACCAGAAGCCCGAGCTCAGCGCCAAGCTCAAGGTGTTGATCGAGCGGGTGGAAAAACAGCGCGCCATCTACATGAGTCTTCGCGAAGACCTTGAGGGCGAAGCCTTTCCCGCGTTCAATCCACCCCGGCTTCCACGCCAAGACCCGGTCGAGGCAGCGCGGATAGCGCGCAGATGGCTGGGACTGGCGGACGGCAATACCTTCGATAGCTACAGAGCCGCCATAGAAGCACGCGGCATCCTGGTATTCCGCAGCAACGGCTACAACGGCAAGTGGCAGATCGCGAAAGAGAGCCCGATCCTGGGCTTCAGCATCTACGAACCGGCTTGCCCGGTGATCGTGGTCAAGAAGCTGCCCTGGGAATCGCAGCAGTCGTTCACGTTGATGCACGAGCTTGGCCATCTCCTGTTGCATCGAAGCAGCTCGATCGACGACGAAGCCGATATGCAGTCGCACCGCGGGCACGAGCGCGAAGCCAATGCATTTGCCGGGCAGTTGCTTGTCCCGCACGGATTCCTCCAGAACATCAGCGACCCCGAGCGCCCCAATGACCCCGCCGGCTTTGACGAATGGCTCAAGCCCCAAGCGCGTCAATGGGGCGTGAGCACGGAAGTCATTCTCAGGCGTTTGCTGGACGCGGGAAGAATCACGCAACTGCAATACGCGTCCTACCGCCATTGGAGAGCCGAACAACCGCTGCCCAACCTGGACGGTGGCAGCCGCGCGTACCGCCATCGGGAGCCCACGCACATCTTTGGAGACAAGTTTGTGCGGACGGTATTGGACGCCGTCAACAACAGGCAAATCACCCTCGCAAAGGCGAGCGGCTACCTGGACGGACTCAAGATCAAAGACCTGCATCAGTTGGAACGCTTCTATGCAGGTGTTTGACGCCTCGTCAATGATCTACGCGTGGGACAACTATCCGGTTGAGCAATTTCCCGGCTTGTGGGGCTGGATCGCGAGCGAGGTCAATGCGAGGCGCTTGATGATGCCCGGCGTAGCGTATGTCGAGGTCAGCGCGGGAACACCGGATTGTAGTGACTGGCTCCTTCAGGCGAACCTTGAGAGGCTAGAGGTCACGAATGCCATTGTGCAAGATGCGATGCGCATCAAGAGGCTGCTTGGCATTGCGGGAGATGCATATCATCCCAAAGGCGTCGGTGAGAATGATCTGCTGATCATCGCAACTGCCCGGGCATATGGGTATGAACTGGTCAGCAACGAGGCGATTCAGAATCTACCGCCCGATGTCCCGTCAAAGCGGAAGATTCCGTCCATATGTGCGATGCCGGAAGTGGCGGTTTCATGCGTGGATTTCCTGCAATACATCCGGCGGTCGGGGGTAGTGTTTGGTTGAGTCTTGGAGATCGGCTGTTGGACCACAGTCTGAGACTGTCGGTCAAACATGCCAACAAGGCTGGAGCAACTCAACCCCGCTGAAGACAGGAATCTTCCTACGCCTCATTCTCATAAAATTAATCAATTAATTTATCTATATCAAGAAAAATCTGAAAGACATTTCAATACTTATCATGTAAATTAACTTTCTGTGCTCAGCCGAAGTACCCAAGGTACGGCATACTTTAACGCCCAATAAAACCACTATTCTTACCCATCAGCGCCCTCGATACGATCACTGGCATAGCCAAAATAGCAGCGAGGAAACAATATGACTGATATGCGACGCGCATTGAGAAATGGGGATGATACAAGTACCAAAGGAACACTGACAGGCACCGGCACCTCGACTCACGATGGCAGGCAATTCGCCGTGGAAGGCGATTTTGCAACATGTCCGGCTTGCGGGAAAGGCGGCCCAGTCTTCAATGACTGCCATCCACGCTTTACGCTTATGGGAAAGACAATCCTTGTCGAAGGCGCACGAGTGCACTGCAAGTGCCCGGAAAGCCCGGTGGTACTTCCCTCACAAAGCACGTTCACGATACAAGTCGACATAGACGACGGTTCCGGTCGCCCCGCCGTCCACGAAAGATACGCATCGGCGTCTTCTGGGTCTGATCAACGCCGAGACAGTGGCTACAACGAACGCTACGTTCTGAAAGATGCCGAAACCGGGGAACCCATTCGAAACGCAGCCTATGCTATTCAGCGCGGCTCCGGCAAGATTGAGCATGGCACCACCGACGCTGAAGGACGGACGCACCTGCTGGCCGCAATAGCTAGCGCCGAAAACGTCTCCATCTTCCTTGAGGGTTGACAGTGACCAATACGCTTAAGGCCCCGAATGGCAAGACCTTGGTCAAGGTCGCACAACGCTCAACGACGTCAGTCCAATCCACCGCTGAGAAGCCTGTCACCGTCGACCGCAATTACATCGAAGTTGCCATATTTGACAGCCGCCTTATATCGGAAGGCTCTCAATTCGGGCACGCCTCAATTGCATTCCGCTCCGACGACATGGTCTACAGCCGTGCTCACAAGAAGTATATGAGGGGACGATGGCAGGACTACTTGCGGAGCAATCGCAGCTACCGCGAGGTCATAGGCGTGGAGATGTGGATATCTCCCCGAGAGGAAGACATCATCCGTAAAGAGTTGGAACATCGGGTAGCCGTGTCGTCGAAGTACAGCATCTTCTCCAACTCCTGCTCCTCCAACATCGCCGATGTCCTGGAATTGGTTGGAATTCACGGATATGACCCACGCGGGCTTCCAACGCCGTCGACACCAGCCGAACTGCTAGCAATGCTCCGCAAATCGAACCGTTTCATAAAAGAATACAAGTACACCGTGAAGCCATATGTTGAGGGCAGGGAAGCAAAGCCACCAGTGCAAGCAACGCCTCGCAAGAAGCGCAGCCTTTTCGGGCTCTAGGGAATGAGGCTCCGCATCCTGTTCGTTGCTGTCCCGGTTCTCGCATTTACGTTCTTCGCCGCGATGTCGGCAACCGGGTATGCGTGGCTGGACTGGAAAACCTACACAGTCATCACGCATGTCCCTGTGTATAAGGATATTGTCGATGTGCCCTCATCTGCGCTTGTTGGTGAGAAACCAATCGCGGTTCTCGCTCCCGGTACCAAATGCAAACTGGTGCAGCAGTATGGGAAGGACATCAATGTGTCATCGAGGATGCGCTGTGAGAATGGGGTGGATGGTTGGGTGAACGAGAGCATTGCGTTTGATCCGGTTCCGCCAGGCCCACGCTAGAATCCCCCTCGGGAGGATTACGATGCGGATACCGCTACTGTTGCTGCTGATCGTGATCGGCACGGGCGTTCAGGCCCAGACCATCTATCAATGCCGAAGTCCCGCAGGGAAGGTCACGCTCCAGGATTCACCTTGTCCGGACAGCGCCAAGACAGAACTGACTCGCAAATCCATCGGGCAGCTCAACGCCGAGGATCGTGCGCAGCCGTTCGTGATTGGGGACCAGCAATCTGCCAAGCGGTTGGCATCCAGCATTGTCTGCCCTTCCCTTCGGCAAACATACACGGCAAACCTGGCTTGGTCGGAGCGCGCGATGGCGCGCGGCGATGCAGCGGAGGCACAGCGGGCGGCGGAGGCAGTTCAGAGGACGGGGGCACAGATTTCGGCTAATCGGTGTGAGTGATTGCGCTTTGGCACGATGTTGGCTAATGCTCCTTCTATTCACACGGTAGACCCTGCGCCTGCCACCTGGGTCAACGTATGGCCTAGGCGCCGAAGCAACTCTTGCGTTGCTTCTGCAGGTTATCGTCGACAAGGATTTCGTTGCGGTCTATTCAATGACTCTTGTCGAACGGCAGTCACAAATCTGGAGGCCTGAAACTGGCCTCTGCCGGGCCAGGAGCGGCCACTACGAATACCATATATTCGATGGGCGTCCGCTATAGCAATGAACTGACGCTGACCCGCGCTATCGGATATGCCCCGTATCCGTTGATAGGCGAACCGCCAGCATGATGGTTACAAGACGGGCGTGCATCACAAGCCACCGCTTCAGGCCCTGTCACACGTCACAAGGCCAGCAGGCACGACAAGCTTCTTCGACAGGACCAATAGTTCGGAGGCTTTGCGCTTGACTTGGGCGTAGTACGTTAGGCCTTTCCGATAGATGGGCATACCATCGTACAAAGCCTCTATTTCGGGCACGTCGTCATACGTCAACATCCACGGACACTGCAAGCCGCGGACAAGCTTTGCGAGTCGGGCATGATCGGTTGGCTCATAGAAGCTCAAGTACAAGTCTTTGCCTTGCGCATAATACGGAGGATCGATGTTGAGCAGCGCTCGCTTGGGCAAACGTTTGCTCCAGTCTCTGAGGCATCGTTCCGCGTCAAATTGACTGAGGTGGATGACCTCTTTGTATGTGTGAATGCGCTGTATCTTCTGGATCAACTCGGCGCGGTTAAATCGGCAGTCGAGCGCATAATTGCCGGTTTGGTTCTTGCCACCGATCACTCCGCCTTTCAGTATGCCGGACCGGTTTGTTCGGTTCAAGAACAGCGTGGCAAATGCGAGTGCCTGAACATCGGCTGTGGCGTCGAAAAGGATGGCACGCTGCTTTTGCCACTCCGGGATCGTGATCTTGGTCTTGAGAATCTTTTCGCACAGTGGGTCTGGCTCGTGCACGACGGCGTGCCAGAATGCAGAAATGGCCGGGTCGATATCGTTTAGCCATACCTCTGTCATGTCGCCATTCAGCAGCAGCCGCCATGCAATGCCCGCCCCACCAGCGAACGGTTCCGCATAAACGCCGCGCAAGACATCGTTGGCTTTTGCAAGGTCAAGGACGAACGGGGTAAGTTGTGTCTTGCCCCCGGGATAACGCAGGGGAGAGTCTGTTGTAGGCATAGTTCGACACCATATCAATTATGTCGGCGGCTGGCCAGCGCAATTAGCGGTCTACATGGCGTCGAGCATGTATTTGAGAGCCGGCTCCCATGTGTCGAATGCAGCCACCAAGTGGCGACGTACGGGTATCGTCCCAAGGTGCACCGCAGTGCCGAGCGTGTGCATGCTATGAGCAATAGCCGTTTTGGAGGCGTTCTGGTTCAGGACTTGCAGCACCTTGCGCGGTGCACTTTCTGCTTTTGCGTCTGCTGCACAGGCTTGGGCCATCTCGAAGTCGCTCACGTCCGGACGCTTGGGATCATTTCGCCGATAGTACAGAACCAACACACGCTCCACGAATGCCCGCAGCAAATAGTTTGCTGCGAACTCATGTTCATCGATCGGCAAGCCCAACATCTCACTACGCAGACGTAACAGCGTCTTGTCCTTGGACTTCACCGAAAAGCTCGACTGCATCAGCTTGTTTCGGTTCGCCGGATTGGCTGAGCTTCGCGCTCTAGGCGCGGCCCCCTTCGGTTGGGCGGCCGGCGAAGACGCGAACGCGGGTGTCGCTGGCTGTGCCAGGGGGGTGACGGGGACTCTTCCGCTCGCCGCTAGGCGCTGTACGTATGCATCTCGTTCGGCGGCGTTCGAGCGTGAATGCACTGGGGCTTGCTTTCTGTCGGGTGTCGGAAGACTGTCCAGCACCATCTGGAGCAAGGTTTGATCCACTTCGGAAGGGGCGTGGGTATAGATCAGGCGCCCCTCCTCATCGACACCTTTGAGCCCCAGTATCGCTCGACGGCTAGTGTTGTTGAGATAGCGCGAAAGTGTCGTGATACTGACCATCACGCGCTGTTGTGCATCCAGAAGGCCCACTTCAACGAGGCGATCCCGAACGGCCAGAGCCAGAACATCGGCCTTAGCCGTTGTTTTGGCTGCAGTCCGCTTAGCGGCGCGAGCCTTGGCATCAGAATCCCATTCACGCGTGCCAATGCCCCCCTGTGCGCCAAGATGGCGTCGATCGATCCACGGTTGAGCGCTCGCCCGGTCCGGAAAGACAAAAACCCGCAGTTCTCGCGGAATATTGCCTTCCTTGGCTAATTTCCGGAAAATTTCCCGGTACTCCGATGGCGCACGGCTCGGATCTGAAAGTAGCAGCAGCGCGCATGTGCGACGATTTCCCTCCACGGACACGTAGTGACTTGGCAGTCCATCGTATTCGATGACACCAAGGATCTCCAGCGGACTCAGGGAGCCGATTCTAGCGATATCGGTCGCCAAGGCGACCAACTGGGAGTCGCACAGCTTAGCAATGATGTCGGGTTCGCGCTCAAGCGGGTCGTGCCTCGGATTGTCCCCATCCAGATGGACTAACTTTGAGGGGACGGTTATGTACTTATCTCTAGAAGAGGCCGCACTCTTACCCGCCATGGCGACTTCCTCCTGCTACGCATACGTTGATCGATAGGGTAGGGACTGGCTGACACGGATATATTGAGGCGCGTCGACCATAGGACCGCAACGCTTTTGGCAGTACCTTCGTTTTGCATGCACTCATGCTCTCACCCCCCCAAGAATGTCCCAGTAAGTACTACTTTCGTTCTGTTGTCTTAAATTCGCGGCCGGTCACCGTAAGCTCTAAGTGACAGGTCCCTGCTGCAAGGCGCACCCTGCGCTGGGATAGGTTGGCCGGGCAAGGCGAGATGCTACCTTGAAATATGCCGCACTCACCCTAGACAACGTCACGATTCGAGGCTGACATCACCCCTCGTTCGAGTGGGTGGGGCGAGAAGCTATCTTCGCGCATGTGTTTAAAAACCGTGAGGAAAGCTCATCCCTGAACCAATTGCCCGCCGGCACAATGCGACATGACGGTCTCCCGTGGCTAACAGACCGCCAGGGGGACGACATGTGCTGGCGCGACAACGTTCTCGAACCGTTTGCCTGGTATGACTCATGGCAGCCCAGCCTAATACCGAGGAAGAGCGCGAAATCTGCGGCGCAGTGCAGTAACGGTAACACAGCGCCACGGTCGCTCGCGAGTTCAGCATCCAAGTGGCTAAAGTGGGTCGCTAGTTGCCACCGCCAAGCCTGGTTTCAAGATGGAGGTTGCCGGCACGCTGCGCGGCGGCAACTGTATCTGGGCCCTGGCCCGCGTTGCTACGGACGCCGCAGTGGCCAAAGGACGATGAGGTCGCGCCCTATGTGCTGCTGCCCACCTCGTTTGACGGTACTGGCAGCACCGTCGCGCAGCTCACGACGATCCACGTGGTTGCAATAACGCTCTGTCGATGGCCGACCGCGAGAGCGGTGCAAAAGGCGCCTCGGTCTACTAGTGCCTTGGCTTATGGCTCACCGCTGTGTGAATTTTTTCTGACTACGCATCTTGCGAACTTCGCAAAACGCGTATAAACTACGCTTCGTAGTTCACCCAGTAATATCAAGCACCAAGCGCGGCTAGCCGTGCAGGTGACTACTAAACCGGGGCAGTACAGCCCGGGCGGACCCTAGGCACGATGTCTAGCAGAGAGGGGGGGCGAGTATGCCCTCGACCCGGGAACGTGGTGCTCCCACTTAAAAAGGACGGTACACAATGCAAGCAGATATTACGATTAACCAATTAACGAGCCATGAATCCGATTTCAAAGCAACGAGTCCTTGATTTTATAGCCAAATACCCTGCCGCTAGCGTTTCGTTGCTAGCCTGGTACCACCTGGCGCAGAAGTGCCTGGCGAAAGATTTGCCGAGTTTGAAAGAGACTTTTGGGACGGTCGATTACGTGCGGCCCAATTATTATATTTTCAACGTCGGCGGAAATAAGTATCGGGTAATTGCAGAGATAAACTTCGACCGGCAAAAGATGTTCATTCGCCATATATATACGCATGAGGAATATGACGAATGGACAAGGAAAAATAGAGGGAAATGAACACTCAACGCCATTCGGGAGGCTTTCCCGAAATTGCGAAGACCTGGGCCCTGTTGCAGGGCCAGGTTTTTCTAAAACCTATCCGCAACGAGGACGACTATCAGAAGATGGTCGCGCTCGCCGACGACCTGGCCGATCAACCTCGTGAAGAGGGCAGCCCGCTGAACGATTTGTTTGATCTGGTAACTGAATTGATCGGTATTTGGGAAACTCAGCATGTCGACGTTCCAACTGCCGAGCCCCGCGAGGTTCTGCGTTATTTGCTAGAGACCCATGACCTCAAGCAAAAGGACCTCACTGATATTGCGTCTCCGACTCTCATTAGCGATATTTTGGCAGGTCGCCGTGCTATCAGCAAAAGCGTGGCAAAGGCGCTGGCCGAGCGTTTCTCGACCGATATTAGCGTTTTTCTTTAAGTCGCCCGGCTAGCAACCCCGGACGACTGCCCTGGCGAAGCATGCAACCTCATGGCACGCTTCGCCGTTTTCTTTTGTGTCGTGCGTAGATAATCCGACAGGCAATTTTTGCCGTATCCCTATCACCGATTAACCAAGTCGAGCAGACCTGATCTACAGCCACCAGCGCCTGACCCGGAACGCGTCAAAGCGCACTTGTTCTACGTGCTGACAGCCTAGGTGAAGCTGCTACGAGAGCAACGCCGACAGCTGTCCGCCACGCATGGTCAGCCTGCTGCAGGTGAACGCCAAGGACGCAGGCAGTGATGGTCTCCAACCAGATGTGCAGCGTGGTAATCATTTCGCAAGAACGAAGTTCGCGGAGAGGGCGTTTCTCCTAAAGACAGCCGCGTCGACAAAAGAAAATGACGCGACGAACCGCAGCCATCTACCGCGGGTAGTACCAACGGAGAGGCGTGGATCGTTCCACGACAAATGACTTCTACGCGCGAGTGGCGGCCAATGACCGATGACAACCTATCACTATGGCTCCGAAACCGATTAGGCCACTCCTCCGCCCAAGGCGATGAGGCGTACCCTCATTAGGCAAGATGAACGCGACGGCCGGGACTTCGCATGAAGCGGGTTGCGGTGTTGCGGTGTTGCGGTGTTGCGGTGTTGCGGTGTTGCGGTGTTGCGGTGTTGCGGTGTTGCGGTGTTGCGGTGTTGCGGGGGCATGGATACGCGCTGTCGCACTGACCAAGCACCATCCACAAACGGACCCCAATCTTATAGGCCAGATGTCCCATAAGGTCGGAGGCTGCCATCCTTGGCAACCGTCCATTGGCCACTACTCGGTTTTTGGGCCATCAAGACAGATCGAATATTGGTTTCCAGTGCCCCATTTGACCGAGCGCACCCCAAGCACGCCCGGCTGCCCATCACCTCCTACCCAACCACCCCCGCCATCTCACTCAAAGCCAGCGCCTCCCGCGCCAACCCAGCCGCAAGCGACAGCACTCCCTCCTGCACCTGCGGATCCAGCCCGACCAGCGACTCATTAGCCGCCACGTAGTCACAGACGATATGCAGCAGCCCATAAAGCTGCCCCGCTTTCTGCGCGGCGAGACTCAGCGGGTTTTCCTGCGGCGAATGCATGGTCACGAACATATCCGCACCACTACGTTCTACGGTGATACCGTGGCTGACGTGCTTATTCATGGGACACGCTCCTTTGCATCGACACGATGCCGCCGGAGGTGATGGGAAACTGCGGATGCGGAATTAGCCCGGAACGGGCCGGCAAGGACATAGACATGTGAATGCCTCCTTTGTGAGCGATTTCGACACCGCTCCCCGCTGCTATTCGGGGTGGGCGGGCGCAAGGCGAGGTAGCAGACCGACACAAAGGAATCGGCGAGCCCGAAGGCTCCCCCGCCCAGGCCCGCCCATAGGGGCACGCGAAGGCGTGATGGACGAAAAGAAATCGCCGGCTGGCGATTGTCCGCCCTTCATGTACGGGCTGCTATTCCCGGTCGCTGCGGCTGCAGCAACGCCCACAGTCTATCCATGCCATCACGGCCGAAATGATAACCTCTGTTACCAACAGCAGATTTTTTTGCGTCCCTGAACGCCAGTCCCACAACCGCCTGCCACACCCTCCACCCTGGCATTTCAGCAGTCACAGCAAACGCCGCGCTCGACTGCGGCGACGCAGGATCAGCAAACGCACACGCCTGGGCCGAGCCAAAACACTGCATGCGCAAGCACCCGGCACATGTTCGTCTTCAGCAAGAACATGCGACAAGGCCCCGCATTGCGGGGCCTTGAGACTGCTGACGAAGCCGGCCTGGCGCTTTGTGGCACGCCGCTCTCCTGCGTGCGGGGCAGCGGGGGAGGAGGAAATCAGGCGCTCCGCAAAGTGACCGTGTTCGTCATTCGCAAGCGCTTTGCCCTCTCCCCCGGCCCCTCTCCCATCTCATGGGAGAGGGGAGCAAACCGGGAAGTCAGTCAGCAGATCAGCAACCACGCAGCGCGGGGCCACGCCGCTGCAATACCTGCACCATCTCAAGCCTTCCGATGCGCATCCGTATCCAGCTCACGTTCCGCCGCGTCGCCGGTGGCACCCTTGTAGTAAAGATGCACGCCGATGGCCAGCGAGTCGTGGCGGATTTCCTGCAGGGTCTTCCACGCCTTGGCGGGGTCCTTGAACACGAGGTAGTGCGCTTCCTGCGAGACCAGTTCGGCCACCTGGTGCAGGCCGTGGTTGTGCAGCGCGCCGACCAGGGCGTCCAGGCTGCGGTGGGTGCGGGCGTCGGTGCGCGGGTAGAGCATGTGCAGGATGGCGACGTTCTTCTCGGCGACCAGCGCTGACAGGGCGACGACGATCTCCTGGTGGTTGAGCGCGGTGACCACGCGATCGGGGTCGCCGATGTGCTTGGAGAACAGGGCTTCGAGGATGGAACTCATGAATGCACTCCTTTGCTGCTGACTACTGGCTGGGGACGCGCGCCGGCCGGGCCGGCGCTGCTGCCTGTTCCATGGCAATCGCCTTGCGGGCGGTTGGGCGGGAAAGCTGGCGGTTCACGAAATGTACGCCCGGGATCGACCTAGGGGAAACCCTGATTCAGTCAATACACTGTTCTGTAAACGAAACAATGCGCATGGAACCAACTCGCGCATGCACCGGTCATTCCGCGCTGCCTTGTAAGCGTTTAACGCATAAGGCGCATCCGCCGTGCACCCCGCGGGGATGCGTGCTTGTATCGGTTTCTTACACGCGCCCGCGCCCGGCCCTGCGGCCGTAGACGGGCGCCTCTAGCTGGCCTGCGGCGCCGCCGCGCGGAAACTCCCTATAATCGAACGATCGTTCACATCCCCCGGGCGCCGTCGCGGCGCCCGCCGTGGTTCAGGAGACACCATGCCCGCCGCCAGACAATTGCCGAAGGTCCTGCAGAACCTCGCCCTGCCCGTCATTGCCTCGCCCATGTTCATCGTCAGTTATCCGGAGCTGGTGCTGGCGCAATGCAAGGCGGGCATCGTCGGTTCCTTCCCCGCGCTGAACGCGCGCCCGGCGGAGGTGCTGGGCGACTGGCTGACGCAGATCGAGGAGGAGTTGGCCAGCTTCCGCGCGGCCAACCCGGGCGCGCCGGTGGGGCCGGTGGCGGTGAACCAGATCGTGCACGCGTCCAACGTGCGGCTGGAGCATGACATCAAGGTGTGCGTGGACCACAAGGTGCCGATTTTCATCACCTCGCTGCGCGCGCCGCCCAGGGAGATGATCGACGCGGTGCACGGCTACGGCGGCATCGTGCTGCACGACGTGATCAGCATCCGCCATGCGCAGAAGGCCATCGAGGCCGGCGTGGATGGCCTGATCCTGGTGGCGGCCGGCGCGGGCGGGCACGCGGGCACGTTGTCGCCGTTCGCGCTGGTGGGCGAGGTGCGCAAGATCTTCGACGGCGTGATCGCGCTGTCGGGGTCCATCGCCACCGGCGAGGCGGTGCTGGCCGCGCAGGCGATGGGCGCGGACTTCGCCTACGTGGGCACGCGCTTCATCGCTTCGCAGGAGGCGCACGCGAGCGAGCAATACAAGCAGTCGATCACCACCTCGGCTGCGGCGGACATCATCTACACCAACCTGTTCACCGGCGTGCACGGCAACTACATCCGCGAGAGCATCGTGGCGTCCGGGCTGGACCCGGAGAACCTGCCGGAAGCGGACAAGACCAAGATGGATTTCTCCAGCGGCGCGTCCAAGGCGAAAGCGTGGAAGGATGTGTGGGGCGCGGGCCAGGGCGTGGGGCAGATTCACGACATCCCCACCGCCGGCGAGATCGTGGCGCGCATGAAGGCCGAGTACGACGCGGCGCGCGCGCGCCTGGGGCTGGCGGTCTGAGCGCGAAGCGGCCGCCCGCCAGCTCCGGCACCAACGCCGGTGCAGACACTCGCGCCGGCGCCAATGCCGGCACCGGCGCCGCCGTGCGCAGCCACCGCGAGCGGGTGCTGCGCGCGCTGTTCGTGGTGCTCGGGGTGCTCAGCCTGCTGCTGGGCATCGTCGGGATCTTCCTGCCGGTGTTGCCGACCACGCCGTTCGTGCTGCTGGCGGCGGCGTGCTTCGCGCGCGGCTCGGCGCATTTTCATGCGCGGCTGCTGGCGCATCCGCGGCTGGGGCCGCTGGTGCATGACTGGCAGCGGCACCGCAGCGTGCCGCTGCGCGCCAAGTGGCTGGCCATCGGCACCATGTGGCCGTCGATGGGCGCCACGGCGTGGCTGCTGCGCGAACGCCCGTTCGTCTCGGCTGCCCTGCTGGCCTGCGCGGCGGCGGTGACGGGGTGGCTGCTGTGGCTGCCGACGCGGCCGCGCGGCGGCTATCCGCCGTCCGCCACGGACGGCGACGCCTGAGCGCGCCGGCTCAGGCCACCTCCCCACCCCGTCCCTGCGCCTGCGCGTGCGCCGCACGCGCCCGGTACCAGCCGAAGTAAGCCACGGTCAGCACCGCCAGGAACGGCACGCCGAACACCAGCGTCATGCGGAACGCCTGCGTGAACGCGGTGGTGAGCATGATGGCCAGCATCAGCCCCGCGCCAAGCAGCGTGAGCACCGGAAAGCCCCACATGCGAAAGCGCAGCGGCGCGCCGCCCCGGGCGCGCCACGCGCGGCGGAAGAAATAGTGAGTGACGAAGATCATCATCCACGTGAACAGCGCGCCGAACATCGACACGGCCATCATGATGGTGAACGAGGCATCGGGATAGACGATGCTCACCAGCGTGGCGATGCCGATGCCGCCGGTGGACAGCAGCAGCGCCGGCAGCGGCACGCCGCGCGCGCTGAGCTGGCCCAGTTGCCGCGGCGCGTAGCCCGCGCGCGCGAGGCTGAACATCATGCGCGTGGTGATGTAGAGCTGGCTGTTCATGGCCGACAGCGCGGCGATCAGCACCACGAAGTTGATCACGCCGGCCGCGCCCGGAACGCGGATCGCTTCCATGACCCTGACGAACGGGCTCTGGTCGTGGCCGGCGGCCGTCCACGGCACGATGGCCAGCATCAGCGCGAGCGTGAGCAGGTAGAACAGCACCAGCCGCAGCATGGTGGAGCGGAACGCGCGCGTGACGGCGCGCTCCGGGTCCTGCGCCTCGCCGGCGGCCACGGCGATCATCTCGATGCTCAGGTAGCTGAAGATGGAGACGATGACCGCCACCCACGTGCCGCCGATGCCGTTGGGAAAAAAGCCGCCGTGCGCGGTGTAGTGGTGGAAGCCGGCCTGCCGCGCGCCGCTGCCGACCAGCGTCGGCGCGCCGAAGACCACGTAGGCGCCGAGCAGGATGAAGCCGACGATGGCGGCGATCTTGATGACCGAGAACCCGTACTCGACCGCGCCGAAGATATTGACGCTCAGCGCGTTGACCAGCACCAGCGCGCCCGAGAACGACACGATCCAGAACCACCCCGGCACCGCCGGGAACCAGTACTTCATGTAGAGCGCGGTGGCCGTGACCTCCGCTCCGACCGCCAGCACGATGCAGGCCCAGTAGGCGTAGCGCACCAGGAAGCCGGCCAGCGGGCCGATGTAGTGCTCGGCATAGGCGCCGAACGAGCCGGAGGTGGGGTGCGCGACCGTCATCTCGGCCAGGCAGCCCATCAGCAGCAGCGCGATAAGCGCGCCGATGGCGTAGCTCACCAGCACGCTCGGGCCGGCAAAGCCGATGGCGAAACCGCTGCCGAGGAACAACCCGGTGCCGACCGCGCCGCCGATGGCGATCATGGTCATCTGGCTGGCGCTGAGGCTGCGCCGCAGCCCTTTCTCGCGCTCGGCGATCTGCCGGAACTGCCGCGGGGGACGGGTCATGGCTTGTCTCCTTCGGGCGGCCGGCCGTGCCGGCGCGAGGCCACGCGGTTGCCTCGTCCAGCGCGCGGGCCGCATGGTCCCGGGCACTCCGGGGGATTCGATGTCTTCATCGATGTGTCTCCTCTCTTTTTGTTCTTCCGGCTACGTGGCACCGCAGGCCGGCCAGTGCTTTTGCGCTCCGGGAGAGGTATATTAACAAACAGATAATTGAATTTTCTTCGACTTATTACCGCATTAAATCATCTTGCGCTGCATTTATTTCGTACAAGACCGATTTTGCGGTTAAATATTCAGAATGAAACTTGACCTGATCGATGTCCGCATCCTGCGTCACCTCACCCGCGACGGAAAAACCACGAACCAGGAACTGGCCGAAGCAGTGAACCTGTCCGCCTCGGCCTGCTTCCGGCGGGTGAAACTACTGGAAGAGGCCGGCGTGATCGCCGGCTACCGCTGCGTGCTCGACGCCAAGGCGCTGGGCATGGAGTTCGAGGCATTGGTGCAGGTGTCGATGCGCACCGACGTGGAGCGCTGGCACGAGAACTTCGTGCAGGCGCTGAATGGCTGGCCGGAGGTGGTGACGGCGCGGATCGTGTCGGGTCCGTCCAACTATGTGCTGACCGTGCGGGCGCGGAACCTCGAGCATTATTCTGAATTTGTTGTCGAGAGGTTGCATAAGGCGCCTGGGGTGATGGCGATTAATTCTAATATTGTGTTGGCTACGGTTAAGAGGACGGGGTCGGTTTTGGATATTTTTGATATTTGATTTTTAAATTCTTTAAACTCAAAGTAAAAAATCTTTAAAGTCAAAGTCAAATTCAAAGTCAAAGGCTTTCGCTCCCCCGGAGCGACCTACTTTCTTTTTTCCGAAAAGAAAGTAGGCAAAGAAAGCGGACTGCCTGGCCGGCAGGGGCAGAAACGTTGGGGTTTCTGGTTGTTGATGGTTTCGTGGTGGGGACTGTGGTTCTGCTGGCATCCTGCCGTTACCGGTGCGGCCCACCACGATCTTGCTGGTGATATTGGTTTCGGGGTCAGACCTATGATGGCGGGCACACTGCTTGTTCGGCCATCTGCCGTTACCGGCTCGGACCACCACGACGTAGCACCCTCATGGTTTCGTGGTGGGCGTGGTGGACCGGGGCGCGGGTGTATGGGGCTACGTTCAAACTGGGGCCACCGCGCCCACCACGAAACCAGCGCTGTAACGCCGCGCGCAGTTTGGCTCAATTTTGCGCATGGTATGGCACGCCGCCCCGGTGCGATTTAACACTGATTTCAGGTACTCGCCCCAGGAATCTCCCCACCACCAGGGCATCTCGGCTCAAAAAAGCTGGCCGAGGTCGTCTGGCCTCCAATTGGTAATCACCAGTTCCTGACTGGCCTCGCCCCGGCCCGCAGCACCGGCGACGCTGTATTTGATGCCCAGGCCCATCATGTGGTGCCCTTCAAACACAGCCCGAATGTCCGGATGGTCGTTGATTGAAACCATTACCTTCCCCTTGCATGTCCGCATGATCTCGGCCATCGCTCGGTAGTTCTCAAAGCCAAACGGCACGCCATAGCCCTCTGTCTGCCAGTACGGCGGATCGAGATAGAACAGCGTGTGAGGCCGGTCATAGCGCTGCACGCACTCATGCCACGGCAGGTTCTCTACGTTGGTGCTAGCCAGCCGCAGATGGGCTGCAGATAGGCTTTCCTCGATCCTTAACAGGTTGACCATCGGCGCGGTGGTGGCGGTGCCGTAGTTCTGGCCGTCGACCTTGCCACCAAAGGCGTGGTGCTGCAGGTAGTAGAACCTCGCCGCCCGCTGGATGTCCGTGAGGGTTTCGGGTTTGGTCATCTGCTGCCACTTGAACACTTGACGGCTGGAGATCGCCCATTTGAATTGCCGGACGAATTCCTCCAGGTGGTTTTGGACAACCCGATACAGGTTGACCAGGTCGCCGTTGATGTCGTTGATGACCTCAACCGGCGCCGGCACCTGGCGCAGGAAATACAAGGCGGCACCGCCGCAGAAAACCTCAACGTAACATTCATGCGCCGGAAACAGGGGCAGCAGCTTGTCTGCCAAGCGGCGCTTACCGCCCATCCAAGGAACAATCGGGCTTGTCATGTGACTTTTGAATAATATGGTAGGATTCCGCCCGCCTCGCGAGGTGGCGCGGCCCTGGCCTAACTTGCAGCCCATAACTGCGAGAGCGGGGTGTGGTCGGTGTTAGCGCACCGATCACACCGCCGCGTCTTTTCTCAACGTTCTGCCGGTTTCAGGCCGCCGGCGTCGTCTCGAACGCGCGCCATGGCGAATAGCGGCAGACCAGTTGCGCACGGTCGCTGCCTGGCGCGATCTTCCAGCCGACGTTCGCCTCGTGGCATTGCCCGTTACCCCGGTCCTTGACCAGCCAGTAATGGAAGTACATCCGGCCATCGGAGCCTCGATAAAGCTCCAAGCGCCAGCCTCCTTGCGCGGGATAGCGGTTTCCAGGCACAGCCTGTAGCGCCGGCAGGGACAATTCCATACCGCTCCCGACCTCCGCGAACGGCCCGACGGCTCCCAGCACATCGATAGCGAACCCGTAGGCATTGTTCCGGTAGAGCCAGGCCACTCGACAGATGTAACGATAGAACTGGTTGCGAGGCTGTCCGGCCTCGTCGCGCAGCCAGGAGGTACTGGCGACGAAGCGTGGTTCGATCTTGCCGTCCGCACCCATGCCGTCCAGGCTGGCGTCATAAGTCTGAAACCACCGGAGCCACGCCGGCAATTGCCCGGCCGAGTTGGCAAACAGGGCCAGGAGCGGGTTTAACGTGTATGCCGTCACGTTGACAGCGAAGTCAGCGAGCCAGAAGAAAACGAAGCGGACGATCATCATGCGTCAGGCGCCTCCGGCCAGTCGATGGCTTGGGGGAAACCCGGTTGCTGGTCGATACGGTTCATGTCAACGCGATATCGCTTCCATCCTTGCAGGCGTGCCCGCTCGGCGTCCGTAGCTTCGCTCAGGTCGACAGCGTCCTGCAGAGGCGCAATCTTGTCGGCCGCCGCGCGCAGCAGCTCGTCGCGTTTCACCCGCGCACGCTCGGACAATTGAGCCAAGGTCGGCGGCGGAGGATCGACCAGAATCGGCTCACCCTCCGAAGTGACCTTGCCCCGTTTCCCGGCAGCCTGACCGTCCAGCAGCGCCATATAGGCGTCATCTGTAAGGGCAATCGCCCCAGCAGGAATTTGTTCCGGCGTGTGGATGTCGTCGGAGTAATACGCTACGACAAAGGACTCACTGTCAATTGCGGCATACCTCATGGTTCTTCCTTTTCAATACCCAATTGCAATCCAAGTGGAAGCTGCAGACGGTGCTGCGGTATAGGCATAGAAGCCACTCGTCGTAATCGGCCAGGTGGTCCAGACGTAGGAGGCAGCAGCGCCGTTCGAACCAATCGTGGCCGTAAAAACATTGTTGGGGAACGCGACGGGATACAACACTAGTACGCCGCCCGCCGTCGCTGTAACTTGGCCCCATTGAATAAGCAGCCCACTGGGCAGTTTTTGGTAGCCGCTCTGGCCAAGCGCAACACCAAACTGAGCGCTGGAGGCCAACACAGCTGTGCCCGTAATAAACCAAATGCCGCCGTTTCCCAAGGTGAACTCGGCGGACGTACCCGATGGCATAACAAAGCTTGTCGGGGTGCTTCCGGTCGGCAACCCGAGCTTGTCGGTCCCTTGGGGCACGATGGTCATGGCGCTCGACCCAAAGTTGGCGATGGTCACCGTCGCGCCCGTGGGGATCTGGCCCGCAGTCGAGTTGGGAACGCTATAGGAATTCAGCGTCGCTCCATACCCGTAGACCTTGCCACCCACGTGGGCAACGGTGCCGACCAGTGCGCCCTGAACGGGCGTTACTCCGGATAGCTGCTTGCCGAAGGTTCTGACGAACTCGGTTGTCGGCAGCCTTTTGCTCTTGTCGAATTGAGACGGTGTGGTACCGGTGGCTGCCCCAGTGAAGTCGGGAGAGTCCACAGGGGCCTTGTCGGCAAGCGCATCTTTGAGTAGCGTCTTGAGTTGGTCATCCTTTCCAGGGTCGAGCTCCCCGCCGAGTTCCTCCAAGAGGTTCTTCAGCTCCGCCTGGACATTCCTCGCTGCACTCTGGACAGCGTTGAGCCAGAGTGCCGTTACCAGCGTGCCGATTTCACCGGTCGCCGGATTGCCGTCGTGAAAGAGTCCGTCCTGCGTGCCGATGGGCGGCATCAGATCCTGCATCGTTATGCCTCCTGATAAGCAAAATAGACAAAGGTATGTGCCGGCTTGAGATCGTTGAACACCGTCTCGATGATCGCGTCTCCGAACGCAGTCAATGCCTCGCCCGCAGCGGACAAGCCTGCACGAAAGCTAAAAGCACGCACGTTGCCGGTCTTGACCACGACCCGCCATACCCAGATGATGTCTGCCGTCCAGAGCTGGTCCCCCGCACGGTTGATGCCGGCCCGGAACGGCTGCGGCTCGTTGATCTCGATGGTGTATCCCATACCGGCCGCCAGCCGTTTGAAGTACGGAATGGAGAGACCTCCGACCTCTGCCAGCTTGGCAATCACCATCTGTTGGCGCTGCTGATACGAAGCCCCGTTGGTCGGCGTGATGCCGCACACTCGCTCCCAATCGGGTAGCAGCTGCGCGGCAAAGAACGGCGTGATCCCGCCCTCTGCGAGCGACGTCGACGCCAGAGTGGCATCGAGCGCATTGCCTTCGGCTGCGAGTTCTTGCGCGAGCGGTGCGACGCTGGGCGCGTAGCTTTCCAGCGGGAGCAGCAGCGCCAGGAGTTGGGCGTGTTTCATGGCATGGGTACGACGTTCACGTCGCCGAGGCGCAACCATTCGACCTTGGTCGCGTCCACCACCGGCACCACGTTCGCGGCCGGCGCCGACACCTCGCGATCAACGACGCCGGCGAGGCCGGAAATAATTGTCTCGATGCGACTGCGGTAGGCCGTCTCGCCAGGCGCCAGTTGATCGAAGTACGCCGCCTCCGCAGCCGTGATCTGGCCGCGCGCAGCGGCGATGGTGATTCCATCCAGGCTCACCGCAGTGCTCAGATCGACGATGCGCTCCGTCGGCGCGAGGATGAGGCAGTTCTTCGCCGTCACCGGCCGCATGTCGTCGATATGCGCCTGGACCGCAGCAATCGTGTCCTGGGATGGCAGCGCACCCGCCGACGTGATAACCACGTCGACGGTGCCAAGACCACGGCGAAGCGGATACACATAGGCAGCGGAAACACCGGGAACCTCCATGGCCCAGCGACGATAGTCGTATCGATTGCCACCTGCAGGCGGCCGCCGGATGAGCTCCAGCAGGCGCGCGAGCAGCTCCGCATCCGTCTCCACGTCGACGCCGCCGACCATCGTCACCACGGTGACCTCGCTGGCGACGCCAAGCGGCGGTGCCATGAGGCTCCCCTTCGCACCTGGCTGCAGGTTGCCGGCAAGACCAGCCGTCTGCGCTTTGGCCGCAATGGTGGCTGCGCCATCAGCATCGAGCTGACCTGTCGCGGTTGTCACGTAGGATGCATCGCCGATCTTGACGACCAGGTCGCTCGGAATGGGGCTGTTCGGCACGCCGGTCAGCAGGATCGTGCCGCCGGCGGAGACCGCCGACTTGTACGACAGTCCTCGCACCTGGGCATGCAGCGCCAGGTATTCGCTATCGGCCGTGTCCGGGAATATCTGTTTGACCAGCCACGTCTGGTGCTCATAGAGCCCCTCGATTGCACTGGCTACCGAGCTTGCCCGCACAAAGTGATCGCTGTCGGGGCCGACATCAGCCTCCGGCAATAGCGACTTCAAATCGCGCAGCAGCGTGTCGCGGATGCTGGCAAAGGGTGGAACAACAAATGCCATCAGACCACCCGCACAGGATGTTGGAAGTGTTGCACGCGCCCGCCAGCGTCCACGACCTCAATGAGCAGCACAAGCCAGCCGCTTTGCGGGCGTGAGGTACTGACCGTGATGGACTTCGCACGGCCGTCATCGAGGATGGGCTGGAGCGCCTGCCCGGCGTATTGCTGGGCGAGCTTGGCGACGCGCGGCTTGTCCTTCTCGCGTTTGAGCTCGTGCAGCCGCGAGCCGAGCGTTTTATCCGCCCACCAGCTCCCCAGCGGCGTTTGCAACCGCAGGTAGATGGCATTGGCGAGGGTGTTGGTCCGGGTACCGGTGTAGCTACCGGTCTGCGGATCGAGAAGCGCGTCCATAGCCCGATTGTCGGGCTATGGTGGTAACGACAGGAGAGTGAACGACGTCAGTAGGTGCCTACGACGTTAGAGGCTCGTCGGTAACACCACCTGAATCTCCCGGGTGCCTATGGTGCTCCAGGCTGACGGCCCCTGCCTTCACATCCCCATCGGTCTGGAAGCTGCCATTCGTCTGCTCGACGTCGCCGTCGAACTTAGCCCCGTCGCCACCTTTAACGGTCATCCCCCCATTGCCATGGATCTGATCCTGCGCCGTCAGCTCCTTGCTGGCGGTCAGCATCGGCGTGTTGAAATCCGCTTTCTCCGAGGCGTTGACCTCCCAGGTCTTGCAGTTGACCCGGTAGACGTCGCACTCGGTTTCGATAAGCCGGCCGCGCTTGAGCACGATTTTCGCGCCCTCGTCGGTGTAGATGGCCACCTCGCCGGGCTTGAGCGCTTTGAGGCGGTATGACCCGTGCTCGGTGGCAATGACGATGCCGTGGCTCGTCTTGCCGCCGACCGGCAGAATCACCGCCATCGTACCGTTTGGCGGATTCGACGTATAGCCGTAGTGCTGGAACAGCTCGTTGTCCTGCAGCGTCTCGCCGGCAACGCCTTCGCCCTGGATGAACTGGACGGCACCGCCACTGTCCACCCGCGTTAGCACGCCACGAAAAGCGAGACGCACGCCCGTCATGGCCCGCCGGATACGCTTATCGACTTCACCCCACATCGACGATCTCCAGAATTTCGCCCTTGGCTGTACGACCCTTGGCCCGCTTCTTTGCGCGCTTGTGTGGATGGGCATCCAGCACCCAGACGCCGTCTTCCTTGAGCGTGAGCGTGGTGGTGGTGCCCTGTCCGCGACCGCGCGAGAATCGCCTCGCCATCAGGAAGAAGACCGCGTCGATCTCGTGCGGCTCGCTCAGGACGTGGATACGCTGCCCTGGCGTCCATAGCACGCCGTCACTGGTGCGGTGCCCCTTAACGCGCGCCGTGAGTGTTCGGCCCTTGAGGCGTGAATCGGAAATGATCTTGCGTGCGCGCGAGCGGGCCGTATCGCGGTTCGTCGCGTCATGGTCGGTCACTACCTTGGGCCGGTACAACTGCACCGCCTCGTCGCGCACGGTTGCGCGGATCGCGTTCTGCCCATTTTCGACTGCGGTGCCATGCGCCTGGCCGAGCACCGTAACCTCGGAGTATCGGTCCGCCATGGACCGCGTATGCGCCAGGCTGATCAGATTGTTCCCGCGACCGTCACGCTTCATCACCAGGCTCGCTACGGGCGGCTTGCTGTAGTCCGGCCCCCCGACTACCAGCGTACCGTCAGGCTCGAACCACGGCCACAATCCGTTAGCCTCGGCCGCGTGCATCACGGTGTCCCAGGCAGTGTCCCCAGGCTCGACGTTGATCTTGTCTACGGTGGATGCCCGATCTGCGTCGATACGGACCTTGGCAAGCCCTAGCGGCTTGACGACGCTGGCAACGATTTCGGCAAGGGTCGCCATCTTGGCGGTGAAGATCGGCGCCGAGCAGTCAACCAGGATAGCAGCACCGTCCCGCCCGCTCATGGAAAAGCTGTTGCTACCCTCGGAGACCTCGTGCGTGATCTCGTCGACGCGACCCGTCATGACCGTATCCCGGCCAATCCGGACTTCGACCTGGACACCCTCCTGCACCAAGGGCGGCAGCTTACCCTGGGGCAGGCCCAGCTCGACCTGCCAGGCATCGGCAGGAATCAGCAGGTCCGAATCGACGTCATAGCGGCTCCAGGTGCTATGCACTTTGCCGCCAATCAGCAGGTTCACGACGTCGTCGGCCGCAATCTCGTTACTTGGCATACGCGAAGAGGATGTCGCCCGCTTTCAGGTCATTGGGATTGCGCAACTGCGGATTCAGCCGGAGCAGCTCTGCGGCGCGGCTGAAGTCACCGTACCAGCGATGGGCGACCAGGTGCAGGTTGCCAGGCGACTCCACCACGCGCGTGCCTAACGGCGGCCGAGCATCGATCACGGCGATGGCCGTATCCTGGACGGCGGCCGCGATGTCGCGCAGCGCTTCAATCACTGGCCGCGCCTGGTCAACCGGATACAGGTCGCGTACCGCCTCGATGGCGTCCTGTAGGCTGTCGCGCACGTCGTTGGCGATTTGCTCAACCTGCTGCGGCGGCAGCGTAGGGGCGTCGGCTTCCGCTTCGAGCACCGTAGCCGCTGCCTCGGCCAATGTAGTGGCGGCAGCAATCTTGACGACCGTCGTAACAACTGCCACATGGATCGGATCGGCCGGGATCGGTTTAACGGCGGCGACTTGCCCACCGCCACCGCCACCGCCACCGCCACCACCACCGCCACCACCACCACCACCACCACCACCGGCATCGCTGCCGGAGGACGAGACGGTACCGCTCGCCACCTTCGCAGGGAGTTGTACAACGTAGTCGAGCTTCCCGACGAGTCCCTTCCAGTCGCCCATCATGACGCCGACATCGAACGAACGCAGATCGAACATCCCGGACATCATGCCGACCACATCGGCGGCGAATGCGCGCGGGAAATCGATCAGGTCAAGGGCCGTGCTGGTGAATTCCTTAACCTGCGCACGAATGGCACCGAGGGTGCCCGTCAGCACGTTGCGCAACGCGGTGACGGCGCCGAGCGCCCCCTTCACCGCCTTGATGCCGTCCAGGGCGCGGGCAAACAGGTCGATGCCTTTCATCTTGCCAATGTCGGCGAGCTGGCTTGCAGCCTGGGCCTTTTGTACCGGCAACTGCTGGACAAAGAACGGGTTGCCGGGCGTCGCCTCGACCATCTGGATCGACACCGTACATGCGTCCACCGAATCGGCCTCATGCTCGACGTCGTAGTCGGCCACCTGCGCTTTGATGCTACCGAAAACGGGATGGATGAGCTCACCATAGCCGCGCTCGTCCAGCGCCTTGATGAACGCCTGCAGCCGGGTCTCGTAGTCGCTCCCGAAGAAGATGGCCGAGATCGAAATATGGCGCCCCTTGCGGCCCATATCCTCCACGTCCTCGCCATCGAGATAGGGGTACGCATGCCGGGCCAGGTCGCGGGCTGCCGAGTCGCGAGTGCGCATGCAGTCAAAAGGAACCCCGCGGAACGAGGCATCGAGTAGGGTCTCTTCCCAAGCCATCAATTTCTCCGGCCGCTTTGCGCGTTGACCTGGTTGACTGCCTCGGCCACCTGGCGGCCATCGAGATTCACCGTCACTGGCACAGTGATGGGCTGCGGCTGCTTGGCGGTTTCTGCGCGGAACAGCGCGTCGCCCAGCATCTTGCCCAGGCCCTCACCGCCGAGGCTGCCAAGAATGCCGCCAGCGATGCCGCCGATTGCCGTGCCCACCAGCGGAACGGCGGAGCCGATGGCGGCGCCTGCAGCCGCACCAGCCAGTGCGCCGCCAACACCACCGGTAACACGGGTGTACTCGCTCTTGCGCTGCCCGTCCGTCAGCATTTTGTTCTGGCTGACGTTGTAAGCCTCGAAGCCGGCACCCAGCAGAGCCACCGGTGCGGCGAACCGCGCGAAGCGGCTGGCACCGGCAGCAGCGCCGGCAAGGCGGGCGGCGCCTCCGACCTGGCCGGCCAGTGCTCCCGCGCCTGCGGCACCGGCCCGGCCGGCCAGCAGGTTGGCGGCTCCCCCGGCCATAGCCGCCGCCGCCATGGCCTTGATCGCCACGGTGGCACCCATGACCGATGCCGTGAGCGAGGGGTACTGCGCCCCGTATTCGGCCAGCTTGCCGACCACGTCACCCACGGCACCGTTGAGCTTGCCGATGGAGTCGTACTCGCCTTTCTCTACCGCGTTCTGGCCTTGCTGAAATTTGAAGCCGGCCTGTTCCTTGATGAATGCCTGGTTCACAGTCAGGGCAGTCTCATCGCCCTGCAGGATGCCCTGCTTCATGTCCGTATAGGCTTTAGGGTTAAACAGCATGGGAAGCAAGCCGAGCATCGCCTGCCGGTCCTGAATGGTCTTGCCGACGCCACGCGCCATCAGGATGTCCGCCATGCCGCCATACATGGCGGACTTGTCCTTGTCGTCGCCGCTTTCCTTGGCGCGCTTCTGCATGGTGGCGAAGTCCTTGTCGGCTTCGGCCACCCGGCGCACCAGGCGAGTGAACGCCTCGACCGGGTCGACACCCTCCTTGCGCGCCTGAGCGAGCGTGCCGTACAGATCAATGCCGGGGTCGCCCTTGTTCTTGTCCCCCATGGTGCGCGAGGACAGCTTCTTGAAGTCGGCGGCCGTGTCTGCGGAGGTGATCTTCTGCAGCAGGTTGACGACGTTGTTACCGGCGTCGTCGCTGCCGCCGGCGGCCGTCACTGCGAGTTGGCTGGCCGCGAGAATGGACGCCAGGCCGTCCTGGCCGCGCAGGCCGGACAGGCCGCCCATGGCGAGCATCTTGGGCAACCAGCGGGCCATGTCCTTGAGCTCGAAGCCACCCATCTGGCCGGCACGCAGCGCCATGCCGAGCGCCTTCGGGATTTCCTCGACCGGGATCTTGGCGTTTTGCACAGCCGCCATGACCACGTCGGTCATCTCCTCCGAGCTGGAGCCGGCCGCCGTCGCGGCCTTGTTGATCGTCGGCAACAGCTTGCCTGCTTGCTCAGGCGAGAAAATGCCGCGTGCGATTAGCTTGTCCAGCGCAGCGGCCGTATCGTCGCGCGTGCCGCCTTCGCCGGTCGCTGCAGTGATGTATCCCTCAAGCTGCGATTTGCCGGCGCGCCGGCGTTCGAGCTGCTCGGCCTGGGACAGCTTACGGCCCGAGGCGTCCTCGGTGTCGGCGAAGGCCGTGTTGGTCATTTGCGCCAGGCGCATGTCGTAGCTGGCGACGCGGCGCATTGGCTGGGCCACCACATAGCCGGCGGCCATGGCACCGGCACCGGCCCCAACGAGTCCCCGCGCCGCCGTAGCGATGGCACGCTGGGCGGTATTCACACCGGCCATCTCGCGCCGCAGCTCGCTCACCTTTTGCCGCATGGCGTCGTAGGCACGCGATTGCTCGCGCGCCGACATCGTGCCCGCAGCGGCAAGCCGCCGATAGGCCGCCTCCGACTGCCGGATCTCGCGCTGGATAGCTTGCTCGGCCCGCACGCCAAGGATCTGGCGTGCATCGCTCATGCGCTTGCTTTCCCGGGTCACGCCGGAGACCGAACCTTCGGCGCCCTTGGCCTCCTTGGCGATTTCCGACATGCCACGCGCGACGACGCGCGAGCCTTCGTCGCGCGCCTTGAGCAGCATGGCGACTTCGAGATTGCTCATAGGCTAGGTGGGCTTCTTCTTACGGTTGCTGACGATGTGCCGGGTGTTTGCGTCGCTGTCCGGGCTGCCGGTCCTATTCCCCCGGCGCCCATGGCCTCGTCCCTTGCCACCTCCGTAAAGCTTGGAGAAGGCGGCAAGGTAGCCTTCCAGCTCCGGCGCGGTCAGTTGGCGGACGGTTGACTCGGCGACGCCGTGGCGGCCGAGGAGGAGGACGGCGAGGCGGTAGTCCGCGAGGCAGCGCTCGACGTCCTGCGCTTTTTTTTGAGCTCGTCCCGCTTCTCCGCCAACACGTCATAGTCATCGTCGACCATGGTGTTAAGCAGCGCCGTGGTGATCTCTTCCTTCGGAATGTCACCCAGGCGGGTAAGGCATCGCGCCAGCATGGCCACGTTCATGCGCAGTGAAGAGCCCGTGCCGACCTCCTCGATGGCAGCGACGTTGTCGTCGATGGTCGGCAGGCGCATTGCGAAGTCGTAGTGGAGGATGCCGCTCTGCGCCGGGAACTCCACGCCATATACCAGCTTTCCTTCCTGGATCATCATTCGGTCACCTTGCGCAGCGAGTTCATCTTGACGTCACGGCGCGCCTCGTTGTCGACGGTGTACTTGTCGCTCACCTCGGTGGTGAAGCAGTCGACGTAGCTCTCGCGCTGGCCGCCGGGGCTGTTCGGGTAGACCGTGAGCTTGGCGCCTTCGACTGCCAGCCAGTCCAGGTCTCCGGACAGCGGGATGACAACGGTCAGCGACAGCTCGTATTCCGAGATGCCCCTGGCGAAGCCCTTGGCCCGGCCCGTCTTGTTCATCGTCTTGACCAGCTTGCGGCCGGTCTTGATCGTAGCGCTGACGTCGACCACCTCGACCTCTTTGCCGTCGACCTCCAGCACAATCGCGCCGGCATATTCTTGCAGTGCCATATTGGCTCTCCTATTGGTTCGGTTATAGGCGCGCGGTTACAGCAGCAGGTCGATGCGGCCGGCGAAGACATGCAAGCCGTTCACGACATCGACGGGGATCTTGGCATTCAGACGATTCACGTCCTGGCTGTCGCGCTCCACCACGTGGCCGGCCTTGTTTTCGTCGACTGCCTCCAGGATCTCCAGCTCCTCCAGCTTGTAGGACACGTCCAGGAGTTCGGAGCGGACTTTCTCGGGAGTGCGCTCGGACAGCTTCTCCCGAGGAAAGCGCAGCGCGATCCGCTCGCGGTATGCCTTGCGCGCGTAGTCGAGCGTGCGGATCGTGGTCAGATCCAGTAGCGACACGTCCTCGATGCCCTGGGGGTCTTTGGTGTACGTGGTGATGGCCCGAACGATCTGGACCTTGTCACCGGGGCCAATCTCGAACGGAGACAGGCCGTTGTACAGGGCGTTTTCCTGCTCCGTGACGCTGGGGCGCTGGTCGATGGGGGTCACGTCCAGGCCGAGCAGCTCCAGCGTGTTGAGCGGACGGGCGGGATCTTCCTCACTGGCGATAACGGCGGCGTAGGCTGCAGCGATCTCGCAAGGCAGTTTGACCGAGCCACGGTGCCAACCGCAGGCAATACGACCGTTGTTCGCCTGGGCCGCCAGCGTGGTCCCCGACGACAGCGAGCCGGGCCAGCCCCACACGCCAATGGCACCGCGCTGCTCACGCGGGCCGGAGACGAACTCCAGGTGCGTGCGGATGGTCGTGAGGCTCGCCTGGTCGGCGAACGGGTTGACGACGATGTTGTGCCCGCCGTTGACCACCACCGCGAGGGCCGGCGCCAGATCGGGATCGACCTGGCCGCCCGTCATGGCAGCATCCGCAACGGTGACACCTGCGGCAGTGCTCTCTGCATGGAGTTTGATGCCGTTGCCGGCGGCGCCTTTGTGCCGGGCTTTGACCTTAACGGTTCCTGCGGCGGCGGTTGCCGTGATCGGCAGGTCCGCCTGCTTCGTCAGGGCAGCCGCGAGCGCGGTCGCGATGGTCGCCGCCGTGTCGGAGACGTCGACCGCGACGTCGGTGCGCGCGGTCCCCACATACAGGCTCACGACGCCCTGCGAGGTGGCAGGCCCGGTCACTATGATGTCGGCAGCGGCCGCCAGTCCTGCTTCGGCATCGTCGACGCCGATCACCGTCAGTTGAAGGTAGGGGTTGGCCGTGATCGCGGCACGCGCCATCAGATGCGCGTAGGAGCCACTGCCGAACAGCGTGGCGGCCTGCGAGTCGCTGAAGACGTCGGCCGACACCAGTGCCGGCTGGGTGCCGTTCGCCAGCCGCTGGGCGACGACCAGGACGCGCTGGGGATTACCAGGCAGCGTGCGTACCGCCAGCTTGGTGTTGAACTCGAAATATTTGCCCGGCTTGCGGATGCTGCTGGGGATCTGGTCAAAGCTGATGTTGGGGCTGCTCATTGCTTGCTCCCTTTGACGACCGCCGTTTTCTCCGTGGCGGTCTCGTTGACCTGGTCGACCTGGACCAGGTCGCCCTCGGCCAAGATCCGCAGGTAGTACGCACTGCGCGGCACGTCCTCTGCCTGCGCATCGGTGATATACCGGCGCGGGTTGTGTTCCTTCGGCACCCGGATGCCGGGCGCGGCTTTCACTTGCATGGCTTACTCCTCTGCAGAGCCAATGAGATCGGTGGCGTCCGCCTTGCCGTCGTTGGGCGCCAGGTAATAGTTCAGTCCGGTGCGCAGCCAGTCGGTATCCGGCTCGCCGAGGTGGCCCTGGTATTCCGCAAAGATCGCATCGGGGTGGTCAGGGCCATCCGGCGCAGGGAAGCGGGCGCGCGGCAGCGCCTCGTCAATCCAGGCGGTGTGAAACTCCAGCGCGTAGCAGGAGAAGGCTTCCTGGCTCAGGATCACATGACGCAGTGTGCGGACCTTGCCAGGTGCCAGCTCCCGAATGGGCAAATCGAGATCCTGCTGGGTCAGCAGGCGCCGTACCGCATAGATCAGTTGATTGGTGCCGACTTCGTGCTTGCCAGCCCCCCCATGCCTGGCTGCCTGCTCGTTGCGCAGACTGCGCGCGCCGATCATCACGGCGAAAAGCGCCTCGGCGCGCCACTTGTCGCGGGACGTCGAAGTCGGCTGAGTGTCACGGATACCACCGAAAGTGACCCAGGCGGCCGGGAAGCGGCGGACCACTTCGTCGGTCTCATCGTCCAGCTCGCCGCCGTAGGTCTCAACGGACTTAACCATCTTGCCGAGGCCGAGGCGCAACCTCGCCACAATGGCAAGCTCGACGGCGGTAACAATCGGGGCGCTCACAGAGCACCTCGCCCGCGTGCGAACGCCTTGCCACCACTGTTAAAGACGACCGGGTTATCCGCCTGGGGCACGGTGCCGGTGCTGGCGATGGGTCCGATGGACACGGCGCCGGAGGCGACCTTTTCCAGGAAGCGGATCGCGTTGCGATACCGCTCGTTGATGTCGTCGGTGGCACGGGTGCCGCTGCCGCACAGGCGATAGCGAGCGATGTCCTGGCAAAGGCCGGTCAGGAAACGGGGCACCTGCGCAAGCGGGACGGCATAGCGGCCGGCCAGGTAGCTGTCGATCTCGGCGCTGGCGTCGTCCAGGGCTGCCGCGAGCACGGCCTCGTCGACCTCGCCCACATTGGCCCGATCAGTCAGCTCGATGAGCTCGTCCTCACCGAACCGCGCCGCCATGTCGTCCCGCGTTGCGTAGGCCATGGCTTACTTTGCGCCCTTGACGGCGGGCTTGTTGGCCGCTTGCGCCACGCCGGCTTCACGTTCGACCACGGTGGCTTCGCGCGCGGCCAGGGTTACTTCTGCGGCCTCGACATCCTTCTCGCGCGCCGCGACCTGGTCTTCGCGCACCTTGAGGTCGTTGGCGCGGCCGTTCAGTTCGGTTGCCCATTCCCGCAGGCGCTCCTCCGCATCGTCCAGGGCGGCCGGCACATCACGCACGACATTGCCATCGTCGTCGATCACCACTTCCGTTTCAACGACGACCAGATTCGGGTCGCCCTTGAGCGCGGCCTGTTGTTGCGCAGAAAGCGTATCCAGCGGGAGATCTTTCGGCTCGGTGCCGAACTCGTGTCCTGCGCGGCGAAACCTGTCCTTGCGGCTAACGACGCGCAGAACTTTGACTTTCCTGGTGGCCATCCTGGCTCTCCATCAATGGGTTTAACACTGCCGAACCCCAAAACCTTGCCGCCGGAGGGTCCGGGTTGCCTTCCTCCGCGCTTACGGCGTTGCGCGGCAGTCTCGGCGGGAGTTATCCCGTCAGCTCAGCCAGGGCGTGTTGAGCAGCTTGGCCGTGTTCTGGTAGATGTTGGTGGCACCGCTGGCGTTCTTCTCCGCCTGCAGGATCTGCAGGCCGGCGCCTTCCAGCGACGGCGGCACGACCAGGAGCGAAGGCCGCACGCCCAGCGGCCGGCCGTTGTCGCCCTTCATGGACGACAGCGCAGCGCGCGCTTCGCCGTAGGACTCGGCCGTCAGCTCTTCCCGCGAGGCGTAGGCGAGTTGCCACAGGCCAAAACCCACGTTGGAACGCGCGTCGACGCCGTAGCGGAACTTCTTGCTGGTGAAGACCTGTTCATCGGTCTCCTGGTCCATGGCAACGAACTTGTAGTCCTTGCGCACCTGGTAGATCAGGGGCTTGACCATCTTCGAGGTGTCGAGCAGGTACCAGGCCGTGCCCGTGCCGCCCTGGAAGTTCGAGACCGAACCGGTCGTTCCGTCCTGCCGGAGCACCGGATGATCGGTGTCAAAGAAGTACTGGCCGTCGTAGCAAGGCGCACCGAAGCCGGAGGCGAGCAGCGCGAACACCAGCTCGTCGGGGTGCTGCTTCGCGTCCAGGCCCAGTTGGGAGATCATTGGCCCGTACACGTTGTAGACGTCGTCCTCGATCTCGTCGCGGTCGATGGTGACGGTGTTTTCCCACGGCTTGTTCTTGATGGTGAAGTCGTGCAGCATCAGGTTCTGCAGCACGCGGTCGCCGATCCATTCACGAAAGCGCGTGGTCTGGCCGAGCCATGGATAGACTTCCTTGGACGTCGTCGAGGGCACGCGCATGGCGACCTGGTCCCAGTCCGCCGGCGCGCCGGTAAAGGCGTTCTGGAAGAGCACCTTGAAGCCCTGGAAGAGCGCGCTCAGGTTGGCGCGGTTGACGACCAGGCCGGCGCCGAAGATGCCGAGCAGGCGCTCGTCGACCTGGTCCAGTTGCAGGCCCGACAGCGCGAGCTGGGCAGGCGTGGCCGGGGTGCCGGCAACGCCGGCAAGGCTCGCGACGAGGGCCACCACGGCCACCGCTGCGAGGGCAAAGAGCCCATGGATACGGGTCAGTTTCATCGGTATCTCCGAGTGTTAAGAAGTAGGTGGCCGGTTAGAACTCGACCCAGACGCCGGTCTCGTCGACGTCGCGGACCTTGCCCGCGATGGATCGCGTGTTGCCGCCGTTGGTCTTGGCGACGGTCTGGTCGTCGACCAGGTAGCAGTCCGTGTTGACGTCGGCCAGCGTGATCTGGTCGGCTGCGGCCGAGTTCGCCACGTGCCAGACGCCGCGGCGCACACGCACGCGAATGGCGCCCGCTGCGCCGCCGGTGTTGTCCGCAGTCGCCTGCGCGATGCCGACCGCCTTGAGCGTGGTGGCAGTGCCGCCCTTGGTGGCAGTTGCCGTGGCGGTGTCGATTGCGGCGATGGCGCCCGCGAAAATCTTGGTATTGGCGGCGACCGGGAATTCGAAGTCGATCCCGGCGCGGTTGGTGGTATTGCGGTCCGTCGTGAGCACAGTCATGCTCGTCTCCAGAGGTTGAGAAATGGGCCGCCGCGTTACGCTGCGGGCGTCTGCGCCTTGGCGTAGTCGGCGGCGCTGATGCCGAGCGACGCGCAGATGGCAAGGGTCATCTCGCCAGCGACTTCGGGATCCTGCTGCGTGGGCGTGACGCCTGCAGGGGCAGCGCCGCCGGTCTGCGTGCCGCGCAGGGCAGCAATCGGCTTGGCCTGGTCGACATACGACTTGAGAGCGGCGAAATTCGACTTACCGAGATCGCGCGCCCAGCCTTCCATGGTCGGATGCAGGCGGCCATCGGTCAGCGCAGCGGTAACCAGGCTGTCGATGGTCACCACTTCGGCCTGAACGTTGTGGGCCGCCACTTTCTCGGTGAGCGCGGCGATGTCGGCACGCAGGCCGTCGACCACAGCAATCGGTACGAACCGGGCCGGATCGACCTGGTTGGCCGAGAGTGCGGCGATCTGCTGGTCGCGCTGCGCGAGCAGCTCCGCCAGGTTGACCGAGGCCGCAGCCGTGCCTTGGCCCGGCGCCAGTTGGTCGATCAGCTTCTTGAGCTGCGCCTGAATGTCTTGCGTGGTCGCGCCGACCGGCATATTGAGCAGCCAGCGCAGCTGCTCGATCAGTTCATCCATCTGTTGCTCCTGTTGGGGTTCGACGGGCAACGCCCCCGTCGTGGCGGTCAAATCGGCCATCAGACGCGACGCGGCCGCGATGGACACGTCGTCCATGCCGTCGATGGCTGGGTTATTGGTCAGGGCGGCGTGCAGGAGTTGGCCGACGGCGCCGGTCTTGGGGTCGTAGCTGAAGACGGGGGAGATGTAGCGGTACTCCCGGGCGGCGATCATCGTGGCCGCGCGCTCGGTCCATTCCACATCGATGGCGAACAAGCCTTCGCCTTCGCGCCATTCCATCTTGCTGAACCACCCGGACGCCGGCGCGGGATGGCCGCTGGTGGCTGCCGTCAGTGTCTGGTGCTCGTAGTCAATGACATACGGCGTCTGCCTGGCGTTGGCCTGCTCGATCAGGGCCGCCGCAGTCGAAGCATCGATGTGCCAGGCGTCGCATTCCTTGGGGCGGCCGTCGCGCGAACGGAATGGACCGGCCGGCATCAGCTGCAGCTCGTTGGAGCCGGGCCGGATTTCGACGGAGAGGCGGGCGATGAAGAAGATCGGCATGTCGCCATGATGGCGACGACCGAATCATCCGCAGAGGTGGAAACGTGTCACCCGGCGGATTGGGCGCACTGGCGAGAGTCGCGCGGGGACGCGAATGGGGCTGTGACCGTTTTTAACAGCCCCTTAACAGGGGTGGAGGGGGATGGGTGGTGCCACCGTGGCTGCAATGGTCGAAAATCGCACCACGGCCCGGATTCCGGAAAGGACTATTTGAACAGCTCGGCGAGGTACTCGGACGCCGTTCGCTCGATATTGTCTTCGTCCGCCGGTGTGAGCGCAAGGAACGGCCGCGCGGGTATTTTCACCTTACGCTCGGCGCTCGTATATCGAACGGTCCGGGCACGCTTGTGGCCGTCCTTGGCGAAGACCGCCAGGTGCGCGGCCTTGCCATCCTTACCTTGTCGGACCAGGTTGCCGCGCGCATCGGTGCGCAGGCGCACCCAGCCAGAATGGGCGGCGCGAGTGATCTCGCCGCCAAACTGGTGAATCGCGGCATATTTCACATTGGTGCCGACTGCCGCAGAGTCACTCTCCACCTGGGAGACGATAGAAGCGGCCAGGCGTCCGCTGTTCTGCAAGATCTTGCCGCCGGCACGCCGTTTGAGGGTGCGGGGCGCCAGGCCCAGCCATTGCGGGCGCCCCTCCTGGGCGAAGTTCTCTTCGACGGCATCCGCCATGACCGCCGCCAGACGGCGCATGAGGGGACGCTTGCTGCGCCCGAGACTCTCCAGCCGTTCAATGGTGCGGTCCAGCTTGCTGGTGTCGACCTTGATGTCGATCATGCTCTATACTCTCTGTTAAGCCTCGGAAACACGGTGAATCTCCCGGCCGTAGGACGCCTCGCAATAGGCGGATCGCGTGAGGGGAATGGGAGTCCCTCCTGAGGCTTACTTCTCCCCCAGCTCATTGCGCACTACCTGGCCACGCCGCATTGCGCGTTGCGCCGCCGCCATATTGGTTTCCCGGAACGACGTCAGAAACAGGGCCTTGCCGCTCCTGGTAGCCTTGATGACCGCGTGATAGAGCCGGTCCTCCTGGCGCACGAATACCAGGCTCACATCCCCGTCACGTACCACCAGTTGGGCGCGCTCGATCACGTTCTGCACACGCCAGTAGTCCGCCAAGCCGATGGATTGCCCCTCTCGGTTGATGAGCTGCTTGATCAGGGTTTCATCCGAGAGCCAGACCGTCTGAGCCTCGACACCGAGTGCCGCACGGTCTGCCTCGCCCAGGATGCCGACCGGGTAGCGCTGGCCTCCCAGCACCTCGGAGCCGAGCGAGGCGCGGATGGCCGCACTGCCAGCGTCGGGAGCGGCCTGGCGGGCTGCGGCGACCGCCGTTTCCGTGCGCCGGTACCATTGCTGGAAATCGGGGCCGGTGAGGCTGCCCTTAACGTACTGCCGCGCCACGTCGGCCGGATACCGGTCCAGCTCTGGCTGGAACGCGGCCCGGCCCGGGTTGTAGCCGAAGCTGGCGTCGGCCAGAAAGGTTTTGCCGGAGGTCGGGTCTTTGTAGGCCATGGCCGGCCGGGTGTTGCCGTCGCGGTCGATGACCTGGTCGACTTCCTGCAGATGCCCCTCGCTGCTCGATGCAGCCAGCCCTAGCCGCTCCATGTAGGCCCGGCTCCGGGTGCGCACGCGGCACCGGCAACGCCAGCCGTTCGGCGGGTAGAAGTAACGCCAATACGGATCGTCGTAACGGAAAATCCGCCCATGCTGCGCCCGGTGCGACGGCCGGGTGCGGTTGTCCAGGATAGCGACATACTCCCAATAGGGCCGCGCGTCGGCGTTCTCCAGCTGCTCGCTATACCTGCCCGCCATGTAGGCGGACTGCATATTGATCTCGAAAATGGTCTTCAGGCGCCGAGGGACCAGGCGCTTGCCCTCGATCTCCCCCGTCGCCGGATCGACCACATGACCCTTGCCCAGCCAGCCCTTGCTTTCCAGGACGGGCAGGAGCGCCTTACGGAACTCCGCCAGGGTGCCACCTTCGCGGATGGACTTCTCCATGGCGCCGCGAATGTCCTGGAGGATGTCCATCTTCATGACGCCAGCCACCGTGAACGCCTTGGCGTGCGCCTCCGCCCAGACGTCCTGCCACTTGAAGCCGACCGCGTAGCCCTTGCTCTCGAAGAAGCGTATTGCCTCGGCCGGCGGCAGGCCGATGGCGTATGCCAGGTCAGGCTCGGCCATTCAGGCGCCCCCAGACGTCGGCAACGAAGATGGCGCGGGCCAGCAGCTCCGACACCGCCGCGTCGTCGAGATCGGGGTACGCTTCGATCAGCGCCGCGATGGCCTGGTCGGGATCTTCGCCGGCCTGGATGGCCTGGAGTGCGGGGGCCATCAGCTTCGCCATCCCGGCGCTTAGCGCCTCGGCAGGCAGGTTTTCGGTGACCTGGTCGACCGCGTGCTGGTCCGGGTAGACGATCTCGCCCTGGCTGTTGGTGAGCACGGCCCGGTAAGTCAGCGCGGCCGGCTGGGCAGGCGCTTCCTTGGGGCGCAGTTCCGGGGGCACTGCCATGTCCGGCCGAGCCACCTGGAGGATGTCCTCGTCTTCCTTGGGTTCGGGAATCGCCAGCTTCTCGTGCGCCCAACGTCGCGGCACCTTCATGCCCATGCCCACCAGCTTGGGAAGCGATTCGGCATAGAGCTTCATGTCCTCGGGCGCGCGGGTGTCGAAGACGAAGTTGGGAATGCGCCGGCTGTCAGCCACGCCAAAATTAAGGGCGCAGATGGCGAAGATGATGTCGCGCTTGATGGTGCCGGCGAGCTGGCGCGCATCGGACACCATCAGGTCATGCCGGACCTCGTTGTGCACATTGCCGAGGGCGTTGGTCGAAGACTTGCCGTCGGCCTGGCTCGTGAGCGTGCCACCGAGGATCACCTTGGACTGTGTGCGCTCGCACCAGCCAATCATGGCCTCATACGGTTCCTCGCTCCCCTGTGCCGCCGACTTAAACTCGATCTTCATCCCTTCCGGGACAATACCCGCAGCGTTGTGGCCGATCTCGGTGACAGCGCGCAGCAGCGCCAGCTTTTCTTCCTTGCCGGCCCCGGTGCCGTAGGTGCCTACCCGCAGGGGCAGGCCGTAGATCTCCAGGAACTCGGCCAGATCCCGGACAGAGAAATTCTTGAAGAGATACGGCCAGGCAAGCACGCGATGCAAGCCACCTCGGCCGATATAACCGGACTTGGCCTTGTGCCGATGGACTGCCCAGCCGAACGGCCACAGCTCGACGCCGGCTGCGGCGTCACCGCGCAGGCGCAGTTCCTCAGGTTGTCCGAACGGCGTCATGAACCACCGCTGAGGCCGATGCTCGAACCTAACAGGCATCCAGATACCACCATCCCGGCCCCAGCTCATCTCCAACGCGGAGAAGCCGTGGCCGATGCCATCCAGAAGGTCGAGCAGCACATCGTCGAAGTCGGGCAGCTCACGGAACCAGGTCGAGATCAGCTCGGCTTGCCTCTTCTCCTCGGCCGTAGCGTCCTTGGGCGGCGCGATGCTCCAGTCCAGGGTAAGCAGCGCGCGCTTGCGCTTGCTCATCTCGGCGAAGATGTGGCCGTCCTTTTCTTCCATGTCCTGGAAGAGGTCGGCCTGCGCCGTCAGGTCGCCGATTTCCGCCAGTTCCAGGATACGGGCGAGCTTTACGGGCGTCAGGCCGCGCGAGGGGTGGCCGGCATAGTCGTGCTGCAGCGCTTGCAGACGCGCGGACTGCTGCTCGGACAAGACGGCCCGCTCGAAGGGCCGCCCGAATTGGTCGAGGATCTTTGCCATGCGTGGTTCCTACCAGGCGCCGCCGGCGCCCGGGGTCAAGTTGTCATCGTCCCCACCGGGTGAATCTTGGTGCGAGCGCTTGGGCACAGGGGTGTAGTCGTAGAGGCCGTACGCGCGGGTGGAAGCGATCATCCAGAGGATCTGCAGCGCGGTCAGGCCGTCGTAGTGGTGATGCGACTGTTTCTCCGGCCAGGTGTCCAATTCATCCAGCAGCTGCCGCAAAGCGGCATGCAGCAGGATGCTGGGCGCCAGGCGGTCGGTAATGAAGGGCTCCATGCCGTCGATACGCACGTCGGGCGGTACCGAGGCGGTGACACCGACCAGCGGCAGCGGCACGCCGGCCGCCATGCTGGCCTTGATGAAGGTCTGGCGCGAGTGCTCATAGGCATTGTTGTTTTCGAAGCCGATGGCGCGGCATTTGAATTCGCGCTGCATCGTAATCAGGTCAGCTTCCAGCTTCGATGGCACCCGGCGCTTGATCTCGGCATGGATAACATGCAGCTTGCCGTTCCAGGTGTCGAAGCCACCCGCCAGCAAGGCGGACGGGTCGGATTTCTCGTTCGCGCCCATAGATGGGTCGCACGCGCCGAACATGATCCAGTGCTGCAGGCGCTGCACCCAGAATGTGATGTTGCCGAAGATCTTGTCTTCGTCGGTACGCGGGTCGCCTTGCAGCTCGGTGTTAAACGCCTTGGGCGCTTTGGCTCGCTGGCGCATCAGCCAAAAGAGCGGGCGCACGGACGGCCAGGAAACCTTGGCGCCGGCATCCATTTCCGCCCTGTGCGCCAGGTAGAAGCGATAGGACGGCAGTTCGTGCTCGGGCACCACGCGGCTTTCCTTGCCCGCAGTTTCGATCTCAAGACCATCCTGGTTGCGCATGATCTCCTCGCACTGCGCCCACAGGTCCATGTTGGTCGGCATTTGTTCAATCGCCCGGAAGTGATGGACGACATGGCCGATGGTTTTCTTGGCGCGCGAGATCGGGTCGTCCTTGTCCAGGACGGTGCCGACACCAGCGTACTTAACGCTGCCGTCCGGCGGGCCGAGGTAGTCGATTGCCTTCGTGAGCCAGGTCCAGCGGTTATTGCGCTCCGTGGGGCTCTTTGCCTCGGCGTCGGTGATAAGGTCATCACCCATCAGCAGTTTGGGACGACTGGCGCCGTGGAAGGTGCCCCGGATGGCCTGGTCGGCACCGAAGGACTCCAGCTTGACATTGGTGCGGAAGACCGCCTCGCCGATGCGCCAGAGCGTGGTGCTGCCGCAGGCTTCAGGGAAGTCCACTTGCAGCATGGCGTTGGCCGTGAGTTCGGTCTTTACCACCTCGATCAGCTTGGCGGGCAGCTTCGTCTCCGCGCCCAGCAGGATCACGTAGTCGATGAAGGGCGGCAGCGGCCCCTCCCAGCCGACTTCCTTCTGTACCTCCGGGCGCTGCAGCAGGCCGGCCACGACGCACCAGGCTGGGCCGATCTTGGTGGCGAGCGAGGACTTGGCCTCGCCGCGAGGGGCAACCCACCACTCCTGGGCGCCGCCGCGCTGGTCCAGGAGCTTCGGGAAGCGGTCGCAGAAATGCTTCTGAAAGCTCGATGGCGTGCCGCGAATGTGGTGCGGGAAGTAGGTGTAGGCGAAGAACTCGAAGTCGCGGTCCTTGAGCACACGGCGCCGCCGCTCCGCGATGGCGGCCGGACTTGCGTCCAGGCCGGACTGGTGTGCCTCGATGTCGCGCAGGAGTTTGGCGGACAAGTCCGCCAGCTCCTCATGGAAGTCCCGGACGGAGAATTTTTCAGCCATAGGCGCGGCTCAGCTCCACGCCGAACGGCTCCAGCATCTCCGCGAAGATCTGGATGTGCTCGGGCTTGTTGTTCTTGACCCAGGCGGCCAAGCGCTGCAGCACGTCCATCGCAATGGCAAGCTCGTTGGTCTCCGGCAGGATCTTCTTGCTGGCCGACACCGTCTTCTGGAAGCTGTCGGCCAGGCTCGCCAGCAGCTTGGTCTTCTCCAGCGGCTTCACATCATCGGTCCTGGAGAGCTCCTCCATCGTGGATTGGTACTGCGTGACCAGGCCGGCCAGCACGCCGCGTGCGATGTCTTCCAGCGTGCCACCGGCGATAAGCTGGGCACTTTGGGCACGGTCCCAGTCGTCGCCGGTCTCGGCCGCATCGGCCTTCCAGCGCCTGGCCGTGCCGTAGGAGACGCCGGCCTTCATGGCGGCGATCTCCAGCGTCAGCCGGTCGAAGACGTAGGCGCGCCGGACAGCATCGCGGATTTCCTTGGGATGGGCCATGCGGCATCAGGCCCCGAGCTTGTATTTCGCGAGCAGCACGCCAATCGCCACGATGCCGCCAGCAATGCCGCCAGTGGCGGCACCGGCAGTCGCGCCCAGACGAATGGCGCGGCCTTCGATGCGGTCGATCTTGGCATCCATGCCGTCGAGTTTGACGTCCATGCCGCTCACCTGGTTGCCGATCTTACGCAGCAGGCGCAGCTCTTCACTTTCTTGGGTCGGGTCGGTCATCAGGTTTTGTCTGCCTTGTTGTCGAGCTTGTCGTAGATACGGTCGACCTTGGCGGCGAGGCTCTTTACCGCTTCGAGCACCTCCTGCCGACTGTCCTTAACGTCTTCCTTGCGCGCGTAATGATTGGCGAGGTCGAGCTTGAGCGCGGTCAGCTCCACCCCGATTGCGGCCGTGGCGGCCTTGATCTCGTGACGTTCGGCCCGCTCGCGCGCGAGCCACCAGGTGAGAAACGGGCCACCGATTGCCACCGCCACGGAGATGAAGACCTTGATGGCCTCCCAAATCTGGCTGCCGCTGATGGTCATCGCGCACGCTCCCACAGCACCTGGCAGTCCACGCAATAGCGGCACCCCGGCACCGCCAGGCGCCGGGCCTCGGGAATGGGCAAGCCACAGGCATCGTCCTGACAGAACTCGGCCGACGCGCCGACACCGATCCGCGCGCGAACGCGGCGCAGCGCCTGATCGCGGTCGGCTTGCTCCAGCTCGGACGCCTTGTCCAGGGCACGGTTACTGAACATCCTTGCCCTCCTCGTAGTCGATCAGCCGGTTGAGCTGTTCTTCGAGCTTTCGCGCGCGCGCGCCGTAGTCGATGTGGTGGCTCAGGATGGCGCCCTGGTCGACGTTGGCGGGGAGCTTGTCGTCTCCTGCAGCGGTAGCGCTGGCGTCGGGCGCTTCAGCAAGTGTGCCGGCGCTTTGGCCGGCAACGGGCACGTCAGCACCGATGGCGGCGTTGTACTCGCGCACCCAGCCACGAGTAAAGACACAGCGAGGCAGCGGCTGCAGCCCAGCACCAGGCGATTCACGGTAGTCGGTCGTGACATCCTTAACCCTCGATTGGAGTTGATGGGAAAGCGAGTCGATGCGGGTTTCGGCCAGGATCAGGTCCGCGCTCAGCCGGTTGCCCCGGCCGACTTCCTGCGCGAAGCGCTCGCCGGCCAGGCGCAGCGCCTCCGCATTGGCTGATGCGGTTTGCCGCTGCAGCTCGGAGAGCTTGGCATCGCCGAGCGCGGTGGCACGGCTCGCGCCATACCAGAGGCCCACCGGCGTGCCGATAGCTGCGCCAGCAAGCAGCGCCAGGGCGGCGAGCACAATGGCTTCGAGACGGTTAAGCTGGATCATTGGATTTCCTTTGCCGCATGGCCTGTGCGAGGCGCATGACGGCCGTGTAGCCGCCGACACAGCCCAGGTATGCCCACCAGATTTCCACGGTCAACTGGTTCAGCCAGCCGGCGCGGGCAAACAGGACCGTGGCGACCAGATTGGCGACGTTCGGCCACAGCTTGGTGTGGGATAGCCGGCCGGTGTGCTCGTCGGTGATGAGCTCCAGTACGCGCTTCATGCGATGCCCGCCAGGCTAAGCGCCTGGTCGATGATTGCGGCGCTGTACGGCTGCTGGCCGTTTTCGTGCTGGATGATGGCGACGACCAGGCCGCGCATGATGCGAGGCTCGGTCAGGTCGATATGCGCGTTGGGAAGCGTGGCGATGCTGCGGGCCACGCTGGCGATGTACGCCTCGGTGTCATTCTCCGAGGGCGGCGCCCAGCGGCTGATGACCTCGCGCACCGTGTCGATGTTGGGACCACCGATGCTGGGCATGCCGGCCTTGCTGCCGTAGTTCAGCAAGATGCGGCAGATCGCCCGGATGCCATACACCGCCTCGGTGAATTGGCAAAAGTCCTTATCGGTGCGCATGTGCGGCGCGACGAGACCCTGCCAGCCGTCGCCCCATCGGATGTTGCCCGGATTGTTGTTTCGGATGCCGCGCGGCTGCACGATTTCCCCCTGACTGGAACCTGTGAGAACAGGTGACAGTCTCTCGCTGCGCGCGCGGCAGGCGAACCCTGGCGGCTGTCAGGGGGCGGAAAAGACAAAGCCCCGCATCAAGCGGGGCTTAGCAGTGAAAAAGGGGCGAGTCAGAACAGTGTAGCCTGAGTTTCTGGCGCCGGTCCAATCCGGTCCGTCTGGTTCAGGATGCGCCAAACCTGGCGGTCCGAGATCCGATAGCGAACGGCGAGCGCCGCCACTGCCTGCAGTGCACTGTACTTCTCGGCTTTACCGGTCAGTGTGTCAAAGGCGCTGCGCATCTCGCGGTCGCGCAGTTCGCGCAGGGCCAGCGAGCACAGCGGGATGTAGACTTCTTGGCGACCCAGCAGCTTGACCAGTTGGGTGGCGGCTTCCTCGCCGACCGTCTCGGCCAGCACCTGGTAGCGGACCTCGCCGGCCGCGCTCTTGCGCAGCGGCACCGGGAACGTCGAGCCGCCAAAACGTTCCACCAGCTTGATCGCAGCGGACACGCCGATGGTCCTGACAATGACCTGCACGACGACAGGCAGCAGATTCGTTACATCGGACAGATCCATCTTACCTCCCGTGACGGTGTGCATCTTTCTGCAAGGCAGCGGCGATGCGCCAGAGCTGGTCCGGCGTGCACCAGTCGATCTTGTCGATCTGGAACATGCGGCTTGCCATCGCATCGACATAGGCCCAAGGGCGCTTCGCTTCGGCCAGGAGTGCTTCGATCTTGCCGACCAGCGCCTTGCGATCCTGGGGCGGCGCCGGCCGCCGACCGAACTTGCGCACCGGCTTGAAGCCACAGTTCTCCAGGTGGCGCAGCACCTTGGCAGCGCCAAGCGGTGTCAGCTCTTTCGACGAAGACACGCCACCGACGCTCAGCAGCATTGCCCGGTAGGCGTCGTCATCCATTGCCAACTGCTTCTTGGCGACGTGGATCTTGGCGAGGATGGTGTTGGCTACCACGGTCTCAACTCCCTCGCGTCGCTGCGTCGATCTTTGCCCGCACATCGTCAATCGTCGTCGCGCGGTCCACGTTGAACGCTGCCTGGATAGCCTGCTGTTCTGCTGTCATAGGCTCGTCGTTGATATAGGCCAGCATCGCGCCCATGAGAGCGACGAACCGAGCCGCATCGTGGCTGTCCTGATGGCCATCAAGCGCTTCCAGTGCCGCCGTCCACGGGCAGTTGCCGCTGCTGTGCTCGCCAACGTCAACGCCCAAGTGCTCGCCAATGGCGGCGGCCAGTCTATCGGCCATATCGTGGTAGTCATCGCGTTCCTTCATCACTTCGTCCAGCACCTTGGCGCTCGGTGGCGTGGTATCCAGTGCTGCATCGATACGGCCAAGGAAGGCGTCTGACATGGCTTGGTCGGAAACAGGCGTGCATTGCACGATGGTGGCGCGGGCCTCGGATAGGAGGGCTTTTAGCTCGACCACCGCATCGTCGGTGAGCTTGACTGCCGCAGAGTCGGTGGCAACCGCAGTGAAGGCGGCGCATGCTGCGCGGCGCATCGTGTCCTGCGTCGACAGGGGAAATTGGCCCCACGTCTGCCCGTTGGCCCACGCCTCCGGGTAGAGCACCTGGCAAACCGCAATCGCGGCGCGCTCTTTCTTTGTGTCCATAGTCACTCCGTTTCTGATTACGTGAGCATCAGGGCGGGCATAGCCACCCCGTCGATGCCGCGATGGAGCACGGCGCCGCGTCCCGCCTGGTATCCACGCCATTGGTCGTCAGCAGCTTCGACGCCGCGGCCAGGCTGACGGGACGTCATCGTCAGCGTCTTGGTGACGGCATGGTTGGCACGCATATAGGCGTCGATAGCCAGGCTGCTTGCCTTCGGAATTGCGATGTCCTCGACCAAGCTGCGCACTGCATGCACCCACCCCTCGCAGAACACGTCAGCCCGGGAGACCTTGTTCTTAGGGCCGCAGCGCTTCAGCTTGGTCTTGATGTACGTCGTGCGGGATTTGCGCAGTTGACGACCGAGAACGCCATATGTGTACTGTGCAATGGTGGCAGCAGCACCCATGCCGATGAACGCATACCCACCCGCGAAGCGCTCTCCCATGACTCGCGTCGAGAAGACCAGATCGCACCCGAAAGCCGAAGCGATCATGCTCACCAGGGCAACCTCATAACGCGGCGGGCGCTGGGTGGCACAGCTCCGGCCCCATGCTTCCTCGACATCGACAGCGGCCAACTCGTCGGCGCTGACGCCATGCATCTCCATCAGCTTCTGCGCTTGGCGCATCGCTGCTGCCGCCTCGTGTGGATTGTCCGACTCGGCCAGCGCGAGGCACTTCTTGATCTTGTCCAGAACGGTATTACGGTCCATCGTTTCTCCTATGGCTGCTCATCAGTGCCGAACCACCACGCCCGGCAGACACCCCAACTACGGGGTGTTTCGCACCTACGCGTCTTCCCAGCGGTAATGCGGTGGGCCGAGGCGGGCCAGCTCGCCGCCGGCCGCATCGAGCAGCTTGAATTTCAGGCGGCCGATGGAAGCCTTGACCAGCGTCTCGCAGGCCGCTTTAACTTCCTGCTCGCGTGCGACGCCACAGCGCAGCACGTTCGACCAGGAGCCGCTGCTGTTCAGCTTCAGTTGCATCTCGGTGAAGTCCTTGTCCATAGTTGATCTCCTAGCGCAGGCGGAGCACGGGGCTCGGTTTGTTTTCCAGGGTGAGGTCGTCATCGCGGCTGTTGCCCGGTTCTCGCTGGTGGACGTGCTGCTGTTTAACCATTTGCAGCCGCACTTCCGGTTGCTCGCCGATGACGAATTTCGGCGGCTGGTAGCCTGTCTGCTCACATTCCACGGCAGTGGTCATCAGCTCCACGAGCTTCATGCCGCCAGAGGCGGGAAGGAGATAGTCCTGATAGCCAATGCGCACGACACACATGGGGACAGCCTTCTTCGCGGTTGCCATGCGAGCCCCTTCACTGAGCGGAAGCCGTCTGCTCGAACGGTTCGATAACAAAGTCCTCGACGCCGGTGACGACGGACAGGCCAGCGACGCCGAGAACAGCATCCGGCTCGTTGAGGACCGCTTCCTTGTTCACCTCTTCCTTGGTGCGGATGAAGCGATCAAGGCTCAGGCCCTTGAGCAGCGCGATGACGGCCTCGGCACCGCGTACCGAGCAGCTCGGCGGCCGCTGACGCCACTGGATCTGTCCGGTGATGAAGCTGTAGGACTTGACCTTGCCGCCGCCGGTGAGCGTGTCGCGGTGCGCCTCACACCAGGTCTGCACACCGTTCTGCATGGCCTGCAGGCGCTCCTGCTTGGGCTGGATCATTTCTTGGTAGCGAGACGTGATCGCTGCAATCTCATCGTTCATGTCAGCTGCGAGGCGGGCAACATCGCGGCTGACGTCTCCGATCTGCCGAATCGTTGCGGCCACATCGGTTTCGGATTGGGCAACCCACTGCTGGGCAGCGGCTTTGATACGTTGTTTCGTAGCCATTGGTCTTTTCGTATGAAGTAGGAGGGAGAAATTCAGCTCGGAATATCAGTGAGCTGGGTTGTCTTGCCGATGCCGGGGGATGCTCGGCATATTTGCCGCGACGAACGGGCCAGCGAACTGCGCAGCTTTATGCTGCAACTGGCGAAGGGCCACGTAGCGGGCGTTGTGAGCATGGTGGTGAAGGGCAGACAGCGCCGACGGCGTGATCCAGTCGACCGATTCAGCGAAGGTGATCAACGCCACTGCCATCGCGGTCGACTCAAACACCGTGGCGATGGTCTGGGCGTCACCAACCGCATAGAGGGCGCCGAAGTAGCCGATGGCGAGTTGCTGCAGCTCTGCACGCCAGATAACTGGCTCCCTGGCGGCGTGCTGGAAGTCAGCTTGAAGGCTGGTGAGGGTCATACGCTTTCTCCTGTTTGCTTGGCTTTGTGGATGCCTGCGGCCCGCAGAACGCTTTCCGGGACGGCGGCGCGTGGCACTGGTTGGTTGATGGTGGTGGCCTGCATGCGCGAGGGGGCGGTGCCCGCACCCGCATGGCCGGCGCGTTGTGCCTCCGCGTGCTGCTCGGCCTTCGCGGCGGTCTTGTTCGACATGCCCACCACGATGGCCGTCAGGTAGCCGTGGGACTTCAAGGGCAGCTTCAAGCCGCCGCTGTCACGGCGGGCGAGCATCTCCTCGAAAGCCTGGCACCAATACCCCATCGGTGCGGGCCACTCCTGGCCGTGGGCATCGCGCACCGTGCCGGCCTTGATGATCGGCAGCAGTTCGCCCAGGATCGACGCCACGCGCTCATAGCGCATGTCGGTCTTAACGGGGGCGAACAGGCCGACGTAGGCCAGCAGCGGACGCAGCAGCCGGCTGCCGGCCGGATGGGCGTTGACCAGGTGCTGGACGGACTCGCGCACGCCTTCGTGCGCGAAGATCACCTCCACGGTCAGCTTGTTCCTGCAGCAGGGGCAGCGGAAAGACGGCATGGACATCAGGCGGCTCCTGTCAGGTGGTGATGCGCGTTCGGGCACTCTGGACGCCCTGCTGCAGGTTGGAGGAATGGCCCAGGTGAAAGGCCAGCACGGCGACCAGCAGCGTCCAGAGGAGGATGCCCAGGCGGGTGTGCAGGAAAGCACGGAAGCTGAATCGGGGTTTCATCGAGACTCCTGCGCCAGGTGCTTTTCGTACTGCCTGTTGAGCTGGTCTCGGGATGCCTTGTGCTCGATGGCAAGCCACGCCAGATTGCGTTCCTGCTGCAGCAGCTCGTCGCGCAGGTAGGCGACCTCGCTGGTCGCGCGGCGCTCCTCACGGTCGATGGCACGCAGTTTCCGGCGGATGTTGACCAGGGCGGCGGTGCGCCGGATCTCGGCGCCGATACGGGCGAGGCCGGCGTGCAGTTCACGCGCCAAGGGTCCATCGAAGCGCGGACGCGGGAACAGCGCCACCGCGCCGCGCTGGCGCTTGAGAGGGTGGGATTGATTCAGGCGGGTCATGCCGTCTCCTCGGTGTTAAGTTCAATTTGCGGTGCGCCGACTTCCGGCAGGGGCAGCGTCTTGGTGTCCAGTGCCGCCATGGGGACGTCATCGGCCACCTTCGCGCGGGGACGTCGAATGAGCACCACCGGCTTCTCCGCCGGTAGCGGCTTGAACTCGCATTGCTGGCAGGCTTTCCAGTGCCCTAGCTGGAGCGGGTTGTGCGTCGGTGCGCCGGACAGCGCCTTCTCGCGGCAATGCTGTACACCCACGGTCTGGCCGTCGTGCGGGCAGGACAACTGCTCGAAGGCTTGCCGGTAACGCAGCTCCATCCGGTCCGGCTTGGCGCCGCCGTTGCCGTACTCCCCCTTGCCGTTAAGGAAGATGTTCAGCGTCACGCGAGACACGCCCATGCGTTGTGCGACGTGCGCCTGGGTGGACGCCCGGACTTCGCGCTGCAGGTCCGCGAACCACGGCGCGGCCATGTATGCGGGCTTATTCCCCATCTTCGAATCTCCTGGTGTCGACCCACACGACGCGGCCCTGGTTGGGGTCGTAGAGCGCTTTGGTGTTCTGGATCATCGGGGGACGCGGGCCGGAGAACTTCGACGCGATAAGGACGTACCTCGCCGGTGCCGCGTTCGCTCCGCGCATGGCCTGCCGTGTCACCCGCAGATAGCCGGCTTGGGCCAGCGCGGTAACGTAGTGGCGTGCCGTTTCCTCGGAGATGGGATTGGCCTCGGTGCTGGCAAACGCCACCAGCTCGCGATAGTTGAAGTCTTTGCGCTCGAACATGCGGTGCATCGTTCCCCACATCGCTTCATTGCCCGTGCTCGCCAGTACTGGTTCACCGCTCTTGGTCAGGCGGGGAGCCTCAACGCCGTTATCCCGGACGAGACGGTAGGTGCGTCGAGTGCCGACCAGGCCCGCCCTCTCGTCCGGGATAACCGCGATGTACCCAGCTCTCAGCAACGAACGGACGTACTCCTCTACGATGCGCTCCAGCCCACCGACATCGGCGGCAAGTTGGAGCTGGTCGAAGCTGCTGCGGCGCACGCGGATGGCTTCCCAGATCCGTTGGCGGTTGGTCTTGCCTCCCTTCATTTCGAGGTGCGCGGGCTTACGCCTCATGGCTTCCTCCCGGTTGGCTGTGGAGCATGTCGCGCATGGCGACCAGTTGGCCGATCAGGCCGTCCAGGTCCGGAGGCAACAGCAGGACAGTCACCATCACGCGCTGGTGACGGCGAGCGCCGGTCAGGCTCAGGTCGAACAGCACCGCGCGGGGATCGGCCTGAATCGTGGTTTGGATCACGCCGCGCGCCTTCAGCTCGGGCGCGTCGGTGCGGCCGATCTGGTAGCGGCAGTGGTCGAACGTCGAAAGCGTCAGCGTCCCGGCGTTCATCACAGCCTCCGTTCCGGCGAGCGGCCGGTGTAGATGGCGACACTGTTCAAGTCAGCCAGGCCGATGCTGTCCAGTCCGTAGAGCATGCTGTGCTCATGGAGCTGGGTCAGGTTCACCGATACGCGGCGAACGGAGCCGTTGGCCTGCTCGACCAGGTGGGTCAGGACGGCGGTGTCGATAGCCAGGCCGGGGGCGTAGATCGCGGCCAGCTTGGCGGCATCTTCCACCGTCACGGGCTGGGCGGGCGCCCACGTCAGCACGCGGGAATGGAACCGCTCCCAGCGCTCCAGCTTCTTGGGCAGAAGTTCCTCGCCGACCAGGAGCAGTGATCCTTGCGAACCCTCGTAGATGTCCCGGGTCAGCTCGATCAGGTTGTCCGACTTGGTCGCGTAGTCAAACTCGTCCAGGATCAGCGTGCGCCCGGACGCGCCCAGCTGCTCGCAGACCATATCCAGCAGCGCCGGCACGGTCGCCCTGGTGTGCTGGACGCCCATCTCGAAAAGCACCTTTTCCAGCAGCGTCTTGGAGCGCCAGGCGCTACGCATCTGGACGTAGTACGCGCGGTTCTCGACAGCCAGCAGGTTTGTGGCGAAGGTCTTCCCCCAGCCGGCGGGGCCGTAGAGGACAGCCATGCCAGGCAGGCCAGAGCGGCGGCTGTCGAGCCGTTGGAGGGTGGCCGACACCAGGTCCATGGTGCCGATGTGGGCGACGCCGCCGGCCGGACGCGGGGCTGCAGGTTTGCTTGCGGTGTTGTTCTTGGTCATAATGAAGTCGCTTTTGATTTACCGGAAGGCGTGCTGCACGGGTGCAACCGTGCTGCTATCGCCGCTACGCGCCACCTGGAGTTCGTGCTCCAGGTGGCGTTTTTTCATGGGCATGAACTCAGGGTGTTGCGGGTATGTGCCGTACCAGCGGATCAGGCGGGCATCGTCGATAGAACCTCCATTGGCGATAAGTTGGTCGAGTTCCAGCCACTTACGGAAGCGCAACTGCGATGTCAGCGGGATGGCGTGGACGTTGGTGGCCGGAGGTGAAACCTCGGCCGGGATGGGGTTGCTCTCGGCCTGCTTGCGGGCGTCGAGAATGTGCTGCAGGTCAGCCGGCACCGGGGCGGCTTCCTGACGACCGGCCAGCGCGCGATGGGCCGCGCCAGCGGCGGCAAGGGCCGGCGTCTCGTGCTTAACAGCGGGCTGGGGCAGCGCGGCCAGCTTGCCGGCAGCCTCCGCGCGCTTGCGCAGCAGCGATCCGATCAACTGGTCGGGGTTGGTCTTCGTGGACTTTGCCTCGCGGCGCAGCCGTTGCACGTTCTCGCGCTGCTTTTCGCGGGCGTGGGCGGCGATTTCCTTGCGCGACACACCGGTGCGCTCCGGGCAGACCGCCACGCACACGAATTCGCCCTCGTGGTAGACCACGAGCTCGCCCATGTCCGCCGTCTGACGCACGCGGACGTCGCGGCCGACATACAGGCCCAGCTCGGCGGCGATGTAGTTCGCGCCTTCGATGGTCAGGCCCTTCTTCGTCACCACATAGCTTCCCTTGCCGGCCGGCTGGGCCAGCAGCAGGTCGAGGGCGCGCTCGTCCTGGATTCGGGACAGCTTTCCGCGATAGGCCGCAGCCATTTCGAACGGGGTCTTGTCCAGGCCGCTATGCTCGCGCTGCTCGTATGTGCCCGCCAACCAGTCGTTAATGAGCTGCTGGAGCTTCGCCGCCGGCAGGGCCAGCGCAACGACCTGGTCCTTTTTGAACAGGCGCTCGGCGAAGCTCTGGCGCGCCTCAATGGCGGACCGCTCGGTAACGTTATGGCCTACGAACGCGGAGAGCGCTTCCAGGTTGGAGTGCAGGATGGTCTGGATACCGCGCTCGACGTGGGGCTTTTCCCACGGCGAGAAAGGCGCCGTCGTGTGGTGGTGGATTTCGAGCTGGCGCAGCGTTTCCTGAAAGTCCACGCTCTGGTAGTCCTTACCGTTGTCGGTCACGATTTCCTCTGGCTTACCCCAGGCCAGCAGGGCCTGGCGCAGCGCGAACTTGTGTGTCTCGGTCTTGGGGGTCGGGGCCAGCACGGCGATCATGCGGCGGCTGTACACGTCGATGACGACCGAGGCGCTGTAACGGCGTTGGGTGCCATCGTCGTCGGTCAGCATCCAGTCGGCCGGCGTCGCATCCATTTCCCAACGCTGGTTCAAGCGCACCACGTCGGCCGAGGCGTTGCCGAAGCCAGTCATGTAGTGGTTCTTCCAGTGGTCGGGGTTGGTCGACGCGCTGAGCAGCTCGGCGTTCTTGGCCTTCCAGGCTTTCAGGAAGCGGTACGCCTGGTGGTACGTCGGGACGTTAAACAGCGGCGCGCCGGTCTTCTCATCGGTGGCAGCAGCCTCGATCAGGTCCAGCAGGCTCTGCACCCCCAGGTGCGGGCGCTCGATCAGCAGCGCGATGGTCACCTTCTCCAGGAGGGGCTGGGTGGTGAAGACGTTGACGTCTTTGCGCAGGCGCCCGTCGTTCTCATCAATGAGACCGGCCATGCCGTCGCGCTCGAAGTCCAGCACCCAGCGCTGGACCGAGCGGGCGGACACCTTCGGAAAGACGACGATGACTTCGTGGGCGACCTGCAGCTCACCGGCGTTGTAGGCTTGGGCATAGGCCTCCCAACTGACCGAGCGCGTCATGTACCGGGCCGCGGCAAACCACTGTTCCCAGCTGCGCACGACGGCGAAGCGGGCGTCCAGGCGAGCCTTAACCCCCTCGGACATGTTGTCCAGGAGCTTCTTGAGGTTGGCCTCGCCCTGCAGGCGGCGCTGCTCAGCCTTCTCGGCCGCCGATTGGCGGATGCGGGCGATGGCGACGTCGATGGCAACTGCCGCGTCAGCGCTCGCGTTAAGCCCCTCTCGACGCTCGACCCTCCGCCGGATGTCGGTGGGAAGATCTGCAATGGAGAAGACTTTGCGATGACCACCTCGAACGGGCTCAAGGGAGAAAGGCCATCCCTCCCGCAAAGACAGGCGTTCTGCCGAGCGCTTCGTCATGGAAAGCGCCTCGGCAATCAAGTCGAACCCGACCTTCACTGGCGCCCCCCGCTGCGCTTGGCTTCCTCCTCGACCAGCCGGTCAAGAACCGACTTCGGCACCGTGCGACGCAGTTCAGCGAGGCGATCCTTAACAGTGCGCTCTTGGAGAGTCAGGGCGCCAATTTCCGCCAGCATGGCTTCCTGGCCTCGGTAGACCTTGCAGCCGCAGGCGGCAGCCAGAATCTCCAGAAGTCGGTAGTCACCGGTGGCAACAACCAAGGCCGGGATGGCCTCGGCGGGAAAGCGCCATCCGTCTGCGCTCGGCGCGCAGTAGCGATCTAGCATGTTCTTGCTGATGTCGTAGTGGGCAAGGCGGGAAATCTGTGCCGCCACGTCATGGCGGTCCATACCGCGACCGGCAGCACCGCCAAGGGTGTCGACCAGGGCCTCGCGGATGTTCATCGCGATGTCCAAGCTACCTGCCTCGTTCTTGGGTTGCGGGGGGACTTCATAGAAGGACAGCTCCAGCTGGTTGCTCGCTTTCGCCTGATTTGCTCGCCGTTTCATATGTCAAATCCTTGGGACGGGGCGTAGTTAAGCTGCCACCGCGCTTTCAACATTGCGATGGTTAAGTGCGCTGATAGACTTACGGGTAGACCAGCGGCCAATGCCGCGTTGATTCCGACCACTCATGGGATTGCCGCTGGCGTCATAGCGGCTTGGCCAGATTTCGGCCGGGTGCACGCCAATGGCGCCGGCGATGATTCGCTCCGCGCAAGGCCACGGCCTGTCTAACGTGGCCTTGAGCGAACCGGGTGCGTAGCCGTGCTGGAGGCTGAGCTGACGGAGGGAATACCCAGCCCGTTCCAGCGCGGCCTTGATGTCGACCCGGTGCCAGTCCTTGTTCGAACCAAGGACTGGTTTTTTTGGTGTGTTTAACTTATCCATGGGAGCAAACAATAGCATGGTGCATCACGCCACGCAACGTGTTTTGCGATGTCGCACTTCGGATTTGACATGCCAAATGGCATGTTATTTCCAACCATTTGATTCCATTGAGGATTTCGCTAAGTGCGACACAGTTGGTGAAGTGCGACACGCGTGTCGCACTTCTGGGGAGGTGTTCTGATGGCAAGTGCGACAGAAATGAGGAAGGCTGACGTTGCCGCGCGCCTGAAGGAAGCAAGGCAGTTCCTTGGCCTCTCTCAACAAAAGTTGGCCGACAAATTCGGGATTTCTAAGCCGGGATTGCAGGGCAATGAAGCAGGAAAAAGCATGCCGGGCGGGGATTTGCTGGCCTGTTACAGCAGCCTCGGGATCAGCGTCGACTGGCTGTTGACGGGGAAAGGCTCAATGACCTTTGACGACTCCGGGGAGAGAGCGCAGCCGTCAGCAGGCCCGCTGGATGTCGAGTTGTTGGAGGTGGTACTAGAAAAGCTTGAGACCAAGATCGCTGCCGCAGGCGTCCGCGCAAGCGCCAAGAAGAAGGCTGAGCTCGCTGCGCTGCTCTACGACTACATTGTCGAAACGGGGAAAGCAGAGGGGCCGAGCGTGGAGCGGATACTGCGGCTGGTCGCCTGATCTCGCCTGCAGCTTTCGCGCGCGCTAGATGCCGAGTTAAATCCCGTGGAAGCCTTGAAAACAAAGGGGCGCAGGGAAGCTGCAGCCTTTTTAGTCGAAGCTGCATGGTCCTTGCAGCTTTCTGCAGTGAGCTCGTTAAGGCCGCCGCACCGGTGGTCGATATAGAGGAAGAACAACAACTGGCCCTTCCATAGTGCGGCCGGTGGAAGGTGCCAATCTCCTGACTTCGGCCGCTCAGGAGGTAATGCAGGTGGTAGTACAAGAAAAAGGGCGCCGGTTCGCCGACGCCTGGGCCAAACTGGTCGGGGAAGATGAAGGGATGGCGCCAGCAAGCGCGCCAGGGCAGGTCATGCCCAATGTCACCGTGAGTGGTGGCACTGTCTTTGTGGGGAACGGCAACGTTCACAACGTTTTTAACGTCCGCCCCAAGGTCACAGTTGTCCAAACCGGCTGCGGCGTCCTGGATGCCGCCCAGAAACGCCGGCTCCTTGATCTACGAGACCAAATCGTAGGCGTATCAAGGGTTCTGGAGGGGCACGAGGTCTCCCCCGCAGCCGTAATGAAGCGCCTGAACACCCATATGAAGGTCAGTTCATACGCGGAGATTGCTTCCGACGCCTTTGATCGCGCCGAGAGCTACCTCGTGCGCTGGCGTGCAAGGCTGGATGGCATGCCTGGTGCGAATAGATCGGCGGGCTGGCGCGAGCGCCGGGTGCGGGCTATCCATGCGCGGTGCCAGGAGTTCGGCTGGGAGCATTGGCGCACCAACTACGTGCGCAAAGCCTGGCGGAAGGAGTCCTTGATTGACCTCTCGGATGACCAACTGGAGAAGCTGTATCTGGCCGTCATGCGCAGGAAGTGACTATGGGCGCCCGCTCTGTGCCAATCCTTGTGCAAAATCTGTTCAGAAGGTGCTCGTTTTTTGACTGTTTTGTGCCAAAGGGCGCAGAGCGGGGAAATTGGCTGAAAGCCTTGATTTTATTGGCTTTGGAGCCTTTTTTTGTTTCTTTCCTGCTATGCCAAACCAAGCACCACCCCACAAGCGCGGCGCCTATGACGTGCCCATCCGCTCCGGTCGCGGCAGCAGCTTGAACCACCGGGGCCTACGCCATCATGCAGCTTCACCGCGAATCGAACACCACCCGCGACGCCACAGGCGAGCAAACCGGTAGCGTCAGCAGCCTCGTCGAAGCCAACGTGCCCACCACGAAACCACCATCAGATTTAAAGTCTGAGCGCCCAGCCTTCTGCAAGAATCGCTTTCTTTTGGTTACTTTTCTTTTCGAGAAAAGAAAAGTGACACTTACATGTGTGCGAATGGGCTACCAAGCCCAAGCCGCTAGGCCCGCAGCCGCAAGCAGACTCCAGAATAAACCAATCAAAGTCCGAGCCGCCAGGCCCACGAAGGCATGCATACTCTAAACAAAACCCACCAATAAACCTTCACTCATAACTCCTGGCATCCTCAATCACCCTCCCGTCCTCCGGCAACGACCCCGCCGCCACAAAATGCACTTCGCCGCGCAGGCGCAATACTTCACGCAATGATTCACCGATGGCGCGTGCCAGGTTGTCGTCGCCCTGCGTGGCATCGCAATGCAGGGTCATCACGTCGGCCCCCACGCTGCCGGTGACGATCAGCCGCGCTGCCCGTACCTCGGGATGCCGCCGCATGACCTCGCCCACCTGCCCGGGATGCACAAACATCCCTTTGACCTTGGTGGTCTGGTCGGCCCGGCCGAGCCATCCCTTGAGCCGCTGGTTGGTTCGCCCGCACGGGCTGGCGCGCTCGGCGGAGCCGGCCACGAAGGCGGAGAGGTCGCCGGTGCCGAAGCGGATCAGCGGGTAATCGCCATTGCCCAGCACGGTCACCACTACCTCGCCCACCTCGCCGTCGGGCATCGGCTGCGTGCCGCCGGGCTCGACGATTTCCACCAGCACGCCTTCGTCCACTACCCAGCCGTCAGCACCTTCGCTTTCGTAGGCGATCAGGCCGACGTCGGCGCTGCCGTACATCTGCTGCACGCGGATGCCGCGCTCGCCGAACCAGGCGCGCAGCGAGGGCGGCAGCGCTTCGCCGGTGACCAGCGCCTTGCGCAGGCTGGTGCACGGCAGGCCCATCTCGTCGCCTTTCTCCAGCAGGATGCGCAGGAACGAGGGCGTGCCGGCGTAGGCGGCCGGCTGCAGGCTGGCCAGCGCCTGCACCTGCGATTCGGTCTGGCCCACGCCGGCCGGGAACACGCAGCAGCCCAGCTTGTGCGCGCCGCTTTCCATCATCATGCCGGCCGGCGTGAAGTGATAGGAGAAGGTGTTGTAGACCAGGTCCCCGGCACGGAAGCCCGCGGCGAACATGGCGCGCGCGATGCGCCACCAGTCGGCGCCGTGGCCGTCCGGCTCGTGGATGGGGCCGGGCGACTGAAAAATGTGGCGCAGGCCGCCCAGCGGCGTGGCGTTGAGCCCGCCCAGCGGCGGCGCGGCGCGCTGGCGCTGCGTGAGCTCTGACTTGCGCGTCACCGGCAGCGCGGCCAGCGCCGCGCGCGAATCGAGCGCGTCCGGGTCCACTTCGCGCAGCAGCTGCGCGAAGTAAGGCGCGTGCGCCTTGGCGTGGGCTACCTGCCGGCGCAGGTCCGCCAGCAGGGCCTGCGCGCGCGCGGCGGGCGCGCGCGTCTCCAGCGAATCGAAGTGTTCGGACATGGTTTGGCTCAGGATCGCGTATGAATGAGAATGAGCGGCTATCATCGTGATAAAAATAACTCTGCCCAGGCCGGAAGATGGTCCCGGGAAGGGCTCAGGGAGCGTAGCGAGCAGCTCGCGGCGCGTCCGAGGCGCGCAGCCGTACATGGGTACGGCGAGCACCGCGGGACGTGCCCGGGGCCGCGCAGTAAATCCATGAGTCCTTCTCAGGCGAGCCAGCGCTTCCTTCGGCGATAACTCTTGACGTCGCGGAACGAGCTGCGCCCGCCGCCCTCGCCGTCATTGGCCGCCACGCCGAGGTAGAACTCCTTCACGTCCTCGTTGGAGCGCAGCGCCTCGGCCGCGCCGTCCATCACCACGCGGCCGTTCTCGAGGATGTAGCCGTAGTCGGCATAGCGCAGCGCCACCATGGTGTTCTGCTCGGCCAGCAGGAAGCTGACCTTTTCGCGCTGGTTGAGGTCGCGCACGATCTCGAAGATCTCTTCCACGATCTGCGGGGCCAGGCCCATCGAGGGCTCGTCGAGCAAGATCATGCTGGGCTTGGCCATCATGGCCCGGCCGATCGCGCACATCTGCTGCTCGCCGCCGGAGGTGTAGCCGGCCTGCGACTTGCGGCGCGTCTTCAGGCGCGGGAAATAGGCATAGATGCGCTCGAGCGCGTCGCGCGTCTCGGCGCGCGAGAGGCCGCGCGTGTAGGCGCCGGTGAGCAGGTTTTCTTCCAGCGTGAGGTGGGCGAAGCAGTGGCGCCCTTCCATCACCTGGATCACGCCGCGCCTGACCAGCGCGTTGGGCGTGAGGCGGTCCACGCGGTCGCCGCGGTATTCGATGGAGCCCTTGGTGACGTCGCCGCGCTCGGCATGCAGCAGGTTGGAGATGGCCTTGAGCGTGGTGGTCTTGCCCGCGCCGTTGGCGCCCAGCAGCGCCACGATCCGGCCTTCCGGCACGTCGAGCGAGACGCCCTTGAGCACCAGGATGACGTGGTCGTAGATGACTTCGATGTTGTTGACGGACAAGAGGGTCATGGTACGGCTCGGTTGGTGGTTCTTTCTTGCTGCGCCTGGCGTTTTCCTGCTCCCTTCTTTCGCTGCGCGGAAGCGGAGAGGCAACAGTTGGCGGTTCAATCTCCCGCCGCCTTGCTCCCCTCTCCCGCCTGCGGGAGAGGGGTTGGGGGAGAGGGCCGGCGTTCGCCCGGAGTGAGCGCTTTCGCTTCTGCCGGCGCCCTGCCCTCTCCCCCGGCCCCTCTCCCACTTCATGGGAGAGGGGAGCAAACCAACGCCATCACGACTTCATGCACGCCGGCGTGATCCCCTTTTCCTTGGCGAACTGCGCGGCGGTGGCCTTGAACAGCGGGTGGATCAGGTTCTTGTTGCCTTCGATCCAGTCGGACACCACGGTCCACCTGGTGCCGTCCCATTGCTGGATCTTCACCTTGCCGGAGCCTTCGTGGTTGTCGCAGCTGGTCTTGATCTCGGGCAGCAGGCCGGTGGCGCCGATCTGCTGCAGGCGCGCGTTGGTGACGTTGAGGTTCTCGAAGGCCCAGCGCATGTCGTCTCCGCTCATGACCTTGCCCTTGCCGTACCTGGCCTGCGCCACGCGGATGGCTTCCACGGTGACCACGGCGGCGGACACGCCGCGGTTGTAGAGCACGGAGCCGACCTTGTTGCGGTCCTGCATGTTGCCCTTGCCGGCGCCGTAGACCACCTTGTCGATGTCGGCGATGAGCGGCACGTTCTTGCCGGCCACGTTCCAGGTGGCGCTCATGTAGCCCTTGGCGGCGTCGCCGGCGGGCACGGTGTCTTCCTCGGAGCCGGCCCACCACGAGCCGATCATCTTGTCGCGCGCGTAGCCCACCTTCTGCGCGGCCTTGAGCGCGGTCTGGTTCATCACGCCCCAGCCCCAGAAGATCACGTAGTCGGGGTTTTCCTGGCGGATCTTGAGCCATTGCGCGCCCTGCTCGTTGCCGGGGTGCGCCACCGGGATCTCGACCAGGTTGAACTTGCCGAGCTTGGCCTCGGCCTCCAGCGCGACGATGGGTTCCTTGCCGTAGGCGGAGTCGTGGTACAGGTAGACGATCTTCTTGCCGGCCAGCGAGCCGTTGTTCTTGGCGGCGAGGAACTTGACGATGGCTGAGACCTGCATCTGGTAGGTGGTGACCAGCGGGAAGGCGTAGGGGAACACCGAGCCGTCCACCGCGTCGGTGCGGCCGTAGCCCATCATCACCAGCGGCACCTTGTCGGCCGAGGTCTTGTCCACCAGCGCGTAGGAGATGCCGGTGGACATGGTGTGGTACGCGGTGCCCTTGCTGGCCGCGCTCTTGGCCTTCAGGCGCTCATAGCATTCCACGCCCTTGGCGTTGTTGTACTCGGTCTCGCACTCTTCCCACGAGAGCTTGACGCCGTTGACGCCGCCTTCCTTCAGGTTGACGTAGTTGAGATAGTCGATGAAGCCGCCGTAGAAGGACTGCCCGTTGGCGCCGTACGGCCCCACGCGGTAGCTGGGCAGCGCCACGAACTGCTCGCCGCTCTGGGCCTGCGCGGCCGGCGGCGCCAGCAGCGCGGCGCACGCGCCCGCCGCCACGGCAATGCGCTGCAGGTTGCGAATCAGGATGGTCATGACAGTCTCCTTCACCTTGGCAGGTGTGTGTTTGTTATGGAATACCCGTTTTGCTTGGTCCGACCTCGAAAACCTGTTGGCGGCTCAGTGCGGGAACGGCCACAGCCGCAGCTTTTCCTTGGCGATCTGCCACAGCCGCGCCAGCCCGTGCGGCTCCACCACCAGGAAGAAGATGATCAGCGCGCCGAACACCATCAGCTGGATGTGCGACACCGCCGCGTTGGTGAAGGGCAGGTGCAGCAGCGCGGCCAGCGGCGGCAGCAGGTTGTCCAGGAAGATCGGCAGCAGCAGGATGAAGGCCGCACCGAGGAAGGAGCCGAGGATGCTGCCCACGCCGCCGATGATGATCATGAACAGCACGCGGAACGACAGGTCCAGCGAAAAGCCGTCCGGCTCCACCGAGCCGAGGTAGCAGAACGCGTACAGCGCGCCGGCCACGCCGCAGTAGAACGAGCTGACGGCGAACGCCAGCAGCTTGGTGCGCATCAGCGGGATGCCGATCACCTCGGCGGCCACGTCCATGTCGCGCACCGACATCCAGGCGCGCCCGGTGGAGGAGCGCACCAGGTTCTTGGCCACCATCGCCAGCACCGTCACCAGCGCCAGCACGAACAGGTATTTCTTGACCGGCGTGTCGATGGCGATGCCAAACAGCGCGAGCTTCTGCGCGGTGATCACGCCCGAGGAGCTGTTGTTGGAGAACCAGGGGAACTTGGTCAGCGCCCACACCACGAAGAACTGCGCGGCCAGCGTGGCCACGGCGAGGTAGAAGCCCTTGATGCGCAGCGACGGCAGGCCGAACGCCACGCCCACCAGCGCGGCGGACAGCCCGGCCAGGATGAAGGTGAGCAGCACCGGCAGCCCTTCGATGCGCAGCTGGAAGTTGTACGCAGCATAGGCCCCCACCGCCATGAACGCGGCGGTGCCGAGCGAGAGCTGGCCGGCGTAGCCGGTCAGGATGTTCAGGCCGAGCGCGGCGAGCGCGAAGATCAGGAACGGGATCAGGATGGCGGAGAACCAGTATTCCGACGCGGTGAACGGAATCGCCACGAAGGCCACCGCCATCAGCACGGCAAAGCCGATGCGGTCCTGGCGGATGGGGAATACCTGGCTGTCGGCCACGTAGGTGGTCTTGAACTGGCCGGCTTCACGATAGAACATGGGCTTGTCTCCTGTTGGGGCCGTGCCGCTCAGACGCGGTCGATGTGCTTCTCGCCGAACAGTCCTTCCGGCCTGACGAGGAGAAACAGCAGCGCGAATACGTAGGGGAACCACCCTTCGATGCCGCCGAAGTTGCCGCCGAACGCGGACTGGAACACCGGCGGAATGTAGATCTCGGCCAGCTTCTCGGACGCGCCGATGATGAGCCCGCCGACGATGGCGCCCGGCACCGAGGTGAAGCCGCCCAGGATCAGCACCGGCAGCGCCTTGAGCGCGGTCAGCGTCAGCGCGAACTGCACGCCATTGCGCGAACCCCACAGCATGCCCGCCACCAGCGCGACGAACCCCGCCACGCCCCACACGATGGCCCAGATATGCTGCAGCGGGATCCCCAGCGACAGCGCCGCCTGGTGATCGTCCGCCACCGCGCGCAGCGCGCGGCCGACCTTGGTGAACTGGAAGAACAGCGCCAGCGCGCCGACCAGGATGCCGGCGATGGCCGCCGCGGCGAGGTCGAACTTGGACAGCACGATATTGAAGCGCGTGAGGATGGCTTCGATCGGCTCGTCGACGATGCCGAGGTTGATGGGCCGCACCTCGTTGCCGAACAGCAGCGGCCCCAGCCCTTCGAGGAAGAAGGACAGGCCGATGGTGGCCATGAACAGCGTGATGGGCGGCTGGTTGACCAGCTTGCGCAGCACGAAGCGCTCGGTGCTGATGCCCACCACCAGCATCACGCCGAAGGCGCCGATCACGGCGGCCCACATCGGCAAGCCCTTGTCCATCAGCCCCACCACCGCCAGCGCGGCGAAGTAGACCATGGCGCCCTGGGCGAAGTTGAACACGCCCGAGGCCTTGTAGATCAGCACGAAGCCGAGCGCCACCAGCGAGTACATCAGTCCCGACAGCAGGCCGCCGATCAGGATCTCGAAGAAGAAGGTCATGGTGTTCCCTGTTTCCGGTTACCTGGATCCCGCGCGCTCAGTGCCCGGCGCCGAGGTAGGCGCGGATCACGTCCGGGTTGGCCTTGACCACGTCGGGCGTGCCGTCGCCGATCTTCTTGCCGTAGTCGAGCACCACCACGCGGTCGGAGATGTCCATCACCACGCCCATGTCGTGCTCGATCAGCACGATGGTGGTGCCGAACTGGTGGTTCACGTCGAGGATGAAGCGGCACATGTCCTGCTTTTCTTCCACGTTCATGCCGGCCATCGGCTCGTCGAGCAGCAGCATGGACGGCTCGGCCGCCAGCGCGCGGGCGAGTTCCACGCGCTTTTGCAGGCCGTAGGGCAGGCGTCCCACCGGGGTCTTGCGGATGGCCTGGATCTCCAGGAAGTCGATCACTTCCTCCACCTTGCGGCGGTGCTGCATTTCCTCGTTGCGCGCCGGGCCCCACCACAGCGCGTTGGCCAGCAGGCCACTGCGGAACTTGGTGTTGCGCCCGGTCATGATGTTGTCGAGCACGGTCATGCCCTTGAACAGCGCGATGTTCTGGAAGGTGCGCGCGATGCCCTGGCGCGCGGCCTCGGTGGGATGCATCTTGCGGCGCTCCTGGCCGCGGAACACGATGCGGCCCTGCTGCGGGTGGTAGACCCCGTTGATGACGTTGAGCATGGAACTCTTGCCCGCGCCGTTGGGGCCGATGATGGCGCGGATCTCGTGCTCGCGCACGTCGAACGAGATGTCGGTGAGCGCCTTCACGCCGCCGAACGAGAGCGAGATGTTCTGCAGGTCCAGGATCACGTCGCCGGCCTGGCGCGCGTGCGCCTGCGCGGGCTGCGCCTCGTCCTGCACCGGGGCCGCCGCGATCGCCGCGGTGGCCGCCCCGCTCCATGCGGGCTGGCCATCGCCGCCGCGCGCTACGCCTTGCCATGCCATCTGGGTCATCCTTGCGTCTCCGCTCATGCCGCGCGCGCCGCGCCGGCAGCCGGCGCAAAGCGCTTCACATCGACCAGCTTCAGGGTGGCCGAGACGCTGCCTTCGCGCCCGTCCTCGAACTTCACGCGCGTCTCGATGAACTGCTCGGCGCGGCCGGCGAACAGCGCGTCGACCAGCGCCGCGTATTTCTCCGCGATAAAGCCGCGCCGCACCTTGCGCGTGCGCGTGAGCTCGTCGTCGTCCGGGTCGAGCTCCTTGTGCAGGATCAGGAAGCGCGCCACCTGCGAGCCGGCCAGCATGGCGTCGGCCGCGAGGTCGGCGTTCACCTGCTCCACGCACTCGCCGATCATGGCGATCACCTCGGGCTGGGCGGCCAGGTCGATATAGCCGGCATACGCCAGGTGGCGCCGCTCGGCCCAGTTGCCCACCGCGTCGAAATCGATGTTGATGAACACGCAGACGCGGTCGCGCCCGGTGCCGAAGGCCACCGCTTCCTTGATGTAGGGAAAGAACTTGAGCTTGTTCTCGATGTACTTGGGCGCGAACATCGCGCCGTCGGCGAGCTTGCCGACGTCCTTGGCGCGGTCGATGATCTTGAGGTGGCCGTCGGCGTCGATCACGCCGGCGTCGCCGGTCATGAAATAGCCTTCGTCGTTGATGGCCTCGCGGGTGGCGTCGTCGCGCTTGTAGTAGGACTTGAGCAGGCCCACGCCGCGCACCAGCACCTCGCCGTTGTCGGCGATGCGGATCTCCATGCCGGGCGCGGCCGGGCCGACGGAGTCGAACTTGACCTTGCCGTCCGGCTGCAGGCAGACGTAGGCGCAGGTCTCGGTCTGGCCGTAGAACTGCTTGAGATTGACGCCGATGGAGCGGTAGAAGCGGAACAGGTCCGGGCCGATGGCCTCGCCCGCGGTGTAGCCCACGCGGATGCGGCTCATGCCGAGCACGTTGCGCAGCGGCCCGTAGATCAGCGCTTCGCCGGCGGCGTAGCGCAGGCGCTCGGCCAGCGGCACCGGACGCCCGTCGAGGATGTCGGTGCCGCAGCGGCGCGCCACGTTCATGGCCCAGTGGAACAGGCGGCGCTTGGCCCAGCCCGCGTCTTCCATGCGGATCATCACCTGCGTGAGCAGGTTCTCGTAGATGCGCGGCGGCGCGAAGTAATAGGTGGGGCCGATCTCGCGCAGGTCGGTCATCACGGTGTCGCGCGACTCGGGGCAGTTCACCGTGAAGCCGGCCACCAGGGCCTGCGCGTAGGAGAACAGGTTGTCGCCGACCCACGCCATCGGCAGGTAGGACAGCACGTCGTCGCCGGGCACCAGGCCGTCGAACGCGCAGCCGTTGCGCGCCGCGCCGATCAGGCCGCGGTGCGAGTGGCACACGCCCTTGGGCTTGCCGGTGGTGCCGGAGGTGTAGAGGATGATGGCGGTGTCCTCGGGCGAGCCGGCCGCGACGGCGGCGTCGAAGAAGCCCGGGTTGGCGCGGTCGAACTCGCGGCCGATCTCCTGCAGGCGCTGGTACGACATCAATGCCGGTTGGTCGTAGCCGCGCAGCCCGCGCGGGTCTTCGTAGATGATGTGGCGCACCGCGCGGCCCTGCCGCGCGAGCTGGGCCTCGACCTCGAGCAGCTTGTCGACCTGCTCCTGGTCCTCGACGACGGCGAAGTCGATCTCGGCGTCGTCGAGCACGTAGACCATCTCGCCGCCGATGGCGTCCTGGTACAGCGGCACGGGCACGCCGCCGAGCGCCTGCGCGGCGCTCATGGCCCAGTACAGGCGCGGGCGGTTGTCGCCCACCACCGCCAGGTTCATGCCGCGCGCGAAGCCGAGCGCGGCCAGCCCGCAGGCCAGCGCGCGCACTTCCTGCGCGGCCTGCGCCCAGCTGTAGGTCTGCCAGATACCGAGGTCCTTCTCGCGGTAGGCCGGGCTTCCGGGCCGCTGCTGGGCATGCGCCAGCAGCAGGCGCGGGAAGGTCGTCGCCGACGGTTCCTGCATCGCTGTCTCCTTTCCCTCGGCGGCGGGGCTCCGCAGCCGGTGTCAAGCCTGCTTCCGCTGGTTATACTTGGCCTGTTTTGCCCGCCGGCGGCCATGCGGCCGCCGCGTCGCAACAAGCCCGCCGCGCCTGTCCTGGCGCGCACTCGCGGTTCGTGGTGATCGTAAGATAGTTCATGCCATTTCCCCCGGTTGTCACGCCGGTGACAATTCGGGGTTAATCCCTACGGGAAGGGTTTTCAGCTAATGCTTAACGATTTCGTGGACCGCTGCGTGTGGGCGGCCGACCTCACGCCGGAGCAGCGCGAGCGCGTGCGCCGCGCCATGTGCGTGCGCGAATACAGCCAGGGCGACTACGTTTGCCACAAGGGCGACGTGGCCGAGCACTGGCTGGGCGTGCTCGAAGGCATCGTCAAGATCACCACGGTGTCGCCCTCGGGCAAGTCGGTGACCTTCACCGGCGTGCCCACCGGCGGCTGGTTCGGCGAGGGCGCGGTGCTCAAGCGCGAGATCCGCAAGTACGACGTGATGGCGCTGCGGCGCTCGCGCATCGCCTTCCTGCCGCTCGACACGTTCCAGTGGCTGCTCGATACCAGCCTGCCGTTCACGCGCTTCCTGCTCACGCAGTTCAACGAGCGGCTCGGGCAGTTCATCGCCGCGGTGGAGTACGAGCGCCTGCTCGACATCGACTCGCGCGTGGCGCGCGCGGTGTCGTCGCTGTTCAACGAGCACCTGTATCCGGGGCTGGGCACCACGCTGGAGATCTCGCAGGAGGAGATCGGGCTGCTGGCTGGCATCTCGCGCCAGCGCGCCAACCAGGCGCTCAAGGTGCTGGAGCAGCAGGGGCTGGTGAAGGTGGACTACGGGGTGATCGAGGTGCTGGACCTGGAGGGGCTGCGGCAGTACGGGGGGGAGTGAGCCTCCCCGCGCCTGCCGGTCCGGCGCGCGCCGCTACAAGGTGACGACGATCTTGCCGACCTGCGCGTTCGACTCCATGTAGCGGTGCGCCTCGGCCATGTCGGCGAAGGCGAAGGTCTTGTCCACCACCGGCTTGAGCTGGCCGGAGGCGAGGCCGGCGTTGACGAAGTCGCGGGCCTTGCGCAGCTTGTCCGGGTCGGTGGTGATCTCGAACAGCTCGTAGCCGCGCAGCGTCAGGTGCTTGCCGAGCAGGTCCATCACCGGCACCGGGATGTCGCCGGCGTCGAGCGCGCCGTACTGGAAGAAGATGCCGTCGACGGACAGCGCCTTGAGCAGCTTGGCGGCTTGCGGGCCGCCCACGGGGTCGAACGCCATGCGCGCGCCGGCGCCGCCGGTGATGCGCGCCACTTCGGCGACCAGATCCTGCTCCTGCATGGCGACGACGTGCGCCGCGCCGGCGTCCAGCAGCGCCTGCCGCTTGGCGCTGCCGCGCGTCAGGGCCACCGGCACCGCGCCCACCATCCTGGCGATCTGGATGGCGGCCAGTCCCACGCTGCTGGAGGCCGCGCGCACCAGCACGGTCTCGCCGGCGCGCAGGTTGCCGAATTCGACCAGCGCGCCGTAGGCGGTGACGAACATCATCCACGCGGCGGCGGCGTCGACGAACGGCAGGCCGCGGGGATGCCTGACCACCGCGTGGGCGGGCGCGTTGACCAGCTCGCCGTACATGCCGTAGTCGGCGAACGAGAAGGCGGGCACCACGCTGACCTTGTCGCCGGGCGCGAAGCCCGCCACGCCGTCGCCGACCGCCTCCACCACGCCGGCGGCTTCATAGCCCAGGCGGGCCGGAAAGCGCGGCTCGATCACGTATTGCCCGCTGCGGTACATCACTTCGGCGCGGTTCAGGCCGATCGCCTTGACGCGGATCTGCACTTCGCCGGCGCCGGGCGCGGCCACTTCGACCTCATGCAGTTCCAGCACCTCGGGACCGCCGGTGCGGTTGAACTGGTAAACCTTTGGCATTGCGTTGTTCTCTTGGCGGTGGAAAGGAATCGTTCAGAAGGAATAGCGGCGCATGCCGCCGTCGACCACCGTCACCGTGCCGGTGATATAGCGCGCACGCGGCGACACCAGGAAGGTCACCACGTTGGCCACGTCCTCGGGCTCGCCGAAGTCGCGCAGGGCGATCTCGCGCTCGGCGAACTTGCGGCGCTCGTCGCCGGGATACAGGCGGCGGATCTGCGCGGTGTCGATCAGGCCGGGCTGCACGCAGTTGACCGTGATGCCATGCGGGCCGAGCTGCTCGGACAGGCCCTTGGACCAGACCACGAGGCCGGCCTTGGCCACCATCGCGGCGTTCACGACTTCCGGCTCCAGGTTGCCGGACAGGCTCACGATGGCGCCCGCCTTGCGTTCGAGGAAATTGGGCAGCAGCGCCTGGGTGAGCTGGCGGTGGCGGTCGAAGTTGAGCGTCATGCCTTCGAGCCATTGCGCCTCGGGGGCGTCCACGCCCATCGGGCGGCTGCCGCCGGCGTTGTTGACGAGGATGTCGACGTGGCCGAGCTGCGCCAGCGCGGCGTCGACGATGCGGCGCGGGCCGTCGTCGGCGACGAAGTCCTGCGCCAGCAGGACGGGCTCGGCGCCGCCGGCGGCGACGATATCGTCGGCCAGGCTGGCGAGCAGCGCCTCGTTGCGCGCGGTTGCGAACACCTTGGCGCCTTCGGCGGCCAGCGCCATGGCGATGGCGCGGCCGATGCCCTGGCTGGCGCCGGTGACCACGGCGGTCTTGCCGTTGAGGTGCAGGTCCATCTTGGTTTTCCCGGGTTGGTGCCGCCTTGGCGGCGGGCGGTGAGCGGGCGCCAGCGCCGCCCTCGTCGCCCAACCTTGGAATGCAAAGACCAGCACTGCCCGCGGCGCGAATCTACGCGCAATGCGCGCGCCGATAAACGCGCGCCGGGGAACTTGATTATTACTGCGGCCATAACAATGGCGACGGCGACAAAGACCGCGCCAGCGATGACAATGCTCAGGCCAGTCCCTGCTCGACGAAGAGCCGCGCCAGCCAGCCGATGAACGCGTCCACCTTTGGCGGGCGATAGCGGCGCTCGGTCACGACCACGGAAATCGGCCGGGGCACCGCCTTGATGCCGGGCAGGATCTCGACCAGCTGCCCGGCGTCGATATAGGGCTGCAAGGCCGGGCGCAGGCCCTGCAGCAGCCCCATGCCGGCCAGCCCGCAGGCGTGGAACGCTTCGGAGTCGTCCACCACGATGTCGCTGTGCACGTGTTTCGACACGATGGCGCCATCCGCCTCGAACTGCCATTCGAGCGTGCGCCGGCCGTGCTGGATCAGGAAATTGACCGCGACGTGCCGGTCGAGGTCGTCGAGGCACGCCGGCGTGCCGTGCCGGGACAGGTAGTCCGGCGAGCCGCACGTCACCATCGGGATGGTGCCGACGCGGCGCGCCACCAGGCTGGAGTCCGCCAGCTCACCGAGCCGCACCGCGCAGTCCACGCCTTCGCCGATCAGGTCGACCGGGTGGTCCGAGCAGCGCAGGATCAGTTCGATGGCCGGATAGCGTCGGCGGAAGTCGGGCAGGGCCGGCACGATGATGGCCTTGGCCACCGCGGTGGGCACGTCCAGGCGCAGCTTGCCCTTGGGCGGGTGGGTGGGCGAGAACAGCGCGAGCGCGTCGGCGAAGTCGCCCAGGAGCTGGGTGCAGCGCTGGTAAAACTCCTCGCCCTCCTCGGTCATGCTCAGCTTGCGCGTGGTACGGCGCAGCAGTTGCACGCCGAGCTCCTGCTCCAGTTGCTGGATGGCCTTGGTCACGGCGGGGCGATGGAGCTGATTGGCTTGCGCGGCGCGCGCGAAGCTGCCGTGATCGACCACCTGGACGAAGATTCCCATCGCTTCGAACATGTTCATGCCTGCATTGTCCTGTCTTGAAGACCGCGTGAAGACCGTGGCGCCCGTGCAGCGCGCCGGCGCGCTCCATTTTCGTTCATCGGCCGCGCGCGGTCCGGCGGCTGCGTTCGCCCCCGCCGCACGCACCAAAGTGGCTCACTGCGGCCCTGGCGCTGCGACAACATGCCGCAGAGCGCGCGGCGGTTTCGCCGCTCGCATTAATCGTTTGAAATATTTCGCCCGGACAATGCCGGGAAAACCCGGCGCAGCCGGGATAGAATCGCCTATCTGCGTATCGGTAGGTGGACTCGCGCCCGTGATGGAGAGGCCCCGGCGGCACGTTCCTTGCTCGCTTCAGCGGCATGACGGCGACTGTCCCGACCCGCCCGACACCAGGCCTCCTCATGTACCGCGCCGCAGGCGACAGCCGGCGCCGGCAGCCCGGAGCGCCCTTTGTCTGAACTTTTTCATTTCCCTATAATCCTCTTGTCAACATCTGACCTGTCAGCTACCTTCGCATCTTAATCGCTGCCGGACATCCGGCATAGGCGCCTGCAGGCGGGCGCTCTCACTCAACCGTATCGGCTGACCCACGCGACCGCAGGATGGACGGTCCGGAGGTCGATCGGGTCTCGCAGTCTTTCAATCTTCTAGGAAATCGCAATGCAACGATCGCGCATCACGCGTGCTTTGATTCTGGGCGTGCCGGGGATTGCCCTGGCCGCGCTCGCCGGATGCGGCAAGAAAGAGCAAGCGGCGGCTCCGCAGCCGCCGCAGGTCGGGGTGGTCACGCTGGCACCGCAGTCGGTCATGGTCGACTCCGAGCTGCCGGGCCGCACCTCGGCCTACCTGGTCGCCGAAGTGCGGCCGCAGGTCGACGGCATCATCCAGCGCCGGCTGTTCAAGGAAGGCAGCGACGTCAAGCAAGGGCAGCAGCTGTACCAGATCGACCCGGCCACCTACGACGCGACCTACAAGAGCGCCCAGGCCACGCTGGAATCGAGCCGCCTGCTGGCCGAGCGCTACGGCCGCCTGGTGGCCGACGAAGCGGTCAGCAAGCAGGCCGCGGCCGAGGCCAAGGCGTCGTTCCTGCAGGCGCAGGCCGCCGTGCAGCGCGCCGAGATCAACCTGCGCTACACCAAGGTGCTGGCGCCGATCTCCGGGCGCATCGGCCGCTCCACCGTGACCGAGGGCGCGCTGGCGGTCAACGGCCAGGCCACCGCGCTGGCCACGGTCCAGCAGATCGACCCGATCTACGTCGACGTGACCCAGCCTTCGTCCACGCTGCTGCGCCTGCGCCGCGAGCTGGCCGACGGCAAGCTCGACAGCGCCGGCACCAACGCCGCCAAGGTGAGCCTGCGGCTGGAGGACGGCACGGTCTATCCCGAGGCGGGCCGGCTGGAGTTCTCCGAAGTGTCGGTGGACCAGGGCACCGGCTCGGTGACGCTGCGCGCGGTGTTCCCGAACCCGAACCACGTGCTGCTGCCGGGCATGTTCGTGCACGCGCGCCTGAGCGAAGGCGTCAAGGCCAACGCGATCCTGGCGCCGCAGGTCGGCGTCACGCGCGACCTCAAGGGCCAGGCTACCGCGCTGGTGGTCAACGCCAAGGATGAGGTCGAGCTGCGCACGCTCACCACCGAGCGCGCCGTGGGCGACAAGTGGCTGGTGACCAGCGGCCTGAGCGCCGGCGACCGCGTCATCGTCGAGGGCCTGCAGTTCGTGCGCCCGGGCGCCAAGGTCAAGGCGGTACCGGCAGCGGCCACGGCCACGGCCACGGCCGGCGGCGCGTCGGATGCCGCCGCGCTGGCCAAGTCCTGAGCGCTAGCCAGAGCAAGGAACAAGGGATAAGGAATCCTCCATGTCTAAATTCTTCATCGATCGCCCGATCTTCGCGTGGGTGATCGCGCTGGTCATCATGCTCGCCGGCGTGCTGTCGATCCGGGCACTGCCGATCAGCCAGTACCCGGCCATCGCGCCGCCGACCATCGCCATTTCGGTCAACTACCCCGGCGCTTCCGCCGAGACGGTGCAGGACACGGTCGTGCAGGTCATCGAGCAGCAGCTCAACGGCCTGGACCGCCTGCGCTACATCTCGTCGGAAAGCAACTCCGACGGCAGCATGACCATCACCGTGACCTTCGAGCAAGGCACCAACCCGGACATCGCGCAGGTCCAGGTGCAGAACAAGCTGCAGCTGGCCACGCCGCTGCTGCCGCAGGAAGTGCAGCAGCAGGGTATCCGCGTGACCAAGTCGGTGCGCAACTTCCTGCTCATCGTGGGCCTGATCTCGACCGATCCGAAGGTGACGCGCGAGGACTTGTCGAACTACATCGTCTCGAACATCCAGGATCCGCTGTCGCGCACCTATGGCGTGGGCGACTTCCAGGTGTTCGGCTCGCAGTACGCGATGCGCGTGTGGATCGACCCGGCCAAGCTCAACAGCTACCAGCTCGCGCCGCTCGACGTCAGCAACGCCATCAAGGCGCAGAACGTGCAGGTGGCCTCGGGCCAGCTGGGCGGGCTGCCGGCGGTCAAGGGCCAGCAGCTCAATGCCAGCGTGATCGGCAAGACCCGCCTGCAGACCAGCGAGCAGTTCGGCAACATCCTGCTCAAGGTCAACCCGGACGGCTCGCAGGTGCGCCTGAAGGACGTGGCGCAGGTCGAGCTGGGCGGGCAGGACTACAACATCAACGCGCAGTACAACGGCCAGCCGGCGTCCGGCATCGCCGTGCGCCTGGCCAGCGGCGCCAACGCGCTGGAGACGGTCAAGGCGATCCGCACCACGCTGGACCAGCTGCAGCCGTTCTTCCCGCCGGGCATGAAGGTGGTGTATCCGTATGACACCTCGCCGGTGATCTCGGGCTCCATCCACGAGGTGGTGAAGACGCTGCTCGAGGCCATCGTGCTGGTGTTCCTGGTGATGTACCTGTTCCTGCAGAACGTGCGCGCCACGCTGATCCCGACCATCGCCGTGCCGGTGGTGCTGCTGGGCACCTTCGGCGTGCTGGCGGCGTTCGGCTACTCGATCAACACGCTGACCATGTTCGGCATGGTGCTGGCGATCGGCCTGCTGGTGGACGATGCCATCGTGGTGGTGGAGAACGTCGAGCGGGTGATGGCCGAGGAAGGGCTGTCTCCCAAGGAGGCCGCGCGTAAGTCGATGGGGCAGATCCAGGGCGCGCTGGTGGGCATCGCGATGGTGCTGTCGGCGGTGTTCCTGCCGATGGCGTTCTTCGGCGGCTCGACCGGCGTGATCTACCGCCAGTTCTCGATCACCATCGTCTCGTCGATGGTGCTGTCGGTGCTGGTGGCGCTGGTGCTGACGCCGGCGCTGTGCGCCACCATGCTCAAGCCGATCGACAAGGGCGACCACGGCGAGCACAAGCGCGGCTTCTTCGGCTGGTTCAACCGCAAGTTCATCGCCACCACGCAGGGCTATGAGCGCAGCGTGAAGGGAATCCTGCGCCGCCGCATCCCGTTCCTGCTGCTCTACATCGCGATCGTCGCGGCGATGGCCTTCCTGTTTACGCGCATCCCGACCTCGTTCCTGCCGGAAGAAGACCAGGGCGTGCTGTATGCCCAGGTGCAGACCCCGTCGGGCGCGACCGCCGAGCGCACGCAGAAGGTGCTGGACCAGATGCGCGAGTACCTGCTCAAGGACGAGGGCAAGGTGGTGGACTCGCTGTTCACGGTGAACGGCTTCAACTTCGCCGGCCGCGGCCAGAACTCGGGCCTGGCGTTCATCCTGCTCAAGCCGTGGGAGGAGCGCAGCGGCGAGAACACCAGCGTGTTCGACCTGACCCAGCGCGCGCAGCGCAAGTTCGCCTCGTTCCGCGATTCGCTGTCGTTCGCGTTCGCGCCGCCCGCGGTGCAGGAACTGGGCAACGCGACCGGCTTCGACCTCTACATGCAGGACCAGGCCGGCCTGGGCCACCTGGCGCTGATGAACGCGCGCGACAAGTTCCTGCAACTGGCGGCGAAGAACCCGGTGCTCCAGCGCGTGCGGCCGAACGGCCTGAACGACCAGCCGCAGTACCTGCTGGAGATCGACGACGAAAAGGCGCGCGCGCTCGGCGTCTCGCTGTCGGACATCAACAACACGGTGTCCATCGCGTGGGGCTCGAGCTACGTCAACGACTTCATCGACCGTGGCCGCGTCAAGCGGGTCTACCTGCAGGGCCAGGCCAACTCGCGCATGAACCCGGACGACGTGGACAAGTGGTTCGTGCGCAACGACAAGGGCGCGATGGTGCCGTTCTCGGCCTTCGCCACCGGCAAGTGGGGCTATGGCTCGCCCAAGCTGCAGCGCTACAACGGCGTGCCGGCGGTGGAAGTGCTCGGCGAGCCGGCCGCGGGCCGCAGCTCGGGCGAGGCGATGGCGGCGGTCGAGGAAATCATGAAGCAGATGCCGCCGGGCATCGGCTACGCGTGGACCGGGCTGTCGTATGAGGAGCGGCTGTCGGGCTCGCAGGCGCCGGCGCTGTACGCACTGTCGCTGCTGGTGGTGTTCCTGTGCCTGGCCGCGCTGTACGAAAGCTGGTCGATCCCGTTCTCGGTGATGCTGGTGGTGCCGCTGGGCGTGATCGGCGCGCTGCTGGCCACGCTCCTGCGCGGGCTGTCCAACGACGTGTTCTTCCAGGTGGGCCTGCTGACCACGGTCGGCCTGTCGGCCAAGAACGCGATCCTGATCGTCGAGTTCGCCAAGGAGCTGCATGAGCAGGGCAAGGGCATGGTCGAGGCGGCGGTCGAGGCCTGCCGCATGCGGCTGCGCCCGATCATCATGACCTCGCTGGCGTTCATGCTGGGCGTGGCGCCGCTGGCGGTATCGAGCGGCGCCGGCGCCGGCAGCCAGCACGCCATCGGCACTGGCGTGATCGGCGGCATGGTGACGGCCACCGTCCTGGCCATCTTCTGGGTGCCGCTGTTCTTCGTCGTGGTCGGCTCGCTGTTCAAGCGCAAGCCGCACGCCGACGCGGCCCCCCTCAATACGGAAGCGCTCCAATGAAAAAACACGTGATTAGCCTGGCCGCCGCGGCGGCGCTCGCTGCGCTGTCCGGTTGCAGCCTGATTCCGCACTACGAGCGCCCGGCCGCGCCGGTGGCGGGCGCCTATCCGCAGGGCCCGGCCTACCCGCAGGCCGGCGCAACCGCCCAGGCGCCGCAGGCGACCGAGCTCGGCTGGCGCGATTTCTTCGCCGATCCGCGCCTGCGCCGCCTCATCGAGACGGCGCTCGACAACAACCGCGACCTGCGCGTGGCCGCGCTCAACGTGGAGGCTTACCGCGCGCAGTACCGCATCCAGCGCGCCGAGCTGTTCCCCGAGGTGGACGCCAGCGCGTCGGGCTCGCGCCAGCGCGTGCCGGCCGACCTGTCGAACACGGGCCAGCGCGTCATCAGCAGCAGCTACGGCGTGTCGCTCGGCACCACGGCTTGGGAGCTCGACCTGTTCGGGCGCGTGCGCAGCCTGAGCACCGCCACGCTGGAGCGCTACTTCGCCAGCCAGGAAGCCATGCGCGGCACCCATATCGCGCTGGTCTCAAGCGTGGCGGATGCATACCTGACGCTGCGCGCCGACGAGGCGCTGCTGCAGCTCACGCGCGACACGCTCGGCACCTACGAGCGCAGCTACCGCCTGACCAGGCGCAGCTACGACGAGGGCGTGGCCTCGCGCCTGGACCTGCGCCAGGCGCAGACCAGCGTGGAGACCGCGCGCGCCAGCCTGGCCCGCTACACGCGCCAGGTCGCGCAGGACGAGAACGCGCTGCTGCAGCTGCTCGGCACCAGCAGCATGCCGGCCGACCTGCCGCCGGGCCTGGAGCTGGACCAGAAGCTGCTGGCCGAGGTCCCGGCCGGACTGCCGTCGGACCTGCTGCAGAACCGGCCCGACATCCTGTCGGCCGAGCACCAGTTGCTGTCGGCCAACGCCGACATCGGCGCGGCGCGCGCGGCGTTCTTCCCCAGCATCAGCCTGACGGCCTCCGCCGGCACGGCCAGCAACCAGCTCTCCGACCTGTTCTCGGCGGGCTCGGGCACCTGGCTGTTCCAGCCGCACATCAACCTGCCGCTGTTTACCGCGGGCAGCTTGTCGGCGAGCCTGGACTACGCGCGCATCCAGAAGGACATCAACGTAGCCCAGTACGAGCGCACCATCCAGACGGCCTTCCGCGAAGTGGCCGACGGGCTTGCCGCGCGCGGCACGTTCGGCGACCAGCTCCAGGCGCAGATGCGCCTGGTCGACGCGACGCAGGACTACTACCGGCTGGCCGAGCAGCGCTACCGCACCGGCGTCGACAACTACCTGACCGTGCTCGATGCGCAGCGCCAGCTGTTCAACGCGCAGCAGGTGCTGATCGGCGACCGGCTCAACCAGCTGAGCAGCGAGGTCAACCTGTACAAGGCACTCGGGGGTGGATGGAAGGAAGCTTCTGCGGGGACGCCGGCTTCTTAAGCCGGCCGGTGGGGGTGGGCGGTGCGTTTGCGGTACGCGGAGTCTTGCGCTTCGTGGTGGCGCCCGCCCTCTCCCCCGGCCCCTCTCCCGCAGGCGGGAGAGGGGAGAACACCGTTGCGTGCTTGAGGTCTCGTGACCTGCTGGCGAAGGCCGACAACCACAGTCTTGCTCCCCTCTCCCGCCTGCGGGAGAGGGGCCGGGGGAGAGGGCCAGCACCCGCTCACGCGCCGGCGCATCCCCCGCGACAACGCCCGGCCGCGCCAGCGGCCTTCACTGCGAATATCCAGCCCCTCTCAAGCGCCCCCCTTCGGCAACGCCGCCGCGGGCCGCAGCGGCGCCGTCGGCACGACCGTCTCCACCAGCCCCGACGCCACGTCATACACCAGCCCCGTCACGAGGATTTCCGCCGGCAGCTTCGGGTTGGCCTTGAGCGCGGCGACGTCGAGCGCGACGGCGGCGTGCGGATCGCCGATGGCCAGCGCGTCGAGGGTCTCCGGCTCGACCGCGAGATGCTTGGCGAGCTGCACGGGCGCGTGGACGTGGCAGTCCACGATGCCGCAGTCGGTGTGGTGCAGCACGATCAGGTTCCATCCCGCGCCGACGTTGCCGCCGCGCGACTGCGCCACGGTGCGCATCAGCGCCATGGTCTGCAGCGTGGCGGGGTCGAGCCGGCCGCCGATATTGCGGATCACGGCCGCCTCGCCCGGCGCCAGGCCGAGCACGTCGGCCGGGTCCACGCGCGGGTCGATGCAGCCGATGACCATGGTCTTCATCGACGGCATCATCTTCAGGCCGGGGGAAAAGCGGCTGCCGGCGAAGGTCTCGTTGCGCCGGGTCAGGTTGTCGACGACGTTGTCGGTCTCGTTCATGTCAGGTCTCTCTTGCGGATGGGGGAAGTGAAAGCCCGGTCGGCTTGGCGGCCCGGGCGGGCCGGGAGGCTCAGTTGCCGGTCTCGGCGGATTCGTCGCCGGCGGCGGGCACCGGGTATGCGCTGCGTTCCTGCACGTGGGCATGCGGCGTGCGGTCGATCACCAGGCTGAGCAGCTCCGGGCGGCTGTAGTGGCCGCGCGAATCCATCATGCGCTTGCGCTTGTCGATCAGGCCGAAGTCCAGGTCGGCGATCACGGCGCCCTCGCCGGCGCGCAGCGGCTCGCCCAGCAGCGCGCCTTCCGGGGACACGATGGCGGTGTAGCAGCCGCTGGAGATCGGCTCGATGTCGCAGCCGGTGTCTTTCATGATGCGGGCCTGCTGGTCGGCATCGAGCCAGGCGGTGGCGTTGACCACGAAGCAGCCGGATTCCAGCGCGTGCTGGCGGATATTGATCGAGATCTGCTCGGAGAACACGTCGCCCGCGAACGAGCCGGGATACATCGCCGAATGGATCTGCTCGCCGTCGGCCATCAGCGCGTAGCGCGCCAGCGGGTTGTAGTGCTCCCAGCACGCCAGCGAGCCGATGCGCCCCACCGCGCTGTCCACCGCGCGCAGGCCGGAGCCGTCGCCCGAGCCCCACACCATGCGCTCGTGATAAGTCGGGGAGATCTTGCGGCGGCGCTGGATCAGCGTGCCGTCGGCGTCGAACAGCAATTGCGTGTTGTAGATGGTGCCGCCGTCGCGCTCGTTGACGCCGATCGACACCACCATGCCCGCCTGGCGGGCGGCTTCGCCGATGGCGTGCGTGGCGGCCGACGGCACCGTCACGGACTGCTCCAGCAGCTTGTAGTGTTCCGCGCCCATCTTGTAGGGCGACTGGACGAACGAGAAGTACGGGTAGTACGGCACCACGGTTTCGGGAAAGGTGGCGAACTGCACGCCCTGGCGGCCGAGCGCGAGGATCTGCTGGACGACCTTGTCCACGGTGCCTTCGCGGCTGTAGAGGACGGGGCTGATCTGGACTGCAGCTGCCTTGATGATGGTCATGGAGGTCTCTCTGAAGAGTGAAGAGTGGTCCGGGGTGGGGAGCAGATGTTTTAGCGTATGTCTAACATCTAAGTTTTAGAGTATGATGAAAATCTAAATAAGGCAAGGCAACTTTCTGGAAACCGGGGATTGCGGCAAATGAAAAGATCGAAAGCCGATACGGCGGAAACCCGGAAGCGCATCGTGGCGACGGCTTCCCGGCTCTTTTTGGCGCGCGGGCTCGCCGCGACGGGCATCGCGGACGTGATGGAGGCGGCCGGCCTGACCGCGGGCGGCTTTTACCGGCACTTCGAGTCGAAGGAACAGCTCATCGCCGAGGCCAACCGGCTGGCATTCGACCAGTTGATCGGCATGTTCGAGGATGCCGTGGCGGGCAAGGCACCGCGCGAGGCGATCGACCTGATCGTGTCGCGCTACCTTAACCAGCGGCAAGTGGAGGATCCGGTCTATCTATGCCCGCTGGCCAACCTGGGCGGGGAGCTGGAGAAGTTCGACGAGCAGGTCCAGGCGGCCGCCGTGAGCGGCTGCGAGCGCCTGGTGGGCCTGCTGGCGAAGCAGACGGCGCAGCTGGAGATTGCCGACCCGGCCGGCGTGGCCGATGCGATCGTGTCGACCATGGTGGGCGCGGTGACGCTGTCGCGCCTGGCGCTGGAGCCAGGCATGGCGAAGGCCATCCTGGCGAATGCGCAGAACGTCGTGACGCTGCTGCTGGAGTCCGCGCCGGCCGCCTGACCGCCTGACGCGGCCGCCCACCGCGGGCAGCGGCGGAGCAGAAAAAAAGCCGGCGACAGGGGCATCCCGTCGCCGGCTCTTGCTTTGGTTCCTGCTGTGGCCGTGCCGCGCTTGCTCTTTTACTTGCTGTAGACGTACACGCCGCGGCCGGTCTTGCGGCCCAGGTAGCCTGCGGCCACCATCTCGCGCATCAGCATGGCCGGGCGGTACTTCGGGTCGGCGAATTCGGTGTACAGCACTTCCATCACCGCCAGCATGGTGTCCAGGCCGATCATGTCGGCCAGCGCCAGCGGGCCGATCGGGTGGTTGCAGCCCAGCTTCATGCCTTCGTCGATCTCTTCCGGCGAAGCCAGGCCTTCGCCGAGCACGCAGAACGCTTCGTTGATCATCGGGCAGAGGATGCGGTTGACCACGAAGCCCGGGTTGTTCTTGACCGTGATCGGATACTTGCCGAGTTCCTTCGACAGCGCTTCCACCAGCGCGTGCGTGGTGTCGCTGGTCTGCAGGCCGCGGATCAACTCGACCAGGGCCATCATCGGCACCGGGTTGAAGAAGTGCATGCCGATGAAGTTGGCCGGGCGGCTGATGACGGCGGCCAGCTTGGTGATCGAGATCGAGGAGGTGTTGGAGGCCACCACCACGTCGTCGCCGACGATGGCGTCGATCTGCTTGAGGATCTTGACCTTCAGGTCGAAGTTCTCGGTGGCGGCTTCGATCACGATGTCGGCGGCCTTGAGGTCGTCGTAGGCGGTGGAGCCCTTGATGCGCGCGAGCGCCGCGGCCTTGTCGGCTTCGCTGATCTTGTCCTTCTTGATCAGGCGGTCCAGGCTGCCGGCGACGGTGGCGACGCCCTTCTGCACGGCGGCGTCGCTGATGTCCACCATCACCACGTCCAGGCCCACCACGGCGCATGCCTGCGCGATGCCGTTGCCCATGGTGCCGGCGCCTACGATGCCCACTGTCCTGATTGCCATTTTCTCTTCCTTGTTGCGGGTTGCTTGATGGGGTGCGGCGCGCGGGCGGCGCGCGCCGATGCGGTGTCCTGCTCAGGCCTCGCGCAGCGCGGCGATGATGCGCCCGGCGTGCTCGGCCAGCACGGCCGGGTCCTGGATGTCGGTGCCGTGGCCGCGCAGGGCGCGGTCGGCGTAGCGCGGCACGATGTGGAAATGCACGTGGGGCACGGTCTGGCCGGCGGCGGCGCCGTTGAACTGGCCGATCGAGATGCCGTCCGGGCTGAACGCGGCGCGCACGGCGCGCGCGACGCGCTGCGTGGTGCGGATGGCGGCGCCGGCGGCGGCTTCGGACAGGTCGAAGATCTCGGCGGCGGGCTCCTTGGTCACCACCAGCGTGTGGCCGTCGGACTGCGGCATGATGTCCATGAAGGCGATGGTGTCGTCATCCTCATAGACCTTGGTGCACGGCAGTTCGCCGCGCAGGATGCGGGCGAAGATGTTGTTGGGATCGTACGCGTTGCTCATGTCTGGTCTCGTTGCTGTTGGGCGCGCCACGGCATGCCATGGCGCGCTGTGGCGGGCGCAGCCTTGAAGTTTAACGCAGCGCCGGGCCGCGCCAAACCCCGGCGGCCGCATCACATATTGCGGCGGTACTGCCCGCCCACCTCGAACAGCGCGTGCGTGACCTGCCCCAGCGAGCAGGTGCGCACCGCGTCCATCAGCACGGCGAACACGTTCTCGTCGTCGATCACGGCCTGGCGCAGGCGCGCCAGCATGGCGGGCGCGGCGCCGGCGTGGCGCGCGTGGAAGTCCGCCAGGCGGCCGAGCTGGCTCTGCTTTTCCGCGTCGCTGGAGCGGGCCAGCTCCAGCGCCTGCGGGGTGGGATCGCCATCCGGGTTGCGGAAGGTGTTGACGCCGATGATCGGCAGCGTGCCGTCGTGCTTGCGCTGCTCGTAGTACAGCGACTCTTCCTGGATCTTGCCGCGCTGGTAGCCGGTCTCCATCGCGCCGAGCACGCCGCCGCGCTCGGCGATGCGCTCGAACTCCTGCATCACCGCCTCTTCCACCAGGTCGGTCAGTTCCTCGATCAGGAAGCTGCCCTGGCTGGGGTTCTCGCACCTGGCCACGCCCCATTCGCGGTTGATGATGAGCTGGATGGCGAGCGCGCGGCGCACCGATTCGCCGGTGGGCGTGGTGATGGCCTCGTCGTAGGCGTTGGTGTGCAGGGAGTTGCAGTTGTCGTAGATGGCGATCAGCGCCTGCAGCGTGGTGCGGATGTCGTTGAAGTCGATTTCCTGCGCATGCAGCGAGCGGCCCGAGGTCTGGATGTGGTACTTGAGCTTCTGGCTGCGCTCGTTGGCGCCGTACTTGTCGCGCATGGTCACCGCCCAGATGCGGCGCGCCACGCGCCCGAGCACGCTGTATTCGGGATCCATGCCGTTGGAGAAGAAGAACGACAGGTTGGGCGCGAAATCGTCGATGTGCATGCCGCGCGCGAGATACGCCTCCACGTAGGTGAAGCCGTTGGCGAGCGTGAAGGCGAGCTGCGAGATCGGGTTGGCGCCGGCTTCCGCGATGTGATAGCCGGAGATCGACACCGAGTAGAAATTGCGCACCTGGTGGTGCACGAAGTATTCCTGGATGTCGCCCATCACCTTGAGCGAGAACTCGGTGGAGAAGATGCAGGTGTTCTGGCCCTGGTCTTCCTTGAGGATGTCGGCCTGCACCGTGCCGCGCACGTTCTGCAGCACCCACGCGCGGATCTTGGCTTCCTCGCCGGCGCTGGGCTCGCGGCCGTTGTCGGCGCGGAACTTGTCGAGCTGCTGGTCGATGGCGGTGTTCATGAACATCGCCAGGATGGTGGGCGCGGGGCCGTTGATGGTCATCGACACCGAGGTCGACGGGCTGGTCAGGTCGAAGCCGTCGTACAGCACCTTCATGTCGTCCAGCGTGGCGATGGACACGCCCGAGTTGCCGACCTTGCCGTAGATGTCCGGGCGCGTGTGCGGGTCCTCGCCGTACAGCGTGACCGAGTCGAACGCGGTGGACAGGCGCTTGGCGTCCATGCCCTCGGACACCAGCCTGAAGCGGCGGTTGGTGCGAAACGCGTCGCCCTCGCCGGCGAACATGCGGGTGGGATCTTCGTTCTCGCGCTTGAAGGCGAACACGCCGGCGGTGTACGGAAAGCTGCCGGGCACGTTCTCGCGCATCAGCCAGCGCAGCACTTCGCCGTCGTCCTCGAAGCGCGGCAGCACCACCTTGCGGATGGTGGTGCCGGACAGCGTCCTGGCGGTCAGCGCGGTGCGGATTTCCTTGTCGCGGATCTTCACCACGTATTCGTCGCCGCCGTAGGCGCGGCGCATTTCCGGCCACATCGCCAGCAGCTTGCGCTCGTGCGCGCCGAGCGCGGCGTCGCGTTCGCCGGCCAGCGCCTGCAGGGCGTCGCCGCCATCCTGCCCCTGCGCGGCCAGCAGCATGCGGCGCGCCTCGCGCAGTTGCTGGCGCTCGCGCGCCAGCCGGCTCTGCGCCGCCACGCGGCGGTGGTAGGCGCGCACGGTGTCGGCCAGCTCGGCCAGGTAGCGGCTGCGCGCCGGCGGCACGATCACGTTGTGGCCGGTGGAAATGCGCCCGGCCAGCCGCGGCAGCGTGCCTTCGGCCACGCGCATGCCGCGCGCCTGCAAGGCGTCGCGCAGGCCCTGGTACAGCATGGTGACGCCGTCGTCGTTGAAGCGCGAGGCCTGGGTGCCGTAGACCGGCATGTCTTCCGGCTTGCCATGCCATTGCTCGCGGTTGCGCTGCACCTGCCTGGCCACGTCGCGCCAGGCATCGTGCGCGCCCTTGCGGTCGAACTTGTTGATGGCGACGAAATCGGCGAAGTCCAGCATGTCGATCTTCTCGAGCTGGCTGGCGGCGCCGAACTCCGGCGTCATCACGTACAGCGACAGGTCCGCGTGCGGCACGATGGCCGCGTCGCCCTGGCCGATGCCCGAGGTCTCTACCACGATCAGGTCGAAGCCGCCCGCCTTGCACGCCGCCAGCACGTCCGGCAGCGCCCGCGAGATCTCCGAGCCGGCCTCGCGCGTGGCCAGCGAGCGCATGAAGATGTTCGGGTGGTCGATCGCGTTCATGCGGATGCGGTCGCCCAGCAGCGCGCCGCCCGACTTGCGGCGCGACGGATCGATGGAGATCACCGCGATCGACAGCGCGTCGCGCTGGTCCAGCCGGAAGCGGCGGATCAGCTCGTCGGTCAGCGACGACTTGCCGGCGCCGCCGGTGCCCGTGATGCCCAGCACCGGCGTCGCCACGCCCGCCGCTTCGGCGCGCAGCGCCTCGGCCAGCCCCGGCGCGGCCTTGCCGTTCTCCAGCGCCGTGATCAGCTGCGCCAGCGCGCGGCGGCCGCCGCCCCGGAGCGCGTCGAGCGTGGCGGGCGCGTAGCGCGCGAGGTCGATGTCGCAGCGCCGCACCATGTCCGCGATCATGCCGGCCAGGCCCATGCGCTGGCCGTCCTCGGGGCTGAAGATGCGCGCCACGCCGTAGGCCTGGAGCTCGCGGATCTCATCGGGCACGATCACGCCGCCGCCGCCGCCGAACACCTGCACATGCTCCCCGCCGCGCTCGCGCAGCAGGTCGATCATGTACTTGAAGTACTCGACGTGGCCGCCCTGGTAGCTGGAAATGGCGATGCCCTGCACGTCCTCCTGCAGCGCCGCGTTGACCACCTCCTGCACCGAGCGGTTGTGCCCGAGATGAATCACCTCGCAGCCCGAGGACTGCAGGATGCGCCGCATGATGTTGATCGAGGCATCGTGGCCGTCGAACAGCGAGGCCGCGGTGACGAAGCGCACCTTGTTGACGGGACCCTTCGGTCCCTGCGCCGGATGGGAGGCGCCCGGTTGTGCGCCCGGTTGTGCGCCCTTCTGCACGTCGGAAAGATCGGTCATTGTCTCCACCTGAACCCATTGTTTTGTGAGGCTTCGAGGTCACTGCTCAAACCGAGGAACGCCATGGCCGCCCGCTGTTTGTCTGACGCGTCAGACCGCCATGTCGTGAGGGTACAACTATCTGCCGCTTCGAAGTAGCGCGCAGTCGTGCCGGTCCGGTTTCCCCGCCGGAAAATGGATGGACGCCCCAAAAAGCAAAAGGGCGCCGAAGCGCCCTTTTTGCAAATCGACAATACTGCCGGCACCTGGCGCCCGGCGGCGTTCAGAACCCCTCGAGCACGATCTTGCCGCGCGCGCGGCCGCTCTCGAGCAGGGCATGCGCGCGGCGCAGGTTGGCGGCATTGATGGTGCCGTAGTGCTCGCCGAGGGTGGTCTTGAGGGTGCCGTCGTCGATCAGGCCGGCAACCCGGTCGAGGATCTCGTGCTGGCGGATCATGTCCGGGGTCTCGAACAGGGAGCGCGCGAACATGAACTCCCAGTGCAGCGATGCCGACTTGCGCTTGAGCGGCATGGCGTCCAGCGTGGCGGGGTCGTCGATCAGCGCGAACTGGCCTTGCGGGGCCAGCGCTTCGACCAGCGCGGCGTAGTGCGCATCGGTATGCGTCAGGCTGGCGATGTGCTCGACTTGCTTGACGCCGATGCGGGCCAGTTCGCCGGCCAGCGGCTGGCTGTGGTCGATGACGTGGTGCGCGCCGAGGTCCTGCACCCATTGCCGGGTTTCGGCGCGCGAGGCGGTGCCGATGATGGTCAGCCCGGTGAGCTTGCGCGCCAGCTGCACCAGGATCGAACCCACGCCGCCGGCCGCGCCGACCACCAGCAGGTGCTGGCCGGCGCCGCCGCCCTCAGTGATATGGAGGCGGTCGAACAGCAGTTCCCAGGCGGTCAGCGAGGTCAGCGGCAGCGCGGCGGCGTGCGCATCGGTCAGCGTGGCCGGCTTGCGGCCGGCGATGCGCTCGTCCACGAGGCTGTATTCGGCGTTGCTGCCGGGGCGGCCCAGCGCGCCGGCGTAGTAGACCTCGTCGCCGGGACGGAACAGCGTGACCTCGGCCCCCACGGCGGTCACCGTGCCAGCGGCGTCCCAGCCCAGCACGCGCGGGGCTTCGGTCGGGAATTTGGCGCGCACCTTGGTGTCCACCGGGTTGACCGAGATGGCGCGGATCGCCACCAGCAGGTCGCGCGGGCCGGGCGTGGGCACCGGCAACTCGATATCGACCAGCGAGGCCGGATCGGTGATGGGAAGGTCGTTGCGGGTATAGGCAATGGCTTTCATGGCGGGAAGGCTCCTGGGCATGGGAATCGAGCGGATCGGAGGCAGGAAGCGCACCGATGCATGCCGCGATGTTCGCCTATCCGCCTTCGGCGAAAAATGGTCTAATCCAGCAAACACTTTCGCCGATTCAAGGAAAATGCTCAGACTCGACGACCTCCAGGTATTTGTCCAGACCGCCGAGTCAGGCAGCTTTTCCGCGGCGGCCAGAGTGCTGGACATCACGCCCGCGCTGGCCAGCAGCGCCATGAAGCGGCTGGAGCAGGAGCTGGGCCTGCGCCTGTTCGTGCGCTCCACGCGCAGCCTGCGCCTGTCGGAGGAAGGTGAGCGCTACCTGCCGCACGCGCAGGCCGCGCTGGCCGCCATCGACGGCGGGCGCCAGGCGCTGGCGCAGGCCAGCGCCGACATCGCCGGGCCGATCCGGCTGTCCGCGCCGTCGGACCTGGGGCGCAACGTGCTGCTGCCGTGGCTCGATACGTTCCAGCAGGCGCATCCGAAAGTCTCCCTGCACCTGCGCATCAGCGACCAGACCGCGGATTTCTTCCGCCAGCCGCTCGATATCGGCGTGCGCTACGGCGCGCTGGCCGATTCCAGCCTGGTGGCGCTGCCGCTGGCGCCGGCCAACCGCCGCACGCTGTGCGCCTCGCCCGCCTACCTGAAACGCCACGGCGCGCCGGCCTCGCCCGAGGACCTGCGCCAGCACAATTGCCTGCGCTACGTGATGGGCGAGCAGACGCACGAGCGCTGGACCTTCCACCTGCCGCGCGGCGTGGAAACCGTGACGGTGAAAGGCGACCGCGTCAGCGACGACGCCGATGTGGTGCGGCGCTGGGCGGTGGCCGGCCACGGGCTGGTGTACAAGTCGCGCATCGATGTCTCGCCGGACCTGTACGCCGGCCGCCTGGTCGAACTGTTCCCGCCCGGGTACGGCGAGCCGACGCCGCTGCAACTGGTCAGCGCGCACCGCACGCTGCTCACGCCCGCGGTGCAGCGGCTGCACGAATTCCTGCGCACGCGCTGCGCCGACATCCTCTATCGCCGCAAATAGAACGAGAACGGCGCGACGACCCGGCCGGGCGGTGGCTCAGACGCCCGGCTCCGGGCACTGCGCGGCGCCGGCCTGCCGCTGGCCCAGGCGCCGGCCCAGCGCGCGCCCGACGATGGCCAGCCAGCGCCACGACAGCGGCACCGGTGTCTCGGCCAGCATGAAGCGCGCCCCCTCGCTTTCGCCGGACAGCCATACCTTGGCGCCGGCCGGAAGCGCGAACACCGCCCCGGGCAGCAGCCAGATGTCGGCATGGTGCCCTTCGATGGTCAGCCACAGGCGCCCTTCGACCGCCTTGACGGTTTGCCCTTCGCGGGCGCGCCAGCCCACTGGCCGGCCAGGTTCATCCAGTTCGAAGGTCCGTAGTTCACGCATGTTGCCGCTCCTGTCTCTGCATTGCGGTTGGCTCCCTGCCCTGCCGGCACGACCGGCGGGGGCACCTCCTCCGCATGCCTTCCATTATTCACGGCGGCAACTACAATCCCATGAACAGTCGTGAACAGTTTCCCATGTACTGTTCAGCAGTTTTTCCTGACACTTGCCTTTCCCGGCACACGTTTTTCCCGACCCGCGCCCCCATGAAGCTCACCCTCGTCCCCGCCACCGGCGTGCCCATCACCGACCAGATCGTCAACGAGGTCAAGAACTGGATCAGCTCGAGCGAGGTCCGGCCCGGCGCGCGCCTGCCGTCGATCCGGCAGCTCGCGGCGGAGCACGGCATCAGCCGCTTCCCGGTGATCGAGGCCTACGACCGGCTGGTGTCGCAGGGCCTGCTCGATTCGCGCCACGGCTCGGGTTTCTTCGTGGCGGACAGCCCGCTGCTGGCGCGCGGGGCCAACGGCTGGTCCAACCCGAGCCTGGCCGAAGACCTGTCGGACCATATCCTCGAGCAGTTCAACCATCCGAGCGCCACCCTCAAGCTGGCGGGCGGCTTCGTGCCCGAGCAATGGCGCGACCTCGAAGGCCTGACCCAGGCCATCCGCCAGGTGTCGCGCACCGACGTGGCCAGCGTGATCCACTACGCCACGCCGATGGGCCTGCCGGAGCTGCGCCAGCACGTGCTCACGCGCGTGCGGCAGCTCGGCATCACCGCCGAGCTGCCGCAGGTGCTGATCACGAGCGGCGCCAGCCAGGCGCTGGACCTGGTGGTGCGCCGCCTGCTCAAGCCCGGCGACACGGTGTTCGTGGAGGATCCCGGCTACTACAACCTGTTCGGCCTGCTGCGGCTGCACGGCGTGCGCCTGGTGGGCGTGCCGCACACCGCCAGCGGCCCCGACCCGGACGCCGCCGAGGCGCTGCTGCGCGAGCACAAGCCCAAGCTGTTCTTCACCAACAGCGTGCTGCAGAACCCCACCGGCTCCACGCTGGCGCCGCCGGTGGCGTTCCGCCTGCTGGAGCTGGCGCGGCGGCACGGCTTCCGCTTCGTCGAGGACGACATCTTCTCGGATTTCCAGACCCACTTCACCGACCGCCTCGCCACGCTGGACCAGCTCGAGCACGTGATCTACATCGGCGGCTTTTCCAAGACGGTGTCGGCCTCGCTGCGCATCGGCTACCTGGTGGCCGACAAGGCACTGGTCAAGGACTTGGTGGACGTGAAGGTGCTCACCAGCGTGGCCGGCTCGCACTTCGCCGAGGCCGTGACCGCCGCGCTGCTGGAGCGCGGCGCCTACCGCAAGTACATGGAGCGCCTGCGCCTGCGCGTGCGCCAGGCCACCGCGGGCGCGGTGCGGCGGCTGCACGGCGCGGGCTGGGAGGTGTATTGCGAACCGGCCGGCGGCAACTTCCTGTGGGCGCGCACGCGCGGCGTGGAGGACTCGCGCGAGCTGGTGACGCTGGCCGAGCAGCACGGCGTGACGCTGGCGCCGGGCAACTACTTCCGCCCCGGCGGCGAGACCTCGGCCTGGATCCGCATCAATTCCGCCTTCGTCGAGGAGCCGCGCGCGCTGGCCTTCCTGCAAGAGGCGGGCGCGCGCGAAAGATAAGAGCGGACGCCTGTCTGCCGGGCCCTGCGCCCAGCGGTTTACTTCGCATGCAAAGTAGATATACTTTGCATGCGAATCTTATTTCAGGAGACAGGAATTGATCCCCGAACTCGAAGCCGGCCTCGCCGGCGGCATACTCACGCTGACCATCTCGCGCACCGACAAGAAGAACGCGCTGACCAACGCCATGTACGGCGCGCTGGCGAACGCCATCGAAGGCGCGCAGGATGATCCGGATATCCGCGTCGTCGTCATCCAGGCCGCGGGCGACACCTTCAGCGCCGGCAACGACGTCAGCGAGTTCGCCGCCCAGGCCACCGGCAACGGCCCGGCCGTGCGGCACGTGCTGCGCTTCCTGCGCAGCCTCGCCACCGCCAGGGTGCCACTGGTCGCCGCCGTGCAGGGCAAGGCGGTCGGCGTCGGCACCACCATGCTGCTCCATTGCGATTACGTGCTGCTGGCCGACGACGCCCAGCTCATCACGCCATTCATCAACCTCGCGCTGGTGCCGGAAGCCGCCTCCAGCCTGCTGATGCCGCTGCGCGTGGGCCATGCGCGCGCGTTCGAGATGTTCGCGCTCGGCGAGCCGGTGGCCGCCGCGCAGGCGCTGGCCTGGGGCATCGCCAACCGCACCGTGCCGGCGGACCAGCTGCATGCGCAAGCCAGGGCGATGGCCGCTCGCATCGCCGCCAAGCCGGCCGGCGCGCTGCTGGCGATGAAGGGACTGATGCGCAACGGGCAGGCGCTGGTCGCGCAGATGGATGCGGAGAGCGCCTGCTTCGAAGAGCGCCTGAAGAGCGCGGAGGCCAGCGAGGCCTTTGCCGCGTTCGCGCAGCGCCGCCCGGCCGATTTCTCGCAGGTGGCGCGCGGGTAGGAAGCGAAGCGGTCCTGGCCGGGCGCTTGGCCGCGGACAAGCACAAGTAGTACTTGCCTTGCCACGCAACGACGCCAGGATCCTTTCGAAACGGCGTCTTAGTCGTCGCTGGCGGGAAACTTGTCCTGCAGGCTCTGCAGCCAGCGCGCGACGGTAGCCATTTCCGCCTCGCTGAAGCCTTCGGTCAGCAGGGCGTTGAGCTGCGCCAGGCCCGCTTTCGCGCGCGCCCGCGCGGCCCGGCCCGCCGGCGTCAGCCAGATGCGCGAGGCGCGCCCGTCGGTGGCGTCGGCGCGCCGCTCCACCAGGCCCGCCAGGGCCATGCGGTCCACCAGGCCGCTCATGCCCGGGGCGCCCATGTCGAGCGCGGCGGCCGCCTCGCTCATCAGCGCGCCGTTGTTCTTGCCCAGGAAATACAGCAGGCCCGCCTGCGCGGCGGTCACGCCGCCGGCCGCGGCGCGGGCCTGCGTCCAGCGCTGCAGGCGGCGCTGGCCGACGTTCAGCAGGTAGACCAGGCGGCGCTCCGAATCGTCCTTTACCGTCAACTTGTCGTCCTCGCATCGGTGGTTGCCATTGCCCGCGCCCCTGGCCATCGGCGGTCGCGAAGCGCTTCGCGTGCGAACCTTACCATGCCCGCCAGCGTTCGGACTCATCGGCGGGACACCGGCCCGCTCGCGCCTCAGCCGCCATGCAGCACCGCGTTGCGGCGCGCATAGAGGAAGTAGATCGCCAGCCCCAGCGCCAGCCAGATCAGGAAGGCGATCCAGGTCAGCGCCTGCAGGTGGGCCATCAGGAACACGCAGAACGCCACCGACAGCAGCGGCACCACCGGCACGCCCGGGCAGCGGAACGCGCGCGGCAGCTCCGGCCGGGTCTTGCGCAGCACCATCACCGCCACCGAGATCAGCGTGAAGGCGGCCAGCGTGCCGATATTGATCAGCTCGGCCAGCACGTTGAGCGGCACGAAGGCGGCGATCGCCGCGAACACGAGGCCCACCGTCCAGGTCGCGAAGAACGGCGTGGCGTGCACCGGGTGCACGCGCGACAGGCGCGCGGGCAGCAGGCCGTCGCGCGACATGGCGAAGATGATGCGGGTCTGGCCGAAGGTCATCACCAGGATCACCGTGGTCATGCCGAGGATGGCGCCCAGGTCGACGAAGCCGGCCACCCAGTTCTCGCCGGCGTATTGCAGCGCCAGCGAGACCGGGTGGTCGATGCCGGCGAAACTGGCGAACGGCACGATGCCGGTCATGATGGCCGCCACCGTCACGTACAGCACCGTGCAGACCGCCAGCGAGCCGATGATGCCGATGGGCAGGTCGCGGCGCGGGTTGCGCACCTCCTCGGCGGCGGAGGTCACCGCGTCGAAGCCGATGAAGGCGAAGAACACCAGCGCCGCGGCGTTGAAGATGCCGTCGAAGCCGAACGGCGCGAACGGCCGCCAGTTGGCCGGCTGCACGTGCCACACGCCCACCGCGATGAACAGCAGCACCACGGCGATCTTGATGGCGACCATCACGTTGTTCAGGCGCGCCGATTCGCGCACGCCGTACGACACCACCCAGGTGATGGCCAGCATGATCGCGGCCGCCGGCAGGTTGAACAGCGTTTCCTTGCCCGGCACCGCGCCCGGCGCGGCGCTCAGCGCATCCGGCAGGTGGATGCCGAAGCCGGCGATCAGCGACTGGAAATAGCCCGACCAGCCCACCGACACCGCCGAGGTGGCCAGCCCGTATTCGAGCAGCAGGTCCCAGCCGATCATCCACGCCACGATCTCGCCGAGCGTGGCGTAGCTGTAGGTATAGATGGAGCCGGACACGGGAATCGCGGAGGCGAACTCCGCGTAGCACAGCGCGGCAAACCCGCACGCCAGCGCGGCGATCACGAAGGACACGGTCAGCGCCGGGCCGGCGGTGAGCGCGCCGGTGCCGGTCAGCACGAAAATGCCGGTGCCGATGATGGCGCCGATGCCCATCATGACGAGATCGAGCGGCCCGAGCACCTTTTTCAGCCCGTCGTCGCGCGCCGCGGCCAGCATGGCTTCGATGTTCTTGGTGCGGAACAGACTCATGGCGGGCAACTCCTGACGCTTCTTGGCTTCTGAAAAGCCGCGTAGTTTACTCCTGCCTGCCGGCCTGGACGTCACTTGGGACACCCCTGGCCCGGCATGGGCAAAGCGCCGACGGGCCACATGCCGACATGTGTCAAAAGCTCCCGCTTTCGCGCGCAGCTTGTTTCCGCCTTCGTCTCGCGCCTCGACGGCATCCTGCCCTGGGACGCGGCCGCAGTGGGTTCGAGGACTGGGCCACGCCGCCCGCCTGAGCCACGCATGAGCCGCGCCCGCGCCGGGCGAGCCCGGCGCGCCAGCCGCCAAAGAAAAATGCCCTTGCACCGACTGGTGAAGGGCATTCGCGCCGCCAGGGCGAGGGGCGTTACTTCGCCACCGGCATGGTGAATTCCGCGCCCTTGCCGATGCTGTCCGGCCAGCGCTGCATGATGCTCTTGTAGCGCGTGTAGAAGCGGATGCCTTCCTCGCCGTAGGCGTGATGGTCGCCGAACAGCGAGCGCTTCCAGCCGCCGAACGAGTGCCACGCCATCGGCACCGGGATCGGCACGTTGATGCCGACCATGCCCACCTGGATCTGGCGCGAGAACGCGCGCGCCACGCCGCCGTCGCTGGTGTAGCAGGACACGCCGTTGCCGAACTCGTGGGCGTTGATCAGCTCCACCGCATGCGCGAGGTCGTTCACGCGCACCACCGACAGCACCGGGCCGAAGATCTCTTCCTTGTAGATGGCCATGTCCGGCGTGACGTGGTCGAACAGCGTGCCGCCCACGTAGAAGCCGTCTTCATGGCCTTCGACCTTGTGGCCGCGGCCGTCGGTCACCAGCGTGGCACCTTCTTCCACGCCCTTGGCGATATAGCCTTCCACCTTGGCCTTGTGGGCCGCCGTGACCAGCGGGCCCATCTCGGCGTCGGCTTCCATGCCGTTGCGGATCTTCAGCGTCCTGGCGCGCTCGGCCAGGCGCGGCACCAGCTTGTCGGCCACCTCGCCGACCGCCACCGCCACCGAGATCGCCATGCAGCGCTCGCCGGCCGAGCCGTAGGCAGCGCCGATCAGCGCGTCCACGGCCTGGTCGAGGTCGGCGTCGGGCATCACCACGAGGTGGTTCTTGGCGCCGCCGAGGGCCTGCACGCGCTTGCCGTACTTCGTGCCCTGGGTGTAGATGTACTCGGCGATCGGCGTGGAGCCGACGAACGACAGCGCCTGCACGTCCTTGTGCTCGAGCAGCGCGTCGACGGCTTCCTTGCCGCCCTGCACCACGTTGAACACGCCGTCGGGCAGGCCGGCCTGCTTGAGCAGGTCGGCGATCAGCAGCGAGGGCGACGGGTCGCGCTCGGACGGCTTGAGCACGAACGTATTGCCGCACGCCAGCGCCACCGGGAACATCCACATCGGCACCATCACCGGGAAGTTGAACGGCGTGATGCCGGCCACCACGCCCAGCGGCTGGCGCAGGTTCCAGTTGTCGATGCCGCCGCCGATGTTGTCGGTGAAGTCGGTCTTGAGCAGGTTGGGGATGCCGCAGGCGAATTCCACCACCTCGATGCCGCGCGTGACTTCGCCCTTGGCGTCCGAGAACACCTTGCCGTGCTCGCGCGTGATCAGCGCGGCGAGGTCGTCGTGGTGCTTGTCGAGCAGTTCCTTGAACTTGAACAGGATGCGCGCGCGCTTGAGCGGCGCGGTCTCGGACCAGGCCGGGAACGCCGCGTGCGCGGCGGCCACCGCGGCGGCCACGTCCTGCGCGTTGCCCAGCGCCACGCGGCCGGCCACGGCGCCGGTGGCCGGGTTGAAGACGTCGGCGAAGCGCTCCGACGAGGCGGCGCGCACGGTGCCGCCGATGTAGTGCTGGATGTCGGCGATCTGCCGGTTTTCTGCGATGTTCACGTCAGTGTTCCTTGTCTTGTCTCGACGGTGGCGATGGTCACTGCCTCACTGCGTCACTGCACTTCCTGCAGGACCTTCTTCACGATGTCGAACATGTGGCCGATCTGCTCTTCCGTGATGATCAGCGGCGGCGAGAAGGCCAGGATGTCGCCGGTGTAGCGCACCAGCACGCCGCGCTCCAGGCACTTGAGGAAGGCCTCGTAGCCGCGCGCGCCGGGCTGGCCCGCGCGCGGCTCCAGCTCGATGCCGGCCACCAGGCCGAGGTTGCGGATGTCCTTCACGTGCGGCGCGCCGCGCACCGAGTGCGCGGCGGCCTCGAACACGGGAGCCAGCGCGGCGGCGCGGCCGAACAGGTTCTCGTTCTTGTAGATGTCCAGCGTGGCGATGGCCGCGGCGGCCGCCAGCGGGTGGCCCGAGTAGGTGTAGCCGTGCAGGAACTCGATCGCGCCAGGCGCGGCGGAGTTGACCACGGTGTCGTGCACCTCGCGGCGCACCGCCACCGCGCCCATCGGCACGGCTGCGTTGTTGATGGCCTTGGCCATGGTGATCAGGTCCGGCGTGACCTTGAAGCGCTCGGCCGCGGTGGCCGCGCCCAGGCGGCCGAAGGCGGTGATGACTTCGTCGAAGATCAGCAGGATGCCATGCTTGCTGGTGATCTCGCGCAGCTTTTCCAGGTAGCCCACCGGCGGCACCAGCACGCCGGCCGAGCCGGCCAGCGGCTCGACGATCACGGCCGCCACGTTGGACGGATCGTGCAGCGCCAGGATGCGCTCGAGGTCTTCGGCCAGGTGCGCGCCCCATTGCGGCTGGCCCTTGGAGTAGGCCGCCTCGGCGATGTTGAGCGTGGCCGGCAGGTGGTCGGTGCCGGGCATCAGGTTGGCGGAGAACACCTTGCGGTTGCCGCCGATGCCGCCCACCGCCATGCCGCCGAAGCCCACGCCGTGGTAGCCGCGCTCGCGGCCGATGAAGCGGGTGCGCTGGCCTTCGCCGCGCGCGCGGTGGTAGGCCAGCGCGATCTTCAGCGCGGTGTCGACCGATTCCGAGCCCGAGTTGGTGAAGAAGATGCGGTCCAGGCCCGCGGGCATGATGCCGGCCAGCTTGGTGGCGGCCTCGAAGGTGAGCGGGTGGCTCATCTGGAACGGCGGCGCGTAGTCCAGCGTCTGCACCTGGCGGGTCACCGCCTCGGTGATCTCGGTGCGGCAGTGGCCGGCGGCCACGCACCACAGGCCGGCGCAGCCGTCGAGGACCTGGCGGCCGTCATGAGTGGTGTAGTACATGCCGCTGGCCGAGGCGAGCAGGCGCGGCGCCGCCTTGTACTGGCGGTTGGCGGTAAACGGCATCCACAGGGCGTCGAGATCGGGGATCACGGTCTTGGCGGCATCCATACGTCCTCCTCAGGGGGTTCGGGCTTGGGCGGCGGCGCTCGTGGCCGCGCCCGGGTTGTTCGGTAAGTTGTCCGGGGGCACTGCTGGTGAATGGGGCCACTGTAGCGGCCCGGCCTGCCTTGAAGAATATACGGTCGGCAAAACCTCGCCTGACCGTACAGGCAAGGCTGCAACAACCGTACAGATAGGGCAGCGTCGCCGGCACCCGCCGCGCCCTCCGCGGGCAATGCGATTGCGCATCGCGTCATGGAAAAGCCCGCCCGTGGCGGGGACTGCGTTGCGGTGCGGCATCGATGCGCCGTGAAACTGTGCTTTCCGTTTGCCGCGCGGCGCGCTTAAACTGTACAGGTCTATTTCATGGTGCGTGACGCATGCTCAACCTGGAACTCGTGCGCGGCCGCCGCGGCGGCGACACCCTGACCGAACAGATCGTGGCCGGCATCGCCAGCCTGGTCGACCGCCGCGTGCTGCGCGCCGGCGTGGCGCTGCCTTCGGTGCGGCGTTTCGCCCAGCAGCACGGCGTCAGCACGTTCACGGTGGCCGAGGCCTACGGCCGCCTGACCGCGCTGGGCTACCTGAGCGCGCGGGTGGGCTCGGGCTATACGGTGGCGCACCGCCACGCGCCGGCGGGCCAGGCGCCCGCGGCACGCTGGGAGGCGCCCGGGCTCAATGCGGCCTGGCTGCTGTCCGACGTGTTCGCCGATCACTCCGTGCCGATCAAGGCCGGCGCCGGCTGGCTGCCGGGCGACTGGCTCAACGAGGAAGGGCTGCACCAGGCCATGCGCGCGGCCGCGCGCGTGCCGGCCGCGCAGGTGTCGGGCTACGGCCACCCCTACGGCTTCGCCGCGCTGCGCGAGCATATTGCCGCCGGCCTGAGCCAGTACGGCATGCCGGTGCAGGCCCAGCAGGTGGTGCTCACGCAGGGCGCCACCCAGGCGCTGGACCTGGTGGTGCGCACGCTGCTGCGCCCCGGCGACACGGTGCTGGTGGAAGATCCCTGCTACTGCAACCTGCTGCAGATCCTGCGCCTGGCCGGCCTGCAGGTGGTCGGCGTGCGCCGCACCGCCGCCGGGCTGGACACCGACGCGCTGGACCATGCCATCCGCACCCATGCGCCGCGCGCGCTGTTCGTCAACACGGTGCTGCAGAACCCCACCGGCGGCACGCTCACCAGCATGAACGCGCACCGCGTGCTGCAGCTGGCCGAGCAATACCGGCTGCTGGTGGTGGAAGACGACATCTACCGCGAGCTGGCGCCGGCCGGCTCGCCCATGCTGGCGGCCATGGACGGGCTCTCGCACGTGATCTACGTGAACGGCTTCTCCAAGACCATCACGCCTTCGCTGCGGGTGGGCTACCTGGCGGCCAGCCCGGAGCTGGCCAAGGCGCTGGCGCGCACCAAGATGGCGGTGGGGCTGACTTCGTCGGAAGTGACCGAGCGGCTGGTGTATTCGGTGCTGGCCAGCGGCCACTACGGCCGCCATGTGGCGGCGCTGGCCGAGCGGCTGCGCGGGCAGCAGGACCGCATCACGGAGAAGATGGAAGCGCACGGGCTGGAAGTGCTGCTGCGCCCGGAAGGCGGGATGTTCGCCTGGGCGCGCGTGCGACCGGACGAGAACGGAAAAAGCGCCGGCGACGGTGACGAGGCCGCGCGGTCCGGCAACCGGCTGGCCACGCTGGCGCTGGAGCACGGCATCTGGCTCGCGCCCGGATCGTATTTCGTGCCGGACGAGGGCGATTCGCCGTGGATCCGCTTCAACGTGGCGACCAGCGACGCGCCGGCGCTGTGGCGCTTCTTCGATTCGCTGCGTGGCGAGCAGGGGCGCGCAGCGCCGGCGGAGAGCCCGGCGCGCGGCGCGCGCAATGCGCGCCCGGGGCTGGCGCGGCTGGCCTGAGCCGCCGGGCGCCGGGCGCCGGGCCCGGCGGATGGCCTTAGAAGCGGTAGCGCACGTAGCCCGTGTAGAAACCGCTGCCCGGGTTGGGCTGCTTGATGCCGGCGTTGGAGACGTGCTGGTAGCGGAAGCCGGCCTCGTACGCGGTCCGCGGGCCGAAGGCCACGCCCAGGCCGAGCATGTCCGAGAACTGGAACAGGCTGCCCGAACGGTGCTCTTCCGAGGTGTACTTGCTGCTCAGCATGCGCACGCCGACCGCGGCTTCGAGGAACGGCACCCACGCGCCGCCGCGCTTTTCCAGGCGCCAGACCGGCGTGAAGCCGAATTCGGTCAGGTTGTGGTGGTTGGTGCCGCTCAGGGTGTTCCACTCGGCGACTTCGGCTTCCCACTGCAGCTTGAACTGCCAGCCCTGCGGGTTGCCCCAGGCAAAGCCGGAGTCCCAGTTGACGCCGAGTTCGTACTTGTTGATGTTGTGGCCGGGGTCGCGGCCGACGGCGACATGGACAGCAGGGTCGGCATGCGCGGCTGCGCAGGCGCCGAGAGCGGCAATGGCGCCAAGCGCCTTGAATTGCGATGCGAACCGGCGGGCAAGGCCGGCCTTCTTCTTCTGATTGGTCATGTGCAAGGTGGGTGGTAAAACCGCGAGAATGGCAAGTCCTAGCGAAAACCTTGCCGCCTCTCTGCGGCAAGGCCGACCACCCGTACTCAGGACCAGAGGCGCTCCACCACCCAGCCCGCGGTCACGGCGATCGCAAGCCAGGTGCCGATGCATCCGGCAATAAAACGGTAAGTCATGGTCAAGTTCCGCAACAGGCGCCTGGACCAATCGGCTTGGACCCAGGCAAACGATCGCGGAATTATACATCCATTCATGAATGTATGTTGAGCCGGTCGACCACTCCGGCTAGGGCTTGTCGTACTGGTGGGCGATTATGCACCTCCGGGCCCCATCGTGCTCGGCATGCCTGCGGGTTGTTGCCGCGCTGCATCAGCCGCGCCCGGCGGCCCCGCCGCCGCGCATCACGGCGGCAAATTCCGCCGCCGGCAGCGGCCTGCCGAGCAGGAAGCCCTGCGCCGCATCGCAGCCTTCGTCGGCCAGCAGGCGTTGCTGGGCCTCGTTTTCCACGCCTTCGGCCAGGCTGCGCAGGCCCAGCGAGCGGGCCAGCGCGATCACCCCGCGCATCACCGCCAGCGCCTCGGGCGCGCGGCCCAGCGCGGCGACGAAGGATTTGTCGACCTTGAGCGTGTCGACCGGCAGGCGCGTCAGGTACGCCAGGCTGGAGTAGCCCGAGCCGAAATCGTCGAGCGAGGCGCTGATGCCGGCCCGCTTGAGCTCGCCCAGCGCCGCGGCGGCATTGTCCAGATCGGTCATCAGCGCGTTCTCGGTGACTTCCACGTCCAGCAGCGCGCACGGCACCCGGTGTTCGCTCGCCAGCCCGGCCAGCACCCCGGCCAGCCCCGGCATCACCAGCTGGCGCGCCGAGAGGTTGAGCGAGATCTTGGGCACCGGCAGGCCCGCGCGGCGCCAGCCGGCGATCTGGCCGCACACGGCGCGCATCACCCACATGCCGACCGCGGCTTCCAGCGGCGACTCCAGGATCACGTCGAGGAAGGCGCCCGGCAGCAGCAGCCCGTGCACCGGGTGCTGCCAGCGCAGCAGCGCCTCGGCGCCCACCAGGCGCGCATCCGGCAGGGACCATTGCGGCTGGAAATGCAGCACGAGCTGGTCGTCGGCCAGCGCGGCCAGCAGGTCGGCGCGCAATTGCAGGCGCTGGCGCATGCCGTGCGCGAGATCGCGGTGGAAGGTGCGGAACTGGAAGCGCCCCGCGCCCTTGGCGGCGTACATGGCGGCGTCGGCGTGGTTGAGCAGGGTGTCGGCGCTGCTGCCCGCCTGCGGCCACTGCGCGATGCCCACGCTGGCGCCCAGCAGCACCGCATGGCCCTCCACCTGGAACGGGTGCGAGACGCCGGCCAGGATGGAGCCGGCAAAGCGCTCGGCCTGGCCGGCGCGCGCGCGGCACAGGATGAAGACGAACTCGTCGCCGCCCACGCGCGCCACGAACACGTCGGGCGTGAGCAGCGCGCGGAAGCGCCCCGCCACTTCGCGCAGCAGGGTGTCGCCGGCGGCGTGGCCGAACGCGTCGTTCACTTCCTTGAAGCGGTCGAGGTCGACGAACAGCACGGCCACGCCGCCGGCGTGCGCATCGTCCGCGCCGTCCCCGGCCGCCGCGCCCGCTGCGGCCGCCTCGGCCTCCGCCACCGCATCCGCCAGCACCTGCGTGCAGCGCCGGCGGTTGGGCAGGCCGGTCAGGTAGTCGTGGCCGGCGTGGTACTCGAGCTGCGCGGACTGCTCGCGCTCGCTGCTGACGTCGCGCAGCAGGATGGTCAGCCCGCCCGCGTGCGGAAACACGCGGGCCTCCAGCCAGCTGGCCAGCGGCGCATGGAAGGCGGTACAGGCGCGGGGCTCGCCGCTGGCGGCGGCCTCGAGGCCGGCCTGGTAGCAGGGCGAGCCGTCCAGCTCGGGGCAGCAGTCGCGGAGGCCGCGGCCCAGCAGTTCGGCGCGGCTGCGCCTGAACAGGCGTTCGGCGGTCTCGTTGACGTAGGTGAAGCGCCAGTCGCGGTCGAGCGCGACGATGGCATCGGCGACGCAGTCGAGCAGCGGTGCCGCGGGCCCGGCCGCCGCATGCGCCGCCATGTCCGCCATCGCGGCCACGCCGGCAGGCGCGGCGGATGCGGCGGACGCGGCAGACGTTGAGGCAGATGGCGGGAGCGGCGCGCGCGGGGAAGTGTCGTCCATGGCGGAGAGGATGGCCTGTAAGTCGCCCGGCCCGGACCGGGACGACGCGGCAGATGCATGCATCGCCGCGCATTTTATCCTCGAACACCCGTTGCAGGGGCGGCCGCGCCGCCGCTTTGGCGCGCCATCGCGCCATCGGCCGGGGCCGGGCGGCGCGCGCGCGGTTCGTACCCCCCGCCTGCCCCACTTGCGTCGGCTCCGCGCCACAGTGGCGTGCGCCGCCGCGCGCCAGCGCGGGGTTCAGCCCGCCGCCAGCAGGAACGGCAGCGTTTCTTCCAGCAGCAGCTCCGGCGCTTCCTCGGCGATGTAATGGCCGCACGGCAGGCTCTTGCCCCGTACGTCGCGCGCCACCTTGCGCCATTCCCCGAGCGGCGCGAAGCAGCGGCCCACCGCGCCCTGCTCGCCCCACAGCGCGAGCATCGCGCATTCGACCTTGCGCCCGGCGGCGAGATCGGCGCGGTCGTGCCCGAGATCGATCGAGGCGCTGGCCCGGTAGTCCTCGCACAGGCCGTGCGCGGCGCCGGGCAAGCCGAGGCAACGCAGGTATTCGGCCATGGCCGCGTCCGTGAACGGCGCCAGGCCCGCGCTGCGCGCGCCCATGGTACTGCGCAGGTAGAGCGCGGGGTCGGCCTCGATCAGCGTCTCGGGGAACGGCGCCGGACGGATCAGGAAGAACCAGTGCCAGTAGGCCGTGGCGAACGCCAGGCCGGTCTGCTCGTACATGGCCAGCGTGGGCGCGACGTCCAGCGTCACCAGCCGGCGCACCGCGGCGGGATGGTCCAGCGCCATGCGGTGCGCCACGCGCGCGCCGCGGTCGTGCGCCATCACCAGGAAGCGCTCGAAGCCGAGCGCGCGCATCGCCGCCACCTGGTCCTGCGCCATGGCACGCTTGCTGTAGTTGGCGTGGTCCGGCAGGCCGGCCGGCTTGCCGCTGTCGCCGTAGCCGCGCAGGTCGGTGGCGACCACGGTGAAGTGGCGCGCCAGCGCGGCGGCGACCTTGTGCCAGATCACGTGCGTCTGCGGGTGGCCGTGCAGCAGCAGCAGGGCCGGGCCCTGCCCGCCCACCACGGCATGGATCTCGACGTCGCCGCAGGGCACGCGGCGCGGGGTGAAGCCTTCGAACACGATCGGTCCTCCTGGATGCGGCCGCGCCTAGGCGGCCAGCCGCGCCATCGTCCTGGCCGCGACGTCCTGCAGCCACGGCTGTGCATTGTGATGGCGCCGCGCGAATTCCGCTATCCGCGCCTGCTGCGCCAGCGTGGCGCCGATCATGTCCAGGCCCTGGCGGAACATCAGGCGGTGGCGCTCGGCCAGCGCGAAGCCGAAGCGCAGCGCGCCGGCGCTCACCGTCATGGCGGCCAGGTCGATCTCGATGCGCGCCGGCACGGGCGCCGACACCGCGGCCATCAGCGCATCCACCTCGGCCTGCGGCAGCATCGCCAGCAGCAGGCGGTTGTTGATGGCGTTGGAGTAGAAGATCTCGCCGAAGCTCGGCGCGATCACCGCGCGGATGCCGAACTGCTGCAGCCCCCACACCGCGTGCTCGCGGCTGGAGCCGCAGCCGAAGTTGGGCCCGGCCACCAGCACGCCGGCGCCCTGGTACCGCGGCTGGTTGAGCACGAAGTCCGCGCGCGGCGCGCCCTGCGCGTCGAAGCGCATGTCGTACAGCAGCCCGCGGTCCAGCCCGGCCTTGTCGATGATGCGCAGGAACTGCTTGGGCATGATCTGGTCGGTGTCGAGGTTGCCCACCGGCAGCGGCGCGCCGGTGGCGGCGATCAGGTCATGTCCGGCCTGGCTTTCGGCCTGGCTTTCGGTATGGCTCTCGGTGCGAATTTCGCTGCGGACGTCAGGCATCGGTTTGCTCCAGGCGGCGCACGTCGGTGATGCAGCCGGTCAGCGCCGCGGCGGCGGCCATGGCGGGACTCATCAGGTGGGTGCGCCCGGCGCGCCCCTGGCGTCCCTCGAAATTGCGGTTGGTGGTGGAGGCGCAGCGCTCGCCAGGCGCCAGCACGTCGTCGTTCATGGCCAGGCACATCGAGCAGCCGGGCTTGCGCCACTCGAAGCCGGCGTCGAGCAGCACCTGCGCGATGCCTTCGGCCTCGGCCTGGGCGCGCACCGCGCCCGAGCCCGGCACCACCATCGCGCGCACGCCCTCGGCCACGCGGCGGCCGCGCACGATGTCGGCCACCGCGCGCAGGTCCTCGATGCGGCCGTTGGTGCACGAGCCGATGAACACGCGCTGCACCGGCAGTCCCTCCAGCGTGGCGCCGGCCTCCAGGCCGATGTAGTCGAGCGCGCGCGCCGCGGCGCTGCGCGCCACCTCGTCGGCGGCGTCCGCGGGCAGCGGCACGCGCGCGTCGATGGCGATGGCCTGGTCGGGGCTGGTGCCCCAGCTCACGTAGGGCGCGACGTGGCCGGCGTCGAACGCGAGTTCGCTGTCGAAGCGCGCGCCGGCGTCGGAGTGCAGGCCGCGCCAGCAGGCCAGCGCGCGCTCGCGCAGCGCGCCGGCGATATCCGGCGCGCGCGCCAGCACGTAGTCGATGGTGCGCGCGTCGGGCGCGATCAGCGCGCCGCGCGCGCCGGCTTCCACCGTCATGTTGCACAGGGTCATGCGCGCCTCGACCGAGAGCGCGCCGATGGCGCTGCCGCAGAACTCCACCACGTAGCCGCGCGCGCCCTGCGCGCCGATGCGGCTGATGACGTGGAGGATCAGGTCCTTGGCGGTGGCGCCGCGCGGCAGCGTGCCGTCCACGCGGATGCGCATGTCCTTCGCCACGCGGTACACCAGCGTCTGCGTGGCCAGCACGTGCTCCACCTCGGAGGTGCCGATGCCGAAGCCGAGCGCGCCCAGCGCGCCGTAGGTGGTGGTATGGCTGTCGCCGCACAGCACCACCATGCCCGGGCGGATCATGCCGTGCTCGGGCGCGATCACGTGCTCGATGCCCTGCAGCGCGTCGTCGGTGTCGAACAGCGGGATGCCGTGCCGGTCGCAGTTGCGCTTGAGGTTGCGCGCCTGCAAGGCGGACGCCGGGTCCTGGATGCGGCGCGGGCTCTGCGCGTGGGTGGGGATGATGTGGTCCACCACCGCCACCTGCTGGCCCGGCGCGGGCACGGCGCGGCCATGTTCCGCCAGCCCGGCGAACGCCTGCGGGCTGGTGTATTCGTTCATCAGGTGCAGATCCGCGTAGAGCAGCACGTGGTCGGCGTCGAGCGCGGCCACGGTGTGCGAATCCACCAGCTTGCGGTAAAGGGTACGGCCTGGCATGGGACTGTGCGTGTGGTTGGGTGGCATGGCGGCCGCCGCTGGGGGCGGCCGGCGTGGCTTATTCCGGCGTGATGCCGGCCTGCTTGATCTGCGCGGCCCAGCGCCGGGTTTCCTTGTGCAGCATCGCGTCGGCCTGGGCCGGGCTCATGGTGAGCGGCTCGAAGCCTTCCTTGAGCAGGCGCGCCTTCATCTCCGGCGTGGACAGCGCCTGGTTCAGCGTGCGGTTGAGCGTGGCGACGACGTCCTTGGGCGTGCCGGCCGGCGCGCTGACGATGAACCAGGTCTCGAACGTGTAGTTGGGCAGGCCCGCCTCGGCGACGGTCGGCACGCCCGGCATCAGCGGCGAGCGCTTGGGCCCGGTCACCGCCAGCGCGCGCAGCTTGCCGGCCTGCACCTGCTGCTGCGCGGCCGACAGCACCGGGAAGCTGATCTGCACCTGGCCGGCGATGGTGTCGAGCATGGCCGGGCCGCCGCCCTTGTAGGGCACGTGCAGGATGTTGGCGCCGGACTCGGACTTGAACAGCTCCGCCGCCATGTGGAGGGTGCTGCCGGTGCCGGCCGAGCCGAAGCTCAGCTTGCCGGGCTCGCTCTTGGCCAGCGCGATCAGCTGCTTCACGTCCTTGGCCGGCAGGCTGTTGGTGACCACCAGCACATGCTGCGAGGTGCCCATGGTGCCGACCGACATCAGGTCGCGCTCGGTGTCGAACGGCAGCCGGGCGAACAGCGAAGGATTGACCGCCAGCGCCACGTTGTTGATGGCCAGCGTGTAGCCGTCGGGCCTGGCCTTGGCGGTCTGGTCCATGCCGATGTTGCCGGAGGCGCCGGCGCGGTTGTCCGCCACCACCGGCTGGCCGAGCTGGCGGCCCCAGGCTTCCGTGATCAGGCGCGCGGCGATGTCCACGCTGCCGCCGGGCGCGAACGGCACGATCAGGCGGATCGGCCGCGCCGGGAAGGTCTCGGCGGCGGCGCCGGCGGGCGCCAGCGCGGCGGATACCGCGGATACGGCGAGCGCGCCAAGCGCGGCGGCGGGCGCGCGGCGCACGCGGCGCGCCAGGGTGGTCAACGCGCGGGTCACGGTGGAACGGGTCATGGTGGGTCTCCTTGGTCCGGCGGCTTGGAAACGGGAACGCTTCCGCCGCGCTGTTTTATGGAGATGCCAGTGTAACCATTGAACACGCCGCTATAATTTCATCCACAGACTTTCATTCAGTCTTTCAATTCACCAATTCCCGCGTTTGGACACCTTCTCCGACCTCGCCTTCTTCGTCACCCTGGTCAAGCGCGGCAGCCTGGCCGGCGCGGCGCAGCAGTTCGGCATCACGCCGTCGGCCGCCAGCAAGCGGCTGGCCGCGCTGGAGGCGCGCCTGGGCGTGCGCCTGCTCAACCGCACCACGCGTCGCCTGAGCGTGACGCAGGAGGGCGAGGCCTACCTGGCGCAGGGTGCGCGCATCCTGGCCGAGCTGGAGGAACTGGAGCAGGGCCTGGGCGGCAGCCGCGTGGCGCCGCGCGGGCTGCTGCGGGTCAACGCCACGCTGGGCTTCGGGCGGCGCCACGTGGCGCCCGCGGTGGGCGCCTTCCTGCTGGCCTGCCCCGAGGTGGAGGTGCAGCTCGAGCTCACCGACCGGCCGCTCAACCTGGCCGAGGCCGGCTTCGACGTGGGCATCCGCGTGGGCGACCTGCCCGACGCGCGCCTGACCGCGCGCCCCCTCGCCCACAACCGCCGCCTGCTGTGCGCCGCGCCGCGCTACCTGGCCGGCCACGGCGAGCCCGCCTCGCCGCGCGAGCTGCAGCGGCACCGCTGCATCGTGATCCGCGAGAGCGACGCCACCTACGGCACCTGGCACCTGCGCTCGGCCAGCCGCCAGGAAACCGTGAAGGTGCGCGGCGCGGCCAGCACCAACGACGGCGAGGTCGCGCTCGGCTGGGCCCTTCAGGGCCACGGCATCCTGATGCGCTCGGAATGGGAGGTGGCGCCGCTGCTGCGCTCGGGCCGGCTGCGGCAGGTGCTGCCGGAGTGGTCGACGCCACCGGCGGACGTGTCGGCCGTGTTCCTCACGCGCGACCACCTCACCGCCAAGGTGCGCGCCTTCGTCGACTATCTCGCCCGGCACTTCGCCGCGCACCGCGAGCCGGGCGCGCCCTACAGCGGCTGGTAGCGGACTCCCGGCGCCGGGCGCCGGGCTTCAGCGCAGCAGCGCGACGGCCATGCCGGCCAGCCCGCAGCCCAGGATCACCGGGATCACCCCGGCCCTGAAGCGGAACAGCGCCACCGCCGCGGCCAGCCCGATCAGCGCCGAAGGCCAGTCGAAGCGGCCGTGCAGCCCGGCCGGCCACAGCACGTGATAGGCGAAGAACACCGCCAGGTTGACGATCACGCCGACCACCGCCGCCGTGATGGCGGTCAGCGGCGCGGTGAACCTGAGGTTGCCGTGCGTGCTTTCCACGAACGGGCCGCCCAGCAGGATGAACAGGAAGGACGGCAGGAAGGTGAAGAAGGTCACCACCGCGGCCGCCGCCACCGCCGAGGCCACCTGCGCGCCGGCGCCGAACACGGCATGGGTCCAGCCGCCCACGAAGCCGACGAAGGCCACCACCATGATGAGCGGCCCGGGCGTGGTCTCGCCCAGCGCCAGGCCGTCGATCATCTGCGGCGCGCTCAGCCAGTGGAAATGCGCCACCGCGCCCTGGTACACATACGGCAGCACCGCGTAGGCGCCGCCGAAGGTCATCAGCGCGGCCTTGGTGAAAAACCAGCCCATCTGCGTGAGCGTGCCCTGCCAGCCGTAGCGCCAGGCCAGCGCGCCCAGCGCCAGCGCCCAGATGGCCAGGAAGGCCGCCAGCACGCGCGCGAAGCGCGGCCACGAGAAAAACGCATGCGCCGGCGTGGGCGTGTGGTCGTCGATCAGCGCCGGGCCATGGCCCGCGTTGCCGGCGCCGTGCCCGCCGCCGCCGGCGAAGCGCCCCGGCGCGATGCGCCCGCCCACGTGGCCGGCCAGCGCCGCCGCCACCACGATGGCCGGGAACGGCAGGCCAAGCCCGAAGATGGCGACGAACGACGCCGCCGCGATGGCCCACAGCCAGCCGTTCCTGAGCGCGCGCGAGCCGATGCGCCACGCCGCCGACACCACGATGGCCGTCACCGCCGGCTTGATGCCGTACAGCACGCCGGCCACCGCCGGCACCTCGCCGAAGCGCAGGTAGATCCACGACAGCAGCATCAGGATCAGCAGCGACGGCAGCACGAACAGCCCGCCCGCGATCACCCCGCCCCAGGTGCGGTGCATCAGCCAGCCGATGTAGGTGGCGAGCTGCTGCGCCTCCGGCCCGGGCAGCACCATGCAGTAGTTGAGCGCGTGCAGGAAGCGGCCCTCGGAAATCCAGCGGCGCCGCTCGACCAGGTCCTCGTGCATGATGGCGATCTGCCCCGCCGGCCCGCCGAAGCTGATGAAGCCCAGCTTGAGCCAGTACCAGAACGCCTGGCGCAAGGAGATCGGCGCCGGGACGGGCGCGGCGGCAAGGGTGGAGGCGTGCATCGTGTGCGGGGAGCTCTGGTCCGGTAGGGGGTGCCGCGGCGTCCCGCGCCTTGCCGGCGGGGAAGCGGCGCGCCAACGATAGCAGACACTTATAACAGGCACTTATAGCAGGCCCATGTGACAGCCCGCCCGCCGCGCTATCCACACCCCCGGCAGGGATGAAGCGCACCGCCGGCGCGGCTGCCGTTAAGCTTGCGCCAGTTCGCCCCGAATCCGCCACACAGGACCGCCATGCACACCCAGGACCTCTCCCGCTGGACCCACAGCCACGTATTCGACACCGGCAACCGCGCCGCCGAGCGCGGCACCCGCCTGGTGATGCTGATCACCGCCGCCACCATGGTGGCCGAGATCGCCGCCGGCCTGTGGTTCAACTCGATGGCGCTGCTGGCCGACGGCTGGCACATGAGCTCGCACGCGCTGGCCATCGGTCTGACCGCCTTCGCCTACGCCGCGGCGCGCCGCTACGCCGGCGACCGCCGCTTCGCCTTCGGCGCGTGGAAGATCGAAGTGCTGGCCGGTTTCGCCAGCGCCGTCGTCCTGCTCGGCGTGGCCGCGCTGATGGCGTACGGCTCGGTCGAGCGGCTGTTCAGCCCGCAGGCCATCCACTACCGCGAAGCGCTGGCGGTGACCATCGGCGGCCTGCTGGTCAACCTGGCGTGCGCGCTGATCCTGGGCGGCGCGCACCATGGCCATGCTCATGGCCACGATCACGATCGCGATCACGGGCATGCGCACGGCCATGACCACGGGCACGATCACCGCCACGGCGGCCACGGCGGCCACGGCGGCCACGGCGGCCACGACCTCAACCTGCGCTCCGCCTACCTGCACGTGCTGGCCGATGCCGCCACCTCGGTGCTGGCGGTGCTGGCGCTGGCCGGCGGCTGGTGGCTCGGCCTGGGCTGGCTCGACCCGGCGATGGGCCTGGCCGGCGCGGCGCTGGTCGGCCACTGGGCGCTGGGCCTGCTGCGGCAGACCGGCACCGTGCTGCTGGACCGCGAGATGGACCACCCGGTGGTGGACGAGGTGCGCGAGGTGCTGGCCGGCTTCGACGACGGCCCCGAAGGCACGCGCGTGGCCGACCTGCACGTGTGGCGCGTGGGCAAGCAGAAGTTCGCCGTGATCGCCAGCCTGGTGACGCATGACGAGGCGCTGACGCCGGCGCGCGTCAGGCAGGCGCTGTCCGTGCATGAAGAACTCGCGCACGTGACGGTGGAGATCCACCGCTGTCCCCACGACGGCGCCGCGCCGGCGCCGCGGCCGGCCTGAGCACGCGGGGCGCGGCGGGCTAGGCCGGCAAGCCCCGCTGCGCGGCGGCCACCGCCGCCGTGCGCGTCTCCACGCCGAGCTTCTCGTAGATATGCTCGAGATGCTTGTTGACCGTGCGCGGGCTCATGCCGAGGATCTCGGCCACGTCGCGGTTGGTCTTGCCGCGCGCCACCCACACCATCACCTCCGCCTCGCGCGGCGTCAGCTCGGTCGCCGTGCAGGCTTCGGAGGTGGCATGCGGCGACAGTTCGACCACGGTCACGCCCGCCGTCACGCCGGTGAGCCGGCGCAGTTGCAGCGCGCCGCAACACGCATCCTGCGGCCCGGCCTCCTCGCGCAGCGATTGCAGCGCCGCGGCCAGCGGCGCGGGCAGGGCCTGGCCCGGCGGCACCGCGGCCAGGCCCTGCGCCTGCAGCAGCGCCGCCGCGCTGGCGTTCATCCACATCAGCTGGCCGCCCGCGCCGGCCGCCAGCATCGGCACCGCGCTGCCCAGCACGGCCGCGCGCGCGCTGCGCGCCAGGCGCGCCTTGGCGGCGTGCGAGCGCACCCGCGCCACCACCTCGGCGATCGCCACCGGCTTGGTCACGTAGTCGCAGCCGCCGACTTCGAAGCCGCGCACGATGTGGCCGGTCTCGCCCAGGCCCGTCATGAAGATCACCGGCAGGTCGGCATGGCGGTCGACCAGCGCGGCGCAGGTGGCGAAGCCGTCCATGCCTGGCATGTCCACGTCGAGCAGCACCGCGTCGGGCTCGAAGAACGCCAGCGCGGCGAGCGCGGCGTCGCCGCTGTGGGCGGCATGCACGGCCATGGCTTCGCCGCCGAGCGCCCGCGCGATGAAGCCGCGCGCGTCGGCGTTGTCGTCCACCACCAGCACGCGGGTCTGCAGGTCAGGAGCGGGAATCATGGAGCGCCTCGCCTAGGGAATGGTTGAATGCATCGGCATTGCTGCGCGCCAGCGCCAGCATGCGGGCGGCCCACGGCGCGCTGTCGTCGGCGCCTTCGGCCAGCTCGGCCAGTTGCGCCTCGAGCGCGCGCTGGCGCCCGGTGGCGCCGAGCAGCAGCAGCTCGCGCAGCAGGTCCGCGGGCGGCGCCCGGTGCGCCGAATGCGCCGGGCGCGCGCCGGCGTCCTGCTCGGCCGCGCCGGCCAGCGCGCGCCGCACCACCTCGATCAGTTCCGCCTCGCGCACCGGCTTGCTGACGAAGGCGAAATAGCCGTGCGTGGCGCGCGCCTCCTCGGTGTTCTCGTGCGCGTTGGCGGACACGATCACCACCAGCGGCGGCCGCGGCAGCGCGCGCAGCATGCGGCACAGGTCCCAGCCCGAGGCGTCCGGCAGGTTGAGGTCGAGCAGCACCAGTTGCGGCTGCCAGCGCTGCACCGCGGGCAGCACCGCGGCGCCCTCGCCCGCCTCGCGCACGGCCAGGCCGAGCGGCGCCAGGAAGCCGAGCAGCACGGCGCGGTGCGCCGCGCGGTCGTCCACCACCAGCACGCGCGCGTTGGCCGGCAGCGGGCTGTCCGGCGCGGCGGCGCGGCGCGCCAGCGGCGCCGTCACCGCCGGCAGGTACAGCCGCACGGTGAACTCGCTGCCGGCGCCGGGCGCGCTGCGCACGCGGATCTCGCCGCCCATCAGGTCCGCCAGCAACCGCACGATGGCCAGCCCCAGGCCGATGCCCTCGCGGTCGTCGTGGCCGCCGGCGCGCTCGAACGGATCGAAGATGCGCGCCTGGTCGGCGGCGTCGATGCCCGGGCCGGTGTCGCTCACCGCGATGGTGGCCAGCTCGCGCTGGTGCCGCACCGACAGCGTGACGGCGCCCTGCTCGGTGAACTTGATGGCGTTGCTGACCAGGTTGATGACGATCTGGCGCAGCCGCTTGGGGTCGCCGTGCACGTGCGTGGGCAGCGTGCCCTCCACGCGGTAGTGGAACGCCAGCCCGCGCGCCGCGGCCAGCGGGCGGAACATGCGCACCAGTTCGTCGAACAGGCCTTCCAGCGCCACCGCTTCCTGCGCCAGGCGCAGCTTGCCGGCCTCGATGCGCGACAGCTCCAGCAGCCCGTCCACCAGGCTGGAGAGATGCTCGCCGGCGCGCCCGATGGTGCGCACGTCTTCGCGCAGTGCGCCCGGCAGCCGGGGCGCGCGCAGCAGCAGCTGCGAGTAGCCGAGGATGGAATTCAGGCCGGCGCGCATCTCGTGGCTCATGCCGGTGATGAAGCGGCTCTTGGCCAGGTTGGCCTTCTCGGCGGCTTCCTTGGCGCCCTGCAGCAGCGCGTCGGTGTGGCGGTGCGCGTCGATTTCCTTCTGCAGCAGCATGTTCTGCCGCTCCGACTCTTCCTGCGCCACCGCGCGGCTTTCGTTGGCCAGCACCAGCCACCATGCCGCCACCGCGGCGAACAGCAGCAGCCCGGCGAAGATCTTGACGAACAGGCCGGTGCGCGGCTGCATCGCCGCGTACAGCGAGCCGGACAGCTGCTCCTGCGTGTAGAGCAGCCACAGCAGCGTGCCGAACGCGAACACCATGCCCGCCAGCACCAGGCAGAACTGGCCGATGCGGCGCGCCATCACCGGCGGCGTGCCGGCCGGCAGCACGCGCGCCAGCGCCGTGGCGATCTGTTCCTGCGCGCTGGCGCCGGGCTTGCAGCGGTCGCCGCAGCGCGCGTCGAGCGTGCAGCACAGCGAGCAGATCGGGCCGCGGTAGGCCGGGCACGCGGCCACGTCCTCCACCTCGAACGGGTTGCGGCAGATCGTGCAGCGCACGCGCTTGTGGCGCGGGCCGAAGTCCACCGGCACGCGCGCGATGTAGTAGCGGCTGTGGGTGGCGAAGGCGATCAGCGGCGGGAACGCGATGGCCAGCGCCAGCCCCACGCCGATCGAAGCGGGCCGCAGCGTCTCGCCGAACGCGCCCAGGTGCACCAGCATCGACAGCGCCGACGCCAGCATCATGGCGCCGAAGCCGGCCGGGTTGATGTCGAACAGGTAGGCGCGGCGGAACTCGATGGTGCGCGGCGACAGCCCCAGCGGCTTGCTGATGACGAGGTCGCCGACGATGGCGCCGACCCACGCCACCGCCAGGTGGGCATAAAGCGCCAGCACCTGCTCGAGCGCCTCGAACACGCCCATGGCCATCAGCATCACCGCGATCAGCACGTTGAAGCCCAGCCACACCACGCGCCCCGGATGGCTGTGGGTGAGCCGCGCGAACACGTTGGACCACGCCAGCGAGCCGGCGTAGGCATTGGTGATGTTGATCTTGGTCTGCGACAGCAGCACGAACAGCCCGGTCAGCGCCACCGCCAGCCACGCCGGGCCGGCGCCGCCGAGCGCGCGCGCGAAGCCGGCCAGGTACATCTGCGTGGGCTCCAGCGCATGCGAGATCGGCACCTCGGCCTGCAGCGCGACGAAGGCCAGGAAGGCGCCGCCCGCCATCTTGGCCGCGCCCAGCAGGATCCAGCCCGGGCCGGCGGCGATCAGCGCGCTCCACCAGCGCAGCCGGTTGCGCCGCGTCAGCTCCGGCATGAAGCGCAGGAAGTCCACCTGCTCGCCGATCTGCGCGATCAGCGCGGCGGTCACGGTGGCGGCGGCGCCGAACGCGTGCCACGAGAAACCGTCGCCCTCGGCCAGGCGCCCGTTGAAGGAGAGGAAGTCGGCGTACAGGCCGGGCTCGCGCCAGGCGATCGCCGCGTAGGGCAGCGCCAGCAGCACCAGCCACAGCGGCTGCGTCCACAACTGGAAGCGCGAGATCAGCGTCACGCCGTGCGTGACCAGCGGGATCACCACCAGCGCCGAGAGCAGGTAGCCGAACGAGCGCGGCAGCCCGAACAGCAGCTCGAAGGCCTGCGCCATGATGGCCGCCTCGAGCGCGAAGAAGATGAAGGTGAAGCTGGCGTAGATCAGCGAGGTGACGGTGGAGCCCAGGTAGCCGAAGCCGGCGCCGCGCGCCAGCAGGTCCATGTCCAGTCCGTGGCGGGCGGCGTAGTAGGAGATCGGCAGGCCGGTCAGGAAGATCGCCAGGCTGACCACGCCGATGGCCCACATGGCGTTGGTGAAGCCGTAGCTGAGCGTGATGGCCGCGCCGATGGCCTCCAGCGCCAGGAAGGCCACTGCACCAAAAGCGGTATTGGCCACGCGGAAGGCGCTCCACTTGCGGAACGTCCTTGGTGCAAAACGCAGCGCGTAGTCCTCCAGGGTCTCGTCGGCAACCCAGCGGTTGTAGTCGCGCCGGATCTTGCTGATGCGCTGCACGGGCTGGCTGGCGGTGGGCATGGGGTGGATGACTCCGGACGGTGCGGGCTTGGGCCGGGCGTGGGCCGCGTTGCGCTGATGCAAGAGCTGTGCCGTGCCGGCGGCCCGCCGGGCATGCGCATGCGCGTACGTCGAATGACGTATGGAAGCGCGCGTTGCGCTGCACCATGATCCAGCCGCAGGGTCAATCACCGCCTTCCATCGCCATCCAACCACGCCTCCAAGGAGCGTCGATCATGCGTGACAAAGCAAAGAACGGGTCCCTCCCACCGCAGCAAACCGAAGACGGCGGCACCATCTCGCCGCAGCGCCGGCGCATGATGCAGGGCCTGGCCTCGCTGCCGGCGCTGTCGCTGGCGGGCCTGTCCGGCCTGAGCATGCAGGCGCGCGCCGCGGTGCCGACCTCGGTCGCCAACACCACCAGGCTGGCCGTCACCGATACCGAGGTCACGGTCGGCCAGCTGCATTCCGCCACCGGCACCATGGCCATCTCCGAGACCGGCTCGATCCAGGCCGAGCAGCTCGCCATCGACCAGATCAACGCCGCCGGCGGCATCCTCGGGCGCAAGATCAAGGTCATCAAGGAAGACGGCGCCTCCGACTGGCCCACCTTCGCCGAGAAGTCCAAGAAGCTGCTGGTCAACGACCGCGTGGCGGCCGTGTTCGGCTGCTGGACCTCGGCCTCGCGCAAGGCCGTGCTGCCGATCTTCGAAAAGGAAAACGGCCTGCTCTACTACCCGACCTTCTACGAAGGCCTGGAGCAATCCAAGAACGTCATCTACACCGGCCAGGAAGCCACCCAGCAGATCATCTGGGGCCTGGACTGGGCCGCCAAGCAGAAAGGCGCCAAGAGCTTCTTCCTGATCGGCTCGGACTACATCTGGCCACGCACCTCGAACAAGATCGCGCGCAAGCACATCGAGAACTTCCTCAAGCTCAAGGTGGTGGGCGAGGAGTACTACCCGCTGGGCCACACCAACTTCAACTCGCTGATCAACAAGATCAAGGTCGCCAAGCCGGACTGCATCTACGCCATCGTGGTGGGCGGCTCCAATGTGGCCTTCTACAAGCAGCTCAAGGCGGCCGGCATCACCGCCGACAAGCAGTTCCTGCTGACCATCTCGGTGACCGAGGACGAAGTGCTGGGCATCGGCGGCGAGAACATCGCCGGTTTCTACGCCGCCATGAAGTACTTCCAGTCGCTCGACAACGCCAACAACAAGTCCTTCGTCGAGGCGTTCAAGACCAAGTACGGCGCCAAGTCGGTGATCGGCGACGTGACCCAGGCCGCCTACCTCGGCCCGTGGCTGTGGAAGGCCGCGGTGGAGAAGGCCGGCAGCTTCGACATCGACAAGGTGGTGGCGTCCTCGCCCGGCATCGAGCTGAAGACCGCGCCGGAAGGCTTCGTCAAGGTCGACCCCAACCACCACCTGTGGAGCAAGACGCGCGTGGGCCTGGCGCAGCTCGACGGGCAGTTCAAGGTGGTGGCCGAGTCGCCGCAGCTGATCCCGCCGAATCCGTTCCCGAAGGGGTATCAGTAAAGCCTGGTTTGCTCCCCTCTCCCGCCTGCGGGAGAGGGGCCGGGGGAGAGGGCGGGGGCTTGCGGATGCTGCCGGGCTGGAAAAAACCGTTGGCCCCGCCTGAGGTGGCTCCTAGTCAAACCGCCCCTCTCCCCGGCCCTCTCCCCGTGAGGGGAGAGGGAGAACACCTTGCTTGGGCCAGCTCTGGCGGTGTGGGCCCATTCGCCGGCTTCGTCAATCGCCCGAGGGGTTTCTCCCCTCTCCCGCGCAGCGGGAGAGGGGCCGGGGGAGAGGGCGGGGGTTGGCCAATGCTGCCGTGCCGGACAAGACCATCGGCTTCGCTTGTCCGGCGCCAAAAAACCGATAGCCGACGCCGTCGTCCGGCGTCTTCGATGCACCTTTCTTTCCTTGGCGAGCGCGACATGAATCTAACCGACATGCTGAACATCGGCCTGATGCAGGGCTTTGCCGGCCTGAGCCTGTTCTCGGTGCTGCTGCTGATGGCGCTGGGCCTGGCCATCATCTTCGGCCAGATGGGCGTGATCAACATGGCCCACGGCGAGTTCATGACGATCGGCGCCTACACCATCTTCCTGGCCTCCACGCTGACCGAGCGCCTGGCGCCGTCGTGGATGCCGTTCTATTTCCCGCTGGCGATCGGCGCGGCCTTCGTGCTGGCGTTCTGCGCGGGCTGGCTGGCCGAGTGGGCGCTGATCCGCCACCTGTACCGCCGCCCGCTCGACACGCTGCTGGCGACCTGGGGCCTGTCGCTGGGCATGCAGCAGACGTTCCGCTCCACCTTCGGCCCCAAAGAGGTCAGCCCCACGCTGCCGGAGTGGCTGATGGGCTCGTGGGCGCCGGCCGCGGGCCTCGACATTCCCATCAACGGCCTGTTCGTGATGGCGCTCACGCTGTTCGTCACCGGCATGGTGTGGCTGGCGCTGTACCGCTCGCGCTGGGGGCTGCGCGTGCGCGCCACCACGCTCAACCGCGCCATGGCCAATGCCGCCGGCATCAACACGCGCCGCACCGACCGCCTCACCTTCGCCATCGGCTGCGGCATCGCCGGCGTGGCCGGCGCGGCCTTCACCACGATCGGCTCGACCGGCCCCACCAGCGGCTCGCTGTACATCGTCGACTCGTTCCTGGTGGTGACCTTCGGCGGCGCGGCGAGCCTGCTCGGCACCGTGGCCTCGGCCTTCGGCATCGCGCAGGCGCAGTCGATCAGCGAGTTCTTCCTGACCGGCTCGATGGCGCGCGTGCTCACGCTGCTGCTGATCGTGACCATCCTGATGATCCGCCCGCAAGGCCTGTTCGCGCCGGCGGTGCGGCGCTGAAGCCGCCATCGCCATCCATTGAACCGAACGGCACCGCCCCAGGAGCTCGTGATGTCCCCTTCCGCTTCTTCCACTTCTTCCGCTTCTTCCTCTTCCGCCGCGCCGGCGCCGCGCCGCCCGCCCCTGCCGCTGCGCCTGCTGCGCAGCGAACTCTCCGGCTACCTGCTGCTGGCCGTGGTGCTGGTGGTGGTCATGCCGCTGGCGCTCGACGTGTTCCGCCTCAACCTGGTCGGCAAGTACCTCAGCTACGCCTTCGTCGCCGTCGGGCTGGTCATGCTGTGGGGCTACGGCGGCGTGCTCAGCCTCGGCCAGGGCGTATTCTTCGGCCTCGGCGGCTACGCCATGGCGATGTTCCTCAAGCTCGAGGCTTCCGACCCCAAGAGCACCGCGATCCAGTCCACCCCCGGCATCCCCGACTTCATGGACTGGAACCAGCTCACCGCGCTGCCGTGGTGGTGGGAGCCGTTCCGCCACCTGCCGTTCGCGCTGGCCGGCGTGATCGCGGTGCCGGTGGCGCTGGCCTTCGTGGTGAGCTTCGCCATGTTCCGCCGGCGCGTGGGCGGGGTCTACTTCGCCATCATCACGCAGGCCGTGGCGCTGATCCTGTCGGTGCTGATCATCGGCCAGCAGGGCTACACCGGCGGCGTCAACGGCATCACCGACCTCAAGACCATGCTGGGCTGGGACATCCGCAGCGACAGCGCCAAGGTGATCCTGTACTTCGCCAACGTGGCGCTGCTGTTCGGCGCCATCGCGCTGTGCCGCTGGATCCAGCGCAGCAAGCTCGGCGTGCTGCTGCTGGCCATGCGCGACAAGGAAGACCGGGTGCGCTTCTCCGGCTACGACGTGGCGATGTTCAAGGTCTTCGTGTTCTGCCTGGCCGCGGCGCTGTCGGCCGTGGGCGGCGCGCTGTTCACGCTGCAGGTGGGCTTCATGTCGCCGTCGTTCGTCGGCATCGTGCCGTCCATCGAGATGGTGATCTTCGCCGCGGTGGGCGGGCGCATGAGCCTGGTGGGCGCGGTGTGGGGCACGCTGCTGGTCAACTTCGGCAAGACGTACTTCTCCGAGAGCTTCCCGGACCTGTGGCTGTTCCTGATGGCGGCGCTGTTCATCGGCGTGGTGGTGGCCTTCCCCGACGGGCTGGCCGGCCTCTACCGCAAGTACATGGCGCGCCGCGACCACGCCGCCACGCCGGCCACACCGGCCGCCGCCGGCGATGCCGGGACCACCGAAGCCGGCGCGCAGCAGCGCGCCTGAACGCGAGGAAGACGCCATGAGCAATACCGATTTCATGCTGGCGGTGGAGGACCTGACGGTCTCCTTCGACGGCTTTCGCGCCATCGACAACCTCACGCTCTACGTGGACCGCGACGAGCTGCGCGTGATCATCGGCCCCAATGGCGCCGGCAAGACCACGCTGCTCGACCTGATCTGCGGCAAGACGCGCGCCACCGGCGGCAGCATCAAGTTCGCCAACCGCGAGATGACCGGGCTGGCCGAGTACCGCATCGTGCGCGCGGGCGTGGGCCGCAAGTTCCAGACGCCGTCCATCTACGAGAACCTCAGCGTGTTCCAGAACCTCGCGGTGTCGTTTCCGCGCGGGCGCGGCGTGTTCGGCGCGCTGATGTTCCGCACCACGCCGGAGGTGCGCCAGCGCGTGGCCGACGTGGCCGCCGAGATCGGCCTGGGCGACGCGCTCGGGCGCGAGGCCGCGCAACTCTCGCACGGACAGAAGCAGTGGCTGGAGATCGGCATGCTGCTGATGCAGGAGCCGCAGCTGCTGATGCTCGACGAGCCCATCGCCGGCATGAGCGTGCGCGAGCGCGAGCAGACCGCCGAGCTGCTCAAGCGCATCAGCCGCGGGCGCGCGGTGATCGTGATCGAGCACGACATGGATTTCGTCAAGCGCATCGCCGACAAGGTCACCGTGATGCACCAGGGCAAGATCCTCGCGGAAGGCTCGATGGAGCAGGTGCAGAACGATCCGCGCGTGATCGACGTCTATCTCGGCCACTGATGCTGGCCACTTTACCGGAGGAAACCAGCATGCTCACAGTCGACAACGTGGTCGTGAACTACGGCCAGAGCGAGGCGCTGCACGGCGTGTCGTTCGCCGCCGCGCAGGGCGAGACGGTGGCCATCATGGGCCGCAACGGCATGGGAAAGACCACGCTGTTCAAGGCCATGATCGGCATGCTGCCGGTGCGCTCGGGACAGGTCTGCGTGGACGGCCGCGACGTGGCCAGCGACGAGAGCTACCGCCGCGTGCGCGCGGGGCTGGCCTACGTGCCGCAGGGGCGCATGATCTTCTCGCACCTGAGCGTGGAGGAGAACATCCTCACCGGCATGGAGCAGGGCAAGACGCGCCGCATCCCCGAGGAGATCTTCGCCATGTTCCCGGTACTGTTCGACATGCGCCGGCGCAAGGGCGGCAACCTGTCCGGCGGCCAGCAGCAGCAACTGGCCATCGCGCGCGCGCTGGTGGCCAATCCCAAGGTGCTGCTGCTCGACGAGCCCACCGAGGGCATCCAGCCCTCCATCATCAAGGACATCGCGCGCGCGCTGCTGGAGATCCGCCGCACGCGCGACATCACCATCGTCTTCTCCGAGCAGGTGCTCAGCTTCGCGCTCGACGTGGCCGACCGCCTGCTGGTGATCGAAGGCGGGCGCTTCGTGCACGAGACCCAGCGCGACAGCACCGACGTCGAGCACATCCGGCAACTGCTGTCTGTATAGACCCCACCCCAACCCACGCCAACACTGGAGGCATGTCATGACGGACACCCTGATCAAGGTCGACCTGGCCCAATCCCCGTACGAGAATCCCGACGTCCACAACCGCTGGCACCCGGACATCCCGATGGCCTGCTGGGTCAAGCCCGGCGACGACTTCATCCTGGAGACCTACGACTGGACCGGCGGCTTCATCAAGAACAACGACTCGGCCGACGACGTGCGCGACATCGACCTGTCGATCGTGCACTTCCTGTCCGGCCCGGTCGGCGTGGAAGGCGCCGAGCCCGGCGACCTGCTGGTGGTGGATCTGCTCGACATCGGCGCCAAGGCCGACAGCCAGTGGGGCTTCAACGGCTTCTTCTCCAAGCAGAACGGCGGCGGCTTCCTGACCGACCATTTCCCGCTGGCGCAGAAATCGATCTGGGATTTCCACGGCCTCTACACCTCGTCGCGCCACATTCCCGGCGTCAACTTCGCCGGGCTGATCCACCCGGGGCTGATCGGCTGCCTGCCCGACAAGTCCATGCTGGAGACCTGGAACAAGCGCGAGCTGGACTTCATCGCCACCGAGCCGGACCGCGTGCCGCCGCTGGCCAACCCGCCGTTCGCGGCCACCGCGCACATGGGCCGCCTGCAGGGCGACGCGCGCGACCAGGCCGCCGCGCACGGCGCGCGCACGGTGCCGCCGCGCGAGCACGGCGGCAACTGCGACATCAAGGACCTGTCGCGCGGCGCCAAGGTGTACTTCCCGGTCTACGTGGACGGCGCCGGCCTGTCGGTGGGCGACCTGCACTTCTCGCAGGGCGACGGCGAAATCACCTTCTGCGGCGCCATCGAGATGGCGGGCTGGGTGCACATGCGCGTGTCGCTGATCAAGGGCGGCATGGCCAAGTACGGCATCAAGAACCCCATCTTCAAGCCCAGCCCGATCACGCCGCACTACAACGACTACCTGATCTTCGAAGGCATCTCGGTGGACGAGGCCGGCCAGCAGCATTACCTGGACGTGCACGTGGCCTACCGCCAGGCCTGCCTCAACGCCATCGAGTACATGACCAAGTTCGGCTACTCTCCGGCGCAGGCCTATTCCATCCTCGGCACGGCGCCGGTGCAGGGGCACATCAGCGGCGTGGTGGACATTCCCAACGCCTGCGCGACGCTGTGGCTGCCCACGCAGATCTTCGACTTCGACATCCGCCCGAGCGCGGACGGCCCCGTCAAGCACATCAAGGGCGACGTGGACCTGCCGATCTCGCAGGACGTTTGAACAGGCCAGCACCGCGTGCGCGGGCCGCGCGCGACGGCGCGTGCGGCCCGCGCATGCAACCCGGACAGGAGACCACCCGATGCCCACCTACGACTACCGCTGCCGCGACTGCGGCGACTTCGCCGCGCTGCGGCCGATGTCGCGCCGCGACGAACCCTGCGCCTGCCCGTCCTGCGGCAGCTTCGCCGAACGCGCGCTGGTCGCCGCGCCGTCGCTGGCCGGCATGCCGGCCGCGTCGCGCCGCGCGCACGCCATCAACGAACGCAGCGCGCACGCGCCCAAGGAATCGGGGCGCGGGCACGGCGCGGGCTGCGGGTGCTGCGCGGGCGGCGGCAAGGTGAAGCTGGCCGGCGCCCCGGCGGGCGCGCCCAAGGGCAACCCGAACGGGCGGCCCTGGATGATCAGCCATTAGGCGGGAGGCACGCTAGCGCACGAGGCGCACGGGACCGGGATACTGGCCGACGGTCGCATCCGCCGTCAGCAAGGTGATGCCTTCGACGGTGGCCTGCGCCACCAGCAGCCGGTCGAACGGGTCCTTGTGAATGGGAGGCAGGCTCTCGATGGCCACGGCGTGCTCGCTGCCGATCGGCAGCTCGTTGTACTCGTTGTCGAGCAGCGCGCGCCGCAGCACGCGCGCATCGACCTGGAAGTCGGCGCGTCCCAGGCCGCGCTTGATGGCAATTTCCCAGATGCTGGCGGCGCTGAAGAAGAGTTCCGTCTCCTCCGCCTCGATGAGGGCTCGCGCATCCGCCGGCAGGCGCAGCGGCGTAGCCGCCGCCCACAGCAGCAAGTGCGTGTCGAGCAAGATCTTCATGCGTCCCCGCCGAAGAGCTGCTCGATTTCCTTGGCTCCCATCCGGTCGAAATCGTCGGGAACGGAGATTTCGCCCACAAGGAAGCCAAGCCGCTTTGCCTTTCCGGTACTCGCCGAAAGCGGGACGACCTTGACCAGCGGCTTGCCGGCCTTGGCGATGACGAATGGCTCGCCATTGGCCGCCTGCTCGACGAGCCGGGAAAGATGTGTCTTCGCCTCGTGGATATTGATGGTTTGCATGGTACGCCCAGATAAACTAAGTTCGGTTAGTCTAGTCTATGCGTTCACGCATGGCAAGCACGGACTGGGCGTCCCCGGCGCACCTTCACATCTCGTCCACCGCCGTACTCGCCGTAGCCACCCCCGCCTCCGCCTCCAGCGAGAACCGGTCGCGCGTGGTCACGTAGAAGCTCGCGCCGAAGCGGCCCACCGGGAAGTAGTCCTGCAGGCGCACGCGCCAGGTCTCGGTGTCGATCAGGCCGTCGCGCGCGTGCAGGCGCAGCACGCGGCCGATGAAGATCTGGCGGCTGGCGGTTTCCAGCGTTTCCCACAGCGTGCATTCGAACGCCACCGGCGCCTCGGCGATGCGCGGCGGCGCGACCGCGCTGGAGGGCAGCGGCGTGAGGCCCACGCGCGCCAGCTCGCTCTGGTCGGGCGGCAGGCGCTCGCCGCAGTCGTGCATCTTCCGCGCCATCGCTTCGTCGCTCAGGTGCACCACGAACTCATGGCTGCGCGCGATGTTGACGGCGGTGTCCTTGAGCGCGCCGTCCTGCATCCGGTTGACGCTGATCATCACGATGGGCGGCTCCTCGCCCAGCATGTTGAACATGGAGAACGGCGCGGCATTGACGGTGCCGTCGGCGGCCAGCGTGGTCACCAGCGCGATCGGGCGCGGCACGATCAGGCTCGCCATGAGCTTGTAGCGCTGGTATTCGGTGATGGCTTCGAAGTCGACTTCCATGCTTACTCCTTGCTCAGGCCGAGCAGTTGCGCCAGGCTTTTCTCGCCCTGCATGCGCGAGGTCTCGATGCGCTGCTCCAGCTCGCGCAGGTGGGCTTCCATGCGTTGCACCGCGCCGGCGGCGTCGCGGCGCTCGATGCAGTCGACGATGGCGGCGTGCTCGTCGTGCTCGCACGGCGCGTGGCCGGGCGGCTCGTACAGGCCCACGATCAGCGAGCAGCGCGACACCAGCTCGGTCAGGTAGCGCTGCAGCACCGGGTTGCGCGCCAGCGCCGCGATGCGCAGGTGGAAGCCGCTGGCCAGCCGCGCCCACGAGGGCTGGTCGAAGCGGTGCATGGCTTCGTGCTCGGCGGCGAGCTGCTCGCGCAGCGCGCGCAGGTCGGCCTCGGTGACGCGCTGCACCGCCAGCTCCACCAACACGCGCTCCATGGCGCGGCGCGCTTCGAAGATCTGGCTGGTCTCGGCCGGCGTGGGCTCGGCGATGACCGCGCCCTTGTTGGGGCGCAGCTCGACGATGCCGTCGTGCGCGAGCTTTTCCAGCACGCGCCGCACCACCGCGCGGCCGACGCCGAACAACTGGCACAGCTCGGGCTCGGGCAGCTTGGTGCCGGGCGTGAGGCGGTGATTGAGCACGCCGTCGAAGATGGAACGGTAGATGCGGGTGTCGGCATCGGCCGGGGCTTCGCCGGCGAGGTCGGCCGGCGAGGCGTCCGCGGGCGGGGCGGCCCGCTGCGGCGCGGCTTTCGGTCTGGCGGGGCGGGGCGAGGCGGGGCGGGGCATGACGTCGGCCATGGTCAAGGTAGCGTTCGGGCGCATGATGTTAGCGCGAAGCGGCGACCGGCGGCGGCGCCACCTGTTCGAGGTGGTCGCAGATCGCGCCGGGCGTGGCAAGCCACACGCCACCCTGCTGGGCGCGCGCCGCGATGTGCGCCAGCGCGCGGCGCAGGTGGCGCAGCCGGTAGGGCTGGCCGACCAGGTAGGGATGCAGCGCGATGCCCATCACCAGCGGCTGCGGGTGCCGCGGGTGGTCCGCCTGCGCCAGCATCTCGTCGAACTGGTCGATGATCATGTCGGCGAAGGCGCTGCCGTCCATCTGGCGGCCCACGATCATGGGAATGTCGTTGAGCTCCTGCGGATAGGGAATTGCCCACAGCGGGCCGCCGCGCGTGTCCATGCGCACCGGGCGGTCGTCGTGGCACCAGTTGAGCGTATAGCGGTAGCCGGTCTCGGCCAGCAGGTCGGGGGTGCGCGCGGTCTCGGCGATCCACGGCGACAGCCAGCCCGACGGCGCCTTGCCCGCATGCGCGGCGATGCGCGCGCGGCAATGCTGCAGCAGCGCGCGCTCGCCGGCTTCGTCCAGCTCGCTCTGGCGGCGCGCGTTGGTGTGGCCGTGGCCGATCAGCTCGTCGCCGCGCGCGAGGAAGGCGTCCACCACTTGCGGGCAATGGTCGTAGAGCGCGGTATTGACGATCACGCCGGCCGGCAGCGCGAGCTCGTCGAACAGCTCCAGGCAGCGCCACGCGCCCACGCGGTTGCCGTACTCGCGCCAGCTGTAGTTGAGCACGTCCGGCTGCGGCGAGACCGGGCCGAGGTTGGCGCCGAGTCCCTCGCCGAAGGCGAAGTGCTCGATGTTGAAGCCGAGGTAGACCGCCAGCCGCGCGCCGCCGGGCCAGCGGTAGCTGTCCGTGTCGGTGATGGGCCGGTACGGAAAGCGGCCGTGCGTGCGCAGCGGTCCGAAATCGGAGTCAAGGCCGGCGCCGGCCAGCACCTGGGCTGCCGGGGGAATCGGGTTTTGCGTCATGGTCCGGATGTCTCGCGTCATGCCCCGCCCTGGCGCCGCTTCGGTGCGGCCCCGCCACCGCTCGGGGCATCGGGCACCGACATCGTGCAGGGATGGGCTGCGTTGATCGTATGCAACTTCTTGGCAGGATCGTTCGCAAAAAGCAGGCCATATCGTCTACGTATCGAATTCCCGGTCGTCGCGGTATTTCGCCATGTTTTGCAGACGGATGGCATGCGTCTTGCGAGCGGCAAGGCCCGTAGCCCATTCCCATCCCTGCCTGCCCCTGCTTTTGCCCTTTTCCGGAGAACTGCCATGACCCCCGTCTCTCGCCGCGCCGTGCTGGCCGCCATCGCCGCCGCCTGCGCCCTGCCCGCCTTGCCCGCGCTCGCCGCCGACACCATCAAGATCGGGCTGGTCACGGCCCTGTCCGGCCAGTCGGCGCGCGCCGGCGAGGCGCTCACGCGCGGCATGACCGTCGCCATCGACGAGATCAACGCCAGGGGCGGCCTGCTGGGCGGGCGCAAGCTGGAGCTGGTGCGGCGCGACGACGAAGGCAACCCCGCCAAGGGCGTGCTGGCCGCGCGCGAGCTGATCTACAAGGAGAAGGTGGCGGTGCTGTTCGGCGGGCTGGACACGCCGGTGTCGATGGCCATCGTGCCGATCGCCAACCAGGAGAAGGTGCCGTTCATGGGACCGTGGGCGGCCGGCACGCCGATCACGCGCAACGGCGCCAACCCCAACTATGCGTTCCGCGTCTCGGCGGTGGACGAAGTGGTGGACAAGGCCATGCTGCAGTACGCGCAGAAGAGCTTCAACGCCGGCAAGCCCGGCCTGATCCTGGTCAACAACCCGTGGGGCGAATCGAACGAGAAGGGCATCGTCGCGGCGCTCGCGGCCAAGGGCCTGAAGCCGGCCGGCATCGAGAAATTCGAGGCCAACGACGTGGACGTGGTGCCGCAGCTCGGCCGCCTCAAGGCCGCCGGCGCCGACGTGCTGTTCATGGTCGGCAACGTGGGCCCGTCGGCGCAGGTGGTGAAATCGCTCGACCGCATGGGCTGGAAGGTGCCGGTGGTATCGCACTGGGGCCCCGCTGGCGGGCGCTTCACCGAACTGGCCGGCGCCAATGCGAAGAACGTGCACTTCGTGCAGACCTACAGCTTCTTCGGCGCGCCCACGCCGGTCAGCACGCGCGTGGTGGCCGAGCTGAAGGCCAGGTACAGCGACATCAAGGGCCCGGACGACATCACGCCGGCGGTGGGCGTGGCCAACGCCTACGACGCCACCCAGCTCGCCGCGCTGGCCATCGCGCAGGCCGGCTCCACCAAGGGCGAGGCGGTGCGCGAGGGCTTCTACAAGATCGACCGCTACGAGGGCCTGATCAAGACCTACGTCAAGCCGTTCACGCCGCAGGTGCATGACGCGCTGAGCGAGAACGACTACGTGTGGGCGCAGTTCATCGACAACCGGATCGTGCCGGTGGCGAAGTAAGGCGGCGGCGGCGCGGCGTCCCGAACCGCATCCGCATGGCAAGGCAACACAAAGCACCACAAGGACTCACCATGTTATGGATCTCCGCCCTCATCAGCGGCCTCGGCCTGGGCAGCATGTACGGGCTGATGGCACTGGGCTTCCACATTACCTACGCGGTCTCGGCCACGGTCAACTTCGCGCAGGGCAGCTCGATGATGCTCGGCGCGGTGCTGACCTACACCTTCGCGCAGACGCTGGGCTGGCCGATGGCGCTGGCGGTGCTGCCGGCGCTGGCGCTGTGCGCGCTGTACGGGCTGGCGGTGGAGTTCCTGGCGGTGCGTCCGTTCGCCAGCCGCGGCTCCAATGCGTGGCTGATGGCCACGGTGGCGCTGGGCATCGTGCTCGACAACGTGGTGATGCTGACCTTCGGCACCGAGCCGCGCAGCCTGCCCTCGCCGCTGGCGGCGGCGTCGGTGCAGCTCGGCGACACCGGCGTGGGCGTCTATCCGCTGCAGTTGCTGATCCCGGTGATCGGGCTGGCGCTGGCGGGGATGCTGCATCTCGCGCTGCGCCGCTCGCGCTGGGGCGTGGCGATGCTGGCGGTGGTGCAGAACCGCGACGCCGCGCGCCTGATGGGCATCCCGATCCGGCGCCTGGTGGCGGCGTCGTTCGCGCTGTCCACGCTGCTGGCCGGCATTGCCGGCGTGCTGATCGCGCCGCTGTTCAACGTGCAGTCCGACATGGGTACCGTGTTCGGCCTCAAGGCCTTCGCGGTGGCCATCCTCGGCGGCCTGGGCAGCGCCTGGGGCGTGATGGTGGCGGGGCTGATCTTCGGCGTGGCCGAGGCGCTGGTGACGGCGTCGCTCGGCTCGGGCTACACCCAGATCATCACCTTCACGCTGGTGATCGTGCTGCTGGCCATGCGGCCTGACGGCCTGTTCGGGCGCGCGGAGGTGCGCAAGGTATGAACGATTCCACTCTCGCATCGGCGCCGCAGGCGGCTGCCGCATCCGCGGCCGACACGCCGAAAGCCCCGCTGCTGGGCCTCGGCACGCCGCTGCAGGTCGGCGCGATGGCGCTCGCGCTGGCAGCCGCCGGCGCGGCGGCGCTGCTGGTCAACGGCTATTTCGTCTTCGTCATCGCCGGCGTCGCCATGCTGGCGATCTGCGGCGTGGGCCTGAACCTGCTGCTCGGGCTGACCGGCCAGGTCTCGTTCGGCCACGTGGGCTTCTACGCCATCGGCGCGTACGCGGTGGCGGTGCTGACCGGGCAGGCCGGCTGGAGCTTCTGGGCCGCGTGGCCGGTGGGCGCGCTGCTGGCGGCGGCGACCGGCGCGCTGCTGGCGCTGCCGGCGCTGCGCGTCAAGGGGCCGGGCCTGGCCATGGTGACCATCGCCTTCGGCTTCATCGTCGAGCACGGCGCGGTGGAATGGCGGGCGCTGACCGGCGGGCAGAACGGCCTGATGGGCATCGCCCAGCCGGCGCTGCCCGGCGTGGACGGCGGCGAGCGCGCGCTGGCGCTGATCGCGCTGGTGGTGCTGGCGCTCGCGCTGGCGGCCTATGCGCGCATCTCGCGCGGCCCCTGGGGCGCGGCCATGCGCGCGGTGCGCGACAGCGAAACCGCGGCGGCCTCGGTCGGCATCGACCCGCTGGTGGTCAAGACCGTGGCGTTCGCCTTCTCGGCCGCGCTGGCGGGCCTGGCCGGCGGCCTGTTCGCGCCGCTGCAGGGCATGGTCACGCCGGGCATGTTCTCGTTCCTGCAGTCGATCCTGTTCGTGCTGGTGGTGATGATCGGCGGCGCCGGCACGGTGGCCGGGCCGGTGCTGGGCGCGGTGGTGGTGGGCGTGCTGCCCGAGCTGCTGTCGAGCCTGGAAAACCTGCGCCTGCTGTTCTTCGGCGGCCTGCTGTTGCTGGTGCTGTGGGTGGCGCCGGGCGGCATGGCCGGCCTGCTGGCGCGGCTGTGGCAACGCGCGCGCGGGCCGCGCGCGGCGCCGCGCGAGAGCGCGGCCGGCGGGCTGCCGCCGGTGCCGGCCGCGGCGCGGCGCGGGCTGGCGGCGCGCGGCCTGTCGATGGTGTTCGGCGGCGTGCGCGCGGTCGACGACCTGTCCTTCGACATGCCGGCCGGCGCGGTGACCAGCCTGATCGGCCCCAACGGCGCGGGCAAGTCGACCGTGCTCAACATGCTGTCCGGCTACTACCGGCCGCGCGCCGGCGGCCGCAGCCTGGGTGACGCCGCCCTGCCCGCGCGCGGCGCCTGCCACAGCGCGCGCAACGGCATCGCGCGCACCTACCAGACCTCGCAGCTGTTCGCCGGCATGAGCGCGGTGGACAACGTCGCCATCGCGCTGCGGCGCGGCCGCCTCGGGCCGCTGCTGGGCATCGCCGGCTTCAACGCGCCGGCGGTGCGGCGCCAGGCGCTGGAACTGCTGGCCGCGTGCGGCTACGCCGGCGACCCGGACGCCAGCGCGGCCGACCTCGCCCACGTGGACCGGCGCCTGGTGGAGATCGCCCGCGCGCTGGCCACGCGTCCCGCGGTGCTGCTGCTCGACGAGCCGGCCGCCGGCCTGTCGCGCGAGGACAAGGCGCGCCTGGGCACGCTGCTGCGCGGCATCGCCGCCAGCGGCATCGCGGTGGGGCTGGTGGAACACGACATGTCGCTGGTGATGGAGGTGTCCGACGGCATCGTGGTGATCGACGCCGGCCAGCACCTGGCGGCGGGCGCGCCGGCCGCCATCCGCGGCGACCCGCAGGTGCGGCGCGCCTACCTGGGCGAGGCCGGCGCGCTGGCCGGGCAGGACAGCACGCGAGCGCGCAAGGCGTCTTCCGAAGCGTTGCCGGAAGTGCTGGGCGTGTCCGCGCTATGCGCGGGCTACGGCGCCGCGCCGGTGCTGCACGACGTGGCGCTGCAGGTGCGCGAAGGCGAGATGGTGGCGCTGCTCGGCGCCAACGGCGCCGGCAAGTCCACGCTGATGCGCGCGCTGTCGGGCCTGCACCGGCCGGTGCAGGGCGGCATCACCTTCGACGGCACCGACCTGGCCCGGCTCGACGCCGAGCAGATCGCGGCGATGGGCGTGGTGCTGGTGCCGGAAGGCCGGCAGGTGTTCCCGGAACTGTCAGTGCTGGACAACCTGCGCCTGGGCGCGTTTCCGTCCGGCCCGCTGCCGCACATGGAGATGGTCAGGCGCGTGGAGGCCATGATGGCCCGCTTCCCGCGCCTGCGCGAGCGCCAGCACCAGCGCGCCGGCCTGCTGTCCGGCGGCGAGCAGCAGATGCTGGCGATCGCGCGCGCGCTGATGTCGCGCCCGCGCGTGCTGCTGCTGGACGAACCGTCGCTGGGCCTGGCGCCCAAGGTCATCGCCGAGCTGTTCGATTCGCTGGACCAGTTGCGCGAGGCGTCGATCAGCATCCTGCTGGTGGACCAGATGGCGGCGCTGGCGCTGGCGCTGGCCGACCGCGGCTACGTGATGGATGAAGGCCGCGTGGTGGCGAGCGGCCCGGCCGACCAGCTAGCGCGCGATCCGGCGCTGGCGCAGGCCTACCTCGGCGGTCACTGAGCAGCCGGCTCGCCGCCGGACGCTTCCGGCAGGCCGGCCCCGTCGAACAGGTGCAGGAAGTGGTCGAGGATCAGCAGGTGGTCCTCGAACATCTGCGCTTCCAGTGCCAGCAGCTCCCGCTGCGGCACCCAGCGCACCGCCGCGGCGTCGTCGGCGGCGTCCACTCCGGGCAGCGCGTCGAGCGCGAGGTCGAAGAAGAAGGCGTGGGTCAGCGTGCGCCCGCGCTGGCTGCGCTCGGGATGATCGAACAGCGCCTGGGCGCGGCACGCCTGCTGCAATGCCGCCTTGGGCAGGTTGAAGCGGGTTTCCTCGTCCAGCTCGCGCAGGACCGCGTCGGCCACGCGCTCGTGCTGGTCGAGGAAGCCGCCCGGCAGCGCCCACGCGCCGCGCCCGGGCTGCCCGCCGCGGCGGATCAGCAGCACGTGGCCGCGGCAGCGCACCACCGCGTCCACCGTGACGAAGACCGGCGGATACGGCGCGGCGGCCCAGCGGCGGCGATGCTCCTCGAGGAAGCGGTATTCCGCCAGCAGCGCGGCGAAGGCCTCGCTGCCGGCGAACTCGCGCAGGAAGGCGGCGACCGGGGCGGGCAGCACCTGTTCCACGCCATCGAGCGCGCCGGCCTGGGCGAACCACCGGCGGCGCACGTCGGCGGCGTTGAGCTGGCCGAAGCTGGGCTGCGGCACCAGCGGCCAATCCGGAAAATCGTTGAGATAACCCGAGGACGCGTCCTTGAAATGGCCGAACAGGCCGACGCGCGCATCGGCGTGCTCGCGCGAGTGCCCATCCGCCTCCGCGCCAAGCACGGCGCCCACGGCCGCGCGCACCGCGGCGGCCCAGCGCGGGCCCTGGTAATAGTCGCGCACGGCCACGAAGCGCAGGTCCGCCACGCGGCCGGCATCGCGGGCCGCCACCGCGGCTTCGATCATGCGGCGGCGCTCGGCCTCGGTAAACGGGTTCTTCACGGTGCGCACGCCGCCGGCCGAGCCGAGCACGATCACCACCGTGCGCGCCTGCGACAGCGCCTGGCGCAGCATGGCGAAGTGCCCGTCGTGGAACGGCTCGAAGCGGCCGATGTAGACCAGGTAGCCGAACGGCGCCGGCTCCGGCTGCGTGGGTGCCGCTACCGGCGTGGGCAAGGTCATCGGTGTTTCATCTCTGTGTCATCCGGCGCTGGCCGGCTTACTTCAGCTCGCAGCACATGCACAGCGGCAGCGCGCCTTCCTGCCGCTGGAACTCGCGCGAGGCGCGTACCGCCGGCGGCAGGCGGTCAGCCGAGATCAGTGAAAAGCCGTAGCGGGCGAAGTAGTTGGGACAGTTGGCGGTGAGCAGCACCGCGCGCGCGCAGCCGTTGGCGCGCGCGCGCATCAGCGCGGCCGACACCATGTGGGTGGCGATGCCGTGGTCGCGGTACGGCGCCAGCACCGCCACCGAGCGCACCACCACGGTGTCGCCGTACGCCTCGGTACCGGTGCAGCCGACCAGGATGCCGTCGAGCACGGCAACGTGGAACGACGCGAGCGACGGATCGAGGTCGTCGCAGGCGAGGCCGCAGGACTGAAGTATTTCCGCGATTGCCGGCCAGTCGGCCGGTTGTGCGGCGCGGACACGCAGATCTCTTGTCATTGCAATTATCTCCCCGTCACGCACGACGACGGAGCTTGTCATGGATGGACTGCGCTGACTTCACACTACATGATTCGGCCGCGTTGTTCCAGCCGGGAATACGGCAGGAAACCCTCTGTGCGCTTGCGCCGCGGACGGCGAACCGCATCACGCATTTGGGGGACGCGAGGGCAGACCAGGCAGGGCAAAAGAGAGACGGGAGACGCCGGGACCGCGGCGCAAAGCCGACGGGATGCGGGCGGAATGCGGGCGGGATGCCGCAACGGCCACACATGGCGCGCGGCGCGGCCGGCGTGCCTTGCGGCGCGCTCCGCGCTGCGCTGCGGCTTGCCGGGACCAGCCAGGTGCTGGAGGCGGGGGAACGGAATCGAACCGCCGTGTACGGCTTTGCAGGGCGTTAATTATTTAATTTATTCAACTGCTTACAAACAAAACCACGCCGAAAAGCCACGCACCTTCCTACGGCTCTCCCCATCCGAGGGAATGGCCGCCGAGCCGGCGCCGTTACCGCCGCGCGTCAAGGCTGGCCAGTTGCGCGGCATGCCGGCCGCTGGCTACCGGCACGCCGCGGCGGCCGCCTCGAGCAGGATCTCGTACGCTGCGCGCTGGCGCACCTCCACCAGCGCCGCCCGCCCCTTCACGTACACGTCGGCCCGCGGATCAACTTGGCCCAGCGCCCAAGCCGGCTTCTCCACCGCCTTCACCTTGCACGGCACGGCCACCGGCACCTCAACGGTCTTCGTCTGGTTGATTACCTGCGGCGGCGCACTGCCGCAGCCGGCCAGCAGCGTGCCAAGCCCCGCGAGCACCACGAAATTTCGATTTTTCGAAAACTGGAATTTCATTGCGCGGTCCTCCGTTCCTTGATCGCTTCGGTCAGCAGCTCGTCGAGCGAGCCGCATAGGTCGGCAGGTTTCGACGGCGGCCGGCGCGCCAGGTAGTCGGCCTTCTTCTCCGCCTCGGTGGCCCGCCCCTGCGCCTCGGCCAGCGCCGCGGCCGCGCTGGCGGCGCGCGTCTCTGCCGCCTGTTTCAGCGCCGCGACGGCCGCGTTGGCCGTGCCCACGTCAGCAGCGCAGCGCTCGTTCGCGTCCTGCACCCGGCCGGCAAGCTGGTTTGCCGCCTTCAACGCCTGGCCGGCGGCCTCCGCGCGCGGGGTGAAGTAAAGCCAGTTGGCCAGCACCAACGCCAGCACGCCGCCGAGCAGCGCCGCAACGCCGGCGGCGCTCCAGTTGATTGCCTTCATCGCATCGTCTCCATGTACTTGGGCATGCGCGCCTCGACGCGCGCGGGATACTTGCTGTTGATCTCGCAGAACGACTCGGCATAGCCGGCCGCTCGCTCGCGCGACTGCGGGCACTGGTGATCGAGATGACCAAACCAGGTACCCGGGTCGCACCCAGCGACCAGGCTGCAGCTACGCACGCGCTTGGCTACCGATCCCGCGCCGCCGTTGTACATAGCGGCCGCGCAGGCCTTCACCTGGCGGTTCTCGTGCATGAGCGGCTGGCACTGCCGATCGTGCATGCGCAGCTTCACCACCACCGCACGCAACTGATATTCCGGGCGCGCACAGTCAGCCCACGACCAACCAGCGAGCCCGGGATCGAGTGCCCGCATCTCGGCCAGCGCATCGAATCGGATGCGGCCGCCGGCATCGTAGGCGCGCGTGAATTGCCCGAAGCCGCAACCGTGCTCGCGCGCCGTCCGCAGCGTGGCATTGACGCGCCAAAGGCTTTCCTGCTCGATCAGCGCCGGCACCCAGGCGCGCGGCGCGACATCCGGCCAGGCCGCGGCCAGCTCGTGCTGCAGCTGGGGCAGGTAGCGCGGCGCGTCACCAGGTAGCTGCGCCGCGGCCGGCCCGGCCAGCCACAGGAGCAGGAGCGTGAGCGCCAGCAACAGGAAGACCTCGCACGCGGCGAGGCCCTCGATCAGCGCGCGCCGTAGACGATCCATAGGATCACCCCCATACGCGCCAATACGCCCATCGAGAGCACTGCGAACACGATCGCTGCACCAACGCCCGCCGTCGAGCTGGCCACGGCATCGCGCGCGATGTCCTGGAAGTCCAACCGCGGGTGGAGCGCCACGCGCATGACCAGCACGGACATCTCCACCCAGTAGACCACCGCAAGCGCCGGCAGCACGGCCGCCACCTCCGGCACGCCGGTGGCCAAGGCCAGCGGCTGGAACATGGCGAAGGCAAGCACGGTGGCCAGCGCCGACCAGAACAGGCGCCAACCCAAGCGCCGCAAAACGTTTTTCATGTGTTACCCCTTGATCTTGGATATGAAGTGTTCCCACAGCGCCCACAGGACGCCCGCCAGGGCGGCCCATGAGCTCGTCTTGAGCAGGTGCGTGATGAGCTCCTGGCGCAGCTTCCGGCGGTCCGCCATCGCCTGCATGATTTCCTCGTGGTAGCGCCGGTGCCCATCCGAATCGCCCTCTGGAAATCCCGTCCGCAAGCGCCGCACCTCCTCCGTCAGCTCTGCTATGGCACGCAGCACGGCCTGCAACTGCGTCGGGTCGTCTTCCCCCATGTGCCTCCCCGGCATAAAAAACCCGCACGCGGCGGGAACAAAAAAACCACCCCGAGGGGTGGCTGACTGGTGAAGCAATCGGCGCGCTAGGTCGTGAGCAGGCGATAGGCTTCCTCCTGCGTGATGTCCAGCCCGTAGTTACTGGCCAGCGACAACGCCATGCCCTGCGCCGCGGCCGGGCCGGCCACCGCCAACTGCGCGCGGTAGGCCTCGAGCTCGAGCCGAAGCCGCCAGTTGGGGCTGAACTCGTACAGCAGGCCGTTGAGGCCCAGGTAGCGCCAGAACTGCCGCACGTGGGTCTGCTCGTGCACGAGGAGCGCCGCGCTGCTGTCCGGCCGCACCAGGACCACGGGGCCAAAGGAATAGCCGTCGAAGCGGGCCGGCAGAAGGCGGCTGGTGACGAACACCAGGCAGAGGGGGTGAAGGTAGATTTTCATTCGGCCCACACCCTGTAGGGAGTCGCCGGCGCCGGCGAGATCTCCATGCCGGCCAGCGCGGCAACCTCGGAGGCCTCAAGGGGACGCGACAGCCGCAGGTTGACGTGCCAGCCCGGCACGGCCACCGGCTCCGTCACCAGGTTGCCGTCGGCATCCCACTCGCCACCCGTGTAAATCGTGCCGATGGTCGAAAGGCTGGCGCCTGCGGCAGGAACGCGCCGCGTCTCGCCGTCCATGTCAACGTCAACCGTCAAGCCCGCGGCCAGCAATGCCGCGCGCGTGGTGTCGCGGTCAGCGCCGCGCAGGTAGTAGTCATAGAACATGGTGGCCTCAGGTGGTCAGCGCTTGGAGCTCGGCATTCGTAATGCGGCGGGGGATATAGCGGACGTTGCGCAGCCAGCCGTTGATCGCCCCGCCGTTCGACCGCACGCCGAGCCGCATGGCGTTCAGGCCGGCCGGCAGCACGCCGGCGGCCGAGATGACAGGAGCCGCTCCGCCCATGCACATGGCGAAGTCGCCGGCCTTGTATGCGGCCGCAACTTTCACCGGCCCCGCCGGCATGTTGGCGGCCGATGCCAGGATGACGGAGCCCGCGCCACCGATGACGGACGCGAAACCAAGCCTCCCGTTGATCTCCTTCGTCAGCGTAAGGCGATTGTTCTCGGTGCCATCGTCGATGCTGACAATGCCTTTTGCCGTGGCGATGGATGGATTGGGCGCCTCCACCTCGGCGTAGATCGTGCCCTCTGTGGCGTTGAAACCGATCTTGCTCAAGTCAGCAATAACGGCGGCGTCCGGTGCACGCGTTACCTGGGCGCCGCCGGTCTTGACATACGATCCGGCGAATCCGCCGCTTTGCTCAATCATGACGCCAAAGAGCGTGATACCCGAAACTCCGTCGCCAACGTAGGTTGTCAGATTGCTGCTGTCAGCCAGCGTGAGATACAAATTTGCGGAAACAGTATTTGCCGCAGTGAAAGACCACTGCCCTCTCAGCAAGCCGTTAGGCAGAACGTCGAGCCTCGCATTGCTTGCATTCACCACCTGTGCCACCGAGCCACCATCCGATGGATCAAACGCCACCGCGAGGCTTCCAGCGATAACCGATCCTGACGACACTGCCATGCGCAAACGACGCACCACGCCGACCGCCTTGGTGCGAAAGAACGCCGAGATCGTGTAGGTCTGACCAGCGGTGTACGAAACCGAAGGTGCCGTAAGTTCCTTGCTACCACTAGCCCCATTGGCCTCCGTGATGTCGAAGGCCGACAATGCCCCGTCCGCCCCCGGGGACGCCGAGGCGGCCACGGCTATCGAGACCTTCGACCAATACGCATTGGCGAAATTCTCGGAGTAGCTAACCAGGTTCGTCCGCTGCTCCTCCACCAGCAGCCCACGCGCGAGCTGCGCGATGGGATCGTAATCGAGCCGTGGGCCATTGGCTGCGCTCGGCACCAGCACGCCGGCCGGGCTGTAGCTCCATCCCACGGACGCACGCATGAAGGTCACTATGTCACCGAAATTCTTGCTTACCAGCATGGCTATGCCTTCCCCTTGAAAACACCCGTCACGCCATATGGCCAGGACGGGTCATCGATCCACGCACGGTAGGTCCCCGCAACGAAATCGACTACCAGCGTTACGTCGTTGGTGGCGACGAAATTCAGGCTGAGCGTGCCGCTGACCAGATCGTCGGCGTCATAGCGACGCGCCCCGACACCGGAAATCGAAAGCCCGATGCCCAACTGCATCACAGCACCACCAGGTCGCTGGCCGTGGTGCCGGTCGCCTTGATGCGAAAGCATCGAATCGGCAGGATGGAACCCGCCGGCACGTTCTTGAACAGCACCGCGGTGCCGTCCTCGCGCACGGCGTTGACATCGCCGCCGGTGCCCACATAGATCGCGCGCGACACCTGCGGCAGGTCCGTGTTGTCGTCCTTGTTCGCCACCACGAAATCGCGCGATGGCGAGCTGAGCTGCTGCTGGTGGAACTTGAACTTGTCTTCTGCCGGCATACGGCCCTCCAAAAGAAAAAGCCACCCGAAGGTGGCAAGAGAAATGGGATATGCGTCGCGCGCGGTGCTACAGCTTGATGAGGTTCACGAATTGGTTGCCCTCGGAGAGGAATAAGCACGTACTGGTATCGCCGCCGGGTAGCTGCGCCGAGCGCCAATAGACGCCCACCGAATCGAAGGTATAGACAACCTCCCGAACTACGCTGAAATCATTGTTCAGCAGTTGCGCCTTGATGTTGTTGCGAAAACCAGGATCGCCATCGAAGGACAGTATGGAACCCGACTCGGCTGCCGAGATCGTCGACTGGATCGCAATGATCGGCACGTTACCGAAGTAGGGATCGACTGCATCCGCAAGACCGCCGTCTGCCTGGAGCCACGTGTACCACGTGGTCGTCACGGGGCTACCAAGGGTGACTTTCTTGACCGGCACCAGCCCCCACCACGGCCGCGTCTTGCCCAGGCAGTCCATGAGCGAGATCGGCCCCGGATGGCTTCGGGGCAACCCGAGCAAGCGTTTGACATCATCGTGAGGAATCCCAAAGCCGCCGATGGTGTGCCGCGTCTCGTTGGCCAGATCAACCATTGAAATGGGCGGGGAGGCCGGCAGTGTCATGCGCCCCCCCGCTCGAGCTGCTCCACTCGCGTCAGCAACGCCTTGACGGCCTCGATTAGCACCGGCGTCAGCGCGCCATAGTCAACCGCGAGATAACCATTGGCACCCTCATATACTGCTTCGGGCAGGATCTCCTGCAGCTCCTGAGCCAGCACGCCGACATAGCGCCGGCTATTCTCGATGTCGCTCCGCACGTAGGTCAGACCGCGCATGCGAGTGACCTTCTCCAGCGCCGTCTCGATCGGCGCCAAGTCGGCCTTGAGCCGCGCATCCGAAGTCCAGCCCACGTTCACGGTGGCGAAGAGAGAGCCGGCGACCCAGACATTCCCCCCAAACTGATACTTCGACAGCCCATCGTCCGCCACGCCACCGAACAAGTGCCGGCCTGCAGCGTTCACCTGATATTCAGTGACCAGGGAGGAGTAGTCCTTGGCTGCCGCTGTGTTGCGATCAAGGCGCCAGGCACCCGCGTCGGCTAGGAGCCGGAACAGCCCGGCAGCGCCAGATTGATCGGTCTCCCTGAATGCCAGCCCCGGGTAGCTGCCGACAACCTCCAGGCCGCCCGCAAAAGTGGCATTCCGATTCACCACGAGGTCACGCAAGCCGAGGTCCTGCGACCACTGAACACCGGAGGCGCCTGCGTTCACGGTGAAAACGTAGCCGGGCTTTCCGGCATATGACGGCGCGCCGACCGCGGCCTGCGCTGCAGCGGCAAAGGTCTGCGCGCTGGCAGCCGATACCGCGGCGGCATCTCGATAACCCAGCACCGTTTGCGCGGTGGTTTTGACCCAGCCAGTGACCTTCAGGAACTGCTGCAGCGCGATCAGGAACCGCGTACGGTGCCCGCCGTTAGCCAGGCCGGTTGACGGGTTATCGCTGTCGTCGATGGTGACGCTATCGCCGCCAACGTCCGGCGTGAAAGTTACGCTGGTCATCAGGTGAGCTCCTCGATTTCAAATGCGTTGCTGAAATTGCCGACGAACGCCCGCGCGATAGGCGCGAGCTGGCGATGGCGGCCGAGATACGACTGCCGCATCAGGTTGATCGCGTCGTCCTTGTCCCACACCAGGAGGACCTCGCCATCGATGCCCGCCTTGCGCTGGATCTCGAAGAGTCGCCCGAGGGCCTCATCCCGAGTAAGGAAGCCAAGATCGAAGCGCGTCACGCGCCGGCCTGCCTTGTGGTCAAAGTACGGCGTGCCGGACAACGCGCGCTGCATCCCGGTGTCGGTCTCCCAGGCGATCGACGCGCCATAGTTGGCGTTGTAAATAGGCTGCCAGGCGCTGCCGACGAAGATGCGGCCGAACTCGACATAGCCGTCCGGGTTCGTTTCGTCATCGATCTCCACCCGGACATACCGGCCCGCGGTCGGCTTCGGCAGAATGGCCAGCAGCAACGAGGGATATTCCCTGCGCTCCTCCTCGGTGATGCTGCCGGTCCAGAAATTGTCATCCTCCCACTCGAGCACGCTGGTCGGGAACAGCGTCGGCCATGCCAGCTGCCAGTCTGGCTCCCACGCCATAAACGTCTGTGTGAGGAAATCCATCTGCAGTGAAGGCGACCCGTCCAGCGGCACCGTCACCGCGTTGTCGTAGACCGGCGCGGCAAAGCCCGGATCGGTGGCCAGACGCACACGCCACTTACCGGAGGTCGAGACGTTGTGCCGAACGATGGCAATCACCGTCATCAGTCGACTGCGACCGAGGTCCAGCGTGAATTGCGTGTCGGCCTTGGCGGCCGTTGCCGTGCGCGCCACGCGCGACAGGCGCCGGTCTTTCAGGTTGTCACGGCTGACCTGCCAGGCCCCGCCGCTCAGCGTGCCGGTATCGGCGATGTTGGGATGCGCAAGAAGAACGTTGGCCACCCTACCCCCACAATGTCAGTTTCACGGTGTCGTTATCGACACCGGCATCCAGCGCGATCACGCACAGCAGCCGCCCGGGCGCCACGTATCTGGCGCCGTCCAGCATCACGACCGCACCCAGGTCGACGGCGGCCAGCTCCGACAGCGGCACGTCGGCGTCAACCAGCATGCGCCGCACGCTATACAGCGCGCTGCGCCTGTTGGCCTCCGCCACCGCATCGGCCTCCGCGATCAAGGCCGTATCGAACGACAGCTCCTCCGAGGAGGGCCACGGCGTTTTGACTGCGGGCACCTCGACGGCCGCCTGCCGGTATTCCTCGGCAAGGAAGGCCTTGCGTGCCTGCGACACGCTGCCGGCGGGCTGGGCCTGGACGGTGTAGTTCCGTGCGTACCGCACCACGGTGCGCCAGTTGGGCACGCCCGCCTCGCGCAACACCAGGCTGGTCACGGCATCCGCTGGCCAGCGTGCAACCGGCACGCCCGCCGGCTGCGTGAGGCGCCCCATGCGCAGGCGGTTGAGCCGGTCGAAGCCGTACCAGGCGCCGATGGCATTGGCGAGCGTATCCATCACCGCCTGCCCATTCGTCTCGCCGTCCACCCACACCCCGACCGCCGCCGCGTTGGCCGCGTTCAGCGCCGCCACGTCTGCGCCCTCGATGTCGGCGGCGGGGATGCCCGCGTCGAGCGCGACCTGCTGGAGCAGCGCACCCGCGCGCTGCTCGACCGTGGCCGCATCCGCTGTCACCTGGCCCGCCGGCGCGGAGCCGAGCCGGAACAGGCCCTGCCAGCAGCGAAACGTGCCGGCCGCCGGCGCGGTAGCCAGCAGCGCCGTCTGGTCGGCGTAGTCGGCGCCGCGAGCCAGCCCCACGCCGTTGTCATAGACCGCGCTCACGGCGCAGGCCTGGTCGGAGACTTGATAGACGAGCTTGGACGTGTTGACCGCCTTCGTGGGAACGTTCAGCACCGCGCCGTAGATGCGCGGCTTGTACTGGTCCTTGAGGTCGTCTTTCGTGCCCTCCACACCGTCGGGCAGCACGTTGCTGCCCGCGTATTTGGGCCGGTCCAGCGGCTTGCCCAGGAAGGCCAGGCGGTCGCGCACCTTCAGATTGACAACGCCGTCCTCCGCGGCGACGTCATCGAGCAGACCGGACATCACCGTCGACCAGGTGGCCACCGGCGTGCCGAGCTGCCCGACCTTCACGACGAAGGGCCGGCCGTCGACGGCGTAGTCGGTGGCCAGCAGATCGAGCGCGCCATCGGGATTCAGAAGGCGAATCTGCCCGACCGAGGCGCGCGACGCGCCGTAGGTGGTGGCGCGGTCGAACAGCGACCGGCCCAGCCGCGGCTGCTCCTGCAGGCGGCCGTCGAAGTACGCATTGGCCGGCGTATCAGTCGGCCGCGTGGTGAAGCCCTCGCTTGCAAAGCGCAAGGTCTCCACCGCCGCGGCCGAGATCCGCCAGGCAGTCACCTCAATTGCAATGGTCATGGCTTGATGTTGTTGGAAATATCGTCCAGCCGCCGGCTTTGGCGGCCGGCCACCGTGACGGCCTCCTGGTGGTTGTCCTGGGCCTGCTGCATGCGCGCGGCGGCGAGCTGGCGGTTGTCTTCGCGCAGCGCCTGAACCTCAGCACGCAGCGCTTTGATTTCCGCCGTCATCGCCGGCGCGCCGCCCCGACCGAAACCGGACCAGTCCGCCGGCTTGCTGAACCGCGCGTTTTCCTCCCGGGTCAGCACCCGCTCGCCCTTGTGCAGCTCCGCCATGTACCCGTCGAAAGGCACGTAGGCCAGGCCGTTCGCGTGCGAGCCGTCCGGCCTGAAACCCTGGACCTTGTTGAAGTCGTCGGTGTACTGGCCGCCGCTGGCGTAGTAGGCCCGCGAGGCTTCCAGGAAGGCCTGTGCGATCTGCGACCATTGCGACCGCGCATCAGCATCGCCACCCATCGCCTTGGCCGAGGTTTCGTCATAGCGGCGCTTCGCCTCCGCATACTGCTGCTCGGGCGTGAGCGTCGAGAGGTTGCCCAGCAGCAACTGGTCCTGAAACTGCTTCACCTGGTCGCCGAATGCCTTGGTGGCGGCCTCCGCCGCCGCCGCGGCATCCGCCACCTGGCCGAAGGACGGCGCCAGGTTCATCATCGCCACGAACAGCTGCTGGCCGTTGTCCGTGCTCAGGTCCAGCGATTCGACCAAGGCCCGGAAGCCCGCGCGGGTCTCCGGCATGGCGAGCCCAAGATCCTTGAAGCTGTCGGAGAGCTGGCTGCGCAACCTGGTGATCTTCTCCTCGTCGGAGAAATAGCCGGCGTAGTAGTCGGCCACCTTGGCGTTGAACGTGTCCAGCCCGCCGCCCAGGTCGACCAGGTTCTGCCGCAGCTTGGCCGTGGCCAGGCCCACCCCACCAAAGGCCTGTTCGGTGGTCTTGCCAAGGACGGACGCCACCGTATTGGTGGAAGTGTAGACATCGGTCAAGCGCTGCGCCGCGTCGGACACCGATTCCTCGCCCTGACGGAGCGCCTCGAGCTGCGGCAGCAGCTGGCTCCCCATCGAGTTCGACATGTCCTTGAGCAACTGGTCCACCTGGTCCTGCGAGCGCAGATCCGCTCGCACGCTGTAGCGGAACGAGCCGAGCCGGTCTTGCAGGCCTGCACCGCCCGCGAGCTTATCCAGGTTCTCATAGAACGCCAGCGAACCCTTGGCGGCGCCACCAAACACAGCAGATTGCTGGTCGTCCAGCGCCGAGTAGTCGGTCCATTTCTTGTCGCTGCGGAACAAGCCACCCTTGGCCTTCCAGTCCACGAACTGCTGACCGCTGAACCCGTCGGCGGTGAAGTCGCCCACGATGCCGGCGGCCTGCACTTCCGGCTTCTTGCGGCCGAACAGCGCCGTGATGGTCGAGGCACCGGAAAGCACGTTGGCCAAGCGATCGCTGACGCCGACACTGCGCAGCAGGCTGTCCGCGCCGAACGTGGCTGCCCCGTAGACCTTGCCGAGGGTGTTCATGTCCACTTTCTTGTAGTCCCACCCTTTGGCGAACAAGGCATCTGCCGCCGCCATCCCCGCCGCCACCCAGCCGGCCACCGGCACCGCGGCCATCGCACCGCTGATGCCGGCACCGATGCCGCCGGCGCTGGCGCCAGCGGAGCCGGCCATTGCGCCGAGGCCGGCCGTGCTGCCCGACAGCGACAGGGCGGTACCCGCTCCGTACAGCGACAGGCCGGCATTCGCACCATAGGCCACGCCGGCGGCACCAGCGCCATAGATCGAAGCGCCGGTGCCGGCCCCGAACAGGCCACCAGCCAGGAAGCCGGTGCCGCCGAACGTGGCGCCGGTTGCCGCGCTACCGCCACCGCCCAGCCAGGCCGACACCAGGCCGTAGCCCGTCTTGATCTTGTCGACCATGCCGTAGAGGTCCGCCGCGCTTTGAATGGCCCCGCCGGCGCCACCGCTGCCCCCACCCAGGCCAAAGGCACTCAGGATGCCGTTCTGCACGTACTGGATAGGAATGCGCAGCAGGGTGGTCTTGGCCAGGTTCTTGAGGCCGTCCAGGAAGGTGCGGCCGAAATCCTTGCCCGATTCAAAGGCGCGGAACAGGGAATCGGTCAGGCCCTGTCCCAGCTCGTTGGAAAGCCGCTTCCATTCCTCCTCGGTTTTCTTGGCCAGGTCATAGCGGGCCTCGGTGGTCTCTTTGGCCGACAGCGCCTGCTGCAGGCGCTTGCGCGCGTCGATCTCCGCATCGAGCGCCTTGAGCTGGTCGCTCATGGGGTCGAGCATGGCAATGGCCTCACGCCGCTCCTGCAGGCGAGCGACCGTCACCGACTCGATCACCGACGGCAAGCGCCCGTACAGCAGCGTTTCGTCCTTCACGGCCACGATGCGCTGCTCGATGCCCATCAGCGTCTTCTGGTCGCTGTCCGCCTGGGCACGGTAGAGCTGCTCGGTCTGGTCCTTGAGGGCGTTGACGCGCTCCTGGTCCAACGCCGCGAGCTCCGCCTCGAGGCGCACGCGCTCGCCGTGGTACTTCTCGCGTGCCGCCAGCTCTTTCTTGCCGGCGGCCAGGTCCTCTAGCTGCTTGGCCTGCGCAATCTCGCCCTGCAGGGCCGTCTCGCGTGCATCGTAGCTACTCTGCAGCGCCTCGCTCTCCGTGATCTGCCCGGTCTTGCGCAGGCGGTCGATGTTGGCCAGCTCGCGCTTGAGCGTGTCTTCGCGCAGCTTGCTTTGCTGCTCGATCGACGCCATCTGGCCGCCCAGCATGTTCTGGAAGGCCTTATTGGCAGTCTCCGCGTCCTTGGAGCCGCCGGCCCACTTGTCATAGGCCACCTTGACACGATCGACGTAGGTAGAGAGGCTGATGGCACCCTCGGCCAGCAAGCCCTTCTGCGTGGTGATGTATTTCTCGTAGTTCTCGTTGATGCCCTTGAGTTGCTGATCGAACTTTTCGTTTTCCGCCTGGAGCTTTCGCACGCGCTCCGCGCGCATGGCCGTCTCCGCCTCGACGATGGCGTTCTCGAGCCGCGCTTCATCCAGCAGATCCGGGTTATAGGGGTTGGCAGCGCGTTGCTCCGGCGTGATGGCAGCGTTCCGCGTGTGCAGGTCCGCCAGGCGCTGCTTCTGGTCAACCAGCCTCGCCGTATCGGCCGCCGGCGTGCCGTCGCGCACTTCGTTGCGCTCCCGGTACTTGGCAATCTGCTTGTTCAGATCGTCAATGATCTGCTGCGTCGTCTGAACGCTGACGGCCGCCTGCTTGCCCGACGAATCCGCCGCTTCGCGCGCGGCATCGCGCTGCCTGGCCGAGTAAATCTCCCACGCCGTGACACCGAGGCCCAGCACAGTCACCACCGCACCGAGCGGGCCACCCAGCAGGCCCAGGGCCCGAGCGGCGATGCCGGCACCACCAGCGCCCGCCGCCTGGGCTGTTGCCAGCGAGCGCTGGGCCGCTGCATTGGCCTCGGTGGCGGCGGCTACCTCAAGGTTCACGCGCACTTGCTGCTGACCCAGGACGGCCAGCTCCGCCAGCGCCGCCGAGCGCGCCGCCGTTGCCGCCGTCGCCTGTAGGTCGGCCTCGCGCACTAGCCGCAGGGCACCGGACAGCGCGCCGGCGGCCGTGGCCGCGGCAAGGGTCGCCTCAGCGGCTTGCAGTGACGCATTGGCACTGGCCAGCCGGGCCGTCTGCTCAGTACGCGCCACACCGATAGCCGCCGAGGTCGCCGTCATGTCCGCCGTGCGCGCCGCGGTGCGGGCAACCTCGGCCTCGATCGCCAGCAGCGTGGCGGTGGTCTCCTGCCGGGTCGCTGCTGCCGACAGCATGGCCGCATCGGCCTTGCGTGCAAACGAAGACGCCGCGTTCAGCGCCCAATCTGCCGCCTTGGCGGCGGTAAGGCCGGTGAGCGCCGCCGTCACGTAGTCCAGATTCATGGCCAGGAAGGAAACGCCATCCGCCAGCTTGCGGAACACGCCTGAGGCCTCGTTCATGTCCGAGATGCGCTTCATGAGCGCGTTCTGCAGTTGGGTGAACGACTGCTCGACCGTCAGCGGCATCGAGGCGAACTCCGCGCTCAGTTGCTTGCCGGCCTTGTCGAGCGCATCCAGCAGTTGCGCCGGTACCAGCTTGCCCTCTTCGCCCAGCTTGCGCAGCTCCCCGATGGAGACGCCCAGGCCGTCAGCCAATGCCTGCGCCAGGCGCGGCGCCTGCTCGAGCACCGAATTGAGTTCTTCGCCACGGAGCGTGCCGCTGGCAAGGCCCTGCGAAAACTGGACCAGGGCAGCCTGGGTCGCTTCCGCAGCCCCGCCGCTGAGCGCAATGGCCTTGGAGGTATTCTCGGTCACGCGCAAGATTTTTTCCTGGCTGACGCCCAGCTCCTGGCCCGCCTTGGCGAGGTAGGAGTAGGTCTGCGCCACCCCTTCCCACTGCTGGCGCGTGCGCTGCGCGATGTCGTACAGCGCAGCCTGCGTTTGCGTCGCCGCCGCGGCCGAGGACGACACCAGGCCGATGCGCGCCGCCAGATTGGTGGAGGCATCCGACAGGCTGACCATCTCGCTGATGGTGAGACCGAGCCCGATGCCGCCGAGCGTGCGCAGAAGACCATCAAACTGGCGGTTCAGCGCGCCGGTGGATTCCACGGCCCGGTTCATCGAGCCGGCCAGGCGCTCCGAGTTGCGCGCCACGATCGCGGCGCTCTGCTCCGCTCGTGTCGCGGCGCCCTGCATGGCGCCCTCGATCTTGGCCCCGGTTTGCACCGCGACGGCGGCGCCACCGGCCATATCCTGTTTGTATTCGGCCAGGTCAGCACGCAACCGGACAACCATGTTCCCGAGATCGGACACAGGCCCCTCCCTTCAAATGAAAACACCCGCCGAAGCGGGTGTTGTGGTCATCGGCGGCGTCTCTCGGCTTCCTCCAGGAAGACTTTGAGCGCCGCACTCTCCATCAACTGGAGATCTGCGAACAAGGCCGCGCGGCTCTTTCCAGCGATGCCGCTGAGGCGCATGGCACTCTCCACGGCCGGGTAGTTGAGGCCGGTGCGCACCACACCGGCCATCGTGCCAACGTGGTTCCACTGGCTCCACAGGTCGAGGAAAAACAGCACCGCCTCCCGGGTGTCGTCGTGGTAGAAAAAATCCTCGCCACTGCCCCGGGCCCGCGCTGCTGCCACCACTTCCGCCGGCGCACCCATCGCCTCCAGCGCGTCGGCCACATCGGCGTCCGCCTCGAAGTCGGTTTCGCGCGCGCCGGCCCAATGCCGCGCGGCCTCGATTAGTTTTTTGCGCGCGAGGTGATGACGTTGTCCCAGAACGCCGCCTGCAACGCGGCGACGGCCGGCGGGATCTGCAGCAGCACGGCCTTGTTCTCTTCGTTGAACTCGGCCACAGTGCCGTCGTCGGCTACCAGCTCTTTCCAGCCGACCAGGACCTGACGCGCGAGCCAGCAGGGATCATCCTTGCCCTCGGACAGCCAACGTGCTTTGAGCTCCTCGAGCTGGGTCACGGTGTAGCGGGTGAAAATCGCCAGGAATTGCGATTTCTCGATGACGCCCCTCTCGTTGAGGGTCTCGACGGTGACGCGCGCGCCGAAGGTCGGTGTGGTGGTGAGCTTGAATGCCATTGGGGTGGTTCTCCTGGAAATGACGGAGGCCCGCTCGACGGCGGGCCTCACGGGTTGTGCAGCGGCAAGGCCGCAGCCGGCTACTTGACCGTAATCAGCAGCTCGTCGTTGCCCACGTTCGGGTTGATGGTGAGGTTGGAGGTCATCATCGCAACGCCGTCCTGGTCGGCGTATGCCAGGTTCGACATCTGCACCTTGGGAGCGTCGATCTTGACGATGTTGCCGGCCACCGTACCGTGCGTGATCGACAGCGCGCCCAGCACCACGTCGCGCACGGTCGACCACCAGTCCTTGCTGGCCACCGTGGTGAGCTCCATGTTGATGCTGCCGGTCGGCTGGCGATCGGTCTGCTCGACGCCCTCGTAGGCGACCAACGAGCGCCAGACCAGGGTATTCGCCAGATCGATCTGCAGCGCCTGCAACGGGCCCGTATAGCCGGAGATGGACCAGGTTGCCGTATTGGTCTTGTTGACCGCGGCCGGCCGCTGGAATTTCGAGTAGTCCACGCCCGCCGGATTACCCGCATCCGTCACCGGCGCGAACGTGCCGATGAATTTGTAACGCATCACCGGGATCTGCTTGGCGGTGATGTCGAAGGCCACCGTACCCTTACAGCCGACCAGCTTGTGCAGCAGGCCGTCGATGTAGGCGTAGATGCTCACCGTCTCGTTGGTGCCAGTCACGGGCGCGTATTTGACATCCGTGGCCGCTGTGACGGTTTCGGACATGCCGCACGCACGCATGAGCGGCCCCCAGGCCGGTGCCGTACCGGCCGCGCCGGCGCCGGCCAGTTCGACCTCACAGTCGAGCTCGCTGTGAATGCCCACCGGGATCTGCTCGCTGTTGCCGAAATAGGCGCGGATGAGGTTGCGCGGCACGTTCTCCGCCACCAGCGGTTGCACGGTGCACGAGCGCGCCAGGATGGCATTGGCGGCGCCGGTTGGAACGGCATCGGTGCCCGGCGTCGTCTCGATCTTTACCAGCAGCACCGTCTTTCGATTGAGCTTAGCCATGCTGATTCTCCTCGGGTTGGTTGATGGCCGGCCCGGCTACCGGACGGCGCGTGCCGCTGACCGGATCGAACTCGAACGAGCCCGCCACGCCGGCGAAATGGTCGGTGGCCAGCACGCTGGCCGAATCGGACGGTGCCGGCGTGGCCGCGGTGGTAGCCGCGTCCGCCGGCGGCCCGGCCTCCGTGTTTTGCTTCATCTGGATCTCCTATGCACTGAGGCTGTCACGCCCCGTGCGGTAAAAGAAGTCGTAGTGGACTGCGCGCGCGCCGACGATGCCGCCGAGGTTGTCGTAGCTGGGTGCGTCCGTGCCCAGCTCACTGATGTCGATCAGCGCGGGGTCCGTGAACGTCATGACGGCGGGATGCACCAGCGCGAACGCAGCTTCGGACAGGCTGTCCGGGTCCGGGTCGCGCGTCACGATGGTCACGATCAGCACGGCATGCCGGTCGATCTCCGCAGTCGACTCGGCGCCGAGCTGCTCTTTGCCGTGGTGCACCACCAGAACACGCTTCTTTCCGCGCATGTCCAATGCGGCAAAGAGGGACCGGGAGAACGCCAGTCCCAGCGCTTGCAGATCGGGCACGGCCTGCAAGCGCTCGTAGAGGCGCTGGGCCATTTCCTCGCGCTTGGTAGTGGTCATGTCGATACCGGGTTGAGATCGATCAGCACGAACGCGCCGTCACTGCGCTTCGCGGGCTCGCCGACCGGGTTGTAGTCCCCGGCCGCGGGGCCGGCGCTCACCGTCACCACATCACCGGCCGCCAGGACACCGAACAGATCCGCACGGCCCAGCAGTTGCACGCCATTGCCCCGCGAGAGACCGTTGAGCGTGTCGCCGGGCAGATGGTTGATGAGCGCCATGTGGGAAATGCCCCGGCTGGGCACGTTGACGAGCTCGCCGAAATCCTCGACAAAATCGTCCAGATCCTCGGCGTCCATCAGGCCTGCGAGCCGGGGTTACTGCCCTGGCCGCCCTGGTCGCCGGTCTGGTCGGCGCCGGCATCCGTTTCGCCGGCGCCGCTACCACCGGGCGCGCCAGGCGCGCCGGGATCGGGGGGCGGCGGCGACTCCAGCTGCGTGCCGGCCGGGTTCTTCGGCTCGCCACCGCGCTTGCGCTCCACGATTTCCACCGCGCCCGCCGCCTTGAGCTCGGAGGCAAGCTCCGGCGAGACATCGAACTCGGCGCCGGCGGCGTGCGGCTCCTTCCTGCCGGTGTCCACCGGCCAGATTGCTTTGACTCTCATGCTGTTCCTCTCGAAAAGGAAACGGCCCGCACATGGCGGGCCGCTCTGGCAAGACCTGGCGCTAGCGCGCTCAGGCGATAGCGTTCTGGAAGAAGTACGACAGATCCGGTGCAGTCACCAGCTCGTTGACGCGCTCGCCGGCGCGCACCATGTAGCTGCCTTCGAGGCCGCCATACTGCTTGCCGAAATCGGCATCGGAGATGCGTTCGCCCTGCTGCGCGGTGAAGCCCCAGGTGGTGGAGCGCGTGGTCTCCGCCGGCTTCTCGCGGTAGATGAATGCCGCATGCTTGCCCCAGCAACGCTGCAGCGACATCGCCTGGCCTTTGCGCGCCGTGTTGACGAAAGCGCTGCCGACCAGGATCTCATCGACCTCAATTGCGCCGGCCAGTTGCTGGCGCGTCACGCCGCCGGACGTACCACCCTTGCCGTTCACGTAGTCGATCACCTTCGGGTGGAGGATCAGCTTGGTCCACACGGTGCGACCGAAGATCGCCACATTCGGTCGCATGATCGGCGCGTCCAACGCGGTCAGGATGGCCGTGATCGGGTCCGAGCTGGTGTAGTCGGACCACTGCGCCGCGCCCGCCAAGGTGAGCTTGTTGGTGTGATTCGCCGCACCGAAGACGGTGTTGGCCACGCGCACCTCTCGGTCGAGCGTGACCAGCTTCATCACGAATTCGGCGGCGAGCGCCAACGGGTCGACACCCTCCGGGGCGTTCTTCACGTCCTCGACCGGGACGATCTCGTCCAGGCCGTAGTCGAACACGGCGCCGGTCTGCATGGTGCCGGAGCTTTCGACCTGGTTGGGCTTCGCCTTGCGGCCCACGCGGGTGTCGGGCACGGTGAAGTGGTCAGCGACCGTCTGCACCAGATACTTGAACTCGGCCTGGGAAACCGGCACGCGCGGCATCACCTGGTCGGCGATCATCTCGCCGTTGGCGTAGGCAATCACGATCGCCGCGATAAGCTGCTGATTGATCGGGTACGGAGCGACAGCAGTCGTCATGGATGACTCCTAGAAGAATGGGAAGAAGGAAGGCGGGACCGGGCGTCTAGCCCTGCATCACGCCGAGCGCCAAGGACACCGGGCAGATGTCGCCCTGGACGCCCGACACGTCGGCGAAGCCGATGATGCGAACGTTGCTGCCAGCGGCCGGCGCCGCCGCGACGGCACGGCCGACCGCATCCGCAGTGAGCGGCTGACCGCGCGTGACGTTGCCGCCGTACTCGATGTCGGCGATACCGCTGCGCACGATGGTCGGGCGGTCGCCGGCGACGTAAGCGAAGCCCTCGGTGGCGCCCAGCAGGGGATCGGTGGCCGCGGTGGCCTGCTTGACGCTGCCGTCGGTCGCACCGTGGGTGACGATGCGATTCTTGGCCAGCGGGCCCTCGGCGATATGGGCCTTGAGGAGTCCGGGATTGCTCATGGTGATTTCCTGTGAAGTGATGAGAGACGCGGTGCGGTCAGTCGTGCGCCAGTTCCTTGGCGGCCTGCGTGGCCGCCGCGGCGTAGGACAGGCTCCCGCCATTGGCCTCGGCCTCACGGCGCAGCTCGGCCGCGCGCGCGGCGATCTGCGCTTTGGTCGGCGCATCCTTCTTGCCGCCAGCGCTGGCATCGACCGACGCCGGCAGCGGCGGCGGAGCCTCGGCAGCCTGGCCGCTGGCCTGCTTGGCCAGCGCCGCGCGATGCGCGCCCAGGACTTGGGCGGCGGCCTGGTCCGGCGTCGTCTTGCCGTCGGCCTTCAGCGAGGCAATGAGCGCCTCGTGGCCGACCATCGCGTGCGCCTCGATGCCGAGGATGCGTGCGCGCTCGGCGGTGGCGCCGGCAGCTTCGCCGGCGGCGCGGGCGGCGGATTCGATTTCCTGCAGCAGTGCGGGCGATTCTGCCGCCAGCTCGTCGCGGGTCGTGATGCTCATGGAGTTTCCTTTCGGAGAAGTGGGCATATCCGCCCGGGTCTTGGGACGGGGCACTGCGGCCCCGGGGGTTTTGAACTCGCCAGCGGCAAGCCGGCCGACCAGCTGGTCGAGCGTGGCAATGCCGTCAACCAGCCCAGCATCGACGGCCTGCTGGCCGACGAAAATGCGCCCGTCGGCCATGTCGGCCAGGACCTTCTCAGTGCTGACGCCGCGGTATTCCGCAACGGCCTGCACGAACTGGCCATACAGGTAATCCACGTAGTCCTGCACCGAAGCCCTGCCCTCCTCGGACAGCGGCGCGTAGCTGCCGGCGATGCGCTTGTACTTGCCGGCATAGATTTCGGTGGTCTTGACGCCGCGCATTTCCTCGGAGCGCGACACGTCGCGGTGGCTGCTCACGACGCCGATGGAGCCGACCTGCGTGGTGCCGTCGGCGATAAACACCGCCTGTGCGGCGGCGCCGATCCAGTAGCCGGCCGAGGCGATCAGACCATCGCCCAGGGTGACGACGGGCTTGACCGCGCCTACCTCACGCATCACGTTGGCGGTCTGCTGCGTGCCGGCGACGGTGCCGCCGGGTGTGTCGGCATGCAGCAGGATCGAATTCACCCGGCTGTTCGCCGCAGCCGAGCGCAGATCGCGCATCACCAGGTCGCTGGAAGCGCCGCCGGAGATGTCGCTGAACAGATTCGCGCGGCGCGCGATCGTGCCCATCATCGGAATGATCGCCACACCGTCGACGATCTCGTAGTCCTGCGGCTCGCTGCCGAGCGGCCGGCCCAGGCTGGCGGCTACCGCCTGCAGGTCGATCTGCTCGCCCAGCATGCGCGCGTCGTAAGCTGCGACGATCTCCGAGAGCTTGGCTGGCAGGATCGCCCAGGGCGCCGTCACCACATCGAGTAGTCGATTCATCACTGCTCCTGAAAAACAAAACCCGCCACATGGGCGGGTCCGCGTTACTTGTTGGCCGGCAGATCCGGCAAAGGCTTGGGGTCGCTGGGGTCGGGCGGCGCCGAGGGGTCATCGAGCCCGGGCTCCATTTCTGCGCCGCTGGCCGTGGCCGGCACCAGGAGCCCATCGCGGCGGCGGGCCTCCATCTCCCGTGCCTGCTGCGCGTGGTTGTCGACCCAATTGCTCCCGTCATAGGCCATTGTTTCCTTTGCCAGGGTAGTGCGCCCGATCGCCAGATTCTTCTCCGACGCCAGCGCTTCCTTGAGTGGATCGACCGCGCCCGGCGCGTCACCCACCCACTGGCAGCCCAACCAGGCGCGCCGGATGAGGGGATCAGTGAAATAACCCGGCGCCGACAGGCGGCCGTTGGCGACCGCTTCGTCCATCACCAGCTCGTAGACCGGCTGGCAAAAGTTTGTCGAGAGCCAGAAGCGACGCAGCTTGAAGAAGCGCCATGCGTCCAGGATGGCCGCGCGCGCCGCGGTGTAACTCGAGGTGTAGTGCTTGATGAGCACTTCGAACGGCAACTCGAGCGCCACGCCGATCTGGCGCAGGATCGACTGCACGAAGGGATCGAACAACGCATTCGGGCGGCCTGGGTTGATGACCTCAACGCTGTCGCCGGGCGCACCCTGGATAACTGCGCCTTTGCCAAGCCGGTAGTCCGGCTGCGATTCCTTCCCTTCGTCCTCGGGCAAAACGCCCTGCCCGTCCTCGGTCTTGATGAAGACCGTGAACATGCCCGATACAACCGCAGCGGCCAGCTCGGCCTCCGTGTAGATACCGAGCTGCCGCAGCGGCTCAATCACGGGCGCCAGGTACGGCTGGCCGCGTGTCTGGCCAACCCGCCGCCGCTCGAACAGGTGCAGCACGTTGCGGCGGCCGGTGCCGTTGCCGAATACCTCGCGCCGATCCCAGATGCGCTTGCCTGCGCGGGCACCGATACCGCCCGGGTGCTTGCGCAGGAAGTGACAGGCAACCGGGGCGCCGTAGTCGTCCATCTCAATACCACCGGCAAGATTCTCCGTGTCGGCGGCGTAGTTCGGGTTGCAGCAGCGATCGCCCTCGATCAGCTGCAGGCGGAGGCGATATGCAGTGCGGTGGCGCGTCAGGAGGGGCGTGACTACGAACAGGTCGCCATTTTCCAGCGTGGAACGGAACGCCAGCTGCTGCATCTCGTAGAACGTCTGCGCTAGCGAGATGTCGCATTCCTTCGTGTCAGCGAACAGGGAAAATTCCCGCTGCGCCTGCTGCTGCCAGGTGGACGCCTGCTCCTCCGTCAAGCCCAGCACCTCCGCGTCGATGGTCGGCTGCGGCGCAAGCCCGGTGCCGACCACATTCGTCACCGCCGTGTTGATGGCGCCCAGCGCCAGGGGATTGTTTCGCGCCAGGTCGCGGCTACGATTGCGCAGCTCGGCCAGCGCCGGCAGCAGGTCGGCATCGGCCGAGCCGCCGAACGCAAACCAGTTACGCAACGAGCGCTTGGAACGCGAGGCACCCTCGTATGCGCCGGAGTAGGCCTGCGCGGTGCGCGCCTGGGCCCGGCGGTTGCCGGCGACCGGATCGAAGTAGTTGACGATCCGGTCCGTCAGCGTGAGCTTCAGGTCTGGTTTGCCGACTTTCATTCGGCGACCCCGTAGCCGATGCGCATGCGGCGGCCACCGTTGCGCGCGGCCGCGCGCTTGCCCTCCCAGAAATTGATCTGCCGGCGGATCTCGGCCGCGTCGGCGCGCGTGAGCTTGCGCCCCTCGATCTCGTAAGACTGGTTGCGTGCCACCGCGAGGCTGGCGGCGAGCCATGCGTCGAGCTGCGCCTGTGCTTGTTCTGCAGTAATCATGGGTCAGATCTCCACGCCGCGCGAGACGGTGCCGTATCTTCGGCGCCGCGCCCGCGGTGGCAAGTTGGGTGATGTGTCGGCGGCAGCCGGCTCTGCGGCTCGCTGTGGCCGGGCCTGCAGCGCGTCCTCGTCCGGGTCCTCATCTTCCGACGCCGGCACGGCGGGTACAGGTGATGGCGCGTCGGCAGCTTGAAGTGGCGCCGGTGGTGGCGGCATGTCGTCGAACAGGCCGCCTTGCGACAGCCGCGCCTCGAGCGTGGACCAGTCCCGCTCCTGCATCAGGTGGACCTTGGCCGCGCGCGTGGCGTGCAATGCGTAGACCTCGCAGTCGAGCGCCTCATTGCGTTTGCCGACCTTCTTCTGCCAGACGCGCACCACGTGCCCGTTTTTCTGGCGCACCGGCGCCTTGACCTCCGCCAGCAACTGGTCGAAGTAGTCGGCGATCACGTCCTTGTAGACGTGAAAGCGGCCCGGCCCCTTGCCCTCCAATCCGACGCGACCGCGTTCGCCGATCAACAGGTCCTTGGCGCGGCCAACGCCGACCATGAAGACCGACACGCCGTAGCGCGCCGCCTTCGTGTTCTTCTTGTTGGTCTCGATCACCGGCCCGGGCTTACGGAAGATCTCCGCATCGGGACTGCGCGCGCCCTTGATCGCCATGACATGCGGAACGCCGCGGCCCTGGCGCGATCGCACGTATTTGTAAACCGCATCGGATGTGTTGCCGTCCGAGCTGTCGATCGACACCGCCGAGAGGCTCAGGGCGAAGCCGCGCTCATGCCGGTACTTGCCGAAGACCAGCTTGTCGAGCTGGTTCCAGACATCATCCGTAATCAGGCCCGGCTGGCCATAGAGCCGGTCATACCGCACCAACCAGGATTCCTCCCCGCGGCCGTAGGCGCGCAAAACCACCTCCAGGCGGTCGGGCTGCACGTCGACGCCCATGACGAGCACGAGGCCGCCGGCAGGCACAACGCCGGCGGCATATGGCTCCGCCCGCTCCGCCAGCACGCTGGCCTCGGGCTGGTCGCCCTTGAACGAATAGGGCAAGCCCATCGAGCTGTTGACGAAGGCGACGAGCTTGCTTTCGTCGCCCATCTCCAGGTGGTGCATCGCCGTGAGGCGATTTGCCATCAGGATAGGCATCGTCGAGCCGGCGAACGGGCTGTACAACTCGTTGATGTAGTAGCCGGCAATGCCGTTGAACGGCGCGGTCGCCATCCAGCGGCCTTGCTTCACATTGCGGCGTTTCTCCGCATCGTTCCATCGGCCTTCACAGTGCGGGCACACGTAGTAGGCTTCGTCCGGCACCTTCTTGCCGTAGATCGGATGCGCCGCGTCAGGATCTTCGGGGCAATGCAGGTTGGCGAAACTCAGCGCATGCTCCGCGCCGCAGTGATGGCATGGAATCATGCCCACCCGCTTGTCCGAGAGATCCATCTCGGCCGCGATGGTCGAGGTGCCCTCCACGGTCGGCGTGCCGCCGATGACGATCTTGACGCGCGATCGCCGGTACGTCTTCGTGCGCTCCTTGGCCAGCTTGATCGAATCGCCCTGGCCGCGCAGGTTGAGGTTGCAGTCGTCCGGCTCCTCGATGAAGACGCGCGGGATCGGGCTGGACTTCACGCTCGACGGCGAATTCGACCCGACCAGCTTGAGGAAGCCGCCGCGAAAGCGCTTGAACAGCATGCGCTGCTGCGCCTTGCGGCTGCGCAGATTCACCGCGGCGCGAAGCCGCGGCGTGGCGCCCACCATCGGCTCGAACTTCTCGGCCATGTATTCCTTGGCCGCGCCCTCTTTCGGGAACAGGCCAAGGATGGGCGACGGGTCGAGGTCGATCCACTTGCCCAGGATGTTGCCGAGCACACCGGAGGTCCACGCGATCTGCGCCGACTTCTGGCAGCACACCTCGATCACGTTCGGATCGTCGATCGCCTCGAGCGGATTGCCTGGCCAGCACAGGTACGGCGTCACCTCCGGGTCATACTTGCCGGCGCGGTCGGCCTCGATGCTCGACAGATAGCGGTGCCGGCGCGACCATTCCAGCGCGTTCATGCGTGGCGGCAACGCCCAGCGCGACACGGCCGCGCGCAGCGCGCGCCTAGCCGTCTTCGTCATCCTCCTCGAGGTCTCCAGCATCGTCAGGATGCTCAGAGTCGGGGTCAGCGTCATCGTCTTCGTCCAGGTGTTGGAGTTTGCCCAGGCACTCCTCAATGAGCGGCAGGGTCAGTTGCTCGTCGACTTCGATGCCATGCGCCTCGAACACGGCGTCAGCCAACTTCCCGGGCAACAGGAGCAACTCGGTCTTGGCCGCCTCGATGTGGTTGCTCCAGAGCGATTCGAACGTGGCGGCCGGCGCCAGCAGATCGAGCTTTTCGCCGATGCGGATCTCGACTTCGACCTTGCGCACGCGATCAAGCTCGTCTTTCGGGCTGGACAGGCCAGCGCGATGGACCTCGCGCCGCGCCAGCCAAGAAATGACCGCGGCGGTGTCGTACTCGTTGCCGCGGCCGCGCTGGCCGGCGAGGAGAAACGGCATGTCTTCGTCCTTTTGCCACCGAATCAGCGTCTGCACGGCGAATCCGGTAATCTCGGCCAGCTCCAGCAGGTTCACGGTCTTGCCCATCCCATCCCCAAACTAACTAACCCTTGGCGCCCTTTCATCTGGAAATGAATCGGGGCGTGAATGACCCGTGTGAGCTGGGAGGTCGGAAGGACCCGCGGGCCCCCGGCGGGCGCCCCCGCCCCCCCCCTGGGGGGGGCCGGCCGCCGGGCGGCCCAGCCGGTCGACGCCGCCGATCAGCGCGCCGTGGCCAGCGCCTGGCGCCAGGCATCGAGCATCTCGCGCTCGAAGTTCGTCAGCATCGTGGCCTCGGCCACCTCGAGAAAGCGCAGCCGCGGTTCATACCGCGCGCGCGTGGTGAAGACCAGCACAGGCAGCAGCTCGCGCCCACGCGACCCGCGGTCGTAGATCCCAGCGGGCAGGCTGGTGCCACGCGGCTGGCCGAGGAAGTAGCGCCCCGATCCACCGTGCGTGCGCAGTTCGTCAGCGATGCGCTTGATCGTGGCGCGCGTGATGTTCCCGTACTGGTTCAGCCGAGCCCCAACGCTCGGCACGGCGATGCGGGCGCCGAACAGGCGCTCGAATGTCTTCTGCTCGCGCTGGCCGCCCTCCACCTCCGTTCGCAGGTACACCGCCTGGCGATCCTTGACGAAGACCGAGGCCTCCAGCAACGCCTTCGTCGCCGAGCTGGTGCCAATCGCTGCGCGCGTGAAAGGCACGGGGTTATCGAAGGCCCGCACAATCTCGGCGGTCTCGGCATCGCGCACCAGCCCGGCCAGGCGCGTGAGCCCCCGCGCCGCCGCGAACGGCATCTGCCGCTCTTGCGCATCGTTGAACGCGCGCAGCACCGAGCTGATGTCAACGCTGACGGTTGCCATGCCTCCCTCCAAAAAGATGCGGGCCGACGCCCCACCGCACCGGCCCGCCAAAAGCCCGCCCTATCAAGGGCAGGAGGAGACACCACAGCGATCTGTCGCTACAGCGCCGCAGGCTGGGCAACTGCCCGCACGAGCGCCATGACACCAGTCTCGATGTCCGTCTTGCCGATGCTGGCCCAGCGGTGCGGCTCGGCCGCGGCGCGGCGCTCCAGTTCCGATTGAATCGCATCGGCCGCGTCGGACGTGCCCGCCTCGTTCAGCCGCCGCACCAGGTCGGCCGACTGACCGTTCAGCAGCTTGGCCAGCTCGCCATGCAGAGCCAGCAGCTCGGCGCCCTTCAGCTTGATGCGGTTCATCAAGTCGATCTCGTCCTGCGTGAGTTCTCTGTAGCCGGCAATCCGGCGGTGTTGGTTGTCCATGCCTGTCTCAAAGGAAAATGGCTCGCGTTAAGGCGAGCCATGCGGGTATGCGCCGAGGCGCAAAGGAAAAAGCCCGGAGGCTTGCGCGCTCCGGGCTTCAGTGACTTGCGTTTTGTATGGACGGCCAGATCCCAACGAACCAACCAGGCGCCCCTAATTTTTATTCTGTCCTGGGAGGGCTGCACGACTAACGCGAGTGCCAGCGAAAGGGATCGGTAAAACCGATTGGAGCAAAGTCTAGTCGATGTCCTGGGGGGATGCAAGGCGCACGCGAAGCTGCCGCGACACCACGTTCTCCGTATCACCGTCGAAGGCATCCAGCACGGCCAGCATGCCCAGCAGCACGTCGGACCACCGCCGCCGGTAGGTTTCCAGCGGAAGGCGGAGCGCGTGGGCACGGTCCGCATCGGCATACCGGGCGCGGCCAGAGCCGCCACACGCACCGCAGACCGCCATGCGCTGCAGCTCGCCGCGCGCCCCGACGCCGCCCAGCCCGTTGCATGTCCCACATGGGTCGCGCCAGAGTAGCACCAGGCCTGGCGCCGCGAACGGAATGCGTTCCTCCCACGAGACCCACCGCGCGCCGCTGCATTCCGGGCATGTCACACGCCTACGGAGGATGCTGCCGCCGCCGAGGCGCCCACGACCGGCGCAGACATGGCATCTATCCTTGACCCACTCGCCGACGGCACGAGCCGCCAGGCGTTCGAGCAAATCCCCATCGCCGCCATCCGCTTGCATCGCCTTGCGGCTGACTCGATGACCGCGGCGCAAGCGTTTCAGGCCGCGCGCGCGCCGCGCCAGGAGCAGCACAGCGCGATGGAACGTCTGCGGCGTGGTGTCCTGGCCGTACTTGAGGCGCCAGAGCATGCGGCCCAGGTCGTCGGCGAAGGCCAGCGCCCCGAGCTTCATCTCCGGTTGGGCCACGGCGTCGCCCAACTGCCCTTTCGGATTCATCGCCGCGGCGACCTGCTCCCTCAGATCATCCATTCCCCTCCCCCCCGACTCTCATGGCATTGCATCATTTCCGACTGCCCACAATGGCACGCATATGCGCCAAGCCCCGTTCCGCCGCCGCAACCGACGGCGGCGCCCCAACGTCCGGCGCGCCGGGAATGGGCGCTAGGTGTTCACGCACTGCGATCGCCCACAGCGCCGCCCATCGCTCCCTCGCCTCGCCCACCGCCAGCGCCTCCAGCGCCGGCCCGAATCTGACGGCGGTCCAGAACGCCGCACGCGAGGTCCAGCGATCGGCGCCGGCCCGGCGGCGCGGCCACTGCTCACGCGCTTCGCGAAAGCCGACCTCGGCATCGAGCTCGTCCGCCTTCATTGCCGGCGCCCAGCTCGCCGCTCAATCGCCGCAGCAGCATCCGACCGTGCGAATTGCCCCAGCGTGCCGGCCGGCATCGGCCCGGGCTGCCCAAGGCTCGCCTGGTAGGCGGCCTCCTGCGCCGCAAGGTTTGCCAGCCTTGTGCGCTCCTCCTCGCGCGCGATCTGGACGCCTTCCGCGTACCGCGTCTCCCAGGCAGGCCCCTGCTCCTTCGCCGCCTTGAGCAGCGAATTGAAGTACGGCCAGGGCTTGGCGACGACGCCGGCCAACGTAGCGCCGTGCCATTCGTCCAAAACGAGCTGGAACATCATCGGCGTCAGGCTCCCTCGCGATCGGACCATGTAGGCCCGCTGGCGCTGCTCTATGCCCCTCGGCCAGTCGAGATGCGCCTCCCACGTCAACCCAGCCTTCGGCTCCTCATCTGAACAGCCGGCCGCAGGCCATCCCCCACCGCGCACAGCGGGCTCGCGGCGTTCCTCTGAGAGCCGCTGCGCTTCTGCACCGCCCGGTGTTTCGTCGCCGTTGGGGTTGTGATCCTCGCGCGCCGCAGGCGTGGGAGGGTCGATCGCTGTTCCATCCCCATCGGGCCGCAGGCCTGAGGGGGTAGGGGGAGTAGGTTTTAAGGTTTTATCGGTTGCCTGATGTGTGCCGACTTTCGACAACAAATTACCTTGTGAATAACCCCGCGATACCTTACGTGGCTTAGTCTTACGGCCTGCACCATCCCCTATCACGCCCCCTACGGGTTTATTCGGGACAAGCGAATCAACCTTGGCGCGCAGCAGCCGAAATCGAAGCAAGAGACGGCTTCCGATCGACTCCACGAGCCCCACCTTGACGAGTTGTGCCATCGCACGACGCACGCGACCTTCAGACGGTAGGTCGCGCTTAACGCCCGGCCGACCCTGCACCTCCAAGTCCTCGCGCAGCGCGAACCATGAGATCGCGCAATCTGCCAAGTCTCCAACAACACCGGTCTTGAAATTCATCCTGCGACGCAGGACACCATAGAGATCTCGAGCCAAGAAACCAACTTTGCGCATAGCCTCCCACTCATCGTCATTGAGAACAAATGCCGTCATGCTTTACAGCTCCCAAATTCAGGTGGTGATTCATTCGAGCGGTCGGCCAGGAGGCACGCAAAAGCGAGCTGCTGAGAACTGCCGCACTTCTTCAACAATCCGATATCAATCAGCTGCGCCAACATCCGGCGGATCTGTTCTTTGCTGTAGCTCTTAGCAGCCACCCCCGGTCTTCCGGCACTCCTGATATCCTCTGCCAAGGAGTAGTAGCTGCAGCAATCGACGATGCCGGTCGCCAAATTCATGTGTTTGCGCAAACCAGCGACATAGAGATGGAACAGCTCAGACTCCCTTTCGTGAAGGGCCTGCAATTCCGCCGAATTTAGGTAAATACCAGTTGATATTGCGCACATTTTTTACTCCTAGATCGGATTTAGGGAGTGCTATTTTCCTCTATTACGAACTAGCTTGATTGGATGTCTCGCTACCTATCGCCGCCTAGTCACAACCCTCCTAAAACCGCGTCAGCCGGCCAGCAACTAGCGAAACGGCAACGCTCCTGGATCGCGTCTGCGCCACCCGCGCAAACTCGCCGTCAATGTGGCCGAGGTCCCACTGGCGGTGATGCTCAGTGCCAAGCAAGAACGGATTCGCACTGGCCGGCGCGCCGGCCTGACCGCGCACCCTGCCCTCGGCGCGCAGCGATTCGATAGATTGGATAGGTAGGTCCATAGCTGAAATGGTCACGGCCGCGCGGTGGTGGCCTCACAGAGAACGTGGAACGTGGATAGGAATGCCGCCGCCATGTAGGCGCCGGTCTCGACGCGGTAGGCGACCGCCGCGGCCGCCACCTCGGCCGCGTAGGCGGCCCTGCCCTCTTTCGTTGGAATGGCGCGCCAGCGCTCGGCGCAGACCTGCGCGAGGGCAGAGAGCTGGCCAGCAGCCTGGAACGACCAGAACACATGCGCCAGCGGCCAGGCACACTCGCCCAGCAGATGCGAGGCGAAGGCCTGCAGCGCGCGCCAGGCGCGCTCGGCTGGCGCAGCGTCCGCGATGCGCTCGACGTTGCGCCAGGCACAGGCGAGCTGATAGCGCCGCTCGCAAGCTAAGCCCGCTGCAGCGCGCTCCATCTTGCAGCATTGCATGTCGGGCGCAAAGCTCCGCCCCTCGCATTCCCCGTGCACAGATTCGGGAGAATTACCCCTCATGTGGGGAATTGGCATTTGCCCAAGCGCTTGAGCAAAATTGGCGCCACCCATTTCCAGACGTTGCACAAGGAACCGAAATGACGTTTTCTACCGTTGACTACGACAGCTTGAAACTGGAAGCCGCCGAAGATGGCCAGCTTGCTGTTAGCACCACCGTGAGCCGAGGAGGCACTGACGAGAGTGTCGTCATCTACGTGAAAATCGGAGAGCAAGACTCGGTTCGAGACATCTACGCCGCGGCACTCACGCGAGCTGCGCAGATAATTCATGAGCAGTTGAGCTTCGCGAATCGTCACCGGCCTTGACGGGCGACTCATCCCCCAAGGCTGCCACTTTCGCAAAGCAGGCGCGATCAGATGCAGCACCAGGCGGGCGTACAGACTATTGGTCATGGAGCGGCCCTCCCATCATCTGAGTGCCCCCCCCCCATTCGGTTGCCGACACCTTGGGGCCGGCGCGCTTCGGCGACACGCAAGCCATACCGCGGCGCCGGAAACGAGCACAGCCGGCCGCACTTCGCATGTTCACTCGGCGACCAACAGCACGCAGCCAGCGAGCATCAAGTTGGATTGTGTTCATGACTCCCCTCTTATGTGCCGCCCCTCGGCGGCATGTAGTCCAATGAGACGGTCGATCATTCCGACGCGGCCGCGCGCGCGGTGATGAGCAACCCCTGCAATGCCTGCTGTGCCTCGCGTATTGAGCGGGCAACCCGGTCCGCTTCCTTGTGCGTGATCTTGCCGTCGGCCAGGGCGTCCTGGATGGCCGTGGCCACGTCGCCATGCTCCAGGCCAACCCGCAGGAACTGCTGCAGAACTCCGTCAACACCCGTCGCCGTGGGCGCTGCCTCGACGACCAGGCCGTGCGCCGCGGCGCGCGCGTGGATCACGTCGAGGGCATGGGGCTGGCGGAGCTCCTGCATCCATTCGACCAGCAGGTCCAGCATCTCCACCGAGAGCTTCGTGTCGGCCTCGCCGCGCAGGCGCAGGCGCAGCGCCTCGACCGAAATGCGCGTGCCACGTCGGTTCGTGAGATAGGCCGCGGCCGCTTCGACGCGGCCCGGGGTGTTTCGCACCGACGTGTAGAGAACGTCGAGCCAGTTCGTTTCGCTGTACCAGCACGTCATGCGTCACCTTTGGAATTTTGGTTTTTCATCCTGTTTACGCACCGGCGCCACCTCTACGATGCAAGCCATCACGAGGAGCACTGGAATGAGCCGGATTGAGAGAGCGACGCGCGCAATGAGGGCGGCGCGGATGTACAAGCAGAACCGACAGCCGACATGGCCGCCGCACAGCCAGTTGCAGAGCACGTTCGCTGCCCGCGCCGGCGAGGCCAGCGGCCGCGAGATCTCGTTGCAGCAGGCAGAAATTTCTGTCGGCAAATGACAAACACATCTGCTCAGCCCCAGTGCCAAACTTCGGCGCATGTACACCTACGCAGAACGCCTTCGATGGGCGATGGACCAAACCGAGCCGCCGACGACGCGGCACGGCCTGGCCCGACACATCGGCGTTCGGTATCAGTCAATTCAGTACCTCTGCGACCCAAATCGGAATGCAAAGGGAAGCCGGCACACACCAGCAATCGCGCGCGTACTCGGGGTGTCATCGGAATGGTTGGCCACGGGCGCCGGCTCCCCGCGAAAGAAGGCATCAGGGCGGACTGCTCAGCGCGACGCGATCGCCGATTGCATACTTGCCGCCCACCGACTGCTGGCCGAGCTTGAGCGCTTGGCACGCGCACTCGACGAGCACTGAGCTGGCGCCGAGCCACTACGAGACTCCACCAGCGTCAACAGACGAGCCGTAGAGAGCCGCGCAGTCCTCCGGCGTTACATGGCCATCTGATACCTGTTTCGTCCTAAGCGCCTGCTCAAGGGTCATGCGAACCCGCCCGAGGAGCCACTGGCTCACCAGACCTTGCGAGACGGGCGGATCAAACATCCGACCAAACGCGGCTTGCGTGAGGCCTTCTGTCTTGAGGAATTCGGCAAGGTGCATGGGCGAGGGAGAAGGTGTTATGAACGCGGCCCAATAATAGTCCGACTATTCAGAAAGATCAATAGTCGGACTGTTTGACGATTATAAGTATCACTAATAGATTGATCGCATGCCCGCCAAGCCCCTCACCCCCGAGCAACTAGCCGACGCAACACGACTGCGCTCGGCATGGGATGTATTCCGACGCAGCAACACCAGCGTCACGCAGGAGTGGCTCGCCGATCAGTGCGGTTGGAAGACCCAAGCCGCAGTGAGCCAGTACCTGCTCGGCCGAATTCCATTGAATCTGCCAGCGTTGCTAAAGTTCGCTGGCGCCCTCGGGGTTAGTCCGAGCGCAATCAGCCCAGCACTGGCAAGACAACTGCCAGAGGGCGGAAGCGAGAAGCCATCGACGCCGCCAGCCCCCACTCCTCGTAAGAGTCCGGCCTTGACCAGGCTGCTCCGCTTGCTCGCCGAGCGAGATGAGGACGAGCTGGAACGAATCGCTCAGGCAATCGAGCTTCTGCTGTCGACAGCGCCCAAGACAAAGCCGACCGTCATCGAATTCACGGGCCTACACCCACGACCCGGTGGTGGTCGTCGCAAATCTAGCTGACCACCTCGCGGCCTCGCCTGGCCCATCGATTGGCCCGCCCAGGAGGCGGGCTTTTTGTTGCCCTGCTCTCTGCCATTCAGGCAGATGCTTTTGCCTCCCCCGTCATAGGGGAAACCGCATCGCTCCTACGTGCCGTTACCCAATTGAAAGGTTGGACCCTCTCCAACCTCACAGGAGATGCGTCCATGACGAAGGTTTTCGATCTAGCTGCATATCGCAAACGACAGGCAGGAGCGGCGGCCGATGACGGTCAGGCGGGCTCGGCCGATGACAAGATGGTTGTCCGCCTACAGGCAGACGGCTCCTACAGGGTCACGATCACTGGCGCCTACGCGGACACCCCCTCTCTCGCCGTCGAGGCGCTGGCCGACATCATCCAGACACTAGCCATCGCTGCCCGCGTAACCCGGGCCATCTGAAAAAAAATAGTCGGACTATTTACAACAAATAAAAGTCCGACTATTATTCGTTCCATCGACGCGCCGCCCGGCGCTCATCTGATGGAGAGCGAAGTGAACAAAACCCAACGTATCAAAGTCTGGATCGCCTACGTCGCAGCCGTGGCGGTCGTCTACGTCGTGCACTCGATCGCGCTCGAGCGTGACCAGGCCGCGCCGGCCACCCCGACCACCACCAGCACCAGCCATCGGACTGCGTGAGGTCGGCCATGCATCTCGAACACTTCCGCGTCTATGGCGCAGCCGGCTTCCACTACGAATCCACGCCGAATCCTTGGGTTGTCGTCGACGACTATGGTACCGAGCACGATGACTTGGGCAACCTCGATGTGCCGTACCACCAACGGCAGTACCCCAAGCGCGCCGCCTTGCTGTACGCGGACCACCAGGACCCGGATTTCTTCCATGCCAGCACGTGCACCCCGCGCTGGTACCGCATCGACGAAGCGACTGCGTTCTCTACCCCCATCGGGCTGAGCATCGAGGGGTACCTACGCATCAGCTTTCAGGTCAATCCGCATTGGGATGAGCAGGTTGGCGATGCCTACTACGAACGCGACCGCGGCGCCCGCCTGGAACTCCTAGAGCAAAGCGTCTCGATCGGCGGCTATGACTCGACGTGCCCGATCATCCTGGCTGCGGCCGAACTCGAGGAATTCTGCTGGCAGTACATCGAGCTGGAGCGCGCCCGCGAGCAAGCCAAGGAAATGCGCCGCGCCGCGGACGCCCAGGCCAGGAGGTCATCGCGATGACCGCCGCTCCGAAGAAAAGCTACAGCACCGTGCACGAGCTGGCGTTCCTGCGCACGCTGGGCAATGAGCACACGCGGCCCACGCTCCTGCGCAACTACATCGCGGCGGCGCCCACGCGCAACACCTGGGGCGACATCGACAAAGCCACAGTGTTGAGTTACGCCACGCAGGAGCTCGCGGCGGCCGAAAAGCGCGAGTCGCGGGAGGCCGCCCGATGAAGCGCTTCCGCATCACCATCGACGGCCGCCACACCTACACCGGCCTGTTCCGTTCCACCTGCGACGCGATCCTTGATGCCCTGGACCGCGGCGCGCGCACGGTGTCGGCGGTGCCGGCATGACTGCGCGCCGGATCTCCCGCGCGGAGCTCATTGAGGAGTTCCACCGCGTGCGCGGCAGCGGCCGCGCCGAGGAGCAGATCGAGATTCCGGCCATCCGCAAGCAGTTGGCCCGTTCCCGCCGTGCCTTCCTGAAGGCCCAGGCCCGCCGCAAGCCGGCGCGGCCTCGCTTCGACCCCACCGTCATCGACCACAAACGCCGCCAGGCAAACGACCTCGACTGAGGAGAACCCATGCTGATAGGACTCACCGGCCGCGCAGGCGCCGGCAAGGACACTGCTGCCGCCTACATGGCGCAGGCCCATCGTTTCATGCCCCTGGCGTTCGCCACGCCACTGCGCCGCATGCTCCAGGCCGGGCTCGGTCTGACCGAGGAACACTTCACTACCGCGGAGAAAAACGAGCCAATCGACTGGCTCAACCGCTCGCCGCGCCAGCTGATGCAGACGCTGGGCACCGAATGGGCGCGTGCCCATATCGGCCCGAAGATTTGGGTGGACGTGGCCACGCGCGAGCTCGACAAGCTCGCCGGCCTGGACGTGGTTTTCACCGATGTGCGCTTCGAGAACGAAGCCGCCATGATCCGCGAGCGCGGCGGCATCATCGTCCGCCTGGTGCGGCACGCCGCGCGGCCGGTGAACTCGCACGTCAGCGAGGCCGGCTTCAAGCTGCAGATGAACGATCGCGAGATCCACAACGACGGCACGCTGTTCCAGCTCTACGACCAGCTCGACGCGATCATCGGCGAGGAATCGTTCGTCGGGAGCCTGTCATGAGCACGCGCCCCACCCGCAAGCCGCGTGCCGTGCATATCCCCATGATGCCGGGCAATACGCTGCACCTGAAGCTCACCTTCCATGCTGACCTGGTGGCCTTCATCAGCGACCCGACGCCGCTCTCCTACAACCGCCTGCTGCGCACGCTGGACATCCTGGCCATCATCAGCACGGTTCAAGGCCTGGCGGAATTCCGCCCGCAGATCCAGTCGGCGCGCCGCGCAATGGTGGCCGTCCTGGCCCGTCGCGAGCGCACTGGCGTTCTCGCCGTTTCCACGCTCGACGCGCAGACCCTGCGGACCGCCGCCCCATTCATCGAGCAGGCCATCGGCCGCTCCCGCCTCGACGCCTTTTCCTTCGCCAACGCCATCGTCCAGCACAAGATGCAGCTGGAAGGCGTGGCCACCATCGACTAACCCCGGAGCCACCTCATGAGCCAAGACCAAGAGCTTGTGACCGTTCGCGTGCGCGATCTGGTCGTCTCGTCCAACAACGTCCGCAAGCGCCCGTCGCAGACCATCCGCGAACTTGCCGCATCGATCAAGCATCACGGCCTGCTTGAGCCGCTGATTATCGAGGACACGCCGTCTGCCCCTTATGGGGTGCTCGATGGCCGCCGCCGGCGCCTGGCCCTGCTGTGGCTGCTCGACAACGGCGACATTACCGAAGACCACCGCGTGCTGTGCTCGGTCTACAAGGGCAACGCGCCCAAGGAAGCCAGCGCGGCCGCGAACATGCACGAGGCGATGCACCCGGCCGACGAGTTCGAGGCCTTCCGCGACATGATCGATGACGGCAGCTCGGTCGAGGAGGTCGCCGCGCATTTCGGCACCACGCCACTGACGGTGCAGCGCCGCCTCAAGCTGGCCAACGTGGCGCCGATGCTGATCGACGCCTACCGCGCCGAAGAAATCGCGCTCGACCATCTGATGGCCTTCGCCATCACCGACGACCACGATGCCCAGCTGCGGGTCTGGAAAAAGATCAAGGACGCCGTACCGTATGAGCGTCTGCCCGGCCGCATCCGCGCGGCGCTGGTCAAAGCCGACTCGATCGATGTCCGCGACAACAAGCTCGCACGCTTCGTCGGCCTGGACGCCTACGAGGCCGCCGGCGGCCCTGTCGTGCGCGACCTGTTCAGCGATGGCGGCGGCTTCATCGGCGATGTGAAGCTGCTGCAGAAGCTCGCCGACGAGAAGCTGGCCAGCGCCGCCGAGGACCTGCAGGCCGAGGGCTGGAGCTGGGTGGAGACGGCGGACAGCTGGACCTACTCGGACGACACCAAGTACGGCAAGAGCCAGCCGAAAAAGCGCGCGCTGTCGGACGACGAGGAGGCGGAGCTGGACACCTTGCGCCGGCGCGCCGACGAGATCGACAAGCTGAATGCGCATGCGGGCATTGAAGACGATGCGCTGCTGGAAGAACTCGGCCAGGTCGAGGCGAAGATCGAAGCGATCGAGGCGTGCATCGAGACCTTCTCCGACCGCCAGAAGGGCAAGGCCGGCGCCGTCGTGACCGTCGCCAATGACGGCACGCTGCAGATCCACCGCGGCCTCATCAAGCCGGAGAAGGGCAACAAGGCCAAGAACGCTGCGGACGATGACGGCGCACCGGACGCCGGCCAGTCGGGCGCCCCCGAAGCACCCGCTGAACGCGGCCTGTCCGACAGCCTGGTCAACAAGCTGACCGCGCACCGCACCGCCGCCTTGCAGGCGCTGGTGGCCGGCTCGCCGGGCATCGCACTGGCACTACTGCTGCGCGCGCTGGTGCCGCAGATCTTTACCAGCCGCCTCGACTACCGCTGCCTTCGCCACGGTCTGGCCAAGATCTCGGCCGGCGATCAGCGCCCCATCCTCCAAAGTGCGGCCGACGACATGGAGAACTCGCGCGCCTGGCAGAGCATGGAGGAAAGCGTCGCCCGCTGGGAGGAGCGCCTGCCCGGCGAAGACGAAGATCTGTTCGCCTGGCTGCAGACGCTCAGCCAGGCCGACCAGCTCGACCTGCTGGCCGTCTGCGTGGCGCACACCGTCGACACCCGGGCCGCGCGCGAGGACTCGGCGGTGCACGAGCACGCCCACCAGCTCGCCAAGGCGGTCGACCTGGACATGGCCGACTGGTGGTGTGCCACTGCCGGCTCCTACCTGGCCAGCGTGCCCAAGACGCGACGCATGGAGGCGGTTCGTGAAGCCGTCGGCGAGGAGGCGGCCAACGCCATCGCCGGCATGAAGAAGGAAGCGATGATCGGCGCGGCCGAGGAATACCTCGACGGCCGCCGCTGGCTGCCCGCCATTCTGCGCCGCCCCGGCGCGCCTGCCACCACCCCCGACGAAACGCCGCAGACCGAGCCGGAACAGGATCTGCCGGCGGCCGACGCAGCGTCGACTCCCGCCGACCCGGCCGATCCGCTCGGCCCCATCGTCACGCTCGCCGGCGTGCGCTACCGCGACGCGAGGACCGGCAGCACCTGGACCGGGCGCGGCAAGCGGCCTGCATGGGTCGTCCAGGCGCTGGAGAGCGGCGTCGAGCTGCACGACCTGCTGGTCCACCCCACCGCCACCGAGGAGGCCTGACATGGCACAGAACGATACCGCCGTCGGCACCATGCGTGAAGCACTGGCCAACCTGGTCAGTGCCGGCCGCAGCTGGCTCGCCGCGCTCAACATGCGCCGCACACACCACGACCTCAAGGGCGACCTGCAGATCCAGGAGCGCAACGCAGCCCAGGATGTCGAGGATGCTCTGCACGTGGTCATCGCTCACAAGGAGCAGCAACACCTCGACGACATCGCCGTCGACGGCACGGCCGAGGCGATGAAACAGCGCCTGGCCGAGAAGCGCGCCGAGGGCCGCGGCGGCTGGCACGACCCCGAGGAAAGCACCGTCGAATACATTGCCGCGCTGCTGGTCGGCGCCGTCGTCAAGGGCAAGCCCATCGACGTGGCCAATTTCGCCATGATGCTGCATCAGCGCGGGGCCGCGCCCCACGTTCTGACGCAGGCGCTCATCACGCACTGCTATGCCGCAGGCCTGCCGCTGGCCGATCCCGGCTGGAACACGGAAGAAGTAGAGGCCTGGAGCACCGACGACGAGGAGTTCCGGCACCACTCGCTCGAGGAGCTGCTCGAGGAAAACGACCTGCTCAAGGTCGGCGATACCGTCTACCTCGGCCAGGCTACTTACCCGGACCCGGCGGCTTTCTTCGATGCCGACGACGTACTTGAGATGGTCGGGGACCGTGGTGCCGACGAAGGTGGCGAGTTTGCCGACGGCTACCCTGACGACCTCGACGAGGAGGCCACATCGCAGCTCGATCGCTTCCTGCAGGCCTGGCTGCGCACGCACTGCGCGCCGAGATTCTTCACGGTGACGAATTCGCGCCCCTATGTGCTGACCGCCGCCGATTTCCCCAGCGACCACCCTGCGGGAGGCACCCATGCTTGACCGCGACATCGAGCCCCCCTCGCAAGCAACAGTGCCAGCCGCCGGCGCGCCGCGGCCGCCGGCATTCCCCGCCAGCGCCTTCAACCTCGCGCCGGCCGCCAAGGCTGAAGCGAGCAAGCCGAAAGAAAAGACCCGCGTCCAGCTCGCGATCGAGCACATCACCGAGCACGGCCCGGCGACGAATGCCGAGCTGGTCGAGGCGATGGGCCTCAAGGCCGGCGCGCACCCGGGCGCCTACCTCTCCATCGCCGTTCGGGATGGGCGGCTTGCCGTGCGTGAAGGCCGCTACCACCTGGCCCCGCTGCCGCAGCCAGAAGCGGCAGAGCAGCCGCCGGCCGAGCTGCCGGAGGAGCCCTGGCCAGCCCTTGCCGCAGCGCTGGCGCCGACCACTGAGTTTTTTGACCCCACTCCCGCCGTGCAGATCCTGCCCACCGACGTGGCCGTGATCGCACGCGCGGACGGCTCGGTCCTGATCTCGGTCGATGGCCAGGCCGTCGACCTCACGCCGAAGCAAGTCCATCTCCTGCAGGCCTTCCACGCCCTGCTGCCCCAGCTCGGAGGCATCCAATGACCAGCCCTACCATCATCATCGCGTGGGACAAGTTCCCGAGCTGGCTGATCGACCACTGCGAGGGCCAGACGATCACGGAGGAAGGCCTGCAGGCCGCGCTCGCCGACATGTTGAAGGTGTACCCGCCCGCAGCTGCAACATTGCCAAGCCCGGCGGTGGAGCCCCGCCTGGACGCCCCCGCTCAAGTCGGCAACGCGCGGTTCGGCAAGGGCATTCCCCATCGCTTCGTGATCGAGACTGCGCAGCGCCACCACGCCTACACGAACACGCCGGAAAAGGAGGCCGAGCGCATCAAGCGCGGGAAGGCGCTCCTTGCTGAACTGCAGACAGAAATCGCGGTCGCAAGACGGCCCTCCGATACGCTCGCCCTCGATGTCGAGCAATTGCTGCGCGACACCGTTCCCGGCGGCTCGGTCTGTGATCCGCAACAGGTTGCAGATTCGATTCGCGCGTGGTTCGGCCAGCGCGCCGCGCCGCTCGACGTGGAGGCATTGCGCCGCGCCGTCGAGAACTTCGATGATGGCGTGGACGCCGAGGTGCCTCACACCATGCTCATGGCCTGGGCCGCCCAGGGTCTGCTGGAGTGCACGCGCTTCACGGTGACGGACAAGGGTCGAGCTGCGCTCACCATCCAAGGGACCGTCAAGCAGAGCGCGCCGAGCGCCGGCGCGCAACAAGCGGCGCCGGAGGGATGGCAGTTGGTGCCGGTCAGGCCGACCGACGCGATGACATGGGCCGGTCAGCAAGCGCGAAGGTGGTCTGCCAACAGCATCACCGTCGTATATCAGGACATGCTTGCCGCCGCCCCTGCGCCGAGCGCATCGCCTGCCGCGCTGACGGATTCCAAGACGCTAGCGCTGGCGGAGATGGTCAAGGCGATGCGTTGGTGGGGCGCACAAGAAGACGGTATTCCTGCTGAATGCGGGAAGGCATTCGATTCCGCAATGCTGGCACTTGGCTGGTCGTACTCACACCCGCAAGACCTGAAGGTACTCGCCGCCCCACCTGCCGCCCCGCAACCGAGCGCCAAGGCGCTGACGTTCGCGGCCGGCATCGAAGCTGCTGCGAAGTGGGTGGACAAGCGCCGAGAGGACCACGATTCGGAGTTTGGCGCAGCTGATCCAGATACGGGCGCGTTCGAGTTTCGCTCCGTGCCCCATGAGGAATACAGCGCGGAACTTTACGAGGTCGCAGAGGGGATTCGCGCCATCCTGGCCGCAGAGCAGCCCAGCGAGGCGCGCGCCGCCGGCGCCAACGATCCGCAGGACGCAGCCCGGTTCGTCGCGCTGCTCGGCTCGATGTTGGCCCATATGAACGGCTCCGCGATGACCGCCGAGCAGCGCCGCGTTCAGGCGGCGTTCGAGGTTCGGGAAGCTGCCCCGCTCACGCTGCAGGTCATTCGCGACCGCATCGATGCCGCCCTCCACACCAACAGCGGGGAGACAGCGTGAGCGAGAACAGCAAGATCGAGTGGACCGACCACACGTTCAATCCGTGGATTGGATGCACGAAGGTGTCGCCGGGCTGTGACCACTGCTACGCCGAGGCGCAGATGGACACGCGGCTGGGCCGGGTCACGTGGGGACCGAAGGGGGAACGCATGCGCACGTCGCCCGCCAACTGGCGCAAGCCGCTGGCATGGAACGCGCGGCACAAGGAGTTTTTCGCCGAGCACGGTCGCCGGCAGCGGGTGTTCTGCGCGAGCCTGGCTGACGTGTTCGACAACGCCGTCGACCCGACATGGCGCGCCGACCTGCTGCAGCTCGTCGCCGACACCCCGAACCTCGACTGGCTTCTGTTGACGAAGCGAATCGGCAACGCTCATGCCATGTTGGATGACGCGCTCAGCGAGCTGTCACACGGCCTCACAAAATGGGCGGATGCGCCCTGGCCGAACGTCTGGCTCGGCGCCACGGTCGTCAACCAGGCCGAAGCCGACCGCGACATCCCGAAGCTGCTGGCCACGCCAGCGCGCGTGCGCTTTCTGAGCATGGAGCCGCTGCTGGGGCCGGTGGATCTGGCCAAGTGGATCGGGTATTGCGAGCGTACTGACAAGCACGGGATCAGTCGGAACGACGCTGGTGAGCACATCCTGTGCGAGCGCTATTGCGGTGTGTCGTGGGTGATCGTCGGCGGCGAGAGCGGCCCCGGCGCGCGGCCGATGCATCCCGACTGGGCTCGCAGCCTGCGCGACCAGTGCGCGGCCGCCGGAGTACCGTTCTTGTTCAAGCAGTGGGGAGAATATCTGCCCTGGGCCGACTTCAACGATGCACGGATCGATGACCCGCCAGAGCAGACTCGATTCCCGACAGTGGAATGGCAGCGAGACCACTGGGAGGATGCCGGGTACCCCATGTGGTGCGACTCTACCGATGGCCAGATCGACGACATGCAATGCATGGGGCGCGTCGGCAAGAAGGCCGCCGGCCGCCTGCTCGACGGCGTGCAGCACGATGGATTCCCGAGGAGCTGACCATGATCGTCGACGATGTAATGACCGACAAGATCACCCTGCACGGCCTCGGCTTTGTCCAGGTCCAACTGCCCAACAACCAACGCCTGCATGTCTGGCACCCGGAGCTCCCGCGCCGACGCTGCTTCGAGCACTCATCGATTCACGACCATCGTTTCAGCTTCCGCTCGCGCGTGCTGGTCGGTACCCAGGTCGACATCGGCTATCGCCACTATCCCGCGGAGGAGTCAGGCGAATATGTCATGTATCTGCATGAAGGCGCTCGCACAGCCAGGGGTGGCCGCCCTTGGGTACCTGATGGGCGCTGCGACCTGATCCAGGACTATCGTCGTGCCATCGAGGCAGGCGATGAATACCGCATTCGCGCCTATGTCTACCACCGCACGGAGCCCGCAGGGAACGGCAAGGTTGCCACGCTGATGTACAAGTCCGAGGAGTTCCGCAAAGGCGCTCACTCGACCTGCCGCGTTGGCATCCACCCGGATGCCGATTTCGACCGCTACCAGTGGCCGCCCTCGCGCCTGTGGGAAGTCGTGTGCGATGTGCTGCTGGCCGAGATCGAGAGCCCTTTCCATGCCACCCCCATAGGAGGTGCATGATGAGCTGGAGCATCGGATACGACAACAACTGGAACCGCGACATTGGCTATAGCGTACCGGCCGTGTGCGATCACCCTGGGTGCAGCGCCGAGATCCACCGCGGCCTTTCCTACGTCTGCGGCGGCGAGCCATACGGTGGAGAGCACGGATGCGGCCTGTACTTTTGCGCCGCCCATCTGTGGATCACCGCCCGTCGGCCGCAGCGCTGCGAGCGGTGCAGCAAGCACCGCAAACCGTTTCTCGCCAAGCCTGATTGCCAGGAATGGATCGAATGGAAGCTGACGGACGAAAGCTGGCAGCGATGGCGCGAGGAGAACCCCGAGACCGTTATCGAGATGCGCACCGCCATCGGTATGGCTCCGGCCCAGGAAGTGGGCACGGCGGAACAGACTTCGACGGGCGGGGAAGCTCAATGCGCACGCTAGACACCAACGAATGCGCCGAGTTTCTCAAGGTCTGCCGGGAAACGGTGCTGCGGCTGGCGCAGAACGGCGAGATATTCGGCGCTCGCATCGGCCATGCCTGGGTGTTCATGGAGGACGACCTTGTTGAATATCTGCGCCGTGAATCTCGCCGGCAGACCAGCGAGAGGCAGGTCCAAACGCAAGTGGCGACCAGCTTCCAGACGCCTCAACCGACAGTGGCCCCCATACGCCGGCGCGGCCGCCGACGCGGCGCTCCACCCGCCCTGCCTGAGATTCCCCAGCCTCACCCTTCGGTGTAGCCCGACATCACATCACCAGAGGCGAGCAGCCAGATCACTCCCCCTCAGATTTGCATACCGGCGCAAGACGGCCAGCGTCTTGTGGCCGGTGATTTTGGCGATCTGCAGGTCCGTGAGCGTCGTCTTTTCATAGAGCCGCGACGTGGCCTCGTGGCGCAGGTCGTGAAAGATGAGATCCGGGCACCCGGCCGCGTCGAAGACCCTGCTGAACTGGTTCGATAGCTTTCTGGACACCTTGCCCAGCACGGCCTTGTCACCACCCCACCAGGGAAAGAGCCAGCCACCATCGAACGAGAATCCGGCCATGCCGCGCTCGCCGGCGGCCACCAGCGACTGGTAGCGCTTGATGGCCGCAACCGCCACCGTCGACAACGGCACCGGACGTTTGTCGCCGTTCTTGGTCTTCTCGAGCGCCACGGTTCTCCCCGCCAAATCGACCTGATCGATCGACAGGGTGTACATCTCGCGCAGCCGCATGGCAGTCTCGACAGCGAGAACGAATAGCAGCTCGAGCGCGGCCTGCCAGGGCAACGTCAGTGGGCGCTGGCGACGCCTCGGCCGGGCGCCGGCGAGAACGAGATTGATCTCCTTCTCCTCATGGGGCGGCAAGCGCCTATCTCTCTCCACATCGGCCTTTGGCGCCAGGTCCTGCGCCAAGACGGCCGCCTGGTCCATCTCGCTATAGGTTGCATACCGCCGCGGCAGCAGGCGAATGGGATTCAGAGGAAAGCCGGGCGCCGGGCGCAACACGCACCAGTCAAAGCAGCGCGCGAGAGCGCCCACGTAGTGCCGAATCGTCGACGGCGACAGATTCTCCTCTCGCTTCATCGCCGTCACCCACGACTGCACCCAGCGATAGTCGATGCTGGCCAGCCTGGCGGACGCCACGACATCCTTGCTGGCGAGGGCATTCAACAACGGACGGTCAGTGATCGAGACGGCGTGATGGGAGACGTACTCCCTGATCGCGTCCAGGCCTGTCACGATGGAGGATCGAGAATCGACGAACTCTTGCGGCACGACACCGGCGTCGAGTAGCCGCTCGAGCCGGGCGACATAGGCATCGCCCTCGGCCTCGCTGGAGAAGGTAAAGTAGAGCGGCTTGGGTAGCAGGCCCTTACGGCGCACCACGTATTCCCACGAGCCCGCTGATCTCTGTCTTTTCGTCGCCATCGTCCGCCCGAAATTACACTGGCGTGTATTGCCAAATGGACAATCACACGCGTGGTTCCCCACTCTTTCGGAGTGGTTTCAGGCAGATTTATACCACTGCGCATCACTTTCAGGCGCGACACGCTCCCGCAGGAAATAAAAAAAGCCCTGACTAATCAGGGCCTTATGGAGGCGGGGGGAACGGAATCGAACCGCCGTGTACGGCTTTGCAGACCGTCGCATAACCACTCTGCCACCCCGCCGCTGCGAAGGACGCCGTGGCGGCGTCCTCGTAGTGCGGGGCGCAGTGTATCCGGAAACGGAAAACTCTGCACGGCGCGCGCGCCGGGTCCGCTGCGGCAGGCCCGGCACGGTGATGCGGGCGGCACGCCAGCCCGCCAGCGCCGGCGCTCAGTCCAGCGGGCGCTGCCGGTAGTCGATCAGGCTCGAGCACACGGCCAGCAGCACCGCCATCGCCACGAAGAACAGCAGCGCCAGGAAGTACGAGCCGGACCATTGCACGATCGCGCCGATCAGCAGCGGCACCACCACGCCGGCCATGTTGCCGCAGAAGTTCATGATGCCGGCCAGCACGCCGGTGCGCTCGCTGCCGCCGATGATGGCGGGCAGGCACCAGTACATGCCGCACCAGCGGATGAAGAACATGGCGACGCACAGCAGGACGACCACGCGCGCGGCGTCGGGCGTGCAGGCCGCCGCCAGGATGCAGGCCGCCGCCACCAGGGCGGAGCCGCTGAACATGCTGCGCATCACGAGGTTGGGCGAGGCGCCCGAGGATTTCCACCGGTCGCCGACGTAGCCGCCGATCAGCTCGCCGACGAACCCCGACATGAAGATCACGAAGGTGGCGCCGCCCATGGCCGAGATGTCGAGCCCGTGGGTCTTGTGCAGGTAGCTCGGCATCCAGGTCAGCAGGCCGTAGAACACGCTGAGCACGCAGCTGTAGCCGCCGAACATGGCGAGGATGGAACGGTCGCGCAGCAGTTCGCGCAGCGGCGGCGCGGCGGCGGCGCGGGCGCCTTCGCGCGCGCCGTTGGCGCGCGTGATGTGTTCGAGTTCGGCCGCGTTGACGCCGGGGTGCTCGGCCGGATGGTTGCGGATGTAGTGCCACGCCAGCCAGCCCGCCAGCATGGTGCCGGCGCCCGAGACGACGAAGGCGATGCGCCACGAGCCCAGCCATGCGATCAGGCCCGCGATGAGGATGGCGCCGAGCGCGCTGCCCAGCGGCGCGCCGCCGTCGACCAGCACCGCGCCGCGCCCGCGCTCGTTGGGCGTGAGCCACGCGCCGGTCAGCTTGGCGCCGGCGGGCATGATCGGCGATTCGGCCACGCCCAGCCCCACGCGCGTGAGCAGCAGGACGACGCCGTTGTGGGCGCCCGCGCCGAGCGCCTGGAAGGCGCCCCAGGCCACCGTCGCCGTGGCGATGATGCCGCGCGTGCGATAGCGGTCGAGCAGCGCGCCCACCGGGACCTGCATCAGCGCGTAGGACCAGAAGAAGGCGCTGAGCACGAGGCCTTCGGCGGCGGGCGAGAGGCCGAACTCGGGCGCGATCAGCGGCAGCGCCACGGAGAGCGAGGCGCGGTCGATGTAGTTGATCGCCGTCAGCAGCAGCATGATGAGGAAGATGCGCCAGCGCACGTTGCTCGGGCGGGCCGGCGTGGCCGCGCGCATGGCGGGCGCGGTGCCGGCGGGCGCGCCGGCGTCGGCGGCGGGCGCGCCGGCGTCGGCGGCGGTGCCGGCGTTGAGGGCATCGGCGGATTTCATGCTGTCTCTTCCTTGTGATTGTGTTTTTCCGCGGCCGCGGCCGCGGCGCTTGCGGCGCCATGCCGTGCCGGCGGTGGCGCGATGGCGGCAATGTAGGACCGCGCCGCCGGCTTGCCTAGTGAGAGTTGGTCATCGCCCGATAACCGGGGATGCCGGGGATGCCGGGGATGCCGGGGCCGCCCGGGCATGGCCGCGCGGCGGGCGGGGATAAGCGGCGGTTATCCGCCAATCAGGTCTTTTCATTACCGCCGCGGCGGCGCGGTTTGTAAGGTAGCGGCCGTGGATGACGTCCGGCGCCGCCAGAGCGCCGGCTTCCCCCTCACGACAAGACCGGGACACCGCCACACCCCCAGGCCCGCCTTTGCCCTGCCCATGCCGCGCGGCGCCGCCGGCGCGCCGCGGCCAACCCGTACGAGACCGCCATGAACGCATTCAACTATTACTTCCCGACCATGCTGAAGTCCGGCATCGGCCTGGCCGCGCAGGCCGGCGCCCTGCTCAAGCCGCACCTGCGCCGCCGGCTGCTGGTGGTGACCGACGCCGGGCTGGCGGGCTGCGGCCTGCTCGACGGCTTCTTCGCCTCGCTGCGCGCCGAGGACATCGGCTACGAGGTGTTCTCGGGCGTGGAGCCCAATCCCAGCACCGCCGTGCTGGACCAGGCGGTGGCCTTCCTCAAGGCGCACGAGTGCGACACCGTGATCGGCGTGGGCGGCGGCAGCAGCATCGACACCGCCAAGGGCGTGGCCGCCATGGCCACCAACCCGGGCAGCATCCTCGACTACGAAGGCTATGACCGCCTGAAGCACGCGCCGCTGCCGGTGTTCGCCATTCCCACCACCTCGGGCACCGGCAGCGAGTGCACGGCGTCCACGGTGTTCACCAACCAGGAGACGCTGTTCAAGACGGTCATCATCAGCCCCGCGCTGTTCCCCAGGCTGGCCATCCTCGACGCCAGCCTCACGCTTGGCCTGCCGCCGTCGATCACCGCCGCCACCGGCATGGACGCGCTCACCCACGCGATCGAATCGTACGTGTCTAAGCAGGCCAACCCGGTCAGCCAGGCGCTGGCCATCGGCGCGGTGCGCATGATCGGCGAGAACCTGCGCCGCGCCTTCTACGTGGGCTCCGACGTGGCCGCGCGCGAGCACATGCTGCTGGCTTCCTTCCTGGCGGGCGTGGCGTTCTCGCAGTCCAAGCTCGGCAACGTGCATGCCATCTCGCACACCTTCGGCGGCGTGTTCAACATCGCCCACGGCATCGCCAACGCGGCGCTGCTGCCGTACGTGCTGGCCTTCAACGCGCCGGCCTGCCCCGAGCGGCTGCGCGACGTCGCCATCGCGCTGGGCGTGGACACGCGCGCCATGTCCGTGGACGAAGCGGCGCGCGCGGTGGTGGGGCAGGTGGCCGAGCTGAACCAGGCGCTGGGCATTCCCGCCACCATCCGCGAGCTCGGCGTGGACCTGGCCTACCTGCCGCAGATGGTCAGCGACTCGATGCGCAGCGGCAACGTGCTGGTCAACCCGCGGCTGACCACCGCCGCCGACATCGAACGCATCATCACCAACGCCTATCACGGCGTGCTGTAGGCCGCCATCGCGTCGCGCCTGCGCTCCACCGTCACGTTCCATCGTCAACAAGGAAGCTGTCCATGCATTACGAAATGCGCACCTACACCATCCAGATCGGCAAGATGCAGGAATACCTGCAGCACTTCGAGAAGGAGGGCCTGCCGGTGATCTCGCGCTACGCCACGCTGGTGGGCTGGTGGTACACCGAGATCGGCGAACTCAACCAGGTCGTGCACATCTGGGCCTACCAGAGCCTGGACGAGCGCATCGAGCGCCGCGCCGCGCTGTACCGCGACCCGGACTGGCTCGAGCGCTTCGTGCCCAAGGCCTTCCCGATGCTGATCAAGCAGGAATCGCAGCTGCTCCGGCCCGCGGCGTTCTCGCCCATCCGCTGACAGCACAAGGCCGCCGCCGCGGGCAGTGCGCCAGCGGCGGGCGGCCGCCAACGAAAAACAGGAGACATCGCCATGTGCGTACACGGTTCCAACAACAACCCGGACATCGGGCAACTGCTCGAAGGCCTGCCGACCAACTGGGGCAAGTGGGGCCCCGACGACGAGGTCGGCGCGCTCAACTACCTGCAGGCCGAGCAGGTGCTGCGCGGCATCGCCGCGGTGCGGCAGGGCCGCACCTTCACGCTGCAGATCCCGATCGGCCACGAGAAGGGCGAGCCGCTGTTCCCGGGCCGCCGGCCGTCGATGCGCATGAACGTGCTGGACAAGGGCCACTACCTGGCCGGCAAGGCGCACTTCGACGGCAACGTCGAGTTCTCCGACGACGTGATCTTCATGCACGTGCAGGGCTCCACCCAGTACGACGCGCTGGGCCACGTCTGGTACGACGACAAGCTGTGGAACGGCTACGACGCCATGAGCACCATCGGCAGCATGGCGCGCGCCAGCATCGTGCCCATCGCCGAGCGCGGCGTGGCCGGCCGCGCGGTGCTCGTCGACATGGCGCGCCACCGCGGCAAGGCGGTGCTGGACAAGGGCGAGACCTTCACCCACCACGACCTGCTGGCGGCGGCGCGGGCCCAGGGCACCGCCATCGAGCCGCGCGACATCCTCATCATCCGCACCGGCTGGATCGGCTCGTTCTACGAGCGCGAGGCGGCCGAGTTCTACAGCGACTTCGTCGAGCCGGGCCTGACCTTCAGCCGCGAGCTGGTGGAGTGGTTCCACGCCATGGAGATTCCCAACCTGGTGACCGACACCATGGGCAACGAGGTCACGGTGGACCCGCGCTCGGGCGTCATGATCCCGCTGCACGCGGCGCTGATGCGCAACCTCGGCGTGGCCTTCGCCGAAGTCGCGCAGCTCGACGCGCTGGCCGAGGACTGCGCGCGCGACGGCCAGTGGCAGTTCCTCTATACCGCGGCGCCGCTGAAGATCGTCGGCGGCACCGGCGCGCCGGTCAACCCGCTGGTCATCAAGTAGGCTGCGGCACGCCGCCGGGGCGCCCCGCGAACAGTTCGCCGATCAGCAGGCGCGCGCCCGGCGACGGCGCCGAGCCGGCGCGGCTGATCACGCCGAACGGCTCTTCCAGCGCCGGCAGCGTGACCGGCAGGCGCGCCACCAGGCCGAAGCGCTCGCCGAACAGCGCCACCTCGCGCGGCATGACCGCCACCAGCGTGGGGTCTTCCTGCAGCATGGTGAGCGTGGCGAAGGTGGAGGCGGTTTCCAGCGGGAAGCGCGGCGCCTTGATGCCGGCATTGGCCAGCTCGCGCTCCAGCGCCACGCGCATCGGCATGTCGGCCGGATAGGCGATCCAGCTCGAGCCGCTGAGCGCTTCCAGTTCCACCGACGGCGCGCCGGCCAGCGGATGCGCGCGGGCCACCACCACCGCCAGCGGTTCCTCGTCCAGCGGCAGGCAGGCGTAGGCGCCGGGCCGGCGGCTCACGCCGCTGCGGCAGATGGCCACGTCCACGCGCCCTTCGTCGACGAGGCCGAGCAGGCGCGCGCTGGTGTCCTCCACCACCTCCACCGACAGCGTCGGGTGCTTGCGGCGCAGCGCCGCCAGCACCCGCGTGAGCAGCGGCACGGCGCCCATGATGACCCCCACCGCGAGATGCCCGCCGTGGCCCTGCGCGATGGCGGTCATCTCTTCGCGCAGGTGTTCCAGGTCGCTGTAGATCAGGCGCGCGTAGCGGATCACGCAGCGGCCCAGGTCGTTGGCCACCAGCCCCTTGGGCTGGCGCTCGAACAGCGGCATGCCGAGCAGGTTCTCGATCTCGCGCAGCACCTTGGTCGCGCCCGGCTGCGAGATGGCGATCTCGTCGGCGGCCTTGTGCAGCGAGCCGTGGCGGTCGAGCTCGATGAGCAGGCGCAGCTGCTTGAGGCGCAGGCGGGAGGCGAGGATGTGCAGCGACGGAACGGTGTGGCTCATGGCAAGGGCGGTGCGGGAGGAAGCGCCACTATATCGGCTGCGGCGCCCGGCGGGCTTGCCGGGGCGTCCAGACAGTCTTGCGCCGGGCGCAGGAATCGGCCCGCCGGCGGCAGCCGGCCGATAACGGCTGCTTATCGCCCCACGCCCAAACGTCATTGGCCGCGCGCGGCCGCGGCCGCTACAGTCGACCGCCGGGGGCGCGCGGCCGGCTCGCCCCTGCCGCGCGCCTTGCCGCGGATCGCAGATCCATCCCCCCACCCTCAGGAGACCATCGCCATGCCGGAAACGTCGGGCTACAACTATATAGGCGGCGAGCGCCGCGCCGAAGGCTCGGCCTTCCTCTACAGCGTCGACGCGGCCAGCGGCGAACGCCTGCCGCCGCGCTTCGTCGAGGCCACGCCCGCGGAGATCGACGCCGCCGCGCAGGCCGCGGCCGCGGCCTTCCCGGCCTTCCGCGCGCTCGCGCCGGGCCGCCGCGCCGAATTCCTCGACGCCATCGCCGACGAGATCGACGCGCTCGGCGAGGATTTCGTCGAGCTGGTCTGCCGCGAAACCGCGCTGCCCGCCGCGCGCATCCGCGGCGAGCGCGGCCGCACCAGCGGCCAGATGCGCCTGTTCGCGCAGGTGCTGCGCCGCGGCGACTTCCTCGGCGCGCGCATCGACAGCGCCCAGCCCGCGCGCCAGCCCCAGCCGCGCCCGGACCTGCGCCAGTACCGCACCGGCATCGGCCCGGTGGCGGTGTTCGGCGCCAGCAACTTCCCGCTGGCGTTCTCGACCGCCGGCGGCGACACCGCCTCGGCGCTGGCCGCCGGCTGCCCGGTCGTGTTCAAGGCGCACATGGGCCATATGGCGACGGCGCAGGAAGTCGCCGACGCGATCCTGCGCGCGGCGCGCCGGCTCGGCATGCCCGCCGGCGTCTTCAACATGGTGTTCGGCGACCGCGTGGGCGAGCGCCTGGTCAAGCATCCGGCCATCCAGGCGGTCGGCTTCACCGGCTCGCTGCGCGGCGGGCGCGCGCTGTGCGACATGGCTGCCGCGCGGCCGCAGCCGATCCCGGTGTTCGCCGAGATGAGCAGCATCAACCCGGTGCTGGTCATGCCGCGCGCGCTGGCGCGCCGCGGCGCGCAGGTGGCGGCGGAGCTGGCGGCGTCGGTCGCGCTGGGCGCCGGGCAGTTCTGCACCAACCCGGGCCTGGTGCTGGGCGTGCGCAGCGAAGCGTTTTCCGCGTTCGTGCGGCAGTTGTGCGCGGCGGTCGAGGCGCAGCCGGCGCAGACCATGCTGAGCGCGGCCGGGCTGGACCATTATGCGCGCGGCTCCCAGGCGCTGGCGGCGCACCCGCGCGTGGCGCGCCTGGCCGGGGCGGCGCTGCGCAACGGCAAGGCCGGCGCCCAGGTGTTCGAGGCCGAGGCGGCGCTGCTGCTGGAAGGCGACGCGCTGCTGCAGGAGGAGGTCTTCGGCCCCTCCACGGTGGTGGTCGAGGCGGCCGACGCGGCAGAGCTGGGCCGCCTCGTCGACAGCCTGCGCGGGCAACTGACCGCCACGCTGATCGCGGACGACGACGAACTGGCGGACTGCGCCGCGCTGGTCGCGCGGCTCGAGCAGAAGGTGGGCCGGCTGCTGGTCAACGGCTATCCGACCGGCGTGGAAGTGTGCGACGCGATGGTGCATGGCGGCCCCTATCCCGCCACCTCCGACGCGCGCGGCACCTCGGTCGGCACCCTGGCCATCGACCGCTACCTGCGCCCGGTCTGCTACCAGAACTTCGCCGACGCGCTGCTGCCGGACGCGCTGAAGGACGCCAACCCGCTGGGCATCGACCGCCTGGTCGACGGCGTCTGGACGCGCGCGCCGCGAGGCGCCGCCGCGTAGTCTCCCGGAGTATCGCGGCACCCCGGGCGGCCGCGCGGGGCGCGCCGGCGCTACCCTTCCCCGCCGTGCGCGCCGCCGTCCCGGCTCTTCGCGCGGTTCCAGGCCTGCCCCGCGGCCAGCCCGGCCGCGGTCGGCAACAGCTTGTCCGAGCGCTCCGGCGTGCCTTTGTCGTAGGTCAGCAAACCCGCATCCATCATCTTGCGGATCTGCCACCGGTGCACGACCTCGGCCTTGCCGTGCGGCCCGGGCTCGACCAGCGTCACGCTCGGCAACAGATTGCCCCAGGGGTCGCGGGTGATGCGCAGGACCGCGCCTTCCACCACCCTGCCCAATAGCTCGCCCTGCCTCATCCCTGCTCCATGCTTCTTGTCTCTGCGTTCACCGGCCCCGGGGGAGATGGATAATCCCGCCGTTGCCGCCTGGTCACGATGACGGGCCGCGCCCGTGGCGGAGCAGCATACAAAAATAAGGCCCGGCAAAGCTCACAAATGCTCACGGCAGCTCGCGGCGGCTCGCGGCAACTCACCGCGATTCGCCGCGCGGCGCGCTACGCGCCGGGGCCCGGCAGCAGCAGCCAGGGCTGCACCAGCAGGTAGCCGACGCCGCGCACCGTGCGGATGACCGGCGCGTGCGGCCAGGCCTGCGAGAGCTTGCCGCGCAGGCGGCTGACGGCGACCTCGATGCGGTGCTCGTCGAACGCGAGATAGTTGCCGCCCTGCGCCTCCACCAGTTGCCGGCGCGTGGCCGCGCGCGGCGCGCTGCGCGCCAGGGCCTGCAGCAGCAGGCATTCGACGCGGGTCAGGACCAGCGCCCGGCCATCGGGCGCGAAGGCGGCCAGGCGGTGCGCGTCGAGGCGCCAGACCGGCGGCGCCTCGGGCGCCGGCGCCGGCGCGGCATCGAGGCGGCGCAGCAGGTTGGCGATCACCAGCAGCAGCTCCTCCGGGGGCGCCGGCTTGACGAGATAGGCGTCGGCGCCGCCGCGCAGGCCCGCCAGCCGGTGCGGCAGGGCGCCGCGCGCGGTCAGCACCACGATGCCGAGTTCGGGACGCGTGCGGCGCAGGCGCTCGCAGATCGAGAGCCCGTCCTCGCCGGGCAGGCCGAGGTCGAGCACCACCAGCCGGCACGGCTGGCTGGCCAGGTGCGCGTCCAGCGCCGCGCCGTGGGCCAGCCCGCTGGGGGCATAACCCGCGTGGGCGAGGTGGAACATCAGCTCGGCCCGCAGCAGCGCGTTGTCCTCCACCAGCGCGATGGGCGCGCGCGGCGCCGCGGCGCTGGCGATCGCCGCGCGGCTGGCGGCCAGGGAGGCGGAAAGCAGGCGCGTCATGCGGCCTCCGGCAGCCACAGCGCGAAGCAGGCGCCCGCGCGCCAGTCCGGCTCATAGCGCAGCGAGCCGCCGTGCAGCTCGGCGATCTTGCGCGCCAGCGGCAGCCCGAGCCCGAGGCCGGGATGGCCGGCGAGCTCGTCGAGCCGGTGGAATTTCTCGAAGATCGCCTCTTCCTTGCCGGGCGGCACGCCGGGGCCGCGGTCGCGGATGCGCCAGGCCACGCCGCGCCGGCCCATGTCGTCGCGGGCGGCGATCTCGATGCGCACCACGGTCCACGCGTGGGCGTACTTGAGCGCGTTGTCGATCAGGTTGAGCAGCGCGAAATGCAGCAGGCGCGCGTCCGCGGCCAGCGGCGGCAGCGCCTCGCCGCCCGCCTCCGCCGGCACATCCAGCACGATCCGGGCCGCGGCCCGCGGCTCCAGCGTGGCGAGCACCTCGCGGCTCAGGGCGGGCAGGTCGAGCGGGGCGGCCCGCAGGCGCTCCTCGCCGTGCGCCATCCGCTCGCGCGCCTCGGCCAGTTCGCTCAGCAGCGTGAGCCGCCGCACGGCCAGGCGGATGCTCTGGTAGCGGCTGTCGCGCTGGGCGCGGTCGGGGCGGTCGGCGCGGCCATCGTCGAGCAGGCGCAGGCTGTAGGCGGCGGCATCGATCACCGCCACCGGGGTGCGCACCTCGTGCGCCATCATGGCGAGCAGGCGGCCCTGCTCTTCGCGCGCATCGCGTTCGCGCTGCGAGGCGGCGACGGCGTGGCTGGCCTGCAGCCTCGCCAGGTTGCGCTCGCGCTCGGCATCGCGCATGCGCAGCACGATCACCAGGTGCAGCGCCAGCACCGCCGGCAGGTCCACCAGCTGGGCCATCCGCAGCGTGAAGGCATGCAGCGGCACCAGCCCCAGCGCGCCCAGCATGCCGGGCAGCAGCATGGCGCCATACATCATCAGGGCCGCCACGATCAGGCGCCCGGCCGGCCCGCCGGTGCGCCACAGGCCGGCATACACGGGGATCGAAAGCAAGTGGCCCGCCAGCGTGCCCAGGTAGAGCAGCGTCATGACCGCGGTGAAATGGCCCGTGAACGCGGCCGCCATCGCCGCGGCGCTGAGCAGCATCATGCCGTGGAAGTAGCGCAGCAGGCGCGGCGCGCGCTCGCGCAACTGCAGCAGCCGCGCCCGGAATACGTTGGCGCACAGCGCCTGCAAGCCCAGCAGCGCATCGGCCAGCGGCTGCGGCACGATGGGGCCGGCGGGAAACAGGAACTGGCCGGCCAGCCCGCCGGAGACGAACCAGCGCACGGTGCCGGCCGCGACGAACAGCGCGAAGAAACCATAGAGGCTGCGCTGCGTCACCAGCCAGCCGGCCACGTTGAACAGCACCACCGTCAGCATCAGGCCGAGGTACATGCCGGCGCCGAGGGTGCCGGCGCCGGCCGCGGCCTGCAGCGCGGGCTCCGGCCACAGCCGCAGCTCGGCCGCCATCGCCTGTGCGCTGCGCACGCGCAGGTAGAGCACGTCGCCCGGGCGCGGCTGCGCGAGCCGGAACACGGCGCCGCGCACCGGCAGTTCGCGCTGGTGGAAGGGCAAGGCGTTGCCGCCAAGGCGCTCGGCCCAGCCGCCGCCGCGCTCGGCCTGGTACAGGCGCACGTCGGCCAGCCCGCCCGCGGACACTTCCAGCAAGGGGCCGCTGCCGCGCGCCTCTTCGGGCAGCACCACGCGCAGCCAGAAGGCATCGGGCGAACGGCCCGCGCGCAGGCTGCCGCGCAGCGGCTCGAAGCTGCCGGCGGCCGCCACCTGCGCAATGTCGAGGTGCCCGCCCGGGTCGCGCAGCCAGGACACCGCCGTGCCTTGCAGCACCAGCGGAACCGTATCGGCCGCCGCCGCGCGCGCCATCAGCAGGCAGGCCAGCGCCAGTCCATGCCACGCCGGCCAGCAGACCCGCCAGAAGAACCCCGCGCCGGCCCGTCTCCCGGCCAGCGCGGCCAAACCATCCAGGCGGCATCCGAGCCGCCCGGCAAGCCAATCATGAGTCATTCCCGAGACAAGGTGCGCGGCAGGGCATTAGACCCCCCTGCCTCATGTACGACAAAGGCGAAGCTTCTACTATTCCTGCCTGCGCAAAGGGCGCATGAAGGCACGCGCGCAAGCGCGGCAGGATGCCCTGTATCGGGCAGGTCTTTTTGGTTTCGGCGCGGCCTGCGGCCGGGCGGGTTCCCTTCTTGCGTGTCCGGGGAACCCTGGCCCGGTGCTGCCCATGCCACTCCAGGAGCGCAGGACCGATGCCGCCGCGGCCAGCGTGGCGAATCGCATCCGCGCGGCAGTTTGCCACATCTGGGTGACGCGACGAAGACAGGTTGCCTGGCGCGGCCGCGGCGGGAGGTCGGCGCCACCCGCGACGGCATCCAGGGCGAGCGCCGCGACGGCCGCCGCGCGGCGGGGCCGGCAAGCTGCATTTGTCCATTCCGCGCGGACCGCGGAAGGCGCAAAATCGCGGAATATTCATTCCGCCGGAGAATCAGGATGGACCGCCTTGCGGCAATCGAGATGTTCATACGCGTGGTGGATACCGGCTCGTTCTCGGCCGCCGCGCGGCACTACGAGGTCGGCCAGCCGGCCGTGTCGAAGGCGGTCGCGCACCTGGAGGAATGGCTCGGGGTCAAGCTCCTGCTGCGCTCGACGCGCGCGCTCACGCCGACCGAGGCCGGCAGGAATTTCTACCAGCGCGCCAGGCGCGCCGTGGAGGAAGCCGACGAGGCGGTGCTGGCCGCGCGGGGCACGGCCGCGGGCCTGTCCGGCAAGCTGCGGGTGTCGGCGGCGGTGTGCTTCGCGCGGCTGCATATCGTGCCGCGGCTGCCGCAATTCATGGAGCAGCACCCGAACCTGGAACTGGAGCTGGTGCTCGACGACCGCAACATCGACCTGGTCGACGAAGGCATCGACGTCGCCTTGCGCATGGGCGCGCTGGCGGACTCCAGCATGACCGCGCGCAGGATAGCCGAGGCGCGCCGCCGCGTGGTCGCGACGCCCGAATACTTCAGGCGGCACGGCACGCCGGCGGTTCCCGCCGACCTGCTGGCGCACCAGGCCGTCATCTACACGCGCGACGGCGGCGGCGAAGACTGGAAGTTCCGCAAGGAGACCGCCGAGTTCTCGGTCAAGATGCAGGGCCGGGTGAAGATCAACGCCACCGAAGGCCTGCGCGCGGCGGTGCTGGCCGGCATGGGCCTGGCCATCGCCTCCGAATGGGCCTTCACGCCCGAGCTGAAGTCGGGCGCCGTGGTCGCGGCGATGGACGACTGGGTGCTGCCGTCCATCAGCCTGTCGGCGGTGTACCCGACCGGCCGCCTGGCCAGCACCAAGGCCAGGCAGTTCACCGGCTTCGTGGAGAGCTGCCTGGCGGCCTAGCCGGCGCGGGACGGCGTGGGCCTGGCTACACGGTCACCACGATCTTGCCGAACTGGCCGTTGTTCTCCAGGTAGCGGTGCGCGTCCACGATGTCGTCGAACTTGAAGGTGCGGTCGATGACGGGCTTGAGCGCGCCTTCCTCCAGGCCCTTGAGGACGAAGGCCACCGCGGCCTTGCGGCCCGCTTCGTCGCCACTGGTGAGCCAGATGTTGTGCGCCTTGACGGCCGTCATCTTGCCGATCATGTCCAGCACGGGCAGCGTGGTGGGGCCTTCGCTGAGCGCGCCGTAGATGTAGGCGATGCCCTGGAAGGCCAGCGCCGACACCAGCTTCTGGAAATTCGGGCCGCCCACCGGGTCGAACACCACGCGCGCGCCCTTGCCATCGGTGATGCGCATGGTTTCCTGCAGCAGGTCGGCCTCTTCGGTGACGATCACGTGCGCGGCGCCCGCGTCGATCAGCTGCTGGCGCTTCTCGGCGGTGCGCGTGAGCGCGACGGAAGTCGCGCCGGCGTAGTTGGCGAGCTGGATCGCGGCCAGCCCCACGCTGCTGGAAGCGGCCGGGATCAGGACGAAGTCGCCCTTGCCCACCTTGGCGTCTTCGATGAGCGCGCCGTAGGCCGTCACGAACATCATCCACACCGAGGCGGCCTCGGCGAACGACAGCGAGGCGGGATGCTTCACCACGGCATAGGCCGGCACCAGCACCACCTCGCCATAGGTGAAGTACTGGTTCATCGAGAAAGCCGGGATCACGCTGACCGCGTCCCCCACCGCGATGCCGGCGACCTCCGCGCCCACGGCGTCGACGATGCCGGCGGCTTCGTAGCCCAGGCCCGCCGGGAAGCGGGCGGGTTCGATGTAATCGTCGTTGCGCCACATGGACTCGGCGCGGTTGATGCCGATCGCCTTGACCTGGATGCGGACCTCGGCGGGGCCGGGAGCGGCCACCTGCGTCTCGACGAATTCGAGGACTTCCGGTCCTCCGGCCTTGGCGAACTTGATGGTGCGTGACATGAGAAACCTCTTGGTTGGGTGGATGAGGCGGCGGGAGGTCCCGGGGAACATGCCCCGGATGCGTCCCGCCCGCTCAGGCCGTCTCGGCAATGTCGAGAGCGGGGGACTCCGTGCCGTGCCGTTCGTTGCCGTCCCGGAACGCCGCGCGGACATGGCGCGGCCGCCCGCGGCCAGGGCCGCGATGCAAGGCGCCGTCGCCTCTGGCGCGCGGCGCGATCCCATGCGGACAGGCAATCTTATACTCGCCCGGCACCTTCGACATGGGGCCGAAGGCGGCCTGCGGATTGCTGCCGGGAACGTTGCTCCGGTGGCCCGGCACGGCGATTCGCTGGAAACCAATTTATCCATTCCGGCCGCGCTGCGGTAGGCGCGCATCCGCATAGGCGTCATTCCAGCCGAGGATGAATGCGCTCGCGCGCCCGGGCGGGCCAGTTCGCCGGCGGGCGACAGGCAAAGTCTCCGGGCGTGGTCTCCCGCTTGTCGCATACCATGCCTGGCAGGCATGCCCGCCAGCCTACAAAGTCTTTTCCGTTTGCGCCTGCCGCCACTAGATTAACGGCTCGACAGCGGACGCGCAGGCCGGCCTCATCGGGAGGCCGCGCCAAACCCGCGCGCCCGGCAATGCCATGCAAGGAGCACACCCATGTCAGGCAACCCCGCCCCCAACCGGCCCGTGAAGATCCCGGGCCCCGACCATCCGCTCACCATCGAACGCAATCCCGCGCGGGTGGTGGTCAGGCTCGCCGGCAAGGTCATCGCCGATACGCGCGAAGCATGGACGCTGCGCGAGGCCGCCTATCCGCCCGTGCTGTACGTCCCGCGCAAGGATGCGGACATGACGCTGCTGGAGCGCACCACCCACGGCACCTACTGCCCCTACAAGGGCGAGTGCGCCTACTACTCGATCCCGTCCGGCGGCGAGCGCTCGGTCAACGCCGTCTGGACCTACGAAGATCCCTATGCCGCCGTGGCGCAGATCAAGGATCACCTCGCCTTCTATCCCGATCGCGTCGACGCGATCGAAGAGCTGGCGGACCTTCAACATGGAGAAACGAAATGACGACCAGCGCGCCCGTGCTGTACGAATCCAAGGCCTCGCCCAACGCGCGCCGCGTGCGCATCTTTATCGCCGAGAAGGGGCTCGAAATCCCGCTGCGGGCGGTCGACCTGGGCAACAAGGAGCAGTTTTCGCCGGCCTACAAGGCCATCAATCCGCGCAGCCAGGTGCCGGCGCTGGTGCTCGCCGACGGCACGACCATCGCCGAGGTGCCCGCCATCTGGCGCTACCTGGAAGAAGAGTTCCCGCGGCATCCGCTGCTGGGCACCACGGCGAAGACGCGCGCGCTGGTGGCCATGTGGGAGCGCCGCGCCGAGCTGGACGGCTTCGCGGCGGTGATGGAAGGCGTGCGCAACGCGGTCGAAGGCCTGAAAGGCCGCGCGCTATCAGGCCCGCACGCTTATGAGCAGATTCCCGAACTGGTCGGGCGCAGCAGGCAGCGCGTGGCGAACTTCTTCGCCGATTTCGACGCGCGCCTCGCCTCGGTTCCGTTCGTGGCCGGCGATGCGTTCTCGGCGGCCGACATCACCACGCTGGTGACGGTCGATTTCGCCGCGGGCGCGCTGAAGATGCCGATCCCCGCCGGGCACGCCGCCCTGCAGCGATGGTATGACGAAGTCTCGGCACGCCCGGCGACGAAGGCATAGCGGGCACGGAAGCGGGTCCGCCGCCTGGCGGACCTTGAAGACCTTGAAGATCTTGCCAGCCTTGTAGGCGGACGGCCGATAGCGGCCGGCCCCGTTCTGGCCAACACTCGACTCGTGAACAACTGCTTTCCTTCCCCGCCTCCGCCCCTGGCGGCACCGTCTTGCCCGCGGGCGGCGCGGCATGGGATACAAGCGCATGTCCGACGTGGCCGAGTCCAACCCCGCGCGGCCGCCCGGTGAGCCTGCCCGTGCCCCGCACGGACCGCCCCGGGCGCCGCCGCGCCGGCGCCTAGTGCGCCCGGCGCGCCCTCTGTTGCCCTTACTCCACCGTGACCGACTTGGCCAGGTTGCGCGGCTTGTCGACGTCCGTGCCGCGGGCGCAGGCCGTGTGGTAGGCCAGCAGCTGCAGCGGCACCACGTGCAGGATCGGCGAGAGATCGCCGTAGTGCTCGGGCAGGCGGATCACCTGGATGCCTTCGCTCGACTGGATGTGGGTATCGCTGTCGGCGAACACGTAGAGGCGCCCGCCGCGCGCGCGCACTTCCTGGATGTTGGACTTGAGCTTTTCCAGCAGCGCGTCGTTGGGCGCCACCGTGACCACCGGCATGGCCTCGGTCACCAGCGCCAACGGGCCGTGCTTGAGCTCGCCGGCCGGATAGGCCTCGGCGTGGATGTACGAGATTTCCTTGAGCTTGAGCGCGCCTTCGAGCGCGATCGGGTAGTGCAGGCCGCGGCCCAGGAACAGCGCGTTCTCGCGGCGGGCGAAGTCCTCCGACCACGAGATGATTTGCGGCTCCAGCGCCAGCACGCCGTGCAGCGCGGCCGGCAGGTGGCGCAGGTTGGTCAGCGCGGCGGCCTCGGCTTCGGCGCCGAGCTTGCCGCGCACCTTGGCCAGCGCCAGCGTCAGCATGTACAGCGCGGCGAGCTGGGTGGTGAAGGCCTTGGTGGAAGCCACGCCGATCTCGGTGCCGGCGCGGGTCAGGAAGCGCAGTTCGGTCTCGCGCACCATCGCGCTGGTGGCCACGTTGCACACGGCCAGCGTGTGGGTGTGGCCGAGCGACTTGGCGTGGCGCAGCGCGGCCATGGTGTCGGCGGTCTCGCCGGACTGCGAGATCACCACCACCAGCGCGCGCGGGTCGGGCACGGTCTCGCGGTAGCGGTATTCGCTGGCGACCTCGACCTGGGTCGGGATCTTCGCCACCGACTCGAGCCAGTACTTGGCGGTGCAGCCCGAGTAGTAGCTGGTGCCGCAGGCCAGGATCAGGATGCTGTCGATCTCGCCGAACACGCTCGCCGCGCCGGGGCCGAACAGTTCCGGCGTGATGGCGTCCACGCCCTCGAGCGTGTCGCCGAGCGCGCGCGGCTGCTCGAAGATTTCCTTCTGCATGAAGTGGCGGTACGGGCCCAGCTCGACGGCCGCGGCGTGGGTCTCGACCACGCGCACTTCGCGCTCGGCCAGGTGGTCGTGCACGTCGCGGATGGTGGCGCCCTCGCGGGTCAGCTCCACCACGTCGCCCTCTTCCAGGTAGATGATGCGGTTGGCCGTGCCGGCCACGGCCAGCGCGTCCGAGGCCAGGAACGATTCGTTCTCGCCCAGCGCCACCACCAGCGGCGAGCCGGCGCGCGCGCCGACCACGCGCTCGGGATGGTCCTTGGCGAACACCGCGATGGCGTAGGCGCCGTGCAGGCGCTTGGTCACGGCGCGCACCGAGGCGAACAGGTCGCCGCGCGTGGCGCTGCTGGGATAGCTGTAGGCCTGGTGGATCAGGTGGGCCACGACCTCGGTGTCGGTCTGCGACTCGAAGCCGTAGCCGGCCGCGCGCAGCTCTTCGCGCAGCGGCTCGTAGTTCTCGATGATGCCGTTGTGCACCAGCGCGATGGTCTCGCCCGAGAAATGCGGGTGGGCATTGGTGGTGTCGGGCTTGCCGTGGGTGGCCCAGCGCGTGTGCGCCACGCCGGTGAAGCCGGCCAGGCCGGAGGCGCGGGTCTGCTCGTCCAGGTCGGCCACGCGCGAGACGGTGCGCGCGCGCTCGAGCGCGCCTTCGCGCACTACGGCCACGCCGCAGGAGTCATAGCCGCGGTATTCGAGGCGGCGCAGGCCTTCGATCAGGACCGGTACGATGTTGCGCGTGGAAACCGCGCCGACGATGCCGCACATAGTTTTCTCCCGATAGGCGCGGTCATGGCCGCGCCGGTTGCTTTGCGCGGTAACGGCGGCGCCGTCACCCGCGTGTTGCCAGTGCCGCCCGGCATGTGCCGGGCCGCACGGAGGCGGGGGTTATTTCCTGGCCTGCTTGACCGGACGCTGCCAGCCGTCGAGGGTCATCTGCTTGGCGCGCGACAGCGTCAGCTTGTCGGCCGGCGCGTCCTTGGTCAGCGTGGTGCCGGCGCCGAGCGTGGCGCCGCGCCGCACGGTGACCGGCGCCACCAGTTGCGTGTCGGAGCCGATGAAGACGTCGTCCTCGATCACGGTGCGGTGCTTGTTGGCGCCGTCGTAGTTGCAGGTGATGGTGCCGGCGCCGATATTGACGCGCGAGCCGACCGTGGCATCGCCCACGTAGGCGAGGTGGTTGGCCTTGCTGTGCGCGGCGATCTGGCTGTTCTTGACCTCGACGAAATTGCCGATGTGCACGTCCTCGCCCAGCACGGTGCCGGGACGCAGCCGCGCGTACGGGCCGATGCGGCCCTGCGCGCCCACGCTGGCGTCCTCGAAGTGGCAGAACGGCTGCAGGCGCGCGCCCGCGCCGATGGTGCTGTTGCGGATCACGCAGCTGGCGCCGACGTGGGCGCCGTCTTCCAGGTGCACGCGGCCTTCGAACACGCAGTTGACGTCGATGGTGACGTCGCGCCCGCAGGTGAGCTCGCCGCGGATGTCGATGCGCGCCGGGTCCATCAGCGTCACGCCGGCTTCGAGCAGGCGCTGCGCCAGGTTGCGCTGGTGGATGCGCTCCAGCTCGGCCAGTTGCACCTTGCTGTTGACGCCCAGCGTTTCCCACAGCGCGGCGGGCTGGGCCGAGACCACGGCCACGCCGTCGGCGACGGCGCGCTCGACCGTGTCGGTCAGGTAGTACTCGCCCTGCGCGTTGTCGTTGCGCAGCGTCGACAGCCAGCGGCGCAGGTGGCCGGTGGGCGCCATGATGATGCCGGTGTTGATCTCGCGGATGGCGCGCTGCGCCTCGCTGGCGTCCTTCTGCTCGACGATGCGCGTGATGCTGCCGCCCTCGCGCACGATGCGGCCATAGCCGGTGGGATCGTCCATCTCCACGGTGAGGATGCCCAAGCGCCCCGCGCCGGCTTCGGCCACCAGGCGCTGCAGCGTGCCGGGCTCGGTCAGCGGCACGTCGCCGTACAGCACCAGCGTGGGCTGGCTGTCGTCGAGCAGCGGCAGCGCCTGCGCCACGGCGTGGCCGGTGCCGAGCTGCTCGGCCTGCAGGGCAAAGGCGACGTCGTCCGCGCCCACCGCCTCGCGCACGCGCTCGGCGCCATGCCCCACCACCACCACCAGCCGCGTCGGCGACAATTGGCGCGCCGTGGCAATCACATGCGCAAGCAGAGGGCGGCCGGCGAGCGGATGCAGTACCTTGGGCAGCGCGGAATTCATCCGCTTGCCCATTCCCGCAGCGAGAATGACGATATTCACAAGGAGGATCCTAAGTGAGTGTGTCCATGAAACCGTTTGAAGCCGCCCCCCGGACCGGAGCGGGGGCGGACGCGCCGGCCGGTCTGATGATCGGGGTTCCGGGGCGCGCGGCACAGCCCACCGCGGAGGGGAAGGGTAAGCGCCGGGAAGCGCCGGATCGGCCGGATCGCGCGGGAAAGGATTCTATCATGGGGGTTTTGCGCCGTTCGTCACCAATTCTGACGATTTTGCGCGCCTTGCGGCACCTGGCGCTGGCCGGTGCGGTGGTGGCGCTGGCCGCCTGCAACGCCATGAAACTGGGCTACCAGCAGGGCGACCGGCTGGCGTTCTGGTGGATCGACAACTATGTCGACGTATCCGCCAGCCAGGAGCCGCTCACGCGCGACGCCATCGCCCGCTTCTTCGCCTGGCACCGCCGCGAGCAGCTGCCCGAGATCGCCGGCCTGCTGCGCCAGGCCAAGAGCGAAGTGCAGCGGCCGGTCACGCCGGCCGAGGTGGCCAGGATCCAGGAAGGCGCCCAGCGCCTGGCGCGCGTGGCGTTCGACCGCTCCACGCCCGACGTGGCCGACCTGCTGCTCACGCTCACGCCCGAGCAGATCGCCCGCATGGAGAAGAAATTCGGCGACGCCAACGCCAAGTACCGCAAGGAATACCTGCGCCCCGACCCGGCCGCGCGCGAGGAAGCCCGCTACGACAAGGTGATGGACTACGCGCGGCTGATCTACGGACGCTTCTCCGACGAGCAGGAAAACACCATCCGCCGCGCGCTGGGGCCGGTGGTGCAAGGCGCCGAGGCGCGCTACGACGAGCGCGTCAAGCGCCAGCAGGAATGGCTGGCGCTGGCGCGGCAGGTGCAGGCCACCCATCCGCCCCGTGCCCAGGTGGTGGAGATGCTCAAGCGCTACGGCGACCACTGGCAGAACCCGCCCACGCGCGAGCGCGACGCGCGCTACGACGCCAACAACGAGGCGGGGCTGGTGCTGACGGCCACCATCGCCAACCTGACCACGCCCGAGCAGAAGAACCACGCGGCCGAGCGCTTCCAGAAATGGATCGACGACGCCAGCGCGCTGATGCGCGAAAGCCCGCCCGGCACCGCCAACGCGGCCGGCGCGCAGCCGGCGCGGGCGGACAACTAGCCGCCGCAGCGGCCGCCGCAGCCGCCTTTCTTCCTTACTCCGCGCTGGCCGGCTCGGCGCCGGCCGGCGCGGATTTCTCGAAGCGCACGAACTCCAGCTTGTTCTCCTCCATGCCGCCGGCGAACACCAGCGGCTGCTGGGCAAAGCTGGTCTGGCCGAACAGCGTGGCCTCGTCCACCTTGGCCAGCCCGGTGGCCAGGCCGTTGAAGTCGAACAGCTCGGTGTCGGCCAGGTGCGAGGGCACCACGCTGCGCAGCGCGGCGAAGATGTTGTCGATGCGGCCCGGGCTCTGGCGCTCCCACTCCAGCAGCATCTCCTTGACCTTCTTGCGCTGCAGGTTCTCCTGCGAGCCGCACAGGTTGCACGGAATGATCGGATAGGCCATGGCGCGCGCATAGGCGGCGATGTCCTTCTCCGGGCAATAGGCCAGCGGGCGGATCACGATGTGCTGGCCGTCGTCGGTGGCCAGCTTGGGCGGCATGGCCTTCATCTTGCCGCCGAAGAACAGGTTCAGGAAGAAGGTCTGGACGATGTCGTCGCGGTGGTGGCCCAGCGCGATCTTGTTGGCGCCCAGTTCCTTGGCGGTGCGGTAGATCACGCCGCGGCGCAGGCGCGAGCACAGCGAGCAGGTGGTCTTGCCCTCGGGCACCTTTTCCTTGACGATGGAATACGTGTCCGCGTCCACGATCACATACTCCACCCCGACCGACTTGAGGTACGCCGGCAGGATGTCCGCGGGAAAGCCCGGCTGCTTCTGGTCGAGGTTCATCGCGATGAGCCTGAACTTGACCGGGGCGCGCTTCTGCAGCGCCATCAGCACCGACAGCATGGTGTACGAGTCCTTGCCGCCGGACAGGCAGACCAGCACCGTGTCGCCGTCCTCGATCATCTTGAAGTCGCCGATGGCGCGGCCCGTCTGCGACTGGAGGTAGGTTTCCAGGCGGTAGAAGTTCTTGGAATGCGTGGTGGCGGTCATGGCGCTCGGATCGGGGAATGCGGGGGGCGGAACGGCGGGCGATGCGGCAGCCGCGTCACTTGCGGTGCCGGCGGCCCGGGCCGTAGCCGGACAGCCCGGTATTTTAGCTTGAGCGCCCCGTGCGCGCCGGCTGCCGCCCGCGTGCGGGCCGGCGGGCCGCCGTGCGCGGCTTACGCGCCCTTGATGTGGAAGACCTCGACGCCGACCGAATCGCAGTCCGGATAGACGTCCGGCTTCTCGGTCGAGACGCGCACGGCGCGCACCTTGGGGTGCCTGAGCATGGCGCGCGCGACGTCGTCGCACAGCGTTTCCTGCAGGTGCACGTGGCCCTGCGCCATGCGCTCGGCCACGGTGTTGCGCATGAAGTCGTAGTCCACCACTTCCTGCAGCTTGTCTTCCTGGGGCGTGCTCTGCGCCAGCGGCACGAACAGGTCGATATTGATCAGCACGCGCTGCTCGCCCTTTTTCTCGAATTCGTGCACGCCGATGTTGATCTGCACTTCGTAATTGCGCAGGAACATGCGGCGGCAGTCCTGCAGGCTGGGGTGGGTAAGGGCGGCGAGCATGGTCATGATGGGGGGAAACCGGATCTGGAAGGCGCGGGCCGGGCAGCGGCCGCGCGCCGGGTAAGTCAAAGGGTCATTCGGTGAGGAACATCACGTCGCGCGCGAGCGGCATCAGGTGCTGCCCGCCATCGACGTAGAGCGTGGTGCCGGTCACGGCGCGCGCCTCGGCCAGGTAGGCCACCGCCTGCGCGATGTCTTCCGGCGTGGACGAGTGGCCCAGCGGCGTCATGCAGTGCGCGCGCCGGAAGCTCGAGCCGGACTGGTCGCCCGAGACCATGGTAATGCCGGGCGCCACGCCCACCACGCGCAGCTTGGGCGCGAGCGCCTGGGCCAGTTGCACGGTGGCGGTCTGCAGCGCCGCCTTGGACAGCGTGTAGGACAGGAAATCCGGGTTGAGGTTGTCCAGCTTCTGGTCCAGCAGGTTGATCACCACGCCGGTCTGCCCTTCGGGCAGCGCGCGGTGCAGCTCGCGCGACAGCAGCAGCGGCGCCGCCACGTTGGTGCGCATGTGGGTGTCGAGCGAGGCATACGAGAAGCTGGTCGCCACGTCGTACTGGAACAGCGAGGCATTGTTGACCAGGCAGCCCGGCACGCCCAGCGCCGCGGTGCAGGCGGCGACCAGCTTGCTGGTGGCGGCCTCGTCGGCGAGGTCGGCCTGCAGCACGGCGGCGCGGCGGCCGCGCGCGCGGATCTGGCCGGCCAGCGCCTCGGCCTCGGCCAGCGAGCGGTGGCAGTGCACGGCCACGTCCCAGCCGCGCGCGGCCAGTTCCAGCGCGATCACGCGGCCGAGCCGGCGCGCGGCGCCGGTCACCAGCGCGACGCCGCGCGCGGGCGCGGCGGCGGCGGCGGAAGCGGCAGGAGCGGCGGCAGCGGAATCGGAAGCGGCAGCCGACGGGCCGCCGGGCGATGCGGAGTCAGGAGATACGGAGTCGGGCATTGCTACAATCGCGGTATGCACAAAGGCGCTAGTCTACCCCTTCCCCCCGCAGACGCGCTGAGCGCCTCTGCCACGCTCAGCGCACATATCGCCCAGGCCATCGACGCGGCCGGCGGCTGGCTCGGTTTCGACCGCTACATGGCGCTGGCGCTGTATGCGCCCGGCCTCGGCTATTACAGCGGCGGCGCCGCCAAGTTCGGCCGCGACGCGCGCGACGGCAGCGACTTCGTCACCGCCCCCGAGCTCAGCCCGTTCTTCGCCCGCACGCTGGCGCGCCAGTTCGCGCCGCTGCTGGCCGAACCGGGCCTGGCGCAACTGCTCGAATTCGGCGCCGGCACCGGCCGCCTGGCGGCAGACCTGCTGCTGGCGCTGGAACAGGAAGGGCAGCTGCCGGGGCGTTATGCCATCGTCGAACTCTCCGGCGAGCTGCGCGCGCGCCAGCAGGCCACGCTGGCCGCGCGCGCCCCGCACCTGGCCGCGCGCGTGGAATGGCTCGATACGCTGCCCGGGCATTTCGAGGGCGTCATCGTCGGCAACGAAGTGCTCGATGCCATGCCGGTGCGCCTGTTCGCGCGCAGCCACGGCCGCTGGCTCGAGCGCGGCGTGATCCGGCAGGAGGCCGCGGCAGCCGGAAATGCGGCGCAGACCGGCGCCGCCTTCGCCTTCTCCGACCGCCCCGTGCCCGCCGGCGACCTGCCCGAGGCGCTGCACGCGATCCCCGGCGACCACGACATCGTCACCGAGACCCACGCCGAAGCCCAGGGCTTCGTGCGCGCGGTGGGCGCGATGCTCGCGCGCGGCGCCGCCTTCTTCATCGACTACGGCTTCCCGGCCGCCGAGTACTACCACCCGCAGCGCATGGGCGGCACGCTGATGTGCCACTACCGCCATCACGCGCACCCGGACCCGTTCCTCTACCCCGGCCTGCAGGACATCACCGCCCACGTCGACTTCAGCGGCATCGCCCACGCCGCGGCCGACACCGGCCTGATCGTGGCCGGCTTCGCCTCGCAGGCGCGCTTCCTGATGAACGCCGGCATCACGGAACTGCTGATGGCGCTGGACCCGGGCGACACGCGCAGCTTCCTGCCCGCCGCCAACGCGGTGCAGAAACTGCTGTCCGAGGCCGAGATGGGCGAGCTGTTCAAGGTCATCGCGCTGACCCGCGGCCTCGACCACGCGCTGCCGCTGGCCGGCTTCGCGCGCGCCGACCGCAGCCACGCGCTATAGTCACGCACCCGAACCCCACAGGCACGCACCATGCTGCGCTGGACCTTCACCATCTTCCTGGCCGTCATCGTGCTGTCGGCGGCCTTGCCATGGCTGCAGAAGCTGGGGCTGGGGCGGCTGCCCGGGGACGTGCGCTTCCGCCTGTTCGGGCGCGATTTCATGCTGCCGTTCGCGTCGACGATCCTGCTGTCGATGGTGGCGCTGGCGGTGGGGAAGCTGATCTAGCCGCGCCTGACGGTCACGGCGCCCCCAGCGCCGCCTCCACCGCCGCCACCCGCGCCGCATGCACGCGATCCTTGATCAGGCCCGCATCGCCGGCACATTCCCGGGCCACCGCGCCCGCATCCACCGACGAAGCCGCCGCCAGCGCCCGCATCAGCCGCGCCGTCTGCGGATAGCTGCGCTCCTCGAACCCCAGCCGCCCGCGCGCGTCGGCCTCGCAGGCCTGCAGGATCCCGGCGAAGCGCGCCGGCTTGCGCAGCGCGTCGCAGCGCTCCAGCAGGCGCGTCAGCGCCGCGGCGCCGAAGGTGTCGCTGCGGTGGATGTTGCCGTGCTCGCGCGCCACCGCCACCGCGAGGTCGCGGCATTCGGTGGGCACGCGCAGGCGCTTGCAGACGTCTTCGAGCAGCGCCACGCTGCGCTGCTCGTGGCCGATATGGCGCGGCAGGACGTCCGCCGGCGTGGTGCCCTTGCCGAGGTCGTGCACCAGCGCCGCGAAGCGCACCGGCAGCGCGGCGCCCATGGCGGCGGCGGTGTCGATCACCATCATCACGTGCACGCCGGTATCGACCTCGGGGTGGTAGTCGGCGCGCTGCGGCACGCCCCACAACCGGTCCAGCTCGGGCAGCAGGCGCGCCAGCGCGCCGCAGTCGCGCAGCACGCCGAACATGCGGGAGGGCTTTGCCTCCATCAGGCCGCGCGCGAGTTCCTGCCAGACGCGCTCGGCCACCAACGCGTCGACCTCGCCGGCTTCGACCATGCGGCGCATCAGCGCGAGCGTGTCCGGCGCCACGGTGAAGTCGTGGAAGCGCGCGGCGAAGCGGGCCACGCGCAGGATGCGCACCGGGTCTTCGGCGAAGGCTTCGGACACGTGGCGGAACTGGCGCGCGGCCAGGTCGCGCTGGCCGCCGTAGGGATCGATCACCGGGCCGGCGAGTTCGCCGCCGGCATCGACCGCGCGCGCCATGGCATTGATGGTGAGGTCGCGCCGCACCAGGTCGTCTTCGAGCGTGACGTCGGGCGCGCAGTAGAAGGCGAAGCCCTTGTAGCCGGCCGCGGTCTTGCGCTCGGTGCGCGCCAGCGCGTACTCCTCCCTGGTCCGCGGATGGAGGAAGACCGGGAAATCCTTGCCCACCGGCTTGTAGCCGGCGGCTTCCATCTCGGCCGGAGTCGCGCCCACCACCACGTAGTCGCGGTCCTGGCTGGACTTGCCCAGCAGGGCGTCGCGGATGGCGCCGCCTACGGCATACACCTGCATGGACGGTCCTCAGCGGTTGATGACGATGGCGTCGGCGCGGTCCGGCGCGAGCCGGTACGGCTCGTCCTCCACGATGAAATCGCGCTCCTCGCGCGCATCGGCGATCCAGGCCTGCATGGTGGGCAGCGCGAGGATGAAGTCGGCGTAGCGCTTGGCTTCGTCGGGCAGGTGGGTGCCATAGGTGGCGAAGCGGCTGACCACCGGCGCGAAGTACGCGTCGGCGACGGTGAAGGCGCCGAACAGGAACGGGCCGCCGGCGCCGAAGCGCGCGCGCAGGTCGGTCCAGATCGCGGCGATGCGGTCCACGTCGCGCTGCACGGCCACGTTCCAGCCCAGGCCGGGCAGCACCGCGGTGACGTTCATCGGCATCTGGCTGCGCAGGTTGCCGAAGCCGGCGTGCATCTCCGCGCAGACCGAGCGCGCCAGCGCGCGCGCGCTGCGCTCGGCCGGCCACAGTTGCTTGTCGGGAAAGCGCTCGGCCAGGTACTCGGCGATGGACAGCGTGTCCCACACGGCGAGGTCGCCGTCGACCAGCACGGGTACCTTGCCGGCCGGCGAATGGCGCGCCACCAGCGCGTCGAATTCCGGCGTGGACAGGCGCACGTTGATCTCCTCGAAGGCGATGCCGGCCTGCCGCATCAGCAGCCACGGGCGCAGCGACCAGGACGAATAGTTCTTGTTGCCGATGACGAGCTTCATCGCGGAATCCTTGCTGGAACTGGGAAGGGAGCGGCCGGGAAAGCACACCGGCGGAACAAGGCATTGTAGCCAGCCGCGCCGGGCCGCTCCAAGCGAATTGCGCTCGCAGCGATGTGAGCGCAGGTCACAAGCGGGCGGGGCCGGCCGGCCCGCCGTTGCGCTTTCAGCGATACACGCTGCGCCGCAGGGTCTGCATCTGGCTTTCATGGCCGCGGCCGGCCAGCACGTCGGTCATCGCCGCCTCCAGGCTGACCGGCTGGCGCAGGCCGAGCTCCGGCGCGAGCGGGCCCTGCATGACGTTGTCGAGCCGCATGGAGTCCAGGTTGTCGCGCGTCATCACCGGCGTGCCCGGCATGTGCTCGAGCACGGCCGCCTGCAGGCGCGCCAGCGCGTCGGGCAGGTGCAGCACCGGGCGCGGGTGGCCGCTGGCCTGGCCGGCATAGCGCACCAGCGCCTCGAGCGTGTAGACCTGCGGCCCGGCCAGGTCATAGGCGTGGCCGATGGTGGCGGGCGTGGCCATGGCGTTGACGAAGGCTTGCGCCACGTCCTGCACGTAGACCGGCTGGAAGCGCGCCTGCGCGCACGCCAGCGGCACCACCGGCGCGATCTGCTGCATGTGGGCGAACAGATTGAGGAAGTGATCGTCGGGGCCGAAGATCACGGACGGGCGGAAGATGGTCCAGTCCAGCGCGCTTTCGCGCACCACGCGCTCGCCGTCGCCCTTGCTGCGCAGGTACATCGACGGGCCGGCGCTGTCCGCGCCCAGCGCGCTCATGTGCAACAGCCGGCGCACGCCGGTGCTGCGGCAGGCGTCCACCAGGCGGCGCGGCAGGTCCACGTGCGCGGCGGCGAAGGCCGCACCGTAAGGCTCGGCCCGCTCGCCGTGCAGGATGCCCACCAGGTTGACCACGATGCCGTCGGTGCCCAGCGAGCCGACGGCGGCATTGAGGTCGGCATCGTTGCGCACGTCGAGCTCGAGGACCTCCACGCGCGGCAGCAACAGCAGGTGCTGGGCGTGCTCGGCGTCGCGCGTGGCCGCGACGATGCGCTCGGGGTCGATGGGCGGCTCGGTCACGCTGCCCGGCTCGAGCGGCGTGGCCGAGGCGGTGGCCACGCCCGCCAGGCGCGCCACCAGGTGGCTGCCGACGAAACCGGCTCCGCCGATCACTAGAACATGGCTGGTCTGCATGGATTCCTCCGTGGCAAGGCCCGGCCGGCGCGCGCCCCGGACCGGGCACGCGCCGGCGACCGCACTCGCCGGCAGACCGCGCAGCGCGCGCCGGCTCAGGGCAAGGCGGTGGTGGTGATCTGCGACGGCGACACCGTGCCCAGGCGATCCTTGAGCGACTGCGGCCTGCCGCTCATCAATGCAGCATAGTACGTGGCGTTCGACAGCACATTCTTCACATAGGTGCGCGTCTCCGAGAACGGGATGGTCTCGGCGAAGATCGCGCCCTCGACCTGGCGCGGCAGGCTGGTGCGCCAGCTCTTGGGGCGCCCGGGGCCGGCGTTGTAGGCGGCCGAGGCCAGCGTCCAGGAGCTGTCCAGGTCGGTAAACACCATGCTCATGTAGTTGGTGCCGAGCATGATGTTGACGTTGGGATCGCCCATCATCGACGGCGAGAAATCCGACATGCCGATCTTGCGCGCGACCCACTTGGCGGTGGCCGGCATCACCTGCATCAGGCCGTGCGCACCGGCCGACGAGCGCGCGTTCATGATGAAGCGCGATTCCTGGCGCACCAGGCCGTAGGCCCAGGCCATGTCGAGGCCGACGTCGTCGGTGGCGCGCTGCATGATGTCGCGGTAGGGCATCAGGAAGCGCAGCGAGAAGTCGTGCTCGGCCTGGGTGCGGTCGGCGGTGTTGACGGCGCGGTCCAGCAGCTCGATGCGGCGCGCGTAGTCGGCCGCGGCCAGCAGCTGGCGGTCGGTCATGCCGCGCAGTTCCCAGTTCCACTCGCGGTTGCCTTCGAAGCGCAGGTTCAGGTCGTAGAACTTCTGCGCGCGCAGGAAGCCGGGGCGCGCGCGCATGGCGTTGACCTCGGCGTCGCTGACCTGGGTGCGCGCGGGCAGCACGGTGCGGTTGCCCAGCTCTTCATTGGCCAGCTGGCCGTAGAAATTGAACTGGCCGGCGATGGCCTGGAATTGCTGCTCGGCCTCGGCGGCGCGGTTGTCCGCCTTGAGCGCGCGGCCGTACCAGTAGGTCCAGGCCGGGTCCTTGGCGCGCAGCTCGGGGCGCATGGCCTCCACCGCCATGCGCACCTGCTTCCAGTCGCCCTGGCGCAGGAAGGCGCGCACGCGCCACTCCTGGCTTTCGTCCGACAGCCACTGGTTGCCGCCCAGGTCCATCTGGCGGCGGTAATAGCCGGCGGCCTCGGGCGCCAGCTTCTTGGCCGCGTACTGGCCGATCACGCCCCAGCCCGCGCCCTGCTCGTCGCGCGACAGGCTGCCGGCGCTGGCGTTCAGGTAGGCGGCGGCCTGCGACGGATCGTTGCGCGCCATCTTGACCACGGTGGCCAGCGTGTTGCTGTCGCCGCGCGCGTCCGGCGCGGTGGCGGCGATGCGGCCGGCCAGCGTCACGAAATTCTGCTCCAGCGCCTGGCGTGCCTGGAAGGCCACGTCGCTCGGCTCGATCTGGCGGCTCTGCGCGAGGTAGCCGATCAGGTCGACGCAGCCTTCGCCGAAATTCTTGGGATCGGCCAGCGCCGCGCGTGCCTCGGCCGCCACGTTCTGGCCCTTGAGCGCGCGCGACAGCAGCGCATAGCATTCCACCTGCGTGTCGTCCTTGAGCACGAACTGCGGGTACTCGGCGTCGAAATTCGCCCAGTCGCGCTTCTTGCCCAGCACCAGCAGCCAGTCGTTGCGCATGCGGTCGGCGATGGCCTCGCCCTTGTAGCGCTGCAGGAACGCGCGCACCTGGTCGTCCGGCGCGTCGACGCGGGCCAGCCCGCTGGCGTCGAACATCTGCGGCTTGATGCGGAAATACTCCACGTACGACGGGATCGGGTAGTCCACCAGCGTGGCCGAGATGGCATCGGTGCGGACCACGTCGTTCTTGCGGGCGGCGTCGCGCAGCGCCACGAAAGCGTCGTCGGGGTTGCCCGGGATGATGGTTGCCTGCGATTGCTGCTGCTGCTGAACCGGCTGCGGCCGCTTCTGCGCAAATACCGGCGCGGCAAGCAGCGCGCACGCGATGGCCGCGAGGGCGGCCCTGCCCGCACGCTGCGGATATACTCCCTTCGGCATTCTTGGCTTTCCTTGTTGTGACGGCCGGACGATATTGCCTTCTCTGCCTGTGCGCGAAGGGCACGCGTCCGACCGTGCGATATTTGGTCAACAGCAAACATTATCCCACGCAGCCATGCCCAGCGACGAGGTTCGCGACCGCTCCGGCGAGGAACGCAACACCCTGCGGCGGCGCCTGCTGGCGCTGCGCGCGGCCCTGCCCGCGCGCGCCGGCGCCGACGCCGCCGTCGAAGCCGCGCTGGCCGCGCTGCTGGAGCGCCAGGCGGTGCGGCGCCTCGGTTTCTACTGGCCGATCCAGCACGAGTTCGACGCCCGCCCCGCGGTAATGCGCTGGCTCGCCGCCGCGCCCGGCCGCCAGGCCGCCCTGCCGGTAGTGAGCCGCCCCGGCGCGCCGCTCGACTTCCACCTGTGGGAACCGGGCACCGCGATGGCCACGGGACGCTACGGCATTCCGGTCCCCGACGGCACGCCGGCCGTGCTGCCCGACGCGCTGCTGATTCCTTGTGTCGGTTTCAGCTCCGATAAGTTCCGCCTGGGCTATGGCGGAGGCTTCTACGACCGCACGCTGGCGGCGCTGGCTGCCGCCGAAGGCACACCGCCCGTGGCGATCGGCATCGGCTTCGAGGCTTGCCGGACCGGGCTCCTGCCGCAGGAGCATGACGTGGGGATGGATTGGGTGGTCAGCGAAGCGGGGGTTTTCTGAGCGGGGCCACAGACCGGCCGGCCCCGCCGGTCATCCCTTCCGCAGCACCTCGTCCACCACCCCCCGCATCCGCCGCCAGTGCGAGCCCTCCCAGAACACCCTGCGGCAGCGATCGCACGTGGCAAACCGCTCCTGCCGCGCCAGCACCCCGGCCGGCACGCGCCCGGCCATCCCCGCCGCCTCGGCCCTGCCGATGCGCCGCAACGGCGCGTTGCAGTCCAGGCATAGCGAAAACGGCCGCGCGCCACGCGCCAGGTCCAGCCGCGCGAACAGCTCGTGCAATTGCGGCAGCGCCTTGATGGCGCGCACGTAGCAGCCATGGGTGACACCGCGCCGCTTGAGCAGCTCGCGGTCGCGCGTGAGTACGATGCGCCCTTCGCGCATGGCGATGGCCTCGATCTCGGCGTCGGCGAAATGGTTGTCGTAGAGCGTGTCGAAGCCGGTCAGGCGCAGCAGGTGGGCCAGCCCGCCGAGATGGGCGTCGGCCACGAAGCGCGTTTCGCGCAGCGGGCGCTCGCGCACGCGCAGCAGCGGCGTGATGTCGAAGGTCTCGAAGCGCGGATAGACGGCCACGCGGTCGCCGTCCCGCAGCACCCGCCCGAAGCCGCTCGACTCGCCGTTGACGAGGATCAGCTCGACCTCGGTGTGCGGCACGCCGAGCGCCTCGATCATGTGCTTGACGGTGGCGGCGCGCGCGCAGGCGCAAGCGCAGTCCGCGCCGCGCCGCGCGCGCGGCAGGAAGTCGTTCAGTTCTTCGTGGAAACGGAACGTGGCGGTGACCGCGGTGGCGTCGGAGGCTGCTGTGGCCATACGCCAGTGTAGGCCATGGCCGGCCGCAGCGACGGCGCCGCCGAGCGCCCGCTCAGCGCGCCTGGTTGGCCAGCCGCAGCGTGGATTCCACCGACAGGCGCGCCCATTTCGCCATCTCCTCGGCCGATTCCAGGCAGGCCGGCGGCAGGCTCAGGTAATGGCGCATGGTGACCTCGCGCCCGGCGCTGCTGTAGCGGAACGGCTCGCCGCCCTCGGCCTCGAACAGCGCGCGGGTCCGGGCGTCGGTCTTGAGCCAGCAGCGCCCGTCGGACACCAGCGCGAACATCAGCCCGTCGTAGTACAGCCCGTGGCCGCCGAACATGCGGCGCGCGGTGACGGGGCCGATGCGCGCCGCCAGCGGGCCCATCAGTTCGAGCAGGTGGTCGACGAAGGGATCGGGGCGGCGCGCGGTGGCCATGGGCTCAGAGCTTGAGGCGCTGCCAGATCGCCTTGGTGGCGCCGGCGGTGTTGAGCGTGTAGAAATGCAGCCCCGGCACGCCGGCCGCGAGCAGGCGCTCGCACAGCGCGGTGACCACGTCGAGGCCGAAGGCGCGGATCGATTCGCGGTCGTCGCCGAAGCCTTCCAGGCGCCGGGCCACCCAGCGCGGCACTTCGGCGCCGCACATCTCGGAGAAGCGCATCAGCTGCGAGGAATTGGTGATCGGCATGATGCCCGGCACGACGGGCACGTCCACGCCCATGGCGCGCACGTCGTCGACGAAGCGGAAGTAGGCGTCGGCGTTGAAGAAATACTGGGTGATGGCCGAGTCGGCGCCGGCCTTGACCTTGCGCACGAAGTTCTCCAGGTCCACGCGCGGCGACTTGGCCTGCGGGTGGTACTCGGGATAGGCGGCCACTTCGATGTGGAACCAGTCGCCGGTCTCGGCGCGGATGAATTCCACCAGCTCGTTGGCATAGCGGAACTCGCCGATCTCGCCCATGCCGGAGGGCATGTCGCCGCGCAGCGCCACGATATGGCGGATGCCGCCGTCGCGGTAGGTCTGCAGGATGCGGCGGATGCTCTCGCGCGTGGAGCCCACGCACGACAGGTGCGGCGCGGCCTCGATGCCTTCGCGCTGGATTTCCAGCACGGCGTCCAGCGTGCCCTGCTGGGTGGTGCCGCCGGCGCCGAACGTCACCGAGATGTACTTGGGATTCAGCGGAGCGAGCTGCGCGCGCGTGTTGCGCAGCTTCTCGGTGCCCTCCGCCGTCTTGGGCGGGAAAAACTCGAAGCTGAAGTAGCGGTCTTGCATGATGGTGGCGCGCCGCCTGTGGCGCGGCGCGCTGGAAAGTTTGGCAGCGGCCCGCGGGCCGCGTGCATCAGGCGTTCCGGCGTTCGCCCAGGAGGACGCTCGACAGCAGCCAGGAAATCACGCTGTACAGGATCGACCCGAGCAGCGCCGCGCCGAAGCCGCTGACCACGAAGCCGGACAGCAGCTTGCCCACGAACAGGAACAGCAGCGCGTTGATCACGAAGATGAACAGGCCGAGCGTGAGCAGCGTCACCGGCAGCGTGAGGATGACCAGGACCGGGCGGATCAGGGTGTTGACCAGGCCCAGCACCAGCGCGGCGATCATGGCCGAGCCGAAGCCGCCAAGGTGAATCCCGCTGATCAGGTTGCCCACCAGGAACAGCGCGGCGGCATTGATGATCCAGACGGCCAGCAATCTCATGACGACTCCTTCGCTCGGGTCAGACGAAACAGGATGCGCGACACCGCGGCGCGCCTTCGCGCGCGCCGCGGCCCGACGGCCGGGACAGCCCGGCCGTGCGATCGTACCCGCGATCGGCGGCCGCGATCAATGAGCACGGTCAAGCGGCACGCGACGCGCGCGCCGGCCCGCCGCGATCAGTAGCGGTAGTGGTCGGCCTTGTACGGGCCTTCCTTCTTCACGCCGATGTAGGCGGCCTGCTCCTCGGTCAGCTCGGACAATTGCGCGTTGAGCTTCTTGAGCTGCAGGCGCGCGACCTTCTCGTCCAGGTGCTTGGGCAGCGTGTAGACGCCGACCGGGTACTTGCCGCTATCGCGTTCCTGCCACAGCTCGATCTGGGCGATGGTCTGGTTGGCGAACGAGCTGCTCATCACGTAGGACGGGTGGCCCGTGCCGCAGCCCAGGTTCACCAGGCGGCCCTTGGCCAGGACGATGATCTTCTTGCCGTCGGGGAAGATCACGTGGTCGACCTGCGGCTTGATCTCGTCCCACTGGTACTGTTCCAGCGCGGCGATCTCGATCTCGTTGTCGAAGTGGCCGATGTTGCAGACGATGGCCTGGTCCTTCATGCGGGCCATGTGGTCATGCGTGATGACATGGTAGTTGCCGGTGCAGGTGACGAAGATGTCGCCATGCTCGGCGGCGTAGTCCATGGTCACCACGCGGTAGCCTTCCATGGCGGCCTGCAGCGCGCAGATCGGGTCGATCTCGGTCACCCACACCTGGGCCGACAGCGCGCGCAGCGCCTGCGCGCTGCCCTTGCCCACGTCGCCGTAGCCGGCCACCACGGCAACCTTGCCGGCGATCATCACGTCGGTGGCGCGCTTGATGCCGTCCACCAGCGATTCGCGGCAGCCGTACAGGTTGTCGAACTTGCTCTTGGTCACCGAGTCGTTGACGTTGATGGCCGGGAAGCGCAGCTCGCCCTTTTGCGCCATCTGGTACAGGCGGTGCACGCCGGTGGTGGTTTCCTCGGTCACGCCCTTGATGGCGTCCAGGTTGCGGCTGTACCAGGTCGGGTCCTTGGCCAGCTTCTCCTTGATGGCGGCGAACAGGAAGGTTTCCTCCTCGCTGCCCGGCTTGGCGATCAGCGAGGCATCCTTCTCGGCGCGCGCGCCCAGGTGCAGCAGCAGCGTGGCGTCGCCGCCGTCGTCCAGGATCATGTTGGGGGTGCCGCCGTCCGCCCAGTCGAAGATGCGGTGGGTGAAGTCCCAGTATTCCTTGAGGGTCTCGCCCTTGAAGGCGAACACCGGCGTGCCCGAGGCGGCGATGGCCGCGGCAGCGTGGTCCTGGGTCGAGAAGATATTGCACGAGGCCCAGCGCACGTCGGCGCCGAGCGCGACCAGCGTCTCGATCAGCACGGCGGTCTGGATGGTCATGTGCAGGGAGCCGGCGATGCGCGCGCCCTTGAGCGGCTGCGCGGCGGCGAACTCGTCGCGGATCGCCATCAGGCCGGGCATCTCGGTCTCGGCGATGGCGATTTCCTTGCGGCCCCAGCCGGCCAGGTTGATGTCGGCAACCAGGTAATCGTTCTTCAGGTCAGTCACTGCGTTCATGTTTCACTCCGGTGAAGAGTGGCGCGATGGCGGCGAGTGCGGGGGGATATGCGGCGCGCGGGCACGCCTGGCGCAGCAGGACATGCAAAGCGGGCGGATAGGTCGACTCGCCACCGTGGGGGCCACGGATCAGCGAGCGCCGTTGAGACAGTCCGAGCCTGGCGAATGGTCCACCGCGCACTGGGGCACAATGGTCGCATCCGTTGCAACGCTCCTCGGAGTGGCGGTATTGTAGCCTGACCGCCGGCGCCGCGCACCGGCGCCGCGCACGATTTTTTGCCGGCCGCCCTTGTGCCGCCTTTTTGCCGCTTCTACCGCCTTTTTGCCGCCTGCCCGCACCGCACATGACCCCGACCACACACCGCCCCGCGCGCACCCTGACCATCGCCGGCTCCGACTCCGGCGGCGGCGCCGGCATCCAGGCCGACCTCAAGACCTTCGCCGCGCTGGGCTGCTTCGGCATGAGCGCGATCACCGCCATCACCGCGCAGAACACGCTCGGCGTGAGCGGCGTGCACGCCATCCCCGCCGGCATGGTGGCCGCGCAGATCGACGCGGTTGCCAGCGACATCGGCGTGGATGCCGCCAAGACCGGCATGCTGGGCACGGCCGACATCGTCGAGGCCGTGGCCGCCGCGCTGGACCGCCACGCCATCCGCCAGCTGGTGGTGGACCCGGTGATGATCTCCACCTCCGGCGCCACCCTGGCCGACGACGCCACCAGCCAGGCCATGGTGCGCCTGCTGTTCCCGCGTGCCGTGCTGGTCACGCCCAACCTGCCCGAAGCCTCCTGGCTGCTGGGCCGCAAGATCAGCCGCCGCAGCGAGATGGAGCAGGCCGCGCGCGACCTGCTGGCGCTGGGCTGCCGCGCCGTGCTGCTCAAGGGCGGCCACCTCGACCCGGCCGACGCCGGCCTCGACGACCTGCTGATGACCGCCGACGGCACCGTGCACGTGTTCTCCCACCCGCGCGTGGAGACCCGCAACCTGCACGGCACCGGCTGCACGCTGGCCGCCGCCGTCGCCGCGCAGCTCGCGCGCGGCAATGCGCTGGAAGACGCGGTGGACGCCGCGCTGGACTACGTGGCCGAAGCCATCGTCGCCGGCGCCGACCTGGAACTCGGCGCCGGCAACGGCCCGCTCAACCATGCCTTCGCGCCGCGCGCGATGGGCTAGTCCGGGGGACGGCCCGCTCCCGGCGGTATGATCGCGCTGTCCATCGTCCGGCCTCCGCGCCATCCTTGCCACGCCATGACCCTGCTGTCCCAGATCGACCTGCGCGCCGACCCGGCTGCCGCGCCCTACCAGAAACATGAAGTCGTGCGGGTGGCCTTCGCCACCGCGCCCGGCGAACTCGTCAGCCTCGAAGGCCCCAACCGCTACCGGCCCGGCGACGCCATCGTCACCGGCTCCACCGGCGACCGCTGGGTGGTCTCGCGCGACCGCTTCGACGCCCGGTACGAGCCGCTGGAAGCCGGTTCGCACGGGCGCGACGGCGACTACCGGAACCAGCCCGCCACGGTGCTCGCAAAACGGATGGAAGCCGCGTTCAGCATCGCCCGCTCGGCCGGCGGCGACGTGCTGCGCGGCGAGGCCGGCGACTGGCTGATGCAATATGCGCCGGGCGACTACGGCATCGTGCAGCAGGCGCGCTTCGCCCAGGTCTACCGGAGCGCCTGACGCCGCGCCCCTCGCGGCTCAGGACTGCCGCAGCAGGCGCTGCGGCGTCTCGCCGAGCGCGCGCCGGAACATGGCGATGAAGCTGCTGCTGCTGCCGTAGCCGAGCTCGTCGGCCACGCCGGCCACCGAGCCGCCGAGCGCCAGCCGCGACATGGCTTCCACCAGCCGCAGCTGCTGGCGCCATTGCCCGAACGTCAGGCCGGTTTCCTGCCGGAACAGGCGCGCCAGCGTGCGCGCGCTCGCGCCCACCCGCTCGCTCCATTCGTCCAGCGTGTCGTCGTTGGCCGGCGCGGCCAGCAGCTCGCTGCAGATGGCCCGCAGGCGGCGGTCGCCGGGCAGCGGCAGGCCGCCCTGCATGGTGCACTCGGCGTCGCGCAGCACCGCCAGCAGCAGCGGCGCGATATGCGCGCCGAGGCTGTCGGGTTCGTATTCGAGCGGCTGCTGCGCCAGCGCCGCGGTCAGCTCGTGCATCAGCGGCGTCACCAGCACCACGCGGCAGGCCGGCCACAGCCACGGCGCCGCGTCGGGCTCGAGGTAGACGGAGAACGCGTTGACTGCGCCGACCGCGTGCAATTCGTGGTCGACGCCGGGCGGCAGCCAGATGGCGCGCATCGGCGGCAGCATCCAACTGCCGGTCGGCGTCAGCACCCGCACCGCGCCCTCCATCGCATAGACCAGCTGCGCCTGCTCGTGCGAATGCCAGATCTCGCGCTGCCCGTTCTTGTATGTCGAGCCGCGCGCCATCACGGCGCGCGGCTGGCGCCGGTACTCGTAGCCGAATTGCTTGCGCCAGATCGGATCCATGTCGTTCCCCGTTTCCCCTGCCGGCCGCCCCACCGGCCGGCTGCCAAATCATGTCTGTTTCGCGATGTTTGATGGCAAGACAGTGCATTAATACCGCCGCTATCCTTTCACTTCCAGCTTGCCTTTGCAAGTTAATACGAATTGAAATAGTAACGATTCTCATTGTTATTGTTATCAAGTGCCGCAATATACATACAAGGAGAGGATTTCGGCCATGCGGGAACGGGGAACGAACCAGGTCATGCAGCACCACGCCGCAGGGCGGCACAAACGGAACGGGGAACACGGGTGGAAGCGGCGCCACGGGCGGCAGTGGGCGATGGCCACGGTCTGGCTGACCGCCGCCGCGGCGCATGCGCAGCAAGCCGCCGCCGACGGCGCCGCCACGCTGCCGCCGGTGGTGGTGAAAGCGGCGCCGGGCGCGGAAACGTCCGGCTACGTGGCCCGGCGCAGCACGGCCGGCGCGAAGACCGACACGCCGCTGGTCGAGACGCCGCAGTCGGTCTCCGTGGTCACGCGCGAGCAGATGGACGCGCAGGCCGCGCAGACCATCGACGGCGCGATCCGCTACGTGCCGGGCGTGACCACCCAGGACAACGACATCCGCTTCGACCAGATCACCGCGCGCGGCTTCGACCTCAGCAACGACACCTACCTCGACGGCCTGCGCCTGATGCGCACGACGTGGTACGCGACGCCGCGCATCGACCCGTATTTCCTCGACCGCATCGACGTGGTGCGCGGCCCGGTCTCGGTGCTGTACGGCCAGGGCAGCCCCGGCGGCGCCGTGCTGATGACCAGCAAGCTGCCCACCGCCGAGGCGTTCCACGAAGTGCAGGCGCAGTTCGGCAACTACAACCGCTTCCAGGGCATGTTCGACCTGGGCGGCCCGGTCGACGAGAACGGCACCGTGCTGTACCGCGTGACCGGCCTGGCGCGCGACGCGGACACGCAGACCGATCACGTCAGGGAGCAGCGCCTGGCCATCGCGCCGTCGCTGACGTTCCGGCCCGACAAGAGCACGTCGTTCACCTTCCTCGGCAGCTACCAGAACGACCCGCAGGGCGGCCTGTTCAACCCGGTACCCGCCGCGGGCACCATCCTGCCCAACCGCAACGGACGCATTTCGTCGCACGACTACCTCGGCGACCCCGACCGCGACCGCTCCAAGCGCGAGCAGTTCTCGCTCGGCTACCTGTTCGAGCATGCGTTCAACGACAGCTTCAAGGTGCGCCAGAACGTGCGCTATCTGCACCAGAGCCTGCAGTTCTACCAGAACTCGCTGTTCGGCTCGCTGGCCGCCGACCAGCGCACCGCCGGCCTGTTCACCAACAACAACGACGAGCACCTGACCAACCTCTCCGTCGATACGCAGGCCGAGGCGAAGTTCGACACCGGCGCCGTCAACCACACCGCGCTGTTCGGCTTCGACGTGCAGCGTGTGACCAACAACGTGAGCCGCGGCTTCTCGCTGGGTACCGTCGACGTGTTCGCGCCCGACTACCGCAACGTGGCCTTCGTGCCCGACATCACCAAACAGTACATCCGCCAGACCCAGTACGGCGTCTATGCGCAGGACCAGTTGCGCTACCGCGGCTGGACGCTGACCGTGGGCGGCCGCCAGGACTGGGCCCGCAACGAGAATACCGTCGACGGCGCGCAGACGCGCGACCAGCAGCACGCGTTCACGTGGCGCGCCGGGCTGACCTACCAGTTCGCCTCCGGCATCGCGCCGTACGCGAGCTTCGCCAAGTCGTTCCAGCCGGGCGCCGGCACCACCTTCGACGGCACGCCGTTCCAGCCCACCCACGGCCAGCAATACGAGGTCGGCGTGAAGTTCCAGCCCAGGGGCTGGGATGCGCTGTTCTCGATCGCCGCGTTCGACCTGCGCCAGAAGAACGTGCAGACCACCGACGATGACCACCCGGGCTTCACGCGCCAGACCGGCCAGATCCGCGCGCGCGGCTTCGAGGCCGAAGCGCGCGTGAACCTCACCGACAGCCTCAAGGCCATCGCCTCCTATGCCTACCTGAACCAGCGCGTGATCTCGGCCGGCATCGGCGATCCGTCCGCGGGCAAGACGCCGCCCACCGGCGCGCCGTCGAACATGGCCTCGGCCTGGCTCGACTACACGCTGCACCGCGGCGATTGGCGCGGGCTCGGCTTCGGCGCGGGCGCGCGCTACATCGGCCCGTCGTGGGGCGACCGCGCCAACACCTTCAAGGTGCCGAGCCACCTCCTGGTCGACGCGGCGCTGCACTACGACGTGCGCAACTGGCGCTTCGCGCTCAACGCGAGCAACCTGTTCAATCGCGAGTACATTGCCTACTGCAACAGCGAGGTGCAGTGCTACTACGGCGCCGACCGCACGGTGATCGGCACCGTGCGCTACCAGTGGTAAGGACCCCATGCGCACACTCTGGCACCTGGTGACGGGCTCGCGCGAACGGCTGGTGCTGGCCTTCGCGATGAGCCTGGCCAGCGGTTTCGGCAGCGCCGCCCTGGTGGCGCTGATCAACCAGGCGCTGGCGGCGGCGCCCGCGCAGCGCGCCGAGCTCGGCCTGCGCTTCCTTGCCGTCGGCGTGGCGGCGCTCATCATGCGCGCCGCCTCGCAGACGCTGTTCATGAGCCTGGGCCAGGACGCCAAGGCCAGCCTGCGCATGAAGACCATCGAGCGGATCTCGGCCGCGCCCTACGCGCAGCTCGAGCGCCAGGGCGCGGCGCGCGCGCTGAGCGTGCTGACGCAGGATCTCGATGCCATCGTGGTGCTGTTCGTCAGCCTGCCCGGGCTGGTCATGAACGGCGCCGTGGTGGCCGGCTGCCTGCTCTACCTCGGCCTGCTGTCGTGGCCGGTGCTGGCGTTCGCCTCGGCCACGGTGCTGCTGGGCGCGGCCGGCTTCCACCTGGCCCACGCGCGCGGCATCCTGCACCTGCGCGATTCGCGCCGCCGCGAGGACGCGCTGGTGCGCCACTTCCGCGCGCTCTTCGACGGCGCCAAGGAGCTCAAGCTGCACCGCGCGCGCCGGCGGGAGTTCGTCGACGGCACGCTGGCGACCAACGTCGAGGCGGTGCGCGTGCAGCGCACGCGCGGCTACGTGCTGTATGCCGCCGCGGCGAGCTGGGGCAGCTTCATCTTCTTCGCCTTCATCGGCTGCGTGCTGTTCATCCTGGCGCGCTACGTCCCGGTGACGCCGCACGTCATGTCCGGCTACGCCATGATCTTCCTGTACATGATCATGCCGGTCGAAGGGCTGCTGTCGGCCATTCCCAGCCTCGGCATCGCGCGCGTGGCGCTCGAGCGCATCGAGCAACTGAACGCGGAGCTGCCGGCCGAGCGCACGCGCACCGAGCCGCCGGCCGCGGCGTTCGGCAGCATCGTGCTCGAAGGCGTGACGCACCGCTATTTCCGCGAGAAGGAGAACGAGACCTTCACGCTCGGCCCGGTGAGCCTGCGCTTCCGCCCGGGCGAGCTGGTCTACCTGACCGGCGGCAATGGCAGCGGCAAGACCACGCTGGCCAAGATGATCGTCGGGCTGTACGCGCCCGAGAGCGGCCGCATCCTGCTCGACGGCGAGGAAATCGACGAGGCGCGGCGGGACTTCTACCGCCAGCATTTCTCCGTGGTGTTCGGCGATTTTTTCCTGTTCGACACGCTGCTGGGCCTGCGCCTGGACAACCTCGACGCCGCCGCGCAGGCGCTGCTCGAAGACCTGCAGCTCGCGCACAAGGTGTGCGTGCGCGACGGCGTGTTCTCCACGCTTGCGCTGTCGCAGGGCCAGCGCAAGCGCCTGGCCCTGCTGGTGGCGTACCTGGAGGACCGGCCCTTCTACCTGTTCGACGAATGGGCGGCCGATCAGGACCCGCTGTTCAAGGAAGTGTTCTACCGGCGCCTGCTGCCCGAGCTCAAGGCGCGCGGCAAGGCGGTGGTGGTCATCACGCATGACGACCGCTACTTCCATCTCGCGGACCGGCATATCCGCATGGAGTCCGGCCAGGTGGCCGAGGCGGGAGTCAAAGCGGGAGGCGGGACATGAGCGCCGCGCTGTTCGAACTGCGCCAGGTCGGCTTCCGCGCCGGCGGCGCCACGCTGCTGGACCGCATCGACCTGTCGATCGCGCGCGAGCAGGTGACCGCGCTGATCGGCCACAACGGCTCCGGCAAGACCACGCTGATGCGCCTGCTGGTGCGCCACCACGCCGCCAGCGCCGGCGCCATCGACTTCGACGGCCGCGCGCTGGCCGCGTGGAAGCCGCGCGAATACGCGCGCCGCGTGGCCCACCTGCCGCAGCACACGCCCGCCACCGACGGCCTGCTGGTGCGCGAACTGGTGGCGCTGGGCCGCTACGCGTGGCACGGCATCCTGGGCGCCTTCGGCGCGCGCGACCGCGCCCACGTGGACGAGGCGATGCGGCTGGCCGACGTCGCGCGCTACGCCGACCGCCTGGTGGACAGCCTGTCCGGCGGCGAACGCCAGCGCGCCTGGCTGGCCATGCTGATCGCGCAGGACAGCGACTGCCTGCTGCTCGACGAGCCGACCTCCGCGCTCGACGTCGCCCATCAGGTCGAGATGCTGGATCTGGTGCGCACGCTCTGCGCCGAGCGGCGCATGGCCGCCGTGATCGTGCTGCACGACATCAACATGGCGGCGCGCTTCAGCGACCGCATCGTCGCGCTGCGCGGCGGCGGCATCCTGGCGGCGGGCGCGCCCGCCGACATCATGACCGAAGCGCGCCTGCAGGCGATCTACGGCATGCCGATGAACGTGCTGCGCGATCCCGCCAGCGGCCGCGCCATCGGCATTCCGCGATGAGCGCCGGGACGCTGCAATGCGCGCGCAGGCGCGCCTGGCTGCGCGCCGCCGCGGCCACGGCCGCGCTGCCGGCCTTCCCGCCAGCCGTTCTGCCGGCCGCCCGCGCCGCCGCGCACGCCGCGCCGCCGCGCGTGGTGGTGCTGAGCTGGGAGCTGGCCGAGATGCTGCTCTCGCTGGGCGTGACGCCGGCCGGCCTGCCGGCGCCGGCGTGGTACGCCAGCAGCATCGTGGCGCCGCCGCTGCCGGCTGGCGTGGTCGACGTCGGACTGCTGTTCCAGCCCAACTTCGACCTGCTCTACGAATTGCGGCCGGACCTGCTGCTGGTCACGCCGGCCCATGCCAGCGCGCGGCCGCTGTACGAGCGCATCGCGCCCACGCTCACGCTGGGCGGCTACATGTCGGCTCCCGATCCCGTCGCGGCCATGCGCGGCGAACTGGCGACGCTGGCCGCGCGGCTCGGCGCCGAGGACCGGGCGCGCACGCTGCTGGCACAGACCGGCCGCGCCGTCGCGCGGGCGCGCCAGGCGCTCGATGCCGGCGCGCCCGCGGGCGGCTATCCGGCCGTCTACGTGGCGCAGGCCGTCGACGAGCGGCACGTGCGGCTGTTCGGCGCGCACAGCATGTTCGACGACGTGCTCGCCGCGCTGGGCCTGCGCAACGCCTTCGCCGGCGCGCGGCGCGCCGTCGTCGCGCTGGACCGCCTCGCCGCGGCGCCGGCCGCCGCGATCCTGTGGGTCGGCCCCGGAGCGCGGCAGCTGCGGCGCAATCCGCTCTGGCGGCTGCTGCCGTTCGCGCAGGCCGGGCGCACGGCCACGCTGCCGGTGATCGCCGAGGGCGGCGCCCTGGTCTCCGTGCAGCGCTTCGCTCGCGCGGTGGCCGACGTCATGCGGGATGTCCATGCCGGCTGAACGCAACGAACGCGCCGCGGCGCGCAACCTGCTGCCGCCGCTGTGCCTGCTCGCCGCGCTGGGCGCGCTGGCGCTGACCGCGTGGGTGCTGCACGCGCAACTGGCGGGCGCGAGCCTGCGCGCCGCGCTGTTCGCGCCGCAGCCCGGCAGCCTGCCGCAGGCCATCGTGCGCGACAGCCTGCTGCCGCGCCTGGCGATGACGCTGCTGTGCGGCGCCGCGCTGGCGCTGGCCGGCACCATCGTCCAGCAGGTGCTGCGCAACCCGCTGGCCGAACCGATGACGCTCGGCATCTTCCCCGGCGCGTACCTGGCGCTGACCGCCGCCACCCTGTGGGCGCCGGCGTGGGCCGCGGACCGGCGCGGCCTGGTCGCGTTCGCCGGCGGCGCGGCGGCGATCCTGCTGGTGTTCGCGCTGGCGTGGCGGCAGCGGCTGGCGCCGCTCGCGGTAATTCTTGCCGGCATGATCGTCGGCCTCTATTGCAGCGCGCTGAGCCTGGCCTTCGCGATCTCCCATTTCCAGTTGCTGGCGGGCCTGATGATCTGGGGCGGCGGGGCGCTGGACCAGCAAGGCTGGCAGGACAGCGCCGCGCTGCTCGGGCGCCTGGCCGCCGCCGGCGCCGCCACCTGGCTGATGCGCCGGCCGCTGGGGCTGTTCGAGGCCGGCGAGAGCACCGCGCGCGGCCTCGGCGTGTCGCTGCCGCGCACGCGGCTGGCGGCGCTGGGCATCGCGGTCGCGCTGACCGCCTGCGTGGTCAGCGCGGCCGGCGTGATCGGCTTCGTCGGCCTGGCCGCGCCCACGCTCGCGCGCGCGGCCGGCGCGCGCCGCTTCGCGCAGCGGCTGCTGTGGGCGCCGCTGCTCGGCGCGGTGCTGCTGTGGCTGACCGACGCGGCGGTGCAGGCGGCCGCGCTCGCCGGCGCCTTCGGCGCGCAACCGATTCCCACCGGCGCGGTGGCGTCGCTGCTGGGCGCGCCGCTGCTGCTGTGGCTGCTGCGGCGGGTGAAGCCGAGTCCCGACCCGCAGGCCGCCGCGCCGGCGGGCACGGCCAGCTTGCGCCGCGCGCGGCCGTGGCGGCCGATCGCGGCGCTGGCGGTGCTCGCGCTGCTGGCCGCGCTCGGCTCGATGGTGATCGGGCGCGGGCTCGGCGGCTGGCGCATCGCCGACTTCGCGCAGTTGCGCGCGCTGGCCTTCTGGCATGTGCCGCACACCGCCGCCGCGCTGGCCGTGGGCGTGATGCTCGGCCTGGCCGGCACGCTGATCCAGCGCATGAGCGGCAACCCGATAGCCAGCCCGGACATGACCGGCGTGAGCGCCGGCGGCGCGCTCGGCATCGCCGCCGCGGTGCTGCTGTACCCGGCGCCCGGCCCGCTGGAACTGTTCGGCGCCTGCCTGGCCGGCGCCGCCGGCGTGCTGGCGCTGCTGCTATGGCACGGCCGCCGCGCGGGCTACGCGGCCGAGCGCATGCTGCTGGTCGGGGTGGCGCTCGCCGCGCTGTTCCAGGCGGTCAGCGGCGCCATCACGGCCAGCGGCGACCCGCGCGCGCAACTGCTGCTGAACTTCGTGGTCGGCTCCACCTACTACGTGCAACCCGCCGCGGCCGGCCTCGGCGTGCTGGTGGCATGCGCGGGCCTCGCCGCGGCGCCGCTCACGGCGCGCTGGCTCGAGCTGCTGCCGCTCGGCGAAGGCATCGGCATCTCGCTGGGCGTGCGCGTGGGCGCGGCGCGGCTCGCCGTGCTGCTGCTGGCGGCGCTGCTCACCGCCACCGCGACGCTGCTGGTGGGGCCGCTCTCGTTCGTCGGGCTGATGGCGCCGCACCTGGCGCGCTCGCTGGGGATACACCGCGCGCGCGAGCAGATGCTGGCCGCGGCCGCCGCGGGCGCGCTGCTGATGGTGCTGGCGCAGTGGCTGGGGAGGCTGCTGCTGTTCCCCAACGAGATCCCGGCCGGGCTGACGGCGGCGCTGCTGGGCGGCCAGTACCTGCTGCTGGCGATGCTGCGGCGCGGCCGGGCCGGCTGAGCACGGCGGCGCCGGCCTGGGCGCGCGGCGCCTAGTTGCCGCCGCTGCTCAGCGGCACCAGCTTGAACGCCGCGCGCGCCACGCACACCACTTCGCCGTCGGCGTTCTTCACCTCGCCCTCGCAGAACGCGATGCGCGCGCCGCGCCGCATGCAGCGCGCCTCCAGGTGCAGCTCGCCGCGCGCGGCGGCGAGGAAATGCGTGGACATGTCGATGGTGATCACGCCGGTCTGCAGCGGCGCGTGCGAGCGCGCGGCGCCGCTGAGCGTGAAGTCCAGCACCGCCATCAGGGTGCCCCCGTGCACGTCGCCGCGGCTGTTGACCAGGAACGGGCTGGCCGGCAGGCGGGTGCGGCACAGGCCTTCCTCGATCTGCACCGGCTGCAGGCCAAGGTGGCGCATCAGCGGCACGTCGATGCCGAAATAGGGCTGCTCCGGGGTGCCGGGCGCCACCGGGACGATCTGCGAGGGGCTTTCCAAGACTTCTCTTCCTTTGAGGCGTTATTCGAGTTCGATGACGGCCTGGCCTTCCGTGACGGCGTCGCCGGCCTGGACCAGGATGGCCTTGACCACGCCGGCATGGTCCGACTCGAGCGGGATCTCCATTTTCATGGACTCGATCATCATGACGGCGTCGCCGGCCGCAATGGTAGCGCCAACTTCGGTGTGGATGGCGCAGACATGGCCGCTGACCAGGGTTTCGATGGTGTTCATCAGGCTACTCTCAGGGAAGGTTGGGAAGCATCGGGCGCGGCCAGCACGCGCTGGGCCAGCGCGGTGTCGATGCGCCCCGCGGCGAAATCGGCATGCGCGAGCACGCGCAGGATGAAGGGGATGTTGGTCTTGACGCCGGCCACCGCGAACGCTTCCAGCGCCGCGCGCAGCGTGGCGATGGCCTCGCCGCGGTCGGCGCCGGTGGCGATCACCTTGGCCAGCATGGGGTCGTAGTAGGGCGTCACGCGGCCGCCTTCGGCATAGCCGGTCTCCACGCGCACGCCTTCCATGCGCGGCGGCCGGAACACGTCCAGCGGGCCCGGCGACGGGAAGAAGCGCACCGGGTCCTCGGCATAGACGCGCGCCTCGATGGCGTGGCCCCGCGCCGGCACGATGCCGCCCGCGGCCTGCGGCAGCACCGCGTCGATGCGCTCGCCGCGCGCCAGCCGGAGCTGCGCGGCGACGATGTCGATGCCGGTGATCTGCTCGGTGACGGCGTGCTCCACCTGCAGGCGCGTGTTCATCTCCAGGAACACGAAGCCGGTGGCGGGCGTGTGCAGCATCTCGACGGTGCCGATCACGTCGTAGCCGATGGCGGACAGCAGCGCGGCGAGCTGCGCCGCCATCGCCTCGACCTCGGCGCGGTCCAGGCCGTGCGCGCGCGCTTCCTCGATGACCTTCTGGTGGCGGCGCTGCACGGAGCAGTCGCGCTCCCACAGGATGCGCACGCCGCCGTGGCGGTCGGCCAGCACCTGGAACTCGATGTGGCGCGGCTGCTCGACCAGCTTTTCCAGGTACAGCTCGGCCTGGCCGAAGCTGCGCTGCGCCACCGAGCGCGCCTGCGCCCAGGCGGCCGCCAGCCCGGCCGCGTCGCGCACCGGCACCATGCCGATGCCGCCGCCGCCGCCGGCGGGCTTGATCAGCACCGGGTAGCCGATGCGCGCGGCGGCCTCGGCCACGGTCGCCATGTCGTCGGGCAGCACGGCGGAGCTCGGCGCCAGCGGCATGCCTTGCGCCGCCATGAAGGCGCGTGCCTCGGTCTTGTGGCCCAGGCGCCGGATCCAGCGCGGCGACGGCCCGATGAAGCACAGGCCGGCCGCTTCCACGCGCTCGGCGAAGGCGGCGTTCTCGGAGAGGAAGCCGTAGCCGGGATGCACCGCGTCGGCGCCGCTGGCGCGCGCGGCTTCGAGCAATTTGTCCTGGTCCAGGTAGCTTTGCAGCGGCGGCGCCTCGCCGATGCGCAGCGCCATATCGGCCTCGCGCAGGTAGGGCAGCCCGGCGTCCGCATCCGAATACACCGCGACGGATTCCAGCCCGAGCCCGCGCAGCGCGCGGATGACGCGCGCGGCCACCGCGCCGCGGTTGGCCACCAGCACGCGGCGCAGCGGGCGCGGCGCGGCGGATGCTTCCGTGTTCATGCTCATGACGCCTCTCCTGCCCGTTCTCCTGCCCGTTTTCCTGCCCGTTCCCCCGCGCGGATCACCACCGCGTCGACCAGCACCGGCGCGGCCTCGCCGCGCATCACCATGACCGGATTGGCGTCCACCGAGCGTACCCGCCCCTGCGCCTGCACCATCCAGTCGCCCAGGCGCGCGAGCATGCGCGCCAGCGCGTCCACGTCCACCGCGGCCAGGCCGCGCAGCGCGCCGAACGCGCGCGCGATGCGCAGGCGGCCGATGGCCTCGCGCGCCTGCGCGGCGCTGAACGGCGCGCACAGGAACTGCACGTCGTCGATGGCCTCGACCAGCACGCCGCCCTGTCCCACCATCACCACCGGGCCGTAGATGGCGTCGATATGCGCGCCCACGGCCAGCTCGAACGCGCCGCGCTGCTGGCGCGCCAGCAGCACGCCGCCGTGGCGCACGCCTTCGCTCGCGGCCAGGCCGCGCAGGATGCGGTCGAGATCGGCGTAGGCGGCCAGCGCCTGCGCCTCGCCGGCCAGGCCGAGGCGCACCAGCCCCAGCTCGGACTTGTGCGTGATGTCGGGCGAGACGCCCTTGGCCACCACCGGCGTGCCGAGCTCGGCCAGCGCGCGGCGCACGTCGTCCTCGCTCTTGCACAGGCGGTGCGCCACCACGGGCAGGCCGGCCTCGGCCAGCGCCGCCAGGCTCTCGACTTCGTCGAGCGTGTGGGTGGCCGCCGGGATGCCGTCCGGCCAAGCCGGCGGGACCGCCGGGGGCGCGGCCAGCGCCGCGGCATTCAGTTGCGCGTGGCGCGCCAGCATGCCGAGCGCGCGCATGGCCGCGCGTTCGCTGTCGAACACCGGCACGCCGTGCGCGCGGAAGGCCTGTGCCACCCATTCCTGGTTGGCGCTGACCGCCACCGGCACGCCGCTGGCCGCGGCGAAGCGGCCGGTCTGCGCCGAGAAGCCGGGGAAGTCGTAGCCTTCGCCGCCGATCGGAAAGCCCACGTAGATCATGTCGGCCTGGCGCTGCGCGGCCACCACCTCCAGCGTCTGGCCGTAGATGTGCGGCTGGCCCAGCAGCGCGGTGGTCATGTCGATCGGGTTGCGCGCCGACACGTACGGCGGCAGCACCGCCTTGAGCGCCGCCGCGCCCGCGCCTTCGAACTGGCACAGGTCCAGGCCCTGGTCCTCGGCGGCGTCGGCCGCCAGCACGCAGGTCGCGCCCGAGTTGCTGATCGCCACCACCTTGCGCCCGCGCGGGCGCTGGCCGCCGGCGAAGACCTGGCTGTACTCCACCAGCTCGCGGAAGTCCGCCACGCGCTGGATGCCGTGCTGGCGCAGGAAGGCGTCGGCCAGCGCGTCCTCGCCGGCCAGCGCGCCGGTGTGCGAGCTGGCGGTAAGCTGCCCGGCCTGCGTGCGGCCGGCCTTGACGGCCAGGATGGGGATGTCGCGCCGGTGGGCGATGCGCGCGGCCTGCGCCAGCACCGCCGGGTCCTTGAGCGATTCGACGTACAGCAGCAGCACGCGGATGTCCGGGTCCGCCGCCACCGCGCGCAGCACCTCGGCGGCGGTGATGTCGGCCTCGTTGCCGGTGGCGACCATGTAGCGCACGCCGATGCCCTTGCGGCGCAGCCCGCCGTAGACGATGGACGAGCCCGCCCCGCTCTGGCTGACGATGGCGACCGGGCCGTCCTGCCCGGGCTCCTCGTTGATCATGGTGGAGAAATGCAGGATGGCGCCGTCGCGGAAGTTGGCCACGCCCTGCGTGTTGGGCCCGAACAGGCGCAGCCCGCCGGCGCGCGCGCGTTCCACCAGGCGGCGCTGCTGCGCCGCGCCCGCCTCGCCCAGCTCGGCGAAGCCCGAGGAATAGATCACCGCGGCGCGCGCGCGCACGGCCAGGCATTGCTCGATGGCCTGCTCCACTTCCTGGCCGGCCACGCTGACCACCACCACGTCGGGCGCGTCCGGCAGCGCGGCCAGCTCGGGATAGGCCGGCAGGCCCTGGATCTGCGCGCGGTTGGGATTGACCGGATACACCGCGCCGGCGAAGCCGTGGCGGCGCAGGTAGTCGATCGGCCGGCCGCCCGCCTTGATGGGATTGTCCGAGGCGCCGAGGATGGCAACCGAACGCGGCGCCAGCAGGCCGAGGAGGTGGTCGTCGCCGTTATCGCCGCTGTCGCCGTAGTCGCCGCTGTTGTCGTGGTTCTCGCGCATCGCTCAGTCCACCTTGACCTTGGCCTCGAGGGCCACGCGTTTCCACTTGGCCAGCTCCGCCTGCACGAAGGCGCCGAACTGCGCGGCGTCGAGCGTGCCCGGCGTGGTGCCGCTTTGCGCAAGGCTGGCCTTCGAGTCGGCGGCGTTCATGCTCTTCACCGCGTCGCGGTTCAGGCGCTCCACCAGCGGCCTGGGCAGGTTGGCCGGGCCGTAGAAGCCGATCCACGTGGTGGCCTCGTAGCCGGGCACGCCCTGCTCGGCGATGGTGGGCACGTTGGGCAGCGCCTCGCTGCGCCTGGCCGAGGTCACGCCGATGGCCTTGACCTTGCCGTCCTTCACGTACGGCGCCATCGTCATCACGTCATGAAACAGCGCCGGGATCTGGCCGCCGAGCAGGTCGGACAGCGCCGGCGCCGCGCCCTTGTAGGGGATGTGCGTGAGCGGCGTGTTGGTCATCAGGCGCAGCAGCTCGCCCGACATGTGCGTGGCGCCGCCGATGCTCGACGAGCCGAACGAGAGGCCCTCTTTCTGCTTCTTCGCGTAGGCGAGGAATTCCTGCAGGCTGGACACCGGCACGTTGTTGTTCACCACCAGCACGTTGGGCGTGGTGGCCAGCAGCGCGATCGGCGTGAAGTCCTTGCTGGCGTTGTACGGCAGCCGCGGCCGCACGGCCGGGTTGATCACGTGGTGGGTGGCGGTGACCAGCAGCGTGTAGCCGTCCGGAGTGGCGCGCGCCACGATCTCGCTGCCGATCTGGCCGCTGGCGCCGGCGCGGTTGTCCACCACGAAGGGCTGCTTGAACTCGGCCTGCATGTCGCGCGCGATGCGCCGCGCCAGCAGGTCGGTCATGCCGCCGGCCGGGAACGGCACGACGATGGTGACCGGCTTCTGCGGCCAGTTCTCCTGCGCCTGCGCGCCGGCGGGCAGCAGCGCGGCGCCGATGGCGAGCGCGGCGGCCGCCGCGCCGTTGAGAGCGGGAAGGAATCGGTGATAGGGCAAGGCAGTCTCCAGTTTCTAGTTGTGGTGCAGCTGGCTTTCTCGGGTATTGGCCGGCGCGGCGCGCTGGCTTGCCGCCCTCTCCCGCCAGCGGCGGAGGGCCGCAGGCGGCAGCAAGGCAAGGCGCAAGCCCGCCTCAGGGCCGGATGCCGAACCTGCTCACGCCCGGCTCGCGCAGCGGCGCGGCCAGGTTGGCGAACTCGCACAGCAGCGCGCGCGTGTCGCGCGGGTCGATGATGTCTTCCACCACGAAGGCTTCGGCGCTGCGGAACGGCGAGGTCAGGCTGCGCACGCGCTGCTCGATCTCGGCGCGCTTCTGCACGGGGTCGTCGGCGCCTTCGATCTCGGCCTTGTAGGCCACTTCCAGGCCGCCTTCGATCGGCAGCGAGCCCCAGTTGGCCGAGGGCCACGCGTAGCGGAAGTTGAAGCGGCCCATGTGCTGGTGGCCGGCCGCGGCCACGCCGTAGGCGCGGCGCAGGATCAGCGAGCACCACGGCACCGTGGCCTGGTACACCGCGGCCAGCGCGCGCACACCGTAGCGCATGGTGCCGGCCTTCTCGGCTTCCAGGCCGATCTGGAAGCCGGCGATGTCGACCATGTTCACCACCGGCAGGTGGAAGGCCTCGGCCATGTCGACGAAGCGGATGAATTTCTCGGCGGTGGGACCGTCCCAGCCGCCGCCGTAGTGGTACGGGTCGCTCGCCACCACCGCCACCGGCCAGCCGTCGATGCGGGCCAGCCCGGTGACGATGGCGCGGCCCCAGAAGCGGCCCATCTCGAAGAACGAGTCCTGGTCCACCAGCGTCTGCACGATGGGCCGGATCTTGTAGACCGCGCGGCTGTCGCGCGGGATGGCCGACAGCAGCCATTCGTCGCGGCGCGCGGGGTCGTCGGCGGGCTCGGCGCGCGGCGGCAGCGCGTGCACCGAGGGCGGCAGGTAGGACAGGAAGCGGCGCGCGCGCGCGAACGCTTCGGCCTCGCTGGCGACTTCGTCGTCGACCACGCCGTTGCGGGTGTGGATCTGGCTGCCGCCGAGCTCGTTCTTTTCCAGCTTCTGGCCGATGCGCGCCACCACCGGCGGGCCGGCATTGAACAGTTGCGAGGTGCCCTTGACCATCACCGAGTAATGGCTGGCGGCCACGCGCGCCGCGCCCATGCCGGCCACCGAGCCCAGCGCCAGCGACACCACCGGCACCAGCGACATGTTCTCCACCACGTGCTGCCACACCTTCATGGTAGGGATGTTGGTGTAGCCCTTGTTCTCGATATTGCGCACCGAGCCGCCGCCGCCGGTGCCGTCCACCAGCCGCACCATCGGCAGGCGCAGGTCGTGCGCCATCTTCTCGGCGTGGATCAGCTTCTCGCCCACGGCGCCGTCGTTGGCGCCGCCGCGCACGGTGAAGTCGTCGCCCACCAGCACCACCGGGCGGCCATCCAGCTGCGCGCGGCCCATCACGAGGTTGGCCGGAGTGAGGCCGACCAGGCGGCCGTTGCTGTCGTACTGGCCGCTGCCGGTGAGCGCGCCCACCTCGCGGAAGCTGCCCGCGTCGGCGATGGCGTCGATGCGCTCGCGCACGGTCAGCTTGCCGGCGTCCTTGTGGCGCCTGACCTTGTCGGGGCCGCCGAGCTGGGCGGCGAGTTGCTTGCGGTAAGCGAGTTCATCGATTTCGGGCTGCCAGGACAAGGCGGGTCTCCTCAAAGCTGTCGTTATGTCGCCTTGATATCGCAGCAACCGTGCCATGCGCGCGGGGCCTTGATTTCATTGTCCTTTTTGCGCGGCGCTGTTAATGTGTCCGCCACAACAACACAAAAGGACATCGCAATGTCCGCAACGGAGACACGATATGTCGTCGACAACGACAGCCGAGGACACATGGCCGGCGGGCGAGGACGGCCTCGGCGTGCTGGTCGCCACGCGCGCGGGAGAAATACTCGCCAGCCACGGACTGGCCGCCGACGCGGCGCTCGCGGCGGCGGCGCTGGCGGCCTCGGCGCGGCTCGGCGATGATGCCCGGGGCAGTGGCGAGGGCAGCGCGGCCGGCACCGGCCGCCTGTTCGAATGCAGCGTGGCCGCGCGCCGCTACATCGCCATGCGCCTGCGCGACGGCGCGCGCGAGGTGATCCTGCTGCGCCCGGCCACGCGCGAGGCGGCGCTGTTCGATTTCCTCGGCGCGGTGCCGTTCGCCGGCGCCATCCTCGACCACCTGCTGACCAATCCCTACCAGGCCATCACCGTGGCCGACCGCGCGGGGCGCATGCGCTTCATCAGCCCGGTGCACGAAAAATTCCTCGGCCTGCGCACCGGCGAGGGCACCGGGCTGCCGGCGCGCGAGGTCATCCCCAATTCGCGGCTGGCGCAGGTGGCCGCCAGCGGCAAGGCCGAGATCGGCCAGCTGCAGACCATGAACGGCGTGACGCGCGTGGTCAACCGCATCCCGATCAGCGCGGGCGGCGAGGTGGTCGGCGCGATCGGCCAGGTGCTGTTCAAGGAGCCCGAGGCCATCGGCCGCATGCACCGCGAGATGACGCAGCTGCGCTCGCAGCTGGCGCAGACGCGGCGCGAGCTGGACGAGCTGCGCGAGCAGCAGGCCGGCCCCGCGCTGCTGATCGGCGACAGCGCGCCGATGCAGCGCCTGCGCCGCGAGATCGACACGGTGGCGCGGCTGGACGTGCCGGTGCTGATCCTGGGCGAGAGCGGCACCGGCAAGGAGCTGGTGGCGCGCGCCATCCACGGCGCCAGCCGCGCGCTCGACGGCCGCCCGCTGGTCAGCCTCAACCTGGCCGCGCTGCCGGCCACGCTGATCGAGTCCGAGCTGTTCGGCCACGCTGCCGGCGCCTTCACCGGCAGCCAGCGCGGCGGCCAGGCCGGCAAGCTGGAGCAGGCCGCGGGGGGCACGCTGTTCCTCGACGAGGTGGCCGACATCCCGATGGAGATGCAGGTCAAGCTGCTGCGCGTGCTGGAAGACCACATGGTGGAGCGCCTGGGCAGCCGCCGCGCGCAGCGCGTGGACTTCCGCCTGGTGGCGGCGACCAACCGCGACATCCAGGCCCTGATCGACGGTGGGCGCTTCCGCCTCGACCTGTACTACCGGCTGTCCGGCGTGGTGCTGCGCATCCCGGCGCTGGGCCAGCGCCGCGAGGATATCCCCGCGCTGCTCGGCCACTTCGTGCGCGGCTTTTGCGCGCGCAACCGCGTGCCGGTGCCCGAGGTGGCCCCGGAGGTGGCCCGCCACCTGGCCGAGCGCCGCTGGCCCGGCAACGTGCGCCAGCTGCGGCAGAAGATCGAGGAAGCGCTGGTGTTCTGCGACGGGCGCGTGCTGCGCGCGGCGGATTTCGCGCGCGGCGAGGAGAGCGCCGTGGCGTGGCGCGCCGAGACGCAGGAGCCGCTGCCCGGCTACGGCGTTGCCGCCATGGCGCCGGCGGAGCCCGCCGACGACGCCCCGCCCCGCTCGCCCGCCGCGCTGCGCGAGGTCGCCCACGAAGCGGTGCTGCAGGCCATCGCGCGGCACGGCGGCAACAAGAAGCGCGCCGCCGCGCAGCTCGGCATCTCGCGCTCGCACCTGTACAAGCTCCTGGAGCGCGGCGCGCGGCCGTAGCCGCCGCGGTTGCCTACTCGTCGTGCGCCAGCAGCACGCGCAGCATGCGCTGCGGATCGGCGAGGAAATCGCGCGTCACGCGGAAGTGCTCGGTGTCCTCGTAGGCGATGCGCTGCACGCCGTCGGCGCCGAGGCGGTAGATCCACGCGTCCGGGTAGGCCATCAGGATCGGCGAGTGCGTGGCGATGAGGAATTGCGAATCGGCGCGCACCAGGTCATGGATGCGCGACAGCACGGCAAGCTGGCGCTGCGGCGAGAGCGCGGCCTCGGGCTCGTCGAGCAGATAAAGGCCGTTGCCGCGAAAGCGTTGTGTCAACAGCGCCAGGAATGATTCGCCGTGCGACTGCTCGTGCAGCGACAGGCCGCCGTAGGCCGGCATCACCGGCGCGCCCGGGCCGGGCTCGGCATCGAGGCGCTCGATCTCCGTGGCGACGTTGAAGAAGCTCTCCGCGCGCAGGAAATAGCCGTCGCGCGGACGCCGGAAGCCGCGCGCCAGGCGCAGGTATTCGTCGAGCACCGAATGCGAGCGGCGCGTGCCGAAACCGAAGTTGCGCGAGCCGCCCTCGGCGTTGTAGCCGGCCGCCACCGCGATGGCCTCCATCAGCGTGGACTTGCCCGAGCCGTTCTCGCCGACCAGGAAGGTGACCTTGGGATGGAGCTCCAGCATGTCGAGCGAACGCACCGCGGGCAGGCTGAACGGATAGCGCTCGAAGCTCTCGACGATGTCGCGGCGCAGAGTGACGCGGCTGATGAACTGGGAGGTGATCATGAGTCGGCGGCGGGTGGCGGGACTGGCGCCATCGTACCGCACGGCGCCGGCAGCGCGAGCCGCATGGCCACGCGCTGGCGCAGGCCCGCCGCCGCTTCGCGCGCCAGCGCCCCGGCCAGCGCGCCGCAGAGCTGGCTGTCGTCCAGCACCACGAACCCCAGCCGCGCATAGAACGGCGCGTTCCACGGCAGGTGGCCGAAGGTGGTGAGCGCGAGCGAGCGCAGGCCTTGCCGGCAGGCGGCGTCGGCCACGGCGCGCACCAGCGCGCGGCCCAGGCCGCGGCCGGCGTGGCGCGGATGGACGTCGATCTCGTCGAGATAGGCGCGCTCCCCGTCCCGGCTGGCCAGCGCGAAGCCCGCCACCGTGCCGTCGGCGGCGACGGCGACCCACAGGCGCCGCTCGCGCTGCGCGCGGCGCAGTTCACCGGGCGCCACGGTATGCGCGCGCAGCGCGGGCGGCAGGTCGGCCGGGGGAAACAGTGCCGCGGCCGCGCGCTCGATGGCGGGCAGCAGCGGTATGTCGGCCGGGGTGGCGAGACGGACGGACGGCGTCGGCATGGCGGCGCGGGGGCGAGGTCGGGCGCCGGTGAAGCTCAGGCCGCCGGAAACATCCCCAGCAGGTGCTCCACCGCCGCCGGCACGTCGGCCGCCTCGGTGATCGCGCGCACCACCGCCGCGCTGCCGACGCCGACCGCCAGCACTTCCGGCAGCCGCGCGGCGTCGACGCCGCCGATGCCCACCAGCGACGGGATCACCGGCTGCATCAGCCGGGCATAGGCCTGGAAGCGGCCCATGCCCTGCGGCGCGGTCGGCATGACCTTGGTGGTGGTCGGGAAGATCGCGCCCAGCGCGAGGTAGCTCGGGCCGATGGCGGCCACGCGCAGCATCTCGGCGTAGCCGTGGGTGGACACGCCGAGGCGCAGGCCGGAGGCGCGCAGCGCGCCGAGGTCGGCTTCGTCGAGGTCTTCCTGGCCGAGGTGGATGCCGTAGATGCCGCTGCGCGCGCTGTCGTTGCCGAAGCCGGCGTGCAGCGCGATGGCCTCGCGCCAGTGGTCGTTGACGAACAGGCGCGCGGCGCTGCCGCGCGCGGCATCGGCGGCGCGCGCGATCTCGGCGCGCACGGCCTGCGCGTCATCGGACTTGAAGCGCAGTTGCACGGTGGGCACGCCGAGCGGCACCAGGCGCTCGATCCACGCGGCGCTCGGCACCACCGCGTACAGGCCCAGCGGCGGGCATGGCGCGAACGGCGCGGCGGGATGCTCGGGCGAGACCAGCGCGGCATGGCGCACCTGCGGAAAGCGGGCGAAATCCGCCGGCCAGGCGAGCGTGCCCGGCTGCCACGCGCGCGCCAGGCAAAGCGCGTCGTGCGCGGGGAAATGCAGCGCCAGGCAGGCCAGCAGCACGGCGGTGAAGGCCGGCGGGTGCGCGCTGTCGCTGTCGGCGTGGGCGCTGAAGACCCAGGTGCCCATCGGCGAGCGCACGGTGTCGATCCAGCGGCCGCCCTCGCGCTCGCTCTCGATGGCGATCGCGCCGGCGGCGGCGATGCGCGCGAGCGCGGCGGCGTCGGCCTCGCCGTCGGACAGCACTACGTCGGCGCTGCCGAGCGCTTCGGCGCCGGGCCGGGCCAGCGCGCGCCAGGGCTTGTCGCTGGTGCCGAAGGTGGCGCCGTAGCGCGCCAGCAGCGTGTCGCGCAGCGCGCCGTCGACGGCGGCTTTCACGGCGGCGTGGCTCATGCGCGGTCCTCCGCGCCCGCGGCGTGCCAGAACGGCATGCCGACCACCGGCGTGCTGGCCTGGGCGATGTCGCGCTCGGGCATCGGGCCGGCGAGGTAGGCGGTGCGGCCGGCGTCCACGGCCTGCGCGAACGCGCGCGCCATGTTGACCGGGTAGGCGGCCTGCGCCACCGCGGTATTGAGCAGCACGCCGTCGTAGCCCCACTCCAGCACCTGCGCCGCGTGCGACGGCAGGCCGAGGCCGGCGTCGACGATCAGCGGGGTGTCGGGCAGGCGCTCGCGCAGCACGCGCATGGCGTGCGGGTTGACGGCGCCCTTGCCGGTGCCGATCGGCGCGGCCCAGGGCATCAGCGCCTGGCAGCCCACGTCGAGCAGGCGGCGGCACAGCACGAGGTCCTCGGTGCAGTAGGGCAGCACCTTGAAGCCTTCCTTGATGAGGGTCTCGGCCACCGCGGGCAGGTTGAGCGTGTCCGGCTGCAGCGTGTAGTCGTCGCCCACCAGCTCGAGCTTGATCCAGTCGGTCTCGAACACTTCGCGCGCCATCATGGCGGTGGTGATGGCTTCCTGCGGCGCCATGCAGCCGGCGGTGTTGGGCAGCACCGGCACGTCGAGCGCCTTGAGCATCCGCCAGAAGGTCTGGCCGCCCTCGCCGTCGCCCACCGCGCCCTGGCGGCGCAGCGCCACCGTCAGCATCGCGGGGCGCGCCGCTTCCACGGCGGCCTGCAGGGTGGCGGGGGACGGGTAGCGCGCGGTGCCCAGCAGCAGGCGCGAGGCGAACGATTCGCCGTACAGCACGAAGGGATCGCCGAGCAGGCCGCCGCGGCGGGCGAGCGGGTCAAGGGGATCGAGAGGGTCGAGGGTATCGAAGGTCATGTCGGTTCAGCCTCCCGTCACGGGTTGCACGAGGTCGATGCGGTCGCCGGCGGCGAGCGCGGTGGCGCCATGCGCGGCGCGCGGCACGAACTGGCCGTTGAGCGCGGCGGCGAACGGCGGCGCGATGCCGGCGCCGGCCACCGCGTCGGCCAGCGTGGCGTTGTCGGCAAGGGCCTGCGGGCGGCCGTTGAGCAGGATTTCCATGGTCTGTCTGCGTCTGTTCAGTGCAGCACCGGCGAGCCGCCGGTGACGGTGTCGAGCGCCGGGCCGATCATGCCGGGCCAGCGCAGCGCGGCGGGCACGGCGTGGGCCGCCGGGTCGCCGTCGAGCAGCGCGCGCACCACCTCGCAGGCGGCTTCGGTCACCGCCGGCGCGATCAGGAAGCCGTGCCGGTACAGGCCGTTGAGGCGCACGATGCGCGCATGCTGGTCGACCCGGATCGCGGGCAGGTGGTCCGGCCGCGTGGGGCGGCGCTGCACGTTGAGTTCGAGCACGCGCGCCTCGCCGAAGGCCGGATGCAGCGAGTAGGCCGCCGACAGCAGCTCCAGCGCGGAGCGCACGCTCATCGGGGAATCGTCCTCGCTTTCCAGCTCGGTGGCGCCGATCACGTAGAGATCGCCCGGCTTCGGCGCGATGTAGATCGGGTAGCGTGGATGCAGCAGGCGCACCGGGCGGTGCAGCCTGACCTCGGGCGCATGCACGCGCACCACCTCGCCGCGCAAGCCGCGCAGGCCGGGGATGGTGCCGCGCGCGGCGGCCTGCGCGGGCCAGGCGGCGCGCGCGCCGAGGCCGCGGCAATCCAGCACCACGCCGGCGCGGATGCCCAGCGCCGGCAGGTCCTGCGCCTCGACCTCGCCGGCCTCCCATACGCAGTGCACGCCGCTGGCCACCGCGCAGGACAGCAGCGCGCGCAGCGTGCCGCGGTTGTCGAGCTGGCCTTCGCCGGCCAGCAGCAAGCCCTGCGGGAAACGGCCCGCCAGCGCGGGTTCCAGCGCGGCCACGCCGTTGCCGTCGAGCGCGCGCATGCGCTCGCTCACCAGCGCGGGCGGCGCCACCGCGCGCACGCGGCTGGCGAACAGCGACATCTCGCCGCGGTCGCGCGCGTGCCAGACCACCAGCGTGCCGTCCTCCTGGAAGAACACCGGCTCGGGCAGCTCGGCCACCCAGGCGCGCCACAGGTCGACGCTGGCGATGCCCAGCTCGACGATGCGGCGCTCGGCGATGGCGGATTCCGCCAGCGGCGCCAGCATGGCGGCGGCCACGTGCGCGGCCGAGCCGGCGCCGTCGGGGCCGGCGCGCTCGACCAGCGCCACGCGCAGGCCGGCACGCACCAGTTGCCAGGCGCACAGGCGCCCGGCCAGGCCGGCGCCGAGCACGGCCACATCAAACGACTGCACTGTCATGGGGATGTTTGCGCCGGCGCCTGCCGCGACTGCGCGGCGGGCACCGGCCTCCTTTCGTTCATGGCGCGCCCCGCGGGCGGGACGCGGTACTTCACGCGCGGCGCGCGAGCGCGCCGCGCCCCTGCCTCACGAGTAGATCTTGCTGCCGCTCTTGACGAACTCGATCGACTTTTCCTGCATGCCCTTCTCGGCTTCCGGCTTGAGCGAGGCAGCGTAGTCGCGCACTTCCTGCGTGATCTTCATCGAGCAGAACTTGGGACCGCACATCGAGCAGAAGTGGGCGATCTTGGCGCCTTCGGCCGGCAGCGTGGCGTCGTGGAACGAGCGCGCGCGCTCCGGGTCCAGGCCGAGGTTGAACTGGTCTTCCCAGCGGAACTCGAAGCGCGCCTTGGACAGCGCGTTGTCGCGCAGCTGCGCGCCCGGCCAGCCCTTGGCAAGGTCGGCCGCGTGGGCGGCGATCTTGTAGGTGATGATGCCTTCGCGCACGTCCTCCTTGTCGGGCAGGCCCAGGTGTTCCTTGGGCGTGACGTAGCACAGCATGGCCGTGCCCATCCAGCCGATGTTGGCCGCGCCGATGCCGCTGGTGATGTGGTCGTAGCCGGGGGCGATGTCGGTCACCAGCGGTCCGAGCGTGTAGAACGGCGCCTCGTAGCAGTGCTTGAGCTCCTCGTCCATGTTGGCCTGGATGCGCTGCAGCGGCACGTGGCCCGGGCCTTCGATCATGACCTGCACGTCGTGCTTCCAGGCCTTGGCGGTCAGCTCGCCGAGCGTGCGCAGCTCGCCGAACTGGGCGTCGTCGTTGGAGTCCGCGATGCAGCCCGGGCGCAGGCCGTCGCCGAGGCTGAACGAGACGTCGTAGGCCTTCATGATTTCGCAGATCTCGTCGAAGTGCGTGTACAGGAAGTTTTCCTTGTGATGCGCCAGGCACCACTTGGCCATGATCGAGCCGCCGCGCGAGACGATGCCGGTGACGCGGTCGGCGGTCATCGGCACGTAGCGCAGCAGCACGCCGGCGTGGATGGTGAAGTAGTCGACGCCCTGCTCGGCCTGCTCGATCAGCGTGTCGCGGAACATCTCCCAGGTCAGGTCCTCGGCGATGCCGCCGGTCTTGTCCAGCGCCTGGTAGATGGGCACCGTGCCGATCGGCACCGGCGAATTGCGCAGGATCCATTCACGGGTTTCGTGGATGTGCTTGCCGGTGGACAGGTCCATGATGGTGTCGGCGCCCCAGCGGATCGACCACACCATCTTTTCCACTTCCTCGGCCAGCGACGAGGTCACCGCCGAGTTGCCCAGGTTGCCGTTGATCTTGACGCGGAAATTGCGCCCGATCGCCATCGGCTCCAGCTCGGTGTGGTTGATGTTGGCGGGAATGATGGCGCGGCCGGCGGCGATCTCGCGGCGCACGAATTCCGGCGTCATGTCCTCGGGGCGCAGCGGCAGCGCGGCGCCCAGCGCGTTGCCCGGGTGCTGGCGCAGCAGCGCCTTGTACTCGGGCTTGTCGTACAGCGCCTGCAGGTTCAGCGACTCGCGCAGCGCCACGTATTCCATCTCGGGCGTGATGATGCCCTGGCGCGCATAGTGCATCTGCGACACGTTGGCGCCGGCCTTGGCGCGGCGCGGGTTGGTCAGCTGGGCAAAGCGCAGGTGGGCGGTGGCCGGGTCGGCGGCGCGCGCCAGGCCGTATTCGGACGACAGGCCCGGCAGCACTTCGGTGTCGCCGCGCTCTTCGATCCACTTGCCGCGCACCGACGGCAGGCCGGCCTTCAGGTCGATGTGCACGTCCGGGTCGCTGTACGGGCCCGAGGTGTCGTACACGGGAATCGGCGGATTGGACATCTCGCCCTTGTCCGTGCGCGTGGAAGTCTGCAGGATCGTGCGCAGCGGCACGCGGATGTCGGGGCGGCTGCCGGTCAGGTAGGTCTTGCTGGAAGCGGGGTAGGCGAACTTCTTGTCGAGATCGGTCTCGAGCGACTCGAAGGAAGCGGCGGGGGCGGAGTTTGTGCGGGCCATGGGTATCGTCCTCTCTCTTGCGGGGATGGACGAAACCAGGAGCCCTGAGCATGGACGGGGCGCGATGGCCGGGTCATGTGCCTCGCTGGAGGCAGGAGCTGTTCGGTAGTCATGAAACTTCCCACGCCGGTACTAGCCGGATCGGGTTCGAAGGGACTCTCTCAGCCGCACGGCCCATCCGTACGGCACCCCTGTTTCATCCAACGGGGTGAATTTAAGCACAAGGGCCAGGGCTTGACCACCCTTGTTTCAATCTGGACAGCCGTGCGCGCGAGTCAGGGCCGGCGCTTGCTGCAGCGCGGCAAGACGCGGCGGGGCGCCGTGGGGCCCGGGCACCACACCGGCCGGCCCTGCCCCGCCGTCACATAACGCGCGCCTTGCTCTACCATGCAGGAAACAAGACAAAACAAGACGACACCACGCACATTCCAGGAGACCGCATGACCGAAGCCGCCACCCATCGCGTGTTCAACCAGGTGCCGGACCTTGCCGGCTACAACCTGTTCGCCGGCGATCCGGCCCTGCGCGCGGCGCTGGAGCGCCTGGGCGGCAGCTGGCATGCCGGCGCGCTCGACGCGTTCGGCGCGCGCCTGGGGCAGGCCGACGTGCAGCGCTGGGCGGCCGAGGCGAACCGCCACTCGCCGGAGCTGCACACGCACAGCCGCACCGGCGAGCGCATCGACGAAGTGGCGTTCCCCGCCGCGTGGCACGAGCTGCTGGGCCTGCTGCGCGGCCAGCAATTGCAGGCGCTGCCGTTCGCGCAGCCGCGCGAGGGCGCCTGGGTGGCGCGCGCGGCGGGCTATTACCTGCAGGCACAGGCCGAATCGGGCTCGCTGTGCCCGCCGACCATGACCTTCGCCTGCATCCCGGTGCTGCAGAAGGAGCCGGCGCTGTTCGCCGAGCTGGGGCCGAAGCTGTTCGCCGCCGAGCACGACGCGCGCGACCTGCCGTGGCGCGACAAGCGCGCGGTCATGATCGGCATGGGCATGACGGAGAAGCAGGGCGGCTCGGACGTGCGCAGCAACACCACGGTGGCGCGCGCCGTGCGCGGCGAGGGGCGCGGCGCCGAGTACGAGCTGACCGGGCACAAGTGGTTCTTCTCCGCGCCGATGTGCGACGCGCACCTGGTGGTGGCGCGCATGGGCGCCGAGGACGGGCCGCTGTCGTGCTTCTTCGTGCCGCGCTTTCGCGACGACGGCAGCAAGAACCCGGTGCAGATCCAGCGCCTCAAGGACAAGCTGGGCAACCGCTCCAACGCCAGCAGCGAGGTGGAGTTCCGCGGCGCCACCGGCATCCTGGTCGGCGAGGAGGGCCGCGGCATCCCGACCATCATCGAGATGGCCACCCATACCCGGCTCGACTGCGTGATCGGCAGCGCCGCCATCATCCGCGCCGCGCTGGTGCAGGCGCTCCACCACGCGCGCCACCGCATGGCCTTCGGCCACCTGCTGGCGGAGCAGCCGCTGATGCGCAACGTGCTGGCCGACCTGGCGCTGGAAAGCCAGGGCGCGACGCTGCTGATGATGGAGCTGGCGCATGCCTTCGAGCGCGCCGACGCCGACCCGCTGGCGGCCGCCTGGAAGCGCATCGTCACGCCGGCGGCCAAGTTCTGGATCTGCAAGCGCGCCATCGAGGTCACCGGCGAGGCGATGGAGGTGTGGGGCGGCAACGGCTACGTGGAGGAAGGGCCGATGGCGCGGCTGTATCGGGAGGCCCCGGTCAACTCGATCTGGGAAGGCTCGGGCAACATCATGTGCCTGGACGTGCTGCGCGCGCTGCAGCGCAACCCGGAGGACGGCGCCCGGCTGCTGCAGGACCTGGCGCAGCGCGCCGGCGGGCATCCCGCGGTGCGCGCCGAGCTGGCCTCGCTGCAGGCGATGCTGCGCGACGCGCCCGAGCACCTCGAGGCCGGCGCGCGCCGTTTTGCGCAGGGCCTGGTACTGACGGCGCAGGCGGCGCTGATGCTCGGGCATGCCGACGCCGAGGACGCCGGGCGCTTCGTCGCAAGCCGCCTCGGGCGCCAGCACGGCCGGGTGTTCGGCACGCTGGAAGGTGACGCGGCGTCGCTGGCGCGCGTGGCGGCGCGCGCCTGGCCGGCCTGAGTTTCGCCTTCCGCTGTCCGGTCCGCCACTTCGGGGAAAAGCTGGGGAAATATTCTCCCGGCGCCGCTACAGGTGCCGGGATGCCTGCCGTAAACATGCCATCCCCGAGATCATGCCCGCATGGCACGCATTTCGCTTTGAAAGTGCCTTCCGGTCACCTTTCTCGATTTAGTGGCATGCCCCGCCCCCGGCGGGAATTTCCCGATCCCGACATGAACATCAGCCAACGCCTGCTGCTTTCCCTTTCCCTGGCCGTGGCCGCCCTGCTGGTAGTGGGCCTCGGCGGCATCTGGCAGCTCCGCCAGTCCGAACAGCGCTTCGAATACTTCAACGACAACACGCTGGGCAGCGTGCGCACGCTCGGCGACCTCAAGGACACCGTGAATGCCATGCGCATCTCGCTGTACCAGCACGCCATGAGCGACGACCTCAAGGCAAAGACGGAGAACGAGGAAGCGCTGGCGCGGGCCGACGAAAGGTTCGAAGCCACCGCCGCCAGGTACGCGCGCGACGACATCAGCGACGACACCGACCGCAAGCTGCTCGAGGCAGACCGCGCCGCCTTCAAGCGCTACCGCGACGCCCGGCCCGCGCTGCTGGAGAAATCCCAGGCCAACGACTACCAGGCCGTCCACGACATGCTGGTGTCCGGCGAGCTGCACCAGGCTTCGCTCGCCCTGCGCAAGGCGCTCGACGCGCATATCGCCTACAACAGCGACCTGGGCGAGCAGGCCGTGGTGGACAACCGCGCGCACTACCGCACCGCGGTCCAGGTGTTCTCCGCCCTGATCGCGGTGGCCGTGCTGGTCACGGCCGTGCTGGCGGCGACCCTGTACCGCCGCATCCGCGGCAGCCTGGCCGAGATCGAACAGACCCTGGAATACGTCAGCGACAGCCTCGACCTGGAGCGCCGCGCACCAGTCGGGCGCATGGACGAGATCGGGCGCACCGCGGCCGCCTTCAACCGCCTGCTCGGGCGGGTCGGCGGCGCCATGCGCGAGGTGCGCGAGTCGACCGAGTCGGTGGGCGTGGCCGCGCGCCAGATCGCGGCGGGCAATACCGACCTGTCGGCGCGCACCGAGCAGCAGGCCGCCTCGCTGGAGGAAACCGCCTCGAGCATGGAGCAGCTCACCACCACCGTGCGGCAGAACGCCGACAACGCGCGCCAGGCCAGCGGCCTGGCCGGCGACGCGGCCAGCGTGGCCGAACAGGGCAGCCACGCCGTGCAGCAGGTGGTGCAGACCATGGGCGCGATCGCGGCCAGCTCCGGCCGCATCGCCGAAATCACCAGCCTGATCGAGGGCATCGCGTTCCAGACCAATATCCTGGCGCTCAACGCGGCGGTGGAGGCCGCGCGCGCGGGCGAGCAGGGCCGCGGCTTCGCGGTGGTGGCGGGCGAGGTGCGCAGCCTGGCGCAGCGCTCGTCCAGCGCGGCCCGCGAAATCAAGGACCTGATCGACGAATCGGCCGGCACCGTGCGCGCCGGCTCCACGCAGGCACAGGACGCCGGCAAGACCATGGACGACGTGCGGCAGGCCGTGAAGCGCGTGTCCGACATCATCGGCGAGATCGCCGCCGCGTCGGACGAGCAGAGCGCGGGGATCGAGCAGGTCAACCAGGCGGTCGGCCAGATGGACCAGGTCACGCAGCAGAACGCGGCGCTGGTGGAACAGGCCGCCGCCGCGGCGCAGTCGCTGGACGACCAGGCCGGCAAGCTGCGCGACACGGTCTCGACGTTCCGGCTGGCCGGGGCCTGAACGGCGCGGCGCTATCGCTCGGCGCGCCGAAGATTCGCTCTCCTCTCCCGCTGGCGGGAGGGGGGAGACGACACTCAGCATTCGCGGGGCCGGCTACACCGCCAGTATCTCGGCCAGGCGCAGCACCACGCGCGGGCCGTGGCGGATCAGGTCGTGCGCGCGCTCGCCGATCATGACGGACGGCGCATTGGTGTTGCCGCCGACCAGCGCCGGCATGATCGACGCGTCCACCACGCGCAGGCCCTCCACGCCGCGCACGCGCAGTTGCGGGTCGACCACCGCACCTTCGTCCATGCCCATGCGGCAGGTGCCGGCCGGATGGTAGATAGTGTCGGCACGCTCGCGGATCATGGCGCGGATGGCGGCATCGTCGCTGCCGTCGGCCTGCAGGTGCGCGGAATAGAGTTCCTTGCCGCCGAACGCCGCCAGTTGCGGCTGGGCCAGGATGCGGCGCACGATGCGCACGCCCGCCACGAGGTCGTCGAGGTCGCGCGGGTCGGACAGGAAGCGCGGGTCGATCAGCGGAGCCTCGCGGATGTCGGGCGAGGCCAGCCTGACTTCGCCGCGGCTGCGCGGGCGCAGCACGCACACGTGACACGAATAGCCATGGCCGAAGCGCAGGCGGCGCATGTGGTCGTCGGCCATGCCGACCACGAAATGCAGCTGCAGGTCCGGCTCGTCCAGCTCGGGCCGGCTCTTGAGGAAAGCGCCGGCCTCGGCGAAGTTGGAGGTCAGCATGCCGGTGCGGTCGCGCCGGTAGCGCAGCATCTCGGCCAGCAGGCGCAAGGCGCCGCCCACCGACACGCCGAACAGCTCCGACGCCGCCACGCGCTTGTGCAGCACGACGTCGATATGGTCCTGCAGGTTCGCGCCCACGCCCGGCAGGTGATGCACCACCGGGATGCCCAGTTCGCGCAGCTGCGCGCCCGGGCCCACGCCCGACACCATCAGCAACTGCGGCGAGCCGAACGCGCCGGCCGAGACGATCACCTCGCGGCGCGCGCGCAGCAGTAGCTCGCGCCCGTCCAGCCGCACCGTCACGCCCACCGCGTGGCGGCCTTCGAATTCGATGCGCAGCACCTGCGCGCCGGTCACCACGTGCAGGTTGGCGCGGCTCTCGCCGCTGCCGTCGCCGCGGTGCAGGTAGGCGCGCGCGGCGTTCCAGCGCTCGCCGCCATGCTGGGTCACCTGGTACCAGCCGGCCCCTTCCTGCTCCAAGCCGTTGAAATCGTCGTTGCGGCGGTAGCCGGCCTGCTGCGCGGCCTCGATGAAACGCTGCCCGAAAGGATTCGGCGTGCGCAGGTCCGACACGTGGAGCGGGCCGCTGGCGCCGTGCAGCGGATCGTCGTCGCGCCCGGCCAGGCGTTCGTTGCATTCGGCGCGGCGGAAATACGGCAGGACGTCGTCCCAGGCCCAGCCGTCGCAGCCTGCCGCGGCCCAGCCGTCGTAGTCGGACGGGCGGCCGCGCGTGTAGATCATGGCGTTGAGCGACGAGCTGCCGCCCAGCCCGCGCCCGCGCGGCTGGTAGCCGCGGCGCCCGTCAAGGCCGGGCTGCGGCACGGTGCGGTAGCCATAGTTGCGGCTGCCGGCGCGCGGCAGCAGGGCGGCGACGCCGGCCGGCGTGGAGACCAGCACGTGGTGATCGTGGCCGCCGGCCTCGAGCACCGCCACGCTGTCGCTGCCGCTTTCGGCCAGGCGCCCGGCCAGGGCGCAGCCGGCCGAACCGCCGCCGACGACGAGATAGTCAAAGGTGGTTTCCATCTGTCTCCCCGCGTGGCCGGAGGCCGCCGCGCCGGCGTTGCCGCGCCCGCCGCGGCGGTCCCCGCTGCGCTCTGAAAACCAGTGTAGGCGCTTTGCGGGGAGGGTGAAAAGGACGACGCGGGGACCGCCCAGGCCGCTCCGGCGCACCGGGAAAAGGCATGCGCGCGGGCGGGAAGCGGGCCGCGGCGCGCCCGCTGGAACGCACGTTTGAAGCGCCATGCCCTGGAGGTGCGCCGCCATTGTGAAAGGGAGCGGCATGGCATATGGTGCGGACATCGATAACGCCATGCGCGCCAAGGGCAGCGCACGGCCCCCGGAGACGCGATATGAGAGAAGTGCCCGAGATGTCGTCCGTGTTCGGCGCCATGCGCGCCGCTTCGCGCAGCGACCAGGCGCCCGCCTGGGACGTGCGCGCCGACCGCCTGCGCCGCCTGCGCCGCCTGGTCACGGAGCACCGGGACGAGATCGCCGCCGCCATCAGCGCGGATTTCGGCAACCGCTCGCGCCAGGAGACCGCGCTGCTGGAGATCTTCCCCAGCGTGGCCGGCATCGACGACGCGCTGCGCCACGGCAAGCGCTGGATGCGGGTGCGGCGCGCGCGCACGGGGATCTGGTTCAGGCCCGCCACCTCGCGCCTGATGCCGCAGCCGCTGGGCGTGATCGGCATCGTGGTGCCGTGGAACTACCCGCTGTACCTGACCATCGGCCCGCTCGCGGGCGCGCTGGCCGCGGGCAACCGCGCCATGGTCAAGCTCTCCGAATACACGCCGCGCTTTGCCGCGCTGTTCGCCACGCTGGCGCAGCAGGCTTTCGCCGCCGACGAGGTCACCGTGGTCAACGGCGACGCGCAGGTGGCAAGCACCTTCTCCGCCCTGCCCTTCGACCACCTGCTGTTTACCGGCTCGACCCAGGTCGGCCACCATGTGATGCGCGCGGCAGCCGACAACCTGACGCCGGTGACGCTGGAGCTGGGCGGCAAGTCGCCCGCCATCCTCGGTCCCGGCGCCGACCTGGAGCGGGCGGTGGAGCGCATCCTGGTCGGCAAGCTGCTCAACGCCGGCCAGACCTGCATCGCGCCCGACTACGTGCTGCTGCCCGAGACGATGCGCGATCACTTCGTCGAATCGGCGCGCGCCTGCGCCGGCCGGCTCTATCCGGACCTGGGCGCCAATCCCGACTACACCACCATCATCAGCGCGCGCCATTTCGGCCGGCTCGACGGCCTGGTCGGCGAGGCCGTGCGCGCGGGCGCGCGCGCGGTGCCGCTGACGCAGGCCGCATCGGACCCGCAGCGCCGCCGGCTGGCGCCGGTGCTGCTGCTGGACGTGCCCGAGGACGCCACCGTGATGCGCGAGGAAATCTTCGGCCCGGTGCTGCCGCTGGTGACCTACCGTTCGCTGGAAGACGCGATCGCCTACGTCAACGCGCGGCCGCGGCCGCTGGCGCTGTACCTGTTCGAGCGCAACCGCGGCGCGATCGGCCGCGTGATGGCGCAGACCGTGGCGGGCGGCGTCAGCATCAACGAGACGCTGCTGCACATCGCCCAGGAAGACCTGCCGTTCGGCGGCGTGGGGCCCAGCGGCATGGGCGCGTACCACGGCAAGGCGGGGTTCGAGACCTTCTCCAAGCTCAAGCCGATCTTCCGGCAGTCGGCGCTCAATGGCGCCGGGCTGCTGAAGCCGCCGTACGGCAGGCGCTTCGAGACGATGATCCGGATGCTGCTGCGCTGAGGCGGCCGGGCCGCCTCAGGACGCCAGCATCGGCCGGCCCAGCATGCGCGACAGCACCGCCTCCGGCGAGTGCGTGTGATCGCTGATGGCCTTCGGCGACAGATAGTAGGTCTGCTCCATCATGGCCCGCCCGCGCATGGCGGCGTGCAATACCTGGTCGCTGAACACGATCCAGGTGGAGCCCGGCGGGAACTGGAATTCCTGCTGCGGCACATTGGCCTGGTAGGCCAGGTCGGCCTTGGCGAGGTCATGCAGCTGCAGCATGCGGTGGTCATACTCCGAGCGGCGGCGCTTGGTGATGCGCAGCAGTTCCATCAGGCGCGCCTGGCCCGGCCACATGCCCTTGGTCTGCGGCACGAAGCGGCGCGCGAAATCGCCGAACGGCTCGCCCACGCGCCACACGCGCGGCGCCTGCGGATCGATGTTGTGGAACACGCGCAGCAGGCGCTGGCCCAGCAACGGGTTGGACGGGAAGGAATCCACATGCAGGCGGGTATCGTCCTTGCGCCAGCTCACCGGCCGGCCGGCGATTTCGCTCGGGCGCAGCGAAGTGCCGGCGCGCACCATGTGCGGGCCATATTCCGGGAACAGGCTCAGCACCAGCTTTTCGCTGGACTCGGCATAGCGGCGGATCAGGCGGTAGAGGTCCTTGAGGTCCTGCTCGCCGCCCTGGGCGCCGCGCACGGCCTGGTCGCCGGCGCGCAGGTTGATGTTCTTGGACTTGCCGTCCGACCAGCGGCTGTCGAGAAAGCGTTCCTCGCCGGGCTCGAATCTGAAATGCAGCTGCGGGAAGTACAGCACCGCGCCCTGCTCGAGCTGCTGGCGCAGCCCGGCCGCGGTGGCGGCATCGACCTGCGGCGCCCAGTCGGTGTAGGGCTGGGTGCGGATCAGGTTGAAGGCGGGGCCATCCGCGCCGGGCATGGCGGCCGGGCCGGAGGCGGCCGGCGCGAGCGTCGAATGGGTCGAATCTTGTGACATGGGCATCCTCGGTATGCGGGCGCCGGCGGAACTCCAGCAGGCTCCGGCGGGCTTCGGCGAGATAACGAGGCGCTACTTGCCGTGCGGCCTCGCGATCCCGCGATTCTACCCGCGCGGGCCCGGCGCGCCATCCCGGCCCGGGCCGCGCTTGATCTTCGACAAAGGCCGCAGGCGCAAAAAAAAACGCCGCCCGGAGGCGGCGTTCCTGGCGGCGGGCGCGAGCCTTACAGGCCGGCGGCGGCGCGCAGCGCGGCGGCCTTGTCGGTGGCTTCCCACGAGAACTCCGGCTCTTCGCGGCCGAAGTGGCCGTAGGCGGCGGTCTTCTCGTAGATCGGGCGCAGCAGGTCCAGCATCTGCACGATGCCCTTCGGGCGCAGGTCGAAATGCTCCTGCACCAGCGCGGCGATCGCCTCGTCGGAGATCTTGCCGGTGCCTTCCGTGTACACGGTCACGTTGATCGGGCGGGCCACGCCGATGGCGTAGCTGACCTGCACCTGGCACTGGCGCGCCAGGCCGGCGGCAACCACGTTCTTGGCGACGTAGCGCGCGGCATAGGCGGCCGAGCGGTCGACCTTGGACGGATCCTTGCCCGAGAACGCGCCGCCACCGTGCGGCGAAGCGCCGCCGTAGGTGTCGACGATGATCTTGCGCCCGGTCAGGCCGCAATCGCCCTGCGGGCCGCCAATGACGAAGCGGCCGGTCGGGTTGACCAGGTACTTGGTGTCCTTGAGCATCGCGGCCGGCAGCACCGGCTTGATGATTTCCTCGATCACGGCTTCGCGGATCTGCGCCTGGCTGATGTCCGGCGCGTGCTGGGTCGACAGCACCACGGTGTCCACGCTGTGCGGGCGGCCGTCGACGTAGCGCACGGTCACCTGGGACTTGGCGTCCGGGCGCAGCCAGGGCAGGCGGCCGTCGCGGCGCAGCTGCGACTGGCGCTCGACCAGGCGGTGCGAGTAATAGATCGGGAAGGGCATCAGCTCCGGCGTCTCGTCGCAGGCGTAGCCGAACATCAGGCCCTGGTCGCCGGCGCCCTGGTTCAGGTAGTCGTCGGAGGCGCGGTCCACGCCCTGGGCGATGTCGGGCGACTGCTTGTCGTAGGCGACCAGCACGGCGCAGCCCTTGTAGTCGATGCCGTAGTCGGTGTTGTCGTAGCCGATGCGCTTGATGGTGTCGCGTGCGACTTGGATGTAGTCGACGTTGGCGGTCGTGGTGATTTCCCCGGCGAGGACCACCAGCCCGGTGTTGCAAAGCGTCTCGGCCGCCACGCGCGCGTACTTGTCCTGGGACAGGATGGCGTCCAGGACTGCGTCGGAAATCTGGTCAGCGACCTTATCGGGATGGCCTTCGGAGACGGATTCCGAAGTGAACAGGAAGTCGTTTGCCACGAACTTTTTCTCCAGGTTGGCTATTGCGCGCCAACCTATCCAGCCCGGGCGGCGACGCTTTAGCGGTATTTTCACGCCGTTCCGGTAGAACGGTATCGCCCCGCAAGTTGTCAGTTAACTCGGCGATACGCGTTATTATACGCGCCTGCCGGCCGCTGTGCAGCAACCCCCACTGCCTCCGGGGTTGCCTGTGCGGTGCTGCCGCGGCCATTGCCGGACGGATGCGGCCGGACTGCCGGCCGCGGCGGCGGCGCGGACAGGGCAGGCACCGAGACAGGCCCGGAAACACCCCGCCCGTCTCGTTTCGATTGCCCCAATAACGGCGCCGCCGGGCAAAAACATAAATCACTTACCCGGCCACCATGCCGCTGAGCGCGATCCGATGACCCTGTTGTTCTGGCTGATTTCCCGCTTGCCGCTGTCGTGGCTGCACGCCACCGGCGGCACGCTCGGCCTGCTGGCGGCGCGCCTGCCGGGACGCTACGGCACCCGGCTGACCGCCCACCTGCGCCAGGCCTATCCGCGCGCGGACGCGGCCACGCTGGCCGAGGCCGCGCGCGCGACCGGCCGCATGATCCTGGAAATGCCGTACTTCTGGTGCCGCCGCAATCCGCCCGGGCGCATGTACGGCTTTGCCGGGCCGCTGTGGCCGGAACTGGACCGCCTGATGGCGCAGGGCCGCGGGCTGATCATCCTGGTGCCGCACCTGGGCTGCTTCGAAGTGCTGCCCCAGGCATTCGCGCTGAAGCATCCGGTCACCGCCCTCTACAAGCCGCCGCACCAGCCCTGGCTGCGCGCGTGGATCCTGAAGATGCGCACGCGCCATAATCTGGCGATGGCGCCGGCGGAGCCGCGCGGCGTGCGCATGCTGCTCAAGGCGCTCAAGCGCGGCGAGGCCGTCGGCATCCTGCCGGACCAGGTGCCGCCCGGCGGCGAAGGCGCGTGGGCGCCGTTCTTCGGCAGGCCCGCCTACACCATGACCCTGGTGCAGCGCCTGCAGCAGCACACCGGCTCGCCCATCGCGGCGATCTTCGCCGAGCGCCTGCCGCGCGGCGCCGGCTTCCGCGGCCATATGCAGGTGATCGAGGAGCCGCTGCCGGCCGATCCTGCCGCCGCTGCCGCCGTGCTGAACCAGGCCATCGAAGACCTGGTCGCCGCCGCGCCCACCCAGTACCTGTGGGGCTACAACCGATACAAGCAACCGCGCGGCGCCGAGGCTCCTCCCGCACCGGCGCCGCTTCCCAACTAGAACAGATGAGCCGTATCTTTACCTGGCTGGGCATTGCCCTGCTGACCGTGCTGGGCAAATTGCCCTATCCGCTGGTGGCGCGCTTCGGCGAAGCGCTGGGCAGCCTGCTCTACCTGTTTCCGAGCAGCCGCCGCGGCGTGGTGCAGACCAACCTGCGCCTGAGCTTCCCGGAGCGCAGCGAGGCCGAGATCGGGGCGCTGTCGCGCCAGACCTTCCGCACGGTGTTCCGCAGCTTTGCCGAGCGCGGCATCTTCTGGACCGGCAGCGAGAAGCAGATGCGCCGCTGGGTCCGCATCGAAGACCACGCCGACCTGGTGGCGCTCGACGGCAAGCCGCACATCCTGGTCACGCTGCACCTGTCCGGCGTGGAAGCCGGCGCGATCCGCCTGACCATCCACCTGCGCGACCACGTGGGCCGCTCGGGCGCCTCGCTCTACACCAAGCAGAAGAACGACCTGTTCGACGGCTTCCTCAAGCATGCGCGCGGGCGCTTCGGCGCCAACATGATCGCCCGCAACGACAGCGCGCGCGACATCATCCGCTGCCTGCGCAAGGGCGAGGCGCTCCAGCTGATCGCCGACATGGATTTCGGCGAGCGCGATTCCGAGTTCGTGCCCTTCTTCGGCGTGCAGGCCCTGACGCTGACCTCGGTGTCGCGCCTGGCGCGGCTGACCGGCGCCAAGGTGGTGCCGATCTATACCGAGATGCTGCCCGACTATCAGGGCTACGTGCTGCACGTCCTGCCCGCCTGGGAAGACTATCCCGGCGACAGCGTGACCGACGACACGCGGCGCATGAACGCCTTCTTCGAAGACTGCATCCGCCCGCGCATCGCCGAGTATTACTGGGTGCACAAGCGCTTCAAGCACCGCCCGCCCGGCGAGCCCGAGATCTACTGACACTACCGACGCCGCTGACACCGCCCGCGGCGCGCCCTGCATGCGCGCCCGGCAAGGCATACAATCGCACCATGAAACTCCAGTTCACCAAGATGCATGGCGCCGGCAACGACTTCGTCGTGCTCGACGGCATCAACCAGACCCTGAACCTGACGCCCGCGCAGTGGCGCGCGCTCGCCAGCCGGCATTTCGGCGTGGGCGCGGACCAGATCCTGGTGGTCGAGAAGCCCACCCGCGACGATGTCGACTTCCGCTACCGCATCTTCAACGCCGACGGCGGCGAGGTCGAGCATTGCGGCAACGGCGCGCGCTGCTTCGTGCGCTTCGTCACCGACCGCGGCCTGACCGACAAGCGCTCGGTGCGCGTGGAAGTGATGAACGGCGTGATCACGCTGACGCTGCAGGACGACGGCCAGGTCACGGTCGACATGGGCGCGCCCGAGCTCGAGCCGGCCCGCGTGCCGTTCCGCCCCGACGGCCTGCCCACCCGCGCCGAAGGCCGCGACACGCTGTACGGCCTCGAGGTCAACGGCCGCACGGCATGGATCTCCGCCGTGTCGATGGGCAACCCGCACGCGGTGCAGGTGGTGGACGACACCGAGGCCTTCCCGGTGCTGCAGGACGGCCCCATCATCGAGCATCACGCCAGCTTCCCCAACCGCGTCAACGCCGGCTTCATGCAGGTGCTGCAACGCCACACCGTGCGCCTGCGCGTGTTCGAGCGCGGCGCCGGCGAGACGCTGGCCTGCGGCACGGGCGCCTGCGCGGCGGTGGTGGCCGGCATCCGCCGCGGCCTGCTGGACTCGCCGGTGGTGGTGCATACCCACGGCGGCGACCTCACCATCGCCTGGGACGGCGAAGGCCAGCCGGTGCGCATGACCGGCCCCGCCACCACCGTGTTCGAAGGCAGCATTGACCTGGAGCGGCTGCCGGGCTGACCATAGAGGCCTGCGGCCGGTACAGGCCGCGCCCTCGATGGAGTGCCAATGCCGCTCGCCGATTTCTGCATCACCTCCGGCAAGAACTTCCGCCTTGCCGATTTCAACCCCGGCGCCAAGCCCCTCTCCAGCGGCGACAAGGCCGCCGACCAGGCCCGCATCGCCGAACTGAGCACCAAGCTCGACCTGCAGCAGGACATCTTCTACGCCGAGCACAAGCGCAAGCTGCTGATCGTGCTGCAAGGCATGGACACCAGCGGCAAGGACGGCACCGTGCGCGGCGTCTTCCGCAGCTTCGACCCGCTGGGCATCCGCGTGGTCAGCTTCAAATCCCCCACCGCCGAAGAACTCGCGCACGACTACCTGTGGCGCATCCACGCCCAGGTCCCGCGCGCCGGCGAGATCGTGGTATTCAACCGCAGCCACTACGAAGACGTGCTGATCACGCGCGTGCACGAGTGGATCGACGAAGACGAATGCGAGCGGCGCTACAAGCAGCTGCGCGCCTTCGAGACCCTGCTGATGGAAACCGGGACCACCATCGTCAAGTGCTTCCTGCATATTTCCAAGGACGAACAGAAATCCCGCCTGGAAGCGCGCCTGGCCGATCCGCAGAAACACTGGAAGTTCGATCCCAGGGACCTGGAGGAGCGGCAGTACTGGAAGAGCTACATGACGGCTTACGAGGCGGCGATTGCCGCCACCAGCACGCCGGAGGCGCCATGGTATATCGTGCCGGCGGATTCGAAGACGCATCGGAATTTGATGGTGGCGGAGATTGTGTTTGATGTTTTTTCCAGGTTGAAGCCGGTTTATCCGGCCGGGGATCCTGGATTAGGGAAATTGAAGGTTGTTTGATTTTTTATTTTATATCTTCAAAAAATTATTTTGGATATTTATATTTAATTAAACTTCAAAGTCAAAGTCTTAAAATCAAAGTCAAAGGCTTTCGCTCCCCCGGAGCGACCTACTTTCTTTTTTCCGAAAAGAAAGTAGGCAAAGAAAGCGGACTGCCTGGCCGGCAGAGGCAGAAACGTTGGATTTTCTTATTGTTCGTGGTTTCGTGGTGGGGTTCGTGGTTCTGCTGGCATCCTGCCGTTACCGATGCGGCCCACCACGATCTTGCTGGCGGCAGTGGTCTCGGAGTCAGACCTATGATGGCGGACGCACTGCTTGTTCGGCCATCTGCCGTTACCGGCTCGGATCCCCACGACGTAGCAACCTCGTGGTTTCGTGGTGGGCGTGGTGGACCGGGGCGCGGGTGTATGGGGCTACGTTCAATGGGGCCACCGTGCCCACCACGAAACCGGCGCGGCGCCTATGACGTGCCCATCCGCTCCGGTCGCGGCAGCAGCTTGAACCACCGGGGCCTACGCCATCATGCAGCTTCACCGCGAATCGAACACCACCCGCGACGCCGCAGGCGAGCAAACCGGTAGCGTCAGCAGTCTCATCGAAGCCAACGCGCCCACCACGAAACCCAAATCAGATTTAAAGTCTGAGCGCCCAGCCTTCTGCAAGAATCGCTTTCTTTTGGTTACTTTTCTTTTCGAGAAAAGAAAAGTGACACTTACATGTGCGCGAATGGGCTACCAAGCCCAAGCCGCCAGGCCCACAGAGACAAGCAGACTCTCTCACAAGCGCCAGATTAAGCCAATCACACCCAAATCCAAAATCACTTCCCCCCATTCCCCCGATGAATATCATGCGTAACGAACGGCCTCTCATGCGTAGGCATGGCCAGCCATTCCGGATGCTTCAACGTCTCCCGGATATCGTCCAGCCCGCTAGTCCAGTGCTCGTTCATGGTCAGTAACCCGAACTGGTAATCCTTGGCGGTGCCCTCGAACGTCTTGTCCCGGTAGATGAGCTGAATCACGTTGCGCCGCGCGTCGCAGGCGTATTCGGCGGCTTTGCGGTACCAGTCGTTGTCGCGCTGTGCCTGCGGCACCAGCGCCATCACTTCGCTGAGCATGCGGCGGTAGTTCTGCTGCTCGCCCATGTAGTCGGTGATGGTGCGGGTGCGGCTGGAGTACTGGATGTCCTTCTGGCGCTCGGCCACGTCCAGCAGGTTGTGCGGCAGCTTGCCGCGCGCGCTCCACAGGTCGACCTGGAAGATCAGCGCGTCGCGGCGGGGCTGGGCGGTGAGCACTTCGGACAGCGGCGTGTTGGAGACCAGGCCGCCGTCCCAGTAGAACTCGCCGTCGATCTCCACCGCGGGAAAGCCTGGCGGCAAGGCGCCCGAGGCCATGAAATGCTCGGCGGACAGCTTGCGGCGGGTGTTGTCGAAATAGGCAAAGTTGCCGGTGCGCACGTTGACCGCGCCCACCGACACGCGCATCTCGTTGTGATGGTGGTTGATGCGGTCGAAATCGGCGAAACGCTCCAGCGTGGCCTTGAGCGGCGAGGTGTCGTAGTAGCTGGCGCTGCCGGGGCCGCCCTGGTGATCGAACAGCGTGGGCCACGGGCGCGGCAGGAAGAAGCCGCGCTGGCCTTCGAGCATGGCGCGGCTCGCCTCGATGCTGTCGAAGAAGGCGCGCACGGGGTCGGGCCAGTGCGTGGCGCTGTCGGCAATCATTTCGTACGGCAGCAGGTTGGGCAGCCAGGGCTGCCGGCAGATGTACTCCCAGAAGGCGCGCAGTTGCTCGACGCGGCGCTCGGGCGCGTTGCCGGCGATCACCGCGGCGTTGAGCGCGCCGATGGAGATGCCCGCCACCCAGTTGGGCTGCACGCCGGCTTCGGCCAGGCCCTGGTAGACGCCCGCCTGGTAGGAGCCGAGCGCGCCGCCGCCCTGCAGCACCAGTGCCCTGACCGTGTACTGGTGGTGCACCGCCCGTTTGCTGCCCTCGCCCTGCGGCGCGAGATCGGGTGGCGCGCAGCCGCCGGGGGGCAGGTAATTCGGCTCCGGCTCCTTCGCTGTCTTCGCCTTCGCGGCCGCGCGCTTTACCGCGGGCGCCGCCGGATCGGCCACCACGGCCGCCGCTTTGCTGGGTGCGCCGTTTCTCTCGACTTTCGCTGTCATGGTATTCACCTTCTGCCGACGTGCGCCTGCCACGGCTTCTCCTTGATGGTGTCGTGCCTGTGGCTGCCGGCAGGCGGCACCGCCGCGCTGCCGGCAGCCCCCGTTTACTGCATGTACCAGCCGTGGCTGACGATGAACGACTGCCCGGTCAGCGCCGCCGACGGGAACGCACACAGGAACAGCGCGGTCTGGGCCACGTCGTCCACGGTGGTGAAGACGCCGTCCACGGTACCGCCCAGCATCACGCGGCGGATCACGTCTTCCTCGCTGATGCCCAGTTCCTTGGCCTGCTCGGGGATCTGCTTGTCGACCAGCGGCGTGCGCACGAAGCCCGGGCAGATCACGTGCGAGCGCACGTTGTATTCCGCGCCTTCCTTGGCCAGCACGCGCGCCAGCCCGAGCAGCGCGTGCTTGGCGGCCACGTAGGCGGATTTCAGCGGCGAGGCTTCGTGCGAGTGGACCGAGCCCATGTAGATCACGGTACCGCCGCGCTTGTCCTTGTACATGTACTTGAGCGCCGCCTTGGTGGTGAGGAAGGCGCCGTCCACGTGGATGGCCTGCATCTTCTTCCAGTCGGAAAAGGCGTAGTTCTGGATCGGGTTGACGATCTGGATGCCGGCGTTCGAGACCAGGATGTCGATATGGCCGAAGACCTTGGCGACCTCGTCGGTGGCGTTGTTGACGGCATCCTCGTTGGTCACGTCCATCGCCACGGCGATGGCGCGCCCGCCGGCGGCCTCGATGTCGGCGGCGGCTTTCTGCGCGGCCTCGAGATTCAGGTCGGCGATGGCTACCGCCGCGCCTTCCTTGGCCAGCAGGTCAGCGATGGCTTTGCCGATGCCGCTGGCGGCGCCGGTGACGATGGCGGTTTTTCCCTGGAGCTTCATGAAGACACCTCGTGTGTGGTTGATGCGGGTTGGTCGCCGCGGGCGCGATGCCCGCGGCGCGCGGAAGGTCGAAAAGAGCGGGGCGCCGGACGGCCGGGCCCGGGCAGGGCCGTCCGCGCCGGCGGGCGCGGGCCGCTCAGGCCAGGTAGTCGAACACCACCTCGCCCAGGCCGAGCGTGAGGTCGGCCACGAAGTGCTTGGCGCCGAGCACTTCCAGCACCGGCAGGGCGGCCACCGGCGCCAGCGCGTGCGGCGACAGCGACAGCGCCGCCGGGCCGGTCCAGGCGCCCTTCATCTGCACGTCCTGGAGGAAGTAGCAGACCAGCTCGCAGATGCGCGGGCTGCCGTCCACGTGCGGAATGACCTTGAGCAGGTAATTGGGCGTGGCGGCGAGCGACTTGCCGAGCGCGTCCTTGTCCAGCTCGTGGTGCTTGTAGCCCATGGTGCCGGTGGCCACGCGCACCGGGCCGTAGTCGAGCGTGCCGACCAGGGTATCGGTGTGGGTCTCCAGCTTGGGGCTGGCGAGCTTCTTCGGGAACCCCCACAGCTCGCGCCCGCCCGCCAGCGGCGGATGGTCGTCGAGGTACATCGCGTGGGTGTAGGTGCCGGGCTTGCCCTGGTAGGTGACCGGAATCACCTGGCCCGACTCGGTGTAGTCGCCGAAGCCGGTGGAGTCCGGCATGCGGATGAACTCGTAGTTGACCACCGCGTCGGCGATCTCCAGCGGTTCCGGCACCACGGCGCGCAGCAGCGCCGGATCGGTGCGGTAGGTGATGATGAAGAATTCCCGATGGATGAAGCGGTATGGCCCCATCGGAAAGGCCGGACTGGTAAGCGGCATGGCGAATGCCTGCTCGCGGATCGTCTTGATGTCCATCGCCAGCTAACCTCCTGAAGAGATGCTGCGCCGCCTTGCCGGGCGGCAAGGCGAATCGCTGGCGGCAAGGCCATCCCGGCCGGCCAGCGAGATCAGTCAGACCGGCGAATTTTCCGCGCGGTTCCCGTTGTCTGCTGCAATGCGACAAAGCTTTGCAATGCAGCGGGCAACAGATCCCAGACTATACGCCGTAGCGCTGCCGATAGGCAGCAACGGCCTCGCGCGAGCCGCCCAGCGCGGGATCCCGGGACGCATCCAGATAGGCGAGCAGGTCCTTGAGGCTGGCGATCGAGATGACGGGAACGCCATATTCGCGCTGCACATCCTGCACTGCGGAATGGGTGCCGACCTGTTCCGCGGTACCGCTTTTCTCCATCCGGTCCAGCGCGATCAGCACCGCGGCAGGCTGGGCGCCGGCGGCGCGGATCATCTGCATCGATTCGCGCACCGAAGTGCCGGCCGAGATCACGTCGTCGACGATCACCACCTTGCCCTGGAGCCTGGCGCCGACCAGCGTGCCGCCTTCGCCGTGGTCCTTGGCTTCCTTGCGGTTGTAAGCGAAGCCCACGTCACGCCCGAGACCCGACAGCGCCACCGCGGTGGCCGACGCCAGCGTGATGCCCTTGTAGGCCGGCCCGAACAGCACGTCGAAGTCCAGGCCCGAGGCCAGCAAGGTTTTCGCATAGAATTGCGCCACCTGGCCCAGCATCGCACCCTGGTTGAACAGGCCCGCGTTGAAGAAATACGGCGACTTGCGGCCTGCCTTGGTCACGAATTCACCAAAGGACAGCACGCCGGCGTCCAGCGCAAAGCGGATGAAAGTCTGGCTGAGGTCGCCAGCGCCGGGCTGCGGCGTCGTCTGCTGCGTCATCTTTTCTCTCTGATTTCAAAATTTCCCGAGATGTTACGGATTATCAGCGCCAACCTCAACGGCATCCGCTCCGCGGCCAAGAAAGGCTTTTTCGAATGGATGGGCAAGCAGGACGCCGACATGGTCTGCGTGCAGGAGCTCAAGGCCCAGGCCGCCGACATGACCGAAGCGTTCCTCGCGCCGCACGGTTACCACGGCTACTTCCACTATGCGGAGAAAAAAGGCTATAGCGGCGTCGGCCTCTATACCCGCCACAAGCCAGAACGCGTGGTCACCGGCTTCGGCTGTGCCGAGTTCGACAGCGAAGGCCGCTATGTGGAGGTGCAGTATCCGCACCTGGCCGTGATCTCGGTCTATGTGCCGTCCGGCTCCAGCGGCGAAGAGCGCCAGCTTGCCAAGTTCCGCTTCATGGAAGCCTTCCTGCCCCACCTGCTGCAGCTCAAGGCCAGCGGGCGCGAGATCGTGCTGTGCGGCGACGTCAATATCGCGCACAAGGAAATCGACATCAAGAACTGGAAGGGCAACCTGAAGAACTCGGGCTTCCTGCCGGAAGAGCGCAGCTGGATCGGCGAGCTGTTCGACGTGCACGGCTACGTTGACGTGTTCCGCAAGCTCGACCCGCGGCCCGAGCAGTACACGTGGTGGAGCAACCGCGGCCAGGCCTACGCGAAGAACGTGGGCTGGCGCATCGATTATCACCTCGCCACGCCGAAGATCGCCGACACGGCAAGCGCCACCGCGATCTACAAGGACGAGAAATTCAGCGACCACGCGCCGCTGTCGATCGACTACGACTTCCCGCTGTAGGAAACCGAGCGGCGGCACACGCCTAAGCGGCGCGCACCTCGTCGAGCAGTTCCGGATGGCGCTCGAGCAGCTTGAGCAGCTTCACCAGCGCCAGCGGCGGCCTGGTCCGGCCGGTCTCGTAGCGCGAGAAGGCGTTGACGCCGCCGCCGAAGATCTCGGCGGCCTCGCGCTGGTCCAGCGCCAGCCGCTTGCGCACGCCGGCGATGAAGCCGGGGTCGACGATGGCGGCGTTGACCTGCTTGTGGAAAGCGAGCACCGCTTCGCCATACCGGTCCTCCTGCCCCCGGTCCAGCACGATTTCGCCGCACGCCGGGCAGAAATCGCCGGATACGGACGGGATGACGGTGGTTTCGCCCTTGTACGTATAGGGCACGTCGCGCGTGTCGTGTACCAGTTCCGCGGCGCCGCATTCCGGACAGATCATGATTCCAGCTCCTTGAACGAGACGACCAGCACCGCATCAGCAACCGTCAGCTTGAGGTAGATCGCACCGGCGGCGGTAACCGGCCGGTAGACGTCCTGCCATACCGCATGATTCGCGTAAGTCGTCATGCTTTTGTAAAAGTCCGCTTCGGTCAGCGAAGCCACTACGGCAACGATGCCGTTTCGGTCGAATCCGAGCAAGCGGCCATGACGTGCGGCGGAGGCTGTCAGGCGAACCCGGTCTGCCTCGACCAGCCTCCTGACCACGGACAACCGGCAATGCGGCGTATGTTTCTCCATGCGAATTTAACCTACTAGGTTATCGAGATCAAGGGATTCGCGCTGCGCCGCCACATCGGGCGCGCATGGACGCCGCATCGACACCGCACCGTCATCCCAACCTAGTTACAATGCTGGTTCCCGTCCGATTCCGGCATGGGAACCTTCGTATTTCCGAGTGAGTCCGCCATGGTTTTCAAAGTGTTCGTAGATGGTCAGGAAGGCACCACCGGCCTCCGGTTGCTCGACTATCTCTCCGGCCGTTCCGACGTGGAGCTGCTGCGTATCGCCGACGACAAGCGCAAGGATCCGGCCGAGCGAGCACGATTCCTCAATGCCGCCGACGTCGCTTTCCTGTGCCTGCCCGATGTGGCTTCGCGCGAAGCCGTGTCGCTGGTGACCAACCCGGATACCTGCGTGATCGACGCCAGCACGGCGTTCCGCACCGCCGACAGCTGGGCCTACGGCCTGCCGGAACTCAAGCGCGGCCAGCGCGAGAAGATCCGCGCGAGCAAGCGCATCGCGGTGCCGGGCTGCCATGCCAGCGCCTTCGTGCTGGCGGTGCGCCCGCTGGTGGACGCCGGCGTGATGCAGGCCGACTATCCGGTCTCGGCGTTCTCGCTGACCGGCTACAGCGGCGGCGGCAAGCAGATGATTGCCGAGTTCGAAGCCGGCGGTAACCCGAAGCTGAACAGCCCGCGCCCCTATTCGCTGGGCCTGGCGCACAAGCACCTGCCGGAGATGCGCGTGCAGACCGGCCTGGAGCACGCGCCCATCTTCAACCCGATCGTCGGCAACTTCCTCAAGGGGCTGGCCGTGACGGTGCCGGTGTACCCGGACCGCCTGGCGCGCAAGGTCGCGCCGGAGCAGATCGCCGACATCTATCGCAAGCACTATGAAGGCGAGCAGTTCGTGCGCGTGATGCCGGTGGGCGACGAAGCCAACCTCGACGGCGGCTTCTTCGACGTGCAGGCCAGCAACGACACCAACCGCGTGGACCTGTTCGTGTTCGGCTCGGCCGAGCGCATCGTGCTGATGGCGCGCCTGGACAACCTGGGCAAGGGCGCCGCCGGCGCTGCCGTGCAATGCATGAACGTGCATGTGGGCGCGGACGAGGCCACCGGCCTGCGCGCCTGAGCGGCCCCGCCCCGCCGCTCGCGGCAGACGGAAAAGCCCGGCTTGCGAGCCGGGCTTTTTTTCGTCCCGCGGCCGCCGCCGCGCTCAGCTTCCCGTGCGGACCACCACGCCCTTGAGCGCCACGCCGATATAGGCCGCGCCCTTGGCGCAGACATAGGTGCTGTCGCTGGCGGTTTCGTCGTTTTTCCAGTTGCTGCGGATGTCGACCACCGCGTTGCCGCCCTCCTTCATGGCGCGCTGCTGCAGTTCCTGCACGGCCTGCACGAAGGTGGTGGCGCACAGCTCCTCGTCGCCCGGCGGCGGCGCGCCGCCGGTGGCGCTGCTGTTGTCGACGGGCCGCCGGATGCGCTTGACGGTCTTGTACGACTGGCCGCCCTGCGCGTCGGGCAGCCGGTTGAAGCCGAACAGCAGCCGGATCGACGGATCCACCCGCGACCTGGCCTCGGCCGAGGCCAGCGCCTTGTCGATCGGCTGGTTGAGCAACTGGTCGGCCGCTTGCGCGCCGGTGCCGGCCAGCAGCGCGCCGGCCATCAGGCTGAACCGCATCCAGGGTTTCATATCCCGCTCCTTGCTCGGTGACGTCAAGGGAAAAGGCGGCGCGGCGCCGCGCACTCCTTCATCCTATGCGATGCGCCGCACGGCGCAGGCCCGGCCGCCCTACTTTTTCAGCGGCTTCTGGCGATCGTCGTCGCCGCTGTCCTCGGGGGCGCCGCCCAGGTTGGCCATGTTGGCGCGGTACTCGGGCAACTTCGCCATGCTGGACTCGATGGCGCGCGCGTACAGCGGCAGCACCTCGGGCAGATGCTTCTCCAGCTCGGCGATGCGGCTGCGGCCCGAGGGATGGGTGGACAGGAACTCGGAGCCCTGCTGCGCCGGGGCTTTCGACACCATGCCCATCTTCTGCCACAGCGAGATCGCGGCGCGCGGGTCGAAGCCGGCGCGCGCGGCGATGTCCATGCCGACCAGGTCGGCCTCGGTCTCGTCGGCGCGCGAGAAGCGCAGCGTGAGCAGTTGCGCGCTGGTGCCGATCGCCATGTTGCCGAGGTTGCCGAAGCCGAACAGTTGCGAGATGACGTTGGCGCCGAGGTTGGTGATCTCGGACTTGGCGGCGCGCTCGCGCGCGTGCTCCTGCAGCGCGTGGGCGATCTCGTGCCCCATCACCTCGGCGACTTCGTCGTCGGTGAGCTTGAGCTGGTCGAGCAGGCCGGAGTAGAAGGCGATCTTGCCGCCCGGCATGCAGAAGGCATTGACCTGCCTGGAGTTGATCAGGTTGACCTCCCACTTCCATTGCCGCGCGCGCTCGTTCCAGCGCGTGGTCTGCGGCAGCAGGCGCTTGGCGATGGCGCGCAGGCGGATCAGCTGCGGGCTGCTGTCCGGGGCCAGCGTGCGCTTGGACTGGGCCTCGGTCTTGATCTGCTCGTACTCCTGCGCGGCCTGCTGCTCGATCACCTCGACCGGCACGATCAGCCGCACCGGGGCGCCGCCGCGCTGCACGCGGATGCCGTCGTCGGGCTCGGCGTCCTGCGCCAGGGCCGCCGGCGTGCCGAACGCGGCCGAGGCAGCCAGCGCCAGCGCGGCGAACTGCCGCGGCATCGCCGGCCCGGCCGGCCGGGGGCGGTTCTGACAAGGCTGGCAATCGGACATGGAGGATTCCCCGGAAGCGGTTTGCCGGAAGCGGTTCGCAGCCGGCGGCACGGTCGCGCCAGGCAAGCGCGCCGGCGCGTGCCGGCACCGCCGCGACGTAGTGCAATAATACACGGCGCCCCGCCTGGCCCATCGCCGCTGATTCATGACCTTTCAAGACTATCTCGACATTTTCCGCAACCGCCGCATCGGCGCCATGCTGACGCTCGGCTTCGCCTCGGGGCTGCCGCTGGCGCTCACCTCCGGGACCCTGCAGGCCTGGATGACGGTGGAGGGCCTCGACATCAAGACCATCGGCTTCTTCTCGCTGGTGGGCCAGGCCTATATCTTCAAGTTCCTGTGGGCGCCGCTGATGGACCGCTATACGCCGCCGCTGCTGGGCCGGCGCCGCGGCTGGCTGCTGGTCACGCAGCTCGGGCTGGTGCTGGGCATCGCCGGCATGGCCTTCTGCCCGCCGCGCGAGGCGCTGTGGATGCTGGCCGCGTTGGCCACGCTGGTGGCGTTCCTGTCGGCCTCGCAGGACATCGTGTTCGACGCCTACAGCACCGACGTGCTGCGCGCGCCCGAGCGCGGCGTGGGCGCGGCGGTCAAGGTGCTGGGCTACCGGCTGGCGATGCTGGTCTCGGGCGGGCTGGCGCTGTGGCTGGCGGACCGCGTGATGGGCTGGCAGCAGATGTACGTCCTGATGGCCGGCCTGATGGGCATCGGCATCTTCTCGCTGTGGTGGGCGCCCGAGGCGGAGTCCCCGGCGCGCACGCCGCGCTCCATCGAGGAAGCGATCCTGGGCCCGCTGCGCGACTTCTTCTCGCGCCCGGGCGCATGGTGGCTGCTGCTGCTGATCGTGCTGTACAAGCTGGGCGACGCCTTCGCCGGCAGCCTGTCCACCACCTTCCTGATCCGCGGCGTGGGCTTTTCCGCCGGCGAGGTCGGGCTGGTCAACAAGACGCTCGGGCTGGCCGCCACCATCGTGGGGGCGCTGTTCGGCGGCACGCTGATGGTCCGCCTGGGGCTGTACCGCTCGCTGATGCTGTTCGGCATGCTGCAGGCGGTGTCCAACCTGGGCTACTGGCTGCTGGCGGTGACGCCGCCGCACTTGTGGAGCATGGGCGCCACCATCTTCGTGGAGAACCTGTGCGGCGGCATGGGCACGGCGGCCTTCGTGGCGCTGCTGATGACGCTGTGCAACCGCTCGTTCTCCGCCACGCAGTACGCGCTGCTGTCGGCGCTGGCCTCGGTCGGGCGCGTCTACGTGGGGCCCAGCTCGGGCTACCTGGTGGAGGCGTTCGGCTGGCCGGCGTTCTACCTCAGCACGGTGGTGGTGGCGCTGCCCGGCGTGGCCCTGCTCTGGGCGATGCGCAACACCGTGCATCGCTACGAGGCCAGCGCGCGCGCCGCGGCCGCCTGACGCTGCGGCGCCCCACCCCCGCCCCGCCGAGCCCGCCTCTTCGTCGTTACTGCTTGTAGTAGACGATCTGGTGCGAAGTGGCGAGCAATTCGCCCTGCGGGCTCCAGATCTGCGCGCCCTGGTCGAAGAACCCCTGGCGGAACACCTGCGCCTGCGCGCTGCCCAGCACGTGGCTGTCACCGAGCGCGGCCAGCGTGGCGGCGTCGGCGTGGAAGTAGGTGGTCAGCGACACCGTGCCGGCCGGCACGAACCCGGCGCGCTTGAGGAAGATGCGCGGGTAGAAGGTATCGCACCACGCCGCCATGGCGGCGAAATCCGGCGTGCGCGCCGGCGCGTCGCGCAGCCAGAACTGCGTGAGGCTGTCGGGGTTCTCGGTGCCGGGCTCGGCGCTGGGCTTGGCGCCGCGCACCGGCCGCAGTTCGTAGGCATCGAGCCAGCGCACCGGCGCGAAGCCCGCCATCGCCGGCACGGCGTGCGCCGGCGGCACCTGCGGGAACACCGCTTCGGCGCAGTTCCAGGTGTCGCGGCGCACGGCGAAGAAGGCGGTCGCGGTGGTGGCCACCTCGTCGCCCTGGCGCAGTTCGATCGACCAGTGCTGCGTGTTGCGGTTGGTGCGCACCGGGCGCGCCTCGATCACGAACGGGCCTTCCACGATCGGGCCGGCGAAGTTGACGGTCAGCGCGGACGGATCGCCGAGCCGGGCCGGATGCCGGAGCGCGGCCTGCAGCAGGGTAGCCGCGGTGATGCCGCCGAACGGCCCGATCATGTTCCAGTATTCCGGCGTGGTGCGGCCGTGGAAGAGATTGCCGCCCGCGTGCTCCAGCGCGATCGCGTGGTCGAAGGAGTGGACGGGCTGGCTGGCGGCTTGGGTGGCGGTCATGATTGTCTCTGCGTGTTATGTCCGGAATCGGGCCGAAAAAAGTACGGTCGTTCGATAATACGCCAAACCCACGCCGCCTGCCGGGTCCCTCAGCTCCTTGCCGGCACGCGCCGCCACGGCGCCCAGCCGAGCTGGTTGCCGACCACCGCCAGCAGGATCATCGCCATGCCGGCCAGTTGCAACGGCGTCAGCACCACGCCGAACACCACCACGTCGATGGCGATGGCCACCAGCGGATAGATGAACGACAGCGTGGCGATGGACAGCACGCCGAGCCGCTGGAACGCGCCGTAGAGCAGCGTGTACATCACGCCGGTATGCACCAGGCCCAGCGCCAGCAGCGCGCCCCAGGTGCGCGCCCCGAAGCCGGCCACGGCCGGGTGCGCCAGCGGCAGCAGCAGGACCACGCCCAGCGCCATCTGCAGCCCCGCGATCTGCCCCGCGGGAATCCCTTTCAGGCGGCGCGTGGCCATGGTGGTGACGGCGTACAGCAGCGCGGCCAGCATCGCCAGCCCCACGCCCGCGAGCACGCCCCGCACCGCGCCGCCGTGCTCGAGCCCGGTGATCAGCACCACGCCGGCGAAGGCCAGCACCAGCCAGGCCAGCCGGCCGGGCGCGATGGCCTCGCGCTGGAACAGCGCCGCCAGCAGCAGCAGGAAGAAAGGCTGGGTGTGATAGACCACGGTGGAGACCGAGATGCCGCTATGGGCATACGCGGAAAACAGGCACAGCCAGTTGAGGATCAGCGTGACGCCGCCCAGCGCCAGCCAGCCCCAGTCGGCGCCGCGCATGGGCTGCCAGCCGCGCCGCAGCGCCAGCGTGCCGAGCAGCGCCACGCCGCCGAACAGGCAGCGGAAGAACACCACGTCCACCGGCGGCTGCCCGCTGGCGACCACGAACCAGCCGATGGTGCCCGACAGCACCATGGCGGCCACCATGCGCCACGCGCCGCCGGACGGTGGCGTGCCCGGCGTGGAGGGACCCGTCTTCATCTTGCTCTCCTGCTGTGCGCTTCGGCACTTTTTTGCCTGTGGGCGCCTTCCGGCGGCCAGCTCGCGCTCAGGCCGCGCACACCCGGTACACCGCCAGGCTGCCGCGCCAGTTCTGCCCCCAGTTGACCGTCACGCCTTCGTGCATCACCACGCGGTCAAGCACGCGCAGCCCCACCTTGGGCGCCAGCGCCTCGAAGTCGCTGATGGTCAGCACGCGCACGTTGGGCGTGTTGTACCACTGGTAAGGCAGCGCCTCCGACACCGGCATGCGGCCGCGGAACACCGACAGCCGGTGCGGCCAGTAGCCGAAGTTGGGGAAGGACACGATGCACTCGCGCCCCACCCGCAGCGTCTCGCGCAGGACCTGCGCGGTGTTGTGGATGGTCTGCAGCGTCTGCGACAGGATCACCGTATCGAAGCTCTTGTCCTCGAACAGCGCCAGGCCGCCTTCCAGGTTCTGCTGGATCACGTGCACGCCCTTCTGCGCGCACGCCAGCACGCCTTCGTCCTGGATCTCGATGCCATAGGCCTGCACGTCGAGCTCGTCCTGCAGCACGCGCAGCAGGCTGCCGTCGCCGCAGCCCAGGTCGAGCACAGTGGAGTCCGGCTCGATCCAGCGCGCGATGGCGCGGAAGTCGGGGCGCAGCGCCAGGATATTGGGGTTGGCCGCGGCGTTCATGCGCCAATCTCCTCGGCAATGCGTTGGTAGTAGGCGCGCATCAGGTTGTGATAGCGCGGGTCGTCCAGCAGGAAGGCGTCGTGGCCGTGCGGCGCGTCGATCTCGGCGTAGCTGACCGGGCGCTTGTTGTCGAGCAGCGCCTTGACCAGCTCGCGGCTGCGGTTGGGCGCGAAGCGCCAGTCGGTGGTGAAGCTGGCCACCAGGAAGCTGGCCCGGGTCTGCGCCACCGCGCGCGTGAGGTCGCCGCCGAAGGCCAGCGCGGGATCGAAATAGTCCAGCGCGCGCGTGATCAGCAGGTAGGTGTTGGCGTCGAAATACTCGGCGAACTTGTCGCCCTGGTAGCGCAGGTAGCTTTCCACCTGGAACTCGACGTCGAACGAGAAGCGGATGTCGTCGGTCTTGAGCTCGCGGCCGAATTTCTCGGCCATGTCCTCGTCGGACAGGTAGGTGATGTGGCCGATCATGCGCGCCACGCGCAGGCCGCGCTTGGGCTTGACGTTGTGCGCGTAGTAGTTGCCGCCGTGGAAGTCCGGGTCCGACAGGATGGCGCTGCGCGCCACCTCGTTGAAGGCGATGTTCTGCGCCGACAGCTTGGGCGTGGAGGCCACCACGATGCAGTGGCGCAGCCGGTCCGGGTACATCAGGCTCCAGGCCAGCGCCTGCATGCCGCCCAGGCTGCCGCCCATCACCGCGGCGAACTGCGCGATGCCGAACCGGTCGGCCACGCGCGCCTGCGCGTTGACCCAGTCCTCCACCGTCACCACCGGGAACATCGCGCCATAGGGCTTGCCGGTGGCGGGGTTGGGGCTCATCGGGCCGGTCGAGCCGAAGCACGAGCCGAGGTTGTTCACGCCGATGACGAAGAAGCGGTTGGTGTCGAGCGGCTTGCCGGGGCCGACCATGTTGTCCCACCAGCCCACGTCGTGCTGATCGTGGGCGGACACGCCCGCCACGTGGTGCGAGGCGTTGAGCGCGTGGCAAACCAGCACGGCGTTGGAGCGCGCGGCGTTGAGCGTGCCGTAGGTCTCGACCATCAGGTCGTAGTCGGCGATCGAGGTGCCGTTGCGCAGCTTCAGCGGCTCGGGGAAATGCATGCGCTGCGGCGTGACGAGACCGACCGAATCGGCCGGCAGTGCCAACGTGGCAGGAGGCGTAGCTACGTCTGTCATGAAGTCGGCCCGTCGGGAAACGGGCAAAAAAAACCCGACCGGCATTTGCGTGGCCGTCGCATGCGGCGCGGATTCATTCCTGAATCGCTTCTTGCATGAACGGTGGCGCAGCCAATCGGGTTTTGCGCGGGCCTTGTTGCCGCATGCCGGTGCCTTGCGTGGCAGGGTACCGGCCCAACCTCTTTAGCCGCATTTATATTGGCCGCCGCGACATCCCGACAAGGGAACCGTGGCCGCCGCGCGCCCGCAAGCCAGTCATCAAATCGGCGCGACGCGCTTATTATAGAGCAAACCGGCGCCGGCGCCGCCTGCCGCGCCGTTGTCCCTACTGCCAGCGAACCTTGCCTTGACCAACCCGCCCAGCATCCTGGTCATCGAAGACGAAGCCGCGATCGCGGACACCATCCTCTACGCGCTGTCCACCGACGGCATGGCGGTGGCGCACTGCGCGCTCGGCGGCGCCGCGCTGGAGCGGCTGCGCGCGCAGGTGCCCGACCTGGTGATCCTCGACGTCGGCCTGCCCGACATCAACGGCTTCGAGGTCTGCCGCACGCTGCGCACGTTCTCGGACGTGCCGGTGATCTTCCTCACCGCGCGCAACGAGGAAATCGACCGCATCGTCGGCCTCGAGATCGGCGCGGACGACTACGTGGTCAAGCCGTTCTCGCCGCGCGAGCTGGCCGCGCGCGTGCGCGTCATCCTGCGCCGCGCCGGCATGCAAGCGGCGCCGCGGTCAGCGCGGCCGGCCGCCTCCGGCGCTCGGGCTGGTTGCCGCGCTGGCGGCGCGGCGCTGCGGCTGGCGGCCCGGCATCGCGTTCCTGTTCGTGGCGGCGAGCACGGTGTCGCATCCGCTGCTGGACCTGCTCACGGACCGCGGCATCAAGCACATCAAGGCCAGCATCCACGTGCCGCGCTAGCGCGCGGCGGCGGGGCTCAGCCCAGCAGCACGCGCAACTGCGCCTCGGCGTTCTCGCTGGGCAGCTTGCGGAAGCCGCTCTTGGCGTAGCGGTGCCAGTGGCCTTGCACCGATGCCACGATCAGCGCGGCGCGCACCGACACGTCGGCGTCGGCCGGGAAGGCGCCCTGGCTGATGGCGACCTTCAGGCACTGCCGCAACGAGGCTTCGATGCGGTCGACCAGCTGGTTGATGCGCTCCTGCAGGCGGTCGTGCTCGCCCACCAGCGCCTCGCCGGTCAGCACGCGCGTCATGCCGGGGTTCTTCTCGGCGAACGACAGCAGCATGCGCACGATGGCGTGCGCCTGGCGCAGGCCGTGCTCTTCCTGCGTGGTGATCTGGTTGATCAGGCCGAACACGGTCTGCTCGATGAAGCCGATCAGGCCTTCGAACATCTGCGCCTTGCTGGCGAAGTGGCGGTACAGCGCCGCCTCCGACACGCTCAGCTTGGCGGCCAGCGCCGCGGTGGTGATCTTTTCCCCGCGCGGCACCTCCAGCATGCCGGCCAGCGTCTGCAGGATCTGCACGCGCCGCTCGCCGGGACGCGGACGCTTGCGTGCCGGCGCCGCGTCGGCGCCCGCGCCTGGCCCGCCGGCGGCCGCGGCCGCGCCCGGCGGGCGTCCATTGCTCTGCATCATGACCCGATTCCCCGCATTCTTTGTTTGAGTTGACGCATGGATTGTACTTTTACGTCCACATACCCGGGGCGATTTACGATGCGCGCGCGTATGCGCGGCGCCGAGGCCGGCAATGCCTGGGGCGCCGTATTGCCCGCAGCGCCCGCTGTCCCCTGTGCGCCCGCGGCGGGCGGGTCCTGCGTCTCGGCCGCCACCAGCGTCACCGAGCGCTCCTGCGCGGCGTGGCCCGCATGCCGGCGGTCCTCGGCGTCGAGCGCGCTGCGCAGCACGGCGTCGCCGCTCACGCCGGCCACCGCGGCGTCGGCCGGCAGCGGCACGGCGTGCGGGCGCGACGGCGCCAGCGTGCGCAGGTAGCCGGTCACCCAGGCGGTGCGGATGCCGGTGCCCGCGTAGCGCTTGAGGTGCGACAGCGTGTCTTCCACCAGCACCGCGCGGTGCGGCGCCACGCCCTGCTGGGCCAGCAGCCGGCGCAGCATGCGGCGGTCGGGCTTGGGCCGCAGGTGGCCATGCACCCACATGTCCTCGACCGCCACCACGCGCTCGAAGCAGTGCGCGATGCCGGCCACGCGCATCACCGCGCGCGCGTATTGCGCGGGCGCGTTGGTGAGCAGGATCTTGCGCCCGGGCAGCCGGCGCAGGTGCGCGGCCAGGCCGCGCTGCACGCGCACCATCCGCGCCAGCTCGGGGAAGTCGTGCGCGGCGCGCAGGAAGTCGGCCGGGTCCACGCCGTGGTGGCGGATCATGCCGAGCAGCGTGGCGCCGTAGCGCTGCCAGTACTTCACGCGCACCTCGCTGGCGGTGGCCTCGTCGCAGCCGATCACGCGCGCCACATACGCCGTCATCAACTGGTTGATGGCGGGAAAGATCGCATGCGAGGCGTCGTGCAGCGTGTTGTCGAGGTCGAACAGCCAGACGGTGCGGCCGGAGTTGTCGCCCGCGGGGCGGCGTCGGCGCGCACCGCGCAGGCTTCGGCGCGGGGTCGGTGTTGGTGTTGGCACGCGGGAAAGGGAGAGATGCAGGACCGGCAGCGCGGCGCGCGCTGCCGTGGGACGCCGCTCAGTGCGAGCGGATCATGGTGCCGAACGCTTGTTCGGTCAGGATTTCGAGCAGCAGCGAGTGTTCGATGCGGCCATCGACGATGTGCACCGAGTTGACGCCGCTCTTGGCCGCGTCCAGCGCCGACGAGATCTTGGGCAGCATGCCGCCGGAGATGGTGCCGTCGGCGAACAGTTCCTCGATCTCGCGCGCCGACAGGTCGGTCAGCAGGTTGCCGGCCTTGTCCATCACGCCCGGGATGTTGGTCATCATGACCAGCTTCTCGGCCTTGAGGATCTCGGCCATCTTGCCGGCGACCACGTCGGCGTTGATGTTGTAGGCCTGGCCATCGTCGGAAAAGCCGATCGGGGAAATCACCGGGATGAAGGCATCGTCCTGCAGCGCCTTGACCACGGCCGGGTTGATGGCCTCGATATCGCCCACGTAGCCGATGTCGATGAAGGCGCCCGGGTTCTCGCGGTCCGGCATCTTCAGGCGCTTGGCGCGGATCAGGCCACCGTCCTTGCCGGTCAGGCCCACGGCCTGGCCGCCGTACTGGTTGATCAGCATGACGATGTCCTGCTGCACCTCGCCGCCCAGCACCCACTCGACCACTTCCATGGTCTCTTCGTCGGTGACGCGCATGCCCTGGATGAACGTGCCGACCTTGCCCACCTTCTTCAGGGCCTCGTCGATCTGCGGGCCGCCGCCGTGGACCACCACCGGGTTCATGCCGACCAGCTTGAGCAGGATCACGTCGCGCGCGAAGCCGTGCTTGAGCTTTTCCTCGGTCATGGCATTGCCGCCGTACTTGACCACGATGGTCTTGCCGTGAAACTTGCGGATATAGGGCAGCGCCTCGGCAAGGATTTCGGCCTTGAGGGCGGGGGCGATGGCGGCCACCGCAGTAGCGGCAGGCCCGGGGTTGTCGGCGTTCATGGCAAGGGACATCCGTGAGATTCAACAGGTATCATGGCGATTCTGACCGGCGGCAGGCAGGGGAGTCGTGGGCATCTTGCCCCGAACTAGCCACCTCCGGCCGCGGCAGGCGCCGATTTTACAAGAAACCGGGGCGCACGCGAACGGACCGTGGCACAGCGGGGGCACAAGGCCGGCACATGCGTCCTGCGGTGCACCATGGCGTCCCCTCTGCGCAACAGTCCGACCGGCGATCTGCCCGCCGGCCGCGCACAAGTCTCGCCATACATTAGAACAGCGGCATGACAAAGAGCCTGCACCCTGACAATGCCGGCCAGCCCGGCGCCGCGCCGTGAGCGACCCGGCCGCCATCCTGACCGGCCAGCTGCGCCCGGTCGAGCAGTGCAGCGCCTGCGGCGCCGGCTTCGTGTGCGGCCACGCGGCGGGCCTGCCGCAATGCTGGTGCGCCAGCCAGCCGCTGCTGCCGGCGCGGCGCATCGTGCCGGGCCAGCACTGCCTGTGCCCGGGCTGCCTGGCCAGGCGCCGCGAAGCCGCCGAGCCGCCGCCCGGCGCCGGCCGGGGAGCCAGCTAAGGAGCCAGTGGAGAGGCCAGCCCGCGGCCCCGCGCAAGAACATTGCACGGCGAATTTCCAATTCCCGATTCATCCGGTTATTATTCGCCCGATGAATGATCTACGTGCAATCGACCTGAACCTGCTGGTGGTGCTGGAAGCGCTGCTGGCCGAGCGACACATTTCCCGCGCGGCGCTGCGCCTGCATCTGAGCCAGCCGGCCGTCAGCCACGCGCTGGGCCGCCTGCGCCAGTTGCTGGACGACCCGCTGCTGGTGCGCGGCCAGGGCGGCCTGGTGCCGAGCCCGCGCGCCCACGAACTGGCCGGGCCGCTGGCCGAGGCGCTGGCGCAGGTGCGCATCCTGCTGGGGCCGTCCGGCTTCCAGCCCGCCACGGCGCGCCGCGGCTTCCGCCTGGCGATGTCCGACTACGGCGCGATGGCGCTGCTGCCCGGCCTGCTGCGCGCCGTGCGCAAGACCGCGCCGGGCATCGACCTGGTGGTCTCGCAGGCCAGCCGCGAAGGCATGGTGGCCAAGGTGGCCGACGGCGAGGTCGACCTCGCGCTGGGCGTGTTCGAGCCGCTGCCCGACGGCATGCGCAGCGCGCCGCTGTTCGAGGAATCCTATGCCTGCATGGTGGATGCGGCCACGGTGCGCGGCCTGGGCAAGCTCGACCAGGTGGCTTACCTGGCCCGCTCGCATGTGCTGGTGACGGCCCACGGCGGGCGCGTGGACCCCGTCGACGCGGCGGTGGCCAAGGCCGGCGGGCGGCGCAAGATCGCCTGCGTGCTGCCCCACTGGAGCGTGGCGCCGGCGCTGATCGCGGGCACCAACCTGGTCCTCACCACGGCGCGCCGCAGCCTGGCCGCGTTCGAGGAAGACGCGCGCTTCGCGGTGTTCGAGCCGCCCTTCGCGCTGCCGGGCTTCACCTTCAGCCTGATCTGGCACGACCGCACCGAGGCCGACCCGGGACAGACCTGGCTGCGCGAGCGCGTCAAGGCGGTGGCGGCGGGCGACGAGCCCGGCGACGCCATCAGCCTGCGCCGCTGAGCCGCTGAGCCGCTGGACCGGGCCGGGGCGCCCCGGCCCCGGCCGGCTTCAGTGCTTGTGCTCGGCGTGCGCGCCGGCGGCGGGCGCGCCTGCCGCCAGGTCGCGCACTTCGACGTCCACCTTCTCCTCGATCACCTTGCCGCCCTGCTCGATCCTGAGCGTCAGCGGCACGGTGTCGCCCTTCTTCAGCGGCGCCTTGAGGCCCGTCAGCATCACGTGGTAGCCGCCCGGCTTGAGCTCCACGTCCTGCATGCGGGGCAGGTCCAGCGCGCCGACCGCGCGCATGCGCATGACGTTGCCGTCCATCTTCATTTCATGGACTTCGGCGGTGGCCGCGGCCGGCGTGCTCACGCCGACCAGCCGGGCCGGCTCGTGCGCATGCAGGGTCATGAAGACGCCGGTGGCGGTCTGCGCCGGCACCGTGCCGCGGGCCCAGGCGTTGCTGACATCGACCTGCGCGAAGGCCGCGCCGGAACTGAGCGCGGCCAGCACGGCGGCGGGCAGGACGGCGAGGAATCTGGCTTGCATGGGGATCTTCTCCACTGAACTTCACTGGTGTCGCAAAGGCGTCATTAGACCATGCCGGCACGGACGGCGCGGCCGGCGCCGGCGGTCAACAGGCCAGTCTGGCAGCGCGCCGCGGGCCGGCCAATGCGGCACGGTGTCGCACAGCGCGGGCCCGCGCCGCGCCATTGTTAAACTCGCGGCATGGATACCACCTCCGCCGTGCCGCCCGGCCCGGCCTCCCCCAACGCGTCTGCCGCTTCCACCGCCGCGGCCTCCGCCCGCGGCGGGCCGCTGCGCCACAACCTGGTGAGCCTGCGCCGCCTGTTCTGGCTGCGCTGGGCGCTGCTCGGCGGGCAGGCGCTGCTGCTGGTGTCGTGCGAGGCGGTGGCCGGCGTGATCCTGCCTTACAGCCCGCTGCTGGCCATCCTCACGCTGCAGACCCTGTTCAACCTGCTCACCGGCCTGCGCCTGCGCCACCAGCGCGGGCGCAGCGTGCGGCCCAGCGATGCCGAGCTGATGGGGCAACTGCTGGTCGACCTGACCGCGCTGTCGGCCGCGCTGTTCTTCACCGGCGGCGCCACCAACCCGTTCGTCTCCTTCTACCTGCCGGGGCTGGCCATCGCCGCGGCGGTGCTGCCGTGGCGGCACGTGGTGGTGCTGGCCTTCTACGCGATGGCCTGCTACAGCGTGATGCTGATCGAGTACGTGCCGCTGAACCTGCACAACCCGGACAACGCCATCACCTACCACCTGGCCGGGATGTGGCTCAACTTCGTCGTCAGCGCGACCATGATCGCGGTGTTCGTGGCGCGCCTGTCCAATGTGCTGCGCCAGCGCGACGCCGAGCTCAACCTCGCGCGCGAGCAGTTGCTGCGCGACGCGCGCATCGAGGCGCTCAACGACCAGGCCGCCGCCGTGGCGCACGAGATCGGCACGCCGCTGGCCACGCTGGCCGTGATCGCGGGCGAGCTGCGCGCCGATGCCGCCGACGCGCGGCTCGGCGCCACTGCGGTGAGCGCCTACCTGCCCGACCTGCAGACCATGGAGCAGCAGCTCGATCTGTGCAAGTCGATCCTGGCGCGCCTGCGCGACGACCACGAGACCGCCGCGCCGCAGCGCGTGGACGCCTGGCTGGATGGCTTCGTGGAGCGCTGGCAGCTGCGCCATCCGCATGCGCGCCTGGAGGCCAGCGCCATCGGCGAGGCCGCCGCGCTGCCGGTGGAAGCGGCGCGCGTGGGGCAGATCCTGACCATCCTGCTGGACAACGCCGCGCGCAGCCAGCTGGCCGCGGGCCATGCGCAGGTGCCGCTGCGCCTGGCCATCGCGCTCGAGCAGCAGGAAGGCCAGCCCACGCTGGCTTTCCGCGTCACCGACCGCGGCCTCGGCATCCCGCCGGCGCAGCGCGCCCGGCTCGGCGAAGCGCCGATGGCCAGCCTGCACGGCGGCCAGGGCATCGGCGCCTACCTGGCGCAGAGCGCCGCGCTGCAGATGGGCGGCTGGCTGGCCTGGCACGACCATCACGAGGGCGGCACCGTGGCCGAGCTGCACCTGCCCGAACCCGCGGCCGCGCCGCCCCAAACCCAGCCGATCGCCTCACCCACGGCCTCACCCACCACCACCACGAGCCAGCCATGACCGACGCCTCCCACGACCCCGCCGCCGCGCGGCCCGGCCCCGGCGATGCCGGCCCCTTCCTGGTCGTCGACGACGATGCGGTGTTCGCCGGCGCGCTGGCGCGCGCGCTCACGCGGCGCGGCTACGCGGTGCAGATCGCGCACAGCGGCGCGCAGGCGCTCGCGCTGGCCGCGCAGACGCCGTTTGCCTACGTCACGCTGGACCTGCATCTGAGCGCGCCGCCCGAAGCGGGCAGCACCGCGCCCGCTGAATCCGGCCTGCACCTGGTCGGGCCGCTGCGCACGGCGCTGCCGGACGCGCGCATCCTGGTGCTGACCGGCTACGCCAGCATCGCCACCGCGGTGGCGGCGGTCAAGCACGGCGCCGACGAGTACCTGGCCAAGCCGGCCAACGTGGACTCGATCCTGACCGCGCTGATGGCGGGGGTATCGGAAGACGCGGCCGAAGCCGCCATGGAAGAGCCGGTGCCGCTATCGGTGGCGCGCCTGGAGTGGGAGCACATCCAGCGCGTGCTGGCCGAGCACGACGGCAATATCTCGGCCACCGCGCGCGCGCTCAACATGCACCGGCGCACGCTGCAGCGCAAGCTGGGCAAGCGCCCGGTGTCGCGCTAGCCCCGCGCCGCGTGCGCAGCGCTCACAGGCGCAGTTGCACGTAGTCCCACTCGAGGCCCTCTTCCCGCACTGGCTGCTGCGCCACGCGCAGCGCGTCGCTGGCATGGCGGTCGGCGCGCGAGCCGAGGTCGCCGGCCTCGACGGCCAGTTCGGCCGCGGGCGGCACGGCATCGGCGCGCGTCATGACCGCGGCGCGGACCGCCGCGGCGGTGGCATGCGGCGCCGGCGCGGGCGCCGCATCGGGGCGAGCGCACAGGAACAGGGTTGCGGCGGCCATGCCGCCCAGCACGGCGAAATAGGACAGTAGCTCGCGTTTCATTTCGGTCCTCCTGCCTGATCGGTTTATTGTGATTGGTGATGCAGACCTGCCGGCGGCGTGGCCGGCCGGATCCGTCGAAAGACCCGTCGGCGGGCCAGGAGATGGCCCGCGCTACTACATCGCAACGCACCCCCGGTCGCGCTCACGGCGGGCGGCAAGAGTGGCAAGGGCCGGCCGGCGCCCCCCTGGGGGGAGAGCCGGCCGCCACTTTCGCATCGCATGGGAAGGCACGCCAGTGCGCTTACCAATGCTTACGGTCCTTACCAGCGCGTGTCACGCTCCCACGTCTTCATTTCTTCCTCGACACGTTCCTTGGTATAGCCGTACCGTTCCTGGATGCGGCCGGCGAGCTGGTCGCGCTTGCCCTGGATCTGCGTGAGGTCGTCGTCGGTGAGCTGGCCCCACTTCTCCTTGATCTTGCCCTTGGCCTGGTCCCACTTGCCTTCGATCTGATCCCAGTTCATGGTGTGCTCCTTGGTCGTGAATGCGGTGGATTGGGGGGATGGGGCGTCGCGCCGTTACTTGCCGTAGCGGGTCTGCACGTTGGCCTGGCACTTGTCCTTGGCATCGCCGGACAGGGCGTCGCACTTTTCCTTGTCGGCCTTGTAGCTGGCGTCGAGCGTGTCCTTCTTCGCGTCGCGGCGCGCTTCGGCCACGTCGGTGCTGGTGCCGGTGGCGGCGGCCTTGTCGACGTTGGCCGCGCCGAGGGCGCGCTCATGGGCGGCCTTGGCTTCCTTCGCGCAGACATCCTTGTCGTTGCCCTTGCGGTCGTCGCACTTTTCCTTGGCGACGGCGTAGTCGCTGTCGGCCTTGGTCTTCTCGGCCTTGGCGCGGGCCTTGGCAGTGCCGTCGCGGGTGGCTTCGGCGTTGGCCTTGGCCACGTCCTGGTCGCGCTTGGCCTCCTTCACGCACACGTCCTTGGCGTTGTCCTTGAGGCTGTCGCACTGTGCCCGGGCGGACTTGTAGTTGGCGTTGGCCGTCTTCACGGCAGCGTCATAGTCCGCCCTGGAACCCGGCGCGCCTTGCGCCAGCGCATAGCCGGCGGGGGCTGCGACCATCATCGAACATGCTGCGGCAATCAGCCATTTCTTCATCATGTCATGCTCCTTTTTCGTTGGCGGCATGGCGTGGATGGCGGCTCCCGACTGGCGCTCCGCTCTGGCCCACACCGTATGAACAGGTTACGCAGCGGGCCCGCGCGCAAGCAGGCGTGCGGCTCCGAAAGCCGCGTCAGACGATTCCCACAGATGGTGCAGGGGCCCGGAAAATGCAAATCGCCCCGCGTGGAGCGTGTCCACGCGGGGCGATCGGGGCTTGCTGCCTGCGAGCCGGCTTACAGCACGTAGCGCGACAGGTCCTCGTTGGCGGCCAGGTCGCCGAGCCGCTCATCGACGTAGGCGGCGTCGATGGTGACGGTCTCGCCCGACGACTTGGCGGCGTGGAAGGACAGGTCCTCCAGCAGCCGCTCCATCACCGTGTACAGGCGGCGCGCGCCGATGTTTTCCACCTTCTCGTTGACCGAGAAGGCGATCTCGGCGAGGCGGCGGATGCCGTCCGGCGCGAACACCAGCTGGACCTGCTCGGTGCCGAGCAGCGCCTGGTACTGCTTGGTCAGGCTGGCATCGGTCTGCGTCAGGATGGCTTCGAAGTCGGACACCGACAGCGATTCCAGCTCGACGCGGATCGGGAAGCGGCCCTGCAGTTCCGGGATCAGGTCGCTCGGCTTGGACAGGTGGAACGCACCCGAGGCAATGAACAGGATGTGATCGGTCTTGATCATGCCGTACTTGGTGTTTACCGTGGTGCCCTCGACCAGCGGCAGCAGGTCGCGCTGCACGCCCTGGCGCGACACTTCGCCGCCGCCGAGCTCGCTGCGGCTGGCGATCTTGTCGATCTCGTCGAGGAACACGATGCCGTTCTGCTCCACGTTGGCGACCGCCTTGTGCTTGAGTTCCTCGTCATTGAGCAGCTTGGCGGCTTCCTCGTCGATCAGCAGCTTGAACGCTTCGGCCACCTTCATCTTGCGGCGCGCCTTCTTGCCCTGGCCCAGCCCGGCGAACATGGTGCGGATCTGCTCGGTCATGTCCTCCATGCCCGGCGGGCCCATGATGTCCATGTTGGGCGCGCCGGCGGAAACCTCGAGCTCGATTTCCTTGTCGTCGAGCTGGCCTTCGCGCAGCTTCTTGCGGAACACCTGGCGGGTGTTGGAGTCCTTTTCCTCGGGCTGGTTGAAGCCGATGTCGCGCGGCGGCGGCAGCAGCACGTCGAGCAGGCGGTCCTCGGCGGCTTCCTCTGCCTTGGTGCGCACCTTCTTCATCTCGGACTCGCGCGCCTGCTTGACCGCCATCTCGGCGAGGTCGCGCACGATGGTGTCGACGTCGCGGCCGACGTAGCCCACTTCCGTGAACTTGGTCGCCTCGATCTTGATGAAGGGCGCGTCGGCCAGCTTGGCCAGGCGGCGCGCGATCTCGGTCTTGCCGACGCCGGTCGGCCCGATCATGAGAATGTTCTTCGGGGTGATTTCCTGGCGCAGGGGTTCTTCCACCTGCTGGCGGCGCCAGCGGTTGCGCAGCGCGACGGCCACCGCCTTCTTGGCCTTGTTCTGCCCGATGATGTGCTTGTCGAGTTCGGAAACGATTTCCGACGGGGTCATGGTATGCGACATGGTATCCGTTCAAGAGAGGACGCACCGGCTGCGCGCCAGCGGGCGGCGCGCAGGCGGCCGACGCTTATTCCAGCGTCTCGATGACGAAGTTGGTGTTGGTGTAGATGCAGAGCTCGCCGGCGATGCCGAGCGACTTTTCCACGATGTCCCTGGGCCCGAGGTCGGTGTTCTCCACCAGGGCCTTGGCCGCCGACTGGGCGTAGACGCCACCCGAGCCGATCGCGGCGATGCCGCCTTCGGGGTCGAGCACGTCGCCGTTGCCGGTGATGACCAGCGTGGTATCGCGGTCCGCGGTGATGAGCATGGCTTCGAGCCGGCGCAGCGCGCGGTCCGAGCGCCAGTCCTTGGCGAGGTCGACGGCGGCGCGGGTCAGGTTGCCCTGGTATTTCTCGAGCTTGGCCTCGAAGCGGTCGAGCAGCGAGAACGCGTCGGCCGTGCTGCCGGCGAAACCGACCAGGACCTTGCCGTTATAGATGCGGCGCACCTTGCGCGCCGTGCCCTTCATGACGACATTGCCGAGAGTGACCTGACCGTCACCGCCGAGCGCAACCTGGTTGCCGCGCCGCACGCTGACGATGGTAGTGCCGTGATACTGTTCCATGATGCCTTCGGGAGAATATGTCTGGGGGCTACTTGGCGACGGGTAGCGACGAATTCAAGGGCCGCGGCGGCGGACGGCGGACGGCGGCACCAGAACAATATAGACGAGAGCCGCGCGGCGCAGCGCCGGCAGGCAAACCCCCGCGCGGGCGCGCGGATGCCGCGCAAAAGCAAAAGGCCACGCGCTGCGCGTGGCCTTTTCTTCATTCCGGCTGACCGGGGATCAGTCGGCGTAGACCCCGGCCTTCTGGATGACCGGCGTCCACTTGCCGATTTCCGCGCTCAGGAAGGTCTTGAGCGAGTCCGGCGTGGCGCGCTGCGCCGGCACCGCCTCGGCGCCCAGCTCAGCCATCTTGGCGCGGAAGTTGGGATCGGTCACGGCCTTCTGCAGCGCGGCCGACAGCTTGTCCACCACGGGCTTCGGCGTGCCCTTGGGCGCGTACATGGCGTGCCAGATCTTCACTTCCACGCCCGGCAGGCCCTGCTCGGCCGCGGTCGGGATGTCCTTGAAGGCCTCCACGCGGCGGCTCTGCATGGCGGCGTAGGGCTTGAGCGAGCCGGCCTTGAGCTGGCCGGCGATATTGGTGGTCTGGTCGCACATCAGGTTGACCTGCCCGCCCAGGATGTCCGTCAGCGCCGGCGCCGTGCCCTTGTAGGGCACCGTGGTCAGCTCGGTCTGGATCGCGCTCTGGAACAGCAACCCGCACAGGTGCGAGGCCGAGCCGATGCCGGCGTTGGCCAGCGACAGCTTGGCGGCGTTGGCCTTGATGTACGGCAGCAGGTCCTTGAAGTTGTTCGGCGGCAGGTTCTTGTTGCCGACCATCACCATCGGCACGTCGGCGATCTCGCCCACGGTCTCGAAGTCCTTGAGCGGATCGAAGCCGAGGTTGCGGTACAGCGCCGGCGCCGTCGACATGCCGATATGGTGGATCAGGATGGTGTAGCCGTCGTTTTTGGCCTGCGCGACCTTCTTGGCGCCGATGGTGCCGCCGGCGCCGCCGAGGTTCTCGATCACCATGGTGGTACCCAGGTGCTTGGACATGATCATGACCAGTTCGCGCGCGACCTTGTCGGTCGGGCCGCCCGCCGCGAACGGCACCACGGCCGAGACCGGCTTGCTGCCCGGAAACTCCTGCGCCTGCGCGCCTCCATGCGCTCCCATCACGCCCACCGCCAGCGCGGCTGCGACATATCGTGCAACTCGTTTCATGCTATCTCCTGGATACCCGCCTTATTCCCTTTCGACGCTGCGCCGGCCGGAGCGGCATGCCCTTCCTGGCGGACAGGGCACCGCCGCTCCCGCGCCGCCGGTCCGGACCGGTCCGGACGGCGGCGCCGACCATGACGCGGCCGCAGCGCTGTGGCCCGCGGCAAGGGCCGCGCGACCGGAGCGCAATGCTATCAATGTCGAAAATTGTCAAATATCGGGAAAAACCCGCGAAGACATTTCTATCACCGCTTAAAAGTCCGCTTCGGGTCCGCTCCGGGTCCGCTCCGAGCCAGCCTCGGGTTTCGCCAGTCCGCCCATGCCGTGCGGCGCGGAGATTCAGCCGAAGAAATCGAGCATGTCCTGCTGCAGCAAGGCCGGGGCTTCCTCCGGTATGTAGTGCCCGCACGGCAGCGCCTGGCCGCCGACGTCGGCGGCCACTTCCTGCCATAGCGACAGCGGCTCGAAGCAACGTGCCACCACGCCGTGCTCGCCCCACAGCACGCGCAGCGGGCAGGCGACGCGGCGGCCGTCGGCCCGGTCGGCGCGGTCGTGCTCCAGGTCGATGGTGGCGGCCGCGCGGTAATCCTCGCACATGGCGTGCACGTGGGCCGGATCGCGCATGGCGGCGACGTAGGCGGCCATCGCGTCGGGTGCGAAGGGACTTGCGGCGCCATGGCGCAAGCCCATCAGCTTGTGCAGGTAGAACTCGGGCTCCGCGTTGATCAGCGTCTCGGGAAACGGCGCCGGCTGGATCAGGAAGAACCAGTGCCAGTAGGCGGCGGCAAAGGCCATGCTGGTGCGCTCGTACATTGCCAGCGTGGGCGCGATGTCGAGCAGCATGGCGCGCGTGACGCGCCCGGGGTGGTCCATGCACAGGCGGTGGGCCACGCGCGCGCCGCGGTCGTGCGCGCACAGCGCGAAGCTGCCGAAGCCCAGGCGCGCCATCACCTCCACCTGGTCCTGCACCATGGCGCGCTTGCTGTAGTTCTCGTGGCCGGGGCTGCCCGGCGGCGCGTCGCTGCTGCCGTAGCCGCGCAGGTCGGTGGCGACCACGGTGAAGCGGTCCGCCAGCGCGGGCGCCACCTTGTGCCAGATCAGGTGGCTTTGCGGATGGCCGTGCAGCAGCAGCAGGGGCGGGCCCGAGCCGCCCCGCACGCCAGAGATCGAGACTTCGCCGGCCTGCACGCGGAACGGCTCGAAATTGGGAAACAGCAGGGCGCTGGCATCGTTCTGCATCGGGAAGTCTCCTCGGGGACCTGCGGACATAGGCGGCAATGCGGCAGGCGCGGCCTGCTGCTGCCGATGATAGATGCAACCGGAAGCCAGCGGGAGCGCGGGTGCCGTGCCGCGCCCGCGCCGCCCGCCGGAGCGCAGTTGACGCAACTGAATTGCATCAGTGCGGGGCCTATGGTTAAATCGGCCCATGAGCAGCAGCCCCACCCCCAACCTGGCCGCGCCGGCCCCCGGCATGACGCCGGCGGCAGCCACCCTGGACGCCGCCCACGAGCGCCTGCGCGAACTGGGCGCCCGCGTCACCCAGCCGCGCCTGGGCATCCTGGCCTGCCTGATGGAAAGCAGCGAAGCGCTGACCCACCAGGCGGTGATCGACCGCATGCCGGCCGACGGCGAAGCGGTGGACCGCGTGACCGTCTATCGCGTGCTGGACTGGCTGGTCGAGCAGGGCCTGGCGCAAAAGCGCGCCGGCCACGACCGCGTGTTCCGCTTCAGCCTGGTCGAGCACGAGGCGGCGCGGGCCCAGGCCCACCGCCAGCACAGCCATTTCCACTGCAGCCGCTGCGACCGTACCTTCTGCCTGGACGGCACCGGCGTGCCGGCCCAGGCCGCGCCCAAGGTGCCGCGCGGATTCGCCGTGGAGCACGTGGAACTCACCGTCAACGGCGTATGCGCCGAATGCGGCGCACACGCGCCGGGGCAGCGCGGATGAACGCCCGCGCCGCCCGGCACCTGCCGCCGGCAACATTTCAACCACGCCGGCCCCGCGCGCGGCAGGCCCGTGGCATTTCCTTCCCGGAGAAACAATAATGTCCAAACTGATCCCGGTCACCATCCTGACCGGCTTCCTCGGCAGCGGCAAGACCACCCTGCTCAAGCGCATCCTGAGCGAGCAGCACGGCATGAAGATCGCCGTGATCGAGAACGAGTTCGGCGAAGAGAACATCGACAACGAGATCCTGGTCCAGGACGGCCGCGAGCAGATCGTGCAGATGAGCAACGGCTGCATCTGCTGCACCATCCGCGGCGACCTGGTGGCGGCGCTGTCGCAGCTGATGACGCAGCGCGACGCCGGCGAGCTCGATTTCGACCGCGTGGTGATCGAGACCACGGGCGTGGCCAACCCCGGCCCGGTGGCGCAGACCTTCTTCATGGACGACGAGATCGCCTCGCGCTACCTGCTGGACGCCGTGATCACCCTGGTGGACGCCAAGCACGCCAACCTGCAGCTCGACAAGCAGGAAGAGGCGCAGCGCCAGGTAGGCTTTGCCGACGCCATCTTCATCACCAAGGCGGACCTGGTGCCCGAGGCCGACGTGGCCGAGCTGCGCCACCGCCTGCTGCACATGAACCCGCGCGCGCCGGTGCGCACGGCACATTTCGGCGAGGCGCCGATCGAGACGATCTTCGACCTGCGCGGCTTCAACCTGAACGAAAAGCTCGAAATCGACCCCGATTTCCTGCGCGCCGAGGCCGAGGAGCACGATCACGACCATGCCCACGGCCATGAGCACGGCGATCATTGCGGCGACGACTGCGGCCACGACCACCACGATCACGACGATCACGGCCATCATCACGACCACCACCACCATCACCACCACACCGACCGCATCGGCTCCTTCGTCTTCCGCAGCGAGCGGCCGTTCAACTACGGCAAGCTGGAGGAATTCCTGTCCGGCATCCTGTCGGTCTACGGCGAGAACCTGCTGCGCTACAAGGGCGTGCTGTACATGGACGCGGTCGACCGCAAGGTGGTGTTCCAGGGCGTGCACCAGCTCATGGGCAGCGACATCGGCGCCAAGTGGGGCGACGAGACCCCCGGCACCAAGATGGTCTTCATCGGCGTGGACCTGCCCAAGGACGCCATCCTGAAGGGCCTGGCGACCTGCCTGGCCTGACCCCGCGGCGGGCGTCCTCCGCCCGCCCCGCCCTCCCCCGCCGGCGGGGGGATCGGGAACTCAGGGAAAACTCCCCGCTTTTCCCCCATATCTCCAAAATTTTTGTTCAAGTACAATAGTCTGGATTTAGTGCGGGTTTCGCAGCCTCGGCGGCGGCACCCGCGCAATGCAGGGCGGCGGCCGTCGTCAGCATGAGGCGGGCTGCCGGCAGGTGCGGTCGCAGTGCTTCGTGCGGGGACCGCCCTCCGCTTGGGGCACACGTTCCGCGCCGACATCGATCGACGCGAGAAAAGAGGTGTCCCATGGTAGCCGCAACGAAAACGAAAGAAAGCCGCAGCAAGAACGGTAGCGCTGCGGCCGAGACGCTGAAGGCGCGGCCCACCAAGGCTGCGCCTGCTCCCCGCGGCAGTACGGTGCACGCCGGTGCGGGCGAGGCCAAGGGGGGCACGCAAAGCAGCAAGACTGCAGCCAGCCAGAGCGAAACGTCCGCGCCGCGCAAGCGGCAGGACACTGCACCCGAGCGGACCAAGACGCCGCCGGTCGCATCAACAAGAGAATCAGCAGCAACCATGAGCAGCAATAAACTTCTGACTGAAGCTGAAATCCTGAAGATGGGCGACAAGGATTACATGAACGAGGCGCAACTGGCCTTTTTCAAGCATCGCCTTGAGCAGCTGCGCGACGACATCCTGAAGAACGCGGATCAGACCACCGAGCACCTGCGCGAAACGGTGATCGTGCCCGATCCTGCGGACCGCGCCACCATCGAGGAAGAGCACGCCCTCGAGCTGCGCACGCGCGACCGCGAGCGCAAGCTGCTCAAGAAGGTGGAGCAGTCGCTGGCCCGCATCGAATCGGGCGACTACGGCTGGTGCGAGGAAACCGGCGAGCCGATCGGCGTGCCGCGCCTGCTGGCGCGCCCCACCGCCACGCTCTCGCTGGAAGCCCAGCAGCGCCGCGAACTGCGCCAGAAGCTGTTCGGCGACTGAGCCGGGGCCCGCTCCCGCGCTCCCAGACGGCCCGGTTATCCGGGCCGTTTTGCTTGGGCCGTTTTGCCTGGGCCGCCCGCGCCCGCGCCAATTTCCCGCACCGTCTTTGTGGTGTCATCGTCACGGGCCTATCATTAGGAACCGCGGGATTCGTGCGGCCCGGTGGCGCCCGCCCGCGCACCCGGCGGCCCCGAACGCCCGGCTTTCTGATACAGTCGCAACTTTGTTGCAACAACGAGCGCCCGTCGCGGCGCGCTTCCTGCCATGGCCGATCGCCTGCCCGTCACCGTGCTGTCCGGATTCCTCGGTGCCGGCAAGACCACCCTGCTGAACCACATCCTCGCCAACCGCGAAGGCAAGCGGGTGGCGGTGATCGTCAACGACCTGGCGGACGTGAACATCGACGCCCGGCTGGTCGGCGACGGCATGGTGGCGCAGGCCGGCGAGCGCCTGGTGGAGCTGTCCAACGGCTGCATCTGCTGCACGCTGCGCGAGGACCTGCTGGTCGAGGTGGCCAAGCTGGCGCGCGAAGGCCGCTTCGACTACCTACTGGTGGAATCCACCGGCGTGGCCGAGCCGCTGCCGGTGGCCGAGACCTTCACCTTCGAGGACGAGCAGGGCGTGGCGCTGGACAGCATCGCCCGCCTGGACACCATGGTGACGGTGGTCGACGCCGCCCATTTCCTGCAGGACTTCAACGAAGCCGATTTCCTCCAGGACCGCGGCCAGGCGCGCGACGAGGACGACGACCGCACCGTGGTCGACCTGCTGATCGAGCAGGTCGAGTTCTGCGACGTGATCGTGCTCAACAAGCTTGACCTGGTCGGCGACGCCGAGCGCGCGCGCCTGACCGGCATCCTGCACACGCTCAACCCGCGCGCGGCCATCGTGCCGGCCAGCTTCGGCAAGGTGCCGCTGGACAGCGTGCTCGACACCGGCCGCTTCGACTTCGACGCCGCGGCCGCGGCGCCCGGCTGGCTGGCCGAGCTGCGCGGCGAGCATGTGCCGGAAAGCGAAGCCTACGGCATCGGCAGCTTCGCGTACCGGCGCCGCCGCCCGTTCCACCCGCAGCGCTTCGCCGACCTGATCCACACCGAATGGCTGCGCGAGCACGGCAGCGTGCTGCGCTCCAAGGGCTTTTTCTGGCTGGCCACGCGCATGGACACGGCCGGCACCTGGGGCCAGGCCGGCGGCGTGTGCCGCCACGGCGGCGCCGGTGCCTGGTGGGCCGCGCTGGACGTGGCCGAATGGCCCGACGACGAAGACAGCCGCGCCGGGATCGAAGCCGACATGACCGTGGACGGCCAGCCCGCGCCGTTCGGCGACCGCCGCCAGGAGCTGGTGCTGATCGGCCAGGACCTCGACCGCCCCGCGCTCGAAGCGCTGCTCGACGCGTGCCTGCTGACCGACGCCGAGATGGCGGCCGGCCCGGCGGCCTGGGCGAGCTACGCGGACCCGTTCCCGGCCTGGGAAGACGAATTCGACGACGGCCACGTGCACGGCGACGACTGCGGCTGCGGCGATCACGATCACGACCATGGCCATCCTCACGGCCATGGCCATGGCCACGGCGGACATGATCACTAAGCCGCTGCGGCCCTGGCAGCGCCTGCAGCGCCGCCGCGCGCGCGGCCTCGGCCTGTGGCCGGCGCTGTGGCTGTCGCTATGCCTGCTGCTGGCCCAGCATGCCGGGCTGACGCACCGCGTCCATCACGGCAGCATGCCGTATCTGCCGGTGCAGGCGTTCGCCTATGATGCCGCCGCTGCCACCGACACCGGCGGCGGCGCCGACGACGGCGCGCGCGAGCTCCTGGCCGCCGCCGAGGAAATGGAGGCGGCCGAGCCCGCCACCCCGCTCTCCCTCGGCCCGGCCGGGCACTTCTGCGTCCTGTTCGACGGCGCCACCGTGGCCGCCAGCCATTGCGGCACGCCGGCCCTGCCGGCGCTGACCCACCTCCAGTCCCCGCTGCCGCCCGCCAAGGGCTGGCGCAAGCCTGACCTGCCTCCGGCCAGGCCCTTCCATACGCGCGCGCCCCCGGCCGCCGCCACCCTCGCCTGACATCCGGGCCGCGGCCGCCATGCCGCCGCCCGCTTCCTGACGCACCGCGCCACACGCAGCCTGCCGTGCCCGCCGCCGCCCCGCGCCTTCGCTCGCGCCGGCGGCGCGGCGCGCCTGCGCGGCCGCCGGCGCCATGCGCCTGACCGCATCAAAAAAAGCAATACGAGCCATGTCCTTGTCTTACCGCTTCCAGGCAGAATATTTCCTGCGCCGTACCCCGCTGGCCACCATCGCGGCCCTGATCGCCGCCGCTCCCGCGGCCGCCCTCGCGCAGAGTGCGCCCGCCGCGCCGGCCGCTCCCGCCGCCACCCTGCGCGAGGTGGTGGTCACCGCCAACCCGCTCGGCAGCGAGCTCACCGACCTGGTCGCGCCGGTGTCCAGCCTCGGCGGCGACGCCCTCACGGTGCGCCAGGGCAGCACCCTGGGCGAGACGCTCGACCGGCTGCCCGGCGTGTCCTCCAGCTACTTCGGCCCCAACGCCAGCCGCCCGATCATCCGCGGCCTGGACGGCGACCGCATCAAGGTGCTGCAGAACGGCGGCAGCACCATCGACGCCTCCACCCTTTCCAACGACCACGCCGTGCCGGTGGACCCGCTGGTGGCCGAGCGCATCGAGGTGGTGCGCGGGCCGGCCGCGCTGATGTACGGCGGCAACGCCATCGGCGGCGTGGTCAACGTGATCGACAACCGCATCCCCAAGGAGCCGATCCGGGGCGTGGGCGGCGCGGTGGACGCCAGCGCCACCGCCGGCGGCGACAGCGCGCGCGCCGCCAGCGGCCTCGTCGAGGCCGGCAACGGCCAGTTCGCCATCCATGCCGACGGCTTCGTGCGCAAGACCAGCAACCTGCGCATTCCCGGCTACGCGCGCAGCGCCGCGCTGCGCGAGAGCCAGCCGCTGCCCGAAGGCGAATCCGAAGCCTACGGCCGCCTGCCCAACACCAGCGCGCAGCAGCAGGGCGGCTCGCTCGGCGGCGCCTACACCTGGGCCGACGGCTTCGTCGGCGCCAACTACAGCGAGTACCACAACGAATACGGCACCCCGGCCGAAGACGACGTGCGCCTGCAGATGCGCCAGCAGCGCTTCGCGCTCGAAGGCGAGGCGCGCAACCTGGCCGGCCGCACCGGCGGCTTCATCGAGTCGGTCAAGGGCAAGTTCAGCTACACCGACTACGAGCACAAGGAAATCGAGTCCGGCGAGACCGGCACCGTCTTCAAGAACCACGGCTGGGATGCGCGCTTCGAGGCGAAGCACGCGCGCATCGGCAACATGACCGGCGTGATCGGCACCCAGTTCGGCTCGACGCGCTTCTCGGCGCTGGGCGAGGAAGCCTTCGTGCCGAGCACCGACACCGACAACGCCGCGCTGTTCATCTTCGAGGAAATGCCGCTGACCGCCAGCGGCGACCTCAAGCTCAACCTGGGCGCGCGCATGGACCACACCAGCCTGAAGGCGCGTGCCGACGGCAACGAGCGCTTCTCGGACGCCAGCCGCAGCTTCAATGCCGGCAGCGCCTCCGCCGGGCTGCTCTACAAGCTGGCGCCGGCCTGGTCGCTGACCTCCAACCTGGCCTACACCGAGCGCGCGCCCACCTTCTACGAGCTCTACGCCAACGGCCCCCACGTGGCCACCGGCGCGTGGGAACAGGGCAACCCGGACGCATCCAAGGAACGCGCCACCTCGCTGGACCTCGGCATGCGCTTCAAGTCCGGCCCGCACAGCGCCAGCCTGTCGGGCTACTACAGCCGCTTCTCCAACTACCTGGCGCTGTCGGCCACGGGCAACGCGCGCGACGAAGAGGGCAACGTGGTGGCGCCGGGCACGGCGGGCGCGCTGCCCGAGTTCCAGTACCAGGGCGTGGCCGCCACGCTGTACGGCTTCGAGGCCGAGGGCCGCGCGCGCGTGGCGCAGAAGCTGCTGACCGGCAGCGACACGCTCGACCTGGAAGCGCGCGCCGACTACGTGCACGGCCAGAACCGCACCACCGGCGAGCCGCTGCCGCGCCTGTCGCCGCTGCGCATCGGCGGCGCGGTGGTCTACGGCGCCGGGCCCTGGGGCGCGCGCGCCGACGTGACCTATGCCGCGCGGCAGTCGCGCGTGCCGGCCAACGACACCCCCACCGACGGCTACACCCTGCTCGGCCTGTCCATCACCTACAAGTTCAAGATGGCCGGCACGCAGACGCTGGTCTACCTGCGCGGCGACAACCTGACCAACCAGGACGCCCGCAGCTCGACCTCGATCCTGCGCGACATCGCGCCGCTGGCCGGGCGCAACGTCAAGATCGGCCTGCGCACCACGTTCTGAGCGCCGCCGCGCCGCGGGGAAACCTCAGGCGATGCCGTTGCAGCCGTGCCGGGCAAACCCGGCACGGTCCCGCAGGCGCGCGAAGTACGCGGCCACCGCCGGGTAGTCCGGGTGCGCCAGCGGGGTGGCGTACCAGCGGTTGACCGAAAGGCCGAGCGCAATGTCCGCGAGCGAAAAGCCGGCGCCGGCGGCATGGCCGCCGGTGGCCGCCAGTTGCCGCTCCAGGATGCCCATGCAGCGCGCCCACGCCGCGGCGGAAGCCGCGATCTGCGCGGCGTCCTGGTGCGCCGGCGACTGCCGCACCAGTCCCATGAAGGCGTACCGCCAGGCCGGGTTCAGCTCGCACGCCTGCCAGTCCAGCCACTGGTCGATGCGCGCCCGCTCGCGCGCGGCGGCCGGATAGATGGCCGCGCCGCCGTATTGCGCCGCCAGGTAGCGCAGGATGGCATTCGATTCCCACAGCACGAAACCGCCGTCGTCGATCACCGGCACCATCGCATTGGGATTGAGCGCCAGGAAAGCCGGCGTGTCGGTCGGGCGAAAGCCCGCGCCCCAGTCCTCGCGCGCATATGGCAGGCCGAGCTCGTCGCAGCACCACAGGACCTTGCGCACGTTGATGGAGGCGGCTTTTCCGAGGATCTTCAGCATGGCGGCGGGCGGGTGGATTGAAGGACGGCGCGGCGCGGCGCGCGGCATCCAATATACGGGCCGGCTGTCAGGCCGCACAGGAACAGTCGCGCCGTTTTGCGGCAGGCCAGTCGCGCCGCCCGCATGCCTTGCGACGGTGAAAAGCGCGCGCGAGACCGCAAGAACGGGCACGCCCGGCGTGCACGGCTGCCTCGCCGCGGTGCACGCCGCGCTGCGGGTCGGCCCGCCTTGACCCGGCGCGGGCGAGTCCCGACAATGCCTGCATCGCAATACAACCAAGGACCACCGATGACCGTCATCCGCCGCGCCCTTGGCGCCGCAGCCTTCGCCGCCAGCCTCGCCTGCGCCGCGCTTTCGCCGTCCGCCGTGGCCGCCGGCCTGACCATCGGCCTGTCCGGCGACATCACCTCGCTCGACCCGCACTATCACAACGTCACGCCCAACGCGAACGTGGCCGAGCACATGTTCGAGGCGCTCATCGCCAAGGACGAAAAGATGCGCTTCAAGCCCGCGCTGGCGCTGTCGTGGAAGCCCGTCGACGACACCACCTGGGAAATCAAGCTGCGCCCCGGCGTGAAATTCCACGACGGCAGCGAATTCACCTCGGCCGACGTGGTCTACTCGCTCAACCGCCCCGCCACCGTCAAGAACAGCCCGTCGCCGTACACCATCTACACCAAGGGCTTCAAGGACATCGTCGCGGTCGACAAGCTGACCGTGCGCATCACCACCAACGGCCCGTACCCGCTGGTGCCCAACGACCTGTCGACCACCTACATGGTGTCGAAGAAGGTGGCCGAGAACGCCAGCAGCGACGACTTCAACAGCGGCCGCGCCATGGTCGGCACCGGCCCCTACAAGTTCGCCGGCTTCCGCAAGGGCGACCGCGTCGACCTCGTGCGCAACGACAACTACTGGGGCAACAAGCCCGAATGGGACACCGTCTCGCTGCGCATCCTCACCAACGACGCGCCGCGCGTGGCCGCGCTGCTGGCCGGCGACGTGCAGGTCATCGAGAACGTGCCCACCTCCGACATCCGCAAGCTGTCCGCCGACCCCGGCGTGAGCGTGTTCAAGGTGCCCACCTTCCGCCTGATGTACCTGCACCTGGACAGCAACCGCGACGTCACCCCGTTCGCCGCCGACAAGGCCGGCAAGCCGCTCGCCAAGAACCCGCTCAAGGACCCGCGCGTGCGCGCCGCCATCTCGCACGCCATCTCGCGCCAGGCCATCGTCGACCGCGTGATGGAAGGCGCCGCCGAGCCCACCGGCCAGCTGGTCAACTCCACGCTGTTCGGCTACGTGCCGTCGCTCAAGCCCGACACCTTCGACGCCGCCGCGGCCAAGAAGCTGCTGGCCGACGCCGGCTACCCGGACGGCTTCCAGCTCACGCTGCACGCGCCCAACAACCGCTATGTCAACGACGAGCAGGTCGCGCAGGCCATCGCCTCGATGCTCTCGCGCATCGGCATCCAGACCCGCGTGGAAGCCATGCCGTCGGCCACCTTCTTCACGCGCGCCAACAAGCTCGACTTCTCGTTCATGCTCGCTGGATGGGGGGCCGACACCGGCGAGGCCGGGTCCTCGCTCAAGTCATTGCTGGCGACCTATGATCCGGCCAAGGGGTGGGGGGCGTCCAATCGCGGGCGCTACAGCAATGCGGCGCTCGATGCCAAGCTGAGCGCGGCGCTGACCACGATCGACGATCGCGCGCGAGAGAAGTTGTTGCAGGATGCAACGGAGATCGGGATCAAGGATTATGGGGTGATTCCGCTTTATTTTCAGATTAATGTTTGGGCGGCGAGGAAGGGGTATAACGTGGTGCCCAGGCAGGATGAGAGGACGCATGCGTTTGCGATTTCCAAGTAAGGGGAGTTCTTCTGGCGCATGGAAGTCTGCGTGAGTCTGCGGGCTGGGCCTGGCGGCCCGGGCTTTTTTGGTCCTTCTGGCGCATGTCAGTGCGCTCGCGTCTGTGGGCCTGGCGGCCCGGGCTTTGGTTGGTTTATTTTTTCGTATTTTTGAGTCTGCTTGCCGCTGTGGGCCTGGCGGCTTGGGCTTGATAGCCCGTTCGCGCACATGTAAGTGTCACTTTTCTTTTCTCGAAAAGAAAAGTAACCAAAAGAAAGCGATTCTTGCAGAAGGCTGGGCGCTCAGACTTCAGGTTTGATGGTGGTTTCGTGGTGGGCACGTTGGCTTCGACGAGACTGCTGACGCTACCGGTTTGCTCGCCTGCGGCGTCGCGGGTGGTGTTCGATTCGTGGTGAGGCTGCATGATGGCAGCGGCCCAAGTGGTTCAAGCTGCTGCCGCGACCGGCGCGGATGCCACGTCATAGGCACGGCACTGGTTTCGTGGTGGGCGCGGTGGCACCAGTTTGAACGTAGCCGCATACACCCGCGCCCCGGTCCACGACGCCCACCACGAAACCACGGAGGTGCTACGTCGTGGCCGCCCAAACCGGTAACGGCAGATAGCCGAACTGGCAGTGTGCTCGCCATCATAGGTCTGACCCCGAGACCACTGCCGCCAGCAAGATCGTGGTGGGCCGCACCGGTAACGGCAGGATGCCAGCAGAACCGCAGTCCCCACCACGAAACCACCAACAACCAGAAACCCCAACGTTTCTGCCCCTGCCGGCCAGGCAGTCCGCTTTCTTTGCCTACTTTCTTTTCGGAAAAAAGAAAGTAGGTCGCTCCGGGGGAGCGAAAGCCTTTGACTTTTATTTTAAGACTTTGACCTTGAATTTTATTTGAAATATATTAAATAATTAAAAATTTAAAAATAAAGCAAAATCCCCATTCCTAAAATCAAAAAACCTACCCCTCATACCAAGGCGGCACCAACGAATACATAGCCGCCGCACAAGGCACCCCATTCAACACCAGCCGGTTCCGCGCGATGCATTCGAACTGCGCGCCGATCTTCTCCGCCACCGCGCGGCTGACCACGTTGTTCTCCGCGGCCACCACCTCGAGCCGTGTCAGCCCCAGCCAGTGAAATCCATAGCAAGCCATCAGGTCGGCCGCGCGCGCGCCGATTCCCTGGCGCTGGCGGCTCTGGCGGATCCAGTAGCCCAGGTTGCCGAAGTTGTAGTCGCGGTTGATCTGGTTGATGGAGACGCCGCCGTACAGCTCCCTGCCGTCCGGGGCGAACACGCCGATGTCGTAGGCGTCGCCGCTGCTCATGCTTTCCGAGCACATGTCGAACCAGCTCTCGGCATCGCGCACGTTGTAGCCGGCGTGGCACCAGGGCATCCACTTGCCCACGGTGTCGAGGGATTCGTGCACGGCCGCGACGAACTGCGGCACATCCGTATAGCGGAACGGACGAAGCAGGAAACCCTTGCCGTGGAGCGCTTGCATGGTGGGGCCTCTTGTCCTCAAGTCGTCAATTCCCCGGTTTCTCGGTTCCTCGGTTTCCCGCATTGTCTCGGCCTTGCCACCGGCTCAGCGCAGGGCCCTGCCGCCGCGCGCCATCGCCCCGGCGATCAGCAGGCGGGCCTGCACGCGCGCATGCAGCAGGGCCATGTCGGCATGGCGCAGGCGCGGGTCGCGGCTGAGGATGGCCATCGCCTTGCCCGCCTGCCGCGCGCCGGCAATGCCGGCCTCGGCGGCGGCGCGGTCGATGGCGGCGTCGAGCTCGGACTCGGACAGCGGGGCCGCGATGCGCACGGCCAGGCTCAGCGGGGTGTCGTCGAAGCCGGCGCCGTCGTCGAAATGGATGCGGCCTTCGATCTCCAGGGCTAGGCCGTGCGGGTCGAGTTCGCCGAACCGCAGCTCGCCCACGTCGACCGCATGATGCCGGCCGCCGAGATAGAGCGAGCCATCGACATAACCCGGCTCCGGGTTGAGCGGGAAGCGCAGGCGCCTGCGGGCGAGCTGCGCCAGTCCGTGGCCCGGCAGGCTCAGGCCGTCGAGCCGCAGCGCGGTGCGCACCTGCTCCCCGCCGAGCGGGAAGGGGGCGAGCTCGACCAGCAGGTCGGCGCCGTGCGCGTGGATCGCCGAGGGGGAAAGATGGGCAACCAGGGGCTGGAGCAATGCGACGGGAAAGACAGGCATCGGCGGCTTCCTCGCAAACGGTTGGGGGGCGCAGCGGTTGCCTACATGCTACGGCGTCCGGCGGGCGCGATCAAACGGAAAACGAGCGGAACCGCTCTTAATCGCGGTTGCGGACGTCGTCGCCTTCCAGCTCCAGCGCCCCGGCCTTCACCAGCGACGCCAGCATGCGCGCGAGCATGGCGCCGAAGTCCTCGTCGTCCATGAAGCGCGCGTGGATGCGCCGCATCAGCGGGGTCTGCTCCATCCACGCCAGCAGCGCCGCGTAGGGCATGCGCTGCTGCTCCAGCAGCTTGAACTTGAGCAGCACCTTGACCGCGTGCGCGGCGTTGCGCGCCGGGTCCGCGCTCAGGTAGGCCAGGCGCCCGCCGGCCACCTCGAGCGCGCCGGCGACGTCGGTGAAGGGCCGGCCGTGGCCGGGAATCACCACGCGCGCGCCGAGCGTGGCGATGCGCGCCAGCACCGCCGCCTGCTCGGCAAAGCCGCTTTCGCCGTCGAGTTCGGGGAAGATCACGCCGAAGCCGTTCTCCCACAGCGCGTCGCCCGAGATCAGGATGCGCTCGTGCGGCGCGAACAGCATCACCGCGTGCGGGTCGTGGCCGGGCGCGGCCACCACCTGCCAGTCGATGCCGCCCAGGCGCAGCGCGTCGCCGTCCTGCACCACGCCGTCGAAGGTGAAGCGGTCGCATTGCTGGCCGGTGGCGCGGTAGCTGAGCAGGCCGTCGTCCCAGGCTTGCACGGCCGCGGCCTCGGCCGCGGGGATCAGCGTGCGGGGCTGCCAGCGCCGCTGCAGGATGGCGTTGCCGCCGCAATGGTCGGAATGCAGATGGGTGTTCACCAGGCGCCGCAGCGGCTTGCCGCCCAGGCCGGCCTCGGCCAGCGCCAGCGTCTGCGGCGCGTGCGTGGCATAGCCGGAATCGACCAGCGCGGTGTCGTCGCCGTCGACGAACAGGATGTTGTTGGCCGACAGCCAGCCGCGCTCGAACACGCGCATGGTGGATGGCAGGGCGGGAGCGGGGAAGGAGTCGGGCATCGGCGTTGTCTCGGCGTTGTCTCGGCGTTTTTTCTGGTTCTTGTCGGGTTCGTGCTACCGGCCGGCGGCGGCAATCGCGCGGCGATGGCGCGGCTATGCGGCGGCTACGCGCCGGCGGGCTTCGGCGCATCCGCGCGGCCTTCGCCCAGCGGCAGCGCGCTGGCCGCGCGCAAGGCCTCGGAAGCGAAGAACGGATCCTGCCGCAGGCGCGCGGCCAGCATGTCGAGCGCGTCGAGGCCCCAGAACAGCTGGCCGGCGGCGTCGCCCGGCACGATGGCGGTCGGCACGCCGAACACGCCGCGCGCGGCGGCCTCTTCGCCGTGTTCGCGCAGGCGCGCCTTCACCGCATCCTGCGCCAGCGCAGCGGCGGGTACGCCCAGCGCGCCGCACAGCGCCGCGAATTCGGCCTGCCGCTGCGGCACGTGGCCATGCTGCCAGACGAAGCGCAGCAACGGCGCGAGCGTCTCGCGCGCGAGCCGGCCTTCCAGTTCCAGCGCCACCGCCAGCCGCAGCAGCGGCAACGGGTTGAAGGGATGTACCGCCGGCATGGCCAGCGGCACCTTGTCGCGGTGCGCGATCCAGGCCACGTGCTCGAAGGTGAAGCGGCGCTTGGGCGGGATCTCCGCCGGGCCGACGTTGCCCCAGTGCCGCAGCAGGCCGGCGAACAGCACCGGCACGTAGCGCACCGGCGTATCGGCCGGCAAGACCTGCGGCAGCCGTTCGAAGGCCAGGTAGGAGAACGGCGAGATGGGGTCGAAGTACCAGTCGATGGCGGCGGTCACGGGAGCCTCAGTCGGCGTCGGCGTCGCGCGGGCGCGCGCAGCCCTGCGCGATCAGGTGTGCGGCGCGAGCCGGCAGCCGCGCCCAGACGGCGCGCCGCGCGGCGTCGTCGCTGCCAGACCATGCGGCGATTTCCTCGATGGTGCGCAGGCAGCCCTCGCAGTAGCCGCTGGCCGCGTCCATGCGGCACACGTTGCGGCACGGCGACGGCACCGGCAGCGCGTGCTGCGCGGCCTGCGCGCCGCGCGCCAGGTCCGCGGCCAGGCGGGACAGCCGCGACACGGCCTCAGTCCCCGGCCCGCTGCGCCACGTCGGCCACCGCGGCCCCCGTCATGCGCTGCAGTTCCTGCGGGGTGAGGTTGAACACCGCGTGCGGGTGGCCGGCGGCGGCCCACAGGCTGTCATAGCGGAACAGGTCGCTGTCGAGCAGCATCACCGGCGCCACCGCGTGGCCGATCGGGCAGACGCCGCCGATGGCGTAGCCGGTTTTCTCGCGCACGAATTTCGCATCGGCCTTGCCGAGCGGGCCTACCACCGCCGCCACCTTGGCTTCGTCGACGCGGTTGCTGCCGCTGGCGATCACCAGCACCGGCGCGTCGTCCGCCACGCGGCGGAAGATGATGGACTTGGCGATCTCGGCCACCGAGCAGCCCAGGCCCGCGGCGGCCTCGGCCGAGGTCTTGCCGGTGGCCGGCAGCATCACCACCGGCTTGGCGTGGCCGAGGCCGGCGAGCAGCCCGGCCACGCGCTGGGCGGCCTCGGGCAGGGGCGCCGATGCGCCGGCATCGTTCATGGAGCGGTCGTTCATGTCGTCCTGCCTGGCCGGGTTCACACGCAAGCCGGCGCCGCTTCGGCGGCGGCGGCCCACTTGGACAGCAATGCGCGGCCCACGCGCGAGCTGTTGGCGCGGCCGATGGCCTGCGAGATGAAGTCGCCGGCGCGCACGACCTGGTCCAGGTCGACGCCGGTGTGCAGGCCCATGCCGTGCAGCATGTAGAGCACGTCCTCGGTGGCGACGTTGCCGGTCGCGCCCTTGGCGTACGGGCAGCCGCCCAGGCCGGCGACGGAGGCGTGGAAGATCGAGATGCCCACCTCCAGGCTGGCCAGGATGTTGGACAGCGCCTGGCCGTAGGTATCGTGGAAATGGCCGGAGAGGCGGTCGAGCGGAAATTCCGCCGCCGCCGCGCGCATCACTTCCTGCACGCGCCCGGGCGTGCCCACGCCGATGGTGTCGGCGATGTCGATCTCGTCGCAGCCCAGGTCGCGCATGCGGCGCACCACGTCCACCACCGCGTGCACCGGCACCTCGCCCTGGTAGGGGCAGCCCAGCGCGCACGAGATGCTGGCGCGCAGGCGCAGGCCTTTTTCCTTGGCCGCCGCGGCCACCGGCTCGAAGCGCGCGATCGACTCGGCGATCGAGCAGTTGATGTTCTTCTGCGAGAAGGCCTCGCTGGCCGCGCCGAAGATCACCACCTCGTCGGCGCCGGCGGCGACCGCGCCCTCGAAGCCCTTCATGTTGGGCGTGAGCACCGAATACAGCGTGCCCGGGCGGCGCAGGATGCGCGCCATCACCTCGGCGCCGTCGGCCATCTGCGGCACCCACTTGGGCGACACGAACGAGGCCGACTCGATATTGACGAAGCCGGCGTCGCTCAGGCGGTTGACCAGCTCGACCTTGACCTCGGTCGGCACCAGCGCCTTCTCGTTCTGCAGCCCGTCGCGCGGGCCGACCTCGACGATCTTCACATAGTTGGGCAATGTCATGGCGTCTCCTCCGTGTACTGTCGCCGCGGCGCGTGCGCCGCGGGTCCTGTGTCTGCTTGCTATGCCTGCTTTCAATAACCGCGCTGCAGGTCGACCACGCCGGCGATCGGCCGGCCCGCGCCGAGCGCGCGGATCTTGCCGGCGATCTGGGCGATGCTGTCTTCGCGCAGCGTCAGCGCGGCGACATGCGGCGTGACGGTGATGCGCGGCTCGCGCCAGAACGGATGCCCGTCCGGCAGCGGCTCGGTGCGGAACACGTCCAGCGTGGCGCCGGCGACCTGGCCCGACTGCACCGCCGCCAGCAGGTCTTCCTCGACCAGGTGCTGGCCGCGCGCCACATTGACGAGGTAGGCGCCCTTGGCCAGCTTGCCGAGCAGCCGCGCGTCCAGGATGTTCTCGGTCTCGGGCGTCAGCGGCAGCACGTTGACCAGCACCTGCAGCCCGTCGAGAAACGCGGCCTGGCCGGCCTCGCCCGAAAAGCCCTGCACGCCCTCGATCGCGCGCGCGGTGCGGCTCCAGCCGCGCACCGGAAAGCCGAAGCCGGCCAGCGCCCGCGCGATCTGCGCGCCGAGCGTGCCCACGCCCATCACGCCCACGCTGAAACCGGCGCGGCGATGCGGCTTGAGAAAGCGCCAGGTGCCGGCCTGCTGGGCCAGCGCGTATTCGTCGAGGCGGCGGAAATAGCGCAGTACCGCGTGCGTCACGTATTCGATCATCTGCGCGGCCATGCCGGCGTCGTCCAGGCGCACGATGGGCACGCCGTCGGGCAGCGCGCGCGGGTCGTCGTCGCGCAGGCGCAGGATGCCGTCCACGCCGGCGCCGAGGTTGAACACCGCCTTGAGGTCGGTGCGCCCGCGCAGCATCTCCAGCGGCGGGCGCCACACCACGGCGTAGTCGGCGCGCTCGGCCTGGCTGTCTTCCCAGGTCAGGCATTGCGCCTCGGGAAGGGCTTCGGCGAAGCCGTCGATCCAGGGCTGGTAGCGGCCGTCCGGCACATACAACTGCAACTTCATCTCATCTCCACTGGGGGTTCTTATCGTGATTCGCCCTATTTTCGCAGAGATGAGGCGGGAGCGGGTGCGTGGCGTCCGGGGGACCGGGGGGCGGCCCCGAACGCATTACCCGGCGTAGCCCTCGGTCCGGATGTCGAGCCGCGCCAGCAAGGCCCGATCCCGGTCCGCCTGCGGATTGGCCGTGGTCAGCAGCCGATCCCCATAGAAAATGGAATTGGCGCCGGCCATGAAACACAGCGCCTGCAGCGCGTCGTCCATGGCTTCGCGCCCGGCGGACAGCCGCACCATGGCGCGCGGCATGGTGATGCGCGCCACCGCGATGGTGCGCACGAATTCGAACGGGTCGATCGGCTCGGCGTGGGCCAGCGGCGTGCCTTCCACGGCCACCAGGTTGTTGATGGGCACCGACTCGGGATACGGGTCCATGTTGGCGAGCTGGGCGATCAGCCCGGCGCGCGCGTCGCGCGATTCGCCCATGCCGACGATGCCGCCGCAGCAGACATGGATGCCGGCGTCGCGCACGTGGCCGATGGTGTCCAGGCGGTCCTGGTAGGTGCGGGTGGTGATGATCTCGCCGTAGAACTCCGGCGAGGTGTCGAGGTTGTGGTTGTAGTAGTCCAGGCCGGCTTCCTTCAGGCGGCGCGCCTGCTCGGCTTCCAGCATGCCCAGCGTGACGCAGGTCTCCAGGCCCATCGCCTTGACTTCCTTGACCATCTCGATGACCGGCTCCAGGTGGCGTTCCTTGGGGCTGCGCCAGGCCGCGCCCATGCAGAAGCGCCCGGCGCCGCTGGCCTTGGCGGCGCGCGCGGCTTCGAGCACCTCGTCCAGCGCCATCAGCTTCTCGGCCTTGACGCCGGCGTCGTGGTGCGCGCTCTGCGGGCAGTAGCCGCAATCTTCTTCGCAGCCGCCGGTCTTGATCGACAGCAGCGTGGAGAGCTGCACGGCGTTGGGGTCGAAGTGCTCGCGGTGCACTTGCTGGGCGCGGAACAGCAGGTCGTTGAACGGCAGCGCGTAGAGCGCGGCGACGCCGGCCACGGACCAGTCGCCGGGCCTGGCGGGCGCGGGCTCGGCGAAGCGGCGGGCGGTCTGGCGCAGGCTGTCGGCGGAGATGGTGGCGACGGTGTCGCCGGCAAGGGTGGTGTTGGTCATGATCGTTTCCGTGTGCTGTTCTGTTTTCTGTTGTGTCGGGGGAAGATGGTCCGGCGCGCCGCGGTCAGCCGAGCAGCGGCGCGAGCGCGAGCCGGCCGGCGGCTTCGGCCGGCGGCACCTGCCACGGCAGCGTGCCGAGCAGGGGCGCGTCCAGCGCCTGGCGCAGCGTGTCGATGTTTTCGTCGGCGAGGTCCATGGCGGGATCGATGCGGTTGGCGATCCAGCCGGCCAGGCGCAGCCCGCGCGCGCGCACGGCCTCGGCGGTCAGCAGCGCGTGGTTGAGGCAGCCCAGGCGGATGCCCGCCACCAGCACGACCGGCAGGCCGAGCATCACGGCGAGGTCGGCCGTGTCCCAGCCGCCGTCCGCGGCCAGCGCGCCGTCGAGCGGCACGCGGAAGCCGCCCACGCCCTCCACCACCACCGCGTCCGCGCGTGCCTGCAAGGCGGCGAAGGCGGCGCGGATCGGCTCGCGCGTGATGCGCGCGCCTTCGGCGGCGGCGGCCAGGTGCGGCGAGGCCGGCGTGCGCAGCAGGAACGGGCAGGTCAGCGCCTGCGGCACTTCCACGGCGCTGGCCGCGCGCAGTTGCGCGACGTCGTCGTTGTGCCAGTGGTCGCCGCGCCATTCGCTGCCGCTGGCCACGGGCTTCATGCCCACGGCCCGCCGGCCGGCGGCGCGCAGCGCGTGCAGCAGGGTGGCGCTGGCGTGGGTCTTGCCCACGCCGGTGTCGGTGCCGGTGACGAAGCAGGCGAAAGGCGTGCTCATGCGGACTCCTTGCGCGGCACCACGCTGCCCAGGCTCGCCAGCAGGCGTTCCACGTCGGCCTGCGCATGCGCCGCCGACAGCGTGATGCGCAGGCGCGCGGTGCCGGCCGGCACGGTGGGCGGGCGGATCGCGCCGACGCGGATGCCGTCCGCCTCGAGCGCCGCGGACAGGGCCAGCGCGGCCACGTTGTCGCCCACGATCACCGGCTGGATGGCGCTGGCGCTCTCGCCCAGGCGCCAGCCGGCGGCGCGCGTCAGGCCGGCCAGGCCACCGCGCAGCGCGCGGATCAGCTCGCCCAGGTGGGCGCGGCGCTGCCGCCCTTCCTCGCCGGCGATCAGCGCCAGGCTGGCGGATACCGTGTGCGCCACCGCGGGCGGCGCCGCGGTGGTGTAGATGTACTGGCGCGCGGTGTTGACCAGGTGCTCGATGACGGTTTCGTGCGCGGCCACGAAGGCGCCCGCCACGCCGGCGGCCTTGCCCAGCGTGCCGACGTAGATGAAGCGCGGCGAGGTCAGCGCCAGGTGCTCCAGCACGCCGCGGCCGGACGCGCCCAGCACGCCGAAGCCGTGCGCGTCGTCGACGATGATCCAGGCGTCGTGGCGCTCGGCCAGCGCCAGCAGCTCGGCCAGCGGCGCCTGGTCGCCGTCCATGCTGAAGATGCTGTCGGTGACGATCAGCTTGAGCGGGGTGGCGGCGCCGGCCAGCAGTGGCTCCAGCGCGGCCACGTCGCGGTGGGGGTAGCGGGTCACCCGGGCCCGGGCCAGGCGGGCGCCGTCGATCAGCGAAGCGTGGTTCAGCTCTTCGCAGAACAGCGTGGCGTCGGCGCTGCCGAGCGCGGTCAGCACGCCCATGTTGGCCATGTAGCCGGTGCAGAAATACAGCGCGCGCGCATGCGGGATGTTGGGCGCGAACCATTCGCCCAGCTCGTTTTCGAGCAGGTGGTGCGCCTGCGAGTGGCCGCTCACCAGGTGGGACGCGCCGCTGCCCGCGCCGTAGCGGCGCGCGCCTTCGGCCATCGCCTCGACCAGCGCCGGGTGGCTGGCCAGCCCGAGGTAGTCGTTGCTGCAGAAGGTCAGCAGCGCATGGCGCTCGCCGCCGGCGTCGCTGACTTCCTGGTGCGGCGCGCAGGCGGTGTGCGCGGTGCGGCGGCGGCGCGTGAGGGCCTGCTCGTCGCGCTCGGCGGCAGCCAGCTTCAGGTGTTCAAGCAACATCGTGCGTCTCCGTGGGTTGCGCCGGCTCTGTGGCCGGTCGGGGCAGTACCGTGTCGAGCGTGGCGTGCAGCCGGTCCGCCAGCCATTGCGCCATGTCCGCGTCGAACACATAGGGCGGCATGACGTAGAGCGTGCGGCCGATCGGGCGGATCAGCACGCCGTGCGCGCGCGCGGCATGGTGGAAGCGCGCGGCGAAGTCCCCGGCGCCGCCCGGCACGCAGGCCTCGCGCACGTCGGCGGCCCAGATCAGGCCGCGCTGGCGCACGTGCTCCAGCCGCGCGTCCGCGGCCAGCCCGGACATGGCCTGGGCCAGCCACTGCGCGCGCTCGCGGTTGCGGGCCACCACGCCGTGCCGCGCGAACAGGTCGAGCGTGGCGAGCGCGGCGCGGCAGGCCAGCGGATTGCCGGTGTAGGAATGCGAATGCAGGAAGCTGCGGGCGCGGTCGGGATCGTGCGCCGCGGTGACGAAGGCGTGCTGGAGCGCGCTGCGCGACATCACCAGCGAGAGCGGCAGGTAACCGCCGCTGATGCCCTTGGACAGGCACAGGAAATCGGGCCACAGGTGCGCCGGCAGCGGGCCGGCATCGGCGCCGTGCGCGGCTTGCCCGCCGCGCGACTGCTCCCATGCGAAGAAGGTGCCGGTGCGCCCGCAGCCCACCGCGATCTCGTCGGCGATCAGGTGCACGCGGTAGCGGTCGCACAGCGCGCGCACGCCGGCCAGGTAGGCGGGATCGTGCATCGCCATGCCGGCCGCGCACTGCACCAGCGGCTCCACGATCAGCGCCGCGATCTGGCCGCCGCGCGCCTGCAGCAGCGCGTCGAGCTCGTCGAGCGCGCGCTGCGCCACCTGTGCCGCGCCCTCGCCGGGCGCGGCCTGGCGCGCGTCCGGCGACATCACCACGTGCGACTGCATCAGCATCGGGTCGTAGGCGTCGCGGAAGATCGCCACGTCGGTCACCGCCAGCGCGCCCACGGTCTCGCCGTGGTAGCCGTGGCGCAGGCAGACGAACTCGCGCTTGCCCGGCAGCCCGGTATTGCGCCAGTAGTGGAAGCTCATCTTCAGCGCGATCTCGACCGCCGAGGCGCCGTCGCTGGCATAGAACACGTGGCCCAGCGCGCCGCCGGTCAGCGCCGACAGGCGCTCGGCCAGTTCCACCGCCGGCGCGTGCGTGCAGCCGGCCAGCATGACATGCTCGAGCGTGTCGAGCTGCGCGCGCAGCGCGGCGTTGATGTCGGGATTGGCGTGGCCGAACAGGTTGACCCACCACGAGCTGGTGGCGTCGAAATAGCGCTGGCCGTCCTCGCCGTGGAGCCACGGCCCCTCGCCGCGCGCAATGGCCAGCGGCAGCTCGCCGGCCTCGGGCCGCAGCGGCGTGCAGGGATGCCACACCGCGCGCTGGCTGCGCTCGCCGAGCGACGGCGCGGCCGGTGCCGGCTGCGGGGAATGGGACTGGTTTTCCAAGGAAACCCTCCTTTGTTGACCGCGCAGGATGCCGGCCGGGCCGGCGCGCTGGCTGGCGTGGCGGCACTCGCGTGCGCGTTGGGGAGAGTCATGGTAGGGAGCTCTCCTGCCCCTTGGCAAACAGGCCGTGTTTTACACGTTAGCGGCATGTTGGGCGACAAACCGCGAAGAAGCCGGCAAGCACCCGTCATCGTGCCGCCAGCATGCGCTTATCCGCACACCGCGCGCGGCGCCGCCTGCCCGAAATGCACGCCGGCAGCCCTCAGGAGGGCGCGTCGAAGGGCAGCCCGAGCTCCCTGAAGAAGCGCGCCACCTCCGGCAGCCAGACCGGCACGCCGGCGCGGCTGCCGAACAGCGTGTGCGAGTCGCCGGCGAACGTGCCGTAGTCCACCATGCGGGCATTGGCCGCCGCGCCATGCGCCTGCGCGGTATAGGCGGCGAAGAATTGCGCCGGCAGCGGCTGCGGCCAGTAACTGTCGTTATCGCCATACAGCCACAGCGAGGGATAACGCGCCAGGCGGCCGTAGTCGCCGAAGGCGTCCACCAGGTTGAACGTCCAGCGGCTGCAGGTTTCCTCGCGCAGGCCGCCGGCGAAATTGACCACGCCCAGCACGCCCGGATAGTCGATGGTGCCGAACGCCATGGTGGTCAGCCCGCCGTGCGACTGGCCGATCACGACGATGCGCGACTTGTCGACGTAGGGCTGCCGGGCCATGTAGTCGAGCGTGGCGACCACGTCCTCGGCCTGCCGCATGCCGTTGCTCTCCACGTTGCAGCCGCCGCCGACATAAGCGCCGCCGGATCTGGAAAAGCCCTGGCGCATCGGCACCGCCACCACGTAGCCGCGCCTGACGAATTCGGCGCTCTGCACGGTATAGCGGGCGCGCGCCTGGAAGGCGGGCCTGCCGGGCGCCTTGCCGTGATTGATGATCACCAGCGGAAAGGGGCCGTCGCCGGGCGGCTTGAAGATCGTGGTCTCCAGCTCGACCGTGAACAACCCGCCCGGCTTGGGGATCATCACGATCTGCTCCGCCAGCCTGGCGCCCGCGCGGTCGCCGGCCGGCGCCGATGCTTCGCCCCGGGCCAGCGCCAGCGCCGGTGCGCACAGCGCCAGCGCTGCCAGCGCCGCGCCCAGCCGGCCGTGCCGCCGTCCCGTCCCGCTTGCCGGTTTCATCGGAGCGCTCCGCCCGCCGCGGACTTCGGTGTCATGATGCCTCTCCCAGCATGTCGCCGTCCACGTAGAGCCAGCGCGGCGCCTCGCCGGCGGCGCGCGGCTCACGCACGAAGCGGCTGCGCTCGTGCAGCCGCCAGGCGCGCCCGCCCACCTTGTAGCGCGCCACGAATTCCACCTGCGCGTGCGTGTCGTCCTGCTGCGCGTGCGCCTTGACCGCCAGGCCGAGCCAGCGCGTGGCGGTATCGGGCGCCAGGTCCGCCGGGCAAGTGGACGGATGCCAGGTCTGGCGCAGCCACTCCACGTCGCCCATCACGTAGGCGCAATAGCGCGAGCGCATCAGTTGCTCGGCGTTGGCCGGCAGCGCCTCGCCGCGGTGGAAGCGCCCGCAGCAGGCGGCGTAGTCGCCGCCGCCGCACGGGCAGGCGCCGGCGCCCGCGCCGGGAGCGCGCGCCTTCATCCGATCAGCCCCGGCAGCGCGCGCATGTCGGCGAAGGTGCTGCCCGCGCCGGCCGCCAGCAGCGTGGCGGCGTCGTTGCGCGCGGCATAGCCGAACACCGTCATGCCGGCCGCCACGCCGGCGGTGATGCCGGCCGGACTGTCCTCGACCACCGCGCAGCGCGCCGGCGCCACGCCCATGGTGCGCGCGGCCAGCAGGTACACGTCGGGCGCGGGCTTGCTGCGCTCGACCTCGGTGGCCGAGAAGATGTGCTCGCGCTCATCCTGCCGGAACAGTTCCACCAGCCCGGTGCGGGTGAGCTGCAGCTTGACCTTGATGCGGTCCGCGCCTGACGCCACGCAGACCGGCAGGCCGGACGCGGCGATGGCGGCGACCGCCTCGCGCACGTGCGGCACGGCCTGCACCTCGGCTTCCAGCACGGCATTGCGCCGCGCGAACCAGTGCGACAGCCAGTTCTCCGGCAGCGGCGCGCCGCGCCTGCGCTCGATGTTGCCGAGTTCCTCGCGGACCGCGCGGCCGAGGAACCATTCGGTGGATTCCTCCAGCGAGATGCGGATGCCGAGGTCGTTGAGCATCTCGTTGAGCACTCGGTTGACGATGGGCTCGCTGTCCACGAGCACGCCGTCGCAGTCGAAGATCACGCAATCGAAGCGGGGATGGCGAATCGGCTGGGTACTGGCATTCATGCGGGTTTCTTTTCCTTGCTGCTGTCGGTGTTGCTGGTTGTGCCGACCGGGTTGGGGTTGCTGCCGGCCACCGCGCGCAGCTCGGTGGGGCGGCCGCTCTTGAGGTGGGCCTCGATCTGCTCGAAACGGTCGAAGCCCCAGAACGGCTCGCCGTCGATGATGACGAAGGGCGAGCCGAACACGCCCTTGGCCATGGCGACCTCGATCTCCGCCTTGAGCTGGTCCTTGATCTGGAAGCTGCTCGCGCCGGCGTCCATGGCGTGCGCGTCGATGCCCAGCGGCTCGGCCAGCTTCACCAGTTCGGCCGGCTCGGCGATGTTGACGTCGTCCACGAACAGCGCGTGGTAGACCGACCTGGCGAAGGCCGCGGCAATGTCCGCGCCGTGGTGGTTCTGCAGCCACAGCATGGCGCGCGCGGCCTGCGTGGTGGGCAGCGGGAAGTGCGTCGGGCGCTTGTACTCGATGTGGTGGAAGGCCGCGGTGCGCTCGAAATCGAGCCAGCAGTACTCTCCCTTGATCGGCACGTGCGGCAGCGGCGCGCTGCCCGTGGTCTTGAACACCACCCCGAGCAGGATCGGGTGCCAGGCCACGAAGCGGCCGTATTTCTGCGCCAGCCCGTCGATGCGGGTGCTGGCGAAGTAGCCGTATGGCGAGGAGAAATCGAAGTAGAAATCGATGGCGGCAGTCATGGCTTGGGGGCTCCTGGGGTCTGGCCGGGGTTCGATGCTGCGGTGGATTCGATGCTTCGCCGCGCCGGCAAACCGGCGCGGCAGCCGTCAGGATAACGCGCGCGCGATCAGTATCTTCTGGATATCGCTGGTGCCCTCGTAGATCTGGCAGACGCGCACGTCGCGGTAGATGCGCTCAACCGGGAAATCGCTGACATAACCGTAGCCGCCGAACACCTGGATGGCGTCCGAGCAGACCGCCTCGGCCATCTCGCTGGCGTAGAGCTTGGCCATGGCGGCTTCCTTCAGGCACGGGCGCCCGGCGTCCTTGAGCGCGGCGGCGTGCCACACCATCTGGCGCGCCACCTCGATCTTCGTGGCCATCTCGGCCAGGCGGAACTGCACCGCCTGGTGCGCGAACAGCGGCTGGCCGAAGCTCTCGCGCTCCCTGGCGTAGGCCAGCGCCGCCTCGAAGGCCGCGCGCGCCATGCCGATGCTCTGCGAGGCGATGCCGATGCGCCCGCCCTCCAGCCCCGACAGCGCCATCTTGTAGCCGGCGCCCTCCTCGCCGAGCAGGTTGGCGGCCGGCACGCGGCAGTCCTCGAACAGGATCTGCGCGGTGTCCGACGAGTGCTGGCCGAGCTTGTCCTCGATGCGCGCGACCACGTAGCCGGGCGTGGCGGTCGGCACCAGGAACGCGCTGATGCCGCGCTTGCCGGCCGCCTTGTCGGTCACCGCCAGCACGATGGCGACGTCGGCGTTCTTGCCGCTGGTGATGAACTGCTTGACGCCGTTGAGCACGTAGTGGTCGCCGTCGCGCACGGCGCCGGTGCGCAGCGCGGCGGCGTCCGAGCCGACGTGCGGCTCGGTCAGGCAGAACGCGCCGAGCATCTCGCCGCGCGCCAGCGGCACCAGCCACTGCTGCTTCTGCGCCTCGCTGGCGAACGCCATCAGCATGCTGCACACGGGGCAGTTGTTGACGCTGATGACGGTGGAAGTGCCGCCGTCGCCGGCGGCGATCTCCTCGACGATCAGTGCCAGCGAGAGATAGTCCAGCCCGGCGCCGCCATACTGCTCCGGCACGGCCACGCCGTAGGCGCCGAGCGCGGCCAGCTCGCGGTGCACGGCCTTGGGGAAGACCTTGTCGCGGTCCCACGCGGCGGCGTGCGGCGCGATCTCCCGTTGCGCGAACTGGCGCACGGCGTCGCGGATCATTTCCTGTTCGGGTGTCAGCAGCATGTCGTTTCTGTCTCTGTTCTTCTGTCCGGCCGGCGCCGCGCGGCGCCGGCCCGGCTCACCAGGGAATCACCGCGCCGTCGTAGTTGCGGAAGCCGCCGTTGTCGTGCCGCGTGGCGCCGGCCATCACGCGGCGCATGCCGGCCACGCTCTGCTGCGGCGTGATGTCGGCTTCCTTGCCGCCCATGTCGGTCTGCACCCAGCCCGGGTGGAAGGCCAGGCAGGTGGCGTGGCGCGCGTCGAGCGAGGCCGCCTTGAGCGCGGCGTTGGCGGCGGCCTTGCTGACGCGGTAGAGCCAGCTGCGGTTGCTGTCCATCGTGCCGATGCTGCCCATGCGCGAGGCCAGCACCGCGAGCACGCCGCCCTGCCCCGAGCGGCCGGTCTCGACCATCGGCAGCAGCAGGGGCAGCGCCATCATCGGGCCGAGCACATTGACGTGCATCACCGCGTCGAAGTCCTGGCGCGAGACCGGCTGCGCGCCTTCGGTGCGCGGGCCGATCACGCCGGCGTTGTAGACCGCCACGTCGAAGGACTCGCCGTCGAGCTTCCAGCCCAGTCCCGCCACCTGGCCGGCATCGGTCAGGTCGGCGCGCAGCGCCTCGGCGCCGAGCGCCTCGATGGCCGCGATGCCTTCGTCACTGCGCGCCACGGCCAGCACGCGCCAGCCGTCGGCGCGGTACTGGCGCACGAATTCAAGGCCGATGCCACGCGAGGCACCAAGGATGAGAGCGGTAGGCAAGACGGACTCCTTCTTTCTGGTCGGTTGTGGGTGGGTGGGTGGGTCGCTTGGCGCAGCGGGGGCGGCGTCAGACGATTTCCAGCCCCACGGCGGTGGCCTCGCCGCCGCCGATGCACAGGCTGGCCACGCCGCGCTTGCCGCCGGTCTTGCGCAGCGCGCCGATCAGCGTGGCCATGATGCGCGCGCCCGAGGCGCCGATCGGGTGGCCCAGCGCGCAGGCGCCGCCGTGGATGTTGACCTTGCCGTGCGGGATCTTCAGGTCGTGCATGGCGGCCAGCGGCACCACGGCGAACGCTTCGTTGATCTCGAACAGGTCGACGCTGTCGGTGGTCCAGCCGAGCTTGCGGTAAAGCTTGCCGATGGCCTCCACCGGCGCGGTGGTGAACCAGCCCGGCTCCTGCGCGTGCGTGGTGTGGCCGAGCAGGCGGGCCAGCGGCTGCAGGCCGAGGCGCTTCGCGGTGGACTCGCGCATCATCACCAGCGCGGCGGCGCCGTCGTTGATCGACGAGGACGAGGCGGCGGTGATGGTGCCGTCCCTGGCGAAGGCCGGCTTGAGCGAGGGGATCTTGTCGAGCTTGATGCGGCGCGGGCCTTCGTCGGTGTCGACGACGGTGTCGCCGCCGCGCCCCGGCACCGTCACCGCGGCGATCTCCCAGCGGAAGTCGCCGCGCTCGGTGGCCTGCTGCGCGCGCCGCACGCTTTCCATGGCGAACTCGTCCTGCGCGGCGCGCGTGAAGCCATACTTGGCGGCGCAGTCTTCGCCGAAGGTGCCCATCGAGCGGCCGCCGCCTTTTTCGTCGCGGATATAGGCGTCTTCCAGGCCGTCCAGCATCATGTGGTCGAAGATCATGCCATGGCCGATGCGGTAGCCGCCACGGCCCTTCGGCACCAGATAGGGCGCGTTGGTCATGCTTTCCATGCCGCCCGCCACCGCGATCTCGAACGAGCCCGCCAGCAGCGCGTCATGCACGGTCATGGCCGCGCGCATGCCGGAGCCGCACATCTTGTTGACGGTGGTGCAGCCCGTGCCCATCGGCAGGCCGGCGCCGAGCGCGGCCTGGCGCGCGGGCGCCTGGCCCTGGCCGGCCGGCAGCACGCAGCCGAACACCACTTCCTCGACCTGCTCCGGCTTGAGGCCGGCGCGCTCCACCGCGGCGCGGATGGCGACCGCGCCGAGCTGCGGCGCGGTCAGCGCGGCGAACTCGCCCTGGAAGGCGGCCATGGGCGTGCGGGCCACGGATACGATGACGACGGGATCTTGCATGGAATGTCTCCGTTGATGTAGTGATGGCGGGCGGCGGGAGCCGCCCTGCCTGTAGTTCGCCGCTGCCGCGCCGCGCGCGTCAGCGGATCGATGCCTGCGGCGGATCGCCGAACTGGCGGTACGCCGCGTCGAGCTGCCGGTGCAGTTCGTCGTTGTTGCTGGCGGCCATGCCGAGGTCGCGCAGCAGGCCGTCGGACACGCCGTAGACCCAGCCGTGCACGGTCAATTCCTGCCCGCGGCTCCAGGCATCCTGCACGATGGTGGTCTGGCACACGTTGTTGACCTGCTCGATCACGTTGAGCTCGCACAGGCGCGTATGGGCGTCTTCCTCGCGCGTGACGGTGCCGAGGTAGGCGCCGTGCTTGTCGGCCACGTCGCGCACGTGGCGCAGCCAGTTGTCGGCCAGGCCGACGCGCTCGCGCTTGAGCGCGACCTTCACGCCGCTGCAGCCGTAGTGGCCCACCACGGTGATGTGGCGCACCTTGAGCACGTCCACCGCGAACTGGATCACCGACAGCGCGTTGAGATCGCTGTGCACGATCACGTTGGCGACGTTGCGGTGGACAAACACCTCGCCGGGCGCCAGGCCCAGGATCTGGTTGGCCGGCACGCGCGAATCGGAGCAGCCGATCCACAGGTACTCGGGCGCCTGCTGGTTGGCCAGCCGCATGAAGAAGCCAGGGTCCTCGGCGTTGACGCTGTCGACCCACTCGCGGTTGTTGCGGAACAGCTGGGCGATGGCATCACTCATGCGACTCTCCTTGCAGGCGCAGGCTCGCCGGGGGCAGCGAGCATGCCGTAGCGGTTGACAAAGCGTTCTTTGACGTCATAGGCATAAAAATCATGGATTTGGCCGGCCAGCAGCCGGTCCTTGTGGCCCTGCCACATGGCAGGGTCGAAGAAATCTTCGTGGTGGCGCAGGAAGGCCGCGCGCACGCGCGGGTCTCCGAGCAGGAAGGTGCGGTAGGTCTCCGGGAAGATGTCGTGGCGGCCCACGCTGTACCACGGCTCGCCGGACATTTCCTCTTCCTCGTTGCGCGGCTGCGGCACGCGGCGGATATTGGTGTGGGTCAGGTATTCGATCTCGTCGTAGTCGTAGAACACCACGCGGCCGTGGCGCGTCACGCCGAAGTTCTTGTAGAGCATGTCGCCGGGGAAGATGTTGGCGGCGATCAGTTCCTTGATGGCGTTGCCGTACTCGACGATGCCGTGCTCGACCTGCGCGTCGGTGCCTTCCTGCAGCCAGATGTTGAGCGGCGTCATGCGGCGCTCGATATAGACGTGGCGCACCACGATCTCCTCGCCGCCGTCCTTGCCGCGCTGGTATTCGATCATCGACGGCGCGTGCTGCTCCAGCTCGCGCACCAGCGCGTCGTCGAAGCGCGACAGCGGGAAGGCCACGTCGGAGTACTCGAGCGTGTCGGCCATGCGGCCGACGCGGTCGTGCTGCTTGACCAGCTGGTACTTGGACTTGATCAGCTCGCGCGTGGTCTCCTTGGGCGCCGGGTAGAAGTCCTTGATGACCTTGAACACGTAGGGATACGACGGCAGCGTGAAGACCAGCATCACCAGGCCCTTGATGCCGGGCGCGCTGATGAACTTGTCCGACGAATGCTGCAGGTGGTGCAGGAAGTCCCGGTAGAACAGGTTCTTGCCCTGCTTCTGCAAACCCAGCGAGGTGTAGATCTCCGCGCGCGGCTTGCGCGGCATGATGTCGCGCAGGAAGGTGACGTAGGCCGAGGGGATCTCCATGTCGACCATGAAGTACGAGTGCGTGAACGAGAACAGGATCAGCAGCTGTTCCTTCTTCAGCAGCACCGTGTCGAGCGCGAGCCGGCCGCCGGGCGTGTGCACGATGGGGATGGCCAGCGGGTAGGTGCGGTCGGCGTTGAGCACGCGGCCGATGATGAAGGCCGACTTGTTGCGGAAGAACAGCGACGACAGCACGTGGATCTGGAAATTCGGCGCGATGCGGAAGTCGCCGAAATACTCGGTGACCGCGCGCACCACGTAGTCGATGTCGCGCCGCAGGTCCTCGAACGGCAGCTCGAGCTGGAAGTTGTGGACGATGCGCTCGAAGCAGGCCGCCATGCCGGTGCGGCTGCCCGGGTAGTAGGCGCGGAAGGTCGGCCGCGTGGGCGACTCCTCGTTCTCGATGTACTCGGTCGAGATGGCCGGGCGCACGAAGATGAAGTCGTTGTTGAAGTACGAGCGGTGCAGGATGCGCGTGCACACCGAGTTGAAGAAGGTCTCGGCCAGCTCAGGCTGGTGATGGTTGGTCAGCAGGCCGATGTAGTGCAGCTTGATCTGCTGCCAGATCTCGTCCTCGATGCGCTCGGCGTCGTATTCGTCCTCCAGGATCACGCTGGTCTCGCGCACGCGCTCGTTGTAGAAGTCGATGCGGTCGCGCTGGAGCTGCTGCAGGCCGTGCCAGTCCGCCGCCTCGAAGCGCAGCTTGGCCTGGTGGCTGACCTCGCGGAACAGGCGGTAGTGCTTGTCGAAGCCGTCCAGCATGGTACGGGCCACGTCGTAGGCAATCTGCGATGAGAGCAGCTTGGGAAAGTGAGACATGACGCGGGCCGGTGGCGGGGATACGGATCGGAGGTTCCGGAAGAGATTGTAAATTGGTTCAGCGCGGCGGCGCTGCCGTTTGGCGCGCCCGCAGACGATCTCGCGGAGTCGCGCCGGCTCCACTTGTCAGCGCGCCGGGCTCATACATGGCCGAGCGTGCGGACCACGCACAGCGTCATCAGCATGGTGGCCACCTGCTTGCGCACGCCGTCCTTCTCGCAGAACACGTCGCCCTGCGCCACGATCAGCGTGCGGCCGGGCTTGAGCACGCGGCCCACGGCGACCAGGCGCTCGCCCTGCGCCGGCGACAGCAGGTTGATCTTGTATTCGGCAGTCAGCCCGGCCTCGCCCTCGGCCACCATCGACAGCGCCGCGTAGCCGCAGGCGCTGTCTGCCAGCGCCCCCACCGCCCCGCCGTGGAAAAAGCCATGCTGCTGGGTGACGCCCTCGGACCACGGCATGGCGATTTCCACCTCGCCGTGCTCGACCCGGACCAGCGCGGCGCCGAAGGTGGTCATCAGGCCCTGGCGGGAAAAGCTGGTGGCGATGCTGTCCGCGCGCGCGGCGGGCAGCGTATGGCTGGGGACGGAACCGGGGGCAGCGGACATGGCATTTCCTGTGTTGGCGGGCGCCTGGCGCGGCGCCGCGGTACGGAGGACGGACTGCGGAGCTATTTTATTTACGTTTACGTAAACGTCAATCAAATCCGGCGGCGAGCGCAAAAAAGACGGCCATCAGGCCCTTTTCACTGCGATCCCGGGCTCGGCCCCACCGGTCTCATCGGCCTGGGCGGCAAGCAAGGCACGGCAGTGCTGCTCGTGCTCGTCGATCTCGGCCAGCTGGGCCTGCAGGTCCTCGAGCTGGCGCTCCAGCGCGCCGCGGTGCTGGGCCAGCGAATGCAGGAAGCGCTCGAGCTGGGGCGCGGTGTCGCGCGGCGATTCGTAGAGATCGAGGATCTCGCGTATCTCGTTGAGCGTGAGGCCGAGGCGCTTGCCGCGCAGCGTGAGCTTGAGGCGGGTGCGCTCGCGCCCGTTGTAGACGCGCTTGCGCCCGCCCGGCCCTTCGCGCTCGGGCGACAGCAGGCCCTGGTCCTCGTAGAAGCGGATGGCGCGCGGCGTCACGTCGAACTCGCGCGCGAGATCGGTGATGGTGTAGGTCGGCGCGGCTGGCAAGGCTTGCGGAGCTGGCATGGTGGCCCGTGAAAAGTGAACGGTCGTTCGTTGCGGAATGAAGTTTTCGCTTAATATGGCAGAAGCCCGTTCCGATTGACGTTAACGTTAGCGTCAATCAAAACCCGTGGCAACCACGCCGTGCCGCCGGCCCGCGCAGCCGCGCGGCACAATGACAAGAAAGCCCGCCGGCGCGCCGCGCGCCCAGGGCTTCGGAACAGAGAGACTCCCATGAACGCACTCGAACACCAGCTCCAATATCCGTTCGGCGACACCCTGCCCCTCGCCGGCTCCCGCCTGGAAGTCGCGCCCGGCGTGTACTGGCTGCGCATGCCGCTGCCCTTCGCCCTGGACCACATCAACCTGTGGCTGCTGCGCGACCGGCTCGACGGGCGCGACGGCTGGACCGTGATCGACTGCGGCATCACCAACGACACCATCAAGGCGCACTGGGAAACCATCTTCGCCAACGAACTCGAAGGCCTGCCGGTGCTGCGCGTGCTGGCCACGCACTGCCACCCCGACCACATCGGGCTGGCGCACTGGCTGTGCAAGCGCTGGGACGTGCGGCTGTGGATGAGCCTGGGCGACTACATGAACGCCCGCGTGATGGGCAGCGGCACCGGCGCCGGCTCCAACGCCGGCGGCGACTTCGCCGCCAGCCACTTCGCCCGCCACGGCCTGACCGATCCCGACAGCCTGGAGAAGCTGCGCGCGCGCAAGAGCTACTACCCGTCGCTGGTGCCTGACCTGCCGGGCCAGTACCGCCGCCTGATGGACGGCGACACGGTCCATGTCGGCACCGAACCGGCCACCTCCGGCTGGCGCGTGATCACCGGCTTCGGGCACGCGCCCGAGCACGTGGCGCTGTACAACGCCGCCACCAACGTGCTGATCTCGGGCGACATGGTGCTGCCGCGCATCTCCACCAACGTCAGCGTGTTCGACATGGAGCCGGAGGCAAACCCGCTCAAGCTGTACCTCGATTCGCTCGGCAAGTACGAGCCGCTGCCGGAAGACGTGCTGATCCTGCCCTCGCACGGCAAGCCGTTCCGCAACCTGCACACGCGCATCCGCCAGCTGCGCGAGCACCATGTGGACCGCCTGGCCGAGACGCGCGCGGCGTGCGCGGAAAAAGCCTGCCATGCGCACGACATCGTCGGCGTGATCTTCAACCGGCAGTTCGACATCCACCAGATGACCTTCGCCATGGGCGAGGCGCTGGCGCACCTGCACCTGCTGTGGCACGCGGGCGAACTGCGCCGCGAGGTGGGCGACGACGGCGTGGTGCGGTTCCGCGCCTAGCCGCGCCTGGCCGCGGCGCCGGCGGTCCGCCGCGGCGCTAGACCTGCGCGGCGAGATCCGCCAGGTAGCGCACGCCGTCCACGGCGCGGCTGCCGTACCACGACACCATCTCGCCATCCACCAGCAGGACTTCCTTGCCGAGCTGCCGCTCCAGCGCGTCGGCGTGCGCCTCGGTGAAGCGGTAGGGCTCGGTGGACAGCAGCACGAGGTCGAGCTCGCGCACCAGCGCGTCGCTCCAGCGGAAGCTGGGATAGCGCGTGTCCGGCGCGTTGGGCCGGCTGCAGTCGCCGTCCACGCATGCCTGCGGCGTTGCCTGCGCCGCCGGCCAGGTCTGCCAGTTGACCAGCGCCAGCATCCGGCTGATATAGGTGTCGCGCGACACCGTCATCCACGGGTCCTGCCAGATCGCGTACAGCACGCGGCGCGCCGGCCATGGCCTGGCCCGCGCCTGCGCCAGCACCGTTTCCAGCGCGCCGCACAGCGCGCCGGCCTCGGCTTCGCGGCCGAAGATGCCGCCCAGCAGCCGGTACAGCGCGAGGTTGTCCTCGGGCGCGCACGGGTGGGTGACGATCACGTGCGGCACGAAGGCGCGGATCTCGTCGACGGTCTCGCGGCGGTTCTCGTCGACGTTGACGATGACGTGGGTGGGCGCCAGCGCGCGCAGGCGCTCCAGCCGGACGTCCTTGGTGCCGCCCACCTTGGCGACGGCGCGCACGGCCGGCCCGGGATGGATGCAGAAGCCGGTGCGCGCCACCACCCGCGGCCCCAGCCCGAGCGCGAACAGCAGCTCGGTCACCGAGGGCACCAGCGAGGCGATGCGCGCCTCGGCGCCGGCCGCGCCGTGCCATGCGCCGGCGGCGTCCTGCCAGCTCATGGCTGGCGGCCCGGGCCGCGCGGCTTGCGCGGCGCGCGGGCGAACAGCGCGTCGTAGAGCCAGCGCGGCATCAGGTGCAGGATGGAGGCGACCACGCCCATCTGCCACGGCACCACGGCGAAGCGCCGTCCCGCGGCGATCGCGCGCGCGGCCTTGCGCGCGAACACGTCGGCGTCCATCAGGAAGGGCATGCGGTAGGGGTTGTGCTCGGTCATCGGCGTGCGGATGTAGCCGGGCGCGATGGTGACCACGCGGATGCGCTCGCGGCGCTGCTCCAGGCGCAGGCTTTCCAGCAGCTTGATGACGGCGGACTTGGACGCGCTGTAGGCGCCGCCGCCGGGCAGGCCGCGCACGCCGGCCACGCTGGCGATGCCTACCAGCGTGCCGCGCCAGCCGCCGGTGCCGGGCTCGCGCGCGCGCATCGGCTGCAGGAACGGCTGGAAGGTGGTGAGCACGCCGAACCAGTTGGTGTCCATCACCATGCGGAACGCCTCGAGGTCCTCGCGCTCGCTGGCGACCGTGCCCACCGACACGCCGGCGTTGGCGATCACCACGTCGGGGCAGCCGAAATGATCGAGGAAGTCCTGCGCGGCGGCCTGCATGGCGGCGGCATCGCGCACGTCGGCGGCATAGACGCGCACCGCGTTGGGATTGGGCAGGCTGGCGGCGAGCTCGCGCAGCGCGGCATCGCGCCGGCCGACCAGCCCGAGGATGGCGCCCTGCGCGGCGTACTCGCGCGCCAGGGCCTGGCCGAGTCCGCTCGACGCGCCGGTGAGGAAGACTTTCTGAGCTCGCATCGGGATGGGAAGGGTCCAGGGGAAAACCGCAACATGGCCATGCCGGCGGACCCGCCCGATGCAGTCCGGAGGCTGGGGGCCAGCGCTGCCGGTCAGGCCGGCGGCGGCGCGGCCAGGTGGCCGGCTGCCGCCGCCAGGGGGATTACAGCTTCTTGTCGCGCACCTGGCCGACCAGGTAGTCCATGGTCTGGATGGCCGCGGCCTTGGTGCCGGCGATGGACGGCGAGGTCACGTACTTGCCCTGCACCACGATGGTCGGCACGCCGTCGATCTTGTAGGCGTCGGCGATCTTGTTGGCGCGCTGCGAGTTGGTCGTCACCGAGAACGAGTTGTAGGCGTCGAGGAAAGCCTTGCGGTCGATGCCGTTCTTGGCCATGAAGTCGGCGATCTCGTTCGGGTCGAGCATGCGCTTGCGCTCGACGTGGATGGCGTTGAAGACCTTGCCGTGCATGGCGTCGAGCTTGCCCAGCGCTTCCAGCGCGTAGAAGATCTTGGTGTGCGGCAGCAGGTCGTCGCGGAAGGCCACCGGCACGCGCTTGAACACCACGTCCTTGCCCTGCTTGCCCACCCACGCCTCGAGCTCGGGCTCGAAGTCGAAGCAGTGCGGGCAGCCGTACCAGAAGAACTCGGTGACTTCGATCTTGCCCTGGGTGACGGGCTGCGGTGCCTTCAGGACCTGGTATTCCTTGCCGGCGGCGGGCGTGGCCGCCTGGGCGGGCGCGTTCATCAGGAAACCGGTCACGGCGACCAGCGTGGCGAACAAGGTGGCGAGTTTCTTCATAAGACGCGGCTTTCGAGAATGGGCGATGTGCGTATGACAGCGGCCGGGCGCGCCGGTTCAGCGGCGGCGCCGCGGGGTTGGTTACGGTTGCTTACTGCTTGGTGAAGCGGATGACCGAGGCCTCGAAACCCGACGACTGCAGGCGGTCGCGCGAGCGGTTCATGTCTTCGATCTTGTTGTACGGCCCCAGGCGCACGCGGTAGAGCTTGACGCCGTTGACGTCGCGCTCGGTCACCTTGGCCTCGAAGCCCTGCATGGCCAGGTTGGCCTTCTGGCGGTCGGCGTCGTCCTGCGAGCGGAAGGCGCCCACCTGCAGCAGATAGCCCACCTTGTTGGCGTCGGCCTGGGCGATCTCGGCGATGGGATCGGCGACCGGTTTCTCGGCGGGCTTTTCGGCCGGTTTCTCGGCGGGTTTCTGCGCGACCGCGGCGGGCTTGTCCGCCGGCTTCTCGGCCGGCCGCTCGACCGGCTTGTCCGCCGGGCGGGTGGCGACCACCGGTGGCTCCGGGCGCTCGGCCGGGCGGACCGTGGGCGCCGGGCCGGCGGGCTGGTCGGGCTCCGCGGCGGGGCCGACCGGCTTGGCCGGGGTCTTGCTCCACAGCGGCTTGTTGGGGTCGCTCGGGGCTTCCTGCGCCGGAGCGGGCAGGTTGCTGACGACGTTGCCGGGCTCGGCCTGCTTCTGCCCGCCCTTCTGCTGGAATGGCGCGGGGGAGCGGGTGATGTACAAGGCGACCACCACCGCGATCGCCAGGCCGACGATCAGGCCCAGCACCAGTCCCAGGAACGTACCGCCGCGCTGCGGAGCGCGGCTGGCATGGCGCGGGGCGCGCTTGCGTTGCTGTTGCATGAATTCCTCTTGCGTGATGGCGCGATTATAGAGCCTGCGCCGTGTCACGCATCAGTGTCTGTGGTCAGGACGACACGCGGCCGCGGTAAGCGCGGGCTTACATCCGCTGCGGCGCGGACACGCCGATCACCGCCAGGCCGTTGCGCAGCACTTGGCGCGTGGCGGCCAGCAGCGCCAGGCGCGCCAGCTTGACCGGCTCGTCGTCCACCAGCACGCGGTCGGCGTTGTAGAAGGCGTGGAAATCGCCGGCCAGGTCGCGCAGGTAGAAGGCAACCGCATGCGGCGCCAGCTCGGCCGCGGCGGCGGCCAGCATGTCCGGGAACTCGGCCAGGCGCTGGCCCAGCGCGAGCGCCTGCGGGCTGGCCTCGGCGCCGGTCACCGGCGCCAGGTCGGTGCCGGCCAGCGCGGCGAGCTTCGCTTCCCAGCCGGCGCCGCCCCACGACTCGAAGATCGAGCAGATGCGGGCATGGGCGTACTGCACGTAGTACACCGGGTTCTCGTCGTTCTGCTTGAGCGCGAGGTCGACGTCGAACACGAATTCCGTATCCGCCTTGCGCGACAGCAGGAAGAAGCGCACCGCGTCGCGCCCGCGCGTGAAGTGCGACGGCCAGTCGGCCACGCCCGCCTCCAGGCAGCCGCGGATGGTCTCGCCGCCCTCGGCGCCGTTGCTCCACTCGATCAGGTCGCGCACGGTCACGTAGGAGCCGGCGCGCTTGGAGATCTTGACCTCCTCGCCGTTGCGCATGACGGTGACCATCTTGTGCAGCACGTAGTCGGGATAGCCGACCGGGATGCCGATCTCCAGGCCCTGCAGGCCGGCGCGCACGCGCGCGATGGTGCCGTGGTGGTCGCTGCCCTGCACGTTGATGACCTTGGCGAAGCCGCGCTCCCACTTGGTGGTGTGGTAGGCCACGTCCGGCACGAAGTAGGTATAGGTGCCGTCGCCCTTGCGCATGACGCGGTCCTTGTCGTCGCCGTCGTCGGTGGTGCGCAGCCACAGCGCGCCTTCGCTTTCGTAGGTCTTGCCCTTGGCGATCAGCGACTGCACGGCGGCTTCCACCTTGCCGTCGGTGTACAGCGAGGACTCCAGGTAGTAGCGGTCGAACTTGACGCCGAAGGCGCGCAGGTCGATGTCCTGCTCGTTGCGCAGGTAGGCCACGGCGAACTTGCGGATCGAGTCGAGGTCCTCGACGTTGCCCGAGGCCGTCACCTCGTCGCCGTCGGACGCGCGCACGCGCTTGCCGGCCAGGAAGTCGGCGGCGATGTCAGCGATGTAGTCGCCGTTGTAGGCCGACTCGGGCCAGCCCGCGTCGCCGGGCTTGAGGCCGCGCGCGCGCGCCTGCACCGAAACCGCCAGGGTCTGGATCTGCACGCCGGCGTCGTTGTAGTAGAACTCGCGGTGCACGGCGAAGCCCTGCCAGTCCAGCAGGTTGGCCAGCGCGTCGCCCAGCGCCGCCTGGCGGCCGTGGCCGACGTGCAGCGGCCCGGTCGGGTTGGCCGAGACGAACTCCACCAGCACCTGGCCGCGCACGCCCTGCTCCTGGGCGCCGTAGCGGTCGCCCTGCTGCAGCACCGCGCGCAGCACCTCGGCCTTGGCGGCCGGCGTCAGGCGCAGGTTGATGAAGCCCGGCCCGGCGATCTCCATGCCGGCCACCAGCCCGGCGGTGCGCGCATCGGCCTGCACGGCGTCGACGATCTGCTGGGCCAGCTCGCGCGGGTTGCGCTTGAGCGCGCGGGCAACCTGCATGGCCAGGTTGCAGGCGAGGTCGCCGTGGGCGGCGGCCTTGGGGCGCTCGAAGGTGGCCGCGGGCAGCGCGGCGTCGGCCGGGGCGAGGGCGCGCACGGCGTCGTTGAACGCGGCGGCAAGGTTGGTGGTCTGAACAGGCAGCATGGATGTCGTGGCCCTGGGGCGGTTATACGGGCACCGGCACGGTACCGGCGCGTGATACCGGCGCGGCAGTCCGCCGTGGCGGCACCGTCACGCCGCGGCATGTGGACGCCGCGCCGCGTGGCAGGCAATGAATTGCAGAACGCGGGATTTTATCAGGTGCTATGCTGACATCATGCAGCGTGCCCGAAACCGGCCGCTACGCGCCCCCGCCCGGGTTCCGGGCCACGCCGCGCGGTCTTGTCATTTCGCTGTCGCCAAGGAAAGGAAACATCATGCTGATCACCTTCAAATCCCATGCGGCGCAGGACCTCATCATGATGAAGGATCTTGCCGTGACGCTCCTCGGGATTATCGGCAAGCACCTGGGAGAACGCGGGGTGATCACCGCCGAAGAGTTGCCGCGCGCCATCCACAAGCTCGAAGCCGCGGTGACCGACGCCAAGCGGGCGCACCCGGCGGAGTCGTCGGTATCGCCGGACCACCGCCACGACGAGGACGAGGAGGAACCGCTGCACCTGGGCCAGCGCGCCTTTCCTTTCCTGGACATGTTGCGCGCCTCGCAGCGCGAGAACACCGAAGTGATGTGGGGAGTCTAGGCCGCCCCGCCGCTCCCGCCTTCCTGCCCGCCCGGCCTGCCGAAGCCCGCTGACGCGGGCTTTGTCGCATCTTGCCCTCGCGACGGCGTTCGCAACGCCGGCCGGCGGCGAAAAAAAGAAGCCCGGCCGGGGCCGGCCAGGCTTGCCGGATCAGGGAGCAGATCCGGAAGGGGGTGAGGATGAAAGGTGAGCGAGGCCGGGCGCCGTTCTTTTGGTGGCGCTTTAGGCACTTATGATGCGCCGCCATGCGCTCGCCGCCGCCGGCCGGTCAGCCCCCTGGGGTCAGCCCCCTGGGGTCAGCCCCCTGGGGTCAGCCCCCTGGGGTCAGCCCCCTGGGGTCAGCCTTTGGGGTCAGCCTTTGGGGTCAGCCACTGCGGTCAGCCCCCGCGGTCAGCCCTTGTCCAGCATGTCGGCCAGTTCGTCGGCGTGCTCTTCTTCCACGGCGAGGATTTCCTCGAGCATGCGGCGCGTGGTCGGGTCGCGCTCGCCGATGTACTGCACCATCTCGAGGTAGCTCTCGATGGCGATGCGCTCGGCGACCAGGTTCTCCTTGATCATGTCCGTGAGCGACTTGCCTTCGACATATTCGGAGTGGCTGCGCACCGACAGCGTGTCGGGGGCGAAATCGGGCTCGCCGCCCAGCTGCACGATGCGCGCGGCGATGCGGTCGGCGTGGGCCTGCTCCTCGTCCGAATGCACCTTGAATTCGGCGGCGATGGGCTCGGCATGGATGCCCTTGGCCATGAAGTAGTGGCGGCGGTAGCGCAGCACGCAGACCAGTTCGGTGGCCAGCGCCTCGTTGAGCAGCTTGAGCACCGTGGCGCGGTCGGCGTCGTAGTTCTGCGTCACGGCGCCGTCGTCGATGTGCTGGCGCGCGCGCTCGCGCAGCGTCTTCACGTCGCTCAGGAAGCCGCCGGCGGCGCCCTTTCCGTTACTGGCACTGGGGGGTGCCGCGCCTTTGTCTGCGGGTTTTTCGGTGACAGGGGTGTCCATGGCGGTGATGCTCCTGGGGGATGCGGGAAAGGCCTCTACTTGCCGGCCTGGAGGCGCGGCCGCGGGCCTGGATAGCGGCGGGCGCGCCCTGGTGGCCGGGCGCCCGCCGCGCGGTGCTTCAGTTGCCGTTGCCGCTGCCGGAGCGGCCGTTGACCGCCAGCAGCAGGCCGATGAAGGCGCCGACCGCGGCGGCGATGCCGATCGCCTTGAGCGGCGACTCCACCACGCGCTGCTGCACGCCTTCCACGGCATGGTCGACCTGCTCGCGGGCGCGGCTGGCACCCTCGAGCGTGGCCTGGCGCAGGTGGTCGCCGAGCGCGCGGGCGCGGTCCTGCAGGCGCCGCCCGGCCTGCACGGCTTCGGACGACCCTTCACGCCCCAGCACTTCCACGGTGTGTTCGAGCTGCGCGATCAGCGAGCGCACTTCCTCGGCCACCGGGCCGGCGGCCTCGCGCGCAGCGCCGCGGGTGTCGCGCGCGGCATGCCGCATCTGGCGCACCGTGTTGCCGGCGCTGTCGGCCAGGTGCGTGAATTCTTTTCGGACCTTCGGGTTGTGGGTCAGCATCGGTCTATCTCCATTGACTGTCTTGGCTGCCGCTTGCGGCAGGCAGTGGCGCGGAGTGCGGCGCGCCTGACCGCGCCGCCCCGCCTATCGCCTGACCAGGCTGATGACGAAGGTCACCAGCGCGACCACCAGGAAGATGAAGAACAGGATCTTGGCGATCTCGACAGCCCCCGCGGCGATGCCGCCGAAGCCGAACAGCGCGGCGATCAGGGCGATGACGAAAAATACGAGTGCGTAGTGCAACATGATGACGGCTCCCTGGATTGATTGGCCCGCCGTGCGGGCCTTGCGGCGGCTTGCCGCCTGTCCGGTGTCTGTTCCGCGCCGGCTACTTCACCGCCTTGAACACGGTCACGCCCAGCACCAGGAACAGCACGAACAGCACCACGAAGATAAAGAACAGCACCTTGGCGATGCCGGCGGCGCCGGCGGCAATGCCGGTGAAGCCGAGCAGGCCGGCGATCACGGAAACCACTGCAAAGATCAGTGCCCACTTGAGCATCGACGTTCTCCTTGTGCGCTGTCCGGCTTGCGCGGAAGGCGCAAGCTCATGGAACCATGGTAGAAACCGCGCCCCGGCGCAGGCACCCCTGCCCCACCGATTCACGTGTCAGTGGATTCCTACAGTGCCAGCGCCGGCGCGGGTTCGCGGGCGGCGGCGGCGCACGGCCGGTTGACCGGGCGGCGCCGATGTGCTTCCATCGTCGCCGACAGGGTGCGCGGCCGCCACGCCCCTCCAGCCGGCGCCGGCGCGCGCCGGCGGGCGGCACCGGCCCGCCCCGACATCGGGAAACGACAATGTTCAAGCAGTCCATGCTGCGCTCCACGCTGCTGCTGGCTGGCGGCATCTTGCTCACCGTGGTGGTGTTGATGGCTTCCGAGGCCGGCAACATCCGCCTGCGCGAGGGCTATACCCAGGTGATCCAGTCACAGCAGGTGCAAAGCCAGATCACCTCGCTGATCGGCGAGCTGGTCAATGCCGAAGCCGGCCAGCGCGGCTTCCTGCTGACCGGCAAGGAAACCTACCTGCAGCCCTACTACCAGGCCCTGCCGCGCATCAACGCGCTGATGAGCGCGCTGCGCAACCGCTATGCCGACGACCCCGAGTCGCTCAAGCTGTTCACCGCGGCCTCCACCGCCGTCAACCGCAAGCTCACCGAGATGGACCTGACGCTGATCTACGGCAAGCGCGACGTGGAGGTGGCGCTCGACCTGGTGCGCACGGACTTCGGCAAGCAGACCATGGACAATGCGCGGCGCGGGCTCGAGACCCTGCTCGCGCGCGAGTCCGCCTCGGTATCGCGCAGCCTGGAGTACGCCGACCGCGACCTGGCGCTGTCGCGCTACGGCATCGGCCTGCTCACGGCCATCAATATCGTGCTGCTGATCGTGGTGGGGCTGCAGCACTCGCGCCGCATGGCGGTGTCGGAAGCCGCGCGCAGCGAGCTGGAAGAGGAAAGCGCGCGGCTGGAGCGCATGGTGCGCGCGCGCACGCGCCAGCTCTCGGCGCTGGCCTCCCACCTGCAGCGCGTCACCGAGGACGAGAAGACGCGCCTGGCGCGCGAGCTGCACGACGAGCTCGGCGCCATCCTGACCGCCGCCAAGCTCGACATGCACTGGGTGCGCCGGCGCGTGGAAGACACCCATCCCGACGTGAAGGAGAAGCTCACCCGCGTGATGCTGCACGTCGACCAGGGCATCCAGATCAAGCGGCGCCTGATCGAAGACCTGCGCCCCACGGTGCTGCTCAACCTGGGCCTGAAGGAGGCCATCGGCCAGCTGGTCGAGGAAGTGGCCGCGCGCAACCAGTGGGAAGCCGACGTGCTGCTCAGCGAAAACGTGCCGCCGCTGCGCGACGATGCCGCCATCGCGCTCTACCGCATCGTGCAGGAGTCGCTGACCAATGCCAGCAAGTACGCCGAGGCGCAACGCGTGCTCATCACGCTGGACAACGCCGACGGCGTGCTCACGCTGGAGGTGGGCGACAACGGCCGCGGCCTGCCGGAGGATTTCGAGACGCGCCGCACGGCGGGGCACCACGGCCTGCTGGGCATGGAGCAGCGCGTGATCGCGCTCGGCGGCACCATCGACATCCGCTCGAAGCCGGGGGCCGGCGTGACCATTCACGTGGAGGTGCCGCTGACCGACGCCATCGTGGCGCCGGTGCGCCACGACGACGAGGCATTCGGCGACGCGCCGGAAGCACAGCAGGCGCGGGCTGCGCCGGAAACGCTGGAAGCACCCGCGGCTCCGCAAACCCCGGCGCCCGCAAGCGAGTCCGCGGCGCCGGCCGCCGGGACGCCGCGCGCCCAGGACTGACGCGGCGCTGCGGAACAGTAGCGCAAACGAAAACGGCGGGCGCCTTGGCGTCCGCCGTTTTCGTTTGCCGCCAGCCTTACATCTTCTGCTTGGTATCGTCGGCGGCGCCCTGCATCTTCTCGCCGCCGCGCTCGATATCCTTGCCTGCGCCGGCCACGGTATTGCAGCCGGTCACCAGGACGACGCCCGCGAGGGCGAACAACGCCATCAGCTTTCTCATGATTTTCTCCTTCCTTGGTTGACGCGGCGTTGCCGCGCTGGGAACTGCATCGAAGCGGAATACCGGAATACCGTCAACCCGCCATCCGCTCAGGCGCGCGCCTGCGCGTATTCCTCGATGACGCGGAACACCTGCTCGAGCTCGAGCGACTTGTCGAAGAAATAGTCCGCTCCCGCCTCGGCGCACTGGCGCCGGTAGGTCGGCACCTGGGCATGGTTGGTGTACACGATGCGGATGCCCGATGGCTCGGTCTTCTGCAGCGCGCGCAGGACATTGATGCCATTGCCCTGCCGCAGTTGCAGGTCGACGATGACGACCTCGTACTTGCCCGCCCCATAGAGGCGCAGCGCCGAGCTTTCGGTATCCGCCCAATCCACGGCCTCGACGAACGGAAACGCGTTCAGGTACTCGAGCAACATACCCCGCAGGACCGCCGAGTCCTCAATGAGCAGGACCCGCAGCGCGCGATACGAAGAGGCCGCAGCTTGATCCGACATGATTCAATGGTAGCAACTGAGTATAGAAAAGGACTATCGGCGTCCGTCCTACAGGGGTGTCGGGCAATCGGCGGTTCCGCCGCCGCGGCCGGTGCGGCGCCTACTCCACCAGCCCGTTCTTGATCGCATAGTAGGTCAGGTCCGCGTTGGTCTTCATGCCCATCTTTTCGAGGATGCGCGAGCGGTACGTGCTGACGGTCTTGACGCTGAGAAACAGTTCGTCGGCGATCACGGACACCGACTGTCCGCGCGACAGCTTGCAGAAGATCTGGAACTCCCGCTTGGAGAGGGTCTGGTGCAGCGGCTGGTTGGTGGGCTTCTCGAGCCCGCCGATCAGCAGGTCCGCGACCGTCGCGCTGACATAGCGGCGGCCCTGCGCCACGGTGCGGATCGCCTTGACGAGATCGTCGGGCGCGCTTTCCTTGGTCAGGTAGCCGGAGGCCCCAGCGCGGATCAGGTTGATGGCGTACTGGTCTTCGGGGTAGGTGGACAGGATCAGCACCGGCAGGTCGGGATGGCGCTGGCGCAGCATCTTGAGCACGTCGATGCCGTTGCGGTCGGGCATCGAGATGTCGAGCACGACCACGTCGAATTCGCGCTCGCGCAGCCGGGTCATGACTTCGTCGCCGCTGGCAGCTTCCCCTTCCACCCGGATATCGGGTTCGTCGGAAATGAACTGGCGCAGACCGGCGCGCACGATCTGGTGATCGTCGGCGATCAGGACGCGGATCATGGGTGTCTCCCTGGGAGTAGATGCGCCGCTCCGGCGAAACGGCGGGCTGTGCCACTAGAGCAGTGGACTAAGGACATTGTAGTGGTTACAAAGCGGCGCGAATGTCGGTGTAAGACTGACATGCCGCGCCGGCCCCGCAAACGAAAAAGGGACGGAGCCAGGCCCGTCCCTTGTGGTTTGCGGTCCCGCTCCCGTTGCCGGGAAGCGGGAAGCGGGACAAGCCTTCGCTTCTTACTGGACCTTGGCCGCGGCGCCCGTGTCGGCCGCGGCGCTGGTGTCGGTGGCCGCCGCGCCCTTTTTGGCCTTGGCATGGCTGGCGTGCTTGCCGGCCTTGGCCGCGCCCCTGGCGTGCGCGTCGGCGCCCTTGTCCACGCCAGCGTTCACATCCACGCCGGCCGCCACCCCCTTGTCCGCGGGCGCGCCGATCGCGGGCGCCGCCACGGCGCCGGTGGCGCCTGCCTTCGCATCGGCGCCGGTACCTTGCGCCAGGGCCAGCGAGGAAGCGGCGGCGATCGAGAGAGCGGAAAGGGAGATCAGCAGTTTGTTCATGTGAGAAGCTCCTTGCAGTTGCTCCGCGGCGAAACATTCGCCGCGGCATTCACTTGATGTGAGCCCTCAGTCTAGGGACGCCGCGCCGCGCGGTCTGTTAGGAGATGTAATGCCTTGTAAGGAGTGGTGAAGCGCCCGCGCGAGGCCGCCGCGCGGCGGCGCGGGCGCTTTTCCCTGCGTGCCCAACGGCTTGCGGCGGCGCGGCAAGGCAATCCGCCGCGCCGCCGCCGCGGACGCGGTTACAGGTTGGGCGCGAGCGCGCGCTCGAGCACGCTGCGCTCCTCGCCGCGGCGCGCGGCCATGTCGTCGAGCTGGTCCTGGCCGATCTTGCCCACCGAGAAATACGTCGACTCGGGATGCGCGAGATAGAAGCCGCTCACCGACGCGGCCGGCGTCATGGCCAGCGAATCGGTGATGCCCATGCCGATCTCGGCGGCGTTGAGGTAGTCGAACATCGGCGCCTTGACGGTGTGCTCCGGGCAGGCCGGGTAGCCCGGCGCGGGACGGATGCCGCGGTAGCGCTCTTCGATCAGCTGGTCGTTGGTCAGCACCTCGCCGGCGTCGTAGCCCCACAGGTCGCGGCGCACGCGCTCGTGCAGGCATTCGGCGAACGCTTCGGCCAGGCGGTCGGCCAGCGACTTGAGCATGATCGCGCTGTAGTCGTCGTGGTCGGCCTCGAACTGCGCTTCCTTCTTGTCCACGCCGATGCCGGTGGTGACCGCGAACACGCCGATGTAGTCGGCGATGCCGCTGTCCTTCGGCGCGACGAAATCGGCCAGGCAGCGGTTGGGCCGCATCACGCCGTCGATCACCGGGCGCTCGCTCTGCTGGCGCAGGTTGTGCCAGGTCAGCGCGACCTGGCTGCGGGTCTCGTCGGTGTAGATCTCGATGTCGTCGTCGTTGACGGTGTTGGCCGGCAGCAGCGCCAGCACGCCGTTGGCGGTCAGCCAGCGGCCCTGGATCAGGCGCGCCAGCATGGCCTTGCCGTCCGAGAACACGCGGCGCGCGGATTCGCCGACGATCTCGTCGTTGAGGATGTCGGGGAATTTGCCGGCCAGGTCCCAGGTCTGGAAGAACGGCGCCCAGTCGATGTAGTTGGCCAGCTCGGCCAGGTCGTAGTTGCGGAACACGCGCCGCCCGATGAACTTCGGCCGGGGCGGCACGTAGGCGCTCCAGTCGATCCGGGTCTTGTTGGCGCGCGCCTGCGCCAGCGTCACCATCGGCGTGGCCTTGCGGTTGGCGTGCTGGTGGCGGATGCGCTCGTAGTCCGTCTTCAGCTCGTCCAGGTAGCGGGCCGCGCCTTCGTCGGACAGGAGGCTCGAGGCCACGCTGACCGAGCGCGAGGCGTCCGGCACGTAGACCACCGGGCCTTCGTAGTTCGGCGCGATCTTGACCGCCGTGTGCACGCGCGAGGTGGTGGCGCCGCCGATCAGCAGCGGGATCTTCTTGATGCGGAAGTAGTCGTCGCGCTGCATCTCCGCGGCGACGTAGGCCATTTCCTCGAGCGACGGCGTGATCAGCCCGGACAGGCCGACGATGTCCGCGCCCTCGACCTTGGCGCGCGCCAGGATCTCGTTGCACGGGACCATCACGCCCATGTTGACCACTTCGAAGTTGTTGCACTGGAGCACCACCGACACGATGTTCTTGCCGATGTCGTGCACGTCGCCCTTGACGGTGGCGATGATGATCTTGCCGCGCGCCTTGACGTCGCCGCCGGCCTCGGCCAGCAGGCGCTTCTCTTCCTCGATGTAAGGCAGCAGGTGGGCCACCGCCTGCTTCATCACGCGCGCGCTCTTGACCACCTGCGGCAGGAACATCTTGCCGGCGCCGAACAGGTCGCCCACGATGTTCATGCCGTCCATCAGCGGGCCTTCGATCACCTCGATCGGGCGGCCGCCGCGCGCGGCGACCTGCTGGCGCACTTCCTCGGTGTCTTCCACGATGAAGGTGGTGATGCCGTGCACCAGCGCGTGGGACAGGCGGTCCCCGACCGGCACCGGGTTCTCCGGCGTGCCGCGCCACAGCAGGTTCTCTTCCTTCCTGGCGCCGCCGCCCTTGAAGCGGTCGGCGATCTCGAGCAGGCGGTCGGTGGCGTCCTCGCGGCGGTTGAGCACCACGTCTTCCACGCGCTCGCGCAGCTCGGGGTCGAGCTGGTCGTACACGCCGAGCTGGCCGGCGTTGACGATGCCCATGTCCATGCCCGCCTTGATGGCGTGGTACAGGAACACGGTATGGATGGCCTCGCGCACGGCGTCGTTGCCGCGGAACGAGAACGACACGTTGGACACGCCGCCGCTGACCTTGGCGTAGGGCAGGTTGCGCTTGATCCAGGCGGTGGCCTCGATGAAGTCCACCGCGTAGTTGTTGTGCTCCTCGATGCCGGTCGCCACCGCGAAGATGTTCGGGTCGAAGATGATGTCCTCGGGCGGGAAGCCGACTTCGCCCACCAGGATGTCGTAGCTGCGCTTGCAGATCTCGGTCTTGCGCGCGAAGGTGTCGGCCTGGCCTTTCTCGTCGAAGGCCATCACCACGGAAGCGGCGCCGTAGCGGCGGATCAGCTCGGCGTGGTGGCGGAACTGCGCTTCGCCTTCCTTGAGCGAGATCGAATTGACCACGGGCTTGCCCTGCACGCACTGCAGGCCGGCCTCGATCACTTCCCACTTGGACGAGTCCAGCATGATCGGCACGCGCGCGATGTCGGGCTCGGAGGCGATCAGGTTGAGGAACCTCACCATGGCGGCCTTGGAGTCCAGCATGGCCTCGTCCATGTTGATGTCGATGATCTGCGCGCCGTTCTCGACCTGCTGGCGCGCCACCGCCAGCGCCTCGTCGAACTGGCCGTTGAGGATCATGCGCGCGAAGGCCTTGGAGCCGGTGACGTTGGTGCGCTCGCCGACGTTGACGAAGAGGGTGTCCTCGTCGATGGTGAAAGGCTCGAGGCCGGACAGGCGCATCGGGCGCGGCGGCAGGGTATCTTGGGTCATGGCTTGATCTTGTTCTGTGGGCTCGTGGGCGCGCTGCGGGTTCACGCCGCTGCCGCGGCGTCGTCGCGGTACTGGCCGGGCCAGGCGCGCGGCTTGCGGCTGGCCACGCGCTGCGCGATGGCGGCGATATGCTCGGGCGTGGTGCCGCAGCAGCCGCCCACCAGGTTGACCAGTCCGGACGCGGCGAACTCGTCCACCAGCGACGACGTGACCTCCGGGGTTTCGTCGAAGCCGGTGTCGCTCATCGGGTTGGGCAGGCCGGCGTTCGGGTAGCACGACACCGCCGCGTCGCAGATCTTGGCCAGCTCGGCGATATACGGGCGCATCAGCGTGGCGCCGAGCGCGCAGTTCAGGCCGAACGTGATCGGGCGCGCGTGGCGCAGGCTGTTCCAGAACGCTTCCACGGTCTGGCCGGACAGGATGCGGCCGGAGGCGTCGGTCACGGTGCCGGAGATCATCACGGGCAGGCGCTCGCCGGTGTCCTCGAACAGCTGGTCGATGGCGAACAGCGCGGCCTTGGCGTTGAGCGTGTCGAAGATGGTCTCGACCAGGAACACGTCGGCGCCGCCCTCCAGCAGCCCCTTGCCCTGCTCGTAGTAGGACTGGCGCAGTTCCTCGAAGCTCACGTTGCGCGCGCCCGGATCGTTCACGTCCGGCGAGATGCTGGCGGTCTTGGGCGTGGGGCCGAACGCGCCGGCCACGAAGCGCGGCTTGTCCGGCGTGCTGTACTTGTCGCAGGCCGCGCGCGCGAGTTTCGCCGCCTCGACGTTCATCTCGTACGCCAGCTCGGCCATCTTGTAGTCCTCCTGCGCCACGCGCGTGGCGCCGAAGGTGTTGGTCTCGATCAGGTCGGCGCCGGCGGCCAGGTACTGCTCGTGGATCTCGCTGATGACCTGCGGACGGGTGAGCAGCAGCAGTTCGTTGTTGCCCTTGACGTCCACATGGTGGCCGGCGAAGCGCTCGCCGCGGTAGTCGGCCTCGGACAGCTTGTAGCGCTGGATCATGGTGCCCATGGCGCCGTCCAGGATCAGGATGCGCTCGCGCAGCAGCGCGGGCAGGCTGGCCGCGCGGGTATAGGGGCGCGCCGGCGGACGCGCGGCGGACAGCGGGGCGGAACTTGGGGCGGCGCTCATGAGGGGCTTCTGCGGCAGGAAAAGAGGACGATTTTATCAGTTACATCAATGGTTTGCGGATTATGCGCCGCCGCTGCCGGATGCCTTGCGGGCCACCCGGCGGTTGCGGCCCGGCCCGCGCCGGCCCTACACTGCGGAAATCGCCCACCCATCCCCCACCAAGGCAAACCCAGCCCATGCAACACCTCAGTCCCGGCGATGCGCAAGCGCTGCTCGGCGAATCGCCCGACGCGCTTTTCATCGATTGCCGCAGCGAGATGGAATACCTGTTCGTCGGCCACCCCAAGGGCGCGCACAACGTGCCCTGGAACGACGGGCCCGACTGGGAAGTGAACCCGCATTTCGTGCAGGCGGTGAAAAAGCTGGCCGGCCAGGCGTCGGCGCGGCCGGTGCTGCTGATCTGCCGCAGCGGCAACCGCTCGGCGGCCGCCGCGCGCGCGCTCGAAGGCGCCGGCTTCAGCACGGTGTACAGCGTGCTGCATGGCTTCGAGGGCGACCTCGACGCCGAGCGCCATCGCAATACGCTCAACGGCTGGCGCCACGCCGGCCTGCCCTGGGAACAATACTGAACCGGCTGGCCGCGTGCTGACGCGGCGCCGCAAAGCAAAAACAAAAAGCCCGTGCGGTCGAAGGCACGGGCTTTCCTGCTTCGCTCGGATCGGCGCCGGGGGCCGGCCTTCCGCGCGGGGAAGGACGGCGGTCCTGCCGCACGTTCGATGCGTTCAGTCCATCGTTCAGTCCATCATCAGTGCATCACGAGCGGATGGGTCATCACGGTATCGAACTTCCCGAGGAAATCATCCACCTCTTCCACCGACGGCTCGCTTTCGATCAGACGCTTCACGTCCGCGCGAAAGCTCTCGGCCATCTGGCCGCCGAGAAAGATCTCGCGTTTCAGGTTCTTGTCGACGATTTCATAGCCGCCCGAGGCAAGAGGCGCATGCTCGACATCCGCACCAAACTCGACGATGCAATAATTGTCGCTGTTGTAGATCATTTGCATGGCACACCTCCGGGCTGTCATGGGTAAGCGGCGGGCCAATCATTGTTACGTTTGCCGGAATGGTGCCCGACTCCCACCGCGATTTCACCTCCAAGCTGAGGGTGTTCGCCTGGATTTCAAGATTCTGCTTCGGCGAACCGCCTGAGCGACCGCCCTGTCTCCCGACAAAGCGACCCTCACTACGTTGGGCAACGGCGCCCCCGGCAAGTTCTTGAGCCGGGCGTAAAAGATTCTTTCACGGTGCGGCGCATTGCGCACCGCAGGCGGCATTGCCGAGGAATGCGTCGAGCACGGCGTGGAAACGGGCGGCCTGCTCGATATGGGACAAGTGCGCCGCCTGCGGCAGGATCTCTAGCCGCGCGGCCGGAATCGCACCGGCGATCTCGCGCGCCATCGCCGGCGGCGCGCTCTGGTCCTCCTCGCCCGTCACCACCAGCGTGGGGCAATGGATGCGCGCGATGGCGCCGGCCAGGTCGAACGCCATGATCGCCAGCCCCGTGCCGACGTAGCCGTGCACCGGCGTGGCCAGCAGCATCTGCCGTATGCGCCCGGCCTCGTCGGGATGCGCGGCGCGGAACGGCGCGGTCAGCCAGCGCTGCAGCGTGCTGTCGGCCACGCCGGCCATGCCGTGCGCCTCCACCTGGCCGATGCGCTCGTGCCACATCGGGTGCGCTTCGAGCGGCGTGCGGTTGATGGTGTCGACCAGCGTCAGCGACAGCATGCGCTCCGGATAGCGCAGGGCCAGCGTCTGGCCGATCATGCCGCCCACCGAAATGCCGGCGAAGTGCGCCTCCGGCACCTCCAGCGCGTCCATCAGGGCGGCCACGTCGTCGGCCAGCCGGATCATCGAGTAGGCGCCGATCGGCGCGTCGCTCTGGCCGTGGCCGCGCAGGTCGTAGCGCAGCACGCGGTAGCGCGGCGCCAGGTGCCGCGCGGTGGCGTCCCACAAGGTATGGTCGGCGCCGAGGGCGTGCGCCAGGACCACCCAGGGGCCGTCCCCGCCGTCGATGCGCACATGCAGGGTGATGTCGCCGACGCGCACGCGGCGGCTTTCGGCAGGTGGTGGCTGGACGGCGTGCATGACGGGCCTCCGGAAACGGTTACGGCACCATGGATCAGCGCAGCGCTTCGCTGTCGCGGTAGACGAGTTCGATCTGCGTGCCGTCGGGTTCGGTCTGCTGCAGCTTGACCGGCAGCCATTGCAGCGCGGGCGCCAGCCACACTTCCACGCGGCGCCGGTCACCCGGGTGCCGCGGCAGGCGCACGAAATGCTTGGCCCGCACGAAACCCTGGCCGGTATCGACGTCCTCTTCCCCCACATACTGCACCTGCATCGGCTCCAGGTCACGCGTATCGCTCACGTCGAAGGTCTCGGTCACCCCCGGCGCGGCGTAGCGCTGCGGATTGCCGCGCACCATGCCCACCAGTTGGAGGAACACGCTGAAGCGGTCCTGCACGGCGGGCGGCAGCGGCACCTGCTTGTCGCGGCCTTCGAACACCAGCAGGCCGGCCGACCGGTCGAAGCGGGCCGCCTCCACGCGGTTGCGGCGGCTTTCCTCGTAGCGCTCCGGCGCCAGGCCGCGCTCGCCCAGCGCGCCGCTGCTGAAGAAGGCGAAGCGGAACCACAGCACGCGCGTTTCGACGTCCAGCCGGTAGCGGCTGCCGTCGTTGCGCCAGCGGATCAGGCCGTCCGGATTCTGGATGCCGTTGACGAAGCTGGCGTAGTGCAGCAGCGTCGACGGCGGCGCCGCATAGCGCGTATCGTCGGCCGGCGCGGCCGGCGCCGAAGCCGGCGCGGCGGCCGGTGCCGCAATGGCGTTGCCGGCGCCGCCACCGCTTGCGGCGGCCGGCCCGGGCGGGCCGCCGGACAGCGGCGGCGCCTCCGGCGCCGGCTCGGCGGGCGGGATTTCGGGTGGCGCGGCGGGGGCGGGAGCCACCGCCGGCGCCGGGCGATGCTTATGCGCCACGGGCGGCGGCGCCTTTTCCACGGGTGGCGCGGGCGGCGGCAGGAGAACCGCCTCGAGCGCCGGCATGTCGGCGGGGTCCGCATGCGGCCCCGGCAAGTGCATCAGGCCCAGCACCACGCCCAGGTGCACGGCCAGCACCAGCGCGAGCGCCAGCGCCCAGCGCAGGCGGCGCGGGGCAGTTCTATCGGGAGGGCTCGGCGGGGTCGCCGGAACCGTCCGCCCCGTCCGTCGGGCTGCCATCAAGATAACCAAGCTCCGAAGAAATCTGCCGGGCGATGTCGCGCACGCGGCGATCCACCGCTGCGCCCCATTCTGCATCGAATACGCTTTGCGCGCCGAGCACGATGAGCGCCATCGCGACATGCCCGTTGGCGTCGAATACCGGCATCGAGAACGCGTTGATGCCCGGCAGCACGCCGCCCCGGATGCGCGCCGCGCCGTGCGCGCGCACCTCGGCGCAGACCGCGTCGTATTCGGCCAGCGAGCGCGGCAGGCCGGGCAGGTCGTCGTGGCCGCGCTCGGCCAGTTCCCGTTCGACCAGCGGGCGCGTCTGTTGTTTCGGCAGGTAGGCGCCGAACAGCCGGCCGGTGGCGGAGTTGAGCATGGGCATCACGTCGCCCAGGCGCAGGCTCACCGTCACCGGATGGCTGGATTCCTCCCAGTGCACGATGGTCGGGCCGTGGTTGCCCCACACGGCGATGCCGGCGGTCTGGTCGATCTCGTCGCGCAGCTGCGACAGGATCGGGCGCGCCTTCTTGACCGGATCGAGCCGGTTCAGGCCTGCCAGGCCAAGCTGCAGCGCGAACGGCCCGAGGTCGTAGCGGCCGCCCACCGGATCCTGCGCCACCATGCCCAGGCGCTGGAAGCTGACCAGGTAGCGGTGCGCCTTGGCCGGATTCATGTCGGCGGCGGCGGCGAGGTCGCGCAGCATCATCGCGCGCGGCGAGGCGGCCAGCGCCTGCAGCAGTTTGAAGCCGACCTCGATCGACTGGATGCCGGAGCGCAGCTTGGAATCGTCTTCTTCGGGTTCGGTCATGCGGCAACGGGATGGCAAAGCAGAAAAAGGAGCGGGAGCGGAAAACCCGGGGAAAAACCGCCGCGCGGAACGGCGCGGAAGCACGGCGTGCGCCACATATACACCAGAAACGACCAGAAACGCGGCGCCCGTTCAGCCGTGAATTTACTATAGCGAAATCGATTTACCAATTTTTAAACCGCCGGTAGACTTTGGGCGCATGACGAGCCGCCGGCACGACGCCATGCAAGGCACATGGCGCGGCGCGGCCGCCTTCCATCAGGAGACAACCATGATGACCCGCCTCGCGCCCCGCGGCGACGCCGCCGTTTCCGCCTTCCCCGCCTTCCCCGCCTTCCCCGCCCCCCGGTTCCTCCTCGGCCGCGCCCTGCCCCTGCTCGCGCTGCTGGCGCTGGTCCTGGCCGCCGGCCAGCCCGCGCGCGCCGCGGACAACTGGCCCAGCCAGCCGCTGCGCTGGGTGGTGCCCTACCCGGCCGGCGGCGGCACCGACGTGGTGGCGCGCACGCTGGGCCAGGCCATCACGCCGGCGCTGGGCCAGCAGGTGGTGATCGACAACCGTCCCGGCGCCGCCACCATCGTCGGCGCCGACGCGGTGGCGCACGCCAGGCCCGACGGCTACACGCTGCTGACCGCCGACACGGCCACGCTGGCGGCCAACCCCGCGCTCTACAAGAAGCTGCCTTACAACGCTGACAAGGACTTCGTGCATGTCGGCATGGTGGCGCGCTTCCCGCTGATCCTGGTGGCCACGCCGAACTTCCCGGCGCGCACGCTCAAGGAAGCGGTGGAGTACGCGCAGAAGAACCCCGGCAAGGTCAATTTCGCCTCGCCCGGCGCCGGCAGCCCGCACCACCTGGCCATGGAGCTGTTCATGGACCAGACCCGCACGAAGATGACCCATGTGCCCTACAAGGGCGCGGCGCCCGCGGTGCAGGACCTGCTGGCCGGCCAGGTCGACCTGATGTTCCTGGACCTCGCCGCGGGCCAGCAGAACATCGTGGCGGGCAAGGTGCGCGCGCTCGGCGCGGCCACGCCGCGGCGCCTGGCCGCGCTGCCGGCGGTGCCGACCGTGGCCGAGGCCGGCGTGCCCGGCTTCGAGGCCTATGCCTGGCAAGGCGTGGTGGCGCCGGCGGGCACGCCGCGGCCGGTGGTGGCGCGCCTGAACGCCGAACTGGTCAAGGCGCTCGGGAGCCCGGACGTGCAGAAGCGCTTCGAGGGCATCGGCGTGGAGCCGGTGTCCGGCACGCCCGAGGAATTCGCGCAGTACGCGCGCGCGGAATCCGAGCGCTGGGGCAAACTGATCAAGGCCAAGGGCATCACGGTAGACTAGCGGTCGCGCCGCGCCGGCACCGCGAGGATGCGGGGCGCGGCCTTCCGCTTTGTCCCAATGCACCTGAATACATGAAACTCGCCACCCTCAAGGACGGCTCCCGCGACGGCCAGCTCGTGGTCGTCTCGCGCGACCTCAAGACCGCGCACTACGTCAACGATATCGCCGGCAAGCTGCAGACCGTGCTGGACGACTGGCAGTTCTACGCGCCGCAGCTGCAGGACGTCTACGACGCGCTCAACGCCGGCCGCGCGCGCCACCCGTTCGCGTTCGATGCGCGCGCCTGCATGGCGCCGCTGCCGCGCGCCTACCAGTGGGCCGACGGCTCGGCCTACGTCAACCACGTCGAGCTGGTGCGCAAGGCCCGCGGCGCCGAGATGCCGCCCGAGTTCTGGACCGACCCGCTGATGTACCAGGGCGGCTCCGACGACCTGATCGGCCCGCACGACGACATCGTGTGCGCCAGCGAGGCCCACGGCATCGATTTCGAGGCCGAGGTGGCCGTCATCACCGGCGACGTGAAGGCCGGCGCCACGCCCGAGCAGGCCGCCGAAGGCATCCGCCTGCTGATGCTGGCCAACGACGTGTCGCTGCGCAACCTGATCCCGGCCGAGCTGGGCAAGGGCTTCGGCTTCTTCCAGAGCAAGCCGGCCACGGCATTCTCGCCGGTGGCGGTGACGCCGGACGAGCTGGGCGAAGCCTGGCGCGAGCGCCGCGTGCACCTGCCGATGACCGTGCACTGGAACAGCAAGAAGGTGGGCTGGCCCGACTGCGGCACCGACATGGTGTTCGATTTCGGCCAGCTGATCGCCCACATCTGCAAGACGCGCAACGTGCGCGCCGGCAGCATCGTCGGCTCGGGCACCATCTCCAACGTGGACCGCAGCAAGGGCTACTGCTGCATCGCCGAGAAGCGCATGCTGGAGATCATCGACGGCGGCCAGCCGGTCACCGGCTTCATGAAGTTCGGCGACGCGGTCAAGATCGAGATGTTCGACGCGCAGGGACACTCGGTGTTCGGCGCCATCGACCAGCTGGTGTCGGCGCGCGGCTGAGCCCGCGCGGCGGGCCCGCTGGCGGCGGCGCGGCCGGCACGCTTATAATTTTCCGACCGCCCGGTTGGCTAATTGCCACCGGCCGCGCGACCCCGGCGGTCGGCGGCCGCCGGCGGTGCCCCGGGCCGCCTGGCGCGGCCCGGCCCATGCTCCACTACGGAATGGCCGAGGCCATCGCTGCCCCATGAACGCACTCCCTCCGCAGTCTTCGCAGTCTTCGCCGTCTTCGCCCTCGTCACCCTCTTCGCCGCCCGCCCCGCAAGGCACCGCCCCGCTCTCCCCGCGCTATGCCCGCTACAGCGCGCTGACGCTGCGCCAGCACGGCCCCATCCTCGAGATCGTGATGGGCGCCGGCCAGTCGGCCAACGGCAAGCTGGCCACCGCCGACGCCAACATGCACCGCGAGCTGGCCGAGATCTGGCGCGACGTGTCGGCCGACCCCGACATCCGCGTGGCGCTGATCCGCGGCGAGGGCAAGGGCTTTTCGGCCGGCGGCGACCTCTCGCTGGTGGAAGACATGGCCAACGACTTCGCCACGCGCACGCGCGTGTGGCACGAGGCGCGCGACCTGGTCTACAACGTGATCAACTGCGACAAGCCGATCGTGTCCGCCATGCACGGCCCGGCCGTGGGCGCGGGCCTGGTGGCCGGGCTGCTGGCCGATATCTCGATCGCGGCGCGCACCGCGCGCATCGTCGACGGCCACACCCGGCTGGGCGTGGCGGCCGGCGACCACGCCGCCATCGTGTGGCCGCTGCTGTGCGGGATGGCCAAGGCCAAGTACTATCTGATGCTGTGCGAGTCGGTGAGCGGCGAAGAGGCCGAGCGCATCGGGCTGGTGTCGCTGGCGGTGGACGAGACGGAACTGGTCGGGCGCGCCTTCGAGGTGGCGCGCAGGCTGGCCGCCGGCTCGCAGACCGCGATCCGCTGGACCAAGTACGCGCTCAACAACTGGCTGCGCATGGCGGGGCCGTCGTTCGACAGCTCGCTGGCGCTGGAATTCATGGGCTTTGCCGGCCCCGACGTGCGCGAAGGCGTGGCCAGCCTGCGGGAGAAGCGGCCGCCGCAATTCGACTGAGGCGGCCCGACTGAGGTGGCCGATTGAGGCGGCCCGATTGATGCAGCACGATTGATGCAGTTCGACCCCCGCAGCCGGCGCCGCCGGCTGCCGACCCTCGGAGGCGAGTGACCATGTTCGGCCAGATTCCAGATTTCACCAACGGCTTCGAGTTCCTGCGCAAGATGTGGGGCAGCGCCGCCGGCATGCCCGGCGGCCTGATGCCCGGCCTGCAGGCCATGACCCCACCGATGGACCTGGAAGAACTGGAGAAGCGCATCCACGACCTCAAGGCCGTGGAAGGCTGGCTGCAGCTCAACGTCAACCTGCTGCGCACCACCATCCAGGGCCTGGAAGTCCAGCGCGCCACCCTGGTGGCCTTGCAGACTTTCGGCAGCGCGCTCTCGCCGGAGGCCATGCAGAGCGCCATGGAAAACGTGGCGCGCGCCGCCAACGCGCCCAGCGCGGTGCCGCCGCACCAGCGCCGGGAGGATCACGCCCCGGCGTTCGGCGCGCGCGCCGAACCCACGGTGGAAGAAAACGAGGACGACGAGGACGACGACTCCGCGCCAGCGCCGCCCGAAGCCGCGCCGGCATCCCAGGACAGCGCGCAAGCCAAGGGCCAGGAGAGCGCCGCGGCGCCCAACGCCGGCATCTGGTGGGACATGCTGCAGCAGCAGTTCAACCAGATCGCCGCCAGCGCCGCCACCGCCAGCCTGAACCCGTTCGGCAGCCTCGGCGGCTTCGGCATGGCGGGGGCCGCCACGCCCGCCGCCGCGCCCGCGGCGCCGGCGCGCGGCAAGAAGGCCGCCGGCACGGCACGGCCGGCCAGGAAGGCCGCGGCGCGCAAGACCGGCGCCACAGCCAAATCCGCAGCCAAGTCCGCGGCCAAGTCCGTCCCCAAGGCGGGCACAAAAACCGCCGCCAAACCCGCGCGCAAGGCGGCAGCCAGGCGCCCGGCGGCGACGAAGCCGGCCGCCGCGCCCCCCGACGCCGTGCCCGAGGCCGGCGGCAAGCCGGACACCGAGCCCGGCGGCGACCGCTGATGGCTCGCCTGGCCGCCCCCTGAGCCCCCGCCAGAACGCATGCCCGCACCGAAATCCACCGCACTGATCATGATGGGCGGCGGCGCGCGCGCCGCCTACCAGGCCGGCGTGCTGCGCGGCATCGCGCGCATCGCCGCGCGCCACGGGCTGGACCGCGGCCGCATCCCGTTCGACATCATCTGCGGCACCTCGGCGGGCGCCATCAACGGCGCCGGCATGGCCATCAACGCCGCCAACTTCCGCGCCGCCGCCGACAGCCTGGCCGCGCTGTGGGGCGGCATCCATGCCGAGGACGTGTACCGCACCGGGCTGGTGGGCGTGGGCGCCTCGGGCGCGCGCTGGCTCTCCGCGCTGGCCTTCGGCTGGGTCACCCGCCGCGCGCCGCGCGCGCTGTTCGACAACGCGCCGCTGGGCGGCATGCTGGCCGAGCTGTTCGACCCCGAGCGCGTGCAGGCCAGCCTGGACGCCGGCGACCTGCAGGCCTTCGCGGTGACCGCGCTGTCCTACAGCACCGGCCGCCACGTCACCTTCTACCAGTCGCACCGCCGCATCCACCCGTGGAAGCGCAGCCAGCGGCTGGCGGTGGAGGCCAGGATCGGCGTGGACCACCTGCTGGCCTCGTCCTCGATCCCGTTCCTGTTCCCGGCCCTGCCGCTCGAGCTCGAAGGCCACCACGAGTGGTTCGGCGACGGCACCATGCGGCAAATGTCGCCGCTATCGCCGGCCATCCACCTCGGCGCGTCGCGCATCCTGGCCATCGGCGCCGCCTCGCGCCAGCGCGCGGGCTGGTTCGACACCGTGCCGGCGGGCGGCTACCCGTCGCTGGCGCAGGTGGGCGGGCAAGCGCTGGCGAGCATCTTCCTCGACGGCCTGTCGGCGGACCTGGAGCGCCTGCAGCACATCAACAGCCTGCTGTCGCGCATGCCGGACATCGCCAACGACAGCGAGGGCTGGCGCCCGGTGCAGGTGATGACGATCTCGCCCAGCGAGCCCATCGAAGCCATCGCCGTGGCACACGTGGCGCGGCTGCCGCGCACGGTGCGCGCCCTGCTGACCCCGCTCGGCGGCACCGAGGCGCGCGGCGCCGCCTTCGCCAGCTACCTGCTGTTCGAGCCGGAATTCACCCAGACGCTGATCGACCTCGGCGAGCGCGACGCGATGGCGCAGCAGCACGAACTCGCCGCCTTCCTGTACGGCATCATCCCGCCGGACGGCGGCGATGCGCACGAGGGCACGGTCCCCGCCCCGGCGGCCGAGGCCGTGCCGCCTGCCGGGGTGACCGCCTGAGCGTGAGCGGCAGCGGCGGCGGCGCGAGCGGCGCGCGGCGCGCTTTTTCGAGCATTTCCGCGGCACGGGGGCGGCCGGCAAGCGGCCAGACGCGCGCGATATTCGCCCACAACTTCGCATTTTCGCGGCGCGGCCGCCTCCAGCCGCTTGCATTCGACGCAAAAAGGGCGTTGGGAATAATTCGCATCTGGTAGAATCTGCCCGTAATTTCAAAGGCTTACCATGCTCTACCCCGAACTGTTCAAATCGCTGGAAGCGGTCCGTTGGCACATGGACAAGGACATCCCCTGGGATTCCTTCGACGCGAGCCTGCTCACCGACGACCAGGCCAAGACGATTCGCATGAATGCCATCACCGAGTGGTCGGCCCTGCCCGCCACCGAGATGTTCCTGCGCGACAACCGCCACGATTCCGACTTTTCGGCCTTCATGAGCATCTGGTTCTTCGAAGAGCAGAAGCATTCGCTGGTGCTGATGGAATACCTGCGCCGCTTCCGCCCGGACCTGGTGCCGACCGAGGAAGAACTGCACGCGGTGCGCTTCGAGTTCGACCCGGCCCCGCCGCTGGAAACGCTGATGCTGCATTTCTGCGGCGAGATCCGCCTCAACCACTGGTACCGCCGCGCCGCCGAATGGCACACCGAGCCGGTGATCAAGCAGATCTACCGCACCCTGTCGCAGGACGAAGCCCGCCACGGCGGCGCCTACCTGCGCTACATGAAGAAGTACCTCGTCCAGTTCGGCGACAGCGCGCGCTCGGCCTTCGCCAAGATCGGCGTGCTGATGGCCTCGGCGCGCCGCACCGACAAGCCGCTGCACCCGACCAACCTGCACGTCAACAAGACGCTGTTCCCGAACGACACCATCCAGTCGCGCCTGCCCGACCCGGACTGGCTCGAGCACTGGCTCGACGAGCAGATCCGCTTCGACGAAGGCTGGGAAAAGAAGGTGATCGAGCGCATCCTGCACAATATGTCGCTGCTGTTCGAACGCACCTTCGAGACCGTGCAGGACCTGAACCGCTACCGCAAGGAACTGAACGCGCGCCTGCAGGCCGCGGGCGGCGCCCAGCCGGCGCAGGCCTGAGCGCCCTTGGCCCGCAAGGTGCCGGACGAGCGCGGCACCTTCGATGCCTTAGCAGCGACAAGCCCCATCGTATGATGGGGCTTTGTTTTTTCAAGACACAGACCCAGCCATCGCCATGCTCCCCGCCTCCTTCGAATCCAAACTGGTCCCGCCCGACGACGCCGCCGCGCTGGCCCGGCAGCTGGCCGCGCTGCCGCGCCCGATGGTCTTCACCAACGGCGTGTTCGACATCCTCCACCGCGGCCACGCCACCTACCTCGCGCAGGCCAGGGCGATGGGCGCCAGCCTGGTGGTGGGCGTCAACAGCGATGCCTCGGTGCGCATGCTGGGCAAGGGCGACGACCGTCCGCTCAACCACGAGGCCGACCGCATGGCGCTGATCGCCGCGCTCGCGTCGGTGGACCTGGTGGTGATGTTCCGCGAGAAAACGCCGGTCGAGCTGATCCGGCTGGTGCGCCCGGACATCTACGTCAAGGGCGGCGACTACGACATCGACACGCTGGAAGAAACGCGGCTGGTGCGCAGCTGGGGCGGCCAGGCCCATGCCATCGCCTTCCTGCACGACCGCTCCACCACCAAGCTGCTGACCAAGGTGCGCCAGGGCGGCTGAGCGCCAGGCCCGGTCCCGCGCCGCGCAACGACGCCAGGATCTTCCACAGCCCCGAGGCTGCCGCGAAAAGAAGCGAAGCGGTCCTGGCCAGGCGCGCGGCCGCGGACAGTACAAGTGGTACGGCAAGGCCGCGCAACGACGCCAGGATCTTTTTGCGGCAGCCTCAGGTGCAGGTCAGCAGGTCGGGCATGCCATAGCGCCGGCGCACCTCGTCGAGCCGCGTGCGCAGCGCGGCGTCGGCGTTGCGCACGCGCAGCCACTGGCGCGTGAGCGGGTGCGGCGCGTCGCTCAGCAGCGCGGTACGCACGCCGTGCTCGCGCAGGTTGTCCAGGAAATGCTCGGCGTGCTCGCGCTCCTGGAACAGCCCGAGCGATACCGTATAGGTTTCCGGCGAGCCGCCGCTGACCACCGCCACGTCGGTGATATTGCGCCGGCGCAGTTCGCCCAGCTTGCGGTCCAGGTTTTCGCGCGACGGCTGCGGCGGCAGGTGGACCCACCAGCGTGCCTGTTCCTGCCGCTCGAACTGCTCCACCCGCCACGCGCCCGGCGGCGCGCCGGCCAGCTCGTCGGCCACGCGCCGCACCAGGTCCCCGTTGAAACCGCCGATCTCCACGCAGGCCGAGGCCACCGGCGTGACCGCGGCCGCCTGCGCGGCGCTGGCGCCCTGCGCGGCCGGCGCCGCCTGGCCGGATTCCGTGGCCGGCACCGCGGGCGCGGAGGCCGCGCGCGCGCCCTCTTGCCGCGCCATCGGGCGGAAGCGCTCGGCGCGCGTCTGCAGGGCGGCCCGCTCGGGCTCGCGCGGGCTTTCCAGCCAGCCCGACAAGGGGCGCGGGCCGAAGGCGCCGAGCACGGCGGCCAGCAGCAGGGCGTTGAGCAAGACCAGCAGGATGAACAGGTTGCGCAGGAGCATGGGGGCGATGCGGGCGGAACGTCAGGTAACGCGCGTGAAGCGCCGGAAAGGTGCGAAAGAAATCGCGAAGGATCGTGTGTAGGTGGCCATGTGCGCGGTCACTCCGGCATGATGCCGGCCCCGCCTTGCGCGGCCATGACATGCAGGCCCAACAGCACGAGATTGTCGTGCTGCTCGAACGGCATGGAGAGCGCGTTGGCGAGTATGTGGCGCGCGCCGCCCGAGAGCAGGCAGCGCGCCGGCCCGCGCGCGGCCAGCGCGCGCCAGGTGCGCTCCACCGCACCGGCCTGCGCGGCCAGGCAGCCGGCGGCGATGGCGTCGCGCGTGTTGTCGGCCCACGGCGCGGACAGGCCGGCGTCGCCGGCGGCCAGCGCGGGCAGCTGCGCCGTGTTGCGCGCCAGCGCGCCCAGCATCAGGTCCATCCCGGGCAGGATCAGGCCGCCTTCGAAGCGGTCCTGCGCGCTCACCACGTCGAGCGTGGTGGCGGTGCCGGCCGTGACGATCAGCAGCGCGCCCTGCGGGCGGTAGCGGCGCGCGCCGATGCTGCCGGTCCAGCGGTCCACGCCAAGCTGGCCGGGATCGCGGTAGCCGTTGACGAGGCCGCCGAAGCGGGGCGCCGAGCGCACCCAGGTGACGCCGGTGCCGGCGCCGAACACGGTATCCAGCGCGGCCTGCAGGCTGGCCGCCACCTCGGCGCCGGCCACGTTGCTGACCCACACCTGCGGCCGCGCGCCGGCGGCGGCGTCGCGCAGCGCGCCCCATTGCGCCAATAGCACGGCAGGCTCGCCGTGGGCCGCCGCGCCCGCGTGCTGCCACGGCGTGGGCAGCGGGCCCTCGGCCGCGGCGGCGCCGGCGGCGGGCAGGGCCTGCGCGCACCACGCCCATTTCAGGCGGGTGTTGCCGATGTCGACCAGCAAGCGCGGCGCCGGCATGGCGGCGGCGCTCATGCCGGCGCCCCGCCCGCGCCGGCCGGCACGGCCCGCAGCGACACCTCGCCGCTGGAAATCCGCTCCAGCCCGGCGGCGGTTTCCAGCAGCAGGTGGCCGTCGCCGTCCACGCCGCGCGCCAGGCCCTCGGCCTGCACCTGGCCATCGTGCAGCAGGCGCACCGGCTGGTCGCGGAAGGCGTCGCGCGCCGACCAGCGCGGCGCCATCGGCGCGAAGCCGCCGGCAATGAACGCCGCGCGCATCGCCGCCAGCCGGTTCAGCACGGCGGCCAGCAGCGTGGTGGGATCGAGCGCCGGCAGGTATTCGGCCACGCCCGCCAGTTCGCGCCCGAGCGCGGCTTCCATCTGCGCGTCGCGCACCAGGTTCAGGCCGATGCCGATCACCGCCCAGACCCGCTGCGGCCCCGCCGGCACCGACTCGATCAGGATGCCGGCCAGCTTGCGGCCGTCGATCTGCAGGTCGTTGGGCCATTTCAGGCCGACCGCGGCGCCCAGGCGCGCGTCGCAGTCCGCCAGCGCCTCGGCCAATGCCAGGCCCACCGCCAGACTTAGCCCGCTGAGCTGCGACGGCGCCAGCGGCAACGGCAGCGCCACCGAAAAGGTCAGCCCGGCCTGCCCTTGCCAGGGCCGGCCCTGGCGCCCGCGCCCGGCGGTCTGGCGGTAGGCCAGGCGCAGGGTGCCGGCGTCGCCCCACGGCGCGGCGCGGCTGGCCAGCGTGAGATCGGCGTTGGTGGAGCCGGTTTCCTCGACCGCGTCGAGGATCCAGCCGCGCGCCGCGCCGTCCAGCGCGGCGCGCAGGCGGTCCAGGTCGATGCGCCAGGCCGGAAGCGGCGAGGGAGGCGGCGAGGGCTGTGACGGCAAGATCGGCGAGGGCGGCGGATGGTCAGCGGACATGCGGGGCGATGGGCACGGAAAACACGGGAAGCACGAACATACGGAGCGGCCCCACGCGCGCGCGGCGGAACCGCGCGGCAAGGCCAGCTCCGCATTGTAGCCGCGCCGTTGGCGCGGGAAAGGCAAAGGAGAGGCGAAGTCAAGGCAAAGCCGGGGCACAGGAAAAGCGACGCGCCCGAGGCCGGCGCGCGGCCCCGCCCTTAAGGCGCCCGCTATGCCTGCGCGTGGCTTAGAATCGAGACTTGCCCATCACTTCCCCCCTCCATTGGAAAGCCTCAGCACGCCAGCCCTCGAAGTGACGCGCGCGGACGGCGCGGCAACGGCGCACCTGCGCGGCGACTGGACCGCGCTCGCGCTGTCGGACTGCCACCGCGCCCGCGCGCTGCGCCACGAGCTGCACATGGTCGGCGCCGAAGCGCACTGGTCGCTGGCGGGCCTGGGCCGCCTCGACCACGTCGGCGCGCAGCTGATGTGGCAAGCCTGGGGCAGCAAGCTGCCCGAACGGCTGGAGGCCAATGAAGCCCAGCGCCGCGTGTTCAGCCGCGTGGCCGCGCTGCGCCGCGAAAACTGGAAGAAGCACATGGTGGACCGCTTCAACCCGATCACGCTGCTCGGCGCCTCCATCCTGTCGCTGCTCGCGCAGCTCGCCAACGGCGTGACCATGCTGGGCCAGCTCGCCTTCGACCTGCTGCGCTTCGCGCGCGCGCCGCAGCGCGGGCCGTGGCGCGAGATCTCGGCCAATATCTACAACATCGGCTACAAGGCGCTGGGCATCACCGCGCTGGTGGGATTCCTGATCGGCATCGTGCTGTCCTATCTGTCGGCCAATCAGCTGCGCATCTTCGGCGCCAGCATCTTCATCGTCAATATCCTCGGCATCGCGGTGATCCGCGAGCTGGGGCCGGTGCTGGCCGCCATCCTGATCGCCGGGCGCTCGGGCTCCGCCATCACCGCGCAGATCGGCGTGATGCGCGTCACCGAGGAGCTCGACGCCATGCGCGTGATGGGCATCTCGTACGGCTTCCGGCTGATCATGCCGCGCGTGATCGCGCTGGCCGTGGCCATGCCGCTGCTGATCGCCTGGACCGACGTGATGACGCTCGGCGGCGGCATGTTGGCCGCGCACTTCCAGCTCAACATCAGCGCGGCCTTCTTCCTGCGCGCGCTGCCGGACGCCGTGCCGGTGTCCAACCTGTGGCTCGGACTCGGCAAGGGCGTGGTGTTCGGCATGCTGATCGCGCTCACGGCCTGCCACTTCGGCCTGCGCGTGCAGCCCAATACGCGCAGCCTGGGCGAAGGCACCACCGCCTCGGTGGTGACCTCGATCACCGTGGTGATCGTGGCCGACGCGATCTTCGCCATCCTCTTCAAGGACATCGGCATATGACCGCAGCCATCGTTCCCGCCGTGCCGGCCGGCGTGCAGCACGACAAGCGCACCACGGTGATCGAGGTGCGCGACCTGGTCAAGCGCTTCGGCGACGCGCTCGTGCACGACCACCTCAACCTCGACGTCTACCGCGGCGAGGTGCTCTCGGTGGTGGGCGGCTCGGGCAGCGGCAAGACCGTGCTGCTGCGCCAGATCGTGGGGCTGGAGCGCCCCACCTCGGGCACCATCCGCGTGTTCGGCGAAGACCTCAAGACGCTCGGCACGGCCCGCCTGCAGGCGCTGCGCAACCGCTGGGGGCTGCAGTTCCAGCGCGGCGCGCTGTTCTCCGCGCTCTCGGTGATCGACAACATCGCGCTGCCGCTGCGTGAACTTCGCACCCTGCCCGACGATCTGATCTGCCAGGCTTCGCTGCTCAAGCTGCAACTGGTGGGCCTGAGCGCGCGCGACGCGGACAAGATGCCGTCCGACCTGTCCGGCGGCATGATCAAGCGCGTGGCGCTGGCGCGGGCGCTGGCGCTGGAGCCCGAGCTGGTGTTCCTGGACGAACCCACGGCCGGGCTGGACCCGATGGCCTCGGACGACTACGTGGCGCTGATCCGCGAACTGCGCCGCGAGCTGGGCCTGACCGTGGTGATGGTGACGCACGACCTCGATACGCTGGTGGCGCTGTCGGACCGCGTGGCGGTGCTGGCGGACCACAAGGTGCTGGCGGCGCTGCCGATCCGCGAGCTGGTGCATATCGACCATCCGTTCATCCGCGAGTACTTCCTCGGCGAACGCGGGCGACGCGCCATGCAGGGCCTGCCGCCGCTGCCGGCGGCGGGCCCCGGCCCGGCAAGCCCGCAACCTGGAGAAGCATGATGGAAAACAAGTCGCACGCCTTCCTGGCCGGCGTGTTCACGATCGGCCTGGCGATCCTGGTGCTGTTCTCGATCTTCTGGTTCAGCAGCGACCACGCCGTGCTGGTGCCGTACGATCTCATCACCCGCTCCACCGTCAACGGACTCGGCCCGCAGGCCGACGTCAAGTACCGCGGGCTGGACGTGGGCAAGGTGGACTCGATCCGCTTCGACCCGGCCGTGCCGGGCCAGATCATCGTGCGCGTAAGCGTCGACCAGAACGCCCCCATCACCACCACCACCTACGCCACGCTGAGCTTCCAGGGCGTGACCGGCATCGGCTACGTGCAGCTCGACGACACCACCGCGCAGAACGGCGGCCAGCCCTCGCCGCACCTGCCCACCTCGGCCAAGGCGGTGGCGCGCATCGCCATGCGCGCGGGCTTCTTCGAGGAGCTGGAAAAGCGCGGCGACTCCCTGCTGACGCAGCTCGAGACCATCATGGACTCGCTCGGCAACATGTTCCAGGCCGACAACCGGCGCGACCTGATGGAGGCGATCCGCTCGGTGCACACCACCGCCAACGACTACTCGCGCCTGGCCCATGCGATCGAACCGGCGGTGCGGCAGTTGCCGCAGGTCACCGAGAACCTCAACGCCACGCTGGCCTCCACGCGGCGCCTGACGCAGGAACTGGCCAGCCCAGACGGCACCGTGCTGCGCACCGTGGACAGCGTCGGGCGCAACCTCCAGGGCGCCGCCGACTCCGTGCAGTCGGCCGCCGCCGGCATCTCGCAGGACACGCTGCCGCAGGTCAACGGCCTGGCCCGCGATGCGCGCCAGACCGTGCGCAGCATCGACCGCGCCGCCAACCAGTTCAACGACAGCCCGCGCAGCGTGCTGTTCGGCGGCCCGGCGGCCACGCCGGGGCCCGGAGAACCGGGCTTCAGCCCGCCCTGAAGCCAACCGCGCAATCCGAGCCACCGAAGCCACCGAAGCCACCGCAGCGACCAGGAAGCCGCCATGCCGCGTACCCGCGCCACACCTCCGAGCCAACCGCCTGCGGGCCAGCCGCGGCACGCCACGATGCGCGCCGGCGCCGGCACGCTGGCCGCCCTCGCGCTGGCCAGCCTCGTGCTGGGCGGCTGCGCGTTCTCGCCCTCCGCGCCCACCATCACCTACGACCTCGGCCCGTCGGCCGGCGCCGCGCCGGGCTCCACGCCCCTGCCCAGGCTGCGCGTGGCGCAGACCGACGGCCCCAGCTGGCTCGACGGCAACGGGCTCTACTACCGCCTGCACTACGCCCAGGCCGAACGCCTGCAGCCCTATGCCACCCAGCGCTGGGTGATGTCGCCGGTACGCCTGTTCGACGAGCGCCTGCGCGAAGCCGTGGCCTCGCGCGGCGCGCTGACCTGGTACGGCGACACCGCCGCGCCGGCGCTCAAGGTCGACATGCTGGAGTTCGAACAGGTCTTCGACAGCGCCAGCGCCAGCCGCGCCGTCATCCGCGTGCGCGCCACGGTGTTCCGCAGCGGCCTGATCGGGCAGAAAACCTTCGTCGCGGAGCAGCCCGCGCCCACGGCCGACGGCGCCGGCGGCGTGAAGGCGCTGGCCGCGGCCAGCGACGCCATCATCGCGGCCATCCTCGACTGGGCGGCCACGCTGCCGCTGCAGCAATAAACGCACCGCATGGCATCGGCCTCCCCGCCGCCCCTTCCGTCCACGCCGCCGCCGGTACCGCCGCCGCTGCCGCGCCACTCCCCGCTGGCGCGGGTGGGCCTGCTGTGCTTCACCTTGCTGGTGGTCTACGGCAGCCTCTACCCGTTCAGCGGCTGGACCAACAACGGCATCTCGCCGCTGGCCTTCCTCACCGCGCCCAAGCCGCGCTACCTGACCGAGTTCGACATCATCACCAACGTGCTGGGCTATTGCCCGTTCGGCGCGCTGGTGGTGCTGGCCCTGCACCCGCGCGTGTCCGGCGCGCGCGCCACGCTGCTGGCGCTGGCCGCGGGCGCGGTGCTGTCGGGCACCATGGAAGCGCTGCAGACCTGGCTGCCCAACCGCATCTCGTCCAATATCGACCTCATCACCAACGCGCTGGGCGCGCTGCTGGGCGGCGCGGTGGTGGCGCCGTTCTCGGCCGCGCTGATCGACCGCGGCTCGCTGCGCCAGCTGCGCATGGCGTGGTTCGAGCCGCACGCCAGCTTCGCCATCATCCTGATCCTGCTGTGGCCGCTCGCGCAGATCTTCCCGCAGGACTACCTGTTCGGCATGGGCGGCATCGTGCGCGAATGGCTGACCGACCCGGACTCGTGGCCGGTGCAGTGGCTGCAAGGCGTGTTCCCGGCGCTGCCCGGCATGATCGAAAGCATCGGCCTGCTGCGCCCCGACGACGCGCAGGGCCAGCAACTGGTGGAGTCGCTGGTGACGGCCTGCGGCTGGGTCGGCACGGGCCTGTTCGCCTCGGCCGCCATGCGCCGCCAGGCACCGATGCTGCGCATCCTGGCCGGCCTGCTGGCCGCCACGCTGCTGCTCAAGGCGGTGGTCGCGGAAGTGCAGTTCCCCGACGACAACGCCTTCAACTGGCTATCCGAAGCCGGCCGCTTCGCGCTGCTCACGGGCTCGCTGGTGCTGGTGCTGCTGCTGTACCTGCCGCGCTGGCTGCGCGGCGCGCTGGCGCTGGCCGCGCTGATGGTGCTGCTGGTGCTGTGCAACCTGCTGCCGGCCAACCCGTACTCCTGGATCTCGGAACAAGGCTGGCGGCTCGGCCGCTTCATCCACTTCAACAGCCTGTCGCAATGGCTGGGGTGGATGTGGCCGTTCCTGGCGGTGTTTTATCTGATCTGGCGGTTTGAGCAGTTCCAGATCGACCGGCGCAGCCTGCGGAGGGCGCGGCGCAAGTTGCGGAGGCAGGGGGAGGAGAGGGGGATGGGGGGATAGTCTGTGGGCCTGGCGGCTTTGATTTGATTGGCTTATTCGGGCGTGTGTGTGAGAGAGTGTGCTTGCGTCTGCGGGCCTGGCGGCTTGGGCTTGGTAGCCCATTCGCACACATGTAAGTGTCACTTTTCTTTTCTCGAAAAGAAAAGTAACCAAAAGAAAGCGATTCTTGCAGAAGGCTGGGCGCTCAGACTTTAAATCTGATTTGGGTTTCGTGGTGGGCGCGACGGCTTCGATAAGACTGCTGACGCTACCGGTTTGCTCGCCTGCGGCGTCGCGGGTGGTGTTCGATTCGTGGTGGCGCTGCATGATGGCAGCAGCCCAGGTGGTTCAAGCTGCTGCCGCGACCGGAGCGGATGCCACGTCATAGGACTGGCACTGGTTTCGTGGTGGGCGCGGTGGCCCCGGCTTGAGACGAGCCCGGCACACCCGCGCCCCGGTCCACCACGCCCACCACGAAACCACGATGGTGCTACGTCGTGGCCGCCCAAACCGGTAACGGCAGATGGCCGGACAAGCAGTGTGCCCGCCATCATAGGTCTGACCCCGAGACCACCGCCGTCAGCAAGATCGTGGCCGCTCGCACCGGTAACGGCAGGATGCCAGCAGAACCACCGTCCCCACCACGAAACCACCAACAACCAGAAACCCCAACGTTTCTGCCCCTGCCGGCCAGGCAGTCCGCTTTCTTTGCCTACTTTCTTTTCGGAAAAAAGAAAGTAGGTCGCTCCGGGGGAGCGAAAGCCTTTGACTTTGGTGTTGATTTCAGTCTTTTAAAGAATTTGAAACCGATTTTGACTCTGAAGCCAAAACTTCAGAATCAAAACAGCCAATCCCCGCCTACATCAAGAAATACAACAACCCAATATTAGCCACCAAAATCAACAACGCCGTAGGCACCTGCGCCCGAATCACAGCATTCTTGTCGCTGAGCTCCAGCAACGCCGCCGGCACGATATTGAAATTGGCCGCCATCGGCGTAAGCAGCGTCCCGCAATATCCCGAGAACATCCCGATGGCCGCCATCACCGCCGGGTTGCCATGGAACATGTTGACCAGGATGGGCACGCCCACGCCGCCGGTCATCACCGGGAAGGCCGCGAAGCCGTTGCCCATGATCACCGTGAACAGCGCCATGCCCACGCAGTACACCACCACGGCCACCAGCTTGTAGTCCATGTTGATGTAGGCGGTGGTCAGGTGCGCCACGGCCTTGCCCACGCCGGCGTCCGCGAACACCAGGCCGAGCATGGCCAGCATCTGCGGCAGCACCAGCGCCCAGCCGAGCGACTCGGTCAGGCGGCGCGATTCGCGCATGCCCTGCATCACCGTGTCGCGGGTGAGCCAGCACGCGGTGCCGAGCGCGATCAGGCAGCCGATGCCGAGCGAGACGAAGGTCACGTTCTTGGGATCGAGCAGCGCCAGGCCGCCGATCTTCACGTCCTTGAACAGCACGGTGCCGATCACGGTCACCAGCGGAATCAGCAGCGCCGGGATGAACAGCTTGTTGCCCAGGCGCTTGGCCGAGGCGCGGCGCTCGCCCTCGGGCAGCGTGCCGTGCTTGCCGTGGCCGACGCCGCCGAAGCCGGCGATCAGCGCCATCACCACCGCGCCGATGCCGACGATGGCCGGCGGCAGCTTGTCGCCAATCAGGAAGACCAGCGCGTAGAGCGCCCAGAACAGGCCGGTGGAAAGGCGGCGCGGATGCTCGCGGTCGGCGAAGGTCATCAGCGCGGTGATGGCCAGCACCAGGCCGGCCAGCCAGTAGAGATAGTCGATGGATACGATCATGGCTTACTCCCCGCTCTTGACGTTGGCGGCGGCACCCGCGCCGGCGGCGCCGGGGGCGGCGGCGCGGCTGCCCATCTCGCGGGCCAGCCAGCCGTCCAGGCGCTTGAGGCGCACGGCGTGGATCAGGAAGGCGCAGATCGCGGTGGGAATGCCCCACACGGCGATGTGCAGCGGTTCCACGTCGATGTTGGAGGACAGCAGGAAGGTGTGCATCAGCGCGATCGCGCCGAAGGCCACGAAGATGTCCTCGCCGAAGAACAGGCCGACGTTGTCGGTGGCCGCGCAGAAGGCCAGCACGCGCTGGCGCACCGGCTCGGGCAGCTTGCCGAAGCGGCTCTCGGCCGCGCCTTCGGCCATCGGCGCGAGCAGCGGACGCACCATCTGCGGGTGGCCGCCGAGGCTGGTCAGGCCCACCGCGGCGGTCAGCTCGCGCACGCCGAGGTAGACGATCAGCAGGCGCCCGACGGTGGCCGAGGCGATGCGCGAGATCCACGCCTGCGCGTGCTCGCGCAGCCCGTGCCGCTCGAGCAGGCCGATCACTGCCAGCGGCAGCAGGATGATGAGAGGCAGGTTGCGCGTCTTGACGAAGGCGGTGCCGATCGCAGTGAAGATCTGCATGACCGGCATGCTTGCGGCAAGGCCCGTGGCGATGGCGGCAAGCGCCACCACCATCATGGGATTGAAGCGCAGCACGAAGCCGAGAATGATGATACCGACCCCGACTAGGGGCCAGAGATTGACTGCCTGTTCCATGAGAGACACCAGTAGCGTGTGATGGAGGCGAATGCCCCGCGCCGCGCCATGCTGCTCGGCGCCCGTGGGGCACGGTAATGCCGGATCCTGGGGACGCGCGCCGCGCGTCGCTCAGGCTCCGGCGCGGATTGCGATGCCTTCGGCGCCGAGCCGCTCGCGGATGCGGCGCGCAAAGGCAAGCGCGTGTGCGCCGTCGCCGTGCAGACACACGGTTTCGGCGCGGATCGGTACCCAAGTGCCGTCGATGGCGCGCACGCGCTGCCCGCGCACCATGTCGAGCGTCTGGCCCAGGGCCACGTCTTCGTCCTCGTGCAGCGCGCCCGGCGTGCCGCGCCTGACCAGCGAGCCGTCGGGGTTGTAGCCGCGGTCGGCGAAGACCTCTTCCTTCACCTTGAGGCCGGCCTCGCGCGCCACCTTGACCATGGCGCTGCCGGCCAGGCCGAAGAAGACCAGGTCGGAATCGAAATCGCGCACCGCGCGCACGATGGCGCCGGCCAGCACGGGGTCCTTGGCGGCCTGGTTGTAGAGCGCGCCGTGCGGCTTGACGTGGGCGAGCTGCCCGCCCTGCGCGCGCACCAGCGCCGCCAGCGCGCCGATCTGGTAGAGCACGTCGGCGTACACCGCGTCGGGCGCGAGCTGCATCTCGGTGCGGCCGAAGTTCTCGCGGTCGGGGTAGCTCGGGTGCGCGCCGATCGCCACGCCGGACTCCAGCGCCCAGCGCACGGTCTGCAGCATGGTGGCGGCGTCGCCGGCATGCCAGCCGCACGCCACGTTGGCCGAGCTGATCAGCGCGAGCAGCTCGCGGTCGGTGCCGCAGCCTTCGCCGAGGTCGGCATTCAGATCGATGTGCATTGCATTACTCCTGGTTCTGTCCTTGCCGGCGATGCGGCCATGTCCATGTGCGGGTCGTTCCGGGGCGGCGGGCGGGAGCCATGTCAGGCCACCGCGAGCCGCGTGCGCGTGCGGCGCCTTGCCGCGATCACCATGCTGCCGTCGCCCTGCCACTGCAGGGCCTGGTCGACCTGCTGCAAGTAACGGTCCAGCTCGGCCTGCGCGGCGGCGGCCTGCTCCAGCGTCACACGCACGAAGCGCACCGGCGCACCGAGCGGCACCTGCGCCAGCCGCCACAGGTCCGCGCCGATCACCACGCCGATCTTGGGATAGCCGCCGGTGGTCTGCGCGTCGGCCATCAGCACGATGGGCTGGCCGGCCGGCGGTACCTGCACCACGCCCGGCAGCACGCCGTGCGAGAGCAGGTCCGCCGCGCGCGCGGGCTCGCGCGTCAGCGCGGGGCCTTGCAGGCGCAGGCCCATGCGGTTGCTGTTGGGGGTGACGACCCACTCGGACTGCCACAGCGCATCGCGCGCGGCGGCCTCGAAGTCGTCGTATTCCACGCCGGGCAGCATGCGGATCGGCACCGCGTCGCCGAGCTTGCCCACCGGCAGCGCCCAGGCCGGCGCCTGCACGCCGAGCCAGTCGCTGTCGTCGGCCACGCCGGGCCGCCCGGCCGCGAGCCGGTCGCCTTCGCGCAGCGCGCGCCCGGCAAAACCGCCGAAGCCGGCCTTGAGGTCGGTGCTGCGCGAGCCCATCACCGGCGCCACGCCGATGCCGCCGGCCACGCACAGATAGCTGCGCGTGCCGCCCTGCGCGGCCGACAGGGTCAGCGTCTCGCCGCGGCGCACGTCGAAGGCGTGCCACGACCACACCGGCACGCCGTCCAGGTTGGCCTTGCATTCGGCGCCGCTGAGCGCCACGCGCATGTCGGCATGGAAGCGCACCGCGGCGCGGCCCAGCGTGAATTCGATGGCGGCGTCGCCGGCGTCGTTGCCGAGCAGGCGGTTGCCGATGGTGAGCGCGACGGTGTCGAGCGCGCCCGCGGTGCCCACGCCGAAGCGGCGGAAACCGGGGCGGCCGAGATCCTGGACCGAGGCCAGTGCGCCGGAGCGGAGGATTTCGATCACGCCCGCACCTCCTCGGCCACGAAGCGCACCGTATCGCCGGGCGCGAACAGGGAAGGCGGATCGCGGTCCGCCACGAACAGCTCGCTGTCCGTGTGCCCGATCAGTTGCCAGCCGCCGGGCGCGGCGGCCGGGTAGATGCCGGTCTGCTCGCCGCCGATGCCGACCGAGCCGGCCGGCACCGACAGCCGCGGCTCGCGCCGGCGCGGCGTGGCCAGCGCGGGATCGAGCCCGCCCATGTAGGCAAAGCCGGGCTGGAAGCCGAGGAAGTACACCACGTATTCGCCCGCGCTGTGGCGGCGCACCACTTCCTGCGCGCTCAGCCCGGTGTGGGCCGCCACCTCGGCCAGGTCGGGGCCGTGTTCGCCGCCGTAGCGCACCGGGATCTCGACCAGCCGGCCGGTGGCCTCGCGCGCTTCGCCGGAAGCCCAGGCGAGCTTGAGGTTGCGCTCGAGCGCCTGCGGGTCGGCATCCTGGTCGAACACCACGGTCAGGTTGTTCATGCCCGGCACCGCGTCCACCACGCCGCGCCATTCGGCGGCGCGCTGCGCCATGGCCCAGATGCGGCGTTGAACGTCGAGCGAGGCCGGCGGCGGCACGCTGCACAGCAGCGCGCGTTCGGCCAGGCGGTGAACGGAACATCGGGACATGGGCGGCACCGGGAAGGGACCTGACCTTGCAGTGTAGGCGGGCGCACCGGACTCGTCAGGCGCGGCGCCGGCCACCAGGCGGTCCGTTGCATCAATCTTTTTTCATCGACAATTTGTCGATAAATTCATGATAACCAAACGAGAAGATGATGGGGCTAGGGGTAGACCCTAGGCGCGCGGAAAGGCTACCGGTAGCGCCGCCCATGCCGCGCCCCGCCTTGGTGCAAGCCGCACCGAGGGGGCGCCTGGCGGATGTCCACGGAGAGCTGGCGGGGTCCGCTACGGGCGATGACGGTGCAGGATGAGCGTTCCCGGCGCGCCGGCCCGGCCGGCCGGAAAAACGGATTTTTTTGCGCTGCGCGGCGCGATCGTGGCGCGCCCGCAACGCCGCCGCCCGGCGGCGGGATGCGCGGGCAAAAAAACCGGCCGGTGGAAAACCACCGGCCGGCCTGTCCAGCAGGAAGACGCGCAGGCTCAGGCGAAGCCGGCCTGATGCGCCTGCTGGTCGGCGTGGTACGAGCTGCGCACCATCGCGCCCACGGCGGCATGGGTGAAGCCCATCTTGTAGGCCTCTTCCTCGTACATCTTGAAGACGTCCGGATGCACGTAGCGCATCACCGGCAGGTGGTGGCCCGACGGCGCCAGGTACTGGCCGATGGTCAGCATGTCGATGTCGTGGGCGCGCATGTCGCGCATGACTTCGAGGATTTCCTCGTCGGTCTCGCCCAGGCCCACCATCAGGCCGCTCTTGGTGGCCACGGTGGGATTGCGGCGCTTGAATTCCTGCAGCAGCTTGAGCGAGTGCGCGTAGTCGGCGCCCGGGCGCGCCTGCTTGTACAGGCGCGGCACGGTTTCCATGTTGTGGTTCATCACGTCGGGCGGGCCCGACTGCAGGATGTCCAGCGCCTTGTCCAGGCGGCCGCGGAAGTCCGGCACCAGCACTTCGATGCGGGTGGAGGGCGACAGCGCGCGGGTCTGCGTGATGCAGTCCACGAAATGCTGGGCACCGCCGTCGCGCAGGTCGTCGCGGTCGACGCTGGTGATGACCACGTAGTTCAGGCGCAACTGGGCGATGGTGCGGGCCAGGTTGCCCGGCTCATTGGCGTCGAGCGGGTCGGGGCGGCCGTGGCCCACATCGCAGAACGGGCAGCGGCGCGTGCACTTGTCGCCCATGATCATGAAGGTGGCCGTGCCCTTGCCGAAGCATTCGCCGATATTCGGGCAGCTCGCCTCTTCGCATACCGTGACCAGGTTGTTGGCGCGCAGCACGTCCTTGATCTCGTAGAAGCGCGAATTGCCGGTGGCCGCCTTGACGCGGATCCACTCGGGCTTCTTGAGCTTCTCGGCCGGCACGATCTTGATCGGGATGCGCGCGGTCTTGTCGGCGGACTTCTGCTTGCGGGTCGGGTCGTACTGCTCCGCCTGGGGCTGCGGGGCTTCGCTGGAAGTGGCGATCAGGGCGTCGCTCATAGTGTTCTCCGCACGCGCGGTGCGTGCATATTCGGCTGGATGACTAGTTGGCCAGGGCCGCGGCGGGATTCGGGCCGGCAGCCACGGCGCGCTCGTGCGCCGCTGCCAGTACGTCGCACAGTGCCGCCGCAAGGCGCCGCGCGATATCGGTTTGCTGTGCCGCGCCCACCGGCAGGCGGGAGGCCCCATCGGCCACCGCACAGGTGGCGCCCGCGGTGGCCATGTCGACCGTTTCCAGCCCGGCATAGCCGCAGGGGTTGATGCGCAGGAAGGGCGCAAGGTCCATCTGCACGTTCAGGCTGACGCCGTGATAGCTGCAGCCGTTGCGGATCTTGAGCCCGAGCGCGGCGATCTTGGCGCCCCGGTGCGGACCTGCGGAAAGGTAGATCCCGGGCGCGCCCGCCTTGCGTTCGGCTGCGAGATTATACGCCGCGAGCGTGTCCAGCACGGCCTGCTCGATCGCATGGACCAGCTCGCGCACCATCAGGTGGCGCCGGCGCAGGTCCAGCAGCAGGTAGGCCACGACCTGGCCCGGCCCGTGGTAAGTGATCTGTCCGCCACGGTCGATGCGCACCATGGGAATCGCCCCGTCGGGCGCCAGCAGGTGCGCGGGGTCGCCGGCCTGGCCGAGCGTGTAGACCGGGGGATGCTCCACCAGCCAGATCTGGTCGGGGGTTTCGGCGGTGCGGGCGGCGGTATAGGCACGCATCGCGTCGAAACAGGGCTGGTAGTCCTGGCGGCCCTGCTCGATGACTTGTATCGCTTGCATGCCGGCAGTTTAACGAAAATACGAAAAAGGGGCGGTCGCCGCTGGCGCCGCCCCTTGTCTGCACCGGGTCTTGCCGCAGGCCGCCTCAGCCCGTGCCGCCGTCCCGGGAGCCGCGCGCATGCACCAGCCGCAGGTGGCCGCGCGCACGGCGGTCGGGGGCGCCGCCGGCCCCGGCCCCGTCCGGCGGCTCAGGACGCCGTGATCTGGTCCTGGTTAGGCGTCCATTCGGCCCCTCGAACCAGGCGCCGCGCCATGCGCGCCACCAGGTGCGCCACGTTGGCGGCCGGCCGGCGCGTCTCGGCGATCAGGGCCAGGCGCACCGGCCCGGCGGCGCGCGGATCGACGCTGAGCACGATCTCGTCGCCGCGCTCGAGCAGCATGCTGGCGCCGCAACGCAGCCAGTGGTCCACGGAGTCGCCTTCGCGGGTAACCCACAGGTCGGTGCCGCTGGCCTCTTCCACGCGCAGGCGCTGGGCGGCGTGGATGGAAAGCGAGGTGACTTCGCCCGGGCTCAGGGTGAACAGGGTCGTTGTGAGCAATGTTTTCATGTTGGGCATCCTTCACTGACATCGGCGCCTCTGCTGCCCCGCCGGCCCGGAATGGGCTGCCGCGTCATGCGCCTGCCCGTCGGGGCGGCGTCTGCTTCAGCGGAGCTGGTGCGGGGTGGAGTACCGATGCATTGCATTCTAGTGATTGCCGAAGCCCTTCCAAAACGATATATTTTCCGGGTTCTTGTTAGGGAAACTCACATAAGGCGAGGCCGGCCATGGCATTGAAGCGAGCTTGGGAGAATGATCTGCCGCGTGGCTGGCACCGCGAACTGCCGCGCCTGCCGGCACTGACCGCGCTGCGCGCGTTCGAGGCCGCGGCCCGCCACGAGAGCTTTTCGCGCGCGGCCACCGAACTGTTCGTCACCCACGGCGCGGTCAGCCACCAGATCCGCGCGCTGGAGGAAGAGCTCGGGCAGCCGCTGTTCGAGCGCAACGGCAAGCGCGTCAGCCTCACGCCGGGCGGGCGCGCCTACGCCACGCGCGTGCGCGAGGCCCTGCTGGAGATCGCCGACGCGACGCGCGCGCTGCAGGCCGGCAACCGCGACAAGCGCCTCACCATCAGCACCATGCCTTCGTTCGCCGCGCGCTGGCTCACGCCGCGCATCGGCAGCTTCATCGAGCGGCACCCCGAGCTGGACGTGGAGCTGCTGTCGTCCAACAGCCTGGTGGATTTCACGCGCGAGGAAGTGGACATCGCGCTGCGCATGGGCAGCGGCGACTATCCCGGCCTGTACGTGGAAAAGCTGCTCGACGACGTGTTCTTCCCGGTCTGCAGCCCGGCCTTCAACGCCGGCAAGCTGCCGGCGCAGCCGCGCGACATGGCCGGCATGCCGCTGCTGCGCGGCGAAGGCGACCCGTGGAAGCCGTGGTTCGAAGCGGCCGGGCTGGACTGGCCCGAGCCGCGCAAGGGCCTGCTGCTGGAGGATTCCTCGCTGCTGCTGCAGGCCGCCGCCGCCGGCCAGGGCATTGCGCTGATCCGCTCCTCGCTGGCCTACAACGACCTGCTGTCGGGGCGCGTGGTGCGGCTGTTCGACGTCAGCATTCCCTGCCCCTGGCTGCTCTATTTCGTCTGCTCGGCGGGCATGCTCGAAGCGCCCAAGGTGAAGGCCTTCCGCGCCTGGCTGCTGCCGGAGATGGAAGCGTTCCGCGCCATCCTGGCGCAGTGGGGCGACAAGGCCGGCAGGAGCGGCAAGGCGGCGCAGGGGGCGCAGGGGGATATGGAAGACGACGCGGGCAAGGCCGGCACGCCCTAGCCGCGCTCAGTCCCGCGGTTCCGCGGCGGGATCGGCGGGCCCGGCAGGACCGCCCGCCGGCGGCGTGGATTCCGCGGCGGGTCCCGGCGGCGCCGCGCGCGCCCTGCCCGCGCGCGGATGCGCCTTGTCGTAGACCTTGGCCAGGTGCTGGAAATCGAGCGCGGTATAGATCTGCGTGGTGGCCACGCTGGCGTGTCCCAGCATCTCCTGCACCGCGCGCAGGTCGCCCGAGGACTGCAGCACGTGGGTGGCGAAGGAATGCCGCAGCATGTGCGGATGCACGTCGGCCGGCACGCCGGCGCGGATCGCCTGCTGCTTGATGCGCAGCTGCACCGTGCGCGCCGGCAGGCGCCGCCCGCGCGCGTTCAGGAACAGGGCATGCGCGTCCTGCGGCGCCGCGCCCGGGCGCAGCATCTGCGCGCGCACCGCCAGCCAGGCGCGCAGTGCCTCCATCGCCTTGCTGCCGACCGGCACCGTGCGCCGGCGCGAGCCCTTGCCGATCACCGTGACCTCGGCGCCGTCCATGTCGATCCAGCCCTCCGAGCGGTAGTCGCCGTCCTCGGCGTAGCGCTGGTCCAGCTGCACCAGTTCCGACAGGCGCAGGCCGCTGGAATAGAACAGCTCGTAGACGGCGCGGTCGCGCACGTCCTCCGCGCCCTCGCCGCCGTGGTACGACACCAGCGCCACCGCGTGCTCCACCGACAAGGCCTTGGGCAGCCGGTGGCCCGACCTCGGCGCGCGCACGCCGTCGACCGGATTGGCGTCGACCCCGAGGCCGTGGCGCGCCGCCCACAGATAGAAGCCGCGCCACGCCGACAGCGTGCGGGCAATGCTGGTGCCGGCCAGGCCGCCGCCGTGCAGGCGCGCGGCAAAGCCGCGGATATGGTGGGTCTGCAAGGACAGCAGCGCGCAGCCCGGCGCGAAGCGCTGCGCGTACTCCTGCAGCACGGCGAGGTCGCGGCCGTAGCCGCTGAGCGTGTGGGCCGCCAGCTTGCGCCCGCTGGCCAGCCATTCGAGATAGCGCAGCACCAGCGGGTCCGGTGCGGGCTTGTCGGCGGACGGCGCGGCGGCCGCCTTGCGCGTCATGGCGTGGCCACGGTCAGCTTGCCGCGGGACATGGCGGCGTCAGTCGCGCAGGCGGTTCAGCGCGGCGCCGGCCACTTCGCCGATCTGCGCCAGGTAGGCGGTGCCCATGCCTTCGTGGAAGCGCCGCGCTTCCGGCGAGCCCAGCACCAGCAGGCCGAACGCCGCGCCCAGCGTGCCCGGCTCGCGCGACGGCACGCGCAGCGTCACCATCGCCAGCGAGGCGATATCGTCGCGCTCCAGCCAGGCGGCCGCCTCGAATCCGCTGTTGGGCCCGCAGTACGGCGCGCGCAGGCCTTCGGCGAACAGCCGCACGTCCTCGCTCACGCCCTGCGTGACCTCCATGTGCGCATAAGCCTGCGCCACCTGCCACAGCTTGAGCGTCACCGCCGGCACCTCGAACACCTGTTGCAGGCCGTCCTGCACCGCGTAGGGCAGCGCGTGCGAATCCACCTCCGCCAGCAGGCGCAGCTGCCACGCATGCATGCGCTGCTGCGTGCGGTCGTTGTCGTGGCCGTGGCGCACTAGGTCCGCCAGCTTCAGTTCCAGGCCCTTGTTCTTCTCGCGCAGGATCTCCATCTGGCGCTCCTGCAGCGACACCGCGCGGTGGCTGTGCGGGCTGGTCAGTTGCACGGAGGCGAGCAGCTCGGCGTGGTCTTCGAAGAACTGGGGATTGGTCTGCAGGAAAGTGACGACGTCTTGGGCGTTCATTGGCTTCAACCGGGATGTTTGGCAGGCAGTGTAGCAAAGAGCCCGCGTCGAAGCGCAAGTCCGCCGGGCGGCGCTCACCGCAGGCCGCGCGGCCCCGGCAGCATGCTCGCCATGACCGAGTCCCGGTCGATGAAGCGGTGCTTGAGCGCCACCACGATGTGGCCGCCGACGAGCGCGCCGCAGAACCACGCGGTCAGCACGTGGACGTTGGCGGCAAGGTCCCGCATCGCCTCGTCGGGCGCCGCCAGCGGCGGCAGCGTGAACAGGCCGGCGAGCTGGACGGCCCGGCCGGCCACCGAGCTCCAGTACCAGCCCGACAGCGGCAGGGCGATCAGCGCGAGCGCGTACAGGACGAGATGCCCCAGGTGGGCGGCGCGCTGCATGAAGACGCTCATGCTGGGCGGCAGCGCGGGAGCCGGATGCGCGAGCCGCCACGCCACGCGGATCACGACCAGGGCCAGCAGCGTGCTGGCGACGGCCTTGTGCACGGCGGTCAGGCCGTGGTGCGGATTGAGCGCCGGCACATGGGCGGCTACCATGCCGGCGCCCCAGCTCGCCAGCCAGATCAGCGCCATCAGCCAGTGGAGGGCCTGCGCGGTCCTGGTGTACTTGTCGGTCGCGGCGGGCGGCGGCACCCGTTTCATGCTGTTCATCTTCCTTCCTCGGTTCGGTCCATGTGGGCTGGAGCGTACCGGGGAGGCGCGGCCGCAGGGCTCGGAAAATTCACATTCCGGCCGCGGCGCGAGTCGGTTCTTAACTTACGTCAACCGCGGGCGCCGGCCGCTAGGTCTGGATCAGCCGCTTCTGCCGCGAAATGCTCATCAGCAGGCCGATGCCCATGCCCAGCGTGACCAGCGCGGTCCCGCCGTAACTCATCAGCGGCAGCGGCACGCCCACCACGGGCAGGATGCCGCTGACCATGCCCATGTTGACGAAGGCGTAGGTGAAGAAGATCAGCGTGATGGACCCCGCCAGCAGCCGCGAGAACAGCGTCGGCGCATTGGCCGCGATGTACAGCCCGCGGAAGATCAGCAGCAGGTAGAGCACCAGCAGCACGGCATTGCCGACCAGGCCGAACTCCTCGGAGAAGACCGCGAAGATGAAGTCGGTGTGCTTTTCCGGGATGAATTCCAGATGGGTCTGCGTGCCCTTGAGCCAGCCCTTGCCGAACACGCCGCCCGAGCCGATGGCGATGATCGACTGGATGGTGTGGAAGCCCTTGCCGAGCGGGTCGGTGGTGGGGTCCAGCAGCGTGCAGATGCGGTGCTGCTGGTAGTCGTGCAGGATCGGCCAGTTCACGCCGGGCGCGCACATGTCGTTCTCGAAGGTGACCAGCGCGGTGACGGCCACCACCAGCGCCACCAGCAGCGGCAGGATGATCTTCCACGACAGGCCGGCGAAGTAGATCACGTAGAGGCCGGCGGCCAGCACCAGCAGGCCGGTGCCCAGGTCGGGCTGCTTGGCGATCAGGCCGACCGGCACGCCCAGCAGCAGCAGCGCCACCAGGAAGTCATACCACCTGACCGAGCCCTCCCGCTTCTGGAAGTACCACGCCAGCATCAGCGGCATGGCGATCTTCATGATCTCGGAGGGCTGGATCACCATGCCCACGTTGAGCCAGCGCCGCGCGCCCTTGCGGATCAGGCCGAACATCGCCACCCCGATCAGCAGGGCCACGCCCACGGTATAGAGCGGCACCGCCACCCGCATCAGCGTCTGCGTGGGCAGGTAGGCGATCACCCACATCACCGCGTAGGAGAGCAGGATGTTGCGCAGCTGGTCCTCGACCCGGCCGGGCATGTCGATGGCGGCCGAGTAGAGCGCCACGATGCCGGTGGCGAACAGCAGGAAGACGATCAGCGCGAGCGGCTTGTCGAAGCCGGTGAGCGCGGTCTTGATGAATGACAGGACGCGGCGTTTGTCCATGGCGCGTCTCCTTCAGCGTGTCGCGTTGGCGCCGCCCGCGCCGGGAGCGGCGACGGGCTTGGCGCGGGGTTTCGGAGCGGCGGCGGCCGCCGGCGCCGGGGCGGCCTGGGCGGGCGCCGGAGCCGGCGCCGGATGGCTGTGGCCGAGCGCCTGGGCCATGCGCTGGTCCAGCGTCTGCACCGCCGAGGCGGGCGGAATGGCGGCCGGGTCGATCACCGGCGCCACCGCCGCCGCGGACGCGCCGGCCGGGCGCGCCACCGGCACGCTGGCGCCGACGGCGGCGCCGGCGACGCTGGTGGCGGCCGCCTCGCTCGCGCCCATCACGGTGGCGCTGGCGATGCTGGCGGTGTGCCCCGTGGTGAACACGCTGGGCGTGTCCACGGGCGGCTTGCCCCCGGCGCGCTCGGAGGCCGGCGGGGCGATGCTGGCCAGCTCCTCGGGCCACTTGCCCAGCAGGTAGTAGTCCATCACCTTGCGCGCGATCGGCGCGGCCACCGCGCCGCCGAAGCCGGCGTTCTCCACGATCATCGCCAGCGCGATCTTCGGGTTGTCGGCCGGGGCGAAGGCGGTGTAGAGCGCGTGGTCGCGCTTGCGCTCGTCGAGCGCGTGGTGGTTGTACTTCTCGTTCTTGCCCACCGTGAAGGTCTGGGCGGTGCCGGTCTTGCCGGCGGACTCGTAGGCGGCGCCGGCAAAGGCGCGCGCGGCCGTGCCGGAGTGCGTCACGCCGACCATGGCGCGCTTGATGACGTCGATGTCGGCCTGCTTGAGCGACAGCCGGTAGCTTTCCTTGGGCACGGTGAGCTCGCGGTCGCGCGTCACCGAGTCCTCCACCGCCTTGACCAAGTGGGGCTTCATCGCGGTGCCGTTGTTGACCAGGATGGACACCGCGTTGGCCAGCTGCAGGATGGTGAAGCTGTTGTAGCCCTGGCCGATGCCCAGCGAGATGGTCTCGCCGTCATACCATTTCTGCTGCTCGGGCTTGCGGTAGGCGCGGCGCTTCCAGTCGGTGGACGGCAGGATGCCGCGGCTCTCGCCCTCGATGTCGATGCCGGTGATCTGGCCGAAGCCCAGCGGCTTCATGAAATCGTGGATCGCGTTGACGCCCATGTCGCGCGCCAGCATGTAGTAGTAGGTGTCGCAGGACTGCACGATGGAAGCCTGCATGTCCACCCAGCCATGGCCGCCGGGCTTGTCGTCGCGGAAGGTATGGTTGCCCAGCGTGAAGGAGCCCGGATCGTGGAAGCCCCAGGCCGCGGTGCGCTTGCCGGTGGTGAGCGCGGCCAGCGCCATGAACGGCTTGTAGGTCGAGCCCGGCGGGTAGGTGCCGCGCAGCGGCCGGTTCAGCAGCGGCTTGTCGGGCGAGCCGTTGAGCTCGTTCCAGGTGTTGCTGTCGATGCCCTCGACGAACAGGTTCGGGTCGAAGGTCGGCTTGGAGACGAAGGCCAGGATGTCGCCGGTGGCCGGCTCGATCGCCACCAGCGCGCCGCGCCGGTCGCCGAACAGCGCCTCGGCGAGCTGCTGCAGGCGGATGTCGAGCGACAGGATCAGGTTGTTGCCGGGCGTGGCCGGCGAGGTGGAGAGCGTGCGGATCGGGCGCCCGCCCGCGCTCACCTCCACTTCCTCGAAGCCGGTCAGGCCATGCAGCTCGGTCTCGTAGCTCTGCTCGATGCCGATCTTGCCGATGTAGTTGGAGCCCTTGTAGTTGTCGGCGTCCTTGCGCGGGTCGTACTTGGCGCCCTCGGCGTCGTTGGCCTCGTCCATGGCCTCGATGCGCTCCTGGTCGCGCTGCGAGATGCGGCCCAGGTAGCCGATCACGTGCGAGGCGGACTCGCCCATCGGATACTGGCGGAACAGCCGCGCGCGCACGTCCACGCCGGGAAAGCGGAAGCGCTGCGCGGAAAAGCGCGCCACTTCCTCGTCGGTGAGCTGGCTGCGGATCGGCAGGCTCTCGAAGCTGCGCGACTCTTCCATCAGCCGCTTGAAGCGGCGCCGGTCGCGCGGCTGGATGTCGACCACCTGGCTGAGCGCCTCGATGGTGTTGTCGAGCGTGTCGGGCAGCTTGGACGGCGTGATTTCCAGCGTGTAGGCCGAATAGTTGCGCGCCAGCACCACGCCGTTGCGGTCCATGATGATGCCGCGGTTGGGCTCGATCGGCGCCACCGAGATGCGGTTGTCCTCGGCCTTGGCCGAGTACTGGTCGTGCTTGTACCACTGCAGCCAGAGAAAGCGCGTGAACAGCAGGCCGAAGCAGATCACGGCGAACAGCGCCGCGGCCGCCACGCGGATGCGGAAGCGGCCGAGCTCCTGTTCGACATTGCGGATTTCGGTCATGGTACTGCGTCAGCCTTGCGGTGTGCCGCGCACCCGCGGGGGGGCGCGGCGGAACTCGTTGAGGGTCAAGCCATCGGGCGGCGCGCGGCGCTAGATGGGCCGCGTCTCGTCCACGTCGGCGCTGCGCCGCTGCGGCGCCAGCAGCATGCTGGTGGCCAGCGGCCACAACAGCGCCTCGATGCCGGGCGCCAGCAGCAGCTGCCAGCCCGGCAGCGGCGCGCCCATGGCCAGGCGGATCACCACCGGCACCGCGTGCGCCATGAACAGCAGCGGCACCACGTGCAGCGCCTGGGTGTAGACCGTGAACCACAGCACGCGGCGGTGGATGGTGATGGCGAAATAGGCCAGCAGGGTGTACGCGATGGCGTGCTCGCCCAGCAGGCGCGCGTCGTGCACGTCCATCAGCAGGCCCAGCGCGAACGCCACGCCCATGCCCACCTTGCGCGGCTGGTGGATGTTCCAGAACACCAGCACCAGCGCCACCATGTCGGGAATCCACAACACGGAGCCCCACGGCATCAGGTTGAACAGGAACGCCAGCACGAAGCTCAGCGCGATGAACGCCGGATTGACCGGACGCAGCAGGTATTGGGGATTGGTCACCGCTGGGCCTCCTTGGCTGCGGGCGCGGGCCTGGCCGCGGGCTTGTCGGCCGGCTTCTCGGCGGGCTTCTCCGCGGGTTTCTCGGCCGCCGGCTTGTCGCCGCCGCCGCGCTGGGCGTCGCGCACGCCGGGCCGGTCGGCGCGGTCGGGCCGGCCGCCCTTGCCTTCCTTGGCATCGCGCGGGCCGTCGATGGTGTCGCGCGGCGGCAGCTGCGCCTCGTAGCGGATCACCAGCAGCTGGCGGTGCGAGCGCACCCCGGCCACCGGCTCGCAGTACACGCGCGAGAAGGCGGTGTCGGCCTTGCGCTCGATCTGCACGATCTTCGCCACCGGCAGGCCCGGCGGATAAGTGCCGTCCAGGCCGGAGGTCACCAGCAGGTCGCCCTGCTGCAGGTCGGCCGAGGCCGCCATGAAGCGCAGGTCGAGCAGGCCGGCGCGGGCGCCGCCGAAGGCCACGCTGCGCAGCCCGTTGCGCACCACCTGCACGGGAATGGCCTGCTCCTTGTCGGTCAGCAGCGTGACTTCGGACTGGAACGGCGAGACGCGCGTGACCTGGCCGATCACGCCGCGCTCGTCGATCACCGGATAGCCGGCGCGCAGGCCGTGCTGGCTGCCGCGGTCGATCACGATGCGCTGGCTGTAGGGGTCGCGCGCGTCGTAGAGGATCTCGGCCGCCGTCACCGGCGTGGCCGACTGCTCCTGCAGGCCGAGCAGCTTGCGCAGCTGGTTGTTCTCGGCCTCGAGCTGCGACTGGCGCACCGAGCCCTCGGCCTCGGTCACCGCGCGGCGGCGCAGTTCGCGGTTCTCGCTGGCGAGCGAGGCCGACGACTGCGCATAGTCGAACGCGGTGCGCAGCGCGTCGCGCGGCACCAGCACGGTCCGCTCGACCGGCATCAGCACGGTGGCGGCGACCTGGCGCACCACGCGCAGCGCGTCGAAGCGCGCGTCGACGATGAGCAGCACCAGCGCGATCGTCACATAGAAGACGAGGCGCGCGACGGCGGAAGTGCCCTGCTTGAAGAGCGGCGGCGGAGTGTAATCCATTTACCCGTGCGCTGGCGTAGAGGTCTGCCGGCCCCGGGCACGCGGCGGCGGCGCCTGCCTGCCGGACTCACCGGCGTGGCCGGGCGGGCGGGAAAGGCGCGCTGGCGCGCGGTGCCCCGGGCCGGGCCGGGTCGGGGAGACGGTCGAGACAGCGTTGGAGGATGCGGCCAGGGAAGCGGCCGGGACGGCGGCGCGGCGCGGCGAGGCCCCGACCAGGCAATCCGGCAGGCCGCGTCGCGCCACGAGCGATATCCTCTCGCTGACTCGTTATTCGTAGGAGAAGATGCTGCCGAGCTTGTCCATGCGCTCGAGCGCCATGCCCGAGCCGCGCACCACGCAGGTCAGCGGATCCTCGGCCACCAGCACCGGCAGGCCGGTTTCCTCGGCCAGCAGGCGGTCCAGGTCGCGCAGCAGCGCGCCGCCGCCGGTCAGCATCATGCCGCGCTCGGCGATGTCCGCGCCCAGTTCCGGCGGCGTCTGTTCCAGCGCGATCTTGACCGCCGAGACAATCTGGTTGAGCGGATCGGTCAGCGCTTCGAGGATTTCGTTCGACGACACCGTGAACGCGCGCGGGATGCCTTCGGACAGGTTGCGGCCCTTGACTTCCATCTCGCGCACTTCGGAGCCCGGGAAGGCCGAACCGATTTCCTTCTTGATGGCCTCGGCGGTCTGCTCGCCGATCAGCATGCCGTAGTTGCGGCGGATGTAGTTGACGATGGCCTCGTCGAACTTGTCGCCGCCCACGCGCACCGAGCCCTTGTAGACCATGCCGCCCAGCGAGATGATGCCCACCTCGGTGGTGCCGCCGCCGATGTCCACCACCATCGAGCCCGACGGCTCCGACACCGGCAGGCCGGCGCCGATCGCGGCCGACATCGGCTCCTCGATCAGGTATACCTGGCTGGCGCCGGCGCCCAGCGCCGACTCGCGGATGGCGCGGCGCTCGACCTGGGTCGAGCCGCACGGCACGCAGATGATGATGCGCGGGCTCGGGCGCAGCAGCTTCGAGTCGTGCACCATCTTGATGAACTGCTTGAGCATCTGCTCGGTCACGGTGAAGTCGGCGATCACGCCGTCCTTCATCGGGCGGATCGCTTCGATGTTGCCCGGCACCTTGCCCAGCATCTGCTTGGCTTCCTTGCCCACCGCCTGGATCGTCTTCTTGGCGTTGGGGCCGCCTTCCTGGCGGATCGCCACCACCGAGGGCTCGTCCAGGACGATGCCCTTGTCGCGCATATAGATCAGGGTGTTGGCGGTGCCGAGGTCGATCGCGAGATCGTTGGAGAAATAGCTGCGGAGAAATCCGAACATCAGGAATCCTGTTTCTGGTGGTTCGCGAGGTATGCGAAGCGGCCGGCACCGCAATCGGGCCAGCCACGAAATTCATTGCGACGGGTAGTATTCAAGGCTCCCCACCGTGCGGTGAGCCAGGCGCCACGCCAGCGCCGCGCCATCCTGCGGATGCGCGGCGGCCGGGGCGGGGCCGTCAGCCGCGGCCGGCCCGCCGGGGGCGGAAACAGCCTCTACGGGAACCTTTGATTAGACCACGCTCGAAAGTTCGGTGGAACCGCGCCGCAATTACAAAAAATTGCCGGCCGGGGCGGCCTAATCAGAGGGCCCTTGCCTGCCTCCCTGGCTGCGCGCTGCCCGCCATCCGCTGCCCTCCGCCGCCGACGTGGCGCGGCGAAGCGGCCAGGAGGGCGGTACGGGAGCGATGGCGCACGGCGGGTGTACGGCGGGCGCGCCGCGGGTTCTGCCACGCGCCTGCCTGGAAAAGCACCGGCGGACGCGGTTTCGCCCCAATGTGCACCAATGTGACGAAGGCGCTGCCAGGGAATGGCAACGCGCAATGATACCTTATAATTCCCCCTGTTTCGGGGGCTTCTGCCTCGAAAAAACGTGTAACTTTGACGATTCCGGGGCGCTCCCGGCAGCACTCGCCCCGCCCGCCCAGGCGGCGCCTGCCTTGCCTCCCGCTGCCGCCTCCGCTCCTGGACCCGCTTCCCCGATTTCGCAGCCGATTTCGTCCGTTTTTCGCATCGACACCGAACCCTAGCCATGGCTCTCGACCTATCCGACGTCAAGCGCATCGCCCACCTTGCCCGCATCGAGATCAACGATGACGAGGCGGGGCACACGCTGGTGCAGCTCAATCAATTCTTCTCGCTGGTCGAACAGATGCAGGCGGTCGACACCGCCGGCGTGGAGCCGCTGGCCCACCCGCTGTCCACGGTGCGCGAGATGTCGCAGCGCCTGCGCGACGACATCGTGACCGAGACCGACCGCCGCGCGGACTACCAGCGCCCGGCCCCGGCCACCGAAGGCGGCCTGTACCTGGTGCCCAAGGTCATCGAATAAGCAAACGAGCGCCCGCCGCCCCGGCCACCGAACCAGCCGCTGCGTCGCGCCGCCCCTGCGCCGCGCGCCGGCAGCCACCCTGCCAAGCCATACCGACCGACATGTCCTTTTCCGCAACTTCAGTGACCTCCCTGCGCCAGCTCGCCGACGCGCTGGCGGCACGCACCGTCTCCGCCGAGGAACTGGCGCGCGACTACCTGGGCCGCATCGAGCAGGCCGACGCGCTCAACGCCTTCGTCGACGTCAACCCCGAACTCACGCTGGCGCAGGCGCGCGAGGCCGACGCGCGCCGCGCGCGCGGCGAAGCCGGCCTGCTGACCGGCGTGCCGGTCGCCCACAAGGACGTGTTCGTCACGCGCGGCTGGCGCGCCACCGCCGGCTCGCGCATGCTGGCCAACTACGAAAGCCCGTTCGACGCCACCGTGGTCGAGCGCCTGGCCGCCGCCGGCATGGTCACGCTGGGCAAGACCAACATGGACGAGTTCGCGATGGGCTCGTCCAACGAGAACTCGCACTTCGGCCCGGTGAAGAACCCCTGGGACCCCGCCCGCGTGCCGGGCGGCTCCTCGGGCGGCTCGGCCGCCGCCGTGGCCGCCGGCCTGGCGCCGGCCGCCACCGGCACCGACACCGGCGGCTCGATCCGCCAGCCGGCCTCGTTCTCCGGCATCACCGGCATCAAGCCCACCTACGGCCGCGTGTCGCGCTACGGCATGATCGCGTTCGCCTCGTCGCTGGACCAGGGCGGCCCGATGGCCCACACCGCCGAGGACTGCGCGCTGCTGCTGGGCGCCATGGCCGGCTTCGACGAGCGCGACTCGACCAGCCTGGCGCCGGCCCAGGGCGGCGTGGACGAGGACTTCACCCGCCTGCTGGGCCAGCCGCGCGCCGGCGCCGGCGCCGCGCGGCCGCTGTCGGGCCTGCGCATCGGCCTGCCCAGGGAATACTTCGGCGCGGGCCTGTCGGCCGACGTGGAACAGGCCGTGCGCGCCGCGCTGGCCGAATACGAGAAGCTCGGCGCCACGCTGGTCGATGTGTCGCTGCCCAAGACCGAGCTGTCGATCCCGGTGTACTACATCATCGCGCCGGCCGAGGCGTCGTCCAACCTGTCGCGCTTCGACGGCGTGCGCTACGGCCACCGCGCGGCCGAGTACCGCGACCTGATGGACATGTACAAGAAGAGCCGCGCCGAAGGCTTCGGCCCCGAGGTCAAGCGCCGCATCCTGGTGGGCGCCTACGTGCTGTCGCACGGCTACTACGACGCCTACTACCTGCAGGCGCAGAAGATCCGCCGCATCATCGCCGAGGACTTCCAGCGCGCCTTCGCCCAGTGCGACGTGATCATGGGCCCGGTGGCGCCCACGGTGGCGTGGAAGCTCGGCGAGAAGAGCGCCGACCCGGTGCAGATGTACCTGGCCGACATCTTCACGCTGTCGACCAGCCTGGCCGGCCTGCCCGGCATGAGCGTGCCGTGCGGGCTCGGCGCAGGCGGCATGCCGGTCGGCCTGCAGCTGATCGGCAACTACTTCGGCGAAGCCGAGCTGCTGCAGACCGCCCACGCGTTCCAGCAGGCCACGGACTGGCACCTGCGCCGGCCCCCGCAGGCATGAGCGCGCGGCGCTGGCTGGCCCGCATCGCCGCCGGCGTGGCGCTGGGCGCCGCGCTGGCGGCGTGCATCCCGCTGCCGCGCTTCGGCGGCCGGCCCACGCCGATCGCCAGCCGCGACATCGACCTGGCCGGCGACTGCCGACGCACCGAGGAAGACGGCTTCCGCGAGGACGCGCAGCTGCGCGTGGCGGACAACACCGTGCAGCAGTTGTCGTGGAAGCTGTGGGTGGGCAAGCGCGGCTCGTGCAGCTTCAACCTGGCCGAGTTCCGCCAGACGCAGAAGAAGCCGCACATCGAGCTGCGCGCCAACGACGGCAGCGCGTGCAAGCTGATGGTCTGGCAGGACCCGCGCCGCGTCACGCTGGCGCACGCCAACTGCCAGCAGCGCTGCAGTCCGGGCATCTACGAGGAAGCCTGGCCCGTGATGTTCGAGCCCGGCACCGGCGGCTGCGCGCAGACACGATAGAGGCGCGCGGCCAGCGCAACGCAATACGCAGCAACACAACCGAATACGACGTACACGACGTACACGAACAGGAATACCGCCATGCAATGGGAAGTGGTGATCGGCCTCGAGACGCACACGCAGCTGTCGACGGCCTCCAAGATTTTCTCCGGCAGCTCCACCGCCTTCGGCGCGGCGCCGAACACGCAGGCCTCGCCGGTCGACCTGGCGCTGCCCGGCGTGCTGCCGGTGCTCAACCGCGGCGCGGTCGAGCGCGCCATCCAGTTCGGCCTGTCGATCGGCGCCACCATCGCGCCGCGCAGCATCTTCGCGCGCAAGAACTACTTCTACCCCGACCTGCCCAAGGGCTACCAGATCAGCCAGTACGAGATCCCGGTGGTGCAGGGCGGCAGCATCAGCATCCAGGTCGAAGGCAAGAAGGGCGAGACCTACGAGAAGACCGTGCAGCTCACGCGCGCCCACCTCGAGGAAGACGCCGGCAAGTCGCTGCACGAAGACTTCGCCGGCATGACCGGCATCGACCTGAACCGCGCCGGCACCCCGCTGCTGGAAATCGTCACCGAGCCCGACATGCGCAGCGCCGCCGAGGCCGTGGCCTACGCCCGCACGCTGCACGCGCTGGTGACGTGGCTGGGCATCTGCGACGGCAACATGCAGGAAGGCAGCTTCCGCTGCGACGCCAACGTGTCGGTGCGTCCGTACGGCAGCCCCAAACTCGGCACGCGCCGCGAGATCAAGAACCTCAACTCGTTCCGCTTCCTGCAGCAGGCCATCGAATACGAAGTCCAGTGGCAGATCGCCGAGATCGAAGACGGCCGCGAGATCCAGCAGGCCACCGTGCTGTTCGACCCGGACACCGGCGAGACGCGCGCCATGCGCACCAAGGAAGACGCGCACGACTACCGCTACTTCCCCGACCCCGACCTGCTGCCGCTGGAAATCGACGCCGCCTGGATCGAGCGCGTGAAGGCCGAACTGCCCGAACTGCCCGCCGCCATGCAGGCGCGCCTGGTGTCGCAATACGGCCTGTCCGCCTATGACGCCAGCGTGCTGACCGCCTCCAAGCCGCTCGCCAGCTACTTCGAAGCCGTGGTCGCCGAAGCCGGCGCCGCCAACGCCAAGCCCGCCGCCAACTGGCTGATGGGCGACGTGTCCTCGCTGCTCAACCGCGAAGGCATCGCGCTCGACGCCGCGCCGGTCAAGCCAGCCCAACTGGCAAAGCTGCTGGTGCGCATCGCCGATGGCACGGTCTCCAACAACACCGCCAAGAAAGACGTCTTCCCCGCCATGTGGGCCGGCGAAGAAGGCGGCGACGCCGACGCCATCATCGCCGCCAAGGGCCTCAAGCAGATGTCCGACTCGGGAGAACTGGAAAAGATCATCGACGACGTGCTGGCCGCCAACGCCAAGTCGGTGGAGGAATTCCGCGCCGGCAAGGAAAAAGCGTTCAATGCCCTGGTCGGGCAGGCCATGAAGGCGACCAAGGGGAAGGGGAACCCGGCGCAGGTGAACGAGTTGTTGAGGAAGAAGTTGGGGTGAGGGTTGGGGTTCTAAGTCGAAAACTACGGCTTGGCTTCAAAGGCCATCACTGCTTGACTTCAAGGTCAACGGCTTTAAAGGCCTTAACTTCAAAGTCAACGGCTGAACGTCAACGGCTGAACGTCAAAGTCAAAGTCAAAGGCTTTCGCTCCCCCGGAGCGACCTACTTTCTTTTCCCCGAAAAGAAAGTAGGCAAAGAAAGCGGGCTGCCTGGCCGGCAGGGGCAGAGCCGAACAGGGTTTCTTGAGTTGCTGGTTTCGTCGTGGGGTCTGTGGTTCTGCGGGCCTGCTGCCGTTACCGGTGCGAGCGGCCACGATCTGGCTAGCGGTATTGGTCGCGGGGTCAGACCTATGATGGCGGACGCACTGCTGGTTCGGGTATCTGCCGTTACCGGTTTTGGCAGTCACGGCATAGCACCGGCACTGGTTTCGTGGTGGGCGTGGTGGACCCCACGCGAGTGTGTTGGGTTGCTTTGAACCGGATTACCTCTCAAGTCAAAACCGTTTGGCACTGAGATCGAATGGTGGCCACCACGCCCACCACGAAACCAGCACCGTCTCTATGACGAGCCCATCTGCCCCGGTCGCGGCAGCAGCCCGAAGAGCCTGGACCTCCGCCATCATGCAGCGCCACCACGAACCGAACACCACCCGAGAGAACGTGGCCACAAAAACCGGTACCGGCAGAATCCCAGCAGGACCACCACCCCCACCACGAAACCACCAACAACCAGCAACACTGTTCGGCTCTGCCCCTGCCGGCCAGGCAGCCCGCTTTCTTTGCCTACTTTCTTTTCGGGGAAAAGAAAGTAGGTCGCTCCGGGGGAGCGAAAGCCTTTGACTTTGACTTTGACGTTCAGCCGTTGACTTTGAAGTCGAAGCGGCCTTTGAAGCCGAAGCACAAAACCCTACTACCCCCGCATCAAAAAACTATGACTAACCCCACTCCCCACCTCATGCACCCTCCGCAAAAAATCCCCCAACCACCCATGAATCCCAACAGAAAAAATATCCTCGATCCGAGCAAACTTGAGCTCCGCATGGAGCTTGCCCGCACGCCGCTCTGTCTCCGCTGAAGCGCCGTTGCGCACCTGCGCGAGCAGCGCCACCACCTCCCGCAGGCTGGCCGCGAGCGACCGCGGCATGTCGGGATGCACGATCAGCAGTTCGGCCACACGCTCGGGCGTGACCGCCGCGCGATAGACCTTGCGGTACATCTCGAACCCCGAGACCGAGCGCAGGACCGCGGCCCACTGGTAGAAGTCGTCCTGCTGGCGGCCCAGGTCGGTGGCCTGGAACTTGACGTCGAGCAGCCGCGCGGTGTTGTCGGCGCGCTCGAGGAAGGTGCCCAGGCGCATGAAGCAGTAGGCCTCGTCCTTGAGCATGGTGCCGGCTTCCACGCCACGCGTGAGGTGGGAGCGGAACTTGACCCATTCGAAGAACTGCGCGGGATCGTGCCGCAGGATGCCGTCGGCGACCATCTGCTGCACGTCGAGCCAGGTGGTGTTGATGGTTTCCCACAGCGGCGTGGTCAGCGCGCCGCGCACGGCGCGGGCGTTTTCGCGGGCGGCGCGCAGGCAGGACATGATCGAGGCCGGGTGGCTCAGGTCGCGCACCATGAAATCGAGCACTTCCTCGTGCACCACGGCGCCGTGGTGTTCGGCGAAGACCGGGGTGAGCTCGGTCACGTCCAGCATGGCCAGCCAGCCCTGCTGCGCTTCGTCGCGCGACTGCGGCAGCAGCGCGGCCTGGTGGTTGACGTCGAGCATGCGCGCGGTGTTTTCCGCGCGCTCGGTGTAGCGGGCCATCCAGAACAGGTGGTCGGCGGTGCGGCTCAGCATATTGATTCCCCCTTCTTTTTCGGCAACCACTGCAATGCGCAAGCAATTGGCTTGCCAGCCGCTTTGCCGGCGCACCGCGGCCGGCGGCGGAGATCCGTCGGCTAGGCCATCGGCAGCACACTCACCTCCACCTCCACGGTGTGCGCGCCGCCGCCCACGATGACCCCGCGCAGCAGCGAGACGTCGCTGTAGTCGCGCCCGAACGCCAGCGTCACGTGGCCGGTGTCGGCCAGCACGTCGTTGGTCGGGTCGAGGTCGACCCAGCCGGCCAGCGGGCAGTACACCGACAGCCACGCGTGCGAGGCGTCGGCGCCGATCAGCCGCGGCTGGCCCGGCGGCGGCTCGGTGCGCAGGTAGCCGCTGACGTAGCGCGCGGCCAGGCCGAGCGAGCGCAGGCAGCCGATCATGACCTGGGCGAAGTCCTGGCACACGCCGCTGCGCAGCGCGAACGCCTGCAGCGCGGGGGTGTCCACCTCGGTGGCGTCGGTCTCGTATTCGAAGTCGGCGTGGATGCGGTGCATCAGGTCGATGGCGCCCGCCACCACCGGCACGCCGGGCCCGAAGCTGGCCAGCGCGTAGGCCTTGAGGTCCGGATGCAGCGCCACGTTGGGCGAGGCGAAGCAGAACTCGCTCTGCGGCCGGAACGGCTGGCCGGCGCGAAAACGCAGCGCGGCCACGGCGTCTTCCCACGGCATGCTGGCGGCCGCGTCGAGCGCGTCCCAGCGCGGCATCACGCGCACCGTGCTCTCGCAGCAGACCTGCATGAAGTCGTGCGGAACGTCGATGGTGAAGTACAGCACGTGGTTGCCGAAGGCGTCCGTGCCGGCATGCTGGTGCGACGGCTCGGGATCGATCTGCGTGCTGTGCGACAGCACGGTCTGCCACGGGCAGGCCACCGGCCACACCACGGCGCGCTGCTGGGCGTTTTCCACCGGCGCGGAATACACGTAGGTGGTCTTGTGGTGGACCGTGAGCACGGCGGCGGCGGGGCCGCCCACGGCATCGTCGCCGGCATCGGCCGCGGGCGCGCTCGCCAGGCCGGTCGCGGGCGCGCTCATGGCCGCACCCGCACGCCGGCCATGCCGGCGTGGCTGAAGTAGCGCGCGCTGATCTCGTCCGAGAGCTGCGCCATCAGGCCGCCCAGCCGGTCGCACAGCTGCACCAGATTGGCGTATCGGCCATGCTCGTCGCGCTCGCATAGTGCGTCCCAGCCGGGCAGCGTCTCCACCGCGGGCAGCCATTGCGGCAGCGGCACGCGCCCGGTGCCGGCCGGGCTGGCCGGCGGCGTGATCTGGCCGAGCTTGACGCGCAGCCGCGCCAGCAGGCCGTAGAGGCCGCGCGGGTTGGTGGGTTCGATCACGATCTGCTCGATGAGTGCCGGCATGTCGGTGCGCCCCGGGTAGAGCGCGCGGAAGGTGAGCGTGCTGTCGAACAGGTGCAGCAGCAGGTCGAAGCCGCTGCGGTGCATCAGCGCGCCATGCCGGGTGAAGACTTCGAGGAAGGTCGCCAGCGTGCCCACGCGCTCGATATGGCGGCCGATGAACAGCAGGCGCCAGGCTTCGTCGCGCATCATGCGGTCGCCCTGGGCGCCGCTGATGGCGGCAAGCTGCATGCCGAGGTGGTCGAGCGCGGCCAGCACGCGCGGGCGGTCGTAGTAGCCGCAGTCGCCGCTGCCGGAAGCATCGGTGCAGGCGGCCGCCATGGCGTCGCCGAAATCGTTGCGCGCGGCCAGGATGGTGCGCCAGTGGTCGTTGGACAGCCGGTTGCGGATCTCGGTGGCGGCATGCACGTGGCTGGCCAGGTTCTGGCCCACGCTGGTCCAGCCGGCGCCCTCGGCCAGCGCCGCCACCAGGCTGCGCTCGAACACGCGCAGCGAGGCGCGCGGCTGCGGCGCGCCGGTCGGCAGCAGGCCGCAGGCCACGGCCAGCTCGCCGATCACGTCGAGCACGCTGTCGTCGCGCTCGTCGCTGCTTTCGATCGAGCCCAGCACCAGCCGGCACAGGCGTACGTTGTTCTCGGCGCGCTCGGCGTAGCGGCCGGCCCAGAACAGGTTCTCGGCGGCGCGGCTCGACACCGCCAGCGGCTTGGCCACCGGTCCCGGCGCCGTCCCGCCCAGCGTGGGCGAGGCGGCCAGCGTCGCCCCCTGCGGCGGCTGGCTCGACAGCACCCAGGTATCCACGCTGGAGCCGCCGAGCTGCATCGACACCGCCGGCTGGCCCTCGCCCGCCAGCCGGGTGAAGCCGCCCGGCATGACCTGCCAGCCGCCGCGCCCGTCGGCGATCGCGTAGACGCGCAGCATGGCCGCGCGCGAGCCGATCTGCGGCCCTTCCCAGCGCGGCGCGTGCGACAGCGGCAGGTCGGCCTGGATGGTGAACAGGTCGGGCACCTGCTCGATGCGCTCGCGCCAGTCGGCCAGTTGCTGCAGGCCGCGCTCCATGCCCAGGCGCGGCCCTTCCCACGGCTGCGCCATGCCGCGCGGGTAGGTCGGCATCAGGAACGCTTCGCTGAGCTGGTCGAGCGCCTGCGCGCGCGCCGAGGCCTCGCCGCACCACCAGCTCGGCACGCCGGGCAGCAGCAGCGGCTCGCCCAGCAGCTCGCGCGCGATGGCCGGCAGGAAGCCGTGGATGGCGGGCGTCTCCAGGAAGCCGGAGCCGGGCGCGTTGGAGACCAGCACGTTGCCCGCGCGCATGGCCTGCAGCAGCCCGGGCACGCCCAGCGTGGAATCCTGGCGCAGCTCGACCGGGTCGCAATAGGCGTCGTCGAGCCGGCGCAGGATCACGTCCACGCGCTCCAGCCCGGCCAGCGTCTTGAGGTAGACCACGTCGTTGCGCACCGTCAGGTCCTTGCCCTCGACCAGCGTGATGCCGAGGTAGCGCGCCAGGAAGGTGTGCTCGAAATAGGTCTCGTTGTAGGGGCCCGGGGTCAGCAGCACGATGTGCTTGCCGCCGGCCGCCCCGCCCGCGCCGGGCGGAGCGGCGGCGCGCAGCGCGGGCTGCTGCGCCAGCGTGGCGATCAGTTGCGCGAACGCCGCGGGCAGGCGCCGCACGCGCAGCTCGCGGAAGGCATCGGCGAACAGGCTGGAAATGATGAGCCGGTTCTCCAGCGCGTAGCCCATGCCGGACGGGGTCTCGGTGCGGTGCGCCATCACCGTCCAGCCGCCCTCGGCGGTGTGCGCCAGGTCCACCGCGACGATATGCAGGAAATTGCCGTCCGGCGGCTGGTAGCCCTTGAGCGGGCGCAGGTAGCCGGGGTGGCCGAAGACCAGCCCGGCCGGCAGCAAACCCTTGGCCAGCAGCGTCTGCGGCCCGTAGATGTCGGCCACCACGGCGTTGGCCAGGGTGGCGCGCTGGATCACGCCGCGCTCGATCTGGCGCCAGTCGTCCTCGGCCACCATGAACGGCAGCAGGTCCAGCGCCCAGGCGCGCGCCGCGCCGTTGTCGGCGTAGACGTTGTAGGTCACGCCGTTGTCGCGGATCTGGCGCGCCATGGCGGCGGCCTGCTGGCCGAGCGCGCCGATGCCGTCCTCGCCCAGCACCTGGAAGAAGCCCGCCCACGGCTCGCGCAGCCCGCCCGCGCCCGCCCCGAGCTCGTCCAGGTGCCCCGGCGGCACCGCGCGGGCGCGGCGCATGGCCGCCTCGGCGGCGGGCGCGGATTCGTCGAAGGGCAGTGAGGGCTGCAAAGGCACGGGGCGAAACTCGGCGGCGAAGCGGATCAGCGTTGCCGCAGGTCCAGCGTGAACGGAAACTCGAGGCTGCGCGCCGGCGTCTGGACAAGCATCACGCCCGGCGTGTGGCCGAGCGTGAAGAAGCGCGCCAGGCGCCGGCTTTCGGCCTCGTAGGCATTGACCGGGAAGGTTTCGTAGTTGCGCCCGCCCGGATGCGAGACATGATACCGGCATCCGCCGATGCTGCGCCCCATCCAGCTGTCCACAACGTCGAATGTCAACGGTGCGTGCACGCCGATGGTGGGGTGGAGCGCAGACGGCGGCGCCCAGGCGCGGTAGCGCACCCCCGCCACGTACTCGCCGGCCCGCCCGGTGGGCTGCAGCGGCACCGCGCAGCCGTTGACGGTGACCACGTGGCGGTTCTCGTTCATGCCCAGCACGCGCACCTCGATGCGCTCGAGCGACGAGTCCACGTAGCGCACCGTGCCGCCGGCGCTGCCTTCCTCGCCCATCACGTGCCAGGGCTCGAGCGCGCTGCGCAGCGTCAGGTGCAGCCCGCCGGCGGCCAGCTCGCCCACGCGCGGGAAGCGGAATTCGAAATGCGGGGCGAACCAGGCGTTGTCGAAGGCGAAGCCGGCCTCGCGCATCTCGCTGAGCACGTCGTCGAAATCCATCTGCACGAAGGTGCCGAGCAGGAAGCGGTCGTGCAGCTCGGTGCCCCAGCGCGTCAGGCGCGTGCGGTACGGCTGGCGCCAGAAGCGCGCCACCAGCGCGCGCAGCAGCAGTTGCTGCACCAGGCTCATGCGCGCGTGCGGCGGCATCTCGAAGGCGCGCAGCTCCAGCAGGCCCAGGCGCCCGGTGGGGCCGTCGGGCGAGTAGAGCTTGTCGATGCAGAACTCGCTGCGGTGCGTGTTGCCGGTGACGTCGATCAGGATGTTGCGCAGCGTGCGGTCCACCAGCCACGGCGGCATGTAGGCGCCTGCCGCGCCGCCGGTTGTGCCGCCCGTCACGCCGCCGTGCGCGCTGCCGAGCCGGTCGAGCTGGTGCTGCAGCTCGGCGAAGGCGATCTCCAGCTCGTAGAGCTGGTCGTTGCGCGCCTCGTCCACGCGCGGCGCCTGGCTGGTCGGGCCGATGAACATGCCCGAGAACAGGTAGGACAGCGAGGGATGGTTGTGCCAGTACGCGATCAGGCTGGCCAGCACGTCCGGGCGGCGCAGGAACGGGCTGTCGGCGGGGGTGGCGCCGCCCAGCACGAAGTGGTTGCCACCGCCGGTGCCGGTGTGGCGGCCGTCGACCATGAACTTCTCGCTGCTCAGATAGGTCTCGTGGGCGGCCTGGTAGAGGTATTCGGTATGGTCGACCAGTTCGTCCCAGTTGGCGGCGGGATGGATGTTGACCTCGATCACGCCGGGGTCGGGCGTGACCTGCAGCAGCTTCAGGCGCGCGTCGCGCGGCGGCGGATAGCCTTCCAGCACGATCTTCACGCCCAGCGCGGCGGCGGTGGATTCGACCGCCGCCAGCAGTTCCAGGTAGTCCTCCAGCACCGTCAGCGGCGGCATGAAGACGTAGAGCATGCCGCGCTTGTCGCCGGCGGCCGCCTGCTCGGCCTTGGGGCCGGCCGCGCGGCTGGGATGGCGCACTTCCACGCACAGCGCGGTGCGCGTGATCCAGCCCGCGGACTCGCCGCGCGCGGGCACGCGCGCCAGGTCGGCCGCGCCGTTGGCGAAGGCGCCCGCGCCGGCCGGCGCGGCGCTGCCGCCGCGCGAGCTGAAGGCTGCGGTGCCGGCGCGGATCGCGGCGGCATGCCGGCCCGGCGTGCCGGCCATGCCGGCGCCGCCGTCGGCGCCCGCCTCCGTGCCCGCCCCGATGCCCGCCTGCCCCGGTCCCGGCCACTGGGCGCGCAGTTGCGCCCCGGTGGGCAGCGGCGCGCGCTGCGCGAACGGGTCCTGGTCGAACTGCCACGGGTAGTCGGCTTCGCTGACCCAGGGCAGCGCGTCGAGCGGCAGGCGGTAGCCCATCGGCGAGTCGCCGGGCAGCAGGTACATGCGGTCGTCGCGGAAGAACCACGGTCCGCTGATCCAGCGCTGGCCGTGCAGGGCCGGCGCTTCGTCGGCGCCGGCGCGGCGCAGCGGCAGCACGTAGCCGGTCACCTGGGCCAGCCCCGCGCCGAACACGCGGCGCAGGCGCATGCGTTCCATCTCGTCGTCCAGGCGCGACTCGAGCGGATCGACGTTGACCGGCAGGCGCCGTTCGCGCCACAGGTAATACCAGGCGTCTTCATAGCCCGGCTGCACGAAGGCCGGGTCCAGGCCGAGCGTGCCGGCCAGGCGGTCGAGGAAGCGGCGCGCGTCGGCGTCGGTGTAGTCGCCCGGCTCGCGCTCGTCGGCGAACAGCGAGGGATCCTGCCAGCACGGCTCGCCGTCGGCGCGCCAGCAGATCGACAGGGCCCAGCGCGGCAGTTGCTCGCCCGGGTACCACTTGCCCTGGCCGAAGTGCAGGAAGCCGCCCTTGCCGTAGCGGTCACGCAGCTTGTGCACCAGTTCGGTGGCGTAGCCGCGCTTGGTCGGCCCGAGCGCGTCGGTATTCCATTCGGCGCCGTCGCGGTCCTTGACCGCCACGAAGGTGGGCTCGCCGCCCATGGTCAGGCGCACGTCCTGCGCCTCGAGCCGGCGGTCGACCTCGACGCCCACCGCGGCCACCGCCTGCCACTGGGCTTCGGTATAGGGCTTGGTCACGCGCGGCGACTCGTAGACGCGCGTGATGGACATCTCGTGGTGGAACTCCACCTCGCTCTTGTCCACGGCGCCGCTGACCGGTGCCGCGCTGCCGGGCTCCGGCGTGCACGCCACCGGGATATGGCCCTCGCCGGCGAGCAGGCCGGAGGTGGGGTCCAGCCCGATCCAGCCCGCGCCGGGCAGGTAGACCTCGCACCAGGCGTGCAGGTCGGTGAAATCGGCCTCGGCGCCGCTGGGGCCGTCGAGCGCCTTCACATCGGGGGTGAGCTGCAGCAGGTAGCCGGACACGAAACGCGCGGCCAGCCCGAGGTGGCGCAGCGTCTGCACCAGCAGCCAGCCCGAGTCGCGGCAGGAGCCCGCGCCCGATTCCAGCGTCTGCTCCGGCGTCTGCACGCCGGGCTCCATGCGGATCAGGTAGCGGATGTCCTCCTGCACGCGGCGGTTCAGCGCCACCAGGAAATCGATGGTCCGCTGCGGCGTGCGCGGGATGCTTTCCACGAAGGCGGCGAAGCGCGGCGTCGGCTCGCCCTTGACCAGGTAGGGCGCCAGCTCGTGCGCCAGGCCGGCGTCGTAGCTGAACGGGAACGCCTCGGCGTAGGGCTCGAGGAAGAAGTCGAACGGGTTGTAGACCGCCATCTCGACCACCAGGTCGACGGTGATCTTGAACTCGCGCGTCGGCTCGGGGATGACCAGCCGGGCCAGGTAGTTGGAGAACGGGTCTTGCTGCCAGTTGATGAAATGCTGCTCGGGCTCGATGCGCAGCGAGTACGACAGGACCGGTGTGCGGCAGTGCGGCGCGGGCCGCAGCCTGACGACCTGCGGCGAGAGTTTCACCGGCCGGTCATACCGGTAGTGGGTGACGTGATTCAGTGCGACGTGCGTTGCCACAAAGGCCTCCCATTGGCGCAGTATTTATGCCGTTTGTCGTAAGCAAGAGTTGTACCGCCCTGCTGTGCGCCTGCGCCGTACCGCCCCGGTTCCCCGGGGCGCGGGCGCCGCGCAGCGTTGCCCGCCAGCGCCGGCAGGGCGCATCGCCATACCAGCATACCCAGGCTACGCCGTCATTACATGGCGCCGGCCTGCTGCTTGGCCCTGAGCCCCTCCTCCAGCAGGGAGCGCAGCTTGGCCAGCGCGCCGGGATCGCCGTGCGAGGCCGAGCGCGCGTACCAGATCTTGGCCTGCTCGATGTCCTTTTCCACCACCCCGGGCTCGCCGCGCTCGTAATAGCTGGCGACGATGTACTGGGCGCCGCCGTCGCCGGCGGCCGCCGCGCGGCTGTACCACTCGAAGGCCTTGCCGTAGTCGCGCGGGAGGCCGCGCCCGGTGAAGTAATTGGTGGCCAGCTCGACCTGGGCCTGCACGTGGCCGCCCTCGGCCGCGCGGCGGTACCACGCGTTGGCCGATTCGAGCGAGCGCGGCACGAGGTCGCCGTGCTCGTACAGCTCGCCGAAGGTGAACTGGGCGTGGGTCATGTCGTTGTCGGCCGCCCGGCGCAGCCAGACCAGCGCCTCCTGCGGGCGCACCGGCGTGCCCTCGCCGCGCAGCAGCATCATGGCGTAGTTGAACTGCGCCAGCCGGTTGCCCTGCTGGGCCGCCTTGGCGAAGTCGCGCAGCGCGGTGTCGAAGGCGCCGGCGTCGTAGGCGGCCACCGCCTGCTGCGTGAGCGCCTGCGCCGGAGCCGGCGGCTGGGGCGCGGCCCGGGTCGCGGGGGCGGCGCAGACGCCGAGCGAGAAAGCGAGGACGGCGGCCGCCGCGGCGGGTGCCAGCGAGGGTGGAAAGCGGCGAAAAAGCGGCATGGCAGGCTCCCGGCAAGGCACACGCTGACTGCAAGCCACGAGTGTAAGCCTTGTGCGGCGAACGGGAGCAGTCGCAATCCCGCCAGGAAACATTGCGCCGCCGCCAGACCGGCGGCGGGCGCAGGCATGGGTACGCGCGCCCGCGGCCGGGCCCGCGATCCGGCGTCCTAGCCCAGCGCGCGCACCGAACTGCTCACCGCGCGCGCGCATTGCAGCAGCGGCGGCGCGAGCTTGCGCTCGGCTTCCTCGCGCGTCCAGCGGCTGGTGGGCGCGACCACGTGCACCGCGCCCAGCGGGCGCCCGTTGCCGCCCATCACCGGCGCGGCAAGGGTCATGTCGCCCAGGAACAGCTCCTCGCAGTTGACCGCGTAGCCGCGCTGGCGCGCCTCGCGCAGCACGGCCAGGATGTCGTCCACCTCCGTGCGGGTGTGGACGGTATGCGCGATCCGCTGCGCGCGCCCGATCACGGCGAGCGCCTCGTCTTCCGGCAGCGCGCCCAGGTAGGCGCGGCCCGAGGCCGTGCAATACATGGGGATGCGGCTGCCGATCGGCATGTGCACCGGCACGAAATGCGCGCTGACGAAGCGCGCGATGTAGACCATGTCGAGCAGGTCGGGCTCGGTCAGGCACGAGGTCTCGGTGGTGACCTTGGTCAGCTCCGACAGGAAGGGGTTGGCCACCTCGATGAGCGGATTGGCCGCCAGGTAGTTGAAGCCGATCTCCATCACGCGCGGCGCCAGCTGGTAGCGACGCGTCTGCGGATGCTTGCGCAGGTAGCCCAGCTGCTCGAGCGTGAAGACCATGCGCTGGGCCGAACTCTTGTTGATGCCGGCGGCCTCGGCCACGTCGGCGATGGTCATGGTGCGGCGCTGGGCGCTGAACGCGCGCAGCACGGCCAGCCCTTTTTCCAGCGACTGGTTGAACAGGAGGCTGGGCGTTGCGTCGGCTTCGGGGGACGACAGAGGGGAGGCTGGCATGGCGGCGGCGGAGACGGAGACGGAGACGGAGACGGAGACGGAGACGGAGACGGAGACGGAGACGGAGACGGAGACGGATCAAACCGAAGAATCGCATATCGATTCTTAAAGAGCAATTACTTGTTAACACCAATTAATTTCTGATCCCTGAAAATTGAAAATTGGCATGGTCGTTGCATCAACCGGTGAGCTGCCCCCGCCTGGGCACCTTTTTGTCCCATCTGCCAGGAGTGTCCGTATGTCCCGCTTTTCGTTCTCGCGCCGCACTGCACTGATCCTGTGCGCCGCCAGCACCATTTCCTCCATCCTCCCGGCCGCCCGGGCCCAGGGCACCGCGCCGGCCTACAACGTGGGCGCGACCGCCACCGGGGTGCCGTTCACCTTCCTCGACGTCAAGACCAACACCATCCAGGGCATGATGGTCGACACGGTCACCGCGGTCGGCAAGGCGGCGGGCTTCGGCGTCAACGTGCAGCAGACCGGCTTCGCCGCGCTGGTGCCGTCGCTGACCACGGGCAAGATCGACATCATCTCGGCCGCCATGCTCAAGACGCCGGCGCGCCAGCAGGTGGTGGACTTCAGCGACCCGGTCTACTCCTACGGCGAAGGGCTGATCGTCAAGAGCGACGACAACAAGGCCTACGCCTCGCTCGACGAACTCAAGGGCGAAGTGGTGGGCGCCCAGGTGGGCACGGTGTTCCTGGACATGCTCAACAAGAAGGGCATCTTCAAGGAGGTGCGCAGCTACGACTCGGTCGCCGACATGACGCGCGACCTCGCGCTGGGCCGCATCAGGGCCGGCCTGGGCGACCAGCCCATCATCGCGTACCAGTTGCGCCAGAACGCCTTCCAGGGCGTGAAGCTGGCCGCCGGCTACAAGCCGGTCAACGTGGGCGATGTGTGCCTGGTGGTGCGCAAGGGCGACGCGGAGATGCTGGCCCGCATCAACAAGGCGATCGCCAGGATCAAGGCCGACGGCACGCTGGCCGGCATCGTGCAGAAATGGGGCATGTGAGCCGCGATGGAAGCCGCCAACTTCTTCCAGCAGGCGCGCGATTTCCTGCCGATCCTGCTGCAGGGCGCCGTGGTGACCGTGCAGGTGACGGTGCTGGCCTTCCTGCTCAGCAGCGCCATCGGGCTGGCCCTGGCGCTGCTCAAGCTGTCGCCGGTGCGCGCGCTGTCGTGGGGCGCGGCGACGGTGATCAACGTGATCCGCGGCCTGCCGATCATCGTGCAGCTGTTCTACATCTACTTCGTGCTGCCCGACATCGGCATCCACCTGAGCGCGTTCCAGGCCGGCGTGATCGGGCTCGGCATCGCCTACTCGGCCTACCAGGCGGAGAACTTCCGCGCCGGCATCGAAGCGGTCGACCCTGGCCAGCGCGAAGCCGCCCAGGCCATGGGCATGCGCCCCGCGCTGGTCATGCGCCGCGTGATCCTGCCCCAGGCCTTCCGCATCGCGCTGCCGCCCTATGGCAACACGCTGGTGATGATGCTCAAGGATTCGTCGCTGGTCTCCACCATCACGGTGGCGGAAATGACGCGCGCGGGGCAGCTGATCGCCTCGTCGACGTTCCAGAACATGACCGTGTACACGCTGGTCGCCCTGTTGTACCTGCTGATGAGCCTGCCCCTGGTGTTCTGCCTGCGCCGGCTGGAGCGGCGCCTCGGCGCGGGGAGGAAGAAAACATGATCCACATCCATGATCTGCACAAGCACTACGGCGACCACCACGTGCTGCGCGGCGTCGACCTGCACGTCGACCGCGGCCAGGTGGTCTGCCTGATCGGGCCGTCGGGCTCGGGCAAGTCGACCGTCCTGCGCTGCATCAACGGCCTGGAGTCCTATGACGGCGGCGAGATCCTCGCCTTCGGCGAACGCGTCGAGCGCGCCGGCAAGGGCATCCACCAGCTGCGCAGCCGCATGGGCATGGTGTTCCAGCGCTTCAACCTGTTTCCCCACCGCAGCGTGCTGGAGAACGTGATGGAAGGACCGGTGCACGTGCAGGGCGAGCCCCCCGGCAAGGCGCGCGGCGAAGCGCTGGCGCTGCTGGAGAAGGTCGGGCTGGCCGCCAAGGCGAACGCCTGGCCGGCCCAGCTCTCGGGCGGGCAGCAGCAGCGCGTGGCGATCGCCCGCGCGCTGGCCATGAAACCCGAAGCCATGCTGTTCGACGAACCCACCTCTGCGCTCGACCCGGAACTGGTCGGCGACGTGCTCGAAGTGATGCGCGATCTTGCGCGCGAAGGCATGACCATGATCGTGGTCACGCATGAAATGGGCTTCGCGCGCGAGGTGGCCGACCGCGTGTGCTTCCTGCACAGCGGCACCATCGTCGAAGAAGGCACCGCCGAGCAGGTGCTGGGCGCGCCGCGCCAGCCGCGCACGCAGGACTTCCTGCGCCGCGTGCTGCACAAGCCCGCCGCGGCGGCCACGGGAGCGGCAACATGAGCGCGGCCACGCTGACCGGCGGCAGCGCCGGGGTTTGCGCGCCCTTGCCGCCTTCGCTGTGGGCCGCGACCGCGCCGCCCGCGCCCGCCACGCCGCCGCTGCGCGAATCGCTCGCCACCGACGTGCTCGTGGTCGGGGCCGGCTTTACCGGCCTGTCCACCGCGCTGCACCTGGCCGGGCACGGCGCGCGCGTCTGCGTGCTCGAAGCCAGCGAGCCGGGCTGGGGCGCGTCCGGGCGCAACGGCGGCCAGGTCAATCCCACCCTCAAGTACGATCCCGACGAACTGGTGCGCATGCTCGGCGCCGAACGCGCCGAGCCGCTCATCGACGCGGTCTCGCACTCGGCCGACCTGGTATTCGACCTGATCGCGCGCCACCGCATCGACTGCCAGCCGGTGCGCAGCGGCTGGCTGCAGTTGTCCTACTCGTCGGCGGCGCTGCCGGCCATGCATGCGCGGGCCGCGCAGTGGGCGCGCCGCGGCGTGCCGGTGGAGATGCTGGAGCGCGCCGAGGTCGCCCGGCGCGTGGGCACGCAGGCCTTCGCCGGCGGCTGGCTGGACGGACGGGCGGGCGCGGTGCAGCCGCTGGCGTACACGCGCGGACTGGTCAGGGCCGCCCAGGATGCCGGTGCCGCGGTGCACGGCGGCACCCAGGTCACCGCGCTGGAGCGGCAAGGCACGCAATGGGTGGCGACCACCTCCACCGGCGCGACGGTGAGCGCCGCGCAGGTAGTGATCGCCACCAATGGCTACACCGGCGCCCTGTGGCCCGGCCTGGCGCAGACCGTGCTGTCGGCCAACAGCTTCATCGTCGCCACGCGCCCGCTGCGCGGGGCCGAAGCGCAGGGCATCCTGGCGCGCGGCGAAACCGCCTCGACCTCGCAACGGCTGCTGCTGTACTTCCGCCGGGACCAGCAGGGCCGCCTGCTGATGGGCGGGCGCGGCTTCTTCGCCGACCCGCGCGGCCCGCAGGACTTCGCCCACCTGGAGCGCTCGCTCGCGCTGCTGTTCCCGCAGCTCGGCCCGCTCGAATATGCGTACCGCTGGGGCGGGCGCATCGCCATCACGCGCGACTTCATGCCGCACGTGCACGAGCCCGCGCCCGGGGTGACCATGGCCCTGGGCTGCAACGGGCGCGGCGTGGCGCTGTGCACCAGCCTGGGCAAGCACATGGCGGCGCGCATCGCCGGCAAGCCGGACCCCTTCCCCTATCCGGTCACGCCGGTGACGCCGATTCCGCTGCATGGCCTGCAGCGCTTCTATATCGCCGCGGGGGTGGCGTGGTACAGCCTGCTGGACAAGCTGGGCTGAGCGGCGGCGGCGCAGCGCCGCGCCTCACGCCCGGCGCCACCAGTCCGGCGGCGCGTGCGCAGGCGCGGGTACGGTGCTCGGCAGCGTCCCGGCCTGCGCCAGCAGGGCTTCCGCCTCGGCATGCAGGCGCGCCAGGCAGTCCGCCAGCACGCGCGCCTCGTCCGGCGACAGGCAACCGGCCAGGCGGGCATTGAAGGCCTGCGCCTGGGCGAAGGCCTGCCGGTAGACCGCCTCGCCCTCCTCCGTCAGCGCGAAGGCCGCCGCGCGCCGGTCCTGCGCGCGCGTGTCGCGCCGCACCAGGCCGCGCGCCATCAAGGCATGCACGGCGCGGCTGGCCAGCACCTTGTCGAGCCCGGCGCTGTGCGCCAGCTCGGCCAGGCGGGTGCCGGGCTGCTCGCCCAGGAACGCCAGCATGCGCCATTCGCGCCGGCTGACGCCGGCTGCCGCGCGCAGGTGCCGGCCGCTGGCATCGAGCGCGACGCGGGTCAGATGGTAGAGGCGGTAGTTGAGGAAATCGGCCAGCCGGGCCGGATGTTGCAGGATGCGGCCCGGGTCGTCCGGATGCCCGCCCTCTTGCGCCGTTGCGCCGCCGTCCGTGGCGTGGTTCATGCCGCATCCGCAAATTTAGTTGATTTCGTCAATTATATGGACCGGTGTTAGCGTCCATGGCTCATATGGACCGGCGCGCCGCAAGGGCCTATCCGGCGCAGATCGATGCGCGAAATCCTGCCTTGGCGCGCCGCGGCCGCACCGATAAATTGGCCGGCGCCGGAATGCCCTCGCAACCATCCCCGCCAACCCCACAGGAGAATCCATGAACCTCGCCAGACTGCTGCGCGCCCTTGCCGGCTCCCGTGCCCCCGCCCTTGCCGCCGCGGCCGCCCTGCTGGCCGTGACCGCGGCCCCGGCCCTCGCCCAGAGCGACCGTCCGCTGCGCATCCTGGTGGGCTATCCCGCCGGCGGCACCGCCGACCTCGCCGCCCGGCTGGTCGGCGACAAGCTGCGCGAGGCGCTTGGGCAGACCGTGGTGGTCGAGAACAAGCCCGGCGCCGGCGGCCGCCTGGTGATGGACTACGCCCGCGGCCTGCCCGCCGACGGCAACACCCTGGTGGTGGCCAACTCGGCGGTGATGACCATCGCCCCGCAGGTCTACCGCAAGCTCAACTACGACATCCAGCGCGACTTCGCGCCGGTGGCGCAGATCGCCAACTTCCAGCTCGCGCTGGCGGCCGGACCCGGCACGCCGGCGAAATCGCTCAAGGAATACGTCGAATGGCTCAAGGCCAGCCCGGCGAAGAACAACTCCTACGCCTCGCCGGCGCTCGGCAGCATCCCGCACTTCTTCGGGCTGCTGTTCGGCAAGCAGGTCGGCGTGGAGATGCTGCACGTGCCGTTCAACGGCTCCGCGCCGCTGATGAACGCGCTGGTCGGCGGCCAGGTGCCGGCCTCGGTCGACACGCTGGCCGACCTGGCCGAAATGCACCGCGCCGGCAAGATCCGCGTGCTGGCCAGCTCCGGCACGCAGCGCTCTGCCGCCCTGCCCGACGTGCCGACGTTTACCGAACTCGGCTACAAGGACATCGAGGGCGTGGGCCGCTATGGCTTCCTCGCGCCGGCCGGCACGCCCAGGGCCACGCTCGACCGGCTCAACGCGGCCATCGTCCGCGCCTTGCAGTCGCCCGGGCTGCGCGAGCGCTTCCTCAAGCTGGGGCTGGAGCCGCAGACCGGCGGCGCCGAGCAGTTCGGCAAGGTGCTGGCGGCGGATGCCAGCCGCTGGGGGCCGGTGGTGAAAAGCTCCGGCTATACGGGGGACTGAAAAACTTCATGCTGATTTAACCCCCTGCTATTCATCGCGTCGATATTCGTGTCGGCACCCAACAGATCCGAGACGCCATGCCCACCCGCAACACGCTCTTCATCATGTGCGACCAGCTGCGCCAGGACCACCTGGGCTGCTACGGCCATCCCACGCTGCGCACCCGCAACATCGACGCCCTCGCCGCGCGCGGCGTGCGCTTCACCAGCGCCTTCGTCACCTCCGGCGTCTGCGGGCCGAGCCGCATGAGCTTCTACACCGGGCGCTACCCCAGCAGCCACGGCGCCACCTGGAACCGCGTGCCGCTGTCGGTGGGCGAAGTCACGCTCGGCGAATACCTCAAGGACAGCCGGCGCGCGCTCGCGCTGGCCGGCAAGACCCACGTCATGCCGGACAACGCCAACCTCGGGCGGCTGCACCTCGACGGCGGCAGCGAACTGGAGACGCTGCTGCGCAGCGGCCACTTCGTCGAGGTGGACCGCCACGACGGCCACCACGCCGAGCCGCACAGCGCCTATGCCGGCTGGCTGCGCCGGCAAGGCTACGACAGCGCCGACCCATGGACCGACTACGTCATCAGCGCCGAGAACGCGCAGGGCGAGATCGTCTCCGGCTGGCACATGCGCAACGCCGGGCTGCCCGCGCGCGTGGCCGAGCCGCATTCGGAAACCGCGTACACGGTCGGCCAGGCCATGCGATACATCGCCGCGCGCGGCGACGACCCATGGGTGCTGCACCTGTCGCTGGTCAAGCCCCACTGGCCCTACATGGCGCCCGCGCCCTACCATGCCGCCTACACGCTCGACGACTGCCTGCCGCTCAAGCGCCACGACGCCGAGCTGCGGGACCCGCACCCCGTGCTGGACGCCTACCGCACGCAGGAAGAATGCGCCAACTTCATGCGCCGCGAAGTCTCCGACACCGTGCGCCCGACCTACCAGGGCCTGGTGCAGCAGATCGACGACCGCCTCGGCGAACTGTGGGACCAGCTCGAGCGCCTGGGCCGCTGGCAGGACACGCTGATCGTCTTCACCGCCGACCACGGCGACTTCCTCGGCGACCACTGGCTCGGCGAGAAAGAACAGTTCTACGACACCGTGCAGAAGATCCCGCTGATCGTCTACGACCCCACGCTCGCCGCCGACGCCACGCGCGGCAGCGCCGACGCGCGCATGGTCAGCGCCGTCGACGTGGTGCCCACCGTGCTCGACGCGCTCGGCCTGCCGCCCGCCGACCACCGCGTCGAAGGCCGCTCGCTGCTCGACCTCACGCAGGCGCGCGCAGGCGCAGGCCGCGGCCCGTGGCGCGACTTCGTCGTCTCCGAACTCGACTACGCCTATCGCGGCGCGCGCGTGGCGCTGGGCCGGCAACCCGGCGAATGCCGGGCCTGGATGGTACGCAATGCGCGCTGGAAGTACGTGCACTGGCAAGGCTTCCGGCCGCAGCTGTTCGACCTCGAGAATGACCCCGACGAATTCTTCGACCTCGGCGCGGACACCGGTTTCGAGTCCGTGCGCTCCGTCATGCGCACGCATCTGCTGGAGTGGTTCTGCTCGCTCAAGCCACGCACCACGGTCACCAACGAGGAGGTCGCGGCGAAGACCAATGTGTATAAGCAGGCGGGGGTGTTTTTTGGGGTGTGGTGAACAAGGCCGGCATCCGGGTGCCACGACTCGGCCGTGCGGACACCGGCATTCGAGGCCCGGGACCGGCGCCGGCTGCCGGCCTTCACTGCACCGCGCTACGCTCCAGGCACAAATCGATGAACTTCTGCACCGGCTGCATCAGCGCGGAGCCGCGCCGGGTGGCGATGCCGTAGGGCGGCCCCCGCCGCTCGACCGGGATCGCCAGGATGGCGATCAGTCCGTATTCGGCGAAATACTCCGCCACCTTGAGCGGCATCAGGCCGACCGTGCCCGCGCCCGAGCGCAGCAGTGAGAGCGTGGCGAAGGTCGACGAGGTCTCGATCGCGTAGCGCGGGAACGGCAGGCCGCCGTCCTCGAACAACTGCTCCAGCAGCGAGCGCATCGGCAGCGTGGCCTGCGGCACGATCCACGGATTGGCGGCGATGCCGGCCAGCGTGATGGACGGGTCGCGCGCGAGCGGGTCGGCGCCGTCCACCACGAAGCACACTTCCTCGGTATCGAGCGGCACGAAGTCGTAGGCGTCGGGATGCACGCTGACGCTGGGGCGGCCGATCACCAGGTCGAGCAGGCGCTGGTCGAGCATCGACAGCAGCCGGGCGCTGTTGTCTTCCCACACTTCCACCGAGATATCGGGCTGCACCTCGCGCAGGGCCTTGAGGATCGGCGTGAGCCACACCGGCACCGACCCCATCACCGCGCCGATGGCCAGCGTGCCGCCGCCGCCGCGCATGATCGCCGCCAGCTCGTCGCGCAGCGCGCCGACCTCGGCGCGCATCACGCGCGCGTGGCGGATCACGCAGCGGCCCATCTCATTGGCGACGATGCCGCGCGGCGAGCGCGCGAACAGGTCGGCGCCGAACATCGCCTCGATCTCGCGCAGCGACTTGGTGGTGGCCGGCTGCGACAGCGATACCTGGTGCGCCGCCTTGCGCAGCGAGCCGTGGTCGTCGAGCGCGATCAGCAGGGCGATGTGATTGCCGCGCAGCCGGCGCAGGATGGCATCGATACTGGTTATCACCGATATAACTCCACTGTCTCACGTGATCGGAAGTTTTCATTATCTGCACGAGGGCCGCGCCTCCTACATTGCAGCATCGGCAGCCGCCCGCGAAACGCGGGTGCGGCGACGATCCAGCGGCCGATCATAGCCCAACGCGCGGCCGCTGGCCGGACGGTGCGGCGAGGTGCGGCGATGCTGCACCGCAGCGCCCAGGGCCCCGCGGCACGGTCGCAAAAGGGGCCGCGCCCGGACCGCGATGTCCGCACCGGGATGCCAGCAAATGGAGACAGGCAAAGTGAGAAGAATTGGAATCGACGTCGGCGGCACCTTTACCGACGTGGTGATGGTGGACGACGACACCGGCCGCATCTGGTCGACCAAGGTGCCGACCACGCCCAGGGACCGCGTGGTCGGCACCGTGGAGGGGTTTCGCAAGATCCTGGAGATATCGGGGACCGCCAGCGCCGACGTGTCCTTCCTCGGCCACGGCACCACCATGGCGACCAACATGGTGGTCGAGGGCACCGGCGCGAAGACGGCGCTGGTCACCACGCGCGGCTTCCGCGACATCCTGGAGCTGCGGCGCGTGTCGCGCCACGACCGCGCCGATCTCTACGACCTGCTGTTCGACAATCCGCGCGCGCTGGTCGAGCGCCGCTGGCGCCTCGAGGTCACGGAGCGCGTGCGCTACGACGGCCAGGTCGAGACGCCGCTGGACCACGACGAACTGGTGCGGATCGCCGACCGCATCCGCGCCTCGGACGTCGAGGCGGTGGCGATATGCCTGCTGCACGCGCACGTCAACCCGCACCACGAGCGCGCCGTGCTCGACACGCTGCGCCGGCTGTTGCCGGACCGCTTCATCTGCGCCTCGCACGAGGTCAATCCCGAGGCGATGGAATACGAGCGCGCCAGCTCGACCGTGATCAACGCCATGCTGGGCCCGGTGTGCGGGCGCTACATCGGCCGCCTGGGCGACGCCCTGGCCGGCCTCGGCTTCGCCGGCAAGTTCCTCTTCATGCAGTCCAACGGCGGCCTGGCCAGCCCGGCGATGGTGGCCGACCGGCCCATCGTGCTGCTCGAGTCCGGCCCGGCCGGCGGCGTCAGCGCGGCGATCCGCAACTGCGAGAAGAGCGAGCTGCGCAACGCCATCCTCGGCGACATGGGCGGCACCACCTTCGACGTGTCGCTGATCCGCGAATTCCGCCCCGAGATCCGCAACAAGAGCCTGCTGCACACCTATACCGTGCGCTCGCCCAGCATCGACATCGACTCGGTCGGCGCGGGCGGCGGCTCGATCGTGTGGATCGATGCCGGCGGCGGCGTGCGCATCGGGCCGGCCAGCGCCGGCGCCGATCCCGGCCCCGCCTGCTACGGCCGCGGCGGCAAGCATGCCACCGTGACCGACTGCAACCTGGTGCTCGGCTACATCGATCCCGACAACTTCCTCGGCGGCGAATTCAAGCTCGACGCCAAGGCGGCCTGGCGCGTGGTCGAGGACGTGATCGCCCGCCCGCTGGGCATGAGCGTGCCCGAGGCGGCGCAGGCGGTGCGCTCGGTGGCCAACGCGCTGATGGCGCAGGCGATCCGCATCATGACGGTGGAGCGCGGCTACGATCCGCGCGAGTTCTCCTACATCTGCTACGGCGGCGCGGGTCCCGTGCACGCCGTCGACCTTGCCCAGGAGATGGGCATCCGCCGCGTGGTGATCCCGCCGCTGCCCGGCCTGTTCAGCGCCTTCGGCATGACCGTGGCCGACCAGCAGTACGACTATCAGAGCCCGGTCGAGTGCGACCTCGCGCAGTGCGACGACGCGCGCCTGTCCGGCGAGCTCGACGACCTGCTCGCGGTGGGCACCGACGAGCTGCGCCGCCACGGCGTCGACCCGCGCGGCGTGCGCGCGGTGCGCCTGGCCGACTGCCGCTACGCCGGCCAGCCCGACGTCATCACGGTGGCGGTGCAGGACGGCGAAGCGGGCCTGTGCGAGAGCCTGGCGCGCGAGTTCGAGGCGGCGCACCAGCGGCAGTGGAACTTCGTCAGCAAGGACAAGCCCATCGTGGTCGCCAACCTGCGCCTGCAACTGATCACCGCCACCGGCTGGCGCGGCGGCGTGACCCAGCCGGACGGCCTGGGCCAGGCGCGCGCGCTGCGCACGCGCGACGTGTATTTCGACGGCGGCGTGCGCGCGCTGCCGGTGTTCGCGCGCGACGAGATCCCGGTCGGCGCATGCATCGAGGGGCCGGCCGTGATCGAGGAGCACAGCAGCTGCGCGGTGCTCAAGGCATCGCACACGGCGCGCGTGGATTCGGACCTCAACCTTGTGATCGAACTGGCAGCCTGACCCATGGATATTGTTACCTACGAAATCATCCGCAGCAGTCTCTTCGCCATCGCGCGGGAGATGAAGATCGCCATGATGCGCACCGCGGGCAGTCCGCTGATGCACGCCAGCGGCGATTCCTCCGCGGCCATCTTCGACGCCGACATGCAGCTCGTCGCCCAGGGCAACGACATTCCCACCATGCTGGGCTCGGCGGTCATCTCCACGCGCGTGTCGGTCGAGACCATCGGCCGCGACAACCTGCGCCCCGGCGACGTGATCGTCAGCAACGACGCCTACGTCGGCGGGGGCAACCACCAGCCCGACGTGCAGTTCACGCGCCCGGTGTTCGTCGACGGCCAGATCGTCGCCTTCGTGATGACGCGCGGCCACTGGACCGACATCGGCGGCCAGACCCCGGGCAGCTATACGGTCACCACCTGGGACGTGTTCGCCGAGGGCATCCGCATCCCGCCGGTGCTGCTGTACCGCAACGACGAGCCGGTGCGCGACATGCTGGAAATCCTCACGCGCAACAGCCGCAACGCGCACGAGCTGGTACTCGACATCCAGGCCCAGTACGCGGGCACCTTCGTCGGCGACCGCCGCATCGCCGACCTGGTCGGCAAGTATGGCGCCGAGGCGCTGCGCGACGTGATGCGCCAGAGCCTGGACCACTCGGAGAAGCTGATCCGCGCGGAAATCGCCCGCATCCCCAACGGCGTGTACGAGGCCGAGGAATACCTCGACCCCATCGAGGCGCCCGGCTGGAAGCAGGAGCGGCCGCTGCTCAAGGTCAGGATCACGGTCGAGGACGACCACATCACCTTCGACTACACCGGCACCGGCGCGCAGGTGCGCGGCGGCATCAACTGCCCGCTGTCGGTCACCTGCAACAGCACGTGGTTCACGGTCAAGGCGCTGACCGACCTCAGCATCCCCATCAACCAGGGCTGCTACCGGCCCGTGACCATCATCGCGCCGCCGGGCAGCGTGCTGAACTGCGAGTATCCGGCCTCGGTGGTGTCGGGCAATACCGAGACCTCGCCGCGCGTGATCGACCTGCTGCTCAAGGCGCTGGCGCCGGCGGTGCCCGAGCGCATCGTCGGGCAGAGCAACTGCGCGTCCTGCGCCGGCATCTTCAGCGGGCGCGACACCGATGCGCAGCGCGTGCGGCAGACCGGCCAGCCCTTCGTCACCATGCATGACGTGCACGCCGGCGGCATGGGCGCGCGCGCCGGCAAGGACGGCGTGAGCGGCATCCGCGTCTACGTGGGCAACGCGGGCAGCCAGTCGGTCGAGATGATCGAACGCACCTCGCCGCTGACGGTGGAGGAGTGGTCGCTGGTGACCGACAGCGGCGGCGCGGGGCGCCGGCGCGGCGGCCTGACTTCGCGGCGCGTGTACCGCGTGGCCTACGACGAAGCCACCTTCACGGTGTCCGGCGAGCGCGGCCGCTCGGCGCCCGAAGGCCATTTCGGCGGCCTGCCCGGCACGCGCTTCCAGTGCACGGTGCGCCGCGCCGACGGCAGCGAACACAAGGTGCCGGCCAAGGGCGGCCAGACCGTGGTCTACCGCGGCGACCGCGTGGTGGTGCAGCCGGCCGGCAGCGGCGGCTATGGCGACCCGCTCGAGCGCGAACGCGAGCGCGTGCTGGCCGATGTGGCCGACGGCTACGTCAGCGCGGAGGCGGCGCGCGAGCTGTATCGCGTAAAGGCAGGCGCCGGCGACGGTGCGGGCGCCGCAGACACCGCCGCGGACGTCGCGCTGGCGGTGGCCGAGCCATGAGCGCCGCGGCGGACATGACCCGGCCGCTGCCGCTGGCGGGCGTGTGCGTGGTCGAGATCGGCCACAGCCTGGCCGCGCCCTATGCCGGCATGATCCTCGGCGCGCTCGGCGCCGAGGTCATCAAGATCGAGAGCGCGCAAGGCGGGGACTACGCGCGCGACTGGGGCCCGCCGTTCGTGGACGGCGCGGCGGCGCTGTTCCACGCCGTCAACCACGGCAAGGCCAGCATCGCGATGTCGCTGTCGGACCCGGAGCAGGCCGCGCTGCTGCGCGAGCTGATCCAGCGCCGCGCCGACGTCGTGCTGCAGAACCTCAAGGCCGGCGGCACCGAGAAATACGGGTTGGGCGCCGAGGCCATGCTGCGCGCCAAGCCCTCGCTGGTCTACTGCAACCTGGGCGCGTTCGGCAACAGCGGGCCGTGGCGCGACAAGCCCGGCTACGACCCGCTGGTCCAGGCCGTGGCCGGGCTGATGAGCTTCATGGGCGGCCCCGGCGAGCCGCTGAGCCGCATCCCGGTATCGGTCAACGACATGGGCACCGGGCTGTGGGCCGCCATCGGCGTGCTCGCGGCGCTGTTCCGGCGCCAGGCCGGCGGCGCGGGCGAGATCGTCTCGGTGTCGCTGTACGAGACCGCGATCGCCTGGGGCGGCATCCAGATCGCCGACTACCTCGCCTCGGGCGTGCTGCCCGGGCGCTGGGGCTCGGGCACCGCGGCCATCGTGCCGCACCAGGCCTTCGCCTGCGCCGACGGCACCATCATGGTGGCGGCCGGCAACGACCGCCTGTTCCGCCGGCTGTGCGAGGTGCTCGGCGCCGCCGCGCTGGCCGACGACCCGCGCTTCGCCACCAACGGCGCGCGCGTGAGCCACCGCGACGAACTGATCGCGCTGCTGCACGAGGCCTTCGCGCGCGCCGGCACCGCGCACTGGCTGGCCGCGCTCGACGCCGCCGGCATCCCGTGCGGGCCGATCCAGACCCTCGACGAGGTGGTCACGCACGCGCAGACCGAGGCGCTGGACATCCTGCGCACCACCGACGACGGCGCCGCCACCGTGGTCGGCCTGCCAGTCTCGTTCGGCGGCCAGCGGCCAGCCGCCACCGGGCGCACGCCCAGGCTCGGCGAACACAATCATCTGCTGGCGGGCACGCACACGCACAGGCCCGCGCACCTGCAACAGGAGACACCATGAAAATCGCACCGCACCTGGGCCCCGCGCCGCTGGACACCCTGCAGCTCGAAGAGATCGACGGACAGATCCTGGTGATCCAGCTCAACCGGCCCCAGGTTTCCAACGCCATCAGCACGCCGATGGGGCACGAGCTGCTGCGCGTGTTCGGCGCGCTCGAGGCCGATCCCTCGCTATACCGCTGCGCCATCCTGACCGGCGCGGGCGAGCGCGCGTTCTGCGGCGGCGCCGACCTCAAGCAGCGCGAAGGCATGACCGACGCGCAGTTCGGCACCCAGCACTACCTGTTCGAGCGGATGAACCGCGCCATCACCGGCTGCCCGCTGCCGCTGATCTGCGCGGCCAACGGCTCGGCGGTGGCGGGCGGGCTGGAACTGCTGCTCGCCTGCGACTTCGCCTACGCATCGAAGACGGCCGTGTTCGGCTTCACCGAGGTCAAGCGCGGCATCATGCCGGGCGGCGGCGGCACCCAGCAGTTACCGCGTACCATCGGCACGCGGCGCGCGAAGGAACTGATCTTCCGCGGCGCGCGCTTCAGCGCGGAGCAAGCGCTGGCGTGGGGCGTGGTCAACCACCTCAGCGACCCGGGCCGCGTGCTGGCCGACGCCATCGAAGCCGCGCGCGACATCTGCGCCAGCGCGCCGCTGTCGGTGGCGCAGGCCAAGAAAGCGATCGATCTCGGCATGCAGAGCGACCTGCATACCGGGCTGTTCGTCGAGATCGAGGCGTACAACCGCCTGATCCCGACCGAGGACCGCCTGGAGGGCATCAGCGCCTACAACGAGAAGCGCCAGCCTGTGTTCAGGGGACGCTGACCCGGACGGCAAAAAACACCGGCCGGCCATGACCGGCCGGCCCGCGGCTGGCACCAGCGAGCGCCACCAAGCCGCTTCAAGCAACAGCCGGCACCGACCGGAGGAGACAACGATGAACCACAACAGCGCCAGCCTCGGCGACCCGCAGGCGGAAAGCACCTACAGGAAGATCACGCTCAGGCTGATCCCGTTCCTGTTCCTGTGCTACGTGTTCGCCTTTCTCGACCGCATCAACATCGGCATCGCGCAGCTCGACATGAAGCAGGACGTGGGCTTCAGCGACCTGACCTACAGCATCGGCGCCGGCATCTTCTTTGTCGGCTACGTGCTGATGGAAGTGCCCAGCAACCTGCTGCTGGCCCGCATCGGCGTCAAGCGCACCTTCTCGCGCATCATGATCCTGTGGGGCCTGATCGCCGCCGCCACGGCCTTCGTCACGCTGCCCGCGCATCTCTACACCATCCGCTTCCTGCTCGGCCTGGCCGAGGCGGGCCTCTATCCGGGCGTGATCTTCTACCTCACGCGCTGGTACCCGGTGGAACGGCGCGCCAAGGTGATCGCCATCTTCACCTGCGCGACCGGCATCGCCGGGCTGCTCGGCGGCCCGCTGTCGGGCTGGCTGATGACGCAGTTCGACGGCGCGCACGGCATGCAGGGCTGGCAATGGATGTTCATCGTCGAGGGGCTGCCGGCCACGGTGCTGGGCGTGCTTGCGCTCTTCTACCTCGACAACGGCCCGCAGGAAGCCCGCTGGCTCAGCGACGGCGAGAAGGCCCTGGTGTCCCGCGACCTGCGCCGCAGCTCCGCCGTGAGCGAGACCCACACCGAGCACACCTTCGGGCGCGCGCTCGCCGACTTCCGCGTGTACGTGATGGGCTTCGTCTGGTTCACACAGATCGCCGGCGTGTTCGCCATCGGCTTCTGGCTGCCCACGCTGATCAAGGGCTCGGGCGTCACCAGCCCGCTGGCGATCGGCTGCTACTCGGCGATCCCGTACTTCGTCAGCTGGGTGGCGCTGATCGCGCTGAACCGCCATTCCGACCGTACCATGGAGCGGCGCTGGCACTGCGCCATCGCCATGCTGTGCGGCGCGGCGGGACTGTTCGCGGCGGGCTTCATCAACGGCAACCTGGCGCTGTCGCTGGTCGCGCTGTCGGTGGCCACGGCGGGCATCCTGGCGCCGAACCCGCTGATCTGGGCCATTTCCACCGACTACATCCGCGGCAGCGGCGCGGCCGGCGGCATCGCCGTCATCAACTGCGTGGGGCTGCTGGGCGGCTTCGTCAGCCCGATGATCATCGGCTCGATCAAGACCCTGACCAACAGCATGGCCGGCGGCCTCGGCGCGATCTCGCTGCTGATGGTGCTGGGCGCCATCGCCGCGATCGTATTCGCGCCGCGCACGTCCTCCGCTCCGGTAGCCGCGGCGGCCGGCGGCGGCGCGCGGACCGCGGGCGGCACTGACGACGCGGCGCCGGCCAGCGCGACGGTATAGCAGGCAAATCGAACCACGGTAACGGAAGACAGAGAAGACAGATGACGACAAACGACACGGCGCAGGTCCGCGAAGTTGGCCTGCGCGACGGGTTGCAGATGGTGCGCACGATCCTCGCTCCCGCGCAGAAGCTCGAATGGTGCGCGCGCATGGTGGCCGCGGGCTGCGCCGAGATCGAGGTGACCTCGTTCGTGCCGCCGCAGGTGGTGCCGCAGTTCGCCGATGCCGCCGAGGTGGCACGCGGCGCGCTGGAGATCCCGGGCCTGCGCGCCGCCGCGCTGGTGCCGAACCTGAAGGGCGCGCAGCGCGCCTTCGAGGCGGGCCTGCCCAAGGTCCACTACGTGCTGTCGGCCAGCAACGCGCACAACCTGAAGAACGTCAGACGCACCACGGCCGAGTCCGCCGACGACTTTGCCCGCATCGTGGCGGCGCGCGACGAAAGCGGCCGGCACGCGGTGCTGGGCGCCGGCGTGGCCACCGCGTTCGGCTGCACCATCGCCGGCGAAGTGGACGAAGGCACGGTGCTGGCGCTGGTGGAGACGCTGCTGGAAGCCGGCGCCGACGAGATCACCATCGCCGACACGGTGGGGTATGCGCACCCGGGCCAGGTGCGCGCGCTGATGCGCAAGGTGCGCGCGCTGGCCGGCGACGTGCCGCTGGCCTGCCACTTCCACGATACGCGCGGGCTCGGGCTGGCCAACGTGATCGCCGCGCTCGATGCCGGCGTGCGCTGCTTCGACGCCTCGCTCGGCGGCCTCGGCGGCTGTCCGTTCGCGCCCAACGCGACCGGCAACATCAATACCGAGGACACCGTGTTCCTGCTGGAGTCGGAAGGCCTGCGCACCGGCATCGACCTCGACGCGCTGCGCGAGATGCGCGAGACGCTGGCCGCGTGGCTGCCCGGCGAGCCGTTCACCGGCGCCATCGCGCGCGCCGGCCTGCCAAAGACCTTCGCGCCGCGCATGCGCGCCGCCCTGTCATGAGCCCGTCCGACGCATCGCACTGCCTGCCCGCCGATGTCGGCCAGGCGCTGCTGGCCGGCCGCGTCTGGCGCCGCGCCGGCGGCCACGAAGGCCCCTGCGTGGTCGCCGTGCGCGGCGGCCAGGTCTTCGACATCACCGCCACCGTGCCCACCACCGCCGACCTGTTCGAGCGCGCCGACGCCGCCGACATCGTCCGCCATGCCCCCGGCGAAGCGCTCGGCAGCGCCCAGGCGCTGCTGGCGGCGGCGCTCGCGGGCGACGCCGGCGCGCCCGTGCGCCTGCTCGCGCCGTGCGACGTGCAGGCCATCAAGGCCTGCGGCGTCACCTTCGCCGTCAGCCTGATCGAGCGCGTGATCGAGGAGCAGGCCGGCGGCGACCCGGCCCGCGCGCGCGACGTGCGCGAGACCATCACCGCGCTGATCGGCACCGACCTGTCGCAGATCGAGCCCGGCTCCGAGGCCGCCCGGCGGCTCAAGGCCGAACTCGAGCGGCGCGGCGCGTGGTCGCAGTACATGGAGGTCGGCATCGGGCCCGATGCCGAGGTGTTCTCGAAATCGCAGCCGATGTCGGCGGTCGGCTTCGGCGCCGACATCGGCCTGCATCCGGCCTCGGTGTGGAACAACCCCGAGCCGGAGATCGTGCTGGCGGTCAACAGCGCCGGCACGGCGGTGGGCGCCACGCTGGGCAACGACGTCAACCTGCGCGACATCGAAGGCCGCTCCGCGCTGCTGCTGGGCAAGTGCAAGGACAACAACGGCTCGTGCGCGATCGGCCCGTTCGTGCGGCTGTTCGACGAGCACTTTACGCTGGACTCGGTGCGCCGCGAAAGCGTGTCGCTGCGCGTCGAGGGCGCCGGCGACGGCTTCGTGCTCGACGGCATCAGCCACATGAGCGAGATCAGCCGCGACCCGGCCGACCTCGTCGCCCAGACCTGCGGCCGCCACCACCAGTATCCGGACGGTTTCATGCTGTTCCTCGGCACCATGTTCTCGCCGATCAAGGACCGCGATGCGCCCGGCGCCGGCTTCACGCATCATCTCGGTGATGTGGTGACGATCTCGGCGCCCGCGCTTGGCGCGTTGGTCAATACGGTGGGGCTGAGCACCGAGATCGCGCCGTGGACCTTCGGCGTGCGCGCGCTATACCGCAATCTGGCGGAGAGGGGGATTTTTTGATTTTTTCTTTTAAAGTTAATGGTCTTTTTTTTCAAAGGCTTAACTTCAAAGTCAACGGCTTAACGTCAACGGCTGAACGTCAACTTCTTAAAATCAAAGTCAAAGGCTTTCGCCCCCCCGGAGCGACCTACTTTCTTTTCCCCGAAAAGAAAGTAGGCAAAGAAAGCGGGCTGCCTGGCCGGCAGGGGCAGAAACGTTGGGGTTTTTAGTGTTTCTGGTTTCGTCGTGGGGGCGGTGGTTCTGCTGGCATCCTGCCGTTACCGGTTCGGATCGCCACGATCTGGCTGGCGGTATGGGTTGCGGGGTCAGACCTATGATGGCGGGCGCACTGCTGGTTCGGGCATCTGCCGTTACCGGTTTGGGCGGTCACGGCGTAGCACCGGCACTGGTTTCGTGGTGGGCGTGGTGGCCCCCCCGCGAGTGGGCTGGGTTGCTGGAACCGGGATGACTTTTCAGTCGTCCGGCACTGCGCTCAAACAGGGGCCACCGCGCCCACCACGAAACCAGCACCGCCCCTATGACGCACCCATCCGCCCCGGTCGCGGCAGCAGCTTGATGGGCCTGGACCTCCGCCATCATGCAGCGCCACCACGAATCGAACACCACCCGACAGAACGTGGCCACCAAAACCGGTACCGGCAGAACCCCAGCACTTTGACTTTGACTTTGACGTTCAGCAGTTGACGTTAAGAATTTGACTTTGACTTTAAAGCCAAAACACAAACAAACCTCTATCCCACAAACCGATACCCCACCCCCAACTCCGTCATCAAATGCACCGGCTGCGCCGAATCCCTCTCCAGCTTCTGCCGCAGGTGCCCCATATAGACACGCAAATAGTGGCTACTCTCCGAATGCGCCGGCCCCCACACTTCCCGCAGCAACTCGCGGTGTGTCATGACCTTGCCGCGGTGCGCGATCAGCACGGCCAGCAGGCGGTATTCGATCGGGGTCAGGTGGACGTCCTCGCCGGCGCGCGTGACCACGCGGTTGGCCAGGTCGATCTGCACGTCGCCGAAGGTGATCAGCGGCGTGCCTTGCGGATTGAGGCGGGCGTGCCGGCGCAGCAGCACGCGCACGCGGGCGATCAGCTCGCCCACGCCGAAGGGCTTGGTGAGGTAGTCGTCGGCGCCGGCGTCGAGCGCGGCGATCTTGTCGTCCTCGCCGCTGCGCGCGGACAGCACCAGCACCGGCACTTCGGTCCAGGTGCGCATCTCGCGGATCAGGGTCATGCCGTCGCCGTCGGGCAGGCCGAGGTCGAGGATCACGATGTCGGGCTGGCGCGTGCCGGCGTCGATCAGGCCGCGCTTGAGCGTCTCGGCTTCGTGCACGGCGCAGCCTTCGGCCTGCAGCGCCTCGCGCACGAAGCGGCGGATATGCGGCTCGTCCTCGACCAGCAGTACCGCGGGCGAAAAGTCGAATGCCATGTTAGTGAGGTTCCTTGTCTGTCGCGGGACTGGCGGCGAGCCCCGCTTCCGGCTCGACCGCGGGCGGCGTGCCGCGCGGCAGCGCCACCACGAAGCGCGCGCCGCCGTTGCCGCCGCCCTGCGCGTCGTCCCAGCCCGCGCTTTCCACCCAGATGCGGCCGCCGTGCGCCTGCACGATGGCTTCGCACACGGCCAGGCCCAGGCCCACGCCGGCGGTGGCCGATTCGCGCGCGCCGCGCGTGAATTTCTGGAAGATCGATTGTTCCTGCCCGCGCGGCACGCCCGGGCCTTCGTCGGCGACCACGAGCCGCACCTCGGCATCGGTCAGCTCGCTCGCGATATGGATGGCGGTGCCCGGCGGCGTGTACTTGGCGGCGTTCTCCAGCAGGTTGCACAGCACGCGCTCCATCAGCACGGCGTCGCATTCCACCAGCGGCAGCGCGGCCAGGCCGGACACCGTCACGCGGTGGCGCGCCAGCGCGTCGCGCATGGCGGCCAGCGCCGCGCCCGCCATTTCCTCGCACGACTGCCACTCCTTGTGCATGCGCACGTCGCGGCTCTGCAGGCGGGCCATGTCGAGCAGGTTGATCACCATGGTGCGCATGCGCAGGGCCTGCTCGCGCATCGCCGCCACGGTCTCGGCCAGCGGCGGCGGCAGCGGCGGCTCGGCGCGCTGCATGGTCTCGGCCATGCCCACCAGGCTGGTCAGCGGCGTGCGCAGGTCGTGCGAGACGGCGGCCAGCAGCGAGCTGCGCAGCCGCTCGGACTCCATCGACACCAGCGCCTGCTGCGCCACCTCCACGTAGTGCAGGCGCTCGATGGCGATGGCGATCAGCGTGGCGAACACGTCGGCCTGGCGGCGCTGCTCGGGCTGCGCGAGGGCGCGCCACGCCTGCGGCTCCACCGCCAGCACCCCGCGCGTGCGCATCGGCGCCTTGAGGGGCAGGTAGAGCACGGTGCTGCCGGGCAGCGTGTGGGTGCCGGTGCCGGCGGGCTGGCCGTGGTCGAACACCCATTGCGCCAGCACCGGGTCGATGGCGCCGCTGGCGCGCTGCTGCGGGTCCACCGCGGGCGCCATCAGGCGGCCCTGCGGCGAAACCAGGAAGAAGGCCGAGCGCGCGCCGAGCGCGGCCTGCAGGAAGCGGCTGCCGATGGCGACGATCTGCTCCGGCACCAGCGCGGCGGAGAGTTCGCGCGCCAGTTCGTAGAGCGTGCGGGTCTCGGTCTCGCGCTCCACCGACACCCTGGCCTGCTCGCGCAGCCCGGCGGTGAGCTGGCCGATCACCAGGCCCACGGTGAGCATCACCACGAAGGTCACCAGGTACTGCACGTCGCTGACCGAGAAGGACAGCTTGGGCGGCACGAAGAAGAAATCGAAGGCCGCCACCGACACCACCGAAGCCAGCGCGGCCGGCCCGCGCCCGTGGCGCAGCGCCACCGCCACCACCGCGGCCAGGAACAGCATGGCGATGTTGACCAGCTCGAACCACGGGCGCGCCAGCGCCGACAGCAGGCTGGCGCCGGCGCACCACGCCACCGCCCACAGGTAGTCGAGGCGGCGCGCGGCCACGCCGCGCTCCTCGCCGGGGTGCCCGCCGCCGTCCAGCTCCGCGCGGTCCTCGCGCATGCCGTCGCGCATGCCGTCGCTCGTGCCGGCGCGCGGCCCGGAGCGGTCCGCCGGCGGCGCGCGCCCGCGCGCGTCGGCCGCCATCGCGTCGGCGGCGACGCGGATCACGTCGATCTCGGGGCAGCCGAGCGCCAGCGAATCGGCGAAGCTGTGGCGCCCGAACAGCCATGCGCGCGAGCCCAGGAACGGCGACAGCGCGAGCGCCAGCAGCGCGCGGCCGCGCGCCAGCACGCCGCCGCCGGCGCGGTGCCACGCGCCGGGCGCGCGCCCCACCACCACCTTGGTCAGGTTGTGGCGGCGCACGTAGCCGGCCACCGCCTGCACGATATCGCTGCCGGCCAGGGTCTCGGTGCGCGCGCCGAGTTCCTCGGCCAGCCGCATGGCCTGCTCGAGATCGGCGCGCGTCTGCGCGGCCAGCGGCGCCAGGCGCGGCGTGGCCACCGTCACCACGTGCCAGTCGCAATCGAGCTGGCCGGCCAGCCGCCGCGCGCTCTTGACCACCTGCGCGGCGTCTCCGCCGGTGCCGATGCAGGCCAGCACCGCTTCGCGCGTGCGCCACACCGGGCGGATCGACTCGGCGTGGCGATACGCGCGCACGTCGTCGTCGACGCGGTCGGCGGTGCGCCGCAGCGCCAGCTCGCGCAGCGCGATCAGGTTGCCCTTGCGGAAGAAATTGCTGGCCGCGGTGCGCGCCTGCTCCGGCATGTAGACCTTGCCGTCGCGCAGGCGCCGCAGCAGTTCGTCGGCCGGCAGGTCCACCAGGATCACTTCGTCGGCGTCGTCGAACACCGTGTCGGGCACGGTCTCCCACACGCGGATGCCGGTGATGCCGCCCACCGCCTCGTTGAGGCTGTCGAGATGCTGGACGTTGACGGTGGTCCACACGTCGATGCCGGCCGACACCAGTTCCTCGATGTCCTGCCAGCGCTTCGGGTGGCGGCTGCCGGGCGCGTTGGAGTGCGCCAGCTCGTCGACCAGCACCAGCGCCGGGCGCCGCGCCAGCGCGCCGTCGAGGTCGAACTCGTACAGCACCCGGCCGTCCAGCTTCTGGTGCGGCATGGCCTTCATCGGCAGCCGCTCGAGGCCGTCGAGCAGCGCCTCGGTCTCGGCGCGGCCGTGCGTTTCCACCACCCCGACCAGCACGTCGCTGCCCTGCTCGCGCAGCGCGCGCGCCGCGGTCAGCATGGCGAAGGTCTTGCCCACGCCCGCCGAGGCGCCGAAATACACGCGCAGCTTGCCGCGCGCGGCGCGCTCGCCCTCCGCCTGCATGCGTTGCAGCAGGGCATCGGGGTCGGGCCGCGGGGCGGTGTCAGGCATGGGAAAGTGAGGTGCGCGCAAGGCGGGAGGATGCGGATGATTGTGCCACGGCGGCGCGCGGCCGGGCGCGGCGGCCATTGACGCGCCGGCCCTCTCCCCCGGCCCCTCCCCCGGCCTCTCTCCCGGCCCCTCTCCCGCAGGCAGGAGAGGGGAGCAAACCCCGGGCCGTCACGGCTTCTCCGCGTCCAGCGCCAGGTTCAGCTTGAGCACATTGACCACCGGGTCGCCCATCACCGCCAGCAGCGGCCCGTCGGTGTTGGCCGCCACCAGCGCCTGCACGCGCGCGAGCGGCAGGCCACGCGCGCGCGCCACGCGCGCGGCCTGGTATTGCGCCGCGGCCGGGCTGATGTGCGGGTCCAGGCCGCTGGCCGAGGCGGTGACGAGATCCACCGGCACCGGCGCCTGGTTGGCCGGATCGGCCGCGCGCAGCGCGTCGATGCGCGCGCGCGCGGCGTCGGCCAGCGCGGGATTGCTCGGGCCGTAGTTGGAGCCGACCGAGGCGGCACCGTTGTAGGGCATCGGCGCGGTGGCCGACAGGCGGCCCCAGAAGTACTTCGGGTCCGAGAAGGGCTGGCCGATCAGTTCCGAGCCGACCGCCTTGCCGTCCTTGACGATCAGCGAGCCGGCCGCCTGGTGCGGGAACACGACGCGCGCCAGGCCGGTGACGACGCCCGGGTAGAGCAGGCCGGTGATGACCGACAGCGCGACGAATAGCGTCAGCATCGGGCGCAGCAGGCCGCCCTGCGCGGGCGCTTCGGGCTGGCCATTGGCGCCGCGGGGGGCTGTGGCTTGGGTAGGCATGATGACTCCGTTCAATGTCTTTGCGGGTGGGGTGCGCAGGCGCGGGCAAGGGCCCGGGCCTGGACCGGGATGCGGGCATGGCTCACGTCCAGCCGAACAGCACCAGGATCATGTCGATGATCTTGATGCCCACGAACGGCACCAGGATGCCGCCCAGGCCGTAGACCAGCAGGTTGCGCCGCAGCAGCACGGCCGCGCCGAGCGGGCGGTACACCACGCCGCGCAGCGCCAGCGGGATCAGCACCACGATGATGAGCGCGTTGAAGATCACCGCCGACAGGATGGCCGAGGCCGGCGTGGCCAGCCCCATCACGTTGAGCAGGTTGAGCTGCGGGTAGGTGGTGGCGAACGCGGCCGGGATGATGGCGAAGTACTTGGCCACGTCGTTGGCCACGCTGAAGGTGGTCAGCGAGCCGCGCGTCATCAGCATCTGCTTGCCGATCTCCACGATCTCGATCAGCTTGGTCGGGTTGCTGTCGAGGTCGACCATGTTGCCGGCCTCCTTGGCGGCCTGCGTGCCGCTGTTCATGGCCACCGCCACGTCGGCCTGCGCCAGCGCGGGCGCGTCGTTGGTGCCGTCGCCGGTCATCGCCACCAGGCGGCCTTCGGCCTGGTAGTCGCGGATCAGCTTGAGCTTGGCCTCGGGCGTGGCTTCGGCGAGGAAGTCGTCGACCCCCGCCTCGGCGGCGATCGAGGCCGCGGTGAGGCGGTTGTCGCCGGTGATCATCACGGTGCGGATGCCCATCTTGCGCAGCTCGCCGAAGCGCTCGCGGATGCCGGCCTTGACGATGTCCTTGAGCTCGACCACGCCCAGCACGCGCACGCTGCCGCCGTGGCCGTCGTCGAACGACTCGGCCACCACCAGCGGCGTGCTGCCGGCGCGGGCCACATCGTCCACGGCCTGCATCACCGCGTCGGGGAACTTGCCGGCGCGCTCGGTCACGTACCTGCGCACGGCGTCGGCGGCGCCCTTGCGCACGCTGCGCCCGCCCGCGTCGACGCCGCTCATGCGGGTCTGCGCGGTAAACGGCACGAAGATCGGGCGCAGCGCGCTGATGTCGGGCGCGGCGGCGCCGGACTGCTGGCGCGCCAGCGTGACGATGCTGCGGCCTTCGGGCGTCTCGTCGGCCAGCGACGACAGCCAGGCGGCCTCGGCCAGCTGCTGCGCGCCGACGCCGGGCGCGGCGATGAAGCGCGCGGCCTGGCGGTTGCCGTGGGTGATGGTGCCGGTCTTGTCGAGCAGCAGCACGTCCACGTCGCCGGCGGCTTCCACCGCGCGGCCCGAGGTGGCGATCACGTTGGCTTCCATCATGCGGCTCATGCCCGCCACGCCGATGGCCGACAGCAGTCCGCCGATGGTGGTCGGGATCAGGCACACCAGCAGCGCGATCAGCACGGTGATGGTGACCGGCATGCCGGCCTTGGTCACCAGCACGCTGTACACCGAGAACGGCTGCAGCGTGGCGGTGGCCAGCAGCAGCACGATGGTCAGGCCCACCAGCAAGATGGTCAGCGCCAGCTCGTTCGGGGTCTTCTGGCGCCTGGCGCCTTCGACCATGGTGATCATGCGGTCGATGAAGCTTTCGCCCGGATTGGTGGTGATGCGCACCACGATCCAGTCGGACAGCACGCGCGTGCCGCCGGTCACCGAGGAAAAGTCGCCGCCCGACTCGCGGATCACCGGCGCGGACTCGCCGGTGATGGCGCTCTCGTCGACCGAGGCCACGCCTTCGATCACTTCGCCGTCGCCGGGCACCATGTCGCCGGCCTCGACCAGCACCACGTCGCCGCGGCGCAGCGCGGTGGCCGCGCGCGGCTCGGTGGCGCCGGCGGCGCGCCAGTCGCGCCGGCCTTCCTTGACCAGCTTCGCGGTGACGGTGGTCTTGAGCCCGCGCAGCGCCTCGGCCTGCTGCTTGCTGCGCCCTTCGGCCAGCGCTTCGGCGAAGTTGGCGAACAGCACGGTGAACCACAGCCACACCGTCACCGCGAGGATGAAGCCCGCGCTCTCGCCGCCCGCGCTGGCGGGCGAGAACAAGGCCCGCAGGAACAGGATGGTGGTCATGATGCTGCCCACGTAGACCACGAACATCACCGGGTTGCGCAGCTGGTCGCGCGGCGCGAGCTTCTTCACGGCGTCGAGCAGGGCCGGCCTGACCAGCTCGGGCGCGAACATGCCGCCGCGCGGCGGGCGCTGGTGGCCGCCGCCCTTGTGGACGGCCTGGGCGGCCTGCGCCGGGGTGCCGGCAGGGGCTGCCGGACTGGTGTTTGCCGGTACCGCGCCGGCCTGCTTGCCGCGCGTCACCATGGATTCTTGTTGCATGCGTTTCTCCGCAATACGCTGATCTGCTCCGGGCAGCCGCCCGCGTGGTCGTCCACGGCGGGCGGGCGGCCCTCGGCTACTTTCCTGCCGCCGTGGTCACGGCGCCCTGCAGCTGCTCCGCCACCGGCCCCAGCGCCAGCGCCGGGATATAGGTAAGCGCGCCCACCATCAGCACCGAGCCGATCAGCAGCACCACGAACAGCGGGCCGTGGGTGGGCATGGTGCCGCCGGTCGCCGGCAGCCGCCGCTTGGCCGCCAGCGAACCCGCCATGGCAAGGATCGGCACGATGATCCAGAAGCGGCCGAACCACATCGCCGCGGCCAGCAGCACGTTGTAGAACGGCGTGTTGGCGGACAGCCCGGCGAAGGCGCTGCCGTTGTTGTTGGCCGCCGACGAGAGCGCGTAGAGGATTTCCGAGAAGCCGTGCGTGCCGGGGTTGAACACGCCCGCGCGGCCGGCCTCGGCCATCACCGCCACGGCGGTGCCGAGCAGCACCAGCAGCGGCGTGACGAGGATCGCCACGGCGGTCATCTTCATCTCGTAGGCCTCGATCTTCTTGCCCAGGTATTCCGGCGTGCGGCCGATCATCAGGCCGGCGATGAAGACCGCCAGCACGGCGTACACCAGCATGCCGTACAGGCCCGAGCCGACGCCGCCGAACACCACTTCGCCGAGTTGCATCAGCAGCATGGGCACCAGCCCGCCGATGGCGGTGAAGGAGTCGTGCATGGCATTGACCGCGCCGCACGAGGCCGCCGTGGTGATGGTGGCGAACAGCGCGCTGGCGGCGATGCCGAAGCGGGTTTCCTTGCCTTCCATGTTGCCGCCGGCCTGCAGCGCGCTGGCCACGTGGTCGATCGGCAGGCCCGCCAGCGCCGGGTTGGCCTGCTGCTCGGACAGTGCCGTCACGCACGCCATCGCCACGAAGATCACCGTCATCGACGCCAGCACCGCCACGCCCTGGCGGCGGTCCTTGACCATCTCGCCGAAGGTGAAGCACAGCGCCGCCGGGATCAGGAGGATGGCCAGCATCTGCAGCAGGTCGGTCAGTTCGGTCGGGTTCTCGAACGGATGGGCCGAGTTGGCGTTGAAGAAGCCGCCGCCGTTGGTGCCGATCATCTTGATGGCCTCCTGCGACGCCACCGGGCCCATGGCGAGCGTCTGCCTGTCGGTCTTCATGGCCTCGATGACGGGCGCGCCCGCGGCGTCGAGCACCGGCTGGCCGGCGGCGTCCACCTTGGGCTGGCTGTACTCGACCGGCGTCACCAGCGCGACCTCCTTGTAGGCGTCGAAGTTCTGGATCACGCCCTGGCTGACCAGCGCCATGGCGAAGGCGGCCGACAGCGGCAGCAGCACGTAGAGCGTGCAGCGCGTGACGTCCACCCAGAAGTTGCCGATGGTGGCCGCGCTCTGGCGCGCGAAGCCGCGGATCAGCGCGAACACCACGGCGATGCCGGTGGCCGCCGAGAAGAAGTTCTGCACCGTGAGCGCCAGCATCTGCGTGAGGTAGCTCATGGTGGATTCGCCGGCGTAGCCTTGCCAGTTCGTGTTGGAGACGAAGCTCACGGCGGTGTTGAAGGCCGAGTCCGGCGAGACCGCGCCGAAGCCCTGCGGGTTGAACGGCAGCCAGGCCTGCAGGCGCTGCAGCGCGTACACCGCCACCACGCCCAGCAGGTTGAAGGCGATGACCGCCACCGTGTACTGCTTCCAGCCCATGCCGGCGTCGGCGCGCACGCCGCCCATGCGGTACAGCAGGCGCTCCAGCGGCCGGCCCCAGGCGGTGGCGCGGTAGCTGCCGTCTTCCATGGCGCGGCGGATATAGCGCCCGCAGAACGGCGCGAGCGCCAGCAGGATGGCGAGGTAGAGGACGAGCAGTCCCAGGAATTCGGTTGACATCAGAATTTCTCCGGCCTGAACAGGGCGATCAGGAGGTAGATGAAGACAGCGACGGCGAACACGCCGCCCAGCAGGTCGGCCCAGTCCATCACAGCCTCCTGTCGGCGGCGCTGTCCTTGCGGCGCGCGTCGGCGCCGTCCGGGCGCGGGCCGTCGGCCGCGCCCGGCGGCTTGCCGCCCAGTGCGGCGCACAGCGCCAGCAGCGCGCCGGTCAGCGCGCCGAACAGCAACAAACCAATGAAATAGATCCCGTCCATGGCAAACACCGTGAGTGATTCACAGATGGCAGGTTAGGGATGGCGCGGTAAAAACGGGGTAGAGAGGGAAGAGAGGGGTGTAAAGAAGATATAAAGACGGCCGCCGGCGCGCGCGGCGGGCCGGCGGGCGGCTAGATCCAGCCCGACTTGTGCAGCTTGCGCCAGAGCCCCGCGCAGGCCAGCGCGGTCACGCCGATCACGGTCGGGTAGGCATAGTGGAACTTCAGTTCCGGCATGAAGCTGAAGTTCATCCCGTACAGGCTGAACACCACGGTGGGAATGGCCAGGATGGCGCCCCAGCCGGCCAGGCGCTTGACGATCTCGTTCTGGCCCACGGTAACCAGCGCGAGGTTGACCTGCACCGCCGTGGTCAGCATCTCGCGCACCACGTCGAGCGTGCGCACCAGGCGGCTGGCATGGTCCTCGATGTCGCGGAAGTAGGCGCGCAGCTCCTTGGGCACCAGTTCCTCGTGCAGCCGGATCAGCTGCGCGCAGATCTCCTCGATCGGGTAGACCGCGTTGCGCAGGCGCAGGACCTGGCGCTTGATGTGGTAGAGGTGCTCGATGGCGGCGCGGTCGAACTCGTCGCGGAAGATGCCCTGCTCGAGCTGCTCGAAGGCGTCCTCGAGCCGGGTGACGATGGGCATGTAGTGGTCCACCACGAAATCCATCAGCGCATACAGCACGTAGCCCGGCCCGTTGGCCAGCGCGCGCTGGTCGCTCTCGCAGCGCTCGCGCACCGGCGCGTAGCTGCTGCTGGCCCCGTGGCGCACCGACACCACGTAGTGCGGGCCCACGAACAGGTGCGTCTCGCCCACCACCACTTCCTCGTTGACCAGCTGCGCGGTGTTGAGCACGATGAAGATGGAGTCGCCGTAGGTCTCCAGCTTGGGGCGCTGGTGTGCGTCGAGGGCGTCTTCCACCGCGAGGTCGTGCAGGCCGAACTCCTGCTGCACCTTGCGCAGCAGCGGCAGGTCCGGCTCGTGCAGGCCGAGCCAGACGAAGGTGCCCGGCACCGCGATGGCATCGCTGATCTCGTCCACCGACACATCCCCCAGCCGCTTGCCATCGCGGTAAGCCACGCTATTGACGATCGCACCCATGCGCACTCCCTTGTCCGGATGGCGCAATCGTAACAAGAGCGGGGGCGTTGCGGGCGCGGTCCGTGGGGGGAGACCGCCGCGGCGCCCGGGGCGGAGTGCGGTCGCGTGCGCGGCGGGCGGCGGCGGCGCGGCGGGGCGCGCCCCATCCGGCACTGGAAAGATTTGCCGGGGTATTTGTTACAGTTCTGCCTCCAGCTGACGTTAGAATGTCCCATTTCCACGGTCACCGACTATGTCCCAGAAGAAATCGCCACGCTTCGAGCTGCGCAGTGGCAACGTCGACGCCCTCCTCCTCGCGCTCAAGTCCGCCGACATGGCAGCGCTGCGGGACGACCTTCTGTCCCGCTTCGAATCGACTCCCGATTTCTTTTCCAACGATGTCGTCGCCCTGGATCTGCGCCGCCTGGAGGGCGACGGGCGGATCGCCCTGGATACGGTGATCGAGACCCTGGCCCAGCTCAAGGCCCGCGCCATCGGCGTGGTGGCGCGCGAGGCCCAGCGCGACTGGGCGGCGTCCTTCGGCCTGCCGCTGCTGGACAGCCACAGCCGGCGCGGCGGCCGCGAAGAGGGCGCGCCGGCCGAGGCAGCGGCCGCGGCACCGGCGCAAACCCCGCCCGAACCGGCGCAGGCCACGGCCGAGGCGGTCGCCGCCACGGTGGCGGACGCCGCCGCGCGCAGCGTGCCGACCATGCTGATCGACAAGCCGCTGCGCTCCGGCCAGCAGGTCTACGCCGCCGGCGACGTGGTGATCCTGGACCTGGTCAGCTACGGCGCCGAGGTCATCGCCGAGGGCAACATCCATGTCTATGCCCCGCTGCGCGGCCGCGCGCTGGCGGGGGTCAAGGGCGACGCCCAGGCGCGCATCTTCTGCACCTGCCTGGAACCCGAACTGCTTTCCATCGCCGGCATCTACCGCACCGGCGAACTGTCCCTGCCCGCCGACGTGCTGGGCAAGCCCGCCCAGGTACGACTGGACGGGGAAAAACTGATCCTCGAACCGCTCCGGATGAAGTAACCGACACCGCCGCAGAGCACAGACCACAGCAGCGCAAGCTTCAACCATTACTGGATCCAAGAGCCATGGCAAAAATCATCGTTGTGACCTCCGGCAAGGGAGGCGTAGGCAAGACCACCACCAGCGCCAGCTTCTCCGCCGGCCTGGCCCTGCGTGGCCACAAGACTGCCGTGATCGACTTCGACGTCGGCCTGCGCAACCTCGACCTGATCATGGGTTGCGAGCGCCGCGTGGTGTACGACCTGGTCAACGTGGTGCAGGGCGAGGCCAACCTGAACCAGGCCCTGATCAAGGACAAGAAGTGCGAGAACCTGTTCATCCTGCCGGCCTCGCAGACGCGCGACAAGGACGCGCTGACCAAGGAAGGCGTGGAGAAGGTCATCAATGGCCTGGTGGACATGGGCTTCGAGTTCATCGTCTGCGACTCGCCCGCGGGCATCGAGTCGGGCGCGCTGCTGGCCATGTATTTCGCCGACGAGGCGCTGGTCGTGACCAACCCGGAAGTGTCCTCGGTGCGCGACTCCGACCGCATCCTGGGCATCCTGGCGTCCAAGACCAAGCGCGCCAGCGAAGGCGGCGAGCCGATCAAGGAACACCTGCTGATCACGCGCTACAACCCCAAGCGCGTGCATGGCGGCGAAATGCTGTCGCTGACCGACATCCAGGAAATCCTGCGCATCAAGCTCATCGGCGTGGTGCCGGAGTCCGAGGCGGTGCTGCATGCGTCCAACCAGGGCACGCCGGCGATCCACCTGGAAGGCAGCGACGTGGCCGACGCCTATGGCGACGTGGTCGACCGCTTTCTGGGCAAGGACAAGCCGATGCGTTTCACCGATTACCAGAAGCCGGGGCTGCTCTCTCGCATCTTCGGCAACAAGTAATAAGGAGGGTCTGCCATCATGTCGATTCTGTCCTTCCTGCTCGGCGAGAAAAAGAAATCCGCCTCCGTCGCCAAGGAGCGGCTCCAGATCATTCTCGCCCACGAACGCACCGGCCATTCCGCGCCGGCCGATTATCTGCCCGCCCTGCAGCGTGAATTGGTCGCGGTCATTTCCAAATACGTGAAAATCAGCGACCAGGACCTGCGCGTGAGCCTCGAGCGCCAGGACAACCTGGAAGTGCTGGAGGTCAAGATCGAGATCCCGCAGGGTTAGCCGGTGCCCGGAATCCCAGGCTAGCCGGCCGGATCCGCCGATAAGCCACCCGCTGCGCCGTGACGAATGCCGCAAGGCGGGCCGCCTTGCCACGCTTCGTTCCTGGCGGCGCACGCCTTCTTCGGGCGCCACGCGCGCGCGCCTTGTTCGGGCGCCTTCCGGCGGCCCCGGCTTTTCAGTGAACGCTGGAATCGGGACAGCCGCGGAAAGCCCTCCCGTGGCGGGGTAGACAGGCTGCACCAGTGTCATTTCGCGCTGCACCATTATGTCGATTTGTCGCGGCGTCACAACGGTTTGTGCACCATTTACCGGCTTAGAGGCAGTCGACAGCGCGCATTAGTGTCCTAATCTTTTCTGTTTTGTTAAATTTTCGCGGCGTTTACACGAAACGTAGACTCGTCCGCTGCCGCGATCCGGCGGCGGACACGACAGAACAGAAAAGGAGCACTATGAAGAAATCAGCCCTGACCCTCGCAATTGGCACGCTGCTGGCCGGCAGCGCCTACGCTCAGTCGTCCGTTACCCTGTACGGTATCGTCGACCAGAGCATCCGTTACACCAGCAACTCGAACGGTGCCAACGACAACCAGTTCCAGCTGACCAACGGTGCCATCACCAACAGCCGCTGGGGCATCAAGGGCGCAGAAGCCCTGGGCAACAACCTGAAGGCGATCTTCCAGCTGGAAAACGGCTTCGATCCGGATACCGGCCGCGCCAACCAGAACAACAGCCTGTTCGGTCGTCAAGCCTATGTGGGCCTGACCGGTGATTTCGGCACCATCAAGCTGGGCCGCCAGTACACCGAAGGCTTCACCTTCTTCGGCGACTACGATCCGCTGACCATCGGCAACTACACGGGCAACGCCTGGCCGTTCTTCCTGACCAACTTCCGCAACAACAACGTGGTCAGCTACGACGGCAAGTTCGGCGGCCTGAACGTCGGCGCCAGCTACGGTTTCGGCGAGAAGGCAGGCAGCTTCACCTCGTCGCAATACTGGGGCACCCGCGCCGCGTACACGTTCGGTCCGTTCGGCGTCGGCGCCGTGTTCCAGGAAACCCGTGACGCCAACGGCAACAAGCAGCAAATGTGGGGCGCTGCCGGTAAGTACAGCATCGGCGCGGCCAAGGTGTTCGTCGGTTATGTCGGCGGCAAGGACCGTACCGGTTCGGTCGACGCCAGCCTGAACGGCGACGCGCTGGCCGCGGGCACCGCCAACCCGGTGCCGGCAGGCGACTTCACGGCCAACCCGCGCAAGGACATCATCGGCTACCTGGGCCTGACCTATCAGCTGACCCCGGCGCTGGCGCTGACCGGCGTGTTCTACGGCGATCACGTCAAGGACGCGAACGGCGTCGCCAACAACTCCGGCAACCGCTACACCGGCGTCCTGCTGGCCGAGTACTCGCTGTCCAAGCGCACCCAGGTCTACGGCACCGTGGACTACAACAAGCTGACCGGCGGCACGAAGACCGAACTGCCGGGCAGGAACAACCAGACCGGCGCAGCCGTGGGCATCCGCCACATTTTCTGATCGTTCCCGGCTTGATTGGCTGATTGCCTGATTGCCTTCACGGGCACGTCCCCGCCCGGCGCGGGGACGCTTCAGGTCGCAGCGCGCGAGAAAGCCCCTTCGGGGGCTTTCTTGCTTTCCTCACCCGGCCTCGCGCCGCCCCCACGCCGTGGCCGGCACCAGCTCGAGCCGGTAGCCGTGCGTATAGACCGGCAGCAGCCGCAGCCCGTGCTCCGGCGCCAGGCCCAGCTTGCTGCGCACGCGCGACATATGCGTATCGATGGTGCGCGACAGCGGCGAGATCTCGCGCCCCCACACCGCCGCCACGATATGGTCGCGCGACACGATGCGGCCCTCGTTGCGGAACAGCAGCACGGCCAGGTCGAACTCCTTCGGCGTGAGCCTGAGCGGCGTGGCGCCGCGCACCACCGTGCGCGCGGCGCAATCGAACACGTAGCCGGCCAGCGCCACGCGCGCGCAGCCGCTGCCGGGCTCCGGATAGGCGCGCCGCAGCAGCGATGCGGTGCGCGCCAGCAGCTCGCCGCGCCGCACCGGCTTGAGCATGTAGTCGTCGGCGCCGGTGGCGAGGCCGTCGACGATGTCTTCCTCGGCGCTGCGGCCGGTCACGAACATCACCGGCACGCGGCGGTCGAGGTTGGCCCGCACCCAGGTCAGCACTTCCTTGCCGGACAGGTCGGGCAGGTGCCAGTCGAGCAGCAGCAGGTCGAAGTTTTCCTCGCGCAGGCGCAGCAGCATCTCGCGGCTGCGCCCGAAGGTCATGCAGTCGTGCCCTGCCTCGCCCAGGATCCGCCGGATCAGGGCGGCCTCGGCGGGGTGGTCTTCCAGTGAAGCGATCTTCATTCCCATAGTTGGCCGGTCTCGCGTTGATCGGGGCGGCGGGCACCCCGGGGAACTGCCCGACGATGTGCGGGGCTGGCTTCATTAGAAGCCCGCGCGGCGGGCCGGCACGTGAGAGTTTTCGCATTCCGTCGCGGCGGCGGCCGCGCCACCATGGCGGAGCGGCGCACCTGCCGCGCCAGGAGAAGCCGCATGCGAGTCGCCAGCATCCCCAGGATCGCCAGCAGCGTCCCCAGGATCGCCATCCTGGAGGACGACCCGGCCCGGGCCCTGCGCCTGGAGCAGGCGCTCGCGCTCGGCGGGCACGACACCGCGCGCTTTCGCGAAGGCGGCGCGCTGATGCAGGCGCTGCGCAGCGAGCCGTGGGCAATGCTGCTGATGGCGTGGGAGGTCCCCGGCATTTCCGCGCGCGACGTGCTGCTGTGGATACGGCGCGCGCTGGGCGCGGCGCTGCCGGTGATGGTGCTGGGCGGGCGCGGCGGCGACGGGCTCGTCGCCGAATGCATCGCGCTGGGCGCCGATGCCGTGGTGCCCGCGCCGGTGCGCGGCGCGGAGCTGGCGGCGCGCGTGCAGGCGCTGCTGCGGCGCCTGCCGGCGGCGGCGCCGGGCCGGCTCGAGCTCGGCCCCTACCGCTTCGCGCTGGACGAGCGGCGCGCGTTCGTCGGCGGCATCCAGGTCAGGCTGTCGCCCAAGGAGTTCGAGCTCGCGGTGCTGCTGTTCCGCCACGCCGGGCAACTGTTGCTGCGCCAGGCCATCGAGCAGGCGGTGTGGCGGCGCGCGATGCCGCGCGGCTCGCGCACGCTGGACAGCCACCTGTCGCGCCTGCGCGCCAAGCTGGCGCTGCAGCCGCGCAACGGCGTGCGGCTGGCGTCGGTGTACGGGACCGGGTGCCGGCTCGAGCTGGTCGCGCCGGCGCCGGCGGATGCGCTCAGTCGGCCTTGATGCCGGCCTCCTTGACGATGCGCGCGTTGTCGTCGTACTCGGCGCGGATCGCCGCGGCGAACTGCGCGGCGGTGCCGCCGGTGGGCACCTCGCCGCCCTTGAGCAGGCGCTCGCGCACCTCGGGCTCGGCCAGGGCCTTGTTCAGTTCGGTGTTCAGCCGGGCGATGATGGCCGGCGGCGTGTGCGCCGGCGCGAAGATGCCGAAGGTCGAGGTCAGGTTGGCCTTGGGGTAGCCGAGTTCGGCCAGCGTCGGCACGCTAGCCATCGAGGCGATGCGCCGGGGCGCGCCCACCGCCAGCGCGCGCAGGCGGCCGGCCTGCATGTGCTGGGTCAGCATGGGGCTGGCGTTGGTGCTCATCACCTCGAACTGGCCGCCGAGCGCGTCGTTCATCTGCTGGCCGGCGCCCTTGTAAGGAATCAGGGTCATGTCGGCCTGCGCCTTGGACTTGACCTGTTCCAGCATGACGTGGCCGACCGTGCCGAGGCCCGAGGTGGCCCAGCGCACCGAGCCGGGCCGGGCCTTGGCCTGCGCCAGCAGGTCCTGGAACGACTTGCCGGCGAAGCTCGGGGTGGCGACCAGCAGCACCGGCGAATACATCACGCTCATCACCGGCGCGATGTCGCGCTGCGGGTCGTAGTTGACGTGGCCCACGTGCGGGTTGAGGGTCAGCGGGCTGGTCGAGGCAAAGCCCAGCGTGTAGCCGTCCGGCGCGGCCTTGGCCACCGCGTCGATGCCGATGCTGCCGCCGGCGCCGGCCTTGTTCTCCACCACCACCGAGCCGCCCATCTGCGCCGACAGGCGCTCGCCGAGCGCGCGCGCCACGGCATCGCTGATGCCGCCGGTGGGATACGCCACGATCAGGCGGATCGGGCGCGAGGGATAGGCATCGGCGGCGCTGGCGGGAGCGGACAGGCTCGCCACGGCGGCGGACACGGCGGCGGCCAGCAGGAAAATTCGGCGGGAAGCGGACATTGGCGGTGGCGGGAGGACAGCGGGGAAGATGGGAAGCGAAGCACCGATTCTAGCCGATCGCCGGCGCGTCTCCGCGCGCGGCGGGACCGGGTTCCAGCGCGCATTCCGGCACCCACGACACGAACAGTTCGTTGGCGCGGTCGTACAGCCGCCACACCGTGCCGCATTCGCGGCAGGTGAAGGTCAGCATGCTGAACGGCACGCCGGCCGCGCTCTGGCTCACCAGCGGCGCGGTGTGCTTGAGCGCCAGGCGCTCGTGCGGCTCGCGCCGGCGCGCATCGGCGGCCAGCGCGAGGCAATGCCCGCAGGCAGCGCGGATGGCTGGCGCGGGCTTGGAACGGGGGGGAGGCGCAACGGACGTCATGCCGCCATGATGCCGCAAAAACGGGGCGGCTTTCATTTCCGCTCGTTCGCCCCCCTCCGCCGCCGCCGCGAGCCGCCTCCGCGAGCCACTTTCCCGCGCCGCTTTGGCGCGCCGGCGCGGCACGGGACCGCGGCGCGGCCAGACCTGGCACGAAGCCTGCAACCGGCTTTGCCTTTTGTCTGCGATGCTGCCCGCGATGGCGTCCACGCTGTTACCCTTTTCGCTTTTCATCCCCCTCACTCCGGAGACCATCCGCATGCCCCTGTCCCTTCGCCCGCGCCCGGGCGCGTCCTCGCGCCGCCCGCCGGCCCGGCTTTCGCTGCGTCCGTCGTTGCGTCCGTCCCTGATGCTGGCCGCCCTGCTCTGCGCCGGCGCCGCGCAGGCCGCGCCGGTCGAGCCGGCCTACCAGTTGTCGCAGCAGGAAAAGCCCGCGCTGATCGCCACCCTCAAGGACCTGGTCTCGATCGAGTCCGGCAGCAAGGACATCGAAGGCCTGGACCGCATCGCCGCGCTGATCCGCGACCGCCTGGCCGCGTTCGGCGGCGACGCGCAGCTGATCGCGCCCACCGACGTCTACCGCATGGAAGACACGCCCAAGGACGTGGGCAAGATGGTGATGGCCCAGTTCAAGGGCACCGGCAAGCGCAACATCATGCTGATCGGCCACATGGACACGGTCTACCTGCGCGGCATGCTGGCGCAGCAGCCGTTCCGCGTGGACGGCGAGCGCGCCTATGGCCTGGGCATCGCCGACGACAAGAACGGCGTGGCGGTGATCCTGCACACCGTGGCGATCCTGCAGAAGATGGGCTTCAAGGACTACGGCACCCTCACCGTGCTGATCAACGGCGACGAGGAAATCAGCTCGCCGGGCGCGCGCGCCATGCTCACCAGGATGGGCAGCCAGCAGGACGCGGTGTTCTCGTGCGAGGCCACGCGCGTGACCGGCGACCGCCTGTCGCTGGCCACCAGCGGCATCGGCGCGATCTCGCTGACCGTGCACGGCAAGTCCTCGCACGCCGGCAGCTCGCCCGAGCAGGGCCGCAACGCGCTGTACGAGCTCTCGCACCAGATCCTGCAGATGCGCGACCTGTCCAACCCGGACACCGGCCTCAAGGTGAACTGGACGGTCTCGTCGGCCGGCACCAACCGCAACGTGATCCCCGCCATCGCCACCGCGCAGGCGGACGTGCGCGTGCTGCGCACCGCCGACTACGACGGCCTGGAACACACGCTGCAGGAACGCGTGAAGAAGCAGCTGATCCCCGATACCCGCGTCGAGGTGAAGTTCGAGCGCCGCCGCCCGCCGCTCGAAGTCACCGACGCGGCGCGCAAGCTGGCCGCGCACGCGCAAGGCGTGTACGGCGAGATCGGCGAGAAGCTGCTGGTCTATGACACCGCCGAAGGCGGCGGCACCGATGCGGCCTTCGCCGCCGCGGCGACCAAGGCACCGGTGATCGAGCGCTTCGGCCTGCGCGGCTTCGGCGCGCACTCGAACGACGCCGAGTACGTGGACCTCAACTCGGTCACGCCGCGCCTGTACCTGCTCACGCGCATGATCATGGACGTGTCGCAGGACAAGGCCGGCAAGTAAGCCCGGCTCCGGAGATGCCGGCGGCGGGCGGTGCGCCGCCGGCATCACTCCCGTTTAAGAAACAGTTAAGGTTTCCTGAACCAAGATTTACGAACCGCCCTGTCCTCCCCTTCCTAGACTGGCTCTCACGCGGCGACCACTCGCTGTCCCGCGATGCCTGCGCCGCCGCCGACACCCGGCGGCCCCGCGCCGGGCCACAGACGGCCGCTTGGCCACCACACAGGGGAACGATTCATCATGGAAGTCCAGGGCAACCTCCACGGCGCCGCGACGGCGCCGCGCTTCGATATCTACGCACGCATCCACAAGGCGCTGCGCGCCTTCATGGCCGACACGCTGCTGCGCGTGGGCCGCGCCGACACCGACGACGACACCGAGCTGCGCGCCACGCTCGACCAGCTGCGCGAGCTGCTGTCGGCCTGCGAGCATCACCTGCATACGGAAGACCGCTTCGTGCACCCGGCGATGGAAGCCGGCATGCCGGGCTCGGCCCGCCGCGTGGAGCACGAGCACGCGGAACACGTGACCCATATCGCCGCGCTGGGCGCCATGGCCGACATCCTGCAGGCGCTGCCGCACGCCGCGCGCGCCGCCTATGCGCGCGACCTGTACCGCAAGCTGTCGCTGTTCGTGGCGGAGAACTTCGTGCACATGAACGTGGAGGAAACCGAGCACAACGCCGTGCTGTGGGCCGCCTGCGACGACGCCGGGCTGGCCGGGGTGGAGAACCGCATCGTGGCGTCGCTGCCGCCGGAGACCATCGGCATGATGGCGCGCTGGATGCTGCCCAACGTCACGCCCGCCGAGCGCGCGCTGATGCTGTCCGGCATGCGCGACCATGCCCCGGAAGCCTTCGCGGGCATGCTCGAGATGTGCCGCGCGGTGCTGCCGGTGCCGGAATGGATGAAGCTGGCGCGCGCGCTGGGCCTGCCGGCGGGGCCGGGGCTGGCAAGCGTGGCGGCCTGAGCCATGGCCGCGGCCGCGGGGCTAGCCGATGCGCTCGAGCCGCAGCGGCCGCGCCACCCGCAGCGCGAAGCGGCCGCGCCCGGTCTTCTCGATGCGCACGCAGGCGGCGCGCTCCACCAGCCGCCGCGCCAGCAGCACCAGCCGCGCCTCCAGGTTGTCGCTGATGTCGGGCAGGCCGAGCGCGGGGTCCAGGCGCAGCTCGCGGTTGCTGAAGGCGCTGCGCCCGTCCTGCGCGTGCTCGCCCACCAGCTTCCAGAAGATGGCGCCGGCCACGCCCTTGATCAGGTAGTCCTGGTCGAGGAAGACGCTGCCGTCGGCCTCGTAGTAGCGCACGCTCACCGGCACGGCGCCGGCGGCGGGGCCGGGGGCCGGCGCCGCCGCCGCCGGCTCGGCCACGTCGGCGTCGGCGCAGGCCTGCAGCGCGCGCATGGCCTGGCCGAGCTGGGACGCCAGCGCGGCCAGCGCGTCCTCGTCGTCATAGGAGAAGCGCAGCTCGCGCTCGCTCTCCGCGAACAGCACGCCCAGCAGCGTGCCGCCGGCGCACACCGGCACCGCGAGCTGGCTGCCCGGCGCGGGCAGGCCCGGCAGCGGGATCTCGGTGTCGAGCCGGTCCGACCAGCCGCTGGCCGCCACGCTGTCGCGCATGGCGCGGCCATAGCTGCGGTCCGAGGTCATGTGGGCGATGCGGATCGGGGTCCGCTCGCGCGCCGCCACGCCGATCACGCCCTGCCCCACGGCGATCTCCGAGCCGACGCCGGACGCCGCATAACCGTGGCTGGCCACGGTGTAGAGCCGCGCGGCGGATTCGTCGCGCATCAGCAGCATGGCGTGATCGATGCCGAACTCGCCGCCCAGGCAGTCCATCGCCGCATCGAACAGCTGCCCCATCTCCGTGCAGGCCGCCAGGCGCGCGGCGCTGGCGCGCAGCGCGGGCAGCAGGTGGCGCCGGGCGCGCGGCGGCGGCGCCGCGATGCCGTCCGACACGGCCTCGATGGCCTCCACCCGATAGATGTCGGCGCCGCGCAGCACGAACACGTCGCTCATGCCGGAGTGCGAGGCGATGCCGGCCAGCTTGGCCTTCATGTTCTCGAACAGCGGCCCGCCGGTCTCGGTGCGCAGGTAGCGCAGCGAGAGCCGGTACAGGGCGCCGCTTTCCGGGTGGATCAGCAGCACCGTGCACTGCGGGTTGGCCAGCACGTTCTCGCGCGTCTTGTTGAAGAACTGGAAAGACAGCGCCACGTGGCCGGCATCGACGAACTGCACCTGCGAGAGGTAGGCTACGTTGGGCGTGCCGTCGGGCGCGCAGGTCGCCATCACGCCGGGAATCACGCCCTCCAGGCAATCGCGGATGTCGGCGGCGGTGAGCGCGGCCGCGGCGCGCGGCGCGCTCATGGCGCCTCCCCGCCAAGCGCCTGCCCGGCATGCACGCCGGGGGTCTGCCGGAACGCCAGCGACGGCGTGAAGGCCACCGCCGCCAGGCTGTCCCCGGTGCAGGCCAGCAGGGCGTACACCAGCGCGCGCTCGAACCCCAGCACCGCGATTTCGTCGGCCAGCGTCTCGCGGTAGGCCGCCACGCGCGCGGGATCGTCCGGCCGCAGCGGCACGGCGCGCGCGTCGAAACCCTTGAGCTGCAGCGTGTGGTGGGTGGTGGGCTCGCTGAAGACCACGGCGATGGCGCCATTGTCTTCAATGTCCGCCAGCAACTGGCGCGACTGCGCGCGGTTCAGGAACAGCGTCACGCAGCGGAAATCGGCGTCCACGCGGTAACCCACCGCGCGCATCAGGTGCGGCACGCCGGCCGCGTCGCGCGTGGCGGCGTTGACGGACACCCGCCGGCGCAACAGCGCGGCGTGGCTGGCGTCGAGCACGGCCGGAACGGGGACGGCGTCGGGGGATGGCTTCGCTGGCATGGTCATGCCAGTGTAGGAAGGCGCGCGCGCGGAGTGAAGCCCGCTTTGTGCGGCGGCAGGCGCGCGGCGCCGAAGCGCGGCCCGGCCCCGGCGGGAAGCCGGGCCGGGAAGCGGTCCGTCAGGCCGCCTTCTTGCGCCCGCCCAGGTCAGGCAGGAATACCGCCAGCAGGCCCAGCAGCGGCAGGAAAGCGCATAGCCGGTAGACCGCCTCGATGCCGTGCGCGTCGGCCAGCGTGCCCAGCACCGCGGCGCCGATGCCGCCCATGCCGAAGGCGAAGCCGAAGAACAGGCCGGACACCATGCCCACCTTGCCGGGGATCAGCTCCTGCGCGAACACCAGGATGGCCGAGAACGCCGAGGCCAGGATGAAGCCGATGATGAACGACAGCACGCCGGTCCAGAACAGGTTGGCGTGCGGCAGCATCAGCGTAAACGGCGCCACGCCGAGGATCGACGCCCAGATCACGCGCTTGCGGCCGATGCGGTCGCCGATCGGGCCGCCCAGGATGGTGCCGGCCGCCACCGCGAACAGGAAGGCGAACAGGTAGATCTGCGAGCTCTGGCGCTCCAGGCCGAAGCGCTCCATCAGGTAGAAGGTGTAGTAGGTGTTCAGGCTCGCCATGTAGAAGTACTTGGAGAACACCAGCAGCATCAGCACGACCATGGCGCGCACCACGGTGCTGCGCGGCAGCGGCGAGACCGCGGCGGCCGCCTTGCGCTTGCGCGCGGCGTGGGCCAGCTCGCGGCCGTACCAGCCGCCGATCTGCCACAGCACGGCGATGGCCAGCAGCGCCGCCACCGAGAACCACGCGAGGTTGCCCTGCCGGTGCACGATCGCCGCGGCCAGCAGCGGGCCCGCCGCGCTGCCGGCGTTGCCGCCGACCTGGAAGATCGACTGCGCCAGGCCATGCTGGCCGCCCGAGGCCATGCGCGCCACGCGCGACGACTCCGGATGGAAGATCGACGAACCGGTGCCCACCAGCGCGGCGGCCACCAGCAGCACGCCGTAGGTCGGCGCCACCGACAGCAGCAGCAGGCCGCACAGCGTGAAGCCCATGCCGATCGGCAGCGACTTCGGCTTGGGATGCTTGTCGGTGTACAGGCCCACCAGCGGCTGCAGCAATGACGCCGTGATCTGGTACGTCAGCGTCAGCAGGCCGATCTGCGTAAAGCTGAGGTTGAAGCCGCCCTTGAGCATCGGGTAGATGGCCAGGATCAGCGACTGGATCATGTCGTTGAGGAAATGCGAAAAACTGATCGCCGACAGCACGCGGAAACCGGTCCGCTCGGCGGACTGCGTGCTGTGGGAAGGCTGCGCCTGGCCCTGCGGCGAGGCGGTCGCGCCACCTGGCGCGGTATCGATACGGCTGCTCATGATGGAGTCGGGGGCTGGAGAGAAAAAACAGATTGGGAATCTAGCGGCCATGCTAATTGGCGCGATTGCGTCTGTCCTGCGAGAATAGGGCCAGAACCTTGGAGAAACGGACATGCCGCGTCCCGCCAATGCTGCCGCCCCTGCCGCCGCCGCCCGGCGCAGCCGCCCTTCCGCCACCCGCGCGCGCGCGGGTGGCGCACCGGATACGCCGCCCGCCGTGGCGCCGCCCGCTGCCCCCGATCCCCTCGATCCCCTCGATCCGTCCCATCTCCCCCCCTACCTTCCCGCCCATGCCGAGGACCGCGCCGACACCTACAGCGCCGCGCCGGCCTACCTGCGCTACGACCGCGGCCCCATGCCCGTCACCGCGATGGCGGCCGACTACCTGCCCGGCCACGTCACCAAGCCCCACCAGCACCCGCACGCGCAACTGGTCCACGCCGTGCACGGCGTGATGGTGGTCGCCACCGCCGAGGGCCAGTGGATCGTGCCGCCCACGCGCGGGATGTGGATGCCGGGCGGCACCGTGCACTGGATCCGCATGGTCGGCCACGTGCGCATGCGCACCGCCTACATCCGGCCCGACGCCACCGCCGACCTGCCCACGCGCTGCACGGTGCTGGGCATCAGCCCCCTGCTGCGCGAGCTGATCCTGGCCGCCATCGACATTCCCATCCCCTACGCCGCGGACTCGCGCGACGGGCGCCTGATGCGGCTGCTGCTGGACGAAGTGATGCTGGTGCCCACCCTGCCCCTGCACCTGCCGCGCCCGGCCGACGCCGGCCTGCGCCAGATCTGCGAGGCCATCGTCGGCGCGCCCGATACGGCGCTCACGCTGGCGCAGTGGGGCGCGCGGCTCGGCATGGACCCCAGGACCATCCAGCGCAGGTTCGCGCGCGAGACCGGCATGACGTTCGGGCAGTGGCGCCAGCAGGCCAGGCTGCTGGCGGCGCTGGAAGGACTGGCCGCGGGGGCCAAGGTGGTGGACGTGGCACTGGACCTCGGCTACGACAGCCCGAGCGCCTTCTCGACGATGTTCCGCAAGCAGTTCGGCGTGCCGCCGAGCAGCTTCTTCAGATAGCTTCGGGGAACCCGGGGCCGACGGGCACGGCATGGCCGCGAAAGCGGCGCGGCGCGGCGCGGCGCGGTGCGGCACGGCGGCACGGCGGCGCAGGTGCCGGGCCCGGATCGTGCTGATGTAAGTACGGCCGTTAATAGCGAAATTCGCACAAAACCGCGCCGCCGAATCGCGCCGGCCGAATCGCGCCGCGGCCGGCGGCGCCAGCCTTCACGCCAGATAGCGCTCCACCAGCCGCGTCCAGTACGCCGCGCCGATCGTCAGGTTCTCGTCGTTGAAGTCGTAGCCGGCGTTGTGCAGCAGCGGCTGGCCGGTGCCGTTGCCCATCCGCACGAAGCAGCCCGGGCGCCGCTGCAGGAAGTAGGCGAAGTCCTCGCTGCCGGCGATCAGCGGGAAATGCCCGACCACCTTGTCCGGGCCGACCAGTTCCTCGGCCACCTGCCGCGCGAACTCGGTCTCGCGCTCGCTGTTGACCAGCACCGGGTAGCCGCGGATGTAGTCGATCTCCACGGTGGCGCCGTAGCCCTCCACATGCGAGGTCACCAGCCGCGTGATGCGCGCTTCCAGCGTGCGGCGCACGTCCGGGTTGAACGAGCGCACGCTCAGCTCGAGCTTGGCGCTTTCCGGGATCACGTTGGGCGCGTGGCCGGCGTGCAGCGTGCCGATGGTGACCACCGCGGTCTCGTTGGGATCGACGTTGCGCGAGACGATGCTCTGCAGCGCCATCACCAGGCTGCCGGCCACCAGGATCGGGTCGATCGACTGGTGCGGGCGCGCGGCGTGGCCGCCCTTGCCGCGGATGGTGATGGACACCGTATCGCACGCGGCCATGAACGGCCCGGTGCGGAACATGAAGGTGCCGGACTCCACGCCGGGATGGTTGTGCAGGCCGAAGATCGCATCGCACGGAAAACGCTCGAACAGGCCGTCGGCCAGCATGCGCTCGGCGCCGCCGCCCGCGCCGATTTCCTCGGCGGGCTGGAAGATCAGGTGCACGGTGCCGTTGAAGTTGCGCGTGCGCGCGAGCTGGCGCGCCGCGCCGAGCAGCACGGTGGTGTGGCCGTCGTGCCCGCACGCGTGCATCTTGCCGGCGTTGAGGCTGGCGTAAGGCAGGCCCGTGCGCTCGTGGATCGGCAGCGCGTCCATGTCGGCGCGCACGCCGATCGTGCGCGGGCTGTCGCCCTGGCGCAGGCGCCCGACCACGCCGGTGCCGCCGACATGGCGCGTGACCTCGTAGCCCCAGCCTTCGAGCTGGCTGGCGACCAGCTCGGCGGTGCGCACTTCGTCGAAGGCGAGTTCCGGGTGCTGGTGAATGCTGTGGCGGATGGCTTCGAGTTCCGCGCGGCTGTCGGCGGTGTCGGCGAGTTCGCAGAAACGGCCGGAGCGGGAGTCGGAGGAAGAACCGTGAGAACCGTGAGAACCGGGAGACGCGGAGGGGGAAGCGGGATCGGAGTCGGCGAGCAGTGACTCCATCAGTTCGGGGGCATGTTCTGACATGGCGGGCTCGTTTTCGAGACGTATTGAAAACAGTATTTCACGCTGGCTGCGGAGCGCAAACGGTTTAACCCTTTGTAGCGAAATCGGCCGCCAAGTGTTGCGAACGGGGGACGGTTCGCACGCCCGGGGATCACAGCGGGAACTCGCGGCCCGCGGCGGCAATCACAGGCCCGGCGGTTTTCCCCGCCGGGGGCCCGCAAGCGCGGGTGCCGCCGGCGGTACAAGCGCCCTCGCCATGAAAAAGGCGGCCATCGCGGCCGCCCTTTTCCGTGCTGCGCGCCGCTGCTCAGCCCCTGGCGTACGCCACCACCGACTGCGCCTGCTCGCCCAGCCCGTCGATGCCGAGCCGCATGCGGTCGCCGGCCTTGAGGTAGCGCGGCGGCTTGAAGCCCATGCCCACGCCCGGCGGCGTGCCGGTGCAGATCAGGTCGCCCGGGTGCAGCGTCATGAAGCGGCTGACGTAGCTCACCAGCGTGGCCACGTCGAACACCATGGTGGCGGTGCTGCCCTTCTGCACGCGCTCGCCGTTCACCTCCAGCCAAAGGCCGAGCGCCTGCGGGTCGGCCACTTCGTCGCGCGTGACCAGCCACGGGCCGACCGGGCAGAAGGTGTCGCAGCCCTTGCCCTTGTCCCAGGTGCCGCCGCGCTCGATCTGGAACTCGCGCTCGGAGACATCGTTGACCACGCAGTAGCCGGCCACGTGCGAGAGCGCCTCCTCGCGCGAGACGTCGCGCGCGGTCTTGCCGATCACCACGCCCAGCTCCACCTCCCAGTCGGTCTTCACGGAGCCGCGCGGCAGCATCACCGCGTCGTCGGGGCCGTTGAGCGAGCTGTTCGCCTTGAGGAAGACGATGGGCTCGGCCGGCAGCGGCATGCCGGCCTCGGCGGCATGGTCGGCGTAGTTCAGGCCGATCGCCACGATCTTGCCGATGCCGGTCCAGGGCACGCCGAAGCGCTCGCCCTGCACCACCGGCAGCGTGGCCGGGTCCAGCGCGGCCAGCTTCGCCAGCGCCTCGGCCGACAGTTGCTGCGGCCCGAGGCCGTCGACCGCGCCGGACAGGTCGCGCACGCGCCCCTCGGCATCGATCAGTCCCGGGCGCTCGGCGCCCGGTTTGCCAACACGTACCAGTTTCATCGTTTCTCCTTTGCTTGGCCTTTAGTGGCGGAACGGCCGGCGGATCCCTGGCTATCCGGCCCGGCCCACCGGCGCAGCATATCCGCATTGGCCGCGGCCCGCCTACTCGTCGAGCCGCACGTGCTCGGCGAGATGGCCGACCACGGTGGCGATGCGGCGCAGGTGGCGCGACTCGGGATGGGTCAGCAGCCACAGGTCGGTGTCGCATTCGTCGAGCGGGCCGGTGAGCTGCACCAGCCGGCCGCTGCGGCGCCCGATCATCAGCGAGATGATGCCGATGCCGAGTCCCCCTTCGATAGCCTCCACCACGCCGGCGATGCTGTTGACGCGGTACTGCGGCGACACGCGCGGCAGGTGCTTGCGGCGCCAGCGCACCGAGGGGTGGTCGGGCATGGCGTCGTCGGGCGCGCTCCAGGGCAGGGCGGCCAATGCCGCCAGCGCCGCGCCGCCGCCGCGCGGCGGGGCCACGCCGGCCGCGGCGAGCAGTTCGCGCGAAGCGAACACCGCCACGCGCAGCGGGCCGAGCCGCCGGCCGATCAGGTGGTCGGGCGGCTGCCGCGTGGCGCGCACGGCGATGTCCGCATCGCGCCGGGTCAGGCTGGCCAGCTCGTTGGTGGCGGTCAGCTCGAAGCTCAGGCCGGGATGGGCGCGCCCGAGCGGGGCCAGCGCCGGCAGCACCATGCCGTGCAGCACGGTGTCGGTGGTGGTGATGCGCACCAGCCCCGTGACCGTGCCCGCGCTCACCGACGCCTGCGCGCGCGCCGCTTCCAGCTCGGCCTCGATGCGCTCGGCGTGCTGCGCGAACTGCTGCGCCAGCTCGGTGGCGAGATAGCCGGCGCGGCTGCGCTCGAACAGGCGCCGGCCCAGGCCTTTCTCGATGCGCTGCAGGGCGCGGAACACGGTGGAGGCGTCGAGCCCGAGCCGCCGCCCGGCCTCGGCCAGGGTCGAGCCGCGCACCAGCGCCAGCACGATGTCGAGATCCGGGGAAGTGAGCTGATAGGGCATTGCAAATCCGCATTGATTACTTGCAGCCGCGCGCATTGCGATTGCATATCCGCAATCCTAGACTGCCTGCACGCCCGTCACAAGCGGTGGCGGCAAACCCCGAACCCTCCCGGAGGAAACATCCCGATGAAGCTCTACCACACGCCCGGTGCCTGCTCTCTCGCCGTCCATATCGCGCTGCGCGAAGCGGGCCTGCCGTTCACGCTGGCCAGGGTCGACCTCGCCACGCACACGCTGGCCGAGGCCGAGAACGGCAGCACCGATTTCTACGCGGTCAGCCCGCGCGGCTACGTGCCGATGCTGCAGCTCGACGACGGCTCGCGCCATACCGAGGCCGCCTCGCTGCTGCAGTACGTGGCGGACCTCGCGCCCGCCGCCGCGCTGCTGCCGCCGGCCGGCACGGTGGCGCGGCTGGAAGCCGTTGGCTGGCTCACGCTGGTCTCCACCGAGCTGCACAAGGTGTTCAGCCCGTGGCTGTGGCACAAGGAAACCGCCGAAAGCACGCGCGCGGCGTGCCAGGCCAAGGTGGCGCTGCGCTTCGCCGAGCTCGACCGCCACCTCGCCACGCGCGAGTACCTGGCCGGCGGGCAGTTCGGCGTGGCCGACGCGTACTGCTTCGCCATCGTCAACTGGGCCAACGTCCTGCACATGCCGCTGAACCCGTACCCCGCGCTGCAGGCCTACCTGTCGCGCGTGGCGGCGCGGCCCCGCGTGCACGAGGCGCTGGTGGCCGAAGGGCTGGCGCGCGACTGAGCCCGGCGGGGCGCGGCCGGGGTGGCCGCGCCGGCGTCGGGCCGGCGCCGCGGGCAAGGGCGGCTACAAGGACGGCTACAAGGGCAGCTACAAGGGCGGCAGCCGGTAGTCGTCCTGGCTCAGCAGGTCCAGCCCGCAGGCCAGCGTGGCCACCCAGTCGATGAACTGCGCCACCATCGCCTTGCCGCGGAACGACGGCCCGTGCTGCGGCACGATCCATTCGATGTCGAGCCCGCGCGCCATGTTGGCCCATAGCCGGCACGCGCGGTTGCCGCTCATGTAGCGCTGGTGGAAGGGCAGCATGGCGCGCGTGTGCGCGTCGAAGTCGCGCACCGTCTCGCCGGCCTCGCGCGCGCTGGTCATGGCCGCGCCGAGGTCGCCCGAGAACAGGATCTTGCTGACCGGATCGTAGAACTGGAAGTTGCCCTCCGAGTGCAGGAAGTGCGCCGGCACCGCCAGCAGCGCGCTGTGGCCGAGCGCGATCGGCATGCCGGCATCGGGGATGGCGAGGATGCGCCCCTCGGTCCTGCCGGCCTGGCAGAAATGCGGCAGGAAGCGCGCCCACACGCGCGAGATCGCGATGCGGCTGTCCGAGGCGGAAAGCCAGCGCCCGACCGAGGCGACGATGTCCGGGTCGGCGTGCGAGGCAAGCACGTAGTCGAGCTGCTTGGGCGGGAAGTAGCGGCCGATGGCGAGGTACAGCTCGCCGTAGGTCATCTGGCCGCCGGGGTCGATCAGCGCGCCGTGGCCATGGTCGACCACCAGGAACTGGTTGGTCTGCACCACCTCGCCATGCTCTTCCTCGACCAGGTCGGAAAACATCAGGCAGGTGTGCCCGCCGGCGTCGTACAGCGTGATGGCCATCGCTCTTGTCTCTCCCCAAAGCGGCGAAAGTAGCGACGGTGGCGCGGCGGCGGCTTGACGCCGGTCAAGGAGCGGTGGAATCGGGCGCCGGCTGCGCTGCCGCGGCACGCATGGCGTCCGGCGCCCGGGCACCGGACCCGCCCGCCTGCGCCGTCGCGATCTCCGCGCGCAGCGCGTCGAACAGCAGCGCCAGCGGCGCGCCCAGCCGGCGCGGCAGCGGCGCGTGCAGCAGCCAGGCGGTCAGGCCGGCCTGGAAGCCGCGCACGTCGAGCACCTGCACGGCATCGCGGTGCGCGCTGCGCGCCAGCACCTCGGGCGTCACCACGCCGATGCCGATGCCGCGCGCCACCAGCGACAACTGCAGCTCCGCGCCGAACGCCTCCACCGCCACGTTGAACGGCAGGTGCGCCGCGTCCAGCGCGCGGCGCAGCACCGAGCGCATGCCGCAGCCGTCCTGGTTGAGCACCCAGGCATGCCCGGACAGCTCGCGCAGGCTCAGGCCCGCCGCCGGCACGCGCATGCCGCGCGCGGCCACCACCTGCGTGGTGTAGCGGCCCAGCTCGCGCGCGGTCAGATGCGCGGGCGGCGCCACGCCATCGGGCAGCAGCGCGGCGACCGCGTCCAGGCGCGCGCTTTCCACCTGCTCCAGCAGGCCCGGCGACCAGCCCGCCGTGACCCGCACCGTCAGCCGCGGGAACTGCTCGCGCAGGCGGTCGATGGGCAGGTCGAGCGCCATGTCGGACAGGAACGGCGGCATGCCCAGGCGCAGCTCGCCCACCACCTCGGCGCCGCGCGCCGCGCGCGACATCAGGTCGTCGGTGGCCAGCAGCACGCGCTTGCCCAGCTCGTAGACCTCGTGCCCGGCGGCGGTCGGCCGCAGCGGCTTGGCCTGCCGGTCCAGCAGGGCCACGCCGATGAGCGCCTCCAGGCTCTGCACGCGGCGCGTCAGCCCCGGCTGGGTCAGGTGCAGGCGGCTGGCGGCCCGCACCATCGAGCCGGCTTCGACGACGGCGATGAAGGCTTCGATGTCACGCGTGTTCATGGCGGGTTCCGTGGGTGCGCCGTGGCGGGCAGGGCGGCAGGCAAGATGGGGCGCGACGGGGGAGACGATCCGGGACGCGATCCGGGATATCCAAACAAAACCGCATAAAGATTATCCCTATATTTCAATTGCCGCATGGATGGCCGAATCCTAACATTGCCAGCCCGGGCCTGCCGGCCGGCGCATGCCAACCTGGCGCGCCGCGCCGGCGCGGGCCCTCTTGCCGGAGAAGCCATGTCCTGTCCCGCCCTCGCCGAAACACCCGTTGCCCAGCCGGCCGCGGCGGCCCTGCCCGAGCTGACCGGGCGCCTCACGCTGTTCCTCGCCGCCGCGGTCGGCGTGATCGTGCTCAACCTGTTCGCCGCCCAGCCGCTGACCGGGCCGGTCAGCGCCTCGCTCGGCCTGCCGCCCGCCTGGCGCGGGCTGGTGGCGATGCTGCCGCAGCTCGGCTACGCCGCCGGCCTGATGCTGCTGGTGCCGCTGGCCGACCTGCTCGAGAACCGCCGCCTGGTGGCCGGCACGCTGCTGCTGTGCGCGGCCATGCTGGCGCTGGCGGCGGCGGCGTGGTCGGGCGCGGTGTTCTTCGTGGCGGTGGCCGCGGCCGGCGCGGCCTCCTGCGCCATCCAGATGCTGGTGCCGCTGGCCGCGCTGATGGCGCCCGAGTCCCGGCGCGGGCGCGCGGTCGGCAATGTGATGAGCGGACTGATGCTGGGCATCCTGCTGTCGCGCCCGCTGGCCAGCCTGCTGGCCGGCGCCGGCGGCTGGCGCGCCTGCTATGCCGTGCTGGCCGGGCTGGACGCGCTGCTGGCGGCGGTGCTGCTGCGCTGCCTGCCGCGCCGCGCGCCGGCCAGCGGGCACCGCTACGCCGGCCTGATCGCCTCGATGTGGCACCTGCTGCGCGGCCAGCCCGTGCTGCGCCGGCACGCGCTCACGGCGGCGCTGTCGATGGGGGCCTTCAGCGCGTTCTGGACGGCGGTGGCGCTGCGGCTGGCGCAGCCGCCGTTCGCGCTGGGCAGCCACGGCCTGGCGCTGTTCGCGCTGGCCGGCGCGGCGGGCGCGGTGGCGGCGCCGCTGGCCGGCCGCCTGGGCGACCGCGGGCATGGCCACGCCGGCACCGGCGCCGCGCAACTGGCGGTGCTGGCCGCGCTGCTGCTGGCGGGCGCGGCCGGCGGCGGCTGGTTCGGCTTCGACGCGCAGGCGCACCGCGCCGCGGCGATCGGCCTGCTGGTGGTGGCCGCGATGGTGCTGGACGCGGGCGTGACCGCCGACCAGACCTTCGGCCGGCGCGAGATCAACCTGCTGGACGCCGCCGCGCGCGGGCGCCTCAACGGCCTGTTCGTCGGCATCTTCTTCGTCGGCGGCGCGGCCGGGGCGCTGGCCGCCGGCGCCGCGTGGGCCGCGGGCGGCTGGCAGGCGGTGTGCCTGGCCGCCATCGGCTTTGCCGTGCTCAACCTGCTGGCGCACGCCGCGATGGGGCGCCGCCGGCCCGGTTAGCGCGTGGCGTTCAGCAACTGCTCGATCTTGCCGACGAACTGCTTGTCGTCCGGCTTGGTCGCGCTGTTGAAGCTGCCCGCCACCTGGCCGTTGCGGTCGATCAGATACTTGTAGAAATTCCACTTCGGCGCGGTGCCGGACTCCCTGGCCAGCAGCGCGTACATGGGATTGGCCTCGCTGCCGCGCACGTGCGACTTGCCCAGCATCGGGAACTTGACGCCGTAGGTGTTGTAGCAGAAGTCCGCGATCTCCGTGGACGAGCCCGGCTCCTGCGAGAAGTCGTTGGACGGGAAGCCCAGCACCACCAGGCCGCGCTCGCGATACTTGGCGTAGAGCGCTTCGAGCCCTTCGTACTGCGGGGTAAAACCGCAGTAGCTGGCGGTGTTGACCACCAGCACCACCTTGCCGGCGTACTGGCACAGGTTCTGCGGCGCCTCGTCCTGCAGGCGCGGGAAGCGGAAGTCGAGCGCGGCCGGGCAGGCGCCCGCGGGCTGGGCGGCGGGCGCGGGCGCGTCGGCGGCGCGCGCCGGGCGCGGCACCACGACGGCGGCGGCCGCGGCCAGCGCCAGCGCGGCGGCCAGCGCGGCGGTCGGTACGGCAGCCGGTACGGCGGAAAGCAGCGCGCGCGGGCGCGGGGCGGCAAGACGGCGCATGGAAAACACTCCGGGGTCAGGGTGAGCGTAGTTTACGCCGCCGCGCGGCAACGGATGCGCCGGCGCCGCGTCAGTCCATCGCCAGCGCGGCGCCATGCTCGGTCACGCTGCTGCGCAGCTCCACGTCCGGCATGCGCCGCACGATCGCCAGCGCCAGCAGGGCGGCCAGCGCGCCCACCGCGAAGATCAGCCGGAAACCGGTCTCCACGCCGCCGGTCAGCGTGTCGCGCACCGCCGGCGAAAGCCGGGCCAGCGCCTCGCTGCCATGCCGCAGCACGCCCAGGTCCAGCGCCTGCGTCAGGCCCGAGGCATGCAGCGCATTGTGGAACGCCAGCGTCAGCAGGGTGCCCGCCAGCGCGCCGCCGAAAGCGCTGCCCAGCGAGCGCACCACCAGCAGCGCGCCGGTGCCGGCGCCGGTATCGCGGCGCTCGAGCACGTTCTGCACGCTCACCAGCGTGCCGACCATGGTCATGCCCAGGCCCACGCCGGCCACCGTCATGGCCAGCAGCTCCAGCGCCACCGGCGTGCCGGGCGACACCGCCACCAGCCCCAGCAGGCCCAGCGCCGCGGTGATGAAACCGCCGGTCAGGATGCCGCGCATGCGGCCCAGGCGCGGCGCCAGCCCCGCCACCACGAAGTTGCCGGCCACCGTGGACAGCAGGAACGGCACCACCAGCAGGCCCGACTGCGCCGCGCCGGCGCCGCGCACCAGCTGGAAATGCAGCGGCAGCGCGAAGATGCACAGGAAGATATTGAGCGCCGCCATGGCGGAAGCCGCCACGCCCAGCACATAGGCGCGGTTGCCGAACAGGCGCGGCGCCAGCATCGGATCCGCCGCGCGGCGCTCCTGCCAGACCAGCCCGGCCAGCGCCGCCGCGGCCAGCAGCGCCAGCCCGGCGATCTGCGGCGACAGCCAGTCATAGACGTCGCCGCCCCAGCTCATCCCGAGCAGGAAGGCCACGATCGACACCGTCAGCAGCAGCGCGCCGCCCCAGTCCACGCGCGCCGGGCCGCCGCGCACCTGCAGCTGGCTCAGGCCGCGGTGGCACATGAACATGGCCAGCATGCCGAGCGGCACGTTGATCCAGAACAGCCAGCGCCACGACAGGTGGTCCGAGGTCCAGCCGCCCACCAGCGGGCCGGCGATCGACGCCACCGCCCACACCGTGGCGAGGTAGCCCTGGTAGCGCCCGCGCTGGCGCGGCGCCACCACGTCGGCGATGGCCGCCTGCGCGAGCGACATCAGCCCGCCGCCGCCGATGCCCTGCAAGGCGCGGAACAGGATCAGCTGCTCCAGCGACGCCGCCATCGCGCAGGCCACCGAAGCCAGGATGAACAGCCCGATGGCCAGCATCAGCAGCCGCCGCCGGCCGTAGCTGTCGGACAGCTTGCCGTACAGCGGCGTGGAAACCGTGGAGGTGATCAGGTAGGCCGTGACGATCCACGACAGGCGCCCGAAGCCGTTCAGGTCGTTGGCGATGGCCGGCACCGCGGGGATGACCACGGTCTGGTCGAGCGAGGCAAGCAGGATGCACAGGATGATGCCGCCGATCACGCGCATGATGTCCTGGTGACTCAGGGCGGGCGTGGCGGCGGCGGAAGCGGAGGCAGACATCGGGGGCGGGGCAGGGACGCGTAAGCCGGACGGCCGGTTGCGCCGAACGGCCGGCAACAAGTGGCGTTTGCCGTCGTACAGCAGCGAACATGGCCGCAACATGGAGTTCCGTCGAAATGGCGCGTACCCGGTGCTGCGCTTGTGAAGCGATGTGCCGGCGGAAGACTGCCGGCACGCCTGCAAGGCCGGGCCGGCCTAATTCAGCGTACGCATAATTATATGCGGATACTGAATATCAAGTGCGGCGCTAACTCGCTTTGCGAGCTTGGGAAGCGGCCGGACGAAGCGGGTTGGCCGAGGTTGGCGCGTTTTGCGGCCACGTCGCGGCGGGGTTGCGCGGCATTGCGCGCAGAAGGCGGCGTACCGGATTCAGCGGGAATCGAGGGGAAAGTGTTGCGCGGAACCCGCAGCCGCGCCCGGGTGGCCGGGCGGCGGCCGCGCGCGCTGGCGCCGTGCTAGGGATGCACGCTGCCGCTGATGTAGTGCTCGAGCTGCTCGATGATGAATTTCTGCTCGGAGATGATGTCCTTCACCAGGTCGCCGATGGACAGCATGCCGATCAGCTTGTCGCCGTCCATCACGGGCAGGTGGCGCAGGCGGTGCTGCGTCATCAGCGCCATGCATTCGTCGGTGCTCTGGTCGGCGCGCACGTAGATGACCGCCGAGGTCATGATGTCGCGCACGAAGGTCTCGCGCGAGGTGCGCTGCATCAGGATCACCTTGCGCGCGTAGTCCCGTTCGCTGAGGATGCCGACGATATCGCCCTGTTCTATCACCAGCAGCGCGCCGATGCCCTTTTCCGCCATCAGTTGCAGCGCGGCATACACCGTGGCGCCGGGCGTAATGCTGTAGATAGCCTGGGTTGGCTTGGATTCCAGAACCTGCCGTGCGGTCTTCATCACCCACTCCTTGTTCCGTCCGAAGGGATTTGCAGCCTTGATCTGCAACCACGCCCGCGCGCCGGCGGGCGTGTCCGGCCGGGCCCGCGCGCTTGCGCCGGGCGGCCTCGCGCTTTCAGATTAGCACCAGCGGCGCGCGGCTTACAGGGTGACGCCCACGAATCTTTGTAAAAACTATTCAGACCAGAATGCAGGCCAGGCTTACCCGGCGCTTTGCAGATAGCGCTGGCGCGCTTCTTCTTCGAGGCGCACGTCCTCGACTTCCTGCAGCACCGCGTCCACGTCCACCGGCGTGTCGTCGACCGCCACCTGGCCGCTCAGCGCGATGCCGGGATGCAGCAGGCCGGCCTGGTAGAGCGCCCAGATTTCCTTGCCGTAGCGCGTGCCGTTGAGCTGCGGCGCGAACTGGCCGAAGTAGAAGGCAAGGTTGTCCACGTCGCGCTCCAGCATGGCGCTGGCGTCGTTGTTGCCGGCGGCGTCCACCGCCTGCGGCAGGTCGATGATGACCGGGCCCGCGGCATCGACCAGGATGTTGAATTCGGACAGGTCGCCGTGCACCACGCCGGCGCACAGCATGCGCACCACCTGCCCGAGCAGCGCGTCGTGGAGGGCCAGCGCCGTGGCCTCGTCCAGCGCCACGTCGTTCAGGCGCGGCGCGGCGTTGCCGGCGGCGTCCACCACCAGCTCCATCAGCAGCACGCCCTCGAAGCACAGGTACGGCGTGGGCACGCGCACGCCGGCGGCGGCCAGGCGGTACAAGGCGTCCACCTCGGCGTTGTGCCATGCCTGCTCGGCTACCTTGCGGCCGTAGCGCGAGCCCTTCTCCATCGCGCGCGCCTGCCGGCTGTTCTTGACCTTGCGCCCTTCCTGGTAGGTCGCGGCCTGGCGGAAGCTGCGCTGCGCCGCGTCCTTGTAGACCTTGGCGCAACGGATCTCGTCGCCGCAACGCACCACGTAGACGGTGGCTTCCTTGCCGCTCATGAGCTGGCGCATCACTTCGTCGACCAGGCCTTCCTCGACCAGCGGCTGCAGCCGCTTCGGGGTCTTCACCGGGAAGGCCGCTGCGCGGACGAAGACAGCAGCGCCGCGCTCACTCGGTCAGCATGCGCACTTTCACGCGCTTGCCCTTGACCGTGCCGTCGTTCAGGCGCCGCATGGCTTCGCGGCCGATGCCGCGCTCCACGGCCACGTAGGTGGACATCTCCATCACGTTGATCTTGCCGATCTGTTCCCTGGTGTAGCCGGCCTCGCCGGTGAGCGCGCCGAGCACGTCGCCGGGACGCATCTTTTCCTTGCGCCCGCCGAGGATCTGCAGCGTGACCATGGGCGGCAGCAGGCGTTCGCTGCTGGCCGGCGTGAGCGCCGACAGCGGCTGCCATTCCATTTCCATGCGGAGCTGCTGCTCGATGTTGCCCACGCGCCCCATCTCGTTCATGCTGGCCAGGCTCAGCGCCATGCCGTCCTGGTCGGCGCGCCCGGTGCGGCCGATGCGGTGGACGTAGACCTCGGGGTCGGGCGTGACGTCGACGTTGATCACCGCCTCGAGCTGGGCGATGTCGAGCCCGCGCGCGGCCACGTCGGTGGCCACCAGCACGGAGCAGCTGCGGTTGGCGAACTGCACCAGCACCTGGTCGCGCTCGCGCTGCTCCAGCTCGCCGTGCAGCGCCAGCGCCTCGAAGCCCTGCGCGCGCAGCAGCTCCACCAGGTCGCGGCAGCGCGCCTTGGTGTTGCAGAACGCCAGCGTGCTGACCGGGCGGTAGTGATTGAGCAGCAGCGCCACCGCATTCAGGCGCTGGCCTTCCTCGACCTCGTAGAAGCGCTGGCGGATCTTGCTGTCGTCGTGCTGCTCCTTGAGCTTGATCTCCTGCGGCTTGCGCAGGAATTGCTGGCTGAGCCGGGCGATGCCCTCGGGATAGGTGGCCGAGAACAGCAGCGTCTGGCGTTCCTTCGGGCACTGGCGCGCCACGTGCGCGATGTCGTCGAAGAAGCCCATGTCGAGCATGCGGTCGGCTTCGTCGAGCACCAGCGTGTTGAGCGCGTCGAGCACCAGCGTGCCGCGCTCCAGGTGATCCATGATGCGTCCCGGCGTGCCCACGGCGATATGTGCGCCATGCGCCAGGCTGTCGACCTGCGGGCGCATCGGCGTGCCGCCGCACAGCGTCAGGATCTTGATGTTTTCCTCGGCGCGCGCCAGGCGGCGGATTTCCTGCGTGACCTGGTCGGCCAGCTCGCGCGTGGGGCACAGCACCAGCGCCTGCACGTCGAAGCGGCGCGCGTCGAGCCGGTTGAGCAGCGCCAGCGCGAACGCGGCGGTCTTGCCGCTGCCGGTCTTGGCCTGCGCGATCAGGTCCTGGCCGGCCAGCGCCACCGGCAGGCTGGCGGCCTGGATCGGCGTCATGGTCTGGTAGCCGAGCTGCGCCAGCGTCGCCAGCGTGGCGGGCGAAAGGGGCAGCTGGGAGAAAGAGGCGCCGGCGGCGGGCGCCGCGGCGGATTTGGGGCTTGAGTTCATGCCGGATTATAGCGGGCTGGCGCCCGCCCTCATTTGGCCTTGCCGCCGGGCTGTCCGCCGGCCTTCGCTGCAGCTTTCTTGGCTGCTTTCGTTGCGGCCCCGGCTGCCTTGCCGCCTTCCTCCCACGGCGGCGCTTCCCACCCCAGCCGAGACAGCAGCGCCGCCGCCGCCGCGGGCGCGCGTTCCTTCGCGCCGTTGATGAAGAACACGAAGACCTCGCGCTTGCGCGCGGCGGGCGCCTTGTCCTCCACGCGCGGCAGGTCGCCGGGCGAGCCGCCCGCCGCCCAGGCCTGCACGCGCGCGCGCCACGCGTCGAGGTCCTTCGGCGCATAGCCGGTCTCGATCTTCTCGCTGCTGCACATCAGCCGCGCGTAGGCGAAGTCGGCGGTGAGGTCGGCGAACGACGGAAACTTCGGCGAATCGGCAAACACCGTGGCGGCCTTGTACTTGCGCGCGAGCCGGAGATAGTCGGGCGTCATGAAGCTCTCGTGGCGCACATCGAGCACGTGGCGCAGCTTGCGGCCCTCCACGGCAGCGGGCAGCAGCGCGAGGAAGGCTTCGAAATCCTCCGCCTCGAACTGCTTGGTGGGCGCGAACTGCCACACCACGGGGCCAAGCTTGTCGCCGAGCTCGGCGATGCCGCTGTCGAGGAAGCGCGCCACCGACTCGCCCGCCTCCGCCAACACGCGGCGGTTGGTGGCGAAGCGCGAGGCCTTGAGCGAGAACACGAAGTCGTCGGGCGTCTCGTCGCGCCACCTGGCGAACGAGGCGCGCTTCTGCGTGCCGTGATAGGTGCTGTTGATCTCGATGGCGGTGAGGTGCCGGCTGGCGTATGCCAGCTCCCGGCTCTGCACCAGCCCGGCGGGATAGAAATTGCCTCGCCACGGCGCGAAGTTCCAGCCGCCGATGCCGACCCGGGCGGCGGCCGCCGCGTTCTCTGCGTTCTTTTTCCTGGCACTTGTTCCAGCCATGCGCGCGCGTCCTTGTCAGAAGAAGGGCAAAGCAGAAGAGGAAAACGAAAAACCCGGCCCGATCTCAAATCCCGATATGGATATCAGAGATATCAGGATCTCAATAGAACCGCAGGCAATGCACCGGCGGCAGATGCGTGGTCAGCAGCTTCCAGCGCTCGCCGCCATTCTCCGACACCCACAGGTTGCCGGTGGTGGAGCCCAGCGCCAGGCGCTCGCCGCTATTGTCCACCGCCAGCCCGTGCCGGTCGATCACGTCATAGGCCGGCGCGGCGGGCAGGCCGTCGTCGCAGGCCTCGAAGCTGCGCCCGCCGTCGCGCGTGCGGTTGACCACCAGCCGGCCGTCCACCGGCACGCGGCAACTGTCCGCGGCCAGCGGCACGAACCAGGCCGTATTGGGCCGGCGCGGATGCGCCGCCACCGCCAGCCCGAAGCTGGTCGGCCACGCCAGCAGGCGCTGCCACGTCATGCCGGCGTCGCCCGAGCGGAACAGGCCGCCGCGGTGCTGCACCCACATCGCGTGCGCATGTCCCGCGCACTGCACCAGCCGCAGCGGGTCCTGGTGCACGCCGTGCTCGTCCTGCGACGGCGCCATGCCGCCGGTGGTGACGGCCCAGCTGATGCCGCTGTCCCGCGTCTGCCACACGCCGCCGCACGACGCCGCGATGGTGAGATGGCGGCTGTCGTGCGGGTCCACGCAGATCGAATGGATGCCCGGCACCTCGCAACCGTGGCCGGCCCACGCGCGGCGCTCGGGCCGGTCCCACAGCGGCCGGTTCAGGGCCCAGTTGCCGCCGTCGTCGACCGAGCGGAACAGGCCGCCCGGCATGGTGCCCGCCCACAGCACGCCGGGATCGTCCGGCCCGCCGGCCTCGAGCGCCCAGATGCGCTGCAGCGCAAGGCCGCCCGGGCCGGCGCCCGACACCAGCTGCGGCGGATAGGCCGGCAGGCCGCAGCCGCCCCAGTCCAGGTCGCGCGGCCGGCGCCGCCACAGCCGCACGCCGCGCCCGCGCCCGAGTGCCGCGTACAGGGTGCCGCTGCGCGGATCGGCCAGCGTGGCGCTGACCGGCGCGCCGAGGAAATGCACGGACTCCTGCCGCCAGGCGCCGGTGCCATCGCGCCGCCACATGAACAGGCCCTTGCCGGTGCCAACGAGAAGCTGGTCGCTCATGCCGGACTCCTGTGTTCGGGCCGGCACACGGCCAGCGGCGGGGCCAATCTCTAGCAGTCTAGGAAATTCTGCCGGGAATGCGCGCGGGATCGCACTTTTGCGACGCGCGGGGTGCCGTGGCCGATGCGCGGCGAGGGAGGGGGAGGAAGGGGGGAAGAAGCGGAGGAGGGGAAGGAGGAAGCGAGGTCGTCTGCTCTTCTGCCATGAAACGGGAGAGGAGCAGACGCCTCGGCATTGCCGCGCGTCGCCGGCAACGGCGCTACGGGTTCAGCGTCGACAGCGACTTGCCCGCGGCGTACAGCGCCTTCACTTCGGCGGCGTCGAGCTGGCGCGACCAGAAAGCGAGGTCGTTGTACTCCGGCGCGACCGCCGTCGGCGCGGTGTAGTCCGGATAGGCGCTGCCGGTCGTGTCCTCGTTGAGCACCAGGCGCGTGTCCTGCAGGTTGGCCATGGTCAGCGTGCCGAGGTTCATGGCGGTGCTGCGCAGGCCCAGCACCGGGTCGGCGATATAGGCGGTCGCGGTCTTGGCCACGGTGTCGACGGTCAGCGCGATATACACCCACTGGTTGGCGGTGAAGCCCATGAACGCATCCGCGCGGCGCGCGCCGTCGCCGAAGTTGAAGGTCATGGTGCCGGCCGACGACTGCCCGATGATGAAGCCGCGGTTGGCGCCGGAATTCCAGTCCTTGTTGGTGATCACCGGCAGCCATGCCTGCTGCGCGTCCGACTTGTACCAGAAGCCGACCGAGAAGCGCGGCTGCAGCGGCACGTCGCTCGGCAGGTCGTAGCTGGTCCGGGTCGGGTCGATCGCCAGCGACTTGCCGCCCAGGCCGTCGTTGCCGGTCAGCGGCGCCGGCGCGGGGGTCTTCAGCGCGCGCAGCGTGTCGGCGCTCCGGGTGTCGGTCAGGCCGGTGTCGAACGAGAAGAAGTGCATCAGGCGGTCGAGCAGCGTGGGCGGCAGCACGATCGGCGGCACGTAGGCGATGGCCGCGCGGTAGGCCAGCGGCACCGCGCCGGCCATCACCACGTAGTCGAAGCGGTAGGTGCCTTCCGCCTTGCCGGCCAGGCCGACGTCGGTATCGACATAGCCGGTGGCGTCGCCCGCGAGCGTGGCGACCTTGACGCCGTCGCGGTAGATCTCGATCTGCGCCGGCGGCGGCGCGTCCGGCGCCAGCTTCCAGCTCAGGCTGACGCTGCCGGCGTCGCGCCCGGCGCTGGCGCGCAACTGCTGCACGCCGGGCGTGCCGAGCAGCGACTGGCCTTCCATCGCGTACTGCGCGTATTGCGCGGCAGCCGCCGGCGCCACGCCGAGAAAGTCCAGTACCGTGGGCGCCACGTCGGCCGTGCTCGGGCGCGTGTAGAGATCGGTCCTGGAAACCGGCACCGCATCCCTGGCCGAGGCGGCGAAGACCGCGTTGCCCGCGCGGTTCAGGCCGATGAAGCTGGTGTCGTCGAGCGCGGCGACGTCCGACGCATAGTCCTTCGTGCGCATCGGGCGGCTGGTGGTGGCGACCACCAGCCAGTCCTCGCCGGGGTTGGCCTTGCTGCTGGCCTGCAGCGCCGCCATCAGCTGACCCACCTGCCGGTCCAGCGTGGCGAGGGCGCGGCGATAGTCGCTGTCCAGGCCGCCGGCGGCCTGCGCCGGCGCGTGGAAGTTGGCCACCACCACGCCGTAGCCGCGGTCGGCCACGGCGCGCAGCGCGGCGTCGGTCACGCAGGCGTCCACGCCGGCGCAGTCGACCAGGCTGTCGATGCGGCTGGCGCGGAGGTCGGCGGCCAGTTGCTGCGCGAGCGGGCTCCAGCCCGCGGCCACGGCGATCTTGCCGCCCGCGCGCGCCTGCTTGAGGCGGGCGAACAGCGTGTCGGCGCGCAGCAGTTGCTCGCCCTGGTCGGTGGTGACGCCGTGCCGGTTGGCCCAGGTGCCGGTGAGCAAGGTCGCCCAGCCGGGGCCGGCCAGCGCTTCCTGCTGCGTGACCGTGCCGCCGACGCCGCCGGTATAGGCCGGCCCCAGCGTCAGTTGCGCCAGCGCAGGCGCTTGCTTCTGCGCCACCGCGGCGCTCAGCTCGGGATAGTTCACGCCGTCCATGCCGATCAGCAGCACGCGGCGGCTGCCGGGCTGCGCGTCGGCCGGCGGCAGCTGCGGCGTGCCGGCGCCCGGCGTGCCGCCGTCGCCGCCGCAGCTGGCCAGCAGTCCCGCCAGCGCCAGCGCGCCGGCCGCGAGTGCGCGCCGTGCGCGCGTTCCAGTTTTCCTCATGACGATTCCTGTGCTGGCGCGGATCAAAGCATGTCCACCGCGGCGCCGCCGATGCGCGGATCGGTCAGGCTGTGGCGGCCGGTCTCGACGTGGCCGGAGAAGCGGCGCAGGAAGCCGTCGCCGGCATCGGTGGTGATGCGCACGTCGAACCACTGGCTGGTGGCGCCCAGGTCCCAGCTGTCCTGCGCCGAGGCGCCCGGCGCCAGGTGCCAGCTGCGCACGTCGGCGCTGTCGTAGCCGTTGGCGGCGTACATCACGCACGCCTGCCGGCCCTGGTTGACCAGCGTCAGCAGCAGCTTGCCGTTGGTGATGTCGTAGCAGGCCGCCACCTCGGGGCCGGCGTTCGCGAGCTTGCCGCGGAACTGGTTGAGGAAGCCGTTGGGGCCGTAGACCGACAGGTCGTACCTGCCGTCCTGCGCGCCCGCGTCCTGCGGCATCCAGTTGTCGGACAGGCTCTTGCCCGCCTCCACCGTGTACTGCCACACGCCGCCGCGGTTGTTCAGCGAGTCGAAGGTGGCGGGCGGGAAGACGGTGTCGTCCTGGTCGTGCGGCTTGTCCAGCTCGGCATAGCTGGTGCCGCCGTTGGCATAAACGATGAAGCCCGCGCCGGCCGCGCCGGTGTTGGCGAAATCGATCCAGAAGCGCTTGCCGTCGGCATCCGCGCGGCCATGCGCGAACAGCTCGTAGGGCAGGGCGCGCGCGCGGCGCTGCCCGACTTCCTGCACCGGGCGCGTGGGCGCGGACGGCACCGCCGGGCTCGGGCGGGTGCGGGCCGCGTCGGCGTCCGCCTTGTAGTACGTGGTGTTGGGCAGGTCGGTGGGCAGGTCGCCGTTGGGCTTGGTGAAATCGAAAGCCGAGGTCAGGTCGCCGCAGACCGCGCGGCGCCACGGCGAGATGTACTCGCACGGCACCCCGAAGCGCGCCTCGATGAAGCGCAGCACCGAGGTGTGGTCGAACACCTGCGAGCACACCCAGCCGCCCTTGCTCCACGGCGACACCACCATCATCGGCACGCGCGGCCCCAGGCCGATCGGCACGCCGTTGTAGTTCTCCTCGTCCACCGGCACCGTGCTCTGGCCCTGGTAGCCGTACATGGTGGTGTTGACCGGCGGCACGTAGGCCGGCATGTGGTCGAAGAAGCCGTCGTTCTCGTCGTAGTTGATGATGAACACGGTCTTGGCCCACACCTCGGGATTCGAGGTCAGCGCCTTGAGCAGCTTGTCCACCAGCGCCTGGCCGGCCGCCGGCGAGGCGTCCGGGTGCTCGCAGTAGGCATCCGGGCAGATGATCCACGACACCTGCGGCAGCGTGCCGTTCTGCACGTCCTGGGCGATGGCGTTGGCCAGCTCCTCGTCGTAGGCCGCCTCGTTCGAGGCCAGCTTGTTGCCCACGTAGGCCCGCCCGCGGCGGTATTCGTCGGACTGCTTGTCGAGCTTGCGGAAGGCCTTGTGGAAGGCGACGGAATTGCAGCCGTAGTTGGAATACGCCTGGTACACGCGCCAGTCGACCTTGCTCTCCTGCAGCCGCTCGGCGTAGCACTTCCAGGTCAGTCCCTCCCAGGCGTCGTCGAGGTCCATGTTGGCGGTCCAGTTGTTGTCCAGCTCCTGGCCCTTGAGGCGCTTCCTGGTGCCGGCCTGGTAGCCGCTCATGGTGTAGACGCTGGCGCCGCTGGTGTAGTACTGGCGGTTGGGCTCGGTGTTGGCAAAGATCGAGCAGTGGTTGGCGTCGCAGATGGTGAACGCGTTGGCCAGCTGGTAGTAGAACGGCAGGTCCTTGCGCGCGTCGTAGTAGCCCATCGACATGCGGCTCTTCAGCGGCACCCACGCATCCCAGTGCTTCCAGATGCCTTGCTCGAGCTTCCAGTTGTGGTCGGTGCCCCCAAGGTGCTGCGCGTTGGTGGTAGTGGTGTCCAGGCGGAACGGCAGCACATAGCTCTGCTGCGCCTGCAGCACCGGATCGCTCTCGTACCACTGGCTCGTCTTCGGCCAGTTCGCATAACCCACGTTGGCATAACCGGTGCGCGCCTCCGCATTGCGCCCGGCCGGCTGGTACCACACCGGCCTGCCGCTGCGCAGCGGCACCGGCTTCGGATCGCCGAAGCCGCGCACGCCGTTCATGGTGCCGAAGTAATGGTCGAACGACCGGTTCTCCTGCATCAGCACCACGATGTGCTCCACATCCTGGATGGTGCCGGTGCGGCGGTTGGCGGAAATGGCCAGCGCATCGCGGATGCTTTGCGGCAAGACCATCGAGGCAGCGGCGGCACCCGCCGAAGCGGCCCCGAACTTCAGAAACTGACGACGACTCTTCAGAGACATGTGGCGGCGAACTGGTGAATGGGCTTACTTCTGGCCGGGAGCGGGCGCGCAGCGGATCACAGCGTCACCCGCGGGCACCTGCGGCGAAGGAACGGCAGGCGCAACGCCGGTATTCGCGCCATCGTCGCCGCCGCAGGCGGACAAGAACGACAGCGACAACAGCAAGGCAAGCAGGGTCTTGGACATGAGAGGAGAAGCGCCGCCTGCGCGGGAACGGGCGAACCAAAGCGGACAACGCCGGCAGCAAGAGGAAAGCGCTAGGGACGGAACGGGAGCGGATTGTGGGGGGGATGTGTGACGGGGACGTGAATCAAGGTATCAATACAATTTGGGATTTGGGGCTATGGGAGGGGGTTGGGCTTGGATCTGGATCTGGGTCTGTGGCAAGTTCAGGCGCCTGCGCGTGTGGGTGGCCTTGGCGGCCTGCTTGAGGGGCTGCTTGCCTTTGTGGGCCTGGTGGCTTTGATTTGATTGGCTTATTCAGGCGTGTGTGAGAGTGTGCTTGCGGCTGTGGGCCTAGCGGCTTGGGCTTGGTAGCCCATTCGCACACATGTAAGTGTCACTTTTCTTTTCTCGAAAAGAAAAGTAACCAAAAGAAAGCGATTCTTGCAGAAGGCTGGGCGCTCAGACTTTAAATTTGATTGTGGTTTCGTGGTGGGCGCGTTGGCTTCGATGAGACTGCTGACGCTACCGGTTTGCTCGCCTGCGGCGTCGCGGGTGGTGTTCGATTCGCGGTGAAGCTGCATGATGGCGGCAGCCCAGGTGGTTCAAGCTGCTGCCGCGACCGGAGCGGATGCCACGTCATAGGCACGGCACTGGTTTCGTGGTGGGCGCGGTGGCCCCAGTTTGAACTCAGTGCTCGATTGGCTTCGTGGCGGGCACGGTAGTTTAAACGTAGCCCCTTACACCCGCACCCCGGTCCACCACGCCCACCACGAAACCAAGAGGGTGCTATGTCGTGGCCGCCCAAGCCGGTAACGGCAGATGGCAGAACAAGCAGTGCGCCCGCCATCATAGGTCCAACCCCGAAACCAATACCGCCAGCAAGATCGTGGCCGCTCGCACCGGTATCGGCAGGATGCCAGCAGAACCGCAGTCCCCACCACGAAACCACCAACAACCAGAAACCCCAACGTTTCTGCCCCTGCCGGCCAGGCAGTCCGCTTTCTTTGCCTACTTTCTTTTCGGAAAAAAGAAAGTAGGTCGCTCCGGGGGAGCGAAAGATTTTGACTTTGATTTTAATACTTTGACTTTAAAGTCAAATCAAAAACCACCCAACAAAAAACTCAATAAAAAATAAAAACTCAATCCACAAAAAAACCAATCCAGAGCATGATCTACCCCCCCACCCCGGAAACAGGATATTTAACCGCATTCATCTCCATCTTACCCCTGACAGCAGAATCCAAATCCACCCCCAACGCATTCAGCAACTGCGCCAGATAAATAGCAATATCCGCCAGCTCCTGCTCAACATGCTCCCGCTCATCGGTAGCCATGATCCCGCGCGATTCTTCCTCGGTCTTCCACTGGAAAATCTCCACCAGCTCGGCGGCTTCCACGCTCAGCGCCATGGCGAGGTTCTTGGGACTGTGGTACTTCCCCCATCCGCGTGCCTCGCCGAATTCGCGCGCGGCTCGCTGGAGGTTCTTGGTGTCGATCAGGGTCATGATGGTCTGGTGCGCAGGCAACGAAATCGATCGCAATGGAATGAACGCCATTGAACCACGGCCGCGGAGCGGCCCGGCATAGCACGGCTTCTGCGCAAGACATGCGCAGATCCGCTACGATAGCGCCTCCCGGAAAATTGAAACAGGCAAAAGTTCAGAATGGCGACCTCGGCAAACTGGCCACGGCTCGAAAGCGATATCCTGTCCTGCATGCCACCCAAGGTGGAGGAACGGATCTTTTCCGGGGAGCTGCTGGCCAGGGTGCAGGCGCTCTACCCCGATCAGGCGCCGGGGCGGGACACCGTCATCCGGGCGCTGGACCGCATGTGCGACGAAGGGCTGGTCGGCAAGGAAGGGCGCTCGCGCGACAAGAAATGGTGGCGCACCGCCAAGAAGGCGGTCTCGGGCATGGCGCGCCGCCCGCCGCTGGAGCTGGCCATCGCGCTGCTCACGCTGCAGCGGCATGCGCCCAACCATCTGCCCAGCCATGTCATCAGCCAGCTCGAGGACTACTTTGCCGGGGCGGCGCGGGTGCTGCAGGAAAGCCCGGTGGACCCGGCGCTGGCCACCGCGCGCGCGTGGGCGGCCAAGACGGTGCGCATCGACGCCGGTTATCCGCTGCGGTCGCCGCCGATCCGGGAGGACATCCTCAATGCCATCCGCCGCGCGCTCTACGCTACCCAGGTGCTGTCCGTGTGCTACCGCAATTCCCGGCTCGACAGCGAGCAGCCCGCGGAATTCAAGGTGGTGCCGCTCGCGCTGGTGGAGCGCGGGCCGGTGCTGTACCTGGTGGCGAGCCGCGAGCGCAGCGACGGCGGCTTCCGGCGCTACCAGTTGCGGCTGGACCGCTTCGTCTCCGCCACCTGCACGGACGTGGCCGGCAGGGCGGACCCGGACTTCGACCTGGATGCCTATGTCCGCCACAACCAGTTCTTCTCGTTCTTCCCCGAGGCGCCGGTCCGCGTGGAGCTGCGCGTCAGGGAAGACAGCGAGATCAAGAACCTGTTCCGCGAACAGAAGCTGGCCGACGACCAGGAGATCGTCGAGGAGGAAGGCGGCTTCCGCCTCACCGCCACCGTCATTCCCTCCATCGAATTCCGCAACCTGCTGATGGAGCGCGCGGCGCGGGTCGAGATCCTGTCGCCGGCGCACCTGCGCCGGGAGATCGCCGGGAACCTGCGCCAGGCCTGCCTGGCCTACGCCGACGCGCTCGGCACGCTCGACGCGCTCGACGCGCAGTAGCGCGCCTCGCTCAGAGCGCCGGCAGGCACTGCGCCGGCCAGGGATAGGCGATGGTGATGTCGGCCGCCAGGTCGAGCGAGCCGGTGTTGCGCCGGTGCGCGCGGATGCGCTGCAGCAGGTGCGGGTTGAACGAGTCGACGTGGTCCATCACGTGCGTCTGCGCCGCGACCAGCAGCCGCGCGGGCGCCGAATACGAGCGGTTGACCGCCGCCCACAGCACCGAGACGATGCGCCGGGACAGCGCCTCGCGGTTCTGCTCCTGCTCGCGGGCCAGGATGCAGAGCGTGTTCATCGACGCCAGTTCGTGGAACCCCGAGCGCCGGCCCGCGTCCGGCGCGAGCAGCGGCTCGATGGCGGTCCGCGCGAGGATGGCCAGCGCGGCCGCCAGGCTGCGCTCGCCGGCCAGCACCCAGCAGCCGACGCGCTCCGGCGGCAGGTGCTGGGTCGAGCCCAGCACCACGGCGATCTCGCTGGTGCCGCGCCGGCGCGCGCGGCGCATGGCGTCCACCGGGCCCATCGCGTTCCAGCGCGCCCCGCCGAACACGCCGCTCAGGCGCGTGGCATCCACCAGGTGGATGACCAGGTCGGGCCGCGGCCTGGCCTGCTCGTCCAGCGTCCACGCCAGCCGGCCGTCCAGCGAAGGCAGGTCCGGCAGCAGGCCCGCGGCCTCCTGCTCGGAGAAGCCCCAGCGGCGCAGCAGCACGCGCTGCGGCCTGGCTTGCGGGTTGGCGATGGCGGTGCCGGACACGGACCCGGCGATGGTGATGAATTGCATGGCTTGCCCTCTTGTTCTGCGAGGAGTGCAGTTTGGCCGTGCATCTGCGCATCCGGTGCGCAGATGCGCAATCGGGATGCATCCCGTTCCGGCTTGGCCACCGCGCGCAGGACGGGATGCGCCGCGAACCCCTAGATCCGCTCCAGCAGCAAACCCGCCGCGCGCTCGGACAGCACCAGCACGAGCTTCATGGTCGCCCGCGTCGCGCCGACGAACAGCCGGCGGATCTCCTTCTCGCCCAGCGTCTCGAAATCGATCTCGGCGAACACGATGGCCGGGGCCGACTGTCCCTTGAAGCGGAACACGGACTCCGCCAGCACGTCGCCCTGCGAGTAGACCGGCTGGCCGTGCGCGTCGTAGCCGCCGGTAAACGAGCGCAGCCTGTTCGGGCCGAGCTGGTCGTAGCCGAGCAGCCGGGAATTGTCGCGCCCGCGGTAGCTCAGCAGCACCACGTCCTCCTGGCGGAAGCCGTCGGAATAGCACAGGCGCAGGCCGTCCTTCACGCGGTCGAGCAATGCATCGCCCTGGTACACCAGGAACTCGACCTCCGCCGTGGCGATGGGCGCGGTGGCCTCGATCTCCACGTCGGGCGGCAGCAGCGGCTGCAGCAGCTTCACCACCGGGCGCGGGCTGCGGAAGTTGCTGCGCGCGCGCAGGCGCACCCAGCCCGGCAGTTCTGCCGGCGGGTGGCCGTACAGGTTCTGCATCGGGTCTTCCAGCCACAGCGCGCGCGCCGCCGGGCCCGCATGCCGCAGCACCAGGTCGCGCCAGTGCGGCGCGAAGTCCTGGCCCTCGTCCACGATCACCGTGTCGAAGACGAATTCGCCCGGCACCGCGAGCCGCGCCACGTCCTCCACCAGCCGGGCGAAGGCTTCCGGCTGCGTGAAATCCGGCACCCCGCCGTGATGCCGCAGCAGCAGCTCGCACAGCATGTGGAACGTGCAGGCCAGCCCGCCCGGCGGCGCGATGCGCGCGAAGTGATCGGCCAGCGGGCGGTTGAAGCAGACGTAGAGCGGCCGCCGCCCGCGCGCGATCGCGTCGCGGTACTCGGCCAGCGCCAGCTGCGTCTTGCCCGAGCCCGCGGTGCCGGTCACGCGCAGACGGAACGGCTCGATGTCGAGCTGCCGCGCCCAGTGCGACAGGCCGCCGGACACGCGCGTCACCAGCGTGCGCGCCTGGCCGATCAGCGCACTGACGTCGGTCTCGAGCTGGATCGTGTCGCACAGGAAACGATGGACCCGCTCCGCCACCGGCGCGTCCTCCCCGGGCGGCAGGATCGAGCGGATGATGGCGCACAGCTGCGCGCGCCGCCCCGCATCCACGATGCGCTGCGGCGACAGCCCCGCCGTGACCGGGTCGCGCACCGTATAGTCGGGGCAGTACAGCAGGTGCTCGATGAACACCGGCTGGCCGCCCAGGCTGCGCATCAGCTTGCCGCGCAGGCCGTCCGCGGTGCGGCCCATCTGCACCGAGACCAGCCGCGCGCGGGCCCCGTAGTTCTTCACCAGCCCCTCGGCCGTCTCCTCGAGGAAGCCGCTCTTCTGCTCGATGATCAGCAACTGCCCCGCGCGGTTCACCACCACGAAATCGATCTCGCCGTAGATGGCGTGCACGTGCGCCACGTTGGTCCAGTGCACCGAGTGGTAGACCGTATAGCCGTCCGGCAGGCCCGCCGCCAGCACGGCAAGCGTCTCTAGCTCGCGCCGGGCCGGGCCGCTGGCTTCCATGGTTTCCCAGCCGTCGGGGATGATGCGTGCCACGGGGTTCTCCGTCGTATCTTGAAAGAGCACGAGGATAACCGAGGGGCGGTGGCCACGGCGAATGCGACCGGCCAGACGACGGCCCGCTTTTCCGCATGCGACACATTCTGACGCACCCTATGCCGAGAATGGCGACATTCGACAGGAGATCCGATGATGCTGCGCCGCCGCCCCTCCCGCTACTCCCGCATGCCGACCGACCTTGCACCGGTGGTGCGGCTCTGGCTGCTGCGCCTGCTGGTGCCGCTAGGCGGTCACCAGGAGTTCATCCGGCGCGGCGGCTTCAGCAACGACACGCTGGCCGAGCTGCTTGGGCTGGACATGTGGCTCGACCCCCAACAGGACGACTTCGATCCCAGGGCCGTGCGCGCCGCGCTGCGCCGGCAATTCACCGAGGCCGAGGCGCAGTGCCGGGACACGGGGCTGCCCGCCTGCCTGGATGGCAACATCGCGCGGCTGGCCGAGCTGGTCGGCCTGTCCGGCACCGACTGCCAGATCCTGGCCTTTGCCGCCATGCTCAAGAACGAGCGCCTGCTCGACGATGCCGCGGACCTGCTCGGGCAACTCTCCTCAGCCAAGATCCCGCGCGTGCTCGCGACCTTGCTCGACCTGCCCGACGCGGAAGTCCGCGCGGCGCTGGGCACGCAGGGCGTGCTGGCGCAGTCCGGTCTGCTCCTGGTGGAACGAGGCCACAGCTCCACGCTCGGCAGCAAGCTGGAGCTGCTTTCCGACAGATTCGCAGACCATATCGTGTCCGGCGATGCAGACCCGATCGCCCTGCTGCGCGACACCGTCGTGCCGGCGGCCCCCGCGGAGCTGGGGCTCGGCGACTACACGCATCTGGGCGAGACGCTCGCGGTCCTGCGGTCCTACCTGCGCCATGCGCTGGCCAGCGGCCGCAAGGGCGTGAACATCTTCGTGCATGGCGCGCCCGGCACCGGCAAGAGCCAGCTCGCCCGCACGCTGGCCGCGGATCTCGGCAGCGAGCTGTTCGAGGTGGCGAGCGAGGACGAGGACGGTGACCCCATCGACGGCGAGCACCGGCTGCGTGCATTCCGCGCGGCGCAGAGCTTCTTCGCGCAACGCCGCACGCTGATCCTGTTCGACGAGGTGGAAGATATCTTCGACGACGGCGAAATGCCGTTCGGGCGCAAGAGTACCGCGCAGTCGCGCAAGGCCTGGGTCAACCGGATGCTGGAGGCGAACCCGGTGCCCACGGTATGGCTGTCCAACTCCGGTGGCCTCGACGCGGCCTTCATCCGCCGCTTCGACATGGTCTTCGAGCTGCCGGTGCCGCCCCGCTCGCACCGCGCACGCATCATCGGGCAAGCGTGCGCCGGCCTGCTGGATGCGCGCGCGGTGGCAGACCTGGCAGAAGCGCAGACCCTGGCGCCCGCCGTCGTGACCCGCGCGGCCTCGGTGGTGCGCGCCATCCATGCGGATCTGGGCGAACAGGGCGCGACCAGGGCCATGACGCTGCTGATCGGCAACACGCTGGAAGCGCAGGGCCATGCGCCGCTCACCCGCGCTGCCGCCGATCGCTTGCCGCCCATCTACGACCCGGCATTCGTCAGCGCCGACGCCGACCTGGGCGAGCTCCGCGCCGGGCTGGCGCGCGCCGGCACCGGACGGCTGTGCCTGTACGGGCCGCCCGGCACCGGCAAGACCGCCTATGGCCGCTGGCTGGCCGCGGAGATGAACGTACCGCTGCATGTCAGGCGGGCCTCCGACCTGATGTCCAAGTGGGTGGGCGAAAACGAGCAGAACATCGCCAATGCGTTCCGCCATGCAGCACAGGATGGTGCCGTGCTGCTGATCGACGAAGTAGACAGTTTCCTGCAAGACAGGCGTGGCGCCCGAAGCAGCTGGGAAGTGACGCTGGTCAACGAGATGCTGACGCAGATGGAATCGTTCCCGGGCGTGTTCGTCGCCTCCACCAACCTGGCCGACGGGCTCGACCAGGCGGCGCTGCGGCGCTTCGACCTGAAGGTGAAGTTCGATTTCCTCAAACCGGCTCAAGCCTGGGCGCTGTTGTGCCGACAATGCAGTGTGCTCGCATTGCCGGCGCCCGACGAGAGCCTGCGGCCGCGGCTGTACGGCCTTGCCACGCTGACGCCGGGAGATTTCGCCGCGGTCGCACGGCAACATCGCTTCCGCCCGCTGGCCGGAGCCGCCGCGCTCGTCGACGCGCTCGCGGCAGAATGCGCAATGAAAGCGGGCGCGAAGCACGTGCTCGGATTCCTGTGAGGCGGGCGGCGAGCAGCCTGCCTTGGGTGGCATCCGACCATGGCAAGAGCACACGTTTTATCGAAACCCGCACCGGCGGCCAACGGGCGCCGGGAGCGCAACCGCCGGCATGAAACCGGCCGCCACCGACCTACTCACCGATAGTCATGCCAAAACGCTCCGATACGATCGAAACCGTCCTGCTGGCGCTGGAGTTGCTGCGCCGCATTCCGCGCGGGCGCATGGTATCCGCCCCCGAACTGCACGCGCAGCTCAGCAGCGCGGGGATCGAGCGGGACCTGCGCACCATCCAGCGCCAGCTCGAGATGCTCAGCGAGCACTTCGAGATCGAACGCGACGAACGCAGCAAGCCCTATGGCTACCGCTGGAAAGAACGCGCCAGCGGCCTGGCGCTGCCCGTGCTCAGCGAGCAGGAGTCGCTGATGCTGGCGCTGGCCGAACAGCACCTGCGGCACCTGCTGCCCGCAAGCCTGATGAAGTCCATGGACGGCTTTTTCCAGCAGGCGCGCACCAACCTGGGCGCGGATGCAGGCGCCGGCGGCCGGCGCGGGCGCGAGTGGCTGTCGAAGGTGAGGGTGGTCAGCACCACGCAGCCGCTGCTGCCACCGAGGATCAGGCCGGGCGTGTTCGAGGCCGTCAGCAACGCGCTGTACGGTAATTTCTGGCTCGACGTGGACTACAACAACGCAGCCGGAAAGCGCAAGCACGCGCGCGTGATGCCGCTCGGCCTGGCGCAGCAGGGCGCACGCCTCTATCTTGTGTGCCGCTACGAGGGCTATGACAACGAGCGCACGCTGGCGCTGCACCGCATCGCCGCAGCCCAGGCATCGCCGCACACGTTCGACAGGCCGCGCGAGTTCGATCTCGGCAAATACGACGCGGACGGCCGCTTCGGCTTCGGCGATGGCACGCGCATCCGCCTGACCTTCCGCATCGACAAGGACGCCGGTCTGCACCTGCTCGAATCGCAGTTGTCGGCGGACCAGCAGGTCACCGCGCTGGAGACCGAGTTCGAAATCAGCGCCACCGTCGTGCAGACGGCCCAGCTCGAGTGGTGGTTGCGCGGCTTCGGCGAACAGATCCGCGCTATCCGCCGGGATGCCCTGCCGACACGGCACTGAAAACACGACGACAATCGACATGACGACTGAAGACAAGAACATCGAACTGGCCGCCGGATGGATCCGCGACGCGCGGGCGCTGCTCATCACCGCCGGCGCCGGCATGGGCGTGGACTCCGGCCTGCCGGACTTCCGCGGCCGCGAGGGCTTCTGGCGCGCCTATCCGGCGATCGGCGCGGCCGGGCTGCGCTTCGAGGACATTGCCGCGCCGCATGCGTTCGACGAGAACCCGAAGCTGGCATGGGGCTTCTACGGCCACCGCCTGGCGCTCTACCGCCGCACGGTGCCGCATGCCGGCTTCGGCATCCTGCGCCGCTGGGCCGATGCCATGCCTGACGGCTGCCGCGTCTTTACCTCGAACGTGGATGGGCATTTCCAGCGCGCCGGCTTCGACGCGGCGACGGTGCACGAGTGTCACGGCTCGATCCATGTCCTGCAATGCACGACGCCGTGCGACGAGCACACATGGAGCGCCGACGGCTTCGTGCCAGAGGTGGACGAGGCCCGCTGCGAGCTGAGCAACGCGCCGCCGCGGTGCCCGCGCTGCGGCAGCATGGCACGGCCCAACATCCTGATGTTCGACGACTATTCCTGGGTGGAGGAGCCCACCGCCCTCTCCCGTGCGCGCCTGGATGCGTGGACGAAGGGACGTGGCGACATCGTTGTCATCGAGCTCGGCGCCGGCACCGGCATCCCCACGGCGCGCCGCTTCGGCGAGCGCCATGCCGCTCGTTTCATTCGGATCAATCCGCGCGAGGCCGGCGTGCGCACGACGCGATCGAGCATCGGGCTGCCGGGCTCCGCACTGGCCGTGCTCACGTCGCTGGACCAGGCCATCGGCCGCTGAGACGTCCCACCCGCACAGGGGGTATCCGGCGGGTGGAACTTCATGAATCATCGCTGGCTCGCGCGGATGCGCGACAGGGGCAATGCAGGAGGAACGATGTTCAAGCAAGGCAACCGCCGGACAGTGATCGTGCAAGGCCGGCTGGCGGCGCGCGAATGGCGCCTGAAGGCGGCGCGCGGACGCCTGCACGGTGTGCAGGTAATCAGTATCGAGCAGATGGCCGCGCGCCTGGCAGGAGGTTTTCTCGCGCCGGTCGACGACGATGCGCTGCGCACGGCCATCCAGGACGCGCTGCCGGTCACGCCGCTGGGCGAACTCGACGGCATCAAGGATTTGCCCGGCATGGCCGATGCCGCCGCCGACACGCTGCGCCGCGCATGGCGCGCCGGCATCGACCTGCCGGCGCGCGCCGGCCGCCATCCGCGCCTGGACTCCATGGCGCGGCTCGAGGCCGCGGTGCTGGCGCGCCTGCCGGCTGGCATGATGCGCCCGCCCGATCTCGCACAGGCGGCGTTGCAGCGCGTGGCCCACGCGGCGGCACTGCTCGGCCAGGTCGAATTCCATGGCCTCGCCGACCTGCCGCCGTGCTGGCGCGCGCTGGTGACGGCCGTCGCCGCGCAGACGCCCACGCGCTGGCTGGCCGGCCCGCTTTCGGCGCCGGCGTGGCTCGCGGGCTGCGGCGTCCTGGTCGAGCGGAGCGAGCCGGCACGCCCTGCGGTACAGGCCGTCAGCGCGTCCACTGCCTACCACGAGGCAATCGAAGCCATGCGCTGGGCGCGCGCCCTGCTGGCGTCTGGCCGCGCGCAGGCACACGAGATCGCCATCGCAGCGGTGTCTCCGGCCGAGTATGACGATCACTTCCTCGCGCTGCGCGCGGACGCCTGCCTCGATCTGCACTTCGTGCACGGCACCGCCGCGACGGCCAGCCGGGACGGCCAGGCCGCCGCCGCGCTGGCCGACATCCTGCTGCGGGGCCTGTCGCAGGCACGCATGCGCCGGCTCGCCACCTTGTGCGCAGGCGGCAAGGGTGTGTTCGCGTCGCTGCCGCCGGGCTGGACGCGCATCCTGCCCGCGGACGCACCGCTGACCTCGGTGCCAGCGTGGGAGCGGCTGCTCGGCAGCCTGCGCGCCGAGGACTGGCCCGAAAGCCAGGACGGCAGTGCCGCGCTGCGGGGGATCGCCGCGCTGCTCGGCCGGGGTACGGCCGCCGCCGCCGAGATCGGCGAGGCAGTGCTCGACGGGCGCGCACTCGCCATCTGGCGCAAGGCGCTGCTCGCGGGGCCGGCGGCATCGCTCGATGCCACGCTCGGACGCCTGAAGCAGGACGACGGACTGGAAGCCTGCGTGTCCGTCGCGTGGATGCCGGCCAGCGAACTTGCCGCCGCGCCGCGCCGCTTCGTGCGCCTGCTGGGACTGAACTCTTCGCGCTGGCCACGCGGGCTTGCCGAGGACCGGCTGCTGTCCGACCACATCGTCCCGTCGGACGAACTGGATCCGCTGCCGGTCATCGCGGCGGACCGGCACAGCTTCCATGCCATCCTCGCCACGACGGCCGACGAAGTCGTGCTGTCGCGCGCACGCCGGGACGGCGAGGGCCGCGTGATGGGCCGCAGCGCGCTGCTGCACGGCATGCCTGGCGAGACCTACCTGCGCCGCAATGCCGCGCCCGCGCATGCGTTCAGCGAGACCGACCGCCTGCTTGCGCGGCCCCAGGAATACCACGACGCCGAGCAGGCCAGATCGGCCATCGGCTGCTGGCGCGACTGGCACAGCGCCGCGCTCACCGCGCACGACGGCGTGGTGAGCGCGGACCACCCCATGTTGCAGGCGGTGCTCGGCCGCACGCAATCGGCCAGTTCGCTGCAGCGGCTGCTGCGCAATCCGCTCGGCTTCCTCTGGCAATACGGCATGCGCTGGCGCGCGCTGGAAAACGGCGCCGAGCCGATCGTGCTCGATGCCATGGCATTCGGCAATCTGGTCCACCTGGCGCTCGACCATGCACTGCAGACGCTCGAGGCAGACGGCGGGCTGGCGGCCGCCAGCCCGGCGCGGGTTGCCGCGGCGGCACGCAGCGGCGTGCAGGCCGCGGCCTTATCGTGGGAAGCCACCCAGGCCGTGCCGCCGCGCGCAATCTGGGAGCGTGCGCTCGACGAAGCGCGCTTGCTCGCCGAGCGCGCGCTGGCCTGGGGGGACGCGCCGATGCCGGGCACGCGCGCATTCGGCGAAGTCCCGTTCGGCGGCATCGCCCGGCGCGAAGGCGCCGGCGCCGCATTGCCGTGGGACGCCGGCGCACGCGTGGCCATACCCGGCACCGGCTTTCATATCCATGGTTATATCGACCGTCTTGACCTTGCAGCAGGCGGCGGCCGCGCGGTGGTGCGCGACTACAAGACGGGCCGTGCGATCAAGGATGACGTGCGCTTCGATGGCGGCCGCGAGCTCCAGCGCAGCCTGTACGCATTCGCGGTCAAGGCCCTGCTCGGGGACCATGTGCAGGTCACGGCATCGCTGCTGTATCCGCGCGAGTTGGCCGAACGCGTGCTCGTGGATGCCGATGAGGCCCTCGTTGAAGTCGCCGGCTACCTCGCCGCCGCGCGCGCCAGCCTGCTGGCCGGCTCCGCGGTGATCGGCAAGGACACCGCCGGCACCTATGACGATCTTGCCTTCGCCTTGCCCGCCAACGCCGCCGCCACATACTGCAAGCGCAAGTACGCGGCCGCGCTCGCGCAACTCGGCTCCGCCGCCGACGTCTGGGATGCCAAATAATGAACACGAGCGCCATGCCTCTGAACGACAACCTCGCCCGCCGCACCGCCATCGCCGACCACCACCGCTCACTGCTGGTGGAAGCGGGCGCCGGGTCCGGCAAGACGGCCGTGATGGCCGGCCGCATTGCCATGATGCTGGCCGAGGGCATCCCGCCACGCCATATCGCCGCGGTGACCTTCACCGAACTGGCCGCCAGCGAACTGGTGATCCGCGTGCGCGAATTCATCGCGGCGCTCGGCGCCGGCATCATCCCCGATGAGCTGCGCGCCGCGTTGCCCGACGGACTGGCCGAGCGTCATCATGCCAACCTGCGGGCCGCCAGCGCCGCCATCGACGAGCTCACCTGCTCGACCATCCACGGCTTCTGCCAGCGCCTGATCAAGCCTTATCCGGTCGAAGCCGGCATCGACCCCGGCGCCAGCGTCATGGACCGCGAGCAGGGCGACCTAGCGTTCGACGACATCCTCGACAACTGGCTGCGCGCAGAACTCGACAGCACCGGCGACAGCCTGCTTGCCGGCCTGGTGCTCCACGATCCCGCAGCCACGGTAGCCGTCATGCGCAGCCTTGCCAATGCGCTGCGCGCACGGCGCAACGCGACGGTACCCGCTGGCGCCCCGCTGGCGCCCCGGATCGCCGCGTTCCGCGATGCCGCCTCGGCATTCGGCGCGTTCCTCGCCGGCAACGAAGCCAAGGAAGCGGACAGCGAAAGCATGGCCCGCCTGCTGTCCGGCATGGCACAGGCCCTGGAATTTCCGTATGACGATCTGCGGCCCGCCGACCTGGCGAAAGTGCTGGCCGCGCGGCCCGAGCCCAACACCGCACTGTGCACGAAGGATGGCGGCTTTCGGGCCTACCGCCGCGCCACGGCATGGCGCACCGCGGCCAGGGCAGCAGGCATGCCGATCGCTCACGGCGATGAACTGTTCGCGCTGGCACAGCCGCTGCATGCACGATGCCGCGAAACCTGGGAGGCGCTCGAGCAGACACTCGCCGGCCGCCTGCTGGCCGCGCTGGTGAATGCCGTGCAGCCGGTGCTCGCCCGCCTGCGCGAGCACAAGCGCGCCGCCGCGCTGCTCGACTTCGACGACCTGATCTTTGCCGCGCGTGACCTGCTGCGCGACCACGAAGCGGTGCGGCGTGCGCTGGCCGCGCGCTACCGGCATGTACTGGTCGACGAATTCCAGGACACCGACCCGCTGCAATCGGAAATTTTCTGGCGCCTCTGCGGCGAGCCGACCGGCAAGGGCGGCGACGCCGACTGGACCCGCTTCGCGATCCGGCCGGGCGCACTGTTCCTGGTGGGAGATCCCAAGCAGGCGATCTACCGCTTCCGCGGCGCCGACGTGCGCGCGTACGTGGAAGCGCGCGACGCGTTCGCCGCGCAGGACGCCGACAGCGTACTGGCGATCTCCACCAACTTCCGCTCGCGCGCGCCGATCCTCGACTTCGTCAACGCGCGCTTCGAGGACATCCTGTCCGCGCCGGAACAGCCCGGCTTCACCGCGCTCGTGCCATTCCACGCTGCCACCGGCGACGCCGGCTGCGTGCTCGCACTCGACGTGGCCGTGACCGGCGAGAACGGCAAGATCGCCGCCGAGCACCTGCGCGAGGCCGAAGCCGCCGCCGTGGCCGACATGTGCGCGCGCATGATCGGCAGCCAGGAGATCGTGGACCGAAGAACCGGCGAGCGTCGCCGGTGCCGCCCCGGCGACATCGCACTGCTGGCGCCGTCGGGCAGCGACCTCTGGCGCTACGAAGCCGCACTCGAACTGCGAGGCGTGCCGGTCGCCACGCAGGCCGGCAAGGGCTTCTACCAGCGCCAGGAAATCCAGGATCTGATCGCGCTGACGCGCGTGCTGGCCGACACGCGCGACACGCTGGCGTTCGGCGCGCTCATGCGCGGACCGCTGGTCGGCCTGACCGAGGAAGCGCTGCTCGACATCATCTGGCAACTGCCGCGTGCAGAGGACGCCCCCGATCAGTTGCCCCGCTTCGACCTGCATGCGCAGACGGAACACATCAACCATGCGCTGGCGCGCGACATCACCGGCAAGCTGCAGGCGCTGCGGCGCAAGGCCAACTCCACCACCCCCTACGACCTGCTTGCGCAGGCGGTGGACGTGTTGCATGTGCGCCCGATCCTGCTCGAACGCCATCACGGCCTGGCCGAGCGCGCGCTGGCCAATGTGGACCGCTATCTCAACCTGGCGCGCGCCTATGGCGTGCGCGGCCTGCGCGCGTTTGCCGAAGCCATGACTGCCGCGTGGACCGACGGCTCGCGCGCCAGCGAAGGACGCCCCGATGCGCAGGAAGACGCCGTGGCGCTCTACACCATGCACGCTGCCAAGGGCCTCGAGTGGCCCATCGTGGTGCCGGTCAATACGATGACCCAGGTGGTAGCCGCCGACAGCACCGTCACCGACCGCGCCAGCGGCCACCTCTACTGCCCCGTGTACGGACTCGCGCCGGCCGGATACGATGCCGTGCGTGACAACGAGAAGGCCGAGCTCGAGCGTGAACGGATCCGCCTGTGGTACGTCGCAGCCACCCGCGCGCGCGAACTGCTCGTCCTGCCCCGGCTCGATGCCTGCGCCGCCGACAGCGCGTGGATCAACCTGCTCGATCTGTCGCTGCAGCAACTCGATGCCCTCGACCTCGAAGCACTGTCCGCGCCGGCGCCCGGCACGGACAGCGCCGGGGCCAACGGCCAGACCCGCGAACACTTTGCCGACGAAGCGCTTGCCATCGTCCTGCGCAAGCAGCGCCTGGACTGGCTGGCGCCGAGCCGGGACGAGGGTGCCACGGGCCCGCTCCTGCAGGAGGACGGGCCGGCCATCCTGCTTTCCGGCACCGACGACACAGTTCCTTCTGTGCCCGCGCTTTCCCTGGTCCAGGGCGGACGCGAACGCGGACTCGTCATTCACAAGCTGCTCGAGGAGATCCTCAACGGCGAGACCGCGGAGGCCGGCGCGGCCCTCGAGGCTCGCGCCGCCGAGCTCCTGCGCATGCTCGGCCGCGAACCCGGCGACGATGCCGCCACCGGCTTTTCACCGGCCGAGATGGCGGCCAGCGTGCGGCGCACGCTGGCCCTGCCCGAGATCGCTGCATTGCGGCCCCGCCTTGTCGCCGAGTTTCCGGTCTATGCATCGACCGTCGTGGCCAACCAGGAACGCGCCACCGTCGGCATCGCCGACGCCGCGGCATTCGCCGACGACGGCACGCCGCAAGTCATCATCGACTGGAAGAGCGACGTGCGCCCCGATCCTGCCACGCTCGACCACTACCGCGCGCAGGTGCGCAGCTATCTCGACATGACCGGCGCAGGCCAAGGCCTGATCGTGCTCGTGACGTCAGGCACCGTGATCCCGGTGACGGCGGCCGCGACGGCCACGGCGTGAACAAGAACGCAAAAGCCCGCTGACGATAACGACATGACATCCAACCACAACACACCGCTTGAGAGCCTCGCAGCCTTCGCCATCGCCTTCGCCGCCGGCGTGGTGTCCACCATCGGGCTGGGCATGTACATCGGAAAGCTGAAGCGGGAAATAAAGCTGGCCGACGGATCCGGCCAGATCCGCCGCGACTGAATCAACCTCCGGACCTCGGCGCGCCCCTCTTGAGAGGGGTGAAACAAACAGTGCTCCGGCCGATATCCGTCCCGTAACAGTGCGCCGTGCCCTGGCTCTGCCCCGGCACGGCTGCCGATACCCAGCGACGGGGCCCTCCTGCCGCTCGCCTGTAACTCCGGGAGTCATCTTGAACGCATTCATCTGGGCCGGCCTGGCCATTGCCCTCCTTGTCATCGCCGCTGTCGTCATTCTTCGCCGTCGCTCGCCAGGCTCCGCGGCACAGGCCCCGGCGGCCAGCGCCAGTGCGCCGGCTGTCGTTGCCGCGGGCACACCGTCACAGCCCTTGACCCAGCCGGCGTTGGAGGAAGAAGAAACCGTCGCCGTGCTCATCGGCCCGTCCGCCCAGGAGCCCGTGCTCAGCATCACCGCGCTGGAGGGCCGGCTGCCCAAGGGCGCACGTGCGGTGGAAGCCGAGAGCACGACGATCAGCCAGCTCGCGCCCTTCCTCCAGACCGTGCCCAGCCTGCTGACCTCGCGCGAAGTGGCACGCGGCGGCTATATGAAGGTCATCATCGACGGCCCGCTCGCCAAGGCAGCGGACGGCAATGGCTTCCGCGGGTTCTCGCTGGGCCCCAGGGGCATCAAGGAGCAAGCACGGCTGTTGGACCCCTCCCGCCTGTCGAAGCTGGTGAATATGACGGCAATCCTGAACATTGCCTCGGTGGTCGTCGCACAGAAGCATCTGGCTGACATCGACAAGAAGCTCGATGACATCAAGCGGGGCGTGGAGCGCATCGATGCCTTCCTGCGCGACGAGCGCAAGGCTAGCATCCTCGGTGCACTCGACTACCTCCGACAGGTTGCGCATGCCCTTTTCAAGGGGGAGCTATCGCCAGTGGTGCGCCAGCGGCTCGAAGATTATGAGGGACAGCTGTTGGCCACCGAGCGCCACCTCAGGGCCGAATTGACGCGCGAGACGCAGGGCATCGAGGGCATCAAGGACCCCAACACCTTCCGCACCAACGGCCTCGTCGGGAAGATCCGAGAACAACAAGCCCTGCTGGACAACCTGTATGACCAATGGCTGCTGTGCGTTCGCGCTCGCGTCGCGGGATGGCAGTTGCTATCGGCATTCCCCGGCGAGCAGCACATCAAGCAAGCCCGCCTGAGCAGCCTGCAGGCATCGGTCGAGTCGCTGACGTGCTCCGGCGGCCTCCTCGACGATGCCAAGCAACTCATGGAAGCAAAGATCGAGACCGTGAAGTCCAAGCTCGAGTTCGAGTCTGCGCTCAATGAAAAGCGTGCCGGTTTGCGCCGCTGGATCCAGAACGAACTTGTTGCCGCCGGCGCCGCCATGCGCGAGCAAGGTCGGGGGCTGGCGGCCGGCGAAGCGATGCTGCTCGAACAGCAGAAGCCCACGGTGCTTGCATTGAAGCTGGATGCAGGCCGGATCGTGGAGGCGCACCACCTGCCGGCATAACGAGCCGGCATGGCGGGCCGGCCGGCCAGGCGCGGTACGGGCGGTCCAGCACAATGCGAAATCGCCGCGCCGCTGTGCCGGGCCAGATAGAAGCATCATCACATCATCGGCTCACCCACCCAGGCAGCTGTGCCAGCAAATACAGCACCGCGCCGATCAGCCCGCCCACCAGCGTGCCGTTCATGCGGATGTACTGCAGGTCGCGGCCGACGCTGAGCTCGATCTGCCGCGACATCTCGCGCGCGTCCCAGCCGCGCACGGTGCTGCTGATATGGCGCGTGACGAACTCCGCGAAGTCGGGCGCCATGGCGCGCGCGGCGGCGCGCAGGTGGTCGTTGAGCGAGGCGCGCAGCGACGGGCTGCGCGCCAGCTCGGCGCCGATCCAGTGGCCGGCTTCCATGACCTTGCGGTGGACCACGGAGTCCGCGCGCGCCAGGTCCTGCTGGAGCCAGCGGCGCCAGTCCGCCCACAGGCCGCCGATGTAGGCGTTGAGCGCGCTGTCGCCCTGGAGCTGCTGCCGGATCTGCTCGGCCTTGGCATGAAAGGCAGGGTCGTCCTTGAGGCGCGCGATCAGCTTCGCCACGGCGTCGTCGAACGCGCCGCGCAACTGGTGCGTGGTGTCCGCCTCCACCTGGCCCAGCACGCGGCCCAGCGCCGCGGCGACGAGGTCGGCGCCGTTGCTGCCGATCCATTCGGTGGGCAGGATCCTCTCCTTCTTCGGATGCTCGCTCTTGAGCCACTCCACGATGCGCTCGGCGATGAACGCGCGCGTGCCGGGCTCGTTGAGCAGCCGGATCAGCTGGGCCAGCGACGCGTCCAGCAGCGCCTGGTGGCGGCCGTTCTCGGTCAGGCTCTCCAGGATGGTGGCGGCCGAGCGCGACAGGTCCACCTTGCCGATCATGGTGTGGGCCGCGTGGCGGATCACGGCCTGGATGTCCCGCTCGTCCATCAGGTCCAGCGCGGTGCCGGCCACCTTCGCCACCACGTCGCCGATCTCGCGCGTGTTGTCCGGCGCGGCCAGCCAGTGCGCCACCACCTGCGCGGGATTGTGCCTGTCGATCAGCGCGACGACCGACGGCACGTCCAGGAACTTGTCGCGCACGAAGGTGGCCAGGCCGTCGGCGATGTCGTCCTTCTTGCGCGCGACGATGTCGGTATGCCCGGCGAGGCCCGGCAGCGGAATGCGGCGGAACAGCGCCGCCACCGCGAACCAGTCGGCCAGGCCGCCGACCATGGCGGCCTCCGCCGCGGCGCGCACCCAGTCCGTCAGGAAGCCATGCGGCAGCAGGACCGTGGCGACGAAGACGGCGAAGGCCAGCAACAGCAGCGCCAATGCCTTGTGCTTCGCGGTGCGGAGTTCTTTCTCTTGCTGCATGCGTTTCCCGGAATCGTGCAATCAGGGGGCAGGATACGGCAACACTAGCGCAAGAGGATCAACCGCGGCACCGCCTCCGCGCCGCTCCAGACGATGGCGTTCTGCCCGTAGCGCGCACCAAGCGCCCTGGCCGCGTCCAGTGCCAGCCCCAACACCAGGAAGCTCTCCTCGCCCGGCCAGCCGCCCGACGGATGCTGGCCGATGCCCTCGATCGCATGCAGGCCCCGTTGCGCCAGTTCGCCGGCCAGCGCTTGCTGGCGCGCCGCGTTGGCGGCCGGGTCCTGTTCCTGCCGGCTATGCGGATTCCACGCGGTGATGAACGCGCTGCAGTCCACGCCCGCCGCGGCGTGCAGCGCGGCCAGCGCGGGACTGGCCTCGCCCACCGCCAGCGTGAGCGGCGTGTCGCCGTGGACGTGATAGCGCGTTTCCAGGTAGGCCTGGATGAGCCCGGGGTCGATGGTGGAGCCATGCGGCAAGGAAGCCTCCGTGCGGTTGCCCGCGTCGTGCGTCTGGATGCGCCGGGATGCGCGGGGTGCGTTGCATCCCGGCAGGCCACAGCATAGCCCGCCATGGCTCCGGAGTGGCGCGGCCGGGCATGCGCGGGCCACCGTGCCCGCGGCGGAATGCCTTCGGCAAGGCGCGCCGTCCGGAAATCCGACCGCAAAAAACAGCCATTTATCCGGGCTTCCGAACGCCATTGTGCACCGCCTCGGGGCAACGGCAGCCCGCGCTCAAGTCCGCCGTTTCGGGACCGTAATAGCGACGGCAATTCCCTTGCCCTACCCGGGCCAACCAGAGAAGAATCCATCACATGCTTTCCTCCCTCCGCGCACGCATCGTGGCCCTATCCGTGGCCATCGTGGTGGTGGCGCTCGCCGTCAACGCCGCTCTCAACCATGTCGTGGCCAGCGCGTACAACGACGCGGCCATCGACAGCAACCTGGCCGCCGTGCAGACCGGCCACGTCGCCGCCATCGCGGACTGGGTCGCCAGCCATACGCAGATGGTGGCCTCGCTGCAGGACGCGGCGCTGCAGCCCGACCCGATCCCCGCGCTCAGGCAGGTGTCCGACGCGGGCGGCTTCATCAAGGTGTACGTCGGCTTTCCCGACAAGAGCCACCGCTTCTCGGACGCCAGCGGGCTCAAGCCGGACTACGATCCCACCGCGCGCCCGTGGTACCGGCAGGCCGTGGCCGCCGGCGGGCCGATCGTCACGCCGCCCTACGTGGCCGCGAGCAGCGGCAAGCTGGTGGTGACGTTCGCCGCGCCCATCGTGCGCGACGGCGGCGTCAAGGGCGTGGTGGGCGGCGACGTGGCGATGGACAGCGTGATCGCCAACGTCAAGGCCATCCATCCCACGCCGGCCAGCTTCGGCATCCTGGTGGCGAAGAACGGGCAGATCGTCGCGCACCTCGACGACAAGCTCGCGCTCAAGCCGGTCTCCGACCTCGTGCCCGCGCTCGACGCCGGCAAGCTCGCGCAACTGCTCGCAGCCAGCGCGCCGCTGGAAGTGGACGTGGCCGGCGCGCCCAGGCTGCTGCGCGCGCGCGAGGTGCCCGGCACCGACTGGATCAACGTGATCGCGCTCGACAAGGCCGAGGCCACCGCCGGCATGCGCTCGGTGCTGATGTCGTCGCTGCTGGCGCTGGTGGTGATCGCGTGCGTGGCCGCCGCGATCGTGGCCGGCGTCACGGCGGTGTCGTTCCGCCGCCTTTCACAGATCCGCGACGCGATGGCGGCCATCGGCTCCGGCCATGGCGACCTCACGCAGCGCCTGCCGGCCGGCGGCAGCGACGAGGTCGCGCAGATCGCGCGCGCGTTCAACACCTTCGCCGACAAGCTGGTCGGCGTGATGCGCCAGATCCGCGACGCCAGCCAGTCCGTGCGCGCCGCGGCCGACGAGATCGCCGCCGGCAATGTCGACCTGTCGCGCCGCACCGAGTCCGCCGCCGCCAGCCTGCAGCAGACCGCGGCGTCGATGGAGGAGATCACCGCCACCGTCAGCCAGTCCTCGGCTTCCGCGCACCAGGCCGACGCCTCCGCCATCGCCGCCTCGCAGGTGGCCGCCAGCGGCGGCGCCGCGATCCGCGATGCGATCCACACCATGGGCGAGATCGAGCACGCGGCGGTCAAGGTGTCCGACATCACCGGCGTGATCGAGGGCATCGCCTTCCAGACCAATATCCTGGCGCTCAACGCCGCCGTGGAAGCGGCCCGTGCCGGCGAGCAGGGACGGGGCTTCGCGGTCGTGGCCGGCGAGGTGCGCGCGCTCGCGCAGCGCAGCGCGCAGGCCGCCAAGGAAATCAAGACGCTGATCGAGTCCACCGTGGGCAGCGTGAGCGCCGGCTCCGGGCAGGTGCGCCGCGCCGGCGACACCATGAGCGAGATCGTGGGCAACGTGTCGAAGGTGACCGGCATCATCTCCGGCATCACCAACGCCGCGGCCGAGCAGACGCGCGGCATCCAGGAGGTCAACCGCGCCGTGAGCCAGCTCGACCAGATGGTGCAGCAGAACGCGGCGCTGGTGGAGCAATCCACCGCGGCGGCCGCCGCGCTGCAGGCGCAGGCGGGCGGCCTCGCGAGCGTGGTGGGGCAGTTCAGGCTGGAGTGAGGCGGCGGCGGGCCGCACGGCGGGCGGTACAAAGTAAATCGTACTTATCCGCGCAAGCAGCGTATGCTCGACGGAGAAAGGAGATCATCATGTCTCAGAACAATGCGATCTATAAGGGGTTCAAAGTGTCCGCCATCGTGCGCCGCGCCCCTGACGGCAGCCCCGAAACCATGCCCGCTCCCGCGGGCTTCCTGGCCACCGTCACCATCACCCAGGTCAGTCGCGACAGCGGTTCGTTGCGCCTGGTGCCGCCGCTGGAGCAGCACGCCGCACGCACGCCACACGACGCCATCGCCCTGGCCGTGACGCACGCGCGCACCGTCATCGACGGCATGTCCACGTCTGTCGCGCACAAGTAAGCAGCGACGCAGCAGCAGCGCCCCGCCTCCTTCGGGAGGCTTCGGGGCCGCGCCGTTTCCGCCACGCGGCACCCCGTGCCCGGCAGGAAACCGCCATCGGTGTTATCATCCGCCGGCTTGCCGATGTGCGAACGTGTATCGATGCAAGCCCGCCGGCAGCCCTAGCGCGTGCCGTGCACCTCACCGCGATAGCAGGCGGACTTATCGCCGCAGTGGCCACCTAGCCGGGCAAAGCACCCGGCAAAACCAGGGCGATACGCGCCCCTCACCCACCCGACCCGCGGCACGAGCCGCTCCGCAGCGCCACGCAGGGCTATCCGCGTGTGCAGCCAGCGCAGGCACGGTCCACCTCCGCCAGCCCGCTTTCCCGCGCATTGGCGCGGCCACGAAAGCGCCGGGCAAATCATCAATACGGCGAGCGATCACCGAAGAGAACACGTCGCGCACAGTGTGTGCATCCGGCGCGCCTCGGATCGCCTGCCCAGATCAGGACTTACCTTGCAACACGAAGCATCCCCCTACACCGTCTCGGTGTACCCCATCGAGCAGCAACCCGGCGTGTGGTTCGCCACGTACATGATCAGCGAATACCGCAGCGGTGCCGAACGCATCGTCGCCAACGTCACGATGCGCCACGCCACCCACGGCACCGAAGCCCAGGCCAAGCAGGCCGCGCGCTTTGCCGCCGAGCGCGCCGCCGCGGGCATGCGCCTGCAGTGAACTCCACGGCGTGCCGGGCCGGCGCACGGCGCCGCGCCCGCACGCCACCCAACCTAGAGAGGCATCATCCTTGGCAAAAGAAGAACTGGTGGAATTTGGCGGTCAGGTATCGGAAGTCCTGCCGGACAATCGCTTTCGCGTGATCCTGGAGAACGGCTTCCAGGTGTGGGCTTACTCGTCGGGGCGGCTCAAGAAGAACCGCATCCGCATCCTCGCGGGCGACCGCGTCACGCTGGAGATGTCGCCGTACGACCTCACCAAGGGCCGCATCAATTACCGCCACAAGTTCTGAGGCCGGCGCGCAGGACCCAACGCATGCGCGAGCCGCGACGCTGACGCCCGCGGCCGGTGCGTGCATCCCGGCATCATCAACGCATCAACTGGAGAAGCAAAGAATGTCAGTCAGCGAAGAATGGGAAGAAATGCACCTGACCCCGGACGGATGGGTCGCCGGCAGCTACCAGCACGTGCCCGGCCCCGTGGTCACGCGCGCGGCGCCCGCCAACGAAGTGCTCACGGTACGCCGCCACGTCACGGCCACCTACGGCGGCCCCTCGCGCGCCGTCGAAGACCGCACGCCGCGCACCGACCGGCTCGAAGTGCTGGAGCAATTGCTGGACCGCTACGGCAGCCCGGCCTTCAGCGTCTAGCCCACGCCCTCCGCGCGCGTCGCCACGCGCGCCGGCACGAAGCAAAAGCGGCGCACCATGGCGCCGCCCGGACCCGGCGCCGAATCATCGACGCCGCATCGATATGCGATCGATGCGCGATCGATGCGCGCTACAGCGCGGTCACCGACTCTCCGGCGATCAGGCCGTTGATGATGTCCTCGCCGAACTTGACCGCGCCGCGGCGCGCGGTGCCGATGTTCTCCCACTCCTCGGTTTCCAGGCGGAACACCTTGGTGCGCTCGCCGCCGGGCCGGTAGCCCTCGCGGCAGATCACCACGGACGCGGTAAAGCTGCGATCGGGCTTGACGCGTGGCCACGACTGCGCGGGCTGGACCTTGTAGACCAGCGGATAGAGATCGAAGCCCTTGTAGCTCGCGCTCGGCGTATTGTTCACGTAGTTTGCTCCATGCGGCAGCGTTGCCGTCAGCCACGCCGTCCCGGCGCAAGGGTTAGAACGGGACCAGGCGATCGACCACAATCACGATCACCCCGCCGGATCCGCTCATCTGGCTATGCGAGCCCAGCCGTGCGCGCAGGAAAGCATCCAGGCCGCGCTGCAGTTGATATAAGGCACGCTGGTCCGCGTGGCGCAATTGCTCCGCGGCCTCGTGCGCGATTTCGATCTCCACCTTCCTGGCCGGCCAGGCCCGGCTGCCGGTGCCGGGAATCTGCCAGTTGGCGTTGACCACATGCTGCCGTACCCGCCAGGTGCGGACATCCTGGCCCGTGATCTCGTCGAGCACAGGCTTGATGAAAGCCACCAGATCCAGCATAGGCCCCCCGGCACGGCGCCCCGCCAGCCGGCGGAGCCTGCGCGGCACGCAAGGCGGCAGCGGCACCCGGCCGCGACATGGGTGCCGGGCAGGCAGGCGACGCCGATGCACCAGGATTGCCCGCATCCCGGCCAAGGTATCCCACTCTACTCCGAAGCGCGGGGCAGCGACGATCTTATTTTTCCGCCGCCGGCGCGCGGCTCGGCCGTCAGCGTCATCAGCATGTCCGCATACCACGCCGAATTCAGGCCCAGCGCCTCGTCCTCGGCCAGATCGCGCGTGCCCACGTCGAAGCGCGCCGAATGCACGCCCAGCAACAGCCACGGCAGGTCATGCCGCTTGCCGCGCGTGCCACGCATGCGCATCACCACCGGCGCGCCGCTGGTGCCGCGATGCGTGCGCGCATCGGTCAGGAAGAAGCCCTGGCCCTGGAAACGCAGGCCGAAGGCCGACGCCACCACCGCCTGCCGCGCCACCGGCAAGTGATGCAAGGCATCGTGGAATCCCAGCGGAAAGCCGACGATCAGCAGCGAATCGCCCACTTCCACGTGATCCGAGGTCTGCACCAGGTGGTCCGGCGTGAAAGCGCGGTACACCAGGCCCGGCGGCAGCGCGCTGCGCTCCAGCTCGACCACCGCCACGTCCACCGGGCCGCCGCCGTCCTCGCCGATGCGCCAGACCGCCATGCCGTCGCGATACAGCGGAATCGAAAAGCCGATTGAGTTGGCCATGTTGCCGGCCTCGCGGTGCAGCTCGATCTCGATGCGGTCCGGATGATGGCCGGACGGTTCGTCGAACACCACGTGGCGGCTTGTCACCACGAACAGGTGATTGTCACGCTCGAAGAAAAAGCCGCTGGCGTTGGCGAGCCCCAGCTTGCCGTCGAAGGATGAAACGCGGACCGCGGACAGCAGGATGGATTCGACCATGGGTTCTTGAAGGGTAGGGAGTTGTCATGGCCTCATCGAGGAGCATGCCGGCTATTGTCCTCGGAATCGGGGCAGGCTGACAGCATTTACCGGTGGCGGCTACCGGTCTGCGGCGGCATGGCGGGTGCGGCGGGCGGCACTGCGGTATCCGCCGGCCGTTTGCCGCCTGGCCGCACCGGGCCGCCATTGTCCCGCCTCACATCTGCAACGACACCGCCCGCTCCTGCCGCGCTGCCGTGGGAAACGCGCAGGAGGCCGCGTCCCGGCTGAATTCGGCGTAGCTGCTGCCCGTCTCGACGGTGTAGTGGATCATCTTGGTCTGGATGCGCCCGTGCCGGATCTGGAAGGTGTCGATGCCGTCGCGCACCTGGATGCGCGTGGCGGGATCGAAGTAGCCCCATTGCTCGGTGACCCAGCCGCTGCGGTCGTTGCCCCGCACGATGGTGTCGACGATGGTGTAGCCCGTGGTCGGCAGCAACTGGTTCAGCACGCGCGCGGAGGTCTCGATGCCCGCGATGCCCAGCAGCGGCCCGCCGTGGCCCTCGGCCATGAGCACGTCCGCGCCGGTTCCCATCAGCGAGAGCTTCAGGGCGGGAGAATAATTGCGCTCGATATCCAGCGCCACTTCGCCCATGTAGCGCAGCAGGATATGTTCCCAGTAGACCTCGGCCGGCGAGCGCGCCTCGATGGCCGGGTACTGTCCGGCAAGGATGTACTCGAGCACGTGGACGGGCGGCTTGCTGCGAGCGTCGTGGACGTTGCCGTCGATCTTGCGGAATTCGTCGCGCAGCCACGAATCGAGCGGATGGGTGCGGATGGCGGGCTTCATTTTTTTCTTCCTTGCCGGTTTCGATGGGCGGCGTGCATGGGCGCTGGCAGCTTCATATCGCGTCGGCGTACAGATCGGCCTGGCCGATCTTGTCGCCCGGCAATGCCCAGTGGCCGCCGCTGAATGCGAGCACGTCGTCGAAATACACCTTCGGGCTCGCCAGGATGAAATCCGTGTGCAGGCGGCAGTTCCATTCCGGATAATTCCCGTTCTTCACGGGAGCGCCGATGCCCAGGTGGAAGCCCGCCACGCGCTCGTTGATCAGCGAGCGAAACGGGACGAATCTCTCGATGCCCTCGTTCGTGCCGAATCCGATCTCGCCGACGCGGTCGGCGTTCTCGACGGAGAACAGGTTCCGGCACAGGCCATCGATGACCCTGTCCTCGGTCCGGTGGCCCACCACGCGCCCTTCCGAGATGACGAGCACGACCTTCCTGTCGCCCAGGCGCGGATCGAACGCGAACGGGTAGCTCATGTTCATCGCGCCGTCGGCGACGAAGATGCCGCTGACGTCCGCCGAGAACGTACTGACTTCGCCGCACGGGAATACGCCGGGGAACGGCTGGCGGAAGTGCCCGTGGTTGCTGGCCCAGTGGGCCCGCGGGTCCGGACGCAGGACCAGGCTGGTTCCCGAGTCGCTCGTGATGACGATGCGCGACGCGGCTTTCGCGTACCCGAGGATGCGGTCGTTGACGGCCTTCAGCTCGTCCTGGGTCATGCGGAAGCAAAGCTCGAACAGCTCGTAGCCGAAGTCGAACAAGCGATAGACGGCGGCCTTTCGGCCAGGCTCCGCCAGGCAGGAAATCAGTTGCTTGCGGTGGATGCTCTTGGTCTTGCTGAGGTAGAGGACCACGTCGTGCCGGTCGAGGGCATCGCGCGAGAAAGGAGATTGCTCGTCGATCTCCTCCATGCACACGCCGATGCGTTCGGCCATGCAGACGGCGACGAAATCCGCCAGCGCGGCGCGCCCGGCGCGGTCGGCCTCGTCCAGGTGCCAGCGAACGAGCAGCCTCGAACCGGCACCCAGTTTCAGATAGCTGCCGAGAAGCATGCGCATTCCCTCGGCTTCGCGTGTGCTGTGTTCACGATCATGTTGCATGACAAACTCCCCATCCGGGATGGGCCACGGACATGCCTGCATGCCAGGCATCGGATGACCCGGGAGATCAGTGCCAGGCGGGCCCGTCGAACGCGCGGACAGCGCGTTCCGGAGCGCGCGAAGGCGGCTCGCTGTGGCTCGGGCCGAGGCCGCCGGACTTCCTGTCCGCCATGACGACACGCTGGGATCGATTGGACGGTGGCATGGCGAGAAAGCCCGGCGAGCCCCGGGGCGGCGTCAGTTGTAGCTGACGGAGGCGAACAGCCACTCCGAGGGGTATGCCCCCGCGGCGGCGCCGCTCACGGAGGCCTGGATGTCGCGCAGGGCCTGGTCCATGGACAGCATGTCCACGCGCGCGGACTGGTTGGCCGCATGGGCGGCGGCGAAGGATTGCTCAGCTTGGGCTTCTTTCCACATGATGTTTCACCTCTCAGATCTACATGCGTTGGCGAACGTAGACTCCGTGCGGCGGGTTGGTTCTGCAGCACGCGTCTGGAAAGAAGATTACGAATCCAAAGTGAGCCGAAAATGAGGCGCCGCCGGGCAGGATGCCGCGGCGGCAAGAGAATGCACCGCTGCCGGCGACGTCGCCGGCAGCGTCCTGCGGTACCGCTCAATAGCCGTTGGCCGCGCCGTTGCGCCGGTTGTCCGCGGCGCCCTTGTAGACCGGGAAGCCGTTCGCGTCATAGCTCACGCTGATCCCGCTCAGGCCGCTGGTCAGGCCGGTGGCCTGCGCGTTCGACGCCGTGTTGCCGTAGCCGGAGATCAGGCCCGGCACCAGCGCCGCCATCGGCTTGCCGGCTTCGATTTCCGCGATGCCGTTCTGCCCGGTGAAGTTGTCGGCGTTGATGGCGGCCTGCAGGTCCATGCCGTACACCTCGTGGCCCAGGAAGGTCTTGACGATGTAGTCGGGGATCGGACCGCCGCCGGCGGAGCCCCACACCAGGCGCAGCTTGCCGTCGGCATCGAAGGCGATGGCCGGCGAGATCGAGCTGCGCGGACGCTTGAACGCGGCGTAGCCGTTGACGTCCAGGCCCGGCGTGCTGGCCGAGAAGTTCGACAGGGCGTTGTTGATCATCATGCCCGCCGCCTCGATGTGCGCGCCCCAGTGCGTGTTGATGGTGGTGGTCATCGACAGCGCGCTGCCGTAGCCGTCGATCACCGCCACGTTGCTGGTGGTGTTCCAGTCTTCCTCGTGGCCGCCGCCGCTGGCCTTGGCGAGCATCGTGCCCTGCCGCTTGCCTGCCCGGGAAGCGGGCGCGGCGGGCGCGGCGCGCGAGGCGAGCGCATCGTAGCCGGTGGGGTCGGTCGCGGCGAAGGCGGGAATGCCGTCGCCGGTGCCGCCGGCCGGCACGGTGCCCAGCGCGGTGCCGGCGATCAGGCCGGCGCGCGTGTCGAGGTAGGCCGGCGACAGCAGCACGTTGATGCGGTCCACGGTATTCGAGTACGCCGGATCGCCCACGATATTGCGGCGGTCCGCGTTGGCCAGGCGGCTCGCCTCGGTCGCCAGGTGCAGGTAGTCGAGGCCGTTGAACGCGTTGGCCTGGATGTTCTTGCGCTCCAGCAGGCCCAGCGTGTACAGAGTCACCACGCCGCCGAACGACGGCGCCGGCTGCGTGTAGATGGTCAGCCCGAAGCGCGTGCCGACCAGCGGCTTGCGCTCCACCGCCTTGTACGAGGCGAAGTCCGCCGTGGTCATCAGGCTCGGGATCCTGGCGACGGTGCCGGCCACCGACGGCGCGCCGGGCGTGCCCGCGACCGGCAGCGTCGAATAGCAGGGCAGCTGCCCCGTGGTCAGCTTGGCAATGACCGCCTGCGCGATCGGGCCGGCCGGGTCGTAGAACGCCGCGGCGCCGCCGTCGCGTACCTTGGTCAGCGTATCGGCCAGCGCCGTGTTCCTGATGATGGTGCCGACGGGCAGCGGCTTCTGCCGGGTCGCATCGGCGGGATCGCAGTAGCGTGCGTTGATGTCCGGATACTTGCAGCGCGGGGCGCCCTTGGCGGTGCCCGCCGAATTGACCCAGGCCGACACGCCCGTGCCGGCGCTCACCGGGTTGCCGTCGTCGTCGTATTCGCCCTGGTCGGCATAGAGCGTGGAGTACATGTACTTGGTCATCGGAAAGCCGTTGTTGGCCAGCGCGATGCCGTCGTCCCACAACTGGTTCCACGGCGTCTTGCCGTAGGCCTGGTAGACCATGTCCAGCACGCTGAGCGTGCCGGGCACGCCGACCGCGCGCGCGGAGATATTGGTGTTGCCCTGCTGGGACGAGATGCTGGCGCCCGCCACCAGCCCGCTCTTGCACAGGTTGTACGGCGCCGCCGTCGAGACATCCTGCGCGGTGGCCTTGTAGATGTCGGGCACGCCGCCGGTGACGGCCGGCGCGGAGGACAGGCCGTCGAAGGTGCGCACCTTCCTGGTGGCCGCGTCGTAGTAGGTGATGACGCTGCCGCCGGCCAGCCCCGAGGCGAACGGCTCGGCCACGCCGAGCACCGCCTGCACCGCGATGGTGGCGTCGATGGCGGTGCCGCCCTTGGCCAGCACCTTGCAGCCGGCGGCCGAAGCGTTGATGTCCGCCGAGGTGACCATCATGTTGGTGCCGGTGATGCCGACCGTCTGCCCGTATGGCGCGCCGGCCTGCGGCTGGCACAGCGCGGGGTCGAAGGTGACGGTGCGCACCGGCGCGGCGGGCGGCGCCGGCGTGACCGGGGGATTGGGCGCGGCGGCGGACGGCGGGGTGGTCCCGTCGTCGCCGCACGCGGCCAGCAGGCACAGCGCCGGGAGGATGGGCAGGAATCTTAGCTTCGACACGATCAGGGCTCCGGGGGTTGTCTGAAACATTGGGGAATGCTTTTTCTGGTCAGTCCGCGCGGGCGAGGGAAGGCACGCCGATGCCCGCGGCAGTCCGCGACGCGGCGCTGAAAAACGCAAACGGAAGGACGCGCCTTCCGTTTCATTGCAACCGGAACCACGGTGAGGTCCGGCGAATCCCGTGGTCGGCCAGCCGCTGTAGCGGCGTGCCCGCGGGAGGCGGGGCCGCGCGTGTTGCGCGCGTACTACGTATTGCATGCCGGCCGGGCTCGCGTGCCGGCGCATGCAGCTCCGTTGGCCGGGACGCCTGTTGCACGATCCGTACCAGCCGGAAACCGCCCGCGGCACGGATGCGCAATGCAAGAAGGCGCCAGGGGCAAGCGCCGTGGTGCCATGTGCACCGACGGCGGTCACGGGGTGCGTTGATGCGGTGCGCCGGCGCGGGGCGCGTCGATGCCGGCGGCTTGTGTGCCGGGCCCGGACATTGTCTGCAACAATGTCCCTTGCGCCGGGACCATGCCGAGCGGCAGGAAATTTGACCGAAGGCGCCTCGATCAGCCAGCCGACGAACAGCGAGCCGCGATGACAAGCGCGCCGCAAGCGACAAGCAATATAAAGGAGACAGACACATGCAGACCCGGCAAACCCCGCACGCCGCCGCACCCGACGCCGCCCGCTGGTCCGCCGTGGCCGAGTGGTACCACGCGTATTTCACCGGCCTCGTCATGACCATGGTCACGCGCCGCGGCGCGCGCGAGGCGGCCGATCTCGTGTTCCACATCTTCCGCCGCCAGCACCTGGAACGCTTCCTGCCGGGGCTGGAAAAACTCGGCCTGCAGGGCCTGCCGCCCGCCGTGGCCGCCGCGCGCTACCACTACCTTTCCAACGCCATCGGCGGCGTCAAGGTCGAGTACATGGAGGAATCCGCGCGCAAGGCATGGGTGCGCTACGCCCCGCCGCGCTGGGCCTGGCACGGCACCGCGGTGTGCGCGATCCCCGGCGAAGTCTCGCGCGCGGTGCTGCGCGGCTGGCATGCGCACAACGGCGTGTCGCTCGGCACGCGGCGGCTGGGTTTCGTCTGCACCAAGCAGACCATGGACGGCCAGCCGGGCCTCGAAGGCTACTACTGCGAGTACGACCACGACCTCGCGCCCGACGAACGCCTGCGCTTCGCGCGCGGCGAGGAAGCGCCCGACTTCGATCCCGCGCAGGCGCCGGTGCTGCCCACCGCCACCTGGCCAGAAGAGCGCCTGCAGAAAGCGCGCCGCAACTACGCGATGGAATACGTGCGCACCGCGCTGCCCGAGCTGATCGGCCTGCACGGCCCGTTCGACGCGGCCTACCTCGGCGGCGTCACCGGCCAGCTGATCGGCATGCAGTTCTACCACGAGACTGCCGCCGCGCTCGGCCTGCCCGGCCACGGCGACGCGACGGACTTCGCGCGCTTCATGGTGGCGCTGGCGCGCGCGCAGGGCGACGAGGCCGAGCTGGTCGCGGGCGGCGCGCATCCGTGCGTGCGGCAGGCGAGCTGGAAGCTGATGTCCGGCATCGCCGACCTGCACGGCGCCGCGTTCGACGCCTGGAACCGCCTGCTCGACGGCGCGCTCGGCGCGCACAACCGCCACCTGGCCCTCAAGGTCACGCGCCGCCTGGACGAAGGCGACGACGCCTTCGAATGGCGGATCGTGCCGCGCGGCAAGCCCGGCAAGCTCTGACGCCGGCCACGCCGGCCAGAAAACGGATCGGGCGGCCGACCAGCCTGCCCTGCGCGTGGAGGAGACCACCGTGACACTCAAGCACCTCGCCCTGCTGGCCGCCATCGCCATCGGCACGCTCGCGGGCCCGCGCGCGCAAGCCGCGGACAACTACCCCGCCAGGCCGATCCGCATCGTCGCCCCGCACCAGGCCGGCTCCACCACCGAGCTGTTCGGCCGCATGCTGGTGCCCGAGATGAGCGAACTGCTCGGCCAGTCCGTCTTCATCGAGTCCAGGCCCGGCGCGGCCGGCACCATCGGCGCGCGCGACGTCGCGCTCAGCAAGCCCGACGGCTACACCGTGCTGATCAACGCCTCCATCCAGGTCATGTACCCCGGCATGTTCAAGAGCCTGCCGTTCGACCCGCTCAAGGATTTCACGCCGGTCGGCGTATTCGGCTTCGCGCCGATGGTGGTCGTGGTGGGCGCGCAGTCCCGCCTCGCCAGCTTCCAGGCCATGCTCGACGCCGCGCGCGCCAGCCCCGGCAAGCTCACCTTCGCCTCCGGCGGCCTCGGCTCGCTGCCGCACCTGGTCGGCGAACTCGTCAACCTGCGCAGCCACGCCAGCATCGCCCACGTGGCCTACAACGGCACCGGCCAGGCCGTCACCGACGTCATGGGCGGCCACGTCGACATCCTCTACGCCTCCGTCGCCAGCGCCGTGCCGCTGATCAGGAGCGGCAAGCTGCGCGCGCTCGCCGTGACCTCCGCCACGCGCGTGGACTCGCTGCCCGGCGTGCCCACCATCGCGGAATCCGGGCTGCCGGATTTCGACGTCACCTCCTGGTATGCGATGTGGGCGCCCAAGGGCACGCCGCCCGCCGTGGTGGCGCGGCTCAACCAGGCCATGCGCGACGCGTCCGCGATGCCGGCGGTGCGGGAACGGCTGGCGGCCAACGGGGTGATTGCCAGCAAGCTGACCGCCGCGGAGTTCGCCAGGTTTTCGGCGGCGGAGAGTGCGAAGTGGCTGGAGGTGATGCGGCGGGCGGGGGTGGAGGCGAATTGAGACGTGGTTTGCAAGAGCAGACCGAATGCCATGCCAATGAATCCGGGGGGTCTCTCGCTATCTTGCGCGATGGGCCCTGCCAAGGTTGCCGTAGCCGCACACAAAGACAAACTATTGGCCCAGCCTATAGACTGAATAACAAACCGGTCTTGGACCTTATAGCCGATTCCGTCCATCCTTCCTCCATCGAATCCCGACACACACCGATGGAGCAAGACCATGCAAGACATCGTCGACGGCGTACTGAAGTTCCAGCGCGACGCGTTTCCCCAGCGCTCGGACCTGTTCAAGCGGCTGGCGACCAGCCAGAACCCCGGCACCCTGTTCATCGCCTGCTCGGATAGCCGGGTGGTGCCGGAGCTGCTGACGCAGCGCGAGCCGGGCGAGCTGTTCGTCATCCGCAACGCCGGCAACATCGTGCCCGCCTACGGCGTGCAGCCCGGTGGCGTGTCGGCCAGCGTGGAGTACGCGGTGGCCGGGCTGAAGGTCACCGACATCGTGGTCTGCGGCCATTCGGACTGCGGCGCCATGACCGCGGTGGCCACCTGCCAGTGCCTGGATCACATGCCCGCCGTGAAGGGCTGGCTGCATCACGCGGACGCCGCCAAGGCGGTCAACGAGGCGCGCGAGCACGCGTCCGAGCGTGCCCGCGTGGATTCGATGGTGCGCGAGAACGTCATCGCCCAGCTCGCCAACCTCAAGACCCACCCCACCGTGGCGCTCGCGCTCGAACAAGGCCGCATGACGCTGCACGGCTGGGTCTACGACATCGAGACCGGCGCCATCGACGCGCTGGACGGCAACACCAGCCGTTTCGTTTCCCTCGCGGCGCATCCCGACGTGGCCGCTACGCCCCCGGTCAGGCACGCGCCGGTCACGGCGTAAACGCTGCCTGAATGCAGCCCGAATGCCTCATCCCGTTTTCCACCCCCATCCATCCCAAGGAGCAGTCATGACCCAATCCCAATACAGCCAGGCCCCGCGCCAGGCCCTCAGCGACCGCATCATCGACGCCAAGATCCGCAAGGGCCTGACGTTCGCACAGATCAACGAAGGCACTGGCCTGAGCGTGGCCTTCGTCACCGCCGCGCTGCTGGGCCAGCACCCGCTGCCCGCGGACGCCGCCAAGGTGGTGGCCGCCAAGCTGGACCTGGACGACGACGCCGTGCGCCAGCTGCAGACCATCCCCGTGCGCGGCAGCATCCCCGGCGGCGTGCCGACCGACCCGACCATCTACCGCTTCTACGAGATCGTGCAGATCTACGGCTCCACGCTCAAGGCGCTGGTCCACGAGCAGTTTGGCGACGGCATCATCAGCGCCATCAACTTCAAGCTCGACATCAAGAAAGTGGACGACCCCGAAGGCGGCCAGCGCGCCATCATCACGCTCGACGGCAAGTACCTGCCGACCAAGCCGTTCTGAACGCGCCCGCGCCGGCAGAAAACCGAACGCCAGGCTCCGCAGCCCCCGGGCTGCCTTGCACGGCACCTGGCCAATCATGCGCTCTGCGCACCGCGCGCCGAAGGTGGCCGCCGGCAAGACACCACGCAGCGGCGCCATGCCCGGCCGCAAATGTCGCCCCCGGACCGCATTGCACCCACCAGCCACGCTCGCGCGGCACCTGCGACGAGCGACTTGGTATCCGTCTGTATCAGCAGCCCCGTGCGATACGCCTGCTCACCGGCCGCATGCCAAGTCATTACGGGCCAGATACATCGGCCGCCTTAAATAGTCCCTGTCGCGCGGCGGTGGCAGCACAGAGCTGATGAACCTGCCAGCGTTGCAGCCCGGCCGCGCCCGAAAGCGCAGCCACAGCCCGATACCCAACCCTGGAGATTCATCATGAACGCCATCCACATCGCCAACTTCGCCAAGCGCCTCGTCACCATCGCCGCCTTCGCCGCCGCAGCCGGCGGCATGCAGGCAGCCTCCGCCGCCAACGTGGCCGCGGACCACGGCTTCGGCGCCAGCGCATCCGCCGCGCGCATCGACCAGCGCGACCCGTACACCGACGGCGCCAACAACGGCCGGCGCGATCCGTTCACCGAAGGCGCATACAGCGGCGCCGCGCGGCAGGTCGTCGCCAGCGCCTCGCGCACCGGCAACCGCGACCCGTTCACGGATGGCGCGCGCATCGACCAGCGCGATCCGTTCGTCGATGGCGCCAACAACGGCCGGCGCGATCCGTTCACCGAAGGCGCTTACAGCGGCGCCGCGCGGCAGGTCGTCGCCAGCGCTTCGCGCATCGGCAACCGCGACCCGTTCACGGACGGCGCGCGCATCGACCAGCGCGACCCGTTCGTCGATGGCGCCAACAACGGTAAGCGCGATCCGTTCACCGAAGGCGCGCGCACCGGCAGCCGCGACGTGTTCACCGACGGCGCGCTGGCGTGATGCGCCGCGGCCTGTCCGGGCGAGGCGCATCGCCTCGCCCGGACACGGCCGGCGTTTTCAGGTGATGGCGCTCAGTTGCCAGGGCACGAACTCGTTCTGCCCGTAGCCGTGCAGCTCGCTGCGCGAGCGCCTGCCGGAGGCGGTGTCCAGCATCAGCCGGAACAACTGCTCGCCCAGTTCCGCGATGGTGGCGGTGCCGTCGAGCACGGCGCCGCAGTTCAGGTCCATGTCGTCGGACTGGCGCTCCCACAGCGCGGTGTTCGTCGCCAGCTTGACCGAAGGCGAGGGCGCGCAGCCGTAGGCCGAGCCGCGCCCCGTGGTGAAGCAGATCAGGTTGGCGCCGCCCGCGACCTGGCCGGTGGCGGAGATGGGATCGTAGCCGGGCGTGTCCATGAAAACCAGGCCGGGCGTGCGCACCGGCTGCGCGTATTCATACACTTCCGACAAATTGCTCGAGCCGCCCTTGGCGATGCCGCCCAGCGATTTTTCCAGCACCGTGGTCAGGCCGCCGGCCTTGTTGCCGGCGGACGGGTTGTTGTCCATGCTGGCGCCGTGGCGCGCGCAGTACGCTTCCCACCAGCGAATGCGATCCACCAGCTTGCGGCCGATTTCCGGCGTGACGGCGCGGCGCGTGAGCAGGTGCTCGGCGCCGTAGATCTCGGGCGTTTCCGACAGGATGGCGGTGCCGCCGTGCCGCACCAGCAAATCCACCGCGGCGCCCAGCACCGGGTTGGCGGAGATGCCCGAGTAGCCATCGGAGCCGCCGCATTGCAGGCCCACCACGAGGTGGCGCGCGGGCACGGGTTCGCGCCGGACGCGGTTGGCGGCGGGCAGCATGGACTCGATCAGCGCGATGCCGTGGGCAATGGTCCTGGTGGTGCCGCCCGTGTCCTGGATGCTGAACGCCTGCAGGTGCTCGCCTTCGGCCAGGCCTTGCGTGGCCAGCAGCGCGGGAATCTGGTTGGTCTCGCAGCCCAGGCCGATCACCAGCACGCTGGCGAAGTTGGGGTGGCATGCGTAGCCGCCCAGCGTGCGCTGCAATACGGCCAGACCTTCGCCCTGCGGGTCCACCGCGCAGCCCACGCCGTGCGTGAGCGCGACCACGCCGTCGACGTTGGGGTAGGGCGCCAGCGCCTCGGGATGGATGTCGCGGCGGAAGTGGTCGGCGATGGCGCGCGCCACGGTGGCCGAGCAGTTCACCGAGGTGAGGATGCCGATGTAGTTGCGCGTGGCCACGCGGCCGTCGGCGCGCACGATGCCGTCGAACGTGGCCGGCTCGGCCACCGGCCGCGGCGCGCGCGCCTCTGCGCCGTAGGCATAGTCGCGCGCGAAGTCGCCCATGGCGAGGTTGTGCGTGTGCACGTGCTGGCCGGCGCGGATCGGCTGGCTGGCGAAGCCGATGATCTGGCCGTAGCGGCGCACCGCCTCGCCGGCGGCCACCGCGCGCGTGGCCACCTTGTGGCCGGGCGGCACCAGGCCGGACACCGTGATGCCCTCTTCGGCAAGCACGGTGCCCGCGACGAGCTGCGCGCGGGCGATCACCACGTCGTCATCCGCATGCAGGCGGATCACGCGCGCGCCGGCCGCCGCCGCGCCGTCGCTGGTGCCCGGTCGGGCGTGGGCTGGGGAAGTCATGCGATGGGCTCCAAATCCGCTGGTCGTTGCTGCTGTGGTTGCGTTCTGTCTTGGCTCGCGCTTACTTGAGCATGTCCGCCGGCAGCGAGATGCCGAAGTACTGCTTGTAGATCTCGTTGATCTTGCCGTTCTGCAGGTTGGCCTTGACCCAGCCGTCCAGCCAGCTCTTGAGCGCGGTGTCGCCCTTGCGCAGGCCGATGGCGTACGGGAAGGTCTTCATCACGAACTTCAGTTCCAGGTCGCGCGAAGGGTTGGCCTTCTTCACCGCGGGAATCACGCTGATGGCCGCGGCAAGGTAGTCCTGCTGGCCGGTGGACACCGCGGTGTTGGTGGTGGCGTCGTCCTCGTAGCGCACGATGTTGATGCCGGACACTTCCTTGGCGCCGCGCGTCAGCTCCTGATCGCTGGTGGTGCCGCGCGTGACGGCGATGGTCTTGCCGGACAGGTCGGCGAATGCCTTCAGCGGCGCCTTGGCCGGGCCGCCCACCACCACCGGGATCACGCCGTAGGGGTCGGAGAAATCGATGACCTTCCTGCGCTCGTCGGTCACGGAGAACGAGGCCAGCACCACGTCCGCTTTCTTGGTCAGCAGGAACGGCACGCGGTTGGGGCCGGTCACGGGCACGATCTCCAGCGCCACGCCCAAGTCCTTGGCGAGCAGGCGCGCGGTCTCCACGTCGGAGCCGCTCTGGCGGGCCTGCGCGTCGAGCATGCCGTAGGGCGGCGCGCCGATGTCCACGGCGACCAGGATCTTCTTGCGCTGCCTGATGGTGTCGAGGGTGTCGGCCGACGCGGTCAGGGCCGTGCCCAGCAGCAGCACGGCGGTGAGCGAGGCCAGCGGGGCGAACAGGCGGCGGTGGATGCGGGTCATGATCTGTCTCCGTTTCTCTGAGGGAATGCGTGTGGCGATGCGCGCGGATGCACTCGGATGCGCGCGGCCGGCGCGCCCGCGCGAGCGGGCACGGCGGGTGGAATCAAAAGGAACCGGTGGCGCCTACAGCCCGTTGCCGACGAACTGCCTGAGCTCGGGCGTGGTGGGCTCGTCCAGCAGCTTGCCGCTGCCGGCCTCCCACACGATGCCCTGGTGCATGAACATGATCTGGTCCGCCACCGAGCGCGCGAACGCCATCTCGTGCGTGACCAGCACCATCGTCATGCCGTCCGCGGCCAGCCGCTCAATCACGCGCAGCACCTCGCCGGTGAGCTCCGGGTCCAGCGCCGAGGTGACTTCGTCGAACAGCATCAGGCGCGGCTCCATCGCCAGCGAGCGGGCAATGGCCACGCGCTGCTGCTGCCCGCCGGAGAGCTGCTCGGGGTAATAGTCGGCGCGCTCTTCCATGCCCACCTGGCGCAGCACGTGCATGGCCAGCTCGTGCGCGGCCTTGCGCGCCATGCCCCTGACCTTGCGCGGCGCCAGCATGACGTTCTCCGCCACGGTCAGGTGCGGGAACAGGTTGTAGCTCTGGAACACGATGCCCACCTCGCGGCGCAGCGCGGCCAGGTCCACCGCGCTCGCGTGCATGGCGTGGCCGCAGGTGTGCAGCTCGCCGCCGCTCACGCGCTCCAGGCCGTTGACGCAGCGCAGGGCCGTGCTCTTGCCCGAGCCGCTGCGCCCGATCAGCGCCACCACCTCGCCGCGCCGCACCGAGAAGCTGACCCCCTTGAGGATCTCCACCTGGCCGAAGGCCTTGCTGACCTTGTTGAAGCGGACCACTTCGTCCACGCTTGTCTCCATGATGTTCCTTTGTGCCGGCGTTGGTGCGGCTTTGATGCGGCTTTGGTGCGGCGTCGTTGCAACGGCGTCGTGGCGCCGGGGTGGTTCAGGCGCGCGCCTTGTTGAAGCGGCGCTCCAGCCGGTACGACAGCGACGAGAGCGGATAGCAGATGGCGAAGTACAGCGCCGCCGCGATGCTGAACACCACGAACGGCTTGAACGTGGAGTTGTTGACCACGCGCGCCGAATAGGTCAGGTCGAAGAAGCCGATCACCACCGCGTACGACGAGTTCTTCACGATCTGCACCAGGAAGCTCACCGTGGGCGCCACCGCGATGCGCGCCGCCTGCGGCAGGATCACGTGCACCGCGCGCTGCAGCGGCGTGAGCGCCAGGCACTCCGCGGCCTCCCACTGCGTGCGCGGCACCGCCTGGATGCAGCCCTTCCAGATCTCGCCCAGGTAGGCGCTGGAATACGCCGTCATGGCGATGCCCGCGGCCACCAGCGCCGGCAGGTCGAAGCCGCCCACGCTGATGCCGAAATACACCACGAACATGATCACCGGCAGCGGCACGCCCTGCACCAGTTGCACGTACGCGCCCGTCACCGCGCGCAGCACCCGGCCGCCGCGGCTGCGCGCCAGCGCCAGCGGCACGCCCACCAGCGCGCCGCCGACGAAGCCCATGCCGGCCAGCAGCAGCGTCCAGCCCGCGCCGCGCAGGATGAACAACACTTGATCGAAGGAAAGACCGTTCATGATGCGCGCTCCGGCTCAGAGAGGAGTGTTCAGGCGCCGGCGGCGCGTGAAGGCCACCGCGCCGATGCCCGCCATCGACAGGCGCAGCAGCCACGACAGCAGCAGGTAGACCACCGCGATCACCAGGTAGATCTCGAAGCCGCGGAAGGTCTCGGACTGGATGCGGTAGCCCACCGCGGTCAGCTCCTCGGCCGAGATCTGCGACATGATCGAGGTGGCCAGCATCATCAGCACGAACTGGCTCACCAGCGCCGGATACATGCGCTCCACCGCCTGCGGCAGCACCACCAGCCGCAGCAGCTGCCAGCGCGACAGGCCCAGGCACGACGCCGCCTCCAGCTGCCCGCGCGGCACCGACTCGATGCCCGCGCGCACGATCTCCGTGGTGTAGGCCGACACGTTCACCACCAGCGCCACCACCGCCGCGGCCATGGCCGGCACGCGCACCTGGATGGCCGCCAGCCCGAAGAACAGCCAGAATGCCTGGATCACCAGCGGCGTATTGCGGATCAGGTCCACGTACACCGTCACGCAGCGGCGCGCCCAGGCCGGACCCTGCGTGCGCACCACCGCCAGCGCCGTGCCCAGCACGAAGCCGAACACGATGGTCGCCACCGACATGCGCAGCGTGAGCCACACCCCGTCAAGCAGGTCGCGCCAGTTGGCGGACAGGAAGCTGAAATCGAACTGATAGTCCATCGGATGCGCTCTTTATGCGTGGCACCCGTGGGGATGGATGCCCTGTCTCTCGTATGCGTCCTTGCGCGGAACGCACAGCGCCGTCCCGCGATGGATCGCAATATATGACTAATGCCGACAATGGTCAATATGCGGAGATACCCGTGTATCATCGCAAGCGGAACCGGCGCAAAGTTCGCTCGGGTTCCGCACCCGGCAGCGCGCCAGGCAGCGCATCCACACCGCGTGCCACGCATCCACGCCAACGCCACGATCCGGAGACACCGTGACCAGTCCGACGACGACACGAGGCCGCCCTCGCGCCGCGCAAGACAAAGCAGACCGCCCCTTCACGCCGGCAGACGACGGCGAAAGCGGCGACGCGCACCGCCACGCCCCCATCTACGCGCAGATCCACCAGATGCTGCGCCGGGCCATCCAGGAAGGCTCGCTCGAAGCCGGCACCGTGCTGCTCGAAGGCCACGTGGCCGACATCCTCGGCTCCACCCGCTCGCCCGTGCGCCAGGCCCTGCGCGAGCTGGAAAACGAAGGCGTGGTCAGCCGCTTCGACGGCCGCGGCTACGTGGCCGGCCCGCACGGCACCGCGCCGCGCCGCATCCCGCTCGAAGCCGCCATGCTCGGCGTGGACAGCACGCCCGACGTAGCCCGCAAGACGCTGGGCTGGGAAGTCATCTACGACGAAGTGGAACGCGACCTCGTCCACCTCTCCGTGTTCGGCCGCTACCGCGTGAACGAAGTCGAGCTCGCCCGCCACTTCAACGTGGGCCGCACCGTGGTGCGCGAAGTACTGCTGCGCCTGGAAAGCCTGGGCATCATCGAAAAAGACGAACGCCTGCGCTGGGTCATCACCCCGCTGGACGCCCAGCGCATCCGCGACCTGTACGAACTGCGCTCACTGGTGGAACCCGCCGCCCTGCGCGCCGCCGCCAGCCACGCCAACCCGGCCGAAGTGCGCGGCATGATCGAGGCCCTGCACAAAGCGCAGCGCGTCTACCCCAAGGTATCGCGCACCGCGATGGACGCGCTGGAACACGACCTGCACGTGCGGCTGCTCTCGCAATGCCCCAACAAGGAACTGCTCGGCAGCCTGCAGCGCACCCGCTGCATCCTCACGCTGAGCAAGCACGTGCTGGGCGTGTCCACGCCCATGCCGGCCGATGACCCGTTCATGTCGGAGCATCTGGCCGTGCTGGAGGCGGTGGCGGGTGGCGCGCCGCGGCGGGCGGCGGATTTGCTCAGGGAGCACCTTGAGGTGTCTTGTGTCAAGGTGACGGAGCGGGCGGAGATGGTGCGGGGGGGATTTGCTTTGCCGGAGGTTTCTTATATTGGGTGAGGAGCTCCACCATAGAACAAGCCCCACGCCGAGGGCTTCGGCGAGTTTAATCACTTGCGCCTATTGCATCCGTCCGATCGGCTGCGGCCTTGGACAGCAAGGATGTGGACATCCCGGCAGGAAGTCGATCTGCGCGAAATTGGGCGACTCCATCGTTTTGCCTGGTCTGTAACGACCGACATCCCAGGAAATCTTGCTGGTCGGCACATCAAGCGTTGTCAGCAAGTGCCGCAGGTGGGATACGCGTTGGCGCGCACGCGCATGGCTGATACCGGCGATAGGGTGCGCATACAGGACGATATGAAAGTTCTCCTTGTTCTCATATTTTCCAGGCCCCTCGATCATCCACTCCGCCAGTCTGTGCACTTCCGAAGCGGGTAGGCGATCGGCATTCGGCTCGAAGCTTGTGTTGAATGCGATGCTGAAGCTGCATGCCAGAGCGGGCTGGGCGAGCATCGCCGCCACGGCTATGACAGCGCGGAAGGACTTGGACAATGACATAGGCGGCCGCGCTATCGGCATTCTCAATACGCTGTCGGCTCTTTGCGGTGGCCGCCGGACAACAACAGGCCACCAGGTCATCGCGCCCATGCCTAGCGCGTCGGCTGAATCGGCTGCGGACCCGGGCAGCAAGGGTGCGGACACCCGGGCATGAAGTTGATGTGGGCAAAGTCCGGTGGCTCCGCCGACCTGCCGGGCTTGTAGCGAAGAATTTCTACCGTGGTCATGCTCGCCGGCACACCAAATGTCCTCAGTAACTGTTCCAGATGAGATATGCGCTTTTGCGCGAGCGCATGACTGACGCCAACGGTAGGGGCTTCATACACGGCAATGTAGAAGCGCTGCTTGTTCTCAAAGGTTGCCGGCTCGTCGATCATCCACTCCGCCAGCCTGCGCACCTCCGAAGCCGGCAAGCGATCCGCACTGCGTTCGAAATTGCTGTTGAAGGAAATGTCGAAGCTGCAGGCCAGGGCGGGCTGCGCCAGAATCACTACCGCTGCGGCAACCGCGCGGAAATACTTAGACAATGACATAGGCAGCCACGCTATCGGCATTTTCAACACACTGCGGGTTCTTTGCCGCAGCCTCCTGTCTGACAACATACAGTTGGTAAAAGATATCCTCGCTCGCCATTGCGTCCTTGAAATGGGCAACCTCGTGCACAAGCGTCAACAACTGCGAATCCACCGCATCTGAGTAAGGTGACATCTCGCAGAATTTCAATGCAATGGCAATCGTGTGCGTTTCCGTATCCGGAGCACAAACCGCAGCTGCGACCCTTGGATTGTTGGGAGTCTTGGGCGTGCAGCCGATGTACTTCATCTTCTCATCGGAGTATCGAACAAAGTTGTCGGCGGTCAGGCTCCTGAGGATCGACTCGATGCGATGGATTCCCTCAAGCAGACGTTGGCGGACCCGTTCATCCGATACGCCAAACCATGTCTCCACACGCGCCCGATCCGCTTGGTTCCATCGCCGAAGCTCCGCCAACCTTTTGACGCAGCATGCGATAGCCGTATCACGTAGCCTGAGAATGAGGCTGCGAAACGCCGCATTGCTCATGTTGGCGCAGATACGCTCCGAGTCGTCTGCGGGACTGCCTGCCCCATCGGATAATTTCTCCGCACTGACCGGCGCGTAGGTGCTCGGTGCGGTCACGGGTTGGGGGTGACTTGTCCAGTTCACCTCAATGATGAAGTCCCACTGCGACGGGATAACAACTGGCTTGACCGCGCATTGACACATCACCCGCGCGCCCCGCACAAGAATCTGGCGCCCATCCATCACCGTGAAGTGCGGATGGGCATCGTTCATTACCGGGCCACCCACCTTGCAAGCCGGGCAGGTAGCATAGTCGCCCTCCGCGGCCACGCTGACACCGTGATGCGTGAAGCCGATCACAGTGGAAGTCAGCCTCCCGCCCGTGCTTGTCTCGTCTCCATGCTTCAATGCCTCCCGCATATCCTTCATGCCTTTCTCCGTCGTCAGGTGGATGACACCCAAAGTGGTCGAACTGCCATGCAGTGTTCCGGTGGATCGGCCAGTTGGCAACGGGAAAGGTCTGCAAAATGCGAGGAAACGTCTTATTGAGGACGGGAATTGAGTTGCCTCAATTGTGTCGAGAAGAGCGGCAGCCTCTCCGAACTGCCGCCCTCCTGCCACGGTCAAGACACGATGAAGCAAGCGCCGATGGTCTTCATATCCGGGTCAGCACAGCGCCTGCACGCGGTTGACTGCCTGATCCAACTGCTGCTTCAGCGGGGCCAGCAGGGCATGCAGGCCATTGTTGGTGGCATGTTCGCCCGCCTGGAGCTCCAGCAGGGTCAGCAACGAGTCCAAGCCGGCGCTGACGCGCAGAAGGTCGTCGCAGCTTTGCTGGATGGTTTGGTGGTTCCATTCGCCCTCAAATGCGCTGCCGTGGTCGAGCGGCAGGGGATCGGCGATTAGCTTGGCCTCACCGGCGGCATTCCTGGCTTCGACTGCGGTGCGTGGGTGGCGTTGGCGTGCGGTCATGGCGGCTCCTTGTCGGGTAAGGTTGAGTGAAGCGTCCAAGGCGTTGGACGGGATTTCAACACTGAACGCAGGCAAAGGTCTGCCAATGTCAAAGGCCTTCATAGGCCAACCGGCAGACACATAAGATTGGTTCGATTGTTCCGAAGGCGAACTATGGCACCTACAGCCACGACTCCGTCCCGTAGTTGTGGCAAGGCAATGCCTCACCATTCAGCAGGGCCACCGCATAGGCCATAATGCGGCTGGGTCAGGCCTCTGACGTCATGCGTTTGCATATGGTCAGATTGTTGAGAACGCGAAAGGCCATCCACGCCGGCAAGAGAAGTGTCAGCGTGTTACGAATTACGCGAGCAGCGCTCGCAGTGGTCGATATCCGAAAACCGCCGCAGTCCTTCACAGACTTGCACCCAGCCAAAGGGCCTCGGAATAAGCATAAATTTATGCGATTGGATCAAATTGTGCCAATAGATATGCGCCATCGCGTCATTGAACTGATAGATTCCGTCACTGAGAGTCATCGTCCGTTCAAGCACATGGAGGATATGACTGGCATCAAGGCCAACAACTGGAAGAACACGTACCGCCTGAACCAGCGGGTCGTCCAGGAGATGGTCGAAGTCATCGGCGAACTCTGGCCGCAATACGCATACTGGCTCGTCACCGGAAAGACGGATGAGGAGCATGGACATACCTCGCCGATTCGGGATCGGATTGCGCGGGATATGGAGAAGGTTCGGCAGCAAGAGGGATAGAGACTTATAGGTGGAAGGGCAGCCATGTCCTCCTACGCGTCGTAGAATTCCACACCGTAGAGAAGCAGAAGCGCGTCACCAGTATCAGATGGTCCTCGGATCGGAATGCTCGGAGCGCGCTCGGTTGGTAAATCCTTCGCCCCCCTTTTGTGTGCAGTCGTAGCCGCATCCCGAAATCCTCGCGATGGAAGTTGCTCTGCGTTGTACACCCATCGACATCAGAAGCATCCGCCTGGCAGTCAGATGCCGTCGCTCGCATGCGGACGTCGGTGAAGTAGTTAGCTCCCAAGAAGAACACTGCCACTCCGTTCAGGCGTTTTGCCCAACTTCTCGTCGAATGCCTTCCCTCGGCTCTGAGTCTTGGTATGCCATATCGGCGATAGCGAACATCAAATGCCCCGCGAACTGTAGTTCAATCGCCAGACGACCTACATCTGACGGAAAAAAGCAGCGTATTCGCCACTCCAGCACCGACATCTACGTCCCAGTAGTTTTGCTCACCGTCCGCCCGTAACCAAATTTAACTGAGAAGTAGCCCACTCGTTTGAGGCAAATAAGTGCGAGGTGTAGAATTCGGAACTGCGAAATAACTGCCTCCCGCCTCGCAGGGAAGGCGCACGAAAGCGAGCGATCAATGGATGTACTGGTGCTAACTAACTGCACCAGCAGAAAGCGCAGTCCAAAGACTGGAAGTGGCGCTGCACGCTGGTCCCCCGGCCATCGCTCAAAATACGAGTCGGTGCAGGACCTCGCTCGTCACTGGGAACGGACCATCGAACAGGCGGAAGCACGTCAGTTTGCGGTCGACCTCTACGCTGGCCGAGCGGCGACAGACGCACGCGAAGCCTCCACTCTCGCAGGTGCGAAGCTTGCGTTCGTCTCTGCTGGCCTTGGCCTTCTCCAGGCCAATGTGATGGTTCCACACTACGACCTCACTGTGGCCGCCGGGAACAGTTCGATTTCACCCGCACTCGCTCAAGTCAGAGCTACCCCTGCTGATTGGTGGCTGACACTCAACAAAGGACCATCCATCGCTAGGTTGATTTCGGCGCCCAGCACAAAGCTGATGCTTCTTGCGCTACCAAGCGGATACCTCGAGATGGTCTCATCGGACTTGGGACAATGCGCCGACGTCTTCGCCAAGAAACTGAGAATCTTCACGTCAGGCAAAGGTCGCCAAGCAGTGCCGGATCACCTTCGTGGCTGCGTCATGCCCTACGACGAGCGCTTGGAGGCAACGCCGTTTGCAGGTACTCGCGCAGACTTCCCTCAGCGCGCGCTCCGTCATTTCATTCAGGAGCTTAAGGGCCATCGTCTTGCCTTGGCGTCGGGCCGAACCGCAGTGGAAGATGCCCTATCCGATCGCGAGATTCCGATACGTCCACCTCGTACCAAACTTCCCGACGGCGAAATTTTGGCTTTACTTCGCAAGCGCTGGAGCGACTACGGCGGCAGGTCAACTCGACTGCTTCGCTTTCTACGCGACGACGCTTTAGTCGCGTGCGAGCAGGGCCGCTTCCGTCAACTTTGGCAACAGCTTCGAGCAGAGGCCGCGTTCCTACGTGGAGAGAAAGATGGCTCCAAAACCTAAGGAAATTGTTGTCCGCGCACTGCACACAACGCAAGGAGACGGACTCGATGTTTACGCCTTCTTCATCAGCGGCGGAGACATCACACGACTCGCCGACATCAGCCGAATTGAACGCGACGCGACGGATGATTTAAAAGGTTTTCAAAGACCTGAGATACGTAGTCACGTAAAGGGAATTGTTGACTACCTCAATCAGGGGAGTGTTCTTTTTCCGAACGCAATTATCTTGGCGATGTCACCGGAAGTTCGCTTTGTGGCAGCGCGAGGATCGAAACCGACCGGAGACGCCGGCATTTCACAAGCAGGTACCCTCACCGTCCCGATTTTTGAGGCGGGCGAGAGGGTCGCGTGGATTGTAGATGGACAGCAACGCTCACTTGCACTGGCTCAGGCGAAAAATATCTCTATACCAGTCCCAGTAATCGGCTTCGTATCAGACAGCATTGAGGTGCAGCGAGAACAGTTTATTTTGGTGAACAAGGCGAAACCGCTGTCCAGTCGACTCATCAATGAGTTGTTACCGGAGACATCGGGCATTCACTTGCCGCGCGACCTTAGCGCGCGACGCGTTCCGACTGAACTCTGCAACCTACTTAATCGCGACTCAAACTCGCCATTCCACAAGCTCATCAAGAGAATGACGGACCGATCAGCATCACCAGCCGTCATCACCGATACGGCTGTGGTTGCCATGATACGCAACAGCCTCAGCAACCCGCTTGGTGCGCTTGCAGCATACAAAGCAAGGCCAAACGAGGCGGCGGATGCGGAGTCTATGTATCGTGTGTTGTTGATCTTCTGGTCCGCCGTGCGAGACGTTTTTACAGATGCATGGGGGCGCGATCCACGACATAGCCGCCTAATGCATTCTGCGGGCATTGTGGCCATGGGAGTCTTGATGGATCGAATTTATGCAAAGCTCTCTGGCGTCGGGGAAGATTACAAGACCATCCGCAAGGAACTGGAGACGATTGCACCTCACTGCGCCTGGACGAAAGGCCAGTGGGATCTACTCGGCATTGCTTGGAATGAGATTCAAAATACGCCAAAAGACATTAAGAGATTACAGGACGCCCTGGTGCGTACCTATGCGACCCAGGTAAAAAGATGAAGTTTTTGTACTCCGACACGCAGGATTACGTAGATCCTCTTTACGACTTTCTGCAAGACCGGAATGCCCCAGGCCGCAAACGGTACTGGGACGACTGTTATGCGCACGAGATGATGGACCCCGCACCGTATGACGGCTTGCTGGTCTCCATGAGCGCTATCCGCCAGGCCGACGGTGTCGCGACCTCAAAGGTGCGTTACTCCACCGCCGAAGAACAACGCATGTTGCGAGATGGCGCACGCAAGTTCTTGAGGTTTGGCGGTCCCAAACACAAAGATCGGATGTTGATGGGCGACTGCGGTGCATTCGCATATGTGGAGCATCCACGGCCGGCCTATAGCCCTGAAGAAGTGGTCGAGTTCTACTCCGACGCCGCATTCACGCACGGGTGTTCGCCAGACCACATTATTTTTGCCTGCGACACCAGCAACCCTCCAAAAGAGGATCAATCCAAAGACGTCATCGAGCGCTTCGAGATTACCCTTTCAAACGCCGAAGAATTCATCCGGCTAACGGAGAAAGAAGACTGGCCTTTCGAGCCCATGGGACCAATACAAGGATGGTCGCCACAGAGTATGGCGGACGCTGCGGTACGACTCGAGAAGATGGGCTACCGCTATCTAGCGGTCGGAGGCCTGGTACCCCTCAAGGTCGACGTTATTCACAAGGTCCTGCAAGCCATTAGGAAAGCGATCAAACCGGAAACGGACATTCATCTCCTTGGCTTCGCGAAAGCCGACAAGATTCAAGACTTTACCGGCTACGGAGTGACGAGTTTCGACTCGACATCTCCTTTGATTCGCGCCTTTAAGGACGCCAAAGCAAACTATTACCATAGCAACGGCGATGGTACGTTAGATTACTTTGCCGCCATTCGTATTCCCCAGGCCATCGAGAATCCTCGCTTGATGCAAGGAATCAAACGCGGCATCTTCAGTGCAGAGGATCTGCTGCGTCGTGAGCAGCGTGCCCTGGAAGCGATCCGAGCCTTCGACAAGCGGAAGATGCCACTCGCGTCCGCACTGGAGGCCCTCATCGACTATCAGCGCTTTCTAACTCAGGGAGAAGCGGCGTCAGAAGAGCAAAGGGAGCGGGAACTCAAGAAGCAACGGGACATGATTGCCCGCACATTGGAAGTCAAGCCTTGGAAACAATGTAACTGCCCCATCTGCCGCGACGTGGGGGTGGAAGTCATCATTTTCCGAGCGAGTAATCGCAACAAGCGCCGTGGCTTTCACAATCTCGGTGTGTATCACAAACATGTACAGAACATTCTCGAGGAGCGTCCGTGAGCGTCTTTCGATTTAAGGCCGTCCGAGCCCAGCAAGCAACAGATCACGATGTCTTCTCCTTTGCGGCTACACCTGAGGAGGTTCTGTCCTTCGCTGAGATCGAAAGAATCGGTCGCACCGAGAGCGGACAACTAAAGGGATTTCAGCGGCATCAGGTTGCGTCACACATTAAAGAGATACGGGACTACCTCAAAAGGGAGGATGCCCTGCTTCCGAATGCTGTTATTGTCGCGTTCATTGATGGCGTAAAAATCAAGGACCTTGGTGATGGAATCGCCAGTGTTGAGATAAATACCAAAAAAGGGAAGCCGGGCTTCGTAGTAGATGGTCAGCAACGACTCACTGCTCTATCTGGCATTACAAAACCTGGATTTCAGGTTTTTGTGTCCGCACTAGTATGTAAGGATTACAACGAACTGCGGCAGCAGTTTGTCCTGATCAACAACACGCGCCCCCTACCGAAGACGCTGATCTACGAACTACTGCCCAACGTTGAGGGCTTGCCTGAGAGATTTACCTCTCGGAAGTTCGCGGCTCGCGTTATTGATCGACTCAACTTCCAGCAAGGATCCTCCTTATACGGGGAAATTCGTCAGCACACCAATCCGACGGGAGTGATTAGCGACGCAGCAATGCGCCGCCTAGTCATGAACTCGGCATCTGATGGAGCCATTCGCGACTACATCAAGGAAGACGATTTCGAAGAACTGTCAATATCCCTGATCGACGAGTTCTTCAAAGCTGTTGTCGAGGTATTTCGACCGGAATGGGTTGCCATGAACCCCAGAACATCACGATTGCGTCACGGCGCTGGGATTGTTGCGATGGGCTTTGTGATGGAAATTCTGTACGCAACCGAAGGCGCTAGAACCAAGGACGAGTTCGTTCCTGGCCTGCAACTTTTGAAGCCTTACACAGCTTGGACTAGTGGTACTTGGGAACTGTCGGCAAATGACACCCGCCTCTGGAACGGAATTCAAAACACGCCAACAGATATCGATCTCCTCGCGAATTGCCTGACTCGCACACTGAAGCGTGTACTTCGCAAACCCCGTCGTATCGTGAATGGATGATGACATGCATAAGCGCGCACTAGTTTTGTTCTCCGGTGGACAGGATTCCACCACATGCCTGGCCTGGGCCCTTCAACGCTACTCCCATGTGGAGACGATTGGGTTCGACTACGGTCAACGCCATAGCGTGGAAATGGAGTGTCGCAAAGTCATACTGAAGAAAATACGCGCGGCCTTCCCAAACTGGTCAGAGCGCATCGGCGAGGATCACGTTCTCGATCTGAGCGTGCTAGGGCAACTGAGCGATACCGCCTTGACGAGTTCAAAGGCTATCGAACTCACCTCAAGCGGACTTCCAAACACATTTGTGCCCGGCCGCAATCTGATGTTCTTCAATTTTGCTGCCGCAGTGGCTTATCGCCGAGATCTCACGGTGTTGGTCGGGGGCATGTGTGAGACCGATTACTCCGGCTATCCCGATTGCAGAGACAACACGCTCAAGTCGCTCCAAGTGACGTTAAGCCTGGGGATGGATCAGCCTCTTGTCATTGAAACACCCTTAATGTGGCTGGACAAGGCGGAAACTTGGGTGTTAGCTGCAAAACTGGGAGGGCCTCAGTTTGTAGATCTCATTAGGTATGACGCCCATACTTGCTATATGGGAGATCATGTTACGGCTCATTCCTGGGGATATGGATGTGGCGAATGCCCTGCGTGCGATCTTCGCGGCAAGGGTTTCGAGCGCTATCTGTCCAGGGTGAACGGCTAACGTACCGGGCGTTAAAGAGAAATAACAAATTTCTCGACACATTATGAAATACGAATTAAGTCAGAAATTCTACTTCGAGGCTGCTCACACCCTAAATCGTGAAATAGATAGCGAAGGAAGTAGGCAAATTCACGGGCATACATATCACGCAGAGGTTACTGTGAGCGGTTCACCCGATCCTATAACGGGGATGATAATTGACATTGGACTATTCAGACATGAAATTGAGCGGATTCGCAAGACTCTTGATCACCGCTTCCTAGATGACATTGCTGATCTTGGGCCCGCCACGCTTGAGAATCTGTGTACTTTTATATGCAAGAGTCTGCGCGACTCGCTTTCCAATATTGTCCGCGTTCGAATCGAACGGCCGGCAAGTGGCGATTCATGTACTCTAGTTGCCTGATTTATCCGATGACGTAGAACGAATGTAAGCATCCGGCCATCACCGTCCTTGACGACGGTCGGCGAAGCCAGGTCGTGATGCTTGATGGCGTTATGGCGTTGGCGCGTCGAGGGTCGCCAACTCGGCAGCGACGGCCCAGGGCAGCAGTTCATCGATCCGGTTGATCGGATGATCGGCGATGCGGCTCAGCACATGGCGCAGGTACGCCTCGGGATTGAGGTGGTTGAGCTTGGCGGTGCCGATGAGGGTGTACATTGCGGCGGCTCGCTCCCCGCCGCTGTCAGCTCCCGCGAATAAAAAATTCTTTCGGCCAAGGGCGACGGCGCGCAACGCGCGCTCGGCGCTGTTGTTGTCGATCTCCAGGCGCCCATCGTCCGCATAGCACGTGAACGCGTCCCAACGCTTGAGCGTGTAGAGGATCGCCGCCGTGGTGTCCGACTTGCGTGAGAGCTTGGGCGCGGTCCCTTCTAGCCAGGCCTTGAGCGTCGCGAGCCGAGGTACGGCCTCGCGTTGCCGGATCTTGCGCCTCAGGTCCGGTGGCTGCCCTCGGATCTCGCGCTCGATGTCATAGAGTTCGCCGATGCGTGCCAACGCCTGTTCGGTGACGGCATTGGGCCGCACTGCATGCAACTCGTGGAACTTGCGTCTGGCGTGAGCCCAGCAAGCAACTTCCTGCACTCTGCCTGTTTCATAGACTGCATTGAAGCCGGCGTATGCGTCCGCTTGCAGCGTCCCGGCGAAGGATCGCAGATGGTGTTGCGGGTGTTCGCTCTTGCGATCAGGCGAGTAGGCGAACCACACTGCAGGTGGCGTGGCGTCTGCCGATGGCCGGTCGTCACGCACATAGGTCCATAGCCGCGCAGTCTTCGTCTTGCCATTGCCCGGCGCGAGTACCGGGATCGGCGTATCGTCGCCGTGCACCTTGTTGCCACCCATCACATGGCGTTGGACGGCGGCCACCAGCGGGCTGAGCAATGCCGAGCAGCCTCCGACCCAGTCACCCAGCGTCGATTCGGGCAAGTCGACCCCTTCACGTTCCCAGCGAACGCGCTGCCGATACAGCGGCTGGTGGTCGCAGAACTTTGAGACCAGCACATTGGCAAGCAAGCCCGGGCCGGGGATGCCGCGGTCGATTGGCCGGCTGGGTGCGGGAGCCTGCACGATGCGATCGCAGCCAGTGCAGGCGAGCTTCACGCGCCGATGCCGGATAACACGTAACCGTGCCGGGACCAGTTCCAGTTGCTCGGAGACGTCTTCGCCAAGTACTTCGAATGCGCCACCACATGCGCAGCACGTGGTCTCCGCCGGCGTGTGAATCAAATCCTCGCGTTCCAGATGTGCGGGTAGCGGGTTGCGTCCACCGTTGCCATGGACAGTGCGCGCGCCAGGTGCACTTGCCGCAGCGACGCCTTCATCGGTCTGCAGTTCTTCGAGCTTGAGTTCGAGCTGCTCGATCTGCCGGTCCAACTTCTCGGACCGGTGGCCGTACTGCTGGCGCTTGAGCTTGGCAATCAGCAGCTTGAGGTGTTCGATCTCAATCGCGTGATCTCGCAGCGCGCTGTCGCGCGCGATGATCATCTCCTTCAGGGTGGCGATGTCGTCGGGAAGCGTGGCCGGATCGGTTTGCATGCCCCGCAGTGTAGGAAGCGGCGCAGCCGTTTACAAGGCGAGTGTCGGGCGCCAGGTGCGTTCTGGCTTGCGCCAGTCAATTCCTTCGAGCAGCATCGAAAGCTGCGCGGGCGTCAGGTGGACCTTGCCGCTGTCAGCCTGGGGCCAGACGAAGCGGCCTCGCTCCAGGCGCTTGGCCAGCAGGCAGAGACCGTCACCGCTCCACCAGAGCACCTTGATGAGGTCTCCGCGCCGGCCACGGAAGACAAAGACGTGACCGCTGTATGGATCTTCGGACAGGGTGGTGTGTGCCTTGGCGGCCAGACCATTGAAGCCGCAGCGCATGTCGGTGATGCCCGCGGCGATCCACACACGTGTTCCCGCAGGCAAGCCGATCATCGTAGCGCCTCGACGAACGTGCGCAGACAGTCCACGCCGACATCGTGCATCACGATCCTGCCCTTGGCCAGATGAAGCTCAACAGTCGCTATCGCTCCGGTGCACGAGGCCGCTTGCGAGGACGAACTGACTATCGGACCGACGCATACCGGAACGAACTCCACGCCCGCCTGCGCCATCGGTCCATACGTGCCTTGCTCGTACTCGCGACGCCATCTGGCCAGTTGGTTGTGGTTCAGATCGTGCTCGCGCGCAAAGCGCGCCAACGACATCGTCGATGACAGTAGCGTCTGCACCATCTGGCATTTGTACTCTGCCGAGAAGCGGCGCCTTGGCTCCCGACGATAACGATCTTCCTGATCCTTAGCTGACTGCGACATAGGTCCCCACTTATCGATAGGTGGGGACCTATTGTGCTTATCGATGCTTCAGCGTCTAGACGGTGCTGACCGGGCGCTTACGTTAGGGATATGCGCCCACCATTTGAACGCCGCATGGAGTCAGATCTCAAGAAAAGCATGGTTCTCGGGCTGAGATATTCGCGCAAGGCCGCAATGGCGGCGCCAGCATTCTTAAATAGGTCATAAGTTACCCGAGCCGCTCGAGTTCCCTGAAGACGCAGTCCAAAATGCTAGCACTCCCCTTCCCCAAGGGGAGGAGAGTTTGCCGGTTGCGGCGCGCCTCCTTCGCCGCGTAATAAGCTTGGTGCTTGCTGCTCTTCCAGGCAAAGACAAAGATATCGGCGTTCGCCGCGAGATGCTTGAGTTTGTCTGTTGCCGCCACGTCGGCATTCACCTCCACTCGTGCCAGAGGCAAGAGATTTCGCAAGAATTGCCTCGCGCGCTGCCCGGCGGGCTCAGTTAGGGTATAGATACCGATCAAGCCGTCGAAGTCAGCACGCGCAACTGTTTCGGAATTTCCCTCTTCCTGGAATGGGAAAGTCTCAAGCAAGTCAGCGCAGCCGTAATCCTTCGCCAGCAGGGACAGGATTGCATGCTGTGCTGGGCTAAGGCGATGGGCGTGGGTGCGCGCCACCCCGACGACGGCCATGAAAAAACGCAGTCGCGACTCGTTGTCTGGGGAAGCATGCAGCGCTAGGATTTCAGCCGCATTGAGGGCCCAGTCGACATTGCCGGGGGCATCGTTAGCGGTAACTATCTCTGCGTACGCGTCAAGCGCTTCGACGTAATCATCCTTCGACGGACCAAGGCTAACCAGCGCCTGCATCAGGACAGACGCCAACTCGAGTTCATTGGCCGACACCATGCCATTCCATGCCACGATGCGGATCAGCATCGTGTAAAGCGGTATGAAGCCACGCATCGGGTATGCGGGGCGATCCACGAAGAATTCCACCAAGGCCGCAAAGGCATCGCGAAATACATGTTCCGCCTCACCACTGGCGTTGCCGATCTTTTCGGCTAACTGGCGGCAGGCCTGTGGATCTGAGAGATAGGTCTCGGTGCTCCAGCGTGTGAGCGCCTCCTCCAAGATCTGCAATGGATGTCGCTCGTAGCGGCCGCATTCGACATAGCGAGCCCAGGACAGCCAATCGGAATCGGGCCCAGCTTGGGGCGCCCTGGGGGCCTCGGGTGCTTCTGATGACTCCGATTGTAATTGCTGCAGTCGAGTCAGGTCGCGTTTTGTCCAGGTTACTCGTGCGGTCTCAGGTGCAGCACTCACCGCTATGAGCACTCTGCGGGTGATTTGAGGATCCGCTAACTCCACTGCGCAACGCAGCATGGCACTGTACGTCCATGTGTCGGGAATGGCTTCAAACGACAACTTCAGCGCCAACTCATAATCGTCATCACCCAAGGCCTGACGTGCCAATTCAAAGACATCGGTACGCGAAGGCGGGGCGGACACCAAACGGCTGAACCAACGCTCGTGCAGTTCACGCCCTGCTTGGGTCGGATAAGCGGCAGCAATGGCCTCACAGCGCGCTACATTCGGTTCGTCCTGCACCAATTCATAGAGCAGGAAGGCCTTCAGCACATTGGGTTGGCGAATGCCTTTCCGCTCCCGAAACAGCGAGCCGAAGTGACGCGCAATGTCGTTCCGAAAAACGGTCAGAATATTGTCGACATTCGGCGCATCCTCGATGGCGACGATATAAGTTGAATAAAGGGCTTCAACCAGGTCGACGATGGTCTGAGCCGGTAACGACAGGCCCAGAACGGATTTGATCAGTGAGTAATCGTGCGCCAGTTGATGCTGGCGGCCGAGACCGGCCAGCATGCGGATTTCCAGATACTTGTGTTGCTCAGCGTCAATACGGCCGCTGGCGATCAATTCGTCGCGCAAGCGCTGCGCATCTGCCTCGTTGCCGGCCAAGAGGGCCCGATCAAACTCAGCGCGAATCTTGCCGAACGGACGTTGCGTGCGGTCAGGAATGTCTGGGCGGCGGCGCAGCAAACCGAGATACAACTGCAAGGCTTGTGTAACATCGCCGCGTGCTGCCGCATTCACTGGCCGCAAGCGGAAGACGAAACGACCAAAGCGTCTCTGCAAGACACCCTCGATCTCGTCGCCGCAATCGGCCGGCAGCGGTTGGCCACGGAAATCGCTGTAACTTGGGCCGGCGACAGCTGCCAATCCCTCAGCCAATTCAGCTGCCGAAGCCTCATTGCTAGCCATTGCATACCACTGAGACGGCCCATCGGCATCGAACACCGGCAGCACGATTGGCGATTCGGTACCTAGGGTGGCAAATGTGGCAATCCACGGGCTTACCTGCTCCAGCCATGCCGCCGGTGCCCGCCCGCCGACAATGGCTTCCCAGTGCAGCGCATTGCGCCCGGAGAAGAAACGCCCTAGCCAGGACTGTTCCTGAGGTGGCAAGACGTCAATCATGCAGCCTCCCTGTAGCGGGCGAACTCAAGGCGGGTGCGACCAAGATCGTGCTGATCGAGCGAGAACTCGACCCATTCGTCGTTGATCACCATTCCGTTGTAGGTCAAGTTCATTGAACCCATCAACAGGCAACGCGTGAGCAGGATACCCTTGGTATGCAATAGGGCGTGGATGTGCACCGCGAGTTGATCTTCCAGACTGTGCTCGCGAGCCAAATCGGCGATCCGGGTACGGAAGGCATCGTTGCTGGCTTCGCTGCGGGTGACGATGTGCACCTTTGAGCCGTGATTCATCAGCGTAACCAGCACGTCGGCGAGGCGGATCTCGCGCCGCCCCCATTCGGGATTGAGGGCATCGAAGCTACCGGACCGATTGTCGATCAAGACAACATTGCTGATCCAAGGAGAAACGATCCAAATCTCGTCGCCGGGTTGCAACACCTCGGCTACGAACATGGTCTGTAGCAATTCTTGGATAGTGGTGACGCCGGTAGTTTGCGTCTTGAAAATGCGCCGATAGAGAATATTCATTGCACTGCCTCGACGAGTTCCATATCGGCCTCGATCATGGATTGGGTTTGGCGGATACCCTGTAGGCGGACATAGGCGCGCAGGTAGCCGGATTCGACCGGATTGGTTACTAGTGCATTGAGCGCGGCAGCCAGGCGAGCACGTTCGGCTTCCGGGCAGGTCAGCGTCACTTGGCGGCCGGCGGTGAGTTGTTCGGCAGTCTGCGGCAACCAGTCATCGTCCAGCAGCGAAATGCAAACGCGATCGTCGCCGATGGTCTCTACCACTAACAAGCGCTCGATCAAAGGCAATTCAGTGAAGGGATTCCTCATTTGCAGTGCGGACTGTCGAATTGCCCTACCGCGGGGCCATAAGAGGCCGTAGATAGCGCCGAGGCGCCAGGCCGCGCGATCGCCGCCTGGAGGGGAGCCGATGTCGGAAACAATACGGTCGATTTCGTCCGATTGGCTTAGGTAATAGCTCATAACGCGCAGATCGACCTCGATGCCGATACGCGCCTCCTCAACCTGCCACTGATTAAGGACTCGGGAAAGGTAGAGATCGGTCGCCGAGCCCGATCCCGGTCGTAGAACACGGTTACCGAGCGCCACCAAAAAGCCGTGGAAGGACGAGAAACCTTCCTGCATCAGTGTTCGGCGTAAGCGTCGGAAGGACTGTGCCATTTCCTCCTGGCGGTCGGCGGCACGGAATTGGCGCACCAGTACGGCGCTTTCCGAATCGCCGCGCCCTTCGTCCTCAGCCAGCACGGTGACCATTTGCCTGAGTTGATGGTCGATCAACTCAAACTCGCCCATGCCCAGATTGGCGCGCACGGTAGCGAAGAAACGGCGCGGGTCTTCCGCGTAGCGCCGCATAAATTCCTCGATAAGCCCGTTGCCCCCCGGACTGCGCTCGGTAAACCAAGCCTCCACTGCATCTGAGTCGAGGCCGGCGGCTTGGCCGGTGAGTGCCGGGCCCCGGTCTAAGTCCACCGTCAGGTCTTCCGGATCGATGCTCGGGCATAGGTCGGTGATGGAGCGTAGAAGTGCTGCAGCAAGGGTCGAATGGTAGACCCCGCGTAGCCACGACTCCCAGCCGGCATCGATCGACTCCCAGAGCATGGCGCCAAACTGGTGCAATTCCGCAGTCACAATGGGATCGCGCAGACAGGCGTCCAGTTCCTGGCGCAGCTTGTCCGAACTGCCCGCCGCCTGGTCGTCGCCCTGTACCTCGACCACTTGCGACTGGAATAGCAGGCTCAGAACATCCGGAAGCGAGATCGACGCCTGGCCCAGTCGAATGGATGCGTCGGCCTCGGCCAAGCCGATCTGTCGGTGTATCGCTTCAAAGGTCAGGGCAGACAGGTAAATTTGTGCTAACCACTCGCGAATGAAGGGGCTACCAATCATGGCCAAGCGCTCACCGCGCCAAGCAAGGTCGACGAAGCGGGCACTGCGTACGGCGCTCCACTTCGCTTCGTCGCCGGGATACTGGCGCAGGTGCAAGTCGGCGGGGATATGGATCTGGAACACCATACCGTCGGCGGCAAATTGTGCTCCCAGCCCGACCGCTTGATTCTCGCGTTGGAACACCGTGTCAGCCCGCACCTTCTCAGCACCGACGCCAATCTCCGCCGATGCGCCAATGGCAAAGCGCCGAATCTCGACTGGGGCATGGCGTGAGTGCGTAAAAAAGCCGATACGGGTGACAATCTCTGCCCACAAACTGCCGGCAGGCGGCGTCAGCCAACCCGGTTCGATGGTCGCGACGATTTGGCTATGCCACTCCAGGGAGGCATTCGACGAGTCTTTTACTGCCGTCGGCGGCGATTGCGGTGCCAGGCGCACCGGGCGGTAAACTGGCAGCGCCACCGTTTTACCACTCCGGCATACCAGATACTCCCCTAGCAGCACGTGGCTGCCGATGACATCGACATCGAGGCCGAAAACCCCGCTGCAGATGCCCGATCCACTCTGGAAATCCGGCAACGGTGCGATCCAGTGGCGCTCGGTACGATAGCGCACGCCATAGCGCCGGCTGACACGACCGGGGGCGAACTCGCGCAGTGCAGCGAACACCGACATCACTTCGGCGTTAAAAGGACTTGCCGAGTGCGACTCTGGCAGATCAATAGCGACCTCGGCTAAGTTAAGGTCAGCGAAGAGAGAACCCGGAATGAAGTCCGGTAATGGGGTGTTGAAGGATTGGTAGTCCTGTTGTGGCTTCCCGTCTGCACTCCAGTGACTCGCTAGGCGCCGGAGCGCGGTCGGCAGCACAGTTGTCAGCAGCGGTCGTGGGTACTCCCACAATATTGCCAACAGTTCGTCGTCAGACAGACGGAGCGCCCGGCGCAGATAGTCGGAGAGGCGCCGGGTACCCGCTTCGGTCTCAAGAGTATTACGCAGTTCACGTAGCAGGCGTTGGCGGCGCTGCGCATTGATTTTGTCGCCACCGCTCAGGTCGCTCCAAACACTGCCTGCAGGACCGTCCTGCAATCGCAATGCCAGGTAGTCGATGGTGGCATACACCGCTTGCATCCGGGTGATGTATCGGTTCTCCAACGGCAGCGTACGGACCGGCAATTCCGGATCGAACAGCAAATCGTAACTCTGGTAAGCCGCACGATCGCGGCCATAATCAGACAGCACGACCGCCGTCCACGGACGCATGCCTCGGGTGCGGCCGCCGCGCCCCTTGCGCTGCAGGAATCCCGCCATACCGCGCGGCGCCTTATGCTGGATCACCGCGCCGACGAGCGGATCGTCGAAACCAACTTCCAGTACGGCAGTGGCGACAATGACGTCCGCGCCGGCGTCGACACCGCGATCCTGGGAACTAACCCGCTTGACCACCAGGCGGTGTCTAAGGCCCTGATGCAAGTCTTGGCAGAAGCGCCAGTCTTGTCCGTTGGCATAGCGAAATAGCGAAGTTCCGGCCTCGCGCAGCACCGCCAGGCCGCCGTCAGGCGCATGGCGCATGTCGGGGTCGCCATAGCTATTGCGCCCCTCAGCACTGAGCAGGTCGAAGTACAGACGATTAATCACGTCCAGATTGTCGGTGAAGACAAAGGTACGCTGGCCGAAGACGCCGCGACTGACCGACTGTTCCTGCCACGCGGCTTTGGGATCTAGGCAGCGCTGCAATACCATGGCAGTTTGGATGGTGGTGGACAGAAGTGCCGTGCGCGAGACCGGATCGCCGCGCAGAGCAATCATGTACTCGGCACCCTCGGATTCGATCTCGCCAGCACGCGGCGACACTTCATCTACAAGGTTAGTGCGACACCCCGTCAGCGCAGCGAAGAACTGCGATGCTTCGCGCAAGGTCGCCGACAGACCAACGAAACGCAGCGGTTGCTCAAGCAAGCGTTGCCAGCGCCGCATGAGGTACGCCACTTGAGCGCCGTGCTTGCCTTCGTATGTGTGCACTTCATCCATCAACACCAGTTCCGGCGCATGCAGTGCCTTGGGTCCAACACCGAACAGATGCATCATCGAATTATCCGAGAGGCGCTGGTTCAGCATTTCGGTGGTAGTGAACAGGATGTCTGGTATGGAGTTCTTGAGCGATTCCCTGGTGAGCGGGAACGCGGCGCCGTCCAACACCGATCCGCAACAGGCGCACACCAAGCGCTCGCGGCCCTCACTACGATCCTTGTGCAACCAGCGCAACTCGCCGCCACAGTCGAGGCAGGCAAGAGTCGGACAGACTCGATCATTACCTACCTTGGGCCATTCACAGTACTGCGCGGAGTGCGGGGTATCGCCGTAGAGGGCACCGACGCGAATCGACACTTGGTCCTTTTGCGGCAAACCGGCTCGCAGGCTACGGATGCGCTGCAAGACCTCGCGCAGCTGATCCTTGAGCAGTTCGGTGCGGGGATATAGGGCGATCGCCTTGACCCAGCGCTCGGACTTGTCTTCCACCAGCACGTGGCGGTAAATCGACGCTAGCGCCGGTAGGTAAAAGGCAAGAGTCTTACCGCTGCCAGTACCAGCACAAACTATGGTCGCCAACTCCTCCCCGGTTTCGATGGCGCGCAAAATGCGCTGGGCCGCGCGGACTTGGAAGCCGGATAGACGGACAGTGCGGTCGCGCGACGTCAACAGCGCTTGCACAGCCGTCAGCAGCGCCGGACTCGGGGCCGCCTCACCGATCATGGTCAGCGCCAGCTCGACGGAGATGTCACGCGCCGGATAGCGGCGGCGGCGACGCAGAAAACGAAAGTCGGCGACTAAGCTAGGGGCCTGCTGCCAGCCGGTGGGTCCTGCGTGTTTCGGGAACAGTTGCCGCAAGCGCTGCAGTAAGCGCACGGTTTCCGCCATTCGTGAGCGGTAACCGGTGGCGCCACCGCTCCTAGGCACTTCAGCAATCCATTTGCGCTGCCGTAGTTCCGCCAGAACATCCTCGGCGGAGAAAAAATCCTCGAGACCATCGTTGATGGCTTCGTCGATCAGCGGATTGAGCAAGTCGCTTATCTCGTCAAGTCCGAAGGCGCCATCGACGATGCCCCAGACCAGCAACCTTGCTTCACGCTCTTCGATGCGATCCAGCACCGAGGCAAGAAAACGTTCGCGTGCTTCCAAAATGACTCCGTTCGATTAGCGTGCCCGCACTACATAGTTAGCAAGCATGTTATTCGTGCGAAGCCATTCAACGACCGCTTGGGTCAGGAAGTCGAGGCTAGCTCCGCTCCCCGCGGAGGTAGCGTTGAAGAATGCCCTCACCGGAACTGGCACGTCGTCATTCTCGACAAACCGAGTATCCGCCAAATCCTTCGAACACGCGTGCACCTCGCGCACTGTCTCGACAGTATCAGGAACGGTATTGCGGTATTGATTGAAACGCTGGTACAGGTGCGTATAACGCTCCAACGCTTTTCGGTTCTCTGGCAGCGTCTGCAGGATGGTCTGCTTGCGTTGCTCGGGAGGGACTCCGCCAAACAACTTGCTGCTGAAGTAGGTTTTCCAGTCCTGTCTTTGGAGCGTCTCTGCCGAGGCGTTGAACTCGGTGAGCGTGGATATCAGCTTGCTCCAACGCTGCCTATCTACTAGTGTGGTGGCCTTGGGTAACTCGGCGAAGCGGGCGCTGATCTGGCTGATCAGTTGCTTGGGCTTGTCGATATCTGGTATTGGTGATAACGGCACCCCCTCTTCCCGTAGCAGGGCATTGCGGCGTGCCAGCATCTCGACTCGAGCGGCCAGCGCCGCCAGTTCATTTCGCTTTGTGGCTAGCGCATCGGCTTCCTCGATGCCACTACTAGCGGCTTCCGCGCGCATCAAGCGTGCGCGGACATTACGAGCATCGTTTAGGAGCATGCCGTTTCTCCTTCAATTCCCAGGGCGCCCATTTCATTCAGGAGGTTTTCGAACAAGGTTTGGATCTCGCTGGCCTGCGCCTGTGGGTCCACGCCCTGGAACTGGTCCTCCAATCCCTTGGCGCGTTTCTCCGAGGCGCGCACCACCTTGCGTGCCACCTCGACGAACCGCGACGCTACGATGAGCGGATGGACGTCAAAGCGCCCCACGCGGCTGACCAACTGGCCATCGCTCTGCCCCTCTTCCCCTTCTCCGGTATTCGCAAGCACCGACAGTGCCTCGCGCAGTGCGCCGCTGCGAAACTCTTCGCACAGATTCTTGAAAGCCATGTGGCCCAAGCCGATTTCGGCCACGTTCCAGACGCCGGATTCCTTCAACTGATCTGCTAGCGCCCTGAGTTCTTCTGCAATCTCCTGCTTATCAAAGTTGTCGCCGAGCTCTGCCGTCAACCTGGTGCGAATGTTGCTTGCTCCTTGCAACACTTTGCGCACCAAGAGCTTTACGCGCGCTTCGCTCATCATCGCCAGCGCTTGCTTCAATTCGGTAGGCATCAAGTCGAGCACGTTTACGTTGGTCGCTTCGCTCTCCGGCAGCAAGCAGTCGGCCACCCTCACCATGTCCATGGCATAGGGCGTCCTACCAGTGCCGCCTTGGAAGCTGCCGCAGTAGGAGGCGACGAGTTGCGTCAGTTCTGGGCGTATCCGCAACGCCTGCTCCTGTAAAGCGCGCCACTCACCGAACTCCACAGGTGTCCCTTCAGGCGAACGCTGGGGGATATTTGGTGCTCCGAACAAGAAAGCGGTGAGACTGGCGGGGCTACGGTAGCGCTCACTGAGCCCGAGAATCCGACTGTTGATGGACAGCAAGCGTACTGCCATGCCGAGTTTCTGTTTCACGCCGGCACGTACGAGCGCCAATGCCTGCGGCATCAATCGGTCCGAAAGGTTGCCTATCCAGACCAGGTCATCGTCGACACCGGCGTAATGCATCTTGCCACCATTCAGGTGATAGAAGCGTGCCACAGCTGCCAGTTCCGCGCGCAACTGTCCAGTAGGATCAGTATGATCGTCCGCAACCTTAATGGGATTAGAGACAATGTTGCCCTCCCCGCCGGCATTCGGAATTGAAATCTGTTTTGCCGCAATCGGCGATTTTATGCAGCGCTCGGCAGACCAATCGACGCGGTCGGTAAGAGCCGACGCGATCGATTGTCGAATCTGATTGGCCACAGCCTGGTTAACGCGCTCCCCCTTCTGCACCCACCTCTCGAGTGCCTCCTTCAACTGGGCGTCGTCTGCCTTTGGTGGTGGATCCGGAGGTAACCGCTTAGAACCACCCGGCGTGACGACTGGAGGGGGATCAATGCGGAATTCGATGTTCGGTTGATCCAAGTTAAAGGCAGCGAATACCTCTCTCGGAATGTAGCCAATCTCCACCGGTGTACGCGGTGCATTGCCCCAGATCGCCACGACACGCCGATAGCGCTCCCGCACTTCTTCCGACACAGGAAGCGAAGCTAGCCACTGTGTAACCTCCGCATTCGTCCCCGGCGCATTGATGTCCGGCGGCGGGAACTGCCCACGTTCGAACGCAGATCGGCCTGGCAAGAGCACTCCGCGAAGAATATTGTCAATGATGAAGCGCGGCGTGAAGACCAGGGCGTTGTTCCTGGTGAGCGCTGCACGCGCCAGCCGCTCGATGGCTTGTTCGGTGTATGGAAATAGCGGAATGTCGCCATCCTTGCCAAAAGCGCCCAACATGGGAGCATCACTGGCATCGTCATCGACATAAGGTCCAATCCATGCGCCTTGGCTGGAGCGCGCTCCACCATTCATCTCAAAGTGACGCACCAATTCGCGGTAACCCCAACGCGCACCATTCAAGTAAGAAGCGACCAGCGCCTTCGTGCGGCGCAAGACTTCCTCCTCAGTGGATAATTCGCTTTCCACCTTCCACTCGCGCTTCGCACGGGTAGCAATCGTGTCCTCGGAATCTAGATAGCCGTCTGTCACTGCGATGACAGAACGCATCGTCGCCAACTCCATGACACCGTCGCGTACGCCCTCCTGGATCAACACCTTAAGCAATATGTCCTGGATGCCAGTGAGTGCCTTGAAGTCTTCCACGAAGATCACCAGCTCGCGCCGTTGCTGAAGCAACAGGCGGCGAATCTCTAGAATGACTTCCTGCAAAGTCATCCCACCTAATGATTGGTGCAGATTGAATAACTGGCGAATCGCTTGGTCGACAACCTTGCTATCGTTGAGCAAGCGTGTTGCAGTACGCATGCCTTCGCCCTCCCGCACTATTAGTGTCCGGGTGTAATAGGCTTGCGTTGGTGAGGCGGCCTTGGTGATGTCTATGGTATCTGGCAGTTGGAAATCGCCCGCATCGAAGTCCTTGACGTATACCTCTGGTTCAGCCTGATTTTTTCCAGCGATGGCTCGCTGCACGAACCTTGGAAATACCTTCTCTCGAAAATAGTCCACGAGGACCGGATCGCCCATGAATTTAGACAAATTGGCAGCATGTCCCCATCGTTCCTTCAAGGATGAATCGCGTGGGTTAATCCTAACCCGAGCTTCTAATTCTTTCGCCAATTCACCCAAAGCAATATCCAGTTCTCTTTGGAACCTGATAACTGCAGTTTCGATATTGAGTTCTTCAGTGATTGCCTTAGCAAACTCCGCCTTGACTGTCGCATATTCCGCTCCTGGTAGTCTTTCCAGGATCAATTCCACAACTCTCCGCAGACTTGCGCTCTTTGGGATACGGATAATCACATACCGTCCATCCTCATTCATGCTTTGCAGACGAGCTGTCAATATGCGCACCATGTGTGACTTACCGACACCGGATGCACCGGTGATAGGCACAACGTGGACGCCGGATGGCACATCCTTCGTGATCAGGTACTTGAACAGTTCGTCTTCGCTAGCTTCAAACTTCTCGCCCGAAGAAATTTGCTTGTAACTCAGTGGCGAGGGTTTGTGGACGGCTAGCAAGACGGCATCGTGCACGCCCTCAGCTTCGTGTTTGATGCAGTCATTAATTTCGGCGGCAGTAGGCCAATAATTGAGCAATCTCATGATGCGTCCTTCAACAAGCTGACATGGGTAAAACTTTCCCACGTCCGTCCCCCCTGCCCGACGAGCGTAAGTCGCGAACCGGCATCGGCCAGCGTCACCAAGCCGATCATTCCCTGCTTCTGCAAACGCCGCAAAGCGAACGACAGCGCAGTCGATAGGTGACCGGCAGCAGGCGCTGTCCACCGCTCGGGCCTTAGTACCTGTTCCACTTCGAGACGATAGGCGCCCGAATCCAACACCGGCAAACGTGCAGCCAAGCGCGACACGAACTCGGCCGCCGGCACTGTATCGCCCTTTTCAATCACCTCTTTTAATTCCGAGCGGACTGCTACTGTCGGGTCGCAGAAGAAACTGGATTCGTCGCCCGAGGCAAAGCCAAGGAATCTCGCCCAAGACCGGAACCCGGCCCAGCGTGTGTCGTTTAGAAAGATGAATCGTCCCGCTTGCACCTGGGTTTTGATCAAACTTTCGATTTCGACATGCGTGGTGGGTAGCGTGTAGATATCCTGGGTCAGGCACCAGGCCAAGCCGCGGCACAAGTCGGCAGTGCGCCCAACCTCCTCTTCCGAAATGTTGCCATTGGCGGGCCACAATGGCATCCCATGCTCCAAGCGCAAGGCGAGGTTGCGGCAAATGGCGGGCAAGCGCTCCATAACCGCGTCAACGGACTCCCCTCGTGCCAATTCAACGGCCAGACGAGTTTGGTCGCTGTCCTCCGTGAACAGCTCGAGAGCAGTCCAGCGGGCCAGCGTCGCGCGCGCCCGGGATGCCAAATCCTTACGCTTGTCGTTATCAGCTTCTTTGCCACTGTCCTTGTCAAGGCTGGACTGCGGGACGCAGACATTGATCAGATCATCGCGCGAAATCGCTTTGTCTCGCGCCACGATCCTGGCCAGGGTCAGGAGTATCGGATGGAGGCCATCGTTTTCACGGTTAAGAATGCTCATTGGATTATCGCTTGAGTAAGGTTTTCCAGATGCAGGGCATTCGGGCTTACGTCGGCAAGACGGCGCAAGCAATTGCCGGGATCCGGCAAGCCAAGCGGCAGCAGCACGAGGTGGAAGGGCCGTTGCAGCATCTGGATGTCCAAGATGAGTTCAGGGGACGAGTCCGGTTCCAGCACTGTCAAACGGGCCAGCGGGGAATAGGGCTCCAGATCGGAGTCCAGAACGGACCGGTGCAACAGTACCCGGTCGCGCACCTGCTGATATAACCGAATCCACTCGGGATAGCGCACTAAGGGCGATGCGGGATGGGCCGCCAATTCACGTATGCCGCACGACTGTACCAGCCATCCAGCGAATTGCAGAATTGACTGTCGGATGTCGGCCCAAGGTCGACTCTCGTCGTAAAAAACATAGGCGAAGGCAGGATCCACCCAAGGAAATTTTTCCCGCCAGGGGTAGGCCGACGATGGCAAAACGCGACTCACCGGCACCACCACCGGTTCGGCATAGTACCTGCGATTCCCGGTATCGAAACGGTCCTTCGGACAGCCGCCGCAAACCTCCGTAACCTGAACCGGCCAGCGCGTCGACCGAATGCGATACAACTGTGCAAGCGTGGCACCAACTTCCTGGCCGATCTGCTGGTCCAGTCCGCTGGACTGCGGCAATAGTTGAGACATCATTTGCCAGTTCCGCTCGGCCGCCTCCAGCGTCTTGTTTCTCGAGGCACTGATGGCGTCCTCCCAAACTTCCGGAATAAGATGGCCGTCGTTGCGGATTCGTACGCGCACGTTCGCCATTGCCGCTAGCATCGACGAAGCATCCTCGCCTGGCTCGGTATCCTGCTCGTCGCGATTGACCTCAATGTCAAGGGTAATGAGACCGGCCCGCGTCATCAGGCTAAGAGTACGCATGTTCCAGTTAACGTTGAGGTCACTCCCTCCTGGCAAGTGTTCGGGTACGGCATCGATATTGATCTTCCACGAGCCCTCCTCCTCGCTCTGGTGGCGTGACTGGTACATGGCCTTCCAGCGACTGAAGCCGAGTTCGTCGGAGATAATTTTGGGTTTTGCGAGTCTCTCCGGCAAACTCCAGTCGCTATCGTCGAATACCAATAGGCTGACCGACGACTTGCCATCACGGCCGCCGCGGCCCACCTCTTGATAGTAGCGGTCCAGGGTCTCCGGAATTGTTGCGTGGACCACCGTGCGCACATCGCTTTTATCGAGGCCGACGCCGAAGGCGGACGTGGCGACGATGCCGTCGAGGCGATTGGCCGCCCAATCCCCGAGAATTCGCAGCCGTTCGCTGTCGGGCGTCCCTCCGTCGAACGTGGCGATGCGACATAGGCCGCCGCGGCTATGCAACACTTTCTTCCAGCGCACAATTTCATCGCGTTTGGTGACGTAAAGAATGAATGGCCGAGGCGCATGGCGCAGCGCCTCTAGTACCCGTTCTTGTTTTTCCTGCGGCGATGCAGCCTTATAGAACCAATATTGCGGTTCGGGGCGAAGATGCACCGCCGACACCATTTGGACCCTCTCTGGTGGTCCGAATAGGCTCGCCAATGTCTCCACCGCCTCTTCCGTGAAAGTGGCACTCAACAGCAAGGTACGGAAACCACGCGGCGCCAATCGCAGCAGACTGTGACGCAGCCCTGCCAGGGCCTGAAAGGAAGGGCGGAATTCGACCCCCCACTGGGCGACCAGGTGGGCTTCATCGATCACGAAGTAACGCAGCATGCCAGCCGCAGCGGCATCCGACACGGCACGTAGCAACGAAGTGGTGAGCGCTTCCGGTGACGTGAACAGGATGCGCTGGGTGCCATTGCGCAAGCGCTGCCGTATCTCGACACGCTGTTCTTTAGATAGGCCGCCGTACCAGGCCAGTGGCCAGTCAGGACGGGAGGGACCGTTACTCCGAAACAGGTGCCGCATAGCACGTGCCTGGTCAAGGGCAAGCGCGACCGTCGGCACGACGAAGATGGTCAAATGGCCATCCTCTTTATTTACTAAGGCGGGGGCCTGCCCGACCAGGCTCTTGCCGGAGCCCGTGGGCAAATTGATCAATAGAGTATCGCCTTCTGGGATCAGGAAAGCGGCACGCACCGCCTCGCGCTGACCAGGGGACGAATAATTGGTAAAGCCGGTGGCATCACGAACGAAGGGGTCCACCTCGCATTGCATCATCCGACGCACCTTCTTGTCGGAAAAGACATCGGCGAACACGCCATGTTCCCCGCTGCCAAGCCACTCGGGATGCCACTCCGAAGCTGTCAACAGATAGGCAGCGGGCCCCGCCTCGATCGCTTCCACCCCATGGGTAGCCCAACTCACTCGATCGGGCCACCCCTGACCGGCAGGCACACGCAACCGCATGCTCTTGCCGGCGCCGTCGCTGGTGCGGAGCAAGACGTGCCGCAACAAGGGTTGCAGGTCGGCATGCCATGCTGTATTGCGGGGGTGGGCTTGCGCTGCACTCAACACTTGGCAAATCCGGTCCAGCACGCTGTCGCCCACCTTTTCCGGCCAACCACTGGCCACTGGCCAATCCGCAAGCACAGCCTGCAATTCATCGAAGCCGAAGCTCATGCTTCCTCCCGGATGAAGCGTTCGATGAGCGATACAGGTTCGCTAGTGAGAAAGACCACGCCGGCGACGTCGACTTTCACCGAAGGGGATGATATGCCGCGATGGAGAGCCTCGTTAAGCGCCTGCTCGAGAGCGAGTTGCCGCGCCTCAACCTCTGCCTCCCTGCCATGCAAGGACTGAACACGGGTCTGCAACTGGGCGTAGCGGATCTCGTCTTCGGCCAGCGCCTGCTCCAGCGCGCGATTCTGCCGCCCCTTCAATTCCGGCCTCGCCATCATAATAGCCAGCGCACAGTCGCGCATCCGCTCGCAGCGCTTCTCCCAGTTGGCGAAAGTATCCGGTGCCATCCCCCGAAAAGCACGTAAATATGGCATCTCGAGATTCTTGTCGATGTATCCGTTCCCACCATGTTTTGCGTATTCAGGCGTCAAATAACACTCAATAAAATCTTGCGGCAGTTCATCCCCCTCCTCATCTACCCAGACTTGCATCACCACTGGGCGAAACAAGGTGTCACCGCGCCGCGCCAGAACAGCCTGCGCCGCCTCGCTCGATTGCCCACTGTCGGAACTGATAACGGCGAGGCCTTCATCCAAGCGTGTTTCGATCACAAAATCGAAGCGAAAGCAGAGTCGGATTTCGGACGACGAAAATCGGTCGAAGACTTGCCGCCACATTGCATAACTGCGACCGCGGTCGTCCAAGTCAGAAAACGACTTAATAGCCTCGATGAACTCTGTACCGTAACGCAGTGGGCGAACCCTTCGGCTGACGGCGGTCGGACGGTGCACGACGTACGGATAGGACTGCGGCCGAATCGAACGACTGCCAGGCGCTTCAAAGTCGATGGCGCCCAAAAAATCGTCTACGAACCCGGACGAAGGAATGAGTGTCGGCGGAGCTTTAGTCTCGCCATCGGGTGAGCAGTAATGTAAGCGAAAGGGTTCGTCGATAGACTGGGTACCGGGCCGACGCGGTTCGTATACCTTACTGAAGAGAAGGGTGTCCTCGATCCAGTACATCATCGCGTCGCGGATAGTCCTCCAGTCCGCATCGGCTTCGAACAGGTCGTCCAAGTCCGCCTCGGGCACTGGCGACAGTTGGTCCAGTGCATCTTGCTGGTCGATCAGTTTAAGTTCGCGCGCCACCAACCCCGAGGGACCAGCCAACCTTTCACGCAGCGCATCAAGTGCTTCGACGCCGTCATGGATCAGGGTCCCCGCTAAGGTACCCAACTCGGCCTCAACTAGGTACTGCAGGCTGGAGATGGACTGACGGAAAACACCCCACCCCTGGTCGATAACATTGAACCATGCTGCTTGCAGTGGTGCGTCTTCATCAATTAGCACGTAAGACTGTACCGCCCTGCCGGCGCCATAACGGTCGACGCGCCCAATGCGTTGCTCGATGCGATTCGGCTGTACCGGGAGGTCGAAATGCACCAGTACCTTGTCCCCGCCCTGTAGGTTGATGCCCTCTTCTGCATTGTTGTCGCAGACGATGACCCGGATCGCCGGATTGGTCAGGAACCCGCGCCAAGCGTGCCCATCAATATCAGTACCGATCTCTCCGATATCATGCCGTACCGCGGCGATATGGTGATTCTTTAGATAAGCAAAGACTTCGTCTGCGGCATTCTCGCTGGCGCAAAAAACCACCGCTTTGGTCAATTCCCGCAGCGAGCGTAAGCCCTCACACAACCGGTGAAGGCGAGTCTCCATCCACTCTTCGCCCTCAGCGATGCAGATGGCGGTGTCAAGAAGTGCATCCTCTCCCTTGAAAGACGCATAGGCATCGCTCTCGATACCGCGTCGACGCACTAAGCAAAGTTGGTGAAAGGCACCTAGATCCTCTGACAGGGCGCAAACCGCGCTCCAATAGAACGCTTCTAGCGCCTGCGCGACAGTGGCATCCATCGAACCTATCGACATCGAGGCGCTGACGCGCCAGTCCTCCAGCGCTGATTCGAGATGCGTAATAGGCGAACCCTTGACCGTCCAGACTTGCGCCCCGTTGCGGTCCGGCGTTAACCCTTCGACATGTCTACGGCGATTGCGCAAGATCCGGCGATTGAGACGGTAGGTCTCCGAGATATGAGCTCGCAATTGCCGTACCGCCGCACAAAATTGCGAGTCATTCTCGTCTGGCAACTCGAGTAGCTTCTCTTTCAGTGCCTGCGTCAACTGTACCAGCCGTGGGTCGTTCGGAACACGGTCGATCAGGTCATCGAGCGCGGCATCCATGAAAAAGGAATTGCTGGGATCGAGGGCAGCAACAGTTTCGGCCAATGCCTGCCGGTTGACGATCTTGGCATGAAAGCTCTCCAGGTCATCGAGCGGGTAAACTACTGGGTCCAATAGATGCAGCATGCGGAGAAACCCCGCCTCGTTTCGCAGAATGGGCGTTGCCGACAACAGCAGCAAGCGGTCAGTGTTCTGCGCCACGTCGCTAATAAGGCGATACATCTCTTGCATCGTCTCGCCTGCATGGGGGTCGGCCAAGTGATGCGCTTCGTCGATGACCACCAAGGACAAGTTGCGCAGAACCTCACGCAAGTCCTTGCTATCTTCCTGGGGCAGCACGAATACCGAATCGTCGACGAAGTCCTTCAGGCCAAAGCGAACTATCAATTCCTCTCGCCACTGATTTACCAAGGCATGCGGGACCAGGACAAGGATTCTATGCTCACGTAAGTCGTCGAGCACTGCTTGGCGGATGACGATTCCCGCCTCAATCGTCTTGCCGAGGCCGACTTCGTCGGCAAGCAGATAACGCTGGGATTGATCGGTCAAGACGCGCCGGACGACGTCGAGCTGGTGCGCCTCCAACTCGATAGATGAGGAAAGCAAGGCGGAGATGCCAAATGCACTACCCCTCTGATAGAGGTAATTCTGTAGGAAGCCGGAACGTGCCTCAGCATAGCGTGGCGTTTCGGTCACGAAACTACCGAGGAAGACGACCGGGTCTTGGATCGGGCGCTTCCATCGAACGAAGACCTGGTTGTAGTCCAGATAGACGTCGAGTTTGTCAGCCAGGCGGACTTCGACACCTTCACCGTCGTCCTCGCGTACTCGTCCGATGCGCCACTGATTTGCGAGCTCATTGTAGGTGTAAACGCGGGTATTGCGCCCTAACCGCTTCAGCTTAATGAACGATGACGGCACTTCCACCCGGTACCACCCTCCGCTAACTGGTGAGTCGAAATACTCGACTACAGCCTGCGAACCATTCTGGTGGACAACCTTGCCCAGACCGTCTTTTTCAGCATTTTTAACCAAACAGAACATCATCCGCCTTGCATGTATGAATTTGACGTCCGTGTGGTCCACCGGCGGGGCCGAGCAACCTCGCTGGACCGCCTAAGGATCTTCTTTTCCTTCTCGGTTTCCACATGCTCTCGAACCCACCTTGCTGTCGGGAGTTGAATTTGGCTTGCCAACCTGCGGGCTCAATCATCAAATCGCTGAATTGAGACCAATAACTGCAACGCATAGAATACTGAAGTGGTAAATAACTGCCAATATCCATTCGCGCCCAATACGCAGCAACGTTTTTGCCGCCAAGCGACTCGCATCCCGCTAGCAGACGCACGCGTGATTTTCGGATCGAATCTGGTATTTCGCCGAGGCCGACTAGTGAGCATGCGACCGTCTGATGCGCTTTTTTTTGTAGGGCCATCATTTCTCGCTAGAAACCTCATCACTGTCTCGGCAAACGGTTGTTCCACCAAGCTTCTGGTGGCACAAAGGCTCGGCGTAGAAAACAAAGATGGCCAGTTCCCGGAGCAACCATTCGACGGTGTGCTTTAATAGCAACTCAAGGTAGTTACGAGGTATTTCGACCGGGGTTTACGCCAAAATTCGACCGATCAGGCCGGTTTCACACCCGTCATTCCACAGTGTACGTTTTATCCTTATCGGCGTGGAATTCGGAGTTGCTGACCCAACTTAAGTGGGGGGCGGTGTACCTCGGAACAGCCTCCGTAAAGAGGCTCGATTCTTGCATAAATGCGTGGCCTGTATTCAGATTGTGAAGAGGGCTTACGCGTAGCCTGCGATCTTCAAATTCAAGAAAAAAAGCCGGCTATCGAAGCCGGCCTCTTGCCCATGATTAGGTCGCTATAATTGAGCTGATTCTTACCCCGGGGATTAAGTGAGCCCTAGACATCAATATTCCGCGCCACCAACGCATTACTCTCAATAAAATTCCTACGCGGCTCCACCTCATCCCCCATCAGCGTAGTAAAAATCTGATCGGCAGCAATAGCATCCTCAATCTGCACCTTAAGCAACCGGCGCTGAGTCACATCCAGCGTGGTCTCAAAAAGCTGCTCAGGATTCATCTCCCCCAGCCCCTTGTACCGCTGACGCGAAACCCCACGCTCGGCCTCCGAAAGCAGCCACTGCATGGCCCCGTGGAAGTCATTCACGGTCTGGTCACGCATCTTCTCACCCTCACCACGGCGCACCTTGGTGCCTTCGGGAATCAGCCCCTGGAAGGTCTTGGCGGCCAGCGACAGCGCGGCGTAGTCCGCGCCGTGGACGAAGTCCGCGTCCAGGTGGGACAGGCGCACGTTGCCGTGGTGGCGGCGGGCGATCATCAGGCGGTGCTTGTCGGTCTTCTCGTCGAACTGGGCGTAGACGTCCGCGGTGCCGTCGTCGTTGACGGCGGCGCCGAGCAGGGTCTTGGCGTGCATTTCGCTGAGCTTGGCCTTGAGCGCGGTGGCCGAGGCTTCGGCGGCGGCGGCGCTGTCGAGGTCGAGTTCCACGCCGTCGGCGATGGCGCGCAGGGCGTCGGTGTCGACGATGCGGGAGAGGCGGCCGATCACGCCTTCGGCGAGCTGGTACTGGCGGGCGAGTTCGGTGAGGGCGTCACCGGAGACTTCGCTGCCGTCCGGGTTGATCAGCGCGGCTTTTTCCATGGCCAGGCGCAGCAGGTAGGCGTTGAGCTCGTTGTCGTCCTTGATGTAGCGCTCTTCCTTGCCGTGCTTGATCTTGTAGAGCGGCGGCTGGGCGATGTACACGTAGCCGCGCTCGATGATGTCGGGCATCTGGCGGTAGAAGAACGTGAGCAGCAGGGTGCGGATGTGGGAGCCGTCCACGTCCGCGTCGGTCATGATGATGATGCGGTGGTAGCGCAGCTTTTCGAGGTTGTAGTCTTCCTTGCCGATGCCGGTGCCCAGCGCCGTGATGAGCGTGAGCACTTCCTGGCTGGAGAGCATCTTGTCGAAGCGGGCGCGTTCCACGTTGAGGATCTTGCCCTTGAGCGGCAGGATTGCCTGGAACTTGCGGTCGCGGCCTTGCTTGGCGGAGCCGCCTGCGGAGTCGCCCTCCACCAGGAAGAGTTCGGACTGGGCGGGGTCTTTTTCCTGGCAGTCGGCGAGCTTGCCGGGCAGGCCCATGCCGTCGAGCACGCCTTTGCGGCGGGTCATTTCGCGGGCCTTGCGGGCGGCTTCGCGCGCGCGCGCGGCGTCGACGATCTTGCCGCAGATGATCTTGGCGTCGCCGGGGGTCTCGAGCAGGAAGTCGGACAGTGCCTTGGCGACGAGTTCTTCCACGGGCAGGCGCACTTCGGAGGAGACGAGCTTGTCCTTGGTCTGGGAGCTGAACTTGGGCTCGGGCACCTTGACGGAGAGCACGCAGGCCAGGCCTTCGCGCATGTCGTCGCCGGTGGTCTCGACCTTGGCCTTCTTGGCGATCTCGTTTTCTTCGATGTACTTGTTGATGACGCGGGTCATCGCGGCGCGCAGGCCGGTGAGGTGGGTGCCGCCGTCGCGCTGCGGGATGTTGTTGGTGAAGCAGAGCACCTGTTCGTTGTAGCCGTCGTTCCACTGCATGGAGACTTCCACGGCGATCCCGTCTTTCTCGGTGTTGGCGTAGAAGATGTTGGGGTGCAGGACGCTCTTGCCGCGGTTGATGTACTCGACGAAGCCTTTGACGCCGCCGGAGAAGGCGAAGTCTTCTTCCTTGCCGGTGCGCTGGTCGGTCAGGCGGATGTGCACGCCGTTGTTCAGGAACGAGAGCTCGCGGATGCGCTTGGAGAGGATCTCGTAGTGGAACTCGACGTGGGTGAAGATTTCTTCGTCGGCGAGGAAGTGGACTTCGGTGCCGCGCTTGTCGGTGGGGCCGATGATCTTCATCGGCGAGACTTCCACGGGCTGGCCGTCGGGGCCGTTGACGGTTTCCACCAGGCGGTTCTGCACCGCGCCTTGCGCGAATTCGAGCAGGTGGGCCTGGCCGTCGCGGCGCACGGTGAGGCGCAGCCACTTGGACAGGGCGTTGACGCAGGACACGCCCACGCCGTGCAGGCCGCCGGAGACCTTGTAGCTGTTCTGGTTGAACTTGCCGCCGGCGTGCAGCTCGGTCATGGCGATTTCGGCCGCGCTGCGCTTGGGTTCGTGCTTGTCGTCGAACTTGACCAGGGGCGGGATGCCGCGGCCGTTGTCGGTGATCGAGATCGAGTTGTCGCTGTGGATGGTGACCTGTATCTCGGTGCACCAGCCGGCCAGCGCTTCGTCGATGGAGTTGTCCAGCACTTCGAACACGAGGTGGTGCAGGCCGGTGCCGTCGGACGTGTCGCCGATGTACATGCCCGGCCGCTTGCGCACCGCCTCCAGGCCTTCCAGGATCTGGATCGATCCTGCGCCGTAGCTGTTTTCCTGTTGCGGTTGCGGTTGTTGCTGTTCGGTCATGTTCTCTTACTCACGGCGAATGCGGCGTTTCGCGCGGCGCCCGGTCGGGCGCGCTGCGGATGGGCCGCATGGCGGGTTACATAAAAACGGCAAAAGGGGCGGATCGAGAGAATCCGGCCCCTGCGTGCTGCGGTGCGTCTTTCGCCTGCCGGGCGAGAGCCGTAGCCTGCCGTTCGATGTTCCGGTGTTGCGTATGTTGTTTTCCTTTTACCTTCTACCGGATCATCAGATACGCATCGGCATGACGACGTACTTGAAGTTGTCGTCTTCCGGCACGGTGATCAGCGCGCTCGAATTGGAGTCGCCGAGGCTGACCTGCACTTGCTCGCTCTTGAGGTTGGCAAGGACGTCGAGCAGGTAGGTCACGTTAAAGCCGATGTCGAGGGCGTCGCCCGAATAGTCGAGCTCCAGCTCTTCCTGCGCCTCCTCCTGGTCGGCGTTGGTGGAGCTGATCTTGAGCACGTGCGTATCGAGAATGCAGCGCACGCCCTTGAACTTGTCGGTGGTGAGGATGGCGGTGCGCTGCAGCGCCTGTTGCAGTTGCACGCGGTCGATGGCGAAGGCGTTCTTGTAGCCCTTCGGGATCACGCGCTGGAAGTCGGGGAACTTGCCTTCCACCAGCTTGGAAATCAGTTCGATGTTGGCGAAGGTGAACTTGACCTGGTTGGCGGCGAGCTGCACCTGCACGGGATCGTCGTTGTCTTCGAGCAGGCGTTGCAGCTCGAGGATGGTCTTGCGCGGGATGATGACTTCCTGGCGCGCGCCTTCGCCGGTGGCGGCGGTGTCCAGCTCCACGCCGCAGTAGGCCAGGCGGTGGCCGTCGGTGGCGACCGCCATGACCTTCTTGCCGTCCACCACCAGCAGCATGCCGTTGAGGTAGTAGCGGATGTCCTGCTGGGCCATGGCGAAGTGGACCATGGCGAGCAGGTGCTTGAAGGTCTTCTGCGGCAGGCTGACCGAGGCGCCGAACTCGCTGGCTTCGGCCACGGTGGGGAATTCCTCGGCGGCCAGGGTCTGCAGCGCGAAGCGGCTCTTGCCGGACTGCACGGTCATGCGCTTGTCGTTGAGCGACAGGGCGACTTCGCCGTCGGGCATGGCGCGCAGGATGTCGAGCAGCTTGCGGGCGGCCACGGTGGTGGCCACGCTGTCGCTGCCCACGCCGCATTCGGCGTGCGTGGTGATCTGGATCTCGATGTCGGTCGAGAGGAAGGAAACGCCCGCCCCGGACTTGCGAATCAGCAGGTTGGCCAGGATCGGGAGGGTGTGGCGGCGCTCCACGATGCCGCTCACGATTTGCAGCGGACGCAGCAGATTGTCTCGCGAGGTTTTGACCAATTGCATTGAATTTATCCTTCGTCGTTTGTAGTAAGCGACCGCGGGTTGCGCATACCCTCCCGGCGACTCCAAATTTACTTTGGAATCAAGGAGTTAATTTGCCATTGTACCAAGGATAAGCCGCTGCGGTGAAGCGGGAGAAGCGCGTTCGGAGGTAAAAATTGTGCGACATCGCGCACAATTCTGGGGCTTGCCCGGCCTTGTTCCGGCCGCGCCCTCCGCCCGCTCGTCCCGACTCACCGCAAAGCCTTAGCCCAGGCCGCTTTCGCGCCAATGACCGGCAACGCCCCGGCGATGCTTGCCGATTGATTCATGCGCCGGATTGTGCCCGGCGCGTACCCTACAGTATGCCAGCCCCGCGTGGCGGTTCTGGTAAATCCGTCCTTGCGGCACAAAGTGCCTGCCGCGTTGAAGACTGCGCACCAAAGAGCGATCGGTTTGCTCCCCTCTCCCACTTGTGGGAGAGGAGTTGGGGGAGAGGGCAAGCGCCTGCGCGAAGTGAGCGTATTCGTCCCTGCTGACGCCAGCCCTCTCCCCCGGCCCCTCTGCCGCGTGCGGGAGAGGGGAGAACACCTGCGCCGGCGTACCAGCACCTCGCCTCAACTCAACCCTTGAGCGTCTGCTCCAGCACGTGCAGTTCGTGGTTGAGCTGCGCGTCCTTGCTGCGTTCGTCGGCGATCTTGCGCACCGCGTGCAGCACGGTGGTGTGGTCGCGCCCGCCGAACAGCTCGCCGATTTCCGGCAGGCTCTTCTGCGTGAGCTCCTTGGCCAGGTACATGGCGATCTGGCGCGGCCGCGCGATGTTGGCGGGCCGCTTCTTGCTGTACATGTCCGCAACCTTGATGTTGTAGAAATCGGCGCAGGTCTTCTGGATGTTTTCCACGGAGATCTGGCGGTTCTGCACGGTCAGCAGGTCCTTCAGCGCTTCACGCGTGACATCGATGGTGATGTCCTTGCCGTGGAAGTTGGAGAAGGCCAGGATCTTGCGCAGCGCGCCTTCGAGCTCGCGCACGTTGGAGCGCAGGTGCTTGGCGACGAAGAAGGCGACTTCCTCGGGCACGCTCACGTTCTCGGCGGCGGCCTTCTTCATCAGGATGGCCACGCGCATTTCCAGCTCGGGCGGCTCGATGGCCACGGTCAGGCCGGAGTCGAAGCGCGAGATCAGGCGATCGTCGATGCCGCTGATTTCCTTGGGGTAGGTATCGCTGGTGATGATGACCTGGGCCCGGTTGGCGATCAGCGCCTCGAACGCGTAAAAGAACTCTTCCTGCGTGCGGTTCTTGCCCGAGAAGAATTGAATATCGTCGATCAGCAGCAGGTCCAGCGAGTGGTAGTAGCGCTTGAACTCGTCGAAGGCCTTGCGCTGGTACGCCTTGACCACGTCGGAGACGTACTGCTCGGCGTGGATGTAGCGGATGCGCGCGCGCGGGTTCTCCAGCAGCATGAAGTTGCCGATGGCGTGGATCAGGTGGGTCTTGCCCAGGCCCACGCCGCCGTAGAGATACAGCGGGTTGTACGACTTGCCCGGGTTGTTGGCCACCTGGATGGCGGCGGCGCGCGCGAGCTGGTTGGCCTTGCCGGTGACGAAGTTGTCGAACGTCAGGATCGGGTTCAGGCGCGAGCGCTCGTGCACCGTGTCGTTCTGCTGCTGGCCGCCCTGCGCGTTGCCGGGATGGCCGCCCGGGTGATTGCCGGGGTGGCCGCCCTGGCCGCCCTGCATGGGCTGCTGCGGCTGGGGCACGCGGTAGGAGCGGGCGCTGGCTTCGGCCGGGTCGAGCTGCGGCACGTCGATGTCGACCAGTTCGCCGACCATGCCGCCCATGCCGGCGCCCTGGCCCACGTGGCCCGGATGGGCCGCCTGGGCACCGGCGTAGTAGGGCGCCTGCGCGCCGCGCTGGCCGCCCTGGCCGGTCTGCGCCGGGGCGGCGCCCTGGTGCATCGGGTTGCCGTAGCCCGGCTGCATGCCGGGCTGGCCGAAGTTCTGCGACAGCGGCTGGCCGGTGGGATAGCCGGGGCCGGGCTGCTGCGGCGCCATGCCGGGCTGGCCCGCCTGGCCGCCTTGCGGGTAGCCGGCGGCGGCGCGGCCCGAGGCGGCGGGGTCGAGGACGAAGTGAACGCTGACGTTGGCCTCCCAGTACTCGCAGGCGAGCGCCGTGATGCGGCCGGAGAACTGGCTTTTCACCCAGTCGAGCTTGAAGCGGTTGGGCGCGGCAATGCGCAGCGCATGCGCTTCCTCGTCGAAGGCGACAGGCGCCAACGGCTTGATCCAGGTCTTGAACTGTTGCGGCGTCAGCTCGCGCTCGAGTTGCGCGGCTGCCGCCTGCCAGAAATCTTGCATTGTCTTGTTGTTCGGTGTTCGCCACGGGTTGCGCGGACAGTCCGGCCCGAAGGGCAGCCCCCAAAGGACGGCGGGCAGGGATCGGTGGTGCATCCCTGCCGGCAATCCGTTGAGTCCTGTATGCCCTTTGGCCTGATAAAGCGACCGCTCATCGCGGTCCGCAACTGACCCCGGCAAGCCCGGCTCCTCCTGGCGATCGAACGCGACGACCGACGCGGCGCGCGGCGCGGCAAGCGCAGCCGCCGGCGGGCATGGCGGCGAATGAGACGAGTTCGCCGCCGCCCGCTGCGCGTCCGTTGTCCGGCATGCCAGGGGTGAGTCCGGGGTTGCGCTTGCGCCACGCAGCCCGTGTGGTGTTTGGACCCGGATTGTACCCCCCGCCCTGAGTTATCCACAAAGGATAAGTCTGTGGATAAGTTGTGGAGATGCAGTGAATTGTTGTGCACAACCCCTTGTTTGGCGCGGGTTTCCGGGTAGGTGAAACCCCCGAAAATCCAATCCAAACAGAGACTTCGCTCTACTTTTGCCGCCCGGGCGCAGGCCCCGGATATAAAAAAACTTACCCACTGGCGATTGTGGACAATGAAATACAACAGCGGCCTGCGCATTTTTGAGGCAGGGGTGCCGCGCAAGTCTCTCGGCCATCTGGATCCTTGACACACCGCGCGAAAATCAGTTAAATGGCGGGTTCTGCGATGCGGCAGGGGATCACGTATGCGCATCGCCGGGTCTGACCTGTTCCGTGCAAGACCGGTTTCGTTTCACGCGGCTTTGGCCGGCTGGAGCGCACTGGAAATGGCTGGATTGGCCGGAACAGGCAGCGGGCCGAGCAGGCTTCCCGAACCTGCGTCGCGAGCGCCGACATCGTCGGCACGCGAGATACCACGGCCGGCGGCAAGACAATCACCGCAGTCGGCAAGACCGCATCCGCGGCAGCCCAAGCGAACCATACGCGGCGGCCACGGCGCCCCGGCTCACGCCGGAGGCCGGGCGAGCCAAGATCAACCAGAGAGTGCAACATGAAACGTACCTACCAACCTTCCGTTACCCGCCGCAAGCGCACCCATGGTTTCCGCGTGCGCATGAAGACCCGCGGCGGCCGTGCCGTCATCAACGCTCGTCGCGCCAAGGGCCGCAAGCGCCTGGCAGTCTAAGGGCCTGGCGACCGGCCATGAGGGCGCCCAGCGCGCCGTCGTGGCCAACCGCCTCGCCTTTCGGATGGCCGGGAGCCCGCAGCCAGGTGCAGCTTTACCGCTAGCTTTGCCCAGCGTGCCTACCCATGCCTACCCCAAAGCCGCGAGGCTCACAAAGACGGATGAGTTTTCATCCGTTTTTGCTTTGCGCCCGCGCCGGCGCAGCCAGCACTTCGTGCTGTATGTGGGCGAGAACGGCCTGCCGCAAGCGCGCCTCGGCGTGGTGGTGGGCAAGAAGTTCGCGGCGCGCGCCGCCGAGCGCAACATGGTGAAGCGCATGGTGCGGGAACTGTTCCGCCATCGGCAGGACCAACTCGCGGGCCGCGATGTGCTGCTGCGCCTGCAGGCCAGGTTTCCGCGTGCGGAATTTGCCAGCCGCAGCGCCATCCGCCGGGTCTGCCTGGCGGAGCTGACCGGTTTGTTCGAGGTAGCGGTGCGGCCGCTCGCGCCGCGTTCCGCAACGCCTGCAACGCCCGCATCTTCCGCTGCGTCTCCCGCCGCCCCGTCCGTCGCGCCTCCCGGGGTGTCGCCGCCGAAGTCCGCGCCTTCCGGCACCCCAGCCTGACCCGCCATGAAGCGAATCCTGCTAGCCCTGCTGCGCATCTACAAGATCGCCCTGAGCCCGTTCTTCGGCTCGCAGTGCCGCTTCCTGCCCACCTGTTCCGACTACGCCCGCGAGGCGATCCTGCGCCACGGCGCGGGCCGCGGCAGTTGGATGGCCGCCTGCCGGCTATGCCGTTGCCATCCGTTCACGGATGGCGGGTATGATCCGGTGCCGCCGGCAGCAGAAGCGCCGGCAGCATCAACAAAGCAAGACCGGGCATCCGCCGCGGCCGGCCCGGCGCCGGTCACGATCCGGCTACCCCGCCCCTGATTTCCCCCGACCACAGCGAGACATGGATATCAAACGCACCATACTCTGGGTCATCTTCTCGATGGCCCTCGTGCTGCTCTACGACAACTGGCAGCGCGCCAACGGTCATCAGTCGATGTTCTTCCCGAGCGCGACCCAGCAGGCTGCCCCGGCGGCCGGCGGCGCTTCGGCGGCGCAAGGCGACGTGCCCAAGGCCAACGCGGCGGCCGGCGCCACCGCCGGCGCGCCGGCCACCGCGCCCGCCGCCGCCGTGCAGCCGGCCGGCGAGAAGATCGTGGTGAGCACCGACGTGATGCGTGCCACCATCGACACCGCCGGCGGCATCCTCACGCGCCTGGAGCTGCTGAACCAGCACGAGAAGGACGGCCAGCCCGTGGTGCTGTTCGAGCGCGACGCGACCCGCACCTATCTGGCGCGCTCCGGCCTGACCGGCGGCGACATGCCCAACCACACCACGGTGTTCGCCGCCTCGCCCGGTCCGCGCGACCTGGCCGGCTCGGACAAGGTGGAGGTGACGCTGACCGGTGAGAAGGACGGCGTGAAGCTGGCCAAGACGTACATCTTCCACAAGGGCAGCTATGTGGTGGACACGCGCTTCGCGGTGACCAACGACAGCGGCAAGCCGGTCTCGCCGACGCTGTACCTGGAACTGACGCGCGACGGCAGCAAGGTCGAGCAGTCGCAGTTCTACAGCACCTTCACCGGCCCGGCCATCTACACCGACGCCGACAAGTACCACAAGATCACCTTCGACGACATCGGCAAGGGCAAGGCCAGCGTGCCGGCGGCCACCAGCAGCGGCTGGGTGGCGATGGTGCAGCATTACTTTGCCTCGGCCTGGATCCCGCAGGCCGGCAAGGAGCACAGCTTCTACGTCGAGAAGATCGACAACAACCTGTTCCGCGTGGGCGTGCAGCAGCCGCTGGGCCAGATCGCCCCGGGCGCCACGGTGACCACCGATGCGCGCCTGTTCGCCGGCCCGCAGGAAGAGCGCATGCTCGAGAAGATCACCCCGGGCCTGGAGCTGGTGAAGGACTACGGCTGGCTGACCATCCTGGCCAAGCCGATCTTCTGGCTGCTGGAGAAGATCCACGGCATCCTGGGCAACTGGGGCTGGTCGATCATCGCGCTGACGGTGCTGATCAAGCTGGTGTTCTTCCCGCTGTCGGCGGCGAGCTACAAGTCCATGGGCAAGATGAAGGACCTGCAGCCGCGCATGACCGCGATGCGCGAGCGCTACAAGGGCGATCCGCAGAAGATGAACCAGGAGATGATGGCGCTGTACCGCACCGAGAAGGTCAACCCGCTCGGCGGCTGCCTGCCCATCGTGATCCAGATCCCGGTGTTCATCGCGCTGTACTGGGTGCTGCTGTCGTCGGTGGAAATGCGCGGCGCGCCGTGGCTGGGCTGGATCCACGACCTGTCGGTGCCGGATCCGTTCTACATCCTGCCGGTGCTGATGGCCGTGTCGATGTTCGTGCAGACCAAGCTGAACCCGACCCCGCCGGACCCCGTGCAGGCCAAGGTCATGATGATCATGCCGCTGGTGTTCTCGTTCATGTTCTTCTTCTTCCCGGCCGGCCTGGTGATGTACTGGGTGACCAACAACGTCCTGTCGATCGCCCAGCAATGGCAGATCAACCGGATGCTCGGCAAGGGCAAGGCGGCCGCGGCCGCCAAGGCCTGAGGCGCGAAAGCAAGGAAGTGACTCCGGCCGGCGGGTGGCAAACCCGCCGGCCCAGGCAAAAAGCCCGGCGCATGCGCCGGGCTTTTTTTGCGCTCCCGGCGCCCCGGAAAAACCGCCGCTCAGGCCAGGTCGAGCACGCTCATGGTGGCGTTGAAGCGGCTCACCAGCACGGCCTCGCCATGCACGCTGGCGAACACGTCGGCCTCCACCACGATGATGGCGCGGCCGGACTTGAGCACGTCGGCGCGGCAGGTCAGGCGGTCGCTGCGCGCGGCCCTGAGCAGGTTGATCTTGAATTCGGCGGTGACCACGTGGCGCCCGGTGTCGAGCATGGTGGTGGCGGCCGCGCCGGCGGTGTGGTCGGCGATGGTGGCCTGCACGCCGGCATGCACCACGCCGCCATGCTGCAGGTGCCGCGGCGCGACCAGCAGCTCGCTCTCGCACCAGCCGGGCCCGCAATCGGCCAGGCGGATGCCCACGTCCATGACGAAGGCCGCGTCACGGAAGCCGGCCTCGATGGTGTCCCGCAGCAAACGCCGTTCTTGTTCGGTGGACATGCGCCTCTCCTTGTCGGGATCGAAGCAGTGGAGCCGGCGCGCGTTGCCTGGGGCCGGCGTGGGGCTGGCTGCATTGCAACCCTTCGCACATCCGCTGTCAATCGGGCACCGGCAGGAGCGGGCATGATGCCGGACGCGGCAGTCGCGCCTGCCGGGTGGAGGGGTGAAGGGGTGGAGGGGTCGAGGGTGCGGCGCTGCCGCCACAATCGCCTACACTGGTTTGTAACGTCCCGACCACGCCGTGCCGGCAGCACGGAGCCCACGCCATGCGCGCAGCCGCGAATCCCAGTCAGCTCAAGCCCGGCATGCGGGCCATCGACGCCTTTGTCGCGCTCGCCGGCCCCGACCTGCTGGCCATCGACGAATGCCTGGATGCGCTCAACCGGCGCGACCATCCCGAGGACGTGCACGCGCTGCGCGTGGCGGTGCGCCACCTGCGCGCGCTGTGCTGGACCTTCAAGCCGGCGCTGCCCCCGGCCGTGGCCAGGCGCTGGGGCGACTGCCTGCGCGCGCTGGCGCACGCCGCCAGCGCGGTGCGCGACTGGGACGTGTTCGTCATGGAGACCCTGCAGCCCGCGCTGGACTACGAGCCCGACGAGCCGATGCTGCTCGGGCTGCTGGACAGCGCGGCGACGCGCCGCCACTTCGCGCGCGAATCGATGCTGGCGCGCCTGGCGGAAATCCGCCACTGGCCGCTGCCGGTGCTGCGCCGCGACCTGGGCCACCTGGCCGCCGGCGCCGGGCGCCACGGCGCGGCCGCCGCGCGGCGCCGGCTCAAGGCCTTCGCGCGCCAGCGCGTGCGGCGCGGGCGCGAGCGGGTGCGGGAGCTGGCGCGGCAAGTCGAGGCGGAGAACGGCCAGGACGTGGCGAGCGTGCATCGCTGGCGCATCGGCGGCAAGCGCCTGCGCTATGCGATCGAGGCGCTGGCGCCGGTGCTGCCGGCGCGCTACGCCAAGCGGCTGCGCCGCAAGCTGGTCAAGCGGCAGGGCGACCTGGGCAGCGTGGTGGACGCGGCGGTAGCGCGCCGGCTGATGGGCGAATGCCTGGCGATGATGGAAAAAAGCGCCGCGCAGGACAGCGACGGCGCGGCGCCCGGGCAGCACGGCGCGCCACGGCCGGAAGACGTGCAGGTCATGCGGCCGGCGCGCCGCGCGGCCCGGCGGCCGGCTCCGAAGCGGCGCGCCGCCGCGGCGAAGCCGGACTGAGCCTGCGGCCGCGCCGCGGCCGGCGGGGTTCAGCAGCGGTAATCGCCGCCGTCCCGGTCCAGCAGGCGCAGCAGCGCCGTCCACTCGCGGTCCAGGTGCACGGTGTCCAGGTAGGCATAGTCGTCGTGCTGCCTGGCGGCGTGCTCGCACACCGCCGCCGACGGCAGGATCACCTTCTGTCCCATCGACAGCGTCTGCACCTGGATCTCGCAGGCGCGGTTCAGGTAGAACATGCGCGTGAAGGCCTCGGCCACCGAGCGGCCCGTGGTCAGCAGGCCGTGGTTGCGCAGGATCATGTAGTGCGCCTTGCCCATCGAGGCCACGATGCGCTCGCGCTCGTCCAGGTCCAGCGAGATGCCTTCGTAGTCGTGGTACGCCACGCGGTCGTAGAACTGCATGCTGATCTGGTTCAGCGGCAGCAGGCCGCATTCCAGCGCGGCGACGGCCATGCCGGCGTCGGTATGCAGGTGCACCACGCACTCCACGTCCGGGCGGCTCTGGTGCAGCGCGCTGTGGATGGTGAAGCCGGCGGCGTTGACCTCGAAGCGGTCGTCGCCCACCGGGCTGCCGGCGGTGTCGATCTTGACCAGGCTGGACGCGGTGATCTCGTCGAAGAACCAGCCGTGCGGGTTGATCAGGAACTGGTCGTGGCGGCCCGGCACGCGTACCGAGATATGCGTGTAGATCAGGTCGGTCAGCTTGAACCTGGCGGCCAGGCGGTAGGCGGCGGCGAGCTGCACGCGCACGGCCCATTCCTCGTCGCCGATGTTGCGCGGCTTGCGGTTGCGGTGCGGGTCGGTGGTGGAAATCATGGCGAGGCGTTCCGGTTTGGCGTTGGTGGGGGGCCGATGGCGGGTGGCGATGGCGGGTGGCGATGGCTTACGGCAGCAGCGCCGTGACCACGATCTCCACGCGGTACGCGGGATCGGCCAGCTCCACCTTGCCGCAGCAGCGCGTGGGCGTGTGGCCGGGCACCACCCAGGCGTCCCACACGGTGTTGAAGCCGTCGTAGTCCTGCATGCTGGCCAGCCAGATCTGCGCGGTCAGCGCGCGGCTCTTGTCGGTGCCGGCCTGGGCCAGCAGGTCGTCCACCTTGGCCAGCGCCTCGCGGGTCTGCGCGGCGATGTCGCCGGCCTTGCCGTCGGCCACCTGGCCGGCCAGGTACACCACGCCGCCGGCCACCACCGCGCGGCTGCGGCGGTGATTCTGGTCCAGGCGCTCGATGTCGGCGTTGGCGTGAGAAATGGCGCCCGGTGCGATCGATAGGGACATGTCCGTTCTCCTTCAGGCGGCCACGATGCGGCGGCAGTGCTGCAGCGCGGCTTCGATCAGGTTGTTGTTGGCTTCCGGCGTGCGGAAGGCGGAGTGGGCCGACAGCGTGACGTTGGGCAGCGTGGTCAGCACGTGGCCCGCGGGCATCGGCTCGACGGTGAACACGTCCAGGCCGGCGTGGGCGAGCTTGCCGCTTTGCAGCGCCGCCACCATCGCGTCTTCGTCGACCAGCGCGCCGCGCGCGGTGTTGATCAGGATGGCGCCGTCGCGCATCGCGCCGATGCGCCCGGCCGACAGGAAGTTGCGCGTTTCGTCGGTGAGCAGCAGGTGCAGCGAGACCACGTCGCTGCGCGCCAGCAGTTCCTCCAGCGCCACGAATTCCACGCCCTCGTGCTGCCTGGGCGTGCGGTTCCACGCCAGCACGCGCATGCCCGCGCCGCGCGCCAGCCGCGCCAGTTCCTGCGCGATGCCGCCAAAGCCGATCAGGCCGATGGTCTTGCCGGTGAGCTGCACCGCATCCGAGCGCAGCCAGTTGCCGGCGCGCATCTCGCGGTCCATGCGCGCGAAGCCCTTGGCCGCCGCCCACATCAGCGAGAAGGCGCATTCGGCCACGGCCGTGTCGCCATAGCCCTTGATGGTATGCACGGTGATGCCGAGCTCGGCCAGTTCCTCCGGATTCATGTAGCTGCGCGCGCCGGTGCCGAGGAACACCACGTGCTTGAGGCCCGCGCACTGGCGCGCGATCTCCGTGGGCACATGGGTGTGGTCGACGATGGCGATGGGCGCGCCGGCCAGCACGGCCGGCAGTTGCGCCGGCGTGATGTCCGGCTGGCGGTTGACCGTCAGCGGCAGGTCGTCGGCGCGGTGCAGGCGCAAAGACACTTCGGCCAGCGTGGGATTGGCGTCCACGAACAGGGCACGCCACGCACCATTATCGGGAGCCGGCTTGTCCGCGGAAACCGCGGCGGCGGCGGCTGAGGTATGCAAAGTCATTGCTGATACTCCGAAAGAAGGAAAAGACAGGACCGGAAAAGACCGGCGGAAAGGCAATCCAAAATGGTGCATTAAATGGCGCCAAAACGTGCACGCATCTTAGCGCTTTACAGAATTCAGATCAATATATAAAGTCTGTATACAGACCTGAGCACCGGCATGCGGCCACATCCGACCGAGCCGTTGCAGGGCCATGGCAGTCCCGACTTGGATCCCTTTTTCGGAGTAACAGACATGAAGATGCGCCGGCTCATCTCGATCCTGGCAATGGTTGCAGGGGCTGCCGCGGCCCAGGACAAGCCATGGCCGAGCGGTACCATCACCTTCGTCAGCGGCTTCCCCGGGGGGGCGGCGACCGACATCTACGCCCGCAAGCTGGGCACCGAGCTGGGCCGCGAATTCGACGTGCCGTTTATCTCGGACAACCGCCCCGGCGCCGGCGGCAATATCGCCTCGGCCCTGGTGGCACAGGCCAGGCCGGACGGTTATACCTTCCTGCTCGGCACCGCCGGCACGCATGCCATTAATCCGTCGCTATATTCGAAATTGCCGTTCAATGTGATGACGGATTTCTCGCGGATTGCATTATTGGGGACGCTGCCGAATATCCTCCTGATTAACCCGGAGAAACACCCGGAAATCAAGACCTGCCAGGATCTGCTGGAGCTGGCCAGGAAGCACCCCGGCCAGCTGAACTACGCTTCCACCGGCAACGGCGCCTCCGGCCACCTGGCCGCCGCGCAGTTCGCCAGTGCCTCGCACACCACCTATACCCATGTGCCCTATCGCGGGCAGGGACCGGCCATGACCGCGCTGCTGTCCGGCGAGGTGGATTTCTTCTTCAACCAGAGCTCGCCCAGCCTGGGCCCGATCCAGTCCGGCAAGGTGCGCGCGCTGGCGGTGACCTCGCCGCAGCGCATCAGCGTGCTGCCCGACGTGCCCACCGCCGCCGAGGCCTGCAAGCTGCCCGGTTTCGAGAGCACCACCTGGTACGGCCTGTTCGGCCCGGCGGGCCTGCCGCCGGCGATCCAGAGCAAGATGTCGGCGGCCGTGCTGAAGACCATCAACACCGACAGCTTCCGCCAGTGGCTGGTCAGCCAGGCCATCGCTCCGATCAAGGACGGCGGCCCCGAAGCCTTCAAGCGCACCCAGGAAGCCGACCTGCGCTCGTGGGCCAGGATCGTCAAGGAATCCGGCGCGCACATCGACTGACGGCGCGCGGGTAGCCGCCCCACCGCCTGCGCCGCCCGCCACGCCCCGGCCGGCGCGCTTCGCTGCATGCCGGGATGTATCGCGGCGTGTATGGCCACGTTGCATGGCCCTGTGTATACGCCCCTGTGGGCAGGCGGCGGCTTCGGGTATATTGCTACCGTTTTTGGCGCCCGGCCCCGGGCCGGCGCGCCGGCATGGCAATCAGACATCAAGGATTCAGTGATCGTGGCTTCCGCAAACGTGGCAACGGACAGCGTCGTCGAGCAGGTCTATGACAAGTTGAAGCGCATGAGCGTGGGCTATGACTTCAAGCCCGGCGAGCGCCTCAACGAAGGCGTGCTGGCCAGCGCGCTGGGCGTCAGCCGCACGCCGCTGCGCGAGGCCCTGACCCGGCTCACCACCGAAGGGCTGCTGCGTTTCTCGCCGGGCAAGGGCTTCTTCTGCCGCGACCTCGACGTGCAGGAAGTGTTCTCGCTGTACGAAATGCGCAAGATCGTGGAGATCGAAGCGCTGCGCCTGTCGCTCGAGCGCGCCAAGGACGAAGACATCGACGCGCTGCTGGCCTTCCTCGACAACACCGGCCCCGAGCCCGGCGACCGCACGGTGGAAGAACTGGTGCGCCTGGACGAAACCTTCCACGAAGGGCTGATGGCCATGTCCGGCAACGTGGAAATGTTGCGCGTGCTGAAGAACATCAACGCGCGCATCCGCTTCGTGCGCTGGATCGACATGGAGCGCTGCGACCGCCGCAAGAGCCAGAACGAGCACCGCGAGATCCTGCTGGGCCTGAAGGCGCGCGACGCCGAGCGCTGCCTGCCCATCCTCGGCAAGCACATCAACCGCCGCTACGACGAGATCTCGTCCGCGCTCAAGGAAGGCTACGCGCAGATCTACATGAGCTGAAGCGGGGCGGCGGCCGAATGGCGAAATGGCGAAGCTCCGCGGCGCCAGGTCGCCCATCCGGCACCCGCATGACGCAGCGCGCAGTGTTGCCGGCGGATTCCTCTGCCACAATACCGCTCATGACCTCTGCCCTTACCCCCATCGTCGCCATCGCCACCGCGCCCGGACGCGGCGGCATCGGCGTGGTGCGCGTGTCCGGCCCCGACGTCGGCGCTGTCATGCGCGCGCTCTGCGGCCAGGCGCTCAAGCCGCGCCACGCCACCTACCTGCCGTTCCTCGACGCGCACGGCAGGGCCATCGACCACGGCCTCGCGCTCTACTTCCCCGCGCCGCATTCCTACACCGGCGAGGAAGTGCTCGAACTGCAAGGCCATGGCGGCCCGGTGGTCATGCAGATGCTGCTGGCGCGCTGCCTCGAAGCGGGCCGCGAAACCGGCCTGCGCCTGGCCGAGCCCGGCGAGTTCACGCGCCGCGCCTTCCTCAACGACAAGCTCGACCTGGCCCAGGCCGAAGCCGTGGCCGACCTGATCGAGGCCAGCACCGAGGCCGCCGCGCGCTCGGCCGCGCGCTCGATGGAAGGCGCGTTCTCGCAGGCCATCCACGCGCTGGTCGAGCAGGTCATCCACCTGCGCATGCTGGTGGAAGCCACGCTCGACTTCCCCGAAGAAGAAATCGACTTCCTCGAAGCCTCCAACGCGCGCGGCCAGCTCGCCGCCATCCGCGCAGCGCTGTGCGGCGTGCTGGCGCAAGCCAGGCAGGGCTCGCTGCTGCGCGAAGGCCTGTCCGTGGTGCTGGCGGGGCAGCCCAACGTCGGCAAGTCGTCGCTGCTCAACGCGCTGGCCGGCGCCGAGCTGGCCATCGTCACGCCCATCCCCGGCACCACGCGCGACCGCGTGCGCGAGACCATCCAGATCGAAGGCATCCCGCTGCATATCGTCGACACCGCTGGCCTGCGCGAGGACGCGGCCGACGAAGTCGAACGCATCGGCATCGAGCGCACCTGGGAAGCCGTGCGCCGCGCCGACCTCGTGCTGCACCTGGTGGACGCCGCCGATTACGTCGAACACGGCCTGTCCGAGATCGACGACGCCATCGACGACCGCCTCAGCGGCCACCTGCCGCCGGGCTCGCCGATCCTGCGCGTGGTCAACAAGATCGACCTCGCCCCCGCCGTGGGCGACCAGCACTTCGGCGCCAACCGCCCCCACGTGGTGGCCGCCAACGGCCCCAACCCGGCCGAGGTCTGGATCTCCGCGCGCACCGGCGCCGGCATCGACCTGCTGCGCGGCCAGCTGCTGCGCCTGGTCGGCTGGCAATCCGGCAACGAAGGCACCTTCCTCGCGCGCGAACGCCACCTCACCGCGCTGCGCAACGCGCAGTCCCACCTCGACCTCGCCGCCGAACGCGCCGACCAGCAAGCGCAGGCGCTCGACCTGTTCGCCGAAGAACTGCGCCTGGCGCAAGATCACCTCAACAGCATCACGGGCGAGTTCACCAGCGATGATTTGCTGGGGACGATTTTTACGCGGTTCTGCATCGGGAAGTGACCGCCGCGCCGTACTCGTAATCCAGATACTCGTTGTAGTCACTGTAGTCAGGCCTTCCATGGCGCCGTCGCCCCGGCGACCGCCTTGGGCTTCATGGCCTGCTTCCAACAGCCAGTGCGCCGGCCGCATCCCAGTCCGCCCCCAAGAAATTTCCGCATCCCCTTTGCATCCTCTCGGACTCCTTCCGGAGAACTCCCTGTGGGATGCCACCGTCGGTTCGATCCGGGTGCGCGCGCCGTTGTAAATGTGACACGCAACTTGTGAAGATTTGGCGGCTTCGCAAGTAACTTTGTCCGTTCGATGTCGGCCCGAAGCCATAGATTCGAATCACGAGATCTGGGGCAGCCTGCCGCGTGCCGGAGGGACCGGCGACGGCAATGGCCATCCGTGGCTTGCCGTCCGTGGCTGGCTCCGCCCCGCTCCCGGCCTGTGCACAAGCGGAGCTACACGCAATGCGTGACCACGACATCGAAACGCAGCCGCCCCGGCTGCAGATATTCGAGAATGTCGTTCCGGGGCAGTTGCTCGAGGAGATGAATGCGACGCTCGATGCCTGCCGGCAATCGTGGCGGCCGGCGGATGGCCGGCGCGCCACGGACACCGCGGCGCGCTTTGCCGAACTGCTGCGGCGGCACGCTCCTTTCCAGGTAGCGGAGCGGCAGGCCTGCGCGCGCTCGCGGCAGGGCGCGCGAGAGGCGGGATGGGACATCGGCCGCGGCCCGCCGCTGTATGTGCTGCGCTGTGTCAACGGCAGCCTGCGCGGGCAGAGCCATCTGCGGCACTACGACTCGCATATCCTGACGCTGCTGATTCCGCTGCAGCAGGCGGCGCCGACCCGCGAGAACGGCGACCTGATCATCTATCGCCACCGGCGGGACACCGTTGCGGCATGGAAGAACGTGATCACGAAGGTCCGGCTGATCCTGCTGCGTTCGCTGCCGTTCGCCATCCGCCGGGCGCTGACCTTCCGCCACCTCGCACTGGGCCTGTGCGACCGCATCGCGTGCGTGCCGGGCAATCTCTACGTCTTCAACGGCTTCGTCACGCTGCATGCCAATCTTCACGTCGAGTCCGGCGAGCGCCGCTCGCTCATCTTCCACTACTATGACCCCGGTCTCACCGCGGGCCTGAGCCACGTGCCGCGCGCCTGGCGCACGCTCAGGGACCGGCTGCTCGATGCGATCCAGCCGGTGCGGTCCGGCGACTGAGCGGCGCGCATGGCGTGCCGCCGCCGGTGCGGTCCGGCATGCGCTCCCGTACCTATACTGGAACTGCCTCCGCGCGTAGCGTCACGCGCCGGCGCTGGTGTACGCGCGGATCCACATCGGCCCGGACCCAGGCAAGGAGAACGTCATGACCAATGCGCAAGGACATCTCGTCGGCACCCTGAACCACCTGATCGAGGTCGGCAAGGACGGCGAACTGAGCTGCACGACCGGCGCCCGCGAAGTGCACAACCCCGAGATACGCGCCGTCCTGACCGGCACCGCGGAAACCTGCCGCGCCTCGGTGATGGAGCTGCAGGCGCTGGTGACCTCGCTCGGGGCGGAGCCGCGCGACCGCGGCAGCATGGGCGGCACGCTGCACCGCGGCTGGATGGAGGTGCTGCACGTGATCGCGCCGCATAACGACGACGCCGTGCTGCAACTGTGCGAGCGCGACGAGGAAGCCGCCAGGCGGGAATACCAGTCGGCCCTGACCCAGGACATGCCAACCGAGGTACGCGCGGTGGTGCAGCGCCAGTACGACGGCATGCAGTGGCATCACCAGCGGATCCACGCCATGCGCGGCATGCAGGTCCACTGACCCGCGCCGGCGGCGGGCAGCGACGGCCGCCGCGCCGCCGGGGACGGCCGCGCGGTGAAACGCAATGCAAGACCCGGCAGGGGCTACAATGGGCCGTTTCAGCGAACGAGCCTCTGCCATGTCCGATTATCCGCGTTACACCCTCAATCGCTCGCTCGTCATCCTGGTGCCCCAGCAGCCGTTTTTCGACTGGATCATGGCCGTGGACACCGACCCGGTTCCCTCGCTCACGCTCGAGAACGTGCGCGAGGACCAGAGTACCTTCCTGGTGCCGGACGAAGTCTCCAACGCCGCGCAGGCCGTGCAATGGGTGGAAGAGCGCTGGCGCGCCTTCTTCGAGTTCATGCTGGGCGAGTGGTTCGAGGAATCGGTCTGGCCCCAGGGCCTGACGCTCGAGCAGTTCCGCGCATGGTTCACCGTGCAGCACCACTCCACCGTGTTCGACATGGCGCTGGACTTCGGCATCGAGCATGAGGACTGGGAAGCCGAGGAAGAAGAGGAAGACGACAGCGAATCCGGGCTGCACCGCCTGCACTGAGGCCGGCGCCGCCGTCCGGGCAGCGCAGCCTGCCCGGCCCGCACGGCCAGCGCCATGCCTGTGGACAAGTCTGTGGAGAAGACCGAACAACTCTGTGGGCAAAGCTGTGGGCAAGGTTGTGGGAAACTGCCTTGCGGCGCCGTGGCGGCCGCCACGGCGGCTGCGTTGCCCACCCGTGCCGGCCTGCCGTGCCCGCCCTTCCTGACCGTCCTTCTTGCCCGCCCTTCTTGCCCGCCCCTCTTTACCGCAGGAAACCCCGGATGTTGAACCGTACCCAGAAAACCCTCATCGGCGTCGTCGCCGTGGCCGTGCTCGCCATGCTGTGGCTGACCGGCAACCATGAGCAGCAACTGCTGGAGCCGAGCGCGGCGGACACCGCCGCCGACGCATCCGCCGCCGCGGCGGCGGCGGCCGAGCCCGCCAGCATGGCGCGCGGCGTGCCGCGCAACGGCACGCTCGACCCGATCAGCATCGACCCCGCGCGCTCCACCGACGTGCTGCCGCAATATCAGGCAGACACGCTGGTGGACGACTACCAGGACAATCCCGGCGCGGCGGACGACCGCTATCGCGGCCAGTATTTCATCGTCGAAGGCGTGGCCAGCGGCGTGCGGCGCGAGGGCGGCGACAACGTGTTCCTCGACATCCGCTCGAACAGCCCGGCGCTGGTGGTGCGCGCCAGGCTGCTGCCGCAGCAGATCTGCGGGCCGGCCGGGCGCACCTGCGAGGTGGAGGCGCGCGCCACCATGGTCAGGCGCGGCCAGAAGGTGGCAGTGGAGTGCACCGGCGCGGGCCAGCTGGACGGCTCGCCCATCCTGGAAGGCTGCCTGGTGCGCGGTGGCGCCAACTGAACCACGACTGAACCACCCTACTTTTTGCCGATTCGTCTCCGACTCGCCGCTTCGCCGTCCATCTCCCGGCTTCCGCATGCAAACCCTGCTCTCCGTCCTCGCCCTGACCATCCTCATCGTGACCGCGGTCGGGCTGGTGTCGCCGCCGTTCATCAGCAATGCCTTCCTCAAGGGGCGCCCGGTCGGCCGCCTGCAGATCCTGCTGGTCGGCGTTTTCCTGGCCGCCATCTGCCTGGTGGCGGTCGGCAGCCTCGCCACGCCGCCGGCGGCCGGCTGAGCGGCACCCGCGCCACTTCGATTCCGCGTCGGCCCGGATCTGCCAAGCTTGCGCCACTCGCGCGGGCGGGAAAATGCCGCCCGCGATACTTGTAGGACTCATCCCACAGGAGGATCGGCGCGGCGTCGATGATGGCGCGCGGCGGCGCTGTGTATCTTTCCATCACGATACGAACGACAACGAGGCGACAACCGCCGCGCGTCCCGCCCCCCCCCCGGGCCGGAGCGCGAGCCGGGCCGAACATCATGATGGAACGACTTATCCCGGGCAGCATGACCGCGCCGCACGCCCAGGCACTGGCCAGCATCCTCGCCATCACGCGCCGCGAGTGGCGGGTGGTGGAGCCCGCCGCCGATGCGCAGCGGCAACTCCGCGACAGCCACGCCGAGGCCCGTCCCCGCCTGCGCCGCCGCGACCAGCTTGCCCGCCGCGCCGCGCGCGCGTTCGAGGCGCAGGTGATGGCGCTGCGCTGCCGCCAGGCCTTCGTGGCCTGACGCACCCCGCCCAGCCGGATTCTCCAAGGGTACTTCCCCCTCTTCGCCAGCCGGTCCCGGCTGGCCTTTTTTCTGGCTGGCGGGCCGTTTTTCCTGCTCTGTTCCACCGATTGACGGCGCCGCAACCCGCCTAAAGTTGGCGGGCGCGCGTGCCGAGAGCATGCGCCTACCCGCCATGCGCCCAGGAACATCATGAAAAAAGCATTGCTAGCCGCCAGCCTAGGCCTGCTGGCCACCGGCTGCGCCACCTACCAGGCGGTCGTGCCGGTCGACCGCGGCGACCGTATCGCCTCCATGCAGCCGGCCGACGGCACGCTGTTCTGCGTGATCACCAACCAGTCGAGCGGCAACGCCTACCTGGGCGCGATGCGCGAGTCCCTCGAGGCGCGCGGCTTCGAATTCAAGCAGCTCGCGCCGGGCTCGTCGGTGGCGGCCTGCCCTTATACCGCCACCTACTACGCGCAGCGACAGTCGTACTGGCGCGATTTCCTCAGCTCGCTGGACATCGTGGTCTACATCAACGGCGAGCGCGCCGGCCAGGCGAAATACGACGCGCTGCGCAGCGCCGGCGGCATCAACCTGAGCGACCTGATCCCGCCCGGGCAGAAGATCGAGGAAGTGGTGGAGCAGCTCCTGCCCGGCATGCGGGCCAGGCCGGCTGCCGCCGGCGCCGCTCCGGCAACCCCCGCGGCCCCGGCCGCGCCCGCTACGCCAGCCTGAACACCTCCACCGCCTGACGCAGTTCCTGCGCCTGCTGGTGCAGGCTCTGCGCGGCCGCCGCCGCCTGCTCGACCAGCGCGGCGTTCTGCTGGGTGGCGTCGTCCATCTCGTTGACGGCGCCGTTGACCAGCGCGATGCCCTGCGCCTGCTCGCGCGAGGCGACCGTGATGTCGCCCATCAGCGCGGCAATGCCTTCCACGCGGCGCACGATGTCCTCGATGGCGGCGCCGGCCTGCTGCACCGCCTCGTTGCCGGCCCGCACGTCGGCCACGGTGCGCTGGATCAGGGTCTTGATCTCGCCCGCGGCGCCGGCGCTGCGCTGCGCCAGCCCGCGCACCTCGCCCGCCACCACCGCGAAGCCGCGCCCGTGCTCGCCCGCGCGGGCCGCTTCCACCGCCGCGTTGAGCGCGAGGATGTTGGTCTGGAACGCGATGCTGTCGATCATGCCGATGATGTCCACCACCTTCTGCGCGTTGCCGTGGATGCCGGCCATGGTGCCGACCACGCGCGCCACCGTGGCGCCGCCCGTGCGCGCGGCCTCGGCGGCGCTGCGCACGGCCTCGTTGGCATCGTGGGCGCTGTCGGCGTTCTGCTTCACGGTGGCCGAGAGCTCGTCGATGCTGGACACGGTGCGCTCCAGGCTGCCCGCCTGCGCGGCCGTGCGGGCCGACAGGTCGGCGTTGCCGCTGGCGATCTGGCTGGTGCTGCCGGCGATGGCCGCCGCGCTCGCGCGCACGGTGCCGACGAGGCCGGACAAGCCCTGGCCCACGCCGTCGATGGCGCGCAGCAGCCGGCCCATCTCGTCCTGCCGCGTGCTCGCCACGCGCGTGCCGAGGTCGCCGCCGGCGATGCGCGCCGCGGCCTGGGCGGCGGTGCCCAGCGGCACGCTGACCATGCGCCGCAGCAGCCACCAGAAACCGGCCGACACCACCAGTGCCAGCGCCACGCCGGCCAGCAGGAAGCGGTTGCGGCTGGCCGCCAGCCCGGCCCGCAGCGACTGCACGGGCACCGAGCCGGCGATGACCCATTGCCAGTCCGGATAGGTGGTGAAGGCCGTCACGCGCTCCACCGCCGGGTTGTTGCCCAGCGCCACGGTGTGCGTCATCACGCCGTTCTTGCCGGCGATCATGTCGCGCACCCACGCCTTGCCGCCGGCATCGGCCGCGTCCAGGATCACGCTGCCTTCGGTGGCGCCGCGGCCGACCATCAGGCGGCCCTGGTCGGGGCCGGGGCGCGCGTCGATCACCATGAATTCGCCGTCGCCGCCGACCTGCTTGCGGCGGATGCGGTTCTTCAGCATGGCCAGCTCGGCATTGACGTTGACGCCGACGAACAGCGCCCCCACCACGCGGCCGGCGGCGTCGCGCACCGGCTCGTACTTGCTCATGTACGGCTTGCCGAACAGCCACGCCAGCGCGCGGTAGGCGCGGCCGGACATCACCGCGGCGTAGGCCGGATGCGCGCGGTCCAGCACGGTGCCCACGGCGCGCTCGCCGCCCTGCATCTTCAGCGAGGTGGCGATGCGCACGAAGTCCTCGCCGCTGCGCGCGAACACCGTGGCCGCGGCGCCGCCGGTGGTGGCCTGGAAGCTGTCGGGGATGGCGAAGTTGCCGTTGAGCGTGACCTCGCCGCTCTTGAAGCGCGGCGTGGCCTTGCCGGCCACCTCCACGGTATCGGCCGCGTCCAGCGTGTAGGGGCCGGGCACCTGCGCGGCGAAGCTGAGCATGAAGCGGTCGGACTCCTGCAGCATGGTGTCGTCGAGCTGGCCCACCAGTTCGCGCAGGGTGTCGGCTTCGGCCACGATGGCGGTGCGCGCCTGCGCCTCGAGCAGGTCCATGCTGCTGGCCGACAAGGCCAGCGCATAGGCGCCGAATACCGCCAGCTGCACCAGCAGCACCACGGCGGCGATGCGGGTGCCGATGCTCCAGGCGCCGGGATGCAGCCGCGCGCGCAGCGAACGCACGGCGGCCGGCCCGGAGCGGCCCGGGCGGCCCGGGCGGCCCGGGCGGCCGGAGGGGCCCGGGGAGCCCGGCGGCTTGCCGGAAGACGACGGCGAGGAAGAGTGCGAGGACCGCGCAGCGGGAGGCGCCAGAGACGGCGCCGCAGATTGGACAATGGCAGTTGAACGCAAGACCAGCTCCGTCAATGAGTGCCATGCGCCACCTGGCGCACGGGCGGCGCGCGCTCTGCGGCGCGTCGCCATTGCGGAGGTTTACGGCCGGCCCGGTGCGGCCTTGACTGCCGGGCGGTGAATTCGCCTAGAAGTGCTGCTCTAGCTTGCTTGCGGTGCGGCCAGCGCCTCGTTGTGGTGCACCTTGCCGCGCGTCCTGCCTCGAAGCATGGCCGCGCGGCCGGCCGGCCAGCCGATCGACGGTCGACCGGTCAGCCCACCAGTTGCCCCAGCCGCACCACGGTCACGCCGGGGCGCAGCTGGCGCAGCGACGGCATCACCAGCACGCAGTCCGGGTAAGGCGTCACCACCGGCTCGCCGTCGCGCCAGCCGATCACGGTGCCGGCCTCGGGGAAGGTCTCCAGGCCGGTGTACGGGCCGGCGAAGCGGAAGTCCATGCTCGCGGCCACCACCGGCTCGGTCACGCGTACCACCCGCTGCGGCTGCAGCGGCTGCAGCCAGCCGGCGGGCACGTCGGCGGCATCGACGATGCCGGCGTTGAGCAGGAAACGCGCGGTGCTGTCCCTGGCCACGCCCACGGAGGCGGTTTCCCAGTGCTGGCCGCATTCGATCAGCAGCGCGTTCTTCGCGCTGGCGGCGTCGCCGAAGCCTTCGTAGTCGCGCATGCGGCGGCCTTCCGGATGGCCTTCGTCGACGATCACGTTGGCCGGCGCGCCGACCGCGCGCGCCAGTTCGATGCCCTTGTCGAGCGGGCCGGAGACGATCAGCGGCAGGCTCTTCTCGTGCATCGAGTGCAGGTCCAGCAGCAGGTCCACGGTGTCGATCACCGGGCGCATGGCGCGCGCGCGGCGCAGCTCGGAAGAATCGCGGGCGGTGTCGTCGAGCACCGCGGCGGTCCACACGCGGTTGAAGTCCTGGTCCACGTAGCGCGAGGCGTCGGGCCTGGCCGCGTCGAAGCTGTGATACGCGTCCACGTTGGCGAAAGCCAGCGTCAGGCGGCCGCGGCGCGGGCGCAGGCCCGCATCCAGCAGCGCCTTGACGGTGATCGCGCCGCACACTTCGTTGCCGTGCGTGAGCGCATTGATCATCACGTGCGGGCCGGGCACGCCGCTGTCGAAGGTGTGCACATAGGACACGCCCGCGTTGCCGGCGGCGTAGGGACGGATGTCGGGGAATTCGACCTCGACCGGGTAGGCGTCGAAGGTGGGGGCTTGGGTATGCATGTGTGTGGGGTGGCAGCTTGCCTGTTTGAGCGGGGATCCTGGCGGCCGGAAATCCGGGCGCCGCTGGCAGCAAGCAAATGGTACGCCTGCCGCCCGTCCTTTACCGCTGTCGTCGTGGTCGTTAGCTTTACTCGTGGATGCCGGCGGTCTGCACGATGGCCTTGTACTTGGCGGTCTCGCGCTTGACGAAGGCGGCGAACTGCGCCGGGCCGCCGGGCGCCACTTCCACGCCGGCCTCGGCCAGCTTTTTCTTCACGTCGGGCAGCGCCAGCACGGCCTGCATCTCGGCGTTGAGGCGCTCGGTGACCCCGTGCGGCGTGCCGGCCGGCGCCATCAGGCCGAACCACACGCCCATGTCCACGCCCTTGAGCGCGCTGCTCTCGGCCAGCGCGGGCACGTTCGGCGCCACCTGGGCGCGGCGCGGCTCGGTCACGCCATAGGCCTTGACGCGGCCGGCCTGGATATGGGGCAGGGCGGACGACAGCACCATCACGGCCAGGTCGATCTGGCCGCCGAGCAGGTCGGTGGACATGGCCGACGCCCCCTTGTAGGGCACGTGCGTGATGTTGACCTTGCCCTGCTGCTTGATGAGCTCGCCCGCCAGGTTCAGCGGCGTGCCCACGCCGGACGAGGCGTAGGCCAGCTTGCCCGGCTGCGCCCGCGCCAGCGCGATCAGCTCGTCGGCATTCTTCGCCGGCAGCGCCAGCTTGCCCACCAGCACCATCGGCTGCGTGCCGACGAAGGTGACCGGCGCCAGGTCGCGCTCGCCGTCGTAGCGCACGGCGGGATTGGTCAGGCGCGCGATCGAGACCTCGCTGCCCGAGCCCATCAGCAGCGTGTAGCCGTCCGGATCGGCCTTGACCACCTTGGCCGCGCCGATGGTGCCGCCGGCGCCGCCCAGGTTTTCGATCACCACGCTCTGGCCCAGGCGCTTGCCCAGCTCCGGCGCGATGGTGCGCGCCACCAGGTCGACGCTGCCGCCGGCGGTGTAGCCCACCACCAGCGAGATCGGCTTGGCGGGCCAGCCCGCCGCGCCGGCGGCGCCGGCAAGCAGGCACAAGGACGCGGCGGCGGCCGCGCGCAGCAGTTTGTTCATGGCTCTCTTCCTTCGTGGATCGTGGTTTCGTGGCTTCGCCGGGATGCGGACATGGCGATATGCGGCGATCTTAGAGAGCGGGCGGGCGCAGCAACGTGCGGCTTTGGCAACGGCGCTTGCCGATTCGGCAACCGCATCGGCCAGCGCGCGCGGGCGAAGGAGAAGCTAGGCGGCGACGGCGGCGCGCCAGAACGCCTCGGCCAGCGGGCGCATGGCCGCGCGCGCGCGGTAAAGCAGGATCTGCATGGCCAGGTCGGACTCGCCGCCGGCCTCCAGCCCCGCGCGCACGAGGCGCCCGGCGCGCAGGTCGTCGGCGACCAGCCGCGCCGGCAGCCAGGCCAGGCCCATGCGCTGGCGCACCATCTCGTGCACCGACTCGGGAAAGTCGCTGACGGCGATCACATCGAGCCGGCTGGCCAGCCGGCGCCGCGCGATCTCCCCATTGACCATGCGGCCCAGCGTGAGCGTCTCGGCATACGCGATCATCGGCACCGGCGCGCGCTGGCCGCGCGCGAGCAGCTTGAACTGCGGGCCGCCGCCATCCATTGCCGCGCTCACGCAGACCAGCCGTTCCTCCCCGGCCAGGTGGCACAGGTAGCGCGCGCCGTCGAGCGTCACCGGCTGCTCGGGCGAGTTGTAGCAGAGCAGGAAGTCGGCATCGCCCTCGGTGAACATGGCCAGCGCGTCGTGCGTGGGAAAGGTGGACAGGCGCGTGCGGAAGCCCGCCGCCACCGGATCGTTGCGCAGCGCCTGGCGCAGCGCCGCCAGCCAGGCCGGCACCATCGAGCGCGCCAGCGTCTTGCCGGTGGCGATCACCACCGTGCTGGCGTCGGCGCGGCGCGCGGCGCGCAGCGACAGGCGCGTCTCGTCCAGCGTGCGCAGCGCGCTCTGGGCCGCTTCGAGAAACTGGCGGCCTTCGTCGGTCAGGCGCACCGGGAACACGCTGCGGTCGATCAGCGGCGCGCCGGCCCACACTTCCAGCGCCTGCATGCGCCGCCCGAACGCCGGCGGCGTGACGTTGCGCAGCTCGGCCGCGCGCGCGAGGCTGCCGGCCTGGGCCAGGCACACGAAATCCTCGAGCCAGCGGATATGCATGGGAAGGTGCGGTGGGGGTTGACGAAGGGCCGCGCCGGGTCCGGCGCCGCGGACATTGTAGCGGCATGGAAGCGCCCCGCGGGGCCATACGGGCGCAGCATGACTCGGGTAGAATTTTTGCCATGGCCCTCTTCAAGCGCAGCGCCGCGCCGACCTCGCCGTCGGCCGCGCCATCCCCCAGTTCCTCGCCCGGCGGCACGCCGGCCGAGTACACCATCGACGAACTGGCCCGCGCGGCCGGCACCACGGTGCGCAACGTGCGCTCCTACCAGGACCGCGGCCTGATCGACCCGCCCGAGCGGCGCGGGCGCGTCGGCATCTACACGCAGACCCACCTGGGCCGCCTGCGCCTGATCAACCACCTGCTGGCGCGCGGCTATACGCTCAACAATATCCAGGAGCTGCTCAAGGCCATCGTCGAAGGCCACGACCTGCGCTCCATCCTCGGCCTGGAATCCGCCATCGCCAGTCCGTGGACCGACGAAGTGCCGCGCCACTATTCCTACCTCGCGCTGGCCAAGCTGTTCGGCCGCGCGGTATCGCGCCCCGCGCTGGCCAAGGCCATCGCGCTCGGGCTGCTGGAACCGGACGGCATGGGCTACCTCGCGCGCAGCCCGCGCACGCTGGCCGCCGGCGCCGAAATCGCGCGCGCGGGCTTCCCGGTCGAAGACGTGCTCGCCATCATCGAGCACGCGCGCGGCCATTTCGAGGCGGTGTCAGACCGCATCGTGGCGATGGTGGTGCGCGAGCTGGACCGCTTCGGCGAAGGCAAGCTGCCACCGCCGCAGGACGTGCCGCGGCTGGTGGATATCCTCTGGCGCATCCGCCCGCTGGCGATGGTGGCGGTGGAAGCGGAGATGATGCGGGCGCTGGAGTTGTCAGCGAACAAGTATCTTGGCGATCGGGTGGCGGCGATTATTGAGCATTTGCATGATGGGGAGGGGGAAGGGGAGGGGGGAGCCTGAACGGCTGGGCTTTTTTGGGTTATGTTGTTGGCTTTTCTGGTAAAGTATTTAAATACACTTTCAAAGCTTTAAAATCCTTAAAAGCTTAAAGTCAACATCAAAGTCAAAATCTTTAAAATCAAAGTCAAAGGCTTTCGCTCCCCCGGAGCGACCTACTTTCTTTTTTCCGAAAAGAAAGTAGGCAAAGAAAGCGGACTGCCTGGCCGGCAGGGGCAGAAACGTTGGGTTTCTGATTGTTGGTGGTTTCGTCGTGGGGCCTGCGGTTCTGCTCGCATCCTGCCGTTACCGGTTCGACCCACCACGATCTTGCTGGCGGTATTGGTCTCGGGGTCAGACCTATGATGGCGAGCGCACTGCTTGTTCTGCCATCTGCCGTTACCGGCTTTGGTGGCCACGACATAGCACCCTCATGTTTTCGTGGTGGGCTTCGTGGACCGGGGCGCGAGTGTGCCGGGCTCGTCTCAAGCCGGGGCCACCGCGCCCACCACGAAACCAGTGCCGTGCCTATGACGTGGCATCCGCTCCGGTCGCGGCAGCAGCCTGAACTACCTGGGCCTACGCCATCATGCAGCGCCACCACGAATCCAGCGCCGCTCGCAGAATAGTGGCCGCCAAAACCGGTAACGGCAGGATACTAGCAGAACTACAGGCCCCACCACGAAACCACCAACAATCAGCAATTCCAATGTTTCTGCCCCTGCCGGCCAGGCAGTCCGCTTTCTTTGCCTACTTTCTTTTCGGAAAAAAGAAAGTAGGTCGCTCCGGGGGAGCGAAAGCCTTTGACTTTAAGACTTTGACTTTGACTTTGACTTTGACTTCAGGATTTTAAAGTCTTTAATTTTTCAAAACCTTAAACCCCCAAAATCCCCCTCAAAACGACCCCCTAATAGACGGCGCCCGCAAAGAAACCCCCGCCCTCCGCGAAGTCTCCTCGATCTCCGCGATCAGCGGCCCGATCCTCTCCAGCTCCACCCGGTTGTCATGATCCCACGGATGAAACCCCGGCCGGAAATAGTCGAACCACTCCGGGATCATCCTGCGCAGCACGCCGGGCTTGCCCCACAGGAACCACATCACGCCGCCGAACCCGCGCAGCTTGTTGCGGCATTCGCGGTCGGCCATCACCAGCCGCACGTGGAACACGAACACCATCGCCCAGAACGTCGCGGTGGTGGTCAGCATGGTGAAGGTGCGCAGCAGGTAGCGGTAGAGGCCGGGCTTCATCACCGTGTTCCACACGTCGTAGGCCACGGCCTTGTGCTCGGTTTCTTCCAGCGCGTGCCAGATCCACACCTGGTGATAGCCGGGCTCGGAGCCGCCCATCTGGTCGGGGTCGGCGAGCAGGCCGCCGGCCAGCATCGCGGTGTAGTGCTCCAGCGCGATGGTGTGCGCGAGCTGCCATGACCTGGGCAGGATGCGGCGCAGCAGGTTGAGCAGCCTGGCGACGGTGTTGTCGAGCTGCGCGGCGGGCAGGCCGGCTTCGCTCATCAGGCGGTTGTAGAGGATGTGCTCGCGCGTGTGCATGGCTTCCTGGCCGATGAAGCCGGCGATGGCGCGCTTGAGTTCGGGGTCGGCCACGTCGTCGCGGTAGGCGCGCACGCTGTCCATGAAGAAGCGTTCGCCGGCGGGGAAGAAGATCGACAGCGCGTTGACGAAATGGGTGACGTGGCGGCCCCGGACGTGCCAGTCGCTGATGCGGCTGGCGGGCAGGTGGGGGTGCACATCGCGTCGGACTGGCATCATGACTGGAGCTCCTGTCTAGGCTTGGATGGCGTGTGGCGCAGGTTGTGGCGCGAGGTGTGGCGCCAGGTGCGGCGCGGGCTGCGATGCCTCGCCGGGCGTGGCGAGGAAGTGCAGCAGGTCCGCCGCCACGCGCTGCGGATCTTCTTCCATGGGGATGTGGCCGAGGCCGGCGTAGCGCTGCAGGCGCGCGCCGGGAATGCGCTCGGCGAAGGCCTGCGCGTGCGCCGGCGGGATCCAGCGGTCGCGCTCGCCCCACAGCACCAGCGTGGGCGAACGGATGCCGGCCAGCGCCTGCGTGTCGAGCGCGGCGAAATCGAGCTTGGGCACCATGCGGCCCACCGCTTCGCGGCTGCCTTCGGCGTAGAAGAAATCGACGTAGCGGCGGAACGTGGCTTCGTCCACGCGCGAGGCGTCGCCGTAGACGTCGCGCGTGGCGGCGCGGATGATGGCCTCGGGCAGCATCCACGGCGCCGACCAGCGCACCGGCGCGTGGTTGAACAGCGCGATGTAGAGCGGCAGCTTCATCGGGAAGCCGGCCGCGTCGACCAGCACCAGCTTGTCGACCTGGGCCGGGCGGCGCGCGGCCAGGTCCCAGGCGATCAGGCCGCCGAGCGAGTTGCCGATCACGCTGGCGCGCCGCAGGCCGACGGCCTGGCAGAAGCCGTCGATGAAGCGGCGGTACATGTCCACGTCCATGGTGGCGATGCGCCCCTGCGCGTCGCGCAGCGGCCCGGTCAGGCCGAACGGCGGCAGGTCCACGCGCAGCACGCGGTAGTGCTGCGACAGCGCCGGCAGCACGCCCTGCCAGGTATGCAGCGAGGCGCCGAAGCCGTGGATCAGCAACAGCGGCTCGCCGTCGCGCGGGCCTTCGTCGGTGTAGTGCGCCAGCGTGCCCATCACCTGCACCCAGCGCGAGGCGGGCAGCGCGTAGCGCCGCGCGAGCGTCTCGCGCGGCAGGCTGAACAGGCCGATGCGGCCCTGGCCGAACCAGCGCGTGAAGGTGCCGGGCGGGCGCTGCAGGCGCGCGTGCGCGGCGGCGGCGCGGCTCATTGCGCGTCTCCGCCGCCGGCGGCCTTGGTCGCCACCGCGCCGCGCGCGGGCGCCGGCTTGCCGAGCGGGCCCTTGCGGCGCGCCTCGCGCACCACCAGCGGCTGGTACGCGGCGGGCAGCAGGCGCGCCATCAGGTCGGCGGCCACCGCGTCCGGCCCGATCAGCACGCGGCGCCGGTCGTTGCGCACGCCGTTGAGGATCGCGCGCGCGGCCTTGTCGGCGCTGGTGATGAAGAACTTCTCGAAGTCGTCGCGGCCCTGCTGTTCGTTCTCGACCAGGAAGCCGGCGACGTTGGGCGCGATGCGGCTGGCCTGCGCGATGTTGGTCTTGATGCCGCCCGGATGCACGCAGGTGGCGGAGACCCCGCAGTCGAGCAGGTCCAGCTCCTGGCGCAGCGATTCGGTGAAGCCGCGCACCGCGTACTTGCTGGCGTTATAGCCGCTCATGCCGGGCTGCGCGAAGATGCCGAAGATGCTGGAGGTGTTGATCACGTGGCCTTCGCCGCTGGCCTTCAGGTGCGGCAGGAAGGCCTTGGTGCCGTGCACCACGCCCCAGAAGTTGATGCCCATGATCCATTCGAGATCGTCGTAGCTCATGCCGTCGATGGTGCTGGACAGCGCCACGCCGGCATTGTTGAAGATCAGGTTGACGCGGCCGTGCGCGCGTGCGGCCTGCTCGGCCCACGCGTGCATGGCGGCGCGGTCGGCCACGTCCACCACGTGCTGCGTGACCGCCAGCGCGGGCGCGGCGCGCGCCGCCTCGGCCACGGTCTGCGCCAGGCCTGTTTCGTTGCGGTCCGACAGCGCCAGCTGGCAGCCTTCGCGCGCCAGCGCGAGGGCCAGCGCGCGGCCCATGCCGGAGCCGGCGCCGGTGATGGCCGCCACCTTGTTCTTGAATTGCTTCATGCCGGGGTCTCCTCGCGGATCATCTGCTCTTGACGATTTGTTCTCGATGGTGGGTTCTTGTCCGGTGCGCGGCGGGTTTCACGCCCCGGCGGCCGGTGCCGCCTGCCGCGCCGGCGTGGACAGCGCCGGATGCATCAGCGGGCGGGTCTCGTAGTCGGCCAGGTCGAAGCGCGCGGTGGCGCGGCGGAACTGCCAGGTGAAGCCCGGCCACAGCGTGGTGTTCTTGCCGGTCTTGGGGTCGAGGTACCAGCTCACGCAGCCGCCTTCGGACCAGATCGCGCGCGCCAGCCTGCGCTGCAGCCCGGCGTTGTAGTCGCGCTGCGCGGGCGCGCGCACGTCGATGGCCTGCACGCGGTGCTGGCCCATCGCCTTGAGCGCGCCGAGGATGTAGTTCACCTGCGACTCGATCATGAACACCATCGAGCTGTGGCCGAGGCCCGTGTTCGGCCCCACCACCATGAACAGGTTGGGAAAGCCGGTCACGGTGGTGCCGAGATAGGCTTCGGCGCCGTCGCGCCAGGCGTCGAGCAGGTCGATGCCGCCGCGGCCGAGGATGGCGCCGCGCGGGATCGGGTCGGTGGCGTGGAAGCCGGTGCCGAAGATGATGCAGTCAGCCGGGCGGCGGCTGCCGTCGCGCATGACGATGGCGTCTTCCTCGACGTGGTCGATGCCTTGGGTCACCACGTCCACGTTGGCGCGCATCAGTGCCGGGTAGTAGTCGTTGGAGATCAGAACGCGCTTGCAGCCGATGGTGTAGTCCGGCGTGACGGCGGCGCGCAGTCCGGGATCGGTCACCTGGCGCCGGATGTGGCCGCGCGCGATGCGCTCCACCGCCTTCATCAGTTTCGGGTGCACCACGAAGCCGAGCACGCGCGACTCCAGCATCCAGTAGATGCCTGTGCGCAGCAGCTTCTGCGTGACCGGCAGGCGGCGGAACAGCCAGCGCTCGGCGGCGGACACGGTGCGGTCCGGCTTGGGCATGATCCATGGCGGCGTGCGCTGGAACAGGTCCAGATGCGCCACCTGCGGCGCGATCTGCGGCACGAACTGGATGGCGCTGGCGCCGGTGCCGATCACCGCCACGCGCTTGCCGGCCAGCGCGTAGTCATGGTTCCAGTGCTGCGAGTGGAAGGTCTCGCCGCGAAAGCGCTCCAGCCCGGCAATGGCCGGATACGCGGGCCGGCTCAGCCCGCCCATGCCGGACACCAGTACGCGCGCCTGCACGCGCTTGCCGTCGGCCATCTCCAGTTGCCAGGTGCCGCTGGCCTCGTCCCACGCGGCGCGGCGCAGCTCGTGGTGCAGGCGCAGGTGCGGGCGCAGGCGGAACTGGTCGGCGCAGCGCTCCAGGTAGGCGCGGATCTCGGGCTGCGGCGAGAACATGCGCGACCAGTCCGGATTCGGCGCGAACGAGAACGAATAGAGATGCGACTGCACGTCGCAGGCGCAGCCCGGGTAGTGGTTGTCGCGCCACGTGCCGCCCACCGAGCCGGCCTTCTCGAACAGCGCGAAGTTGTGCAGGCCCGCCTGCTTGAGGCGGATCGCCATGCCCAGCCCGGCGAAGCCGCTGCCGATGATGGCGATGTCGCAGTACTGGGTCGGTCCGGACCCGCCCTGGCCGGGTGGCGGGGGTCCGGCTGTGGACAACTCGGGGGGCAGGTCCGCTGGCGCGTTCATAGGCTGTCTCTCGTGCCGCTGGCGCGCGTCGGGGCGGGATGCCTTAGTGCGCCGCAACATCATTGATTGTGACATTGACGGATGTCATCGTAGGCAGCGCCGCACCCGGGGTCAATGCCCGGATTTGAATAGTGGTTCTAATTTTTGGCGGTTTTTAGTGATGTTTTTGCCGCATTAAACGGCATCTACGGGCACTTTGGACCGATGGGAGGCCGTACCCACCGCTGCGTTTGAAACCGCGGGAAAGATGCCGGCCACGCCACGAAAGTGTTGCCGGCACGGCTACGCCCTAGGCGCGCCCGCCGCCGAGCACGCGCCGGCGCCAGGCGTTGGGGGTTTCCTGCGTCCAGCGTTTGAATGCGTGGCTGAACGCGCTTTGCTCGGAAAAGCCCAGCAGCATGGCCAGTTGCGCCAGGCTGACGGCGGGATCGGCCAGGTAATGCTCGGCCTGCGCGCGGCGCACGCCGTCGACCAGCGCCGAGTAGTTCATCCCCCGCGCCTGCAGCCGCCGCTGCAGCGTGCGCACCGGCAGGCCCAGGTGGGCGGTCACGCTGGCGATGGGCACCTCGCCGCGCGCCAGCGCGTGGCCGATGAACGCGCGCGCCTGCGCGATCTCGCCGCCGCCGTCCGCCTCCAGCGCGCGCAACTGGGCCTGGGCGATGCGCGCCATCTGCGCCTGCATCTCGGCGTCGGCCTGCAGGGAAGGACGCGCCAGCAGCGCGGGGTCGATGTGCATGGCGTGGCGGCCGGCGCCGAACACCACCGGGCAGCCGAATACCTGCGCATAGTCGTCGGCATGGCCGCCGGGCGGCGCGGCATGGGGAAACTCGATGCGCCCGGCGAAGAAGCCCTCGCCGAGCAGCCAGCGCGCGAAGCAGATCCAGGTAGCCATGTGCAGCTCGTGCGCATGGCGCGAGAGCGGGCCGTGCAGCGCCTCCCACGTCATGCACGCCCCGCGCGCCGTTTCGATCAGGCGGGTGCGGCCGATGTCGTTGGCCAGCACTTCATAGCGGATGCCTTGCAGGATGGCCTCGCGCACGGTGGGCGTGGTCAGCACCACGTAGCCCATCTCCGCATAGTGGCGCGGCTTGAAGCCGGCGCCGGCGTGCAGCCCGGCCAGCGGGTCGCCGGCCGCGCGCGCGAGCGCGTCGAGCAGGGCCAGGTAGCCGGCGGCGGGCACGCGCGTGGCGGGACCGGCGGCGGCATCGAGCAGGGCAGGATCGAGGCCGGCCAGCGCAAGCTGGCGGGCCGGCGCGATGCCGGCGGCCTCGCCGTAGTCGAGCACGGTGCGCAGGTAGGGCAGCGAGACGGTGCCGCCGGCGGCGCCGGCTGCCGCATTGGCGCGTGGCATCAAATTACCTGTCATGCGGGATCAAGACCGGGAACCGATCTTTATCCAAACTGCGCCGAGCGTCAATGCGGGCAACCGGCAAGGCACGGCGGCCAGCCAGGCATGCCAGAAGCAAGGCGCGCAAAAAAACAAAAGAAGGAGACACCATGCAAGCCCCATTCACCGCGGCGCCGGGCGGCACGCCCGGCAAGCCCGGCGCGCTGTCGCGGCGCGGCTTCCTCAAGGTCGGGCTGGGCTTCTCCGCGGCGCTGGCCTGCGCGGGGCTGGTCCCGGCCCTGAGCGGCTGCGCGCCCGCGCCCCGGACCCCGGCCGCCGGCATGCGCTTCTTGCGCGACGACGACGTAGCGCTGTTCGGCGCGCTGCTGCCGGCCGTGGCCGACGAGCTGGCCGCGCGCGAGCCCGGCCCGCGCGCGCCGCAGCTCGGCGAAGCGCTGCGCAACATCGACAACACCTGCGCGGCGATGGACGCCAACGCGCGCGCCGAGCTGCGCAAGCTGCTGGACCTGCTGGCCATCGGCCCGCTGCGGCGGGTGCTCGGCGGCGTGCGCCAGGACTGGCGGCACACCGATGCGGCGCAGGCGCGGCGCTTTCTCGCGCGCTGGCGCGAGAGCCGCTTCGCCACCCTGAACGCGGGCGCCGTGGTGCTGGTCAAGCTGTGCGGCGTGGCCTACTACCTGCTGCCCGCCGCGTGGGCCGGCGCCGGCTATCCCGGCCCCAACCCCGCCGTCTTCAACGCACTGCGCGCCTGACGCCATGCCCGTACCCGACATCTACAGCGCCGGCATCGCGTCCGGCTGGAAAGTGGTGGACGCCGCCACGCTCGCCGCGCCGCTCGCGCTCGACGCCGACGTGGCCATCGTCGGCAGCGGCGCCGGCGGCGGCGTGGCCGCCGAGATCCTGAGCGAGGCCGGCCTGCGCGTGGTGCTGCTCGAGGAAGGCGCGCTGCGCACTTCCGACAGCTTCCGGGACATGGACGAAGGCCGCGCTTACCGCGAGCTCTACCAGGAGGGCGCGGCGCGCGCCACGTCCGACGGCGCCATCGCCATCCTGCAGGGCCGCGCGGTGGGCGGCAGCACCACGGTGAACTGGTCGTCGAGCTTCCGCACGCCGCCGCAGACGCTGGCGCACTGGGCCGAGCACCACGCGGTGAGCGGCCATGCGGCGGCCGACATGGCGCCGTGGTTCGAGCGCATGGAGGCGCGCCTGTCGGTGGCGCCGTGGGGCATGGCGCCTAACCACAACAACGACGTGCTCAAGCGCGGCTGCGACAAGCTGGGCTGGGAGTCGCACGTGATCCCGCGCAACGTGAAGGGCTGCTGGAATTCCGGCTACTGCGGCCTGGGCTGCCCGGTCAACGCCAAGCAGTCGATGCTGGTGTCGACCATCCCCGCCGCGCTGGCGCGCGGCGCCACGCTCGTGCACCGCGTGCGCGTGCGCGCGTTCGAGCACGACGGCAAGAGCGTCGGCGCGATCGCCGGCGAGGCGCTCGGCGCCGACGGCCGCACGCCCACCGGCGTGGCGGTGACGGTGCGCGCGCGCCACTACGTGGCCGCGGGCGGCGCCATCAACACGCCGGCGCTGCTGCTGCGCTCGCGCGCGCCGGACCCGCACCAGCGCCTCGGCCTGCGCACCTTCATCCATCCGGTCAACCTGAGCATCGCGGTGATGCCGGAGCAGGTCGATCCTTATTACGGCGCGCCGCAGTCGATCGCCTCCGATCATTTCCAGTGGCGCGACGGCGCCACCGGCGCGATGGGCTACAAGCTCGAAGTGCCACCGCTGTTCCCCGGCATCAGCGCGGGCGTGTTCGGCAACGTCGGCGAGGCGCTGCGCGCCGACATGGCCGCGCTGCCGCACACCAACGCCATGCTGGCGCTGCTGCGCGACGGCTTCGTGCCGCGCAGCGAAGGCGGGCGCGTGCGCATCGCCGGCGACGGCAGCCCGGTGCTCGACTACGACATGAACGACTACCTCTGGGACGGCGTGCGCCGCGCGTGGCTGAGCATGGCCGAGGCGCAGTTCGCCGCCGGCGCGCTGCGGGTGCGCCCGGCGCACCTGGACGCGCCCTACTACGCCAGCTGGGCCGGCGCGCGGCAGGGCATCGCCGCGCTGCCGCTGGCCAAGTTCCGCGCGGCGCTGTTCAGCGCGCACCTGATGGGCGGCTGCGGCATGAGCGACGAAGCGCGGCGCGGCGTGGTGGACAGCCAGGGCCGCCATCACCAGCTCGCCAACCTGTCGGTGCTGGACGGCTCGGTGTTCCCCACCAGCATCGGCGCGAACCCGCAGTTGTCCGTGTTCGCGCTGACGGCGCAGAACGCGCACGGGCTGGCCGCGCAACTGGTGCGCTGAGCGCCGCGCGGTTGCCCCACGCAAGTGGGGTAAAACAAAGCGGTGCGCAGTCGCGCGCTTCAAGTCCACAATTAAAACGGGCGCGCGGGAAAGCCGGCGCGCCCGGCGCAGCCGCAGGGCGCGGCGCGAGGCGCGAGGCAAAAGTTAGAGGCAACGCTCAAATTTTGCGCTTGTGAAACGCCCGCGGCGCTGGCTAGGCTCCGTACAACCGTTTCAAGCATCCGTTTGCCGGCAGAGCAGGGAGCAGGAACGGCGTGGCATTTTTGCTGGGGTTCGATGCATGACAAAACAAGAGGCGCCCCCGATGAAGACCGGTAAAGGCACGGCAGGAGACACCAAGGCCCGCATTCTCGACGCCACCGAGCGCTTGTTCATCGAGGTCGGCTACGAAGCCACCTCGCTCAGGCAAGTGACCTCGCGCGCGATCGTCAATCTGGCCGCGGTCAATTATCACTTCCGCAGCAAGGAAATCATGATGCAGGCGGTGCTCGGGCGCCGCCTCGATCCGCTCAACACGCGGCGCCTGGCCGTGCTCGACGCCTGCGAGGCGCGCTGGCCCGGCAACCAGATCCGCTGCGAGCACGTCATGGGCGCGCTGTTCGTGCCCGCGCTGCAGATGGCGCGCGAGCCGGAGCTCGGCGGGCCGTCGTTCCTGCGGCTGCTGGGCCGCGTGTACTCGGACACCTCGCCGTTCATCCAGTCCTACCTGCTCGGCCACTACGCGCCGGTGTTCGGCCGCTTCTCCGACGCCTTCGCGCGCGCGCTGCCGGAGATCCCGCCGCAGGAGCTGGGCTGGCGGCTGAACTTCGCGCTCAAGGCGCTGGCCGGCGTGCTGGCCGGCGACGAGCTCGGCAACCTGCTGCCGGCCTTCACGCAGGGCAAGGACGTGAGCGACGCGCAGGTGCTGGCTCAGCTCAGCGCGATGGTGATCGCCGCGCTCAAGGCGCCGGTGCCGGCCAGCCAGCAACTGTGCGCGCTGCAGGAAGTGTTCGCCATCGGCGAGACCCAGCATGCCGAGGAACGCGCCACGCAGGCCTCGCTCGACAGCCTGGTGGCCGAACAGGCGCAGCGCGCCGACGCGCATGCCGCGACCGCGCGCAAGACGCGCCGCGCCGTGCGCAGCGAGGGCACCACGCGTGCCGCCGTCACCAGCATGGCGGTGCGCGGCGCGCGCGAGCACCCGCCCATCGTCTTCCCGAGCAATCCGCTCGACGACTGGATGCGTACCCGCTCCAGGACCTAGCGGCGCGTCCCGCGCGCCGGCCGACCGCCGGCACGCATGGCCGCGCCTTCCGGTGCCCGGCCGCGCGCTTCGCCTGCCGGCGGGACCTGGCGATGCCAGGTCCGCGCCGCCGCTGTCCCGGCGATCCGCGCCCAGGCAATCCGCTTCGCTGACCCCGACGCGTGCCGCGAGCACGCGCCGGCCCGCTGCTGCCCGCGCTTTCGCGCCACCTCGCGCAGCACGGCGCCGTGACAGGAGACCCCATCATGAAGCCACACGCTTTCCAGACGCTTCGCCAGACGTTTCACACGTGCCCGGCCGGCCTGCTGCGCGGCATCGCCGCCGCCGGCGCGCTCGCGCTGGCGCTGCCGGGCGCCGCGCATGCCCAGGCGCCCGCCGTACCCGTACCCGTACCCGTACCCGCGCCCGCCGCCACGGCCGCGGCCACCGCGCCGGCCGGCACCGCCTACGACGGACTTCCCGCGCAGCAGCAGGCCGCGCTGCTGTCGAAGCAGGTCGCCGGCGGCGAGCTGGCGAAGCTGCCCGATGAGCAGTTGCTGGCCGTGTTCAACGCGCTGCAGCCCGAGGCGCCGCTGCTGTGGGCCAAGGCGGAGATGAACCGCTATCCCGAGTACGAGTACTGGATGACGCGCCAGGAGCGCCTCAACGGCCAGTGGCAGGACCAGCCCGCGCGCATGCTGATCCGCTACCGCCACGCGCCGCGCCAGCTCTACGCGAAGTGGCTGCCCGGCGGCAGCCAGGCCGGCCAGGAAATCCTCTACGACGAGACCCAGCGCAAGGACGAGATGTACGGCCACCTGGGCGGGCTGCTGGGCTTCACCTCGATGTGGATCGCGCTCGACGGCACCATCGCGCGCGCGCAGTCCAACCACACCGTGCGCGACCTCGGCTTCCAGTACGTGGTGGCCATGCTCGACCGCGACGCGCGCTCGCTGCGCGCGGCCGGGCTCTCCGAGCGCTTCACGCGCGCCGAGATCGTGCAGGAGCAGGGCATGCGCATGGTGGCGCTGACCTGGGACCTGCCGGCCGGCGCGCCGCGCTACTACGCCAAGCGCGTGCAGCTGATGCTCGACCTCAAGAACCCGTGGCCGCGCGTGGAGACCGCGTGGGACACCGATGGAAACATGGTGGAGAAGATTGTCTTCGAGAAGGCCGTGCGCAAGACATTCGACGCCGGCACGTTCGACGCGAAAAACGGCGATTACAAGTTCTGAAGCGATGCTGCCCGGACCCGGCACCGCGCGGGCAAGCCGCGCTCGCCGTTTGAATTGCGCCGCGCGCGCCGGCGCGCGGCAGTTTGAACGGGCGGCGCGAGCGCTTGCATGGCCACGGCGGGCGCGCGGCGCGCGGTGTTTGGAACGGGCGCTCTATTGACGCTCGCGCGGGCGAACGGCGAGAGTCGCTGCACGACAAGTCATATACAAGACCGGAAACACCGGCACTTCGCATAAAAACAAAACCGACAAAAAGGAGACAAACGATGGCCCGCTTGAATGTATTCAACGGCCTTGCGGCGCTGGCTGGCACGAGCCTGGCGCTGATCCTCGCCGGCTGCGGCGGCGGCGATGCGCCGAGCCCCGGCTCGGCCAGCGTCGCATCCTGCGCCAGCACCGGCAGCTGCCCCGCCAGCGGCCCCACGCCGACCGGCCCCGCGCCGGCGCCGCTGTGCCCCGCGTCGCTCGACTACAGCACCGTCTACACCGGCGGCTCGGGCGGCGGCGAGTTCGTCAAGATGCAGTTCGACACCACGGCGCTCACGTACAAGCTGCAGGTCATCGAATCGCCGGTGCCCAAGGCGCCCGGCAGCGTGCAGCCCACGCGCGCCGGCGTGACCTACACCGGCACGATCGCCCGCCTGACCTCGCTGCCCAGCGCCGAGCAGAACCGCTGCGCGCTGGCCATCCGCAGCGCGGTGCCGTCGGACGGCAGCGCGCAGGCCATCATCGACCCCGCCGACCCGCCCATCATCTTCGTCGGCAACGGCGTGGCCGGCGGCGGCATTCCGGGCGCGACGATCTCCTATCCCGGCGTGGACCTCGGCATCGGCGCGCCGATCGGCGCCATCCCCGCGAAGACCTTCCCGATCTACCCGGTGCTGGCATTCGCCGAGATCGAGACGGACTTCGCCAAGGTGGCGGGCACCTACAACATGCTGGGCTACCACCTGGTGCCCTCGGGCGGCAACCTGTTCCCGGCCGGCAACTTCGTTCCCGCCACCGCGCAGACCGTCGAGACCCTGAACGCGGACGGCACCTGCACCGCGGCCAGCGGCAGCTGCCTGTCCACCGGCAACCCGTGGCAGCCGCGCACGCAGAACGACGGCGCCTTCGAGAGCAACAACGACGCCGGCACGCGGCAATATCCGTTCTTCTATACGCAGTCGCTGGTCAGCGGCCCCACCACCAAGGCCAAGGGCATCCTGGTGGCAGGCAAGCTCGACGGCGCGCTGGTGCCGCTGCTGATCCGCACCGGCTACGCGCACATCGACCTGACCGACCTGCTCGACCCGATCAACGTGGACGACGAATCGGGCCTGGCCTTCCTGGCCCCCGCCGCCACGCTGGCCAGCGCGCAGCTCAATGGCGCCTACGTCGGCTCGGGCAGCGACTTCGTCTACACCTCGTCGATCGTGCAGGACAACCTGGTCGGGCTGATCGACCCGCTCACCACCAACGTCAAGGGCGCCTTCCAGCTCGACTTCACGCAGACGCGCCCGGGCCAGGTCGGCACCACCGACAACAGCGGCACCACCGGCACGCTGATCGCCACCGGCCACGCCTTCGCGCACCTCGCGGGCGTGGGCGGCGGCAACCCGACCTTCCGCGTCAGCGTGTTCGCCAGCCCCTGAGCCGGCATGCATCGCGGCCGCCATGCCCGCCCGGAGGAAGCGGCACGGCGGCCGGCAGCGCAGGGCGCCGCCCCACGGCGCCACAACAGAAAAACAGGCCAGGAACCACGCGCCGCACACAAGGCGCTTAAGGAGACAAAGATCATGCACAAGGCCCCGCTTTCTACGACGTCCGGCACGCAGCCGGCCATTGCGGCAATGGCTTGCCCGGCGCGCGCGCGCCGCGCATCCAGGCTGGCGCGCTACGCGCTGGCGCTCGCCGGCGCGGCGCTGCTGGCCGCCTGCGGCGGCGGCGGCGGCGACGGCGACAGCACGAGCGCGGCCCCGGCCGCGGCGATCCCCGTGCGGCTGTGCCCGGCCGCGCTCGACTACAGCACCACCTTCACCGGCGGCACCGGCTCGGGCGAGCTGGTCAAGGTGCAGATCGACACCACCAGGATGACCTGGCAGGTGACCTTCCTCGATTCGTCGGTGCCGCGCACCACCGGCACCGTGCAGCCCACGCGCAGCGACACCGCCAGCGGCAGCAACGTGATGAGCGGCAAGCTGCAGCCGGAGACCGGGCTGCCCACCGAGAAGCTCAACCAGTGCGCGTTCCAGCTCGCCGGCGCCAGCCTCGACCCGAGCCGCCCCGCGCGCCTGTTCGTGGGCGAGGGCGTGGCCGGCGGCACCATCCCCGGCGCGCGCATCCAGTTCGACGGCGTGGCCGGCGCGGGCGTGGTGCCCGACACCACCTTCCCGTACTTCCAGTTCATCGGCTTTGCCCAGACCGAGACCGACCTGTCCAAGGTCGCGGGGCAGTACAACGGCTACGGCTTCCACGAGGTGCCGTCCAAGAACTTCCAGACGGTGGCGCAGGACTACCGCATGACGCTGGCGGCCGACGGCTCGTTCCTGGTGTGCGACAACAAGGCGGGCGGCACCTGCGCGCAGAAGGGCAACAAGTTCGTGCCCACCGCCAGCGGCGCGCTGCTGTCGACCAACTACGCCGCCGAGCTGCCGCCCACGCTGGGCAGCACGCTCGGGCGCGCCTACCTGATCGTGGGCAAGCTGCGCGGCCAGCTGGTGCCGGTGATGATCCGCGTGGGCTACGCCAGCGGCTCGATCGGCGGCGTGCTGGGCGGCATGCCGCTGGGCGCCGACGACGAGATCGGCATCGGCATGATGGCGCCGGCGGCGGCCGTCGCGCAGGGCTCGGTCAACGGCGAATACGTGGGCGTGGACAGCAACTTCGACTACCGCACCACCGCGCTGGTGGGGCCGGACGCCACGCTGCTCGACCCGTTCCACGCCTCGGACGCCTCGCTGGCCACGGCGCTGTCGCTGGACTACTCGCAGCAGATGGCCGGCGTGGTGACCACCACGCGCAAGGGCGGCGCCGCGGGCGGCCCGACCGGCAAGTTCATCTTCACCGGTGGCGTGTTCGGCTTCCTCGAGTCGCGCGGCGGCAGCCCGTACTTCACCATCGGCGCCTTCGTGCAATGACGGCCATGCGATCCACACACATCCGGGAACACAACATGACGATCAAAGCCATTCGACTCGCCGCGCCCCTGCTGGCCGCGGCACTGGCCTGGCTCGGCGCCATGCCGGCCGCGCACGCGCAGAAGGCCGGCGACAACGTGGTGGCGCTGGGCTGGTTCCACATCAGCACCAGCGGGCACAGCAGCCCGTTCACCACCAGCGTGATCGACGCGCCGATCAACGGCCCGCTGGGGCTGCCGTCCTCGTTCAGCGCGCCGGGCAGCAGCATCACCACCTCCAACGCCGACACGCTGGGCCTGACCGTCAGCCACTTCTTCACCGACCATATCGCGCTGACGACGGTGGCCGGCGTGCCGCCCAAGTTCAAGCTCCACGGCCACGGCGACCTGATCCCGCCGGGGCCGGCCGGCGCGCTGGGCCACCAGCCGCTGGGCGACCCCAGCCTCAACCCGATCATCACCGGCGCGCGCCAGTGGAGCCCGGCGGTGATGGCGCAGTACCACTTCCTGGAGCCGACCGCGCGGGTGCGGCCGTTCGTCGGCGTCGGCGTGTCGTACAACTTCTTCACCAACATCGACCTCAACCCGGCCTTTGCCGCGTCGGTCAACAACAACCTCGGCGCCACGCTGGCGGCCGGCGCCGGCAAGCCGGGGCCGACCTCGGTGGAAGCCAAGGCGTCGAGCTCGTGGGCGCCGGTGTTCAACCTGGGCGGCTCGTTCGCCATCACGGACCAGTGGGGCCTGACCGCCTCGGTGACGTACATTCCGCTCAAGACCACCTCGTCGATGATCGTCAAGGCGGCCGACGGCACCGTGCTGTCCACCTCCAAGGCGGACATCAGCCCGAGCCCGATCATCGTGTTCGTGGCGGCGACGTACAAGTTCTGACGGCCGCGGCGCGCCGCCTCCGCGCGCCGGATCGATTATGCTGGAGCATCGCCGGCCCGCTCCCGGGCCGGCTTTCCTTCGGAGGCAATATGCAACTCATCGGCATGCTCGACTCGCCCTATGTCCGCCGCGTGGCCATCTCGCTGCGGCTGCTGGGGATTCCGTTCGAACACAAACCGGTGTCGGTATTCAGCACGTTCGCGCAGTTCCAGGCCATCAACCCCGTGGTCAAGGCGCCCACGCTGGTGTGCGACAACGGCACGGTGCTGATGGAGTCGGGGCTCATCCTCGACTATCTCGAGGCGGTGGCCGGCCGCAGCCTGATGCCGGCGGACCTGTCCGCGCTCCAGCACGCGGCACGCGTGGCCGGCCTGGCGCTGGCCGCGTGCGAGAAGACCGTGCAGATCGTCTACGAATGCAACCTGCGGCCCGACGAAAAGCAGTACGAGCCGTGGCTGTCGCGCGTGCACGGCCAGCTCGGCGCGGCCTACGCGGCGCTGGAGAAAGAGATCGCCGGCACGGCGCTGCCGGCCGACGAGGGCCGGCTCACGCAGGCCGACGTGACCACCGCCGTGGCCTGGCGCTTCACGCAGATGATGCTGCCGCAGGCGGTCGACGGCGCCGCCTATCCGGCGCTCGCGGCATTCAGCGCCGCGGCCGAAGCGCTGCCCGCCTTCAGGGACACGCCGCCGGCCTGAGGTCCTTGGCCATTTCCGTGGTGGCGTGCCAGCCGAGCGCGACGTAGAGCGGGCGGCCCATCTCGGTCGCGTGCAGGATGGCGTATTGCACGTCGCGCCGCGCGAATTCGTCCTCCGCCAGCTGCATGAGCCGGCGGCCCAGGCCTTGCTTGCGGTGGGACTGCTCCACATACAGGTTGAGCACGTAGCCGCGCTTGTCCTGGGTGGGATGGGCGGGGTGGGGCGGCCAGTCGATGGCCATCAGGCCGATGCCCGCCACCGCCCGGCCATGCTCGGCGAGCACGAAGCCGAAGTAGCTGCCGTCGCGCAGGCGCGGTTCCAGCCACGGGCGGAAGCGTTCGGTCATGGCGCGCAGGACGGCGTCGTCGCGGCCTGCTTCGCGGAACATTTCTTCGCGGTGGCGGCAGACTAGGTCTACGTCGTCGGGGGTCAGGGGGCGGACTTCCATTGGGGAGGTGGAGGTGGCGTGGGGGTTGTTATGCTAGCGCAGGTGGTCGGGTTCGGGAGTTTTGGGGATCCTTGTTCTAGCTGTCGTGGGCCTTGAGGCTCGAGAGGTTTTGGTAGTTCGGGCTTGGGATTCTTGTTCTGGCTTCTGTGGGCCTTGAGGCTCGAACGGTTTTGGTGGTACGGGCTTGGTGAAGATCGTTACTTTTCTTTGTCTCGACCCCATAAAAAAAGCGAAGCGCATCTGCGCTTCGCTTTTTTTTGCCTGCCAGGCCGGCGTACCGATTGTTTTCTCCCCTCTCCCGCTTGCGGGAGAGGGGCGGGGGAGAGGGCCAGAGTCTCCACGAAGTGATCGCTTTCGCCATTCGCTGGCGCCCACCCTCTCCCCCGACCCCTCTCCCATTTCATGGGAGAGGGGAGCAAACCTCCGGCTATCTGTGGCTGCCTTACTGCGCAGTCACCGCCGGCTTGATGCTGTCGGCTGACGCCACGGGGCCGGCTTCGGCCAGGCCGCCGCCGAGCGAGCGGTACAGGTCGATGGCGTTGTTCAGGCGCAGCTGGCGCGCCTGGATCAGCGCCTGTTCCGCGGTGAACAGCTGGCGCTGCGCGTCGAGCTGGTCTAGCTGGTTGGCCACGCCGCTGCGAAAGCGCACCGTGGACAGCTCGAAGCGCGCCTGCTCGGCGTCGCGCACCTGTTCCTGGCCATGCACCTGGTCTTCGAGCGTGCCGCGCGCCACCAGTGCGTCGGCCACTTCGCTGAAGGCCGTCTGGATGGTCTTCTCGTAGCTGGCGATCTGGATGTTCTTGCGCACGTTGGCCAGGTCCAGGTTGGACAGGTTGCGGCCATAGTCGAAGATCGGCAACGTCAGCTGCGGCGCGAACGACCACACGCCGGTGCCGGAATCGAACAGGCTCGAGAAGGTCGGGCTGATCGCGCCGGCATTGGCGGTGAGCGTGATGCGCGGGAAGAAGGCCGCGCGCGCCGCGCCGATGTTGGCGTTGGCCGACAGCAGTTGCTGCTCGGCCTGGCGGATGTCGGGGCGCTGCTCGAGCAGGTCCGACGGCAGCCCGGCCGGGATGTCGCTGATGATGCGTTCGTCCGACAGGCGCATCGCCTCCGGCAGGTTCTCGATGCTGCCCAGCGGCTTGCCCACCAGCACTTCGAGCGCGTTCTGCGCCTGCGCGCGCTGGCGCGCGAGCTGCGCGGCGGACACGCGTGCCTGCGCCACCAGCGACTCGTTGTCGCGCAGGTCCAGCGCCGAGGTGGCGCCGGCGTCGAAGCGCTGGCGCGACAGGCTCAGCGTGGACTCGCGCGTCCTGAGCGTGTTCTGCGCCAGCTCGTACTGCTCGGCGAAGGAACGCTCGGACAGGTAGGCCTTGGCCACTTCCGAGACCAGCGAGATCTGCGCCGCGCGGCGCGCCTCCTCGGTGGCGAAGTACTGCGCCAGCGCCGCGTTGGAAAGGCTGCGCACGCGGCCGAACAGGTCGAGCTCGAACGACGTGATGGCGCCGCCGACCTGGTAGTACTCGGAGATGCTGGTGCCGGCCCCTGGCGAGCCGAACTGCGCGCCCGAGATGCGCTGGCGCGTGTAGCCGCCGGTGGCGTTCACCGTGGGCAGCAGGTCGGCGCGCTGCACCTGGTACTGCGCGCGCGCTTCCTCGATGCGCAGCACGGCGGTGCGCAGGTCGCGGTTGTTTTCGAGCGAGGCGGCGATCAGCGCCTGCAGGCGCGGGTCGCGGAAGAACTCGCGCCAGCCGATGTCGGCCGCGCGGCGGGTCTCGCCGGTCTTCACCTCGGCCGCGGCGTAGCCGTCGGGCGCGGCCGGATACTGCGTGGCCACCGGCGGCGCGGGGCGCTCGTACGTCGGCGCCAGCGTGCAGCCCGAGAGGACGCCCGCCACCAGCAACAGCGTGGTCAGTGTCTTGGTCATGGTCAGAGTTCCTGTTTGGGTTCGAGCCACTTCTGATCCTGCTTCGGGTCCTGTTCCAGGTCCTGCTCGGGGGCGCGGCCCTTGAAGCGGCTGCGGATCACCACGAAGAACACCGGCACCATGAAAATCGCCAGCACCGTGGCGGTGATCATGCCGCCGATCACGCCGGTGCCGATGGCGCGCTGGCCGCCCGAGCCCGCGCCGGTGGCGATCGCCAGCGGCAGCACGCCCAGGATGAAGGCCATCGACGTCATCAGGATCGGGCGGAAGCGCAGGTGCACCGCCTCGAGCGTGGCGTCGATCACGCTGCGGCCCTGCGCCTGCAGGTCCTTGGCGAACTCCACGATCAGGATGGCGTTCTTGGCCGACAGGCCGATGGTGGCGATCAGGCCCACCTTGAAGTACACGTCGTTGGGCATGCCGCGCAGCGTCACGCCGAGCAGCGCGCCGAGCACGCCGAGCGGCACCACCAGCAGCACCGAGACCGGGATCGACCAGCTTTCGTACAGCGCGGCCAGGCACAGGAACACGATGATCAGCGACAGCGTGTACAGCATCGGCTCCTGCGAGCCGGCCAGGCGCTCTTCATAGGACTGGCCGGACCACTCGAAGCCGAAGCCCGGCGGCAGCTTGGCGAAGTTGTCCTCCATGATCTTCATCGCCTCGCCCGTGCTGCGGCCCGGCGCCGCCTGGCCGGCGATCTTCACCGCCGGCAGGCCGTTGTAGCGCTCCAGGCGCGGCGAGCCCATGATCCACTGCGAGGTGGAGAACGCGGCGAACGCGACCATGTCGCCGTTGCGGTTCTTCACGCGCAGCTTGCTCAGGTCGTCGGGCAGCCTGCGGTCGCTGCCCTCGGCCTGCGCGATCACCTTGCGCACGCGGCCTTCATGGATGAAGTCGTTGACGTAGGACGAGCCGAACGCGATGGCCAGCGTGGCGTTGATGTCCGCCACCGAGACCCCCTGCGCGCGCGCCTTCTCGCGGTCGATGTCGATCTGCAGCTGCGGCGCGTCTTCCTGCCCTTCCGGGCGCACGCCGGCCAGCGCCGGATTCTGCGCGGCCATGCCGAGCATCATGTTGCGCGCTTCCATCAGCTTGGCGTGGCCCTGGCCGGTGCGGTCCTGCAGGCGGAAGTCGAAGCCCGAGGAATTGCCCAGCTCGGAAATCGCCGGCGGGTTGAGCGGGAAGATGATGGCGTCCTTGATGAACGACAGCGTGCCGAACGCGCGGCCCACCAGCGCCTGCGCGGTTTCGTCGGCGCCGGTGCGCTCCTTCCAGTCCTTGAGCTTGACGAACGCGATGCCGCCGTTCTGGCCGCGGCCGAAGAACGAGAAGCCCGCCACCGTGATCATCTGGTCCACCACCTTGCTTTCCTTCTGCAGGTAGTAGTCCTCGATCTGCTTGAGCACGCCCAGGGTGCGTTCCTGGGTGGCGCCGTTGGGCAGTTGCACCACGGTGATCATGTAGCCCTGGTCTTCGTCGGGCAGGAAGGAGGAGGGCAGGCGCTTGTACAGCACCACCACGCCGACCAGGATCACGGCGTAGATGACCAGGTAGCGCCCGGCGCGCCCGAGGATGCGGGCGACCACGCTCTGGTAGCCGGTGGCCGCGCGCGCGAAGGTGCGGTTGAACCAGCCGAAGAAGCCGCGCTTCTCGTGGTGATGGCCCGCCTCCACCGGCTTGAGCAGCGTCGCGCACAGCGCCGGGGTCAGCGTCAGCGCCAGCAGCGCCGAGAACGCCATCGACGAGATCAGCGACAGCGAGAACTGGCGGTAGATGTTGCCCACCGAGCCGGCGAAGAACGCCATCGGGATGAACACCGCGGTCAGCACCAGCGTGATGCCGACGATGGCGCCGGTGATCTGGCCCATCGCCTTGCGCGTGGCCTGGCGCGGCGAGAGCCCTTCCTCGCTCATGATGCGCTCGACGTTCTCCACCACCACGATGGCATCGTCGACCAGGATGCCGATCGCCAGCACCATGCCGAACATGGTCAGCACGTTGATGGAGAAGCCGAACGCCAGCAGCATGCCGAAGGTGCCCATCAGCGCCACCGGCACCACCAGCGTGGGGATCAGCGTGGCGCGGAAGTTCTGCAGGAACAGGTACATCACCAGGAACACCAGCACCACGGCTTCGAGCAGGGTCTTGATCACTTCCTCGATCGAGATCTTGACGAAGGCCGAGGTGTCGTAAGGCACGCTGTACTCGTAGTCGCCCGGGAAGAACTTCGACAGCTCCTCCATCTTGGCGCGCACCGCGGTGGCGGTGGCCAGCGCGTTGCCGGTGGGCGCGAGCTTGATGGCGATGGCCGCCGCCGGCTTGCCGTTGGTGCGCGCCAGCGTGGAGTAGTCGGCGCCGCCGAGCTCGACGCGGCCGACGTCCTTGATGCGCACCGAGGAGCCGTCCGGGTTCACGCGCAGCAGGATGTTGGCGAACTGCTCCGGCGTGGTGAGGCGGCTTTCGGTGGTGACGGTGGCGTTGAGCTCGGTGCCCCTGGGCGAGGGCGTGCCGCCCAGCTCGCCCACGGCGACCTGCACGTTCTGCTCGGCGATGGCCGCGGTCACGTCCTGCGGCGTCAGGTTGAAGCCCGTGAGCTTGGACGGGTCCACCCAGATGCGCATGGCGTACTCGGTGCCGAACAGGTCGGCCTGGCCCACGCCTGCGACGCGGCGGATCGAGTCGATCACGCTGGCCGAGACGTAGTTGCCCAGCTCGATCGCATCGGCCCGGCCCGACTTGGACGAGACCGTCAGGAACATCATGTAGTTGTTCCCGGCCTTGTCCACGCGCACGCCCTGCTGGCGCACCTCGGCCGGCAGGCGCGCTTCCACGCGCTTGAGGCGGTTCTGCACCTCGACCGAGTTCAGGTCGACGTTGGAGCCCGGCTCGAAGGCGATGGTGATCGTCGCCAGGCCGGTGGCTTCGCTGGTGGACTGGTAGTACAGCAGCCCGGGCGCGCCGTTGAGCTCCTGCTCGATCACCGAGGTGACCGAGTCTTCGAGCGTCCTGGCCGAAGCGCCGGGGTAGGTCGCCGTGACCGAGATCGTCGGCGGTGCGATGTTGGGGTACTGGGCGATCGGCAGTTGCAGGATCGACAACACCCCGGCCAGCACGATGATCAGCGCGACAACCCACGCGAACACCGGCCGGTCAATGAAAAACTTGGCCATAAAACTGGCTCCCTTGGGATTGCGCTGTGATTAGCCTTGCTTGGCGTCGGCCTGCTTGTCCGTCTTGCCGGCCGGTTCCCCGGCGACCGCGGCGGGCGCCGAGGCGCCCGCGCTGGCCGGCTGCGCGGCGGGTTCGGAGGCAGCGGTGACGGGCGCGGCGCCAGGCACGGCAAACGGCACGGCCTTGGCGGGCGCGCCCACCTTGACCTTCTGCAGGCCTTCGACGATCACCTTCTCGCCGCCCTTGAGCCCTTCGGTGACGATCCAGTTGTCGCCGATGGCCTGGGGCGCCTTGACCGGCAGCGAAGCCACCTTGCCGTCGCCGCCCACCACCAGCACCGAGGCGCCCTGCGCCGTGCGGATCAGCGCGCGCTGCGGCACGGTCAGCGCGTTCTCGTCGACGCCCTGCTCGATCTTCACGCGCACGAAGGTGCCCGAGAGCAGTTCGCGCCTGGGATTGGGGAACTGCGCGCGCAGCGTGATGGCGCCGGTGGTCGGGTCGACCGTCATGTCGGAGAACAGCAGCTTGCCGGTCTGCTCGTATTCGCGGCCGTCCTCGATGAACAGGTGCACGCGCGCGCCGCCGTCCACGCCCTTGACCTGGCCGCTGCCGATGGCGCGCTGCAGCTTCATCACTTCGCTGGCGGGCTGGGTGAAGGTGACCCAGATCGGGTCGACCTGCTCGACCGTGGCCAGCTTGGTGGCTTCGCCGCTGCCGACCAGCGCGCCTTCGGTCACCAGCGCGCGGCCCACGCGCCCGCCGATGGGCGCGGTCACGGCGGTATAGCCGAGGTTGATCTGGGCGGTGGTGACGGAGGCCTTGGCCGAGGCGATGTCGGCGGCGGCCTGGCCGGCGGCGGCCACGGCTTCGTCGTACTCCTGCTTGCTGACCGCGTTCACCGCCACCAGCGGCTTGTAGCGCTCGGCCTTCTGGCGCGCGGCCACGGCGTTGGCTTCGGCGCGCGCCAGGCTGGCCTTGGCGGATTCGAGCTGGGCCTGGTATGGCGCCGGGTCGATCTTGAACAGCAGTTGCCCGGCCTTGACCTCGCCGCCTTCGCGGTAGTTGCGCGACAGCACGATGCCGGCGACGCGCGCCCGCACTTCGGCGGTACGCACGCCTTCGAGGCGGCCCGGCAGTTCATTGATGACGGACACGGTGGTCGGCGTCACGGTGACGACGCCCACCTCTGGCGGCGGCATGGCGCCGCCCTGCGGCTGCTTGTCGCCACAGGCGGTGAGCGCCAGCGCCGACAAAACGGCAGCGGCAACGCAGGTAATACGTTGGGACTTCCTCATCGATAACCCCATGATGGCAATTTGAGATCGGCCGCATGCGCTCCCGGTGTCGTGTCCGGATACGGCGCGGCCCGCCGGCCGGAAAGGACCGACGGCAGGCAAAAAAAAAGCGATGCTAGTCACCACCGGGCGCACTGGCGCTACGGGTGCGACGAATGGCAAAAAAACGGCAACGACACGCCGGCATGGCGCCGCGAAAAACCGCCGGCCGGCCCTGGGGCAGGCGGGGAAATCGCAGCGCCGCGCCAGCCCGCACGGGCTGGCCGAAAGGCAGGCGAGCGCGTATTATAGATACATTCGCGCATGTATGTAAGTGTCTGTTGCAATGCGGCGATAATTGCCCCATATATCAGCGGCCCGGCGAAGGCCGCGCGCTGGCGACAGCGCCTGCACACGCGCCCGGCGGCCCCACCGCCCGCACCCGGGAGAGATAAACAGACCGGCCCGAAACCTGGCCGGCAGTTGAGAACATCATGGTCAGACGTACCAAGGAAGAGGCGCTTGAGACGCGCCACCGCATTCTGGACGCGGCCGAGGCTGTGTTCCACGCCCGCGGCGTGGCGCGCCCGTCGCTTGCCGACATCGCCGAGGCCGCCGGCGTGACGCGCGGCGCCATCTACTGGCACTTCAAGAACAAGAGCGATGTGTTCGCGGCCATGTCGGACCGCGTGCACCTGCCGCTCGAAGCGCTGTGCGAGCCCCAGCGCATCGCCAGCCAGGAAGACCCGCTCGGCAGCATCCGCGACATCTGCGCCTTCGCGCTGCGCCAGACCGTGGAAAACCCCCAGTGGCGCCGCGTGTTCGAGATCGTCTTCCACAAGTGCGAGATGGTCGAGGAAAACGGCGCCATCTACCAGCGCCAGCGCCAGTCGCACCAGGAAGGCACGGTGAAGATGCGCGAGCACCTGCGCATGGCGGTGGAGCGCGGCCAGCTGCCCGCCGACCTCGACCTCGACCTCGCCGTCAATGTCTTCCACGCTTCCATCGGCGGCATGCTGTCGCACTGGCTGTTCGCGCCGGAGGCGTTCGACCTGGAGACCAATGCCGCGCGCGTGTCGGACGCCTTCATCGACACGCTCAGGCTGTCGCCCGCGCTGCGCAAGGGCTACGTGGCGCCGCCGGTGGCCGCGCTGAACGAGGAAATCGATTCGATGTGCCAGGAGGCCCAGGCCAAGGAAGCCAAGGAGGCGGAGCAGGCCGCGCCGAAAGCAGCGCCGAAAGCCGCAGCGAAGGCAGCACCGAAGGCCTCCGCCAAGCCCGCCTCCAAGGCCCCGCCCAAGACCACCCGCAACACGCCGCCCGGCTGAGGCGCCGCCGGCTCAGCCGCGCGTGGCGTCGCGCCAGCGCGCGAAGAAGGCGCGCTTGCGCAGCGTGTCCTGCGCCGCCAGCAGGCCGGGGCCCACGCTGATCGGCTTGAGCGCGTAGCCCAGGCGCTCGGCCAGCGCCGTCGCGGTGTGGACGCTGTCGGTATCGGTGCGGATCGTGTAGAGCTGCGAGGCGCTCTGCCCCAGCACGGTCTGCCCCGCGCGCGACAGCAGGAAGTCCAGCCACAGCCGCGCCGCGTTGGGATGCGCCGCGCGGCGCGCGATGAAGGCCACGCGCGACATCACCAGCGTGTAGTCGCGCGGGGCGATCACGTCGATCTCCGCGCCGCGCTCCATCAGCGACAGCGCATACGAGCCCAGCAGGTTGTAGCCCATCACGAACTCGCCCGAGGCGATGCGCTCGATCATGTTCGCGGTGGAGGCCGACAACTGCACGCCGCAGCGCCCGAGCGCCTGCGCCAGGTACCAGAACTCGTCGCCCATGCGCGCGTCCTGCTGCGCCAGCAGGTAGCCCACGCCCGATTTCTCCACGTCGTAGGTCACCACGCGCTGGCGCCAGCGCGGCGTGTTCTCCTGCAGCAGCCGCGCCAGCCCGGTGCGGCTGCGCGGCGTCTGCATGCCGGCGAAATGGCGCCGGTTGTAGACGATCACGGCCGGCTCGAAGGTGGTGCCCCAGGCTTCGTCGCGCCATGCCGCCCACGACGGCAGCCCGGCGCGCTCGGGCGAGGCGTAGCGCAGCGCGTGGCCATCGTTGACGAGCTTGATCTGCAGGTCCATCGCCGTGCTCCACAGCACGTCGGCGGTATCGGCGCCGGGCGGCTCGCCGGCGGCAAGGCGCGCGCGGTCGGCCAGGAAGCGGTCGTTGAGCTCCACCGTGTTGAGGTCGCGGTAGCGCACCTTGAGGCCCGGGTAGCGCGCCTCGAAGGCGCTCACCAGCGGCTGGGCGATATCCGCGTCGGTGGACGCGTGCACGTTGACCGCGCCTTCCTGCAGCGCGCGCGCGATGATCTCGGCATAGCTCTGTGGATAACCGGGCGGCACCGGCGGCACGGACTGCGCGCGCAGCGGCCCGCTCAGGCCGGCGCTCCAGCCCGCGCCGAACGCGGCGGCGCCGGCCAGCACGCGGCGGCGCGCGCGGTCCGGCGGCGCGGCGGCGGCGCTCCGCGAAGGCTCGCCGGCGTGGGCGGATGCGGTGGCGGGGGCTGGGGACGAGTTGCGCAAGGCTGGAACCATCGGTGCTGACATCGCTGGCTGGGAAGGCCCTGGCGCGCTCGCCGCGCCCGGCCCGGGGCGGAGGTATTATAGGCGCCCGCGGCCAGTCCCCCGCGGCGGCCGCTGTGCCGCATTGTGAACAACGGACGCTTATCGAGCATGGGAGGACCGGCGTGCGCCTGTTGCTGGTGGAAGACGAGATCGAACTGGCGCGCTGGGTGGCGCGCGCGCTGGAGCAGGGCGGCTTCGTGATCGAGCACGTGGCCGACGGCCTGCAGGCCGAGGCGCGGCTGATCGCCGAGGAATACGACGCCGTGGTGCTGGACCTGCGCCTGCCCGGCAAGGACGGCCTGTCCGTGCTCAAGTCCATGCGCGGGCGCGACGACCGCACCCCGGTGCTGATCCTGACCGCGCAGGACACGCTCGACGAGCGCGTGCGCGGCCTCAACCTCGGCGCCGACGACTACCTGCCCAAGCCGTTCGCCATCGCCGAGCTGGAAGCGCGCATCCTGGCCCTGATCCGGCGCAGCCGCGGGCGCGCCCATCCGCGCCTGCAATGCGGCTCGCTGGTGTTCGACGGCGAGACCCGCAGCTTCACGCTCGGCGGCGCGCCGCTGGCGCTCACGCCGCGCGAGTCCACGCTGCTGGGCGCGCTGCTGGCGCGCAGCGGCCAGCCGCTGACCAAGGCGCAACTGCTCGACAAGGTGTTCTCGCTCGACGCCGACGTCAGCCCCGACGCCATCGAAGTGCTGGTCTACCGCCTGCGCAAGAAGCTCTCCGGGCACGGCGTGACCATCGTCACGCTGCGCGGCTTCGGCTACCTGCTGGAACCGGAAGGGCCGGCCTGATGCTGCACCACCTGCCCCGGCACTGGCTGCGGCGCTGGTTGCAAGGCAGCCTGCGCCGCCAGTTGCTGGTGCTGCTGGTGCCCGCGCTGGCGGCCATGATGGCGCTCGACACGTGGCTGACCTACGGCACGCTGCGCGACGCCGCCAACGCCGCCTACGACCGCTCGCTGTACGGCTCGGTGCGCGCCATCGACAACGCCATCGGCATGGCCGGCGAGAGCGTGCAGATCGCGCTGCCGGACGCGGCCATGGAGATGTTCGAGACCGCCACGCAGACCCACGTGTTCTACCGCGTCTCGCTCGAGCGCAACGGCCAGGTCGAGACCGTCACCGGCTACGACGACCTGCCGCTGCCGGCCGGCGCGCTGGCCAGCAACCAGCCGCGCTTCTACGACGCCGACTACCGCGGCGACCCGGTGCGCATCGCCGCGCTGGCCCATCCGGTGTACCGCCCCAACGCCAACATGCGCGTGATCGTGCAGGTGGCCGAAAGCGCCGAGCCGCGCCTGGACCTGATCGCGACCGTGTGGCGCGGCGCGCTGGCGCGCGACGTGCTGCTGATCCTGGTCAGCGCGGGCGTGCTGGTGGCCGGCATCACCTACGTGCTGCGCCCGCTCGCGCGCGTGCGCGACGACGTGCAGGCGCGCTCGGCCGAAGACCTCACGCCGCTGGCCTTCGACCACGTCCCGCTCGAAGTGCGCCCGCTGGTCGACGCCGTCAACCTGCACGTGTCGCGCTCCAGCGCGATGGCCCAGGCCCAGGCCCAGTTCATCGCCGACGCCGCGCACCAGTTGCGCACGCCGCTGGCCATCCTCAAGACCCAGGCCGAATTCGCCCAGCGCCAGCTGTGCGCCGGCGCCGACCCCGCGCACGCACCGCAGGCCGCGCGCGAAGCCGTGGGCGGCATCGTCACCCAGCTCGAGCAGGCCGCGCGCCTCACCAACCAGCTGCTGGCGCTGGCGCGGGTACGCCAGCATCCGGGCAGCGACAGCCCCGGCGACGCCGAGCCGCCGCCGCTGACCGACGCCGTGGCCGTGGCCGAACAGGTCGCGCTGGACTACCTGCCGCTGGCGCGCGGCAAGCAGCAGGACTTCGGCTGGGAACGCCCCGCCGGGCTGGCGCTGCCGGTACGCGCCGACGCCGCGCTGCTGCGCGAGGCGTTCGCCAACCTGGTCCACAACGCCATCCAGTACTCGCCGCGCGGCAGCCGGATCACGCTTTCCGCGGCACGCGCCGGCGACATCGCCCGCCTCGTCGTCGAGGACGACGGGCCCGGCATTCCCGCCGAGGAACGGGAAAAGGTATTCGCGCGGTTTTACCGGCGCGTGGGGAACGCAGAGCCCGGGTCGGGGCTGGGCCTGGCCATTTCCCGCGAGATGGCGGCCCGGTTCGGCGGGACGGTGGAGCTGGGGGAGGCGGCGCAGGGGAGGGGGGTGCGGGCGGTGTTGGGGTTGCCGGTGGGGGAAGAGGGGGGGGGTGAGGGATTAAAGTCTTTAAAACCCTAAAATCAAAGTCAACTTCAAATTCTTTAAACTCTTAAAATCAACGTCAAAGTCAAAGGCTTTCGCTCCCCCGGAGCGACCTACTTTCTTTTTTCCGAAAAGAAAGTAGGCAAAGAAAGCGGACTGCCTGGCCGGCAGGGGCAGAAACGTTGGGTTTCTGATTGTTGGTGGTTTCGTGGTGGGGACTGCGGTTCTGCTGGTATCCTGCCGTTACCGGTTCGACTCACCACGATCTTGCTGGCGATATTGGTCTCGGGGTCAGACCTATGATGGCGAGCGCACTGCCAGTTCGGCCATCTGCCGTTACCGGCTCGGACCACCACGGCATAGCATCCTCGTGGTTTCGTGGTGGGCGCGGTGGACCCACCTTGAAACGTAGGCCGGCACACTCGCGCGCCGGTCCACCGCGCCCACCACGAATCCAGTGCCGTTCCTATGACGTCCGCATCCGCTCCGATCGCGGCAGCAGCCTGAACTACCTGGACCATCGCCATCATGCAGCGCCACCACGAATCCAGCACCGCTTGCAGAATAGTGGCCATTAAACCCGGTAACGGCAGGATGCCAGCAGAACTACAAACCCCACGACGAAACCATTAACATTAATAATCCCAATGTTTCTGCCCCTGCCGGCCAGGCAGTCCGCTTTCTTTGCCTACTTTCTTTTCGGAAAAAAGAAAGTAGGTCGCTCCGGGGGAGCGAAAGCCTTTGACTTTGATTTTAAGATTTTGACTTTGATGTTGATTTTAATATTTTAAAGTCTCTGATTTTGGTATTTTAAATAACTTGACTTCAATAATCCAATCATAAAGTTAACCCTCCAAAGCCAACTCCCCTCTATTTCAAAAACCCAGAAAACGCCCCCCCTGTCCCCCCATCCCCCCAAATGTCCACACATCCACCCCCACGTAAACCCCACCCCTTCCCCCGTCAAATTGACAGCCTTTTGACAGTTTCCCCCACCTAGAATCCACCCCATGGCTCATAAGGGCCAGATCCGCGCAGTCCACCGCGCGGAAAGAAATCAAAGAACAAGTCCGGCCATGCACGCTCAGCGGCGGACAGGAGACGAGCCTTTCGCCCCTTCGGGGCGAGCCGAAGTGTCTTCTTGCCCCGCGCCAGCACAGTACGAACGCCAGCCGGATGCCCCCGGGTCGGACCGCGCCAGGCAGCGAGCGCAGGCCCTGATCGCCGGCAACCTTCAAGACAAGCAGGAGACCGATATGCGCCGCTCGATTCACCGCTTCGCCCACGCCGTCATGGCTTCGGCCGCGCTGGCCGCCACCGTGGCCGCCGCGCCCGCGTTCGCGCTCGAGAACGTCAAGTTCATGATCGGCGCCAATCCGGGCGGCGGCTACGACCAGACCGGCCGCTCGCTGGGCGCCGCGCTGGTGGCCGCCGGCGTGGCCCGGACCGCCTCGTACGACAACAAGGGCGGCGCGGGCGGCACCATTGGCCTGACGCAGTTCGTCAACACCGACAAGGGCAACCCCAACGCGCTGATCGTCACCGGCGCGGTGATGGTGGGCGCGATCGAGACCAACAAGCCGCCGGTCACGCTGAAGAACGCCACGCCGGTGGCACGGCTGTACGCCGACACCATGGTGATCACGGTGCCGGCCAGCTCGCCGCTCAAGTCCGTCAAGGACCTGACCACGCAACTCAAGGCCAATCCGGGCAGCGTGAGCTGGGGCGGCGGTTCCAAGGGTTCGATCGACCACATCCTGGCGGGCCTGATCGCCAAGGACATCGGCGTGGACCCGAAGAAGGTCAACTACGTGCCGTTCCAGGGCGGCGGCGAAGCGTCGGCCTCGATCCTGGGCGGCCACGTGACCGTGGGCATCGCCGGCGTGTCCGAGTTCCTGCCCTTCATCAAGAGCGGCAAGATGCGCGCGCTGGCGGTGACCTCGAAGGAGCGCACCGCCGACATCCCCACGCTCAAGGAGCAGGGCGTCAACGTGGAGATCTACAACTGGCGCGGCGTGTACGGCGCGCCCGGCATCACCGCGGAGCAGCGCAAGGCGCTGGTGGACGCGGTGGTCAAGGCCACCGAGACGCCGGTGTGGAAGGACACCCTGGCCAAGAACGACTGGACGCCGTTCCTGCTGACCGGCGACGAGTTCGGCAAGTTCGTGGACAGCGAATCGACGCGCCTGGGCACGACGCTGCGCGAGCTCGGCGTGGCGAAGTAAGCTGCGTGCCGGCGAACGCGCCGGCATGACGGCTCCGCCGCCGCATCGCTTTTTCGTTTCACCGCTTCACCGCTTCATCGTTTTGCCCGTTTCACCTGTCGGCCCTGCCTGCGGCCCACCGTCGCGCCTGGTGCGCATGCAGCAGGCGGGGGCCCGGTGTCCACCACCCGCGATACCCAAGACCAAACCATAAGTCGCCGGGCCCCCGCCGTGTGCGGGGACGACAAACCGCGGCAAGCCAGCGCGCCGCCGCCTGAAGGAGTCCTTGATGAAACCCTCGCACCTGGCGATCGGCATTGCCGTATTGCTGCTCTCCCTGTTCTTCTTCGTGGGCCTGCCGGGCATCTCCGGCGACGAAGGCTATGCCGGGCTGTCGCCGCGCTTCATGCCCACGCTGGTCGCCATCGGCCTGGCCGTGTGCGGCGCCGCGCTGACTTGGCAAGGCATCCGCGGCGGCTTTCGCAACATGCCCGAGGAAGACGCCGAGCTGCCCTCGGCGCCGCACAACTTGCGCGGCTTCCTGTGGGTCGCCGCCGGCCTGGTGGCCAACATGGCGCTGATCGGCACGCTGGGCTTCGTGCTGGCGTCGACGCTGCTGATGATCTGCGTGGCGCGCGGCTACGGCAGCAAGCGCTTCCTGCGCGACGGCTTCATCGGCCTGTGCATCACGCTGCCGATGTGGGCGCTGTTCGAATTCCTGCTCGGCATCAACCTGCCGCTGCTGCCCGTCGCCGGGTTCTGACCGGAGCTGATCCATGGATACTCTCAACCTGCTGATGCACGGCTTCGCCGTCGCCATCACCCCGATCAACCTGATGTGGGCCCTGGTGGGCTGCTTCCTCGGCACCGCCATCGGCGTGCTGCCCGGCATCGGCCCGGCGCTGACAGTGGCGATGCTGCTGCCGCTGACCACCAAGGTGGAACCGACCGCCGCGCTGATCATGTTCGCCGGCATCTACTACGGCGCCATGTACGGCGGCTCGACCACCTCCATCCTGATGAACACGCCGGGCGAATCGTCCACCATGGTCACGGCGATGGAAGGCAACCTGATGGCCAAGAGCGGCCGCGCGGGACCCGCGCTGGCCACCGCGGCGATCGGCTCGTTCGCGGCGGGCACCATCGCCACCGTGCTGCTGTCGATGTTCGCGCCGGTGGCGGCCGACGTGGCGCTGCAGTTCGGCCCGGGCGAGTACTTCATGATCATGCTGCTGGCCTTCACCACGGTGTCGGCGGTGCTGGGCTCGTCGCTGCTGCGCGGCATGACCAGCCTGTTCCTGGGCCTGGGCATCGGCCTGATCGGCATGGACTCGCTGTCGGGCCAGACGCGCTACTCGATGGACGTGCAGGAGCTCTACGACGGCATCGACATCGTGGTGGTGGCGGTCGGCCTGTTCGCGGTGGGCGAGGCGCTGTTCAACGCCTTCTTCCCGCAGCCCGACGGCAGCTTCAACAAGCTCAGCAGCATCATGATGACGAAGTCGGACTGGAAGCGCTCGGTGCCGGCCTGGATCCGCGGCACCATCATCGGCTTCCCGTTCGGCCTGATCCCGGCCGGCGGCGCGGAGATCCCGACCTTCCTGTCGTACGCCGCCGAGAAGAAGCTGTCCAAGCACAAGGACGAGTTCGGCACGGTCGGCGCGATCGAAGGCGTGGCCGGCCCCGAGGCCGCCAACAACGCCGCGGTCACCGCCACGCTGGCGCCGCTGCTGACGCTGGGCATTCCCACCTCGAACACCACCGCGATCCTGCTGGCGGCGTTCCAGAACTACAACCTGCAGCCGGGCCCGATGCTGTTCCAGACCTCGGGCGACCTGGTGTGGGGCCTGCTGGCTTCGCTGTACATCGGCAACGTGATGCTGCTGGTGCTCAACCTGCCGGCCATCGGCCTGTGGGTACGCATGCTGCGCATTCCCACGCCGCTGCTGTATGGCGGCATCCTGATCTTCGCGGGCCTGGGCGCGTACGGCATCCGCCAGTCGTGGTTCGACCTGCTGCTGCTGTTCGTGATCGGCGTGCTGGGCATGGCCATGCGCCGCTTCGACTTCCCCACCGCGCCCGTGATCGTGGGGATGATCCTCGGCCCGATCGCCGAAAAGCAGTTGCGCAACGCGCTGTCGATCAGCCAGGGCGACTGGTCGATCTTCGTGACCCAGCCGATCTCGGCGACCATCCTGGCGATGACCGTGGCGGTGGTGGTGATTCCGCGGGTACTGGGATGGCTGGCGCGACGCTCGGCGCGACGTGGGGAGGTGGCGGACGCGGCGGGTTGAGTCTGGCTTGCCGTGGGGCGGGGAAACCTGGTGCTTTTTATGGTGCCGGGCTTTTTTATTTATTTTTTATGTATTTTATATTATGCCTGTTTTTTTCTTCAGGCAAAAATTATTTAAATTTTAAAGACTACGACTTTTAAACCCTAAAATCAAAGTCAAAACCTTTAAAAAACTTAGATTCAAAATCAAATTCAAAGGCTTTCGCTCCCCCGGAGCGACCTACTTTCTTTTTTCCGAAAATAAAGTAGGCAAAGAAAGCGGACTGCCTGGCCGGCAGGGGCAGAAACATTGGAATTGCTGATTGTTGGTGGTTTCGTGGTGGGGACTGCGGTTCTGCTGGCATCCTGCCGTTACCGGTTCGACTCGCCACGATCTCGCTGGCGGCATTGGTTTCGGGGTCAGACCTATGATGGCGGGCGCACTGCTTGTTCTGCCATCTGCCGTTACCGGTGCCGGCCACCACGACATAACACCCTCGTGGTTTCGTGGTGGGCGCGGTGGACCGGCGCGCGAGTGTATGAGGCTACGTTTCAAACTGGAGCCACCGCGCCCACCACGAAACCAGCGCGGCGCCTATGACGTGCCCATCCACTCCGGTCGCGGCAGCAGCCTGAACCACCTGGGCCATCGCCATCATGCAGCGCCACCACGAATCCAGCACCGCTTGCAGAATAGTGGCCGTTAAATCCGGTAACGGCAGGATACCAGCAGAACTACAAACCCCACGACGAAACCATTAACACCAGTAATCCCAACGTTTCTGCCCCTGCCGGCCAGGCAGTCCGCTTTCTTTGCCTACTTTCTTTTCGGAAAAAAGAAAGTAGGTCGCTCCGGGGGAGCGAAAGCCTTTGACTTTGATTTTAAGATTTTGACTTTGATTTTAGGATTTCAAAGTCTTTTAAATCAAAATACCTAAAAACCCCCAACAAAAAAGACAAAAACACCACTGACATGCTCGCGAACGAACCACCACGCCCGGGCCGCCAGGCCCACACCCCCACAGCCCCACAGCCCCCTACCCCCACCCCCTGTATCATTCCCCCAACCACACCACACCTGAAAAACCCAGCAACAACCCGGCCAGCCGGCCGCAATCCAGGAACAACCGCAACCGTCATGCCAGACCCGAAGCCGGAATCCACCATCGTGCCCGCCGATGCCGGCGGCATCCTGCAGCGCGGGCTGGCGCGTGAGCCGGGCGGCATGCATGCCGCATCGCCGTTCGACCAGGTGGTGTTCGCCGGCGGCGGCAACCGCTGCTGGTGGCAGGCCGGCTGGTGGGACAAGGTGGCGCCGGAGCTGGGGCTGCGCCCGCGCGTGATCGCCGGCATCTCGGCCGGGGCCGCCACCGCGTGCATGATCTATACGCATGACGCGCGCCAGGTCATGGCGTATTACCAGGAGGTGCTGGCGGGCAACCGGCGCAACGTCTACTGGAGCAACCTGCTGAGCCGGCAGCGCGTCTTTCCTCACTACGGCATCTACCGCAGCGCGCTGCTGAGCATCTTCGCCGACGGCCGCCTGGCGCAATTGCAGAGCGCGCCCGAGATCCGCGTCGGGGTGGCGCACATCCCGCGCTGGAGCGGGCCGCGCACGGCGGTGCTGGCCGGGCTGGTGGCCTACAACATCGAGAAGCACTGGCTCAAGACGCTGCACCCGCGGCTGGGCCGCAAGCTCGGCTTCCATCCGGAGTTCGTGCGCGCGCAGGACTGCGGCTCGCCCGAGCAACTGGCCGACCTGCTGCTGCAGTCGGCTTCCACGCCGCCATTCACGCCGGTGCTGCGCCGCGAGGGGCGGCCCGTGCTGGACGGCGGCATGGTCGACAACGTGCCGGTCGACGCGCTCGACCCCGCGCCGGGCAACGTGCTGGTGCTGGTCACGCGGCTGTATCCGCGCCCGCGGCGCTTCGTGCTGGAGCATGGCGGGCAGCGGCGGCTTTATCTGCAACCTTCGCAACGGGTTCCGATCTCGAGCTGGGAC